>NZ_JAQQDJ010000001.1:0-986755 GCF_046028095.1 Paraburkholderia phytofirmans
GAAAAACCTTCCTTTCATTACTGTGTGAGACTTGATACTTTCGCTTCCCGGCAGATCCCGAAGAACCCACCGGCGCGTCGCGCATCAAGCGCCCACACTTATCGGCTGTTAATTTTTAAAGATCGATTACGCACTCACTACCAAACCGGCACCGCACGCTGCTGATATCAACCATCAACATCACAACCACCCGGTACCGCTTCGTTCTGCGTCGCTGCATCAGCAGCAGAGAAACGAGATTATGAAGGCTCTTTTTCGTTTCGTCAACAACATTTTTGCGCTTTCGCTTAAAACCTTGTTGACGCTACGGCCGCTGGTTTCTGCCGCGGCTCTCGTTCTGCAACGAGGAGGCGAATCTTAGGTGAACGTCAGCCATATGACAAGGGTTTGACCGAAATCTTTTTTTGGCGGCTCACTTGCGGGTCGATTTCACTACCGCGTCCATCGGGACCGCGTCCGCCATTGCTGCGTAGCCGGCGTCGCTTGGATGGATGTGATCGCCACTATCGAAGTTGCGTTGCAGGCGATCCACTTGCGCCGGGTCACGCAGCGCGGCGTCGAAGTCCACGACGCCGTCGAAGGCATGACTGGTCCGAATCCACTGGTTGACGGCGAGCCGAATGCTTTCTCGCTGCGGCGGTAGCGACGCCGGCGTCAGCGTCGCACCGAACACATTCACACCGGCATGCCGGGCCGTGGCGATCAACCGCTGGTAGCCGGCAATCAGATCCGCGGCCGTCACCGAGGTGTGCGGAAAGTCGCAATCAAGACCCTTGTGCGGCGGCATTGCCGCGAAGTTGATGTCGTTGATGCCGATCAGCAGAATCGCTGTCTTGACGCCCGGGCGCGCGAGCACGTCATGCTCGAAGCGCGTCGCGAGCGCGTCGCCGTAGCAAGGAGAGTCGCTCAGCAAACGGTTGCCGCTGATCCCGAGATTGACGATTGCGGTCGACCGGTCGCCGCTAGCGGCAAACCGGCGCGCCAACGCGTCCGGCCAGCGGCGATTCTGATTCAGGCTGGAGCGCATGCCGTCGGTGATCGAGTCACCGATCGCGGCGACGGCGGCGGATGCAGGCGCCGCGTCCACCGACAATCCGGTCATCCACACATATTGTGTAAACCGGCTGCGAAACGCTTCCGCGGAAGCGTCCGCCGCGTGATTGCCCGGCGCAGAAACGTAATTCACCTGGTTCGACACTCGATGCCACGCCACGATCCGCTGCTCGGGCCCCATAAATGCGCTGACAGCATAAGGCGCGCTTTCGGCGATATCGATAGCGACCGGGTCGCTGTCCAACTCACCACCCGGCGGAATCGAGACCGCGCCGTTGCCGCCGAACGTCACGCGCGTCTCGCCGTTACCAGCCGCCGCGGCGCCGCCCGCCGAGCGTGCGATGCGCAGATCTTCGATAACGAGCGGAGTTTTGCCGTACCGGTTGCTAAGGTGGACCCGCGCCGATTTTCCGGACAACGTCGGATAGACGATCTGGCGCACTGTGCGCCCGGCAACTTCCGGTGCGCGGTAGAGCGGCGGCAAGTCCGCCCTTTGAGGGATGGGTTGCAGCGCGGTCGCCCATGCGGTGACCCAATGCGCCGGGGTGTCAGCTGCGAAAACGGTCGGGGAAGCGGCAAATTGGGCAAGCAGCGCCGCGCCGCATGCGGCAGCCAAGGTGCGAATGGTCATTCGGGTGGTCGGTTGGAGGCGAAACGTGCATTGTGCCCGATCGGTCCAGCCGTCGCGGGTCTCCGCGAAGGCATTTACGCGCGGCCAACTCAGGCCGCCTGCGCCGCTGCCATGTTCAACGCGAGCGCTTCGGCAACCTCGATCCCGTCGATGGCCGCCGAGTAGATCCCGCCAGCGTAGCCAGCGCCTTCGCCGGCCGGATACAGGCCTTCGACATTCATGCTCTGATAGTCGTCCCGCCGACGCACGCGAATCGGCGACGACGTTCTCGTCTCAACGCCCGTCAGCACGGCATCGTGCATCGCGAACCCGGCGATCTTCTTGTCCATCTGCGGCAAGGCTTCGCGAATGGCCTCGATCACGTAGTCGGGAAGCGCCGTGCTGAGATCAGTTGGATGCACGCCCGGTTTGTACGACGGCACCACCGAACCCAGCGACGTGGACGGCCGCCCGGCGATAAAGTCGCCGACAAGCTGGCCCGGCGCCATATAGTTACCGCCGCCGAGCTCGAAAGCCCGCTCTTCCCATTTACGCTGGAAAGCAATGCCGGCGAGCGGCCCGCCCGGGTAGTCGTCCGGCGTGATGCCGACCACGATCCCGGCATTGGCATTTCGCTCGGCCCGCGAATACTGGCTCATGCCGTTGGTCACGACGCGGCCCGGCTCGGAGGTCGCCGCCACCACAGTGCCGCCCGGGCACATGCAGAAACTGTAGACGGCGCGGCCGTTGCTGCAGTGATGCACCACCTTATAGTCGGCGGCACCAAGCTGTTTATGACCGGCAAACTTGCCGAACCGGCTGCGATCGATCAAACCCTGCGGATGCTCGATCCGGAAACCGAGTGAAAACGGCTTCGCTTCAATATAGACGCCGCGGTCGTTCAACATCTGGAAGGTATCGCGCGCGCTATGGCCGACCGCCAGCACCACGTGGTCGCAGCGCAGCGTTTCGCCGGTCGACAGCTTCAGCCCGCGCACCTTGCCCTGATCGATCTCGATATCCTCGACGCGGGTTTCGAAACGCACCTCGCCGCCCAACTCGTGAATGGTCGCGCGCATTTTTTCGACCATGCTCACCAGACGGAACGTGCCGATATGGGGCCGGCTCAGAAACAGGATGTCTTCCGGGGCGCCGGCTCGCACGAATTCTTCGAGCACCTTGCGGCCGTAGTGCTTCGGATCCTTGATCTGGCTGTACAGCTTGCCGTCGGAGAAGGTGCCCGCGCCGCCTTCGCCGAACTGCACATTCGACTCGGGATTGAGCACCGACTTGCGCCACAGGCCAAAGGTGTCCTTGGTGCGTTCGCGCACGGCCTTGCCGCGCTCGAGGATGATCGGCCGGAAACCCATCTGCGCCAGGATCAACCCGGCGAACAGGCCGCACGGTCCCATGCCGATCACGACGGGGCGCAGCGCGGTCATCTGCGCCGGCGCTTTGGTGACAAACCGGTAGGTCATGTCGGGCGTCACGCCGCAATGAGGCACGTCGGCGAGCCGCTTGAGCGCCGCCGCTTCATCCGTGACTTCGACATCGACGATGTACGTGAGCTTGATGTCGGCGCGCTTGCGCGCATCGTGCGCGCGGCGAAACACGGTGTATCGGATGAGCCCGTCCGCGGCCACCCCGAGTTCCGCGAGGCGCGCGCGCACAGCGGCTTCGAGGGCGCTCTCGGGATGATCGAGCGGGAGTTTGATTTCGCTTAGACGTAACATGAGTACCGGGGGATGCAGGAAGGCCGCAAATCGCGGCCAATTCGCAATTTTATAGGTTTAGTGTGGAGACCGGGCGGCGGCCGGACGAAACGCTTGCCAAGGAGACAGCCCACCCCCCTATCGGCCCGACCGGCTCATCTCAAAAAATTTATTAACCGACCGGTCGGTTGGTTTATACTGTGCACACACAGACAACTTCCGCAGAGAGCGTCCCCATGTACACGCAATCCCTGGATATTCCCGGCAATGTCGCTCCGCTCGATGCAGGCGCAGACTCGTCCGTGCAGGTGCAGTTCGACGCGGTCATGGCCGCCGACGGCAAGATCGAAGCTCAGGACTGGATGCCGGAGGCCTACCGCAAGACGCTGGTCCGGCAAATCTCGCAGCACGCGCATTCGGAAATCGTCGGCATGCTGCCGGAGGGTAACTGGATCACGCGCGCGCCCAGCCTGAAGCGCAAGGCGATTCTGCTCGCCAAAGTGCAGGACGAAGCCGGCCACGGCCTCTATCTATATAGCGCGGCGGAAACGCTCGGCGTGTCGCGCGATCAGCTGATCGCCGCGCTGCACTCGGGCAAAGCCAAATATTCGAGCATCTTCAATTACCCGACGCCCACCTGGGCGGACGTCGGCGTGATCGGCTGGCTGGTGGACGGCGCGGCGATCATGAACCAGATTCCGCTGTGCCGCTGCACGTACGGCCCGTACGCACGCGCCATGATCCGCATCTGCAAGGAAGAGTCGTTCCATCAACGCCAGGGCTTCGATGCACTCATGTCGATGATGGCCGGCACCGAAGCACAGCGTGAACTGGTCCAGCAGGCGGTGAATCGCTGGTGGTGGCCGGTGCTGATGATGTTCGGCCCGAGCGACAAGGATTCGATTCACAGCAACCAGTCGTCGAAATGGGGCATCAAGCGTATTTCGAACGACGACCTGCGCCAGAAATTCGTCGACGCCACCGTCGACCAGGCCAAGGTGCTCGGCGTCACGCTGCCCGACCCGGACCTGAAATGGAACGAAGCGCGCGGCCATCACGACTACGGCGACATCGACTGGGAAGAGTTCTGGCGCGTGGTGAATGGCGATGGCCCGTGCAACCGCGAGCGTCTCGCCACCCGCGTCAAAGCGCACGACGACGGCGCCTGGGTCCGCGAAGCCGCCCTCGCCCACGCTGAAAAACAGCGCCAGCGCGCACAACAGCACGCCGCCTAACCCGCGCGGTATGCCGGACAAAGAATCAGGAGATCTGCAATGAACAAGGAATGGCCGATTTGGGAAGTCTTCGTGCGTAGCAAGCAGGGACTCGACCACAAACACTGCGGCAGCCTGCACGCCGCCGACGCGCCGATGGCGCTGCGCATGGCGCGCGACGTCTACACGCGCCGCCAGGAAGGCGTGAGCATCTGGGTGGTGCCGTCGTCGGCGATTACGGCGTCCGCGCCGGAAGACAAGGCGGAGCTGTTCGAACCGGCTGGCGACAAGATCTACCGCCACCCGACGTTCTACACGCTCCCCGACGAAGTCAACCACATGTAAGCGCGGCCATGACCATTACGCCCCAACATCTCCAGTATGTGCTGCGCCTCGCGGATACCGCGCTGATTCTCGGTCAGCGCAATACCGAATGGTGCGGCCACGGCCCGATCCTCGAAGAGGATATCGCGCTGTCGAACATGAGTCTCGACCTGATCGGCCAGGCGCGCCTGCTGTACACGCACGCTGCCTCGCTCGAACAGCAACTCACCGGCAAAAACCGCACGGAAGACGATTACGCGTACTTTCGCGCCGAACGCGAGTTCGCCAACTACACGCTCGCCGAATTGCCGCATGTCGGCCCGCTGTCGGCCACCGCGAAAACCGAGAAGGATTACGCGGTCACGATCGTCCGCAATTTCCTTTATTCGACGCTGATGGCGCATCTGTGGACTGCCCTCACGGCGTCTACCGACGAGCAATTGGCTGCGATCGCGTCCAAGTCGATCAAGGAAACCAGTTACCACGTGCATCACGCACGCGAGTGGCTGATCCGTTTCGGCGACGGCACCGAGGAATCGCACCGCCGCGCGCAAGCCGCGCTGGACTATCTCGTGCCGTACACGCGGGAGTTCTTCAGCACGGACGCTGTCGAGGAAGGCATTGCGGCAGCCGGCATCGGCCCGTTGACGTCGGACCTCGAAACAGCGTGGCTCGACGACGTGCGCGCGACGCTCGCCGAAGCCAGCTTGACGCTGCCCGAACCGGTCAAGCACATCACGACTGGCAAGCACGGCGAGCACTCCGAGCACATGGGCTTCGTGCTGGCCGAAATGCAGAGTCTTGCGCGCCAGCATCCCGGCGCCACCTGGTAATCCGACGATGACGACTTCGACAGCCCTCCGCACGACCGAAACGACCGACGCCACCCTCGCACACGCATGGGCCGTGCTCGAAACGGTGCCCGATCCGGAGATTCCGGTGGTGTCGATTCGCGAGCTCGGCATTTTGCGCGATGTGCGGCGCGGCGCCGACGGCACGCTCGAAGTCGTGATCACGCCGACCTACTCCGGTTGCCCGGCCATGTCGCAGATTGCCGAGGACGTCTCGCATGCGCTCGACGCGGCGGAACTCAAGCCCTATCGGATCGCCACGGTGCTCGCGCCGGCCTGGACGACCGACTGGATGACCGCCGACGCGCGCGAAAAGCTGCGCGCCTACGGCATCGCGCCGCCCACGGGCAATTGCGGTTCGCCCGCGCCCGTGCAGGAAAAAGTGATGCGCTTCGTGCCACGCGCGCTGCCCGCGCCGTCCTGCCCGCGTTGCGGCTCGGCGCACACCGAGCGTCTCGCGCAATTCGGCTCGACCGCCTGCAAAGCCTTGTACCGCTGCCTCGACTGCCGCGAGCCCTTCGACTACTTCAAACCATACTGATATGGCCACTCCGCAATTTCACCCGCTGCGTATCCGCGAAGTGCGGCCTGAAACCGCCGATTCGGTTTCGGTCGCCTTTGAAGTCCCCGCCGATCTGCGCGACCACTACCGGTTCACGCAAGGCCAGTTCGTCACGCTGAAGACGCATATCGACGGTGAGGAAACGCGCCGTTCGTATTCGATCTGCGTCGGCGTCACCGATTACGACCGCGACGGCGAACTGCGCATCGGCATCAAGCGCGTACGCGGCGGCCGTTTCTCGAACTTTGCCTTCGACACGCTGCAGCCCGGCCACACGATCGACGTAATGACGCCGGACGGGCGCTTCTTCACCCATCTGAACGCCGATCAGGGTCAGCAATATCTGGCGTTCTCGGGAGGCTCGGGCATCACGCCGGTGCTGGCCATCATCAAGACGACGCTCGAAGTCGAACCGCGCAGCACCTTCACGCTCGTGTACGGCAACCGTAGCGTCGATCAGATCATGTTCGCGGAAGAGCTCGAGGATCTGAAGAACCGCTTCATGAACCGCTTCGTGCTCTATCACGTGCTGTCCGACGATCTGCAGGACGTCGAGTTGTTCAACGGCGTGCTCGATCAGGATAAGTGCGCGGCCTTCATCGAGAATCTGTTGCCGGCCGACGCGATCGACGAAGCCTTCATCTGCGGCCCCGGTCCGATGATGGACGCCGCCGAAGCCGCGCTGAAAGCCGCCGGCGTGCCATCGGAAAAGGTGCACGTGGAGCGTTTCGGTTCGCCGCTGCCGCAAGCGGGCGTGCCGCCGGTCGAAATCACCGAAGATACGCCGGCTGCCGACCTCGAAATCGTCCTCGACGGCAAACGCCGCAAGCTGCGCCTGCCGTATCAGGGCGTGAGCGTGCTCGACGTCGGCCTGCGCGCCGGTCTCGCGCTGCCTTATGCGTGCAAGGGCGGCGTCTGCTGCACCTGCCGCGCGAAGGTGCTGGAAGGCGAAGTGAAGATGGAAAAAAACTACACGCTCGAAGAACACGAAATCCGCGACGGTTTCGTGCTGACGTGCCAATGCCATCCGATCAGCGACCGCGTGGTGGTGAGCTACGACGAACGTTGAGGCGCGTGCGGCAGGAGGCCCCGCAAGACGCCCGTCGCGCTTTCAGCAGGTCCGCGATCCGCTTACACTAGGGGCCGCTCGCGGCCGGACACCTGTTCCGGTCGGTGAGCGGCCCCTAATGTTGTCAACCGCCCTACGCCACTGCCGATGAGCACGATCCACCTCACCAACGGCGACGTCGCCGCCGAGTCACTGCGCACCGCATTGCGCGATGCAGGCCGCGACGAGCGCGTGCACGCACTGCGCGACGATCTCGCGGTCGGCCCGCTGCGCGGCGTCGACGACGCGCCCGACGTGCGCGCGGACTTCTGGGATCGCGTGAGCGCCGACACGAAGCGCGATTTCCTGCGGGAATTCCGCGAGCAGGCCGCGGCGCTGGAGAATATCGCGCGCGGCGAAGCAAATCTGGTGGTCTGGCACGGCGAAAGCGCATCGGATCAATTGATGCTGCGCCGCGTCTGCTACCACCTGCGCAACAACCCCCAGCGTCTGAACGAAGTGCGTCTGTCGATTCGCGATCTCACCGATCCGGGCGCGTGGGCACACAGCCGCAAAGACCGCGCGACCTCGGTCGGCATGTTCGCGCCGGCCGTTCTGCAATCGCGGCTGCCGGACGCCGCGCCGATTTCCGTGCTGCGCATCAGCCGGCTCGCGCTCGAATGGCAGGAAGTCAAACACGCGAACGGCGAAACGCGGCGCTGGCGAGACAATACTTTTACGAGCGGCAGCTTCGCGGAACTGGACGCGCTGATTCTCGAGCACGTGACTGAAGACTGGCAGCCCGCCGCGCGCGTTGCCGCTGAATTAATGACCGCCGAGCTCGGGTTCCTGGTCAGCGACACCGTTGTGCTGTGGCGCTTCCGCGAACTGGCCGCAACCCGGCGCATCAAGCTGCGCGGCGACGCGAGCGCCTGGCGCACGCTCGAATTGTGCGCGGCGTTCGCCCCCTGTCCACATTAATAGAACAGACGACTATGGCCCGCACCCGAGCGCCCGACCACGAAACCCAGCGCGAACAGATTCTCGAACTCGCCGCGGCGAAGTTCGCCCAGACCAGCTATCCCAGCACCTCGATGGCCGACCTCGCCGCCGCGAGCGGCACCTCGAAAGCGCGCCTCTACCACTACTACGCGAGCAAGGAAGCGATCCTGTTCGATCTGCTGGACCGTTACACCAAGCGGCTGATGCTGATCATCGCGGAGGTGGAAGGCGCGAGTCAGCGGCGCGGCTTGTCGGAGCGGGAAACCTTCGCCGAGCTGATCCGGGCGTTTCTGTCGGAGTATGAGACATCGCATAGCCGGCACGTCGCGCTGTTGAACGACGTGAAGTATCTGGTCGATACTCAGCGCGAAGTGATCCTGAACCGTCAGCGTGACGTGGTGGCGGCTTTTGCGCGGCAATTGGCGCGCGCCTATCCGGAGCGCGCCACGCGCGACAACCAGACCGCGCTCACCATGATGGTGTTCGGCATGATCAACTGGACCTTCACCTGGCTGAAGCCGGACGGCCGGATGGGTTACCGTGAATTTGCCGAACAAGTGGTCGGCATGGTGGACCACGGATTGGGTTCAAACCCGGCCTGATTCCGCATCGCAACAATATTCATACGAAATAATGGCTGAAAGTGACTGATGTGCGACATCGTGTCACGAACGCTCGTCTCATTTATTTATTATTTAAAATCAATCGCATAAAATAGGGCGCAAACTTTTTAGGCACTCCCCTCAAATATTGGTACGGGTTTTCCCTAGTACGCGGTGTCGATCTCCGCTAAAATTGCTTTTGCGGTGCACCACGCTGCTCGACCAAAAGGAGAACCCGACCATGAACTTGACTACACCCCGCGCCGCTGAGCCGATCGTCGCGCACGATCGTTTGATGCAGCCAGCCGGTCGTGCGCCTGCTCTGGTCCGCGAACTCACCGCAGTCGACCGCGAACGCCTGCTCACCCACTTCCTCTCTCTCGACCAAGACGACCGACTCCTGCGCTTTGGCCAGATCGTGCCAGACCACGTCATCGAAAACTATGTTCGCGCGATCGACTTCAAGCGCGACACCGTCTTCGGCGTCTTCAACGATCAATTGCAGTTGACCGGCGTTGGCCACCTGGCTTACCTGCCGGCCGAAGGCGACAAGCGCACGGCCGAGTTCGGCGTGTCCGTGCTGGAAAGCGTCCGCGGCCAGGGCATCGGCTCGAAGCTGTTCGAGCGTGCCGCCATTCGCAGCCGCAATACGCACGTCACCATGCTGTATATGCACTGCCTGTCGCGCAATTCGACCATGATGCACATCGCGAAGAAAGCCGGCATGAAGATCGAATACGCGTACGGCGAGGCAGACGCTTACCTCACGCTGCCGCCGGCGGATCAATCGAGCATCATCACGGAAATGCTGCAGGAACAGGCCGCGGTGTTCGACTATGCGCTCAAGCGGCAAGCGCGTCAGGCGTCGAAGCTGTTCGAGTCGTTCCTGCCGACGGCTGTCGCAGCCTAAGAGCGCTGAGCTTCAGCAAGAACAAAGGGCAGCCGTGTGGCTGCCCTTTTTGTTTGCCTTTCGCCTCGCCTGCCACGCTCGCCTCACAAGATCGGCAGTGCGGTCGTCTCCTTAAACTTTTCCAGCGAGAAGCTCGATTTCACGTCGATTACCGACGGATGATGTAGCAACTGGTCCTGCACGAAGCGTGAAAAGTGCGCCATGTCTTTCACCTGCACGCGCAGCAAATAATCCATGTCGCCGGTCATTGCATGGCATGCCACCACTTCCGGCCACGTTTGCACCGCCGCGCGAAACAGATCTGCATGCGTGGCGTCGCCGCGCGAACTGAGCGCCGGACCGCCGCGCTTTTCGAGTCGCACATTCACATAGGCAAGCAAATCGAGCCCGAGCTGTTGCGCATCGAGCAGCGCCACATAGCCGCGGATCACCCCGCTCTCCTCCAGCCGACGGATACGCCGAAGACACGGACTCGGCGAAAGATTGATGCGCTCGGCGATCTCCTGATTCGACAGCCGGCCGTTCTCCTGAAGAATCGCCAGAATCCGCCTGTCGATGGCGTCTATCTCTATATTGGCCATTTTCTGCCGTCCATTCGAAATGTTGAGCTAGAAACTAGCGTCAGCGTATCGACGCGCGCTTAAGTTCGCAAGTTTTCGCCGCAGACAGGCCTTTACACTGGCGTCATTCAGTCGCGCAATCGCCCATCCGGCTCGCGCCCATCAGGAGACAGACAATGCAGGTTACAACTTGGGAAAATCCGCTCGGCACCGACGGCTTCGAGTTCATCGAATACACCGCGCCGGATCCGAAGGCGCTCGGCAAGCTGTTCGAACAGATGGGCTTCACCGCCGTCGCCCGGCATCGTCATAAGGACGTGACGCTGTACCGCCAAGGGGAAATCAACTTCATCGTCAACGGCGAGCCGGATTCGTTCGCGCAACGCTTCACGCGTTTGCACGGCCCTTCGATCTGCGCGATCGCTTTCCGCGTTCAGGACGCCGCTAAGGCGTACAAGGAAGCGCTGGAAAAAGGCGCTTGGGGCTTCGACAACAAAACCGGCCCGATGGAATTGAACATTCCGGCGATCAAGGGCATTGGCGACTCGCTGATTTATTTCGTCGACCGTTGGCGCGGCAAGAACGGCGCCGAGCCGAACAGCATCGGCAACATCGACATTTACGATGTCGACTTCGAACCCATTGCGGGCGCGAATCCGAACCCGGTCGGACACGGCCTGACCTACATCGACCACCTGACGCACAACGTGCATCGCGGCCGGATGCAGGAATGGGCGGAGTTCTACGAACGTCTGTTCAACTTCCGCGAAGTGCGTTATTTCGACATCGAAGGCAAGGTGACGGGCGTGAAGTCAAAGGCGATGACCTCGCCGTGCGGCAAGATCCGCATCCCGATCAATGAAGAAGGTTCGGAAACCGCCGGCCAGATTCAGGAATATCTCGACGCGTATCACGGCGAAGGCATTCAGCACATTGCCCTCGGCAGCAACGACATCTACCGCACGGTGGACGGCTTGCGCGCATCGAATATCTCGCTGCTCGACACGATCGACACGTATTACGAGCTGGTTGATCGCCGCGTGCAGAATCACGGCGAGCCGCTCGACGAACTGCGCAAACGCAAGATTCTGATCGATGGCGCGCCCGAAGATTTGCTACTGCAGATTTTCACCGAAAACCAGATCGGCCCGATTTTCTTCGAGATCATTCAGCGCAAGGGCAATCAGGGCTTCGGCGAGGGCAACTTCAAGGCACTGTTCGAATCGATCGAACTGGATCAGATTCGCCGTGGTGTGGTGCAAGACAAAGCCTGACGGCCTGCGCCGCTTCACGAGAGCGGATGCGTAGACCCAAATAAAAAAGGGCGAAGATCTCGCGATCCTCGCCCTTTTTCATTGGCGCCGTTGTCTCAAGCAAAACCTTGGTCGGACAACGGCTGGTTATTCAACCGACACACCGCATGCACGGCGCATCACGAATTCTGGTCTTCCTCGCCGGACTTAACGGATCGCGTGACGCGGTTCATGGCAATGCGTGCGGGCGCGACCTGCGCCGTACGGGTTACCGCGTTCGACAGTGCCCCTGCACTGCCCGAATTCGAGCGCACCGGTGCGCTCATGGCGAAAAATGCTGCCGAAACCATCAGGAAGGTCTGGATGTTTCTAGTGTTCATGCGTACTCCTTTTCTAACTGCCCTGTTGTCGTGAAGCTCCGCCGAATGCGGAGCGTTGCGCGGACATTGCTCACAGGTGGGGGTTAGACAGACATTTCGAGCGCGGTTCCGCAGATTTGTAGTTTTTACAGCTTGTTACAGGCGGTCGCCAGAGCAGTGCGCGGCGAGAAGCGAGCATGCACGCCGAGATTCGCGACAAAAGCGGAAGCCTCGTTCTTCCTAAGCTGCGGCGGGTTTCCACCAGTGCTACCATCACTTAAAACACGTCAATATGACGGCCCCGGCCCTACGCATTCACAAGATGCCGCGGCCCAAAAAAGTTTTGGTGATCCCAAACTGGTTGGAGGAGTACACATAATGAACGCCCCGCTAGACGCAGGTCAGCGAGCCTCGCTCGAAGCCGCGCTATCTTCCGTCACGCTCGACGACAAATACACCCTCGAACGCGGCCGCGCGTACATGAGCGGCATCCAGGCGCTGGTGCGTCTGCCGATGCTGCAGCAGGAACGCGACCGGGCCGCCGGGCTCAACACCGCCGGCTTTATCTCCGGTTACCGTGGATCGCCACTCGGCGGACTCGACCAATCCTTGTGGAAGGCGAAACAGCATCTCGCCGCGCATCAGGTCGTTTTCCAGCCAGGCGTCAACGAAGACCTCGCGGCTACCGCCGTCTGGGGTTCGCAGCAAGTCAACCTGTACCCGAGCGCCAAATACGACGGCGTGTTCTCGATGTGGTACGGCAAAGGCCCAGGCGTCGACCGTTCCGGCGACGTCTTCAAGCACGGCAACTCGGCTGGTTCGGCGCGCAACGGCGGCGTTCTCGTCCTTGCCGGCGACGACCACGCCGCGAAATCGTCCACCCTCGCGCACCAGTCCGAGCACATTTTCAAGGCGTGCGGCCTGCCGGTTCTGTTCCCGTCGAACGTGCAGGAATATCTCGACTTCGGTCTGCACGGCTGGGCGATGAGCCGCTATTCCGGCCTGTGGGTCGCGATGAAATGCGTGACCGATGTGGTCGAGTCGTCGGCATCGGTCGACATCGATCCGCATCGCACGAAGATCATCCTGCCGGAAGACTTCGCGATGCCCGAGGGCGGCCTGAATATTCGCTGGCCAGATCCGCCGCTGGTGCAGGAAGCGCGTCTGCTGGACTACAAATGGTACGCGGCGCTCGCCTACGTGCGCGCCAACAAGCTCGACCGCGTCGAAATCGATTCGCCGCATGCACGCTTCGGCATCATGACCGGCGGCAAGGCGTATCTCGACGTGCGTCAAGCGCTGACCGACCTCGGTCTCGATGACGAAACCTGTTCGCGCATCGGCATCCGTCTGTACAAGGTCGGCTGCGTGTGGCCGCTCGAAGCGCAAGGCGCGCAGGCCTTCGCGCGCGGCCTCGACGAAATTCTGGTGGTCGAGGAAAAGCGCCAGATTCTCGAATACGCGATCAAGGAAGAACTGTACAACTGGCCCGACGCGCAACGTCCGCGTGTGTTCGGCAAGTTCGACGAGAAAGACGGCGCGGGCGGCGAATGGTCGGTGCCGATGGGCAACTGGCTGCTGCCGGCGCACTACGAACTTTCACCGGCGATCATCGCCAAGGCGATCGCCACGCGGCTCGACAAGTTCGACTTGCCGTCCGATGTCCGCGCCCGCATTGCCACGCGTATCGCCGTGATCGAAGCGAAGGAAAAGGCGCTGGCACGGCCGCGCGTCGAAGCCGAACGCAAGCCGTGGTTCTGCTCGGGCTGTCCGCACAACACGTCGACCAACGTGCCGGAAGGCTCACGCGCCATGGCCGGCATCGGCTGCCATTACATGACAGTGTGGATGGACCGCAGCACCAGCACCTTCAGCCAGATGGGCGGCGAAGGCGTCGCGTGGATCGGCCAGGCGCCGTTCAGCAACGACAAGCACGTGTTCGCCAATCTCGGCGACGGCACCTACTTCCACTCAGGGCTGCTGGCGATTCGCGCGGCGATCGCGTCGAAGGCCAACATCACTTACAAGATTCTCTATAACGACGCGGTCGCCATGACTGGCGGCCAGCCGGTCGACGGCGTGCTGACCGTGCCGCAGATCACGCATCAACTCGCTGCCGAAGGCGCGACGAAAATCGTGATCGTCACCGACGAGCCGGAGAAGTACTCGGCGAACGTCGGCCTCGCGCCGGGCATCGACATTCACCATCGCGACAAGCTCGACGAGGTGCAACGCCAACTGCGCGAAGTGTCCGGCACGACGATCCTGATTTACGACCAGACTTGCGCGACGGAGAAACGCCGCCGCAGGAAACGCGGCACGTATCCGGACCCGGCACGCCGCGTCGTGATCAACGAGGCGGTGTGCGAAGGCTGCGGCGATTGCTCGGTGAAGTCGAACTGCCTGTCGGTCGAGCCGCTCGACACCGAGTACGGCACGAAACGCCAGATCAATCAGTCCACCTGCAACAAGGACTTCTCGTGCGTGAACGGTTTCTGCCCGAGCTTCGTCTCGGTTGAAGGCGGTCAGTTGCGCAAGCCGAAGGCCGCTTCCGGTCTTGCCGGCGACGCGATGCCGCCGGTGCCGGAACCCGACTTGCCTTCCATGGAGCGGCCGTACGGCGTGCTGGTAACAGGCGTCGGCGGCACGGGTGTCGTGACGATCGGCGCGCTGCTCGGCATGGCCGCGCATCTGGAGAACAAGGGCGTTACCGTGCTCGACGTCACCGGCCTTGCACAGAAAGGCGGCGCCGTGATGAGCCACGTGCAGATCGCGAAGAATCCGGCCGACATCCACGCGACCCGTATCGCCATGGGCGAAGCGAGTCTCGTGATCGGCTGCGACGCGATCGTCACGGCCAGCGACGAATGCGTGTCGCGTATGCAGGCGGGCCGCACGCGCGTGGTGTTGAACAGCGCGCATACGCCGACCGCCGAACTCATCAAGAACCCGAACTGGCGCTTCCCGGGCAGCAGCACGGAAGCCGACGTGCGCGCCGCCGCCGGCGACGACGGTGTCGATACGGTCGACGCGAATCACTTCGCGGTCGCGCTGCTCGGCGACGCGATCTATACGAACCCGTTCGTGCTCGGCTATGCATGGCAACGCGGCTGGGTGCCGCTCACGTATCAGTCGCTGATGCGCGCCATCGAGTTGAACAACGTGCAGGTCGAGAAAAACCGTGCGGCATTCGAGTGGGGCCGCCGTGCCGCGCACGATCTGGCCGGCGTTCGCAAGCTCGCGCAATCGCAAGGACGGGGTGCGGCTGCGGAAACTACGAGCAGCAAGATCATCTCGCTGCACACGCCGAAGGCGCTCGACACGCTGATCGACAAACGCGCCGAGTATCTGACCGCGTGGCAGAACAGCGCGTATGCCGACCGTTATCGCGCGCTGGTGTCGCAAGTGCGTGCAGCGGAGTCGGCGCTCGATTCGATCGACGGCCAGTTGCCGTTGACCGAAGCGGTCGCGAAGAACCTGCACAAGCTGATGGCCTACAAGGACGAGTACGAAGTCGCGCGTCTGTACAGCGATCCGGCGTTCATCGAAAAGCTGAAGGCGAATTTCGAAGGCGACTGGAAGCTGCACATTCACCTCGCGCCGCCGACGTTCTCGAAGAAAGATGCCAAGGGTCATCTGGTGAAGAAGAAGTACGGTCCTTGGGTTTTCAGCGCGATGCACGTGCTGGCACGCTTCAAGTTCCTCCGCGGCACAGCGCTCGATGTGTTCGGCAAGACGGAAGAGCGTCGCACCGAACGTGCGTTGATCGGCGAGTATGAAGCGCTGGTGCGTGAACTGATCGCCGGCCTGACTACGCAGAAGCGTGAGTTGGCCGTCGAACTGGCGAATCTGCCGGACGGCATTCGCGGCTATGGTCACGTGAAGGAAAACAACCTGAAGGGCGTGCGCGTCAAATGGAACGAGTTGCTTGCGCGGTGGCGCTCGCCTGAGGCCGGCAAGACGCAACACGCGGCGTGATCGGAATGGCTTGACCGGCTCGCCGGCCTGAAAACAGAAAGGCGGCTGTCCTCGCGGACAGTCGCCTTTTTTACTTGCTGCGCTGTGAAACGTGACGCGTGACGCTGGTGCAACGACAGCGTGTGTCAATAAAAAAGCCACGGACACGACATCCATGGCCTTTTCGCAGATTCGTCGCGCGCGCGTCGACGAGGCGCCGCTCCGATTCTCAAAGCGTCCGCATTACTTCGCGTTCACCGCCTTGCGTGCGTTGGCCGAAGCCACTGCCGTCATGTTGATGATCCGGCGCACGGTCGCAGCCGGCGTCAGGATGTGCACCGGCTTTTCCGCGCCCAGCAGGAACGGGCCGACCGTCACGCCTTCGCCGCCGATCATCTTCAGCAGGTTGTACGTGATGTTCGCCGCTTCCACATTCGGCATGATCAGCAGGTTGGCTTCACCGCTCAGCGTCGTGCCCGGGAACGCAGCCTTGCGCACCACTTCCGACAGTGCGGCATCGCCATGCATCTCACCGTCGATCTCGAGCGAGGGCGCACGTTCGACAATCAGTTTGCGAGCCGCAGCCATGCGTTGCGACGACGACGACGGCGCGCTGCCGAAGTTCGAGTTCGACAGCAACGCCACCTTCGGCGTGATACCGAACTTCTCCATCTCACCCGCGGCCAGCATCGTCATATCGGCGAGTTGCTCCGCGGTCGGCGTTTCGTTCACGTACGTATCGCAGATGAACAGATTGCGGCCCGGCAACATGAGCAGATTCATCGCGGCGAAGTTCTGCACGTTGTCCGCCTTGCCCAGCACCTGCTCGATGAACTTCAGATGCGCGTGGTACTGGCCGATCATGCCGCAGATCATGCCGTCCGCTTCGCCGAGGCGCACGAGGATCGCGCCGATCAGCGTGTTGAACTTGCGCATCGCGGCCTTCGCCACGTCCGGCGTCACGCCTTCACGCGCGCCAAGTTCGTGGTATGCCTGCCAGGATTGCTGATAGCGCGGATCGTCTTCCGGATCGACGATTTCGAAGTCGTCGCCGCACTTGAGCTTCGAGCCCATCTTCTTCAGACGCATCTCGATCACCGACGGACGACCCACCAGAATCGGCTTGGCGATCTTTTCCAGCAGCACGAATTGCGCGGCGCGCAGCACGCGCTCGTCTTCACCTTCGGCGAACACGATACGCGCCGGCTCCGACTTCGCGGCTGCGAACACCGGACGCATCACCATGCCCGTGCGATACACCGTCGTGCCGAGTTCTTCGCGATACGCGTCCATGTCCTTGATCGGACGGGTCGCCACGCCCGAATCCATCGCGGCTTGCGCGACGGCCGGCGCGATCTTGATGATCAGACGCGGATCGAACGGCTTCGGAATCAGATACTCGGGACCGAATTCCAGCGAGTGACCTTCGTACGCCTTCGCGACTTCATCGCCCTGATCGGTTTCTTCCGCGAGTTCGGCGATGGCGCGCACGCAGGCGAGCTTCATTTCTTCCGTGATCGTGGTCGCGCCGACATCCAGCGCGCCGCGGAAGATAAACGGGAAGCACAGCACGTTGTTGACCTGGTTCGGATAGTCCGAACGGCCAGTCGCGATGATGCAGTCCGGGCGAACCTTCTTGGCGTCTTCCGGGCGGATTTCCGGTTCCGGGTTCGCCAGCGCGAGAATCAGCGGCTGCGTGCCCATTTCGGCGACCATCTCCGGCTTCAGCACGCCTGCGCTCGAGCAACCGAGGAACACATCAGCGCCGCGGATCGCGTCGGCAAGCGTACGTGCTTCGGTGTTCGCCGCGTAGCGTTCCTTCGACGGATCGAGGTTGCCACGGCCTTCGTAGATCACGCCCTTGGAGTCGGTGACGAGCACGTTCTTCTTCGACAGGCCCAGATTCACCAGCAGGTCCAGACAGGCGATTGCCGCCGCACCCGCGCCCGAACAAACCAGCTTCACTTCGTCGAGCTTCTTGCCGACTACTTTCAGGCCGTTCAGGATCGCCGCCGAAGCGATGATCGCGGTGCCGTGCTGATCGTCGTGGAAGACCGGAATCTTCATACGCTCGCGCAGCTTCTTCTCGATGTAGAAGCACTCGGGCGCCTTGATGTCTTCGAGGTTGATGCCGCCGAGCGTCGGCTCGAGCATCGCGATGGCTTCGACCAGCTTGTCAGGATCGGACTCGGCGAGTTCGATGTCGAACACGTCGATGCCCGCGAACTTCTTGAAGAGACAGCCCTTGCCTTCCATCACCGGCTTCGCGGCGAGCGGTCCGATGTTGCCGAGACCGAGCACGGCCGTGCCGTTCGTGATCACGCCGACCAGGTTGCCGCGCGAGGTGTACTTCTGCGCGTCGAGCGGCTCGTCGTAGATCGCCATACAGGCCGCGGCGACGCCCGGCGAGTACGCCAGCGACAGATCGAGCTGGTTCGATAGCGGCTTGGTGGGCGTGACCGAAATCTTGCCGGGTTTCGGATTCTGGTGGTATGCGAGAGCGCTTTGCTTAAGTTGTTCGTCCATTTTTTGGCCTGCGAGACGTAAGTAATTGGGCCCGGCACACCGCACCGTCAGCGTCGCGTGCATCTATCGAATGGATAATCGATTGAGGCGGTTTTCGCTTGCGCCGGTTGGGCGCCGCGTCGAACCTCGCCGGAGGACAGGACGATGCGGAGTGCTTCGCGGGTCGGTTAGTGTACACCCCGAATGAGACGATGCACTGACTGGTTAACCATGCTCACCATCGGCGAAACAGCGCGCCGGCAATGCTGCGGCGCCGCATTCGACGGGCTTCTTGCGGCTTGTCATCCGCAGGTCATGGACACGCCGTTCGCACTCACTCGAGCTCGGCGCCGCGTCGTTCTGGAATCAGGAAAAGTGTTGCGAAGATGTCGAACAGGTAGATCGACGCGAGCAAAGCGAGCGCCGCGCCGAACGAATAGCGTGCGGCCAAGGCGCCCACCACCACCGGTCCAAAACCGCCCACCGCGCGGCCGGCATTGAACAGCACGTTCTGCGCAGTGGCGCGCGCATCGGTCGGGTAAAGCTCGGAGATCAGCGCGCCGTAACCGCCAATCATGCCGTTGACGAACACGCCCATCGCCGCGCCGCCGATCAGCAAAGCGATCGGTGTGCTCAAGTGCGCGTAGACGAACACCATCACCAGCGCGCCCACCTGATAGAACAGAAAAGTCGGCTTGCGGCCGAAGCGGTCGGCGGCGATGCCGAACAGCCAGATGCCGCACGCCATGCCTAGAATCGTCGCGGCGGTCCACAGTCCGGATTTGGTCAGCGAATAGCCGAAGGTTTTCGACAGATAGCTCGGCAGCCAGATCATCAGACCGTAGTAGCCGAAGTTCTGGACCGAACAGAGAATCGCCACGCCGATGCTTGCCCGCGTGGTGCGGCCGTCCGCCACCAGTAATTTCAGCGGCAGTTTGCGCATGCCGCGCGCCACGCGCTCGGTGAAGAGCGCCGGTTCTTCGACGCGGCGCCGCACGAAGAACGACACCACGGCCGGCAACAGCCCGAGCGCGAACATGCCGCGCCAGCCGATCACCGGCAACAGCAGCGGGGTCAGCAATGCCGCCGCCAGCACGCCGAGCTGCCATCCCAAGCCGACATACGACGACACGCGCGCCCGCTGCGACGCCGGCCATGCTTCGGCCACCAGCGTCATACCGATGCCGAACTCGCCGCCGAGCCCGATTCCGGCAATGGTCCGGTAGGCCAGCAGATCGGCATAGCCTTGCGCAAGCGCGCACAAGCCGGTGAACACGGCGAAGATCAGGATCGTCCACGTCAGCATGCGCACGCGGCCGAAATAGTCGATCAGCACGCCGAAGATCACCCCGCCCGCCACCGCGCCGATCAGCGTCCAGGTGACGAGCGAGCCCGCCTGCGTGGAGCTCAGATGCAAATCGGCGGCAATCACCGGCAGCATGAAGCCGAGGATCAGCAGATCGAAGCCGTCCATCGCGTAGCCGAGCACCGAGGCGATCAACGCGCGGCCGGCATAGCCATTTCTCACGGATTCGCGGGGGTCGGTGGCGGAAGGAGCGACGTTCATTGAAAGCAATCCGTAGGTCGAATGGGCGGCAACGGCGGCAAGCGCCCGAGAAATTCGCGTGAGTGTAAAGGTGCCCCCAGCGGCCCACAAGCGAACCAAAAAGTACTCATCGAGGCGAGCGCCCGGCGCAACGCTTCAGTCCGTGGCCAGCTCGCCCGATGCGTCCGTTATGACCGTCATTCGCCGCGGCCACGCACGACGGCCTCCTCGGAAGGGTCCGTTTCGGGTAAAATGTCGGCCTACGCGCGCAGCAAAAACCGGCCTGCACTCCACTGACCGGCCGCGTATTCCGCCCAACATGGCGCGGAATACCACGCTTGCTGCGCCACCGGGCCCCGCGCCCGCTTCTCCCCGCTCACACCCAAGGATCCGCCCATGACAGGCTTCGATCGCCAGACGATCTCCGACACGACCGCCAAAATGCTGCTCGAAGTGCAAGCCGTGCACTTTAACGCGGAGAAACCGTACATTTTCACGTCCGGCTGGGCGAGCCCGGTTTATATCGACTGCCGCAAGCTGATCTCGTATCCGCGCGTGCGCCGCGGCCTGATGGAAATGGCCGAGACCACGATTCTGCGCGACGTCGGCTATGAGCAGATCGACGCGGTCGCCGGTGGCGAAACCGCCGGCATCCCGTTCGCGGCATGGCTCTCCGATCGCCTGATGGTGCCGATGCAATACGTGCGCAAGAAGCCGAAGGGTTTCGGCCGTAACGCGCAGATCGAAGGCCTGCTGACCGAAGGTCAACGCGTGCTGCTGGTCGAAGACCTGACCACGGACAGCCGCAGCAAGATCAACTTCATCAACGCGCTGCGCACCGCCGGCGCCACGGTGAACCACTGCTTCGTGCTGTTCCACTACAACATCTTCAAGGAAAGCGTGTCGGTGCTGAAAGACATCGACGTCGATCTGCACGCGCTCGCCACGTGGTGGGACGTGTTGCGCGTCGCGAAGGGAAACAAGTACTTCGACACCAGGACGCTCGACGAAGTGGAAAAATTCCTGCACGCACCGGCTGAGTGGTCGGCTGCGCACGGCGGCGCAACCTCGACGCCGCAGTAAGCGTCGCCGCCTCGCGCGGTTCGAATAAAAAGGGCGCCCGTCTTATCGACAGGCGCCCTTTTCTATTTTTGCCTTAAGCCTTGCGTGCGACCTTAAGACGCTCCGCTAGTGTCTTCGGTTGAATGCGACGACAGGTTCAGCAAGCCATTGCTCTGCGCGTACTGGAACAACTCGGAATCCCGTTCGATGCCGAGCTTGCGCATGGCGGTGTTCTTCTGCGTGCTGATGGTCTTGATGCTGCGGTTGAGGTGCTCCGAAATCTCCTTGATCGTCATGCCCGACACGAACAGGCGCACCACTTCCAGCTCGCGCTTCGACAGCATGACTTCGTCGTTCTTACCGCCGGCATTCATGCGCAATGTATCGAGCGACGCTTTCACCGACGGGCTCATATATTCGAGGTTGCGGCTGACGTGCTGCACCGCGAGCCCAATGTGGCTGAGATCGTCCGACTTGTTGACGACGGATGTCACGCCAAGTTCGCTCAGCCGCTTGAGCAACGCGGCGTTCTCGAGCATCGTCAGGACGACGATGGGAAGCTTCGGGAAATTGCGGCGCAGATAACCGATCAGCGGCAAACCGTCGCCGTATTGACCGCCTGGCATTGCCAGATCCGTGACGAGCACGTCGCAGGCAATGGTTTGCAGCACTTTGATCAATTCGGTTGACTGTCGCGCACGCGCGACGACCTGCAAACCAGGAAACTTGAGCAAAGCCTGCTCGGCGCCGAACAGAATAACCGGATGGTCGTCAGCCACCACAACCCTGACTGGATCTTGCATTGCCCTCCCCTCGACAGATAAACCACTCTGCAAAACTTCCGACATGTCTTATGTATTCTTGCTTCTGAAACGGGTGAGGGCGCGGGCTGTCTCCGCGCGGAAAATTCCTCCGACTATAGCCGATTCTGGTCCGCAAATTCCAGCGGACCGCGACAATGATGCGTCGTAGAGCTAATGTTAGACTTGAATCGACCTTGAGGCACAAAATAGGGACAATAACCATCGCGAGGACAACCGCCTCGCGCCCTCACAGGAGAACCGGCACATGCGCTCGCGTTGCCTGGTTGTTTCGATTGCTTCGCCGTTCCGCCGTCTGCCGTCGTTCCCCTGCGCCATGCTGGGTCTCGCCCTATTGGCTGCGCACGGGCCTCATGCTCTTGCCGAAGGCGCGTTTGCGCTGACGAGCGCCAGCTTCCGCGCGGGCGGCACCGTAGCGGACGCTCAGGTTTTCAATCAGGACGACTGCAAAGGCGGCAACCGCTCACCGCAACTTTCCTGGCACGACGCGCCGCCCGGCACGCGCGGCTTCGCGGTCACCATGTTCGATCAGGATGCGCCGGGCCGCGGCTGGTGGCACTGGTCGGTGGCCGGCATTCCGGCGACCGTCACCAGCTTGCCGGAGAATGCGAGTTCTTCCGGTTTCCTCAGCAAACTTGGTGCGGTGGAGGCGCGCAACGACTTCGATACCGACGGCTATGGCGGGCCCTGTCCGCCGCCGGGCAAACCGCATCGCTACGTCATTACCGTTTATGCGCTCAGCACCGTCGACCTGCGTCTCGCGCAAGGCCGTCCCGCGCTGATGTTCGATCATGAGATCGGCACCGCCACGCTCGGCTTTGCGCGGATGGTGGTCAATTACGGGCGTTGATTTCGCGTATCGCGGCACAGCGCAGCGGGGCGCATGCAAACCGCGCCGGCGCGGGCTGGCGTACGGCTTGCGTCCTATTGCCGCCCACGCGGAGATTCCTGTCATCCGCGCACGCTAATGTGCGGCGCGGCCGTGTGCGACGTGCTCGACGCCGGCGCGCCGCTGCAGGTGCGCACCACGACCGTGCCCGACCCATCGTCTTTTCACTTTGCTGGAGCGTCTCATGTCGAAGATCGTCATCGTTTATCACAGCGGCTACGGCCACACGAAGAAGGCCGCCGAGTCCGTACTGGCGGGCGCCCTCGAAGCCGGCGCGGACGCGAAACTGATGCCGGTCGGCGAGATCGACGATGCAGCCTGGGCCGAACTGGCCGCCGCCGACGCCATCATCTTCGGTGCGCCGACCTACATGGGCGGCCCCTCCGCCGACTTCAAGAAATTCGCCGATGCAAGCTCGAAGCCGTGGCTCGAGCAGGCGTGGAAGGACAAGATCGCGGCCGGCTTCACCAACTCCGCTACCATGAACGGCGACAAGTTCTCGACGATCCAGTACTTCGTCACGCTGGCCATGCAGCACGGCATGATCTGGGCGGGCACCGGCATGATGCCGTCCAACACCAAGGCGGCGACCCGCAACGACCTGAACTATGTGGGCGGCTCGACCGGCCTGCTCACGCAGTCACCGGCCGACGCTTCGCCGGAAGAAGCACCGCCGCCCGGTGATCTCGAAACGGCGCGGATGTTCGGCGCACGCGTAGCCGCGGTCACGGCGCGCTGGATCGCCGGGGCGCGCTAACGCGCGGACTGCCGCGATCCGGCCGGCATCGGCTTGCATCTGCCTCACAATGGGTCACGCCGATGTCATGTTCGGCGCGCATCGTCGTTTTTTCACCCCTTTTTCACCCCTTTTTCACCCCTTTTGCACGCCCGGCGCCGTCACGTCTTAAAATGACGTTCCAGCGCGGTGTCGCGCCCCGTTTCCAGCAAGCCAGTGAGAGCGAGATGAGCACGAAAGTTTTTGTCGACGGACAGGAAGGCACGACCGGCCTGAAGATTTTTGAATACCTGTCGCAACGCGCCGACGTAGAGATCTTGCGTATCGAAGAAGCGAAGCGCAAAGACCTCGAAGAGCGCCGTCGTCTCATCAACGCGTCGGACGTCACGTTCCTGTGCCTGCCGGATGTCGCCTCGCGCGAATCCGCTTCGCTGGTCGAGAACGATCGCACCGTCCTGATCGATGCCAGCACCGCGTTCCGCACCTCCGCCGACTGGGCTTACGGCCTGCCCGAACTGGCCCGCTCGCAACGCGAGCGTCTGCGCACGGCGAAACGCATTGCCGTGCCGGGCTGCCATGCGTCAGCCTTCGTGCTCGCCATGCGTCCGCTGGTCGAAGCCGGCGTGGTGGCGCCTGAGTTCGCCGCGCACGCTTACTCGATCACCGGCTACAGCGGCGGCGGCAAGAAAATGATTGCCGACTACGAAGCCGGCGGCAACGACAAGCTCAAGAGCCCGCGTCCGTACGCGCTCGGTCTCACGCACAAGCATCTGCCGGAAATGGCCGCGCATACGGGCCTGAAGTCGGCGCCGATCTTTACGCCGATCGTCGGCGACTTTTATAAGGGTCTGGCGGTCACCACCTTCTTCTCGCCGAACCAGTTGGCCAAGAAAGCCACGCCGCAAGACGTGCAGGCGCTGTTCGCCGAGTACTACGCGGGCGAGGCGTTCGTGCACGTCGCACCGTTCGACGTGGAAGCGAACCTCGACAGCGGCTTCTTCGACGTGCAGGCGAACAACGACACGAACCGGGTCGACCTGTTCGTGTTCGGCAATGAAGAACGCTTCGTGACCGTCGCGCGTCTGGACAACCTGGGCAAGGGCGCGTCGGGCGCGGCGATCCAGTGCATGAACCTCGCGATCGGCGCCGCTGAGGAAAGCGGCTTGAAACGCTAATCCAGCTCGCAATTGCGGACGGTATTTCGCCGTCAATCAAATGAAAGGCCGGTCTGCAAAAGACCGGCCTTTTGTTTTAAATGCGCGCCACTCAAAATTCCCTCTCCCCGATTAATCAGTAGTAGCCCGTATTTCTTAAAAAATAAAATCGGACTACTCGATAAATCCCCGGTAATTCATTCCTGATGTCGGCGTATGGCGCACAGTTTTCCGCATAGGGAAACTCCGGATTTTTTCGCGAACGGTCGTTCGCAGATGATAGAGCCATTTTGCTCGAAGGCTTACCTGGCAAGGGAGTGCGGCGAAGCAACGTTGCCGGCTGCCAGCCGAAAAATCCTTTTTTGTTTAAAAGGCTGGCAGATGTCCACGCCGTGCGCGGGCGGCAATAAATGCGCTGTTTGAATCGGTCTTTTTAGACGGCTCATTCAATTGACAGCCATTATCCGCGCAGCGAAATTAGCTCGCACAATTACATGAAGGGAGACAGCTGCATGTCGCACGCCATTACTCGAGGCCTCGCGCTGGCCATTGCCACAGCCCCATTCCTGATCGCTTGCGGCGGCGGTAAGGCCGACAATCCAGGCGCGATCAACGCACCGCAATGTTCGGGCGCGAGCTGCGGCGTGCAAGGTCCGCCCGCCTCGGGCGCCGGCGCAGCGGCGTTGTGCCCGGCAACCGCCGACATCGTCAAGAGCACCTTCCTGGGTGGCGCGGGTAGCGGCGAAGTGGTGCAACTGAACATCGACGCAACGGCGATGACGTACACGCTGAAGTGGCTCAAGTCGCCGATCCCGCTGACCAGCGCCGATGTCACGATCACGCGCGAAGGCACTCAGATTACCGGCGCGGTAATTCATCCGCCGACCGGCACGCTGCCGACCGCGGAGCAAACGCGTTGCGCATTCATTCTCGGCAAAGGCACCGGCACCGCGCCTGCCAACGGCACGACCTACACGACGCCCGACTTCGTCAACAACCCGAACCCGCCGATGATCCTGGTCGGCCAGGGAGTGGCCGGTGGCGGCATTCCGGGCGCGACCGTCGAGTACGACGGGCTGACCATCATTCCCGGCATCATCGATCACGTCGGCGCAGTCCCCAACCGGCACTTCGATTTCTATCCGTTCCTCGGCTTCGCCAGCACGACGAACGACGTCACCAAGCTGGCCGGCACTTACAACGGTCTGCTGTATCACCTGGTGCCGTCGGGCTCGTACGCGGCGACCGCCACCAACACGGTCGAAACCTTCGACGCGGCCGGCAACTGCACGGGCTCCAATCCGGCGAACGCGGCCTTTACGCCGAGTTCGAGCGGCTGCCTGACGACCGGCACGGCGTGGACCGCCAACAGCAGCGGTTATTTCGACAGCCAGAACGCGCCGCAGATCGGTACGCAACTCAAGCTGCCGCCGCTGAATCAACCGAGCGGCGTGTCCGCGTCGGCGCACATGATTCTCGGCCAGATCAACGGCGCCACGGTGCCGCTCGTGATCCGCACCGGCTCCGTGAATCTGGGCACCCCCCCGCTGCACCTTGACGCCAAGGTCGACGACGAGTCCGGCATCGCCATGCTCGCCGCCGCCACACCGCTTGCCTCCGGCGGCTTCGACGGCGGCTACGTGGGCGCCGACTCCAACTTCAAGTACACCGCGGCGTTGATCCAGGGCGGCGTCGGCACCTTCATCAATCCGTCGACTTCCGCAGGGGAAGACGGCTTCGGCCTGGGCTACGCGTTGCCGAGTCCGGGACTGGTCGGTGTCCAGCAGGCCAACGGTCAACAAGGACTCGCGATCGCTTCGGGCGGCCTGTATGCGATCGAGATTCAAGGGACCGTCAATGGCGGCGTAGCGCCGA
Source organism: Paraburkholderia phytofirmans (assembly GCF_046028095.1). Taxonomy (GTDB): domain Bacteria; phylum Pseudomonadota; class Gammaproteobacteria; order Burkholderiales; family Burkholderiaceae; genus Paraburkholderia; species Paraburkholderia phytofirmans_A. The sequence continues at coordinate 26,606 of NZ_JAQQDJ010000001.1, forward strand.
CGTCGCAACTCAGCAGCACGGCTTCGAGCGCGCCGTACTTCGGCATCGGAGCGCAGATCAGCAAGTAGATCTCGCAAATGAGTCACGCAAATGAGTCATGCGAGTAAGCCACAGCGGACCGGCAGTGGGTCGTGCGAGAGACAAATAGCAAAAAGGTGGCGGGACTGGGAGCCGGCCACACACAACGAGAAAATTCTGGAGGCGGTATGAATTGGAGAATCCTTTCGGTGCTCGCTCTTGCTGCACCGTTGCTGGGGGCATGCGGTGGTGGCGGCGGAGGCGACGGACCGGTGACGGAAGTCCGGCTGTGTCCGGCGTCGCTGGACTACAGCACGGTGTTCACGGGCGGCGGCGGTGACGGCGAACTGGTGAAGCTGCAACTCGATACGACCAAGATGACCTGGCAGGTGAATTACATCGAGTCGCCGATCCCCGCGACCACCGGCACCGTCGTCCCGACGCGCGCGGGCCAGTCCGCCAGCGGCACGCTGACTCAGGAAACTCTCCTGCCGACGAACAAGCTGAACCAGTGCGCGTTCCGCCTGAACGGCGCGAGTCTCGATCCGAATCGTCCGGCGCGGATTTTCGTCGGCGAAGGCGTGGCGGGCGGCACGATCCCGGGCGCCGAGATTTCGTTCGGCGGCATTCTCGGCGTGGGCGCCGTGCCGGATACCAAGTTTCCGTACTACCCGTTCATCGGCTTCTCGTCGATTGAAACGAATCTCGCGAACGTGGCCGGCACGTACAACCAGCTCGGCTATCACCAGGTGCCGTCGCAAAACTTCGCGCCGGTCGCGGTCGATTCGAAGATCACGATCAACGCGGACGGCACGTGGACCGAGTGCGACAACTCCGGCGTCAACGCCGGCAAATGTCAGCAGCCGGGCGGCAACTTTGCGCCGGCGGCGGACGGCAGTGGCGCGTTCCAGACCAACAACTTCCTCGGCCAGGCTAAACCGACGCTCGCGGCGACTCCGGAAGCGCGCGGCTACATGATCGTCGGCAAGCTGCGCAACCAGCTCGTGCCGATCCTGGTGCGCACGGGCGCGGCGAACTCGTCGGTGACCGTGCCACAAAACGGCGCGCTCGGCCCGTACGCCGACGACGAGTCGGGCATCTCGATTCTGGCGCCGCAAAGCGCGATCACGGTGAACTCGCAGAACGGGGAGTACATCGGCGTGGATAGCCAGTTCGACTACCGCACCACCGCGCTCGAAGGCACCGAGGCCACGCTGCTCGATCCGTTCAACGCCTCGCAGGCATCGCTCGCGACGGCGCTGAATCTGGACTTCACGCAAGCTGTGCCGGGCGTGGTGACGACAACGAAAGTGGGCGCTTCCACCGGCACCACGCCGACCGGAAAGATGATCTTCACGGGTGGCGTGTTCGGCTACCTCGATCTGACCAACGCGGCCTCACCGTACTTCACGATCGGCGCCTTCGTCCAGTAACGGAGGCAGCACGCGCTCGCCAATCCGCAACGTGGCGTTCGCGTCCCGGCTGCTGCGCAGCGTCACGCGCGGCAGCCGGTGCCCAACGAATATGCAGCGCGCCGGCGTGGTCGCGAATCCGCCGCCGCTTGCCGCGCGCGATGAGCTTCAGCCGCGCCTCAGGAGGAACAAGATGAAAAAAATCTATTTCGCGTTACTGGCCGCCTGCCTGTCCGCCAGCGCGCACGCCCAGCATGCGGGCGACAACGTCGCCGTGCTCGGCTGGTTTCACGTGATGCCGCAGGATTCGAGCTCGCCGCTCACCACCAATGTCGCGCCGACGCCGATCAACACGCCGCTGCGTCTGCCGAATTCTTTCACCTCGGCCGGCACGAGTTTGTCCACGAATAGCGCCAACACCGTCGGCCTGGTCTTCAGCCACTACCTCACCGATCACATCGCCGTGACGACGGTGGCGGGCGTGCCGCCGGTCTTCAAGATCTATGGGCACGGCACCATCAAGCCACCGGGACCGGCAGGCGCACTCGGCCAGCAGGATCTGGGCGATCCGCAAGCCAACCCGATCGTCAAAAGCGTGCGCCAATGGAGCCCGGCGCTGCTGTTTCAGTACTACTTCAATGCTCCGACCGCGCATTTTCGGCCGTTTGTCGGCATCGGCGTGTCGTATAACTGGTTCTCCGACGTTCAGCTGGGCCAGAACTTCGTCCAGTCGACGCAAAACAACCTCGGCGCGGTGCTGGCCGCCGGCGCAGGCAAGCCGGGGCAGACGCAGGTGTCGGCGAAAGCGTCGTCGTCCTGGGCGCCGGTGTTCAACGCGGGCCTTGCGTACAACATCACCGATCATTGGGGCCTCGTGGCATCGGTCACCTACATTCCGCTGAAGACGACCTCGTCGGTCATCATCAAGGCGGCGGACGGCACGGAACTGGGCGTGTCGAAGGCGGAACTGAAGGCCGACCCGATCATTTCGTTCCTCGCCGTCTCCTACAAGTTCTGAGTTCGGTCCTGACGCAACAAAGCCGGCGGCCCTGCGCAAGGGACAGCCGGCTTTGTCTTTTCTGGGGAACTGGAAATTCGAGGCAAAAAAAAGCCCGCCTAAGTTGGCGGGCTGAATCCATATCAGAGGAGACATGGAGGAGACAAGACAAACTATAGCAAACCGCTTGGTGCGGCGCAACATGCAAATTAGGGTAGACCCTCTCTGTTGCAAATACGCAACAATCCGCCAAATGTCTTGCCGTCTCCGTTGACGTGGCGCTGCGGCTCGCGCTCAGTGGCGCACCAGCGCCATCATCGCGCCGAAGCCGACGAACACGCCGCCCGTCAGCCGATTGAACATCCGGGCGACGCTGCGGCTCTTCAATTTCGCGCCGATGCGCGTGCCGAATCCCGCGTACACCAGATACCAGCTCACCTCGATCACGGCGAACGTGGCGACGAGCACGCCGAACTGCGGCAGCTTGGGCTGCGCGGCGTCGATGAATTGCGGCAGCAGCGCCGCGGCGAACAGGATCGCCTTGGGATTGCTGCCCGCCACCAGAAAACCGTTGCGAAACAACGCGAAGCGCGAGCGCACGGGCTTCGCGGCGAGCTCGTCGGCATTGCCGGCGGCGGCTTCGTCAGCCGGCGCGCGCCACGCCTTGATGCCGAGATACACGAGGTAAGCGGCGCCGATCATCCGCAGCGCGTTGAACATGGCCGGCCACGCCTCGAGGAACACGCCGAGACCCGCCGCCGACACCGCCAGCATCAGCACCAGCGCCGACAGGCAACCCGCCATGGTCGCACTGGAGCGGCGCAAGCCGTGCTGGGCGCCGTGCGTCATCACGAGCAGCATGTTCGGACCGGGGATTGCGGAAACAACGAAGACAGTGGCGACGAATAGCCACCAGGTATGCAGACTCATGGGAATCAGGTGGGATAAGGGATCGGGCGGCTATTATGCCCGCCCGCGTCCTTCCGTGCCGCCGGTCAGTTGCTTTCAGCTTTTAGCTTTTAGCGCCCGGCTCGCCGCGCGGCGACCTGGCCCAGCACAGCGAAATCCTTCTCGCCGTCGCCATGGGCCACGGCTTCGATCAGGCTGTCGCGCACCACGCTGGCGATCGGCAGCGGCGTCGTCACGGCGTCGGCAGCAGCCAGCGCGAGGCGAATGTCTTTCAGACCGAGGCGCGCCTTGAACAGCGCAGGCTCGTAGCGCTGCTCCGCGATCAGCTTGCCGTAGCCGGAATAGACCGGCCCCGGGAACAGGCCGCTCGTGATCACATCGAGGAAATCCTGCATGGCGACGCCGTGCCCGGTCACCAGCGTGGCCGCTTCGCCGAGCGTTTCGACGGCCGCGCCGAGCATGAAGTTGGCGGCGAGTTTCATGACGTTCGCCTGCTGCGGCAGCGAACCGATGCGCCAGGTCTTCTGGCCGATCACGTCGAAAATCGGCTGCACGCGGTCGATCGATTCAGCCGGCCCGCCCGCCACGATCGTCAGCTTGCCCGCCGCCGCGACGTCGGGCCGGCCCAACACCGGCGCGGCGACGTAGTTGACGCCGCGCGACGCGTGCGCCGTCGCCAGTTCTTCGGCCAGCGCCACCGAGATCGTCGCCATGTTCACGTGGATCAGCCCGCGCGGAGCGTGTTCCAGCAACGAAGCGGTGATGACCTCGCGCAAGGCGCTATCGTCGGCGAGCATGGAGAACACGGCGTCGCCCGCAAACGCTTCGGCCGGCGTCGCGACGACCCGCGCGCCTGCGTCGGCGAGCGGCTGCGCGCGCTCCGGTGAGCGGTTCCACACGCGCACCTGATGCCCAGCTTTCAACATGTTTGCAACCATCGCGGCGCCCATCTCGCCGAGACCGATAAAACCGATGTCCATCTGTCGCTCCGTCTTCTAAAGAACTGGAAGTAAAACACACCCATGCGACACGTGCAGGACAGCGCACAAAGAAACACGGTGCGATACTGCGGTGATGGTGACCGCGACATTCCGCTTCTACGAGGAGCTGAACGATTTTCTCGCCCGGCCGCTGCGCCGGCGCGCGTTCACCTACGCCTGCGCGCCGGGCGCCACCGCAAAGCACATGATCGAAGCGCTCGGCGTGCCGCATACCGAGGTCGAACTGATTCTGGTCAACGGCGAGTCGGTCGGTTTCAATCATCCTCTTGCGGACGGCGATCGCGTAGCCGTCTATCCGAAGTTTGAAGCGCTCGATATCCAGCCGCTCCTGCGCGTGCGCGAACGTCCGCTGCGCGTGGTGCGTTTCATCGCCGACGCGCATCTGGGCGGTCTCGCGCCGCTTCTGCGGCTCGCCGGCTTCGATACGCTATACGACAACCACTACCCCGACGCCGACATCGAAGCGCTCGCCGCCGCGCAGCAGCGCATCGTCCTGACACGCGACCGTGAGTTATTGAAACGCCGCAGCATCACGCATGGCTGCTACATTCGCACGCTCAGGCCGCGCGAACAATTGCGCGAAGTGTTTGAACGGCTTGATCTGGCCGGCAGCGCGCAACCGTTCCGCTTATGCCTGATGTGCAATGTGCCGCTGCGGCGCATTCCCAAGGAAGAAGTCGGCACCCGTGCGCCCGACGGCGTGCTGGAACGGCATGCGCAATTCGTTACCTGCGATGTGTGCCGCCGCGTGTTCTGGGAAGGCACGCACTGGCAAAGAATGCGCGCGCTGATGGACAGCGTGGCTGCCGCGCCGGGCCAGTCCGTGCGAACCTAAATCGACTTTCATCCCGGGTTCGAATACGCGTGCCAACCGTGCGCGCGGAACCCAAACGCCGCGCGCTCGCGCGACGTCCGGCGCGGTGCGTACAATGCGGGATTACTTATCTGGCAGAGGCCTTCCGAATGGCGATGAAAAAAACCGACCTTGAAAAGAACAAGGCACTCAAGCTGAACAACGCAATGAAGCTGTCGACCGCCGACCGTTTCGGCAAAGCCGCCGCGGCCGAACCGAAGCTCGATCGCCGCGAACAGCGCAAGCTCGATCAGGCGCAGGGCCTCGTCGCGTTTGCGTGCAAGCTGAACGGCGATCTGGTGACCGAACTGAAAGAGCGCGCCGCAACTCACCCCGAAGGCATGACCGGTCTGCTGAACGAAGTCATCAAACGCGGCCTTGCCGGCTGATCACCGCAACAAAGCTGTCTCAAATGCAAAAAGGCCAGAGCTCGTGCTCTGGCCTTTTTGCTTGCAACGCCTTCAACCGGATCGTGCTGCACTCGCCGGCAAGCGGCGCCGTGCGATCGACCGGTGAAGCTGGCCCGAAGAATCGGGCGGCAGCTTAGTTTTGCGTGCCCTTGTCGTTCGTGCCAGCTGCCGAAGCGGCTGCCGAAACCGGAGCGCGCTTGCCGTGCGTCTTCAGCTTCTTGACGTGATGCTTCTTCGGCGCGCTTGCTGCAGCAGCCGGTGCTGCGTCCGACGCTTGTGCGAAAGCTTGAACAGAAACCAGCGCGATCGAAGCGGCTGCGAGCGAGACGATAACTTTTTTCATGTGTTGTTCCCCAAACCTGGACGACTGAGTCAATGTGAATGAATAAGCTGCACGGTGAAGCAGACAGGGCTTGAGGCGCCTTCCCGCTCCCCGCGGGAGAGTATTACCCAGTGTAGGCGGTTTGTCATGCCCAAAACTCGATATGTATTTTCCGGGAGACAGCTTGCTTTCGACCCGCTTTCACTCATTAAACACCCCATACCAGGGGATTCACCTAGACCGTCTCAAACGAGGTTGCGCAGCAGGCTGGCGTTCTCCAAAAGAGTCGGCAACACGCGGTGTAGCGCGGCATTGGCCGACTCCTGTCCGATCGGCATGCTGACACTAATGGCCGCGACCACCGAACCATGCCGGTCGCGCAGCGGCACCGCGACGCCGCGCACGCCCAACTCCAATTGCTGGTCGGTGACCACGTAGCCATTGCGGCGAATTTCGCCGAGCACATCGCGCAACTGGTCGATCGTCGAATAGGTGTGGGGCGTGAATACCTTGATCGGATACGACGCCAGCCACTGCTCGATGCTCTCCGGCGCCTGGAACGCCAGCAGAACCAGTCCCGCCGACGACAACGGCGCCGGCGCGCGCGAGCCGAGCACGAAGCCCACCGCCATCGCCCGGTTCACGCCGTTGCGCGCAACGTACACCACGTCGTGTTCGTCGAGAATCGCGACCAGCGCGGTTTCCTGCACGGTTGCGGTAATGCGTTGGAGGAACGGCTGCACGGTGCGCGGCAAGCGCGCCGAATCCAGATACGACTGCCCGAGCCGCAAGACGCGCGGCGCGAGCCAGAACAGCTTGCCGTCGGTATCCACGTAACCGAGTTCACGCAGCGTCAGCAAATAACGGCGCGCCGCCGTGCGAGATAGACCCGCGCGGCCGGCCACCATGGTCGGCGTCATGCGCGCGTGCTCTTCGTCGAATGCTTCGATGATCGCCAGCGCTTTCGCGGCGCCGGCGATCCAGTCTTTCTCATCCATTGCGTTCGCCTGAAAAACAGTCGGTCGTTGGGTCAGTCGTGTCCTGACTTCCATGGCCGACTCGCGCTATTATCGCGCGAGTCGGCTGGGAAACGAACGGCCATCGGTCGCGATCGCGCTCAGGTGTTCGCTCCATGTCGGGTTTTCCGCGCACGCGGATAAAATCTACGCCTGCCCGTCACGACAACCGAATTAGAAAGACCACCGTTGAAAGCCGAAACTCGCCAGCACCTGCGCGCCAATGTTCTGATGCTAATCGCCGCGATAATCTGGGGTTCCGCGTTCGTCGCGCAACGCCTGAGTCTCGATGCGATCGGCCCGTTTCTCTTCACTGGCCTGCGCTTCCTGCACGGCGCGCTCGTCGTGCTGACGCTGATCGTTTGCGTGCGGCGCTCCGCACTCGCTGAACTGTCGAAGCGCGAACCCGGTGGCGCACGCGAGCTACTCGGCGCGGGCGCGCTGCTCGGCGTAGTGCTGGCCGCCTCGATTTCATTGCAGCAGATCGGCCTGCAATACACGAAGGTCGCCAACGCGGGTTTCATCAGTTCGCTGTACGTAGTGATCGTGCCGCTGCTGGGCGTGCTGTTCAGACATCGGACGGGAATCGGCGCGTGGCTCGGTGCGGTGCTCGCGGCCGTGGGCATGTATTTCCTGAGCGTCAACGAACATTTTTCAATGCTGTACGGCGATTGGTATCAGCTCGCAGGCGCGCTCGTGATCTCCATTCAGATGATGCTCGTCGGACGTTTCGCGCTACGCCACGACACGCTGATGCTCGCGCTCGTGCAGTTCGTGACGTGCGGGCTCGCATGTCTCATCGTCGGTCTCGCCATCGAGCCAATCAGCTTCGCGGTGATCGTGCGCGCTGCGCCGACCATCCTGTACGGCGGGGCGCTGTCGGTCGGCGTCGCCTATACGATTCAGGTGGTCGCGCAAAAGCATGCGGCGCCGTCGCACGCGGCGGTGATCTTCAGCATGGAAGGTGTGTTCGCCGCGCTTGCGGCGTGGCTCGTGCTCGGCGAAACACTGTCGGCACGCGCACTGTTCGGATGCGCGCTGATGCTCGCGGGTTTGATCGTGTGTCAGGTGATGCCGGCGTGGCAACGCGGGCGTGAACGTGTGCCCCACGCGTCGTCTTGAGGACGAAGCCAGCGCCGCATTCTGCACTGGCGCGTGCAATGTGTTTGCGCAGGTGGTCGGTGTCGTCGGCTTGCTTGCCGCCCTCAGGCCGCCCGCGGATACGCAAGCAATGCCGGTGTATCGGCGGTCGGCGGAAACACACACCAGCAGCCGTCGTCGTGACGAAAGAAGAACAGGCCGCGTGAGCCCGCCTGAAGCGAAGTCTCGACGCGCACATAACGCCGGCCTCCCAGGCGAGTGCGGCTGAATTCGGTGACATGAACCGCCGCCGAAGGCTCCGGCGCGAGCCATTTATCGACTAGAAATCGCAGTGACTGTTCGCTCGACGTTCTCATGATCTGCTCCGGGCCGGCTTGTCCTGATGCGCGTCGCGCGCGGCCTCGGTGTTGTCGTCGCTGTCGGCGACATCCGCTTCGTGTTCAGTGGAGGCGAGCGCGATGGCCCGGTTGGTGGCTGCCGCCCGCAGCGTGCTGCAATGGGTGGCATGTCGAATATCCGAGAGAAGACGGACAAGCTGTCGTGCTGTTCTGCGTTTCATTACACACCCCCGCACTGCACCAATAACTTCAGAAAACACTTTAACTCTATGCCTGGATCAGCCGTTGCCGAAATGGTTTTGACTAAATAGCAACAGTTGCGCTTGCAAAAAGAGATACGCAATCTTTGTACCGTCCGACTTCAATGTGCGCGTATGGCGGGGGGCGGTCTGTACGCTGGCGAGCGCTTGGGCAAGTTGAAAAACTTGCCCGGCATCTGTTGGAAAAACGACTTCAAACGCGAGTTATCCACATTTCCCTATGAATAACTTTGGGATAGCGCATGGAACAGCCTGTGTGCGGATTCTTGATAAGACGCCTCGCGAGGCAAGCCCCATCAAAGTTATCCCGACTTGGTAGTTTTTCTACAGACGTGATTCGCAGGGTTATGGAGTTTGCATGACGTTGATGTGACGGAACATTTGCGAGTTATCCACAGAAGGGGTTAACCCTTGTTAACTATTACTACATATGTATACGTATGAAGTAAAAGACATAGGATCGCGATGCGATTGAAGGCTGATCGGATCTTGACCAGCCTCGACGCCGCGAAATCCTGCGGATGGATCAGGGCACTACGGCGGCTCCGCTCGCGGGCTGCACGGCCGCCGCCTTGCCGATCGCGTCGGGCATCTCGGGAACGGGCACCGGCGGCGTCGCTTCGACCGGCACCGGCAAGAGGCGCGTCTCGATGCGGTTATTGGCGACCGGTTGCGTGCGCACTACCGTTTGCAGATAGTGGTTCACGAGCCCGAAGAACCGGTCGTAGAACTTGCCTGACGGAATGGTCTCGCTCGAAATCTTGACCATCGCATCGCTGTTCGAGCGAATCGGCAGCGACAGCGAACCCAGTACGCTCAGTCCGACACTCGCCGACGTATCGCTTTTCTTCAGCGCAAAGCCGTTCTGCACGGCGTTGACGTAGACGATGCTGGTGTCGCTCGCCTCTTCTCCCGGCGTGCAGACCACATGAAATTCGACAACCACGTGAGTGTCGCCCGTCGGCTGGAAGTTTTTGGTGCCGTCGACGGTGTCGTTGCGCGTCATCGTCGTCAGATAGCCTTGGCTCAGGAGCGCCCGGCGCGCGGCCTCGCAGCTATCCGTCGTGCTCGAATTGAAATTGCGCGCATAGGGGCTCGCGCCCGTTTCGAACAATTCCTGCTGGAATTTCGGCTGCGGCGTGCTGCCACAGGCGGCAAGGGTCAGCAGGCCGACACACGCGGCGGCTGTGATTCTGGAGAGCGAGGTCAACATGGTCGATCGGAAGAGGCGCTGCGTCAGCGCGAATGGGAATGCATTGTAGAGCGGTTGCGAACTGTGCGTAAAAAGCGCGCAACGGGTGCCGTACAGGACGTGACAGAGCATTGCCGCGACAGCAACGCCGCGGCGGGAAAAGCGCTGGAATGTCGCTTAGTGCGACGTCGCGTGAAGTCCGGTTGCGGGCGTAGCGGCGCCGTTCAACCCGGCAGCATTGACGGCCGGAACGGTAAACGCGTTGGCCCAGTTGCCCGGTTCCGCGCAACGGTCAGATGTGCGCCCTGCCGCGCACATGCTGGCCGGCGCGTCCGATTGCTGGGCGGCGTCTTGCGACGGTGCGACCGCGGCAAAGTCTTCGACGCGCAAGCTCACTTTCTGCGCGTACGCTTGCGACCCGCCGTAGCTCTTGAGCGCGGCGTTCATGTCGCCGTTGGCCGAGCGCATATAGCCGTACAGAATCGCCGAGCCCACTTCGATGTTCGCGGTCGGCTCGGTGAGGTCCTTGACGTTCCTCAACAGCCCGCGATGCGCGCCCGGCACGACCTGCATCAGCCCGGTTGCGCCGTTGGCGCCCTTGGCCTTTTCCTTGAAGCGGGATTCGATCGAGATGATCGCCAGCAGGAGCGCCGGCGGGAGGGAATACTTCGAGGCGGCGGATTGCACCGCGTCGGAAATTTTTTGAGCTTTTTCTTTTGCCAGACCGAATTTTTGCGTGAGATACGCGGACATTCGGTCGGTGTTTTCGTCGGCCGTCGCGGTCTGCATCAGGCCGAGCGAAAGCACGATCAGGCAAAGTAACCGGCTCATAGCGGAGGACGGGAAAAAAGGGGATCCGGGCATTATAGCTCTGCCCCCAAATTAGACCCAGAAAGAGTCGAAATTCGTCTTAGGAATCGCGGCCGGCCCTTTCGCCTTTCGCCTTCAGTGCGAGGGCTTCGGCTTCGGCACGTAGCCGTCGTTCAGCGTCGCCAGGAAAGCGGCGACGTCGTCGATATCGCGCTCCGACCAGACCGGGCGCTCGCCGGCTTTGCGTGTGAGCGGCTCGTCGGTCGTATCGACGTTGACGCGCAGCGCGACCGGCAAATCGTTGAACTTGTCGACCTTGCCGCGCGTGTCTTTCGGATACCACTTCGCCGGACTGGTGTCGCGCTGCACGTAGAAGCGCAGTGCGTCCTTCAGCGTATGGAACCGGCCGTTGTGAAAGAACACGTGGCGCGTCGCCGTATTGCGCAATGACACCGATTTGAAGAGCCCGCAATTGCTTTTGTCGCTCGACTGATCGGTCCGCAGTGGACCGCATAAGCCCATATCGAAGTACTTCGGATCTGCGTTCGCATGCAACTGCGGATTGCGCGGCACGCCGAGCGCCTGGAAATTGAAGTCCGTGAACAACGGATGAGAGCCGTCGACGCCCACCTGGTCGATATGGCAGGAGGCGCAATTGCCGCCCGCCGGATTGTCGAACAATTTCTTGCCTCTCGACTCTCGTGCCGTTAGTTGCGCTTTTCCTTCCAGGTAGTAATCGAATTTGCTGGTATACGGATGAAAGCTCGGGTCCTCGAGCTCGAAGCGCTCGATCGCATACATCGCCTGACTGAACGCCTTGGCGCGGTCAACGAAGATGTTCTGCCCGAACACTTCCTTGAAGCGCGCCGCGTAAGGCGCCTGCTCGAGTTTCGCGAGCACGGCAGTCGGATCTTTGTTGGCCATCTCGTTCGGATTGAACAGCGGGAAACTCGCCTGATCGTGCAGACGGTCAAAGCGCCCATCCCAACCGAAACCGCCCACCGGCGCGTTGTCCGTTTCGCTCAGACGCTCGGACAGACTCGCCGCCTGCGCGTGGCTCCACATCGGCGTGCGGTTCAGCACGTAACGCAGGCTCGGCACGGCGCGCGTGCCTTGCGTGCGCATATCCGCCCCACCCAACTGAGCCGCGAGCCCGTTGGGCGGCCCGTAAGCATGCGACGGGCTATGGCAGCTCGCGCACGACATCTTGCCCGATGCGGACAACGTGGCGTCGAAGAAGATCAGCTTGCCGAGCGCGGCGGCGTCGCTATAGACGGGTTTCGGATCGGCCGCGGCAGTAGCCGCTGCAGCAACGGCCGGCAGCGTTGCAACAAGCAGAACAGCGAGCCCCGCCCATTGCACGCCGACGCGCCCGATGAATCGCATTGCAGGAAACGGCATCGCGTCGCTTACAGGTTCGTGAAAATGTCGCCGCCGAACCCGACGAGACCGGCCTGCCCCGCATAACCGAGGTGGTCCAGCTGGAAGATATCTTCAATGCTCTTGAGCATTGAATAATGGTTGTATTGCACCGTCGACACCGTGCCCGGCTTGATGAATTTCGAAATCATGACCGCGCCGGTCTGGTCGCCGCCGAAGCTATGCTTGGTCAGGTTGATCGTCAAACCCTTGTAAGTCAGCGACGAAGTCTGTGGGAACGCCGGCAGATTCGGACCCGGCTGCTGGCTGCAGCAGGTCGCGCCGGAAAAGATCAGGTCCTCGCTCGTGCCCGACTGCGTCACAGTCGCGTAGCTGCTTTCGTCGAAGTTGATGATCAGCAGGCCGTCCTGCTGGAACGCGGGCGAAGCCGTGATAATCGGGACCCACTTCTGCAGAAACGTGTTCGCACTCGTCAGGCCGCCCGGCTGACCGTTGACGCACGGCGCGTCGTGGCCGTCGTCGCACAGGTTCGGCGTGATCAGATTGAAGTTGGCGGTGGTCGAGACCGACTGCAGATCGGTAGTCAGCTTGTTCAGGTTGACCACGTTCTGCCCGCAGTCCGGCGAATCGATGATCGAGCGGAAGTACATGAACGGGTTATGACGCGTCGCGTACTGGTCGCCCAGCGGCACAGCCGCGCTCGGCGCTTCGGCCGACTGCGTCAGGTCCGTGGTGTTGAGCGCCGGGTGGCCGCAAGTGGCGGCTTCGCGCGCCGGGTCGTTGCCCATGTCGCCTTCATAGCCCTTCCACGTGTAGCCCGCAGCCTTCAACTGGTCCGGCAGCGTCTTGATGCTCGCCGGATAGACACAGCCCGAGCCGATCGCCTGGCCGTCCGCGGTCACGCCAGTGAGCTTGTAGTCCTGGAAGGTGATGCAGTCGTTGTCCGTTTCCGGCGTCGGCGCCTGACCGCTGATCATCGAAATATAGTTGTCAAGGCTCACGTGCCCAGTGCCGTAGTACTGCTGCACCATCGCGCCCTGCGCGGCGAGCGTTTGCGAAAGATACGGCGCCTTGCTGTTCGCGCCGAACGTGGTCGCGTAGTTTTCGTTCTCGAGCGTGATCACGAAGACATGCCGGATCTGCTGCTGCCCGCTCAATTTCAGCGACGAAGACGACGATCCGCACGCAGCGACGACCAAACCGATCAAGGCCGCGCAAACGACCATGAGAAATGCACGCAACCCGTTGCGTTGTGACATGTTTTTTGCCCTTGGGGATTAGTGTTTTATTCGCGGGGCAAACTTTATGCAGCGTGTATGACGTCGGCGTGAATCGTGTCGCATGGTTGCCGTATGCCGGTCATCTCACGCAGTGTATGAGACGCCTGCGGGACATCGCGTCACGCCGTCATTGCGCATAACGGCGATGCAGCGCCGCCGCAACCTCCGACATCTGCGCGCGCAACTCGGGTGGCGCCATCACTTCGGCCTCGGTGCCGAAGCGCAGCAGCTCCGCGCACGCCTGTCTCACGGAGCCGACGGGCAGCGTCACGGTGCGCCAACCATCGGCAGGATCCGGCTCGCCGATGATCGCCGCCGAGCGCGCGAACGGCGACGTAAAGACGTCGAGCATCCGCATGCCCCAAGGCGACAGACGCAGCGTCGCTTCGCTCGCGTGCATTTCTTCGGAGAGACGCTGCGTGCTGTCCCGCCAGTAGGCGCCAAGATCGAACGTGGGCGGCCGCTCGAACGTCTCGTCCAGCAGGCTCAATTCTAGAATGCGCGAAATGCGGTAGATGCGCACATCCTGCCCGACGCGCCCGACCACATACCATGCGCCGCTTTTCAGCACGATGCCGAGCGGTTCGATCCGCCGAGACTTCTCGGCCTTCCAGCTCTGATAGCGAATCTCCAGCGGATGCTGCTCCCACACCGCACGCGCGATCAAAGGCAGATGGGCGGGCTCGTCCGCGTCCGAAAACCACGCGGGGGCGTCGAGATGAAAACGCGAGCGCATGCGCTCCGCGGTCGAGCGTAATTCGACCGGCAGCGCGGCCAGCAACTTGGTCTGCGCACCGGCCATCACCGCGCCCAGGCCGAGCGCCTGCATCGGGCCGGCCAGGCCGCCGAGGAACAGCGACTCCGCTTCCTGCGAGGACAGGCCGTTCAGCCGTGTGCGGTAGCCGTCGAGCAGGCGGTAGCCGCCTTCCGCCCCACGCTCGCTATGAACGGGGACGCCAGCGGCGCTCAGGGCGTCGATATCACGATAGATGGTGCGCAACGACACCGCGCATTCATCGGCGAGGAATTGCGCGGTGACGCGGCCACGCGCCTGCAGCGTCATCAGGATGGAAAGAAGGCGGCTCGCTCTCATGCGGACAAGTGTAGTCATACCTGCCACAAACTGACAGGTATGGACGCTTAGGATAAAGACATCTCCGGCGCCTCGTCGTTGCCTCCGAGCCCGGTTCTTCAGTCCACCACGCTCATTCGGGAAGGCTCAAGCCATGACCACAGATCGCACGATCACGCTGTTCCACTCGCCGCAATGCCGCTCCGTCAGCGCACTCACGCTGCTAGAAGAACTTGGCGCGCCTTACCAGTTAAAGGTGCTGAACATGAAAGCCGGCGAACAGCGTAAAGCGCCCTATCTCGCCATCAATCCGCTCGGTAAAGTGCCGGCGATTCTCCACGGCGACGCGCTGGTTACCGAACAGGTCGCGATCTTCATCTATCTGGCCGATCTGTTTCCTGAAGCCGGTCTCGCGCCGGCGCTCGACGATCCATCGCGCGGACCGTATCTGCGCTGGCTGGTGTACTACGCGGCGTGCTACGAGCCCGCGCTGGTCGACAAGGCGATGAAGCGCGAGCCCGCCCCGGCCGCCACGTCACCCTACGGCGATTTCGATTCGATGCTCGGAACGGTGACGAGCCAGCTGCAAGCCGCGCCCTACCTGCTCGGGGACACGATGTCGGCGGCGGATATCCTGTGGGGCATCGCCTTGCATTGGGGAATGATGTTCAAGCTGGTGCCCGAAACGCCGGTCCTGCTCGAGTATTGCGGCCGCATCTGCTCGCGGCCGAGTTTCGTGCGCGTGAGCGAGCGGGACGCGGCGCTGGCGGCCGAGCACGCGGCGGCCGTCAAAGACGCTTGACCAGACTTGCGGGCGGCCGTCACCGACCACCGCCCGGCTCGCGTGTAGGCTCGCCGGTTGAATCCGCCCGGATTTGAGACAATGAAGCCCGCCGGCGAATATCTTCCCCGGACAACCGGGTGTAGGCTTGGCGTTTCATGCCGCTGCCGGCCCACCGAACAAGAGATGTTTTCAGGTATGAGCAAGATCGCATTTATTCCCAGCATCCCCGCGACGTCGGAAGACGACTTTGAAATTTCAGCCACGTCGAAGCTGGCCGGCTACCGGCGTTTCTTCGGCGTGTTGAAAGTGGTTCGAACCACCGACGGACGCGTGCTGTTTCCGTTCGACGGCGCGCCTGAACTCGGGCCGTACGCGACCAAGCTCGAAGCTGTCGCGGCGGCGCAGGTGTACGGCGAACATATTGTTATCAGCGACCTGGCGCGGCCGGAGTTGTAGACGCGAGTGCGTGGCCGGTGTTGCGTTGATCGCTCGAGTTTCATCGTCGGTGGTGATCACTTCGGGAGCAGCAAATGATCTGTGCGCGCAAAGTCGGTTCATCAGCCGCCGTCGTGCGGCGTGCGGCCTACCTCGTGAGCGTGCTCGCCGCCATGCTCTCTCAATCCAGCTTCGCGCAGGACGCCAGTGCACCCGCCGGACAACAGGCACTCGCAAGCGCCGAGGTGATTCACGCACAGGTTCGCGTCGTCGCCATCAATACCGCCACGAATAGCGTCACGCTGCGCGGTCCACGCGGCAATCTCGCCGATGTCGACGTCAATCCTTCTCTGGCCGATGTCAGCCGGCTCAAGGTCGGCGACAAGCTCAACGTTGCTTATCAGCAGGCGCTACTGTTGAACATCGACAAGCTCGCGACAAAAGGGGTGCGCGAGCGCGTGGAGACGACCGCGGCAATTCCGGCGTCGGCGGGCTACGCGTCGTCGGCGCATAGCGTGAAGGTGGTCGCCACCGTGATGAAGATCGATCGCAAGAGCCGCATGGTGACGCTGCGCGGCCCGAAGCATCAGCAAGTGCTCAGGGCCGCGAAGGGTATTTCGCTGGATGGGTTGAAAGTCGGCGATAGCGTGCGCGCGGAATTTGTTTCGGCGGCGGCGGTGGAACTGGTGAGGGAATAGCGACCTATCGCTGCCGTTGCCGATGCGTCACATGCTCAGCCAGCAGCCGATGCATCGTGGCTAATAAAATTGGCCCATCTACCGGCTTACGAAGGAACCCGTCGTAGCTGACGAAAGCAGGCGGACTAGGCTCTCCCGAAACCAGAATGAAAGCGAAGTCGGCTAGTCCAGGAAGTGTTCGCAACCGATGGCAGAACTCGCTACCCGACATGACTGGCATCCGCCAATCCGCGACCACTATATCGACTGGGGCTTCAATGAACATAGCCAAGGCCGCCCGGCCGTCGCTCGCGCTCCTTACTTCAAAGCCATCAGCGGCACAAATGGCGCTCCATGCGGCCAATGCCTCCTCGTCATCGTCTACCAGCAGTACGCTTGCCATACCCATTTATCCGAGTCGCCATATTCCGTTTGGCAGCTTGGTCGCGGCCAAAGTTCACACGGCCGTTCAGGCTCAGCTCAATCACCTCCAATGCAGTAAAAGATACTGAGTGAAATAGCATCGCACCAGTAACGATAGCCGCAGGGAGAACATCGCGCGCCGACGCTGGGATTCAATTCAGGAGCAATTGCACGATGAAGTCGGAACGAGTCGTAGCTGGAATCGATATCGGTGGAGACCGGAAAGGGAATCACCTCGTCATTCTTCGTGGCACCGAGATTGTGTGCAACATCAGCAAGGAGCCGCCCGCTTACATGCTCGAAAAGTGCCTTGAATTCGAGGTGGCCGCGGTAGGTGTTGATGCGCCCTGTTTGTGGCGAATTGGTGAAGCCGGCAGGCAAGCCGAGAAACAACTTGCCCGGCAACGAATCTTTTCATTTGCCACGCCGACTCGTGAACTGGCCATGGCTAGTGAGAGCGGGTTTTACGAGTGGATGTTCAACGGCGAGCGTGTTTATCAGGCATTCGCACCGCATTTTCCTCTGTTCACCAATCGATGCGAAGCCAACGGCCGAGTCTGCTTTGAGACGTTTCCCCACGCCATTACCAGCGCGCTTCTCAAGACTGAGGTCGCTTCTGCAAAGAAAAAACGAACGCAACGCCGTGAGGTTCTGAAAGATGCGGGAATTGAAGCAGCTTCGCTGAGGTCTATCGACGAAGTGGATGCGGCGCTATGCGCGTTGGCCGCTCATTTCCTGCAAGAAGGCAAAGTCGTGACGTATGGCGATGAGCTCGGCGGATTCATCGTCGTGCCGGCTCAAATTGACGGCAGAAGGACCTAAGTCGGGCTCGTTGAGCGATTGACCTTATACCCGCGTGCTCAAGGGCCGCCGGCAACGAATAAGACGCCGTATAACGCGAAGCGCCTCTACCTGCGAGGTAGAGGCGCTTCGATTACACACTAACAACCGTCAAACGACCCAGCCCGGCAATTACTCCACCGTCACGGACTTCGCCAGATTCCGCGGCTTGTCCACATCCGTGCCCCGCGCACACGCCGTGTGATACGCCAGCAACTGGAGCGGCACCACATGCAGAATCGGCGACAACAAACCATAGTGCTCCGGCATCCGGATCACATGCAGACCTTCGTCATTGACGATCTTCGTATCCGCATCCGCGAACACATACAGCTCACCGCCGCGCGCGCGCACTTCCTGGATATTCGACTTCAGCTTTTCCAGCAGCGCGTCGTTCGGCGCCACCGTGACCACCGGCATCGCTTCCGTCACGAGCGCGAGCGGCCCATGCTTCAACTCGCCAGCCGGATAAGCCTCGGCGTGAATATATGAAATCTCCTTGAGCTTCAGCGCGCCTTCGAGTGCGATCGGATAGTGCAGGCCGCGCCCGAGGAACAGCGCATGTTCCTTGCGCGAAAACTCTTCCGACCACGCGATGATCTGCGGCTCCAGCGCCAGCACGCTATTCAATGCCGCCGGCAAGTGGCGCAGTTGCTTCAGGTATTCCGCTTCCTGCTCTTCACTCACACGACCGCGCATCTTGCCCAGCGTCGCCGCCAGCACGAATAGCGCAACCAGTTGCGTGGTGAACGCCTTGGTCGACGCCACCCCGATCTCGCGGCCCGCGTGCGTCAGGAACGAGAACTCCGTCTGACGCACCATCGCGCTCGTACCGACGTTGCAGACCGCCAGCGTATGTTTATGACCGAGCGCCTGCGCATGCTTGAGCGCCGCGAGCGTATCCGCCGTTTCGCCCGACTGGGAGATCACGACCACCAGTTGCTTCGGATTCGCCACCGACTCACGGTAGCGATACTCGCTGGCAATTTCCACCTGAGTCGGAATCTTCGCAATCGATTCGAGCCAGTACTTCGCGGTCAGCCCCGAGTAGTAGCTCGTGCCGCACGCGAGGATCAGCAGGCTGTCGATCTCCGCGAACACCTTGCCCGCGCCCTCGCCGAACAGCGATGCGTCGAACGAATCCGCTTGCGGAATCGTGTCGGTGATCGCGCGCGGCTGCTCGAAAATTTCCTTCTGCATGAAGTGGCGATACGGGCCGAGTTCGACCGCGCCGCCATACGCCGCTACCTGACGCACTTCGCGCTGCGCTTCATTGCCGTCGCGATCGGCGATGCGCACGCCATCGAGCGACAGTTCGCAAACGTCGCCTTCTTCGAGGAAGATGAACCGTTCCGTGCTGCCCGCGAGCGCCAACGCGTCGGAGGCGAGGAAGTTCTCGCCCTCGCCGAGCCCGACCACCAGCGGCGAACCTTGCCGCGCACCGACCACCGTATGCGGCTGGTCCTTATGCAATACGGCGATCGCATACGCCCCGTGCAATTGCCCGACGGCTTCACGCACCGCCGCGAACAGATCGCCGCGATACAGGCTGTGAATCAGATGCGCGATAACCTCTGTGTCGGTCTGCGAGACAAAAGTGTAGCCCTTGCCGCGCAGCATTTCACGCAGCGATTCGTAGTTCTCGATGATGCCGTTGTGTACCAACGCCAATGTATCTTTCGAGAAAATCGGGTGTGCGTTGTCCGTGACCGGCGCGCCGTGCGTCGCCCAACGCGTATGGGCGATACCCGTGATGCCTTCGAGGTGGCTCTCGCGCACCTGCTCGTCGAGGTCGGCCACGCGCGCCACGCTGCGCGCGCGGCGTGGGCCGTCCTTGCCGAGCACGGCCACGCCGCACGAATCGTAGCCGCGATATTCGAGGCGACGCAGTCCTTCGATCAGGACGGGAACGATGTTACGTTGCGCTACCGCGCCGACAATGCCACACATGGCTCATTCCTTTTCAGTGCTCTAAGTGCTGGAATTCAATGAGCGCGTTTGTTACGCGCCTCACGCCTATCAGCTCTTCTTTTTGGTCGGACGCACGTAGCCCGTTTTGCTCGTTTGCGTCTTGTCATTCAGAACCAGCGCGTCGGCTTCAACGTCTTTCCAGACCGTGGTGCCCGCCGCGATCGTCGCGCCGCGCTTCACGCGCACCGGCGCAACCAGTTGCGTATCCGAACCGACGAACACGTCGTCTTCGATGATCGTGCGGAATTTGTTCGCGCCGTCGTAGTTGCACGTGATGGTGCCCGCGCCGATATTCACGCGCGCGCCGATATCCGCGTCGCCGATATACGTGAGGTGATTCGCTTTGGAACCGCGGCCGAGCACCGCGTTCTTCACCTCGACGAAGTTGCCGACATGCGACTCGTCGTGCAGCGAAGCGCCGGGGCGCAAGCGCGCATACGGTCCGAGCACGGCATTCGCGCCGACTTCGGCGCCTTCGATATGCGTGAATGCGTCGACGCGCGTACCGGCGCCGATATTCGCATTGCGGATCACGCAGTTTGGTCCGATGGTGACGTTGTCAGCCAGCGTCACGCGGCCTTCGAACACGCAGTTCACGTCGATCGAAACATCGCGGCCGCATTCGAGCGTGCCGCGCACATCCAGACGCGCCGGATCGGCGAGCGTCACGCCCGCGACCAGCAGCGCATCCGCCACGTTGTGCTGATGAATCCGCTCCAGCTCGGCAAGCTGCTGCTTGCTGTTCACGCCGAGCGTTTCCCACTCGTCTTCCGGCTGCGTGGTCACGACTTCGAGTCCGGCTTCGATCGCCATTTCGACCGCGTCGGTCAGATAGAACTCGCCTTGCGCATTGTCGTTCTTCAGCGCGGCGAGCCAGCCGCCCAGACGCTCGGTCGGCGCGACGATGATGCCGGTGTTGATCTCGGCGATCTCCAACTGCTCGGGCGTCGCGTCTTTCTGCTCGACGATGCGCGCCACTTTGCCTTGCGCATCGCGCACGATGCGGCCGTAGCCGCTCGGGTCCGCGAGCGTGACGGTGAGCACGCCGTAGCCGCCCTGCCCCGCGCGCTCGGTCAGCGCCTGCAGCGTGCCGGCGCGAGTGAGCGGCACGTCGCCGTAAAGCACCAGCGTGGGCGCGGATGGATCGAGCAGCGGCAACGCCTGCTGCACCGCGTGCCCCGTGCCGAGCTGCTGTTCCTGCACGGCGAACTGTACGTCCGGCGCGGCAACCGCTTTGCGCACGGCTTCTGCGCCGTGGCCGATCACCACCACGAGATGCGTGGGCTTGAGCGTGCGAGCCGTGTCGATGACGTGAGCGAGGAGCGGCTGGCCAGCCAGGGGATGAAGCACCTTGGGAAGCGCGGACCGCATGCGCTTGCCGGTGCCTGCCGCCAAAATCACAATGTTCATGGCACGGCAAATAGACGAGTTTGGAGGCGTCGATTCTAACACGCACCCTCTAGCGAAAAAGGCCGCTGTGGCGGCCTCGATGCGTACTGCAATGTGCGGAAACGCCCATACCACGGGCGTTTTTCGTCAAAGATCGTCGAACTGGACGATGGAAATCGACTTAGTTGCGCCGGGCATTGCTCCGTCGCCGGCATCGGTCGAACACGGCTCCTCGTCGAACGCGATATCGCCTTGCGGATCGGCCTCGCCGGTCGCATGCAGACCCGCGAACGGGAACAGCTTGTGATCCATTAAATGCGAGGGCACGATGTTCGACAGTGCGTTGAACATATTTTCGATGCGGCCCGGGAAGCGCTTCTCCCAATCGCGGATCAGCGCTTTCATTTCCGCGCGCTTCAGATTCGGCTGGCTGCCGCACAGGTTGCACGGAATGATCGGGAATTCACGCAGCTCGGCGTACTTCTCCAGATCGGCTTCCTTCACGTAGGCGAGCGGGCGGATCACGATGTTCTTGCCGTCGTCCGATTGCAGTTTGGGCGGCATGCCCTTCAGCTTGCCGCCGTAGAACATGTTCAGCAGCAGCGTTTGCAGAATGTCGTCGCGATGATGGCCGAGTGCGATCTTGGTCGCGCCGAGTTCGCCGGCCACGCGGTAAAGAATGCCGCGCCGCAGCCGCGAGCACAGCGAGCAGGTGGTCTTGCCTTCCGGCACCAGCCGCTTGACGATGCTGTACGTATCCTGATTCTCGATGTGAAACGGAATGTCGAGCTGCTTCAGGTATTCGGGCAGTACGTGCTCGGGAAAGCCCGGCTGCTTCTGGTCGAGGTTCACCGCGACGATGTCGAAATTGATCGGCGCGCGCTCGCGCAGCCGCATCAGGATTTCGAGCATCGCGTAGCTGTCCTTGCCGCCCGACAGGCACACCATGACCTTGTCGCCGTTCTCGATCATGTTGAAGTCGACGATTGCCTCGCCGACCTGGCGCGCAAGCCGCTTGAAAAGCTTGTTGTTCTCGTACGCTTCCTTCTGCTCACGACGCGTGAGCGGCGTTTTGGTCCGCGCGGCCGCTTGCGTGGCCTCGGTGGCATCAGCAGTCGAAGTAGTCGAGGCGGTCGCGGCGCCGTTCAGGATTTCCGGAGCATTCATGGCTCAATCCTCTTTGATACGGAAGACTTCGACGCCCACCGCGTCGCAATCAGGATAAACGTCCGGCTTTTCCGTCGACACGCGCGCGGCCCGCACTTGCGGATGCTCCAGCATGGTCTTGACGAGGTCGTCGCAAAGCGTTTCCTGCAAGTGGATGTGACCTTGCTCGACGCGGCGTGAGATGGTGGAGCGCATGAAGTCGTAGTCGACGACTTCGTTCAGCTTGTCCTGAACCGGCGTGGACAGCGCGAGCGGCACGTACAGTTCGACGTTGATCACGACGCGCTGTTCGCCGCGCTTTTCGAAGTCGTGCACGCCGATGTTGATGTGCACTTCGTAATTGCGCAGAAAGAGCCGGCGGCAATCGGCGAGCCGGGGATGCGAAAGAGCGGCAAACATGTTCGTTCCAGTCGAAAAAAGCGTGCGGAGCACGCAAAGGGGCGTTTCACGGCGCGGCGGTCGCCGTATTACGGCCGGCCGCGCGCGCTTCAGGCGCCCGTCAAAAACATAACGTCGCGCGGCAGGGGCACGAGGTGCTGCCCGCCGTCGACCACCAGCGTCGTTCCGGTGACGCCCGCTGCATCCGCGAGATACAGCGCGGCGGCGACAATGTCCTCGGCCCGCGACGCGCGGCCCAAGGGCGTAGTACGGTGAGCGGCTTCAAAACCTTGCGGCGTTTGATCGCCGGATTGCATCGTCAGACCGGGCGCGAGCCCGACCACCCGCACTTTCGGCGCCAACGCCTGCGCCAGCGCGACCGTGGCTGTCTGCAACGCCGCCTTGGTCAGCGTGTAAGACAGATAGTCCGGGTTCATGTTGTACAGCTTCTGATCCAGCACGTTGATGACGACGCTGCGCAGGCTTTCGTCGGTGCGCGCGGCTTCCGGCGTCGCCTCGAACAGCTGGCGCGCCAGCACCAGCGGCGCGCCGACGTTCATCGCGGTCAACTTCAGCAGCAGCTCGTAACCGACGGTCTGCGCCGTGTCTTCCTCGAAGCGCGACGCGTTGTTGACGATACACGACGGCCGGCCCAAAGCGTCGATACAAGCCGGTAAAAGCCGCTCGACTTGCGCTTCATCGCCCAATTCGGCCTGCAAGGCGACGGCCCGGCGGCCCAGGGCGGTGATTTCATCGACCAGTTCGTCGGCTTCCTCGCGCGAGGCGCCGTAATGGACGGCCACGTCCCAGCCACGCGCGGCAAAGCCGAGCGCGAGCGCCCGCCCGATACGGCGGGCGGCGCCGGTAATCAGCACGACGCGCGGCGTTTCGGGCGCGCGGGGGGCGGCGGTGTCCAGAGAGGCGGTCATTTACAATGCGGGGATGAATCCGAAAGCTCACCAACCCGATAGTTTACCTGCTCCCGGCCCGAGCGCGCTTGCGCAGTCCGAAGCGCTGGTCGCGCAGATCCGTGCGGAGATCGACGCCGCCGGCGGCTGGTTGCCGTTCGACCGCTACATGGAACGTGCGCTATACGCGCCGGGACTCGGCTATTACAGCGGCGGCGCCCGCAAATTCGGGCTGCGCGGCGACGACGGCAGCGACTTCGTTACCGCACCGGAACTGTCGCCGCTGTTCGCCGCCACACTGGCGCGCCCGGTTGCCGAGGCCTTGCAAGCGAGCGGCACGCGCGACGTGATGGAATTCGGCGCCGGCACGGGCAAACTCGCCGCAGGCGTGCTGAACGCGCTCGACGCATTGAGCGCGGAATTCGACAGCTACTCGATCGTGGATCTGTCGGGCGAGCTTCGCGAACGCCAGCGGGAGACGATCGAAGCCGCTGCGCCTACGCTCGCTGCCAAAGTGCGCTGGCTGGATGCTTTGCCGGAGCGATTCGAGGGCGTCGTGATCGGCAACGAGGTGTTGGACGCGATGCCGGTGCGGCTGTTCGCGTTCAACGGTGGGGCGTGGCTCGAGCGCGGCGTGGTGTGGCGCAACGAGGCGTTCGAATTCGAGGACCGGCCTGTGTCCGCCGCTGCGGACCTCGCGCTGCTGTCTGAAATCGAAATCGCCGGCGAAGACTACGTGACCGAAACGCACGAAGCCGCGAGCGCATTTACGCGGACCATCTGCACGATGCTTGCGCGCGGCGCGGCCTTTTTCATCGACTATGGTTTTCCGCGTCACGAGTATTACCACGCGCAGCGTGCGCAGGGCACGTTGATGTGTCACTACCGGCACCGCGCGCATGGCGATCCGTTCCTCTATCCGGGTTTGCAGGACATCACGGCGCATGTGGAATTTACCGGCATCGCCGAAGCGGGCGTCGAGACGGGGGCGGATTTGCTGGGGTTTACGTCGCAAGCGCGGTTTCTGCTGAATGCCGGGATTACCGACGTATTATCTGAAATCGATCCTGCGGACACGGCGAGGTATTTGCCTGCGGCGAATGCGGTGCAGAAGTTGTTGTCGGAGGCGGAGATGGGTGAACTGTTCAAGGTGATCGCGTTTTCGCGCGGACTGGATGACACGCTGCAAGCGTTTTCCAGTGGCGACCGGTCGCATACGTTGTGAATTTTTGCTTCAGGAGCTGGCCATGATTCGCTGGCTGTTGACTACGTTTATTGCCGTGGCGGTGCTGTCGTCTTGCTGGCCGTGGCTTAGGAAGATTGGGATTGGGCGTTTGCCTGGCGATGTCACTTTGCGGATTTTTGGGCGGGAGTACCCGTTTCCGTTTATGTCGACGTTGGTGCTTTCTATGGTGTTGTCGATTGTTGTGAGGCTCTTGTGAGTGGGGGTTTTTGGCCTTTCCTTGATTTGCTTGTGGTCTATTAGCGTTGCCCCTGTGCGGGGCGGCACTTACTTCTCTTTGCCGGCCGCAAAGAGAAGTAAGCAAGAGAAAGCGGCTCAAACCGCTAATTCTTAAGTGGGTCCCCCGCGCAGCCACGGTAGTGGTGCATCTGGAATCCGTGTTCTCGCACATTCGGCGTGCGTGACAAAGCAGTCATACATCCGGCGGCGCTACGCGCGCCGAAGCGTCATTCTTAACGCCACCCGATACGTTCGAATTCATCAGCGCCCACAATGCTTTTGCTGCCGCTGCTTGATTCGCTGCACTCGTCAAACCTTAGGTTTCCCAAGCATACCCATCCGCGACGCACGCAGTGCGGAGTGGGAGCTAACGAGTCCTTGGGTTTATCTGTGCGCGGTGGGAGTCGTCGGATTCGTCTCGGCGAAGTGCTGCTAAAGGCTTTTGGTTCTTTCAGCGGGAATTGCGTGGGACAAAGTCAACGCTAGTACATTCGCGGTCGCCGCGGCTCGCGCTTCGCGTCGTGCGGCAGTAACCCTCGGAAGCCGAAAGGCGCATGCGCCTTTCTTCATGGCCGCGGTGCGATGCCGCGGCTCGCGGCTCGCGGCTCGCGGCTCGCGGCTCGCGGCTCGCGGCTCGCGGCTCGCGGCTCGCGGCTCGCCGTCAGTGTGCCGTCACTGTCCGACGCGAGATCGTGTTGAATTGCATCTGCTTGTTCCGCGTCCCCCTCGCTGCGCCGTTACGCTCTTGGCTATCCGCCGCTGTCCGCGTAGCCTTTGCCAGAAGGTCCGCTGCGTGGCGCGCCGTGATGCGGCTCTGTGGAATTCCCTTCGCGTCGAGTGCGATGACCTGGTATAACTCGCGGTCATTCTCAACCTCCTGTTGGTAGTCCTCGACGGTGTCCAACAGCAGTTCCATCAGCTTCCGCTGGTGGTGTCTTTCTTCTCGTGTCACAGCCGGACTCCTAACTATCGATGCCACAAGTGTCACCAGCTTGTCCAGTAGGCTTCGCTACTGCTCAACCAGTCTGAAAGCGGAGGGCGAGTTTCTCGTATTGAAGTGCATCAACGGGTGGGCGCGACGTGGTGCGTGAATGCTTGGCAGATTTACTCATGGCGCGATCTCCCTGAAACGTATTCGATCGCCCACACATGCGATTACGCGGTGGTGAGCGGGCACAGTGACAAGGTTGACAGACTGGCCCAAACCAAACCAGCAGACCCAAAAGGTCTCCCTATCACGGCCCGCCCATTGGAAATGGACGTGCAGAAACAGACGCACATACTTGCTCGGGCAAGCGTGCGGGTTTGGGTGCAGGCTGTCAAACCTGACCGTCCTTGAACGACGGCAAGTTGAGTTTAAACGTCTTGCTTCACGAGTGATCACCCGCACGAGCTAAAAGCCGCGCACCGGCCCGATTTCTGAAATTTCCCAGCCACGCCCACGAATGAAGTACTACGACGCAGCAGAAACCAGAAAAAAACGAAGCGATTCGTTGAAGAACGACCGCGACGGCGCGCGTAGCGCCGCCGGAAGAATGAGCGCCTTGTCACCAAATGCGGAATGCGCGAGAACACCGATTCCAGATGCACCACTACCGCGGCTGCGCGGGGGACCCGCTTAAGAATTAGCGGTTTGAGCCGCTTTCTCTCGCCTACTTCTCTTTGCGGCGGCAAAGAGAAGTAGGTGCCGCCCCGCACAGGGGCAACGCTAATAGACCACTAAAAATTCAAGGAAAGGCCAACACCCCAAGAACAAAAAAACCGCCGAGCAGACCCAACCCTCACGCGATAGCTGACTCCACCGCCCGCACCCGCTCCTGATGCACAGCATCCTTAATCCCAGCAGGCGCATCAGCAAGCCGCTTAGCCACAGCACCAGCATCGACGCCACGCGCAGCGACAAGAGCCACCCTCAACCGCTCAGCCTGCGGATACTCCCGCATCTCAAACCCAAGCCGCCCGCGAGCATCCGCCTCACACGCCTGCAACGCTTCAGCAAACCGCGCAGGTTTCCGAATCGCATCACTACGCTCCAACAATCTCACCAGCGCGGCAGCGCCCATCTCCATCACGCGATGAATATTGCCATGCTCACGCGCAACCAGCACCGCAAGATCGCGGCAATCGTTCGGCACCCGCAACCGCTCGCATAACGGCTTCAACAGATCCACGCTGCGCCCCTCGTGGCCAATATGCCGCGGCAACACGTCTTCAGGTGTGGTCGCCTTGCCGAGATCATGCGCCAGCGCAGCAAATCGAACCGGCAAGGCATAACCCTGCTGCGCGGCATGATCGACCACCATCATCACGTGCACACCCGTGTCCACCTCAGGGTGATAATCGGCACGCTGCGGCACGCCAAACAGCGCGTCAATCTCGGGCAGAATCCGCGCCAACGCCCCACACTCGCGCAGCACCTCGAACATGCGCGACGGCTTCTTCTCCATCAAGCCGCGCGATACTTCCTGCCACACGCGCTCGGCCACCAGCGCATCGACTTCGCCGTCGGCCACCATCTTGCGCATGAGCGTCAGCGTCTCCGGCGCGACGGTGAAATCCACAAAGCGTGCTGCAAACCGCGCGACCCGCAAAATCCGCACAGGGTCTTCGAGAAACGCATCGCTGACGTGACGAAACACGCGCGCCTGCAAGTCGCCCTGGCCGTTGAACGGATCGATCACCGGGCCGGTCAGCTCGCCGTCCGGACGCACCTCGCGCGCCATGGCGTTGATGGTCAGATCGCGGCGCGCCAGGTCCTCTTCGAGCGTGACGTCCGGCGCATAGAAGAACTGGAAGCCGTGATAGCCGGCCGCCGTCTTGCGCTCCGTGCGGGCGAGCGCGTACTCCTCGTGCGTCTGCGGATGCAGGAAGACCGGAAAATCCTTGCCCACCGGACGGTACCCCTGCGCCACCATCTGCTCCGGCGTCGCACCGACCACGACATAATCACGGTCCTGCACCGGTACGCCCAGCAACTCGTCGCGGATCGCGCCGCCTACTGCGTAGATGTTCATGGGCATACGTCTTGGTATGGAATCGCGTGCGTTTCATTCAGCGAATCTTCGATCCACGCTCTTACCGCCGGCAGCTCAGTCACGCGTCGCATATAAGCTTTGGAGACCTCCGACAACGCCGGCCGCCACGTGTTGAAGCGCATCACGACCGGCGCGTACATTGCGTCGGCAATGCTGAACTCGCCGAATAAAAACGGGCCGCCGTAAGTGTCGAGACAGTCGCGCCAGATCGCCTCGATACGCGCGATATCGGCGAGTGCGCCCGGCGTCGCGTTCTTGCCAGGGAACGATGCGCGAATGTTCATCCACATGTTCGAGCGCAAATCCCCGAAGCCCGAATGCATTTCCGCGCTCACGCTGCGCGCGCGGCTGCGTGCCGCCGCGTCGCGCGGCCACAGCGCGTGTTGAGGAAAGCGCTCAGCCAGCGTTTCGGCGATCGCCAGCGAATCCCACGTGGCCGAACCGTCGTCGTTGACCATGCACGGGATCTTGCCCGGACCCGACGGCGCAAGCGCGAGCACTTTCGCGTTGGTGTCCGGCTGATTCAGATGGATCAACACTTCCTCGAACGGAATGCCGAAGTGTTTGAATAGCAGCCACGGCCGCATCGACCACGACGAGTAGTTCTTATCACCAATAAGCAGCTTCATGCTTTGTATAAGGAATGGGAGAAAATTTAACGTCCCGCGCTGGCGCGGAATGTGTCGAAGCGTGAACGCGTCGACGTGCCGGTCAGATAGATCGGCGCGATCGCTTCGATGCTGGCCGGCTCAATGCCGAGTTCGGGCGCAAGCGGTCCGCTCAACACGTTGTCGACTTTCATCGAATCGAGATTGTCGCGCGAGATCACCGGTTCGCCGGGCGCCATTTCGAAGGTCAGCGCCTGCAGGCGCGCGAGCGCCTCCGGCAAGCGGATGATGCGTGCATGCTTGCCGATCACATCGCCGCAATACTTGACCAGATCTTCGAGCGAGTAAACGGTCGGGCCGCCAAGTTCGTACGTTCGGCCGCCGGCGGCATCGAGATCGAGCACGTTGACGATCGCTTTCGCCACATCGCCGACATAGACCGGCTGGAATTTCGCATCCGGCATGGCAAGCGGAATCACCGGAAACATCCGTTGCAGAACGGCGAACTTGTTGAGGAATTGATCCTCCGGGCCGAACACCACGGAGGGCCGGAAAATCGTCCACGCCAGATTCGCCGCGTGCACGGCCTTCTCGCCGTCGCCCTTCGAGCGGGTGTACATACTCGGGCCGTTCGAGTCGGCGCCAAGCGCGCTGACATGAAGCAGCCGGTGCACGCCCTTGCCTTCGCACGCGGCCACGATTTTGGTCGGCAATTCCACATGCATCCGCGCGAACTCCGGCCCGTACGGCGTGCCGCGTTTGCCGTGCAGCGTGGCCACGAGGTTGATCACGCAATCGGCGCCTTCGACGAAGCGCGCAAGCTGAACCGGATCGAACACGTCCGCTTCGATCACGTCGATTGGCAAGAGGGTGAGATGGCGCGCGTTGTAACGCCGCCGGGTGGCGATGCGCACGTCTTTGCCCATTTCGACGAGGGCGTTGACGAGATGGCTGCCGATAAAACCCGAGCCGCCGATGATCGCAATGGCTTTATGTCGCATTTTCGACTCCCTGGTGGAAGCCGCGGCAACGGCTGGCGTGGCGCGCCGCCGCCTCTGAATGAAGCGGCGGCGGCACGGCGCTTTACGGAGCGATATAACCCAGACGCGCCTTCAGCGATTGCGGACGGCCTTCGAACAATGCCGCGTAGTAGACCGTGTTGGACAACACATTCTTAACGTAGTCGCGCGTTTCCTGGAACGGAATCGCCTCGGCGAAGATCGCGCCTTCCACCGGATGCTGCAAGGACTGCCGCCAGTTGCGCGGACGGCCGGGGCCGGCGTTATAGCCCGCGGTGGCCAGCACGGCCGATCCATCAAACTGATTGTAGATCATCGACAGATAGTTCGTGCCCAGCAGGATGTTGGTGTTGATGTCGTTCATCTGTTCGCGCGAGATCGGACCGAGGCCGATCTTCTTCGCGACCAGTTGCGCGGTGCCCGGCATCAACTGCATCAAACCGCTCGCGCCGACTTCCGAGCGCGCGTTCATGATGAAGCGCGACTCCTGGCGGATCAGGCCATAGGCCCATTCCACGTCCAGCCCATTCGACTGCGAATCACGCTCGACGATATCCTTGAACGGCGACAGATAGCGCAGCGAGAAATCGTGCTCGCTCTTCGTGCGGTCTGCCGTGTTGACGGTGCGGTCATACAGTTCGATACGACGCGCGTATTCGGCGGCTGCGATCAGTTGCCGGTCGCTCATGGTGCGCAGCGGCCAGTTCCATTCGCGATTACCTTCGAGCCGCAGATTCAGCGCGTAGAAACGCTGCGCCAGATCGAAACCGGGCGTATTGCCGGCCTGCTGCACTTCGGCGTCGCTCACCGTGGTTTTCGGCGGAACCGTGATTTTTTGGCCCAACTCTTCCGCCGCCAGTTGACCGTAGAAGTTGTAGCCCTGCGAGATCGACTCGAATTCCTGGTTGGCCGTGGTCGTGTCGCCAGCCTGCTTGAGCGCACGGGCATGCCAGTAGACCCACGACGGCTGATTGCGCAGCGCAGCGGGCATCTGTTCAATCGACCAGCGCACCATCGTCCAGTCGCCCGCGAGCAAGGCGGTGCGGGTGCGCCATTCATAGGCCGGGTTCGACAGCGGCGCATTCACCGACAGGCGATACCAGTCCACCGCGCTCGGCATCTGCTTGGCGGCCGCCTGATAGGCAATCGTGCCCCAGCCGATGGCGCGCTCCGGCGAACTGAGCGACGGCGCCACCGACGCAAACGTGGCAGCGGCCATGGCCGGATCGTTGCGCGCCATGCGCGTAATGGCCAGCAGCGCGAGTTGATGCGACTGCGTATCCGGGCCGACGCCGCGCGCCAGCAGCAACGGCGGCGTGTTGGTGGCCTGATTGAACAGCACCGGATCGGGCGGCTGGTTGCTGAGCGCGTCGACGAGTTTCGCGCCCGTGTTGGTGTAGTTCTGTTCGTAGGCGAGGCGGATCTGCTGCCACACGTCGGCGGAACTGAACTGCTGGTTGATGGACAGCGAGGTGATCAGATCGACGCAGCCGTCGCCGTACCACTTCGGATCGACCAGCAGCGCGCGCGCCGCGTCGGCGACGTTTTCGCCGCGCGAGGCCCGCGATTCGAGCGCGTAGCACTTCACCTGCGTGTCGTCGTTCAGCACGAAGCGGGCGTATTGCTGATCGAAGTTGCGCCAGTCGTGCCGCGCGCCGAGCACCGTGAGGTAGTCGTTGCGCATGCGGTCGGCGATCGCCTGGCCGTCGTACTTCTGCAGGAACGACAGCACCGGCGCGTCCGGCGCGTCGATCCGCGCGTGGCCGCTCGAATCGAACAACTGCGGTTTGATCTGGAAGTACTCCAGATACGCAGGCGCCGGGTAGCTCGGGATCATGGCGGCCAGTTGCGCGGCGCGCCCTGCGTCATTACTGCGGGCGGCTTCGCGCAGTTGCACGAAGATCTGGTCGTCGTTCGTGAGTTGCGAAAGGGGAAGGGGCTTGACGGCGGAAGCCGTGCTGCACGCGACGAGTGCCGCAGCGGCAAGCGCCAGACCGGCCGCGCGATATACTCGGTAAAGGCGTTTTGACATCGTTGTTTCTGGAGCGCGAATTGAACCCAAGCATAGCATGCAACCCTGCCGCGGAATCGAAAAAGGCGCTGCGGAAAATGCTATTGGAAGCAAGGCTGCAAGCCGCTTCCGAGCCGGCGCACAATACCGCGCTCGCCCGGCACCTGCTCGATGCCTTGAAGCAGTACGGCGTGCATAGCGTGGGATTCTACTGGCCGCTCGCCGGCGAGTTCGACGCGCGCGCCGCGATCTCGGTCTGGCTCGCGGCCAGTGAGCAACGCGAGGCGAGTCTGCCGGTCGTCAATGAACGTAGCGCCCCGCTCGAATTTCACGCATGGACCCCCACCACGCCGATGAGGATCGGCCACCACAACATCGGCGAGCCCACGTCCGGGCGCATCGTGATTCCGCAACTGCTGTTCGTGCCGTGCGTGGGCTTCGATTCGCACGGCTACCGGCTCGGCTACGGCGGCGGCTATTACGATCGCACGCTGGCAGCGTGGCCCGGTGAGACCAAACCGATCACGGTCGGCATCGCGTATGAAGCATGCCGCACGCAGGCGTTTCTACACGAAGTCCACGACATTCCGCTTGACCTTATCGTCACCGAGGCCGCGCTCTATCCGCGCCCAGCGGACTGAGCATCTGGCAAGCGCCGCGCTGCGGCAAACAGACACCCCTGCGTTATAAGGACGCCGCCGCCCGCGCGGCCGTGTCGTAAAGACCCGAGGCGTTGCGCATCAGTTGCGCCGCTTCGCCGATCTGCTCGTTGGTCAGGCCGCTTTCCTTCAGCGTCGAAATCAGACAGCTCTCGCGCACCTCGCGATATTTCAGACAGAGCGCGCGGCCCGCATCGGTCGCCGAGAAGAACACTTCCTTGCCGGTCTTTTCGCTTTTTACATACCCTCTAGCTACGAGCTTCTTCAAAGCGTAGGTGGCGACGTGCGTGTCCTCGATGTTCAGCACGAAGCAGATGTCCGCCAGCTTCTTGCGGCGCTCGCGATGGCTGACGTGGTGCAGCAGCGAGACCTCGATGGCGGTCATGTCCTTGTCGCCTGCCGCCGACATGCAGCGCACCATCCATCGGTTGAATGCATTGCCCGCCATGATGAGCGCGTACTCGAGTTCGGACAGTTCCGCGCTGGTCTCGGATACGAGATGTTCCGAGGAGACGATCTTGGTGGGATGGCGCGACATGGTGACGATTCTCGGCAACAGATTGGGAAGGTGTCGGGAGTGTACGACGCGCGTCCGATCCCAGGGAGCCTGGCACAAACGCTTATTGATAAATTGTTGATATTTTATTGATAATGTACGCTTCAACCGTCGCCTGCCCGATGCCGATAACCGATCAAGGGCGTGCTGTGCCCGATTCATCCGACTCGACCGGGGCCCTTAAGCCATGAGCCAACCTAGAATCTTTCCGCTCGGCGATGCCGCGCTAGTCTGCGAAGCGCCGCCGCCGGCCACGCTGGAATGCCAGCGGCGCGTGTGGGCGGCCGCCGAGGCCGCGCGCGACTGGCCGCATGTGCTGGAAGTGGTGCCGGGCATGAACAACCTGACGCTCGTGTTCGATCCGCTCGAGGCCGACCGCGACGCACTGGTGAGCCGTCTTCAAGCGGCCTGGGATGCGGTGAGCGAAGCGCCCGCGCCGGGCCGCGAAGTCGAGATTCCGGTGCAGTACGGCGGCGAGTTCGGCCCCGATCTGCAAACGGTCGCCAATCACACGGGCTTGAGCGTGCGCGAGGTCGTCGAACGTCATTCGCAGGGGGAGTACGTCGTGTTCTTCCTCGGCTTCCAGCCGGGCTTTGCCTATATGGGCGGGCTCGAAGCCGCGCTGCACACGCCGCGCCGCGCTTCGCCACGGCTCGAAGTGCCGGCCGGCTCGGTCGGCATCGGCGGCGAACAGACCGGGATATATCCGGCCACGTCGCCCGGCGGCTGGCAGTTGATCGGCCGCACCGAGCTGCCGCTGTTCGATCCGGCGCGCCGGCCGCCCACGCTGCTGCAGCCGGGCGACCGGGTGCGCTTCACCATCGCGGGGATACACGCATGATCGATGTGATTCGCGCGGGTCTGTTGACCACGATTCAGGATCTCGGCCGTCACGGTTACCGGCATCTCGGTGTCGCGATGGGGGGCGCGCTCGATCGTCTGTCGCTCGAAGTGGGCAACCGGCTGGTCGGCAACCGGCCCGATGCGGCCGGTCTGGAAATCACCTTCGGCCCGACCGTGCTGCGCTTTCTGCGCGCCACGCGGGTCGCTATCACCGGCACAGAATTCGGCGCGACGCTCGACGGCAAGCCGGTCTATTCGTGGTGGAGCCTGCCGGTGCAGGCCGGCCAGGAGCTGGTGCTGAACGCGGCGAGGCGCGGCATGCGCGGCTATGTGTGCGTGGCGGGCGGCGTCGACGTCCTGCCGATGCTCGGCTCGCGCAGCACCGATCTGGCCGGCCATTTCGGCGGACTCGGCGGCCGCGCGCTGCGCGACGGCGACCGCCTGCCGGTCGGCGCGCCGCCGCAGCGCGGCCATCTCGGCTTTACCCCCGAGGCGCCGGAATTCGGCGTAAAGGCGCCCGCCTGGTGCAAGTTCGTGCTGGTCCATGAGCCGCTGCGGCGTGGCCGTCATCCGTCAGGCGTGCCGTGGGCGGTGCCGATTCGCGTACTGCGCGGCCCGGAATACGAGAGCTTCACCGACGAAGCCCACGAGTCGTTCTGGTCCGATGAATGGCTCGTCACGCCGAACAGCAACCGCATGGGCTATCGCCTCGCGGGCACCGAACTCAAGCGCACCCGCAAAGCCGATCTGCTTTCGCACGCGGTGCTGCCCGGCACGATCCAGGTGCCGCCGAACGGCCAGCCGATCGTGTTGATGAGCGACGCGCAAACCACCGGCGGCTATCCGAAGATCGGCGTGGTGATCCAGGCCGATCTGTGGAAGCTCGCGCAAGTGCGCCTGAACGCCGCGGTCCGCTTCATCCCGACGACGCCTTACGAGGCGCGCCAGGCTTTGCTGGAAGAACGTACGTATTTGCGGCAGATCGACGCCGCGATCGCAATGCATGAAGAACGCTGCGCGCGGCAGTCGGCCGTCGCGGCACTGTAACGACGAACGATGAGCGTCTCCAACCTGGCGCTTCGCGCCAGCCGCCGAGGGGCCCAGGAAACCTGGGACAGGCCGGCGTTTTGTTGAAAAGTAGAGGAACACCATGGAAATCGATTTGAACGCCGATCTTGGCGAAGGCTGCGGGTCCGACGAAGCACTGCTCGACCTGGTCAGCTCGGCGAACATCGCCTGCGGCTGGCACGCGGGCGGCGCCAACGCGATGCGCGACTGCGTGCGTTGGGCGGTGGAGAAAGGCGTGTCGATCGGCGCGCATCCGAGTTTCAACGACCCGGAAAATTTCGGCCGCAAGGAAATGGATCTGCCGGCCAACGACATCTACGCGGGCGTGCTCTACCAACTCGGCGCGCTGTCGGCGATTGCCCAGGCCGAGGGCGGGCGCATCGCGCACGTCAAGCCGCACGGCGCGCTCTACAACCAGGCCGCGCGCGACAACAAGATCGCGGACGCGATCGTCTCGGCCGTGCACGATTTCGATCCATCGGTGGCGGTGTTCGCGCTTGCCAATAGCGGACTCGTGACGGCCGCGCGCAACGCGGGTCTCGTCGCCGTCGAAGAAGTCTTTGCCGATCG
Organism: Paraburkholderia phytofirmans; assembly: GCF_046028095.1. Lineage (GTDB taxonomy): Bacteria > Pseudomonadota > Gammaproteobacteria > Burkholderiales > Burkholderiaceae > Paraburkholderia > Paraburkholderia phytofirmans_A. The sequence continues at coordinate 61,780 of NZ_JAQQDJ010000001.1, forward strand.
CGGCTATCGCGCGGACGGCTCGCTGGTGCCGCGCAAAGAACCGGGCGCGCTGCTCGACGACGAAGACGAAGTGCTGACGCGCACGCTCGCAATGATTCGCGAGCAACGCGTGCAGGCCGTGGACGGTCAATGGGTGTCGCTGAACGCACAGACCATCTGCCTGCACGGCGACGGTCCGCATGCGCTGGCGTTCGCACGGCGCATCCGCGGCGCGCTGCAGGACGCGGGCATCGAGGTCCACGCGGCCGGCGCCGCGCGCGCCTGAAGCGCCGGCCGAAGCGTAAGAAGCGCGAGCCGGACAGCGCGATTCAAACCTCGTGCGCCTTGCAACGCCCCGCTTCATGCGGGGCGTTTGCCAGGTACAGGGCGCATCGCAGTACCCGCAGTCGATCAGCAGGCGCAGGTGTAGATGCAGGTGTAGTTCGAAGCAAACGCGGCCATCAAGAGCCGCGGCAACAAGACGGCGTCTGGACCACCAGCCGCCGGCCCACGTTAGCCGTCACAAGCGGCGAGGTTGAAACCCTGTTTGGAGATCCAGATGCAGACAACAGTCAGTCTATGGCCGCTCATTGGCGTGGCCGTCATCATCGTCGGCTTTTTATTACGGTTCAATCCGATGCTGATCGTGGCGGTCGCCGCGATTATCACCGGCCTGGCCGCGCACTTCCCGCCTGAAAAGATTCTTGCCGAGATCGGCACCGGCTTCATCAAGACCCGCAATATCCCGCTGATCATTCTTCTGCCGCTTGCCGTGATCGGTTTGCTCGAACGGCACGGCCTGCGTGAACGCGCGCAAACGTGGATCGGCGGCATCAAGGCCGCGACCGCCGGGCGTCTTCTGATCGTCTATCTGCTGGTGCGCGAGCTGACCGCCGCGGTCGGCCTAACCGGACTCGGCGGCCATCCGCAAATGGTACGTCCGCTGATCGCGCCGATGGCCGAAGGCGCCACCGAAACCCGCTTCGGCAAGATCAGCGACGCGGTGCGTTTCAAACTGCGCGCGTTCTCCGCGGCAACCGACAACGTCGGCCTCTTCTTCGGCGAGGACATCTTCGTCGCGTTCGGCGCGATCGTGCTGATGACCACCTTCCTGAAGGAAGCAGGGATCATAGTCGAACCGATTCACGTGGCCGTGTGGGGCATTCCGACCGCCATTTGCGCGTTTCTCATTCACGGCTTCCGCCTCTATCTGCTCGACCGCAAGCTCGAGCGTGAACTGCGCGGCAATGCCACGGCGAGCAACGCAGCCGGTACGTCGACGCAATCGGCCGCAGGAGACAAAGCATGACGCTCACGATCACCTATCTTTTCTGGCTGCTGGGCGTGGTGCTGCTGGTTGTCGGCGGCATGATCGTCACGGACAAGGATCACCCGCGCCGCTTCACCGCCGGCGGTTTCTGGATTCTCTACGCGCTGATCTTCCTGATCGGCGACAAGCTGCCGCCCGCCGTGGTCGGCGTGCTCGTGATCGTCATGGCGCTGATCGCGGGCTTCGGCGGCGTCACCGCGGGCAAGCCCCGGGTGCTGTCGCTCGAAGCACGCAAGGCGAGCGCCGCGCGTCTGCGTAACAAGCTGTTCGTGCCCGCGCTGACGATTCCGGTCGTCACCGTGATCATCACGCTGTCGGCGAGCCATCTGGTGTTCGGCGGCATGCCGCTGATCGAGAAGGCCAACGTCACGCTGATCGGCTTCGGCCTCGGCTGCGTGATCGCGCTGGCGATTGCCTGCGTGATGACGCGCGACACCGTCGGCCAGTCGATGAAGGAAACGCGCCGGTTGGTCGACGCGCTGTCGTGGGCCGCCGTGCTGCCGCAGATGCTCGGCATGCTCGGCCTCGTGTTCTCGGACGCGGGCGTCGGGAAGGCCGTCGCGCACGTGACCACCGCGTACATCAGCCTCGACTATCGCTTCATCGCGGTGGCCGTGTACTGCATCGGCATGGCGCTGTTCACCATGGTGATGGGCAACGGCTTCGCCGCGTTCCCGGTGATGACGGGCGGTGTCGGCGTGCCGATTCTGGTGGGCGTGTTTCACGGCAACCCGGCGGTGATGGTCGCGATCGGCATGTTCTCCGGCTACTGCGGCACGCTGATGACGCCGATGGCCGCGAACTTCAACATGGTGCCGGCCGCGCTGCTGGAGCTGCCGGATAAGAACGCGGTGATCAAGGTGCAGATTCCCACCGCGCTGACCTTGCTGGTCGTGAATATCTTGCTGCTGAATTTCCTGATGTTCTTGTAGGACTCTTATCGCTGATGTCGAGAAACGCCGACGTATCGCAGGACCGCTCTGCGATACGTCGGTGAAATGGATTCACTGCAACGCACGGATGCGACCGAATTAGGATGCGTCCGATCGTCGGGAATTGGGCGGCGACCATACGATGCTGGACGCTCTCCCATCCACACGCGCCGGTGCGCGCAGCGCGCGCCGCCGACGCTCTCCCGCAGGTTTCCATGGAACATCGATCCCAGCCTGATCGCGCGCGCACCGAACCGTCGCACGCCGCCTACCTTGCCTCACTGATCGACGCCGCGCTCGAAGCGCATCAAGCCGGCCGGCTCGACGCCGCCGAATCCCTCTACCGCGAAGCCCTCGTGCTCGATCCCGCCCATACGGGAGCGCTGCACTACTTCGGCGTGCTGCAATTCCAGCGCGGCGATCACGACACGGCCGCGAGCCTGATGAGCCGCGCACTCAAACTCGACCGTCACGATGCCGCCTGCTGGAGCAACCGCGGACTCGTGGCCGCAGCGCTCGGCCACCTCGACGAAGCGATGATCTGCTATGACCAGGCGCTGCAACTCCAGCCTGATTTCGCCGATGCGCACAACAACTTCGGCGTCGCACTGCAAGCACAAGGTGACTTCAATGAAGCGATCGAACAGTATCGATTGGCGTTGGCGTCGAACCCCACGCTGCTCGACGCGCGCCTGAATCTCGGCACGGCGCTCAGCAAACTCGGGCGTTTCGACGAAGCCTTGGCGTGCTATCGCGAGGTCTTGTCGCTCGATCCGACGTCGGCGGAAGCGCACTTCAACGTGGGCAATGCGCACAAAGCGCGAGGCGATCACGGCGCGGCAATCGCCAGCTACGAGCGAGCCCTTTCGTTGCGCGCGAATTACGCGGAGGCGCACATCAATCTGGGCAGCCTGATCGGCAAGCTCGGCGACTACGCGGGCGCCGAAGCGCATTACCGGCGTGCAGTCGCACTCAAGCCGATTCCGACGCACCTCGTGTGTCTGGGTGGATCGCTCGGTGCGCAAGGCCGGCTGGACGAAGAGGAAGGCTTCTATCGCCGGGCGCTCGCACTCGATCCGCACTACGCGGACGCGCATCAGAATCTCGCGTGGCTGTTGCTCAAACGCGGCGACTATCGACAGGGCTGGGCTGAATTCGCACTGCGCTGGCGCAAGGGCGACTATGATGCGATCGCGGTGCCTGGCGTCGCTGAATGGCGTGGCGAGGCGCTTGAGGGGCGCCGTCTGCTGCTGGTCGGCGAGCAGGGTTTCGGCGACCATTTCCAGTTCCTGCGCTTTGCGAGCGTGCTCGCCCAGCGCGGTGCGACGGTCGACCTGTGCGTGCGCGAGCCGCTGCTGCCTTTGGTCGAACGCATCGCGGGCGTGCATTGCGCATTCGGCGGCAAACCCGACGGCCAATACGATTTCTGGGTGCCGATGATGAGCGTGCCGTCGTGTATCGGTTTGGATCGTCTCGCTGACATTCCCGCAGAGGTGCCCTACCTGTTCGCCGACAACGCAAAGATCAAGGCATGGCGCAAACGGCTCGGCACGACCGACAAGTCGAAGCGCAAGGTGGGGCTGGTCTGGGCGGGCAGTCCCGCATTCGGCAACGACCGCTACCGGTCGATGCAGCTAGCCGAACTAGGTGCGCTCAGCGACATAGAAAGCGTTGCCTGGTACGCGCTGCAGAAAGGCCCTGCGCATGGGCAACTGGCCGACGCGCCGCCGGCTTTCCGTGCCCACGATTTCACCGCCGAGCTTGACAGCTTTGAAGACACGGCCGCGTTGATCATGAACCTCGATCTGGTGATCGCCGTGGACACCGGCGTCGCGCACCTGGCGGGCGCGTTGGGCAAGCCGGTGTGGTTGATGTTGCCCGCCAATTCGGACTGGCGCTGGCTCGAAGCACGCAGCGACTCACCGTGGTATCCGGCGATGAGGTTGTTCCGGCAGCCGATGCTGGGAGATTGGACACCGGTGGTCGAGGACGTGACCGGCGCACTGCGCGAAGGCGGTTTCTAATGACCACACTGCGCTGAGGCCCGACGTCTGCGCGCGGCATCGCTGACACCGGGCATAAACGAAGTGCGGCTTACGGACGCCGCCGCTGCTGCGCCAGCATATAGGCGCGCAACAGTTTGTTGATGCGCGTCTGATAACCCTGCCCCTGCTCCTTGAACCAGTTCAGCACGTCCGCATCCAGACGCATTGTCACGGCCTGTTTCGGTGGAACGTGCAACTCGGCGCGTTGAAAAAAATCGTCGCCCAGTTCGGGCACGTCGCTCGTATCGATTTGCGCGTCGCCGGTCTTGGCGAGCCGCTTCCAGTCTGTTCCCGATGCCTTGACCATCATCTCACCTCCGCTCATGCTTGAATGCCACGGTGCCCGTCAATGCCAGACACGCTGCTTGTAGTACTTGACCTCGTGCCGCGTTGCCTTGCGTGCCGAAATGATCCGGACCACGTCTTCAACTCGTTCGACATACACCACGACGCCCACAATGTTTGCGATCCAGCCCATCGCGAACCAGCGGTCTTCACCGTAGTCTTCCCGCTGGTCCAACGCCGTGAGTAACGGGTGATTGAACATGTCGATAGCATCCTGAAAATCGATGCCGTGTTTGCGAATGTTGATCTGATTTTTGATTTCGTCCCATTCAAACAGCACGCGCCACCTGTATTGACGTTTGTACATACATCATAGCATGCAAAGGGCCGCTATGGCTGCGTGTGCCACGAGCATTTTGCGGCATACGTGTACGTCGGACTGGGTGCTTCAGAGACCGGTTCCTATGATGGCCGAACGGCCGATCCGGTTTAGGACGTTTGAGTCGTTACGTCTGTTTTTCGTGTTCGGTTCCGATGAACCTCACCCCGCCTCGACCATAAATCCGTGCTGCCGCAAAAGCTGCAGCACGCCCTTGCGGCCGCCCAGATGCAGCGCGCCGATCGCCACGAAAACCGGCTTGTTCGGCGCGGCGATCAGCAGCATTCGCGAAACGAAGCGCCGGTTGCGGTCATAGACGATCTTGTTGTCGATCGAATCGGAGATGCGTTTGTCACGGGCCAGCTTTTCGGATTTCGCGGCCTGCCAGGCGGCGATCGCATCCGCGTCGCCCACACGCCACAGCCGATGCAAGGTCCGCACGTCCGCGACATTTTCCGCCGGCGTCTGCACCAGATCCTGCGCCAGCATCTCGCGCTGCTGCGCGAGCGACAGACCCGTGAAAGCGCGCATCTGCTGCGACAAGGTTTCGAGACCGACGATCTTGCCGCGCGTGCGCAGATAGACGTTCTGCAGTTGCGCTTCCGACCCGTACTCGGTCTGCAGGCCGGCACTCAGAGAATCGTAGGTTTCGACCAGCAACGAAGCGAGCCACGGCCGCATCTTCTTGATGGCATCGAGTGCCGCCGGGTTGCCGTGCAGCCGGAGGGCGAGCTTGCGCCACAAAGGATCAGGCAGCAGTCCCGGCAGACAGTCGCGTCGGCAGACGCCGTACTTCGAGACGTCGTCTTGCGAAACCAGCAGTTCGTCGGGCGAGAGTTCGAGCGCCAGCGTCGGCGAGGCGGCGAGCGCGCCGAGGATCGGGGCTCGGAAAGGTTGATCGGCGGGGTAGTCGGCGGGATCGCCGACATGCAGTGTGCCGAGCACGTAGATGGTGGTCGTGCCGCGTGTCGCGACATAGAACGGCATGCGCGCCGGCTGCGCCCGCACCGGGCCGCTCGCCGTGGTGCCCGGCAAGGCAGGCGGTGAAGCGGGAGGCGGATTGGAGCCCGGCAAGCCGGTGCGTGGCGGAGCCGGCATGTTAGGCACCGGCAGCGCCGGACGCCCCGCCTGCGCGGGTGCATTGGCGGCGGCCCCGGCAGCATGCGCGACGCCGAACGGACCTACACCCAGATGAAATACAGAACAAACGCCGAAGAGCGCGGCACCAGCCAGTGCACGCGCCCTCCAGCGCCGCGTTGAAGCGGCGTTCAGGCCGCCATCACGCAAGCGGCGCGCAAGACGACGCGCCGCCAAGCCATCAGGCATCCATGTCCCCCACCTCCTCGGCGCGGTGACACGACACCTGGCGGCCATCCACTTCACGCAGCTTCGGTTCCTCGCTGCGGCAGCGGTCGATCACGTACGGGCAGCGCTGATGAAACGTGCAACCCGACGGCGGATTCAGCGGCGAAGGCATTTCGCCTTGCAGCTTGATCTTGATCGTGCGATCCGCCTCGAAGATCGAAGGCGTGGCCGACATCAACGCGCGGGTGTACGGATGACGCGGGTTCGAAAAAATCCGCTTCTTGTCGCCGAGCTCCGCCACGCCGCCGAAGTACATCACCATCACGTCGTCGGCGATATGCTCCACCACCGAGAGGTTGTGCGAGATGAACACGTAGCTGGTCTTGAACTGTTCCTGCAGATCCATGAACAGATTAAGAATCTGCGCCTGGATCGACACGTCGAGCGCCGACACGGGTTCGTCGGCGACCACGATCTGCGGGTCGAGAATCATCGCGCGCGCAATCGCCACACGTTGCCGCTGACCGCCGGAGAACATATGCGGATAGCGCTTCGCATGTTCCGGACGCAGGCCGACGGTGCGCATCATCTGTGCGATCCGTTCGGCGCGCTCGGTTGCGCTCAGTTGCGTGTTGATCGCGAGCGGCTCGCCGAGCGTCTGCTCGACAGTCTTGCGCGGATTCAGCGAGGCAAACGGGTTCTGGAACACCATCTGCACGCGCCGCCGCAGTGCTGCGATCTTCGCGTGATCGGCGCCGGCCACGTCTTCACCGTCGATCAAGAGACGCCCCGCGGTGGGCGCTTCGATCATGGTGAGTTGACGCGCGAGCGTCGATTTGCCGCAGCCGGATTCGCCGACCACCGCCAAAGTCTTGCCGCGCTCGAGCGCGAACGAGACACCATTGAGCGCCTTCACGGTTCCGGACGCGAACATGCCGCGCTTGACCGTGTAATAGCGCGCCAGTTGCTCCGCGACCAGCACGTGGTCGCCCGCATGGTCCGACTGGCGCCGCGTTTCGAGTACTGCGTTCATCGTGCGCCTCCATGGGTGTGAACGTTGGCGTCGCCGCTCAGGTTCAAAGGTTTGATGCAGCGCACGCGCGCCACTTCAGCGTGACCTTGCATCGGTGCGAGTGCCGGTCGCGCTTTCAGGCAGTCGTCGACTACATACTTGCAGCGCGGCGCAAACAGACACCCTTTGGGACGGTCGTCGCGGCCCGGCACCATGCCCGGCAATGCAGCGAGCCGCACGGCGCCGACATTGTGCTCGGGAATCGCCGCCAGCAACGCTTCCGTGTACGGATGATGCGGCGCGGCGAAGATGTCCGGCACTTTGTTGGTTTCGATCACTTCGCCAGCGTACATGACCGCGACGCGTTGCGCGACTTCGGACACCACCGCCAGATCGTGCGAGATCAGCACGAGCGCCATGCCGCGTTCCTTCTGCAGCTTGATCAGCAACTCCATGATCTGCGCCTGGATCGTCACGTCGAGCGCGGTGGTCGGTTCGTCGGCGATCAGCAGTTTGGGGTTGCAGGCGATCGCCATGGCGATCATCACGCGCTGGTTCATGCCGCCCGACATCTGATGCGGAAACGAGCCGATGCGGCCTTTCGGATCGGGAATGCCGACCTGATCGAGCAGTTCCAGCGCGCGTTTGTCCAACGCGCTGCCGCGCAAGCCTTCGTGGAGCTTCAGCACTTCCTTGATCTGATAGCCGACGGTGTAGCTCGGATTCAGACTGGTGAGCGCGTCCTGGAACACCATCGCGATGTCTTTGCCGATGATCTTGCGGCGCTCTTTGGCCGATGCCTTCAGCAGGTTCTTGCCGTTGAAGGTGATTTCGTCGGCGGTCACGATGCCCGGCGCGTCGATCAGGCCCATCAGCGCCATCATCGTCACGCTCTTGCCCGAGCCCGATTCGCCGACCACGCCGACCACTTCGCCCGGCGCGACATCGAGGTTGATCCGGTCGACAGCGGGCAGGCCGTTGAAGTTCACCGCGAGATTGCGGATGGTCAATAGGCTGCTCATTTACGCCATCCTTTTCAGTTTGGGATCGAGTGCGTCGCGCAGCCCGTCGCCGAGCAGATTGATCGCGAGCACCGAGATCAGGATGGACAGACCCGGCATGGTGACGATCCACCAGGCGCTGTCGATGTAATCGCGCGCCGAGGCCAGCATCGCGCCCCACTCCGCCGACGGCGGTTGCACGCCGAGGCCGAGAAAACCGAGTGCCGCGGCATCGAGAATCGCCGACGAAAAACCCAACGTAGCCTGCACGATCAGCGGCGCGGTGCAATTCGGCAACACTTGCGAGAACATCAAACGCATCGTGCCGGCGCCCGCCACGCGCGAAGCCGTCACGTACTCCTTCTGCAACTCGCCTTGTGCCGATGCACGCGTCAAACGCACATAGCCCGGCAGCGCGACGATCGCGATCGCGAGCATCGTGTTGACGAGACCCGGACCGATGATCGCCACCACCGCGACGGCGAGCAGCAGCGACGGCAATGCGAGCAGCACGTCCATGATGCGCATGATCGGCGTGTCGGCCCACTTCTCGAAGAACGCCGCGATCAGACCGAGCACGACGCCCGGAATCAGCGCGAGCACCACCGAGACGAAGCCGATCCAGAACGACAACCGCGCGCCGTACATCAGACGCGAGAGGATGTCGCGGCCCGCTTCGTCGGTGCCGAGAATGAACTTCCAGCTGCCGCCCTCGAGCCAGGCGGGCGGAATCTTCACGAAGTCGCGGTACTGTTCGATCGGACTGTGCGGCGCGATCAGCGGCGCGAAGATCGCGATGACGATCAGCACGAGAACGATGACGCCGGCGCTGACCGCGCCACGGTTACGCGAGAAATTCGCCCAGAATTCACGGGCGGCGATAGCGCGGCCACTTGGAGGCGTGACCGACTGGGGGACTGTGTTTTGTATGTCTGCCATTTTCAGTTCACCTCGTATGGCGGATGCGCGGATTCAGCACGCCGTACAACAAATCGACGACGAGGTTCACGACAATCACCAGCGTGGCGATCATCAGGATACCGCCCTGCACCACCGGATAGTCGCGCCGGCCGATCGCGTCGATCAGCCACTTGCCGATACCCGGCCACGAAAACAGCGTCTCGGTTAGCACAGCGCCCGCGAGCAGCGTGCCGACCTGCAGGCCAATCACTGTCACCACCGGAATCAGCGCATTGCGCAACGCATGCACGACGATCACGCGACCCGGCGACAGACCCTTCGCGCGCGCGGTGCGGATGTAATCCTCGCGCAGCACTTCGAGCATCGACGAACGCGTCATGCGAGCGACGACCGCCAGCGGAATCGTGCCGAGCACGATGGCCGGCAAGATCAGATGGCTCAGCGCGGACTTGAACGCGCCTTCGTCGGTGGACATCATCGCGTCGATCAGCATGAAGCCGGTCACGTGCGGTATGTCGTATTCGACCGCGATACGGCCGGACACCGGCGTCCAGCCGAGCTTCACGGAGAACACCATGATGAGGATCAAGCCCCACCAGAAGATCGGCATCGAGTAGCCGGTCAGTGCGGTGCCCATCACGCCGTGATCGACCACCGTGCCGCGCCGCAAGGCTGCGAACACGCCCGCCGGCAAGCCGACGATCAGCGCGAACAGCATCGCGCAGATGGACAGTTCGACGGTAGCGGGAAAGCGTGCGAGGAATTCGCCCATCACGCTGGTGTTGGTGATGATCGAGGTGCCGAGGTCGCCGTGCAGCGCGCGTCCAATGTAGTGGACGTACTGCATGGGCAGGGATTCGTCGAGCCCGAGCCGGTGCATTGCCGCGGCGTGCATGGCGGGATCGACGCCGCGCTCGCCCATCATCACTTCGATGGGGTCGCCCGGTATCAGGTGAATCAGCGCGAACGCGAGGATCGTGATGCCGATGAAAGTCGGAATCACCATGCCGATGCGGCGCAAAACAAAGCGGAACATGGTTTTGTCCCTATGGTCTTGGTGAAGAAAAAACGCAACCGGCGACGAGGGCTCGTGACCCCGGTCGCCGGACCATTTCGACCAGTTTTCTAACCGTGCGAAAAGCGTACTGCGCGAATTTTACGAATTGCTTGACGACTCATTAACCGTGTTACTTGATGCTGACGCCGTCGAAACGCGCATAGCCGAGCGGTTCGATACGCATATCCACTACCTTCTTGCTGACAGGCTGGTACACCGTGGAGTGAGCGATCGGCGAGAACGGCAGTTGCTGCGCGAAAATCTGCTGCGCCTGCATGTAAGCCGTCGTGCGCGCGCCCTGATCGGACGTGACACGGCCCTTCTGGATCAGGTCGTCGAACGGCTTGTAGCACCACTTCGAGAAGTTGTTGCCGTTCACCGCTTCGCAGCCGAGCAGCGTGCCGAGCCAGTTGTCCGGATCGCCGTTGTCGCCGGTCCAGCCGATCAGCATCGTGTCGTCCTCACCTGCGTGAGCGCGCTTGATGTACTCGCCCCACTCATACGTGACGATCTTCGCCTTCACGCCGATCTTGGCCCAGTCGGCCTGGATCATTTCCGCCATCAGGCGGGCGTTCGGGTTGTATGCGCGTTGCACCGGCATCGCCCACAGCGTGATGTCGAAGCCGTTCGGATAGCCGGCCTTGGCCAACAGGGCCTTGGCCTTGTCCGCATCGTAGGACGCGCCCTTCAGGTTCTTGTCGTACGACCATTGGGTCGGCGGCATCGGATTCGTGGCGGCCTGGCCAGCGCCCTGGTACACGGAGTCGATGATCGCCTTCTTGTTGATCGCCATGTCGAGCGCCTGACGCACTTCGACCTTGTCGACCGGCTTGTGCGTGACGTTGTACGCGAGGTAGCCGAGGTTGAAGCCCGGTTGCGACGGCATTGCGATGTTCGCTTCAGCCTTCAGCGGCGCGATGTCGGCCGGACGCGGATAGCTCATCACCTGGCATTCGTCGCGCTTGATCTTCTGCACGCGCACGCCGGCGTCCGGCGTGATCGAGAAAATCAGCTTGGAGATCTTCACCGTGTTCGGCTTCCAGTAATCCGGATTGCCGTCGAAGCGGATCGTCGCGTCCTTCGTGTAGCTGCGGAAGATGAACGGGCCCGTGCCGACCGGGAACTGGTTGATGTCGGCGGCCTTGCCGGCTTTCATCAACTGGTCGCCGTATTCGTTCGACAGAATCGACGCGTATTCCATTGCCAGATTCTGGATGAACGGCGCGTTGACTTCCTTCAGCGTGAACTTGACCGTGTACGGGTCGACCTTTTCGACGCTGGTGATCAGCTTGTCGAGGCCCATGTCCGTGAAGTACGGGAACTGGACCGGGTAAGCCTTATGAAAGGCCGAGTTCGGGTCCAGCATGCGCTGGAACGTGAACACGACGTCGTCCGCATTGAATTCGCGCGTCGGCTTGAAGAACGACGTGGTCTGGAACTTCACGCCATGACGCAGATGGAACGTGTAGGTCTTGCCGTCCGCGGAGACATCCCACTTTTCGGCGAGGCCCGGTTCGACTTTGGTGCCGCCGCGTTCGAATTCGACGAGGCGGTTGTAGACGGTGAACGTATTTGCCGTGAAATCGGTGCCCGTGGTGTATTGGGCAGGATCGAAACCCGCAGGGCTGCCTTCTGAGCAGTAGACCAGGGTTTTATTCGGAATCTCGGCGCGCGCGACACTTGCGCCCACCATCGATGCCGCTGCAGCTGCGACGAGCGTCGTAACACGCGCGGCGCGCAACAGATTGTTTTGCTTCATGTTTCCTCCAGGTTCGTGGCCGGCTCCCGCCGGCGTAGCGCGATATTACTTGAGCTTGGCTCACAGCACCAAGCGGAGGAAATTCCCAATGTCGATCGGAGTTAGCGCTGTAGCCGTTACTCCGATCCCACGCAGCGCGCACGATCGGAAACCATTCCGGCATAAGAGCAGCCGCACGCCGGCGCTGGCCGGAACGTGCGGCTTTAGAAGGTCGCTTCAGCAAAAAACGGCCTGCCGGCGTTATTTCAGGCCCACGTTCATGAATTGCGTCGGGCCGAACGGGTCGATCTTGAAGCCGGTGACGTTTTTGCTGATCGGCTGATACACCGTGGAGTGGGCGATCGGCGTGAACGGGACCTGATCCTTGAAGATCTCCTGGGCTTGAGTATAGGCACTGGTGCGCTGCGACAGATCAGTCGTACTACGGCCCTTTTTGATCAGATCGTCATAAGGTTTGTAGCACCATTTGGAAAAGTTACTGCCGCTCACCGCGTCGCAACCCAGTAATACCCCAAGCCAGTTATCCGGATCGCCATAATCGCCCGTCCAGCCAATCAGCATCGCTTCATGCTCGCCGGCATGGGCGCGGCGAATATATTCACCCCATTCGTAAGTCGCGATCTTCACCTTGACGCCGATCTTCGCCCAATCGGATTGCAGCATTTCCGCCATCAGGCGCGCGTTCGGGTTATAAGGCCGTTGAACCGGCATGGCCCACAACGTCAAATCGAAACCGTCCGGATAACCCGCCTGCTTCAGCAGCGCTTTGGCTTTTTCCGTGTCGTACGGGGCGTCCTTCAGATTCTTGTCGTAGCCCCACTGGGTCGGCGGCATGGGGTTGGTCGCCGTCTGGCCCGCACCCTGATACACCGATTCGATAATCGCTTTCTTATTGATCGACATATCGAGCGCGCGGCGCACCAGCACGTTGTCCAAGGGCTTCTTGGTGGTGTTGTACGCGATATATCCGAGATTGAAACCCACCTCGTTCGGCATGACGAGCGATGCATCGGTTTTCACCGTCGGAATATCGGCGGGACGCGGATACGCCATCACCTGGCATTCGCCGCGTTTCAGTTTCTGCAGACGCACGGCCGGATCGACGGTAATCGCGAATATCAGCTTGCCGACTTTGACGACGCCCGGCTTCCAGTAATCGGGATTACCGTCGAAGCGAATCGTGTCGTCTTTCGTATAGCTGCGGAAAATGAACGGGCCGGTGCCGACCGGATATTGATTGATATCCGACGCTTTACCCGCTTTCAATAGTTGATCGCCGTATTCGGCAGAAAGTATCGACGCGAACGGCATCGCGATCTGTTGTAAAAACGGCGCGTCGACTTCCTTCAGCGTGAATTTGACCGTGTACGGGTCGACCGCTTCGACCTTCGCGATGTTCTTGGAGAGGCCCAGATCGGTGAAATACGGGAACGGCACCGAGTACGCCTTGCGGAACGGCTGCTCCGGATCGAGCATGCGCTGATAGGTGAAGACGACGTCGTCCGCATTAAATTCGCGCGTCGGCTTGAAGAACGCCGTGGTCTGGAATTTCACGCCGTGGCGCAAATGAAACGTATAGGTCAGCCCGTCCGGCGATACGTCCCATTTTTCGGCGAGGCCCGGTTCGATGTCCGTGCTGCCGTGCGCGAACTCGATCAGCCGGTTATAGACCGTGTACGACCCGGCGCTGAACTCGACGCTGGTGGTGTACTGCGCACTGTCGAAGCCCGCCGGACTGCCTTCGGAGCAGAAAACGAGCGTCTTGTCGGGCAGCTTGGCCGCGTCGGCGGCGGCGGGTGCCAGGCCGGCGCTCAGGACCGCACAGGCGGCGAGCGCCGGAAGGCAGGTTTGGCGAACTGCAAACAGCAACTTGGGTACCGTCATCACGTTCTCCGCACAGCAGCCACGTCAGCTGCGCTTTGATCATAGACAGCACAAAAATCGGGTTCAATCCGGGCTTACGCGCCGCAAGGTTGGCTTGGGCTGGCGCGCTTGTTGCGGCGCAGCAGTCGTGGCGGCCGATTTCGCTCGTTGGAACCGTTGTTCCTGCTTTATCGCGCATGGAATCGCGGTCGCCCTTCAATCGCCCGAAGCCGTGCGGCGCTCGCACAGTATTCGCGCGCAGGCCCCAGCGCCCACTCTGAGCCCTTCGTGGCGCCCGTTCGCCGCACGAAAAAAAACCGCGCAGCCTAATGAACCGCGCGGTTTCGTCTCAACGACGTGGCGGATGCTTAAACGCCCAGCCGTTCGCAGATCGCCTTGGTCGCCGCGGCGCCGTTCAGCGTGTAGAAGTGCAGGCCCGGCACTTTGGCGTCGGTCAGGCGCCCGCACAAGTCCGTCACCACATCCAGCCCGAACGCGCGAATCGACTCACGGTCGTCGCCGAAACTTTCCAGCCGCCGAGCGATCCAGCGCGGCACTTCGGCGCCGCACATTTCTGAGAAACGCATCAGTTGCGAGAAGTTCGTGATCGGCATGATGCCCGGCACGATCGGCACATCCACGCCAAGCTTCCGAGCGTCGTCGACGAAACGGAAGTACGCGTCCGCGTTGAAGAAGTATTGCGTGATGGCCGAATTGGCGCCGGCCTTCACCTTGCGGGCGAAGTTGTCCAGATCGTGACGCGGCGAGCGCGACTGCGGATGGTATTCCGGATAGCCGGCCACCTCGATCCAGAACCAGTCGCCGAACTCGGCGCGGATAAAGCTCACCAGTTCCGACGCGTAGCGCAACTCGCCGACCTCGCCCATGCCGGACGGCAGATCGCCGCGCAGCGCGACGATATGGCGGATGCCATGTGCGCGGTATTCGTTGAGGATCGCGCGCAAGCTCTCTTTCGAGGAGCCGATGCACGACACGTGCGGCGCCGCTTCGAGCCCTTCCTTCGCCATTTCGACGACGGTATCGAGCGTGCCCTGTTGCGTCGAGCCGCCGGCGCCGAACGTGACGGACACGAACTTGGGCTTGAGCGTAGCGAGCTGGGCGCGCGTGGCGCGCAGCTTGTCGACGCCTTCCTGCGTTTTCGGCGGGAAGAATTCGAATGATAGTTCGATCGGGTTCATGATTCAGTGGGTCAACCGAGACTGCGGTTGCCGAAAATAAGCGCGGACAGCAGCCAGGAAACGATGCTGTACAGAATCGAGCCGATGAACGCCGACCAGAAACCCGACACTTCGAAGCCCTTCAGGAGCGACGCGCACAGCCAGAAGCACAGCGCATTGACCACCAGAATGAACAGTCCGAGCGTGAGAATCGTGACGGGCAGCGTCAGCAAAATCAGCACCGGCCGCAGGACCGTGTTGATCAATCCGAGCACCACCGCGACGATCAAGGCGGTGCCGAAACTGCGGATATGAATCGACGGAACGAGGTAGGTGATGATCAGGAGCGCAAGCGCGTTGATCAGCCAGGTCAGCAGCAAAGTCATGTAGAGCTCCTTTGGCAGGATGTCCGATAACGGGAAAAGCGCGCAAAGCGGCAGGCATGGCGGACAAAGCGGCGCATGATGCGCCGCTCTGTCGTCAAACTGTCATGCGGTCAAAACGCCGCGACGCGCTTAATAGCGGTAGTGGTTCGGCTTGAACGGACCGTTCTTGTCGACGCCGATGTAGCCGGCCTGATCGTCCGACAGCACGGTCAGGTTCGCGCCGATGCGCGCCAGATGCAGGCGTGCGACCTTCTCGTCCAGATGCTTCGGCAGCACGTACACCTTGTTCTCGTACTTGTCGCCTTGCGTGAACAGTTCGATCTGCGCGAGCGTCTGGTTCGTGAACGAGTTCGACATCACGAACGACGGGTGGCCCGTCGCGCAACCCAGGTTCACGAGGCGGCCTTCAGCCAGCAGGATCACGCGCTTGCCGTCCGGGAAAATGATGTGGTCGACTTGCGGCTTGATGTTGTCCCACTCGTACTGGCGGGTCGACGCAACGTCGATTTCCGAGTCGAAGTGACCGATGTTGCAGACGATCGCGTTGTGACGCATCGCCTTCATGTGGTCGTGGCCGATCACGTGGTAGTTGCCGGTTGCCGTCACGAAGATGTCGGCCTTGTCCGCCGCGTATTCCATCGTCACGACACGGTAGCCTTCCATCGCCGCTTGCAGTGCGCAGATCGGATCGATTTCGGTGACCCACACAGTTGCGCCGAGACCGCGCAGCGATTGCGCGCAGCCCTTGCCCACGTCGCCATAACCGGCGACCACGGCGATCTTGCCCGCGATCATCACGTCGGTCGCACGCTTGATGCCGTCGACCAGCGACTCACGGCAGCCGTACAGGTTATCGAACTTCGACTTGGTGACCGAGTCGTTGACGTTGATCGCCGGGAACGGCAGGCGGCCTTCTTTTTCCATCTGATACAGACGGTGCACGCCGGTCGTGGTTTCTTCCGTCACGCCCTGAATGTGCGCGAGACGCGTGGAATACCACGTCGGGTCCGCGTCGAGGTGCGAAGCGATCGACTTGTACAGCGCGACTTCTTCTTCATTCGTCGGCTTCGAGATCACCGAGCGGTCTTTCTCAGCCTTCGAGCCGAGGATCAGCAGCAACGTGGCGTCGCCGCCGTCGTCGAGGATCATGTTGGCGAATTCGCCGTTCGGCCATTCGAAAATGCGGTGCGAGAATTCCCAGTACTCGTCGAGCGATTCGCCCTTGAATGCGAACACCGGCGTGCCGGCCTTGGCGATTGCCGCAGCGGCGTGATCCTGCGTCGAGAAGATGTTGCACGAAGCCCAGCGCACGTCCGCGCCGAGCGCGGTCAGCGTCTCGATCAGCACGCCGGTCTGGATCGTCATGTGCAGCGAACCTGCAATGCGCGCGCCCTTCAGCGGCTGCTGCGCCTTGTACTCTTCGCGCGTTTGCACGAGACCGGGCATTTCCGTCTCGGCGATGTTGAGTTCCTTGCGGCCCCAGTCGGCAAGCGACATGTCGGCAACAACGAAGTCCTGGGAATTTTTGGAATCGATAACTGCGGCGTTCATCACGCCCTCCTTTCTAAGTAGTGACTAGAAATTTGACGTGAGCGCGGTTCGATGCGGTGGCCAGGAAAGCGCTATGCGCATCCAGCCCTCCGATTGAAGTCTCCGAGCCTGGCGGGCGGCCGGCGAATAGCTGATTCGCGGTACCCGTCGCAACGCTCCTCGAAGACGAACGGCGATTGTAGCAAAACGAGATGGCTTCGGGGCGCGGATCGGATTTTCAGGCTGCGCGGATTTCTTGTGCTTCGTGCGTGCGCGCAGCCCGACGTGATGGACGCCTTGCAGGCGTCGCACGGCCTACGACGCGGCGGCCTCGGCCGTTACGTTCGCCGCGCGCAATTGCGCGATGCCGGTGCGCGCGGTGTCGAGAAACTGTCTGGAGACGCGGAACGCTTCGGCGACATCGGCGGGATCCGGAATCTGCAGTCCGAGTGCAACGCGGAAGTAGCTTTCGGCGTGAATGCCGGCGTGGTAATGCATGCGCACGCGCTTCACATCACTCAGGCGTGGGTTGCCGAATATATCGCGCAGTGCCCACGAAAACGCGCCGTCTTCGCCGCCGATACGGCGAAACGCGTCGTCCATCGGAAAGCCGCCGAGCGCGAGATAAGCCGCCCGGCGAATGAACAGGCCGCTCGGCACCGTATTGCTGAGCGTCGCAGCATGCGCGGCGAAGTCAGGGTGAGCCATGAGGTCACGTGGAAAATCCGCGTACTCGACGTCGAGCCGCACGGACATTTCCTTCGGGTTTTGCGCGAGAAATGCGCTCGCGGCGGCGAGGGCGCCGGGCAGATATTCATCGTCGGCGTCGAGGAATGCGATCACGTCGTGCGACGCGTGCATCGCGCCCCAGTTGCGTGCTCGCGCCGCGCCGCCGTTGTAAGGCATCCGCAGCAGACCCACGCGCGCGTCGAGGCGGCCGCATTGAGCCACGATGTCCGCGGAGGCGTCGGTCGAGCCGTCGTCCACCACGATGATCTGCGTGGCTTCAGGCTGGATCCGGCAACTTTGCAAAGCACGCGCGAGCGTCGCCGCGCCGTTGTAGCAGGGAATGATGATCGAAATGGGCGTCATGATGAACGGGCGTGATGGGCGGCTCGGCGGTGAAAATCCTCTGATGTTATTCCGCTTGCTGCCGGGCGCATCTTGAAAAGGCTGAGACATCTCTAGACCGGCACTCTGCAACATAAATATATTGACTTACAATCAGCCGAATCATTCCAATTTGGAATTCTGGAGCCTGAGATCGTGGAACTACGTGCGCTGCGGTATTTCGTCGAAGTGGTGCGTCAGCAGAGTTTCACCGTCGCGGCCGAGCAGATGTTCGTCACGCAGCCGACCATCAGCAAAATGGTCAAGTCGCTGGAAGATGAAATCGGCTCGCCGCTGTTGCTGCGCGACGGGCGCCAGATGGTGCTGACCGATGCCGGCCGGATCGTCTACCAGCGCGGCCAGGACGTGCTGGCGGCGCACGCGCAATTGCAGGCGGAACTGAACGATCTCGACACGCTCGGCCGCGGTCAACTTACCATCGGCATTCCGCCCATGGGCGGCTCGCTCTTCACGCCGGCCATCGCCCTGTTTCGCAAGCGCTATCCGAAAATCGAACTCAAGCTGTTCGAGCAGGGTTCACGCGCGATCGAGACGGCGCTGATCAACGGCGAATTGGATTTAGGCGGCGTGCTGCAGCCCGTCGATCCGGAAAATATCGACGTGCTGCCCATGACGCGTCAGTTGCTGTGGCTCGTCGCACGCACGGGCTCGAACTGGGACGATCTGCACGAGGTGCCGCTCGCGCAACTCGCCAACGAGCCTTTCGTGTTCTATGGCGAAAGTCTCGCTCTCAACGATGTCGTCTTGAACGCGTGCCGTACCGCCGGCTTTGCGCCGACCATCGTCGGACGCAGCGGGCATTGGGATTTCATGGCGGCGCTGGTGCTGGCCGGTGTCGGCATTGCGCTGTTGCCCGCGCCGTATTGCCGGCGTCTCGACCCGGCGCAGTTCACCTGCCGGCCGGTGGTGGAACCGGAGATTCCGTGGGAAATGGCGATCGGCTGGCGCCGCAATGGTTATCTGTCGCACGCCGCGCGCGCGTGGCTCGAAGTCGCGCGCGAGGCGCTGCCCGGCCAGGCCGCCGACGATTTCATGCTCGGGCCCGGCATCGGTGTGACCGGTATCACGACACCCTTCCCAGCACGACCCGCCGAGTGAAGCAATACCGCCCGGCGCAAACCGTGCGGCATGTCTTACGCGATGATTCCCACCCGCAGTTACTGCTGCGCGACGAACTCGATGCGGCGGTTGGCAAAGCGGCCGCTCGCCGTGTCGTTGCTCGCCACCGGACGCGCCTGGCCATAGCCTTGCGCCAACAGCGAATCAGCCGGTACGCCCGTCTTGATGAGGTAGGCGCGCACCGCATTGGCACGTTGCTTCGACAATTGCAGATTCGCCTGTTCGCCGCCGACGTTGTTCGAATAGCCCGCCACTTCCAGCCGCGCGGTCTTGCCGTTGCCCGCGCAGGCGTTCAGCACGCGCGCCGACTGTTTCAGATCATCCACCGCCGAAGCCGGCACATGCGCGCTCGCGCTCGCGAAGTTGATCACCTGCAGGTTCAGCACTTTGACCACGTCCGCTGCCGCGCACGAGCTTTCCGGCGTGAGCAGGTTCTTGATCGCGCTGCGGAAATTCTCGTTGGCATCGGCGACGGCGTGCGCGACGTCGAACGAACCGATCTGATACGACGTGCCGAGCAGCGATTTCAGCTTGTCGAGCCAGCCGAGCTTCTTGTCCGCGGCGGTGCCGCTCAGTTCGATGTGCGTGCCGGCCACTTTCACTTCCGCGCCGGGCAGCGACAGCAGCGGCAACAGGCTGTCGAAATGGGCCAGCCAGTCGGCCGGTTTCGTGGCCGGATCCACGGTGATGTTCGGCACGAAGTTGTATTGACCGAGGCGCTTGGTTAGCTCGTCCAACAGTTGCGTCTTTTCGGCTTCGCTGCCGACGGTGGCCGTCAACGTCGGTTTGCCGGCGGCGTCGACGGTGAAGCTGAGTTGGCTGTCTTGAGTGGGTACGATTGCGGCGGCCGGTTGCTGCGCGTCGCTTGCTGAACTGGCGGGCGTCGCGGCGCTGGCGGCAGTTGCCGACGCCGCCGCATCGCTGGCAGCTACCACAGCGGCTGAAGCCTGAACCGGCGCCAAAGCCGGTTGCGCGGTAACCGCCGCGTCGGCACTCTTGTGTGCGCCGACTCGGCCGGCGCTCTGCTCACCCTGGCAGCCACGCAAAAACAGAAACGCCAGCACCGCCGCGATTGCCGCAAGCAACCACCACAGCCACGTGTGCGAACGGCGCTCTTCGCGCACCACGGCGCCCGCGGGCACGTGGATGTTCGACAACGCGTCGGCCACCGGCTTGGCCGCGGGCGTCGGATGATCGATGTGCGATGAAACAGCCTTCAGTTGCGCCAGAATGTTGCCGGCAAACGCGCCGACGCCACCCAGACCGAGCGTGGCCATCAGGCGATCGTTCAGATAAGGCGCAATGACCGGCAGTTGATGGCCCAGCAGCGTGGGCAGTTGTCCTGCGTTGCCTTGACCTTCGAGACAATGCCGTTTCAGCAAACCGAGCAGCGTTGCTCCGACGATGCCCATCATGGCATGCGTGGCGTGCGCCGGCGCGCCGGTTTGCAAGGCGACTTCGTCGCTCAGCGCGTCGACGCGGCGGTCCAGTGTTCGTTCGAGCAACTGCCGCCCGGCCATTTCCAGTTGACTCAAGCAATTCGTGCTGCCGATCAGGCGCGGCAGTTGTTCGGCAATATGGCCGTTCACTTCGGGCGACAGAATTGTCGCGAAAAGCGAACGCGCACCGTCGAGCGTCGCGCCCTTTTGCATCAGACCGGCGACGAGCGCCGGCGCCGCGGCGGCCAGCACCTTTTGAGTCGCGTCCGCCGGCAGCCCGAAGCGCCCCGCTAGCTGCCGCACCACACCGTCCGTCATGGCGGACTGAATCAGTTGAATTGCGTTGATGCTCATCGCTTCGCTTCCTCGAGTTCCCGAACGCGCCACCTAGCGCGCTCCTTTTTGCGGCGCGATTATAGGTTTCGGGAAATCTCATAAACGAAGCAGCACAATTTATGACGAATTGGCAGACGTTCGCTCAAGTTGTCTCATATCTGGCGGCGAAATCTGACACATCACTGAAAGCTTAAGCGGTATTCGCCGTCATGCCGGCTCTGCCGATCGACGCATGTTCAGCGCCGCTTGCGACTCGTGACGGGCCGCCGCGATCAGATCGGCCGCACGCTCGCCGATCATCACTGTCGGCGAATTGGTGTTGCCGCCGATCAATGTGGGCATCACCGAAGCGTCGACGATCCGCAGCCCCGTGACGCCTCGCACCCGCAGTTGCGGATCGACCACAGAGCGCGCGTCGCCGCCCATCCGGCACGTGGCCACCGGGTGATAGATCGTGTCGGCATGCTCCGCGATCGTGCGGCGCAATTCCGCGTCCGACTGGCCAGGATGTGTGTACAACTCGCTGCCGCCATGCAGCGCGAGCGAGGGCGCATCGAGAATGCGCCGCGCCATCCGCGCGCCGTCCACCAGTAAGTCGAGATCGCGCGGGTCGCTGAAGAAACGTGGATCGATCACCGGCGCGGTTCGCGCGTCCGCGCTCGCGAGAGTCACGGTGCCGCGGCTGTGCGGCCGCAACACGCACACGTGCAACGAATAACCGTGGCCCCAATGCATGTGACGGTTGTGATCGTCGACGATCGCCGCGCAAAAATGCAGTTGCAGATCCGGTCGGTCGAGCGTCGGCCGGCTCTTCAGAAAACCGCCCGCCTCGGCGACATTGCTCGACAGCATGCCGCGCCCGTGGCGCATGAACGTGACGAACTGCGGCAGCATCCGCGCAATGCCGCGAATCGAAAAGCCGGTCGGCTCGATCGATGAAACCCGCTTGTTGATCGTGAAATCGATGTGGTCGATCAGGTTCTGGCCGACCTCCGGCGCGTCGTGCAGCACCGCAATACCGAGCGACTGCAGATGCGCCGCCGGTCCGATGCCCGAGCACATCAGCAGTTGCGGCGAATTGAAGGCGCCTGCCGCCAGCACCACCTCCGCGCGAGCTTCGAGCGTTTCCGTGCGGCCGCCGCGCGCGATCTCCACGCCACTCGCGCGCTTACCGTTGAAGGCGACGCGCAGCACCGTCGCGTCGGCGATCGTATGCAGGTTGGGACGCGCGCGGTCGTAGATATAAGCGCGCGCCACGCTGCAGCGGCGGCCGTCGCGCTGCGTCACCTGATAGAAGCCGATTCCTTCCTGATCCGCGCCGTTGAAGTCGCTATTCGGCTTGTAGCCGGCTTCCATCGCCGCCTGCACGAAGCGCCGTGAAAACGGATTCTGATAGCGCAGATCGGAGACGGTTAGCGGACCGCTGTCGCCATGCCATGCGTCCGCGCCGCGCTGGTTGCCTTCGGCGCGGCGGAAATACGGCAGCACGTCCGCCCACGACCAGCCTTCGCAGCCCAGTTCCGCCCATTCGTCGTAATCGAGCGGATGGCCGCGTGTGTAGATCATCGCGTTGATCGCACTCGATCCGCCGAAGCCACGCCCGCGCGGCTGATACCCTTGCCGTCCGCCGAGCCCCGGCTGCGGCGTGGTCAGATAACCGTAGTTGGTCTTGAGTTTGTGCGGCACCACGGCCGCCACGCCGACCGGCATGTTGACGAACAGATTGCGGTCCGTGTGCGGGCCGGCTTCGATCAGCGCGATCGTCGCGTCCGGGCAGCTATCCGCGAGACGGCTCGCCAGCGCGCAACCTCCCGAGCCTGCACCGACGATGATGTAGTCGTATTGCATCCGCTCCTCCTGATGGGCCGCGTTGCTCGCGGACCCTTGTCTCGTGCACACTTGTCTACGTGTGTTTCACCGGCATTGTAGGGAGCGTTCGGATAACGCGGCGGCTTCGTGCCAGAGCGATTCCTCTAAACGGAACGGCCGCCGCGCCCCTATGATGAAAGACGCGCAAACGCCCGCCGGGCGGCTGCGCCCGGCATTCAAACACGACGTTGCAGGCGCCGTCCTCTTAGCGTGCGGCATGACACGCGACGATCAAACAGCGCACCGCCGACCATCGTCGGCGAGCATGCGTTGAACGGAGACAGCAGATGGAACGGCACAGCTTCGGCCAGACTCACGAGGTGACCAATCAGGTTCCACCACTTGCGGACTACAACCTGTTTTCCAGCGACGCCGCGTTGTCCGCCGCCCTCGAACGTGACGGCGCCGGGTGGCGTCGCGGTGCGTTGCTGCAGCACGGCGCAGCGCTCACCACGCCCGAGACGCTGGCGCTAGCCGAACTGGCGAACCGTCACGAGCCTGAGCTTTTCACGCATAGTCCACGCGGCGAGCGCATCGACGCGCTGGAGTTTCATCCTTCGTGGCACACGCTGCTCTCGCTGCTACGCCGCGAAGGTCTGCACGCGCTGCCGTTTTCCGATCCGCAACGCGGCGCGATGGTGGCGCGCTGCGCCGGTTACTTCCTGCATGCGCAAATCGAATCCGGCTCGCTCTGCCCGCTGACGATGACGTTCGCGAGCATCCCCGTATTGCAACGCGAACCCGCGCTATTCGCCACATTGCGCGACAAGCTCTACGCGCGCGAGCACGATTCGCGCGACCTGCCGCTCAAGCAGAAAACTTCCGCGATGATCGGCATGGGCATGACCGAAAAACAAGGCGGCTCGGACGTGCGCAGCAATCAGACCCGCGCCTACGCCACCGCGGGCAGCGGTCGCGGCGGCGCCTACCGGCTCGTCGGCCACAAATGGTTTTTCTCCGCGCCGCAGTGCGACGCGCATCTGGTACTCGGCCGCACCGACGAACACGAAGGCCTCTCGTGCTTCTACGTGCCGCGCTTCGCGCCGGACGGCCGCAAAAACAACGTGCAGATCCAGCGCCTGAAAGACAAGCTCGGCAATCGCTCGAATGCGAGCAGCGAAGTCGAATTCCTCGACGCGTTCGGCATCATGATCGGTGACGAAGGACGCGGCGTGCCGACCATCATCGAAATGGCGAATTACACGCGGCTCGATTGCGTGATCGGCAGCGCGGCGCTGATGCGCGCTGCGCTCGTGCAGGCGATTCACCATGCGCGTCATCGCAGTGCGTTTGGCCGGCATCTCTCCGATCAGCCGCTGATGCGCAACGTGCTCGCTGATCTCGCTCTGGAATCGGAAGCGGCAACGGTGCTGTTCATGCGCCTCGCGCGCGCTTTCGAAGAATCCACCGACGCCGCCTCCACGTCGCTGGCCGAGCGCGCGTGGCGCCGCATCGTCACGCCCGCGGCGAAGTACTGGGTCTGCAAACGCGCGCTGGAATTCACCGGCGAGGCGATGGAGGTCTGGGGCGGAAACGGCTACGTCGAAACCGGTCCGATGGCGCGCTTCTATCGGGAAGCGCCAGTGAATTCGATCTGGGAAGGTTCCGGCAACGTAATGTGCCTCGACGTGCTACGCGCGATGGAGCGCGAGCCGGAAGCGGCGCAGGCGCTGTTCGCCGCGTGGCAAGCGGACGCGCAAGCGCATCCGGCATTGAGCGCCGCGCTCGGCAAGCTTGCCGCCACGCTCAACGGACCGGCCGAGCATCGCGAAGCATCGGCGCGGCGGATCGCGCAGCAAGTCGTGCTGATCGCGCAGGCCACCTTGCTGCTCAAACACGCGCCCGCCGAAGTGGCCGAGGCGTTCATCGCCACGCGCCTTGGCGATGGCTGCGGCGCAAGCGGCCGTGTATATGGCACGCTGCCGGCCACGTTCGATCACGCGGCGATCATCGAAAGAGCGTTTCCCGCTTAACGTTCAGCAAGCATGCTTCCAGCACGCACGCTTCACGCCAAGCAGCGGAAAAGCAGCATAAGCAAATCCAAAAAAAGCGCGACTCGACGCGCAACGCAATCCATCAGGGAGTGGACATACATGAAGAACGATCTGCCGGAAGTCGCCGCGCTCGAAGCGCTGCTGCGCGAGCAGCGCCACGCCTATTTACGCGCGCCGTATCCGTCGTGGGAGACACGCGCCGCGCATCTGAAAGCGCTGCGCAAAGTCATGCTCGACAATCGCGACGCACTCGCCGATGCAATGAACGCCGACTTCGGCAATCGCGCGAAACAGGAAGTGCTGCTCGCGGAATTCCTGCTGGTGAAGGAGGAAATCGACGGCGCGCTGCGGCATGGCAAGCGCTGGATGAAATCGCAGCGCCGCAGCACCAACAAATGGCTGCTGCCGGCGCGCGCGAAAGTCGTACCGCAGCCGCTCGGCGTGGTCGGCATCATCGTGCCGTGGAATTATCCGGTGCTGCTCGCCGTTGGCCCGCTCATCAGCGCATTGACCGCCGGCAATCGCGCGATCATCAAAATGTCCGAACTGACGCCGCGCACTTCGGCGCTATTCGAGCAGTTGATCGGCCAGACTTTCGCGCGCGATCACGTTGCGGTGGTGAACGGCGACGCCGCGCTCGCCGCCGCCTTCAGCGCGCAGCCCTTCGACCACCTGCTGTTCACCGGCTCGACCAAGGTCGGTCACGAAGTGATGCGCGCCGCCGCCGAACATCTAACGCCGGTCACGCTCGAACTGGGCGGCAAGTCGCCGGCCATCATCGGCGCGCATGCGCGTTTCGACAACGCGGTGGACAACCTCGTCGCCGGCAAGACGCTCAACGCGGGGCAAACCTGTATAGCGCCGGACTACGTGCTGGTGCCGCGCGGCAAGGAGCAGGCGTTCGTCGAACGGGCGCGTGCGCGAATGGCGAAGATGTACCCGAACTTCGCCGGCAACCCGGACTACACCTCGATCATTTCGGCGCGCCACTTCGCGCGGCTGGAGCGTCTCGCCGACGAAGCCCAGGCCGCCGGCGCGCAACTGCATGCGCTCACCGACAGTTCGCCCGATGCAACGAGCCGCCGCTTCCCGCTGATCGCCGTCACCAACGCGCCGGACGAATGCGCGCTGATGCAGGAGGAAATCTTCGGACCGCTGCTGCCTATCGTGTCCTACGACACGCTCGACGACGCGATCGCGTGGATCAACGCCCGGCCGCGCCCTCTCGCGCTGTATCTCTACGCCGACGACACCGCCACCATCGAACGCGTGACGCACGAAACCATCGCCGGCGGGATGGCGATCAACGAAACGCTGATGCATCTGGCGTGCGAAAGCCTGCCGTTCGGCGGAGTCGGGGCGAGCGGAATGGGCGCGTATCACGGCTACGAAGGCTTCGTGACGTTCTCGAAGATGAAGCCGGTGTTGACGCAGGCGCGTCTGAACGCGCGCGGCTGGATTTCGCCGCCGTACGGCAAACGGGTGAACGCGCTGCTGAAACTGATGATGCGGTTCTGACGCTCAGCGCGTCGCCGGCCCGCCTTCGATTTCGGTGGCCACCACGTCGATGACATCCTGCGCGTCGGCGTTCGCGGCCGGCGGCGGCTCGTTCTCGGCGCCGCTTTCCAGCCGATGCAGCCACGCGAGCATCTCCGCCACCGCCTGATAAAGCTGCGGCGGAATGCGCGCGTCGAGATCCACCTGCATCAACAGCGAGACCATTTCGGGCGCTTCGTGCACGTACAGGCCGGCTTCCTTGGCCCGCTGCACGATCATCTCGGCCAGCATGCCGTAGCCTTTGGCGATCACGCGCGGCGCGGGATCCTTGCCTTGGGCGTCGTAGACGAGCGCGGCCGCGCTGCGGCGATGTTTGCGGCTCATCACATATCCCAATCGAAATCGTCGAGCGGCGTGGCCGCGGTGCGACGGCGCACGCCCGCGGTCCGGTTCGTTGCCGAGCCGGCCGCGCTGTTTGCACCGCCCGCATCTGCCGAACCGGCCGCCGAAGCCGACCGCGCATACGCCGACGCCGCCGCCTGAGCGGCCGCCGCGCCCGCGGCATTCGCGGCAGTGGCGGGCGCGCCGCCGCCGATCTCGCGAATCGTCAAGCCATTCAACTGGATGCCCGCCGCCGCGAGCCGCTGGCGGAAGCTCTCACCCTGCATCGCAAGACGCGCGGCGCCGCCGGGACTCGCCTGCACGCGCGCGACGAGCCGCGTGCCGGTCAGCGTCAGTTCCGCGTCGACGGTGCCGAGCGTCGGCAGCGACAGCGTCAGGCGCGTGCGCCACGGCTGGTCGTCCTCGCTTGCCGTGCCGCCGCCGCTGCGGTCCCATTCGTCGCCTTCCTGCTCGATGGTCCAGTCGAGCTTGGCGCCCGGCCATGCTTCGCCGGTCCAGCGGAACTGCCCGGTCGCGAGCAGATCGAGCTGCTGACGCACCAACGGCACGGTCGCGGGATGAACCGCCGCCGCCATCGACTGCGAATTCTGCGAGGCGCCGCCGTCGACGGTTTGCGCCGTCGCGCTGTGCAAGCTCGCATGCGCGGGCTGGCCGTTCAGGTCGGACAGGGAACTGGCCAGCACTTCGCCGGCCACGAAACGCGCGGCTTGCGCGTTGGGGATCGAAGGCATCCCGCGAGCGGCGGCGCCGGCGTCTTGCGCGCCACCGTTCGACGGGCCATTCGGCGCCGCGCCCATGCCCTGCCGGACGGGTGGATTGGCGGGCGACGCGTCGCCGCCGTCGTTCGCCCAGTCGAGCGGCAATTGCGCGGCAGCGGCGACGAGTTTGTTTTGCGCCTCGCCGGCGAGCGAAGCGGGCGAACGCTGACCCGCCAGCCATTGCGCGAGATGCGCCTCATAAAAGAGGCCGCTATCGCCGACGGTCTGTTCGAGCGCGGCGGCGAGCGCCGCGACCGGCACCTGGGCCGCCGCGACATTGGCGGTGGCCGCGGTGGCAGCGGCATTCGGATTGGCGGTGGATGCAGTGGAAGCCGTTGCGGCTGCGGACGTGTCGAACAGCGGCAACCCGCCGACGTCGATATCGAGCGCGGGCGCGGCCGGCCAGATCGGCGTCTGGCCGATCACGGCGGGCGTCGCCTCGCCGCCCGAGCGCACGATCGCATTGAGCGTCAGCGCGACGGCGGACAGCGCGGTCTGGGCGGAAGGCTGCGGCGCGGGCGTCTCGGTGAGCGCCGGCATGGTCGGCGCGGTTTCGACGCCCGCCGTGCCGGCCTGCGAAGCAGCCGCACTGCCTGGCGCGATATTGAGCAGACTATCGATCCGGCTCGCGAGCACCGAAGCGACAGTCGTGTCGATCCCGTTCATGCCGATTCCTTGGTCACATTGGCGGCGTCGCGCTCAAATAAAGTCAGTCAGCCGGATGGATAGAGGCGCCTCTGAACGCGCGCGGCGCAACTCAGCGCGCTCCGTACAGCTCCTTGAGCACGCGCGTCGGCCGTCCGGCGAACAGCGCGGACAGATTGGCCATGCGCGGATTCGCCAGATCGCGGATCGCGGCGTCGTCGGCGAGAATCTGGCGGATCAACGCGTACTTGCGCAGACGCTCCGCCTCGTCGAGCTTCACGCCCGTTTCGGCGTCTTTCAACGCGTCCACCAGATGGCGGTATTCCTCTTGCAGGTGGACCAGATCGTTCCACAGCGCGCGCCGGGCAGCTATCAGCATGCGGCAGGAAATCGCTGCAATCGCCTCGTAACGGGCGAAGTATTCTGCGTTCGATGTCATCTCATGCTTTCCGCGGCGGGCTGGGCTGCCATCCGCGCGATCTCCGGGGCAATCCCGATCCATGCCTCTTCGAGTGTGGCCAGAAGACCATCCACCTCGACCAGCATCGCCTCGCTTTGTTTTATGTTGGCTTCGAGCAGCCGGCGCGACATATAGCTATACAGCGCGTTCAACCGCTCCGCAATCTCACCGCCCGCCTCGAGGTTGAGCGATTGCTGCAGCCCGCTTTCGACGATCTGAATCGCCTTGCCGATCGCCTCTCCGCGAGCCGGCACATTGCCCTGCTGCAAATGCATGCGCGCCTGCGCGATCGCTTGCCTTGCGCCCTGATACAACATCACGATCAGACGATGCGGACTCGCGCCCATCACCCCTGTCTCGACGCCGACGCGTGCGTACGCATTGGCTCCAGAGTGTCCTGGGGAAAACATCGGCGCTCCTCCTCTCTTGCACTGCGGTTGGTCGTGGCACCCCATCCGGGCACGTTGCCGCACCCCGATGTCTGCCTGTACCTGGTTATCGGAAAGGCAGCGGGAAAGCTTTAGGCCAGCGTAAGGAGGATTAAGGGGCCAAATGGCGCAGCCTTCGAGAGCCGCACGGCGTGCACGCGTTCGGGCGGGCGGAACAGCCTTGCCGCCCGAGCCGCGTTCACACCGACATCTGCATGATGTCGTTATAGGCGGACACCAGCTTGTTGCGCACCTGCAGGCCGAACTGGAAGCCCACGTTGGCCTTCTGCATGTCGACCATCACGTCGTTCAGCGACACGTTCGACGAGCCGAGTTCGAACGCCTGCGATTCGCCGACCGCCTTGGTCTGATCGCCGCTGATCTTGTCCAGCGAGGCTTTCAGCGCCGACGCAAAACCGGTGGGCGTCGCCGCGCCGGACGTGTCAGCGACCGTATTGCTGCCGCCGGCCGCTTGCGCCGCCATCGACTGCATCTGTTGCAGCGCCGACGAAAGCGCGTTCACGGGGAAAGTCATGTTTTCTCCAGGGAAGGACGACCGGCATGCCAAACCGTACCGATCTGGACGAAAGCATAGCAGCGGGCCATACGGGAAAGCCCCGAAACTAGGGGGGAAACCCGGCTCTATTCAAGCAATCGGGTTGAGCCGCGCTGCGGATAATTTCAAGGGTGAAAGTCTCTGTCCGTACGCCCGCCGACCCTCGGTGCGGTAGCGGGCAGAACGCAAAAGGCATCCCGGAGAAACCCGACGCATGGATTCGTCAGCCAACTCTTTGATCAACCCCGACGCCCGCATGGGCCTCGCCGGCGCGCAGCCAGGCGCCGGTGCGGCCGGTGCCGGCCAGGCCGGCGGGGCAGCAGACCTCGGCGGCCTGGGGAGCAACCTCGGCGGCAACTTCGGTCAGCGCCTGTCCGGCCTCGCGCAGATGCGCGGCAACCCGCGCGCTCCGCTGATCTTCGCGGTGGCGCTGCTGGTCGCCGTGGTGGCGGGGCTGTTCCTGTGGTCGCGCGCGCCGGACTACAAGGTGCTCTACAGCAACCTGTCGGACCGCGACGGCGGCGCCATCATCACGGCGCTGCAGGCCGCCAACATCCCCTATAAGTTCTCCGACGCCGGCGGCGCGATCCTCGTACCGGCCGAACAGGTGCATGAGATGCGTCTGCGTCTGGCCTCGCAAGGCTTGCCCAAAAGCGGCTCCGTCGGCTTCGAACTGATGGACAACCAGAAGTTCGGCATCAGCCAGTTCGCCGAGCAGATCAACTATCAGCGCGCGCTGGAAGGCGAACTGGAGCGCACGGTCGAGTCGATTTCGTCGGTGAAGTCGGCGCGCGTGCATCTGGCGATTCCAAAGCCGTCCGTGTTCGTGCGCGACAAGGAAGCGCCGTCCGCCTCCGTGCTGGTGAACCTCTACCCCGGCCGCGCGCTCGACGAAGGCCAGGTGCTGGCGATCACGCATATGGTGTCATCGGCGGTGCCGGATATGCCGGTGAAGGGCGTGACCATCCTCGATCAGGACGGCAACCTGTTGACGCAGCCTTCCACCGGCAGCGGCCTCGACGCCTCGCAACTGAAGTACCGCCAGCAGATCGAGCGCAGCACCCAGCAGCGCATCGACGCGATCCTCGCGCCCCTGTTCGGCTCGGGCAACGCGCATTCGCAGGTCAGCGCCGACATCGACTTCTCGCACAGCGAGCAGACTTCGGAAAACTACGGCCCCAACGGCAACCCGCAACAGGCGGCGATCCGCAGCCAGCAATCGAGCACCGCCACGGAAATGTCGCAAGGCGCGGCCTCGGGCGTGCCGGGCGCGCTGTCGAACCAGCCGCCGCAGCCCGCGTCGGCGCCGATCAATGCGCCCAACGGCGCGAGCAGCGCGACGAGCACGCCGGTCAGCGACCGCAAGGACTCGACCACCAACTACGAACTCGACAAGACGGTGCGCCATCTCGAACAACCGATGGGCGGCATCAAGCGTCTGTCGGTGGCGGTGGTGGTGAATTATCTGCGCGTGGTCGACGGCAAGGGCCACGCCACGATGCAGCCGGTCACCGCCGACAAGCTCGCGCAGGTCAACCAGCTGGTGAAGGACGCGATGGGCTTCGACCAGGCGCGCGGCGACTCGGTGAACGTGGTCAACAGCCCGTTCAGCACCGAAGTCGATCCGAACGCCGACCTGCCGTGGTGGCGCACGCCGGACATGATCGCGCTCGCCAAGCAGATCGCCACCTATCTCGGCATCGGCGCGGTCGCCCTGTTCCTCTACTTCGTGATGGTGAAGCCGGCGCTGCGCCGCGCTTTCCCGCCGCCGGAGCCGGCCGCCGTCGCGGCGCTGGCGTCGCCGGACGAGCCGATCCTGCTGGATGGCATTCCCGCCGCCGAGCGCGCGGGTGTGGGCGGAAGCTCGGTCGCCGAACTGGAAACCGACAGCGAACTGCTCGCGCTCGAAAGCTCCAAGCACAAATATGAGCGGAACCTGGAATTCGCGCGCAACATCGCGCGCCAGGATCCGAAGATCGTTGCAACCGTCGTGAAAAATTGGGTGTCCGATGAGCGCTGAAGGCGTAATGAAGAGCGCGCTCCTGCTGATGTCGATCGGCGAGGAAGAAGCCGCGCAGGTGTTCAAGTTCCTCGGGCCGCGCGAAGTCCAGAAGATCGGCGTCGCGATGGCCGCATTGAAGAGCGTGACCCGCGAGCAGGTCGACGAAGTCCTGCAGGAGTTCGTGCGCGAGGCCGAGCAGCACACCGGCATGTCGCTGGATTCGAACGAGTACATCCGTTCGGTGCTGACCAAGGCGCTCGGCGACGACAAGGCCGGCGCGATCATCGACCGCATTCTGCAAGGCAGCGATACCAGCGGTATCGAAGGCCTCAAGTGGATGGATTCCGCGGCCGTCGCCGAACTCATCAAGAACGAGCATCCGCAGATCATCGCGACGATTCTCGTGCACCTAGACCGCGATCAGGCGTCGGAAATCGTCGCCTGCTTCACGGAACGGCTGCGCAACGACGTGCTGCTGCGGATCGCGACGCTCGACGGCATCCAGCCGGCCGCGCTGCGCGAACTCGACGACGTGCTGACCGGCCTGCTGTCCGGCAGCGACAACCTCAAGCGCAGCCCGATGGGCGGCATCCGCACGGCGGCGGAAATTCTCAACTTCATGTCGAGCAATCATGAAGAAGGCGTCATCGAGAACGTTCGCCAGTACGACGCGGAACTTGCGCAGAAGATCATTGATCAGATGTTTGTGTTCGAAAACCTGCTCGATCTGGAAGACCGCGCGATCCAGCTGTTGCTGAAGGAAGTCGAGTCCGAGGCGTTGATCATCTCGCTGAAGGGCGCGCCGCCCGCGCTGCGCCAGAAGTTCCTGTCGAACATGTCGCAGCGTGCCGCCGAACTGCTCGCCGAAGACCTCGACGCGCGCGGTCCGGTGCGCGTCTCCGAAGTCGAGACGCAGCAACGCCGCATCCTGCAGATCGTGCGCAACCTGGCCGAAGGCGGCCAGATCGTTCTAGGCGGCAAGGCCGAAGATGCATATGTCTGATCAGAACTCCGCAGCGAAGGAACGCCTCTCGGCCTACCAGCGCTGGGAGATGGCCTCGTTCGATCCGGTGCCGCCGGCGCCGCCCGAACCCGAAGTCGACGACGGCGCTTTCGAAGCCGAACTCGAACGCCTGCGCGACGCCGCTCATGCACAGGGCATCGCGTCCGGCCACGTGGCCGGTCAGGCGCTCGGCTATCAGGCCGGGTACGACCAGGGCCACGCGCAGGGTTTCGAACAAGGCCAGGCCGAAGCGCGCGAAGAAGCCGCGCGGCTCGCTGCGCTGGCCGAAACCTTCAAGGCCGCGCTCGATGGCGCTCAAGGCGCGATCTCCGAAACGCTGGTTGCGCTCGCGCTCGACATCGCGCAACAGGTGGTGCGCCAGCACGTGCAGCACGACCCGACCGCACTGATCGCCGCCGCGCGTGAGGTGCTGGCCGCCGAGCCGACGCTGGTCGGCGCGCCGGCCTTGATCGTGAGTCCCGCCGATCTGCCGGTTGTCGAAGCCTATCTGATGGAAGAACTGCAAACGCGCGGCTGGACCGTGCGCACCGATCCGGCGGTGGAGCGCGGCGGCTGCCGCGCGCAAGCCAACACCGGTGAAGTGGACGCGGGCATCGACACGCGCTGGGAGCGCGTGGCCGCCGCGCTCGGCAAGGTGAGCACATGGTGAAGCCGACGCTCGAAGAGATCCGCGCCAGCGACCTGACGCCGCTCGAACGCGAACTGGCGCTCGCGTCGTTCGGCGCTGAAGCGCTCGCGGAAGAGCCGGCTGCGGTGACACCCGCCGCGGCCGCGGTCGCGGCAATCGAAGCCGCGTTGCGCGATCCGGCGCATGCCCATCCGGCGACGGGCGCCGCCGCGAGCCGCGATGCCGCCGCCGCGAGCCCTGCTTCTGCCGCTACTGCTCACCCGCCCTACGATCCCGCGCTCGACAGCAATCCACACATGCAAGCCTGGCGCGGCCGCCTCGACGCGCTACGCGCGCGCAACGCGATCGCCAAGCCGATGCGCGCCTGCGGACGTCTGACGCGCGCGGCCGGTCTGGTGCTCGAAGCCGTGGGCCTGCGTTTGTCCGTGGGCGCCGAAGTGATGATCGAACTGCCGCAAGGCAGTTCGCTGCCGATGGCCGAAGCCGAAGTGGTCGGCTTCTCCGGCGACAAGCTGTTTCTGATGCCGACCACCGAAGTGATCGGCCTCCTCCCCGGCGCGCGCGTTTTTCCGCTCGAAAGCGCGCCGATCGCCGATCCGATGGCGGGCGCCAAACGTCTGCCGGTCGGCTGGGAATTGCTCGGCCGCGTGCTGGACGCGTCCGGCCGTCCGCTGGACGGACTCGGCCCGCTCGGCGCGCATGCCGACGCCCCGCTGTCCGCGCCGGTCATCAATCCGCTGAACCGTGAGCCGATTCACAAGGTGCTCGACGTCGGCGTGCGCGCGATCAACGCGTTGTTGACCGTCGGCCGTGGCCAGCGCATGGGACTTTTCGCCGGCTCGGGCGTCGGTAAATCGGTGCTGCTCGGCACGATGGCGCGCTACACCAGCGCCGAAGTGATCGTGATCGGCCTGATCGGCGAACGCGGTCGCGAAGTGAAGGAATTCATCGAACAGATTCTCGGCGAGGAAGGCCTGGCCCGTTCCGTGGTGATCGCCGCGCCGGCCGACGTATCGCCGCTGCTGCGCATGCAGGCCGCCTCGTATTCGACGTCGCTTGCTGAATATTTCCGCGACCAGGGCAAGCACGTGCTGCTGCTGATGGACTCGCTGACTCGTTACGCGATGGCGCAGCGCGAGATCGCGCTGGCCGTGGGCGAGCCGCCCGCCACCAAGGGCTATCCACCTTCCGTGTTCGCCAAGCTGCCGGCGCTCGTCGAGCGGACCGGCAACGGCCCGGCGGGCGGCGGCTCGATCACCGCGTTCTACACGGTGCTGACCGAAGGCGACGACCAGCAGGATCCGATCGCCGACTCCGCGCGGGCGATTCTGGACGGCCACATCGTGCTGTCGCGCTCGCTGGCTGAAGCCGGCCACTATCCGGCCATCGACATCGAAGCGTCGATTAGCCGGGCAATGACCGCGTTGATCGACGATAACCATCTGGACAAGACGCGTATGTTCAAGCAGATGCTGTCGCGCTATCAGCGCAACCGCGATCTGATCAACGTCGGCGCGTATTCGAGCGGGCGCGACGCGCTGCTCGACCGCGCGATTGCGCTGTATCCGCGGATGGAAGCATTTTTGCAGCAAGGTTTTCGCGAGTGCGCGAACTTTGAACCGAGTCTCGAGATGCTGGACGCGCTGTTTGCCCAAGGAGGCTGACGATGGCGAAACACTTTCCGATCAAGACACTTATCGGCCTGGCTCAGGACGATGTGGACGCCGCCGCGCAACGTCTGGGCCGCGCGCAGCGCGAGCGCAACGACGTGCAGTCGCAGCTCGACGCCCTCGTCCAGTACCGCGACGAATATCACGCGCGCTTCACCGCGACTGCCCAGACCGGCATGCCCGCGGGCAACATGCGCAATTTCCAGGCATTCATCGACACGCTCGACGCCGCCATCGAGCAGCAGCGCAACCTGCTGGTGACGGCCAACGCGCGCGTCGAGGCCGCCAAGCCCGACTGGCAGCGTCAGAAGCAGAAGCTGGGCTCGTACGAAGTGCTGCAGGCGCGCGGCGAAGCCGCCGAAGCCAGGACCACGGCGCGGCGCGATCAGCGCGACGCCGACGAACACGCCGCCCGGATTCTGCGGATGCGCGCCGAAGGCGCGTGACGTGCGTCGGGCGCATGAGCGCCGACTCGATTGACTGAACACCTCGTTTGACCGATTGACAGGATTCCCTATGTCGCTTCTTTCACAGATCGGCTCGCTGCTCGGCTCCGCCAGCAGCACGTCCAGCAGCGCGGCCATGGCCGCTGCGGCGAACGCCAAACCGTTCTCGCAAACCTTGCAGCAGAGCATCGACCAGCAGAACAGCGCGGCTGCGCTGAGCGCGAGCCAGCAGCAGGCTGCGGCTGCAGCTGCGGCGTCTTCTGGATCGCAGTCTTCGTCGAGCGTGCACGACGCGCCGCCGCCGGCCGACCCCGCGCCGAAAAGCGCGGACGACGCCAGCAGCAAGGACACGAGCAAGCCGACGAACTCGGCTTCGTCCACGGCTTCGTCGGGCGATACGCAACAGGCTTCGACCGACAAGACGAACGCCGCGCCGGCGAAAACCGGCAACACGGCGAGCCAGACCGACGCCGGCACGGCGGCGGCAGCCGCTGCCGCTCAAGCGCAGGCTCAAGCACAAGCTCAAGCCGACGCGAACAATGCCAACACGCCGACAGCCACTGACCCGACCACGGCTTTGACCGACGCCGCGACCGCGCTGCCCGGCACGACCACGGACGCCACGACTGGCGGCACGCCGGGCAAGAAAACCGCCGCCACCGATCCGAAGTCATTGCAAGACGCGTTGCAGGCAGCGCTGGCCGCGTTGGCGAACGGCCAAAGCGTTCCCGCGCAGGCGTTGGCGAGTGGCGCGGCCGCGAACGCCGCGACCTCGGCAAACGGCTTGAACGGTACGAACGCTGGACTGAATGGCACTGCCGACGGCAAGACGTTGGCGGCCGGCCTGTTTGGCGACGGCAAGGGATCGACTGCATCGAAAGCCGCGATGACGACGGCGGCGACGACCGTGGCCGACCCATCAGCGGCCGCAAAAGCAGCGGCTGACGCATTGACGGCAACGGCAGCCGGCAGCGCGCAAGCCGACGATCTGGCGTCCTTCAAGAGCGCTGCGGATGCGGCGACAGCGGCGCTAGCCGCCTCGCAAGCCGCCGCGAGCGCAGCGAGCACGACGGCGGCCGTCCAGACCACGGGCAATGCCGGCGCGGCGGAAGCAGCGAATACGTTATCACCGCAGGTAGGCACGACTGACTGGGAAGACGCGTTGAGCCAGAAGGTGGTGTTCCTGTCGAACGCACATTCACAGAGCGCCGAGCTCACCTTGAATCCGAAGGATCTGGGACCGCTACAGGTTGTCTTGCAGGTTGCCGATAACCATGCACATGCGTTGTTCGTCTCGCAGCACCAGTCCGTGCGGGAAGCCGTCGAAGCCGCGCTGCCGAAGTTACGCGAGGCGATGGAATCCAACGGCATTGGGTTAGGAAGCGCGAGCGTCAGCGACGGCTTTGCGCGCCAGAGCGGCCAGCAGCAGAGCGCCGACTCCGGCCGTTCCGGCGGCCGCTCGAGCGGTGGGAGCGGATCGTTTGGCGGCGGCAGTACGGACGCGATCGACACGACGGTCAACGTCCCGGTACGCCGCACGGTAGGCCTGGTCGACACGTTCGCGTGATGTTCACACCTAGGCTTGCGTTCGCCGCGCCTAGGCGAGCACAAGCCGCACCTTGATTTGAGATCGGCGCCCACCAAAGGGCGCCGATTTGCGTCTAGCGATGGGGAGAGCAACCGCGACGGCGCGCGAAGCGCCGCCGGAAGAATGACTGCTTTGTCACATACGCGGAGTGTGCGAGGGCACGGATTCCAGATGTACCACAAGCGGGACTGTGCGAGGGACCCGCTTATGAGCTAGCGGTGTGAAGCGGCTTTCTTTGCCTACTTTCTTTGCCGCGGCAAAGAAAGTAGGTGCCGCCCCGCACAGGGGCAGCGCTAATAGACCACGAGCAAATCAAGCAAAGGCCAAAGAAGCAAAAACAAGAGATAACCA
Organism: Paraburkholderia phytofirmans; assembly: GCF_046028095.1. Classification (GTDB taxonomy): domain Bacteria; phylum Pseudomonadota; class Gammaproteobacteria; order Burkholderiales; family Burkholderiaceae; genus Paraburkholderia; species Paraburkholderia phytofirmans_A. Next base: position 99,085 of record NZ_JAQQDJ010000001.1, read on the forward strand.
ACAATCCCCCTTCTTTTCGGCCCATCGCGCAGCGACCAAATCAACAACAATCACCATCACCAGCACTAAAGGCAAGCAAAGCGAACCAAATGGCAACCACGACCGCACCTCAACAAGCCGCGCCGGCGTCCCCCGGCCCGATGAAGCGCATCATCCTGATCGTGCTGATTGCGATCATTGCCGCGGGCGCAGCAGGCGCGGGCGTCTGGTTCTTCATGTCGAAGCGGGCCCCGGCCGCTACCTCGGCTGAAGCAGCCCCGCCGCCAGCCCCAGCACCGCTATTCTTCCCGCTGGAATCAATGACCGTGAATCTGCAATCGGACGACGGCCAACAGCACTTCCTGCGCATCGGCCTGACGCTAAAACTCACCGACGCAAAAACCCAGCAAGAGCTGACCGACCACATGCCCGAAGTGCGCAGCCGCATCCTGCTCGCCCTATCGAACAAGCACCCTGACGAACTCGCGCCGCTCGAAGGCAAGCGCGCCCTCGCCACGGAACTGCGCACGCTGATCGAGCAGCCGACCGACAAGGGCGCCGCACCGATCCACGTCCAGGACGTGCTGTTCACCGAATTCGTCGTGCAGTGACGTCGAACGTGACGTTAATCAGCGCTGCCATCATCAACCGCCACGGGACGCACGAGGAATAAGGAATGGGCCACGAAGAGTTCATGTCCCAGGAGGAGGTCGATGCCCTCCTCAAGGGCGTAACCGGCGAAACCGACTCGGAAGCCGAGCAAAGCGACCGTGTAGGCGTACGGCCCTACAACATCGCGACGCAGGAACGCATCGTCCGCGGCCGGATGCCCGGCCTCGAAATCATCAACGACCGTTTCGCGCGCCTGTTGCGCGTCGGCATTTTCAACTTCATGCGGCGCTCGGCGGAAATCTCCGTCGGCCCGGTGAAGGTGCAGAAGTACAGCGAATTCACCCGCAACCTGCCGATCCCGACCAACCTGAACCTGGTCCACGTGAAGCCGTTGCGCGGCACCTCGCTGTTCGTGTTCGATCCGAACCTGGTGTTCTTCGTGGTCGATAACCTGTTCGGCGGCGACGGGCGTTTCCATACCCGCGTCGAAGGGCGCGACTTCACGCAGACCGAGCAGCGCATCATCAACAAGCTGCTGAACCTGGTGTTCGACAACTACACGGCGTCGTGGAAAAGCGTGCGTCCGCTGCAGTTCGAATACGTGCGCTCGGAAATGCACACGCAGTTCGCCAATGTGGCGACGCCGAACGAAATCGTCATCGTCACGCAGTTCTCGATCGAGTTCGGCACGACGGGCGGCACGCTGCATATCTGCATGCCGTACTCGATGATCGAACCGATCCGCGACATTCTCTCGTCGCCGATCCAGGGCGAGGCGCTCGAAGTCGACCGCCGCTGGGTCCGCGTGCTGTCGCAGCAGGTGCAGGCAGCAGAAGTGGAACTGACCGCCGACCTCGCGCAGGTGCCGGTCACGTTCGAACAGATTCTGAACATGCGCAAAGGCGATGTTCTGCCGATCAACATCCCCGAACACATCACGGCGAAAGTCGACGGTGTGCCGGTGATGGAGTGCGGCTACGGAATTTTCAATGGTCAGTATGCGTTGCGGGTCCAGAAGATGATCAGCGCAGCCGAAACGATGAAGGAAGGTGGATATGAGTGACCTGAACGCAAAGACTGAGGCCGAGCTGGCCGCTGCCGCGCCGCAATTTGCCGCCGACGCAGCCGCTGCCGAAGACGAAGCGGCGATGGCCGACTGGGCCAGCGCGCTCGCCGAGCAGAACGACAATTCCGAAGTCAGCGCGACGACGGCCGGCGTGTTCCAGCCGCTGTCGAAAGTCGAGCCGACCACGACGCGCAACGACATCGACATGATCCTGGACATTCCTGTTCAGATGACCGTCGAGCTCGGCCGCACCAAGATCGCGATCCGCAACCTGCTGCAACTCGCGCAGGGTTCGGTGGTGGAACTGGACGGCATGGCCGGCGAACCGATGGACGTGCTGGTGAACGGCTGTCTGATCGCGCAGGGCGAAGTGGTGGTGGTGAACGACAAGTTCGGTATCCGTCTGACCGACATCATCACGCCGTCCGAACGTATCCGGAAATTGAATCGATGAATCGCGTTGCCGGTCGCGCCGTGTCGCGCACTGTTCTGATTCGCGCTGCACGGGCGGCGGACGTCGTGGCTGCGGCCTTATGGACGTCGGCTTCGCTGGTCACGCTGCTCGCAACGTCCGTTGCCCAGGCAGCAGACATGAACGCGGTCAACAACGCGGCGAAGATCGCCTCGGGCGTCGGCGCGGGTTCTGCTGTTCCGGCGCTCGGCGTCGGCGCGGTATTGCAAACCATCGTCGGGCTGCTGGTCGTGATCGGTCTGGTGTTCGGTTGCGCGTGGCTCGCTCGCCGCTTCGGCTTGCAGCCGGCGAACCGCGGCGGTCTCGTGAAGACCATCGGCGGCGCCTCGCTCGGCGGCAAGGAGCGGGTCGCGGTGGTCGAGATCGGCGATACGTGGCTCGTGCTCGGCACGGCGCCCGGCAATGTCCGTCTGCTTCACACGATGCCGGCAGGTTCGGCCGCCGTCGATCCGCTCGGCGCCGCGCAAGCCGGTCCCGCAAGCGCGCCTGCTACTGGCACCGCACTGCCGGGCACCTTCGGCCAACGCTTTCGCGACGCTTTAAAAGGCGAAGTGGGCAAACGTTTCAACGGGCAAGGCGGCGGGGTTCGGTAATGCAGTTCAGTCTCTCTTTAGCGCGTCACGCGCAATCCGCTCGCATGTCCAGCACCAGTTCGAAAGTGATTTCCGCCGTGCGCCGCATGGCGCCTGTCGCCCCGATCGCACTAGCGGCGTTGATGCTCGCATTGCCGACCCTGTCGTTCGCGCAGACCGCCGGCCTGCCGGCCTTCAACACGAGCCCCGGCCCGAACGGCGGCACGACCTACTCGCTGAGCGTGCAGACGATGCTGCTGCTCACGATGCTGTCGTTCCTGCCGGCGATGGTGCTGATGATGACCAGTTTCACGCGCATCATCATCGTGCTCTCGCTGCTGCGCCAGGCGCTCGGCACGAGTACGACGCCGCCTAACCAGGTGCTCGTCGGACTCGCGCTGTTCCTCACGCTGTTCGTGATGTCGCCGGTGCTCGACAAGGCCTATACCGACGGCTACAAACCGTTCTCCGACGGCACGATGCCGATGGAGACCGCCGTCAACCGCGGCCTCGCGCCGTTCAAGACGTTCATGCTGCGCCAGACGCGCGAAAGCGATCTCGCTTTGTTCGCCCGCATCTCGCACGCCGCGCCGATGCAAGGTCCGGAAGACGTGCCGCTGTCGCTGCTGGTGCCCTCGTTCGTGACGAGCGAGTTGAAAACCGGCTTCCAGATCGGCTTCACGATTTTCATTCCGTTCCTCATCATCGACATGGTGGTGGCGAGCGTGCTGATGTCGATGGGTATGATGATGGTGTCGCCCGCGACTATTTCGCTGCCGTTCAAGTTGATGCTGTTCGTGCTGGTTGACGGCTGGCAGTTGCTGCTCGGGTCGCTCGCACAGAGCTTCGTTTAACGCGCTTTTTTACCGCGCCCCACGCCCTTCACGCTTCCGGTCCCATCGCCATGAATCAAGAATCCGTCATGACGCTCGCGCACCAGGCCATGTATGTCGGCCTGCTGCTCGCCGCGCCGCTGCTGCTGGTCGCGCTGGTGGTCGGCCTGGTGGTGAGCCTGTTCCAGGCCGCCACGCAGATCAACGAAAGCACGCTGTCGTTCATTCCGAAACTGCTCGCGATCGCCGTCACGATGGTGATCGCCGGTCCGTGGATGCTCACGACCATGCTCGACTATCTGCGCCAGACGCTCACCAACATTCCGACGCTCGTCAACTGAGCGGCGCGCTCGTTCTCACCTTCCCTTCCGAGCCACGATGTTCTCCGTCACCTACGCGCAACTGAACGCCTGGCTCACCGCGTTCCTGTGGCCGTTCGTGCGCATCCTCGCGCTGGTCGCCACCGCGCCGGTGCTCGGCAATCGAGCGCTGCCGATCCGCGTGAAGATCGGCCTCGCGGCCTTCATCACGATCATCGTCGCGCCCACGCTCGGTGCGCTGCCGCAAGTCACGGTGTTTTCGGCCGAAGGCGTGTGGATCATCGTCAACCAGTTCCTGATCGGCATCGCGCTCGGCATGACCATGCAGATCGTGTTTCAGGCGATCAGCGCGACCGGCGACTTCGTCGGCCTCGGCATGGGTCTCGGTTTTGCGACCTTCTTCGATGCGCAGGCGGCCAGTTCGAGTCAGGTGCTGTCGAGCTACATGAACACCATCGCCATGCTGGTGTTTCTGGTGATCGACGGCCATTTGCAGATGATCAGCGCGCTGCTCGCCACGTTCCAGTCGGTGCCGGTGTCGGCGAACATTCTCGGCGCGCCCGGCTGGCGCACGTTGGCGAACTTCGGCAGTACGGTGTTTTCGGCTGGGTTGCTGTTGTCGCTGCCAGTGGTCGCCGCGCTCCTCATCACCAATCTCTCACTCGGCATTCTGAATCGCGCCGCGCCGCAGATCGGCGTGTTCCAGATCGGCTTTCCGCTGACCATGCTGATCGGCATGCTGCTTCTGCAACTGATGGTCCCGAACATGATTCCGTTCTTCACGCGGCTCTTCGATGTCGGCCTCGATCAGATGGGGCGCGTGGCAGCGGGGTTCAAATAGCACGCTTTTCTCATCGCGCGGCACGATGAAAAAGAAGAAGGGCGGAACCGGCTCACACCGGTATCCGCCCTTCTCTGTTTCAGACTACGTGTGCTATCAGCTCAGGTACTGAAACAGCGAGATGTTCTGAATCTTAGCGAACGCCTGCTGCGCCGCTTGCAATGCCGCCTGCGTCATCGTGTACTTGCCGATCGTCTTGACCATGTCGGTCTGCGTCAGATCTGCAAGATTGCTCGATGTCTGCAGCGTGTTGGTCTGCGTGACCGTCTGCAATGCCTGCACTTCCTGCTCGCGACCGCCCACGGCCGCTTGCGCCGTCACGACGTTGTTCATCGTGTTTTCGAGCTGCGTCATGCTGGTGGTCAGCGCGCTCTGGAAGCTCGCCGTCGACGCGCCGCCCGACACCGGCGTTTGCAGCGTGGTGATCAACTGGCTCAGATTGGCGAACACGTCCATGCTGCCTTGCGTGGCCGGCGTCACCGTGAAGCTGTCGCCCGCGTTCGGCGCGCCGGTGATCGACACCGACTGGCCGCCGATCGTGATCGCCGAACCTGCCGTGAACGGCTGCGGCGCGCTCGTGGTCACCGCGCCGGTAGCCGGATCGGTCTGGCTCACGGTATAGGTGGTCGCCGACGAGAAGTTGATCGAGAACTTATCGGCGTTGGTCGGATCGGTCGGATTGTTCAGGCTCACCTGGCTGATCACGCCCGTGCCGCTGTTGCCGGTCGTCGCGGCCGGCACGGCGCTGGTGCCGATCGGCGCAACGCTGCCGAAGATCGAAATGCCGTTGTCGCCGGTCTGCACCACGTGCGAATCCGTAATCTGCACGCCGGGGGTGCCGGTGTCGCCCGAATAGGTCACGACGCCGGCCGAATTCGTGGTGTACGGCTGCGCGCTGCTTTGATAACCGGCGAACAGGTAGTTGCCCTGCGGGTCGGTCGAATTGGCGAGCGTCATCAGCTGGCTGCGCAGGCTTTGCAGTTGCGTCGCAATCGAACCGCGGTCGCCGTCGTTCAGCGAACCGTCGCCGGCGCGCAGCACCAGCGTATGAATGGTTTGCAGCACGGTATTGACGCTGCCGAGCGTGGTGTCTTCCTGTTGCAGCGAAGCGAGCGCGGTGCCCTGATTGGTCGTGTATTGCGACAGGGTCGTAGCCGTGGAGCTCAATTGCACGGCCTGCGCCGCGCCGAGCGGATTGTCCGACGGCGTGGAAAGGCTCACGCCGCTCGAAATCTCGGCATACAACTGCGACAACTGAGCTTGCTGATCGCTCATCGTCGCGACGTTCATGTTGAAGTACTGCGTGCTGGAGATGCGCATTGTCAACGCCTCACTGGAAGATGCCGAGTATCGTCTGGAACAGGGTCTGCGCGGTCTGGATGACCTTGCTGTTGGCCTGATACAGCTGCTGATACTGAAGCAGGTTGGCTGCTTCTTCGTTGATGTTCACGCCCGAGACCGACTGCTGCGCGGTGGTGATCTGCGTCACCAGCGAGCTTTGCGCGGTGCTCGACGTCTGAATCTGGTTGGTCTGGTTGCCGATATTGTTGACGTAGTTCGCGTACGCGCCCGTCAGCGTGACCGTGCCGCCCGCCAGCGCTTTCGCGGTGGACAGGTTCGACAGCGCGAGTGCGTTGCGGCCGTCGTTGGTCGCGCCGGTGTTCGGCCCGATGGTGAACTTGTCGCCCGCGGCCGGTGCGCCGCTGATCGTGACGGAGACGTTGTTCATCTGGCCGGCGGTCGTGTTGTTGATCGTCAGCGAGGCGCCGGTGGCCGACGAATACGGCACCACCGTCGTCGCGCTGGTGATCGAATACGTGGTGGCCGGGGAACCCGCCACCGTCACCGTCGAACCGACCGGGAAGCCGGACAGCCCCGTGCCGTCGTACGACAGCGTGGTGGTCGAATTCGGCATGGTGTAGCCGGCCGTTACCGTGCCCTGCGTGATCGTGCCGGTGCCGGTGTTGCTCGACGCGGCGGCGCCCAGCACGGGCGCGGCGGCCGCGATCGCCGAGGCGTCGGTGGTGGCGGTCGCGAAGCTGTTGAGCGCGCCGCGGGTCGGCTCGACCGTGAACGAGTCGCCGGCGTTCATCGTGCCGGTGGTCGAGAAATTCAGGCCGTTGATCGGCTGGCTCAGGTTGGTCGCCGAACCCACCACGCTACCCGTCGAATTGTCGGTCAGCGTGTAGGTGGTGCCGTTGTAGGCCAGCGTGTAGTCGCCGGTGGTCGGCTGTGCGGGATTCGCGAACGACACGTTCAGCGACGCATTGCCGGTGTTCTGCGTGTTCGCATAAACAGTCGGGCCGCCCACCGAGAACAGCGCGCCACCCTTGGCGCCGGCCAGCGTGATGCCCAGCCCGTTTTGCGCGTTGACCTGCGCGGAGAAGCTCACGGCGATCGCGCCGAGTTGCGCCTCACCCGGATCGAGCGTCTGGCTGCGGAACGCGAGCAGACCGCCGAGCGTGCCGCCGTCGATCTTGCTGTCGGGCAGGTTCTGCGGCGCGGCCGCCGGGTTCGCACCCGCCTGGCCGAGGTACTGAACGGACAGTTCGCTGGTGTCGCCGGTCGAAGGCGCCGTGCCCAGGTTATAGCTGTTGCTGGAGGACACCAGCGGCTGGCCGTTGCTCATGAAGACGCTGTAGCTGCCGTTGCTGTTCACCACATTCACGCCGATCAGTTGCGACAGATTCGACACGGCGAGATCGCGCTGATCCATCAACTGATTCGGCGGCTGGCCTTGCGTGCTGGCCTGAGCGATCTGGCCGTTCAGCTGCGCGATCTGCTGGGTGTAGCTGTTGATCTGCGAAACGGTGTTGGTGAGCTGCGTGTTGACGCTCTGACGCAGCGCGTCGTATTGCTGACCCGCGGCGTTGATCTGGTTCACCAGCGTCTGCGCGCCGCTCATCGCGGTCTGGCGCGTGGCCAGGCTCGACGCGTTGTTCGAGACGTTCTGCAAGCCGGTGAAGTAGCTGGTGATCGCGCTCGCAATCCCGGCAGTCGGGCTGCCGATCAGATTGTTCAGTTGCGAAATCAGCGTGTTGTACGTCGACAGCGAGCTGCCCGAGCTCTGCGCGTTGTTCAGCTCAGTGGTCAGATACTGGCTGTACTGGCGCGTCACGGTCGTGGTCGAGACGCCGGACGGCAGATAGCCCGAGCCCGTGTACTGTCCGCCGCTTTCCGCATACACCGGCGTTTCGATGGTGTAGCCAGGCGTCGACGCGTTGCTGATGTTCTGGCCGGTCGTCGTAAGTCCCCACTGGGCTGCGTTCAGTCCACTGAGGCCGAGATTGATGAGATTGGACATGCGTCATCCTGAAGGGCGACACCGTACACATGCCGCCGCGTTACTTGAACATCTTGTTTAACGGCCTCAACAAGGAAAAATTGAGGTCATTCCGATGCGTGTTCGACGTTTGTTTCAACGTTTGCGAGGCTTGCCTGCCGGGCTTGTCACTCATCGCGCAAGGAGGCGCGCCGGTGCGGAAACAGGTGACAAGGAAGTGACGATGAACCGGCAAGCGAACACCGTGCGTGAGCAACCCCGCTCATGCACCGCGAATCCGACATTTCAATCAGCGCACCAGCGAACGGCGCTTCATCTCGAGCTGCGTGATCAGACGTTGCAGCGTGTTTTCCGCGCTGCCCGGCAGCGTCAGAAAACGGAAGCCGAGCTGGAAACGCTGCGTGCCGTTCGGCAACGCGGTAGAGCGATGCGACACGAGTTGCAGATCGAGCGAGAGCCGGCCGAGCGCGCCGAGGGCCAGCTCGCAATCGAGCAGGCGCGTGCCCATCGGCAATTCGGCCACGCGTGCGTCGGCGGTGCGCATGCCGACGCCGCCGAGCGACAGGTCGTGCACCTCGAAGCGGAACGTGTCGCCTTCGGGCAAACGGCCGGAACACATATACGGATCGAGAATCGGCGCATCGACGCGGAAGTACTCGCGGCGCTGCACGTAGAACAGCACCTCGGGGAAGTCGGCCTCGAACGCGGGCAGTCCTTCGAAGCGCGTCTCGCGCGGCGTGGCGGTGGCGAATTCCACGCGCACGCCATCCGGCTGCGCGTGAAACTGGCAGCGCGGCGCGCTCAGCAAGCCTTTGTTCTGATCGGACAAAGCGCCCCAATCGAACGTGAAGGTGCGCCCGCGCACGTCGACTTCGAGCAGACGCGTGACGAGCTGTCCGCCGGCATATTGAACGGTGAGGAAATCGCCGCGATTGACGAGATTGCGCAACTGAACGCCAATCTCCAGCGGATTGCGACGGCCAAAATCGTTGCCGCCTTCAGCTGTCTGAGCGTGCAACTGGCCGTGTGTGTCGGTCTGGCCGTTCGACTGGGTAGTATCCATGGGCTTGCCGGTATGCTTGTTCTTGCGGGCGCGTGCCAGAGCTCCTGCCGGGGCTTTCGCGCGGTCTTCATCGAAGCCGCAGCACGCGCATCCCAACCAGACATTACAACGCTTTCCGGTATTGGGTCTAACTGATTAGCGGCAGCATCCGGCCGAAATTTAGGGGCCTGTCAGGAATTATTTGCCGCAAACGTTAAAACGCGTCATGCCTGTCGCGGGTGGACCGGCCGCCCATGGGCGGCCGGCCTCGTCCGTCTTGTTATGCACCTGGCCCCGTCGCGTGCATGCTTTTGATTCGAGTGAATGATCCGGTGATTCGCGCCGCAGTCGCGGCAGGTCAGCCCATCTTCTGCATGATGGACATCAGTTTTTTCGCGTAGTGCGGGTCGGTCGCGTAACCGGCGCGCTGCATGCCGTTGGCAAAGCCGTTCACGTCATGCGCCGAATTGATCACCTGCGCGTAACGCGGATTGCCCTTGAGCAGGCTCGCGTAGTCGGTCATGGCTTCCTGATACGAGTCGTACGCGCGGAATTTTTCGACCACGCGCTGCGGCTTGCCGTTTATGTATTCAGTCGTGACGGTCGACACGGTCTTGCCGGTCCAGTCCTTGGTCGCCTTGATGCCGAACACGTTGTGGCTGGTCGAGCCGTCCGTCTTCTTGATCTCGCTCTTGCCCCAGCCGGATTCGAGCGCCGCCTGGCCGATGATGAAGCGCGCCGGAATGCCGGTCGCCGCGCTGGCCGCTTGCGCCGGTTGGGCGAGCTTGTCGACGAAAGCGTCGACCTTCGGTGAAGTCCCGTCGCCTTTCAACGGCGGAGTCAAAGCGCTGTTGGCCGAGTAGCCCTTGCCCATCGCCAGCTGGCCGTTGGCTTGCGCATTGCCGTACGCTTTGGCGAGCGCATTCAGCGCCGCGGTCTGGCCTTCATCGCCGCCGCTGCCGCCGCCCAACGCGTTGGCCATGCCGGCCAAGCCACCCGCGGCGCCTGCGCCGCCCGCACCGCCACCGACCTGCATGCCCTGATTGCGCATCAGCTGCTTGAGCATGGCGTCCGCCACGCCAATGCCCTTTTGCGACATTTGCTGCGACAACTGCTGATCCATCATCGACGTGAAGGTGGCGCTGTCGTGCGAATCGAACGGGCTGTCTTGCGGCGTCGCATCGCGCATGCTTTTCAGCATCATCTGCGTGAACACCGCGTCGAACTGCTGCGCGGCCATCTTCATGCCGGCTTGCGGCGAGGCCTTTGCCTGCGCGCTCAGCTTCGCGAAACCCTGAACGTCGAGGGCAAAGCGGTTGCTCAGGTCGTTCGCCGCGCTGGCGGAATTGGTCGTATCCGAATTCATCCTGTGTCTTCCTTAGATGATTTCCAGGTCGGCGCGCAGAGCGCCCGCCGCCTTCATCGCCTGCAGGATCGACATCAGATCCGCGGGCGTCGCACCCAATGCGTTGAGTGCCTTCACCACTTCGGCGAGATTGGCGCCGGCGGTCACCAGCTTCAGTGCGCCGTTGTCCTGCTTCATCTGAATCTGCGACTGCTTGGCCACTACCGTCTGGCCGTTCGAGAACGCGCCGGGTTGGCTCACCACCGGCTGCGTATTGATCACGACCGAGAGGTTGCCGTGCGCCACCGCGCAGTTCTGCAGCGTGACCATCTGATTCATCACGATCGAGCCGGTGCGCGCGTTCAGGATCACCTTCGCGGCGGCTTGAGCCGGCTTGACGTCGAGGTTCTGCAATTGCGCCATGAAGGCGACCTGCTGCTCCGGATCGCTCGGCGCGCGCAGTTGAATCGTGCGGCCGTCGAGCGCGGTTGCCGTGCCGCCGCCGAACGCGTTGTTCACCGCAGCCACCACACGCTGCGTGGTGTCGTAATCCATTTCGTTCAGGTCGAGCTGCATGGTGCCCGCTTGCGACACCGAAGTCGGCACCGCGCGTTCGACGATCGCGCCGCCGGCAATGCGGCCCGCGGCCAGCGTGTTCACCTGCACCTTGCTGCCGTTGGCGCTCGCGCCCGCGCCGCCGACCGCGAGATTGCCCTGGCCGAGCGCATACACCTGGCCGTCGGCGCCCTTCAGCGGCGTGAGCAGCAGCGTGCCGCCGCGCAGGCTCTTGGCGTTGCCGAGCGACGACACGGTCACGTCGATCGCTTCGCCGGGACGCGCGAACGGCGGCAGCACCGCCGTCACCATCACCGCGGCGACGTTCTTCAACTGGATGTTCGACAGCGACGACTGCGAATTGCTCGAGCCCGCCGCCTGGTTGTTGATCGAGATGCCGAGGTTCGCCAGCATGTTGGCGAGCGTCTGCGTGGTGAACGGCGTTTGCGTGGTCTGGTCGCCCGTGCCGTCGAGGCCGACGACGAGGCCGTAGCCGATCAGCGGATTGTCGCGCACGCCCTGGATCTGCACGAGGTCCTTCAGACGTTCGGCATGGGCAGGCGTGGCCGCCGGCAGCGCCGCGCAGGCGAGCGCGACGAAGGCGAGCGCGCGGCCGAAACCGGCGACACCGGCGATGCGGATGCGGGAAAAAACGTTACGCATGATCACCACGGCGACACGTTGAGGAAGAAGCGCTGCAGGAAGCCCATGTTCTCGGATTCGTCGATATAGCCCTTCGCGGAATATTCGATCTTCGCGTCGGCCACCTGGGTCGAGTACACGGCGTTCAGGTTGGAGATCGTGTTCGGATTCACCACCCCGGAAAAGCGTACGAATTCATTGCCCTGATTGATCAGCATTTGCTTCTCGCCGCTGACCATCAGGTTGCCGTTCGGCAGCACGCCGGTCACCGTGACGGTGATCACGCCGCTGAACGTGTTCGACGCATTCGCGCCACCGGTCGCGGCGAACTTGTTGGCGCCGTTCGCGCTCAGGTTGACCTTGCCGAACAGGCCGCCGAGAAAGCCGGCGGTCGGCACGTCGAAGTTGGTGTTGCCGCTGCGGTTGACGCCCGCGCCCGAGGACTTGGTCGCGTTGACGTTTTCCTGAATGACGATCGTCAGAATGTCGCCGACATTGCGCGGCCGCTGGTCTTCGAACAACGGACGGCCCGCGTAACCCGGGTTATAGATCGAGCCCGGCGACTGCGCCGACGGCGGCATCGGCGGCAGCGCAGTCATCGGCTGCTGCGTGATCGGCTGCTTCGGCACGAGGCCGCAGCCACCCAGGGCCGCGAGCAGCGTGAGCTGCACGAGCGCCTGAGCGGTGCGCGAATGAACCGGATTACGAGAGAAGTGCGACATCATCATTACCGCCTGTTTTGCTGCCTGTTTGTTCCCAGTCCCTTGAGCCTTAAACCTGCATCTGGCTCAGGGTCTGCAGCATCTGGTCGGAGGTGGTCACGGCCTTGCTGTTGATTTCGTAAGCGCGTTGCGTCTGGATCATGTTCACCAGTTCCTGCACCACGTTCACGTTCGATGCTTCCACGTAACCCTGATTCAGCGTGCCGGCGCCGTTCAGGCCCGGCTGCGCGACGTTCGGCGCGCCCGACGAAGCGGTTTCCGCGAACAGGTTTTCACCCTTCGCATCGAGACCGGCCGGGTTGATGAAAGTCGCGATCTGCATCGAGCCGAGCTGCTGGCTGTTGGTCGAACCGGCCACCGTGATCGACACCACGCCGTCGCTGCCGATGGTGAGCGAGGTCGCGTTGTTCGGGATCGTGATTGCCGGAATTACCTGATAGCCGCTCGAGGTCACGAGCTGACCTTGGGCGTTGGTCTGGAACGAACCGTCACGGGTGTAGGCGGTCGTGCCGTCGGGCATCTGCACCTGGAAAAAGCCCTGGCCGTTGATGGCGACGTCTTTCGAGTTGCCGGTCTGTTGCAGATTGCCCTGCGTGTACAGACGTTCGGTGGCGACCTGCTGCACGCCCGTGCCGAGCTGGATGCCGGACGGCAGTTCGGTGTTCTGCGTCGAGTTCGCGCCCGGCTGGCGGACGGTCTGATACAGCAGATCCTCGAACACCGCGCGCGAGCCCTTGAAGCCGTTGGTGCTGACGTTCGCGAGGTTGTTCGAGATCACGTCCATCTGCGCCTGTTGCGCATTCATGCCGGTGGCGGCGATGTAGAGTGAGCGATTCATGGTTCTTCTCCTAGGTGCCTAAGCGACCCGTTAGCTAAAGCTGAGCAACTGGTTGGCCGACTGGTCGTTCTTGTCGGCGCTTTCCAGCAGCTTCGTCTGCATCTGGAACTGGCGCGCGTTGGTGATCATCGAGACCATCGCGCTGACCGGATTCACGTTGCTGCCTTCGAGCGAGGCCGGCGCCAACGTGACGGCCGGATCGGCGTCGGCGGCATTGCCGTCGCCGGTGCGAAACAGACCGTCGTCGCCACGCGTCATGGTTTGCGGATCCGGATTCACCAGCTTCAGCTGATCGACCGTCACCACCGCGGTGGGTGGATCGCCCGGCGTCAGCGCGGACACCGTGCCGTCCTTGCCGATGGTGATTTCCGCGCCCGGCGGCACCGAGACCGGGCCGCCGTTGCCAAGCACCACCTGATTGGTGGCGTTCACCAATTGGCCGTTTTCATCGACATGCAGATTGCCGGCGCGCGTGTAGGCTTCGCCGCCGTCGGCGGTTTGCACCGCCAGCCAGCCCGGCCCCTGAATCGCCACGTCGAGCGGATTGCCCGTCTGCTGGATCGGCCCAGGCGTGTAGTCCGCGCCCGGCGTCGACGACAGCACGAAGGTGCGCGTGGTGTTGTCGTTGATCGAACTGCCGTCGCCGAACGACATCGGCACGGCGCGGAAAGTCGCCAGTTGCGCGCGAAAACCGGTGGTCGATGCGTTGGCCAGGTTGTTCGCGACGATTGCCTGCTGTTCGAGCGCCTGCGTACTGCCCGACATCGCGGTGTAGATCAGCCGATCCATGGTGGGTTAGTCCCGGTCGCTTACAGGTTGATCAGGGTCTGGTCGACGGTCTGCTGGGTCTTGATCGTCTGCGCGTTCGCTTGATAGTTGCGTTGCGCGGTGATCAGGTTCACCAGTTCGCTCGTCAGATCGACGTTCGAGTTTTCCACCGCGCCGCCTTGCAGCACGCCGTGGTTGGTCGAGCCCGGCGCGGAAATCTGCGCGACGCCCGAAGCCGAGGTCTGCTGGAACTCGTTGTTGCCCAGGTTCACGAGACCGTTCTGGTTCGAGAAGTTCGCCAGCACGATCTGGCCAAGAGCCGCGGTCTGCTGGTTCGAATAGTTGCCGGTCAGCGTGCCGTCCGCGCCGATCGTGAAGCTCGTCAGCGTGCCGGCCGCGTAGCCGTCGGGCTGCAGCGAGTTCACGCCGTCCTTGCCGCCGTACTGCGTCGTGCCGGCGATGTTCAGCGTCAGCTTCTGCGGCGTCGACGAACCATCGGTGGTCGGAATCGAGAAGTTGTAGGCGAACGGCGTGGTGGTCGCGGTGCCGGATGCGTCCGTCGTGCCGAGCAGCGTGCCCGACGAGTTGAAGTTCGCGTGGCCGATCAGTTGCGCGGTGCCCGTCGAGGTGCCGGCGTAGACGTTCCACGTACCGGCCGACGTCTTGGCGAAGTACATGTTGACCGTCTGCGAGCCGCCGAGCGAGTCGTACACCGTCGTGCTGGTCGAGTAGTTGTACGTCGACGAGCTGTTCTGATTGAACGCCACCGGGGTCGGCGCGATCGCGACGCTGTCGCCGGTCGCCGGTGTGCCGTTCAACGTGATGGTCTGACCGTTGCCGAGCGAGATCGCCGTGCCCGCCGTGTACGTCGCGGCGGCAGTCGTCGTGCCGAGCGTGGTGTCGGTGACGGTGTAGGTAGTCGGGCTCGTGAAGTTGACCGTGTAGCTGTCGTTGTTCGTGCCCGAAGCGGTATTCGTGATGGTTGCGCCGGGCGTCGTCAGCGTGCTGCCCGCGACGAGCGTCGGCGTCACGGTCGGCGTGCCGAGCATCAGCGGATCCTGCGCGTTCAGGTTCAGACCCGCGGTGATCTTGGTGGTGGCTTGCGGCGCGATGTTCGCGGTCGGCACGGTGAGCGGCACGGTCTGCGCGGTATTGATGATGCCCGAGCTGTTCGCGGCGTAGCCCATCAGTTGCAGGCCTTGCGCATTGGTGATGTTGCCGTTCTTGTCGAGCTGGAACACGCCATTGCGCGAGTACACCAGCGAGCCGTTGTTCGACAGCTGGAAGAAGCCGTTGCCGTTGATCGCGACGTCGAGCGCCTGGTTGGTGCTGGTGATCGTGCCTTGCGAGAACTGCTGCTGCACTTCGGCGAGCTTGGTGCCGATGCCGACCTGGTTGCCCACGGCCGTCGCCACGGAATTGGCGTACATGTCGGCGAATTGCGCGGCGCCGCTCTTGAAGCCAACCGTATTCGCGTTGGCAATGTTGTTGCCGATCACGTCGAGGTCGCTCGACGATGCCGACAAACCACTCAAACCTTGTTGGTAACCCATGACGGTCTCCGTATCTGGAAAGTCGTAACTGACAGAATCTGAATCAGAGGATGGCGGCGACGCTGGTCAATCCGACCGTCGAGCCGTTCGAGAGCACGAGGCCCGGCGTACCGTTGGTCTGCATGACGACGCTTTGCACCGTGGCGCCCGTGAGCGTGGTGGCGGTGGCCTGCTGACCGTTGATCGTGCCGACCGCGCTGATCGTGTAGTTGCCGTCCGGCAGCGCATTGCCGGCCGTATCGGTCGGCGTCCAGCCCACCGGAATCGTGCCGGCCGACTGCTTGCCGAGGTCGATCGTGTTGACGATCTGACCCGCCGAGTTCTTCACGACGACCTGCAGATCGCTGACCGAGTTGGCGAGCTGCACGCCGAACGCACCGGCCTTGCCGCTCGCGACCGCCACCGAGCTGCCCGGGGCGAGCACGGTCGAGCCGATCAGCAGCGCGGCCTGCGACTGCTGGCCCGCCGACATCTGCGTGGCGAGCGAGCTGAGCGTCGTGTTCAACTGGCTGATGCCCGAGACCGTGTTGATCTGCGCCAGCTGCGAGGTCATCTGCGAGCTGTCCATCGGGTTGGTCGGATCCTGATTCTTCAACTGCGCGACGAGCAGTGACAGGAAGGTGTTCTGCAGATCGGTCGCCGAGGTGCCGGACGTGCTGCTCGTCGAACTCGTGGAACTCGAGGCACTGTTCGTGCCGTTCATCGTATCGAGCAGCGTTTGCGACACAGTCGTGCCGCTGCCGCCGATGGTGGTGTTGGTGGTCAAGGAGCTCTCCTCAGGTTCCGATCGTGAGCGTTTTCAGCATCAGTGTCTTGGCGGTGTTCAGGGTCTCGACGTTGGCCTGGTACGAGCGCGAGGCCGAGATCATGTTGACCATCTCCTGCACCGGATCGACGTTCGGCAACGTGACGTAGCCGTCCGAATTCGCGGCCGGATTGCCGGGGTCGTAGGCGGTCTTCATCGGCGTCGGGTCGTCGACCACGCCGGTGACCTGCACACCGCCGACCTGCTGGCCCGAAGCCGTGCGCGCGCCGCCGAGCGGGCTGACCGCGAACACGACCTGCTTGGCCTTGTACGGCTGGCCGTCCGGGCCGGTCGTGCTGTCCGCGTTGGCGAGATTCGACGCCGTCACGTTGAGCCGCTGCGACTGCGCCGACATCGCGGAGCCTGCGACACCAAAAATGTTCATCAGGGATGGCATGTTTCCTGACCTCTCCTAACCGGGTTGATCCGGCTCAAGTGTTAATTCCCGTAGCGATTGTTCTTGCGTACTGCTGAGTCTGTCGGCGTGGCTTCTTACGAGCCCGACTGGATCGCCGACAGCATCGTTTTGATCTGGCCGGACAACACCGTCATGCCCGATTCGAAGTGCAGCGTGTTGTCCGCGAATTGCACCCGCTCCGTGTCGATGTCGACCGTGTTGCCGTCGAGCGCGGGTTGGGTCGGCACGCGGTATTGCAGATTGCCGTAGTCGTCGGACGGGCCGCCGGTCGGCGTCAGCGTCGACTTGCCTGCCATGTGGCCCGGTGCCGTCGACACCATCGACATGCCGCTCGTCACACCCGCGGGCTGCGTCATGGCGAGCGTCGCGTTGTTCGACGCGGCGGTGCCAATGGCGCCGCCGCTCTTCTTCAACGCGCCGGCCAGCGACGAGGCGAAGTCGACGTCGCGCGCCTTGTACCCAGGGGTATCGGCGTTGGCGATATTCGACGACAACAGCTCCTGCCGGTAAGCGCGCACATCGAGCGCTTGACGGCCAAAGGCGAATTCGGCATCGAGTTTGTCCAGCATAAGAATCTCCGGAGAACGTTCCCGAGGCTTCCCATGCATGCCTCGCGTGAGGACTGCACCAGGCGGGAAGACCTTTTTGCATGAGGTGCATCTTATGGGCCGAACGCAAGCGGCAATCGGACGAATAACCGGGAAAGGGGGCTTCTATTCAACGTTTGCGCAAAGGGGGCGCTCACTAGAATGCAAGGCGTACCGATGCATTCGATGGAGAAACACGATGGACCAGCCCGCCTTCGATCCGACGCACCGCGCGAATTGCGCGGCGGCGCATCGCGTGGGTGCGGGCGCCGGCGTCGCACGGCGTGTTGCGCGCACGGCCTCACGTCTGCTGACGCGCCTCGTCGTGAATCTGGCGGTGTGGGTTGCCGGCGGCATCGTGTTGCTGCCGGCTACTACGCGGGCCCAGGAAGCCGGCGGCCCGATCGTGATTCCCGGTCCGGGAGAAAAGAATCCGGCCGCGCTCGCCGATCTGGCCGAGCATATGCAAACCGCGCCGGCTAAGCGCGCCGGTTCCGCCGCTACGTTGGCCGCGGCCACCGCGCAGTCGCTGACGCCGAATTCCGCGGCTCGCGACGCCGATTCATTCACGCGCGCCGCCAATGCAAGCGGCTCGATCGTCATTCCGGGCGCGGGCGAACCGCCGGCCGCGCCGCAAATGATCCGCACCAACTTCAGGCCCGACGCCAACGGCGTCGTCACGATCCCCGCGCCGGGCAGCGCCAATGCGAACGCCATGGACGGCGTCGCGCGGGTCAATGTCGTGCCGGGTTCGCGCCAGGTGGTTCCGGTCGTGGTGACGCCCGCGCCGCAGGCCAATGGCGCCCGGCAAGCCGCGGGCGTTCAGCCGGTGGCCGCCAATGCGCCGCTCAACGCAGCCGCTGGGGCATCCGCGGCGGCGGGTTTCGACAGTTTGGCGTCGCGCGGCGAGCCGCCGCAGTTGGGCGCGAACGGCAAGCCGGTCGTGACCCGCGCAACTGTCGCGCCAGTTGCAACGGCTGCGCCCACGCCCTCGCCGGCTACCATTGGCCGCACGCCGGCCGTGCGACGAGTCGCACCGGCCGTCGCGCAACAGAATCTGCGTCCCGCGACACTCGCGCCAGCCGCGGCGCTGCCCGGCCAGCAGGATCCGGAGGCGATCCGCAGCGCCGCGCTTGCATTCCTGCAGCAGCAGTCCGCCGGCTTGCCCGGCAAGGTCGACATCACCGTGGCGCCGGCGTTTCCGCGCGGTCTCGCAGACTGCACGATGCTCGAACCGTTCATGCCGAGCGGCGCGCGCCTGTGGGGCCGCATGACTGTCGGCGTGCGCTGTGCGGGCGAGCGTCCGTGGACCATTTATCTGCAGGCGCGCATCTCGCTGCACGCCACCTATTATCTGGCCGCCCGTGCGATGTCGCCGGGGGAAGTGCTCACCGCCGCCGACCTCGTCGCGCGTGACGGCGATCTGACCGGCTTGCCGCAGGCGATCGTCACGGACCCGTCGCAGGCGGTCGGCTCGGTCACGCTCACGCGAGTTGCCGGCGGCATGCCGCTGCGCCGCGACATGCTGAAAAGCGCGTCGGCGGTATCGATCGGACAGACGGTGCGGGTCGTGGCAGCCGGCGACGGTTTCGCGATTTCGGCGGAGGGCAGCGCGATGAATAATGCGTCGCCGGGCCAGCAGGTGCGGGTCAAGACGGCCAACGGCCAGATCATTTCCGGCATCGTGAAAGATGGCTCGACTGTGGAGATTCAACTGTGAACCGCTGCGGCGCGCACGCCATGACGAACTTCCGCGCCACGCCCGTTCTGGTGGGCACGCGCGGCGCGGCGGCCGGCATCGCAATGAGGCCAGCCAAGGGCCCAAGTCGAGATGTAAGGAAAGGTAACGCCTTGATCGATTGCGCTAAAGTTTTGATCAGCGGTAGCCGTTATAAAGATCAAATCGTTCAGGAAGCCAATCGTGAAAGTCGATTCCACAACCAATTCGAATCTGCCGACGTTGAAAGACGCCCTGTCCCGTTCGCAACAAAGCGACGCGACGACCGCGAACAGCAACGCGCAGAATGCGGGCACGGCCTCGCAGACCACCACCAGCGGTTCGGGCGACGCCAGCGTCAGCCTGTCGGGTCTGTCGCAGCATCTGCGCAGCCTCGCGGCGTCCGGCTCGGCCGATATCGACACGGCGCACGTCGAGTCGATCAAGCAGGCCATCAAGGACGGCTCGCTGAAGATCGATTCCGGCAAGATCGCCGACGGCGTGCTGAACACCGCACGCGAACTGTTGCAAAGCAAAACCTCGTCGACCGGCAACTGATCGACGCATCGAAGTACGGTGAAGTGCCGGGCGGCGTTCGACAAACCCGGCTCGCGGATCATGCGCGAGCCGTCGTGTTCAGCGAGTTGTTGAGATGAAAGACGCCCTGCTTGCCACCCTCGTCGAAGAATATTCGGCCGTCGAGGCATTTGCCTCGATTCTGACGCTCGAGACCAAGGCGCTGACTGCCTTGTCGCCGCTGGAATTGCTGCCGCCGATCGTCGAGAAGAAAACCGAACTGATCGGCGCGCTCGCCAAACTCGAAGCCACCCGTGACGGGCTGCTCGCCGAGATGGGCTTTCCCGCCGGCTGGCCCGGCATGGAGCTCGCGGCTAGCACGGACGCGCGCGTCGCCGAGCAGTGGTCGCTGCTGCAGAAAGCCGCCGAACGCGCTCGACGCTGCAATACCAGCAACGGTGAACTGATCCGCGTGCGGATGGATTACAACCAGCGGGCGCTGACGGCGCTGCAGGTGGCCGTGCCCCAGAAGGTCGGCTTCTATGGTCCGGATGGCCGGATTCCCGCGCGTCCCGCCGTGTAAAGATTGTCGCTGGACCCGCATGGCCTGACGCGTGGGTCGGGCTGAAACAGATGGATTGAAAAGGGCTCGTCTTTTGACGAGCCCTTTTGCTTTTCAGCCACCCCGCTTCGAGCGCGCCCCATCCCTTCCCGCACACGTTAGCCATCCGGCCAGGTGGCGCGAAATCGCCAGCCGCGTTGAAATCACGGCTTCCCCCTTACTGAGTTGCTCCGCCGCTCCGGGCTTTTTCAAGGCTATCCGGACGTGCATCAACGGAGTGCTAACCACTAGCGAGGTTGTGTAATGGTGTGTATGATTCGAGGAGTGCAGTATGAAAAGTGCCGAGGTCGTGAAACTCATTCAAGCGGCGGGTTGGCAGCTGGTCCGCACATCGGGCAGCCACCATCATTTTCGTCACGCGGCAAGAACCGGTCTCGTGACCATCCCGCATCCGAAGAAAGATCTTCCGCCCGGCACATTGAACAGCATCCTGAAACAGGCGGGCCTGAAATGAAAAACCTCACTTTCCCTATCGCGATCGAGCCGGGGAGCGCGGATCACGCGTTCGGCGTCATCGTGCCGGACATCCCGGGCTGCTATGCGGCGGGCGACACGCTCGAAGAAGCCTACGCGAACGCAAAGGAGGCTATCGAGGCTCATCTGGAAGTGCTGCTCGACGAGGGCTTGCCGATTCCCGCGCGGCGCTCGCTGCAAGAGCACCGGCGCAATCCCGACTACGCGGATTTCACGTGGGGACTGGTCGCCACCCGGAATATTCCCGCCTTGAAGAAGGCGGTACGTATCAACATTTCGCTGCCCGAAGCGCTGGTCCAGGAGATCGACGCTTATGCCCAGGCGCGTGGCATGTCACGCTCGGCCTTCCTGGCGCTGGCCGCGGAACACGAAATGGCCGAGGCATGAGAAAAAGCGGATACGCGACACGCCGCTCACCGCTCATTCACGCCATCGAATACTCGAACTTCAGGTCGCCTCGGCGTTCGCCCAGGCCATCTCGCGCAAGCGCGTACGCAAACGGGCCACGGCCTGGCTGTGCAACTGGCAGACTCGCGATTCGCTGACTTCCATCACCGCGCCGATTTCGCGCAGGTTCATGCCGCGTTCGTAGTACAGCGACATCAGCAGCTTCTCGCGGTCCGGCAGGCGGTCGATCGCCTCCACCAGCGCCGAGCGCAAGCTGTCATCGAGCAGCGCCGAGAGCGGGTCCGAGTGATCGACGCAGTAACGGTCGAGGAACGGCTCGTCGTCCGCCGAACGGTCGAAGTCTTCGTAGTAGATCAGCTGGCTGCCGTGCAGATCCTGCAGCATCGACTGATACTCGTCGAGCGGCATTTGCAGGTGCTCGGCAATCTCCGTTTCGCTCGCCGAGCGGCCCAGATTCTGCTCCACCTTGTGCACCGCCGTTTCCACTTCACGCGAGGTGCGCCGCAAGCTGCGCGGCAACCAGTCGTTGCTGCGCAATTCGTCGAGCATCGCGCCACGAATCCGCTGGCTGGCGTAGGTTTCGAACTGCGCGCCCTGGTCTTCCTTGTAGCGGCCTGCCGCGTCCAGCAGCCCGATCATGCCGGCCTGGATCAGATCGTCGAGATCGACGCTCGCCGGCATCTTGGCGACGAGCTGCAAGCCGAGTCGACGCACCAGCGGTGCGTACTTCGTCAGAACTTCGGCTTGGGAAATCTTTCCCTGAGCGTTATACATCGTGCTCCCCTTGTCCTTGTGCCGCTTCTAGGCGTGCTGCGCAGACGGTTGATCGGCGTGTTGCGCCGCTGTAACTGTCGCAGGCGCCAACCAGGGCGTTTGCGACGACATCGTTGGCCGCATCGGCCAGTACTGCAACTCGGCGGCGAGGTGCCGGAAGTCGCGCGCAGCCGGTGTCGACGGAAACGCATCGACGACACAACGCGACAACTCCAGGGCTCGCGCCATCCGCGCATCGGCGGCAATACAACCGGCGTCTTCCAGCGCCACCGTCAGGTAGCGTCCGGCCACGCCGGCCAGGTTTGCAAACGCGGTATGCGCGTCGTTCACGCTCTGCACGTGGTTCACCAGCACGCGGAACTGCGCGATGGCGTGCGCGTAGTGCAGGCGCTTCATGCATGCGTACGCGTCGGTGATCGCGTGCGCGGCCATGCGCGTGACGATCATCACGTCGTGCGCTTGCCTCGCGAGCGCCGAGAGATGACCTTGCGCATCGAGTTCCGCGTCGATCAGCACGACGTCGGCGGAACCGCGCAACACCACGCCGAACTCCGCGGCCGTATGACCTTCCCGGTTCGGACGCGAGGCGGCCAGCACCGAGAAGCCAAGCGAGTGCCTTGCGGCGGCGTCGTCGAGCGTCATCTCGCCGCGCATCACGGCGGCGAAATTGCCCGCGCCGCGCACGCCGCCGAGCATCGTGCTCACCGACTTCTCGCCGAGGCATTCGTCGATCACCAGCACGTCCTTGCCCTGCTGCGCCAGCGCGGCGGCGAGGTTCACCACCGTCGTGGTCGAGCCGACGCCGGCCGAGCCGCTCGTCACCGCAATCACACGCGAGCCGCTGCGAGCCAACATCCGCCGCAGTCCTTCTGCCTGATCGGAGATGAGCTTATCCAAAGCGGACCTCGTGCAATTCGGCCGTGGAACGTGCGGACAATGCGGACAGCAACGCCGGAATGTCGTCGTCGTGTGGCACGAATGGCGAGTTATCGCGCGGTATGCAGAAGGTGCTCTTGATCAGGAATTTCTTCGTCGCGACGTACAGGTTTTCCGGCACCTTCTGACCGGTCGACACGTAGTGCACCGGCAGCTTGTAGCGGATCACGGTATCGAGCACGCCGCCGAGATTGGTGGCTTCGTCGAGCTTAGTCAGAATGCAGCCGGCGAGCGGCTGTTGATCCGGCGCGCGCTGGTAGGCCTGCACGACTTCGTTGAGCGTGTCGCCATGGCTCGTTGCGTTGAGCAGCAACAGGCGCTGCACCGGCTGACCGGCGTGGCACAGCATCGCGATCTGGTCGGAGACGAGACGGTCGCGCTGGCTCATGCCGATCGTGTCGATCAGCACGATGTGCTTGTTGCGCAGTTCGGAGAGCGCGAGTTGCAGGTCGGCGCCGTCTTTCACCGCATGCACCGACACGCCGAGAATCTTGCCGAAGATGCGCAGTTGTTCGTGACCGCCGATCCGGTAGCTGTCGGTGGTGAGCAAGGCAACCTTGCTCGCGCCGAAGCGCATCACGCAACGCGCGGCGAGCTTGGCGGTAGTCGTCGTCTTGCCGACGCCCGTCGGGCCCATCAGCGCGAACACGCCGCCGCGCTCCATCAGTGCGTCTTCGTCTTCCATCACCGGCAGGTTCGAATCGAGCACCGAGCGGACCCAGTCCATGCCGCCGTCCATGCTCTCGACGTCGTCCGGCAGGTTGTCGACCATCATCTGCACGAGCTGCGCGGAGAAACCGGCGGCGAACAGGTGCTTGGTGAGCGAGGCGCGCACCGGGTTGCGGCGCTGGCGCTCGCCCCATAGCAGGCCGGCGAAGTGTTCTTCCATCATCCCGCGCATCGACGACAGTTCGCTCATCACGGTGTCGTTGACCACTTGCTCCATGCGTGCCTTGATCGCTTCGGCGACCGAAGCGGGCGTGCGGGCGTCGTCGTTCGATGACAGCGCCGGTGCGTTTTTCTGCGCGGCGCGGCGCGCGGCGGCTTGCGCGCCTTCGCGCGCCCAGTCGGGCGTGTCCACGGCTTGCGGCGCGGCAGCTTTGCCCGGTTCGACGGCGGCGCCAAGGCCCTTGGCCATCGCGGCGGCCGGCGTCATCGCGGCGGGGCGCGCGCTATATGCGCCTTCCTGCTGCTGTTCGGCGGCGATGCGGCGCGCGTGGTCGATCAACCAGGGATTCGATTCGGCCATCGTGCGCGGCGTTTGCGCGTCGGCGCCCGGCGCGGCGGGCGCCGCCGGCACACCGGCCGCTTTGAGCAGATCGGCGCGAATGTCTTCGCTGAGGCGCGAGGCCGCGGCGCGGGCACTCGGTTGCTCGGGGCTGATCGGTTTCGACGGCACTGCGGCGGCTGCCTTGATCGGCGCCGCTGCCTTGACCGGCGCGGCCGGCTTCAGGGCGGCGGCCGGTGCGTCGCTCGCGTCGTCGTCCGTGAGGTCAGAGTGGGAAGAGCCGTTGCCCAGATTCTCCGCGCCGGCTTCCGGGCTTGCGCCGAACACCGACGAGAACACATCGGGCATGCCGCTCGCATACGGATTCGCCTGCATCGGCGCTGCCGCCGGCATGGCGCGCGGTGCGGCCAGTGCGGGCCGTCCAGCCGTCGCATTCATCGATCCAGCCTGCGGTGCGCCGGCGCCTGCGCGCGGGACTTTCGGCGAGAGGGCGGCGAGGTCGCTGTCGGCCAGTGCGACGATCTCGACGCTGCCGTCGTCCATCGTGCGATTGGACAGTACGACGGCGTCCGCGCCCAACGCTTCGCGCACGAGACGCAGCGCATCACGACTGGTAGCACCGACAAATTTACGAATGTTCAAGCTGGACCCCCGATGAGGTAAACGGACTAACGGACCGGCAACATACCGCTTCCCATTGAGATCATTATTGCGAAACCCGTCGAGGCACGATCGATGGATAAAGACCGTTAAACGTGGGCAATTCGGGCGATGGAAATGTGCTTCGATTCACACGCACGCCGGTTTGAAACACGCCCGGCGGCCGCGTCGGACGGCGCTTTCGCGGACGCGGCGTGTACGTCGCCGTCGGCTTGCGACATGAAAAGTCAGGCGCCGAAACGAAAACCGGCGCTCGATGAGCGCCGGCAAAAGACATCGGCCACGAACTGGCCTCGGTGACCGATCCGCCTTACCCGTGCGCGCCGATCAGATTCACCACCTTGATATTGCGCGTGTCGGGCACCTCCGCGTACGACAGCACCTTCAGCTGCGGCAAGCTGCGGCGCAGGAAACGCGCGAGCATCGGCCGCAACGCGTGCTGCACCAGCAGCACAGGCGCAAGCCCGAGGTTCTGCTGACGCGTCATCGCCTTCTGCGTTTCGTTCAGCAGCGTGTGCGCAAGTCCCGGCTCGAGGCCCGGATTGGAGCCGGTCGAGAGCGCCTGCGAGAGCACGCGTTCGAGATTCGAATCGAGGCCCATCACCTGCATATCGCCGATGCCCGGGAACCACTGCTGCGTGATCGCGCGACCCAGCGCGAGGCGCACGGCGGCGGTGAGATCGTGGGCGTCGGTGATCTTCGGCGTGTGTTCGGAGAGTGCTTCGAGAATCGTGCGCATATCGCGAATCGGCACGCCTTCTTCCAGCAGGTTTTGCAGCACCTTTTGCAGCGTGGTGAGCGGGAGCGACTTCGGCACCAGATCGTCGACCAGCGACGGCGTGTCCTTCTGCATCCGCTCGAGCAGCGCCTGTACTTCCCGGCGGCCGAGCAATTCCGACGCATGCGTGACCACGAGGTGATTCAGGTGCGTCGCCACCACCGTGCTCGAATCGACCACCGTGTAGCCATACACCTGCGCCTGTTCGCGCAGGTTCGTATCGATCCAGATAGCCGGCAAACCGAAGGCGGGATCTTGCGTCGGCGTACCCGGCAGCGCGGCGGACACCTGGCCCGGATTGATCGCCAGCCACTGGCCCGGATACGCTTCGCCGACGCCCACTTCGACGCCCTTGAGCGCGATGCGATAACCGTTCGGCCGCAATTCCAGGTTGTCGCGGATATGAATGACCGGCGGCAAAAAGCCGATTTCCTGCGCGAACTTCTTGCGGATGCTCTTGATCCGCTTGAGCAGTTCGCCGTCCGAATTCTTGTCGACGAGCGGAATCAGCCGGTAGCCGACTTCGAGGCCGAGCGTGTCGATCATCGTCACGTCGTCCCAGCTCGCTTCGGTGTTTTCGACCGGCGCCATCGCGGCCGGCGCGACATCGACGAGCGCCGTGGTGTTCTTGCGCTCCTCGGCGCGCTTTTTCATCGTGCGGCCGAGCTGGATCAGACCGCCGCCGAGAATCAGAAACGCGAAGTGCGGCATGCCCGGAATCAGGCCCATCAGCACGAGAATGCAACCGGTGATCACCAGCACGCGCGGATTGGTGAACAACTGGCCGGTGAGCTGCGTGCCGATGTCCTCGTTGGTCGCGACGCGCGACACGATCACGCCGGCCGCCGTCGAAATCACCAGCGACGGGATCTGCGCGACGAGGCCGTCACCAATGGTCAACAGCGTGTAGTTCTTGCCCGCCGACGCGAAGTCCATGCCGTGCTGGACCATCCCGACGATCAGGCCGCCGACGATGTTGATCACCATGATCAGCAAACCGGCGATCGCATCGCCGCGCACGAACTTGCTCGCGCCGTCCATCGAGCCGTAGAACTCGGCTTCCTGCGAAACTTCCGAGCGGCGCTTACGGGCCTGTTCTTCGTTGATGAGGCCGGCGTTCAGGTCGGCGTCGATCGCCATCTGTTTGCCGGGCATCGCATCGAGCGTGAAGCGCGCGGACACTTCCGCGATCCGCCCCGCGCCCTTGGTGATCACCATGAAGTTGATCACCATCAAGATGATAAAGACGACGATACCGACCGCGAAGTTGCCACCCACGAGAAAGTGGCCGAACGACTCGATCACCTGGCCGGCCGCGTCCGGACCGGTGTGACCTTCGAGCAGCACGACCCGCGTGGACGCCACGTTCAGCGAGAGGCGCAGCAAGGTCGAGAACAGCAGCACGCTCGGGAATGCGGCGAAATCGAGCGGCTTCATCGTGTACATGCTGACGAGCAGCACCATCACCGAAAGCGCGATATTGAAGGTGAACAGCAGATCCAGCAGGAACGGCGGCAACGGCAAAATCATCATGCCGAGGATCATGCAGATCAGCACCGGCCCGGCGAGGGCGCGCAAATTGGTGCTGCTCAAGGCATCCGGCCGTCGGGCGAGGAAACCGGCGCGAGCGTTCATGCGGAGGCTCCTGAAGCGTCGTCGTTATTTGGGTTGGTAGCGGGGTTGAGCGTGTCGGCGGCTTCCTGATCGGCTTCGTCGTCCGATACACCGCCCTTGTCGAGTTCCGCGGGCACGTCGAGTTCGGTCGGTGCGAGCGGCACGTCGCCGCCTTCGGTCTTGAAGCGCCGCAGCTGATACACCCACGCGAGCACTTCGGCGACCGCGCCGTACAGCGGGCCCGGAATCTCGCGGTTGAGTTCGACGTTGTGATACAGCGCCCGCGCGAGCGGCGGCGCTTCCAGCAACGGCACGTTGTTTTCGGCGGCAATTTCGCGGATCCGCGCCGCCACCAGGTTGACGCCTTTGGCGACGACCTTCGGCGCGCGCATCTCGCCGTCGGTGTATTGCAGCGCCACGGCGAAGTGCGTCGGGTTGGTCACCACCACGTCGGCCTTCGGCACGTTGGTCATCATGCGGCGGCGGGCGATCGCGCGCTGCTGCTGGCGAATCCGGCCTTTGACGTGCGGATCGCCTTCGCTTTCGCGGTGTTCGCGCTTCACTTCTTCCTTCGTCATGCGCAGCTTCTTGTGGAATTGCCACAGTTGATACGGCACATCCATCGCGGCGACGACGAACATGCCCGCCACCGTCATGCCGCAGCACACGGCGATCAGATGCACGGTGTTGGCAAGCGCGAGATGCAGCGGCTGGGTCGCCAGCGCGAGAATCTCTTCACGGCGATTCCAGATCGCCGTGCCGCCGATCACGCCGACCACCAGCGTCTTCGCGAGCGACATGCCGAGCTGGATCGGACCGTTGATCGAGAACATTTTGCCGAGGCCGGCAATAGGATTGAGGCGGTCGAACTTCGGCTCGAGGCCTTTCGCCGACAGTTGCCATCCACCCAGCGCCATCGGTGCGAACAAGGCGGCGACGCCGGTGAAGGCGAGAATCGGCAGCAGCGCGTACAACCCTTCGCGGCTTGCCACGCCCGCGCCGATCATCATGCGGCGCGTTTCGAACGCGCCGGCGTGATCGAACGTGAAGGCCGCGCGCAGCATGCCCTGCAAATGTTCGCCGATACTGCCGGACATCCCCCACACGCCGAAGAACCCCGCGGCCAGCAGGGCAAACGTGGACAGCTCCCGCGAACGCACGATCTGCCCTTCCTCGCGCGCCTTCTGCAGGCGTCGGGGAGTGGCTGATTCGGTTTTTTCGAGGTCGCTATCCTCTGCCACAAAAGCTCTCCAGTCGGCTGAGGCACGGCGCCTCTTTCCAGTGAGAGCGATTATTCCCGCTCGACGCAAGCACCGATCGGCGGATAAGGGCGGAGAAAGGGGGGTAATTCGAGGGATGGAGACGGCCGGAAAAGCCGGCCGCTCGGCCTTGCTGACGCGATACGGCCGCTCGCGGCCCGGCCGGGCACTCGCGCGGCTTAGCGCGAGTGCCGGTCCGGCTTCAGGCTTCAGTACGACGCGTCAATCAAAACGCCACGTAAGGCGTTTGACCACCATTCGCGGTCTGATCGATACCGTAATACACGTGGCGGCCGTAGAAGAACGGCAACCCGAGATCGAAGCTGCTGTTGCCGCCGATCTGTCCTGCCAGGTCGTTGAACGCGTAGTTGCCGCCGTTGCTGAACAGCGTCGCCGCACTCAGGATGCCGATGCTGGCGCTCGCCTGCGTATTGTTCAGCCCGACCAGCGTCAGCGTCCGCGTTTGCGCCGACGACGGGCAGTAAAAGCCCGCCAGGTTGCTGCCGCATTGCGCGAGGGAGCTATCGCCGAAGAAGTACGCGTTCGAGCCGGAATCGAGGAAGGCTTGCACCGTCGTGCCATTGAACACGCTGTTGTCCATGTCGCCGAAAGCGTCGGTGGTAAAGCGCTGGACGCCGGTGAGCGCATTGTTCGCCTGCGTGCCGACGCCGAACACCAGTGTGCCGGTGGCCGACGCTGCGCCGGTATTCGACACCGGCGGCATCTGCACGATCACGCCGTTATTGTCGACCGGGAAAAACGGGACTGGATTGGCCACTTGCTGCGCGAGCGGTACCGCCGTGCGGGCGCACGACACGCCGCCCGGACAGGCGAAGTAATTGCTGAATTTGGCCGCCTGTGCCGGGTCCGAGCAGGTCGTACCGCAATCGGTGGGCGACGTGCCGATGCCGAGAATACCGTTGGCGCCGAGATCGTCAACCTTGTTCTCGGCCTGGCCGCTGCCGCAGCCGGGCGTGGGCACCGTGCTCGAATCCTTGTCGCCGATGATCTGCATCGGAATCGCCGTCGTGGTCGTCTCACCGCCGATCGCGATGGTCGCGGTGCGCACCGTGCCCCACGTAAAGCCGTCCGCGAAGGTCGCGCACTCGGCGAGCTGGGCGCCGCTGCCGCTGATGGTGCTGACCGGCAACGCATTGAGCAGCGAAGCGTTCAGGACCGAGTTGACCACGCGCAGGCCGTAGGACCCGGTATCGACCTGGATATTGTCAATAGTCTGACAATTCGTAGTCGAGCCGGGCGCGCATATTTTCACGCTGACCGCCGGGATATTGATCACTCCGTTCACGCCGCGGCCGACGGTAATGGGCACGGTATTCGCCGCGGTCGCGGCGATCGGCTGCTGGGTCGGACTGGCCGGCAGCGTGCCGCCGTTCAGCGAGGTCGACGAATCGTTATTGGAGCCGCCACCGCCGCCGCACGCGACGAGCGCGGACACCAGCGCCACGGCCGCGACGGCCTGCATCCAGCCCTTGAGCTTCACAGCAATATGCTGGGTTCGCATGTCTCGTCCTCGCTATTACTGGATGTCTGAACCGCTGACGCCGGCGGGCAGCGCCGGAGGCAACCACGCCTGGCCATTGAACGAGCCCATGTGGCCGCCGGAGCGCACCACGAGGCCGCTCTGGTCGACCGCGACCGGGCCGCGGCTGCCGCCGCGCGCCGCGCGCACCGCCTTGACGCCGGCCACGTACTGCGGGAAATAGCTGCCGAGCAGATCGTTCAGATCCGGCATTTGCGGGCCGCGCCAGGCAATGCCGAACACGGAGCCGTCCGAGGCGAGATATTCGCGGACCACGGTGCCGTTGCCGAGCGCCGTCTCACGCACGGTGTAAGACGTGGAAGCTGTAGCGGAAGACGCCGCGTTAGACGCGGAGCGCATCACGCTCTGCGCCGCGTTGACGGCGCTGCCGCCGGGCTGAACGATACGGGACGAGACTGACGCGCCCGTGGGCGGTGTCATGGGGGCGCCGCCCAGTCCCGCATGAGCGGACTGCACGGCGATGAGCGAACAGGGCAAAGCAAGCGCCGTAACGATCCCGGCGCGGCGTACACGACTCCACATGACAAAGCTCCTCCCGAGCTGCCGCTCGGTTCGCACGTGGTGCAAACCGGCTGCATGTGTGCAGATCATACGGCACCGCTGCGGTCGCACTGCGGAGGGTTTTTCCCCATCGCGCCACCGACCGGCGTGTGTCTTCGCCGGAGCGCCGTGCCGCTGCTTGAGTTCGTAGTATGCCTGTGGTTTGTGTCGGCAGACAGCAAGCGCACGCGGGCGCGTGGCTTGCTATGCGTCCTGCTTCGACCCGGCGCCCTTGGTGGGCGGGCGCGGCGCGGCGTGGCGCCGCGCCTACAGCTCAGAAGCCCAGGCTGGCCAGAAGATCGTCGACTTGCGACTGGTCCTGCACCACGTCCGTTTTGCCTTCCGGATTGATTTGCGGACCGTTCAGCAGATGTTCGGGGCTGCCGGTCGGCGAGACTTCGGCCGCCAGCGCCGCCGCGTTCGCCGCGAACTGCTCGCGCCGTTCGAGCGCGATGTTCTCGACCAGCACGCCGAGCAACTGCTGCTCGATCAGGTACACGACATCCGTGATCTTCTTGATGACCTGGCCGGTCAGATCCTGGAAGTCCTGCGCCAGCATGATCTCCATGAGCTGCGAGTTGGTCGCGCTGGTCGCCTCGGGCACGCCGCGCAGGAAAGTGCGCGTGTCGTTCATCAACGCGCGCACTTCCTCGCGCTCGATCGGCGCCGCGTACCACTGCTCCCAACGCGCGTCGAGTTCGCCCGCGTCTTTCTGCAGCTGCTCCTGGATCGGCTTGGCGACGTCGATAGCAGACAGGACGCGCTCCGCGGCCTGCTCCGTCATATCCGCGATGTACTTCAGGCGGTCGCGGGCATCGGGCACGGCTTCGGCCGCACGCTCGACATGCTTGTCGAGCCCGAGCTCGCGCATCGAGTCGCGCAGCGTGCGCGTCAGTTGTCCAATGCGGGCGAGGATACGGTCGGACGCGAAGTCGCCGCTCTCGTGGGCCGCGTCGGCGCCTTGCGCGTTGGTCGGCAGATTCACATCAGCTCCCGGCTTTGGCCATCTTCTCGAGAATCTTATTGAGCTTCTCGTCGAGCGTCGCGGCCGTGAATGGCTTGACGACATAACCGCTCGCGCCGGCTTGCGCCGCCGCGATGATGTTTTCCTTCTTCGATTCGGCCGTCACCATCAGCACCGGCAGGTGCGTGAGGTTGGCGTCGGCGCGGATCTCCTTGAGCATGGCCAGACCGTCGAGGTTCGGCATATTCCAGTCGGAGATCACGAAGTCGTACGTACCGCCACGCAAACGCGCGAGACCGGCCTGGCCGTCTTCCGCCTCGTCGACGTTCGAATAGCCGAGTTCCTTGAGGAGGTTGCGGACGATCCGGCGCATCGTCGGAAAGTCGTCAACAACCAGAATCTTCATTCCCTTATCCATTTCATTCCCTTTGCTTGATCCATGGTGCGGCGCCTGACCGCTCAACTCGCGCCTCAACCCAGCGCCTCAAATCCTACCGGCCCGCATCATACCCGCTGAACGCGGTCGCCCATTGCCGAGAGACGCGCCATCACACGTCGGCTCATTTCCGGCAACGCTGCGATCTCGTCCGCCGCGCCAAGCGCAATCGCTTCACGCGGCATGCCGAACACAATACAGCTCGCTTCGTCTTGCGCAAGGGTGTACGCCCCTGCCTTTTTCATGTCCAGCAGTCCAGCTGCGCCGTCGCGCCCCATACCGGTCAGAATCACGCCGACCGCGTTCTTGCCCGCATGCTGCGCGGCCGAACGGAACAGCACATCCACCGACGGACGATGCCGGTTCACCGGCGGCTCGTCCGACAGGTGAGCAATATAGTTCGCACCGCTGCGGGCAAGCAACAGATGAGCATGGCCGGGCGCAATGTAAGCATGTCCCGGCAGCACGCGTTCGCCGTGCTCTGCCTCTTTAACGGTAATCCGGCACAAACCATTGAGGCGTTGTGCAAAAGATTTTGTGAAGCCCGGCGGCATATGCTGCGCGATCAGCACCGCGGGCGCATCGGGCGGCAGCGGCACCAGCACTTCACGGATCGCTTCCGTGCCGCCCGTCGATGCACCGACGATGATCAGCTTCTCGGTACTGAGCAGCGGATTGTTGAAGAGCGGCGCGGCGCCGACCGGCGCCTGCGTCGCATGAGCAGCCGCGTGCTGCACCGGCGCGGCCTGGCGCACGCGTGCGCGCGCGGCGGCGCGAATCTTGTCGGCGAGCTTTTCCGAGTAGTCGAGCATGCCGTCGCGAATACCGACCTTCGGCTTGGTGACGAAATCGACCGCGCCGAGTTCGAGCGCGCGCAGCGTGATTTCATTGCCGCGCTCGGTCAACGACGACACCATCACCACCGGCATCGGCCGCAGGCGCATCAGCTTCTCGAGGAAATCGAGGCCATCCATGCGCGGCATTTCGACGTCGAGCGTCAACACGTCCGGATTGTGCTGCTTGATGAGATCGCGCGCGACCAGCGGGTCGGGTGCGGTCGCGACCACCGTCATATCCGGCTGGCCGTTGATGATTTCCGTCATCAGGCTGCGGATCAGCGCCGAATCGTCGACGCACAGTACTTTGATCTTTTGCACAGCGCTCACGCCTCCTCTGTAGTTCTGGCGTTGTTTGAATTGATCGGGCGCGTGCCGAACAGTTCGATGCGCGGCTTTGCTGCGCCTGCGCCCGCACTGCCCGCCGCTGTTCCCGTTGCTCCGCCTGTGGGCGAGCCGAACAGCTCGACCTTCGGACGGGCGCCTGCGGAACTCGAAAACAGTTCGACCCTGGCTCTCGAAGCGGCCGGCGACGAGAACAGTTCCACCCGCTTGCGCGCCGCCGCGAGCCGCTCGGCGCGCGCTTCGGCGCTTTGCCGCACAAGCGCCTGCTCGCGCTCGGCCACGCCCGCTTCCTGCTGCAGGCGCAACTTCTTCACCATGACCTGGCCCGTGCGCGGCATGAACGCCACCTTGCGCGGATGCGAGCCCTGCAAATCTTCAGCGACGATGCGGATCTTCTCCACCGCGAGATAGCGGCGCACGAACTCCGAATTGCGGTCGCCGATGTTCATCGTCGTCATGCCGGCGAGCACCGCGCCGCCGCCGAATACCTTGGCTTCGAAACGTTCGCGCCGGCCGCCGGCCTTGATCAGTTCGTTGATCAGCACTTCCATTGCGTAGGCGCCGTAGCGCATCGAATCCGACGCGGCCTGGCCGACATCCGCGCCGTCGTCGGGCAACATGAAGTGATTCATGCCGCCGATACCGGCCGTGCGATCCTGAATGCAGGCCGCGACGCACGACCCGAGCACGGTGACCAGCACCATGTCTTCGTGCGTGGTGTAGAACTCGTTCGGCAACAGCTTCACGCCGGGGCGCTGGAAGTGGTTGTCGAAGTACAGATTGGTGGCGATCGGCAGGGCGCTGCTCATACCGTCACCCCGCTTGCCGTGTGATGCGATGCCGTCGTCGAGCCGCGGGTGGCCGTCGGCGTACGCGCGCCGGTCGCGTCACGCGTCAGTTCATAGACGGTCTGGCCGCGCAGCTTGAATGCCTGCGTGACGTACGTGAAGTTTTCCGAGTGGCCGGCGAACAGCAGGCCACCCGACTTCATCAGCGGCTCGAAGCGCGCGAGTACTTGCGCTTGCGTCGGCTTGTCGAAATAGATCATCACGTTGCGGCAGAAGATCGCGTCGAACTGCGAACGCAACTGGTAATCGCGGTCGGTGAGATTGAGTTGCTCGAAGCGCACCAGCGCGCGCACTTCCGGGCGCACCTTGACCATGCCCGCGTGTGCGCCGGTGCCCTTCAGGAAAAAGCGCTTGAGCCGCTCGGGCGAGAGATGCTTCACCTGATCGAACTGGTACATGCCGGCTTCGGCCTTGGCGAGCACTTGCGTGTCGATATCGGTGGCGAGCACCGAGGCCTGACGCGCGCCGCTGTCGCCGAGCGCTTCGATCAGCGTCATCGCAATCGAGTACGGCTCTTCACCGGTCGACGCCGCCGAGCACCACACCGAAACCGGCTGCGCGCGGCGCGGCACGAATTCGGCGAGGATCGGAAAGTGATGCGCCTCGCGAAAAAACGCCGTCAGGTTGGTGGTCAGCGCATTGGTGAACGCTTCCCACTCGGCCGGATCGTTTTCCGCTTCGAGCAGGTCGAGATACTGCTTGAAGGTGTCGAGGCCGCGGGTGCGCAGACGGCGCGCCAGACGGCTGTACGCCATGTCGCGCTTGTGATCCGACAGCGAAATGCCTGCGCTGCGGTGAATCAGTTCGCGAATGCGAGCGAAGTCCGCCGACGTGAATTCGAAATCCCGTGCCTGTTCGCCGGATCTAACCGGGTCTGCCCGTTCGGGACGTTGCTGTGCGCGCGTTGCCATCATGAGAGTTCCTGCCTGCGATACGAGCCATCCCGCTTTCCGCCCAGGAACTCGCCTTGGGAAGAAGGGATTGTGTTCGCGGGGTCGCGCCCGCCCGCGAGTTCCGCCACCATGCAGTCGGCCCGCGACACGCTGATAAAGCGTGCTTCGATGATTCGCCCCTCATGGAGCGAGATGCCGAATGACTGCATGTCTTTGTGCCACTTCCTAGAATGTTTCCCAGTCCGCATCCGAGCCCGCCGTGGCCGCGCTTGCCGCGGCCGGACGTGCAACAGATTCGGATGCCGCGCGGGCCATCTTCGGCCTGAGTGCCGGTTCGACACGTGCGGCGCCTGCTTCGTGATTGCCTGACGCCGGTGCGGTGTTCGTCGCTGCCGTGCCTGCCGCCGGATGCGCTGCGCCGCCGTTCACGGATGCATGCGGCGCGGCTTTGGCCGCCGGCTTGCTCTTGCCGCTGGTCACACGGGACGCCGTCGATTGCGAACGCGTTGCCGCCGCGTTGTTATGCGCCGCGCCGCCGGCCACTTTCCAGCCGCTCACCACAGCCTGCAACTGACGCGTCTGATCTTCGAGCGATGCCGCCGCGGCCGCCGCCTGTTCGACCAGCGCCGCGTTCTGCTGCGTGACTTCGTCCATCTGCACGACCGCGCGATTCACCTGTTCGATGCCGCCCGACTGCTCCTCGGACGCCGCGCTGATT
Organism: Paraburkholderia phytofirmans; assembly: GCF_046028095.1. Lineage (GTDB taxonomy): Bacteria > Pseudomonadota > Gammaproteobacteria > Burkholderiales > Burkholderiaceae > Paraburkholderia > Paraburkholderia phytofirmans_A. Next base: position 134,465 of record NZ_JAQQDJ010000001.1, read on the forward strand.
TCGCCCATGATGTCGGTCACGCGGCGCACGGCCTGCACGATCTCGTCCATCGTGGTACCGGCGCGGCCCACCAGCGCCGAGCCGCTTTGCACCTTGTCGACCGAGTCGCCGATCAGTTCCTTGATTTCCTTCGCGGCGCTCGCGCTGCGTTGCGCGAGGCTGCGCACTTCGCCCGCCACCACCGCGAAGCCACGGCCCTGTTCGCCGGCGCGCGCGGCTTCGACTGCCGCGTTCAACGCGAGAATATTGGTCTGGAAAGCAATGCCTTCAATCACGCCGATGATGTCGACGACCTTGTTCGAACTGCTCGCGATGTCCTGCATGGTCGTGACGACCTGGCTCACCACGTCGCCGCCGCGCGTGGCGATGTCGGATGCGTTGACGGCCAGTTGGCTCGCCTGACGCGCGTTCTCGGCGTTCTGCCGCACGGTGCCGGTCAACTGCTCCATGCTCGACGCGGTTTCCTGCAGCGACGCGGCCTGCTGTTCGGTGCGCTGCGACAGGTCGGTGTTGCCCATGGCGATTTCGCGCGCGCCGGTGTCGATCGATTCCGTGCTGCTGTGAACCGCCTTCACCATCGTCGACATGCTGTCCTGCATGCGCTTGATGCCCGCGAACAGGCGCCCGATTTCATTGCGGCTGAAGACGTTGATCGTCTCCGACAGGTCGCCCGCGGCGATGCGCTCGAAGCACGCGGTCGCGTCGGCGAGCGGCTGCACGATCAGGCCGCGCAGCGCGAAGCGGATACCCACCACGAGAAGCAGTGCGAGCGCGGTGACGGCGATGATCAGCGTCGTCATCAGCGAGATGTTCGATTGCGCGCTCGCCTGCTGATCCACGGCCTGCTGCTGCAAGCTCTTGATGACCGCCGAGGCCGCGTTGTCGTAAGACACGAACATCGGGCTGATCTTCGTATCCGCAATCGCGTGATAGGCAGCCAGATCGTTCGCACGCAGCGCGGCGAACTCGGGTTCCAGGCCTTCACGCATCACCGCCGTACGGCGCGCCAGCAGTTCGTCGAGTTGCGCCTGCTCCACGCCGTTCTTGGGCGCGTCGAGATACGTCTGCCAGCTCTGATTGCCCTTGCCGTACAACTCCTCCGCACGATCGAGCACCTTCTTCGCCTGCTCCGTGTCGCCCGCCGCGCTCAACGCATTGAAGCGGTCCAGCGACACGCGCGAGCGCAGCAGGTACGCCGAGGCATCGTCCAGCGCGTGAATGGCGATCAGATCGCCGCGCGCAATGCGGTCGAGCGACTGGCTCGCGCGATTCAGCGCGCTCAGCCCAAGTACGCCGACCACCACGGTCAGCGCGACCAGAATGATCCCCACCATCGTCAACGACGTGCGAATCGACCACCTGCTCAGCATTTCGATGCTCCCTATCCCAATCGTTTCGTGAAGGCTGCGGCCGTTAAGCGCCGAGCGTTTCGATCAGCGCCATTTCGCGGCTGGTCATGAGCTTCTCGATGTCCATCAGGATCAGCATGCGGCCGTCGACGGTGCCCAGACCCGTGAGGTACTCGGTCGTCAGCGTGGCGCCGAATTCCGGCGCCGGCATGATCTGGTCGGTAGCGAGCGTCAGCACATCCGACACGCCGTCCACCACCATCCCGACCACGCGATGCGCGACGTTCAGGATGATCACCACCGTCTGGTGGTCGTACTCGACACGACCCAGATGGAACTTGATGCGCATGTCGACGATCGGCACGATGATGCCGCGCAGATTGATCACGCCTTTGATGAACTCGGGCGCATTGGCGATCCGCGTCACGTTGTCGTAGCCGCGAATTTCCTGCACCTTGAGAATGTCGATGCCGTACTCTTCGGCGCCGAGCGTGAAGACGAGGAATTCCTGACCGCCGGCGTCTGCCTGCTGCGCGTCGCGGCGGCTCGCGCCGCTCGCGTTCGCGACGCTCGAATTGATGGATTGGACTTCTGCCACGTTAGCCCCCAAACGGTTGGGATGAAATGAGTTGAGTAAGTGTTACTGTTGCGGCGAATGTGACCGACATCATGCGAGGCTCAGCGCGCCGTGTGCATGGCGCGTTTCACGGTTCAACGCCGCCACGTCGACAATCAGCGCGACGCTGCCATCGCCCAGAATGGTCGCGGCGGAAATGCCGTGCACCTTGCGGTAATTCGTTTCCAGATTCTTCACGACCACCTGCTGCTGGCCCACCAGCTCGTCGATCAGCATCGCAAAGCGGCGCCCCTCGGTTTGCATGATGGTGACGATGCCTTGCGTCGGTTCCTGCTTCGCCCCTTCGACGTTGAACACTTCGTGCAACGCCACGAGCGGCAGGTATTCACCGCGCACCCGCACGACGCGCTCGCCGTTGGCGACCGTGTAAATGTCTTCGGCTTGCGGCTGCAGCGACTCCATCACGAAGTTCAGCGGCAGAATGAAAATCTCGTTGCCGACCTTGACCGACATGCCGTCGAGAATCGCCAGCGTGAGCGGCAACACGATGCGCGTGGTGCTGCCCTTGCCGGCGTGCGAAGTGATTTCCACGTGACCACCCATCGACTGGATGTTCCGCTTGACCACGTCCATGCCGACGCCGCGGCCGGATACGTCGGTGACCTGTTCCGCCGTCGAAAAGCCCGGCAGGAAGATCAGGTTCCAGACTTCTTCGTCGGACATGGTTTCGCTGACCTGCATGCCCTGCTTGGCCGCCTTCGCGAGAATCTTGTCGCGGCGCAAGCCTGCGCCGTCGTCGCTCACTTCGATGACGATGTTGCCGCCGTGATGCGCGGCCGACAGCACCAGCTGACCCGTCGAATCCTTGCCCGCCGCGCGCCGCGCTTCCACGGTTTCGATGCCGTGGTCGAGACTGTTGCGCACGAGGTGAGTCAACGGATCGATGATCCGTTCGATGAGGCTCTTGTCGAGTTCGGTCGCTTGCCCGAAGGTGACGAGTTCCACTTCCTTGCCGAGTTTCGCCGCCAGATCGCGCACCAGTCGCGGGAAGCGGCTGAACACGTAATCCATCGGCATCATGCGGATCGACATCACCGCTTCCTGCAGATCGCGCGCGTTGCGCTCGAGTTGCGCCATGCCGTTGAACAGGCGGTCGTGCAGTGCCGGGTCGAACGTGCTGGTGGTTTCCGCGAGCATGGCTTGCGTGATCACCAGTTCGCCGACCAGGTTGATCAGCTGATCGACCTTTTCGACGCCGACGCGAATCGAGCTGCCTTCCGCGCCGCCCGCTGCCGCAGCCGGACGTGCCGCCTTGCGATCCTGCTCGGCGGGTGCGGCTGCGCTTGCTGAAGCTGGCGCCGGTGCGCTCGTGGTTGCCGCGGGTTGAGCCGCGGCCGGCGCTGCTGCGGCCGGGGCTTCGAACAGGCCGTGCGTGGCCGTTGGTGCGGGTGCAGCGGTGCCGGCCGCCGGTGCCGGCGATGCTGCGTGGTCCGCATGATCTGTCTGTACTGCTTGCGCCGGGGACGAACCGGCAGCGTCGGGCGTTCCAGGTTCGCCTTGCTGCGTGTCGTCCGCCGGTGCGGTGCCGCGGCCGATCACGATCTGACTTTCGTCGATCACGAAACAGCACACGGCGATGATGTCATCGGAGGTCACATCGGTCGCGAGCCACAGCGTCAGATCGCCGCCGCTCTTGACCTGCCCGACGATGTTGCCCAGGTTGCCGAGCTCTTCGGCCAGCAGTTCCTGGTCCTTCTCACCAACGCCCCGTAGCGTAATTTTCAGATGGGGGCCGGTTTCTTCGCCGGCTCCCGTGGCTTGCCCGGTCTGTGCCGGTTCGCCGTCAGTCCATTCACCCGCCGCCTGCACCGCCTGTTCGACGACGTGCTCCGGCGGGGTGCCGCCCTGTGCTGCCTGTACTGCCTGTGTTGCAACTGGTGCCGCGCTCGCCGCAGCGGCCGGTGCCACACCGTCGCGGCTTTCCGCGTTCAGGCGTTCGAGCTTCGCGCAGATCGCCTTCGCGGTGGCCGCGTCCGGCTCGGCGCTCGCGCGGTAATCGGCGAGCTGGCCGGACAACACGTCCTTGGTTTCGAGGAACGTGTCGATCATGTCCTTGCGCAGCACGAGTTCGTTATTGCGCGCGCGGTCGAGCAGCGATTCGAGAATGTGCGTCGTTTCCGTCAACGCGGTAAAACCGAACGTCGCCGCGCCGCCCTTGATCGAATGCGCCGCGCGGAAGATTGCCGCGAGGTCTTCGGGGTCCGGGTGAGCGATATCCAGATTGAGCAGCAACTGCTCCATCTGCGCGAGCAGTTCGTCCGCTTCGTCGAAGAACGTCTGATAGAACTGAGTGATGTCGAGTGTCATGCCTGGGTCACCGCGAGAGTTCCTGTCTTGGCTTGGGCTGCCGTGCCGCCGCGTCGAGAGCTTCTATAACTGGGTCTATGGTGGCGCTTACGCGTGGTCTGGTTCGGCTAGCGCCGCCACCAGTTCGGTCAGCATGTCCGGGTCGAGCGGCTTTTCGATCCAGCCGGTCGCGCCCGCGGCCCGTGCCGCTTCCTTGAACGGCTCGCCCGATTCCGTCGTGAGGACGAGGATGGGCGTGGCCTGGTAAGCCGGGTTGTTGCGCAGCGCGGCGATCAGATCGAGGCCGGTCTTGCCCGGCATGTACTGGTCGGTCAGCACGAGGTCGAACGACATGGCGAGCGCGTTTTCGAGCCCTTCGTTGCCGTCCGCCGCGAGCGTCACCTCGTAGCCTGCCGTCGTCAGCGTGGCGGCGAGAATCTGCCGCATCGATGCCGAATCGTCGATTGCCAGGATGTGCCTGATCATGAAAACCTCGCTGCACGTACGCTATGGATCGTCCCGCCGTCCGCGCCGGCACGGCGCGTGAGTCAGCGGGACAATCGCTGTCTGTTACTGGGCCGACGGCACCGCCGCCGGCAACTTCGGTGCAACCGTCACTGGCTGCGCAAGCTTTTGCAGCAACGGCTTGGAGCCGGCTGCATCGTCCGACAAGGTGGTCGTGGTGGAGTCGTCATGATTCAGCGCCTCCTCCGACTTCCTGTTCAGCACGATGATGCTGATGCGGCGGTTCTCCGGATCCATCGGGTCCGCCTTGTTCAGGTTCTGCGTCGACGCGAGACCGAGCACGCGCATCACCTTCGCTTCGTCCATGCCGCCGGCGATCAGCTCGCGGCGCGACGCATTGGCGCGGTCCGCGGACAGTTCCCAGTTGCTGTAGCCCTTCTCGCCGCCCGCGTACTGCGCGGCGTCGGTGTGGCCCTGCACGATGATGCGGTTCGGCACGTCGTTCAGCGTGTGGCCGATTTCGCGCAGGATGTCGCGCATATACGGTTCGACCTGGTCTTTCGCGGTCGCGAACATGGGCCGCTTCTGCGAGTCGACGATCTCGATGCGCAAGCCGGTCAGCGTCGAGTCGATGCGGATCTGCTGCTTGAACTGGCGCAGCACCGGATTCGCTTCGATCGCGGCCATCAGCTTGACCTGCAGATCGTGCAGGCGAACCTGCTCGCGACGCTCCAGCTCGCCCTGCAACTGTTTTATCGAGTCTTCGCTGCCGTGCGCGGCGCTGTGCTCGGCGCGGTTGTTCGAACCGTCGCTGGAGCGCGTCACGCCTTGTGCGTCGGTCGAGATATCGCGGCCGCCGCCCTTCAGAATGCTCGAATCCTCGGCGCTGCGGTCGCCGCCCCACAGCGTGATCTTCAACGGCTGGTTGAAGTAGTCGGCAATGCCCCTCAACTGCACCGTGGACGCCGAACTCAGCAGCCACATCAGCAGGAAGAACGCCATCATCGCGGTCATGAAGTCCGCATAGGCGAGCTTCCACGCGCCGCCGTGATGGCCGGCTTTCTTCGGCGCGGAGCGCTTGACGACAATGGCGCGGTCTTTGTCCTTGCTCATCGGTTCGGTTCCCGGCGCCCTTTATTTGGCCTTGACGCGGCGCACGTGCTCTTCCAGCTCGGCGAACGACGGGCGTTCAGTCGAGAAGAGCACCTTGCGGCCGAACTCGACGGCAATCGCCGGCGCGTAACCGTTCAGGCTGGCCAGAATCGTCACCTTGATGCACTGGAACATCTTGGTGGACTCGGTCACGCGCTGTTCGGCGACGCTCGCGAGCGGCCCGATCAGCCCGTACGAAAGCAGAATCCCGAGGAAGGTGCCGACCAGCGCCTGCGCGATCATCTCGCCGAGCACCGCGGGCGGCTTGTCGGCGGAGGCCATGGTGTGCACCACGCCCATCACCGCGGCCACGATACCGAACGCAGGCATTGCGTCGCCGACCTTGTTCAGCGCGTGAGCGGGCGCCTCGCCTTCCTGGTGATGCGTCTCGATCTCCTCGTCCATCAGGCTTTCGATTTCGAACGCATTCATGTTGCCGCCCACCATCAGACGCAGGTAGTCGGTCAGGAATTCGATGATGTGATGGTCCGCGAGAATCTTCGGATACTGGGTGAAGATCGGACTCTTCGACGGATCGTCGATGTCCGCTTCCAGCGTCAGCGTGCCTTCCTTGCGCGCCTTGGCCAGCAGGACGTAGAGGAGCGCCATCAGCTCCATATAAACGTCCTTGTTGTACTTCGCGCCCTTGAACAGGGTTGGAATGACGCGCAGCGTGGCTTTGATCGTCTTCATTCCGTTACCCAGAATGAATGCGCCGACCCCGGCGCCGACGATCATCAGCACTTCAACGGGCTGCAGCAGCGCGCCGAGATGGCCGCCTTCCAGCGCGTAACCGCCGAAAACGGACAAAAGCGTCACGAGTGTTCCCACGAAAATCAGCACTGCCGAGCCCTCACAAAGAAGCGACGGTGACCGTCGTTAATCTGGTTTACGGCAACGAAGCGGAAAACTTTGGCGGAAAAGCGGCTCGTCGCTCCGGTGTAAACCAGAGGCGGATGCGGCCGGTTGGCGGGACCGCGTGTCGCGTGAACGGGCTGCAAGGCCCGCCACACGGGAGATGGAAGGCGGCTCGCGCGGCGGCGGCCGCCCTGTGGGTCAGGCTTCGAGAGCGGCGAGGCTCTCGCGGGCCCGGGCGTCGGCGAATTTCTTTGTCTTACCGGCGCGCGAAGGCGGCTGGCACAGGCCGCAGACGAACGCGTGCTGCGGATCGTGCGCATGCGCGACAAAATGTCCCCCGCAGCGACAGCAGGCGGTCATTTGCAGCATTCCCGAGTCGAAAAAGCGCACCAGCGTCCAGGCGCGCGTGAGACTGAGCACGGGCTCGTCGTCGTGCAGCTGGACGTGTTCGAGGTAGAGCCGGTAGCTCTTCACGATCGACTGGATCGTCGGGCAGCCGCCGTGGCCGGCCATGAAACGGTAGATGTTGTAGAACAGCGAGGAGTGAAAGTTCGGCTGCCAGGTCATGAACCAGTCGGTCGAAAACGGCAACATGCCCTTGGGCGGCGAAACCCCTTTCAGTTCTTTATATAGCTTGATGAGCCGGTCGCGCGACAGACTGGTTTCCGCTTCCAGCAATTGCAAACGCGCGCCAAGCTCGATCAGTTCGATCGCCAGGGTGATTTCCCTGACTTCGAGCACAACACTCTTATAGGCCATCCGTTTGCGTTTCCCCCGTCCTGATCGCTTTGTTTGAATTACAACGTGCCATCAGCCGAGGTGCTCGACTGGCTGGCTTGCCATCAGGATCGCGGAATGCGCCTGGGCCACGGCGCTGGATTTGCCTTTGTCCGCCAGAGCGGACAGTACGGCATGGTCGTCGAAACGGAAACGGCACAACACCTGATTGGACGCCGCCAGCTTGACGGTCTGCGCCAACGACAGATTGGCGAGCACATCGGCTAACTGGTCCGAAATCCCCATGCGAAACATGCCCATCGGCTTGTCTTCGCGCAGCAGTCGCTGGGCGAGCAGGAGATAAGACAGGTTGACTTCTCTGATCTCATTGAGCATATCGCTTGTCGCGCTCATGATTCCCCCGGGGTGTATCTGGCTGGTCAGGCCGTTACGGAAACGTTTGCTCGGACGCGCGCACTTAAACCGCACGAATCGGCTCGTTTCTGGTCTTGCGAGCATTGTGTCGAAAGGGGGAGCGGACGAAAATCGGACAGACACCCAGCCTTATTGACGGATTAATCCGTCATTCGTGTAGGAATTTTTCCTACAAAGGCGAGTCGGGGAGCGGGTTTGGAGGGAGCGAAGACGCGCGATCTGGAATTTTCCATGCGCCTTTAACACGCTGCTTTCACCGATGTGAACCAGATGGTGAGTCTCGTCAACTCATGGCCCGCACCGTTACAGCGGTGAGCGGGAATTATAAGACGTTTTCACTTCTCTGCAATGCGTACCGTGTAGGCGTCGCGCTCCACGTGTCGGGCCCGCGCCTTGCTGGTGGCTTCTTAGCGTTCGAATAATCATCCGGCGGCGTTTCCCAATTAGGGAGATAGGCGTCCAGACGACCTGTAACGCGCCATGTTTCGCGCTGTAACAACATTAAGCGTTTGAAAAATAACTCGAATTAGCGCGGCTGATCCCGATAATGAAGCTAAGGGATTACCCGATGCAGGTTCGGAACACCCCCGGGCGGCGGCTTACCGCGCCCAACCGTCCGTCAGGCATTCGCTCCTCGCTCTACTCGAGCGCCGCTGTGCGATGCCGTTCTGATTAGGAGAAAACGCATGCGAATCGCACAAATTGCGCCGTTGTATGAAGCTGTTCCGCCGAAACTTTACGGTGGCACCGAACGCGTCGTGTCGTACCTGACCGAAGCACTGGTCGACCTCGGCCACGACGTCACGCTGTTTGCTAGCGGCGACTCGGTCACCTCCGCGAACCTCGACGCCTGCTGGCCTCGTGCGCTGCGCCTTGATCCGACGATTCGCGACGCGCTGGCTCCGCACGTCCTGATGATGGAAAAGGTCCGCAAGGTTGCGCACGAGTTCGACGTGCTGCACTTCCACCTCGACTACATGCCGTTCCCGCTCTTCACGACGATGGACACGCCGTTCGTGACGACGCTGCACGGCCGCCTCGACTTGCCGGAACTGCAACCGGTGTTCGATGCGTTCTCCAACGTGCCGGTGGTCTCGATTTCGGATTCGCAGCGCGCACCGCTGCCGCAGGCGAACTGGCTCAACACGATTTATCACGGTCTGCCGGAGCAACTGCTCACGCCGCAAACCCACAAGAAGCCGGAGTATTTGGCGTTCCTCGGCCGCATTTGTCCGGAGAAGCGCGTCGATACAGCTATCAAGATCGCTGCACAAAGCGGTTTGCCGCTGAAGATCGCCGCCAAGGTGGACAAGGCCGACCAGGAATACTTCAAGCGCGAAATCGAGCCGCTGCTGTCGCTCGCGCATGTGGAATTCGTCGGCGAGATCAATGAAGCGCAGAAGCCCGAATTCCTGTCCGGCGCCAAGGCGCTGCTGTTCCCGATCGACTGGTCGGAGCCGTTCGGTCTCGTGATGATCGAGTCGATGGCGTGCGGCACGCCGGTGATCGCGTTCAACCGCGGCTCGGTGCCGGAAGTGATCGATCACGGCGTGACGGGTTATATCGTGGAGGACGTGCAAGGCGCGGTCGCGGCGCTGCAACGCCTGGACGAATTGTCGCGCACCGAAATCCGCGCCCAGTTCGAACGCCGCTTCAGCTCGAAGACGATGGCCCAGAATTACGTCGATGGCTATTCCGCACTGATCGAAGCCACGCGCCGCCCGGTGTTGCGTCAGGTCGCGGTGGGCTAAACGCGGCGGTCAAGCGGCCGGGCAGTTCTCGCTCTGCCGCTTGACTATCGAAATTCGCCGCTTACGGCGTTTCCGATTTGCAGATCAATAGTGAGTCAATTTGTCGTGTGAATCGTTTGCGCGAGCGGCAAATCCAAGTTATCCCGCTTCTTTGTCCAGAAAAGCCGCCCCTCAAGGGCGGCTTTTTTAATACGGGTATGGATGCGCTTCCATCGCGGATTACCACTCAGCAAATAAAGACCGAGTGCAATAAACCTTCAGTTGGCTTTCGCCTCGACCGGCAATCAGCTCAAGCCGCACCAATCAAAAAGCGCTCGCGATTCTTACCGACGATCCACTTGGGCGGTTTGCCGCGCCCGCTCCACGTATTGCCCGACTTCGGATCCTGGTATTTTGCCGGCAGCGGCGCCTTCTTGGGCGGGCGGCCACGCTTGGCGGCGACCGCAAAGCCGAGGTCTTGAGCCGTCAGACCGTATTCAGCGATCTTTTGGCGGATGTCGGCGACCACATTGTCGATTTCAGTACGCCGCGCTTCTTCTGCCTGTGCCTGCAATTTGGCGATCTGCGCCTTGAGGTCTGCATATTGAGACATTCCGGTTCTCCCCTTTTCTAGAACTCATTGGCTCGCAGACTAACTGCAATTATAAAAATTCGCAATGGACAAGAATACCGATTAAGCAAGATATCCTCTGATAATTATTAAGATCGGCGAATTGTAAAACGGCATCTTTATCTCGCAATAAAAAGGTAAAGGCGACACCACATTGACAATTCTTGACACCTGATTTGGCAGCCTTTCCCTAGAATTGCGCGTTCCCGGTATGCAGACGGACTTAGCCGCGCGTGCTAGCGGAAGCCTCATCTTTTTAGGATTACCAATCATGCAGCTGTCAAAGCGCCTCGCTGCCGAGTTGTTCGGCACTTTCTGGCTCGTGCTCGGGGGCTGCGGCAGCGCTGTCCTTGCCGCCAACTTCGCCGGCCCGGTTCACGGTCTGGGCATCGGCTTCGTGGGCGTGTCGCTCGCGTTCGGCCTGACCGTGCTGACCATGGCTTTTGCGATCGGCCATATCTCCGGTTGCCATCTGAATCCGGCGGTCAGCGTCGGCCTGACCGTCGCGGGGCGCTTTCCGGCGCGCGACCTGCTGCCGTACATCGTTGCCCAGTTGATTGGCGCCGTGCTGGGTGCGCTGGTGCTGTCGCTCATCGCGTCGGGCAAACCCGGCTTCGATCTCGTTGCCAGCGGCTTCGCAAGCAACGGCTATGGTGAGCGCTCGCCGGGCCACTACTCGCTCGCCGCGGCATTCATTTGCGAAGTGGTGATGACCGGCTTCTTCCTCTTCGTCATTCTCGGCTCGACCGATAAACGCGCGCCCGCCGGCTTCGCGCCGATCGCCATCGGCCTGTGCCTGACGCTGATTCACCTGATCTCGATCCCGGTCACCAACACGTCGGTCAACCCGGCGCGTTCCACTGGCCCGGCGCTCTTCGTCGGCGGTGCGGCGATGGATCAGTTGTGGCTGTTCTGGGTTGCGCCGATCCTCGGCGCAGTGATCGCCGGCGTGTTGTACCCGGTTATCGCCGAAAGCCGCAGCGGCAATTCGCAGAAGCTGGCGCTCGATTAATTCGCGCGCAGTCGTTTGGGCAACAAAGCGGGCGCTCAGGCGCCCGCTTTGTTTTGCGGTGGACGGCGCCAGGATCTCGATATCCGCCGCGATGACGCACTCGCGCCCGCTGCTAGAATCGTGCGACTTCCCCAGCTCGCACAGGTGTTCCCTATGAAGCGTTTCCGCGGATTCCTGCATGGCGTCGCACTCTCCATCGGCGGCTTGTGCGCGGGTGTGCTGGCGCTACCCACGGCGCATGCGGCTGACGGCCAGACGGAAACGCTCGTGTTCGTGCGGCACGGCGAGAAACCTGCCCAAGGCTATGGGCAACTGAACTGCCAGGGGCTCAACCGCGCGCTGGCGTTGCCGGCCGTGATCGCGGCCAAGTTCGGCAAACCGGATGCGATCTACGCACCCGATCCCGGCCAGCAGAAAGACGACAGCGGCAAGCCCTACTACTACATCCGGCCGCTTGCGACGATCGAGCCGACCGCCATCCAGTTCCAGATGCCGGTGCAAACACCGTATGGTTTCGCTCAGATCGACCAGCTCGGCACCGCGCTCGTCGATCCCGCCAATCGCAACAAGCTCATTGTCGTGGCGTGGGAACACAAGCTGATCGTGAAGCTATTGCGCCAGATGATGAGCGCGCATGGCGGCAATGCCGCCGACGTCCCGAACTGGAAGAGCGACGACTTCGACAGTATTTATATTGTTCGCCTCGACTGGCAAGACGGCACCGCGCGCGCCACCTTCAAACACGATCGCCAAGGGCTGGATGGGCGCGCGACCGATTGCCCTTGCGCGCAGTTGCAAGGGGCTTCGTCGGCGGCTGCATCGGCGGCTTCGTCGAGTGCGGCAGATTAATCGGGTAATACAGATGTAAGCCGCAATTACGCAAGCGGCCATGTGATTTGGGTTGAGCGAAGCGGCGGGCGCGATTCGGCGCGGTTCAAGGAACCGCGAATCCTTATCTGACAGGGCTTTGACCGAATGGCACTCAGCGCACGGCATACCTATGTAAGGCTGCTCCCGCCTTTCAAATCCTGCGACGATGCTTGCAGTCCGTAACATCTCGTCGCAGTACCCATCGACCGGAATGCGTAGATTGATCCTGTGCGACAAACATACGTCGCCTCACAGGAGAACAAAACATGAAACGCATCGTCACTCACTTGCTGGTTGCTGCAGGACTCGCGGCGGGCGCATGCGGTGTCGCGCAAGCGCATACGGATCTGAACATCGGCCTGTCGCTCGGCGCACCGGTTTATACCCGCCCGGCTCCGGTCTATGCGGCGCCGCAGCCGGTCTACTACGGCAACGGCAGCTGGGACCATCGCTACGATCGCGGCGACTACTACCGTGGCGACCATCGATATGATCGCAACTGGAACCACAATGACCGAGGCCGGGGCCACGATAACCGGGGCGACCACGACAACCGCCGTGGCGGATGGCACGGGTAATCTTCCTGCTGCGTCCAACGTCGGCGAATGAGGCGGCTTGCTGACCTTGATGGACTTTGGTCGTGCAACGCCGTCACTGGTAGCCTGAACCAACCGACGCGCTCACTTAAAGGAAACGGCCTGCATCCATGAAACTGGATGCGGGCCGTTTCCATTTGCACTCAGGACATCAGTTCGTCGTCGAGCGAGAAGAGCTTGCGCAGATGGTGCGCGACGCCCGCTTCGAAGTTGTTGCCGATGCGCGGCACGTTCGGCAAACGCGTGATCAGGTCGGGATTGGCGTTGTTCATCATGAACGGATGGCCGGCCGTTTCCAGCAGATCGATATCGTTCATGTTGTCGCCGAAAGCGACGCATTGCGAGGCATCCACGCCAAGGCGCTCGAGCACGATCTGCAGCGCGCGGCCTTTCGATACGTTTGCCGTCATCACTTCCAGACAGTCCGGCAGCGAATAGGTCACGTATAGGGCGTCGCCGAATTCGCGCGCGAGATTGGCCGCGACCTGCGCGAGATCGGAGGGATCCCCAATGTAGAGAGCCTTCGCGATGTCGACGCCGTCGTGTTTCGGCAGGTCGGTCACCTCGTAGGTGAAGCCCGAATCCTGGTGAAACTTCAGCAGATCCGGCGCGTCGCGGTCGATCAGCCACGCATGATCGGCGAACAGGTTGACGATCACGCGGCCATGCGCGCCGGCGGTTTCCGGCTGTACGAGTCGTTGCACGATAGCCGGCGGCAGGTCGTCGGCGTGGATCACCGTGTTGTCCGGCGCGTGGATGCGCGCCCCATTCGATGTAATCAGATACGGATTGATGCCCAGCACGTCGCGGATACCGGCGACATCGCAATAATGGCGGCCCGTTGCAATCACGAACCGCAGCCCGTCGCTTTCAAGTTTGCGCACAGTGGCGACCGTGAACGGATCCACCTGGTGATCCGCGTTGAGCAGCGTGCCGTCGAGATCCGTGGCGATGACTTTGTACATAGTTTGAGCAGGCGGGCAGCGTCGAAGCTGCGTATTTTACCGTTGCCAGCCGCATTCGCCGGAACGCGTTGGCCATGCACGACTATTCTCAGCCGAAGGCGCACGACGCGCGCACGCCGCGGTTCGCCGTTTTCAGCCGCCGATACGGACCGCTTCACGTTGCGCCAACTGCAATCCACCGTGCGCCGAGTCGGCCAGCGGTTCGCGCAAACGCGCCTGATAGATCCGCGGCACGTACTCGCGCAACGGCGCGCCGAGGCCGCCGCACAACGCGACCGGCAGGCTCGCCGACGGGTCGAGCGCGGCAATCATCTTGCCCACTTCGGCGCCGGCTTCGCCGAGCAAGCGCGCCGCGAACGGATGCGTGCGGTGAGCGATGATAATCGGCGCGAGCCTCGCATAAGCCGTCTGGTTGGCTTCGCAGAGCCAGACGACCAGGCTGTCGCGGTCATGCGCGCCGGTGTGCGCGACCAGCGCCCGCGCCAGATCGTCGATGGGACCGCGGCCGTCCAGCGCATGCTGGGCATGCACGATGGCTCGCAGTCCGAGCCACGCGCCGCTCGCTTCGTCGCCCGATGGAAAGCCGTAGCCGCTAACCTGGCGGCATTCGCCCTCGCCGTCCAGTACGGCCGCCACGCTGCCAGTGCCGAGCGCGACGATCACCCCATGCGCGCCGCCGTGTGCGCCCAGCAAGGTGGTGTAGGCGTCGCTTTCCACGGCGAGTCCCGCTAGCGCGGGCGCTTGTGCGCGGAACGCAGCCAGCCAGTCGCGATTGTTGACACCTGCCAATCCGCAGCCGAGCACGCAGCGCGACCAGTCCAGCGCCTTGCCGGCGCTGGCAAATGCTTCGCCGCAGCCGGCCGCGATAGCCTGCCATGCACGTTCGACGCCGAGCCCCAACCCCGACGGCCCGCTTGCCGCCTGCGCCAGCTCGCGGCCTTGCGCGTCGCCGAGCACGACCCGCGTGCCGCTGCCGCCGCCGTCAATGCCGATCAGAAAGAAGTCATTGTTCATGGAATCGAATGGGTTCCGTGGATGAATTACGCATAGCGTGGCAGGTCAGTTTCAATCCGGCAATCGGCCGAATGGCTAGCTTGCAGTGCGCACGGCTTCGGCTATGCTGGCGGGCGACATCACAACGCAGGAGCGCGACAGTGACACAGCGATGCAACTGGGTATCGAGCGAAGCGCTCGCACAGTATCACGACACCGAATGGGGCGTGCCCTCGCGCGATGACCAGCATCTGTTCGAAATGCTCGTGCTGGAAGGCGCTCAGGCCGGCTTGTCATGGTCGACAATTCTCAACAAACGGGCCGGCTATCGCCGCGCGTTTGCGGACTTCGACATCGCCAAGGTTGCGCGCTTTACGCCGAAACACGTCGAGGCGCTGGTGAAGGACGAAAGCATCGTGCGTCACCGCGGCAAGATCGAAGCGGCCATTACCAACGCGCAAGCCGTCCAGCATATTCAGGCCGAGCACGGCTCGCTCGCCAACTTCGTGTGGTCGTTCGTCGATCAGACACCGATCCAGAACGATTGGGCTTCTTATAAGCAGGCGCCCGCGTCGACCGACATTTCGGACGCGCTAAGCAAGGGATTAAAGCGCTACGGCTGCAAGTTCGTTGGCTCGACGATCTGTTACGCGTTCATGCAGGCAGTCGGCATGGTGAACGACCACGAGGCGAGTTGCATGTGCCGCGCGCGATGCGCGGCGCTTGGCAAGAAAGGACGTAATCGTAAAGCGGGCTGAGGCGGCCCGGTATGCGCCCACGCTTAGTGCCGCTGTTCTAACAAAGGACGGCGGCTCAGGGAAACTCCCAGGCACCGCGGCGCGTGCCAGCCTTCACCTCGCGGCGCAAGGCCTGGAGGACGACACGCGACGCATCACAACGCCGGACTCGACGCGATGCGCCCATCCGGTAAATCCCTGCTGCGCTTCCAGGGCATGTTGGTCGTTATACGGTTATGAGTTGCAGCTGCGGCAGTCGGCGAACCTTGCGACGTGGAGTGCATCGCGGGAAACGAGCCAAATCCGGGATTGGCGGCTTTTCGCCACGCTAGTTCGGGATCACCGAACGGAGCACGCCCGATACTGCTGGTCATGCGCTCGAACAACGAATAACCGCTGCGTAACGCGTGGGAGACCAACCATGAAAACTCTTAACTTCCTGACGTATCAGGAGATTTTCGACCAAGCCGTGGGTCATTTATTGGGCCAGAAGCGCGCCGCGCTTCTGCCGCGAGGCGGTGGCGCTTATCGCGGCTACTGTGGCGGCTGCCCGGTCGGCAGCTTTATCAAACCGCGCGACTACATGACCGCAATGGAAGGCATTCCGGTGCGCTTCATCGGCAAAACGCGTGCGGAGATGCCCGCGTATATGGACGTCGGCGTGTCCGCGCTGAAGAAGGCGCTGCTGCGCTCGCGCATCAATGTGTACGACCCGGCCACCGTTGACCTGCTCAGTTGTCTGCAAAACGTCCACGACGTATTCGGCACTTGGGAATGGCTCGAGCGTCTGGGCTCGATCGCCCGCCAGTTTGGCTTGTCCGCCGACCGGCTGAAAAGCGCGGCGTAGACAGGATAAAACCCGCCGCAATACCGCAGCTGCGCGCCACACTCCGGAGTCGCGGTGCGCACGGCTAGTGGACTCACAAACCCCCGCTCGCCAAGGCGCGTAGCCCTCATTCGCCCATTCCAGTCTGGGCTGAGCGTTCCACCTGACGCTCAAAAAAACAAAACGGCGATGTGGCTTCTTTCGAAGCTCACACCGCCGTTCGGCCGTGCGAAAAAGCGTGCTTAGTGCAGCTTTTTCGGCAGCATCTGGCTGCGCAGGCGCTTGTGCAGGCGCTTCACAGCAGCAGCCTTCTTGCGCTTACGTGCCGTGGTCGGCTTTTCGTACGATTGGCGCTCACGCAGTTCAGCGATCAGGCCATTCTTTTCGATTGCGCGACGAAAGCGGCGAATCGCCACTTCGAACGGCTCGTTTTCTTTCAGAAGAATCGTCGTCATTTAATTCCTAACTCAATCACTTGATAGGGGTAAATTGCGTGGCGGCATACCGCTCACGCGCCGGCCCTCCGGTCGTTTCAGTTCATGGCCAGTAACAGGCAAACGCGGGCAGAACCCGGCCAAACCACGAATGAAACGAGAGGCAAAGCGGCCACGGAGGCCGGAAAAGAGAGGTGGGGAGTTCACCGCGGAACGCGGACAGACATAATGCAAAAGCCGCGTCTGCTGCTGTTTCGCCAACCTTCCATCAACAGAAAAGCATTGACGAAACAGGCAAAGATCTCAATTCACTCCCGATGATATCAGGAAACTCTCCATCCTACCAGGGGTTTAGGGATTGCGCCAGGTCACCTATTGCATGCTCAGGCGCTCGCTTCGTCCAATTCACGAATATCGGCGCCCGTCAGCATCAGATGAACGGCCGCCGCGAGGCTTTTAAGCTGCTCGACCGAAGTCGCGCTGGCAATAGGGGCCGTAACACTTGGGCGCGCGATCAGCCATGCCAGAGCGACAGTGGCCGGCGTGCTGCCATGCGCGTCGGCAACCCGGTCTAGCGCGGAGAGAATTCGCAAACCGCGATCATTCAGATACTTTTCGACCCGGCTGCCGCGCGCCTTATTGGCCAGATCCGCCTGCAATCGGTACTTGCCGGATAGAAAGCCGCTCGCGAGACTGTAGTACACCACCACGCCGAGCTGATTGGCGAGCGCCACCGGTTCGATGTCGCGCTCATATTGCGCGCGGTCATACAGGTTGTATTCCGGCTGCAACAGCTGGTATTCGGGCAAGCCGTGCTGGCGGGAGACGGCAATTGCTTCTTCGACCCGCGCGCCGCTGTAATTCGACGCGCCGATCACCCGCACCTTGCCCGCCTCGATCAGCTTCTGATAAGCGCCCAGTGTTTCGGCGAGCGGCGTTTCGGTGTCGTCGTCGTGAGAAAAGTAGACGTCGATGTAGTCGGTCTGCAAGCGCCGCAGCGAATCCTCGACGGCCGCCTGAATGTTGGCCGCCGACAACCCTTTGCGCTGCGGATGCTTCGAGACCTTGGTGGCGAGCACGATCTTGTCGCGCTTGCCGCTCTGACGGAACCACTTGCCGATGATCGTTTCCGATTCGCCGCCCTGGTTGCCGGGCACCCATGCGGAATAGACATCGGCGGTATCGATAAAGTCGAGACCGGCGTCGACAAACGCATCCAGAATCGAAAACGAGGTGGCTTCATCGGCGGTCCAGCCGAAAACATTGCCGCCGAACATAAGCGGCGCGACCTGTAATTCCGAACGCCCAATCCTGCGCTTTTGCATGATTTCTCCACGGTTTGTCTCAAGAGAAAACGAGAATACGCCGTCTTTTCAATACCTGCAGTGCAACTGCCGAACAAGGCTGCAAGGGGCTTTCAGCCACGTTGCAATATGCCCGGCATCGAAAGCAATAGGTCCGTCATTGCATAAAGTCCCTCAAGTTTTTTTTAGTGGGGCCGTCAACCTTCACTGAGGCGGCCAGCAATGAACGAGTGCTTCCGCCGATGCCAACGTGGCGTATTGGGCTCAAGGCTTATTTAGGAGATTTTCCATGCTCGGAATCAATAGCAACATCAACTCGCTGGTTGCACAGCAAAACCTTAATGGCTCGCAAAGCGCCCTTTCGCAAGCCATCACCCGCCTGTCGTCGGGCAAGCGCATCAACAGCGCGGCTGACGATGCAGCAGGTCTGGCAATCTCGACGCGTATGCAAACGCAGATCAACGGCCTGAACCAGGGCGTGTCGAATGCGAATGACGGCGTGTCGATGATTCAAACCGCATCGAGCGCACTGTCCTCGCTGACCTCCAGCCTGCAACGTATCCGTCAGCTGGCTGTGCAAGCATCGACCGGTTCGCTGTCGTCGAGCGACCAGGCAGCGCTGCAGAAGGAAGTTTCGGCGCAGATCGCTGAAGTGAACCGTATCGCGTCGCAAACGACGTACAACGGCACGAACATTCTGGACGGCTCGGCAGGCAGCGTGACGTTCCAGGTCGGCGCGAACGTCGGTCAGACGATCAGCCTGGACCTGAGCCAATCGATGTCGGCAGCGAAGATCGGTGGCGGCCTGGTGCAAACGGGTCAAACGGTCGGCACGATCGCCGTCAGCCTGGACGCATCGGGCGCATACACGAGCACCGGCGCGACGATCACGTCGATCAACGTGCTGTCGGACGGCAAGGGCGGCTACACCTTCACCGACCAGAACAACACGGCGATCACGTCGGGCGTCTCCGGCGCGATTTTTACCGCAGGCACGGCCGCTGGCACGGGCACCGCCGTGACCAACCTGACGCTGAGCGCATCGGCAGTGACGACGGCAGGCGCAGGTTCCGCGGCAGCCGTCGCAGCAGTGGCACAGATCAACGCGATCAACAACCCGCCGACGGTTTCGGGCCTCGACATCAGCACGGTGACGGGCGCGAACGAAGCGATGGTCTCGATCGACAACGCGCTGCAAACGGTCAATACGCTGCAAGCTGCACTGGGCGCTGCGCAAAACCGCTTTACGGCAATCTCGACGTCGCAGCAAGCTGAATCGACCGACCTGTCGTCGGCACAATCGCAAATCACGGACGCCAACTTCGCGCAAGAAACGGCGAACCTGAGCAAGGCGCAAGTGCTGCAACAAGCTGGTATCTCGGTGTTGGCGCAAGCTAACTCGAACCCGCAGCAAGTTCTGAAGCTCCTGCAGTAAGAGCTGACGCGGTAACGGCGATGCGCTGCGCGCAAGCGGGGCGCATCGCCGGGTTTCAAGCGACGGGAGGCATGCCTCCCGCTGTGCATTTCCATCACGTAGTGATGTAGCATCGCGCACCAACCAATACAGATTTCCAGACGCCCGGAGCCTCTGCATGTCCTCGATCTCAACCTCGTCTTCTACGGCAAGCGCCAATTCCGCGCTGCAGTCGGCTGCTCAATCGATCATCAGCGGCTCGACGGGCAATTCGTCGATGGACGTGTCGACGCTCGTCACGGCGCTCGTGAACGCGAAGGTCGCGGGACAAACCTCGGCTCTGGCGGCACAGCAAACCTCCGACAACACCACGCTGTCCGCATACGGCGCGCTAAGCTCGGCGTTGAGCGCCCTGCAGTCGGGCATCACGAATCTCGCCAACGGCAACACGCTGGCAACGTTCGCGGCGACCGCGAGCGGCACCGGGCTGACGGCGACAGCGGGCGTCGGCGCCGTGGCCGGCAGTTATTCGATCGCCGTGACGCAGATCGCCAGTTCGCAAGCCTTGTCGTCGGCAGCCTTCGGCGCCACGACGCAACTGGGCACCGGCACGCTGTCGATCTCGATGAACGGCAAGTCGATGGATATCAACGTCGACAGCAGCAACAACACGCTCTCGGGCATCGCGTCGGCGATCAACGCGAGCAGCAGCAACCCCGGCGTCACGGCAACCATCGTGACCGGCACGGACGGCGCCCACCTCGTGCTGCGCGCGGCGAATACGGGGGCGGCCAACGTCATCAATGTTTCGACCAGCAACATCACCAGCGACACCGGCCTGTCGAGCCTCGGCGTGTCGTCGACGGCCAGCACCACGGGCGGCCAGTCGACCATTACGTCGGCCAATTCGAGCAGCGCCTGGACTCAAAGCGGCTTCGCGCAGGACGCGGAGTACACGATCGGCGGAATCGCGGGCAGCAGCGCGAGCAACGCGGTGACCGGCGCCATTTCAGGCGTGACGATCAACCTGACGGCGGCGGCCGTGGGCACGCCCGCGGGCACCCCGCAGACGCTGACCATCGCGCAGGACACCACCGCGCAGAACACCGCGATCAACAATTTCGTGAGCCTGTACAACACCGTCGTCACGACGATGTCGACGCTCACGTCGTTCAGCTCCGGCTCGACGTCGCAAGGCCCGCTGCTGGGCGACTCCACGCTGCAGACCATCAAGAACACGCTGGCCAACATCGTCGGCGGCGCGGTCGGCTCGGGCAGCACCGGCACCACACTGGCGGCGATCGGCATCACGCTGAAGGACGATCCGGCCGACGGCACCATGGTGGTCGACAACAACGCGCTCAACACCGCGCTGACGAGCAGCCCGGCCACGGTCGCGTCGCTCTTCAACTCGACCAACGGCATTGCCGAGCAGTTGAACGCCAGCATCACCACATTCACGCAGACCGGCGGCATCATCGACACGCGCAACACCGCGCTGAACGCCGACCTGAAGAGCATCGCCACGCAACAAACCGCGCTCGCCGACTACACGACTCAATTGACGAACCAGTATCAGGCGCAGTTCACCGCCCTGAACACGTTGATGGCGACCATGAACAACAATTCGCAATACCTGACCGCGCTGTTCGGCGGCACCAACAGCGCGGGCGCGCTGGCCACGAACAAGAGCTAAGCCATGAACGCGCACAACATGAACCAGATGGAATTGGTCGAGCGCGTGCTCTCCATCACGCGGGAAATCGAGCAGGCGGCGTCGCTCGCGGACTGGCCGGAAGCCGCCCGCCTGACTGAAACGCGTTCGCCGCTGCTGATGTCGCTCACCGCGGATCAGGAACCGGCGGCGCTGGACATGATCCGCCAGATCCAGGCGATCGACGCGGCGCTCCTCGCGGACGCGGCAGTCACCCAGAACGAACTGCATTTCGAGTTCGAAGCGGCGATCGGACGCACGAAAGCCGCCGGCGAATATCAGCGGATGGCCCGCCTGTAAAAAACCCGGAGCGGAGCCGCGCAAGGCGGCATCCGTTCCCAGAAAGCCGGTTCAGCCGGCCGACCCAATAATAAGAACTACGTGCCGAAGTGAGGCGCGCTCGTTCCCTCAGCCCGCCTCGTGCGGGCTTTTTTCTTGCCCTTCGGCTTCCCGGCCCCTTCCTCCATACGCTAAACAGGCGGCTTTTTTACCGTCATCTCCGCGCATCGGAAAGACCGGCCTCGTCGCACAATTTCCTCCATAGAACATTTTGCGCCGAGACCATGACTCTCCTGTACGAGCAGCCGCCTGCTGAACCCCTGACGCCCGAACAACAACTCGAGCAGGACATTGCGCTCGTGTTGCAAACGGCGCTCGACCATCACCACAAGGGCGAATTCGACGACGCGCAAGCGCTGTATCGGGCCATTCTCGACGCGAATCCGAAACATGCCGACGTGCTGTACAACCTCGGCGTGCTGCTCGGCCAGACCGCCCGTACGGCGGAAGCCCTGCCGCTTTTCGAGCAGTGCCTGGGACTGCATCCTCACAACGGCCAGTACTGGGCCGCCTATATCAGCGCGCTGATCGACGCAGGCGAAACCGCCGCGGCATGGCTGGCGCTCGAGATGGGTCAGAAGCAGGGCTTGAAGGGACCGGCGGTGGACGGCTTGATCGTGCGCATGGCCAACCCCGGCAAAGTCATCCATACCATCCCGGTCGCGGCGCAGAAGCCGCAAGCTCAGCCGGCAGCTGCAACAGACACGCCGCCGGCTGCGGAAAGCACGCGCACCACCATCGCTTCGGGCCGCCGGGTCAGCCAGCAGGAAACCAACCGATACACGGCGCTCTACAACAAAGGCAATGTCGTCGAGGCGGTGAAACTCGCCCGCTCCCTGACGCAACGCTTTCCCGCCGACGGCAATTCGTGGCGCTGGCTCGGCATCGCGCTGCACCGTCTGGGCCGCTATGACGAAGCGCTTGCCCCGCTGCGCAAAGCCGCTGAACTGATTCCCGAGGAACTCGAAAGCCGCACTGTGCTGGCCGATACGCTGCGCCTGAAAGGCTTGCAGGCGGAAACCGAGCAGGAGTGCCGCAAGATCCTCGCGATCAATCCGCACTACGCCGAAGCGCAGCGGATCTTCGGCATGTCGCTGGTTCATCAGGGGCGCGTGGCCGAGGGCCTGGCCGCCGCACGGCGTGCGATCGAACTCGCGCCGAACAATTCCTCCGTGTACAGCACGCTTGGAGTGTTGCTGCTCGATCTCGGCTTCGTGGGCGAGGCGGAAAAAGAATTCCGCGCCGCGCTGGAGAAGGATCCGAAAGACCACATCGCGGCCAACAACTTCCTGTTCACACTGTCGCACAACCCCGAAATCGATCACGGCACGCTGTTCGCCGAGCACACCAACTTCGCGCGTCAGCATGAGGATCCGGTGCGCGCGCAGTGGCCGCGTCACGTGAACAAACGCTCGCCGGATCGCAAGCTGAAGATCGGCCTCGTTTCGGGCGACCTGTTCCGCCACGCCGTCGCGTCGTATTTGCTGCCGATCATGGAGCATCTGGCCAAGGACCCGAATCTGTCCTTGCATGTGTACAACAACCACATCGCCGAAGACGACTACACGCAGTTGCTGCGCAATTGCGCCGATGAATGGCAGCAGATCACCGGCATGCCGGACGCGCAACTCGCCAACAAGATCCGCGACGAACGCATCGACATTCTGTTCGATCTGTCGGGCCACACGGGCCGCAACCGTCTGCTGACGTTCGCGCGCAAACCCGCGCCGATTCAGGTGACCTGGATGGGTTATCCGGGCACCACCGGCCTGAGCGCGATGGACTATTACCTGGTGGACAAGTACGGCGTGCCGTTCGGGCCGGCGGAAAACCTGTTCTCCGAAAAGATCGTCCATTTGCCGTCGAGCGCGACTTTCCTGCCGGAGCAAAGCGCGCCGCCGGTCAATATTCTGCCGGCCATGCATAACGGCTACATCACGTTCGGCAGCTTCAACCGCCTGAACAAACTGCGCCGCGACGTGATCGCCCTGTGGGCCGAATTGCTGCACGCACAGCCGACCGCAAAGATGTTGCTCGGCGCAATCGCCACCGACGAAGACGAACAACTGCTGATCGACTGGTTCGCCGGAGAAGGCATCGAGCGCGAGCGCTTGATGTTCCGCCGCCGTTCGAGCATTCCGGTCTACCTGCAGCAGCATTTCCACGTCGATATCTGCCTGGACACGTTCCCGTACACGGGTTCGACCACGGTGCTGAACTCGTTGTGGATGGGCGTGCCCACGCTGACCATCGCCGGCGACACGCTGGCGAGCCGCGCCGGCACGACTTGGATGTCGCATGTCGGGCTCGAAGATTTCGTGGTCGCGAACAAGGAAGAATTCGTTGCGCGCGGCGTAGCGCTGGCCTCCGACATTCCCGCGCTCGCCGAGATTCGCACAAGCCTGCGCGAACGCTGCGCGGCCTCGGCGGCATTCCGTCCCGACGTGGTCGCGGCAGGCGTCTCACGCGCACTGCGGATCATGTGGCAACGCTGGTGCGCCGGCGAACCGGCCGCCGCCTTCGAAGTTTCGATGGAAGACATAGCCGGCGCCGCCAGCGAAGCGCCCGTGCTGTCCGATAAAGGGGAATCCAAGTGAACGCAGCTTTGCCGCTTCGCGCTATCGAGTCACCGATCGACGAGCGTATCTACGTTACCCAGCCGCATCTCGCGCCGCTTGAAGAGTTCATCCCCTATCTCCAGCAGATCTGGGACAGCAAGGTGCTGACCAACGGCGGTCCGTTTCACCAGCAGTTCGAAGCGGCGCTGTGCAAGTATCTCGGCGTCAAGCACCTTGCGTTGTTCACGAACGGCACGCTGGCATTGCTCACCGCGTTGCAGGCGCTGCGCGTGACGGGCGAAGTGATCACCACGCCCTACTCGTTCGTCGCGACCGCGCACTCGCTGGTGTGGAACGGCATCAAACCGGTGTTCGTCGACGTCGATCCGGACACGCTCAATCTCGATCCCGCGAAGATCGAAGCGGCCATCACGCCGCAGACCACCGCGATCATGCCGGTGCACTGCTACGGCAAGCCGTGCGATGTCGACGCCATCCAGAAGATCGCCGACAACTACAACCTGAAGGTGATCTACGACGCCGCGCATGCGTTCGGCGTTCAGACCGACACCGGCAGCGTGCTCGAACACGGCGATCTGGCGGTGCTGAGCTTTCACGCCACCAAGGTGTTCAACACCTTCGAAGGCGGCGCGATCATCTGCCAGGATGCGAAGACCAAGCAGCGCATCGACCATCTGAAGAACTTCGGTTTCGTCGATGAAACGACGGTGGTGGCCTCCGGCATCAACGGCAAGATGAGCGAGATCAACGCCGCGTTCGGTCTGCTGCAACTGCAGCACATCGACGAAGCATTGGCCCGGCGCGCGCAGATCGATGCGATGTATCGCGAACGGCTGCGCGACATTCCCGGCATCCGCTGCATGCAGAAAGCCGGCGAGAAAGTGGCGAATCACTCGTACTTTCCGATCCTCGTCGGTCCGGAATTCCCGATCAGCCGTGACGCGCTGTATCAGAAGTTCCGCGATCACGACATCTACGCGCGCCGCTACTTCTATCCGCTGATTTCCGACTTCCCGATCTATCGCGGTCTGCCGTCCGCACGCCGTGAAAATCTGCCGATCGCGCACGCCGCCGCGCAACAGGTGCTGTGTCTGCCGATTTTCCCGGCGCTGACCGACGGCATGCTCGAGCGCATCGTCGGACTCATCGCGGACTGCTGATCATGACGTCCTCTGTTCGATCCGACCGGGTGCAGGCGCGCATTCTCGATATCGCCGGATTTCTGCCCGAGCAGATCCTGACGAACGAGCAGCTCGCGGCGCTCTATCCGGAATGGCCGGCGGACAAGATCCTGGCCAAGACCGGCATTCAGCAACGGCATATCGCATCGGCCGAACAGACCGCGGCGGATCTGGCTTACGAAGCGGCGCGCAATCTTTTCGCCCAGGGCGCGGTGACCGCGCAGGACGTCGACTTCGTCATTCTGTGCACGCAGGCACCCGACTACGTGCTGCCCACCTCGGCCTGCCTGTTGCAGGACCGGCTCGGCATTGCGACTCACGCCGGCGCGCTCGACGTGAATCTCGGCTGCTCGGGCTACGTGTACGGACTCTCGCTCGCCAAGGGTCTGGTGGAAACCGGCGCCGCACGCTGCGTGCTGTTGCTGACCGCCGACACTTATTCGAAATACGTGCACCCGCTCGACAAGAGCGTTCGCACCTTATTCGGCGACGGCGCCAGCGCGACCGCGATCACCTTTTCCACGGACGGCGACGCGTCGATCGGCCCTTTTGTGTTCGGCACGGACGGCCGCGGCGCGCAAAACCTGATCGTCAAGGCGGGACTTTTTCGCGAGCCGAAGAGCGCGCAAAGCGCACTCGAAACGACCGATGCGTCCAGCAACGTGCGCACCGACGAACATCTGTACATGAACGGCGCTGAAGTGATGGCGTTCTCGCTTGCCGAAGTGCCTAAAGCGGCGACATCGCTGCTCGAAAAGGCCGGCATGGACCGCGAGGAAATCGACTTCTTCGTGCTGCATCAGGCAAACCGTTTCATGCTCGAAGCGCTGCGCAAGAAGATGAAGGTCCCGGAAGCGAAGTTTCCGATCCTGATGGAGCAATGCGGCAACACCGTTTCCTCGACGGTTCCGCTCGCATTGAAGCAGATGAAAGACGACGGCCTGCTCACGCACGGCAGTCGATTGATGTTGTTGGGCTTTGGCGTCGGCTACTCATGGGCCGGCTGCATGGTGACTTACTAGCAGGAGTGGACATGGAAAACTTTTACGAAGGAATGGCCGAAATCTTCGAGATCGACGCGAGCCTGATTACGCCGGAACTCGATTTGCACGAGCATAACTGGGATTCGCTCGCCGTCGTGTCGACGATCGCTCTCGTCGACGACTGCTTCAACGTAATGCTGAGCGGCCAGACGTTGAACAACTGCAACACCATCGCCGACATCGAAGCGCTGATCAGCACGGCGAAAAAAGCAGCCTAAGGAGTTGAGCATGAGTTCGCCGGACTTCAGCGCAGGGCGCGAGTTACGCACGCAAGGCGCCCGCATCGCAGGCGTGGTGTCGTGCGTGCCGTCGAGACAGGTGGATAACGACTACTTCCTCGAGAGGTTCGACGCATCCGCTGTCCGCGACGTGGTCAAGATGATCGGGGTCAACCGGCGCCGCTGGGCCGACGCGCAGACGAGCACCGGCGATCTGTGCCGCAAGGCCGGCGAGAAGCTGCTCGCCGGACTCGGCTGGCAGGCGGACTCGATCGACGCGCTGATCTTCGTCTCGCAAACGCCGGACTACCGCTTGCCCGGCACGGCGTTCGTGCTGCAGGCGGAACTGGGTTTGCCGAGCGCGTGTCTCGCGTTCGACATCAACCTCGGCTGCTCCGGCTATCCGCAAGCGCTGTGGCTCGGCATGAACCTGATTCAGACCGGCGCGGCAAAGCGGGTGCTGCTGGCGGTGGGCGACACGATCAGCAAGATGATCGACCCGACCGACCGCTCCACCACGCTGCTGTTCGGCGACGCGGGCACGATGACGGCGCTCGAAGCGTCGGAAAGCGAGGCGGCCGCGCACTTCATCATCGGTGCGGACGGCAAGGGCGTGCGCAATCTGATCGTGCCGTCGGGCGGCTTCAAATCGTATGACGCCGCGGGCGACGAACGCATGGCCGGTAAATCGCCGGAATGCCTCTTCATGGACGGCGGCGAGATTTTCAATTTCACGCTGAACGCGGTGCCGAAGCTGGTCTCGCGCACGCTCGATATCGCCGGCCGCGACAAGGACACGTACGACGCGTTCCTGTTCCATCAGGCCAACCTGTTCATGCTCAAGCATCTGGCCAAGAAGGCCGGCCTGCCGGCTGAACGCGTGCCGACCAATATCGGCGACTACGGCAATACGAGTTGTGCATCGATTCCGTTGCTGATGACCACCGAACTGAAACACCGCCTGAAGGAAGAAACGCTGCAACTGGGCATGTTCGGCTTCGGCGTCGGGTATTCGTGGGCTTCGGCGGCGCTCGCGGTCGGGCCGCTCACCATCGTGGACACGATCGAGACATGACACTCTTTGCTGACAACTGCCTCGGCGGCGGCCTCTATCTCGTGACCGGCGCGTCGTCGGGCATCGGCCGGGCGAGCGCGGAACTGATCGCCCGCCTGGGCGGCCGCGTGATTGCCGCCGGGCGCGACGAGGCTCGCCTTCAGGCGACGCTCGCCGGGCTTCACGGCGGCGGCCATGCTAGCGCCGCCGCATCGCTCGCCGACGCCGATCAAACCGCCGAATGGGTGAGTCACCTTGCTGAAACGCACGGCACGTTTGCCGGCGTGTTTCATGCGGCCGGTGTCGAGCTGATTCGTCCCGCGAAGCTGACGAAACAGGAACAACTGGACCAGGTGTTCGGCAGCAGTCTGTATGCGGCGTTCGGCATTGCCCGCGCCGGCAGCAAGAAAAACGTGATCGCGGATGGCGGTTCGCTCGTCTTCATGTCGTCGGTGGCCGGTTCGACGGGTCAGGCAGGCATGACGGCTTACTCCGCCGCCAAGGCGGCCATCGACGGACTGGTCCGCTCGCTTGCCTGCGAAATGGCGCCGCGCAAGATTCGCGTCAACTCGATCGCGGCCGGCGCGGTTCACACCGCCATGCATGAGCGGCTGACGGGCGGCAGCCCCGACGAAGCGCTTGCGGCCTACGAGAAGAGCCACCTGCTCGGCTTCGGCGAGGCCGACGACGTCGCGCAATCCGCGCTGTTCCTGCTGAGCGAGGCGAGCCGCTGGATCACCGGCACCACGCTCGTCGTCGACGGCGGATATAAGGTTCGATGATGGTGAAGCGACTGATCGTGGCCGGCTGCGGCGCTTTCGCGCGCGAGCTGATCAACTGGGCGCAAGACGCGGCCGAAGCGGGTCGGGGCGCAAGCATCAGCGCCTTTCTCGACGCCAATCCGGCCGCGCTGGAAGGCTATCCGTACCAGCTCGAATGGCGTGGCGACATCGACGACTACCGTGCTCAGGATGGCGAAGCCGTGCTCGTCGCCATTGGCGACCCCGCCGCCAAGCGCGCGGTGGTGGCGCGCCTGCGTGAACGCGGCGCGGTGTTCGCGAGCCTCGTGCATCCGAGCGCCGTCATCGCGCGCTCCGCCGTGCTCGGCGAAGGCGTCGTGGTGTGCCCTCAAGCGGTGGTATCGGCCGACGCCCATGTCGGCGACTTCGTCGCGGTCAACGTGCTGTCGAGCGTCGGCCACGACGTCAAACTCGGCGCCTACTCGACGCTCAGCTCGCACGTCGATCTGACCGGCTACGTGCAAACCGGCGAGTGCGTATTTTTCGGCAGCGGCGCGAAAATCCTGCCGAAACTGAAGATCGGCGCACGCGCGAAAATCGGCGCCGGCGCCATCGTGATGCGCTCGGTGGCCGAAGACGCCGTGATCTATACCGCGCCCGCCAGGAAGCTCTGAGATGACGCTCGACCGGATTCTGTTCGAACAGTACTGGCATCTCGCCTGCCATCGCCGTGAGCTCGCCAACGACGGCGACTTCATCAAATTCGATGGCGTGTCGGGCGAGATTGTCCTGTTCAACGACAACGGCGAGATCGTTGCATTCGACAACACCTGTCCGCACCGCGGCGCGCGCATTTATACCGGTGAGCACGGCAACCGGCCGGCGACCTGCGGTTATCACGGCTGGACTTATAAGAACGGTACGATCATCGTGCCGGAGAAGGCACGCTTCAAGTCGTGCGATATCGACCGCGCGCGCTTCAACACATTCCAGGTCGACTGGTGCGGCGATTTCGTGTTTTTCGCGATCAAGCCGCGCACGGGCTTGTACGAACAGTTGGGCAAGAGCGCGGATATCCTCGAGAACATTTCGTTCAATGTGGACCGGCGCCTCGATCTGAACCGCTACGACTACGAGTGCTATTGGCCGCTCGCAGTCGAGAACGCACTCGAGCCGTATCACATCGCCGCGGTCCACACGGAAACGCTCGCCACCTTGCAGCTCGGCGACGGTCAGAACGTGTTCGACGGCGCCAATTCGATCTGGTACGCGCCACTCGGCAATGCACGTCTTGCCAACCAGCTGGCTCGCCTGCGCAAGCTGTTTAACATCGACTACCAGTACGAGGGATATATGAGTCTCTATATCTTCCCGTTCACGATGATTTCGTCGACGTACGGCTACTCGTATTCGCTGCAAAACTTTTTCCCGGCGCGGCAAGGCGAAAGCCGTACGCGGTTCACCAGCCGTCTGTACGCGTCGAACACGCTGAATGAGAACGCCACGCGCGTGCTCGATTCGTTTTTCGAATCCACCGTGCGAATGAACCGGCAGGTGTTCGACGAAGACCACGACATCTGCAAGCTGCTTCCGAAAGAAAGCTGGTCGACGGATGCGCTCCGTTTTCCGTCGGATGCGGAAGTGAAGATCGACCATTTCAGGCAATCGTGCCGCGCCGTCGGCGAGACGAGCCTGGCCGTGCTGCACCAGATCCAGACGTCGATCGACGAAGCCGCTTCGCTCTACGCAGCCGGCGCCGTCGATTGAAGCCAACACCCCAGCGAGAATTTCACCATGGCGACGCCATCTAAATTCGATAACGACACCTTCCCGCTCACGCGGGAACACATGGACGCGTTCGTGCGGCGCACCGCCGACCGACTCGCGGAACACACCGGCAAGCTGCTCGAAGTCGGACCGCAAGATCGGTCTCTGGTGCGCCAGTGCTTCACGAACTTCAGCGTCGACACATTCGACGTGGTCGACACCTACAAGCCGACGATCGTCGGCGACATCACCAAGGTCAACGCGGCGATTCCGGAAAGCGCATACGACGTGGTGGTGTGCATGGACGTGATCGAACACACGCTGAACCCGTTCGACACGGTCAAGGAAATCCGCCGCATTCTGAAGCACGAAGGCCACCTGATGATTTCCGCGCCGCTGAACTGGCGCATTCACGGACCCTCGCCGGATTGCTGGCGCATCACCGAGCACGGCTGGAACGTGCTGCTGCGCGACTTCGATATCGTCGAGATCGACATTCTGGAATCGCCGGAGCGCGAACTGTTTCCGTTGAAGTACAACGTGCTCGCGAAGTGCAACAAATTCAAGAACACGCAAGACAACGAACTGACGTTCCGATTCATCTAGCCTTCGACATGAAAAATACCCTGGCATCCGTTGAGGCGGTCATCGATCAGATCGCTTCGGAGACGTTCAATCCGGACGTGTTCAAAGAGACCGGCGTATTCGTGATGCGCAACGCGATTCCGCAGTCTGTCGTGCAGGAATGGCAAGCCGAGTGGCAGGCGTTTTACGACGCGCAGCTGGCAAAAGGCCGCGACGTCAACAAGGCGAATCCGGTTTCGCTCACCGAGCAACTGCCGCCGAAGCTGGCCTACATGTACAAGGAGCCGGTCTTTGCCGAGACGTTCAAGCAGATCTTCGGAGATCACGTCGCGCTGTACAACCATCGCTTCGTGATCAAGGACAGATTCAGTTCGAACAAAGTGTTCCTGCATCAGGACAGTTGCTATCACCTCGGCAACCTGAACAAGTGCAGCATGTTCGTGCCGCTCAGCATCGTCAACGCGGACAACGGCGGCATGTCGTTTTACGCGGGCTCGCACAAACTGGGCGTGCTGGGCGACGCCGGTGAGATCAATCCCGACAGCTTCGAGTTCAAGTGGCCGAAGGTCACGCCCGAACTGAATCCGGGCGACTTCGTGATCATGAACAGCGCGCTATGGCACGAGTCCGGCCCGAATGTGTCGGGTATCGACCGCATCATGGCCGACACCATCGTGCAGCCCGCGGACGATCCGACCGGCAAGGATCTGCTGTGCGGCGAATGGCAAACGGATATTTTCTATTCGCCGACTAACTACATTCGCTACTTCGTCAATTCGCGTGTGTTGAAACTGATCAAGTATGAGAAAGAGCGCGCCGCCGCTGCGGTGTAATCGCGGGCTTGCTGCGCGCTGCGCAGCGCACCGTGCTTGCGCCTTTTGCCGTGGCGTTACTGAAACGTCGCATTGACCGACAGTTGCACGACGTTGCCCTTCGGCCGGTTGCTGGTGTTGATTTCGTTGACCCAGCGCAGCGCAGCCGAAATGGGCGTTTTCTGGATCTTGCCCGACCAGGTGATCATCGGCCCGAGGCCTACGGAATGGCCCTGAGCGCCGCCGACAATTTCCGCTATGCCGCCGCTGTCGCTGCCGATCTGCTGGATATAGCCGCCCACCACGCCGACGCCCCAGCCGTTGCTGAAGCGCTTGAGCGCGAGCAGATCGAGCACGCTGATCGGCGCGTTGTGATAATGGGTGTCCTTATTCGGCGTATAGAACTCGAGGCCGTAATTCAACGACAACTCAACGTTCTCTTTCGGCAGCAATTTCGTATAGGCGATCGTCGGCGTGAAGGTCCACGTGTTCTGTCCGGCATTGGCTAGCCGGTTCGAGTTGTAAGCACCGGTCGGCGCGTAGATCTGCACGCTCAATGCGACGTGGTCGGTCTTGGTCAGGTGATAGCCGGCAATGACTGGCGTGAAGAAGAAATCGGCGAACTGCGTGCCGTGGTCGTCCGGCAAGCGGCCATGAAACGACGAGATGTTGGTGTACTGAACCGGCACCCCGAACGACGACGCAAAGTTCCAGCCGCCCACGGTAATCCCCCACGTCTTGACCGCGGCGAGAATGGTGTATTCGGCCGTCGCCTTGACGCCGGCCGTCACCTGTCCGGCAATGGGAATCGACTTGCTCGCGCCCAGCGAACCCTCGTAATAGATCGTGGCGGCCGAGACGATCCAGTCACTGGTGGCCGGCACGATGCCGCCGTACGGCGTCACCTGCTGGCCGGTGATCGGACGGCCGATGCCGCCTTCCGTCGCCCACGCCGTCTGCGCGAGGCTCACGCCGACGGTGGTCAGAAGCGCGCCTTTGCACAATCCGGCGGCGAGCCGCCCGGCTGCGAACAAACAGTTAGGTTGACTCATAATCGTCCTCATCGAATGGAAGTTCGGCATTCTCACTCCTGCGGCACCACATCTGGGCAGCCTTGCGTCCGCAAGCCACACTGCGCGCGTGCGCGCAGGCATCAGGCTTCGCGCACGATTGGCGGCGGCGTCCAGTTGCCATCCAGCAGCGCTTGCTGCGGCCAGTAGGCGCGCAAGTACAGGAAGAACGCCTCGTTGGCCGGCGCCGGCAGCCAATTGGCGAACTTGTCGTCGCTCGGTCTCGCGTTTTGCACGTGGAGCGTGAGCGAGCCGTCTGCGTCGAACTTCAGGTGTCGGTTCTTCGTGCCTAGCGTGTAGCGGTTGTGTGGGTTCGGCGAAAGAAAGTGATGCGAGTCATATAGCGTCAGCGACCAGAAACCTTTGACAGGCGGCAAGCGGTCTTTACGGAAGGTCACCGCGTAGCGTCCGCTGCCATCAAGGCATTGGCCCGAGGCATCCGTATCCGAATAGAAGCACTTTATCTCGTTGGCCTTGCTCACAAGCATATGCGACGCCGCTATTGCCGTTCGCGAGTAGTAATCCGTACCAAAAGCCGAACCGTTGCTGAAGGTGTTCCAGTTTCCCGGAAGACGCCTGCCGAACAGGTTGAAGTTGGAGAACGGTGCGATCAGATCGGCTTCGGCTCTCGCCGCTTCGTCGATGACTACGCTCCTGAGTGCGCCATTGCGGCGCGCGGCGGCGATCAACGCGCGCGCCTGCGCATAGAGCGCCTCTTCGCCATGCTGCGGCGGCGCTGCGTCGAGCACGGCTGGCAGTATGTCCCAGAAGCGGTTCGGGTCGACCCGTTTGATTTCCTCCGCGCTTGCGTGCGTTGCGCTGTGGGCCGCGCTGAAACCGGGCAATGTTGACCAGACCGTTTCCTTGGACTCGCCGTCGTATTCCGCGAGCGGATACACGCCGATTTTGCCGATCAGCGACTGTACCGCGGCACGGTCTTCCGGCGTGTCCTCCATGCACACGCGCGGAATCAACATGCCTATCGCGGTAGGCGAGCGGAACATCTGGCGAATGCCCTTCGGCGCCGGCCCGTGCCAGTCCGGCCCGGCCAACAGATAAAAGCCCGGCCGCGAGCCGTACATTTTGCCGAGGCTCGCGAAGCTGTCGGTGCGCAGATCGACGGCCTGATAGACCCAGAAGCGTCGGCCGAAATCCGGTACCTGGACGATCACCGGGGTAGTGCGCAGATCGAGCATCGCGCAACCGTCGATCACGTCGCGATTCGGGCAGCCGACGTGCCGCGCGAGCGGTCGAGCGTAATCGCGCAGCATCGCGAGGCGGTTGGGCGGCGCGACCGGCACGGCGCCGCCGTTCAATCCCGGCCGCGGCACCTGCTGCATTGCCAGCAAACGGCGGTAGACGTTCACCAGCGGCCACGCCCAGAAGTAGGTTTGGCGCGCGACCAGGCGCGCGTATTCCTCGGAGATCGCGTCGCCGGCTATCGGACCGGGTACGGACGCTGCGCCGCCTGTCGCCGCGGACCACGGACGCTGCTGCGTCTTCGCAAGGATCGGCGCGGCGACCGACGCCAGCACGGCCGCCGTCACCCATGTCGCCGCCTTCCTGTGCATGTCGATGTCCGGGTCGTCCATGCGCGCCTCAGCGCTTGCGCAGTGTCGGAAACGTCCAGCTGCCGTCGAGCACGGTCTGGTCCGGTCCGTAGATTCGCGTAATCAGGTCGTACGCGCCGGTTGGGGCAGGCAGCCAGTTCGACATCTCCGAGGCGCCCGGCGGCGTGTTCTGCGCGTAGATATCGAGCGAACCGTCCGCACCATATTTCAGACCTTGGGTGCGATCGCCGATCGAGTAACGGTGAATCGGATTCGCCACCAGATGACGCGCCGGCAAGTCATAAAGCGTCATCGACCAGAAGAACTTCGCCGGCGGCAAGTTCTGTTTGTTGAAGTGCAGGACGTAGGGCTGCGAGCCGACCAACTGCTGATGCTCGGCATTCACGCGTGTGCCGACATATACGGCTTCCTCCTTCGTGTTGCCGTAGATGCCCATCGCCGCGGCGACGGCGCGCGTCGTGTAGTCGTCTTTCAGGTCGGCGCGGCTGCCGAACAGGTTGAAGGAACTGGTGGTGCGCTTTTCCGCGTCGGCCAATGCGGTTTTGCCTTCGGCGACGCCCGCTTCGAGCGCGGCGCGCGTCTCGGCGGGTAAAGCGGCCGGGTCGAACGGCGCGCCCGGCGCAATGCCGATCTTCGCAAAACGCGCCATCAATTCACGCTCAGACGGCGCGGGCGGCTGCGTGAACTGCAGAAGGAAGTTCAGATAGCCAATGAAGTCGACCGAGGTCGCTTTGGCTTCGTCCCATTTCGGGAAGGTCAGTTTCGGAGCAGGCGGCGGTGCGGCCGTGTGTTCGAACGCGGACAACGGCGTGAGCTTGTACTGCTTCTGAATCGCCTGCACGTTCCTGACGTCGCTCGCGCCGTTAAGCGCC
This sequence comes from Paraburkholderia phytofirmans, assembly GCF_046028095.1. Lineage (GTDB taxonomy): Bacteria > Pseudomonadota > Gammaproteobacteria > Burkholderiales > Burkholderiaceae > Paraburkholderia > Paraburkholderia phytofirmans_A. Next base: position 169,421 of record NZ_JAQQDJ010000001.1, read on the forward strand.
GTGCGGCCGAGCGTCAGAATCAGATCGGTCTCCGAGCGGAACACCTTGTCGATGCCTTTGGGCGTGTCGCCGTGCCAGTTGGGCCCGGCGAACAGATAATGGCCCGCGTCGTTGCCCGTCGTGCGCGAACCGACGTACGCGAAGTTATAGGTGAACAGGTCGATCCACTGGAACACGTAGTAGCGCTCTTTCGGCACCGCCGGCACCGTCAGCACCCACGGTTCACGGCGCAGATCGAGCCATGCCCACGAATACGGCGTGTCGTTGTTCGGCGTGACGATTTCCTTGTTCTCGGGACCGTACGGCTGCGAATAGTTGCGAAATTTGCCGAAGCCGCCCACGTACGACTTCGAAGTGGGATCGACCGCCTGCTGATAGAGCGTCTTGTAGTTGAACAGCATGGGATAGGCGTACAGGTAGGCGTCGCGTGCGATGCCGCGCGCTTCGTCTGGCGAGGCGGTCACCGCGACGGCCGGCGCGTTCGTCTGCGCCGTCGCCGGCAGGTGCGGCAGCACGGCCAACGTCAATCCGGCGACGCATGCCTTGAGTCCCAGGCGTTTCGAAAACGTCATTGCGAGGCTCCCTCGAATTCTCGTCTATTTGCCGAAGGTCATGTTCAGGCCGGCGAAAATCGTGAATTGCGGCACGCCCGCACCGGAATGCGCGACCGAGTATTGCGGTTCGATGAACGCGTTGTAGATCGTCGAGCCGCCCTTCCACGCCTTGCCCGCGCCGAGGCCGACGGGGATGTAATAGCTGCCGTGCTGCAGGTCGAACGTCCACGTGCCGGTCGAGCGGATGTACCAGCCGCCGGGCAGATTGAAGATGCCGAACGGCTGCGCGGTCAGCGATTGCGTCGTGGGCCGGCTGCTTTGTCCGGCGAACGAATGTTGCCACTGCACGAGGCCGCCGATCAGTCGCGCCCGGGTGGCGCTCACGGCGACGGCGGCAAGACCCGCCTGCCACTTGCCGGTGCCGAGACTCGGGTCGGTCGCCGTCGGCATGGTGACGAGCGGGCCCACGCCGAGCTGCATGCTGCCTTCCGACAGCAGAAAGATGTCGAACAGATTGAGGTCGCCGAGACCGGTGTTGTAGCCGCCGCTCGGGTCGGGCCGCGTGCTGAGCGGCACCGTGCCGCGGAAGATTTGCGGCACGCCGATCAGACTGTTTGGGCCAACGGGCACGGTAGGGCGAAGCAGCAGGTCGTTGGTGTGCGCGCTCGCGCCGAATACGCTCGGCGTGTAGTAATTCTGGATGTTGAATGAGGCGGCGAGATTGAGCGGGTTATTGCTTTTATTGGCGTCGTCGGCGGATGCCTGAGCAAAGACCGGTGACGACACCAACGCGGCGGCGCATAACGCCCCCGCGCCAAACGCGCGGCTGTAACCCATTATCGAGCCTCGTTTTATCGATATTTCTTATTGGCGAGCACCTGCCTTTGCCTGACGCAAAATCATTTCAAAGGAATGGCGTTCGGGTAACCGATTCAAATCGAATTCATTTCGCGCGCGTGTTCGCGCGCTATGTCACTCGAACAATCTGGAAAGGTGGCGCAACTGGATACGAGGCTTGCATGAGCGCTCCTTGAAACGAGAGGCGCCGCATCAAACGAAGCATGCGGAAAAGAGAAGATTCATCAGGCTGGCATCGTTAGGAATACTAGCAACGATTTCAGAAATTACAGAGATAAATTTGTAACACGGCCGAAAGCCAGGTCAGTCGCGACCGACTTGCCCGCTTATTCAATTGGCATTGTGTTTGGCCGGAACAGGCTCGACCTTCAATGTCGAAAAAATCCCACAACGGCTGCAATTACCGCTTTGGCCCATTAGACTGGCGCTCGCTTGAATTCGACCCACCGCTTTCGATGAGGCTTTCATGATTCGCACGCTGCACCGGTACTGCATTGCCTTCACCGTTGTCCTTCTTTCCGCCTGTTCCGTGACGCCGCGCCAGGACGGCGTGTCGCAGACCGGCGCATCGACGGCCGCCGCGTTGGCATCATGGAACGATACGAAGACCAAACGCTCGATCGTCGACTTCGTGACGCTGGTGACGACGCCCGAGTCCAAGGATTTCATCCCGCGTGCCGACCGGATCGCCGTATTCGATAACGACGGCACACTGTGGCCTGAGCAGCCCGCCTCGGTGCAACTGGTGTTCGCGCTGCAACGTGTGAAGACGGTGGCCGGACGGCATCCGGAATGGAAGCGCCAGGAACCGTTCCGCTCGATCCTCAAAGGCAATCTCAGGAGTGTGGCGGCAAGCGGTGACAGCGGCTCTATGCGGGTGTTGGCGGCGGCCCACGCCGGCATGACGGGCGATCAGTTCGCCGCACTCGTGCACGAATGGTTCGATTCCGCGAGCGACCCGCGCTTCAACCGGCCTTATGCCGACCTTGCGTATCAGCCCATGCTCGAGTTGCTCGCCTATCTGCGCGCGAATGGCTTCAAGACCTATCTGGTGACGGGCGATGACGCCGAGTTCGTCCGCGACGTGGCCCAGCGCATGTATGGCATTCCGCCCGAGCAGGTGATCGGCAGCACCGTCAAATACCGGTACGGCCAGAGCAACGGTGCGGTTTCGCTGACGCGGCTCGCGCAGGTCGACACGTTGCTCGACGGCTCGGCCAAACCGCTTGCCATCGATCGCGTGATCGGCAGACGTCCGGTGATCGCGTTCGGTAACGCGGATGGCGACGCGCCGATGCTCGAGTGGGCCTCGGCAGGCGACGGCCCGCGGCTCGCCGCGCTCGTGCATCACACGGACGCGGAGCGCGAATACGCTTACGACCGCGCGGCGAAGAGCGGCAAGCTCGACAAAGGTCTGGACGAGGCCGGCGCAAAAGGCTGGCTTGTCGTCGATATGAAAGATGACTGGAGAACCGTGTTCAAGCCGGACGGCGCGACAACGGCCGCGGCGGCGACAACGACCCGGGCGAACTGAGCCTGCAACGCGGAAGGCCGTTGGACAAGCGGCCTTTCGCGACTGTTTTCACCTGTCGCCGGCGGCTCGTCTAGCGGCTCAGCGTAATCGCCAGATACGCGGCATAGAGCACGCCGCAAACCAGCAATGCCCACACCGGCACGCCGCGCTCACGCACATTGACCCGCAGCCACGCCGCGGCGGCGAGCGTGATCACGATGCCGGTCACCACTTCGATGCGCGGCACCCACGGCGTCAGCAAAATACCGATCGCGGGCAGCAGGGTGCCCTGAAACACCATCGCACCGGTGATGTTGCCGAACGCCAGCGTGTCCTTGCCGCGGCGAATCCACAGAATGCTGTTGACCTTCTCGGGCAGTTCGGTGGCGATCGGAATGATCAGCAGCGAGAGCAGCAGCGGCGACACGCCGAGCGCCTGCGACACGCCGCGCACACCATGGATGAAGCCTTCCGCGCCCCACACCAGCAACGCGACGGCCAGCGCCAATTGCACCACGATGGTCGCGAGGTTCGTCGGCACGCCGAGGCGCGAGATCAGCATCTTGCCCGGCGCTTCAGTGCCGTGGCCGGCATCGACCAGGTCATTCGATGCGCGGAAGGTCATCACCACATAGGTGACGTACACGCCGACCAGCGCCACGCTGAAGAGCGCGCGCACGATCATCTGCTCATGCGGCACGTACATCGCGGCCGCTGCCAGCACGAACGCGCATAGGAAATAGTTGAGGTCGCGCGTGAAGCCCGTGCGCTCCGGCGCGACCCAGCCGCGCGCGCCGCGCGAGCCGAGAATCGCGAGCGTCATGAGGAACGTGGAGAGGGTGGAGAGCATCAGCGGCGCACCGAGAATCGCGCCGACGCCGATCTCCTGATTGACCGCGCTATCCGTCGTGCCGCTGGCGATCGCGAGCAGCGGAACGAGCGTCTCGGGCAACGCGGTGCCGACGGCGGCGAATAGTGAACCCGTCACGCCTTCGGAAATCTTGAGGCGTTCACCCAGATGCTCGAGTGCATTGGTGAAGAGCTCGGCCGCCACCAGAATGACGACGAGCATGATGGCAAGTTCGAACAGGAGACCGGTCATGCGCGGCGCTCCGCAATCACGCAAAGGCAGCCGCGCGGCGGACGGGTAGTAGGGGAGACTGGCAAGTTACGACGATGTTTCACAGGGCTGCTCCGCGGTCGGACGTAAATGACAAACCAATGACGCACCGCCGCCCGTCCGACCAGAACGAGGCAGTGCGTCAATGGTCTCGCCAAACCGACCCGGTCGAACGCGCCATGACCCGCAGGCCAAGTATGTTGACGCGCTCTCCTTCAAAGGATGAAGGAAGGCTACTCCCCAATGACCGGGGGATTCTAACGGCAGGGGGCGCTTTCAACAACCTTGTTGCGGTGACGGCGGTTGTTCAAACTAATCGGTTAGCCAAGTAGCCGCGAATTCAGCGCGTTAGTTGAAGTGATATTGCACGCCGATTGTGAAACTGTTATTCGTCCTTCGGGTGCCGTCGTGATTGCTGGTATCGGTTGTCCATTCGCCCACCGCGCTCATGTGTTTGGCAAATTTATATTCGACGCCTAAACCCCAGTGAGGGCGTACGTCCGGCCAATCCGTTGTCAGTCCAATACGGACATATGGCATCAGTTGATTGAATGGCATGCCGAATTTCGCATCGATTCCGCCGTCTTTATAGGTTGTCGAGCCGTGATGCAGATCGGCAAACACTTCAGCGCCTGCGACGAAGCGGTCGACGTCGAAGTTATATCCCGCCGTGAAACCCGGAAAAACCGTGGTATGCGATGCTTTATTGACGACGCCTGAGGCATCGGAGATATTCACACCCAACTTGAAACCCACATAGGGGCCGGCAAACTCGCTTGCGCCCGTTTGAGGAGCCGCCAATTGCGCGTGGACGAGATTGGATAGCATCATGATCGATGCAGTTAAAATTAGCCGGGTTATTTTATACATGACCTGCAATAAAACAATTGGCGCGCGGATAGATCGCGTCACCTTATTAATCAGTGAAGCGATGTCGAAATGCCGCTCCGGGAATATTCACGCGCGATGCAAATTGCATGAGCAAAATATGCTAATTAAGGGGATAGGATGGGGCTATGCGAAATGTCCGCATGGAGACCTTCAAACGTCCGATTCTTAATTTGCGGCACAAATAGAGCGGACGTTTTCGGACGAATCTGCAGAGCGCATGCGAGCGTGCGTAAGGCGTCGCCGAACGACTATTTGCAGGAATGTGGGGGCTTAGGCGGCACTCGTCTGAACACGATCGGACCGTAAAAAACAAAAGGGCTTAGCGCATATTGCGTGTGTCGTTACGCTACTGATGTCGCCAAGTACACCCTACCCGCGTCGTTTTCGGAGGTTTTCGCCCGGATTTCAGCGGGAAACGGTCGCTTGGGAAGGCAGCTTTAAAGACGTGCGCACCCTACCCATGTCGCACATCTACCTCAGTGCACTCCACAGGTGTCGCATTGGGCATTTCTCCCAAGGTCCCGCCTGGCAAGGCTGAACCGCATTAGTCAGCCGATTTTATTCTGTCAAAGCGCCAAAACTGCAGCCATCACCAACCCGTAACGTACTTCGGTCGCCCGTCTATATATAGCGCTGCTCTTTATATGTAGTTGTTCTCGGCCAATCGTGTCTACCGGGCTAGCCAACCCAGTATTTACTGTATATACATACAGTATCGTGCCTTCACCTAGGCGTCAACTCCGGCGAGGCTTTCGAGCAACGTTACCGTCTTCCTTGCGTTGTCCAAGGCGCCTTTGATTCCATTGGTCGCGGCTGGGTTGGCCATCAAGAAGTCGGCAAGCTGCGACAGGCAGTCGTTAATCAGCCGCGTTGGAGCCCCGAGCTTTTCGGATTCGTACCGGGAAAGGGCCGACTTGTCGACTCTGTGAGCGATTGCGAACTCAGCTTGAGTGCTGTTGCCGCGCGCCCACTTAATCAGCTCGCCCTGCGTTCGTGGAGGAAACATTTCTACGTCAGTGCTGTAATGGCATCAAGTTGCTATAATAGCACCAACAATTCGGCATGAAGTCTATACTCCGCACCAAGACATATAGAGGTTCCTGATGGCACGTTCCGACCAAGTGAAGGCATTACTGCGCGCATATGCTGGTGACAACCACGAGCATTTCTTCGCGGTCGCCATGCAGATGGCCGCGGACGAAGCGCATCGTGGCCACACGAAGCTGGCGGCAGAGCTGCGCGACCTTGTCGACGCTGCGAAGGCTGGAAAGAAGCCGGGTCTTTCTTCGGTGAGCGGCAAGGTTGGTCAGCGTCCGATTCCGCTCGCCCAGCCGAAGGGCGAGCTCGCTGAGCTTCTGACGGCACAGTATCCGCACGAGCATTTGCAGCAGATGGTGTTGTCGGACTCTGTTCGCACAAAGTTAAATCGGGTGCTCCGCGAGCAACGCCATCACGAACAGTTGCACAGTCACGGCCTGAGCCCACGCAGAAAGTTGCTTCTCGTCGGGCCGCCGGGCACAGGCAAGACCATGACGGCCGCCGCATTGGCCGGCGAGTTGCGCCTCCCCCTCTTCACCGCACGGTTTGACAGTCTCATTACCAAGTTCATGGGTGAGAGCGCGTCGAAGCTACGTCTGGTGTTCGAAGCGCTGAAGTCGACGCGCGGTGTCTATTTTTTTGACGAGTTCGATTCACTCGGGCTGCAACGCGGTAGCCAGCATGACGTGGCCGAAATGCGGCGCACGCTCAACATGTTCCTGCAGCTTATCGAGCAAGATACGTCCGACAGCCTTCTAATTGCGGCTACAAATCACGGAAAAGACCTAGACACGGCGCTGTTCCGTCGGTTTGATGACGTAATCAAGTATGAAGCTCCGGACGAGCATCAGATTGAAGCTCTACTCAAGAACAGTCTCGGCACATTCGTCACGCCGCAGATAGATTTTCGGCGTCTTGCTGAAATTGGCCGCGGTGAATCTCACGCTGACATCGTCAAAGCTTGCCTCGATGCCCTAAAGGACGCTGTCATGGAAGGGACGAGAATCGTCAGTCACGACAGTGTTGCCCGGCACCTAGAAGAACGTACACAGGGACACGACTTCCGAGCGTAAAAGGCGGCAAAAAGTACTGTAGACTCTTAAGTTAATAAGACAAATTAGAGCTTGAGAGAATGGCAGACGAACTTAAAAGTCACCTGTCCGTCGAAGGATACGTGACGGGGGTTAAATTTCGCTCTCCGCTAAACGTTATCCGAGAACCAGCTCCGCAGCGCGCGGACCGCGGCGCCCGTGGGGAACGCCTGCTTAAGCAGATTGAAGAGCTTGGCGGCGACATCGAAGAACTGGAAGAGCTGCGCGACGAGCTAGGACTGCCGCTACGTCGGGGCATTCGCGTCGCTGTCGAATTCAAACCACGAAACGCTTATGACTACGCCGGCGTGGAGTGGGCAAAAGACGGTATTCAACTCCTGGCAGTCATTCCCCACGATGACCACGATGTTGTCGTGTTGCAGGTGCCAGACGGGAGGCTGTCCGCATTTGTAAAGCGCATCACCGAATACATTGAGCAAAACAGCAAGAAGAGCGGCAAGCCGAAGAATGCGTCGCTGGTGAATGCGATTGAAAACATCCGGCGCGCGGCGTTTTCCGAACTCTGGACTGATGCAGCCCAACTTCCCGAAGACCATGAAAAGCATTGGTTTCAGGTCTGGCTGCGACACACGGCAGGTAAGGCCGACACGGTTGTCTCTGACTTCAAATCGGAGGCAATTAAGGTGGGCATTGACGTCGCCCCCGGATACGTCCAGTTTCCAGGCAGGCTGGTGGTTGCGGCGTATGGGAGTCGGGTCGGGTTTCAGCAAGCTATCGACCTGCTCGACCTAATTGCGGAACTCCGCTTTGTTGAGCCGAATGCCGAGTTCTTCGTCAGCGAGCTCACGCCTGCCGAACAGGCCGACTGGATTGTCGACCTGGTGGACCGAACGACTGCCGCACCAGCCGACGCGCCGCACGTATGCATTCTGGATACGGGTGTGAACAACGGCCACCCGCTACTTGAGCAGGCGCTTCATGCGCACGACGTGCATACGTACCATCCGGATTGGCCGAAGCATGATGAGGATGGCCATGGAACGGAAATGGCCGGCATTGCGCTGTATGGCGATTTGCCGGCCGCCTTGAATTCAGGTGAGCATGTATTGCTCCCTCATCGCCTTGAGTCAGTCAAGATTTACCCCCCGGACGGTGAAAGTCCGCCGAAGCTCTGGGGCTCCGTGACAATCGATTCGGTAGGACGCGTCGAAATCGCGAACGCCAAGCGCGCGCGGGTGTTCGCGATGATGACGACATCCGTTGGCCATGTTGAAGGAAACCCGTCCGAATGGTCTGCGACCGTCGACCAGTTGGCCTTCGGTCGAGCCGCATTGGACCATGTCAATGTAGCTATCGACCTGATTGACGGCGCACCACTCTGCCCAAACATACTCGGCGACACCCGCAAAGCCGCTGCTGCCGAGCAGTTGATAGACACGGCCGGACCGCGTGCGCCCTTCACTAGTATCGGTGTCGAACTCCTCGATTTCCGAGCTGACGCGGCCGCGGTACGTGGCCGCGTTTAGTCCAACAAAATGGAAAGTGCCGTCGGGCACTATTACCATCACCCGCCATTGCAAGAGGTCAATTCTTGGCTCGACGGATACCGGCGCGGCTTTCCAGACAGGCATAACATCACCTGGGCGGCTGGGGCGACGACGACCGTCCGGTTCGAAGCCGCATTGGTAGATGGGGCTAGAGGACTGCGACGTCACCTGGACAATCAGCGCGAGGCTGTTGTTATTTTGCTTTTTGGCCTGCAATCTCGCGTGTGTTTCTACACGCAAAATCCACTATAGCCGCCGGATGCACATTTGCAAGAGGTTTGGCTAGCTCTATTCAGCCAGGAGGCTTGCCCGCGAGCGCCGCGCTGTTCAACGAAGAGGTGTCGAGGAAGAGATGGATACCTTCAAACCGGCAGACCGCCGCGCACTGAAAGAAAAAAGCGGCGGAAAACGTACCTTCGGCGACCTGAACACCGAGCACATCCGGCTGCACCTCAACACCAATCTCCGCCAGTCGTTGCGCGAGCTGGCGCCAGCTTAGCCATGGTTGAAGGGCCAATGCGTCCTGAAAGACTGCTGTCGCGCGCTCTTCCCACGTGCCTCGCCTAGCCATGACGCGTGCCCAGGCAACCGGGCAGTCCGCGCCGGACGCCGATAGTGCCTGCAGGAAAAAACTGAAGCGGAAGGTACCTCTTTGAACCTTTCCTTCAACCGAACGTGCGGACTCGGGCACACCTAGCCGCGTAAGCTCGGCTGCAAGTTGCGCATAGCTCACGTCCTGTCGAGTTAGCGCGACGCGAACCGCGCGAGACACGAGCTTCGCCCACGTGGCATCCACGCCTTCCACAACTTTTCCTTGCATTTGCGTTTGCATGAACTATTTTGGTGTGTGTAAACGCACACAAGCTCTCTACAAGTCAAATCTCAACGTTGAGAGCCTCACTCGCGCCTCCGCTCATTCTAAAGCGGCAAGCCGACTTACCTTCGGGCGCGTGCTGCCAACGCAGCAAAATTTCAGCGAAGCCGGTCATGACCTCCATCCTATATCTAGGCGTCGAAGGCGTTTTATTTCCTCGACGTTCGCAGCCCATTACACGTTACCAACTTGAGAACTCGGCAGCAGCATCCGAGTTCGGTCTTTCGAGGAACATTGCTCAAATCGTCGTGACCAGACCCGAACTGGCAGTTGTTCTCAATAGCTGGTGGGTCGCGGATTTCGGCTACCGCCGTCTAGTTCAGATGCTGCCAAATGAAATTGCCGCCAGGACCATCGGTGCCACAACCCCAGGGAACCGTATGCACAGGAGAAAGCCGGGTCAACAAACGCGCCGCGATTTTCTACGTGCGGACATACATCGTCGTTGTCCGGACAGTTTGACCATCGTAGACGCATCCAGGAGTGCAATCCCCTTCGAGTACACCTTGAGAGCAGTACTCGTAGATTACTTGCGGCCCGACCTCATAGGACACTTCAGCAGCGAGATTTTCAGGTTGCTGTCGGCGGACGGTATTGCAAACAAGGTGGCCTGAATCCATTAAATGGGACCCCAAAATGGTCATCTATTTGAACTTCGACGGTGTTTTACATCCCGACCATGTGATGTACGGCGAGGGCTGTACACCGTCGGTGGTCACCACCGGTCACGCGGCGCTGGAGCATGTAGGTCTGCTCGCAGAGCTCCTGGAGCCGTACTCCGAAATACAAATTGTCCTGAACACCTGGTGGACGTTTTATCTCGGCTTAGATGCGTGCGTTGAAATGCTTCCGCCGCCATTGGCCAATCGCGTAGACGACGCAACTATCGGGTACGCCTCCAGCTATAACAGCCCACCCTGCCGCGCGATTGAAATGGAACGGCACATCGCCAGACACAGGCAGGGTTGCTTCATTATTCTTGACCACAACAACGCGCGCTATCGCCCGGAGTTGCTACCGCACCTCTTGCTTCTTGACCCAAATGATGGCTTGGGAGCTTTGGCCGCAAGACGAAGTGTCGCTAGACGGCTCATGAGAATTACGTTGAACGGCCCCGTCAATTTACGTAGCAATGCTTACCTATAGGTGGCTACAGCTGGTCCGCTCGTCGTTCACTATTGGGCGTTTCCTGCCATTCACGCAAATTTTAGGTAACCCTAAAACGATACACCTGCTATCACGGAATATACACAGCGTATTGCTTTGAATTTTAGATTATTGTGCCGCCAAACCCGTTTTAGGCGCCACAAATTTTCCCAAAAATGGCTTTTCATGGTGAAGCCAACGTCGTATGATTTGTACCAGACACCCCCTTAAGGAGCCGCGACTAGCGAATACATCAGCCAACCAGGAAACCCCAACTTGGCTAAGCGACCGGCTTCTTATTTGTCAGCACAAATAAGAAGGGGGTCGCGAAGCCCAAGCGAACTTGAACCAGCGACCCCCTGTGGCCCCGATAAGAGAACCACGACTAGCACCGTAATTCTCTCACGGGTCACAGAGATGGTCAAAGGAGTTCGCACGTCTGCAACGAACGTGGAATTCACGCGAAATGACCATTAACTTCTTGCAAATTCATCCAATCTCGCCGTATTTACCCCCTCCCGCCGGACCGGAACGCTTCCGACGCCGGCGGCGGCAGCGAAAGAATATCCGCCCCCACTTTTCTCAGCCGCCATCGAGCTGCTTACGCATCCCCGCCACCCCCCCGTTTGGCCCCTTCCGCAGTCCCCTCATTCCCCTGAACGCCCCCGGCAAAGCCGCCCCCAACCTTCGGTTTTGGACCTGACGGGTAATCATTTGATTTGACCTGAACGGCCTCTATGGATAGTTGTACTAAGCGTATTCCACCTGGCACACCCTTGCCCGGGATGGGTCAGCGCAAACCATTTTTTCGCCGTTTGTCAACTTGACAGATGCGAGGAGCGCTGACGACTTTTTTTAGGAATTGCCAAGGAGCTCACATGCATACGCAACAGGTTAAAGATTTTTCCGACGACTGCGACCGGCTCCTCGCCGGCCTTGAGCATTTTAGAGATGAGGCGACGGTCGTCCGTCGTACCTTGCACCTTCCTCCGGCTCGGTCTGCACGCAAGAGCGGAATGCCTTCGAACTCGCAGTCGGCATCCCACTCTCAGTCGCAGGTTCTTGTGACTGTCAAAGGACAGCCGGGGGAATGTCCACGAAGCATCAGGCGCCTCTGCAAAAGCGCCGCGGCAGCAAAGTCCGACATTAGCCTCCGCACATCAACGCTATTCACTTCGCCGCCGCAGCGCGTGCCCCGTCAGACGTACGTACCCGAGAAGCCGCTGCTGGTCAGGCGCTGGGACAAGGAACAAGTCTATGAGGTGAGCATTATCACAACGGACTCTCTTCTCGCGCCCGACTGGTCGCAACCGGGGGATGCGGTCCTCAGCTGGTCGAGCATCTTCCGGCCCAATAGTCCGTTTTGCCTGGTGTCCACAAACCGGACTTTTAAGAACTGGGCGTTCTCCCTGCGCGCCCGAAGTCCCGACGAAATCAGGAGCTCAATCGACGGATGGCTGGCCGCAGAACTGGCGAAAAAAATCAAACCGTGGGACGAAGCGCGCGCCAATGCGGTCAGGTCGCTTATCGAGCTCCGATACCAATGGACTGATGTCTTTGTGCGTCTGCGCCCGGTGACTTCGACCATGGACCAGCCCGCTACGCATGCTTTTGCCCGGCTTCTTCGGCGCTACCGCTATGGATTGGTAGGGCAGGAACCGTCCAAAACGGCGGGTCCGGCATCGCGCTTCCGCATCGACCGTAACGCATGATAGGAGAAGGCCATGTCAATCAACCTTCCTGCCGTCACCCCGCTGAAATCCAGATGGCAGCAAATGGAAAGCTCCTGGTGCAACGAGAGCCCACTCGGAACCGCGCCGCCGCCTTACACTGACGTCGAATTGCGACAGGAATTCGAACGGTGGGGAACGCCTCTTGAGGGGCAGGTCTATGTCTGGGAGACCCGCAACCAGGGTCCGTCGCGAAAGGTCCAGTCGCGGCGCGGCAACGTCATTTCTTACTACACGTCGCGCAAGATGCGACGGCGGGTGGCAACAGAAAGCCGCAAACCCGAGTTTGGCGCCGTCGTGAGGTACGAATTCGACGGCACAACACGCGAGTACTATTGTCAGCCGCCCCAAGTCAGGTTGACCGTCGAAACGGAACGCAAGCACTCTGATGGCACCGTTTCGTACTATCAGGCGCCGACACCGTACACGCCCGACATCCTTCGGCTGACTCCTTACGGGATTTACATCGACGAATGGAAGACCGAAAAGGACCTTGAGAGTCTTGCTGAAAAATATCCGAGGCGCTTCTTCAAGGATGATGACGGAACGTGGCGATGCCCGGAGCGGGAGAGGCACTTTGCCAGTATGGGCATAACCTTCTGTCTGCGTTCGGGGAATGAAAACGGTAGTACGTTCGTGTCGAACCTGGAGTTCCTCGAGGACTACCTGTGCGACAAGTGCGCCCCGCTGACCGACAGTGCCTGGCGCGCGATTCAAAAGATTACAACCGAAGCATGCCCGATGACATTGGGCCTCCTCTTGACGCGCGCCTATCCCGAGCAAACGCCATGGGGCGAGCCGCTCCTCGTCGAGACTCCACCAGATGCATTCCTCGTCGACGACGTCTACAAGGCAATCGCTGACCAACATCTATTCGTCGACCTAGAGTATGACGACCTGAGCGAAGCGCAGGATGTCATCGTCTGCAATTCCCGAGCGCAACTCGATGCTCTTCAGCTCAACAGGCCTGCTCCAAAAGGTGTCAGCGACGAAGTCTCATTCTCCGTCGACATGGGCACCGAATTCATGTTCAAGGGCCGCACGGAGGTCTTCGAAATCTCCGTCGTAACTTCGGACTCGGTGCATTTCTTTGACCAGCAGTCCCGCAACGGCTCTCTGATGCCGGTGGCCGATTTCGAACGGGCAATCTTCCAGCGGGACGTGGTTCTGCTTTCATCCCAACCATCGACTGACGAGCGCCTCGCCCAAATCGATGCCCTGACCGAGTATCAGATTATCGAGGGGAGAAATCGGCTGCTCATGATTCGGGACATCGAGCTCGGCAAGCCGGTTCGTTGCAACCTTTCGAAGAGGCAGCTCCAACGGATACGAAAGGCTGTTCGTGACGCTGGCGACTCAGCGTCTGCCCGGCGAAGGGCTGCAACGCCGAGGGTCCCAAGCGGAGGGCGTTGCCAGATTTCAAAAAGACAGCGTGAACTGATTCGCGAGGCGACGGAATGGGGCAACAACCCTTCCAATCCGGGCGGTCGGGCCTCATACCGGAAATACAGGGAATTGAGCACCTCAGCCAAGATGCCGCTTGTCTCTCGAAAGACCTTTTACGTACACCGCAGGATGTTCATGGACGTAAAAGCGCGCCGTGGCAGCAGGGTCGTCTATAACGAAGAGCCAGCCACCTGGTATCTCTATCTCGAAGACAAGATACACGGGGGTCGCCCATTCCACCGGGTCCATATCGACCACACGAAGCTCGACGTCTTCATCCGCATCCGGGGAAAAGGCGGAAGGATTTTCCGAAAGCGGCCGTGGCTGACGATTGTGATGGACGCAGAGACGCGGGCGGTGCTCGCGTTTTACCTGTCAATCCATGCGCCTAGCACTATCAGTTGCATGATGGCAATTCGAGCGATGGTGCGCGTGTTCAAACGCACACCATCGGTGATTGTGGTCGACAACGGAAAGGAGTTCCATTCTGCGGCGTTCGACCGCCTATGCGACCTGCTCCATATCACACTGCAGTTCCGCCCCGCCCACGAATCGCGATTCGGGGCAGTGATGGAAAGGCTGTTCGGCACGACCAATACTGAACTCATTCACAACCTCGTTGGCAACACCAAGGCGCTGCGCAACGTCCGCACGGTTACGCGGTCCGTCGACCCGATTCGCGCCGACCTTTTGAGCTTCCCGCAGTTGCATGGCCTTCTTGATGAGTACTTCTTCCGTGATTACAACCAACGGATTCATCCAGCTCACGACCACGCGCCTATCGAGTACATGCATCGTCGATTTGTCGCGACCGGCCGCCGCCTTGCGCGCCTGACTCCGTACGATTCGTACTTTTACATCCTGACATGCGTCCCGCCTTCCAAGGGCAACACCCGAAAGCTCGACAAACAGATGGGCATAAAGGTTAGCCACGTCTGGTATTGGGCCGATGAGTTTGCCGACAGGTCGGTACGTCCGCAGAACCTTGAAGTTCTCATCGACATGTGGGACGTGAGCGTTGCCTACGCGCTGCTCAACGGCAAATGGGTTCGCTGCCGGTCAAAGCTCCTCATGAAGTACCGCAAGCTGACCTACGTCGAATGGGGCTATGTCGTGTACGAGGTCCGGATGCGGATGCACGGAGAACCCGATGAAAAGCTGGAGGAAGTGCTTTATGCGGTCATCAGTGACCACATTCTGCCCGAAGCAGCGTCCCTGACAGCAGCCACGCGCCAGGTCTATGGCGATGCGCTTCTCATTGAAGACCACAAAACCCAGCAGGAGGCAAGCCTCGACATGCCCATCACCGTGCCCGCAGCTATCGACCCGCCGGATGACGAAAGTGTTCTGCGCATCCCTTTGCCGAAGCCGACGAAAGGTCGTCTCAAGTTGAATTACGACAGCCTTCCCACGTCCCGTCCCGTCTAAATCAGGAGGTTCTATGAGCTCTATCAGCTATGACCAAGCCTTGCACGGAAGTCCCAGTGAAAAAGGGGAGTATCTGAAGTCGCTTCGCTTTATGCACCGGAATCTGACGAACGTCGTAAGCGAAGTCGCACGGCACATGATTCCCGGTGCCGGTCTCTCCGTTACCTTGGTCACGGGTCCCTCGGGTGTCGGCAAATCAACTTTCGCCGCCCTCGAGGCGGAGACGCTGCTCAAGCTCTACGACGTCGAAATTCGCGAGAACCCCGGCGTGATTCCCGTCGTCTTAAGTGAAATCGACGCCGCAGACGGGAAGGAATTCAACTGGCGGCTGTTTTACCATCACCTCTCTGAAGACCTTCATGCACTGTCTCCGGATATGCCCGGCCAGACCGGCATTAGTGGAAAAGTCAACAGTGTACGGAGCTATCGGCTCACCTTCGAACGCGCTCTCCGCTATCGGAGAGTCCGTCATCTCATACTGGATGAAGCAGTTCACTTCACCGATTCGAGAACGGAACCCCTGCAATACGGAAACCTTCTCAAGTCCCTCGCTAACCGCAGCGGTCTGAACCTGCTGCTCGTGGGCGCCTATGGGTCCGAGAAACTCGTTCGCGCCAGCGGTCAACTCGCTCGCCGCATCAGTGTGGTCCGCTTCGACCGGTACTACGACAATCAGAAAGACTTCGACGCTTTCACGCAGTTCATCAAGGAATTCGAGCCACACATCCCCTTGCCTTTCAAAGTCGACCTCAAGAAGTACATTGAGAAGCTTTTCTACGCGCACCTCGGCATGCCCGGCTATGCCGCCAAGGCCCTGATTGAAGCGGTCACCCAGTGCGCCGCTGAGGGCAGCAAATCGTGGGAGGACAGATACATTTGGGACGCGTTACCCACCACGGCCGAATACGAAACCATTGCGCTCGAAACGCTGTCCGGTGAGCAGAACGTCAAACCCTACCTCTCATCGGAGCACCCGATTGAATATCCGAGTGAGGCCGAATTGCTCACGATGCTCGCGGCGAGGAGCCACCAGAATCGCGACAATAACTTGGGAGGGCTCCGCCGATGAAAAGTCCATTCCGTACGAAGTTGCCCGGCGGTTGGCCCGAAGACGCGCCGCCGCGGTCAATTCTTTATAGCCTTCCACCGTACGGATGCTCAGGTGATGACCGCGAGCACCTAGGGAGCTATATCGCACGTTTAAGCAACGCGCATGACATGGCGCGCTGGACGCTGACAAATCGAATCATCGGACCCGCTGCCGAGGAGCTTTTTGGCGTCAGCAGCGACCGGATGGCCCGCGATATTGGACGTGCTGATTACAGCGTCAAAGTCACGAGCGCCACGGAGCAGGCGTATCAATGGGCTCACACCCTGAACCGCCTCACCTTGCGCACCAACCTTCAGCTTTGTACGCTGCTGCCGCTCAAAGAACTCGTCTCGCCATTTCTGCTGCTGTCTGATAGGCGACGCTTTTGCCCGAGTTGCTACAGGGACGATGTGCAAAAAGAGCGCGACTGTTATGACCGATTGCTTTGGAGCATTGATGCGGTTGCAGCGTGCCCATTGCACCGGCTGAAACTGGTCAACCTCCCTAAACTGAAACGGCGACCCATGGTCTTCGGCCCAGCCGACGAGGTCACGTCAACCATCAAATTGACGGAATCGGCCGAGCTGTTACCAGCGTCAGACTACGAGGTCGCAAGCGCTCGTCTTATTGCGGAACTCCTTGACGACTCGGTCGTCTTTCCCGACGCTGGGTATTCGGCGTCCGCTCAGTCTGCCTTCCTTACGCACGCCGTCGACACTCTCTTCAACGGAAAGTCCGCACGCTTCGCGGCTCACCTCCGTGTCAACAAATCGCAAGTGCACGGGTGGGTCAAAGGAAAAATCCAGATGTGCCTCCCGCGGCTGGCGCTCGTCGCCTACTGCTGCGGCTGCGCCATCGCGGACATCTTGCTCGGCAACAAGGTCATGCTTTCGCTTCGACCGGCACCGCAATGTCAGGACCGTCGCCTAATTGCCAGTGGTGGGGAGGGCGCCAAGCGGCCGAGAGACGAACTCCGCAAGGAGCTTTATGAATTGATGCGTGACGGCCGTATCAGGAACGCGACCGAAGCGGCGAAGTGTCTTGCGGTTTCGTCAAAGTTTCTTCGGGAAAACTTCCCTCGCGAACAGGCGCTTTTGGTTCAGAGCGGCCGCGAACTCGTTAAATCGGGTCGAAAGGAGGCAATGGACGTGTTTGACCAAATCTACCTGAGTGAGCACAAAGCGCTCTGTGATGCAGGCGTTTATCCCGCGCGCAGGAGGGTAATCGAGCGCATGCGTGGAAAAGTCAAATCCTTGGGGCGGCGCAAAAACGCAGAGAGAGCCCAGCGAAAGGCACACGCCGAGACGGGTGTGATAATTGCGCGAGGTCGGGAGCCGGAGCGCCTCTTCTTGCCGCGTCGTCCGAGTTGCGGACAAACTGAGGAGAAAGTCTAAGAAGGGATTTTTTGTAGCTCTTCGTGCTACCCACTGATGTCGTTTACGACATCAGTGGCGAAACGCCACATTGCGTAAGCCCTTGAGCGAGATCGATTCTTTATGGTGCGCCCGGCTGGGATCGAACCAGCAACCCCTGCCTTCGGAGGGCAGTACTCTATCCATTGAGCTACGGGCGCTTCACACGAAAGCGCGGCACCAGAACGGATGCGACGCCAAAGCGAGACCGAAAGGATACCCGGTTTCCACCATACCGTCCACCGGACGGCCTGCATGGCGGTCTTCGAGGCCTTTCCGACAACCTGCGCGATGCGGGTAAACGCCTGCTGAACACCGCGCCGTGCCCCTCGCCGCCGTCGAAATGTTCCGTCTATAATCGTCCGTGGCTGATTAAAGAACAAGAAGTTGCCGTCACGCTGTACCGCTCACATACCCACGGAGACGAGACAAGCATGAGCGAAGCACCACACGGAGCCCCGATCAAAACCCCCGGCCAGCTCGTCGCCGCGATCATCGCCAGTTTTGCGGTACCGATCGTCATCATCGTTCTGCTAGTGATCTACGTCGACAATTCGACGCGCACTGGCGCCGGCACCGACTCTCTCTCCGAAGCCGAGGTCACCGCCCGCATCAAGCCGTTCGCCCAGGTCGACATTCGCGACGCCAACGCGCCGCGCGTCTACAAGAGCGGAGAGGAAGTCTACAAGGCGGTCTGCTCCGCGTGCCACGCGTCGGGTGCGGCAGGCGCGCCGAAATTCACCAATACCGCCGACTGGGCGCCGCGCATCGCGCAGGGCTTCGACACGCTGCTGCACACGGCGCTCTCCGGCAAAGGCGCGATGCCGCCGCGCGGCGGCACCAGCCCGGACGACTACAGCGATTTCGAAATCGCCCGCGCGGTCGCCTACATGGCCAACAATTCCGGCGGAAGTTTCCCTGAACCGGCTCAACCGGCAGCGGGCGCAGCAGCGGCGGCAGCATCCGGTGCTGCCGCCGCGGCGCCGGCCGGCGCTTCAGACGCGGGTGCGGCTCAGGCCGCCGCAGCGATGGCCGCCATGGCGAGCGTCCCGCAAGCAGCCGCGCCGGCAGCGGGCGGCACGCAAAGCGCGGACGCGTCGCAAGCCGGCAAGGCGTTGTATCAGCAGGTTTGCCAGGCCTGTCATGCGGCCGGCGTGTTGAACGCACCGAAGTTCGGCGACAAGGACGCCTGGGCGCCGCGCCTGAAAGAGCCGATGGACACGGTCTATAACTACGCGCTGCACGGCAAGGGCGCGATGCCTCCTAAGGGCGGCTCGACAGCCTCCGACGCGGACGTGAAGGCCGCCGTCGATTACATGGTCAGCGCGGTGAAGTAAAATACTCGCGGCGTTTGCCGCAGTAGTAAAAAATCCCTGCACCGCGTCACCGCGCTGCAGGGATTTTTTATATCTCGGCCGGCAAACAGGCCTACGCGATCACAACGTTTCCAGCGCCAGCTCAAGGCTTCTGCAACAGCGCCTTCAAACTTGCGAGCCGGTCTTTCGGCGACATCGGCGCTTCTTCGGGCGTCGGCGGCGGGGCGTCGTCGAGCAGCATTTCGGGGATGAAGCGCGACGGCTCGCACACCACCGTCTCTCGCGCGCGCTTGCGCTTCTTGCACCAGTTCAGATGCAGACTGCGCTGCGCACGCGTGATCGCCACGTACATCAGCCGGCGTTCTTCTTCGATGCGCGCGTCGTCGATCGGCTCGTCGTCGGCGCCGCCGCGATGCGGCATGATGCCTTCCTCGACGCCCACCAGAAACACGTGCGGATATTCCAGACCCTTCGACGCATGCACCGTCGAAAGCCGCACCGCATCGGGGTCTTCTTCGCGGCCTTCGAGCATCGACATCAGCGCCACGGTCTGAATCAGGCCGAGCAGACTCTTGCCGGTGTCGCCGAGACCGTCGGCGGTGTCGTAGCCGGTGGCTTCGTCGTTCGCCGCGCCCGCAGGTTCAGCCTTGGTGCCTTTGCGCTTGAGCCACTCCATGAACTCCAGCACGTTCTGCCACTTGGACTGCGCCTGACGTTCGTCGAACGCGTCGTAGAGATAGGCCTCGTAGTGGATCGCGTCCATCAGTTCGTCGAGCAGCGTGCCGGCGGCGTCCTTTTCGGCGCGATCGGTGAGGCGCTGCATGAAGTCGCAGAACACGCGCATGGGTTCGATCTGCCGCGGCGAGAGACGCGCCTCGATGCCGCCCATGTACACCGCCTCGAACAGCGACACCTTGGCCTGGCCCGCGAACGAGCCGAGCGCCTCGAGCGTCGTATTGCCGACGCCGCGGCGCGGCGTGGTGATTGCGCGGATGAACGCGGGGTCGTCGTTCGCGTTGGCGATCAGGCGCAGATACGCGCAGATGTCCTTGATCTCGGCTTTGTCGAAGAACGATTGGCCGCCGGACAGCACGTACGGAATCCGCTCGCGCCGCAACACCTGCTCGAAAATGCGCGCCTGAAAATTGCCGCGATACAGGATCGCGTAGTCGCGAAAATTCGCGCGCCGCTCGAACTTGTGCGCCGACAGGCGAAACACCACGGACTCGGCCTCGTGCTCTTCGTCGTTGCACGGCGTGACGGTGATCGTATCGCCCATGCCGTGCTCGGACCACAGCTTCTTTTCGAACAGCTTCGGATTGTTCGCGATCACGTTGTTCGCGGCGGTCAGAATGCGCACCGTCGAGCGGTAGTTCTGCTCCAGCTTGATCAGATGCAGCTTCGGAAAATCCTTGCTGAGCTGACCGAGATTTTCGAGCGTCGCGCCGCGCCAGCCGTAGATCGCCTGATCGTCGTCGCCGACCGCGGTGAACGCCGCGCGCTTACCGGCCAGCAGTTTCACCAGTTCGTACTGGCAGGCGTTGGTGTCCTGATACTCGTCGATCAGCAGATAGCGCAGCTTGTTCTGCCAGCGGTCGCGCACCTGCTCGTTCTTTTCGAACAGTTCGGCGGGCAGACGGATCAGGTCGTCGAAATCGACCGCCTGATACGCATGCAGCGTCGCCACGTAATTGCGGTAGACGATCGCGGCCTGATGTTCATCCTCGTTCGCGGCAATCGCGATGGCCTGCTCCGGCATGATCATGCCGTTCTTCCACAGCGAGATGATCGACTGGATCTTGCGGATGAAGCCCTTGTCCGTCGAGCCGACCTGCTCCTGGATCATGCCGAAGCAGTCGTCGGAATCCATGATCGAGAACTGCGGCTTCAGGCCGACATGTTCCGCTTCCTGCCGCAGGATCTGCACACCGAGCGAGTGGAAGGTGCAGACCGTCAACTGGTTGACGGGCACTTTGCGGCCTTCCTTGCCGGGCGTGGTCAGCGTCTTGCCTTCGAGCAGCTTGCCCACGCGCTCGCGCATTTCCAGCGCGGCCTTGTTCGTGAACGTGACGGCGGCGATGTGGCGCGGCTCGAAGCCTTTGGCCTCGATCAGGTGCGCGATCTTCTGAGTGATCACGCGCGTCTTGCCACTGCCTGCGCCGGCGAGCACGAGACACGGACCGTCAAGATAACGGACCGCTTCATTTTGAGCGGGGTTCAGGCCTGCGGACATCGTCTGTGGATGGGTAATGCGGTTGAAGCAGCGGTTGAGGCGTGGCGGCGTAATCGCCGGCCAAAGGCCCGGGGGCATGCTGCGCGGCCCCGGCGGCTGGAACGGGGGCCCGCGCGGTGCGAGGGTGTTCCGGCCCGCTGCGGTTCGCGCGAGAGGAGCGATGTTAACACGATTGTGCTGACGGATAACGGCGACCAATGCCCACGACGACGCTGACGGTCCACCTCCAGGACATGCCACAATTGCGGTGTTGCGCGCCGTCGCCGCGGTGGCAAAGCGGCGCGCCGTTTTTGCAGGAAGACACGCATGTCCGCATCGCTGAAGATTGGATTGATGGGTTACGGTTTCGCCGGCGCGACCTTTCATGCGCCGGTGATCGAGCACTGCGGCCGCGCGAGCGTCGCGGCCATTGCCACGAGCCAGCCCGAGCGCGCGCTCGCCGACTATCCGCACACGAAGGTGGTGGCCGACCTCGACGCGCTGCTGGCGCTGGATGAACTCGACTGCATCGTGATCGCCACGCCGAACGACACGCACTTCGACCTGGCGCGCCGCACGCTGGAAGCGGGCAAGCACGTGGTGGTCGACAAACCGGTCACGCTGACCGCCGCCGACGCCCATACGCTGGCCAACATCGCGCTCGCCCGAAGCAAGCTTTTCATACCGTTTCACAACCGTCGATGGGACGGCGATTTTCTGACCGTGCGCGATCTGCTGGCGAGCAACGAGTTGGGACGAATCACGCAATACGAATCGCACTTCGACCGTTTCCGGCCGGAGGTGCGGCAGCGCTGGCGCGAGGAGGCGTCGCGAGGCGGCGGCTTGCTGCTGGACCTCGGACCGCATCTGATCGATCAGGCGCTGGCGCTGTTCGGCACGCCGCAAACCGTGTCGGCAACGGTGCGCACGCATCGCGACGACGCCGGCGCGCCCGACTACGTGCACATCCAGCTCGGCTACGGTGAATTCGAAGTGGTGCTGCACGCCAGCGCGTTGACGGCGCTGGTCGCGCCGCGCTTCACCATCCACGGCACACGCGGCAGTTATATGAAATTCGGGCTCGACACGCAGGAAGATCAGTTGAAGGCGGGCCTGCGTCCGGGCGACGACGGCTTCGGCGCGGGCAATGCCGCAGGTGCGCTGCGCGTGCTGGAAGGCGATCAGGAAGTCGAGCGCGAGCTGCCGACGCGCGATGGCGACTACACCGGGTTTTATATCGCGGTGGCCGACGCGATCCAGAACGGCGTCAAATTCCCGGTGAGCGCGCAGGACGCCGTCGACGTAATGACGGTTATCGAGCTTGCCAGCCGAAGCTCGGAAGAAGGCGTCCGACTGCCGTTCGAGCGGATTCGCTGATGGTTTGGCCTGTGCGTTGAACGGCTTGTGTACCTAAAACTGCACTTGCCGTGCACGCGGTGCGGGCCAAAAAACGCTGACAAGCCCGAAAGGAACATAACGTTACAAATCAGGCCGTGCTGCTGGTCAGCGCGGCCCGGTAGTCATCCGTTGCTACCCGGGTAGCACCACAAAACGACAATGACTTCCGGAGTGTCCATGCCCCGTACTATTCGCGCGCTCGCCGCGTGCGCCTTGCTCAGTTCCCTCGCCGCCTGTGTGATGGCGCCTCAACCCCAGCCCGCGCCTCGTCCCAACCCGCAACAGATCGCGGATCAGCGGCTGCGTCAGGTCGACGGCCGCATCGACAATCTCAGCCGCCGGATCGACAACCGCGTGAATCAGGGCTATTACCCGCCGCCCCAAGGCGGCGCGCTGCACCATCGCCTCGACGTGATCCGCCAGGAAGCGCACGACATGGCCGCGCAACACGGCGGCGGCCTGTCCGGCGACGAACAGCGCGTGCTTAATCAGGAACTGGACAACGCGGCACACGCCATCGGCGAATAATCGCGCCAGAATCAATTCCAGCTTCCACACCGAAGCAGCACGAGCGCGGGCATCAAGTCCCGCGCTTTTTTTTGACAAGTGCGAAGACGCTCCGTCAACCGCCGCGCCGCTCGCGGGCCTTTATTTGACAAGCCCCCGGCCCTCGCGTACATTCGCCGCACGCGTCGGGAGAGCGTGCTGGCCGCAGAAAACCGCAGGCCGCGCCGCCGAAGGGGCACACCCGCAAACTCTCAGGCAAAAGGACCGACCGCGTCGAAAAACCCGCCTCCAAAGCAACATCGAGGCACCGGTTTTTCGCACTCTGGAGAGCGGCAGTAGCCGTCTGCATCGCGCATTTCGTATGAGCGCGAGCGGATCTGGCAAGCTGCCCACCGAAGGGGCGCGCGTTTCACCGCGGCACGTCAGCGTGACCACGGCAACGCAATCTCTCAGGTATCGAGGACAGAGGGGCCATGCAACGCATCGCTCGCAGCCAAAAGGCCGCGAGGCGTAGCGCCGCATGGCCTTTTTTGTTTCGCGAGACGCCCGAGGCCCCATGACCGAACTCAAACACACCCCGCTCAACGCCACCCATCGTGCGCTCAATGCCCGCATGGTCGATTTCGGCGGCTGGGACATGCCCGTCAATTACGGCTCGCAGATCGACGAACACCGCGCCGTGCGCACCGACGCCGGCATGTTCGACGTCTCGCACATGTGCGTCGTCGATTTCACCGGCGAGCGCGTACGCGCTTTCTTCGAATATGCGCTGGCGAATAACGTCGCCAAGCTGCAAACGCCCGGCCGCGCGCTGTACTCCTGTCTGCTGAACCCGAATGGCGGCGTGATCGACGATCTGATCGTCTATTACTTCGGCGAAGACCACTTCCGCGTGGTCGTCAACGCCGGCACCGCTGATAAAGATATCGCCTGGTTCGGCCAGCTCAACGCCGAAGGCGGCTTCGGCCTGACCATCACGCCGCGCCGCGACTATGCGATCGTCGCTGTGCAAGGTCCGAATGCGCGCGAAAAAGTCTGGCAGACCGTGCCGGCCGCGCGCGCCGCCACCGAAGCGCTGAAGCCCTTCAACGCCGCCCGCATCGAAGACACGCCGTTCGGCGAATTGACCGTCGCCCGCACCGGCTACACCGGCGAAGACGGCTTCGAAATCATCGTTCCCGCAGATCACGTCGAAGCGCTGTGGAATGCATTGCAAGCCCAAGGCGTGCGCCCGGCCGGTCTCGGCGCGCGCGACACGCTGCGTCTCGAAGCCGGCATGAACCTGTACGGCCAGGACATGGACGACGACGTCTCGCCGCTCGACGCCGGCCTCGCCTGGACGGTCGACCTCACCTCGCCGCGCGACTTCGTCGGCAAAGGCAAGCTGGAAGCGGACGGTTCGCAGGCTGCGTTCGTCGGCCTGATTCTGCTGAAAGAAAACGGCAAGGCAGCAGGCGTGCTGCGTGCTCATCAAAAAGTCGTCACGCCGCACGGCGAAGGCGAAATCACCAGCGGCACTTTTTCGCCGACCATGCAGGAATCGATCGCCTTCGCGCGCGTGCCGAAAGGCGTGCAGCCGGGCGATACCGTTCACGTTCAGATTCGTGACAAAAACGTACCTGCAAGCGTGGTAAAACTGCCGTTCGTGCGCAATGGCAAAGTGCTCGCGGTTTAAGCAAACCGGCGCGTGCGCAACTCTCTTAAGTCACTACCGAATCACACCGCATAGGAGCATCCGATGAGCATCCCGGCCGATCTGAAATACACCGAATCGCACGAGTGGGTCCGCACCGAAGCGGACGGCACGCTGACGGTCGGCATCACCGACCACGCGCAGGAAGCGCTCGGCGATATCGTCTTCTTCGAAGTCCAGGAACTGGGCAAGACCGTTGCCGCGGGCGACACCGTCGCTGTCATCGAATCGGTGAAGGCCGCTTCCGATATCTACGCGCCGGTCTCGGGCGAGATCATCGAGGCGAACACCGCCGTGGCCGACACGCCTGATTCGGTCAACAGCACGCCGTACGAAAGCTGGCTCTTCAAGATCAAGCCGGCTGCGGACGCCACGCAAGACCGTCTGATCGACGCCGACGCGTACACCAAGTCGATCGGCGCCTGATTCACCTTTACGTTTAACCCGACAGGTGCGGCGCGTCCTTTTTTCGAATGCCAAAAGGACGCCGCACCGCCAGGAACACCCATGAAGCTCGAACACCCGGATCGTCTGATGAACCGCACTCCTCTCTCGCTCGCCGCGCTCGAAGTGCATGACGCCTTCGCCGAACGGCACATCGGCCCGGACGCGGCCGACCAGCACGCGATGCTCGAAGCTCTCGGCTTCGCGTCGCGCGCAGCGCTGATCGACGCCGTCATTCCGAAGACGATCCGCCGCACCGAAACGCTGCCGCTCGGCCCCTTCGCGCAACCGAAGAGCGAGGCGGAAGCGCTCGCCGCGCTGCGCGAACTCGCGGACAAGAACCAGGTGTTCCGCTCGTACATCGGACAGGGCTATTACAACGCGCACACGCCGACGGTGATCCTGCGTAACGTGCTGGAAAATCCGGCGTGGTACACCGCGTACACGCCGTATCAGCCGGAAATCTCGCAAGGCCGTCTGGAAGCGCTGCTGAACTTCCAGCAGATGATCGTCGACCTGACGGGTCTCGCGATCTCGAACGCTTCGCTGCTCGACGAAGCCACCGCCGCCGCTGAGGCGATGACGCTGCTGCAACGCGTCGGCAAGCCGAAGTCGAACGTGTTCTACGTGGCCGACGACGTGCTGCCGCAAACCATCGAAGTGGTGAAGACGCGCGCCACGCCGATCGGCATCGAAGTGAAAGTGGGCCCGGCTGCGGAAGCCGCGAACGCGAATGCGTTCGGCGTGCTGCTGCAATACCCGGGCGTGAACGGCGACGTGCGCGACTACCGTGCGCTCACCGAAGCAATCCATGCAGCGGGCGGCCACGTGGTGGTCGCCGCCGACCTGCTCGCGCTGACCGTGCTCACGCCGCCGGGCGAATGGGGCGCGGACGTGGCCGTCGGTAATACGCAGCGTTTCGGCGTGCCGGTCGGCTTCGGCGGCCCGCACGCGGCTTACCTCGCCGTGCGCGACGAATTCAAGCGTCAGATGCCGGGCCGCCTCGTCGGCGTGACCGTCGACGCGCAAGGCAACCCCGCATTGCGCCTAGCGCTGCAAACGCGCGAACAACATATCCGCCGCGAGAAAGCCACTTCGAACGTGTGTACCGCCCAAGCGCTGCTCGCGATCATGGCCAGCATGTATGCCGTCTATCACGGTCCGCACGGCCTGAAGACCATCGCGCTGCGCGTGAACCGCATCGCCGCGTTGCTGGCGGAAGGCGCGAAGCAACTCGGCTACACGCTCGCGAATGAAACTTTCTTCGACACGCTCACGTTCGACACCGGCGCGCGCACGCAAGCGCTGCTCGACGCGGCCACCGCGAAGCGTATCAATCTGCGTCGCGTAAGCGCCACGCAAGTGGGCCTGTCGATCGACGAAACCACGACACGCCACGATCTCGCCGATCTGCTCGCCGTTTTTGCGCAAGCGGCTTTCACCAGCGATGTACCGCAAGTCGATGCACTCGAGGCAAAGCTCGCCGCGTCGAACACCGCATCGGTGCCGGCCGCGCTCGAACGCACCAGCGCATACCTCACGCATCACGTGTTCAACCGTCATCATTCGGAAACGGAAATGCTGCGCTATCTGCGCAGCCTGTCGGACAAGGACCTCGCGCTCGACCGTTCGATGATCCCGCTCGGCTCGTGCACGATGAAGCTGAACGCGACCTCGGAAATGCTGCCGGTCACGTGGCCTGAATTCGGCCAGATCCATCCGTTCGCGCCGGCTGAGCAAACCGTCGGCTACCGCGAGATGATCGATCAGCTCGAAGAGATGCTGGTCGCGGCCACCGGTTACGCGGCTGTGTCGCTGCAACCGAACGCCGGCTCGCAAGGCGAATACGCCGGCCTGTTGATCATCCACGCGTATCACGCATCGCGCGGCGAAGGGCATCGTAACGTCTGCCTGATTCCCGCTTCGGCGCACGGCACGAACCCGGCTTCGGCGCAAATGGCCGGCATGCAGGTGGTTGTGGTGGCCTGCGACGCGCAAGGCAACGTCGATATCGAAGACCTGAAGAAGAAAGCCGAGCAGCACGCCGACAAACTCGCGGCGATCATGATCACCTATCCGTCCACGCACGGCGTGTTCGAGCAGAACGTCCGCGAGATCTGCGAGATCGTGCACGCGCACGGCGGCCAGGTGTATGTGGACGGCGCGAACATGAACGCGATGGTCGGTTTGACAGCGCCGGGCCAGTTCGGCGGCGACGTGTCGCACCTGAATCTGCACAAGACTTTCTGCATTCCGCACGGCGGCGGCGGACCGGGCGTCGGTCCGGTTGCGGTCGGCGCGCATCTCGCGCAGTTCCTGCCGAACCAGATCTCGTCGGGTTATGAACGCGCGCCGAACGGCATCGGCGCGGTGTCAGGCGCACCGTACGGCTCGGCGTCGATCCTGCCGATCTCGTGGATGTACATCGCGATGATGGGCGCGAAGAACCTCACCGCCGCGACCGAAACCGCGATCCTCAACGCGAACTACGTCGCGAAGAAACTCGCGCCGCATTATCCGGTGCTGTATTCGGGCCCCGGCGGACTGGTCGCGCACGAGTGCATTCTCGATCTGCGTCCGATCAAGGAAACCAGCGGCATCACCGTCGACGACGTCGCCAAGCGTCTCGCCGACTACGGCTTCCACGCGCCGACCATGAGCTTCCCGGTGCCGGGTACGCTGATGGTCGAGCCGACCGAATCGGAATCGAAGGAAGAACTCGACCGTTTCATCGAAGCGATGATCGCGATCCGCGAGGAAATCCGCGCGGTGGAAGAAGGCCGCGCGGATCGCGAGGACAATCCGCTGAAGCATGCGCCGCACACGGCAGCGGTGGTGATCGCGAATGACTGGAAGCACGCGTATGCGCGCGAAACCGCGGCGTATCCGCTGCCCACGCTGATCGCGAAGAAGTACTGGCCACCCGTCGGCCGCGCAGACAACGTGTACGGCGACCGCAATCTGTTCTGCTCCTGCGTGCCGATCGCCGACTACGAGTAAGCAGGCTCTCTGCCGCGCATCGCCCACTGTCTTGAAGAGAGGCGGCAGGGCGGTGCGGGGCTCTGTCCTGAGCTCTCTGTCGTTCGTGCCCGCAAACGGCTAACATCACACACCGAATAAGCCTAACGAGGAGTTTCGCATGGCGCGAAAGGTGCGATTGATGCAAAGCCGGACCGAAGCAACGCGAGCGCCGAACTGGCGGCAAGCCTGCGCGCTGCTGTTGGCTGGCGCAGCCGTGCTGCTGCCGCTGAGGCAAGCGCAGGCCGCGATGAATTTTTGTGCGGCGCCCGCGCTGCAAACCAGCGAACGAACGAACGCCGATCCCGGGGTGAAAGCGCTGGTGAGCAATGTGCAGGCTCATCTGAACGACCAGCCGCATGCGCTGGCGAAACTGCATACCGAAGGCACGCTGCCGCACGAAGGCATTTACGACCAGAGCGTCGAAGCGGAGAAAGATCTCGATCTGTTGCGCGACGCCGCACTTGCCTGGCGCGCCACTAGCGACGACCGCTATCTCAAGCTCGTCGACCGCTTGCTATACGCATGGGTCACGACCTATCAACCGAGCTTCAATCCGATCGACGAAACCCGTTTCGAAGGACTGATTCTCGCGTACGACATGACGGCGAGCGCGTTGCCGGTGAAAACGCGCAATGCGTCGATGGCGTTCCTGACGAAGCTCGCGAACGGCTACATCGGGCAAATCGACGCGCAGCCGCGCCCGCTCAAGGGAACGTTCAGGAACAACTGGCAAAGCCATCGGATCAAGCTGATCGCCATGGCCGCGTTCACGCTCGACAACCGCAAGATGATCAATGCGGCCCAGCGTCTGTTCGTCGAGCATATCGGCGACAACATCGAGCCGGACGGTTCGACGATCGATTTCAGCGAACGCGACGCGCTGCATTACGTCACCTACGACTTGCAGCCGCTCGTGACAGCCGCGCTCGCCGCGCGCCGCCATAACCGCAACTGGTTGCCTGAGAAGGGCGCGGATGGCGCCTCGCTGCAAGCCGCGCTCAACTGGCTGGCGCCGTATGCGGCCGGCAGCAAGACGCATGAAGAATTCGTGCATTCGAGCGTTCCGTTCGATGCAAGACGTCGCGAGGCCGGCTTGCCCGGCTATTCGGGTCAGTGGGATCCGAAGAACGCGACGGAACTGTTTCATCTGGCGGCGCGCCTCGACGGGCGCTATACGCCGATCGCGCTTCAGCTCGCACCGACGCCGCCCGCGTGGCTCGCCGTGTGTTTGCCGCTGCCGGCGCGGTAAACCAACTTTATCAATAGCAGGGAGCAGTAAATGGCAGTCAGCGTTTTCGACCTCTTCAAAATCGGCATTGGTCCGTCCAGTTCGCATACGGTCGGGCCGATGCGCGCGGCGCTGATGTTCGCTCAAGGGCTCGAACGCGATGGGCTGCTTGCTGCGACCGCGTCGGTGAAAGTGGAGTTGTACGGCTCGCTCGGCGCGACGGGCAAAGGGCACGGCACCGATCGCGGCGTCATGCTCGGTCTGATGGGCGATGCGCCCGACACCGTGGACCCGGACACGATCGCGCAGCGGCTTGAGGCGGTGCGCGTGTCCCGCAAGCTGCCGCTGCTCGGCACGCACGAGGTGCCGTTCGTGCAGAAGGACCACATTTCGTTTTATCGTCAGGCGCTGCCCGAGCATCCGAACGGTCTGAAGTTGCGTGCGCTCGATGCGCAGGGCGAGACGTTGCGCGAGTCGACCTATCTGTCGGTGGGCGGCGGTTTCGTGGTGACGGCCGGCGCGCCGAACACGAAAGTGCTGGCCGCCGTCGATCAACTACCGTACTCGTTTCGCAGCGGCAACGAGCTGCTTGCGCTGTGCGAATCGACCGGTAAGAGCGTCGCCCAGTTGATGTGGGAAAACGAGCGCGTCTGGCATACGGAAGAAGAAACGCGTGCGGGCCTGCTGAAGATCTGGGACGTGATGCAATCGTGCGTATCGCGGGGTTGCGGCATCAACAATCCGGATGCCGACGGTAACTTGCCCGGTCCGTTCCAGGTGAAGCGCCGCGCGCCGCAGTTGTATCGCGCGCTGTCGGGCAATCCTGAGCTGGCGTTGCGCGATCCGCTGTCGATGATCGACTGGATCAATCTCTACGCGATCGCCGTCAACGAAGAAAATGCCGCCGGCGGACGCGTGGTGACGGCGCCCACGAACGGCGCGGCCGGCATCATCCCGGCCGTGCTGCATTACTACACGCGCTTCATGCCGGGCTCTAATCAGCAAGGCGTGATCGACTTCCTGATGACCGCGGCGGCGATCGGCATTCTGTACAAGCTGAACGCGTCGATTTCGGGCGCCGAAGTGGGCTGTCAGGGCGAAGTGGGCGTCGCCTGTTCGATGGCGGCGGGCGCGCTCGCCGCCGTCATGGGCGGCACGCCGCGGCAGGTCGAAAACGCCGCGGAAATCGGCATGGAGCACAACCTCGGGCTGACGTGCGATCCGGTCGGCGGCATGGTGCAGATTCCGTGTATCGAACGCAATGCGATGGCATCGGTGAAAGCGGTCAATGCCGCGCGCATGGCGCTGCGCGGCGACGGCAGCCACTACGTGTCGCTCGATTCGGTGATCAAGACCATGCGCGAGACCGGCGCGGATATGAAGACCAAGTACAAGGAAACGTCGCGCGGCGGGTTGGCGGTGAATATCGTCGAGTGTTGAGTTGCGCGGTTTGCTGGCTTTACGATGAATGACGACGCGGGCTATCAGGCCCGCGTTTTTTATTTGCGTGTCACGTCACGCGCGAGCAGGACGGTTGCGCTGCGCCGTGACAGCGCAGGCGCGCTCGGCGTAAGCTGTCGAAGCGCCGCATCGGCCAGTGTCCCGCCGATGCTTGCATCTCACATCGCACTCATGCACTGCCTGGAGGCTTCATCGCAATGTCGCAGCCGAATGCTCCCGTTTCCGGATCCGCCACCGCTCAAACCACCGGCGCGCGTCTCGTCGTCGATGCTTTGCTCACGCACGGTGTCGAACGTGTTTTCTGTGTGCCCGGCGAGAGCTTTCTCGCTGTGCTGGATTCGCTGCACGACGAAACCGAACGCATCCAGACCATTGTTTGCCGTCACGAAGCGGCCGCGGCGAACATGGCGGAGGCCGTCGGCAAATTGACGGGGCGACCGGGCGTCGCGCTCGTCACGCGCGGACCGGGCGCCACGCATGCGTCGATCGGCGTGCACACCGCGTATCAGGATTCCACGCCGATGATTCTGCTGATCGGCCAATGCGCGCGTGAGCATCTCGATCGCGAGGCGTTCCAGGAAATCGACTATCGGCGCATGTTCGGTCAGATGGCGAAATGGGTCGCGCAAATCGACGATCCGAAGCGTATTCCCGAGTATCTGAGCCATGCGTTTCACACGGCCACGTCGGGACGGCCTGGCCCCGTGGTGTTGTCGCTGCCAGAAGACGTGTTGAGCGATGCCTGCGCAGCGGTGGCCGGCGCGCCGGCTTATCAACGCGTGGCGGCGTCACCGTCGGCGGCGCAGATCGACAAGTTGCGCGTATTGCTCGAAGGCGCGCAGCGGCCGATGGTGATCGCGGGCGGCAGCGGCTGGACGCCGGCTGCGTGCGCGGACTTTCAGCGCTTCGTGGAAAACTGGCAATTGCCGGTCGGCCTCGCATTCCGCTTTCAGGACACGCTCGACAACGAGCATCCGAACTATGCCGGCGACGTCGGCCTCGGTATCAATCCGGCGCTCGCGCAACGCATCCGTGACGCCGACGTGCTGCTCGCGATCGGGCCGCGCTTGGGCGAGGCGACGACCAACGGCTACACGTTGCTCGACATTCCGAAGACGAAGCAGACGCTCATCCACGTGCATCAAGGTGCGGAGGAATTGGGTCGCGTGTATGCGGCGGATCTGCCGATCGTGTCCGGCATGCCGGAGCTGGCAGCAATGCTTGCGGAGCTGGAGCCTTTGTCCGAGCAACTCGCCTGGTCGGGCACAGCGAGCGAGGCGCATCAGGCGTATCTCGACTGGCGCAAGCCGCGTCAGATTCCCGGCGATGTGCAGATGGGCGAAGTGATTCAGCAGTTGCGCGCGCATCTGCCGGACGACGCGATTCTCACCAACGGCGCGGGCAATTACGCAACGTGGCTGCATCGGCATTTTTCGTATCGTCATTACCGTTCGCAACTCGCGCCGACGAGTGGCGCGATGGGCTACGGTGTGCCGGCGGCGATCGCGGCGAAGTCGATGTATCCGCAACGCGCGGTTGTGGCGCTGGCCGGCGACGGTTGCTTCATGATGGCCGCACAAGAACTCGCGACGGCGATGCAGTACGACCTGCACGTGCTTTTCATCGTGGTGAATAACGGTCACTTCGGCACGATCCGGATGCATCAGGAGCGGCATTATCCTGGGCGGGTACATGGCACCGGGCTCACGAATCCGGATTTCGCGGCGTTCGCGCGCTCGTTCGGCGCGCATGGTGAGACGGTGGAGCGGACTGAGGATTTTCTGCCTGCGTTAAAGCGTTCGATTGAGGCGAAGCGCGCGGCAGTGATCGAGATTCGCATGCCGCAGGAAGCGAGCACGCCGGGCGCGACGTTGGAGCAGATCAGGGAGCAGGGGAGGAAGATGCGCGGGGAGTAATCGCGCCGCCGTTCAATTGGCACGCGACGTCGCGAAGTACCAAACGGAAAGCCCTGCGTGCCGAAAACCGCAGGGCTTTTTTGCGCCAGTTGCCGTGTCAAACCATCACACGGCAGCAAAGTGCTTTAGCAGGAAAAGCTAGTTACTTCCCACCCACGCTCTGCAGCGTCGTCCACTTACCGTCGACAACCTTATACAGCGTAATACCGCCGTTCTTCAGATCGCCCTTGCTGTCGTACGCAAGATTCGCCGACGTCACTGCCGGCATCGAGGTCTTCGCGAGCACCGGCAGGTACTTGGCCGGATCGGTCGAGTTCGCCTTCTTCATTGCGTCGAACATGGCCATTGCGCCATCGTAAGCGTACGGCGAGTACGTTTGCACGTCTTCGTTGAAACGCTTCTTGTACTTCGCGACGTAGTCCTTGCCGCCCGGCATTTCTTCCAGCGGCAAGCCAGCCAGCGAGGCCACCGTGCCGTTTGCCGCGTCACCCGCGATCTGGATGAACGTCGGCGTGTGGACCATTTCGCCGCCCATCAGCGGCGCCTTGATGCCCAGTGCCTTCATCTGCTTGACCATCGGTGCCGCTTGCGAATCCGCGCCGCCGTAATAGATCAGATCCGGCTGGACCGACTTCAGCTTGGTCAGGATCGACTTGAAGTCGACGGCCTTGTCGTTCGTGTATTCACGATCGATGATCTGGCCGCCCGCAGCCTTCGCTGCCTTTTCGAACTGATCCGCCAGACCCTGGCCATAAGCCGTACGGTCGTCGACGATCACGATCTTCTTCATGCCCAAGGTCTTCACCGCGAACGTGCCGGCGACCGAACCTTGCTGCGTGTCGGACGTCATCATGCGGAACGTGGTCTTGAAACCTTGCTGCGTGTATTCCGGCGCCGTCGCCATCGCGATTTCGGGGATGCCCGCGTTCGCGTAAATGCGCGAAGCCGGAATCGTGGTGCCCGAGTTGAAGTGGCCGAGCATGCCCTTGATGCCGTCATCCACCAGCTTTTGTGCAACCGTCGTACCGGTGCGCGGGTCGGCCTGGTCGTCGGCCGAGTCCAGCACGAAGCGGACTTGCTTGCCGCCGATCACCGGCTTGGTCGCGTTCATGTCTTCCACCGCCAGCGTAATGCCGTTCTGGAAGTCCTTGCCGTAGTGCGCCTGCGCGCCCGTCATCGGGCCGGCAAAGCCGACCTTCACATCTTCCGTCGATTGAGCATTGGCCGTCCCCGCCAGCGACATCGCTGCAACCAGTGCAGCGCCTGCCAGCTGTTTCATCTTGTGTTGCATAGCTTCTCCTTGGTACCAGGTGTGGATGGAGCGGTTTCGGGGTCGCCGTACCGCTTCCTTCTTTTTTGAAAAGATCGTTAAGGTTCGCTCAACCGATCGTCATCAAATTCGCATTACCGCCTGCTGCTGCCGTATTCACGCTGACCGAGCGTTCCGTCAACAGACGCTCGAGCGCGTAATCTTCATCGCCGCTTTCCAGCGCGCCTGCCGCAACGCCCTGCACCGACACGATCGGGCCCGGACGCTTCGCGACTTCCTTCACCAGCGCCAGCAGTTCGTCGCTATCGCCTTCGAACAGCACGGCGTCGAACGTTGCATCGGCGCTCTTCTTCACGCTCGCACGTGACTTCAGCGACGCGGGCAACTGCGCCACCAATTGTTCACCAGCCGCGCCTTCGAACAACGCGCGATTTCCCGTAGCCAGCGCCGCGGCAAATTGCACGCGCGCGCCGCTCGCCGTCGACGCAATGCACAGCACCGTGCCGCGCGCGCCCAACGTGTACGTGTTGCGCTCGCCAGTCGGTCCCGACAGTACCGCGGTGGCGCCCGCCGGCACATGCGACAGATAACCGTCGCAGCGCGCGGCCAGCACCGGCTGTTGTTCTGCGATCAGCCAATCGCGATAAGCCGTCAATGCAGCGGACGGATTGTCGCTGTTTTCGGCTGCGTTCGGTACATCCGCAACCAATGCCTGCGCGAGCGACTTCGGCAAACCGGCCGGACGCGTCGCCAGCAGACGCTGCAAATACAGCGCGCCACCCGCTTTCGGACCCGTGCCCGACAAACCTTCGCCACCAAAGGGCTGAACACCCACCACCGCGCCGATCACATTGCGGTTCACATAAATATTGCCGACATGCGCGCGGCTAATTACGTGAGCGATGGTTTCATCGATCCGCGTATGGATGCCGAGCGTCAGGCCGTAGCCCGTCGTGCGAATCTGTTCGAGCAGCTTGTCGAGCTGGCTGCGGCGGTAACGCACCACGTGCAGCACCGGGCCGAACACTTCGCGCTTCAATTCGTCGATGCTGTCGAGTTCGATCAGCGTCGGCGGAACGAAGGTGCCTTGCGCGCAGCCGTCGGGCATCGGCAATTGCTCGACCTTGCGGCCTTTTTCGCGCATCGTCGCGACGTGCGCGTCGATACCGCGTTTCGCGTCGAGGTCGATCACCGGGCCGACGTCGATCGACAGACGGTCCGGATTGCCCACAGCCAGTTCACGCATCGCGCCCGTCAGCATCTCCAGCGTGCGGTCAGCGACATCGTCCTGCAGACAAAGAACGCGCAGCGCGGAACACCGTTGACCGGCGGAGTCGAAAGACGATTGCAGCACGTCGGCAACCACCTGTTCAGCGAGCGCCGACGAGTCCACGATCATCGCGTTCTGGCCGCCCGTTTCGGCGATCAGCGGAATCGGCTTGCCGTCCGGATCGAGGCGGCTCGACAGCGTCTTGTTGATGAGGCGTGCGACTTCGGTCGAACCGGTGAACATCACCGCGCGAGTGCGCGGATCGGCGACCAACGCAGCGCCGACCGTTTCACCATTGCCCGGCAGCAGTTGCACTGCGCCCGCCGGCACGCCGGCTTCGCGCAGAATGCGCACGGCTTGCGCGGCGATCAGCGGCGTTTGTTCAGCCGGCTTCGCGAGCACGGTGTTGCCGGCAGCCAGCGCCGCGGCCACCTGGCCCATGAAAATCGCCAGCGGGAAATTCCACGGGCTGATACAGACCACTGGACCGAGCGGGCGATGCGTGTCGTTGGAGAACTCGTCGCGAATCTGCGTGGAGTAGTAACGCAGGAAGTCGATCGCTTCGCGGATTTCCGCGACCGCATTGGCCAGCGACTTGCCGGCTTCACGCACCACCAGACCCATCAGCGTATGCATCTGCGCTTCGAGCAGATCGGCGGCACGCGCGAGGCAATCAGCGCGCGCATCGACCGGCGTGGCTTGCCAGATCGGCGCGGCGGCGACAGCATGCGCCAGCGCGGCGCTCACATGCTCCGGGGTCGCTTCGACGACGGTACCGACGAGGTCGCGATGATCCGCCGGGTTGCGCACATCGCGCGCAACGCCCACGGCGATTTCGTTGTCCTCGAGCATCGGCGCGGCGCGCCACGGATGATGCGCGCTCGCCAGCAACGCCGACGACAGCGACGCCAGCCGATGCTCGTTCGACAGATCGAGGCCCATCGAATTGAGACGCTCGGCGCCAAACAGATTGCGCGGCAGCGGAATCTTCGCGTGCGGCGCGCCGAGCGGCACGATCTTCGAGGCTTCGTCGACGGGGTCGGCGATCAGGTCCTTGATCGCGACGTTTTCATCGGCAATGCGGTTCACAAACGACGTGTTCGCGCCGTTTTCCAGCAGACGGCGCACGAGGTACGCGAGCAGCGTTTCATGCGTGCCGACCGGCGCGTACACGCGGCACGGACGGTTCAGCTTGTCGCGGCCGGTGACTTCCTCGTACAGCGGCTCGCCCATGCCGTGCAGGCATTGGAACTCGTACTGGCCGGGGTAGTAATTGTTGCCCGCGAGGTGATAGATCGCCGAGAGCGTGTGGGCGTTGTGCGTGGCGAACTGCGGATAGACCGCGTCCGGTGCGCTCAACAACTTCTTGGCGCAGGCAACGTACGACACGTCCGTGTAGATCTTGCGGGTGTAGACCGGATAGCCTTCGAGGCCGTCCACTTGCGCGCGCTTGATTTCGGTATCCCAGTACGCGCCCTTCACGAGGCGCACCATGATGCGGTGACGGCTGCGGCGCGCCAGATCGATGATGTAGTCGATCACGAACGGGCAACGCTTCTGATACGCCTGCACCACGAAGCCGATGCCGTTCCAGCCGGCCAGCTCCGGATCGAAGCACAGCGCTTCGAGCAGATCGAGCGAGATTTCGAGGCGGTCGGCTTCTTCGGCGTCGATGTTCAGGCCGATGTCGTAGCGGCGCGCGAGGATCGCCAGCGAGCGCACGCGCGGCAGCAGTTCGCTCATCGTGCGTTCCTGCTGCGAACGCGAGTAGCGCGCGTGCAGCGCGGAGAGCTTGATCGAGATGCCCGGGCCTTCGTAGATGCCACGTCCGCCAGCCGCCTTGCCGATCGCGTGGATCGCCTGTTCGTACGACGCGTAGTAGCGCTGCGCGTCGGCTTCGGTGGTGGCCGCTTCGCCGAGCATGTCGTACGAGTAGCGGAATCCGCGTGCTTCGTATTTGCGGCTGTTGGCCAGCGCCTCGGAGATGTTCTCACCGGTGACGAACTGCTCGCCCATCAGGCGCATCGCCATGTCGACGCCCTTGCGGATCAGCGGTTCACCGCCCTTGCCGATCAAACGCGTCAGCGCCGACGAGAGGCTGGTTTCGCTATTGGTCGTCACCAGTTTGCCAGTGATCATCAAGCCCCAGGTCGCGGCATTGACGAACATCGACGGTGCCTGGCCCATGTGCGATTTCCAGTCGCCCTTGCTGATCTTGTCGCGAATCAGCGCGTCGCGCGTGGCGCGATCGGGAATGCGCAGCAGCGCTTCGGCGAGGCACATCAGCGCCACGCCTTCCTGGCTCGACAGCGAGAACTCGTGGATCAACCCTTCGACGCCACCGCCCTTGCTCTTCGTGCGCAACGTTTCGACGAGCTTGCCGGCCATCGTCTGTACATCGCCCGCGAGGTTTGCCGGCAAACGAGCCTGACCGACCAGGAACGGCAAGCATTCCGGCTCAGGACGACGATAAGCGGCCGTGATCGCCGCGCGCAGCACCGATTGCGGTTGCACGTTTTGCGCGAACTCGAGGAACGGGTGCGACGCACCGTCTTCTTCCTGCTCGACCGAGGCGCCATCGGCAAGATCCGCCGAGCCTGTCACGCCCGACAGTTCGGGCGGCAACTGACCGTGCTCGATCTTTTCGAGGTACGCGAAGATGGCCTGCTTGATGAGCCAGTGCGGAGTGCGTTCGAGACGGGTAGCGGCATCTTTCAGCCGGGAACGCAAGAGGTCGTCGACCTTGACGCCAAGGGTGGTGCTAGCCATGTTTCCTTCTTCGGATACCAAACGAATGCGCTGGGAAAGACTAAAAGTTGGGCGAATCGTACGCCTCCCAATAAAAAGGTGCAACCATGTTCGGCGCATGGTTGCACCCTGTTGAGAGCCTTGCGCGGCGGGGGTTTGCGCCAGATGGCGCTGAGCGCGGGCATAGCGGTTGCGCTTAGTACTTTCCCTGGCGTGATTCTTTTTGCTTTTACCCTTATCAGAACAGCTCGGCGCGCCGTTATACGGAACATAGCGGCACGCGGCCTCCGGGCACGCACATAAAAACGGTACGGGGTTTTAGAGGACAGGCGAAATGGAAAAGTGGCTGGTGGTATTGGGCATCTGGGCGATGTGCGCGACTTGCGGCGTCCTCTTCATACGCGGCGCGACGAGCGGGCCGGGCAGGCGCGAGCCCGATGACGAACGTGCGCCAGCGGCATCGCGCGCTTCGGCGGGCGACGCGCGGGCCGCGTTGAACGATTGAACGACTGAGCGGGTGCGTCCGGCGTTCCGTGCCGGACGCAGCGGTGCTGCTCTTGCGCTGACTCCAGTGAACGGGCGAAAGCCACGTCCGGCTTCATGCCGCGGCGAGGTGTCCGCACGCGTCGATGTCGGGGGGCGGTTTGAACTGCGCACAGGTATCGTGCCGGCGCCGGGGGATCGGCTCGAACTGTTCACGGCTCCGTGTCAGCGCTGTCGCATCGACTTGAGCTGCGTGCAGGCGTTGCGTCAGTACCGCTGAATCGGCTCGAACTGCGCACAGGCGTCGCGAGGCGAAACGAGTTGGTCGTGCAACCGGCAAAGCCGGCTGTCCGCTACGCTCGCGCCGAAACCGGAACCGAACACGGCGAGACCCGGAATGCCCTGCTCCAACGAATCCCGATTCTCAGCGCGATGCCGGCAGCCCGCGCAGCAAGGCGCGTGCGTTTCTTCGCGCGCCTGCGCCGTGCTGTCGAAGCGGCCCGTGCGCCTCATCACGAGCCCTGCCCCAAGCTATTCCAGTACGGTGCGAACACGTGCGCGGACAGCGCGTAACCGATGGCGATATTGACCACCACCCCCACCGTGAACGCCAGGAACGGCTTCAGGCCGGTGGCGGTGAGCGAGCGCAAGCGCGTGGTCAGCCCGATGCTCAGGAAGCAGAAAGTGAACGCCCACGTGCGCAACGCCGTGATCGGCGCGACGAACTCCGGTGTCACGACTTTGCGGTAATCGGCCAGCGAATAGTGGCTGGCGATCCACGTCACCAGCGCCGACGCGATCACGAACCCGATCACGAACTTCGGAAAGCGCGCCCAGATCTCGCCGGCGTTGGCCCTGGCTTTGACGCCGCTGTCCTGCGATTCCCAGCGCGTCGTCGCGACGATCGCCAGTACGAACGCCCAGATGCCGATCCAGATATCGCGGCCGACTACCTTCATCAGCGTGAACGCCTGCAACGTCGCCTCCGGCGCACCGGCAATCGCGCCGCCCGCATGTTTCGCGAAGTCGCCATACGCTTGGGCAGCTGCGATGCCGGCGGCGTCGGCGAATTCGGACGTGCCGATCCAGGCGCCGGCGACCGCAATCGAAAGTCCGAGCGAGCGGGATGCGAACGGCAATACGAAGATCATCACGATCGCCCACAGCACCACCAGCGTAATCGCCACCGAAGCCTGTTCGCGTTTGGCCCGGACTGCGCCGGCAATTGCGATGGCCGCCGAGACGCCGCATACCGCGCCGCCGACGCCGAGCACGGCGGCAAAACGCCGGTCGAGGCCGAACGCTTTCGCGGCAAAGAAGATCACGAAGAAGGTGATGAGCGAGACGATGGTCGCCTGCCCGACCGCCACCGGTCCCGCCCACACCAGCAACGTGAACGGCAACGTCGCGCCGAGCAGCACGATCCCGACCTTGATGTAAAACTCGACGCGCAAGCCGGCCGAAAACCATTCCGGCAGCTTGAACACGTTCGAGATCAACAGGCCCAGCGCCAGCGCGACGAGCGGCGGTTCGAGGTTGTACTTCGACGCGTTGACCCACGCGCCCAGCGTGAAAATCAGCGCCGACGCGATGAATAGAATCAGGAACGAGGCCAGGAAAGCGCCGACCCGCTGCCTGAGCGCCGCCAGGCTCACGCCGAAAAGCAGCGCGAACGCGATAAACAGCGCGGCATAGTTCGGCAGGTGCTTGCCGAAGTCCTGCGCGGCCTGCGCCACGCTCGACCATTTGGCAGGCGCCACCGCCAGCCACTTGATGCTGCCGCCCGACGCGAACAGCGCGCAGGCGACTACGATCACCAGCAGGCCGACCCACACCGCCCACCAGTCTTCAGTCGAAAAAAGTCCGCCACCGTGCGTGCTGTGCCGATTCGTCGGCGCCGCGCCGGGTTGCAGCGTCGGATTGGTATCGCTCATCGCCATGCCCCGAGGAAGTTGAGGTGCATCGGCGCCGAAGTGTTGGAGTTTTGCCTGAAAGTGCGCCGATTCGGCGAAATATAGGCGAGCGGCGTCGCAAAACGAAACGACCATTCGCTCTAAGAATATGACCGAAAGGAGTAACGACGGCGTCGGCCCGGCACCGCGCCTTAGATGTCGAGCGGATCGACTTCCAGATTCCAGCGCAGCACGCCTTTCAGGCTGCGCAGCAGCGGCTGCCAGGCGCGCAAGGTCGCCTGCAAGGCGGCCCGCGATGCGCTCTCGATCAGCAATTGCGCGCGGTGCACGTGCATCACTTTGACGATGGTGAGCGGCACGGCGTCGTAGACGGTCACGCGTTCGGCGGCCGCAATGCCGGTCAACTCGGCGGCTGCCTGTTGCAGGAAGGCGAGCGCGGCTTCGAGCGTGCGGCCTTCGGCGCGCAGCAAAGCCTGATAGACGAATGGCGGCAAGTGCGCGTCGCGCCGTTCGGCCAGCGTGGAATTGGCGAAGCCGACGTAGTCGTGGCGCCCCAGCGCGTGATAGAGCGCGTGGCGCGGATAGCGTGTCTGCACGAGCACTTCGCCCGGCAAACCCGCGCGGCCCGCCCGTCCGCTCACTTGCATCAGTTGCGCGAAAAGCCGTTCGCTCGCGCGGAAGTCGTGAGAAAACAACGCGGTGTCGGCATTCAGCACGCCGACCAGCGACACGCGCTGGAAGTCGTGACCCTTGGCGATCATCTGCGTGCCGACGAGGATGTCGACTTCGCCCGCGTGGACGTCGGAGAACAGCGCCTGCGCGCTGCCTTTGCGACGCGTGCTATCGGCGTCGATGCGCAAGATGCGGGCGCCGGGCACCGCGCTCGCCAGCGTTTCTTCGACCCGCTGCGTGCCGCGGCCCATCGGCGCGATATCGACGTTGCCGCACTCCGGGCACGAGCGCGGGATGCGCGCTTCCCAGCCGCAGTGGTGGCAGCGCAGCGCGCGCTCGGGCTTATGCAGCACGACATACGCGCTGCACCGTGGACAACCGGCGACCCAGCCGCAGGCATCGCAGGCAAGCTGCGGCGCGTAACCGCGGCGGTTCAGGAATACGAGGCTTTGCTCGCCGCGTTCGAGCCGCGCCTTCAGCGCCGCGATCAGCGGCCCCGACAAACCTTCCACCGAGGCCCGTCCGCGCCGCCGCTCCTCTTCCAGATCGATCAGTTTGACGGTGGGCAATACGGCCTCGGCGACGGCACGGCGCGACAGCGTGAGCCGCTTGTAGCGGCCCTGGTCGGCCTGCCACCAGCTCTCCAGCGACGGCGTGGCCGAACCGAGCACGACCGGCAAGCCGAGTTGCTTTGCACGATAGATCGCCAGATCGCGCGCCGAATAGCGCAAACCTTCCTGCTGCTTGTAGGCCGGATCGTGCTCCTCATCGACGACGATGATTGCGAGCTTGGGCAGCGACGCCAGCACCGCCAGCCGCGTGCCGAGCACGATGCGCGCGCGACCGGTATGCGCGGCGAACCAGTTGCGGGCGCGCTCGCCTTCCGCGAGGCCGCTGTGCAGCGTGACGATCGACGTGCCTTCGAGCGCGGCGAAGCGCGCGCGGAAGGCCGCTTCGAATTGCGGCGTCAGATTGATTTCGGGGACGAGGACGAGCGCCTGGGCGTCGGGCTTCGCGGCCAGAATCTCGGCTAGCGCGCGCAAATAGACCTCCGTCTTGCCACTGCCCGTCACGCCGTGCAGCAGGAACGGCGCAAAGCCGTCGGCATCGCGGATGGCCTCGACGGCGGCCGCCTGCTCGTCCGTGAGCGTGGGCAGCGCGGGCGCCGGCGCGTCAGACGACGCGGCCGTGGCCAGCGCCGCTGCGGCTTCGATGATGTCCAACGCGACCCAGCCTTCCGCCTGCCAGGCCTCAAGCGTTGCAATCGCTTTGGGGTGTAGCGCGCGGGCGTCGGCGGCAAGCAGGAACTCCGTCTCGGCCAACGCCTGCGCCAGTTTCCGCAAGGCGCTTGCCCGCGCCGACAGGGCGTCGGGCAAGGCGGCGCGTCCGGCGGGCGT
Organism: Paraburkholderia phytofirmans; assembly: GCF_046028095.1. GTDB lineage: Bacteria > Pseudomonadota > Gammaproteobacteria > Burkholderiales > Burkholderiaceae > Paraburkholderia > Paraburkholderia phytofirmans_A. The sequence continues at coordinate 212,069 of NZ_JAQQDJ010000001.1, forward strand.
GAGACTGTAGCGCTCTTCCGGCGCAAACAGGCGCGGCCAGCGCGACGCATCGCGCAGCGCCTGCGGCAACGCGGGCAACGCGACCTCTCCGAGACCACGCTGGTAGTAATCGGCGGCGAACGCGGCCAGCCTCAGCCATTCCGACGACACTGGCGGGCAAGCCGTGCACACGCCATTCACCGAGCGAAGACGATCTGCCGGCACGTCGCTGTGAGCGGTCACTTCGCAGACGAGCCCCACGACATGGCGTTTCCCGAACGGAACGCTGACCAGCATGCCCGGCGCGACCGGCACAGGCGTGTCGAAACGGTAGTCGAACAAGGTCGCCAGCGGATGGTCCAGCGCGACGCGGACGAACACTTCGCTCACGCGTCAGCAGACATCAGGGGAATGAGCGCGACACGATGCCACATCGTGGTGCCCATTGAGCAGACGGCGAATCCGTAGAAGTTAAAGTAAAACTTCAATTTCGGCGCTAAGTTTTGGATTCCGCTGAACAATTGCAATCGGTCCGAGTGCCTGTGGATAACTTTGTTGAGAACTTTGCCCGGACGGCCCGGGAACCGCGCCGCAGCGGCCTTCTGTGGGGTTCCGCACAGTCTGCCCCGAACCCGTGAAACCCTTGCCAGACAAGGCTTAGATCAAATGCGCCTGCAATGTGCAAGGGCCAGGACACGACTAAAGCTTCTACCGCGCCGCAACGAGAGGAATGTGCATAAGTCAAGTCTTGACTTTCGCAAGACCGCCGTCTGACGGCCTGCTAGCTGCAGATTTTCCCTTAGACCGAGAGCCCAGTTCGCTGCGGTGCAGCAAAAAATGGTAACGATTACGGCTTCATGCCGGTGCATGAGCGCCGCTGCGAATCGCCCGGCTATGACGATGCACCTCGTCAACCAGCTCGGCGACGTTCTCCGGCGGTGTGAACTGCGAAATGCCGTGGCCGAGATTGAACACGTGGCCCGGATGATTCCCGAAGCTGTCGAGCACCGCGCGCGCTTCCATGCGGATTGAAGCCGGCGGCGCGAACAGCACCGAGGGATCGATATTGCCCTGTAGCGCCACCTTCCCACCCACGCGCTCGCGCGCTTTACTCAGGTTCACCGTCCAGTCGAGACCGACCGCATCCACACCGGTTCCGGCGATTTCGTCGAGCCACAGGCCGCCACCCTTCGTGAAGGTAATCACCGGGACTTTTTCGCCGTCGTGGTCGCGCTTCAACTGACTCACCACCTGCTGGATGTACTGCAGCGAGAAACGTTGATACACGCCGTCAGCCAGCGCCCCGCCCCACGTGTCGAAAATCATCACGGCTTGTGCGCCGGCTTCGATCTGGGCGTTCAAATACGCCGCGACCGAGCGCGCGTTGACGTCGAGAATGCGGTGCATCAAATCCGGACGCGCGTAGAGCATCGACTTGACCGTACGGAAATCCGCCGATCCGCCGCCTTCGACCATGTAGCACGCGAGCGTCCACGGACTGCCAGAGAAGCCGATCAGCGGTACGCGTTGACGGCCTTGCGCGTCGGTCAGCGCGGTGCGAATTTCGCGCACGGCGTCGGTCACGTAGCGCAGCGTGGCGTCGATGTCCGGCACCGCGAGGCGCGCAACGTCGTCTTCCGTTCGAACCGGGCGCGCGAACTTGGGACCCTCGCCGGTCACGAACTCGAGGCCGAGACCCATGGCGTCGGGCACGGTGAGGATGTCGGAGAACAGGATCGCGGCGTCGAGCGGATAACGATCGAGCGGCTGCAACGTGACTTCTGTCGCGTACGCCGGGCTCTTCGCCAAACCGAGGAAACTGCCCGCGCGACCGCGCGTGGCGTTGTATTCCGGCAGGTAGCGGCCAGCTTGCCGCATCAGCCAGATCGGCGTGTAGTCGGTCGGCTGGCGCAGCAGTGCGCGCAGGAAAGTGTCGTTCAGGAGTTTATGGGCCACGTTGCGTACGACTGAGGGCAAAGGGGCATTTTACCGGAGCCGGCCCGCCGCATCGTGCTTGATCCGGCCAATAACTGTTGGACGCGTCGCTCGCGGCCGGTTTTGCATGGGCTGGCCGCGGCGTCATGACCTGGCTGAACGGCCAATGTTCAAGCGCGAATTGCCGGGCTATCATCCAGCGGACTTACCAAACAATTACATACAACCAAGGAGACTCGATGAACAAGGCAGCACTCGCACTGCTCGGCGCGCTGGCTGGCGCTTTGATGCACGCAGGCGTGGCCGGGGCACAGACCAGCGCCACCACGGCAACGCCCTCCCGGCTCGACGAAATTCTCGCGCGCGGCACGCTGCGCGCATGCACGACGGGCGACTACAAACCGTACTCGTTTTACAAGACGGACGGCCAGTTCGAAGGCATCGACATCGACATGACGGAGTCGCTCGCCAAGTCGCTCGGCGTGAAGACGGAGTACGTCAAGACATCGTGGTCGAATCTGATGAACGACTTTGTCGCCAAGTGCGACGTGGGCGTGGGCGGTGTGTCGCCGACCCTCGAGCGGCAAAAGCGCGCGTTTTTCACGGAGGCCTACATGGTCGACGGCAAGACGCCGATCGTTCGGTGCGACGACGTCAACAAATATCAGACCGTCGCGCAAATCGACCAGCCGGCGACACGCGTGATCGTCAATCCGGGCGGCACCAATGAGCGCTTCGCGAAACAGTACTTCCCGCACGCGAACCTGACCGTCTATCCGGATAACGTGACGATCTTCAAGCAGATCCTCGCCGGCAAGGCTGATGTAATGGTGACGGATGCGTCGGAAACCCTGTTGCAGCAAAAGCTGAATCCCGGCCTTTGCTCCGTTCATCCGGACAAGCCGTTCCAGTATGGTGAAAAGGCCTGGCTGCTACCGCGCGGCGACGTGGCGTTCCAGCAATACGTCGACCAGTGGTTGCACCTCGCGCGGGCAACAGGCGAATACCAAGCCATTTCAGACAAGTGGCTGAAGTAGCGTAGTGCGTTCCTTTCGCCGCCGCCTTTTCCCGGTTTTTCACGGTAAGACGGCGGCGGTCGGGAACCGCCAAATGACCACGTTCGCGCGCCAATCATGTAACGGTTCAAGGCGCTGTTATGTAAACCCCGAACAATAATGTCGGCGCAAAAGTCAGCGAACTTGGCCTTTGCACCCCAATTACGCATGCGAGCGGATGTTGCGACGCAATGCGGCCGCGTGATTAGGATTGCGGAAGCTCGTGACGGCGGGTGAGGACCTGTAACACGGGGATTCTTCGTTCAAAAGATGAACGTGCAACCATTTGATGCAGAATCGACTTAACGGATTACGCCGCACTATGCGTCCCGAATAGCATCAATCAGGCGTATGAAATTGCAGGTGAGTCATCGGTAAAAAATACGTTTTAATCGTTTCATTTTGGCAAAAAATCCTGCAGCGCCTTATCTGGCGGGCGTTACAACCTGAAACACTTTGTTACCGCGCTCGTAGATTAATTCGCCCACAATGCCCTCAACGGTTTCAACACGGATGTGGCTGGGTGCGTGGTGTGAGCGGATACGATGCACTTGCCGGTCGGCGCATGCCGAAGCCCTGTGAAGGGGCATCCCTGCTGGGGCCGTAGTCGACGCAGGGTCGTCGTCTCAGTCGGTTCCATCTTTGGTCTCCTCGCGCTAACCCCGTAGCGTGTGGTTTTTAGCGGGCTCCAGGCCCGCTTTTTTTTCGTCTGGCCAAACGTTTGCGCGGTGCGGTAGCGTGCTGTTTCGTGCATTTTCGCGGTACTTGAGCGAATTTACGGGGCAAACGTTTTGCCCCTTCTGCTTTATCTTTGTGCCTCATTGGCCGATCCGTGGCGCGGGATGTTTTGCCCGCGCGGACCTGCCATTGACGGTCACGCCGTCTTGTCTTCCCGCAGCTTCAATTCGCTGATCATCTGCTCGCGCATGATGAACTTCTGCACCTTGCCGGTCACCGTCATAGGCAGTTCGTCGACAAAGCGGATGTACTTCGGCACCTTGTAGTGCGCAATCTGCCCTTGGCAGAACTGCTGGATCTCTTCAGCTGTCGCCTGCTCGCCCGAACGCAATACGACCCACGCGCAGACCTCTTCGCCGTACTTCGTGTCCGGTACGCCGAACACCTGCACGCTCTGGATCTTCGGGTGGCGAAACAGGAACTCCTCGATCTCGCGCGGATAGATGTTCTCGCCGCCGCGAATCAGCATGTCCTTCAGCCGGCCGACGATGTTGCAGTAGCCTTCCGAATCGAGCGTCGCCAGATCGCCGGTGTGCATCCAGCCGTCGACAATGCTTTCGCGCGTCTTCGCCTCGTCGCCCCAATAGCCCTGCATCACCGAATAGCCGCGCGTGCATAGCTCGCCGGTTTCGCCCACCGGCACGATCGCGCCCAAGGGATCGACGATTTTCACTTCCAGATGCGGCTGGATGCGCCCGACCGTTGTCGTGCGCTTGTCGAGCGGATCGGTCGTCGAGCTCTGGAACGAGACCGGGCTGGTTTCCGTCATGCCGTAGGCGATGGTGATTTCGCTCAGATGCATTCTGGAAACGACTTTCTTCATGGTCTCGATAGGGCAAGGCGAGCCCGCCATGATGCCGGTGCGCAAGCGCGAGAAGTCGTAGGTGGCGAAGTTCGGATGATCGAGTTCGGCGATGAACATGGTCGGCACACCATGCAACGCGGTGCACTGCTCTTCCGCGACCGCGGCCAGCGTTGCGGCCGGGTCGAAGCCCTCGCCCGGAAACACCATATTGGCGCCGACCGACACGCATGCCAGCACCGCCAGCACCATGCCGAAACAGTGGTACAGCGGGACGGGGATGCATAAACCGTCCTGCTCGCTCAGCCGCATCGCCATCGCGATGTAACGCGCGTTATTCACCACGTTGCTGTGGGTCAGCGTCGCGCCCTTCGGATTGCCTGTCGTGCCGCTGGTGAACTGGATATTGATCGGCTCGTGACACGAGAGCGTGGCGCCGATGGCGTCGAGCTTGGCCACGTCGAGTGACTGGCGCCCCTGCTCGATTACGTCCGAAAAGGTGAGCATGCCGGGCGTTTCCGTGTCGCACATGCGAATCACGTAGCGCAATTCGGGCAACCTTGCGGCGTGCAGTTCACCGGGCGCCTGCGTGGCCAGTTCGGGCGCGAGCTCCTGCAGCATCTCCAGGTACATGGAGGTCTTGAAACGCTCGGCGGCGATGATTGCCTTGCAGCCGACTTTGTTAAGCGCGTACTCGAGCTCCGCGAGCCTGTATGCCGGATTGATATTGACCAGCACAGCGCCGATGCGCGCGGTCGCAAACTGGGTCAGCAACCATTCCACGCGATTTGGCGACCAGATGCCCACGCGGTCACCCTTCGCGATACCGAGTGTGAGTAGCCCCGCTGCCAAAATGTCGACTTCTTCAGCGAACTCTTTCCATGTCCACCGAATGCCTTGCTCGCGAAACACCACGGCCGGACGGTCCGGAAAGCTTGCTGCCGTATCGCGCAGAAACTGAGCGACCGTCGCTTCGCTCAGTGGAATGTCGGTCGACCCGCGGACATAGGACAGCCCGTCTTTGGGCTCGATGAGTGCACCTTCGCCTGACACATGCGTTGCCATGATGTTGTCTCCGTGAGCTCAGCGGAAGCTCGTCTATTGAAATGAATTTGAAAACGATTGTGCCACCGGCGTGTGTCGGTCCGGCATCAAGTCTTACCCGCAGCGCATTGCCGGGCTGCGCGAGGCGAGGCGCCGCACTGAATCAAAACACGATTTTGCTGACCTTTCCGTAAACGTCAAGTCGAGGTCAAAAAAAAGCAGCCGTGAAGGCTGCTTTCTCTCTGATACGTTTTGCCTAGTTCTGACCGCGCAGCTTGCGCAGGCGCTGAATCGCAGCGAGCTGAGCCGTCGCGTACGCCAGCTCCGCTTGCGCGGTCGCGTATTCGAGGTTCGAACCCGTGTTCTGCAGCGCTTCTTCCGCACGCTTGCGTGCATCTTCAGCCTTGGCTTCGTCGAGATCCTTGCCGCGAATAGCCGTGTCGGCGAGAACTGTCACAGCGCCCGGCTGGATTTCGAGGATGCCGCCCGCGACGAAGACAAACTCTTCTTCACCGTTTTCAGCTTCGATGCGCACCGCACCCGGACGAATCCGCGTGATGAGCGGCGTGTGGCCCGGCAGAATGCCGAGTTCACCTGCTTCGCCCGGCAGCGCGACGAACTTCGCCTGGCCCGAGAAGATCTGCTCTTCCGCGCTGACGACGTCTACTTTAATGGTTGCCATATCGACTCCTGGTGAGCGTAATTCGAGGGCACCGACATTGGCCGGTGCCCGCTTCTCTACACCCGACCTTTACTGGATCTTCTTGGCCTTTTCGAAGGCTTCGTCGATCGTGCCGACCATGTAGAACGCTTGTTCCGGCAGGTGGTCGCACTCGCCGTCGACGATCATCTTGAAGCCACGGATCGTTTCCTTCAGCGGCACGTACTTGCCCGGCGAGCCCGTGAACACTTCAGCGACGTGGAACGGCTGCGACAGGAAACGCTGGATCTTACGAGCGCGCGCCACGGCGAGCTTGTCTTCCGGCGCCAGTTCGTCCATGCCCAGAATTGCGATAATGTCGCGCAGTTCCTTGTAGCGCTGCAGCGTTTGCTGCACGCCGCGCGTGATCGAGTAGTGCTCTTCGCCGATCACGTTCGGGTCGATCTGACGCGAGGTCGAATCGAGCGGGTCGACTGCGGGGTAGATACCCAGCGAAGCGATGTCACGCGACAACACGACCGTTGCGTCCAGGTGGCCGAAAGTCGTAGCCGGCGACGGGTCGGTCAAGTCATCCGCAGGGACGTACACGGCCTGAACCGACGTGATCGAGCCGGTCTTGGTCGACGTAATACGTTCTTGCAGCTTACCCATTTCTTCAGCCAAAGTAGGCTGATAACCCACTGCCGACGGCATACGGCCGAGCAGTGCCGACACTTCCGTGCCTGCCAGCGTGAAACGGTAGATGTTGTCGACGAAGAACAGCACATCGAGACCTTCGTCACGGAAGTGCTCTGCCATCGTCAGACCGGTCAGCGCGACGCGCAGACGGTTGCCCGGCGGCTCGTTCATCTGGCCGTACACCAGCGCGACCTTGTCGAGAACGTTCGAGTCCTTCATTTCGTGATAGAAGTCGTTCCCTTCACGGGTACGCTCGCCAACACCGGCGAACACGGAGTAACCACCGTGTTCCTTAGCGATGTTGTTGATCAGTTCCATCATGTTCACGGTCTTGCCCACGCCGGCGCCACCGAACAGGCCAACTTTACCGCCCTTAGCGAACGGGCAGATCAGGTCGATAACCTTGATGCCGGTTTCGAGCAGTTCCGTCGACGGCGACAGTTCGTCGAACGCCGGAGCCTTCTGGTGAATACCGCGAACTACGTCCGAGTTGATCGGGCCGGCTTCGTCGATCGGGCGACCGAGCACGTCCATGATCCGGCCGAGGGTCGGCTTGCCGACCGGCACGCTGATCGGCTTGCCGGTGTTCTTCACCGTCGTACCGCGGCGCAGGCCGTCCGATGCACCCAGACAGATGGTACGGACGACGCCGTCGCCCAGCTGTTGCTGAACTTCGAGGGTCAGTTCCGAACCTTCGAGAATGAGCGCGTCGTAAATCTTCGGCATGTGGTCACGCGGGAATTCCACGTCGATCACCGCGCCGATGCACTGTACGATCTTGCCTTCTACCAAAGCAGTAGTACTCATCGCTTTTCCTTTAGATACTCAATTCTTCACTCGCGCAAAGGCGCAGTTTCGATGGGGTGCGCCGCGAGGGCGCACACGAAGCGGCGTGTCTGACCGTCAAGGTCAGACTGCCGCCGCGCCACCGACGATTTCCGACAGTTCTTTCGTGATCGCGGCCTGACGGCTCTTGTTGTAGACGAGCTGCAGTTCGTTGATGACCGTCTTCGCGTTGTCCGAAGCGGCCTTCATTGCGACCATTCGTGCCGACTGTTCCGATGCCATGTTTTCCGCGACGGCCTGATAAACCAGCGCTTCGACATAACGCACCAGCAGTTCGTCCACCACCGCCTGCGCATCCGGCTCGTAGATGTAGTCCCACTGCGTGCTCGGCGTCGCGCCGTCTTCTTCCTTGCGCTCGAACTGGTCTGCCGACAGCGGCAGCAGTTGCTCGATCACCGGCTCCTGCTTCATCGTATTGACGAAGCGCGTGTACGCCAGGTACACCGCCGAAACCTTGCCTTCCGAGTACAGGTCGAGCTGCACCTTCACCGCGCCGATCAGCTTTTCCAGATGCGGCGTATCGCCCAGATGCACGACATTCGACACCACCTTGGCGCGCAGACGATTCAGGAAACCCAGACCCTTGGTGCCGATCGCGGTTGCTTCGATCGTCTTGCCCTGGCCTTCCAGTTCCTTGAACTTCTGCAGCGACGCACGCAGCACGTTGGTGTTCATACCGCCGCACAGACCTTTATCGGTCGTGACGAGGATGATGCCGGCCGTCTTCGCGCCTTCGTTCGACACCATGAACGGGTGACGATACTCCGGGTTCGCACGGCTCATGTGTGCAGCGATATCGCGGACCTTGTCGGCATACGGGCGAGCAGCGCGCATGCGCTCCTGAGCGCGGCGCATCTTCGATGCGGCCACCATCTCCATCGCTTTCGTGATCTTGCGCGTGTTTTGCACGCTCTTGATCTTGCCGCGAATTTCCTTCATTCCAGCCATTGCTTGCTCCTTGATCGAAGCAGCGCGGGTTCAGTTGCCTGTGGGCCGCGCTGCTTCAAGGTCCGTTTATGCCTTGTAGGTCACTCGCGGATCAATAAGCGCCGGACTTCTTGAAGTCTTTGAGAGCCGTGTGCAGCAGGGCTTCGTCGTCCTTCGAGAGTTCCTTGGTGTCTTCGACGCGCTTGATCAGGTCTGCGTGCTTCGTCTTCAGGTAGTCGCGCAGGCCCTTTTCGAACGGCAGCACTTGTGCAACTTCCAGATCGTCGAGGTAGCCGTTGTTCGCTGCGAACAGCGCGACAGCCAGTTCCCACACTTGCAGCGGCTGATATTGCGGCTGCTTCAGCAGTTCCGTCACGCGGCGGCCGCGCTCCAGTTGCTTGCGGGTGGCTTCGTCGAGGTCCGAGGCGAACTGCGCGAACGCAGCCAGTTCACGGTACTGCGCGAGGTCGGTACGGATACCGCCCGACAGCTTCTTCACGACCTTCGTCTGAGCCGCACCACCAACGCGCGACACCGACACGCCGGCGTTAATTGCCGGGCGGATACCTGCGTTGAAGAGGTCGGTTTCCAGGAAGATCTGGCCGTCGGTAATCGAGATCACGTTCGTCGGAACGAATGCGGTCACGTCGCCGGCTTGCGTTTCAATGACCGGCAGTGCCGTCAGCGAACCGCTCTTGCCCTTCACTTCACCGTTGGTGAACTTCTCGACGTAGTCTTCCGACACGCGAGCCGCACGTTCCAGCAGACGCGAGTGCAGATAGAACACGTCGCCCGGGTAAGCTTCACGGCCCGGCGGACGGCGCAGCAGCAGCGAGATCTGACGGTATGCCCAAGCTTGCTTGGTCAAATCGTCATAAACGATCAGCGCGTCTTGACCGCGGTCGCGGAAGTATTCGCCCATCGTGCAGCCGGCGTACGGTGCCAGATACTGCATGGCAGCCGATTCCGAAGCCGAAGCGGCCACGACGATCGTGTATTCCAGCGCGCCGGTTTCTTCCAGCTTGCGCACCACGTTCATGATCGACGAAGCTTTCTGGCCGATCGCGACGTAGATACAGAAAAGGTTCTTGCCCTTCTGGTTGATGATCGCGTCGACTGCAACTGCGGTCTTGCCGCACTGGCGGTCGCCAATGATCAGCTCGCGCTGGCCACGGCCAACCGGCACCATCGCGTCGATCGACTTCAGGCCGGTTTGGACCGGCTCCGAAACCGACTTACGCCAGATCACGCCCGGAGCAATCTTTTCGATTGCGTCGGTCTTCTTCGCGTTGATCGGGCCCTTGCCGTCGATCGGGTTGCCGAGTGCATCGACCACGCGGCCGAGCAGTTCCGGACCCACCGGCACTTCCAGAATGCGGCCGGTCGTCTTGACCACGTCGCCTTCCGAAATGTGTTCGTACTCACCCAGAATCACGGCGCCGACCGAGTCGCGCTCGAGGTTCAGTGCGAGACCGAAGGTGTTGCCCGGGAATTCGAGCATTTCGCCCTGCATCACTTCCGACAGGCCGTGGATACGCACGATACCGTCGGTCACGGAGATCACGGTGCCCTGATTGCGAACGTCTGCGCTCGCTTCAAGGCCCTGGATCCGGCTCTTGATCAGCTCGCTGATCTCAGAGGGATTGAGTTGCATTATTCGCTCCTGATAGTCAATTCTGTTGCGTGCCAGCCGCTTCAGCGCTTGAGGCGCTTCAGGCCGTCAGAGCCGTTTGCATGCTGGCAAGCCGCGCGCGGACCGAGGTATCGAGCACTTCGTCGCCAACCGTGACGCGCACGCCGCCGATCAACGACGAGTCGATCTCGACCGTCGGCTTCAGCTTGCGTTTGAACTTGCGTTCGAGACTTGCGACGAGGTCGTTCAACTGCGCGCCTTCGAGCGGGAATGCGCTGACGATCAGCACATCGGCCGCCCCTTCGCGGGCGTTCTTCAACTCTTCGAACTGCACAGCAATTTCCGGCAGCAATTGCAGACGATGGTTGTCCACCAGCATTTGCACCAGATTCTTCGCTTGCGCGTTGTCCTTGAGCGGCGACTTGACCGCGGCCAGCAGCAGTTCGCTAACCTGGGCGCGGCTTACTTTCGGGCTCGAGGCGATCGACAGCACTTCGGGCAGACGCGCAACCTGTGCCAGCTCCTGCACGAGCGTGGACCAGGCGGCGATGTCACCAGCTTCGGCCACGCCAAACAGCGCTTCTGCGTACGGACGGGCGATGGTTGCAAGTTCGGCCATGATCAGAGCTCGGCTTTCAGTTGATTCAGCAGGTCAGCGTGAGCTGCCTGGTCGACTTCGCGCTTCAGGATCTGTTCAGCGCCCTTCACAGCGAGTGCGGCGACTTCGCCGCGCAGCGTTTCGCGCGCTTTCACGACTTGCTGCTCCGCGTCGGCCTTCGCTTGCGCGATGATGCGAGCGGCTTCAGCCTGTGCTTGAGCCTTGATTTCGTCAGCGACTGCCACAGCGCGCTTTTCTGCGTCAGCAATACGTTGCTGACCGTCGTTGCGTGCCTGAGCGAGTTCCTGGTCGACGCGCTTGTGAGCGGCTTCGAGTTCTGCCTTGCCCTTTTCAGCAGCCGACAAACCGTCAGCAATCTTCTTCGAGCGCTCGTCGAGGGCGTTGATCAACGGCGGCCACACGAACTTCATCGTGAACCACGCGAGGATCAGGAACACGACCATTTGCGCAAACAGGGTTGCGTTGAGATTCACGGTGTTTCCTTAAACGTTGCTAGTTCGGAAAGTGAAACGGCAAGGCGCTCATCGATTCTGTATTCGATCAGCGCCCAAGTGCCCGTTCCGCCCTGCGCCTTTACCAGTTATAGCTCAGGCGCAAACTTCCGAGGAACCTCAGCCTGCCAGCTTCGACAGCAGCGGGTTCGCGAACGCAAACAGCATTGCCACACCAACGCCAATCAGGAACGCCGCATCGATCAGACCAGCCAGCAGGAACATCTTGGTTTGCAGCGGGTTCATCAGTTCAGGCTGACGTGCACATGCTTCGATGTACTTGCCGCCCATCAGGCCGATACCGATACAGGCGCCGATTGCACCCAGGCCGATGATGATGCCGATACCGATGGCGGTCAGACCCTGGATGTTGGCGATGAAAGCTTGCATGATCACTCCTTTGTGAAAAGTCTTTTAGAACTGGTTGGAACTGGGATTTAAATGAAACAAAACTAAAACGTCGTTCGACAAGCCGCGATTAGTGGCTGTCGTGTGCCTGACCGATGTACACCAGCGTCAGCATCATGAAAATGAATGCTTGCAGCAGAACGATCAGGATGTGGAAGATCGCCCAAACCGTGCCAGCGATGACGTGGCCGATGAAGCCGAGCACTGACGCGTCCGCGCCGAAACCCCACATGCTGCCGAGCAGGGCAATCAGCAGGAACAACAGCTCGCCCGCGTACATGTTGCCGAACAGCCGCATGCCGAGCGAGACCGTCTTTGCGACGAACTCGATGATGTTCAATGCAAGGTTCGGGATCCACAGGAGCGGATGCGCGCCGAACGGAGCGGACAGCAGTTCGTGCACGAAGCCGCCGGCGCCCTTGATCTTGAAGTTGTAGTAAATCATCAGCGCGAACACGCCGAGTGCGATGCCGAGCGTGCCGTTCAGGTCGGCGGTCGGCACGATACGGTGATGGGGAATGACTTCCGACAGACCCAGCCAGCCGATCACACGGCCCGGCAGATCGACGGGGATGAAGTCGAGCGAGTTCATGAGCGCGACCCAGACGAACACGGTCAGGGCCAGCGGTGCGATGAAGGTGCGCGTGCCGTGGATCATCGACTTCGATTGATCCTCGACCATTTCAACCAGCATTTCGATCGCGCATTGGAAACGGCCCGGCACGCCGGACGTTGCCTTGCGGGCAGCGAGATGCAGAATGAGAATCGTGGCCAGACCACAAACGATCGACCAGAAAAGGGTGTCCAGATTCCAGACGTGAATGTCGAAAATCGACGTCTGGTGCGCGGTGGAAAAGTTCTGCAAGTGGTGCGCGATGTACTCGGACGGATCCAGAGCGCGCGTGCCTTCGCTAGCTGCCATATCGTTAATGCCACCCAAATTGTCGAAAATCGTCTTAGGCCGCTCCCGCAGCAATTCTGTATTGCGGGAACGCGCCGGGTGCGGACCATGTCATATCCGCACTCCTGTTGCCGGCGCTGCGCGCCAGCCTGAATTTTTGCTGCTACTTTCGTTGCTGCTACCTCAGCGCCAGGCTAAGGCGATCCAGTAAGTCTTGAGCGCGATGAGGTAAGTCACGAGCAGCGGAACCCAGCGTACGTCGTGATACCAGAAGGCGATGGCTACAAACATCGCGATCGTTGTCCCCATCTTGAGCGCTTCGCCGATCATCCAGCTCATTGCTGTTTCGGCGCCGCTCAGCGTTCTCAGTCGTGCCGCGAACAACGCGCTCGGCACCCAGCAGATCGCTCCTCCCAGGAACGCGGACAGCGCAGCAGCGCCCGGCGGCTTGTAGAACAGCCACCACACCAGCGTAGCACCCAGGGACAAAACCATTTGCGCTGCCACGACCTTGAAAGGCGTGACGCGCGATGGACGGCTCACAGTGGGACCAAATAGCTTTTCAGCTTCGGCCCGCGTGAGCGGAACGATATTGTTATCTTGCTGCTCGACATCCCACGCTTCGTCAGGTGTCGCTTGCTGACCGGTGGACGCAACGGAAGCTTTGCGTTCAGCGCGGTGTTCGTCGTGCCCATTCTTCGGCGCTTGATTCGACGTTTTGACCGCCATCGCAGTGTTCCGAAAGTCTTGTTCCAGCCCGCGAGCTTACGCTGTGCTTACGGGGTTCCCGTGCAATTAAATCCGGGCGATTGTAAGCGATAGTTGCAGGCAATTCAAGACTTTAGGCCGTTCAATAACCAGCGTGAAAAGGCTCCTCACCATGCGGGAACGGCAGGTTCGCCGGGCGAAACACGTCAAATGTAAGGCTGTCGGGCGGTGCCAAAACATGCGGTGTGAAACGGGAGAATTTGCCCCCGTTGATGGGTCGTTTAAACGCCGTAGCAGACGTCTCGAAAATGCAACAAACGCCGATTTTTGCCTAAGCAGGTGGACATGACGGGCGCTGCCGGGTAAGCGCGAAGTGGTGTGCTCTGATTCGTGGACCGGCGCGGCGTGTGACGATCCACAAGGAAAGCCTTCGAGAAGTATCCCCTCGCTTGCGCTACATGAATGTGCTGGCGACGTGGCGGCCAACTCTCAGCCTTGGTGTCGGACGCGCCCTCCTCCGTGAAAGTTATCGCTGTCGAGATTGCGGCGTAACCGCTTCGCGGCTCCTGGCATCAGTCAGGCTCAAATGCGCCCGTACTGCGACGGCGGCATGGCAGTTACTCGTGCCGACGGCCGCAATCCCGACAGCCGGCAAAACCCCATGAGACGACTCGATATATGAGTAATCCTGATTATCCTGCGCCGCTTTTAATTAGGAATCCGTCGAACGCTGAGATGGACCACTGGTCAGCCGCAAAGTCCGATCACTGTTATGCGCTTTCGCAAATCCGCCGCGTCAAGATGTCCACGGCGAATCCAACAGCTTGCGATCGGCAGTCGGCCTTATCGCAAGCTGTCAGATGCCGTTTCCAGTCAGCTCGTCAATCAGGCGGTGGCGTTACCACGCAACCGGACCAGAATGCCTTCCAACGCATCCAGATCACCGAAGTCCACCAGCACCTGGCCGCGGCCGCGTCGGCCGAGCTTGATCTTGACCGTCGCCGCCAGCAAGTCCGACAGCTCTTCTTCGAGCCGCCGAGTATCGCGGCCACCGTCGCCATTCGCACGCGCCTTCACCGCCGGCGCGGCTTTTGTAGTCGCCGTCACGAGCTTTTCGGTTTCGCGCACCGACATGCGCTTGTTGACCACCTGATTGGCCAACGTGATTTGCGTCGCGGCATCGACGGCCAGCAGTGCGCGAGCGTGCCCCATGTCGAGATCGCCGGCCAGCAACATTGTCTGTACGGGCGACGCCAGGTTGAGCAGACGCAACAGATTCGATACCGCGCTACGCGAGCGGCCGACCGACTCCGCCGCCTGCTCATGGGTGAAATTGAACTCGTCGAGCAAGCGCTGGATGCCCTGCGCTTCTTCCAGCGGATTCAAATCCTCACGCTGAATGTTCTCGATCAGCGCCATCGCGGCAGCAGCCTGGTCCGGCACGTTTTTTACCAGCACCGGCACTTCGTCGAGGCCCGCGAGACGCGCCGCGCGAAACCGCCGCTCGCCGGCGATGATTTCGTACCTGTCCGCCGCGATGGGACGCACGAGAATCGGCTGCATCACGCCTTGCGCGCGGATGCTGGCCGCCAGTTCTTGCAATGCGCCCTCGTCCATGCGCGTACGTGGCTGATATTTGCCCGCTTGCATCTTGCTAAGCGGCAGCACGTTCGGCGCACCTTCGATCGTTACTGCCTCGGTAATGTCTGCTGTACCGCCCAGCAATGCTTCCAGGCCGCGGCCCAACCCTTTCTTTCTCGCTACTGCGTTCATCGTGCTTCCTCGATCCGCTTAGGATGCCTGGGGCGCGTCATTCAATGCGCGCACCCGCTCAATCATTTCCGCGCCGAACTGCACATACGCCTGCGCACCGCGCGATGCCCTGTCGAACACCACGCCCGGCAAACCATAGCTGGGCGCTTCGGCGAGACGCACGTTACGCGGGATCACCACGTCGAACACCTTGTCGCCGAAATGTTCTTTCAGCTGATCCGAGACTTGCTGTTGCAACGTGATGCGCGGATCGAACATCACGCGCAACAGACCGATCACCTTCAGGTCGCGGTTAAGGTTCGCGTGCACCTGTTTGATGGTGTTGACCAGATCGGACAAGCCTTCAAGTGCGAAGTACTCGCACTGCATCGGGATCACGACGCCGTGCGCTGCGCACAGACCATTGAGCGTCAGCAGCGACAAAGCCGGCGGGCAGTCGATCAGCACGAATTCGTATTCGTTTTCGACTGCCGCGAGCGCAATCTTCAATTGACGCTCACGGTTCTGCACGCTGACTAATTCGACCTCGGCGCCGGCGAGTTCGCGGTTCGCGGGCAGCACGTCGTAATCGACAGCCTCCGGCCGCACCCGCGCATCGGCCACCGCGACGCCGTCTACCAGCACTTCGTAGACGGTGTTCGCGCATGCAGCCTTATCGATGCCGCTGCCCATCGTGGCGTTGCCCTGCGGGTCCAGATCGATGAGAAGGACTCGCTGTCCCTGCGCTGCCAAGCTCGCGGCCAGATTGACTGTGGTCGTCGTTTTGCCGACGCCGCCCTTCTGGTTCGCAACGCAGAAGATTTTTGCCATCGTTGGTGTGTCCCTTTTGCAGCTTGGATGAAGTAAAAATCGCGGGTGATGCCGGATGCGGCTGTGGGGCTATGGGGCTAGCACGTGTCAGCCCCTAGGCCGCTAGCTGCCGGCATCGACCAAAACTTTGATCAGATGTCGCTCGGCATCGAGCGACGGCACGTTCAGCCGAATAATCTGTTCCACGTGGGCGCCCACCGGCAAGCGCTCGATCTCGCCGTCCGGGCGCACGCCCTTCATGGCCCAGATCGCACCCTGCTCCGCAACCAGATGACGGGCCAGTGTAACGAAATCCGCGAGCTCTGCGAATGCGCGCGAGACAATTACGTCGAACTTTGCCGGTACTTCGGCGCCTGGCCGCAAAGTCTCGACCCGGCCGGTTACCACGGAGAGATTCGCGAGGCCGAGTTCGGCCTTGGCCTGCGCCTGAAAAGCCGTCTTTTTATGAACGATGTCGTTCACGGTGACGATCCATTCCGGCAGAACGATCGCCAGCACGATGCCCGGCAGGCCGCCGCCCGAGCCAACATCGAGCACTGAAGACGGGCCCAGCGGCGCGAGGTGCGGCACGATCGAAAGCGAATCCAGGATGTGCTGAATCAGCATCTGGCGCGGGTCGCGGATCGCCGTGAGGTTGTAGACGGCATTCCACTTCGACAGCAGCGCGACATAGTCGAGCAGTTTGTCCAGCTGCGCGTTGCTCAAATCAAGGCCGAGTTCGCGTACACCATCGGCCAGTAGCGGCGCCAATGCGTCCCTGCCGCCTCCTTTCTGACTCACCGTCATTGCGTCACCGGTGTGCTGTCAGTGCCGGGCTCGGCGGGTTTCGTCGGACGACGGCCCAAACCGCGCTTCAGATGGACCATCAGCAACGAGATCGCCGCAGGCGTAATGCCAGAGATCCGCGACGCCTGGCCGATGGTTTCTGGGCGGAATTGCGTCAGTTTCTGACGGGCTTCGAATGAGAGCCCCCGCACTTCTGCATAGTCCAACCCTTCAGGCAAACGCGTGCTTTCGTGCGCCTCATTTCGCTCGATTTCCCCGGCCTGGCGATCGATATAGCCCTGATATTTGATGCCGATTTCGATCTGTTCCTTGATCTGGGCCAGCAGCACGTCGTCTTCGGCCAAGGTCTCGGGTGCGGCGCAGGCGCCGGCGCGCAATCCGCAAACCCCGTCGTAGGACACACCCGGGCGACGCAGCAAGTCCGCCAGGCTGTACTCGTGGTCGATCGGCTTGCCGAGCAACGCCGTCGCTTCGTCAGCCGGTAACGTCTTAGGATTGACCCAAGTCGTGCGAAGACGCTCTGTTTCACGTGAAACAGCGTCGCGCTTGCGGCTGAAAGCGTCCCAGCGTATGTCGTCAACGACGCCCAACTCACGGCCAATCTCCGTGAGGCGCATATCCGCGTTGTCTTCACGCAAGCTCAAGCGATATTCCGCGCGGCTTGTGAACATGCGATACGGCTCCGACACGCCGCGCGTGACCAAATCGTCGACGAGCACACCGAGATAAGCCTGATCGCGCCGCGGGCACCACGCTTCCTTGCCTTGCACAAACAGACCCGCATTGATGCCCGCCAGCAGACCCTGCGCCGCAGCCTCTTCATAGCCAGTTGTACCGTTGATTTGCCCGGCGAAGAACAGTCCGTTGATCACCTTGGTTTCCAGCGACGCCTTCAGCCCGCGCGGGTCGAAGTAGTCATACTCGATCGCATAGCCGGGCCGCAGGATGTGGGCGTGCTCCAAGCCGCGCATCGAACGCACCAGTTCCAGCTGCACATCGAACGGCAAGCTGGTGGAAATCCCGTTGGGATAGAACTCATTGGTCGTCAGCCCCTCAGGTTCGAGGAAGATCTGATGCGATTCCTTCGACGCGAATCGGTGAATCTTGTCCTCGATCGACGGACAATAACGCGGCCCCACCCCTTCGATCACGCCTGTGTACATCGGCGAACGGTCGAGACCGCCGCGGATGATGTCGTGCGTGCGCTCGTTCGTATGCGTCACCCAGCACGGCACTTGCCGCGGATGCTGCTCAACGCGCCCAAGAAACGAGAAGACCGGCACCGGATCCAGATCGCCCGGCTGCTCCTCGAGTTGCGAAAAATCGATCGTGCGACCGTCGATCCGCGGCGGCGTCCCCGTCTTGAGGCGACCTTGTGGCAGTTTCAATTCCTTCAGCCGCGAGGACAGCGACACTGCAGCTGGATCGCCCGCGCGGCCGCCGGTGTAGTTGTTCAAACCCACGTGAATCTTGCCGTCAAGGAAAGTCCCGGCCGTCAGAACCACCGCGCGCGCGCGAAACCGGATTCCCACCTGCGTCACAGCGCCGACGACGCGGTCGCCTTCCACCATCAGATCGTCGACCGCTTGCTGGAACAGCCACAGATTCGGCTGATTTTCCAGCCGATGCCGGATCGCCTGCTTATACAGCAGCCGGTCAGCCTGAGCACGCGTCGCGCGAACGGCCGGCCCCTTCGACGAATTCAGGATACGGAACTGGATGCCGCCCTCGTCCGTTGCGGCCGCCATTGCACCGCCGAGCGCGTCGACTTCCTTCACCAGATGGCCTTTGCCAATGCCGCCAATAGACGGATTGCAGCTCATCTGGCCGAGGGTTTCGATGTTGTGCGTCAGCAGGAGCGTCGTGTTACCCATGCGCGCCGAAGCCAAAGCGGCTTCGGTGCCGGCATGACCGCCGCCGACGACGATTACGTCAAATTCTGTGGGAAAGAGCATCGCGGATCTCACGCCAGATCGTCGCGTGAGCCTTCAAAGGAAAAGTATGGGCGAATTATAACGGGTTCGGTTTAGGCCCGAATTTCGGCCGATTGGCCAACCCATAAAAAAGCGGTGTGTTTCACGTGAAACACACCGCTTTGAAGAACGGGAACCAGCGACAAACCCAAGCGCTAGGCCACCTTTTTCGCCAGTCCTAGATAGGTTTCGATCACGCGTGGATTTTGCGCCAGGTCGGCCGCCGGCCCTTCCAGCGCAAGTTCACCTGTTTCGAGCACGTAGCCGTAGTCTGAGATCTGCAGTGCGGCGCGCGCATTCTGCTCGATCAGCAACGTGGCAACCCCGGTCTGCCGAAGAGCGCTAATGATGTGGAAAATTTCTTTCACGATCAACGGCGCCAGACCGAGACTCGGCTCGTCCAGCATCAGCAGATCCGGCTTGCCCATCAGCGCCCGGCCTACTGCGAGCATCTGCCGTTCGCCACCGGACAAGGTTCCAGCAGCCTGCTTGCGTCGTTCTTTCAGCCGCGGAAACAGCGTAAAGACCGGTTCGAGCTGGTCGAGGAAGTTGCGCTCCCCTGCCCGCTTGCGCCGATAGGCACCAAGAACCAGGTTATCTTCAACCGTCATCGACGCGAACAGTTCGCGCTTCTCCGGCACCAGACACATACCGCGCGCGACACGCTTTTCGACCGGCACGGCGCTGACGTCTTCACCTTGATACAGGACGGCGCCCTTCGCGTGGCCCGTGGTCGGCAACGCGCCCATGATCGCGTTCAGCAGCGTGGACTTGCCCGCACCGTTCGGGCCGATTACCGAGACGATCTGGCCGGGCCGCACCTTGATCGCCGCGCCGTGCAGCGCCTCCACCTTGCCATAGCGGACCGACAAACCGTCCACGTCGAGAATCGGGCTAGCAGCATTCATCGTGTTCTCCATCACTCCACCCCGCCGAGATACGCTTCCAAAACTGCCGGGTCCTGTTGCACCTCTTGCGGCAAACCCTCGGCGATACGAGTCCCGAATTCCATGACCACCAGCCGATCGGTGAGATTCATCACGAAATCCATATCGTGTTCGACCAGCAGCACGCTCATGCCTTCCGCCTTCAGGCGACGCAGCAAGTCGGCCAGTTGCAGCTTTTCCTGGTAGCGCAGACCGGCAGCCGGTTCATCCAGCAGCAGCAGCGTCGGGTCACAGCACAACGCGCGAGCGATTTCGAGAATCCGCTGCTGTCCCAACGCCAGGCTGCCGGCTTCGTCGTACATGTGTTGCTCGAGGCCGACGCGGCGAATCTGGCGAGCAGCCTCGGCCATCAAGCGCGCTTCTTCCGCGCTGTTCAGGCGCACGACGCTTCGCCACACGCCCGCCTGCCCACGCAAATGCGCGCCGATCGCGACGTTCTCGAGCACTGTCATCCCCGGCAGCAGCTTGACGTGCTGGAAGGTGCGGCCGATCCCGCGTTTGACGATTTCACGTGAACTCAGCGAATCGATGCGCTCGCCGCGGAACGTGATCTCACCGCTGGTCGCCTGCAACACGCCGGTCACCAGATTGAAGGTGGTCGACTTGCCGGCGCCATTCGGCCCGATCAGACCGATGATCTGCCCTGCTTTCACTTCGAAGCTGACATCGTTCACCGCAACCAGACCGCCGAACTGCTTGCGCGCCTTGTTCACCGTCAACAGGTCTTCGCCGGTCGCTGGCTTGCTGCGCTGCGGCAACGGCTCGGCATGATCCGCCAGATGTGCGCGCGGCCCTTTCGGGAAGAAACGCGCGACGAACGGCCAGACGCCTTGGCGCGCGTACTGCAGCAACAGCACCATCAAGATGCCGAACACGATCACTTCGAAGTTGCCATTCTCACCGAGCAGCTTGGGCAGCAAGGTTTGCAGATAGTCCTGCAGCACCGTCAGGATCGCCGCGCCGAGCACCGCGCCCCAGACGTGCGAAACGCCGCCCACGACGGCCATGAATAAAAACTCGATGCCGTGATTCAGACCAAAAGGCGTCGGGTTTACCGCACGCTGCAAGTGGGCGTAGAGGAAACCCGAGACCGAGGCCAGCACCGCCGCGTACACGAAGATCACCACGCGCATCCACCCGGTGTTCACGCCCATCGCCTCGGCCATCATGCCGCCGCCGCGTAACGCGCGGATCGCCCGCCCCGGACGACTATTAAGCAGGTTCTGAACTGAAATCACCGCGCCGAGCACGACCATCCAGATCAGGTAATAGATATGGCGGCCGGATTCGAGATTGATGCCGAACACGTTCAGCACCGGAATCCCGTTGATGCCGTCGTACTTGCCGAGCATTTCAAGATTGCCGAACAGGTAGAACAGCGCGAGTCCCCATGCGATCGTGCCGAGCGGCAAAAAGTGTCCTGACAGACGCATTGTCACCAGTCCGAGCATCAGCGCGATCAACGCCGTCACCACCACGCCGGCGATCAGCGCGAGCCACGGCGAAACACCGTAGCGCGTCGTCAGATACGCGGTCGCATAGGCGCCGATACCAACGAGCGCGGCCTGGCCGAAGCTCGTCATCCCGCCGATGCCGGTCAACAGTACAAGACCGATCGCGACGATCGAATACAGACCGATGTAGTTCAGCAGCGTCACCCAGTACTCAGGCACGTGAATCGGTTGCGGCAACACGGGCAGCGCGAACAGCACCACGAGGAACAACCAGAAGAACTTGTTTTGCATGATCCGTTTCATCGCGTCACTCCTCTTCCTCTTCGGCGTGCGGGCTGGCAAGACTCCGCCAGAGCAACACGGGGATGATCAGCGTGAACACGATCACTTCCTTATAAGCGCTTGCCCAGAACGACGAATACGACTCCAGCAGGCCGACCAGGATCGAGCCCGCGGCCGCCAGCGGATAGCTGACGAGTCCGCCGATAATCGCCCCCACGAAGCCCTTCAAACCGATCAGGAAGCCCGAGTCGTAGTAGATGGTGGTCAAGGGTGCGACAAGGATGCCGCACAGCGCGCCGAGGCCCGCCGCCAGCGTGAACGCGAGGCGCCCCGCTTGCGTCGTGCCGATGCCGACGAGCCGCGCGCCGAGCCGGTTCACCGACGTCGCACGCAACGCCTTACCCGAGATCGAGCGATCGAAGTAAAGATACAGCGCGCCGATCAACACCACCGCCGTGCCGACCACCCACAGGCTTTGCCCGGAAATCGTCAGCGTGCCGATGTTGAAGGTCGCATCGGAAAACGCGGTGGTGCGCGAACCTTCCGCACCGAACATGACGAGACCGAGGCCGACCATCGCGAAGTGCACTGCCACCGCCACGATCAACAGCAGCAGCGTGGTCGCCTCCGCGATCGGCTCATACGCGAGCCGGTACACGTACGGTCCCATCGGAATCACGATCAGCAGCGTCAACGCGATCTGCGCGATCATCGGCAGCGTATGCATGAAAACGCCTTGCGTGAGCGCGTAGACCGCGATCGGAAACAGCAGATATTTGCCGACCAGCATGACCAGCGTGCGCGCCGCATGCCGGCGCCGTTCGGGATGCCGCACCAGCCCCGCTATCTCGACGACGAAGCAGGCCGCGCCCATCGCCATCAGCAACCAGCAGGTGGCCGGAAATTTCTGTGTCTGCAGTGCGGCGAGCGTCAACGCGCCGTACGAAACAAACTCCCCCTGCGGGATGAAGATCACCCGCGTCACGGAGAACACCAGCACCAGCGCGAGCGCGAGCAGCGCGTAGATCGCGCCGGTGGTGATGCCGTCCTGCGCGAGGATCGCCGCAATTGATAGATCCATACTTCCTCGTCCTGAAGCGTCAAAATCGAAACTGGGAAACCGTCGTGGCGGCAGAACTCGCGGCCGTCCACCGACCGGCTATGCCTGAAAAGGCGACCGCCGCGCCGAAACACGGCGCGGCGGTCGATGCCATTGTCATCGAACAGAATGGCAATGCGGCGTCACATGCCGCACGTTGCGCGAGAGGCGCGTACCGCTTTTGTTTTTTGTTGTTAGTCGTTCTGCAGCTTCCACTTGCCGTCGACGATCTGCACGATCACGCGTGCGCGCTTGTCGAGGCCGTTGTGGTCGGTCGTCGTCGTGTTCATGATGCCGTGCGAGACCGGCAGTTCCTTGATGTTCTCAAGCGCGCCGCGCAGTGCCACGCGAAACTGTTCCGTGCCCGGCTGAGCGGTCTTCAGCGCGACCGGAATCGCCGCTTGCAGCATCTGGCCGGCGTCCCATGCGTGACCGCCGAAGGTCGCGACCGAGCCCGCGCCATACGCCTTCTCATACGCCGACTTGTAGGCCAGCGACGACTTCTTCACCGGGTTCGCGTCAGGCAATTGATCCGCGACGAGGATCGGGCCAGCCGGCAGGAACTCGCCTTCGCAGTCCTTGCCGCACACGCGCAGGAAGTCGTTGTTGGCGACGCCGTGCGTCTGATAGACCTTGCCCTTGTAGCCGCGCTCCTTCAGCGTCTTGGCCGGCAGCGCCGACGGCGTGCCCGCGCCCGCGATCAGCACCGCGTCGGGGTTCGCGCCCATCGTCTTCAGCACCTGGCCCGTCACCGATGCGTCGGTGCGGTTGAAGCGCTCATTCGAGACGATCTTCAGATTGTGTGCCGCGGCCGCCGCGGTGAAGACGTTGTTCCAGCCGTCGCCGTAGGCATCCGCGAAGCCGATGAAGCCCACCGTCTTTACGCCGTGATGCTCCATGTAATCGGCGATGGCGTCAGCCATCAGGCTGTCGTTTTGCGGCGGTTTGAAGGCCCATGCGCGCTTCGCGTCCATCGGCGAAATGATTGCCGCCGATGCCGCCAGCGAGATCACCGGCGTCTTGCCTTCGGCAGCGGCGTCGAGCATGGCGAGCGAATTCGGCGTGACGGTCGAACCGATGATCGCGTCGACGTGGTCTTCGTCGATCAGCTTGCGCGTGTTCTGCACGGCTTTGCCGGTATCGGACCCGTCGTCGAGAATGATGTATTGCACGGTCTTGCCGCCGATCTCTTTCGGCAGCAGCGCGATCGTATTCTTTTCAGGAATCCCGAGCGATGCGGCCGGCCCCGTGGTAGAAAGCGTCACGCCGATCTTCACCTGAGCGAACGCCGCGCCCGCACTGCACATCAACGCCATGGCAATGCCGGTGCGTACCCATTGCTTTGTCTTTTTCATTGCAAGTCTCCAAACGCTTTGAAGCGCGTATCTGAAATCCGACTCATGGGCCGGGTGTCTGAATCTAGTTATAGGGTTCTGGCGTGCCAAGCATGGTTTTCCCTGCTCGGCGCGAATACCGTCGCCGCTTTGGTGCTACTTCACTGCTGCATACCACGACTGCAAACTGCTGCGATATCCTGTGAGCAAAACACTAACATGTTAGTAGTATTGCGTTCTGCATGATTGACGGTCAATAGAACGCTACCCAAATGCGGGTTTGTCCTGAAGCCGCGGAGCCACACTTTTTCACGCGATGCGGACAATAAAAAAGACGCGTCAACTGCACGCGTCTTTTGTTTATTGAAGGTCCATATCGTTCAGCCTTCGCTTAATCGCCGGACAACTTCCACTTGCCGCCGACAATCTCCACCATCACGCGCGCCCGCTGGTCCAGACCAGCATGGTCGTTCGCGCTCATGTTGAAGATGCCGTGCGACGCGGGCATGTCTTTGGTGCTTTCCAGCGCGGCACGCAATGCTTCGCGGAAGGCAGGCGTGCCCGGTTGACCCTTCTTCAACGCCTGCGGAATCGCGCGTTGCAACAGGAGGCCCGCGTCCCATGCGTGGCCGCCGAACGTGGACACCGAGCCGGCGCCGTATGCGGTTTCGTACGCGCGCTTATAGGCGAGCGCACTCTTCTTCACCGGATTCGAATCGGGCAGTTGTTCGGCGACGAGCAACGGACCCGCCGGCAGATAGGTGCCTTCGCAATCCTTGCCGCACACGCGCAGGAAGTCGTTGTTGGCGACGCCATGCGTCTGATAGTACTTGCCCTTGTAGCCGCGCTCCTTGAGCGTTTTCTGCGGCAGCGCGGCCGGTGTGCCTGCGCCTGCGATCAGGACCGCGTCCGGATTCTGCGACATGATCTTCAGCACCTGGCCGGTCACCGATGCGTCGTTGCGCGCGAAGCGTTCGTTCGCAACGATCTTGATCTTCGCGAGATCCGCAGCCTTGCCGAATTCCTTGAACCAGCTCTCGCCGTAAGCGTCCGAGAAGCCAATGAACGCGACCGTCTTCACGCCATGATTCGACATGTGCTGCGCGATCGCGGTGGCCATGAGAATGTCGTTCTGCGGCGTCTTGAAGACCCACGCGCGCTTCGCATCCATCGGTTCGACGATGCTTGCAGCAGCTGCCATAGAGATCATGGGCGTGGTGGTTTCAGCGGCGACGTCGATCATGGCCAGCGAATTCGGCACGACGGTCGAGCCGATCAGCGCATCCACGTGATCTTCGCTCGTGAGCTTGCGCGTGTTCTTGACCGCCTGGGTGGAATCCGTGGCGTCGTCGAGCACGATGTACTCGATCTTCTGGCCCGCCACCTCTTTAGGCAGCAGCGCAATCGTGTTCTTTTCCGGAATGCCGAGCGACGCGGCCGGGCCCGTTGCCGACACGGTCACGCCGATTTTCACGTCCGCGAATGCATGGCCGCTCCATGCTGCGCTCACTCCGGTGGCGACCAATGCCGCGCTGATCCAACGCAATGCCGACTTCATCCCGCTCCTCTATCAACCCCGTCATTCATTCGAATTTAAATCCGTAGATTCAAATCCCGACCAGGCGGTCGGTGAATAGCGAGTTTAGCGGACGAAAGCCACGCGCGGCAAGCGTTTTGCAGGGTTCAGACGTGTGAAATAGAGACATGTTCGGTGAATGAAAAAGGGTCACCGAATTAGCGGGGAATTTGAATGGCGAATAACCGGAAATACAAATAAAAAGCGCTGTTGGATATCAATCCAACAGCGCTTTCGTCTGGGCACTGAGTGCCTCATTGTCTCCTCGTTCTCCACCTGCAAAATTCGTGGTGCATCAGAACTGCATGAAGATTAAACGAGCACTCCGCGTACTACAACTAGCAATTACCCTAGTGGTGCACTGCGGCACTGAATTGGGGCACGGTTGTGCGAGCCTTACCGTGCATGCACTTCGACTCGATTACCGCCCTCTTCAAGCTGCCGCATCGAGACGGCCGGATTATATCGGATGCCGAAGCAATTACCCATTTCACTGAACGTCAGGCTCGTAGCGGCCGCACTCGCGCGATAATTTCGCCGACAATGCCACGCCGGAACGCCAGCACGCAGGCAATGAAAATCACGCCGGTGACGATGGTGACCGATTCGCCCAGCGAGCGGAACCACTCGACGCCCGTGGTCGCCGCCAACGCCCCGCCGATATCACCGAGCCGGTCCTCGAGCGCGACGATCAGCGCCGCGCCGAGCAGCGGTCCAAACAACGTACCCATACCGCCGACGAGCGTCATCAGGATCACGAGGCCGGACATGGTCCAATACGCGTCGCTTAACGTCTCGAAGCCTTGCACCAACACTTTGAGCGAACCCGCCAGACCCGCAATCCCCGCCGACAGAATGAACGCGAGCAGCTTGAAGCGATCCGTATCGTAGCCGAGCGACACCGCGCGCGGCTCGTTCTCCTTGATGGCCACCAGCACCTGGCCGAACGGCGAATGCACGATCCGCACGATCAGCAGGAAGGCCAGCACCATCACGGCGAGCACGACGAAATACAGCGCGACGTCGGACGAAAGATCCAGCACGCCGAACAGCTTGCCGCGCGGCACCCCTTGCAGACCGTCCTCGCCATGTGTGAACGGCGCCTGCAGGAACACGAAGTACACCATCTGCGCGAGCGCCAGCGTGACCATCGCGAAGTAGATGCCCTGGCGGCGAATCGCGAAGAGACCTACGATCAGGCCGAGCAAGGTTGCCGCCGCGGTGCCGGCGAGCACACCGAGCTCCGGCGAGAAGCCGAGCGACTGGATCGCATAGCCCGTCACATAGCCAGCCGAAGCAAGAAACATCGCGTGGCCGAACGACAGCAAACCGGTGTAGCCGATCAGCAGATTGAACGCCGCAGCGAACAGCGCGAAACACAGCACCTTCATCACGAAGAGCGGATAGATGCCGAGCACGGGCACCGCGAGAAGCACGATCAGCAGCAGACCGTAGAGCACTTTTCTCTGCATCATTTTTCCTTGCCGAAGAGACCCGCCGGGCGCACCAGCAACACCAGCGCCATGATCACGAAGACGACGGTCGCCGACGCTTCCGGGTAAAACACGCGCGTCAGCCCTTCGATCACGCCGAGCAGCAAACCGGTGAGAATCGAGCCCATGATCGAACCCATGCCGCCGATCACCACCACCGCGAACACGGTGATGATCATCGGCTGGCCCATCAGCGGCGACACCTGAATCACCGGTGCGGCAAGCACGCCTGCAAACGCCGCCAGCGCGACGCCGAAGCCGTAGGTCAGCGTGATCATCAGCGGCACGTTGATGCCGAACGCTTCGACCAGTTTGGGGTTTTCCGTACCGGCGCGCAGATAGGCGCCGAGACGCGTCTTCTCGATCACGAACCACGTCGCGAAGCACACCGCCAGCGAGGCCACCACGACCCACGCGCGATAGTTCGGCAGGAACATGAAGCCGAGATTGGTTGCGCCGGAAAGCGCCGACGGCACGTCGTACGGCTGGCCGGACGAACCGTAGATGGAGCGGAACACGCCCTCCACCACGAGCGTGAGCCCAAAGGTCAGCAACAGCCCATACAGATGATCCAGCTTGTAGAGCCAGCGCAGCATCGAGCGTTCGATCGCCATGCCGAACAACCCGACGACCAGCGGTGCCAGCACCAGCATCACCCAGTACGGCAGGCCGAAATACGAAAAGCCCATCCACGCGAGCATGGCGCCCAGCATGAACAACGCGCCGTGCGCGAAATTGATCACGTTGAGCAAGCCGAAGATCACCGCCAGCCCGAGGCTCAGAATTGCGTAGAACGAGCCGTTCACGAGCCCCAGCAACAGCTGGCTCAGCATCGCCGGTAGCGGAACGCCAAAGATTTCCATTGAAGCCTTAACCCATCGCCAAGGTGAGATCGGTCACGCACGATCCGGCCGGCGCGCGATAAGCGACAAAGCGCCGATCGCGCGCGGCATGTGAAACGCTTCGCTGTCAGCCTGTGTACCATCACGGCACCATGCATTACCCGTCAGGACAAGCAGGCAGACGGCCATCTGGTTATGAACCAGCGTTTATTTCCACAACGCGCAGCGCGTTTCGGCCTTGGTCGTGAACGCCTGCTCGCCGGGGATCGTCGCCGTAATCTTGTAGTAGTCCCACGGCTCTTTGGACTCAGACGGCGTTTTGACCTGCATCAGGTACATGTCGTGAATCATGCTGCCGTCCTGACGGATGTAGCCCTTCGCATAGAAGTCGTCGATCTTGGTCTTTTTCAGCTGCGCCATCACCTTGTCGGAGTCGGTCGACCCCACCGCCTTCACCGCGTTCAGATAGGTCATGGTCGCCGAGTAGTCGGCGGCCTGCAGGCTCGACGGCATCTTCCTCATCTTGTCGAAATAGCGCTGCGCCCACTTGCGCGTGGTGGCGTCCTTGTTCCAGTACCAGCTGTCCGTCAGTACGAGGCCTTGCGTGGTTTCCAGACCCAGGCTGTGCACGTCGTCGATGAACATCAGCAGCGCGGCGAGTTTCATCGTCTTGGTAATGCCGAACTCCTTGGCCGCCTTGATCGAGTTGATCGTGTCGCCGCCCGCGTTGGCGAGGCCGAGGATCTGCGCCTTCGATGCTTGCGCCTGCAACAGGAACGACGAGAAGTCCGACGCCGACAGCGGATGGCGCACCGCGCCCAGCACCTGGCCGCCGTTCGCTTTCACCACGTCCGACGTGTTCTTCTCGAGCGCCTTGCCGAAGGCATAGTCGGCGGTCAGGAAGTACCAAGTCTTGCCGCCCTGCTTCGTCACCGCCGAGCCCGTGCCCTTGGCGAGCGCCGTGGTGTCGTACGCATAGTGGATCGTGTACGGCGTGCATTGCTCATTGGTCAGCGTGTCCGCGCCCGCGCCGATGCTGATGTACACCTTCTTCTTTTCGCCGGCCACGGTGTTCATCGACAGACCGGTTGCCGAATTCGTGCCGCCGATCAGCAGATCGACGCCGTCGCGGTCGAACCATTCACGCGCGCGCGACGCCGCGATGTCGGCCTTGTTCTGGTGGTCCGCATACACCACGGTGATCGGCTTGCCGTTGACCTTGCCGCCGAAATCCGCCACCGCCATGCGGATCGCTTCGAGTCCACCCTGCCCGTCGATGTCCGCATACAAACCGGACATGTCGGTGATGAAACCGATCTTCACCGCGTCGTCAGCCGCTTGCGCGCTGCCCATCGTCAATGCGGCGCCGGCGGCGACCGCGAAACAAAGTGTGGCAAGCCGCGCGAGTGGGTTCTTTTTCATTCCTGTCTCCTGGTTTCTTCGCTTGTGGTTATCAGAGGCAATCGGGCGCTTTTATACGCCCAGTAGATCGTGCAGGACCGGCATCTTGCTTTCGAGCTCACTTGCCCCGAAGTGCTCGACAATCGCGCCGTGCTCCATCACATAGAAGCGGTCCGCCAACGGCGCGGCAAAACGAAAGTTCTGTTCGACCATCACGACGGTGTAGCCCCGCGCCTTGAGCGTCATGATCATGCGCGCCAGCGCCTGCACGATGACAGGCGCGAGCCCTTCCGAGATTTCGTCGAGCAGCAGCAGGCTCGCGCCGGTACGCAGAATGCGCGCCACCGCCAGCATCTGCTGTTCGCCGCCGGACAGCCGCGTGCCCTGGCTCGCGCGGCGTTCCTGCAGATTCGGGAACATCGAATAGATTTCTTCGAGCGACATCATGTGCGCCTTGTCGCCGATGGGCGGCGGCAACAGCAGGTTTTCCTCGCACGAGAGACTCGAAAAGATACCCCGTTCTTCCGGGCAGTAACCCACGCCGCAATGCGCGATGCGATGCGTGGGCAGATTGATGGTTTCGCGTCCGCCAATGCGGATCGAACCGGTGCGCCGTCCGGTCAGGCCCATGATGGCGCGCAGCGTAGTGGTCCGGCCCGCGCCGTTGCGGCCCAGCAGCGTGACGACTTCGCCGCGGTTCACCGTCAGATCGAACCCATGGAGAATATGCGACTCCCCGTACCACGCCTGCAAACCCTTGATGTCCAGCGCGGGAACGGCGTTCTCCGTCCCGCTTACGTCGAGGCTTTCACGCTCGGCAATCGTATTCATGCGTGGGCTCCGGCGAGCGCCGCGTCGGCGCTGCCCATATAGGCTTGCATCACGAGCGGATTCTTCGACACTTCGGCGTAGCTGCCTTCGGCGAGCACTTCGCCTCGTTGCAGCACCGTAATCGTGTCGGAGATGCCGGCGATCACATTCATGTTGTGCTCGACCATCAGAATGGTGCGGCCGCTCGATACTTTTTTGATCAACGCCGTCACGCGATCGACGTCTTCATGGCCCATGCCTTGCGTCGGCTCGTCGAGCAACATGAGCTCGGGTTCCATGGCGAGCGTGGTGGCAATCTCCAACGCGCGCTTGCGGCCATAGGAAAGTTCGACCGTCAACACATCGGCGAAATCGGTCAGTCCGACCTGGGTGAGCAGATCCATTGCGCGGTCATCGAGTTGGCGCAGCGTGCGCTCGCTCTTCCAGAAATGAAATGCCGTGCCGAGCTGGCGCTGCAAACCGATGCGCACATTCTGCAATGCTGTCAGATGCGGAAATACCGCGGAAATCTGGAATGAGCGGATGATGCCGCGCCGCGCGATTTGCGCCGGGCGTTCGCCCGTGATGTCGATGCCGTTGAAAACGATCTGGCCCGCAGTGGGTTCCAGAAATTTGGTGAGCAGATTGAAGCAGGTGGTCTTGCCTGCCCCATTCGGGCCGATCAGCGCATGGATCGAGCCACGGCGCACGCGCAGGTTCACGCCGTTCACGGCGATGAAGCCTTTGAACTCACGAGTGAGGCCGCGCGTTTCGAGAATCGTATCGCCGAGAATCATGTTCCCTTCCATACGGAGTAAGGCGAAGCACTACGATCTTCCGCGCGAACCGCTGCGCGACTTTTTATGACGGCGGCACCCCGTGCCGCTCGTTGGCGTGCTGCACCAATCCGGACGGTAATCCATGGGGCCGCACGCAGCATGGCTGCCATTGTCGCGCCAATGATGCAGCGCATTCATTGGGATTTGCACTTAGTGGAAATAGATGACACCCGCGTCCGAACGGGGCGCATACGTGCGAGATGCCCGCCGCGCAGGTCGGACGGGCATCGCATGCGGCTCGTGCGCCAGTCTGTCACACCGCGGACATAGACCGCGTCGAGCTAGCTTGTGCCGCGAAACTGCCGCCCACACGCGCACGGCGATCCTCGCGGATCATGTCGCTCGCGCGCTCGGCGATCATCAGCGTGGGCGAATTGGTGTTGCCCGAGGTGATGGTCGGCATGACAGATGCATCGACCACGCGCAGTCCGTCAACACCGATAACCCGTAGACGGTTGTCGACGACGGCGCCGGGGTCGTCGGTCGTGCCCATGCGGCAGGTGCCGACTGGATGGAAGATGGTCGTGCCGACCGCGCCGGCAGCCTGCTGCAGTTCCTCTTCGGTCTGGTACTGAATGCCTGGCAAAATCTCCTGCGGTCGATAGCGAGCCAGCGCGGGCGCGCCAGCAATGCGGCGGGTGAGACGCAGCGCGTTGGTGGCAACGTGCCGGTCGTAGTCGGTGGAGAGATAGTTCGGTGCGATCAGGGGCGGCGCCGAAGCGTCGGCGGATTCGATGTGAATGCTGCCGCGCGAAGTGGGCCGCAACTGGCACACCGACGCCGTGAATGCATTGAACCGATGCAGCGGTTCGCCGAAGCGATCGAGCGAAAGCGGCTGGACGTGATATTCGAGGTCGGGCCGCGTGAGCGAGCGATCGCCCGGATCGGATCTGGCGAACGCGCCGAGTTGCGACGGCGACATCGACATCGGGCCGCTTTGAAAAAACGCGTACTGCATGCCGATCAGCAACTTGCCCCACCAGTGCGCGGATGCCGTGTTGAGCGTACGCACGCCGTCGACTTTATAGGCCATGCGCAATTGCAAATGATCCTGCAGATTTTCGCCGACGCCACGCAGATCGTTGACGACCTCGATACCGAGATTCTGCAGACGCGCGCCAATGCCGACACCGGACAGCTCAAGCAATTGCGGCGAATTCACCGCGCCTGAGCTGAGGATCACCTCGCAACGAGCCTTGGCCAGATAGTCCGTGTTGTCGCCGCGATATTCGACTCCCGTGCAACGGCGTCCTTCGAATACGACGCGTTGTGTCTGCGCGCCGGTGATCACGGTAAGATTCGGCCGCTTGAGTGCGGGACGCAAAAACGCCTTCGATGCGTTCCAGCGAATGCCGCGTTTTTGATTCACGTCGAAATAGCCGACACCGGTGTTGTCGCCGCGGTTGAAATCATCGGTGGCGGGAATGCCGGTCTCTTGCGCGGCGCGGGAAAACTCTTCGAGAATTTTCCATTTCAACCGCTGTTTTTCGACCCGCCACGGTCCGCCCGCGCCGTGCGATTCGCTGGCGCCGGCATGGTGATCTTCGCTGCGTTTGAAGACCGGCAACACCGAGTTCCATGACCAGGATGCGTCGTTCGTGACGCGCGCCCATTCGTCGTAATCTTCGCGCTGACCGCGCATGTAGATCATGCCGTTGATGGAAGAACTGCCGCCCAAAACGCGTCCGCGCGGATACGACAGCGAGCGGCCATTGAGGCCCGCTTCCGCCTGGGTTTTATAAAGC
Source organism: Paraburkholderia phytofirmans (assembly GCF_046028095.1). Taxonomy (GTDB): domain Bacteria; phylum Pseudomonadota; class Gammaproteobacteria; order Burkholderiales; family Burkholderiaceae; genus Paraburkholderia; species Paraburkholderia phytofirmans_A. Next base: position 244,658 of record NZ_JAQQDJ010000001.1, read on the forward strand.
CAGTCCGTGCGCGGATTGCCGATGCAATAGAGGTAGCCAACCGGCACGTGAATCCAGTGATAATCGTCTTTGCCGCCGGCTTCGAGCAGCAATACCTGGACGTCGGGATCCTGGGTCAGGCGATTGGCCAGCACACAACCCGCTGTCCCCGCGCCCACGATGATGTAGTCGAATTCGCCTTCGAGACGCCGGGCCATGGACGTCGTGTCGGTATTGCTCATTATTCAGTCTCCTAAGCTTTTTTTGCCGACTAATTGCATGCTTGTCATGCGACTGCGGCGTCGGGCTCTATTTGTGTTTTTCTGCCTTCGACATGCCACCAGAAGCGCTGCGTGCCGAAGGCCATCACCTCACATTACTTCGCCACCGGCATCGTGAATTCAGCACCTTTGGCGATACTGTCGGGCCAGCGCTGCATGATGCTCTTGTAGCGCGTGTAGAACCGTACGCCTTCTTCACCATACGCGTGATGATCGCCGAACAGCGACTTCTTCCAGCCACCAAACGAATGCCACGCCATCGGCACCGGAATCGGCACATTGATACCCACCATGCCGATCTGGATCTGCCGCGAGAAAGCGCGAGCGACGCCGCCATCCGAAGTAAACAACGACACCCCGTTAGCGAACTCGTTGGCGTTGATCAGTTCCACCGCCGACGCAAAATCCGGCACGCGCACCACGCAGAGCACGGGTCCGAAAATCTCTTCGCGATAAATCTTCATGTCGGTCGAGACATTGTCGAACAACGTGCCGCCGAGAAAGAAACCCTTCTCATGACCACTGACCTGATGGCCGCGCCCATCGACCACCAGTTTCGCGCCGGCTTCGACGCCAGAGTCGATATAGCCGACCACTTTCTCGCGATGCACCGCGGTCACCAGCGGTCCCATCTCGGCATCCGATTCCATGCCGTTGAGAATCTTCAAACTCTTCACACGCGGCGTGAGTCGCTCGATCAGTTCGTCGGCGATATGACCCACGGCCACCGCGACCGAAATCGCCATGCAACGCTCGCCCGCCGAACCGTACGCCGCGCCGATCAAGGCATCCACAGCCTGGTCGAGATCCGCATCGGGCATCACCACCAGATGATTCTTCGCTCCGCCCAATGCCTGCACGCGCTTGCCGTGTTTCGTGCCTTCCGTATAGATGTATTCGGCAATCGGCGTCGAACCGACAAAAGACAATGCGCTGACTTCCGGATGCACGAGCAATGCATCGACAGCGACCTTGTCACCGTGCACGACGTTGAACACGCCGTCAGGCAAGCCGGCTTCCTTCAGCAATTCCGCGAGACGATTCGAACAGGACGGATCGCGCTCCGACGGCTTCAACACGAACGTGTTGCCGCATGCAATCGCGACGGGGAACATCCAGCACGGCACCATCATCGGGAAGTTGAACGGCGTAATGCCGGCGACCACGCCGAGCGGCTGACGCAGATTCCAGTTGTCGATGCCGCCGCCGATCTGATCGGTGAAGTCGGTCTTCAACAGGTTCGGAATGCCGCACGCGAACTCGACGATCTCGATGCCGCGCATTACCTCGCCCTTCGCATCCGAAAACACCTTGCCGTGCTCGCGCGTGATCAGTTCCGCGAGTTCGTCGTGGTGGCGGTCGAGCAGTTCCTTGAACTTGAACAGGACGCGCGCTCGTTTGATCGGCGCGGTTTCGCTCCACGCGGGAAACGCGGCCTTGGCGGCGGCGACGGCCGCATCCACCTCGGCGACGCTCGCCAACGGCACACGCGCGCTCACGCTGCCTTGCGCGGGATTGAAGACGTCGCCGAAACGGCCGCTCGTGCCCTCGAACGTCTTGCCGTTGATGAAATGGGTCAGCGCGCGGGCGCTGGTCGCGCTGCGCTGGGTTTCGTCCTGATATGTCTCGCTCATGGTGTCCTCTTTCCTGTGAAGTCTTCCGCCCCGGCGTGCCCCGGGCGTGATAAAGCCGTGCTGAAGATGAAGCGTACGGCGCTTCGGGCCGGGAAATCCAATGAGTAATGCTCAACTGCGCTATAAGGCGCGCTAATATCAGGATATGGATCTGACTCTGCTCCGGGCGTTCGTCACCGTGGCACGCGAGGGCAACCTCACGCGTGCCGCCGTGCAACTGCATCTGACCCAACCTGCCGTCAGCCTGCAAATCAAACATTTACAGGAGACGCTCGGCGTGACGCTGTTCACGCGGACCTCGCACGGGCTCTCGCTCACGCGCGACGGCCAAGCGCTGCTGCCTCACGCCGAACGCGCGCTCGGCGCGGCCAACGACGTGCAGCGGGCGGCGCAATCGCTGCGTCACGAAGTACGCGGACGACTGCGGATCGGCACGATCCTCGACCCGGCGTTTCTGCGCCTGGGCGGCTTTCTCAAACAGCTCGTGGAGAGCTGGCCGCACATCGAGACGGCCTTGCGCCACGGCATGTCGGGCTGGGTGCTGGACCAGGTTCGCGCGGGCGAGCTGGATGTCGGCTACTACATCGGCTTGCCGTCCGAAGACGAACCGCGCGACGGCCCCGCTTTTTACGCGCTCACGCTGACTCACTTCCAGTACCGCGTGCTTGCGCCGGCCGGCTGGAAAGACCGCGTCAAGGGCGCGCGCGACTGGCGTTCGCTCGCGGCGCTGCCGTGGATCTGGACGCCGCCCGCGTCGGCGCATAACCGGCTGTTGACGCGCTGCTTCGACGAAGCCGGTGTGAGGCCGGTCAAGGTGGCGGAAGTGGACCAGGAGCCGTCGATGCTCGATCTGGTCAAATCGGGCGTCGGTCTCACGCTTGCACGCGACGCCACCGCGATCGCCGAAGCGCACGCACATGCGTTGACCATCGTCGAAGGTGTTACCGTGCCGACTCAGCTCAGCTTTATCACGCTCGCGCAGCGCAAGGAGGAACCGGCGATTGCCGCGGCGTTGAAGCTGATCGAGCAGCAATGGGCGACTTGAGGATCGCGCGAATGCTGCTTGCGTGGTAAGTACGACAGCGTAGGCGAGTGCGCGATATGAGCCGCTCTCATGACAGCCGCAGGCCGTGTGGCCCTATCGCAATAAATAACGGGCACGATCTGCTTACACAGCAACCGCGTCCGCGCGGGTTCGGCAACCCGCTCGCCCGCCGCGACCACTTGCCCCGCGGCTGAAACCACACCGTCACGCAGTTTTTGTTAGATTGAGGGTTCGCGCTTACGCGCCGGCCCTGCATCCGTTTCCGTTCCGCCTGATTTGTCCTTCCCGGCAGCTTCGCCCGGCAACACCGGAAGCCGCCGACCCATCCATCCTTCAACAGGAACCTGACATGGCACGCAACATTGAAATCAAAGCCCGCGCCCAGCATTTCGAGCAACTCCGCGAACGCGCGGCGCAGCTCGCGCCGGACGCACCGCTGATCTTCCGCCAGCAGGACTTTTTCTACGACGTGCCGCGCGGCCGCCTTAAGCTGCGCCAGTTCGACGACGGCACGCCGGCCGAGCTGATCTTCTATCAGCGCGACGACCGCGACGGTCCGAAGGCGTCGTATTACACGCGCAGCCCGGTGACCAATCCTGAGGCCATGCACGCGCTGCTCGCCACCGCGCTGACCACGCGCGGCATCGTCACCAAGGAACGGCATGTGTATCTGACCGGACGCACGCGGATTCATCTGGATCGGGTCGACGGTCTGGGCGACTTCGTGGAACTCGAAGTGCTGCTCGCCCAGGACGATGACGAAGAAGGCGGCCACGCCGAAGCGCATGCGATGTTCGCCACACTCGGCGTACCGGAATCAGATCTGGTGGCCGTGGCCTACGTCGATTTGCTGAGCCCGGACAGCGAGCCGAAGCAAGCGGCATAAGCCTGACGCAATACGGGCCGCGGGCGGCCTCAGCGCGACCGGTGCCGCATCAAGGTGCGGCTGTCCCCGGCGCCAGATGGCCCAGCGGCAACGGGCCGTTGCGCTTGAAAGTGGTGAGCACGATATTCGAGCGCACGCTGTCGACGCCTGGCACACGCATCAGCTTCTTCATCACGAACGTCGACAGATAATTCAGATCGGGCGCGACGATCCGCAACAGATAGTCGGCGTCGCCCACCACGGCATGACATTCCAGCACTTCAGGCAGCACGTCGATTTGCTGCTGGAATTGCTCGATGATCGAATCGCCGTGGTGCTTCAACTTCAGACTGGTAAACGCGGTGACGCCGAGTCCGAGTTTTTCCGGGCGCAGAACAACGCGATAGCCGTCCACCACGCCCACCTGTTCCAGCCGCTGCAAACGCCGTCCAATCTGCGACGGTGACAGCGGGACCTGTTCGGCTAATTGCTGATGCGTTGCACGGCCGAAGCGTTGAAGCACGTCCAGCAGCGCGAGATCGAAGTGATCCAGTTCTAACATGTCGAATATCCGCATTGAATGGCCTATTGATGCATGATTATTGCATATAACACCTGAAATTCGTCATCATTGCGCCCATTCCGCACTTCTGCCGCTCTACACTTGCATCACCGATATACGTCAGCCGTCACCGCAGAGCGCAGCATCATGTCCACCGCCAATACCGCCAAACTGAAAGAGCAATTCGACGCCGGCCTCGAAACCCGCGCCGATTTCACCATCGATCAACCGACCGAGCGCTACGGCGCGGTCGATCACGCGGTATGGCAACAGCTTTACGCGCGCCAGACGTCGCTGCTCAAAGGGCGCGTCTGCGACGAGTTTCTGGCGGGCGTCGACACCATCGGCATGCCGGCCGACCGTGTGCCCTCATTCGACGACATCAACGCGAAGCTCACGCCCGCCACGGGCTGGCAGATCGTCGCCGTGCCAGGCCTCGTACCGGACCAGGTGTTCTTCGAGCATCTGGCGAATCGCCGCTTTCCCGTGACGTGGTGGATGCGCCGTCCGGATCAGCTCGACTATCTGCAGGAACCAGACTGTTTTCACGATCTGTTCGGCCACGTGCCGCTGCTAATCAACCCCGTCTTCGCGGACTACATGCACGCATACGGCCGCGCCGCACTCGCCGCCCATGACGCCGGTGCGCTGCCGCTGCTCGCGCGTCTCTATTGGTACACAGTGGAGTTCGGGCTGATCCGCGACGCGGCGAGTCCGAACGGCGTGAAGATCTACGGCGCGGGCATCGTGTCGAGCAAGGGCGAAACGCTCTACAGCCAGCAAAGCCCCGCGCCGAACCGTCTCGGCTTCGATCTCGAACGCGTGATGCGCACGCGCTACCGCATCGACACGTTCCAGAAAACCTACTTCGTGATCGACGACTTCGCGCAGTTGTTCAAGGTGGCGCAAACCGATTTCGCGCCGCTGCTGGCAACGCTCGCCGCCGAACCGGCGTTTGCGGCGGGCGACGTGCTCGAGCACGATCGCGTCGTCACGCGCGGCTCGCAGGAGGGCTGGCTGGCCGACGGCGATATCTGAAAAGCCAGGCCGACTGCGGGCAGACGTCATCCGTGAAAAAATAGGGATGCGCACGCCCACCGGCGTGCCTGTCCAGATTTAATGAGGTAGCACCATGATTCAGAAACTGACTTCCGAAGAACGCGCTACGCAACTCGCCGGCTTGCACGGCTGGCAAGCCGTGGCAGACCGCGACGCGATCCAGCGCCAGTTCAAATTCGCCGACTTCAACGAAGCATTCGGCTTCATGACGCGCGTGGCGATCAAGGCGCAGGAAATGGATCACCACCCGGAATGGTTCAACGTCTACAACAAGGTGGAGATCACGCTGTCCACGCATGACGCCAGCGGCTTGACCGAACGCGACATCAAACTGGCGACCTTCATCGACAGTATTACGGCGTAATACAGACCAACTACTGCGTCTCAGGTGTGTTTATGCGCCGAATATCGAGTAATTCGGCAGCACTGAAAGGGCATTGCAGGTAATCCCTTGTCCAAACCTTCAGTTCTACAGGCTATTCTTAAGGTGCACGTAAGAATCCCACGCTTGCCTGGCAAACGCGTCTAAACGATCCGGTGATAGCGTGTGCTGACGCTGTACAATCATCAGCGCATACGGCTTGGAGAGCGCGCTTGCCTCCTTGCACAGAACGAGTTCGTCGCCGCTCGAAGGTGAGCGGGCGCGCCAGAAGTTGATTGCGGCTTCCAGTTCGTGAATGCTTATCTCGGACATGACTTCGTGATCGCTTTCAGGAAAACGCCGGGTCGTCCAAAGTTATCCTGGCCCCTCGGGAGACTGGTGCGTTGTGACAAGGTTGAGAAGCGCCCGGTCGGCGTTTCGAGGCCGCTCGATGCCTGCTTCGTGGCCGCTTCATGCCAGTTCGGTACGGCCACGCCGCACGCTGCCTGTGCAGCAGGCGCCCCGGCGAACCGCTTGCCCAAACGCCTAACCCATTGTACTTGAGCGAAACCCATGCGACTCCTTCTGATCGAAGATGACCGCCCCATCGCACGCGGCATCCAAAGCAGTCTCGAACAAGCCGGCTTCACCGTCGACATGGTCCACGACGGCATATTCGCCGAACAGGCCCTCACGCAAAATCGCCACGAGCTGGTGATCCTCGATCTGGGTCTGCCCGGCATCGACGGCATGACGCTGCTCTCGCGCTTCCGTCAGAGCAATCGTCACACGCCGGTGATCATCCTCACCGCGCGCGACGAACTGAACGACCGCGTGCAAGGCCTGAATTCCGGCGCCGACGACTACATGCTGAAGCCGTTCGAGCCCACCGAGCTCGAAGCGCGCATCCGCGCGGTGATGCGCCGCAGCGGTCCGCACGGCGATATGCCGCGTCCGGAAGTGTCGCTGGGCGGTGTGCGCCTGTCGGGCGTCGATCGCCGCATTTTCAACGACGACAAGCCGCTCGAACTCTCGCCGCGTGAATTCGCGGTGCTCGAAATGCTGCTGCTGCGTCATGGCCGCGTGGTGAGCAAGGCGCAGTTGCAAGACCATCTGACGCATTTCGGCGGCGATCTCGGCGACACCGCAATCGAGGTCTACGTGCACCGGGTGCGCAAGAAGCTCGAAAGCTGCCGTGTCGAGATCGTCACGGTACGCGGCTTCGGTTATCTGTTGCAGGAAATCCGTCAGGCCGCATAATCGTCATGAAGGCCGCACGCTCTGCTGCGGCCTGACGGCGCCGGGCCGGCGCCGCGCACTCGGTGCGCACTTCGCCGGCATCCGGCGAAATTTCGCGGTGCTTGCGCCGTTGCTCCTTTCCCGCGCGTTCGATCATGCCTCAGCCGGCCGCCAATAGTCTGCGCCGCACGCTGCTGCGGCGCCTCGCTGCTCCCCTTTCGCTGCTCGCGCTCATGAGCGGCCTGATCGCTTACTGGCTGGCCTGGCAGTACACGCAGCACGTGGTCGACCGTTCGCTCGCCGATCTCGCCACTGCCATCTCCAAGCAGATCCAGATTGCCGGCCCGAATGCGCGCATCACAGTGCCGCCGCTCGCGCAAGCCATGTTCTCGGACCCGGTCGAACACCTCGTCTATCGGATCAGCACGGGCGAAACGGAGATTGCCGGCGATCACAATCTTCCGCTGCAAGGCACGAGCGTGCGGCGCATGCATTACGCGTACGTATTCGAAACGCAGCATCAAGGCGTGACGGTGCGAGTGGCGCAGGTCCGGGTCGATCAGCCGACGGGTAATCCGATCGTCGTCGAAGTCGGTCAGCCGGTGCATCACCGGTTTCGCATTGCAGCCGAGTTTCTGGTTGCGATCATGATGCCGCTGCTGTTGCTGCTGCTGGCGGGCTGGGTGATCGTGTGGCGCGTGGTCAACCAGCAGCTCAATCCGCTCACGGATCTCGCCGATTCGCTGAACCGGCAAACTCACACATCGCTCGAACCGGTCGATGAGACCTATGTGCCGGTCGAAATTCGTCCGCTCACCGGCGCGCTGAACGCGCTGCTCGGTCGCCTGAAAACGGCGCTCGACGGTCAGCGCAAATTCATCGCCGACGCCGCGCATCAACTGCGTACGCCGCTCACCGCCGTCAAGCTGCATGCGGAGCAGGCGGCCATCGCGCGCGATCCGCAGCAAACCCTGGCCGCCGTGCGTGAACTGCGCGCCGCGGCGGATCGCGCGGTGCGGCTGTCGAATCAACTGCTCTCGCTCGCGCGCGCCGAGCCGGGCGAACAGGCGGCTCGCTTCGTCAACGTGGACATGGCCGCGCTCGCATTCGACACGGGCGCGGAGTGGGTGCCGCGTGCGTTGACGTTCCACGTCGACCTCGGCTTCCAGCGTCTGGACGACCCCAGCAACGGCCATCCGCTGATGGCGCGCGGCAATCCCGTGCTGCTGCACGAAGTGATCGCCAATCTGCTGGATAACGCGCTCAAATACGTGCCGCCGTCGCGCTTCGATGGCGGCCGCATCACGGTGACGGTGTCGCAAACGGTGATCGACGAATTGCGCATGGCGGAGATCATCGTCGAAGACAACGGGCCGGGCGTGCCGCATAACCAGCAAGCGGACCTCTTCAAACGGTTCTTCCGCGGCGACGGTCAGAGCGACGCGGGCGTGGACGGCGGCGCAGGTCTCGGCCTTGCGATCGTCCACGACATCATGGTGCTGCATCACGGCAGCGTGCATTACGAAGACGCCCCGGAAGGCGGCGCACGTTTCATCGTGCGCATTCCGCTCGTGCCGATCACCGTGCAGAGCGATGTGGAAGCCGTTGAACCAAAGCGTCCGGCAAAAAAATCGGCGCACTCGGCGCCGATGGATATCTGACTGTCTGGAAGCTTGACGGGCGCCTGAATCGATCGCCAACGTGATCGATTCAGATAGCCCTCAGATCATTTCTTCTTCGCTTTCTTTGCTGACGTTTTGCCCTTGCCGGCCGCCTTCCCGGACTTGCCCGCGCCCTTTTCCTTCTCCGGCGGCGCCAGCATCGTGCCGCGGCACTTACGCGCGCCGCAACGGCATTCATATTCCTTCTTGAGCTTCTTGGTCTGACGCGCGTCGATCACGAGGCCATAGTCGTAAAAGACCTCCTCGCCTTCCGCGATATCGCGCAGCGCGTGCACATAGACGTGACCGTCGATTTCTTCGGCTTCGCAGTTCGGCGCGCAGGAATGGTTGATCCAGCGCGCGCTATTGCCATCCACTTTGCCGTCGATGACCTTGCCGCTGTCGAGCGCGAAATAGAACGTGTGATTCGGTTCGGCCGGATTATGCGGATGACGGCGCAACGCTTCTTTCCAAGAGATCCGCTCGCCTTTGTATTCGATCAGGCGCTCGCCGGCCGCAATCGGTTCGAGGGCAAACACGCCTTTGCCGTGCACACCCGAACGGCGCACGGCGATCCTGCGTGAACTCATTGAATGAATCCTTGTGAAGAACTGGGGGTGAAGTTTGGCAGCCGTCGAAAATGCCCGCGTCTGACGCGCTGCTTTTTTCTGACGCGGATAGCAAACGCGGCGCCTTGCGAGCGCCGCGTCGACCTGCGACGCACGTGCGCCACAACCGGCATCCTACACGCTGAAGACGGCTTCGTTCAACCGTCAAAACGACGCGCGCTGACGACGGCTTGCCAACTTCACCGTTGTCCGAACGAAATGTCGCCGAACAATGCCTTTTGCTCGCGTGGTTGCGAACGCCAGTACTGCGGCGGCGCTTCGACTGTCGCGCCGAGCTGCGCCGCGGCGTGCCACGGCCAACGCGGGTTGTACAGCAGCGCGCGGGCCAGCGCGATCAGATCGGCGTCGCCGGCTTCGATCAGTTGCTCGGCATGCAACGGGTCGGTGATGAGGCCCACGCCAATCGTGGTGAGGCCGGTGGCTCCCTTGACCGCCTTGGCAAACGGGATCTGATAACCCGGTTCAAGCGGAATCTTCTGCAACGGCGAGACGCCGCCGGACGACACGTCGATCCAGTCGCAGCCGCGCTTTTTCAGCTCCTGCGCGAACGCGATCGTGTCTTCGAGCGTCCAGCCCCCTTCGACCCAGTCGGTCGCGGAGACACGCACGCCGACCGGCTTGTCGGCGGGAAAGGCAGCGCGCACGATATCGAAGATTTCAAGCGGAAAGCGCATGCGGTTTTCAAGCGAACCGCCGTAGTCGTCGTCGCGCTGGTTGGCGATCGGCGAGAGAAACTGGTGCAGCAGATAGCCGTGCGCAGCATGCACTTCCAGTCCGTCGATGCCGAGGCGCGCGGCACGGCGAGCCGACGCCGCAAACGCTTCGCGAATACGGTTCAGTCCGGACGTGTCGAGTGCCAGCGGCGGCTCTTCGCCGGCCTTGTGCGGCAACGCGGATGGCGCGTGCGGCAGCCATCCACCTTGCGACACCGGAATCAGCTGGCCGCCTTCCCACGGCGCGTGGCTCGACGCCTTGCGCCCGGCGTGCGACAACTGCATCGTGACCTTGATGTGCGAATGCTTGCGGATCGCGGCCAGCACAGGCACGAGCGCGGCTTCGGTCACGTCGTCCCACAAGCCGAGATCGCCGGGTGTGATACGGCCGTCCGGTTCGACCGAGGTCGCCTCGATGCACAGCATGCCGGCGCCGGATAACGCCATGCTGCCGAGATGGATCATGTGCCACGCGGTTGCCTCGCCACGGTCGGCGGAATACTGGCACATCGGGGACACGACGATACGATTGGGAAGCGTCACGCTACGCAGCGTGAGCGGAGAAAAAAGCGCGCTCATGGATTACGCCCAGTAGAAACCCGAGAGCGATCGAGCATAGCACCGCATGTGATTTAGTGCTGGCCCATACCCTTCAGGGTTTCGCCTCGACCTGATCGAGCCACTCGCCGAACATCCGGCACGCGGCGGCTTCGAGCGCGGGACCGAACTTCGCGGTCTCGGCCCGCAACTGGCGCGCATCGATGCCGTGGCCAATCAGTTCTCCGGCGTTGCCGATCAGCCAGGGTTCGAAGCGATCGGTACGGATCTCCGGATGACACTGCAGACCCAGCACATGATTGCCCCAGGCGAACGCCTGGTTTTCGCAAGCCGGCGTCGACGCAAGACGCGTTGCGTTGTCAGGCAGATCGAAGGTATCGCCGTGCCAATGCAGCATGGAGGTCTGCGCGCCGTCCAGATGACGGACCGGCGAAGCGCGGCCGGCGTCGGTCAGCGTCAGCGGGGACCAGCCGAGTTCGGTTTGGCCTGCGGGATAGACGCGAGCGCCAAGGGCACGCGCGATCAATTGAGCGCCGAGGCAGATGCCGAGAGTCGGCAAACCCGCCGCGATGCGTTTTTCGATCATGGACAGCAACGGCACGAGCGTCGGATAAAGCGCGTCGTCGGTTGCGCTGATCGGGCCGCCGAGCACCACCATCAGCGATGCGGAAACCGGATTCGGCGCTTCGATGCGGGCAAAGCCGACATCGAGATAGCGGACCGGGCGCCCGCGCCCGCCGAGCACCAGCTCGAGACTGCCCAGATCCTCGAAGTGCACGTGGCGAATGGCCAGAACTTCGCGATTCATCGGCCTGTCCCACCTTCAGGTTGACTAAAGACTTGCCGCCACGCGGCACCAGTCGGCCAGCGGGCGGCAAACGCCGCCCGCTGAAGCCGGCTTGGCAGTGTAGCGGATTGTCCCGGAAGAAGCCGCCTTATTGGGCGAAGATCTTCCAGGTCTTCTTCTGGGTGGCGACGTCGGCCATTTCATACACCGAGCAGTCGAGGCGCAGATCCGTATCCGCCATGTTCAGATCGAGCAGCGCGCAATGATGCGGCGTCTTCTTCGGGTTCTTGCTCGGCTCGAAATGCGTGCAGCTCAGACACATGCGGTGCGGCGGAATCGTGCCTTGCGCTTCCAGCTGATGAACGGTCTTGAGCAGCGTGCGATAGAACACAGCCTGCTCGTCGTCACGCAGCGTGCCGACCGCCTTGGCCAGGAAGTCCGGCCATTGCGCGGCGCGCTTCGCAGCCGTACGGCCACGAGCCGTCAGGCGGACCGCGAGGGCACGGCCGTCGTCGAGGGCACGGCGCTTTTCGACCAGCCCTTTGGTTTCGAGCGTGCTGACCGCATCGCTGGTTGTCGCGGCGGTGAGCGCCGTTTCACGGGCAATTTCGCCGAGACGCATCGGGCCTTTGCGCTGCATCAGCAAGACGAGAATTTCGCCCTGGGTAGGTGTCAGGCCAGCGCCTTCCGCCCATTCCCAAGCCTGGCTCCGCATTGCCGTGCTCAATCGCAATAGGCTGTGGGTCACCCGCCCGGTCGCCTGTTCTCCGTATACGCCTTCGCTCATAATCTTCGATTGGTTTATTTACAGCTTTCGTACGATGCCGGCGAACTGCTTGCCGACCGCGCCCGTAGCCTGTGTGGGGTAGCCTCGCCCAACTGCGGACAAGACGGTTTTCTACTATCTCAAAAATTTACCGCCTTGCAAGGCAAAGCAGCGAAAACGACATTCTATGCGAGAGCGGCGAATCGTACAGCTAAGTTATCCAACACAAGCTGTGGATAACCACGGGAAAACTCAGGGATGGCTTGTGCGCCGATTCTTGATAAGCAGCCGAGCCTGGTTCACCTGTCATAAAGTTGTCCTCGTATACCGGCGCCGACGCACCCTCGATCAGCTCAGTTATGGTTTACGCAGCGCGTTGACTTTGCAGGGAATTATTCAGTTGTCCACAGGCAGATGCAATGCTTGTTAACTACTACTACGTTTGTATACGTTAACGGTATAAAAACCTAAGGCACGCCGAGCTGGAAAATAATTTATTGAAAAAAAACCCGCTCGAGGCGGGTTTCCTTACGATTTCACGCAGGCCATCTTGCCTTGGATTAAGCCCGCCACTGCAAACACTGCTGCCTGACGGCTTCATGCAGAGACTTTTCCCGTTCGACGACACCGCGTAGCCAGGTTGCATCATTCACCTGACCGCGAGCGATCGCGCCGATCTCGGCAAGCGCGTTACCCGACCCCAACGCTTCGGCGTGCGGAGCAATCAGATCCAATGTTTCGAGAATGTCTTCGGAAATCGTCTTGCGCTCGCCCGTTTGCGGATTGATGCAAGTGCCGGCCAGACCGAAGCGGCATGCTTCGAAACGATTGAACGTGTAGACGAGGTAATCGTCTTCTTGCGGCGCGATCGGTTTGTCGAGCAGCAGATGCCGGGCGAGCGTCTGGATGTAGCAGGCAATCGCCGCCGCGCGATCCACGGACAGCGGCGTGTCCATCACACGAACTTCGATCGTGCCGAAACCCGGCTTCGGCCGGATGTCCCAGTAGAAATCTTTCATGCTGTTGACGACGCCGGTGTGGACCATCTTCGAGAAATATTCTTCGAAGCTATCCCACGTCAGCACGAACGGCGCGCGGCCCGACAACGGGAACGCGAACACGGAATTCAGTCGTGCCGAATGAAAACCGGTGTCGACACCCTGCACGAACGGCGAAGACGCGGACAACGCAATGAAATGCGGAATGAAGCGCGACATCGAATGCAGCAGATAGAGCGCGCTGTTCGGATCCGGGCAGCCGATATGCACGTGCTGGCCGAACACCGTGAATTGCTTGGCAAGATAGCCGTACAACTCGGAGAGGTACTGAAAACGCGGCGTATCGACGATCTGCCGCTCGCTCCATTGCTGGAACGCATGCGTGCCGCCGCCGCACAAGCCGACGTTCAAATGATCCGCCGCGGAAACCAGCGTGTCGCGAATCTTGCGCAAGTCGGTGACGGCCTGCTCGTGCGTCGTGCAAATGCCGGTCGACAACTCGATCATGCTTTCGGTGATTTCCGGCGTGATGTTGCCGGGGATCTTTTCGTCCTTGATGAGGCGCAGCAGATCCGAGCCGGCTTTGGTCAGATCATAGTCGTGCGTATTGACGATCTGCATCTCGAGTTCGACACCGAATGTGAACGGTTTCGAATCGATGAAGGGTTCGAGTGACATGGCGTCCCCTGAGTCAGGTCGGCCGGGTGTGGGTCACATGCCCGGCCGTTTTTGAATCGAATATGAATTGAAAAAAAGCGTGTCGAACATCGAGCTTCGAATTTCGAGCAGCGCAACGCGCTCTTTAGCTCGCGCTTGCTATTCGCGCCGTTCAGCCACCAGCGCCAGGCTGCGATAGACGAGCCACGGCCCGAGAATCTGCAGCACGAAAATGGAACACATCACGATCGCGCGCAGTTGCGGGTCGAAGTTCGGATACAGGTTGTAGGTGTCGTCGACCAGCAGATACGCGAGCGCCGACATCGGCGATAAGGACAGACCGAGCGCCATCCCCTGCTTCCAGTTCAAGCCGCTCGGCTTGGCGAACGCCAGCACGCCAACCAGTTTCGCCACAAGGCGCGCAACAATCAGACCCAGCGCCGCGACGCCGCCGAGCGCGATGTCTTTCCATTCGAACGAAGTCAGCGTCAGCACGAACAAAATCACGGTCAACAACCAGCCGGCCGTGCCGAAGTGCTCCGGCCACAACTGCGGACGCGCTTCATGATTCTTCACGATGATGCCCGCGGCCAGTAAAGCAAGAATGGTCGACAGCTTGAACAGATGCGCAATCGCGATGGCCAGCAGCACGAGGCCGAACAGCGCGACGAACGAGTGCTCGTCCTGCATGTTCAAACGTCGATAAAAGAATGTGCAGGTGCGCGCGAGCAGATACGCGAGCACGAGCGAGCCGGCCAGCAGATAAAGCGGTTGCAGGATGGTCGCGAATACGTTGCCGTACATCTCCTGATGCAGCCAGCTCGACACGAGCTTTTCGATCACCACGGCGTACATGCTGTTCAGCGCGGTCAAGGTCAACAGACGCTGGGTGACCTGGCCTTCCGCGCGCAATTCCGTTTTCAGCTGAATCACCATGGCCGGCGACGTCGCCATGGCGATCGCGGCGAGCACCGTTGCCACCATCAGCGGCACGTTCAGAAACAGCAACACCGGCAACACGAGCGCGAAAGTCAGCGTGGCTTCGGCGACGCTCGACAAAATCAACCACGGATTGCGACGAATCCAGCGCAAATCGAGCCGGCTGCCGAGTTCGAACAGCAGCAAACCGAGCGCGACATCGAGCAGCGGCCGCGCGGCGCTCGCGGAATCCGCGTCGATCACGCCCGAACCGGCCGCACCGGCGATCAGACCAATGACTGCGTACCCGGAAATGCGCGGTAAACGCCACGCGCGATAGCACAGCTCACCGCACAGACCAGCGGCGAGCAATGCGAGACCAGCCCAAAAAATGGCGTCGGGTGAAAGCGGCCAGGCTGGAAAAAATGAAAACGCCGAATTCATCGTGATGGGTTCTCCTTAGCAGCAACGGCAGGCGACACGAACCGGCGCAAAC
The DNA here is from genome assembly GCF_046028095.1 of Paraburkholderia phytofirmans. Lineage (GTDB taxonomy): Bacteria > Pseudomonadota > Gammaproteobacteria > Burkholderiales > Burkholderiaceae > Paraburkholderia > Paraburkholderia phytofirmans_A. Next base: position 259,866 of record NZ_JAQQDJ010000001.1, read on the forward strand.
ACCGGCGAGCGGGTGGGCACATGAAGCGCTCACTGTCGCGATCGCTTCGCGTGGCCAGCGTTGCGAGTTTTTCAACGATCGGATGATCTGAATGCGCGGCAGCAGCAAGGAACCTGGCGCATTCGGGGTGCGGCCGTAGCAACCGGCACGGTGAAAGAGCGCCCTCGACTTTGAATCAGATTCTGATTGAGCGGCACCGTTCCGTTTGCTGCGTGTGCCGCTGTAGAGACAGGGCACGACGCGGAAAAGAACGGCGATTGTGCCATAGCTTTTTCAGCCTTGACCGAAAAGGCGCGAACATGCTGGCAAAACGGTAAAAACGTACGTTATCTCGCCGACATGAGGAAAAACCGACCGTTTTGAGCACGAATCCGGCCGGTCAGAGGGCTAGTTTGAACGCGGCAGATGTGCTTTTCGGGACATCGCCGAGGAAGTTCTCTACGGGTTCTGGAGCGGGCCGAGCTACGCCGATAAGCTCTCCTCCAGCCACGGTCTTTCTGTTTACAGGTTTACCGTATGTATACGTAGTAACAGTTAACAAGCTGCCTCGGTTTCTGTGGATAACTCCTGTTTACCGAAATGAATCATCGCCTTGCCGACGGCATAACCGGATGCACAGCATGTGCGGGAGCGGCGCGTATACAAGGGTAACTTTTGGCGATTTTCGGCGACGGCAGAGTTACCCCGTTTACGTCCACAACGGTTCCACACCTGTTGCGCCGGTAAACCGCGCGGTTATCCACAACTTTCAGTGGATAACTCATCTGGCGAGCATGCTGGGCGGGGCACGCGGTTAACTCGCCGTTCCCTGACGCAATGCGCGCAACAGGAAGCGCGCCGGGTCGATGTCTTCGGCCAGATCCCGTTCGAGCGGCCAAGGTTCACCTTCCAGTTGCGAGGCGATCAGTTCCGCACCGAGCGCCGCCCATACGAGACCTCGCGAACCGTACGCAAAAGCACCGTAGAGGCCGTCGGTGCGAGGCAGATCGAGCGGCCATGCGCCGCGCAGACGCTGGGCGTCGAGCGCTGCCTGCGCTTCGTCGGCGAGCTGGCCGATCATCGGCATGCGGTCGCTGGTGACGCAGCGGAACGCGACGCGTCCGGTTAACACAGTCGATCGAGCCGGATTGGCGACGTTTGCAAAGGCAGGCAGCATCTGCGCGACGCGTTCCAGGTTTTCCAGGTGGCCGTCCGCGCGCAGCGATGTGTCGGGGTCGTCGAGTTCATAGGTGGCGCCGGTGAGCGTGACGCCGTCCGCCAGCGGCACCGCGTAGCCTTCGCCGATCACGGGGATCTGAAGCGGCGGCAGCACGGTGCCGGCCGGCAGCAAAGTGAGTTGACCGCGAATGCTGCGAGTCGGCGCATGCTGTAATCCGGCGATTCGCGCGGCATCGTGCGCGCTGGCGACGATCACCACCGGCGCATGGGCGATGGCCTCGCCCGAGGTGTCGAATACAGTCCATTGACCGCCGGACCGCTCGATCCGCGCGACGTCCATACCGAAGCGGCGCTCGAGCAGTGGACCCGCTGCGGCGCACTGCGCAGCGCACAGCGACGCCGGGTCGATCCAGCCACCGTGTGGAAAGAACCATCCGCCGCGCGCGAGCGGCATGCCGGCGAGCCGCCGCGCTTCATCTGGAGAGACTGGCGTGACGTAGTCGGACGGATAGCCGAACGCGGCGATTGCTTCGCTGATCGAGCGGGCCTCGTCGTCGTCGGCGGCGATCTGCAATAGGCCTTGGCCGCCGCGCAACGGCGCGTGACCTAGCCGTTCGAGCGCGGCCCAGCGTCTGAGCGCATACAGAAAGCCGGCACGCGTGACGCGCGAGGCGACGCTGTCGTCGCGCGAAATCATCGGATGGAACACGCCGGCCGGATTGCCCGACGCCTCCTGCGCCACCGAAGCGTGCCGCTCCAGCGACGTGACGCGCCAGCCGCGCGCGGCGAGCCGTTCGATCACCGCGCAGCCGGCCAGCCCCGCGCCGATCACCACCACATGCCTTTCGTCGACCGCGAGCGGCGCCGGCGGCTCATGACGGCGCACGCGCCAGCGCGGCGCGAAATGGCCGACCAGCATCGCCCGTTTCCAGCCGAAGCCGTCCACCTTGCGGTATTCGAAGCCGCATTGCGTCAACGCGCGCTTGATGTCGCCGGCGCTGCTGTAAGTGGCGAAGGTGGCGCCCTCGCCTGCCAGCCGGGCGAGCGACTTGAAGATCGTTGGAGTCCAAAGCTCGGGATTCTTGGCCGGCGCGAAGCCGTCGAGATAAAACGCATCGGCGCGCAGCCTCAAGGCCGGCAAGCGCGCCTGCGCGTCGCCGAAAACCAGCGTGAGCACTACCCGCCCTTCATCGAATTCAAGCCGATGCGTGCCGGGAACGAGCATCGGCCAGGCGCCTGCGAGCGCTTGCGCGAGGGCCGCAATCTCCGGATCGGAAATCGTCGCTGCAACCACCTTGCGTAAATCGCCGACGGTAAAGGGATGCTTCTCGGTCGACACGAAATGCAACCGCTCGCAGCGCGACGAGTCGGCGCGCCACGCGGCCCAGGTCATCAGAAAATTGACGCCCATGCCGAAGCCGGTCTCCAGCACCGTGAAAATGCGGCGGCCCTGCCAGCGGTCGGGCAGCGAATTGCCGCGCAGGAATACGTATCGAGCCTGTTCGAGACCGCCAACGGCGCTGTGATAGATGTCGTCGTAAAGCGGCGAAAAAGGCGTGCCGTTGTCGCGAAAAGCGAGGACGGCGGGGATCAGCGGTTCGGTCATGCGCGACGGAAAATGACGCTTGGAAAATGCCCCCCGGACCTGTCGCATCGCGCCAGGCCCCGCGAGGGGAACTGAGAAAATCGAGGCGGCCGGTGGTTATTCACGCGTGGGTCGAACGTTGCTGCGCGCGCATAGCTCGCCGGACGGCGAAAATGACCCGCCGAACGTTGGCAAAAACCAACGCCGAGCCCCGTCCACACTGGGTTTCAGGCCTCAGTTGGGGGTCGCCGAGTGCAAAATTTGCGATTTCCTTGCGATATCGACCCCGGAACCGCGTAAATCTTCGAAACCCTTGTCCTGATTGGGTTTGCGCTGCGCTATCATAGCAAGCGCCGCGAAGGGAGCGGCAGCACGGCCGACGGGCAGTCATCTGTCCGGCGCCATTGGTCCGGAGGGGATCCGGAGCCGGCGCTGCTCGACGGCGCGGCCCGCGCACGTATAATCGGCGCGTTCGCGCTGTTCGTGTCAACCTAAACTCAGAAAGGAACCTTAATGAACAAACAGGAACTGATCGACGCCGTCGCAGGACAGACGGGCGCCAGCAAGGCTCAAACCGGTGAAACGCTGGACACGTTGCTTGAAGTGATCAAGAAGTCTGTGTCGAAGGGTGATGCGGTACAGTTGATCGGCTTCGGCAGCTTCGGTTCGGGCAAGCGCGCAGCGCGTACGGGTCGCAATCCCAAGACCGGCGAAACTATCAAGATCCCGGCCGCCAAGACCGTCAAGTTCACGGCTGGTAAGGCGTTCAAGGACGCAGTCAACAAGCGCTAAGCAGATTACTGCCAGGCAGTTGACACCCGCCAACGGCGGGTTTTTTTTCGCCTGCACGTTGTGCATGGAGAAGCCGCGACGGGCGTCGCGGCGTGATTGCGCCGAGCGGCGAAAGCCGTTCAGTTCAGTCGTGACGGTGCACGATTTCACCGTGGCCATGACCGTCGTGGTCATGGTCATGATCATGATGATCGTGGTCGTCTTCGTCGAAGTCCCAGGCCGGGAACGGATCTGCGAATTGCTCCCACGCTTGCGGTCCCTGCGCGTATTCCTCGTCGGTCAGCAGGCACGCGTCGAACTTCGCCTTCCAGACCGTCGCGTCGATGCCGACGCCGATCATCACCAGCTCCTGGCGACGGTCGCCGATGCTCAGATCGTCAGGATCGCCGTACCAGTCCGCGGCGATTTCGGCGGCCAGCTCGTCGTCGCCGTCGGGCCACTCGCTGCGATCCTGAGCGGCCCACCACATGCCCGCCGGACCGTGCCGGCAAGCACCGCCCGCTTGGGAAAGCGAACCGGCGATATCGTTACGCGTAGCCAGCCAGAAGAAGCCCTTGCTGCGCAGCACGCCCTTCCACTCCTGATGCAGCAACGCCCACAGGCGTTCCGGATGAAACGGCCGGCGCGCGCGGTAAATGAAATTTCCGATGCCGAATTCGTCCGCTTCGCCATGGTGAGCGTGGCCGTGCTCGTGATCATGCTCATGATTGAGCGATGCCAGCCAGCCCGGCGCGCTCGCCGCCTCGTCGAAATCGAAGCGGCCGGTGTTCAGTACCTGCGCGAGCGGCACGTCGCCGAAACGGGCGACTACCTGCACCGCGCGCGGGTTGATCCGGCCGAGGATGCGCTGCAGGCGCGTGAGTTCGTCCGCGCTCACCAGATCGGCCTTGTTCACCACCAGCACGTCGCAGAATTCGATCTGCTCGATCAGCAGCTCGACCAGTGTGCGGTCGTCTTCCTCGGTCGCGGCGATGCCACGCTCGGCGAGCGCGTCGGCGGAGCCGTAATCGCGCAGGAAGTTGAACGCATCGACCACCGTTACCATCGTGTCGAGGCGCGCGACGTCCGAGAGCGACGCGCCTTCGTCGTCGACGAAGGTGAAGGTCTCGGCGATCGGCATCGGCTCGGCCACGCCGGTCGACTCGATCAGGATCGCGTCGAAGCGCTGTTCGTCGGCCAGGCGTTTGATCTCGACCCGCAGGTCGTCGCGCAGCGTGCAGCAGATGCAGCCGTTCGACAGCTCGACGAGTTGCTCCTCGACGTGAGAAAGCGCGGCGGCGTCACGCACAAGGGTTGCGTCGATATTGACGGCGGCCAGATCGTTGACGATCACGGCCACGCGCAAACCCGCGCGATTCGCGAGGATGGAATTCAGGAGCGTGGTCTTGCCGGCGCCCAGAAAACCGGAGAGCACGGTGACGGGCAGTAGCGGCTGGTTCATCGCAGTACGGAGAAGCTAGAGGATTGGAAGGCGCGCGGGACTCGGCGCCGCATGACTGCGGAGCGCAACGAGGTCGAGCCTCGACGGCTGCACGAAGCCGCATTGTGCATCAAAACGGGCGGAGCTCGCGTGATGTGGCCGGATCAGCGCGCAGCCGGCATCAGATTCCACTTGCGCAGGATCGCGGCGATCTGCTGCGCGTACTTGTCCCGCAGCGTTGGCGTCTCGGAGTGATAGGCGCCGATTGCCTGCCAGGTGTTGCCGTACTTGTTCATCTGGCGGCGCAGATGCCATGCCGCTATGTAGACGTTCTTGCACGGCTCCATCAGCGTGCCTTGCGAGATGCCATACTGGGCGAGTACGGGCAGATGGATCGAGTTGATCTGCATCACGCCGTAGTCGGTCGAGCCATTTGAGTTTTTATGCGTTGCGTCGGGACGATTGTGTGACTCCTGCCACGCAATTGCGCGCAGAATCAAGGGGTTGACCTTCTGATACTTCGCTGCTTCGTCAAAGCAATCGGCGCGCGCGGACCCTGCTGCTATCAGCACGGCAAATCCTACTGCGACGGTGACGAAGTTTCGTTTCATCAGTCAAGACCACTAAGCAAAGCGCAAGAGTAAGGTTCGGTAAGGCATCGTATCGGCCATACTTCAGCCACTGACAGCCGCCGGGCAACGCTGGCCGGACGATTGTCGGACATGGGGAAAACCCGCGTCGGCAATCCGCAACCAGTGACTCGAACGGCTCGTATCATACCGGCAGACGGCCCCCCGTCAAGTTGGCTAACCGACATAAGAGAGCAGAAAACGAAGCGCTTTCGCGCCCATCGCCCGGCTTTTCTTCAGCTTTCAATTGCTTGACAACAGACGGCGGTCTCTAGAGAAATCGCACGCGACAGTTCGTTTTGTGACAAATCCGACATGAAAAACTGTTACTGTTCATTTTTTTCGGACATCGGGCGGCGGGCAACGAGGACGAAAATCGTCCGCGAGACCGGCCGGCAGATCGACAGGGCGGCGGCCTGCTCCCATGTCCACACTGCATGACCGTCGGCGGCTCGGGCCGCCGGCATCGATACCCTATTCCATGAGAAGAAATCGTATGGCTTTGCGTCGCGTCGCAACGGCGCTGCTGGTGGCTGGCTTGATCACCGCGCAGACAGCACAGGCACAGGTGACACTGAACTTCGTCAACGCGGACATCGACCAGGTGGCCAAGGCGATTGGCGCGGCAACCGGCAAAACGATCATCGTCGACCCGCGTGTGAAAGGTCAGTTGAATCTCGTGTCGGAAAATGCGGTGCCCGAAGATCAGGCGCTGAAAACCTTGCAGTCTGCGTTGCGCATGCAGGGCTTTGCGCTCGTGCAGGATCACGGCGTACTGAAAGTCGTGCCCGAGGCCGACGCGAAGCTGCAAGGCGTGCCGACCTATGTCGGCAATGCGCCTGTAGCACGTGGCGACCAGGTGGTCACGCAGGTATTCGTTCTGAAGAATGAATCGGCCAACAACCTGTTGCCGGTGCTGCGTCCGCTCATTTCGCCGAACAATACCGTGGCGGCCTACCCCGCCAACAACACGATTGTAGTGACCGACTACGCCGACAACGTGCGGCGTATTGCCCAGATCATTCAAGGCGTGGATTCCGCGGCGGGCCAGTCGGTCTCGGTGGTGCAGTTGAAGAACGCCAATGCGATCGACATCGCCACGCAACTCAACAAGATGCTCGACCCGGGTTCGATCGGCAGCACCGACGCGACGCTGAAGGTGTCGGTCACCGCCGACCCGCGCACCAACTCGCTGCTGATCCGCGCGTCGAACGGCGCGCGTCTCGCGGCGGCGAGGACTCTGGCGAAAGAACTCGATACGCCGACCACCATGCCCGGCAACATTCACGTCGTGCCGCTGCGCAACGCGGACGCGACGAAGCTTGCCAAGACTTTGCGCGGCATGTTCGGCAAAGGCGGCGACACCGGCTCGTCGAGTAACTCGAACGACGCGAATTCGTTCAACCAGAACAACAGCGGCGGCATAGGCGGCAACAATTCGACGGGCTCGTCGGGTACGCCGCCGCTGCCGTCGGGCGGACTCGGCAGCAGTTCTTTGGCTTCGCCGATGGGCGGCAGCGGCAGCGGCGGCGGATACGGCGCCGGCGGTTCCAATAACGGCGGCTTCGGCAACGACAAGGAAAAGAGCGACGACAATCAGCAAGGTGGGATGATCCAGGCGGATTCCGCGACCAACTCGCTGATCATCACGGCGGCCGAGCCGGTGTACCGCAATCTGCGTGCGGTGATCGACCAGCTCGACGCACGCCGCGCGCAGGTCTATCTCGAGGCGCTGATCGTCGAGTTGAACTCGAACACGAGCGGCAATCTCGGCATTCAGTGGCAAGTAGCGAACAACTCGATCTTTGCCGGCACCAATCTGCAGACCGGCAGCAGCAACAGCATCGTCAATCTGACGGCGGCGGCCGTGACGGCTGGGGCTACCGGCGGTCTTGCCACCGCCCTTGGAAGCGGACAGCTCCAGCAAGGCCTGAATATCGGCTGGATTCACAACATTTTCGGTGTGCAAGGACTCGGCGCGTTGCTCCAGGCGCTGTCGCAAACCGCCGATGCGAACGTGCTGTCCACGCCTAATCTCATCACGCTCGACAACGAGGAAGCGAAGATCGTCGTCGGTACGAACGTGCCGATTCAGACGGGTTCGTATTCGAATCTGACGAGCGCGACGGCAACGTCTGCGTTCAATACCTACGACCGCGTCGACGTCGGTCTGACGCTGCACGTGAAGCCGCAGATTACGGACGGCGGCATTCTCAAGTTGCAGCTCTACACTGAAGACTCGGCGATCGTCACCGGCACGAACAACGCGGCGACCAACCCGGCCGGCCCGGAATTCACCAAGCGCTCGATCCAGTCGACGGTGCTCGCCGATAACGGCGAGATCATCGTGCTGGGCGGCTTGATGCAGGACAACTACCAGGTCAGCAACAGCAAGGTGCCGCTGCTCGGCGATATTCCGTGGATCGGCCAGCTGTTCCGCTCGGAACAGAAGACCCGCAACAAGACCAACCTGATGGTGTTCCTGCGCCCTGTGATCATCAGCGATCGCGGTACGGCCCAGGCCGTGACGTCGAATCGCTACGATTACATCCAGGGCGTGCAGGGCGCGTACAAGCAGGACAACAACCTGATGAAGGACAACGACGATCCGGTGGTGCCGCCGATGCCGCTCGGTCCGAGCCAGGGCGGTTCGCCCGCGATGAATCTGTTCGATCTCGACAAGATGCGCCGTCAACAGTTGGCGCCGCCGCCGGCCAATGGCGGAGCGCCCACGAACGGCGCCGCGGCAACCAACGGCACCGCCCTGCAGAGTAGTCCGGCCACCGTTGGGCCCGCCATACAGAGCAGCCCCGTCACGGTGACGCCTTCCACGGCGTCGCCTGGAGTGCGGCCGTGAGCACGCCGTCCACGCCGCCGTCAGCGTCTGCTACGCCAGCCGCAACGCGAGCCGGTGCCGCGACACTGCCGCCCGCCGGCGCGACGGAGCACGCCGGGCGCGAGGCGCCTTCAGCCATCGCCGCGCGGCTCGTGCCGTACGGCTTTGCGCGTGCCGGCCAGATTCTGGTCGCGCATCAGCATGCGGACAGCCTCGAGGTCTGGATCAGCGAACGCACGAGCGACGCCGCGCTTTCCGAAGTAGCACGCAACTTCGGCGCAGTGTCGATCGTACGTCTGCCCGCCGATGAGCTCACGCAGGCAATCAACCAGGCGTATGCGCGCCAGGACGGCAGCGCTGCGCAGGTGGTCGGCGAAGTGGAAGGCGAAGTCGATCTCTCGCGCTTGATGCAGGACATTCCCGAGGTGGAGGATCTGCTGGAGTCGGAAGACGACGCCCCGATCATCCGCATGATCAACGCGCTGCTCACGCAAGCGGCGCGCGAGCAGGCGTCGGATATTCATATCGAGCCGTTCGAGACGTCTTCTGTAGTGCGCTTTCGCGTCGATGGCACGTTGCGCGATGTCGTGCGGCCGAAGAAAGCGCTGCACGGTGCGCTGATTTCGCGGATCAAGATCATGGCGCAGCTCGATATCGCCGAGAAGCGTTTGCCGCAAGACGGCCGTATCACGCTGCGCGTGGGCGGCCGCCCGGTCGACGTGCGCGTGTCGACATTGCCGACCGGCCACGGCGAACGCGCGGTGCTGCGTCTGCTGGAAAAAGACGCGTCACGCCTGAACCTCGAAGCGCTTGGCATGGCGTCGGATACGCTCGGCAAGTTCGACAAGCTGATCGGCAGGCCGCACGGTATCGTGCTCGTGACCGGGCCGACCGGCTCCGGTAAAACGACCACGCTGTATGCAGCCATGTCGCGGCTCGAAACCGCGACCACGAACATCATGACGGTCGAGGATCCGATCGAATACGACCTGTCGGGCATCGGCCAGACGCAGGTCAACGAACGGATCGGCATGACTTTCGCGCGGGCGCTGCGCTCGATTCTGCGGCAGGATCCGGACGTCATCATGATCGGTGAAATCCGCGACCTGGAGACTGCGCAGATCGCGGTGCAGGCGTCGTTGACAGGCCACCTCGTGCTGGCCACGCTGCACACGAACGACGCGGCATCCGCCGTGACGCGTCTGACCGACATGGGCGTCGAGCCGTATCTGCTGGCGTCGTCGCTGCTCGGCGTGCTGGCGCAGCGGCTGGTGCGGCGCCTGTGCCCGATTTGCCGCGAAGAGCGTGTCGAAGAAGACGGCAGCGTGCGCTACCATCCGGTCGGTTGCGACCGGTGCGGCCATTCCGGTTATGCGGGACGCCGTGGCGTCTACGAATTGCTGCTGATCGACGACGACATTCGCACGCTGGTTCACCGCAACGCGGCCGATGCCGAAATTCTCGCGGCCGGCCGTGCGCAAGGCATGCGCACGCTGCGCGAGGATGCGGATCGCTGGCTCGCCTCCGGGCTGACATCGCTCGAAGAAGTGATCCGCGTCACGGGCGGAGCATAAGCGCATGCCGGCATTTCGTTTCGAAGCGATCGACGCGACGGGCAAGGCGCAAAAAGGCGTGCTCGACGCCGACAGCGCGCGCGGCGCGCGGACCAATCTGCGCTCGCAAGGACTGACGCCGCTCGTCGTGGAACCGGCGGCCACGCGCACGCGCGGCGAGCGCAATCAACGGCTGTCGCTGGGGCGGCGTCTGTCGCAACGCGAGCAGGCGATCCTGACGCGCCAGCTCGCCAGCCTGCTGATCGCGGGCCTGCCGCTCGACGAAGCGCTCGCCGTGCTCACCGAGCAATCGGAGCGCGACTACATTCGCGAGCTGATGGCGTCGATTCGCGCGGAAGTGCTCGGCGGCCATTCTCTGGCCAATGCGCTGACGCAGCATCCGAAAGACTTCCCCGAGATTTATCGCGCGCTGGTCGCGGCCGGTGAACATACCGGCAAGCTCGGTCTCGTGCTGTCGCGGCTCGCCGACTACATCGAGCAACGCAACGCGCTCAAGCAGAAGATTGTGCTCGCGTTCACGTACCCCACCATCGTCACGATCATCGCGTTCGGCATTGTCACGTTTCTGTTGAGCTATGTGGTGCCGCAGGTGGTCAACGTGTTCGCCAGCACCAAGCAGCAACTGCCCTTCCTCACCATCATGATGATGGCGCTCTCCGGGTTCGTGCGGAACTGGTGGTGGGCGGTGCTGATCGGCGTGATCGTGCTGGTGTATCTGGTGCGCTCGATTCTGCGGCAACCCGGCCCGCGCCTCGCGTTCGACCGGTGGCTGCTCACTGCCCCGCTGCTCGGCAAACTCGTGCGCGGCTACAACACCGTGCGCTTTGCGAGCACGCTCGGCATTCTCACCGCGGCGGGCGTGCCGATTCTGCGCGCGCTGCAAGCCGCCGCCGAAACGCTCAGCAACAACGCGATGCGCGAGAACATCGACGATGCGATCGTGCGTGTGCGCGAAGGCACGTCGCTGTCACGCGCGCTCGGCAACACGAAGACGTTTCCGCCGGTGCTGGTGCACCTGATCCGTTCCGGCGAAGCGACCGGCGACGTGACCACGATGCTCGACCGCGCAGCCGATGGTGAAGCGCGCGAACTCGAACGCCGCACGATGTTCCTGACGAGTCTGCTGGAGCCGTTGCTGATTCTGGCGATGGGGGGCGTGGTGCTGGTGATCGTGCTGGCGGTGATGCTGCCGATCATCGAGTTGAACAACCTGGTGCAGTAGGAGTGGATTGCGCTGTCACCGTTAGTGACGACAGCGCAATCGATTGAAGCGACGCTGTTGTTCAGTGCGTGGGCTTCAGCGCACGTAGATCGTCGGACCTGCGGGGTTGGCTGGCAGGAACACTTCGGAATGCGCGCCATTGCGGTCGATGATGATCGAGCGGGCGCGGACTTCTGAGAGCTTGCTGCCTTGCATCAGCGCGCTGCCGAGCGACACCGCATGCGGCGGTTCGCCGCCCACGCTGACGATGGCCGCGGCGCCTTCCCGCAAAGCGAGGATGCCGAACAGCCGCACGTCCTGGTTGGCGTTGCGCGTGAGCTGGCCGCCGAACAGCGTGGCAGCCTGCTCGGTCGAGAGCTGCGCGTGCGCGGCGGCGGCGGGCAACGGCGCACCGGACAACGTGCTGAGCGTGATGACCCAGTAGGTCAGCGTCGCGCAGAACACGGCGAACAGCGCGAGCGACAGAAGGCGGATTTGGATGGCGTTCATGCGCATCATTGTACGGACTATTGTGAAAATTGCGTTGGGCTGAAAGCGCCTTCTCACGACCCTTCAACTGCATGACATTAAAATGACCGGCCGGGCGTGTTCAATGGCACCCTGATTGCCAAAACGCGAATCCCGCCCAGTCAAAAATTTCACCTGAAAAGAGGTAGCAAGCTATGCAACTGTCGACCACTCGCCGTCATGACATCGCGGGTCCGCGAAGCCGTCGTCAACGCGGTTTCACGCTGATCGAAATCATGGTCGTGATCGCGATTCTGGGCATTCTGGCCGCGTTGATCGTGCCGAAGATCATGAGCCGTCCCGACGAAGCGCGCCGGGTCGCCGCCAAGCAGGACATCGGCACGATGATGCAGGCGCTGAAACTCTATCGTCTGGACAACGGCCGTTATCCGACGCAGGAGCAGGGTTTGCGCGCGCTGATCGAAAAGCCGAGTACGGATCCGGTGCCGAACAACTGGAAAGACGGCGGCTACCTCGAGCGTCTGCCGAATGATCCGTGGGGTAACGCCTACCAGTTTCTGAATCCGGGCGTGCACGGCGAGATCGATGTGTTCAGCTATGGCGCGGACGGCAAGGCGGGCGGCGAAGGCAATGACGCCGACGTCGGCTCGTGGCAGTAAGCGCTTATGGGGTCGGTGTTTTCGTGCGTGCGGTGGGATTGAACCCCGCACGTTTCTGTCGATGCATCGTCGTTTGATTTTGAGTTGATCGTTCGTGGCCGGCACTATGCGATTGTCCTCTTGCAAGTCCCGTGTGGACACGCCCTGTACGGCTTCATTGCCGTGCGCGGCGTGGGCCGACGCGCGCGCGCAAGGTGTGCGCCGCCCGGGTGACGCGGGCCGGCGCGGCGTCGGCAAACGCGCGGCGGGTTTCACGCTGCTGGAAATGCTGGTGGTGCTGGTGATCGCGGGCTTGCTGGTGTCCTTGACCGCGTTGACGATGACACGCAATCCGCGCACCGATCTGAACGAGGAAGCGCAGCGTCTCGCGCTGCTGTTCGAATCGGCCGGCGACGAAGCGCAGGTGCGCGCGCGGCCGATTGCCTGGCAACCGCTCGATGGCGGCTTTCGTTTCGACCTGCGCACCGAAGACGGCTGGCGACCGCTGCGCGACGATCTGCTTGGGCCGCGTCGCTGGGAAGGCGGCGTGACCGGCGTGAGCATCAGCTATCCGGGTTCCGATTCGCAGCCTAGCCGTATCGTTTTCGGCACTGAGGCCATCGACGTGCCCGTGCAGATCACGCTGTTTTCGGCAGCCGGGAGCGCGACGATCGTCGGCACCGGCAATGGCCGCTACGAGGTGCACTGAGATGCGTCGTTGCAGGAGCATGACGGCTCGCGAGAAGGTTCACGGCGCAGAGCGCGGTTTCACGATGATCGAAGTGCTGGTGGCGCTGGCGATCATCGCCGTGGCGTTGGCCGCGTCGTTACGCGCGGTGGGCAGTCTCGCGAGCGGCGAGGCCGATCTGCACCGCCGCCTGCTGGCTGGCTGGAGCGCGGACAACACGTTGGCGCAATTGCATCTGACGCATGCCTGGCCAAACGTCGGCTCGACGAGTTTCGACTGTTCGCAGGGCAACTTGCAGTTGATCTGTACGGAGCAGGTGACGGCCACGCCGAATCCGGTGTTTCGTCGAGTGGAAGTGATGGTGACGATGCCGGGCGGGTCCGGCAATCTGGCTCAGATGGTGACGGTGGTCGCGAATGAAAACAACCGTTCGCTCTGAGCGCCGGCGCCGATTGGGCGCGCGGGGCGTGCGTGGTTTCACGCTGATCGAATTGCTGGTGGCGATTGCGATTCTGGCGGTGATTGCCGTGCTGTCGTGGCGCGGGCTCGACCAGATCATTCGCGGCCGGCAGACCATCACGAGCGCGATGGAGGACGAGCGCGTTTTTGCGCAGTTGTTCGACCAGATGCGGATCGATGCGCGGCAGGCCGCGTCGGATGATGAGGCTGGGCAGCCGGCGGTGTCGGTGTCCGGCAGCGTGTTGCAGATCGTGCGGGAATTCCGGTTGCCGGGTGCGGCGCCGCGGTTGCAGGTGGTGAGGTATCGGGTGTCCGATGGACGCGTGATTCGGTATGCGTCGCCGCCGTTGGCGAATATGGGGGAGTTGCGGGGGGCGCTGCGCGGCAGTGAAGGTGATGGATGGAGCGGTCTGCCGTTGATGGGCGGTGTTGGGTCTATTTCTGCTCAGGTTTATGTGCCTAAGGTGGGGTGGACTACGCAGATGGGTGAGGTGCAGAGCGCCATTACGGAGGCGGACAATAATCTTAAGGTGCCCCAGTTGGGGAGTGCGCCGCTGCCGCGGTCTGTGACTGGGTTGCAGGTTAGTGTTGGGGCTAAGTCGTTGGCGCGGCCTGTTACTCGGGTTTTTCTCGTCGGAGAGTGATATGAAGTTCGCTTTTTTGGCTTTTCGACGGGGGTGTCTTGGGGCGTTTGGTTTTGGCCTTTCCTTGAATTCTTTGTGGTGTATTAGCGTTGCCCCTGTGCGGGGCGGCACTTACTTTCTTTGCCGCCGCAAAGAAAGTAAGCAAAGAAAGCGGCTTCAAACCGCTAACGTACAAGCGGGTCCCCCGCACAGTCACTTTCGTGGCGCGATCAACGCACATTCCCTCGCACAGCAAACGGCAGTGACCAGGCAGTCATCCGTTCCGGCGGCGCTGCGCGCGCCGAGCGGCAAGCAACGAACCCATCGGCCCGTAGCAATGCCTGCGTTTGCCTCACAGTATGTTCGCTCTGCTTCGGCGTCTGCGCATGCATCCGCGCCCCCTTCGGCGCCTCGCCGAGGCGAAGCCGATGGCCCCCGCTTCGCCGAAACGCAGGCACTGGGCTCTACCCTTCCGGCGAGCACATCGTGCGAGGCGGGAGGTATGACGGCTTTGTCACGGGTGTCGAATGTGCGAGGTGACGGATTCCAGATGGTCCACTACTGGGGCTGTGCGGGGGATCCGCTTAGCATTGGCGGTGTGAAGCGGCTTTCTTTGCCTACTTTCTTTGCCGCGGCAAAGAAAGTAGGTGCCGCCCCGCACAGGGGCAACGCTAATAGACCACAAAGAATTCAAGGAAAGGCCAACAAAAAGCAAAGCCAGAAAACCCAAACCGGCGTAGCCATAATCAGCGCATTACTAGTAGTCGCACTATCAGCGATCCTGGTATCGGGCATGCTCTGGCGCCAGCAAGTCCAGATCCGAAGGATAGAAAACCAGCGCCTCCTCTCGCAAGCCCAATGGGTATCCCGCGGCGCGCTAGACTGGACACGCCTGATCCTCCGCTCAGAAGGCGACACATCAGCCGGCATCACATACCTTGGCGGCCTATGGGGCGTCCCAATAGCCAAAACCCGCCTATCCGATTTCTTAGGCCAAATAGGCGAAGTAAGAGCACAACAAGGCGCAGAAACCTACCTATCGGGTTCAATCGAAGACGCCCAGGCAAAATTCAACCTGAGAAACCTGGTCGAAAGCCCAGCCCCAGGCGTAATGCAACTGGACATGGACCAGATCGGCGCCTACCAGCGCCTGCTGGCATCACTCGGCGCAAACAGCCAGCTTGCAAAAACCACAGCAATCCAGGTCCGCGCGAGCCTGGCCCAATCGGCAACCCGTTTTCAGACCATCACGTCCACGAACGGCACAACCGCGACCCCGCCGCCGATCCAGGGCGGCGCCACCGGCGGCAGCTTCACCAACAAACCGGGTATCGAAGACAGCGAAGACAGCTCCGCGAACGCCCCGATCCAGATGACCAGCGTCGACTCGCTGCTCGATATCCCAGGCTATACGCCCGAAATGGTCGCGCGCTTGCGCCCCTTCGTCACCGTGCTGCCGACGGTATCGGCAGTCAACGTGAACACGGCTTCGGCCGAAGTCATCGCGGCAGTCATACCCGGAATGAGTGTGTCGACGGCACAAGCCTTAGTCGCGCGCCGGCAAACAGTGTTTTTCCGCAACGCCGGCGATATACAACTCGCGCTACAAGCCGCCGGCGTGCAATCCACCTCGGTCGACCCGAACGAACTCGACGTCAACTCGAATTACTTCCTCATCCACGGCCGCGTCCAGCACGAACGCGCCGAGGTGGACCGCACGACCCTCGTCTATCGCGACGCATTGACTCACACTACGCGTATCGTGCGAGTAGAAGACCAACTATGAATAACGCCTTTCCCAGAGAGAGTGGCCTTTGAGCACGCTGATCGTTCTATTGCCGCCGCGTGATCCGGCGGTGCCATCGCAGGAATGGCAACTGCCGGAGCTGCCGTTCGTGCTGCTCGACAAGTCGGGCCGCGCCCAGCGCACCGGCCGGTCGGCGCTCGCGCTGCTGCCGCGCGCCTCCACCACGGTGCTGATGGTCGCCGCGCGCGACCTGCTGATGATGCCCGCCACACTGCCGCCGCTGCGCGGCCCGCGGCTGCGTCAGGCGCTGCCCAATATCGTCGAGGATCAACTGATCCAGGACCCGCAGACTTGCCACATCGCCGTCGACCCGAAACCGCTCGCGGGCGGCCGGCAGTTGCTGGCGATCATCGACCGCGGCTGGTTCCGCTATATCTGCGAATCGTTCACCAACGCCGGCCATCGCAGCTTGCGCGCGGTGCCGGTCACGCGCTGCCTGCCGCAGGCGGCCGCGCTCGATGCCGACGTGCCTGCCGAAGTCGCGGAAACGGTGAATGCCGGTGAGCCGGCTATGGCGGGCGCGGCCGGCGTGGCGACGTCGCTGCCGGGCGTCACGCCGGTGCTGGCGCCCGGCGTCGCGGCTGCGGTGCCGATGGTGGCCGCGGTGCTCGGCGCTGTGGTGCAGACCGCGCCCGCGCTGCTGCTCGAAGGCGTGGCCAACAGCGCAGGCGACCGTGGCGTGCCGCGCGTCGAACTGGCAATCGCACGCGGAGTGCAAGGCGAAGGGCTGGCAGTGCCGGCCAGCGCCGTGAACGCGACGCTCGGCGCGCTCGCCGGGGCGGCGCCGGTCTCTCTGCACATGCTCACTGAAGTGCCCGGCAACGAGCCGAGTCTCGCGCCGAATAGCCCGGCGCGGCTGGCTGCATACATCCACGGCGCCAGTCCGCTGCCGTTCGAACAGCTCGCGCGGCGCGCGCTGGAGTGCCGCTTCGACCTGTGCCAGTTCGAGTTCGCCTCGCAACCGTGGCGGCTCGACCGCGCGACGCTGCGGCGTCTGCGGCTGCCGGTGCTGCTCGCGGTCGGCGCGCTGCTGGTGGCGATCATCGGCGCAAACGTGCAGTGGCTGATGCTCGCGCGCCAACGCGACGCGATCAACCAGCAGATGACCGAACTGCTGCTCAACACCTTCCCCAAAACGACCGTCGTGCTCGACGCGCCTGACCAGATGTCGCGCCAGTTGCAGCAGTTGCGTGTCGCGGCGGGTGAGCTGTCGCCGGATGACTTTCTGCCGCTCGCCGACGGCCTCGCGCGCTCGCTGCCGCCGGTGCCGGTCAACGGCATTGCCGCGCTCGACTATCACGACCGGCGGCTCGACGTGAACTTCAAGCCGGAGGTCAAGCTCGATCCCAATTTCGCCAAGCGCCTGGCGCGTAACGGCCTGAGCGGCGCGATCGACAGCAATACCGGCAAATGGACCATCAGGAACGGACAATGAAAGCTGAACTCGCTCAAACCTGGGCCGGATTCTGGGAGCAGCGCACCGAGCGCGAAAAAGCCCTGCTGACGTGGGGCGGCGGAGTGCTCGCCGTCGTGATCGCGTGGTCGGTGCTGTGGGCGCCGGCGCAGGAAGGCCGCTCGCATCTGCGTGAATCGCTGCCCGCCATGCAGCGGCAACTGGCGCAGATGACCGCGCAGGCGAACGAAGCGCGCCAACTATCGGCGGCGGCTCAAGGCGTCGCGCCGACCGGCGCCGCGCTGAAGGACGCTCTTACCGCTTCGCTCAGCGATCACGGCCTCGCGGCGGCGCAGGTCCAGGTGATCGGCAACGCGGTCCAGATCCAGTTGAAGAACGCGTCGTTCCCGGCGTGGACCGCGTGGGTCGACGACGCGCGCAAGCAGTTCAAGGTGCAAGTCTCGGAGGCGCACGCCACGGCGCTCAAGGAAGACGGCCAGGTGGACCTGACGGCGTCGTTGCAGCCGTCCACCGCGAAATGACAATTACCGCGACCTCGCCGTCACAGGAACTCGCATGAATTACTGGATGCGGCGCTTGCGCGTCGCGCTGCCCTGGCTGGTGGTGGCGGTGCTGTCCGCCGCGGCCGTGATGCTGACGATGCTGCCGGCCGCCTGGATCACCCCGCAGTTCGCCAAACAGACGGGTGGCCACGTCAATCTCGTCAATCCGGCCGGTTCGCTGTGGCACGGCTCGGCCACGCTGATGCTGGCCGCCGGCTCCGACATGAGCGCGGCGACGCTGCTGCCTGGCCGGATCGAATGGCACACGGCGTTCTGGCCGCTGTTTACTGGTCGCGTGCGCATGATCATGCGGCACAGCGAAGCGATGCCGGAGCCGATCACCGTCGACGCCACGCCGCGGGCCGCGACCGTCACGTCTGGCGCGATCGCCGTGCCGGCTTCGCTGCTGAGCGGTCTTGGCGCGCCCTTTAACACGCTCGATCTGCAGGGCAATGTGCAACTGTCCTGGTCGGACTGGCGCAGCTTCAATCGGGAGGCGTTCGGGCAACTGACCATCACGCTGACCGACGTCAGTTCGCGCGTCTCGCTGGTCAAGCCGCTTGGCTCGTACCGGGTGGTGTTTCAGGCGCAGGGCGAGTCGTCCACGCTCGACCTGACCACCACCAAGGGCCCGTTGATGCTGACCGGCAATGGCACGGTGTCGGCGGCGTCGACATCGTTTCATGGGACGGCCAGCGCCGCGCCGGAGGCCCGCGATAACCTCGCAGGATTGCTGAACCTGTTAGGGCGGCCAAGCGGGCCGGACACGGTGGCGTTGACGTTCGTGCACTGAGGCGCGCGGTCTGGCGGTACGGGGCAGGTTGGTTCAGACGGGGCATTGCCTCGTTGCATGAGGCGGCCAGCGCTACCGTGTAAGAGCGCCACAACCTCGCGGCGCTGCTGAATCTGTCGTGGTGCCGAGCGTCCACGGAATAAAAAAGAGGCATGACCGTGGAATGCGGCCATGCCTCTTTGTTTTGCCTGGACGGCCAGCGCCTTCTACTCGGCTTGCGTCCGTGACGGCGGCGTCGCCATGCTTTGCGCGACAGGCGCAGCCGATGACGCCGGCGCCGGCGCTGCCACATCGCCGGTTTCGCGATTCATCTGCGAGGCGTCCCAGCCGCCGCCCAGCGCCTTCACCAGTCCCACCGACGACACCATCCGCTGCCCGGCGATGTTCTCCAGCTTCTGCTCGGCCGTGAAAGCCGTGGTCTGCGCCGTCAGCACGTTGACGAAGCCGACCGTGCCGGCCTTGTACTCGTTCGTGACGATGGCGAGCGCCTGGCGCGCCGAATCCACCGCCTGCTGCTGCACGACGATTTCCTGCGCGAGGATGCGCTGCGACGCGAGGTTGTCCTCGACATCCTGGAACGCAGCCAGCACCGTTTGACGGTAGGTCGCGACGTCGCCGTCGTAGGCCGCGCGCGCGGCGTCGGTCTGAGCCTGGCGCAGGCCGGCGTCGAACAGCGTCGCAGCGAGTTGCGGTCCAAGCGTCCAGAAGCGCGACGGCGCGGTCAGCAACTGTGAGAACACCGAATTTTCGAAGCCGCCGGAAGCCGACAGCGTCAGCGACGGGAAGAACGCGGCGATGGCGACGCCGATCTGTTCGTTCGCCGCCGCGGCTTTGCGCTCCGCCGAGGCGATATCCGGACGCCGCTCGAGCAGCGCGGACGGCATCTGCGCCGGCACGGTGGGCGGCGTGGCGGTGAGCGGCATCGGCGGAATCGAGAAGGTCGAGGCCGGTTCGCCGACCAGGACGGCGATCGCGTGCTCGTCCTGGGCGCGCTGAACGCCGTTGTCGATCGCGGACGCCTGCGCCGATTGCAATTGCGTCTGCGCCTGGATCACGTCGGAGCGCGCGGCAACGCCGGCCGCATACTGGTTCTGCGTGAGTTGCAGCGAGCGCTGGTAGGCCGCGACGGTGTCGTCGAGCAGCTTTTGGGTCGAATCGAGCGCACGCAGCGAGAAGTAGGTCTGGGCGAGCGTGGCCTGAGCCGACAGCCGCGCGTTGGCGAGGTCCGCCGCGGCGCTTTGCTGGCCGGCTTTCTGCGCGTTCACCGAGCGGGTGACCGAGCCCCACAAGTCCGGCTCCCAGCTTGCGTCGAGCTGCACGTTGAAACTGTTGCTGATGCCGGAACGGCTCGTCGCCGTGGTCGAGTTGCCGCCGGAGGACGTGCCGTTGCCGGACCGCGTTGCACCCGCCGACGCGCCGATAGTCGGGAAATACGCCGCCCGCGCTTCGCCGACCAGCGCGCGCGCCTGCCGGTACGCGGCCGCGAATTGGGCGACCGTCTGGTTGGCGGTGTTCAGGCGCTCCTCGAGCGCGTTGAGCTGAGGGTCTTCGTAGATGCTCCACCAGTCGCCGCGATCCTGCTGATCGGCCGGTTGAGCGACTTTCCAGCCGGGCGCGGCTTCCTTGTACGACGCCGGGATCTCGGCGGCAGGCCGCTTGTAGTCGGGGCCGACCGCGCAAGCCGCCAGCAGGCCGGCGAGGGCTGCAGCCACGGCAATAGTCAGGGCGCGAGGCGCAAGCATCCGCGCGCGCGAGATTCGATCAGACTGCATGCAATGAATTCCTTCTGGACGCCGCGGCGCGGCCAATGGCGGCACCGCCGGCCTGGCGAGATCTTGGTCTGCCGGAATGTTAGCGTATGAGCCCGCTGGGCGCGGGAAACTGAAAGGGTAATGCGAGGAAGGAGGCAGGTGTGTTACGGAGGGTGTCGCGAAGGTTACGCGCTGTTACCGGCGACGCGTTAAACCCGCGATTCCGTCGACTTGGCCTGGCGGGCCAGCTTACCGGCGGCGGCCCGGCACGGCGCATCGCCGCGCGCCTGACAGGCGCCGACGGGACCTACTTGCTTGTCCGCGCTGGCAGGAACGACAGCGGCGTTCACCGCAGGCATGGCCGCCGCTACCAACTGGATTTTCGCCGTCCTGGCGCCCTTCTGTCCCCGCCGATGCTCGAACCACGCCAGCACCGCCACGCCGACCGATCCGCCAGGCAACACGAACAGCACGGCGAACAACGCGAGTTTCCACCAGCGGTGCGGCCCTTGAAAGGTGCTGAGTGCGGAATCGGTCAGGGAGCGGCTCAGGCCGCCAAGCGTGTTTTTGAGGTACAGCATCGGGGAAATCCTTTTTCGCGCGTCGCGGCCGCGGCGTGCAGACAATCGGTCAGAACATGGTCTCGGGTGGCGCGGGTCGCGCGTAACTCGTTGCCTATAATAATATTGACTATGCAATTAAATTTCAAGATACTTCCACCCGCGAACGTCAGCCGTGTTGTTTTCCTGTCGTTCGCACTACGCGAAACCAGATTTGACTTGTCTGCTTAGGCAGCTAAAATCCGTTCTGCTTGAGACGTTCCCGGATACACGATGACTGACGGCCCCTACAAGGCGGACGAGATTCACCTCGAATCGAGTCTCGGCTACTACCTGACGAAAGCTCGAAACGTGCTGGTCGAGCGGACGGATCGTGCGGTCAAGCCATTGGGACTGACCACGCAACAGATCGGCGTGATCCTGATGTTGTCGTCGGGGCGCGCGAGCACGCCGTTCGAGCTGTCGCGCGCCATGTCGTATGACAGCGGATCGATGACGCGTCTGCTCGATCGCCTCGAAAAGAAAGGTTTTATCGTGCGTTCGCGCAGCGAGACCGATCGGCGGATGGTGAAGCTGGAGTTGACGCCGCAGGGCCACGAAGCCGCACGGCAATTGCCTGGTCTGGGCGCCACGGTGCTGAACGAACAGCTGCGTGGGTTTTCAGCCGCCGACCACGCCACGTTGATCGACCTGCTCGGCCGTTTCATTGCGAACGGCATCGACGCGGGAGCAAGCGCGGGATGCGGCTTGGGGCCGCAGCAGGAAGCGCTGGACGAATCACCCGAAGCATCGCCGCGGGAACACGGCGAACACTAACTTAGACGCGTTTTTCCGAGAGCGTCGTCGTCCAAAGATGTCTGTCTGGGCAGAGAGTGATGCGGCATGTAAGCGCACCACCGAGAGTTGCAGATAAAGCTGCCGCGACAAGCTTTCCAGCTGAGGAGAAGAATGATGAACGCCACGGCTTCCGCCGCCGCCCTACCCGCCGCCGAACCCGCCCCGCTCAAGGGCGGCGCCTTGGCTTTGCTCACGGTCGGGCTCGCACTCGGCACGTTCATGGAAGTGCTCGACACGTCGATTGCGAATGTCGCGGTGCCGACCATTTCCGGCAGCCTCGGTGTAGCGACCAGCCAGGGCACCTGGGTGATCTCGTCGTATTCGGTCGCCTCGGCGATCGCCGTGCCGCTGACAGGCTGGCTCGCACGGCGGGTCGGCGAAGTGAAGCTGTTTACGCTGTCCGTCTTGCTCTTCACGATCGCTTCGGCGCTGTGCGGCTTCGCGCAGAACTTCGAGTCGCTGATTGCGTTCCGGCTGTTGCAGGGGCTCGTTTCCGGGCCGATGGTGCCGCTTTCGCAGACCATTCTGATGCGCTCGTATCCGCCGGAAAAGCGCGGACTCGCGTTGGGTCTATGGGCGATGACGGTGATTTGCGCGCCCATCTTCGGGCCCGTGATGGGCGGCTACATCACCGACAACTACACGTGGCCGTGGATCTTCTACATCAACGTGCCGATCGGTCTGTTTTCGGCGGTATGCGCGTTCCTGCTGCTGCGCGGCCGTGAGACGAAGACTACGAAACAGCGCATCGACGCGGTCGGCCTCACGCTGCTCGTGATCGGCGTGTCTTGCCTGCAGATGGTGCTCGACCTCGGCAAGGACCGCGACTGGTTCAACTCGACGTTTATCGTGACGCTGGCGGTGATCGCGGTGATCTCGATCGCCTTCATGCTGGTGTGGGAGATGACGGAGAAAGAGCCGGTAGTCGATCTTTCGCTATTCAAGGATCGCAACTTCGCGCTCGGCGTGGTGATCGTGTCGTTCGGCTTTATGGCCTTCTTCGGCTCGGTGGTGATTTTCCCGCTCTGGCTGCAAACGGTGATGGGTTACACGGCCGGGCTGGCTGGTCTGGCGACCGCGCCGGTCGGTCTGCTCGCGCTGTTTTTGTCGCCGATGATCGGCAAGAACATGCACCGGCTGAATCTGCGCGTGGTGGCGAGTTTTGCGTTCATCGTGTTCGCGTTCGTCTCGTTCTGGAACTCCACGTTCACGCTCGACGTGCCGTTCAATCACGTGATCTGGCCACGGCTCGTGCAAGGCATCGGCGTCGCCTGCTTCTTCGTGCCGATGACCACGATTACGCTCTCCAGCGTGCCGGATGAGCGATTGGCAAGTGCATCTGGTCTGTCGAATTTCTTCCGGACGCTGTCGGGCGCAATCGGCACGGCAATCAGTACGACGTACTGGGAGAACGACACGATCCGCCATCACGCGATGCTGACCGACTCGGTCAACGTCTACGCCGCGAACACCAATGCTTATACCAATGCGCTGGCCGGTATCGGGCTCTCCGGCGACGGCATCACCGCGCAGTTGAATCAGGTGGTGACGGCACAGGCTTATATGATGGCCACCAACGATTTCTTCCGCATTTCATGCGCGGCGTTTCTTGTACTCGCGGCGCTGGTGTGGATTACCAAGCCACGCAAGGGCGTGGGCCCTTCAATGGGGCATTGAAGTTTAACGATGCCTTGAGCAGACGCGCGCCGAAACAATATTTTTCCTTCGAATCTTCGCGCGCGTCTTCAGCCTTTATTGCGTGACGGCTTCGCCATTCGCCGCCGGGATCGATTGACCTTGCATGGCATCCGGATGCGGCATCGTCGGCGCGGCTTGCGGAGGTTTAGCGCCGCTCTGCGGCGCGCCGGCCGCAGAGCCTCGCACGTATTGTTTGAAGTCGGCGCCGGCTTCCCATGGGTTCGGCTTGCAGCCCATCGAGCCGTCGCAATGCGCGGCGAAGCCGATCGTTGCCGTGCCGTCCGGATTCGCGGCGCGCGTAATCTGATACGCCAACGCGCGCTTGCCGCCATCGGGGCCGGCGGTCTGGATCAACGTGTCGGTCGAGGCATCGATCTTGTACGTCGAATGGCTCGCCACCCACGCTTGCGCGCGTTGCCACCAGACATCGCATTCCGTTTTGTTCGAACACGTCAACGGTGTGGTCGCGATCTGCATGACGTCCGGATCGACCTGCCCTTGCGTAGAACATCCCGCCGCCGCTACGCACAGCATGGCCAACAGACTTTTCTTCATCACGTTGAATCCTCCCTCTGTGGTGCGCGTCATGTCAGTTTGGACTACGACGCGGGTACGGTGTTTCATCTGGATCAGCGAATCGTTAGAAGGCGCGGAGTATTTGCCGATGGCGTTTGAAACGCACCGCGCATTGCGTAGACGTTACCGGCGTGGCGTGGAATAAAAAAGCGGCCACGTCGGCCGCTCTTTCGTCACGTCAACTGAAGCGTGATTCAGACACTGAACCGGTTCAGCGTGTACGCCCGATATGCAGCGACGAACGCGTCGAACGAACCGACTTCTTCCTGTTCGAGTTTGGCTTGCTCGGCAAGCGATTGCGCGGCGAGATCGGTGAAAGCCTGGGTCTGCTGTGCATCCAGCGGACGAGCGCGGAAATACGCGGCGTGCGCTTCGCTTTGTTCAAGACCGAATGCGAGGAAGCTCTGCTGCTTCTCGCGCATGGTCTGCAGCACGCGCGCCGACGGCGTCAGCGATGCATCCGCCAGCTTCGCGCGCTGAACCGCGACGGCGCGTGCATGCGCATCGCCGCCGTGCAGAGTGTCGAGCGCAACCGCGGCCGCGTCGATCTTGATGAGCAGTTCGTTCGCCCAGTCCGTCATCGCAACCGGTTGGCCGTCGCGGGTCAGTTCGAGGCCCGGCTTGCGCCCTTCCATCGTCACGCGGCCGAAATTCTGGTTGGCTTCGGCATAAGCATCAGGCGGCAACAGCGCGCTCTCGTCGAGCGCGCAGACCAGTAGGTAAGCGTCGAGAAAGCGCGACGTCTCGAGCGAAATGCCGGTCGGCTCGAACGGGTCGATGTCCATGCAACGCACTTCCACGTATTGCACGCCGCGCGCGGCCAGTGCGTGCAGCGGACGCTCGCCCGGATGCGTAATGCGCTTCGGACGGATCGTCGAGTAGAACTCGTTTTCGATCTGCAGCACGTTGGTGTTGATCTGCACCCACTCGCCGTCGCGTTGCGTGCCGATTGCCTCGTACGCGGGATACGGCTGGCTCACGGCTTTCGCGAGCGCGTCGAGGTAGCCCGGCAGCGTGTCGTAATCGGCGTGCAACTCGGCTTGCGCCGTGGTGTTCGAATAGCCGAGGTCGCTCATGCGCAAACTGGTTGCGTACGGACGATAGAGCGTGTCGGCGTCGAACGAGTCGAGCGTGTGTTTGCGATCGCGGAGAAAACGCCGATCCAGCGCCGGCGATGCGCCGAACAGATACATCAACAGCCAGTTGGTGCGGCGGAAGTTGCGGATCAGCGCGAGATAGCGGTCGGACTGGAAATCGACTGCGTTCGCGGTGGATTGCTGGTCCGCATGCAGCCGCCGCCACACTTCTTCGTTCAGCGAATAGTTGTAGTGGATGCCCGCAATGCACTGCATCGTGCGGCCGTAACGGAGCGCGAGGCCGATGCGGTACACGTACTTCAGCTTGCCGATGTTCGAGCTGCCATAGTTTGCGATCGGGATGCCGTCGTCCGTTTCAGGCAGCAGACCCGGCATGGAGTTGTTCCACAGGATCTCGTCGCCGAGTTGCGCGTAGACAAAACGGTGCAGCGTGTCGAGCTTCTCGAGCGTGAGCGCCACGTCGTGCTCAGCCGGCGTGATCAGTTCGAGCAGCGCCTCGGAATAATCTGTAGTGAGCGACGGATGCGTAAGCGCCGAACCGAGCGCGCGCGGATGCGGCGTCAAGGCGAGCTTGCCCTCGTGCGTCACGCGCAGGCTTTCCTTTTCGATGCCGCGCAGGCCGCTGATCAGCGCGTCGCGCTGCGGGCCTGAGGTCAGCACGGACAGGCGGTGCGAGAACGCGTCGGTCGTGCGGGAAGGTGTCGTGTTTGGCATTGATGCGAGTCGGGCGTTGTCGGCCGCCATGTGCCGCAGCACTGCGGTTGACAACGTTCGGCGGAATTTTCGGTAGCGGGCACTTTAACATCTCGCCAGAACGGCTGCTTGAGGCCGCTTCGGCGGGTCGTCGGAGCATGCTGGGCCACTACTTTTTCGGGCCAATTTCGCTGCTTTGCACGCCAGTCCGTCGGGTCTGTGCCACGTCACTCTATCCGCCACGCGCGGCGCCCGCGCGGTCCGCTACTTCATTCCACAGATGCATCGCCGCGTACGCACGCCACGGCCGCCATGTGTCGGTGCGGGCGCGCTGCTGCGTGGGCCGCACGAGCGACGGATCGCGCGCGCAGATCGACTGCATCAGCACGAGGTCCCATGCGGGCCACGCGTCGGCATCGCGCCATGCGCGCATGGCCACGTACTCGACGGTCCATGGGCCGATGCCTGGCAGCGCGAGCAGCGCGGCGCGCAGACTGTCGGCGTCGGCCGTGTTGCTGTCGAGCGGCACATCACCGGTGGCGACCGCGTGCGCGAAACCCTGCAACGCCGCTACACGTTTACCCGGCATGCCGATTTGCGCAAGATCCACGGCGGCCAGCGCGGCGGGCGTCGGAAAGCGCCAGGCGGTGTTCTCATGCGGATGCCCCTCGATGCGCTCGCCGGCGCGCTGCACCAGTCTGCCGACGATGGTGGTCGCCGCCTTCACGCTGACCTGCTGCCCGACGATCGCGCGCACCACCAGCTCGAAGCCCGACCACGCGCCCGGTACGCGCAAGCCGGGCACGGCTTCGACCAGCGGCGCTAGCCACGGGTCAGCGGCGAGCTCGGCGCCGATCTTTTTCGGATCGGCGTGCAGGTCGAACATCTTTGCAATCGGCGCGGCGAGCGCGTCGGCGTGACGGCTCACCGGCCCTTCCATGCTCGCGACAAGGCAACGCTTGCGCGGATGCAGACGCACGCTCAGCGTGCCGCTGTCGCCGGCCCAGGCGATCGCGCGACGGTACGCGCCGTCTTCCACCGCTTCGACGCCGGGCGTCGCGCGTCCGCCGAAGAAACGCAGCAGGCGCGGCCAGTCGAAGGGTGGTTTGAACGGCAATTCAAGGATAGCGACTTCGTCAAGCGTGCTCACGCGGCGTGGTCCAGTTTGGTGGTGGTTTCGATGTCGATCTCAGAGTCTGCATGGACGCGCTGGTTGCGCTCGGTCTGGCCGTGCGAAAAGTCGCCGGCGTGCCGCGCCTCGTTGTCCAGCAGCACGGCCTTGCGTGGCAAACCCCAGCGATACCCCGCCAACGCCCCGCCCTTGGCCACCACGCGATGACAAGGAATCGCCAGCGCAACCGGGTTCGTCGCGCACGCGCTGGCCACCGCGCGTACGGCGCGAGGCGCGCCGACCGTTTCGGCGATCTGCGAATAGCTGCGCGTCTCACCGTAAGGGATGCGCCGCAACGCGTCCCACACACGCTGCCGGAACGCCGTCGAGGCGATATCCAGCGGCAGATCGAAGTCCTGACGGGTGCCGCGCAAATAGGCGTCGATCTGCGCGATGAACGGCGCCAGGTGTTCGGTATCTTCCAACACGCTGGCGTTGGCGAACTCGCCGCGCAGCTCGTCGGCGAGCGTGGCTTTGTCGTCGCCGAAACCGATTTTGCAGATGCCCTTATCCGTCGCCGCGACCAGTACATGACCGAGCGAGGTCGGCGCGCTGGCATAGCGAACGGTGAGTCCGGCGCCCTTGCGGCGATATGCGGACGGCGCCATGCCCAGTTCGGCCGACGCGCTGTCGTACATCCGCGACGGCGAGCCGAAGCCCGCGTCGAGCGTGGCGCGCGTGACGTCTGAGCCGCTCTGGAGCGCGTCGCGCAAGGCGGCGCCCCGCTGCGCCGCCTGATATTGACGCGGCGACACGCCCACCACCCGCTTGAAAAGACGCTGCAGATGGAACGGGCTGACGTGCACGGCGTCGCTCAATTGCGCGAGCGTGAGGCGCTCTTGCGGGTCGGCGTCCAGCGCGGCGCACGCCCGATTCACGATTTCCAGCTCGCGCGGCAGGCCGCCGGGCTGGCAGCGCTTGCAATCGCGAAAGCCCGCGGCACGTGCGGCGGCGGCATCGGTGAAGAAAGCGACGTTCTCACGGCGCGGCAGGCGCGAGGCGCACGACGGACGGCAAAACACGCCGGTCGTTTTGACGGCGTAGAAGAACGCGCCGTCGGCTTGCGATTCGCGGTGCGCGACGGCTTCCCAGCGCGCGTCGTCGGAAGTCCAGTGAGTGGCGCTGGAGGCGGTATCGGTAGATTTGCGGTTCATGATGGTCCCGAAGAGACGGTGTCGATGCTCACCAATGTAGGCCGCATGCCGACACACTACGCTCCGGTTCTTGCTCTGTCATTGCGCTTCTTCGTAGACCCGAAGCCCCGCCAGGCGTCCGTTTAGCGAAAACTGCGACAATTTGGCACGATATCGGGTTTTCCCTTAAAAAGTTATTGCGTCGCACCAGGCCGATGTGTATATTAGTACTTGTCTCCTCCATGTCTCCTCCTGATATGGATTCAGCCCGCTCCACATAGAGCGGGCTTTTTTTCGTCCATACGGTCTGGATCCGGCCCTCAGGGCGGGTCTCACGGCCTGCATTCGCAGCAGCGCCGCTTCTTCTTCTACACTGGCAATTCACGCGTTCTGCGAGCCAGCCAAGGGGCGGTCCACATGAAAATCCACATTCGCGAGATCGATCACGTTGTCATTCGGGCGACCAACGTCGAGGTCATGGCGCGTTTCTATTGCGACGTGCTCGGTTGCAGTGTCGAGAAGGAACAGCGCGATCTGGGTCTGACACAGTTGCGCGCGGGGCGCTCGCTGATCGATCTGTTGCAGGTGGGCGCCAAACTTGACCACGCTGAAAACGGGGTGCCGGGCACCGGGCGGAATATGGATCACGTGTGTTTGCGCATCGATCCGTTCGACGCCGAAGCGCTCAAGACGCATCTGGTCGAACACGGCGCGCGGCTGGGCGAACTGGGGCAGCGCTATGGCGCGGACGGTTATGGACAGTCGCTGTATCTGTTCGACCCGGAAGGCAACATGGTCGAACTCAAGGGGCCGCCGGAAGCGGCGCGCGTCACGTCGCTCTAAGCCCGTTCTAAGCCTTAAGCCATTGAAGAAAGCGTCAGGCGTTGGCGGGCGCCTTCAACACCGTCCATTCGATTTTCACCGCGTCGGCTTCGGCGCTGCCAAGCCATGCTTCGCCGTCCTGCACGGTGCATTGCAGCCGCATGGTTCGTTCGGCCAGCGAGCCGAGGGCCGTGGCGACATCTTCACCGAGCGTCCATACCGTCACGTTGCGCATGCGTTCCACCTTGTTGCGCACGCCCTGCCACCAGATGTCCGACGCGCGGCCGCCGTAGGCGATCACGATCACTTCGTTCGAGCGGCCGCTTGCCTTGGCGATGCGCCGTTCATCCGGCTGGCCGACTTCGATCCAGGTTTCGATCGCGCCGGTCAGATCCTTTTGCCAAAGGTCCGGCTCGTCCACATCCGACAAACCTTTGCAGAATTCAAGCCGTTCCTGCGCGAACAGCGCGAACGCGGCGACGCGGACCATCATCCGTTCGTCGGTTTCCGAGGGATGGCGGGCGATCGTCAGCGAATGGTCGGCGTAGTAGTGCCGGTCCATGTTGGCGATCTGCAGTTCCGCCTTGTAAATCGTCGATTTGAGAGCCATGCCGTTGCTAAACCAGGCGCTCGCTCCACCGGAGCGAACTGAAAAAGAATCGTCGACGGCGCGTTGCCGTTTTCCGTGTTTGTTGTACATCTTTTGTCCCTCCCGCGCCGCCAGCCGGCTGTCATACCACGGGAGAAGCATTTATCGCGCCACTGTCGGTTCGAAAGCCGTGCCGTAGACCTCGCCAGCGGCTTCCCGCAAGGCTTCGAGCACCACGGAGGCCGCCGGAGAAAGCAGGTGCGACTGGCGCGTGATGATACCGAATGTATCCATCCTGCACGGTAAATCGATCGGTATCCGCTTCAGAACGCCATACTGTTGGTACTGACGCGCCACTTCGTCCGGTAAAACCGCCAACATGTCGCTTTGGAGCAGCAGGCTCGAAATCGCCAGAAAATTGTTGGTATTGACCACGTTTTGCGGCGGATTCAAGCCGATTTGCGAAAACATCAGATCGAAGCGATGACGCAAAACGCTGCCCGGAGGATGTAAAACCCAGCTGGCGTTGACGATTCCACGCAGTGTCAAACCTGTTTCATTTTCGAGATGATGGCCGGGACGCGCCACCACACAAAGCGGTTCGTCGGCGAGCGGTTCGTAGCGGACTTCGGTCTTGAATTGATTCTGCCGCTCCAATACGCGGCCGATCATGATGTCCAGTTCGCCTTCCGCCAGCCGCGGCAGCATCACATCCGAAGTTTCGACCTCTGCCCAGATTTGCAGTTGCGGATAGCGCTCCTTCACGCTGGCGATCGCTCGCGGCACCATGGTTGCCGCGGCCGCCGCGATCACGCCGATCCGCACTTGCCCCGCCAGCCCCGCACGCAACGCCGAAATTTCGTCGTGCGCATGACTCAGATTCGACAGCACCATGCGCGCATGACGGATCATGACCTCGCCGTACAACGTGGCATGCATGCCGTGCGGCGTGCGGTCGAACAGGCTCACTTCCAGCATGTCCTCGAGTTCTTTGAGCAAGCGCGACGCGGCGGGTTGGGTCATGCCGAGCACGTCGGCGGCACGCCGGACGTTGCCTTCCTCTTCCATTGCGGCGAGCAATAGCAACTGCCGCGTCTTGAGCCGCGCCCGCACGAACCAGTTTGAGTAGCTACGCGTCATGGCCTGTCTCCGACCGGTTTCTATGAGGCGGCCCAAAGTCACGAGCCGCGAACTCTGCCAAGGCAAGGCTCCATCATGCCATACCGGAATTGATATCGGGATAGCCTAAAAAGGGATTGGAAAGTTATTGGGGCGACTCATACCATTCGTGGACTTTCTGAGCTTCCTTACGTGGCGCCTTTCCGTCGATGAACCGCGATCCGCTCGTCCCACTCGTTGCAAGTCCGTTCCGCCACTACATCAATGGCGGATGGGAGACGGGCGCGACCACGGGCGTCTCGCTCAATCCGTCGGACCTCGACGATTTGGTCGGCGAATATGTACGAGCCGACGTGCGGCAAACCGATATGGCCGTCGAAGCGGCGCACGCGGCCTTCCGCGAATGGTCGTTGGGTTCGGCGCAGCGTCGCGCGGACGCGCTCGACGCCGTGGGCAGCGAGATGCTCGCGCGCCGCGACGAACTCGGCCGGCTGCTGGCGCGTGAAGTCGGCAAGACGCTGCCCGACGCTTTAAGTGAGGCGACGCGTGCCGGGCAGATCTTCAAACTGTGCGCGGCCGAAGCCTTGCGCGTATTCACCGAGCCGGTCGCGTCGGCGCGTGCCGGCGTCGAGATCGACGTGACGCGCGAGCCGGTCGGCGTGGTCGGCATCATCGCGCCATGGAGCGCGCCGCTGGCGATTGCCGCGGCCAAGATCGGCGCCGCGCTCGCCCATGGCAATTGCGTCGTCTTCAAGCCGGCCGAATCGACACCGGCTTGCGCGGCGGCGCTGGCCTCGATCATCAGCCGCGCCGGTTTGCCAGCGGGCGTGTTCAACCTCGTGATGGGCAGCGGCCGTCAGGTCGGCGCACGGATTGCCGCGCATCCGCTGACTGCCGCAATCAGCTTCACCGGTTCGGCGGAAACCGGCACGCGCGTGCTGCAAGCCGCCGTCGCGCGGCAGGCACGCGTGCAACTTGAGATGGGCGGCAAGAATCCCTTCGTCGTATTGGCCGACGCCGATCTTGAAGGCGCCGTCGATGCCGCCTTGAGCGGCGCCTATGGTTCGACGGGCCAACGCAGCACCGCGGCGGCGCGACTGATCGTCGAAGGCGCGGTGTTCGAACCGTTCGTGGGCGCATTGCAGGCGAAGCTGGCCAGACTCTCGATCGATCATGCCTTGAAGCACGGCACGGATGTAGGTCCCGTGGCCAACGCCGCGCAGTTGGAGCGCAACCTCGACTATGTGCGCATCGGTCAGCAGGAAGGCGCGCAATTGCTGCACGGCGGCCGGCAGCTGGAACGCGCGACACGTGGCTATTTTTTCGAACCGGCGCTCTTCATCGGCGAATCGGAACACCGTGTCGCGCGGGAGGAAATCTTCGGCCCCATCGCCGTCGTGCTGCGCGCGGACGACTACGACCACGCGCTGCATCTCGCGAACGACACCGCTTACGGTCTGTGCGCCGGCATTTGCACGCGCTCGCTCAATCGCGCGCGGCATTTCCGCCGTCATGTGCATAGCGGCCTCGTCACGATCAATCTGCCGACCACTGCCGTCGAGCATCACGCGCCCGGCGGCGGCCGCAAAGCGTCCGCTTATGGCGCAACGGGCGCGGCCTTCTGGAGCGCTGTGAAAACGGCGTACGTGGCGGGCTGATGGTCATGCGATCGCTTCACCTCACCACGCACCCCAACGTTCATCCGCGTCCCCGCTGACGCCGCCGTGCATCACCCGCTGCAATCAAACAAATCAACGCAGCTTTTTCAACTTCAGGAGACAGATATGACCAGCAAGCTTCGCCGTTTGACGCTATCCGCGATGGCGGCCGCCGCCCTCGCCGCGCCTTTTGCCATGCAACTTTCCGCGCACGCGGATGCGCCGCTCAAAGTCGGCTTCCTCGTGAAGATGCCGGAACAGGCATGGTTCATCAACGAACAGAAAGCCGCGAGCGCGCTCGGCCAGAAGGACGGTTTCTCGGTGGTGAACATCGGCACGCCGGACGGTGAAAAAGTGCTGGCCGCGATCGACAACCTCGGCGCACAAGGCGCCAAAGGCTTCGTGATCTGCGCGCCCGACGTGCGTCTCGGACCAGCGATCCAGGCACGGGCGAAGCGCTACAACATGAAGTTCGTCACCGTCGACGATCAACTGGTCGACTCCACCGGCAAGCCGCTGGCGAACGTGCCGCATCTGGGCATGTCCGCGTTCAAGATCGGCAATCAGGTCGGCACCGCGATCGCCGAAGAGATGAAACGCCGGGGCTGGAAGCCGGAAGAAGTCGGCGCGCTGCGCATCACGAACTACGAATTGCCGACCGCGAAACTGCGCACCGACGGCGCGACGCAATCGCTCATCGCCGGCGGCTTCAAGAAGGAAAACATCTTCGACGCCCCGCAAAAAACGACGGATGACGAAGGCGGTTTCAATGCCTCCTCGCCGGTGCTCGCGCAGCATCCGAACATCAAGAAGTGGGTGATCTTCGCGCTCAACGAGGAAAGCGTGCTGGGCGGCGTGCGCGCGACCGAGCAGTTGCATATTCCCGCTGCGGACGTGATCGGTGTCGGCATCAACGGCGCGGGCGAAGCGTTCGCCGAATTCCAGAAGAAGGAACCGACGGGCTTCTACGGCACGATCGCCGTGAGCTCGACGATGCACGGCAAAGAAAGCACGGAGAACCTCGTCGAGTGGATCAAGGACGGCAAGCAGCCGCCCGCCGATACGCAGACCACCGGCAAGCTGATGGTGCGTAGCAACTGGCAGGACGTGCGCAAGGAACTCGGTATTTAAGCGGCATTCGAGTTTGCACGCTGCGGGCCGTCTCTCGCTCATGCGAGAGCGGTCCGCACAGGTTGCTCACCAGCTTGAGGTTTTTCGATGACGTTCTCACACACCGAGCCCCATACCGAGGAAGCGGCGCCCTCGCCCGCGCTCGCCTCCACCGAGCCCTATCTGCGGCTCGACGGTATCACCGTGCGTTTTCCCGGCGTGCTCGCGCTCGACCAGGTGTCGCTCGAAGTGCGGCGCGGTGAAGTGCACGGCTTGATGGGCGAAAACGGCGCCGGCAAGTCGACGCTGCTCAAGGTGTTGTCCGGCGTCAATCAACCGGCGGCGGGCACCTTGTCGCTTGATGGCGTCGAACAGCAGTTCATCACGACGAAGGCCGCGATTGCCGCGGGCGTGGCGATCATCTATCAGGAACTGCACCTCGTGCCGGAACTGACGGTGGCGGAAAACCTGATGCTCGGCGCCCTGCCGAATCGCTTCGGCATACTGGACGAAAAAGCGTTGGTGGCGCGTGCCGTGCGCGAATTGGAACGGCTTGGCGAAAAGATCGATCCGTCGCAGCAAGTGAAGAATCTCTCGATCGGCCAGCGGCAAATGATCGAAATCGGCAAGGCGCTGATGCGCGACGCGCGCGTGATCGCGTTCGACGAACCGACCAGTTCGCTGTCCTCGCGTGAGACGACGCAACTGTTCCGGATCATTCGCGCATTGAAGGCCGAAGGCCGCGCGATCATCTACGTCACGCATCGAATGGATGAAGTCTACGAACTGTGCGATCGCGTGACCGTGTTTCGCGACGGCCGCCGCATCGATACATTTGAAGCGGGTGAAGGACTCGACCGCGATCGCCTGATCAGTTGCATGGTGGGCCGTTCAATCGCCGACGTGTATGGCTATCGCTCGCGCGATCTCGGCGACGTGCAACTCGACGTCAAGGAATTGATGGGACGCGGCCTGCGCGAGCCGGCTTCTTTCACGGCACGCAAAGGCGAAATCGTCGGCTTCTTCGGGCTGGTCGGCGCAGGACGCTCCGAGCTGATGAAGCTCATCTATGGGGCGGTTAAACCGGATGCCGGAGAGCTCACGCTCAAAGGCAAGCGCGTGCGTTTTGCCACGCCGCGTGACGCCGTGCGTGCGGGCGTGGCGCTATGTCCGGAAGATCGCAAGCAGGAAGGCATCGTTTCGATCGCCTCGGTATCGGACAACCTCAACATCAGCTGCCGACGCCATTTCAGCCGCTTCAACGTGCTCAACGGCCGCAAGGAAGCGCAGACCGCCAAAGAGTTCATCGGCAAGCTCGCGATAAAAACGCGCAATGGCGACACGCCGATCGGCACGCTCTCCGGCGGCAATCAGCAGAAGGTGATTCTGTCGCGATGGCTCGCCGAAGACATCGACGTGTTCCTGATGGACGAACCCACGCGCGGCATCGACGTCGGCGCGCGCAGCGAGATTTATGGGCTGCTGTATGGGCTCGCTGAAGCGGGCCGTACGGTGATCGTCGTGTCGAGCGATCTCGCCGAAGTAATCGGCGTGACGGATCGCGTGATCGTGATGAAGGAAGGCCGCATCGTCGGCGATCTGCCCAAGGCGCAGGCCACGCCGGACGCGCTCATCAAGCTCGCCCTGCCCCGCTGACACCGCCTTGAATCCTCAACACAGCGAAGCAACCGAATCGAATCGCGGCATAGCCATAGAAACGGAATAAACACCATGCAGACACCCTCAACCGATTCCTCGACCCCAGCCGTCGCCTCAGCGGGCTTGAGCGCGCGCGCCGCGCGCACCTGGGACCTGATCAACAAGTCCGGCATCGTGATGGTGTTCGTGATTCTGTTCGCGGCCTTGTCGTTCACCGTGCCGGATTTTTTGAGCTCGCGAAACATCCAGGGCCTGCTGCTCTCCGTCACGCTGATCGGCTCGATCTCCGTAACGATGATGTTCGTTCTCGCGCTCGGCGAAGTGGATTTGTCGGTGGCGTCGATCGTCGCGTTCGCGGGCGTGGTGGCGTCCACGCTGATCACCGCGACGCATAGCGTGATGCTCGGCGTCGCCGCCGGCGTGCTTGCGGGTGGCGCGGTTGGACTCGTCAACGGCGTGCTGGTCGCTCGCTACAAGATCAATTCGCTGATCGTCACGCTGGCCATGATGGAGGTCGTGCGCGGCCTCGCCTACATCACCTCGAACGGCGACGCCGTGATGATCTCCGAAGAACGTTTCTTCGACCTCGGCGGCGGCGCGTTCCTCGGCATTTCGTATCCGATCTGGAGCAACATCGTCGGCTTCGTGCTGTTCGGCTTTTTGCTGAAGAAAACCGTGTTCGGCAAGAACGTGCTGGCCGTCGGCGGCAATAGCGAAGCAGCGTTGCTGGCGGGCTTGCCGGTGACGCGGATCAAGATCACAGTGTTCGTATTGCAGGGCCTCGTCACCGGTTTTGCAGGCGTGATGCTTGCGTCGCGTATGAGTCTGGGCGACCCGAAGACCTCGGTCGGTCTCGAACTCGGCGTGATTTCCGCGTGCGTGCTCGGCGGCGTCTCGCTCACGGGTGGCGTCGCGACGATTTCCGGCGTGCTGGTCGGCGTGCTGATCATGGGCTCGGTGCAGGACGCCATGAGCCTGCTCAACGTACCGACCTTTTACCAATACCTTATTCGCGGCGGGATCCTGCTGCTCGCGGTGCTGTTCGACCAGTTCCGCCGCAGCAAGCGCGTGCACTGACGCGTGCCCCGCCCCCACGTTTGCCAACAGGAGATTTCATGGCTGATTCGAACCAGACTAAAAAGCCGCTACGCAGCCAGGCGTGGTTCGGCCTCAAGGACCGCGACGGTTTTCTACATCGCTCGTGGATGAAAAACCAGGGCATCCCGCACGACGAATTCGACGGACGTCCGGTGATCGGCATTTGCAACACGTGGTCGGAACTGACGCCGTGTAACGCGCACTTCCGCGAACTGGCGGAGTACGTGAAAAAAGGCGTGCATGAAGCGGGCGGCTTGCCGCTCGAATTTCCGGTGATGTCGCTCGGCGAGACCAATTTGCGGCCTACCGCGATGCTGTTTCGCAACCTCGCCTCCATGGATGTCGAGGAGTCGATTCGCGGCAATCCGATGGACGGCGTGATTCTGCTGGTCGGCTGCGACAAGACCACGCCTGCGCTGCTGATGGGCGCGGCGTCCTGCAATCTGCCCGCGCTGGCCGTTTCCGGCGGCCCGATGCTCAATGGCCGGTTTCGCGGCAAGAACATCGGCTCCGGCACGGGCGTCTGGCAGATGTCCGAGGAAGTGCGCGCCGGCACGATGACGCAGGAAGAATTCACCGAAGCCGAGTCGTGCATGAACCGCTCGCGCGGCCACTGCATGACGATGGGCACGGCGTCGACGATGGCCTCGATGGTCGAATCGCTCGGCATGGGCTTGCCGCACAACGCGGCGATTCCCGCCGTCGATGCGCGCCGCCAGGTGCTCGCGCATCTCGCGGGCCGGCGCATCGTCGACATGGTTCGCGAGGATCTGACGATGGACAAGATCCTTACGCGCCAGGCCTTTGAAAACGCGATTCGCACGAATGCGGCGATCGGCGGCTCGACCAATGCGGTCGTCCATCTGATTGCGCTGGCCAAGCGCATTGGCGTGGAGTTGTCGCTGGAGGATTGGGAGTTGGGGTCGAACGTGCCGTGTCTCGTGAATCTGCAGCCGTCCGGTGAATATCTGATGGAGGACTTTTACTACGCGGGCGGTTTGCCGGCGGTGTTGAAGCAACTCGGCGAACAAGGGCTGCTGCATCGCGATGCGCTGACCGTGAACGGCAAGACCCTCTGGGACAACGTGCGTAACGCGCCGAATCACGACGAGAAGGTCATCACGACATTCGCCGAGCCGTTCAAGCCGAAGGCCGGCATCGCGGTGCTCAAGGGCAATCTGGCGCCGAATGGCGCGGTGATCAAGCCGTCGGCGGCAACGGCGTCGTTGCTCAAGCATCGCGGTCGCGCGGTGGTGTTCGAGAACATCGAGGAACTGCACGCAAAGATCGACGACGAGTCGCTCGATATCGACGAGCATTGCATCATGGTGCTCAAGGGCGCGGGGCCGAAGGGTTATCCGGGCTTCGCGGAAGTCGGCAATATGCCGCTGCCGAAAAAAGTGCTGCAAAAAGGCATCACGGACATGGTGCGGATTTCCGATGGTCGCATGAGCGGCACGGCGTACGGCGCGGTGGTGCTGCATGTGTCGCCGGAAGCGGCCGCGGGTGGCCCGCTCGCGTTCGTGCAGACCGGCGACATGATCGAGCTGGACGTCGAAGCGCGCCGCCTGCACCTCGACGTCACCGACGAGGAACTCGCGCGCCGGCGCGCCGCATGGCAGGCGCCTGAGGCGCCAAAACGCGGCTATTACAAGCTCTACGTCGAGCACGTGCTGCAAGCGGACCAGGGCGCGGATCTCGACTTCCTGGTGGGATCGAGCGGCGCTCCGGTGCCGCGCGATTCACACTGAGCGGCTGGTCGTGCGTTAAACGGTTGTTCCCTGCGCTTTGCGAGAAGGCGTACTGCCGATGCGGATCAAGACAATCCGCATCGGCTTTTTTCTGTCCGTTTAAAAGCAGAACAAGCGCACGCAAATAAAATCGGCCGAGCATTGTCATGCCCAGCCGATTTTTAACTCACAGCTTCACCACCTCCGGCCTATCAAGTCAGAGGACAGACATATGTGCGCGCAAAATCACATTCCGGCGTTTTGCCGGAATGGATAGCGTTCAGCTTATTGCTTGATGAAACGATCGTTTGCCCAAAGGCCTTGCGTATCGCTATTACCGGAATTCACGAATTCGATGTCGTGACCGACCACGCGGACGACACGGAAGCTCGAGTTTTCCGGGGTAGAAACGCATTGATATCCGGAGAAGAATTCCTGCATCTTTTGCTGTTCACCAGCTTGTGCATGCTGGTCGGCGGCGTCGAGTTTATCCTTCGACAGGCAGCCATATGCGTTGGCCTTGAACTGGATGGTTTGCTGCGGCTTGATCATGACGTCTTGCGCCTGAACAGTAGCGGCAGCCAATCCCGCAATGGCGAAAACAACGGCGATTCGCATTTTCATATTTTCCTCCGGTGCGGGTGGATACTCAGGTTAGCTATGTATTTAACTTTAACTTTGAGCCCGCATCTTGCACTTTAGGAGAATGCGAGAGAACGACAAGCACATCTTGTGTGCGGTCGCAACAGCGGCGAAATGTCGCACCGTTATTTGCAGGTGCTTAATCGTTGGGCAGCGGCTTAAATAGTTGCGACTGCCATGGATAGCTAAGAGATGAACAGGGCACACCGCTTTAACCAGTAAAGCTTTGCGGCGCGTATTCGCGTAAACGAGAGGCGCCAATTAAGTGATTTACTACAATTAATCCGCGCATTTGGTGCGTTGCACACAAAGTCATTCAACCGACTAAAGCAAAATCACTAAATAACGGTGTGCTTGCAGAAGATAAAAGGTGCCAGGTTGATGTGCGATGCGTGCAGGGTCGGCAAAAAGGGCAGCCCGCACGCGCCTCGGCGGAATCAATCGACGCGTCGATTCGCCTCGAAGAACTCGGACTGGAACATGCACATCCGCAAGGCCCGCGGCTGGCGCGAACGCGGCGATTGCGAGGTGCGCAGCACGGTATGGGTACGCGCGGTGCTCTACAATGAAATCATGCTCCTGCAATCGGAGGCTGCCGTGATCGAGAACTTGATATTAGGCGCGTTTCTGGTGATTCCGCTGCTCATCGTCGCCTTTCTTTTCTCCGACGAATTGTGGCAAGAACACCGGCATCTGCACGAGATGCGACCGATGCACGTGAGACCGCGCCGCATCGACTGGCGACATCCGCTGCGCCGCTCGCGGGAACGTCTCTGACGCGCGCTGCCTTTGCGAGTCGACTGACCCTCTTGCGTGCCGCCCTGCACGAATCAACCCGCCGCCCTAAAATAGCGGCCCGTTGAACAGGAGGATTCGTGCGCAAATTGATGTCATTGATGCTGCTGGCTGCAACCGCCATCGTCTTCGTGCCGACCGCCGCAGAGGCGCATTCGCGTATGGTGTGTAAGCGCGTGTGGGTGCATGGCCGTCTGGTGAATCGTTGCCACCGCGTGCCGGCGCCGCATCACTACCGTCATCATCGTCGTCCGCCACCGCATCACGGGCCGGCGCCGTACCATCGGTAGTGAAATGAAACCCGCCGTGTGCGGGTTTTTTAACGCGAGCCGCGAGCGCGGCGGCGAGGCAACCCAAAGGCGTGCAAATAAAAAAGCCTGCCCATTTCGGGCAGGCTAAAAAGAGATCCACACTCAATGCCTTGCGAGAACCAAGGCAAGCACCAGTCTAGTCGTACGGCGCACACCGCTGGTTTCAGCGGCCTTTACACATGTTACGGCGCATGACCGCGCGTGCAACCGAGCGATGCATCGCCTCAGTCGGCGCGCCAATGCGAGCGAATGCGTTTGGCGAGCGCTTCGAGCGTGTCCGCGTCGGCGACATCGCGCGCATGCATTCTCAGCGGCTGGCCTTCCCAGCGGGGGATCACGTGGAAATGCACATGCGGCACCGTTTGTCCCGCCGCGGCGCCGTTGAATTGTCCGATGAACACGCCGTCCGGCCGCAACGCCGCGCGCACCGCAATCGCGAGCTTCTGGGTCATGCGCATGCAAGCCACCGTCGAGGCATCCGACAACTCGAAAATCTCCGCGGCGGCTTCCTTCGGTACCACCAGCAAATGCCCGTCGGCTTGCGGCATCAGATCCATGAAGGCGAGGGCGGCATCGGTTTCGGCCACCTTGATGCAGGGCAGTTCGCCACGCAGAATCCTTGCGAAGGGATTGCTGTCGTCGTAGTTCATCGCGTTCCTCTTATCGTGGAAGGTCATATCGGGTAAGGCGCTGTTGCCGACATTGTCCATCACCTGTGTTACAGCACGCCCACGCGCGCTGCGCGTTTGATCGCCTGCGGCGGCTGACCGAACGCGCGCAGAAAGGCGCGCCGCATCCGTTCGGTATCGACGAAACCCGTTTCAGCGGCCACCGCCTCCATGGAATGGCGGCCCGCTTCCAGCATGGCGCGCGCGGCCTCGACGCGCAATGCCTCGATGGCTTTGGCCGGCGATTGGCGGGTTTCGTCGCGAAACGCGCGGCTGAACTGGCGCGGGCTGAGATGCGCGACGTCGGCGAGTTGCTCGACTGTCAACGGTTCGCGCAGATGGCTTTTGGCGTACGAGAGCGCGTTCTGAATGCGGTCGGATTTCGGCTCCAGGTCCAGCATGGCCGAGAACTGCGACTGGCCGCCGGTGCGACGATGGTACACAACGAGCTTTTTGGCGATCGCGCGCGACACTTCCACGCCGAGATCGTTTTCAACCAGCGCCAGACATAGGTCGATGCACGCGGTCATGCCCGCCGACGTCCACACCGAACCGTCGACGATAAAAATGCGGTCTTCATCCACATGCGTCTGCGGAAAGCGTTGTTGCAGATCGCGGGCGTGAAACCAGTGGGTGGTCGCGTGGCGGCCGTCCAGAATCCCGGCCTCGGCCAGCACGAACGCACCCGTGCAAATGCTCGTGGTGCGCCGCGCCGCGCCGCGCACCTCGTTCAGAAACGCCAGCAACCCCGGCGACGACGGCGTGATCTGCATCGCGCCGGTGACCACCACCGTGTCGTACGCCGGATCGCCGAACGGCCGGGTGGCGATCTCGACGCCCGCCGAGCTGCGCACCATGCCGCCGTGCTCGGAAATGATCTCCACCTCGTACTCCGGCTCGCTGGCCTCCAGGTTCGCCAATTCGAAGATCGAGACCGCCACCATATCGAGGATCTGGAAGCCGGGAAAAACCACCACGCCGACGTGTCTCATTGCGATGTCCTAAAACGAGGTAAATACGACATTTGAGACAACAGGCTACGCGCCTAGACTTGCCTCGTCAACACCGCAATGCCGCGCAACAGCCGGGCGGCGGCGGAGTTTCCCGGTTTTTCCCATTCACTTATCGGACAGGGCACGGGCGCGAAGCGCCACGCCCGCAAGGAGAGATTCAAATGGCAACGCAAACAGGCAAGGGCACGGCATTGGTGACGGGCGCATCGTCGGGTATCGGCGCGGTGTATGCGGACCGCCTCGCGCGGCGCGGCTACGACCTGATTCTGGTGGCGCGCGACGTGCAGCGGCTGAACGGTCTGGCCGATCGTCTGACGACGGAAACCGGCCGCCACGTCGAAACGATCGGCGCGGACCTGACCGTCAAAGCCGACGTACGCCGCATCGAAGAACGGCTGCGCGCGGACCGTGGCATCACGATGCTGGTCAACAACGCCGGAGTAGGCGCGACCGCCTCGCTGATCGATTCGGACGTCGATGCGCTCGAAAAAATGATCGACCTGAACGTGACCGCGCTCACGCGCCTGACGGCGGCGGTCGTGCCGGGCCTGGTGGAGCGGGGCAAGGGCATCGTGATCAATATTGCGTCGATCGTCGCGCTATCGCCGGAAACGTTGAACGGCACTTACAGCGGCACCAAGGCCTATGTGCTCAACCTGACGCAGTCGCTGCATCACGAGGTGGGTGACAAGGGCGTCCAGTTGCAGGCAGTGTTGCCGGGCGCCACCAGCACGGCGTTCTGGGACCGCGCGGGTCTCGCGGTCGAACATCTGCCGCAGCAGATCGTGATGACCGCCGAAGACATGGTGGACGCCGCGCTCGTCGGCCTCGACCAGGGCGAACTGGTGACGATTCCGTCGTTGCCGGACGCGGCCGACTGGGACCGCTTCAACAACGCACGCCAGCAATTGCAGCCGAACCTGTCGCATAAGCTGCCGGCCGCACGCTACACGCGCGGCGCCGCGGCGGCATAACGCCTGAACGGACTGAAAAGCGCCTTCAGCGCCAGTCAGTCGACACGTCGTCGGGATCGACCAACGTCAATCCCGACGACGGCAACGGCAGCGCCGTCTTGTACCGCACCTGCTTGAGCGCGAAGCTCGAGCGGATGTTGGAGATGCCCGGAATCTTCGTCAGATGATCGACGATGAAGCGCTCCAGCGTCTGCATATCCGGCATCACCACGCGCAGCAGATAGTCGGCGTCGCCCGTCATCAGATAGCACTCCATCACCTCGGGGCGCTCCGAAATCGCCTGCTCGAAACGCTGCAGCGCGTCTTCCACCTGCTTTTCCAGACTCACCTGAATGAACACGTTGATGCGCAGCCCTAGCGGCTCCGGGTTCAGCAACGTGACCTGCTGCTTGAAGAGACCAAGCTTTTCGAGCGCCCGCACGCGGTTGAAGCACGGCGTGGGCGACAGGTTCACCGAGCGCGCCAGGTCTGCATTAGTGATGCGCGCGTTCTGCTGTAACTGGCTCAGGATGCCGATGTCGATTCGGTCCAGCCGTCTGGGTGGCGTTGTCATAGATGAAATATTCTGCTGTGGTAGCGAAATCAGGAATAAATAGCCTATCGCAGCACGGGATCACAAGCAAATGAGACGCTCATTTTGTGAGCACATGGTTACCATTGACTCACTCGATCTTGAACCGAACGCGTCGATGCGGGAGTGGTGCCATGACGGATTTGTCCAGCGGTAGCGAGCAATGGCGGTTATCCAATCCACAAGGGGTTGAAAGCGCGGAACAGCCTGATGCGGATCCGCAGGAAACCGCCGAATGGCTGGAAGCGCTCGATGCGGTCGTCGCGCATGTCGGTCGTGACCGCGCACAGTTTCTGTTCGACCGGCTCGCGAGTCATGCGTTGACGCTTGGTGTCGAATCGGCGCGCACCAACGTCACGCCGTACCAGAACACGATCCCGTTCGAGCAGCAGCCGCGCTATCCGGGCAATCTCGAACTCGAGGAACGGCTCGCCGCCGCGCTGCGCTGGAATGCTTTGGCGATGGTCGTGCGCGCGAACCAGGCCTACGGCGAACTCGGCGGCCATATCGCGAGCTACGCGTCGGCGGCGGATCTGTTCGAGGTCGGCTTCAATCATTTCTTTCGCGCGGCCGCGCCGGGCGGAGAAGAGGGCACGGGCGACCTCGTGTATTTCCAGCCGCATTCGTCGCCGGGTGTGTATGCGCGGGCTTACCTCGAAGGGTTCTTAAGCGAGCAGCATTTGCGGCACTATCGCCGCGAGATCGGCGGTCCCGGTTTGTGTTCGTATCCGCATCCGTGGCTGATGCCGGACTTCTGGCAGTTCCCGACCGGATCGATGGGCATCGGCCCGATCAACGCGATTTATCAAGCGCGCTTCATGCGCTATCTGACCAATCGCGGCCTCGTGCAAACGGAAGGCCGCAAGGTGTGGGGCTTTTTCGGCGACGGCGAAATGGACGAGCCGGAATCGACCGGCGCGCTCTCGCTGGCCGCGCGCGAGGGGCTCGACAACCTCGTGTTCGTGATCAACTGCAATCTGCAGCGGCTCGACGGGCCGGTGCGCAGCAACGGCCGCATCATCGATGAACTGGAAGCGCACTTCATCGGCGCCGGCTGGAACGTGATCAAGGTGGTGTGGGGTTCGGACTGGGACGCGCTGTTCTCGCGCGACCGCACCGGCGCCTTGCTGCGCGCGTTCGCGCATACCGTCGACGGCCAGTTCCAGACTTTTTCGGCGAACGACGGCGCGTACAACCGCGAACGCTTCTTCGGCCAGAATCCGGAGCTTGCCGCGCTCGCCGCGCAACTGAGCGACGACGACATCGACCGCCTGCGCCGCGGCGGCCACGACGTGCGCAAACTGCACGCGGCCTACGCGAAGGCGCTCGAACATCGCGGCCAGCCGACGGTCATTCTCGCGAAGACGATGAAGGGCTTCGGCATGGGCACCTCGGGCCAGGGCCGCATGACCACGCATCAGCAAAAGAAGCTGGGCTTCGACGACCTCAAGGCGTTTCGCGATCGCTTCCGCCTGCCGCTCACGGACGAGGACGTCGAACAGGTGAAGTTTTACAAACCCGCG
The DNA here is from genome assembly GCF_046028095.1 of Paraburkholderia phytofirmans. Lineage (GTDB taxonomy): Bacteria > Pseudomonadota > Gammaproteobacteria > Burkholderiales > Burkholderiaceae > Paraburkholderia > Paraburkholderia phytofirmans_A. Next base: position 304,312 of record NZ_JAQQDJ010000001.1, read on the forward strand.
GAAGACAGCCCGGAAATGCAATACCTGCATGCACGCCGGGCGGCTCTCGGAGGCTATCTGCCCAGAAGGCGGAGAGTTGCATCGAAGGGGCTGACCGTCCCGCCGGTGTCCTCCTGGGGGCAATTTTCGCTGGACTCGAACGGCCGCGAGATGTCCACGACCATGGCGCTGGTCCGCATGCTGACCGCGCTGCTCAAGGATCAGGAAGTCGGGCCGCGCGTGGTTCCGATCGTCGCTGACGAAGCGCGCACTTTCGGCATGGCGAACATGTTCCGCCAGGTCGGGATCTATTCGCCGCTCGGGCAGTTGTACGAGCCTGAAGATCTCGGCTCGATGTTGTATTACCGCGAAGACACGAAAGGCCAGATTCTGGAGGAGGGCATTTCGGAAGCGGGCGCGGTGTCGTCATGGATCGCGGCGGCGACGTCGTACAGCGTGCACGATCTGCCGATGCTGCCGTTCTACATCTACTACTCGATGTTCGGCTTCCAGCGCATCGGCGACCTGATCTGGGCCGCGGCGGATCAGCGTGCGCGCGGCTTCCTGATCGGTGCGACCTCGGGCAAGACGACGCTCGGCGGCGAGGGCCTGCAGCACCAGGACGGCTCGAGCCATCTGGCGGCATCGACGATTCCGAATTGCCGCGCGTACGATCCGGCGTTCGCGTACGAAGTTGCCGCGATCGTCGATGAGGGCATGCGTGAAATGGTCGAGCAGCAGCGCGACGTGTTCTATTACGTCACGGTGATGAACGAAAACTATGCGCAGCCTTCGGTGCCAGGCGGCGACTTGCAGGCGCTGCGCGAAGGGATCCTCAAGGGCATCTATCCGCTGACGGCGCAAGTGCCAGCGCAGGATCAGCAGAGCAAGCAGGCTCAGGTGCAATTGCTCGGCGCGGGCGCGATTCTCGGTGAAGTGATCGCGGCGCAGCAGATGTTGAAAGACGACTGGCAGATCGACGCCGCCGTGTGGAGCGTGACGAGCTTCACCGAGTTGCAGCGCGATGGCATGGCGGCGGAACGGCTCGCGCGTCTTGGCGAAGCGAGCGCGGCGCCGTATGTCACGCGAGCGCTCGATGCATCGCAAGGTCCGATCGTTGCCGCGACCGACTATGTACGTGCCGTGCCGGAACTGATTCGCGCGTACGTGCCGCGCCGATACGTGACGCTCGGCACGGATGGATTCGGGCGCAGCGATACACGTCAGGCGTTGCGTGAGTTCTTTGAAGTGGACCGCAAGTCGATTGTGATCGCCGCGCTGAAGGCGCTGGTGGACGAGGGCGCAATCGATGCAAGCGTGTTTGTCGAAGCACGCAACAAGTATCGCGGCGATGCACCGGTCGGTGTCGCGTCCTGGCAATGCTAAAGAAGCGCACGCGCTAGAAACCGCCTAACGCGCTGCCAGCGCTAGTGCTGCTGCTACTGCTATTGCGATTGCCGCAAAAAAAACGCGCCCTGCAAACGGGCGCGTTTTCATTCCGCGTGAGTAAAACTGCAAGCCGAACAATCAAACACTCACCGCAACCTGATTCTTCCCATCCCGTTTCGCGCGATATAAGCCGACATCAGCCGCTTCGATCAGCTTCGTCACCGGCTCGGCGGCCGTGGGCACGAGCGTCGCCGCGCCGATGCTAATCGTCACGACGCCGGCCGCGGAGCCCGAATGCGGAATCGCCAGCCCTTCGATTGCAATGCGGATCTTTTCCGCAAGCAGACGCAAGCCGCCCGACGACGTGCCCGGCACCACCACCGCGAACTCTTCGCCGCCGAAGCGCGCCGCGAGATCCGCCGGGCGCCCGAGGCACGCTTCGACGGTATGCGCGACCGTCTTGAGCACTTCGTCGCCGGCAACGTGCCCGTAGGTATCGTTGTACGCCTTGAAGTTATCCACATCGATCATCAGAAAACCGAGGCCGGTCTTGTCGCGTGTACCGCGACGCCATTCGGCGGCCAGATATTGATCGAGGTAGCGGCGATTCGACAGGCCCGTCAGGCCGTCCGAATGCGTGAGCCGCTGCAATTCCAGATTCGTCGCGAGCAATTGCTGTTGCGATTGACGCAGCGCCTTGTAGGCCTCGTCGCGTTGAATCAGGTTCAGGTACGAACGCGAGTGATAGCGGATGCGCGCGATCAACTCGATGCGGTCCGGCAGCTTCACCAGATAATCGTTGGCACCGGCGGCGAAGGCCGCGCTTTTCACGAGCGGCTCTTCCTTGGTGGACAACACGATGATCGGAATATCGCGCGTCGCCGGATTCTGCCGGTATTGGCGCACGAGAGTGAGACCGTCGGTGCCCGGCATCACGAGGTCCTGAAGGATCACCGTCGCGCGCGTTTCGGCGGCGCAGCGCAGCGCTTCTTCAGGCGACGCGCAGTAGTGAAAGTCGACGCTCGGTTCGTCGGCCAGCGCCTGGCGGATCGCCTCGGCGATGATCGCCTGATCGTCGACCAGCAACACCATGATCGGGCACTCGGCCGCGGGCGGATTGCCGAGGATGCGCGCCAGAGCGTCATCGATGGCGAGATTGGGGGCGTCCACCGCGTCCGACGCGAAATCCTGCGCGGCGGCGTTCTGATGCGGCTTAGGAGTGTCCATGATGTTCAGCCAGAATGAATGTGAGTGAATCGAAACGGCTCATAAGCGGCGAGTGCGTGTCTAGCGCGCGTTGACCGCTGTCGCGAGCGCGGCGGCGATGCGCGGCAACGGCAGGATCGCGGCGGCGGCGTCGAGTGCCGCGGCCGCTTTCGGCATACCGTACACGGCGCTGGTTGCCTCGTCCTGCGCGATCGTGTGATAGCCCTTGGTGCGCATCGCCTTGAGTCCGATCGCGCCGTCGCGGCCCATGCCGGTCAGCAGCACGCCGACCGCGCGCGCCGGCCAGCGCGCCACCACGCTATGAAAGAACACGTCGACGGAAGGCCGGTAGGGCGTCTCTTCCGGCACGCGCGTGTAGCCGAGCACATTGGGCAGTTTCAGATGCAGATGATCGTCGGTGGAGGCGAGCAGCGCGATGCCCGCTTGCGGGCGGTCGCCTTCACAGGCGATTCGCACCGGCACCGCCGATTGCTGGTTCAGCCAGTCCGCCATGCCGGCGGCAAACGCCGCATCGACGTGCTGCACGATGACGATAGCCGCCGCGAAATCCTTCGGCAGGCCGGCCAGCAGCGTCGCAAGCGCCGCCGGTCCGCCCGCCGATGCGCCGATCGCCACCAGCGGCGTGTCGCGATTCGTCACGCAGGCGGGCGTTGCCGCGGCCGCCGCGCCGGGCGCATTACGTTCCTTCACGAGCGCCGCGATGCGGTCGATCTTCGCGATCAGCGTGTCGATGCTCTTGTGCGCATCGGGACCGCTAAGCGAAGGCGTATCGACGGCATCAAGCGCGCCCGCGCCCATCGCTTCATACACGCGCCACGCGTTCGCGCCCACATCGACGGTGACGATCAGGATCGCGCACGGCGCGCGCGCCATGATGCGGCGCGTGGCCTCGATGCCGTCGACGTTCGGCATCACCAGATCCATCAGCACGATGTCCGGGCGCTGCGCGGTGCAGAAATCGATCGCCTGCTGGCCGTCCTGCGCGATCCACAGCACTTCGTAGTCGTGGCGCGCCGCGAGCGCGCGACGCAGCGCCTCGACGGCGAGCGGCATGTCGTTGACGATTCCGATTTTCATCCGTTTCTCCCCGGGACTAACCGTATGCTTCGCCGATCAGATCGCGCACCGCATCGAGCAGTGCTTCGTCATGAAAACTGCCTTTCGCCAGATAGTAGTCCGCGCCCGCGTTCAGCCCGGCGCGGCGGTCCTCCTCACGATCCTTGTACGAGACGATCATCACCGGCAGCGACTGCAACTGCGGATCGCGCTTGATGAGCGTGACGAGTTCGATGCCGTCCATGCGCGGCATGTCGATGTCGGTGATGACGAGGTCGAAGCGCTCGCCGCGCACGGCGTTCCAGCCGTCCATGCCGTCGACGGCGATCGTCACGTCGTAACCGCGCGTGGCCAGCAGCTTGCGTTCGAGCTCGCGCACGGTGAGCGAATCGTCGACCACCAGCACGCGGCGCGTGGCACGCTGAGCCGCGCGCGCGGCGCCGTGTTGCGTGTGCTTCAGATCGCCACCCGCCACGAGCCGTTCGACAGAGCGCAGCCAGTCGTCGACGTCGGCGATCAGCACCGGATCGCCGTTCTCCATCAGCGCACCGGCAGTGATGTTGCGGATCTTGCCGAGGCGCGGATCGAGCGGCTGCACCACGAGCATGCGCTCGCCGAGAAAGCGGTCGACCACCACGCCGTAGGTTTGCGAGCCCTCGCCGATCACGATCATGCTGACGGTGCTGCTTTCATCCGCGGGCGGCGCGGCGTCGAGAATCTGATGCGCGGTGACGACGCCGATACGCCGCCCGGAAAAGGCGATGTGCTGATGCCCTTCGAGCAATTCGATCTCCGCGCGATCCACGTGAAGCGTGCGGTTTACATGCGCGAGCGGCACCGCGTACGGCTCGCCCGCGACTTCGATCAGCAGGCTGCGGATCACCGAGAGCGTCAGCGGCAACTGCAATTGCACGCGCGTGCCGAGGCCGGGTTCATGGGTGATTCGCACCGAGCCGCGAACGCGTTTGACGACGTCGTGCACCGCGTCGAGTCCGACGCCGCGGCCCGAGACTTCGGTCACCTGATCGCGTAGCGAGAAGCCGGGCAGAAGCAGGAATTCGAGCAGCTCGGCTTCGGATAGGCGCGCAACCGTTTCCTCGCTCGCGAGTTTCTTGCGCACGATCGACGCGCGCAGGGCGTCGAGATCGATGCCCGCGCCGTCGTCGGAAACGGTGATGAGCAGTGCGCCGGCGGTGTGCCGCGCGTCGAGCGTGAGCGTGCCTTCCTCCGGCTTGCCGCGCGCGAGGCGCACGGCGGGTGCTTCGATGCCGTGGTCGAGCGCATTGCGCAGCATGTGGCCGAGCGGCGCTTCGAGCAGATCGAGAATGTCGCGGTCCACTTGCGTCGATTCGCCGACCAGTTGCCAGCGCACTTTCTTGCCGAGCGAACGCGCGACGTCGCGCACCATCCGTGCGAGGCCGCTGGTGCCGTCGCCGAATGGGCGCATACGGCATTGCAGGGCGGCGTCGTAGAGTTGTTGCGACAGGTGAGTCGAGCGGCGGTCGAAGCTCTCCAGATCGGCGAGACGCTCGGCCAGCAAATGCTGCGATTCGGCGGTCAGGCGGCGCACTTCTTCGAGCGCGGCCTGGGCGCGCGGATCGAGCTTGAGGTCGGCGAGGGTTTCGTGCAGTTGATCCAGCGCGCGAGTGCTGTCGCGTTGCACGCGTTTGATGCGCAGCATCGATTGCGCGAAGGGTTTCAGCCAGCGCGATTCGACCAGCGATTCGCCGGATAGCGATAGCAGACGGTCGAGGTTGTCGGCGCGTACGCGTAGCATGCGGCCGGGTTCGGTGGTTGGTGAGATGCTTGTGCCGTTCGACGCGGACGGGGCGGCGACCGGGTCGTGCTGCTTCTGCGCGTTTGCGAGGGCAATGTGGTTGTCTTGTGTAGGCGCGGGCGTAGCGTTAGCCGGTGTGGCTTCAGCGCGCAGTGCATCGGCTAGCGAGTCGAATGCGGCGTGGGGGTCCGGCTGCGCGGTCGGGATGACCGGCGTGCCTTCAGCGCGCAGTGCACGGGCTAAATCGTTGAACGCGGCGTCAGGGTCCGGGTCCGCATTCGCACCGGGAGCGGCGGCAGGCGGTTCGGCGACCGCCGCGGCCGCTGGCGGCGTAGCGTCCCGCCGCATCGGCGCGCCATGCGGTGGCACACCCGCCATCCGCGCCTGCAATGCCGCCACACATGTGCCGACTGCGTCGCGAGCCGACTCGTCTTCATCGTTGCCGATGCGCGCGACGATATCCACCCCGCGCAGCAACTCGTCGATCCAGGCCGCGTCGAGCAACGCACGTCCTTCCTGCGCGGCGACGAAGCAATCCTCCATGGCATGCGCAAGCTCGACACCAACCTGCACGCCGACAATGCGCGCGGCGCCCTTCAACGAATGCGCGGCGCGCATGCAGGCCTCGAGCGCGGCGGCATCGCGCGGCGCGCGGTCGAGTGCGAGCAGGCCGTCGTTGAGCACGCGCGCCTGGGTCCGCGCTTCTTCGCGGAACAGATCGATCAGCGACGGCCGGCGTGGGTCGTCCGTCATCCGAGACTCCGGTTCAACGTATCGAAGAGCGCGTCGGCGTCGAGCAGGCCGACGCTCATGCCGCGCCACGGCGCGACCGCGCGCGTATGGGCAGCGGCGGCATGCGAAAGTGTGGCGGGCGGCGCGCAAAAGCTGGCCGTCGCGATCCGGTGCACGCCGTCGACCTGATCTACCGGGAACACCGCGTGTTCCTCAGCGCGCGAGACAACGAGGAAACGCGGCAGATCGTGGTGCGCGCGATCGTCGCGTGCGGCGGCACCGGTTTCGAAACCGAGCAGGTGCGCGAGTGACAGGCACACCAGCAATTCACCTTGTACATTCACCACGCCCAGTACCGCGCGATGCTGCCGATGCGGCAACGTATGAATCGGCCGCGTTTGCACGATGCGTTTAAAGATCGGCGTGGGCAGCGCGAGCCATTCGTCGCCGATGCGAAAGACGAGAAACGATTCGCTCGCGCCTTGCGCATCTCGTTGCGGCTGTGCCCGCGCGCGCGCGTCGTGCTGCGAGAGATCCACCAGGGGAATCGGCCGTTCCAGCAGTTTGGCCGCGGCCGTTTCGAACACCGGGCAATTCAGGCAACGCACGTACTCGACAAGACGCTCGCACGACGAATCGCCGCGCACGCCGATGCGATTCCAGCAATCGTCGAAGCTCACCGTTTGCGCATCAGCCACGTTGCGCTCCCTGCGCGCGCGACGCGCGTTGCATCAACAGCCGTGCGGCGTCGCGCTCGCCCTCGAGTTCGAGCAAGGTCGCGAGATGCGCGAGCGCTTCAGCGTGCTGAGGGTCGAGGTACAGCGCCTTGCGATACTGGCTGCGCGCAAGGTTCGCATCGCCGTTGGCATCGGCCAGCACGCCGAGGAGATAAAACGCGTCGGCGTGCGGGGCGTGGTGTTCCAGATACGCGTTGATCGCTGAAGCGGCTTCCGCGAGGCGGCCGGCATCGGCCAGCGCGTGCGCGGTTTGCAACGTGTCGCGTGCGGCGTTGGTCGGCGCGGTGACTGGCGGCGACAACGGGTTGTGTGCCGGCAGCGTGGCGGCGTGCGTCGGCGTTTTGCGCGCGTGCGTCGCGATGTTGTCACGCGCGGCGAACTGCGTCGCACCGCTGAACGGCGTGCGCGCAACCGGATCGGGCCACGCGAAAGGCTCCGCGGAAAACACGTGCGGCGGCGAGAGCGCGGGAACCTGCGAATGCGTCATGGCGAGCGCAGCGGCTGTAGCAAGCGGTGCGGTGTGCCAGTTATTCGACTGCGTTTCCCCGGGCGCGCTGTGATGAAAGGCGAAGGCCAGCGGTATCTTTGCGGACTGCATGCCGTAGCGCATCAGCAGCCCGGTTTCCGCAGGGCCGACGAACAGCGTGCCGTTTTCGGCCAGCACACTTGTGAGCGCCTGCAGGGCTTTTTGCTGCGCGTCGCGGTCGAAGTAAATCAGCACGTTGCGGCAGAACACGAAGTCATAGACACCGAGCGACGACGCATCGAGTTGCATCAGATTGGCGCGCGAAAAACGCACCGCTTCGACGATGCGCGGTGCGAGACGCCAGCCGTCTTCGGTGCGCGTGAAGTGCGCGTCGCGAAACGGGAACGCATTGCCGCGAAACGAGTTGCGTCCGTAGACAGCGCGTTGCGCGACGGCGAGCGAGCGGTCGCTGATATCCATTGCGTCGATGCGCAACTGCGTGGCGTCGAAGCCTGCGTCGAGCAGCGTCATCGCGATCGTGTACGGTTCTTCGCCGGTCGAACAGGGCAGGCTCAGGACGCGCAGCGGCAATGCGTTACCACGCTCGGCGAGACGTTCATGCGCGAGACGCGCGAGTGCCTTAAACGCGTCGGCGTCGCGATAGAACCAGGTTTCGGGCACGACGACTGTTTCGATCAGGGCCTGCACCATCGAAGGTGAACGTTGCGCGGCTTCCCAATAGTCGTTGAGCGTGGCTTCGGCGTGGCCATCGGCGCACCACGCTGCGGCGCGCTGATCGACCGCGCGCTCGATCGCGCTATGGCCGAGCGATGCCGCATCGAGCCCGATGGTCCGATGCAACAGCTCGGCGAAGCGCCGATAGAGCGGTGCATTGTCGTGATGCGCGTTCATGCGTGCGCCTCGGGAAAGAGGAGCGCTTTGACGTCGTCGGGCAGCAGATGCTCGACGCGGATCCACTGCACGAGGCCGCCCGCTTCGCTCGCGACCGGGCCGAGATAGCGCGCGTGCGGCATGTCGAGTCCGGCATTGTGAAATGCCGCCACGTCCAGTCGAATCGTGCGTGTCGCGCCTTCGAGCAGCAGCGCGAGCAAGCGCGTCGTGCCCGCATGCGGATAGCGCACCAGCACGATGCGCGTCGACATCAATTGCGCGGCGGGACGGCCGAGCGCGAGCGCCGGCAGGTCGATCAGCGGCAACGGCGCGCCTTCGTGATCGAGCACGCCCGCGACCCACGACGGCGCGCCGGGGATTGTCTTCGGCGGCGACTGCGGCGTGAGCGGCATCAGACGCTCCACCTGCGTCGCGTCGATCACGTACCGTTCGCTTTCGAGCGTGAAGAGGATGAAGAGCATCGGCGTGTGCGTGGGCGGTGGATGGGCGTACGGGTGTCGGCGTCGAGCGGCGCGCCGTGGCGCGTCAGGCCGTCACTTTGAAACGCGACACGCCGGTGCGCAGACTGTTGGCGACGTGCGTCAGATCGTCGATCGCCTGGGTCGACTGGCGCAGCGATTCCGCCGTCTGCTGCGCGGCCTCCGAGAGTTGCGTCAGCGCCTGGGTGATCTGCTCGGCGCCGGTGGCCTGCGTCTGCATGCCTTCGTTGACCATCGAGAAGCGCGGCGCGAGTTGCTGCACCTGCTGGATGATCTGCGTGAGATGGCCGCCGACGTTCTGCACGTCGAGCATGCCGCGCCGCACTTCTTCGGAGAACTTGTCCATGCCCATCACGCCTGCCGCCACCGCGGACTGGATTTCCTTGACCATCTGTTCGATGTCGTAGGTCGCCACGGCAGTCTGATCGGCGAGGCGTCGAATCTCGGTTGCCACGACCGCGAAACCGCGGCCGTATTCGCCGGCTTTTTCCGCTTCGATCGCCGCGTTCAGCGAGAGCAGGTTGGTCTGGTCCGCGACCTTGGTGATGGTGGCGACAACCTGATTGATGTTGCTGGCCTTCTCGTTGAGGATCGCGAGCTTCGCGTTGACCGAGCCGGCCGCTTCCATCACGAGACGCATGGTTTCTTCCATGCGCGCGAGACCGGCGTGACCGGTGCCCGCGAGCGCCGCCGACTGGCCGGCAACTTCGGACACTTCGTTCATGGTGCGCAGCAGGTCGCGCGAGGTCGCAAAGATTTCACGCGACGTGGCGCCGATCTCGGTGGTGGTGGCGGCGGTCTCGTTCGCGGTGGCTTGCTGTTCGCGCGAAGTCGCGGCGATTTCCGTTACCGATGTGGTGACCTGCACCGCCGATTTCTGCGCCTGCCCGACCAGTGCGGTGAGTTCGTCGGTCATGCGGTTGAAGCCCGCTTCGAGCGCGCCGATTTCGTCCGCGCGATTCAGTTGCAGGCGCTGGGTGAGGTCGCCGGTGCGCATCACGTCGACGACCTTCAGCACTTTGGCCATCGGCGTGGTGACCGCGCGCAGCAGCCAGTACCCGGCCAGCACGGCGACGATGGCGGCGATCAACAGCATGACGAGCAGCACGACGCGGGTCGCCTCGACCGAACTGCGGATGCTTTCGGCGGCTTTGTCGGCGTCGGCCTTGTTGTTGTCGACGAGTTTGCGCACCGAGAGGCGGCCCGCTTCCCAGGTCGGCGTCAGTTGCGCGTTGAAGATACGCACGGCGTTCTCTTTCGAGCTCGGCAGGGCGTTCAACAGCGATGCCTGAATCGGCAGGTACTGGGTGTGCTGCTGGCGGAAGTCGTTGAAGAGTTCTCGATCGTTGTCGCGGAAGATGGTCGCGCCGTAGTCGCCGAGAAGCTTCTGAAGTGTTTGCTCGGTGTCTTGCAAACGTTCGGTGTCGCGCTTGACGGACTCGGGGTCCGCGTCCACGTAAATGAGGCGCTGTGTGACGGTGTAGTTTTCGAACCAGGCCGCGCGCATCGCGGTCGCGTAGTAGAGGCCGGGCATCGAGTCTTCCTGCTGACTCTTCGCGTCGCGGTCGATGCCGCCGAGCTGCTCGAACGTGACGATTGCCATCGTCAGCATCACGATCAGCACGATTCCGAAGCTGCACAGAATCCGTTGCCGGATGGTCCATTGTTTCACGCGCACGCCCCTTACTTTTTTCGCTTGTCTCGACCCGTGTTGTCGACGTGGTCCGGTCCTTCAATCGACGGGCTGGAAAAGCTTTGCGGGTTGTCAGAACTATCCGACAGGTTATGCGGCGGATTTTACATTGATCGGTGGAATGGGGAAGCGGAGTAATCACTTCGACGTATAGCCGGCCGTGCGTCCCCACCGCGTTACACGGGTAATGTCCCGTTACCACTTGCAGCATCTATTTCTGCGCGCGCCCGCCACAATCTGTTCCATGCCTGAACGGCGGGAGTCAAACATGAAAAAGATCGCAGTGGCGTTGGTGATGGTGGGAAGTCTGAGCGTGGCCGGGCAAGCATCGGCCCACGGTAATGGCGGCGATGTCGTCGGCGCGCTGATCGGCGGGGCCGTGCTCGGGGCGGTGGTGACCTCCGTGCTGAATCCGGCGCCAGTGGTGGCTTACCAGCAGCCCGTTTATGCGCAGCCGGCGTATCAGCCCGCGCCTGTCTATGCGCAAGCGCCGCCGGGATACTGCTATGACCAGTACCAACGTGCCTATGTGGCGTGTGGTGCGCCACCGCCGCAGGCTCAATACGGATATCCGCAGCCGCAGCCGGGTTGGTAATCAGTCGCGAACCGCGCGCATCGTTGCGCGCGTCCACAGACAAAAAGGCCGTCGTGTTACGCGACGGCCTTTTCATTTCAAGCGCGACTCAGTGCCTGTGATGCAGCCACTCCGCATAGTGCGTGTCGAGCCAGCGCTCGAGTCTTTGCGGCTTCGTCTTCTCGTGGTAGTGGGACGCGGCCCAGATAGCAACGCCGACCAGCAGCATGACAGCAGGCCCCAGCAAATAAGCGATCAATGATTCAGACATGGGAGCCTCCGTATCGAGTTGCGTCCACCCTTCAGTTTAGGCGATGAAACGCGGGAGAAAAGGTCTGTGTGAGGCGATTGTGGCGGGGAGTCGGCGGCGTCTTATTCCTCACCTTTGAAACCTAGTGGGAAATATAATTTCTTATTTTTAACAGTGATTTGGGTTGGACACGGCTGGTCTTGTGTACCATTGAAACCGCTTATTTCAAAGGTTAGGCGCCCGACGAGGCCGGTTTCAAGACGTACTGGTCGAGGCTCTACGCGTGCCTTCGATCTGCGCATCCACGAAATCCGCCCACCGCTGCATGACCCATCGCTGCTTCGCGGCATTTTCTGCGCTGGCACCTTGCTCGCTACGCTCGGGCGTCGTCGCCGTGTTCTGGTCGAGCGCGTCGGACGGCTGCGTCAGCTCGCGCAGGTGCGCCGTTGCGGTGCGCCGGAAGTCGTGCAGGACGAAATGCTCCACCTCCAGACCGAGCGCCTTGACCGCCTGATTCAGCGTACTTTTGGCGATCGGCCGATCGTCGCCTCTGACGCTCGGGAATACGAACTTTCGGCTGGCCTTGGCGTGGTCGAGCTCGCGCAGCATCGAGACGGCCTGCTGGGAAAGCGGCACGCGCTGATCGCGGTCTTTTTTCAGGCGCGCAGCGGGGATCGTCCACATCGCCTTGTCCAGGTTGAATTCCGCCCACGTCGATTCGACCAGGTCAGACTTGCGCACCATCGTCAGCACCAGCAGGTGCAGCGCCAGCTTCAAAGGTCGGCGAATGCTCGACGCGTCGATCGAGCGGAACATGGCGCCGATCTCGTCGCCGGAGAGCACGCGGGTGCGGCTGTCGAAAGTAGCGATGGAGCGCGCCGGCACGACCTCGGCCGGATTGCTGGATGCGAGTTGCCGGGCGATCAGATATTCGTAGAGACGCTTCACCACGTTGCGCGTATGCAGCGCCATTTTCGGCGAACCGCGGTTCTTGATTCTGTCGCATATCGCGACGATGTCGTCGGCGGTCACCGCTTTGATCTGCATGTGGCCGATGGCGGGCAAGACGTCTTTGTCGAGCGCCCGCCGCGTGGTGCGACGGTATTCTTCCGACTTGCCGGCCATCTCAGTTGCGAGATAAAGCTCGGCGGCTTCGCGCAGGACATCGGCTTTGCTTTCCGCGCCGCGGTCGCGCCGCGCCGTGGCGACCGGCGAGATGCCTTGCGCGACCATCTCCGCATACTTCTGCGCCTTGGCGCGCGCGACACGCAGCGAGATCATCCGGTAGTCGCCGATGGTGGCGAGCGGTTGGCGTTTGCCGTTCAGCGTGTAGCGGAAGCGCCAGATCTTGGTGCCGGTCGTCATGACTTCGATGACGAGACCATTGCCGTCAGCGACGCAATAGCGGGTGTCGCGCGGTTCGAGCGCGCGGACTTGGGCTTCGGTGAGAGGGACGGCTAGGCGGGGCATGTTCGGATCGCGGGTGCTCGGACAGCGGCGATTCTAAACCTTATAGCAGCTGTGTACCAAAGATTTGCCGATTTTTGGGTCAACGGGGTGCGTGTTTGGTCCGTGATCCGGCGTTTCGGATTATGCAAAAAGCCTTTGCGACAGGGCTCGCTAGCTTATTGTCGACCCCTCGCTCACTTCCCAATACAGAACCTGCTAAAAATCACTCCGAGAAGGTCATCCGAACTGAACTCACCGGTGATTGAATTCAACTGATCCTGCGCGAGCCTAAGTTCCTCAGCGAACAAATCAAGCGCTTGCGAGTTCTGATCGGCGTGCGCGGCGGCAGTCGCCAAATGTTCCTCAGCCGCGCGCAATGCAATCAGATGCCGCTCGCGCGCCAGGTACACGCTTTCCGCGCCCGCCTGCCAACCGGCGATCCGCAGCAGTTCGTCGCGCAACAGCGCAACGCCGTCACCCTGTTTCGCCGACAGCCGCACTTCGCTCAGTTCGAGGTCCGCGTCGAGCGCTTGCGTCGCGGGCGCGAGGCCGGTCAGGTCCGTCTTGTTCAGCACGCGGACCACCGGCACGCCACCCGGGAAGCGTCCGGCAATCGCATCGTCTTCAGCCGTCATGCCGGTGCGCGCATCGAGCAGATGCAGCACGACATCCGCGCGCTCGATTTCACTCCATGTGCGCGCAATGCCGATCTTTTCGACTTCGTCCTCGGTATCGCGCAGGCCGGCTGTGTCGATCACGTGCAGCGGAATGCCTTCGATCTGAATGGTCTGCGCGACCTTGTCGCGCGTCGTGCCGGCGATCGGCGTGACGATCGCCAGCTCCGCGCCGGCCAGCGCGTTCAGCAGCGACGATTTACCGACGTTCGGCTGCCCGGCCAGCACCACCGAGAGCCCTTCGCGCAACAACGCGCCTTGCCGCGCTTCGCTCAGCACGTGCGCGAGACGCTCGCGAATGCGCGCGAGCTTGCCGCGGGCGTCGGCGGCTTCGAGGAAATCGATTTCTTCTTCGGGGAAGTCCAGCGTCGCTTCGACCAGCATGCGCAGCGTGATCACGTCTTCGACCAGCGCGTGAATGTCGCGCGAGAACGCGCCGTCGAGCGAGCGGCCCGCCGAGCGCGCGGCGGCCTCGGTGCTGGCCTCGATCAGATCGGCGACCGCTTCGGCTTGCGCCAGATCCAGCTTGTCGTTGAGGAAGGCGCGACGCGTGAATTCGCCCGGTTCGGCCAGACGCAGACCGAACGCGCGGCCGGCGTCGATGCAACGCTGCAGCACGAGTTGCAGCACGACCGGACCGCCGTGGCCTTGCAGTTCGAGCACATGCTCGCCGGTGTAGGAATGCGGCGCCGGGAAGTACAGCGCGATGCCGCGGTCGAGCGCGTTGCCTCTGACGTCGAGGAATGGGACGTAGCTGGCGTGGCGCGGCGCCAATGTCTGGCCGGTAAGCGCCTGCATCAGCGGCTGGGCTGCCGCCTCTCCCGAGCGGCCGAACGAAATTCGCACGACACCGATCCCTCCACGGCCGGGCGCGGTGGCAATGGCGACGATCGGATCGGAATCGGTGGTGAGCATAAAAGCGTGGCAAAAACGGAGAGGAGGGGAGGGCGCCGCCGGTCAGCGCGGCGCGAGGCATTGTAACGCGGGCGCTTTCGGCGCTTGTGTCGCGACGCTCTTGTTGATGGCGGAAGCTACCTTAGTCGGGCGACTGGGATTTATCTCAAACGAGCTAGGATTACTACTGCGTTCCTTGAGAATAAATAAGAAGTTGTAGGACGGCGAAGTCGCAGACAGGCGCGCCAGACAAGGAAAAACACCAAAATTCTACAAATTCGGCAGACCCATTGCCTAAAGCGCCTCGCAAGCTAAAAGTATCTCAAATACGCTAAAACTAAACTCGTCCGGTTGTCAACTGTTTGAAGGTTGAATTGCACAATCCGGCCCATGCCGACCAATAAAGAAAAAGCCGCCTTCGCCAAACGGCTGAAGGACCTGCTGGAGCCGCTGAAGATTCGCGGCGGGACCAAGCTCGCCGAGCAATTCAATCTGCGCTATAGAGGTGAGCGGGAGGTTACGCCGCAAACCGCTCATAAGTGGTTATCCGGTACGACGATTCCCAAGCCAGATAAGTTGCGTACGCTGGCCGAATGGCTGAACGTGAAGGAGCACTGGCTGCACTACGGACCGTCGCCGGGTGTGAACGCGAGGCCGCTGGCACGTGGCGAGAAATACCCACCGTCGGCGGAAACGATCGAGCTCGCTTCCAAGATCGAGTCGCTCACACCGAAGGACCGTTTTCTGGTCGAAGAGATGATCGTGCGCTTTTATGGTGAAGACGCGGAACCGGAAGAGGAATAAGCGCGGTTTCGCGTGGCGAGTGTTGCCGCGAGCATGAAAAAAGCCGCCCGATTTTGCGCCGGGCGGCTTTTCTTTTCTACTGCTGCTATCTGAGCTTCAGACGACGGTGGGCGCTTCCGCCCACCTCAAGCAAATATCATCAAGCCGCTTTGGCCTTAGTCTGCCCCATCATCCGCGTGATGTAGTACTGCTGGGCGATCGACAGCACGTTGTTCACGACGTAGTACAGCACCAGACCGGCCGGGAAGAAGAAGAACATGACCGAGAACGCGATCGGCATGAACATCATCATCTTGGCTTGAACCGGGTCCGGCGGCGTCGGGTTCAGCTTGGTCTGCAGGAACATCGAGACGGCCATGAGCACCGGCAGGATGAAGAACGGATCCTGCTGCGACAGATCGTGAATCCACAGAATCCACGGCGCGCCGCGCATTTCCACCGACGACAGCAGCACCCAGTACAGCGAGATGAACACCGGAATCTGAATCACGACCGGCAGACAGCCACCGAACGGATTGACCTTCTCGGTCTTGTACAACTCCATCAGCGCCGAGTTCATCTTCTGCGGATCGCCCTTGAAGCGTTCACGCAGTGCTTGCATGCGCGGCGTGATCGCCTTCATGCGCGCCATCGACTTGTAGCTCGCAGCCGACAGCGGGAAGAACACCGCCTTGATCAGCAGCGTGAGCAGCACGATCGACCAGCCCCAGTTGCCGACATAGCTGTGGATCTTTTCGAGCAGCCAGAACAGCGGCTTGGCGATGATCGTCACCCAGCCGTAGTCCTTCACCAGTTCCAGACCCGGCGCGATACCTTCCAGCATGCGCTCTTCTTCCGGACCCGCGAACAGACGCGCGGACACGTCGACCGTTTGGCCCGGGGCGATGGTCGGCACCGGCTCCTTCACGCCGACGCGATACAGCGCCGGATCGATCTTTTCGACGTAGATGTCGCGCTTCGCACCTTGCTGCGGAATCCAGGCCGACGCGAAGTAATGCTGAACCATCGCGATCCAGCCGTTGTCGGCCGAAGTCGCGTAATCCTGCTTATTCTTGTCGATGTCGCCGAACGTCATCTTCTGGAAGTGATGCTGGTCGGTGTAGACAGCCGGCCCGATAAACGTGTGCGAGAAGCGCGGCGTTTCCACCGGCTGGTCGTCACGCACCAGTTCCATATAGACCGACGGGCTCACCGGCGTGGTGCCGACGTTCTGGATCTTCGTGTCGACGCCGATCACATAGCTGCCGCGCGTGAACGTGTAGGTCTTGATGACCTTCACGCCACCCTTCACCGGCGATTCGAAGCTGAGCTGGAACGACTTTTCGTTGCCCGTCAGATCGTGTTGCTGGTTCGGCAGCGGGGTGTAGATGTCGTTGTGATTCGGAAAATCGCCGCCGAGCAGGCCTGTGCGCGCCAGATACGTGTGGCTCGCGGTGCGGTCGAACAGCGTGATGACGAGATCGGGCTGCTTGCCGTCGCCTTGCTTGACGAGCGACAGCTTCGACAGCGTGCCGCCGCGAGTGTCGATTTCGCCGCTATAGACGTCGGTGTTGAACTTGATCAGTTGCGCTTGCGTGGCCGCCGGCGCGTTGCCCGGTGCGGCTGCGTTCGTGGCCGGCAGATCGGCGGGCTGGGTTCCCGGCGTCGTGGTTCCCGGTGCGGCGCTACCGACGGTCTTGGTCGGCGTGGCGCTCGGGAAGAACATCGACGGGCGTCCGTGGTCGCGTTGCCAGTTGTCGAACAGCATGACCGCTGACATGAAAAAGATGACCCATAGGACGGTGCGTTTGATATCCATGCGTTGTCTCAGTGTCGATGGAACGGCGCGTCAGCGCTTTTCAGAAGTGGGAGGCGGGACGAGATCGATGCCGCCCGCGGAAAACGGGTGGCAGCGGCAAATACGCCTGGCGGCGAGATAAGTCCCGCGCGCGGCGCCATGATACTGGATTGCTTCGCGCGCGTAATCAGAGCAGGAAGGGTAAAAACGGCACCGGTTGCCGAGCATTGGGCTGACGGCAACCTTGTAGAAACGCAGTATAGCGATGAGTACCGTTTGCATGGCTGGTGCGGCCGGACGGCGCCGCGCAACGTGGAGTACCGGGCGACGCCCGCGCAGCCCGGCTGCCGGAGCGGCCTGAACTGCAAAGCGGGCGGTCACTTGAGCGTCATTCCGTCTTGGGCGCTTCCGCGGGCGGCGCCTGGCGACGGGTCACTTCGCGCGCTGCCTTGTCGAGCAGCGCCTCGATTTCGCTGCGGCACAGCGCCCTCAACGGCGGCGACGAGGCGCTCGGCAAAGCCTTCTTGTCGAAGCGCGTGTGCAAACGCAGCAGCACATCCCAACCGCCGAATTCCGCGCGACGCAGCCGGAAGGCTTCACGCGCGATTCGACGTACCAGATTACGCGTGGCCGCGCGCGGCGCATACTTCTTGCCGATCACGAGGCCCAAGCGAGCTTCGTTGCCGGTGGGCCGGCCGTACACCACGAAGTGCGCGGTGCGGCGCCACGGGCGCAAACGAAAAACGGATGAAAATTCATCCGTTTTCAGCAGCCTTGCGGCTTTGGGGAAGGCGGCTTGCGCTCGCAACGGAACCGAGCCCAGTTGCTGCGCCTCAGCCGTTCCCGCTTCACCGCGGGCTTCACTACCTGGCATAAGCGTCGCGTGCAACGCCTGCCTTAGATGGCGAGGCGCTTGCGGCCCTTCGCGCGACGTGCGTTGATGACCTTGCGGCCACCTGCGGTCTTCATGCGAACGCGGAAGCCGTGGGTGCGCTTGCGACGGGTAACGGAAGGTTGGTAAGTACGTTTCATGTTGCTCTCACTTGATCGACTGATCGAAAATTAACCGCACGATCATCGCTGAAGCGGCAATGGCCGGGCGTTTACAGAATTGGTTTTCGCGGAACCCGCTATTTAAACCGGTTTTTCGTTGACCGTCAATAGTTTAGCCTGGTTCGACCCGGCCCTATGAGGCGCAAGCCTCGTGATCCGTCCCTGTGGATAACTCCCTTGCGGGTCCGTTTTGGCGTTAGAATCTCGCCTTACTTCCCAAAAATCCTGCACGCCGCTCCGGCTCGCTCGTCCCGCAAACCCTTGTGGCACAAGCGCCTGGGGCCGTTACGCCTGGCTGCTCAGGGCCTTGTTGCGTGCGCGCGACAGGGGCAGCGGCGACCGCCGTGCACACCATAACGACAGCAACTCGATGAACGATTTCTGGCAACACTGTTCCGCATTGCTGGAGCGTGAGCTTACGCCCCAGCAGTACGTGACGTGGATCAAACCGTTGGCCCCGGTCGCCTTCGACGCCGCTGCGAACACGCTTAGCATCGCTGCGCCGAACCGTTTCAAGCTCGACTGGGTCAAGAGCCAGTTCTCCGGCCGCATCGCGGATATGGCTCGCGATTTCTGGCAGGCTCCCGTCGACGTCCAATTCGTGCTCGACCCGAAAGCCGGCATGCGCGCCCCCGCAGCAGCCGCGCCGGCACCGGCTTCTGCGCGTCCGGCTTCCGCGCCCAGTTCGATGGGCGGTAGCGCCGGTAATGGCGCTGCGGTGGACGCGGCCGTCGGCGCCGTGCAAGCGGCGCAGGCCGCGCGCGCCGGCGGTGCGAACGGCGCGAACAACGCGATGGCCAACCTCAACGCCAATGCCCGTGCCGCAGCTGAACAAAACGCGAACGCACGCGCCGCGGCCGCTGAAGACTCCGCCGACCTTGACCTACCCAGCCTCGACGCGAACGAAGCCGCGGCCGCCCGCCGCACGTGGCGTCCGGGTCAAAGCGCGAGTTCGAACGGCAGCGGCGAAAACGACTCGATGTACGAGCGTTCCAAGCTGAACCCGGTGCTGACCTTCGACAACTTCGTGACCGGTAAGGCCAACCAGCTCGCGCGCGCCGCGGCGATTCAGGTTGCGGACAACCCCGGCATCTCATACAACCCGCTGTTTCTGTATGGCGGCGTCGGCCTCGGCAAGACTCACCTGATTCACGCGATCGGCAACCAGCTTCTGATGGACAAGGCCGGCGCGCGAATCCGCTACATCCACGCGGAGCAGTACGTGTCCGACGTGGTGAAGGCCTACCAGCGCAAGGCGTTCGACGATTTCAAGCGCTACTACCACTCGCTCGACCTGCTGCTGATCGACGATATTCAATTCTTCTCCGGCAAGTCGCGCACGCAAGAGGAATTCTTCTACGCGTTCGAGGCGCTGGTCGCGAACAAGGCGCAGGTGATCATCACCAGCGACACGTATCCGAAGGAAATTTCGGGTATCGACGACCGCCTGATCTCGCGCTTCGACTCCGGCCTGACCGTGGCGATCGAGCCGCCCGAGCTGGAAATGCGCGTCGCGATTCTGATGCGCAAGGCGCAATCCGAGTTCGTGAGCCTGAATGAAGACGTCGCGTTCTTCGTCGCGAAACACTTGCGTTCGAACGTGCGTGAGCTCGAAGGCGCGCTACGCAAGATCCTCGCGTACTCGAAGTTCCACGGGCGCGAAATCACGATCGAAGTGACGAAAGAAGCGCTGAAAGACCTGCTGACAGTACAGAACCGGCAGATTTCGGTGGAAAACATCCAGAAGACCACGGCTGACTTCTACAGCATCAAGGTCGCGGACATGTATTCGAAGAAGCGTCCCGCGAACATCGCGCGGCCGCGACAGATCGCCATGTATCTGGCGAAAGAGCTGACCCAGAAGAGCTTGCCGGAAATCGGCGAGCTGTTCGGCGGACGCGACCACACCACGGTGCTGCACGCGGTGCGCAAAATTGCCGATGAGCGCAGCAAGGACGCGCAACTGAACCACGAACTGCACGTGCTGGAGCAGACGCTGAAGGGCTGAGCGGTCTGTCTGGAAAAAACGACCTGTTTATTTCCAAACTCGCCCCCATTTTAGTGAGGCGCTTCCGTTTTCAGGCACAATACAGGTTTAACCGCCCGGCGGCCGCGGGCGGATTTCACGCCGTGACAGGCGCTGCGTGGCGCCGGCGGGGAGCCACGGCTGCGCGCGGGAACGCTGTCCTGGCAAGGCGCGCAGGCCGTTATATCAACGAAGGAACTCTATGCAACTGGTCAAGACCGAACGCGATAACCTCCTCAGGCCGCTGCAAACTGTGAGCGGCATCGTCGAACGCCGCCATACGTTGCCGATCCTCGCCAATTTGCTGATTACCAAGAACGGCCCTGACGTGTCGTTCCTGTCGACCGACCTCGAGTTGCAGATCACCACGCGTGCCGATTTCGGCGTGGGCGGCGATTCGGTGGCGACCACGGTGGCAGCGAGAAAGCTCCTCGACATTCTGCGCGCCATGCCCGACGGGCAGGTCACGCTCACGCTGAACGACAAGCGTCTGACCGTGCAATCCGGCAAGAGCCGCTTTGCGCTGCAAACGCTCGCCGCGGACGAATTCCCGACGGTCGCGCAAGCTAAAGACTACGGCGCGAACCTCGTGGTTCCCCAGAAGACTTTCCGCCAGTTGCTGGGCATGGTCCATTTTTCGATGGCCCAGCAGGACATCCGCTACTACCTGAACGGCATGCTGCTGGTGGTGGACGGCGACCAGCTGATGGCGGTCGCGACCGACGGCCACCGTCTGGCGTTCTCGTCCATGAAGATCGAAGGCTCGTTCCAGCGTCAGGAAGTGATCATCCCGCGCAAGACGATTCTGGAACTCCAGCGTCTCCTGGAAGACATCGACGACACGCTGAAGATCGACATCGCGCAGACGCAGGTCAAGTTCACGTTCGGCCAGGTCGAACTGGTGTCGAAGCTGGTGGAAGGCAAATTCCCCGACTTCCAGCGCGTGATTCCGAAGTCGCACAAGAATCAGTTCGTGATCGGCCGTGAAGAACTGCAGCGCTCGCTGCAACGCGCCGCGATTCTGACCTCGGACAAATTCAAGGGCGTGCGCTGCATCATCGAGCCGGGCCAGTTGAAGATTATGTCGACCAACGCCGATCAGGAAGAGGCGCAGGAAGAACTGGAAATCGCATACGACGGCGACAGCGTCGATATCGGGTTCAACGTCACGTATCTGCTCGACGTGCTCGCGAACCTGAAAGTCGACACGTTGCAAGTGAGCCTGGGCGACGCCAGCTCCAGCGCGTTGATCACGATTCCTGAGAACGACGAATTCAAGTACGTCGTGATGCCGATGCGCATCTAACGCGTCCAATACCAAAGAACACACCAAGGGGCGCAGCGCCCCTTTGGCGTTTTTATGGTGATTTGAAAAGTCCCGAGCAGCAACCTTGCAGCAACGCAGAACCGGAAAAAATCCATGACTGAAACGAACAATTCGCAACCCGACAACAGCTACGGCGCATCCTCGATTCAGATCCTCGAAGGTCTGGAGGCGGTGCGCAAGCGGCCCGGGATGTACATCGGGGATACATCGGACGGGACCGGTCTGCATCACCTCGTATTCGAAGTGCTGGACAACTCCATCGACGAAGCGTTGGCGGGGCATTGCAACGACATCCAGGTGATCATTCACGCGGACAACTCCATTTCCATCACCGACAACGGCCGCGGCGTGCCGACCGGTCTGAAGATGGACGACAAGCACGATCCGAAGCGCAGCGCCGCTGAAATCGTGATGACCGAGTTGCACGCCGGCGGCAAGTTCGACCAGAACAGCTACAAGGTGTCCGGCGGCCTGCACGGCGTGGGCGTGTCGTGCGTGAACGCGTTGTCCGCGTGGCTGCGTTTGACCATTCGCCGCGACGGCAAGAAGCACTTCATGGAATTCCACCGTGGCGTGCCGCAGAACCGCATTATCGAAGAGATCGACGGCGTGGCTGTTTCGCCGATTCAGGTCACCGGCGACACCGAGAACCGCGGCACCGAAGTGCACTTCCTCGCCGACGAGACGATTTTCGGCAACATCGAATATCACTACGACATTCTGGCCAAGCGGATTCGCGAACTGTCGTTCCTGAATAACGGCGTGCGAATCAAGCTGACCGACCAGCGCACCGGCAAGGAAGAAGATTTCGCGTTCGTGGGCGGTGTGAAGGGCTTTGTCGAGTACATCAACAAGAACAAGTCCGTGCTGCACCCGAACATTTTCCACATCAGCGGCGAGAAAGACGGCGTGGGCGTGGAAGTGGCGATGCAGTGGAACGACAGCTACAACGAAAACGTGCTGTGCTTCACGAACAACATTCCGCAGCGTGACGGCGGGACGCACTTGACCGGTTTGCGCGCGGCGATGACGCGCGTGTTGAACAAGTACATCAACGATCACGAAGTCGCGAAGAAGGCGAAGGTTGAGACTTCCGGCGACGATATGCGTGAAGGGTTGTCGTGCGTGTTGTCGGTGAAGGTGCCGGAGCCGAAGTTCAGCGCGCAGACGAAGGACAAGCTGGTGTCGTCGGAAGTGCGCGCGCCGGTGGAGGATGTGGTCGCGAAGGCGCTCGAAGAGTTTCTGCTCGAGACGCCGAATGACGCGAAGATTATTTGCAGCAAGATTGTCGATGCGGCGCGCGCGCGGGATGCGGCTCGGAAGGCGCGTGAGATGACGCGTCGCAAGGGTGTGCTCGACGGCGTGGGTCTGCCTGGGAAGCTGGCGGATTGCCAGGAGAAGGATCCGGCGAAGTCCGAGATTTATATCGTCGAGGGTGACTCGGCAGGCGGGTCGGCTAAGCAGGGTCGGGATCGGAAGTTTCAGGCGATTTTGCCGCTGCGCGGCAAGGTGCTGAATGTGGAGAAGGCGCGGTATGACAAGCTGCTTTCTTCGGAGCAGATTGTTACTTTGATTACTGCTCTCGGTTGCGGGATTGGTAAGGAAGACTACAACCTCGATAAGCTGCGTTATCACCGCATCATCATCATGACCGATGCTGACGTGGACGGTGCGCACATTCGGACGCTGTTGTTGACGTTCTTCTATCGGCAGATGCCGGAGATGATCGAGCGTGGGTATATCTATATCGCGCAGCCGCCGCTGTTCAAGATCAAGGCGGGGAAGGATGAGCGGTATTTGAAGGATGAGGCTGAGGTTAATGCTCACATTCTGAAGCTGGCGCTGCAGGGGTCGGAGTTGTTGGCTTCTGAAGGGGCTACGCCTATTACCGGCGATGCGTTGGGGGAGTTGGCTCGGGCTTATTTGCTGGCGCAGGCTGTTGTTAACCGGTTGAGCCGGTTGTATGACGCTGGGGCGCTCGAGGCTGTGATGGATGGGATTGTTATCGACCTGTCTAGCGAGGAAGCGGCTGATGCGTCGGCTAAGGCTCTGGAAGCGAAGCTAAGGGATGATCCGTTGAAGCCTGAGGTTAAGGTTACGACGATGTATGACCCTGTGCGTGAATTGCGCTCGTTGCGGGTTGCGCGGACGCATCACGGGAATCAGAAGATTTCTGTGTTGGATCAGGATTTTCAGCTCACGGCTGACTATCAACAGCTGATCAATACCGCTAATACGTTTAAGGGGTTGATTGGGACTGGCGCTGTCATTAAACGTGGCGAGCGGAGTATGGCTGTTACTGACTTTAAGTCGGCTATGAAGTGGTTGTTGGCTGATGCTGAGCGCAATATTTCGAAGCAGCGCTATAAGGGGCTCGGTGAGATGAACCCTGGGCAGCTTTGGGAGACTACGATGGATCCGACTGTGCGTCGACTGCTGAGGGTGCAGATTGAGGATGCTATTGCGGCTGATGGGATCTTCACTACGCTCATGGGGGATGATGTGGAGCCGCGTAGGGCGTTCATTGAGTCGAATGCGTTGAGGGCGGGGAATATTGATGTTTGAAGGCTGCTGCTGCGACCAACGCATAGGCTGAAAATATAAGACCCTTAAGTTGAAAAACTTATGGGTCTTTTTTCATGGCTCGATCTCCCAGTTCTGCCGACGCAGTAATATTCGCGAAGAGGCGAATCGGTGTGACCTTGGATCGTTCCATGAACCGGGGCTGCGAGCTTTGGGATACGCACACAGATGGCAAAAGAAAAGAAAGATATTGTTGCAATATTTCGCTACATGGGACCTGCGTTAGACGCACTTAGGACACTTGGTGGGTCCGGCACCCCAGACGAAGTCGTTGAGCGTATTGCGCAAGACCTCGGTCTTTCAGATGATGCGCAGAATGAAGTCTTGCCATCAGGGGAAGGGCGTTTCCGGAACCGAGTGCGATGGGCAAGGCTTTACCTTATGCGAGAAGGGCTCGTTGACTCATCCCAACGCGGAGTCTGGGCGCTCACCGACGCCGGACGTCATACGAATCTTTCGATTGAACAGGCACGCGGCGTAGCTACAAAGTGGAACCGCATTTTTGGAGAAGAGCGGCGAGCGAGAGCAGGCGGCGCAGAGCCTATGTCAGCCGAAGGTTCAGAACCCGCCGGTGCGGTCACCGGTGACTATCGCTACGAACTCCTCCAGATACTGAAGAATCTGCCCGCATCGGGATTTGAACGGTTGTCTCAACGACTTCTTCGCGAGGCGGGCTTTGTGCAAGTGGTCGTAACCGGAAGCAGTGGCGACGGAGGCATAGACGGGTATGGCACACTGCAAGTTAACCCCCTTGTCTCGTTTAAAGTCCTGTTCCAATGCAAGCGGTATGCGAAGTCGGTGTCGCCGTCACAAGTTCGTGATTTTCGAGGTGCAATGTCGGGGCGAACCGACAAAGGCATCATTATCACGACCGGCACATTTACGGCGGAATCGCGTCGCGAGGCGGGCCGCGATGGTGTCCCTCCGATCGAGCTCATTGATGGGGAAAAGCTCGTCGACATGCTCGAACATTTGGAACTGGGATTGAAGCCCGTACGAACCTTTGTCGTCGACGCACAATTTTTTGACGAATTCCAGAGCTAGCCAGTTTATTGGCGAATGGCCTCCCGGAAAGCGCGTTGAGTCGCCCGGGGGACGGATTTGTTTTTTGATAGTAGACGCTTGATATGCCGCCCCCTCCGTCGTGGCACTTGTTAAAATTGGCGCAATCCCACTCCTCAGCGATCATTCCTGCCGGGGATTCCCCTACACTGCTAGTCTCGTAGAGAACTTGAATGAGCGATCAGACCCCCGCTCAGTACCAGCGGCAAAATATCCTAAACAACCGCTATGCGCTGCAAGCGGCTGAACAGCACTTGGATTTGGGCGGTGTTGCTTACCAAGGCGAAATGGTATTTACGAAACAGCAGGTAACGGCGCTCTTCGAGGTGAGCGATGCCACGGTGGAGCGTTATATCGCTAGCCATGGCGAAGAACTTAAGGCAAATGGCTATGAACTCATCAAGGGCAAAAAACTCAAAGAATTCAAAGGCTTAAGCAATGTTACCCTCACCGATGAGGGTAACAAGGCGCCAATCTTAGGAATTTTCAGCTTCCGGGCGGTACTTAACTTGGCCATGCTCCTTACGGAGAGCGAGCGGGCCAAGGCCATCCGCTCCAGATTGCTTGATATTGTGATGGACGTGTTAGCCGAGCGGACAGGCGGCCACACCAAGTACATCAATCAGCGTGATGACCAGTATCTAACCGCTGCGTTTCAGGAACAGAGTTACCGCAAACAGTTCACAGATGCGTTAGACCAACATGTTGTAGAGAATAAGTGGAAATACGTCCGTTTTACCAATCTCATCTATCAGAGTATTTTTAAAGAAAACGCCGCTGAGTACCGCAAGATACTGAATTTGGCTGGCAAGGACAACATCCGCGAGACGATGTATGCGGAGGTGCTTAACCTGATTGCCAGTTACGAAACCGGTGTCGCCCACGAATTTGCCGCCGCTGCTCTTCATCAAGGCCGCAAGCTAACGATGCAAGAAGCTGAGACGTTGTTCAGCCAGTTCGAGCGGCATCCTCTCTTTAAACCGCTGATTTTGGATGCGCGCACCAAGATGGCCAGCCGTGACTTGGGCTTCCGGGATGCGCTTCACCAAAAACTGGAGGCCTACGTCCAGTCAGTGCCGGAGGCGGACTTTGACCGCTTCTTGGGCGAAACTAGTAAGTCCCTTGAGGAGCGCTTGAGCGACCCGGCGACCCTTGCGGTGTTCAAGCGTCTGAAGGACCGGTGAGCATGGACGAGCATCAAGGCATCCGCTTTCTCTACTTTGATGTTGCGCATGCGGTCGATACTCAGCGTTGGATTATCGTCAAATCCGGCGGTTTGGCTGGCGTCAAACATGTTGAGCATCTTGAAAGCGTACTGGGTCATATCCAAAATGACGTGTACTACCCGGAAATGGCGGACAAGCTCACGCACTTGATGTATTCCATTAACAAAAATCACCCATTTAACGACGGCAACAAGCGTTCGTCTATCGGTCTCGGTGCTTATTTCCTGGAGCTAAACGGATACGACTATGTTGTTACTCGCTTTGTTCGTGAAATGGAAAATACCGCGGTATATGTGGCGGATAACGTCGTAAGCAAAGAGTTGTTGCGTGGACTGATTGCGTCGATCTTGTACGAGGATGACTATTCCGAAACCCTCAAATTTACTTTGATTGAAGCAATTTCTCGGTCCCTAGATGAAACGGATGACTAATAACGTCAGTCGGCTCCGAGTGAGTTTCATGATTCACGTCGTGGTTGGTAACCACGGCACTTCAGGTGCGCAGCTAACTTGTCTTAAGCAACCTCATGGACCCAGTGACGATCGCGTCCACGTCAAACTTAAGTGGGCATATGCACGCCATGGGAGAAAATGTCGAGATTCGGACCCTACGCCATCGTCTACATGGGGCGGAGTTCAAGGCACAGGCGGTCGATGCGTGCATCCAGCCCTGTGTGTCGATTGTGGCATTTGTACTGCGATTCCAGCCGAACGCCAACTTGCCGGGTCCGATAGTTGTGATCCGCGAGGATCGGATCGTCATGCCAGCAGTGCGTTGCGCATCAATACCCACGACCGGTCCTTTCGTCAATTTAGCGCCTATCGTCGATGAACTCGGGTAGTGTAAGCGTGACTCCCAAACTCAACCCACAAATGCGGCCAAGCAGCGAGCCATCCCATCGACGCCAAACCTTGACAGAGCCAGTCTCGTTACTTCGGTTTGCGCAGAAGACCTTTGCAGGAACCTTGTAAATTGCGACGCTGAACGGAAAAGCGGCTTGTACATCACTTTCGAAAATTATGGCAATTAAGAAGTCAGATCTCTATTCCTCCCTCTGGGCCTCTTGTGATGAACTGCGCGGCGGTATGGATGCCAGCCAGTACAAGGACTATGTCCTGTTCATGTTGTTCATCAAGTACATCAGCGACAAGTACGCCGACAGCGAAGACTTCGCACCGCCGGTTGTCATCCCCAAGGGGGCCAGCTTTAAGGACATGATCGCCCTTAAGGGCAAGAGCGACATCGGCGAAAAGATCAACACGCAGATCATCCAGCCGTTGATCGATGCCAACAGCCGCCTCGCGCGCAGCGACTTTCCCAATTTCAACGATCCCGAGAAGCTAGGCACAGGCGCCGAGATGGTTGAGCGCCTCACGAATCTGGTCAGCATCTTTCAGAAGCCCGAGTTGGACTTCTCGCAGAATCGCGCCGAGCACGATGACATCTTGGGCGATGCGTACGAGTATCTGATGCGCCACTTCGCCACCGAGAGTGGCAAAAGCAAGGGCCAATTCTATACGCCGTCCGAAGTGAGCCGCATCATCGCTAAGGTCATCGGTATTTCTCCCGCCAACACGAAGGCCAGCACCACTGCCTACGACCCCACCTGCGGCTCCGGCTCCCTGCTGCTAAAGGTGGCCGCAGAGGCCGGCAAGCACATCACGCTGGAAGGTCAGGAGAAAGACGTGACCACCGCCGGCCTCGCGCGGATGAACATGATCTTGCATGACTTCCCCACGGCCAACATCCTCAGCGGCAACACCTTGGCCAACCCCAAGTTTAAGGATGGCGAACAACTGCGCACTTACGACTATGTAGTGGCCAACCCACCGTTTTCCGATAAGGCCTGGAGCACGGGCCTCACTCCCACTGACGATCCCTACAAGCGTTTTACTTGGGGGGCGCCGCCCACTAAACAGGGCGATTACGCCTACCTGCTGCACATCGTCCGCAGCATGAAGGCCAGCGGGAAGGCGGCCTGCATCCTGCCGCACGGCGTCCTCTTCCGCGGCAATGCTGAAGCCGTTATCCGCAAGGCGCTTGTGAGCAGCGGTATCCTCAAGGGTTCGCCTCGTCCGCTCAATCTCCGTCCGACCTACAGTTCGGCATACAACGGCAATAAATCCTGATCGACCAACCGCAGTTCAATCGCATTCGCGACTGCCACATGCTCCTCCTTCGCCGCTGAAAACGGTTCATCGACGACACTGACCACAATCGTCCCTTTTTGCAACTCGCCATCCATCACAGGAATGAGGGAAGCGGCTTCCGGCACTTGCTGTGACGTGAGAACACGCGGCAAATAAAGCATCCAACCGGCACCCGGTCGTTTTTCAAAGACCTTGTGTTCCGAGGCGTATATAAAGGAGCCCACTTCAATGCTCAGTGCTGGCCAGATACGCGTCGCTTCGCTGACGATATCCGCCACGACTTCAAGCCTTGTCATCTCCGTAACGCCTTTGGTTTGCAAGCTCAAGGTGCACAGACCACTCACCGATAAATGGTCCGTAAAAACCGCGCCTCCGTTACCTTCGATTCCATTCCAGGCACCGAACGAGCGCACCCCCGGGCAGCCCTGCTTCTCGGCCTTGGCCATCGCAATTACGGCCGTGGTCGGCCCTGACGCATTGAAGGCACGATTACGGAGTGAAGCTTTTACGCTTGTCGCCGGCGGATACCAACCGTCGATCGGCAAATTCGCGCGTTGCAACACGCTTGCGAACTCCCACAACCAGGCGCATTCGGTTTCGACCGCGGGCAACACCGGCTCCGACAGACGAAATGCCAATTCAAGGTTCAGACTGAACTTCATGGTATCGGCCAATTTCCTCCGAGCTAAAGTTCGGTGAACAAGGGCAGCAAGTCCTGATCGACCAATCGCTCTTCAATTGCGTTGGCGATCTTCACATGTTCCGGATTTGAAGCAGAGAAAGGCTCATCGACAACACTGACGATGAGGGTGCCTATCCGCTTCTTACCATCCATGACCGGAATCAGGTCGCGAGCCTCGGGCACTTGCTGCGCAGTGAAAACTCTCGGCAAATAAAGCATCCAACCGGCGCCGGGTCGTTTTTCGAAGACCTGCTGCTGCGAGAAATACTTGAATGGCCCGACCTGAACGCTCGACGCGGACCAGATGCGCGCCGCTTCCGAAACAACGTCCGCCACGAGCGTTGTCTGCTGAAATCCGACAATGCCTTTCATCTGGAAGGTCACCGAGCACACACTATCAATGCCCTGCGAGTCGGAAAAAGCAGCTCCACCGTCTCCCTCCAAGCCATTCCAAACCCCGAGCGACCTGACGCTAGTGCCATTGGATAAAGCGGAATTCTTCGCCATGGCAATCGCCGCGCTGGTCGGTCCATTGGCATCGAAGGCAGCGTTTAGCAGCGACGCTTTTTCCGTATCCGCCGCTGGATACCATTTGTCCACGGGTAAGCCGGCTCGCGTCAGGACGTTCGCAAACTGCCAAAGTCGGTCGTACTCCGACTCGATGGTCGGCAATTGCGGGGCGGCTACGCGATAGGTGACATCAATGTTCAAATGAAAGGCCATGTTCGTCAACGTTCAGTGCTCGTGCTCATTAAAGTGGCTTTAATTCTGTGTTGACCAGCGGCGCGGTGGTGCGAAAACTGCGCGTGAAGTACCGATAGCTGAGCGGCTGCATAAAATACCAATGCAACAGCGCCGGTGTATTGGCCGCCGCAACGAGGTTTTGTTCTCTCGCCTGGTTGCGCATTTTTTCAACACCAGAAATCAGGAAGAATCGCTTTGGATTGCCCGTCTCCGGATCAAAAAACTGATCATAATTCGCCTTTGCCTCTTCCAGCTGACAAAGCGACGCACGAAACCCATCGAAGTCGAGCCCGCTGAAACTCCACTCGGTATTCGGCGCGAAGCCCGTCACCTGCGCCTGATACGTGCGCGAGGTGTCTGACATATTCCAGTTACGCGTCACGAGGTTACCCGCATCCGGTGGACACTTCTTGCACGCTTCGTCTGTCTTCGGCATGGTTCGCGCGACCGGTTGGGTCTTGCTCTTGTCTTGCGCCTGGTCGCCGGATAGCGACAGGATTCCCGCCGCAGCGGTCCCGCCTAGCAAAGCGGGGAATGCTTCGGCAAGCAATGCGCCCGCTCCCTCGACGAGCGGAATTGCCAATACAGCCATCACCGCTTCTCCCTTTCCCGATCAATCAACTTCCGCCGCGTCACCGCCAGCAGATCCTCGAACCGCTCCTCGACCGGTCGTCCCGGCTTCGCGAGCCAGGCCGCGATCCCCGGCTTGCGATAAAACTCTGGCACATCCGCTTCGATATAAAGAAACTCCACCAGCTCCTTGTCCTGCTGAAACCCCATGCGCTTAGCGTCCCCATACGCCCGTACCAGGCGGTCGAGTAAGGTCGGATCGTCGGCGTAACGCGGGGCGTCGCGCACGATATCGTCACGAATCGTCGCGACAAAATTGCGTTCGTCGCTCGCGCACAAAGTGGCCCATTGTTCTGCGGTCAGTTCAAGCATGGTGAGAGACGTGAAAGCGTTTGCCATCCGCGAGGCCGTGCCACTCGTCCACATCGCCGAAATAAGCGCGACGTCTTTCGGTATCGAGCGCATTGAAGAGCGGCACGAAAACACGCGGATCCCAGAACCGGAGCAACGCAATCTTGCCATTCGGCAGTTTGCTGTTGAGCTTGCGTTGCAGTGTCCGCACGAGCGACTCGATATCCTGCGTGCTGAACAACCACATCACACCAGGCCGCGCTGTTTCCAGTTCATCGAGTGAAGCCACCAAGTCGGCATCGGGTTGCGCGATGTCGACAAGCCATGGTCCAGCGGATGCCAATGGCTCATCTTCTGTCCCGGCGAAAAGCGTGTGCACAGTGCCCCAGCGGCGCCGCAAGCTGCGGCCGAAATGCTGTTCGTACTGCAGGCCATCGACCAGCGCATACGCACGCAGCCCCGGCGCATCCGCACGCAAACGCTCCAGCCGTTCAGCGAGAGTCGTTGGGATCATGAGCGCACGACAGTGGAAGCGCCCGTTTCTGCGGCATGAGCGAGGCACTCGCGACACAAGGTCGGCGCGACTGTGGACTCCGCCGCCGCGGCTGTCGTGCCCTGCATCGACGCAGGTACATTGCCGGTGGTTTCGGATTGCGCGGCGATCAACACCGCACCGCACGAGGTCTTGTCGCCATGAAAAGCGAGCGGCACACCTTCCACGGTCATCGCCGGATTCTGCGATGTCACAATCGGAAACGTGCCGTCGCATTTCGGACAATGGACGAGGTCACCGAGCCGGGCGGCGCGCCGTCCGCTGTCGCCAACGCCGATGGTCGCCGAGGCGGAAACGATCTTGCCGCCGTGCGACGTGCTATCGCCTTCACATGCGATCGAAGTCATAAGTCACCTGCCATCAATCTCGAATGTCGAATCACGTTCAAAGCTAGGTCCGTTTGCTGTGGCGCCCATCGCTGAAGTCGACGGTGCTGACAAAGAACACACCAACGGCGAAGAACGGCAAGCCGATGGCAAAGAGGATGGCAGGCAGTCCCCAGTGCTCCCAGAAGCTGTCGATCATCGCGCGATCGGGCGTATTCGCATCGTAGAGAACACTGACCTCATCACCGCTGCCGAGATCGTTATGCGATGACGACGACCCCTGCGCAAAGGTGACTTCTTTCCCCGTCGTGGTTTTGAACGCGACAATCGCCGAGTACATGTGCGAGCGCGGCTGATAAGGCCGCTCGGCTTCCTGGACTTCGACGACTTTGCCAGTCGTGCGCGTATAGCTTCCAATGATTTGCCGTTCGTGCATTGCCGAAGCGGCAGCGCCCAGCAGAAATCCCGCGCCGATGACAATCGGAATCAGGCAGATCAGTAGATTCTGTCGGCCGCGTTTGCGCCTCCCCTGCGAGTACGACGAAGGCGCGACATGTTTAACCTTGCCGCGCTCGATTACGAACATCACCGCGCCAATCGCTGAAAACACCACGCTGAGCAACATCACCACACCGACAGGAAACCAGCGCTGCCCAAAGTCGTCGATGATCGCCGAGCGTGCGGGGTTCGCGGGGTCGTAGAACACGCGCAACGTTTGGCCGATATCGTAGGCCGGCTGTGTCGACGACGTCTGGCCCATGATTTGTTCGCGCTCGCCGAGTGCGGTCGTGAAGACGATCACGGGTTGATACGAACGCCAGCTCCGACCGCCCTGGTCGTAACTCACCACGGTTCCTTCGGCGACCGTCATGCGATGCGTGGCGATCAGCGAAGACACGAGCCAGCACAGCGAAAAGAGCAGCGCGCCGAGACTGAGCGTCAGAATGACGAGCGTGCTTCGGCTGTGCGGCGACGGGGCGGCTGAATTCATCATGAGTGGCCGGTTGGAGCGTGCGAGGGCATCTCACTGACCTGCTGGCGAAGACTGGTTGAGCACGCATCGAAACCCGAGATCGGCCTTCGCGGTATCGGGCGCGAAGCCTGTGCGGTCGATGACGAGTCGCGTGCGGCTATCGGTTGCATACCGGACGCTGCGCAGGCTGCCTCGTTCTGGACCTCGCGGGTCGTGCGACGCCGCGTGGCTATAGTAGTTCTTGTCGAACCAGTCATAAGTCCATTCCTTGCCGCGGCCGAACACGTCCGACACGCCCAGCCGATTGTCGCCATACGTGCCTACCGGCCGGCTAACCAGCGGCTCCGGGCTGGTGCCGTTCTCTTCCATTTTGTCGATGATGTTGTCGAGCTGTTCGAGGTTGTATTTGCCGTCGACAACCGGCACCGCGGCGCTGGGAATCACCCACAACTCGCCGCGCGAACGTGCTGCATATTCCCATTGCGCCTCAGTCGGCAAATCGACCGGCAGACTCACGAGCTTACCGACCCATGCGCAGAAATCGCGCGACTGTTGCCACGTGATATGCGCCACGGGGTAGTCGGGAAAACGGAACTCCAGGTCTTCGTGTTTGCTGATCGCGATCGGCGGCAAGCCATTGGCGCGTGTGTAAAGGTCATAGTCGGCGTAAGTCACGCGATGCTTGAAAATCGAGTAACTGTCGAGCGTCACGTTGTGTGCGGGCGCGGTGCCGTCGTTGGCAGAGTAGGGCAGTCTTTCCTGCGACTTTTCCGGACCGAAATCGCCCATCAGGAACTGGCCGCCTTTGACGAAGACCAGTTCGCGATGCACCTTGTCCTTGAATCTGGCGAGTTCGTCATCAGAAGGCGGCGGCAACGACTTGAAGTAATCCTGCAAGATGCGGATGGTGTCGTCGTACGGCTTACCGGTTCCCCAGTTCAACACAGCGCTGAGATGTTCCCACGTGTCCTTCTTCGGTGACGGTGTCGTGATCTCGCGGATCAATCGATCTTTGTCAGCGGGTGCGTTCACGTCGACTTTCTGTGCAAAAACGCTGCCCGACAACAGCAACGATATTCCAGCAACCAATAGCGCCCGTGATTTCTCTTGAGCCAGACGAGACCGATAACCCATGCAGCACCACTCCTCTATTCTTTATTGAACCGATGTCGCCGCTCAAGCCATCTGGGAGCCGTCGCCCGCAGTCGTTTTTGGATCCATCCAGGCGAGCGCGGTTCCTTGCTGCATCTGGTACGCGGCCGAATCGTTGAAGACGAAGTCGAAACCCGGCGCCGGGTCGACACGTAGACGGCTTTCCACCATCGCCAGGTGGCTCGTGCCGACTAACTGTCCGATCTCATTGCGCGCAACTTGCGCATTGCCCTTAACCGCAATTTCCGACGAAGTGAACTGGTAGACGTTCTCCAGTTCGTTCCGTATCTGGGCGGAGGCAAGAATACGGCTGATCGCATCGGTCGCTTCCAGCCGCCATTCGTCGAATCGGTCGGCGATGGACTTTAACGCATAAACGATATAGCCCTTCACCTCTGCAAGACTATTCAGCAGTGAGTCGTGTGCGTTCCTGATTGCGTTGAGAAATGCCCGAGGCTGGGTACGGATAAAGTCGGTCAGCTCGGTTCTCATTTCGTCGAACTGTTTGCCGACGTAGGCGCCGATCTCCTTACCCTTGGCAATCGCCAACGTGTACATCGCCACGAACGTCTTGAAGGCATCCTTGGCGAAGTACTGAAGGTTTTTGTCGCCAGCATAGGCGATCTGGGTTTTGGCCCACCAGGCGAACTCGGCCATGTTGACGACGTCGACCGCGGCTTCCACTTCGCCCTTCAAGCCAACACCGACGCATAAGCCCGCCCTCATCAGAATGCGAAATTTCTCGTCATAGGTAATGTGGAACGCGGCCTGCGCGCCGGCGCCGGCTTGGCCGCTCACGCCCGGCTTGACGGACGCGAACGAGGTCCATTTGACCTTTTCCTGCGGGCGCCGCCATTCGAATGCTCCCTCCACGGAGGCCTCCGCCTCGACGCCGGCAAAGGCCTTCAGATCACCGCCCGCGTCGGCCTTGACTTCGACCTTTGTGACATCGAGTTTGGGCTGCTGCATTTGCGCCGCATTGCGAGTAGCACGCGTACCTTTGACCTTCTGCGTCTTACCGTCGCGGCCGAGTTTGAATTCGACCCCGCCTTCCGCGAGGAGGCTCGCACCACAAGAAGCTTCCGCCTTTGCCGCGAGCGAGATCCTGAAGAAGCCCAGCGTGGTGTCGGGTGTGCTCTTCCACGAGATCGCGCCGCTCTGGCTCTCGGTCGGTGCCGGAATCCATAGTTCGAGCCCGGATTTCCACGGCAGATAAAGCGTGGCTTTGATGTTTCCGTCAGCCAGCACTCCGCCGACTTCACCCTTCGCTTTCGCCGATGCGGCGACTTCGCCGCGCAGGTGCAACAGGTCGTCGAACGACTTGATGGTGCTTTCCGCTTTGGCGCTCGCGCCAGCGCCGGCGAACAGCCGCAGGATCTGAGTGCCACCGGAGAACTCGCACATTGCGTTGGGATCGTCCGGTGATTTGAATTTGGCGGCCTTGTTGAACGCCTCTGCAAACTCAGGTGCCCACTCGCGACCCCAAGGCGGTGTCTTCCATTCGTGGAGCTTCGCTTTCTTGAACGCTTCGTCGAGCTTCTCCTGGATCTTCTCGTGATCCAGCTTATAGTTGCCCGTCGTCGCGTCCTTGACGAGAAAGGATTTGAGTTGGGGCTTGTCGGAGTCCAGCTTGTAGCGTCGAAAATGGTTCTTCACTTTCGACGACCGCACGTACGTAAAGCGCTGACCGCTGTACTTATCTTTGCCGGCCGCTGTCTTGCGCAAGGGCAAAAGCTCCCACACGCCGTCCTTGTTGAAGGCGGGCGTCTCCTCGAGTTGCTCGTGAACTTCCGCGGTGGCGGCTTCTTCTTTCTTGATCGCTTCTTTCAGGTTCGCTTCGAGTTGCGGACGCAACGCCACATTTGCCTGTTGCTCCAGCCAAGCAGCGTGCGCGACGCCCAGTGCCTGCCGTGCCTCGATCAGGTTCTCGGATAGCCGACTCATCAGCGCAATCTCTTTCGCCACGGCATCGACGGATTCGACCGGGCATTCGAAAAGCTCGGCTGTATCCGGATAAAAAAAGAGGAGCGGCCGCTGCGTACCCTTGGCGTCGGCGGTACTGCCTTCCTGCGCGTTCGAATGGGTCGTCCCAGCTGCGTTCTGATTATTCATGATTTGATCTCGACTCACCCGTCATGTTGTTGTCGATCCTAGGCCTGATCGTCCTCATGGAACATCTTCAACTCCTGTTCCTGAGTACCGGTGAAGACCCGCACGGTTTTGCCCTCGGCGTCGGTAATGCCGCGAGCCAGCACCTGACCATCACCGCTTTCGATGCGGTAAGGCGCGAGCGGCATCACGTTGCCGGTGGTCTCGTCCTTCAGGATGAATTGCTGGTCGTTGACCACACTCTTGGGCAATGCTGCCGGTTGCCCGTCGTAGCGCGTCGGGCCGGTGAACGAATGTTCGGAGCCTTTGATATCCACCTGGCTCGGCGCGTGAACCTGAATGTTGCCGCCGCTGATGCGGATATAGGCGCCGCCCGACGTGAGCAGAATTTCTTTTTCCGCGCTCAACTGGATGGCATCGGTGGAGGATGAAATCTTGATGCCTTTGCTCGCAAGCACGTCGATGCCGTCTGTCTGCGCCTGAATCTCGAGCTTGCCGCGCGCGGCGATCAGTTTCATGCCGAGCTTGTATGCGAACAGGCTGATCTTATCGACCGCATTTGCGACGAGGCTCTTGCCGATCGCAACGTTGATATCGGTGTTCGCGGATATCGTCGCGTTCTCGCCCGCGTGAATATGGACGCTTTCCGGCGTGGTGATCCCTACGCCTTTGGGGGAAGCGAGCAACAGCACGGGATCGCTGAAGCCGTTGGCTTGGCCAGTGCCGCCCGACGTCTCCTGTCCCTGCGCGGAGGAAGTCGACGAGGCAGGCGAAGCGCTTCCGCCGTAGCTGGATTGGGTGGCATTTGTGAACGTCTTCAGCGAGTCGATCGCTTGCATATCGGCTGCACCGTGTTGTTGCGCAGTGTCCGCCGTTGCGCTCAACAACTGCTGACCTGCAGTCAACTGACCGCGCGCCTCGGTGGCGTCGAGTTGCTCACCGCTCGCAGCCGGACGGCCAAACGTGCTGATGTAGAGCCCTTTCTGGGAGCGGATCGCGCCGTAGGCGTCGGTAGCAAGTTCGAAGCCCGTGCCGCGGAATGCGCCACGCGTGTTGTCGGTTTGCGAGACCAGGTAGCCGAGATTCAACTGTGCTGCGGTCTGCGTGCTGTAAAGCTGCGCGCGATTCTGACCGGTGGAATCGTCGAGCACTAGCTGGTTATACCCCGAGCCTTTATGTTCCTTTGACTTATAGCCGGACAGCTGGCCCTGCGTGTGCCACTGCGGCGAGCTTGCGGAGTTATAGACGCGGCCTGTAATGAGCGGCCGGTCAGGATCGCCGTCAATGTACGTGATGATGACTTCCTGACCGATGCGCGGCACGAAGACGCCGCCCCAGTTGCTGCCGGCATTCGGGTATGACACGCGCACCCAGCAGGATGCCTTTTCGTCGCCGCTATTGACCC
The DNA here is from genome assembly GCF_046028095.1 of Paraburkholderia phytofirmans. GTDB lineage: Bacteria > Pseudomonadota > Gammaproteobacteria > Burkholderiales > Burkholderiaceae > Paraburkholderia > Paraburkholderia phytofirmans_A. The sequence goes on from NZ_JAQQDJ010000001.1 coordinate 341,473, forward strand.
GGTCCCAGTGCATGCGGACCTTCACGCGATTCAACGAGTCCGTAAAGACTTCTTCACCCGACGGACCGACGACCGTTGCGGTCTGCGTCGGCATGACGGGTTTGTGATGGTCCAACGGACTGCGAAACGGAATGCTGCGCCGCTGAGCCTCAATGGTCGCCATGAAAAAGCCGGTGCTGCCGTCGCCGCTCGGAATCAGCGCGGACGGCTGCACTGGGCCGAAAGTTGCGCGCGTCGCGTTGACCTTACTCTGAAGGCTATGCGGAAAATCGGAACCGCCACGTGATACCGGCAGATTGTTCTCGATCACCCACTCCACTGCGAGCACGGCGAATTGCCGCTCTTGCTCGTTGCCGCCTGAATGATCCGGATGATCGACGAGTTCAAACCACTGCCCTGCATCGAGCCGCCGCACTGCGCCTACGCCATAGAAACGCTTTGCGCGCGACTCCCACTCCTCCATGCGGATCTTCGAAAGCGCGTCGCCACGGTCCTGCTCGCGATAAGTGTACGCACCGGAATATTCATAGACTTCCGCTTGCGAAGGCAATGAACCTTGATTGCCGACCGTGGGGATATTGGTGCCTTTCGCATATTGCGGCGATTTATAGTCGAATGTACTCGTGACAAGCGAGGTGCTTTGGAGCGTTCGGGTACCGGACCATTGAACGAGCGCGTCGGTTTCGCTGTTTGTGCCCGCCCGATAGAACGCCACGTTTTGAGGTGAAGCAGGTTTGAACGAATCCAGATTGTCCGTCACCACCAACTTGTGCGACTGTCCGTCTTTGGCCTGTTCAAAATAGCTGTACCAGCCTTCGGCTTCCATCAAACGATTGACGAAATTCCAGTCGTCTTCGTACTGAACGCAGAATGACCGCGGCTGAAGCGGCTTATTCAGCGCAAAGCGAAAAGCGCCTTGGGCTTGAGGATGCTGATTGAATACGTCAGTAATGATTTCATCAACTGTGACGTCCTGCCAGATGCGCGCATCACTTCTGAAGCGCAGAAAATGCAACCAGCATGCAAATGCGATTTGATAGCTGGTCAACCCGCCATCCGAGCCGAGCCGGCGAGCGGTGTGAACGAAGCCGTGCACTGGGCGATACGATTTGTCGGTTTGCTGGATCCATAGCGTAACGGGCTGCGCGATAAGCCGTTTGAGTTCGATGTTTTCGTCTGTAGACGCGACGTCGACGGTGAATGCGTAATCGCGGCCTATGCGGCTCTTTCCCACCACTCGCTGGACGAGCAATGCATTCGCGCCGATAGGCGTATCCAGTTTGAGCAAACGCTCATTCTGGAAAATTCCCGAACGAATTTGGTCGATTAGGTCAGCTGCGCCCATTTTTACACCCCGTCTTGTCACGCATTGGTTCTAGCCCGCAGATTCTAAGTCTGATGATAGCGGATGGTAAACATTCCTTTCGAATGTAGTTATCCGTGCCGGTTAAAGGCGGCAGCGACCGGAAATACGTTCCGATTAAATGTTAAATTATTGAAATCGGAAATATTTCCTTGGCCGGATGCGCTTTATTGTAATCGACTCCCAATTAGCAAGATGAGATTCGTCTATCAACGACCGCTCTGCAGCGGTCGCCTGCCATTGCCGTGGCGGCCCACCCATGCCCGTATCGTTGCAGTCATCAAGTGTCAGGCGAGTTGGAGCGAATACACGGACGAGAATCAATGAAAATGGGTGGGTAACATGGTCGGCAATACATAGCGGCCAACAATGCGAGAGCTCTTTGAACATCCTCACATTTAGCAACCTCCGAACCGTTATGACCTAATCCTTCTCGAAATCGCAAGGAAAGTTATCAGCCGCCTTCTCTATAACAAACAATGTTCCGGTGCTCGCGAGTACTTTATAGAACATCGCCGTAAAATTCCGCAGTTAATTCAAGTTGTCATTCGCGTCTTTTGCATACCCTCCGATATGCATGCATGCATGCATGCCCAGACAGGGTTTCAAATAGTTCTTGTTGGGGCGGCCCCACATCCATCGCAGAAACTATCCATTTGCGTCCACTAAGGCAGTGCATAGCCACAATTTTACTCGCCTCGCCGATTTCAATAGGAACATCCGGAGGACAGAGAAAACATCCAGCGAGACGCTTCCAGCGTCTCGCCCTCATTCTTCAAATACTATTTTTAGGTGCTTATCGTATGACGCGCTGCCTTGCGAAAGGCTAGCATGCGACACGGTCTGTCAGGCTAGGTGCTCAGCGCTAGCGCGAGCCCCACATTTTTTGTTTTGCCCGTTTTCCGAGCGGTAGTGCGCGCCGTTGTAAAAAATATACATCAACCTTATAACTCGGCAATTATTTCCGAATCGGTGATTTAACCTCCTTAAGGTGCCACCACAATACTGACGGTGCCTCATGAAAGTTAACGTTTGCGTATTGATGTATTCCGCTATCATGCTTGCCGCACAGTTATGTAGAATCGCGATGAAAATAGCATAAACAGTTGTAGCTAAAACAAAGGCGTCAGCATGAGCGCACAAGAACTGATAAAACTTGTCACGGGCGGATTAATACAGCAGGACCGTTTGTTGAAACTTGATACGCCCTTAGGCTCGAATGTCCTCGTGCCCCAGCGTGTCACCGGGCGCTCACGCGTTGGCCGCCATTTCGAATTTACAGTCGACGCTGTCTCGCCTTCGGCCTCGCTCGAACTCAAAGGTCTGATTGCGCAGCCAATCACGCTTTGGCTTCAGCAGACGGACAAGTCCTATCTTCCGCATAACGGTTACGTGCACACTGCACGGAGGCTTGGATCTGATGGCGGTCTGACCACTTACCAATTCAGCTTCTCTTCGTGGATGCACTTCCTGCGGTTCCGTCGGGACCAGCGTATCTGGCAGGATACGAGTGCCGACCAGATAATCAGCGAAGTGTTCAACGCCCATTCGCAGGCTCAAGGGCTGTTTCAGTTCAGTTTGTCGACGCCCTTGCCTTCCCGTTCGTACTGCCGGCAAGATGAAGACGACTGGAATTTTGTGCACCGACTGATGGAATCCGAAGGACTTTATGGCTTCTGGCAACAGGCAGCGGATGGTAAGTCGCACACACTCGTGATTACAGACCAGCTGCAGTCATTCGCCTTCCTGCCGGGTGAAACGGTTGACTTTTATCGGGCAGGTACCGGCAGCGAGATCGACTCGCTGACCCAGTGGTCTGGTACTCGCACGTTACAAAGCTCGGTCTTGAGCACGCGAACGTTCGACTATAAAAATCCCTCCACGCAGTTCAATCCGAAGGGTACTAGCGTACCCACGATGCCGGGCCAAGGTTCACTGCCGGACCAGACGGAGGTGTACGAATACACCGGCGCCTATACCTACGGCGACCAGGATCGCGGCGACCATCTTTCCAGAATCCGCATGGAGGAATGGGAGTCCCGCGCCAAGCGCTTTCATGGTTTGGGTGGTGTTCGCGCGGCGGACGCGGGCAAGCGCTTCAGGCTGAGCGGACATCCAGATCATGATCGCGACGACGCCGCGCAACGGGAATTCGCCGCAATTGATTGTGTGTGGACGATTGAGAACAACCTGCCGCTCCAGAGTGAAGGCCCGGTTTTTCCGCACAGTCTGCAAGATACGCTCGCGCATGCAAGGGTGCGTTACGCAGGTACGGAGTTGCGGGTTCGTCATACGGACGGCAGTGAGGGCTTCTATCTGGTGGAGATCGAGGCGCAGCGCACAACAGTTCCGTACCGCAGCCCGCTCGAGCACAAGAAGCCACAGACGCACCTTGAGTCCGCCATCGTCGTTGGGCCGAAGGGCGAAGAGGTCTATACCGACGAACTGAACCGGATCAAGGTCCAATTCATCTGGGACAGGTTGAACGGGGGAGACGAGCGCGCGTCCTGCTGGGTACGCGCGGCCCAGGCAGACACGGGCAACGGCTATGGGGGCGTGCATATCCCGCGGGTGGGCGAGGAAGTATTGATAGATCACATTGGCGGGGATTGTGATCGGCCGGTGGTCGTCTCCCGACTGTACAACGGTGCGGCGAGGCCGCAATGGCATTCGAACGGCCTGCTGTCGGGCTACCGGTCAAAAGAATATGGCGGGAGCGGTTATAACCAGTTGGTGATGGACGACGCGACTGGCCAGAACCGCGTGCATCTGTACAGCAGCAGCGCAAATTCGCACCTGCACCTGGGTCACCTTGTCGCGCAGAGCGGCAACACACGCGGTGCCTATCTTGGCAGCGGTTTCGACCTGAAAGCCGACACCTATGGCGCTGTCCGTGCGGCACGAGGACTATATGTGTCGACATATCCGAATACCTCTGCTGCAAGCCAGCCGCTCGATGCGTGCGACGCGCAGAGCCAGTTAGTCAATTCGGAGACGGTAATGGAATCGCTCTCGCAAGTCAGCGAGAGGCATCAGGCCGAGAGCCTGAAAGACGGCCATGAGTCCCTCAAGCGCCTAACCGACGCAACGCAGGACAGTATCACCAGCGGGGCCTCCGGTGGCCGCACCGGCGGCGGTGGTACCGGCAACGCAAACGCGTTCAAAGAGCCGGTGATGGTGCTCGCCAGTCCTGCCGGAATCGCACTATCCACCCAGGCATCCGCGCAAATCTCGGCTGATCGGCACGTCAACGTGATTAGTGGACAGAGTACACACGTCGCGACGGGGAAATCGCTGATCATGAGCGTGACGGAAAAGCTCAGCCTGTTCGTACAGAACGCCGGCATGAAGCTCTTTGCCGGCAAAGGGAAGGTGGAGATTCGCGCCCACGAGGAGAATATCGAGATTACTGCGCAGAAGACGCTCAAGCTTGTGTCGGCCGCTGACAAGGTAGAAACGGCATCGGCGAAAGGCATACTGCTCTCGTCAGGCGGTGCCTACATCAAGATTGAAAATGGCAACATAGAGATTCACGCGCCGGGCAAGATCGATATTAAAGGGGCCGAGCAGTCATTTGCCGGGCCGGTGAGCGGGAGCTATCCGCTGCCTCAGCTGCCGGTAGGAGATCTCGTCACTCAGTACAGCACGCGCTTCGCATCCGTCGGTTCTGACGAACTCTTCGCCAGCCCGAGATGGGCCGGACGAACATACAAGATTGTCGACGAAGATCACAAGGTGCTTGCGCAAGGCACTATGCCGGAAAACGGCCGTCTTCCTCGCGTGATGACTGACGCGCCCAAGGCGCTACGACTCGAAATCGGCAGCGACGACTGGAAAACCCATGAGGTCGAGACGCCGGCTGCGCCGGCCGCCGACGAGGCCGAGCACGAGAACGACCGGCTGGAAGGAACCCAACTTGCCCGCGAGTATTTCGACGTTTTTGACCGCGATTCAGACGCCTTTTTTCATACCGATGACGTCAAGGAACTGGTGTCGGCAGAGGCACTAAAGAAAATCGCGTCGCTCGAGGAATAACAAGATGATCAATCGCATGAAAAATTGGCTGCTCTTAGCGCTGTGCGCGTATTCGGCGATCTGCACCGCCGGACCCTACACATCCGGCGTTCACCAATGGGACATCACGGAAGGCAAGCTCACGCTAATGTCCGGCGTAATGACGGATAACGCGGTTCAGACCTACCTGAACTACACGTTCTATCTAGAAAGTATGCGTGACAAGACTCTGTACCAGGTACCCGTAGTCGATAGTAAGGACTCTTCGAAATTCAGACTAACCATCACGGAATCGAGCACGGGCGACGAGGCCATTCAGGACGCCACTCTTGTCACGAAACAAAAAAATACCTGGCTGCTGATCGGCGAAAAAAACACCACAGAAGATGCCTCTGCCCCAGCACCCGTCACTGTGCGGGTCTATAAGCTGGTTACAGGCTACGACGGAGATTGGGCTTATTCGTTTCAGTTCGCGAAAGCCGTTCACTACGCAAAGGCGAAGCGCTACACGGTAGAAAAGGCGCTCAGCGAAAACGCAAGCGGCCTGCAATAGGGGAAGGACATGGCACCAAAGTTCGTGAGCGCGACGTATCATCTTGATATCAAGACGGCCGAATTCGTCGCGGACAATGGCGAACACTTGCTGCGCACCGGCGGTAATCCTGCGTGGCGCTTCAACAATCCGGGCAACATGCGGCCGCCCAGCAGGCGGGTCATCACAACACACATCGGTCGCGCCACCATGCGCGACGGCAAGCAGTTCCTGATATTTCCCGACTATGCGACGGGCCGCGCAGAACTAAAACGCCTGCTGCGCGACCCCGACTCATATGCCCAAAGAACGCTGGCTCAAGCAATTCCAAAGTTCGCGCCACAAAGCGACCACAACGACCCAGACCGATACATTCGCTCGGTCTCCGAGCGCACTGGTGTTGCCGCCGACACCCGACTCGGTACCCTGACCGATGCACAACTCGAAAAGGTCATGGACAGCATCGAGACTTTCGAGGGCTACCATGGCAATGTGGCCACCCGCTCCGAAAAGTGGGTGAAAGCGGCCAGAGTTTCCTTGTCCGACGGTGCGCGACCCATACCCAACCAGTCGGTCATCGTTCGGCAAAACGGCAAAGAATCCAAGCTCACCACTAATGCGGCGGGCGCCTTACCGGCGATTCCCTACACCGGTAGCAGTATCGATGTGTTGATGGCGAACACGCGCGATGAGTGGCAAAAAGTAACGAGTATTGGCCTGCCAGACGGCTCGAAGTCGTTCCTGCTAGTGCGCGACCTGTTCGTCGCGCACGGGGCGACTGCGCCGCACGTCCCGCGAGGCGAGGTAACGGCGGCCAAACGCGCGCCGTTCGAGTATCGGATCGAGCCGCACGACACGCTGTCAAAGATCGCAACACGCTTCAAAACCAGCGTGGGAAAACTGAAAGAAGACAACAAACTGCACAGCGATCTGATCATCGTCGGAAAGACGCTGATGATTTACGGTGGTGCGGCTGGTGCAGCCGCGCCCCATGCCGCCAGTCCGTCAGGCAGTGGAGGTGCGCGTGGGGTATCTTCCAAGGCTACTGGTGCAACCGGTCCGGCGCCCGTACCGGCGGCGGATTCGAAAAGCGCAGACGTGCACACGGAAGTGTCTGTGTCTGCACTTGAAGCCAAGCCCGCAGCGGCAGCGCAGTCAACTTCAGCGGCCGCGGCGCCTGCAGTGCTTGCCAGTTCGCCAGCGGCTTCTTCGAACCCGGCCACGGAAGCCGCGCCTAGCGCGGCTTCTTCATCGGCACCCGGATCCGGCGCAGCGTCTGTCACAGCACCCGCCGCGCGCGAGGGTACACCGACCATTCAAACGCGCACTCAGGAAGGTCTAGGTCGCCCTGCCGCTCTCGTCCCGCCAGACCAGCCGCGCGCGCCGTGGATGAGCATCGCCATCAAGGAAGCGGAGCGTTGGGGCGGCGCAGACGAAAGCGTGATTACGAAGACCATGAACTATCACGACCTGGTCGATCCGAAGAACTGGATCAAGAGTCTGAATGGCAGCGACAATGCCTGGTGCGCCGCTTTCGTCAACTGGGTTATGAAACAGGACGGACGGAGCATGGTGACGAAGCGGGACGATCGGCACCGTGCGCGAAAATTCGTCGGTGACCCCAACTTTCCACAGGTCAAGGAGCCAGTTTACGGTTGCATCGCGGTGCTCGCTAACATGGGACACGTGATGTTTGTGTACGGTCACGATTCCAGGAAAAAGAAACTGGTGGTGCTTGGCGGCAATCAGGGAGGTCATGGCACGTTCGGCGGCACTATTGACTTCACCGATTTCGCAACATCGGCTATGCACGGGTTCTATGTTCCGCTGACCTACCTTCCTTTCGCGCAGGAAGAAATCAGGAAAGGCGTGCAGTTGCCCGAAGCAAGTGCCGAAGAACTCAATAAACTTCATCACATCAAAGATCCCAAAGGTCATGGAACACGTTAAGGCAATACAAAGATCGCTTGCCGCAGCACTTCTGCTATCGGCCCTCTGCGCATGCAACGCAGCGTTCGCCCATCCTCAGGAAAGTTGCATTACAACCGCTGATCTGCAGACCTTGCAGCGGGATTTTTTCGCGCATTTTCCAGACGCCAATGCGTTCGCCAGATATGTGGACAAGTCGAAATTCGAATTGCTCACCAATGCGCCAGAGGGACGCCGACTGGAACAAGGGGGGAGGCCGACGGGAGACAAGATCGACTGGCTGATCCGCACGTTTAACGACAACAAGGATCTGTTTTCCGGCTTTGCATTTGAGAAGCCGGACTTCACCTATATGAGGGGGCAGCTCAGAGGTGGCAAGCCGTCAGTCAACAATCTGCGCACATCCAAGCGCTTTCCGAAAGACGAATGCGTTCAGGAAGTCAACTATGACGTGCCCGCTGGCGCGTGCGTGATGTCGCAGCAACTGACCAGGCTTTCGATCACCTTTGTGAAAGACGAGCGTCCCTTATCGCTGAGTAGCGTCGAAATGTTCTTCAACGCATGCACAGCCAAATAAGTTTGTTGCCCATGCAAGCGTCGTCCTCGGTGGTAATCTCGCCGTTGGCCCCGAACACAGTTCGGGCGCGGCGCATCCAAAAAGCTTCTGTTCAGGAGTGAATGGGTTATGAAAGTCCGCGGCTGGATTCGCCAGGGCGACCGCGCAGCATGTGGTGCGACGGTCACGGAAGGAGATCCGACTTTCAGCAGCCACGGCCAGCAACTCGCGTTCGATGGCGCGGCTATGTCGTGCACCAGGCGCTGCCACGTGGTCGCAGGGGCCAGCAACGCAACGCTGCCGGGCGGAAGGCGTAAGGCCGTCCACTGTGATGCGACTTCGGCGGGGTGTCCCCTGCTTTCAACGCTTAACGACTCACACGGGATAGAGGCGGGGGGCGGCGCGATTCCCACGGCCTTCTTTCAAGACTCGGACGGCAACTGGCAGCCGGGCAAGTACGACGACCACTACGTGCTGCGCGGAACTGGCAGTGGCAATCCCCTTGCGAACGTGGCGTACGCCATTGTGCGGGAGTCCGGCGCCGTCGAACATGGCGTCACCGACGCGCACGGCACGACGCACCTGCTAGCGCAAACTCTCGAAAGGGAATATGTGCGTGTTTATGTGGAGGATCCGGAGTGACGATTGTCGGGCACGACGGCAAACCAATGCGTTTTGTCGCTGCGTTTCAGACGACGCCGATCGCCGACGTCGACCCAAAGGAAGTCTGGCTTTGTTCCGATCCGAACGATGCCGTTGCCGTAGCGGAATTCATCGTGAACGAGATGAAGAAAAATCCGTTCACGGCCGAAGGAAGGAAGATTGCGGAGGCAAATCGTTTTAATCCGGCCGCGGAAACGGCGAAGTGGAGCGCCCTGCCATGGTACGCAAAGCTTGGCGGGATGCCCGACTTTTACGGCATGGCTGCAGGGCAAAAGCTTGCCGCATACCAGATGTGGGCGGATCGGGTCGCGCCGAATTGTCCCTGGGACCACAAACCTATCATCCGCCATGCACTGCAAGCAAAAGGAAATTTCAAGCGCGGCTGGCAGAAATATGGACAGGACGACTACTTTTACGATATCTGGTCGAACATTCATTATGGCTATGTCGGCGTGGCGGTCGGCTTCAGCACGAGTGAGCTGATTGGCGGTGCCGGTCTCGCGCAGGCTGCCAGTGATGCTAGTCGCGATTTTTCTCACGGACGCTGGCCGAACATGCAGAATCATCCGCAAAACGGCACATGGCCGAGCAGCGCTGACGATGTGCCTGATCATATTTCGATCCAACTCGGCATTGATCTCTATGCCTCCGCGAAGCCGAACGAGTTAGCAACTGACCTTCTGCTTCGCAAGATATCTGCCGTGCCCATGCCTTGGGGCGCGGGTGACGCTGCGGCCAAGAGGCCGCATCAATGCTCCCAGTGACCGACTAGCAAATGCTTTCTCGACGAATTAAATGGATTGTCTTGCTGTGCGCATTCGCGCTGGCTGCCTGGTTTTTCTGCCGGCCGGTGATCGTGCTGCACTACTCGGCCGCCGCGCAGAAGCGGGTGGTCTATTTCCTGAACGAAAATGATCAGATTACTCGCGGTGAACTGGTACCCGGGCAGACTGAAAAATTCTATACGCCCATGTTTGCATCGCGGGATGCGTGGATTGAAGTGAGTTTGCCTTTTGCGAGTCGCGACGGTGTAGACATCAAGCCACCCTATAGCCGGGTCGACGTGTATATCGACGCGGGGACGAAGATCGAGCGAACGGACACCAAGCATGGTTTTTTCGCCCGCTTTTGATGTCGATGACGGCGAGTTTTACTGTGCTAGGCGCTGAATTGCTGCTGTTCAAGCGAAGCCGTCTCGACGATCGTTTCGAACTCAGCCAGCAGGTCTGGCTGACGTTGCCGCAGGTATTGAGCTACGAGGTCATTCTCCACGAGTCTGGCGAGATATCCCTTTGCGAGCACCGGGTTCAGCAAATCCTGTCCGTAGGTCTGCTCGACAAGTTTGTATTGCCCCTGCAGGTTGCTCATCTCCCGCTCCGTCTTCGCCATCTGTTCAGGGGTGACGCCGGTCAGCTTCGGCGGCTTCTTTCCGTCAACTAGACGCGTGGCAGGTGTCGCGACGAGCAGCGCCTCGGCGTAAAAAACGGTCACGTTGTTCGCCGCTATCACGAGCTCGACGCATTCGACCTGCCGTGTCGGTTCATTTTTCGAATTGCGCGAGCAAACTCCACCGAGAACTGACGATCCCCTTGGAGTTCGGCGGGTCTCGGGGGCATATGCCATCCAGCGGCGAAAGCTTCTTGAGAATCATGGACACATCCATTGCGGGTGGAGCCTATCGGTTCGCATCGACCCGAGGTCGATGATAGTCACACTCACCATTGCTTATACCAGGTAACGACAACACGCATTTCATGAAACGATAGATGCGCAGTGGTATTTTTCTAATCAGTTCGTCCGAACTTAGCTCTCTTCATCCCATTCGATCCGCTCGAGCAAAGCTCTCAGCTTCGCCCCTCTCACCGCATTCACCATCGCAACATGCGCGACACGCCCCGCAAGATGCGCGCGAAAGTCCTGATGACCATCCCGATTCTGCGAGCGTGGCCCATGCCGCACGCAATTGGTCAACACAGCCTTCAACGCATCAAAATCCGGCCGCGCCACATTCGCATGGCTATTGACCACAACCCCGGCCAGATGTTGCCGCGCACCACTTCGCATCACGCGCGTCTTCCTCAGATTGACAGAAAACCCTTCTTCAATGGCAATCGCCGCAACGCGAACGGTTAAGCGCTCCGCTATACGCGCAAGATTGTCGTCACCGGAAAACGCCAGGTCATCCGCATACCGCGTGTAAGTCGCCCCGACCGAACGCGCCAGACCCGCAAGCCGAAGATCGAGCCGAAACGCGCACAGGTTTGCCAACGCCGGTGACGTCGGCGCGCCCTGCGGCAAATGCCGGTTCCGATAGCGCTGCCGCTCCCGCCAATCGATCCGGTCGCGCACATCCGGCGCGAGCAAGCGGCTGCTCGGGATGCGATTGGTACACAGAGCAGTCAGTGCCTTTGCAACGGCCGGCGGGTAACCCAAAGCGTAAAAAACGGAGTAAACACGCCCCGCATGAACTGACGCAAAGAAATCGGTCAGATCAAAACGCATCACCACCGCTTTACCCACATGCGGCGCGGCAAAAGTCACGATATTCCGGCCACGTCGAAACCCGTGCACAGAATCATGAACTGGAATACGGTCGAGCAAACCCGACAACACTTTGCGTTGCAAAACCCGCAACCGCGGCTTGGGAACCTCGATGATCCGACATCGACCATCGCGCTTTTCGATCGCCTTGTACGAATAGTGATGAAGCGGCGTCGCCGCGCTGTGTGCCGGCACGCGCCAGCGATCGGCAAACCAGTGCAATTCGTCCGGCTCGATTTCCAGCCACGCGGCCAGATCGCCGAGCGTCGGCAATTGAGGCAACGCCACGTCGTGCAACCACGGCGGAGGCGGACGCTGAAACGGCGGCCGCGTCAGCACGCGAACCACTCTCGGCGGCTGCTCGCTGCGCCACGCTGACACGAAGCCGGGCATCCCGGCCACGACCGTCGATAACTCCTTGCGCCCAACGCTATCCCACCGCGCAGCAAATCTCTTCGCCACATGGCGCGCCAATCCTTCCATCCATCCGGCGCTCTCGCCCAGCACAAGCGTCATCCGCTCGACCATTCCGACAGGCTCAGCCGGGCCGGCCAGCATGGCATCGGCAATCGCGTAGGTGGCGTGCTGCAGCGAAGATAAGGACATAGCAAAGGAAGGCAGGACAGCCAGTCAACGCGTCTTGTGCTGCGTGAGCGGACTTGCGCGACGCGCAACTGAGGCTCATGCGACGAACTGCGGAGTAGTGTTGATCCACGGGGTAGCCCCGTAGTGCCCGGAACCGATGTGGCCTGCCTCCAGGCGTGCTTGACCAGCCGTCCCGCGTGGCGACGATAAGCGAGTCGCGCGGAGCTTGTCAACGCGTTGACGTACGAAGCGATTTTTCGCCATAGATGGACGGCGACAATCTGACGGTTGCGTCGTCAAACAGAACTGACACAGCGCATGTTCGTGCAGAACCAACGAGATGCGATTGCGCGACCTCAAGCCCTCCTAGTTATCCACACCCCCCTCTGGACAACTCCTGTACAAGCCACCTGACACGTTGTGGGTGAAACCTTGATAAAAACGCGACGTCGCCAGGCCGCACAAAAGTTGTCCCTGGCTCCGTGTTCCTGTCCGCGCACGCTCCGCAGGGTTATCGATTCCGCAGTGCCTTGATCCGTATACGAAGTTTCAGGTTATCCACAGCAGGATGCGAGGCTTGTTAACTATTACTACGTATACATATACAAAGACTATAAAAACCAGAGAGGCACCCGCGCGGTACGCTGCACAAGCGAGCAGAGCCGGGCAGGCATACGCTCAAGCCAGCGGTAAACAGATCTCCGTAATGAGATCCGCGGGCGCCGTATCCTTCGGGCTATTCAAATACTCCTCGAACACCGGCGCATCCGCCGCTTCCCGCCCGGACTGCACGAGCCACGTCCCATATAGCCACTCATACGCGGCACGCATATCGCTATAGGGTCCTTGGTGCCGCAACACCGCGTACTCGCCCCCCTTCACATGCGCCACCGAAACCGGCGGACTCACCGTCACAGATGCCTGAACCGGATGCGGCAACAACACCCCAGCCTTCGACCGCAACTCACTCTCCGCAACAACGCCGGGATCGTCGTAGTAAACGCCGACCATACGCATCTGACCGGCAAGTAAATTATGTTTCGCGAGCCAACCGAACAACGCATCGAACGCCTTGCCGATCTGCATATACGGTCCAACGTGATCGACCGACAAAACCTCCATCGGCTCCACGTGACGAATCACCACTTCACGCATTGTCATTTGATCGTCTCCTGATAGCGCCGGACGAAACCGGCTATGGGTGCCTTGCTTGCGATACTGCGCCGGCGGCACGCCGAACGCCGCACGAAAGGTGCGGGAAAAAGATTGCAGACTGCTGTAGCCGGAGCGCTCGGCGATTTCCGCAATCGGCATGGAACCGTTCGCCAGATAACCCGCCGCGCGATGCAGCCGTAAACGTCGCACTGTGGTGGCCACCGTCTCGCCATACATCGCCTGATAAATCCGATGCCAGTGATACGGCGACAGACAGGCGATTTCCGCCAGACGATGAATGTCCAGCGGCTCATCGAGATGATCGTAAATATGGTCGAGCACTCGGCCGAGCCGGGTTTCGTAGCGAGCCCGATTACCTGATTCATTCATGGCTGGGTGAATAGAAAATGAGCACAAATATTGTCGAATGGATGCGGAGAAAATTACCACGTCCCCATTTACCAAATCCTGCGAACTTCACTCGAATGCCCGGTTAACGCAATGCGCAATTAAGTGCGCACTGACACTGAGCCGCCCAGAACTTTGCCGAATTTCGATAACACCTCGAATAATGGCTCACTACTATCGGCTGAAGCCTGTCCGTCCGTGCACCGCAAAGCCTTGCGGCGTCGGGCTGCTGGCACCATCAGGGAGCGTCCGATGAAATCAGAGTCCACAAATCAGCACGTCGGCAAAGTCACGCATCACGAGTTGAAGCAGACGCTCGGCACGTGGCAACTGTGGGGCATCGCGGTCGGCCTCGTCATTTCCGGCGAATATTTCGGCTGGAGCTATGGCTGGGCAAGCGCCGGCACGCTCGGCTTCGTCATCACGGCGATTTTCATTGCCGCGATGTATACGACGTTCATTTTCAGTTTCACCGAGCTCACCACATCCATTCCGCATGCGGGCGGTCCGTTCGCCTACGCCCGTCACGCCTTCGGACCGACCGGCGGTTATTTGGCCGGCGCGGCGACGCTGGTGGAATTCGTGTTTGCGCCGCCGGCCATCGCGCTTGCGATCGGCGCGTACCTGCACGTGCAGTTTCCCGGTCTCGAGCCGAAACACGCCGCGATGGGCGCATACCTCGTCTTCATGGCGCTGAATATCGTCGGCGTGCAGATCGCCGCGGCGTTCGAGCTGTGCGTGACGCTGCTTGCGATCTTCGAACTGCTGGTGTTCATGGGCGTCGTGTCGCCCGGCTTTCAGTGGTCGAACTTCACCAAGGGCGGCTGGTCCGGCGCCGACACCTTCAGCATGGGTTCGTTTCACGGCATGTTCGCGGCGATTCCATTCGCCATCTGGTTTTTCCTCGCGATCGAAGGCGTGGCGATGGCTGCCGAAGAAGCCAAAAACCCGAAGCGTTCGATTCCGATTGCCTATGTCGCCGGCATTCTGACGCTGGTGGTGCTTGCCATCGGCGTGATGGTGTTTGCCGGCGCGGCAGGCGACTGGACCAAGCTGTCCAACATCAACGATCCGCTGCCGCAGGCGATGAAATACATCGTCGGCGAACATAGCGGCTGGATGCATATGCTGGTGTGGCTCGGACTGTTTGGACTGGTCGCGTCGTTTCACGGCATCATCCTCGGCTATTCGCGGCAAATCTTCGCGCTGGCTCGCGCGGGCTATCTGCCGGAATGGCTCTCGAAAGTGCATCCGCGCTTCAAGACGCCGCATCGCGCGATCATTGCGGGCGGCGTGGTCGGCATCGCCGCGATCTACAGCGACGAGCTGATTCAGTTCGGCGGCCAGACGCTGACAGCGAACATCGTGACGATGTCGGTATTTGGCGCTATCGTGATGTATATCATCAGCATGTTGTCGCTGTTCAAGCTGCGCCGCACCGAACCGAATATGGAGCGCCCGTTCCGCGCGCCGCTGTTTCCGGTCTTTCCGGCGTTCGCACTGGTGGCGGCGGTCATCTGTCTGGCGACGATGATCTACTTCAATTTTCTGGTGGCGATCGTGTTCGCAATCTTTCTCGCGCTGGGCTACGTCTACTTCCTGATGACGCGCCATCAACGCGAAGCCGCGCCGGCGGACGCCTTGCTCGAGGAATGACGGATCGAGCCGCTGCGCGAGCAGCGGCGATGGAGTCGTAAAGATGAGCTACACCGAGACGATCGGCAGCCGCACGTATCGCTTTGCGGATCTGAAAACCCTGCTGGCGAAGGCCAGCCCGCAGCGTTCCGGCGACCAGCTCGCGGGCGTGGCGGCGGCGAGCGAGGAAGAACGCGTCGCGGCCAAGATGGCGCTCGCGCAGGTGCCGCTACGCACTTTCCTTAACGAAGCGCTGATTCCCTACGAAAGCGACGAAGTCACGCGTCTCGTGATCGACGATCATTCGCCTCAGGCGTTCGCTGAGATCTCTCACCTCACGGTCGGCGATTTTCGCAACTGGCTGCTGAGCAGCACGACGGATGCCGACGCGCTCACGCGTATCACCGCGGGCCTGACGCCGGAGATGGTCGCGGCGGTATCCAAGCTGATGCGCAATCAGGACCTGATCACGGCGGCGCGTAAACGTCCGGTGATTACGCGCTTTCGCAACACGGTCGGCTTACCGGGGCACATGTCGGTGCGTTTGCAACCTAATCACCCGACCGACGACGTCAAAGGCATCGCTGCCTCGATGCTCGACGGCCTGATGTACGGCTGCGGCGACGCGATGATCGGCATCAACCCGGCGAGCGACAATCTTGCCGCGATCACCAAGCTGTTGCTGATGATCGACGACTTCCGCCAACGCTACCAGGTGCCGACGCAATCGTGCGTGCTGACCCACGTCACCAACACGATTGCCGCAATCGAAAAAGGCGCGCCGGTCGATCTGGTGTTTCAGTCGATTGCGGGCACGGAGAAAGCGAACGCGGGCTTCGGCATTTCGCTCGCGCTGCTGCAGGAAGCGTATGAAGCGGGGCTTTCGTTAAAGCGCGGTACGGTCGGCAATAATCTGATGTACTTCGAAACCGGTCAAGGCAGCGCGTTGTCGGCGGATGCGCATTTCGGCGTGGATCAACAGACATGCGAAGTGCGCGCTTATGCGGTCGCGCGCAAGTTCAATCCGTTCCTGGTGAACACGGTAGTCGGGTTTATTGGACCGGAATATCTGTACGACGGTAAACAGATCACGCGCGCCGGCCTCGAAGATCACTTCTGCGGCAAACTGCTCGGCGTACCGATGGGTTGCGACATCTGCTATACGAACCATGCGGAAGCCGATCAGGACGACATGGACAACCTGCTCACGCTGCTGGGCGTTGCGGGCATCAACTTCATCATGGGCGTTCCGGGCGCTGACGACGTCATGCTCAATTATCAAAGCACGTCGTTCCACGACGCGCTGTACGTGCGCGACGTACTCGGCTTGCGCCGCGCGCCGGAATTCGAAGAATGGCTCGAGTCGATGCAGATCACGGACGCGCGCGGCGCGTTGCTGAGCGCATCGACGCAACAACCGTTGCTGGAAGGCGCGCGCGACTGGATGGGCATTGCATGAGCGACTTCCTCGAAAAGAATCCCTGGAACGCGCTGCGGCAGTTCACCAACGCGCGCATCGCGTTGGGCCGCGCGGGCAATAGTTTGCCGACCGCGCCGCTGCTCGCGTTCAACCTGTCGCACGCGCAGGCGCGCGACGCTGTGCATCATCCGCTGGATACCGAGGTGCTGCACGAGCAATTGCGCGCGCAAAACTTCAAGACGTTCGACGTGCATAGCGCCGCGCCGGATCGCGAGCATTATTTGCGGCGTCCGGATCTTGGGCGGCGTTTATCGGAAGAGAGTCGCGTGGCGCTGGTGGCGGTGCAGAACGATTCGCCCGAAGTGGTCTTCGTGATCGGCGATGGTCTTTCGGCGTTCGCCGCATCGAAGCAATCGATCCCGTTGCTGCAAGCCGTCGTTCCGCGCCTCGCGGACTGGAAGATCGGCCCGATCGTGGTCGCGCGTCAGGCGCGCGTCGCGTTGGGTGACGAGATCGGCGAGTTGCTCAATGCAAAGTTGGTGGTGATGCTGATCGGTGAGCGGCCAGGTTTGAGTTCGCCCGATAGCCTCGGTATCTATCTGACGTACGCGCCGAAAGTAGGCTGTAGCGACGCGCAACGCAACTGCATTTCGAATGTGCGTCCAGAGGGACTCGACTATCCGTTGGCCGCGCACAAGCTGCACTATCTGCTGACGCATGCAAGGCGTTTGGGTCTGACCGGCGTCGGCCTGAAAGACGACAGCGATGCGCTGCTGGCGGAGACACCAGCGGCACCCGCCGTCAGCGATGATTCAAAATCAAGCACGCCATAAAACGATCAAGCGTCGACGCGTTCCACCGGATGCGTCTCCAGCCACGCATTCTCTTCGTCCTCGAAAAGACGGGAGCGCGTCAAGAACCGTAAACCACTGGGCCGCTCCAGAGAAAACATTCCGCCATTTCCCGGCACCGCGTCGATGATCAACTGCGTGTGCTGCCAGTATTCGAACTGCGATTCGCTCATGTAGAACGGCACGCCCGCAATCGTGCCGAGTTTGACATCGGACGAGCCGACCATGAACTCACCTTGAGGAAACATCATCGGCGCGCTGCCGTCGCAGCATCCGCCGGATTGATGGAACAGCACCTCGCCATGCTCCGCGCGCAACTTGTCGATCAACTCGACAGCGGCCGGCGTTGCGATTACGCGGGCAACTTCTTTCTCATCAGCCATCACATGCCCTCGCAGAAAAAAGAGCGAGCCGCGCAATGCGGCCCGCTCGAACAGGAACGCGACGCTTAGAAGAAACCGAGCGGCTTGTCGCTATAGCTGACCAGCAGGTTCTTGGTCTGCTGATAGTGGTCGAGCATCATCTTGTGGTTTTCACGTCCGATGCCCGATTGCTTGTAGCCACCGAATGCCGCATGCGCCGGATAGGCGTGATAGCAGTTGGTCCACACGCGGCCTGCCTGAATCTGCCGGCCGAAGCGATACGCGCGCGTGCCGTCGCGCGTCCATACGCCGGCGCCGAGACCGTAGAGCGTGTCGTTGGCGATTTCGAGTGCTTCTTCTTCGGTCCTGAACGTCGTGACGGAGACGACCGGTCCGAAAATTTCTTCCTGGAAGATGCGCATCTTGTTGTGGCCGCGGAACACAGTCGGCTTCACGTAATAGCCTTTGCTCAATTCACCGTCGAGCGCATTGCGTTCGCCGCCGATCAGGCATTCGGCGCCTTCCTGTTTGCCGAGGTCGACATACGAGAGGATCTTTTCCAGCTGTTCCTGCGAGGCCTGCGCGCCGATCATCGTCCTGATGTCGAGCGGATGCCCTTGCGTGATCGCCGCGACGCGCTTGAGCGCACGTTCCATGAAGCGGTCGTAGATCTTTTCATCGATCAATACGCGCGACGGACACGTGCACACTTCGCCCTGATTCAGCGCGAACATCGTGAAGCCTTCGAGCGCCTTGTCGAAATAGCTGTCGTCGGCGTTCATCACGTCGTCGAAGAAAATATTCGGGCTTTTGCCACCGAGTTCGAGCGTCACCGGAATGATGTTCTGGCTCGCGTACTGCATGATCAGACGGCCGGTCGTGGTCTCGCCGGTAAACGCGATCTTGGCGATGCGCTTGCTGGAAGCGAGCGGCTTGCCGGCTTCGAGACCGAAGCCGTTCACCACGTTCAGCACGCCTGCGGGCAACAGGTCATGAATCAGTTCAACGAGGACGAGAATCGAAGCGGGCGTTTGCTCGGCCGGCTTGAGCACCACGCAGTTGCCGGCAGCGAGTGCGGGCGCGAGCTTCCATACGGCCATCAGGATCGGGAAATTCCACGGAATGATCTGGCCGACCACGCCGAGCGGTTCATGAAAGTGATACGCGACGGTGTCGTGATCGATCTCGGAGATCGAACCTTCCTGCGCGCGCACGGCGCCGGCGAAGTAGCGGAAGTGGTCGATGGCGAGCGGAATATCGGCGGCCATGGTTTCGCGCAGCGGCTTGCCGTTGTCGATCGTCTCGGCCACGGCGAGACGTTGCAGGTTCGCTTCCATTCGGTCGGCAATGCGCATCAGAATGTTCGACCGGTCGCCGGCGGAGGTTTTTCCCCAGGCGGCTTTCGCGCGATGTGCCGCATCGAGCGCGAGTTCGACGTCGGCTTCGCGCGAACGTGGGATCGACGTGAAAGCTTCACCGGTGATCGGCGACACGTTGTCGAAGTACTCGCCGCCTACAGGCTTCACCCATTCGCCGCCGATAAAATTCGCATACTGCTTCTTGTACGGAAATTCAGTGGTCAGAAATTGCATCTCTGCGTGATTCATCTGTGTGCTCCTCACATGTTTGAATGGGCTATATTCGGCTCGATATATCGCTTAGCCGCGAGATGCTAGAGCCAGAAGTGTGCCAATGCACCGCGCAGGTGATCCGTGCACACGTAGCAGGCACTCGCGCACGGTACGTGGTGTCACGCTGTTCAATCGGCGCAAGGTGAGCGTGTCGTTTCTGAGCAGAGTCGGCAGCGCTGTTCATCCATTGAACACTGGCTTTGATCTCTGTCGATACAAAGGCGTGAGCCGGCATAGGACTCGTTCGGCATGGGAATTGCCTTCCTTTTGCCTTCGATCCTCCTCGATATTCCATTTGGGCAGATCCGGTATGACGATCGACACTCTCAGCGACACCCCGTCCGGTCCAACGCTCACGCCGCAGCCGAGCTTCCGTGTGCAGACTTGCGTCGCGCACGACGCCGACGAACAGGCGCGCAATCTTCATGGCTGGAGCCAGACCTACGACCAGTTGACGGCCGGATTTTTTGTCGGCGGCCTGACGGAGCTGTGTCTCGATCACATGCAGGTGTTCGTCGAAACGACCAGCCACACGCTGCGGCAAACCTGCGAGGTGCAAAAGGACGCGTACTGGTTCGGTATCCCGACTTGCCCCGCGGGTTCGGGGCGCATCGACGCTCAGGTGATTGCCGGCGACGCGCTCGCGTTTCGTCCAGGCGGCATCGAATTCGAACTGCTGACCTCGGCGGGTTACGAGATTTTTGGCGTGGTGGTCAAAGGCGAAGTGCTGCGCCGTTACGCCGCGGAAGTGGAGCGCGTCGGTCTGGCCGAGCATGTGCCGAACACGCAAGTCGTGCCCATCGGCATGGCTCGCAAACAGCAGTTGTGCGCCACGCTGCGTCAATTGCTCGACGATGGTGCGGCGCGCGGCACACCGCTCTCTTCGGTCGCGCGCAACAATCTGCAGGCGTCGGTGCTGGCTTCGCTCTTCGACGTCGGCGCGTTGTCAGCGTCGGAGTCGGTCGCGATGCCGGCGCGTCCACGCCGTCAATCGATTGTGTCCGAAGCGCGCGACTATGTGCTGGTCAATCGCGAGCGGGCAGTGAGCGTTCCGGAGTTGTGCGAGCAACTGCATGTGAGCCGGCGCACGCTGCAGTACTGCTTTCAGGACGTGCTCGGCATGGCGCCCGCCACGTATCTACGCGCAATCCGTCTGAATGGCGCGCGGCGCGATCTGTCGAATGCGTCGCGTGAATCACGCTCGGTGCAGGATGTGGCGGCGGCGTGGGGCTTCTGGCACTTGAGCCAGTTCGCAACCGATTACCGGAAGCTCTTCGGCATGCGGCCCTCGGATACGTTGAGGGCCGCGATCGGTTCGCATCACCGTACTTTCGCGCATTGACTTCAAGGCGCGCGTCGCGCAGTCGCTACCTGCGGGCGCGCGTTCACTTGCGCAACAGCCGCAACCCGTTCGCCACCACCAGCAGACTCGCACCCACATCGGCGAACACGGCCATCCACATCGTGCCCAGACCGATCACGGTCAGCACGAGGAAGACGCTCTTGATGCCCAGCGCGAGCGTGATGTTCTGCACCAGCACAGAATGCGTTGCCTTCGACAGGCGAATGAACGACGGGATCTTGCGCAGGTCGTCGTCCATCAGCGCGACGTCGGCGGTTTCAATCGCGGTGTCGGTGCCCATCGCGCCCATCGCAAAGCCGATGTCGGCGCGCGCCAGGGCAGGCGCGTCGTTGATGCCGTCGCCGACCATGCCGACCGTCGCGCCGTCGTCCGACCACCGTGCGACTGCGTTCAGCTTGTCTTCCGGCAACTGATCGCCGCGCGCTTCGTCGATACCGACCTGCTGCGCGATCGCGGCGGCCGTGTGCGGATTGTCGCCGGTGAGCATGGCGGTGCTCACGCCGAGCCGCTGCAATTCGGCGATGGCCGCGCGGCTCGTCTCCTTCACCGTATCGGCGACCGCGAACAGCGCGAGCACGCGTTCGGCGTCCACCAGCATCACGACGGTCTTGCCCTGACTTTCGAGCGCATCCAGCCGCGATTCGAGCGACGCGGAACAGCGCCCCAGTTCTTCGATCAGCCGATGATTGCCGAGCCAGTACGGCACGCCATCTATCTCGCCACGCACGCCGCGTCCCGCGATTGCCTCGAAGGCGCCGACTGTGATGTGCGCCAGGCCATCGGCCTTGGCTGCCGTCGCAATCGCCGTCGAGACAGGATGGTCGGAGCGCCCCGCGAGACTCGCCGCAAGCGTGCGGCAACGCAGGGCGTCGATCTCAACGAGTATTTCGAACTCGGTCTGCACGGGCTTGCCGTGAGTGAGCGTGCCGGTTTTATCGAGCGCGAGCCGCGTCAGCTTACGGCCTTGCTCGAGATAGGCGCCGCCTTTGATCAGAATGCCTTTGCGGGCCGCCGCGGCGAGACCGCTGACGATGGTCACCGGCGTCGAGATCACGAGCGCGCACGGACACGCGATCACCAGCATCACCAGCGCCTTGTAGACCCACGCCTGCCACGATCCGCCGAACAGCAGCGGCGGCACGACGGCCACGGCAAGCGCGACGGCGAACACGATCGGCGTATAGACGCGGGCGAACTGGTCGACGAAACGCTGCGTCGGCGCCTTGGTGCCTTGCGCTTGCTCGACTGCGTGGATGATGCGCGCGAGTGTCGTGTTGCTGGCTGCGGCGGTGACGCGATAGTCGAACGAGCCGGTCTGATTGATCGTGCCGGCGAACACCGCGTCGCCCACGGCCTTATCGACCGGCAGACTTTCGCCGGTGATCGGCGCCTGATCCACGCTCGAGCGGCCCGCGACGATTTCGCCGTCGAGTGCGATCCGCTCGCCCGGCTTCACGCGAACCACCGCGCCGATCGCAATGGCCTTGAGATCCACTAACCGCCAACTGCCGTCGAGTTGCTGCACGCTTGCCTGTTCAGGCGTGAGTTGCATTAAACCCTGGATCGCATTGCGGGCGCGGTCGAGCGACTTCGCCTCGATCAGTTCCGCGATGGTGAAGAGCACCATCACCATCGCGGCCTCCGGCCATTGGCGCAGAATCAGCGCGCCGGTCACGGCGATGCTCATCAGCGCGTTGATGTTCAGGTTGCCGTTGCGGATGGCGAGCCAGCCCTTCTTGTACGTCGTGAGGCCGCAGGAGAGGATGGCGAGGATCGCCAGACCCGCAGGCAGCCAGGCCGGCGCGCCGAGCCAGCCAGCGGCCTCTGAGGCCGCCGCGGCCACGCCGGCGAGCGCCAGCGGCCACCACGGCTTGCTCGGCGCGTGCGGTGCGGCCGTGGGCGCGGCGTCCGGACCGGCGTCCGCGAGTTCGGGTGTGAAGTCGAGCGAACGCAGCGCGGCGAGGATCGAGTCGAGCGCCTCGGGCGCGTGGACGACCGTCAGGACGCGCTGCATCAGGTTGAATTCCATGCTGCGCACGTGTGGCATGCGGCTGAATTTCTTGCGGATCAGCGCTTCTTCGGTCGGGCAATCCATCTGCATGATGCGGATGGCGGTGCGCATGTTGCTGCCGATGGCTTCGGATGGCGGCAGCGGGGCCGGCGCGGCTACGGTTGCCGCTGTTGCTGTCCCTGCTCCGCAACACGGCGCATCGGCATGACTGTGGGCGGGCGCGTGGCTGTGGCCTTCTTGGGCATGGTCGTGATCGTGCGCGTCGTGGCGATGACCGCAGGTCGCGCCGTCGTGGGCATGCGCGTCCCCTTCGTGCCCGTGCGCACAGGCTTTCGCCTGTTCGAGGCGGTCGGCGTCGGCGTGGTCGGCTTGAGGCATGGTGGCTTCCTGGTTCGATTTGTGGTCTAGTAAACACCCTGAAGCCACTACAAGGTCAAGGCCGCCATCCGGAGGGTCCATGAAAATCGGCGAATTGGCGAAAATCGCCCATTGCACGACCGAAACCATCCGTTTCTACGAGAAAGAGGGCTTGTTGCCCGAAGCGGAGCGCACCGAGGCCAATTACCGCAGTTACACGGCGAAGCACGTCGAACGGCTGCGTTTCATCCGTAATTGCCGCGCGCTCGACATGACCCACGACGAAATCCGTGCGCTGCTGCGTCTGACCGACGCGCCGGCGGACGGCTGCGGCGGCATCAATGCCTTGATCGACGAGCACATTGCGCACGTCGACATGCGCATCGACGAACTGATGCAGCTGAAGTTGCAATTGACCACGTTGCGCGAGCAGTGCCACGGCGAACAGGCCGTGGAAGACTGCGGCATCGTGCAAGGCCTCACCGAGATGGATGTCAGCGCGCCGCGTGCGCGGCATACGCATCTGGGTTGACGAGCATTAGCCGTCGCTACTTTGGCAGCACCCGTCTTAATCACGGCGGGCCGTCCGTACGGCTCGCCGGACAAGCAATCGAATCCAGTTGGAGAATCAAACGTGTTTACCTGTAGAAACCAGTCCTGCCAGGCGCGGTGGGAGCAATCGGACGTCGTCATCAAGAACGAAGGGCAGGGCCTCCTGTTCCGTTGCCCGATGTGCGGCGCGCGCAATTACGTCGAGCGCTTCGACGGAGACGACGGCTCGGTGCTGTACGAGCAAATGGAAGGCCGTCCCGACACTGGCCCGATGGCCGAATAATTGTTGTCCCTAGCCGCCTTATCCGCTTTGCGAGTCATCACCCTATGAACAGTCCCACCACCGCCGGCGCGCCGTTTAGCCAGCTGCCGCTGCCGCCCGCGACGCTCGCCAACCTGACGCAGCTCGGCTACGTCGAGATGACGCCGATTCAGGCCGCGAGCTTGCCGATCGCGCTCGCCGGCCACGATCTGATCGCCCAGGCGAAAACCGGCAGCGGCAAGACCGCGGCGTTTTCGCTGGCGCTGCTGGCGCGCCTCGACGTGCGCAACTTCGCCGTGCAGGCGATGGTGCTGTGCCCCACGCGCGAACTCGCCGATCAGGTCACGCAGGAAATCCGCCGTCTCGCGCGCGCCGAAGAAAACATCAAGGTGCTGACGCTGTGCGGCGGCACGCCGATGCGTCCGCAAACGGCGAGTCTCGAACACGGCGCGCACATCGTGGTCGGCACGCCGGGCCGCATCATGGATCACCTCGAGCGCGGCAGCCTGCCGCTGCAGTCGCTCAACACGCTGGTGCTCGACGAAGCGGACCGCATGCTCGACATGGGTTTCTTCGACGATATCGCCACCGTCGTGAAGCAATGCCCGAAAGAGCGCCAAACGCTGCTGTTTTCGGCGACGTATCCCGAAGGCATCGTCAAACTGAGCCAGCAGTTCCTGCGCAATCCGAAGGAAGTGAAGCTCGCCGAGCGGCATGACAACACCAAGATTCGTCAGCGTTTCTATGAAGTGACCGAAGACGGACGGCTGCACGCCGTCGGTCTGCTGCTGAATCACTATCGTCCGGTGAGCACGCTGGCGTTCTGCAACACCAAGCAGCAATGCCGCGATCTGCTCGACGTGCTGCGCGCGCAGGGTTTTCATGCGCTCGCGCTGCACGGCGAACTCGACCAGCGCGAACGCGATCAGGTGCTGATCCAGTTCGCCAATCGCAGTTGCTCGGTGCTGGTGGCCACCGACGTCGCCGCGCGCGGTCTCGACATCGCTCAGCTCGAAGCGGTGATCAACGTCGACGTGACGCCGGATCCGGAAGTGCACGTGCACCGCATTGGCCGTACGGGCCGCGCCGACCAGGAAGGCTGGGCGCTGAGTCTCGCCAGCATGAACGAGATGGGCCGCGTCGGCAGTCTCGAACAGGCGCAAAAGCGCGAGGTCGAATGGCACAAGCTGTCCGAACTCACCGCGGCGAGCAACGAGCGACTGCTGCCGCCCATGGAAACGCTGCAGATTCTCGGCGGCCGCAAGGAAAAGATCCGTCCGGGCGATGTGCTCGGCGCGCTGACCGGCGAGGCGGGTTTCGCCGGCTCGCAGATCGGCAAGATCAACGTGACGGAAATGTCGACCTATGTGGCGGTGGAACGCAGCATCGCGCGTGAAGCGCTGCGCAAGCTCAGCGCCGGCAAGGTGAAGGGCAAGAAAGTCAAAGTCCGCATGATGGACGACGCCTGATAGATGGCGAGGCCGGTCACAACGCTTCGCTTGTGGCCGGCCGCATCACATTACTTCATACCTCAGCAGTTTTCCGCGTTCTCCACGCAGTCTCGTTTCTTCCCCGCAAGTACCGATCAGACCGGCTTTGCGCGTGGCGGCGCGCCTTCGCGTGAGCCATGACGTAAATGCATGCCGCGCATGACAAAGTTTCGATTGTGACGGTTCTTTGGCTGATGCCTAATCACCAAACCGGAAGGGACCGCCGCGCAGCAGGCTGTTCCGTGAATCCGCTGCCGGATGGAGAAAGGGAGAAAGCCTTATGCAGAGCGCCACGCAAGCCCGCTCGAAGTTGCCTGACGTAGGCACGACGATTTTTACCGTGATCGGCCAACTGGCCGCTCAGCACGACGCGCTGAATCTGTCGCAAGGCGCGCCGAATTTCGCGCCGGACGCCAAACTGATCGACGGCGTGGCGCAAGCCATGCGCGCCGGTCATAACCAGTACGCGCCGATGGCCGGCATCGCCGCCTTGCGCGAAGCGCTCGCCGACAAGGTTGCCGCGCTGTACGGCGTGCGCTACGACCCGGCGAGCGAAGTCACCGTGATCGCCAGCGCGAGCGAAGGACTGTATTCGACGATCAGCGCATTGGTGCATCCCGGCGACGAAGTGATCTACTTCGAGCCCTCGTTCGACAGCTATGGTCCGATCGTGCGGCTGCAAGGCGCCACGCCCGTGCCGATTAAGCTGTCGCTGGACGACTTCCGCGTGAACTGGGACGAAGTCGCCGCCGCGATCACGCCGAAGACTCGCATGATCATCACCAACACGCCGCACAATCCGACCGCGACCGTGTTCAGCGAGGCCGATATAGAACGCCTGAAGGCCGTTACGCGCAACACCGATATCGTGATTCTCGCCGACGAGGTCTACGAACACGTGGTGTTCGACGGCGCGAAACATCAGAGCATGGCGTGCCATTCCGAACTCGCGGAACGCAGCGTGATCGTCTCGTCGTTCGGCAAGTCGTATCACGTGACCGGCTGGCGCGTCGGCTATTGCCTCGCGCCCGCTGCGTTGATGGACGAGATTCGCAAAGTCCATCAGTTCATGGTGTTTTCCGCCGATACGCCGATGCAGTACGCGTTCGTCGACGCATTGGCCAATCGCGAAAGCTACCTCGGCTTGTCCGCGTTCTATCAGAAGAAGCGCGATCTGCTCACGGAAGCATTGCGCGATTCGCGCTTCGAGTTGTTGCCGAGCGAAGGCAGCTTCTTCATGCTCGCGCGTTTTCGCGGCTTCTCCGATGAAAGCGATAGCGATTTCGTGTTGCGCCTGATTCGCGATGCGCGTGTCGCGGCTATTCCGCTGTCGGCGTTTTATACCGATGGTACGGACTCCGGCTTGATCCGCCTGAGCTTCTCGAAAGACGACGCGACCTTGATCGAAGGCGCGCGGCGTCTTTGCGAAATCTGATCGGAAAGACGACACGGCGCCACGCGGCGGCTGCATTTTTGAACGCAGTATGATCGTCGCGCGGGCACGCATCAGCGCGCCGCAAGGCGGCGTGACAACAAAATCGAAGGAAAAGGGACCTGCTATGAAATTGCTCAAGCCTCTTCTGGCGTTGGCCTGTGCATTCGCGTCGCTCGCGGCGTCGTCAAGTGCAAGCGCTGCCGACACGCTGCGTTTCGGCCTCGAAGCGCAGTATCCGCCGTTCGAATCGAAAGGCCCGAACGGCGAGTTGCAAGGCTTGGATATCGACGTCGGCAATGCGGTTTGCGTGGCCGCGCATATGACGTGCAAATGGGTCGAGACCTCGTTCGACGGGCTGATTCCCGCGCTGCAGGGCCGCAAGTTCGACGCGATCAATTCGGCGATGAACGCGACCGACGCGCGCCGTCAGGCGATCGATTTCACCACCGTTGTGTATCGCGTGCCGACGCAGTTGATCGCCAAGCGCGACAGCGGTCTGCTGCCGACGCCGGCTTCGCTCAAGGGCAAGCGCGTGGGCGTGTTGCAGGCGTCGATTCAGGAAACCTTCGCGAAGGCGCATTGGGAATCGGCGGGCGTGACTGTCGTGCCGTATCAGGACCAGAACCAGGTTTATACCGATCTCGTGGCGGGGCGTCTGGACGCGACGCTCGTGCTGGCGCCGGCCGGACAGACCGGCTTTCTGTCGAAGCGGAGCGGTGAAGGGTACGCCTTCGTCGGCGAACCGGTGCGCGACGACAAGATTCTCGGCAGCGGCATTGCATACGGAATTCGCAAGGGCGATACGGCACTGCGTGACCGCTTGAATGCGGCGATCGCGAAGGTGCAGGCCGACGGCACGGTGAAGACGCTGGCCACGAAATATCTCGGCAATATCGACGTGTCGGCGAAGTAGTCTTTCGCGCGTCTGCGTGCGCCGCGCTGTTTGGGTTGTTCGTGAGTCCGCTTGTTGATGGTGCGTTTGACGGCTACGATACGTAGGCTTCGCTTCGGCGAGGCCTACGCAAATATCGGAGAGCGCGCGAATGGGCGAGATCATGGAGGCGGCACTTCAAGCGAAACGCGCTTCTGCGCCGCGCTTCTGGCGCGATGATGCGTTGCCGTTCATCGAGGTGCGTTCCATTGAAGACGGTCGCGACGTCTGCTACGCGAAACACTCGCACGAAACCTTCTCGATTGGCGCCGTCACCGGCGGCCGCAGCGAATATCTGAATCGCCACGCGCGTGAATGGATCGGCGCGGGCGCAGTCGTCATGATGAATCCGGACGACGTGCATGCGTGCAATCCGGTGGCAGACCAACGCTGGTCGTATCGCATGATGCATGTCGATGTGGCATGGCTCACGGGCCTGCAGCATGAGTTGGGTTTCAGCGAAAACCACGCGTTTCGCGCGTTCTCGCAGACCATGACGACGGACGCCGGATTGTTCAACGGCTTGAACCGGCTGCATGCGATTCTTTTTGACGGTGACGCCGACATGCTGCACAAGCAAAGCGCGACCATCGCCTTTTTCTCCGAAGTACAAAACACACTGAACCCCGCGGTCTTGCCGGATCACGGCGCGAGCCGCCAACTCACGCGCGCGGCGGAATTCATTGCGGAAAACTGCACGCGGTCGCTGAAGCTGGAGGACATTTGCGAGGCGGCCGGTTTGTCCGCGTCGCATCTGATTCGTGCGTTCAAGCAACGCTATGGCATGACGCCGCACGCTTATCTGATCAACCGGCGTATTCAATACAGCCGCGCGCAACTCAGGCGCGGACGTGTAATTGTCGATGTCGCACTCGACGCCGGTTTTGCGGACCAGGCGCATTTGCAGAGAATCTTCAAGCGGCTGGTCGCGGCGACGCCTGGGCAGTATCGCAGTTGAATGCGTGGGCCGCGCGGCGTCTTCACGCCACAAGCAGATAGAGCGCACTCGCCGCGAGCAAAGCCGCCATCACGCGATTGAAGAATCTCACACGCTGCGGTCGCTGCAAGTGTTTGCGCAGGAACGTGCCTGCGCAGGCCCAACTGGCGATCGACACATAACAGATCACGAAATACACGACGCTGAATTGCCAGACGAGCCTGCCGTCGCCGTCCGCCGCGTAGGCGCCCATGCCGGCCAGCGACGCGAGCCAGGCTTTCGGGTTGAGCCATTGCATCGCTGCGCCATATGCGAAGGATGGTCCGCGAGCCGGTTTGTCCGCGCCGAGTTGACCGTCGTCGGTGGCGAGTTTGTAGGCCATATAGAACAGGAAAGCCACGCCCGCCCATTTGACGACGGTGATCAGGTTGGGGAAATGCGCGAGCAGTTCATGCAGTCTCAGGCCGATCAGCAGAAGCAGCACGGTGAAACCGATGGTCGCGCCGGTGACATGCCGCATGCTCGCGGCAAGCCCGTGCTGCGCGCCGGCGCTGAGTGCGACGATATTCACCGGGCCCGGCGAAATTGAGCTAGCCAGCGCGAAGGCGGCCATGGAGAGTAAAGCGGTCATCAGATGCCTCGATACGGATGTGCGCAGGATTTGCGACGGTCAACGGTATCGGGCGAAAGGGTGGGGTGTATTGAAGGAAATTGCTGTGGCTGGCTGTACGCAGTCTGTGTGTGAGCGCGGCCCGAAACGCAAAAAGCCCGGTCGCAAGGACCGGGCTTTTTGCTTTGAATCTTTGGTGGGGCGTGAGTGACTCGAACACTCGACCTACGGATTAAGAGTCCGCTGCTCTACCAACTGAGCTAACGCCCCCAACAGAAGCAAAATTATGCAGAAATTTTCTGGGCTTGCCAAGTCCCTTTAGCAGATTTCTTAAAAAAATTTGCATCCACGGCCCCGAGGCATTCCTCGATGGGCGCGCTGTCGTGAAAAAGGCGCTGCCTGCATCGTCCCGGTATCATGTCGCGGAACACCTTGCCGCACGAAGCCTCGCGCGGCTTTCGAGCGGGGATTGCCATGGATGAAAAAGAGATTATCGAGTTGCTCGACCGCATCCTCGCGCCGTGGGTGCGTGCGCTCACGCTGACGCCGGTCAAGGTCGATGAGGAAGCCGCCACGCTGCGCCTACCGTTTTCCGGCGGCCTGCGTCATGCGGGCGGCGTGATCTGCGGGCAGGTGTTCATGGCCGCGGCGGACACGGCGATGATCGTCGCCATTTCGGCCGCGCTCGGCGGTTTCAAGCCGATGACCACGGTCTCGCTCAACATCAATTTCATGCGCGCGGTACGCAAGGGCGACGTGCTGATCACCGCCCGAGTGCTGCGCATGGGCCGAAATCTGGTGTTCGGCGAAGTCGAGTTATTCGACGAGTCCGGCAACATGGCCGTTCACGCCACCACCACTTACGCACTGCTCGACTAAAACGGGCCAGAGAGCCGCATTAGAGGAAAAGCCAGGATGTTCGATCAGGTCGTATTCGCCGGCGGCGGCAATCGCTGCTGGTGGCAGGCGGGTTTCTGGGATGTGATCCAGCCGGAGCTGCGGATCCGGCCGCGCGTCATCACCGGTATTTCGGCCGGCGCCGCCACTGCGTGCATGCTCTACACGCGCGATTCCGACTGGGTCATGCGCTATTACGAAGACGCGCTGCGCCACAACACCCGAAACGCCTACTGGGGCAATCTGCTGCGCGGCGAGTCCGTGTTTCCGCATTACCGGATCTACCGTCAGGCGCTGCTCGACATCTACGGTGAGAAGTTTTCGACGCTCGCCGATGCGCCGGAAATCCGCATCGGCGTATCGCATCTGCCGCGCTGGCTCGGCGCGCGCAGCGCGGTCGCGGCGGGCCTGATCGCGTACAACATCGAAAAATACGTGCGCAAGACGCTGCATCCGACGCTCGGTCAGACACTCGGCTTTCATCCGGAATTCGTGCGCGCACAGGATTGCGCGAGCGTCGAGGACTTGGCGGATCTGATTTTGCAGTCGTCGAGTACGCCGCCGTTCACGCCGGTTTTGCGACGCAACGGCCGGCCGGTGCTGGACGGCGGGATGGTCGATAACGTGCCGGTCGGCGCGCTCGACGCCGAGGCGCCGGGCAACGTGCTGGTGATGGTCACCCGCCTCTATCCGCGGCCGCAGATGTTCGTCGTGCCGCACGGCGCGCAGCAACGGCTCTACGTGCAGCCTTCGCGCAAGGTGCCGATTTCGAGCTGGGATTACACGAGTCCGTCACAGATGATCCATGCGTACAATCTCGGCCGTGCCGACGGCGAGGTTTTCCTCGAACGCATACCCGATCTGCTGGAAGCCGGCGCGCACGAAGCGGCGCGGTGAATTGAGCGACGGCGGCGGCGTCGTCAGCGCGAAAGCCAAACGGCGCTCTTATCGCCGCAAAAACCCCCCAGCGGTTTTTAACGCCGCCGCCCGCCCTGCAAAGCTTCCGGATTCGCCACGCTGCTCGTATCGCCTGCGTCGAAAGCCAGAATGTTCTTGAATGCTGCGGTGAAATACTGCTCGTAGCTTTCGCGTTCCACATAGCCGATGTGCGGCGTGCAGATCACGTTTTCCATGCGCAGCAAGCTGTAGCCCTGCAGAATCGGCTCGCTTTCGTAGACGTCGATTGCGACCATGCCTGGACGGTTGTGCGACAGCGCATTCACCAGCGCGTTTTCGTCGAGCAACTCGGCGCGGCTCGTGTTCACGAGCAGCGCGGTCGGCTTCATCCGCATCAGGTCTTCCTGTTTGACGATGCCGCGTGTGTCGTCGTGCATGCGCAAGTGCAGCGACAGTACGTCGCTCTGCTCGAACAGTGCCTCGCGGCTCTCCGCCACGCCATAACCGTCGGCTCGCGCGGCTTCGCGCGAATGCTCGCGGCCCCAGATCAGCACGTTCATGCCGAACGCCTTGCCGTAACCGGCCACCAGCCTGCCGATCTTGCCGTAACCCCA
This sequence comes from Paraburkholderia phytofirmans, assembly GCF_046028095.1. Classification (GTDB taxonomy): domain Bacteria; phylum Pseudomonadota; class Gammaproteobacteria; order Burkholderiales; family Burkholderiaceae; genus Paraburkholderia; species Paraburkholderia phytofirmans_A. Next base: position 373,474 of record NZ_JAQQDJ010000001.1, read on the forward strand.
GATCCCCAGCGTCTGGCCACGCAATACCTGGCCTAAACCGAAGTTCGGCGGCAGTGCCGATGTCTTCAGGCCCGACTGCTGCCAGGCTCCTTGCTTAAGGTTTGCTACGTATTGCGGAATCCGCCGTTGGGCCGCCATGATGAGAGCCCACGTCAACTCGGCAGGCGCGAACGGTGAACCGGTGCCTTCCAGCACCGCAATGCCGCGCTCGGTACATGCGTGCAGATCGATGTGGCTCGAGACCTTGCCGGTCTGGCTGATCATGCGCAGACGCGGCAATTTATCGAGGAGTTGCGAGCTGATGCGGGTGCGTTCGCGAATCAGGACGAGGGCGTCGACTTCGGAAAGACGGCTTGCCAACTGGCCGAGACCGCGGACGGTGTTGTTGAATACCTTGACCTCATGGTCGGCCAGCAATTGAAAGCAGTCGAGCTTGCGAACGGCGTCCTGATAATCGTCGAGGATGGCAATCTTCATGGTATGTGTCTTGCGACGCACCTTGGTGGTGCGGAACGGAGTGTTATGCTGACTGTCCCACCATGTGACCTAGGTCACATGCCGGTCTGGCTGAATGCCTTACCGTAGTAGCTACCGCACAGAATGGCAGCGCCACGGCAAGGCCGATTGACATCGTTTTTAACAGTTTGTTGCGTGTTGAGGCAAGCCGCTTTACAGACGGTTGCAGAAGCCCGTCGGCTGGGACCTCCGCTCAACAGGCTTTGTAGCCCGGAACGATCTGCACAATTGTGCGTCGGGTGGCAGCAGCCCGGCGCGAAGAATTGAATGCCTCTCGCATGCAGCGTCTCTGGGCTTGTACCGTTTTTCTATTGCTTTTCAAAACGGAGACAAGTCGATGAACCATCCCTCATTCGAAGGACAGCCCACAATCGAGGCGCCCGCGTGGGTCAAACACCGAAAGCTGCTCGACTGGGTCCAGCGCGTTGCCGCGAAGACCAAGCCCGACAGGATCGTCTGGTGCGACGGTTCGCAGGAGGAATACGACCGGCTTTGTGCACAGATGGTCGAAGCAGGCACACTCAAGAAGCTCAATCCCGCGAAACGCCCCAATTCTTATCTCGCATGGTCCGACCCGTCCGATGTGGCGCGCGTCGAAGATCGCACTTTCATCTGCTCGCAGCGCCGCGAAGACGCGGGTCCCACCAATAACTGGATCGCACCGGCCGAAATGCGCTCGACGCTCGACGGCTTGTTCGAAGGCGCCATGCGCGGCCGCACCATGTACGTGGTGCCGTTTTCGATGGGCCCACTCGGTTCGCCGATCGCGCACATCGGCGTCGAACTGAGCGACAGCCCGTACGTGGTCACCAACATGCGCATCATGACGCGCATGGGTCGCAAGGTTTACGACGTGCTCGGCGAAGACGGCGAGTTCGTGCCGTGTGTCCATTCGGTCGGCGCGCCGCTCGCGGCCGGCGCGAAAGACGTCTCGTGGCCGTGCAACGAAACCAAATACATCGTCCATTTCCCTGAGTCGCGCGAAATCTGGAGCTATGGCTCGGGCTACGGCGGCAATGCGCTGCTAGGCAAAAAGTGTTTCGCGTTGCGCATCGCCTCGACCATGGGCCGCGACGAAGGCTGGCTTGCTGAACACATGCTGATTCTCGGCGTGACCTCGCCGGAAGGACGCAAGCATCACGTCGCGGCGGCGTTTCCGTCGGCGTGCGGCAAGACCAACTTTGCGATGCTGATTCCGCCGGAAGGCCTGAACGGCTGGAAAATCTCCACGATCGGCGACGATATCGCCTGGATCAAACCGGGCAAGGACGGCCGCCTATACGCGATCAATCCGGAAGCCGGCTACTTCGGCGTGGCGCCGGGCACGAGCGAGAAGACCAACTTCAACGCCATGGCCACGTTGAAGGAAAACGTGATCTTCACGAACGTCGCGCTCACCGACGACGGCGACGTCTGGTGGGAAGGCATGACGGACGATGCGCCGGCGCACCTGATCGACTGGCAGGGCAAGGACTGGACGCCGGCCAGCGCAAAGGAAAGCGGCCGCAAGGCGGCGCACCCGAACGCGCGCTTTACGGCGCCGGCCTCGCAATGCCCGTCCATCGATCCCGACTGGGAAAATCCGGCGGGCGTCGCGATTGACGCGTTCATCTTCGGCGGGCGCCGCTCTACCACCGTGCCGCTCGTCACCGAAGCGCGCAACTGGGTGGAAGGCGTCTACATGGCCGCGACCATGGGCTCCGAAACGACCGCCGCCGCGGCCGGCCAGCAGGGCGTGGTGCGCCGCGACCCGTTCGCGATGCTGCCGTTCTGCGGCTACAACATGAGCGACTACTTCGGTCACTGGCTGAAAACGGGCGAGCGTCTGGAGCAATTGAACGCGAAGCTGCCGAAAATCTTTTGCGTCAACTGGTTCCGCAAGGGCGCGGACGGCAAGTTCGTATGGCCGGGCTTCGGCGAGAACATGCGGGTGTTGAGCTGGATGGTCGGCCGCATCGAAGGCTCGGCTCAGGGTGAGGAACATGCGTTCGGCGTCTCGCCGCACTACGAGGACATCGACTGGAGCGGACTGAACTTCAGTCGCGAGCAGTTCGAGCAGGTCATATCCGTCGACGACGCAGCCTGGCGCGCAGAACTGGCGCTGCACGCCGAGCTGTTTGACACATTGCAGCAAGGCCTACCACCGGCGCTGACTGAGGCCAAACGCTCACTCGAAGAGAAGCTTGCCGCCTGACCAGGTGAGTCTTCACTTCGCACGGAAACCGCCTTCGGGCGGTTTTTTATTGCCGCCCGATCCTGTACGACGAGAGTTTCTGGTTTTTTGCAACGCCGGGCGACCATTGCGTCTGTTCGAACAAAAAAGACAGTTCAAGCTGCACTGCAGCAGATTGTTTCCTTTCGAGGAACAATTGGTGGTCACGCCCCACATTGGGGAGCACAGTCGCACAAATATTGACAATATTTCCGCTTTCGCGGGCAACTTCTGCATGATTTCGCGAGTCGTAGGAGAATTCCAAGTTCGCTTCACTGGTTTTCACCAATTGTGTCAGGAAGCTGTAACACGGCAGGAGTTGTCCCATGGATCATTTGCAGTCGATGCGAGTTTTCGTCAGAGTGGCGGATCTCGGCAGTTTTGCCCGCGCTGCGAGCGCGATGGATATTTCCAACGCAGTTGCCACCCGTCACGTTGCGGACCTCGAAGGCCGTCTAGGTACGCGGCTGCTCAATCGCACCACCCGCAGCTTGTCTTTGACCGAATCAGGTCAGGTGTATCTCGAGCGCGCGCGCCAGATTCTCGACGAACTGGAAGACGTCGAGCAGATGGTGGTCGCGCGTAATCACGAACCCGTCGGCACGTTGCGAATCGTCGCACCGGTCGTGTTCGGGTTGCATAATCTGGCGCCCGTGCTTCAGACGTATGCGGAGCGCTATCCGAAAGTCATTCCCGATGTCACGCTGGTCGACCGTCAGGTGGATCTGGTCGAAGAAGGCTTCGACGTGGGCGTGGTGATCGCGCGGCAAATGCGCAGCGCAAGTATCGTCACGCGGCGCCTCACCACCGGTTGCATGACGGTGTGCGCCACGCCGGCTTATCTGGAGAAGCACGGCATGCCCACGCGTCCGGAGCATCTGCTCGAGCATCCGTGCCTGAGCCTGCCCTCGGAATATTGGGGCGACGAGCGCGTGTTCACCGGCCCGGAAGGCGAAGTGCGCGTGCGTCCGTCGAACGTGATCGTCGCGAACAATACTGAGATGCTCCGTCAGTTTGCGTTGCTCGGCATGGGCATCGCGATCCTGCCGAGCTATCTGATCGGCCGCGACATGACGCGCGGCAGGCTCGTGCGTTTGCTCGGCGACTACCGGCTGCCGCAAGTCGAGATCAACATTGCGTATCCGAGCCGCCGTCACCTGCCGGCAAAGGTTCGCACGTTCATCGACCATCTGGTCGAGCATTTCAGCCAGACGCCGAACAGTCTGCTGGGTGAGCAGTGGATCAAGGAGGACGGCCTTGGCCGGGCCGCCACGACGACGGCGCTCGATTCCGCGGATCCCATGCCGCCGGAAGCGTTCGACGGCGCTGAGCCGCTCTCGCGGCTGCTGGACAGCGAGTTATCGCCGCTGCCGAAGACGTTGGCCAAGACGACGCCTCGCACCCGGCCTACGGCTTTGTCGCCGTTGTAAGTGGCGAATCGGTCAAGCCGGCAAACCCGCCGATAGGCGCTTTCCGGCGGACAAACAAAAAGGCGCGGTCACTTTATGTGATCGCGCCTTTTTTCATGGCAAGTTCAAATGAAGCACGCCGGAAGCGAATCCTCTTCCGGCCTTCCGCCACCAGTTCGACTTACGAGCCGGTTTTGCGCGCCACCGCCTTCTTGGCGGGTGCTTTCTTGGCCGCAGCAGTCTTGGTGGCCGGCGCTTTCTTCGCCGCCGCCTTTTTGGCTGCCGGCGCAGCCTTCACGGCCACCGAAACTTCATCATCGTCCGATTCCGCGTCCGGGGCGGCCTTGGCAGCGGACTTCGCTGCTGCGGTCTTCGCGGCAGTTTTCGCCGACGGCTCCTTCTTTTCGAACTCGAAACCGATCTTGCCGTCGTTCTGCTTGACGAGGAACGCCTTGAAGTTACGGCCGGTACGCGACGACTTGAAGTTCGTCAGCAGATCCGTGCGGCCTTCTTCGAGCAGCTTGGCCATCTGTTCGCGAGCAATTTCCTGCTGCAGGATCACCTTGCCAGAGCGGAAATCGCAAGTCTTCGGATTGGCGACCGAGTTTTCGCAGACGTAGCTCATGCCGTGCTCGAACACGCGGCCCTTGCACTTCGGGCAGGCGCCGACCGGCTGCTGATCGGAGAAGTCAGGCGGTTCGCCGTCTTCGCCGCCCGCATCCTGGCCGAAGTCGAATTCGAGCTTGTAGTTCTTGATCTCGTCGTCAAACGACAGCTTCAGGATCGCCGAGAATGGCCGGCCCATCTTGCTGCGGAAACCCGACAGCGGACCAATCGTCTTGTTCTGCAGCAGTTCTTCGACTTCCGGAATTTCGAACTGACGTCCGCCCGGAATCTTGGAAATCGAGAACTCGCATTTCGAGCACGCGAAGCGCCGGTAGTTTTCCTTCACCTGACCGCCGCAATTCGGACACGGCGTCTGCAACGTCGCGTAATCGCCCGGGATCGTGTCGGAATCGTACTCTTTCGCGCGTTTGACGATGGTCTGCGTCATGCGGGCGATTTCCTGCATGAACGCGTCGCGCGGCAGGTTGCCGCGTTCCATTTGCGAGAGCTTGTACTCCCACTCGCCGGTCAATTCGGGCGCCGTCAGTTCCTTCACGCCCAGACCGCGCAATAGCGTCATGAGCTGGAAAGCCTTCGCGGTCGGAATCAGATCGCGGCCTTCGCGGATCAGATACTTTTCACCCAGCAGACCTTCGATGATCGCCGCGCGCGTGGCTGGCGTGCCGAGCCCCTTGGCCGCCATGGCTTCGCGCAACTCGTCGTCTTCGACGAGCTTGCCCGCGCCTTCCATGGCCGACAGCAAGGTGGCTTCGTTGTAGCGTGCCGGCGGTTTCGTCACCAGTTGCTGGGCGGCGATCTTGTCGGTCTTGACCTTCTCGTCCTTCTGCACCGGCACGAGGTTCGCGTCTTCGCCGCTGATCTCGCGGCCATAGACCTGCAACCAGCCCGGTTCAACCAGCACCTTGCCTTCGGTCTTGAAGTGATGGCCGACCACTTCCGTGATCCGCGTCGTCACCTTGTATTCGGCGGCGGGGAAGAACACCGCGAGGAAGCGCTTCACGACGAGGTCGTAGAGCTTCTGTTCCGGCTCCGACAGATTCTTCGGCGCCTGCAGCGTCGGGATGATTGCGAAGTGATCGCTGATCTTCGAGTTGTCGAAGATGCGCTTGTTCGGCTTCACCCAGCCCTTGTCGAGCACCTGTTTGGCATGCGGGAGATAGTTGTTGCTCTCCTTGAGCATGCCGAGCGTTTCCTTAACCGTATCCAGATAGTCTTCCGGCAGCGCGCGCGCGTCGGTACGGGGATAGGTCAGCACCTTGTGCTTTTCGTACAGCGCCTGGGCAAGGCCCAAGGTGTTCTTCGCCGAGAAGCCGAAGCGGCCGTTGGCTTCGCGCTGCAAGCTGGTCAGGTCGAACAGCGCCGGCGACAGTTGCGTGGACGGCTTCGATTCTTCGGTCACCGTGCCGATCTGGCCGCGACAGGCGGCGACGATCGTTTCGGCCGCGGGCAGCGCCCACAGACGCGAATCGCGTTTTTCCGGATCGAACTCGTCGCGCTTGAATTTCGGATCGAACCAGCGGCCTTCGTAGAAGCCCGCCGAGCAGACGAATTCCGCTTTCACTTCCCAATAGTCGCGCGGCACGAAGCGGCGAATCTTTTCTTCGCGCTCGACGACGATCGACAGCGTCGGCGTCTGCACCCGCCCGACCGTGGTCAGGAAGAAGCCGCCGCCCTTGCTGTTGAACGCGGTCATGGCCCGCGTGCCGTTGATGCCGACCAGCCAGTCTGCTTCCGAGCGGCAACGCGCCGCATCGGCGAGCGGCTGCATCTCTTCGTCGCTGCGCAAACGGGCGAAGCCGTCGCGGATCGAGCCCGCCGTCATGGATTGCAGCCACAGGCGCTGCACCGGCTGCTTGGCTTTCGCGTGCTGCGCGATCAGGCGGAAAATCAGCTCGCCCTCGCGCCCCGCGTCACATGCGTTGATCAGGCGGTCGACGTCTTTGCGCTTGAGCAGCTTGGTCAGCACTTTCAGGCGCGACTCGCTCTTGGCGATCGGGTTGAGATCGAAGTGCGGCGGAATGACGGGCAGATTGGCGAAACTCCACTTGCCGCGTTTGACTTCGTAGTCTTCGGGCGCGGCAATTTCCAGCAGATGGCCGACTGCCGAGGAAAGGACGTACTCGTCGCTCTCGTAGTATTCGTCATGCTTGGTAAAGCCGCCCAAAGCGCGCGCGATGTCGTTCGCGACGGAAGGCTTTTCGGCGATGATCAGTGCTTTGGACATGACTCGATGTGAGGTTGGTAGATCAGGGTTGATGGCCGTGAGTGCGCTTCTGTTAGCGCGACCCTCGTTTGCGACCTTTGCGACCCATTAACGACCGCTTTATAGCACACGGCGCGAGACCGGCGTGTCAAGTGCCATAAAAGCGCGAAATCATAATTGCGTGCTCAGGCATCGGGCAAGCCGCGGCAAACGCCTTGTACGCCGCTCGCAACGCCCGGGCCGCCGGGCTAGCGAGCCGCCGGGCCTGAATCAGGCGACCGCCAGCGCGGGCCGCAGTTTCGGCGCACCGCTGACGCCGGGCACGGCCGTCAGATCAGACAACATCCGTTCCACAATCGCCGCCTGCGGCAAAACCGTGCCGAAGAATCGCGTCGTAACCGAGTCTTCGATCAGGATGGTCGGAAAATTCTCCACATCCAGATCCTCGAACCGGTCCGCATGGGTCTCGATATCGATCCATGCGAAACAGATTTCCGGGTGCCGGTCGGCCAGCTTGTCAAAAGCGTCCCGATACTCACGGCAGGTTCCACACCATTCCGCGCACAGGCAGGCAACGAACAGCGTTTCGGGTTCGTTGACGCGCTCGGCGATCCGGTCTTGGTCGGTGTCGAGGTTTAGCGCGGGCATCGTGGTTCCTTGCGTACTTTTGTCAGGTGCTTTGGCGCGAATGTAGCATGGCCGATCGCGAATGGTGGTCAACTCTGATCAATGCGGGGTTGGCCGTGGCTAGCCCGCATGAAGCGGCCGCCGGGCAGCATGGTCACCTGGCCGGCGAGTTCGAGTTGCAGCAAGGCGCTTTGCAGATCCGCATCCTCCATCTCGGTACGGGTCGCGAGAATTTCAAGCGTGGTGGGCGAATAGCCGAGCGCGGCGAGGAGGCGCTGTGCTTCGGGATTGGCCGGCGGGGAGGGCGGTGTGGCGGCCAATTGTGCTCCTGCTGGACCGGCCGGAGCTGCTTCTTTCGGCTGAAGCGCTGCGAGGTTCGGCCGATCTGCTGCCGCGCCGCTTCCCGTCGGCGCATTGCGCGATTCGGCACGCTTCGAGAAGAGGGCATGCGCCGAACCCGAACCCGCCCGCGGTGCCGCCTGCCGCGCGAAACCCAGCTCCTCCAGCACTTCATCCGGCGTTTCCACGAGTTTCGCGCCCTGCTTGATGATTCGATGACACCCGCGCGACAGCGGCGCGTGAATCGAACCCGGCAACGCGAAGATATCGCGTCCCATCTCGTTAGCGAGCCGCGCTGTGATCAGCGAACCGGAGCGCATCGCCGCTTCGACGATCACCACGCCGCTGACGAGGCCGGCGATCAGACGGTTACGCTGCGGAAAATGGGCGGCGCGCGCGGGCGTGCCGAGCGGCCATTCGGAGAGAATCGCTCCCTGCACCGCGATCTGCCGCGCGAGTGCGTGATGCGCGGCCGGATACACGAGGTCCGCGCCGGTACCGATTACGGCGACAGTTCCACCGATGCCTTGCAGTCCGCCCCGATGCGCGGCGCCGTCGATACCGAGCGCGAGGCCGGAGACGATGGTGACACCGGCCACCGACAGCTCGCGCGCGAATCGCTCCGCATCTTCGACGCCTTGCGGCGTCGCGCTGCGGCTCCCCACGAGCGCGACTGCTCGCGTGTGCAGCAGGTTCAACCGGCCCTTTATATATAGCAGCGGCGGCGGATCGGGCATGGTCAGCAGCGCCGGGGGATAGGCGGGGTCGTCGAGCGTCACGACCTGATTGCCGGGTTGCTCGCGCCACGCGATGACCGCGTCCAGCTGGGCGTCGAAATCGGGGCCTGTCGGCGCCAGCGCTGCGCGTGCCGCGGCCTCGCCCGCAATCTCGGCGAGCGCCTCCGGCGCTTGCTCGAATATCGCTTCAGGCAACCCGAAAGCGCCGAGCAATAAGCGCAGCGCTCCGGGTTTCAGCCCCGGTGCGAGCGCAAGCCGCAGCCAGGCGGCAAGTTCAATATTGGTTGCAGGCAAGACGTGCATTACGGTCGATCCTCCTACAGGGCCAGCGGGCAGGCGGGCGCCATGCTAAAATTTTCATCATCCGAAATAACCGCAGCGCCGCGCCCACCCGCGCGGGCTCGTCGTCTAGCGCACGGAGCGCGTTGAATCGAACCGGTTCGACACCATCTATCCTCTGCGCAACGCGACGCGCTCACAACCTGGCCGAAAGGCCAACGCGAGCTTTCAACCGGTCAGCGGCGCCCGAAAATCACACTCGAGATCATGGCTTTACTCAACATCCTCAATTACCCGGACAAACGGCTGCACAAGATCGCCAAGCCGGTCGAAGCGGTCAACGACCGCATTCGCCGTCTCGTCAAGGACATGGCCGAAACCATGTACGCCGCGCCGGGCGTCGGCCTTGCCGCGACCCAGGTGGACGTGCACGAACGCGTGATTACGATCGACGTGTCGGACGACCACAACGAATTGCTCGCCTTCATCAACCCCGAAATCATCTGGTCGAGCGACGAGAAGAAGCTGTCGGAAGAGGGCTGCCTCTCGGTGCCGGGCATTTACGACAACGTCGAGCGCGCCGAGAAAGTGCGCGTGCGGGCGCTCAACGAGAAGGGCGAAACCTTCGAGATGGACTGCGAAGGCCTGCTCGCGGTGTGCATCCAGCACGAAATGGATCACCTGATGGGCCGCGTGTTCGTCGAGTATCTGTCGTCGCTGAAGCAGACGCGCATCAAGAGCAAGATGAAGAAGCTCGCCCACGCGATGTAATGCGCGTTCACCTCGCCTACCGTCCCCGTTCATGAGTCATTCGTTGCGCGTCATCTTTGCCGGTACGCCGGAGTTCGCCGCGGCCGCGCTGGCCGCGATTCACCGCGCCGGTTTCCAGGTGCCGCTCGTGTTGACCCAGCCGGACCGGCCCGCCGGGCGCGGAATGAAATTGCAGGCGAGCCCGGTCAAGCGCTATGCGCAGGAGCACGGACTGGCCGTCGCCCAGCCGCCTTCGCTGCGACGTGCCGGCAAATATCCGGCCGAAGCCGCTGCCGCGATCGATCAGCTGCGCGCCACGCCGCATGACGTCATGGTCGTGGCCGCTTACGGGCTGATCCTGCCGCAGGAAGTGCTCGATATTCCGCCGCTCGGCTGCATCAACATTCATGCGTCGTTGTTGCCGCGCTGGCGCGGCGCTGCACCGATTCATCGCGCGATCGAAGCGGGCGACGCTGAAACCGGCATCACGCTGATGCAAATGGACGTCGGCCTCGACACCGGCGCGATGATCTCCGAAGCGCGCACCGCGATTTCCGCCGACGACACCACGGCCACCTTGCACGACCGTCTCGCGCAGGACGGCGCGGAGCTGATCGTCGAGGCGCTGATCGAACTCGAGCGCACCGGCAAACTGTCGGCAACGCCGCAGCCCGCGGAAGGCGTCACCTACGCGGAAAAGATCGGCAAACACGAAGCCGCCCTCGACTGGCGTCGCCCGGCGGCAGTGCTGGCGCGCCAGGTGCGCGCGTTCGATCCGTTCCCCGGCGGCGTCGGCACGCTTGAAGACGGCACCTCGATCAAGCTTTGGGCCGCGGTTCCGATTGACGAGCAAGCCAACGGCGCACCCGGCACGATCACTGACGTCTCTCCCGAAGGCGTAGTCGTAGCCTGCGGCGAAGGCGCGCTGCGTCTCACGCAATTGCAGAAACCCGGCGGCAAACGCCTGCCGGTGCGCGAATTCCTGGCCGGCTCGACGCTGGCTGTGGGACAGCGCTTTCAACTTCCCGAAGCAAAGTAACGCCGTTGCTTGTGGCTTGAACATCGCCCATTCGGCCGATGTTCGAGACCCCGCTGGACAAGCCAGCCGCGCGTTAGAATCCTCCATGCAATAGCCTGGATTTCGAGGATTCACATGTTCGGCATCACCCATTTCGAATTTTTCGTCGTCGCGGTCTTTCTTCTGAACGTGACGCCCGGTCCCGATACGGCTTATATCGTCGGGCGCAGCGTCGCTCAGGGCCGCGGCGCGGGGCTCATGTCGGCGCTCGGCATTTCCGCCGGCTGCTGCGTTCACTCGCTGGCCTGCGCGTTCGGCTTGACTGCGTTGCTGGCCGCGTCGGCCACCGCATTTACGGTTATCAAGTTCGTCGGCGCTATTTATCTGATGTATCTCGGCGTGCGCTTGCTCTTCACGAAGCCGGCTGCCCCCGATGACGCCGCGGGCGAAGCGCGCGCGGCCGGCGCGCCCAAGTCGTTACGCCAGCTTTTCCTGCAAGGCTTCTGGACTAACGTGCTGAACCCCAAGGTGGTGCTGTTTTTCGTGTCGTTCTTCCCGCAATTCGTGACGACCGGCAGCGATCACAAAGCGCTCGCCTTCCTCACGCTGGGCGCGGTGTTCGTCATGATGAGCATGGTCTGGAACAGTTTTGTCGCGTGGATCGCGGGCAGTGTGACCCGACGTTTCTCTGGCCAGCCGTCGGTGAAGAAGTGGCTGGATCGCGGCGTCGGCAGTGCTTTTGTCGGCTTGGGTATCAAGCTCGCCACCGCATCAAGATGATTGAATTTTCCCGACGCGCCCATATCTAACATTTCGCTTACAATCGGGCGCCGCGATCACGCGGCGCAGATATGAACCCGCGTTAGGGCAAGGAGTTGCAGACATGTTCAATTGGGTCAAAACCGCGATGTTGATGGCCGCGATCACGGCCCTCTTCATCGTGATCGGCGGGATGATCGGCGGGTCGCGCGGCATGACGATCGCGCTCGTGATCGCCCTTGGGATGAATTTCTTTTCGTACTGGTTCTCGGACAAGATGGTCCTGCGCATGTACAACGCGCAGGAAGTCGACGAAACCAGTGCGCCGCAGTTCTATCGCATGGTGCGCGAACTCTCCACACGCGCCGGCCTGCCCATGCCGCGCGTCTACCTGATCAACGAAGACGCGCCGAACGCGTTCGCCACCGGCCGCAATCCGGAGCATGCGGCGGTCGCCGCCACCACCGGCATTCTGCGCGTGCTGTCCGAGCGCGAAATGCGCGGAGTTATGGCGCACGAACTCTCGCACGTGAAGCATCGCGACATTCTGATCTCGACCATTTCGGCCACCATGGCCGGCGCCATTTCCGCGCTGGCGAACTTCGCGATGTTCTTCGGCAGCCGCGACGAAAACGGCCGTTCCACGAACCCGATCGCGGGCATCGCCGTCGCGCTGCTGGCGCCGATCGCCGGTGCGCTGATCCAGATGGCGATTTCGCGCGCACGTGAATTCGAGGCCGATCGCGGCGGCGCGCAGATTTCCGGCGATCCGCAAGCGCTCGCTTCGGCGCTCGACAAGATCCATCGTTACGCGAGCGGGATTCCGTTCCCCACGGCCGAGCAGCATCCGGCCACCGCGCAGATGATGATCATGAATCCGCTGTCCGGCGGCGGCATTGCGAATCTGTTCTCCACGCACCCGGCCACCGAGGAACGCATCGCGCGTCTGATGGAAATGGCGCGCACGGGGCGCTTCGAATAATGCCGCGCGCAGCTTGCGCGATGTGAGGAAAGGCGAGTCCCCGGGCTCGCCTTTTTTATTCCAGCGCAATGGAGCGTGAGCGAGTGGAGGTGCGGCGAGATGACGTGAACGTTAGTCTCTTCACGGGCGTGTGAAGGCCCGCACCGGATCGTTGAACCTACGTTTCAGATCCCGGCTATCGTGGCCGCCGTGGCTGTGCAATCGGTACGCTTACAGACTGCCCGTGGGCCGTGCGCCACGCCGCGCCACTCCACGCCCAGACCGCACCAGGCCAGAGCACGCCACGCCAGGTCGCGCCACGCCACGCCACGCCAGGCTCGCACCGAATCGCTGAACCCGCGCTTCAATCCCACGTCTTCCCGCTCGCCGCAGATCCGCAATCACCACGCTCACAGACCGCCCGCCGGCCCGCGTCGCGCGCCACGCTACAATGCGTGTTGATTGCGTCGCGCGCTCCCGCGCGGCCCGCTTTAGCCTTCTTCATGACCACAAAGCCTTCTTCGCGTACTGCTTCCTCTTCGGCGCGTCCCCGCGAATCCCGTTTGTCGATGCTGCATCTCGCGCCCGAGTCACTCGGCTTCGCGCTCGACTGCGCGGGCCAGGCGGTCGGTGCCGTGCGTCTAGGCGCAGCCTTGCCGGCTGCGCTGCAATCCGTCTTCGTGTCGGCGCCCGAGGGCAACGCTGCCGCTGCGCGTGGCGCTGTGCAGGACATCGCCTATCGCACCATGCGGCGTCTCGCGACCGCCGAGTGGCTGATCGCGAAGCTGGTGAAAAAGGCGCCGCCGCCGCACGTCGGTCATGTGCTCGCGTGCTCGCTGGCGCTGCTCGTCGACGACGAAGCGGACGCCGCCTACGCACCGTTCACGGTCGTCGATCAGGCCGTGAGCGCGATCGGCGCGCGTCGTGAATTCGCCTTCGCCAAGGGCCTCGTGAATGCCGTGCTGCGCAGCTTCCTGCGCGAGCGCGAAGCGCTGCTGAAGGCCGCGCAAGACGACGAAGTGGCGCGCTGGAACTACCCGGCATGGTGGATCGATGCGGTGAAGCGCGCGTGGCCCGACGCATGGCAGGCGGTGCTAGCCGCCGGCAACGCACAAGGCCCGCTGACGCTGCGCGTGAACGCGCGTCGCTCGACAGTCGACGCCTATCTGCAAGTGCTGCAAAACCATCACATTGCCGCGAGCAAGGCGGGCGACTACGCCGTCAAGCTCGCCACGCCGATGCCGGTCGACCGCATTCCGGGCTTCAGCGACGGCGTCGTCTCGGTGCAGGACGCCGGCGCGCAACTCGCCGCGCCGCTACTCGACGTGCGCGACGGCATGCGTGTGCTCGACGCCTGCGCGGCGCCCGGTGGCAAGACCGGCCACCTGCTCGAACTCGCTAAACTGCAGCTCGTCGCGCTAGAAAGCGATGCGTCGCGCGCGCGCCGTATCGGCGAAAATCTGCAGCGGCTCAAGCTCGAAGCGGAAGTGCGGATCGGCGATGCAGGCGCGCCGGCAAAATGGCACGACGACATCGACCAGCCGTTCGACCGGATTCTGGCGGACGTGCCGTGTTCGGCGTCGGGCATTGTGCGGCGTCATCCGGATATCCGCTGGCTGCGCCGCGCGTCCGACATTCCCGCGCTGGTCGCCGAGCAGCGCCGCATTCTCGACGCCCTCTGGCCGCTCGTGAAACCAGGCGGCGAGTTGCTCTACGTTACGTGTTCGATCTTTCCCGAAGAAGGCGAGTTGCAGGCGCGGTGGTTTGGAAACAAGTATCAGGATGCGGTACGATTGGACGCGCCGGGGCAACTGCTGCCTTCAGTCGCTCGCGCGCCCGCCGACACATCGGCCGGTTCTCTTGCCGGACAACCCGCTGAAGACAGCGCCGGCGCGAACTCAGACCACGACGGATTCTTCTACGCGCGCTTTCAGAAACGGTGACCATCAAACGCTTCTTCCCGCTTCGGCTCGCTGCCGTGCTCTGGATCGCGCTGGCCGTATGGCTGGCGGCGCCGGGCGTGGCGCACGCTGATTCGATCGCGGTCCAGCGTGCGTCGCTGCAATCCGACAACACGGGTTGGAATCTCGACGCGCGTTTCGACTTCGATCTGAACAGCAACCTCGAAGACGCGGTCAATAAAGGCATTCCGCTATATTTCACGACCGACTTCGAATTGAGCCGGCCGCGCTGGTACTGGTTCGACGAGCAGCCGGTGAGCGTGTCGCAAAGCATCCGCCTGTCGTTCCAGCCGCTCACGCGCGAGTACCGTGTGTCGAGCGTGTCGTCCGGCGGTTTGCAACTCGGCTTCACCACGCTCAAGGATGCGCTCGCGGTGATCAAGCACATCACGTCGTGGCACGTGATCGAACGCAATGAAGTGCGTGTCGGCGAGACGTATAACGCGTCGGTGCGCATGCAACTCGACATCGCGCTGATGCCCAAGCCGTTTCAGATCGACGCGGTGAACAACCGCGACTGGAATCTCGCGTCCGAATGGAAGCGCTTTACCTTCACGGTGACCGAACGTGCTAAATAAAGTGCGCTCCGCTACCAGTGTCAGCAGCATCGTCGTGCGCGTGCTGGTGTCGACGGTCGCCGTGACGGCCGTGCTGCTGCTCGTGCTGCTCGCCGCAGCCAGCGCGAACACCGAATTCTTCGACCGCTATTACCAGTGGCTCTACGCCGCCAACCTCGTGGTCGCGATGATCTTTTTGCTGGTGGTGGCGACGCTCGTCATCATCATCATCGCGCGGCTGAGAAAGGGTAAGTTCGGCACGCGGCTACTGGCGAAACTTGCGTTCTTCATGGCGCTGGTCGGCGTGGTGCCGGGCGGCATCATCTACGTCGTGTCGTATCAGTTCGTGTCGCGCAGTATCGAGTCCTGGTTCGATGTGAATGTCGAAACAGCGCTCACGTCAGGTTTGAACCTCGGGCGCGGCATGCTCGACGCGTCGCTGTCCGATCTGCAGACCAAGGGCCGTTTGATGTCCGAACAGTTGGCGAGCGCGGACGCCGCCGGCACCACGCTCACGCTGCTGCGTCTGCGCGATCAGTTCGGCGTGCAGGATGCGACGATCGTCGAACCCACGCGCAGCATGTCGGGCGCGACGCCGGATATGCACGTGGTCGCACAGGCTTCCGGCAACTACGCGACGCTCGTGCCGAACGATTTACCCACGCCGCTGATGGTCGAACAGGCGCGCGGCCGCGGCTATGCGGCGATCGAAGGCGAAGTGGACGGCGATCCGCACGCGCACGGCAGCAAGGGTGTGTTGCGGCTGCGTGTGGTACAACGCATCCCTGATTCGAACGCCTCGCTGCTGCAGCCCACCGAACGCTTCCTGCAACTCACGCAGCCGGTTTCGCCCACGCTCGCGCGTAATGCCGACGCGGTGCAGCGCGCCTATCGCGAGTATCAGGAGAAGGCGCTCGGCCGCACGGGTCTGCGCAAGATGTATATCGGCACGCTGACGCTTGCGCTGTTCCTCGCCACCTTCATCGCGATGATGCTGGCGCTTGCGCTCGGCAATCAGCTTGCGCGGCCATTGTTCCTGCTGGCCCAAGGCACGAAAGAAATCACGGAAGGCGACTACACGCCGAAGCGCGAAATCAAATCGCGCGATGAACTGGGCTTTCTCACGCAGTCGTTCAACGCAATGACGCGGCAGTTGTCCGAAGCTCGCGCGGCGGTCGAAAACAATCGCATCGCGCTCGAACATTCGAAGGCGTATCTGGAAAGCATTCTTGCGAACCTGACTGCGGGCGTGTTCGTGTTCGACCGGCAGTTCAGGCTGACCACCGCGAATCGCGGCGCTGAGCGCATTTTCCGGCAGCCGTTCCAGGCGGTGATGGGTTCCGCTTTGGATCAGATCGGCGTGCTGAGCGAATTCGGCGGCATGGTGCGCAAGGCCTTTGCCGATCGCGAAGCGGCGAGCGGCGACGGTCACGACGATCGCGGCCACTGGCAGCAGCAGTTTTCCGTGCAGGTGCCGGGCGAAACCGAGCCGCTTACGTTGCTCGTGCGCGGTGCGCGGCTTGTCTCCGCGACGGACCGCGACGCGGAAGACATGCAGACTTCCGGCTACGTTGTCGTATTCGACGATATCTCGGACGTGATCTCCGCGCAGCGATCGATCGCGTGGGGTGAAGTCGCGCGGCGGCTCGCGCATGAGATCAAGAATCCGCTCACGCCGATCCAGCTCTCCGCCGAGCGTCTGCAGATGAAGCTCGCCGACAAGCTGTCGCCATCCGATGCCGATGTCCTGAAGCGCGGCGCGACCACGATCGTGAATCAGGTCGCCGCGATGAAGCAGATGGTCGACAACTTCCGCGATTACGCGCGTACGCCGCCAGCGGTGCTCGCGCATCTGCAGCTGAACGATCTGGTCAGCGAAGTGCTCACCCTGTACGGTATCGAAGAAGGCAAAGGCGCTATTCAGGTGGAGCTTGCCGCGTTGCCGGCGATTCGCGGTGACGCGACGCAATTGCGTCAGGTGATTCACAACCTGCTGCAGAACGCGCAGGATGCGGTGGCGGACCTCGAGCATCCGCGTGTGTTGCTGGAGACGAGGACAGTAGAATACGGAGACCCCGACGCGGAAGGCAAAGTCCGCGTCGCGGTGCGTCTGACGGTGTCGGATAACGGAGCGGGCTTTCCCGCGCGTATCCTCACACGTGCATTCGAACCTTACGTAACGACCAAGGCCAAAGGTACGGGCCTGGGTCTTGCGATGGTCAAGAAGATCGTCGATGAACACGGCGCGCGCATCGACATCCGCAATCGCATGAAAGCGGGCGATGTCATTGAGGGCGCGCAGATTTCGATCCTCTTCCTTCAACTGGCAGACGATGGCGCGGCGCCCGGAACAGGGCCGCGTCCGGCGCACGCCGGTGCGTCGCAGGGAAAGACAAAAGCAACAGTGCAGACAAGGGCAGCGTAAATGGCAACCATCCTGGTGGTAGATGATGAAATGGGCATCCGGGAATTGCTCTCGGAGATCCTGAGCGACGAAGGGCATGTCGTGGAGGCCGCGGAAAACGCGCAGGAAGCGCGCGAGTTCCGTTTGCGCCAGGCGCCTGACCTGGTGCTGCTCGACATCTGGATGCCCGACACCGACGGCGTGACCTTGCTCAAGGAATGGGCCGCGCAAGGGCAGCTGACCATGCCGGTGATCATGATGTCCGGCCACGCAACCATCGACACGGCGGTTGAAGCAACCAAGATCGGCGCACTCAATTTCCTCGAGAAGCCGATAGCGCTGCAGAAGCTGCTGAAGGCCGTCGAACAGGGTCTCGCGCGTGGCACGGCAGCGGGAACGCCGGGCGGCGCGGCGGCCAAGCCGGTGTTGCCGGTGACAGCTTCGACGGTGGCTTCGGCGGCAGCACTGCCGATGCTCTCCACCGACGGCATGGGCAGCGGCGCACTGGCTGCGCAAACGGCCTCGATCTCGTTCGATATTCCGCTGCGTGATGCACGCGACGCGTTCGAGCGCGCGTACTTCGAATATCACCTCGCGCGTGAGAACGGCAGCATGACGCGCGTGGCCGAGAAGACCGGGCTGGAGCGCACGCACTTGTACCGCAAGCTCAAGCAGCTCGGCGTGGATCTCGGCAAAAACAAAGGTGAGTGAAACGCGGGAGTGAAGCCGGAGTTGAGCATGCGGAATCACTTCCACAGAATTTTTCGAGAAGGGGCTTGTCGGAGCGCTGACCCTTTGATATCATTTCGTTCTTCGTTGGCCCGGTAGCTCAGTTGGTAGAGCAGCGGATTGAAAATCCGCGTGTCGATGGTTCGATTCCGTCCCAGGCCACCAGGATTCAGCCCCAGGAAATCGCAAGATTCCTGGGGCTTTTCCTTTTTGTGCGTCTAATGTGATGGGGCGTGATGGGCAGCGTTGCTTCGGCTTGCGCGCACCACGCGTGCGGGGCGCGCTCGGCGGTGTTTGGCATCGCGTGATAAAATCGCGCCAGTTCAAGGACTTGCACATAAGTGCGTCGCCTGAGTGCCGCGCGGCAACGCCGCCATTAGCACCAAACCCTTCGCCCGACGATTAGCGGTTATAAGCGCCCAGCGACTCTGCATGCGGAAGGCGCGGCCTATACTGCTTTGGGCCGGCAGCAGTGCCGGCACGCGTCGCGCCGCGTTGCTTGCATGGCGCACCTCGCGCAGCGCGACGTGGCACTCTTCATTCACGGAGTTTCACGGTGATCCGCAAAGACGCTAAACGTAGCGCTCTGGTGCTGTTTTCCGGCGGCCAGGATTCCGCCACATGTCTCGCCTGGGCGCTCGAACGTTATGAAACGGTCGAGACATTAGGCTTCGATTACGGTCAGCGGCACCGCGTCGAACTGGAATGCCGCGAGGGGTTTCGCAACGCCGTCGCGCGCGCATTTCCGGCATGGGCCGAGCGCCTCGGCGACGACCACATGATCGATCTGTCGGTGCTCGGCGCGATCAGCGATACCGCCATGACGCGCGAGATCGAGATCGAAGCCACGGCCAACGGTTTGCCGAACACGTTCGTGCCGGGCCGCAATCTGATGTTCATGACCATCGCCGCGGCGATTGCCTATCGGCGTGGTTTGCAGGTGCTGGTGGGCGGAATGTGCGAGACGGATTTTTCGGGCTATCCCGATTGCCGCGACGACACGATGAAAGCGTTGCAGGTCGCGCTGAACCTCGGCATGGACACGCGTGTCCTGCTCGAGACACCGTTAATGTGGCTCGACAAAGCCGACACGTGGCGCCTCGCACACGAGCTCGGCGGAGATGAACTGGTCGAGCTGGTGCGCGTCGAGACGCATACTTGCTATGTCGGCGAACGCGCCGAATTGCATGCATGGGGTTTCGGTTGCGGCGAATGCCCGGCGTGCCGCTTGCGCAAGCGCGGCTACGAAGCGTATCTGTCGGGTGAGAAGGTCACCGAGGCGCCGGTCTGATGACGCTCGGCGCAGCAGCGCAACTCAGGCATTAAATTTCAGGACACAGGGCAGAAAGCAGCATGACTTACGCGGTCAAGGAAATCTTCTACACGTTGCAGGGCGAGGGCGCGAATGCCGGGCGTCCGGCTGTGTTCTGCCGGTTCGCCGGCTGCAATCTGTGGTCGGGCCGCGAAGAAGATCGTGCCGAGGCGGTGTGCCGCTTCTGCGATACCGATTTCGTCGGCACCGACGGCGAGAACGGCGGCAAGTACCGCACGGCTGACGATCTCGTGAAGATGATCGCGTCGCAATGGCCGCAAGGCGAGGGCGAGCGTTTCGTGGTGTGCACGGGCGGCGAACCGATGCTGCAGATCGATCAACCGTTGGTCGACGCGCTGCATGCCGCCGGCTTCGAAATCGCCATCGAAACCAACGGCTCGCTGCCGGTGCTCGAAACGATCGACTGGATCTGCGTGAGCCCGAAGGCCGACGCGCCGCTCGTCGTGACCAAAGGCAACGAACTGAAGGTCGTGATTCCGCAGGACAACCAGCGTTTGTCCGAGTATGCGAAGCTCGACTTCGAGTATTTCCTCGTCCAGCCCATGGACGGTCCGTCGCGCGATCTTAACACCAAGCTCGCGATAGACTGGTGCAAACGCCATCCGCAATGGCGCCTGTCGATGCAGACCCACAAGTATCTGAACATTCCCTGATTTGCCGTGCTGACGATTACACGAAAACTCGAATTCGACGCGGGTCACCGCATTCCCGATCACCGCAGCCAGTGCCGTAATCTGCACGGCCATCGCTATGTGCTTGAAATCACGCTGCAAGGCGATCTGGTCGACACCGAAGGCGCGCCCGATCGCGGCATGGTGATGGACTTCGCCGACGTGAAATCGCTCGCCGTCGAGCATCTCGTCGACAAGTGGGACCACGCGTTTCTCGTCTATGAAGGCGACACGCAGGTGCGAGGTTTCCTGGAAACGATGGCCGGCCACAAGACGGTCGTGCTCGATCGCATTCCCACCGTCGAAAATCTTGCCGCCGTCGCGTTCGACATTCTCGCGAACGTCTACGATGCGCACTACGGCGTGAATCTGCGTCTGCACAAGCTGCGTCTGTACGAGACGCCGAATTGCTGGGCCGACGTGGTCCGCGACTAAAGTTGGCGGCGCGGCAGCGCCAACCCTCGCGTTATTGTCACGGTATGATCGCTCCGATAACCACACGGAGCGAGACATGCCGGTCACCGCATTGCGTCGCAGCAGGCAGCCGGGCCGCCACGGCCCGCGCGTTAATCTGGCTCACGAGGCCAGCAAGCTTTCCCGCAGTTCCCGCGAAGCGTCGCTTCATCGACACGGAGCGCGGCGATGAGCACCTTCACCAATCCACTCAAGTCACGCCTTAAAGAAACCGATCCGCTGTTCGGACTGTGGCTCTCGCTCGGCAGCGACGCCGCCGCCGAAGCGCTCGCGCACGCCGGTTACGACTGGCTGCTGATCGACATGGAGCACTCGCCGAACGACAGCGGCGACGTCGCCTCGCAATTGCGCGCGATCGCCGCCGCGCATCTGCCGAGCGAGCCAGTGGTGCGTGTGCCGTCGAGCGAAGCATGGCTCGTCAAGCGTGTGCTGGATGCCGGCGCGCGCACGCTGATGTTCCCGAATATCGAGTCCGCGGACGAGGCGGCGCGTGCCGTGCGTCTCACGCAATATCCGACCGCCGACGCGCTCGACGGGGAGCGCGGCGTCGCCGGCGCGGTGCGGGCCGCGGGCTACGGCATGCGGCGCGACTACGTGCAGACAGCCAACGCGCAGATCGCGACCATCGTGCAGATCGAGTCGGCGCGCGGCTTGCAGGAAGTGGAAAAGATCGCGGCGACGCCGGGCGTCGATTGCCTGTTCGTCGGGCCGGCCGATCTCGCCGCGAGCCTCGGTCATCTCGGCGATTCGAAGCATGCCGACGTGCAGGCCGCGATGGCGCGCATCGTCAGCGCCGCGGACAAGGCGGGCATTGCCGCCGGTATTTTTGCCATGGACGTCGCGAGTGCGAAGCAGCATCGCGATGCCGGTTTTCGATTCATCGCTCTGGCCGCCGACGTCATGTGGATGTTGCGCGCGACTCGCCAGGCGCTGCAGGAGGTAAGGTCATGAAGGGGATGGTGCAGTGCGTCGTGGTGCGTCTGGCAGTCACAGCGGCATTGATGGCGAATGTGGCGGCTTATGCGCAAGACAGCCGCGTCGCGAAGTCGAATGATCCGGAGACGCAAACCGCGGTCGCCGACTACAACGCCGGCAATCTGTCTGCGGCGCTGACCGAGTTCCGCAAGGCCGCCGAGCGTGGCAGCCGGCTCGCCGAGTTCAACTACGCGATGATGCTGCTCAACGGCGAAGGCGCGCCCGCGAATATCGATGAGGGCAAGAAGTGGCTGCGCAAGGCCGCCGACGCCAACATGTCGCACGCGCAATACGTGTACGGCAAGATGTACGACGATGGCGAGTTCGTCGGGCGCGATCCGGTAGAGGCGCATCGCTGGTTCCTGAAGGCGGCCGAGCAAGGTCACGTGCAGGCGGAGCTGGCGCTGGCCAATCAGTTCCTCGATGGTCGCGGCACCGAGCGCGACAACAAGCAGGCGTTCGTCTGGTACAAGAAGGCGGCGCAGGGCGGCGACATGACCGCGCAATACGTGGCGGGCTCGTTCTACGAACGCGGCGGCGACGGCGTGGAGAAGAATCTCAACGTGGCGCGCGCTTATTACGCGGCTGCGGCGGCGCAGGGCGATCCGGCGGCGCGGCTCAAGTATCAGCAACTCAGCGCGCAGTTGCGGGATCAGAAGGAAGTGAAGCCGCAGTAAAGCGGTCGCGTTTTGATAACGACGCTGGATACGAAAAGGGGCGCTCCATGAAGAGCGCCCCTGTTTCGTTGTGATGTTGCCGGAGCCGCGCGGGCGACGCCCGCCGCACTAACTCTGCATCAACCGCTTCTGCCGCGCGACGCTCATGATCAGGCCGATCGCGACGCCCAGCGTCGTTAGTGCAGTACCGCCGTAACTCATGAACGGCAATGGCACGCCGACCACCGGCAAGATGCCGCTCACCATGCCGATATTCACGAACGCATAGGTGAAGAACGCCATGGTCAATGAGCCGGCTAACAGGCGTCCAAATAGCGTCGCGCCATTGGCCGCGATATACAGCCCACGCGCAATCAACAGCATGTACAGCGTGAGCAGCACGATGCCGCCCGCCAGCCCGAACTCCTCGGAGAACACCGCGAAAATGAAGTCGGTGTGCTTCTCGGGGATGAACTCCAGATGCGCCTGCGTGCCCTTCAGCCAGCCTTTGCCCAGCGGACCACCCGAGCCAATCGCAATGACCGCCTGGATCGTATGGAAGCCCTTGCCGAGCGGATCGGAAGTCGGATCGAGCAGCGTGCAGATGCGGTGCTTCTGGTAGTCGTGCATTAACGGCCATTGCACTTCCGGCTGACAGATTTTGTCCTGGAAGGCCGCGATGGAGGCGACCGCGATCACGCCTGCAATCAGCACCGGCACGATCAGCTTGAAACTCAGGCCCGCGAAGTAAATCACGAAGAGGCCGGCCGCGAACACCAGCACGGCTGTACCGAGGTCTGGCTGCTTGGCGATCAGGCCGACCGGCACCGCGAGAATCACCAGACCGACCAGAAAGTCGTACCAGCGCATCACGCCTTCGCGTCGCTGGTAGTACCACGCGAGCATCAGCGGTGTCGCGATCTTCAGGATTTCCGATGGCTGGATCACCACGCCGACATTGATCCAACGCTTCGCACCTTTGCGCGTGAGGCCGAATAGCGCCACCGCGACCAGTAACGCGATCCCGAATGTATAGAGCGGAACCGCGAAGCGCATCAGCGTGGTGGGTGGCACATTGGCGAGCGCCCACATCAGCACGAAGGTGAGCATGATGTTGCGCAACTGGTCTTCCACGCGGCCGGGGACATCCAGACTCGCGCTATACAGCGTGACGATGCCAACGCACAACAGCAGAAACACGATCAGTGCGAGCGGGCGATCGAAGCCCGCGAACATCCGCTTGATGCGGTCGAGCCAGGCGCGCTTGTCGAATTGCATGCCTTTCTCCTTACTCGTCGATGCCGCCGGAAACCGGCTGGCGTGGCGACGTGGCCTGAATGCCGTCGTCGCGCGAAGGAGCGGCGGCCGTCGGCGCCGGCTGGCTGGCCGGTCGGGGTTTGTGCGGGACGCCGGATTTACGCGACGCTGGATTCTTCGTGGCGGTGGCCGCGGACGCCGAGGCGGGCACCGGTGCCGATGCGGCATCAGGCGCGGAAGCAGCCGCCGCCGCGGACGCCGCCTTCGCAGCCGCCGCAGCGGAAGCCGCGGCTGCCGCCGAAGCCGCACCGGGAATCGGCAGCGCGGTGAAGCCCGCCGCGACCTTGACCGGCTGCGCGCCGTCCTGCTGCGGCGGCGGTGCGCCGCCGACTTCCGGCGCGGACGCATCCTCGGTTGCCGACGCCGCTGCCTCGATGGCCGCTTGCTGCGCGCCCGGCTTGTTCTTGCCGACGAGGTAATAGTCGAGCACCTTGCGCGCAATCGGGCCCGCCGATTCCGCACCCCAACCGCCGTTTTCGACGATCAGCGCGAGCGCGATTTTCGGCTGCTCGGCCGGTGCGAACGCGATGAAGAGCGCGTGGTCGCGCAGATGTTCGGCGATCGCGTGGCCCTTGTAGTTCGCGCCCTGAAGCGAGTAGACCTGCGCCGTCCCGGTCTTGCCGGCCGCCAGGTACTGCGCACCGATGAACAGTTTCGACGCCGTGCCGTTGGTCACGACGCCTTCCATCGCGCGCTTGATGATGTCGATGTCGGACTGCTTCACCGCAATCTTGTCGCTCGGATCTCGCACCACCGGCCGCGTGTCTTTCGTGATCGGATTTTCGATGTCGCGCACGAGGTGCGGCTTCATCACCACGCCGTTGTTCGCGAGCGTCGCCGTGGCGTGAGCGAGTTGCAGAATGGTGAACGAGTTGTAGCCCTGGCCGATGCCGAGACTGATCGTTTCGCCTTCGTACCAGCGTTGCTGTTCGGGCTTGCGGTACGCCTTGCGCTTCCACTCGGTGGAAGGAAGAATGCCCTTCGCCTCGCCCGAAATGTCGATGCCGGTGATCTGGCCAAAGCCCCACGGCTTCATGAAGTTGGCGATGTTGTTGACGCCGAGATCGTGCGCGAGCATGTAGAAATACGTGTCGTTCGACACCACGATCGCGCGGTTCATGTCGACCCAGCCTTGACCCGAGCGCACGTCGTTGCGGAACGTGTGGCCGCCGAAGGTGTACGAGCCCGGATCCTGGAAGCCCCAGCCTGGCGTGCGTTTATGCAGCGTGAGCGCGGCGAGCGCCATGAACGGCTTGTAAGTCGAGCCCGGCGGATAGGTGCCGTGCAACGGCCGGTTCAGCAGCGGGTGGTCGGGCGAGTTGTTGAGATCGTCCCAGGTCTGCTGGTCGATGCCGTCGACGAATGAATTCGGATCGAAGCTCGGCGCGGACACGAAGGCGAGCACGTCGCCCGTCGATGGTTCGATCGCGACCAGCGCGCCGCGACGGCCCGCGAAGGCCTGCTCGGCGACCTGCTGCAGCCCGATATCCAGAGACAGCACGAGGTTGTTGCCAGGCGTCGCCTGCGTGCGCGACAACGTGCGCACCGGGCGGCCGCCGGCGGTCACTTCCACTTCCTCGAAACCGGTCTGGCCGTGCAACTCGGTCTCGTAACTCTGCTCGACGCCGATCTTGCCGATGTAGTCGGTGCCCTTGTAGTTGTTCGCGTCCAGACGCGGATCGTAGTGGTCCGGATCGCTGTCGTTCTGGTCGCTGGCGTCGTCGATACGATCCTGATCGCGCTGCGAAATCCGGCCGATGTAGCCGATCACGTGCGCCGCGGTCGGGCCGAGCGGATACTGGCGGAACAGGCGCGCGCGCACTTCCACGCCGGGAAAACGGAAGCGCTGCGCGGTGAAACGCGCGACTTCGTCGTCGGTCAGGCGGGTGCGGATCGGCAGGCTCTCGAAGTTCTTCGAGTCTTCCTGCAGCTTCTTGAAGCGGCGGCGGTCGCGCGCGTCGATCGAGACGACGGTGGCCAGGTTGTCGATTACGTTTTCCAGCGAGTCGTTCAGCTTCGATGGCGTCAGTTCGAGCGTGTAGGCCGAGTAATTCTTGGCCAGCACGACGCCGTTACGATCGGTGATGATGCCGCGGTTCGGCACGATCGGCGCGACGGAAATGCGGTTTTCATCGGCTTGCAGCGAGTATTTGCTGTAGTGCCAGACCTGCAGGAACAGGAAGCGGAAGCCGATCAGCCCGAAGCAGACGAACACGAACAGGCCCGCCGCCGCGACGCGCAGGCGGAACTTCGAGAGCTGTTGCTGAGTGTCCTTGAATTCGGTCATGCGATTCTGCAAAAGGCCGGGTGACGGCCATCATGAGTGTGCGCCTTTTCCGGCCGGAACCGGAAGGCATGAACAGCGATGCGCGTCGAGCGGGCCGGCAAAGTGGGTTTGGCAAGAACGGCCGGCGGGCCCGAAGCGTGATCAAATTGGCCGGGTATCGTCCGGATCGGCCGGGCGGCGCTGCGGCATCAGCAGCAGCATGCTGGTGACCGGCCACAGCGCGGCTTCGACGAAGCCGTCGATCAGATAACCCCAACCCGGAAACGCCGCGCCCGTCAGCAGACGGATCACGAACGGCACCAGTTGCGCGACGACCAGCAGCGGCATGACCGCGAAGGTCTGCACGCCAAGCGACATCCACAGCACGCGGCGATGGATCGTAATCGCGCCGTACGACAGCAACGTATACGCCAGCGCGTGCTCGCCGAGCAGGCTGGCGTTATGCACATCCATCAGCAAACCGAGCGAAAACGCGATACCCATGCCGACTTTGCGCGGCTGATGCACGTTCCAGAACAGCAGCACAAGCGCCACGAAGTCCGGCACGCCGGCGAGTCGCCCCCATGGCATCAGGTTCAGCAGGAACGCCGCGGCGAGGCTGAACGAGATGAAGTAGGGATTGACCGGCTGCAGAATGTATTGCGGACGGTTCATGGCTGGGCCCCTGGCTTGGCTGGCGGCTTCGCGTTCTTGTCAGCGGCCGGTTTCTTTTCGGCGGCGGATTTTTTATCCGCGGCCGCCGGTTTGGCCGGTGCTTTTTCAGTGGGCTTGGCGGCTACGGGTTTCTCGGCAGCGGGCTTTTCGCCTGCTTTTGCCGGAGCTTTCTCCGCTGCGGCTTTGCCGTCCGCGGGTTTGGCGCCCTTCTTCGCTTTGGCTTCCTTCGCGGTCGTGGCTGCGTCGGGTTCTTCAGCGGGACGCGGCGGCACATTGTTCACGTAATGCAGCACCAGCAGTTGACGTGCGCCGCGCACCGGCGCGACCGGCAGGCAGATCACGCGCGCAAATGCCGTATCGGCCTGCTTGTCGACCCGCACGACCTTGGCAACCGGCAAGCCCGGCGGATAGACGCCGTCCAGGCCGCTAGTGACGAGTTCGTCGCCGGTTTGAATGTCGGCGCTGATCGGCACAAAGCGCAGATCCAGCGTGTCGCCCTTCGGTGTGCCGTAAATCACGCTGCGCAGGCCGGTGCGCACGATCTGCACGGGCACCGCCTGGTCCTTGTCCGTGAGCAGCGTCACTTCGGCTTGCAGCGGGAACACGCGCGTCACCTGGCCGATCACGCCGTCTTCATTGACGACCGGCGAACCGTTCTGGATGCCTTGCTGCGCACCGCGGCCGATCACGACCTTCTGCGTAAACGGATCGCGCGTGTCGTACTGGATCTCGGCGGGCAGCGATTCAGTGGTGGAGCGCTGCGACAGTTGCAGCAGCGCGCGCAAATGCGCGTTCTCGGCCGCCAACTCAGCGGCTGTATTGGCTTGCTGCGACAACTGCAGATCTTTAGTGCGCAGTTTGTCGTTTTCGCTGCGTAGCGTGGCGCTGGTCACGGCCAGGTCGGCGGCGCCCACGAACATGTCGCGCGGCACGAGGGCGGCGCGTTGCAACGGATAAAGACCCGCGCCGAGCACGCCACGCACGATTTCGAGCGTTTTGAAGCGTGCGTCGGAGATCAGCAGGGCGATCGCCAGCAAGACAAAAAATACCAGTCGTGCGAGGGCGGACGGTCCTTGCTTGAACAGGGGCGGCGGACTGTATTCCATGGTCGGCGCCGGGGGCGTGAGCGGTTGGGTGAGACGGCGGCGCGCGAGGAACGCGCGTTCAGCGCGCGGAGGCTGGTAGGCCCAGCCAACGGCAAACCGGCCCGCAAGGGGCCGTTTGCCTGATCCGCGCTACTGACATGGAGACGGGCTCGCTTACTCGTACGAGAAGATGCTGCCCAGCTTGTCCATGCGTTCGAGCGCCATGCCCGAGCCGCGCACAACGCAGGTCAACGGGTCTTCGGCGACGAGCACCGGCAGGCCGGTTTCTTCGGCGAGCAGGCGGTCAAGATCGCGCAGCAGTGCGCCACCGCCCGTGAGCATCATGCCGCGCTCGGCGATGTCGGCGCCCAGTTCCGGCGGCGTTTGTTCGAGCGCGATCTTCACCGACGACACGATCTGGTTCAGCGGATCGGTGAGGGCTTCGAGAATTTCATTGCTGGAGATGGTGAAGCTGCGCGGAATGCCTTCCGACAGATTGCGGCCCTTCACTTCCATTTCCTTGACTTCGGAACCCGGGAAGGCGGAGCCGATTTCCTTCTTGATGGCTTCGGCGGTTTGCTCGCCGATCAGCATGCCGTAGTTACGGCGGATGTAGTTGACGATAGCTTCGTCGAACTTGTCGCCGCCTACGCGCACCGAGCCTTTGTACACGATGCCGCCAAGCGAGATCACGCCGACTTCGGTCGTGCCGCCGCCGATGTCGACGACCATCGAGCCAGTTGCTTCCGACACCGGCAAGCCGGCGCCGATAGCAGCGGCCATGGGTTCTTCAATGAGGTAGACCTGCGAAGCGCCCGCACCATGCGCGGCTTCTTTGATAGCGCGGCGCTCGACCTGGGTCGAACCGCACGGCACGCAAATGATGATGCGCGGCGACGGCGAGAACATGCGCGATTCGTGAGCAGTTTTGATGAACTGCTTGATCATCTGCTCGGTGACGGTGAAGTCGGCGATCACGCCGTCTTTCATGGGGCGGATTGCCTCGATGTTGCCTGGCACCTTGCCGAGCATCTGCTTGGCTTCCTTGCCGACTGCCTGGATGGTTTTCTTGCCGTTGGGACCGCCTTCCTGGCGGATCGAGACCACCGACGGTTCATCAAGAACGATGCCCTTGCCACGCATGTAGATGAGCGTGTTGGCCGTGCCGAGGTCAATGGCCAGATCGTTGGAAAAGTAGCTGCGCAAAAAACCGAACATTCAAAATCCTGTCTCGCTGGGGGCCGGGCCTCGCAATGGTTGCGCAGGGCGGCAGCGGAAAAAATAACAGCTTCAACCGGGCGGAAGCGGCGCCACAGGAACTTGAAGCTGCGAGGGAGTCTACCGGAGGCCGATGCAAAGCCAGGTCAGAAAAATCCGAACTATCTTTGGGAATTGTTCAGAAAGGCCTTGGTAAGACGGTCCGGGTTTGGGTCGAACGCGTAATGATACCTTATAATTTTGGATGTTTTGAAGGAAACGGACGGCACTTTTTGCCTCCGCTGGCCCCTTTTTCGAGGTCTTCCTCCAGCGTCGTAACCCGCTGTCGCAGCATCGTTTTTTCCTTGCTGCGGCGGTCCACCACATTTTCCGGTGACTGCATGGCTCTGACCCTGACCGATGTAAAACGCATCGCGCATCTTGCGCGGCTCGAACTGGCCGACGCCGACGCTGAGCACACGCTCGTCCAGCTCAATGATTTTTTCGGCCTTGTCGAGCAGATGCAGGCGGTCGATACCAACGGCATCGCGCCGCTTGCCCATCCGATCGAGCAGATCGAAGACGTCGCGCTGCGTCTGCGTAACGACGCGGTGACCGAAACGGTCGAACGCGAAGCTTTCCAGCGCCCGGCGCCCGCCGTGCAGGACGGCCTGTACCTCGTGCCTAAGGTGATCGAGTAACACCCGCGTATCGAGCCCGGCGCGGCCTGCGAGCCAGCTATGAGGCGAAGTGCCGGCTTGCGGCAAATCGACTCGTCGCCTCAACGCTCGCATCACCGTCGTCTCCGGCTTCCTCGGCCCGGTTTGCCGGCGGGCAACCGAATGCCTCCACGGCAGCGTGATTACGCTGCCGCGCTCTTCAGGATAAAACGCAATGCATGAAAAAAGTTTGACCGAACTGCGCGCCGCATTGACGGCCAAGGAATGCTCCGCAGTCGAACTGGCGCAGCTCTATCTGAAGCGGATCGACGCGGCCAACAGCCTGAACGCATTCATCCAGGTCGATCCCGATCTGACGCTCGCGCAGGCGAAAGCCGCGGACGCGCTGCTCCATACCGGCCACGCCGGCCCGCTGGTCGGCCTGCCGATCGCGCACAAGGACGTGTTCGTTACCAAGGGCTGGCGCTCCACCGCTGGCTCAAAAATGCTGTCGAACTACGAGAGCCCGTTCGACGCGACCGTGGTCGCGCGTCTGCAGAGCGCCGGCATGGTGTGCGTAGGCAAGACAAATATGGACGAGTTCGCAATGGGCTCATCCAACGAGAATTCGTACTTTGGTCCCGTGCAGAATCCGTGGGATGTTAAGGCTGTGCCGGGCGGTTCGTCGGGCGGGTCGGCTGCGGCCGTCGCCGCGCGCCTTGCGCCTGCTGCGACCGGCACGGATACCGGCGGCTCGATTCGTCAGCCGGCGTCGTTCTCCGGCATCACCGGCATCAAGCCGACGTACGGTCGCGTGTCGCGTTACGGCATGATCGCGTTCGCCTCGTCGCTGGATCAGGGCGGTCCGATGGCGCAAAGCGCCGCGGATTGCGCCACGCTGCTCAACGCCATGGCCGGTTTCGACGAGCGCGATTCGACCAGCCTCGTGCGTGACGACGAAGACTACACGCGTTATCTCGGCAAATCGTGGAAAGAAGACGGCGCGGGCAAGCCGCTCGCCGGCCTGCGCATCGGCCTGCCGAAAGAGTATTTCGGCGCCGGTCTTGCCGACGACGTGCGCGCTTCAATCGACGCCGCGCTGAAACAATACGAAGCGCTCGGCGCCACGCTGGTCGAAGTCTCGCTGCCGAAAACGGAGTTGTCGATCCCGGTGTACTACGTGATCGCGCCGGCGGAGGCTTCGTCGAACCTGTCACGTTTCGACGGTGTGCGTTTCGGTCATCGCGCCGCGGAGTATCGCGATCTGCTGGACATGTACAAGAAGTCGCGCGCCGAAGGTTTTGGTCCGGAAGTAAAGCGCCGTATTCTGGTCGGGGCCTACGTGCTGTCGCACGGCTATTACGACGCGTACTACCTGCAGGCGCAGAAAATCCGCCGCATCATCGCGCAGGATTTCCAGGAAGCGTTCAAGCAGTGCGACGTGATCATGGGCCCGGTCGCGCCGTCGGTGGCGTGGGACCTCGGCGCGAAGGGCGACGATCCGGTGCAGATGTATCTGGCCGACATCTACACGCTGTCGGTGAGCCTCGCCGGTTTGCCGGGCATGAGCGTGCCGTGCGGCTTCGGTGCGGGCGCGAATGCGCAACGTCCGGTTGGATTGCAGATCATCGGCAACTATTTCAATGAAGCCCGGATGCTCCAGGTGGCCGACGCGTTCCAGCGCGCGACCGACTGGCACCGCAAAGCACCGGCAGGAGTGTGAACACCATGGCCAAGCAATGGGAAGTCGTGATCGGTCTGGAGACCCACGCGCAACTGTCGACTCAATCGAAGATTTTTTCGGGCACCGCGACGCAATTCGGCGCTGCGCCGAACACGCAAGCCAGCCCCGTCGATCTGGCCTTGCCGGGCACGTTGCCGGTGATGAACCGCGGCGCTGTGGAGCGCGCGATCCAGTTCGGCCTCGCGATCGGCGCAACGGTGGCGCCGCGCAGCATCTTCGCGCGCAAGAATTATTTCTACCCCGATCTGCCGAAGGGCTATCAGATCAGCCAGTACGAAATCCCCGTCGTGCAGGGCGGTCAGGTGACGATTCAGGTGCCGGCCAATGAAAAGGCGGGCAGCCCAGCGTACGAGAAGGTCGTCAACCTCACGCGCGCTCACCTTGAAGAAGACGCGGGCAAGTCGCTGCACGAAGACTTCGCGGGCATGACCGGCATCGACCTGAATCGTGCCGGCACGCCGCTGCTTGAAATCGTCACCGAGCCGGAAATGCGCAGCGCGGCAGAAGCAGTTGCCTACGCGAAGACGCTGCACACGCTTGTCACGTGGCTCGGCATCTGCGACGGCAACATGCAGGAAGGCTCGTTTCGTTGCGACGCGAACGTGTCGGTGCGTCCGGTCGGTCAGGCGGAATTCGGCACGCGTGCCGAGATCAAGAATCTGAACTCGTTCCGCTTCCTCGAAGAAGCGATCCAGTACGAAGTGCGCCGTCAGATCGAACTGATCGAAGACGGTGGCACGGTGGTGCAGGAAACGCGTCTGTACGATCCGGACAAGCGCGAAACGCGCTCCATGCGCAGCAAGGAAGACGCGCACGATTACCGGTATTTCCCCGACCCCGATCTGATGCCGCTCGTGATCGACGCGGCGTGGATCGAGCGCGTGAAGGCGGAGATGACAGAGCTGCCGGTGGCGATTCAACAGCGCTTCGTGTCGCAATACGGTTTGACGCCGTACGACGCTAACGTACTGACGTCGAGCAAAGCGATGGCCGCGTACTACGAAGCGGTGGTGAGCAAAGTCGGTCCGGCCAACGCCAAGGTTGCCGCTAACTGGCTGATGGGCGAAGTGTCGTCGCAATTGAATCGCGAGGGGCTCGACATTGCTGAGAACCCGGTGTCGTCCGCGCAACTCGCGTTGTTGTTGCAGCGTATCGCCGACGGCACGATCTCCAACAAGATCGCCAAGGAAATTTTCCTCGCGATCTGGGAAGAGAACGCTACTGACGAAGCCGCAGCCGATCGCATCATCGAGGCGAAGGGGCTGAAGCAGATCTCGGATACCGGCGCGTTGGAAGCGATCATCGACGAAGTGCTCGCCGCGAACCAGAAGTCGGTCGAAGAATTCCGCGCCGGCAAGGAAAAGGCGTTCAACGCGCTGATCGGCCAGGCCATGAAAGCGACGAAGGGCAAGGCCAATCCGGCGCAGGTAAACGAACTGCTGAAGAAGAAGCTGTCCTGAGTTGAAGTTAAGTTGAGCGTGAACGACTGAAGCGTTAAAGCTCAGGTCAGCACGGGCTGTTGCCGGCAACGAAAGTGGGGCAACGGCCCGTTTCATTTGCGGGTCCGTTTAAGCAAAAAACTGATCACGGAGTGTGTGGATGGCCAAGCAACCCGAACTCGACGATTTCCGCGTGCCGTATTTCGACGACGGCAAGAAAAAAAGCAAATTCTCGCTGAGCGATTTCGACCCGGCCGCCAAGCCGTTTTCGACCGGTTCGAAAGAGTCCGACAAGGCGCGTCTCTCGGAGATCGGCGCGAAGCTCGACACGCAGCAGGAGTGTTTGCACGCGCAGCGAACGCGCCGCGTGTTGCTGGTGTTGCAGGGCATGGACACGAGCGGCAAGGACGGTACGATCCGTGCGGTGTTTCACGAAGTCGATCCGCTCGGTTTGCGCATCGTCCCGTTCAAGGCGCCGACGCCCGTCGAACTCGCGCATGACTTTCTCTGGCGCGTGCATTCGCAGGCGCCGGCCGCCGGTGAGCTGACAATCTTCAACCGCAGTCACTACGAAGATCTGCTGGTCCCCACCGTGCTCGGCACTCTGGATGAGCAAGCCTTCGCGCAACGCTGCTGCCACGTCCGCCAGTTCGAAGAGTTGCTGGCGTATAGCGGCACGACCATCATCAAGTGCATGTTGCACATTTCGAAGGATGAGCAACGTGCGCGTCTGCAGGCGCGCATCGACGATCCGAGCAAGCACTGGAAATTCGACGTCGCCGATCTCGAAGCGCGCAAGCAGTGGGACCAATATCAGGCCGCGTATCAGGACGCGCTGGCGGCGACATCGACGGAATACGCGCCGTGGTACGTGATTCCGGCCGACTCGAAGACGCATCGCAACGTGATGGTCGCGGAGCTGTTGTTGCGCACGTTCGAAGCGCTGAAGCTCGAATATCCGCCCGCCAAAGAATCGCTGAAGGGCATCAAGGTCGAGTGACCGTGCCCTTTCGCTTCATCAACGAATCGAACATAAAAGGAACGACATGTTGCGTGTGATTACCGCGAACCTGAACGGCATCCGCTCAGCGGCGAAGAAAGGCTTTTTCGACTGGTTCGGTGAACAGAAGGCCGACGTGCTGTGCGTGCAGGAAATCAAATGCTCGCAGGACGACATGACGCCGGAATTCATGGCCCCGCACAATTTCACCGGCTATTTCCAGCACGCCGTGAAGAAGGGTTATAGCGGCGCGGGCGTGTACACGCGTCACGAACCGGACGAAGTGGTGATCGGGTTTGGCAGCGAGGAGTTCGACCCGGAAGGGCGTTATGTCGAACTGCGTTTCGGCAAGCTGTCGGTGATTTCGGTGTATGTGCCTTCGGGTTCGAGCGGCGACGAACGCCAGCAGGCCAAATACCGTTTCATGGACGAGTTCATGCCGCATCTCGCGGAACTGTCACAGGAGCGTGAAGTGATCGTGTGCGGCGACGTCAACATCGTCCACAAGGAAATCGATATCAAGAACTGGAAGAGCAACCAGAAGAATTCGGGTTGCCTGCCGGAAGAGCGCGCATGGCTCACCAAGCTGTTCGATGAAGTGGGTTACGTCGACGTGTTCCGCACGCTCGACCAGCGGCCGGAACAGTACACGTGGTGGAGCAATCGCGGCCAGGCATACGCGAAGAACGTCGGGTGGCGGATCGATTATCAGATCGCGACGCCGGGTATCGCGAGCAAGGCGAAACGCACCGACGTGTTCCGCGATATCAAGTTCAGCGACCATGCGCCGCTGACGGTGGATTACGACCACAAGGTGAAGAAGTAAGCACGGCAAGCGAGGCTGAAGTCTCGCCTTCAGGCAATGGTCGCGAGCGCGAGGGCGGGCGGACCTGAAGTCGGCCTTGTGAAACGCATTGTCGCAGAAGTAGCGGGCGCTTGAGGCCCGCGCAACTCAATCGCGCGCCAGCTTGCGGCGCGGACGGCCCATGCCGGCGTAGTCCGGCAGCGCGTCCACCGTTTTGCCGATCGCCTTCGCATACAGCGGCAGCATGTCCGGCAAGCGCTTGATGATGTCCTGACGGCGCGTCGCCGAGTAAGGATGTACGTAGATGTAGCCACGATCGCGGTCACTTCGCGTGGCTTGCGCCAGTTTGTCCCACAGCGTGACCGCCGCGCGCGGATCGAAGCCGGCGCGCGATGCGATATCGCTGCCGATCACGTCGGCTTCGGTCTCGTCGGTATTTTCGTACTTCATTTCCAGCAGGCGCGAGCCGATGCCGAGCGGTGCCGCGCCCAGATCGGCGAGACCGAATAGCTGCGGAATCGTGCCGGACGAGTCGAGCTGGCTCGCCTGCAGTTGGCCGAGCCGCTCGCGTGCATGTTCGCGCAGCGCGTGCGCGATCTCGTGGCCGATCAGCATGCCGAGTTCGTTGTCGTTCAGACGCGCGCGGTCGAGCAGTCCGCCGTACACGACGATCTTGCCACCCGGCAGACAGTACATGCGGATATCGGTCGAGCGCACCACGGCCACATCCCACTTCCAGTTCTTGGCCCGCTCATTCCATTTCAGCGAGTACGGAATCATCTTGTCGACGATCGAACGCACGCGTGTCACGTGCGCGTCGGTGTCGCCGTACAGACGGTTCGAGTGCTCGGCGCCGTAGGTGATCTGGTTGAACTCGTCGGCGGCTTGCGCCTCGAGCATCGGCGATGGGATCAGATTGCGGAACACCAGATAGCCGCCGTAACGCAACTGCGTATTCGGGGTGTACGACGTGGACGCCGGGGCGGGCATCGACGGGACGGCAGGCGCTTTGGCGGCCGCGGGCGTTTTGGCGGTGACCGGAGACGGCGGCGGCTGCGTCGATTGGGATGACGAAGGCGATGAAGGCGGCGAGGTCGGCGTTGCAGCGGCGGGCGCGCTGCCGGCACCCGACGCGCTGGTGGCATTGTTCGCACCTTGTGCCGCCGATGTCGCGCTTTCAGGGCTCGCGGCAGCCGCCGCTGTGGGCTTCGCCGTCGGCGCTGACGTCGCGGCCGGCGCCGGTGCCGCTGCGGGTGCGCTAGTAGCCGCTGCCGGCACGGCTGCCGCATAGGCGTTCAATGGCGCGGCCAACGTCAGGCTCACACAGCCAAGCGCCCAGACTGCGTGCAGCGCCACGCGGCTGCCTTTGACCGCAGGACGCCGGGTCGTAATCAAGCGGGCCGCGCCCTTCGAAAGAAGCGCCTTCACGACTGCTTCCTCCACGGCGCGATGCGCAGCAGAAGCAACATGCCGGGCAACCCCAGCGCGGTACACACGATGAAGTAGTCGAACCAGCCGATCTGCGCAACCACGTAGCCGCTTGCCGCGGAAGCCAGCGTGCGCGGCACCGAAGCGAGGCTCGTGAAGAGCGCGAACTGGGTGGCGGTGTAGCGCGGATCGGTGGTGCTGGCGATGTAGGCGGTGAAGGCCGCCATCGTCAGCCCCGTGGCAAAGGTTTCCAACCCGTAGACAAGCGCCAGCGCAACGGAGCGCGGCTCGAGCTGCACGGCCCAATCGACGCCCACCAGCGCGAGCAGCTTCGTCGTGCCTTCGCTCAGCCAGACGGCGATGTCGTAGATCGCCACGAGACCGGGCGAAGCCGGTCCGAGATGCGCGAGCCACGCAAACCCGAGCGTCGACACCATCTGCAGGACGCCGAAGATCCACAGCCCGCGGCCGATGCCGATCTTCATCAGCCAGATCCCGCCGACGATCCCGCCCGCCAGGCTCGCACCGAACGCGGTGGTCTTCGCGATCACACCGATCTGCGTGCGCGAAAAACCGATGTCGAGAAAGAACGAGGTGGACAGCGTGGTCGCCATCGTGTCGCCGAGCTTGTACAGAAAGATGAAACCGAGCACGAATAGCGCGCCACGCCAGCCGTCGCGCTGAATGAATTCCTTGAACGGCTGCACGATCGCTTCGCGCAGATTTTTGGGCGGCGTGTCGTGTACTTCGGGTTCGCGCACTAGCAGTGTCATCACCATGCCGGGCAGCATGAACGCGGCCGTCACGATAAAAACGGTGGTCCAGGGCAAATGATCGGACAGGATCAACGCAAGCGAACCGGGCACCAGGGCCGCGATCTTGTAAGCGTTCACGTGCACCGCGTTGCCGAGACCCTGCTGCGTATCGCTCAGCAGCTCGCGCCGGTAGGCGTCGATCACGATGTCCTGACTCGCGCCGAAGAACGCGACCAGCGCGGTCAAAGCCGCCACCGTCCAGATCGAATCTTTGGGCGACACGAATCCCAGGGTGGCGATGGCGCCGGCCACCAGAATCTGCGTGACCAGCATCCAGCCGCGCCGTCTGCCCGGACGCCAGCCCGGAAAACGCGGGACGTAGCGGTCCATCAGCGGCGCCCAGATGAATTTCCAGGTGTACGGGAACTGGATCAGCGCAAAGAGGCCGATCTCCTTCAGATTGACGCCTTCTGAGCGTAACCACGCCTGCACCAGATAGACGAGCGTGAACAGCGGCAATCCCGACGTAAAGCCGAGAAAGACGCAGATCAGCATGCGCGTATTCAGAAACGCGCGCCAGCCGGGATGTTCTTCGTGAGCGGTAAGTGCAGGCGCCTCGTGCGGCGGGTTCGACATGTGTATGACTTGCGTTAGCTTTTCTTGACGCGATAGACCGCAAGACTACCACGCCAGTTCACGCCCCAGCGCACCACCTGACCGTCGTGCAGCACCACGCGGTCGAGAATTTCGATGCCGACTTCCGGCGCGAGCGCCTCGAAATCCTCGATAGTCAGCACCCGCACGTTCGGCGTGTTGTGCCACTGATAAGGCAGCGACTTCGACACCGGCATGCGACCCTGCAGCACCGAGAGCCGATGCGCCCAGTAGCCGAAGTTCGGGAACGACACGATGCATTCCTTGCCGACCCGCACGGTCTCGCGCAGGATCGCCGCCGTCTGATGAATGGTTTGCAGCGTCTGCGACAGAATCGCGAAATCGAAGCTGCCGTCTTCGAACAGGCGCAGGCCGTCTTCCAGATTCTGCTGGATCACGTTGACGCCGTTTTGCGTCGACGCCAGCACGCCCGCGTCGTTGATTTCAATACCGTAGCCCTGCACGTCCAGTTCTTCGGTCAGCAACGACAGCAGCGACCCGTCGCCGCAGCCCAGGTCCAGCACCGTGGCGCGCGGTTCGACCCAGCGCGCGATCGCGCGGAAGTCCGGGCGCAGCGCCAGGTAATCGAGTGCTCGCTGGTTCATGCGTTCACCTCGTTTGCAATACGTTCGTAGTAGGCGCGCATCAGGTTGTGATAGCGCGCGTCGTCGAGCAGGAAGGCGTCGTGGCCGTGCGGCGCGTCGATTTCCGCGTACGTGACGGTGCGCTTGTGGTCGAGCAGCGCCTTCACCAGTTCGCGCGAGCGCGCCGGCGCGAAACGCCAGTCGGTCGAGAAGCTGGCGATCAGATATTTCGCCGTGGTGTGCGCGACGGCGGCCGTCAGATCGCCGTCGAAAGCCTTGGCCGGATCGAAGTAATCCAACGCGCGCGTGATCAGCAGGTAGGTGTTCGCGTCGAAGTAGTCGGCGAACTTGTCGCCCTGATAACGCAGATACGACTCCACTTCGAATTCGACGTCGAAGTTGAAGTTATAGGCGTCCAGCGCGCCTTCCGCGCGGCGCAGCGAGCGGCCGAATTTCTCGGCCATGTCGTCGTCCGACAGATACGTGATGTGGCCGATCATGCGCGCGACGCGCAAGCCGCGCTTAGGCTTCACGTTGTGCGCGTAGTAGTTGCCGCCGTGGAAGTCGGGGTCCGACAGGATCGCCGAGCGCGCGACCTCGTTGAACGCGATGTTCTGCGCCGATAGCTTGGGCGTGGACGCGACCACGATGCAATGCCCGACGCGCTCCGGATACATCATGCTCCACGCGAGCGCCTGCATGCCGCCGAGGCTGCCGCCCATCACCGCCGCGAAGCGCGTGATGCCGAACTGATCGGCGACGCGCGCCTGGGCGTTCACCCAGTCTTCCACCGTCACGACGGGAAACGTCGCGCCGTACGGATTGCCGGTGGCCGGGTCGATACTCATCGGCCCGGTCGAGCCGAAGCACGATCCCAGGTTGTTCACGCCGATCACGAAGAACTTGTCGGTGTCGAGCGGTTTGCCCGGGCCGACCATGTTGTCCCACCAGCCGATGTCCTTGGGATTGTCGGCGTACACGCCCGCCACGTGGTGCGACGCGTTGAGCGCGTGGCACACCAGCACCGCGTTGCTACGCGCGGCGTTGAGCGTGCCGTAAGTCTCGACCATCAGGTCGTAACCGGCCAGTGAGCTGCCGTTCTGCAACTGCAGCGGCTCGGTGAAATGCATTGTGTGGGGAGCGACGATACCGATCGATTCCATTCATTCCGCCATTTATCGAAACAGGGCGGCTAAACGGCGTCGGCGAGAGCACGGAGGAAGGACTGTGTGCGCGGCTGACGACCTCTTTAGCCGCATTTATAGTGAACCGCAGGGAGACGTTCCCGGCAGTTCGCGCGCCCGCAATCGAGTCAGCAAATCGGCGCGTTTCAGGTTTTCCAGCAGGTGTTCGGGGTATTGCGTACGGCGGTCCTTAATGGTTCGAGGTACCGCAGTCAGGCGCAAAGTATAGCGGAAATTTTCGTGCGGCAACGTCGCGGGCGTAGAGCACGGCGCGGCGCATGCCGCGCGGACTACTGAAGAATCAGGAGCAGTTGCGCGTCGGCGTGTTCGGCGGGCGGGCGCGCGAAGCCGCTGCGCGCATAGCGGTGCCAGCGGCCGATGATATAGCTCAGCAGCAGACTCGCCCGAATCGCGGGATCGTAGCCGGCGGGTAATGGGACTGCGTTTTCGCCGGAACTCGCAGTGCTGTTCGCCTCCATTTGCGCAAGCCGCAGACATTGCTTCAACGACGCCTCGACGCGCTCCAGCATCTGATTGACGCGCTCGGTCAGCCGTTCATGTTCGCCGACCAGCGCCTCGCACGTCAGCACGCGCGTCATGCCGGGGTTCTTCGCGGGGAAGTTGAGCAGCATCAACGCGATCGAGCGCGCCTGCAGCACGCCGTTGCTTTCCTTGTCGGCGATCTGGTTGATCAGCCCGAAGATGGTTTGCTCGATGAACTCGATCAGCCCTTCGAACATTTGCGCCTTGCTGGCGAAATGACGGTACAGCGCGGCTTCCGACACGCCGAGGCGGGCGGCCAGCGCCGCGGTGGTGATCTTTTCGCTCTTGGGCGCCTCCAGCATCGCGGCGAGCGTCTGGAGAATGTGCACGCGGCGCTCGCCCGGCTTCAGGCGCTGAGCGCGCGGGGCGGCGAGCGTGGGGTTCGGTTCGTGTTCGGTTAAGACTTCGTCAGGCTTGTCGATCGGCTGCATGGCTGTCGTCCCGTCTGCTGTCTCTTCAATCGAACCGAGCGGGTGCTCAGTCGTAGCGATTTTAACGAACGAATGCTTCTATCGACATAGTGCGGCCGGCCGGTGCCCGGCAGGCGTGTCGGTACGCCGTCCGCGTGCGGCTTGCGCGGCAGATGGCCGGTGATCCACACCGTGCGGATGCCGAGCCGCCGGTAGTTCTTCAGATGCGAGCGAGTGTCTTCGACGAGGATCACGTCCTTCAGCGATACGTGCGCATCGCGCATGGCTTTGCGCAGCATCGCGTGGTCGGGTTTGGCGCGCCAGCGGCGGCGATCGCGCATATGCTCGATGGCGATCACCTGTTCGAACAGACGCTCGATACGCAGCTCGGCGAGCACGGCGCGCGCATAGGCCTCGGGCGCGTTGGTCAGCACGATCTTGCGGCCCGGCAGGGCAGCCACGAGGCGCGCGACGCCGCGTTCATGGCGGATCATCGAGCCGAGATCGGGGAAGGTGTGCACGACCTTCAGGAAGTCGTTCGGATCGAGCGGATGGTGGCGCGTGAGGCCCAGCAGCGTTGCGCCATAACGTTGCGTGTAGCCGGTGCGCAGACGGTTGGCTTCGTCGATGTCGACTTGCAGCGCGTCGATGATGTACTGCGTCATCCCCTGATTGATTGCCGGAAAGATCGCGTGCGATGCGTGATGCAGCGTGTTGTCGAGATCGAACAGCCAGACCGGACGGCCACCTGCGATGTGCGGACGACGGTTTCGGGAGGTGGGAGTGCGCATGGTGGAGGACGCCGTTCAGGCGCGAACAGTTGCCTCACGCGGTGAACGCGAACGGTTCACGGTGCGGGTGGCGAGGAAGGAAG
Source organism: Paraburkholderia phytofirmans (assembly GCF_046028095.1). Lineage (GTDB taxonomy): Bacteria > Pseudomonadota > Gammaproteobacteria > Burkholderiales > Burkholderiaceae > Paraburkholderia > Paraburkholderia phytofirmans_A. The sequence goes on from NZ_JAQQDJ010000001.1 coordinate 414,290, forward strand.
AGGTAGCAGGGTGGTGCTTTGTGGCGGCGCGTTGCTGCGAGCCGCCGAAGGTGTTGCGCGCGCTGTACGACTGTCCAGCGCAACTGCACGGCACACGGATCACGCCATGCCGACGTGCCGCGTGTGCCGGGTTTGAGGCAGGAATCAATGCGAGCGGATCATCGTGCCGAACGGCTGTTCGGTGAGAATTTCCAGCAGCACCGAGTGCTCGATACGGCCGTCGATGATGTGCACCGAGCGCACGCCGCTCTTGGCTGCGTCCAGCGCGGACGAGATTTTCGGCAGCATGCCGCCGGAGATCGTGCCGTCGGCAAACAGGCCGTCGATTTCGCGCGCCGACAGATCGGTCAGCAGATTGCCTTCCTTGTCCATTACGCCGGGAATGTTGGTCATCATCACGAGCTTTTCGGCGTTCAGCACCACCGCCAGCTTGCCCGCGACCAGATCCGCGTTAATGTTGTACGACAGGCCGTCTTCGCCGAAACCGATCGGCGAGATCACCGGAATGAACGCGTCGTCCTGCAGCGCCTTCACGACCGCCGGGTTGATCGCCTCGACTTCGCCCACCTGGCCGATATCCACGTACTGACCGGGATTGTCGCGATCCGGCATCAGCATCTTGCGTGCGTGGATCAGGCCGCCGTCCTTGCCCGTCAGGCCGACCGCGTGGCCGCCGAAGTGGTTGATCAGCGTGACGATGTCCTGCTGCACTTCGCCGCCGAGCACCCATTCGACGACTTCCATCGTCTCTTCGTCGGTGACGCGCATGCCCTGAATGAACGTGCCCTGTTTGCCGATCTTCTTCAGCGCCTGGTCGATTTGCGGACCGCCGCCGTGCACGATGACCGGATTGATGCCGACCAGCTTGAGCAGGATCACGTCGCGCGCGAAGCCTTGCTTGAGCCGCTCTTCGGTCATGGCGTTGCCGCCGTATTTGATGACCACGGTCTTACCGTGATACTGACGAATGTAGGGAAGCGCCTCGGCCAGGATTTCAGCCTTGAGGGTGGGCGCGATCTGCGAAAGGTCGGGAAGCTCGGACATGGCGGCAGGCTCAGGCACGGAACAGTTAAAACAGGGCGAATTGTACAGGACTGGCGCGCTACAACAGGGTTTTCGATAGTTGCACGGGTGGCGGGCGCCATGGCCTTTGCGCACCGCGCAATCACAGCCCGCACACGCCAGCGGACGACGAAGCGTACCGCGCTTTTGAGGCATCCGTGAACTAGCCGAACGGACGACTCACGGTGGTTCGCCAGTCGTGGCATCATTTCCTGATTCCGGCTGAAGCGAGACTATCCGGCCCGTCATGAAACCGTCCGTTTCCCGTTCTGGAGGCAGTGCGCGCTGCCCGCGCTGCGGCAACGCGTTCGATTGCGCCATGCATGGGCAGCCATTCGACTGCTGGTGCCGCGAGATGCCGCCGCTGCCGGCGGACCGGCTCGATCCGGCTGGGCGCTGTCTGTGTCCTGAATGTCTTGCGGCGGAGATTGCGCAGGCGGCTCAAATAAGGCCCGGCGGCGTGTGATTGGTTTGGGGAGGCCGCGACGAGCGGCGTAGCTTGGGGAAAATGCGCCACCGGCGGGCAACTACGCCATTGGCTTACGGCAACGCGATCTGCCTACGCAAGCGCCGCTCGCTTACGCCGCCCGGCGGTGCTGCGCCGCAAGCGCACGCAGGTCACGCGCGACGGCTTCCAGCGCTGGCTCCCACTGACCGAATTGCGGCTGCCGGTAGAGCGTGGCGCTCGGATACCACGGGCTGTCGTGGCGGTCGAGCAACCAGACCCAATGCGGGTTGACGTCGAGCAGCACCCAGGTGCGCTGGCCGATTGCGCCGCTCAGATGCGCCGCAGACGTGCAAACCGTAATGACGAGATCGAGCGCGCCGACAAACGCGGCTGTATCGTCGAAGGTCGCGAATTCGGCCGTGTGGTCAGTCATCGACAAGCCGGCCGCGCGTGCCGCCGTCACGTCCGCGCCGGCGCCCGGCTGCAGCGAATAGAACGCCACGTCCCGCATGCCGGCGAAGTGAGCCGCATAGCGCTCCCAGCCGACACGCCGGAACGGATTGCGTTGATGACCGTGGCTGCCGGTCCACGTCAGCCCGACTTTCAGCCGCGATTCCCCGGCCAGCCGCTCTTGCCACGATTTGGTGCCCGCCGGGTCCGCCCGCAAATAGGGCGCCGCCGGAATCGTTGCCTCGTGCGTGTCGAAAATCAGCGGCAGGCTCAGCAACGGAATCTCGTAATCGAACGACGGCAGCGATTCGACGCCGCCACCGGCTGAAAACTCGTCCGCATGACCGCCGAGGCTGCGCTTAAGCAGCGCGCCCATCTGCGGGAACGAATTCCAGACGAGCCGGCCGCCTTCGCGGTGGACGCGCTCGGCCAGCATCGGAATGTAGCGGCAGAACTGCAACAGGTCGCCCATGCCTTGCTCGCCCCACACGAGCAATGTCTTCCCGGCGAGCGGTTCGCCGCGCCAAAGCGGCGCCGGCATCACCGGACGGTTGCCGCCCAATTCCGCAGAGCCGTCCCAGCGCGCTTCATGCGATGCCCAGCCATGCTCGTAATCGGCACGCACGAGTTGCAGCATGGAGAGATTGGAGCGCATGCAGGCGTCGTTGGGGGCCAGCGCGCAAGCGGTTTGGGCGGCTTGCACCGCGTCGTCCCAGCGTTGCGCCTCACGCAGCGTCAGCGCATAGTTGTTGTGCGCCAGCGGGCTATGCGGCGCGCATTGCACGGCCTTTGCGCCGGCTTCGAGCGCGCGCGACAGATCCATTTTCGTACGGTAAGCGTGCGTGAGATTGGTCCAGCCGTCGCCTTCATCGGGGTCATCGCGGACGGCATCTTCCAGCAGCGCGATCTGTTCGTTCAGGTCGCCGCCGGTGAACGTCAGCGCGGCGGCGAGATTGTTGCGCAAGCGCGGCAAACGCGGATCGATGGCGAGTGCATGGCGATAAGGTGCGATGGCTTCGGCATGCCGGTTCGCCATCTGCAGCGAGTAGCCGAGGCGAAAGTGTGCAAGAGCGTTGCGCGGATCGAGTTGGGCAATAATGGCGGCGAGTTCGATTGCGTCGCCGGAACGGTGTTCTTCGAGCAGCTTGGCCATGAGCGAATTGAGCGATGCGTGATCGAGTGGATGGATCCGCGCCGCAGCGTCGAGGCAGTCGGCTTCGGCCTGCGCCGTACCGGTTTGCCGGGCTGCGACGGCTTGTCGCAGAACAGTCAGGAAAGCTGAAGAGGCGTCGGCCTCGCTGTGGGAAGTCGGTAGCATGGATGGGTTGCGCGATGGAGGAGCCGAAGAAAAGTTCGTTCCCGTTAGGCGCTATCGCAAAAATTCCATGTTACCGACGCAAAGCCACGAGGTAAGTCGGACTAGTCTGAACAGGTAAATCAAAGTTAAAGTCATGCACCGAATCACCAACACCGGCCGCGTCAATCTCGGGCATCTGTTCTGGCTGCGTTGTCTCGCGATCATCGGCCAGTTGATGACGATCGCATTCGTGCAGATCTTCATCGGCGTGCACTTGCCGTTGCCCGCTATGCTGCTGGTGATCGCGCTCGAAGTGATCTTCAACGCAATCACATGGTGGCGCGTCTCGCAGCAGCGCCCAGAATCCAACATGGAGTTGTTCGGCCAGATCTGGGTCGATCTTGGCGCATTGTCCGCGCTGCTGTTTCTCTCCGGCGGCACTACCAATCCATTCGTTTCGCTCTATCTGCCTTCGCTTGCCATCGCCGCGGCCGTGCTGCCGTGGCATCTGATGGCGTGGCTCGCGGCGTTCGCCGTGGCCTGCTACGCGGTGCTCGGTTTCGATTCCGTACCGCTGAATCTCGACAATCCGGCGAACCTGTTCGACTACTACCGCGCGGGCATGTGGGTGAACTTCATGGTCAGCGTCGGCCTCATTGCATGGTTCGTTGCACGCATGTCGCGAGCATTGCGGCTACGTGACGCAGCGCTCGGAGACGCGCAGCAGCGCTTGCTTCACGACGAACGCGCGGTTGCTTTGGGTGTGCAGGCTGCCACCGTGGCACACGAAATCGGTACGCCGTTGTCTACAATTGCCATGTTGTCCGAAGAATTGCGAGATGCAGCGCGTTCCGATAAGGGACTTGCGCCTTATAGCGCCGATCTCGAATTGCTCGAACAGCAAATGACACTGTGTACGTCGGCGCTTGCGCGCTTGCGCAGCCGGGCGTCGACAACCACTAACCGGCAGCAGGTCGGCGAGTGGCTCGAATCGTTTGCCGAGCAGTGGCGCTTGCGTCATCCGCATGTGAAGTTCGAGCGGGTTGGCGTGCCGCCGGCGGATGTCAGTCTTGACGATACGGTGGCCGTGAGTCAGATTCTCACGATTTTGCTCGACAACGCCGCGCGTGCAAGCCGCGATCACGTGACGCTGTCCTGCGCGCTGGCGGCGCGCGGCGACCAGATTGTCTTCGAAGTATGTGATGCAGGCCCGGGCATTCCGGCCACGTTGCGCGGCTCGCTCGGAGCGATGCCGGTCGAGAGTACGCAAGGTGGGCACGGCGTGGGCCTCTATCTGGCTTTTTCGGCGGCGGCGCGTCTGAATGGATCGATCGAACTGACCGATGTCAGCGCGATCAAGCCGCGTGGCACGCGCGCGGTTCTTAAGCTGCCGCTCGCCGGACGCAAATTTTCTGGCAAAGGCCGTCAAGGCGCTGCGCCATCCAACACGGAGAAACAGGCATGAGCGATATGAATTTTCTGGTGATCGACGACGACGAGGTGTTCTCCGGCATCCTCGCTCGTGGGCTCACCCGGCGCGGCTACACGGTGAGCGAGGCGCACAACGCGGATGAGGCCATCAAGCTGGCGAATCAGCAGAAGTTCAGCCAGATCACGGTGGATCTGCATCTCGGCAACGACTCCGGTCTCACGCTCGTCGCGCCGTTGCGCGATTTGCAGCCCGACGCGCGCATGCTGGTGCTAACGGGCTATGCGAGCATCGCCACCGCGGTGCAGGCGGTGAAGGACGGTGCCGATAACTACCTGGCCAAACCTGCCAACGTCGAGACGATTCTGTCGGCGCTGCAAAGTGAAGCAAGCGCGTTGCAAGCAGAAGAGGCGATCGAGCATCCCACGCCGTTGTCGGTGGCGCGTCTGGAGTGGGAGCATATTCAACGCGTGCTCGCCGAGCACGGCGGCAATATTTCGGCTACCGCGCGCGCGTTGAACATGCATCGGCGCACGCTGCAGCGCAAGCTGGCGAAGCGGCCGGTCAAGCAGTAAGAGCCTCAATTCAGCTCCGCTTGCCGTAAGCAAAAAAACGGGCTGCCTTGTCAAAAGGCAGCCCGTTTTTATGTGCGTCACATCCGATCCGCCTCAAGCTGTGAACACGGCAACAGCCTGAGCAGACCGCGGATTCGACATCACAGCACGTAGCGCGACAGATCCTCGTCTTCCGCCACTTCGTTCAGCGCGCGATCGACATAAGCGACGTCGATCTGCACCGTCCGTCCCGAGTGATTGCCGGCCGCGAACGAGACTTCTTCGAGCAGCTTTTCGATCACCGTGTAGAGACGCCGTGCGCCGATGTTCTCGGTCTTTTCGTTCACCGAGTACGCGATCTCCGCGATGCGGCGAATGCCGTCGTCGGCGAATTCGAGGTGCACGTCCTCGGTGGCGAGCAATGCCTGGTATTGCTTGACGAGGCTCGCATCCGTGGACACCAGGATCGATTCGAAGTCGTTCACCGAGAGCGAGTCCAGTTCGACGCGAATCGGAAAACGGCCTTGCAGTTCCGGAATCAGATCGCTCGGCTTGGCCAGGTGGAATGCGCCGCTCGCAATGAACAGAATGTGATCGGTCTTCACCATGCCGTACTTGGTGTTGATCGTGGTGCCTTCGACCAGCGGCAACAGATCGCGCTGCACGCCCTGACGCGAAACTTCACCGCCGCCGGCTTCGTTGCGCGAGGCGATCTTGTCGATCTCGTCGAGAAACACAATGCCGTTCTGCTCGACGTTCTGCACGGCCTTGGCCTTCACCTCTTCGTCGTTCAGCATCTTGCCGGCTTCTTCGTCGGTGAGAACCTTCAGCGCTTCTTTCACCTTCAGCTTGCGGCGCGTTTTCTTGCCGCCGCCGATGTTCGCGAACATCGAACGGATCTGCTCGGTCATGTCTTCCATGCCCGGCGGCCCCATGATGTCCATGCCGACTTGCGGCTGTTCCACATCGAGCTCGATTTCCTTGTCGTCGAGCAGGCCTTCGCGCAGGCGCTTGCGGAATGTCTGGCGCGTGGTGCTACCTTCGTCGACGGTATCAGCGGCGCTCGAACTCGCGCCGAAACCGACGGGCCGCGCGCTCGGCAGCAGAATGTCGAGGATGCGGTCTTCGGCCTGATCTTCGGCCTTGGTCCGCACTTTGCGCATTTCCGTTTCGCGCGTCTGCTTGACCGAAATTTCGATCAGATCGCGCACGATGCTGTCCACATCGCGGCCCACGTAACCGACTTCGGTGAACTTGGTCGCTTCGATCTTGATGAACGGCGCATCAGCCAGTTTTGCCAGACGCCGCGCGATTTCGGTCTTGCCGACGCCGGTCGGTCCGATCATCAGAATGTTCTTCGGCGTGATTTCCTGACGCAGCGGATCTTCAACCTGCTGACGGCGCCAGCGGTTGCGCAGCGCCACAGCCACCGCTTTTTTCGCGCGGCCTTGGCCGATGATGTGTTTGTCGAGTTCCGAGACGATCTCGGCAGGGGTCATGGTGCTCATCGTGGGTCCTTACTCGATCGTCTCGATAACGCGGTTATGGTTCGTGTAGATGCACATGTCGCCGGCAATCTCCAGCGACTTCTCCACGATTTCACGGGGCGACAGTTCAGTGTTGTGAGCGAGCGCGGTCGCGGCGGCTTGCGCATAAGCGCCGCCGGAACCGATCGCGCAGATGCCGCCTTCCGGATCGAGCACGTCGCCGTTGCCGGTGATGACTAGCGTGGTCGTGGCGTCCGCGGTGATCAGCATGGCTTCGAGACGGCGCAGCATGCGGTCGGTGCGCCAGTCTTTGGCGAGTTCGACGGCGGCGCGTGTGAGGTTGCCCTGATGTTTTTCCAGCTTCGCTTCGAAGCGGTCGAGCAGCGAGAAGGCGTCGGCCGTGCCGCCGGCGAAGCCGACCAGCACCTTGCCGTTATAGATGCGCCGGACTTTCTTCGCACCGCCTTTCATGACGATGTTGCCTAGCGTCACCTGGCCGTCGCCGCCGAGCGCGACTTTGTCGCCGCGGCGCACGGAGACGATCGTCGTGCCGTGAAATTGCTCCATATGCGTTCCTCTTTGCAAAACGGGTAGGACGCGGCAGCGCACTGCGCTACCGCATGAATCCTGAAAGCGGACGGCGCGCGACGCTAACAAACGAACCGGCCGGCGCGCGCTCGTGCAGCGCATGTCCGATTTATTTTAGGGCGTGCGCGGTCATATCAAGAGCCGGCAAATGGCATAAGACAAAAAACACGTGAATTGGTGCGAGGTGCGCGACCGCGTGGCATCGGGTGGCGCGGGGCTGGGATAGCCCGAATCCCGGTCCCGAGCCGGCAAATGGCATAGGACAAATACAGACGGATTCGGGAGCGACCGCGGTGGTGACACCGACAAGGAGGTGTCGAGGCAAGGTGGGTGACAGCCTGCACCACGGCAATGCCTCGATAGGCGTCACACAAAACAAAAAGGCGCACGGCTCACCGTGCGCCTCTCGACGAAGCAGCTTTTCAGGGCGCGGAGCCGAAGCCGCGCCGCAAGCATTCAGTCGCCGAACAGCTTCTGGCGCAGTTCGCGGCGCTCCTGCGCTTCGAGCGACAGGGTGGCCGTGGGCCGTGCGAGCAGACGCGGGATGCCGATCGGCTCACCGGTTTCTTCGCACCAGCCGTAGTCGCCCGAGTCGATGCGCGCGATTGATTGCTGCACCTTCTTCAGCAGCTTGCGCTCGCGGTCGCGCGTGCGCAGTTCGAGCGCATGCTCTTCCTCGATCGTTGCGCGGTCGGCCGGGTCCGGCACGATTACGGTCTCGCGCAGGTTCTCGGTCGTTTGGCCGGCATTGCGGAGAATATCCGCCTGCAGTTGTTCGAGCTTGTTCTTGAAGAAGGCGAGCTGATCCTCATTCATGTAATCCTTGTCGCTCATCTTCAGGATTTCGGCTTCGGTCAAGAGTCGTTTCGTCGTCATCTGGCTTACTTCTTCAATGTGAGGCAAAACTCTTACATAGTGCCCGCACTTTCGTATTGCCCGCAAATGCGCCTCGAGGACGCTGAGCGCCAAGGCGGGCACGGACAGTGGACTGTCGTGACGCCGAAGCGCCTGGCGCCCACACGCCGGGCGTCGCAACGCTAATGCGGGGCCGAACTCCTCTGGAAACCGATTCTCAAATGCTCCTGAGGCATTGCTTGCCGACAGCGCGCCTTTTCAGGCGCTGCCAGCCGGCATTGTCGGCGTATCGTCCGGATAAGATTTTCCGGCGCCTTTCAGGCCCGTCGCGGGATACGCGCTGACCGGGCAATTCGTTGTCATTCTCCAGTGGGCACGTATTGTAACTGAATCACAATCTAGCACCCCAAGTGGTGAAAATCCCCGTACGGCACCCCGATATCCCGAAAATATAACGCGCGCACGACCAAAAAGCGATGGTCGTGCACGCTTTAATACAGCAGGGTTTTCACGCGCTTTTCACACGCGCGACTTTTCAGTGAGCTTTCGGCCGCCGTTAAGGCGGATTCAGCAGATGATTTGGCCGGCGCGGGCTTTGCGCATATTTCCGTTCTAGCCAGTAGCACGGCGCATGCCGTGTCGCACGCTTTTCGGTCTGAATAAACGACAAGCCCCGGGCAAGCCGGGGCTTCGGACTTCTTACGCGAGGCAGGCGTCCAGACCGTCGGTGATCAGGTCTTGCGGCAGTTCGATGCCGATAAACACCATCTTGTTGGTCTTTTTCTCGATCGGCTGCCATTTTGCGGCCAGATCGCTGCCCATCATCTGATGCACGCCCTGGAACACCACCTTGCGGTCGACGCCCTTCATATAGAGCACGCCCTTGTAGCGCAGCAGGCGCTCGCCATAAATCTGCAGAATGCCGCCGAGAAAGTCTTCCAGCTTGTTCGGATCGAAGGGCCGGTCGTTGCGGTAGACGAACGACTTGATCTTGTCGTCATGGTGCGCATGGTGATGATGCGCGTGATCGTGGCCTTCGTGATCGCACTTGCCGTGGTCGTGATCGCAGTTGGCGTGATCGTCGTGCGTATGGCCGTGCTCGTCATGCGCGTGAGCGTGGCTGTGCGCATGTTCGTCTTCGACGAGAAAGTCCGGATCGATCTCGAGCTTCGAATTCAGGTTGAAGCCGCGCAGGTCGAAGATTTCCTTGATGTCCGCTTCGCCGAAATTGACCACCTTGATCGCCGCGCGCGGGTTCATGTGCAGCAGACGGTGACGCAGATCGGCCAGATGCTTTTCATCGACCAGATCCGACTTGGTGATGAACAGGCGGTCGGCGAAACCGACCTGGCGCTGAACGACTTCGTGCTCGTCCAGCTGGTGGTTCGCGTGCTTCGCGTCGACCAGGGTGATGATCGCGTCCAGCAGGAATTCATTGGCGATCTGGTCGTCCATGAAGAACGTTTGCGCAACCGGGCCCGGATTGGCGAGGCCGGTGGTTTCGATCACGACGCGGTCGAAATCCAGTTTGCCGGATTGTTTCTGCGCCGCCAGATCGCCCAGCACGCGCGACAGGTCGCCGCGAATCGTGCAGCAGATGCAGCCGTTGCTCATCTGGATGATCTGCTCGCCGGTGTCCTGCACGAGGATTTCGTTGTCGATGTTCTCTTCGCCGAACTCGTTCTCGATCACGGCGATCTTCATGCCGTGCTTTTCATTCAGGATGCGCTTGAGCAGGGTGGTTTTGCCGCTGCCGAGAAAGCCGGTCAGGATGGTGACTGGGATCATGTGGGTCGCCTGTATGGTCGTGTAACGGTGCGTAGTCGAATGCGTGGGCCGGGCGCGCAGCCGGGTGGCGCGCTGCCCTGTCCAGGCGGTTATTGAAACATATCTGTCAAGGCGACGCTGGCGGACCCGGTTTCGAGGCCACTCTCGCCCCAGCGCCCGGCGCCGGAAATATCCCTGAAATTATGGGCGATCAGGCGATTTGCAACAGCAGGCCCTTCAGGTATTCGCCTTCCGGGAATGCCGTGAGCAGAGGGTGATCCACGCCTGCGCCCAGCCGCTTGAGAATGCGGGCGTCCACGCGCGCGTCGGCGGCCGCGCCGGAGACGATCTTCTGGAACAGTTCGGCGTCGATCGCGCCGGAGCACGAATAGGTGAAGAGCAGGCCGCCCGGGCGCAGCAGTTTCAGGCCGGTCAGGTTGATGTCCTTGTAGGCGCGCGACGCGCGGTCCACATGTTCACGCGACGGCGCGAATTTCGGCGGATCGAGCACGATCAGGTCGAACCGCTCGCCTTCGTCGTGAAGGCGGCGCAGCGTTTTGAACGCGTCGGCGTCGAGCCAGGTGGCGCGCTCGGCGTCGAAGCCGTTGGCCGCCACGTTTTGCTGGGCGATCGCCAGCGCGTCGCCCGACGAATCGATCGACACCACGCGTTTGGCGCCGCCTTTCAACGCCGCCAGCGAGAAGCCGCCGGTGTAGCAGAAGCAGTTCAGCACCTCGCGGTCCTGTGCGAGTTGCTGCACGAGCAGGCGGTTGTCGCGCTGATCGACGTAAAAACCAGTCTTGTGGCCGTTGCGCACGTCGACGTGATAGCGCACGCCGTTTTCGCTCGCGATCAACGCTTCCGACGGCGCTTCGCCCGCCAGCACACCGGTGATCTGCTCGAGTCCTTCCTTCTGACGAATCGACACGTCCGAGCGTTCGTAGACGTTCAGGCAGCCGGTCGCGCCGATCAGCGCCGCGACGATCGCCTCCTTCCACGCCTCCACGCCCGCCGCCATGAACTGGCAGACCAACTGGCTGCGCTGGCCTTCGTCCTCGGCAACATAGTGATCGACGATCAGGCCCGGCAGGCCGTCCGCTTCGCCAAAGATCAGCCGTACCGCGCCGGTGTCGTGGACCATCGTCTGACGGTGCGCGAGCGCGCGCTGCACGCGGCGCTTGAAGAACGCGTGATCGATCGGCTCGCTTTCGTCGAAGCTCCACACTCGGGCGCGGATCTGCGAATGCGGGCTGTAGGCCGCGCGCGCGAGGAAACGGCCGTCGTGCGCGCGCACCAGCACGGCGGCGCCGGGCGCGGGATTGCCGTCGATCCGGTCGATCGCGTTGGCATAGACCCACGGATGGCGGCGCAGCAGCGACTTTTCTTTCGACGGTTTGAGCGTAACGGTATTCATCAGGGTGTCAGAGAGAGCAATGGGCCGGGCGTCGTACAGACAGCGCGCGGCGAGTGAAGCGAGAGCGGAGACCGTACGCCGCGAATCGAGCCGCGGAGTCAGTCGCGTTTTTTGGCGCGCGGATGCGCCTGATCATAGACGTGCGCGAGATGCTGGAAATCGAGCGCCGTATAGACCTGCGTCGCGGTGATGCTGGCGTGGCCGAGCAGTTCCTGCACGGCGCGCAGATCGCCGCTCGACTGCAGCACGTGTGTGGCGAACGAATGCCGCAGCACGTGCGGATGCACATTGGCGGGAATGCCGGCAACCAGCGCCGCGCGCTTCACCCGATCACGCACGACGTTCGGCGACAGGCGATTGCCGCGCGCCGACAGAAACAGCGGATGCGGATCGTGCTTCACCATCTGATCGCGGACGGCGAGCCAGGCGCGTAAGGCTTCCAGCGCCTTGCTGCCGACCGGCACGACGCGGCGCCGGTTGCCCTTGCCGAGCACTTCGACTTCGGCGGAATCGAGCTTGAGCCAGCCGGCCGAGCGGTAGCCGTCGGCATCGGCGAAACGGGCGTCGAGGCCGACCAGTTCCGCGAGCCGCAAGCCCGACGAGTAGAACAGTTCGAGCATGGCGTGATCGCGCAAACCTTCGGGCGATGCGGCGGGCGGACTTTCCATCAGCCGCGTGGCGTCGTCGACGGAGAGCGCTTTGGGCAGCGGTTTAGCCTGCTTCGGGGCGCGCACGGTCGCGACCGGATTAGCCGGCAGATCGACGCGCCCGGCGAGCCAGCGGTAAAACGCGCGCCACGCCGACAGCCGGTGGCTGATCGAGCGCGCCGTCAGGCCGCCCGCGTGCGCCCGCGAAACGGCGCCGCGAATGTCCACGGGTGTGAGGCTTTCGAGCGGCCGGCCTTTGGCCAACTGCTTGAGTTCTTCCAGTTCGTGGGCATAGCCGCGCAGCGTATGCGCCGAGAGCCGCCGCTCGTGTTCGAGATTCGACAGATAGGCGGCGATCGGGTCGGCGGCGGTCACGGTGGTTTTTCGAGCGGCTGGCGCGGGCTTGGACGCGGCTTACCGCGGCAGCAGACGGCTCAGCGCCGCGCTGGCCAGCGCACCGATCTGCGTCAGGAAATCAGTGGCCATGCCGTCGTGGAAGCGGCGCGCGTCGGCGGAACCCATTACCAGCAGGCCGAAGGTCGGCGCTTCTTCCTTGCCTTCCGGATCGCGCAGTGCGAGCAGCGCGATCGATTCAGTCGCGTGCGCCGACTCGGACGCCGAGTGCCCGGCCGAGCCCTCGTCGCTCACCGCGGTCACGGAGGGCATGAGCCACTGTGCCGCCTCGAAGCCGGTGTTCGCGCCGCAATACGGCGTGGTCAGGCTGTTGGCGAAAATGCGCACTTCTTCGCCGACATGGCGCGCGAAGTCGGCTTGAGCATACGGCTCGGCGACATCCCACACGCGCAGCGCGGCTTGCGGCACGTCGAAGATGTCGCGCAAACCGGTGGCAATCGTGCGCGGCAACGCATACGGATCGCGCTCGGCCATCACGCGAATCGTCCAGCGATTGAATTTCGACGCGATGCTGTCGTTCTCGTGGCCGTAGCGCAGGAGTTCGGCGAGGCGGCGTTCGAGGTGCTTGTTCTTGTCGCGCAGCATTTCCATCTGCCGTTCCTGCAGCGACACCGCGGCTTTGCCGTGCGGGTTCGCGAGGCGGATCGTCGCGAGCATTTCCGCGTGTTCGGCGAAGAATTCAGGATTGGCAAGCAGATATTCGGCGACTTCGCGATCGTTCATGGTTTCGGCTAAAGGACTACGGGGCGACGCCTTGGGGCGGCGCAACGGTCAATGAGTTTATGCGGCCTGTGAATCGGCCAATAAGTCGGCCAATGAGTCCGGCAGTTCGATTTCGCCTTCGAAGACCGTCGCGGCAGGGCCGGCCATCAGCAGCGGCTGGTCTGCTTGCGCGGCGTCCCACGTGATGGTCAGTTTGCCGCCATGCGTGTGGACGAGCACCGGTGCGTCCAGCAGCCCACGCCGGATGCCGGCCGCTACGGCCGCGCAGGCGCCCGTGCCGCACGCCAGCGTTTCACCCGCGCCGCGTTCGTACACGCGCAGCTTGATCTCGCTACGGCCGACGATCTGCATGAAGCCCGCGTTCACCCGCTGCGGAAAACGCGCATGACGTTCGATGACCGGGCCTTCAACCAGCACCAGGAACGCCTCGACGTCGTCGACTACTTGCACGGCGTGCGGATTGCCCATCGACACCACCGAAATCCAGCGCGTCGTGCCGTTCACGTCGAGCGGCCAGAGCGTGTCCGCGCCTTCGCGTCGGCCTTCCAGGCCTTTGGTGGCGAACGGCACGCGTTCCGGGTCGAACACGGGCGTGCCCATGTCGACCAGCACTTCGCCGTTTTCCTGCATGGTCAGCGTGATGGTGCCCTTTTGCACCTGCACGCGCACGCTGCGTTGGTCGGTGAGGCCACTGTCGCGCACGAACTTGACGAAGCACCGCGCGCCGTTGCCGCAATGCTCGACTTCGCCGCCGTCGCAATTGAAGATGCGATACCTGAAATCCACTCCGGCCACCGTGGGCTTCTCGACCAGCAGCAACTGATCGGCGCCGACGCCGAAATGCCGGTCCGCGAGCGCGCGCACCTGCGCCGGCGTCAGGTTGACCGGTTGGGTGTAGCCGTCGAGCACGACGAAGTCGTTGCCCGCGCCGTGCATTTTGGTGAATTTCAGTTTCATCACGCTATTGTAAGTGACGCGCTCACGGGTGCACCCGAACGCAGCGTTATTTCCGTGTTGTGGCGCGTTCTTCGCACACCGCGAAGGTGGCCGTTCAATACACGCTCGGCTGACCCGGCGGCCGGGTCTTGAAGCGCTTGTGGACCCAGTAGTACTGCTCGGGGATCAACGGAATCTGCTCTTCCAGGAAGGCATTCATGCGACGGGCGTCCGCGTCGTCGTCGCCGGTCGGGTAGTTCTCCCACGGCTTGAAGACCTTGAGGCGGTAGCCTTTGTAGTTCGGCAGCACCTCGCCGATGAACGGCACGACGCGCGCGTGGCCGACCTTGGCGAGACGTCCCACCGCGGTCAGCGTGCAGGTCGGCACGCCGAAGAACGGCACAAAGGTAGAGTTGCGCGCGCCGTAGTCCATGTCGGCGCCGAGCATCACCGGCTTGCCATCGCGCAGCCAGCGCAGCACGATGCGCGCGCTGTCGGCGCGGCTCGCCATGTCCGCGCCGAAACGTCCGCGCGCCGCTTTGGCGACTTCTTCCAGTTCCGGGTTCGACATTGGCTGATACAGCGAGCCGCATTGACGATCGAGCACGTAGTTGATGAAGATCGCACCGGCTTCAATGCCGACGAAATGAAGGCCGAGGAGCAGCGTGGGGGGCATATTCGGGTCGGTCAAATCGATTTCGCTCTCGACCTGGATCAGTTTTTCGAGCTTCTTCGCCGAGCCGAACCACTGCACGCTGCGCTCGAGGTAGCTGCGGATGGCATGGCGGAAATGCTTCTGCGCGACGTCTTCGCGACGCTCGTCGCTCCATTCGGGGAAGCACAGCTTCAGATTGATATGGACGATGCGTTTGCGCCGGCTCGGGATCTGATACAGCAACCAGCCCAGTCCGTCGCCGAGGCGGGCCACGAAACCATAAGGCAACAGTGCAAACAGTTTCAGCAGCCCGATCGCGAGTTTGGCGCCATAGCGACTCAGCATGCCGCCTCCTGAAAAGAGGCGCGGCACAAGACGGGCTTCAGAAAAGCGGAAAAGTTGACGTAATACCGCACTCTTGGACACTCTGTGACAATCATAAGAAGTCGCTATAATAAGGGCTTCGCCGAGTTAATAGACAACTTGCGGGGCGAAGCCGGCGGCTGCAAACCATGTGATTTGCGCCGCCTGGTAAGGTAATCCGCTAAAGCGTCGCCGCTTCAAGGCTCCCGAAGCTGGCTACGTGAAACTCAACCGTAACCACACAACAGGAGTCTGCAACGTGGCAAACGACTATCTCTTCACTTCCGAATCCGTCTCCGAAGGCCATCCCGACAAAGTCGCGGATCAGATTTCGGACGCCATTCTCGACGCCATTCTGGCTCAGGACAAATACTCGCGTGTCGCCGCGGAAACGCTGTGCAACACGGGTCTCGTCGTGCTGGCAGGTGAAATCACCACCACCGCGAACGTCGATTACATCCAGGTCGCGCGCAACACGATCAAGCGCATCGGCTACGACAACACCGACTACGGCATCGACTACCGCGGCTGCGCGGTGCTCGTCGCGTACGACAAGCAATCGCCGGACATCGCGCAAGGCGTGGACCGCGCGCACGACAACAACCTCGATCAAGGCGCCGGCGACCAGGGCCTGATGTTCGGCTACGCGTGCGAAGAAACGCCGGAGCTGATGCCGCTGCCGATCCACCTGTCGCACCGTCTGGTGGAGCGTCAGGCCAATCTGCGCCGTGACGGCCGTCTGCCCTGGCTGCGTCCGGACGCGAAGTCGCAAGTCACCGTGCGTTATGTCGACGGCAAGCCGCATGCGATCGACACCGTGGTGCTGTCCACGCAGCATTCGCCGGATATCGATCTGGGCACGCTGCGCGAAGCCGTGATCGAAGAAGTCATCAAGCCGACGCTGCCGGCCGAGCTCATCAAGGGCGACATCAAGTTCCTCGTGAACCCCACGGGTCGTTTCGTGATCGGCGGTCCGCAAGGCGATTGCGGTTTGACCGGCCGCAAGATCATCGTCGATACGTACGGCGGTGCCGCACCGCACGGCGGCGGCGCGTTCTCGGGCAAGGATCCGTCCAAGGTCGACCGTTCGGCGGCTTACGCCGGCCGTTATGTCGCGAAGAACATCGTGGCCGCGGGCCTCGCTTCGCGCTGCCTGATTCAGGTGTCGTACGCGATCGGCGTCGCCCAGCCGACTTCGGTGATGGTGAATACGTTCGGCACGGGCCGCGTGTCGGATGCGACCATCACGCGACTCGTGCAGGAGCATTTCGACCTGCGTCCGAAGGGCATCATCCAGATGCTCGACCTGCTGCGCCCGATCTACGAGAAGAGCGCGGCCTACGGTCACTTCGGCCGCGAAGAGCCGGAATTCACGTGGGAATCCACGGACAAGGCATTGGCGCTCGCCGAAGCCGCCGGCACGGAACCGGTTGCCGCGCTGGCCGAATAAGCGCGAGCCGTCCGCTTTAACAAAAACCCCCCTGCTGGCGTGAGCTAGCAGGGGGGTTTTCATTTGCGGCGGCCGTTTTGCAGCGCAGTCGACTGTCGACCGGCGGCTTCAACGGCCGCCGTGTGTTCTCGCATCGACGCGACCGTTGACGCCGCGCCGGTCGTTCGAGACGCGTGCTGCGTCCGTAATAGCCTTAACGGCTCGCGAATGCGAACGCGAACCAGCCGGTGCTGCCGTTCGTCGACATTCGACGCGGACGGCGGCTCGTATTCTGCGGCGCGGCCACGGGTGCGCGCGGCGCGGTGAGGCGCAGCGGCGTCGGTTTGCGCAGCAGCGTGCGCAGCGAAAAGCGGCGTGAACTGCCTTGCAGACGCAAGGCGGAGAAAAACGTGTTGAACCAGGTGCGAATGCCGTCGACGGCTCTGGTATCGCGCCATTGTTCGCCCAGCGCGCGGGTGCGCGTAGCGTGATGGCGCAACGCGCGCACGACATGGCGGCGCGCGGGACGCGCGGCTTTCAGTGCGGCGCGGGTAAGACGGGTGCTCAGGAGAGTATGCATGGCTTCACAAGTAGGCAACGTGTCGCGCGACGGAATGTGCGCCATGAAGAGCACCAAATGTGCCAATGGCGGTGTCGCGATGGACGGCGCGAAAGCCTGGAATTCGACGGAAAGGTGCACGGTGTACGGCGGAGTCGGCCTCGGCGGCCTGTACGCGGCGCGAGAGTGCGTGAGATGCGATCAACATGCAGCGCAGGTTACACGCGATTCGTGACGTCATAAAGTCGGTTTTTACCCTGCGAATACGGGTTTTTACGGGGTAGTTCGCGATTTGCGGCAGCGCGGTCGCGCCCTTTGCGATCGCTTTTCGTGCGTGCTTGCCCATTCGAAGTGCCGCAACATCGAGCCTGGCGCATGAGAGTAGTGCGTAAGGTGCCGTTTCTCGCGGGTGAAACAGCACACCCTGCGATCGCGCCCGTTTTACAATCGTGCATCAGCTTGTCGACAGTAACGGAATACCATGTCACTTCATTCCAAGAAAGAGCAGATTCAGACGTTGCGGGAGCAGGGTTTTGTCGTCGTGCCCGGATTGGTGTCGCCCGAGCGTTGCGAGGAGTTGAAGCAGATTGCGCAGCGTCAGTTGCAGGAAGCCGCCGCGCCGATCGAGTTCGAAGCGGATCTGCAGTATCCCGGCGCGCCGACCTCCAAGCAGGCGCCCGGCGGCCATACTGTGCGGCGGCTGCTGGATGCGTATGGGCGCCATCCGAGTTTCGCGCAATGGGCGACCGCGCCGGAAATTCGCGGCTGGATGGAACTGTATTTCGGCGAGGAGCCGCGTCTGTCGCGCGCGCACCATAACTGCATGATGACCAAGCATCCGGCGTATGGCAGCTTGACCGGCTGGCATCGCGACGTGCGGTATTGGTCGTTCGAGCGGGACGATCTGGTGTCGGTGTGGCTTGCGGTCGGCGCCGAGACGGTGGATAACGGCGCGCTGTGGCTCGTGCCGAAGTCGCACAACGCACCGTTCACTTCCGACCGGTTCGATCAGGCCAAATTTTTCCGTTCGGATCTGGAAGAGAATCAGGAGTGGATTCGCACCGCGGTGTCGCCTGAACTCAAGCCCGGCGACGTGGTGTTTTTCCACTGCAATACGCTGCATTCGGCCGGCAAGAACATCACCGATCAGGTGAAGTTTTCGCTCGTGTACACCTATCACGGCGCGAGCAATGTGCCGTTGCCGGGGACCCGTTCGGCTGCGAAGCCCGAGGTGGCGTTCTAGGTTTTTCGATTTCTCGCGGCGGCGCTTCGGGTCCGAATACGCGGACCCCGAAGCACCACACCGCGCGTCGCGCACGCCGTTAGCGCTTGCGTCCCGACAAAGCCATTCCCGTCAGGCCGGCGATCGTAGCCACGACGCCGCCCACGATCAGCATGATCGCCTTGTTGGTCGGCGAACCGGTAAAGACGCGCGAGACGTCGCTGCTCACCGAATTGAACGCCTGCCCGCCGAAATACAGCAGCACGATACCGCCGACAATCAACGCGATGGAAATCGCCTTCGTCATCTATCTCTCCCTGAGCTTGAGTCGGGCAAAGTGTAGGGGAGCCGCAAGCGCTCGTCCATCCCGCATACTGGGTGTCTGCATGCATCACGTCGATTCGCTACCATAGCGGTCTGGCTGCATCCCTCACTACAAAAACAACGCAGCACGCCTCCCGCAGCATGCAATTGCCCATGCCCGCGCATGTCGGGCGCCTTCACCATCAAGGACACTAGCAATGGCTTACGAAGCAGCTTCAGAACGCTATTCGGATATGCAGTACCGCGTCTGCGGCAAGTCGGGTCTCAAACTGCCTGCGCTGTCGCTCGGTCTGTGGCACAACTTCGGCGACACCACGCCGATTTCCACGCAGCGCGACATCCTGCGCACCGCCTTCGACCTGGGTATCACGCACTTCGACCTCGCCAACAACTACGGGCCGCCGTACGGCAGCGCCGAAACCAATTTCGGCCGGCTCTTCAAGGACGACTTCAAGCCGTATCGCGACGAACTGCTGATTTCGTCGAAGGCCGGTTGGGACATGTGGCCGGGTCCGTACGGTCAAGGCGGCGGCTCGCGCAAATACGTGCTCGCGAGTCTCGATCAGAGCCTGCAGCGCATGGGCCTCGACTACGTCGATATTTTCTATTCGCATCGTTTCGATGCCGATACGCCGCTCGAAGAAACCGCGGGTGCGCTGGCGAGCGCCGTGCAGCAGGGCAAGGCGCTGTACATCGGGATTTCGTCGTACTCGGCAACCAAAACGCTCGAAATGGCAAAGCTGCTCGCCGAGTACAAGGTGCCGCTGCTGATTCATCAGCCCGCGTACAACATGCTCAATCGCTGGATCGAGCAGGAGCTGCTGGATACGCTGGAGAAGGTCGGCGCGGGCGCCATCGCGTTCACGCCGCTGGCTCAGGGCCTGCTCACCGGTAAATATCTGAACGGCGTGCCGGACGATGCGCGCGTCAACAAACCGGGCGGCGGTTCGTTGAAGCAGGAGCATTTGAGCGCGCAGAACATCGAGCACGTGCGCAAGCTCAACGACATCGCGCAACGCCGCGGCCAGAGCCTGGCGCAGATGGCGCTCGCGTGGGCCCTGCGCGATCCGCGCGTGACGTCCGTGCTGATCGGCGCAAGCCGTGCGGAGCAGGTGCGTGAGAACGTCGGCGCGCTGAAGAATCTCGCGTTCTCGAAGGACGAACTGGCCGAGATCGATCGCTACGCAACCGAAGGTGGAATCAACCTGTGGGAAAAGCCGTCGACGGATCAGGCGATCTGATCCCCGCGCCTTGGCCATTCACACCGCAGTAATAGAAAAGCCGCCCCAGGGGCGGCTTTTTTCTTCTAGACGAGCGCCGGCAAACCTTCGACCAGCACGACGGCGAACATCACGCCGATCAGCGCGCCAAGCACGCGCAACGCGTTGTGCCGGAATTCCGTCTTGCAAGGAAGTGCACCGACAAACAAGGCCCCGGCCAACGCCATCGGAATGACCAGGATGAAATCGCCGATCGTGAAGTAGGTCGTCATTCTCGTCTCCTTATATATCCCTGCGAAGGCGGCGGCTCGATTTATGGAGTCATGCAGCGCCCCCGCTCGATTTGAGTATAGGAGACAAGTCAGGTCGATATAGCGACGCTTTGCGGCGCTGCAGCGCCTATTCGCAAGCCGCTGAACCCGGCGCGGCAAGGGTCGCCGCGATTGTCGCGACGCAGCAATTACGATGAAAAACTTTAAGCGTTCGCTTACGTTGGCCTTACTTTTAAGCGCTATTCAATGCGCACTGGGTCGAAGCACGAGCCTCAGACGCGAGCTTGCTCGCGCCCGCGCAAACGCATCGCTGCAACCAGGCCGATGACGAGCAACACACCCACGAGCCCCGCGACGCCGTTCCATCCGAACCCGGCCCACACGTGACCGCCGTACGAGCCGACCACGCTCGAGCCGATGTAATACGCGAGCAGATAGAGGGCGGCGGCCTGACCTTTGGCATCCTTGGCGAGGCGTCCGACCCAACTGCTCGCCACCGAATGTCCGGCGAAGAAGCCGAACGTCACGCACGCGATGCCGGCCGCGATCGCCGCCAGCGGCTGCAACAAGGTAAGCGCAAGACCGAGCAGCATCAACAGCAAGCTGGCGATGAGCACGCGGGCGCGGCCGAATGTATCGGCCATGCGTCCCGACCACGGTGAGGCGACCACGCCCGTCAGATACACGACGAAGATCGCCCCGATCTCCGTCTGATTCAACTGATAAGGCGGCGCGAGCAAGCGGTAGCCGATGTAGTTGTACAGCGTGACGAAGCTGCCCATCAGCACGAAGCCGAGCAGAAACAGCAGAGACAGTCCGGGTCGTGTGAATTGCTTGAGCAGGGCGGTGCGGTGATGCGTGAAGCCGAGCCCGCGCCGCGGCACGAAATGACGCGACGGCGGCAGCAGCGCGCGAAACGCGAGCATCGACAGAATGCCGAGCACGCCGATCGTACCGATCGCGACGCGCCACGAAAACAGATCCGCAACCACGCCGGTGATCACGCGTCCGGCCATCCCGCCGATCGCCGTGCCGCCGACGTAGAGTCCCATCGCGAGGCCGAGGCCGTCGGGATGCACTTCTTCCGCGAGATAGGCCATCGCGACAGCGGGCACACCGCCGAGCGCGAGACCTTCGAGCGTGCGCAGCACGAGCAGTTGATGCCATTGCGGCGCGATCGACACGCCGATGGTGAGCAGCGCTGAAAGGGTAAGCGACAACGTCATCAGCTTGTGGCGACTCCAGCCTTCCGAAACGAAGCCGGCGACGAACACGGCAAGCGCGAGCGCGGCCGTGGTCAGCGAGAGCGACAGGCTGCTTTGTGCCGGTGTCACGTTGAACGCCGTCGAAAACGACGGCAGCAAGGGCTGCACGCAATAGAGAAGCGAGAACGTCGCGTAGCCGGCGAACAGCAGCGCGATGCTGGCGCGCCAGTAAGCGCGTGTGCCGCGTTCGAGGTAAGGGATGTCGGGCACGGTGGAAGCGTTGGGAGAGGCAGGCGAGGAAGCGAGCGAAGAAGCAGCAGCCGAAGCAGCAGTCCGGTGGGCATCCGGCGGCGGGGTCACGAAAAAATCTCCTCAGGGATGCAGAGAACAAAGGAGTTAAGGATACGCTGAAAAAGCCGCACGAGTCGGCTCGGCGTTCAGCGGGCCGCCACTGCGACGCGATCAGACGGCGCGTCCGCCGACCTCTCGCGGCGTCGAAAGCTGTGGCTACCCGTGCGCGGCTGAATCGCTCGCGGGTGCGGACGGATGCACGATCTGTTCGTCCGTTGGCAGCGCGGATGCGTCCCAGCCGCCGCCCAGTGCCTTGATCAACGCCACGCTCGCAGCCATCCGCCGACGCGCGATCGACACGGCGTTACGTTCGTTGGTGAGCGCGGTGGTTTGCGCGACCACCACGTCGAGATAGGTGATGGCGCCATTCTTGTAGCGATTCGATACGACCGCCAGCGCTCGTTGCGCGGCGGCCACCGCATCGTCCTGTGTGGCCGCTTCCTGTTCGAGCACGCGCAGCGCAGCGAGATTGTCTTCAACCTGGCCGAAGGCGCTCAGCACCGTCTGCCGGTATTGCGCGACGCTTTCGTCGTAGTGCGCGCGGGCTTGTTCCTTTACGGAAGCGCGTCCGCCGAAGTCGAGCAGCGTGCCCGCCAACGTCGGCCCAAGCGACCAAAGCCGGCTCGGCGCCAGCAACCATTGACTGTAGTTGGTTGCTTCGAGGCCGCCCGTCACTGACAAAATGAGGTTCGGAAAAAACGCGGCCGTCGCCACGCCGATCTGCGCGTTCATATCGGCGACTTGCCGCTCCGCCGCCGCGATGTCTGGCCGGCGTTCAAGCAGCGCGGACGGCACGCCCGCCGACGCCACGACCGGCACCGCGGCGAGCGGCGCAACCGGCAGCGAAAACGTGGAAGGCGACTGGCCAATCAGAATCGCGATCGCGTGTTCGAGTTGCGCGCGCTGCACGCCGAGGTCGAGTGCTTGCGCCTGGGTGGTCTTCAGTTGCGTCTGCGCCTGTGCGACATCGGCGTCAGTGGCGATGCCGCCCGTGTAGCGGTGCTGCGTCAGATCGAGGGCTTGCTTGTAGGCGTCGATCGTGTCGTCGAGCAGGTGGCGCTCCTGATCGAGTCCGCGCAGCTCGAAGTAGTCGGTCGCGAGTTCGGCCTGCATCGAGAGGAGCACGGCCTGGGCATCGGCAGCGCTCGCCTGCGCTTCGGCTTTAGCGCCTTCGACGCTGCGCGACACGCGGCCCCATAGGTCGGGTTCCCACGAGGCGTCGGCCTGCACGAGGTAGTCGTTCAGCGTGAGACCGGCGGTCGATTTGTGCAGCACGTTCTCCGACGACCGCGCGCGCGAATAGGCGCCATTCGCGCTGACGACCGGAAAGAAGCTCGACCGATATTGCGCCACAGTGGCGCGGGCGGCGCGAAAGCGCGCTTCGGCGGCCTGCACGTTCTGGTTCGCGCTCGCGACCTGTTGTTCGAGTGCGTCGAGCGACGGGTCTGCGTAGACGCTCCACCACGCGCCGCGTGTGAGCGCGTCGGCGGGTTGGGCGGGTTTCCAGCCGGTGCCGTCGAGTTCTTTGTAGGTGGCGGCGGTGGTGGCGGTCGGCTTCACGTAGTCCGGGCCGAGCGTGCATGCGGTGAGTGCACATGCGCTCGCTAATGCAACAGCGGACGCGTGCAGCGAGACATATCGCAGCGGCGGCGCGAAAGGACGGCGACGGGATCCTTGCGTGTTCATGACGACGCACCCTTCGCCGCACCTGCTTTCGCCGGAACGATCCGCACAGGCGCGCCATCGACGATCGAGTCCTGCGGATTCAGGATCACCTGCTCATCGCCTTGCAAGCCCGACACGATCGCCACGCGCGTGCCGAAGTCTGTTCCTAACAAAACCGGCAATAGCTTCACCTTGCGTTGCGCGTCGACGGTCGCGACTTTCACGCCATCCGGGCGGAACAGCAGCGCGTTGCCGGGCAGCGTAAAGGGTGCCGCGCCCGTGCCCAACGCGAAGTGCACTTGCGCATAAGCGCCCGGCAGCAAATCGCCATTTCGGTTGTCGACATCGACCTCTACCAGCATCGTGCGTTGTTGCGGATCGACGGCGCCCGCGGTGCGCGCGACCGTGCCCGGATAATGTTTCGACGGCGTTTCGGTCAGCGTGAGAAACGCGTTCTGCTGCGCGCGAACCTGCTGCGCGTAAGCCTGTGGCACATTCACATAAACGCGCAACCGATCCGCCTGCGCGACGTGAAACAACTCCTTCGCCGGGCCACCCGAACTACCCGCATCGATCAGCGCGCCGACGTCCACATTGCGCGCCGTCACGATGCCGTCGAACGGCGCATAGACCTTCTGGAACGACTGCGTCTTCTCGAGCCGCGCCACGTTGAAGCGCGCGGCGTCGAGCGTGGCTTTCTTCGCGAGCATGTCGCCGACCTTCTCGTCGGTTTCCTGCTTCGAGACCGATTTGCTTTTGAGCATGTCGGTCCAGCGGTCGGCGGTGCTTTTCGCGAGCGCGTAGTTGGCGTTGGCGTTCGCGAGATCGGCGCGGGCCGCGCGCAGTTGATCGTCCACTTCGGGCGTATCGATTTCCGCCAGCAACTGGCCGTTTTTCACATGCGCGCCGATATCGGCGTACCACTTCTTCAGGTAGCCGTTGGTGCGCGCGTAGATCGGCGTATCGAGAAAAGCCTGCACGTTGCCGGGCAGCACGAGATCGAGTCCGGCCGTCGACTTCTGCGGCCGCACGACTTCGACGCTCGTCTGGCTCGTATGCTCGGCATCGCGTTCGAGCGCCGCGTGCGCGTCGTGGCGCGACCAGATACCTTGCGCCGCCAGCGCGATGACGGCCACGGCGATCGCGATGCCGATCCAGCGTGCGCGTTTCGCTTTGGCCGGATCGTGCGTGGTGCCGGAACGCTCTGGACGTTGTCCTTCCATCAAACTTCCCCTGTAGAGATGCGTGGGCAGTCCAGGCTGCCTCTTATGCTGCCTGCCAATGCGGTCGCGATGACGAAGATGCCCTGCATCACGGCTTCCCCACCACATGCTCAGCCGCGCGCAAGCGACGTGCCGCGAGTCGCCGGTAGATCATCGAAAACACCACCGGCACGAAAATCAACGTCGCCAGCGTGCCGATCGTCAAACCGCCGATCACCGCGCGCCCGAGCGGCGCGTTCTGCTCGCCGCCCTCGCCGAGACCGATCGCCATCGGCACCATGCCGATCACCATTGCGAGCGCCGTCATCAGCACCGGACGAAAACGCGTGAAGCCCGCTTCGATCGCCGCGCGCGTCGCGTCGCCGTGTTCGAGCAACTGCTCGCGCGCGAAGCTGATCACGAGAATCGAGTTGGCGGTGGCGATGCCGATACACATGATCGCGCCCGTGAGCGCGGGAATCGACAGCGTGGTGTGCGTGAGAAACAGCATCCACACGATGCCCGCGAGCGCGCCCGGCAGCGCGGTGATGATGATGAACGGATCGAGCCACGACTGGAAATTCACCACGATCAGCAGATACACCAGCAGGATCGCGAACACGAGACCCGCGAACAGCCCCGAGAACGAATCGTTCATGGTCTGCACCTGGCCGCGCACTTCGATGGTCGAGGTTTTGGGCAGATCGGCCTTGGCGTCGTCGATGATCTTGCGGATGTCGTCGGACACGCCGCCCAGATCACGGCCGTCGGCGGTGCCG
Organism: Paraburkholderia phytofirmans; assembly: GCF_046028095.1. Lineage (GTDB taxonomy): Bacteria > Pseudomonadota > Gammaproteobacteria > Burkholderiales > Burkholderiaceae > Paraburkholderia > Paraburkholderia phytofirmans_A. The sequence continues at coordinate 439,607 of NZ_JAQQDJ010000001.1, forward strand.
AAAATATCGATCGTGGTCTGCGCGTTGTAGTGCGTGAGCGTCGCGTTACCCGCTTCGCGCCTCATGGTGGCGAGCGAGCCGAGAATGTTGCTGCGGCCGTTCGCGTTGAGCGGAATGTTCGCGAGTGATTGCAGCGAATCGATCGTGTATTGCGGCGCTTCGGTGATCACGTTGTAGCTCACGCCGTTGCGCGGATTGAGCCAGAACGTCGGCGTGGTTTGCTGGCTGCCGGACAACGTGATCAGCAGATTGCTCGCGATGTCGCGTTGCGAGAAGCCGGCTTGCTGCGCGCGCGTGCGGTCCACATCGATAAAGATGCGCGGCAAATCGGCGGGCTGCTGGATGCGCGCGTCGACGAGACCGGGCACCGTGCGCAGCCGATTCAGCAACTTCGCGGCGAACACGCGATTGCCGGCCACGTCACGCCCGACGATCTGAATATCGATCGGCGACGGCATGCCGAAGTTGAGCGTTTGACTGACGATATCCGCGGGTAGGAACGCGAACTGCACGCCCGGGAATTCGTCGGTCAGCGTGCGCCGCAGCGTGCGCACGTAATCCGCGCTCGGATGATGATCGGGATTGAGCGTGATCAGCACGTCCGCATCCGAGGTGCCGATCGTGCCGGTGTTGCTATACGAAAGGTTGATGCCCGAGACCGGCAAGCCGATGTTGTCGATGATCGAATGCAGCTCGCCAGGCGGTATCAACTGGCGGATTCGCGTATCGACACGATCCGTCACGACCGCCGTTTCCTCCACCCGCATACCGGTTTTCGCGCGCAGATGCAGCGCGATCGTGCCGGCATCGACTGCGGGGAAAAAGTCGCGACCGAGAAACGGCATCAGCAACATCGACGCGCCGCAGCAGACCAGAAACAGCGTCACGAACAACCCCGGCCGCGCGACGCGCGCTTCGAGAAACACGCGATAGCGGTCACGCAAACGCGCGAAGCCGCCTTCGAATGCGTAGTGCACGCGCATGAACGGATTGCGCGTTTGCGCCGGCGCGTGATGCGGATCCGCCGGCTTATGGTGATGACGCAGCAGGTATTTCGCAAGCGTCGGCACGAGCGTTCGCGAGAAGAAGTAGGACGCCAGCATCGCGAACACTACCGCTTCGGCGAGCGGAATGAATAGATAGTGCGCGACGCCCGTCAGCAGAAACATCGGTACGAAGACGATGCAGATGGACAAGGTCGACACCAGCGTCGGAATCGCGATCTGATGCGCGCCGTCGAGAATCGCCTGCTCGAGTGTCTTGCCTTGTTCGAGTTGATGGCTGATGTTTTCGATCGCCACGGTCGCATCGTCCACCAGAATGCCGACCGCGAGCGCAAGCCCGCCGAGCGTCATGATGTTGATGGTTTCGCCGAGCAGGGAGAGCGCGATGATTGATGTGATCATCGACAGCGGAATCGACACGGCGATGATCAGCGTGGCACGCCAGTTGCCGAGAAACAGCAGGATCATCAGACCGGTCAGGCAGGCCGCGATCAGCGCCTCGCGCAGCACGCCTTGCACCGAAGCGCGCACGAACAGCGACTGATCGGCGACGGGGTCGATATTCAGCGATGCGGGCACGAGATTGCGCAGCGTCGGCATCATGGTCTTGATACGGTCGACGATATCGAGCGTGGACGTATTGCCGCTCTTGTTGATGGTCAGCAGCGCCGCACGCTGGCCGTTCACGCGCACGATATTGGTCTGCGGCTGGAAACCGTCGCGAACATGAGCGACGTCGCGGATATAAACGGTGCCGTTGGCGGTGGATTTGATCGGGATATTGTTCAGGCCTGCCAGCGAATCCGGGCTGCCGTTCATTTCCACCGAATACTCGGTCGAGCCGATTTTCGCGGTGCCCGAGGGCAGGATCAGATTTTGTGCGGTGACCGCGTTGACCACATCCATCGGCGACAGATTGCGCTCCTGCAGTTTGCGCGAATCGATATCGACCATGATCTGGCGCTGCTTGCCGCCATATGGCAGCGGCGCCGAAGCGCCCGGCACGGTGGCGAGCTGCGTCTTCAGGAAGTTGTTGCCGAAGTCGAATAGCTCCTGTTCGGTGAGCGAGGCCGACGACAGCGCGAGCCGCAGGATCGGCACCGTCGAGGCGTTGTAGCGCAGGATATTCGGCGGCGTGATGCCGGGCGGCAGCGAGCGCAATTGCGTTTGCGACAGCGCTGTGACTTCGGCCAGCGCTTCATCGATATTCGCGTGCGGCTGGAAAAAAATCTTGACCACCGCGATGCCGTTCAACGAGGTCGACTCGGTGTGCTCGATGTCGTTGACCGCCGTCGACAGCCCGCGCTCGTAGTTCAGCACGATGCGCTTTTCCATCTCGTCGGCGGGCAGGCCGTTATACGACCAGATCACCGAGAGCACCGGAATGTCGATATTGGGGAAGATGTCTGTAGGCGTGCGCAGGATCGTCAAAGGTCCGACGATCAGCAATAGCAGGGCCAGGACGACAAACGTATACGGGCGCCGCAGCGCGAGACGAACGATCCACATGACTAGTCGAGCCGCTCAAACCCGCGCAAGGCGGCGCCATCCAAGTGACCGATGAGGTGAACGTGACGCGCACCGCAGCAGTACGGGCAGGCTGGCGCGGCGGTCCGATCGAGCAAATGGTCTAGTTGGTGCACGTTTTTGATATCTCACCCCAGCAGGGTTTATGATGGTCTCGTTGCGACGCGTTACGCTCCGAATCATCGGTCCAGCGCGCCGTAATGGGAATAGGGCGAAACAAGGGGTAAAGAGCCTTGAGTTCGCGCTTTCCTTGGCCCCGCAAAACGGGAACAATAACTCGAACCTTTCACGCGTATCACGCGCAGCAGATTGGGTGCGTACGCAACGTTATCGGCGGAGCGACGCTTTTATCATCACATTGACCGGCGCGAAATCATAAAGCCGGCTATGGGAGAAACGGGGAAACATCATGCAAATCGGTTCGATTGTCCGATCGGTGCATATCGCGGTGCCACAAGGCGCGCGCGGGATCGTCATGCGCATTCTCGGCGACATGGCCATGGTGGCGTGGTATGCCGGCGAGCCCGGCGTTTCGCCGCACCTGAATACTGAACCCTTTTTCCTTGAAGACCTGATCGATACGGGCGAGCAAGTCCGACCGTCGAGCGCGCAGATCCATTGAAGGCAGTTTGAGTGCGAGCCGTGTGCAAGTTGTAAGCAGCGGGTGGTTCCCGCGGTTCGTTCCGCTTGTGAGCCGTCGCCCTCGTCTTTGACGGCGGCGCGGCGCACAATGCGGGCATGAACGACGACATCCTCGATCCACAGGACAGCGCGAACAGCGCTGTGCCTTTCGCCCGGCTCAAGCCGGAAATCGTGCTCGACGCGCTCGACAGCGCGCTCAGCACAGTCGGTGTGCGCACCGACGGCCGTATGCTCCCGCTCAACAGCTACGAGAATCGCGTGTACCAGGTGGGCGTGGAAGACGGTCCACCCGTGGTCGCGAAGTTCTACCGTCCCGAGCGCTGGAGCGACGCCGCCATCCTCGAAGAACACGCTTTCGTTGCCGATCTCGCCGCGCGCGAGATTCCGGTGGTGGCTGCGCGTGCCCTCGACGGCCGCACGCTGCATACGTTCGACGGCTTCCGTTTTTCCATCTTCGAGCGGCGCGGCGGCCGCGCGCCGGATCTCGACCGGCGCGACACGCTCGAATGGCTCGGGCGATTCATCGGCCGAATCCATGCGGTCGGCCAGACGCAGAACTACACCGAACGTCCCACGCTCGACATCCATACCTTCGGCTACGAACCGCGCGACTTTCTGCTCGCGCACCGTTTCGTGCCGGACGACGTGCGCACCGCGTGGGAAACCGTGGTGAACCTCGCGCTCGAAGGCGTGGAGCGCGCGTTCGAACGGGCCGGCGACATCCGCATGTTGCGCATGCACGGCGACTGCCATCCGAGCAATGTGCTGTGGACCGACGCGGGGCCGCACTTCGTCGATTTCGACGACAGCCGCATGGGACCGGCGGTGCAGGATTTGTGGCTGTTGCTGCCGGGCGAACGCGTTGAAGCGTCGCGCGCGCTAGCGGATCTGCTCGCCGGTTATGAAGACTTCTGCGACTTCGAGCCGCGCGAACTCTATCTGGTCGAAGCGCTGCGCACGCTGCGGCTGATTCATTATCAGGCTTGGCTCGCGCGTCGCTGGGACGATCCGGCTTTCCCCGCGGCGTTTCCGTGGTTCAACACGCAGCGTTACTGGGAAGAGCGCATCCTCGAGTTGCGCGAGCAGCTCGGCGCGATGCAGGAAGGGCCGCTCTGGCCCGTCTAAGTACGTGCGCTCTGAAGAAGCAGGCGCTCACGGCGCCTGCGAAGCGACGCTCGACGACTCCACCAGCGTCGATCTGACGATCACCTCCGCTCGCACGTCGCGTCCAATTGCTTCGATCGCGGGACGCATCTGCGCAAAGTCTTCGGGCGTACAAACGTCGCTATCGAAATGCGTGGCGCCGTCTCGCGTCATCGTGACGACGTTGCTGAGCGGATCGAACGTGTACTGCGACTGGAAATCGACGAAGCGATCCTGGGTTCGTTTCGCCTCCGGCATGTCGAGCACGCGAAAATTGGCGGGCAACTCAAGGCGCGCGCGTTCGTGCAACGCCAGGTTGTGACAGACGAACGGCTGCGTGCGCTGACGCTCGCCGAGCCAGTACCGCGCATCCGCCTCGAATCCGCCCGCCAGACTCGTCAACGCTGGAATCGACGCCGCCGCGCCCGGCACCACGAGACTTTCCAGCGTGCCTTTCATCGTAATGACGAGCGGGCCGTCGGCGACGCCGAGGTCATTGGTGGCGAGCGTCGCGGTGCCACGCAGGTTGGCGCTGCGCAGTTCGGCCTGAATCGACTCCTCGCGTTGCGCGGGCGTCTGCGTGCGCAACATCGCGCGCGCCTGTTCAGCCGAAGCGCCGGCCGCTTCCAGCCGGTACGTAAAGCTCGCCGAGCCGTCCGGTTCGACCTTGATCGACAGATCGGTGCTGCGCGTCATGAACGCGGTTGCCGGTGTGCGCGAGAGCACGCCCTCGCCGACGAGCACGGTCGGCCGGTTCATATCGGACGACGGCAGAAAACCGAATTCGATATTCGACGCGGTCGAGTCAACGTATTGCTGCAAATCCGGCAGCCAAGTAATGATGTGATTGATGACACCGTAGCCCGGCACGCTTGGCAGCGTGTAGATCGTGCCGCTGCTGATCAGGGCCGGCTCGTTGCGCACGCCGGCCGCGTCGAGCAGCGCGCCATACAGCGCCACGTGATCCTTGCAATCGCCGTAGCGATTCGCAAGCACCGCGCTCGCGCTATGCGGCACGACCGCGCCGCGTCCGACGTTGATCGCCACATAGCGCACGTTGCGACGCACCCAGTCGTACAGCGTCTTGGCCTTGTCGCGCGGCGTGCGGTCGTGCGCGGTGAGCTGTTGCGCGAGACGCGTGACGGCGGCGTCGTGCGCGCTCGGGTCCACCGCCGATTCGCGGTAGGTCGCGGCGAACGCGGCGTAGTCGGGGAAGGTCGAGACCATCAGCCGGTCGCCATAAGAAACGTACGCAACCGAGCCGCGTTCCAGCCGGCTGAAATGCGCCTTGTCGTAGCGATATTCGTAACGCGTGCGGCCGTCGCGCGTCACGGGTTGCAGAGCGGTGAAACCGCGCGCGTCGGCATAAAGCGGCTTGTCGGCGGGCAGATCGTAGATCAGACGGAAGTTGTGCGTCGGCGCGAGATCGGGCGGTGTGAAGTCGCTGAATTCGCCCGGCACGATCGGCTGCTTCTGCGTCTTGCGATAGGTGAGATGCACGCGCGCGCCCGGTTCGACGGCGGGGAACACGATCACCTTTTCCTGGATGTCCTGAAACATCGGCGCATCGAACGAGCGTGCTTCCTGAACATTGCGGATCTGCTCGGGCTGCACGTCGTGATGCACGCCGTCGGCGGTGATCGTGTAGGCCTCGAGGATCTGCACGTCCGCCATGTTGCGGTTGAACCAGACGTATTGCTGCGCGACCCGCGCGACGCCGGCTTCGTTATTCACGTGCAGCGTCATCGAATCGAGCTTGGTGAAGGAGCCGTCGGCGTTGACGGTGAAGGTTTGCGTCTCGCCTTCGTTGGTGTACGGATCGTCCAGTTTGGCGGGAACGCTGGCGCCCGCGCCGTGGATGCCGGCAAGCCAGCCGAGAGATGCAAGACAGACCAGGAAAGAGAGGCGCATGGCAGGCTGGTATCCGAACGTAACGTTGACGGGATCGCCAGTTAGGGTCGGTTTGCGCCGCAAAGTTGTCAAGCGGATGTCGCGCGTTGCGATTGAACAAATCTTCAAACGCTGCAAGCCGCCCCGCCGGAAGCCGCGATTTCGCGTGCCGCCTTCGCACCTTCGACCTGAAGCAAGGTGGGCAGCGAGACGCCGTTCTTGGCCGCCGTCACCTCGGCGAGAATCGACACCGCGATTTCGGGTGGCGTGCGGCTGCCGATATAAATCCCGACCGGTCCGTGCAAGCGGGCCAGCTCCGTATCGTTCAGATCGAACTCTTTAAGACGTTCGCGCCGCGCCTGATTATTTCTTCGCGAACCCAGCGCTCCGACATAAAACGCCGGCGTTTTCAACGCTTCCATCAGCGCGAGATCGTCGAGCTTCGGGTCGTGCGTCAGCGCGATCACAGCGCAGCGTTCGTCGAGTTTCATCTCGATCACGGTGTCGTCGGGCATGGTGCGCACGATCTTCGTACCGGGGATGTTCCACTCCTCGGTGTATTCCTCGCGCGGGTCGCACACGGTGACCTGGTAATCGAGCCCCACCGCGATATTGCACAGATAGCGCGACAACTGTCCCGCGCCGATCACGAGCATGCGGTAACGCGGACCGTGAATGGTGAGCAGACGCTCGCCGTCGAAATCCACGCCGTCGGTTGCTTGCGCGTTTTCGAGCTGCGTGGCGCCCGTCGTCATATTCACTTCGCGGGCCACGAGGCGCCCGTTCTCGACCGCGTTGCACAGTTCGGCAATGCCGCTTTGCGGCGTCAGCGGTTCGAGCACCAACTGGATCGTGCCGCCGCACGGCAGGCCGAAGCGATGCGCTTCCTCCGCCGTGATGCCGTACTTGACCGCTTCCGGCCGCGTTTGCTCGATACCGCGCTGCCGCACGCGGTCGATCAGATCGTCTTCGATGCAGCCGCCCGATACCGAGCCCACCACGAGTCCGTCATCACGCACCGCGAGCATCGCGCCCTCGGGACGCGGCGACGAACCCCACGTCTTCACCACCGTCACCAGTAGCGCGCGATGTCCTTCTTCCAGCCAGCGAGCGCTGGACTTCAGGACTTCGAGATCCACGCTGTCCATGATTTCTTCCTTTTCGTTGCGTCGCCGCCGGACTCGCCGTCCGCGGCTTCATTCGATGCTGTATTGTGCGGCACCGTTTCATCGGCTGCATTTTCCCCGGCATCCGGGGCCGCTGCGCCCTCATCGCCGCCGCCTAACTGGGCGCCGAAGCGTTTGAAGAATTCGCCTGCGATTTTACGCGCCGCGCCGTCGACGAGCCGCGAGCCGATCTGCGCGAGCTTGCCGCCGACCTGCGCGCTCGCCGTGTAACTGAGCCTGGTGGCGGTCTCGCCGTCGGCTTCGAGCGAGACGTGCGCGTTACCCTTGGCAAAGCCCGCGGCGCCGCCCTGGCCTTCGAATACGATGCTGTACGAGTTCGGCGCCTGGATGTCGGTGAGTTGCATGCGCCCCTTGAAGCGCGCCTTGACCGGTCCGACTGCGGCGCTCAGCGCCACCACATAGGCGTTTTCGCCGTCCGGGTCGATGCTTTCGCAACCCGGAATGCAGGCGCGCAGCACCTCGGTATCGTTCAGCGCTTCCCATGTGCGCTGCTGCGAAACGGGCAGCGTATGGGTTTCGGTCAATTCCATGATGTCGCTCCTGCGGTGCCCGTGACGCCGGCACTGCGACGCGGCGCGCGCGTGAGTTGCGCGAGGTCGCGGCCGAACGCCGTCAGGCTGTCTAGATTATGAACCGGACGATGCGCGTCGACATAGGGCAGGATCGCCTGCACGCCACGCGCTTTCGGAGAAAAGCCGCTGAAACGCAGCAGCGGATTGAGCCAGATGATGCGGTGTGCGAAGCGGCGCAGGCGGGCCATCTCGGCGTCGAGTACGTCGATCGCTTCGTGATCGAGGCCGTCGGTGACGAGCAGAACCGTGGCCCGTCCGGTCAGCACGCGCCGCGCCCAGCGGCGGTTGAATTCGGCAAGCGCCGCGCCGATCCGCGTGCCGCCCGACCAGTCGACCACCTGCTCGGTGAGCGTCGCGATCGCCACGTCGGGATCGCGCTCGCGCAGCGCGCGCGTCGCGTTGGTGAGCCGGGTGCCGAACAGAAACACCTGCAAGCGTTCGCGCGATTGCAGCAACGCGTGGCAGAAATAGAGCACCGCGCGCGAATAGCTGCTCATCGAACCGGAGATGTCGAGCAGCAGCACGAGCGGCGGTTTGCGTTCGACCACCGCGCGATACTTCCACACGGTCCAGTCGCCGCCCGCGCGCACCGCGTGCCGGGCGCTCGCGCGCAAGTCCGCATGCGTGCCGTGCGAAGCGGCTTTCAGACGACGCGTCGGTTCGGTGGCGAGCGGCAGACGCTGGCCGCGAATCAGATGACGCAAGGTGCGCCATTCATCGGCGGAAAGGGTGTCGAAATCGCGATGACGTAAGCGCTCTTCCGCGCTGAAGGTGACGTGCGCGTGCAATTCGTGTTGCTCGGTTTCCTGCTGCGCTTTGCTATTCGGTGACGTCGGCGCGCGCACGGCAAGCGCGTCGGCGAGACGGTTGTTGCGTTTGGGCGGCGGCAGCCCGTCGCGGACTTTCGGCAGAAGCAGCGCGCGCAGCTTGCCTTCCCAATCGGGATCGCGCCAGAAGAGGTCGAATGCGGCGTTGAACAGATCGCGCTCGTCGGGCGCGGAGACTAGCGACGCAGCGAGCGCGGCACGCACATCGTCGCGGCGGCCCAGGTCGATCCAATGCAGCGCGGCGAGCGCATCGACGGCTTGCGCGGGCGACATCGGCAAACCGGCGCCGCGCAGCACGCGCACGAAGTGGACGACGTTGCGGGCGAGTGTGGGCGTGTCGTCGGGTGATGAGGCGGTAGTCTCGCCGGATGAGGGCGGCGCCACAACCCGTTTGCCGGGCTGGCCAATGCGCGAGCGATCGCTTGAAGCGTCGCTATTGCCGGTGTCTAGCCGTGGGCTATGTCCCGAGGCGTCGCTGTTACTCGCGTCGATGGAGTTCGTCATACTGGCTATCCAGGCGCCGCAAGACACTGCGCGATTTGCCCGGCATCGACGCGGGCCAGATCGTCCTGATACTTCAGCAGCACGCCGAGCGTGTTGTGCACGGATTGCGGATCGAGCTCCGTCACTGACAACGCTTCCAACGCGCGGCACCAGTCGATCGTCTCGGCGATACCAGGCGCCTTGAACAGATCCATGCTGCGCAGCCGATGCACGAAATCCACCGCACGCCGCTGCAATTCCGCCGACGTTTGCGGCGCGCGAGCGGCGACGATCTCCAGTTCGCGATCGCGCTCGGGATAGCCGATCCATTGATACAGGCAACGGCGCTTCAGCGCGTCGTGTACTTCACGCGTCCGGTTCGAAGTCATCACGACGAGCGGCGGCTGCTCCGCGCGAACCGTGCCGTATTCAGGAATCGATACCTGGAAGTCCGACAGCAATTCCAGCAGAAAGGCTTCGAACGGTTCATCGGCGCGGTCGATCTCGTCGATCAGCAACACGCGCCGCGCACCGGGATGGTTTTCATCCGGCATCAGCGCTTGCAGCAACGGACGCTTCAGCAGGAATTCGCCGCGATACAAGGTGTCGTTATCGGGACGTTCGCCGGCGGCTTCGGCGAGGCGCAGCGCCATGATCTGACGCGGATAGTCCCATTCGTAGAGCGCGCTTGCCGTATCGAGACCTTCATAACATTGCAAACGCAGCATCGACGTGCCGAGCATGCCCGCCGCGGCCTTGGCGAGCTCCGTCTTACCGACGCCCGGCTCGCCTTCGACGAACAACGGCCGCTCCATGCGCAGCGCAAGATACAGCGCGGTCGCCAGCTCGCGGCTGGCGAAATAGCTTTGAGCGGCGAGTTGAGCGAGGGTGTCGTCGATTGAAGCGGGCTGCATGGTGTTCCCGAATCTGCGCAATGAAGCGATGCCGATGAAGCAAAGCGGTCATAACGCACATGAGCAAATGCGGCCGGTGTGTCCTGTGCCGCGGCACAAGGCACACCAGCCACGAACGGCAAGAAAAAGCTAAGCGTTCGCCTTCGTCACCGCGCGCGCAGCCAGCACCGGAATCAGATGCGCGCGATAGTCGGCGCTCGCGTGCATGTCGGTGTTCAGATCGGCGGCCGAAACCGTCACTGAGCGAGCGGCATCGGGCGTGAAGTTCGCCGACAACGCACTTTCCAGCTCCGGCACACGTAACACCGACGACGCCGCGCCCGTCACCGCCACGCGCACACCGCTCGCAAACTTCGCGACGAACACGCCGACCAGCGCAAAGTGCGAAGCGGGGTTGCGGAATTTCTCGTACGCCGCGCGCTCGGGCACGGGAAACTCCACCGCGACGATCAGTTCGTCGGGCGCCAGCGCCGTTTCATACATGCCGACGAAGAAGTCGCTCGATGCAATGCGCCGTCGATCCGTGACGATGGTCGCGTCCAATCCCACGGCCGCCGCCGGATAACACGCGGCCGGGTCGTTGTTGGCGAGCGAGCCGCCTATGGTGCCGAGCGCGCGCACCTGGCGATCGCCGATGTGCGCGGCGAGATCCGCGAGGCCCGGCAAGACACGCCGAAGTTCAGCGTGATCCGCCACATCGGCGTGACAGACGGCGGCGCCGATCGTCACCGTTTTCGCGTCGACGGTGATCGACTTCAGCGCGGGAATGCGCGTCACGTCGATCAGTTGCGACGGCTGCGCGAGACGCAGCCGCATGGTGGGCAGCAGGCTTTGACCGCCGGCCAGAAACTTCGCGTCACTGTCGGCGGTGAGGCTGGCGGCGGCCGCTTTGGGATCCGTCGCGCGTTGATACTCGAATGAATACATGTCGAATGCTCCGCTCAGGATCTCAATGGGGTTGCTTGGCCGCGTGAATCGCGGACCACACGCGATGCGGCGTCGCCGGCATTTGCAGGTCGGTCACGCCGAGCGGCGCGAGCGCGTCGAGGATCGCGTTGATCACCGCCGGCGGCGAGCCGATCGCGCCCGCTTCGCCGCAGCCTTTTACGCCGAGCGGATTGTGCGTGCACGGCGTGCCCTTCGCGGTTTCGACGGTGAAGTCCGGCAGATCGGACGCATGCGGCATCGCGTAATCCATGTACGAGCCCGACAGCAACTGGCCACTCTCGTTGTCGTACACGCAGCGCTCCAGCATCGCCTGGCCGATGCCCTGAGCGAGCCCGCCATGCACCTGTCCTTCGACGATCATCGGATTGATCACGTTGCCGAAATCGTCTACCGCTGTGAACTGCTGGATCCGGCATACACCCGTTTCCGGATCGACTTCGATCTCGCAGATGTACGCGCCGGATGGATAAGTGAAGTTGGTCGGATCGTAGAACGCGCTTTCTTCGAGGCCCGGTTCGAGCACGTCGAGCGGGTAGTTGTGCGGCACGTAGGCGGCGAGCGAGATGTCGGCGAACGCCTTGGTGCGATCCGTGCCCGCGACGCGGAACACGCCGTCCTTGAACTCGATGTCTTCCGCCGCGGCTTCGAGCAGATGTGCGGCGATCTTCTTCGCCTTGGTTTCGATCTTGTCGAGCGCCTTCATGATCGCCGAGCCACCGACCGCGATTGAACGCGAGCCGTACGTTCCATGCCGAACGGAATGCGGCCAGTGTCGCCGTGGACGATCTCGACGCTCTCCAGCGCGATGCCGAGCCGGTCGGCCACCACTTGCGCGAAGGTCGTCTCGTGTCCCTGCCCGTGGCTATGCGAGCCCGTGAACACGGTGACCGACCCGGTGGGATGCACGCGAATCTGACCGACTTCGAAGAGACCGGCCCGCGCGCCCAACGCGCCCGCTATATTCGACGGCGCGAGACCGCATGCCTCGATGTAGCACGAGTAGCCGAGGCCGCGCAGTTTGCCGTTCTTTTCGGATTCCTGCTTGCGCGCCGCGAAGCCTTTGACATCGGCGAGTTCGAGCGAACGGGCGAGGATGGTTTCGTAGTCGCCGGTGTCGTAAGTGAGGCCGACCGGCGTCGCGTACGGAAACTCGCGGATGAAGTTGCGGCGGCGAATCTCCGCTGGATCGAGTTTCATCTCGCGCGCGGCCGTTTCCACCAGACGCTCAACGACGTAGGTCGCTTCGGGGCGGCCCGCGCCGCGATAGGCATCGACGGGAACGGTGTTGGTGAAGACCGCTTTCACTTCCGCGTAGATCGCGGGCGTGGCGTACTGGCCGGCGAGCAGGGTGGCGTACAGAATGGTCGGCACGCTCGACGCGAACGTCGACAGATACGCGCCCATGTTGGCGGTGGTATGGATGCGCATGCCGAGGAACTTGCCGTCCGCGTCCATGGCCAGTTCGGCTTTGGTCACGTGATCGCGGCCGTGCGCGTCCGAGACGAACGCTTCCGAGCGCTCGGCCGTCCATTTCACCGGACGGCGGATTTTCTTCGACGCCCAGGTCAGCGCGACGTCTTCTGCGTACAGGAAAATCTTCGAACCGAATCCGCCGCCGACGTCCGGCGCAATCACGCGCAGTTTCGATTCCGGCAGCGACAGCACGAACGCGGCCATCAGCAGGCGCTCCACGTGCGGATTCTGATTCGCGACGTAGAGCGTGTAGCTGTCGTCCTGCACCGAGTAGCTCGCGTTGACCGCGCGCGGTTCGATCGCGTTCGGGATCAGGCGGTTGTTGACGATGTCGAGCGTGGTGACGTGCGCGGCTTTGGCGAAGGCGGCGTCGGTGGCCGCTTTGTCGCCGTGGCCCCAGTTGTAGCAGATGTTGTCCGGCACTTCGTCGTGCACGGCGGGCTGGCCGGCGTCGGCTGCGTGCGCGGTGTCCACCACGGCCGGCAGCACGTCGTAATCGACTTCGATCAATTCGGCGGCGTCTTTGGCGGCCTTGATCGAATCCGCGATCACGAGCGCGACCTGGTCGCCGACATGACGCACTTTCGTGTGCGCGATGATTGGATGCGGCGGCTCGTTCATCGGCTTGCCGTCGGTGCTATGGATCAGCCAGCCGCACGGCAGGCCGCCGACGTTGTCCGCCGCCATGTCCGCGCCGGTAAAGATCGCGACTACGCCGGGCGACTGTCTGGCCGCGGCGGTGTCGATGCTGTTGATCTTCGCGTGCGCGTGGGGCGAGCGCAGGAATATCGCGTAGGTTTGCTGGGGCAGGACGATGTCGTCCGTGTACTGGCCGTTGCCGGTGAGGAAACGATAGTCTTCCTTACGTTCGACGGAAGCGCCAATCAGGTGAGTGTCGGGTGCGTTCATCGTCGGCTCCTCAGGCGGTGGCCGGTGCGGTGGCTTGCGCGGCGGCGGTGGCCGTGTCGGCGGACTTCATGCCTTCGGCGCCTTCGAGCACTGCTTTGACGATGTTGTGATAGCCGGTACAGCGGCAAAGATTGCCGTCGAGTTGGGTGCGCACGTCGTCGGCGGTGAGATCCGGTTGACGCTGGACCAGTGAGACCGAGCTCATCACCATGCCGGGCGTGCAGAAGCCGCACTGCAATCCATGGCAGTGTTTGAAGGCCGCCTGCATGGGGTGGAGTGCACCGTCTTTGGCGAGCCCTTCGATGGTGGTGATGTCCGCGCCTTCCGCTTGCACCGCGAGGATGTTGCAGGATTTGATCGCGCGTCCGTTCAGGTGGACTGTGCATGCGCCGCATTGGGCGGTGTCGCAGCCGATGTGCGTACCTGTCAGGCGGAGTTGGTCGCGAAGGAACTGGACTAGCAGGGTGCCAGGGTCGATTGACGCGCTGATTGGCGCGCCGTTCACCGTCAGACTGATGCTGATCGCCATGAAGTTGTCTCCTTGATGGGGTGAGACCGGACCTTTTGCTTTTTCTTTTGTTGCCTGTTTCGCGGGGTCCGATTGGGGGGCTTCGGGTTTTTATAAGGCTGCAGAAAAGTAAAGCACAAATTGGGCTGGGGCGCTATGAGGGGTTTTTTGCGCAGGGCGCTTTTGGGGTTGTCGGTTTCTGATGTTGGCCTTTCCTTGATTTGCTCGTGATCTATTGGCGTTGCCCCTGTGCGGGGCGGCACCTACTTTCTTTGCCTGCCGTGCCGCAAAGAAAGTAGGCAAAGAAAGCGGCTTCACACCGCAAGCATAGAAGTGGGTCCCCTGGCTTGGAGGGGGCAGTGGTGCATCTGGAATCCGTGTTCTCGCACATTCCCCGTCAGTGACACAGCCGTCATGCTTCCCGCCTCGCACGGTGTGCTCGCCGGAACGGTCCGCTTGAGTGGACTCGTTTGTGCGGTGCGGGGGCCGTCGGCTTCGCCTCGGCGATGCGCTGACATGGACGCGTTTGAAGGGACCCCCTCTGCAGCAACCGAAAACGACGGCTTGGGAAATGCGGCGGCGAGAGAGGATCGTGGTTCTAGTATTGCCACTCGCGCGAGACGGGCCGAGACTTGAGAGGAGCATCGGCACGAAAGACGGACCCAGAATTTGGGAAACGCTGCTGTCGTACGAGTCAACGCTGGTTGGATGAATACCGCGACGGCGCGCGAAGCGTCGCCGGAAGAATGAGCGCATTGTCCCGGCGCAAAATGCGCGATGACACAGATTCCAGATGCGCCACTACCGTAGCTGTGCGAGGGACCCGCTTATGAGCTAGCGGTGCGAAGCGGGTTTCTTTGCCTACTTTCTTTGCCGCGGCAAAGAAAGTAGGTGCCGCCCCGCACAGGGGCAACGCTAATACACCGCCGTGACCTCAAGGAAAGGCCAACACAGTAGCGCCCACAACAAAAAAGCCTCGCCACACACTCAAGAAAAATCACTTACTCAACTTGGAATGCCGCCGAGAATAGCCGAAATAAATCACCATCCCAACCAACAACCAGACAACAAAAGCCACCCACGTAACAGCCTGCAGATTAACCATCAAAAACAGACAAGCGGCCACCGCCAAAACCGGCACAACCGGCACCCCAGGACACCGAAACGCCCTCGGCAAATCCGGATGCGTCCTCCGCAAGACCAGCACCGCAATCGACACCATCGAAAACGCGGCCAACGTACCGATATTGATCAACTCAGCCAACACATTCAAAGGCACGAGCGCCCCGATCAACCCAAAGAAAATCCCAACAAGCCAGGTAGTAAAAAACGGCGTAGCAAACCGCGGATGCACCCGCGACAGCCGCTCAGGCAACAAGCCATCCCGCGACATCGCGAAAATCACCCGCGTCTGCCCGTAAGCCATCACCAGAATCACCGTCAGCATGCCCAGCACGGCGCCAAGGTCGATAAACCCCGCGACCCATTTCTCACCTGCCACCTGCAACGCATACGAAACCGGATGCGAAATATTCGCGAACTGCGCCGACGGCACGATGCCGGTCACCACGGCGGCCACCGCCACGTACAACACGGCGCAAACGCCCAATGACGCAATGATCCCGATCGGCAGATCGCGCTTCGGATCCTTCACCTCTTCCGCCGCGGACGATACCGAATCGAATCCGATGAACGCGAAGAACATCACCGCCGCCGCGCCGAACACGCCGTTCCAGCCGTTCGGCATGAACGGATGCCAGTTGGCCGGCGTCACGTGAAACACGCCCACGCCGATCACCAGCAACACCACGACGACCTTGATCGCGACCATGATGTTGTTGATCCGCGCCGACTCGCGCACGCCGACGGACAACAGCGCGGTGATCGCCATCATCACGAGGAAGGCGGGCAGGTTGAAGAGCGTGTCATGACCGGGCAACGCGCCGGGCGCCGCTGTCAGCGCCACCGGCAAGGACACGCCGAAGCCCGACAGCAAGGATTGCAGATAACCCGACCAGCCCACCGATACCGCCGAGGTGGCCAGCCCATACTCGAGCATCAAGTCCCAGCCGATGATCCACGCGGCCAGTTCGCCGAGCGTCGCATACGAATAGGTGTAGATCGACCCGGCGACCGGGATCGTCGAGGCGAATTCGGCGTAGGCGAGCGCGGCAAAACCGCAGGCAATCGCCGCGATCAGAAACGAGATCATCAGCGCCGGACCGGCCTGCACGGCGCCCGTGCCAGTCAGCACAAAAATACCGGTGCCGATAATGGCGCCGACGCCGAGAAATGTCAGATCGAGCGCACCGAGCGCTTTCTTGAGGCCGGCGTTCTGGGCACTCGCGGCGATCATGTGCTCGACGCTTTTCTTGCGAAACAGGGACATTGGCGGGGGTCTCCAGTAGTGCACGCGTGATGCGCGCCGAATGTCGGGAAACCCACAATTTTAACGGATGCATGCCCTTGCACCATTTTGGGACGTGCTTTTTGGCACTGATACGCAGGGCCGAAAATCCCCGGCAGACGTGATTCGGGCGGGGCCTTCGTCCGCCGGACAAGCAATGGCCGCAAAGCTTTCGCTCGATGCGTGGCCAGCCAGGCGGGAATCGCTTTCTTGAAAAGGAGCCTCGGCCAGGGCGAGTCGTTCAGCGACACGGCGAGACAGCGACATACCGACACAGCGCCGCGGCGGCGTCGAGCGGCTGTCAGCCCGCCATCGCCGGATTCAGATCGATGAGCCGGTTGCTCATCACATAGAACGTCAGCTCGGCGTTATTGCGCAGCTTCATTTTCTCGAGCAGCCGCGTACGGTACACGCTGACCGTTTTCACCGACAGCGAGAGCGCCACGGCGATATCCGTCAGCCGCTTGCCCGACGCGAGCATGCACAGCGTCTGATATTCGCGGTCGGAGAGCTTTTCGTGCGGCAACTGTTCGCCGTCGAAGGAAACGTAGTCGGCCAGCGCCTCGGCCATCGCCGGGCTCACGTATTTGCGGCCCGCCGCAACCTGCTTGATCGCGCTGATCATCTGCGCGGCGTCGACGGTTTTCGACAGGTAGCCGGCGGCGCCTGCCTTCAGGGCGCGCACCGCATATTGGTCCTCGCGGTACATGGAGAACATCAGCACGGCCGCGCGCGGCGCCTTGCGCTTCATGCGTTTGAGCACTTCGACGCCGTTCATGTCGGGCAGCGAAATGTCCAGAAGCACCACGTCGTAGGCGTGCCGGGCAGCGGCGTCGAGCGCTTCGGCGCCGCTTTGCGCTTCGGTGACTTCGCGCGCCACGCCGCGGTCGAGCAGCAACTGGCGAACGCCCTGGCGAACCACGGCGTGGTCGTCGGCGAGCAGAATGCGCAGACTCATGATGGCGTACTCACGATTGCAGCGCGTGCCGGGCCGCGCGTGGCGCGTGCGCCAGCATCGCGTCCCAGGCAAAACGCGCGCGAACGAGGGTGCCGCGCGACGCCTTGCCGTTCTCGTTGTTCTCGCCGCGCTCCGAACCGGCGCGCCGGGCGCTCACGCGCAGCGTGCCGTCGAAAGCCGCGCAACGCGCCTGCATGCCGCTCAGGCCGAAATGGCCAAGGCGGCTGCGGGCGTTACGCGTGAGGCCGACGCCGTCGTCGCTGATGATCAGCGTGAGGTGACGGCGGCTGGTTTCGATCCGCACGTCGGCAGATTCGGCGCGCGCGTGCTTGGCAATATTGTTCAGCGCTTCCTGCGCGACGCGGAACACGGCCAGCGTGGCGTCGGCGGGCAGGCGTGTGAGACGCACGTCGGCGGCGCACACAAAGCTCGTGCGCAATTGCGTGCGTGCGGCGAAGTCGCCGGTCCAATGGGCCAGCGCGCCGACAATGCCGGCCTCGAGCGACGGCGCATGCAATTCCGCGACAGCCTGACGGCTGGCCTCGCACACGGCGTCGAGCGACCGGTTCGCCACGGCGAGCGCGGCGGCGCACTGCGGCGGCGCGTCGGCGGGCAACCAGGTTTCGACGCCGGCGAGCGCGAAACGCGTCGCCGTCAGCTCGGCGCCCACGCCGTCGTGCAGTTCACGCGCCACGTGCCGGCAAGCGGCTTCCTGCGCCTGAACCAGCTCGGCCGAGAGTTCGCGCACCCGGGCGCGCAGCCGCGCCAGTTCCCGATCGGCGGGCGAAGTCAGCGCAACCGGCTCGGCAGAGGCGCACACGTCGAATCCGTCACGTGCTGGTGACGAAGCAAGAGAGGCGGTGAACGGGACGACAGTCGACGTATCCATGACTTTCCCTGTCAGGAAGCGCTGTGGACAGCGAAGCGGGTGCGCATTAGCGGCGCGAAGACGAAAGAACGCATGTGGGTCTCTAGCCTCCGGGTGCAGGCCGTCGCACTTAGGGCGCAACGGACGAATCGCTACAGTGTGACGTAACGAAATTTACATTCAGTAACATGGCGGATGGGCCAAGGCAGGCGAGTCGATTCGACTGATGATGCGCCGCGATGATATCTCATTAAAAGAAAAAATGCAGGCGCACCAAGGGTTAGCGCCTACATTTCACGCAATGGTTGATGAATTGCAACGCCCGATTTGTAGGAAGAATACCGACACCGAATGTCAGTCTGGCGACGCCAAATTGTAACTGGGCAAAAAAAAGGAGCCCGAAGGCTCCTTTTGCTGATTTCGCGGCAGAGTGGGCCGCGAAGATCCGAACGTGACTCAGCCGACGAAGGCCTTCTCGACCACGTAGTGACCCGGCGAGTTGTTGCTGCCTTCCTGGAAGCCTGCGTCGTCGAGCAGCTTGCGCGTGTCGCGCAGCATGTGCGGGCTGCCGCAGAGCATGACGCGGTCGTTTTCAAGCGAGAACCCGGGCACGCCGAGGTCGGCGAACAGCTTTTCGGTTTCGATCAGTTCGGTGATACGGCCGCGGTTCTGGAACGGTTCGCGCGTGACAGTCGGGTAGTACAGCAGCTTTTCCTGAACCAGCTCGCCCAGATGCTCGTGCGCCGGCAAGTGATCCGTGATGTATTCCTTGTACGCCAGCTCGTCGACGAAACGGCAGGTGTGCGTGAGCACGACGCGCTCGTAGCGCTCATAAATGTCCGGATCCTTGATGATCGACATGAACGGCGCGAGGCCCGTGCCGGTGGACAACAGCCACAGCGTCTTGCCCGGCAGCAGGTTGTCGGCCATCAGGGTGCCGACCGGCTTCTTGCCGATCAGGACTTCGTCGCCGACTTTCAGATGCTGCAAACGCGACGTGAGCGGGCCGTCCTGCACCTTGATGCTCAGGAATTCGAGGTGCTCTTCGTAGTTCGCGCTCGCGAGGCTGTAGGCGCGGATCAGCGGCTTGCCGTCGACTTCGAGGCCCACCATCGTGAACTGGCCGTTTTCGAAACGGAACCCCGGGTCGCGCGTGCAGGTGAAGCTGAAAAGCGTATCGGTCCAGTGATGGACGCTCAGGACGGTTTGTGAATTCAGGTTGCTCATGGCTTCTTGGATAGTGCGAAAACAAGGGCGGCCAGTCGTTTTGAGCCGGCCGGCACGGCAAGGGCGATGCTGCGCTAACCCATAAGGGAATCACGCGCAATCCGCTATTTTACCGCGCCCGCTGCCTGGGGGCTGCGGCGCGGCGGTTGAGCGTGGTGATGCGGGTTACCGGACCTGGAAGCGTCGGCGCCGGCTGTCTTTGCGATCGGCGCCGCGAAATACGTTGGCGTGGTGCGGCTACGCGCTTCAGCAGGGGTGCGGCGATGGGCGAATGCCGCGCAGGGCGGCTGCCATCGGTTGTCCGGGATGCGCCGGGTAGGCGCGCCGCGCGGGCAACATTTTCAGGATCATACCGAAACCCGCCATGCGCTGCAGCATTGACCCTGCTGATAAAACTGGCAAAAGCGTGACAAACGGTGAGGAAAAGGATCGTGGCGGGACGCGCGACGGGTGCGAGACGAGGTTTTTGCCGGGTTGGCTTTGACCGTGCCGAGTTGGTACACAAAAGCGGATTTGCGGCTGTCCGGTACGCCGCAATACTAGGTGGGGTAAGGATTCGGCTGTGTGCCGGTTTAATTACTCCCAGACACGGGAAGTGCAGCAACGAAACAGCGCTGCACTCCAAGCCGTCACACCGCCGTTTCAAATGGATCAGCCAACCCGCGCGCAATTCGCGCCAATCACGCCGGAGCCGCGACCCGTTTTTTCCCGCGCTGCTTCAACACGCGAGCCTGCAACACGATCACCAGCAGCAGGAACACGCCGCGAATCACCGACTGCCAGTACGCCGACAAGCTGATGAACCCCAGCCCGTTCTCGAAGTTCAGCAGGTTGAACACCAGTCCGAGCAGCAGCACGCCGGCAATCGTCATCGCGATCGAGCCTTCACCGCCGGTGAGCAACGTTCCGCCGAGCACGACCGCCGAGATCGCGAACAACTCCCAGCCGACACCTTCGTTAGGTTGTCCCGCGCCGAACTGCGCGGCGAGGATCACGCCCGCCATACCGGCGAGCAGGCCGCTTACCGCATAAGCCATCACGAGAGTGCGGTCGACGTTCAGGCCCATCAGTCGCGCGGCTTCCTCGCTGCCGCCGATCGCCAGCGAGTGCCGACCGAAGCGCGTACTGCGCAGCGCAAGCCAGCCGGCCACCGCCGCCACCACGGCGACGATGCCCGGAATCGGCAGTCCAAACAGATCGCCCTGGCCGAAGTTGCCGAAGTTCGACTCGGCGGCAATCGACACCGCATCGTTCTTGCCCAGCAGCAGCGCGACGCCGTGCGCGCCGAGGCTGGTCGCGAGCGTGACGATAAACGGCAGGATTTTCAGGCGCGTAATGATCAGTCCGTTGAGCACGCCGACCGCGAGCCCCGCGCCGCATCCCGCCAATACGGCGACCCAACCGCCGTACACGCTGGTCAGCGCGGCGACAACGCTCGCTAGCGCCGCCACCGTACCCACCGACAGGTCGATGCCGCCCGTGATGATCACGAACGCCATGCCGACCGAGATGAGCGCGAACATCGAGTTGTAGCGCCAGAACGACGTGATGTTGTACGCCGAGCCGAAATGCTCGTAGCGCACGAGGCCGAATACGACGAGCGCGGCCAGCGCGAGCAGGATAGGAAGATTCTTTTTCATCGCATCGAGTCCGGAGTTTTCTCTGAGGCGCGTGAGTTAGCGAGACTTAGCGCGAACGCCGCTGCACATAAACCGCCGCGACGATGATGCCGGCCTTCACCACCAGCGCCGCCGCGTCGGGAATGCCGTGCGCGAGCAGCGTGTAGCGCAGCAACTGGATGATCAGCGCGCCGATCAGCGTGCCGCCGATATACGCCTTACCGCCCGTCAGCGCCGTGCCGCCAACGGCGACCGCGGCGATCGCATCGAGCTCGACGCCGAGCCCGACCACGTTCGCATCCGAGGACGAATTCACGGAGATCGAGATCAGCCCTGCGAGTCCCGCGAGCGCCGCACAGAGCGTGTAGGCGATCAGCTTCACGGTGGCCGTCGGCACGCCGCACAGATAGGCCGCTTTTTCGTTGCCGCCGGTGATCAGCAGATACTGGCCGAACAGCGTCTTGCGCACGACCCACGCGAACAGGACGACCAGCGCCAGCATCAGCAGCACCTGAAACGGCACGCCCGCGACCTTGCCAAGCGCGATCCACTGGAAGGCGGGCGTGTTGAACGCTTGCAGACTGCCGTCGGTGACCACTTGCGCGATGCCGCGTCCGGCGATGAACAGCACCAGCGTCGCGACAATCGGCTGGACGGATAACCTCGTCACCAGCAAGCCGTTGAACACGCCGCATAGCGCGGCGGCCAGCACCGGCAGCACGAACGCGAGCGCGATGCCGGCGGGGCCGGCAATGTTAAGAAACAGCATCGGCGCCAGCGCGCCGGAGATCGCCATCGACGCGCCCACGGACAAATCGATGCCACCGGTCGCGACCACCAGCGTCATGCCGATGCCGACGATCACGATCGTCACCACCTGCGTCATGTTGACGTTGAATGTTTGCAGCGACCAGAAGTGCGGCGTGAAGATCAGGTTGAACAGCACCATCGCGAGCAGCACGATCACTTCGCGCTGCATGGCGAGCTGGCGCCATTTACGCACCGTCGTTGCCGCGGTGGCAGGCGGCGCAGCCTTAGTTTGCTGGGCGGTTTCGCCGACGCGCGGCTCGGTATGCAGCGATTCGGTGTGCAACTTAAGCGCCATGACGGTCGCCCTCCAACGCGTCTTCGATGTGTGCGGCGTTTGCCGTTTGCGCGGCTTCGGCCAGTTGCGAATGGCCGTCGCTGCCGTAGGCGATGGCGTCCATGATCGAGGTCTCGCTCATGTCGGCGCCGTTCAGTTCGGCAACCGTGCGGCCGTCGCGAATCACCACCGCGCGATCGGCTACGGCCGTCAGCTCTTCCAGTTCGGAGGCGGACAGCAGCACGGCGAGGCCCGCGTCGCGCAACTCGCGCACGATCTTCGCCACATCCGCTTTGGCGCCGACGTCGATGCCGCGCGTCGGTTCGTCGAGCAGCAGCAGGGAAGGCTCGGCGGCCAGCCAGCGCGCCAGCAGAACCTTCTGCTGATTGCCGCCCGACAGTTCGCGGATCGGCTGATCGGCGGAACGCAGCTTGATGCCGAGCGACGCAATGAAGCGATCGACGATCGCCTGCTGCTTCTTCACGTCGACCACGCCGTTCTTCGCCAGCGTGCGCAGACAGACGAGCGTGAGGTTGTCGCGCACCGAGAGTTCGGGGACGATGCCTTCGGCCTTGCGGTCTTCGGTGAGATAAGCGAGACCGCGCGAGATCGCGTCCTGCGGCGACTTCAACGTCACTGTCTCGCCACCGATCGACAGCGAGCCTTGCTCCAGCGGATCGGCGCCGAACATCAGCCGCATGGTTTCCGTGCGGCCCGAGCCGAGCAGGCCCGCGAGGCCGACTGCTTCTCCGGCGTGAACTTCGAGCGAGACGTCGCTCACCTTCGGGTGCGCGCTCAGTTGCGTGGCGGCGATCATCTGCTTGCCGCGCCGCGCGAGGTTCGCTTCGCGCGCCTCGGCGTCGTCCTGCACAACGGCGGCGAGCTGGCGGCCGAGCATCGTCGTGACGAGTTGCAGTTTGTCCATTTCCGCCATCGTGCTTTGCGCGACCGTCTGGCCGTCGCGCATCACGGTGACGCGGTCGCACAGCGCGTACAGTTCATCGAGCCGGTGCGATACGAAAATCACCGCGCGGCCGTCGTCGCGCAGCTTGCGCACTACAGTGAACAGCAACTCCACTTCGCGTTCATCGAGCGATGATGTGGACTCGTCCATGATGACCATCTTCGCGTCCGACGACACCGCGCGCGCCAGCGCCACCATCTGCTGGATCGCGGTCGAATAGCGGCCAACGGGCTTCTTCACATCGATCTGCAAACCGAACGATTCGAGCAGCGCGGCGGCGCGTTGCTGCACCGCGCGCCAGTCGATCAAGCCGAAGCGGCGCGGCTCACGGCCAAGGAAAATGTTCTCCGCCACCGAGCGGAACGGCACCAGATTGATCTCCTGATAGATCGTGCTGATGCCGGCTTCGCGCGCCTGCTTGGGCGTGCGGAAATCGACTTCGCGTCCTTCAAAGCGCACGCTGCCCGAACCGCGCCGATACGCGCCGGTCAGGATCTTGATCATGGTCGACTTGCCCGCGCCGTTCTGGCCGATCAGCGCATGCACTTCGCCGGCGGCGACGCTCAGATTGGCGCTGCGCAACGCGGGTACGCCGCCGAAGCTGATGCCGATGTCCTGCATCTCGAGCAGCGGCGAACGGCTAAGGGGGGAGTGTGGCGTCTCTTTGCCGGATTCCGTCACGGGTGTCCTCCTGATGCTGCTGCTTGATTTGCTGCGTGCGCGCCATGCGCTGCACGTGCGAGCCAGTGTGGCCCTTCGTTCGGGCTCTGATGCAGGCGGTGTCGTCGAACCATGTTACGCCGCATAAAAGCGAAGCGACGGTTCGTGCTGCCACGAACGCGTCGCTCCGAACCCTTCCCGTCGCCCGCCCCCCGAGGAGACAGATTCGGGGCGGGGACGTCCTGCAAGGCAATCCCCGATCCCGATGTCTCAAGCAGGACTTGCTTCGAGGCGGGGGACTTCCTTCTTCGGGGCGCGGCCGGAGCGGGTGAACGCTCCGCTACGGCACAGCGCTCAAACTTCAAAACTGCGCGTACAGCGGCGATTCGCGATCAATAGCCGTACTGCATGTTCTGCTGCACGTTGCTCTTGTCGTAGAACTTGTCGGACACCTTGACCCACGTCGGGATCTTTTCACCCTTCGCGTAACGCTGTGCGACGTCGCACGCGAGCGGGCCGAAGAACGGGCTCGACTGCACGCTCGCGCCGAGTTCGCCGGCCGCGATCGCGTCCATGCCGCCCTTGGTGCCGTCGATCGTGACGAGCTGGATGTCCTTGCCCGGCTGCTTGCCGGCAGCCTTGATCGCGGCGATCGCGCCGAGCGCCATTTCGTCGTTGTGCGCGTAGACGGCGGTCACGTCCGGATGCGCCTGCAGCAGCGTTTCCATCACCTGGCGACCCTTGTCGCGCGCGAAGTCGCCGCTTTGCGACGCGATGATCGTCATGCCCGGATTCTTCGCGATGATTTCGTCGAAGCCCTTCTTGCGATCGTTCGCGGCCGACGCGCCGGTGGTGCCTTCGAGTTCGATGATCTTCGCCTTGCCGCCCGTCGCCTTGACGAGCCAGTCAGCGGCGCGATGGCCCTGATCGATGAAGTCCGAGCCGATGAAGGTGATGTAGTCGCGGCCCGCCTTGGCGACCGATTGATCGACGTCGCGGTCGACCAGGATCACCGGAATGCCGGCCTTTTTAGCTTGCAGCACGACCGGTGCAAGCGGCTTTTCTTCACGCGGCGGGAACACCAGCAGATCGACGTGCTGCGCGATCATGTTCTGGATGTCCGATACCTGCTTGGAGTTCGAACTGTTGGCGTCGGTCATGACCAACTGCCAGCCGCACTTCGCGGCAATGTCCTTGAAGCTCTTGGTTTCCGCCAGACGCCACGGATTGTTGCTTTCGGTCTGCGCGAAGCCGACCTTCAGCGGAGTCTTGCTGGCCAACTTCGGCAGCGCGTCGTCGGCGTGCGCGGTGGCGATGCCGAAACCGATTGCCAGAGCCAGCAGCGAACCCGCCAGCGGACGAATCTGCTGCTTGCGCACGTGTCTGCGCGACTGCGTGTTGAGCGACGCCATGTCTTCCTCCAGTACCTGGTGAGGTAGGTGTATTTGCTTTTAATTTCTCCTGCCGGCCAGCGTTGATCTGCCCCACCGGACGTGCCGATTATTCCATCCAGAATTATTATCGGTCAATCACTAATAATATTAATTATTGGCTTTTTTGCCTCGGTAATTACCCTGACCGAGCCGCGTTCGACGAGCGGACCGTCAAGCTTCACCATGCGATGCCGGACCGGCGCGCCGGCGGCCCGATTGTGTTCTTCCTGCAGTAAGGTCTCGACGGCCCAGCGTCCCAGTTCGTAGTTCGGCAGCACGACCGTCGAGAGCGGCGGATGCGTGTGGCGGGCGATTTCCTGGTCGTCGTAGCCGAGCACCGAAACGTCTTCGGGCACGCGCAGGCCGAGTTGCTTCAATGCTTCGATCGCGCCGATGGCGGTGAGGTCGTTGGCGCAGAAAATCGCCGTCGGCGGATTGGGCTCGCGCATGAGCGACAGCGTCAGTTCGAAGCCGAGGCCCGAACTCCAGTCGCCGTCGCGCACCATTTCCGGGGCGAAGGGCAAATCGGCGGTGGCGAGCGCGGTGCGGTAGCCTTTCAGGCGATCCTTCGACGCGTCCTGCCAGGGTTCGCCGTTGATATAGCCAATGCGCCGATGTCCGGACTGCAGCAGATAGTCGGTCGCCAGATGGCCGCCGGCCACCTCGGCGGGCACCACCGACGAAAAGCCGCCTTCGCCCGTATAGCAGTTCAGCAGCACCGTCGGCACCTGCGACAGCGCCGCCGGCGGCGTCACCTTGCGCGTGTAGACGGTCGCGTAGATCACGCCGAACACGTGCGGATTCGACAGCGTGGTGTCCAACACCTGCTTCTCGATGTCGGCGTTGCCGTGCGTCGAATAGACCGCCAGCATCTTGCCGCTTGCATAGGCGGCATCGCGCGCGCCGTCGATGTTCACGACCGGATGCGGACTGGTGGAAATCTCGTCGGCGAGATAGACGATCAGATTGCGTTCATCGGCCGAAGACGACACCGGCTCGCGCAGCGAGAGCCGGTAGCCGAGATCGTGCGCGGCCTTCAGCACCTTGTTGCGGGTAGTCTCCGAGAACTTCGCGCCGGTCGCGTTGTTCAGCACCAGCGAGACAGTCGATTGCGACACGCCCGTGAGCTTGGCGATGTCGGTCATGGTCGGACGGCGTTGAGTCGATTTTTTCATTGTGCGGGCCGCTGCAGCGGCGCTAAAGCTGGGGCGTGCCGGGGGCATCCTGGTGCCTGACGGTACCACTAATAATATGCGCGCGGCAACGCGCGGTAACCCGTCATTTGGGAGGCCTGCATCGCCTGATGCACGACACGCACCCGACAGGTTTATTACTAATAATATTGACGATCGTGCTTTGTCGTGCGATTCTCGGTCGCGCGGATTCCGACAATCCGCCGGCCGCGTGCTGTGCGCGGCACGTCACAGGAGACACCAATGCGCGTTCATGCCGCCATCCGCCAGAGGCACCGCCTTTTCTGACCATGCGCGACGTTTCCTTGAATTCGATCCGACCGTCCGCGACCGGACTTCTCTGGCTCGACGATCCCGCGGTCGTGGCCTCGGTCGTCACGCTTTCGGCCGGCGCGCTGCGTGCCGTGATCGCGCCCGAAGTGGGCGGCGCGCTGGCGGCCTTCTATGAAACGACGCCCGATGGCCCGTTGCACTGGTTGCGGCCGGCCTCGACCGCGGCGTTCATCGAACGCGATCCGCTGCGCATGGCGAGCTTTCCGCTGTTCCCCTACTGCAACCGGATTCGCGACGCGCGTTTCGAATTCGACGGCCGCACGATCGATCTCGCCGGCAACGACACGCGTTTTGCCCACGCGCTACATGGCAACGCGTGGCGGCATCCGTGGCAAGTGGGGGCGCGTACTGAAAGCTCGGTTGAACTGCACTTCGAACACGAACCGGATGCCCGCATACCCGGCGACTGGCCGTTTCGCTATCGCGCGCAGCAGCGTATCGAGTTGAGCGGCGGCGCATTGCGCATCACGTTGTCCGCGCAAAACCTGGCCGCGCAGCCGATGCCGTTCGGCATGGGGCATCACCCGTACTATCCGCGCACCGCGCAGACCCGCGTGTACGCCGAAGTGAAAGCCATGTGGCACGCCGACGCCGATGTCTTGCCGACGCATCTCGGCCCGCACCCCGCGGTGAATGCGTTGCGCGAAGGCATGTCGCCGGAAGCGTTCGATCTCGACAACAACTTCGCGAACTGGTCGCGCGAGGCGACCATTGCGTGGCCCGACGAACACCGTCGATTGACGATGACCGCCGACGCCTCGTTCGATCACATGGTGATATTCGCGCCCGCCAACGACCCGCAACTGTGCGTGGAACCCGTGACGAACACCACGGATTGCTTCAACGCGGTAGGCCCGCGCGAGCATGTGGGCGGCTGCGTGTTGCAGCCGGGCGAAGAGATCGCCGCGACGGTGAGATGGACGCCGCACAAGGACTAACGTGCGGCGCGTTCGCTCGGGTTCGAGTCTATTCGACCCGCAAGCGCGCCATATACGGCAAGTGATCCGAGAGCCACGCGGTTTCCTGCGTCGGCTGGATCCACTCGATCGGCTTCATGCCGCGCACGAACATCTTGTCGAGCGCGAGTGCGGGCGAGAAAGCCGGAAAGGTACGGCCCGACTCGCCGAGCAGCGTGGCTACTTCCTGCAAACCATGTTCGCCGAAGAGCGGCACGGAATCGTTGCGCCAGTCGTTGAAGTCGCCGGCGAGCACCAGCGGACCCTCCGGCGCTTCCTTTGCGATCCAGTGCGCGATCCAGTTCATCTGACGCAAGCGGGCCGAGCGTGTAAGCGCAAGATGCGCGCACAGCAGCGTGACTGAGTGACCACCGAAAGTCGCGCGCGCCACCAGCAAACCGCGCTTTTCGAAGCGATGCGCGGAGATATCCCAGCGTCCGCCGAGATCGAGCGGATGCGGCGACAAAATCGCATTGCCATGCCGCCACGACGGTTTGAAGACGTTCGGTCCGAGCGCGATTTCGAGTTCGAGCGCGCGCGCGATTTCCGTGGCCTGGCAATGCCAGACATCGCTCAACGGATCGGCGAGCGGCGAGCCGAAACTGCTCGCCAATACCGGCGACGGCATGCGCCGCGCCATCGCTTCCTGTAAAAAATAGGCGTCCGCGTGGGTCGATTGCACCCAGCGTTGCATGGCCTGCCAGGCCTGAAAGCCGAGCGGTGTGCGGCCTTTATGCAGGTTCCAGCTCACCGCAACGAAATCTTTGGGCGCTACGCTCTCGCGGATCAATTCTTCGGGGTTTCGCATGCCGCGTTGTCCACGTGTTCTGGTTGGGGGCGTTGGTTAGTCGCGTGCTGTTTGCGTGTTCGCTCGCGTGTGCTTTGCATCGGTTCGATCAGTTTGCCGTGGTTGCGCTGTCCGCGAGACTTGCACGCACGCGGTAGACCAGGTTCGGGTCTTTGTCGACGATGGTCCAGGTGGCCCATTGCCCCGTCGCCACCTTCAGACCCGGATGGCTCGCGCTCACCTGACGCGGTTGCGGCGGCAGCTTGCAGCCGGTGTCGGTTTGCCGCGCGGCGTCTTCCTCGAACGTTTCCTGCGCGTCGATCGACATGGTGACGCCGCTCGCATCCGCCTGCAGCGGCGAGACGGTCAGCGTGCGCGCCAGATCGATACCGCCGGCCGGCCGATCCTTGCAGCCGACGTTATGCTGCACCATCTTATGATGCGTGTCCGTGCGCGCCTGGCCGACGGTGGTGGTGCCGTCGAACGCGTCGATTTGCTGGCCGTCGCGCATGACCTGCAACTGCCATTGCACGACCTGCTGCGCCGGCCGTTGTGGTGTGCTTTGCGGTGCGCTCTGTGATGCGCTCTGTTGTGCATTCGCAAGCAACGAAGTGCCGAGCAACACAGCCACGATACTGGTTTTCCACATAGAAGAATTCTCCGGTCACGAGATCCGGCCGCTTGGTCAGAAGGCCATCTTACCCCTGATGGGCGCAACGCCTTTCTGACACTTCAAACGGGGCCGGGTTCAGCAACAATCCATTTCAGATAAGGCTACGAATCACCAAAAACAACCCGCTGTTAGCAGCAGAGTGGCGAGACTGCTGGCTTGCACGCGAATATGTCCTCGTTACACTGGACTTGAAACGGCGCCATACAAGGAGCCGCAGCAGCAAGACCAGCCAGACGGGGTGAGCGATGACAACAGCAATGGTCAAACAAGAAATCGCCGTGGCGTCTTTCAGCAGGGTGTACGACCTCGATCAGGTCGAGACCGCGCTGAACGATCTCGGTGAAGGCGCGAACGAGGCACTGCGCGCAACCTACGAAAAGATGCTGAAGACCGGCAATATGCGCTTTTGCGTGAAGCCGAACCGCATGCCGTCGATCGACGATCTGATCGATGCGCTGCCCAACTTTTCCGCGCCACTCGACGACATTCGCAAGCAGGTCGCCTTATGTCTCGAGACGGAAGACCGGCTCGAACTGATGCCGATCCTCCTGCTCGGCGACCCCGGCATCGGCAAGACTCACTTCGCCAAGCAGTTGGCGCGCCTGCTCGGCACCGCGTATCAATACGTAGCGATGAGTTCGCTGACGGCGGGCTGGATTCTGTCGGGCGCCTCGTCGCAATGGAAGAACGCGAAGCCGGGCAAGGTGTTCGATGCGCTCGTGAACGGCAGTTACGCAAACCCCGTGATCGCCGTCGACGAAATCGACAAGGCCACGGGCGATTCACAATACGATCCGCTCGGCGCGTTGTATGCGCTGCTGGAACACGATACGGCGCAGACCTTCATCGACGAATTTGCGGAGATTCCGATCAACGCAGGGCATGTAATCTGGATCGCGACGGCGAACGACGAACGCTCGATTCCCGAGCCGATCCTGAACCGGATGAACGTGTATGAGATCCCGCCGCCGGATCGCGACGGCGCGCGCCGCATCGCGCAGGCGATCTACGACGAGATCCGCAACGCGCACAACTGGGGGCTGCGCTTTCCCGAGGTGCTGGGCGATGACGCGCTCGACGCGCTGATGCGGGCGTCGCCGCGTGAAATGCGCCGCGCGATTCTCAACGGCTTCGGCGCGGCGCGGATCGACGGGCGGAATCATGTCGAAGCGGGCGACATTCGCCTGGACCACGGAAACCGGCGAAAACCCATCGGTTTTTGAGCATTTTTGCCACTTTTTCGTAGCAAAGCCGCCTTTGGGCGGCTTTTTTGTGGCCAAAGGCAGAAATCTGCGCTCCAAACACAATGAATGTCGCGGCAATAATTGCTATTAATAAGACGCAGCCCGACAGTGCCTCGCATTCGTCCCACATACGAAGAAGCGAGCGCCGCAACCCCCGACGGCGTACACTAATTAAGTCCGGCCGCTACATATGAGACCCGCTCAAGACCGCATGCCCGCAGTCATTACCGACTGCGGGCATTTGTGTCTGTAAGGCGTCGTACAATTTTGAGTAGCGGTGGCGAATGGACAGGTGCGTTCGGCAGCGAGCGGTGTAAGGCGCGCGAAAGCCGCACCCTGTCTTCATCTTGATCGGGTGAACGAGGTAGCGCGCGGCGACGTTGGCCGCGTCAAGGGACATGGACCAAATCGAATGTGTAGTGATCGGCGCCGGCGTGATCGGTCTCGCGGTGGCGCGCGCACTGGCGGCGCGGGGCCGCGACGTCATCGTGCTGGAAGCGGCCGAAGCAATCGGCGTGGGCACCAGCTCGCGCAACAGCGAAGTGATTCACGCGGGCATCTACTATCCGCGCGGCTCGCTCAAAGCCGCGCTTTGCGTGCGCGGCCGCGAGATGCTCTACGACTACTGCGTCGAGCGTAACGTGCCGCATTCACGCTGCGGCAAATTGCTGGTCGCGACTTCGCGCAACCAGATTCCTCAGCTCGAAAGCATCATGGCCAAAGGCCGCGACAACGGTGTGCTCGACCTCATGCGAATCACCGGCGACCAGGCGCAGGCGCTCGAACCCGCGCTCGAATGTGTCGAAGCAGTGTTCTCGCCGCAGACGGGTATCGTCGATAGTCATCAATTCATGCTGGCGTTGCAGGGCGACGCTGAACGCGACGGCGCGGTATGTGCGTTTCACGCACCGGTCAAAGCGATCGAAGCGAGCAATGGCCGCTTCATCATCAACGTGGGCGGCGGCGCACCGACCACGATCAGCGCAGCGTGCGTGATCAACAGCGCTGGTTTGCAGGCGAATGCGTTGGCGCGCAGAATCCGCGGACTCGACGCGCGGCATGTGCCGCCGCTTTATCTCGCGCGCGGCAACTACTTCAGCATCTCGGGGCGCGCGCCATTCAGCCGCCTGATTTATCCGATGCCGAACGAGGCTGGCCTCGGCGTGCATCTGACCATCGACCTCGGCGGCCAGGCGCGTTTCGGTCCCGATGTCGAATGGGTCGATGCGATCAATTACGATGTCGATCCGCGTCGCGCGGAATCTTTTTATGCGGCGATTCGCGCCTACTGGCCCGCGCTTCCGGACGATGCATTGCAGCCCGCATATGCAGGGATTCGTCCGAAGCTATCCGGTCCCGGCGAACCCGCTGCCGACTTCGTGATTCAAGGTCCGGCTGCGCATGGTGTGCGTGGACTCGTCAATCTGTTCGGCATCGAGTCGCCGGGATTGACGGCGTCGCTCGCAATCGCGCAGCGAGTGTGCGAGTTGAGCGGACGCGCTTGAGTCGCGTGTGATTTGCGTGTGATTCGCAGCGACGGTCTCACTGCGAGCAGTCAAGTCGCGCGCGGTTCGCGGATCGCGCGTTTCACCGCGAGCGCTCAACTCGTCTGCGATCGATTCGCATTTCGCGCGACATTCAGCCGCGCAGCCGTACCAGTTCGGTTATCTCTATCATTTGGACCGTCACACGCGACGGCTTCATTGCTATCCTTGGGGACCGCTGTCACCAGAACGGCGATCAGTTCAATATAAATGGAGTGAGTCCCCATGAAACCTTCCCGTCGTACGTTTTTGATCACCAGCATTGGTGTGGCATCCACCTTCGCGCTGTCGCGCCAGGCATTCGCCGACGCACCGAAAGTCTCCGAAACCGATCCGACCGCGCAAGCACTCGGCTACAAAGAAGACGCCGCGAAAGTGGACAAGGCGAAATTCGCCAAGTACGCAGCAGGCCAGGACTGCGGCAACTGCAGCTTCTACCAAGGCAAGGCGACTGACCCCTACGCCGGCTGCCCGATGTTCGCCGGCAAGCAGGTCGCGAGCAAGGGTTGGTGCAGCGCATATAACAAGAAGGCCTGATTACCCGTCAGCCGCACCCGCCCTTAATGTTGCGCGAAATGCGCCGCAACATGGCAGGGCGCATTCGAGGTCCCATCATTCAGACGTCTGCCACCCCGCGTGGCAGACGTCTTTTTGTTGCTTGAAAACCGCTTGTGCGCTCTTTACACTCCAATGCGACTTCTACGGCTCGCGCTGTTTTTCTCGCTCGCGCTAATACGGCATTGCACTAAAACGACGCACTACAGGATACTTTTGGCAGGCTGGAGATCCGTATGACACCAGCGTCAAGGAGCCTTCATACGCGAGCCGTCGTCGCGGCTGTGATCGGCAATGCACTCGAGTGGTACGACTTCACCGTGTTCGGTTTTCTGACGGTGGTGATCGCCCAGTTGTTCTTCCCGGCTGGCAACGACTATTCGTCGTTGCTCCTCGCCACCGCGACGTTCGGCGTTGCGTTCGTCATGCGGCCGATCGGCGGCATCGTACTCGGACTCTACGCGGATCGCGCGGGACGCAAAGCGGCGTTGTCGCTCGTCATCGCTCTGATGACGCTCGGCATTCTGCTGCTGGCGATCGCACCGCCGTATTCGGCGATCGGCATCGGCGCGCCGTTGATGATCGTAGTCGGACGCTCGCTGCAAGGCTTTTCCGCCGGCGGGGAGTTCGGCAGCTCGACGGCGTTGTTGATCGAAGCTGCGCCGTTTTCGAAGCGCGGCTTCTACGGCAGTTGGCAGATGGCGAGTCAGGCAGCGGCGCTGCTGCTCGGCGCGCTGGTGGGCGCATTGATCACGCGCGGACTGTCGCCCGAGGCGTTGAAATCCTGGGGCTGGCGCGTGCCGTTCATTCTGGGTTTGATCATCGGGCCGATCGGTTTTTATATCCGCCGGCATCTCGCGGATTCGGAAGCGTTTCTGCTCGCGCAAAAAACCGCGCGGCGCGCGACGCTCGGCGAAGTCTTCAGAACTCACACCCGCGACGTGCTCTGCGGACTCGGCTCGGTGATCGCACTCACGGTGACGATTTACGTGCTGATCAGCTATCTGCCGACCTTCGCGGTCAATCAACTCAAGTTGCCCTACGCGCAATCCTTTTACGCGGTGATCGTCGGCAATCTGCTGTTGACGGTGCTCTCGCCATTGGCCGGTGCATGGTCGGACCGGATCGGGCGCAAGGGGCTGTCGCTGTGGTCGCTGGTGATTACGCTTGTGATCATCTATCCGTTGTTTGCATGGCTCGCGGCGGAGCCGAGCGTGTCGAAACTGATTCTCGTGCAGGCGTTGCTGTCGATCACGCTGTCCGGCTATTACGGACCGTTCGGCGCGCTGATCGCGGAGCTGTTTCCGGCGAACGTGCGCTCGACCGGTTTATCGCTCGCCTACAACATCGCGGTGATGGTGTTCGGCGGCTTCGGGCCGTTTGTCGTGACGTGGCTGATCAACACAACCGGCTCGCCGCTCGCGCCGACTTACTACGTGATGGGCGGACTGGCGTTGTCGATCGTCGCGGTGGCCTGCATTCCGGGCAAGCGCCACGCGGATCTCGACGCGCATCGCAAGCCGGCCTGAACGGCGGCGCGGTTTGCGTCGGGCTTCGATGCAAGACTGCGGGCTCGCGTGGTCAGCTCGCTTCTCTGCGGCACTGTCCGCTCGCCACCGTCAGTGTCTTCGCCTAGTTGCGTGCCTGTATCAACGGCGGCCGCTTGTCGAACCACGGCCGTGCCGTTTCGAGTTGCGCGGCCAGACGCAGAAGCGTCGTTTCGCCGCCGACGCGCGCCGCAAATTGCACGCCGATCGGCAGCCCACGCGCATTCCAGTAGAGCGGCACCGACATCGCAGGCTGGCCGCTCAGGTTAAACAATTCCGTGCAACCCGCCCACGTAAATGCCTTCTTCGAGGCTTCCGCCAGCACCTTTTTCAGCAGCGCTTCGAGCGGCATGGTGGTGACGGCGCGCATCTGCATCCGCTCCGCAGAAGTGGGCTGCATCTCGCCGATCTTGATCGGCGGCGCGGCGAGCGTGGCGCACAGAATCACGTCGTAGCGATTCAGCAGATCGGTGAGCCGTTCGGTGATGCGGCGCTGTTCTTCGAGCGCGGCGGGCAGGCCGCGTTCGCCGAGTTTGCGTCCCACATGCGCCATCGTCCACGTCGAAATTTCGAACTCGGCGCGCAATGGTTTGCGGCCGCTGATGCGCTCGGCGTTCAGCACCAGATCTTCCGCGGTCACGGACCAGAGCGTGAGGAACGCATGACGAACCGCCGCGAAGTCGATGCCGAGCGACACCGGTTCGATGTTGTGGCCGAGCGAGCTGGCGAGTTGCGCGGCGTCGTCGAGCGCGGCGCGCGCGTCGGCGGAAAGCGACGGCGCCAGCATCGGCTCGGTGACGTACGCGATATTCAGCGGCTTGCACGGCTCGCGGCTTGCGCTCAGAAACGTGCCCGGCGCGCCGAGCGGCCGGTCGACATTGCCGCCAAGCAGATCGAGCAGCAACGCACTGTCGCGCACACTGCGCGACACCGCGTGATCGACGCCGAGTTCACCGGCCGCTACCGCCGCGGTCGCGCGCGGTACACGCCCGCGTGACGGTTTGAGGCCGAAGAGTCCGCAGCATGACGCGGGGATGCGGATCGAGCCGCCGCCATCCGACGCATGCGCGAGCGGCACGATACCCGCGGCAACCGCCGCCGCGGCGCCGCCGCTCGAGCCGCCAGGCGTATGGTCGAGATTCCACGGATTGCGGCACGCGCCGAACAGTTCGGGCTCCGTATAAGGCATCTGCCCGAGTTCGGACGTGCTGGTCTTGGCGAAGATGTTGAGGCCGGCCGCTTTCGCCAGCGCGACCACGGGCGCGTCTTCGGTGGGAGTGAAATGGCGGTAGTGGCGGCTGCCCATGGCCATGCGCAGTCCGGCGACCGGCGCGCCGAGATCCTTGATCAGATACGGCACGCCGGCGAGCGCGGTTTGCGCGCTGACGCCATCGGCATTGTTTGCGCCGTTCGCGCGGCTCGCGTCGTCGCGTGAAGCGCGTTGACGGGCTGCATCGTAGTCCTTCAGGACAATCGCATTGATCGCAGGATTGACCGCTTCCGTGCGTGAAATCGCGATGTCGAGCAACTCGCGCGCGCTTGCTTCGCGCTTGCGTACCAGTTCGGCGAGGCCGGTGGCGTCATGGGCGAGATAGTCTGAATGCACGACGAATGAGCCCTCGCTATCGAGTATTGAATCGGCCGGCAGTCCATGCGCGCGATGAACCGCGCCGCGAGGTTTCGTCGCCCGGATTGATTGCCGCACATGGAAAAGACGGCGTGCCGCTGACACGCCGTCTCTAAGAGAGTAACTGAGTTACGCGCGCGAGTTACTGGCGCCAATGAAAAGCGCCAACAAAAAAGCGCAATAGGCGCGCGCGATCCGTCGACGCGAACAGCGGCACACAGAAATTCGCTCCGCTAAAACCGCGCCAACTAAAAAGCCACGCTTTACAGACGTTCGCCGAGGAACGTCAGCGTGCGGCCATGCGCCAATGCGGCGGCGCGCTGGTTATACGACGCGCGGTCCGAACAGTTGAAGCCGTGATCGGCGTTCGGATAGATGTGGAATTCGGCGTCCGTGCGGCCGGCGAAGCGTTCCTGAATCTCACCGACAGCCGACACCGGGATATGGGCGTCGAGTTCGCCGTAGTGGAACTGCATCGGCACCTTGATCTTCGCGGCTTCGTCGAGCTGGTTCTGGATGCCGCCGCCGTAGTAGGCGACCGCGCCGTCGAGCGTGCCTTGCGCCGCGGCCAGATACGCGAGCCGGCCGCCGAAACAGAAGCCGATCGCCGCGACCTTGCCGGTCACTTCCGGCATCGCGCGTAGCGCCGCAGCCGCTGCGCCGATATCGGACACGGCTTCGTCGACCTTGAGTTTCTGCATCAGTTCGATGCCCTTCTCGCGATCGGCGCCGTCGTACGTCAATTCCACGCGCGGTTGCACGCGCCAGAACACGTCCGGTGCGAGCGCCACGTAGCCGTCTTGCGCGTACTGATCCGCGACCGAGCGGATATGGCTGTTCACGCCGAAGATTTCCTGAATGATGATGACGGCCGGTCCCTTGCCGCCTTTGGGCAACGCCAGGTAGCCGCCGAAACTGTCGTTGCCGGCGGGAATGTCGATCCATCGGGAAGTGGTGCTCATGTTGCTCTCCATTGACTCGCGCGCGGCTCGCGCGAGGTCGGTCCGAGTGAAGGCCAGAGGCCTGAATGCCTGAAGCGGGGCGGTCAGTTTGCCATCAAAAGAAACGCCGTGCAGCGCGGCCCCGTGAGGCGGAAATCTCGTAAGGCGATTGAAACGTTCTCGATAATTCATTTTTCCCGCGCGGGCCGCCTCGGTACATTAAAGCGTGTTAGCTCGCTCACATGGCGAGCGCATTGACGGGAAAGGAATCCATCATGAGTGAAGGCAGTTTTGTGACGCCGTTTGCTGAGCGTTTCGGGTTGCGTGTGCCGGTCGTGCAGGCGCCGATGGCGGGCGGCGCGACGACGCCGGCAATGGTGGCCGCGGTATCGAATGCCGGCGGTCTGGGTTTTCTGGCGGGCGCGGCGCTCTCACCCGAGAAGATCGCGAGCGAAGTCGCGGCGATTCGCGCGCTGACGGATCGTCCGTTCGGCGTGAATCTGTTCGTGCTCGAACCGGCCACGCCCGACGACGCGACCGTGCGTACCGCACTCGAAGCCATCAATCCCGTGCGCCACGATCTCGGTTTGCCGCCGGGCGCTCCGCTTGCACGCTACGCGCCGGATTTCCGCGCGCAACTGGACATGCTGATCGAATTGCGCGTGCCGCTGGCGAGTTTCACATTCGGCTCGCTCCCGGCCGACGACGTCGCTCGTCTTCACGCAAACGGTCTATATGTAATAGGCACCGCGACGCATGCCGCCGAAGGTGTGGCCTGGCGCGACGCGGGCGCCGATGCGATTGTCGCGCAAGGCGCGGAGGCGGGCGCGCATCGCGGCACATTCATCGGCGCATTCGAAGATGCGCTGGTCGGCACGCTCGCGCTCGTGCCGCAACTCGTCGACGCGACCGGGCTGCCGGTGCTCGCCGCCGGCGGCATCATGGATGGACGCGGCATCGTCGCCGCGCTTGCGCTCGGCGCGCAAGCCGCGATGATGGGCACCGCGTTTCTCACCTGTCACGAAAGCGCGATCCCGGAGATATGGAAAACCCGCGTGCGCTCCACGTCCGACACGTCAACGTCGGTCACGCGCGCGATCACCGGCCGCCATGCCCGCGGCATACGCAATCCGTTGATGCAGCGTTTGAGCGAAGCGGCGCAGAAGATCGCGCCGTATCCGGTGCAAAACGCGTTGACGCAGGAGTTGCGGCAAACCGCGAGCCGCGCGGAAAACGGCGACTATCTCTCGCTATGGTCGGGGCAAGGCGCGCCTTTGGGCCGCGCCCGCCGCGAAGGTCTCGGCGCCGCCGAACTGATGGGCCAACTCGAACACGAATGGCGCGAGGCGGCCGCGCGCATCGCTGCGTTCAATCAGTGATTCAACACGCTCCGGACGGCGTCCGGACGTGCCTCTTTTTCAAGCACGAAGCCTATTCGGATGATTAACGGTTTAACACGCTAAAAGCTTTAGGCCGTGCAGTTAGACGAAAGCCTCACATAGCGGAAACCCGCATGGGCTGGTGCTTTCCAGTCACTCCCTCCAGTCTGGATCGGTGCCTGTTGGATAAACGCTATTAGTGTTCATCCCACTTCCTCAAAAAAGCCCCACAAATTAATTTGATGGCCTACACTTGCGCGCAAGTACGGTTTGCCGCCTGCCACAAACAGTCCGGTGAGCGTGCTGGCCAAGTGCATGAACGATGCAACCGGCGTGGTCGTCCACGGGACTGAGCGACACGTGTTGGGGAAGCGGGGGCACAGGGCGATTACGTTGTTTTTGGGACCGAAACTGGAGACTTACATGAACATCAAGATTCAAAAGCTGTTGCCGATCAGCGCTGCGGCGATGCTGTTCGCGACGTTGGCAACTTCGGCTGCAGCCGACACGGTCGTCAAGATCGGTCACGTTGCACCGCTGACTGGCGGTATCGCTCACCTGGGTAAAGACAACGAAAACGGCGCGCGCCTGGCAGTTGAAGAAATCAACGCCAAGGGCCTGACGATCGGTGGCCAGAAAATCACGCTGCAACTCGATCCGCAAGACGATGCAGCCGACCCGCGCACGGCAACTCAAGTCGCCCAGAAACTGGTCGACGACAAGGTCGTTGCAGTGGTTGGCCACTTGAATTCGGGCACGTCGATTCCGGCTTCGAAGATCTATAGCGATGCAGGCATCGTGCAGATCTCGCCGTCGGCAACGAACCCGGCCTACACGCAACAAGGTTTCAAGACGACGTACCGCGTCGTGGCGACCGATGCGCAACAAGGTCCGGCACTGGCTAACTACGCAGCCAAGGGTCTGAAAGTGAAGAGCGTCGCGATCGTCGACGACTCGACCGCTTACGGCCAGGGTCTGGCAAACGAATTCGAAAAGACGGCGAAATCGCTGGGCCTGAACGTGATGTCGCATGACGCGACGAACGACAAGGCTGTCGACTTCCGCGCGATTCTGACGAAGATCAAGGGCGAAAACCCGGACGCGATCATGTACGGCGGCATGGACGCCACCGGCGGCCCGTTCGCCAAGCAAGCCAAGCAGCTCGGCCTGCGCGCGAAGGTGCTGGCAGGCGACGGCGTGTGTACCGACAAGCTGTCGGACCTGGCTGGCGACGCAACCGACAACATCGTCTGCTCGGAAGCCGGTATGGCGCTCGAGAAGATGGCTGGCGGCTCGGCGTTCCTCGCCAAGTATCAGAAGCGTTTCGGTCAGCCGATCCAGATCTACGCTCCGTTCACGTATGACGCTGTGTACATCATCGTCGACGCTATGAAGCGTTCCAACTCGACCGATCCGGCGAAGATCCTGGCAGCAATGCCGAGCACGGATTACAAGGGTGTGATCGGTGAAACCACGTTCGACTCGAAGGGCGACCTTCAGCACGGCGTGATCTCGCTGTACAACTACAAGTCGGGCAAGAAGACGCTGCTCGACGTAGTGAAGATGTAAAAATCGCGTGATCGAAGGCAGCGTGTTGTCTGTCTTCGGTTGCATGGTTTAAAAGGCACGCGCGCCGCAAGGTCCGCGTGCTTTTTCGTTTGCGGATCCCGTTTGCCGATTCCCATTGTTCGGAGAGACTGCCGTGACCTCTGTGCCCCGTTCGTTCGACGACGCATGGCGCCGCTGGATCGCTGAAAATCTGCTGCTCGATGCACCGTCACCCGCGTTGCATGGTGCGCTGGTCGGCCACGGTTTCGACGCGGCCGATGCCACGCGAGAAATCGACGCGGCGCTCGCGAGTCCTTATTTTCACGGTGCAACGCGTCTGCGCAATCGTTTGCGTAAGCGCGAATGGATTTTGTCGGTGTACGGCGAGCTCAATCGTATGCGTGCGGCGAGCGGTGTAATCGAACGACGCGAACGCTTATCGCGCGACGCGTTCTTTGAGCAGTACTACTTTCAGAACCGGCCGGTGATCATCACCGGCGCATTCGATTTCTGGCCTGCGCGTTCGCTGTGGAATTGGGACTACCTCCGCGAGCGGTGCGGCGATCGCGAAGTGGAAGTGCAATTCGGCCGCGAATCGGACGCGAACTACGAAATCAATCAGCCCAGGCTCAGGCGCACGATGCGCTTTGCCGACTATGTCGACCTCGTCGAGCAGAGCGGGCCGACTAACGATTTCTACATGACCGCCAATAACACCTCGCACAATCGCGCAGCGCTCGCGGCGTTATGGTCCGACGTGCCGCCAATCGATGAATATCTCGACGCCGCATCGCTCGACACCGGTTTCTTCTGGATGGGACCGGCTGGAACCAAGACGCCGTTTCACCACGACCTGACCAACAACTTCATGGCGCAGGTGATCGGCCGCAAACAGATCAAACTCGTGCCGCTGTCGGACACGCCGTTTATGGCGAACCATCTGCATTGCTATTCGCAAGTGGACGGCGCGGCGATCGACTACGACAGCTTCCCGTCGATGCGGCAAGCGCAGTTGATCGAATGCACGCTCGCCCCCGGCGAATTGCTGTTTCTGCCGATCGGCTGGTGGCATTACGTGGAAGGACTCGACGCATCGGTGACGATGACGTTCACCAATTTTCTGCGTAGTAACGAGTTCTCGCGTCACTACGATACGTATCACGAACTGTGACGCGCCGATGATGCGAGCGCGGCTCTTCGGCGCTGCGTCGTTAGAGTGCGACTCACGCAGCCAGACGCGCCGATAAAAAAACAGCGAGCCGGTTGCCCGGCTCGCCGCCCCCCTTCGACGCCTGTTTTTATCGCGTCGTTATGTGCAGTCGTTGTTCTTGTTCGTCACTTCTTTGAAGCGATGCCGCCTAGACCGCCGAGCAAGCCGCCGCCGGTCGTGCCGCCGGCGGACGTTGCAGCGCCGCTCAAGGTGCCGGTGACGGTGGTCAACAGGCCGGTGATCGGTGCGAGCGGGTTGCTGGTTCCGCCGCTGCTACCCGATCCCGTGGCCGAGCCCAGCGCGCCGGTCAGCGTCGACACGACCGAGGTCACCGGTGCGAGCGGATTGCCACTGCTGCCCGTCGCGCCGCCCAATGCGCCCGTGACCGAGCTCACGACGCCGGTGAGCGGCCCAAGCGGACTGCCCGAACCCGCTCCACCGAGACCGCCGGTCAAGGTGCTGACCACATTGGTCAACGGCGCGAGCGGGCCGCCGGCGCCGCTGCCGCCCGTCAGGCCGCCGCTCAAGGTGCCGGGCAGCGCGGTGAGGATGCTGGTCAACGGTGCGAGCGGCGAGCCCGTGCCGCCGCCGCCCGGATTCAGAATGCCTGTGATGCCGCCGAGCGGATTGCCGCTGCCGGAGCCGCCCGCCGTCAGGAGGCCGCCCGCGGACGTGACCGTGTCGCCGAGCTTGGTGACGACATTGCCGAGATTCTCACCGATCGGATTGCCGGTCGCGCCGCTGAGTTTGCCGCCGGCGCTGCCGAGGCCATGGCCGACCGTCGAGAGCAGGCCGTTTAGCGGTGCGCCGAGACCGGTCGTGTCGCCGACGGTTTGCGTCGTCTGCGCGAGCGTGCTCGTGATCGGCGTGATCGCGGTGCTGACCGTCTGCGTGACTTGCTGGATCGGGCCGTTCGTCAACTGCGAGCCGAGTTGCGTACCCAGGCCGCTGACGGCGTTGCCGACCGTCGAGACCGCGCTGCCCAGTGGCGTGGTCAACGGACTGAGCGGCGCGGTGGGTCCGCTGCCGAGACTCGTCACGAGTTGGCCGGCGCTGTTGACGGACTGGCCTGCGTTGTAGACCAGGTTGCCGCTGCTGGCGAGCGTCGTGCCGAGCGGATCGGTGGAATTGCCCAACTGGCCCAGGCCGTTCGCCACGCCCGTGCCGACCGCGGTCACGCCGTTGCCGAGATTCGACACGACATTGCCGAGCGCCGTGGTGGTTGCCGGATTCGTGCCGGGAATCGGCGTGAGGCCGATCTGGCTGCCGACGGCGGAGACGGTTTGACCGACGGCGGTGACGACGTTGCCGCTGTTTTGCACGACGACGCCGACGGGGTTGGCGCTGGTGGGCGTTGGAGTCGGCGTGGGCGTCGGTGTCGGCGTTGGTGTGGGAGTCGGCGTCGGCGTAGGTGTGGGCGTAGGCGTCGGTGTGGGAGTCGGCGTGCCGCCGCCCGCTCCGCTCCCTACGCTCGGCCTGTTCAAGGTGCTTCCGCATCCCGTCAGGACGATCATCGACGTGACGCACATGGCGATCGCCGTCAGTTTGAATTTGCGATTCATGGTCTGCTCCCCCGTAGTTTGGTCATTACTTGGGGGAACTAACTGCAAGGCCTATGCCATTTCTATTTTTCTAGCCGTTGCATGAAATAAACGTATATGAATCAATGTGTTGGCGGTATAGGATCTGCGGACGGCCACGCTTCATTCAACCGATGTGTCGCGGAACACCTCAGCGCACAGCCCATGCGTAACGTAACGCAGGGCTAGTGTGTTTCGTATGCCGCCGCACGCAAGGACGCAGCAGCGGGGCGCTTTCGCATCAGATCTTCAAACGCCGCAGAACCTTCGGACCGACCAGCGCGATCAACGCGGAACAGACCGCCACCACCGACAGCCCGATCGGCAAACTGGTCACCTGGGTCACCGCGCCGATGATCACCGGCCCGAGCAGCAGCCCGAAGTACGCCAACCCGGCAACATGCGCGAGTCCTTCCGCCGGATGAATGCCTTTGACGCTCGCCGCCGCCGCGAACAGCACAGGCATCATGTTCGCGAGCCCAAGACCCATCAGCGTGAAGCCGATCAGCGCCGCAACCGCATTCGGCAGCAGCAGCGCGCCGACCATCCCGACGCAGGCGAGCGTCGCGCTTGCCATCACCAGTTGCGGTGCGCCGAAGCGGGCGCGCACGGCGTCGCCGCCGAACCGCGCGGCCGCCATGCCGCCCGAGAACGCCGCGTAGGCCGCGCTCGCGAGGGCGGGCGTGGCCAGTACGACGTCGCGCATATAGACAGTGGCCCAGTCGTACATCGCGCCTTCGGCGATCAGCGCGACCAGCGCCATCGCGCCGAGCGCCCACAACGCTGGCGAGCGCCAGCGATTCGCGCGCGGCGTGGCGGAGTCGGGATGATCGGCATGCGGCACGTGCGGCAGCACGGAAGGACAGGCGGCGAGCAGCACAAGCGCGCTGACCGAGGCAGCCAGCGCGAGATGCACCGCCGGCGCCATGCCGCGCGACAGCAGCGCCCCGCCGACCGCCGCACCGAACATCCCCCCGACGCTGAACATGCCGTGCAACGACGACATGATCGGCTTGCCGAGCGCTTTCTCGACGGCGCTCGCTTCGGCGTTCATCGCGACATCCAGCGTGGCCATGCCCGCGCCGAAGGTGGCCAGTACGACCAGCAGCATCCAGTAAGCGGGCACGACCAAAATCAGTGCCGCGCACACCGCCATCACCAGGCCGCCGGCGAGACAGGCGCGGCGCGTGCCGACCCGCGCGATCCACGAAGCATTGGCCGCCATCGCGCCGATCGAGCCGCCGGCGACGGCCAGCAACGCGAACGAGAGCAGCGCCGCGTTCAGGTGAAAACGGTCGCGCACCGTCGGCACGTGCACGCCCCACGACGCGTACATCATGCCGGCAATGAAGAACACCGCCATCGTGGCGAGACGGGCCCGCTGCCGGGCGGTATCGGAGAGGTCGCTGTGAGCGGCGGGAAGGGTGGCGAATTCGGAGGAGCGGTCTGACACGGAAATCTCGAGGAGGGGTGACGCGCGAGAAAGCGCGTTGAAAGCGAATTTCCGATTCTAACGAAGCATGCTGTCTTATGCTTGGAAGGCGGAATCCGCATATTGGCGATTATTCAGTTCGGAGGCGCCAGCGTTGTGCGGTCTGCTTACCGGTGTTTGTGATTCGCCGCTTATCTATCGAGGAACGCGCACTTGAATATTCCCGCTCACGCTCCGCTGCATCTGCTGCATACAGCCGCTGTCGGCACGCTCGCCACTCACGCGCGC
This sequence comes from Paraburkholderia phytofirmans, assembly GCF_046028095.1. Classification (GTDB taxonomy): domain Bacteria; phylum Pseudomonadota; class Gammaproteobacteria; order Burkholderiales; family Burkholderiaceae; genus Paraburkholderia; species Paraburkholderia phytofirmans_A. The sequence continues at coordinate 483,691 of NZ_JAQQDJ010000001.1, forward strand.
CAGCCGGAAGGTTTCCCTTATCCGTCCGTGCTGCCGTTCGCGCCGGACTTGCAGCATCGTCCGACGATCCTCGTGAGCCGGCTCGCCGAGCATACCCATAACCTGCACGCCGACCCGCGCGCCGGTTTTCTGGCCGTCGACGCCCCCGACGGCGACGTGCTGAGCGGCCAGCGTGTCACCTTGCTCGGCAGCTTCGAACCGGTCGACTCGACGCCCGAGGTGGTGCAACGTTATTTGCGCTATCACCCCGACGCGGAGCGCTATCTCGTACTCGGCGACTTCACTTTCTGGGCGATGAGGGTCGAGCGGCTGCGTTATATCGGCGGTTTCGGCGCAATGGGGTGGCTTGCCGGCGATGAACTCGATCCATTGCCGCCACTCGGTTTCGATGAAGAGAACGCGGTTATCGCGCAATTCCCCGCTCAGTCCGGCAGTAAGGGCGAGTTTCAGCTGCTCGGCGTCGATCGATATGGCGTGGATCTGAAACTGAACGGCGAACGCAGACGTTTTCCCTTCGACGATGCCAAAACCAATACTGAAACCTTGCGTGCAGCGCTAGAAGATTGCATGCAGCGCTACATGAGTTAGATTTTTTGCCGTTCTTCGGGGAAACCACTCATGCGTAATAACCGCGCAGGCGGTCTGTCGCAATATGTTACGACGTTTCATGTTAAAGCTCTCATGGCATGAAATGTTGGTGTCAAATCGAGATCTTAAATTTCATTTTTTGATAGTTAATCCAATGATTACTCATGCTAACTGCGTTTTTCAGCAAAAAGCGAAATCAGCTATCTGAAAGGAAGTGATGTAGCCCGGTGCCAGCTGGAAATTTTTTGAAACGAATTCGGATTAATTTTGCGCCCTCGCTTTTGTAATCTTTCTATTTTGTGTTAATCTCGCCATCAAATTCCGAGGCATGATCCACCTTCAAAGGGCAAGCTGGCTTAAGACTGGCAGTCATTTATCCAAACCACAAAGGGAACCTATGTCTTCCTACAAGGAACTACTCGCCCAGCGCGAGAAGCTCGAAAAGCAGATCGAAGAAGCAAAGTCGCGCGAATATGCTGAAGTGTTGAATGAAATCAAGCAGAAAATGACCGACTACGGCATTTCTCTAACTGAACTCGGTGGCGGTCGTGCTGCCAAGGGTGCTAAAGCCGCGCGTCCGCGCGCAGGTGTCGCACCGAAGTATCGCGACCCGGATAGCGGCAGCACGTGGTCGGGCCGCGGCAAGCCGCCGCGCTGGATCGCCGGTCTGGATCGCGAGAAGTTTCTGATCGAGAAGTAATGATTTGGCCGGCAGCTTTTGCGCCCGCTTTTTGCAGGCTGCTTTGCCAGCAACTAATGCTTCTGGTCATTAAGTCATACGAATAGCTTCAATCAGATGCAGTTATAGCGTCTGCCGTAGCGAAAGAGAACCGCGTGCCGTCGAGGACGCGGTTTTTTTATTGCCACGATCAATGTCATGGTTTTTGTCGCATCAACACCAGTCAACTGGAACGCGAATGCTTTTCGTTTAGATAAGCGGCTGATTTAAAAGGAATTTTTTAGGCGGCTCCTGCGCGTTTCGAGATGCGCCGGGTAGAATGCAAGAAGTGACCTTTCATTCCACTTCTCAGATGCCTGCCGCTGCCGCCACCGAATTCGCCGAAAAACATCGCATTGCGCGCAAAAGTACCTTTGTCAGTATTGCGCTCAATACGGTGTTGATGACGCTGCAAATCGGCATCGGTGTGTTTGCGCACTCGCAGGCATTGGTCGCCGACGGTGTCCATTCCCTCGCCGATCTGATTTCCGATTTTGTCGTGCTGATTGCCAATCGGCACAGCGGCGCAAAGCCCGACGCGGATCACAATTACGGGCATAGTCGCTATGAAACCGTGGCGTCGTTATTTTTGGGCACGCTTCTAATCGCGGTGGGCTGCGGCATGCTATGGCGAGCCGGAACGCGTCTCGCCGATTTGCAGAACATTCCTGCTGTGCATATGAGCGCGCTCGCGGTCGCGGTGCTGGTTCTGATTTCCAAAGAGAGTCTGTTTCGCTACATGCTGCGGGAGGCGCAACGCGTGCGTTCCGCCATGTTGATCGCCAATGCCTGGCACGCGCGCTCCGACGCGGCGTCGTCGCTGGTGGTCGCGATCGGTATTGTCGGCAGCCTCGCCGGCGTGCGGCTGCTCGATCCGATTGCCGCGGCGATCGTCGGCTTCATGGTCGCGCGCATGGGCTGGATGTTCGGCTGGGACGCGTTGCAGGATCTCTCCGACCGCGCGCTCGACGACGCCGCCACCGCCGACATGCGCGCGCTGCTGCTCTCAACGCCCGGCGTGCGCGACGTGCACGAAATGCGCACGCGCAAGATGGGCGACTTCGCGCTCGTCGACGCGCACATTCTCGTCGATCCGCTGATCTCGGTATCGGAAGGGCACTACATCGCCGAGTCCGCGCGTCTGCGCGTTCTGACGGACAACCGCGTGCTCGACGCGCTGATTCATGTCGATCCCGAGAACGATGCGCTTGCGCGTCCGCCCTTCGATCTGCCAACTCGCGAGCGGGTGATTGCAGAGGTGAATGCCGCGTTGGCGTCTCACGGCGTGAAGGCGGCGGCGGTGAATATTCACTACCTGAGCACGGGGCTGGATGTCGAAGTTGTGCTGCCGGATGCGTTGTCGTCGCGCGTGCTGGACGGCGAGACGCAACGGCTCGGGCAGGTGGATCTGGCGGCGCTCAAGGCTCGCCTGGGCGCGCGCAGAGTGGAACTGCTACAGGCGTTGGATGTGGCGTCCGCCGCGCAAGCCGATCCGGAGACGCTCGGTGCAGAGGGCGGCGTGGCCATTGAAGAACGCACGAAGGCGACGGAACCCCACAGCGCTACTTGATTTAATTCCTGCAGCGCCGCGCGAGCATGCACGCTGGCGCGTGGCGTCGTTGAGCCATCAACGGCTCAAAGCGGCAGCTGCGTATCGAATTTGATCTCGCGCAGCACCACGCTCGTGCGAACCTGCGCGACGGCGGGAATCTTGAAGATACGCTCGTGCAGAAAGCTGTCGTAAGCCTTGATGTCCGGCGCGACGATTTTGAGGATGTAGTCCGATTCGCCGGTCGTGCTGTAGCACTCCGTGACTTCCGGACAGGTGGCGATTTCCCGCTCGAACTGTTCCACGCCGCCTTCGGTGTGCCGCGTGAGATGAATATGCGCGAGGGCGCACACGTGCAGCCCGAGCTTTTCCCGGTCCAGTAGCGCCGTGTAGCGCTGGATGACCCCCGACTGTTCCATGTCCTTGATGCGTCGCCAGCATGGCGTGCTCGACAGGCCGACCTGGTCGGAAATTTCTTGCACCGAGCGGCGTGCGTCGAGCTGCAATAGGCGCAGGATTTTTTGAGAGAACGTATCGAGTGTCAACTGCGCCTCCGTTTGCGTCGCCGTATCAACGCATGGTAGAGGGCGCGAAAACGAAACGCAATGTAAAACGGGTTCGACGAGGGAGATTACCTAATTTGCCGGTTCCTCGGTGGTGTTTTGTCCTGTGCCGTCCCCATCTTTACCCGCTGCCAACGTGATCGCCTGACTTGCGCGCAGATCCTTCAACATGTTGCAGAAAAGCGCGCCTTGTTCGATCGCGTCGTCCAGCGCGACATGGGTATGCGGATGTTCGTCGAACCAGTGTTTGGGAAAACGCGGCTTGATGTTCTTGCGGTACGGCAGGCCGGTCATGGCGAAGGCCAGCGTCTTGATATCGAGCGCCGACCAGGAAAACGGACACCGGCCGACGAACCGCATCATGTACCAGAACATATAAGTGAAGTCGAAGCCGGCCGGCATCGCCACGAACACGGGTTTGCCCGGCAAGGCTTCCACCCAGTCGACATACGCCGTCAATGCGGCCACCGGCGTCTGCAGATCCTTGCGGCACGCTTCCCATGCTTCGGGCTGGGTCTTCCACCACGCTTCCTGCACGGGATGCGCCGTGGCGCCGTCGAGCAACTCGAGGTTTGCCGAGAAGGTGGCGATCAACCGCTTGTCTTCGGTGTAAGCGGCGGAGGCGAAACTGAGCATGGAGTGTGGGCCGGGAATCGGACCGTCCGCTTCGACATCGGTGCTCACGTAGATTTCGCTGCTCATGCCTCGACTCCGTCGGCGACGTACGGATTGGTGCGGCGTTCGGCGCCGAACGTCGAAGTGGGACCGTGGCCCGGAACGAAGGTGATGTCGTCGCCGAGCGGCCAAAGTTTTTCGCGGATCGAGCGCACCAGATCCGCGTGATTGCCGCGCGGAAAATCCGTGCGCCCAATCGAGCCGGCGAACAGCACGTCGCCCACCAGCGCCAGCCGATGCGCGCGGCTGAAGAACACCACATGGCCCGGCGTATGGCCCGGGCAGTGATAGACCTCGAGCGTTTCGTCGCCGAACTGCACACTCTCGCCATTCTGCAACCAGCGATCCGGTTCGAACGCTTCGGCGGCCGGAAAGCCGAAGCGCGTGCTTTGATCCGGCAGCTTGTCCAGCCAGAAGCTTTCGTCGGGATGCGGGCCTTCAATCGGCACGCCGTAGTGCGTGGCCAGCGTCTTCGCGCCCGCGCAGTGATCGATGTGGCCGTGCGTCAGAAAAACTTTCTCGACCGTCACGTTCTGCCGCGCGATTTCGCCCTGGATGATGTCGAGGTCGCCGCCCGGATCGACGACGGCCGCGCGCCCGGTTGCCTCGCAAACGAGCAGCGAACTGTTCTGCTGGAACGGCGTGACGGGGATCAAGGTGACTTTCATGGATGACGGCGCCGCTGGAAAAACGTTGATTGTACCGGCCTCTCGTCCACGTTCGCCGAGGGCGCTGGAGCCGCGGCGCAGAGGGCTTCGGGCTGCTTATTCTTGCAGCAGGAGTGAAAATTCATCAAGGTTTTCAGTCGCTTGCCAACCCGGAATTCTGTTTTGGGTATAATGCACCCCATGCACAGGGAACTGTGCGTGCCACAAGGCGGTGCGTCCCCATCAAAAATGGGCACGCGGATCGCCACTCAAGTATGGGCTGTCGCACTTTTGGGCGGCCATCAAGTATCGATGCTTTCGATGCACACGTCTTGCCCAGCCAGGCGCCGCGCGCCTGCTACGGACTTAACTGCCGTGACGCTGGGTGGGGCCTACGCCGCCGTTCCTGCGCGCTGAGTTTCGCGCGCAAGAACGTGTTTGCCACGTTCGATGGCGGCATGTGGGGTCTGGTCAGGCTGCCGGGGACAGGTTGCGCCAGACGTGAAAATTAACCGTGCGGTAGCGGCTGAGTGAGTCGCATCCGGGCTTTGACGTTCTGCGCTTGTCTGCGCGGCGCGTTGTCGTCCATTGCCGCCGGAGTCGCAGGCAACACGCTCAACTTTCGCGTGATGCGGCTCGACAATGTGATTGCACGTCTTATGAAAACTCGGTTATCCCGTGGTCTGGGGACTCTTTTTGCCTTTTTTGTGCTGGCCGGTTGCGCCACGCCTCCGGGCGCCGGCAACACGTCGGATAGCGGCGTACCGCAGAGCACGAAATTGACGCAGGCGGGTTCCTTCGGACCGCAAGCTTTCGGCAGCGCGCCGGCCTCCGACGCGACCGCCCAAGGCTCGTCGCTGGCCGATGCAAAGCCTCTTACCGATGAAGGTTCCGGCGTTTCGGACTTTCATCAGACCGGTCGCGCTTCGTGGTACGGCCGTGGCTTCCATGGCCGCCGTACCGCCAACGGCGAACGCTACGACATGCACGCGCTGACCGCGGCGCATCGTACGTTGCCGCTCGGCTCCTATGTGCGCGTGACCAATCCGGCCACGTCGCGCTCGGTGGTCGTGCGTATCAACGACCGTGGTCCGTATGCGCGTGGCCGCGTGATCGATCTGTCCATGGCCGCGGCGGCTGTTCTCAACATGCGCCATGCCGGTACGGCGCGGGTGGAGATCGAAGGTCTGACGCAGCAGGAAGCACGCGACGCGCGTAATGAAATGCTGGCGTCGAATTCGGATTCGACCGCCCAGAAGTGACATGACGGCGGCGAGCGCGGCTAGGGCGCGCTCCTCGTAACGCCGCGTCGGCGGCCTCACGGGTTGTGTCCGCAGAAGAACGGAGGGCCGCATTGCGCGGCCCTTTTCGTTTGTTTGTCAGCTTTACTCTTCGTCTTCTTTCTTCAGCGCCAGCGCGCGCGTGTACAGCGCGTTGCGCGACGCTCCGGTGATGGCCGCCGCCACTTTGGCCGCGCTGCTCACCGTCAACTCCTCCAGCAGAATGCCTAGCAGAGCGTCGTGATCGCGTTCGCCTGCGGCTTCCGGCTGCGCGCCTTCCACCACCAGCACGAATTCGCCGCGTTGCCGGTTCGGATCGGCGGCGAGCCACGTTGGCCCTTCGGCCAGGGTGCCACAGTGCAGCGCTTCATGTAACTTCGTCAATTCCCGTGCGATGAGCAGCTTGCGCTCGCCGCCGAATGCGTCGGCCAGCGCCTGCACCGTTTCGACGATGCGGTGCGGCGCTTCGTAGAACACCATCGCGTGAGGATGGGTCGCGAGCGGCTGCAGCGTCGCGGCGCGGGCTTTTGCCTTCGGCGGCAGGAAGCCGAGGAACGAGAACGTCGCGACCCAGTCGCCGGCCACGCTCAGCGCGGTCGCGAGCGCGCTCGCGCCGGGCAGCGGGATGACGGGAAAGCCGGCTTCACGGACCGCGTCGACGAGTTTCGCGCCGGGGTCCGAGATGCCCGGCGTGCCCGCATCGGACACGTAGGCCACGCGTTCGCCCGCTTGCAGATGCTCGATCAGACGCAGGGCCGCCGCCCGTTCGTTGTGCTGATGCACGGCGACGAGCGGCTTCGAGATGCCATAACGCGCGAGCAGTTGGCCCGTGTTGCGGGTGTCTTCGGCGGCGATGCGGTCCACCAGTCCTAGCACATGCAACGCGCGCAGCGTGACGTCCGCGATGTTGCCGATCGGCGTGGCCACCACATACAGCGCGGCAGTGGGGTACTGCTGCCCTTGCGCGAGTTCGGAGAGGGGAGTCATGAGGCAGAAGACACAAACAGACGGAACGAGGCCGCCATTGTGCCACGCAGTGTCACGCGATCCGCGCGGCGGGCCGGCCGTGAGCGCGGCGGCGCCGAGCGGCGCCTTCACGACGCCCCACAACTTTTCGGGACTCGTCGGGTCCAAACTCGTCGGCGCGGCTTTCGAGTTGCGTGCGCAGGAATTTTTGCAGCGCCAACGTTTGCGGTTCGTCGCGCGCAATGTGTCGTGCCGCGGCGGCGAGATCGATCTGGTAATGCGCGAACGTGACGGCGCGCTGGTGTTCGTCGAAGTCCGCGCGCGTGCGCAGCGGCGCTACGGCGGCGCGGCGGCGAGTATCGGCTGGCAGAAGAAGCAGCGTATCGTACGCGCCGCGCAGCATTTTCTGGTAACGCATGCCTCGCGGTGGCGCGATCAACCCGCTTGCCGTTTCGACGTGATCGCGTTCGAAGGCGGCCGGCTCGTGTGGTTGCGCGATGCGTTCCGTGCCGACGAAGTCTGACGCCAGGCGCGGAGAACACGCGTGAGTGCGATAAACTTGCGCTCGCGTGCAGCGCCACGGGGCAACGCCGACAACGCAGCAAGCAGTGCAATAAGCGATGGATTGCGTGCCTGCACCGTGTTGCCGGCCAGGTTCATCGAAGCGGCACGACTTCGCAATACGACTTCACAACACGGCCGCGCAGTGCGGCCCATTCGCGGTAGAAGATAGAGACTCGATGTCAGTCGAACGCATTCAACAACACTTCCGCGACAGCGCGGCAGTCAAACTCGAAGCCCTCGAAACACTGGCGATGCCGATCGCCGCTGCGATCGACACGATGTTCGCCGCGCTGGCCAACGGCAATCGCATTCTCGCGTGCGGCAACGGCGGCTCGGCGGCCGACGCGCAACACTTCGCCGCCGAACTGATGGGCCGCTTCGAGCGCGAGCGGCCCGGCTTGCCGGCGGTCGCGCTGACCACAGACACCTCGGTGTTGACCGCCATCGCCAACGACTATTCGTTCGAGCAGATTTTCTCGAAGCAGGTATGGGCGCTCGGCCAGCCAGGCGACGTGCTGCTGGCAATCACCACGTCCGGCAATTCCGCCAACGTGCTCGCCGCAATCGAGGCCGCGCATGAGCGCGAAATGATCGTAGTCGCGCTGACCGGCAAAGGCGGCGGACGCATGCAGGAAGTATTGAGCGATACCGATATCCATGTGTGCGTGCCGTCGGATCGCACCGCACGTATTCAGGAAGTGCATTTGCTGACCATCCATTGTCTGTGCGACGGCATCGATGCCATGTTGCTGGGCGAAGACTGAGACTGAGACTGATTCCGAAGGAGAGCTAGTTGATGAGCGTATTCCGCGTCAAGAAGACACTGGTGAGAACCGTGCTGGTGGTTGGGTTCGCGGCGGGGCTGTCCGCAACGTTGCAAGGTTGCTTTCTCGCCGTTGCCGGCGCGGCGGGCGGCAGCGCGCTGGTCGCGACCGACCGGCGCACGCTCGGCGCGCAGACCGAGGACCGCGAGTTGCAGGTGAAGGCGCTCTCGCAGATCAGCCAGAACTTGCCCGACAATGCGCACGTCAACGTGGCGGTGTTCAATCGTCGCGTGCTGCTGACCGGTGAAGTGGCGGGGGACGTGTCGAAGCAACGCGCGGAGACCATCGTGCGTGGCCTGAACAACGTCAGCACGATCGTCAACGAACTGACCATCATGCCGGCCAGCTCGTTCTCGTCGCGCACCAATGACACCTACCTCGAAACGCGTGTGAAGACCGCGCTGATCGCCGAGAAGAACATTTCGGCGAACAACTTCAAAGTGGTGGCCGAGCGTGGCTCGGTGTATCTGATGGGCCTCGTCACCATGGACGAAGGCAATCGTGGCGCCGACGTCGCGAGCCGTGTGCCGGGCGTGGTGCAGGTCGTGAAGGTGTTCCAGTACATTCAGCCGGCGGAAGCCGCGGCGGCTGCCGCCGCAGCGGGGACGGCGCCCGCAGCGGCGGCTTCGCAACCGGACGCGAGCGCGCCGACCGTCGGCGCTATTCCTGATTCGTCGGTGAGTTCGCGGCCGCTCGAACAGCAGGCGCCCGCGCCGGTCACCAATTCGAACGCCGTGCATCCAGGTAACCCGAAGGCGACGACGCCATGATGCGCGGTGTTGCCTCGGTGATCAGCGCGCTGATGTTCGGTGCGCTGGCGCTTGCCGTTGTGCCAACTGCGCGTGCCGCCGATGCGCCGCGCGGTCAGCTGGTCGCCAACGCAAATGCTTGCATGGGATGTCATGCAGTGGATCGCAAACTGGTCGGCCCGTCGTTCCAGCAGATCGCCGCGAAGTACAAGGGCGATGCGCAAGCGCCGGCGAAATTGTCGCGCAAGGTGAAGGACGGCGGCTCCGGCGTGTGGGGCATGATTCCGATGCCCGCGCATCAGTCGATGAGCGATGCGGATATTCGTGCAGTGGTGGATTGGGTGCTTGCGGGTGCGCCTTCCAGGTGATGGCTTATTGCCGTTTTGCTGGCTCTGGCGGGCTTGGCAAAACGGAAAATGCTTGTGCTAGAATTGTTTGCACGTTGGGGGGGTAGCTCAGCTGGGAGAGCGTCGCGTTCGCAATGCGAAGGTCGGGAGTTCGATCCTCCTCCTCTCCACCAATAAGATTTGTTGTCACGCGAAAACCGGCTAACGCCGGTTTTCGCGTTTCTGTCCCGAGCTATTCGCACTAACCCGCTCTGCTCCCCAAACCATGTCCCGCTTAAGCGCCACCCACCCAGGCACGGCGCTCAAACAGAAAAACACGTTCAAAACCTATCCCACCCATCATCCGCACCGACGGCGCCCGCAGCCGTCGCCAACGCGGCACCCGGCGCGACACCCAACGCAACACCCGGCACAACCGTAGCCCGCGCAACCCGCCGCACAGGCGCAACAACCCGCTCCTGCCGCGCCGTCTCCTTCCGCAAAGGCGCCGCCGAAACAAACGCCCCCACATCACCACCATTCAAAATCTGAAAGAACGCCACTGCCTCATTCAACTGCTGCCCCTGATCTTCCATCGACCGTGAAGCCGCCGCCGCTTCTTCGACCAAAGCGGCATTCTGTTGCGTGACATTGTCCATCTGCGTGATCGCGAGATTGACCTGCTCGATGCCGCGGCTTTGCTCACTCGATGCCGCCGCGATCTCCGACATGATGTCCGTCACCCGCGCCACCGCCTGGGTGACTTCGGCCATCGTCTTGCCCGCTTCGCCGGCAAGCGCCGAACCGTCGCGGATCTTCTCCACCGAGGTGGCAATCAGATCCTTGATCTCCTTGGCCGCGCTCGATGAGCGCTGCGCCAGGCTTCTGACTTCGCTCGCCACCACCGCGAAACCGCGGCCCTGCTCACCGGCGCGCGCAGCCTCGACGGCAGCGTTGAGCGCGAGAATGTTGGTCTGAAAAGCAATACCTTCGATGATGCCCGTGATGTCCGCGATCTTGGTCGAGCTATCGCTGATGTCGTGCATCGTGTTCACCACCTGGCCGACCACCTCGCTGCCTTTCTGCGCGACCGACGATGCGTTGGTGGCCAGCATGCTGCCTTGCTGCGCGTTGTCGGCGTTCTGCTTCACCGTCGAGGTGAGTTCCTCCATGCTCGACGCCGTCTCCTGCAGCGAGGCCGCTTGCTGCTCGGTCCGCTGGCTCAGATCCATGTTGCCCGCGGCGATCTCGCGCGCCGCGCCCGCGATGCTCGTGCTGCTGTCGCGCACGCGTCCGACGATCGTCGTCAGCCGTTCGTTCATCTCGCGCAGGGCACCCAGCAGCTTGCTGGTTTCATCGTTGCCGTCGACCACGATGCGCGTGCGCAGATCGCCTTCCGACACGGTGCGCGCGACGTCGATCGCCTGGCGCAGCGGTCCGGTCACCGCGCGCGTGATCAGCACGCAAGCGCCGATTGCGAGCGCCACCGCGATCAGGCTGATCGCTATCAGCAGATTGCGCTGGTTCTCGTAGTGCGCCGCGTAGTCGTTGATCATCTGCTCCTGACGCGTATGCGTGTAGTCGGCATACGCGTTGGTCGCGCGAATCAGCGCGGCGAGCAACGGCCGGCATTGATCGTCCATCTTGACGATCGCCTCGTCGCGCTTGTTGGTCAGCGCGAGATTGACGATGTCGGTGGCGACGGGTCCATACGAAGCCTCCACCCGATTGATCTCGGCGACGAGACTGCGCGCTTTCTCCGACGTGTCGGTAGCGGTCGCGATCATGTCGTTGAGTTTCTTCAAATCGGTTTGCACGTCTTCGTGCGCGCGCAGCACATCGGCTTTCTCTATTTCGAGGTCCTGCGGCTTGGTCACTAGCACGAGATTGCGCGCGGCGATCGCCCGGCGGTCAACCGCGGTTCGCACCTGCACCGCCATGTCCGCGCGTGCATTGATGCCGTGCACGAAGCTGGAAAAACCATCGGTTGAGTCGCTGAGCGCCTTCAGGGAAAGCCCGCAAACCGCGACGACGATAAGAGACAGCATGCCGAAACCGGCAATGAGTTTTGCTTTGATGGTGAGGTGTTTCAATGTCACGATTTTTTTCTCCAATAACGAAACGTAGATGCGTTCGCAATGGACTCTCAGGTCCGGGCATGGGAGCGTCTATGTGACCGCCGTACATCGCGGCGGCCCCGCGCGGTCTATCCCTTCGGTGTCTTTCGTCGATGCAGGAGCGCAGCGCATCGGCGTAGGGCACAAAATGGGTATCCCATTTACCGGATATCGGTTCGCACACTCGAGTACTGAAGGAAAAACCGGGTATATCTCTAGAAGGCTTGCACGCGATGACCGAGGAAAATGGAATCTCTCGGCAAATGAATATATTTGAGCGCGTGATGAGAACATTGCATCGAGAGCGAGGGTGGACAGTCGCTTGAAACAGGTCGCCGTTCCCCATCGGTCTCGCCATGCCGGCGGCGCCCGCCGCAGCGCGTCGTCTGGTACGCTACCGCTTCACGGTACGCGCCGGTCCGGACGCGGCCCTCTTCTTCACGCGCGTAGGCCAGCGCATGTTCGAACGAAAAGCCCATGGTGACGCGCCGACCGAACGTCATGATTGCGATCAGTATCGTGCTGGCCAGTGCGATTCTTGCGATCGCCGTGTGGGTGCTGGCACAGATGCGCGACGACGCATTGCGGCGCGCCCAGGATTCGGTCTTCAACGTGTCGCTGCTGGTCGAGCGCGACGTGTCGCGCAATCTGGAGATTTACGATCTGTCGCTGCGCGCGGTGATCGACGGTCTGAAACAGCCCGGCGTGCTGGAGCTGGATCCGGCCATCCGCCAGATGGTGTTGTTCGACGGCTCGGCGAGCGCCAAAGACATGGGCTCGATCCTCGTGACCGACGAAGCCGGCAACATCAGGTTCGACTCGCAGGCCACGCCGCCACGCCACGTCAATCTCGCCGATCGTGATTACTTCAAGGTGCAGCGGGACTCGCCCAACGTCGGTCTGTACATCAGCCATCCATTCGTGCCGAAGGTCAGCGGCAAGGAAGTCAGCATCGCGCTGAGCCGGCGCATCACGCGGCCGGATGGCAGTTTCGGCGGGGTGGTGGCCGGCACCATGCGGCTCACCTATTTCCGCAGCCTGTTCGCCGGCATGCATCTCGGCGCCGGCGGTTCGATGGCACTGATGCTGAGCGACGGCACGATGCTGATGCGGCGCCCGTTCGATCCGAAAATCATCGGTATCAATCTGACCGGCACCGCCAACTACTCGCGCTTCACCCAGCAGCCGAGCGGGGACTTCTTCGGGACGGCGGCGATCGACGGCGTCGAGCGCTGGTACGCGTTCCGTCATATCGACATGTATCCGCTGATCCTCGACGTTGCGCTGTCCACGCGCGATATCTACGTGGAATGGCGGCACCGCGCGTGGATCATCGGCTCGCTGATCGCCGCGCTCGACGTCACGATCATCGCGCTGGCGGTCCTGTTCTCGCACCAGTTGCGGCATCGCCGCGCGGCCGAAGAGGAGTTGCGCGTGCTGGCGCGCACCGACGGGCTGACCGGCCTGAACAATCGCCGCACCTTCGAGGAACACGCGGAAGACGAGTGGCGTCGCGCGCAGCGCAACGCGTGGCCGCTGTCGATGCTGCTGATCGACGTCGACAGTTTCAAGGGTTTCAACGACCTGTACGGCCATTCCGCGGGCGACGATGCGCTCACGGCCGTGGCCCGCTGCATCGCGCAGAGCGTGCGGCGTCCGGGTGACACGGCGGCGCGCTACGGCGGCGAAGAGTTCGCCGTGCTGCTGCCGGACACCGACGAAACCGGTGCAGCTTTCATCGCCGAGAAGATTCGCGCGGCGGTTCAGGCGCTTCAGCTTCGCCACGTGGCGAGCTCGCACCATGTGCTGACCGTGAGCATCGGCATCGCCACCACGCGAGGCCAGGCATTCGCGACGAGCCGCGCCCTCCTGAACGCCGCCGACGACGCGCTATACGAAGCCAAAGATACGGGCCGCAATCGCGTGCTGAGCTATCGCACCGTGACGCACACTTCGCCCCTGGGCGGCGCCACGGTGACACCCGGCACCGAAGCGCGCAACTCCGTCTAAGAACGTCGCGTAAATTTACCCGGGTAATATCTTGCATTTGAATTTAACCCGGATATAATTCGACAAATTCTTCATTTGGAGTTTGTCATGACCGTCCATCCGCCCACCTGCACCGCGTTCGAAGGCCATCGCCGCATCGCCTCCGGCGCTTTGCCCGACGTGGCGCTCGCGGTGAGAGAAGTGCTGGCGCGCGGCGAACAGGCGCCGGTTCTGGTCTTCGACGACGTCACCAGCCGGCCGGTCGAATTCGATTTGCGCGGCACGCCCGACGAGATCGTCGCGCGGTTAGCGAGCCAGGATGACGGCGCCCAAACCGCTAACGCCTCCGACGACGCCGCAGAGGACACGCCACGCGGCCGTGGCCGGCCCAAGCTCGGTGTGGTGGCGAGAGAAATCACGTTGTTGCCGCGCCATTGGGATTGGCTCAATGGACAGTCGGGCGGCGCATCGGTCGCGCTGCGCAAACTGGTCGACGCGGCGCGCGTGGCCGGCGAGAACAAGGACCGTCAGCGCGCGGCGCAGGAAGCCGTGTATCGCTTCATGACCGCGCTGGCCGGCAATCTGCCGCGCTATGAAGATGCGACCCGCGCGCTTTACGCCGACGACCGTCCGCGTTTCGACGAGATCGTCGCGGCATGGCCGCAGGACGTGCGCGATTACACCTTGCGACTCGCGAAGACCGCTTTCGCGACGCACGCGTAAAGGCAAGCAACTCGCAGCGCCGTTGCAAGCGGTGCCAGCACCGGATCGCACAGACAAAAAAAACCGCTCACGCCGGGGAAGCGTGAGCGGAAAGTCGGAGAGTTACAACAACATCGCATGCGCCTACTCATGGAGGTCGACGCAGCAAAACAAGTCTAAGAGCTTGCCCCTATAGCTATACATCAGACGAATCCGAAACTTGTCTCCGATAGTCTGCCCGCAGGGCGTTTCGCGCCCGGGTCGCGTGCGCTAAGCATTGCTTACAACATCCTGTCCCGGTTATTCCTGACATTTCCGTCATCAAGTCTCTGTCATGGCCGCCGTAAATAAGGTGGGAGCGTCGCTACGTATCCGACAGATCGCGATATGTTCGCGACGGCGTGGCGGCTTGAGCGTCCCGTCGTGACTCGTGAAGGATGGTGAAATGAAGTGGTTCGACCGCATGCCTGTGTTCAGGAAACTGCTGCTGGCGTTTGCCGTGGTGATTGGTTTTTGCGTCGTGATCGGCGCGACGTCGCTGAGTACGCTGTCGTCGATGCACGGCATCACCGACGCCATCTGCGATAAACACATGGACGGCCTGTACTGGATGGAAGAGGCGAACCGTCACAAGATCGATTCCGATCTGGCCGCCGCGAATCTCGGCTACGCCGTCGACGACGCCGGCCGTCAAAAGTTGAAGGACAGCATTGTCGGCTCGCTCAAGGAGATGCACGCGGGTTACGACCAGTATCGCGCGACGATCGAGACGAGCAAGGGCCAGGAAATGTTCGACGACGTGCTGCGCAAGTCGGCGGTGTGGGAAGGCATCGTGCATCAGCAGATCGGCCTCGAGCCGATTCCGGCGGGCGTCGACAACAACGAACTCGTGCGCCGCGCGATTGCGTCGAGCGAGGCGCTGCGCGATCGCATCACGGCGTTGATCGACTATCGCCGTCAGCAAGCCAACGACGCGCAAGCGGAAGCGTCCACCGGCTATCTGCACATGCGCATCGTCATGAGCGCGCTGGTGCTGGGCGCGATCGTCGCGGGCATGCTGCTCGCCATGGTGATCGCGCGTCGTCTGGCCGGGCAGCTCGGCGGCGAACCGGATTACGCGATGCAGATCGCTAACCGCATCGCGGGCGGTGATTTGAGCGTGCGAGTCGAAACGCGCACCGGCGACTCTCACAGCTTGCTGTTTGCGTTGCGCAACATGCGCGAACGGTTGGCCGGCATCGTGTCGGGCATCAGCGAGTCGAGCGAATCGATTTTGATGGCGTCGGGCGAAATCGCGCAGGGCAATACCGATCTGTCGCAGCGCACTGAAGAACAGGCCGCCGCGCTGCAGGAAACCGCGTCGAGCATGCAGGAGCTGACATCGACGGTGAAGATGAACGCCGAGAACGCGCAGCAAGCGGGCGGCGTGGCGCACGGCGCGTCGGAAGTCGCGGCGCGCGGCAGCCACCTCGTCGGCGACGTGGTCGAAACGATGCGCGAGTTGGCAGCCGGCTCGAAGCGCATGACGGACATCATCGCGGTGATCGAAGGGATCGCGTTCCAGACCAACATCCTCGCGCTGAACGCGGCGGTGGAAGCAGCGCGTGCCGGCGAACAAGGACGCGGCTTCGCCGTCGTGGCGGGCGAAGTGCGCTCGCTCGCGCAGCGCAGCGCGGTGTCGGCGAAGGAGATCAAGGAGCTGATCGAAAGCTCGACGGCACGCGTGGGCAGCGGTGCCGAACTCGCCGAGCGGGCCGGACAGACCATGGCCGAAGTCACGCACGCGGTGAAACGGGTGACCGACATCATGGGCGAGATTTCGTCGGCGTCGCAGGAGCAAAGCACCGGCATCGAAGAGGTCAATCGCGCCGTCGCGCAAATGGACGACGTGACCCAGCAGAACGCGGCGCTGGTTGAGCAGGCGGCGGCCGCGGCGGCGTCGATGGCGGATCAGGCGAGGCAGTTGCAGGCGGCTGTGACGGTGTTTTCTCTGGAAGCGCGGCGCGGCTAAGGGCGCCGATGATGGTCATGGGCGCGCTGGATCGCGCCAGGGTTGCCGGCGAGCGCGTTACGCGCGCCGCTGCATGCGACATGCTGTCCAGCATCGTTAGAGAGCTTTGACTCTGGTGCTGCAAGCAATGCGGCCACGCGGCCAGGCGGCACCGACAACACACGTCGGTTTCCAGCGCCGCAAGCAACCCGGCCGGCGCCACGCCATCTACCGCGGCATCCAAGCACGGTTTTGCCGCGCATTTCCCCGAGCTTGCCAGGCCCAATGGCACTCCGTACACTCGCGCCTAATTCCTGGGCGGCGCTTTGTTCCGGCGCCGCGCCACCATACATAGCGCCGAACAGAGGAGAACCCCCGCCATGGCCGATTCCTACTTCCCCCGCTGGCGTGCCCAGTCCGCGGCCGCCGAGGGCCGCATCGTCGGTACCGACGAGCGTCTCGCGTGGCCGCAGATGTTCGCGATGGGCGTGCAACACGTCGTCGCGATGTTCGGCTCGACGGTGCTCGCGCCGTTGCTGATGGGCTTCGATCCGAACCTGTGCATCTTCATGTCGGGCATCGGCACGCTGTTGTTCTTCGTGCTGGTAGGCGGCCGCGTGCCGAGCTATCTCGGTTCGAGCTTCGCGTTCATCGGTCTCGTAATCGCGGTCACGGGCTACGGCGGCCACGGCCCGAACCTGAACATCCCGGTTGCGCTGGGCGGGATCATCGCGTGCGGCGTGGTGTACGCGATCATCGGGCTGATCGTGTCGGCGGTCGGCACCAAATGGATCGAGACACTGATGCCGCCGGTGGTGACGGGCGCGATTGTCTGCGTGATCGGTTTGAATCTGGCGCCGATCGCGGTGCACGGCGTGAGCGGCAGCAACTTCGATTCGTGGATGGCGCTCGTCACCGTGCTGTGCGTCGGCGCGGTCGCGGTGTTCGCACGCGGCATGCTGCAGCGTCTGCTGATTCTGGTCGGCCTGCTGATGGCGTATGTGATCTATGCGATCGTCACGAACGGTCTTGGCATGGGTAAGCCGATCGATTTCGCCATCGTCGCGAACGCCGCGTGGTTCGGCATGCCGCACTTCACGGCGCCGGTGTTCAACCTGCAGGCGATGACCTTGCTCGCGCCGATCGCCGTGATTCTGGTGGCGGAGAACCTTGGGCATATCAAGGCGGTGAGCGCGATGACGGGCCAGAATCTGGACCGTTACGTCGGCCGCGCATTTCTCGGCGACGGACTCGCGACGATCGTCTCCGGCTTTGCCGGCGGCACGGGTGTCACGACGTATGCCGAGAATATCGGCGTGATGGCCGTCACCAAGATCTATTCGACGCTGGTTTTCGTGATTGCCGCGTTGATCGCGCTGGTGCTGGGTTTTTCGCCGAAGTTCGGCGCGGTGATCCAGACCATTCCGGGGCCGGTGCTGGGCGGCGTGTCGATCGTCGTGTTCGGGCTGATCGCCGTGACCGGCGCGCGCATCTGGGTCGTCAACAAGGTGGACTTCTCCGATAACCGTAATCTGATCGTGGCCGCGGTCACGCTCGTGCTCGGCGCCGGCGATTTCTCGTTGAAGCTCGGCGGCTTCGGTCTCGGCGGTATCGGCACCGCGACGTTCGGCGCGATCATTCTCTACGCGCTCCTGAGAAGGAAGCCGGCGCAAGGTCCGGTGGCGTGAATTTTCTCGCGCGCTGAATCAGTCGTCTTTGTGAGTTCGTCGGCGGGGCAGGTTTTTTCTTCGCAGGTTGTCTTGATCGAAGAAAAAGCCATTGCCGCCGCCGGCATCGCAACTACACAGCGCGCGCGCCCGCTACTTCCTCCGCGCCGTCAGCGCAGTCTCCGACAGATCCACTTCCCGCATCAGCTTGTTCAACGTCTCGTCGTTGATCTCCTGACTGCTGCGCAGTTCCAGCAGCGTCTTGCGCTCCGCTCTCATGGCCGCGAGTTTCATCCTGAACTCCAACGCGTCGGCACGGCGTGCCAGCTCGCGCGGTTCGCGTTCTTCATCGAGCGTGGCGAGGCGGCGCCGATAGAGGTCCATCACCCGCGCGGTGACGTCCGCGGCATACGCCGAGGCCGACTCGTCGAGATTCGAGCACTCCTTGTCGTGCACTTCGTCGACCGCGCGAATCGCGGCTTGCGCGGCCATGATCCGGGCGAGCGCTTCCTCTGCGGCATGCGGATCCTTGCCGCGGCGCCAGCCGCTCAGCAACAGCGGCAATCCCACCACCGCCACGATCAGCGAGACCAGAATCACGCCGGAAGCGATGAAGATCGCGAGATCGCGGCCCGGCAACGCGGCGCCACCCGGCAACACCTCCGGCAACGACAACACGCCCGCGAGCGTCACGGCCCCGCGCACGCCGGCCACCGTCGTCACAGCGGCGGTGCGCAAACCCGGAACGGCATTCGCCACGCCTTGTTTCGCGGCGCTGCGGCTCGCGAAATAGCGCAGCAGCCACACCCACACGAAGCGCATCGCGTACAGGGCGCCCGCTACCGCGGCGATGTAGCCGATCAGCCGCCAGACCTGCGCGTTACTGGTCTCGTGCGCGTCGAGCAGGGCCCGGCCGAGAATGTGCGGAAACTGCAGCCCCAGCAGAATGAACACCATGCCGTTAAAGACGAACTCGATCATCGTCCACGTGCTGCTCGCTCGCACTCGCGATGAAGCCGGCCCGGCGGTGACAATGGTCGTGTAATTCATCATCATGCCGGCGGCGACCGCGGCCAGAATGCCCGACAATTCGAAACGCTCGGCGACCAGATAGGCGGCGAACGGAATCAGCAGCGTCATCACGACGCCGGGAGCCGGGTCGCCTTCTTCTGTGAGATTCAGAAAGTGGGCCGACACGTAGCCGAACAGCCAGCTCACTGCCGCACCCACAGCGAGGCCGCCCACGGCGATGATCACAAAGCTGATCGACGCGTCGCGCAACGAAAATACGCCCGTCAGCGCCGCGGCAATCGCGAACTTCAGCGCGACCAGTCCCGACGCGTCGTTCATCAACGCCTCGCCTTCGAGGATATGCATCAGCCGCCCCGGAATCTTGCCCTTGCCGACGATGCCGGAGAGCGCCACCGCATCGGTCGGCGACAACACAGCGGCCAGTGCGAACGCGACGGGCAGCGAAATCGACGGCACCAGCGCGTGCACGAAGTAGCCGACCACCAGCACCGTCATGAAAACGAGGCCGAGCGCGAGCATCAGGATCGAGCGGCGCGCCATGAAGAACTCGCGCTTCGGAATGCGCCAGCCGTCCGCGAACAGCAGCGGCGGAATGAACAGCATCATGAAAATGTCCGGATCGAAGGTGACGTGCAAGCCGAGCCTCGGCCACGCGAGCAATGCGCCGATCGCGATCTGCACGAGCGGCAGCGGCAACTTGATCGGCAGGATGCGGGTGAGGACGCCCGACGCGGCGACCGCGAGCAAAAGAATCAATACGGTAAAGACAATGTCCATCGGTCTATTTCTGGGGATATAACGGTGTGACTTCGGCGATCTTCGACGAAACGGCCACGCGATGCTGACGAAGCGTAAGGCCAAAGTTTAGCCCGACGACGCGTGACGTACCGCTCAGGGCGACATGCGGCACTGCCAGCGAGATCAGGACGTGGCCACAAGGCGCGGCGCACCTTAACGGTGCGCCCCACGCCCACGCGCGGCGCATGCTCCCTTACAAGGGTCAATCTTTCGGACAAATTTCATTGGAATGTGCGTCAGCGTGCGCATGGAGCTTGCTTAAGGTATATCGATGACGCACATTTGAGAAACGGCGCCGAGGTTGTTCGCTTCCGCGTTCGGACCGGCCCGGCTCTCGCGTGAGAGGACTTGCATGACGATTGCGCAACAGGAAAGGACGGCCAGCGCGCCACATGGCTTCGGTGTCGAGATGACGTCGGGGCTCGAACGTTTTACGGTGCAGCATGGCGAACTCACGCTGAGCAGCGTATTTCAGCCGATTTTCAGCCTGTCGCATATGCGGGCGGTCGGTTACGAAGGGCTGCTGCGTGCGCACGACGCGCTCGACCGGCCGGTGTCGCCGCTCGACGTATTCGGCGAGGCCGCGCGCCTCGGCGATGTGCTGCAGGTCGACAAGCTGGCTCAGACGCTGCATCTGGAGAATTTTAAAGTGCTCGGCGCGGAGCGCGAGTGGTTGTTTCTGAACGTGCATCCGGGCGCGCTCACCGATCCGTATCTCGCCGCCGCGTTGCTGGCTACGTTGAAGCGGCTCGATCTGCCGCCGCGGCGCATCGTGCTCGAAGTGCTCGAGCATCGCGCCGAAGACCTGGAGCGTCTCGCCGACGCCGTGCGCCAGTTCCGCGAGCGCGGCTTCCTGATCGCACTCGACGATTTCGGCGCGGGCCACTCGAACGTGGAACGGATCTGGCAACTGAATCCCGACATCGTCAAGCTCGACCGTATCATGCTGTCGCACGCCGCGCATCGCGCCGACATGGCGACAATCCTGCCGGGGCTCGTGGCGCTGCTGCACGAAGCGGGCAAGCTGGTGCTCGTCGAAGGCGTGGAAACGGAGCATGAAGCGCAGATGGCGCTCGCCTGCAACGCGGACTTCGTGCAGGGCTTTTTCTTCGGCCGTCCGAACCCGGGCGCGGCCGATGCGTTGCACGCGACCACCTGCATCAGCGAACTCACCGAGCGGTATCGCGATCAGGCCGACGTGCGCGAGCGCCGTAATGCCAGCCGGCTTGCGCCGTACTTGCGGGCTTTCGAGCGGGCGGCGGAGCGGCTCGCGGCCGGCGAACCGCTCGAGGAAGTGTGCTGGAATTTTCTGGCGCTCGATCATGCCGCGCGCTGCTTCCTGCTCGACGCGAAGGGCAAGCAGGCGGGCCGCAACGTCGTGCTGCGGGCCGATCGCGCGGCGCATGAAACGCGCTTTCTGCCGCTCGCCGATGCGCAAGGCGCGAATTGGCTGCGTCGTCCGTATTTCCGCGATGCGATCAACGCGCCGGAGCGCGTGCATGTGACGCGGCCGTATCTGTCGATCAACGAGGCGTTGCCGTGCGTGACGCTTTCGGTGGCGACGCGTGTCGGCGAGCAGACCTGCGTGTTGTGCGGCGATATCGACTGGGTGGATGAGTAGCGGTTCTGAGATCATGTCGTTTTAACGACTCTCAGCCGCGCTTATGTCCGTCCTCCTTGAAGTCATTGCCACGACCGTTGCCGATGCGCGCCTTGCCGCGCAAGCCGGCGCTAACCGTCTCGAACTTGTCACCGCGATGGGCGAGGGCGGCCTGACGCCGAGCCTCGGACTGATCGAAGCGGTGGTGGCGGCGGTCGAGATTCCAGTGAACGTGATCGTGCGCCCGCATAGCCGTTCGTTCATCTACGACGCCGACGACTGCGCAGTGATGCTGCGTGACGTGCGCGCGGTGAAAGCGGCGGGCGCGAATGGCATTGTGATCGGCATGCTGAACGCAGTGGGGGAGATCGACCGCGAGGGCCTCGCACGTGCGATCGATGCAGCGGATGGACTGGCTATTACCTTCCATCGCGCGTTCGATGAAGCGCGGGATTTGCAGCGTTCATTGGATGTGCTGCTAGGTTTTGACGCCGTGACGAATGTGTTGACCTCGGGGGGACAAGCTTCGGTATTGAATGCGGAAGATACGATCCGCGAGTTGGTCCAGCAGGCGGCCGGTTCGCATTGCACCGTGTTGGCCGGAGCCGGTTTGACAGTCGAAGCAATTGCCGGTTTCGTGAGCAGAACACAAGTTGAAGCCGTGCATTTCGGCTCGGGCGTGCGCGTGAACAGCAACGGCCTCGCGCCGGTCGATTCAGACAAAGTTGCAGAGGTCCGCGCACTGTTGACGAGCGCATGACTCCATAGCTAAAACAACGAAGCAAAGAAAAATGCCGCTTCGAGATCGCTCTCGAAGCGGCATTCTTTTATCTGCGTCTACGGCGCGAAGAAAACCTACTTCGCCACCACCACCGGAATCCCGCGCAACTGTCCCGCGCCCTTTACCTCTTCCAGAGATTTGCGCACCGACTCACCCGTCGCCGCTTCGATCTGCAAACGTGCGGCCAGATCGCGCTCGCCACGCTTCACACCCGCCAGATTCGCCAGTTTCACGTGACCATAACCGCGCACGCGAGCATGCAGGTCGGCCAGTTTCGCCACGTCTTCCAGATTGCCGGCATCGAGCCTGGCGAGCGCACGCTGCAACGTGGTTTCATAATCGCCCGCGAGTTCGCGTTCCATCTTGCGTTCCAGCGTGCGGCCGAACGGATCCAGCATCGTGCCGCGCAGGCCGCTGAATTTCGCCAGCGTGCCGAGCACCGGCCACATCCATTGACCGAAAGTTTTCTTGGTCGGATTCTTGCCGGGTTCGGGACGCGTGAGCGTCGGCGGCGCGAGATTGAACTTGATGCCGAAGTCCTTGCCGGCCACGCCTTCGAATTGCGCTTCCAGTGCGTCACGGAATGCGGCATCCGTATGCAGACGCGCCACTTCGTATTCGTCCTTCACCGCGAGCAAGCGGTAGAACGTGGTCGCCACCGCGCGCGTCACGCGCTCGCTCTTCGCATCCACCGAGGTTTCCGCGCGACGTGCCGCATCGACTAGCGTGCGATAACGCTTCACGTAGCTCGCGCCGCCGTATGTCTGCAGACGTCCTTCGCGATGCGCGATCAGTTCGTCGAGCGTATCGACGCGCACGCTCTGCTTCGCGAGATGCCGCGCTTGCCACAGCGCTTCGAGCGCGGCCGGATCTTCGGCAGCGAGGCGGCCGATCGAAAACGCCAGCTGATTCATCGGCACGGCGACGTTGTTCAATTCGATCGCGCGCATCATCGCGGCGAACGATACGGGCACGAGTCCGAGTTGCCAGGCATACCCGAGCATCAGAATGTTCGTGCCGATAGTGTCGCCGAGGAATCGCGTGGCGAGCGCTTGCGCATCGCACGTCGACATGCGCTCCGGGCCGGCAGCGTGACGCATTTTGTCGAGCAGCGCGTCGGCATGCAGCGTCGCGTCCGGATTCGTCACGAACGTGGCGTTCGGAATTGCGTGCGTGTTCACGACGATGCGCGTGCGGCCATGACGCACCGTTTGCAGCGCATCGGCACTTGCACCGACCACCATATCGCAGGCAAGCAGCACGTCGGCCTGTTGCGTGTCGATACGCACCTGATTGAGCCACTCGTCGCGCGCGGCGAAGCGCACGAACGACAGCACTGAGCCGCCCTTTTGCGCAAAGCCCATGAAGTCGAGCACCGACGCGCTCTTGCCTTCCAGATGCGCGGCCATGCTGATCAATGCGCCCACCGTCACGACGCCCGTGCCACCGACGCCCGTCACCAGAATGTCGTACGGCGCGGCGTCGAGATGCGTCGCCGGAATCGGCAGTGCTTCGACGCGAGCGGCCAGCGCTTGCGGATCGAACGCGGCGCCCGCGGCTTTCTTCAGCTTGCCGCCTTCCACCGTGACGAAGCTCGGGCAGAAGCCGTTCACGCACGAATAGTCTTTGTTGCACGACGATTGATCGATGCGGCGCTTGCGACCCAACGCCGTTTCAACCGGCTCGACCGACAGGCAATTCGATTGCACGCCGCAATCGCCGCAGCCTTCGCAGACTTCCTCATTGATGAAGAGGCGCTTGTCCGGATCGGGAAATTCGCCTTTTTTCCGGCGCCGGCGTTTTTCCGCCGCACAGGTCTGGTCGTAAATCAGCACGGTCACGCCGTCGGTGTCGCGCAATTGGCGCTGCACGGTGTCCATCTCGCTGCGATGGTGAAACGTTGTGCCCTTCGGGAACTGGTCGTGATGGCCGTCGTATTTCTCCGGCTCGTCGCTGACCACGACAAAGCGCGACACGCCTTCGGCTTCAACCTGACGCGCGATCTGCGGCACCGAAATGCTGCCGTCCACGGGCTGGCCGCCCGTCATCGCGACGGCGTCGTTATAGAGAATCTTGTACGTGATGGTGGCTTTCGCGGCCACGGCCTGGCGGATCGCCAGAATGCCCGAATGGAAGTAGGTGCCGTCGCCGAGATTCTGGAACACGTGACGCGTTTTCGTGAACATCGAATGCGACGCCCAGTCCACGCCTTCGCCGCCCATCTGGATGAGACCCGTCGTGTCGCGCTCCATCCACGACGCCATGAAGTGGCAGCCGATGCCCGCATGCGCGATTGATCCTTCCGGCACTTTGGTCGACGTGTTGTGCGGGCAGCCCGAGCAGAAGTACGGCGTGCGCTTCACGCTGTCCGCGGCATTCGAGAGAATTTGCGGCGCGACCAGATCGACCACGCGTTCGCGACGATCGAGCGCGGGCTTGTGCTTCGCGAGCCAGTTGGCGAACACCGGCAGAATGCGCGACGGCCGCAATTCACCGAGCGAGGACAGCAGCAGCGTGCCGTCTTCAGCGTTTTTGCCGACCACGATCGGCCGCGTGCCTTGCGTACGGTTGTACAGATAATCTTTGATCTGCTGTTCGATGACCGGGCCTTTTTCCTCGATCACCAGCACTTCGGACAGGCCGGAAACGAACGCGTCGATACGCGTCATCTCCAGCGGAAACGACAGGCCGACCTTGTAGATGCGCACGCCGGCCGCTTCCAGATCGCCGACCGTCAGATCGAGGCGGCGCAGCGTTTCCATCAGGTCCAGATGCGCCTTGCCGCAAGTCACGATCCCCACGTTCGCATGCGGGCTCGGCGCGATCCATTTGTCGATGCTGTTCACGCGCGCGAAGTGGCGCACCGCGTCGAGCTTCGCGTGCATCCGCGATTCGATCGTCAGGCTCGGCAGATCGGGCCAGCGGTTGTGCAGGCCGCCGGCGGGCGCTTCGAAATCCTGCGGCATGGTCCAGTCGGTGCGTAGCGCGTCGAGATCGACCGTCGAGCCGGATTCGACCGTCTCGGAGATCGCCTTGTAGCCGACCCACGCGCCCGAAAAGCGCGACAACTCCCAGCCGTACAAACCGAATTCGAGCATGTCGGCGATGTTCGACGGATTCACCACCGGCATGTGCCAGGCCATCATCGCGAAGTCGCTCTGATGCGGCATCGATGAGGACACGCAGCCGTGGTCGTCGCCCGCCACCACCAGCACGCCGCCATGCGGCGACGAGCCGTACGCGTTGCCATGCTTCAGAGCGTCGCCGGCGCGATCCACGCCCGGGCCCTTGCCGTACCACATCGCGAACACGCCTTCGACGGTGCGCTCCGGATCCGATTCCACCCGCTGCGTGCCGAGCACGGCGGTGCCGCCGAGTTCTTCGTTGATGGCGGGCAAAAAGCGAATATCACTCGCCGTGAGCAGTTTTTTCGCTTTCCACAACTGCTGGTCGACCATGCCGAGCGGCGAGCCGCGATAGCCGCTGATGAAGCCGGCGGTATTCATGCCGCGCGCCTTGTCGGCGGCGCGCTGCATGAGCACGAGACGCACCAGCGCCTGCGTGCCGGTCAGGAAGATCCGGCCGCGCGTCGCGGTGAGGTTGTCGGAAAGCTTGTAATCGGCCAGTGCGGGCGTGCCGTCGATGGGCAGGCGAGCGGTCATGGGTGAGTCTCCATTGTTTGGCATCCGCGCGCGGTGGTGGGGACCACGAAGGTGACGCAGCGAAAGAGACTCTATTTTTTAGCGCCAATGAGAGAGAATTTTTTCTACTTTGACCGGGCAGTCGCAAATAGGCGCGAAGACCCGCGCGTTTTAATGAAGTTTTGAGATGGATCTACCGCGCCACGGGCGGATTCGGGTAAGCCCTGGTGCGGTTGGTGCGTTCTTGAGCGGCCCCAAGCATTACGGGCGCCGGGACGCATTGCTGCGTGCCGGCGCCCGTGTGTCGGTCGCTTATGCGCTATTCAGCGTATGAGCGAAGCCTGGTTAAAGAAACCGCTTAGGTGGGCATGACGGGTTGCGCATAGAGTAGTCGTCCGGACCATAGAAACCGTGCATGCCAAGGTCAGGCGTATTCGGATCCATGCGAACCTAGCCGGTAGGCGGAACGTACGTCATCTGCGTCGGATTGGACGGCGGGATGAATCCGCCGTTGTCACCGCCGTTGTTACCACCGTTACCACCGGCGACGCGAATTTGCGCGGAGATCGGCGCCGAGATCGTGCCGCCGACATTCGACATCGACCCCGCCGTGCCGCTCACCGTCGTGCGCGACGTGATCGAGCCATTGTCGTTCGTCAACTTGTCGCCGACGCTTATCTGCGCATCACGCCCTGCGGCGATCGTCCCGCCCGTATTGTCGAGGTCGCCGCGCGCGATGTCGAACCGCGCATCGGCCTGCGACGGCAATCGCCGGATGTTTTCCAGCGCCTGATCGATTGCGCGCTGGTTCAACAAAGCGCCTTGGCCCGACGGCAAAGCACGAGCGACATCGCCGATCGTATCGCCATCACTGCGAATGGCGCCGATGCGGCCAGGCACGACATCGAGCTGCAGCGTGCCCGACGTCAACGACTGCTCGGGCACTGTGACGCGCGTGGTGACATAGCCGTAGTCGATGAGCTTATTGGCGACGCTGTCCTGGACGATCTTCAGGCCGTCGGCGCCGACGCACTGGCCCTCGACCGCTTCGACCAGACGGTCGATGGCGCGAAACGGATTGTTCGTCATCCGGACTTTCCTGATCTCGAAGCATGGCGACTGTACGGGCAAATGCGCGAGATCGGCGGTTTCCTCACGCGACGCGTCCTCGCGCAGCACGTTGCCGAGCGTGCCGTTGGTCGCATTTGCTTCGAGGCGCTGCTGTTGTGCGCGCAGCGTGTCGCTGCCCGGTAAAACATTGATCAGCGACGCGTCGCCCTGGGCGAGCGACGGCAGGCTGTACAGCGCGAAAGATGCGGCGGCGAGTGCGGTTTTGCTGAGATGCTGCATGGCTGCGAGTTCTTCATACGAAGCGGCGCAGCATAGGTCGTATGCAGTTAGAGATCCAGCAAAAGCATTTTGAAATCCTTATCTCTTTTTTGTTTTTTCTCTTCTTAACACTTACGCCGTTTTTATAGACGAATCTGCGTTGCGACGGGCGCATCGTCGAGCGGCACAACCTCATTGAAATGCGCGTAGTCGATATGGCTCACGCCGTCTTTCTCGGTCATGATGTCGACGAAACGGTGCTGCCAGTAGATCTGATCGCACGTCCACGTATGGCGCGCCTGCATGGTTTGCGAGGTCGATTCGTCGACGCCTTCGAGTGTGAGCAGCAGCAACGTGCCGCGGTTATTGAGCGTTTCGGCGGTCTCGCCGAATAGCGGACTGGTTTCGTCGACGATATGCATCACCGTCCAGCCCAGTTTGAATACCGGGTGTTGATCGCGAACCAGCGTCAGGTCATAGAGTTTGCGCAACGTATAACCTTCGACCGTGGTTTCCGTGCGCAGAATGCGCAACCGTGCGCGCGCCTCGGCGATCACGTTCTGGCGCGCGTTGGCCGAGCGCACCATGAGCGTCATGCGGCCGTCGAGCGGCCGGATCACCGCGTAACGGGCAAAGATGATCTTGGCGTGCGGACGCGAGAAGCGCGCGAAGATCAGCCCCGTCGCCAACGCGATGCTGGACATGCCGACGAAAATTTCCAGCGTGGCGATCCAGTGCGCGTAGACGGTTTGCGGATGCATGTCGCCATATCCGACCGTGGCGAGGGTCTCGACGCTGAAGAAAAACGCGCCGCCAAAACCAGCGGGAAACTGATTGGCAATCGGTGCGTCGCCCAGCATGTAGAGCGCGGCAAACGTAGTGTTGAGCAGCAGGAACAAGACCGCGAGCGATACGAAAAAAACCGGCCAGCGAACGATCAGCGCGCGGTGATAGAGATCCTGCCAGAGCGGCGTCGGCGTGCCGTGATCGATGACCACACGATCGTCCAGACGGAATTCGCGGCTGCCCTGTGCGCGGCGCTTCGCTGCGCGCGCTTCGGCGTCGCCGAAGCCGGAAGGACGGTCTGACGGTTCAGTCGCCATCGCAAACTCGTGGAGATGAAAACGGCCAAAGCGTAGCACGCCGCCTTGTCCGCGGAAGGTGATTCTCGGCGTGGTGCGCGGGGCGCGACAGTGCGCCGCGGCCGTGTGTTCGCCCGTGCATGCACGGTGTTTCGGCAAGGCATATCGACACGGCTTCAATGCGCTCGTACCGCGCATCGAAGCAAGCACACAGTCACGCAGTCATGCACGCGCGCCGCGGCGTGCGCGCGCTTCGGACTTACGGAAAGGCTCGCGGCTTGGGAATGCCTGCGCCGTGTTCGATATCGTCGACGGCTTGCTGATGAGCCGCCGCGATCGCTTCGGTTTCGTCGCCGTAGCCGTTGTCACCGCCTACCGTCGTCCACGATTTGACGGCTTTCTCGCGATGGCGGATCTCGTATTCCGCATCCCAGCGGGCACCGTTGAGTTCGAGCGGGCGGACGTGAATCGAATACACGCCGTAGAGAAAGAGCTGTTCAGCCATGACCGCCTCCGGCCGGTTGGTTCGGGGTGGCGCAGCGCGAATGCAAACGAAAGCGTGAAAAGCGCGCGCCGGTTGCTGCCTAAAGTTCGATTTCTCCGAGGATGCGGTGAGCAAGCGCTTTGGCTTCCTCGAGCGCTTCTTCCGGCGTCGAAGAGGTGGCCTCGACTTCGTAGAGCGTGGTTTCCTGATCGGCGGTTGCGTCGCCTTCGTCGCGCGAGAGGGTGACCACGCCCTGCCAGGTGTCTTTTTCTATTTCTCTTGTCGAGGCAGTGGCCGTGTAAATGCCTTTGGTGTAGGTGATGTCGTCCATGGCGTCTCTCCGTCTTCCAAAGGTTTCGGTTTTTTCATCCTAGCACGATGATGGAGCTTCCGTTCTCCGCCCCGACGGCGCTCCATGCCGGTGACAATGCGCGCCGCACAAGGCAACAGAATTACAGCAGCGCGACCACCTCATCGAGCGACGGCGCGTGCGCGCCGGCATGCCGGCAAGCGGCCGCGCCGGCGGCCAGCGCGAACGCCAGATGCTCCGGCCATGCCCGCTGCGGCGCGGTCATCAGGCTGAACAGCAAGCCGCCGATCGACGCATCGCCCGCGCCGACCGTATCGACCACCTCGACGCGTGGCGGCCGTGCCTCCGTCACCATCGCGCCATCGATCAGCACGGCGGTCTCCGGTCCGCGCGTCACGAGCACGGTGGCGGCCGGATTCATGGCGCGCAACTGCCCAAGCGCGCCGGCTTCGTCGTCGGTCTTGAAGATCAGGCGCAAGTCCTCGTCCGACACCTTGATCAGATCGGCGAGCGCGGCCATTTTTCGCAACGTGGGTTCGTAGCCGTGCTCCATCAGATTGCGGTAGTTCGGATCGAAACTGATCTTCACGCCTTGCGAACGCAACTCGGCCGCGAGCGTGGCGAGCGTGTTGCCGATTGGCTGCCGGACGAGGCTGATACAACCGAAATGCGCCCATTTCACCTGACCCATCCAGCCCGCCGGCAGTTGTGCCGGATCGAACGCCAGATCGGCGCTGTTCTCGCCCATGAAGAAGTACGCGGGCGGATGCGTCTGATGGACGATCGCCAGCAAGGGCGGCCGCTCCACGCGCTGCATGAAACGCATGTCGAGGCCGGCCGCGACGCTTGCGTTCCACAACTCATCGGAGAAGTTATCGACGCCTAACGACCCTGCGCACGCGGTCGACAGACCGAGCCGCGCGACGCAGCGCGCCACGTTCCAGCCGGCGCCGCCAGGACGCGAGAGCCATTGTGACGGGCCGGTGCGCACGAGATCGGTGAGGATGTCGCCGGCCGAGACGAAGAGGGGAAATTCGTGGTTCGCGCTCTGATTGCTCATTTTGTTTGCTCCGCGGATTCGGGCGCAGCGGCGGCCCCGTCGGGCAGCGCGTGGGCCAGTACTTCGTAGCACGCGCCCATGGTGTGATAGTCGGTCTTGCCGGCCGGACTCTTCTCGTCGCTGTATTTGCGGTTGTCGCACGTGAGGATGCGATACCACGCGCCATACTTGTGATCGACGAAATGCGCCCAGCTATAGCGCCAGATCTCGTCGTACCAGTCCCAGAAGCGTTCGTTGCCGGTGCGCTTGCCGAGCAGCGCGGCCGTCGCGAAGGTTTCCGCCTGGACCCAGAAATACTTGTCGTGATCGCACACGGTGCCGTCGGGGCCGAAGCCGTAGTAGAGGCCGCCGTGGTCTTCGTCCCACGCGTGCGTCATCGCGGCGTCGAACAGTTCGATGGCGCGCGGCAGCAGCCACGGCAACGGACGGAAGCGCTCGAGAATCAGCAGCAGCTTCGCCCATTCCGTCTGGTGGCCCGGCTGGAAGCCCCACGGGCGAAAGATGTTCGAACTGTCTTCCTCGTTGTAGTGCCAGTCGACCGACCAGTCCGCGTGAAAGTGCTCCCACACCAGACCCTGCGACAGCTTCGCCTGGCGCAGCGTGATATTCGACGCCACCCGCTCGGCGCGATCCAGATAAACGAGATGACGGGTCGCTTCGTGCGCGGCGAGCAGCGCCTCGGTGGTGTGCATGTTCGCGTTCTGGCCACGGTACGAACTGACCCGCCAGTCGGGCGACGCTTCGTCGGCGTAGAGACCCGCGGCGGCGTCCCAGAAGCGGTGTTCCATCAGCTCGAAGGTCGCGCCGATCATCGGCTTGGCTTCTTCGATGCCGGCCATCGCCGCATGCGAATAGGCGAGCAGGACGAACGCGAGGCCGTAGCAGTGGCGCGTCGCGTCGAGCGTGCGCTTCTTGCCGTCGTGCCATTCGATCTCCCAGTCGTAGCCTTCGTGCTGGGCGTCCCAATGCGCTTCGCGCAGGAACCGCAAACCGTGGCGAGCGTATTCGAGATGCTGCGGGTCGCCGAACTGGCGATACGCCATCGCGTAATTGAAGACGTAGCGGCAACTGCTCACCAGATGCCGCGTGGTTTTGTCGTAGACCGAACCGTCGTCGCGGAAGAAATGGAAAAAGCCGCCGCTCGGATCGAACACGTTCGGCGCGTAGAAACGCAGCGTGTCCTGCACATGTGAGAGCAGAAAGTCGCGCGAGCGGAAGCTCTCGACGGGCGGCGCCGCAGCGGCGCCGTTAGTGGGGTGAAGCGGATCGGATTGCGTCATGGCATTTTCACCAAAGTACTGGCACGGGCAATGAGATGGACGGGCAAACGGACTTCCAGTTCGGCGGGTGCGTCTTCGAGCAGCAGCTCGACGCCGCGCCGGCCGAGCGCTTCCTTGTCGACCGAAATGGTCGACAGCGGCGGCGTGGCATGGGCGGCGGCGGGAATGTCGTCAAAACCGATGATGGCAATGTCCTCGGGCACGCGTAGCCCGCGTGCGAGGCACGCCCGCAGCGCGGCTAGCGCGGCGGCGTCGTTGTAGGCAAACACGGCGTCCGGGCGCGGACCCGGCGCGTCGAGCAATTGATGCATGGCGCGCGCGGCGCCGCTGTCGGGGTCGAGGCCGGCGTCGATCGTCACTTCCAGCGACGGGTCGAACAGCAAGCCCGCTTCGAAGAACGCGCGCCGGTAGCCGAGCGCGCGCTGCGCGATGCTGAAGTGCGCGAGCGAGCCGCCGATGAACGCGACGCGCTTGCGCTGCTGCTCGAACAGATGCCGCATGGCGAGCGTGGCGCCGGCGGCGTTGTCGAGATTTACCGAGCGCATGCCGGGCGCCCACAAGTCGATCAGCACGAGCGGGCGCTGCATGGCCACCAGCGTGGTCAGCGTTTCAGGCTCGACGAAACCGGCGATCGCCACCGCGTCCGGCGCATGCAGGCGCATCTGCTGGATCACGTCTTCGGTGGGGCCGGCGGTCAGCACGGACGGCACGATGCCGCGCTCGCGGCAAGCGTCTTCCACGCCGTGCAGCACGTGCGAGAAGAACGGACTGACGGCGAAATTATTGTGCTGACGGTGTAGCAGAAACGTGAGACGGCGGATGCGCGGGCGCAACTGGGCGGCGTCATAGCCAAGCTTGCGCGCCGCTTCGACGACGCGCTCGCGGGTGGCCTCGGAAAGGCCGGGCTGGTTTTTCAGTGCGCGTGAGACGGTGCCGATCGACACGCTGGCCGCGCGGGCGACGTCGCGGATGGTTGTGGCCATCGAATCAGGCGGACGCGCAAGGGCGGCCACACGGTGTTTGGGTTCGGGCGATTGTATAGTAAAACCGCGCTAAAACTGCCCGAAAAACACTCGCTCGACACCGGGAAATACCCGTAGGCGTTGGAGTTGGCCCGGAATATGCTGTTTAGTAAAAATAGCTAAACAACGTCTGGTGCGTGATCTGGCCGCCGCTCCTTCACTCCAGCGAAACGTGAGCGGCTTCGGCCTGTCCACGCAACAGGGCCACGCTTTCATCGGCGTCGATCAGCACGAAACCGCTCGTCTCGTGCTTCGCGCGCCGCTTGGCCAGCGCCGCGACGGATGCAATTTCTTCGCTGCTGTAAAGCGACGGGCCGTCAGCGGGTTCGACGTGCACGCAGCCGATCGCCATCGTCACGAAACCGAAGAAGGTCGGATTGCCGCGCCGGTCCTCACCGTGGATGCCGCCGGCGAGGCGATCGGTCGGCGCGTAAAAGCGTTGCGCGCCTTCGTTGAACACGTGGATCGCGCGCAGCACGCGCTCGCGCCAGTCGTCGCTCTGGAACAGGATCAGGAAGTCGTCGCCGCCTACGTGGCCGAGGAAGTCGCGGGTCGGGTCGCACACATCGGCGAGAACGACGGCGGCGAATTTCAGGACTTCGTCGCCTTGCCAGTAGCCGTACTGGTCGTTGAACGGCTTGAAGTGGTTCAGGTCGACGTAGCACGCGTAGAAGCCGGCGTCGTTGCCGAGCAGGCGGGCAATGTGCGAACTGATCGGGATGTTGCCCGGCAGGAAGGTCAGCGGATTTGCGTAGCGCGCGGCTTCGATGCGCACCTCGGTCACCGCGCGCACGAGCTTCTCGCCGGTGCCGAGGCCGACGTATTTGCCGTTGTCGGTGATGACGAAGCCATCGGCGAGATAGCGTTGA
This sequence comes from Paraburkholderia phytofirmans, assembly GCF_046028095.1. Taxonomy (GTDB): domain Bacteria; phylum Pseudomonadota; class Gammaproteobacteria; order Burkholderiales; family Burkholderiaceae; genus Paraburkholderia; species Paraburkholderia phytofirmans_A. The sequence goes on from NZ_JAQQDJ010000001.1 coordinate 516,893, forward strand.
TCGTCGCTGGCGAGGAGCTTGGCCATCTGCTCGACGGTCATCGATTTTTCGATCACCACCGGCGATGCATTGGCGAAAAGCAGACAAGGGCGCTTGCCGAATAGCTCGCGGTGATACGGCAGCGCGTAGCGGTCCATGAAGCTGCGGCGGTTGATCAGCGCGACCGGCTCGTCGTGTTCGACCACCGCGACCGCATGCAGGTCGGGCAGGCGGTTGAACAGTTCGAGCACGTCGTTGTTGGTCGCCTGGCGCGGCAGCGCGGGCGCGTGCACCAGCATTTTGTCCGATGCCATGCCGCCCGACGGCGACGCGCTGCTCACCGCGCGCGTGGTCTCGGGGAACACGGCGATGTGGCCGGCGCGCAGCGCGTCGCGGGCGTCGTCGGTCACGTGGCGGGCCGGCTGCGCGTGCGGACGGCCGAAGAAAAAGCCCTGCCCGCAGCCGATCCCCATGTCGCGCGCTACGATCAGATCCGCTTCGTTTTCGATGCCCTCCGCGACGAGCCGCGCGCCGCTCGCGCTGGCGAAATGCTGCATCGCGCGCACGGCCTCGAACTTGAGCGGGTCGCAGGCGATGTCGTGAATGAAGAAGCGGTCGATCTTCACGACGTCCGGTTGCAGCCGCACCCACAAATTCATGCTGGCGTTCGCGGTGCCGTAGTCGTCGAGCGCGAATTGCGCGCCGGTTGTGCGCAGGCTCGTGATCACCGGCAGGAAACTGCCCACGTCCAGAATCGTGCTTTGCTCGGTCAACTCGACCACGATCCGTTGCGGATCCACGCCGCGATGACGCAGCAGCGCGAGCGTGTCGTCGCGCGCCTCGGCCAGCTGACGCATCGCGCCCGCGCTGAAATTCAGAAACAGCTTGCCGTCGAAATCGAGCCGCGCGAACGCTTCGATGCAGGTGCGCGCGGCGGCGCGTTCGAGCTCGATAGTGCAGCCCTCGGCGAGCGCCTGCGCAAACAGGGCGAACGGCGCTTCGAGCGGCGTGCCGGCCGGGCCGCGGATCAGACCTTCATAGCCGAGGATCGCGCCGTCTTCGAAATCGATGATCGGCTGGAACACGGCGGACAGCTCACGCCGGGCGATCAACTCCTCGATGCGCGGCGCGGCGGATCGGGAGGGCGAGCGAGGTTGCATGGCGGGTAGGCGTAGCGTTCGACCTTCGGCTTATCGGCCGGGCTTGCCTGGAATTAAGTGAAGTTTTAATGAACCGTTGCACCGGCTTGGTGCGGCGGTTGATTCGGTCGAGTCATTCTGAAGGCCGGCTCCGTCCGGCTTCGCATTACCAGGAATCGGCCTATGCCATCCGGCCGAGGCGACAGCAGCGGCGTTTGCGCGTGAAATAACAAAAAAGCCGCGCGAGGCGGCTTTCTTCAAATGACGCTCAGGGAGGGCGCTTATGAATGTCCTGTTTGCATTGCGCGCGTATTCACCGGCGGGCGACGGCGGCGGCGGTCCGCTCGCGCGAAGCGGCGTGGGTCTCGCCGCTCGTGTCGCGGGCGCCCCAGCGCTGCGCGAGCGCGGCGCACACCATCAACTGGATCTGGTGGAACAGCATCAGCGGCAAGACGACGGCGCCCACCGCATGCGAGGCGAAGATCACCTTGGCCATCGGCACGCCGGCGGCGAGACTCTTCTTCGACCCGCAGAAGATGATGGTGATCTGGTCCGCACGGCTAAAGCCGAGCCGCTTGCTGACGAATATCGTCACGGCGAGGGCCAACGCGAGCAGCACGACGCACAGAAGCAGCAGACCGCCCAGCGCGGAGAGGGGAATCTGATGCCACAGGCCTTCGTTGACGGCCTCGCTGAACGCGCCGTACACCACCAGCAGGATCGACCCCTGGTCGACGAACTTGAGCACGCCGCGATTGCGCTCGATCCACTTGCCGATCAGCGGGCGCAGCAACTGCCCGGCCACAAACGGCACCAGCAGTTGCAGCACGATGTTGCCTACCGTATGCCACGGCGAAGCGCCGCCGCCGGCCGCCTGATTGGTGACGACGAGGCTGACGAGCGCGGGTGTGATGAAGATGCCGAGCAGGCTCGAGGCCGACGCGCTGCATACGGCAGCCGGCACGTTGCCTTTGGCAATGGACGTGAACGCGATCGACGACTGAACCGTAGACGGCAGCGTGCAGAGGAAGAGGACCCCCGCATAGAGCGCCGGCGTGACAAGTGGCGAAAGGAGCGGTTTAAGCGCGAGGCCGAGCAGCGGAAAGAGCGCGAACGTGCTGAGCAGCACTACAAGATGCAGGCGCCAATGCGTCGCGCCCGCAATAATCGCTTCGCGTGAGAGCTTGGCGCCGTGCAGGAAAAACAGCAGGCCGACCGCCACGTTCGTCACCCAGTTGAACCCGACGGCGGCCTGCCCATGAACCGGCAGCAAGCTGGCAAAAATCACGGTGCCGACGAGGCACAGGGTGAAGTTGTCGGGAAGCAATTTCGGGCGAGCCATGTCGGAATCTCGATTCGTGATGCGAAAGAGCGGGCGGGACGTGCGCGTGAAACCGCCGTCCCAGCCTATGGGAAACCGCTATTGTTGTTGATTTTCGATTAAATATGCAAATTCATTTGCCGAATCGATTAATGAAAGTTGTGCATTGATAAGTGCGTTTCCGGAAAATTCGGACAGCGCCATGATCCACTTTTCAGTATTGGCGACGTGATCTGTTTGGTCCATGCAGTTTTGACAATTAAGGCGAAAATCCGCACGCGATTCGTCATACACAAGAGCGCGTTAACGGCCTCTCCAAGTCATTGAAAGCAAGCGGTTTCAGGGTTTTCACGCAAGGGCTCTGTCGCAGAAAAACGTCGCAGTAACAAGGTGTTACATCCGCGTCCGAGGCCTAACACTTTTTGGCTCGACACCCTTTGCCGGCACCCATAAATTACGGTTCAAAGGCCGTCGGGATACCCGGCGCCGCGATGTAATCGCAGCGCTCGTGCCAGTCCCAAAACAAGTCCGTCGCAGCTCGAACGGTGGGCTTCAGGCAAGTCTTCGGGCGTGAGAGTCACTGGGTGGACGGGTTGTCGAGAACGAGGCACTGGGTTTTGGGCGCGGTCATCGCCGCGCTGTGCTCGTTCGCCTATGCGAAAGCGCCAGGCGTGCCGCACGGCGGCGGTGGCGGCTATTCGCACGCCGAAGCGAATCACGCCGTACGCGGCGAAATGCAAAACGGTGGCCGCTACTACGGCGGAGCCCCGGCAGCACCCGCGCGCAATACGGCGGCCGATCGCAACGCGCGTCTACCGCCCGGCGGAGCGAACTTCGCGGGCGGAACTTACGCCGATGGCTTCGACGTCTACAAGCCCGGCATGCGCCGTGTCGCCGGCCCGGCCGGATACGCAGGCGACGGTCGCGGCAGCATGCAGTACGCCGGCGCCATCACCCCGGTCAGTGCCGAATCGCGCACGGTGCCGCGGCCGCCGGTTAATGCGCCGGTTCGCGCCGGCTCGATTCGCGCCGACATCGCCCGTTACAACGAAGAACGCGGTTCGCAGCGCGCCATGCAGCGACAGTCCGACGACCCGCGCCAATCAGAAGGCTCGCCTTATCGGAACTAGCCGATCGCGCTGCGTGCGCTGTGCGTTGTGTTGGTTGCGTGAGCAACCAGTGTTTGCCGTTTACGCTGCGCACGGACATACCTGTTTCTGCCTCCCGGCCGCTTCGACTTTGTTCGAGTGCCGTCCATTGCTTATCTGACTGCGCGCCCCTCGCGCATGCGTCATCGCAAACCGGATGCGAGGCGTCTCTGCCCATTTCGTCCTCCCAAATTCTCACCGCTTCGTCCCGCCGCACCACTTCGCCTGCCTTTCAAACCGCTTGATAGCGGCCTTCCGCCTTGCCTTCACCATAACCACCCGCGCTCAATGTGACGTTTCGACGCCACACTTTTTTGAAAACGCTCGGCAGCACACCCCCTCCCATCGTCAAATTTGGTCGTTTCTGCGGCGGTGCGTCATCCGCGTGTCATCTGAGGCGTTATCAACGCGTCCGCTGCAATGTGAGCAACGCTTTGCGCGCTGCGGCAAAACTTGCGGCGGCACGGCGAGCACGCTTTCCGCCATGGCTTTATCAGGCCGATAAGCGACAAAACTAATCAGACCGATATACCGGCAATAACCAACGATATTTTTGTTCATAAAAATGGTCCGCAAAGATGGTCCCGCCCAGATTGGCTCGATGATCGAACGGACAACAACAATGATTCGCGCGAGCTCCCCCTTTCGCACAGCCACACCCTTTTTGACAAAGACAGGAGAACCCATGAAAACAAGCATCAGCAGTGCGCTGAAGACCACCCTCAAGGCAACCGCGTGTGCCGCTCTGCTGGCCAGTGCATCGTCTGCTTTTGCGCAATCGAGCGTGCAGCTCTACGGTCAGGTCGACGAATGGGTCGGCGCGCAGAAATTCCCGGGCGGAAAGACCGCGGTGCAGGTCTCGGGCGGCGGCATGTCGACTTCGTACTGGGGCTTGAAAGGGGCGGAGGATCTGGGCAACGGCTACAAGGCGATCTTCGCGTTGGAAGGGTTCTTCCTGGCGCAAAACGGCCAGTACGGCCGCTTCACGGGCGACACGATGTTCTCGCGTAACGCGTACGTGGGTATTGAGTCGCCCTACGGCACGGTCACGGCCGGCCGTCTGACGACGCCGCTGTTCGTGTCGACGATTCTGTTCAACCCGTTCGTCGATTCGTACCAGTTCTCGCCGATGGTCTGGCACACGTACCTGGGCCTCGGTACGTTCCCGACCTACTCGACCGATCAGGGCGTGACCGGCGATTCGGGCTGGAGCAACGCGGTGTCGTACTCGTCGCCGAACTTTAACGGCCTCTCGGCGACGGCCATGTACGCGCTCGGCAACACGACCGAGAACGGCGCGAAGAAGTGGAGCGGCCAGGTGCTGTACTTCCACGGCCCGTTCGCGGCGACGGCGGTGTATCAGTACGTGAACTTCAACAACGTGCCGAGCGACCTGGGCAGCTTCGGCACGTCGGGTGTGCCCGGCCTGAAGAGCCAGAGCGTCGCGCAAGTCGGCGTGTCGTACGACCTGAAGTTCGTGAAGTTCTTCGGCCAGTACATGTACACGTACAACGACCAGCAGGTCACGAGCTGGCACGTGAACACGGCGCAAGGCGGCGCGACGGTGCCGTTCGGCCCGGGCTCGGTGATGGCGTCGTACGCCTACTCGCGCGACGGCGGCGGCTTCGATCAGATCCGCCAGACGGCGGCGCTTGGCTACGACTATCCGTTGTCCAAGCGCACGGACATCTACGCCGCCTACATGTACGACCACATCTCCAACCTGTCGAGCGGCAACACCTACGGCGTCGGCCTGCGCGCGAAGTTCTAAGCGTCACGGCCGCGCCGCGCGAGGTCTGCTTGCTGGCTTCGCGTGGCGGCCACATCAGTTTGATCTCCAAGCCCGTCTTCTTCGGAAGGCGGGTTTTTTTGCTTCTGCGCCTCGGTCTTCATGCACTGGGAAGCCGTTTTGCCGACCAGTCTTTAATAAACCCGGCAAAATGACGTCGATTGATTCCCAAAGCGAGCGATTGAGATGGATACCCTCGTCAGCATGAAAGTGTTCCGCCATGTGGTCGAAGTCGGCAGCTTTGTCGGCGCGGCCGAACGGATGGAGATGTCGGCGGCCATGGCGAGCAAGCATGTGATGCACCTCGAACAGCAACTCGGCGCGCGTCTGTTGAACCGCACCACGCGGCGGGTCGCGCCGACCGAGGCGGGCCGCGAGTACTACGAGCGTCTGAGCCAGGTGCTCACCGAACTCGAGGAGGCCGAGCAGGTGGTCGGCGCGGCGAGCGTCGTGCCGCAGGGGCGCTTGCGGGTATCGTCGCTATCGGCGTTCGGCTTGAGCCACGTGATGGCCGCGGTGGCCGACTACGCCGCGCAGTATCCGCAGGTCACCGTCGACATGACCTTGTCGGACCGCGTGGTCGAATTGATCGACGAGGGTTTCGATGTCGCGATCCGCGCGTCGCCGAGCGGACTCAAGTCTTCTTCATTGATCGCGCGGCAGATCGCGACCGCGCATCTCGTGCTCTGCGCGTCGCCGGCGTATCTGAAGCGGCATGGCACGCCGAAGACCGTCGCCGATCTGGCGCGCCACAACTATCTGCAATACGCGGGCGTGTCGGCGCTCGAAATCGCGCCCGCCACCGGCGACGCCTCACCGCGCGTACGTCTGACGGGCAATCTGATCGTCAATCATCTGGAAGCGCAGCGCGTGATCGTGCTGCAAGGCGCGGGCATCGCGATGCTCGGCACCGAAGTGATCGGCGACGATCTGGCAGCGGGACGCCTCGTGCCGCTGCTGGTGGACGACGTGCCGCCGCGCGAGCTGCCCATTCACGTGGTCTACGCGAGCCGCCGGCATCTGTCGGCCAAGGTGCGCTCGTTTGTCGACTTTCTCGCCGAGCGGTTCGCGAACGAATCGCTGTGGCCGTCGCTGGAGCAGATCAAGGCGTTGGCGGTGCGCTAGGCCGCTCAGGCCACCGCGGCGCCCCGACCCGTTTCGCTATACTGGTTGCCAGCACCCATACGCGTAACGATCTGGGGGAGACATGACCGATCTGTCCACGCCGCAGCGCGCCGGTAGCCACAAGCTGCCCGCGGGCCGGCGCCTGCGCTTTGTCACGGCGGCTGCATTGTTCGATGGCCACGATGCGTCGATCAACATCATGCGGCGCATTCTGCAGGCGAGCGGCGTCGAGGTGATTCACCTCGGCCACAACCGCTCCGTCGATGAAGTCGCCACCGCCGCGTTGCAAGAGGACGCCGACGGCGTCGCCGTGTCCAGCTACCAGGGCGGGCACAACGAATACTTCCGCTATCTGGTCGATCTGCTGCGAGCGCGCGGCGGCGAGCGCATCAAGGTGTTCGGCGGCGGCGGTGGGGTGATCGTCCCTGAGGAAATTGCGGAGCTCGAGCGTTACGGCGTCGAGAAGATCTATTCGCCGCAGGATGGGCAGCGGCTCGGGCTGCAAGGCATGATCGACGATATGATCGCGCGCTGCGCCGAAGGCGCGCGTGCGGCTGAGGCGGTCGGGCAGAGTCCGGTTGGCGAGTGGGTGGACGAGTTTTCGGCATCCCACGCCTTCCGCCGCCTCGCGCAACTCATCAGCGCATTCGAAGCGGGCACCGTCGACGCAACCGCCCGCGAAAAACTGTCCGCACAGGCCAAGACCAAGGCAAAGGCAACCGCCATCCCCGTCCTCGGCATCACCGGAACGGGTGGCGCCGGCAAATCCTCGCTCACCGACGAGCTGATCCGCCGCTTTCGCCTCGACTACGGCGACGCCCTCACCATCGCCGTGCTCGCCATCGATCCATCGCGCCGCAAGTCCGGCGGCGCGCTGCTGGGCGACCGCATCCGCATGAACGCGATCGGCGACTGGGGCGGCGGCGCGCGCGTCTACATGCGTTCGATGGCGACGCGCGAAGCGTCGAGCGAAGTCTCCGACTCGCTGCCCGATGCGCTGATGCTGTGCAAAGCGGCGGGCTTCGATCTGATCATCGTCGAAACATCCGGCATCGGCCAGGGCAATGCGGCGATCGTGCCGTTCGTCGACGAATCGCTGTATGTGATGACGCCGGAGTTCGGCGCGGCTAGCCAGTTGGAGAAGATCGACATGCTCGACTTCGCCGGCTTCGTCGCGATCAACAAGTTTGATCGGAAGGGCGCGCCGGACGCATTGCGCGACGTCGCCAAACAGGTGCAGCGCAATCGCGGCGACTTCGCGAAGCCGCCGGAAGCGATGCCGGTGTTCGGCACGATCGCCTCGCGCTTTAACGACGACGGCGTGACCGCGCTCTACCTGCACGTCGCCGAAGCACTGCATAAGCACGGCCTGCGATCCGGCGGCGGCCGTCTGGCCGCGCCCGAAGGTCTGCGCTTTTCGAGCGGTCGCAACGCGATCGTGCCGCCGGCGCGGGTGCGCTATCTGGCGGATATCGCGCAGACGGTCCACGCTTATCGCGAGCGAGCCGACGCGCAAGCGCGTGTGGCGCGCGAACGCTGGCAACTTGTCGAAGCGCGCCGGATGCTTGCGGAGGCAGTTACGGTCGAAGGGGCTGTTGCGCAATCGCGGGCAAGCGCGAGCGGCAACCCGAACGTCAACCCGAGTGGCAACTCGAGCGCCAACTCGAGCGCCAACTCGACCGGCAACCCAGGCTCCGACTCAAACAAAGACTCAGCAGCGAACGTCGCGTCCGCTGGCGCCCCTTCGCCGCTCCAGCAACTCGACCGCCTCATCGCCCAACGCACCGCCTCCCTCGGCGAACGCGAACGCGCGCTCCTCGACACCTGGCCGCAAACCGTCGAAGCCTATTCAGGCGCCGAACACATCGTCCGCATCCGCGACCGCGAGATCCGCAGCGCGCTCACCGTCACGACGCTTTCCGGATCGGAAGTCCGCAAAGTCTCGCTGCCGAAGTTCGTCGACCACGGTGAGATTCTCCGCTGGCTGATGCTCGACAATCTGCCCGGCTACTTTCCGTTCACTGCTGGCGTGTTCCCATTCCGCCGCGAAAACGAAGACCCGACGCGGATGTTCGCCGGCGAAGGCGATCCGCAACGCACCAATCGCCGCTTCAAGCTGCTCTCGGAAGGCATGCCGGCCAAGCGTCTTTCGACCGCCTTCGATTCGGTCACGCTCTACGGCGAAGAACCCGACGAGCGCCCCGACATCTACGGCAAGGTGGGCAATTCGGGCGTTTCGGTAGCGACGCTCGACGACATGAAGACGCTGTACGACGGCTTCGATCTCTGCGCGCCGGAAACCTCGGTCTCGATGACGATCAACGGTCCCGCGCCGACCATCCTCGCGATGTTCTTCAACGTCGCGATCGATCAGCAGATCGCACGCATGACGCAGCAGCAAGGCCGACCGCTCACGGATGACGAACTCGCCGCCACGCGCCGCACAGTCCTCGAAAACGTACGCGGCACCGTGCAAGCCGACATCCTGAAAGAAGACCAAGGCCAGAACACCTGCATCTTCTCGACCGAATTCAGCCTGAAGGTGATGGGCGATATTCAGGCGTACTTCGTCGAGCATGGCGTGCGCAATTTCTATTCGGTGTCGATCTCCGGCTATCACATCGCCGAAGCCGGCGCGAACCCGATTTCGCAACTGGCCTACACGCTCGCGAACGGCTTCACCTATGTCGAGGCCTATCTTGCCCGCGGCATGTCGATCGACGACTTCGCGCCGAATCTGTCGTTCTTCTTTTCGAACGGCATGGATCCGGAGTACACGGTGCTGGGCCGCGTCGCGCGACGCATCTGGGCCGTCGCCATGCGCGAGCGCTACGGCGCGAACGAACGCAGCCAGAAGCTCAAGTATCACGTGCAGACGTCGGGCCGCAGCCTGCATGCGCAGGAGATCGACTTCAACGATATCCGCACCACGCTGCAGGCGCTGATCGCGATCTACGACAACTGCAATTCCCTTCACACAAATGCCTTCGACGAAGCGATCACCACGCCCACCGAAGATTCCGTGCGCCGCGCGGTGGCGATCCAGTTGATCATCAATCGTGAATGGGGGCTCGCAAAGAATCAGAATCCGAATCAGGGCAGCTTCGTGATCGAGGAACTGACCGACCTGGTGGAAGAGGCGGTGCTCGCCGAATTCGACCGGCTGACCGAGCGCGGCGGCGTGCTCGGCGCGATGGAAACCGGCTATCAGCGCGGACGCATTCAGGACGAGTCGATGTTGTACGAGCATCGCAAGCATGACGGCTCGTATCCGATCGTCGGCGTGAATACGTTTTTGAGCGCGCATCCGCATGAGGCGCCGCAGCCGATCGCACTAGCCCGTTCCACCGACGACGAAAAACAGAGCCAGTTGCAACGTCTGCGCGCTTTCCAGGCGCAGCATCGCGACGCGGCGCCCGCTGCGCTGGAACGCCTGAAGCGCGCGGTGATCGACGATGAAAACGTGTTTGCGGTGCTGATGGACGTCGTGCGTGTCTGCTCGCTCGGGCAGATCACGCACGCGTTGTTTGAAGTGGGCGGGCAGTACCGCCGCAATATGTAAGTCAGGCTGTGCGTAACCCCGGCCGAGTCAGGCCGGGGCGCACCACCTCAGCGCGCAATCCCGAGCCGCGCCTTCGCGTCGTCATATTCCTTCGTCAACCGCTGCACCAACTCGCCCACGCTCGGCACATCGTCCATCAAACCGACGCCCTGGCCCGCGCCCCAGATATCCTTCCACGCCTTCGCCTTATCGCTGCCGAAGTTCATCGCGCTCTTGTCCGATTCCGGCAGTGCGTCCGGGTCCAGCCCCGCGTTCACGATACTTTCGCGGATGTAGTTGCCGTGCACGCCGGTGAACAGGTTCGTGTAGATGATGTCCGACGCCGTGGAATTGACGATCGCCTGCTTGTAGCTGTCGACCGCGTGCGCTTCCTTGGTCGCGATGAAGCGCGTGCCCATGTAGGCGAGGTCCGCGCCCATCGCCTGAGCGGCGAGAATCGAGCCGCCGTTGGCGATCGAACCCGACAGTACGATCGGGCCGTCGAATATGCGCCGCACTTCGCCGACCAGCGCGAACGGCGAGGTCGTGCCCGCATGGCCGCCCGCGCCGGACGCGACCAGGATCAGACCGTCGACGCCCGCTTCCAGCGCCTTCTGCGCATGGCGCAGATTGATCACGTCGTGCAGCACGATGCCGCCGTAGCTATGCACCGCATCGACAATTTCTCGCGCCGGCGCCCGCAGGCTCGTGATGAAAATCGGCACCTTGTGTTCGACGCATACGCGCACGTCGTGTTCGAGCCGCGTATTCGATTGATGGACGATCTGATTGACGGCGATCGGCCCGATGACCGCATCGGGGTTAGCCGCTTTGTGCTCGGCGAGCTGCGCCTGAATCTGGGTGAGCCATTCGTCGAGCAGTTCAGCCGGACGGGCATTCAGCGCGGGAAACGAGCCGACGATTCCAGCCTTACATTGAGCCAGCACGAGTTCGGGATAGCTGACGATGAACATCGGCGAAGCGACGACGGGCAGCGCGAGTTTTTGCAGGACGGCGGGCAGTGCCATAGTGCGTGTCTCCTGATTTGAGCGGGCCGGTGCGTCGTTGCGCGCCCGGCGATGACTGAGTTTAGCGGCACATGGCTCGCGGCGCTTTCATCCGCTGCAGCCATCCGAAAATTTAAGAACGGTCGTTCGATTATAGGCGAAGCGCGGCGAGCGCGTTCGATTGGGTTGTTTAGAACAGTTGGAAGGAGTGTTCAGGTTCTATGCTTGCGTGGGCTATCCCACCTCGCGTGAACACATCGGGCTTTTACAATGCAGGGACTCCAAAATCACGAGAGAGACGCCATGGCCTTCGAGAATTTCACGCCCTTTCGCGTCGCCGTGGGCGATGTCGATATTTTTGGAGTGAAGGGCGGGGCGGGGCCGCCTCTTCTGTTGCTGCACGGTCATCCGCAGTCGCATCTGATCTGGCAGAAGTGCGCCGCGCAACTGGCCGAGCATTTCACGGTGATCGCCACGGACCTGCGCGGCTACGGCGCGTCGGGCAAGCCGCCGAGCGACGCCGCGCACACGCCGTATTCCAAGCGCGTGATGGCGGCCGATCAGGTTGCCGTGATGCGCCATTTCGGCTTCGAACGTTTTCTCGTGTGCGCGCACGATCGCGGCGCGCGCGTCGCGCATCGCATGGCGCTCGATCATGCGGATGCCGTCGAGCGTCTTATGCTGCTCGACATTGCGCCGACGCTCGCGATGTACGAAGCCACCGACCGCACCTTTGCGACGCATTACTTCCACTGGTTCTTCCTGATCCAGCCGGAGCCGCTGCCTGAAACGCTGATCAGCGCGAATCCGGCCGCCTATGTCGACGCGGTGATGGGCAGCCGTCATGCGGGTCTCGCGCCGTTCGAGCCCGCCGCGCTCGACGCCTATCGCGCGGCCCTCGCGCAACCGGACGCGATTCACGCGATGTGCGAGGACTACCGCGCGTCGGCGAGCATCGACCTGGAACACGATCGCGCCGACATCGAGCGCGGTCTCAAGATCGGCTGCCCGCTGCGCGTGCTGTGGGGCGACAAAGGTGTGATCGAGAAATGCTTCGACGCGCTGGCGGAATGGCGTCATGTGGCGCGCGACGTAAGCGGCCGTGCGCTGTCTTGCGGACACTACATACCCGAAGAAGCGCCGGACGAACTGGTCGCCGAAATGCTGTCCTTCTTCGAAGCGGTCGAACAGTAAGCCTTTCCGTTCGTTTCATTCACAGGTGACGCCGCGCCCGCGCCCCGCGCCTGGCTCAACCGAGCGGCGGCAAACGGCGCGCGACCGGCGTCGACTTGACGATTGCGGTGCTGGTCTCCGCGCGCTCGGTGACCTTCGACAAAATCTCGTCGAGCTGCTCGATCGAATGGAGATACAGGCGGCAGATGAAGCAATCGTCGCCCGTCACCTTGTCGCATTCGACGAACTCCGGAATCCGCCGGATCACCTCTTCCACCAGATGCAACTGACCGGGCAGCGGCTTCACGCGCACGATGGCCTGCAGCGTGTAGCCGAGCGCGCGCGGATCGATCTGCACCGTGAAGCGCTCGATCACGCCTTGCGCTTCGAGCCTGCGCACGCGCTCCGCCGTGCTCGGCGCCGACAGGCCGACCTGACGCGCCAGTTCGCTGACCGGTTGACGGGCGTCTTGCGCGAGCGCGGCGAGGAGCGCCCGGTCGGTTTCGTCGAGCGGGGCGGGCGTAGGAGGAACAAGGCGCTTGGTCATGACGGCCTTCGATTATTAGGTTGCGTCGCGAGAACGCTTAAGTTTAGCCATGTATTCGGACGATCGGATTAATTACACTGCTCGTCATGCAGGAATCAATTCGAGGATCGAATCATGGCGTCAAATGAAATCCGCCGCGGAGCCGCGGAAATGACCATGGCCATGCTGATGTCCGGCACCATCGGCTGGCTGGTGGTGTCGTCGCAGCAAAGCCCGTTCAATGTCGTGTTCTTCCGCTGCGTTTTCGGCGGCGCGACGCTCGCGCTCGTGTGCGCCTTACTCGGGCTGTTTCAGCGCAAGCTGTTCTCCTGGAAGATGCTCGGCCTCGCCTTGCTCGGCGGCGCGGCAATCGTCATCAACTGGGTGTTGCTGTTCGCCGCGTATTCGCGCGCGTCGATCTCGATGGCGACGGCGGTCTACAACACGCAGCCGTTCATGCTGGTGGCGCTCGGCGCGCTGGTGTTCCGCGAGCGCATCAGCGCGTCGACGGTCGCGTGGCTGGTGATCGCGTTTATCGGCCTCGTGTTCGTCGTGAAGGTCGAACCGGCGGTGCTGGCGGTGCCGGGGCAATATCTGGTCGGCGTCGCATACGCGGTGGGCGCGGCGGCAATGTACGCGGTGTCGTCGATCATTACGAAGCGGCTCAAGGGCACGCCGCCGCATCTGATCGCGTTGATCCAGGTGTCGCTCGGCGTGCTGATGCTCGCGCCGTTCGTGCGCTTCGATGCGTTGCCCACCACCAGCGTGCAGTGGCTCGAATTGATCGTGCTCGGCATCGTCAATACCGGACTCATGTACGTGCTGCTGTACGGCGCGATCCAGAAGCTGCCGACTTCGATGACGGGCGCGCTCTCGTTCATCTATCCGGTGGTGGCGATCATCGTCGACCGGGTTGCGTTCGGGCAAACGCTTGCGTGGATTCAGGTGCTGGGGGCGGTGCTGATTCTGGTGGCGGCAGCCGGCGTCAATCTCGGCTGGCGGATCGTGCCGCAAAAGCGCCTGTCGTCGACCTGACGGGCGTTGCGTCCTTGTGGCGAATCACAATGCTACGGATTCCCGAGTAACCGGATGCGCAAATTATTCATATCAGTAATGAAGCGAAAGACGCGCGACTACGGGGCCTCGTAACGTGACGTGTTGTAGGCGGCTTTGAAAGCGCGCGTCAAACTTCTGTAGGGAAATCACCGATGCGGTCAAAAAACAGGCGCGCGTATCATGCGTCTTGACGCTGATCACGTCCGACAGAATTTCCGCCGCTCGCCTGCAAGGGTTGAGCGGCTTTCTTTTTGTGTCGACGATATCCCGCTTTGCCTCTGTCAGCGGCGGCGCGTCAGGCCGCGCGCGCGACGATGCTCGCGCCATCCACTTCCAGCGGCCCATTCCTGGCCGCCAGTTCCTCGACGATCTGCTTCAGCAACACGGGCCATTCGCCACGCGGCTTGAGCATCGACGCCGCGGCGCGCATCACGCTGGCGTCGTCGAGCATCTGCAATAAGGTGTCGAAGTGCATCGCGCGGACTTCGAGCAGTTTGAACACGATCAGCACCTTCAGCGCGTTCTTTGCATTGCGCGCGGGATCGGCGCGCAGCCACGCAACACGCGAAAACGCGCGTTCAAGCGCCTGTTCGACATTCGTGAAGGGTGCGCCATGGCCGGGTATCACGAGACGCACGTCGAGCTTCGCAATGGCTTCCAGCACGGCTTGCTCCTCAGCAAACCCGCTTTCGCCTTCCAGTTCGGGAAAGATCACGCCGAAGCCGTTTTCCCACAGCGCGTCCGCGCTGATCAGGATGCGTTCGTCCGCGCAGTAAAGCATCAGCGAATGCGGATCGTGGCCGGGCGCGCCGAGCACATCCCAATCGAGCGCGCCGAGCCGCAAGGGCGTGCCGGGCGCGATCGTTCCGGTGAAGGTGAAGCGCTCGCAGGTCTGGCCGGTGGCGCGAAACGTCAGGCGCGTTTCGTCCCAGTCGCGCACGGCGCCGGCCTCCGAGGCCGGAATAAAGGTGCGGCACGGCCACGTCGCCTGCAGGAGCGCATTGCCGCCGCAATGGTCCGAATGCAGATGCGTGTTGACGATCAGATCGAGCGGCCGCGCGCCGAGCGCTTGCCGCACGAGGGCGAGCGTTTGCGGCGCGTGCGTGGCGTAGCCGGTATCGACCAGCGCGGCGCAGGCGTCGTCCACCAGCAGCACGTTGTTCGACGAGAGCCAGCCGCGTTCGAAAACCCGAATCGATTCCGGTAGCGCGATCATGGCGAATTGGGCGCTACGTTTGCGCTTGCGCTTGCGTCTGCGTTCGCGGACGCTTCGGGTTTCGGCATCACCAGAATCGTCGACGAACCGATCAACATCGTCTCGCCACGCTGGTTCACGACCGAGCCTTCAAGATGCGTCAGATCGCCGTTCAGACTCGGCTTCCAGTAAGCATGCTTCACGCGCCACGTGATCGTGAGCGTGTCGTTCGCGTGGACGGCTTTCTTCAGCTTGATATCGAAGTCGAGACCGAGCGGTTGCGCGTAGGTCGAGTAGTGCGTTGCCAGCAGCGCCATGAAATGCGCGGTCGGTTGAGTGCCGGACGCGATGAGGCCGCCGAAGCGGCTTTGCGCGGCATACGCTTCGTCGTGATGCAGCGGGTTGTGATCATTGACGAGCGCGGCGAACGACTTCACCGACTCTGCCGACAACTCCAGCGTCGAACTGAACGTTTCGCCAACCGTGACGATGCGCGGCGCGGCGTTCATCGCCGCACCTTCGTCTGATTAGCGACGAACTCCGCGTGGCGAAGCTCGATCGCGTCCCAGACCGCGCGCTTCGCGTCGTCGTCGAATAACGACCAGCCGGCGATTTCGTCGATGGTGCGCAGGCATCCTTCGCACCAGCCCGTCGACGCGTCCATCCTGCACACGTTGATGCAGGGCGACGGTACGGCGTGGTGATCTTCGTTATCGAGGCCCGCTGTCATCATCGTCATCGCGTCACGCCGTCTCGCGCAGCGCGACGTCGATCACCGGCGCGCCCGTCAGCGCAATCAGCTCTTGCGCGGTTAGATTGAACACCGCGTGCGGATGACCCGCGGCGGCCCACAGACTGTCGAGTTCCAGCAGATCGGCATCGATTAGCGTGACCGGCTCGGTCGCATGACCGATCGGGCAGACGCCGCCGATCGCATAGCCGGTTTTTTCGCGGACGAACTTCGCGTCCGCACGGCCGATCTCGCCGACCTGCGCAGCGACTTTCTTTTCATCCACACGATTCGCGCCGCTCGCGATCACCAATACCGGCGCGTCGTCTTCACGGCGGCGAAACAGGATCGACTTGGCGATCTGCGCGACCGAACAGCCGAGTCCCGCGGCGGCTTCGGCGGAGGTCTTGCCGGTTTCCGGCAGCATCACGATCCGGCCCGCGTGACCGCGTTCGCGCAACAGCAGCGCGACGCGGCGCGCCGAGTCGGGCAGCGCGGTGAGATCGTCGGATTCGAGAGAAGCGTGGTCCGTCATCGTTTCAGGTCCTGTTGATTGCGTGAGTGGTGAGCGGCCGCATTGCGCCAGCGTTAGACGCAGTTGGCCGCTTCGCTGCGTGCTTTGGCGAGCAGCGCTTTACCGGCGCGCGAAACATTGGGCCGGCCGATCGACGTCGAGATGAAATCGCCGATCGCGACGACTTGCGCGAGGTCGATGCCGGTCTGAATGCCGAGGCCGTTCATCAGATACAGCACGTCTTCGGTCGCGACGTTGCCGGTCGCGCCCTTCGCATACGGACAGCCGCCGAGGCCCGCCACCGATGCGTGATAAATCTCGATGCCTTCCTGCAGCGCCGCGTAGATGTTGGCGAGCGCCTGGCCATAGGTGTCGTGGAAGTGGCCGGATAGACGCTCGCGCGGAAACACCTGCGTGACCGCCTCGAACACTTCACGCGTGCGCTTCGGCGTGCCGACGCCGATCGTGTCGGCGATATCGATCTCGTCGCAGCCGAGCGCCGCAAAACGCTGGACTACATCCACCACCGACGCCACCGGCACTTCGCCCTGATACGGACAGCCGAGCGCGCACGACACGCTGCCGCGAATCCGCAAACCGTTTTCCTTCGCCGCCTGCGCGACCGGCGCGAACCGATCGATGCTTTCCGCGATGCTGCAGTTGATGTTCTTCTGCGAAAACGCTTCGCTAGCGGCGCCGAAAATCACGATCTCGTCGGCACGCGCGGCGAGCGCGCCCTCGAAGCCGCGCAGATTCGGCGTCAGCACCGAGTAGATCGTGCCGGGACGACGTTCGATGCCGGCCATCACGTCGGCGCCATCGGCCATCTGCGGCACCCATTTCGGCGACACGAACGAAGCGGCCTCGACGTTACGGAAGCCCGCCGCCGACAAACGGTTGATCAACTCGATCTTGGTCGCGGTGGGCACGAAGTCTTTTTCGTTCTGAAGTCCGTCACGCGGACCGACTTCGACGATTTTCACTTGCTGGGGTAGGGCCATGATGTGTCTCCTATGTCGGCGCCGCGCGTGGCGGCGCTCCTTCAACTGGATTCGATGGGTTCAGTATCCGCGTTCGATATTCACCACGCCGCTGATCGTTTCGCCGCGCGCCAGCGCGGTGATCTTCTGCGCGACCTGGGTCACGCTTTCTTCGCGCAACGTCAGCGCGGACACGTGCGGCGTGATCGTAATGCGCGGCTCCTGCCAGAACGGATGATCCGGCGGCAACGGTTCTGCGCGGAACACGTCGAGCGTGGCGGCGGTGATCCGCCCGCTCGCGATGGCGTCGAGCAAATCCTGTTCGACCAGATGCCCGCCGCGCGCCAGGTTGATCAGATATGCACCGTGCGCGAGCTTCGCGAAGGTGCGCGTGTTCAGCACATCGGCCGTTTCCGGAGTATGCGGCAGCAGATTGACCAGCACTTTCACGCCGTCGAGAAACGCATCGAATTGCGCTTCACCGGCGAAGGTCGTGATTCCGTCGATCTGCCGCGGACTGCGGCTGTAGCCGCGCACCGGCACGCCGAACGCCGCGAGCGTTTGTGCGACATGCGCACCGAGCACGCCGAGCCCCAGCACGCCCACCGTGAAAGTGTCACGCGGATGCGGCTCGAGCACTTCCCAGCGGCGCTCTTTTTGCAGCGTCTGATATTCGTCGAAACGGCGCAGATAGCGCAGCACCGCGTGCGTCGCATACTCGGCCATTTGCGGCGCCATGCCGGTGTCCTCCAGCCGGATCAACTGCGCGTTGCGCGGCAACGTGCCGGGCTGTTGGTGTTCGAGCGCGAGGATCGCGTCGACGCCCGCACCGAGATTGAAGATCGCGCGCAGATCGTCACGGCCGGCCAGCATCTCGCGCGGCGGACGCCACACGACCGCAAAATCGGCCGGCGCAGTGTCGCCCGGTTGCCATTCACGCAGATCGGCTTGCGGCAGTGCGCGTGCAAGATCGTGCAGCCACGCGGCAGCATCGGATTGCGGCGTGTAGAAGAGGATTTTCATACGGTCCGGAAGGCGCCTGCGAGATCGGGTCTGGAGACGAAGAAGCCACGGCATGACCGGCGCGACGGCTGCGGCGTTGCGGACGACGCTTGCGGCATGAGGCCTCCTCCTTTTATGGATAGGCTTCATTCTACTTTTTCGACGCGATTCGCGCGCGTTTGCGTACGGGCGTGCGGTTCGCTGGTGAGCATTCCGCTGCGCGGCGCCTATCCGACGGTGCGTTTGCCTGCGCATTTGCCCGATAAACAAAGCACAAAAACTTGGTTCGCCCGCGCGGCGCCGGGCGGGACAATCACTACCCGGATTCTCGCAGCGAGGCACACACATGCTTTCATGCACCAAATCGACATGGCCGCCGCGGCTCGTCACCGTTCCCGGTCTGCACGGCAGCGAGGGCGCGCACTGGCAGACCTGGCTGGAGCGTCAGTTCGCGCGCTCGCTGCGCGTCGAACAAGCCGACTGGGACGCGCCGGACCTCGCAGTGTGGTCAAAATCGTTGCGCGATTTGCTGGCGCGCGAGCGCGGGCCGTTCGTGCTGGCAGCGCATAGCTTCGGTTGCCTCGCGACCGCGCATGCGTTGCAGCAGGCCTCGTACGCGAACGACGTGGTCGGTGTGCTGTTCGTGGCGCCCGCGAGTCCGCAGAAATTCGCCTTTGCGGGACCGTTCGATGCGCGGCGTCTCGGCGTGCCCTCGATCCTGATCGGCAGCGAAACCGATCCGTGGATGTCGCTCGCCGGTTCGCGCGATCTCGCGCAGCGTTTCGGCAGCGCGTTCGTCAACCTCGGGGACGCGGGGCATATCAACACCGCGGCCGGTTTCGGTCCGTGGCCGCGCGCGAAATATTTCGTCGATACGCTCGTGCATTGCGCGGCGCCGCTGCGCTTTCGCGAGGAGTCGTTCGAGGCTGTACAGCACGCGTTCGTGTGAGCGTTTGAGTTGTAGCGTTCGCACATCGAGTGACGCACGCAACGAACACTGGCCAAGTAAGCGATCCGTTAGAATCCCGCTTCACGCTGCACGTTCGTGCGGCCACTGGTTTTCATCATCGATAGGCGGGGACAAGATGGCAGGCAAGACGGGGACATCGCGCTGGCTGGCAGCCGGCATGACGGCAATCACGCTCGCGCTGGCGGGCATGTCGACGGCGCACGCGGATACATCGCTGCTCAACGTGTCGTACGACGTGACGCGCGAGTTGTACAAGGACATCAACGCGGGCTTTATCGCGGCGTACAAGCAGAAGAGCGGCGAAAATGTGTCGATCCGCCAGTCGCACGGCGCGTCGAGCGCGCAGGCGCTGTCGGTGCTGCAAGGCCTGCAGGCCGACGTGGTGACGATGAACCAGCCGAACGACATCGACCTGCTCGCCGAGAAAGGTCAACTGGTGCCCGCCAACTGGCGTACGCGCTTGCCGGACGACAGCGCGCCGTACACCACCACGATGGTGTTCCTCGTACGCAAGGGCAATCCGAAGCACATCAAGGACTGGGACGATCTCGCCAAGCCGGGCGTGCAGGTGGTGATCGCCAATCCGAAGACTTCAGGTAACGGACGCTACGCGTATCTGGCCGCATGGGGTTATCGCAAGCAGCACGGCGGCACCGATGCGCAGACGCTCGACTTCGAAAAAGAGATCTTCAAGAACGTGCCGGTGCTCGACACGGGCGGCCGCGGCGCGACGACCACCTTTACGCAACGCGGCATCGGCGACGTGCTGGTGACGTTTGAAAACGAAGTCGCGCTGATGGACACGGGCGTTGGTGGGGGCAATTTCGAGGCGGTGTATCCGTCGGTCAGTTTGCTGGCCGCGCCGCCGGTTTCCATCGTCGACAAGGTGGTCGACAAGCGCGGCACGCGCAAGGAAGCGCAGGCGTATCTCGACTACCTGTGGTCGCCGGCCGCGCAGGAGATCATCGCGCAGCATCATCTGCGTCCGCGTGACAAGACCGTGCTCGCGAAGCACGTGGCGGAGTTCAAGCCGATCAAGACGTTCACCGTGGAAGAGATGTTCGGCAGCTGGCAGAAAGCGCAGCAAACGCACTTCTCCGATGGCGGGACGTTTGATCAGATCATCGTGGATAAGAAGTAGGTTTTCAGCGTCGTCAATAAGCAAAAAGGCTGCCTCGAAAAACGAGGCAGCCTTTTTTATTTAGCGTGCTTTATCGCACGCGGCAGATGCGCTTAGTTCGGCGCAGCGTGCTTATCGCAGCCATGTTCGCAGCCGCTTTGATCGAGCGGCATTTGCTGCGCGGCTTCGGCGCGAATGCCGAGACGCTCGAGCAGCTTGCGGTCCGCTTCTGCTTGCGGGTTGCTGGTAGTCAGCAACTGATCGCCGTAGAAAATCGAGTTCGCGCCGGCGAGGAAGCACAACGCCTGCAACGCTTCGTCCATCTGCTCGCGGCCGGCCGACAGACGCACCATCGCGCGCGGCATGGTGATGCGCGCGATCGCGATCGTACGCACGAATTCGAACGGGTCGATCGCCTCCGTGCCGGTCAGCGGCGTGCCTTCCACTTGCACCAGATTGTTGATGGGCACCGACTCCGGATACGGCTCCATGTTCGCCAGTTGCGCGATCAGGCCAGCGCGCTCACGGCGCGATTCGCCCAGGCCGACAATCCCGCCGCAGCACACGTTGATACCCGCATCGCGCACGCGTTCGAGCGTGTCGAGGCGGTCCTGATACGTGCGCGTCGAAATGATCTGTCCGTAGAACTCCGGCGACGTATCCAGGTTGTGGTTGTAATAGTCGAGGCCCGCTTCGCGCAGCCCTTGCGCCTGATGCGTTTCGAGCATGCCTAGCGTCACGCAGGTTTCCAGACCCATGGCTTTCACGCCGCGAATCATGTCCTTGATCGGTTCGAGGTGACGGTCTTTCGGATTACGCCACGCGGCGCCCATGCAGAAGCGCGTCGCGCCGTTTTCCTTGGCGACCTTGGCGGCGGCGAGCACTTCGTCGACCGGCATCAGCTTGTCGGCTTGCAGGCCCGTGTCGTGATGCACCGACTGCGGACAGTACGCGCAATCCTCCTCGCAGCCGCCGGTCTTGATGGACAGCAGCGTGGACAGTTGCACGGTGTTCGCATCGAAATGCTCGCGATGCGTTTGCTGTGCCTTGAACATCAGGTCGTTGAACGGCAGTTCGTACAACGCGACGATGTCGGCGACGCGCCAGCGCGCGACCTGTTTCGCGCCGGCTGCGGCGTTGGCATTGTTGTTTGCCGCGGCTGTGTCGGCGGGCGTGGGAGCGATGTTCAGTTGCGTCATGTCGTCAATCCTCATGGATGGATATGTGAGTTTTTTACCGCTGCGAATGCGTTTGCGTGTGCCGCAGCGTCTGCAAAAGCCGGTTGATGTCGAGTTGGTCTGCCGCAAGTTCGGGCGACGCTGGTTTCAGATTCGGCACGATGCCGAGCAATGGCGCGTCGTATTCACGTGCCAGATGCTCGCGGATCGATGCGATGTTTTCGTCGGGGAACGTCATGTCCGGATCGATGCGGTTCGCGACCCAGCCGGCGAGCATGAGCCCGCGCGCGGCGATCGCCTCGGCGGTCAGCAGCGCATGGCTGATGCAGCCGAGCCGCATGCCGACCACCAGCACGACCGGCAGCTTCAATGCGACGGCGAGATCGGCGGTGTCCTGCGTGGCCGTCAACGGCACACGAAAGCCGCCGACGCCTTCCACAACCACGATCTCCGCGCGCTTCAGAGCCTGGGCGTGACAATCGACGATGTGCTCGAGATCGAACGTCACGTTTTCCAGCGCGGCCGCGATATGCGGCGCGGCCGGTTCCTTCAGCAGATACGGCGTGCGCATCGCGGGCGGCAGCAACACGTTCGAGGCGGCGTCGAGTTGGTCCGCGTCTTCGTTGTGCAGCACGCCGTTCAGTTCGAGTGCGCCGGCGGCGATCGGCTTCATCGCGGCCGCTTGCAGGCCTTCGCGGACGAAGCCGCGCAACAGCGCCGACGAGACGAACGTCTTGCCGATTTCCGTATCGGTGCCGGTGACGAATAAGGACAGCGCATTTTGATTCAAGCCGCTCATGCCGCCTTCACTCCCAGTTGCTGCAAGCCCGCTTCGAGCCGGTCGAGGTCCGCTTGCGAGTGCGCGGCCGACAGCGAAATACGCAAACGCGACGTGCCGCTGGGTACGGTCGGCGGACGGATCGCCGGCACCCACAGACCCGCGCGGTCGAGCGTGGCCGCGATGTCGAGCGTGGCATCGTTCGCGCCGATGATGAGCGGCTGCACGGCAGTATGCGAGTCGACCGGCAACCACGGCGTGGCCTTCAACATGGCGCGCGTGCGTTCGATCAGTTGCTGAAGATGCGCGCGCCGCGCGTCGCCTTCCTCGCCACCGATGATGCGCAAGCTCGCCGACACCGCGTGCGCCGCGGCCGGCACCGACGCCGTGGTGAAGATGTACGGACGCGCGCGCTGCACGAGCCACTCGATCACCGTCTCATGCGCCGTGACGAACGCGCCGGAGACGCCGGCGGCTTTGCCGAGCGTGCCGATCGAAATGAGATTCGGCGAACGCAGCGCGGCTTGCGCGATCGCGCCGCGGCCTTGCGGACCGAGCACGCCGAAGCCGTGCGCGTCGTCGACGATCAGCCATGCGCCGTGTTGCTCCGCGAGTTCGAGCAGACGCGGCAACGGCGCGATATCGCCGTCCATGCTGAAGACGGTATCGGAGACGATCACTTTGACATCGGCCTCCGAGGCTTCGAGCATCGCGCTCAGCGCTTCCGTGTCGCAGTGCGGGTAGATCTGCACGTCGGCCCGGGACAGGCGCGCGCCGTCGATCAGCGACGCGTGATTCAGCGCATCGGAGAAGAGCGTCGTGCCGCGGCCCGCGAGCGCGGTGAGCGTGGCGAGATTCGCCATGTAGCCGGTGCTGAAGTAGAGCGCGCGCGCGTTGTCGACGAAGCCGCCGGCGAATTCCGCGAGATCGTCTTCGAGTTGCGCATGCGCGCGCGAGTGGCCGCCGAGCAGATGCGAGCCGCCGCTGCCCGCGCCATAACGCTGCGCGCCTTCAGCGATCGCCGCGATGAGTTGCGGATGCGCGGCGAGACCGAGATAGTCGTTACTGGCGAAGCCGATGATTGCGCGGCCATCGACGGTCATGTGCGCCGCGCACGGCGTGTCGGCGGTGCGGCGGCGACGGCGCAGGCCGCGCGCGTCGATGTCCTTCAGCCCTTCGGCGAGTGTGTCGAGCAGGTGCATTAGCGGGTCTCCGCGAGCGTGGCTTCGAAGGTTTCGCGCGTGCGCGAGGCGAGCAGCGCGAGTTCTTCGTCGTCGAGGATATAAGGAGGCATCAGATACACCGTGGTCGAAATCGGGCGCAGCAGCAGTTCGCGCTGCAACGCGTTTTCGAAGAAGCGGCGCGAGAATGTTTTGGCTTGCTGGGCGTCGTCGATCACGGCGTCGAATGCGAAGAGCGTGCCGCACTGGCGTAGATTGCGGACTTGCTCGTGCTCGGCTAGCGGCGCGAGCGCGGCTTTCAGCTTCGCGGATTTTTGCGCGTTGACGGCGAGCACGTTGTCGCTCGCGAACAGATCGAGCGTGGCGAGCGCCGCGCGGCAGGCGAGCGGATTGCCGGTGTACGAATGTGAGTGCAGGAAGCCGCGCGCGGTGTCGTCGTGATAGAAGGCCGCGAAGATTTCGTCGCGCGACAGCACGATCGAGAGCGGCAGATAGCCGCCGCTGATGCCTTTCGACAGACAGATGAAGTCCGGCCAGATGCCGGCCTGTTCGCAGGCGAAGAAGGTGCCGGTGCGTCCGCAGCCGACGGCGATTTCGTCGGCGATCAGATGCACGCCGTACTGGTCGCACAAGGCGCGCAATCCCGCGATATACGACGCGTCGTGCATGGCCATGCCGGCCGCGCACTGCACCAGCGGCTCGACGATCAGCGCGGCGATTTTCGCGGCGCGCGCTTCGAATAGCGAGCGAACGTTATCGAGCGCACGGCGGGCGACATCAGCGCCGGTTTCGTCTGGTTGCGCAAGGCGCGCGTCGGGCGATGCCACGACGTGCGCGTGGCGGATCAGCGGATCGTAGGCGTCCTTGAAGAGCGCGACATCGGTGACGCCGAGCGCGCCGATGGTTTCGCCATGATAGCTGTTGGCGATGCAGACGAATTCCTGCTTGTCGGCGAAACCGCGGTTGCGCCACGAGTGGAAGCTCATCTTCAGGGCGATTTCGACCGCGGATGCGCCATCTGACGCGAAGAACGCGTGGCCTAGCGTGTTGTTCGTGAGCGCGCTGAGGCGCTCGGCGAGTTCGATGGCCGGTTCGTGCGTGCAGCCGGCGAGCATGGCGTGTTCGAGCGTGTCGAGCTGGTCTTTCAGCGCCGCGTTGATGCGCGGGTTGGCGTGGCCGAACAGGTTGACCCACCAGGAGCTGATGGCATCCAGATAACGGCGGCCGGCGCGGTCGTAGAGCCAGGCGCCCTGGCCGCGCGCGACGGGGATGAGCGGCAGGCGCTCGTGGTGCTTCATCTGCGTGCAGGGGTGCCAGACGGCGCGGAGGCTGCGGGCGATCCAGTCTTCGGGGGATGCTGGTGGTGTTGCTGACTTTTCCAAAGGGTGCTCCAGGGATGCTTTTTGCCGCTGCGCGGCGTGGCTTTTTAGGGCCATTTTTCAGGCGCGTGGCGCGGATTTGTTTGCGCTGCGCGCGGCCCTTGGCGGGCTTGCGGGGTCGAGATTAGCGGTTTATTTCGTGCTGTGCACTAGGGGTTCGGGTGGCGGTTTTGCCTGCGGCGCTGGGGTTTGGCGATGTTCGGTGCAGGTGGTTTCTGTTTCTGGATGAAGGTCTCTGATCGGCGGAGTTGACGACGGCAAAGTAGTTGCAACTTACTGGTGGGGATTTGGGGTTTTGGGCTGCTTCGGCGCTTGGGTTTGCTTTCCGTGTGCTCTGAGGGCGTTGGCCTTTCCTTGAGTTCTTTGTGGTGTATTAGCGTTGCCCCTGTGCGGGGCGGCACCTACTTTCTTTGCTTGCCGCAAAGAAAGTAGGCAAAGAAAGCGGCTTCACACCGCCAGCCCATAAGCGGGTCCCTCGCGCAGCCACGGTAGTGGTGCATCTGGAATCTGTGCCCTCGCACAGTCGGCGCGAGTGACAAGGCTGTCATACCTCCCGCCTCGCGCTGCGCGCTCGCCAGAAGGGGCGCTTAAACCATTCGGGTTTTTGTGCGCGATGGGTCTTGGTGTCAGTTGGGGTGACGCGAAGCGGTGGACGATGGAGAATGGGACAGAAATCTGGGGCAGCCCAGTAAGTACTGAAGCAGAAGAGCAACCGATGGTTGATGAATGACCGCGACGGCGCGCGCAGCGCCGCCGAAGAATGAGCGCGTTGTCACTGACGCGGAATGTGCGAGAACACGGATTCCAGATGCACCACTGCGCCCTCCAAGCCGAGGGCCCCGCTTATGGGCTAGCGGTGTGAAGCGGCTTTCTTTGCCTACTTTCTTTGCCGCGGCAAAGAAAGTAGGTGCCGTCCCGCACAGGGGCAACGCTAATAGACCACCGCGAATTCAAGGAAAGGCCAAAGCCAGAGAGAGAACACAGAGAAGCAAAAACCCGCCGAGCAGGCAAAAACAAGCCTAACTCTTATTCACGACTAGCAATAGCCCGCCGAGCATCGGCACCAATAGCAGGAGCCCCACCATCAGCCGTCTGCGAAGACTGATCGCCCCAAACAACGGAGCTATTCACCGCATACAACCGGCAAGGCGCAGACGACTGCTTCTGACAATTCGCGACCGCGACCGACATCGGATCATCGCCACCTTCAGCCCACGACCAGGCCCCCGAGTCAGAAACAGCAAACGCCCGACTAGGAAACTGATGCAAGAAATTCCGATACCCATTCCGCCCGGCTTCATCGACAAACGGCACGGCGTCGACCGCATCGACAGCAGCAAACCCACTAGCCTTAGGCATGGACGGATCCGACACACGATACTGCACGCCAGTGGGCATACCCACCTGCGCCAGGAAAGCCTCGACAGTCGGCCACCACACATGCACGCCATCACGATCCCCGACCAGCCGATGCGCGTCATTCTTGTAGTTGCCGAAATCCACCATCTTCGCACTCGCGCCGTGCGCGCCATAAGCGGCATACATGCCCGCCACCAACGGCGCGTTCCACACCGAATCGTTATCGCCATACATCCACAGCGACGGCACCTTGGTCTTCTCGCCATACGCGCCGAACGCACGCGTCAGGTTGCCCTGCCAGTCGCTGCACGCGTCCTGCCGCAAGCCGCCCGAGAAATTGATCAGCGCCCGCACGCCCGGCGCTGCCTGCGTGCCGTACGCCATCGTCGCAAGACCGCCGTGCGAGGTGCCGGCCACGACGATATGCGTGGCGTCCACGTAAGGCTGCTTCGACATGAAGTCGATCGTCGCGGCGACATCGCCGGCCTGGCCGATGCCGTTCTTCTCGACATCGCAGCCATCCTGCTGATACACGCCATCCGAATGGCCGAAACCCTGGCGGTTCGGCGCCACCACCACGTAGCCGCGGCGCACGAATTCGCGCGCGAACGGCAGCGGGTCGCTGCGTTCCTGCGTGTGCGGATCGCCGGGGATCTTGCCGTGGTTGAAAACGATCATCGGAAACGGGCCAGCGCCGTCCGGTTTATAGATCGTCGTTTCGAGAGTGACCGTGCCGGCTGCGTCGACCGGTACGCGGATGATCTGTTCGTTCAGACCGGCGGTGGGCAGATAGACGTCGTCGTCGAGCGCGATGCGCGGCACGTGTGCGCGGGTCAAAGGTCCCGGCTGGGTGTCCGCGAGCGGGTCGGCGTGCGCGAGTGCGACAGCGCACGTAGCCGCCGCACAGATCACCGCACACTTCGTCAGAACCTTGCTGAACACCATTCACGCACCTGCCTCAAAAACCTGCCCTGAACACCGTGGTGTCTATCTGTCGAAAGTCATTGCTGACATTTGCCTTTCGGGCAGGTTTTCGACAAACAAAAACACACTCGCGTACGGAGTGCGCCAGAGGCGCACGCACGCTAATCGAGATCGCACGGGATGAACCCAAACGGCCGACGCGACCCCACGCGCCGATGATGAGCGCCACGGCTGCTGCCTGAAAACCGCCGCCGGAACCACACTGTCTGGTGCCTGGCAGGGCCTCCTGCGCATTTTGCGGAGTTGGTATGGACCGGCTCTCGCAACGTGACGTCATGAAGCTACGGCCCCATCCTGGCACGACAATTTTGTTTTGTGCAATCAAGGAGAACCCGCGCCGCAAAAATTTCCGCGTGCCGTTTGGTCGCGTGAGGCCGGTCGCTGCAGGCTTCACGAGTGTTTGGCGCACCGAAGCAATCAGGCGTGGCGCGGGTCCTGTGGCATCGCGCCAACAGAAAAAATGGCCCTGCTATCAGGGCCATATGTGAGCGTGGCGTAAGGACGCTGCGGCGGTTTGTAAGGGGCAGAAAGGGACTTTATTCGCTGACGTCGCCGTCGACGTAGCGCCAGCGGCCGTCATCGCCGCGAACGAAGCGGCTCAGTTCGTGCAACCGATGCGCACGGCCACCCACCTTGTAGCGCGCGACGAACTCGACCGTCGCGTGATCGGCGTCGGTTTCGGCAAAAGCCTTGATCTGCAGTCCGAGCCAACGCGGCGCGTCGGGTGCGGCCGGGTCTGCGTCGAGATCGGCGGGGCGGGTGTGCGGCGCCCACGTGGCGCGCAGATAGTCAGTTGCGCCCAAAACATACGCGCTATAGCGCGAACGCATCAGTTCGAGCGCCCGTGGCGCCGCTTCGCCGCCGTCGATATAGCGGCCGCAGCACTGGGCGAAGCGCGGCGCCTTGACACCGCTGCGCTGGTCAGGCGCAGCGCCGCCGCACGGACAATCGGATGGTCGTTGCATCGACAACAGTTGTTTATTCATCAGACTTTCAGCCAAGACCGCGCGCGATCAAAATTTTCTGGATGTCGCTGGTGCCTTCATAGATCTGGCAGACACGCACGTCGCGGTAAATCCGCTCGACCGGAAAATCGCTCAGGTAGCCGTAGCCGCCATGAATCTGTAAGGCGGCCGAACAGATGCGCTCGGCGGCTTCGGACGCGAACAGCTTGGCCATCGCGGCTTCGGTCAGGCACGGTTGGCCGGCGTCTTTCAACGACGCGGCGTGCCAGATCAACTGCCGCGCGGCTTCGAGTTGCGTCGCCATGTCGGCGAGGCGGAATTGCACGGCCTGGTGCGAAAAGAGCGGCGCGCCGAAGCTCTCTCGCTCCTTCGCGTAACTCAGCGCCGCTTCGAACGCGGCGCGCGCCATGCCGACGCTTTGCGCCGCGATACCGATGCGGCCGCCTTCCAGCCCCGACAACGCGATCCGATAGCCTTCGCCTTCCGCGCCGATCAGATTCGCTGCCGGCACGCGGCAGTCCTCGAAAATGATCTGCGCCGTATCCGACGAATGCTGGCCGAGCTTGTCCTCGACTCGCGCGACAACGTAGCCGTTCGTGTCGGTAGGCACGATGAACGCGCTGATGCCGCGCTTGCCCGCGGCTTTATCGGTCACGGCCATCACGATCGCGACGTTGCCGTTCTTGCCGCTCGTGATGAATTGTTTGACGCCGTTCAGCACATACGCATCGCCATCGCGTGTGGCGGTGGTGCGCAACGCGGATGCGTCGGAACCGGCTTGCGGTTCGGTCAGGCAAAACGCGCCAAGCATCTCGCCGCGCGCGAGCGGCGTTAGCCAGTCGCGTTTCTGCGCGTCGTTGCCATAGGTCAGCAGAATGCTGCACACCGGGCAGTTGTTGACGGAGATAGCCGTCGAGGTGCCACCGTCGCCGGCAGCGATTTCTTCGAGAATCAGCGCGAGCGCCAGCGCGTCCATGCCGGCGCCGCCATACGCTTCGGGCACCAGCACGCCGTATGCGCCGAGCTCCGCGAGTTGCCGATGCACATCCTTCGGAAAAGTGCGCTCGCGGTCCCATGCTGCCGCGTGCGGCGTGATCGCTTCGCGCACGAAGGTGCGCAGCGCATCGCGGACCATCAAATGATCCTGATCAAGCACCATGAGTGTGTCTCCTTGCCGGCTCGTTGCTCACCAGTCGAGCAGCGTGCCGTCGTATTGATAGAAGCGGCCATTAAACTCGTCGTGCGCCGCGGCGGCCTGCGCCAGCACTTCACGCATGCCGGTGACGCTGCGTGCCGGATCGATCGCCGCCTGCGCGCCGCCCATATCGGTGCGCACCCAGCCCGGATGCAACGAAACGCACGCGGCGCGCTTCGCTTCCAGCGAGGCGAGTTTCAGCGCGTCGTTCAACGCCGCCTTGCTCGCTCGATACAGCCACCCGGTCGTGCCGCTTGCATCGCCGATGCTGCCCATCTTGCTGGAGATCACCGCGAACACGCCGCCAGCTTCTTCGACGAGCGGCAGCAGGATCGGCATCAATTGCATCGGCCCGCGCACATTGGTGTGCATGACGTGGTCGAAGTCTTCGGCGGTGATCGTCTCGATGCCTTCCGTGCGCGGGCCATAAACGCCCGACACCAGGATCGCCGCATCGAGCCGTTCACCGTCGAGCTTCCAGCCGAGTGCGGCGATTTCTTCCGGCGCGCTCACGTCGAGCGAAAAAGTTTCGGCGCCGAGTGCCTTCAATGCATCGAGCACGGCGCCGTCGCGCGCGGTGGCGAGCACGCGCCAGCCGCTCTTCCTGTACTGCCGTGCAAACTCCTGGCCGATGCCGCGCGACGCACCGACGATCAACACTGTCTTCATCGAATACCTCAGCAAGCCGTCAAACAGCGCGCTTTAAAAACGCGGGTTAAACCAGTTCGATACCCATCGCCGTAGCTTCGCCGCCGCCGATGCACAGCGTCGCAACGCCCCGCTTCAGTCCACGTTTCTTCAGCGCGCCGATCAGCGTGACCAGAATCCGCGCACCCGACGCGCCGATCGGATGGCCGAGCGCACAGGCGCCGCCATTCACATTGACCTTCTCGTGCGGCAGATGGTGTTCTTTCATGGCCGCCATCGTCACGACGGCAAATGCTTCGTTGACCTCATACAGATCGACTTCGTCCGCGCGCCAGCCGTTTTTCTCGAACAGCTTGCGAATCGCGCCGACCGGCGCGGTGGTGAACTTTGCCGGTTCCTGCGCGAAAGTCGAGTGGCCGACCACGCGGGCAATCGGCTCGACGCCGAGACGCCTGGCCGTCGACTCGCGCATCATGACGAGCGCGGCGGCGCCGTCGGAAATCGACGACGAATTCGCCGCCGTCACCGTGCCGGTTTTGCTGAACGCCGGTTTGAGCGTCGGAATCTTTTCAATGTTCGCCTTGAACGGCTGCTCATCACAATCGATGGTGACATCGCCTTTGCGGCTTTCTACTTTCACCGGTGCGATTTCCCAGCCGAACGAACCGTCTTCGTTGGCGCGCTTCGCACGAGCGAGCGACTCGACGGCGAACGCGTCCTGCGCCTCGCGCGTGAAGTCGAACGAGGCCGCGCATTCTTCGGCAAAGGTGCCCATCAGACGGCCTTTTTCGTAGGCGTCTTCGAGGCCGTCGTAGAACATATGGTCGATCACCTGACCGTGGCCCATGCGCATACCGTTGCGCGCTTTGGGCAGCAGGTATGGCGCATTCGTCATGCTTTCCATGCCGCCCGCGACGATCACGTCGACCGAGCCCGCCGCGAGCATGTCGTGCGCGAACATCGCCGCGCGCATGCCGGAGCCGCACATCTTGTTCACCGTGGTGCTGCCGGTGGCGAGCGGCAAGCCGGCGCCGAGCGCGGCCTGACGCGCGGGCGCCTGACCGAGGCCGGCAGGCAGCACGCAACCCATCACCACTTCGTCGATCTGTTCGGGCTTGAGGCCCGCGCGTTTTACGGCCGCTTCGATTGCCACCGAGCCCAGCTGCGGCGCCGTCAGCGCGGCGAAGTCGCCTTGAAATGCCGCCATCGGCGTGCGGGCCACGCCCACGATGACGATCGGATCACCCTTTGTCTCACTCATGTTTAAGCTCCTTGATTACGCCTGCGACGATAGCCGGCACGTCGCCGAGTTGCGCCGCATCGGCGGCCACCACGTCGTTCTCTGCCTTGTGCGGGCCACTGGCCGACACCGCCGCGACGCACTTCTGATACGTGGCATCGAGCGCACCCGGCTCGCTGACCGTCATGCCGAGGTTGCGCACCTTGCCGTCATGCACACCATACGCCCAGCCGTGCACCGTCAACTCCTGGCCGCGCGCCCATGCATCGTTGACGATGGTGGTGCGGCATACGTTCATCACCTGTTCGATCGCGTTCAGTTCGACCAGGCGCCGGTGACGCACCTCGCCGATCGGCCATTCCTCGATCAGCGCCGCATGTTTGGTGCGCACGTCCTGTACGTGATGCAGCCAGTTGTCCGCGAGACCCACGCGACGGCCGTGCAGCGCCGCGCCGACGCCCGAGCAGCCGTAGTGGCCCACCACCATGATGTGCTTGACCTTCAGCAGATCGACGGCGAACTGGATCACCGAGAGACAGTTCAGATCGGTATGCACGACCACGTTGGCGATATTTCTGTGCACGAACACTTCGCCCGGCGGCAAGCCGATGATCTGGTTGGCCGGCACGCGCGAATCCGAGCAGCCGATCCACAGATACTCGGGCGTCTGCTGATGCGCGAGGCGCGAGAAATACTCCGGGTCTTCGGACAGCTTGCGGGCGACCCACGCTTCATTGTTGTCGAACAGATGCGAGAGCGGATTGTCAGGAGTTGATGCGTTCGTGTTCATGGTGCGTCTTGGCGGTTGCTCGACCGATTGACCGGTCGATGTCGTTGCATAAGGTTCGGACGAGGCATCTGAAGATGCGAGCGGCGCGTGAGCTTCACGCCACCCGCACGCTGCGCGTGTCGGCTGGCGCGTCCGGCGCGGGCGATGCACGGCCTGCGGCATCGGCAAAGCGTTCCGGATAGCAGTTGCAGAAGCGCGCGCTGTCGTCGTACGGGAAAAAGTCGGGCAGTTCGCCTTTCAATAGATGATCCTTGTGCCGTTGCCATAGCGCAGGATCGAAGAAGTCCGCGTGATGCTGCATGAAGGAGCGGCGCACGCGTGGGTCGCCGAGCAGAAATGTGCCGTACGTTTCCGGAAAGATGTCGTGCGGGCCGACGGAGTACCACGGCTCGCCCGACATTTCGTCCTCCTCGTTACGTGGCGCCGGCACCGCGCGCACGTTGCAGTCGGTCAGATATTCGATTTCGTCGTAGTCGTAGAACACCACGCGGCCGTGACGCGTCACGCCAAAGTTCTTGTACAGCATGTCGCCCGGAAAGATGTTCGCCTGCATCAATTCCTTGACCGCATTGCCGTATTCCTTGATGCCGTGCTCGACATCCTCGTCGTTGCCGTTCTGCAGGAACAGATTGAGCGGCACCATGCGGCGCTCGATATACATGTGGCGAATCACGAGGTTGTCGCCCTCGTATTCGAGCAGCGACGGCACTTCCTTTTCGAGCTCGCGCACCAGCGCGTCGTCGAGGCGTGAGCGGGGCAACGCCACGCTCGAATATTCGAGCGTGTCGGCCATGCGGCCTAGGCGGTCATGTCGTTTGACGAGCTGATACTTGCCCTGGATCTGCGCGCGCGTGGTTTCCTTCGGCGGCGGGAAGTTGTCCTTGATCAGCTTGAACACGTATGGAAACGACGGCAGCGTGAACACCAGCATCACGAGCCCTTTGATGCCGGGCGCGATGATGAACTGATCGCTCGAATGCGAGAGGTGATGCAGCAGGTCGCGGTAGAACAGATTCTTGCCCTGCTTCTGCAAACCCACCGACGTATAGATTTCCGCCTTCGGCTTGCCCGGCATGATAGTGCCGAGAAATTCGACGTAAGCGGACGGCACTTCCATATCCACCAGGAAGTAGGAATGCGAAAAGCTGAAAATGATCAGCAGCTGTTCACGCTTGAGCAGCACGGTGTCGAGCGCGAGCACGCCTGGTTTCACATGACGCAAAGGCACGGCGAACGGCAGCAGCAAATCGCCGTTGATGATCCGTCCGACGATATACGCCGACTTGTTCCGGTAGAACAGCGACGAGAGCACGTGAATCTGGAAATTGGGCGCTTCGTCGAACGCACCGAACGCGTCGTGAATCGCTTGCATCACGCAGCCGACGTCGCGCGTCAAATCTTCGAACGGCGGCTCCAACTGAAAGTTCGTGACGATGCGTTCGAGCGTCGCCGCGAGTCCGTCTTTGCCGGGATAGTACGCACGGTAAGTCGGTTTCGCGGCCGGTTCATCGTTCTCTATGTATTCCGTCGAGATGGCCGGGCGCACGAAAATGAAGTCGTTGTTGAAGTACGAGCGGTGCAGGATCTTGCAGCATACCGAATTGAAAAACGTTTCCGCGCACTCCGGCTGACGGTGCGTGGTCAACAGGCCGATGTAATGCAGCTTGATCTGCTGCCACACTTCGCTGTCGATTTTTTCCGCGTCGTATTCGTCTTCGAGCAGTTCGACGCATTCATCGACACGCTCGTCGTATGAAGTAATGCGATCGCGTGCAAGCTTCTGCAGACCGTGCCAGTCGGCTTTTTCAAACAGCGTCTTGGCGTGGATCGCGGCGTCGCGAAAGATCCGGTAATGGCGGTCGAATCCTTCGAGCATGGTCTGCGCGAGGTCAAAGCCGATCTGCGACGACAGCAGTTTGGGGAAGTGATTCATGTCGACCGCGCATTCGCCTCATGTCGTGAAGACACCCGTGATTGTATCGTTCGGGTGGACCTGCGACGCATCGCGCCGCGCTTGTTCAAGCCGGCTTGGCTTCGCGCGTGCCGCCTTCCAGCAGCGCGCGCGCCTGGGTTTCGTATTGCGCGAGGTCTTCGAGCGTCGCGTTCAGGTCTTCCAGTTGACGCTCGAGCACTTCGCGGTGACGCGCCACCGTGGCGAGGAACGCGTGCAACTGCGGTACCGTGTCGGTCGGCGACTCGTACACGTCCAGCAGATCGCGAATCTCCGATAGCGTGAAGCCGAGCCGTTTGCCGCGCAACGTGAGCTTCAAACGAGTTCGGTCGCGGCCCGAGTAGACGCGCCGCAAGCCACTCGACCCTTCGCGGCTCGGCGAGAGTAAACCCTGGTCTTCGTAGAAGCGGATGGCGCGCGGCGTGACGTCGAATTCCCGCGCGAGCTCGGTGATCGTGTATTGCGTGTTCATCGGGGCAGTCCGTAGCCGGGCAGAAAATCGGATTGAACGATAGAATCGACGTTTACGTTATCGTCAACTTGAGTTGAACGCAACCAGGCGCAGTACGGCCGCAGTAAAACGGCACCAGCACGCCGCAACCACGCCGACCGGCATCGCACACCTCGCCATGCCGGACGGCCGACGGAGGAAGACACCCACAATGAATGCACTCGAACATCAACTCGACTACCCGTTCAGCGATACCTTGCCGGACGCGGGCCGTGCGATGGAAGTCGCGCCAGGCGTGTTCTGGCTGCGCATGCCGCTGCCTTTCGCGCTGGATCACATCAACCTCTGGCTGCTACGCGATGAAATCGACGGACAGCAGGGTTGGACGGTGGTCGACTGCGGCATCACCTCGGACACGATCAAGGAGAACTGGGAGAAAGTGTTCGACTCGGTGCTCGACGGTCTGCCGGTGCTGCGCGTGATCGTCACGCATTGCCATCCCGATCACATCGGCCTCGCGCACTGGATTTGCGCGGGCGGCGACAAAAAGCGCTGGGACGTGCGGCTATGGATGACGCTCGGCGAATACATGCAGGCCCGCGTCATGGCTGCCGGCGACGGTTCGAATGCGGGCGGCGAGGGCGCGGCGCGGCACTTCGCGCGGCACGGCGTGACCGACGAAGAGTCGCTCGAAAAACTGCGCAATCGCAAGAGTTATTACGCGAGCCTCGTGCCGGCGATTCCGGGGCAGTACCGCCGCTTGCGGGAAGCCGACGGCGTGACGATCGGCGGCAAGACGTGGCGCGTGGTGACCGGCTTCGGCCATTCGCCGGAACACTGCGCGTTGTTCTGCGAAGAGACCGGCGTGCTGATTTCCGGCGACATGGTGTTGCCGCGTATCTCGACCAACGTGTCGGTGTTCGATATGGAGCCGGAAGGCACACCGCTCGCGCTCTATCTGGAGTCGCTCGGCCGTTACGAGACGATGCCGGAAGACACACTCGTGCTGCCTTCGCATGGCAAGCCGTTTCGCGGCGTGCGCACGCGGATCCGGCAGTTGCGCGAGCATCACGACGCGCGTCTGGCCGAAGTGCGCGAGGCGTGTGCGGAGAAACCGCAGAGCGCCGCGGATATCGTGCCGCTGATGTTCAAGCGCCAGCTCGACATCCATCAGATGACGTTTGCGATGGGTGAGGCACTGGCGCACTTGCATCTGCTGTGGCTTGCGGGTGAGTTGAAGCGTAAGCAGGATGCGGATGGGGTGATTCGGTTTTCGCCGGCGTGATCGAGGTGGTGCGGCGATAAAAAAAGCCCGGTGCTTTCGCAACCGGGCTTTCTTTCGCATGCGGCACGTTCAAACGCGAACGCGAACGCGATTACTGCACCGACACTGTCCCGAAGTTCTGCCGCCCAAACGGACTCACGTGATAACCGCTCACGTTCGTGCGCGCGATCGCCGCGGCAGTCGGATACCCAAGCGGAATCCACAGCGCCTGATCGTGGATGATCTGCTGCGCCTGTTCATACGCCTTCGTGCGCTTGGCCTGATCCGGCGTCGCCTTGCCGTCGGCGATCAGCTTGTCCAGATCCTGATCGCAGAACCGCGCGAAGTTGATCCCAGACTTCACCGCATTGCAACTGAATAGCGGCGACAGGTAGTTGTCCGGATCGCCGTTGTCGCCGGCCCAGCCCATAAAGAGCGAATCATGCTGGCCCTGCTTGGCCTGCTTGATCAACTCGCCCCATTCGATCACCTTCACGTCGGCCTTCACGCCGATCTTCGCGAAGTCCGCTTGCAGCAATTCGGCGCCGGCCTTCGGATTCGGATTCAGCACGCTGCCGTTCGGCCGCACCCAGATCGTCGTTTCGAAACCGTTCGGATAGCCCGCGTCGGCGAGTAGCTTCTTCGCCTTCGCCGGGTCGTACGGCCATCCCTTCACGGCCTTGTCGTAGCTCCACGTGTTCGGCGGATACGGGTTCACGGCCGGCGTCGCCGTGTTGTCGAACACGGTCTTCAAATACGTGGTGCGGTCGAACGCCATGTTCAGCGCGGCGCGCACCTTCTGGTTGTCGAGCGGCTTCTTCTGCGTGTTCAGCGCGACGAACGCCGTCATGAACGCGGGCGTCTGCACGATGGCGAGCGATTTATCGCCCTTCGCATCGGCGAGATCCTGCGGCTTCGGCGACAAGGCGATCTGGCATTCGCCAGCCTTCACTTTTTGCGCGCGCACCGTGGCGTCAGGCGTGATCGCGTAGATCAGGCGATCGATCTTCGGCTTCGGGCCCCAGTAGGTCGGGTTCACGTCGTAGCGGATTACCGCGTCTTTCGTATAGCTCTTCAGCTCGAACGGGCCGGTGCCGATCGGCTTTGAATTCAGATCGACCTGCTTGCCGGCCTTGAGCAACTGGTCGGCGTATTCGGCCGAATAGATCGAGGCGAAACCCATGGTCAGGATCGACACGAAGGTCGCGTCGGGCGCGTTCAGTTCGAACTTGACGGTGTTGTCGTCGACCTTGCTGATCGACTTGATGAGCTTCGGCAGACCCATCGACTGCGCATGCGGGAAGCCGCTCGCGCCCGCCACCTTGTGCCACGGATTGCTGTCGTTGAGCATGCGGTCGAACGTGAAGACGACGTCGTCGGCATTCAGCGCGCGGGTGGGCTTGAAGTAGTCGGTGGTCTGGAACTGCACGTTCGGGCGCAGATGGAACGTGTAGGTGAGGCCGTCGGCACTCACTTCCCACTTGTCGGCCAGCGCCGGCACCACTTTCTTCGCGGCCTCGTCGTACGAGACCAGCGAGTTGAAGATCACGTCGGCCGACGCGTTGGTCGTGACGAGCGAATTGAACTGCACGACATCGAAGCCGTCAGGGCTCGACTCGGTACAGACGGTCAGCGGTTTGGCGAGCACGAGCGCGGGCGCCGTGAACAGTACGGCGGCTGCGAGCAGTTTGAAGCGCATAGGATCTCCCATAACAAGCGCAGTCAGGCAGTGCGTCTGGTTGTGTGGTTATGTTCCGTTGACGAAGGACGGGCGGCCTTGCGGCGTAGCCGTCGTCTTTATTGTGATACGTTTCCGGCGCTGGCGCATGGGTCGGATGATGCCGCTGACGTGCGCGCCGGCCTTCGCGAAAGCTTATCGAAGGGTGGTTGCGGCGACAACAACATAATCCGCATATTCATATGGCTGGGGCGGGCCAGGTTTAAAGCGCACCGTCCTTGCATGCGCTCAGGCCGCCGCAGCGCGCCGCAGCAGGTAAGCGATGCCTTCAATTGCGCGCACGCCGTACCACGACACCATTTCACCATCGATCAACTCGATGCGCTTGCCGGCCAGGCGCGGATCGCGTTTCAGCGCGTCGCAATGGACTTGCGTGAAACGGTACGGCTCGCTGGAGAGCAGGATGCGGTCGACCTTAGCAAGCCACGGCGCGGTGTCGAAGTCGAGTGTTGGATAACGCGCGGCGCCTGCCGCGCCGCCTTGCACGTCCGGCAGCGTGCGCCAGTTCACCAGCCGCAACATCTTCGAGATATAGGTGTCGCGCGCTACGGTCATCCACGGTTCGCGCCAGATCAGATACAGCACGTTTTGCGGAGCGAACGCGTGCGCCTCCGCTTCGCGAAGGCGGGCTTCGAGCGCTTCGCTCAGGCGCTGCGCTTCCCGCGCACGATCGAAGATCGCGTCCAGCAGCGTGTAGAGCGCCAGATTGTCCTGCGGCGTTTGAGGATGCGTCACGACGATATGCGGCACGAACGCGCGCAATTGCTCGACGGTATCGCGCTCGTTTTCGTCGATATTGACGATCAGATGAGTGGGGCGCAACGCACGAATGGCGTCGAGGTTCACGGCCTTGGTGCCGCCGACCTTGCGCACCTGCTGCACCTTGTCGTGCGGATGCACGCAAAAACCGGTGCGGCCGACAATCTGCCTGTCGAGTCCGAGCGCGAACAGCAGTTCTGTGATGCTCGGCACCAGCGAAACGATACGCGCCGCGGCGCCCGCTGGTTCGTGCGCGACGCCGGCTGCATCGACCGCACGGGATTGCATGGCTTACTCGGCTTCGGCGGCGGCGCGCGGCTTGCGCGGCGCGCGCTCGAAAGCGCGGTCGTACAGCCAGCGCGGCAGCACGTGCAGCAGCATGGCCACCACGCGCATCTGCCAGGGAAACACCGCGAACGCCGTTTGACGCTCGATCGCCTGCGCCACCTTGAGCGCGAAACGGTCGGCATCCATCAGGAACGGCATGGTGTACGGGTTGTGCTCCGTCATCGGCGTACGGATATAGCCGGGCGCAATCGTGACCACGCCGACATCATGCGGCCGCATTTCGACGCGCAACGCTTCCAGATATTTGAGCGCCGCCGATTTCGACGCGCTGTACGCGCCGGAGCCCGGCAAGCCGCGCACACTGGCGACGCTGGCGATACCCACCAGCGTGCCGCGTTTCGCGGCGACCATCGCGGCGGCGAACGGCTCGAAGGTGGCGACCATGCCGAAGTAGTTGATGTCCATCACTTCGCGGAAGGTGCGCAGATCGCCG
The DNA here is from genome assembly GCF_046028095.1 of Paraburkholderia phytofirmans. Lineage (GTDB taxonomy): Bacteria > Pseudomonadota > Gammaproteobacteria > Burkholderiales > Burkholderiaceae > Paraburkholderia > Paraburkholderia phytofirmans_A. Next base: position 555,849 of record NZ_JAQQDJ010000001.1, read on the forward strand.
TGACCGGTGACCGCGCCACGGCTGATGCCGGCGTTGGCGATCACGACATCCGGCAAACCGTGCCGCGCGATGAACTGCGCGGCCGCGTCGGAGAGCGCTTCGGCGTCGCGCACGTCGACGGAATAGATGGAGACGGTGTTCTGCGGATGGGACTGCTGGAAGGCGGCGAGTGCGTCGCCGCGGCGGGCAACGAGGCCGAGAATCGCGCCGCGCCGCGCATATTCGGCGGCGAGCGCGAGGCCTATGCCACTCGAGGCGCCGGTAATGAAAACCTTCAGGGGTGAACTCATTCCGGCGCCTCGGCTTTACATCTTCTTGGCGCGGACCTGGGCGACCAGGTAGTCCAGCACCTGGATCGTGCCCGGCAGGCTGTTGGTCGCAGCCGGGCCGGTTTCATACTTGCCCTGCACGGCCAGCGTCGGCACGCCGTCGATCTTGTAGTCGTCCAGCAGCTTCTTGTCCTTCTGCAGCGCGCTTTGCGTCGAGAACGAGTTGTACGCGTCCATGTACTTCTTCGGATCGACGCCGTTCTTCGCGAGGAATTTGGCCTGATCTTCCGGCGTCAGCAGGTAGTCCTTGTTGACGTGGATTTCGTTGAAGACCTTCGGCGTGAGCTGCGTCGCGAGGCCGAGCGCGTCGAGCGCGTGGTACATCTTGGAGTGCGGAATGAAGTCGTCGCGGAAGGCGACCGGCACGCGCTTGAACACCACGTCCGGACCTTGCTTCTTCACCCACGCTTCAAGGTATGGGTTGAATTCATTGCAGTGCGGGCAGCCGTACCAGAAGAATTCGGTGACTTCGATCTTGCCGGCGGGCACGTCGGTCGGCTGCGCGGTGGGCAGCACGGTGAAATCCTTGCCCGACACCGGCGCGGTGGGCGATGCCTGTGCCGAGGCGGCAACGAGGCCCAGCGAGAGGAACAGAATGCTCAGCAGTTTCTTCATGTTGTGTTGACCCAAGTAGGCGTAAAGCGGTGGCGCCACGCAAATGCCCGTCACCGTCTTCAAGATTCGGCGTTGAACGGTTTGAACCGTCCGTCGTGCTTGTGACACGCGCCGCACGCCGATAGTTCGGCGGCGGCGCGTCCCGGCAAATCACCGTGTATTTATTGTTGGCTTATTGCTTCGTGAAACGGATCACTGCGGTATCCACGCCCGCGTCCGACAAACGCTGACGGCTCGAATTCATGTCTTCGAACTTCGAGAACGGCCCGATACGCACGCGGTAATACGTAACGCCGCCGGCGTCGCGCTGCGTGACTTTCGATTCGAAGCCCTGGAAGGCGAGGCGCGCGCGCTGCTGTTCGGCGTCCGCCGAGGTCTTGTACGCGCCCACTTGCAGGAAGTAGCCGGTGTTCGCATCGCCCGGCGCCGGCGCTGCACCCGAACCGGGCTTGGCGTTGGCGGCCGTGGTGGACGAGCTGCCCTTAGGCGCCGAACCTGCCGCGGTGGCGGCCGGTGCGCTGGATGCTTGCGGCTTCTTCGCCGGTGCGGTGGCCGTGCCGTTGCCGTTATCCTGCGCGGGCTTCGGTGCAACCGCCGTACCGTTCGCGTTGCCGTTGTTGGCGTTAGAAGGCGGCACTTCGACGATCTGCGGTTCTTCCAGCATGCCCGACTGCGTCTGCGAGTTGGTCTGGCCCGGCGCGGTGTTCGGCGGCGCGGGTTGCGCGGCTTGCGGCACAGGCTGGCCCGGCGTCTTGCCTTGCAGCGGACGGTTCGGATCGTATTGCGGCTGGTTTGCGCTGGACGAATCCGACGCCGCGGGCGGCGCCACCTTCGAGACGAATGGCGTAGGCGCACGGGTGATATACAGCGCCACCACTACCGCGATCGCAAGGCCGACGATCAGGCCCAGCACGATGCCGAGAAAAGTCCCCCCGGTTTGTTTCGATTGCTTTGTTGTGCGGCGTGGTTTTGCCATCGTATGAATCACCTGCAAAAAGAATCCTGGAACGGCCGTCGATTATAACGACGGCCGCATGCATGTTGCGCCGGAGGACTTACATCTTGACGGGAGCGGAGACGCCGATCGTCGCGAGACCGTTGGCCAGCACTTGACGCGTGGCCGCGAGCAGCGCGACGCGTGCATTGCGCTCGGCCGCATCGTCGACCAGCACGCGTTCGGCACGGTCATTGTAGAACGAGTGGAATTCCCCGGCGAGGTCGCGCAGATAGAACGCGACCGCGTGCGGCGCGAGTTCGTCGGCGGCGTGTTGCAGCATGTCTGGGAATTCCGCGAGCTTGTTCAGCAGGGCCATGGCGCGTTCGCTGGTGAGCGGCGAGACGTCAACGTCCGCCAGCGTGCTTTCGTCCGTGCTGTAGCGCGCCTTGCATTCGGCGATGACCGAGCAGATCCGCGCGTGCGCGTACTGTACGTAATGCACCGGATTCTCGTCGTTCTGCTTCAGCGCGAGGTCGATGTCGAACACGAATTCCGTATCCGCCTTGCGCGAGATCAGGAAAAAGCGCACAGCGTCGCGGCCACGGCGGATCGTTTCCTCGTCGATCAGATCGACGGCGGCTTCCGAACCCGGCGTCGCGCCGCCCGACCATTCGATCAGGTCGCGCACCGTCACATAGCTGCCGGCGCGCTTGGAGATTTTCACCTCTTCGCCGTTGCGCATGACCGTGACCATCTTGTGCAGGATGTAGTCGGGATAGCCCTTCGGAATGCCGACGCCGAGACCCTGCAGGCCGGCGCGCACCCGCGCGATCGTGCCGTGGTGGTCCGAACCCTGAATGTTGATGACCTTGGTGAAGCCGCGTTCCCACTTGGCGACGTGATAGGCGACGTCCGGCACGAAGTACGTGTATGTGCCGTCGCTCTTGCGCATCACGCGGTCTTTGTCGTCGCCGTCGTCGGTGGTGCGCAGCCACAGCGCGCCTTCCTGCTCGTAGGTCTTGCCGGCGGCGATCAACGCCTCGACAGTCTTTTCGACCCGGCCTTCCTTGTACAGCGACGATTCCAGATAGTACTGGTCGAACTTCACGCCGAACGCCTGCAAGTCCATGTCCTGCTCGCGGCGCAGGTACGCCACGGCGAAGCGGCGGATCGCTTCGAGGTCTTCGACGTCGCGCGCGCCCGTGACCGGCTCACCGTCGCTCGCGGCCACGGTGACGCCGTTCAGATAGTCTCGCGCGATCTCGGCGATGTACTCGCCGTTGTACGCCGAAGCCGGCCAGCCTGCGTCGCCGGGAGCGAGGCCGCGCGCGCGCGCCTGAGTAGACAGCGCGAGCGTCTGGATCTGCACGCCGGCGTCGTTGTAATAGAACTCGCGATGCACGTCATAGCCCTGGCTAGCCAGCACGTTCGAGAGCGCATCGCCGAGCGCGGCCTGGCGGCCGTGGCCGACGTGCAGCGGGCCGGTCGGGTTGGCCGAGACGAATTCGATCAGCACATGCTTGCCGGCGTCGCGCTGCGAGCGGCCGAAGGCCTCTTTCTCGGCGAACACGGCCGCGATCACTGCCTGCTTGGCAGCGGCCGCGAGGCGCAGGTTGATAAAGCCGGGGCCGGCCACTTCGGCGGCTTCGACGAGGCCTTTGGCCTGCGGTTGCGCGAGCAGCGCGTCGAGGATCTGTTGCGCGAGCTGCCGCGGATTGGCGCGCAGCGGCTTGGCGAGTTGCATCGCGACGTTGCACGCGACGTCGCCGTGCGCGGCGACCTTGGGACGCTCCAGCGTGATGGTGGGCGACACGAACGCGGCTTCGCTCGCGCCTTGCGAGGCGGTCGCGACCTGCTTCACCGTTTCGGCGAGCAGGGTTTCGAGAGTATGTTTATGTGCAGGCAGCATGCTTGTTGCGAGTCCAGTGAGGCAATCCGGTGATGCGGGGGAGGCGCCGGCCGCGCGCGAGGCGCAACCGGTTCGTCAGAAGCGTGGAAAGCGGCATGCAGTTGCCGAACCGCGGCGGCCGATGCGCGCGGTATCAGGCACGTTGCCTGCAACGCATCGAATGCGGTGCAGGCGGGCCTGCTGTGGCGTCGGCTGCTTGCGGCAGGCCGCGGCGGTATGCGGGTTGTGCTCAACCGGCCAGCCACGTTACTCGCCCCTCGCCGCGCGGTGCATTGCGGCACGCTTTTCCGTCCAGACGGATTTTAGCAGGTGCTAATATGTTCAATGAGATGCCCAACAAGGGCCGTGGCCGCCGCGCCTGATTGGCGAGCCAACGTAACGCGCGCTGGCGGCCGCCTTCGGGCGGCTTGCGCGCCAATCCAACATAACGAAAAAGGGAACAGTCATGCTGATTACTTTCAAATGCCGCGCCTGTCCGGACGTGATGATGCTGGAAAATCTCGCGCAGTATCTGGTCGGCATCGTCGGCAAGCGGCTGGGTGAGCGCGGCGTGATCACTCACGACGAAGCGGGGCCGGCTATCGAGAAGCTCGAGGCAGCCATTACCTTCGACAAACAGGAACGTGCCGAGCACGACGGCCACTTTCACGAAGGCGAAGACGGCCACGAGCATCACGAGATTCCGCCGGGACTCGCGCAGCGCGCGTATCCGTTCCTCGACATGCTGCGCGCGGCGCAGAAGGAAAACGCGGATATCGTCTGGGGTCTCTGATCCCACGTTGAACCGCCGTGCGCGGCGTTCGAAAGAGCCGCGGCACACGGCGGGGCGAAACCTTGCGCACCAATGAAAAGAGCCCGCTTAGTGCGGGCTCTTTGTCGTTCAGAGATCCAGACCGACCGGCGCTACCGAGCTGTTACTGGCTGGCGGCGTCCGCCGGCGCGGCTGCGGGAGCCGACGCACCTTTCTTCGCTTTCTGTTTCTTCGGCTTCTTGACGTGTTTCACCGTGGGCGGCGAATACGAACTGACCGAGCTCGAGCCGCCAGGCGCAGCGGGCTGGGCCAGCGCCGCGGTGGCGCCGAGAGCAAGCGAAACAGCGGTCAACAACAGCGTCAGCTTCTTCATACGATTTTCTCCGTTGACGATTGCAATTAGTAAGCCGACGCGTTTTGGCCGCGTCTGGCGGGGTCAAGCCGCCTCAGTCTACAAAGCCGAAAATTACGTTGCCGCAAATATTCAGTCTTTCAAGCCCGATATAGTGGGGTTCCCGCCACGCCCGACGGCTTACAGCAAAGGCGCCAAGGCCCGCTCCGCATCCGCTTTCGACAGCGACATGCGCTTTGCGTAGTCTTCCAGCTGGTCCTGGCCGATCTTGCCGACCGAGAAGTAAGTGCTGTCCGGATGCGCCAGATAGAAGCCGGAGACGCTCGCCGCCGGCAGCATGGCCAGCGATTCGGTCACGCTCATGCCGATTTCGGTGGCGTGCAGCACGTCGAACATATCGCGTTTAACGAGGTGATCCGGGCAAGCCGGATAGCCGGGCGCCGGCCGGATGCCGTGGTACTTTTCCGCGATCAGGTCTTCGTTGGAGAGCGTTTCGGCGTTCGCGTAGCCCCACAGGTCGCGCCGCACGCGCGCATGCAGCGCCTCGGCGAAGGCTTCGGCGAAACGGTCGGCGAGCGCTTTCAGCATGATCGCGCTGTAGTCGTCGTGATCCTTCTCGAACTGCTTTTCCTTCACGTCGACGCCCAGACCCGCCGTGACCGCGAACATGCCGATGTAGTCGGCCACGCCCGAGTCCTTCGGCGCGATGAAGTCGGCGAGCGACCGGTTCGGCCGCATCACGCCGTCCACCACCGGACGTACGCTCTGCTGACGCAGGTTGCGCCACGTGAGCGCGACTTCCGAGCGCGATTCGTCCGTGTAGATTTCGATGTCGTCGTCGTTCACCGTGTTGGCCGGCAGCAGCGCGATCACGCCGTTCGCTTGCAGCCAGCGGCCCTGGATCAGGCGCGCGAGCATCGACTTGCCGTCCGAGAACACGCGCCGCGCCGATTCGCCGACGATCTCATCGTTCAGAATGGCAGGATACGGGCCGGCCAGGTCCCACGTCTGGAAGAACGGAGCCCAGTCGATGTAGTTCGCCAGCTCGCTCAGATCGAAATTCTTGAACACGCGGCGGCCGATGAACTTCGGCTTGACCGGCTGATAACCCGCCCAGTCGACCTTAGTCTTGTTGGCGCGAGCTTCGGCCAACGTGACCATGGGCTGCGCTTTCTTGTTGGCGTGCTGAACGCGGATCCGCTCGTAATCGGATTTGAGTTCGTCGAGATACTTTGCCGCGCCTTCGTCGGACAGCAGGCTCGACGCCACGGAGACCGAGCGCGACGCGTCCGGCACATAGACCACCGGCCCTTCGTAATGCGGCGCAATCTTCACGGCAGTATGCACGCGCGAAGTGGTCGCGCCGCCGATCAAAAGCGGAATCTTCTTTACGCGGAAGTAGTCGTCGCGCTGCATTTCCGAGGCGACGTAGGCCATTTCTTCAAGGCTCGGCGTGATGAGCCCGGAGAGCCCGATGATGTCCGCGCCTTCGACCTTCGCCTTCGCGAGAATGTCGTTGCAGGAGACCATTACGCCCATGTTGACCACTTCGAAGTTATTGCACTGAAGCACCACCGAAACGATGTTCTTGCCGATATCGTGCACGTCGCCCTTCACCGTGGCGATGACGATCTTGCCCTTTGCGCGCACGTCGGCGCCGGCTTCGGCGAGCAGCTTCTTCTCTTCTTCGATGTACGGAATCAGATGCGCGACGGCCTGCTTCATCACGCGCGCCGACTTCACCACTTGCGGCAGGAACATCTTGCCCTGGCCGAACAGGTCGCCGACGATATTCATGCCGTCCATCAGCGGGCCTTCGATCACGTTGATCGGGCGGCCGCCATCGGCGGCGATCTTGGCGCGCACTTCTTCGGTGTCTTCGACGATGAAGTTGGTGATGCCATGCACGAGCGCGTGCGACAGACGCTTCTCGACCGGCTGGTTGCGCCACTCGAGGTTCTCTTCTTTCTTCGCGGCGCCGGTTTTGAACTTGTCGGCGATTTCGAGCAGACGGTCGGTGCCGTCTTCACGGCGGTTCAGCACGACGTCTTCCACGCGTTCGCGCAACTCCGGATCGAGGTCGGCATACACGCCGAGCTGGCCCGCGTTGACGATGCCCATGTCCATCCCCGCCTGGATCGCGTGATAGAGGAACACGGTGTGGATCGCTTCGCGAACCGGGTCGTTGCCGCGGAACGAGAACGACACGTTCGACACGCCGCCGCTCACTTTCGCGTACGGCAGATTCTCTTTGATCCAGCGCGTCGCGTTGATGAAATCGACCGCGTAGTTGTTGTGCTCTTCGATGCCGGTCGCGATCGCGAAGATGTTCGGATCGAAGATGATGTCTTCAGGCGGGAAGCCGACTTCGTTCACCAGGAAATCATACGAACGCTTGCAGATCTGCGTCTTGCGCTCGAAGGTATCGGCCTGGCCTTGTTCGTCGAAGGCCATCACCACGGCGGCCGCGCCATAGCGGCGAATCAGGTTCGCGTGGTGACGGAACGCTTCCTCGCCTTCCTTCAGCGAGATCGAGTTGACGATCGCCTTGCCCTGCACACACTTCAGGCCGGCTTCGATCACTTCCCATTTCGACGAGTCGATCATGATCGGCACGCGCGCAATATCCGGTTCCGACGCGATCAGATTCATGAAGCGCACCATCGCCGCTTTCGAATCGAGCATGGCTTCGTCCATGTTCACGTCGATGACCTGCGCGCCGTTTTCGACCTGCTGGCGCGCGACCGCGATCGCGTCGTCGAACTGGTCGTTCAGGATCATTCGCGCGAACGCCTTCGAGCCGGTCACGTTGGTGCGTTCACCGACGTTGATGAAAAGCGTCCCGGACGTGACGTTGAACGGCTCGAGGCCGGCAAGGCGCATGGTGTGATCGGTCATGGCGTATGTGCTCGATTGCTGCGATTAAGTGCGTCGTGTTCGATAGCGGAAGTGCGGCGGCGCCTGCTCAGCGAGGCGCCGCTCGACTCAGGCTGCGTCGCGGTATTGCGTCGGCCATTGGCGCGGTTTCACTTCGGCCAGCGCCTGGGCGATCGCCGCAATGTGCTCCGGCGTTGTGCCGCAGCAGCCGCCGGCAATATTCACCAGCCCAGCCTGCGCGAACTCCTTCAGCAAGCCTGAAGTATCCGCGGGCAGTTCATCAAAGCCCGTATCGCTCATCGGATTCGGCAAGCCCGCGTTCGGATAGCACGACACGTAGGTGTCGCACAGCTTGGCCAGTTCGGCGATATACGGCCGCATCAACGCCGCGCCCAACGCGCAGTTCAACCCGAATGTGAGCGGCTTTGCATGACGCAGCGAGTTCCAGAATGCTTCAACCGTCTGACCCGACAGAATGCGGCCCGACGCGTCCGTAACGGTGCCCGAGATCATGATCGGCAAACGCTCGCCGGTGTCTTCGAACAATTCGTCGAGCGCGAACAACGCGGCCTTTGCGTTGAGCGTGTCGAAAATGGTCTCGACGAGGAACAGATCGGCGCCGCCGTCGAGCAAAGCCTTGGCCTGCTCGTAGTAAGCAGCGCGCAGTTCGTCGAACGTCACGTTGCGCGCGCCTGGATCGTTCACGTCAGGGGAAATGCTCGCGGTCTTCGGCGTCGGTCCGATCGCGCCGGCGACGAAGCGCGGCTTGTCGGGCGTCGAATACTTGTCGCAGGCGGCGCGCGCCAGTTTCGCCGATTCGAGATTCATCTCGATGGCGAGGTCTTCCATGCCGTAGTCCGCCTGAGCGACGGTGGTTGCGCCGAACGTGTTGGTTTCGATGATGTCCGCGCCCGCCGCCAGATACTGCTCGTGAATCTCGCTGATGATCTGCGGCTGCGTAATCGACAGCAACTCGTTGTTGCCCTTGATGTCGCGCCCGTAGTCCTTGAAGCGTTCGCCGCGATAGCGGGCTTCGTCGAGCTTGTAGCGCTGGATCATCGTGCCCATTGCGCCGTCCAGGATCAGGATGCGCGACTTGAGCAGCGCGGGCAGCGCCGTGCCGCGCGTGTAGGCGGCGTCGGGGCGGACTGGCGTGGCGGTTTGAGCGGGCTGGTTCATGGCGGACGAGGGCTTGCGCCGGCTTTTTCGGGAAACCTGTCATTGTAGCCGCTGCCAGACAGATCCGCCCGGCGCGGGATGAGCAGCCGCCTCCGGCTGGCGAGGCGCACTGCATGAACAAGAGCGGGGACACAGCGTGACCGAGCTGCGTGACAAAGAAAACGGCCCAGCGAGGCAAAAGCCTGCTGGGCCACTTCATATTTGCCGACCGACTTGTAAAAGCCGCCTGCTAGCCCAGTTACGGGAGCGGACGGCGCGGTCGATGTATGTCGCCAAAAAACGCTAAGCCAGACCTCGCGGTTAGTGAAGAATCACCGGTTGATGCATCAGGCTGTCGAACTGGCCGAGGAATTCGTCTACTTCATCCAGCGACGGTTCCTCTTCGATCAGCTTCTGCACGTGCTCGCGAAAACGCGCCGCCATTGCTCCGTCGATATAGATCTCACGCTGCATGTTTTTGTCGACGATCTCGTAGCCGCCTGACTTCATGGCCAGCGGGCCTTCCTGCGGCGGAAACTCGACGACACAATAGTTGGGGCTGTTGTAGATCATTTGCATGGCGACACTCCTTATTTCCGTTGGCTCCTGGCCATTCCTGCGCCATAGGTGGAGCGTATGGTTTGGAATTCAAGGGGTGGGTCCGAATTGACGCACGTCAAAGTTCCGAACCTACCGGTTAGACCGGCCTTTCAAGAAACGTTTCAAGCAGGGCAGCAAAACGGTGAGATTGCTCGATGGGCGCGAGATGAGCGGCATCCAGCAGTTCGAAACGTGCGCCGTGGATGGCGTCTGCTATTGCCTGTGTAGAAGCAGGCGGCGTGCCCGTGTCGTGGCGGCCCGCCACGGTCAATGTTGGGCATCGGATTGCTCCCAGCTTACTGCGTACGTCGAAATCGCGCAGGGCTTCGCATGCCATGGCGTAGCCTTCTGACAACGTGTTGGTCAACACGTCGCGGATCTGCTCGACTGCTTCGGGGTGCGCGGCCTGGAAATCGGGGGTCAGCCAGCGGCTCAATGTCGCGGGCACGAGCGACGCCATCCCGTTGCGGCGGGCCGCCGCCGCACGCTGATCCCACGTGGCGCGGGCTTCCTGCGGCGTGCCGCCGCTGCTGTCGGCGATCGTCAAGGTATCGACGCGCGCGGGATGATCGAGTGCAAATTGCTGCGCGATCATGCCGCCCATCGACATGCCGACTAGATGCGTAGTGGGTGCGCCAAGCGCATCGAGCAGCGTGGCGAGATCGTGTGACAGATCGGCGATGCTAAACGGCGCGCCGGACGCGGCAGTCTTGCCGTGACCGCGCACGTCGTAGCGCAGCACGGTGTAGTCGTCGCGGAAATAGCCGGCGAGCTGGTCCCATACGGACAAATCGCCGCCGAGCTGATGGATAAACGTCAGCCAGGGGCCGCCGCCCTCGTTGCTCAGCACATAGCGCGTCTCGATACCGTTGATGTTCACTTGCATGCGGGCTCCTTTGAAGGGGAACGCAGTGGAAGGTCCATTCGCGCGCTGGGTGCCACTTGGCCACATGCTTACCGGGCTGATCTATATACGCAGCATAGGTGCGAACGGTTGCAGCAGGTGGTGCGAGTCAGCCTCGGCGCGGAAGTTTCGCCGATTGGATAGAACCCTGTTCGAGTTCGCGGATTCAGGGTTTGATGATGCCGGGCGTATTGCCGGAGTCGGTCGGATCGGCCGGTGCGGAGGGCGTGGCCTCGGGCATAGCTGCCGATGCGGCCGGAGCCGAAGGGCTGGTCGAATTGTCAGGAGAAGCGGTGGCCACGTCGCCAGTGCTGTTGGTAGCGCTGCCACCCGCATCTGCATTGAGCTTGCCGCGCCAAACCAGCTCGAATTGCGTGCCATTCGGCTCCGTCTGCACGATGCGCGCAGGCAGCCAGCCGAGCGACGGCGCGAGCCATACGTCGATGCGGCGCAAATCGCCGTCATGACGGGGCAGGCGTTTGAAATGACGTGTGTCGAGGAAACCTTGAGCCGTGCGGATGGTTTCATCGCCGATCGTCTCGACCGGCCAGTTCTCGCCGCTATCGTTATCGACCACGAAGAACTGGCGCGTCACGCCCGGCTTGTACGCGCCCGGATCGCCACGCACGAGGCTCGCAAGCTGCATCACCATGCTGAAACGGTCCTGCGCGCCGTCGGGCAACGGTAATGTGGACGGAGTGCGTGTGAAAGCGATCTTCTTGTCGGTGCGGTTAAAGATTGCAATGTCTTCCGCCCGGCGGCCGCGTTTTTCGATGTATTGGTCCGGCGCGAGACCGAAGGCGTCGATACGGCCATGGCTCGAATACACGAAGGTGCCGACAAAAGGCAGCGGCACGGAGACGATCATTTCGTAGCTTTGTGCGTTGCTGGTCCAGTGGATCGTGCCGGGCTGATTGCGCACGCCGTTGTAGAACGTGTCGTACTGCAGTTCGCCCGATGGCGGGACCGAGAATTTCACGCCCGGCGATGCTTGCGGCGCGCTCGCGGCAGCGGGCGCGCTGGCCGTGCCGGTGGCGCTAGCGGCGGCATTGGGTGCTGTGTTGGCGCTCGACGCTGCGCTCGGAGCGCTCGCGACGGCGTCCGATGCCGCAACAGCTGCCGCCGGCGCGGCTTGCTTTGCCGGCTGCAGGGCAGTCAGCACGTGTTCGCGCGGTTTGCTCGCCGCAGCGTGGCGCGCGGGCGTCGGTTCAGGCGCGGGCGCCGCGGCGGCGGCCGGTTTGCGCTCGATACGTTCGGGCGTCAGCAATGCGACTTGTACCGGCACATGCTCATTGTCGGAGGGATTGAGGTTCGCGCGATTGCGCTCGACCCATTGCGCGGCGATCCAGTGCAAAACGGCGACAATGAACAGCACCACGATCCAGCGCCACACGCGCAAACCGGTGCGCGGCCCGCTGGGCGGCGTGTGATCGGAACGGTGGGTGGCGGGGGCTGAGGACATCGGTCAGTGATTGTGTGCGGGCGCGAGGCTTTGGGATTGACGAGCGGAGCGTGCGAGCTGCGGTGAATACGACAAAGGCGCCAGGCCTTGGCGCCTGATGCGTTTATGGACGGGCAGCGAACCGATTTGACCTCATCGCCGCGAGCGATGTTCCGCGCCGACGAAAACACCTGCACGTTCAAGACCCGGAACAGAAAACGCAGCGCGGTGCCGCCATGCTTGCCGACTGAGTTCGTGTCAAACCCAGCAACGCGCCACTAAGCCAACGCGCCGCATCACGCCTATTCATCGCGTGGCGACGCACTATACCCCAGCTCATACGAGAGCTTTTCTGCGCATTCCCGCAATACCGTATCGATCTCGCCGCCCCAGCGAATATCGAACGCGCCTTCGTGACCGAGCGCGACGAGGCCGAGCGCGAGCTCGCCGGTCGAGTCGAACACCGGCATGCAAAACGCGTGAATGGTCGGCAGCAACATGCCTTCGACGCGCGCTGCCTGATGCGCCCGCACCTGCGCGAGGACCTGTTCGACTTCATCGCGCGTGCGCGGGCCGCCGATGTGCGACGAACGGCGCGAATCGGCCAGTTCACGTTCGAGCATCGCGGCGGTCTTACTCGACGGCAGATACGCGGCGAACAGCAGGCCGGTGGCGGAACTGAGCAACGGCATTACATCGCCGAGTTTGAGCGATGCTTTTGCCGGATAGCTCGATTCCATCCAATGCACCATGGTCGGCCCCTGATTGCCCCATACCGCAATGCCGACCGTGAGATCGAGCCGGTCGCGCAATTCGGAGAGCGCGATGCGCGCGAGTTTGACGCCGTCGACCCGAGCAAGCCGCGCGAGTCCCAGTTGCAGCGCGAATCCGCCCAACTCGTAACGGCCCGACAGCGGATCTTGCGACACCACACCGAGGCGCAGAAAACTCACCAGATAGCGATGCGCTTTCGCCGGACTCATGCCGGCACGTTGCGCGAGATCGCGCAGCATCATGGCGCGCGGTTCGCGGGTCAGCACATCAAGCAATTTGAAGCCGACTTCGATCGACTGGATGCCCGAGCGCAGCTTTTCCTCGCCGCCATCGACACTATCGCCGCCTTCTTCGTCGGGTTCGGTCGGGTCGAGCGGTTCAGCGGAGTCGGCGTCGGTGCGGATGGCGCCGGAGCGGGCAGTTGGAGGCATGAGCGAGGCGCACGCGGCGCAGTCAAAAAGTGACACACGGATGAGGCGGATCGCCGGCACTTGGGCCGGGCCGATTCACCATCGTAGAATAGATTCCTTCTATCGTCACTAACACGGTTCATTCCTCTATGAAACTTGCCACGCTGAAGGACGGCACGCGCGACGGCCAGCTGATCGTCGTGTCCCGCGACCTGCACACCGCGGCTGTCGCCGACGCGATCGCGCCCACGTTGCAGCGCGTGCTCGACGACTGGGCCTTCTACGCGCCGCAATTGCTCGATCTGTACGACGCGCTCAATCAGGGCCGCGCGCGCAACACCTTCCCGTTCGACGCCAAGGATTGCATGGCGCCGCTGCCGCGCGCGTTCCAATGGGCCGACGGCTCGTCGTATGTGAACCATGTCGAACTGGTGCGCCGCGCGCGCGGCGCGGAAATGCCGCCGGAATTCTGGACCGATCCGCTGATGTACCAAGGCGGCAGTGACGACTTCATCGGACCGAAAGACGACGTGCTATGCGCGTCCGAAGCATTCGGCATCGACTTCGAGGCGGAAGTCGCCGTGATCACCAGCGATGTGCCGATGGGCGCCACGCCCGACCAGGCGCTCAAGAGCGTGCGTCTGATCACGCTCGTCAACGACGTGTCGCTGCGCAATCTGATTCCCGCCGAACTCGCGAAAGGCTTCGGCTTTTTCCAGAGCAAGCCGGCCACGTCGTTCGCGCCGGTCGCGGTGACTCCCGACGAACTCGGCGAACACTGGCGCGAAGGCCGCGTGCATCGGCCGATGATCGTCCACTGGAACAACAAGAAGGTCGGCCAACCGGATGCCGGCACGGACATGGTGTTCCACTTCGGCCAGCTGATCGCGCACGCGGCGAAGACGCGCAATCTGCGCGCGGGCGCGATTGTCGGCTCGGGCACGGTGTCGAACAAGGACGCCAAGCGCGGCTATTGCTGTATCGCCGAGAAGCGCTGCCTCGAAACCATCGAGCACGGCGCGCCGCAGACCGAGTTCATGAAGTACGGCGATACGGTGAAGATCGAAATGTTCGACGAAGCGGGCAAGTCGATCTTCGGTTCGATCGACCAGGGCATTGCGCCGCTGGATTGACGCACCGCTGTTGTGCGGAACGAGGCATGTCGGCCCTACCCGCGTTCGCGTGCTTCGTTCGGATTCGAAAGGGTTTCGCCCGATGCCGCGTCGAGTGCGCGCGGCTACACTGACTGGCGCGACGGCATGGCCGGGGTGGCTGACTGCGGGTTCATCGCAGGACTGTCGCGAAGACGCGTGTGACGGCACGTGAGCAGGGCATAAGCCGGACATCGGCAGTACATCAAAACGAAAAACCGACGTGAGGAGACAGCATGCCGCGAATCGAATTCCTTGAACCTGAAACCCGGCGCGCTTGCGCGGCCGACCACTCGCGCCTGACGCCCTCGCGCGATCGCCTCGCGCGTCGTGCCGTTGCGCTATGCGCGGCGTTGGCGGGTGTATTGCCCGGCATCGCGTTGGCGCAGGTGAAAATCGGCCTGGTGTTGTCGCTCACCGGACCGGCCGCGTCGCTCGGCATTCCCGCGCGCGATACGGTTGCGCTGCTGCCCAAACAGATCGGCGGTCAGAGCGTCGAATACATCGTGCTCGACGATGCATCCGATACCACGCAGGCCGTGCAGGACACCAAGAAGCTGATCTCCGAGAATCACGTCGACGCGATCATCGGTTCGTCAATTACGCCGAATTCGTTGGCGATGATCGACGTGGTCGCCGAAGGTCAAACGCCGATGATCTCGCTGGCCTCGTCCGCGAAAATCATCGAGCCCGTGGATGCAAAACGCCACTGGGTGTTCAAGACGCCGCAAACGGACGCGATGATGGCGTCGGCGATTGCCGAACACGCGAGCCTGCACGGCGTCAAAACGATTGCCTTCATCGGCCAGGCCGACGCGCTCGGCGAGACCTTCTACACCGAGGTCGCGAAGTTCGCGCAGCTCCATCACATCGACATGGTGGCGAGCGAACGCTTCAATCGCACCGATCCGAGCGTGACCGGTCAGGTCCTCAAGATTCTCGCGACGCATCCCGACGCGGTGGTGGTCGGCGCGGCCGGCACGCCCGCCGCCTTGCCGCCGAAGACGCTCAGGGAACGCGGCTACAAAGGCCTGATCTATCACAATCACGGCGTCGGGAATAACGACTTCCTGCGCGTCTGCGGCGCCGACTGCAACGGCACCTTCCTGCCCGCGAGTCCGGTGCTGGTCGCCGCGCAATTGCCGGCGGATCATCCGGCCAAGCGGCTCGCGCTCGATTACATCGCGCGCTTCGAGGCGGTGCGCGGTGCGGGCAGCGTCTCGGCATTCGGCTCGTACACGTGGGACGCGGGCATGCTGCTCGGCAATGCCGTACCGATCGCGCTGAAAAGCGCCGCGCCGGGCACGCCGGAATTTCGCCGCGCGCTGCGCGATGCGCTCGAAGCGACACGCGGTCTCGCGGACACCAACGGCGTCGTCAACATGAGCGCCACGGATCACCTCGGGCTCGATCAACGGGCGCGGGTGATGGTCGAAATCAAGAATGCGAAGTGGGTTTATCAGCCGCGTTGAACGAACGCGGCACGGTTCAAACGAAACACCGATATACGGATTGCTCATCATGTCTCAGGCACCACACCGTAACGACGCGTTCTACGCGCACTACCAGTCGCTCCAGTTGCATCGCCATCCGCACGGCGTGCTCGAAGTCGTGATGAGCGGCGAGGGCGCCAACAAGAGCGCGCTCGCCACCGCCAACGCGCGCATGCACTTCGAACTCGCGGAGATCTGGCGCGACATCGACCGCGATCCCGACACGCGCGTGGCGATCATTCGCGGCGAAGGCAAGGGCTTTTCGGCCGGCGGCGACCTGCAACTCGTCGAAGACATGGCCACTGATTTCGACGTGCGCGCGCGAGTGTGGCGCGAGGCGCGCGATCTGGTCTACAACGTGATCAATTGCAGCAAGCCTGTTGTGTCGGCGATGCACGGACCGGCAGTCGGCGCGGGGCTCGTGGCGGGGCTCCTCGCCGACATTTCGATCGCGACGAAGACGGCGCGGATCATCGACGGCCATACGCGTCTGGGCGTGGCCGCCGGCGATCACGCGGCGATCGTCTGGCCGCTGCTGTGCGGGATGGCGAAAGCCAAGTACTACCTGATGCTATGCGAGCCGGTGAGCGGCGAGGAGGCTGAGCGCATCGGCCTCGTCTCGCTCGCCGTCGACGAAAACGATCTGCTGCCCAAAGCATTCGAAGTCGCGCAGAAGCTGGCCAACGGCTCGCAAACGGCGATTCGCTGGACCAAGTACGCGTTGAACAACTGGCTGCGCTCGGCGGGGCCTGCGTTCGATACGTCGCTCGCGCTGGAATTCATGGGCTTTGCCGGCCCCGATGTGCGAGAGGGCGTGAACTCGCTGCGTGAACGGCGCGCGCCGGATTTCGGCGGCGCCGACCCGTGGCGCGGTCAGCCGTCGAGTGGCGGCGCGACAGGCGGCGAGCGCTCCTGAGGCCGCCTCCCGCACGGTATGATCGAAACAAGACGCGCGCGGGACGGCGCCCCTTCCTTACCGCTTCTTCTTCAATTTACGCAGCGAGGCGACAACCATGACCGATACTTCTAACTCCACGCCGCCCTTTCCCGGCTTTCCTGGTTTCCCGCCCGCTGAAATGCTCGAACGCATGTGGGGCATGATGCGGCTGTCGCCGTTCGGCTCGGCTTTTTCGGGCGCGCAGCCAGCCGGCGGCGGCGGCCTCGGACCTTCGCTCTCGATGATGTCCGACATGATGGCGCCGCTCACCAACGTCGAGGAACTCGACAAGCGCATCACCGACATGCGGGCCGTCGAGCAATGGCTCAAGCTGAATCTGAGCATGCTGCAATCCGCGATTCAGGCGCTCGAAGTGCAGCGCGCGACGCTCGCGACATTGCGCGCGTTCGGCGCGTTCGCGCAGTCGTCGATGTCGCAACCCGCGGCGGAGTCGGCCGCGCCGAGTCCCGCGCCCGCCGCGAGAGGCTGGCCGCATCCGGCGGCGCCTGCCCCGGCGCCGCCGGATGCGGCGAGCGCCGCTTCGTCGGCTGAGGAATCGGCGGGTGGGGAAGAGGAGGCGTCGGCCACGCCGCCATTCGACGCATCCGCGTGGTGGAATCTGCTGCAATCGCAGTTCAACCAGATCGCCCAGTTCGCGATGACGCAACCGCCGGCCGCCGGTGCGGGCGCCGAGGCGTCCGATTTTGTCCCGGACGATGCGGCCGCTTCGGCAGCCGGCGGCGAGCCAGCGGCCGGCACGCCGCAGACGTCGGCGCGAGACGCGGACGCCGCGGAGTCAGAGGCCAAACGGACGGCGGCGAAGCGGGCGCCGGCGGCCACGAAGCGTACGAGCGGCGCCAGCGCCAGCCCGAAAGCCACGAAAAAGTCTATTTAAAGGCAGGAATGAAACGCGTGGCGCGGCGCGGGGATCGAAACCACACAGAAAGGCGAGTTGGCCGTCTGTCATGCTTTTGACCCCGATCGTCGGCCACACTCCGCGAATCGCACGATTTCTTGCGCACGGTCAGCCAGGCACCGGAATTGCGACTGTTACAGCGCGGGTTCGTTGAAGTCAGCGTGCTATCATTGTGTAAGCTTTATTTTGGCTTTTGGGCGCGCGCTGAAAACTACCAATCCAGCCGCCCTTGCTCCATTCGCCGCCGGCAACACCGGCGCAGGGCTGGACGGTGCGGTTTTCATCGCAAACTGGCTCGACCTCAGGCACAGGGTATCCCTCACCCACGGTTGGCCGCGCAGCGCGTAACGTAGGGTAGACGCGCGGGCGCAAACGCCTGGTCTTCTTTGCCGTCAGGTGCATCTGGGCGGCCGATTACCGCGTAAAATTGAATGCTTGGCCGGCAAACGGTGCACATTTAGGTGCGATCCGTTCGTCGTGGGCAAAAGTACTACACCGTAGTAGTGACAGACACACACAGTATGCGCAGAACAGGGGTGGGACTATGAACACCATGCTTTATCCGGAACTTTATAAATCGCTCGAATCCGTTCGATGGGACATGGAGAAAGACATTCCCTGGGACAAGTTCGATGCATCGCTATTGACCGACGAGCAGGCAGCGACGATCAAGATGAACGCGATCACCGAATGGTCGGCGTTGCCCGCCACGGAAATGTTTCTGCGTGACAACCATCACGACAGCGATTTCTCCGCGTTCATGAGCGTGTGGTTCTTCGAAGAACAGAAGCATTCGCTGGTGCTGATGGAATATCTGCGCCGCTTCAAACCGGAAATGTGCCCGACCGAAGAGGAACTGCACGCCGTGCGCTTCGAATTCGATCCGGCGCCGCCGCTCGAAACGCTGATGCTCCACTTCTGCGGCGAAATCCGCCTGAATCATTGGTATCGCCGGGCTGCCGAATGGCACACCGAGCCGGTCATCAAGCACATCTACGAAACCATCTCGCGCGACGAAGCGCGGCATGGCGGCGCGTATCTGCGCTACATGAAGAAGGCAATGGCGCAAACCGGCGACATCGCGCGGGCTGCGTTTGCGAAGATCGGTGTCCTGATGGCATCGGCGCGCCGCACGGAAAAACCGCTGCACCCCACCAACCTGCACGTGAATCAGGCGCTGTTCCCGCGCGACACGATTCAGTCGCGTCTGCCGGATCCGGAATGGCTCGAACGCTGGCTCGACGAACAGATCCGCTTCGACGACGGCTGGGAAAAGAAGGTGGTCGAGCGCATTCTGCACAATCTGTCCATTCTGTTCGAGCGCACGTTCACCACCGCGCAGGAACTGAACCGCTACCGCAAGGAAGTGGTGCTGCGTCTGCAAGCCGATCAGAAGTCGGCGGAACAACCGGCCTGAGGGTAGCGAGCATGTGACTCGGTTTGCGCCGCCGCGCGCTGCGAACCGGTTTGAAAAAGAACGGCCTGACGCCCTTATGTGCGCCAGGCCGTTTTGTTTCATGCGACCCATCGTGTATGGTGACGACACCTTCCTGTCCTTTCCGATTCCTCCATGGCTGCCATTTTTGAACGCAAGATTCTCACGCGCGATGCACTGGTGACGCTGCGTCCCTCGCTGAACGCGCCGGTTGTGTTTACCAACGGCGTGTTCGATATCCTGCATCGCGGGCACGTGACTTATCTCGCCGATGCCAAGGCTCTGGGCGCTTGCCTGATCGTCGGCGTGAATAGCGATGCGTCGGTGCGCATGCTCGGCAAAGGCGACGATCGGCCCATCAACAACGAGGCCGATCGCATGGCCTTGCTGGCGGCGCTGGAGAGCGTCGACTACGTGGTGTGCTTCGGCGAGAAGACGCCCGTCGAGTTGATTTCGGCGGTGCGGCCGGACGTGCTCGTAAAAGGCGGCGACTACGACATGGACGTGCTGCCCGAGTCGGCCATCGTGCGAAGCTGGGGCGGTAAAGCTTTGGCGATTCCCTTCGAGCATGACCGCTCGACTACCGCACTACTGAAGAAAGTTCGCACGCAGAGCTAGTGGTCGGCTGCGATGTGAGTCACTCACCGGCTTCGCGACTTGCATCGCATACGCCGCAAGATTGCGAGCGACTTACTGCGAAAGCGCGGACGCCGCGATCGGCGCCACCGGCGCCGGACCGCCCACAACGGCCTGATCGGCAGCTTCGGCGGCAGTGACCGGCTGCACCTTCAGCCATTCCTGATGAACCTGGCGATTCAGATGGTTGGGCTCGCGTCCGCCGGCTGTGGGCGTCGGGCCGAACACGCCGCGCACCGCGACGAATGCCAGCATATTGGCAAGAAACAATATGGCGATCAGCCAGCGCAGCATTGTTGGTTTTCCCCGTCCAGAAGTTGAGCCGCCGTTATGCCGTTGGCCGCGATTCAGTTGCCGCGTTCCAAGGCGCGCTCGGCAGCAATCAGCGCAAGACCGGACAGCACGAGCGAATCGTGGCGAGTATGCGGCACTTTGAGTGCGCTTGCCACTTCGTCCACGGCGCCGCCGCTGACCACGAGCCGCACCGGCACCCGCCACTCATCCTGCAGATCGCGCCACATCCGCTCGACCAGACCCGCTTGCGCCAACGTGCAGCCGGCGGACAACGAACGCGGCGTATCTGTCGCGAAGAACGGGCCGCTGCGAGTCGTATCGGCCGTGCTGCCGTCGAGCAGACCGCGAGCCGCGTGGGCGTCGAGCGTCGGCAATTGCGCCGTGTGCTCGCCCAGCGAGCGCATCATCAAGCTCCAGCCCGGCGCGATCAGACCGCCGACAAAGCAGCCGTCCGCGCGCAATGCTTCGAGCGTGGTCGCCGTGCCGAACGTCGCAATCAGCAGATGTTCGCCGGGGAACGCCGCGTGCGCGCCGATCATGCCGGCCCAGCGGTCGCTGCCGAGCGACTGCGGCGTGGTGTAGCTGTTGGTCACACCGCATTGCTGCGTGCAAGCGCGGATCGTGGTGAGCGGCAACCGCGGCCAGCGTGCGTCGAGCAAGGCGGCAATCCGCGCCGCGACGTTTTCACCCGCGACATTCGACAACCATGCGCGGCCGGGCGTCGGCAAGTTTGACCAGTCCGGCTGGTCCGAGCCGCCGTGGGCCAGCGCGCCGGCCGCGATCTGCGGACCGTCCGCCTGAACCAGCGCCCACTTGATACGGCTATTGCCCGCGTCGATCAGTAAATCAGGCGCGCCGCTCGTCATGCGGCACCGTCGGCCAGACGCAGCGAAACGTCGCCGGTCGCGACGGTCTCGCGGCCGGTGGCGGTGTCGAGCAGCAACTGGCCGCGCTCGTCGACGCCCGCCGCCACGCCGCGCATCTGTTCCAAGCCTTGTTCCAGCAACACCACTTCGCGGCCGGCGTAGGCGTGCACCGCGTTCCAGCGCGCCTGGAACGGCGCGAAACCTTCAGCGCCGAAGCGCTGCAAGGCCGGTTCGAGCGCGTTCAACTCGGCGGCGAGCGTGTCGGTGAGGTTGGCGTTGGGCAGCGCGCGCTGCAAGGCGGTCGGCGCGGTACCGCGCGCCTGCGGCGGCACGCCGGCGTTCAATGCGCCGACTTTGGCCGCGAGTTCGTCCGCGCCCTTCACGTTGGTGCCGATGCCGATCACCACCGCGCTGGCGTCGTCGGTGCTCCACGCGGTTTCGATCAGGATGCCGGCCAGCTTGTCGCCTTCGAGCAGGACGTCGTTCGGCCACTTCAGCGCGATCTGGCCGGGGCCGGCGACCGGCAGCGAGCGCAGCCCGTCGACCAAGGCGACGCCCACCGCGAGGCTCAGGCCCGCGAGCCCTTCGAGCGGACGCGGCAGCACGCACGCCACCGAAAACAGCAGCGCATTGCCCGGCTCCGCATACCACGGACGGCCACGGCGGCCACGCCCGGCGGTTTGCAGATACGCGACCCGCACGATCGGCCGCGGCAGCGCGCCGGCCTTGCGCGGCAGCGCTTTGACGCGCGTCATCAGGTCGGCGTTGGTCGAGCCGGTTTCCTCGACGATTTCGATCGGCCAGTCGTGCGCGTGCGGGCCGAACAGCGCGACGGCGCGCTCGCGGTCGATGCGCCAGTCGCCTTGGGGGGGAGTCTTGGACGTGTTCATGATTCATATTGTAGCGACAGCGAACCCGTTGAGCCCGCGCGCACGGTTCCCGCGCCGCGCCTTCGTTACAATGGCCGCTAATCCGATAACCAGATTCAACGATCCTTGAACTACGACACTCCGCCCGGCCTGGAAGTCGCGGCAGGCAGCCAAGGCAAGATCGTCCGGCTCTCGGGCCAGTGGACGGCGCTCGCGCTCGCGCGCGACAGGGCCACTGGGCACGTGATCCCGCTGTTGCGGTCGCTCGTCGGCGCCGAAGGCATCGGTCATTGGGATCTGTCGCGTATCGACCGGATGGACCACGTCGGCGGCCAGGCGCTATGGCGCGTGTGGGGCCACAAGATGCCCCCGGACACCGAGCTCACTGATACGCAGCGCGACATTTTCGAGCGCATCGCCTTGCTCGACACCGTGCGCGAAAAGGCCGAGCCGGTGATCAGGTTCGATCCGCTCACGCGGCTCGGGCTCGCGATCTTCTCGTTCTTCGAGCATCTGTATGGCGGCGTGGCGATGCTCGGGCGCGTCGTGCTCGATCTGCTGGCAATCGCACGCAAACCGAAAATCACGCCGTGGACCGAGATCTCCGCGAACATCTATAACGCGGGCACCAAAGCCATGCCGATCACCGCGCTGGTCGCGTTCCTGATCGGCATCGTGCTCAGTTATCTGTCCGCGCAGCAGCTGCGGCTTTTTGGCGCAAACCAGTACATCGTCAATATCCTGGGGCTTTCGGTGATTCGCGAACTCGGGCCGGTGCTCGCCGCGATTCTGGTGGCTGGCCGCTCGGGTTCGGCGATCACCGCGCAGATCGGCGTGATGCGCGTGACCGAGGAACTCGATGCCATGCGTGTGATGGGCATCCCGCACGGCCTGCGGCTGATTCTGCCGCGCGTGATCGCGCTCGGCGTGGCGATGCCGCTGCTCGTCATGTGGACCAACATCATCGCGCTGACGGGCGGCGCGCTCGCCGCGAAGATCGCGCTCGGCATCGACATGAACTATTTCGCGCGGGCTTTGCCGAGCGTAGTGCCGGTCGCCAATCTGTGGATCGGGCTGGGCAAGGGCGTCGCGTTCGGCATGCTGATCGCGATCGTCGGCTGTCATTTCGGTTTCCGTATCAAGGCCAATTCGCAGAGTCTCGGCGAAGG
The DNA here is from genome assembly GCF_046028095.1 of Paraburkholderia phytofirmans. Lineage (GTDB taxonomy): Bacteria > Pseudomonadota > Gammaproteobacteria > Burkholderiales > Burkholderiaceae > Paraburkholderia > Paraburkholderia phytofirmans_A. The sequence continues at coordinate 578,672 of NZ_JAQQDJ010000001.1, forward strand.
CACGACGACCTCGGTGGTGACCTCGATTACCATCGTGATTCTCGCGGACGCCGTGTTCGCGATCCTCTTCCAGAACGTGGGGCTCGGATGATCGCGCCACTCACTCAGGCCGTGCGCGGCCAACCCGTACCCTCGATCGCCGAGCCGGTGATCGAAGTGATCGACGTGACCAAGCGCTACGGGCGCAACATCGTGCACCAGCATCTGAATCTGGACGTGCGGCGCGGCGAGATCGTGTCGATCGTGGGCGGCTCGGGGTCCGGCAAGACCACGCTGGTGCGGCAGATTCTCGGGCTGGAGCGTCCTTCGTCGGGCACCATCAAACTGTTCGGCGAGGACCTCGCGACCATCTCGCCAGAAACCGCGCTGCTGATGCGCAGCCGCTCCGGCATGCTGTTTCAGCGCGGCGCGCTGTTCTCGTCGCTGTCGGTGTTCGACAACATCGCGCAGCCGGTGCGCGAACTCGGCAAGGTGCCCGAAGATCTGTTGCGCGACATCGTGATGCTCAAGCTTGAGATGGTCGGCCTGCCGTGCAAGCACGCGTCGAAAATGCCGTCGGCGCTGTCGGGCGGCATGATCAAACGCGTGGGCATTGCGCGCGCGATCGCGCTCGAACCCGAGCTGCTGTTTCTCGACGAACCCACCGCCGGGCTCGATCCGCAGGCGTCGGATGAATTTGTCGAGCTGATCTCCGCGCTGCATCGCGCGCTCGGCCTGACAGTGGTGATGGTTACGCACGATCTCGACACGATGATCGCGTTGTCCACCCGCGTCGCCGTGCTGGCGGATCGCAAGGTGCTTGTCGCCGCGCCGGTTGAAGAGGCGGCGGGGGTCGATCATCCTTTCATCCGCGAATATTTCCTCGGCCTGCGCGGGCGCCGCGCGTTGCAGGCGCTGCCGCCGGAGCGCCGCGCGAAGCTGCCGCGGGCGGCGCTCGAGCCGGCATCGTCCGAATTGCCGCTGTGAACCAGGGAACCTGACAATGGAAAACAAATCACATGCCTTCTGGGCCGGGCTCTTCACGATCGTTTTGCTGGTGGCTATCGCGCTGGCGGCTTTTTTGTTCAATGTCGACCGTTCCGTGCGGGTGCCGTACGATCTGATCGCGCGCACCAACGTGACGGGCCTGTTCACCGACGCCGCGGTGCGCTATCGCGGGCTCGACGTCGGCAAGGTGCAGTCCATCAAGTTCGATCCGGCTCATCCGGGGCAGATTCTGATTCGCATCCTCGTCGATACGCACGCGCCGATTACCCATTCGACGTTCGGCAGCCTGGGTTTTCAGGGCGTCACGGGGATCGCTTTCATCCAGCTGGATGACAATGGGCGCGATCCGACGCCGCTGGCGTCGTCGGCCAGACAGGTGGCGCAGTTGCCGATGCGCCCCGGCTTGCTTGATCAACTGCAGCAACGCGGCGACGTGCTGTTGCGCAAACTCGAAAAAGTCGCGGACGACGTCGACCATTTGCTGTCGCCGGAAATGGCCGCGCAGTTGCAAGGCACGGCCGCAAGCCTGCAGCAAGCCGCCGACGGCGTGGCCACGCTGACGCAGAAAATAACGCCAGCCGCCGGGATGCTGCCCGGCACGATCAACCAGCTGGATCGCACGCTGGCGTCTACCAACCAGTTGATCTCCAGCCTGAACCGGCCGAACGGCCCGTTCGAGACCAACCTGAACAAGGTCGGCACGGCCGCGCAGCAGGCCGGCGACGCGCTGGTGTCGATCAACGGCGCCGTGCAGGAACTGTCGTCGCGGGTCGGCTACGACACCTTGCCGCGCGTCAATTCGCTCGCTGAAGACGTGCGCTCCGCAGCCCGCTCAGTGGACCGCGCCGCCGATACGTTCAGCACCAGCCCGCGCAGCGTGCTGTTCGGCGCGCCGGGCGCGGCGCCCGGCCCGGGCGAAGCGGGCTTCAAATGGCCCGCCGGGCGCGCTGCGCAATGAGTTGAAGCAATGAGGTTGAAGCAATGATTTTGAAGGTTTGAAGAAAGGAAGATTGTCATGTCACGCTCGATTCACAGATTTCTGCCCACGAGCGCCGCGCTGGCGGTGCTGCTCGCATTCGGCATGCTCGCCGCGGGCTGCGCCGGCACACCGGCGGCGCTCTCGGACATCCGCTATGACTTCGGCCCGCCGAGTCCGGCAGCGTCCGCAGGCACATCGCCGGCTGTGAAGGTGCTCGATGTGAGCGCGCCCGACATGCTCGAGTCGGACAAGCTGATGTACCGCCTGAGTTACGCCGACGCGCAGCAGACCGCTGCATACGCGAACAGCCACTGGACCATGACGCCTTCGCAATTGCTGACCCAGCGTCTGCGTGGCGCGCTCAGTTCGCGCGGCACGGTGCTGACGGGCGCCGACGGCGTCGCCGCGCCGGTGCTGAAGGTCGATCTGAGCGAGTTCGAACAGGTCTTCGACAGCCAGTCCGAAAGTCACGCCGCGGTCACCGCGCGCGCCACTCTCACGCAAAGCGGCAAGGTGCTCAGCCAGCGCACGTTCATCGCGCGGGCGCCGTCCAGGTCGGCGGACGCGGCCGGCGGCGCGCAAGCGCTCGCCACCGCCAGCGACGATCTGGTCGCGCAGATCGGCGCGTGGCTCGGCGTGCAGGCGCTGGTCGCCGCGCAATGACCGGCTTGCAGCGCACACCGCGGAGCGCTGCATGAGCGTGAAACCCTGGGCGCGCCGTCCGTCGGTGCTCGCCCGCCAGGCGCTGGTGCTGTATACCGCGTTGATCGTCTACGGTTCGTGGTATCCGTTTTCGGGCTGGCGTTCGCTCGGCCTCGGTCCGTTTGCCTATCTGTCCGATCCCATGCCGCAGTACCTGACGGCGTTCGACGTCGTCACCAACGTGCTCGGCTATATGCCGTTCGGCGCGTTGGTGGTGCTCGCGGCGTATCCGCGCTGGCGCGGCACGCTGGCGGTCGCGTTCGCCTTCGTGCTCGGCGGACTGCTGTCCGGCGTGATGGAAGCCGTGCAAACCTATCTGCCGACGCGTGTCGCCTCCAATCTCGATCTCGCCGCCAACGCGCTCGGCGCGCTGCTGGGCGCGGCGATCATGTCGCCGGCGACGGGCGCGCTGCTCGATCGCGGCTTGCTACGGCGCGTGCGGCTTCTGTGGTTCGAGCGAGATCGAGCCGCACTTGCGTGTCTAGTCGTGGCGTGGCCGTTCGCGACGATGTACCCGGCGCCGCGCCTGTTCGGTCTCGGCAACTGGCCGCGCGCGCTCTGGCTGCGTTTCGATTCGACCACGCAAGACGCCTTGCTCGCGTGGACGCCACCGGGCTGGCACGTCGGCGCCTGGCCGGCGCTCGTCGCCGCGTGGATGCCTGACGACGTGTGGGAAGCCGTGATCACCACGCTGAACCTGTTCGCCGCGCTCGCACTGGCGTCGTTGCCGGTGCGCCGCCATGCGCCGCGCGTGCGCCTGCTGCTTCTGTTTATCGTGATGACCTTGTGCGTGAAGGTGGGTGCGACGTTTTTGCAGTCGCAGTCCGGCCTCGCGTTCGACTGGGCCACGCCCGGCGCGTTGGCGGGTCTTGTGTGCGGAACCGCCGCCGCACTGCTCACCTTGCGTCTGCAGCGCCGATCGCGCGCGGCGCTGGCGGGTGTCGCGCTGACGATCGCGCTGGTGTTCGTCAATCTGCTGCCGGTGAATCCGTATTTCGATGCCGTGCTCGCCGACTGGCGGCAAGGGCGTTATCTGCACTTCAACGGACTGGCGCATTGGCTCGCCTGGATCTGGCCGTATGCGGCGCTCGTGTGGCTGGCGTATGTGGTCGAACAGGCGTGGCTCAAGCGGCGCATGAAGCACACGTGAAGGTATGCAGCGCGCAGGGCAGGCGTGGACAGCATCAGCGACCGCTAGCCCCGCTCGTTATAATCGTTCGCACAACAGGCGCGCCGCCGTGCATCCAGCGCCATTCCCCACATTGACAGTCTCGCCTCCGGACATCATGGACTCCTTCTACAAGCACCACGTCTTCTTCTGTCTCAATCAGCGCGACCCCGGCGCCGAACGCCCGAGCTGCGCGAACTGCAATGCGCAGGAGATGCAGGAGTACGCGAAAAAACGCGTGAAGAAACTCGGACTCGCGGGTCCGGGCCAGGTGCGCATAAACAAGGCCGGCTGTCTCGACCGCTGCGAACTCGGCCCGGCGCTCGTCGTATATCCGGAAGGCATCTGGTACACGTACGTCGACGAGAGCGACATCGACGAGATCGTCGACTCGCACCTCGCGAACGGCAAGATCGTCGAGCGTCTGAAAATCGATCAATAAGCCTCGCCATGAACGTACACACCAAAAAATATCTGATCGACGGTCCGGTCGGCAAGATCGAGGTTGCGCTGGATCTGCCCGACGAAACGCGCGAAAGCGGCGCGGCGCCGCGCGGCATCGCGCTGGTCGCGCATCCGCATCCGCTGTTCGGCGGCACGATGGACAACAAGGTCGCGCAGACGCTCGCGCGCACACTCGTGCAGTTGAACTACGTGACGTATCGCTCGAATTTTCGCGGCGTCGGCGAAACGCAAGGCGAGCATGACGCGGGCATCGGCGAGCGCGACGACTTGCGCGCCGTGCTCGATCACATGCGCGCCGAACCGGGGCAAAGCGATCTGCCCCTCGTGCTGGCGGGTTTTTCGTTCGGCACGTTCGTGTTGTCGCACGTGGCCGCGCAACTGCGCGAAGAAGGTCAGGAGATCGAGCGAATGGTGCTGGTCGGCACGGCGGCGAGCCGCTGGGAAGTCGCCCCGGTGCCGGAAAACACACTCGTGATTCACGGTGAAACCGACGAGACGGTTCCCATTCAATCCGTTTACGACTGGGCGCGGCCGCAGGAATTGCCGGTTGTCGTGATTCCGGGCGCGGAGCATTTTCTGCATCGCAAGCTGCACGTGCTGAAGCGGATCATCGTCGACGCCTGGCGCTAAGCGACGCGCGATGTGTGTTTTCCGGGGTACAGGTACGCACAAACGCAAATTAATCGCCGGCCTTTGCGCAAAGTAACGGGGAGAGCGCGCGTATAATGGCGACTCTTTTTTGGGCGCGGCGCCGCCCATCCGGCAGTTCGCGCGACGCGTAGCGTCATTTTCGCGCGCAGCGGTGCCGGGTGCGGGCGTGCTGCGCGAACCGATCGCGTGGCCGGAAGTCCAATGGGCGCCGCGCCGTTTTTACGGCCAGACGCCCGCCGACCGGCTCTTCCAAACTCTGCGCCCTGCGCGCGATGTATTTTTCTGCACGAATCGACCCTATGCGTTTCTCCACCTCCGGCCGCACGTCATTCCCTTTCACTGCTTCCTTCGTTCCTTCTACGCTTAGCCGTGCCGTGACCCTCGGCGTGGTGCTGCCGGCCACGCTCGTCGCCAGCACCGCGTTCGCGCAAGTGCCGCCGCCGGCCGTGAATGCGCGTTCGTGGGTGCTCGTCGACGCGACCAGCAACCAGGTGCTCGCCTCGGGCAATGCGGACGAGCGCGTTGAACCGGCGTCGCTGACCAAGCTGATGACGGCGTACCTCGTCTTCGAAGCACTGCAGACGAAGAAGATCAACATGGACCAGACGGTCATGCCGAGCGAAGCGGTGCGCCGCGTGCGCACGGACGAATCGCGCATGTTCATCGAAGCCAACAAGCCGGTGACCGTGCACGATCTGGTGTACGGCATGATCATCCAGTCGGGTAACGACGCGGCGATCGCGCTGGCCGAACTGGTCGGCGGCAGCGAGTCGCAGTTCGTCAACATGATGAACACGGAAGCGCAGCGCCTCGGCATGAAGAACACGCATTTCGCCGATGTGAACGGCATGCCCGATCCGCAGCACTACACCACGGCGGGCGACCTCGCGGTGCTGTCGGCGCGTCTGATTCGCGACTTCCCTGACTACTACAACATCTTCTCGGTCAAGGATTTCACGTACAACAAGATCAAGCAGCCGAACCGCAACCGCCTGCTGTGGATCGACCCGACCGTCGACGGTCTGAAGACCGGTCACACACAAGGCGCCGGCTACTGCCTGATCGCGAGCGCGAAGCGTTCGCTGCCGGGCACGACCGACGCGTCGCGCCGTCTCGTCTCGGTCATGATGGGCGAGACCAAGGAACACGACCGCGTGCAGGACAGCCTGAAGATGTTGAACTACGGCTACAGCGCGTACGACACGGTGCGTCTGTACAAGGCGAATCAGGTGGTCGGCACGCCGCGCGTCTACAAGGGCGCGCAGGACACCGTGCAGATCGGCGTGAAGAGCGATCAGTACATCACCGTGCCGAAGGGCATGGGCGACAAGGTGAAGCCGCAGATCGAGCAGATCGATCCGTTGATCGCACCGATCGCGAACGGTCAGCAGGTTGGTACCGCAAAGCTGGTGGCCGACGGCAAGGTGCTGGCCCAGTTCCCGATCGTGGCCCTGCAGGCTGTGCCGCAAGCGGGCGTGGTCGGCCGCGTGTGGGATTCGCTGATGCTCATGTTCAACAAGAAGAAGTAAGAGCCTGATTGCAATGACCGCTGTTTCCGATGTTTCGCCCGATCCGATTGTCTATCTGAACGGCGAGTTGGTGCCGTTGTCCGAAGCGCGCGTGCCGGTTCTCGACCGCGGCTTTATTTTCGGCGACGGCATTTACGAAGTTGCGCCTTTGTATGCGCCAACCGGGGGCGCGCGCGGCCGCACGCCGTTCCGTTTCCAGCAGCACCTGGCGCGCCTCGCGCGCTCGGTCGACAAGATCGGCATCGTCAATCCTTTTGACGACGCCGGCTGGCGCGCGCTGATCGAGCGTGTGGTCGCTGCAAACGAGGCGGACGGCGGTTTGCGCGTCGATCAGGACGCGATTGCCTATATTCAGGTCACGCGCGGTGTCGCCAAACGGGGTCATGCGTTTCCGGCCGGCATCCAGCCGACCGTGTTCGTGATGGTCACGCCACTGAACCTGCCGGACGCGGCACAGCGCGCGCAAGGCGTGCGTTGCGTGACGGCGGAAGATCGCCGCTGGCTCAATTGCGACATCAAGTCCGTGTCGCTGCTCGGCAACGTGCTGATGGCGCAATATGCCGCGGAGAACGACGCGTTCGAGACGATCCAGTTTCGCGACGGCATGCTGACCGAAGGATCGTCGTCGAATGTGTGGATGGTGAAGGACGGCGTGTTGTCCGCGCCGCCGCGCAGCCACAAGATTCTCGAAGGGATTCGCTACGGTCTGATCGAAGAACTGACAAGCGAATGCGGCATCCGTTTCGAAGCGCGCGAGATCACCGAAGCCGAACTGCGCGCGGCTGACGAGATCATCGTCAGTTCGGCAACCAAGGAAGTGCTGCCGGTCACGCAACTCGATGGCCGGCCGGTCGGCGAGGGCAAGCCGGGTGCCGTCTTCGCGGCGCTGTATGCGGCGTATCAGCGAGCCAAAGCCCAGCAAGCGCGCGAGGCGCAGCAAGGAGTAAAGAATGAGTTCCGTGAACGAGTCACTGTTTGAGTTTCCTTGCGATTTCCCGATCAAGATCATGGGCAAATCGCACCCCGAGTTCGCCGAGACGATCGTCACGGTCGTGCGGCAGTTCGACAACGAAGTCGACGCCTCGCGCATCGAAACGCGGCCGTCCAGCGGCGGCAATTACACGGGCCTGACGGTCACGGTGCGCGCCACGAGCCGTGAGCAGCTCGACGATATCTATCGCGCGCTCACCGGCCATCCGATGGTCAAAGTGGTGCTTTAAAGCCGTTCTCCGTATTCGTGTTACGGCGTGACGTGCAATGCGTTCGCCGATAGATCGGCGCTTGCGGCAGGTCGTAGCTCGCAAGCCCGGTCGAAAAGCTGCTTGAAGCGTCCCACCTCCTCGAATACCCAGTCGCGAAACGCTTTCACACGGGCGGTTTCCAGCATCTGCGGCGTGCAGATGAAGTAGTACTGCCATGGGCTCGGCCCATCCACATCGAAAAGCCGCACGAGGCGGCCCGCCGCGATCTCTGGCATGGCCAGCGAGCGGCGCGTGAGCGCGATTCCCTGGCCGTCGATGGCGGCCTGCAGCAGATTCGACGAATCCTGGTACAGCACGCCGCGCTTCGGCTCCGGCCAGTCGGTGAGGCCGGCGGCGTCGAACCAGGGGCGCCAGAGTTCGTCGTCGGAACGCAGTAGCGGGAATTTGGCCAGATCGGCCGGCGTTTGCGGCAGCTTGCCGCTGTTGAAAGTCGGCGCGCAAGCGGGAAAGAAAATCTCCTCCAGCAACAACTCCGAATGCAAACCCGAATATTTGCCGAAGCCGAAACGGATCGCCACGTCGACGTCGTCGCGCGCGAAGTCCGTGAGCGCGTTGGTGGACAGCAGTTCGAGATCCCACTGCGGATGCGCCTCGATAAAACTGCCGACGCGCGGCGTCACCCAGCGCGCCGCAAATGACGACAGCATGGACACCACGAGGCGCCGCTCGCGATCGCCGGCGCGGATTTCGCGGGTGGCGTCGGCGAGCGCCATGAGCGCCGCGCGCACGTGCGTGGCGTAGCGGCGGCCGGTTTCGGTGAGCCGCACGCGTTTGCCGTCGCGCGCGAACAGGGAGACGCCGAGTTCGGCTTCGAGCGCGCGGATCTGGTGGCTGACGGCGCCATGGGTGACGAAGAGTTCGTCGGCGGCGCGCGAGAAGCTTTCGTGGCGGGCGGCGGCCTCGAATGCCTTGATCGCGTTCAGGGCGGGTAATTGCCGAAGGTCCATGGCAATATTTCTCACATAGAGGTGAAAATAGATCGTTTTACGTAAACCCTTGCTACGCCTAGGATTGTAGTCATGAAACGACTTTTGGCGAGGGCATCATGCGAGAAATTTCCTCTAGCATCGCGTTTGAAATCCGCAGTGGCGAAACGGTTCCCCTGAAGGTGGCGCGCAGCACCAAGCTGGTCGTTCGTGGCGGTGCGGTGTGGGTCACGCGCAGCGACGATACGGAAGATTACTGGCTGCAACCCGGTCATACGCTGCGGTTGCGGCGCGGTGAACGGCTGTGGCTGAGCGCCGAGGGCAACGGGCAAGCGAGAGTGGCGTTTTCAGTGCCAACACGCTGCGACGAGCGCGCGCTGAATTGGTTTGCGCGCATCGGCGAACGGTTGGCTGCGCGTATGCGAGGCGGCTGGCGCACGGTTTGATGGTACTTCCGCGGGCGCGCCGGTTTAGCCGGATGGCGCGCCGCGGCGTGATTTGGTGGCGTAGCCGGCGCGGCCTAGCCGCGACGTCCAGCACTACCGGCGCCGCCGCGCCATGGTGAATTGGTACTTCGAGGCGCAGCCACGCTACAACGACTTGACGTTTCCAATCCTGCCACCTTCGGCGGGGATTCCCAGATTTCGGTAAACTGCGGGGATCATGTGTGCCACCCCGGTTTTCCCGACTCCCTTGCCCTCCACGACGCTCACGCTGCGTTGGCGCGGCAGCGAACCCTACGAAGTCAGTTTCGAAGCCATGCGCACGTTCACCGACGAACGCACGGCCGACACCCCCGACGAAATCTGGCTGGTCGAACATCCACCCGTCTTCACGCTAGGCCAGGCGGGCGACCCCGCCCATCTGCTGGCCGCCGACAGCGGTATTCCTCTGGTCAAAGTCGACCGGGGCGGGCAGATCACGTATCACGGGCCCGGCCAGGTGGTGGCCTACCTGCTGCTCGATTTGCGCCGCCGCAAGTTGATGGTGCGCGAACTGGTCACGCGAATCGAGCAAGCCGTGATCGACACCCTCGCGGCGTATAATCTCGCCGGAGAACGAAAGGCGGGCGCCCCCGGTATCTACGTGGCGCCGGGGCCGGACGTCGGGCTGCACGCCGGTGCCAAGGTTGCGGCGCTGGGTCTGAAAATCCGCAACGGCTGCAGTTATCACGGCGTGAGCCTGAACGTGAACATGGATTTGCGGCCGTTTCTGGCCATCAATCCATGTGGCTACGCGGGGCTCGAAACAGTCGATATGGCAACGCTTGGCGTCGTCGCCGGCTGGGACGACGTGGCCCGTACCTTTGCAGAACGCCTCACCGCAAACCTCGACGGCAGTCCTGCGGCCGTCGCCCAACCACAGGCTGGTGCTCTCACCGCCTGACTGGATCGAACGAATGACTGACGTTACCGCGAACCTCGCAGCTTCCCCCGCTCCTGACGCCGTGCCGGCTTCCGCCGCCGCTTACGACGCCACCGCCAAGCAGAAGGCGCAAGCCAAAACCGCCCGTATTCCGATCAAGATCGTCCCGATCGAAAAGCTCAAGAAACCCGACTGGATCCGCGTCAAAGCGGCGACCGGCAACTCGCGTTTCTACGAAATCAAGCAGATCCTGCGCGAGCACAACCTGCATACGGTGTGTGAAGAGGCAAGCTGCCCGAACATCGGCGAATGCTTCGGCAAGGGCACGGCGACCTTCATGATCATGGGCGACAAGTGCACGCGCCGCTGCCCGTTCTGCGACGTTGGCCACGGCCGTCCGGATCCGCTCGATGTGGACGAACCGGGCAACCTCGCGCGCACCATCGCTGCGTTGAAGCTCAAGTACGTGGTGATCACCAGCGTCGATCGTGACGATTTGCGTGACGGCGGCGCGGCTCACTTCGTGGAATGTATCCGTCAGACGCGCGAGCTTTCGCCGGAGACCCGCATCGAAATTCTGACGCCGGACTTCCGCGGCCGTCTGGATCGTGCGATCGGCATTTTGAATGCCGCGCCGCCCGATGTGATGAATCACAACCTCGAAACGGTGCCGCGTCTGTACAAGGAAGCGCGCCCGGGGTCGGACTACGCGCATTCGCTGAAGCTGCTGAAGGACTTCAAGGCGCTGCACCCTGAAGTCGCCACCAAGTCCGGTCTGATGGTGGGCCTCGGCGAAACCGAAGAAGAGATTCTGCAGGTGATGCGCGACCTGCGTGAACACGACGTGGACATGCTGACGATCGGTCAGTATCTGCAACCGTCGGAACACCATCTGCCGGTGCGGTCTTACGTGCACCCGGACACGTTCAAGATGTACGAGGAAGAAGCGTACAAGATGGGTTTCACGCACGCAGCCGTGGGTGCAATGGTTCGCTCGAGCTACCACGCCGATTTGCAGGCGCATGGAGCTGGCGTGGTCTGAGCGTCTTTGCGGATAGCTGCCAGTTTGAGAAAGAGCCTGCACGCGTTGCAGGCTTTTTTCTTTTGGGCGGTCAGATTTTGATTGCCGATGCCGCGCAATTTCGCCCTTCTCTGCGAAGAATTACCGGTAGTAACGTGCGAGCAGCATGCAGATCGAGGCGATCGTGCTACCGATGACTGAAAATGGAGCGGCCAGTTCGATCAGGCGATCGCGCACATCGCGATTTTCCATGACGTAGTCGATCAGATTGGGCATTTGAGTTCTCCCTGTTGGACGTGCTTAAAAGTATAGCTCAGAGGGTTGCTGATTAGTAGTTTAACGAATAATGAGATAGGGCGAATGAGGCGGCAACTGCTGCAGTCATGATCGTGGATGTCCACATCAATTTCCGTTCACGTGCCTCGTCGCCGTGACGATAATCAGGATGTGGCGTCGAGTCAGCTGCGCCGAACGACACGAGGATGGATGCCACGACGAGAAATAGAACATGCCACAGCAATCCAGCCAACATGAAAGCCAGCCTGCTATTCGTCGATGCATCGCCCAACGCGCTTCCGATCTCATAGCACGCGCTGGCGCACATTGAGATGACGACCCAGAGAAGCTGTCCGTTCTGCACGGAACGTATCGCAATGCCGTTGGACGACTGCCGATAGAACCGCGAAAAGCTCAACAGAGGCAGCAGCGCAAAGGGCGCACACACCGGCACGCCGACGTTGAAAAGCAACCAGCTAAGGCGGCCAACTAAATCGATCATAGGAATGCGAAGTTCTGGCGACGCAAAGATGATCCCGCTGCCGTCGATACAAGGTCAATCTGCCGAACGGCCAGCTTGCGCACACACGCCACATTCCGCCATCATTCGCTGGAACCGCCCGACTGCCCACTCCAGCAGTCGCCGCTAACCAACCGAACGTGAAAAGCAATGCTCAAACAGCGTGATTAGCAATCGCGGATTAATTAGAACCGGCCGCGAACAAACTGCCTATAGTCGAAAGCCTCCCGAACAACACCTGCTCAAGGGGCTTCCCGATGAACCGCTTCCTCCGTCCGCTTGCCGCGTTCGCTACGCTGCTCGCATTGTCCGCGCCGTTTGCTTCCGTGGCGCACGCCGACACCAAAGAAGTCGTGATCGCGTATCAGGACATGGTAGTGCCCTGGCGTTACGCGCAGGCCACCGGTGAAGTGGAGAAAGCCACCGGCTACAAAGTCACCTACCGCAAGCTGGGCAGCGGCGCCGACGTGATCCGCGCGCTGGCCTCCGGTTCGGTGCAACTCGGGGAAGCCGGTTCGAGCCCGATCGCCGCAGGCCTGTCGCAGGGCGTGGATATTTCGCTGTTCTGGATTCTCGACAATATCAACGACGCCGAAGCGCTGGTCGCACGCGATGGCTCCAATGTAACGAGCGTCGCCGGTCTCAAAGGCAAGAAGATCGGCGTGCCTTTCGTATCGACGTCGCACTTTCACACGCTGGTTGCGTTGCAGAGCGCCGGCGTGAATCCGTCCGACGTCAAGATCGTCAACCTGCGCCCGCCTGAAGTCGCGGCGGCGTGGGAGCGCGGCGACATCGACGCGACGTATATCTGGGACCCCGTGCTCGCCAAGGTCAAGAAGAACGGCAAGGTGCTCATTACGTCGGGGCAGGTCGCGCAGCAGACCGGCAAGGCGACCTTCGACGGCTTCGTCGTCGATCGCAAGTTCGCCAGTCAGAACGCCGAGTTCGTCGCGCGTTTCGTGAAGGTGCTCGCCGCGACCGACGCAAGTTACCGCGACCACACGTCCGCTTGGACGGCAGCGTCGCCGCAGGTCGAGGCGGTCGCCAAGGAGTCCGGCGCGAACGCGCAGGAAGTGCCGGCGAGCCTGGCGTTGTACGCGTTCCCGACGCCGGCGCAGCAGGCTTCGAATGCATGGCTCGGCGGTGGCGCGCAATCGGGCGCGGCGAAGTCGCTGGCCGCCACCGCGGCGTTTCTGAAGACGCAAGGCACGATTCAGAACGTGTTGGCCGACTATTCGACCGGCGTCGATCCGCAGTTCGTGCAGCGTGCGGCGCATTGATCGTCGCGCACTGTCTCCCATTGGCATCATGAGGCCCGGCGATGAGCGGTCTTGAAATCCGGCGACTGCACGTCGCCTACGAAGGCGCGCGCGGCGCGGCGCCGCATGTCGCGCTCGCCGATGTCGATCTGCGTATCGAACCCGGCGAGTTCGTGGTCGCGCTGGGCGCGTCGGGCTGCGGCAAGACGACCTTGCTCAATTGCATTGCCGGCTTCATCCCGCCGACTGAAGGTGAAGTGAGATTAAACGGCGAACCCGTGCTCGGACCGGGCGCGGACCGCGGCGTCGTGTTTCAGAAGTACGCGTTGATGCCGTGGCTGGATGTGCTCGACAACGTCGCGCTCGGTTTGCGCTTTCAGCGTGTGCCGAAGGCGGAGCGCGAGCGCATTTCGCTCGACATGCTGAAGCTCGTCGGACTCGAGAAGCATGCGCGCTCGCGCGTCTATGCGCTGTCGGGCGGCATGCAGCAGCGCGTGGGCATTGCGCGCGCGCTCGCCAGCGATCCACAAGTGCTGCTGATGGACGAACCGATGGGCGCGCTCGACGCCATGACGCGCGAGTCGATGCAGGAGCTCGTGCTCGATGTTTGGGGCCGCACACGCAAGACGGTGTTCTTCATCACACATAGCGTCGAAGAGGCGCTCTTTCTCGCGACCCGTCTCGTCGTCATGACGCCGGGACCGGGCCGCATCGCCGATAGCTACGACTTGCCGTTCGCACGGCGTTTTCTGCAGACACGCGATGCGCGCGCGGTGAAGTCGTCGGCGGATTTCATCGAATGGCGCGAGCGGCTGGTGCATCGGCTGCATGAGCGCAACCAGGACGAGGTGCTGTCGTGACGGCTTCGCGTGAATCATTGGGTGACGTGCCGCTCGCGCAGACCAGCAAGCGCCCGCGGCAAACCGGGCGGCCCGTGCGCGGCTGGCGTCTGCCGGGCGAAGGTCCGACCGCCACGCTGAGTGCGCTCTCGGTCACGACGCTCGCGGCATTGTGGTGGCTTGCCACGCATCTGCACTGGTTGCCGCCGCTATTTCTGCCGACGCCCGAAGCGGTATGGACCGCGTTTCTCGACGCGTGGCACGGCCGTATTCAAGGCGGTTTGCCGCTCTCTGAGCATCTGGCGTGGAGCGCGTTGCGCGTGTTCGGCGCGTTTGCGCTGGCCGCGCTCACGGCGGTGCCGGTCGGTATCCTGATGGGCGTGAGCCGGGTTGCGCGCGGCCTTCTCGATCCGCCGCTCGAGTTCTATCGACCGCTGCCGCCGCTCGCTTATCTGCCGCTGGTGGTGATCTGGTTCGGCATCGACGAAACGGCGAAGATCGTCGTGATCTATCTTGCCTGCTTCGCGCCGATTGCCATGGCCGCGCGCGCCGGCGTGCGCAGCGCGACCATCGAGCAGATTCATGCGGCGTATTCGTTGGGCGGCCGCTTCTCGCAGATCGTGCGGCATGTGGTTTTGCCGGCGGCGTTGCCCGAGATTCTCACCGGCCTGCGCATTGCAATCGGCTTCGGCTGGACGACGCTGGTCGCCGCGGAAATGGTCGCGGCCACTGCGGGCCTGGGTCAGATGGTGCTCAACGCGTCGAGCTTTCTACGTACCGACGTGGTGGTGATGGGCATCGTGCTGATCGGATTGATCGCGTGGCTGTTCGATCTGGGCATGCGTGCGCTGGAACGGCGGCTCGTGCCGTGGAAAGGGCGCGTGTAACGCAGCGGCCGAACGCCGCGACAGCGCTCAGGCCCGGCCGAACAGCTCGATCACCGGCCAGCCGCGTTCCGTGGCGATAGCACGCAAACGCGTATCAGGATTGGTCGCGACCGGATGCGTGACGCGCTCCAGCAACGGCACGTCGTTGATCGAATCGCTATAGAACCAGCTCTGCGGGAAATCCTGCAGACGATGGCCGAGCGAGGCAAGCCAGCTCTCGGTGCGCGTGATCTTGCCTTCGCGGAAGGTGGGCGTGCCGACCGCCATCCCCGTAAAACGCGCCAACGGATCGCCGCCTTCGGTGCCAAGCTCGATTCCCAGCAGATGCTCGAAACCGAGCGCCTTGCCGATCGGCTCCGTGATGAACACATTAGTTGCGGTGACGATACAGCAGAGATCGCCCGCATCGAGATGGCGTTGCACGAGCGCGCGCGCTGCCGGCAGGATGGCCGGCGCAATCACCTGCTGCATGAACTGCGCATGCCACGTGTCGAGCTGCTCGCGCGAGTGGCGGGCAAGCGGCGCCAGCGTGTAGTTCAGGTAAGCGGCCATGTCGAGCGTGCCGGCCACGTACTGCTGGTAGTAATCGTCGATTTCCTGCGCGTGCCGCGCGGCGCCTTCTATCCCCAGTCCGGCAATGAAGTGGGCCCACGCCTGATCGCTATCCAGCGGCAGCAACGTGTGATCCAGGTCGAACAGCGCAAGGTTGCGGCTCATCCAGAGTTCTCGTGGTTAGGTGGTCGAGTGACCGGAGTCGCCGCATGACTGACCATGAGCCGGCACACAGCAATCCACAGCTTTATCCGAGCCTATATTTAAAAGCACAAAATTACAATAAGGCAAAAATGTGCAACACTACTGTCATACGCCCCGGGTGCCGGTTCGCGCGGCATGCGGTTCGGGTCATGGCAGCAGGAATGGATGCGCAGTGCCTTATGTTGATTCTCCTAAACCTTCTGGCCGGTGTGGCGCTCCTCGTGTGGGGGTCGCACATTGTGCGCACCGGCATCCTGCGAGTCCTCGGCGCCGATCTGCGCAGCGTGCTGGGGCGCAGCACCAGTAGCCGCTGGCGGGCTTTTCTCTCGGGTGTCGGCGTTACGAGTCTCGTGCAGAGCAGTAATGCCACCGCGGTGATCGTCACGTCGTTCGCGGCCCAGGGACTTTTACCGCTCACCAGCGGCCTCGCGATCATGCTCGGCGCAGACGTGGGCACTGCGTTAATGGCGCGGATCCTCACGCTCGATCTGTCCTGGTTGTCCCCGATCCTGATTCTGCTCGGCGTGCCGCTCTTTCTGTCGCGCAAGCAAACCCGTCTTGGCCAGGCCGGCCGCACGTTGATCGGCCTCGGTTTGATCCTGCTGGCGCTGCGTCTGATCGTCGAGGCCGCGCAGCCGATGATGCAAGGCGCCGGCGTGCGTGTCATGTTCGGTGCGTTGACCGGCGACACCATGCTCGACGCACTGGTCGGCGCCGCGTTCGCGATGCTGTCCTATTCAAGCCTTGCCGCTGTCCTGTTGACCGCAACGCTCGCCTCGTCCGGCGTGATTTCGCTGAAGGTCGCGCTGTGCCTCGTGATCGGTGCGAATCTCGGCAGCGGCCTGCTCGCGCTGCTCGGCACCGTCGCGCAAAACGCGGCGGCGCGGCGTCTTGCGTTGGGCAGCTTTGCGTTCAAGCTGGCCGGCGCGCTGCTGATCCTGCCGTTCACTTCGCTGCTCGCACGCGGTCTGCCGGTGCTGATCGCGAATCCGCGTGAAGCCACGGTCGGCTTCCATCTGATCTACAACACGCTGCGTTGCTGCGCGTGCCTGTCGCTAATCGACCCGGTGGCGCGTATCTGCGTGCGCGTGTTGCCGAACCGGCCGGTGCCGGGCGGTGAGCTACGGCCGCTCCACCTGGATGCCACCGCGCTGTCCACGCCGACGCTCGCGCTGGCGCATGCCTCACGCGAGGTGCTGCGGATCGGCGACATCGTGCGATCCATGCTCGACAATGTCGCGGATCTGATCCATCACAACAATCTCGACAAAGCGCGCGAAACGGTCCTCATGGACGACGACGTGGACGAACTCTACGCCGCCGTCAAAACTTATCTGACGCTGATCTCGCGCGAGCAACTCGACGAAGCCGACAGCCGCCGCTGGACCGACATCATTTCATTGACGATTAACCTGGAGCATGCGGGCGACATCATCGAGCGGATCGTGCGGGACATCGAGGAAAAGAAGATCGCTCATCGCCTGTCGTTTTCGGAAGAAGGGCTGGGCGAACTGGACGACTTGCAGGCGCGGCTTGTCAGCAATCTGCAGCTCGGCCTGTCGGTGTTTCTGAACAACGATCTGCGTTGCGCCGAGCGTCTGCTCGCGGAGAAGGAGCGCTTTCGCGATCTGGAGCGCGCGTATTCGTACCGGCATCTGGACCGGCTCGCCGGACAGACCTTGCGAAGCATCGAGACGAGTGCGCTGCATCTCGATCTGATCAGCGACATGAAGCGGCTCAATTCACTGTTCTGTTCGACCGCCTATCCGGTACTCGACGCAGCCGGCGCATTGCACGACACGCGCTTGCGCAAGCGTTCGCTCGATACGATGCACGTGAAGGAATAACGCTCGAGTCCCCCGACCCAAGCCCTAAGCAAGCACGATCTCTTCGAGCTTCTTCTTCAGCGATGCAAAGTCGGCGGCTTCGGCCGCTTTTTTGTTGGTGACGAGCACGTCGATCCGATCGACCGGGCAGTACGAGATACGGCTGCGTTGGCCGATCTTGCTGTAGTCGGCGAGGATCACCACGCGGTCCGCGTTGGCGACCATGGCGCGCGCCACTTCGGTTTCGGCGTGATCGTAATTGGTCGCGCCATGCCGGTGATCGATACCGACCGGCGACAGCAGCGCGAGGTCCGCACGATAGCGCTGGATGTCGAGCACGGTGGTCGCGCCGGTGGTCGCCATGGCGCGGTCGCTGATCGAGCCGCCGAGCAGGATGACTTCGTTGGCGGCTTCGGTCTGATCGACCGCGCCGCGCATCTTCAGTGCGACGTCGATCGAATTGGTGACGATGGTGAGGTTTGCGAGCTTCGCCAGTTCTTCGGCCAGCGCGGCGGTGGTGGTGCCTGCGTCGATGAACAGCGTCTGGCCGCTCGCGATCAAACCGGTGGCCGCCTTCGCAATCGCCGTTTTGGATTTGACGCGCATGTGCGCGCGTTCGGCGATCGGCGCTTCGTCGGCGGGCTTGATCGCGCCGCCGTGCACGCGCCGCAGTTCACCGAGCGCTTCGAGATCGAGCAGGTCGCGCCGCACGGTTTCGCGCGATACCCCAAGGTCCGCCATGATCCGTTCCGTGGACACGCGTTGCAGCGTGGACAGTAACGCGCGAATTCTTTGATGACGGTCTTCCTGCCACATTCATTTTTCCCTGGATGCGTACGCGCGTTGGTTCAGCTTGTATTTAACTGCGACATCGTGGTCACGAATGTGTGTCCGGACGATGTCAAGGCTACTACTTTAGTCGAATTGTGTTGTATTTTTTTGGCAGCTTGCAAGTTTGTGTATTTCAATTTAGCCTTCGCAGATCGAAGCGCGCAGTCTATTTCGAACATCAAATGTTCGAAAAGGAATTGAAATGTCCGGTTTCGAGCATTTCGCGGCATTTTTTGGCAATTTGATTGACCCGTGTCATCGTCATAATGGATCTCGGGGTTTGCCGTCCAGGCGATAGGTCGGTGACGTTTCGCGCTGCGGGATGACTGCACGCTTCGTCATCCTGACAATGACATTGCAACGCACGGTGCGATGGATGCATCGAGTGTATGCCCGGCTTTCGCGGCGCTTGCCTTGGCGCGATACTACGCACGGGCTCGCACTTGGAGGCAACATGAGGCCGCGCATGCCTCACGTTGGCCGAGGCGGCGGTGACGGCCGGGAACGTGTCGAGAGCATAGTCAACCCGCTCTATCTGAAAGGTAACGCGACGTGGGAAACGGGATTAATCGCACCTTATCCGCAGACTGGCCTTATCCGCGACTGGCCGCCCATCGCTGCGGCGGCACGCTGGCGCCGGAAAACACACTCGCGGGTTTCGACGCCTGCGTGCGCTACGGCTACCGCATGGTCGAATTCGACGCCAAGCTTTCCGCCGACAACCAGCTGTTCCTGCTCCACGACGACACCCTCGAGCGCACCACCAACGGCCACGGCGCCGCCGCCGAGCACACCTGGCAGCAGCTGGCGACGCTCGACGCCGGCTCATGGTACGGACCGCAATTCGCCGGCACGCGTTTGCCGACGCTGGCCGAGGCGGCCGAGCGCTGCGCGCGCGACGGCATTGCCGCCAACATCGAAATCAAACCGTGTCCGGGCCGCGACGAAATCACCGGCACGCTGGTGGCAAGCGGTGCGCTGACCTTGTGGCAAGGACAGAAGACGCCGCCGTTGCTGTCGTCGTTTTCGTTCGAGGCGCTCGCCGCTGCGCGCGACGCGGCGCCGTCGCTGCAACGCGGCATGCTATTCGAAGAAATTCCTGACGACTGGCTGCGCATCGTGCGTGAACTGGACTGTGTGTCATTTCACGCGAACCAACGTTATCTCACCGAGCGGCTGGTCGCGGAGGTTCACTGCGCCGGCCTGCGCGTGCTCGCCTACACCGTCAACGATCCGGCGCGCGCGCAACTGCTCGCGCAGTGGGGCGTCGACATGATTTGTACAGATCGCATCGATACACTGCAACACGACATGTTCCCGGCGCCGGCCAACCTGGCGTGAACATGGTGCGGGCGCGCAAGTGCAACCATGCACGCGCGCGCTCTCTGAAGCTCGAACTAGAAATTTTCCAAACGTAGCAATTTCGGCAGAGGATGGGGAAAGACTATGAACCGCACCGCGTTAGCTCGCTTACTTTCGATGTCAGCCGTTGCGGGTGTCACCGCCGCCGGCGTCAGCAGCAGCGTTTCGGCCGCGCCGCTCGACGCACTGATCGCCGCCGCCAAGCAGGAAGGCCAACTCACCGTGATCGCGCTGCCGCACGACTGGTGTAACTACGGCGAACTGGTGGCCGGCTTCCAGAAGAAATACGGCATCAAGATCAATGAACTGAATCCGGATGCGGGTTCGGGCGACGAAGTCGAAGCCATCAAAGCGAACAAAGGCAACAAGGGCCCGCAGGCGCCCGACGTGATCGATGTGGGTCTGTCGTTCGGTCCGTCGGCAAAGGCAGAAGGATTGCTGCAGCCGTACAAGGTCGCCTCGTGGAACTCGATCCCGAAGGAGTCGAAAGACGCCGACGGCTATTGGTATGGCGATTACTACGGCGTGCTCGCGTTCGAAGTCAACGCCGACATGATCGACAAGGCGCCGTCCGACTGGAGCGATCTGCTCAAGCCCGATTATAAGAACGCCGTGTCGCTCGCGGGCGACCCGCGCTCGGCCAACCAGGCGATCCAGGCCGTGTACGCCGCCGGTTTGTCGCAAAGCAAGGGCGACGTGAGCAAGGCCGGTCAGGCCGGCCTGACGTATTTCGCCAACCTGAACAAGAGCGGCAACTTCGTGCCGGTGATCGGCAAGGCCGCGTCGCTCGCGCAAGGCACCACGCCGATCGTCGTGCGTTGGGACTACAACGCGCTGGCCGACCGCGACACGCTGAAGGGCAACCCGAAGGTGAATGTGGTGATTCCGAAAACGGGTGTGGTCGCCGGCGTGTACGTGCAGGCGATCAGCGCTTACGCGCCGCATCCGAACGCAGCCAAGCTGTGGATGGAATATCTGTACTCCGACGAAGGCCAGATCGGCTGGCTGAAGGGCTACTGCCACCCGATGCGCTACAACGAGCTGGTGACCGGCAAGAAAGTGCCGCAAGCGCTGCTCGACAAGCTGCCGCCGCCGTCGGCTTACAAGAACGTGGTGTTCCCGACGCTCTCGCAACAGGACGCGTACAAGGAAACCATCACGAAGCACTGGGACGAAGCGGTCGGCGCGAACGTCAAGTAAGGCGTAGCGCGCAGGTCGCGGCGGCAGCGGAGCAAGCGCGCCGCGACACAAAAACCGTAGCGTGAAGTTTTGCCGCCCCGGCGCGCCGCCGCTCGTGATGAGCGCAGCGCGCCGGGTGCGTTTGCCAGATTGCCCCAAGGGTGAGCTATGAGCGCTTCATCGGATGCCGGGTCGGTACAGCCGGAATTGCTGGTTCCGCCTGTGCCAACCCCAACGCCTCGCGTCGACGGTCCGGGCCGCGCGTCGCAGTTCCTTGCCTGGATCGGCGTAGTGCCGTTCTTTACGTTCGCGTTGCTGTTCCTGATTCTGCCGACCGGCTTCCTGATGGTCGGCGCATTCCAGGACCCGCAAGGCCACTTCACGCTCGCCAATTTCCGCGACCTGCTCCAGCCCACCGTCATGGACGCGTACTGGATCAGCTTCAAGGTGAGCGCAGCGTCTTCGCTGGGCGGCGCGGTGATCGGTTCGCTGCTCGCATGGGCGGCGGTGCAGGGCAAACTACCCGGCTGGATTCGTCCGACCTTGATGACGTTTTCGGGCGTCGCGTCGAACTTTGCCGGCGTGCCGCTCGCGTTCGCCTTCATCTGCACTTTGGGGCGCGTTGGGCTCGTCACCGTGCTGCTGAAAAAATACCTGGGCTTCAATCTTTACTCGACCGGCTTCAGCGTCCTGAGCTTTTCCGGCTTGACGCTGACCTATCTGTATTTCCAGATTCCCTTGATGGTGCTGATCGTCACGCCCGCGCTCGACGGTTTGAAGCGCGAATGGCGCGAGGCCTGCGATTGCCTCGGCGGCACCGCGTATCAATACTGGCGCTACGTCGCGCTGCCGGTGCTGTGGCCGAGCGTGCTCGGCGCCGCGCTGCTGCTGTTCGCCAATTCGTTCGGCGCGGTTGCCACGGCCTACGCGCTCACCGGCAGTTCGCTGAATATCGTCACGATCCTGTTGTACGCGCAGATTCGCGGCGACGTGATGCACAACCAGAACCTCGGCTATGCGCTCGCGCTCGGCATGGTGCTCGTCACCGGCCTTTCGAATGGCGGCTACATCTGGCTGCGCTCGCGCGCTGAAAGGGGACGTCGATGAAAAGCCAATCGCGCGTGGGTGCGTGGACCGCGATGATCGTCGGTTCGCTGTACTTCCTCATTCCGTTGATCGCGACGTTCGAGTTCAGCCTGCGCATGAAGCGCGGCACCTATAGCTTCGAAGCGTATAGCGTCGTGCTCGGCGATCCTCGCTTTCAAGCCTCGTTCGGCTACTCGATTCTGATGGCGCTGCTGACGATCGTGGTCGGCGTGCTGCTGGTGGTGCCGACCGCTTACTGGGTGCAATTGCGTTTGCCGAAGCTGCGGCCGGTGGTCGAATTCATCACGCTGCTGCCGCTGGTGGTGCCCGCCATCGTGATCGTGTTCGGTTATCTGCGCATCTATAACAGCAGTTCGATTCTGCCGCTCACCGGCAACGAGCGCGCCACCGACCTGCTGCTGGTATTCGGCTACGTGACGCTCTCGCTTCCGTACATGTACCGCGCCGTCGATGCCGGCCTGCGCGCGGTCGACGTGCGCTCGCTCACCGAAGCCGCCGAGTGTCTCGGCGCGAACTGGCCGACGATTCTCTTCAAGGTGATCTTTCCGAATATCCGCTCGGGCATTCTGTCCGGCGCGTTTCTCACCTTTGCGGTGGTGATCGGCGAGTTCACGCTGGCGAGCTTGCTCGACCGTCCCGCGTTCGGTCCGTATCTGCAGTTGATCGGTGCGAACCGCGCGTACGAGCCGTCGGCGCTCGCGATCATCGCGTTCGTGATCACGTGGGCGTCGATGGGACTGATTCAGGTATTCGGCTCGGCCCGCGCGATGAGCGGCCAGAAAGTGTGAGCAATGAGTGTGACCAATGAGTTTGACCAGCGAGTTTGATCCAACAAGTTTGACGGACTGAGGCAGCGAATCATGGCATTCCTTGAGATCGAAAATCTGCATAAGTCCTTCGGGGCGAACATTGCGCTGCATCACTTCGACATGAAGATCGAACGCGGCGAGTTCATCACTTTCCTCGGGCCTTCCGGCTGCGGCAAGACGACGGTGCTACGCATGATCGCCGGCTTCGAAACGCCGACGCGCGGCATCATCCGGCTCGACAACAAGGACGTCACGCACCTTCGCACGCGACAGCGCAAGGTCGGCATGGTGTTCCAGTCGTATGCGCTGTTTCCGAACATGACGGTGGCCGAGAACATCGGCTTCGGGCTGAAGATCACGCATCGCCCGCAGGCGGAGATCAATAGCCGCGTCGAAGAGATGCTGCAACTGATCAAGCTGCCGCATCTGGGCGGGCGCTATCCGTGGCAATTGTCGGGCGGCCAGCAGCAGCGCGTGGCGCTCGCGCGGGCGCTGGCAGGTAAGCCGCAGGTGTTGCTGCTCGACGAACCGCTCTCAGCGCTCGACGCCAAGATCCGTATCTCATTGCGCCTGGACATTCGCGCATTGCAGCGCGAACTCGGCATCACGTCGATTTTCGTCACGCACGATCAGGAAGAGGCGCTGTCGATTTCCGACCGCATCGTCGTGATGAACGAGGGCCGCGTCGAACAGATCGGCTCGCCCTCGGAGATCTACAACTTTCCGCGCACGCGCTTCGTTGCGTCGTTTGTCGGCACGCTGAATATTCTGGCCGGGCATGTGGTGGATCCGGCGACCGGCAGGATGGTGGTGGACGGCCAGGAGCTCACCACGACGCAAGAATTGCCGTCGGACGATGCGGGCAAGAAGCGCCTGCTCGCGCTGCGGCCCGAAGCGATCGTGCTGGAGCCGGCCGCGCCCGGCCGCAACACGCTGAACGCCACCGTCGAAGAAGTGAATTTCCTCGGCGCAGTAGTGCGCATCAGAACTCGCGTGAAAGACGCCGTGATTTCGCTCGACGTATTCAACGATCCGAATCGCGGTTTGCCCGAACGCGGCCAGCCGGTGTCGCTCGGTTTCTCGCACGAGAATCTGCTGGTGCTGGAAGAGGGCAGCGTTTAACGACCGCAAGTTGGAAGGCGCGCTTGCCGCCTGGCCAGGCACGCCGTAGAAAGCCCTACGGGTTATCCCGAGGCCGCCGTCCCAATGGATTCCGGATTCCCCGACAGCCTTTGTCCGGATTTCCAGAATCCCGGACGGCGCGTACACTGGACCGTCAGAAAACCTATAAAAATCAAGGCGTCGATCCAGGCATCGAGCTGGCATCGACCTTGCAAATTAGAATCCGCGGCCGCAACGGTCCGACAACTACAGCAAGGAGACAACGATGTCCGATTTCCCTTCCCGGTATTTCTGAATTCGTCCCTTGTCGCGGCCTAATGCCGTGCACAGGCGTGACGACTATTCGTTCGCATGATGCGCAGCGTGGCAGGCCATTGAGCTCATCCACATCGCAGGAACCATCGTGAAGAAACCTATCCACAAAGTGCTGTACGTCCAGGTGATCGTGGCGATCCTTATAGGTATCGCACTCGGCCATTTCTATCCGGATTTCGCCGTCGACATGAAGCCGCTCGGCGACGGCTTCATCAAGCTGATCAAGATGGTGATCGGACCGATCATCTTCTGTACGGTGGTGACGGGTATCGCCGGCATGGAGGACATGAAGAAGGTCGGGCGAGTTGGCGGCAAGGCGCTGCTGTACTTCGAGATCGTCTCGACTTTCGCGCTGGTGCTCGGCCTGATCGCCACGCACGTGTTGAAGCCGGGCGTCGGCTTCAACATCGATCCGGCTACGCTCGACGGCAAGGCCGTCGCCTCGTATGCCGCGAAAGCGCACGGCCAGACCACGGTCGACTTTCTGATGCACCTCATTCCGGACACGCTCGTGTCGGCGTTCGCGCAGGGTGAAATCCTGCAGATCCTGCTGATCGCGCTGCTGTTCGGCGCGGTGCTCGCGACGGCCGGCGAGAAGGGCAAGGTCGTGACGAGCTTTATCGACGGGCTCTCGCATGTGCTGTTCGGCATTGTGCGGATCATCACGAAGCTGGCGCCGATCGGCGCGTTCGGCGCGATGGCCTTCACGATCGGCAAGTACGGTATCGGCTCGCTGCTGCCGATGCTCAAACTGATCGGCACGTTCTATCTGACGTCGATCGTGTTCGTGGTGGTCGTGCTTGGCATCATCGCGCGCGCGGTGGGTTTCAACATCCTGCGCTTCGTCGCGTACATCAAGGAAGAGATGCTGATCGTGCTCGGCACGAGCTCTTCCGAAGCCGCGCTGCCGCAACTCATGCTGAAGCTCGAAAAGCTCGGCTGCTCGCGTTCGGTGGTGGGCCTCGTGGTGCCGACCGGTTATTCGTTCAACCTCGACGGCACCAACATCTACATGACGATGGCCGTGCTGTTCATCGCGCAAGCCACCAACACCGACCTCACGTGGACACAACAGCTCACGCTGCTGGCGGTGACGATGCTGACCTCGAAGGGGGCGAGCGGCGTGACCGGCGCGGGTTTCATCACGCTGGCCGCGACACTGGCCGTGGTGCCGACCATTCCGCTGTCGGGCATGGTGCTGATTCTCGGTATCGACCGCTTCATGAGCGAATGCCGCGCGCTGACGAACATCGTCGGTAACGGCGTGGCGACGGTGGTGGTGTCGGCATGGGAAAAGGAACTGGACCGCAACAAGCTGAACGCCGCGTTGCGTGGCGATGTGCCGCTCAAAGAACCGGCCGGCGTTTAAGCCGCGCAATCGGCAACGCCTTCTAACGTAACGCTCATGGCCGCGGACACCAGCGTATGAAACCGGTGGCCGCGCGCCCAACCCTCACGTCGTCGGCCGACGAAGCTGACGCCGACGACGCATCGCCTTATGCCACAATAAACGATCCTCACCGATCGGATATTGCCAACGTGACGCGACGCCTGCTGATCCTCTTCGCGCTCGTCGCCGGGCTCGTGGTGGCGTGCGGGCTCACTTACAGCATCGCGTGGCAAAGCGGCATCGATCATTTGCGGCGCAACGCCGCAGTGCGTGTCGATCGTACGACCAGTGCGCTGAAGAGCACGCTCGAACGCTACGAATCGCTGCCTTATCTGCTGGCGGAACATCCCATCGTGCAGGACGTGCTGGTCAATCCCACGCCGGCCAATGTGCAGCGCGCCAACCTTTATCTCGATGACCTGAACCGCCATGCGCGCGCCACGGTCACCTACATCATTCCGCTCGACGGCTTTTGCGTCGCCGCGAGCAACTGGCGCGGACCGGGCAGCTTCATCGGCGGGGGCTATCTGTTCCGGCCGTATTTTGTCGACGCGGTCAAAGGCGGCGTGGGCCGCTTTTTCGGCATCGGCACGATTTCACAGGCGCCGGGCTACTACATCTCGCAGCCGGTGCGGCGCGAGGGCAAGATCGTCGGCGTGGCGGTGGTCAAACTCGATCTCGAATGGTTCCAGGGCGTGGATGCGTCCGAACCGCTCGTCGTCACCGACGATCACGGCGTGATCTTTCTGTCGTCGGTGCCGGCATGGAAGTACCACACGATCCGGCCGCTGTCGGGGCCGGTCGCCGATTCGATCTATCAGGCGCGCCAATACGCGCAGCAGCCGCTCGCGCCGCTGCCGGTGTCGATCGAACGCACGCTCGAAGGCAACGCGCAGATCGTGCGCATCGGCGGCGGCCGCTATGCGCCGCGTTATCTGGCGTCGCGGCGCGGCATGGGCGAGCCGGACTGGCATCTGATCACCATGTCGCCCGTCGATCCGGTCGACGCCGATGCGCGCAAGGCAACCATCGTCACAGCCTTCGGCTACGTGTCGCTCGTGTTGCTCGCGTTTTACTGGAGAATGCGCCGGGCTCGCGTGCGCGAAGTGATGCGCAGCCGCGCGCTGCTGCAAAAAGCCTACGCCGAACTGAACCGGCGGGTCGCCGAGCGCACCGCGGACCTCTCGCAGGCGAACGAACAGTTGCAGAAGGAAGTGGCCGAACGCACGCGCGCCGAGCAGGAGTTGCGCGCCGCGCACGACGAACTGATCCAGGCGAGCAAGCTCGCCGCGCTTGGTCAGATGGCCGCCGGCATCACGCATGAATTGAATCAGCCGCTCGCCGCGTTGCGCGGTTTCTCGGACAACACGCGCGTGCTGCTCGAGCGCGGCGACCAGGCATCGGCGCGCGAAAATCTCGAAGCGATCGCCGCGCTCACCGAGCGCATGGGCAAGATCACCAATCAGTTGAAACTGTTCGTCGGACGCGCGCGGCCACGTAGTGCGCGGGCGCCGATCGTGCGGGCGTTGCGCAACGTCGTCGCGCTGTTGCAAAAGCGCTTGCAGGGCGTCGAAGTCGAAATCACGTTGCTCGATGCGGACAGCGGCACGCGCACGCCGCTAAGTCTCGCCGACGACCATCCCGAACTGATCGCTCACTGCGACGATCTGCGGCTCGAACAGGTGTTGATCAACCTGCTCGGCAACGCGCTCGATGCAACCGCCGACTTGCATCCGCCACGCATTTCGATCGAGATCGAAGTCGCCGATGCGAATCTGTCGTTCGCCGTGAGCGATAACGGTCCCGGCATCGCCGACGACGTCCTGCCGCGTCTGTTCGAGCCTTTCTTCACCACCAAGGAAATGGGCCAGGGACTGGGGCTGGGACTCGCGATATCGTCGTCGATCGCGCGCGATTGCGGCGGCTCGCTGGTGGCGCGCAACGCGCCGGACGGCGGTGCATTGTTCGTGTTGACGTTGCGCCGCGCGCGCGCACTGACGAGCCACACAACGGACCCGCTCACCACGGGCTCCTGAATCACACGGAAAACGCCATGCTGAACCACGGCCTGCAAGTGCTGTATATCGAAGACGACGAACTGGTGCGGCGCGCCAGCGTGCAGAGCCTGCAACTGGCGGGCTTCGACGTGATCGGGCATGCCTCGGTGGAATCCGCGGCGAAGACGATCAGCGCGGACTTCTCCGGCGTGATCGTCAGCGACATTCGCTTGCCGGGCGCGAGCGGCCTCGACCTGCTTGCGCAATGCCACGAGCGTGCGCCGGACGTGCCGGTGATTCTGGTCACGGGCCACGGCGATATTTCGATGGCCGTTCAGGCGATGCGCGACGGCGCGTACGACTTCATCGAAAAGCCTTTCGCGTCCGAGCGTCTGATCGAAACTGTGCGGCGCGCGTTGGAGCGCCGCAAGCTGGTGCTGGAGAACCTCGCGCTGCGCCGTGAATTGGCGGAACAGAACTCGGTGGCGCCACGGATCATCGGCAGAAGTCCGGCCATCGAACAGGTGCGCCGGCTGATCGCCAACGTCGCGCCCACCGACGCCTCCGTGCTGATCAACGGCGACACTGGCGCGGGCAAGGAGTTGATCGCGCGCAGTCTGCATGAGTTGTCGCCGCGGCGTGACAAGCCGTTTATCGCGGTGAACTGCGGCGCGCTGCCGGAGCCGATGTTCGAGTCGGAAATGTTCGGCTACGAGCCGGGCGCTTTCACCGGCGCGGCGAAACGGCGCATCGGCAAGCTCGAACATGCGTCGGGCGGCACGCTGTTTCTGGATGAAATCGAGAGCATGCCGCTCGCCTTGCAGGTCAAGCTGCTGCGTGTGCTGCAGGACGGCGTGCTGGAGCGGCTCGGCTCGAATCAGCCGATTCGCGTGAATTGCCGCGTGGTCGCCGCTGCCAAGGGCGATATGGCCGAGCACGTCGCGGACGGTTCGTTCCGGCGCGATCTGTTGTACCGGCTGAACGTGGTGACGATTGCACTGCCGCCGCTGGGCGAACGTCGCGAGGACATCGTGCCGCTCTTCGAACACTTCCTGCTGGACGCGGCGGTGCGCTATCAACGTCCCGCGCCGATCCTCACCGACCGCCAGCGCGCCGGCCTGATGCAGCGCGACTGGCCGGGCAACGTGCGGGAGCTGCGCAACGCCGCCGACCGCTTCGTGCTCGGCATCGCGGACGATCCGGTGATGTCTTTCGGCGACGACGGCGCGGCCACGCAGCCGTTGAAGGAGCGAGTCGAACAATTCGAGCGGGCAGTGATCGCGGAAGCGTTGGAGCAGACCGGCGGCGTTGTGGCGGTCGCGGCGGACAAGCTGCAACTCGGCAAGGCGACGCTCTACGAGAAGATCAAGCGCTACGGGCTCGCCGCGAAGGGCGAAGGGGAGCGGTGAGGAATTGAAAACGCCGGCGTCGCGATGCGAGGCCGGCGTGTTTGATTCAGTTGAATCGGGTCAGGCTGCGCTGTTCGTTCAGGCCGGTTTCAGCGCCTTTTCCAGCAACTGGTCCAGTTCCGCGAATTGCGGTTCGCCCACATAGCGCTTGAGAATCTTGCCGTCCTTGTCGACCAGGAACGTGGTCGGCGTGAGCTGGACGTTGCCGAACTGCTTGGCGGCCGAGCCGTCGTCCATTGCGACCTTGAACGGCAACTGGCGGGTTTGCGTGTAGTTGGCCACGTACATGGGCGCGTCGTAGCTCATCGCCACGGCGACGAATTCGAGGCCTTGGCCTTTGAAGCGGTTATAGGTCTGGACCATCTGCGGCATTTCCTTCATGCACGTGTCGCAGCTCGTCGCCCAGAAGTTGACGAGGTAGACCTTGCCTTTCAGGTCGGCGGTCGACACTTTCTGGCCGGACAGCAGCGTGAAGGTCGCATCCGGCACGCGCTGCTGGCCCGCAAACGCGAAATAACCGGCCACGGCGATGGCGACGGCCACGGCGGCAATGATGATGTAGCGAAGCGGATTCGCGCGCCGGGTGGCGGTGGACGGCGTGGAGCTCATGAACGGAACCTCAGGAGTCGCGCGGAACGCGCGGGACAGTGCGTCGGTTTGGGCTTTCGGCCCGGTGCTGAACAGCGTCGCTATTGTAGCTCCATTCCGGCGGCGCGGCAGGGCGCGGGCCGGGAGCGGATAATAGGGGTTCTACGTTCTCGTCAGTCTGGTCTTCTGCCCCCATGTCTCGAACTGTTCTCCGCGTCAATCGCGTCAGTCGCCTTCTCGCTCGAATTTCGCCCTGTCTTGCTTCTGCCAGCCGCTCTGCGGGCCATTTCTTTAACCGCCCGCCGCGCCCGCCGCGCCCGATCGTAGCCAGCGACCGGTCAGTCGGCGCCACGCCTCCATTGTCGAGCGCGCGCGCAGTCTTGAGCACGCTGGCTTGCACGCTGACGCTGGGCGTCGCGCTGAGCGCCTGTTCGCCCACTTTCGACTGGCGAACCATCATGAACAACGACAACGGCTACACCGTCGACCTGCCGGCCAAGCCAGGCAACGATCAGCGAGCCGTGCAGATCAACGGCACGCCGATGCAGATGGCGATGCAGACGGCCGAAGCCGGCGACGCCGTCTTCGCGGTCGGCACGGTCATGCTGCCCAACGACGATGAGGCCACGCAGCGCGCCGCGCTCGATTTCCTGCGCACCGGCCTCGCTCGTAATGTGGGCGCCGCGCCTGATGCGCGTGCCGTGCAGATCCCGCTTGCTGCCGGCGGCCAGGTGCTCGGCCTGGAAATGAAGCTGAGCGGCGAGGCCGGCTCGCAGCACGAAACACGCACTGTCTACGCCCGGCTCGTGGCGCGCGGCCGGCATGTCTATCAGGCGGCGATCATTGCAGCGAAGCCGATGCAGCAGGAACAGGTCGACCAATTTTTTTCGTCGTTCCAACTGTATTGAGAGCGGTATTTTTGGCCGATTCTGCGAGTGATGGGGCGCAACCGAGCTCCCGCGCACAGTGAAAGTTCCTTCGCAGCATCGCGCGCTAATTCCCGGTTTACGTTGAGGTTTTCCTGTTGCTCACCGTTCCTGTGGATAACTCTGTTGAGAACTCGCGCAAACTGGCTGGAGATGCCCATTCTATGGGCACTCTGTCAGATTCCACTCTCTTGAGTCGGTTAAAAAAACTCAATCGAATCAATGCCTTTTGGATGCGGCCGAAAGCGTACCTTTCAGTTGTTTCAAAATCTATCTGGAACGCGGGCGTGTGCATAAGTCAAGTCTTGACAGCATGTTTTTCGCCTCATAGAGAGCTAAACGCTCGGCGATACTGGATCGCTTCGCCGATCTGCGCGGCGCTCGGCATGGACGCGCCGGCGAGATCGGCGATGCTGCGTGCCACCTTCAGAACCCGGTAGTACGCGCGCGCCGACCAGCCGAAGCGTTCCCCGGCTTCACGCAGCAAGGCCTCGCCCGCAGAGTCGGGGCGGCAGACCTCGTCCACTTCCCGTCCTCCCAGTTCACGATTAGTTTTGCCCTGACGGCTTAATTGCCGCTCGCGGGCGCGGCTGACGCGCGCCGCGATGGCGGCGCTTGTCTCGCCGGCCGCCGTCGAGCGGGCGGACAGTTCCGCCGGCGTGAGCGCGGGTACCTCGAGCTGGATGTCGATCCGGTCGAGCAAGGGGCCGGAAAGCTTGCGCAAGTAGCGCGCGGCGATCTCCGGCGTGCAACGGCAGCGGCCGTTGGGATCGCCGCGCCAGCCGCACGGGCACGGATTCATGGCGGCGATCAATTGACACGCAGCCGGGAAATCCGCCTGCAAGGCGGCGCGCGAAATCGTGATGCGGCCGGCTTCGAGCGGTTCCCGCAGCGTTTCCAGGACATGGCGGTCGAACTCAGGAAGCTCGTCGAGAAAAAGCACACCCAGATGCGCCAGCGTAATTTCCCCGGGCTGCGGTGGATTGCGCCCGCCGACCAGCGCCGCGGCACTCGACGAATGATGCGGGGCGCGAAACGGCCGCCGACGCCATTGCGAGGGCGTGAAACCGGCCCGGCTGGCGGACAGCAGGGCGGCGGAGGCGAGAGCTTCGTCGTCGGTCATGGGCGGCAGCAGGCTCGGCAGGCGGGCAGCGAGCATCGATTTGCCCGCACCGGGCGGGCCGACCAGCAAGGACGTGGGGCCAAATAAACCCATTTAGCCAATTAAGCCCAGCCGGGCGGCTATGACATATGGCCTTGTGATAGATTAGTCCTCCCTGTTTCCGTTATCCGTGCCGTGGCTCCTACCCCAACTCCGAAGGCTTACTCGTACATCCGCTTTTCGACGCCTGAACAACAACACGGCGACTCATTTCGGCGGCAAGCTGATCTCTCGCGGAAGTACGCAGATGCTCACGGTCTGAGCATTGATGAAAAACTCACGTATCGCGACCTCGGGGTTTCGGCTTTCGACAAGTCGAACGTCAGAACTGGCGAACTCGGTGCCTTTCTCCGCGCCGTCGATTCGGGTGCAGTAGAGCCGGGATCGTATCTGCTCGTAGAGTCGCTTGACCGGATTTCTCGGGCGCAGGTCATGGATGCGCTTGAGATTTTCATGTCAATCGTCAACCGCGGAATTCGTATCGTTACATTGGCGGACGGTCGGGAGTACGGGAAGGAGGAAGACTCGGGGAAGCAGTTCACGGACTTGTTGATGTCGATTGCCATCATGTCCCGAGCCCACGAGGAATCGCTGACTAAAAGCAGGCGATTGAAGGAGGCATGGAAGACCAAGCGCGGCAGAATAGGTGACAAGAAACTGACCGAAATGGCTCCTGCGTGGCTGAAACTGAATGACGACAGGACGGCCTATTCACTGATACCGGATCGTGTCGAACTTGTTCGGCGTATGTTCGAGTCGTCGAAAGACGGAATCGGTTCTGAAACCATCGCTCGGCGACTGAACCAGCAGGAGATTCCCACGTTCGGGGCGCGCTCAGCGAACCAGTGGCACTCGTCCTATATCAAAAAGATTCTCGATAACCGGGCAGTGCTTGGCGAATTTCAGCCGCATACGCTCGTCAACGG
Organism: Paraburkholderia phytofirmans; assembly: GCF_046028095.1. Lineage (GTDB taxonomy): Bacteria > Pseudomonadota > Gammaproteobacteria > Burkholderiales > Burkholderiaceae > Paraburkholderia > Paraburkholderia phytofirmans_A. Next base: position 611,213 of record NZ_JAQQDJ010000001.1, read on the forward strand.
GAAGCGTATTCCCGAGGGCGATCCGGCTCCCGACTACTTTCCGCGAATCGTGTCGGACGAAGATTTCGTTCTTGCGAAGACGGCTCGGCAATCGCGCCGAACGAATAGTGCCGGACGGAAGGGGCAGACTTTTTCCAACCTGTTTTCTGGCCTCCTTCGCTGCGGGTACTGCAACGGCTCAATGGTGTATGTGAACAAAGGGCACAGCGGGCCACGTGCAAAGTTGCTGGTCTGCGCGCGAGCGAAAATGGGAAACGGTTGCCACTATGTGCCGTGGGAATATCCGCAGTTCGAACTTAGTGTTCTCACGTACTGCATGGGGCTGGATTTCGATGCATTCCTCCAGACTCGCGATACGGTCAAGTCGGAACTCGCTGCACTGAGCGCGCGTATCGCCGTGCTTGAATCGTCAATGACCGACAACGAGCAGAAGCAGGCGAACATTCTCGAAGCGATTGAATCTGGCGGATCAAAGTTCCCACAGTTGCAGGCGCGCATGGACCAACTGGAGCAGGAGCGAACGAGAATCAGTGCCGAACTGGAAGAGACGCGACAGAAATATGATGTCCGCTCGAATGCGACAGTTGACGTAACGGCTGTTCGCGCGTCGATTGACGACTTGTTACAGCGGATCAGCGCACTGGAAGGCGACGACCTATACGATGTGCGAGCGCGGTTGAGCCAGCATATCAAGCGGCTCATCGTTCGAGTCGTAATGTATCCCGGCGGCTATATCGACAAGGCGTATCTCATCGACAAGTTCAGGGCGCGAATGATCGCCAATGGTGCGAGCGTCGATGAAGCGAACGAGCGCATCGCGGCTAACTTGCGTCTGACTCCGAACGTCAGCGAGCGATTTTTCACGATGATCTCGCGAAGCGATGCAGTCCGGATGATTCGGCCCGACCTCGAAAATCCCGAGCTATTGCATCTCCAGTCCGTAGAAGGCGTGCAAAGTCTGGCTGCTCATGCCGAGACCATCGCGATGGTCGAGAAGCTGGCGGAGTTTACACGGAGAGCGCGGCGCGGAACTCAAGAGTGCGCCTGACGATCGCCTGGTCTGTGCGGTGTCAACACGCGCCCTCTCGTATTAACTGTTGTTTGCAGGGCGTTATCACCGCCGCGTCCTCGACTGCAAATTTCCGCGCCCATCCCCTGCAGGCTGGATAGAATTTCCTCTCGGTATCGCCATGAAGAAGGACTCAGGCGATGTAACTGACTGAAACCCTCCGGTCTCGCGCGGGCGAATGACGGCTCGGCGGCAGCAATTTCCCGAGCCTGCTATGCCACAATATGGGAGCTGAGTTGCGCGGTTTTCAAAGTGGACCGATGCGACCCTTGAGGCCGTCCGCGAAGACCGACGGTTAATCATTGTAGAGTGGGGCCTCTTGGCGGAAAATGTCTCGTGGATAGACTAAGCCCAACCCAGCGCAGCGAGCGGATGGGTAAGATTCGTTCCGCCGATACAGGCCCCGAAATGCTGGTGCGCCGGTTAGTTCATGGTCTGGGCTACCGGTTCCGACTGCATCGATCCGACCTTCCGGGCACTCCAGACTTGGTCTTTGCTTCAAGGCGGAAGGTAGTGTTCGTTCATGGCTGCTTTTGGCACCGACATGACGACCCTGCCTGCCGACTAGCTAGGTTGCCGAAGTCCCGACTAGAATTCTGGCTCCCAAAGCTGGAAGGCAACAAGAAGCGGGATGACCTCGTCCAAAAGCAGTTGGAAGCTGCGGGCTGGAGTGTGATGACAATATGGGAGTGCCAGCTTCGCGAAGCTGAGGCTCTCAAACACAGAATCAGCGAGTTTTTAGAATCATGAATGCAGTCGAACTGTTCGTTGGGGCTGGTGGATTGGGCATGGCGGTGAGCCAGGCTGGCTTTCGACCGCAACTAGTCGTTGACTGGGATCGCTGGGCGTGCGACACGATTAGGGAAAACCGGAAGGCTGGATTGGCTCCGTTTACCAGTTGGCCTTTAGTTGAGGGCGATGTGAGGCAGATAGAGTTCTCGAATATACGCGAGACTATCGATTTGGTTACCGGTGGGCCGCCTTGTCAGCCGTTCTCGATGGGTGGATTGCATCGTGCGTATCTGGATGAGCGCGATATGTTTCCCCAAGCGATCCGGGCGGTACGAGAACTACGGCCCAGAGCTTTCGTGTTTGAAAACGTGAAGGGACTGACTCGTGCTAGTTTCGCTAATTACCTAGAGTACATACGCCTCCAACTTCGTCACCCCGAGCTCGGTGCGAAGTCGAAGGAGACTTGGCACGATCACTTGATTCGTCTCGAAGACCACGAGACGAAAGGAAGGTATCGGGGCCTGCACTACAACATTGTCATGCGCGTGCTGAATGCGGCCAACTACGGCGTTCCACAAAAGCGTGAGCGCGTACTTATCGTAGGGTTTCGAGCTGACACCGGCATTGAATGGCATTTTCCCAACCACACTCATTCACAGGACGCACTTTTGTGGTCCCAGTGGAGGACGGAAGAGTATTGGGATCGGCACAAGGTGGCGAAGCGACAGCGTCCTAAAGACGCCAAGGGGCAAGCGCGGGCTCGCAAATTGGCCGAACAGCCACAAGAATCGCCTTGGTTGACCGTTCGGGATGCTATATCTGACTTGCCCGACCCGGAGTTGCAACCTCTGCTCGCGAAGGCCTATCACGACCACAGGTTTCAACCCGGCGCTCGTTCATATGAAGGACACACAGGTAGTCCGCTTGATGAACCGGCGAAGACTCTAAAGGCCGGAGTGCATGGCGTGCCAGGCGGGGAAAACATGCTTCGTCGAGCGGATGGTTCTGTCAGATACTTCACCGTAAGAGAAAGTGCGCGTCTGCAGACGTTCCCCGACGAAATGCTGTTCCACGGCTCCTGGTCCGAAACGATGAGACAGTTAGGGAATGCTGTTCCAACGAAACTGGCTCATGTCGTTGTGAACAAAGTGCATGACAGCCTCAGAGGAAACGCCTGATCTTTTCCATCATTTTCGCCGCTCGGGGGTCGTCTGGCTCTTCGGAAAGTTTGTCGATACTTTCTTGAATCTTTGCCTCGGCTTCCGTTCGGCGCTGGGCGGTACCAGCCGGCCTCCCGCTTCGGCCGGGATGAAGTGAGTCCCACGCGGAAGCAATCTGCCCTTCTCGCCGTACGCCGACGACTTTGCTCCCAAATCCCATGCCGTTCCACGCGGGACGGAATGTCGCTATGAGCACTGATTCAGCTAGGGTGATATATGCGTCGTTCAGAACAAGGAATCGACAGCGGAAATCCGCTAGATGAAGCTCTGGGTCAAGGCCTGCATCCACTACAGATCGGATCGAGTCGGCATGATGTCCAAGCCGAGTCCAAAGGCGAGTTTGATTGGTCGGCCGCAGGCTGAATCCCTGTTTGGCATTCTCCCTAACCGCGCTTCCGATATAAACGGGATATTTCCAGCCACCCAATTTCTGATCTAGCTCCACGAGCCTTTGATACCCGGGATGCTTGCCGGAATAGTAAATCGCATAGACGCCCGCGCCGGCGAAGCGGTCAGGTGGCGACAATGGATGGACGGGTTGTTCTAACAGCTCTATCGCGAGCGTTACGCCAACATTCTCAACGGCTAGCGGATCGAACGGTTCCATCTTTGAAAAGATTCCCAAAAGACTGAAGATTAACCGTACCCTCGTGACTTGTCAGCTTGAATCGCAATCACACGCTGTACGCCCGACTGACTTCTCGGCGACGTGTGGGTTTGCAGATCTCCAGGACCATCGGTTGGTTTCGTCTCACAGTATTTTCACCCTCTCCTTACCTGCGGGAAATTAGCCTTAGTAGTCAACACATCAACCGACTCACAATGCAGATCGCCGAAGCTATGTTTTTTGCGTGACGGGCGGTATCCCTCTAACCTGGAGGTCGGTGTCAACTCGCGCCTTCTAGTATTTGCTGTTGTTAGCTGAGCATTATCACCGCCGCGACCTCGGCCACAAATTTTCCGCGCCCGTCCCCTGTAGGCTGGATAGAATTTTCCTAAAGTTTCACTACAAGGAAATTTTATGGCGACGAAACCAGTGCGTGACGGAATGGGCCGCATCATCGGCTTCGAAGAAAAGACCAGCAACGGAAGCACTGTCGCGTACGATTCGCAACGTCGGCGGCTCGGGTTCTACAGCGCGCCGTCGAAGAACACGTACGAACCGGACGGGCACCGAGTTGGTCCCGGCGATCAGACGGGACGATTGTTCGGTCGGCCTGAACGAAAGAAATAAAGGCTCGTCATTCCCCGACTCCTTTGCGGTGGCCTTTTAGGCGCTGATGTTGATGACTGAGCCGACCGCTGTTTGTGCCGGAACCCCTGTTGCAGATTGCTGTACGTTGAGTGGGTTCGATGCATTGCGGGGAAGGCAGCAGAAAACGCAGCGTCCGGTCCAGTTCGAGCTCACCGAGAAGGCCCGCGATAGCGCGGAAGCGTGGATCTGGACCGCCGGACTGTCGCAGTCGGAGTTTCAGTTCCCGAGCCGGATTCCACGGGTCAGCGACGAGAGATCGATGATGTCCGCTACAACTTCTGCCTTCGGCGAGACTACACGATCGCGCAAGGCGACTTGCGGCGATGGTGTAAGCGTTTCCTGTCATACAGACGGCGTGATTTTTTGCAGATATCGTCGAGTTGTCACAGTTCGGTTGCGCAAAGCATGACCCATCCTTGATAGCAACGGCAATACCTGCCAATACGCTTAGTACTTCAAGGGCTCGTGATCGGAAAGCGTACGGTAAAAAACACAACGGCTAATTCCGGTTGCTATTATGCGTGAGTGACAAACGTCCTTACGGAGTCGCCGTGAAAGCCAGGTCGCTTGTTCTAATTGCTTTGTTAAATCCAATCTGGAATTGCATCGCGCAAACCGGCGCTGCGTCTTCTACGGACGCGACAAATCACCCGATGAAGGGCGTGGCGAATGGCGTTATTCCGCTGACGTTGCTGACAAGCCGAGAATTCTGGCTTTCTGTCATCGTGCTGTTCTTCGGCTTGAGCGTCCTAACATTTCAATACTCGCTGCTAAAACATTCGAATGCTTCGGCGAACGATGTCATCAAAGGTCTCAGTTTGACGCTCATCGTCGTGGGCGTCCTATTCTCGATGACTGCAGGATTCGATGCCCAATCCATTGCACCGGCGGTCGGCTTGCTCGGAACAATCGCGGGATACCTGCTCGGCCGTAGGGACGATTCAAGGGAAGATTCATCTTCTCGCTAGTGAGCGACCGAGATCAGGCTTCCATCTGGTGGAGTGGGCTATGAATCTACGCTTTGTCATTCCGATCTGCGCGATCGTTCTCGCGCTGTCTTCTCAAACCGGTCGCGCGCAGGAGGCACAGAATTCTGGGCCGCCGGCGTCCTCCTTACCGGCAATGCAAGCGGGCGAGGTCGATATCGTCAATGGCACCAACCAGGCGGTGAAGATTTCGGTCTGGGTCTCGGATGGTCAGCCAACGGTTTATGAAATAAAGCCCCAAGACGACCTAGATTTGAGAGCGCAGCAAATCACTGATGACATCAATGTTTCAATCGCCACTGACGACAAGATTGTGAAAGCGACGTTAAAAACCGCAAAGCACTATAAGATCTATTGGAACGTGTCTGGTCAACAATTTGAGATCGGACTGCTCGATGCAAATCACTGATGCTTCTTGACCTCATCTGTGACCCAGCGTTCCGCGTCCGTTGTTAGGTTGCCGAGATAGCGCTTCGCCGTGGAAGAACTCGGCCCGCAGGAGCCCAATCCTTCGAGAATCAAGCCTGTGCTTCCATAATCGGACGCCACATTCTGAATGGGCTTCATCGAAAAGATGACCGCCATGACAAGACCTTGATTGCTTAGACAGTTAAGCTGGCGCGTCTTCTTCATGACGATCAGCTCGCCAAATTCGCGAGGCCGCCCCGGTTGGCCGTAGGGCCTGAAATTTTGCTGGATCAACTGTCGCAGCCGGTCGTCGAACGAATTACCATCGGCGTCGGTCAATTCTTCATCGGGCACGCGCTCGAAGCCTTCGTTGGTCAGCCCCTCCGCAATGCGATCCTCGAGTCTCGATAGCACACGGTCTTTCGCGGTGGCGCTCAAAGCAGTATCCGACTCGCGCGTTATGTCGAAAAACGCCGATCCAACAATAATCGGCACATGCTGCGCCGTCAGCGCTCTCTGAAACTGGGTATCGAACTCGCCGCCGCGATCGACGCGCACGCGCCACGGTCCGAACGTTCGCAGAGGTAAACTACCTGCCGGATTCCGCGCGCCGTAGATGAAGTACACGAATTCGATCGCCTTGGCTTCGCCGCCGGCAATGTTGGGATCGACGCTCGCGAACCCGTGCAAGACGCTACTGTCCGGCGGCGACTTCGGTCCCAGCGACAGGATCCAACCGAAGTCATACCTAGCGACTGGTGCGAGCAGGAAAGGGAAAAGCGTGGAGGTCCCATTTGTCGCGATGCCATGGGAGACGGGGCACTTTGCCGCTTCATCCAAGTAACGGGCAACCGGAGCCGCATAAGCAGTGGGATAATTTTCCTTGTATTCGGCCAGATCACCGACCGCCGCTGGCCGGAAGCACACGAGTGCCTCCGCGGAATTTGTCTCGCTGGATTGAAGCAAGCACCCGTAGCCGTTTAGGAAACCCGCCGGCGCATCTGTCAGGAAGCATAGCGACGCCGAGTCCGACGACGATAGCTGGTCCGACAACCGTCTTTCCAGTATCGATTGCGGCGGTCTGCACCGTCTATTCAGACCATGCTCAGATAGCTTTTGGTATACAGCGGCAACATCGCCACAGTGATTCAGAATGTCAAATTTCATTTCCGAGTGCGCGGAGCCGACTCTGGCGAGGAGCACGCACAAGAAACAGCATAAGCGCCCAACCAATCGCCTATGACGAGAAGTCGAGAATTTCGCCGAAGACGTCGTTCTGAAATTTGGCATGGACCGCTCGCATATTCATTTCGTAGTCGGAAAAGTTGAGGTTGAGTCCTCGCTGATAGGCTGCAGCGCGCTGTGCGGGCGAGCCATGCTCCTTCCACTTAAGTTCCCGAAACTTGCCGATGAGATTGAGGTTCGTGTGGAAGGATTCCGCGTTCGCATCCGTCAGGAAATTTTTGAAGATCACGCCCGCCAGAAAATCCGCCTCAAGCTCTATTTTCAAAGACGAATATTTGCGCTGCAAGCTATCGAGTCCTCCCGCATCCTGAAGCTGGAATACGTGGGCGAGCTCATGCGCGATCGGTGCGAGGTAAGTCGATTGCTCATATCCCGAAGGGTAGTAAATCGTGCAGGCCTGGGTCGGTCCCGTTCCGTCCGGCTGCGTTTTAAATGCGACTGTCGTACACCCGATGAAGTCGATCGAAACGTTGCCAATGCTGTATGCCTTCACCATAGTGTCGATGGAATGCAGATGCCTGAGGCCCAAAGAATCGCCGTTGCATCCTGATGGAGGAAGCTCTACTGTGACCCGACTGAAGAGACACGCGTCAGAGCCGGTGGATGCTTTGAGCTCGAACGGAATTGCGATTGCCGACAGCGTGGCGCACATGAACTCTCGCCTTCCGAACCTCATGGTTAACTCCCGTCCGTCAGCTTCGATGCCTTCTTCACTATCCACAAACACCCTGCCACGCAGAGCCGGCCGGCGGGCAGAAGCCGCCGCAGACCCGTGGTCGGGCATAGCCACTTTGGCATCGCGGGTCTGGCTGTTGATAGGCCGGACTGACCGGTCCCCAACATCCGCATTGACCCACCGGTGCTCCGGAGGGCAGGCCGCCACCTCCACGGCTTGGGCCTTCGTCGTCTCCGTTACCGCCTCTGGTTTTGTCTCTGTCTTGCTGTAACACGTCGGCCACATCATCCTCGTCCATATTGCACGCATCGGCGATGGCGCTCGTCGTATTTCCACTTCTCGCCATTCGCTTGATCTTCGCATCGCTGCAATCGGCGTAAGCCGACGCAGCGGATATCGACGTCAAGACGAAAACGGCGCACACGCGCAAAAGCAGGCTTCGAGGAATATTCATGGCACCCGTCCTTACCGCTTCTTTAAAGCGCGGCCTGTTTTGGCGATATTTGTGTTTTCCACGCGAAAGGATTTTGTTTGGTTTTATCAGTTCAGGGTGAGATCAGAACTGCATCGATATCCGAAAGGTCAACAAACGTATGAGCCGTGCCATCCAACCGAATTACGCTTGAACGACCTGTCGCACGTAGGGAAGCGTAGGCGCTAACCAATCCACCTACAAGTTGTTATGAGCGCTAGCGCACGTTCTCGTGATTATTCAAGCGGATATCACTTGACACGAACGACGCGCGCTCTTACATGGTCGGCAATTTCGCGGGCCTCTGTTGGCGTCATGGATTTGACGTTCGCACTGAAATCCGCCACATGTCCCGAGCGATCGGCCACCCGCCCGCAAGGTCCACAGGCGAATGACCGCTGCACCTCAGAACGCGACGCTAGGGCCGTGATCCGATGGCCGGCCGCTTCCGGGTCGATCAGGGACGAACATGAACGCTCCGCCGTGCCGTCGCGATTCCTTTCAAATATCTAACGCAGTCTCGTCTTCGTTGCTTTGAGCGTTCGCGATGATCGCACGAATGCAGGCGTCAGCCTGTCGCGTCCATTCGGCCTCAACCTCGCGACGCATTTCCTCTTCCATCGTCGGGTGGCGACACTCTTCGCGCGGCACCCAGCCGTACCTTTCCGTCCAGCGCCTCTTGTGTTCGGCGATTGCCGCCTGTAGTTGTTCAAATTTGTCCATGTTTTCCTTCGTTTCGCGCCCTGTTGTTGTCGTTCCGGGCAATGTCGGAGTATTTATCGGCTCACGTCAGCGATTTCTCTCATCGGAAAAAATCCTTTCGAAGAGCGTGTGAGGCGCGCGTCTGATCTGACGTTGACTTATCATTGCGAGTTCGTGTCCACCTGAACCATGAACTATGAATTCACACGCCTCTCACCCGCCTGATTCGGATGATGAGTTTGATTCAGACGATGAGTTTGATTCGGCTCCGATGTCGAAAAAAATGATTCATCAGCTCATGATGGTTGAATGGCTAACATGCTTCCAAAGGAACGCAGAATTCAAAGCGTATTGCGACGCGAAACGAATAGCAGACGCCGAAACGTGCTCGGCACTTGAGGAGAAGCACACGCGAATAGCGGAACTGTACGACGACTGGGGGGACATCCAAGTTCCGTCGTCCGCGTCTGGCGGAAGCTGGAAGCTGGCTTGGCTGCATTCCAAAAAGCATCTGTTTGCTTTTCCAGAAGCCGAAAAAAGTAGCCCACTTCTCTGGTCATTGCTTCAAAAGTCGGGCGATGTGGCTTTAGTTAAGGTGCCGAAGGGTCTCAGGAAAGAGCAGCTTCTGGAAGTTTTCGCTGACTTCGTGGAAGACCACCCCGACTTACTTGGCGATGGCCCAAAGTACGAAATCAGTAATATTAAGGGCAAACAACCGGAAGACACCTTGAAGCTTGTCCGCCGAGCTTTTGTCGCTTATAGGTATCTAACGGAAATGAAGTCAGACGGTGACGTCGCGAAAGCCAGTTCTGAGAAAATCGTAAAGGAAATCGTCAACAATCCGGAAGCGAGGTCCACGCTCGGTCTAAACTGGTTCATCCACGGCGAACTGAATCAAAAGCTATTCGAACAAGATAAACGTTCCGCCGATGAGATAAAGAACTACACGCGTACCCTGAACAACCTGAACAAATTCTACTCGGCCTGCATTGAAGGTACGATTCGTGGAACGTTCCCGGCCACGATGAAAACGTAAAAATTCCATGTCGGATAGGAACCGAAACCCGGAGATCCGTACAGGTCTCCGGGTTTTTTTTTCATTCAATGCCATCGTTACACCAAAATCGATTCGTTGGCAAGTGAAACGCATCGCCCATGGGGTTCCCCAAAAGCACCCGGACATTCAGACACCATTCGTCTTGTTCGCTAACCAACACAAGGAGAACAAGATGAACCAGAACGAAATCGTTGCAACGTCTGCCGCAATCGAAGTGGCTGCGCAGCCCGCAGGTACGGCATCGGATTACGACCAAATCGAAGCCGAGTTTGCGCGTTACGAAGCCGAGGCCGCCGCTATCAAACAGCGCATGGAAGCTCTTTCGGAGCAGCGTGAAAACCTGCGTAAGCAAGAGCGCGTCATCGCCATCCCTGAGATCCTCGCTCGGATCGCGGCGCTCGGGATCAAACCCGAAGACTTGGGCTTCGCAGCCAATCCGTCGAAGCCGGTGGGACCTGTCGTCCATAAGTATCGCAATCCCGAGACGGGCAAAACGCACTCGGGCAAGGGTAGCTTGCCCGAGTGGTTGGTCGGTAAGACTGGTAAGGGTCGGTCGGGTGATCCTCGCTATCTGAATCCGGCGTGGGTTGCGAAGGAAGATGCCAAGGATGCAGCGAGGCAGGCCACGTCGGGCGCAGGCGGTTCCAATGACGTTGCGCTGGCGTCCGAAAACGACGTGTCCCTGAACGACGATGATCAGCGCTCGACGCCGCGCGCGGCGGCGGAAATGGCCGATCAGATGTTGAGCCTCTGAGCGGGGCAGCTTGGATCAGGACGTTTCGTCATCGTCCTGATCCAATGTAAAAACAAATCAATCATCCCATGGGTCTGTTCGATGTCACGAAATCGAACTGATCATATCTGTAGCATTACTAATTTTTACGGAGATATTTTATGAAGAACTCGACGACATATTGCATAGGTGGACACCTCAATGGAAGCGAATCTGCCCGCCACGATGACATTGAAATCCTGAGCGAGACGAAAGCCAACGATGGCGAGGACGGATTGATTGATTCGCTGATGAGGACCGTCGAAGGATTGAAAAGTCACAACGATAATCCTCTAAATCCTCGTCCGATTCAGCACTTCGCGTACTTCGATTCGATGGATGCCGCAAAATCCTTCGCAAAACACCTGATCGATGACGAATACGTGGCGGTCACGGTGTTGAAAGTCGATGCTCCCCAGTGGCGGGTTGATTTCTACAATCCGGGTATCGCAACGCTTGAGTATTTGGTGGCCTGTTGCGGGACTGTCCGGGCAAAGGTCATAGAGTTTGGCGGTGAGTACGACGGTTGGGAGTTGCCGACGATGCCGGAAGTACTGGAGGAAATCTAACGCTTACCGCACGAAGGCTATCAAGAAGCAGTTCAGCCCACTGCAAATGAATAGGATGACTTATGGATATTAAAAAATTTTGGCAGCTGATCGATCAATGTAAGTATTCGGATAACCCTGAGCTACGTTTGGAGGAGTTGCTTGATGGTCAAACGGCAGACGAAGTGATGGCGTTTGACTGCTACTTAGAGTGGCTTCAACACTACGCCGACCGCGCAGACATCTATGGAGCCGCGTACATTCTGCATCAAGTGTGCGATGAAGAAGAATTTTTGAACTTCATCCGTGGCCTCATCGCAATGGGGAAGAGCGTATACGAGGCTACCCTAAAAGACGCAGAGCATCTGCAATGGCTGTGGCTTCAGGAACCTATCGAAAACGAGAGTATCGGGTGGGTTGCGCGTAAGGTGTATGCGCGCAAGATGGGGATCAGCATCTTCGACGCGATGGACGTTCTCATGGCAAACAGCGACGAAACGGAGATCAACATCTACATCGACGGGGAACGTTACGAAAAGCCGGAGATTGGCGAGTGGAACTTCGAGGACGAGCAGGAAAATCGGAAGCACCTTCCGAAGTTAAGTCGTCTCATGTACGACATTCAACTCGTCCCGAATCCCCACCTAGGATAAATAGGACTGTCGCAAGCCAGCAGGGCGGTCGTCACCGCTTCGCGCCGTTACCAATGAAATGACGGCCACCTGCTGACCTTCCGACGGTCGATCTGGTAACTCGACCTCCAACAGCGAAGCGGAATCGTCAAGCCACGATTCCGTCAAACATGACAAGGAATCCAATGGAACGCAAATTCAAATGTGCGGTGAATCGGCACATCATTAACAAAATACAAACTCCGCAAGACCCGGAGATTTTCACCACTGGTTTCGAGAACGGCGAATTCACGATAGAGGAACTCGCCGCCTATATCAATCAGGGCTACGCAGTTACCGCGCAGCACAAGGGGAGGAAGCGCGACGCGAATTTTACGTGTTCTGACCTGCTTATGGTCGATATTGATAAAGGATGGACCGTGGAAGAAGCGCGGGAGAACCCGTACATTCAGCAATACGCGGCATTGCTTTATACGACGGCAAACCATACGCCCGAGAAGCATCGCTTTCGTGTGGTATTCGTTCTGAATCGAACGATTGCCGATGCGCGCGAAATGGTTGCGGCGTATGACGGAGTGGTTCGAAAGTTCGGTGGCGATGGGTCGTGCAAAGAGCCCTGCCGAGGCTTCTTTGGCTCGCTGGGAAGCAATCCGATCATTTTCGGTAATGTGCTGCCGGACAACGAACTCGATACGTTAATTTCCAGCGGCTCGATTAAGCGCGTTTCGGATCGGGTTTGCTGCGATAGCGGGAACGACCTCGGAGCGAGAGCTTCGCAGACGTCGGGAGATCCCCTCGAAAAAGACCAGATGGTACGGCTAGCGCGCGGACAAGGTCGTACTGTATTGTTGAAGGACTTGCCCAAGCTCACGCCAATATATTGCCCGAAGCATTTCCCCGAAAACAACCCCAGCGCGTATGTCATTACCAATCGACACGGCGTGAACGGAATCCGATGCCGGAAGTGCTGCCTTGCCTATTGGCCGAAGGATGAACTGCGAAAGAAGCGACTGCCGTACAACTTCTACGAGATCGAAGACCTTATCAAGGAGGCTGACTACTATCAGACTCCCGCCAATGTCTATGATCCGGACGAAGTCGGGGCACCTTCCAATCTGGTTAGCAATCTGCTTGACGAACTTCCGGGCGAACGCACGTGTCACTTGTTCTCGAAACAATACCTGTCCCACTTCGAACCGGGCATCCCGCTGCACGAAGGAATCACGTTCATTCGAAGTCCGAAGGCATCGGGGAAAACGCAGTGGTTGGAGAAAATCGTGTTGGACTGCAAGGCCGCTGGCCAATCCGTTCTACTGGTCGGCCATCGACAGACTTTGCTGCAGTCGATGGCGAAGCGTCTCGAACTCACCTGCTACTTCTATGTTGAAGGATCGGCGATCCGTAACAATCAGCCCGACGACCATTACGCTATCTGCGTCGATAGCATCGGGAAGCTCCTGAATCCTATGTTTCGGAACTATGACGTGGTGATCATTGACGAGTCCGAGCAGGTGTTCTCGCATCTCACATCTGATACGCTGAAATCAAAGCGTCGCCAATGCTATCAAAAGCTGTTCCACTACCTGCGAGCAGGCAAGTCGATCATCGTCGCCGACGCTGACCTCGGCCCGATTACCGCAGACGCCGTGTGCGCCGCGACCCAATCCGGGACGCCGTATCACTTCTATCTCAACCAGCGCAAGGAGAGTCGATGTGATCTTCATGCGTACGAGAGTGAATTCCATCTTCAAGCTGAATTGATGGATGCTGTTCGCGCGGGCGGTCGCCACTACATAACGACTAACTCGAAGAAGAAGGCTGAAGTATTGCAGGAGGCGATTCGTTATGAGTTCGGCGAGTCGCGCAAAACTATGCTGGTTACTTCGGAGACCACTAGCCAACCGGAGGTTCAGGCGTTCGTTAATAACATCAAGACCGACATCTTGAACTACGATGTGGTCGTGGCGTCTCCGACTCTCGGAACCGGTGTGGACATCACTTTCGAAAATGACGCTCAACTTGTCGATACGGTGTTCGGGTTTTTCGTGCCCCGCGTGAACACGCACTTCGACATCGATCAGCAGTTAGCTCGGGTACGGCATCCCAAGGCAATCAAGGTATGGGTGGCGCCCGACCGATTCGGCTTCGAGACTGAGCCGGAAGCGATTTTGTCCGAGGTCTTGGATAACGCCGTGCTCAACGACACCATAATCGGATTTCACGATGATGGTCGTCCTCTACTAGACGAAACCTATCTGAACGTATATGCGCAGGTTACGGCGATGTCTCGTGCGTCCAAGAACAATCTTCGCGCGAACTTCATGGAGCTTCGGCGGCGTAACGGTTGGAAGGTGGTGTCGATTGAGCCTGATACCAATCTCATGAAAGATGGGAAAAATAGATACAAAAAGGCAAGCGACGTAATCGATGCCAAGCGGATTGATGAAATCTGCATGGCTGACAAAATCAACCCGGAGACCTATCGTGAGCTTCGCGGGAAACGCGACATGGGCCGACGGTTGACTCGTGCAGAGGAAAATTCCATGCGCCGTCAGGAACTTGAAGCCTTCTACCGGGAAGACATCTCACCTGAACTCGTCGTTCTCGATAAGAACGGACAGCTTCGCAAGCAGGTGCGAATGATGGAACTCTACTCGTTGCCGTTTGATCGCCTGAGCGAGGGCTCGAAGGCCGATCGCGAAGCAGGTCATTTTCTATCGGATACCAGTGCGGACCCGTTGAAGAAGGCCATGCTCTATCAGCTTTTGTCGGCCGCTGGCCTGGCCGATGAATCGAACCTGATCAAGACGGGCGTAGTCGTATCGCAACATACGCTCGGAGACTTCGCGAAGGTGTGCGATGAGTACGCTGTAAAGATTCAGGAACTGTTCGATATCAATGTTCGAACCCGTGACCTGCACACGAAGACAATGCAAAAGCTTAGTAAGGTGCTTGAACTTATTGGGTTGAAGAATGCGCCTCCAACTCGCGAAAAGGTCGGTAACGTGACGACCTACTACTATGAACTCGACGTTGGCTCGCTGGACTTGGTTCGCGGCATTGTTGAGCGACGCGCGGGTGAGGTCGTGAAGCCGGCACTGATGCTGGATTTCCATGGTCGGTCAAGCAAGACCAGCATGCGCGAGCTGTTGGCATGGTGAGGCCTCGGTGCTAACGCGCCCACTCTAGTATTTACTGCTTTGTCAGAGTGTTATCAATAGGCCTGCAATGGCAGGCCTAGTTTTCCTGTCTGAGACCTGCTGATGTGGGTTAGCTCTCGCGCGAAGTCAGGATGCGATGTCAGAGATACGAAAAATTGTGACGTAGGAGCGAGCGAATGAAAGTCAAATTGGGCATGACGTCGTGGCATGATCTGTACATGCTCAGGCGAAGCATCCTCTCTGGAAGCCGTGTGAGCGCAACCGTTGCTCGATATCGAAGAGAAATCCGGAAGAGACTAATGCCTGCGATTGCTGAGGCTATCGATGCCGAAATGAAGCGAATCCAAGTCGGCGGTGGCGTATGCAAAGGCGCGGCTACCGTGACCATTGACGTGCAAATCGAACAAGTTGACTTGATAGAGCCGGGCACCTATAACGTCAACAAAGATTTGCAGGTGGTACTGAAGAAGAATAACAAGAAAACCCTGAAGGACTTACTGGACTGGTAGCGCATCAGGGTTGGTCTTGCGGCGCGAGGAATTCAAACCGGTTCGATTGATACGCCTTGCTTCGTGAACGCGTCCTTAAACCATTTGTCGAATCCTGGTGCTTCCGCAGGGGCGACCAACCCATAAAGCTCCCGGCCCACTTGCGAAAATATCACTCCCTGTAGGACTGCAGGGGAGGTCACATCGGCGCGAAGTCTGGCGGTAAAGCGCTTGCGGCCGTACATGAGGTGGCTGGTAGCATTCGGTTTGAACTCGTAACTGCTCAACGTTTCAGACGCGAGCAATCCATACGATCGCAGGTGCAGCATATCGACATATTGGATGTCCAAATCCGGTATACCGCGCGCTGCGATGTCAGCCGTGACTAACGCCGGTACTATGACCTCGTTGTCCATTTTAATCGCTGCTTCACAGAGGCGTTCGAACTTCTTCGCGATCGGTTGGGTGAGCGTCGAGAGTGCGTGGATGGTGAGCGGCGAAAAGCATCCGGGCTGTCGGATCTCTCCGGCGAGAATTCGTCCCATCAGATGCTGCATTTCGTGGCTGCTCTTTTGGGCAGCAACATCGGCGAAAAGATTGAGCCAATCGTCGCTGAGTTCCGAGTCGGGATTCTCATCTATCGTCGGCGTATCGTCGGCGAGTGAGGTGAACGCCTCCGCCACTACCGCCGACTTATTGGCGTACTTCCGTTGATGCTCGTTTAGATAGGACATCACGATCCTGTCTGCCGATTCCGCCGAAAGATTCTTCACTCCTTGGCGGGCTGCCTTGTTGATGATTTCCCGTTGAAGCTTGGCATCAAAATCAGCGCGCTCTGTACGCCGCTCGATCATGCGCGTTCCGGCGTGAAAGCTGGCGTCAATGATGCGCTCTGCACCAATTCGAATTCGGGCGACAATCGAAGGCGGGATTGGCACGCCGTGGGCGACGGCAAGACCTGCCGCTGCGATGTCGAACGACTTTCCACTTTTGATGAAGTTCGCAGCATCTGCTAACGTGATGGGCAAGCCTCCCAACTCTGAACTTCCAGAGTCGTCTGCCGCTTCGGCTGTCTGCTCGTCGTTGCTCATTTCGAACCTCAATCGCCAATTTTACGAGCGCTAATCCTACCGTAATCCACGCCGATTGAGCCAACTTCCAGATAACGCACCGAAACAGAGAAAGCAGGCATTCGATCTTTGGCTCCACGTGCGTTGTCTGCGGCACAGTCCGTCAGGGCTGGGCTTTTTCCACCTGATATGATTACTTAGCCCCACCCGAAGAAATGGTCAGGGCGGCGATCAGGGCGGCTGGCCTACAATCAGTCCATGGTCAACCAGAGTACCGGCAGGAATGTTTACTAAATACATCTAGTAAACATTCCGATACCTGAAGCCGTCCTGCCAGTGTACGAAGTCCAGAGGGCTGGATAGAATGTTTATAAATGATTCGCAGTAGGAAATTATTAAACATTCTGGAGCGAAATGTGCGGGAAGGTCAGGCGAAGGTATTGACCGAATCGGAGTTCCGTCGCGTCGTCAACGCGATGAAGAAAGAGGCCCATGCGAAGCGGAACATCGCGCTTATCTATTTTTCGTTCGGTCTCGGACTGCGCGCAAAAGAGATGGCATCGCTTCGAATTCGGCATGTGCTCGGTGCCGATGGCGAGCTGCTGGACGAAATCAATCTCGATGGTTCGATGACGAAGGGCAATAAGCAACGCCACGCGTACTTGACGAATCCGAAAGTTGCCGACGCGATTCGTGACTATCTGAACGAGCGGCGGAAGGACGAAGGCATCCTGTTCAACTTCGATGCGCCGCTGTTCCGTTCGCAGAAAGGTGGGCAGTTTTCACCAAACACGTTGCAACAGCTTTTCCATCGAATGTACACGAAGGCTCGATTGCAGGGCGCATCGAGCCATTCGGGTCGTCGCACGTTTGCGACGACCTTGATTGAGAAAGGAGTGGACATCAAAGCTGTCTCAACGTTGATGGGCCATGCGTCCATCGGCATGACTGCACGTTATGTTGAGGACAACCCGGTACGACTGAAGCAGATCAGCGCCGACTTGTTCTGAGTGTGCTAACTCGACCGATAGACATTGGATCAACGACAGTTTAACGGAGGGAGATATCGTGAAGGTTAGGAAACGCATTCGGATGATCAACAACAACGCGCGAAAGCGCGATCTGAAATTGCTCGCGCGGATCGCCAGAACGAACGACACCGGTCTTGATGATAGCGTTGTATTAGCTATTCTGAAGTCGAAAGATGGTCCGTGGACGACGGTGATGACAGTCGAAGAGATGTTCGCCTACCTCGAACTCGATGAGTGACGGTCCACGTTTGCGCTGACGTCGATCGAGAGGGGTGTGGGTATCGTCGCGGATACTCCGACGCGGTCGAAGCAGACCTGCGACGACGTGCATTCAATGCTCGCTGCATCGACGGCTGCTGTCCAATGGATTCTTACTTTCCGTCATCGTAACCCCAGCCACCGAGATACGAAGGAATGGCGCTCAGATTGCTGATTCGTTCGTGGTTCTGCATCGACGGCTCTCTGGCAATCATTGGGAACAGGTTTAGAAGCATGTCTTTTGTTGCGTCGAACGCTTGTGGTGAATATTGCTGACCATCTTGCAGTTCATTTAGTGTAGACATTACCCATCGTATGTAGGCGATTGGAATCATCAGATCGGGCAGATCTTCCCATCCACTGATCAAACCCGGCCGCCCATACTTTGTTTCGAGCTTGTCGTCGCAAGGACCCTTGCAGCACAAGTACACACGCTCGTGCTTAGGTTTGAACTCTGGGTCGTATTCCTCTGAATACGTCTTCCATCCAACGACGATACCACTGGGTTGTTCTCCGAGGAGTTCCTTGCTGCATGCTGCACATCGTAGTGACGGTTCCTGTGAAAATATTCTGGCGGCTTTGGGATGGTCTTTCTCCCATACGGCTGCCGAAATCGGCATGAATCGACGGGCAAGAATAAATCCTTCTCGCGAGGCGAGAAGTTCAGCCTCAATTCTTTCCTGATCGAAAACTAACGAGGGATTCGTCTTTTGCAAAGCCTCCAGCTTCGTTGCAAGTCCACTGCTTGGAACTGTCGAATAGAAGCCGATAAATCCAGAGCACTCATGGGTCTCAAGTCGATCACGGATGTCCGGTTCATCGCTCGGAGACACTGATGAGCCGGAGTGTGCTTTGTGTTTGCAACTCACCAGCCATCGGACCTTTGTCTCGCCTACAATTCCCTGACGAATTTCCTCAACGATCAGATCACGCCCGGCGTCTGCCCCTCTATCTGGGTCATTCAAGACAAGAAAGCCTTTCATCGAAAGAAATTCTCGCGCAAACAGTTCAAACTGGTCGCGGTTTTTTCCGCCGGTCGGAATTGCGATTTCAGTGAGGTCAAGCGCCGCCATGTTGAGATCCGTTCTGTATTGAAGTATTGGGACTTTGCTTTTTCACAATCGATAGCAGCTTGCAAGCTGTTCGGCTTTGCTGCGGCGGCGCCTACGACAGACTGCTGATTGCGTGGTTAAGAGGAGCAATCGCCTGCATACGCGCGCTTCAAAGGAGCCGCATGGGAGTTGCATGCCGGCGAGCGAGGCGTAAGGCCCCGCAGAATTCTAGATCAAACATTGGCTCAGAATTCGGCGTAAATCAACAGACTAGATTACTGGACAGCAGAACTCGAAGGAACGTCAAAGGTGTCGAGCGACAATTGCGAATACAAACGGTGGTTTAGCAACACTTGCATAATGGCCCTCATCGATTCGCCTGTCGGAACGATACGACCAGTATCATCGAATTGAATGTTCCAGCCTTGTTGCACGTTGACTTGTCTTAGGCGGGTCATGTAGGCGTTGTCTGCGTAGTGCCCTTTCTGCTGTATGACGGCCATTCGCCGCAGATGCATTGTGTTAGTCCCTACATGTTCAATCAACGGCCCCATGTCGGCAAATCTGGCTGTGAAAGTAGCGTCCTGCTGCAATTCGCCGAATGAATTCGCGTACTCGACCTTGTAGCTCAGTATCGTTTCGAAAGCTCGCTTATCCATGATGAACAGGTCCTCACCGAAGACCACGAAGTCAAGAGACTTTGCAATCGTGAAGCTACGATCCTCGACAAGATCCATCTGATTTGCCCGCATCACAACGTTGATGACGCTCCTGGCCTTTCTTGTTTTCCATGAGTCTGTAACCCGTTTTACGCAGTAGAGAATCTGAGTGCCACTTCGAAGGCGTAGCAGATAGCCCGCGACATTCTGTAAATCTCTTTCGCCAGCAATCCGATGCTCCTCGGCCGGTGCGTCAACAAGTGTCGCGAGGTCTGAAAAACATGTTTCGTCTGTTCCAACGTGCAAGCAGCTCACTTCGTTGAGCTGGGCTGTAAGTTCGTAGTCTTCGACCTCCGTATGGGCCAGAAGTGACGCGCTAACGATGCGCTTCAGTTCCTCCACGAGCGCGTCGGTCACCTCGATGGATTTAGCGTTAAAGCCTCCCGCTTGGCGTTTTTTCAAAGTCCATAACGATAAGCTTGCGCCTGCTACGTCGAAATTTCTGCACCCATTGAGGGCTTGCTCTTTAGTCATTTTTGTTTGCCTTCAAAACGTAGATCCCTTGGACGAGGCAGGACCTAAGTGCCTGGTCGGGTACGACGTTGTCTCTCGAAAGCGCTCGCAGTGTTCTACGATTGCCCTCGATGTCTGCTTGGACTTCGTAAAGTTGCCACCCGGCTGCCAGCAACAATGGATTCATGAGGATCTGACCAGACCGGTACGTGATGATGAACAACCAGATCATGAATAGACCAAAGCCAACAACCTTGCCCGTGCTGCCGAGCTCTACCCCCATGAATGACACGATGTACGGGAACGCATAGTTGATCAAATCATTGGGGATCGACTTACTTTCCTTTATCGTCATCTCCGTTGTGCCGTTCAGGTGTCTCAGCAGCCATAGGAAAAAGACAAGGCTCACACCGGTGGCCACTATGAAAAGATAGGCCATCGTCGGATGCGCTACGTGTGGGATATCGCATGATCGCCAAAACTGGAGAGATTTGCAAAGCGGTCGGCCCCAGTCCTCATTCGGTATGTCCTGAACGGCCAGGATCAGCGCTAGAGGAAAATAAGATCCCAAAAACAACGATATCGCTGGAATCAGCTTAATTTGCATCGCTACCTCATGGACGCTGGACTATACGGCCTTCAGCATCAACACTTTTGTTTTCCAGATGCCGCACTGATCGGGCACACCGATGAATGGTTGCTGATTCGCTACGGCCAATTACTCCACTGGGTTTGAAGCGGGTTGCCAAATATACACCATCTACGCCATATGCTTGAATCTAGCGTTCCTTAGTTTAAGCTCTCGTCAAGCGCGCGAAGTAGGTCAAGTGCGCCTCCCTGCAATCCAATACCTTTCTGTGGATCGATAGCGTAGTCGTCGGTGTTGATTCGGATGACGCGCGGGCCGTTTCGTTCGCTTATGTTTCGAACAGTCGGAATGGCGCCACCCGCACCTACCTCGATAACGACCAACCGTTCGACGCTCAACAGCCACGCTTCGAATCGCATGCGCTGACGCTTTGTGCGGGTTTCGATCCAATCCCAGTCATCAAACATCAAGATATCCGGTCGCGCCACGCTGCCACACTTTGGACAACGCGGAAGCGGTGAGGTAAGGAAGCACTGTTCTTCGTCCACTTCGGGATGGAAGTCATCCGCAGACCATATGTCGTGTGAACAGGGACGTGAGCATTGCAGGAGGTGAATCGAACCGTGGCATTCGAGGATGCGAGTTTCCGGAATGCCTGCCTTCTGGAAATGTCCGTCCACGTTGCTAGTGAACACAAACGCGCCGCGTTCCGTCATCGATGACCAGCGCCGAACAATCTCGTAACCTGCATGTGGGTCCGTTCGCCGATAGAGATTGAGCCTATGGCCGTAGAAGCCCCACGTCCGTATCGGATGATTTCGGAATGCCTCGCCGTTGGCAATGTCGTGAAAGCCCATGCCTTCTACCTTCAATGCAGGATATGCGTTCCAGAAACGATGTGTGTTACGGAAGTCCGGCAGTCCCGAATCGACGCCCATACCTGCGCCAGCCGTGATCAGGATTCCGTCAGCGTCGCGTATCCAGTCGGCGGCAACCTTCAGTTGTTCGTTTGTGGTGGTCATGGGTCGTCGCCTCTATCGACCTTCATTGTGCGTAGCGGTAAATGCGTTCACGACACAGGAAATCAATCGTTCGACCTCGTTGCCGATGTGATCTTCGCGCAAGAACTTTTGCAACTCGGCGTGGCGATCCCTGTATTCGGCATCGAGTCGTTCAACAAGACCTAGCCTGACGAACTCTGTCTCGGACAGGTCCATCATCGACCTCTTTGTCAGCCCAAGTTCTTTCAGTATGTCCGGCACGCTGCTTGACCTGCGATGCTGATCCCATCGAACTGCAAGCGCAGCCAGTTGGTCTGAGTGCACTGCAGACAGCCATTTCAACATGACTGAGTCGCAAAGATCGCATTCCGCCTGATTTCGTTTCCTAAACGACAGTGCGATGGCATTCTGCCGTTGCTCGAAGAAGCCCGTGATCTCGTCGTCTACTATACGGCGCACCGTGCCAACAAAATCCGTCAGGCTATCAATGCACAGCGCGGCGTTCGAGGCGAATTCGGCGTACCAGTGCAGAAGAATTCCGGCATACGGCTCGTCGGCATCCTCGCGTTCAATTTCAGCAGGCGATAGATGCCCTGTGACGATGCGAACAGGCAACAGGAATGGTACCGCCGCTATCAGTAGTTTGACGGCATGGTGTAACGATTCCGTGGAAATAACATCGGGCATGCCGAGCCCCTTTGTGGCGATGCCTAGCAGGTCTGCAATGCTTGTTGGCTTCATCTTGTCGGTCTACAGCTTCTGCTAACGGATCAGTACTCGCTCGGAAATAGTATCGCGGTCGAGGTCTGGTCGGCTTCGGTGATGATCCATACACGCTTGCTCGCGACCTCATACGCCGAGAAGATTCGTGCGCCGTGGATTGCTGCGAGCAGGTTGGTTTCGGCATCCTTCGGCGTAACGTCTCCCCAATCGCCGTGTTCGTGACGGTACAGGTAGGGCTGGATGTCGATGCCTTCATGTTCGAGGTGTTCGAGTACAGCCGGCGTGGCGACAACTCTCCCAAGTTCGATCAACGGAAAGGCGAAACCCGCGAACGGATCATTGGTCGCCGACGTGGCGCGGTCGTTGGTGTCGGACATTTGGACTACTCCTTGCGAGCGGTAATGCGGTTTCGACGGGCGAAAAAAAACCAGAGCGGGTTGCCCTGGTTCGTTGGTCGGATCAGCGACCGCTTCGTGTGCTGGTGGCTGGATCGCCACCTCGTCACGATGGGAAGTGAAGGCATCAGTGCCCGATAGACCCATCAGAATTGACTGCGCCGCTGTTCACGAGGCGTTCGTGTTGAAGCTGGTTGTATCGCGTGTCGTATGCCTTCGCGATGCAATCGACTGTCTGGCAGGCGTTTCGCGTCCTGAGCCACTGACGCTGTTGCTGTTTGACCTGATTCTGGCTATCGGACGCCTGCAAGACTTCCCGATACAAATCGGCGTTGACCGAATCGGCTGCGGAAAGCGTCGGGTCGGCGCAGATCATCTTCTCTACTTGGGACGAAGCTTTGGCGCAGTTGAAGGCAGGGCCATCGGCGAATGCTGCTGTTGACGAGGCAACCAAGAGCGTTGCGAAGACAATGCGGGTTTTCATATTTTCTATGTGTTGTCGTACGGAGTGGATAGACGGGCGCGTTACATCCCACAAACCAGTTCTGTGTTGCGGATAAGCTGACCGAGCATCTGGGCATCCGATTCATAGATCGGCGACATGCTGGGGTCGTTCTCCGGGTCAGGCACATTGCCCCTCCGAAGGACATGCAGACGCGTCTGGATATAGTCGCTCAATGGCCCCGTTGCGTTGACTAACTGAATGACGCTCGCCGTGCAACCCGGATGTTGATCTTCCTGTAGTCCGCCGTGGTCAGAGAGATCGGCGAGTTTTTTAACCTCTACAAATTTAGTGGCAAGCTCTTTGCGCTCAGGGGATGCGTAGGATGCTCGAACTACCGAAGAATTTTCCCCGCCGTTAGAGGATTGAGGGTCGTTGCTATCGTTTGACTTACGCGCAGCCTGAGACATGACTGCAGCGAGTATCCAACACGCGAAAAACGGAATCAGAAGTTTGCGTCGCGATGGGACACTGTTGCCGGTGCGTAATGCCAATTGCGGGCGAACTAGCAGAACGAAGAATCCAACTGCGGCTGCTGCGAACAGTATGGCGAGCGTATGCATGATGGGCTATCTCAACGTTGGATACGCGCTACCCAACGGATAGCGCGAGATTCTCAGTGGCAGATGATGATGGTTACGACTGGTTACTGCGAGACAGAGACGCCGTACGTCGAATTGATGGCGTCGATCTTGCCTTGGTACGGAATGATCCAGTTGATCCACGACGAACCGTTCGGATAGCTCGCGTTGCCGACATAAATCTGCGACGAACTGGAACCAACATCCTTCTCGATGTCGCTGAAGCCATAGAGCGGACCGGACGTGTTGAGGTGGACGTTCGTCGTGTAGATCGCGCCGTTCACAGACAGGACATCGAGAGCCAGTTCGTATGTCGGGTTGTACGGCAACTCGATGACGTTCGTCTGGCTATACGTATCGTTGCCGTTGTTCTTGAAGATCGTCGGAACCCAGTTGCCTTGGTTGCCATCCGGCGCAGTGCCGCCGAGGAACAGATCGAATTTGCCGGTGTTGTTGAAGTCAATCAGTTCAGTCGTGTAGATCTGTGCGCCGCAGTTCGATGTGCACGTCAGGTCCGGTTGCGATCCATTCGTGCCGTACTTGATGACAGGCGGAAGCCGGGTTGTGCTTTTCGTGAACGTTCCATCGCCGTTGTTGACTAGGAAGTACGGCGTTGCGGCTATGAGGGGATCGACCACGACGATGTCAGCGAAACCCTTGCCGCTGTAATCCGCAGCCGACGCGCTGTGGAAGAAGCCCGTAAAGGGCAAAGTCACGTTCTTGTACGTACCATCCGACTCGCTCAAGAGCATGTGCATCTGTTCGCCAAGGAATGGCGACGCATCGAAGCCATGACACGCGAAAAGCACATCAGGTTTGCCGTCGCCATTGAAGTCGGCAACGATAGCTTTGCGCGGGTGCAGGCAGCCGACATTGTTGGAGAGGATGTCCGATGTGTGATCGACCCACGTCCCATTTACGCTCTTATAGAAGTGAATGTGGCCGAAGTCGTTCGCAGTGGACGGGTCCGACGAGTTGTATTCGAGCGTATGCGTGACCATCGAGTACGTACCGTCCTGAAAGAAATCCGCGAACGCAACGGCATTTCCGGACGTGACTTCAGAGGGGAGCGATTGCGGACCTATTGCAGCCGCTGCTGCAGTCTTGTTCAGGTAAGACGATGCCTGAACCGGAATGGGTTTAGCCGGTTGGGACGTGACTGGCGCAGACGCAGAGGTGGGCGCGGATGCAGAGGTCGGTGCGGACGCGGATTGTGGTGCGGCGGTCGAACTACCCCCACCACCTCCGCCGCAAGCGGAAACCAATATGGCGCTAACCCCGATAGCTAGAGCTGCTGCAACTTTCAACATCATTTTTCTTCTCTTCTGAGTTGGTATTGCTTCTTCAATTACGTCGAGTCCGACCCATAGCGATTAACGGATATGTAGCCGACCCCAACGGCCAAACGCGCCGCCACACCAGTGGTAAGGCGACGCATATTCGGAAGACGGGCGCGTCTCCGCACGCCCGGCTATTCAATACGTCTCGCCCGTCCCACGATCAAATCTGAACGAGCTGGTACACGATGGCCTGCACTTCCGGATCGTTCTTTCGGAGCAAGGATGCGAATCGAGCAATGAGCAGGCGATTCTTCGTCGTCTCGATCTTGTTGATCTGGCGGATGACCTTCGGATCGAACGGACGACCGGGCTTCAACTCCTCGATTGCAGATTTCGCGAGCGCCGTGCGTTCCGCGTCCAGTTCTTGTAATGCAGCGCGGAATTTCTCCGGCGTATCGGTCGCGGGCGTCTTGCGGGAAGGCTTCGCGTTCGTGCTCGCCGGTGCTTCGGCGGTGGCAGCAGGGGCAATCGAGGCCTTCGCTTCCGGTTTCGTGCTCATAGATTTCTCCAAATAGTTCGTCGCATCGACAGTTAAATACTATCCAGAGTTTTGTCCTTCGTACATATTTTTTATCGCAAATTCAATGGGTTAGGGAAATTTACTTGACCGTGCTGCGCGGTATGCGGCGCGAGGTGTCACCCTGACCGGACGCGTTCGATGTCTGCTATATCTGTCGGATATGTGATGTTTAACGTCACATTGTAATACGGCACTTCATAGGATTTCTTTAGTGCTCGGCAGACCATTACGTCCGTGCGTAAAAGGTCACATATGGACGAGCTGCAGAAGGCTGCGTTGGTGAGGGCGGTTGGGCAAGCGATAGCATTGAGGCGTGCTGCCACAGGGCTATCGCAAGAAAAAGTCGCAGAGGCTTTGGGAATTACTCGGGAAGCGGTTTCTCGGATGGAGACCGGAGTTGCAGTTCCAACAGTCGTGCGGCTTGCCGAACTGGCCGAGATTTTCGATTGCGGGATAGGGGAGCTGCTAACGGACGCATCGAATCGAAAAATCGATCAGGCAAGGAGAATTCTGGAATTGCTCGAAGGCTTGTCGGCTGAGAAGCGCGAGATGCTGATGAGTGTCATCAAGCAACTCGCGGATGGACTCGTAGATAGATAGGTTCGCGCTGACGCAAGATGTGATCAGCCGAACGGCGCACCCATAATGAGCGCGCCGTTTGGCATCCAGTTAACACAATACTGCGCGTGGATTTACGGCTTGCGCCACTTATCGGGATTGCCGTTCGCCGTGTGTCGAACCCGTTCCACGAGTGGTGGGGCACCGTTATTCAACTCTTTCGCTCGCTCGATCGCTTCCCGTTGAGTGGGCAGCACGTCGCTTGCGCGCTGCGAATTGGGGCGCCGGACCGCGTAGTCCCCTTGAGGGCGTTGTTCGACAAAGATTTTTTTGCTAGCCATGCCAACTCCTATCGCTTGCGCGTAGTCCCTTCGGTAGAGGCGTGGCGGAACGGTTTGAACTCATGCCGATCCGCCACGTACAGCGGCTCTTCAGCTCACTTCTCGCGGCGCACTTTAATCGGCCACGCCGAGATGCCGAATTTCCTGGCATCTAGAAGCGCGCCCGACTTAGTGCGACGGAAGCGGCGGAAGATGATGATGTAGTCATCGTCTTTCGTCGTCATTTCCGACCTCGTCAGAAATGCCTCACCGGATGGAACTTGTGCGCTTGCAGCAGTCAAATTGATTGACTACAATTCGCGTGCTTCCTGACAGAAGCGCAAAAGAGGAAGCCAGAGGCATTTGTCTTCCTTTTCCCCGCACTCATCGAGTTGGCGCTCGACTTTGTGCTTACATCTCGCCGCTGCGTTTAAGTCGGTCGATTCGAATCCTCGCGGCTTCCATCGACACACCGAACGCGGCGGTGAGGTCGTAATCTGTTTTCAGTCCCCTCCTGCGAATTTCTTCCACTGGCATCAGTATTTCCGCAGCGAACTGATTGGCCTGCCATTCTGAATCCTCGAAGATCTTGATTTCTGCAGTCGGCGGTTCACGATTCAGCGTCCTGCGGTGTCCGAGTAATGCGTGCCCCAGTTCATGAAACACCGTGAACAACGCCCGAGGATCATTACGGCATGCTTTCTCGTAGACGCGTTCCGTAACGCATAGCGTCAAGCTTTCTGGAATCCAGCACGCTTCGACGCCTGCCGGTAGGCCGTTTGCTCCGTCTTCGAGAACATCGACCGTGATCGAATAAATTGATAGTCGTTCGAGGAAGTGCCCGAGTCGAATCGGAAATGTGATTCCCAATGCGGCCCGAGCGCGTTCGGCCGTTTGCCTAATGTCAGAGATGCGCTTGCCTGGTACTCGAAATCCTTTCAGTGGGCCTTGACCAAACATCATTTCCCTCCGATCTTTTTCAGCAATTGCTTCAGGTTGTCTAGGTCGTTCGAGTCAACACTGTCCCAAGATGCTCGCGCAAACCCAGCAACCATCATTTGGTGCTCCGGGTTAAGTCCTTCGAGCGACACTGTCTCGTTGGACACATCCGCGAGCGGTTGGAGTTTTTCAACGCGAACACCGTGCTTTGCGAAGTACGCTTCCGCCTTCTCCGCCATTTGCGGCGGTACTTTTTTGCGTCCCGTCTCTAGCGCGCTCAAGAATGCTGAGGTCACGCTCAATGCAGATGCCATCTCAGAAAGTGTGACATCCGCATCCAGCCTGGCCTTTCTCACTGCCTTGCCAAACGGTGTCAGTGCCATTTCAATCTCCAGTTGGTCCCAAAATTATCCTTGTTTTGCAAAATATTAACCGAATGGGTTAATATTTTGCAAGTCGATGTGTGAAAAATTTACCAATCCAGTATGCTGCAAGGCAGCACTGGTTTCATCGAGCCTCGCTATGTAATGAGTTCCATAGACTTGGCCGAGTACAGCCGCCGCTTTCTCAAGGGAGCGCCGCTTCAAAAATTCGCCACCGCACCAAGTCCCGTGTCAGCCTCCTATTCGTATTCGGAAGCGGATTCAGCGCTGAAATCCGTCGATACGATTGGCGCTGCTCGCCATCGTGGCTTGGCCTCTAGCGATGCGCGCCGTGCGTCGCTCCATGTTCGCAAGAGGTGTATTTGAAACTCACGGATTGAGCCGGTGCTGCGCGCTGGCTCAATGGGGCAGCCAAAGCGTTCAGTGATGGCGGGTAAATGGCTACACGTCAACAAGATCGGCCTGCCGAGCTGTTGGATCGGCGTGCTCGAAAGCCGCCGATCCAGATCTTGCATTTTGCCTAATCTGACGAGGATTCGAAAAGTTCGCTGTCACCGCGTCCAACGCCCGGTATGAGGGCTGTCTACGTAGGCGCTCCGAGCGCTGCCGCACTTAGTGCTCCAAATCTAGAAGAGCAACAACTGCGTCACGCGATGATTGAAGCCGCTGGGAATGATGTCATTCACTAGCGTTCCTAGAATACCTATCAGCCGCTCGTTTGCCTTCGCTTCATCGTCATTCAAGCCTAGCCGTACTGTCTCGAAGTTCCGCGCTACGTCTTCCATTCGCTGGGCAATCGGCTGACCGGGATACTTGATGCTTTTGTCCAGAAGCCAAAGCGCTTCAACTAGCTCATCGTGAAATGCCTGGTCAATGCAACCCTTCTTCAACAGGCGGCTCAGATGCCTGCGCGCCGCGCCAAGTCGCCCGCTCTTGGTCAGCGCTAGCCCATACTTGTGAAGCAGGAACCGATAGTAGTGGCCGTTTGATGGGTGGCACTCACTCAAAAGATTCGCGAGAACCCGCTCTCTAGCCTTGGGAAGGATCGTACTAAACAGGGTCGCTCGACCACTGCAAGCGTCCAACGGTGTTTCAATTAGTTCATTAGTGAGGATGAGAACAATTAGCCCCACGGCGTCCTCAACCGCAGCGTCTGCCTCAGCCTCAGTGAGAGCGCGGCCGAGACTGTAATGTGACGCCTTGTCACCGAAGTCCTTGATATGCCATAGCGCGTCAACGATCTTGGAAGGCGTGTGCGAAGAGATTCCTTTGATCTGGTCGCCCAAAGGAATCGTTTCGAGTCGATCTGTCCCGATCTCATTCTTCAATCTAGCCGAAAGAAAGAGATCGATCATCATCTCCGCATAAAACCTAGCCGCATTGCCCTTTGAGGCAACGGAAACGGTTTCCGAGAAAAGGTCAGCCAGCCGAGGTTCGGCTGGCTTCGGAGTCAGGCTTGTCGATTCTTCTATGCGATTCATCTAATGGATCTGAGGTGGACGAGTGTACCGATACAGCCAGGATTATTGAGGGGCTCTTTGAAGCGAGCCGCAAAACTATAGAAAGTTCTTCCGGGAGATCACGTCAAGTGGACACCCTCCGAACGCGTTGCTCTGGGAATGTATCAACTACAGCGGTTATTCGAGGTACAACCTTCACCGTCGTATCCATCACGCTGGCGGTTCGAACGATTTCCCACCTGTTGGTGTTCGCAATGGGTACACGGCAGTGTTCGAATGTGTTCGTTCCGAAATGGTGCGGCAGATATCAACACACAAGAGACGTTCAGCCCGGCTTTACCCCAAGGGCCGCTCCCAAAGGAAGCTGACGTTCGCGTGTGACGATCTTCCTCGGTTGATCAACCTCAGGGGCCTTTCGTCGCGGAGCTGACGTTGGGAGAATATCGGCTTCGCGCTAGGCATTCGAAGGCAGTGATACGCGGCCCATCGGGCCAGATTCAGCACTGGGCAACCCCCCACAAACGACAAAGGCGCCCGAAGGCGCCTTTGTCCGTTCCTGCCGCTCGATCAGTAAGTCTTGGTCACGAACATGTCGACAACATCAGCCTTGTCGTCCGCAACTCGCTGCATGAACTGGTCGAGGAAGTGCTGCGCCAGATCACCGGTCGGGAAAGGGCGTGCAGCGAGATAGACGCCATCGGCGTTGAAGATGACGGCCAGGAACGGGGTTCCAAGCATAGGCGGCTCGTAGACGCAGCCGGTCAAGAAGGGTTGTGCCATTATTTTTATGCTCCATAGCATGCGAAAGTGTTAAGCCAGCAAGTGTGCCCTGGCCGACCTCGTTCTGTCGAATATCACATGCGGCATTAGTAAACTTTGTCCCGCGCCTTCCTTGCAGTCTCGGCCGCAATGTTCTGCGCCACCTGACGCGAGGCTAGCCCGGTTACAACAGGGGTTTAATTGGCCATAAGCCAAGACGTGATGGCCGCCCGCCGCCGCAACTTCGAGTGCCCGCCGCGCGCCGCGTTGACCGATGACGTCGCCCATATCCGGGACGATGGCCGTCGGGGCTTCCGCGAGGGCCGGCGCGGCGACTGGATAGAGCCGCCCGTCCGGCGCTTGCGCAAGGTGAGCGCATAACGAAGGCAGGTCTGCGGCGCCGTAGACGTCGACGCCGGGAACGAGCGCCGCTTCCGCCGCGCTCGCAGCGGGCAGGTAGAGCTGAGGCGTGGAGTGCGCTGCGGCCGCTTCGACGGCAAGCTCGCTCGCCATTCCGGCGGATTGCAGCGCAGTACCGCCGCCTTGAGCCACAGCGCTGCGCGCCGTTCCGCACGCCATGGCGAAAGCGCCGCGCATCGGCCTGAGGGCACCGGTCAGCGACAGTTCGCCCGCGAATTCACGATGCAGTAACGACTCGGCGGGAATCTGGCCGCTCGCCGCGAGAATGCCTAAAGCGATGGGCAGGTCGAAGCGGCCGGATTCCTTCGGCAGATCGGCCGGCGCGAGATTGACGGTGATGCGCCGGACCGGGAAGTCGAAGTTGCAGTTCTGAAGCGCCGCGCGCACGCGCTCGCGGCTTTCGCGCACTTCCAGATCAGGCAGGCCGACGATCGAAAAAGAGGGTAAACCGTTTGCGAGGTGGACCTCGACGGTTACTTCGGGCGCGCGGCCAGAGGCCGGCGCGCGACTGCGCACCACGGCAAGCGACATGTTTTCTCCCGTCGGACGGCGCGCCGAGGGCGCGCGCAAGTCCCCTAAAACGCTGATGACGTCACGGCTCGCTTGCCTGTGATGTGCAGCACTGCGCGGCGCTTACGCCGCGAGCAAAGCGTTACGGCGTTTGCGTGACCGGCAGCTTCTGTTCGAGTTCGGCGACGCGGCGCTCCAGCTCTTCCAGACGAGCGCGCGTACGGACCAGCACCTGGGTCTGCGTATCGAATTCCTCGCGCGTCACCAGGTCGAGCTTCGAAAAGCCCTGCGACAGCATGGCC
The DNA here is from genome assembly GCF_046028095.1 of Paraburkholderia phytofirmans. Classification (GTDB taxonomy): domain Bacteria; phylum Pseudomonadota; class Gammaproteobacteria; order Burkholderiales; family Burkholderiaceae; genus Paraburkholderia; species Paraburkholderia phytofirmans_A. The sequence continues at coordinate 642,521 of NZ_JAQQDJ010000001.1, forward strand.
TTGACGTTCCGTTCGACGTCCTTGGCCGGCGAATTTTTGAACAGCTCGCTCATGCGGGCCTGAAAGTCGTTAAAAACATCGTTCGGTTGTTTCATGGTGTTCCCCTTGGTGCACAAAAAATGTGCATGTTTCGTTACGCCTGTGCTTTGTAACGGCAAATGGGCGGTGTTGGTGCATGCCCCGTTGCGTGCCGTTGCCGCATGAGCGCCTTTGGTGCGCGCCCATGCGTTCCAGACCTGCGAACACTCTAGCAACGATCCATACGCCGCGCCAGCGTGCCCCCGCTAACGTTGGCCGTCCGGCCAGGGCGGCTTGCGCCCCTTTTGCGACGTCCACGGGGCGGAGTCTGACACAACATGGCATGCGAGTTGCTGTTACTGCCCCGCGCGCACTGCCGGCACCTTTTTACCGGCAGCGGAAACGAGACCACGCGAACGGTTTACAGGTACGCAACGAGAGTTACGCAAACGGGTTACGCAACTAAGCGAGGGATGTCATGAAACTCATTACCGCAATCATCAAGCCGTTCAAGCTCGATGAGGCGCGCGAAGCCTTGTCGGCCATCGGCGTCTCGGGCATCACGGTGACGGAAGTCAAAGGTTTCGGTCGCCAGAAGGGCCACACGGAGCTGTATCGCGGCGCTGAATACGTCGTCGATTTTCTGCCGAAGGTGAAGATCGAGGCCGCTGTCTCGGACGACATTGTCGACCAGGCGATCGAGGCGCTCGAGCGTGCGGCTCGCACGGGCAAGATCGGCGACGGCAAGATCTTCGTCACGCCGATCGAACAGGTGATTCGGATCCGCACCGGGGAGACCGGCGCGGACGCTCTGTAATACCAAAAGATAGCGACACAGATAGCGACAAGAGGAAACGAAAGATGCGCAAATTAATGATGTCCTTGCTGATGGCCGGTTCGCTGCTCGCGGGCGGTATCGGCGCCGCCCTCGCGGACGACGCTTCCGCCCCCGCAGCCGCTTCGGCCGCTGCTCCCGATACGACGGCGAGCGCGCCGGCACCGGACGCTTCGGCCGCACCCGCTGCCGCCGCGGCTTCGGCGCCGGCCGCTGACGCGTCCGCCGCACCGGCTGCCAGCGCGGCCGCCGCCGCACCCGCAGCATCGGACGCTGCGCCCGCTGCCCCGACCGCGCCGTTTTCGGTCGATTCGTCGAAGATCAATTCGGGCGACACCGCCTGGATGCTGACCTCCACCGCGCTCGTGCTGTTCATGACGATTCCGGGTCTGGCGCTGTTCTACGGCGGCATGGTCCGCAAGAAGAGCGTGCTGGCGATCCTGATGCAAAGCTTCGCGATCACCTGCCTCGTGTCGATCATCTGGGTCGTGGTGGGCTACAGCCTCGCCTTCACGCCGGGCGGTTCGTTCATCGGCGGTTTCTCGCGCTTCTTCATGGCGGGCATGAACTACATCAAGGGCGACAAGGCCACGACGCTGACCGTCAGCCACCTCGCCCCGACGATCCCGGAAACGGTCTACGTCGTCTATCAGATGACGTTCGCGATCATTACCCCGGCGCTCATCACGGGTGCGTTTGCCGACCGTATGAAATTCTCGGCGATGCTGGTGTTCATGACGCTGTGGTCGATCATCGTCTACTCGCCGATCGCGCACATGGTCTGGGAACCGACCGGCTGGCTGGCTAGCGCGGGCATCCTCGACTTCGCGGGCGGCACGGTGGTGCACATCAACGCCGGTATCGCGGCGCTGGTCTGCGCGCTGGTGCTCGGCAAGCGTGTCGGCTACGGCAAGGAAGCGATGGCGCCGCACAACCTGACGCTCACGCTGATCGGTGGCGCCATGCTGTGGGTGGGCTGGTTCGGCTTCAACGCGGGTTCGGCGGTGGCAGCAGACGGCCGTGCCGGTTTCGCAATGTTCGCCACGCAAGTGGCAACGGCAGCAGCAGCACTCGCATGGATGTTCGCCGAATGGGCAACCAAGGGTAAGCCGTCGGTACTCGGTATCGTGTCGGGCGCCGTGGCAGGTCTGGTGGCGATTACGCCGGCTTCGGGCTTCGTCGGTATGGCGGGTTCGCTGGTGATCGGTATCGCGGCAGGCGTGATCTGCTTCTGGTCGGCAACGTGGCTCAAGCACAAGCTCGGTTACGACGACTCGCTCGACGCGTTCGGCGTGCACTGCATCGGCGGTATCGTGGGTGCGCTGCTGACCGGCGTGTTCGCGGTGAAGGACATCGGCGGCGCGGACGGCAGCGTGATCCTGCAAGCCAAGGGCGTGCTGACGACGCTGATCTACAGCGGTGTGGTGAGCTACATCCTGCTGAAGATCATCGACATGGTGATGGGCCTGCGCGTGACCGAAGAACAGGAACGCGAAGGTCTGGACGTGACGCTGCACGGCGAACACGTCGAATAAGCAACACAGCGCGAGCCCGCGCTCCCGGGCTCGTGGGGATTACGAATAAGCGCAGCGATTTTGGCCCGCCTTCATGGCGGGCTTTTTTCTTGCGAGCTATCTTGTGAACGGTAGTTTTCCCCGCCTATGATGGCGATAGCGAGAATGCATTCGCGTCCGCTTGCGAATGGAGAAACCGTCCCCAAATGGACAAAGCATTTGCTCTACAATCTTTTTTCTCCAGTCTGCGAGTGATCAATGGTTCCGCACCTAGTTACGGCGTTAAACGGCCCGCTGCTCGATCTTGAGCGGAAGATCCTCGACGCCACGCCCGCCATCGAACGCTGGTTCCGGCTCGAATGGCAGGAGCACACGCCGCCGTTCTACTGTTCCGTCGACCTGCGCAACGCGGGCTTCAAGCTCGCGCCGGTCGACACCAATCTGTTCCCCGGCGCATTCAACAATCTGCCGCAGGAAGTGTTGCCGCTGGCCGTGCAGGCCGCGATGGCGTCGATCGAGAAAATCTGCCCGGACGCCAAGAACCTGCTGGTGATTCCCGAACGCCACACGCGCAACGCGTTTTATCTCGAGAATGTCGCCCGTCTGGCCGCGATCATGCGCCAGGCCGGCTTGAACGTGCGCTTCGGCACGCTCGACGAAACCATCAACGGGCCGGTCACGATCGCGCTCTCCGACGGCCAGAAACTCGTGCTCGAACCGCTCGAGCGCTCGCAGCGGCGCCTCGGCCTGAAGAATTTCGACCCGTGCTCGATTCTGCTGAATAACGACCTGTCGGGCGGCATTCCGCCCGTGCTCGAAAATCTTCACGAGCAGTATTTGCTGCCGCCGCTGCATGCCGGCTGGGCCGTGCGCCGCAAATCCACGCATTTTTCCTGTTACGACGACGTCGCGAAGAAGTTCGCCAAGATGGTCGAGATCGATCCGTGGATGATCAACCCGTACTTCGCGCACGTGGAAGGCGTCGACTTCCAGGAGCGCACCGGCGAGGAAGCGCTGACAGACGCGATCGACGGCGTGCTGAAGAAGATCGCCAAGAAGTATCGCGAGTACGGCATCTCCGAGAAACCGTATGTCGTGATCAAGTCGGACGCGGGCACGTATGGCATGGGTGTGATGACCGTGCACGACGCGTCGGAAGTCGCCGCGCTCACCAAGCGCGAACGCGCCAAGATGGCCGCGACCAAAGACGGCCTGGAAGTGCATGACGTGATCGTGCAGGAAGGCGTGTACACCTTCGAGCGTATCGGCGAGGAAGTGGCCGAGCCGGTTGTGTACATGATCGACCGCTACGTGGTGGGCGGCTTCTACCGCGTGCACGGCAGCCGCGAGCGCGATCAGAATCTGAACGCGCCGGGCATGCACTTCGTGCCGCTCGGCTTCGAGCATACGGCGCTGCCCGACGCGCACGCCAAGCCGGGCGCGGCGCCGCCGAACCGCTTCTATATGTACGGCGTGGTGGCGCGGCTCGGGCTGCTGGCCGCATCGGTGGAACTGGAAAAGACCGATCCGGAAGCGATTCAGGTTTAAGCCACTTTGGTGGTCGATGGCGGCATGCGTGCCGCCATCGCCATTTTCAACGACTATATTTACGATCAACGCCAAGCCCGTCAGGGCGCACCAGGACCCTCATGGACATTCTTTTCATCGCTGATCCGCTCACGCAATTCAAGATCTACAAAGACTCGACCTACGCGATGATGGCCGAAGCGGCGCGCCGCGGTCACGTGGTGTATACGTGCGAGCCGAAGCATCTGGCGTGGACGGGCGGCGACGTCGAGGCGAACGTGCAGCGCTTTGCGATTGTCGGCGACGTCACCGATCTGCATCGCGAAGTCTGGTACGACGCTGAAGCCCCCGCGCCGCGCTCGCTGAAGAGCTTCAGCGCCGTGGTGATGCGCAAAGACCCACCGTTCGACATGGAATACGTCACGTCGACGTGGCTGCTAGAAATGGCCGAACGCGGCGGCGCGCGCATCTTCAACAAACCGCAGGCGATTCGCGATCACTCGGAAAAACTCGCGATCGGGGAGTTCGCGCAGTTCGTCACGCCCACGTTGGTTACGCGCGACGCGAGCCGTTTGCGTGCGTTCCATGAGGAACACGGCGACGTGATCCTGAAGCCGCTCGACGGCATGGGCGGCATGGGCGTGTTCCGCGTGAAGGCCGACGGCATGAACCTTGGTTCGATCATCGAAATGCTCAGCCACGACGGCGCGCGTTCGGTGATGGCGCAGAAATTTATCCCCGAAATAAAAGAGGGCGACAAGCGCATCTTGCTGATCGGCGGCGAAGCCGTGCCGTATTCGCTCGCGCGTATTCCTCAGGGTAATGAAGTGCGCGGCAATCTCGCGGCCGGTGGCCTCGGCGTGGCGCGTCCGCTCACCGAGCATGACCGCAAGATCGCCGATACGCTGGCGCCGGTGCTCGCTGCGCGCGGTCTGCTGCTGGTCGGGCTGGACGCGATCGGCGACTGGCTGACCGAAGTGAACGTGACGAGCCCGACGTGCTTCCGCGAGATCATGGATCAAACCGGCTTCGACGTCGCCGCCATGTTCATCGACGCATTGGAGCGCGCGGCGGGCTGATGGCGCGGCCTGCTGCCGGCACTTGAATGCCCGCCATGTCCCCCAAACTGTGTAGTAAATCCGCATCACGCAGCACGCCGGATTTGGCGCGAAAATGAGCCTGATACAATGCCCGCTCTTCCGCGCCAAGGTGAATCGATGGCACCTGACGGGTGTCATGGGCGGCGGACTGTAAGCGAGCAGTGGTTCGCCGGCGCTGGCACGATGCCATGCGCGGCACGCTCGTCAATCGATGCGTTCCGGCCCTCATGGCCCACGGCCGGCAGAGGGCGCTGACGAACCGGGCTTCGTCCTGGTTCACGGTTCGGGGCCGTTCTTTTGCAGTAAGGCTGACATGGCAGGCATTCTGATCATTGCGCACGCTCCGTTCGCCACCGCGTTGCGCGATTGTATTTCGCACATCTATGGTGGCTTGCCGGCTCGCATCGGCGTGATCGACGTATCGCCGGATTGCGATCCCGCACAGCAGGTTGCGTTTGCGAACTCGGAAATCGAGCGTCTGAAGGAAGAAAACGGCGCGCTGGTCCTTACGGATATGTTCGGCGCCACGCCGGCGAATATCGCCGGACGGCTCGCGTCGCTGCCGGACGTGCGCGTGCTGTGCGGCGTCAACTTGCCGATGCTGGTGCGTGCGGTCTGTTATCGCGCCACGCCGCTCGACACGCTGGTCGACAAGGCACTCGCCGGTGCCACCAAAGGCGTGCATGCGATCGGACCGGCGACCCCGGCGCCCATCGCGCCCACGGCGGAATCCGGCGACTGTTTGCCGGCTTTGCCGCCGGAGGCAGCATCTGCTGACTGTATGCCCGCGTTGCCACCCGAGGCCGACCTGACGCAGAAAGCCGACTCGGCCGGCTTATAAGCCGCCCGGCCGGTTCGCCCCGGGCGTCAAACGCATTGCAACCGCTTCGCAGTTTTACCTTTCACAACAACACTTACCCGCGCTTCGGACCATCACATGCTGCAACAGGAAACGACTATTGTGAATAAGCTGGGGCTGCACGCGCGCGCGTCGGCCAAGTTGACCCAACTCGCGGGCAACTATCAGGCGGAAATCTGGATGAGCCGCAATGGCCGCCGTATCAATGCCAAGAGCATCATGGGCGTGATGATGCTGGCCGCGGGCATTGGCAGCACGGTGCTGATCGAAACGGAAGGCTCCGACGAAAAAGAAGCGATGGACGCATTGTTGAAACTGATTGCCGATAAATTCGGCGAGGGGCAGTGAACTGGCGCGTCTACGTTGCAATGAGCAGAAACGCCGCGGTTGTCCGCGGCGTTTTTTTTAGCGCATGACAATGGGCGGACGAAACGCGCGTGAGGCACGCGCGTCGACATGCGTATGCAAGACCTGCGCTGCGCGAAGCGCGAGACGCACGAAGGCGCAGCGCAACGGCTGCTTACGGGTTTTCGTGCTGCACTGCACACAGCCCCAGCGCACTTGCATAGGGTGCGGAATTTATAATGACGGACAGTGTCTGAGAGCATTGCAGCGGTTTGCCGCGGCATCACACAACTAGAGGAGGTGCGCGTGTCCTTCACGCTGCATGGAATTCCCGTGTCACGCGGTATCGCCATCGGGCGGGCTTATCTGATCGCCCCGGCTGCACTTGACGTAGACCACTATCTGATCGAACCCGCCCAGATCGAGAGCGAGATCGAGCGCTTTCGCACGGCCCAGCAACACGTGCATTACGAGCTCGAAGCGCTGCGCGCCGATCTCGCCGCGGACGCACCCAGTGAAATGGGCGCGTTCATCAACGTTCATTCAATGATCCTGAACGATGCGATGCTCGTGCAGGAAACCTTCGACCTGATTCGCACACGCCGCTACAACGTGGAGTGGGCGCTGACCGAACAACTCGAGCGCCTGTCGCGCCATTTCGACGATATCGAAGACGAGTACCTGCGCGAGCGCAAAGCCGACATCGAGCAGGTGGTGGAGCGCGTGCTGAAGGCGCTCGCCGGCGCGTCGGTGGCGCTGGCCGACGGCGTGCACGGCGCATGCGACGAAATGATCGTGGTCGCGCACGACATCGCTCCGGCCGACATGATGCAGTTCAAGACCCAGACGTTTCAGGGTTTCGTCACGGACCTCGGCGGGCGCACGTCGCATACGGCGATCGTCGCGCGCAGCCTGGGCATTCCGGCGGCGGTCGGCGTGCAGCACGCGAGCGCGCTGATTCGCCAGGACGACCTGATCATCGTCGACGGCGATCATGGCATTGTGATCGTCGATCCCGCGCCGATCGTGCTGGAAGAATACTCGTACCGGCAGAGTGAGAAAGCGCTCGAGCAGCGCAAGCTGCAGCGGCTGAAGTTTTCGCCCACGCAAACGCTGTGCGGCACGCGCATCGAGCTGTGCGCGAACATCGAGTTGCCGGACGACGCGCGCGCCGCGGTCGACGCGGGCGCGACGGGCGTCGGCCTGTTCCGCACTGAGTTCCTGTTCATGAATCACAAGGACCGTTTGCCGGAAGAGGAAGAGCAGTTCGCTGCGTATCGCCGCGCGGTCGAACTGATGAACGGCCTGCCGGTCACCATCCGCACGATCGACGTGGGCGCCGACAAGCCGCTCGATTCGATGAGCGGGGGCGACGGTTACGAAACCGCCGCGAACCCGGCCCTAGGGCTGAGAGCGATTCGCTGGAGCCTTTCCGAGCCGCAGATGTTCCTCACGCAGTTGCGGGCGATTCTGCGCGCGTCGGCGTTCGGCTCGGTGAAGATTCTGATTCCGATGCTCGCGCACGCGCAGGAAATCGACCAGACGCTCGATCTGATTCGCGAAGCCAAGCGTCAGCTCGACGACGCGGGTATGGCCTACGATCCGAACGTGCAGGTCGGCGCGATGATCGAGATTCCGGCCGCCGCTATCGCTTTGCCGCTGTTCCTGAAGCGGCTCGATTTTCTGTCGATCGGTACCAACGATCTGATCCAGTACACGCTCGCGATCGATCGCGCGGACAACTCGGTCGCGCATCTGTATGACCCGCTGCATCCAGCGGTACTGCATCTGATCGCGTTCACGCTGCGCGAAGCGAAGCGGGCGGGCGTGCCGGTCTCGGTGTGCGGTGAGATGGCGGGCGATCCGACGATGACGCGTCTGTTGCTCGGCATGGGCCTCACCGAGTTTTCGATGCATCCGAGCCAACTGCTGGTGGTCAAGCAGGAAGTGCTGCGCTCGCATCTGAAGACGCTGGAGAAGCCGGTGGCCGATGTGCTGGCTTCGTTCGAACCGGAAGAAGTGCAGGCTGCGCTGAAGCGTGTGATGCTGGCCTGAGTCGCCGCGTTCGCTTCGGCATCAGGTGAAGACGCCGTCCATGGGGCGGCGTTTCTGTTTCAGCGTGCGGTTGACGAGAGTAGCGTCAGGTGAGGTGCGTCTGCCCGCACACCGGGCAATCCGCTTGGCGCGCGATGCGCATCGTGGTCCACTCCATCCGCAGCGAGTCGAGCATCATCAGGCGGCCGAGCAGTGGCGTGCCGATTGCACCGATCACCTTGAGCGCTTCAGCGGCCTGCATCGAACCGACGATGCCGACTGTCGGCGCGAACACGCCCATAGTCGAACATGCGACTTCCTCGAATGGCTGGTCTTCGGGAAACACACAGGCGTAGCAGGGCGATGCTTCATCGCGGAAATCGAAGGTGCTGATCTGGCCGTCGAAGCGCAATGCCGCGCCCGACACCAGCGGCACGCCGTGCTTCACGCAGGCGCGGTTGATCGCATGGCGCGTGGCGAAGTTATCGGTGCAATCGAGCACGACGCTCGCGTGTGGCACGTGCGCGTCGAGCCACGCGTCGTCGACGCGCTCGGCCACCGCGTCCACCACGACCTCGGGATTGATCTGCGCGATCGCGTCGCGCCCGGACTCGACCTTCTTGCGTCCAACCGATGCGGTCACATGCAGGATTTGCCGCTGCAGATTGGTCAGGTCGACCGTATCGGCATCGACCAGCGTCAAACGGCCGACGCCGGCCGCCGCCAGATACATCGCCGCGGGCGAACCCAGGCCGCCCGCGCCGACAACGATCGCGTGCGCGTCGATAAAGCGCTGCTGCGCCTCGATACCGATTTCATCGACGAGGATGTGGCGGGAATAGCGAAGGAGTTGATCGTCGTTCATGGCGGGGCGCGTGAATGTATCGCGCGATGTGATGCAGGACCGATGGGCCTGCCGTGCGCGTTGTGGATATTTTAATCGCGCCGGGAGCGGGTGTTCTTGCTGATGCTGGGTATGACAGCGTGTCTTCGCGGCATGTTCCGCTGCGAAGACACGTGAGGCTTGCTGCTTACTTGCTTTGCGAAGCAGGCGCCGATGCGCCCGGCACCGGTTGCGTCGGCTTCACCGCGACCGGCGCGGACGCCGACGCGGCCGGCTTGTTTTGCGCGAGACGGCGCTCGGTCAGCGACTTCGACTCCTGCACCGGCTTGCCTTCCAGCTTGTTCAGAGCCTGTTGCAGCATGAAGTCGTCGGCCGAACCGAATTCCACCGGCTTGCGCTCACGATCCTTCTGACGCTGTTCCGGCGTCTTCTTATCGTTCTGCTCTTCAAGCTGACGCAACTGGTCCATGCGTTCCTGTTCGCGCTGTTCCGCTTCCTTCTTCTCGTTCGGGTCCTGCGTGTTCGCAAGGTGATTCGTGTAGTCGACTTCGCGGGTGACGAGTGCGTCGTCCGGATCGCCTTCCGCGTATTGATCGACCGCGACGTCAGGACGGATGCCCTTGTTCTGGATCGACCGGCCGCTCGGCGTGTAGTAGTACGCCGTGGTCAGACGCAGCGCGGTTTCGGCCGTCATGGGACGCACGGTCTGCACCGAACCCTTGCCGAAGGTGGTCTTGCCGACGATCAGCGCACGGTGCTGATCCTGCAGCGCGCCCGCGACGATTTCCGATGCCGACGCGGAGTATGCGTTGGTCAGCACGATCATCGGCACGGTCTTGAAGATAGGCGCTTCGTCTTTCAGCGGATCGCTGTCGAAGGATTGCAGGCGGTAGTTGTCGTAGGTGTCGCGATAGACCTGTTTCGAATCCGGAATCTGGCCGTTGGTGGACACCACAACCGAATTCGGCGGCAGGAACGCGCCGGCCACGCCGACCGCGCTTTGCAGCAGACCGCCGCCGTTGTTGCGCAGGTCGAGTACGAGGCCCTTCAGATTCGGCTGCTGACGCGCGATGTCTTGCAGCTTGGCTGCGAGATCGGGCGTGGTGCGTTCCTGGAAGCTGGTGATCCGCACATAGGCGTAGCCCGGCGCGAGGATCTTCATCTTGACCGACTGGACCTTGATGATCGCGCGCGTCACGGTGAGCGGGAACGTGCGGTCGTCGGTCTTGCGGAAGATGGTGAGCGTGACCTTGGTGCCCGGGTCGCCGCGCATCTGCTTGACCGCCTGGTCGAGCGTCATGCCGCGCACGGGTTTGTCGTTGATACGCGTGATCAGGTCGCCCGGACGAATGCCGGCGCGAAACGCGGGCGTATCTTCGATCGGCGAAATCACCTTGATCAGGCCGTCTTCAGAAGAAATTTCGATGCCGAGGCCGGCGAAGCGACCCTTGGTCTGCTCCTGCAGTTCCTCGTAATCGGTCTTGTCGAGATACGACGAGTGCGGGTCGAGGCTCGACACCATGCCCTTGATGGCGGCGGTGAGAAGCTTTTTATCGTCGACCGGTTCGACGTATTCGTGCTTGATTTGCCCGAAGACTTCGGCAAAGAGCCTGAGCTGGTCCAGCGGCAGCGGAGCCACAGCGTTCGACGCTGCGCTGGCGGGTTGCTGGGCTGAAGCCGAGAGTTGCAGGGTGGCAAATACGCCGGTAGCAAGGCCCGCGGCAATCAGGCCGATATTTTTCAGGTTCTTTCGCATAGAGTCTGTTGCGGTCGGAAGCGCGTGGCAGCGTCGATAGAGATGGGGACGGACAAGTATAACTGCACACCCGCCAAGTCAGGGCGCGGCGCAGGCAATCGTGATTCGACAGCAGGCGCCGGGCCTGGTTCGTTGGATTGCGCGCACAACGACGAAGTAATGTGCCGTAACGGCTGGATGGCGGCCAGAACGGCGCGCTCGAATGAAGCGAGTCGCGCTGACCGGTACGTCTTGCCGGTTGGCGCGGCCCGTTGGCCGCCATGGCGCCGCATTTCTGACGGCAGCATGGCGGCAAGATGGCAGATCAGCCAGCCTTGCCTTGCTTGGCAACAGCGGCCTGCGCCTTGGCAATCGCTTCCTGGTCGCCCAGATAGTAGTGCTTGATGGGCTTGAGGTCTTCGTCGAGTTCATAGACGAGCGGCACGCCGTTCGGAATATTCAGGCCGACGATGTCGTCGTCCGAAATATTGTCGAGGTACTTCACCAGCGCGCGGATCGAGTTGCCGTGGGCGGCGATCACGACCTTGCGGCCCGACTTGATGGCCGGCGCAATCGACTCGTTCCACAGGGGCAGAACGCGCGCGACCGTGTCTTTCAGGCATTCGGTGAGCGGCAGTTGCTCGCGCGGCACCTTGGCGTAACGCGGATCGTTATAGGGCGCGCGTTCGTCCGTCGGCTCCAGCGCCGGCGGCGGCGTGTCGTAGCTGCGGCGCCAGACCAGCACTTGCTCATCGCCGAACTTGGCGGCCGTTTCCGCTTTGTTCAGACCCGACAGCGCGCCGTAGTGGCGTTCGTTCAGACGCCATGAATGCACCACCGGCAGGTACATCAGATCCATCTTGTCCTGCACGTGCCACAAGGTGCGGATTGCGCGCTTGAGCACCGACGTGTAGGCGATGTCGAACGTGTAGCCCGATTCCTTCAGCAGCACGCCGGCTTGCTGGGCTTCGTTGTTGCCCTGCTCGGTGAGGTCGACGTCGACCCAGCCCGTGAAGCGGTTTTCCTTGTTCCACGTCGATTCGCCGTGGCGGATGAGAACGAGTTTGTACATGAGATTGCCGGTCGGTAGTGAGGAAGCGGTAAAGCGCTGCGCGGGGTCCTCTGAAGGAGCGCCGCCATCGCGTCAGACGGTTATTTTATAATGGCTGGATTGCCCTTTTCGATTTCTCTCTTTTTCGGCGGATTTTCCGTGAAGTTTTTCACTGATTACACAAACCTTGTACTGATCGCGATCGTCCTCATCTCCGGTGGGTTGCTGCTGTGGCCGACGATCAGCCGGCGCGGCCGTGGCGGCCTGTCGGCCGCTGAAGCCACGCAACTGATCAACCGGCGCAATGCGGCGGTCATCGATCTGCGTCCGTCCGCCGACTACGCCAAAGGGCATTTGCCCGCGGCACGGCACCTTGAATTTGCAGAGTTGCAGGCGAAGGTCGCGCAACTCGTGAAGAACAAGAGCAACCCGGTGCTGCTGGTATGCCAGACCGGCCAGCAGTCGAACAAGGCAGCGCGTATCGTGCAGGATGCAGGCTACGCGGAAGTCCATGTTCTCGAAGGCGGTGTCGACGCCTGGCAGAAAGCCGGTATGCCGGTTGTGAAACAAGGAGCAGCCAAGTGAACAAAGTGATCATGTACAGCACCCAGGTGTGCCCGTATTGCCAGATGGCCGAACGTCTTTTAAAGTCGCGCGGCGTCGAGCACGTTGAAAAGGTACTGATCGACAAAGACCCGGCCCGCCGTGAGGAAATGATGACCCGCACCGGTCGCCGCACGGTGCCGCAAGTGTTCATCGGCGAGACGCATGTAGGCGGGTACGACGACCTCTCCGCGCTCGATCGCGCGGGCGGTCTGATGCCGCTGCTCGAAGCAACCGCCTGAATTCGCGCGCCCGCGGGCGCATGAAGGCGGGTGAACCATAAGCCGGCGCGGCCTCGCCCCATCAGGGCGGGCGGCGCGCCGCAACGATCTGGCGGCCCATGCTTGCATGGGCCGCCGCCATGCATACCTATCAGGGAATCACTTCATCATGTCCGACGAGAATAACCAGCCGTTCTTCAACATCCAGCGCATCTATTTGAAGGACATGTCGCTCGAGCAGCCGAATTCGCCGGGCATCTTCCTCGAGCAGGAAATGCCCTCGGTCGAAGTCGAAGTCGACGTGAAGGCCGAGCGCCTCGCCGACACGGTGTTCGAAATCCTCGTTACGGGCACGGTCACGGCCAAGGTGTCGGACAAGGTGGCGTTCCTGATCGAAGCCAAGCAAGCCGGCATTTTCGACATCCGCAACATTCCGGCTGAGCAGATCGACCCGCTGGTCGGCATTGCCTGCCCGACCATCCTGTTCCCGTACCTGCGCTCGAACATCGCCGACGCGATCACCCGCGCTGGTTTCCCGCCGATCCACCTCGCCGAGATCAACTTCCAGGCGCTGTACGAGCAACGTCTCGCGCAGATGGGTGGCCAGGACGGCGCGGCGCAGAACGGCGTCACGCACTAAAGTGCCGCAGGCAGTGCCGGCTATGAAGGTTGCTGTCCTTGGCGCCGGCGCATGGGGCACAGCCCTCGCCGGCCATCTGGCCGTCAAGCACGACACGGTGTTGTGGGCGCGCCAGCCCGCGCTCGTTGCCGATCTCTCCGCTTCGCACGAAAACGCCCGCTATCTGGCGGGCGTTGCTTTACCGCCTTCGCTTCGCTACGAAGCCGATCTCGCCGCAGCGCTCGACCACGCGCTCGCCGACGCCGCGTTATGCGTCGTGGCGACGCCCGTGGCCGGACTGCGCGGTCTGTTTCAGGCGATGCGCGACGCGGGCAAAGTGCCGGCGCATGTGGTGTGGTTGTGCAAAGGTTTCGAAGCCGATTCGCAGTTGATGCCGCATCAGGTGGTCGCGGCCGAACTGCCGGAACACAAGAGCAACGGTGTGCTCTCGGGTCCGAGCTTCGCGCGCGAAGTCGGGCAGGGGCTGCCGGTTGCGTTGACGATCGCGAGCGGGTCGGCGGCGTGCCGGGCGCGCACGGTCGCCGCGTTTCACCACGGCGCCATGCGCATCTATACCGGCGACGACGTCGTCGGCGTGGAAGTGGGTGGTGCGGTGAAAAACGTGCTGGCCATCGCAACGGGCATCGCCGACGGCCTCGGCCTCGGTCTCAACGCACGCGCGGCGCTAATCACGCGCGGTCTCGCCGAAATGTCGCGCCTCGGCGTGACGCTTGGCGGACGGGCGGAAACGTTCACCGGTTTGACCGGCTTGGGCGATCTGATCCTGACCGCAACCGGCGATCTGTCGCGCAACCGCACGGTGGGCGTGCAACTCGCCGCGGGCCGCACGCTCGACGATATTCTCGGCGCCCTCGGTCACGTTGCCGAAGGCGTGCGTTGCGCGCAAGCCGTGCTCGCAATCGCTCGCGCGCATGCCATCGAGATGCCGATCACACAGGCGGTCTGCGCCGTGCTATTCGACGGCGTGGCGCCGCGCGACGCCGTCAGCGCCCTGCTGCGGCGCGACTCCAAAGCTGAATAAGCCTTGTCTTTCAGCCGTTTAGCGCGCAAAAAGCGCTGAACGGCTGCCCACTCTCGCTGTCCACGTTTTATCGACGCTTCGGATCAGTGAGGTTCCCATGCTCAGATTCAATCGTTGCACGCTGGAAGCACGCGTGGTCGACATCACCACGCTCGCCGTGGATGCGATCGTCAACGCCGCGAATACCTCGTTATTGGGCGGAGGCGGCGTGGACGGCGCGATTCATCGCGCGGCCGGCAAGGAGTTGGTGCGCGAGTGCGAGACGCTCGGCGGTTGCGCGACCGGCGACGCGAAGCTGACCGCCGGCTGTCGTTTGCCGGCCAAACACGTGATTCACGCAGTCGGCCCGGTCTGGCGAGGCGGGACGCATGGCGAGGCCGACCTGCTGGCCTCCTGCTATCAGCGCTCGCTCGAGGTGGCGCGCGAGGCGCAGTGCAAGAGCATTGCGTTTCCCGCGATCAGTTGCGGCATCTACCGTTTTCCCGCTGATCAGGCTGTGCGAATCGCGGTCGGCACGGTGCTCGACACGTTGCCGCGCACGCCGCAAATCGAACAGGTGCTGTTCGCATGTTTCGACGACGCCATGTTCGCGCGCTATGCAGCCGAATTGAGACGCCGTCAGGCGCCGCCTTCGAAACCGGTCTGACGCCACGCTTCAAACACCACGATCGCAACGGTATTCGACAGATTGAGGCTGCGGTTGCCCGGCCGCATGGGCAGGCGCACGCGTTGTTCGTTGGCGAACTGGTCGAGCACCGAGTCGGGCAGGCCGCGCGTTTCGGCGCCGAACACGAACCAGTCGCCGGATTGAAACGCGTGCGCGTGAAAGCGGCCCGAACCGCGTGTGGTGAACGCGAACATGCGCGCCGGATCCGGCGATTCCTTGGCGATGAACGCCGCCCAATCGGCATGCACGTTCATTTGCGCGTACTCGTGATAGTCGAGGCCCGCGCGGCGCAACTTGGCGTCGTCGAGCGGAAAGCCGAGCGGCTCGATCAGATGCAGCCGTGCGCCGGTGTTGGCGCATAGGCGGATCACGTTGCCGGTGTTCGGCGGGATTTCCGGTTCGACGAGGACGACATTGAACATGGTGAGCTCAGGTGGAGACTAGTTTTTTGGTGTGCGCAGCGCGACGAAGTTCGTGACCCGCCGCGCACCGGCCGCCTTCAGCGTGCGCGCCAGCGCTTCGAGCGTTGCGCCGGTAGTCATCACATCGTCGACGATGCCGACGTGCAGGCCTCGGACAGACCCGGCGACCTTGAAAGCGCGGCCCACATTGAGACGGCGGGCGTCGAGGTCGAGCCGCGACTGCGGCGCGGTGTGAATCACGCGATCCAGCAAAGTTGCGTCGCTGCGTAAGTTCAGCGCGCGAGCCAGCGGCCTGGCGATCTGCCAGGCCTGGTTGTAGCCGCGCTCAGTGAGACGTTTCCCGGCAAGCGGCACGGGCGCGATTACGTCCGGCCATTCGGCGCAGTCTTGCCAGGAATCCTGTGCAAGACGCGCGAGCCGTTGTGCGAACTCGCGCGCGAGCATCAGCCGGGCGCGAAACTTCAGGCCGACCGCGAGCGTGTCGAGCGGCGCCCGGTAGTCGGCGAGGGCGAACGTCGCGTCGAATGGCGGCGGCTCGCCGATGCAATCCGCGCAGCGATACTGCGCAGGCGCCGCCCATCGCGAACGGGATAACGGCACTGCGCAGACGGTGCAGCGCAAGCGGCTTTCGTTCCAGTAGGCTGCGTCGCAACCGGCGCACAGCGTCGTATGCGACAAATTGCCGCATAACGCGCAAAAGTTGGGCAGCGCGGCGTGCATCACACGCGGCCAGGCTGAACGAAAGCCGCTCGCGAAACGCGCGAATCTGCCGCCGGAAAATGATGAAATGGGTCGGATTGGCACGGTGGGACCGCCCGCGAAGGCCTTTCACGCTGAATGGAAAGAAGCGAGCGAGTATACTTCCTGCTCCACGCCAGTACGACACCCATGTCCCCAACTTCCGCTCAAACAGGCCGTCCGGCCTATGATTCCCGGCGCCTCCGGCGGATCTTCGACCGTCGCGCTGCGACTTTCGACGACGTCGCGTTCCTGCCGCGCGAGATTGCGCAACGTATGCGCGAGCGTCTCGACTTCATCAAGGTCACGCCGGCGAGCGTGCTCGACGCCGGCTGCGGTGCGGGCGAAGACATTCCCGCTCTGCGCGAGCGCTTTCCCGAAGCGCCGGTGTTCGGCTCCGACCTGTCGCACGGCATGCTCACGCGCGCGCTGCAGCACGATTCCGGCGACACGAGTTGGCGGCGCTTTCTGCCGGCATCGCTCGGCAAGGCGCTCGGCGCCCGCGGTCCGCGCTTCGCGCAAGCCGACTTTTCGGCGCTGCCGTTCGCGGCTGGCGCCTTCGAATTCATCTGGTCCAATCTGGCGCTCCACTGGCACTCGCGGCCCGATCTCGTGTTTCCCGAGTGGCAGCGTGTGCTCAAGGTCAACGGCCTGCTGATGTTCAGCACGCTCGGTCCTGACTCGCTCAAGGAATTGCGCGGCGCCTACGCCGAAGTCGAGGCCGCGCACGGCGTCGCCTCGCGCAAGCATGTGATCGACTTCGTCGACATGCACGATCTCGGCGACATGCTGGTGGAAAGCGGCTTCGAGATTCCCGTGATGGACCAGGAAGTCCTCACCATTACCTATAAGTCGCCGCAGTCGCTGCTCGCCGACGTGCGTCGCTGGGGCGCCTATCCGTTCGAGCGCGAAGCGTCGTCGGGCGCCGCCGCACGCCGGCTGCACAAGGCTTTGCTCGCCGCCCTCGAAGCCCGCCGGCGCGCCGACGGCACGATCGCCCTGACCTTCGAAGTGATCTACGGACACGCATGGAAAGCCGTGCCGCGTACCACGGCAGAAGGTCATGGCATCGTGCGAATCGAGGACATCGGAAGAGGCTCGTCTAGGAATCGGTGAGGAATCGCAGAGGCGGTAAAGAGGACATCTGTTATGTCTGAAATTACCGCTTCAAAAGACGCGCAAAAGGTGCGTCAAAACGGCGCGGAGGCTTGTCACGCCTGGCTTGTGGGCCAATCGAGGCTTGCTTGTGGATGCTATGGATCGCGCCTATAATGCGTCAGTTTGTCGCCCGGAGTTCCCACATTTGGGGCGGCAGGCCCGAGGCACAGGGCAGCAAGATAAGATGGCGCGGCGGTGATCGAACGGCCGGAATAATGGTCGCGAAGATTGGCCGCTGGCGGCGATTGGAGACAATCGGCGGGAGGCAGCGATGGAAGCATCAGATCTGCTGGCGGATTCAGAACCGGTTCTGAAAGACTGGACGATGAAACGCAACTGTTCGATATCGCCGCGGCAGTTCGTGTATTTCTACGTGTCGCTTGCGTTGTTCTCGTTGGCAATTGCTTTCATGCTGGTTCTGGTCGGCGCCTGGCTGGTGTTGCCGTTCACCGGTATCGAATTGCTGGCGGTGGGCATCGCGTTTGCCATATATGCGCGTCATGCTGTGGATTACGAGCGCATCCGGTTATTTCAGAACCGGCTCGTCGTCGAGCAGGTCAGTGCCGAGCAGTTCACGCAGTTCGAGTTCAATCCGCGCTGGGTGCGGATCGAGGCGGGCGCAACACCGCGTGACCGGATCAAACTGGTCTCGCGCGGGCAGACGATCATGATCGGGCAACATCTCGCGCAGTATCGGCGCGCGCAGTTCGCAGGCGAACTGCGTATGTGGCTCACGCGCTGTTAGAAGCGTCGAGTCGCGCGGCGTTCACGGGGAGCGCGAGGCAACCTGCCAGCGGGGTCGAGGGTTTGAATGGAAAATTTGGGTAAGGAAGCTATGAAAACAATCAAGCGAGCCCTCATGGGCGTGCTGGCGATGAGCGGACTGCTTTTCGCCGGTGCGGCCCTGGCAGTGGGCGATGTTCCGGGCGGCCCTGCCGTCAACGAGATCAATCTCCAGCCGCCTGCGACCAAGATCGCTGAGGAGCTCTTCAGCCTCCACATGTTCATGCTGGTTCTTTGCCTGGTCATCTTCGTCGGCGTGTTCGGCGTGATGTTCTATTCGATCTTTGCTCACCGCAAATCGAAAGGCCACAAAGCTTCCAACTTCCACGAAAGCACCACCGTCGAAATCATCTGGACGATCGTGCCGTTCATCATCGTCGTGCTGATGGCGCTGCCCGCCACCAAGACGGTGGTCGCGATGAAAGACACCACCAACGCCGACGTCACCATCAAGGTCACCGGCTACCAGTGGAAATGGGGCTACGACTACGTGAAGGGCCCGGGCGAGGGCATCAACTTCCTGTCCACGCTGGCTACGCCGCGTGCTCAAACCGATGGCCGCGAGCCGATTTCCACCACGTATCTGCAGGAAGTCGACAATCCGCTGGTCGTCCCGGTCGACAAGAAAATCCGCATCATCACCACCGCGAACGACGTGGTGCACTCCTGGTACGTGCCGGCCTTCGGCGTGAAGCAGGACGCGATTCCGGGCTTCGTGCGCGACACGTGGTTCAAGGCTGACAAGGTCGGCACGTTCCGCGGCTTCTGTACCGAGCTGTGCGGCAAGGAACACGCGTTCATGCCGGTAGTGGTCGAAGTGCTGTCCGCCGACGACTACGCGAAGTGGGTCGACACGCAGAAGAAGAAAATGGCCGCTGGCCAGGACGATCCGAACAAGACCTACACGATGGCCGAGCTGATGGAGCGCGGCGGCAAAGTCTATACAGCGAACTGCGCGGTCTGCCACCAGCCGACCGGCAAGGGCGCAGGCGCATTCCCGGCGCTCGACGGCAGCAAGATCGCCAACGGCGCGATCGCCGAACACGTCAGCCTGGTTCTGAAGGGCAAGAATGCGATGCCGTCGTGGGCGCCTACGCTGAACGACGTCGAAATCGCTTCGGTGGTTACGTACGAACGCAACTCGTGGGGCAACCACACCGGCGACATTCTCCAGCCGAAGCAAGTGGCCGACGCCCGCAACGGCAAGCTGCCGGAAGGCGGCAACCACCTGGCCGACGCAGGCGCAGCGGCAGCTTCGGGTGCGGCGGCGGCATCCGGCGCCTCGGGCGCGGAAGCGGCAACAGCGTCGGCCGCCGGTTCGGACAGCGCGGCAACGCAGGCGGCACTGCCGGCCAGCATTTACTTCGACACCGGCAAGAGCACGCTGCCGGCCGACGCGAAAGCGGCAGTCGACGCAGCCGCAGCCTACGCAAAAGCACATCCGGACGCGAAATTCACGCTGTCGGGCTTCACCGACGCCACCGGTTCCGCCGACCTCAACGCGAAGCTCGCGAAGAGCCGCGCCGAAGCCGTGCGCGACGCGTTGAAAGCAGCCGGCATTGCCGAAGACCACATTATTTTAAAGAAGCCGGAAACGATCACGGGCGGCAGCGACGCGAAAGAAGCCCGGCGTGTTCAGATCAGCCCGGCTGCCTGACGTGTTCATGGTCAGCACCGCAGTATTCGCTTTAGGAGATTGTCATGTCTAGCATCGGACACGATGTAGTCGCAGGCCACGAACACGTGCACGGCGACCATGCCCACGAAACGCCGCATGGCTGGCGCCGTTGGCTGTTCGCAACCAATCACAAGGACATCGGTACGCTGTACCTGATCTTCTCGTTCACCATGTTCCTCTCCGGGGGCGTGATGGCGCTGATGATCCGTGCCGAACTGTTCGAACCGGGCCTGCAGATCATGCGTCCCGAGTTCTTCAACCAGTTGACCACCATGCACGGCCTGATTATGGTGTTCGGCGCGATCATGCCGGCCTTCGTCGGCTTCGCGAACTGGATGGTGCCGCTGCAGATCGGCGCATCGGACATGGCTTTCGCCCGCATGAACAACTTCAGCTTCTGGCTTCTGCCGGTGGCGGCTGTTCTGCTGGTCGGATCGTTCTTTTCGCCGGGCGGCGCGACCGCCGCGGGCTGGACGCTCTACGCGCCGCTGTCCACGCAGATGGGCCCGGGCATGGACTTCGCGATTTTCGCGGTCCACTTGATGGGTGCTTCGTCGATCATGGGCGGGATCAACATCGTCGTGACGATCCTGAACATGCGCGCACCCGGCCTCACGCTGATGAAGATGCCGATGTTCGTCTGGACGTGGCTGATTACCGCGTACCTGCTGATCGCCGTGATGCCGGTTCTGGCGGGCGCGATCACCATGGTGCTGTTCGACCGCCACTTCGGCACGTCGTTCTTCAACGCGGCAGGCGGCGGCGACCCGGTCATGTACCAGCATATCTTCTGGTTCTTCGGGCACCCCGAGGTGTACATCATGATCTTGCCGGCGTTCGGGATCGTGTCGCAGGTGATTCCCGCGTTCTCGCGCAAGCCGCTGTTCGGCTATAGCTCGATGGTCTACGCAACGTCGTCGATCGCGATTCTGTCGTTCATGGTCTGGGCGCACCACATGTTCGCAACCGGCATGCCGGTCACGGGCCAGCTGTTCTTCATGTACGCCACGATGCTGATCGCCGTGCCGACGGGCGTGAAGGTGTTCAACTGGGTCGCGACCATGTGGCGCGGTTCGCTCTCCTTCGAAACGCCTATGCTGTTCGCGGTCGGCTTCCTGATCGTGTTCACGTTCGGTGGTCTGTCGGGTCTGATGCTGGCCATGGCGCCGCTCGACATCCAGTATCACGGTACCTATTTCGTCGTCGCGCACTTCCACTATGTGCTGGTGGCGGGCTCGCTCTTCGCCCTGTTCTCCGGTTGGTACTACTGGGCGCCGAAGTGGACCGGGTGGATGTACAACGAGACGCGCGGCAAGATCCACTTCTGGGCGTCGCTGTTCTTCTTCAACCTCGCGTTCCTGCCGATGCACTTCGTCGGTCTCGCAGGTATGCCGCGTCGTTATGCTGACTACCCGGCACAGTTCACGGACTGGAACCAGGTCATCTCGATCGGCGCGTTCGGCTTCGGTCTGGCGCAGGTCTACTTCCTGTTCGCGGTTGCGTTGCCTGCGTACCGTGGCGGCGGCGAACTCGAAAAGGCTGGCGACAAGCCGTGGGACGGCGCAACGGGCCTCGAATGGACCGTGCCGAGCCCGGCTCCGTTCCACACGTTCGAAAACCCGCCGACCGTCGAGTAATCGGCGCACGGTGAGATTGCCGGCTCGGGTAGCACAGCATTTCGCTACCTGAGCCGGTGGTCACGAAAGTCGTGGCGGCAACCGTAGTCACGAAAAGTATTCAAAAAGTCGAGCATGACGCGCAATCCTCAAGAAAGACGTACTCCCGAGCAGATTCGCGCGGGCAACCGGCGGATCGGTTTGGTGATGTTCGTGATCGCCGCGGTCTTTTTCGCGAGCGTCATCATTCATCAGAAGTGGTTTTCCTGAACAGGTGATTCGAGTCTGTGTGCAGGTTTGTTGAGGATTGAGATGTCGACGCAACCGCCGGCTCAGGCCGACCGCTCTTTTAACCGTTCGATGCTGATCAAGCTGTTCATCGTCGCGTTGATGATGTTCGGTTTCGGTTTCGCGCTGGTGCCGATGTACCGCGCGATCTGCCAGATTACCGGCATCAACAACCTCGTGCAGCGCGATGCCACGGTGCGCGAGGCGAAGAATACGCAGGTCGACATGAGCCGCACGATTTCGATCGAATTCGATGCGAACGCGCGCGGCCCGCTGGGTTTCAAACCGGAGCAGCGCAGTCTCGACGTGCATCCGGGCGAAGTGACGACGGTGATGTACGAGGTGAGCAACGAACAGGCGCGCACGATTCAGGCGCAAGCCATTCCGAGCTACGCGCCGAAACAGGCCACCGAGTACTTCAAGAAGATCGAGTGTTTTTGCTTTACGCAGCAAACTTTGACGGCGAATCAGACGAAGCGGATGCCGGTGGTGTTCGTGGTCGATCCGAAGTTGCCGAAGGACGTGAAAACGATCACGTTGTCGTACACGTTCTTTGAGTTGAATACGCCGGCAGCGGCGACGGCCGGAAGCGCAGCGCCCACGGCAAACACGGATAAAAGCGTGGCAGCCACGGCAGCCAATCCCGCCTGAAGGCGCGCGCCGCAGGCGAAGGAAGAAGAAACGAGATGAGCGATAACGGCGGCAGCCCGCGCAAGAGCAGTTTTGGTCAGTCGATGCGTGCGGTGTTCTGGTCGTTTTTCGGGGTGCGCAAGCGTCGCGATCTGGAGGCGGACGCCACGCAGTTGAACCCGCTGCACGTGATCGCGGCAGCATTGATCTGCGCGGCCATTTTTATCGTGGCGCTGATTCTGATCGTGCGCGCCGTAGTAGGTTGAAGCGCCAGACGCACGCGTAGAATCGGGCGAAGCAGCGCCCAGAAATTAGAGCGAAGCGGTGCGGTATCGACGCGCCGCCGAAGATACAGCCGGAGATTCCGGAACAACTGGACTGAAGTGGAGAATCAAGAATGAGCGGTCAAAACGAGAGCCCGTACTATTTCGTACCGCATCCGTCGCGGCATCCGATCAGCGCCGCTGCTGGGTTGCTGGTCATGCTCGGATCGCTTGCGGCCTGGATCAACGAACATGACTGGGCGCCGATTGGCGTCGTCGCCGGTTTGTTGTGGCTGCTCTTTACACTGTGGCACTGGTTCGGCGACGCGATCGCCGAGTCGGAAGGCGGCATGTACGGCAAGAACGTCGACAAGTCGTACCGCTGGAGCATGAGCTGGTTCATCTTCTCCGAAGTGATGTTCTTCGGTGCGTTCTTCGGCGCGCTGTTCTATGCGCGCGAAATTGCGCTGCATCAACTGGGCAGCCTCGATTACAAGCTGATCTGGCCGGACTTCTCGGCGGTGTGGCCGAACAACGGTCCGGCAGCGCTGGTCTCGACTTTCAAGTCGATGCAACCGTGGCCGGTGCCGACCATCAACACGGCGCTGCTGCTTTCCTCGGGCGCGACGCTGACGGTTTCGCACCACGCGCTGCGTGAAGATCATCGCAAGAAAGCGATCATCTGGCTGGCCGCAACGCTCGTGCTCGGCGTCTGCTTCCTGTTCCTGCAAGGCTTCGAATATTTCCACGCGTACAACGAACTGAATCTGACGCTTTCGTCGGGCGTGTATGGTTCGACGTTCTTCCTGCTGACCGGCTTCCACGGCTTCCACGTGTTCCTCGGCGGTACGATGCTGGCAGTCGTGCTGGCGCGTATGATTCGCGGCCACTTCACGGCGGAGCATCACTTCGCGTTCGAAGGCGCGGCCTGGTATTGGCACTTTGTGGACGTCGTGTGGCTTGGGCTGTACGTCGTCGTGTACTGGCTGTAACGCAGTCTGGCCTGCGCCGACCGACAACCTCGGAATGCGTGCAGGCCGTTTGCGCCAGATCCTAAGAGGCGCGGCGCACGAGCAGCAACGCAAGACAGCAGTACGTAAGACTTACGCAGCGCCGCCCTCGACCCTGTCAGGGCGGCGTTTTGTTTGGCGGCGTGGAGATTTTTCCGACGGGCTCAGCGCCCGTAAGGAATACCGGTCGATTGAATCCAGCCCATCCAGTGAGCGAACAGGATGAACAGGAACAGCGAAATCGACAGGCCCACCCGCGTGGCGAGCGACCAGACCATCCGCTTGGTTTTGCCCTTGTCATGCATCATGAAGTACAGCGCCGACACCATGCTGGCGATGATCAGGACGAAGGCGATGGGAACGAGAATGTGCATGGAACCGGCTGAAACCAGGAAGCGCAGAGGCAAGACGTTTATTATCGCACCGCGCGCCTGCGTTTGCCGTGCGTTCCCCGTGACGACGCAGGTGCCATCGGAGCGTGCGCGATGAAGTTTCGCCTCGTTCCCGTGCTGCTGATCCTGCTGGTGATCGTGGTGACAGTGCGGCTGGGTTTCTGGCAGCGCGACCGCGCGCATCAGAAGGAAGCGCTCGAAGCGCAAATCACGCAGTTCGAGAACGCGCCCGCGCAGCCGGTGAGCGGCGCGCCGGTTCAGTTGAAAGACATCGAGTTTCATCGCGTGAAGGCGCGTGGCAGTTTCGTCGCGGACAAGGTCGTCTACCTCGATAATCGTCCGTATAACGACCAGCCGGGCTTTTACGTCGTGATGCCTTTTAAACTGGCCGACGGCGGCTACGTACTGGTCAATCGCGGCTGGTTGCCGCGCAATATGAACAATCGCGAAACCATCGCGCCGTACACCACGCCGCAAGGCGAAATCGAAATCGAAGGCATTGCCCGTGCCGACGCTTCGCGCGCCTACGAGTTGGGGCAGGGCGGCTCGGCCGAGCATCAACTGATCCGCCAGAATCTGGATGTCGCCGCGTACGCCGCGGAAACCGGCCTGCCGCTGCAATCGTTCGTGATTCAGCAGTTGAGCGACGACCGCGACAAGCTGGTGCGCGATTGGCCCGCGCCCACTGAAGGCGTCGAGCGCAACTACGGCTACATGTTCCAGTGGTGGGGCATGGCGGCCGCGGCGCTGGTCTTCGGTCTGTACGCCGCGCGGCGCGCCGCGAAGAAAGAGCACGCGCCGGGCGTGTAATGCAGCACATGCTGCTTGTGACCCACCTTCAGGCCACGAGCAGCGCAATCATTGAAAGAGGTCCGTAGTGTCGACGCAATCTCCCCGTTCGCCGCAAGCCGGCAAACCTGCAGCACCCCGCGCCATGCCCGGCCAACCCAACGGCAAAGGCTCGTGGCAACGCGGCCGCTGGATGCTGCTGCTGGTGGCGATCATCTGCGGCGCGCCGATAGCAGTGTCGTATTTCATGTACTACGTGATCAAGCCGACCGGCGGCACCGCAAGCTACGGCACGCTGGTCGAGCCGCAACGCCCGATCCCCGATGCGCTGACAGTCACCGGCGAGGACGGCAAGCCCGTCAAGTTCGCCACGCTGCGCGGCCACTGGCTGATGATCTCGGTCGACAACAGCGCGTGCGACAAAGCGTGCGTTACCAAGCTCTACTTCATGCGACAAATCCGCGCGGCACAGGGCCCGGAACGCGAGCGCGTCGTGGAAGTGTGGCTGCGCACCGATGCAGGCAACGTGGCTGACGTGATACAAAAGGCCTACCCCGACACCGACATGATGATCGCCGATCCGGCGCAGGTGTCCGCATGGCTGCCCACGGACAACGGCACTAAAGTCACCGACCACATCTACCTGGTCGATCCGAACGGCAATCTGATGATGCGTTTCCCGAAAGATCCGAATCCCGGCAAGATCAAAGGCGACCTGACCAAGCTGCTCAAATGGTCGCGCATCGGCTGATGCCGCAACATAGGTAAGAGAGATGTTCGTACTGCAACTGGCCCTGATCGGCTTGTGTATCGCGTTGTTGCCGCTGTCCTACGTATGGGTCAAGGCCGACGACAACAAATTCCGCAAGCTGGTCTGGCTCACCACCTTCCTCACGCTCGATCTGGTGATGTTCGGCGGCTTCACGCGGCTCACCGATTCTGGGCTGGGCTGTCCGGACTGGCCGGGTTGTTACGGCACCTCGTCGCCGTTCATCGCGCATGCGGCGATCACGGCCGCGCATCAGGCGATGCCCACCGGACCGGTCAGCATGACCAAGGCCTGGATCGAAATGATCCACCGTTACTTCGCGATGGCGATCGGCGTGCTGATCATCGCGCAGACCGTGATCGCGTGGACGGCGCGCATCAAGCGGCGTCCGCTGCATGTTTCGCCGTGGTGGCCGACCTCGCTGTTGCTGCTGATCCTGGTGCAAGGCGCGTTCGGCGCCTGGACGGTGACGATGAAACTGCAACCGATCATCGTGACCACGCACTTGCTGCTCGGCCTCGCGTTGTTGGGCACGCTCGGCTGGCTGGCCGCGCGGCAAACGCCGTTGCCCGCTTACGAGCCTGAGGCCGCGCGCTGGCGCACGGCGGCGATCGCGGGTCTGCTGCTGCTGATCGCGCAGATCGCATTGGGCGGCTGGGTCAGCACGAACTACGCGGTGCTCGCCTGCACGGATTTCCCGACCTGCAACGGCCAATGGGTCCCGCCGATGGACTTCACGCATGGCTTCCATTTGTGGCGCGCGTTGGGCATGACCGGCGACGGCGACATGATCACGCAGGATGCGCTGGTAGCGATCCACTGGACACACCGCACGTTCGCCATCGTCGTGGTCGCTTATCTGGTGTGGTTCGCGCTGAAACTGCGCCGCTTCGAGTCGCTGCGGCGCCCCGCGAACGGCGTGCTGCTGGTGGTGCTGATCCAGTTCATCACCGGGCTGTCGAACATCGTTCTGCAATGGCCGTTGCCCATTGCGGTCGCGCATAACGGTGGGGCCGCGATCCTGCTGCTTCTGCTCGTTATGTTAAACTTTCGGATCGCTTATAGCCGTCCCGGCCGCGCCGTGCTCCCTGCGCGCGATGCCGCGCCAGCGTGACTCCACATGGACAGCACAACACTCTCCCAAACGCCCGGTAGCCGGGTCTCCCAGTACATCGCCCTGACGAAGCCGCGCGTCACGCAACTCGCCGTGTTCTGCGCCGTCATCGGCATGTTCCTGTCGACGCCTGGCATGGTGCCCTGGACTCCGTTGATCGGCGGCACCGTCGGCATCTGGTTGCTGGCCGGCGCGGCATTCGCCATCAATTGCCTCGTCGAGCAGAAAATCGACGCCAAGATGCGCCGCACTTCGTGGCGGCCGTCCGCGCGCGGTGAAATCACCACCGCGCAGATTCTGCTGTTTTCGGCCGTGCTCGGCGGCCTCGGCATGTGGACGCTGTATACGTTCGCCAATCCGCTCACCATGTGGCTCACGCTCGCCACGTTCGTGGGCTATGCCGTCATCTATACGCTGCTGCTCAAGCCTGCCACGCCGCAGAACATCGTGATCGGCGGCGCCTCGGGCGCCATGCCGCCGGCGCTCGGCTGGGCCGCGGTCACCGGCCACGTGCCGGGCGACGCCTGGATCCTGGTGCTGATCATCTTCGTGTGGACGCCGCCGCATTTCTGGGCGCTCGCGCTGTATCGCCGCAAAGACTACGAAAACGCCGGCCTGCCGATGCTGCCGAACACGCACGGCGAGAAGTACACGCGCCTGCATATTCTGCTGTACACGGTGATCCTGTTCGCGGTCACCATGATGCCCTTCATCTCCGGCATGAGCGGCGTGGTGTATCTCGCGGCTGCCGTGCTGCTGGGTGCCGTGTTTCTTGCCTATGCGTGGAAGATCTATCGCGAGTACTCGGACGATCTGGCGCGCAAGACCTTCCGTTATTCGATCGTCTATCTCTCGCTGCTGTTCGCCGCGCTGCTGATCGACCACTATGCGCGCGTCCTGATCGGCGCGTAATACCATGCTCAATAACCGCTTCGCGCGCACGGCGCGTGCTGCTGTGATCGCTTGCGCGCTCGGTGGCGCGTTGCTGATGGCAGGCTGCGGCAAGCAGCCGCCGGCGTTTCAGAATCTCGATATCACCGGCAATACCCAGTTCGGCAGCGACTTCTCGCTACCCGACACGGCCGGCCATGTCCGCACTCTGGCGGACTACAAAGGCAAGGTGGTGGTGCTGTTCTTCGGCTACACACATTGCCCGGATGTTTGTCCGACCACCATGGCCGAGCTCTCGCAAGCGTTGCAGCAACTCGGCCCGGAAGACGCGAAGCGCGTGCAGGTGTTGTTCGTCACCGTCGATCCGGACCGCGACACCCCGGCTCTGCTCGCGCAATACGTGCCGGCGTTCAACCCGACGTTCGTCGGCTTGCGCCCGGCCGATCAGGCGCAACTCACCAAGATCACGAAGGACTTCCGCGTCTACTACGCGAAGGTGCCGGGCAAGACGCCTGACAGCTACACGATGGACCACACGGCAGCGAGCTATGTGTTCGATACGGACGGCAAGCTGCGTCTATTCGCGCGTGACGGCCAGGGCGCAACGCCGTGGGTGCACGACATCAAGCTGCTGCTCGACTGACACGCTCATCCGCAAGGGCGCGTGTCGTATCACGCGTCCGTTTTCACATCTCATCTCTTTCCAACGCTCAAGCAGGAATCGGCAGATTCAATCCCGGCGCGAGCCTCGTCGCCTTGAATTCCGTCACCTCGTAACGCGCGAGCTTCTGCTGCGCGAACGGGTCGCTGGCGAGAATCTCATCCAGCTTATTGCGTTCGATGCGCACCGCCAGAATGATGCCGCCGTCGCGCGGCACTTTCGGTCCGGCCGCGACGAACACGCCCGCCTCGAACTGTTGCGTCAGAAACGTGCGGTGCGCTTCCAGCGCGTCGTCGACGCGGTCGAGCGGTGCGGTGTAGATAAGGTCGATGACATACATGGGCGTTGTTCTCTCGAGCAAGGGAATGAGCCGCATCGAGTCATGCGGCCGCAGCTTCGAATTATCGTGCAGAGACCGATTCGATGTGCGCATTCAATCCGCACGCATGCCACGCGGCGCGCCTGCCGGCCTCCCGCTGCGTCTCTCAAGTTGCCCGTTTGTCATGCCGTTATATCGATAGCAATCGTTTGCGCGCGATAGCAATCGCGTTCTTGCGACTGCGAACGGAACACGAATCACACGAGAGAGACCACAACAATGAGCAGGATGAGTTTGAATCGCAAACTATGGCTGTCGCTCGCGCTCGTCTGGCTGGGGCTGGTGGGTGTCGGACTGTGGAGCGCGGTCGAAACGCGCAGCACGATGCTGGCCGAGCGCAAGGCGGGCATGGTTAATCTGGTCGATGCCGCACAAGGTATCGTGAACGGCTATTACGCGCTCGCGCAGAGCGGCAAGCTGAGCGAAGCCGACGCACAGCGCGAAGCGCTCGCCCGTCTCGCGACCATGCGCTATGGAGATTCCGGCTACCTGTTCGTGATGGATTCGAAGCCCGTCGTGCTGATGCATCCCACGCTGCCGCAAATGACCGGCAAGCCAGTCGGCGATTTCAAGGACCCGGACGGCAAGCTTTTATACGTGGCAATCGTCGACGCGGCCAAGGCAAGCGGCCGCGGTTTCGCCGAGTATCGCGGACGCCTGCCGCACAGCGAAACGGCCGTGCCGAAAATCAGCTACGTGGTGCGTTTTGCGCCGTGGGACTGGAACATCACGAGCGGCGTGTTCATCAAGGACATCGACACGGTGTACTACGAGACGCTGCTCGGTCACCTGGCGGTGGTGCTCGTGATCGGCGCGATCATCTCGCTGGCGATGCTGCTGATCATCCGCAACGTGCGCGCGAGCCTCGGCGGCGAGCCCGACCAGGCGGCGCGACTCGCGGCAAGTATCGCGCAAGGCGATCTGACGCAAGTGGTCGAGGTTCGTCCACAGGACAAGACCAGCATGATGGCGGCTATGCATGACATGCAGAACCGCTTGCAGCAGACCATCGGCGAGATTCGTCGCTCGGCGGAATCCATTGCGTCGGCGACGCAGCAGATCGCGGCCGGCAACGGCGATCTGTCGCAGCGGACCGAGCAGCAGGCGGCTTCGCTGCAGGAAACCGCCGCGAGCATGGAAGAGCTCACCGCGACGGTCAAGCAGAACGCCGACAACGCGCGGCAAGCGAGCGGCCTCGCGCATAACGCGTCCGAAATAGCGACGCGCGGCAACGACGTGGTGAGCCGCGTGATCGGCACGATGGGCGAGATCAACGATAGCTCGCGGCAGATCGCGGACATCATCGGCGTGATCGAAGGGATTGCGTTTCAGACCAACATTCTTGCATTGAACGCAGCTGTGGAAGCGGCGCGCGCCGGTGAGCAGGGACGCGGTTTCGCGGTCGTCGCGGGCGAAGTGCGCAGCCTCGCGCAGCGCTCGGGAACGGCGGCCAAGGAGATCAAGCAGTTGATCAGCGCGTCGGTCGAACGCGTGCACAACGGTTCGACGCTGGTGCAGCAGGCCGGCACGACGATGGGCGAGATTCTGCAAGCCGTGCAACGTGTCACCGACATCATGGGCGAGATCGCGGCGGCATCCGAAGAACAGAGCAGCGGCATTGCCCAGGTCGGCCGCGCCGTCACGCACATGGACGAAGTGACGCAGCAGAACGCGGCGCTGGTCGAGCAGGCGGCGGCCGCGGCGGCTTCGTTGCAGGATCAGGCGGGGCGTTTGCGCGAGACAGTGAGCGCGTTTCGCGTGAATGGCGCTGAAGGTGGCGCGCAGGGTTCGGCGGCGATTGCGGCGCGTAGAGTGACCGCGACGGTGGCGGCGCCGCCGCAAGCAGCCGCAGCGTCAGCGGCTATACCAACGGCAGCGGCAACGGCAAAGCGCGAAATCGGCACGGCATCGCACTCCGCTGCGTCCGCAGCGCCGCGCGCGGAGCCGAAGCTGTCGGTACCTGCCAAGGCGTCTGCCGCTCCGGCTTCTGCATCGACACGAGCCTCGGCATCGTCGGCGCATGTGACGAGCGCCACGCCAGCCGCGATGAAAACGCCGCGCGCATCGACCGAAGCAGTGCGAGCCACTCCGCCCGACGACGACTGGACCACCTTCTGATTCTCCGCGACACCGACCGCGTGCGTGTCACGTGCACGCGGTCCGCTGCCGTTCAAGGCGCATAACCATATGCGATCGTGATATTTCCCATCTCGCCGGGACTATGAGACCATTTCAGGTCCAGTTGGCGGCACATGACCACAAGCCACGTTGCCGCCGGCTTCCACCCGAATCTGACACCGATCAGAAATCGATGCGCCATTAATCAAGTCATCGATCAAGTCGTCGATTAGAAACAAGCGAGAATCACATGCAGCGCAGAAACATCCTCAAAGCCCTCTCGGCAGTCGTCGCCACCACGGCGATTTTCACCAGCTTCGGCGCGCACGCCGACGACAAAGTCATCAAGGTCGGCACGATCGGCGGCCCGGACGCGCAGATCTGGGAAGTCGTCACCAAAGTAGCGAAGCGCGAAGGCCTGAACGTGAAGGTCGTCGAATTCAACGACTACGTGCAGCCGAATGCCGCGCTCGACGCAGGCGACCTCGACGCGAACAGCTTCCAGCACCAGCCGTACCTCGACAGCCAGATCAAGCAGCGTGGCTACAAGATCGTCAACGCCGGCCTCACGTACATCTCGCCGCTCGGCATCTATTCGAAGAAGCTGAAGTCGCTGAAGGATCTGCCGCAAGGCGCGAAGGTCGCGGTGCCGAACGATCCGTCGAACGAAAACCGCGCGTTGCTGTTGCTGCAAACGCAAGGCGTGATCAAGCTGAAGTCCGGCGCGGGCACGAACGGCAATAACGCGACGCCGCTCGACGTCGCGGACAATCCGAAGAAGATCAAGCTGGTCGAACTCGACGCCGCGCAACTGCCGCGCTCGCTGTCGGACGTCGACGCCGCCGCGATCAACACGAACTTCGCGCTGGCCGCCGGCCTGCAGCCGACCAAAGATGCGATCGCGCTCGAAGACGTGCATAGCCCGTACGCAAACCTGATCGCCGTGCGCACGCAAGACAAGGACAAGCCGTGGGTCAAGAAGCTGGTTGCCGCTTACCAGTCGGAAGACGTGCGCCAGTTCATCAAGACGCAGTTCAAGGGTTCGGTGGTGCCGTCGTTCTAAGCAGCGGCGTTTCTACAAGCCTAATTCCCATCGCTCGACCGTCAGGTCCTTGCCGAAACGGCGCTCAGCCGCCGTGCCGGCAAGCCTGAACCCGGCGCGCTGGCACAGGCGCCGCGGTTGTTCGAGCGACGCGGCCGTCGTCAGTGTGAGCTTCGTATAGCCCGCACGCTTCGCGAAACGCACGCTTTCGCTCAGCAACTGCGTGCCGATGCCCAGCCGTTGCACATCCGGCTCGACCCACAGCAGTCGCACCCCCGCCACCGTCGTCGATACGCCAACGATGCACACCGAGCCGACCACCATCCCTTGCTGATCGGCGACCCAGCACATCTCCCGCACCGGATCGTTGCGTTGCGTGTAATCGGCGACCACCCGCGCCAGCAATCCCTCGAACGTCGGATCCCAGTCGTATTGCGCGGCGAACCATTGCGCCTGCCGATGCACGAGCCAGCCGCATTCACCAGCGCGCGGCTGACGGAGCACCACGAGTTCGTGCCTGGGTTTGTCGCCGAGCAGCCGCTCGATGAGCTTCATCGCGGCGATCAGCTGATCCTGCGAGAGGGCCGTGAGGCCGGAAAGCAGGAGCGACACTTCTTCGATCGCCGCGCTATCGAGCGGAGCGTACGCGGCGTGGCCGCTGTCCGTGAGCGCGATCAGCGACTGGCGCGCGTCCGTCTCGGACGGGCGGCGCGTGATCAGGTCGCGTCGTTCGAAGCTCGTCAGCAGACGGCTGAGATAACCGCTGTCGAGACCGAGGGAACGCCCGAGCACCGAGGCCGTTTGCGCGCGTTCACGAGAGAGCTCGTGCAGTACGCGCACCTCTGTCAGTGAGAACGCGCTCTTTGCCAGGTGCTCGTGCAGCGCGCCAATGTGGCGGGTATAGAAGCGGTTGAAATGGCGGACGGCCTGAGCACGCCGCAGCGTCTCGGAATCAGTCAAATGCTGCTCCCAGGGGATTTTTATAGCTTGCTACTCAGCACTATATTGGAACGCACCCCTTTACAAAAGCCACGCCGGTAAAGGCCTGATCGGCACTGGTATTAAAAAGGTATCGATCGCCGCCTGGTTGTCAGCGCATTGAAACTCCGTTTGAGCCGGCTGGAAGGCATCCCGAAGCCCAATACGGGTAATTCCTGGGCTCCAAAAAACCCTCTGCAAAGCCTCCACGTGCCCTTCAAAGTCTTATTCAGCAAGGCTTTGCGCTTGGTTATACCAGCATGGAACCAGTTGGTTGACTGGTATTATGTTGGTTATATAATGGGCTCTCATTTTTCGTAGGCCTATCTTTTCGCGAAGGCCGCCAGAGCCCCATGGAAACTCGCTGGTCCGCACTGATGCCTGACGCCCGCAACGTCACGCCGCTCTATTTGCAGCTCGCGCGCAATCTTGCGACAGCGATCCACTGCGGCGTGTGGTCGGCGGGTGAGGCGCTGCCCTCGGAGCGCACGCTCTCGGACGCGATCGGCGTGTCGCGCATCACGGCGCGCAAGGCGATCGAGCTGCTGGTCGAGCAAGGTTTGATCAGGCGCGCGCGCGGCGCGGGCAGCTTCATCACGCCGCGCGTCGAAGACCCGCTGTCGCGGCTCACCGGTTTCACGAAGAAGATGCAGCAGCGCGGTTTCCGGCCGGACTCGGTGTGGCTCGAGCGCGATATCCGCGCCGCCAACCGTGACGAACTGGTGCACCTCGGCCTGTCGCCCGGCGCGGCGGTGACGAGTCTGCGGCGCCTGCGGCGCGCCGACGGCATCGTCATGGCGGTCGAGCATTCGGCGTTGCCGGCGGCGATCGTGCCCGACCCGCATGCCGTCGGCGATTCGCTTTACAGCTATCTCGAACAACGCGGCGCCGCAGTCGTGCGCGCGTTGCAGCACTTCCGCGCGGTCAACGCTTCGAGCGAGATCGCTTCGTTGATGGATATCGAACCGCGCTCGGCGCTGCTGGTCATTACCCGTATCGGCTATAGCGCCGATCAGCGCGCAATCGAACTTACCGATACGTATTGCCGCGACGACTACTACGACTTTGTCGCTGAATTGCGCACCTGAGCTGACCGGCTGAGCCCGTGCGCGCAGCCAGCAAGTTCAGGTGCGGCGCAGAAAAAGCGCCGTTCAGCGACGCCCCGTATCACGCCTCACCAGAGAGACTCATGCTGACCGGAAACATACTCACCACCGATGGGTGGATTCACGGCACGCTCGAATACGAAAACGGCCGCATCACGGCGCTCACCGGCGAACGCGTCGATCCGTCGACCAACGACGCGCCGTACATCCTGCCCGGCTTCATCGATCTGCACGTGCATGGCGGCGGCGGCTCCGACGTGATGGAAGGCGGCAGCGCGATCGAAACCATCACGCGCACGCATGCGCGTTACGGCACGACCAGCCTGCTCGCCACCACCATGACCGCGCCGCGCGACGAGCTGATGGCCGTCGTTGCGGAACTGGGCAACAACGCGCGCATCCGCACGCCCGGCGGCGCGCGCGTGCTCGGCGTGCATCTGGAAGGGCCGTACATCAACCCCGGCAAGCTCGGCGCGCAGCCGGACGCGGCGGTCTCGGCGGTGATGGACGAAGTGCTGAAGTATCTGTCCATCGCGCCGATTCGCGTGGTCACGCTGGCGCCGGAAATTGCCGGCCACATGGAGATCATCTCCGAGATGGCGGCGCGCGGCGTGCGCGTGCAGCTGGGCCATTCGCTCGGCACTTACGACGACGCCGTCGCCGCGCTCAAGCATGGCGCGTGCGGCTTCACGCATCTGTTCAACGCCATGTCGCCGCTGCACCATCGCAATCCCGGCCTCGTGGGCGCGGCGCTCGCCCACGCCGAGTTCGCCGAAATCATTCCCGATCTGCTGCACGTCCATCCGGGGGCGATCCGCGCTGCGTTGCGCGCGATTCCGCGTCTCTATGTGGTCACGGACAGCACCTCGGCCACCGGCATGCCCGACGGCGAATACCGCCTTGGCAGCCAGCATGTGACGAAGTGCCTCGGCGGCGTGCGTCTCGCCGACGGCACACTCGCCGGCAGCACGCTGACCATGGATCAGGCGCTGCGCAATCTTGTGTCGATCGGCTTGCCGATCGCCGATGTATCGAACCGTTTGTCGCGCTACGCCGCCGACTACCTGGGCATTGAAGACCGCGGCCGCATCGCGCGCGGTGCATGGGCCGATGTGGTCGTGTTCGATCGTGAACTGGCGTTGAGTGCGACTTACGTCGAAGGAGAAGCAATTGTCGAATATGCTTAAAGAGGCGCTGGCGTCCGCTGAAACGGTCGCCGCGCAACTCTCGGATACCTCGCGCGTCGAGGCATTGGCGGCGAAGCTCGCACAGCAGCCGCGCCATGTCGCGCTGACGGTCGCGCGCGGCAGTTCCGATCACGCGGCGAGTTACTTCGCCAGCCTGACGATGAGCCGCCTCGGCGTGCCGGTCGCCTCGCTGCCGATGTCGGTCGCCACGCTGCAACAGGCGCCGCTGCAGGTGCGCGATCAGCTCGCGCTGGCGTTCTCGCAATCGGGCAAGAGCCCGGACCTCGTCGGCACGATGGAAGCATTGCGCCAAGCGGGCGCGTTGACGGTGGCCGCCGTGAACGTGTCGGGCTCACCCTTGGCCGACGCGTGCGAATTCGAGTTGCCGCTCGTCGCCGGTCCCGAACTCAGTGTCGCGGCCACCAAGAGCTATATCGCGATGCTGTCGATCTCCGCGCAGCTCGTCGCGCATTGGCAGAAAGATGCTGAACTGCTTGCCGCGTTGAAGACGCTGCCCGAAGCGCTGCGTGCTGCCGGCAAGCTCGACTGGTCGGCGGCCGTGGAGGAATTGCGCGGCATCGAGCGGATGATCGTGATCGGCCGCGGCCTGGGTCTCGCCATCGCGCAGGAAGCCGCGTTGAAGCTGAAGGAAACTTCCGGCATTCAGGCCGAAGCGTTTTCGAGCGCGGAAGTGCGTCACGGTCCGATGGAACTAATCGATCGCGACTATCCGCTGCTGGTCTTCGCACCGCGCGGACCCGAACAGGCCGGTTTGCTGCAACTCGCGCGCGACATGAAGGCGCGCGGCGCCCGCGTTCTGCTCGCGGCGCCCGCCGACGTGCCGGAAGCCACGCTGCCGCTCGCCACCACCGCTCATGCGGCGCTCGATCCGATCGCTGCAATCCTGTCCTTTTATGTGATGGCCGCCGGCCTTGCCGCCGCGCGCGGGCGCAATCCCGATGCGCCGCGCCATCTCAACAAAGTCACCGAAACTCACTGACGAGAAATCAGATGCGACGTGTCGAGGAGTCCCGCTTGATGAGCCATTCTGAAGGCCATATTGTTTTGCTCGCGCCCATGACCGGTCCGGTCGTGCCGCTCGCGAACGTGCCCGACCCCGTGTTTTCGGGCGGCATGTTCGGCGACGGTATCGGCGTCGATCCGCTCGAGGGCCGACTCGTCGCGCCGTGCGACGGTACTGTCACCCATCTCGCGCGCACCGGTCACGCCCTGACGCTGGCCACCGCTGAAGGCGCCGAGATTCTGCTGCATATCGGTATCGATACGGTCGAACTGAACGGCAAGGGTTTTGCGCCGATGGTCGCTCAAGGCGCTCATGTACGCGCCGGCGACGTGCTGATCGAGTTCGATCAGGATCAGGTCGCGCTGAATGCGCCGAGCCTCGTGTCGGTGATCGCGATTGCCAATTCGGACGCGTTCGAGATCGTCGAACGCGTGCAGGGCGGCTTGCTGAAGGCGGGGGAAACACCGCTGCTGGTGCTGCGCGCGCGTGGCGGCGTGGCCGCCGAGGCGTCGCGCCAGGCGAGTGCAACGAACGTGACGGAAGAAGCCCGTCAGCAAGTCACGCTGGTTCACGCAGGTGGTCTGCATGCGCGTCCGGCGGCACGCGCCCGTGAAGCGGCGCGCGGCTTTGATGCACGCGTCGAGGTGCGTTACGAAGGACGCAAGGCCGCGATCGAAAGCGTGGTCGGTTTGCTTGGCCTCGGCGCTGGAGAAGGCGCGACCATCGAGTTGCTCGGAGTGGGTCCGCAAGCCGCGGCCGCCGTGGCTGCAATTGCTAACGAACTGACACGCGAAGCGCACGGCGAAGTCGAAGAAAAGCCGGCACGTCAAAGCTCGCCCGCGCCGCAAGCCGTCGCCCGTCCGGCGGGCGAGACGCTTGCACCGAATACGCTCGCCGGCGTCTGCGCGGCGCCGGGCGTTGCGGTCGGCAAGCTGGTGCGCTGGGACGACGCGGACATCGATCCGCCCGAAAAGGCCAACGGCACGTCGGCCGCGGAAAGCCGTTTGCTCGACAAGGCGATTGCCACCGTCGATGCGGACCTCGACACGACGGTGCGTGACGCCTCGCAACGCGGCGCAGTTGGCGAAGCGGGTATTTTCTCGGTGCATCGGGTGCTGCTCGAAGATCCGACGCTGCTCGACGCCGCGCGCGATCTGATCAGCCTCGGCAAGAGCGCCGGCTTTGCGTGGCGCGAAGCGATCCGCGCACAGATCGCCATCCTGACGAATATCGAAGACGCGTTGCTTGCGGAACGTGCCGCCGATCTGCGCGACATCGAGAAGCGCGTGCTGCGCGCACTCGGTTATACGAGTGCAACGGCGCGCACGCTGCCCGAAGAAGCTGTGCTCGCGGCTGAAGAGTTCACGCCGTCCGATCTGTCCACGCTGGATCGCTCGCGCGTCACGGCATTGGTGATGGCACGCGGCGGCGCGACCTCGCACGCGGCGATTCTCGCGCGTCAGGCGGGCATTCCCGCGCTGGTGGCAGTCGGCGACGCGTTGCATGCGATCCCCGAAGGCACGCAAGTGGTGGTGAACGCCACGACCGGCCGCCTCGAATTCGCACCGACCGAACTCGACGTCGAACGCGCGCGTCTGGAGCGCACGCGTTTGGCCGATGTGCGCGAATCGAACCGCCGCACATCGCAGCAAGCGGCAGTCACGTCCGATGGCCGCGCGATCGAAGTCGCCGCGAACATCGCCACGCTCGACGACGCGAAAACCGCCGTCGAAAACGGCGCAGATTCCGTGGGCCTGTTGCGCACCGAACTGTTGTTCATTCACCGCGCCGCTGCGCCGACCACGGACGAACATCGTCAGAGCTACCAGGCAATCGTCGATGCATTGAGCGGCCGCACCGCGATCATCCGCACGCTGGATGTCGGCGCGGACAAGGAAGTCGACTATCTGACGCTGCCGCCCGAACCGAATCCCGCGCTCGGCTTGCGCGGCATCCGTCTCGCGCAAGTGCGCCCGGATCTGCTCGACGATCAGTTGCGCGGCCTGCTGGCGGTGCAGCCGCTCGGCGCCGTGCGCATCCTGCTGCCGATGGTGACCGACGTCGGCGAATTGATCCGCATCCGTAAGCGTATCGACGAATTCGCGCGCGAGGTGGGCCGGACGGAACCGATCGAAGTCGGCGTGATGATCGAAGTGCCGTCGGCGGCGTTGCTGGCCGATCAACTGGCGCAACACGCAGATTTCCTCTCGATCGGCACCAACGATCTGACGCAATACACACTCGCCATGGACCGTTGCCAGGCCGACCTCGCCGCGCAAGCGGACGGCTTGCATCCGGCTGTGCTGCGCCTGATCGCAGCGACTGTGCAAGGCGCGAGCAAGCACGGCAAGTGGGTCGGCGTGTGCGGCGCATTGGCGGGCGATCCGCTCGCCATGCCGCTGCTCGTCGGCCTCGGCGTAACCGAGCTTTCGGTGGATCCGGTCTCGGTGCCGGGCATCAAGGCGCGGGTGCGCAACCTCGATTATCAGCTGTGCCGTCAACGCGCCCAGGATGCCCTGGCGCTCGAATCGGCGCAGGCGGTAAGAGCAGCAAGCCGCGAAACCTGGCCTTTGGACTGAACCCCACACGGTCCGCAGCCAGCTTCGCTCGATCATCACTCATAGGTACAAAACTCAACGACGCCCTTCAAAACGGCGTTCAACAAGAGACAAGGATTGGAGGTATCAATGGATGGGAATCCGTTTCTGAAGATTCAGCGCCTGGGACGCGCGCTGATGCTGCCGATTGCGGTGCTGCCGGTTGCCGGCCTGCTGCTGCGCCTCGGCCAACCCGATGTGTTCAACATCAAGATGATCGCCGACGCCGGCGGCGCGATTTTCGACAACCTGCCGCTGCTGTTCGCGATCGGCGTGGCGGTCGGCTTCGCGAAAGACAATAACGGCGTGGCGGGTCTGGCGGGTGCGATCGGCTATCTGATCGAAGTCGCGGTGATGAAGGACATTAACGACAAGCTCAACATGGGCGTGTTGTCCGGGATCGTGGCGGGTATCGTCGCGGGCTTGCTGTACAACCGGTACAAAGACATCAAGCTGCCCGACTACCTCGCGTTCTTCGGAGGGAAACGCTTCGTGCCGATTGTCACGGGGGTGGTCTGCCTCGTGCTCGGCATAGCGTTCGGCTACGTGTGGCAACCGGTCCAAGCCGTGATCGATACGGCCGGCCACTGGCTGACTACCGCGGGCGCGCTCGGCGCATTCGTGTTCGGCGTGTTGAACCGCTTGCTGCTCGTCACGGGTTTGCATCACATCCTCAATTCGCTGACGTGGTTCGTGTTCGGCACGTTCACGCCGCCGGGCGGCGCTGCGGTGACGGGTGACCTGCATCGCTTCTTCGCGGGCGATCCGACTGCGGGCACCTTCATGACGGGCTTCTTCCCGGTCATGATGTTCGGCCTGCCGGCCGCGTGTCTGGCGATGTTCCATGAAGCACCGAAGGAGCGCCGCGCGGTGGTGGGCGGTTTGCTGTTCTCGATGGCGTTGACCTCGTTCCTGACGGGCGTGACCGAGCCGATCGAATTCAGCTTCATGTTCCTCGCGCCGGTGCTGTACGTGATCCACGCGTTGTTGACGGGCATCTCGCTCGCCATCTGTTCGGCGCTCGGCATTCACCTCGGCTTCACGTTCTCCGCAGGTGCGATCGACTACGTGTTGAACTACGGCCTGTCGACTCGCGGCTGGTGGGCGATCCCGATCGGCCTCGTCTACATGGTGGTGTACTACGGTTTGTTCCGCTTCTTCATCCGCAAGTTCAATATGGCGACGCCGGGCCGCGAACCCGCTGCTGCCGATGAACAGGTCGACTCGTTTGCCGCGGGTGGTTTTGTTTCGCCGGTCGCCGGTGCGGCTGTGCCGCGTGCACAGCGTTATATCGCTGCGCTGGGCGGCGCGTCGAATCTGTCAGTGGTGGATGCTTGCACGACGCGTCTGCGTTTGTCGGTGGTCGATTCGAATAAAGTCTCCGAAAACGAGCTGAAGACGATCGGCGCGCGTGGCGTGCTCAAGCGCGGCTCGACCAATGTGCAGGTGATCATCGGACCGGAAGCGGACATCATCGCGGACGAAATCCGCACGGTGATCGCGCAAGGTGGTGGTGATGCGGTGAAGCCGGTGGCTGCTGCTCCGGCTCAGGTTGTAGCGGCTGCGCCAGTTGCGGGCTCGGGTGCTCAAGGCAGCGGTCCGCTCGACCCCGATCCGCTGCGCTGGCTCGCCGTGTTCGGTGGCGCGGGCAACGTGGTGTCGCTGGATGCGATCGCGGCGACGCGTTTGCGCATCGTCGTGCGCGATCCGTCGGCGGTCGATCGTCAACGTCTCGCGACGCTCGATACGGCATGGATTTCTGCTGACACGTTCCACATCGTCGTCGGCGACGCAGCGCAACGCTACGCTGACAAGCTGGCGACTCGCACGACGCAAAGCGGCGGTGCAACGCCTTTGCCTGCATGACGCATTGCTGAACGAAGGAGCGGCTCGCGCCGCTTCGCATTTGCTTACGCTGCAATAAAAAAGCGGGACCTTGAATCATTCAAGGTCCCGCTTTTCTGTTTACCGGCCGGTGTTAGCCGACAGATGCAGTCCTAGTGTTTCTTCTGCGTGCTTATTGCCGACGCCTGGCGCGACTCCAGCCACATCACGTTGATTATGCCGAACGCCAACGCCACGCCGATCCCGAGAATCCAACTGAAATACCACATCGCAAACTCCTGTTGAGCCTATAGCCGGTCAATACATCGTATGGTGATTTTCTTCGAGCGCCGCGGCGGTCACCTTGCCGCGCATCACGCGATACACCCAACTCGTGTAGATCAGGATGATCGGCAGGAAAATGATCACGGCGATCAGCATGATCTGCAGCGTCATGCGGCTCGAGGTCGAATCCCACACGGTGAGGCTGCTGCGGCCGTCGAGCGAGGAGGGCATGATGAACGGAAACATCGAGAAGCCCGCCGTCAGAATCACGCCGATGATCATCAGCGAGGTCGACAGAAACGCGCTCTTTTCAAATCGTGAGCGTGCGAGCAAGGTGGCCAGCACGCCGCCCACGAGACCCGCTACCGGCGCGCTCACCATCCACGGATAGTTCGCGTAGTTGGTCAGCCACAGCCCCGGTGCGCCGATCACGTTTTTCATCAACGGATTGGCGACCGTGTCGAGCGGCGGGGCGTCGATCACCTGATAGCCGCCGATCATCGTGGCGATCAGCGCGCCGGCAATCAGGAACAGCACCACGGTCGCGAATGACGCAATTCGAAGCGCCAGCGAAGCGCGTTCGGCGACAATGTCGTCCGCTTTCATCTTGACGAAGGCGGCGCCGTGCGCGGCCAGCATCGAGACGCTGACGAGGCCGCACAACACCGCGAACGGGTTGAGCAACTCGAAGAAGCCGCCGTGATAGGTGACGCGCAGGTCGGTATCGAACGAGAACGGCACGCCTTGCAGCAGGTTGCCGAACGCGACGCCGAACACCAGTGCCGGCACGAAACCGCCGACGAACAACGCCCAGTCCCATGCCGTACGCCAGCGCGGGTCTTCGCGTTTGCCGCGATAGTCGAAGCCGACCGGCCGGAAGAACAGTGCGAACAGCACCAGCAGCATGGCGAAATAAAAGCCGGAGAACGACGCCGCGTACACCAGCGGCCACGCGGCGAACATTGCGCCGCCCGCCGTGATGAGCCAGACCTGATTGCCTTCCCACGTCGCGCCCACCGTGTTCACGACGATGCGCCGCTCGGCGTCGGTCTTGCCGATGAACGGCAGCAGAATCGCCGCGCCCATGTCGAAGCCGTCGGTGAGCGCGAAGCCGATCAGCAGCACGCCGATCAGCACCCACCAGATCAGTTTGAGGGTTGCGTAATCCATGATGATCTTTTCCCTTGAAACTCAGTGGCGGCGAATCATGCGGCCGTATTGGTCGGCAGCGGCTGATTCAGCGGCTGTTGTTCGTGGTGATAGCGGCCCGTGTGCAGCGACGAAGGCCCGAGCCGCGCGTACTTGAACATCAGCATGATTTCGATGATGAACAGCACCGTGTAGAACACCACGAAGCCCGCGATACTCAGATACAGGTCATTCGGCGTCAGGCTCGAAGCCGACAGGTTGGTCGGCAGGATGCCTGCAATGGTCCACGGCTGACGGCCGACTTCAGCGACGATCCAGCCGAACTCCGCCGCGAGCCAGGGCAGCGGAATTGCCCACACGGCCCAGCGCAGGAACCAGCGGCGCTTCTCCAGCAACAGCGAGCGTTGCGCGCAGAACCAGAACGCCAGCACGAAGGTGGCGAGGAACAGGATGCCGAGGCCTACCATCAACCGGAACGAGAAGAACACGGGCGCTACCGGCGGGATTGTTTTCTTCGCGGCCTGGGTGATCTGATCCGGCGTGGCGTCGGTGACATTCGCGGTGAACTGCTTGAGCATCAGGCCGTAGCCTAGATCCTGCTTGTGCGCGTCGAAGGCGGCTTTGGCTTCGTCGGTGATGTCGCCTTGTTTCAGCTTCTGCAGGGCGGCGTAGGCCAGCATGCCGTTCTTGATACGCACCTCGTTGCGCGCCATCAAATCCTTCAGACCGACCACGGGTTCATCGAGTGAACGTGTGGCGATCAGGCCGAGCGCGTACGGAATCTTGATGGCGTAATCGGTGCGTTCTTCCTTCTGATTCGGAATCCCGATGATCGTGAACGGAGCCGGGGCGGGCGCGGTTTCCCATTCGGATTCGATAGCGGCGAGTTTGACTTGTTGGACTTCGCCGGTGCGGTAGCCGGATTCGTCGCCGAGCACGATCACGCACAACGTGGATGCCAAACCGAAACCGGCGGCAATCGCGAACGAGCGCAACGCAAATTCAGTGTCGCGGCGCTTCAGCAGATACCACGACGACACGCCGAGCACGAACATCGACGCAGTCACGTAACCAGCCGACACGGTATGCACGAACTTGACCTGCGCGACCGGATTGAACAGCACGGAGAAGATGCTGTCGAGCTCCATGCGCATGGTCTGGTAGTTGAAGGTCGCGCCGACCGGATTGTTCATCCAGCCATTGGCCACCAGAATCCACAGCGCCGAGAGGTTCGAGCCGAGCGCGACGAGAAATGTGACGAACACGTGCTGGACCTTCGAGAGCCGCTTCCAGCCGAAGAAGAACAACCCGACGAAGGTCGATTCGAGGAAGAACGCCATCAGGCCTTCCACCGCGAGCGGCACGCCGAAAATGTCGCCGACATAGTGCGAGTAGTACGACCAGTTGGTGCCGAACTGGAATTCCAGCGTGAGGCCGGTGGTCACGCCCATCGCAAAGTTGATGCCGAACAGCTTGCCCCAGAACTGGGTCATGTCCTTGTAGATCTGCTTGCCGGTCATCACATAGACCGACTCCATGATGACGAGCAACCAGGACAGGCCGAGCGTGAGCGGGACGAACAGAAAGTGGTAAAGCGCGGTGATGGCGAACTGGAGGCGCGACAGT
This sequence comes from Paraburkholderia phytofirmans, assembly GCF_046028095.1. Taxonomy (GTDB): domain Bacteria; phylum Pseudomonadota; class Gammaproteobacteria; order Burkholderiales; family Burkholderiaceae; genus Paraburkholderia; species Paraburkholderia phytofirmans_A. The sequence goes on from NZ_JAQQDJ010000001.1 coordinate 686,052, forward strand.
TCTACGACTTCGCTAACGGGCATGTTGATCACCTTGGGACGGATGCGAGGCAGGCACGGACAACAGCGCCTGCGCGACTTGCTCAGGCGGGAGCGACATGTGCTCCGCCTGCGGATGATTGAAGAATGTGTATTTGAGCGCCATCAGCAGTACGAATTTGATGGCGAGGACGATGGCGATATCCCGCGCCAGCGTCGGACCGCGCACCCAGCCGTGGAACCGTTGGCGCAGGCTCCGGCGGCGAGTGGTTTTGCGATTGAGGACTAGGGTCATGATCGGTAGAAGGCAACTTCACACCGGTGAATCCGGTTGGCGCCAGGCCGCCTGAGCTGTCTGACGAGTGCATCCCGATTCTAGGACTAGATCCTCGCGCGCAACCGCTCGGCGCTGCGGCATTGGGTCGCGAGACTTGGCCCGTTCAAGCAGTATTGCTATCTGGTTTGTGATACGTCAAGAAACGCGTTTGCCGCGCTCATGTTCTTGCGTCAATGCGCGTGTGCGTGAAAACGCCGCGGCGTGGGCGAAAAAAACCCCGCCGTCTTGCGAGGGCGGGGTTTGGCGGCTTTGCTGCCGCGCCGGGCGAACCGGCATGCTGACAATCTTCAAGTGTTAAGCGTATTCAGTGAGCGCGCCGCGCATTTTCTTCATTGCGCTGGCCTCGATCTGGCGAATACGTTCGGCCGACACGCCGAACTCGTCGGCCAGTTCGTGCAGCGTGGAGCCGCCCGAACCGTCGTCTTCCACCTTCAGCCAGCGTGCCTCGATGATGCGGCGGCTGCGGGCGTCGAGTGCGTCCAGCGCGCTCGCGATACCGTCGCTTTGCAGCCTGTCGCGCTGACGCGAAGCCAGCACGGCAGTCGGTTCGCTATGCGAGTCGGCCAGATAAGCGATCGGCGCGTACGCTTCTTCACCGTCTTCGACCTGACCTTCCAGCGCGATGTCGCCACCGGAGAGGCGCGTTTCCATTTCGGAGACTTCTTCGCGCTTCACGTTCAATTCTTTGGCCAGATCGTCGATCTGGTCTGGCGTGAACGCGCCCAGCCCTTGCTTGTGGCTGCGCAGATTGAAGAACAGCTTGCGCTGCGCCTTGGTGGTGGCGACCTTCACCATCCGCCAGTTGCGCAGAATGTATTCATGGATCTCAGCCTTGATCCAGTGCATGGCGTACGACACGAGGCGCACGTTCTGCTCCGGATCGAAGCGCTTCACGGCCTTCATCAGACCGATGTTGCCTTCCTGGATCAGGTCGGCGTGCGGCAGTCCATAACCCAGATAGTTGCGCGCGATCGAAACGACCAGCCGCAAATGCGACAGCACGAGACGGCGCGCGGACTCGAGGTTGTCCTGCTCGCGAAATTCGGTGGCGAACTGGCGTTCTTCCGCCGGCGTCAGCATCGGAATCCGATTAACGGCCTGGATGTAGGCGTCGATATTGCCCAGTTGACCGGGCAGCAGCGAGGAATGCGAGAGCGCCAGCGCACCTGCCGAAGCGGCCTTAGCCGACGACGGGCTCAAAGTACTCGGAAGGGTCATTGCATGGCTCACGTAGGAAACTCCTTTGGAATCAGACAAAAGCGTATTCAGGTAACGACTCCAGCGTTGGATGTTAGCACTCTGATTTGCCGAGTGCTAATACTTAGAGGACGTAGGGGCATCCGAGTTCCGTAAATTCCTATTGAAATTCACGTTTCAATAGCCATTAGACACCTCCCTCGGTATTTTCAAGGGGACGCGTAGTATTTACCTAACGAATCGCCTTCACCGTCATAAATGCCCGACTTTTGCCAATTTTGCAGTGACTAATTGCGGAAATTCGGCTTTCTTCATACGATCCACCAAATTGAGATTGACCTTAGAATACGCAAAACAGTTACAGATTGTTCAACGTTCGACGGAGCTCGGGTGTTAGATGAACAACAAAAAGAATGCTTTGCGTGGTCTGGCTCTAAAAATCTTCGCCGGATCGTTGATGTTGGGGGCTTCGGGATTGGCGTCGGCCGATCAGTGGGGCGTGCAGGTTGCTGGCGGTCTTGGCGACCATCACGTACGGAAGCTCGATCTGGGGGTGGTCTGGGACCCCAATCTGACCTGGTGGCAAATCGGCGACTGGCATTTCGCGCTGATCGGCGAAGCGCACGTGGCCTGGTGGCACACCGACGAAAGTGACGAGCACCGCAATATCGGCGAATTCGGCGTGACGCCGTTTATCCGCTTCATTCGCGGCACGGGCTCGATCCGTCCGTTCGTGGAAGCGGGCGCCGGCGTGCGGCTTCTTACGCATGCCCGCATCTCTTCAGACTACACCTATGCCACGGCGTTCCAATTTACGCCGACAGCCGGCGTGGGCGTGCAGTTCGGCAGCCACCAGCAGTACCAGGCGGGCTACCGCTTCCAGCATGTTTCCAATGGCGGTATCAAAGAGCCGAATCCTGGTATAAATTTCCACCAGCTATATCTGCAATATAACTTCTGACAACCGTGGCCACGTCGGCTCACCGGTGCGAGGGGCTGAGCGATGGCGGCAAAGATAATCGAAGCGGTTCGCGAGCTCGAGCGAGAGCGCTTTCGTGCGATGGTCGACGGCGACGGACCATCGCTCGATACCCTGCTCGCGGACAACGTGAGCTACGTTCACACGAACGGCAAACGGGAGACGAAACGGCAGTTTATCGATGGGATTACCGCGGGCCGCCGCCGCTATCGGCAGATCGAGATCCAGTCGCAAGAGGTGCTGCCGGTCGGGCGCGAGACCTGCGTGGTGACTGGGCGCGCGCTGATTGAAATGGAAGCGAACAACGGAGCGCTGCTGTTTCCGATCGCCTATACGGCGATTCATACGTTGGAAGACGGCAATTGGCGCCTGATTGCCTGGCAGGCCACGCGTTGCGCAATCGAGTGAGCCTTTTGAGCTCACGCCGTCCGGGCCGGCCGCGCCTTGTGAGCGGGCCGCTCCGGTTGACGCTAGCGCTCGGGTAGCGCGCTTGTGCGTCGTGCTTGCGTCGTTTTGCGTCACCTCGGCCTGATTCTCAGGCTGCGACGCTCTCCTGATCCACACCGCTCCATTCGCGACGATCCGCCACGCCAATTTCAGCCGCTATGGGCTCTTGTGCCGCGACGCCTTGTCGCTCCGCGTTCGTCGCCCGCATCACCGCCTCGCCCGCATACGGATGCCGCGGATGCACCGGCAACTGATTGCAGCGCTCCACCACGCGCCGAACCGCCTCCATATCCGAGAAGTCGAGCCCAATATCGACGCCTTGCGTAGCCAGATTCATCGCCAGCGCGACGAGATCGACGTTGCCGGTCCGCTCGCCGTTGCCGAACAGGCAGCCTTCGACACGGTCCGCGCCTGCCAGCAGCGCCAGCTCCGCGGCAGCTACCGCGGTGCCCCGATCGTTATGCGGATGCACCGACAGCACGATGCTGTCGCGATAACCGAGATTGCGGTGCATCCATTCGATCTGATCGGCGAAAACATTCGGTGTCGCCGCCTCCACGCTCGCGGGCAGGTTGACGATCATTTTGTGATCGCGCGTGGGCCGCCACGTCTGCGCGACCGCGTCGCACACCTCGCGTGCAAACGGCAATTCGGTGGTATTGAAGGTTTCCGGCGAGTACTGGAAAGTCCAGTGCGTGCCGGGCCGCGCCTGCGCATGCTCCTTGATGATTTGCGTGCCTTGCACGGCCAGCGCCTTGATCTCGGCCTTCGACTGATTGAACACGATTCGCCGGAACGACGGGCAGATCGCGTTGTACAGATGCACGATGGCGCGCGGCGCGCCATCCAGCGCCTCGAACGTGCGCGCAATCAGTTCCGCCCGCGACGGCATGAACACCTCGATGGTGACGTCGTCGGGAATGCGCTTTTCCTCGATCAGCTTGCGGACGAAATCGAAATCCGTTTGCGACGCCGACGGATAGCCGACCTCGATCTCCTTGAAACCGATGGCGACCAGCATCTCGAAGAACTCGAGCTTTTGCGCGGCGTTCATTGGCTCGATCAGCGCCTGATTGCCGTCGCGCAGATCGGTGCTCATCCAGACCGGCGCCTGGTCGATCGTGCGGCTCGGCCATTTGCGGCCGGTCAGACGTACGGCGGGGAAGGGGCGATATTTTTCAGCGGGGTTTTGCAACATGGTGAGCCTCGTTCGTTGGGTCGTCTGCGAAAGGGTGTGGCCGGGAGCGGTTGGCGGACTGCCACGGATGCACGGTCCGCCAGCCGGTGGCTAGCGGCAACAACGAACGGGCGCGAACGAACGGCGTCATCGTGACGGCGAAAACGGACGTGGATAAAGCCCATGCGACGTGCATTTGATCCTCGTGCTTCGTCCGCGCGGTAAACGGACGAATGCAGGCGACTACAGGTTGTGAAGAACTACGCTTTGGGGGTGCAACGGGAACAGCGGAACTGCTGGAGAGCCCGCGCTGTGAGCAACCTGAGTTGCCAAACGCGCGGCGCTACGCCTGACTTACGCTAGACGTAGCGATAGGGGCCGCGCTAGGCGGCCGGAGGTAATTCGGAGGGTGTTCGGAAGGGAACGCATGGGTCTAATGTATGACGCCGCGTTGCGGCGTGTCAACCCGCGCGGGTCGCGGCGGGCCACGGCAAGCGCGCCGTAGCGCCTACGCCGTGGCCATTAAACGGGCATTCTTGCGACGTCCACGATCAGTTCCACCTGCCGTTCGATCGCGCTCGGCACGGGCGCTTCCCCGCGCAATACGGCGCTGATCCATGAGGCCGTCGTGGGCGCGTCTTTGGCTTCGGGCAAGTCCACTTCCGGCGCATCGGGCGACGAGCGCTCGTGCGGCACGCGTGTTTCGCAGACACCGTCGTGCAACCAGTCGACCTGCACCTGACGCCGCGTATCGGCTACCGCTTCGCCTTCAGTGCCACGCGCAAGCAGCGCGCCGCCGGCGGCCGCGTCCGGATGCGTGTTGAAGAGTTGTGTGAGGCTGTCGCGATACGGCGGGTGCGTATAGTTCACGAGGCGCAAACCCGCGGGCGCGAACGGTTGCAGGATTTTCACCAGCGTGTGCGTCGAGTTGCGCACGCCCATGCGCCGGCGCAGTGCAAGCAGGCGCGCGAGTTTCGGCGCGAGCACCTCGATTGGAGCAAACGCAAGGCGGTGCTCGGCGAGACCGTCTTCGATATCAGCGTGCGATCGCGCATGCGGGATCTGCAGATGCGTGAAAATTTCCGCGCTCGTCACGCGGCCTGGATCTTCGGTGACGCCGTGCACCAGCACCGGCACACCTTCACGCGCGAGCAGCAGGGCGAGCAGCGGCACCAGATTCGGCTGCTTGCGCGCGCCGTTGTAGGTCGGAATCGAGACGGGCCGGAACGTGCCGTGGGGCAGATGAATCGGCTCGAACGACGCATGTGCGCCGGCCAGCATCGCGGCGAGTTCGTCGGCGGTTTCGCCCTTCACGCGGTACGCGAGCAGCACCGCGCCGAGTTCGAGTTCGGCCACGCGGCCGTCGAGCATGGCGGTGTAAAGTGCGCGCGTATCGTCGGCGGTCAGCGCGCGGGCGCCGTTCGGGCCGCGGCCGATTTCCTTGATGAAGCGGGCGCAGGGGAAGGGATTGGCGGTGTCGGCGGAGTCGGTCATCGGGCGCAGTGGGACGTGTCGGCATGCCGCTTCAAAGCGGTTTGCCATGGTATTCAAGGGACTTTGTTGAGTGTGAGTATCGCATCTATGGCGATCCCGCGAGACGCCGCGCCCGCGGCGCTGGCCTTGCCGGTCCATGCCGAACTGGTGCGCGCGTCGCTTTGTCGCGCGTTACACTCGATGTTTTATCGCCGCGCTGACGGCACACATGAAATAACGGAGAACGGGATGAGTTACGTATTTGCACCCGCACCGGTGGTCGCGGTGCCGGTCGTGGGGTCCAGCGAGCAGTTCGCGGTGCGTCGCATCTACTGTGTGGGTCGTAACTACGAGGCGCACGCGCGCGAGATGGGCCACGATCCCGACCGCGAACCGCCGTTCTTCTTCGCCAAGCCGGCCGATGCCGTGCTGTACGTGGCACCCGGCGCCACCGGCGAGTTTCCGTATCCGTCGCTGTCGAAAAACGTCCACTTCGAGATGGAAATGGTGGCGGCGATCGGCAAGGGCGGCAAGAACATTCCGGTCGAGAGCGCGCTCGACCACGTGTATGGTTACGCGCTCGGTCTCGACATGACGCGCCGCGATCTGCAGGCCGAAGCCAAAAAGCTGGGCCGTCCCTGGGATACCGCGAAGGGCTTCGACCATTCGGCGCCGCTCGGCCCGATTCATCCGGCGGCGACGGTCGGCCATGTCGACAAAGGCGCGATCTGGTTGTCGGTGAACGGCGAGGAGAAGCAAAGCTCGGACGTGTCGCAACTGATCTGGTCGGTGGCCGAGACGATCGCTTATCTGTCCACTCTGTTCGAACTGCAACCCGGCGATCTGATTTTCACGGGCACGCCGGAAGGCGTCGGCGCAGTGGTGCAGGGCGATCTGATGAAGGGCGGCGTGGACGGGCTTGGCGAGCTTAGCGTGCGCGTCGTCTGACGGCCGGTTGGGGGAGACAGACAACATGAAGCTCTACAGCTATTTCCGTAGCTCGGCGTCTTATCGCGTGCGCATTGCGCTGAACGTGAAAAATCTGCCGTACGACTACGTGCCGGTGCATCTTGTGCGCGACGGCGGCGAGCAGTTGAAGCCCGAATACCGCAAGGTGAACGCGGACGGGATCGTGCCGACCTTTGTCGACGGCAATGACGTGATGCCGCAGTCGCTCGCGATCATCGAGTATCTGGAAGAGATGCATCCCGAGCCGGCGCTGTTGCCGAAGGCGCCGGCCGATCGCGCGTATGTGCGGGCGCTGGCGTTGCAGGTGGCGTGCGAGATTCATCCGTTGAACAACCTGCGCGTGCTGAAGTATCTGAAGCACACACTGGGCGTCGACGATTATGCCAAGGACGCCTGGTACCGCCACTGGGTGGAGGCCGGCTTCGCGACGTTCGAAACGCATCTGGCGGGCGATTCGCGCACCGGCAAGCTGTGTTTCGGCGATACGCCGACCATCGCGGACACCTGTCTGATTCCGCAGGTGTTCAACGCGCAGCGCTTCAAGGTCGACACAGCGAAGTTTCCGACGATCCAGCGCATCTATGATCATGCGATGCAACTCGACGCGTTTGCGCGCGCTGCGCCGGGCGCGCAGCCGGACGCGGAGTAATTTGTGATCGTCCGGCAGCCAGGATGAAAAAAGGGCACTCCCAGGAGTGCCCTTTTTGCTGTCTAGGCCCGATGCCTAAGGCTCAAGCCGTGAACGCCGTGGCGCTCAGCTGCCAAGCAACGCGTCGGAAAACTCTTCCGCGCTGAATGGCTGCAAATCCTCGACTTTCTCGCCGACGCCGATGAAGTACACCGGAATCGGACGCTGCCGCGCGATCGCGGCGAGAATACCGCCCTTCGCCGTGCCGTCGAGTTTGGTGACGATCAGGCCGGTGAGACCGAGCGCGTCGTCGAACGCTTTTACTTGCGCGAGCGCGTTCTGCCCGGTGTTGGCGTCGATCACCAGCAGCACCTCGTGCGGCGCGCCGTCTTGCGCCTTGCCGATCACGCGCTTCACTTTGCGCAGTTCTTCCATGAGATGCAGTTGGGTCGGCAGGCGGCCGGCCGTGTCCGCCATCATCACGTCGATCTTGCGCGCGCGCGCGGCGCCGACCGCGTCGAAGATCACCGCTGCCGGGTCGCCGCTTTCCTGCGAGACCACGGTCACGTTGTTGCGTTGACCCCAGATGGCCAGTTGCTCGCGCGCGGCGGCGCGGAACGTGTCGCCCGCGGCCAGCAGCACGGATTGATCGAAACTCTGCAGATGCTTGGCGAGCTTGCCGATGCTGGTGGTTTTGCCCGCACCGTTGACGCCGGCAATCATCATGACGAGCGGCTGCGCGCGGCCGAGCATGAGCGATTTTTCCAGCGGCTTGAGCAGGTCGACCAGCAAGGTGCGCAGCGCCGTTTTGACCTGCTGGGGATCGGAGAGGCGCTCGGCGCGCACTTTTTCGCGCAGCGCTTCGAGCAGGAATTCGGTGGCATCGACGCCCGCGTCCGACATCAGCAGCGCGGTTTCGAGCTCTTCGTACAAGTCCTCGTCGATCTTCGTGCCGACGAAAATGCCGGTCAGGTTCGAACTCGTCTTCGACAAACCGGTCTTCAGACGCGTCAGCCACGAACGCTTCGCGCCCGCGTCCGGCAGGGGCGGCGGGACGACTTCGATGGTTTCGTCGAGCGCGAATGCTTCCGGCTCAGGCTCGCTTGCCGACGGAGCGGCTACCGGCGGCGTCTCGACGCGAATCGGAGCCGCGGCCGGGCGCGGCGCGGTCGGCGCGACGGACGCAGGCGCCTCCACGGCGGCCGCGGGCGTCGACCCCTCTGGCGCTGTTTGCGACTCGTCAGGTGCGTTATCGGACTCTTTCGAACCCTTGAATCGTTTGAAAAAGCTGAACATGATCTGGCATGGTGAGAGCGCGCGCCGATGCGCGCTGCCGGCACAAGACCGGTGGGAGCGGCAGGCAGCGTTGCGATGCGGGATGCAATGCGCTGGAAGCCGCACATTTTATCAGGCGCGCCGCCAGCCGTCGTATCGGCCGATCGGCCAGGCTGGACGCGGGGCGTCGCTGTGGTAACGTTGGCGCTCCGGCCCGCATAATTCGTCGTCGCGGGCGCTTCTATACACGTAATCGAAACTGCATGCCCCGTTCCGCACCCTCACGCGCCCATGGCGCTTCGTCCAAAGGCGGCAAGCCGCACGCCATCCGTATCATCGGCGGCGACTGGAAGCGCACGCCGTTGCCCGTGCTCGATCTCGACGGCCTGCGCCCCACGCCCGACCGCGTGCGCGAAACGCTGTTCAACTGGCTCGGCCAGGACCTGGATGGCCAGCGCTGCCTCGATCTGTTCGCCGGCAGCGGCGCGCTGGGCTTCGAGGCAGCGTCGCGCGGCGCCGCCCGGGTCCTGATGGTGGAGCGCAATGCGCGCGCCGCCGGCCAGTTGCGCGCGAACCAGGAACGCCTGTCGGCGCGCACGATCGAAATCGCTGAAGCAGACGGTTTGCGTCTTGCCGCGAGTCTCGCGCCCGGTTCGTTCGACGTCGTTTTCCTCGATCCGCCGTTCGACGGCGATCTGCTCGGCAAAGCGCTGGCGCTGGCCGCGCCGCTCGTGAGCGCTGACGGATTTCTGTATGTTGAAGCGGGCGAGGCGCTCGAACTCGCTGGGAACGAGGCGCTCGCCGGTTGGGAAATCGTGCGGCAAGGTAAAGCGGGCGCGGTCCACTTTCATTTGCTGCAGCGCGAAAATAAGGAATAATGCGCGTTCCAAAACAAGCGCCGGGCGGTTCGCCGTCACGTGCGCGGTCGGTGCCAAATGCGTCGCGTGGACGCTTTGACGTGCCCCTTTGTCTGAAGAGAGGAGAAGTCTCATGGTAGTCGCCGTGTACCCGGGCACGTTCGACCCGCTGACGCGCGGTCACGAAGACCTCGTTCGGCGCGCGTCGAGCATTTTCGACACGCTGGTGGTCGGCGTTGCCGACAGCCGCAACAAGAAGCCGTTTTTCACGCTCGAAGAGCGCCTCGACATCGCTCACGAAGTGCTCGGGCACTACCCGAACGTTCAGGTGATGAGCTTCAAGGGGCTGCTGAAGGATTTCGTGCGCAGCAACAACGCGCGAGTAATCGTGCGCGGCCTGCGGGCCGTGTCGGACTTCGAATATGAGTTCCAGATGGCCGGCATGAATCGCTATTTGCTGCCCGACGTCGAAACCATGTTCATGACACCGTCCGATCAGTACCAGTTCATCTCGGGCACGATCGTGCGTGAAATCGCGCAACTCGGCGGCGATGTCAGCAAGTTCGTGTTCCCATCGGTCGAGAAATGGCTGACGGAAAAGGTCGCCGCGATGGATCCGGCGAGCGGCGCGTCGGCGGGACAACCGTAACCGGCGTAAACTGTTGGTTCGACGGATAAAAGCCGGCTGCGGCCGGCGTGAAGTGAGAGAAGTATGGCCCTGATGATTACCGACGAGTGCATCAATTGCGACGTGTGCGAGCCCGAGTGCCCGAACGACGCAATCTCGATGGGCCCGGAAATCTATGTGATCGACCCTAAGAAATGTACCGAGTGCGTTGGGCATTTCGACGAGCCGCAGTGTATCCAGGTGTGCCCGGTCGAGTGTATTCCGCGCGACCCCGACCATCTGGAGACGCCTGATGGCTTGATGGCCAAGTACCACGCGCTGCAGGCCGCGAAGGGCGCGTGAGGTACGAAGTCAAAAAAAACGGCGAGGCTTTTGGGCCTCGCCGTTTTTTTGGCAGTGACGCTTTTGCGCGGTCCTATCCCACGTACCCGTTGAATATCTCGCGCAACGCCTCCAGCAGAATGTCGCATTCGGCGTCGGTGCCGACCGAGATTCGCAGATGCTGGTCAATGCGCGGCGCCTTGAAATGGCGCACGAAAATCTCCTTTTCCCTCAGTCGCAGTACGAGCGTTGCGGCGTCGTAGCCCTCATGGCGAGCGAACAGCAAGTTCGCAGCAGACGGCACCACCTCGAAACCCAACGCCGTCAGCCCCGCCGCCAATCGCTCGCGGCTTGCCATGACTTTGGCGCAAGTATCGCGAAACCACGCGTCGTCTTCGTACGCCGCCGCGGCGGCGACTTGCGCCAGGCGGTCCAGCGGATACGAGTTAAAGCTGTCCTTCACTCGGTTCAGCGCGCCGATCAACTCCGGGTTGCCGAATGCAAAGCCGACGCGCATTCCCGCCAGCGAGCGCGACTTCGACACGGTTTGAACCACCAGCAGATTCGGATAGCGGTCGATCAGACAGATGGCCGATTCGGCGCCGAAATCCACGTAGGCTTCGTCGATCACGACGACGGAATCCGGATTGCTCGCCACCAGGCGCTCGATATCGGCGAGCGGCAGCGGACGGCCGGTCGGCGCATTCGGATTCGGAAACAGGATGCCGCCATTCGGCAACTTGTAGTCGTCGACGTTGATCGCGAAGCTGTCGTCGAGCGGAATGGTCCGGTAGTCGATGTCGAAAAGTCGCGCGTACGTCGGATAGAAGCTGTACGTGATGTCCGGAAACAGCAGCGGTTTGTCGTGCTTGAGCAAGGCCTGGAACGTGAGTGCCAGCACTTCGTCCGAGCCGTTGCCGGCAAACACCTGTTCCGCGCGAATGCCGTGGTACGCGGCGACCGTCTCGCGGAGCTTTTGCGCCGTCGGATCGGGGTAGCGCCGCAGAGAATCGGCCGCGTCGCCCAGTTCCTGCCGGATCGCCTCGAGCACTCGCGGCGACGGCGGATACGGATTCTCGTTGGTATTCAGCTTGACCGGATGCGCGACCACGGGCTGTTCGCCCGGCACATACGGCGTTAGACGGTGAACGACGTCACTCCAATAGCGGCTCAAGCGATTCTCCTCCCAACAAGATAGTTGCTGTCGATGGCGTTCCGGCAACCCAAGTTCCAGCTAGACAGTCTACGGATTGCGATGCAGTTGCATCATCGCGCGTTCCAGCTCGCCCTTGATGATCTGCGGCATGACAGCGAGCCCGCGCTCAATCGACGCATCGATCACATTCTGCTCTTCCCGGCGCGGCGGTTTCAGCACGTAGTTGGCGACGTCAGGCTTGGCTCCTGCGCGCGCGCTCTCTGGAATCAGGTCCCGCGGATGGCCGATGCCGATCCGCAGCCGCCAATACTGCTGCGACGACAGATGCGCGGTGATGTCCTTCAGCCCGTTGTGGCCGCCGCTGCCGCCGCCGAGCTTCAGCTTGATGCTGCCGGGGGGCATGTCGAGCTCGTCGTGCGCGACCAGGATTTCGTCGGGGAGAATCTTGAAGAACTGCGCGACCGCCACGACCGATTGGCCCGAACGGTTCATATACGTCTGCGGTTCCAACAGATGCACTTCCTCGCCGTGCAGCCGCGCTTTGGCATAGAAGCCGTGGAAGCGCCGCTCGTCGCGCAACGTCGTGCCTGCTTCGCGCGCCAGTTGATCGACCAGCCAGAAACCGGCGTTGTGGCGCGTCGCGGTGTATTCGGCGCCCGGATTGCCGAGGCCGACGATCAGCTTGATCATGATTGCGTAGGTCCGTCTGGCCCGGAAGCTGAACGCAGCCGAGCCGAAAAAAACCGAAAAAAAACCCGCCGGGGCGAACCTCGGCGGGTCACATCGACCGTTTCATTGAAACGGATCGAGAGGATTTCTTGCTCTTTGCCTGAGGCGCCCTTAAGCAGCCGGCGTTTCGCCTTCGCCTGCAGCAGCAGCGGCGTCGCCTTCAGCGATTGCGCCAGCCGGGATCGTTGCAGCTGCGACCACCGGGTTTTCTGCTTCGACGTGAGCAACCAGCGACACACCTGCCGGCAGCTTGATGTCTTTAGCGTGGACCGAGTGACCTGCTTCGATCGTCGCCAGATCAACTTCGAGGAATTCCGGCAGTGCCGACGGCAGGCACTCGATTTCGATTTCGTTGATGACGTGCGAGATAACCGCGCTCGACAGCTTCACTGCCGGGTTCGATTCCTGGTTCATGAAGTGCAGCGGCACCTTGGTGTGCAGCTTCTTCTTCGCGTCGACACGTTGGAAGTCCACGTGCAGCACGAGCTGACGGAACGGATGGTATTGCACGTCGCGCAGCAGAACCTGTTGCGACTTGCCTGCCACTTCCAGATCGAGAATCGACGAGTGGAAAACTTCTTTCTTCAGCGCGTGCCACAGCGCGTTGTGGTCCAGTTCGACCAATTGCGTTTCAGCACCAGCGCCATATACGATGCCCGGGGTCTTGCCCGAGTTACGCAGGCGGCGGCTCGCACCCGTACCTTGCAAAGAACGCTCGAAAGCGACTACTTTCATTTTGAATCTCCAATGCACTGCCCGCGACCAGGCAGTAAAAACGGGGCCTCCAAGCCAGACGGCTGAGGCCCCAGAGCTGCGGCACGAACCTTCGTTCGTTCATGCCGATTGTGCAAAAGCGCAGTGTGCCGCGTAAAGCGGCGCGCTGCGCCTTCGCAAATACTTAACTTTCAGCGAACAGCGACATCACCGAATCGCCGCGGCGAATCCGCGAGAACGTTTCGGCAAGCAGGCCGGCGCTGGTCAGCGAACGGATCTTCGCGCACGAGCGGGCTTCTTCGCCGAGCGGGATCGTGTCCGTGACAACGAGTGCGTCGAGTGCGGAAGCGGCAATACGCTCGCCCGCGCCACCCGACAGAACCGGGTGCGTAGCGTAAGCGAACACCTGCTTCGCGCCACGTTCCTTCAAAACTTGTGCTGCTTTGCAGAGCGTGCCGGCGGTGTCGACCATGTCGTCCATGATCACGCAGGTACGGCCTTCGACTTCACCGATGATGTTCATCACTTCGGCAACGTTCGCCTTCGGGCGCCGCTTGTCGATGATCGCGAGATCGCAATTCAACTGCTTGGCCAATGCCCGGGCGCGCACCACGCCGCCGACGTCCGGCGAAACGACCAGTAGGTTCTCGTAGTTCTGCTTGCGCAGATCGCCGAGCAGCACGGGCGTAGCGTAGATGTTGTCGACCGGAATGTCGAAGAAGCCTTGAATCTGGTCGGCGTGCAGATCCATCGTAATGATCCGCTCGACGCCGGCAATCTCCAGCATGTTCGCCACGATCTTCGCCGAGATGGCGACGCGCGCGGAACGCGGGCGACGATCTTGCCGGGCATAACCGAAGTAGGGGATGGCTGCGGTGATCCGGCCGGCGGATGCGCGCTTGAGCGCATCGACCATGATCATCAGTTCCATCAGATTGTCGTTCGCCGGTGCGCACGTGGACTGCAGGACGAAGACATCCTTGCCACGCACGTTTTCCTGAATCTCGACCTGGATTTCACCGTCCGAGAAACGGCTAACCATTGCTTTGCCGAGGGGAATACCGAGGATTTTGACGACTTCCTGTGCAAGCGCGGGATTTGCGTTGCCAGTAAAAACCATCAGGCCGTCATGGCTGCTCATCGTGCACCTACTTCAGGCTGGGGGCGAGGGAAATGCGAGAATTTTTGGCAGGGGAGGAAGGAGTCGAACCTTCGAATGCCGGAATCAAAATCCGGTGCCTTAACCAACTTGGCGACTCCCCTACACTAACTTTGAGCTTCACCGAACGAGGAGCGTTCGACGATGCAAAACTTATGACGCGAAAGTAAAGAGTGGATGCTGATCGAGACTTGCAGTCACTGCGCTATTCCATTCGGCTGGCAGTTTGGCTTGCACCGATTCTGCTTCAGCTTTACTGCGGAACGCGGCAAAAACACTTGCACCTGATCCAGACATCCGCGCTGGCGCGACGTTTTCAAACCATCGCAACACTTGCGCTACTTCCGCGTATTTCCCTACGACAACCTGCTGCATGTCATTGCGGCCGAAACTTTCTGGCCATTCAGTGTTGCAGCTAAGTTCTGCAGGAAAGTCCGTAATTGTGAGGGGTTTTGAATCTCTTGTCAACGCTTTTTCAGAAAAAATCGCTGCAGTCGGAACATGAACCCTCGGCGTCACTACTAGGAAATGGCGCGGCGGCAATTGTACAACGTCTAAAGCTTCTCCGACACCCTGGGCGAACGCATTTTTTCCGAAAACAAAGAACGGCACATCGGCGCCAAGTTTCAATGCCAGCGCCTGCAATTCGAGGCGCGGCAGATTGAGCTTCCACAGACGATTCAGCGCGAGCAGCGTCGTCGCTGCATCAGAGCTGCCGCCGCCAAGGCCGGCGCCCATCGGCAGACGCTTGTCGATTTCGATATCGACGCCTTCAGGCGAGCCCGTATGCGTTTTGAGCAGCGTTGCGGCGCGCACGGTCAGATCGTGTTCCGGCGGCACGTCGGCGATTTCGGTGCTGCGCGCGATGAGTCCGTCGTCACGTCGCGTGAAGTGCAGCGTGTCGCCCCAGTCGAGCAACTGGAAGACCGTTTGCAGCGTGTGATAGCCATCCGGCCGGCGGCCGGTGATGTGCAGGAAGAGGTTGAGTTTCGCTGGAGCGAGGCAATCGCGCAGCGAATCGGTCGTTTCAATCATGAGTCGAGGCTACATGCGCCAGATGGCGCCGAAGAAGCGGCAAGGTCGCGCAAGAAAAAATGCGTGAAGCGGCGCGAGGTTACTGATCCAGCACGAGCTTGATGTCGAGTGGCGGTTCCGAACGACTCAGGTTGATGCGCTTCACGCCGGTGGCCGGCGCGTCGGCATAAGCCAGATAGTCGATCGTCCAGCCGTCCTGTGTGATTTGCTTCAGCCGCGACGGTTGCTCGGGATCCTTCTCGGTCTTGGCGCGCGAAGTGGGCGCCGGCGACGGTTGCAGCCAATAACGCAGCCCTTCGACCGGCAACGCGAAGCCGAGCGAATTCTGCATCAGCGTGGAGACGTTATCCGCGGTGAGCGGCTGGCGATTCGGCAGCTCCAGCGTTGCCGAAGCCGGCGACGACGTCACCACCGCCAGCGTCTGGCCGAGCGGGTTGCGCAACTGCAGGGTCACGGTGTCGCCGGTTTCCTGCCAGGAGAAGTTGCCGTAAGCGTTGCGCTGCTGGCCGTTCTGATCGTTGTACTGGACCGCGAAACGCCCCTGGTAAGCACGGCTCGTCTGCGCGGTGACGGAGGTCGCGGCATTCGACGTGGACGGTCCTTGCGGCTTGACCGATGCACAACCGGCCAAGGCGACCACCGCTGCCGCTGTGAAAGCGAGCGCCGCGCCACGCGGTGCCCGGGGAAAGGAAATCAGACGGGAAAGACTCATCAAAGATCGTTCACCTGAAGACGTTGGAGCGTTTTGACAAGCGTGTCGTTGTCCGGTTCGAGCTTGCGCGCATCGCGGAAAGCGGCGCGTGCCTGATCCTGATTGCCGGTTTTCCACAATACTTCGCCGAGGTGCGCGCCGATCTCGGCGTTCGGCTGCATGTCGTACGCCTTGCGCAGCAGCTTGATTGCATCCGAGGTATCGCCCATCCGGTATTTGACCCAGCCCACGCTGTCCATGATGAACGCGTCGTTCGGCGCCAATGAGGATGCCTTCTCGACCAGCTTGTCTGCTTCGGCGAGGCGCTGATTGCGATCGGCCAGCGAGTAGCCGAGCGCGTTATACGCTTGCGGGTTGTCGGGCTGCGTCTGGATCAGCTTGCGCAACTGCGCTTCCATGACGTCGTAATGGCCGGTTTTCTCGGCGGACATTGCGTAGTCGTAGGTCAGATCTGGGTCGTCGGGGAATTGCGCCGTGGCTTGTTGCAGCCGTGTTTCCGCCTCCGGGTAGCGCTTCGCATCGAACAGGATCGCCGCGTCGGTGCGCATGATCAGCGCCTGGTCGCGCGGGTCCGGCGCCGGCAGGTTAGCCAGCAGCTTGCGTGCGTCGTCGGTCTTGCCTTGCTTGGCGAGCAATTGCGCGCGCGTGATCTGCGCGGGCACATATTGCTGGCTCGACGGCGAGATCTTGTTCAGCCAGTCGCTCGCGGCCGCTTCGTTCTTCTGTTCGAGTGACAGTTGCGCAAGGTAGATATACGCCTGGCCCGGATCGGCGCCCGGCGTTTTTTCGGCTTGCTGGGCGTACTGGGTCAGGTAGGTTTGCGCCTCGGTGAAATTCTTCTGCTGGATCTTGATCAGCGCGAGCGCCATAAGCGGCGTCAACTCGTTCGCGTTGTTCTTGTGCATGATCTCGAACTGCTTCTGCGCGTCATCCAGACGGTCGCTCGCGAGATACATCTGCGCGAGCGCGAGACGCGCGTCATGCGATTTCGGATTTTGCTGCACGTACTTTTCGAGCGAAGCGATGCCTTCCTTGCGCTCTTCCGGGCCCATTTGCGACAGCGTCAGTGCCGCCGGCAAATAGTCGGGCTTTAGCGCAAGCGCCTGTTCGAGCGACTTGCGCGCGCCCGGCGCGTCGTCCGACACGAGTTGCTGGCGCGCAATGGCCAGTTGCGCTTCGGGCCGGTTCATGTCGTTCTTGAGCAGATCCTGCAGCACGTGCAGGCCGCCGATCCGGTTCGGACCGCGCGACAGCAACAACTGCAGCGCCAGAATCGCGCTGCCGCGATTGTCGGCGGGCACCCTTGCGAGTTCGCGGGCAAGGATCGGCGCCGCGTCGTCAGGTTTGCCGGACAACACGAGCAGCGATGCGTCGAGTTGCGCGGCGCGTTCCGAGTTCGGCGCATACTGCTGCCACAATTGCGCGGCGGCCAATGCGTCCGACGGGCTTTGCGCGGCCAGCGCGATCTCAGTGGCGCGCTGCGCCATGCGCGGATCGTGCGTGTCGCGCGCGAGCGCGAGGTAGGTCTGATAGGCGGGCGCCGGCTGGTCGCGCTGCAGCGCGACTTCGGCGGCGAGCACCTGGAATACGATCTGGCTCGACAACGCCACGCCGGGCAGGGACTTCTGATCTTCCGCCGATGCCGGGCCGAGCGGGTCCGGCAAGGTGACCGAGGTGTCGTCCGAGTCCGGCGAAGGGTCCTGCGCGTGCGCGGGCACGGCAGCCAGCGCCCAGACTGCGAGCGCCGCCGCACCGAGCATCCGGCGAGCGGACACGGCGTGCGGTACGCGGAATGCGCTAGCCGGGCGCTTCAGAAACAGCTTCACGAAGGACAAGTTCATGGAAATCCGTTCAATGTTTCGGACGATTGTAACGCGCTCGCTACAATACGCGCACAACCACTCACGCAAGTTGCAGACCAGTTAGACATGCCAGAGTTGCCAGAAGTTGAGGTTACCCGACGGGGAATCGAACCGTATGTGTCCGGCCGCAAGGTTGAGCGCGTGGATGTGCGCACGCCCGCATTGCGCTGGCCGATTCCGGCCGACCTTGCGAAAACCTTGCGCGGCCACGTGGTGCGCAAGGTCGAGCGGCGCGGCAAGTATCTGTTGTTCGAGATCGACGCGGGCTGGTTCATCGTGCATCTTGGCATGACTGGGACGCTGCGGGTGCTGCGCCACGTGCCGCATCCGCCGGCCGCGGCGAAACACGATCACATCGACTGGATCTTCGACGAGTTCATTCTGCGCTATCGCGATCCGCGGCGCTTCGGCGCGGTGCTGTGGCACCCGCGCGAAGCCGGCGACGTGCTCGAACATCCGCTGCTTGCGAGTCTCGGCGTCGAACCGTTTTCGCCTGCGTTCTCCGGCGCGCTGATGCACCGGCTCACGCGCGGGCGCAAAGTTTCGGTGAAGCAGGCGCTGCTGGCCGGTGAAATCGTGGTGGGCGTGGGCAATATCTACGCATCGGAAAGCCTGTTTCGCGCCGGCATCCGGCCGACCACCGCGGCGGGGCGCGTCTCGCTCGTGCGCTACGAGCTGTTGGCGGACGCCGTGCGCGTGACGCTCGCCGCCGCGATCGAGAAGGGCGGCAGCACGTTGCGCGACTTCGTCGGCAGCAACGGCGAAAGCGGTTACTTCCAGCTCGACTATTTCGTCTATGATCGCGCCGGACTGCCATGCCGCGTGTGTGGAACGCCGATCAGACAGATCGTGCAAGGGCAGCGTTCAACGTATTTCTGTCCCACCTGCCAGCGCTAGATCATCTCAATGCCTTCTCGTTTAACTCCCCGTTCTGCTTCTTCCACCGCGCCTGAAGCATCTGCTTTCCCGATCATGTCTGATTTTTCCGCGCGACTGATCGCGTGGCAGCGTCAGCATGGCCGGCATGATTTGCCGTGGCAGAACACGCGCGATCCGTATCGCATCTGGTTGTCGGAAATCATGCTGCAGCAGACGCAGGTGTCGACGGTGATTCCGTACTACGCGAAATTTCTCGCGCGTTTTCCGACCGTTGCCGCGCTCGCCGCCGCGCCGTCTGACGACGTGATGGCGTTGTGGGCCGGCCTTGGCTATTACTCACGTGCACGCAACCTGCATCGCTGCGCGCAAGTCGTGATCGGGCAGCATGGCGGCGCGTTTCCGGCATCGGTCGAGGAACTGGCGGAGTTGCCGGGCATCGGCCGCTCGACGGCGGCGGCAATCGCGTCGTTCGCGTTCGGCGCGCGCGCGACGATTCTCGACGGCAACGTGAAGCGCGTGCTGGCGCGCGTGTTCGGCGTCGAAGGTTTCCCCGGCGAAAAGAAAGTCGAGAACGCAATGTGGACGCTGGCGGAATCGCTGCTTCCGTCGAACGCATCGGATGCCGACGTCAGCGCGTACACGCAAGGCTTGATGGATCTCGGCGCGACGCTGTGCGTGCGCGGCAAGCCGGACTGCCTGCGCTGCCCGTTCGCCGCCGACTGCGTCGCCAACGTGACCGGACGCCAGCGCATACTGCCCACCGCGCGTCCAAAAAAGACCGTGCCGACGCGCCGCACATGGATGCTGGTGCTGCGCGACGGCAACGCGGTGATGTTGGAGAAGCGTCCGCCATCGGGCATTTGGGGCGGCTTGTGGAGCCTGCCCGAAGCTGCCGATGAAGCCGCGCTCGCCGAGCGTGCGCGTGCCTTCGGCGGCGACGGCGCGGTCTCGCCGCTCGCACCGCTCACGCATGTGTTCACGCATTTCAAGCTGGATATCGAGCCGCGGCTTGCGGAACTGGATCGCGGAGTCGGTGCTCTGGCTGCGCTGGGCGACGTCGACACCGCGTGGGTCGCGCTCAGCGATCTCGATTCGTTCGGTGTGCCCGCGCCGGTCCGCAAACTGCTGGACGGTTTGCAGGGCTCGCTGATCTGATCAGTCCGCCAGGAGCGCGGCGTCCGCCTTCAAAGCAACTGATGCTGCTGCATGTAGTGATGAACCACGTCGATGCGCGCGCCGGCGTCCCGCAATTCCATCAGTTTCTGGCGAGCACGCAGCGCGATCGGCAGCACTTCGGCAAGACGGTTCGACACCCATGACGGATCTTCGAGTCTGAATGGCTCGGCAAAGGGCAGGCTTTCCGGATCGCGCTCGCGAATCGTCTCGATGATCCGTTCGAGCACTTCCGCGCATGCGCCGAACTTGGCCAACTGCTCGTTGCCTTCGAGCGGCATGTCCTCGCCGAGCGGCTCCGCCATGCCGACCAGCAACCCGCTCGATTCGACGCGATGCGACAGCAGACGAAAACGCCGCGTACCGCGCGCGCGAATCAGCAGCATGCCGAAGGCTTCGACATCGCACTCGTCGATTTCAGCGAGGCAGCCGATTGCTTCGGGCACCGAAGGCTCTTCCGCACGCGCCACTTCCGCGCCGCTTTTCAGCAGGCACACACCGAACGGCGTTTTTTCACGCAGACAGTCGCGCGCCATGTCGAGATAGCGCGCTTCGAAGATCTTCAGCGGCAGCAGCCCGTCGGGAAACAGCACCGTATGCAGCGGAAACAGCGGCACATCGGCAAGCACAGTAGAAGTAGAAGACATGGCGCAACGCTTCGAGTTGAGGCCGCGCGATGCGGCCGGTTAAGCCACTAACTTCGATGATTCGCCGGCTTCGACCGGCGCATCGCGGTGCCGCACAATGACATTCGCCGACGATGCGAGACGCGCGGCGAGCGTCTCCGCAATGAATACCGAGCGATGCTGGCCACCCGTGCAACCGATCGCGACGGTCAGGTAACTGCGATTGTCGTCGCGGAAATGCGGGAGCCACTTAACGAGAAACTTCTCGATGTCGTCGATCATTTCATGCACGACCGGCAGTGCATCGAGAAAGTCGATCACCGGTTTGTCGAGGCCCGTGAGCGGCCTCAATTCATGATCGTAGTACGGGTTCGGCAAGGTGCGGACGTCGAACACGAAATCCGCGTCGAGCGGCACGCCGCGTTTGAATCCGAACGACTCGAACATCAGCACGAGGCCTGAATCTTTTTGCTCGATGAAGCGTTTGACCCATGCGCGCAGCACGTTCGCGCGCAGATTGCTGGTGTCGATCTGATGGCCGAATTCGGCCAGGCCCGCCACGAGTTCACGTTCGCGTTCGATCGCTTCGGCGAGCGAGGTGAGCAGGCCGACGTCGGCGTCGTGCGAAGTGGAACCGGACAGCGGATGGCGGCGGCGCGTTTCGGAGAAGCGTTGAATCAGCGACTGCGTGCTCGCGTTCAGGAACAGCACGCGCACGTCGTGGGCACGCGACAGGTCACGGATCATGGCGGGCATTTCGTCGAGCGAGGCGCTCGAGCGCGCGTCGATCGCGACCGCGAGGCGGTCTTGACCGTCCTCGGCGAGATAGGAAGCCAGTTGCGGCAGGAAGCGCGGCGGCAGATTGTCGACGCAGTAATAGCCTGCGTCTTCAAGCGCGTTCAGGGCAACTGATTTGCCGGAGCCGGATATACCGGTGATCAGGATTATGCGCATGGGGTCGTGAAAACCGTACAGTTCATCATAGCATCTGGTCCCCTTGCGTGTACCCGCGGCCTGCCGCTGGCTGCGGATACGGCATGGTCTTGCGGCTCAGATCAGTTTGCCGGGAAACTGGCTGTCGGGGTCTTGCATGGCGAGGCGCTGACGATCCATGAAGTCGCGCAGCGTGTCGATGCCGCGCAGCTGCAGGATCGTGTTGCGCACGGCGGCCTCGACCAGCACGGCGAGATTTCGGCCGGCCGCCACCTGAATCGTGACCTTGCTGATCGGCAGGCCGAGCACATCGACCGTCTGGCTTTCAAGCGGCAAGCGCTGGAATTCGCCATCGGGACGGCGGACCAGTTGCACGATCAGCTTGAGCTTCATTTTGCGGCGTACCGCGGTTTCACCGAAAATCGTCTTGATGTCGAGCAGGCCGAGGCCGCGCACTTCCAGCAGATTTTGCAGCAACGGCGGGCAGCGACCTTCGACGAAGTCGGGACCGAGGCGCACGAAATCCACTGCGTCGTCGGCCACGAGGCCGTGGCCGCGGCTGATCAGTTCCAGCCCAAGTTCGCTCTTGCCGAGGCCCGAGTCGCCGGTGAGCAGCACGCCCATGCCGAGAATGTCGAGAAACACGCCGTGCAACGTGGCGCGCGGCGCGAGAATGCGCGACATGTAGAGGCGCAGGCTGTCGATCACCGCGGCGGCGGACATCGGCGTAGTGAATAGCGGCGTGGAAGAACGCGTGCAGCGCAGGACCAGTTCCGGCGGCGCGGCGACGCCGCCCGCCACCACCAGAAACGGTGGCTCCAACGCGATCAGCTCGGCCATGTGGCGCGAGCGGTCTTCGTCGGTTTGGCGCTTGTAGTAGTCGATTTCGGCGTCGCCGAGCACCTGGATCCGGTTCGGATGGATCAGGTTCAAGTGGCCGACGAGGTCGGCGCTCGACGTGGCATTGGCGACCGATTCCGAAGAAAAGCCGCGCTCCCAGCCTTCATGCCCCGTCAGCCAGCTGAGCTTCAGCATGGCGGCGTTATCGTCGAAAATGCTTTGGGCGTTGATGCTGGACGTATCCATGAGCCAGTGACTCCAGTGTTGGCCGCTTGCCGGACAAAGCAACGGCCGCGCTAGCGCGGGCCGCTTACCTTGTCAGACGGTATCCGCACGTGGGCGGATCACCGGCGTGCGGATAACCGCCGATGCATCAAGGTTGCCACTGAGTGAGCAGGCGATGCAATGATTCGCGGTCTTCTTCCGTATGCAGACGCTCGCGGGCTTCGCGATCGGACAGCAACTGGGCGATTTCCGAAAGGATTTCGAGGTGCTGCTGAGTGGCCTGTTCGGGCACGAGCAGGAAGATGAGCAGCGAGACCGGCTGACCGTCGGGCGATTCGAAGGGGATGGGTTCGGCAAGACGGACGAACGCGGCGAGCGGTTGCTTCAAGCCTTTGATCCGGCCATGCGGAATCGCCACGCCTTCACCAAGGCCAGTCGATCCGAGGCGCTCGCGCGCGAACAGATTGTCAGTGACCGTGCTACGGGCGATGCCGTTCTGGTTCTCGAAGATCAGGCCCGCTTGCTCGAACACACGTTTCTTGCTGGTGACCGATAGTCCGACGACGACGTTCTCGAGGGGAAGAAATTTGGCTAAACGATTCATGTTGACAGGCGAAAACGTGGCCTGGGTTCTCCTCGCTGGGGCGTTTGAGTGGCGTTCCATTCGTTTGATGCTCACGGCGACATGCGTTGGAGTCCGAAAGCGCAGGACTCCGGCCGACCGACTTCCGGTTGAGCTTACCTGACCCCGATGGTAACCGGAACATTATAGAACAGGGTAGCCACGGATGGTGCGGCGCGCCATCAATGCGTATTGAGTTCTTTTGAAGCGTGGATAGATGCTGCGGCGCCGCGCGAGAAGCGGCGTCCAGAAACAAAAAACCGCCCGGTTCCGGGCGGTTTCGCTGGTTAAGGGAAAAACGCAGAGCTGATGAAAAACGCCTTCTGGTTTCCCTTATTGCGGCGGCACGTCTAGTTGCGGCGCCGGTTGATACTTGATCGCCTCATGCGCATGGCCTTGCAGACGATCCTTATGGCGGATGACTTGCCGGTCAAGCTTGTCGATCATCAGATCGATCGCAGCGTACATGTCGCTGTCACAGCTCTCGACAAAGATATCCTTGCCCTTGAGATGCAGGTTGATTTCAACCTTTTGACGCTTTTCCTTTTCCTTGTGGTTGTCGACCGAGAGGACCACACTGCCGTCGATGACCTGATCGAAATGTCTTAGCACCCTATCCAGTTTGGTGATCACGTATTCGCGCAACGCAGGCGTTACTTCGAGGTGGTGTCCACTGATCTGCAGATTCATAGTGCTTCTCCAAGCTAATGGCCGCTTGGTCCGCACGATGACGTAGGTCCGGTCGATCTGTCGGCTTGCCTGAGTCGCCCCCCGGTGACTGACTTCTGGCAGGTCGCATCGGCCGGCCTGTCCGCCAACTGCGGAGCGGCCGGTAAATGCCCGCCACGGAAGGCGACGGGCTACAGAGACTTGCGCAGGTTGACTGCCGGAATCTTGAGCGCTTCACGGTATTTCGCAACGGTACGCCGTGCGACCACGAAGCCCTGTTCTGCCAGCAGTTCGGCTATGCGACTGTCCGATAGAGGAGATTTCGGGTTTTCCGCTCCTATCAGTTGCTTGATGAGCGCGCGGATCGCCGTTGAAGACGCCGCGCCGCCCGTGTCAGTCGAAACGTGTGATCCGAAGAAGTACTTAAATTCAAGCGTCCCGAATGGGGTCAGCATGTATTTACCGGTTGTCACACGCGAGACAGTTGACTCGTGTAGGCCCAGCGTATCAGCAATTTCCCGCAAAACCAAGGGGCGCATGGCAATTTCGCCGTGGACAAAAAAGCTCTTCTGACGTTCCACAATTGCCTGCGCAACGCGCAGAATCGTCTCGAAACGCTGCTGGATATTTTTGATCAGCCAGCGCGCTTCCTGCAGTTGCTGGCGCAACGAACCGCTACCCGGATCGCCCCGGTTATTGCGCAGAATATTCGCGTACAGATGGTTAATACGCAGCTTCGGCACCACTTCCGGATTCAGTTCGGCCTGCCAGCCTTGTGCCGTTTTGCGCACCATGATGTCCGGCACGACGTAGTCCGCTTCGGCCTTGCCATAGGCGGCGCCGGGAAACGGTTCGAGCGAGCGGATCAGTACGTGCGCATCGCGCAGATCGTCGTCGTTGGCCTTCAGATGCTTGCGCAGACGCGTGAAATCGCGCGCCGCGAGCAGTTCCAGGTGGTGGGCGACGATGTCCAGCGCGAGCGTGCGTGTAGGCGAGGCATCGAGTCGCAGCAATTGCAGCTTGAGACATTCCGACGCGGAGCGCGCACCCACCCCGGCCGGGTCGAAGCTATGCAGTAGCGCAAGCGCGGCGTTCATTTCGTCGAGGTCGACTTCGAGCTCTTCGGGCAGATCGGCCAGCACTTCTTCGAGCGTGGCGGCCAGGTAGCCGTCGTCGTCGAGTGATTCGATCAGGAAGGTGATCAGCGCCCGGTCGCGTTGGCCCGCCTGGGTGACGCGCAATTGCGCCATCAGGTGGTCGCGCAGCGAGGTGCTCGATTCATGGATTTGCAGCGGCGGCAGATCGTCGTCGTCCGAGGCGTTGCCGGAGCGGCCGTAGTCGTCGAGATTCCATTGTGACGCGTCGCCGTTGCCGTCGCCCGCGAGGCCGTTGTATTCGTCGACGCCCTGCGGCTCGCCGTTCTCGGCGCGCTCGCTGCTGGACGAGGACGACGTATTACCGCCCATCTGGTCGGGCGGTGCGGAAGAGTTGGGCGCCTGCGCGATCAGCGAGCCGTCGGCCGCTACGCGCAACGGGCTCGCGATCCAGTCGTCCTCGTTTTCGAGGAGCGGATTCTGCGAGATCGCCATTGCGACTTCTTGCTGCAATTCGAGCGTGGACAGCTGAAGCAGCCGGATGGACTGCTGCAGTTGCGGCGTCAGCGCAAGATGCTGCGATAGGCGGAGTTGGAGGCTGGCTTTCATGGCAAGTTGAGATTCATTGTAGAGAGTTTGCCACGACCGCGATACCTTGCGACATTCGCAATTACGCGTGCGCCTCTTTTGGGCGGCGACGGGCGCACAACGGCCCGGGTCAAAAATGCGGATGTGCGGTTGCCGCATGGAGGGGCCGGCGGGTGCGCGCTCGCACTGCCGGTAATCCCACATGCGCTTACATGCGGAAGTGCTCGCCCAGATAGACGCGCCGCACGCTTTCGTTTTCGATGATGTCGCTCGGCGCGCCGGCGGCCAGCACGCTGCCGTCGCTGATGATGTAGGCGTGATCGCAGATGCCGAGCGTTTCACGCACGTTGTGGTCGGTGATCAGCACGCCGATATTGCGCTGCTTCAGAAATTTAACGATCTTCTGAATTTCCAGCACGGCGATCGGGTCGACGCCCGCGAACGGTTCGTCGAGCAGAATGAAGCTCGGATTGGTAGCCAGCGCCCGGGCGATTTCAACCCGGCGGCGCTCGCCGCCCGACAGCGACAACGCCGGATTCTCGCGCAAGTGCGCAATCTGCAACTCGTCGAGCAAGGCTTCCGTGCGGTTCGTAATGGCGTCTTTGCTGAGCCGCTTGCCGTTGTCTTCGTGCTGCAATTCCAGCACCGCGCGAATGTTTTCTTCGACGCTCAGCTTGCGGAACACCGAAGCTTCCTGCGGCAGATACGACAAGCCGAGCGAAGCGCGCTTATGAATGGGCAACAGGCTGATCGACTTGCCGTCCAGATCGATCTCGCCCGCGTCTAGCGGCACGAGGCCGACGATCATATAGAACGAAGTGGTCTTGCCCGCGCCGTTGGGGCCGAGCAAACCGACCACTTCGCCGCTTTTCACGTCGAGCGACACGTCTTTGACGACCGTGCGCGAGCCATAACGCTTCTTCAGATTGCGCACCACGAGCGAACTGCTGGTGCCGGCCGGCTTGCGATTGGGGAGGGACGCTGACGTGCTCACTGGTTCGGGGCTCCCTGGATCGTCGTGGACGGCGCGAGCGTGGCCGACGCGCCGTTCAGCGGCGCTGCGCCGCCATTGCGCGGCGACAGCATGGCGCGCACGCGGCCGGTCGGGTTGCCCGGTCCGGCGACGTCTTTGCCTGCCTTCGCGGTATAGAAGTCGTTCTGGCCGTCATACGTAATGACGCTGCCGTGCACCTGGTCCATCACCGTGGAGAGGCCTTGCAGGCGTTTTACGGTGGCGTTCGTGGTGAGCGTGGTCAGATCCTGCTTGCCGTCGTAGTCGATCCGGATGGCCGTGCCTTCGATGTACTCGTCTAGGCCTTCGCGCTTCTGGCGGAAATACGACAGATTGCCGCCGCTCGAGGTGCCGGTGGCGTACTGATAGCCCTGCGGGTCCTGGGTCACTTCGACACGGTCGGCCTTGATCACGATCGTGCCTTTGGTGGCGACCACATGGCCGGTGAAGATGTTGACCTGCTTCAGGTCGTCGTAAGTCATGTTGTCCGCTTCGATGTTTAGCGGCTTGTCCTTGTCGGCACGATCGGCGTGCGCGAGCGGCGCGAAGCCGGCGAGCGGCAACGCGACGAGCAGCGCAGCGAGTCCGGCGCGCCACGCGGACAGGGTGCGCGAGCGGCCGGTATCAAAACGGGGGAACGATTCGTTCATGCAGTCACGCCTGGAATGGATTACCCGGGTTGCTTGGGCGAGCTGCCGCCTGCTTCGGACGGGGCGATGTTGCCTTTCACGTTGCCGAACAGCTGCATCACCCGGGTGACGTTGTTGTAGTTCATGCCGCTGGCAGTCATCACCGACATGCCGCGCTGAAGTTTAACCGGCTTTTCAGTCTCGATCACATCGTCGTTGACCAGCACCCTAAAATGCTGCGAATCCGCTTGCATCTGCGGATCTCCGTAGCCGGGCGCCCGCACGATGCGCGCGTT
The DNA here is from genome assembly GCF_046028095.1 of Paraburkholderia phytofirmans. Lineage (GTDB taxonomy): Bacteria > Pseudomonadota > Gammaproteobacteria > Burkholderiales > Burkholderiaceae > Paraburkholderia > Paraburkholderia phytofirmans_A. The sequence goes on from NZ_JAQQDJ010000001.1 coordinate 713,271, forward strand.
GTCGTACAGATCGACGATCGACGCATCGCCGTTCACCTTGCCGGTGTCGCCGGTTGCGGTGACGATCGGCTTGCCCGGCTGGAACGCGCGCATGGCCGGTTTGACCAGGTCGCTCAGTTCGTCGTCTTCGTAATGGATCAGCGACTGGGCGGTCAGCCGGTACTGCGTCGAGCCCGACTGATCGAGTTCGGAAACCGAGAAGTTGTCGGCGAAGTAGTCCGGCGTGTGCTCCTTGGGACGCACCACGCCTTCGTTCTGCCGGGGCAGGGTGGCTTGCAGCAGCCACCACGTGATACCGGCGAGCGCAGCCATGGCGACCAGCGGAATCAGCGACGTCAGGCGAAACTGGTTCATCCGACGAGGCCCCGCTGTTCGCCGCTACAGGCGGCCGCGAGCAGCGCTTCGTATTTGTGCTGCGCGCGCAGCAGCGTATCGACGACTTCACGCGCCGCGCCGTGGCCGCCGCGTGCCTCGCTGACCCAGTGGGCGCGCGCGATCACTTCAGGATGCGAGTTGGCCGGCGCGGCCGCGAAGCCGACCTTCAGCATCACGGCGAGATCGACCCAGTCGTCGCCCATGTAGCCGCATTCTTCGGCCGTCAGACCGGTTGCGCTCAGCAGATCCGCGAAGGCCGCCGGTTTGTCCTGAATGCCCTGGTAGACATGCGTGACGTTCATCTCTTTCGCCCGCGCCGCCACGATGCCCGACTTGCGCCCGGTGATGATGGCCGTGTCGATGCCGGCTTCGCGTAGCAGCTTCATGCCGTGGCCGTCCATCGAGTTGAAGCCCTTCATCGTGTCGCCTTCCGCCGTGAAAAGCAGGCCGCCATCGGTCAGCACGCCGTCGACGTCGAAAATCATCAGCTTGACGCGGCTTGCGCGTTCGGTCGCGGTGGGCGGAGCAATGGCCATCAGATCACCTTCTTCGAGAACAGGTCGTGCATGTTGAGTGCGCCGATCAGCTTGCCTGCTTCGTCGACGACCAGCATCTGATTGATGCGGTGGCGCTCCATCAGTTCCACGGCTTCGACCGCGAGTTGATCCGGACCGATGGTGCGCGGGCCGGCGGTCATGACCGAGGCGATCGACAATTCGCGGAAATCGCCGTCGCGTTCGAGCACGCGGCGCAAGTCGCCGTCGGTGAAGATGCCGGCGACGCGCTCGTCCTGATCGACGATCGCGGTCATGCCCATGCGCTTGGCGGTCAATTGAAACAGCGCGTCGCGCACGGTGGCGTCGGGCGTGACCTTCGGCACCTGGTCGCCGGTGCGCATCACGTCGCGCACATAAGTGAGCAGGCGCCGGCCGAGCGCGCCGCCCGGATGCGAGCGCGCGAAGTCGTCGCGGCCGAAGCCGCGCGCGTCGAGCACCGCGACCGCGAGCGCGTCGCCTAGCGCGAGCGCGGCGGTGGTGCTTGCAGTGGGCGCAAGATTCATCGGGCAGGCTTCTTTCGACACGCCGGAATTCAGGTGCACGTCGGCGAGTTGTGCGAGACTCGATGACGGACGGCCCGTCATGGCAATCAGCTTCGCGCCGAGCCGCTTGATGAGCGGCAGGATCGCCACGAGTTCTTCGGTTTCACCGGAATTGGAGAGCGCGAGGAACACGTCGTCGGCGGTGACCATACCGAGGTCGCCGTGGCTGGCTTCAGCGGGATGCACGAAGAACGCCGGCGTGCCGGTGCTGGCGAGCGTGGCCGCGAGCTTACGGGCCACGTGGCCGGATTTGCCGATGCCGGAAACGACTACGCGCCCGCGGCAACCCAGGATGAAGTCGACCGCCCCGACGAAACCATCGTCGAGTTGATCGCGAAGCGCGCGCACGGCGTCCGCTTCGATGTCGAGCACGTCGCGAGCGAGCGCGAGTGCCCGGTCGCCATTGATTTTCGCTATCATTCGCGAAGTATAGCAAAGGCGCCTGTTCGCCGCGCCGGGCCTGCTGTGCCAAGCCGCTGTCTCTCTCGCTGCCTTTAACGGCCCATCAACCTTGTCGCACGGCGCTTTGCGTGCGCGGTTCCGCTGACGAACGAGGACGCTTTGCCGATGCGTTTTTGCCGATGATTTCCCCCCTCGAAATGACGCTGTTCCTGCTGCTCGCATCGGTGGCAGGCGTGGTGGTGTTTCGCTTTCTGAATCTTCCGCCGATGCTCGGCTATCTGACGGTGGGCATCGTCGTCGGTCCGCATGCGTTCGGTCTGATTCCCGACTCGGCGGGCGCGCAGAACCTCGCCGAGTTCGGCGTGGTGTTCCTGATGTTTTCGATCGGGCTGGAGTTTTCGCTCGCCAAGCTGCGCTCCATGCGCCGGCTCGTGTTCGGGCTCGGGCTACTCCAGGTGATCGGCACCATAGCAGTGGCCGTCTCGCTCGGCTTCGTGCTGGAGCGCTGGGTGCACATCAGGTGGCAAGCGAGTGTGGCGCTTGGCGGCGCGCTCGCCATGTCGTCGACGGCGATCGTCAGCAAGATGCTGGCGGAGCGGCTCGAGATCGAGACCGAACATGGCCGCAATATCTTCGGCGTGCTGCTGTTTCAGGATCTGGCGGTGGTGCCGCTGCTCATCATCATCGCCGCGCTGGGCGGCAACTCCGAAGATCTTGTCAGCTCGCTCGGCGTCGCGGCCATCAAGATCGTCGTGGCGCTGTCGCTGCTATTGATCGTGGGCCAGCGCTTCATGACGCGCTGGTTCAACGTGGTGGCGCGGCGCCGTTCGCAGGAACTGTTCATTCTCAATCTGTTGCTGGTGACGCTGGGTTGCGCGTTCATCACGGACAAGTTCGGTTTGTCGCTCGCGCTCGGCGCGTTCATCGCCGGCATGCTGATCGCCGAGACGCCGTACCGGCATCAGGTGGAAGAAGACATCAAGCCGTTTCGCGACGTGCTGCTCGGGCTCTTCTTCATCACCACCGGCATGCTGCTCAATCCGCGCGTGATCTGGGAGCATCCGCTGATCGTGCTCGGCTTTCTGGTCGGCCCGATTCTGCTGAAGGCGATCATGGTCACGGGCCTCTCGCGCCTGTTCGGCGCGTCGCCCGGCGTCGCGATGCGCACCGGTATCGGCCTCGCGCAAGCGGGCGAGTTCGGTTTTGTGCTGCTGAATCTGATCCTCGACAAACATCTCGTCGACGCGACCATGCTGCAGGCAATTCTTGCGGCTATGCTGCTGTCGATGCTGGCCGCGCCGTTCATGATCCAGAACGCGGACCGGATCGTCCTGCGGCTGTCGTCCACTGAATGGATGATGCAGTCGTTGCAAATGACGCGCATCGCCACGCAGAGCCTTAAGCAAAGCGGTCACGTGATCATTTGCGGTTACGGCCGGGCCGGGCAGAATCTGGCGCGCATGCTGGAGCATGAAGGTTTGTCGTACGTCGCGCTCGACCTGGATCCCGATCGTGTCGCGGCGGCAGCGGCGGCGGGTGAATCGGTCGTGTTCGGCGATGCGGGGCGGCGCGAGTCGCTGCTTGCAGCGGGTATCCACCGTGCGGCGACGATTGCGATCACCTATGCGAATACGCCGTCGGCATTGCGCGTGCTGCACAACATTCACGAACTGGAGCCGACGCTGCCGGTGATCGTTCGTACTGTGGATGACGCCGATCTGGAGAAGCTGCTGGCTGCGGGCGCGACCGAGGTGATTCCGGAAATCGTCGAAGGCAGTCTGATGCTCGCCTCGCACACGCTGGTGGTGATGGGTGTGCCGATGCGGCGCGTGGTGCGTCGCGTAGAAGAGATGCGCGATGAGCGCTATGCGCTGCTGCGCGGCTATTTCCACGGCGCCGACGACGTGGACGACGACGATGGCCACGAGCAGGTGCGGCTACAATCTGTGCCGGTCGACGAAAAGGCGGACGCGGTGGGCCGTACGCTCGCGGAGCTCGGTCTGTTCGACGTGGGCGTCGAAGTGACGGCGATCCGGCGGCACGGCATTCGCGGCGTCGAGCCGGATCCGTCCACGAAGCTGCGCGCGAGCGACATCGTGGTGCTGCGCGGCCTGCCCGAACAATTGGCGGAGGCCGAGGAACGGCTCTCGAAGCACCGGCGCGCGGGCGCCGCCGCGGCCTGAAACTTGCGCTCTGTGCCTGGCAAGGCAAGCCAGCCGGGCCGCCTCTCGTTAGTATTTCATCGGACCTGTCGAGGTCCATCCGGAGACATCATGTCCAACGCGCTCGCGAGCGCGCCGCTCGCTGCGGCCGATTACATCAAAAGCCACATTCGCACAGTGCCTGATTGGCCGCAGCCGGGCGTGCAGTTTCGCGATATCACGCCGCTTTTGCAGGAGCCGAAGTCGCTGCGCGTGCTGATCGATCTGTTCGCTCAGCGTTATATCGATGCGAAGCTCGACTACGTTGCCGGGCTCGAAGCGCGCGGTTTCATTTTCGGGCCGATTCTCGCGTATGAGCTGAACCTCGGCTTCATTCCGATCCGCAAGGCGGGCAAACTGCCCTACAAGCGGGTCGCGGAATCGTATGAACTCGAATACGGCACGGCGACCGTCGAGATTCATGAGGACGCCTGCAAGCCCGGCGACCGCATTGTGATCATCGACGATCTGATCGCCACCGGCGGCACGATGATGGCCGGCAAGATTCTGCTCGAGCGCCTCGGCGCGGTGGTAGTGGAAGGCGCGGCGATCATCGATCTGCCCGAACTCGGCGGCTCGAAGCTGCTCAGGGAAGGCGGCCTCGCGCTCTATACGGTCACTGGGTTCGACGGCCACTGATCACTCGCAGCCAACAAGCCGCTGCGAACGTCTTTCTGATCACAAGAAGGTAAGAACAATGCCCAACTTCCTGCTGTTTCTCGCCACATCGATCGCCATCACCATGGCGCCCGGCCCGGACAATCTGCAAGTGCTCGCGCGCGGTATCTCACAGGGTCGCGCGGCGGGGCTGGTCGCGGCGCTCGGCTTTGCAGCCGGCATCACCTTTCACACGACGCTCGCCGCGCTCGGCGTGGCCGCGTTGCTGCGCTCGTCGCCGGTGGCCTTCGAAGTCATCAAGCTGGCCGGCGCCGCGTATCTGATCTGGATCGGCATCAAGGCGCTGCGCAGCCAGGGTCTCGCGACCGCCCACGAACGCGCGCCGCAGCCTTTGATGGCAGTGTTCCGCCAGAGCGTGCTCGGCAATCTGCTGAACCCGAAGGTGACGTTGTTCTTCGTCGTGTTCCTGCCTCAGTTCGTGCAGCCGCACGGCACGCAAAGCGTCACGCTGCAGATGCTCGAACTCGGCGTGCTGTTCATGCTGCAGACGGTGGTGGTCTTTTCGCTGTTCGGCGTATGCGCGGGGATGATCGGCGGGTGGCTGAAACGCCGTCCGCGTGTCGGTGTGTGGCTGGATCGCCTGGCCGGCGCCACGTTCATCTCGATCGGGATTCGCGTCGCGTTGCGCGATTGATTAGATCCACCGACTTCCGCCGACTTCCGCCGACAGCTAGTTTGGAGCTTCGAATGACTTTGCCTTGTATCACCGCCGCGCGCCGCTTCGACGCGCAAGCGCACGTGCCGTTCTGGATCGACGCCGAACAGGTCGGCTGGATCCGCACAGGCGATGTGCCCTTGCTCGCGCGCTGGCCCGACGTGTTCGACATTGACAACGCACGCGTGAAGCTGGCGTCCGCGTTCAATACCGTCGATTTGCGCAGCGCCGCGCTCGGTTCCGTGATCGGCGCGCTGGCCGCCGAAGACCGCATTCCCGGCTGGCGCAACGAGACCTACGCGATCCGCAATGCGTTCGATGCGCCGCCGCTCGCGTATATCGAACGCGCGGCGTCGCGCTTCTTCGGCACGATGACCTACGCGGTGCATCTGAACGGCGTCGTAGAATACGCAGATCGCGCTCCGCAATTGTGGATCGCGCGCCGCAGCGACACCAAGGCGACCGACCCTGGCATGCTCGACAATGTCGTGGCGGGCGGGATCGGCTGGGGCTTCGGCGTCGAGGAAACGATCGTCAAGGAATGCTGGGAAGAAGCCGGCATTCCCGAGGAGATCGCCGCGCGCGCCGTGGCGGGCCGCACCGCGCATGTGCTGCAGTCGTTGCCGGAAGGCACGCAGGCCGAACAGATTTTCATCTACGACCTCGCGCTGCCGGCCGATTTCGCGCCGCGCAATCAGGACGGCGAAGTGGGTGAACACCGGCTCGCGCGCATCGACGAAGCGGCGCGCTGGATCGAGGAGGGCGCCATGACCGTCGACGCGAGCCTGGCCACGCTGGATTGCCTGCTGCGCCGCCGCTGGATCGATGAAGACGCGTGTAACGGCATCGAGGCCTTGTTCGTGCCGCCGCTCGTCGCCTGAGCGCCTGAGCGCCGCATCGGTGCGGGCGCAACGACCATGCCGAAACACGCTGCATCGAGCTACACACACCGAACAAACCACGCATTGAAGAAGGGAGTCACCCAGGTCATGTCGACCGATCACAGCTTTATCCTCAAACTGTCGTGCGCCGACCGGCCCGGCATCGTTCACGCCGTGTCGGGCTTTCTGTTCGAGCGTGGCAGCAATATTCTCGACTCCGCACAGTTCGGCGACAGCCGCACCGGCGAGTTCTTCATGCGCGTGCATTTCCAGCAGGTGGGCGGCGATCCGGGTCTGGAGGCGCTGCGCACGTCGTTCGCGACGCTCGCCGAGCAGTTCGGTATGCGTTGGGAGATGCACGACGCGTCGGTGAAGCCCCGCGTGGTGATCATGGTGTCGAAGATCGGTCATTGCCTGAACGATCTGCTGTTCCGCTACCGCACCGGCCAGTTGGGGATCGAGATTCCGGCGATCATCTCGAACCACAAAGAGTTCTATCAGCTCGCGGCCAGCTACGACATTCCGTTCCATCATTTCCCGCTGCTGGGCGCCACGCCCGACGCAAAGGCCGCGCAGGAAGCGCGCGTGCTCGAAGTGATCGACGAGCATCAAGCCGACCTGGTGGTTCTTGCGCGCTACATGCAGATTCTGTCGCCGAAGCTGTGCGAAGCGCTGGCGGGCCGCGCGATCAACATTCATCACTCGTTCCTGCCGAGCTTCAAGGGCGCGAAGCCGTATTACCAGGCGTTCGACCGCGGCGTGAAACTGATCGGCGCGACCGCCCATTACGTGACGACGGATCTCGACGAAGGTCCGATCATCGAACAGGAAGTGGAGCGCGTTGACCACAGCATGACGCCGGAGCAGCTGACGGCGATCGGCCGCGACGTCGAGTGCGTGACGCTGGCGCGTGCGGTGAAGTGGCACGTGGAGCATCGCGTCGTGTTGAACGGCAGCAAGACGGTGGTGTTCCGCTAGGCGCTACGGCTAGCAAATTTGCGCGGAAGAAGGCGGCGAACGGATGATTCCGGCGCCGCCTTTTTTGTTTGGGTGAGCGGTACGCCGCGGACTGTCCGCTTCGCGTGTTCGCTATCAGGAGCGCGCCGCGGACCGACCCGCGTCACGCGCGACGTTGGCGTTTTGCGCCGAACGGCGGCGCGCGTTCAGCTTCTTCAGCCAGATCAGCAGTCCCGTCGCGCTCAGCACGGCGACCGCGATGCCGACCGCGCTAATCAGAATCCGTCCGCCGAGTCCGAGAATGCGTCCCGAATGCAGAGGGAATTGCACCTGCACGAAGATATCGCCCGCCGTGCCTTTGCTAGGAATCTGCGCGCCGAGCTGCTTGCCGGTTGCCGCGTCCCAATACATCCACGGATTGCCGAGGCCGAAATCGCCGTGATCGTTGCCGGTCGCGTAGAAACCGACGCCGTACGCATGGATAAATTCCGCGTAGTAGATGCCGCCCGGCGCGACGCTGAGTTTCTGCGCGCGGCCGGCCTGCTCGGCGAGCTGCACGATGCGTTCGCGGCTCAACACGGTGTCACCCGGTTGCGGGGCGCGCAGGATTTCAGGGTTGTTGATCGGATCAGGCGTGAGTTTCGAGAACAGCGACACGATTGGGCGCACCACGGGCGCTGAGAGATTCATCGACACCGATGTCAGCGCCACGATCATCAGCAGGCCCCAGATCCACACGCCGCCTGAGCGGTGCAAATCGAAAGTGAACGTATAGCCGCCGCGCCCGAGGCGGAACGCGAACGACTTGCGCCACGCCTTGACGCTCGGAAACGAAAGCCACAGCGCGATCACGCTGTCGAACAGCCAGATGATGCCGACGATCCCCATCACCCACGTGCCAATGTCGACGCCACCCGTAAACGGCAGTTGCAGCGTGTAGTGCAGCTTGTAGATGAACGGAATCAGATTGATACGTGCGAGCGAGACAGCGCCCCATTCGCGGCGTCCCTGGATCTCGCCGGTGGCGGGGTCGACGGCGATCTGATTGAAGTCGAGCGGGTAGGGCTTCTGCGTGGCCGGGTTGGTCCGCGGCAGCACCATCATTTGCAGCGTATGGCCTGGCTCGGCGGCCAGCGGCAGATACGTCACCTGAAGACGCGGATCGGCGGCTTCCACGCGGCGCGCCAATTCCAGGCCCGACAGCGCCGGACCGGCGGTGCGGGCTTTGAAGAACGATGGGTTCAGCGCCGCATCCAGCTCATGGTCCCACGCGATGATCGCGCCGGTCAGGCCGGCGACGAACAGAAACAGCGCTGTGGCGACACCGAACCAGCGGTGCAGCCGGACGAGCTGGCGCCTCATGGGCGAGCCGTCGCGACGGAGCGGGACTTCGGATGGGGTGTCACGACAGAGGTTCGTTGGCGTAAATGGGAATTGTTCTCATCTTAAGGAATCATGCCACGCGCCGCAAGTTTGTCGTAAGTGCGGCGTGGCGCCGCAACAGTTTCTTGCCTGCGCGTGTCGGTGAAAGTCTTGACCAGCGCAGGTTTCAGCCTGCATAAGCGCCACATATGCGACAAAATGTCGCAGCTCTAAGCTTACAATTCGCCTCGATCTTCGGCATCATCGCGCTTCAGCGAATGGGAATCATTCTCATTTGACGGGGAAATCAAAAAAACTGCGGAATCAGGCGATGAACGTAAGAAACGGGGTAGAAGAGCGGAAGAAAAACCTGACGCTGCGACCGCTGCATCTGGCGGTGTGTCTGGCGTTGGCAACGAGCCACGCGGCATGGGCGCAGCAGGCCTCGGACGCGGCAGCGTCGACGGATAGCAACGAAAAAGCGCTACCGGCCGTCAAGGTGACGGCGGCGCAAGACACTGAGCAGCATCTGAAGGAAGACGTCAGCAGCGGCGCGCTCGGCACCCGCTCGCAACTCGAGACGCCGTTTTCGACCACCGTGGTGACGAGCGAAGAACTGCAGGATCGTCAGCCGTCCAAGCTCGGCGACGTGTTCGCCACCGACGCCTCCGTCTCCGACAACGGCAACGCCTACAACGCATGGGCCACTTATCTGACGGTGCGCGGCATGCAACTCGACTGGCAGTCGGGTTTCAAGATCGACGGCATGCCGTTCAACAGCTACGGCATCACCATGCCGTACGAGCAACTCGAGAAAGTGGAGTTGCTCAAGGGGCTGACCGGTTTCATGTACGGCTTCGGCGCACCGGGCGGCGTGGTCAACTACGTGACAAAAAAGCCGCCGGTCTCGACGACGCCGGTGCGCAGCATCGACATCGGCTATTACACCGACGGCGTGTGGACCGAGCATGCGGATCTCGGCGGACGTGTCGGTCCGGACGGCATGTTCGGCTATCGCCTGAACGCCACCCAGGAAGAAGGCAAGACCTATAACGACGGCAACGTGCGCCGCGACTCCGTCTCGGTCGCGCTCGATGCGCGCATCACGCGCGACCTCAAGGCCACGTTCGGGGCGCTGTATCAGGAGCGCCATTCGAGCGGCATCACCGGCGCGATCTCGACGGCGGAATATCCGGGCACGGTGTTGCCGCACACGATGAGCGGCGGCAGCGGCAACCTCTCCGGTCCCGACCAGCATCTGAACACGAACCTCCAGCTCTACACCGCGGGCTTGCAGTACAACCTCGGCCCGGACTGGACGCTGAACGCGACCTACAGCTACAGCAAAAGCTCGCGCGATCGCAACGAGAGCACCTACTACCTGCAGAACAGCGCCGGCGATTACACCGATAGCCGCTTCGCCGGGAAGGAAGGGCATCAGTTGAGTTTGTGGCAGGTGTCGGCGGAAGGCAGCGTGAAGACGGGGCCGTTGCAGCACCAGCTTGTAATCGGCGCGGCGTATCAGCGTCAAACGAACGACTACGGCGCGAACAGTTTCTTCGGCCAGATCGGCACGGGCAACCTCTACCAGCCGAACAGCAATACCTTCTACAGCGCATCGAACTACTACACCTATCGCGACAGCGACATCACGCAAAAAGCGTTGTTCGCGAACGATACGATCCAGTTGACGCAGCGCTGGTCGGTACTCGGCGGCGTGCGCTACACGAATTACGAGCAGCACGGTTACTCGACCACCGGCGCGACCACGTCGACCTATAGCCAGAACGGCGTCGTCACGCCGACCGTGGCGCTGATGTTCAAGCTCGCGCCGACCACAACGCTGTACACGAGCTACGTGGAGTCGCTGGAAGCGGGCACCGTGGTGGGCGACACCTACGCGAACCACGGCGAGCTGCTCAAGCCGCTGCGCAGCAAGCAGTACGAAGTCGGGATCAAGAGCGAACATGAGCGCTGGAGCGCGACGGCCGCGCTGTTCCGCATCGAACGCGGCTCGGCCTACGCGAATAGCGCGAACGTCTACATGCAGGACGGCGAGTCGATCTTTCAGGGCGTGGAGTTCGGCGGCGATGTGCGCCTCGGCGCGAGCTGGAACGTCGGCGGCGATCTCATGTGGATCAATACGAAGTACGAGAAGGGCGCGGCCAATAACGGCAACCGCGTGGCCGGCGCGCCGCAGTTCGTGGTGGCGGGGCATGCGACGTACTCGGTGCCGTATGTGCCGGGGCTGCGCATCGGCGCCGACGCGAAGTTCACGGGCAATACGGGAGTGCGCCCGTCCGGCAATCTGGATACGCCAGGCTACATGCTGGTCAATCTCGGGGCGAGCTATGCGACGCGCATTGGCGGCTATGACGTGACGTTCCGCGCGGCGATCGACAACCTGCTCAATCGCCGCTATTGGGAGTACCAATACGCGGACTATGTGACGCCGGGCGATCCGCGCACGTTGTCACTGAACGCGCGTATCGACTTCTGAACATGAAAAGAGCGGCACCGAAGTGCCGCTTTTCTTATCCGCCGATCAGCGTTACGAGCCGCTCGCCGCCGCCTCAAACCAACCGCAAGTAAATCAATTCCCGCTTGATATACGCATAGAAAATTGGCGCCGCGATCACGCCGGGAAGACCGAACGCGGCTTCCATGATGAGCATGGCGATCAGCAATTCCCACGCGCGCGCCTCGATTTGTCCGCCCACGATGCGCGCGTTCAGGAAGTACTCGAGCTTGTGAATCAGGATCAGGAACACGAGCGACATGACCGCTGCCGGAAAGCTCACCGAGAGCGCCACCGCGACGATGATCGTGTTCGAGATCAGATTGCCGATCACCGGCAGCAAGCCGACGATGAACGTGACCAGCACCAGCGTCTTCGACAACGGCAGCGTGTCGTGGAAGATCGGCAGAATCACCAGCAGGAAGATGCCGGTGAAGACCGCGTTGATCGCCGAAATCTTCACCTGAGCGAACACGATGCGGCGGAACGCATCGGCGAAACGTGTCACGCGTGTGACGAACGCCGTAGATAGCGGCAGCCGCTGCATATGCTTTTGCGCGCCGACCGCGATGATCGCGCCGATGATCATGCCGATCAGGATATGCGTGAACGCGCGCGCCGCCGTCTTGCCGCTTTGCTGGAGCATGTTGGCGTGCGTCTGCATCAGCTCCGCCGCCTTGGTCTTCATCTGTTCGGTATCGACCGGCAGATAGTTGGCGACGAATTGCGGAATCCGGCCGCGCGCCTGGTCGATCAGTTGCATGGCCTGGTCGAGCAGCTTCTGCACGCTCGGCACGTCGTTCTCGAAATGCTCGATGATGCCGAGCGTGAGCCCCGTCAGCGCGCCCACGATCACCGTGGCCAGGAAGACCACCGCGAGCCAGCGTGCCCGCTTGCTCGACATGTGGCGCTCGATGCGCGGCGCGATCGTGTGAACCAGTTGGAACACCAGCAGCCCGGCGAGCAAGGCGCCGAGCAGCCGAAGTTCGATCACCGCCCACATGCCGAACAGCATCACGATATAACTGCCGATTTCGACCGCCGACAGCTTCGGCAGGCTCATGTCGCTCGTCAGCCTGACCGGGCGTGGGCGTAGGTCCTGCACTTGCCCGTCGTCGCGCGCCTGATTCCGCTTGGCCATGGCTTATTCCGTCTCCAACCCGAGTTGTGCAGCGTTACTTTTTACTGGCCGCGCGTTTCAGCAGAGGCGCCAGGTACTTGCCGGTAAAACTTGCCTTTGACTTTGCAACTTGTTCCGGCGTGCCTTGAGCGATGATCTGCCCGCCGCCGGCCCCGCCTTCCGGGCCGAGATCGATGACCCAGTCCGCAGTCTTTATTACATCGAGATTATGCTCGATGATCACGACGGTATTACCCTGGTCGCGTAATCGATGAATCACTTCGAGCAACAACGCGATGTCATGAAAATGTAGGCCGGTGGTCGGCTCGTCAAGTATGTATAGCGTGCGACCCGTGTCACGCTTGCTCAGTTCCAAAGATAGTTTGACGCGCTGGGCCTCGCCGCCCGACAGCGTGGTGGCCGACTGGCCCAGCCGGATATAGCCCAGACCCACGTCCAGCAAGGTTTTCAGCTTGCGCGCGACGACCGGCACCGGCTTGAAGAACTCATAAGCGTTCTCCACCGTCATGTCGAGCACTTCGCTGATGTTCTTGCCTTTGTACTGGACGTCGAGCGTTTCGCGGTTGTAGCGCTTGCCGTGACAGACGTCGCACGGCACGTACACGTCCGGCAAAAAGTGCATCTCGACCTTCAGCACGCCGTCGCCCTGGCAGGATTCGCAGCGGCCGCCCTTCACGTTGAACGAGAAACGGCCGGCTTCGTAGCCGCGTTCCTTCGCCGCCGGCACGCCCGCGAACAGTTCGCGGATCGGCGTGAAGAGGCCCGTGTAGGTGGCCGGGTTCGAGCGCGGCGTGCGGCCGATCGGCGACTGGTCGACGTTGATGACCTTGTCGAAGTGCTCGAGGCCCTCGATCGATTCATACGGCGCCGGCTCCGTGGCCGAGCCGTACAGGTGATGCGCGACCGCGTGGTACAGCGTGTCGTTGATGAGCGTGGACTTGCCCGAACCGGACACGCCGGTCACGCAGGTCAGCAAGCCGACCGGCAAATCGAGCGACACGTGCTGCAGATTGTTGCCGTACGCCTCGACGATGCGCAGACGCTTGTCGTCGGGCTGCTTGCGTTCGTCCGGGAACTCGATGTTGCGCGCGCCGGACATGTATTGCCCGGTCATCGACGCCGCGTTCGCCTGCACCTGTTTGGGCGTGCCTTCGGCGATCACCATGCCGCCGTGTTCGCCCGCGCCTGGCCCCATGTCGACCACGTAGTCGGCCATGCGGATCATGTCCTCGTCGTGTTCGACCACGATCACCGAGTTGCCGAGGTCGCGCAGATGCTTGAGCGTGGCGATCAGCCGGTCGTTATCGCGCTGATGCAGGCCGATGGACGGCTCGTCCAGCACGTACATCACACCGGTCAGGCCCGAGCCGATCTGCGACGCGAGACGAATGCGCTGCGCCTCGCCGCCGGACAGCGTCTCCGCGCTGCGCTCCAGCGACAGATAATCCAGCCCGACGTTGTTCAGGAACATCAGCCGCGCGACGATTTCCTTGACCACCTTGTCGGCGATTTCGCGCTTCGAGCCTTCCAGGCGCAGCGTCTGGAAATAACCGAGCGCGTCGCGCAACGGCCAGCCGCTGATCTCGAAGATGCCGCGCGCATCGCCGTCCGTGCCGATCCGCACGAAGCGCGCTTCGCGCCGCAGACGCGTGCCGGCGCAAGCCGGGCAGGGCTGATTGTTCTGATACTTGGCGAGTTCCTCGCGCACCGCGACCGAATCGGTCTCGCGGTAACGCCGCTCCAGATTCGGGATGATCCCTTCGAATACATGCTCGCGCACCGAAGTGCGGCCACGTTCGTTGATGTACGAGAACGGGATCTCCTGCTTGCCCGAACCGAACAGCAGGATCTTGCGGACCTTCTCCGGCAAGTCTTCGACGGCCGTGTCGATGTCGAATTCGTAGAACGCCGCGAGACTCTGCAGCATCTGGAAGTAGAACTGGTTGCGCCGGTCCCAGCCCTTCACCGCGCCGGCCGCGAGCGACAGCGACGGATGCGCGACCACCCGCTTCGGATCGAAGAAGGTAATCTGGCCGAGCCCGTCGCATTCCGGGCATGCGCCCATCGGGTTGTTGAACGAGAAGAGGCGCGGCTCCAGTTCCTGCAGCGAATACGAGCAGATCGGGCAGGCGAACTTCGAGCTGAACAGATGCTCCTTGTCCGTGTCCATTTCGAGCGCGATCGCGCGACCGTCGGCGAGGCGCAATGCCGTTTCAAACGATTCGGCCAGACGCTGCTTCATGTCGGGGCGCACTTTCAGGCGGTCCACGACCACGTCGATGGTGTGCTTGTCGTTCTTCTTCAGCTTCGGCAGCGAGTCGACTTCATAGATCTTCGCGACGCCTTCATTAGCGGTGCCGCCGCCCGAGCGCACGCGGAAGCGGATAAAGCCTTGCGCCTGCATCTCCTCGAACAGTTCGACGTGCTCGCCTTTGCGATTCGCCACGACGGGCGCGAGGATCATCAGCTTGGTTTCTTCCGGCAACGCGAGCGCCGCGTCGACCATCTGCGAGACGCTTTGCGCTTCTAGCGGGATTTCGTGGTCCGGACAGTAAGGCGTGCCGACCCGTGCGAACAGGAGCCGCAGGTAGTCGTGAATCTCGGTGACGGTGCCGACCGTGGAACGCGGATTGTGCGAGGTCGCCTTCTGTTCGATCGAGATTGCCGGCGACAGGCCTTCAATCAGATCGACGTCCGGTTTCTCCATCAATTGCAGGAACTGGCGAGCGTAGGCGGAGAGACTTTCGACGTAGCGCCGTTGCCCTTCCGCATAAAGCGTGTCGAACGCCAGCGACGATTTGCCCGAGCCTGAAAGGCCCGTGATGACAACGAGCTTGTGACGGGGTAGATCGAGGTTGACGTTCTTCAGGTTGTGGGTGCGAGCCCCACGAATACGGATTTGTTCCACGGATTTATTCCATGAACTGGCGGAAAGAGGAAGAGGCTAAACCTGCTACTATAACGACTTTTCAAGACCGCCGTTACGGCTTCCTGACAGCCTGAAGAGGCGTTGAGGCGTGCTGTAAGGCAGCGGTCCAGCGCCGCGGGAAGAGGTCTAACTGGGGCCGTTTTCCGCGAGTACAAGGCAACCGCGAGGCAACACGAAGCACCGCGAGGCGCCAGCGGGAATGCAGAAAGGCCGTCGGCTCGAGTGCCGCGCCGCTGCCGGCCCGCCGTCTTGCGGCAAGCCGCGCGGTCGTGGCCGCTATGCCGCTGTGCCCGTCCGCGGTGTGCCGCCCAGCTCAATCAACGAACGTTCCCGATGTCCAATCCGTCCGCCATCTCCTCACGCATGAGCGCGCCTGAACTGCGCGCGACCGTGTCGCTTGCCGCCATCTTCGCGCTGCGCATGCTCGGTCTCTTCATGATCATGCCGGTGTTCTCGATCTACGCGAAGACCATCCCTGGCGGCGACAATGTCCTGCTAGTGGGGATTGCGCTCGGCGCGTACGGCGTGACCCAATCCATGCTGTACATCTTCTACGGCTGGGTCTCCGACAAGATCGGCCGCAAACCGGTCATTGCGACCGGCTTGCTGATTTTCGCGCTCGGCAGCTTCGTCGCGGCGGGCGCGCACGACATGACGTGGATCATCGTCGGGCGGGTGATTCAGGGCATGGGCGCGGTGTCGTCGGCGGTGATCGCGTTTATCGCCGACCTGACCGCCGAGGAACATCGCACCAAGGCGATGGCGATGGTGGGCGGCAGCATCGGCGTATCGTTCGCAGTGGCGATTGTCGGTGCGCCGATCGTGTTTCAGTGGGTCGGCATGAGCGGGCTGTTCACGCTCGTCGGCATCTTCTCGATTCTGGCGATCGGCGTGGTGCTGTGGATCGTGCCCGATGCGCCGAAGCCGGTGCACGTGCGCGCGCCGTTCGCCGAAGTGCTGCACAACGTCGAGCTGCTGCGTCTGAACTTTGGCGTGCTCGTGCTGCACGCCACGCAAACCGCGCTGTTCCTCGTCGTGCCGCGCATTCTCGAAGCGGGCGGGCTGCCCGTCGCGTCGCACTGGAAGGTCTATTTGCCGGTCATGGGCCTTTCGTTCGTGATGATGGTGCCCGCGATCATCGCCGCCGAGAAGCGCGGAAAAATGAAAATCGTGCTGCTTTCTGCGATTGCTCTTATCCTGATCGGACAGTTGTTATTGGGCGTCGCTCCGCATACGATTCTGAGTGTGGCGGCGATCCTTTTTGTGTACTTTTTGGGCTTCAATATTCTTGAGGCTTCGCAGCCTTCGCTGGTGTCGAAGCTGGCGCCCGGAACCCGCAAGGGCGCGGCGGCCGGTGTGTACAACACCACGCAATCGATTGGTCTTGCGCTGGGTGGCGTGGTCGGCGGTTGGCTGCTGAAAGTGGACGGGCAAAGCGCGGTATTTTTCACCTGTTCGGGGCTCGTCTTGTGCTGGCTTATAATCGCCGCAAAGATGAAACAGCCGCCGCGCAAAGCGTAAACCGGCGCATCCCGAACTTACCCAGAACTCACCCGGCGGCGGGCAGAGGCGCAGTTCCGGTCTCGGGCCTGCCGGCCCTGAAACGCGAACCGTGTATTGCCGCGCCGCCCGTAACGGAATCAACAGGAGAAACTCATGGCATCCGTGAACAAGGTCATTCTCGTCGGCAATCTCGGAGCCGATCCGGAAGTCCGTTATCTTCCGAGCGGCGACGCAGTGGCGAACATCCGCCTTGCAACGACGGATCGGTACAAGGACAAGGCGTCCGGCGAAATGAAGGAAGCGACCGAATGGCACCGTGTGTCGTTCTTCGGCCGCCTCGCGGAAATCGTCTCCGAATATCTGAAGAAGGGCTCGTCGGTGTACCTGGAAGGGCGCATCCGCACCCGTAAGTGGCAAGCGCAAGACGGCACCGACCGTTATTCGACGGAAATCGTCGCCGAGCAGATGCAAATGCTGGGTGGCCGCGGCGGCTCGATGGGCGGCGGTGGCGACGAAGGCGGCTACAGCCGTGGTGAGCCGTCGGAGCGTAGCGGCGGCGGTGGTGGCGGCCGCGCAGTGTCGGGCGGCGGTGCGCGTGGCGGCAGCGGTGGTGGCGGTGGCGGCGCGAGCCGTCCGAGCGCGCCGGCTGGCGGCGGGTTTGATGAGATGGATGATGATATTCCGTTCTGATTCATCCGCACTCGCACCGAACTGATGCAAAAAACCCCGCTTAACCAGCGGGGTTTTTATTTGCGCGTCGCTTAGTCAGGTCAGACGTAGACCCTTCGCCTCCGCTCCTGACCGCCTGCCAGGGATAAACCTGGTCACAAGCACTGGCGTGCCTCAGCGGCGCATTTACGCCAGTTGTGAACCGTCTCTTCGAATACCGCCTTGACATTCAGCCCTCCGACGACAATACTCAAATCATACTTTGTACGGACAAAGTAACAAAGACAGGCAAACTGGTCGAAACAGGAGACAGGTATGGAGTCCGACGTCGCAGTCAAAAACCGCATTCGCGCCAGCTACGGGCGCTACCTAGAAGATTTTCAGGTAGGCGATATCTACGAGCACCGCCCCGGGCGCACTATTACCGAAGCTGACAACATCCACTTCTCGCTGCTGACGATGAACTTCCATCCGATGCATTGCGATGCCGCCTACGCCGCCAAAAGCGAGTTCGGCCGCCTGCTGGTCAACAGCGGCCTGACGGTTGCCGTGGTGCTGGGTCTGTCGGTGAACGACGTCAGCGGCAAGGCGATCGCCAACCTCGGCTGGAAAGAGATTCGTCTGACGGGCCCGGTGTTTTGCGGCGACACGATCTACGCGGAATCCGAAGTGCTCGAAAAGCGCGAATCGAAGTCGCGTCCCGGGCAGGGCATCGTCACCGTGCAAACCCGCGCGTTCAAGCAGGACGGCACACCGATCATGGACTTCGTGCGCAGCGCGCTGGTGCCGACACGCGGGCACGGCGTCGGCGATTGATCGACGCGTTGCCCCGCGTCGACGGCCGCACCATCGGGCCGGCGCCCGGGCAGTTTGAGTACCACCAGCAGCACATAGCGCGCATCTGCCGGCAAGAGCAGCTCGCGCGCGGATTCCGGCGGCGCCTGAACAGGCGCCACGAAGCGGCAGGCGTCAATGCAGCCGCATGCACACCAAGGAGACAAAGGTGGCTATCGGTATCGTCAACTCGGGCGCGCGACTCGATCGCCTGCCCATCGCGTCCTTTCACTGGAAGGTTCTCGGCCTCATCAGCGCGGGCGCCTTTCTCGACGCCTTCGACATCTATCTCGCCGCCGGCGCCCTCGGCGCGATGGTGAAAGCGGGCTTCTCGGATCTGAAGCTGAACGCGCTTTTCATCTCGGTGACCTTTCTCGGCATGCTGATCGGCGCGGGCTTCGCCGGTTATCTCGGCGACCGTTTCGGCCGCCGCTCGTCGTACCAGACCAACCTGCTGATTTTCGGCATCGCGTCGATTGCCGCGTGCTTCGTGCCGAACATGACGTGGCTGATCGTATTGCGGCTGATCATGGGTGTCGGCCTCGGCGCCGAACTGGTGGTCGCCGCGGGCACCTTGTGCGAATTCATCCCGCCCGCATCACGCGGACGCTGGACCGCTCTGCTCGCGCTCATCATCAATTCCGGCTTGCTGGTGTCGACGGCGGTGGGCTACGTCGTGATTCCGCTTCTGGGCTGGCGCTATATGTTCGGGATTGCCGGCGTCGGCGCGATCATCGTGTGGGTGCTGCGGCACCGTATGCCGGAGTCGCCGCGCTGGCTCGAATCAGTGGGCCGCGGCGACGAAGCCGAGGCGACCGTTGCGGCTATCGAAAGCGAGGTGCAGCGACAGAAAGGTCCGTTGCCGCCGGTCGAGCGCACCGAAAGTCTCGAAGTGCCGAAAGCGCCGTTCTCCGCGTTGTTTTCGCACGCCATGCTCGGCCGCACGCTGGTCGCGATTCTCACCGCGGTCGCCGTGAATATTTCGGTGTACGGCTTTGTCGCATGGCTGCCGACCTTCTTCGTCAAGGAAGGCCTGACCATCGTGCAATCGCTAGGCTTCACGACGCTGATGGCGTTCGGCGCGCCAGGCGGCGCTCTGGTCGGCTTCTTCTGCGCGGATCGTATCGGCCGGGCGCGTGGTCTTGTGATCTTCGCGATCGCCACGATCGTGGTCGGCTTCATCTATCCGAACATGCATGCGGGCTGGGCGATCAGCAGCGTCGGCTTCGTGTTGATCACCTGCATCTATACGGTCACCACGCTGGGCTTGTTCGCCTACATCCCCGAACTCTTTCCGACTGAACTGCGCCTGCGCGGCACCGGCACGGCCGGTGTATGCGGCCGCGCCGCCTCCATGAGCACGCCGTATCTGGCGGTGTTGCTCTACAACTCGTTCGGCGTGTCCGGCGTGCTGGCCATGGTGAGCAGCGTCCTCGCGTTGCTGGTGTTCGGGATTCTGCTGCTGCGCGTGGAAACCAACCAGCATGCGCTCGAGCGGATCTCGCCGAGCCTCGACACCGACTCTGATTCGCTACCCGCTGCCCAGCAAGGTTAAAGCCCATGACTTCACTCGATACCTCCGGCACCCTGTCCGACCAGTACGCACGCTTCGGCCTGGGCCTGCGATTGAGCGACGTACCGCGCGCGGTGCAGACGCGCGCCAAGCATCTGATTCTCGACGCTGTCGGCATTGCATTCGCGTCGCGTGGTTACCCATATGCGGATGTCTCGCTTGCCGCCTTCTCCGAGCTTGGCAGCGGCGCTTCACCGGTAATCGGCTACGGCCGGCGGCTCGCCTTGCGCGATTCCGCGATGATGAACGGCGTGCTGATTCACGGTCTCGACTTCGACGACACGCATTCACGTGGCGTGATTCACTCGACCACCAGCGCATTGCCCTGCGTGCTCGCGCTTGCCGACCGCGACGGCCTAAGCGGCGCGGACTTGCTGGCCGCGTACATCGTTGCCATGGAAGTGTCGACGCGCGTTGCATCGGCGGCGAAGGGGGGATTTCACGACGCCGGGTTTCATCCGACGGGTCTCGTCGGTGCGTTCGGCTGCGCGGTCGCGGCATCGCGTCTGCTGCAACTCGACGAGACACGCGTGGCGCACGCGCAAGGCATCGTTCTTTCGATGGCGGCCGGCAGCCTCGAATTCCTCGAAGACGGTGCGTGGACCAAGCGCGCTCATCCGGGTTTCGCGGCGGCCTCGGCGATCACCGCCGCGACGCTAGCCAAACACGGCTTCACGGGTCCACGTCTGGCCTACGAAGGACGCTTCGGCCTGTACGCGAGCCACCTCGGCAAACCGCTCGACGCGGCCGGTCGTGAACTCTCCACAGAAGGCCTCGGCAGCACGTGGCAAATCGACGAAGTCGCGATCAAACCGCTACCGGCATGCCACTTCACGCATGCAGTCGCCGACGCGGCGATCGCACTAAATCGCGAACATCGCTTCTCGGCGAACTCGCTCGAGTCGATCCAACGCGTGGTCGCCAAAGTACCGCGCGGCACGGTCGAAATCGTGTGCGAACCGGTCGACGCAAAGCGCAAACCGGTCACCGCCTACGACGCGCAATTCAGCGTGCCGTACATCGTTGCGACTGCGTTGCTCAAAGGCCGCTTCACGCTCGACGAACTCGAACCCGCCGCGCTCGCTGATTCCACAGTGCTGGCGCTCGCCGCAAAAGTCGATTACGAAATCGACCCCGACACGACCTTCCCGCGCCACTACACCGGCGAAGTCGTGGTGGAGCGCAGCGACGGCTCGCGCGTCGCGCATCGCGAGGCGATCAATCGTGGCTGCGCGGACCGCCCCGTCAGCAACGACGACATCGTCGCCAAGTTCTACGCGAACGCGCAACGCAGCGTCTCGCGCAGCGCCGCCGAACAGATCGCCCAAGCCGTATTGCAACTCGACGAGCAACCGGCCCGCTCGCTCGCCGACACGCTTGCCGGACACACCGCATCCTAAGGACGTCATCATGACTGCAACAGAACTCGACACGCTGGAAAACGATCAACTGATTCTCGACTCGCTGGACCGCTTTCTCGAAACCGAGGTGCGTCCTTACGTGCACAAGTTCGATCACGACGATATCTACCCGGCGGAGATCGTCGAGAAGATGAAGGAGATGGGACTGTTCGGCTGCATCATCGATCCCGACTATGGCGGACTGGGTCTGTCGACGCAGATCTATGCGCAGATCATTGCACGCATTTCGCGGGTCTGGATGTCGGTGAGCGGCATCATCAATTCGCATCTGATTCTCGCGATGCTTGTGCAACGCAACGGCACGCCCGAGCAGAAAAGCAAATATCTGCCGAAGTTCGCCACCGGCGAATGGCGCGGCGGCATCGGTCTCACCGAGCCCGATTGCGGCACCGATCTGCAGGCGATTCGCACGACGGCGAAACGCGTCGGCGACGAATACATCGTGAACGGCAACAAGACGTGGATCACCAACAGCAAGCACGGCAACACGCTCGCGCTGCTGGTGAAGACGGATACGACGGCGCAGCCGCGTCATCGCGGGATGAGTTTGCTGCTGGTGCAGAAAGGACCGGGTTTCGAAGTTAGCCGCCAACTCGAAAAGCTCGGCTACAAAGGCATCGATACGTGCGAGTTGTCGTTCAACGATTATCACGTGTCCACGGATGCGTTGATCGGCGGCGTGGAAGGAAAGGGCCTGCAACAGATACTCGGCGGCCTCGAACTCGGCCGTATCAATGTCGCGGCGCGCGGCGTCGGCGTTGCGCAAGCCGCGCTCGATGAATCGGTCAGCTATTCGCAACAGCGCAAAACCTTCGGCAAGCCGATCTGCGAACATCAGGCGATCCAGTTGAAGCTCGGCGAAATGGCGACGCGTGTCGAAGCAGGACGCCTGCTCGTCGACGCCGCCGCGAAGAAGTACGACCGCGGCGAGCGCTGCGACATGGAAGCGGGCATGGCGAAATACTTCGCCACCGAAGCCGCGCTGGAAAACAGCATCGAGGCCATGCGCATTCACGGCGCGTACGGTTATTCGAAGGAGTACAACGTCGAGCGCCTGTATCGCGACGCGCCGCTTCTCACGATCGGTGAAGGCACCAACGAGATGCAACGCATCATCATCGCCAAGCAACTGATCGAACGGAGCCCCATATGAGTCTGCCTCTTTCCGGCGTGCGCGTGCTTGCCATCGAACAATATGGCGCTGGGCCTTTCGCCACCCAGCATCTCGCGGACCTCGGCGCGGAGATCATCAAGATCGAGCATCCGAGCAATGGTGGCGACGTGGGCCGCGCGGTCGGCCCGTACTTTTTCGGCGAAGGCGATAGCCACTTCTTCGAAGCGTTCAATCGCAACAAATGCAGTCTCACACTCGACCTGAAGAAGCCCGAGGCGCGCGCCGTTTTGCTCGACCTCGTCGCGAAGAGCGACGCCGTGTTCAACAATCTGCGCGGCGATCTGCCGGCGAAGCTCGGGCTCACTTACGCGCAACTTTGCGAGGCGAATCCGAAGATCGTGTGCGGGCATCTGTCCGCATATGGACGAACTGGCAGCCGCGCTGCATGGCCGGGTTACGACTATCTGATGCAAGCCGAGGCGGGCTATCTGTCGGTCACCGGCGAGCCTGATAGCCCGCCCGCGCGCTTCGGTCTGTCGATCATCGATCTGATGACCGGCACGACCGCGGCGATGGCGCTGCTCGCCGGCCTTGTCGACGCGAAGACTTCGGGCAAAGGGCGCGATATCGACGTAAGTCTCTTCGACGTCGCGCTGCATAACCTCGCCTATGTCGCGACGTGGTATCTGAACGGCGGCGTGGTGACGGGACGCGAGAACCGCTCGTCGCATCCGTCGCTCACGCCGAGCCAGTTGTACAAGACGCAGGACGGCTGGATCTTCCTGATGTGCAACAAGGAGAAGTTCTGGGGCGTGCTCGCCGAAGTGATCGACAAACCGTCATGGGTGACCGATCCGCGCTTTTGCAACTTCCAGGCGCGTCTCGCGAATCGCGATCTGGTGCAGACTGAACTCGACGCGGTGCTCTCGACCGCGACCACGGCGCAATGGCTCGAACGCTTCGGCGGCCGCGTGCCGGCCGCGCCTGTGTTCGACGTCAAGGAGGCGCTGGAGAATCCCTTCGTCGCCGAACGTGAATGTGTGGTGGACGCGGAGCATCCGCGCTTCGGCAAGGTGCGCGGCGTGGCCGCGCCGGTGCGGGTCGACGAGCCGTTGCCGACGCGCGCCGCACCCGATCTCGGGCAGGACACGCAGCGTCTGCTCGACGAACTGGGTTACGGCCCGGAAAGGATCGCTTTGCTGAGGGAGGCGGGTGTGGTGCAATAAGGCCGGGCGGGCAACCGTCCGCCCTTTCACTTTTTTGCACATCCAGATGGCCACGACAGTCCTTGGGCAACAGCCGCGCTACATGCAACTGGCACAGACGCTTCTGAACGAGATTCAGGGCGGGCAGTTTCCCATCGGCACGTTGCTGCCCACCGAGTTCGAGCTATGCGAGCAGTTCGGCGCGAGCCGCTTCACGGTGCGGCAGGCGATCAAGCAACTCGAGCAGCGCGGCCTGGTGGACCGGCGGCCCGGCATCGGCACCCGCGTCAAAGCCACGCAAAGCGAGACCGCGTACCGTCAGGTGATGGAGCGCTTGAGCGATCTGCACCGTTATACGACCGACACGGAATTGGAGATCTCGTCGACGCAGACTGTCGACATCGACGACCCGGACTTGATCGAACGGCTCGGCGCAAAGCCGGGCGAAACCTGGCTGCTGGCCGAGGGTATTCGTCTGTCGCCGGAGAGTGTCGAGCCGATCTGCCACACCGAGGTGTATGTCCACCCGGCGTTTCGCTCGTTGACGGGCCTGAGCGGCCGGACGCACGTGCCGATCTACACGATGATCGAAAAGCAGTTCGGCGAGCAGATCACCGAAGTGCAGCAGGAAATCCGCGCGGTCGCGCTGCCGGCGAAGCTCGCGCAACGGTTGAACGCGAAGCCGCGTTCGCCCGCGCTGTGGTTATGCCGCCGCTATCTGAACCGGCGTGCGCAGGTGGTCGAGTTGACGATCAGCGTGCACCCGGCGGATCGCTACAGTTATTCCGAAACATTTCAACGCGACTGGCACGCGAACTAGCAATCTTGCGCCGCGTGCCGTTCAGGAGAACAACATGGACGCACGCAGCTATCTTTTCGTGCCGGGCGATCGCCCCGAGCGCTTCACCAAGGCGCTCGACACAAGCGCCGACGCGGTGGTGATCGATCTCGAAGACGCGGTCGCGCCCGCGGCGAAACAAGCCGCGCGCGAGGGCCTGCAACGCTGGCTATCGACGGCGGACCTGACGCGGCTGATCGTCCGCGTGAACGCGGTGGGCACACCCTGGCATCTCGATGACGTGGAGATGGTGCGCGCGTCCGGCCTTTCCACGATGATGCTGCCGAAGTCGGACAGCGCGCGGCAACTCACCGATGTCGCCGCGCGGCTGCCGTCGCAGATGCGAATCGTCGCGCTGATCGAAACCGTGGCGGGCGTGGTGGCGATGCGGGAAATAGCCGGTGCGCCGTCGGTCATGCGGCTCGCTTTCGGCACGGTGGACTTTTGCGGCGATGCCGGCATCGAAGGGCTCGGCGTGGAACTGGACTACGTGCGCTCGCAGATGGTGATCGAATCGCGCTATGCGGGTCTGCCCGCGCCGATCGACGGTGTGACACTGGAACTCGACGATCTCGCGCGCCTGACGGAGCATGTGGCTACTGCGCGGCGCTTTGGCTTCGGCGGCAAGCTGTGCATTCACCCGCGACAAGTGGACCCGGTCAACAGTGGCTTTGCACCGAGCGAGGACGAGCGACGCTGGGCGTCGCGCGTTCTGGCGGCTTCCCGGGAGCATCCGGAAGGCGCGTTCGCGGTGGATGGCAAACTGGTCGACCGGCCGGTCATCGAACGGGCGCGGCGGATTGCGGAGTTCGATGCGCTCCTGCCGTGACGCACGCGCGGCCGTCACCGCCTCAAATGATCCAGCGCATCTCTCATTGGCGAACTGGAGATGACGATCGGCCCCGTAAACGGCGTATCCAGGTCCACGATCACATAGATCGCCGAAGCAATCGACACGGCGCCCAGCGAAATCGTGACCAGCGCCAGCGCATTGCGCGGCGCGATCAAGCCGAAACTCAGAAAGATCACGGCCAGCCAGAACGTCAATGTCTTGAGGAACGGTTGGGAAATCGAACTGTGCGCTTCCTCGATGAGTTTCCACCGTGCGTCCACGACGCGCCGGTATTGCTTCAGCCCGTCATCGAGCGCGCGCTGTTGTAAGGAGTCGGGCGCCCGCAGCGTCCGCAACTCCCGGCCGACGGCGGTCAGCATGTCGCCGAGCCGCACGCTCTCCAGTTTCTGCGAGTTGTCCTGCGATCCTATGTCTTTCGGATAGTCGCCAGTGGGCGGTGTTTCGCCGGGCCACGTCGATGCGATTGCCGCCGCCGTGTACTGGCGCAACAACTGCCGGGCCGGCCCGGTGTCTGTGCCGTATTCGCGCAGAGTGGTGTCGAACTCGATCAGATCGGCCGCGTAGGTGCGCAAATCATTCGAGGCGGTGTCGAAGCTGGATTTCGCGGACGCCGTCATCAAGCCGAGTACCAGCGCGGCGAACGTCACCAGCATGCCGATCACCAGTTGGATCAACTGCACCGTCTCGTGCGCCTTGTGCTCCTCGGGCAGGAGGGGGCGCACCCACACACCGACTCCGGTCACGGCGAGCAGGAGAACGAAAACCACCAGCGCCGAGCCTATTTCCGACATCGCGATGCTCCGTAGACACATTTCCGCCACTTTCCATCAAGCGCCGCTCGCCGAGAACCCGGGTAGTCCCGCAACGCCCGGTGCGAATCGCCCTTCATATGCGCCTGTATGTTGATGTATCGCAAGCCCATGCGCCATCCACCATAAAGTTTTTCGCGATTGAGCCGTAGTCCTTATATGTGGCGTTCGCTTAAATTTTAGACAAGAGTTGCGGACCTGGCCGACTCGGCTTGGGCGCAGCACGCGTGGCCGATGCATTTACTGAACATTCGGTCAGGCAGCCCAACGGAGACAAGCCCGATGTTGAAAAATCTGTCGATTCGCACCTGCCTCACCCTGATGATCGTGTTCTTCGGCGTCGTGCTGCTGTTCGGCGCCGCCGCCGGCCTGCTGTCGCTGCGTTCGAGCAATGCCTCGTTGCAGCAGATGTACACCGTCGATACGCCGGCCGTCGCCGACCTCGAAGGCAGCGCCGGACAGTTGCTGCGCCTGCGTCTCGCGCTGGCGACGTACGCATCGCTCGTCGACCTGAACGATCAGGACGGCGCAAACGCTGTGCTCAAGCGTTTTGATCAGTACCAGAAAGCTTCGAACGACCGCCTTGCCCACTATGTGAGCCGCGCGAGCACGGACGCTGATGAACAACGCCTGATCAAGGATATGCAGGACAAGCGCGACACCTTCCTGCACGAAGGCGTCGAACCGGCTCTCGCCGCGCTCAAGGCGGGCGACAAGACGGCGTTCCAGCAATTGCAGGCGCACAAGCTGCCGTCGCTCTACAGCGCGTACGAAAAGGCGATGCTCACGCTCGAACAATTGCAGCTCGATCACGGCGCGCAACGCTATCAGGACGCGCAGGATCTGTTTTATGCGATCTGTATTGCGGTGGCGATCGGCATGGTCGCGTCGCTGCTCGGTTCGTGGATCGGCCGCGCGGTGCTGGTGCGCGCGATCGTCCGTCCGGTCGACGCCACCATCGCGCAGTTTCAGCGGATCGCCAGCGGCGACCTGACCGGCCAGATCGTCGTGACCAGTGACAACGAAATGGGCCGTCTCGCGGCCGCGCTGCGCAAGATGCAGGAGTCGCTGATCGCGACGGTGAACTCGGTGCGTCAAGGCACGGAATCCATCGACACCGGCGTGAGCGAGATTGCCGCGGGCAACACCGATCTGTCGCAACGTACCGAGGAACAGGCCGCGTCGCTCGAAGAAACGGCGGCGAGCATCGAACAGCTCACCTCGACGGTCAAGCAGACGGCGGACAACGCGAAGCAGGCGAGTTCGCTTGCGCAGGGCGCATCCACGCTGGCCGCGCAAGGCGGCGATCTGACGGAGCAGGTGGTGGGCACGATGCATGGCATCGTCGACGATTCGCGGCGGATTGCCGACATTGTCGGCGTGATCGAAGGGATCGCGTTTCAGACCAATATTCTGGCGCTGAACGCCGCGGTCGAAGCCGCGCGCGCCGGCGAGCAGGGACGCGGTTTCGCGGTGGTGGCGAGCGAGGTGCGCTCGCTCGCGCAGCGTAGCGCGGCGGCAGCCAAGGAGATCAAGGGCTTGATCGACGAGTCGACGACTCGCGTGCAGGCTGGCTCGCAACTGGTTGAGCGCTCCGGCTCGACGATGACCGAGATCGTCGACGCGATTGCGCGCGTGAGTTCGATCATGGGTGAGATCGCCGCGGCCGCGCTCGAGCAGAGTACCGGCATCGATCAGGTCAATCTCGCGGTCGCGCAGATGGACGAGGTGACGCAGCAGAATGCCGCGCTGGTGGAACAGGCTGCGGCTGCCGCGAGTTCGCTGGAAGAGCAGGCGCGGCGATTGACGTCGGCTGTGTCGGTGTTTCAGACGGGGAGCGGTGCGGCGTCTTTGGCTTTGTCTTCGTTCGCCGGACGGCGCGGCGGTTCGGCTGCTGCGCCGAAGACGGCCGATGCAGGCGAGTTCGCGACGGCTTAGTATCAGAGGTTGTTTTGCGCTGCGGCGTGCTGAGCCGTCACGACAAACCACGTCACGCAAACAAAGCGACTGCTACTGCATAGCCGCATAGTATTTCGCCACGCTATCAATCTCCGCGGACGTCATTTGCCGCGCCACATTGCGCATCTGTTCATTGATGTCGTTATGCCGCGCGCCGGAAGCAAACGCGCGCATCTGTGCGGCGAGATAGATCGACGATTGTCCGCCAAGCCACGGCGCCGCGCCCTTGCGGTCGAGCTGTCCGTGACATGCGGCGCAAGGCGCGATATTGCGCTGCGGATCGCCCTGCATGGCGAGCTTCACCGCGTTCGCATCCGGTCCCACATCGGTGGGCAGAGTCTCCGCCGCAGGCGCTCTCGGTAGCGACGCGTAGTAAGCCGCCAGATCGTGCAGATCCTGATCGCTGCGCGCGGCGATGATCGGTTGCATGATCGCGTTCTGGCGCACGCCGTTCTGGTAGTCGCGCAACTCTTTGTAGACCACGTCGGCATATTGCCCGGCCAATGCCGGCGCGGTGACCTGCACCGTGCCGAGTACGCCATGGCACATCGAGCAATTCTGCGTCGCGATCGTCGCGCCGCGGCCGATCGTATTCGCGTCGGCCCGCACGCGCCGCAACGGCGGCAAGACCACGACATCGCTAGGCGCCGGGCCGGCGAGATTGGCGCCGCCATACCAGCTCGACGGCGCCCCCGCGGCGCTGCAGATCGTCGCCCACAAGCCTCGATCGCCGAACGACTTGCTTGCCGAGGGCAGCCAGATAAAGCCGATCAGTATCCCCACGACGGCAATCGCAATCGTGCCGCCCACGCTCACTGTGAACCATGGGTTGCGCAAGCTGAAGACGCGTTCCTGATTCATCGCTGCGCCCCGACGACGACTGCCGGCACGGAGGTCTGCGGCAATCTGAGCAACTGCACAATCGGCACACTGTAGTTGACGACCGTGAGTCCGATCATCAGCGCCACCCACAAGCCGAAGCTATTGAGCGCAGCCGGCACACGGTCCACCGGCTGTGCCGCGCTCGCAAAACGGAAGACTTGCTGCTGAACCAGCGGGCCGAATTGCGACTTCACGAGGATGTAGATGAACAGCACGCCGGACGCCACGAGGATCAATCCGCCCACCGCCGACATGCCGACCCAGAACGCCTGCGACTGCAAGCCGAGCGCGTTGTAATCGTAATAGGCCATGCGGCGCGGCGCACCGAGCAGGCCGACGTAATGCCACGGCAGCGTCACCACCATCATGCCGATGAACCACAACCACAGTTGCGTGCGCACCAGCTTCACCGACGCGATTGCGCGACCGGTCAGTTGCGGCCACAGTTCATAGGCAATCGCGAAGTACATGATGACGATCGCGCCGCCGAAAATCAGATGGAAGTGCCCGGTCACCCACTGCGTGTTGTGCACGGTCGAGTTCAGCTGGTAGCTCATGTTGATCAGCCCGCCCGCGCCGCCGAGACCGAGCATCACGAACGAAAACGCGATCACGAGCATCATCGGGTTTTGCCAGGGCAGGGCGGTCAGCCAGCCGAACGCGCCCTTGCCGCCGCGCAGTCTGCCGGCGATTTCAACCGACGCGCAGATCGTGAACACGGTCAGCAGCGTCGGCACCGACACCATGCCGGTGAACACGGCGTGCAGGAATTTGAAGCCGGAGCCGACCTGCGGATCGGCGAACAGATGGTGGATGCCGATCGGCATCGCGAAGACGAGGAACAGGATGAACGACACGCGCGCCATCGAATCGCTGTAGAGCCGCCCGCCGATCGCGCGCGGCACCAGCGTGTAGTAGGCGATATAAGCGGGAATCAGCCAGAAGTAGACGATCGCGTGCAGCGTCCACGAGAACAGAATGCGTGAGAGGCCGGCGTCGATCGTGTTGGTGAGGCCGAACGCGACCGGCAGAATCTGGAACAGGATTTCCAGCGCCGCGCCGACGGCGGTCCATGCCCACAGATACGCGCCCGCCACGTTGGCGAACATCGCGAGCGGCACCGGCTTGCCGGGATTGGCGCGCTTCCAGACGCGCAGGTTGACGTGCATCAGCGCGACCCAGATCCACGAGCCGACCACAACCAGCACCACGCCGAGATAATAGAACGGGCTGCCGATCATCGGCGGATAGAAGGTGTAGAGCACCGAAGCCTGGCCGAGCGCCACCGGCACCATCGCCATCACCGCGCCGACCGCCAGCATGATGAACGCGGCCCATGCCCATTTGAGACCGACGAGGCGTTGCGCGAGAGCCAGTTCGACGATCGCGTAGCCGAAGCCCATCGACACGAGCGTCGGCATTACATACGCCATCACCGAACCATGCGCGGTCACCGAGCGATAGTAGAGCTCGGGGTCGCCGACCCACGGCACGAGCGGGCTGCGCACCAGCATCTGCCAGGCGCCGAGCAGCAGCGCGATCAGAAACGCAATGAAGGCAAGCCAGAAATGCGCGAGAACGAGTCGCTTAGCGTGAAACACAGCTCAGCCTCCGGGATTGTCGGGCCTGCTCGAAGAAGGCGGCTTTGTCGATGACTTTCACGTGTGCCCACATGGTCTGATGGCCAAAACCGCAGAACTCGTGGCACGGCATGGTGTGATCGGAGGGCGCGTCGAAACGCGTGTTGAGCGTGGCGACATAGCCGGGCACGACCATCGTGTTGATGTTGGTGTCGGTGACGAGCAGGCCGTGCACGACATCGGCGCTGGTGGTGCGGATCGTGACCGGCGTGTCGGCGGGTACCAGCAGGCATTGCGGCGTGAACGAATACTGCTGCGCGATGAAGCGCACGACCACCGAGCCGTCCGGCTCGACCGCGCTGCCGAGATTTTCTTCGACGAATTCGCCGGACAGTTGCAGGCGCGAAGGATCGATCGTCTCGACGCGCGAGGGCGGCATCATTGCCCAATGCAGCCCGGAGAACACGATGACGGCCAGCATCAGCACGATCAATGCGACGGCGAAGATGGCCCAGCGTCGTTCGGCGCGTAAGGCGACCGCGTGGCCGCCGCCCGGTTGATGATTGGAATCGGTCGACATGATCAGTGAACGACCCCGCGCGGCAGAAACACGACGAAGTAGAAGCCGAACCAGATCGCCATCACGATCAGCGTGGCGACACCGGCCACGGCGATCGCGCCATGCGGGCCGGCCGCGACGACGCGTTCCACTTCGTCATCAGTCGGCGGCGCGCTGCGGGTATCGTTCGCTTCCATCTAAAGTTTCTCCAGTGCAGCGCTTCAATGCAGCGGCGCGTTGCGCAACTCGTTGACCTCGCGGGACGTCACAGGCTGGCCGTGATTGCCCCACGCAGTGCGGATATAGGTGACCACGGCAGCGGCGTCGGTGTCGTTCAGTTCCTGACCGAAAGGCGGCATGCCGTACGGTTCCGGATTACGCTTCGTGCCCGGCGGGAATCCGCCGTTCAGCACAATGCGGATCGGATTGACCGCGGAGTCCATTTCGATCGACTGGTTGCCCGCGAGCGGTGGGTAATGCTGCAACTTTCCTTCGCCCTTCGCGCCGTGGCAGAGCGCGCACTTGTCGGCATAGATCTTTTCGCCGAGCGCGAACACGTTGGTATTGGTGGGCGCCGACGGCCCGGACTTGCGGCCGCTCTTGTCCGGCAAGGTCTTCAGATAAACGGCCATCGCCTTGACGTCTTCTTCCGTCATGTACTGAAGGCTGTGGTACGTGACTTCGGCCATTGGGCCGTACACGGCGCCGCGATCGGAAATGCCCGCTTGCAGCAGATCGACGATGTCCTTGATGCTCCAGTCGCCGAGGCCGCCGTCCTTGTCCGAGGTCAGCGACGGCGCGTACCAGTTCTGCACCGGAATCAGACCGCCCGCGAACTGCTCGCTTTGCGACGATCCGCCGAGCATGTTGATCTTGGTGTGGCACATCGTGCAGTGCCCGAGTCCCTCGACCAGATACGCGCCGCGGTTCCATTCAACGGATTTGGTCGGATCGGGCTGGAACTCGCCCTCGCGGAAATACAGCGTGCGCCAGCCGTACAGCAGCTTGCGCTGGTTGAACGGGAAGCGCAGCGTGTGCTTGTGATTCGGCTCGCGGACCGGCGCGACCGTCTTCAGATACGCGAAGATCGCGTCCGAGTCTTCGCGCGTGACCTTGGTGTATTGCGCGATCGGCATGGCCGGGTAGATCAGCGTGCCCTCCGGCGTGCGGCCGGTGCGCATCATCTTGAAGAACGCCTCCTGGCTCCAGGTGCCGATGCCGTACTGCGCGTCCGGCGTGATGTTCGGCGAGTACAGCGTGCCGAACGGCGTTTCCATCGCGAGGCCGCCGGCGAACAGTTTGCCGCGCGGCGCCGTATGGCAGGCGACGCAGTCGCCGGCGCGCGCCAGATACTCGCCGCGTTTGACGATATCGGGCCGCGTGTCGGCGTTGCCGCTCGTCGCGGCTGCTGCGTTGGTCTCGGCGGCGCGTGCTTCGGCGATCAGCACAGGCGTAGGCCATGCACGCAGAAGCGCGGCGCTGCCGGCCACGATCAGGCCGCCAACCAGCAAGCTCGATACGAGCGACGCCGGCGCGTTAAGGCTTTTTGCCATGGTGACCAAAGCGGCGCGCAATGTGCGAAGAGCGCCCGGAAAGCGAAAGGTCGGCTTCATTGCGGTTGGCTCCCGCAGGCGAGAGGCAGCCGCTCCGCGGATGCCGGCGCCGGCCGCGGATCGGCAGGACGCGGCTGGCGCGCAAGCCAGCTCGATACCGCGGTGATGTCTTTGTCGGTCAGCTTGACGGCGATCGAATGCATGCAGTCCGGCGCGAGCGCGTGCCGCGTGCCCGAGCGCCAGGTGCCCATCTGTCCGGCGATATAACTCGCGTGCAGACCGAGCAGGCCGGGAATGCCAGGTTGCGTGCCGGTCATGCGCGCGCCGTGGCACGCAATGCATGCCGGTATTTTGCGGGCCGGGTCGCCCTGCGTGACGAGGCGCTGTCCGGCAGCGAGCACGGCAGGCGCGACGTTGCTTTGATCGGCGTTGGGATAGGGCGGTTGCAGATCGGCGAAATACTGGCTGATCTTGCGTAGATAGTCGTCGGGCAGGAAGGCAAGCAGATAGCCCATGGGCGGATAGGTGCGGCCGCCGTCACGGAACGCGGTCAACTGATTGAACAGATAGTCGGCCGGTTTGCCGGCAATGCGCGGAAAGTAATCGTTGTTCAGGCCTTGACCCTGCACGCCATGACACGAGGTGCAGGCGCGCACGCGCTCGTCCATGGCCGAGGGTATGGCGCCGGACGCGTCGGCGGCGAGCGCCACGCCGCTCCATATGACATAAAGCACAAACAGAACCGACGATCCGATAGTTCGACGATGCACGCCAGGCCTCGATTGGGGAACGTTCTTTGTTCTCGATTATCTCTCGCGCATTCGCACGTGGATTCGCTTGTGAAACCGACGGATGACGTATGTCAACTTTGCCGATATTTTTCTTGTATAGCGACTGCAAGAACAGCAAATCGAAACGGACTTGTTCTGGACGGCGAGTGGTGATTCGCTGCGGCGATGCGATTGCTTTATATAAACAACGATCTGCCTGAATGCGCCGGTGGGTGGCGGCTTTCGGGCTGCGGGAATTAACGCTTGAAACGTTCAGCAGCGTGTACGAGGTTGCAGGAATTCAGTCGAAGCGTCAATAGCAACAAAAGCTCATTCGACGGGACACCTGATCATCATAGGCGTCGCTTAGGGGGCTTTCAACATTTCCAGTGTGAATCGTCTCACGGCCCGACGTTATCGCGCGAATGTGATTGTTTGATGATGACCGGCGGGCTTCGGCGAGACGGCGTGCGCCCATCATCGATGAGTCAACTGAAGAGCGCCATCAAGGCCGTGCGAGCATTGCTGACGAGTTCGGTTTCGCCGATTCGCCCAGGCAACAGATGAAACTCGACGGCGGGCAACGCAGGCAAGCCCACGCTCGCCGGACAGGCCACGACGCCGCCGCCAATCGACGATTCGTTCAGACAGGAAATGCCGAGCCCGGCCTTCAGCGCGAGTTGCAAACCGGCCACGCCTGATGCGGAGTGCGACACCACATACGGCACCTTGTGCTCGTCCAGCAGCTTCACGACGAAGCGCTGCAACTGGCAGCTCGACGGCAGCAAAACGAGCGAATAGGGCGTGGCCGGTCGCGTGCCCGAATCGGCCGCACTGACCCACAGCAGTTTCTCGCGCCGCACAACCGTGCTTTGCGCGCCGGTGCGCCGGCCCGTGGCGCGTGTGTTGTCCGTGACGAGCCGCAGCGAGAGCCCGATGTCGAACGACGCATCGTCGCCCGCGTTGCTGTCGATCACCGCGCTCGGCAGCACCGTGACGTGCAGCTTCAGGCGCGGATGCTGTTCCGAGAACGTTTTGAGAATGCGCGCGATGTCGTGCGGACGGTAGTAGTCCGTGATGGCGATGCGCAACTCGCCGTCGAGCGAGCGGCCTTGCAGGTCTTCGAACGCGGCTTCGCTCATTGCGATGATGCGCCGCGCGTGGTCGAGCAGCCGGCTGCCGGCGGGCGTGGCGCTCACGCCCTGCTTGCTGCGCACGAACAGCGGCTGGCCGGCGCGCTCCTCGAGTTTTTTCAACTGCTCGCTCACGGAAGACTGCGACAGGAACACCCGCTCCGCGCCCGCCGAAACGCTGCCCGATTCGGCGACGGCGACAAAGGTCCGCAACTGCGTCAGGTCAAATCCACGTTGGGTCATGATTCGGCATATCCGATGGATGCTATCTATATTTCCGGCTTTTCCGATGGAAGCCTCAGCCGTAGGATACCCCCAGATTCTTTGCGGAGGGGTGTCATGGGAACCGAAACAATTGCGGGCTTGGGTTTGTCCGGCGGGCGAACGGCAAGTCATCGATGGAAAGTGCTGGGCGTCGGATTCGCCGCGAACGCGAGTTTTTCGGCCGCGTTCTCGGGAATTCCGACGACAGCGGTTTTCTTGCGCTCGGGGTATCACCTGGGCAATGACGGGCTGGGCCTCGTGCTCGGCATGCTAGGCCTCGGCATCGCGGTCAGCGAATTGCCGTGGGGGATGTTGACCGACCGCTGGGGCGACCGGCGCGTCCTGCTGCTCGGACTACTTTCGACCGCGGCCGCACTGGCCGGCCTCGCGCGGTTCGTCGTGCCGTCCGGTGCGCATGTGCCGAGCGTGACGATGCTCGCGCTCGGCCTGTTGCTGGTCGGGTTGCTTGGCGGCAGCGTGAACGGTTCGAGCGGCCGCGCGGTGATGGCCTGGTTTCGCGAGGGCGAGCGCGGCCTGGCCATGAGTATCCGCCAGACGGCGGTGCCCGCGGGCGGCGGCTTGGGCGCATTGCTGCTGCCGGTGCTCGCGTCGCGCTTCGGTTTCGCGAGCGCCTATAGCGTGCTGGCGTTCGCGTGCGCGATCACGGCGGCGTTCGCGTGGCGCTGGCTGCACGAACCTTCTCATACCGATGCGGACGGCGCGCTTGATGCCCGCGACACGGCAGCGGCGAGCGGCGCGCCGGCCAGGGTCTCGCCGTTGCGCGACATCGGCATCTGGCGCGTGGCGCTTGGCGCCGGCGCGCTGTGCGTGCCGCAACTCGCTGTGGTGACGTTCGGCACGGTGTTTCTTCACGATTTCAGCCGCGCCGGCGTGCTGGCGATCAGCGTGACGATGGCCGCGGTGCAAACGGGCGCTGCGATCGCGCGGGTCTGGAGCGGCGGTTGGACCGACCGGCGCGGCAACCGGCGGGCCTACATGCGCGCCTGTAGTCTGCTGACCGCGGTGCTGTTCGCCTCGCTCGCGCTGCTGACGGGCCTCGTCGGCATGCATCACATGGCGATGACGGCAATATTCGCAGTGATGGTCGTGTTGGGCGGTGTGAGCGCGTCGGCATGGCACGGCGTGGCCTTCACGGAACTCGCCACGCTGGCAGGGACAAGCCGTGCGGGCACCGCGCTCGCGATCGGCAACACCTGTGTGTTTCTTACGCTGTTCCTGACGCCGCTGGCGATTCCGCCGCTGTTGTCGATCGGTTCGTGGCCGATGGTGTGGGCCGTGACCAGCATATGCGCATTGGTCGCGTTGCCGGTGTTTCCGCGCGCGGCGCGTGAAGCCAAAGTGAGGACGGCGCGCGCTTGCGACGCAACTTGATGAACCGCAGCGCCGGTCGTTGGCAATGCCACGGGCGGGCGCGCAGGGTCTCTCAAGTGATTGGGCGAGACGGCGCGTCGGAATTCCGCGGCGAATGATCGAGTCGCCAGTTTCCACGGAAATTGCGCCACTTAAAAAATAGAAATATTCATTGTGGGTATTTAGGTTTCCCTTTTTCGGATAGATCCGCAATCGACTATTAGTTTCTCCGCAGGATTCAGAACGATCCGATTTTCTTGGAGTTATGGCGGTGATTTTATGGCCGCCTTGGCGCGCTATGCGTTCCGAGGGGCCCTTAAAGAAGACGCAGAGTCATTAAGATTTTTCTGCGTATGCGAAATCACTCCTACAACAAACGAGAGAAAATCCTGGTGAATCTTCGAATAATCCTGGCGGACGATCATCCATTCGTAATCCTTGGTATCCGCGCTGCGTTGGAATTGCAGGCCGGCGTCACCGTAGTCGATCAGGCGACGGATCCCGTTTCGCTGATCGAACGCCTGCGGAGCACGCCCTGCGATGTGCTCGTCACCGACCTCTCGATGCCGGATCATTCATTCGCCGTCGGCGACGGCCTCAATCTCGTGCGACGAATCCGCAGTGGCTGGCCGCAATTGCGCATCGTGGTGATGACAACTCTGACAAACCCCGCGATTCTTCGCGCCATTGTGTCGGACGGCGCCGTGAGCATGGTCGGCAAAGCTGAGTCGATGGACGAGCTTCGACAAGCGGTCATGGCGGCTCGAGATGGTCACGCTTACCTCGGCCGTTCCATCATCGAAGCGCTGGCGCATCCGCAGGATCCCGAGTGCGAACGACCGCCGGCGCCGCGGTTGACGGGCAAACAGGCCGAAGTTGTCAGGCTGCTGGTAAGTGGCCAGTCGATCTCCGACATTGCGGCTGCGCTCGGTTGCGATCGCCGCACGGTCACGCGGCAAAAACGCGAGGCAATGGCAAAACTAGGAGTCACCAATGATCCCGGTCTTTTCTCTTACGTGCGTGCTTATGGAATTCTTAATTTTTAATCGCATATCTAAGCATTTTATTTTGTGAATTAAGTGAGGTTGTTTCGGAGCGATCTTATGGTTATTCTCGGAGAAGTATTTAATGATCGCGAGAAGAGCCGTTTTGTTCGTGGAGAGGCGGCAGTTAATTTGGGACGGAGGAGAAATAAAAGATGCGCGACACCGCCGAGGTAAGCACACCCGTTCGCGCGATCATCGCGGACGATCACCCATTGGTGCTGTTGGCGATTGAAAACCTGATGAACGGCTATCCGAATATGGAAATCGTCGGTCGTGCAGCCGACGCCACCGAACTCTTCGCGGAAATCGATCGCCGTTCATGCGACCTTGTGCTCATGGACCTCTACATGCCGGGCGGTTCGGATGGCAGCGGACTGGAAGTCGTCAGGCAGTTCAAGACGCGGTACCCGGACATCGCGCTCGTCGTGCTCACCATGGAAACCGAGGCGACCGAACTTCAAAAGGTGATTTCGCTCGGCGTCGAGGGACTGGTGAGCAAGCGCGACCGGATCGACCTGATTCACGTGGCCGTCATCACGGCGCTGGCGCGCGAGTGCTATGTCGGGCCCGCGGTGCGCGCATTGATCGCGGACGCAACGGCGACCCAGCGGCTCGACTATGTCCGGAAGATGCTCTCGCGCCGCGAACTCGAAGTGTTCACCCAATATGCGTCGGGGTACGGCGTGACCGAGATCGCCGGGCGTTTGGAACGCAGCGTCAAAACGATCAGCGCGCAGAAGTGCACTGCCATGCGCAAGCTCGCCCTGCGCAGCGACGCGGAGCTGTTTCGTTTCGCGGTCGAGTACGGTGTGATTCCTGAGGAGCGCATACCGAAGCGCTGATGAGCCGGTGGTAAGCCAGTAACACGTCGCGCCGTCGCGCGACGAATAGAAGATGTATTGGCAACGCCCGGGGAAGCACACCGTGTGCAGGGCGTGCCAATCGATAAGACAACAGAAAATGAGACAGAAGATCCGCGTCATCATCGCAGACGATCACGACTGCGTTCGCGTCGGCGTCAAGCGCGTGTTACAGGCCGCGCCGCACATCGAATGTGTCGGCGAAGCGGCCGACACACACGGGCTGGCGGAGTTGCTCGACGCCCGCGCGTGCGACGTCGTCGTTTCCGATATCAGCATGCCGGGCATTCATGGCGGCAGCAACGCGGTGTCGTTTTTGCGCCGCCTGTTGCGGGGCCAGTCGCATCCTTGCGTCGTGGTCCTCACCATGATCTGCCATGCCCACATGCTGTCCGGACTTTTGCATATCGGCGTGGGCGGGATCGTCGATAAACGCGAGACTGTCACAGCTTTGATCGACGCGATCGAGGCGGCTTTTGCCGGGCGCGTCTATCTGTCGGAACACGCGCGGGTCGCGATTGACGCAGCCGACGCGCCGCCGCAACTGCGCGCCGGCATGCTGAGC
Organism: Paraburkholderia phytofirmans; assembly: GCF_046028095.1. Lineage (GTDB taxonomy): Bacteria > Pseudomonadota > Gammaproteobacteria > Burkholderiales > Burkholderiaceae > Paraburkholderia > Paraburkholderia phytofirmans_A. The sequence goes on from NZ_JAQQDJ010000001.1 coordinate 751,830, forward strand.
GCACGCGAGTGGGAAGTATTCCAGCTTTATGTGCAAGGTCTCGCCGTCCATGAGATCGCGGTGCGGCTGCAGCGCAGCGGCAAGACGATCAGTACGCAAAAACGTAGCGCGATGCGCAAGCTTGGGCTGGAAACGGAAGCCGATCTGATCGATTATGCGCGGCAAATCGGATTGACCTGATCTGATATCCGGTGGGCATATTGCATTGCGCCGTCGGCAAATGATTTTGGAGAACCAGGAATTTAGGAGTCTTCTGATTGGTTGCGGGACCTTGCCGTCTCATAGTTCTCAATTCACTGCGGCTTTATTCCGTGCTCTTCTGATGAAAGCAGTCGTTTCGTCAAGCTGACCGATGCCCGAGCCGTGAGAATACAGGCAGATTTGTGACGGCAATCGTGCGACGCCGTCTGCCTGGAGACAGAACCAGGAGGCGGCATGGATGCGCTAGGTAAGCGGTTGTTGGTCGAGGGTGTTGGAACGGCGTGGCTGGTGTTCATCGGCTGCGGCAGCATCGTGTTGAACGTCGGTGCGATCCAGCAGGCAGGCGGTGTGCTGGAAGTGGCGCTGGCATTCGGCCTCGCCCTCGTTACGGCCACCTACTGCTTCGGCGGCGTGTCCGGCGGCCATTTCAATCCCGCTGTCACCGTAGGCTTCACGGTCGCGCAACGTTTTCCGGTCAGGGATCTGCTCCCATACATCGCGTCGCAGATTCTCGGTGCGATCGTTGCCGCCGCGCTACTGCTTTACGTGGCGGGCGGGCGTCCCGGGTTCGATCTAGTCGCGAGCGAGTTCGCGGCGAATGGCTTCGGCGACCATTCTCCTGCCGACTATCAACTGCATTCGGCGGTGGCCATCGAGTTCGTGCTGGCGTTCGGTTTCGTCATGGCAAGCCTGTTGATCGCCCACAGGCGAGACATGGCGCCGATCGCGCCGCTGGTCGTCGGCGCCTGCCTGGTGCTGGTCTATCTGGTGTCGATTCCGGTTACCAACGGCTCGGTCAATCCCGCCCGCTCCACGGCCCAGGCGTTGTTCGTCGGCGACTGGGCGCTGGACCAGCTCTGGCTGTTCTGGGCCGCGCCTCTGTCGGGCGGTGTCATGGCTGGGGCGCTCTTCTCGTTTGTGCACGGCAAGGCAGACCACGCTGCCGCTACGCTCGCCGACGGGCGCGGCGAAGTTGCCTGAGTGTTGCCCGGTGCCATCATCGTGTCTGCCGTCCATTTCGTGCCGGGCGTTGCAATGAGGCGTGTGCTTGCGCGCCTTTCGCTGTGTCTGTTCGCATGGTGCTTAGTTATCGCCGCGCAAACTACAGCCGTTGCCCAATCGTTCGACAATCGCCCGAACACTCAGGTTGTTGCCAATTTTCCCGCGAAACTGACCGTCGGCGTTCTCGCTAACAGCTGGCTGCCGTTCGACGCTCTGCAAGATGGTCAACTCACCGGTATGAGCGTCGACTATCTGCGCGCCCTTGTCGGGCCGAACGTGGTCATCGAAGCCAAGGCGTTCCCGGACCTGCCGCAATTGCTTGCCGCCGCTTGCGCCGGACATGTCGATCTGCTGATGAGCCTTGCCCGCACACCCGAGCGCGAGCGGTGCCTGAGTTTTACCGCGCCTTATTTCCGCTCTTCCACGTCGGTCGTGGTGCGCCGGGACAGCAACAGTTATGGAAATCCCGCCCAGTTGGCGGGAGCGCGCATCGCGCTAGAAAAAGGTTTTGCGATCGAGCGTGTGACACGGGAGCGCTTCCCACGCGCCCAGATCATCACGGTGCCCGCGACGCGCGACGCACTCGCCGCCGTGATCCAGGGCGACGCCGATGTTTATCTCGGCTTCACTGCTGCCGTGCAATATGCATTGTCCACCGACGAGTTCCGTGGCTTGCGAGTGGCGTTCGAGGAGAACACCAAAACTTCCAGTTTGCGCTTCGCAGCGCCTCGAAACCAGACTGCATTGCGGGACCAGCTCGATCGGGCGCTCGCGTCGATGAACCCTGCCGACGAGGCGGCGATCCGCATGCGCTGGCTATCCGGCAACTTCGACGCGAAGCCTGCGCCCGCCACGCCGCGTCTCGCGCTGACGCCGCAAGAGCAGGCCTGGCTTCGTTCGCTGCCGCCGTTGCAGGTTGGTTTCGATAACAGTTGGGCGCCCTTCAGTTACGTCGACGATTCCGGCCGGCCCGCGGGCATTGCCGCGGACTATCTGACGTATCTGAGCCGCACGCTCGGCGTCGTGTTCAATCGCGCCAGCACGGCTGACTGGCCTGCCGCGATCGGAGCATTTCAGCGCGGTGAACTCGCGATCCTCGCCACTGCTTCAAGTCACGATCCACGCCTTATGAAGGCGCGGCACACCAGCGCGTACGAGAGCTACCCGCTGGTGATCGTCGGGCGCGAGGACGAACCGGCGGCTCGCTCGCTGAACGATTTTGCGTCACGCCGCATCGTCGTTTCGTCGCATGCCGCCGGGTCGGTTGCGCTGGCATTCCAGCGAATTCCGGCGGATCACGTCGTGGTCGCGCCCAGTCTCGACAACGCGCTCAAGATGGTTGAGTCCGGCGAGGCGGACGTTCTGGTGGGCAACGTGGCCGCCGCCGATATCCTGCTCAAGCAACAGTACGGCGGCGTCCTCAAGATCCTTGGTACGGTTGGCGATTCCGACGCGCTCGACTTTGCCGTACGCCCGGACCTCAGCCCACTCGCTGGGTTGATCGATCGTGCGTTGCTGGCTATGCCGCCCGCGGAAAAGCAACGCATCCGGCAGAAGTGGGTCACCGGCAATGCACCGGGGTCCGGCACGTGGAGCGTGACCGCGGTGCGTCTGCTGCCGGTGCTGATCGGCGTCTGCGTCGTGCTGCTGATCACCCTGCGTGCCTATCTGTTGCTGCAGCGTGAAGTCAGGCTGCGCAAGAAAACGGAGCGGGAACTGGAACTGCAACTGAACTTCCAGGAAACCTTGATGAAGACGGTGCCCTATCCGCTCGTCGCCAAGGATCTCGATGGCCGTTATATCGCAGTCAACGAAGCCTATGAGCAAGCCAGCGGATTGGGCCGCGAGGCGATCGTCGGACGAACCACCCTGGACGTGCGAACGTGGGGCGAGGCCAATAGTCGCATCCTGGACGAGATCACCCGCGAGATGCTAAACGGCGGTGAGACCGCGCAGGTGGAGTTGCAGTTCGAGCGCGGCGCGGGCAACGTGCGGCATGGCCTTTTCTGGACCAGTATCTGTCGCGGCAGTGACGGTCAACCGGCTTGCGTACTCGGCACGGTGGTCGATATCACCGATATCCGGCGCGCCGAAATGCGTGCGCGCGAAACCGAGCGGCGCCTCTTCGACGTGACGCGTTCACTGCCAGCCGTGGTGTTTCAACTGCGTCGCACTGCGGACGGAGCGTATTCGTTTCCGTATATCAGCGGCGACGCGCGTCATCTGCTGGGTGGGCGAGACGGTTCGCAGAACGGCAGCGATCAGGTCGATTTCCAACGGGTGTACGAGGAGGATAGGGCGTTCGTGCTGGCTGAACTCGAGCGCTCGGCGCACGGCGAAACGCCGGTCAACATGGAGTTCCGTTTCGCCGGCGACCAGGACATCAAATGGGCACGAGCCGAACTGGTACCGCGCCGCGAATCGGATGGAAGCGTCGTCTGGAGCGGTTACTGGGTGGACGCCAGCGTGGAGCACGCGCGCTCCGACGAGCTTGCGCGAGCGCGCGACCTGGCCGAAGCGGCCTCGCGTGCCAAAGACGATTTCTTCGCCATGATGAGCCACGAAATCCGCACGCCGATGAATGGCGTGCTCGGGCTCGTGGAAGTGCTCGAGCGCACGCCGCTCAACGCGGACCAAGGCGAAATGCTGGGCATGATCCATGAGTCGGCGGGCGCGCTGCTGCAGATTCTCGACGACTTGCTCGACTATTCGAAAATCGAAGCGGGGCGGCTGACCATCGAGGCCGAATCCATCGACATACGTGAACTGGTGGACAACGCTGTCGGCCTGTTGGCTGGCCGCGCCCATGAAAAGGGCTTGAAAGTGCGCGTGGATATCGGGCCCGATGTCGCCGCCACCCTGCGCGGCGACAGTGTCCGATTGCGGCAGATTCTCTTCAACTTGCTAGGCAACGCCATCAAATTCACGCCGCAGGGCGAGGTCGACGTGTGCGTGTCGGTCGTCGCGCAAGACGACGGCATTCAGACGGTCGAAATGGTCGTCGAGGACACCGGCATCGGCATCGCGCCGGAAGTGCAGGCCAAGCTGTTCGAGCCGTTCGTGCAGGCCGAATCGTCCACCACACGCCGTTTCGGCGGCACGGGCCTCGGTTTGACGATCTGCCGCAAGCTGATCGACCTCATGAGTGGCTCGCTCACGTTGCGCAGCGAACCGGGTAGCGGCACGCGCATGACCGTGCGGCTCGCCATGCCTGTGGAGACACAGCGCTATTCGGTCAACGGCTTGCGCGGCAAACTCGGAATCGTAGCAACCGGCGAGGCGCGCATCGCACGGGCGCTGATGCACTTTGGCGAGGCGCTTGGACTCAAGTTGCGCCGCGTCTCGCCTGACGCGCCGGAGCTGCGCGATCGCGCCGCACTCGCCGAAATCGATCTGCTGTTCGTGAGCGAAGATGTGACCTTGCCTACGGGCATCAGGCCTCGCACCCGAGTCATCTGTCTGACCGAGAAACCCAAGCCTACGGGCTACCGCATTCTCGACGACAACGTGCGCGTCAGCATCAATCCCATTTCTTGGCGCGGCCTCGGCGCCGCGTGTGCCGCTGCGCTGACGGGCCTGCCGTCGGTGGGACCTCGATCGGCGGGCATGCCGCGCACGCCGGAATTCGGCGCTGCGCCTCCGGATCGAGAGCGGGCCATTGCCAGTGGCCGGCTGATCCTCGTCGCAGAAGATCATCCGGTCAATCAGGAATTGATCCGTCATCAGCTCGCCTTGCTCGGTTTTGCCTGCGACGTGGCGAACGACGGCGCCGAGGCGCTGGCCGCGCTGGAGCGTACGAGTTACGGCTGTCTGATCACGGATTGCCACATGCCGAACGTGTCCGGTTACGAACTCACGCGCCGTATTCGTGAAAGTGAGCAGGACGGCGCTTATCGCCTGCCCATTCTGGGTATCACGGCGAACACCGCGCCCGAAGACCTGAATCTGTGCCGCGACGCGGGCATGGACGATAGCCTCGTGAAGCCGACCCGGCTCGCCACGCTGCGTGACTATCTGAGCCGTTGGTTCGGCACTGACAGCGCGTGGCAAGCCGCGCCTTCGGAAGCAGTTAGCACGCCGGCAGTTGCCGTGCCGGATGCACGTGGCGGCGCGGAACCGTTCGTGCCGGTCGACCTCGGGCACATGACCCAACTGTGGGGCAGCGAATCGACCGTCAAGGCTTTGCTCGACTCGTTCGTGTCGTCCGTGCGTGAAGACGTGCAGTCGTTGTCGCCGTTGCTCGAGCGCGTGGAGTCCGAACGTATCGAGGTGGAACGTGTGCGCGAGTGGCTCCATCGCGTGGCGGGGGCGGCGAGCGTCCTGCAATATCCGCCGCTGCTCAAGGCACTTGAAGACTATCGCCGTGAAATCACCGTCAAACCGCCGGAACGTGTGCGCGACGACGGGATGCTGTTAATCGACAAGTGCAATGCCATGCTCGACGGAATCGAACAGCAGGCCGCTTTGCTCGTATAAACGATCGGCCCCGCGCATGTGTTCGCTTCGACGCGACGGCGCCTCTGTAGACGAGGGCGCGACAAACAGACCAAACAGGCCAGGCAGACCAAGCAGACGAAAAAAAACGCGGCCGAAGCCGCGTTAAAGATTTGGAGACTTCCCTCGATGAAGGAGTCACTTCTCGCAAGCAGAAGCATAACCGGGATATTGCGGATCATTCATTACAAAATCCGCAATTAACTGTTTGAGGAAATCGATTAAAACGTCGCCCGGACGCCTTCGGATCAATATCGCGTGCACGTATGTGTGTCTGAAACGCCCGAGAAATCGCTACGGATACCTACAAACTCGCCACGTGTTTCAGCGCGCCTGCAAGCAACTGCACTAAATGAAGCCTGACTAAAAAACGCGCAACGCCACGCGCGCTCCAGCACAAACAGATTTGACGGATTTGCACTAGTATGTGGTGGCTTCGCGCGCGGCCGAGTGTCGGTGCGGCGGTGCATCAAGTCCGGAGAAGACCATGATTGCGCTTCGAAAAGTGAATCTTGCAGTGGTGTTGTGGGCGTTGGCGTCGGGCGTCGCCTTCGCGGATACGGTGGCGCTGAAGGCGGATCTCGAGCCTTCGAGCGAAGTGCCGCCTCGCGTGAGCCACGGGCACGGCATGTTGGACGCCACCTTCGATACGTCGACGAAATCCCTGCAATGGACGGTCACCTATGAAGGCTTGAGCGGCCCGGCAACCGCCGCGCATTTCCACGGACCCGCGCCGGTGGGCCAGAACGCCAAGGTTCAGGTGCCGATCGACAAAGGCGCGCTCGCCAGCCCGATCAAAGGCTCGGCGGCGCTGACCGAACAGCAGGTGACGGATCTGATGGCGGGGCAGTGGTACTTCAACGTCCATACCGCGCAGAACCCGATGGGTGAAATTCGCGGGCAGGTTTTGCCGGCCAACTAGGCGAGCGGAAAGCCTTACCCGGCGCTGCGGGCGTTTTTAAGATTAGAAGCCGCCATCCACCGACGCAGCCGCGAACGCACGTAACATGACAGGACACAATCGAAGGAGCGTGTCCCGATGAGTTGGCAAAGTGCACTCGCGTGCTGGTATCTGCGCCGGCAGTTTCGACCGGAAACACTCAAGCCGCGCATCGATGTCGAAAGAGCGCGCGCGCTGACCGCCAGGCGCGCCTGGTCGCCGCGGGTGCCGGGCGGCTGGCGTCTGCGTGAGCTGTACGGCGCGGACGATACGCCGTTGCGCGGTGAGTGGATCGAACGCGCCGACCGCGCGCCAGCAACAAAAAACGCCGGACCGACCATCATGTATTGCCACGGCGGCGGCTATTACTTCTGTTCACCGCGCACCCATCGCTCGATCGTGTTCGGTCTGGCGACGCGCGCCGATGCAGCGGTTTTTTCCCTCGACTACCGTCTCGCGCCGGAGCATCGTTTCCCGGCGGCGCTCGACGACGCGACCGCGGCCTACCGTCAGTTGATCGTCGACGGAATCGCGCCGGAGTCGATCGTGATCGCGGGCGATTCAGCGGGCGGCGGTCTTGCGCTCGCCACGCTGGTGGCGCTGCGTGACGCGGGCGATCCCATGCCGGCAGGCGGTCTACTGTTCTCGCCGTGGACCGATCTGGCCGCAACCGGCGCCAGCATCCGCACCAACGACGCTCTCGATCCCATGTTCAGCGGCTCCGCGATCGAGCGGGCAGGGAAGGTCTACCTCGGCGACACGCCGGCCACGCATCCCTACGCGTCTCCCGTCTATGCGGACCTGCACGGCTTGCCGCCGCTCTTCATCATGGCGGGCAGCACGGAGGTATTGCTTGACGACTCGCGGCGCGTGTCCGACAACGCGCGCGCGGCGGGCGTCGACTGCGAACTCGAAGTGTGGAACAAAATGCCGCACGTCTGGCCGATCTTCGCGCCGTTCATCCCCGAGGGAAATCGCGCGCTCGATCGCGCCGCCAGCTTCGTGCGGCGCGTGACGAGCCGCGCGGCTCAACCGTCGAGCGCGATGTCGATCGTCTGATAGGCGGCCTCGACCGTCGCCTGGCCGTATTGCCGTTCCAGCCGACGCACGGTGAAGTGACCATGCGCGACCTGCTGGAAGTGATCGATGAACACCGTATTGACCATCGCGCCGAGCACCGCGCCGATCGCCGGAATCGACTTCGCGGCGATCTGTTCGCTCACCTGCACGGAAAAGCGTGCGGCGATCGTGTTGAGCAGGCGCAGCAAGGCCGCCGAACCATGCGCGGTGAAGCCCTTGGTGGCGATTTCGGATGACGCCTTCGACACCGCCTGCGCGAGCGCGCCGCGCATGATGAAGTAGCCGAAGTCGGCGTCGTCGTCGGCTTTCGACGTGCCGCCCATGCCGAGCACCGTCAGACATTGCAGCTGCGTGTCGATCGACGTCAGATCCTCGCCCTCGCTGCGCGCGATATCGCAGATCGAGCGGAACATCAGCGTGGTCGTGACCGGCAGTTCGACGGGCAGCGCGAACAGTCCGAATGCGCCGCCGGCCGCGCCGGTGGTCGCCACGGCAAACTTGTGCAGCAAGTTGCTCGGTTTGTCGGGCACCACCAGCGGCGTCGCGCCGTCCTGCCGCCCCAGCGTGCGCAGCGCGATCGCCAGGCATTTGCGTAGCGCCAGCTCCGTCGCGTCGGTGACTTTTTCGTTGGCGAACGCCGGCATGCGCGAGAGCAGTTTCTCCAGCGGCGCGCCGACGATGCTCGCCAGCTTCATCGCCAGAGCGGGGCTCTCCAGTTCGTGTTTCGCGCGGCGCAGCGCCTTCAGGTCGTCGTCCGATAACGATTGTGTTGCGAGCGAACTCGGCTCCATGTGCCTCCCTGGCGTCATGTGATTTTCATTGTTCCGTCGATTGCCGATGCGGCTAACCGCAGCGGCGTGTCCCGCTTAGAGCGTCGCAGCGTGGTATGATTCCCAATCGTTTGACGTGTCAACTGTTGCGCTATCAAAAATGGCTGTCCATACCGCGGCCCACCACTCGAGTGGGCAAGTTTTACCGTTCCGTGAATCGCTACTGGCGATGCTCGGTATCTCCTTCGTTACGATGCTGGTCGCGCTCGACCAGACCGTGGTCGGCACCGCGCTGCCCACGATCGTCGCCGAACTCAAGGGTTTTGAGCTGTACGCGTGGGTCGCCACGTCGTATCTGCTGACATCGGTGATCACCGTGCCGATTTTTGGCCGGCTCGGCGACTATTACGGGCGCAAGCCGTTCGTGATCGCGTCGATCGTTGTGTTCACCGCTGCTTCGGTGCTGTGCGGCGCCGCCAACAACATGCTGTTCCTCGTGCTCGCGCGCGGTTTGCAAGGCATCGGCGGCGGCATGCTGGTCGGCACCGCGTTCGCCTGCATTCCCGATCTGTTTCCCGACTCGGTCGTGCGTCTGCGCTGGCAAGTGCTGATGAGCTCGGCGTTCGGCATTGCGAACGCGGTGGGGCCGTCGCTCGGCGGGTTCCTCACACAGTATTACGGCTGGCGCTCGGTTTTCTACGTGAATCTGCCGGTCGGCCTGCTGTCGCTGTTTTTTGTCTGGCGCTTCCTGCCGCATCTGCGTCATGTCGAACACGAAGGCAAGATGCGGCTCGATTGGCCCGGCGCCGTGCTGATCGCCGTGGCGCTCGGCTCGCTGCAGCTGTTCGTCGAATTGCTGCCCAAGCATGGCGTGACCTTGAGCGCGGCCGCGTTGCTGGTGCTTAGCGTCGCGTCGGCTTACGCATTGTGGCAGTGGGAAAAGCGTTGCCCGACGGCGATCCTGCCGGTCGACATGTTCCGCAACCGCAGTCTCGCCGCGCTCTTCACGCTCGCGGTACTGGGCGGCTTTTCGATGTTCTCGCTACTGTTCTATGCACCCTTGCTGTTCCAGGGCGGCTTCGGCATGTCGCCGAAAGAAGCGGGTCTCGTCATCACGCCGCTGGTCGTGTTCATCACGATTGGCAGCATCGCGAATGGGCGCATCGTTTCACGCGTGCGCAATCCGAATCTGATGCTGTATATCGGCTTTACGCTGCTCGCGCTCGCGTGCCTCGGCGTGGTCGTTGCGACGCGCGCCATGCCGCAGTGGCTGCTGATGTCGTTCATGATCGTCGGCGGATTGGGGCTCGGTTTCGTCATGCCGAACCTGACGATCTTCGCGCAGCAAACCGCCGGCCGCGAACACCTCGGTATCGCAACGGCGCTGCTGCAGTCGCTGCGGATGATCGGCGGCATGATCGGCACGGCGCTGACCGGCACGCTGGTCAGCCATATGTACGCGAGCGGCGTGCGCAACGCGTTGGACAACGATCACGCGTCGCAATGGTTCGCGGACCTCGGCGACCCGCAGATCCTCATCAATCGCGACGCGCAAACTACTTTGCTCAGCCAGTTGACGCATGCGGGCCATAACGGCGCGATGCTGCTCGAGACCGCGCGCGAAGCGCTCGTGTCAGCGATTCATCTGGGGCTCGCCATGGCGGCGATCATCGCCGTGGTGTCGGTGTGGCAGAGCCGCAGAGTGCCGCCGATCAAGCTCCAACGCAAGCTCGAGCCCGTGATTCACGCGGACTGATTTTTTAGACTTACCGTTTTACTGACAGATCATGGAAGAACAGGACCGCGTCGCCGTCATGCAGCAATTCGGCCGCACATATCGGGCGTTCATGTCGGCTTTCGAGGCGCATGTCGGCCATCCGTTGCCGCGCTGGCGCATTCTGCTCGCGCTGCACGACCAGGGCGGCGAGTCGTCGCAGAAGCGGCTGGTGGAGCGCTTGCGTGTCGATCCAGGCGCGCTGACCCGGCAGCTGAAAACGCTGGAAGGTTTGGGCTGGATTGCTCGCAGCATGGATACGCGCGACAACCGCGTGACCAATGTGCGCCTGACGGAAGCGGGGCAGTCCGCGACTAAAGCCAGCTTGCCGCGCCGCAATGCGTTCCTGCACGACACGATCGCCGTGCTGCCCGACGAGGCGCTGAACGCGCTGTCAGGTGCGTTGAAGATGCTCGAGGCGAGGATCGGCGAAGTAGCGGCGACGGCGAATACAGCCGGAGCAGGCGAGGCTGCCGGTCACGCGCCCGAGACAGTGGGGAGTGAGGCGCCGCTACGCCAGCCTTGATTGGCCGGAGCGACGGGCGCGATTAAACATAGTTAGTCCGGCGGAACGGCCCGAAAAAACGAAGCGTTCCGCGACACCACGAAAGGCGCGCCTCGTTGCCCGGGAACGTGCCCTTCGCGAGCCACATCAGAAGAACGTTTCGATCACTTCCGTCACGCGATACGCCGGATCGACCACCAACACCTGACGCCACTTGTCGAACGTCAGACACGGATGCGAGATGTCGAACGCGATCATGTCGCCGACTTTCAGGTCAGCGCCTGCCGGAATCCGCAGATACGCGTGCTGATCCATCAAACCGAAAATCTCCCAGCCTTCACCCGCCGCGATATCGCGCGGCGCTTCGTTGCCCGGACGATAGTGGCGCGCCGGTTCGGGCATGCCGGCATCGAACGCGGAATCGCGCTTGCCTAGACCGATGATCGCGCGATCCGGCTCGGGAATCGACTGCACATACGCCCACAATTGCAGCGCGGGAAGCAGCCCTTCGCCCATTTTCTTCGCGACCGGGTTACGCGCGAAAATTTCCGTCTGCGCCTTGCGATAAATGCCGACATCGTGCGTCAGATAGCAGCCGGGGCGCAGCACGACCTCGACCTTGCCGGTCTCCGACGCCTTCACGAATTCTTCCGCGACCACGTCGTACCAGGCCGAACCGGCGCCTGACAGCACCGCCGGCGTACGCGCAAAACGGCCTTGCTCGACGAGTTCGCGCGTAACGGCAACCGCGCTTTGCAGGAACTCGCGTACTTCGTGTTCTTCCTTGAGCACGCCTTCATACAACTCGACGCCGGCGAGCTTCAGCGTGTCCGGATAGCGTGCAATTGCATCGAGCACGGCATTGCGCTGCGCCGCGTCGCGCACGCCAGTGCGGCCGCCCGGCACGCCGAGTTCGAGCAGCACCTGCAACTGCTTGTTCACCGATTTGAAAAACTCGCCCAACTGCTCGACGCCTTCGACCGAATCGACGAGACAGAAGAATTCGAAATCCGGATCGCTGAGCAACTCCGCGACCATCATCATGTTGTGACGGCCGACCAGCTGGTTGGCCATGAGAATACGCGAGACGCCGCCGTGATAAGCCGCGCGCACCTGATGCGCGGTGGCGAGGGTGATGCCCCACGCGCCGTTTTCGAGCTGACGGCGAAACAGCTGCGGCGCCATTGTCGTCTTGCCGTGCGGCGCGAGTTTGACGCCGTATTCCGCGACGAATGCCTGCATCCACTTGAGGTTGTGCTCCACCCGGTCCGCGTACAGCACGGCGGCCGGCAGGCTCACGTCTTCGTTCAGCAGGTTCCACTCGAGGCGCTTGGCATCCGTGAGTTGGATGCTGGTGCCCGGAACCATGCCCAAGCCCTTGCTATAAGGATCAATCGTTGCGCCCTGATAGTTTGTAACTTTCATGTCTCCTTGCTCCATCGTCCAGTTAAATTGAATCAAAGTTGACTTTACCATGTTACCGAAAGTACGATGGATGGAGAAATGTTATTTAGTACCACGGCTTGCCGAAGGCGCGAGGTTGATGCCCCGCTCAGCCTTCGCGCAGCAATCCACAGTCTGCAATGAACCTAACCGCCGAACCGCTGGCTTTCGACATCGTCGCGCGCATTGCCGAATGCGCGCCGGAACTGCGCTCGGCCGAACGCAAGGTCGCCGCGCTGATTCTCGACGACCTGACGGGCGCCTCGCGTGCCAGCATCGGCGCGCTCGCGCAGCAGGCCGAGGTGAGCGTCGCGACCGTGACGCGCTTTGCCAAGGCGGTGGGCTGCCGCGATGTGCGTGAGCTGAAACTGCGGCTCGCACAGGCGGCCGCCGTGGGTCAGCGCTTCCTGCAGGCGGGCGGCCCGAGCGACGCGCCGGAGCCGATCGCGACTCGCGTGTTCGACGAATTGCAGACCGCGCTCGCGCATAACCACCAATTGCTGCGCCAGGCGCCGCTGGGCGATGCGGCCGCCGCTTTGCGCGGCGCGCGCATGATCTACGTGTTCGGCATGGGCGGCGGCTCGACGGCGCTCGCCGACGAGATGCGCTTTCGGCTCGTGCGCCTCGGCAGGCCTGTCGCGACCTATCAGGACGGCTTGCTGCAACGCATGGTGGCCAGCACCGTGTCGCGCGAATGCGTGGTGATCGCGCTGTCTACTACTGGGCGCGTGCCCGAGATGGTCGAGAACTGCAAGATCGCGCGCAGCTACGGCGCAACCGTGATCGCGCTGACCGCGCCGGCTTCGCCGCTCGCGCGGCTGGCCGATTGGGTGATCCCGATCGTCGCCTTTGAGACCGATTTCATTTACAAGCCGTCGTCGTCGCGTTACGCGATGATGATGGCGCTCGATGTGCTCGTCACCGAACTTGCCGTCAGTCAGGGTGACGAGAGCCGCGAATTGCTGCGCCGCATGAAGCATGCACTCGACACGCACCGCGGCGGCGGCGATCGACAACCGTTAGGAGACTGATCCATGCACTCGCATCCCGAAGCCGCCGATACGCTGATCGTCGGCGCGCAACTGTATGACGGCACGGGCGCGCCGCCTGTCGAACGCGATGTCGCGGTTCGCGACAGTCGCATCGTCGCGATCGGCAACCTGTCGAACTGGCTCGCCGAAGAAGTGATCGAGGCCGAAGGCCGCGCATTGGCGCCCGGTTTCATCGACGTTCACACGCACGACGACACGCACGTGATCCGCTCGCCGCAAATGCTGCCGAAGATCACGCAAGGCGTGACGACGGTGATCGTCGGCAATTGCGGCATCAGCGCGTCGCCGGTTGCGCTGAAGGGCGATCCGCCTGATCCGATGAATCTGCTCGGCGAGCGCGAAGCGTTCAAGTATCCGACCTTCGCCGCGTATGTCGAGGCGGTGAACGCCGCCCGGCCCGCGGTGAATGTCGGCGCGTTGATCGGCCATACGGCGTTGCGCAGCAACCAGATGGACCGGCTCGATCGCGCGGCGACGCCGCAGGAAATCGACGGCATGCGCGCGCAACTCGAAGAAGCATTGAGCAACGGCGCGTTGGGTCTCAGTTCAGGACTCGCCTATGGTTCGGCGTTCGCCGCGCCGACCGAAGAAGTGATGGCGCTGGCCGAACCGCTCGCCGCGGCCGGCGCGTTGTACACCACGCACATGCGCACCGAATTCGACGCAATTCTCGATGCCATGGACGAGGCGTACCGCGTGGGCCGTCACGCCCACGTGCCGGTGGTGATTTCGCATCTGAAATGCGCGGGTCCGTCGAACTGGGGGCGCAGCGAAGAAGTGCTGAAGTCGCTCGAAGGCGCGAGCCGCCTGCAGCCGATCGGTTGCGATTGCTATCCGTACAACCGCAGTTCGTCGACGCTCGATGTGAAGCAGGTGACGGGCGATATCGACATCACGATTACGTGGTCGGAGCCGCATCCGGAGATGGCGGGCAAGCTCGTGAAAGAGATTGCGGCGGAGTGGGGCGTCTCGCAGCAGGAAGCCGGCAAGCGCCTGCAACCGGCGGGCGCGGTGTATCACAACATGTCGGAAGACGACGTGCGGCGCATTCTTTCGCATCCCGCGACCATGGTCGGCTCGGATGGATTGCCGAACGATCCGCTGCCGCATCCGCGCTTGTGGGGCGCGTTTCCGCGCGTGCTCGGCCACTACGCGCGCGACGCGGGCTTGCTGCCGCTCGAAGAAGCGGTGCGCAAGATGACAGGTTTGTCGGCGCGTCGCTATGGACTCACGCAGCGTGGCGAGGTGCAGATCGGCTACCACGCCGATCTGGTTTTATTCGACCCGGCCAAGGTGCGCGACGTGGCGACGTTCGAGAACCCGCAACAGGCCGCCGACGGCATCGACGCGGTGTGGGTGAACGGCGTGTTGACGTATCGCGATGGTGAAGTGACCGGCGAACGCGCGGGTCACTTCGTGGCGCGCGGCGCGGCGTCGAAGGGTGACGCGCACGGCGCGTTCTGATTGTTTAATCGATTGACTGATTGATTGCGGCGCGCGCGGCGATTCCGCTGAACGCGTGCCGGACTTTTTAAGGAGTGTGATGATGAAGCGATATGGTGTTGAAGGCGGGAAGGGAACGGGCGGTCAGCATATGCCGTTTGCGCGCGCAGTCGAAGCGGACGGCTGGCTGTTCGTATCCGGACAGACGCCGATGGAAAACGGCGAAGTGATCAATGGCGGGATCGTCGAGCAATCGCACAAGGCGATTCAGAACGTGTTCGCTATTTTGAAGGAAGCCGGCTATGGCGCGGAACATGTGGTCCGCTGCGGCGTGTGGCTGGATGACCCGCGTGACTTCGCGTCGTTCAACAAGGTGTTCCGCGAGTACTTCGGCGAGAATCCGCCGGCGCGCGCGTGTGTTGTTTCTTCGATGGTGATCGATTGCCGGGTTGAAGTGGATTGTGTGGCTTATAAGAAGCCCACGGCTTAACCCTGAATGAAGATTTAGCTGGTTTCGTTCGCCGCGGATTCGCGATCAAATTGCCGCGGCGAACAACCCACTGATTACTGCCGCGCCAGCCGCATATTGTCCGGCATCGGCAAGTTGTAGTTCGTGCGGAACGGATTGATGTCCAGCCCACCGCGCCGCGTATAACGGGCATACACCGCGAGCTTTACCGGCTTGCAGGCCTTCAGCACATCGAGAAAAATCTTCTCGACACACTGCTCGTGAAAACCAGTGTGATTCCGGTACGAGATGATGTAGCGCAGCAAGCCCGCGTGATCGATCTGCGGGCCGACGTAATGAATCTGCACGCTGCCCCAATCCGGCTGCCCCGTCACCGGGCAATTTGACTTCAGCAGGTTGGAGACCAAAGTCTCCTCGACGGGCGCTTCATCGAGCGCAGCCTTCAGCAATGAGGCATCGGGATGGTAAACATCCGTATCCAGATCCAGCCGATCCAGCGACAAACCTTCAAACTCTTCCATCTGCAATTTGCCGAACTCGTACGGCGCGGCCAGATGAACCGACACGGTCACGCCGCACGACGCGGACACATCACGCTTGATCGTGTCGCGCACGGCATCCATCGATTCGAACGCGGTCTGCGCGAATGAGCCGAGATACAGCTTGAACGACTTCGACTCGACGATATTCGGCGAATCCGCCGGCACGAAGAACGTGGCCACCGCGATCTGCGGCTTGCCGCGCGCATTCAGCCACGACAACTCATACGCATTCCAGATGTCCGTGCCGAAGAACGGCAACTGCGCGCCGATGCCGATCGCCTCGCGCGCATTTTTTCGCGCGATCGGAAACAGCAGCGACGCGTCGTATTGTTCGGTGTAAGCGGAGGGCTTGCCCAGCGGTGATTGTTCGGGTGTCATGATGCGTTCACGATGCCACTCAGCACGTGCCCCGTCGCCGTCACGACGCGGGCCGATTCGCAGTGGCCAATTTGGTCGTCGAAGAAAAAGTCCGGCTCGAACTCGCGCAAGAATGCGCTCTTGTCGAGGCCGCCGAGGAACATCGCTTCGTCGATTTCGATGTTCCACGCCATCAAGGTGCGGATCGCGCGTTCGTGCGCGGGCGCCGAACGCGCCGTGACCAATGCCGTACGAATATGCATCGGCGCGGCTTCGTCCGCGAGTTTTTGCAGCCGGTGCAGCGCTTCGAGCAACGGCTTCAACGGACCGTCCGCGAGCGGCAGATCCTTGTTGTGAATCTCGTGACCGACAAAGGCTCGCAGGCCATCCTTCTGGAACACGCGCTCGGCTTCGTCGGAAAACAGCACGGCGTCGCCGTCGAAAGCGATGCGGATTTCGTCCGGATACTTGCTCGCCATTTTCGCCGATTCGGGCAAGACGCGCGCGGCGGGAAATCCGGCGGCCAGCGCGTCGCGCACGTCCTGCTGATTCGCGGACAGAAACAGCGACGCGTTCAACGGCTTCAGGTAGCCGAACGGCGCGCGTCCTCGCGTGAACACGCCGCGCTCGATGGCGAGCCCGTGCTCACGGCACGAATGAAACGCACGCAGTCCGCTGATCGGATCGCTGCGCGACAGGATCACCACTTCCACGCGGTGGCCGCCGGTGTTCAAGGCCAGCAGCTTGCGGATCAGCGGAAACGCCACGCCCGGTTTGGCGGGCACGGTCAGGCGGTCGCGCTGCAACGCTTCATAGGCTTGCAGATCGCCTTCCTCGTACACGCGGTTCTCTTCCTCGAAGTCGAACAGCGCGCGCGACGAGATTGCCACCACCAGTTTGTCGACGAGCGAAAGAGCCATCTGCGGGTTGCGGTCCTAAGTAATCAGGCGAGGAACAGGCGATACACCGGATTCTGCGTCTCTTCCCAGTTCGGATAGCCGAGCGTGGCGAGGAATTTGTTGAACGCCTCGTTTTCGCTGTCCGGCACCTGGATGCCGACCAGAATCGAACTGTAGTCCGCGCCCTGGTTGCGATAGTGGAACAGGCTGATATTCCAGTTCGGCGCCATCGACGAAAGGAATTTCATCAGCGCGCCGGGACGCTCGGGAAACTCGAAGCGGAATAGACGTTCGTCGTGTGCCAAAGGCGAGCGGCCACCGACCATGTAGCGGATGTGCTGCTTCGAGAGTTCATCGAACGTCAGATCGACCGTGGCGAAGCCGTGCGCTTCAAACGCGCCCGCGATCTGCGCCGACTCGCTGCGATTCCTGATCTGCACGCCCACGAAGATATGGGCGGAGTTCGCATCTGCAATGCGATAGTTGAATTCGGTGACGCTGCGCGTGCCGACCAGTTCGCAGAAGCGGCGGAAACTGCCGCGCTCTTCGGGGATCGTCACGGCGAACACCGCTTCGCGCGCTTCACCGACTTCGGCGCGCTCGGCCACGAAGCGCATGCGGTCGAAGTTCATGTTCGCGCCCGACGTGATCGCGATCAGCGTCTGGTTCTCGATGCCTTCGCGCTCCGCATACTGCTTGGCGCCGGCCACGGCCAAGGAGCCCGCGGGTTCCAGCACGCTGCGGGTGTCCTGGAAGACGTCCTTGATCGCGGCGCAGAGTGCGTCGGTATTCACGAGCAGCACGTCATCGAGATATTCGCTGCACAGGCGGAAGGTTTCTTCACCGACCAGCTTCACCGCCGTGCCGTCCGAGAACAGACCGACCTCGTTCAACGTGACCCGCTCGCCGGCTTTCAAGGACGCCGCCATCGCGCACGAATCATCGGTCTGCACGCCGATCACCTTGATCTCCGGCCGCACCGATTTCACGTACGCCGCCACGCCCGCTGCCAGTCCACCGCCGCCGATCGGCACGAAGATCGCGTGAATCGGGCCTTGGTGCTGGCTGAGAATCTCCATCGCGACCGTGCCCTGGCCGGCGATCACGTACGGATCGTCGAACGGATGCACGAAGGTCAGGCCACGCTCTTCCTGGAGCTTCACCGCGTGGCCATAGGCGTCGCTATACGATTCGCCGAATTGCACCACTTCGACGGTCGGGCCGCCGTGTGCGCGCACTGCATCGACCTTGACTTGCGGAGTCGTGACCGGCACCACGATGATCGCCTTCACGCCCATACGCGCCGCCGACAACGCCACGCCCTGCGCATGATTACCCGCCGATGCCGTAATCACCCCACGCTCCAACGCTTCAGCGGGAATATGCGCCATCTTGTTGTACGCGCCGCGCACCTTGAACGAGAACACCGGCTGGTTGTCCTCGCGCTTCAGATACACCGGATTGCGCAGACGTGCCGACAGATTCGGCGCGCGTTCGAGTTCGGTCTCGCGGGCCACGTCGTAGACGCGCGCGGTCAGGGTTTTTTTCAGGTAGTCGTGGGAAGCCATGCGGGTGGCGCTGAGCGCTTGGTGAGACGGGAAGGGGTCAATGATAGCGCCAACGGTGTAGGCTCAGGCTCTCGGCATATGCACGGAAGCAGGGCCGTACAGCGCCGCCCGACCGTTCGGTTGGTCATTCCGGCAAAGAGGCGCCACCTTACTATTTGCCATGAAAGTGCCCAAACCCCCGCCGCTGTTCCGACTTCAGCCGTCAACGCGTGGCGGGATCATGCGGTAGAATTCCATTTTGGAATAAGGATCGGAAGATGCACTGGCAGCCTCGGATCGCCCACTTGATGCCCGCCCCGCGTGAGTGTTGTCCCGCGGCAGAGCGTCACGTCCGCCACGCACGATCGTGTAGCTATATCTGAGCGCCGCGAAGCGACCGGTGTGGGTTTGGCCGTCGGTCGAGCTTCGCTCCCCTAGAAGATTTCCAGCATTGCGCGCCACGCGCGCCGTCAGCCGACGCCTCATCGACGAGCGCGCCCGGTTGACCTACCGAGTCGTCCAAACATGAACGCACCTCAAGTTTTCGATCCGCACGGAGCCGCCGCTACGGTGGCTGCCGATCCAGAAGCGCGTTTGCGCGAAATTCCCTACAACTACACGTCGTTTTCCGATCGCGAAATCGTCATCCGCCTGCTCGGCGACGAAGCCTGGGCCGTGCTGGCCGAACTGCGCGCGGAACGCCGCACCGGCCGCTCGGCGCGGATGTTGTACGAAGTGCTCGGCGACATCTGGGTGGTGCGCCGCAATCCGTATCTGCAGGACGACCTGCTCGACAACCCGAAGCGCCGCGCGATGCTGATCGAGGCGCTGCATCACCGTTTGAGCGAGATCGAGAAGCGCCGTCGCGCCGATCTGACCGAACACGGCGATGAAGCGGGCGTGGACCGCGCCGCGCGTGTCGAAACGCTGGTGCAGGCCGCGCGTCGCGCCGTCGACGAATTCGCCAGCGAATTCCAGAAAACCTACGATCTGCGCAAACGTGCGACCAAGGTGCTGGGCAAGGTCACGGAAAAGGACAACATCAAGTTCGACGGCCTGTCCCGCGTCTCGCATGTGACCGACGCGACCGACTGGCGCGTCGAATACCCGTTCGTCGTGCTGACGCCGGACACCGAAGCCGAGATCGCCGGCATGATCAAGGCGTGTTTCGAGCTCGGTCTGACCGTGATTCCGCGCGGAGGCGGCACGGGCTACACGGGCGGCGCGGTGCCGCTCACGCCGTTCTCGGCCGTCATCAATACGGAAAAGCTCGAACAACTCGGCGCGGTCGAAATGACCGAACTGCCGGGCGTCGACCGCAAAGTCGCGACGATTTTCTCCGGCGCGGGCGTGGTCACGCGTCGCGTGACCGAGGCGGCCGAGCAGGCCGGCTTCGTGTTCGCCGTCGACCCGACCTCGCTGGATGCGTCCTGCGTGGGCGGCAATGTCGCGATGAACGCGGGCGGCAAGAAGGCGGTGCTGTGGGGCACGGCGCTCGATAACCTCGCCTGGTGGCGCATGGTCGACCCGGAAGGGAACTGGCTCGAAGTCACGCGCCTCGACCACAACATGGGCAAGATTCACGACATCGAAGTCGCGCGTTTCGAGCTCAAATGGTTCGACGGCAACTACGCGCCGGGCGAAAAGCTGCTGCGCACGGAGGCGCTCGACATCAAGGGCCGCGTGTTCCGCAAGGAAGGTCTCGGCAAGGACGTCACGGATAAATTCCTCGCCGGTCTGCCGGGCGTGCAGAAAGAAGGCTGCGACGGGCTCATTACGTCCGCGCGCTGGGTGCTGCACAAGATGCCGGCGCATACGCGCACCGTCTGCCTCGAATTCTTCGGCCAGGCGCGCGACGCGATTCCGAGCATCGTCGAAATCAAGGATTACCTGTTCGAGACGTCGAAGCAGGGCGGCGCGATTCTCGCCGGCCTCGAGCATCTGGACGAGCGCTATCTGCGCGCGGTCGGCTACGCGACCAAGAGCAAGCGCAACGCGTTTCCGAAGATGGTGCTGATCGGCGACATCGTCGGCGATGACGCGGATGCGGTCGCACAGGCTACCTCGGAAGTCGTGCGCATGGCCAACGGCAAGAGCGGCGAAGGCTTCGTCGCGGTCAACGCCGAGGCGCGCAAGCGCTTCTGGCTCGACCGCAGCCGCACGGCCGCGATCGCCAAGCACACCAACGCCTTCAAGATCAACGAAGACGTGGTGATTCCGCTCGACCGCATGGGCGAGTACACGGACGGCATCGAGCGCATCAACATCGAGCTGTCGATCAAGAACAAGCTGCAACTGGTCGACGCGCTCGAAGCGTTCTTCCAGGCCGGCAAGCTGCCGCTCGGCAAGAGCGACGACGCCAACGAAATTCCGAGCGCCGAACTGCTCGAAGACCGCGTGCAACAGGCGCTTGATCTGTTGAAACGCGTGCGTACCCGCTGGGAATTCCTGCGCGACAAGCTCGATCTGTCTTTGCGTGAAGCACAGCACTATCTGGTCGGCCTCGGCTACGAAGGTCTCGCGGAAAAGTTCGCCGACCGCGCCGACGCGCAGCCCGACGCCAACGTGTTCCATGTCACGCAAGACCGTACGATCCGCGTGTCGTGGAAGCAGGAAATCCGCGCCGAACTGCGGCAGATCTTCAACGGCGGCGAGTTCAAGCCGATCCTCGACGAAGCCCAGGCGATTCACAAGCAGGTGCTGCGCGGCCGCGTGTTCGTCGCGCTGCACATGCACGCGGGCGACGGCAACGTGCACACGAACCTGCCGGTCAACTCCGACAACTACGAGATGCTGCAGGACGCCCACACGGCGGTCGCGCGCATCATGAAGCTGGCGCGCTCGCTCGACGGCGTGATTTCCGGCGAGCACGGCATCGGCATCACCAAGCTCGAATTCCTGACCGAAGACGAGATCAGCGAATTCCGCCAGTACAAGCAGCGCGTCGATCCGCATGGCCGCTTCAATGCGGGCAAGCTGCTCGAAGGCGCCGACCTGCGCAATGCGTACACGCCGTCGTTCGGCCTGATGGGCTATGAATCGCTGATCATGCAGCAGTCCGACATCGGCGCGATTTCCGAGTCGATCAAGGACTGCTTGCGCTGTGGCAAGTGCAAGCCGGTGTGCGCGACTCACGTGCCGCGCGCGAACCTGCTGTACAGCCCGCGCAACAAGATTCTCGCCACCTCGCTGCTGGTCGAGGCGTTCCTGTACGAGGAGCAGACTCGCCGCGGCGTGTCGATCAAGCACTGGGACGAGTTCAACGACGTCGCGGATCACTGCACCGTCTGTCACAAATGCGTGACGCCGTGCCCGGTGAAGATCGACTTCGGCGACGTGACCATGAACATGCGCAACCTGCTGCGCAAGATGGGCAAGAAGAAGTTCAACCCGGGCAACGCGGCCGGCATGTTCTTCCTCAACGCCACCAATCCGCAGACCATCAATCTCGCGCGCACCGCGATGATGGGTGTCGGCTACAAAGCGCAGCGCCTCGGCAACGAAGTGCTGAAGAAGTTCGCGAAGAAGCAGACGGCGCACCCGCCGGCAACCGTCGGCAAGCCGCCGGTCACGCAGCAGGTGATCCACTTCATGAACAAGAAGATGCCGGGCAATCTGCCGAAGAAAACCGCGCGCGCGTTGCTGGATATCGAGGACAACAAGATCGTCCCGATCATCCGCAATCCGAAGACGACCACGGCTGATACGGAAGCGGTGTTCTACTTCCCGGGCTGCGGCTCCGAGCGGTTGTTCTCGCAAGTCGGCCTCGCCACGCAAGCCATGCTGTGGGAAGCGGGCGTGCAAACCGTGCTGCCGCCGGGCTATCTGTGCTGCGGCTATCCGCAACGCGGCTCCGGCCAGTTCGACAAGGCCGAGCAGATCGTCACGGATAACCGCGTGCTGTTCCACCGCGTCGCCAACACGCTGAACTATCTCGACATCAAGACCGTGGTGGTGTCGTGCGGCACGTGCTACGACCAGCTTGCCGACTACGAATTCGAGAAGATCTTCCCGGGCTGCCGGATCATCGACATCCACGAGTTTCTGCTGGAGAAAGGCATGAAGCTCGACGGGGTGAACGGCGTGCGCTACATGTACCACGACCCTTGCCACACCCCGATCAAGACGATGGACCCGGTCAAGCTCGTCAATCAGTTGATGGGCTCGGAGAAGGACGGCTACAAGATCGAGAAGAACGATCGCTGCTGTGGCGAATCCGGCACGCTTGCTGTTACGCGTCCGGATATTTCGACGCAGGTCCGCTTCCGCAAGGAAGAAGAGATCCGTAAGGGCGCGGCGAAACTGCGGGGCATTCCTTTGGTGGCCGAAGCGGGCGCGAACGGGATCAATCCGGCCAATGCATCGGCCGGCTCGGCAGGTGCGCCGGAAGGCTCCGTGCTCAAGGCCGGCGACGGCCCGCAGCCGAAGGGCGCCACCGACGTGAAGATCCTCACGAGCTGCCCGTCCTGCCTGCAAGGTCTGTCGCGTTACAACGAAGACGCGGGCATCGAGGCGGACTACATCGTCGTCGAGATGGCACGTCACGTGCTCGGTGAAGACTGGATGGTCGACTACGTGCAGCGTGCGAACAATGGCGGAATCGAGCGCGTGCTGGTTTAATGGCACGACTGACGATTTTTGCCTGAGGCCGACGATGGAATGCGTTTTTTGCCGTGAAGATGGCGGCGATGTGCTGTGGCACGACGACACCTTGCGTGTCGTCCTCGCCGATGAACACGATTACCCGGGCTTTTGCCGGGTCATCTGGAACGAGCATGTGGCCGAGTTTTCCGACCTCGACGGACACGCCCGCGATCGCGTGATGAAGGCCGTGTACGCGGTCGAGCGCGCGATCCGGCGCATCCTTGTGCCGGCCAAGGTGAACCTGGCGAGCCTTGGCAACCAGGTGCCGCACGTGCACTGGCATGTGATTCCGCGTTTTTCGAACGACGCTCATTTTCCGCTGCCCATCTGGGCGCCGCGCCAGCGCACGGTGTCCGAAGCCATGCTGTCGTCGCGCCGCGCGCAAGCCACTTTGCTGCGCGAAGCGGTGCGGCAGGAAATCGAACAGGCGCTGGCTTGAGCTTGAGTTCTCGCGAACCTGTCGCATCCGCACCAGGCCCAGAATGGGCAAGAAGAATTGAGGCGGCGTTCTCTATGAGGTCAACATGAGTGGACTGACTCCCGATACTCCGGTGCCGACCGGCGTGGTCGTGCATTCCAAATCGCGTGTACTTGAATTGCAGTACGCAAACGGCGAATCGTATCGACTGCCGTTCGAGCTGCTGCGCGTGTATTCGCCATCGGCGGAAGTGATGGGCCACGGGCCCGGCCAGGAAACGTTGCAGACCGGCAAGCGCGAAGTGACGATCACGATGATCGAAGGCGTCGGCAACTACGCGCTGCAACCGACTTTCTCGGATGGGCACGCCACCGGCATCTATTCGTGGGACCTGCTGTACGACATGGCAGTGCGCCAGGATGAACTCTGGCGCGACTATCTCGCCAAACTTCAGGCCGCCGGCGTCGACCGCGATACGCCGATGGTTCAAGCCGGCGCTGCGCACGGGCACTGTCACTGATACGATTCGCCCCGAACGCCGCGCTGATGCGGCGCAACATTTCAGAATACGCGAAAGGACGAGCGCGATGAGCAAAACCCAC
The DNA here is from genome assembly GCF_046028095.1 of Paraburkholderia phytofirmans. Lineage (GTDB taxonomy): Bacteria > Pseudomonadota > Gammaproteobacteria > Burkholderiales > Burkholderiaceae > Paraburkholderia > Paraburkholderia phytofirmans_A. Next base: position 776,012 of record NZ_JAQQDJ010000001.1, read on the forward strand.
TTCGGCTTTCAATCGGTCGACGAACAGGACAAGGCGCAGAAGGTGGCGGGCGTGTTCCACTCGGTTGCCGCCAACTACGACTTGATGAACGACCTGATGTCGGGCGGGTTGCACCGCGCGTGGAAAATGTTCACGATCGCCCAGGCCAACGTGCGGCCGGGCTACAAGGTGCTCGATATCGCGGGCGGCACGGGCGATCTGTCGAAAGCGTTCGCTAAGCAGGCAGGCGAAACGGGCGAAGTCTGGCACACGGACATCAATGAATCGATGCTGCGCGTGGGCCGCGACCGTCTATTGGACAAGGGCGTGATCACGCCGGCGCTGCTTTGCGACGCCGAGAAAATTCCCTTTCCGGACAATTACTTCGATGTGGTGACCGTGGCATTCGGCTTGCGCAACATGACGCACAAAGACGTGGCGCTGGCGGAAATGCGGCGCGTGCTGAAACCCGCGGGGCGTCTGCTGGTGCTGGAATTTTCGAAGGTATGGGATCCGCTCAAAAAGGTCTACGACGTCTATTCTTTTAAGGTGTTGCCGTGGTTGGGCGAACGCTTTGCAAAAGATGCCGAGAGTTACCAATACCTCGCGGAATCGATCCGGATGCATCCGGACCAGGAAACTTTGAAAACAATGATGGAACAAGCGGGCCTGGACGGCGTCAAATATTACAATTTGTCAGCTGGCGTGGTAGCTTTACATGTGGGGACCAAATACTAGGGTTCCTAACCCGTCGATTTTTAAAGGAAAGTACGAAAATGTCCGATTCAGGTGTGTTATCTCCCCGTAAGGTTAAGCGGTCGCTGGTGAGAAGAATCGGACTGATCGCGATGGTCGGTCTGATCATGGCCGGCTCCCTCGCTTCGCTCGATGCGGAAGCTCGCCGCATGGGCGGTGGCCGTAGCATCGGCCGTCAGTCGAATAGCGTGACGCAGCAGTCCGCGCCGTCGCAACCTTCCCAAGGCAATCAGGCCATGCAGCAGCGCGCGCAGCCTGCACCGGCGCCCGCGCCGACGCCCGCCGCGCAGCCCAACCGTTCGCGCTGGCTCGGACCGATCGCCGGTCTGGCGGCCGGTCTCGGTATCGCCGCATTGCTGTCGCACTTCGGCTTGGGCGGCGCGTTCGCCGGCGCCATGGCCAATATCATCGTGATCGCGATCATCGCCATGATCGGTATCTGGCTGATTCGCCGCTTCATGGGCCGCAAGCGTGACTCGGCGCAACCGGCGTACGCGGGCAGTTCGCCGTCGCTCAACTCTGGCGGCACGGGCTACTCGCAGGAACCGCGTTATAGCGCGCCGCCCACCGGCTCGTATCTCGAACCGCAAGGCAACCCGCTGAACACGCCGACCGTCAATGCCGCGCCTGTAGTGCCGGCCGGCTTCGACTCGGAAGCGTTCCTGCGCAACGCCAAGGTCTACTTCGTGCGTCTGCAAGCCGCATGGGACGTCGGCAACACCGAAGACATCCGCGAATTCACCACGCCGGAGATGTTCGCCGAGGTGAAGGTCGATCTGTCCTCGCGCGGCGCCGAGACGAATCAGACGGACGTGGTGCAACTGAACGCCGAACTGCTGGGCGTGGAAGAGCGCGCGAACGAATATTTCGCCAGCGTCCGCTTCTCGGGCCTGATTCGCGAGGCGCCGGGCGCGGCGGCGGAGCCGTTCGTCGAAGTCTGGAACCTGTCGAAGGCGAACCGCCCCGGCGAAGGCTGGCTGCTGGCCGGCATCCAGCAGGTGGCGCAGCACTGAAGCGGCGGCGCGGCTGGGGCCGCGCGACGCAGCAGCGCCTTCTGAATTCGCACCGTACGTTGGCCGTTCGGCATAGCAGGCCGCGAAGCGAACGGACGTTACAATAGGAACCCGCGCGGGCACCTCGCTCGCGCGGGTTTTTTCTTGCCACTTTCAATGACCCTCGCCGCCAAGCCCTTCGCTGCTGCTGTCAATCATCTGCTCGCCCGCGAATCGTGGGCTCGTGAGCGCCTCGCCCCCTACGCGGGCAAGACCGCGAGACTGTCCTGTCCGCCGGTCGTGCTGATGCTGCTGGTGCAACCGGACGGCTATCTGAGTGCCGTCGCCGCCACCGAGGCGCAGCAGTTCGACGTGACCATTTCGGTGCCGTCCGACGCGCTGCCCGCCTTCGTGCAAGGCGGCCAGGCGGCGGTGATGAAGCACGTAAAGATCGAAGGCGACGCCGAATTCGCCACCGTGATCGCCAGGCTCGCCGAACATCTGCGCTGGGAGCCGGAAGAAGACCTGGCCAAATTCATCGGCGACGGCCCGGCCTATAGGGTGGCGTCGGTCGTACGCACGGTTGGTGAACACGTGCAGCGCACCGGCCGCAATCTGCTCGACACCGCCACCGAATATCTGCTCGACGAGAATCCGCAACTGGTGCGCCGCGCAGCGCTGCAGGACTTCAACGTCGAACTGGCCCGCGCGCGCGACGCATTGGCGCGTGTGGAAAAACGCCTCGAGCGTCTTGAACAGAAGGTCGAAGCCCGCGGCGCCCATGCGCCGGGCGGCGCCGCCACGTCGCGCGGCACGCGCTAGTCACCGGGCTCAACTATGCGTTTTCTGCGTTTCCTCAAGATTTTCTTTACGGTCATCCGCTTCGGTCTCGATGAGATGATGCTCAGCCGCGTCAACGACCGGCGCGTGCGTCTGCTGCTGCGTATCACCACGATCGGCCGCAAGTTCGACGCGCCGCCGGGCGTGCGTCTGCGGCTCGCGCTGGAAAGCCTCGGACCGATCTTCGTCAAGTTCGGGCAGGTGTTGTCGACGCGGCGCGATCTGCTGCCGGTCGATATCGCCGACGAACTCGCCAAGCTCCAGGATCAGGTGCCGCCGTTCGAATCGGCGGTGGCGATCAGGCTGGTGGAAAATGCGCTCGGCGCACCGGTCGACGTGCTCTTCGACGACTTCGAGCGGGTGCCGGTGGCGAGCGCCTCGATCGCGCAGGTGCACTTCGCCACGGTGAAGGCCGGGCAGCACGCCGGCAAGGCGGTGGCCGTGAAGGTGCTGCGCCCAAACATGCTGCCCGTGATCGATTCCGACCTCGCGTTGCTGCGCGACATCGCCGTGTGGGCCGAGCGCCTGTGGGCCGACGGCAAGCGTCTGAAGCCGCGCGAGGTGGTCGCCGAATTCGACAAATACCTGCACGACGAACTCGACCTGATGCGCGAGGCGGCCAACGGCAGCCAGTTGCGGCGCAACTTCGCCGGGCTCGATCTGCTGCTGGTGCCGGAGATGTACTGGGAGTTCTGCACGCCCACGGTGCTCGTCATGGAGCGCATGGTCGGCGTGCCGATCAGCCAGGTGGAGACGCTGCGCGCCGCCGGCGTGGATATTCCGAAGCTGGCGCGCGAAGGCGTCGAAATCTTCTTCACCCAGGTATTCCGCGACGGCTTTTTCCACGCCGACATGCACCCGGGCAACATTCAGGTGAGTCTCGATCCGGCGCACTTCGGCCGCTATATCGCGCTCGACTTCGGCATTATCGGCGCGCTGTCGGACTTCGATAAGAACTACCTCGCGCAGAACTTCCTCGCGTTCTTCAAGCGCGACTACCATCGCGTGGCCACGCTGCATCTGGAGTCGGGCTGGGTGCCGCCGACCACCCGCGTCGAGGAACTCGAGAGCGCGATCCGTGCGGTCTGCGAGCCGTACTTCGATCGCGCGCTGAAGGATATTTCGCTCGGCCAGGTGCTGATGCGCCTGTTCTCGACCTCGCGCCGCTTCAATGTCGAGATCCAGCCGCAACTGGTGCTGCTGCAAAAGACCATGCTGAACGTGGAAGGGCTCGGCCGCTCGCTCGATCCCGAACTGGATCTGTGGAAGACGGCCAAGCCTTACCTCGAACGCTGGATGAACGAACAGATCGGCCTGCGCGGCTGGTACGAGCGTCTGAAGATCGAGGCGCCGCAGTGGAGCAAGACGCTGCCGCAGTTGCCGCGCCTGATTCATCACGTGCTGGCCGAGCGTCACGACAACAAACGCGGCGCGAACGACGACATGATTCGCCAGATTCTGCTCGAGCAGAAGCGCACCAACCGGCTGTTGCAAGGCTTGCTGCTGTTCGGTGTGGCGGTCGGCGTCGGCGCGGTGCTGGCGCGGGCGTTTCTGGCGCTCGCTTACGGCGGTTGATTGCGATCCCTGCGAGGTAACCGATGAGCGACCCGACCCAATCCTCCGCGCCTGAATTCGAGAGCCGCGATCCCAACTCGCCCGAGTTCTGGGACGAGCGTTTCGAGCGCGGCTTCATGCCGTGGGATCAGGCGGGCGTGCCGTCCGCGTTTGAGTCGTTCGCCGCGCGCCATGCCGGCGCCGCCGTGCTGATTCCCGGTTGCGGCAGCGCGTACGAAGCGGTCTGGCTGGCCGGGCAGGGCTACCCGGTCCGGGCGATCGACTTTTCGCCGGCTGCGGTCGCGGCAGCGCATGAGCAACTCGGCGCACAGCATGCGCATCTGGTGGAGCAGGCGGATTTCTTCACGTACGAATCGCCTTTCACACCCGCCTGGATATACGAGCGCGCGTTCCTTTGCGCGTTGCCGCTCGCGCGCCGCGCGGACTATGCGCGACGAATGGCCGACCTGCTGCCCGGCGGCGCGTTGCTCGCAGGCTTCTTTTTTATTGGCGCGACGCCGAAAGGACCGCCGTTCGGCATCGAGCGCGCGGAACTCGACGCGCTGCTCGAGCCGTACTTCGAGTTGATCGAAGACGAAGCCGTGCATGATTCGATCGCCGTGTTCGCGGGACGTGAGCGCTGGCTAACCTGGCGTCGCCGCGTCTGACCGCGCGGCAGCAGCGCTTGACGGCGACGCCCGCCGCACTTGATTCGCCTACCGCCGCCCCCACTTAACGCAACGGCGGCTGCGTCGGGCGCTTGTCCCCAAAATCCGGGGGCAGGATATCGTTTGCGGCTATAATTCAAGGCTTTGCAAGCGTTTACTAGATTTCAGTAGGGAAAAAGATCATGCCGATCTACGCTTATCGTTGCGAATCATGCGGCTTCGGGAAGGACGTGCTTCAGAAGATCAGCGACCCGCAGTTGACGCAGTGTCCCGAATGCGGGAAAGACACATTTCGCAAGCAGGTCACGGCCGCCGGCTTCCAGTTGAAGGGCTCCGGCTGGTACGTGACCGACTTTCGCGGCGGCAACGGCGGCGCGAGCGCGCCTGCCAAGCCTGACGCCAACGGCGCCTCGAATGGCGCCTCCGGCGAGAACGCGAGCGCCAATAGCGGCGCCACGCAATCCGACGCGGCGCCGGCCAGCAGCACGGCTGCGACGCCGTCCGCGCCTGCTGCCGCACCAGCCGCTTCGGCGAGTTCGAGCGGTTCCGGCAGCACCTAGTAGGACTGCCGCCCTCCCCGGCGGCGCACACGCCGCGCCTTGGGCTTCGGTCCGCGCGGCTTTCTGGCGGTACACATGACGACGAAAAAAACGACGCTCAAATCGGTGTTCCTGACTGGCCTGCTGGTGCTGGTGCCTCTGGCCATCACACTGTGGGTGCTCGGTCTGATCATCGGCACGATGGACCAGACGCTGCTTCTGCTGCCGCGCGCGTGGCAGCCGGAGCGCCTGTTCGGCTTTCGCCTGCCCGGCCTCGGCGCAGTGCTCACGCTCGCCTTCATCTTTGTCGTTGGACTGTTGACGCAAAACTTCATTGGGCAGAAGCTCGTGAAGTGGTGGGAAGTCGTGGTCGCTCACATTCCGGTGGTCGGCCCGATCTACACCAGCGTCAAGCAGGTGTCCGATACCCTGCTGTCGAGCAGCGGCAACGCGTTTCGCAAGGCGCTCCTGATCGAGTACCCGCGCCGCGGCTCCTATACGATTGCGTTTCTGACCGGCATTCCGGGCGGCGACGTCATCAACCACCTGAAAGAAGATCACGTCAGCGTGTATGTGCCGACTACGCCGAATCCAACCTCCGGCTTCTTCCTGATGGTGCCCAGGAGCGAAGTGATCGAGCTCGACATGACCGTCGACGCCGCGCTCAAGTACATCGTCTCGATGGGCGTCGTGGCGCCGTCCGCGCCGCCGGCGCCGGTGCGCCGCACGACAGTCGAGCCTCCGCTGTAACGCGGCACGTAGCGTTTCCATGCCACGCGCCGTTCAACCAATGCAAAACGAAAGACAAACATCATGTCGATGAGATCTCAATACTGCGGTCTGGTGACCGAAGAACTGCTGGGCCAATCCGTCTCGCTGTGCGGCTGGGTGAGTCGCCGCCGCGACCATGGCGGCGTCATCTTCATCGACCTGCGCGATCGCGAAGGGCTCGTCCAGGTCGTCTGCGACCCGGACCGCGCGGAGATGTTCAAGGCGGCCGAAGGCGTGCGCAACGAGTTCTGCCTGCAGATCAAGGGTGTGGTTCGCGGCCGTCCGGAAGGCACCACGAACGCCGCGCTCAAGAGCGGCAAGATCGAAGTGCTGTGCCACGAACTGATCGTGCTGAACCCGTCGATCACGCCGCCGTTCCAGCTCGACGACGACAACCTGTCGGAAACCACGCGTCTCACGCACCGCGTGCTGGACCTGCGCCGTCCGCAAATGCAGCACAACCTGCGTCTGCGTTACCGCGTTGCGATCGAGGCGCGCAAGTACCTCGACTCGCTAGGCTTCATCGACATCGAAACGCCGATGCTGACCAAGAGCACGCCGGAAGGCGCGCGCGACTATCTCGTGCCGTCGCGTACGAACCCGGGCCAGTTCTTCGCGCTGCCGCAATCGCCGCAGTTGTTCAAGCAGCTGCTGATGGTGGCGAACTTCGATCGCTACTACCAGATCGTCAAGTGCTTCCGCGACGAAGACCTGCGCGCCGACCGTCAGCCGGAATTCACGCAGATCGACTGCGAAACCTCGTTCCTGTCGGAACAGGAAATTCGCGATCTGTTCGAAGACATGATCCGTCATGTGTTCAAGGAAACGATCGGCGTCACGCTGGACGCGAAATTCCCGGTCATGCTGTATTCGGAAGCCATGCGCCGCTTCGGTTCGGACAAGCCGGACCTGCGCGTGAAGCTCGAATTCACGGACCTGACGGACGCGGTCCGCGACGTCGACTTCAAGGTGTTCAGCACGCCGGCCAACACGAAAGACGGCCGTGTCGCGGCGATTCGCGTGCCGAAGGGCGGCGAGCTCTCGCGTGGCGACATCGACAGCTACACGGAATTCGTGCGCATCTACGGCGCGAAGGGCCTCGCGTGGATCAAGGTCAACGAAGTGGCGAAGGGCCGTGACGGTCTGCAAAGCCCGATCGTCAAGAACCTGCACGACGAAGCGGTCAAGGCGATCATCGAGCGCACCGGCGCGCAAGACGGCGACATCATTTTCTTCGCGGCGGACCGCGCGAAGGTGGTGAACGACAGCCTCGGCGCACTGCGTCTGAAGATCGGTCATTCGGAATTCGGCAAGGCCAATGGTCTGGTCGAGACAGGCTGGAAGCCGCTGTGGGTGGTCGACTTCCCGATGTTCGAATACGACGAGGAAGACAACCGCTACGTGGCCGCGCATCACCCGTTCACGAGCCCGAAAGACGAGCATCTCGAGTATCTGGAAACGGATCCGGCGCGCTGCCTCGCAAAGGCCTACGACATGGTGCTGAACGGCTGGGAAATCGGCGGCGGTTCGGTGCGTATTCACCGTGAAGAAGTGCAGAGCAAGGTGTTCCGCGCGCTGAAGATCAACGCGGAAGAAGCGCAAGCCAAGTTCGGCTTCCTGCTCGACGCGCTGCAATACGGCGCGCCGCCGCACGGCGGTATCGCGTTCGGTCTGGACCGCATCGTCACGATGATGGCTGGCGCCGACTCGATCCGCGACGTGATCGCGTTCCCGAAGACGCAACGCGCGCAGTGTCTGCTCACGCAGGCGCCGAGCGAAGTGGACGAGCGTCAGTTGCGTGAATTGCATATCCGTCTGCGTCAGCCGGAACCGAAGGTGTAATGGCTTGAGTCCAGTCAGTGCTGTCTGAAAAACGACAGCAGGAGCAACCGAAAAAGGCGTGATCACCTTGTGTGATGCGCCTTTTTCGTTTTTTGCGTTACAGTCGATGCAACTGTTTGGCCCACTTTCTGGACCACTCGCCGACATGTACCGCGCAAGCGTTGCGCCCAGTTTTCACGCCATGCCGAAACCGCCGAAGATTCCGCAATCCGTACTCGTCATCATCCATACGCCCGCGCTCGACGTGCTGTTGATCGAGCGCGCCGATCACGCCGGTTTCTGGCAATCGGTTACAGGCTCCAAAGACCGGCTCGATGAGCCGCTGGTCCAGACGGCGACGCGCGAAGTCGCCGAAGAGACTGGCATCGTGATAGGTAGCTCGCTGGTGCCGCCGAGCGCGTTGTTCGACTGGCAATACTCAATCGAATACGAGATCTACCCGGAGTTCCGGCATCGTTACGCCGAAGGCGTGATCCACAACACCGAGCACTGGTTCAGCTTGCAGGTACCCGAACAACTCGAGGTCACGCTCGCGCCGCGCGAGCACACTGCGTTTCTGTGGCTGCCGTATGACGAGGCGGCGTCGCGCTGCTTTTCGTCGTCGAATGCCGATGCGATCCTGCAGTTGCCTAAAAGGCTGCATGAGCGGCTCAGTGGGCGTGCTGACGTTGGGCATCCCACGGAGCGTGGCCGGTGAGCGTCGGCGGCGCGCGCCGCTTCGCCCGACTGCGGCAATCGCTGCTCGGCCGCCGCTATTGGCAGCGTTACCGCTTCACCAGCGGCAACGACGTCAAGCTGCTGCGTTCCGGCGACGAGTTCTTCAGCGCTCTGGTCGCGCGTGTCGATGCCGCGCAGAGCGACGTGGTGCTCGAAACTTATATCTTCTGCCATGACAACGCCGGGAAGGCGGTGAGCGCGGCGCTGCTGCGCGCGGCCGCGCGCGGCGTGAAGGTGCGCGTGATCACCGACGGCATCGGCACCGCGCGTTTGCCGCTGTTCAACGAGTGGCCTGCTGCCGGCATCGACCATCGCATCTACAACCCGCATCTGTTCGGCCGCTTCGGCTTTTCACGCACGCACCGCAAACTGGCGGTGATCGACGATCAGTTCGCGTACTGCGGCGGGATCAACATCGTCGACGACTACGAGAACAATGGCGAGAAGCTGCCGTACCGGCGCTGGGACTTCGCGGTCGAATTGCATGGACCGGTGGTTGCCGATATCCGCCAGGCGTTCGAGGTGCAATGGCGGCGGATTCGACTCGGGCATCGGCCGATCGAATCTCTGGAGCCTGATCTTGGGCCAAAGACCACGGCCTCGCTCGGCAGTCTGCGGCGTCGCCGCCGGCGTCGTAACGAGGAATTGTGGGCGGGCGGCCAGCCGTGCGTGGCGTTCGTCGCGCGCGACAACCTGATCAACCGGCGTGCTATCGAGAAAGCGTATCTGGCCGCGATCGGCCAGGCGCGCAACGAAGTGCTGCTCGCCAATCCGTATTTCATGCCGGGGCGCAAGCTGCGGCGCGCGCTGGTGTTCGCGGCGCGGCGCGGCGTCGTGGTGAAGCTGATTATCGGGCGCAAGGAATTCAAGGCGCTCGATTACGCGGTGCCGTTTCTGTATCGCGCGCTGCTCAGGGCCGGGGTGCAGATCGCCGAGTACGAGAAAACGCTGCTGCACGGCAAGGTCGCGGTGGTGGATTCGAACTGGGCGACGGTCGGCTCGTCGAACCTCGACGCGCTGAGCCTGATGCTCAACAACGAAGCGAATGTGGTGCTGGTGAACGACCCGTCGATCGACGTATTGCGTGAGGCAATCCTCGTCGCCTTCAAGGACTCGCGCCGTATCGACGAAGCGCGCTACGACGCCCGGCCGGCCGGCGAACGTGCGCTCAACTGGCTCGCCTACACGACCTATCGGGCCGTGATGAAGTTGCTGACGGTCGGCGGGTACGACTGACTCGCGGCAATGCGTTTGTGAACAGTGTCGGTGGAGCACGAAGCGGCTCAAGCGCAATGCTTGGGCCGCTTTGCTTTGCTTTGCTTTGCTTTGCTTTGCTTTGCTTTGCTTTGCTTTGCTTTGCTTTGCTTTGCACGCCGCCGCCCGGGCGCGCACTAATCAATTGGACAGACGAAATCACCGACTTCGCGGATACCGCGTCATCGATCGATAGCCTCGGCTTGGTGATTTCCGTCGCCACTTCGATATCGCATCTTGCGGCGGCAATGATCAACCGGGCCTGACGCTCGCGACCGTTGCGCCGGATGCTGGCGCTAAGTGTGTGGCGGGGACGACAGCCGTGATATCCCGGATTGCGTCTTTTCCTCCCATCGCGGTGTGCCGACCATAACGACGCGCGGGCGCACCTCGCCACGGCGCTTGCGCAAACTTTCCCGGCGCACGAGAACGCGTCCGGCCGAGGGCTCTTTCTTCCTGCCTGTTCCGGCCGGGCAAGCCCGAGCGGGCCCCGCCACGGGCGGCAGCGCCGCGGCACGTCTGCGTCTCGACGAACCTTAGGCACAAGTTCCAACCAGCAATGCGCGCTTTTGCGAGCGGTGCCGGAATACCCGCGATACGCCAAACGCTTCTGCATTCGGACCGACTTGCTGCATCATGTCGGCCGGCTACGCCAATCAGAGAAAGCGTGCGCTTGGGCGGGCAATCCTGTCTCAACGCAAACATAAGGCAAACGCCTCTAAAAAATCTCATTCCTCCGATTGACGGATGCCGCAGAATTGAAACTAGGTTAGAAACCGGTTTCTAATAAAGTCCTTGTTTCGCGGACGGCAGCACTCAATAATAGTACGGCCGTTCGATTTTCTTTCGGTCACATTAGAACGGTAAAAAGCTATGCGAAAAGGCGAACAGACGCGAGCCGCAATTCTCGAAGCAGCACTTGACCTGGCAAGCCGCGACGGACTGGAAGGTCTGACGATCGGGCTGCTGGCCGAGCGCATGCAGATGAGCAAAAGCGGAGTGTTCGCGCATTTCGGGTCGCGCGAGGATTTGCAGGTCGAAGTCGTGCGCGAATATCACCGTCGTTTTGAAGACGAGGTGTTTTTCCCGAGTTTGCGCGAGCCTCGTGGATTGCCGCGCTTGCGCGCGATGATTTCGCGCTGGATCGAGAAACGCATTCAGGAAGTCACCACCGGCTGCATCTACATCAGCGGCGCCGTCGAATACGACGACCGCGCGGATAACCCGGTGCGTGAGCAACTGGTGTCGAGCGTGACGGTCTGGCGTGCGGCGCTCACGCGTGCGATTTCGCAGGCAATGGAAGAAGGGCATCTGCGTGCCGACACCGATCCGCAACTGATGCTGTTCGAACTGTACAGCTTCACGCTCGGTCTGCATCACGACGCGCGCTTCCTGCACCTGCCGGATGCGGTGCGTCTCACGTGGGCCGCGCTGGAAAAATTGATTGTTTCGTATCAAAGCGAAAGCCGTTAGCAGCGCCGCCGCCAATCAGGCGGATTCAGCGGCGCAGAAAGTTCCGATCCACGGACTCAGCTAACGGCCTGGCTTCTTGTCAAACTTGGGAGAGAGTCATGGGACAGTACGCCGCGCCGCTGCGCGACATGCAATTCGTGTTGCACGAACTGCTTAACGTCGAAGCCGAAATCAAGCAGATGCCGAAGCACGCGGATCTCGATACCGACACGATCAACGCGGTGCTCGGAGAAGCCGGCAAGTTCTGCTCGGAAGTGCTGTTCCCGCTCAACCACAGCGGCGATCAGGAAGGCTGCACGTATGTCGGCGACGGCGTCGTGACCACGCCGAAGGGCTTCAAGGAAGCCTACAAACAATACGTCGAAGCCGGCTGGCCCGCGCTGGGCTGCGATCCGGAATACGGCGGCCAGGGCCTGCCCGCGTTCGTCAACAACGCGCTGTATGAAATGCTGAACTCGGCGAATCAGGCGTGGACCATGTACCCCGGCCTCTCGCACGGCGCGTACGAATGTCTGCACGCGCACGGCACGCCGGAGTTGCAGCAGCGCTATCTGCCGAAGCTGGTCGCCGGCGTCTGGACCGGCACGATGTGTCTGACCGAGCCGCATTGCGGCACCGACCTCGGCATCCTGCGCACCAAGGCCGAACCGAACAGCGACGGCTCGTACGCGATCAGCGGCACGAAGATTTTCATCTCCAGCGGCGAACACGATCTCGCGGAGAACATCGTTCACCTGGTGCTCGCACGTCTGCCGGGCGCACCGAACGGCACCAAGGGCATTTCGCTCTTCATCGTGCCGAAGTTCGTACCGAACGAAGCGGGCGAACCGGGCGAGCGCAACGGCGTGAAGTGCGGTTCCATCGAACACAAGATGGGCATTCACGGCAACGCGACCTGCGTGATCAACCTCGACAACGCCAAGGGTTGGCTCGTCGGCGAGCCGAACAAAGGCTTGAACGCGATGTTCGTGATGATGAACGCCGCGCGTCTGGGCGTCGGCATGCAGAGCCTGGGGCTGACCGAAATCGGTTATCAGAACTCGCTGACGTACGCGAAAGAGCGTCTGCAGATGCGTTCGCTGACCGGCCCGAAGGCGCCCGAAAAGGCGGCCGACCCGATCATCGTGCATCCGGATGTGCGCCGCATGCTGCTCACGCAGAAGGCCTACGCCGAAGCCGCGCGCGCCTTCTCGTACTGGTCCGCGCTGCATATCGACAAGGAACTGTCGCATGCTGACGAATCGGTGCGCAAGGAAGCCGCCGACCTCGTCGCGCTGCTCACGCCGATCCTGAAGGCGTTCCTGTCCGACAACGCGTTCGAGAGCACCAACCACGCCATGCAGATCTACGGCGGCCACGGTTTCATCGCCGAGTGGGGCATGGAGCAGTACGTGCGCGACGCGCGCATCAACATGATCTACGAAGGCACCAACGCGATTCAGGCGCTGGACCTGCTCGGCCGCAAGATCCTCGGCGACATGGGCGCGAAGATGAAGAAGTTCGGCAAGCTGGTGTCCGATTTCGTCGAAGCCGAAGGTGTGAAGCCGGAAATGCAGGAGTTCATCAACCCGCTCGCCGACATCGGTGAAAAGGTGCAGAAGCTGACGATGGAAATCGGCATGAAGGCCATGCAGAACCCGGACGAAGTGGGCGCCGCCGCCGTGCCGTATCTGCGCACCGTCGGTCACCTGGTGTTCTCGTACTTCTGGGCCCGCATGGCACGCGTCGCGCTCGATAAGGAAGCCTCGGGCGATCCGTTCTACAAGGCGAAGCTCGCCACCGCTCGCTTCTACTTCGCCAAGCTGCTGCCGGAAACGGCCATGACGATCCGTCAGGCGCGCGCAGGCTCGAAGTCGCTGATGGACGTCGAAGAAGCGTTGTTCTAAACCCAGGCCTCAGGCAAACATCAACGCAGGCGTCGCGCGTGTCGAAACCCGCGGCGCCTGCCGTCAGCCATACTTCGCGAAGCGTCCCATGAGGCTTCGCGACATCGCATAACTCCCCGGAGGAACGACGTGAGCAATCTGATCATTCGCAAGGTAGCCGTGCTCGGCGCCGGCGTGATGGGCGCGCAGATCGCCGCGCACCTGATCAACGCCAAGGTGCCCGTGCTGCTGTTCGATCTGCCCGCAAAAGAAGGCCCGAAGAACGCGATCGCGCTGAAGGCGATCGAGAATCTGAAGAAGCTGTCGCCGGCGCCGTTCGGCGTGAAGGACGACGCGCAATACATCCAGCCCGCGAACTACGACGACGACATCGAGAAGCTCGCCGAATGCGACCTCGTGATCGAAGCCATTGCCGAACGCATGGACTGGAAGCACGACCTGTACAAAAAGGTCGCGCCGCATCTCGCGCCGAACGCGATCTTCGCGACCAACACGTCGGGTCTGTCGATCACGGCGCTGTCGGAAGGTTTCTCGGATGAACTGAAAGCGCGCTTCTGCGGCGTGCACTTCTTCAATCCGCCGCGTTACATGCATCTGGTCGAGTTGATCCCGACCGCGACCACGCGTCCGGAAATCCTCGATCAACTCGAATCGTTCCTGACGAGCGTAGTCGGCAAGGGCGTCGTCCGTGCCAAAGACACGCCGAACTTCATCGCTAACCGCGTGGGGATTTTTTCGATTCTCGCCGTCGTGACCGAAGCCGCGAAATTCGGCCTGCGTTTCGACGAAGTGGACGACCTGACCGGCGCGCGTCTGGGCCGCGCGAAGTCGGCCACGTTCCGTACCGCCGATGTGGTCGGCCTCGACACGATGGCGCACGTCATCAAGACGATGCAGGACACGCTGAAGGACGATCCCTTCTTCCCGGTCTACGAAACGCCGGCCGTGCTGGCTGAACTCGTGAAGAAGGGCGCGCTCGGTCAGAAGACCGGCGGCGGGTTCTACAAGAAGGAAGGCAAGGCGATCAAGGTGCTCGACCCGAAGACGGGCGAGTACGTCGACGGCGGCGCGAAGGCCGACGAACTGGTCGGCCGCATTCTGAAGCGCCCGCCGGCGGAGCGTCTGAAGCTGCTGCGCGAATCGCAGCATCCGCAGGCTCAGTTCCTGTGGGCGATTTTCCGCGACGTGTATCACTACATCGGCGTGCATCTGGAATCGATCGCTGACAACGCGCGCGACGTCGATCTGGCGATCCGTTGGGGCTTCGGTTGGAACGAAGGTCCATTCGAAGGCTGGCAGACGGCCGGCTGGAAACAGGTCGCCGAATGGGTGCAGGAAGATATCGCGGCGGGCAAGGCGCTCTCGAACGTACCGCTGCCGTCGTGGGTGCTCGAAGGGCCGGTGGCCGAGCAGGGCGGCGTGCATACGAACGAAGGTTCGTGGTCGCCGGCTTCGAAGACGTTCGTGCCGCGCTCGTCGCTGTCGGTCTACGACAAGCAGGTGTTCCGTGCGCCGCTGGTCGGCGAAACCAGGGCTGATCCGAAAACCTACGGCAAGACGCTGTTCGAAACCGACGCCGTGCGCGCATGGGTCGACGATCGCGCGGGCGAGAACGACGTGCTGATCGTGTCGTTCAAGAGCAAGATGAACACGATCGGACCTTCGGTGATCGACGGTCTGACGCAGGCAATCGAACTGGCCGAGAAGGACTACAAGGGTCTGGTGGTGTGGCAGCCGACGTCGCTGAAACTCGGCACGCCGGGCGGTCCGTTCTCCGCGGGCGCCAACCTCGAAGAAGCGATGCCGGCGTTCATGATGGGCGGCGCGAAGGGCATCGAGCCGTTCGTGAAGAAATTCCAGCAAGGCATGCTGCGCGTGAAGTACGCCAGCGTGCCGGTCATCTCGGCCGTGTCGGGCATCGCGCTCGGCGGTGGCTGCGAGCTGGCGCTGCACAGCGCGAAGCGCGTTGCGCACATCGAAAGCTATTTCGGTCTGGTGGAAGTCGGCGTGGGTCTCGTGCCCGCGGGCGGCGGCCTGAAGGAAGCGGCATTGCGCGCGGCGGAAGCGGCGACGCAAGTGGGCGCGACCAACGACCTGCTGAAATTCGTGCAGAAGTCGTTCGAAAACGCGGCGATGGCGAAGGTCTCGGCCTCCGCGCTCGACGCCCGCGCGATGGGCTACCTGAAGCCTTCGGACACGATCGTCTTCAACGTGTTCGAACTGCTCGACGTTGCGAAGAAGGAAGCGCGCGCGCTGTCGGCGGCGGGTTATCGTCCGCCGCTGCGGGTTACGCAGGTGCCTGTGGCTGGGCGTTCGGCGATCGCGACCATCAAGGCGTCGCTCGTCAATATGCGCGACGGCCGTTTCATCAGCGAGCACGATTTCCTGATCGCGAGCCGTATCGCGGAAGCGGTGTGCGGCGGTGATGTGGAAGCGGGCAGTCTGGTCGATGAGGAATGGCTGCTGCAACTCGAGCGTCGCGCGTTCGTCGATCTGCTCGGCACGCAAAAGACGCAGGAACGGATCATGGGCATGCTGCAAACCGGCAAGCCGGTGCGTAATTAACGCAATCGACTACGTACCGGACAAAGGAGAGCCTCAAAATGGCAAAGCAATTGCAAGACGCATACATCGTCGCCGCGAGCCGCACGCCGATCGGCAAGGCGCCGCGCGGGATGTTCAAGAACACGCGCCCCGACGAACTGCTGGTGCACGCGCTCAAGTCGGCCGTGGCGCAAGTGCCCGGCCTCGACACCAAGGTGATCGAAGACGCGATCATCGGCTGTGCGATTCCGGAAGCGGAACAAGGATTGAACGTCGCGCGCATGGGCGCGCTGCTGGCCGGCCTGCCGAATAGCGTCGGCGGCGTGACGGTGAACCGTTTTTGCGCGTCCGGCCTGACCGCGCTCGCGATGGCCGCCGACCGCATCCGCGTCGGCGAGTCGGACGCGATGATCGCGGGCGGCTGCGAATCGATGAGCATGGTGCCGATGATGGGCAACAAGCCGTCCATGTCGCCGCATATCTTCGATCGCAATGAAGACATCGGCATCGCGTACGGCATGGGCCTGACGGCGGAGAAAGTCGCCGAGCGCTGGAAGATCAGCCGCGAAGCGCAGGACGCGTTCTCGGTTGAATCGCACCGCCGCGCGATCGCGGCGCAGCAAGCCGGCGAGTTCAACGACGAGATCGCTGCGTACACAATCACGGAGCGCTTCCCCGATCTCGCGACTGGCGAAGTCCGCGTGAAGACCCGCGAAGTGTCGCTCGACGAAGGTCCGCGCGCGGAAACGTCGCTCGAAGGTCTCGCCAAACTGCGCGCGGTGTTCGCGAACAAGGGTTCGGTGACGGCGGGCAACAGCTCGCAAACTTCGGACGGCGCGGGCGCGCTGATCGTCGTGTCGGAAAAGATGCTGAAGGAATTCAACCTCACGCCGCTCGCGCGTTTCGTCAGCTTCGCCGTGCGCGGCGTGCCGCCGGAAATCATGGGCATCGGTCCGAAGGAAGCGATTCCGGCCGCGCTGAAGGCCGCCGGCCTGAAGATCGACGACCTCGACTGGATCGAGCTTAACGAAGCGTTCGCCGCGCAATCGCTGGCGGTGATTCAGGACCTCGGTCTCGATCCGGCGAAGATCAACCCGCTCGGCGGCGCGATCGCTCTCGGCCACCCGCTGGGCGCGACGGGCGCGATTCGTGCGTCGACCGTGGTGCATGGCTTGCGCCGCCGTAATTACAAGTACGGCATGGTGACGATGTGCGTCGGCACGGGCATGGGCGCGGCGGGCATCATCGAGCGCCTGTGACCACGTTCACCCCGATGTTCGCTTCGGTCCTCGCGTGTACGCGTTGAGGACCGCAGAACGGTTCGCAGGCCACCCGCTTGCGAACCGTTTTTACATTCTCAGCAGGAGTACGAGGAGATGACGATGGATATTCTGGTCGAGCGCGCCGACGGCGTGCTGACGATTGCCTTCAACCGGCCCGACAAGAAAAACGCGATCACGGCCGCCATGTATCAGACGATGGCCGACGCGCTGGTCGAAGCGCAAGGCGACGCCGCCGTGCGCGCGATCCTGATTCGCGGCAGCGCGGGCATTTTCAGCGCGGGCAACGATCTCGAAGATTTCATGAAGACGCCGCCGATGGGCGAACACGCGCCGGTGTTCCAGTTCCTGCGCGCGATCAGTTCGGCGGAAAAGCCGGTGGTGGCATCGGTGGCGGGCTCGGCGGTCGGCATCGGCACGACCCTGCTGCTGCATTGCGACTTGGTCTACGCGGCCGATACCGCGAGCTTCTCGCTGCCGTTCACGCAACTCGGTTTGTGTCCGGAAGCGGCATCGAGCCTGCTGTTGCAGCGCGCGGCGGGCTATCAGGCGGCGGCGGAGAAACTACTGCTCGGCGAAGCGTTCGATGCCGCCGAGGCGCAGCGCATGGGCTTCGTGAATCGCGTGCTGCCCGCCGCCGAAGTCGATGCGTTCGCCGCTTCGCAAGTCGCGAAGCTGGCCGCGTTGCCGGCTTCGTCGTTGCGCGTGACGAAGAGTTTGATGAAGCGCGCGAGCCACCAGGAACTGCAAACGCAGATGTCCGAAGAAGCCGTGCATTTTGGCAAGATGCTGCTCGCGGCCGAAGCGCGCGAGGCGTTCAAGGCGTTCTTCGAGAAGCGCAAGCCGGACTTCCGGCAGTTTGATTGAGCGGCGTGCGGGGCGCTTCAGGCGCGTTGGCTGCTCAAGGCTGCGGCGGTTGCAAGGTATCGTAGTCGACGTAGCTTTTCTCGCGACAGAAGCTCACCAGCCGCACGCCCGCCTTGCGCGCAATCGTGATCGCCAGCGACGACGGCGCCGAGATCGTGGCAACCATCGGCACGTCGACGCGAGCGGCCTTGCGCACCAGCTCGTAGCTGGCGCGGCTCGACAGAAACACAAAACCCTCTTTGGTATCCGCACGGTCGAGCACCAGCTGGCCGATCAGCTTGTCGAGCGCATTGTGGCGGCCGACGTCCTCGAACGCGTAGCGGATCGCGCCCTGGGCGTCGCACCACGCGGCGGCATGCAGACCGCCGGTCAGCCGCGTCAACGCCTGATGCTCGGGCAAATCGCGGGCGGCGCGCGCGATCGCGTCCGGCGCGAGCCGCTGCAGGAAACCGGTATCCGCTACACGCTCCGGCTGCAGATCCAGCAAATCGATGCTTTCGATGCCGCACACGCCGCAGCCAGTGCGCCCGGCGAGCGCGCGGCGCTTCTCCTTCAGCGCGACGAACGCCTGTTGCACCACTTGCAACTGCACTTCGGCATGCGGCAATTCGCCGTCATCATGCAGTTCGACCTCGATGTCCTGAATGTCGCTGCCGCGCTCCACGATCCCTTCCGAAATCGCGAATCCGACCGCAAACGCTTCCAGATCGCGCGGCGTGCACATCATCACCGCATGCGAAATGCCGTTGAAGACGAGCGCGACCGGCCATTCCTGACCAACGTGGTCAATGACGGTTTCGACCGCCGCGCCGCGATGCCGGTGCACCTGGCGCTCCACCGCGCCCGGTTGCCCGGCTGTTTCCAGTTCGTTCAAGCTAGTTCACTCCTGTGTCATGCCGCCCGCGCGAGCGGTTGACGGTCCGGCAGGTTGCCGCCGGCCGTGCCGCCGTCGCGCGAATAAGGTTCTAAAATACCCCAAGCCGGGCTTGCGTGTTGCCGCCATCCAAGAGGGACATAGTCATGGGACTCAACGAAGCACCGCTTCTGTTCAACTTCGAGGTCGAGTCTTCGGAGAATTTCACCTACATCCCGATGTCGGTGCGCTTCAATCTCGACCGGTTCGGGTTGCGCATCTCGCTCGATCAATGGCAAACGCTGCCGCTCGAAGACCGCAAGCTGCTGGCGCGTTTCCCGGTCGAGGAAGACGCGGAAATCGAGCCGAATTTCGATCATGCCCTGTTCGAAATGCTGCGCACCCACGCGAACATCGAGCCGGAGTGGTTCACGCCCGAGGAAGCGCCGGCCTGGCGCCGCACGGACAGTGTGCCTGAAGGCATCTCGCATCAGGCGCAACTGGCCGGTATCGCCGCGCCGGGCGTCGCCCAGTGGGCCGAACTTGAGCCGTTCAAGCGCTACGTGCTCGCCAAGCTGTCGCGCAAGCCGGAGGCCAATCACGACTTCGTCCCGGCCATGAAGGAATTTGGCGCGGCCGGCTAGGCGCGGCCGGCTAGGCGCGGCCGGCTAGGCGCGGCCACACGCGTGGCTAGCTCGCGCCTCCGGCATGCCCGCGCCGGGGCAACATCAACCGCCAGCCGCGGCTCGCCAGGTTTTTTTCACTCACTACCCTCAATCTGTTCCGGACTCTGCCGTTATCCATGGGTTGGCGCGTAAAGAGACTCGTATCGATGCGGCCCGACGCATCGGCCGCGACCGCGCGCTCCCGCCCGCAGAACGATTGACGTTCGGAACCCATGACTCCTTTTTTATCGAAGCGGCTGCTGATCAACCTCGCGGTCGTCGCCGCGGCGATCGGCGCGAACGCGTTCGTCGCCTATACGCAGATCTGCGGTCAACGCGACGCCGACGCGCGCATGCTGCGTTCGACGAGCGTGCGCCAGCACCTCGACGCCTACCATACGGCGCTCGACGGCGGCCTGGCCGCGCTCGGCCGCTTCGAGGCGTCGGGCGAGTCGGCGCCGGCCAGCGCGGCCGCTGCGATGGCGACGACGCTCGCGGGTCTGGAGCGCGACCTGCGCAATGAGCTGGCCGGCGAACCCGCCATGCTCGACGCGCTCGCGAAGCTGAGCGCGGACAGCCACGCGTTGCAACACGACATCGACGACGCGCTGCTCAGGAGCGCCGCTGCCGGGCCGGACGCCTCGCGCGCATGGGCGGCCTCGACCTACACCCATCTCGGGCTTGGCCTCGATCGCGTCGAAGCGGGCCTCGCCGCACTGCGCGGCGCGGAGAACCATGCCTTGCAGGCGTCGCTCGCGGCGTCGGCGAGCGAAACGCAGCGGGCGATGTTCCTGCTGATCGTGACCATGCTGGGCGGCAGCGTGCTGCTGATCTTCACGTTCGGCGCCCGCGAAAACAGCGCGCGCGAGAAGCTGCGCAGTGTGCGCGCGCTCGGCCGCCACGACGAACGCTTTCGCGGCCTGTTCGACGAGCATCCGGTGCCGATGTACATCTTCGATCGCGAGACGCTGCGCTTTCTCGCTGTCAACGCGGCCGCGATCCAGCAATACGGCTACACCGAAAGCGAATTTCTCGGCATGACGATTCGCGCGATCCGCCCGAACGGCGAAATCTCGCGCCTCGAATCGCATTTGCAGCGCAGCGACGCAGGTCAGCACGGCCGCACCATGGCGGGTATCTGGCATCACCGGCGCAAAGACGGCTCGACGATCAGCGCCGACATTTCGTATCACGCGCTGAACTTCTTGGGCCGCGCCGCGTTCTTCGTGCTCGCCGACGACGTCACCGACCAGATCAACGCCGAAGCCGAAGCACAGCGTTCGAACCAGATGCTCGAAGCGGTGATCGACAATATTCCGCAGCGCATTTTCTGGAAGGACATGGAGTCGCGCTATCTCGGCTGCAACATGGCCTTTGCGCGCGATGCCGGGCTTGCGTATCCGGAGCAGGTGGTGGGCAAGAGCGACGCCGACATGCCGTGGCGCGACTTCTCGACGCTGCTCAACGACCACGACAAGGAAGTGGTGAGCACCGGTGTGCCGAAGATGAACTTCGAAGTCGATCTGGTGATCGACGGCGTGCACCGCACCACCGTCACGAGCAAGCTGCCATTCACCGACGGCGACGGCCGCGTGATCGGCGTGCTCGGTTCCTACACGGACATTACCGAGCGCAAGCGCGCCGATCTTGCGTTGCGCCTGCAAAGCCGCGCGCTCGATGCGAGCGTCAACGCGATTTTGATCACCGCGCCGTCGCCCAACGGCAATCTGATCGAATACGTGAACCCGGCGTTCATGCGCATCACCGGCTACGACGCCGCCGAGGTGATCGGCCACGATTGCCGCGTATTGCAGCGCGATGACCGCGACCAGGAAGGCGTCGCGCTGATCCGTCAGGCGCTGGCGGCGAATCGCGAAGTCAGCGCGGTGGTGCGCAACTATCGCAAGGACGGCGCGCTGTTCTGGAATCAGCTCTTCATCGCGCCGGTGCCGAATCAGGACGGCATGATCACGCACCACATCGGCGTGATCAACGACGTGACCGATCTGATGCGCTATCAGGAACAGCTCGAATACCAGGCCAACTACGACAGCCTCACGCGCCTGCCGAACCGCAATCTGCTGCGCGATCGCCTGCAGCATGCGTTGATCGTCGCGCAACGGCATCACAAGGGCGTCGCGGTCGTGTTCATGGATCTGGACGGTTTCAAGAACGTCAACGACAGCCTCGGCCACAGTGTCGGCGACCGGCTGCTCGGCGTGGTCGCCGAGCGCCTCGCGCGCTGCACGCGCACGAGCGATACGGTGGCGCGGCACGGCGGCGACGAGTTCGTGATCGTGATGACCGACACCGTCGACGAACAGTCGCTGATCGCCTGGATGGAGCGCGTGCGCGCGTCGATCTCCGAGCCGGTCTGGCTCGACGGCACCGAACTGTACGTGGGTTGCAGCATGGGCGCGAGCCTGTTCCCGCAAGACGGCGAAGACGCCGAAACGCTGATGAAGAAGGCCGACCTCGCGATGTATCGCGCGAAGGACATGGGTCGCAACACCTTCCAGTTCTATCAGCCGGAGATGAACGCGAGCGCGGGCGCGCGCCTGAATCTCGAACGGCGTTTGCGCCGCGCTTTGCGTGACAACGAATTCCTGCTGCACTACCAGCCGCAAGTGGATATCGAGAGCGGCCAGATTGTCGGCACCGAGGCGCTGGTGCGCTGGCGCGATCCGGAAGTCGGATTGGTGCCGCCGTCGTCGTTCATTCCGGTCGCCGAAGAAAGCGGGCTGATCGGGCCGCTTTCGGAATGGGTGCTGCGCGAGGCGTGCCGCCAGAACAAGGCCTGGCAGGACGAAGGCTTGCCGCCGGCGCGCGTGTCGGTGAATCTGTCGGCGCGGGTGTTCCAGCAGCGCGACATCGCCAAGCTGGTCATGCAGGTGCTGGCCGAGACCGGTCTCGAGCCGCAATACCTCGAACTCGAATTGACCGAAAGCACCATCATGCGCAACGCCGAAGAAGCGGTGTCGATGCTCAACGAACTGCACGCGCTCGGCATCGGCCTCGCCATCGACGACTTCGGCACCGGCTATTCGAGTCTCAGCTATCTGAAGCGCTTCCCGGTGGATCGGCTGAAGATCGACCGCTCGTTCGTGTCCGACATCGGCGTGTCCGGCGACGACGAGACGATCACCTCGGCGATCATCGCACTCGCGCATTCGCTGAAGTTGCAGGTGATCGCCGAAGGCGTGGAGACGTCCGCGCAACTCGACTTCCTGAAAGAGCGCGCGTGCGACGAGATGCAGGGGTTCTACTTCGCGAAGCCGTTATCGACGGACGCGATCTCCGAGTTGCTGCAAGGTGGCGTGGGGCGTGAGCTGGCGACGGTTTGAGCGCTCACGCCGCGGCGCTTACTCCGCCGGCGTGCTCAGGAAAACCGGCAGACTTTCCGCCAGTTCGGAGAACGACTGCAGGAACGGATGCTCCGTCTTGCTGACCATGCCCGGCAGCATCAGCTGCGTGAAGTGCCAGGCGACTGCCACGGTGACGTCGGCGGCGTCGAACTGGTTGGCTTCGATCGGCAGGGCGGCCGCCGCGAGCTCGCGTTCGAGTTCGGCGTAAGCGGCGAACAACTGCGTGCTCACGCGATCGACCCACGGCTCATGCTGCTTGTCCGCCGGACGCAGATTGCGTTCGTAGACGATCTGCACGGTCTTCTCGCACGCGGCGAGCGCGAGACCGGTGAGGCGGGCGGCGCGCAAGGCGGCGTCGGGACGCGTCGGGAAAAGCCGCTGGTTCGGCCCGGCGAGCGTGGCGAGGTACTGGAGAATCACCGTCGAATCCATCACGGTCTGGCCGTTGTCGGCGATCAGCGTGGGCGCCTTGACGACGGGGTTAATTTTCGCGAACTGCTCGTAGGTGCTGAACACCGAAATCGACTCGTGCTCGAATTCGAGCTTCAGCAATTTGAGGCAGATAGCGACCCGGCGTACGTAGGGCGAATCCAGCATTCCGATCAGTTTCATCTCATTCCCGTTAGAACATCTATCATGGCGCGCCCTAGCTCTTCGTGGCCGCGCGTTCCGCTTCCGGCGTAGGCCGAGGCGCATCGAACCGATAGATTAAGCATCTCCGCAGCGCAAAAAAAGCGACAATTAACGACGATTTACGTCAGAATTTCTTACATGAAACCGATCCCGCCTTTAACCGCACTGCGCTGCTTTGAGGCCGTCGCCCGTTTGGGCGGCGTGACCCAAGCCGCGCGGGAGTTGCACGTCACGCACTCGGCGGTGAGCCAGCAGATCAAAGTGCTGGAAGATTCGATGGGCGTCGCGCTGTTCATGCGCGAGGCGCGTGGGCTGCGGTTGACCGAGGAAGGACGGCTTTACGCGCTCGACATCCGCATGGCGTTGCGCGACATCACCCATGCGACGCGACGCGCGCAGGCGCGCCCGCACGAAAGCGAGTTGGTAATCACCACTTTGCCGTCGTTCGCACAGCATTGGCTCGTGCCGCGCCTCGGCAGCTTTCGCGACGCGCATCCGTACTACCGGATTCGCTTGCAGACGAGTTTGCAGGTCGAGGATTTCCGCCAGGGCGCCAGCGACATCGGCATTCGCATGGGGCAGGGGCACTGGCCGGACGTCGCGCAACAGAAACTCTTCGACGACGAGATGGTGGTGGTCGCCGCACCGCATTTCGCGCTGGCGCCGTATGGCCGCTTGCCTTTGAACGCGGCAGAAGTGCTGGCCTGTCCGCTCATTTCGAGTCCCGATACGCCGTGGCACGACTGGTGTCAGGCGGCGCAGGTGGCGGAGCCGGCCGAGGGCGCCGTGGTGTTGTCGGCGAACGACTCGAACATCGTGATCGGCGCCGTGTTGCAGGGCCAGGGCGTCGCGCTCGAACGGCGGAGCCTGGTTGCGTATGCGTTGGCGCGCGGCGAACTGGTGCAGATCACCGATATCCGTGTGCCATACCGTTATCCCTATTGGCTGGTCTGGCAGCAACGCGAAATGCTCAATGCCTCGCAGACGCATTTCGCGCAGTGGATCGAAGGGCAGGTCGACACCTATTTGCGCAGCAGCAGCGGCGCGCCAGCGGCAGCGCTTCGTGCGGGTTAGCCCGTACTCATTTGCAGAAACCGTTTGCGCGTGGGTTTCGGTCGGCTATATTCGTGGTTCCCATCTCAGACCGCGCTGGGAACCACGAAGCACCGATTCACGTGGCGTTGCGCCCGATTTTCGCTGCTTGCACTAGGTCATGGGCGTTGCGCCATCGACTATCCCAATCTGACTGATTCGACTGGAGAGAACAATGACGTCGTCACCTGCAAAGAAACTGTCTGTGTTGCTGGCATCGGTTGTACTGAGCGTGGCTTGTGCCGCGCCGGCGTTCGCACAAAGCGGCGGCGGCGGTGGCGGTCCGGCGGGGAACGATTCTGACGCGGCGGTTCCGTCGGCCGCATCGAAAGCGGCGCCGTCCACCAAAGCTCAGCGCAAGGCCGCGCGCAAGCAGGCGCGGGCGAAGAAAAACGCCGAGTTGAAGAAGCTGGAAGCCAACGGCTATCAGCCGTCGAGCACCGATCCGAACTATCCGAACGACATTCAGAAGGCGCAGAAGAAGGCGGGAATCGGCCAGGCAGCGAGCCAGTGACCCGGAATTACGGTTGAAAAAACGAGGCGCCGCGGCGCCTCGTTTTTCATTGTGCGCAGTAAGGGCGCTCAGTCCAGTACCGGCAGCGCGCGCGGACGGCGGTCGCTATCGGTGGCGACGTAGGTCAGCGTGGCTTCGGTAACCTTCACGAGATCTTCGGTCAGGCTCATGCGCTGTGCGTAGACCTCGACCGCCACGGTGACCGACGTGTTACCCGTCTTGACGATATCCGCGTAGAAACTCAGCAGATCGCCGACGAACACCGGCTGCTTGAACACGAACGAATTGACCGCGATGGTCGCCACCCGCCCGTTGGCGCGGCGGCTCGCAGGAATCGAGCCGGCAATGTCCACCTGCGCCATGATCCAGCCGCCGAACACGTCACCGTGGACGTTCGCGTCCGAGGGCTGAGGCACGACGCGCAGCGCGCAGTGCTTTTGCGGGAGTTGAAGAATATCGGTCATCGGGGGCACCCTTGAGAAACGTGTTGGCTCGGTCGGCTCGACCGGCAGGCGGGGGATTTCACGACAACGGTACGGCACGCACCGCGCGGCCAACGTGCCACCTACGGCGGGCGAACCCATGAAAAGCGGCGCCAGCCGGCTTCTGCGACAATAGAAAGATCAGGAATTGTACGGGAAAGCGCCCAGCGAGGTCGCGCGACGAAGCAGTGTGCCGGGCAGGCACGCCGCCGTCGGCGCGCCGCTGCGAACTCCGGCATTCCACACTCTCCCCAGCCGATCCCCATGCGCCGCACGCCCTCGTCCGAACCTTCCCCGATCTCCACCCAGCCGCGCAACGACTGGCAGACGATCCTCTCGTTGCTGCCGTATCTCGCCACCTATAAATGGCGCGTCGGCTTCGCGCTGAGTTGCCTGATCGGCGCGAAGGTCGCCAATCTCGGCGTGCCGATCGTGATGAAGCGGATCGTCGACGGCCTCGCCTCGGTGCAGCATCTCACCGCGCTCGGCCGCGCGCACGATTCGCCTGGCATCGTGCTGCTGGGCGGCGTCGGCCTGCTGGTGGTCGCGTATGCGGTGGTGCGGCTGTCCACATCGCTGTTTACCGAACTGCGCGAGATTCTGTTTTCGAAGGTGACCGAAAGCGCGGTGCGCCAACTGGCGCTTAAAGTGTTTCGCCATCTGCATGCGCTGTCGCTGCGCTTTCATCTTGAACGGCAGACGGGCGGCATGTCGCGCGATATCGAACGCGGTACTCGCGGCATCACGCAACTGATCTCGTATTCGCTGTACAGCATTCTGCCGACGCTCGTCGAAGTCGGGCTCGTGCTCGGCTTTTTCGTCGTCAAATACGAAGCGTATTACGCGGTGGTCACGTTCATTGCGCTGGCCGTGTATATCGTGTTCACGGTGAAGGTCACGGAGTGGCGGACGCATTTTCGTCGCACCATGAACGATCTCGATTCGAAGGCG
The DNA here is from genome assembly GCF_046028095.1 of Paraburkholderia phytofirmans. Taxonomy (GTDB): domain Bacteria; phylum Pseudomonadota; class Gammaproteobacteria; order Burkholderiales; family Burkholderiaceae; genus Paraburkholderia; species Paraburkholderia phytofirmans_A. Next base: position 802,529 of record NZ_JAQQDJ010000001.1, read on the forward strand.
AATTCGCGCGCGATCGATTCGCTGCTGAACTACGAGACGGTCAAATACTTCGGCAACGAAGAGTGGGAAGCGAGCCGTTACGACGAAAACCTCAAGCGCTATCGGACGGCGGCGATCAAGTCGCAGCGCTCGCTGTCGGCGTTGAACTTCGGGCAGCAGGCGATTATCGGCACCGGGCTCGTGTTCATTCTGTGGCGCGCCACGCAAGGCGTGATGGCCGGGCGTCTCACGCTCGGCGATCTGGTGCTGATCAACACCTTCATGCTGCAGCTTTATATTCCGCTGAACTTTCTGGGCGTGGTGTATCGCGAATTGAAGCAAAGCCTCACCGATATGGACCGCATGTTCACGCTGCTCGGCGCCGCGCAGGAAGTGCCCGATCTCGAGGACGCGCCCGCATTGCGTGTGTCCGGCGCGCAGGTGCGCTTCGAAAGGGTGAACTTCGCGTACGAACCGGCGCGCCAGATTCTGCACGACGTGAGCTTTACGATTCCCGCCGGCACCACGACGGCGGTGGTCGGCCATAGCGGTTCGGGCAAATCGACCCTCGCGCGGCTGATGTTCCGCTTCTACGATCTGGACCGCGCGACGGGCGGCGCGATCACCATCGACGGTCAGGATATTCGCGACGTCACGCAGGATTCGCTGCGCGCGTCGATCGGCATCGTGCCGCAGGATACGGTGCTGTTCAACGATTCGATTTACTACAACATCGCTTACGGTCGGCCGTCGGCGACACGCGACGAAGTGATCGCGGCGGCGCGCGCGGCGCATATTCACGAGTTCATCGAAGGGTTGCCGAAGGGTTATGACACGCCGGTCGGCGAACGTGGCCTGAAGTTGTCCGGTGGTGAAAAGCAACGCGTGGCGATTGCACGGACCATTCTCAAGAATCCGCCGATCCTGTTGTTCGACGAAGCGACCTCCGCGCTCGATTCACGTTCCGAGCGCGCGATTCAGCACGAACTCGATCTGATTGCTCGCGAGCGCACGACGCTGATCATCGCGCATAGGCTTTCGACAGTGGTGCACGCGCAGCAGATCATCGTGATGGACAAAGGGCGGATCGTCGAGCGCGGCACGCATGCGGAACTGCTGCGCGCGAACGGCCTGTTCGCGCAGATGTGGGCGTTGCAGCAGCAACGCGCGGCGGAGGCGCCGGAGGCGGTGGAAACGGTGGGCGCGGGGGACGGCGGGCGATAAATTTGCGCGGCGATTCCTGGCGTCGTCCCCGCGCAATGCGGCGCGAAATTCTAGCGCCGAGCGCCGAACTTTCTAACTCCTACCGTCTGACACGCGCAACCGCTGATCCAGTTCACCCAACTGCGCCGGCGTACCGACGTTCTCCCATAAGCCCTCGTACAACTCGCCGCTCGCGAGACCGCGAGCAATCGTGTCGCGATAGTACGGCGTGAGCGCGCGCCGCGTGCCGCGTGGCAGATCGCGGAACATGCGCGTGTCGTAGAGTCCGATATTGCCAAACGTGAAGCGCGGCTGCGCATCGAGCGATAACGCGCCGCCGTCCACCAGACCAAAGTCGCCGTTCGGATGAAACGCCGGGTTCGGCACCATCACCAGATGCATGCCCGGTTCGGGCAAGGCCTGCAATTTTTCGGCGTGCGCATTCAGCGTCGCGTAATCGAAATCGGCATACACGTCGCCGCTGACCGCGACGAACACTTCGCTCGCGCCGCCATCCTCGAGCAGCGGCAACGCCTGCACGATGCCGCCCGCAGTCTCCAGCGCCTCGCGCTCGGCCGAATAGCGCAACTCGACCTGCCAGCGCGAACCGTCGCCGAGCGTGGCTTCGATCTGCTCGCCGAGCCATGCATGATTGATCACAATGGTGCGAAAGCCCGCTTGCGCGAGCCGTTCGATCTGCCACACGATCAGCGGCTTGCCGCCCACGTCGAGCAAAGGCTTGGGGCATGTGTCGGTCAACGGACGCATGCGCTCGCCGCGTCCGGCCGCGAAAATCATCGCTTTCTTCAGGGACATCGTCATCGGTCAGAAGGTGTAGCCGACTTCATTCGCGCGGCCTTCGAGATCGTCGAGGAGCTTCGCGAACGGACGCAGCGGGGCATAGCGCTCGGCAACCTTGCGCGCATAGCCGATGAAACGCGGAAGGTCCTTCATGTAGTTCGGCTTGCCGTCGCGATAATTGATCCGGCAGAAGAGGCCCAGCACCTTGATGTGCCGCTGCAAACCCATCCATTCGATCTGGCGGTAGAACTCGCCGAAATCGGGGTCGACCGGCAGGCCGGCTTTTTTCGCCCGTTCCCAGTAGTACACGAAGCAATCCAGCTCGAACTCTTCGTCCCAGCTCAGGAACGCGTCGCGCAACAGCGAGGCGACGTCGTAGGTGATCGGGCCGTACACCGCGTCCTGAAAGTCCAGCACGCCGGGGTTCACGGGGTTCGGTTCGGCGGCAACCATCAGATTGCGCGGCATGAAATCACGCAGCATGAAGACTTGCGGCTGCGCGCGAGCGCTCGCGATCAGCAGCGCAAACGTGCGATCGAGCACGCCACGGATTTTTTCGTCCGCTTTTTCGTCTGCTTCGCGGCCCAGATGCCGGCCGAGGAACCACTCCGGCATCAACTCCATCTCGCGGCGCAGGAAGGCTTCGTCGAACGGCGGCAGCACGTCTTCACGCGACGTAAGTTGCCAGCGGATCAGCGCGTCGAGCGCGTCGCGCATCAGCGCGCGGGCGCGGCGCGGGTCATCGGCGTTTTGCGCTTCGGTCAGGGCGCCGAGGTACGAAGCGGTGCCCAGATCGGTGACGAGCATGAAGCCGGCCTCGAAATCGACCTCCAGCACACGCGGCACCGTCACGTTGGCGGCCGCGAGCAACTGCGCGACCTGCACGAATTCGCGGCACTTTTCGGGCGGCGGGGCATCGACGGCGATCAGCGTGCCGTCGCTTTCGCCTTCCGCCGCCTTACCGGCGAGCCGGAAATAGCGGCGAAAACTGGCGTCGGACGAAGCCGGGACAAGTGTGTCGAGCTCGAGCGAATAGCGCGCCGCGTGGCCTTTCAGCCAGGCTTTGAGCAGGTCGAGACGGGTATCGGTAGAGTCTTGGAGTGGGGGCAGCGTCATGAAAACCGGCGGCAAATTCAGAGGGGCAACGTCTTGCCATATAATACCCCACGACTTTTTTGACGCGGCTCACGCCAGCTTTTCGCGTATTCCGCTTTACCGCCCGCCGCATCGTTCAACAGATTGTAAATATTGATGTGCAGCCGACTGTCACGGTCGGGGTGTGCAGGCGGTGGACCGTGACTGCAGATGCTGACGGACGAGCCGATTCGCCAAACGATACATGCCGCCTAGACAGCTTTCCCAAACGACTCCCTCTTGTGCTGTTGTGCCGCGCAAAAGGCGGCTCGTCGCGGCGTTGATCGCCGTTCCGGGCCTGATGCCCGCGCTTGCGCACGCCCAGCTGGTGGGGGAAGCCGCGCAGCCGCAACCTATCGACGCGCCCTGGGGCATGCAACTCGCCCCGCAGCTCGAAGACCGTCCGCTGCAGACGGGCCAGAAGCCGGCCACGTTCGTACTCGGCGACGCGACCACCGGCACCAGCGACCAGGACATGGCCGCCAAGGGCTCGGCCGAGGTGCGCCGCAATACGGTCGTGATCAAGGCCGACGCGCTGCATTACGACCAGGACACGGACATGGCCGACGCGTACGGCCAGGTCCACGTGGTCAACAACGGCAATTCGTTCGTCGGCCCGGAAGCGCACATGCGCGTGGATTCGAGCGAAGGTTTCATGACCGCGCCGAAGTACCACTTCAACGTGACGGGCGGCTCGGGCAGCGCGGAGCGCGTCGACCTGCTCGACAACGAGCGCTCGGTGTTCACGAAGGGCACTTACACGGCCTGCGAGTGCGCGGACGATCCGGCCTGGTACATCAGAGGCAGCGAGTTCGATTTCGACACCGGCGTGGACGAAGGCGTCGCCCATAACGGCGTGCTGTTCTTCCAGGGCGTGCCGGTGTTCGCCTCGCCCTGGCTGTCGTTCCCGCTTTCGGGCCAGCGGCGCAGCGGGGTTCTGCCACCCACGTTCTCGCTGAGTTCGTCGAACGGCTTCGAACTGTCGGTGCCGTATTACTTCAATATCGCGCCGAATCGCGATCTGACGGTCACGCCGCGTCTGATCTCCAAGCGCGGTGTGCAGTTGCAGTCCACGTTCCGTTATCTGTCGCCCACGTATTCCGGCTCGATCACCGGCGAGTTCCTGCCGGACGATCGTCTGACCAAGACCAACCGCTACGCGCTGTATATCCAGCACAACCAGAACTTCGGCAACGGGTTCGGCGGCTACATCTACTACAACAAGGTTTCGGACAACACGTATCCGGAAGACCTGTCGTCGTCGGTCAGTCAGTTCATGAACGGCACCCAGCTCCTGTATCAACAGGAAGCCGGGTTGACCTACAGCAACGGTCCGTGGTCGGTGCTCGCGCGTGAACAGCACTGGCAGACGCTGGCGCCTTCAACGGCGCCGTACGGCCGCGAGCCGCAGTTGAACGTGAAGTACGCGAAGTACAACGTCGGCGGCTTCGACTACGGCGCGGAAGCCGACTACACGAATTTCCGCATCACCACCGCGGACCAGACCGAAGGTCAGCGGGTGATGTTCAACCCGTACCTTGCGTATTCCGTGGTCGGGCCGGGTTACTTCGTCACGCCGAAGGTGCAATGGCACTTTGCGTCGTACAACCTGCGCAATATCAGCAACGACGTGCCGGTCGGCACGCCGAAGAATTTCACCGAATCGATCCCGACGTTCACCTTCGACACGGGCCTGATCTTCGACCGTTCGGTGCGGATCTTCGGCCAGGATTACATCCAGACGCTCGAGCCGCGTCTGTATTACGTGTACACGCCGTATCGCAATCAGGAATCCGCGCCGCTGTTCGACACCGCCGACTCCGACTTCGGCCTCGCGGAAATCTTCACGCCGAATACCTTCGTCGGCAATGACCGGATCGCCGACGCGAACCGCCTGACGGCCGCTCTCACCACGCGCTTCATCGACGCGGCCACGGGCGACGAGCGGGCGCGTTTCGTGATCGCGCAGCAGTACTATTTCCAGGACCAGCGCGTCACGCTGCAGCCTACGCAGACCAGCACGCAGGCCACGCATTCGGACCTGATCGCGGGTGCGTCGTTCAAGCTCGGCGCCGGTTTCGCTTCGGAAACGGCGTTCCAATATAATGCCGACAACAACCAGTTGGTGAAGACGAGCATCGGCTTCGGGTTCAGCCCGGCCACCGGCAAGGTGATCAACGTCGGGTACCGTTACACCCGCGCGAACACCACGCTGGACAACCAGCCGATCAATCAGGTGTTGATCTCGGGGCAATGGCCGCTCACGCATCGGGTGTTCGGCGTGGGCCGTTTCAATTACGACCTGGGCGGTCATCGCATCGTCGACGGTCTGGTCGGCCTGCAGTACGACGCCGATTGCTGGACGCTCGGCGCGGGGATCCAGCGCTACGCGAACGGTCTGAACACCTCGGGGCAGAATCAGTCGAGCACGCGGTTCCTCGCGCAGTTGACGTTCAAGGGCTTGTCGAGCGTCGACAACGGGCTGATGAGCGCATTCCGCGCCAGCGTGGCGGGCTATACGCCGTTGCCGCCACCGCCGCCGCCGGAGTCGCGTTTCACCAATTACGAATGACGCTCGCCCGATCATTTATAAAGTGCGAAAAGACGGGCCAGGCGCGCCCGACATCATTGGAGTATCTGTGGCAATCATGAAAAAGCTTCGCTTGGCAACGCTTGCGGCCGGTCTGGCCGCCGCGGCGTCTTTCCTGTCGGTCGCGCCGGTGCAGGCGCAGGCGCTGGGCGGCAGTAGCGGCCAGACGGTCGACACCATTGCCGCAGTGGTCAACAACGGTGTCATCACGCGGCGCGAGCTCGACGAACGCATGGGCCTGATTACCCGCCGCCTGAACCAGCAGAACGCGCCGGTCCCGCCGATGGACCAGTTGCGTCAGCAGGTGCTCAACCAGATGGTGCTGGAACGCATCCAGTTGCAGAAGGCCAAAGAAGACAACATCAACATCGACGACGCCACCGTGCAGAAAACGCTCGAACGGCTGGCCGCGGCGAACAACCTGTCGCTCGACGTGTACCGCTCGCGCATCGAGGCGCAAGGCGTGCCCTGGAGCACGTTCACCAGCGACGCGCGTACCGAACTGACGCTCTCCCGCCTGCGCGAGAAGGAAGTGGACAGCAAGGTCACGGTGTCGGACGCCGAAGTCGCGAACTACATCGCCAGTCAGCGTGGCCCGAACGCTGGCGCGACGAGCGACCTGCATCTTCAGCACATCTTCCTGAAGGCGCCGCTGAACGCGCCGGAGACGGACATCGAAGCGGCGCAGCAGAAGGCCCAGGCGTTGCTTGCCGAAGCCAAGGGCGGCGCCAATTTCGACAAGCTGGCGAAGTCGAATTCGCAGGCGCCGGATGCATCGAAAGGCGGCGATATCGGTTTCGTTGCGCCGTCCAAGCTGCCGCCTGAAGTCGTCAAGGCTGTCTCGACCATGCGTCCCGGTGAAGTCAATCCGGATCTGATCCGCACCAACGACGGTTTCGAAATCGTGCGTCTGGTCGATCGCCGTGCGGGTCAGGGCACCAGCTCGGATGCGCCGAAGCTCGTGCAAACGCACGTGCGCCACATTCTGCTGCGCGTCGGCGACGGCATGTCGGAACCGCAAGCGCGTCAGAAACTGCTCGAAATCAAGAACGAAATCGCCGCGGGCGGCGACTTCTCGAAATTCGCGCATACTTACTCGCAAGACGGTTCGTCGTCGCAAGGCGGCGACCTCGGCTGGATTAGCCCGGGCGAGACGGTGCCGGAATTCGAGCGCGCCATGAACAACCTGCAGGATGGCCAGATCAGCGATCCGGTCCGCAGCGAATACGGCTATCACCTGATTCAGGTGCTGGGCCGCCGTGAGTCCGAAGGTTCGGTCTCGCAGCAGATGGATCTGGCGCGCCAGGCCATCGGTCAGCGCAAGGCGGAACAGGCTTACGCCGACTGGTTGCGCGAACTGCGCGACACCGCGTACGTGGAAGTGAAGCCCACTCTGTCGAGCACGCAATAACGCCATGACAAGCGCCACCCAGTCCGCCCGCCCACCGTCGCAGATCGCGATCACGACCGGCGAGCCCGCCGGCGTCGGTCCCGAATTGACGGTGCAGGCACTGGCGGGCGCGGCGGCGCATTGGCCCCACGCGCAGTTCACCGTGCTGGGCGACGCAGACTTGCTCGCCGAACGCGCGCACGCCGTGGGCGTCGACTGGAACGCGCTGGTGGCGGACGGCAAGCGCGTGCGTCTGCAGCATCGGCCACTCGGCGCGCCTGCTGTCGCGGGCAAGCTCAACGCGGCCAACGGTCGCTACGTGCTCGACCTGCTCGACAGCGCGATCGACGGCGCGGTAGCCGGCACGTTCGACGCGATCGTCACCGCGCCGCTGCAAAAGAGCACCATCAACGATGCCGGCGTGCCGTTCACCGGCCACACCGAATATCTGGCCGAGCGCACGCACACGCCGCGCGTGGTGATGATGCTGGCCGGCACCGGCAAGCGCCCGTTGCGCGTCGCACTGGCGACCACGCATCTGCCGCTCAAGGATGTGTCCGCCGCGCTGTCCATCGAAGGTATTGTCGAAACGCTGCGCATCATCGATCACGATTTGCGGCATCACTTCGGCTTGCCGGCGCCGCGCATCCTCGTGACGGGGCTGAACCCGCACGCGGGCGAAAACGGCTACCTGGGCCGCGAGGAAATCGAGGTCATCACGCCGGCGCTGAAGCTCGCGGACGCTCAAGGCATCGACGCGCGCGGTCCGTATCCGGCCGACACGCTGTTCCAGCCGCGTTATCTGGATGAAGCCGACTGCGTGCTGGCCATGTTTCACGATCAGGGTCTGCCGGTGTTGAAGTACGCCACGTTCGGCGAAGGCATCAATGTCACGCTCGGTTTGCCGATCATCCGCACTTCGGTCGATCACGGCACCGCGCTCGATCTGGCCGGCACCGGCCGCGCCGACGCGGGCAGCCTGATCGCCGCGATCGAGACGGCGGTGTCGATGGCGCAGCACCGCCGCGCGGGCTGACTCGGCGCTGCCGTGCAACTGCGCGCGTGTATCCTGCCGCTAGCAGCAGCGTATGCAGCTCGGCGAGCGCGTCGGGCGCATCCAGCAACTGCGCGCCGCTCAGTCAGTTCCTTTTCTTAAGCAGTTCTCTTTCTTAGCGTTTCTTCGATGTCCACCAGCAGACAGCAACAGGGCCGGCACCAAGGTCATATCGCGCGCAAGCGTTTCGGTCAGAACTTTCTGGTCGACATGGGCGTGATCGATTCGATCGTCGATGTCATCCGGCCGCAACGCGGCGAGCGTATGGTCGAGATCGGGCCGGGTCTCGGCGCGCTCACCGAGCCGCTGATCGAGCGTCTGGCGACGCCGGAAGCGCCCTTGCACGCCGTCGAACTGGACCGCGATCTGATCGGCCGTCTGAAGACGAAATTCGGCGGCCTGCTCGAACTTCACGCCGGCGACGCGCTCGCGTTCGACTTCGGCTCGCTGGCCGCGCCGGGTGAAAAAGCGTCGCTGCGCATTGTCGGCAATCTGCCGTACAACATTTCTAGCCCGCTGCTGTTTCATCTGACGTCGTTCGCGCATCGCGTGATCGATCAGCACTTCATGTTGCAGAACGAAGTAGTCGAGCGGATGGTGGCGGAGCCGGGCACCAAGGCGTTCAGCCGTCTCTCGGTGATGCTGCAATACCGCTACGTGATCGACAAGCAACTCGACGTGCCGCCCGAAGCATTCAACCCGCCGCCGAAAGTGGATTCGGCGATCGTGCGCATGATCCCGTACGAACTGCATGAACTGGCGCCAGTGGACGAGCGCGTGCTCGGCGAAGTGGTGACGGCCGCGTTCTCGCAGCGTCGCAAGATGCTGCGCAACACGCTCGCGGCGTACCGTGATTCGGTGGATTTCGAGGCGCTTGGGTTCGACCTGCAACGCCGCGCCGAAGACGTGCCGGTGGACGAATACGTGCGCGTGGCGCAGATCGTGGCGGCCAAAGCCTAGGCCTTGGCGGAGTAGCGAGACTGCGGTCTCGAATGACGCGATGCTCTAGCCCGTCACGCGTTTTGCCGGTGCGTTGACCAGCGCGATGCCGGTCAGCACCAGCACCGCGGCCATCAGAAAGCGCAGACTGAACGACTCGCCGAGCAGCAGCACGCCGAAGGTCACGCCGAACAGCGGCGTGAGAAACGAGAACACCGACAGGCGCGAAGCGATATAGCGCGTCAGCAACCAGAACCACAGCAGATAGCTGACGAACGCCACGATCACGGCCTGATACGCGAGGCTCACCACGGTCAGCGGCGTAACGGTTTCCACATGCGCCTGGCCGAGTCCGAGCGCAAGCGCGAGCAGCACCACCGCCGACACCATCAGTTGATAAAACAGCGTCTTGCTGGCGCTCGATTGCGCGAGCCGCGTGGCGCGCACCACCACGGTTGTCGCGGCCCACGTGATGCCGCCCAGCACCCCGAGCGCGTCGCCCGCGACACCCGCGAGCAGCGAACCGCCGGCGGCGTTGCCATGCAGGAAACCATCCGCGAAGGCGAGCGAGATGCCCGCGAACGCCACGACGATACCCGCCCACTGAATCCGCCGCATGCGCTCGCCGTCGACGAACCAGTGCAGGCCGAGCGCCGTGAAGCACGGTGCGGTGTACAGAAAGACCGCCATGCGCGACGCGCTGGTCAGCGTCAGGCCGAGAAAAATGCACACGAACTCGCCCGCGAACAGTACGCCCGCGAGCAGGCCGGCGCCCAAGGTGCCGTCGTCGCGAAAGAGCGGCGTGCCGCGTGAGCGCGCCCAGCCCCACACCAGCACCGACGCAATCGCCGAACGCAGGCCCGCCTGGAAGACCGGCGGCACGGCGGCGTTGGTGCTTTTGATCGCGACTTGCTGGAGGCCCCAGATCGCGCACAGGCCGATCATCAACAGGATGGCGAAGCTATCCGGGGCGCGGCGTGCGGGCAGGGCGGAGGTGCTCATGGGCGGTGTCGGGTCGGAAATAGCTCGTACGATAGCAAACCTGCCCACGCTGCCCGCCGATGACCCCATTGCCTACGCGTGCTTCTTTTAGGCCGCAAGCAAGGCCGCAGGCGTTTTGCCGACTTAGCAACACCTGCTTCAGACTAATTTCGCACGGCTCGCGTTTCGCGCTAAGGTTCTGCCACTAAGGTTTTGTCAGGACATTCCAAGCAGACGAACTCCATCCGCGCGACGCGGAGCCTGTACGAGGAGAAGCTATGAAGAACGTAGGCAGGTTGGCGGCGGTCGCGGTGCCGGCGGCATTGGCGTCGTTGGGGTGTCAGTTGGCGCAGGCGCAATCCAGCGTGACGCTGTACGGCGTGGTCGACGAAAGCGTGCGCTACCTGACTCACGCCAACAAGGCCGGCGATTCGTCGCTCGGACTCGGCACGGGCGGCATGACGCAAAGCCGCTGGGGGCTGAAGGGCGTCGAGGATCTCGGCGGCGGCTGGTCTACCTTCTTCAAACTCGAAAACCGCATCTACGTCAACAGCGGCCAGAGCGATCCCACGCTGCCGTTCTTCAATGAAGCACAGGTCGGCGTGCGATCGGATTCGTACGGCCAGATCATCCTCGGGCGTCAGTACAACGTGGTGATCGAAGGTGTCACGGTGGCCGGCTACGGCAGCAATTCGTGGATCCCGTACGACTTCAGTTTCCAGCCTGAAATCACCATGACGGGCGGCATCTGGACCAGCAACCAGGTGCAATATCAAGCGAGATATAACGGCTTTACGTTCGCGGCCGGCTACGCATTCGGCGGCAATGCGGGCAATGCCTATGGTAGCCAGATCGGCGCGGCCGCGGCTTATAAACCCGAAGGCGGTCCGTTGAGCGTGGGCGGCGCGTACGAAGTGTCGAAAGATTCGGTCAACGGCGCGGCCGCGAAGACATGGACGTTCGGCGGCGCGTACACGTGGAATCTGACGCGTTTTTCCGTCGGCTATATCGTCAATCAGAACGACGCTGGCTTTTCGAATTTCGCCAACGGACCGTTCACCGCGCCCGTGCTGGCGGCGCTCAAGTACACGGACTTCGCGCGGCGCCGCATGATCATGGGCGGCATCACGCAACAGGTCAGCAACAAATGGCACTTCGCCGCGAACGTCTGGCGCACGTTGCAGGACGGCAAGACCGCCGCGCAGGACGGCTCGGCGTGGCAGTATCAACTGGTCGCCGACTACAACCTGTCCCGGCGCACGGACGTCTATCTGGAAGGCGATTATTCGCTGTATCGCGGCGACCTGATCGGCGCGCAACTGCAGGGCGTCAACAGCGTGGGGCTCGCGCAAAAGGGCTCGCAGATCGGTTTGATGGCGGGTATCCGGCATCAGTTCTGAGTACTGATTCACAGGTGGCGCTCCCTGCAACGCCGAGCGATTCCGGGTACATTGACGGTCTCGTTACCACGCAACAGGGAGTGCATCATGCGCCTGCTTCACACCATGCTCCGGGTCGGCGACCTGGACCGTTCGATCGCCTTCTATACCGACCTGCTCGGCATGAAACTGCTGCGCCGCGAAGATTATCCGGACGGCAAATTCACGCTGGCATTCGTCGGTTACGAAGATGAACGCAACGGTACCGTGCTCGAACTTACCCACAACTGGGACACGCCGTCGTACGACCTCGGCACCGGTTTCGGCCACCTCGCCGTCGAAGTGGAAGACGCCTACGCCGCCTGTGACAAAATCAAGGCACAAGGCGGTACGGTGGTGCGCGAAGCCGGTCCGATGAAACACGGCACGACCGTGATCGCTTTCGTCACGGACCCGGACGGCTACAAGATCGAGTTCATCCAGAAGAAGAAATAAGGCTGGCGGCAGGGCGAGGTCAGACAATGAATAACATCAATCCCTACTTCAAAGAACTCGACGAGATCCACGTTGAAATCGAAGCCCTGTTCAACGGTTCCGCGGACGAAGGCGCGCTGCAGCGAATCATGGCGCGCTTCGCACCGCAATTCACGCTGGTCATGACATCGGGCATCGCACTGGATCACGCCGGCGTGCGCGAGATTTTCTCGAAGCTGCACGGCGCGCGTCCAGGCTCGCAAATCACGATCCGCGACAAGGAGATCGTCGCCGAGTATCCGTCAGGGGCGGTGGTGAAATATCGCGAGTATCAGCGCGACAACGCCGGCAACGCGAATGTGCGGCGCTCCACGGCGGTGATGGATCTCGACGCGCACGGCAAGGTGACGTGGCGTCATCTGCAGGAAACTTTCTGCTCGGAATGAGCGGGACTGTGTGACAAGCCGGCGCTTCGGATTGAAATCGAAGCGCCGGTTTCAAGGCACTGCAAGGCACAAAAGGCGCGTTAAAGCGTCGGCAGCAATTCCGGCGGATGCGACTTCAGTGTCTGCCGTGCTTCGCGGAATTCCGGAAAAATCGATTCGACTGTTTGCCAGAAGCGCGGGCTGTGATTCATTTCACGCAAATGCGCGAGTTCGTGCGCGACGACGTAATCGATGATGGAAAGCGGGAAGTGAATCAGCCGCCAGTTCAGGCGAATCTTGCCGTCACTGGAACAACTGCCCCAACGCGTCGCCGCCGACGAGAGCGCGTACGCGCGATAGTTCACGCCCAGTTTCTCCGCGTAAATCGCGAGGCGCTCGCCGAACAGACGCTTCGCTTCACCCTGCAGCCAGCCTTGCACGCGGTCCTTGATCTGCTGCGGATCCGCCTGCAACGGCAGCGGCACTTGGAGCGCCGCATCTTGCGCGCTGAACGCGAGCATGCCTTGCGGCGCGCCGAGTTTCACGCGCACGGGCTGACCGAGATACGGCACTTCGGCGCCATCTTTCCAATCGACTTTCGGCAACGCGCGCTGTTCGACACGCGTCTGCCACTCGATCAGTTTTGTGAAGATCCAACGCTGCTTTTCGGTGATCGCGGTTTCGATGTCGGCGAGCGTGACCCAGCGCGGCGCGGTGATCGTGAGACCCGTGCTGTCGATCGCGAAGCCGATCGAGCGGCGCGCCGAACGTTTGAGCGCATAGTGCAGCGTGCGTGAGCCGATCGCGAGACTGCGCAGCTTGCTGCCATCCGGCGCGAGCGGCACGGCCGGCTGCTGGCCGCCTGACGAGTTCTGCGAAGCGCCCGACGTTGGTGCGGAAGGTGAAGGCGACGACGACGTCGACCCCGGCTCGGCGAAGAGCGGGAGATCGAGTTGCCGGTTATCGAGCGCCGCAGCAGGCTGCGACGTAGGAGACTTCTGCATCGGATTCGGCTTCGCGCAAATACGCCTTCGAGGGCGTGGGCGCGTCAGATTGGTGCGGCGGCGGAACTGCTTTCCGCCGCGCGGTACGCAGTAGGATCGATGCGACGCATTTCAGCTTCGATCCACTGTTCGACGCGCGTGTTCACTTCATCGGGCGTGAGCCCCGTCGTGTCGATCGGCTTGCCGATCGACACTGTGACTATACCCGCATATTTGAGAAACGAGTTGCGAGGCCACATACGTCCCGCGTTGTGCGCGATCGGCACGACCGGCGCGCCGGTGGCCGTCGCGAATCGCGCACCACCGGTTTTGTACTTGCCTTGCCTGCCGGTCGGCGTGCGCGTGCCTTCCGGAAACATGATGACCCAGGCGCCTTCGGCCATGCGCGCCTTGCCTTGCTTGATGACCGATTCGAACGCGTACTTGCCTTCCTTGCGATCGATATGGACCATCTTCAGCATGCCGAGCGCCCAGCCGAAGAACGGCACGTACAGCAGTTCGCGCTTGAACACGTAGCACAGCGGCCGCGGCATCAGCGCCGGAAACGCCAGCGTTTCCCACGCCGATTGATGCTTGGAGAGCAGCACGGCGGGACCGTCAGGCAGGTTCTCGAAGCCTTCGATGTTGTAGCGGATACCGTTGAGCCAGCGCACCGTGTGCAGCGTCGCGCGGCACCAGCCGGCCGCCATCCAGTAGCGGTTATCGGCGCGCATGAACGGGAATGCGATGAAGCATGCAGTCGCGTACGGCACCGTGAACAGAACGAAATAGATCAGCAGAAGCAAAGAACGAATGAAGCGCATCGGCGTGGTCAGTGAGCAATAGGGACGCGCGTGATGCGCGTTATTCTTGAGCGTCGGCGAGGAAGTCGAGCGCGAAGGCGCGCAGGTCGTCGTGGACGATCGTGCCTTCGGGCAAGCCGCCGGCCTCGAGCGTTTTACGGCCCTTGCCGGTCAGCACCAGATGAGGCGGATGCCCGAGCGACGCACCTGCTTGCAGATCACGCAGCGAGTCGCCGACCACCGGCGTTTGCTCCGGATCGACCTCGAAACGCTCGTTGATCATCTTCAGCATGCCGGGCTTGGGCTTGCGGCACTCGCAGTGATCTTCCGACGTATGCGGGCAGAAGAACACCGCGTCGATGCGTCCGCCGACCGCCGCCGCCATGCGATGCATCTTCAGATGCATTGCGTTGAGCGCGTTCATATCGAACAGGCCGCGGCCGATGCCCGACTGGTTGGTGGCGATCGCCACGCGATAGCCGGCCTGATTCAGACGCGCGATCGCTTCGAGCGAACCGGGCAGTGCCACCCATTCGTCGGGCGACTTGATGAACGCGTCGGAGTCGACGTTGATCACGCCGTCGCGGTCGAGGATCACCACTTTTTTGGTCGGCATGGCGCGGGGCTCAGGCGGCGAGTCGGGAAATGTCGGCGACGCAATTCATCTGCTGATGCAGTGCGCCGAGCAAAGCCAAACGGTTGGCGCGCAACGCCGGATCTTCGGCGTTGACCATCACGTCGTTGAAGAACGTGTCGACCGGTTCGCGCAACGCGGCGAGCGCGGTGAGCGCGCCCGTGTAGTCGCGTGCGGCGAGTTGCGATTGCACGCGTGGCGCGACTTGTTCTAGTTGCGCATGCAAGGCTTTTTCCGCCGCTTCGATGAGCAGCGTGACCTGGACGCCGCCGGTCGCCGCGCCTTCCGACTTCTTCAAAATGTTCGAGATGCGCTTGTTGGCCGCCGCGAGCGACGCCGCTTCCGGCAACGCCGCGAATTCACGCACGGCGTCCAGACGCGCGACGATGTCGTCGAGACGCGTGGGGTTCAGCGCCAGCACCGCGTCGATTTCGCCCGGCGCGTAGCCGCGTTCACGCAGCAGGCCGCGCAGACGGTCCATGCTGAATTCGTAAATGGCTTGCGTCGAATCGGCCACGTTCGGCACCGCGGCGAATTGCGCATAAGCCGTGCGCAGCAGTTCGACCAGGTCGACCGGCAGTTGCTTCTCGACCAGAATGCGCAGCACGCCGAGCGCGTGACGGCGCAACGCGAACGGGTCTTTCTCACCGGTAGGCTGCAGGCCGATGCCCCAGATGCCGACCAGCGTTTCGAGCTTGTCGGCCAGCGCGACGACGGTGCCGGTCGCGCTTGCGGGCAATGCGTCGCCGGAGAAGCGCGGCTGATAGTGTTCCGAACACGCGAGCGCGACTTCTTCCGGCTCGCCGTCGTGGCGGGCGTAGTACGTGCCCATCGTGCCTTGCAACTCGGGGAATTCGCCGACCATGTCGGTGATCAGGTCGGCCTTGGCCAGACGCGCGGCGCGCTTCGCGAGCGCCACATCCGCACCGGTCAGTTCGGCGATCGCGCCGGCCAGCGCTTCGACGCGCTCCACGCGTTGCAGCGCCGAGCCCAGCTTGTTGTGATACACGACGTTCGCGAGCAACGGCACGCGGTCCGCGAGCGGCTTCTTCTTGTCCTGCTCGAAGAAGAACTTCGCGTCGGCCAGACGCGGACGCACCACGCGTTCATTGCCTTCGACGATATCGCCCGGCGTGGACGTTTCGATGTTCGACACGATCAGGAAGCGCGAGCGCAGCTTGCCGTTCGCATCGGTCAGCGCGAAATATTTCTGGTTGGTCTGCATGGTGAGGATCAGACATTCCTGCGGCACTTGCAGGAATTCGTCCTCGAAACGGCACGCGTACACCACCGGCCATTCGACCAGCGACGTCACTTCGTCCAGCAGCGATTCGGGCATCACGACCTGATCGCCGTCGGCTTGCGCGAGCAGATGCGTGCGGATGGTTTCCTTGCGGTCCGCGAAACTCGCCACCACGCGGCCTTTATGCAGCAGCGTCTCGGCGTACGTATCCGCGTGCTGGATCTGCACGAAACCTTCGGAGAGGAAACGATGGCCGAGCGTGGTGTCGTCGGCGTCGATGCCGAGCGCGCTCACCGGCACGACCTGTTCGCCATGCAGCGCGGTGAGGCGCTGCGCCGGACGCACGAACTGCACGTTGGTGCCGTCCGGGCGCTGATACGTCATGACCTTCGGGATCGGCAGCTTGCCGAGCGTTTCGTCGAGCGCGCTTTGCAGGCCGTCGGCAAGCGTGGCGCCCGGTGCGGCATAGCGCAGGAAGAAGGCTTCGGCCTTGCCGTCCTGCGCACGCTCCAGGTCGTTCACCGAAAAATCGGGGAAGCCGAGCGCGGCGAGTTTTTTCGCCAGCGGCGCGGTGGGCTGACCGTCCTTATCCAGAGCGACGGAAACCGGCAGCACTTTTTCGCGCACGTGTTTTTCCGGCGCGACGGCGCGCACGTTCTTGATCGTGACAGCGAGACGGCGCGGCGTGGCATAACGTTCGAACGACAGTTCGCCTTCGATCAGGTCGCGCGCCGCGAGGCGCTGCGCAATGCCTTCTGCGAAGGCGTCGCCGAGGCGCGCGAGCGCTTTCGGCGGCAGTTCTTCGGTCAGCAGCTCGACGAGCAGGGTAGCTTGGTGGGGTTGAGTCATTTCTTGATGTTCTCGTCAGTCCTGGTCGATCTTGCGTTCGACTTTCAGCGGCGGCGCCCACGCGGGCATCGCGGCATCCTGTTCGTCGGTCGTGAGGCCGGGCACGCCGTGCACCGGATTGCCGAGCATCGGGAAGCCGAGCTTTTCGCGCGAATCGTAGTAGGCCTGCGCGACCAGCTTCGACAGCGCACGAATGCGGCCGATATACGCCGCGCGTTCCGTGACCGAGATGGCGCCGCGCGCGTCGAGCAGGTTGAACGTGTGGCCGGCCTTCAGCACGAGCTCATAGGCGGGCAGCGCGATCTGCGCTTCGATCATGCGCTTGGCTTCGGCTTCGTAGCTGTTGAAGATCGAGAACAGCAACTCGACGTTCGCGTATTCGAAGTTGTAGGTGGACTGTTCGACTTCGTTCTGGTGGTACACGTCGCCATAAGTCAGGCGGCGCAGTTCCGGGCCGTTCGGGCCTTGCTCTTCCCACTCGGTCCAGACGAGGTCGTAGACGTTCTCGACCTTCTGCAGATACATGGCGAGGCGTTCGAGCCCGTAGGTGATTTCGCCGAGCACCGGTTTGCAATCCAGACCGCCGACCTGCTGGAAGTACGTGAACTGCGTCACTTCCATGCCGTTCAGCCACACTTCCCAGCCGAGGCCCCAGGCGCCGAGCGTGGGATTTTCCCAGTCGTCTTCGACGAAGCGCACGTCGTTCTGCTTCAGGTCGAAGCCGAGGGCTTCGAGCGAGCCGAGGTACAGGTCGAGGATGTTTTCCGGCGCCGGCTTGAGCACCACTTGATACTGGTAGTAATGCTGCAGACGGTTCGGATTCTCGCCGTAGCGGCCGTCTTTCGGACGGCGCGACGGTTGCACGTACGCCGCGCGCCACGGCTCGGGGCCGACCGCGCGCAGGAAGGTATGGACGTGGGACGTGCCCGCGCCGACTTCCATGTCGATCGGCTGGAGCAACGCGCAACCCTGCTTGTCCCAGTAGGACTGCAAGGTCAGGATGATTTGCTGAAACGTGAGCATGAAGTGCCTTTCGGGCATGAGGCCGCGCCGTGAGCGCCGAAGCGCGCCAGGCTGGCCGTGGAGCGAAGTGCTAAACCGGAGATTTTAACGGAAAGGGAGGGGGGTGTCCGTTTTGCGGGGTCGGACGGGAGTTCGAGTGCGCTTTAGACGACAAAGGGCCGCGTGTGGCGGCCCTTCATCTTTGGTCGTGCGTCTTGCCGACCGTATCGGCCGCCGGCTCAGGTCGCCGCCAGCTCCACCTTCGGCGAGAACGAATCGCTTTGCGCCACCGGCCAGTACTTCTCGAACAACGAGTACCGATGGTTGCCGTTGAGCAGATCGTTCGGTTCGAGATACTTCAGCAGTTCCGACATCAACCGCACCTCATGCGACGACACGCGCCGCACGATGTGATGCGCGCGCAGTTCCGCCGGATGCTTCAGCCCCGCGGCCTGAATGATTTCCTTCAGCGCATGCAGCGTGTTGTGATGGAAGTTGAACACGCGGTCGGCCTTGTCCGGCACCACCAGCGCCCGCTGGCGCACGGGGTCCTGGGTCGCGACGCCGGTTGGGCAGCGCCCCGTGTGGCAGGTCTGCGCCTGGATGCAGCCGCATGGTATGCCCCCCAAAAGACAACTATTCGGCTCGATGTGAGTGAGTACAGGGTTTCCGGATAGTTGTATAACTATTCAATGTTGCGACCCTTTAAGCAATCTGAACGCTGGACGGAACCCGCGTCGGTGAGCTGCCATCGGCGCATGCCACCGTGGGTCAAAGTGCCTCGTCAATTGCTCGGCAACGTATTTTGCATTAGTCGGGTAAGTCAAACCACGTCGGCGGAACAAGATAATCTTCGCCGCGCCATTCTTCAGCGAGCTCCACTCCCTCGAGGTTTCCCCAAACGTCGGAGCCGGCATGGTCCAGCACGATAATCTGGAGTTTCCCCTTGAAGTGAACTGCTAGCTTACCCATCGCGTCAAAGAAGCCGCGGATTGACTGGACGTCTTCATCAAGCAGCTCATCCATTTCGGCTTCTCGCCTGGCGAGCCGGCGCGGAAAATACACCTGACTCGGTTGGTCAAAGATAACCAGCGCGGGTACCGGGGACTGAGTTTGATTAAGAAAAAAGGCCTGAAGGGCTAGTATCGCTGCGACGTGATACGAAAGCCAATTTGCGCCACTGCCTAGTTGCCAAAGGAAGTCTTCGCGTCCAGCGTAGTCGGTCACGCCGACCGTCAGCTCTTTGATGTTAAGTCGTGCAGGCGCGTCCTTGCGTTCAACATCGAGCTGCGAATGAAAGCGGTGGCGAAATCGCAGGACTTTGAGCAGGTGCTCGCAGCCTTTAATGACCAACTTGGTGCTGAGGGACGTGCGGTTGCGCGTTCGCTTCTGCGGGGACGCGAAGAATGATTGGTATGGCTTGCCCTGACGACGACGCGAAAAGACTGTTCGAAGAGTTAGCTTTACATACCCAAGACCGGGCGTTGCGTGCTGCGCTTGTTGCCGAAGGTCCACGCGTCGAGCGTCGAGCTCGCGAGTATCTGAGGCTAGCAGAAGCAGGAGACCTTTCCGTTTTCGGTGAAGAGGACCCGGTCGGCGTGACCGCAGCCCAGCTTTCTGGCGTATACGACCGCGTGTTGGTTGGAGGTTTTGGGCGACCGACCTACGACCGTATAAAAGCAAGCGCGAAATTTCGGCGTTGTCCGCTTTGTGGTCATCGAATTGTGAAAACGCTGGACCATTATCTGCCCCAAACGAAATATCCAGAGCTCGCCGTATACCCGGCCAACTTGGTACCTGCCTGCGCGGATTGCAACAAATCCAAACTTGCGCACGTGGCTCAAACCCGCATCGAAGAAACTTTCCACCCATACTTTGATAACTGGGGCGAGCACTGCGTACTCGGGGCATCGCTCGAAATTGACGAGGGACTCACGGTGTCGTATCAGATTCTTGATGCTCCTGGGATGTCACCCGTCGACATGGCGCGCGCTCGACATCACTTTGACATTCTGCAACTCAATGAGCTGTATTCAAGCCACGCTGCGGCCGAGCTGTCGGAGAATAAGGAGCTATACCGGAGCAACTTCGAATCGGGACCTGACGCATTGCGCGATGAATTGTTGAGAATTGCTACTGCGAGGTCGCGGGCAAATCTGAACAGCTGGATGGCAGGGCTGTACCGATGTCTGGCCGAAAGCGAAGACTTTTACACCGGTGGATTTCAGCAGATAGAGGAGTGAAACGCTGCTAGTGTGCACAATCTTTCAAGCGCAGGGAGGTAGTGCGGTTTCAATTTGAATAGCTTGACGCCTTTACGAGAAGCTGTCTCCGCCGCAAAGGTTGCCCGGATGCTTACGTACCAATGATGCCGGGTCTCGCAAGCATCCGGCGTTACAACTACGAGGTCAAACTCCAGTCACTTCAGTAGCCGGGTGTTTCCAACGGACTTATTTCCGAGAACGCGACCCTTCTCGCAGCGTTTGTTCGCAAGGGAAAACGCCACGTTATCAAATTGCAAACCAAGTTTACAGCGCACAAGCGCAACGCTGATTCAATGCAAAAGACCAGTTCTGGGCGTGCGGTCGTCACGCCAGCCTAGCTCTCTCCGAATTGCATCCAGAACACTCACGAGCGAGTCGCTGGTCGCGACGCCGACCAATGACATTCCGGCTGGCGTAGCGGGGGGTGTTACGAGTCGGATTCGTCAGTATCGATTCAGCGCGTTTTCTCTTATTCGACTTAACGTCAACGCGGGTCTGAGGCTTTCGTGGAAATCGCACTCGGTCCTGCCTTCAATGGGTTCAACGTTGGTTGTCTAAAACCGGCTCGCTACAGAGCGCATGGAAACCGACCTACCCCAACCCGTAACCTATCTCGACCCCTCCGAACTGGCCGCATTGCTCGGCATATCCGAGCACGCGGTCGTTTCGCGAGCAAAGCACCGCCCTTGGTTGCTGCCCCCACGCGCCGAACTTTATGACCGAGAGTTGCTTCGCTGGCGGCGGGATGTCATCGCCCTATGGTTCGGCAGTCGCTGCTAAACGGGTAACTATCGAACCGTCGCTACGTGCGACAACCGGCGCGTGACGGGGGAGGCGTGGCCGCGACGATTCAGCCAGACTTTTTAGAAGGCGGCCGGCCGCGCTTTAAAGTCGCGGGCGGCCCATCGTGAGCTGAAAGCAGGACAGGAAGGTCGACGTTGAGCGCGACCGCTAGCGCCGCCAAGGTATCGAGCGATGGGTTAATTACTTGTCTTTCAAGCTGACTGACATAGGTGCGATGAAACCCCGCAAGGTCGCTTAGGGCTTCCTGCGAAATCTTGTTCTTCTCTCGGAACGACTTTAGGTTGTCGGAGAGATTTTGCCTAGCAGCTTTCTGCGCTTTGTAGAGCTTGTCCATGTTGGACGAAGCATGGCCGATTGCAGTCTACTAATCTACAGACCGTAAATCTACGTTATTTAAATTTACTGTGTTTACATCTCATTTAAGCCTGGCTAAACTTAACCTGTCGAGGCGCTAGCAAGGCCTGGGTCCACGGTATGGATTTTAGGTCGCCCCAGGTTCTTGACCGAGCGAACCAAAGTCAGGCCTTCGTCACGAATTTCGCCACCCGGATGAATTCGAGAGCGACGTCGGAGACGAAGGGCTTGTACGGACATCGGAACAGCAACGGAAATTAGTCATGCCTATGGACTCCACTTTAAATGCGCCGCGAGTTGACCTTGTGGACTGGCGAATATTGAGCACCGACGCAGGGTCCTCGCATTTCGTTGGCTGTCGAGCTACCAACGGGCGCGGAAGGGTAAGTTCCAAAATCCAACTGTTCAATCCCAAGTCGTTGGTCGGCGTCACCCGCTCGGACGCGCTCTATGTTCTCCACGGTCCCACCGCATACTCACTCGCGGCGCAAGCGGTCTGGCTGCAATGGTGTGCAAAGAATGGAGTCAAGAGTTGGAGAGATGCCACGGCCGATTATCTGGAGCAACCAGCGTCCGAGGGAAACTGGCATTCGATAGCAGAGGAACCTGGCTCTGCAATAGACCAGACACTGCCACCGGAATGAGCAACGCGTTGGCGGCAACAGACGATGTTTTTGGCTGCGGGTCGTGAAGGAACAGGAGTAAGGATGACGGTGTACGTAGTCGACCACGCAATATTTCGACCCGGTGAGGACATAGCTATTTCAGTTTGTGTCGGTCGATGGGGCTCTGCCTTGAAGTGGGTCCAGGAGATGTACACAGGTTGCATACAGCACAGCGGCGCCCCGGACATTTGGGGCGATGCGTACCACGCCTTGTATCGGTACCAAAGCGCTCAGCTTGTGTCAGACAAGGCTCCCGCGGTCCGCGAGGTGTCGACGTCCAAGTCAACCCGCGTAGCGCATCTTTCATGCTTCGTGGAGCGTGCGCGAGGACCGGTACAGGATGCCGCGGCGCGCTTCAACGTGACGATTGACTCTGCAGGACGGGTTCGCGGTGAGGCCGTTGCAACTGGCCAGCCAGCGGTAAAAATCGCGCGCGTGCGTGTGGACCCAGCCCACTCTGCGTCCGATATTTGCCTTGGCGTGTTGCTGCACCTTGCAAGCATCGAGCATCAGCCTGCGGTCGCGAGCCTGATGGACAGGATGCGACGTGGCGAAACGAAGTGACGCTTGTCCTCGCCGGACCGCGTCGGATTCCGCTGGAGCTAAATTAAGTTGCGGCAGCGAGGAAAGCTCGCGGTCAGCCCAACGCAATGGTCGGAGAGCCTACGAAGGCAACCATGAAACTGGAGTCACGTGTGCTGCGTTCAATCGCTAGGCGGCAGAGCGTAGTCGTCTTGCGCGCTGAGCTTGCGCCGCTGGGGAGTCATGCACAGCTTAGTCGTGTGCTTGCGAAGTTGGTCAGCGACGGGGCGTTAGTTCGAGTCAGCAGAGGCGTGTATGCCAAAACCAAACCAAATCGCTTTACTGGCAAATTGGCACCCGCCGCTCCGTTCGAAACAATTGCCGCCGAGACCCTGCGAAAGCTCGGCATCGAGGTTACGCCAGGGACGCTAGCGGCGGACTACAACGCCGGACAGACGACGCAAATTCCCATGGCTCCTGTCGTGCATACGGGGCGACGCCGAATCACCCGAAAGATTCAGGTCGGGAGCAAACGGTTGCTGTACGAGCGCGATTGTTAAAGAATCCGCAACGCCCGGCGTCGTTGAGTGCTCATTAGGAGACACCATGAGCAGGCATGAGGACATTTCTTCGCACACTGTCGAAGGTCGGACGGCAGTATCCGTTTATCTGGGCGACTGTACCGGGCAGTCCTTGGATGTCGTTTGCGACGGAATTTCAATTCTGACGGGCGGTTCGACATGGGAGCGGGCATTCGACGCACTCGCGAAACCGTCGCCGCGTGGTCCGTACGCCATATCAAACCGAGTGACACTTTTCATCTTCGAGACGCTTCCAGGCGAGCGCGCCAACGACGGCATGTCGACAACATATCGAATCGACATTACGTGCGAGGCAAGCCTCGCGTATGCAACTGTCCAAACTGCACATTCGCTAACGCACCTTTCACCCATTCTGTGTCCGATTGGAGACGACGCCGTAACAACCGCGCGGCGTGTGCTACAGCATGCGTGCGCCGACGGTGTCACC
Organism: Paraburkholderia phytofirmans; assembly: GCF_046028095.1. Taxonomy (GTDB): domain Bacteria; phylum Pseudomonadota; class Gammaproteobacteria; order Burkholderiales; family Burkholderiaceae; genus Paraburkholderia; species Paraburkholderia phytofirmans_A. Next base: position 826,030 of record NZ_JAQQDJ010000001.1, read on the forward strand.
GTCGCAAGTTCCGGAGTTCGCAATGGCTAACTCGGGTTGGGATATAGCAATGCGACGCATCGATGCGGAGTACGACATCCCGCAGTTTCTGGCGTCCTCTCTTGTACGCACAATCGCTTCTAACAAGTTCCGGCTGCCGGCAGCGGACCGCACCAGGTTCGCGCAGTTGCCGAACGATGTAATCGCTCGCATCGAGCAGATTGTGCTTGACGCTTACTTGGAAGCCGGAGAGGACGTCGGTGGCGACATTTTGCGCGACCATCTTTGGCAGCAAGCGCTCGACCGCCGTCGTGGGATGATTGCAAATCGAGAACTGCTGTCACCCATAGAGTTTCGGCGGCGAATCCGCGTGACTAAGAGGCGACTTGAGCAACTGCTCGGCGATGGGAGCCTGTTTAGCGTTGATGTGGATGGAGGTCTCTTCATTCCGGCCGTGCTGGCAACCCGTGCACATAACCTACGGCGGCTGCGGACAATCTGCCGAATCATCGTCCCGGCTCCGCCATGGTCTCGAAGTGAATTCCTGTCGTCGGCACGGGGTAGTTTAGGTGACCGCAGGCCGCTCGACATGCTCGAAGACGACAGTGATTTCAAGACGCTCCGGCGAGCAGCAGTGGCTTGGGCCGCGGAGTGGTCGCGTACTACTGTGAGTCTGTATCAGGGCGATTATTTGGCTCAGCCGGATGGCGTCGCGCCGTGCTACACGGCGAGTGCGGAGATTGACCCGCGCAGACCGTTGTGGGAGCGTGCGTCGGAGGCGCTAAATGCACCCGGATACGAATGGCCGCTGGGACCGTATCCGGACGTACGGAAATTTACTCTCTTTGTTGAACGACAAACTGCTGGAGATGGTTCGCTGATGCCAGAAGCTTGCGTCCAAATCGTAGTGGACGGCAAAGATATCCGCATGCGTATTGTTTCTGCGCCCGACACGACGCCTGGCTCAAAGACAACGCCTGCGGGCAATCACAAAAGCCTTATTGATATTGCGAAGCGAGTCATCGCTCATCTCACCAATGCGAAACGTGCCTGACGACGTCCCCCGAGACGTGACACCAGCGTCGCTGTCCGGAGCGCAGCCAAAACTAGCCGCGCGCCTCATTGACGGCGAGTTTATCGTTGGGCAGACGGACGATGAGCGCTACCAGCGATGGGAGTTATGTGAAGACCTCGCGCAGCAACTGGTCGCGAAGGCTCGAAAGGACGCAGCAAAGTATCCGCAGCATTCCTTGGATGTGACGTTGCAGCGAATAATACGCGCGATTGAAGTCAAAGGCTGGGTAAGCGTTGTCGAAGCGGACTGGCTTGTCGAAAGGCTGCGAGCGTTGCTCCACCGGTACGGCTAACGGACCGTAGACTCGATTCTGCGTCGATTCTGCGTCGATTCGCCAGATACCGCGCGAACGTTGGAAGCCGTTGACGACGCCGGCTCGCCCACAGTTACCAAGGGTATGAACATGAACCAAACCATGACCGTCGCCGAAGTTGCGGAGATGTTGAACGTCTCACCCGCCTATGTTGTCAAGCTAATCGGCGACGGCAAACTGCGCGCCAGCAAAAATCCGGATGACACGCACACGGTCGCACGCAAAGAAGCGGAGGCTTACCGCTTGAGAGCAAGACGGCGCGGCCGCAGGACGCTCGAAAACCTTGCGCGCGTCTCGGAAAGCGCCGACATCCACAACAAACAAAAGTGACCGCAGACTGCTCGTACAGTTGCCCGCCCCTAGCGGAGCCAAACATGACCATCGCCGAAGTCGCCAAGTTTCTATTCGTAAGCCGGTCGCACGTTAGACATCTGCTGGAATGCGGACACCTTCACGGTGCGCTCGGCCATGACGGCGAGTACATCGTCGATGAGGGGTCTGTCATGCGTTACCGGCGAGAATTGGACGAAAGGGTAAGGCGATATCTCGACACTCAGACGGAGGACGACGAACCGCCCGGGCTGTGAGATGCATATATGGAGTGACGTTCTGCGCCGCAAGCCCCAATGCTTGGTTAGAGCTAGATGATGACTATCTTCACTGGCCCGCTCGGCGCCGCGCAAATCTGGCGCGAGCCGACCCGCTCCTCGGTATCAGCGAGCCCTTGGTGCTGGCGGAACTCAAGACAAAACTGGAGCTGACGTGCGATACGAGAATCTGATTGCCGATGCTCGCGATGCCGGGCTGACCGAGTCTACGCGTGTACGTGCAGCGTTTGATGCCATTTATTGCTGTTCTCCACAGTTGGAATCGTTGGCGCATTCGATGGCGGTGCTTGGACTGAACGCAGGCGATGCCTCACTTGTCAGTCGGTTGGCCGACTGGGTCTTGAATGTAGCGCCGCTCGAGCCGCTGCCGATGTCGCCAAGCGAAGCAGTGGCCCTCGCGGAGCGCGTTCACAAAGCCATTCGAGCGAAGTAATGCTGCGCGTGACAGTCGGCTTATGTCCGGGCGGACGTGAGTTAGTTGCTAAGTCATTGCGACGGCAGACATCGGTCGAATGCGACGTCTACCTACGTCCTCAGCTAATCAGCGACGGCAAATTGCTGGCAAGCGCAAATGCGGATGGCACCTATACTGCCGCGCGCACAGACGCGGACCGCGTGACGCCATTGCGCTGTACCATCGCTTACTGCCAATAGCGGCGGAAAACGTCACACGGAACGCGCGATATGACGAGGCTGCTGGAATCGTACGGGCCATCGGCCGGTTGAGAGCGGAACTGAGCGAGCACGCGCAGTTCACCATAGAACTCGACGAAATCCGGAGGGCTTACCGTGCCAAGCGAAATTTCATCAAGATGCTGGCTGCGTTTCAATAGTTCTGCGGTCGCCCTTACCGTCTTGTGGCCACCGATAGGGTCATGCTATTTCGATGCGGCCCAGATGAGGAGGCTCCCCTTGTACTCAAATATCAAAGAGTGGACGCGTATCCGGGCGCGGGTTCTCAAAAAGTGCGAATCCATCCGTTATGTCGCAAAAGTCGAGGCCATGAGCCGGAACACTGTCCGGAAAATGGTCCACTTCGAGTTGCCCCCAAGCTACCGCCGGGTCACCGACAATACGAGAGATGCCACCCGCTGCCGAAAACTGGCAGTGCCATGGTTAGCGGTCCAACGCATCGTACGTGCACTCCCGGAGCGCGGGGCAGCGCAGTTCCTGGCCCGCTTGTTTAGCGAGGACGACACGGAGGAACTCGTAGAGGCAGCCGGGCGTCGATTGCGCAGATGGGGTGTTCTCGAATCTCCGAAGATAGGCTCTGCTGAGCGGAGCCGACAGCGATGGCAGAACTGGATGTATCAAGTCGAACAGGGACTCGTTTCTGTGCCAGCAGGTGAGGATGGTAGGCAACAGGACAGGCTGATGCGAATGCTGTTGCCGGTATCAAGGAACCAGCGCCATAAGTCGCTTACCGTGCTGGCACACGAAGCAGGTTTTTCCTTACGTGAAATCGCGACGCATCTCGCCATTAGCCGCGCATCCGTTCGCACGTACATCGGCGACTACAAGGTAGCTGGGTTGGAATCACTGTTCGCAAAAACGAACCGCTCCCGCAGGGAGGACGACGAAGCGCTGAAGAGCGCGGTTTTCACGCTGTTGCACGAGCCACCGTCTGCATCAGGCATTAACAGGACGACATGGAAAATGGACGACCTGCGACGCGTTCTGGCGGTGCGTGGGCATCATGCGGGCATGGACGCTATCCGGTCGATAATGCGGCACGCCGGCTATCGCTGGAAATCGGCCAAGATTGTCCTCACAAGCACCGACCCCAATTATCGGGAAAAACTTGACCTCATCCGGTCGGTTCTGGCCAACCTTCAGCCAGACGAACGGTTCTTCTCTATCGACGAGTTTGGGCCCTTCTCCGTCACTATGAAGCCGGGCCGCGTGCTGGCGGCCCCCGATGTTCAGCCGAATGTTCCGCAATGGCAGAAATCGAAGGGGTGTCTGATTTGCACGGCCGCACTGGAGTTGTCGTCCAACCAGGTGACGCATTTCTATTCCACGGCCAAGAACACCGATGAGATGATTCGCATGGCAACTGCCCTGCTCGACGAGTACGGTGTGATGCGGAAGCTATACCTCTCGTGGGACGCAGCCTCCTGGCACCTTTCGAAAAAGCTGTCGGCGTTCATCTCCGACCACAATGAGTCAGCGCAATCGCGTCATCAGCCGATTCTGGAACTGGCTCCTTTGCCTGCAAGTGCTCAATTCCTGAATGTCATCGAATCAGTCTTCAGTGGCATGGCGAGAGCCATCATCCACAATAGTGACTACGCGTCCGCGGATGCTGCGAAGGCGGCAATTGACCGCTATTTCGCAGAGCGCAATCAGCACTTCACGGAACATCCGAAACGCGCGGGCAAAGCAATCTGGCGAAAGGAGCGGACGACGAGCGAGTTTTCGGCTGCGAACAATTGCAAGGACCCGGCATACAGATGAATCGTTCGGGACTTCATTATCGATACGGAGAGGGCGGCCGGTGGTGCGGAGGCGGCCGATGATGATGGCGCTTGGGCGGCGGTAGCAGTTTGCACCTGCGAACAAGATGCCCATGTACCCGAACGCGCCGGCATTCCATAGCCGGCGAGACCGTTCGGAAGTTACCGAAGGCGCTATCGGGACAACGCTCGCGGAGGACCGCGTTTGTGCACCGCAACTGGAGGCGGCAATTGCTACCGTGATGGGCCTGCTGCCGGACCAGGTGAATCTGTTGGTTCGGCCGGTGACGCAGGAAGAAGTTAACCTGCATTTCGGGGTCTACGAACGGATGCTTGCTGAGAAGTTAGGAGTCGTGCCGCCCATCCAGTAACGGCCAAAACGATGGCGTCGGCGTCGGAGGTTTTGAGTGCGTCGTCACGGAGCCAGCTTCAGCCACATGCCCTAGTCCCTTGAAATTGCGACGCGCTTTTACTAAATTGAATTCGCAAATTTTTTTAGATGTCGCGTCGTCTATAACGCATTTCTTGCTGCACCTTGAGCGGATTGGACGGACACACGCGGTTATTTTCTTGCTGCTACAGGAGGAAAAGATATCTGAACACACCAAGGATTCGATGCTTGTCTTTCAACACGTGCTGAACAAATCGGATGCCGCGTTCAAGACCACCCGAGGAATGGTGGACGACTGGAGCCGGCGAAAGAGAACGTGGTTTCTGAAGGCGCTGTCGCGATGGAAGGGGCCCGGTGCTACCCATGGCGGCGGATAGGCCCGTGACCGCTGGATGAATCACTGGAGCGAATCGCGTTCCGCGGGCGACGGGCGGGAGTTCGGGTGACCTTGCCCGGCTCGGGCCGGTCCGTCGGAGCCAAGGGGTCACGGGCGTGCAACGTTGTGCAGTACCTCGGGGATTGCGAAGCGGCGGCGAAAGGCGCCGCCGCCGTCGCAAACGCTTACTTCTCGGGCGCTGCCACGTTCTGTCCGGAACCGAGGTCGGCACCGGTAGTTGGGTCCGAGGTCGTGTCCGAAGCTGTCCGCGCAGCCATTGCCGACAACACTTTCACGTCGGCGCCGGAGACATTCACCGTGGCCAGCCCATCGCCACCGTCGACCGCCGGCTCGGGGGCTTCGACATATTCCCAACCGGGACCTTCGTTCCAGGGACCTCGTGGCGACTCATCGCCCTGCGACATGTTGTAGTAGACGTTTGTAAATTCCGGCACCCCCGGGCGCTTGCCTTGCGGGAAGTTGGGTTGTATCGAATGCAGCGCTTTCTCAAACGACTTCTGGTGGGCAATCTCCCGGGTCATCAAAAATCCAAGCGCTTCAGAGATACCGGGGTCATCGGTCACGTTCATCAGGCGTTCATAGACAATCTTGGCCCGCGCCTCTGCGGCGATGTTTGAACGCAGGTCTGCCGTAGGCTCGCCGATTGTGTCGATATATGCTGCGCTCCAAGGAACGCCGGCCGAGTTGGTAAGAGCCGGCCCGCCCCCATATAGAAGCGCAGTGGTGTGAGAGTCGTTACCGCCTCCCGTGAGCGAACGGTAGAGTTCGGCCTCCGCTTCCACCCCTTCCGCAAGCTGACCCTTCGCGCCCTTGTTTAGCATAGCCACGATAGACCCGATGATTTCGAGGTGACTTAGTTCTTCGGTGGCAATGTCAAACAGCAAATCCTTGCGGCCCGGGTCGTCTTCGCCGACTGCTTGTGTGAAATACCTGCAAGCGGCAGCCAGTTCGCCTTGCGGCCCTCCGAATTGTTCCAGCAGCAGATTGGCCAGGCCGGGATTCGGCGCTGCCACGCGGACGGTGTATTGAAGCCGTTTGTTGTGCACGAACATTTCATTTCTCCGTAGAAAGCCCGACGCCACGGACTACCATGGCAGGACGTTCCGTCACTGACATCGGCAGCATAATCGGGCTGGCTGTAAAGCCCGGACAGCGGCGTGTTACATCCTCCATGCTGCACCCTCGTGGGCGTCCGGGTCTCGGAGCAATCCGCTCCGGCAAAATGTGCAGCTCGGGCCGCACGATAAAGGACACTGCACTATCGACTATGCATGCTGCGTTCCCGAGGAGCTGCCTACCTTGTAGCGTTGACGGATGTGCATCTTTCACCGGTTGACGATTGGTGGAATAAATTCGGCCAGTTCTACTATGTAAAAGGGCGCGGAAGCTGCACCTCTGCCAGTTCAGCAGGGGGCGCGGAGACACCGGAACCCAGCCTAGGATGCCGCAGAGTCGTCAGTAGGACGGCAGGCGGAAGAAGTGCGAACAGTGGATTCCCGCCGTGACACCCTGGCATGCGGGTTGCACGGCACTCCGGCGCGCCGCGCTTGCTGGGAGTTGCGGCCCTCAACCAACTTAGGAGGATTTATGGCTACCAAGACCCTGAAGGACTTGTTTATTCATTCGCTGTCCGACATTTACAGTGCCGAAAAGCAGATGACGAAGTCACTTCCGAAGATGGCACGGGCAGCGACCAGTCCTGACCTTCGGTCGGCATTCGAGACGCACCTGGAAGAAACGCAAGGCCAGATTGAAAGAATTGACCAGGTTGTCGAGGCCAGCGGAATCAAACTCAAGCGCGTCAAGTGCGTTGCCATGGAGGGGCTCGTCGAAGAAGGCCAGGAACAGATTGACGAAATCGAGAAAGGCCCTGTTCTCGATACGGCCCTCATCGCTGCAGCGCAAAAGGTGGAGCACTACGAAATCGCATCGTATGGCTCGCTGATAGCGCTGGCCAATCAGCTCGGTGAAACAGCTGCTGTAAAGCTTCTAACCGAAACGTTGAAGGAAGAAAAGGCTACCGACGACAAGCTATCTCTCCTCGCTATGGAAAAGGTGGCGGCAGAAGCCTTGGGCAATTAGGCTAGCTCGGCGCCCGGGGCGGCCAACGCCGCCTCTGCCAACTTGACGGTTTCTCTGGAGATTGAAATGGATATGCCAGTTACCGAGGAGCAGATTCGCACGCTCGCGTTCTATCTGTGGGAGAGAGATGGAAGTCCTGACGGGCGGTCCGAAGAATACTGGGAGAAGGCGCGACAGCAGCTAGTCGCCGACGGTTCGACGGCGGAGCCGACTCCAGACGCAGCTCGACCTGACTGATAAATGTCCCGTCGGCAAGTTTAGGGCGAGTGTTCAGCGGCACAGTCCCGCTGACGCTCGCCCTGCCGACGCTGGAACGCCTTGGGCTCACGTGCCCTTTGGCATTGACGGACCCCCTCTGTGAACTCCAATTTTCGGGTCACGGTATAAATGTTGCATCCGCATGACTACTGCTCCGAACGTTCCCGACGCCAACCATTCTTCTCGTAGATAACGAACCAGACATCCTCGCCGCGTTTAGCATGGCTTTGGAATGGCGCGGATATCGGGTCCTCTCGGCGGGAGATGGCAAGGCCGCGCTGGAAATGACTGGAAGATGTATTCCTGACCTTATCGTCACAGATTGCAGCATGCCAGAGATGGACGGCGTTGATTTGTGCCGGCAGCTAAAGCTATATCCAGCTCTTGCGGCAATACCGGTAATCATGGTCTCCGCGCAAGTGCAGACTAACCAGAAACCGGCCCTTTGGAACGCGTTCTTCCTCAAACCGGTAGACCTTGACGCGTTGGAGTCCACCGTGGGACTGCTATTATTATCGCGCCCCCTGCGTGAGACGCTAAGCCCGGTGTTTTCCGACCGTGCAGTGTCGCGATGGCCGCCCATACCTTCGGCATTTATATCCTGAGGTCCGCCTGATGGCAGAGGTATGGGGAGCGTGGTGGTCCTAAGTGTCAAGGACGGGAGCCTGTCCGCCCCGCGGTCAACCGTCAGACCCGCTGCTCACCAATGCTCCGCACGTTCAACTCGCGAAGTTTCCGGTAGCTGTCAAACCAACCCACCCAGCTTGCCACCAATTCGATTCGCCAGGATGTAATGCAGCTTTTCAAGCGAGAGCGGCTTGGTCAGGTGGTAGTCGAAGCCTGCAGCTAGCGCTCGTGATTTGTCGGACTCCGCGGCGTAACCCGTCAATGCGACTAACGTGACGTTATCCAAACTTCGGTCAGAGCGGACAATTCGCGCGACGTCGAATCCGTCAACGTCCGGCATCCCGACATCGACAATTGCTACCTCCGGCCTCACTTCCGTTACAAGGCGGATGGCGTCGCGTCCGCTGCTTGAGGTGGTCACATTGTGACCTTCAAGTTCCAGCAATATGCCCAACGACATCAAGGCGTCTTGGTTGTCATCGACCAGAAGAAGGCGTACGGACCCAAGAGTCGAGGCGTCATCGGTTTCCTCAGGTTGGGGCGACGTCGATGCTTTGCGAAGGATTGGCAAACGCAAGGTTACGACTGTGCCCGTGCCCGCTCCCTGGCTGTGAAGCGATATGGTTCCTTCATGAAGTTCCACCATGCGTCTGGCGACAGCAAGGCCAATCCCAAGTCCGCCTTCGGCTCGGGCGTGACCACGAGCGGACTGCGCAAACAGCTCGAAGACGTGCGATTGAACGGCACTATCGATGCCGATTCCGTTGTCTTTAACACTGATGATGACCAGCCCGGCCGGCTCCCTGCTGACGCCGTCCGTGTCGACGTCAACGGTCATTTCGATTGTCCCTCCGACTGGAGTGTACTTAGCCGCGTTTGACAGGATATTGCCTAAAACCTGGCTCAGACGTACGTGGTCCGCGCGAACAGGAATGGGAACATCGAGCCCATTAAGCTTCAGTGTGTGCCTGCGGGACTCGAAGTGATGTTTGACCGTGGTCACGGCGTCAAACGCAATTTCGTTGAGGGACGTGTCGCTATGTTTGATGGCAAGTTTGCCGTGCTTCAGCCGTGCTGCGTCAAGCAGGTCATCGACAAGTGTCCGCAAGTGTCTTACTTGGCGCTGCGCTATGGTCAGAACCTCGACTGCGGTCTCATTTTCTGCACACAGGCGCTTGGCGGCGCCGATGGCGCTGTCGATGGGGGCCATAGGATTTCGGAGTTCATGCCCCAGCATGGCGATGAATTCGCTATGTCGCCGGTCGCTCTCAATCCCACTGTCGCGGGCATCAACGATGGTTAGTGCTGCGCCCGCAAAAACCGCCAGGTTTGAAAGCAGCCGGACGTCTTCGCTGTCGAATTTGCGTTCATCCACATGAGACATCACCCATATCGCGCCCAACTGAGCTTCACCGCCCGGTATCGGGACAACGATACCTTCAGTGACGTTGACGCCTGGAAACTGAATGCACTGGAAATGGTCTTGCGGCCGTATGAATAACTGTGGCGAGCCTGACTGCAGCGTCACCCCGCACGGGCATTCGTCCCAAGCCGTTGTCTTACCACGCAGGTCCGCGCAGAGGCCCGCAACCGCTAACCACCTGAACTGCCTTTTTTCACCGGCTCCTTCGACAAGGCTTATCCCCGCGCTGCCGGCGTCGCAAACCGACAGCGCAGCTTCTGCGATTTGCTCCAGCAAATTGGCCTTGGCCCCCATCTGGGCCTTGGCGAGCCGGACAAGCGCGTTGTTTTCTGCCGCATAGTCCGGCTCCCTCGCTCTCCGCGAACCGAGGAGGGCGTTATCGGTAGACATGCGATTGCGTTCCATGAAGTCTGGGCCAGCTTTCTAAGTTGAATAAACCTCAGGGCGCCCGGGCAACCCCGAATCAATGGTTAATGCGTCTGAAATTGCCTCGACCCGAGAGGCGACAACCCTTGGGTCAGGTCGCGCCGCGATTCGAACCGGCATTGCGTCATGATACGCGCGGCCGGATGGTGAGCGTCATCACCGTCGGCATCATGGACGCATAAAATGAGCCTCCTCCGAAACCCCTTTCGGCACAGGGCTGCAGGACAAGATTGACTTTCAGACCCGCGGTATGACAAGTCGAATCGAGTGGACGGGTCGCGTCACCTATCCAAGTCAAGCAAGGGATATTCCGCCACGTGCCACACACCTGTACGCATTGTGCCTACGGTCAGATGACTCGTCATTGCACCACTGAATGGCAAGGCTCAGAAGTCCGAGCGATTCGCGCCGCTCCGGGCATAGCTGTTGCATCATAAATATGCTCGCATTCACTTGTTGGTACTTCATGTACGGGCCGAGGCAATCGCGGCTAGTGGGACCCACTAAAACATTGAACTGCAGGGTACCCAGGCTCGGAGCTGACTGTTCTGGCCAGCAAAACGCTGCGTCGTTCTGGACTCGGCGTAGCGTTGTAAGAATTGAGTACGGTTTCCGTCTTTCGAGTCGTTCCGGTGTCGGCCTGCCTATGTCGTAGCGTAAGCGGTAGCGGCGTGCCAAGGCATGGACACAGGCCGCCTGTTCCCTTCTTTACGAGCATGACCATGGTCTCAGAGCGCGAACCAAAATCTCCCTCTTTAATGCGCTACAAAAAGAAGCGGGATTTTGGTGCAACGCCCGAACCCGCAGCACCGGTCAAAGCCAGAATCAGTTCACCGCACCTTGGTTTCGTCGTCCAGAAGCATTGGGCCAGTCGCCTTCACTACGATTTCCGCCTTGAGTTGGATGGCGTGCTGGTTTCGTGGGCGTTACCCAAGGGGCTCTGCTATGACCCAAAGGAAAAGCGGATAGCCATTCAAGTGGAGGACCATCCGCTTGAGTACGCGACGTTCGAAGGAACGATTCCACCGCGACAGTACGGCGCTGGCACCGTAATAGTCTGGGACCGCGGGACGTGGGAGCCAGTCGGTGACCCCCAAAAGGCATTGGTTGCCGGCAAGCTGATATTTCAACTCCACGGCGAGAAACTCGCGGGCTTGTGGGAACTGGTCCGCATATCCAAGCCAGACGACAAACAAGACCAGTGGATGCTCTTCAAGAAGCGCGACGAGTGGGCGCAGCCGCTGGCGAAATACGATGTCATCAAGGCACTTCCGGACAGCGTCACCACCAAGCCGCTTGGGCTGCTCGAAGAGCGGGAACCGAAGGTCGTACGGTCGGCGCGAAGGAGCAACCAGGAACTAGACCTGTCTGCCGCCATGAGCGCGCCGCTCCCTGCCAAACTCGAACCGCAGCGCGCGACGCTGGCTTCGTCGCTACCGACGAGCGGCGAATGGGTAGTCGAGTCGAAACTGGATGGCTACAGGATGCTTGCTCGCGTCGACAAGGGGCGCGCTCGGCTGTTCACAAGCGGTGGCCACGATTGGACGAAGAAGCTCGCGAGTCTGGCCGCAGAGGTTGCGCACCTGCCAGTCTCCAGCGGCTGGCTTGACGGCGAAATTGTCGTCCTGAGCAACGGGTTGCCAGATTTCGGCGCTCTACAGAATGCTATAGATGGCGCGAAGAATCAGGAAATCATCTATTTTCTCTTCGACCTGCCGTACTTCGATGGAATGGACCTTAGGGACGTCCCGCTGTGGACGCGGCGCACACTGCTTTTACAGCTGCTCAAGGATGACGGCGACCGCATACGGTTCAGTCAGGACTTCGACGCGCCAGTGGCCCAGATATTTGAGGCGGCGGCTGGGCTGGGTCTCGAAGGCCTGATGTTGAAAGGTCGCGACGCGAAATACGAGTCAGGAAGGACTCAGACATGGTTGAAGGCGAAGTGCCGCCTGCGACAGGAACTCGTTGTCTGCGGCTTCACCGCTCGAGGTGGCAAGGATGGGGAAGTCGGCAGCCTCCTGCTTGGATACTATGTCGGCAACCAGCTCCATGACGCCGGCAGCGTCGGCACCGGTTGGAACGCCCGTATGGGTCGGGACCTATGGGTCCGCCTGACCCCGCTCGAGCTGGAGGCAGCTCCCTTTGACGTCGCCGTATCGAAGCCCAGCCGCTGGTCGAGGCGTGCAGCGGGCAGCGAGCGCTGGGTTCGGCCTGAACTCGTTGCCGAGGTCGAGTTTGCCGAGTGGACTGCGGAAGGTGTCGTGCGCCAGGCTTCGTTCAAGGGTTTGCGCGTCGACAAGCCCGCACGCCTTGTTGTCCGGGAGGCCGGTGACACGCTGACGCCAGCGCCCGTCTCCCAAGTCAAAGTCACGCACCCTGAGCGTGTCGTTGACCCGACAACTGGTGTCACGAAGCTTGACCTGATTCGGTATTACGAAAGTGTCGCCCAATGGATGCTTCCGCACCTGAAGGAACGGCCGCTGGCCATGGTCCGCGCGCCCACCGGCATCTCTGGTGAGCTGTTTTTCCAGAAGCACGCAGAAAAGACCGCCATGCCCGGGCTGAAGGCTCATGACAGGGATTTATGGCTGAATCACCCGCCGCTACTGACGGTCGATACCGCCGAGGCACTGATGTCGGCGGCCCAGATGAACGTCGTCGAGTTTCACACCTGGAATTCCACGGTCCTGCAAATCGACAAACCCGACCGGGTCATCTTTGACCTCGACCCGGGCGAAGGGGTCAAGTGGAAGCAGATTCGGGAGGCGGCGGTCCTTGTCCATGCGTTGCTGACGGAGCTGGACTTGAAAGCCTGGCTGAAGACAAGTGGAGGCAAGGGGCTGCATGTTGTCGTGCCGCTGACACCCCGACTGGACTACAAATCGGTGAAGGCGTTTTCGCAGGCGTTCGTCCGGCATCTGGCGAAGACCATCCCCGACCGTTTTTCGGCAACGTCGGGACCGGCCAACAGAGTTGGCAAAATCTATGTTGATTACCTGCGCAACGGAAAGGCGCAGACGACTGCCACCGCATTCTCTGCGCGGGCGCGGCCGGGAATGGGTGTCTCGATGCCAGTGTCGTGGGAGCAACTCCCCGACCTGAAAAGCGGCGCGCACTGGACGGTGCAAACAGCGAGAGAGTATCTTAGCTTCCAGACGCGTGACCCGTGGGAGGCATATTGGTCAACGCGCCAATCACTGGCGTCGGCCGTGAAGCGTCTGCGGTAAGACGTCTGTCGGGCTGCACACGGTCTGATGGCTCGAAGCTACGTGCATGGCTAGTAACTGGCAGCAGAGATAGGCACACCCCATGCTGTGCACTGCGGAGGGTTGTCACCTCGAAACGGATATTGGGCAAGCAGCGCCTGCGGCATTGTCGCCGGCCGGTCTCAGGAGAATCTCATGGCAGCGCGTTCCATCGCATCGCTGACGCTTTCCTTCGGTCTGGTGTCCATACCGGTGAAGCTATATTCGGCTACGGACAGCGCTGCTGGCGTTGGCTTCAATCTGCTGACGCCGGAAGGCGGCCGGGTCAAGCAGCAGTACATATCCGAGGCCACAGGCGATGTTGTCGCCCGCGCTGACATGAAGAAAGGCTACGAATTTGAGAAGGGGCAGTTTGTCGTATTTGCTCCTGACGAATTGAAAGCGCTTGAGGAAGGGGCGAGCCACGTGGTGGAGATTGTCTCCTTCGTCCCAGAAAAGTCGGTGGACCCGCTCTACTATGACAAGGCGTACTTCATTGCTCCCGACAAGCGCGGCGGCAAACCTTATAGTCTGCTGCAACAAGCCATGCGAGAGAGCGAACGTTGTGCGCTCGCAAAATGGTCGTACAAGGGGAAGACCCGAGTCGTTCAGATAAGGCCGGCGGAAGACGGGATGGTCTTTCAGCAACTGCTGTTCGCCGATGAGGTGCGCGCGCTGAGCGATTTGCACATTGAGCACGTCACGGTCAGTGATACGGAGCTAAAGCTCGCGCTTCAAATCATCGACCAGGTTTCAGAAGACGCTTATGACCCGACTGCGTACGAAGACGAAGAAAAGAAGCGGATTCTCGAAGCCATCGACCGGAAAATTGCTGGCAAACAGATTGTGTCTCCAGAGGCGCCAGCAGAGGAATCCGGTGGACAGGTGATTGACCTGATGGAAGCGCTGCGAGCAAGTCTGAGTGCCAACAAGACGAAACGAGCCGCCCCTGCCAAAACGGCTGCAAAGACGGCTGCTCCGAAGAAGGCCTCGCCCGATGACGTCGAGGCGCTATCAGCCAAACCCCGGCGGCCCGTCAAACGAGCCGCTCCGAGAGGCGACGTGAAAGAAGCGCCGCCGGCAAAGGTTCGAGCTCGCAAGTGAACAGACGAAATCTGTCACACGACTATTCGTTGCGGAGCCTCCAGTCGCTGCTGGGTGTCTCGCGCCGAGTTCTATCCGGACTGATTGACGCGGGCTTTGTTCATCCCGCGCGCGGCCGGCGGAACGAACTCCGGTTCTCGTTCCAGGATGTCGTGGTCCTTCGCACCGCATTTCAATTGCAATCGGCGAAAGTCTCATCACGGAAAATTCTGAAGGCGCTTGCCAAGCTGAAAGCCGAACTCCCTGACGAGCTTCCGCTGTCTGGAATCCGAATCACGTCGGTTGGCGAGACAGTGGCTGTCAGGTCAGGACAGTTCCAATGGGACGCGGCCTCGGGCCAGCACCTGCTCGATTTCGAGGTTGCACCTATTCGAGGTGATGTCGCATTTCTGGATTCTGCGCCGCGAAACCTGGCGAGCCGGGAGGAGCAGGCAGAAGAATGGTTCGCGCTTGCCGAACAGCTCGCCGGAACCGATGCTCTCGGTGCGGAGCAGGCCTACCGGAAAGCGCTCGAACTTGCACCATCACCTCACTACTACGCGTACACCAATTTGGGCGTATTGCTATGCGAGGCGGAGTCGCGGTGCGATGATGCGTTGTCCATTTTCGATGGCGCACTTGAGCACTTTCCCGATGACGCGTTGCTTCACTTCAATCGCGCGGTCGTCCTCGAGGAATTGAAGCGCTACGACGCAGCGGCGGCGGCCTACGAGCGGTGCATAGCGGTTGACCCAGCGCATGCCGATGCCCACTTCAACCTCGCTCGCCTGAGCGAGATTCGCGGTGACAAACAAGGTCTCGTGCGACATCTTAGCGCCTATCGTCGGCTGGTCGTTTGACGCGAGCGGCATGGGCTTCATGCATGATTGCCAGCCTTTTGGCATAGGAATTGCGCAGGGTAGCAAGCGTTCTTACACCTCCCGGGGTAATGACCGCTTCACACGTGAGGAGACGACCATGCACGGCTCGACAAAGGGAATTTTAATTACGGCGTTTTTTATCAGCATTTCAGGGGCGGCTTACGCGCAGGGAGCGGGAGGCGGCGGAGCCGGAGGTGGTCAAGGCGGAACAGGAATGAGCAAGCCGAGTACAAGTGGTTCAACCGATACGGTATCGGGTGCGTCCGGGGCAAATTCTATGGCCCCCGCCGGAACCACTTCGCACAAAAAGATGCATAAAAAGGCGAACGCCGCTATGCCAGCTTCAGCTACCAACCCTGCGTCCGGCGGTAGCTAATGGATGAAGGGCAGCGGTCTTTCCACTGTGCCTTCGTGACCGCTGCCCAGCTAGAAATGCATGTCAGCCGAGTCGTATCGACGAGACAGTAGATGCTGGTCTAGGCGTCGGAGACGCCACGTCTCGATAATCCGCTTGTGGACTGCGACATCGGCCTTGCGAGCTTTTTGATTTTGACTTTACCGCGCGGTAGCAACGGGCGCGCAGACTTTGATAGGGGGCGCCTCGTCGTCGAACGGTGGACTGGCCGCGAAGCTCTGCACTACAGTAGACTGAAATACAAGGCAGCAAGTCGAGCCCCGTATTGAAAGTATCCCAACTCATCGCCTTTTGATACCTACTGACCAGGAAGGGCCTCGATGACGCACGACGACACAACAGGGGGCTGATGAAGTACATCAGTAAAGTCGTCAGCGGCATCTTCGATGAGACCGCGATGCCGGAGGCTGCTTTCCAGATTGTCGGAGGACCTGAAGAAGGCGACGGGAAAGACAACTGCGGCGCCAGAGAGAGACCTTGATGAACGCTGCATATACCTGTCCTATTTCGTACGTCGACGGTCGGACTACCAGTACGCGCGGCAGGAGGCCGAGTTGACCAGCCTGCCTGGTCATCGGGAACGCGCCGGAAATAACCGCCTGCGACGCGATGATGGTCGCCGCCGCGGCGAGCAGGACAGTCGGGATGAGAGGTGCAGCCGGACGCTAACCCGGAAACGGGCAGCGCCACCGCCGAGGGCGTCGCGGACAAGCGCCGCCCGACGGAACTATGAGGAAGTCAGGGCCAACAACGGGAATCGACGGGACGCCAACGAGACGCGCTCTGCTCTTCACAAGCAGGTTCGGGACGCTTCGTAGTCAGCCGTTGTGCGATGAACAAATCGACGGTGTGCATCAACAGGTCTATCGGAGCCGGCTTGCGAAGGAAAGCAGCCCAGCAGCGTGGTTCATCCGGTGGTTCCGGCATTGCGGACAACATGACGACCGGTATCCCGGCGAGGGACGGCTGACATTTGAGACGGCGGCATAGCTCCACGCCGTCCATTTCAGGCATTTGCCAGTCAGTGATAACGAGTTGTGGAATATCACGGGCTGCCTTCCGCAATGCGTCGCACCCATTCTCGGCAAGCATCACGTGATGGCCGCCGCTTTCCAGGGCCAGTTGGAGAGCCCACCGGTTTTCTAGGTCATCGTCTACAAGGAGTACGGTAGACATGGCACTTCACGCGTCACAGGATTATCCCTGTCTGCCGCAAACGCTGTACCCGAGGGAAGGCTTGCTGCGGTACGTAGGCACTACGTAGGCCGAGAGTTGCGCACCTGCTACACGGCAATTACAGCACGGCGCCGAGGTCCGGACCTGAGGAACCGCGACCGCACAGGCGCCGGCACCGGGTCGGAGTCGACCGCGCATCCTTCCTCTGCTCTGCCCCAGATATGGTCACCTCGATTCCCCGCTTGAGCTGTCGGTCAGGACGAGCCGAAATTCCGTTTCGTCAGCGGGGCGTGTCCCCAACGGACGCGAGGATGGAAGTAAGTGCCTGCATATCCACGGGTTTCGTCATGTGACGGTCAAAGCCAGCTGCAAGCGCCGCCACGCGGTCGTTCTCCGACGCGTCTCCCGTCAATGCGACGAGCTTCAGATGTTTAAGCGTTGGCCGGGTTCGTAGCTCTGCCGCCAACGAAAAGCCATCGATGTCAGGCATATTCACGTCGATGAACGCGACGTCAGGAATGAAGTCGTCCAGAGCGCTCAGTGCCTCAGGCGAACTGGTTGCGGTACGGACGACGTGGCCGTCCAGACTGAGCAGGAGCGCAAGTGACTCCGCCGTATCCCTGTTGTCATCCACCACGAGCACGCGGCAGGGCGCCGCGCAAGGCACTCCGCCATGAGGCGGTGTGCCGGGCAATTCAGGCCCGCGCGCCAACGGCAGACGAATGGTGACCGTTGTTCCGGAGGACGACTCGCCGCTTTGGACGGTGACGGTGCCGCCGTGCGCCTCTACCAGATATTTCACCAGGGCGAGCCCGATTCCCAGACCGGCTTCCGTCGAAGGAGAGCGGCTACCGCGCTGGGTGAACATGTCAAAGACGTGAGGCAACGCTGGTGCGGATATGCCATATCCTTCGTCGGCGACGGTCATCAACAAGGTAGGCTCAGTCGTCGACCCGGTAGGTGTTGCCGGAGCCTCTACAGCCGCAGTCAAAACTATGCGACTGCCATCTGGTGAGTATTTCGCGGCGTTGCTCAATACGTTGACAAGCACCTGGGTAATGCGGCCGGCATCGACGTAAACCAGCACCGCCTCAGACGGCGCGGTGACGTTAAGCATGTGCTTGCGCGCCTCCATTTGCGGCCGGACAGCGGCAATTGCATCGTTCAGAATGTTTGCCAGGAGGCTGTTCTCTGGCTGTACCGTGACCTTGCCTTGCCGGATTCTGGACGCGTCGAACAGGTCGTCGACAAGGCGCTGCAACCTGTGGAGCTGACGTGCGGCAATATCCAGCGCCTGCTCCGCCTGTTGTGACTGGAGCTCCAGACGTCCCAGACATTTGAGGGCGCTGTCGATGGGGGCAATTGGGCTGCGCAACTCGTGGCTTAGTGTCGCTATGAATTCGTCCTTACGCGTCTCCGCTTCGCGCAGGGCGGACTGGGCGGCTTCGGCCTGAATGGCCCGACTTTCGGCTAGCGCCTTCATGCGCGCCACATGCATCGTCGCGCCGGTGAAATCTGCGAGGCTGGTGAGCAATCGCAGGTCCTCGGCATCGAAGCGAACTTCAGGACGTTGCGACATCACCCAGATGGCGCCCCACGCGTCGTCCCGGACAGGAATTGGCACGAGCAATGCCTCGACCACGGGTGGGGACAGCATCTCGATGGACGGAAAGAAGCGCTGTGGCGTTCCGAACAGCTCCGGTCTGCCCATTGCCAGCGTAACGCCGCACAGGCTGTCGTCGAAGGGCCGGTGAGTATTGAGAAGGGGCACAGCCCGCCCCGCGAGAGCCGCCCACCGGAAGCTGGCAGGTCGGTCGGGTGGCGACTCAAGTACGCTGATGCCTGCGCTGTCCGCGCGACACAGCCGCGCAGCTTCGCGTGCAAGCGTATCTAGCATCTCTGTGTCTGACGTGGCCAGGGCATGGGCGAGTTCGCCCAAAACCTTTGCCTCTGCTTCATAATCCGGATGCCGACTTGGCCTCGAATACAGTGCAGAAGTTATGAGCGACTGGCGATGGCTCTCGCGGATGTTGTCCGGCTTCGGGATGGTCATAAGCTGTGAAAGGCTTTTTCAGGAATGCGTTCCAGCTCGGCGAGACGCCAGTCCGGATTCGACGGGCGCAACAACAATCATAGCCGTTTGCGACGCCTATCCTGGTTTTAAGGACTCCACCGGATGCATGTTTGTGCCGATTCGCTCACCGATTCTACGAAACAGAACGGCGGCAATGCGACATTTTTAAGCGTGTTCTCACACAGGGCCGAAAAGCTGGCCTTACGCAAGTCTCTCGCGAAGACAGGCTGGACGATGCCTAGCGGCCCATGTCCCTTCGCTCGCCTTGCGTTTGAACGCAAGGTACAAGCGATGTCCACCACGACGACATCGGGCCTGCGCCACTAACTGCAAGGCATCTTGCACATGCTCCGCACGGCAGCTCGCGAGTTGCAGGAACTCCTCAACGACGTCGTGGGCGGTGAGTGCAAGCTTGCTGACCAGGCCGTGGCCTCACCCGTGCGCGTCGACCCAGGCGCGGGCCCAATCCAAGCCAGCATGTTGCGCGTCCTCTTCACTGTCGAAATGACCGAGGACACCCGATGCTTCGATTAGCTTACCGCTCCTGGTAATGGTCCCGCTTCCCGCATAACGCTCCGGCCGGAGGATGTCTTTCTGCTGAAGGATGGCGTGGCCCCGCATGTTGTAGTCGCGATAGCTTTCCGACTCCATCAGCGCCCAACCTTTGCCGATGCTCCGCGCGAACTCACGCGAAGCACATTTCCCTCGGGAGCTATCTGGCGAGGAACGTCCGACATGTCAGGCTCCTTCGCTGGAACGACTTCTTGCATGAGGTGTTGCTTCGCCATGAGCCTGGTTGCAGATGTCGGCGCGCGGCGTGCGTGCACTTTCACTGCATGGGGCGCGACATGCCGACGAGCTACCAGCTTGTGTGCGGCACTGACGCTGTGTGGTGCGGTCGTGCGCGCCTCTGGTGGATTCCACATCTCCGAATATCCGCCAGTTGCGAACGCTGTCGGCGCCATCGTCGCTGCCAGTAACGCCAATCCAATTCTTTTCACGGTTTCTCCTTGCTGGCCGTTCGTTGCCGCCACTCTTTGCAACCAATTGCTTGGCCGACGCACCCGCCGTCACACCCGGGACAATAGTGCCGGTCTCATATGTCAGCGTTGACGCGCCAGACATTGTCGTTCGCCGGACTTGCTGTGCCAACAGTGCGTCCATTCTCGCGCGCAGACAACGTCGGCTCACCAGCTTTGCCGCGCCGGACCGCATCATCGACGCACTCGTCCCCGAAAGCATTGCGCATCGTTGACGTGAATGTTGCCACCTCCGGCATCGGATGGCCGACCTTGCGAACGCGTGCATCCACGATTCAGCTCCCGATAAAAAGTGTCAGTTCACTATCTCAGAATTGCGTGTACGATACTGTATAAATATACAGGTTTTTTGATGCCATATGTCCACCGCTACCGTCACGGCCGAAGAGATACACCCGTCCTTGTGGCGTGCGTCCCAGCTCGCGCGTGGCCGTGGGCGGGTGGTTGAGACCGGCTATCCCGCGCTGTCTGCCGAACTTCCCGGAGGGGGCTGGCCGGTTGGAGCTCTCGTTGACCTGATGGTGCAGCAAGCCGGCGTGGGCGAATTGCGGCTGTTGCGCCCCGCGCTCAGTGCCGCAGGCAACCGGCCGGTTGCATTCGTGCAGCCGCCGCACACTCCGGACGGACTTGGACTCAGCTACATCGGACTTCCTCTTGACCAAGTGTTGCGGGTGAAAGCGCAGAAGACCGCAGATGCGCTTTGGTCGGCTGAGCAGATTCTGCGGGCAGGCAGTTGCGGTGCGCTCATCTTCTGGGCGCAATACGCGCAGGCCTCATCGCTGCGACGCCTGCATTTAGCGGCGCAGTCATCCGAAACACTTTTCGTGATGGTCAGGCCTCTGGCGGCCGCACAGGATTCGTCGCCCGCCCTGTTGCGGCTTGCTTTAAGACCATCGGCCGACGGCTTGACCGTCGACATTGTGAAACGACGAGGGCCAGCGCGCGCAGAGCCTCTGTCGATTCCCCTTCAACCCACTCCTGTATTGCTTTCCCGACATGCGCGTCTTTCTCGCCGTCCACTTGCCGAAGTTGCCACTCGAGGTGTTCCGACCGAAGTGGTCATCTGAGCCGGCGCACGGAAGTGCTGTACTGGAGAAAGACAAAGTGGTCATTACAGATAGCACGGCTCGGGCAGCTGGCGTGCGCCTTGGGATGAAGCGCGGCGGAGTGCTGACGCTGTCGCCGGAAACGGAGATGCATGAACGCGATGCCGCAAGGGAGGCAGCGGCACAGCGCGAGGTGGGTATTGCCCTGATGCGCTTCTCGCCGGAGGTCGCCTTGCTTGACGAAGCGACCGTCATAGTTGAGGTCGGCGCGAGTCTGCGCCTCTTTGGCGGGCTACTCGCGTTGTGTCGGGAAGCGAAGGCCGTTCTTGGGACGCTTGGGCTTACTGCGCGCATCAGCGCTGCGCCCACCGGCCAGGGAGGATGGCTACTTGCGAAGTTCGGGAACCGGCGTGTGCTCAAGCTAGCATCGCTCGAACAACGGCTGTGTGCTTTGCCGATGATGGCCGTTCCCGAAGTTCGTCCGTTCGGAGATTGGTTCTCCGGACTTGGCTGCGAGACCATTGCTGACATTCGGCGTTTGCCACGCGCCGGCCTGCAGCGTCGATGTGGTGAACATCTGCTCGACTCGCTCGACCGTGCATTTGGCACCGCGCCCGAACTCTTTGATTGGCTAGAACTGCCGCCGACTTTCTCCGCACGTATCGAAATGCCGGACCGGCTTGAGGATGCGGACGGCGCAGTCTTCGGTGCCCATCGACTCATCGTGCAACTGTGCGGCTGGCTTTGCGCCAAGCAGCTGGCGGTCACGACTATAAGGTTGCTGCTCGAACATGAACGTGGTCGCGACGCCATGGAGCCGACGGCCATCGACATCGCATTGGGCGAGCCGACATGGAAGGAGGAGCATCTCGTCAGACTATTGAAGGAGCGGTTGCACCGGATTGAGCTGGCTGCACCGGTCATCGCGCTGCGACTCGATGCCTCCAAAGTCGAGTCCGCAGCACCGGCATCTGACACGCTATTCCCGGAACCGGGAGGTTCAAAGGAAGACCACGCACGTCTTCTTGAGCTGCTAGTTGCGCGACTCGGAGAGGATAACGTTCTTCGCCCCGCTCCGACTGCCGACCATCGCCCGGAGGTCGCCAACCGCTGGGTGCCGGTGACGCTCAAGTCAAAGCAGGAACCACTTCCGCTCGGTCTGCCAAGACCCACCTGGATGCTGGACAGTCCGGTGCGGCTGCTTATGCGTCAGCATCGTCCCTTCTATGGGTCTCCGCTGCGGATGGTGTCGCCCGGTGAACGTATCGAAGCTGGCTGGTTTGATGGTGAGCTGGTGACGCGTGACTATTTCGTGGCGCAGGGGGAAGACCAGAGCTGCTACTGGATATATCGCGAGCGTGTCAGCAGCCGCGACGCGGAGGAAGAGCAGCGGTGGTTCCTTCACGGATTGTTCGGCTGATGCACCATGGACACAACGTTCAACGTGCTGCCGGCGTACGCCGAGCTTTTCTGCTTTTCGAATTTCAGCTTCCTGCATGGCGCTTCGCATGCCGAGGAACTGTCTGAGCGCGCGGCACAACTTGGCTATTCGGCGCTGGCTGTCACGGACGAATGTTCGCTAGCTGGTGTGGTGCGTGCGCACGTCGCGGCGAAGGAAGCAAAGCTGCCGTTTATCGTCGGCTCGTTCTTCCGCCTCGTCAATGCCGACGGCTCCCCCGCGTTCGGACTCATCCTGCTCGCCAGAAACCGCGAGGGATACGGAAACCTGTCTGAACTGATTACGCTCGCCCGCACCAGGGCAACCAAGGGCGAATATCGGCTGACGCCACAGGACCTCTCGCGACCAGAGAAGGAATATCGGCACCTTCGCGGGATGCCGGACTGTCTCGCCATTCTTGTACCGGATTTCCCGGCCAACGAGGACGTCCTTGCCGCACAGGTCGAGTGGCTTGACGATACCTTCTCTGGCCGGGCGTGGGTAGGGTTGGTGCTTCATCAACGCGCCATGGATGACATTCACCGTGGCTCGGTCGAGTTCATCGCGCGCAGCCTGGATGTACCCGTGGTGGCGCTGGGGCACGTCGTCATGCATGTACGCTCGCGCAAGCCACTGCAGGACACGATGACCGCCATCCGCGTCGGGAAACCAGTTCATGAATGCGGCTATGACCTTGCGCCCAACGCCGAGCAGCATCTTCGCTCCAGGCTGCGGCTCGCGAACCTGTATCCAGCCGAAGCGCTCGCGGCGACTGTGGACATTGCGAGCCGTTGCACTTTCTCGCTTGACGAGTTGCGATACGAGTACCCGGATGAACTGGTGCCAACCGGCTTTACGCCAGGCGCGTATCTGCGTCAGGAGTCGTATATCGGAGCACAGCGGCGTTTTCCTTCGGGCATTCCGCATAAAGTCCAGGAGCAGATTGAGCATGAGCTTGAGCTCATAGCCGACCTGCAGTACGAACCGTACTTTCTCACGGTGTACGATATCGTCCGTTTTGCGCGCAGCCAGCACATCCTTTGTCAGGGGCGCGGCTCGGCCGCCAATTCGGCGGTCTGCTATTGCCTCGGCATTACCGAAGTCGACCCTGCGCGCGGCAACATGCTGTTCGAACGGTTCATATCGAAGGAGCGCGGTGAACCGCCGGACATCGACGTCGACTTCGAACACCAGCGTCGCGAAGAGGTCATCCAGTACATCTATCGCAAGTATGGTCGCGACCGCGCAGCAATCGCCGCCGCTGTTTCAACATACCGGCCTCGAGGCGCGTTGCGTGAAACCGGCAAGGCGCTTGGCGTTGACCCACAGATTGTCGACCTGGTCGCAAAAAGCCATCAGTGGTTCGACACGAGCCAGGACCTTCTGAAGCGTTTCGCCGAGTCTGGGCTTGACCCGGAAAAGCCTCTCATTCAGGCGTGGGCGAGGCTCGCCTCCCAGCTCCTTGGCTTTCCGCGCCACCTGTCTCAACACTCCGGTGGTTTTGTTATCAGTCGCGGGAAGCTCACGCGGCTTGTCCCTGTCGAGAATGCGGCGATGGCGGACCGGTCCGTCATCGAGTGGGACAAGGACGACCTTGAGGCGCTCGGCCTCCTGAAAATCGACGTGCTCGCGCTCGGCATGCTGTCTGCAATCCGCCGGGCCCTCGACATTGTGTCGGAACAGCGCGGTGAGCGATTCGAAATGCAGGACATTCCGGCTGAGGACTCGCATACGTACGAGATGATTTCCGCCGCGGACACGGTAGGCGTTTTCCAGATTGAGTCGCGAGCGCAGATGAGCATGCTTCCTCGCATGAAGCCACGCACCTTCTATGACCTAGTCATTGAGGTCGCCATTGTCAGGCCCGGACCGATTCAGGGCGGTGCTGTCCATCCTTACCTGCAACGTCGTCAGGGCTTCGAGCCCGTGACATATCCGAGTGAGGCGCTGAAGACGGCGCTTGGGCGGACGCTCGGGGTTCCGATTTTTCAGGAGCAGGTGATGCAGGTTGCTATCCTGGCTGCCGGTTTTACCGCCGGCGAGGCCGACCAGTTGAGGCGCGCGATGGCTGCGTGGAAACGTAAAGGTGGGCTTGAGAAATATTATGACCGTATCGTCAACGGGATGCTCGAACGCGGCTACGACCAGGCCTTCGCGGAAGGCATCTTTCAGCAAATCAAAGGGTTCGGCGAGTACGGCTTTCCGGAAAGCCATGCGGCCAGTTTCGCGCTCCTGGTGTACGCGAGTAGCTGGCTCAAGTGCCATGAGCCAGAGGCATTCCTTGCGGCGATGCTCAACAGTCAGCCTATGGGATTCTATTCGCCGTCACAGCTTGTGCAGGATGCACAACGTCACGGCGTAAAGGTGCTGCCAGTAGACGTTGCGGTCAGTGGCTGGGATTCTGTCCTGGTGCCATTGCGCGACAATGACCGTCCAGCTGTGCGCCTCGGCATGTCGCTCCTGCGCGGCATGAAGGATGGCGCCGCGGAGCGCATTGAAAATGCCAGAGCTGTACGTCCGTTCGAGACCGTCGCTGACCTGGCCCGTAGAGCGCAACTGGACCGAAAGGACCTTCATGCTCTTGCGGACGCCAACGCACTCGCTTCGCTGGCTGGCAATCGCCGCGAGGCTCTATGGCAGTCGGTCGCCGCTGTGCCTGACAAGGACATGCTTGCCGCAGCGACGCTGCAGGATGAAACACCCGAATTGGGCGCACCGACCGAAGCGAACGACATCGTTGCGGACTACAGGTCTGTTGGACTGACCTTAGGGCGACATCCGCTGGAACTGCTCCGGCCGCGACTGCTCGCAAACCGGCTGATGCCAGCGTCGACGCTGCGTACCTATCGCGACGGACGGTTGGCACGAGGGTGCGGGCTCGTCACGGTGCGCCAACGCCCCGGAACAGCGAAGGGTGTCATGTTTGTCACGCTCGAGGACGAGACGGGCAATGTCAACGTCATTGTCTGGCCGAGCTTGCTGGAGAAGCAAAGGAAGGAAGCGCTTGGGGCGTCGTTGCTTGCGGTGTACGGCACGTGGCAATGCCAGGGAGAGGTTCGGCACCTGGTCGCCCAGAGACTTGTCGACATGTCCCATCTGCTCGGCGGGTTGACGAGCACGAGTCGGGATTTCTGCTGAGCCGGAGAAAACCAGGATGTGCTAGCTTCTGGATTGTGGCTCCGCTATTACAGGAGGACGGTGATGTGCTATTCGGCTCAAATTCAGGCTGACTACCGGAAGTTCGTGCGAACGTTTGGTGCTCTCATGGACATCGACGAATTTGCGCGGCTGTTCTTCGAGCGCGCCGAGGGTGTCAGCAAGGCGAAGATACCGAAAGCAATGGAGGAAGCCTTTGCCGCGCCGGAGACCGACGCCGAGCGTAAAATCAAAGGCTTCATCGACAAGTTCAACCGCGACCAGACGAGTAAGCTCGAACAGGACCTGTTCAAGCAACGCAAGAGGCTAGCGGACGCGGAACGGACACTGCTGACAAAGGTGACCAAGGCTGCCACTGAAAGCCAACGTATCGCCACCGATAAAATCGCATGGACGCGCGGCAAACTCGACGATATGCAGCGCACCGAGCCCAAGCCGAAAGACTCGCGCATCTTCCCCGGCCACTATGCCCCCGTCATGGTTATGGAGAACGGTCGACTTGTTGTCAAGCCGATGCGCTACCAATGCCGCATCGCGGGCAAGCCCGCGTCTTACGACGTGAAGTATCCCGGAACCTACAACGCCCGCCGCGACAACCTTGAAGGATTCTGGAAGCCTTGCTTTGGCTACACGCACGGCGTCATTCTCGTCGATGTATTCTACGAGAATGTCAGCAAGGCAAAGTTCGAAGGAACTTTAAGCGAGACACATGAGAAAGACGAAAACGTCGTTCTGGAGTTCCGCCCGAGTAACGGACAGTTGATGCTCGTCGCCTGCCTGTGGTCTCGATGGACCGCTCCTGGCGAGCCAGATTTAGTTTCGTTTGCGGCCATCACTGACGAGCCGCCACCAGAAGTCGCGGCGGCAGGTCACGACCGGTGCATCGTTCCCATCAAGCCTGAGAATGTGGACGCGTGGTTGAACCCGGACCCGGAGAAATTGGACGCAATGTACGCGATACTTGATGACAGGGACCGGCCGTACTACGAGCACCGTCTAGCGGCCTAGCACACAGCGTGGGGTTGGCGCGGTGCGCACGGGTCTGGGACCATTTTCTTGATTATTGACGCGTGCTGACTCACTGAGATACCGGCACGAAAGAAGGCGCCGGCTATCTATACAGTGCGCATTCTAGCGCCGTGTCGCCGGACGCCTCAATTCCGTTAGACTGGATTAAGCCATTGGAGGGAGACGTGATGATGCGCAAGACGCTGAATGCTTCGCGACTTCAGCAGGAGGTCGACCGGCGAATCCATCGATTGCAGCCAATCGTCGAGGACGTCGTGAAGGCCGTACGTGCTAAATATAATCTCAGTACTGAGGTGAAAGAAACCGGCAATCCGTTTGGTGACTGAGCGACAGTTTTCTCACTCACCGGTGGACCAAGCGAAAGTCCACCGGCATCCAAGGTTCTCAAAGTACGGCGTTCAAAAGCCACGAGCCATCCGACTTGATGAACTCGTAAGTTTGACCTTGACTCTCACCGCTCTCCGGGCTGTAGTAGACGGCCCTGAAGGTGAAAGCGTTTAGCGACTTCTGCGTCCATGAATCCGTCCGCAAGACGCTCAGGCAACGGTTCTTCGGAGCGTACCTCATGTAACTGAACGGTGCCGCAATATATCCGTTTCCAAGCTGTGCTGACGTGTACATGCTAAGAACCCGAGAGGTGTTCCCTTCGTGATAGCAGGCCGATTTTGACATCACGGCGACCAGCACTGGTTGCGCGGACCCGACCATTCCGCGAAGTGCGGCGTCCCTTGACGACAATGATGCACTGATGGCATCGCGCATTTGCCCTTGTTGCTCAACAGATAGCGACGGGCCAAACATCGCGGGCGTACCGCTACCGTTCGGTGCCATCGCCTGATTGACCTGACTCAGTCCGTTATTCAGGTTTTGCAGCGCTGCACCAGTTTCGGCGCAACCCGCACATGCGACCGCTACGGCCGCCAGAACAAATTGCAACTTCACTTTTTTGGTCCTCTAACACGAGCTTCGACCTTTGGTTATCGGCTTCTGGATTGCAACTCTTTAGGTCTATGGTGCGCCTTGAAGCATAAAATTCAATCGTTCAAAATCGACTTGGAGCCAAAGCCTAAGACGGAGATAATCGGCACCTCGCTTCGTTAGAACGAGACAAAAATATCTATGATGCATAGGGGTGCATGAATGTTGAAGAAGAATGTTATCGCCGCTGTTACTACAAGTCTTTTCCTCTTGTCTGGTTGTGGCAGCAAGCAGGATGCGAGCAAAGGCAACTTCCAGACAGCAATTCAGGATTATCTAAATACAAAGACGGGCGTCTGCGTGATGATGCCCGCAAAAGAAGCGCCGTTCACCCTTCAGAAGAAGGGGGGCATGGATTTCATCAACGCTCCTGAAAAGGCGGCCGCGCTAGTTAGCGCCGGCCTGCTTTCAGCGAAGGATATGGACGTCAAGTCAGCATTCGGCAATCAGATGGTTCCCGGTGCACAGTACTCCCTGACTGACGAAGGCAAAAAGTATCTTGTGAAGGGCGGAGCCGGCAACATGGGCGGCTGGGATGCTTTCTGCGGTGGTAAATATAAAGTGAAGGAAGTGGAAAACTTCACCCAGCCCGCGGACATGTTTGGCACCAAAATTTCACAGGTCAACTACCTCTATGAGGTTGACGACGCGCCGGCTTGGGCGAAACAGCCTGCAATCCAGGCGGCGTATCCGTCGGTGCAGCACGATGTGACGGGGTCGCCTGGCGACAAGGCCGTATTGGTTGCAACCAACGATGGCTGGATGCATGAGCGGTTGTTCAAGAGCAAGGGAGGTTGACGGACGGACCAACGGCGATTATTGAGTAACGTACGCCGGCAATTGACTTGGTGAGGTTGAATGCAACGCTGGCGGAGCTTATTAGCGCGTTGCGAGGCGACGGACGGAAGCGTCGGTCTTCGTGCATCGCGCTCCTTAAACCCGACGTCTACGCGCGTGTTGTCGAACGCCTAACTCTTTCGAGATAGTTGATTGCTGGGCTTAACTAAAGTGTCTGGGTAGAATCAGTTCGACCGGGCGTTTCGAGCGGCCGTTGCGGGTATCGTATTGTATTTGACCGGTCAATGATGCGCAAATGAAAAAATCTGGAATCGAGCTTCGAGAGCTGAACGAACTCGTTGATGCAGTTCTGGTGGCGCCGGATGGGTTGATTGCGTTCGATGGATGCCTTGGCGCAGGTAAGACGACGCTGGCAACCGCGGTGGCAAAGGGCTTGGGCCGTCCGATGGTCGACTTCGATGACTATATCGAGCGCGAAAAAGGCCACTTCGTCGGAGCTTTGGACATTACAAGGCTCAAATCAAAGCTCGACGCCGAGTTCGCCCAGTCCGATGTGGTCTTGGCGTCAGGGGCATGCATGCAGGAAGTTCTGATGCGCATGGGCTACACGGCAGCGCTTAATATCTATGTGCAGCGGAACACGTCTGCAGGCCTTGCTGGAGACCAAGATTTCCTCGATGTCGAGGACGGATATGAGCCTCACCCCGACATACTACATTTCTGGACGCCGCTCGACCACGAGATTTTTGCTTATCATAGGAAGCATCGGCCAAAGGCGAATGCCAACATCATTTTTGTCCGCGTCTCAGATTGAGCGACGCTTGAGCTGGTACAAGACAGCCCGTTGCCACCGGGGAACCGCCTCTCCTCTCTTTGAAGCCGCTGCGAATGGTGCGGCGCCGACGTAGGTTTGCGTCTCAGCGCAGGACAATAGGGACAAACTCTGCTATGCCCGAATTCGACGTAACAAAACTTCGAGACAACGCGCTCATTTCGATTCGGCTTGGCATTGAGGATTTCGAACGTAGCAAGAAGCCGGAGGCGGAGGGTGGCGATGCGACTCGCGCGCTATCCGCTGTCAGGAATCTGTTCGCAGGCGTTCTCCTCTTGTTCAAGTACAAGATTGCCATTTCGGTCGACGACTCTGAGGACGCAACTGCACTCATATTCAACCCGCCAGAGGTACTCCCGCACTCAGACGGCAATGGCGGCATCGAGTGGAAACCGGTTGGGAAGTTCAGGCGGACGACCATCGATGTTGCAACCATTAAAAAACGGCTTGATGCGTTCGATATTGAAGTAGATTGGGCTGCGGTTGAGAGGCTCCAGGAATGCCGTAACCATCTCGAACATCTGCATCCGGCTAACACACTCGGCGAAGTCGCGAGCTTTGTGGCGGACTTGTTTCCCGTCCTACAGGATTTTGTTCAGACGCAACTAGAGGCGGTGCCCGCGGACCTACTTGGGCCAGCGTGGACAATAATGCTTGCGCATCACGATTTTTTCGCTGCGGCGACCCTCGAATCCGACAAGGCTTGGGAAGAAGCGGGTGTGCCCGAGGGAATGAAGTCATGGCTAGCCGAGACTCGCTGCGAAGAGTGCCATTCATCGCTCCACCGTCCACATCAAGAGGAGCTCGATGCGGGGGAGAGCATTAGCCGTGCGGACGATGTCTTTCGCTACCATTGCGTTGCCTGCGGCCACACTGATTTGATTGGACCGCTGCTAATCAAGGCGTTGAATGACGCCAATGACTATGACCATAGAGATGGCGGGGAACCTGGTGTCGAGCAATGTTATCAATGTAAGCGAGTTACCTTTGTCATTGCAGAGCAAGTGTGCTCATGGTGCGACGCTGAGCTCGACTTCCGTAAGTGTAAGTTCTGTTCTGAACCGCTCCGCCAAGATGACCAAGATAACGAGGGCTTATGCGGCTACCATGCGCACATGTTGGAGAAGGCGATGAAGGACGACTGAGATTCAGCAAGGTCCGGCACCTGTTCTGCGTTGATACGGGTGGTGTTGGAACGTCAATTGAGTCGACGCTGCGTCGGGATTAGTGTCCTCAGAATCTTCGGATAAATGCATGCGGACCGAAATGAGATGATTTCTTTTCCAAACACAACGAGTCTCAAGAATATTGAAGCCGCGTACGAGATGCTTCAGGAAAGTGCGGTATTGCGGCTCGAGACGAACTTGAGATTTGGCGGGAATGTTGGTGTCCCAGGCTCGCTCATGCAGTTTCTGGCCGCGTGGTCTCGCACCGTCAAGCATCCGACACTGCGTCCGTATGGAAGGGGTGCCACGGATGCACCTGAGGCCTTGGCGAAAGAACCGTACGGTATGGCTGCTGCGTACTTCTCCGAAATCATTGAGACCAACGGAGGCGCCCCGTTGTCCACCCGTGAGGCGTTGGCGAGCGCGGTCCCACGAATTATGTCGATGCAAGACGGAAGCTTCCGGAGCACGATGCACGGTCGAGGTGCGTTTCTGTGTTGTTTTGCCAGAGCAAAAAACGAATTCCTCATTCCACTTTACTCTCGTCCAGAGGTAGGGGCTGTCCGGTCCCGAGAAGATTTCGTGAATCTGACCAGTCGCTTGATTGCTTCGTGCGCGCCAACAACTGGACAGAAGATGCCGGAATCCTCGCGCATCGCGCTGGGAACGCTCCTCTATGAACTTTTTCGCAACACAGACGAGCACGCGACTACCGATGAGAGGGGTCGTCCCTACGGGAAGAGCGTACGCGCCGTTATGGCTAAGTTCATCTCCTACGAAGCGAAGGATGCGGCCGCTTATCTCGGCGAAGAAGACCCATCGCTCGCATTTTTCCTCATGCACAACATTGCCAATCGGCATAAATACGCCAATGCCGAGGGTAAACAGGTCGCCAGCAAACAAACCTCTCTGCTGGAGCTAACAGTCGTCGATACGGGACCAGGGCTTGCCCGTCGCTGGCTATCACGACATGGTCACGATGCAGACGAGATTGGGAGTCTCTCAATCGAGCAAGAAGTTTCTCTAGTTCAGAAATGTTTCGAGCTTCATGCGACTACAAAATCCACAGCGGGGAGCGGAGGGGGGCTCTCTCACGTGTTGCGAACCTTGCAACAGCTGAACGCATATCTTCGGTTGCGTACTGGGCGAGTCTGCCTCACGCAGGACTTTTCTAGCCCTAGGGCGACCGTGTCGTTTGAACCAAAGCACTGGCTCAAGGACCGGCCGGAGTTGCCCATGACTGCAGGCGCCTGCTATTCAATCGTTGTTCCTGCGACGAAGGTCCTGCTATGAAGGGATTCTTCATTTTTGATTGTGTCCTCCCCATATCAGGCCCCATCCGAAATTTTCACTTCCTGTTCAAGCCCCCGGGAAAGTTGCACGACACATATTTGGCGGATGCCATTGAGCACGGCTTGCAGACCGTCAACGCACCTGATGTCGTCGCGATTGTTTGCTCATCAGGAGAAGCGGAGCTTGTGAAGCAACGCTTTAGTGGACCCGTCCTTCAACAGGCAGCAGCCAGAACGTCTACAAAGGTTTGTCTGTGCATTTGTGTATTCGACCGAGAAGGAACCATTCGCCTGCACGCGCAGCTGGAGAACCCCGTTCACGAACTGGATATACTGCTACGCGACAAAACGGCGGCGATTCGAACCGCTGGTCTCGCAAAGCTGTTCTCAGCGGGCCATGTGGTCGTCTCGGCTCCGCCGGGTTTCACTTTCGTTAAACCGTCTGAACGACGCTCAACCTTGTTTCTTCGAACTGAGGAAGCCTTGACGGAGGTCGAGGGTGTGCAGTTCCTCGCATTTGCATTGCTGCACAAACTAAAAAAACGGGGCGACATCTGGAAGAGTGACCTTGAAGTCATATATATCGACTCGATGAGTATCGCGAGCGTAGCGTATGCGCTTCGCGATATGTACTGTTCGCTTTATGGCGCCTCACAGCCCCGAGTCGTAAGTTTTCACTCGCATGGTGGCATCAAACGCATTGATGCACCACTGTCCGGGACTTCCTTCTGCTTGATATCCGCATCGTCGTCGTTGAACCTCGAAAGAGACTGGCGAGAGCGGACGCGATGTCATCAAGAGGAGGTGGTCACGCTGCTTACGCTCGAAGATGCGAAGGGTCGGGAAAACGCGCTCTTTGCACGAACGAGACCGGAAGGCTCGAGCGGCGACCAATCCGCGAAGCACTTAAGAGATTTGCCGATTGTTGGCGAGCACTTTGCGCCGTCCGATTTGATGCCCAAACGGGTGCTGTTGAAGAAGGACCACAAGGAAGTCAATGCAGAAGACTTCTGCTGTAAGTTTGTGGCAACGGGCGCCCTGAGTATCCTTGGGCGCGGGGATGGCAACGGCAAAGTGCGTCCCATATATCTGAATGGCCGACAGCTTTCTGAAACGGCTGGCTTTGACGTTTGGCTGTATCGCATTCTTCGGCAGAGGACGCCTGCGTCTGTGCACGCAATCATTCATCAAAATGATGAGGCGTCTGGAACGTTGGCGCGGGAGTGTGCGCGGCACCTTACCGGAATCATGGTGCGGAGCAACGCAGTCTTGGTAATCAATGAGATTGAAATAGAACGACGCGCTGGCGACATCGAAAAGGACGCAGCTCTTCTTATTGTGGCGGCCGTCGTGGGTCGGGGCACGCGTTTGTTGTCAGTTAGTCGCGACTTGCGAGATATCCACGAAGGAGCTCGTACCTACTTGATTGGGGCTCAGATTGCCGAAACAGCGAATCAGATAAGTGGCTTGTCGCACAACTTGAAGTACTCCGCCACCGAAGCGAATATTGAGGTTCGTCGCTTCGCGCAGATTGCTGTCGGGGCAGGCCTGCGTGACTCATTTGCCGAAGAAGTTGCCTCGCTACAGAACGCTCTTAGCGCATTTGGAAGTGGTTACGAGGTGCGCCTCAATGAGCTTGGTGGAAGTGCGGAAGGCGTCAACTCTCAAACATTGGTTGGATTGAATCCAGACCTGACAGAACCGATGAGGCTGCGAAAGGACTTCGCATTTTGGAATTTCAGCTACGACACCGAAACTGCGGAGACAACCTCGGGCGTCATCGCGATGACGGGAGCGATACTCCAGTTTGCCCGCGAGTACAAGTTCACGCAGGATATGCTCCGACTGTCTACCGACGCGTTCCAGCAGGTCATTCTTGACCCGGAAAACTTCACCCGCTACAACGACGGGGTGATTCAGGCCGCTTTGCTGAGATGCGCGCGGCTTGGTGAACTAGACTACTCCATGGAACACAATGCGAGTAGATTCATGCTGGATTTGCTGAAGAGCATCTTCACGCAGCACGATAGACGGCAAGGCGAAGCCGCTGCAGAGTTCGCAGTCGCGCTCTTCACAAACCGATTGCGGCTTCAATCCGAGCACCGGAGGGAGTTAAACGAACACCTGCGTCATTTGCTTTCTGCAGACACGCCGCGGCTGTCGCTCATTCGCGTGCTCCTCGGGCTCGACGCAATGCCGGATACCGGGAGTCTGCCGGCGGATTTTTGAGATGGTTTCGTCGCTCGATGACGCCTCAACAGCGAGGGCTTGAGGAAATCAATTCGAGTGCTGTTGAGGAAATGCATCGCTGACTGAAACAGTTTCAAAGTCGATAATGGAAGACGCCCGGTCTCGTTTGTTCTCTTTGACAATGGGGTGATGGGGCAATTGACTTGTATGCGCCGAAGCAACAGCGGAGGGGACTAGGACCATCAGTTTCTGTTCCCTGATTCGGACCACGCTGTCGCTCTTCGTAGCACTGTCGACGACCTTGTTCATTGGAGATTGGTAAATCTCCGTACCGGGTCGCCGTTAGGGCGGGGTGTGAACGAAAAACTGTTGTAGGATAACCGGCACTGAGAGAGCCGCAACAACGAACTTCAAAACGGGCGAGTGGGAGACGTTGGCATAGGCGCGGGGTCAAAAAGAAAAGGCAAACGGTGTCGAACAATTTGCAAGCTGCACTTGAAAGTCTTCTTGGTACAACGGCTGGGGTTTCGGTTTATTTAACTGAGCAACCCGAAGGAGTCGCTGAGGGCGTCCCGTTTAGACAGTTTTTTCTCGCGATGCGGGAAGACGAGCCCATGCTCGCTGAATTTTCCGCACATCTGGCCAACAAGATTATCGGATACTGCCTGCCGCGCAAGCGCATTTTGAAAGAACTCAGCAGGCATCAAAGCAATCCATTGGACATGACTTCGGCAATCAGCGCGCTAAGACGCGAAGCGCGCGAGGCGTTCCAGCAGTATCGTGAGAAGTGCCCGGCCCGGTCCGGCGAAGCCGGCGAGATGTTGGCATATCTATTTACCGAGCACTTTCTTCGCGCTCCGATGGCCATCGCAAAAATGCATACAAAGACAAACAGCGACATGCCTGTTTTCGGCGCCGACGGAGTGCATGTGCGCTATCGGACCGACATTGACTCATTGGAAGTCTTTTACTTGGAGTCGAAGGTTCACAAGACCATTGGTTCCGCCGCGACAGACGCCGCCAAGTCGATTAGCGATTTTCGTCAGGGTAAGCAACGTAGCCTAGAGCTCAAACTGGCCTTGGACTTCGGAAATTTCGACCATTTGGACGACAGCGCGCAAGAGGCGTTGGCGGACTTCCTTGACCCATACTCCGGGGCGAAAACCGCGAAACGTCTTGACCGGCATGCTTCCATGCTTGCTTATAATGAGCCAGCATTCTCGAAGGTGAAAGGTGCCGGCGCGGGTGAGGAAGTTCGGGCAAAATTCCTTGACAGATGCGATGCGCGGCACAGGACGGTGACCGGAGCATATGCAGCTCGTACGCTTCCACAGGAAAACATAGTCACGTTCGTTTTTGGCCTCCCGAGTGTTTCGGACTTTCGCCGAGAATTTGAGAGGGCGTTGAGCAATGGCTAACTTTGCTGCGCGGCTTGCAAAACGTATTCAGGCAAACCCTTCGTTTCAGAAAGACTACTCGTGGCTCTGTGCGCACGGCATCGCCGCTTTAACTGAAAATAAAGATTTGCAGCTGGAGGTTGACGAGACCGAGGACGAGTTGCTTCGTCTCACGAGACTCGTTGAGTCGGCAAGCTGTCTTGCGCTGGCAGATGACGAGCGGAGCCACCACTTTGCCCAGGCGATTGCTCTCTACGGGGTCGCGTCGAATAAGGAGCCCGGCCTCGTTGCCGCTTGCGGGCATATCTTGTCGGAGCTTGGCAACTTTCCCGCTTCTTCCTTTGTTCACGACCTCCATAACTTTAAAGAGCAAAGTCTGCCAACCATTATCCAGGTTCGCGACTTTGCTAGACGTTACCAAAATACGGTCGCTCTTCCAAGCGGCCGGCTGCCGCTGACTGACTTTCAGTTCGACATTTGGAGCGACCTTGTAAAGGGGCGCTCAACAGCGATTTGCGCTCCAACATCTGCGGGGAAGTCTTTCGTTGTTCGGGCCTTTGTTGTGCAGAAAATACAGCAGACGCCCGCGGTTCAAGTCGCGTACATCGTTCCTACTCGGGCCTTAATGGCCGAGGTGCAGGAGAAGCTTTCCGAGTCGCTGGGTCAGAGCGACGAAACCTTAAGAATTACAAGCGTACCCGTCGAAGACGTCGAACAACGGCCCCGCCAGGTTTTCATTGTTACGCAGGAGCGTTTGCTGGCCTATCTGGACGAAGTTCCGAACGCTTCCTTCGATTTTGTCGTTGTTGACGAGGCTCAACAAATGGGTGACGGCTCGCGCGGAATGATTCTGCAGGACTGTCTGGAGCGAATTAACAAAGCGAATTTTCAGTGCGTTCAATATTTCATCGCACCAATGGCAAGCAGCGTCGACAACCTCGCAGCGGCAGTCGGGCGCAACGACGTGGCGACGCATCTGACTCATGATTCGCCAGTCGTGTCTACGAAGATTGTCGTTAAGCCGAGTACCGACACTGCAAGTGATTTGATGCTCGAAATCCTGGACCGGGGACAACGACGCCCTATTGGTCGCTTGCATCGCGAGTATGGCTTCGGTGACCGTCGCATGCTATTAGCGTCCGTGTGCACGGAATTAGGCACCGCGGGTGGTTCACTCATCTATGCCGCAGGGCCTGCCGAAGCGGAAAATATCTCTTTGCAGATTGCGATAAATCTTCCGGAGCGGACCCTACCCGAGCTCGAGGAGCTTTCTCGCTTTATTCGCCAGGATGTTCACAAAGACTATTCATTGGCCTACTGTGTGCTGCGCGGAGTCGGTTTTCATTATGGTTCGATGCCAACTCTGCTCCGGCAGGCACTGGAAAGCGCCTTTCGCAACGGAAGCCTCTCGTACCTGGCGTGTACGACCACGTTGTTCCAAGGGGTCAATCTTCCCGCGCGGAACGTCTTCATCGACAAGGTACGTAGAGGCAAAGCGGGCCAGCTCGAAGACGATGATGTTTGGAATTTTGTAGGCCGGGCTGGACGCCTGAAGCACGACGTTGCCGGCAATGTGTTTCTCATTGATTACGACAATTGGCCGGCGAAGCTCCTCGACACTCCGCCGCAAGTCAAGGTCCAGCCGGCGCTCAGTAGCTTCCTTGGCTCCGAGCGCGGCCAGCTTGAACAGTACATACAGAGTCGCGGGAACATCGGAAAGCGAAGCGAAAGCCACCGGGACGTCGAGGCGGCCGCTGGACTCCTGTTGAATCGAGTGCGAAAGGGCACATATCGCGAGACCGTTCAACGCTGTGCTGGTTCTATCGAGGAGTCGGCGGTTGCTAACCTCGAAAAGCACCTGCAGGACGCACTCGAGCAACTGGATGTCCCGACATCGGTACTTGAGCGCAATTGGTTGATATCACCTTGGCGTTTGGAAGCAATGTACAAGTTTCTCGATAGTGTGGTCAGGTTGGGAGCGTGGAAGGACTACTTTCCGGTCCATCCGATGCTCCCGGACAGCTATCACCGGTACGAAAACATGTTCATCGTCATTGAGGAGCATTTAAGCGGGCAGCCGAACGAGAAGTGGGCACGCTACCTTAATTACCAGGCAATCGCGTGGATGAAGGGGGCGACTATCGCAAACATGGTCGAGAACGAACTTCGGTTCAAGCCCCCCAAGCCGTCCAAAAAAGGGGCTGCGCAGACACCGAACTCGAACTCGGCGGTTCGCAAGATTTTTACGCTACTTGAGACCACCTTGCGGTTCAAGTACGTTCAGATGACGCGTGCGTATTGCGACTGCTTCGTTGCGGCGCTGAACAATGCAGGGCTCCATGATGTAGCCGAGCGCATCTATCCGGTCGCTCTATCGTTGGAGTTAGGCGCGTGCACGAAAACTATCATCTCACTTATCGAGTTGGGTTTATCGCGAATATCTGCGCAGGCGTTGAGCGGCCAAATCCAAGGCTCCGACCTGACGTCGGCGCAACTCCGCAGCTGGTTACGCGGGCGACGAAGGGACGACCTGCCAGTCTCACAAGTTGTATTAGACGAACTGTCCAAGCTTCGACTGTTGCAGATATAAGCGAAGTATCCCTCAGGCACCGGCGAAATGGGGAGTGAGCCATTGCCGACCGGACGGGAGCGGGCTACGCGGCTTCTCACCAGCTACCACTAGGCCGTGCCCGCTGCGAGGATACTAAAGCGATAGTGCGGACCGCAGACGCAACCTTCTTGGACCACTGCGCGTCGCCTTCATTAAACTCAATGTTCCCAAGCTCTGGAAAGCTGGCGGCTCGCGTTTGGCCTGCTAGAACCGTTGAATAACCGCATCGTTGGTATTTACACTTCGTCGATGGCAATCGTGTGCGCTTAGCAAACCCGCAGTTGAATCTGTCGCCGGGACCTGCTAGGTCGTGTTGGTGCCTGTTTGCGTTGCGGTGGCGCCGGGCTCGAAGCACAACATGACTTTGACGACCCGCTCACCCATGTTTGGCAGGCCGCCCGTCTAGAACGCGAATGAGGTCAGTTGCCTGTTGCGTTGGGTTCGGCTGAAGGACGGTTCGGTTCGCTGGTCACCGAGTGGCAAAGTGCGAAGGCTCCTGGTGCACGGAAGGGACATTGCACTTCGGCGTTCCGGCGTATAGTCTTTTCGTGGGAGGCATGTCCCATTCCCGGACCAACTCGACAGAAGCGACGGCTCTCGCTAGGGCGCATGCTCCTATCATCGTCAGCTGCGTCGAGCTTTATGGTCCCACACCATTGCCGCCTAGCTCGGCGGTGGCTAGCCTCGGCCGAATGCCGCTGGCTTGCCTCCAGCACGAACTTCGAACCAAATGAGGTACTGCGATGAAGAACCAGAAGAAGGGAGCACGCTCCTCGAGTGACTCAAAGAGCTATCCGCCGTTGGCGGAACTCGCGCGAACCGTGCAAGGCCACGTGCAGCCGATTGGAATCCTCATGCCGCATCGGGTGTCCGCGCTACGAGGCGGCTGGCAATATTTTAAGCCTGACATGCGCGAAGTCTTGGAACTTCTGTCTCGGCAGGGAAAGGACTAAGAGGCTTGGCAGCAAGGGGCGCGAACTGTCGCTATGCCGGTTTTGTTCAGCAGCGCGGTCTATGTGTCGAGAAGGCGCGCCAACGATGAGGCAAGGGCTGTGTTCCGCAGATTTGCACGTGGGACGGCCCGAACGGCGCGGCGCGCCGCATCTTCATCCCCTACCAGAATGACCTGACGCTGCGCGCGTGTAATCGCCGT
This sequence comes from Paraburkholderia phytofirmans, assembly GCF_046028095.1. Lineage (GTDB taxonomy): Bacteria > Pseudomonadota > Gammaproteobacteria > Burkholderiales > Burkholderiaceae > Paraburkholderia > Paraburkholderia phytofirmans_A. The sequence goes on from NZ_JAQQDJ010000001.1 coordinate 865,068, forward strand.
GTAGATTAGCGTTCGGTCAAGAAGTCGATGCCCCGTCACAGCGACGATGACGCGCGGCCACTGTGAACCCTGTGCTTTGTGGACAGTAAGGGCGTACGCGAGTTCAAGGTCGTCAAGCAGCGACTCGAAAACCGGCCGTCGTTCGCCGTCGTCCCATGCAATCCACGCAATGGCGTGGCCGACAATGTTCCCTTTGTCATCAAAAATAGCGCGGGGCTCTTTCTCAATCTCGGCCAGCCAGCCAAGCGAACCGTTCTGCAGCCCCGCACTCCAGATGTTGCGAGTGCAAACAACAGGGTCGCCAAGGCGAAAACCCGTATCAAAGCGCGTGCTGAACTCCGCACTCCACATCGTTAGCTTCTCCGCGTCGGCCGCTAGCGTTTGCTGGCAAAGCGCGTTGAGCGCCTTGACGCCGTCGATGCCGCCTTTTCGTGGGGAGAGAATCTGCGTGGATTCGGGAGATTCCCGGTACAGCCGTAGGACAGTCTCCGCGATTGGGTAGGATGGTTGTTGACTATTATCGTCGGCGAGCCGCGAACTGCGGCGTAGGAATACGACTGGCGCGGATTCGTCGGCAGTCGTGGTAGGCCAGTTTCCGTCCCGGATGGCGTCGGCGGCCTGCGCAATCTCGCCTCCGAAGCGCTTTGCTACTTTAAGGCGAACAGACGGAACACGCGGGTGGTTCGCCAGTGCGTGCAATACAAGTCCCGGGCCGACCGGCATCAACTGAAGGGGGTCGCCGACCAGCACGAGACGAGCGTGCGGCGGAAGCAGGGAGCAGAGCCGATACATCGTAATGATGTCGACCATGCTTGCTTCATCGATGACCACGACGCAAGGGTCTTCAAAGTCCGCTGGCACTGTATTACGAAGCAGTCGGGCTAGTGTTCGAGCGGGCCTGCCAGTGGCGTCCTGCATACGCTTTGCCGCAAGACCGGCGAGCGCAGACTGGACTATCAACAATCCGGCCTCGTCATATATCCGATAGAGCGCCTTGAGAACTGTCGTTTTGCCAACACCGGCGCCGCCGGTGATAGTGGCGAGTCGACCGGCTGCGGCGGCATGAATCGCTGCTCGCTGCTCAGCGTTCAGGGTCAGTTGCTCCGCGTCCTCGTAGGCCGCAACAATAGATTCGACATGAGGCACGTCAAGAAGGCGTAACCCATCGAGCTCGTCCTGAAGTAATCGGCTCGCAAACGCCGCGGCCACCGATGTCTCCATAATGTATGCGCCGAGCGGGTGAATGAGATTGTCCTCACTTACAATGTAACTGCTACTTTGCAATCCGGCGTCAAGTGCTGACGCTGCCAGTGGCCGCCAGGGCAGTTCGTTCGGGCCTTCGCCGAGAATGGATGCCAGTCGGGACATAACCATCTGTCTGGTGGCTGCGGTATGGCCATCGCCGAACAGCCGATACAATGCTTCTTCAATCGCTCCCTGAAGGCGTCTTGGGTCGTCCGCCGCCACGCCGAAGTGCTCGCGCGCCAATCTGTCCGTGGTGCTCCAGTTCGCGCAAAAACTGAGAAGGCGATAGGGGTCTTCCTCGATAGCCCGAGGTGCGCCTCCACCGAAAAAAGCAATCAGCTTCCTTCCCAAAGCGACATCGAAGCTGTGACGGTGTAGCCAGTGCAATGTGCGAGCATCGCCATAAAGACGCCAGCCGGCTACCAGGGTCTGCGCGGTCTCTTCTGAAACCTTCGTCTTGAGCGTCGAAATGTCGCCCTGGTCCAGAATGTCGTAGAGACGCTCGCCGAAGGCTTCCCACAGCCGACGCGCCTTGACCACGCCGACACCTTCGAATCCGTCGCTTTCTGCAAGGAGCGTAATCAGATGCTCGCCTGACGGCAGAACCAGTTCGAGGTCCTCGGCCTCGACCTGCTGTTCGACAATTCTATAACCATTGACAGTCCGCGAATTCGGCCGCGCGACGCCGTGTACCCGCCACCATTGGCCGACCTGAACGGACGTCGCGCCGAGCCTGCGGGCGGAAGCGACGACGACGTAGTGTTCGCCGGCGTTCAGCACACTCCCGCCATCATCAATCGCGGCGCCATAGAAAATGCATCCACCTATCCCGACCGGATTGGCGCTACGGATGGAGGAAACACGCAGCAGGCGAGTGTCATTCACCGAGGCACCCGACCGGTGAGAACCAGCGCCTCATGCAGCACCTCATACTTCGAGAGGCGGCGTTTGAGCTCGTCGTAAGCAGCGCGCAGGCTTGCGTTTTCCTGTTCGAGGTTGCGAACGTGCTCGGATTCGCCAGAAGACATGTGGCGACTTCGTTGCCGCATCGGAAGACCGTCTGTTTCTGGAGTAGGTTCGGCGACAGGCGGAAGCACTCCGCGCTCGCGAAGACCATCCTCGAGCTTGCTCAGCGCAACCTTGATTCGGGGATTCTGGTCCAAGGCCGACTTGGAGAAACCGCACTCTCGAGCAATCTCCGTCCTCGATAGGACGCCTCGACTGACCATCTGTCGGAAATCACCGTCCGTTTTTCCGGTCATCCAACGTCCATACGCGGAGAAGTTGCTGTCAGATAACTGTTTGCCACTTGGCATGCGACACCTCGACGATTACAGAGCCTATCCGACGGTGTTTCCAATCTCCGGCTTGCCATCAGGACTCGGTGACTTTCTCCGCGGCCTCTTCAATGACCGCCCGTATGGCGGTTACCTGTGGCTTTTCCAGGAGAACCATCTTTGTGCCGATAGCGCGAACGCGGTCCTTATAGAGTTGGAGTCCACATTTGACCAGATGAGCCTCGTCGAGCAGAACTAACAAGGCTGACTTAAGGTCGGTGCTAGTCCACGGTGTGGTTCTATGGCCCGAAGAAGGTTTCGCCGTTGCCGTTGTCACGATGCCTGTTCTTATGAAGTCGTCGATTGGAACGCCCGGTATCGTTCGAAGAGCAGCTTCAATGCGATTGCGCGCCGCAATAGCCTGGTCACGCTCTTGCTGAAGGAGTGCAACATACGCCCTCAACGTCTCATCCTGTATGGCAGGCTTGTAGTCGTGCCGAGGGTTGGGAGCAAATACCTGCTGCCCGGCCTGCCGCAACTGCACATACTTATTCAATACATCCCGCGAATTCCTGATTGATTGCGCCTTGGGGCCTTCCCACTGGTGGTCGATGCAATATCTCTCAATCGTTGTGGGCGAGATTTTCAACCCATTCTGCTCCAGGTAGTCACAGGCTTGTTTGATTCTCTTCAGCGAAGCCCGCTGGCGAGGGTTCGTTGTCTGCTGGCAAAGCGTCTCGTAGAGGGCATCGACGCTGGTTTCTCGATTCATGAAAACGTCTCTTCTTCGTCGAAATCGGGCTGTCCATGAGGCTGAAAGCTGTTTAAGAGCTTTTCCAGGCGAGATTGTTCAATGTTCTGGACTTTCGTTCCCGCAACCACCTGACTTTCAAGCAACTCGAAAGCTCGCGCGAGTGCCGGATAGTCACTTAACGGTTTGTGTCCATCAAGGACCTCATCGAGCTCCTGTCCCCGGACCTGGTGCAGGAGCATGGAGGATAGGAGGTTGCCGGCAGCGTGTGCATGCTCAGGCTTGAGCTCGAGAAGGAACGGCCGAATCCCGTTCGCAACCATCATGCTTGATAAGATACTACTCTTCTCAAGCTCCGCCTCCCGATTACGGAAGCCGGTGACGAAATCGCTCATCTGTGTGATTTGGTCGAGTAGCGCGAACTCGTGTGCCGACTCCAACGTAATTTTGAGCTGGCTCGGCGCCGCAGCCGTAAGCAAAGGAACAGGTAATTTCTGGCCCTTCGCCTGGACTTTCGCCTTTGCGGCCAGATAATCATCCATGAGCGTTATCGACTTCTCTGCGTACCGATAACGCGCGACCCATTCGTTGATATCAATCGTGAGCTCCCGTCCGAGAAGCTCAACCTTGTCTACGAGCTCGCGTGCCTTGCGCTGGTTTCCTTGGTCTTCCGCATCGAGACGTTGCTCGTTCAGCTCAGCAATCTCCTGTCCCTTTTTGCGGATGGCGTACGCAAGATTGTTAACAGCCGCGACCTGGCCGAGCAAATGCGCGGGCCCTGTAAGCCAATAACGGCACAGGCCGCAACGTTGGCCTCCTGGCACGGGTGCATGCGCGTTACACCCTTTCCCTATAAGCGGTCCGCCGGTGTCGCAGGATGTTCCAGGGCAGATGCCTTCTGTGTTGATTGTCAGTAAACCGTTCTTTTGCTTGAGAGCGGCGAAGGCCGGCCCGACACCCGAACCGGCCTGGCTGAGCATGAACGGTGCGAAGGCGTCCATGTTTTCCTCGAATTCGGGCGAGCCGGTGAAGTCCGAGTCATCCCGAAGCTTCTCATGCGCTTTTTCGAGGTACGCGCGTAACTTCGCTGGAGAGAATTTGAGATAGTGCAGGGTCATTACCAGTGTTCTGTGACCCGCCACAAATTGCGAGACGACTTCCAGCGGAACGCCAGCCTCGATGAGAGCTGTGATTCCGCTTACACGAAGCGTGTGGAGGTCCACTTCCCATTTCACTTTGCCGTTAACCGTACGCACGAGTTGAACCTTTCGCCCGTACTTTTTTTCGATGCGGTCCTGTGCCTCCATGAGCAGCTTTGTGTAGAACTTCTTCAGCTTTGCATAGGCTATCGGCTTTATCAGGCTTGGACCCATTGCGTCGCGAAATAACGGCGCTATCGTGGGCAATTTTGCTGCAACCCGCGGCCGTTCCGTTGTGTCTCTTTGGTAGTCGGCATAAGGCACTGGAGTTTCGAGCTGCGGCAGGTATCTCCTCTGCCAATCCCGCTGCATGAGTAGTAATCCCTTCAGCGTCTCAGACATGAAGGGGACCGGGTATCCAATCTCAGCACTGTCATATTCGGCCGTTTTGTTGGTATTGACCCAAAGCGTGAGCCACGAGTTGCTTCGGAGCGAGTCGTGTTGCAAGCGAAGCGCACCTTCAAGCCGGCCTCTGACAGCATGCTTCGTCCGGTTAGGCTTCAACTTGCCCGATGACTCATCGTAAATTCTCTCGTCCAGTTCTCCGGAGTCCAGCCATCGAGCTTGGTGGCTACGCAAGACAGTGTCGAGCAGTGTGTACATGCAGACAGTCAAGGTTGGGTCCCACACCTTGGCTTTCTTGCCGAGCGTGTTGTCAAATACGTCTGTGTTGGCTCCTTGCAGCAACTTTGGAAACGCAAAGTCGTCGCTCGTCAGAATCTCCTTCATCTCGTTGATGATGTAGTTTTCCATTCTTGGACGATTTGTTACGCCGCCACGAACTCTCCTACCGAAATTGTCTTTCGAAAAAATGGGATTCGCAAACGCCGCTGCTTCAGGGTGCGCAGATTCGAGCAGTCGGTCCTTAACCCAGTCAAAGAATACTCGAAGTTTTGCGACGATTCCGTTCTTTGTTTTGGGGTCGCTTTCAGGATATCTCTTGGACAAGTAATCAAAAAAAGTATCTTTGTTCGTTAGTGTGGGGTCCGTAATATGAGTCGCCCGCGCCACGTTCCACGGTGCTAGAGGTGGCTCGTTAAGCATACAAAGAAAGTCGCCAAACTGGTTTAACTTGTCGACAGGTCCGTGAATGCGCAGTGTGCTGGTCGATGCAATATATGCGTGCAAGGCCCGCTGCCATTCGACCAATTCGGGGCGCTGCTCAGTCAGCCAACGGAAGTCTCCTTTTAGTCGGAGCTCGCGCTCATGGGGGCGCTTCCGGGGCGGCCGAGCGAGCAAGATTGCGTTGTCGGGGTTGTGTCGATTGTAGAACTGTCGAAGCCAAAGCATACCGGTTCGCACACGGCCGCGATTGACCATCCACTTATACTCATCTACGGTTTGAGGATACTGTGCCTCGACCATCGCAACAAACACGTCCTCGAACGCAGCCATCAACTCGGGGGACAGGTCAGTCGCTTCGGCTACATCTGATGAAGCCAAAGCGCTGCAAACACTCCTGAACGCTTGGTCTCCTTGTTTCTTAGGCTTGCGTGCAACTGACTGAATCAGGAGGCTGCGGCTACCGCCATATCGAGCGTTCAATAATGTAAGATACTTTGTTGTGGTATTCCACTTATGCACTCCGGCGGGAAAAAGGAGCCGACCTTTGGACCACATCAGAGCGAGCAGTTCGAAGTAGCGGAAAGGATGTCGCAATGCGCAGCCCCCCGTACGAAGGGCCGTGGTCAAGTTCTGAACGAGAGCCTTGGCGCTGCCGGATTCTTTCAACATCGCGTGAAAATCCGGGGCGAGAATCTCTCGAAAAGGACGAATGATTTTCGTTACCTGGACACGGGATTTCGGTCTTGCTGCGTTGACAATCGCACGTTGCTCAGAGAGCGAGAGAGAACGCACGTGTGTCCATAACGCACGTCCACGTGCATTTGTCCCAGAAATTCGCCTTAGAGCGGAGACCTGGAAGTAGTCAAGGAGCGCTCCGTGTGAATCGAACGCGCGAATCCAGCGGCCCTGTTTGGAGGAGGCCAACAGGGTATCCTCCCAATACTCAGCAATGCGCTTTTCCTCGTATTCCGCAATAATCTCCCGCATCTCTTTTAGCGAGACGTTTGTGGGAAAAGCCGCGTCATCCGCGCTTCGATTAAAGGTGACCAGCCGTCCCGAGGGGGTCTTGAATTGTTGACAGGTCATGTTCGGCTCTGCTCAAGGAACAGCTGGTCCATTCTCAACATCTCTGGTATTTCCGCTTCCATCTTGGCATGCGCCTTCGCGAGTTCGATGCGTGCCACTTCGGGGGTTAGGTTGTAATAGACCTTCGTTGAAAGGATGCTCGTGTGATGCATGAGCATTTGCAAAATTTCCATCGAGGTTCGAAGGATATTCGCGTTGTAGAAACCATAGAAGTGCCGGCCTCCGTGTGGATTGACCCCGGGCTCCGATGCGGACAATCCTACTCGCTGGGCGGCTCGTTCGAACGCCTTCGTCATGTTTGACAGGGTGACCGGATTGCCGAAATCAGGCCCCGGGTCGGTGTTCACAAAATAGTACGGGTGGTTATCGGTAACACGAAGCCTGATACTCTTCATGTATTCACTGTGCAGCTTTGCGAAGAGTCTGCCTGCGTCCGGCCTGAGCCAATAAACTTCTGATTCGTACGCGTTCGCGTCAAATCGCATACCTTTCCATCCAGCGTGCTGCGGATGTTTAGTGCCGAGGAAATGACGGGGGCCAAGTTGATATCGTTCGCGCAAAAATGTCACTCGTTTCCCTGCTCGTTCCTTTCCCGAGCTATCGAACCATCTATACGGGCCGAGCTCCGGATGGCCCAAAACTACGCGCGCCGTTCCATCGGGTAAGATGGAAACGTCTCCTGCAAAAATGTGAAGCGGCTCAGACGCTCGCAAGCTCCCAAAAAATATCAATAGAAAATACAAAGCGTCGCGTATCGGAGATGCTTTTATGAATGGCGCCACGCGTGTAGGCGGAAAGTATTTCTTCGAGACGGTGTCTACCCGTCGTTCACTTTTGGGGTTAAATTCGGGCACGTTGACGACGCCCTTTCCCTCTTCAGTCGAGGGGGAAAGGTGGTACAACTGGTCCCAGTTTCGCTTGCCATCTTGTTTTATACGGTACCTTTTTTGGTCCGAGAGATTCAAACTCGAAACCAGCGTACGCTCCGTTGGATTTACGCGCGCAGTGCCGAAATTCTTCGCGGCCCATTCCGTAAATTCGGTTACTGCCCGTACATCCGCAACCGCGGTCTGTGGCCGCACTGTTTCCCATCCCATAGTCGCAGACCCGAATCGCCTCGCTTCGAAGAATTGCTGCAGCAGGATATGAAGCGCGTCTGTGGCAACGGGGGCGGCATGCTTCTCGATGACGTAGAAGTCGTAAAATCGGCCTATCGCACTCATCCGCTTTTCTAAGCTGCTGGGACTGTAATGCTCCTGAAGCATCAGATGCCGCGCCCACATGAGACCCAGCTGGCTAATTTCGCCGTCCATTAACACAAGTATTGGAATGCTGCTACCAATCGGCCCTTCGCGAATCGGAAGGTCGATTATCGAGTGCACGGTTTGCATGATATCGAGTCCTTATGCGTAGTAATCCTATATATCGTATGTGGCCTATGCGCTTGTTTAGGACGCTTCCCAGTGGACCGCACTGAGAATTTGGATGAAGTACCGAGCGTGAACGTCAGGCGGTACGTTGCATAACCCACTCAGTTGGATTTACCGGACGGCGTCTCAATGCAAGGGCTCAGCCTCTTTCTGCTGGTCAAGCCGGCACGATAATCAGGGCCTTCACTGGTATAACAGTTGGGGGTAAACAACAAGATAGGTCGGGGCGAAGCGAAGGTCAAGAGAAACGGAAGCACTTGAGATAGACGCCGTAGCTAGGGCGTCTTTGGCGCTAGCATGCAACGATGCGCGTGCGCGGTCCGATAAATAGTTGGTCGAGTATGGGGGCTATAACCACCGCGAACATGAAACCGCGCGCCGCGTTGACCCAATCGGCGCCGATCGCGAGCGTCTTGGTGATGTCGAACGCGGTGATCATCTTGCCGCTCGCGCCGATGCGGATGCGTTGCCGCAGGCCGATGCCGACCAGCGTGTTGTGCACCAGCAGCAAGCCTTCCTGCAACGGCACGCCGACGTGATCGGTGAATTCGAGCGGCGCCGCGCCCGTGCCGCCTTCCGCGCCATCCACGACGATGAAGTCCGGCAGGATGCCGGTCTCCAGCATCGCCTTCGCAATGCCGAAGAATTCCCACGGATGCCCGATGCACAGCTTGAAGCCCGTCGGCTTGCCACCCGACAGCGTGCGTAGACGGTCGACAAATTCGAGCAGGCCGCGCGGCGTGGAGAACTCGGAGTGCGTGGCCGGCGAGATGCAGTCGCGGCCCATCGGCACGCCGCGCGTCTCCGCGATTTCCGGTGTGATCTTCGCGGCCGGCAGCACGCCGCCGTGACCTGGCTTCGCGCCTTGCGAGAGCTTTACTTCGATCATCTTCACTTGCGGCTCGGCGGCCTGCTTCGCGAACTTCTCCGCGCTGAAAGTGCCGTCGTCGTTGCGGCAGCCGAAGTAACCCGAAGCGATTTCCCAGATGATGTCGCCGCCGTGTTCACGGTGATACTTCGACATCGAGCCTTCGCCGGTGTCGTGCGCGAAGTTGCCTTTCTTCGCGCCGAGGTTCAGCGCCATGATCGCGTTCGCTGACAGCGAACCAAAGCTCATCGCCGAGACGTTGAAGATCGACATGGAATAAGGCTGCGCGCGATCCGGTCCGACGACGATGCGGAAGTCGTGATTCTCGAGCGTGGTCGGCGCGAGCGAGTGGCTGATCCATTCGTGCGCGATGGCTTTGACGTCGAGTTCGGTGCCGTACGGACGGCTGTCGACATCGTTCTTCGCGCGCTGATAGACGATGCTGCGCTGGGCGCGCGAGAACGGTTTTTCGTCCGTGTCGCCTTCGACAAAATACTGGCGGATTTCCGGGCGAATGAATTCGAACAGGAAACGGAAGTGGCCCCACAGCGGATAGTTGCGCAGGATCGCGTGGCGCTGCTGCGTCAGGTCGAACAGGCCGAGCGCGACCAGCGCGAGCGGCACGATGATCCAGAACCATGAGATGTGGTGCGCGTCGGCCAACGCCGCGCAGACGGCGAACAGCGCGGCTGCGCACCACATGGCCAGATAACGTCGAGAAAACATGGGGACTCCAGTGCAGTGAGGTTCGTCACGACGGGATCGCCAGCGCTGCCGGCACAGACGGAATCCGCCGCGAAGGAAAACGAACGACTGCTTGTTAGGGTGAAGCTAGCTGCGGCTTAAGAGCGAGCGCGTGGATGCCACGCGCCGCGCAAGTCGAAACGTGAAAGTAATGCGTGTGCGGCGCCAGGTCATGTTGCCGCACGATCAGACGCGTGGCTCAACGGGCGTTCAGCAGCGCCGCTTTTTGCGGCTCGCGCGCGACCGGCTGTCCGGTGACCGCATGTTCGATGATGCCGCCGCCGAGGCACACGTCGCCATCGTAGAGCACCGCAGATTGCCCCGGTGTGACAGCCCATTGCGCCGCGTCGAAATTCAGTTCGAAGAGGCCTTCGCCGCTGCCCGCGTTGCTAAACGTGCACGGCGCGTCTGCTTGCCGGTAACGGGTCTTCGCGCCGCACGCGAAGCCGTCCGCCGGCGGCTCGCCCGCCACCCAGCTTGTATTGCCGGCGGACAACGTATGGCTGAGCAGCCAGGAATGATCGTGGCCTTGGGCGACATACAGCGTGTTCGACGGAATGTCCTTGCCAGCGACGAACCACGGCTCGCCGCTGCCGTCCTTGCTACCGCCGAGGCCAATGCCCTTGCGCTGGCCGAACGTGTAGAACGCGAGGCCGATGTGTTCGCCGACCACTTTGCCGTCGGTGGTTTTCATCGGGCCGGGCTTGGTCGGCAGATAGCGGTTCAGGAAATCGCGGAACGGCCGTTCGCCGATAAAGCAGATGCCGGTCGAGTCTTTCTTCTTCGCGTTGGGCAACGCGATCTGTTCGGCGATTTCGCGTACTTTGGTTTTCGGAATCTCGCCGAGCGGAAACAGCGTCTTCGACAATTGCGCCTGATTCAACCGATGCAGAAAGTACGACTGGTCTTTCGTATGGTCGAATGCCTTCAGCAGTTCGAAGCGGCCGTTGTGCTCGCGCACACGCGCATAGTGGCCGGTCGCGATGGTTTCCGCGCCGAGCGACATGGCGTGGTCGAGGAACGCCTTGAACTTGATTTCGGCATTGCACAGCACGTCCGGATTCGGCGTGCGGCCGGCCGAGTATTCGCGCAGGAATTCGGCGAACACGCGGTCCTTGTATTCGGAGGCGAAGTTGACCGCTTCAACGTCGATGCCGATCAGATCCGCCACCGAGACCACGTCGATCCAGTCTTGCCGCGTCGAGCAGTATTCGCTGTCGTCGTCGTCTTCCCAGTTTTTCATGAACAGGCCGACCACGTCGTAGCCCTGTTCCTTCAGCAGCCATGCGGTAACAGACGAATCGACGCCGCCCGACATGCCTACTACGACTTTCTGCTTGCTCATAAGATGCTCACTGGGTGCTGCTTGACTTCATGGATCGTGGGTTGGCCGCGCGTTGCGGCTATCTTTTTGGCCCGACCGAATGCGTGTGCACGAAGTCGAGCGGGAAACGCCGGCCCGCGAGGTAGTCGTCGAGACATTGCATGACGAGCGGCGTGCGGTGCCGTTCGGGACAGGCGCGCAATTCGTCGGCGCTCATCCACAAGGTGCGGACAATGTCCGGGTCGAGGGCCCGCTGCGGATCGGCTTCGCCGCCCGCGCCGCAATAGGTGAAGCGCAGGTAGGTGACGCCCTCACTGCCGGGCCGCTCGAAATGGGTCATGTACATGCCCACCAGCGCCTCGGGCGCGAATGGATGGGCGGTTTCCTCGAGCGTTTCGCGGATCACCGCTTCTACCAGCGTTTCGCCCGCCTCCAGATGGCCAGCGGGCTGGTTCAGGCGCAGACCGTCGGCGGTATGTTCCTCGACCACGAGAAAGCGCTCGTCGCGCTCGACGATGGCCGCGACCGTGACGTGCGGCAGCCAGGTTTCCGGTTTCATGGGTGCGCATTTTACCGGTTATGGGCCTCGCCTGCCGGGAAGCGGGCGGCGCGTGGCCAGGTCGACCCCGCCCGCCGGGCACCCCCGGTGCTTCAGCGTGTCCGGATAGCGTGCAATTGCATCGAGCACAGCATTGCGCTGCGCCGCGTCGCGCACGCCAGTGCGGCCAATTGTCCCCGATTTCTGCGCACCCCCATATTTCGGTTAAAGTGACGCGTTAGCCGTTGCACCTGCAAGCCGGCGTGCCTCGTCGGCCGATCTGTCGTAAAACAGGAAGTCGAGGAGGAACAAGATGCACATCGGAGTGCCAGCCGAGACGCGCGCGCACGAAACCCGCGTCGCCGCGACGCCCGAAACGGTCAAGAAGTACGTGACCCAGGGCCACCGGGTCACGATCCAGAGCGGCGCCGGCACCGGCGCCAGCTTTCCAGACGATGCCTTTGCGGCCGCCGGCGCGGAGATCGTCGACGCGGCGACCGCATTCGGCGCCGATCTCGTCCTGAAGGTCCAGTCGCCGACCGATGCCGAGCTGCCGTTGCTCAAGCGCGGCGCTGTACTGGTCGGCATGCTCGATCCGTTTAATACCGAAAACTCATCAAAGCTGGCCGCCGCAGGGGTCACCGCGTTCGCTTTGGAAGCGGCGCCGAGAACCACGCGCGCGCAGAGCCTCGATGTGTTGAGCTCGCAGGCGAATATCGCGGGTTACAAGGCGGTTCTGTTGGCCGCCACGCTCTATCCGCGCTTCATGCCGATGCTGATGACGGCTGCCGGTACTGTGAAAGCCGCGCGCGTGCTGATCCTCGGCGCAGGTGTGGCCGGTTTGCAGGCGATCGCGACCGCCAAGCGCCTGGGCGCGGTGATCGAAGCCTCAGATGTGCGGCCCGCCGTAAAAGAGCAGATCGAATCGCTCGGCGCCAAGTTTCTCGACGTGCCCTACGAAACCGATGAAGAGCGCGAAGCCGCGCAAGGCGTCGGCGGCTATGCCCGGCCGATGCCGCCTTCCTGGCTCACGCGCCAATCGGCGCTGGTCCACGAACGCGCCAAACAGGCCGATGTGGTGATTTCCACCGCACTGATTCCAGGCCGCGCCGCACCGACACTGATCTCGGTCGACACCGTGCAGGCGATGAAACCCGGCTCCGTGCTGGTCGACCTCGCCGCGGGCCGCGGCGCCGAGTACGAAGGCCAGCGTGGCGGAAACTGTCCGCTCACCGAAACGGACAAGGTCGTCATCAAGCATGGCGTGACGATCGTCGGCTATACGAATCTGGCCTCGATGGTGCCCGCCGACGCATCCTCGCTCTACGCACGCAACCTGCTCGACTTCCTCAAGCTGATCATCAACAAGGAAGGCGCCCTGAACATCGATCTCGCGGACGATATCGTCGCGGCCACGCTGCTGGCCCGTGACGGCGAAGTCACGCGCAAGGCCTAAGAGGAGAGTGCGGACATGGAAGTCATCAACCACACCGTCATCAACCTAATTATCTTCGTGCTGGCGATTTACGTCGGTTACCACGTGGTCTGGAACGTCACGCCCGCGCTGCACACGCCGCTGATGGCCGTGACCAATGCGATTTCGGCGATTGTGATCGTCGGCGCAATGCTCGCCGCGGGTCTCACTTTGGGCACGCCCGGCAAGTTCTTCGGCACGCTCGCGGTCGCGCTCGCGGCAGTGAACGTGTTCGGCGGCTTTCTCGTCACGCGACGAATGCTGGAGATGTTCCGCAAGAAAGAGCCGAAGAAACTCATCGCAGACAAGACGGCCAAGGAGAACGCGTAATGAGTCTGAACGTCGTCACGCTGCTTTATCTGGTCGCGTCGGTCTGCTTCATCCAGGCGCTTAAAGGGCTGTCGAATCCGAAGACGGCGCGCATCGGCAATACCTTCGGCATGGTCGGCATGGCGATCGCGATCCTCACGACCATCGCGCTGATCGTCAAGCAGGCTAACGGGCTCGGTTCGAATCTCGGGTTGGGGCTGGGTCTGCTGCTGGTCGCGCTGGTGGTCGGCGGCGCGGTCGGCGCGTTCGTCGCCGCGCGCGTCGAGATGACCAAGATGCCGGAACTGGTCGCGGCCATGCACTCGCTGATCGGTCTTGCCGCTGTGTGTATTGCGTATGCGGTGGTGTCGGAGCCGGCTGCGTTCGGTCTCGTCGATCCGGAGAACACCGCGCCGGGCTTCCTGCCGTACGGCAATCGCGTGGAACTGTTCATCGGCACGTTCGTCGGCGCGATCACGTTCTCCGGTTCGGTGATCGCGTTCGGCAAACTGTCTGGCAAGTACAAGTTCCGGCTGTTTCAGGGCGCGCCGGTCGTGTATGCGGGCCAGCATCTGATCAACCTGCTGCTCGCGCTCGCGATGCTCGGCTTTGGCGTGATCTTTTTCCTCACGCAATCGTGGCTGCCGTTCATCATCATGACGCTGATCGCGTTCGTGCTCGGCGTGCTGATCATCATTCCGATCGGCGGCGCGGACATGCCGGTGGTGGTGTCGATGCTGAACTCGTATTCGGGCTGGGCGGCGGCGGGCATCGGCTTCTCGCTGAACAATCCGATGCTGATCATCGCGGGCTCGCTGGTCGGTTCGTCCGGTGCGATTCTGTCGTACATCATGTGTCGCGCGATGAACCGTTCGTTCTTCAACGTGATTCTCGGCGGCTTTGGCAATGAGCCGGGTGCGGCTGCGGCGGGTGGGTCGGCGGAGCAGCGTCCGGTGAAATCCGGTTCGGCCGACGATGCGTCGTTCATGCTCGGCAATGCTGAGACCGTGGTGATCGTGCCGGGTTATGGTCTCGCCGTCGCGCGTGCGCAGCATGCGTTGAAGGAGTTGACCGACAAGCTGGTCGAGAAGGGCATCGAGGTGAAGTACGCGATTCACCCGGTGGCCGGCCGCATGCCGGGCCACATGAACGTGCTGCTCGCCGAAGCCGAAGTGCCTTACGACATGGTCTACGAAATGGACGATATCAACGGCGAGTTCGGTCAGGTCGACGTGGTGCTGGTGCTCGGTGCGAATGACGTGGTGAATCCGGCGGCGAAGACCGATCCGAAGTCGCCGATTGCGGGCATGCCGATCATCGAGGCTTATAAGGCGCGCACGGTCATCGTGAACAAGCGCTCGATGGCCGCAGGCTACGCCGGTCTCGACAACGACCTGTTCTACATGGACAAGACGATGATGGTGTTCGGCGACGCGAAGAAGGTGATCGAAGATATGGTGAAGGCGGTGGAATAACCGCGTGCTCGAAGTTCGCGGCCCGCCTTGCAAGCGGCCGCGAACCGCTGGCTTGTCTGCTGGAATGCTCGCGCTCAAAGGTGCTTTTGCGTCCGCCGGTTCTGTAGAACGGTCCTACCGCGGCTTCGCATTCACATGCCGCAACAGGTCCGCAAGCCGCCTGCCTTCCTGATCCGGATATTGTTCGAGCACCTGAAGATTCTGAATCTTCTCCAGCCCGAAATTGCGGAAATCGCCGCGCAATTCACACCACGCTCCAAGCGTCCAGCGCGCGCCCCAATAAGCGAGGGCGAGCGGCCAGACACGGCGCGCGGTCGCCGCGCCGTTCACATCGACGTATGCAAAGCTCACCACGTGCCGCGTGTCGATCGCGCGATGCAGCGCGTCCAGTTGCGCGGAAAAATCCCCTTTGATGTGAAACGACGGCGCGAAGACGGCGAGCCTTTCCAATGCCGCGCGCTTGTCGGCTGGCATGGCCGAGGCGATCTTGGCGAGCGCGCCGCGCGCGCCGCCCGCAAAGCCGGCGCCGCCCCACGATTCGAGCATGCGCGCGCCCGCGGCGAGCGCGGCCAGCTCATCGGCGGTGAAGGTGAGCGGCGGCAAACTCGCTGTGCGGCTCAGCCGGTAGCCGATGCCGGCTTCGCCTTCGATCGGCACCCCTGACAGTTGCAGATCGCGCACGTCGCGATACACGGTGCGCAACGAGATATGCAGCCAGTCGGCGAGTTGTTGCGCGGTGGTCAGGCGCCGTCCGCGCAGCAGTTCGGCGATCTGGAACAGGCGGTCGGCGCGGCGCGTCATCGTGGGCGTCTTGTAGAAGAGGACGGGGACAGTTCCGCGATGATAGCGCCGCATGCCGCGCTCCGGTCGGCGTTCGCCCGCGGGCTTTCACCGGCCGCCGCGCACGAACGTGGTGTTGCGTTGCGTTTAGCCGTTGGTCTGCGAATGCAGGCCGAGGCGGTTGCCTTCCGTGTCGGTGAAGAACGCGATATAGCCGATGTCCTGCGGCAGTTTGATCACCGGGCCGTCGGTCTTGCCGCCGGCTTGCTCGACGCGCGCGAGGACGGCGTCGACGGTCGGCTTCGCGTTCAGATAGACGAGCACGCCGTCGCCGGTGGGCGTCATCGACGGGCTGTGGACGATCGCGCCGCCGGTCGCCGGTTCCTCGTAGCCGAACACGGCGATCGGCTGGCCGCCAATTTCCTGGACATTCAGTTTGACGTCGAGCGCCGCTTCATAGAAGCGGACGGCGCGATCGAAATCGACGGACGGAATTTCGAACCATGCAACAACTTTGGATGATGCGGACATGTCACTCTCCTGTGGATGGCGGTAAGCCGTGCAGAGCGCCGGATGGCGTGAGAAGGAGTGTGCGGGGGTGCTACTGACAGCGTGGTGTCAGTAGGAGGCGGCAGGAGCGATGAAAGCAGTGGTGGTAGAAAAGACGGCCCGCAGGCCACAGGCGAAAAAAAACCGCGGAGCCGGTCCGCGGTTTTCATTTCCTTGCAGCAGCGCGGCAAGCAGTGCGCTCAGGCTGCCGGCGTATCGTTCTGCGGCCGCTGCCGCACGCTGCCCGCGATCAGATCGAAACGGAACAGACGGCATTCGAGCGCGCCGTTGAAGAGCGGCGTCTTGGTCGATTCACGCAGGCGCAACTGGCCCGGCAGCTTGCGATCCGATGTCAGGATGAACGCGTGCCAGCCGGTGAAACGCTGCTTGAGCGCATCGCCGAGCGACTGGAAAAATTCGCTGTCGGGCGCTTCTTCCTGGACGCGGCGGAAACCCTCGTCTTCGCGGTTGTCGCGGCTGTCGCGATTACCGCGGCCTTCGCGAAGCTCGCCGCGAGCATTGCGCCCGCGCACTTCGATCCGTTCGCCATATGGCGGGTTGGCGACGAGGATGCCCGGCGCGGATGTCGGCGGCGTCATGCCGCGCGCGTCGACCTGTTTAAGCGGGATAGACGGCAAGCCCGCGCGTTGGAAGTTGGCGCGCGCCTTGTCGAGCATGTCGCCGGAAATATCGCTGCCGAAGATTTGCAGATCGGCGCGCGAACTACGCGCGGCGTGCTTCGCGTCGAGCGCGGCGGCCTTGAGCGTTTGCCAGGTTTTGGCTTCGTATTGCTTGAGCCTTTCGAAGCCGAAGCGGCGTTCCGCGCCCGGCGCGATGTTCAGCGCTACCTGCGCGGCTTCCGCGAGGAAGGTGCCGCTGCCGCACATCGGGTCGTACAGGGGCATGCCGGCGGTCCAGCCGGTCAGACGCAGAATGCCCGCGGCCAGATTCTCGCGCAGCGGCGCCGCGCCCTTGTCGAGGCGCCAGCCGCGCTTGAAGAGCGGATCGCCCGAGGTGTCGAGATACAGCGTGCAGTCGGTGGCGGTGAGAAAGGCGAAGACGCGCACGTCGGGCGTGGCCGTGTCGATGTTCGGACGCGCGCCGCTGACTTCGCGCAGACGATCGCAGATGGCGTCCTTGACGCGCAGCGTCGTGAATTCCAGGCTGCGCAGCGGCGACTTGATCGCCGTGACGTCGACGCGCAGCGTCTCATTCGCCGAGAACCATTGTTCCCAACGTTGTTCGACTGCGAGTGCGTAGATGTCCTGCTCGCTGCGATACGGGCGATGCGCGATTTTCAGCAGCACGCGGCTCGCGAGGCGCGAATACAGGTTGGCGGCCATGCCGGCGGCCCAGCCTCCGCGGAAATGCACGCCGCCTGGCACTTGTGCGCCGGCTGTGAACGGCGCGCCGTTCAGGTGGCTGGCGGCGATTTCGGCGAGTTCAGCCGCAAGCGAGGCTTCGAGGCCGCGCGGGCAAGGGAGGAAGAAATCGAAGGACATTGAGGTTGCCGGAAGGCGGATGGGTAAGGGCGTATTGTACGCGGTCGGGGTGTTGTGCTATTGCGCGGTTTTTTTGGGGTTTGGGTTTGGGTTTGTCGGGTTGGCCTTTCCTTGATTTGCTTGTGGTCTATTAGCGTCGCCCCTGTGCGGGGCGGCACCTACTTTCTTTGCCTGCCGCAAAGAAAGTAGGCAAAGAAAGCGGCTTTACACCGCCAGCTTTCAAGCGGGTCCCCCGGCTCGGAGGGGGTAGTGGCACATCTGGAATCTGTGCCCTCGCGCATTCCGCGCTTGTGACAAGGCAGTCATACGTCCCGCCTCGCACACGTGCTCGCCGGAGCGGTCTGCCCGAAAACCGTGCCTTCGGTGAGCGCGGCGGGGGCCGTCGGCTTTGCCTCGGCGAAACGCCGGAAGAGGGCTGGGATCGCGGAACTGCGTCCGTACGCCGCCGCGTGGAGAGCGAGCGCAGGGGGACGCCGCCCGCACCCACTGGTTGATGAACTACCGCCACGGCGCGCGCAGCGCCGCCGGAAGAATGACTGCCTTGTCACGGGGGCGGAATGTGCGGGAACACGGATTCCAGATGCACCACTACCGTGGCTGCGCGGGGGCCCCGCTTATGAGCTGGCGGTGTGAAGCCGCTTTCTTTGCCTACTTTCTTTGCGGCAGGCAAAGAAAGTAGGTGCCGCCCCGCACAGGGGCAACGCCAATAGACCACAAGCAAATCAAGGAAAGGCCAACAGAACAAAAACCTCACCAAAGCGCCCCGCAGGCAACCCCCCACCTTCAAGCCTTCAAATACTGCTCCCGCGCGCCAAGCCAGCGCGCCAGATGCTGCAACACAACCTCCGGATGCTCCTCAAGCAAAACCGCCGCAGCCTCCCGCGCAGGCTCAATCAACCACTGATCATTCTGGAGATCGGCAAACCTCAACATCGCCGCCCCCGATTGCCGCGCCCCCAAAAATTCCCCCGGCCCACGAATCTCGAGATCCCGCCTGGCGATCTCAAACCCATCGGTCGTCTCCCGCATCGTCTGAAGCCGCGCCCGCGCAGTCATCGACAAAGGCCCGGTATAGAGCAGCACGCAAACCGAAGCCGCACTCCCACGCCCCACCCGACCCCGCAACTGATGCAACTGCGCCAGCCCAAACCGCTCCGCATGCTCGATCACCATCAACGACGCATTCGGCACATCGACGCCCACTTCGATCACCGTCGTCGCCACCAGCAACTGCACCTCGTTGCGAGTAAACGCATCCATCACGGCGGCCTTTTCAGCTGGCGCCAAACGCCCATGCACGAGACCGACGTTCAACTCGGGCAACGCGGCCACCAGCGTCTCATACGTCTCGACCGCGGTCTGCAGCTGCAAGGTCTCGCTTTCCTCGATCAACGGACACACCCAGTACACCTGGCGCCCCGTCAACGCGGCCTCGCGCACGCGTCCGATCACCTCTTCGCGCCGCGCGTCGGATACGAGCTTGGTGAGAATCGGCGTGCGTCCAGGCGGCAATTCGTCGATGGTCGAGACGTCGAGGTCGGCGTAATACGTCATCGCGAGCGTGCGCGGAATCGGCGTCGCCGACATCATCAATTGATGCGGCTGGAAGTCGCGCGCGCCATCGGCGGCGTTCTGCGCCTTGGCGCGCAGTGCGAGCCGTTGCGCCACGCCGAAACGGTGCTGTTCATCGACGATCACGAGCCCGAGGCGCGCGAACTCGACCGCGTCCTGGATGATCGCGTGCGTGCCGATTACGAGTTGCGCCGTGCCGAGCGCCGCGGCTTCGATCGCGGCGCGCTTTTCTTTGGTCTTCAGACTGCCGGCCAGCCACGCGACGCTCACGCCAAGCGGCTCCAGCCAACCGCGCAATTTGCGCGCGTGCTGCTCGGCGAGGATTTCGGTCGGCGCCATGAGCGCGGCCTGGTAGCCGGCGTCGATTGCCTGCGCCGCAGCCAGCGCGGCGACGATCGTCTTGCCGCTGCCGACGTCGCCCTGCAAAAGCCGCTGCATCGGATGAGGCTGGGTCAGATCGAGCGCGATCTCGCCGCCGACGCGCTCCTGCGCCGCCGTCAGCGAAAACGGCAGCGCCTTCAGCAGGCGCGCCACCAGCGCGGCTTCGTCGCCCAGCTTGCGACGCGGCATGGCGGGCGCCGCGCGCGTGCGGCGTTCGTCGTGCGCGCGCTTGAGCGACATCTGCTGCGCGAGCAGTTCCTCGAACTTGATACGTACCCAGGCCGGATGTGTGCCGTCGATCAACGCGGTCTCGTCCGACTGCACGTCCGGATGATGCAGCGTGCGTACGGCGTCCATCAGCGACGGCACGCCGAGCGGTTCCATGAACGTCCGCGCGACCGCCGCGGGCAGCAACTCCGGCAGCGACGTGCGAGAGAGCGCGTTGTCGATCGATTTGCGCAAATACGCCTGCGTCACGCCCGCGGTGCTCGGATACACGGGCGTGAGCGCCTGCGGCAGCGGCGTGTCTTCGTCGACCACGCGCACGGCCGGATGCACCATCTCCATGCCGAAGAAACCGCCGCGCACGTCGCCGCGCACCCGCAACCGCGCACCGATCGCCATCTGCTTGACCTGCGAGCCGTAGAAATTCAGAAAGCGCAGCACGAGTTCGTCGCCGGCGTCGTCGCGCAGTTTCACCAGCAACTGACGGCGCGGACGATAGGCGATCTCGTTGTCGAACACCACGCCTTCGGTTTGTGAAATGCCGCCCGGCAGCAGATGCCCGATCGGCGTCAGCGAGGTTTCGTCCTCGTAGCGCATGGGCAGATGCAGCACGAGGTCGATGTCGCGGGTCAGGCCGAGTTTGGCGAGCTTGTCGGCGGTTTTCTCCGCGGGTTTGGCGGCGGATTTCGCGCCGGATTTGGCTGCGGATTTTGCGGCAACCTTGGGTCCGGGCTTGCCGGCGGGTCTGTCGCCGAATATGTCGTCAGGCTTGACGGCATGCGTGTCACCAGATCGATCCGCAAGATCATCGACGCGCCCACCGCCGGATGTGTCAGCGAGGCTTTCGGCGGACTCGCCGCCATATGGGTCAGCGGATTTGCCGCTCACTTCGTCGACAGGCTTGCCATCAGATTCGCTGTCTCGTCGCGCGGTTTTTCCAGCGCTCAACGCAACGTCCGCGCCCACGCCCAAACCCGCGTCGCTCACCTCCGCCGCCGCCTTGCCGCGCGAGACGCGGCGCCCGGGTTCGGCGCTCACTTCATCGGTAACGGAGGGCAATCGGCGGTCGGACAAAGGCATGGGCTGCTTCGCAAGTACAATATCGGCTGTCAAAGGGTTCGGCGCCATACAGCGCGCGGGCTCGCGGGCCGCTCTGGCGTCCCGCAATCATAGCCGCCCGGCTCCGGCTTCGGCTCAATTCAGTTTCATTTCGCTTCCAGTCGTTCGCATGTTGACGCTTTCCGATTTCGATTTCGATCTGCCTCCCGAACTGATCGCGCAAGTCGCGCTGCCCGAGCGCAGTGCCAGCCGCCTGCTCGAGGTGGATCACCCGGCCGACGCTACCGGCCCCGCGCGCCTGATCGACCGCCGCTTTGCCGAGTTGCCCGAATGCATCGCGCCCGGCGACCTGCTGGTCTTCAACGATACCAAAGTCCTGAAGGCTCGCTTCCTCGGCCAGAAGGCCAGTGGCGGCAAGATCGAAGTGCTGGTAGAGCGCCTCACCGGCGAGCGCACGGCGCTCGCACAGATCCGCGCGAGCAAGAGCCCGCAGCCGGGCACCACGATCCGGCTGGCGGATGCCTTCGACGTCACGGTCGGCGAGCGTGTCGAGCCGTTCTACACGTTGCATTTCCCCGACGACTGCCTGACGCTGATTGAGCAGTTCGGCCGTCTGCCGCTGCCGCCGTACATCGAGCACGATCCGGATTCGACGGATGAAACCCGCTATCAGACGGTGTTCGCGCAGAATCCGGGCGCGGTCGCCGCACCCACGGCCGGCCTGCATTTCGACGACGCGCTGCTGGCCCGTCTCGACGAAAAAGGCGTGCAACGAGCAACGCTGACGCTCCACGTCGGCGCGGGCACGTTCCAGCCGGTGCGGGTCGAAAATCTCGCCGAACACAAGATGCATAGCGAGTGGTATCACCTGCCGCAATCGCTCGCCGACAAGATCGCGGCGACGCGCGCGCGCGGCAACCGCGTGATCGCGGTGGGCACGACCTCGATGCGCGCGCTCGAAGCGGCCGCGCGCGACGCCGAAGCTGCAGGGCGCCCGTTGGCCGCCGCCAGCACGGAAACCGATATCTTCATCACGCCGGGCTATAAATTCCGCGTGGTGGACCGGCTGGTCACCAATTTCCACTTGCCGAAGTCCACGCTGCTGATGCTGGTGTCGGCGTTCGCGGGCGTCGAGACGATTCGCGAGACGTACCGCCACGCAATTGAACAGCGTTACCGCTTCTTTAGCTACGGCGATGCGATGCTGCTCACGCGGCGCGACGGCTGACCGAGGTCCGCCAGAAAGTTTATGTAGTTCCCCAGGCCGCCGCGAACCCTTCCGGCGGCGCTCAACATTCGCGCCGGACTGTTTTCCGGTAGCACAGGAGTTTTTTCATGACCGACGGTCAATCCGTTAGCCCGCGCGCCGACCACGGTGCTTACCTCGGCGATCACGTTCGCCCTGACAACGGCCTCAATTTCGAACTGCTCGGCGTCGACGGCCTGGCCCGCCGCGGCCGCGTCACGCTGAATCACGGCGTGGTGGAAACGCCGATCTTCATGCCCGTCGGCACCTACGGCACCGTGAAGGCCGTGCAGCCACGCGAGTTGGGAGAAATGCACGCGCAGATCATCCTCGGCAACACTTTCCACCTGTGGCTGCGCCCGGGTCTGGAAACCATCGAGGCGCACGGCGGCCTGCACGGCTTCATGGGCTGGAAAAAGCCGATTCTCACCGACTCCGGCGGCTTCCAGGTGTTCTCGCTCGGCGATTTGCGCAAGATCACGGAAGACGGCGTCACGTTCGCGTCGCCGATCAACGGCGACAAGCTGTTCCTGTCGCCCGAAGTGTCGATGCAGATCCAGAAAGTGCTGAACTCGGACATCGTCATGCAGTTCGACGAATGCACGCCGTACGCGACCAACAACGTGCCGACCTCGCACAAGGAAGCGGCCGATTCGATGCGCATGTCGATGCGCTGGGCGCAGCGCTCGATCGACGAATTCAGGCGCCTTGGCAATCCGAACGCGCTGTTCGGCATCGTGCAGGGCGGCATGTTCGAGGACTTGCGCGAGGAGTCGCTGGCGGGCCTCGTCGAGAAGGACTTCCACGGTCTGGCGATCGGCGGTCTGTCGGTCGGCGAGCCGAAGGAAGACATGATGCGGGTGCTGAACCACATCGGCCCGAAACTGCCGGCCAACAAGCCGCACTACCTGATGGGCGTGGGCACGCCGGAAGATCTGGTGGCGGGCGTGGCGGCCGGCGTCGACATGTTCGATTGCGTGATGCCGACCCGCAATGCGCGCAACGGCTGGCTCTTCACGCGTTTCGGCGACGTCAAGATCCGCAACGCCGCGCACAAGAATTCGCTGCGCCCGCTCGACGAGCAATGCGGCTGCTACACCTGCCGAAATTTCACTCGCGGCTATCTGCATCATCTGCATCGAGTAGGGGAAATCCTCGGTGCGCAGTTGAACACGATCCACAACCTGCACTACTACCTCGAACTGATGCAGGAAATCCGCGACGCGATCGACGCGAAAATGTTCGAGGCCTTCAGCAAACGCTTTCACGAGAACCGCGCGCGCGGCACCGCCGAGGCGCCGTAACGGCGCCGCACAACGGATTCAGCCGAAGAATCCGTCCGCCTCGCGAGGAAAACCTTACAATCGTCTTTCGCGGACGGCAGTAAAGACGGCAGAGCAGGCTTTAAACGGTTGATCGCAAAGCCGATTCGCCGCGCCGACGCACTTCGGGCCGGTGGTAGAATAACCGGCTGATTTTTTTGATCGTTTTGACTTATAACGGAGAGACCAACGTGTCGTTCATTTCCAATGCCTTCGCCCAAGGCACAGCAACAGGTGGCATTGAATCGAACCTGATGAGTTTCCTGCCGCTGATCCTGATGTTCGGCGTGCTGTACTTCATCATGATTCGCCCGCAAATGAAGCGCCAGAAGGAACATCGCAACATGCTCGCCGCGATGGCCAAGGGCGATGAAGTGGTGACGAATGGCGGCATCGTCGGCAAGGTGACCAAGGTGGGCGAAGCTTACGTCGGCGTCGAAATCTCGGAAGGCACGGAAATCACCGTGCAAAAAGCGTCGGTCACGACGATTCTCCCGAAGGGCACGATCAAGTCGCTGTAAGGCCTGCTCTCTCGCGTCCGGCGCGGCCTCGCCGGCGATTCTCGCGGAACCGCGCTGAATCGCCCGCGCTCATCGCCGGACGCATCGCTTCCAAGCCAACCTTCCCGTTGGACCACTCATGAATCGTTACCCCCTCTGGAAATATGCCGTGATGCTGGTGGCTCTGGTCATCGGCCTCGTGTACACGCTGCCCAACCTGTTCGGCGAAGCGCCGGCGGTGCAGGTGTCGAGCGGCAAGGCAACGGTCAAGCTCGACTCGACCACGCTGTCGGCTGTCGAAGCCGCGCTCGCCGCGAATCAGATCAAGCCGGACGACGTCACGTTCGACAACTCGGCGACCAACGCGAACATCCGCGTGCGTCTGCCGGACACCGACACGCAGTTGCGCGTGAAGGACCTGCTGCAGAAGTCGCTGAACAGCGACCCGACCGACCCGCAGTACATCGTCGCGCTGAATCTGCAGAGCGCGTCGCCGCGCTGGCTGACCGCCTTGCACGCGCTGCCGATGTACCTCGGTCTCGATCTGCGCGGTGGCGTCCACTTCCTGCTGCAGGTCGACATGGCCGGCGCGCTGAACAAGAAGCTCGATTCGGACGCCTCGGACGCGCGCACGCTGCTGCGTGACAAGAACATCCGCGACGGCGGCGTGAACCGCGTGAACCAGTCGGTGGTGATCAATTTCGCCGACCAGGCCACGGCGGACAACGCGTCGAAGCAATTGAGCCGCAGCATCGCCGAACTCCAGTGGGCCTCGCAAGCCGGCCCGGACGGTGGCGTGCAACTGGTCGGCACGTTCACGCCGGCGGTCCAGAAAGCCGTGCAGGACGCCGCGCTCAAGCAGAACATCACCACGCTGCATAACCGCGTGAACGAACTCGGCGTGGCCGAGCCGGTGATCCAGCAGCAAGGCGCCGACCGCATCGTGGTCGAACTGCCGGGCGTGCAGGACACGGCGAAGGCGAAGGACATCATCGGCCGCACGGCAACTCTCGAAGCGCGCCTCGCCGATCCGGTCAACACGCATCCGAATCCGTCCGACCCGGTGCCGCCGGGCGACGAACTGTTCACGCAAGGCAACCAGACGCCGGTGCTGCTGCGCAAGCAGATCATCTTCACGGGCGACCGGATTATCGACGCGTCGGCGGGCTTCGACGAACATCAACGTCCTTCCGTCAACATCCGTCTGGATTCGGCCGGCGGCCGCGCGGTGGCCAGCATCTCGCGCGACAACATCGGCAAGCCGATGGCCATGGTGCTGTTCGAAAAAGGCAAGGGCGAAGTGCTGACGGTGGCAACCATCCAGTCGGAACTGGGCGACCGCTTCCAGATCACCGGCCAGGCCACGCCGCAAGGCGCCGCCGACCTCGCGCTGCTGCTGCGCGCCGGTTCGCTGGCCGCGCCGATGGACATCATCGAAGAACGCACCATCGGCCCGAGCCTCGGCGCGGACAACATCAAGAAGGGCTTCCACTCGGTGGTGTGGGGCTTCGCGGCGATCGCCGTCTTCATGATCGCGTACTACATGCTGTTCGGCGTGATCTCGATGATCGGCCTGTCGGTCAACCTGCTGCTGCTGATCGCCGTGCTGTCCATGCTGCAAGCCACGCTGACCCTGCCGGGTATCGCCGCTATCGCGCTCGCGCTCGGTATGGCGATCGACGCCAACGTGCTGATCAACGAACGCGTGCGTGAAGAACTGCGCAACGGAGCGCCGCCGCAACTGGCCATCCAGAACGGCTACGCGCACGCCTGGGCGACGATTCTCGACTCGAACGTCACCACGCTGATTGCCGGTATCGCGCTGCTCGCGTTCGGCTCCGGCCCGGTGCGCGGTTTTGCGATCGTGCACTGTATCGGCATTCTGACGTCGATGTTCTCGGCCGTGTTCTTCTCGCGCGGTATCGTCAACCTCTGGTACGGCGGCAAGAAGAAGCTGAAGTCGCTGGCCATCGGCCAGGTGTGGCGTCCGGATACGGCGCCAGCAGGCTCGGCCGCTTACCTCGGTAGCGAAGATGCCGCGACCGACACGGCGCAAGCCGTCGCCGCGGTCGCCGCCAAGCCGTCGAAAGCGAGAGCTGCGGTCGCGCAGGCACGCGCCGGCAAGCCGACCGTGCGTCGCCGCAATGCGCCGGATTCGTCCGCTACGTCGAACACGCCGCAGAAACCGGGTTCATCCCGCTGAGTCCCGGAGAACAAGACCATGGAATTTTTCCGTTTCCGCAAAGACATTCCGTTCATGCAGCGTGCGTTGATTTTCAACGCGATCTCGCTGCTGACGTTCCTTGCTGCTGTGTTTTTCCTGCTGCATCGTGGGCTGCATCTGTCGGTGGAGTTCACCGGCGGTACGGTCGTCGAAGTGCAGTATCCGGGCGCCGCGCCGCTCGAACCGGTGCGCGCTACGCTGGGCAAGCTCGGTTACGCCGACGCACAGGTGCAGAACTTCGGCACCTCGCGCGACGTGCTGATCCGTCTGCCGCTCAAGCAGGGCTATACGTCCGCGCAACAGAGCGATCAGGTGATGACCGCGCTGAAGGCCGAGACGCCGCAGGTGCAGCTGCAACGCGTCGAGTTCGTCGGCCCGCAGGTCGGCAAGGAGCTCGCCACCGACGGCCTGCTCGCGCTCGCCTGTGTGGTGGTCGGCATCGTGATCTACCTGTCGTTCCGCTTCGAATGGAAGTACGCGGTGGCCGGCGTGATCGCGAACTTGCACGACGTGATCATCATTCTCGGCTTCTTCGCGTTCTTCCAGTGGGAGTTCTCGTTGTCGGTGCTGGCCGCGGTGCTCGCGGTGCTCGGCTACTCGGTGAACGAGTCGGTGGTTATCTTCGACCGGATTCGTGAGACCTTCCGCCGCGAGCGCAAGCTGACCGTGATCGAGGTGATCAACCACGCGATCACCAGCACCATGTCGCGAACCATCATCACCCACGGCTGTACGCAGATGATGGTGCTGTCGATGTTCCTGTTCGGCGGCCCGACGCTGCACTATTTCGCCTTGGCGCTGACGGTCGGTATTCTGTTCGGTATCTACTCGTCGGTGTTCGTCGCCGCGGCGCTCGCCATGTGGTTCGGCGTGAAGCGCGAAGATCTGATCAAGGATAAGAAGGAACGCAGCGACGCGGACGATCCGAACGCGGGTGCGCAAGTCTGATTCTGTTGTAGCGTCAGACCTCGCAATGCAAAAGGCCGGTTCTCACGAACCGGCCTTTTGCGTTTACCGCCGCCCTATACCGCAGCGGGACGACGCAGCGCCCGCTTTAACGAAAGCCGAGCTTGCGACGCGCCGCCATCAGCGCGACGAGGCTCACGATCGCGGCGAAAATCAGGTAATAACTCGGCGCGGCCTTCGAGCCCGTCGCGCTGATCAACCACGCGATGATGAACGGCCCGAAGCCGCCGAAGATCGTCACGGCGATGTTATAGGCCAGCGACATGCCGGTCGTGCGCGTTTGCACCGGGAACATCTCCGAAAGCAAACCCGGCAGCGCCGCGAAATACCCCGTCATCAGAAAGCCGAACACGATCTGCATGGCGATCAAGGTGCCGAAGGTCGGATGCGCGACCAGATACACGAAAGCCGGATAGATGAGGACGAGCAGCAGCAGCGCCGAGGTCAGCATGATCGTGGTGCGCCCATGCCGGTCCGACAGATGGCCGATCAGCGGCGAGAACACCATCTGGATCAGGCCGGTCAACGCGATCGCCGAAAACGCGACCGAGGGCGCCAGTCCCAACTGCTTCACGCCGAACGTCGGCATGAACAGCACCAGATATGTCGACACCGTGCCGAGCACGACCACGCCGATGGCGATCAGCAGGCGCAATTTCTGGCTGGTAAAGGTGTCGCGCAGCGGCGTTTCGGTGGTTTCGGCCGCGAGAAACTCGGGCGTTTCGTCGAGCTTCGTGCGGATGTACCACGCGACCGGCCCGATCAGCAAACCAAAGAAGAACGGCACGCGCCAACCCCAGGAACCCATTTGTTCCGGCGAGAGCTTGCCGGTGAGCAACACGCCAAAACCAGCGGCAAGCAGGGTGGTGAGCCCTTGGCTTGCCACCTGCCAGCTTGCGAAAAAGCCGCGCCGCCCCGGCACGTGTTCCGCGAGGAACGCGGTGGCGCTGCCGAACTCGCCGCCGGCCGAGAAACCTTGCATCAGACGCGCCAGCACGAGAATCACCGGCGCCGCGAGGCCGATGCTTTGATAAGTCGGCAGGATGGCGATGATCAACGTGCCGGCCATCATCAGCAGGATCGATAGCGTGAGCGCCGCCTTGCGGCCGGCGCGGTCGGCGTAGGCGCCGATCACGATCGCGCCGAGCGGGCGCATGAAGAACGACACGCCGAACGTGCCGAGCGTGAGGAGCAGTGAGACCGTGTCGTTACCGGCCGGGAAAAACAGCTTCGCGATGATCACCGCGAAAAAACCGTATACCACCAGATCGAACCATTCCAGCGCGTTGCCGATCGAGGCCGCGATCACCGCGCGCCACGAATTCTGCCGGCTCCCCGCCAGGCTTGCTGCTGTCGTTGCGTTCATGCAGATCTCCAGGTCGCGCGAAATATTATTCATGTTGGCATTACGCCTGACACGCCCGACTGGATGCGCGCACAACCAATACGGTGCCTGCGCTCTATGTACCCGAAAAATTAATACGGCGCGAGTGCGAAATTGCGCGTTGCCGCTGCATAAGGCTTCCAGCGCTTCAAATGGGCAATAAAAAACCGCCTCGTCGCAAAAGCGAACGAAGCGGTTTTTTTGTTGCGGCGCAATGCGCGCTGCGACTCAACGCTTTGAATCAGAGCCTCATTAAATCGCTTATTGCTTGATGCCTTCGGATTGAATATGCAGCTTGGTATCCATGCTGAAGCCGTACTTGGAGCCGAAATCCATGCCGTAATCGGCGCGGCTGAAATGCGCGCTCGCTTCCACGCCGCACACTTCGCGCTTGAGCACCGGATGCTGCATGCACTTGAACGACTCGATCTTCAGATTCAGCGGCTTGGTGACGCCGTGCATCGTCAGGCTGCCGACCACTTCAACCGGCTTGTCGCCGTCGAACTTGATATCGGTGCCCTTGTAGGTCGCCGACGGATACTTGGCGACGTCGAAGAACTCGTTCGACTTCAGATGCTCGTCGAGCTTGCCGTTGCCCGTATCGATCGATGCGGGGTCGACCGTCACGTCGACCGTGCCGGTTTTCGCCGCGCGGTCGAGCGTGACCGTGCCGGAGCTCTTGGTGAATTTGCCGCGCCACACCGACATGCCGCCGAAGTGATCCGCCTCGAAGCTCGGATACGTGTGGGTCGGGTCGAGCTGATAGGTATCGGCGGCCGCGAACGCGCCTAACGAAAAAGAAGAAGCCAGCGCGCCGACGGCGATCAACATGGATGTTTTCAATTCACGCTCCTAGGTTCTTGAAGAAAGCTGCCGCGCCCGAACGGCGCGGCCAACGTCACTTACGTCACTTATGTGCTGCAACGATATGAAACTTGATGACGACCTCGTCGGCGACCACCGAGGTGTCCTTCCATTCGCCCGTGCCGATGTCGAATTGCGAGCGCTTGATCGGCAGTGAACCGTCGAAGGTTTGCACGGCGCCTTGCTGCGACACCGTGACCGGCACCACGACCGTCTGCGATTTGCCCTTGATGGTCAGCTTGCCGGTGACCTTGAACTGGTTGCCGCCGGCCGGCGCAATCGCGCTCGAAACGAAGGTGGCAGTGGGATACGTCTTGGCGTCGAACCAGTCCTTGCCGCGCACCTGGTCGTTGTAGCTTTCGTCGCCGAGATCGTAGCTGGCCACGTCGATGCTGAGCTGCGCGGTGCCCTCGGCCGGTTTTGCCGGATCGAACTTGAGCTGCGCGGTGAATTTACCGAACTTGCCTTCCACCGGCACGTTCATCTGCTTCGAGGTGGCCGTCACCGAACTCTTCGCGACGTCGACTTGCGCGAGCGCGCTGCCGGCCACCGTCAGCGAGGCCGCGGCGAAGGCGGCGAGCATGTAGCGATAAAACGAGACCTTCATGGTTGTCCTTATTTGAGGAAAGGGAGCATGCGCGAGAGCAGGCCGTCGCGGTCCAGCCATTGATGCTTGAGCGCGGCCGCGACGTGCAACGCGACCAGCACGAGCAAGGTGTAATTCAGCGTGATATGCACGTTCTTCAGCAGTTCCTTGAGATGCGGGTCTGGCGCGATCAGGCGCGGCAACGGAATCAGCCCGAGGTACACCACCGGGATGTTGGCCGCCGAGCTGTACAGATAGCCCGAGGCGGGAATCGCGATCATCAGCACGTATAGCAGCAGGTGCACGAGATGCGCGGCGCCGCGCTGCCAGACCGGCATGCGGCGCGGCATCACGGGGGCCGCATGCGTGGCGCGCCACAGAATGCGCAGGACGGCGAGCGCGAACACCGTCACGCCGATCCATTTGTGCCACGAGAAGTACTTCAGCTTGGTGGGCGTGAAGCCGGGAATATCGGTCATCACCCAGCCGAGCGCGAAGCCGCACACGATCAGCAGCGCGATTAGCCAATGCAGGGCGATGGCAGTCCGCGTGTACGACTCCCGGCTGCCGAATGAAGGATTGAGTGCCATGACAGGTTGTCGCAAGCTAAGTGAGGTTAACGGCGCAGCCCGCACGGCTATTCCAGCGTTCGATGCAGATGGCATCGACGCGTAATACGGGACCATGCCCGCTGCGGCACACGCCAAGGCGGCCATGCTACCCCAATCGGAAAAAACTGGCTGCAGCCCACGGGCAGGACGCGGACCGGCCGCTCCAGCGTACAAGGTATCCGCATTGAACAATTGGGGACGGAGGCTGTCAGAGTTGTACCAATTGCATGTAGGATCAACCGTCCGCCGAAGGCCATTCCGGCCGCGGTCCGCAAGCCGTGCAACGGTGTGTGCGACGGCCGGACGCCTTTTGGTACTATTGCTCCACTTTTTATCAGACCTGCCGTAGAACGGGCATTGCACGCTTCCTCTCACACCGTCGGCCCTTTGCCCTTATGGACCATGACAATCTGATCGCGTGCCATGAATGCGATACGCTGTTCCGCAAGCCGCCGCTTGTCGGGCGCACGGTCGCGCGCTGTTCGCGCTGCGGAGCGACGCTCTATCGCGGCGTGTCGCGCAAGCTCGACGCCATCAGCGCGATGACGCTGGGCGCGCTGATCACCTTCCTGATCGCGCAGGGCTTCCCGATCGTCGAACTCGAAACCAACGGCATCACCTCGCAGACCACGCTGTTCGGCGCGCTCGTCGCGCTGTGGGGCGAGGAGATGCAGATCGTCGCGGTCATGGTGTTCTGCTCGACCATTCTGTTTCCGCTCACTGAACTCGTCGCGCTGCTCTATGTGCTGATCCCGCTGCGCGCGGGTTATGTGCCGCCCGCCTTCAATCAGGTGCTGCGCGCCATTCAGTTCGTGCGCCCGTGGGGCATGATCGAAGTGTTCATGCTCGGCGTGCTGATCACGATCGTGAAGATGGTGAGCCTCGCGCGCGTGATTCCCGAAGCGGCGCTGTTCGCGTTCGGCGTGCTCACGCTGATGTTCGCGGTGGTGGTCACGTTCGATCCGCGCATTCTGTGGGACCTCGCCGACGAACTCGGCGCGCGCGATCAGCGTCCGCTGCCGCGCACCTCCGCAGATAGCGCGGCGGCCGCCGTCAGTTCGGTCGCTGGTCCGCCCGCGCCGGCCGAAGTGCGGACCGCGGCGGCGCCCGACGTACACACCGCGCCGTCCGCGTTGCCGCCGGCCGTGCCGCCGGTGCCGCCGACGCCACGTCGAGGATGAGCACGCCATGAAATACGTCACCGCAAGACGCGCCGGGCTGGTGAGTTGCCACGCATGCGGACGCGTCGAACCGCGCATCCGCTCCGTCACGTCGCAGCACTGCTCACGCTGCGGCTCGCGCCTGCACTCGCGCAACCCCGACAGCCTGATGCGCACCTGGGCGCTGCTGATCGCCGCGGCACTCCTGTATATTCCCGCGAATCTGCTGCCGGTGATGCACACCTCGTCGCTGCTCGGTTCCGAAGACGACACCATCATGAGCGGCGTCGTCTATTTCTGGACCTCGGGCGACTGGCCGCTGGCGGTGATCGTGTTCATCGCCAGCATCATGGTGCCGATGCTCAAGCTGAGCGTGCTCGCGCTGCTGACCGTCACGGCGCAGCGTCGCTCGCGCTGGCGGCCCGAGCAGCGCACCACGCTTTACCGGATGGTCGAACGGATCGGCCGCTGGTCGATGCTCGACGTGTTCGTCGTCACGCTGACCGTCGCGCTGGTGCGCTTCAAATCACTTGCAGTCATTACGGCCGGCCCCGGCGCGATCGCCTTCGGCTCGGTGGTGATTCTGACCATGATGGCTTCCATGCAATTCGATCCACGGCTCATCTGGGACAGCGTAGAAGGGCGCGTGGAAGGCAGTACCCAAAAACCTCAGGATCTCAAACATGACTAGCCCGCAAGAACCGACGCCCGCCTCCGATGCGCCGCGCAACGATTCGAACGGACCGAAGCTGCCGCCCCAACTCCCGGACCCTGAAATTGAGCCGCGCAGCCGCTGGCTGCCTTCGCTCGTCTGGGTGATTCCGCTGATCGCCGCACTGATCGGCATCGCGCTCGTGATCAAGTCGGTGACCGCAAGAGGCCCGACCATTACGATCAGCTTTGTGAGCGCCGAAGGTCTCGAACCCGGCAAGACCAAGGTGAAGTACAAGGACGTCGACGTCGGCTCGGTGAAGACCATCACGCTGTCGAAAGATCTGTCCCACGTGCTGGTGCAGGTGCAATTGACCAAGGAAGGCGAAGACTTCGCGGTCAAGGATTCGCGCTTCTGGGTGGTGCGGCCGCGCGTCGGCGCGAGCGGCGTGTCGGGTCTCACCACGTTGCTCTCGGGCGCGTATATTGGCGCGGACGCCGGGCATTCGCCGGATACCGAGAAGAACTTCGTCGGCCTCGAAACGCCGCCGCCCATTACCGGCGACCAGAAGGGCCACCAGTTCGTCCTGCACGGCGACTCGCTCGGCTCGATCGACATCGGCTCGCCGATCTTTTACCGGCGCGTGCAGGTCGGCCAGGTGGTCGGTTTCTCGCTCGACAAGGACGGCACCGGCGTGACCATGCAGGTCTTCGTATCCGCGCCGTTCGACCAGTACGTCGGCACCAATTCGCGCTGGTGGCATGCGAGCGGCGTCGATCTGCGGCTCGATTCCAGCGGCTTCAAGCTGAACACGCAGTCGCTTGCCACGGTGATCGTGGGCGGTTTGTCGTTCCAGTCGCCGCCGGGTCAGGGCGTGGGCGCGCAGGCGCCGAACAACATGACGTTCCGCCTCGGCTCGGACGAAGCGGATGCGATGCGCGAACCGGACGGCGTGCCGTTGCGCGTGGTGATGAACTTCAACCAGTCGCTGCGTGGTTTGTCGATCGGCGCACCGGTCGATTTCCGCGGCATCGTGCTGGGTCAGGTGACCAATATCGGTATCGACTACGATCCGAAGACGCGCAGCTTCACCATGCCGGTGACGATGAACCTGTACCCCGACCGCCTCGGCAAGCGCTTCCGCGAAACCGCGCCGGCACCGGGCAGCCTCGCGGGTCAAACCATGCTGCAGCAGCTCGTCAAACACGGTCTGCGTGGCCAGTTGCGCACGGGCAACCTGATTACGAGCCAGTTGTACGTGGCCGTGGATATCTTCCCGAAGGCGCCGCCGGCGACCGTCGACGTGGCGAGCGATCCGCTCGAACTGCCGACGATTCCGAACACGCTCGACGAGTTGCAGCTCCAGGTCGCCGACATTGCGAAGAAGCTCGACAAGGTGCCGTTCGATCAGATCGGCAACAACCTGAACAGCGCGCTGAAGAACGCCGACCAACTCTTCACGCGACTCGACAAGGAAGTCGTGCCGCAGGCTCGCGACACGCTCGCGGCGGCGAAGCAGACCTTCGGTTCGGCCGAGGCGACGTTGCAGCAGGACTCGCCGTTGCAGTCGGATGTTCATCAGGCGTTGCAGGAATTGACGCGCACGTTGCAGTCGCTGAATGCGCTGTCGGATTATCTGGAGCGCCATCCCGAATCGCTGTTGCGCGGTAAATCAGGAGATAAACCATGATGTTTGCCCGGCTTCCCCGCCCGCCGCGCGGGTTCGTGCGCGGCGCTGTCGTTGCCGGCGCCCTGGCCGGACTCGCGGCGCTGGCGGCGTGCTCGTCGCCTTCGAGCCGGTTTTATACGCTGGGTGCCGATAGTGCTGCCGGATCCGTCGCGCCGGTCAGCGCCCGGACCTCGGCCGCGCCGGCGTGGCTGATCGAAGTCGCGCCGATCGACGTGCCGCCGCAGGTGTCGAAGAATCAGCTGGTGGTGCAGACGGGACCGACGCAGGTCAAAGTGCTCGAGGAAGAACGCTGGGCCTCGCTGCCGGGCGACGAGATTCGCCGGGCTTTGTCGACGAGTCTGACGCAGCAGCTCAACACGATCGATGTGTATGGGACGGCTTATCCGGATGGGACGCCGGTGTATCGGGTCAGTATGAACGTGCAGAGGTTTGAATCATGGCCGGGTTCGCATGCGTTGATCGACGCGGTGTGGAGTGTGCGGGCTGTGCGCAGCACGGCGGTGATGACTTGCCGGAGTGTGGTGAGTGAGCCGGTTAGTGGTGGGTATGATGCGTTGGTTGAGGGGCATCGGCGGGCGCTGCAGCGGATTTCTATGCAGGTGGCTTCTGCTGTGAAGGCTATGGCGGTTGCTGGGCCTGTTGCTGCTCCTATTGCTGCTTCGCAGGGGAAGGGTGGGGCTTTTGCTGGTAAAGCTGGGGCTGTGGTTGTGCCGGCTTGTCCTTCTGACGGTGTGGGCGCTGTTGCTGGTGGTTGACGGCTTTTTTGGGTTTTTTGTAGTGTTGGCCTTTCCTTGATTTGCTTGTGGTCTATTGGCGTCGCCCCTGTGCGGGGCGGCACCTACTTTCTTTGCCTGCCGCAAAGAAAGTAGGCAAAGAAAGCGGCTTCACACCGCCAGCTCATAAGTGGGCCCCCCGCGCAGCCACGGTAGTGGTGCATCTGGAATCCGTGTTCCCGCACATTCCGCCCCGGTGACAAGGCAGTCATTCTTCCGGCGACGCTGCGCGCGCCGTGGCGGTAGTTCATCAACCAGTGGGTGTGGGCTGGACGTCCGCCTGCGCTCGCTCTCCACGCGGCGACGTACTGACGCAGTTCCGCGATCCCAGCCCTCTTCCGGCATTTCGCCGAGGCAAAGCCGACAGCCCCCGCCGCGCCCACCGAAGGCACGGTTTTCGGCCAGACCGCTCCGGTGAGCACGTAGTGCGAGGCGGGACGTATGACTGCCTTGTCACAAGCGCGGAATGCGCGAGGGCACAGATTCCAGATGCGCCACTGCCCCCTCCAAGCCGAGGGGGCCGCTTATGAGCTGGCGGTGTAAAGCCGTTTTCTTCGCCTACTTTCTTTTGCGGCAAGCAAAGAAAGTAGGTGCCGCCCCGCACAGGGGCAACGCTAATAGACCACAAGCAAATCAAGGAAAGGCCAACCCAGCAAGCCCAACCCAGCAAGCCCAACCCCCAACCCAGCGCCCCGCGCAAATAAACCCAAATGGTTGGCGAACCGACCCTATAGGTGTATAACTAGAACCTATCGAACTCATCGCACTGATTGGTCCCCTAATGACGCTCACCGAATTGAAATACATCGTTGCGGTCGCCCGCGAGCGGCACTTCGGCCGGGCCGCCGAAGCGTGTTTCGTCAGCCAGCCGACGCTGTCGGTGGCGATCAAAAAACTGGAAGACGAACTCAACGTCCAGATCTTCGAGCGCGGCACCAGCGAAGTCAGTGTCACGCCAATCGGTGAACAGATCGTCACGCAAGCGCAACGCGTGCTCGAACAGACGCTCGCCATCAAGGAAATCGCCAAACAGGGCAAAGACCCGCTGGTCGGGCCGCTGCGCCTTGGCGTCATCTATACGATCGGGCCGTACCTGCTGCCCACGCTCGTCAAGCAAATGATCAAGCGCGTCCCGCAAATGCCCTTGATGCTGCAGGAAAATTACACGCTCAAGCTGATCGAACTGCTCAAGCAAGGCGAAATCGACGTTGCCATCATGGCGCTGCCGTTTCCGGAAACCGGCCTGATGCTGCGCCCGCTGTACGACGAGCCTTTCGTGGTCGCCTTGCCGTCCGGTCACGCCTGGGAAAACCGCCCGAAAATCGACGCCGACGATCTGAAGCAGGAAACCATGCTGCTGCTCGGCAGCGGTCACTGCTTCCGCGACCACGTGCTGGGCGTCTGCCCGGAACTGATGCGCTTTTCGCAAAACGCGGACGGCATTCAGAAGACCTTTGAAGGGTCGTCGCTGGAAACCATCCGTCACATGGTGGCGAGCGGCGTCGGCATTACCGTGCTGCCGCGCATGTCGGTGCATGAAGTGAAGCCGCACGCCGGTGGCATCGATTCGGGGCTGCTGAGCTACGTCGCTTTCGACGAACCGGTGCCGGATCGCCGCGTCGTGCTGGCCTGGCGCAAGAGCTTCACGCGCATGCCCGCGATCGAGGCCATTTGCGACGCCATCAGTTCCTGCGATCTGGAAGGCGTCAAAAAGCTCGATTTGCCCGTCGCGGTCAATTAGACAGACGCATCATCATGAAGGCCGGCCCGCTGCGCACGTCCAGCGACCGGCCCGGCGCCCCCCAATGCGCTGACAGCCGCAAATCCTATCGAATATATAAAATTAATCAAAAGCAGTATTTCGATAGTATTGTTATAGTTTCCTCCATGGATCGCCCGATCCCAGAGACCTGGAGGAAATCATGACGCAATCCAAGCCGCAACAAGTCCGCATCCGCGTCGCTCAAGCGGCCGTTACGCCGCGCGGTTTTATCGCGTCGTTGCTCGACGCGCGCGCCATCGCGTTGTCCCTGCTGGTCGATCGGGCGTTGTCCGCATAGCGCATGAGCCTCTGGCATCAGTGTGCCGCGCCGCTCCCCCACAATCTGTTTCGATAAAAGCCAACCAGGAGTCACGCATGTCCGAACGTAAGCTCACCAGTGCCGCCGGCGCACCCGTCGCCGATAACCAGAATTCGATGACCGCCGGCGCGCGCGGTCCGGTTGTTCTGCAAGATGTCTGGCTGCTCGAAAAACTCGCTCACTTCGATCGTGAAGTGATTCCGGAACGCCGTGTTCACGCCAAAGGTTCGGGCGCGTTCGGCACGTTGAAGGTCACGCACGATATCTCGCGCTACACGAAGGCAAAGGTGTTCGCGCAAGTCGGCAAGGAAACGCCGCTCTTCATGCGCTTTTCGACGGTGGCCGGCGAGCGCGGCGCAGCCGACGCCGAACGTGACGTGCGTGGCTTCTCGATCAAGTTCTACACGGAAGAAGGCAACTGGGACGTGGTCGGCAACAACACGCCGGTGTTCTTTATCCGCGATCCGCTGAAGTTTCCGGACTTCATCCACACGCAAAAGCGCGACCCGTACACGAACATGCGCAGCAATGTCGCCGCGTGGGATTTCTGGTCGCGTCATCCGGAATCGCTGCATCAGGTGACGATTCTGATGAGCGACCGCGGCATTCCGCAAAATTACCGTCAGATGCACGGTTTCGGTTCGCACACGTATTCGTTTATTAACGCCAACAACGAGCGTTTCTGGGTGAAGTTCCATTTCAAGTCGATGCAAGGCATTGAGAACTTCACTGATGCCGAAGCGGCACAGGTCGTTGCGCAAGACCGCGAAAGCGCGCAGCGCGATCTGATCGGCAATATCGATGCAGGCAATTTCCCGAAGTGGCGCTTCGCCATTCAGGTGATGCCGGAAGCGGAGGCCGCCACGTATCGCTTCAATCCGTTCGACATCACGAAAGTGTGGTCGCAGAAGGACTATCCGCTGATCGACGTCGGCACGATCGAGTTGAATCGCAACGCGCAGAACTACTTTGCCGACGTGGAGCAGGCGGCGTTCACGCCCGCCAACGTGGTGCCGGGTATCGGCTTCTCGCCGGATCGTCTGTTGCAGGGGCGTCTATTCTCGTACGGCGACACGCAGCGCTACCGACTCGGCATCAATCACCACCAGATTCCGGTGAATGCAGCGCGCGTGCCGAGCCCGCATTCGTTCCATCGCGACGGCGCGATGCGCACGGACGGCAACCTCGGCGGCAATGTGAATTACGAGCCGAACCGCTTCGGCGACTTCGTGCAGGACGCCAACGCGTCTGAACCGCCGCTCGCGGCGGGCGCGGTGGATCGCTACGAGCATCGCCTGGACGACGACTACTACACGCAGCCAGGCATGCTGTTTGCGCTCTTCGATGCGGCTCAGCGCGAACGTCTGTTCGGCAACATCGCGCGCCATATCGACGGTGTGCCGCAGGAAATCGTTACGCGTCAGATCGAGCATTTCCGTCGGGCCGATCCCGCATACGCGGAAGGCGTGATCGCCGCGATGGCCGACCTCGCGGAACGCAGCAAGCAATAAACAACAGTCAACGACGGTCGAGCAGTTGAAGTCATGCAGTAGAGCGGGGCGTATTTGCGTCCCGCTAGTACCGATACGAACCGAAGGAGCACGATCATGATGCAGATGATGATGGCCACATTGGGCGGCGCGTCAGCAAACAACGCGCAAGCGCACGCATTGATGGCGCGCAGGGCGATGGGCTTTGCGATCTTCGCCAGCGGAGTCGCGGTGATCGTCGCGCAGGCGCTGCAACACGCGCTCGGCGGCTGATTCAGGCCGCCGCCGTGATGCGGCAAGTGGCCACGCGTCATACGAACGCAGCAGTTTTCCAGGCTAAACTGTCGAGCGTTCGAGCTGTCGAGTTTGCTATCCGCAGACCGTCACTTTGCCGACCGGTTCGTATCACTCTTTAAAGGAGTCATCATGGCCAAAAAAGAAGCCGCAGCAGCCGTGCAGCACGTCAATATCGGGATCAGCGACAAGGATCGGAAGAAGATTGCAGAAGGTCTGTCGCGCCTGCTCGCCGACACCTACACGCTGTATTTGAAGACCCACAACTTCCACTGGAACGTGACGGGTCCGATGTTCAATACGCTGCACCTCATGTTCGAAACGCAATACAACGAGCTGGCGCTGGCGGTCGATTCGATCGCTGAACGCATTCGCGCGCTGGGCGTGCATGCGCCGGGCAGCTACAAGGATTTCGCGAAGCTGTCGTCGATTCCGGAAGCGGACGGCGTGCCGGCCGCGGAAGAAATGATCCGCCAGCTGGTGGAAGGTCAGGAAGCCGTGGTGCGTACCGCACGCGCGATTTTCCCGTCGACGGAAGCCGCCAACGACGAGCCGACCGCCGACCTGCTGACGCAACGCATGCAAACGCACGAAAAGACCGCGTGGATGCTGCGTTCGATGCTGGCTTGAGTATCTGCGCGCAAGGCGCCTCCTTTCGGCGCTGGCGTTGAAGTTGTCGTTGAAGCTGAAGTTGAAGTTGAAGCTGAGTGCGACACCAACAAAGCCTCCCTGCACGGGAGGCTTTGTTTTTGCGGCGCGGGCTTTGTCAGCCCGGCGAGTCCGGAAGCGGCCCATCGTCCGCATCCCGTAAAATAGCCGCACCGTCTTCGCACTTTCACCGACTCCGCCCATGTTCGCCCGACTTCCCCTGTATCTGCGCCTCGTGCGCATGGACAAGCCGATCGGCAGCCTGCTGCTGCTGTGGCCGACGCTCAACGCGCTGTGGATCGCTTCCGACGGTCATCCGACATGGCCGCTGCTGGTGATTTTCTCGGTGGGCACGGTGCTGATGCGCTCGGCGGGTTGCGCGATCAACGACTACGCGGATCGCGACTTCGATCGCTATGTGAAGCGCACGGAGAATCGTCCGATCACGTCGGGCAAGATCAAGGCGTGGGAAGCGGTGGCGCTGGCGGCTGCGTTGTCGTTGCTGGCGTTTCTGCTGATTCTGCCGCTGAATACGCTGACCAAGGAACTGTCCGTGGCGGCGCTTTTCGTCGCCGGTTCGTATCCGTTCACCAAGCGGTTTTTTGCGATTCCGCAGGCGTATTTGGGGATCGCGTTCGGCTTCGGCATTCCGATGGCGTTTGCCGCGATTCAGGGCCACGTGCCGCTGCTCGCGTGGGTGATGCTAATGGCCAATGTGTTCTGGTCGGTCGCGTACGACACCGAATACGCGATGGTCGATCGTGACGACGACATCAAGATCGGCATCCGCACGTCGGCGCTGACATTCGGCCGCTTCGACGTGGCCGCGATCATGCTCTGCTACGCGGCGACGTTGGGGATTTACGTCGGTATCGGCGTGCTGCTCGGCTTCGGCGTGCTGTACTGGCTGGGATGGGCGGCGGCCGCGGGCTGCGCGATCTATCACTACACGCTGATTCGCAACCGCGAACGGATGGCGTGCTTCGCAGCGTTCCGGCATAACAACTGGCTGGGCGGCGCGCTGTTTGTCGGCATCGCCGTGCATTACGCGGCGGGCTCGTTTTAGTTTTTCTGCGCGGGTTGTTGCCGGGTTTGCGTTTCTCTTGAGCCGCCGCCGAACACACTCACTGCTTGCCGAACTCGTCGCCCATTTCCTTCGCGCGGGCATCCGCGGCAAGCGCACCACGCACGATCGCATCCTTGATGCCGCTCGCGTCGAACGATGCCAAAGCCGCCGCCGTGGTGCCGCCTTTGGACGTCACACGTTCGCGCAACACGCTCGGCGGTTCGTCGGAATTGGCCGCCAGTTGCGCCGCGCCGGTGAAGGTCGCCACTGCCAATGCGCGGCCTTGCGCTTCATCCATGCCGAGTTGGCGCGCGGCTTCCTGTAAGGCTTCGATGAAATAGAACACGTAGGCCGGCCCGCTTCCTGAGATCGCGGTCACGGCGTCGATCTTCGCTTCGTCGTCGAACCAGACCGTTTCGCCGACCGCGCCCAGCACTTTCGACGCGAGCGCGCGGCCCGCTTCGTCGACGCTGCTGGTCGCCACCAGTCCTGTCACGCCCATGCCGATCAGCGCCGGCGTATTCGGCATGACACGCACGATACGGTTGTGACCATTCAGCCAGCGCGACATGTCGCCCATGCGAATGCCGGCAACGATACTCACGGCCAGTTGCGACGCATTCAGATGCGGCGCCACCGTCTCGGCGACGCTCTTCAGGATCTGCGGTTTCACTGCCAGCACGACGGCGTCGTAGGCGGCGAGCGCGGCATCCGCGGCGGCGCCCGTCTTGATGCCGAATTGCTGCTCATTGCGCTTGCGCGCGTCTTCGTTGGGATCGATTGCGTAGAGGTCAGCGGGTGCGACGCCACGCTTGATGAGACCGCCGATCAACGCAGCGGCCATGTTGCCACCGCCGATAAAAGCAATTTTCATGATGTTCCGAAGGGAGTGCAGTGAAGAATGGGGAGCGGGCCTGAGCAGTTTGCAAAGGCCCGCTGAAATCAGTTGGAGTAATCTCGCGCGCCGAAAATCGCGGTGCCCACGCGCACGATCGTCGCGCCTTCCAGCACGGCGGCCTCGAGATCGCTCGACATGCCCATCGACAGCGTGTCGAGTTCGAGCCCGTCGTTGCACAGACGCTCGAACAACTCGCGCAAGTGCCGGTGCGGCACGCGTTGTTCGTCGATGCCGCCGGCCGGCTCGGGAATCGCCATCAGGCCGCGCAAATTCAGCTTCGGCAGCGCGGCGATCGCTTGCGCGACTTCCACCGCCTCGGGAATGCTCACGCCGCTCTTCGACGCCTCGCCGCTGATGTTGACTTGCAAGCACACATTGAGCGGCGGCAAATTGTCGGGACGCTGCTCCGAGAGCCGCTGCGCGATCTTCAACCGGTCGACCGAGTGCACCCAGTCGAACTGCTCGGCGACCGGCCGCGTCTTGTTCGATTGCAACGGACCGATGAAGTGCCATTCGAGCGTGGCGCGCAGATCGGCGAGCGCCTCGATCTTGGTGAGCGCTTCCTGCACATAGTTTTCACCGAACGCGCGCTGGCCGGCGGCGTAGGCGGCGCGCACGTCTTCGGCGGGGAAGGTCTTGGAGACCGCGAGCAGATGGACCGAGCGCGTATCGCGTCCGGCCACGTGGGCGGCCATGGCGATGCGCTGCTGCACCGCCTCGAGGTTGTGAATCAGATCGGGCATGTCGGAACCGGAAGTCCAGCGAAAGTCGATTACCCGATTATACGGACAGCATGTGTTCGACCAGTTCGATCCAATGCGCGACCGGGGTCGACGTGCCGCTTTGCAGATGCGCAATGCAGCCGACGTTCGCCGACACGATCACCTGCGGCTCCTGCGCCTGCAGCCGATCGAGCTTCTGATCGCGCAGCGCGTACGAGAGCTTGGGCTGCGTCAGCGAGTAGGTGCCGGCCGAGCCGCAGCACAGATGACTGTCGGCGGGCAGACGCACTTCGACGCCCAGCGCGGTCAGCAGATGCTCGACCTTGCCGCGAATCTGCTGGCCATGCTGCAACGTGCAGGGCGGATGAAACGCCACCGTGTGAACCGAGCGGCGGCGCGTGACCGAGACCAAAGCTTCTTCGAACTCCGGCAGGATCTCCGCGACGTCGCGCGTCAATTCCACCACGCGGCGCGCCTTTTCCGCATACGCCGGATCGTGGCGCAAGAGGTGCGCGTATTCCTTGACTGTCGCGCCGCAGCCGGACGCGTTCATCACGATCGCCTCCACGCCTTGTTCGATGTACGGCCACCATGCGTCGA
Organism: Paraburkholderia phytofirmans; assembly: GCF_046028095.1. Taxonomy (GTDB): domain Bacteria; phylum Pseudomonadota; class Gammaproteobacteria; order Burkholderiales; family Burkholderiaceae; genus Paraburkholderia; species Paraburkholderia phytofirmans_A. The sequence goes on from NZ_JAQQDJ010000001.1 coordinate 907,698, forward strand.
TGTTGGCGCGCAGGTCGTCGAGCGCGTCGTCGTTGTAGCCCAGATGCAGACGGATCGCGCCGCAGCAGCCGGCGTCCGGCGCGACCAGCGTTTCCACGCCGAGCGCGTCGAATACGCGCGCCGTGGCGATGTTCACGTTCGGCATCATCGACGGTTGCACGCAACCCGCGAGCATCAGCATCTTGCGCGGATGTTTCGCCGTCGGCCATTCGAGCGGACGCTGCCGCGCGGGCACTTTGTCGCGCAACTTCTTGGGCAGCAACGGACGAAAATGCTGGCCGATCCGCATGGTCGGCGTGAACAGCGCGCTGTTCGGCACGAAGCTCGCGAGCATCCTGCGCATCAGCCGTTGACCGAGCGGACGTGTGACTTTCTCTTCGGTGAGCTTGCGGCCGATTTCCACCAGCCGGCCGTATTGCACGCCGGATGGGCACGTCGATTCGCAATTGCGGCAGGTCAGGCAGCGGTCGAGGTGGACCTGGGTGCTGCGCGTGACCGGCGCGCCTTCGACCATCTGCTTGATCAGATAGATCCGTCCGCGTGGGCCGTCGAGTTCGTCGCCGAGTATCTGATAGGTCGGGCAGGTGGCCGTGCAGAATCCGCAATGCACGCAATTGCGCAGGATGCCGTCGGCTTCGTCGCCATCGGGCGTGTTGCGAATGAAGTCCGCGAGGTTGGTTTGCATCGCGTCGCTCAGAAGTCGGGGTAGAGACGGCCGCGATTGAAGATGCGGGCCGGGTCGAAAGCGGTTTTCAGGCCGCGATGGATTTTCATCAGCGGCGCGGGAAGCGGGGTGAACACGCCGGCACCGCGGTCGTAGCCGTGGCCGGTGCGGAAGATCGTGGCGTGGCCGCCGGCCTGCTTGGCACTGATGCGCACGGTCTGCGCGTCGGTGTCGGTGATCCACCAGCGCTGGCCGCCGCCCCATTCCATCAGTTGCGCGCCGGGCAGTTGCAACGGCTCGGTAATTGAAGGCAGCGCAAGGCGCCACAGCGCGGCCCGCGGCGGAATGGCGGCGAAGAACGAGTCGGTCTGTTCGCGCAGGCCGGCCCAGAAGCGTTCGGCCTCGACCGCATCTACCACTTCGCCGCCGAGCGCCATCTTCGCCGACTTGACCGCGGCTTCGGCGCCGGCAAGGCGCACGACCAGCGTGCCATGACGCCACGCACTCGCGGTAATCGGCAACGGCCGGCCGCCCCATTCGTTGAGCTTACGGACCGCGTCGGTGCCGTTCATGTCGAATTTGAGCGTGGCTTCGGCCTGCGGCAGCGGCAGCACCTTGATCGACAGTTCGAGGATCAGTCCGAGTGTGCCGAGCGAGCCGGCCATCAGGCGTGAGACGTCATAGCCGGCGACGTTCTTCACCACCTGGCCGCCGAAATGCAGCTTCTGGCCCTGGCCGTTCATGATCACGGCGCCCAGCACGAAGTCGCGCGCCGCGCCGGCCGACGGGCGGCGCGGACCGGCAATGCCCGCCGCGATGCAGCCGCCGAAGGTAGCCTGCGGCCCGAAGTGCGGCGGCTCGAAGGCGAGCATCTGATGATGGTCAGCGAGCGCGGCCTCGATCTCCAGCAGGGGCGTGCCCGCGCGCGCGGTGATGACGAGTTCCGCCGGGTCGTACGCAATGATGCCGCGATAAGAGCGCGTGTCGAGGATGTCACCTTCCAGCGTCTGACCGTACCAGTCTTTGGTGCCGCCGCCACGGATGCGCAACGCGCGCCCCTCGGCGCTGGCCGAACGCACACGCTCCGACCACACGGCGACGATGTCGTCCTCTTCCATGGTGTCCTGCTTCGTTGTGTTTCGTTTGATTGTACCGGGCGGGGGCTGGCTGGCAACCAGGAGCGGACCCGCATCGGGTAATCAGGGTGAGAGCAGGAAAAACGGCGCCCACGCAGGCTATGCGCGATGCGTGGGCGGAGCAGTACAGCGTTAGAACCGCGGCAGTTCCGGATGCGGCAGCAAGCCGCCGCGCACATGCATCTTGCCGTACTCGGCGCAACGCGCTCGCGTTGGGATGCCTTTGTCGGGGTTGAGCAGGCCGGGCGCGTCGAAAGCTCGCTTGACCGCGTGGAACGTATCGCGTTCTTCCGGCGAAAACTGCACGCACATCGAATTGATCTTCTCGATGCCGACGCCGTGCTCGCCCGTCACCGTGCCGCCCAGTTCGACACACGTTTCGAGGATATCGGAACCAAACGCCTCGGCCCGGTGCCACTCGTCCAGGTCATTGCCGTTGAACAGGATCAGCGGATGCATGTTGCCGTCTCCCGCGTGGAAGACGTTGATGCAGCGCAGGTTGTAGGTCTTCTCCATCGCCTCGATGCGCGCCAGCAGCGGTCCGATGCTGCGGCGTGGCACCGTGCCGTCCATGCAGTAGTAGTCGGGTGAAATGCGCCCGGCGGCCGGGAAAGCGTTCTTACGTCCTGACCAGAAGCGCAACCGTTCGCTCTCCGAGCGGGAAATCTGGATGCGGGTGGCGCCCTGTTCGCGAAGTACAGCGGTCATGCGCACGATTTCATCCGCGACTTCTTCGGGCGTGCCGTCCGATTCGCACAGCAGGATCGCCGCCGCGTCGAGATCGTAGCCCGCGTGGACGAATTCCTCGACCGCGCGCGTGGCCGGCTTGTCCATCATCTCCAGACCGGCCGGGATGATGCCCGCCGCAATGATGCCGGCGACCGCGTCGCCGCCTTTCACGACGTCGTCGAAACTGGCCATGATGACCTGCGCCGTTTGCGGCTTCGGGATCAGCTTGACGGTGACTTCGGTGACGATCGCGAACATGCCTTCGCTGCCGATCAGCACGGCCAGCAAATCGAGGCCGGGCGCGTCGGGGGCGAGCGAGCCGAATTCCACGATGTCGCCTTCCATGGTGACGGCGCGCACGCGCAACACGTTATGCACCGTGAGACCGTATTTGAGGCAGTGGACGCCGCCGGAATTCTCCGAGACATTGCCGCCGATCGTGCAGGCGATCTGCGACGACGGGTCCGGCGCGTAATACAAACCGTAAGGTGCGGCGGCTTCAGAGATCGACAGATTGCGCACACCTGGTTGCACGGTGGCGGTCCGCGCGTATGAATCCACTTCGACGATCTTGCGAAAACGCGCGAGCGACACCACCACGCCGTGACGAATCGGCATGGCGCCGCCGGACAGACCGGTGCCCGCGCCGCGCGGCACGATCGGCACGTCGAGGCGGTGGCAGATCTGCACGATACGCTGCACCTGCGATTCCGTCTCCGGCAACGCGACCGCAAGCGGCAGACGCCGGTAGGCCGCGAGGCCGTCGCATTCGTAGGCGACGGTGTCTTCTTCGCGAAACAGCAAACAATGGGTCGGCAATACGGCCATCAACGCCTGCACGACTTCGCGCTGGCGCTGGGCGAGTACTTCGGCCGTCAGTTCAGCGGGTGCGTTCATGTGACTTGTCTCCTCGTGCCCTTCAAGTCCAACGCGGCTGGCTTTCTAGCGCTGCCGCGCCTGAATACGCGTCATGCTGCCCAGGTGAAGATCTTGCCCGGGTTCATCAGATTGTGCGGATCGAGTGCGTGTTTAATAGAGCGCATGGTGTCGACCGCGACTTCACCGTGCTCTTCGAGCAGGAAGCCCATCTTGTGCAGGCCGACGCCATGCTCGCCCGTGCAGGTGCCGTCCATGCGCAGCGCGCGTTGCACGATGCGATGGTTCAGACGTTCGGCTTCGACGAGCTCTTCCGGCTTGTTGGGATCGATCAGGATCGCGACGTGGAAGTTGCCGTCGCCCACATGGCCGACGATCGGGCAGGGCAGCGGCGACGCTTTCAGATCCTGTTCCGTTTCCTCCACGCATTCCGCGAGGCGCGAGATCGGCACGCAGACGTCGGTCGTGACCGCGCGGCAGCCGGGCTTCAGTTGCAGCATGGCGAAATAGGCGTTGTGGCGCGCGTTCCACAGACGGCTGCGATCCTCGGGACGGGTCGCCCATTCGAAGCCTTCGCCGGCATTCTGCGCGGCGATCTCCTGAACCAGTTCGGCCTGCTCCTTCACGCCGGCCTCGGTGCCGTGGAATTCGAAGAACAGCGTGGGCGCTTCACGCAGCGTCAGATTCGAGTGGCGATTGATCGAGCGGATGGCGAGCGAATCGACGAACTCGACGCGCGCAATCGGCACACCCATCTGAATCGTTTCAATCACCGCGCGAACCGCAGCGCCCATGGACGGGAACGCGCACACCGCGGCGGATACCGCTTCGGGTTGCGGATAAAGGCGCACGGTGATTTCCGTGATCACGCCGAGCGTGCCTTCCGAGCCGACGAACATGCGCGTGAGGTCGTAACCCGCGGACGATTTGCGAGCGCGCGTACCGGTTTTGATCACGCGGCCGTCGGCCAGCACCACGGTCAGTCCGAGCACGTTCTCGCGCATCGTGCCGTAGCGCACGGCGTTGGTGCCGGAGGCACGCGTGGCCGACATGCCGCCGATGCTCGCGTCCGCGCCCGGGTCGATCGGGAAGAATAGACCTGTGTCGCGCAATGCCTCGTTCAACTGTTTGCGTGAGATGCCGGGCTCGACGGTGACCGTCAGGTCTTCGGCGTTGATCGACAACACCCGGTTCATTGCCGACAAGTCGATCGAGACGCCGCCTTGCACGGCGAGCAGGTGCCCTTCAAGCGACGACCCGTTGCCGTAAGGGATGATCGGCACGTTGTACTGGCCGCACAGTCTGACGATGGTTTGCACGTCTTCAGTCGTGCGCGCGAACACGACGGCATCAGGCAGTTGCGGGTCGAACGGCGATTCGTCGCGGCCATGATGGGTGCGCACGGCTTCGGATACGGACACGCGATCGGCGAAGGCGGTTTTGAGCGCGTTTAGCAACTCGGCGGGAAACGGTCGGCGCAGCGGGGCCGGCGGCACGGGATGGTTCACGCATGTCTCCTGGTATTTGGGGCGGTGCTGGTTTGCAGCATGTGTTTCATTTTACGCCGATCGCCCGTGGGCCGGCGTTGCGGCCGGCCAGCGCTTCTATAATGGCTGCGACTTCACGATGCGCGCAATATGGATAAACGCGGTGCCTGATGAGCCGCTTCGGATCAATGCCGGGCGGTGGCGCGGCGCATCGTCACTGAATACAAGGGAGACGCTATGGGCAACCGCTTGAGCAAGATCGCCACCCGCACGGGCGACGACGGCACTACTGGTCTCGGCGACGGTAGCCGTGTGCGCAAAGACAGTGCGCGCATAGCCGCGATCGGCGACGTGGACGAACTCAACTCGAACCTCGGTGTGCTGCTGTGTGAAACTTTGCCGGACAAGGTGCGGGTAGCGCTTGTAGCGATCCAGCATGATCTGTTCGACCTTGGCGGCGAGCTATGCATTCCCGGCCACACGATGATTACCGACCGGCAACTCGCTCAACTCGACGACTGGCTTGCCGACTACAACGCGGCTCTACCGCCGCTGAAGGAGTTCATTCTGCCCGGTGGCTCGCGCGCGGCCTCGCTCGCGCATGTGTGTCGCACCGTGTGCCGCCGTGCCGAACGGGCGATTGTTGCGTTGGGTGAGCACGAGACCATCAACGCCGCGCCCCGCCAGTATGTGAACCGGCTGTCCGATCTGCTGTTCGTGCTCGCGCGCGTGCTCAATCGTGCGGACGGTGGCACCGACGTGCTGTGGCAACACGAGCGCAATGCTGGCTAAAGACCTGCCGTGGCAATAAGCGTATGACCGGGTGATGACGCATGCAGCGTTACGCCCATTGACGAGCCCGGTACGTTAGCCGACTGCCAGCGTGACCGGCTTGCCGATCCGGCTCATCATTTCCACCAAGGTATCGATGGTGAACTTGGTCGTCTTCTTGTTGACCACGTCGGACACGCGCGGGCGCGACACCATCAGAATCTCGGCTGCCTCGGCCTGCTTCAGATGATGCTGCTCGATCCACGTGGACAGTTCCGTCATGAGCTGCTCCTTGAGCAGCCGCGTGTCGTTGATTTGCTTTTGCGACGCGGCGTGCAGGCGTTTCGCCTCTTCGGCGGAAAAGCCGAGTTCGAGGAACAGATTGGCGCCCGGCCTGGTTACGTGACGAATTTTGGTGTCGGTCGTCATTTGTTAAGTTTTCCTATTGTTAGTGGTGGTGCGGCCGATGGTGCAGCCCGATGGCGCGATACCGCGTTTCCGCAATCTTCCTGTCAAGCGGACCCAGCTTCTGCGTTTTCTTCTGGAAGCAATGCAGCACGTACAACGCCTCTACGAACTTGGTCACGTACATGACGCGAAAAATGCCGTCTGCCTCCTTGAGGCGAATCTCGCGGGTTCCAGGGCCGATCGAGTCAAACGGCTTCCAGTCGTCCGGGTCGAGGCCTGCCTGAATCTTGCCGAGTTCAAACCCCGCTCGACGGCGCATTTCTTCGGGAAAAGCGAGTAAATCGTGATAGCTGGAGCCTAGCCAGCGAATTTCTTTTTCCTGCTCCATAATCACCTTTCATGTACAAAATATTATACGCAACATTCACCTCGGTCAAGTCGTATTCGACCCGGCCATGAGTTGTTACGGTACAGAGGCAATCAGAGGAGCACCATTCGTCCGTTCGGCTAACAAAAAACCCGGCTCATCCATCGAGCCGGGTTTCCCGTGCACCACCACTGCAATCAGCGTGGTTTTTTAGTTGCCGCTACCGCGTGCCACACGGCGTTGCTTGACTGCGTCGGCGAGACCTTCTAGCACGGCGACGCTTTCATCCCAACCGATGCACGCGTCGGTGATGCTCTGGCCGTACGTCAGCGCGCAGCCTTCCTGCAGATCCTGGCGGCCCGCCACCAGATGCGATTCCACCATCACGCCGACAATCCGTTCGTCGCCCGAAGCAATCTGGCGGCCGATATCCGCGCACACCGGAATCTGATTCTCGTGCTTCTTCGAGCTGTTCGCGTGGCTCGCGTCGATCATCAGACGCGCGGCGAGACCCGCCTTGCCGATGTCCGCGCACGCGGCATTGACGCTGTCCGCGTCGTAGTTTGGTGTCTTGCCGCCGCGCAGGATGATGTGGCAGTCCTCATTGCCCGCGGTCGAGACAATCGCCGAGTGGCCGCCCTTGGTGACCGACAGGAAATGGTGCGGCTGCGAAGCGGCCTTGATTGCGTCGACGGCGATCTTGACGTTGCCGTCCGTGCCGTTCTTGAAGCCGACCGGGCACGACAGGCCCGAAGCCAGTTCGCGATGCACTTGCGATTCGGTGGTGCGCGCGCCGATCGCGCCCCACGAGATCAGATCGGCGATGTACTGCGGGCTGATCATGTCGAGGTATTCGGTGCCGGCCGGCAGGCCGAGTTCGTTGATACGCAACAGCAGTTCGCGCGCAGTGCGCAGGCCGTCGTTGATCTTGAAGCTGTTGTCCATGTGCGGGTCGTTGATGAGACCCTTCCAGCCCACGGTAGTGCGCGGCTTTTCGAAGTACACACGCATCACGATTTCGAGTTCGCCGGCGAAGCGCTTGCGCTGCTCGATCAGACGCCCCGCGTATTCCATCGCTGCCTTCGTGTCGTGAATCGAGCAAGGTCCGATGATCACGATCAGCCGGTCTTCCATGCCATGCAGAATGCGATGCATCGCGGTGCGCGAGTTGTAGATCACGTCGGACACCGTTTCGTCGCAAGCGAATTCACGGATCAGGTGAGCCGGCGGCGTGAGTTCTTTCAATTCGCGGATGCGGACATCGTCGGTGTTGTGCGGGGGCATGTTGTTCTCCAATCGGTTCGTAGCGTGTTCGCGCGGGCAATCAGGTTTGCGATGAAGCAGCAATGCCAGAGCGGACGATCATCAAAAGTAAGGTTTCAAAGGCATGAGGCGAAAAAAAACCGCCAGACTGGCTGGCGGTTTTTCGGGAATTCTTGGTGTCCTGCGTGCACTAACACCCCTCTCGATCCGCCAGCGGTCTGAGATGCCAAAAAAAGTAAAAATAAAACTTGGCGGACATGACGAATGAGGTCGCAGGTCAAAAAGGGTGAGTGACTTTATAACCCGGGCAGGCGGCGCTTGCAAGCTGTGGGGTGTAAAAATGCGGAAAATCCGCATGCTTCGCGCAATGTATGCACGAAGTATGCGTTTATTGCGAAATCAGGCCGTTCCGCCAACCGTCATCTTTTCAATGCGCAGCGTAGGTTGGCCGACGCCCACCGGCACGCTCTGGCCTTCCTTGCCGCACACGCCGACGCCCGAATCGAGCTTCATGTCGTTGCCGATCATGGTCACGTATTTCAGCGATTCCGGGCCGCTGCCGATCAGCGTCGCGCCCTTCACCGGATACGTGACCTTGCCGTTTTCGATCATGTACGCCTCGGAGGCCGAGAACACGAACTTGCCGTTGGTGATATCGACCTGGCCGCCGCCGAAGTTCACCGCATACAAACCGTTCTTCACGGAAGCGAGGATTTCCTGCGGATCCTTGTCGCCATTGAGCATGTACGTGTTGGTCATGCGCGGCATCGGCAACGCCGCGTACGACTCACGGCGCGCATTGCCCGTGACGGGCATCTTCATCAGACGCGCGTTCAGCGTGTCCTGGATGTAGCCCTTCAGAATGCCGTCTTCGATCAGCGTGGTGCACTGGGTCGGATTGCCTTCGTCGTCGATATTGAGCGAGCCGCGGCGATTCGGCAGCGTGCCGTCATCCACCACGGTGACGCCCTTGGCCGCGACCTGCTCGCCAATGCGCCCCGCGAACGCCGACGAACCCTTGCGGTTGAAGTCGCCTTCAAGACCGTGGCCGATCGCTTCGTGCAGCAGCACGCCGGGCCAGCCCGGTCCAAGCACGACGGTCATTGCGCCGGCCGGTGCCGGACGAGCGTCGAGGTTGACCAGCGCGGCGTGCACGGCGTCGTCGACATAGCCCGACAGTATGTCGTCGGTGAAATAGCCGTAGTCGAAGCGGCCACCGCCGCCGCCGCTGCCGATTTCGCGGCGGCCGTTCTGCTCGGCGATCACGGTGACCGACACGCGCACCAGCGGACGAATATCGGCCGCGAAGCCGCCGTCGCTGCGCGCGACCAGCACCACGTCGTATTCACCGGCGAGGCCGGCCATGACTTGCTGGATACGCGGATCGCGACCGCGCGCCATCTTTTCGATGCGCTCGAGCAGCTTGACCTTCGCGGTTGCGTCGAGCGAATGCAGCGGATCGGCCGGCAGGTACAGATCGCGTCCCGCAATGCCGGTCAGCGACGACGCCACCTTGATCTTCTGCTTGCCGCCGCCAGCCTTGCCGATGGCGCGCGTGGCGATGGCCGCCTGGCGAATCGCTTCGGGCGACAGGTCGTCCGAATAGGCGAACGCCGTGCGGTCGCCCGACACGGCGCGCACGCCGACGCCCTGGTCGATGCTGAAGCTGCCCGATTTCACGATCCCTTCTTCGAGACTCCACGCTTCGCTGCGCGTGTACTGGAAGTACAGGTCGGCGTAGTCGATCTTGTGCGTGAAGATTTCGGCGAGCGTGCGGGTGAGCAGGGCTTCGTCGAGACCGTAGGGCGTCAGGAGGATGTCCTTGGCGGTGGCGAGATTACGGATACCGGGTTCGATGATGTTCATGCGAAGTATGTTCTGCTCGATACGAAGGATTCGGTTAGCGCTTCAGTCACACTCTATATGAGAGGGAAGCGCCGCAGTTTCAATGTCACGCGAATGGGATAGGGTTGATCAACTGAGCACACGATGACGCCAGGCGGGCAGACTCTGTCGCACTTCGTCGATGCGGGCACGCTCGAGATTGCCGGCGACCACGCCTGCGCCTTCGTCGCGCACCGCGACGATTTCGCCCCACGGGTCGATCAGCATGCTGTGGCCCCACGTGCGGCGGCCGTTTTCATGTTTGCCGCCTTGCGCCGCGGCCAGCACGTAACACTGGTTTTCGACCGCCCGGGCGCGCAGCAGCATTTCCCAATGCGCGCGGCCGGTCGTGTAAGTGAACGCCGACGGCACCACGATCAGCGCGCAGTCGCCCATGCGCCGGTACAGCTCCGGAAAGCGCAGATCGTAGCAGACCGACAGACCGACGCGGCCGAACGGCGCCTCGAAGGTGCGGACCTCGCCGCCGGGGCAGATGGTGCGCGCCTCGTCGAACGATTCCTCGCCCTTTTCGAAGTTGAACAGATGGATCTTGTCGTAGCGCGCAGCCTCGTTGCCTTGCGGGTCGAACACCAGCGTGGTGTTCAGCACGCGCGAGGCTTCGGGCGACATCAACGGCAGCGTGCCGCCGATCACCCAGACCTGGTGGCGACGCGCGGCGTCGGCGAGAAAGCGCTGGATCGGACCGTCCTGATAGGGTTCGCGCACGGCAAGCTTGTCCGTGTCCTTGAAGCCCATGAAGCAGAAGTATTCAGGCAGCAGGACGAGTTGCGCGCCGTCGGCGGCGGCTTCGGCGATCAGGCGCCCGGCCTCGGCCAGATTGCGCTCGCGATCCGGTGTGCTCACCATTTGCAGCGCGGCGACCCGGAAGGCGCTTTCCAGAGAACCGCTGGAGACGGTTGAAGAGACGTGTGTTTCGCTCATGAGCGTTTCGAAAAACTCCCGGCAAGGCGGCGGCGCGAACCGCTGGCGCCGCGTACGTCGTTCAAGGCTGGCTAGGGCGGCTGGTGCGCCACGGCGCCTGTCGACCAGACAAAGGGCCGGATACAGGCTCAGTTCGCTTCCACGGTCGAAGCCGGAGCGTCCATCTTACCGCGATCGCTCCTCACCCGCTCGACGTGCGGTTTCGACCACGAACCGGTGATGGCATAGTCCCGTGCGAACGCGTGCGAGACGGTCTGGCTGAAGGCGACATCGGCCACCAGCGCGCCGAGTCCGAGCAGCGGATTGATCACCGTCGCGGCGATCACGGCGGCCCCGGCGCTGACCGTCGGCACGACCTGGACGTGCAGATCCTGAGTCTCCTGAGCAAGATCGACCGAGCCTTTCATCTCGGCGCGCGCCGGCGCGGTCACCATTTCGAAGTTCTCGGTGCGGCCAATGCCGTTGTGAATCTGCGCGGTGCCGGTGACGCGTTCAAACGGCAAGCCTTCGCCGATCACGTCGCGGAAATTCAGCGTCGCGAAGCGCGCGAGGCTTTGCAGGCTGAGCACGCCCAGCAGCTTGGCGACGCCGGGGTCGACCTTGAGAATCTGGCCGTGACGCAGATCGACGGCGAGGTTGCCGTTTAGCGTCGGATAGTCGATCCTGGTCGGGCCGCCCTGCCACACCACCTTGCCCGACAACGAACCACTGCCGGCCTTGATCGTGCGCGGCTGGCCAAATCGTTCCAGCAGGGCGCCGGCGTCTTTGATATCGAGCTTGAAATCGAACACGGTGCGGCGCGTGGCTTCGTCAGCGCTGTTGCCGACGCCGGTCGAGGTGCGCCAGTTCGCGGTGGCAGTCAGCGTGGCGGCGGGGTTGGTGATGTCGAGCTTGTCGAGTTGCCACACCGGCACGCCGTTTTCGTCGAAGTTGTGCGCATCGACTTCGAGACGGCCGACGTTGCGGTCGCGCACGATCAACTCGTTGACCACCAGATCGATGGACGGCATGTTCTGCGCCGGCGCCGACATCGCCTGGCCGATCAGGTCTTTGTCGGTGGCTGACGGAATCACCACGCGGGCAAAGCGCGCCTGCAGCGTGCCCGGCGATTCTTTCGTCGCGCCCGGCAGCCACGACACGTGACCCGACACCTGGTTCGAAGCGATGTTCGCCTGCCATGTGCGGTCCGTATGGGAAGCGCCGACGATCACGCTGTCCCAGTGGCGCTTGAGCAGCGTCAGCGTGCCGACGTGCAGCGCGAAGCGGCTCGGCAGGAATTGTGTCACGGTCGGGTTCGGCGTGACCGGCGTCGCCGCGGCGGGGGCGGGCGCTTCTTTGCTGCGCATCTGCGTGATCAGCGCGCGCCACGCGTCCGCGTCGAATGTGTCCAGGTCGACGGCGGCGATCACGCCTTCGGACGGCAGGTCGGCGGGCTTGTTCACGCCGACCGCGCCGCGCACGACTGTCGGCGCCGTTTTCGGCTGATAGCGCAGCAGATAGGTAGCGGCGACTGGGCCGAAGGTGAGATCGGCGCGCTGCAGTCCCGCTTCGCCCGGCGTGGCTGCCGGGCTGACGGCGAAACGCAGCGGCATCGGCGTGCCGACCGGCTTGTTGAACGGTGCGGGAAAGTCGAGCGCGAGGCCAGTCAGATCGGAGTTCGCTTTCACTTCGGGCAGCCGTCCCTTGGCGCCACGCACGTTGAGCGCGTAGGGCGCGCTGCCGCTCATGCGCGTCAGCACCTGCGCGGCCGGGCCGTGCAGGTTCAGACCGCGCGCCGCATCGACAGCGATATGGCCGCCGAGGTCGAGCGCATAAGTGCCGTCCTGCTTCAGGCCGCCGTTCGCGTGCACGTCGCCGCCGAGGAATTGTCCGGAGAGCCGGTCCACCTGCGCCGTGTGCTCGGTGAAATGCACCTTGCCCTTGAGTTGCGACAGCGGCGGCACATTGTCGACGCTCAAGCGGTTGTTCTGGAAGCCGACCGCGCCTTCCACGGCGATGTGCGGCTTCGGCGTACGCGGCACCGTGAGCTGCAGCGCGAGCGACGCGGGCCCTTCGGCGTGCACCTTCTCGGTTTCGTGCTTCGCCATGATGCCGAGCGAACTGGCGTTCACGTAGTCGAGCATGTCGGCGAGCGGCCCGTGGCCATCGCCCTTGATCACGAGGCTCGACGCCTTGGTGCCGAGATCGTCGATCCTGCCACTGACGCCCATGAGCGCGACCTGCTTGTAATGCGCCCGGTCGACGTCGAAGCGCAGCACGTTCTGCTTGAGCTCGAACACGCCGTCGATGCCGTCGAGCGCCGGCCACACGTTCGGCGTGCCATTCCTCATCTTGCGCGGCGGGAAGGGCGTCGGATCGAACTTGCCGCCCTTGAACGGCGCAACGATATGGAACAGCCCGGCGCTGGGATCGCGCGAGTAGGGGAACTTGGTCAGATCGCCGTGAATTTCGATGGTCGCGCCGTGCGACATGCCGGCCTGCAAGCCGTGGCCGAGATAGATGCGCAGCTTCTCGCTGATGCTGGTCGGCAGATAACGGACGATGCGCGTGACCTGCGCGCGCTGGAAGTCGGCTTTCAGATCGAGCGAGCCGCGTCCGTGGCCGGGGTTGCTGTAGTCGGCGGAGGCGGTGGCCGCGACGTCGGCGTTCGAGACGCTGAAATCGGCCAGCTTCACGGTGAAGGCAGGGCGGTTTTCGCCCGGTTTCTTCGGCGTGATGGTCCAGTCGGCGCGGCCATGCAGATAGTCGAGCTTCAGGCGCGGATCGTCGAACACGCCCGGCAGCGTGATGGCGACATTGGAGGTGTCGAGCAGAGCGGTACCGCGGGTCTCGTCGGCATCCACGTTGCCCCAGAGATTCTCGATGCCGGGAATGCCCGCGCGCGGGTGGTTCAGCGGCGTGAGCCCCGGCGGCGGTTCCTGGGCGGCGACGCTGATGCCCTGCAGATCGCCCTTGAAACGATAATGTTCGATCGGTTCGGCGCCGCTCGGGTAACGGTCGCTGCCTGCCTCGCCGGATTCCGGCTTGCCGCGCTCGACTTCGATCACATAGTTGGCGACCAGACCGCGTGGATTGAAGCGTACGAGATTGTTCAGCAGGCGTCGCGGCAGCGGCAACGCGCGGCTGAATTCGGCGAGGATGCCCAGATCGACACGATCGCCGCTCACGCTGACGAGTTGTCCGTGTTGCTGCGAGGCGGTCCGGTAGCGGCCATTGAGCGTGGTGAACGCGAGCGTACGGGTGAGCGGCGTGCCGTCGTCGAGCGGCGGCTGGCCGAGTTCGGCGCGCAGATTGGTCAGTTGCAGTTTGTAGTCGGCCTCTTCGGCTTCGAGGCGCCACGAGAAATTGGCGACTGGCACGAGCAGCTTCGGCTGGGTCGGACGCACCCGCAGGGCGACGTCGGTGCCGGCCAATTGCCCGCCGGCCGACTTCATGCGGCCCTCGGTGAAGTCGATCCAGATGGCGTTGTCGATACGCCCGGCAAACGTCTCGATCGGGAAATTGACGTAGCGCGCGAGCGTCGGGAGATCGACCGGGCCGGTCGAGACGTACACCTGGCCGGTCCAATTGATCGGCTTGCCGATCGCGGAGAGCGGCGCGTGTTTGAAGTGGGTGCGGAAATCGAGCGGGCCGTGCAGCACCTGGCCGTCGGGGGGCGCCTGCAGTGCGAGGCGATGATCGTAGCCGTCGTTGAGAATCGCGATACGAATATCGCGCAGCGCCAGTTCCGGTGCGTCATGCTGCGCATCGCGCCAACGCAGCGCGCCGCCGCGCACCACGATCGCCTGCTGGCGCAGCAGCCAGGTGGATAACGTGTCGTTGCCGCTGTGACGAGTCGGCACCGGCACGCCCGCCACCGAGAGCACGCCGTCGCTGCTGCGCGACACCAGCACGTCCGGCTGATCGACGATCAGACTGGAGAGCGCGGGATGAAATTGCCAGAGCGAGCGCCACGAGAGCGTGGCGGTGGCGTGCGGGATCGTCAGCGCGGCTTTGCCGTCGTGATCGCGGATCACCAGGTTGGTGACGTCCAGACCCGGCTGGAAGCTGCTCCAATGCGGCGCCAGTTTGCCGATCGTGAACTGCGCGTGCAGCTTCTCCGAAATGGCGGCTTCGATGCGCGGCCGGAATGAGTCCACGCGCGGCAGCACTACGTAGCGCAAGCCGAGAAACAGACCCATCGCAATGAAGTACAGGACGAGCGCGACGGCGAGGACCACGTGCAGGATCCGACGCAGCACGATGTGGTCGCTTCCGCTCACAGGCCGGATCTGCACGGTTTCGTGCGGGTCGGCGGATTCGTTTCGCTCGGACATGCTGCGGCGGGTGGGCGTATGGTAGTTTTGCGAATTAACGACGAAATGTAACACACGGGAAAGCGTAGACGGACCTCCTGCAAACCCTGTCTGCATGCCGTCTCGAGACTTTCGGGAGGCGGCCTGACCCCTGTGCTACTGCGAACTGAACCACGCTGATCAAGCAACGAGCGAGCCAGACCCTTGATGACTGACGCCACTCTACTGAGTTCCAACTATTCACACTACGCGGCGCGCGCTGCGGCTGCGCGTCCGCAACTCGTGGCGCGGGTGGCGGCGCTCGCGTCCGGGCCGCTGACGCGCGAGCGTATCGACGCCCGTTTCGACGCTTTGTGCGCCGAGGCGGCCGGCGCAGCCGACGCGCCATTGAACGAAGATGCACTCAAACGGGCCTTGCGCCAATTGCGCACCGAGGTCTTTTGCGCCGTGATGGAGCGTGATCTGGCGGGCGAGGCGGATGTTGCCGAAGTCACCGGCGCGATGACCGACCTTGCGGAGACGACGATCCAGCGCGCGCTCGCCGTCCTGTCGGCGGAACTCGAAACGTTGTACGGCGAGCCGCGCGGGCCGCAAGGCGAACGGCTCGCGCTGGGCGTGGTGGGCATGGGCAAGCTTGGCGGGCGAGAGCTGAACGTGTCGTCGGATATCGACTTGATCTTCATTTATGAAGAGGACGGCGAGACCTCGGGCGGCCAGCGCTCGCCGATCGCCACGCAGGACTTTTTCACGCGCCTCGGCAAGCGCCTGATCGGCGCGCTCGCCGAAGTGACCGGCGACGGCTACGTGTTCCGTGTCGATATGCGGCTGCGGCCGAACGGCGACTCGGGGCCGCTCGTGTGCAGTCTCGGCATGCTCGAAGAGTATTTCTACGTGCAAGGCCGCGAGTGGGAGCGCTATGCGTGGATCAAGGGGCGCCTCGTGTCCGAAGGCGCGAGCGATGCGGCGCAGCGGCTGCAGAAGCAGCTCGATGCGATCGTCACGCCGTTCGTCTATCGCCGCTATCTCGACTTCGGCGTGATCAGCGCGATTCGCGCGCTGCATCTGCAGATTCGCCAGGAGGCGCAGCGGCGCGCGTCGATGCGGCCCGACAAGGCCGACGACATCAAGCTCGGGCGGGGCGGCATCCGCGAAATCGAATTCAGCGCGCAGGTGTTCCAGTTGATCCGTGGCGGCCAGGACGCGGGCTTCCGCGTGCGGCCGACGCTTGCGGTGCTGCGTCACGCGGCCACGCATGGGCTGCTCGACACGTCGGTCTGCGTGAAGCTCTCGCAGGCGTATCGCTTTCTGCGCGAACTCGAGCACCGTCTGCAATACCGTAACGATGCGCAGACCCATGCGATGCCGGTCGATCCGGAGGACCGTTCGGCGCTCGCCCACGCGATGGGCTGCGACGACTACGCCGCGCTGATGGCCAAGCTCGATGCCCATCGCGAATTCGTCGAACAGCAGTTCGACCAGATTTTCGCTGACAAAGTGAACGGCCGCGACGGCTGTGGCGCACCCGAAGACGGCGCCGCCGCATGGGTCTGGAGCAGCGCGCTCGCCGACGACAGCGCCGACGAAGCCCTGCAGTCGCGCCTCGTCGAACTCGGCGTGGCGGAGCCGGGCGAACTGGTCGCGCGACTGCGCGCGATCTGGCAGTCGTCGCGTTATGCGGGGCTGGCCGAGCGCAGCCGGCAACGTTTCGACATCGTCGCGCAACGGGCGCTCGAAGCCGCCCGCACGTTGGAACCTGCGGAGCGCCGCGGCGATACGGTAGCGCGCTTCTTCGACCTGCTCGAAGCGGTGAGCCGGCGCGGCGCGTACCTGGCGCTGCTGACCGAATATCCGCAAGCGCTGCATCGTGTGCTGTCAGTGCTCGGCGGTTCGCGTTGGGCGGCGGGCTATCTGATCCGTCATCCGCAGTTGCTGGACGAATTGCTGGACGATGAAGCGATCAACAGTCCGTTCGACTGGCCCGAGTTCAAGCGCACGCTGCGCCTGCGTCTTGCTTCGGCGGACGGCGTCGAGCAGCAAATGGATCTGCTGCGCCACGCCCACCAGGCGGAAGTGTTTCGCATTTTGCTGATCGATCTGGCCGGCAAGCTGAGCGTGGAACATGTGAGCGACCGGCTGTCCGAACTCGCCGACGCCGTGCTAGACGTCACGCTCCAGGCCGTCTGGAACCAGTTGCCGAAACGCCATCGCGACGTGCCGCGTTTCGCGGTGATCGCGTACGGCAAGCTGGGCGGCAAGGAACTGGGTTACGCGTCCGACCTCGACGTGATCTTCCTCTACGACGACCCCGACGATGCCGCAGCCGACGTCTACGCCACGTACACGCGCCGCCTGATCACCTGGCTGACGACCGCGACCGGCGCCGGCACCCTGTTCGACGTCGACTTGCGTCTGCGGCCGAACGGCGAATCGGGCCTGCTCGTCACCGATCTGGACGCGTTCCGCCGTTACCAGTTGCGCGAGGGCGACGCGGCCAATACGGCATGGGTCTGGGAGCACCAGGCATTGAGCCGCGCGCGTTACTGCGCGGGCGATGCCGAGATCGGCGCGAAGTTCGAGGCCATCCGCGAACAGGTGCTGACTACGCCGCGCGAAGCGGCGCCGCTCATGAAGGAGATCGTCGAGATGCGCGCGCGCGTCGAAGCCGGGCATCCGAACCATACGGCGCTGTTCGACCTGAAGCACGATAGCGGCGGCATGGTGGATATCGAATTCACCGTGCAGTACTGGGTGTTGTTGCACGCGGCGAGCGATCCCGAACTGATCCGCAATACCGGCAACATCGCGTTGCTGCGGGAAGTGTCGCGCTTCGGCCTGATGAGCGAGGAGGAAGCGGAGACGGTGGGCGCGGCGTATCGCACGTATCGCAAGTTGCAGCACCAGTTGCGGCTGGATGGGATGGAGAAGGCGCGGGTCGAGCCGGCGCTGGTGGCTAAGGAGCGGGAAGCGGTGCTCGCGCTGTGGAAGCGCGTGTTTGGGTGAGGGTTGACCGGATGCTCGCAGGTTGCGCGAGCGGGTTGGGTAGGTCGGTGCATTGAACGGCGGAGTGAGCGAACTCGTGGCGTTCGCTCTCCGACGCGGCTTGAAGGGTGGCTAGGTCAAGGTCAGGCGCGGCGGTGCAAGACGTCAGGCCGCCGGCTCACCTATGATCGATCGTTCGCCGCGGGCACTGTGTCTGCGAGCTGCGTGGGTGCTGGTTTGCAGGCCGCCAACCAGGCGGCTGACTTTCCTGCGCGAGACGCAGATGGCGAAGGCATTCACAGCCAACGAACAACTACGCCGCCAGCATTTCCTTCGCGTGTTTCCGCGTGGTCGGCGTAATCTCCAACCCGCCGAGCATGCGCGCGACTTCTTCGACGCGGCTTGCCTTGTCGAGCGAGGTCACGCTGCTGACCGTGCCGCCTTTGCCATTGCCCGCCTTCGCCACCTGGAAGTGATGGTCGCCACGCGCGGCGACTTGCGGCAAGTGCGTCACGCACAGTACCTGGCGCTGCTGGCCAAGCTGATGCAAAAGCCGCCCGACCACTTCGGCGACGCCGCCGCCAATGCCCGTGTCCACTTCGTCGAAGATCAGCGTGGGTGTCGGGCTGGCGGCGCTGGCAATGACCGCGAGCGCGAGGCTGATCCGCGCCAGTTCCCCGCCTGAGGCAACCTTCGCGAGCGGCCGCAGCGGCACGCCGGCATGACCCGCGACGCGGAACTCGACCTGTTCGAGCCCATGCGCGCCGCCTTCGGGCAGCGGCACCAGTGCGACTTCGAAGCTGCCGCCTTTCATCGACAGTTCCTGCATGCCGGTGGTGACCGCCGCGCCCAGAGCCTTGCCGGCCTTGGCGCGCGCCTTCGAGAGTTTCTTCGCTTCGGTCAGGAAGCTTTCTTTGGCCTTGGCTTCGGCGGCGTGCAGGCTGTCGAGGTCGGCGGCCGCGTCGAGCGCGGCTAGTTGCGCTCGACGCGCCTCGTGTTCCTCAGGCAGCGTTTCCGGCTGCAGACGGAATTTGCGCGCGGCGGAATGCAACGCGTCGAGGCGTTTTTCGACTTGTGCCAGCCGGTCCGGATCGAGTTCGAGCTTTTGCGCGTAATGGCTCAGCGAATAAGCCGCTTCCTGCAGTTGGATTTCGGCGGGCTCCAGCGAGGCCAGCACGTCGTTCAAAGCCGGGTCGATTTCCGCCAGATCGCGCACCTTCGAGACGATCGAGGACAGATGCGTGATCATGGCCTCATCCGATTCGGACAGTGCGCCGAGCGCGGCTTGCACGCCGTCGATCAGATTGGCCGAATGCGACAGCCGCCGATGCTCGGCGTTGACCTCTTCCCATTCGCCCGGTTGCGGCGCGAGCTTGTCCAGTTCGGTGAGTTGCCAGGCGAGACGCTCGCGTTCGAGTTGCAGTTCACGGTCACGCGATTGCGCGTGCTCGACCGCCTGAACCTTCTCGCGCCACGTGCGCCATGCCCGCGTGACGCTTGCCGCGTTGTCCGACAGGCCCGCGTGCGTGTCGAACAGTTCGCGTTGCGCGTCGGGACGCATCAGCAATTGGTGCGCGTGCTGGCCATGAATATCCACCAGCATTTCACCGACCTCGCGCAACTGCGCGAGCGTGGCCGCGGTGCCGTTGATAAAGGCGCGCGAGCGGCCGTTGGCATCCACCACGCGCCGCAGCATTACCGTGCCGCCGTGATGGCCATCGTCGCCGGTCGTGCCGAGCGCCTGCTCGTCGAGCCATTGCTCGACCTGCGCATGGGTCTCGAACTCAGCAGTGAGGTCCGCGCGGCTTTCGCCGGTGCGCACGACGTTCGCATCGGCGCGGGCGCCGAGCGCGAGCGCCAGCGCGTCGATCAGGATCGACTTGCCGGCGCCGGTTTCGCCGGAGAAAACAGTAAAGCCGCTGTCGAATTCGAGGTCGAGCGCGGCGACGATGACGAAGTCGCGTATCGAGAGGTGGCGAAGCATGGAGGTCGTCTGGTGAGCTTGATGTTCGGGTTTCGGCAGCGGCGGCGTTCGCGTTCCGGTGTGCTTGCCGCTCAGGGCTTGGGGTCTTCTTCGTGCGACGGGTATTCGTTCCAGTGCAGTTTCTTGCGCAGCGTGGTGAAGAAACTGTAGCCGACCGGGTGCAGCATCGGCACCGTGTGACGCGAGCGGCGCACTTCGATCGTGTCGCCCAGTTCGAGCGAGGTGAACGACTGCATGTCGAAATTGACGTTCACTTCGCGGCCCGAAACGATCTGGATGCTCACCTTCGAGTCGTCCGGCAGCACGATCGGCCGGTTGGAGAGCGCGTGCGGCGCGATCGGCACCAGCACGATGCCCTGCAATTGCGGATGCAGAATCGGCCCTTGCGACGACAGCGCGTAGGCGGTCGAGCCGGTGGGCGTGGCCACGATCAGACCGTCCGAGCGCTGGTTGTACATGAAGCGGCCGTCCACCGAGACATGCAGCTCCGCCATACCCGAGAAGCCGCTGCGGTTGACCACCACGTCGTTGAAGGCCAATGCGTGATAGATCGGATTGCCGCCGCGCATGATGCGCGCTTCGAGCAGCACGCGCTCCTCGCGCTCGAAATTGCCCAACAGCATTTGCGGCACGATCTCGCGCATGTCGGAGATCGGAATGTCTGTAATGAAGCCGAGCCGCCCGTGGTTGATGCCGATCAGCGGCGTGCGATACGGCGCGAGCTGGCGGCCGATGCCGAGCATGGTGCCGTCGCCGCCCAGTACGACCGCAACGTCGGCGCGCGCGCCGATCTCGGCGGGACGCAGCGCCGGGTAGTCGGTAACGCCGATCTCGGCGGCGGTGTCGGCTTCGAATACGACCTCGAAGCCGCGCTTCGCGATGCACGAGGCGAGCTCGGTCAACGGCTCGGCGATGCCCGGCGTATTGTTGCGCCCGACGAGCGCGACGGTCTTGAACTGGCTGGTCACTTGCATGCCGGCATTACACCATAGGTAGGGCCTGAAAAGAACCGCAGACAGACCCGGTAGCGGGCCGGCGCGCGCGGGCCGTAAGCGCATCTCGCGATTATCGTTAGAATGGTGAAGCCTTGATGACATGTGCGCCGGTTAAAGTGCGGCGGGGTGCCGGCAGCCGGACCGCCCAGAAGGCGGCTCGCAAGGCGGTCCGTAAAGCGCCGGGCGGAACGCCGGCTCGCGGGCCGGACCGAAGGCAGTGCGCCGCCCTCGCAAACGGCGGCGCGTTCGTCAGGGATGGGCGCCCCTAGCGCTCGCGGTAGTCGTGCCATTGAGCTAAAATTTTCCCTCATGCTAGATCCTCGCGCACAAACCCTCCTCAAAACGCTGATCGAGCGCTACATCGCCGAAGGTCAGCCGGTCGGCTCGCGCACGTTGTCGCGCTATTCGGGCCTCGAACTGAGTCCAGCAACGATCCGCAACGTGATGTCCGACCTCGAGGACCTGGGGCTCGTGATCAGTCCGCATACTTCCGCGGGCCGCATTCCCACACCGCGCGGTTACCGCCTGTTCGTGGACACCATGCTCACAGTGGAGTCCGCCGCTGATGAAGAAGCTGTGACGCGTACCGTCAAGACTACGCTGCAGGCAGGCGAGCCGCAGAAAATCGTTGCGGCGGCGGCCAGCGTGCTGTCCAACCTGTCGCAGTTCGCCGGTGTGGTGCTCACGCCGCGGCGCAGCCACGTGTTCAAGCAGATCGAGTTCATGCGTTTGTCGGACAAGCGCATTCTGCTGATCATCGTCACGCCGGAAGGCGACGTGCAGAACCGCATCATGGCGACTCAGCGCGACTTCTCGCCCTCGCAACTGGTCGAAGCTTCCAACTACATCAACGCGCACTTCGCGGGCCTTTCGTTCGACGACGTGCGGCGCCGCCTGCGCGAAGAGATCGACGAGCTGCGCGGCGACATGACCACGCTGATGCACGCCGCCGTCACGGCCAGCACGGACGAATCGGACACGGGCGAAACCGTGCTGATTTCCGGCGAGCGCAACCTGCTCGAAGTGGCCGACCTTTCGTCGGACATGGCGCGCTTGCGCAAGCTGTTCGATGTGTTCGATCAAAAGACCAGTCTCCTTCAGTTGCTCGACGTATCGAGTCACGCGGCGGGCGTGCAGATTTTCATCGGCGGCGAGTCGAATCTCGTACCGATCGAGGAAATGAGCGTGGTCACCGCGCCGTACGAGGTGAACGGCAAGATCGTCGGCACGCTCGGCGTGATTGGGCCGACCCGCATGGCCTACAACCGCGTGATCCCGATTGTGGATATCACCGCGCGCCTGCTTTCGCTGACTCTCAGCCAGCAGTAGGCGGCTTCGACACCTGGCCGCAGCCGCGCTTGGCTCCTACTCCTGCCGCAAATAATGCGTGACGGCGCGCGGCTTGCCAATTGGCCGAATGGCCAGGGGTGTGCGGCGGACCGGTGCATGAACCGCGCCGCTATAATGAACCCCACCTCAACCGACTCTCCGCCAACACCGGTACTTTGCTGCCTATGCGCTTCGACCTCGAGCGGCCCTCCCAGAACGCCACGTCACATCGTGTCGCCGTGCTGCTGATCAATCTCGGCACGCCCGACGCGCCGACGCCGCGCGCGGTCCGCCGCTATCTCGCGCAGTTTCTGTCCGATCCGCGGGTAGTCGAAATTCCGGCGCTGCTCTGGCAGATCATCCTGCGCTTGCTGATTTTGCCGATTCGGGGCGTCGCTTCCGCCAAGAAGTACGCTGCAGTGTGGATGCCCGAAGGCTCACCGCTGCGCGTCCACACGGAGAAGCAGGTGGAAGGCCTGCGCCATCTGTTGCAACTGAACGACTACACGGTGCTGGTCGATTACGCGATGCGCTACGGCACGCCGGGCATCCCGGCCATGCTGAACCAGCTGAAGTTGGCGGGCGCCGAACGCGTGCTGTTGATGCCTATGTATCCGCAGTACTCGTCGTCGACCACCGCCACCGCGTTCGACGACGCCTTTTCGGCGCTCAAGCGCATGCGCAATCAGCCGGAAATCCGCACAGTGCGCCAGTACGCCGATCACCCGGCCTACATTGCGGCGCTTGCCGCGCAGGTGCATCACTATTGGCATCAGCATGGCCGGCCGGATTTCGCCGCGGGCGACAAGCTGGTGCTGAGTTTCCACGGGGTGCCCAAGCGCACGCTGGATCTCGGCGACCCGTACCACGAGCAATGCCAGCAAACCGGCGCGCTGCTGATGCAGGCGCTCGAACTGACGCAGGTGGAATGCCGGATCACGTTCCAGTCGCGTTTCGGCAAGGCCGAATGGTTGCAGCCGTACACGGCGCCCACGTTGAAGGAATTGGGCGCGGCGGGCGTACGGCGCGCCGACGTGTTCTGTCCGGGCTTTACAGCCGACTGCCTTGAAACCATCGAGGAAATCGGCATGGAAGTGCGCGACGAATTCCTCCATGCGGGCGGCAAGGATTTCCATCGGATTCCCTGCCTGAATGCCTCGCAGGCGTGGATTGCCGCGCTGGGCGAAATCGTTGCGCAGAATCTGCAGGGCTGGCCCGTGCAGGCGCTGCCGGTGCCGCATACGACGGGAGCTTGAACAGGCTCATGAACTACAGGATTGCAACTGACGCGGGCGCGAAGCTGCGCATCGACAAATGGCTCTGGGCGGCGCGCTTCTTCAAGACGCGCTCGCTCGCGGCGGACGCGGTCGAAAAAGGACACGTGCGGATTGGCGGTGCCAGCGTCAAGCCGGCTAAAGACGTGCGGGTCGGCGACCTGGTCGAGATCGAGATCGAGCGGATTGTGTGGCAGGTGGAAGTGCTGGGCGTATGCGACGTGCGCGGCCCGGCGAGCGTCGCGCAAACGCTTTATGCGGAAACCGAAGAGAGCAAGGTCAAGCGGCAGGTCGAACAGGAGCGGCGCAAGACGTATCGCGAGCCGGCGGCCGCATTGCACGGCCGGCCGACCAAACGCGACAGGCGCACTATCGACAAACTTTCAGGTGGGGGTTGAACAGCTGTTCCATGGTCGCGTGCACACCGCCGTATTCGGTAGTGTGGTCGTTGACAGCCCCGGACATGCAGATGGTCGTGGTGCCCGCAATCAGAACCAATGCGACCACCGAGATTGCAAAGGTCAGTTTCACGGTACTCCCCTCGGGAAGGTTCAGGATAAAGACGGGCGAATCGGGTGGGAATTGCAATAAATCGGAAAGGTTTACGTCAGATTAGGGTTAACGCGTCTTTTCCGATGCTTAAGTGGAGCATAGGCCACTTGTCAGCAGCACTCAATCTCAATCTGATTGCGCAGCAATAATGGTTGTAACTGGGCATTTCTGCGGCGCGTCCGCGGTGCGAAAAGATCCGGGAGAACCGCTTGAAATGGTTGTTCCCGGCCTCATCTGCCGTTTTGATTTACGGTGACTCGCGAAGTTGTCTGTCGCGATTTTGCAACGCACAAACCGCGCCAGGTTTGATGTGTTGCCTGCCACCGTTGGCTTTTACCTCGCTTTCACCTATTTAACGACTTTCAGCGACATGGAAAACACGCAAGAGAACCCGACGAGCCAGAATCCCACGCCCGCCGACGAAACCGCGCGCCAGGCCGCCGAGGCCGCGGCACCTCAGCAGGAAGCGGCGGCCAACGCCGCAACCGACTCGCCGGTCACCGCAGAGCAGACGGCTTTGGCCGAAGCTGAAGCGAAGATCGCCGAACTGCAGGAGAGCTTCCTGCGGGCCAAGGCTGAGACCGAAAACGTCCGCCGCCGCGCTCAGGAAGATGTCGCCAAAGCGCACAAGTTTGCAATCGAGAGCTTCGCCGAGCATCTGCTGCCGGTGGTCGACAGTCTCGAGGCAGCCGTTGCCCACTCGTCCGACGACCTGCAGAAGGTGCGCGAAGGGGTCGAGCTCACGCTGCGCCAGCTTACCGGCGCGCTGGAAAAGGGTCGCGTCGTTGCCCTGAATCCGGTTGGCGAGAAGTTCGATCCGCACCGTCATCAGGCCATTTCCATGGTGCCGGCCGAGCAGGAGCCGAACACCGTGGTAGCCGTGCTGCAAAAGGGCTTCGTGATCGCCGATCGCGTGCTGCGTCCGGCACTCGTGACCGTCGCCGCACCGAAGTAAGCGCAGAAGGTCCGGTAAGGCATTTCGTCCGGCGGGCAGCGCGGTGCCATGGCTGAGCTTTCCGTTAATGCCTCCACGCTCGGCCTCAATGGTTTCACAGCAACGTTGACGGGCATCGCGAACCGGGCCGGCGCTTCATAGTGCATGGCGTGCCCACATGGCTCTTCTTCTACCGCGGCAAACGACTCGGCTAGTAAGGCCTTGAGCAAATCAAAGCTGCGGCCGCGGTCACCGCCGCACGGGAGAAGATTCGGGCAGCCCAAGCGGGCAAAATGGCCGACGCCGCAAGCGGCGCTCAGGCCGATAGAACAATTTCGGGCAAAAGTTCGCCCGATTGAAAAAAATTAAAGACCGCATCGTAAAAGAGGTCTTGAAAACGATGCGGACGCACTTATGTTGAGTGCAGGTAGGAATTGAGAGCGGATCGCCTTACCGCCGGCAGGGCAAACAAGGCGCTTCCCGCAGCGATCAAAGTTAGGAGAATAGTAAAAATGGGCAAAATCATCGGTATCGACCTCGGCACGACCAACTCGTGCGTGGCGATCATGGAAGGCAATTCGGTCAAGGTGATCGAGAACTCGGAAGGCGCGCGCACCACGCCGTCGATCATCGCTTATATGGAAGACGGCGAGATTCTCGTCGGCGCGCCTGCGAAGCGTCAGTCGGTCACGAACCCGAAGAACACGCTGTACGCGGTCAAGCGCCTGATCGGCCGCCGCTTCGAAGAAAAAGAAGTTCAGAAAGACATCGCGCTGATGCCGTACAAGATCATGAAGGCCGACAACGGCGACGCATGGATCGAAGTGCGCGATCAGAAGCTCGCGCCGCCGCAAATCTCGGCGGAAACGCTGCGCAAGATGAAGAAGACCGCTGAAGACTATCTCGGCGAGCCGGTCACGGAAGCCGTGATCACGGTTCCCGCGTACTTCAACGACAGCCAGCGTCAGGCCACCAAAGATGCAGGCCGCATCGCCGGTCTGGAAGTGAAGCGGATCATCAACGAACCGACCGCAGCCGCTCTGGCATTCGGTCTGGACAAGGCCGAAAAGGGCGACCGCAAGATCGCGGTGTATGACCTGGGCGGCGGTACGTTCGACGTGTCGATCATCGAAATCGCAGATGTGGACGGTGAAATGCAGTTTGAAGTGCTGTCCACGAACGGCGATACGTTCCTGGGCGGTGAAGACTTCGACCAGCGCATCATCGACTACATCATTGCCGAGTTCAAGAAGGAACAGGGCGTCGATCTGTCGAAAGACGTGCTCGCGCTGCAACGCCTGAAGGAATCGGCTGAAAAGGCGAAGATCGAACTGTCGTCGAGCCAGCAAACCGAAATCAACCTGCCGTACATCACGGCCGACGCGTCGGGTCCGAAGCACTTGAACCTGAAAATCACGCGCGCCAAGCTGGAAGCGCTGGTTGAAGAGCTGATCGAACGCACGATCGAGCCGTGCCGCGTGGCGATCAAGGACGCGGGCGTGAAGGTCGGCGAAATCGACGACGTGATTCTGGTCGGCGGTATGACCCGCATGCCGAAGGTGCAGGAAAAGGTCAAAGAGTTCTTCGGCAAGGATCCGCGCCGTGACGTGAACCCGGACGAAGCCGTGGCCGTGGGCGCCGCGATTCAAGGCCAGGTTCTGTCGGGCGACCGCAAAGACGTTCTGCTGCTCGACGTGACCCCGCTGTCGCTCGGCATCGAAACGCTCGGCGGCGTGATGACGAAGATGATCAACAAGAACACCACGATCCCGACCAAGCACGCACAGGTCTACTCGACGGCTGACGACAATCAGGGCGCCGTGACGATCAAGGTGTTCCAGGGCGAACGCGAAATGGCAGCCGGCAACAAGCTGCTGGGCGAGTTCAACCTCGAAGGCATTCCGCCGGCACCGCGCGGCACGCCGCAGATCGAGGTGAGCTTCGACATCGACGCGAACGGCATTCTGCACGTCGGCGCGAAAGACAAGGCGACCGGCAAGGAAAACCGCATCACGATCAAGGCAAACTCGGGTCTGTCCGAAGCCGAAATCGAGAAGATGGTGAAGGACGCCGAAGCTAACGCTGAGGAAGATCACAAGCTGCGTGAACTGGCCGATGCTCGCAACCAGGGCGACGCGCTGGTCCACAGCACGAAGAAGGCGCTGACCGAATACGGCGACAAGCTGGAAGCTGCCGAGAAGGAAAAGATCGAAGCCGCGCTGAAGGACCTCGAAGAAACGCTGAAGAGCGGTTCGAGCGACAAGGCCGCGATCGAAGCCAAGATCGAAGTGGTGGCCACCGCCTCGCAGAAGATGGGCGAGAAGATGTACGCCGACATGCAGGCGGCGCAAGGTGCCGAAGCTGCGGCAGCCGGCGCGGCAGGTCCGGGTGCAACGGCGGGTGGCGCGAGCCAGCAGCAGGACGACGTGGTCGACGCCGAGTTCAAGGAAGTCAAGAAAGACTAAAGCCAGGTCGCGTTTCGACCGTAAAGCCGCACACAACCCTGTGTGCGGCCCGGCTGCACCAGAGACTGCGCCCCCGTCTTGTCAGACAGCGGGACAGCAAACGTGCAAGAGCGGTTATCTCGCCTGGCGAGCCTTTTAGGCTCTCCGGGCACATTTGTTTTATGGAGGGCGTTGTTTTGAGCCGCATTCAGGCGGCATGAAACAGCGGCCGGACGAGTCGTGAGACTCCAGCATTCAAGAGGAGCCACCGTGCGCATTGCGCGAGTGGCGTTGAACCGATATGGCGAAACGGGATTACTACGAGGTTCTGGGCGTCGCAAAGAACGCGAGCGACGACGAAATCAAGAAGGCTTATCGCAAGCTGGCGATGAAGCACCACCCCGACCGCAATCCGGGCAACAAGGATGCGGAAGGGCATTTCAAAGAGGTGAAGGAAGCCTATGAAATGCTCTCGGACTCGCAAAAGCGTGCCGCGTACGATCAGTACGGCCACGCAGGCGTCGATCCGAACATGGGCGGTGCCGGGGCGCAAGGCTTCGGCGGCTTTGCCGACGCATTCGGCGATATTTTCGGCGACATCTTCGGCCAGGCGGCCGGTGGCGCCGCACGCGGCGGCGGCCGCGCCGGTCCGCAGGTGTACCGCGGCGCCGACTTGCGCTACAGCATGGAAATCACGCTGGAACAGGCCGCGCACGGCTACGACACGCAGATTCGCGTGCCGAGCTGGGTCTCGTGCGAAATCTGTCATGGTTCGGGCGCCAAGCCCGGCACCAAGCCGGAAACCTGCCCGACCTGTAGCGGTTCGGGTTCGGTGCGGATGTCGCAAGGTTTTTTCAGCATTCAGCAAACCTGCCCGAAGTGTCACGGCACCGGCACCTACATTCCTGACCCGTGCGCGCACTGCCACGGCGCGGGCAAGGTGAAGGAAACCAAGACGCTGGAAGTAAAGATCCCGGCAGGTATCGACGACGGCATGCGGATTCGTTCCGCCGGCAACGGCGAACCGGGTATCAACGGCGGCCCGTCGGGCGATCTGTACGTCGAGATTCACATCAAGCAGCACTCGGTGTTCGAACGCGACGGCGACGACCTGCATTGCCAGATGCCGATTCCGTTCACCACCGCGGCACTCGGCGGCGAAATCGAAGTGCCGACGCTCGCGGGCCGCGCCAGCTTCACCGTGCCGGAAGGCACGCAGTCGGGCAAGACGTTCCGTTTGCGTGGCAAGGGCATCAAGGGGCTGCGTTCGAGCATTGCCGGCGATCTGTACGTGCACGTGCAAGTCGAAACGCCGGTCAAACTCACCGAGCCGCAGCGCGATCTGCTCAAGCAGTTCGAAAAGGCGCTGGTTGAAGGCGGCTCGCGGCATAGCCCGCAAAGCAAGAGCTGGTTCGACCGGGTGAAGAGCTTCTTCGATTAATGGCGGTTTGAAGTTGGCGGTAGGTATGACGGCAGATGAGCGCGGCGCAGTGTTCGCGTTGCTCGACGATTGCGACGCGACGGCGGCGCGCCGGTCGAGTCGTCTGTACGCGGGTTTTGTGCATGAACGGGTATGTGCGGACGCCGCGCAGCTCGAAGCCGTGTGCGAAACCGTGGCCGCGCAGACGCAGCGTGGTTTGCATGCCGTCGTGCTCGCCGACTATGAGTTCGGCCGGAATCTTCTCGACGGAGATTTGAACCGGTCTTTGAAAACGCAGCGTGGCGATGCCACGCTGCGTTTTTTATTGTTCGAACGTTGCGAGAAGCTCAGTCGTGAAGAGGTCGACGCGTGGCTCATGGCGCGCGATGAAGGCGCGGCCGAGCCATCGGTGGCGGGCACGGTGAACGTGCGCGCGAGCGTCGACCCGGCGCAGTTCGACGCGGCGATCGATGCGATTCACTCGGCTCTGCGCGCCGGCGATTCCTATCAGGTCAACTACACGTACCGGCTCGGTTTCGATGTATTCGGCTCGCCCACCGCGCTGTATCGACGGTTGAGGGCGCGTCAGCCGGTGCCGTATGGCGCGCTGATTGCATTGCCCGGTGGACAGTGGGTGCTGTCGTGTTCGCCGGAACTCTTCATCGAGAAGCAGAGCGCGACGTTGCGTGCGCGGCCGATGAAAGGCACGGCCCCGCGCTCGGACGATCCGGCGGCGGATCGGCGCGCCGCCGAATTCCTCGGCAACGATCCGAAAAATCGCGCCGAAAACGTGATGATCGTCGACCTGTTGCGCAATGATCTGTCGCGGGTGGCGCAAACGGGTTCGGTCAAGGTGCCGGCGCTGTTCTCGGTCGAGCCATATGCGTCGGTGTGGCAAATGACCTCGACAGTGGAGGCAACGCTAAAGCCCGCCACGTCGTTCGCTCAGACGTTGCGCGCGCTGTTTCCCTGTGGCTCGATCACCGGCGCGCCGAAGCATCGCACGATGCAGTTGATCGATGAACTCGAGAGCACGCCGCGCGGACTCTACACCGGCGCGATTGGTTGGCTGGACGCGCCTTCATCGTGCGCTGACACCGCGGCGGCGACCACGCGCGATGCAAACCAGACCGATTGCGGCGACTTCTGCTTGTCCGTCGCGATCCGCACACTGACGTTGAGCCCGTCGACGCAAACCGGTCGTCTGGAGGGCAAGATGGGCGTCGGCGCGGGCATCGTGCTCGACAGCGTCGCCGCCGACGAATATGCGGAGTGCCAATTGAAGGCCAGCTTTCTGACCGGCGCCGAGCCCGGTTTCGAGCTATTCGAAACGATGTATGCGACGCGCGAAGAGGGCGTACGGCACCTGTCTCGCCATCTCGCGCGACTGTCATCGAGCGCCGCGACGCTCGGCTTCAAGTTCGACGACGCAAACGCCATTAGCTCAGAGATCGCTACGAAATGCGCGTCGCTGCCCGCGCATACGCCGCATCGCATGCGGCTTGCGCTGAGCAAAAACGGCACGATTCAGATCACGGCTGCAGTGTTGACGCCGCTAGCCGAACCGACCGCCGGCGTGCTGCTTGGACCCGATCACGCATTCCCGGCAACCGACGCCGCCGACCCGCTGCTGCACCACAAAACCACGCGCCGCGCCGAATACGATCGCGGCTGGCGCGAAGCCGAAGCGAAGGGCGCATTCGACACGCTGTTCTTCAACGCGCAAGGCGAGTTGACCGAAGGCGGCCGCTCGAATGTGTTTGTGAAACTGGCTGGACGCTGGTGGACGCCGCCGCTCGCATCGGGCGTGCTGCCCGGCGTGATGCGTAGCGTTTTGCTTGAGGACGCGTCGGAACTGCAGGCGGGCGAACGTGTGCTGACGCGGACCGATCTGCAAAACGCCGAAGCGCTAATGGTGTGCAATGCACTGCGAGGCGCGGTACCGGCGCGGATCGTGGGCTGATAGAGGTGAGAGCGCAAGCCGCTAACTGCGGCAATCAATGCGAAGCGGGGCCGCCGCCCACGCCTCAACCGCGAAATACACGCAGCAGCCGAATCATCCAGGCGCTCAAGCTCGCATGCAAACCCGACTCGCGCACGTCATGCGGCACGGTGGCGTGATCGCGGATTCCCGCTACGTCGATCAGGCAGAATGGGCTCATGGCGGTCTCTCCTCGGCTCGCGGCGAGGCCGCATAAACAGGAAGACGAAGATAGACAACCGGCTTTGCATGCAATATCGGATCGATCTCAAAACGGGCACGAAGCCGCCCGCTTTGCCGCAAACTCGATCGATTTGAAACTCAGAACGTGTGCTCCGGCCCAGGAAACGAACCGTCCTTCACCGCCGCTACATACGCTTCGACCGCCGCCAGAATACTCGGCTGTCCATGCATGAAATCCTTCACGAAGCGCGGGCGTTTGCCGGGGAAAATGCCCAGCATGTCGTGCAGCACCAGCACCTGACCCGAGCAATCCAGGCCCGCGCCGATGCCGATCGTCGGAATACGCAACTGCTTCGTGACGTCGCTGGCGAGCAGCGTCGGAATCGCTTCCATCACGATCAATTGCGCGCCGGCCTGCTGCACGGCGAGCGAGTCGCGCATCAACTGCGTCGCGCCTGCTTCGGTCTTGCCCTGCACCTTGAAGCCACCGAACGCATGCACGGATTGCGGCGTCAGACCGACGTGCGCGCATACAGGAATCGAGCGCTCCACCAGGAAGCGCACCGTGTCCGCCAGCCATTCTCCACCTTCGAGCTTCACCATCTGCGCGCCGGCGCGCATCAATTCCACGGAGCTTCTGAACGCGTCCTCCGGCGTGCCGTAGGTGCCGAACGGCAAGTCGGCCACGATCAGCGCCGCGGGCCGCGCGCGCGCCACGCTAGCCGTGTGATACGCGATGTCGGCGAGCGACACGGGCAGGGTGGTCGTCTGGCCTTGCAGCACATTGCCGAGCGAATCGCCGATCAGCAACACGTCGACGCCCGCGCGGTCCAGCAGCGCGGCGAAGCTCGCGTCGTAGCAGGTGAGCATGGCGATTTTTTCGCCGGCATCGCGCATTGCCTGCAGTTTCGGCACGGTGATGGCGTTCCGGCTCGCTTCCTGCAAATAGGTCATGGGGTCAATCCGTTGAGAAAAGAGAGGTGGCCGCGCCGCTTACAGCGACGTGCCTTTGACAAAGAATTCCTTGCGGCCACGCATGGTTTCGATGCGTTCGGCGAGTAGCGCAAGGTCCGCGTCCGAGTCGAGCGGATTCAGATGTTCGGCATTGACCGTCAGCACGGGCGTGCGGTCGTAGTGATAGAAAAACTCGTTGTACGCGTCGCACAGGGCGTGCAGATACGCGTCGGAAATCTGCAGCTCCATCGGCACCGCGCGCTTCTGGATTCGCGCGAACAACACTTCCGGGCTCGCCTGAAGATAGACCACGAAGTCCGGTGCCGGCGCATTGACGTCGATGCGCGCGGCGAGCGCGCGATACAACTGCCACTCGTCTTCCTGCAGCGTCAGACGCGCGAAGATGTCGTTCTTCTGCGTCATGAAATCGGCGACCAGCGGTGTGCCCGACACGTGTGCCGCGCTCACGTCCTGAGCCTGCTGCGCGCGCTGCAAGGCGAAGTGCAATTGCGTAGGCAGCGCGTAACGCGCAGTGTCGCGATAAAAGCGTTCGAGGAAAGGATTGTCCTGCGGCCGTTCGAACAGTTCCTGCATCGACCAGCGTTGCGCGAGGCGCCGTGCGAGCGAGGTCTTGCCGACGCCGATCGGTCCTTCGATCGCGAGATAGCCGAACGGAGGCCGCAGTTGCGGCGCCGTGACGGTAAGCGGCGTTGAATTCATTCGCAACCGCCTTTAGGGGTGGCGCTTTCACCTGCGGCCAATGCATTGAGCATAGGGCACTGGCAAGGCCCCTTCACTTTCTCGATGCGCTGATCGGTCACACCGCTGAGCAGCGCTTCGGCGCGGCCGTGTTGCGGGATGACGAGCGAAGGATCGATCTCGACGAGCGGCACCAGCGCGAATGCCCGTTCGACCAGACGTGGATGCGGCACGATCAGATCGGCTTCATCGATCGATTGATCGCCGAATAGCAGGATGTCCAGATCGAGCGTGCGCGGTGCATTGCGAAACGGCCGCTCGCGGCCGAACTGATGCTCGATCTTGTGACAGAGCGCCAGCAGATGCCGCACGGGGAGCGTCGTATCGATCTTCACGACGCAGTTGAAATAATCGTCACCGCCCGCGTCGATCGGGGCAGTGCGATACAGGCTCGACTTGGCGAGCACGGAGATGGTGTGCTGTTGTGCGAGGCACACCACTGCGTCTTTCAGGGTCTGGCGCGCGTCCCCGAGATTCGCGCCGAGGCCGAGATAAGCAACCGTCATGGCATAACTTCCTGCAACTATCGTTCGACGGCAACAGCCAACGCTGTGTCAGTCTTCGTGCGGGCCGTCTTGGCTCGCGTCGTCGGCTGTGCGTTCGGCTGGCGTGCCGCCCTCCAATCCGTCCCCCGGCTTGCGGTTTCTACCGCCGCTGCTGCGCCGCCGTCGTTTTCTGGGGCTTCGGTCCTTCCCGCCTTGCGTGAGCAATGCCTCACGCGCGGCGATGTCTCCTTCTATGAACTCCGTCCACCACGCACCGACCGACTCGTCGAGTTCGCCCGATTCGCAGCGCAACAGGAGGAAATCATACCCCGCTCTAAATCTTTGGTGTTCCAGCAGCTTCAGCGCGCTTCTTCCGGAGCGTTTTTCGAGGCGCAATTGCAGGCCCCAGATCTCGCGCATATCCGACGAGAAGCGTTTGTGGATCGCGAGTTTCTCCGTTTGCATGTCGAGGACGTCGTCCATCGCGCGATGCAGCGCGGGCACTGGATATTCGCCGTTCGCTTCAAATTTTTGCCAGCGCTGCTGCACGTCGTGCCACAACAGCGTGGCGAACAGGAAGCCCGGCGACACCGGCTTGCCGGCGCGCACGCGGGCATCCGTATTGTTCAGCGCGAGCGTGATGAATTTTTCGCCGATGGGCTGCTCGAGCACCACGTCGAGCAAAGGCAGCAGGCCATGATGCAGGCCTTCCTGGCGCAGGCGCTTCAAGCACGCGAGCGCATGGCCCGACAGCATCAGCTTGAGCATCTCGTCGAACAGACGTGCGGCGGGCACGTTGTTGATCAGATCGGCCATGTTGGCGATCGGCTCGCGGGTGCTGTCCTCGATCTCGAAGTCGAGCTTCGCCGCGAAACGCACCACGCGCAGCATGCGCACCGGATCTTCGCGATAACGCGTGGCCGGGTCGCCGATCATGCGCAGCAAACGCGCGCGCATGTCGGCCATGCCGTTGTGATAGTCCAGCACGGTTTGCGTGGCCGGATCGTAATACATCGCGTTGATCGTGAAGTCGCGGCGCGTGGCGTCTTCGTGCTGCTCGCCCCACACGTTGTCGCGCAGCACGCGGCCGCTCGCGTCCACCGCGTGGGTGCGGCGGTCGAGTTCGTCACGTTTCAGGCGGCGAGCCGGAGGCGCGTCGGCCGCGGGCGGATCGACCAGCGCGCGGAACGTCGAGGTCTCGATGATTTCCTGACCGAACTGCACGTGCACGATCTGAAACCGCCGGCCGATGATGCGCGCGCGGCGGAACAGCTTTTGCACCTGTTCGGGCGTGGCGTCCGTGGCGACGTCGAAGTCTTTCGGCTTGATGCCGAGCAGCAGATCGCGCACCGCCCCGCCGACGATGAACGCGCGGTGCCCCGCCTGTTGCAGACCTTCGGTCACGCGAATCGCGTTCCTCGAGATCAGCGCCTGGTCGATGCCGTGCACGTCGTGCGGAATGATGACCGGCACGTCCGGATCGCGCACGGTCTTGACGGGCGCGCTGGAACGGGCGGGTTTGCGGCGCGCTTTGCTCGCGCCTGACGGAGTGCGCGCGGGCGCGCTGCCGGTTTCGTCTGTTTCGGCTTCGGCGGGCAGGGTGTCGTCAGCGGGTGCCGCGTCCTGGCCGAATAGCTTGCGGATAAATTTTTTGATCACGAGGGTTGGAAGAGTTCGAGGATGCGCCAGCCTTTGGCCTGCGCATGGGCGCGCAATGTGTCGTCGGGATTGGTCGCGATCGGGTCTGTAACTTTTTCGAGCAGTGGAATGTCGTTGTGCGAATCGCTATAAAAATAGCTGTGCTCGAAGTCGCTCCACGTCTTGCCGAGCGAGGCGAGCCACGCTTCGGTGCGCACGATCTTGCCTTCCTTGTAGCTCGGCGTGCCGGTGGGGCGGCCGGTGTACGGCGAATGCGGCTCGCCGTCGACGGTTTCCGCTTCGCAGGCGATCAGCGCGTCGACGCCGAATGCCTGAGCGATCGGGCGGGTGATGAATTCGTTGGTGGCGGTGACCACGCAACACAGGTCGCAGGCTTCGCGGTGCTGCTTCACCAGTTCCAGTGCGACGGGAAAGATCGCCGGCTTGATGACTTCGTGCATGTACTGCGCGTGAAAGTCGGCGAGTTGCGCGCGCGTGTACTTCGACAGCGGCGTGAGCATCGCGATCAGATAGGCGTGAATGTCGAGCTTGCCGGCTTTGTAATCGGCGAAAAAGCGGTCGTTTTCACGGGCGAAATTTTCGGCGTCGACCATGCCGTGTTTCACCATGAAGCGGCCCCATTCGTGGTCGCTGTCGGTGGGGATGAGCGTGTGGTCGAGATCGAAGAGTGCAAGGTTAGCCATGGGGGCCTATTTTACTTGAAGCGGCGGATGACGCGGATGAGGCCGCCGAGCTCGGCGCGCCGCGCCGTTCTTCGGCGTCGGGGGAAGCCAGCATGGTACGCAACAGCGGCAGCGTGACCGCGCGTTTCTGTTCGAGCGAGAAGCGGTCGAGCGCGTCGAGCAGCGCCATCAGACTGGGCATGTCGCGGCGAAAATGCGTGAGCAGGTAGGCCGGCACGTCGTCGGCGAGCATGAGGCCGCGCTCGCGCGCCGCGTGTTTCAGCACTGCGGCCTTGCCTTCGTCGGGCAGCGGCGCGAGATGGAACACGAGCCCCCAGCCGAGGCGCGTGCGCAAATCCTCGCGCACCGTCATGCCGATGGGCGGCGCGTTGCCCGCGGCGACCAGTGCGCTGGTGGGATGCGCGCGCACTTCGTTGAACAGGTTGAAGACGGCGATCTGCTGCGCGGCCGACAAGGCGTCGCAATCGTCGATTGCATAGAGCGCGACGCGCGGGTCGAAGCTGAACGCGGCGAGACTGCTCTGCGGGCCGGCAAAACGCGCATGCCCCGGCGATGCTTCGTGCACGAGCGCCTGCAACAGGTGCGTGCGGCCGCTGCCGGACTCGCCCCACAGGTAGAACGTGCGATCGGCGACCGGCCCGGCGGCGAGCGCGTTCTCGAGCTCGCGCAGGCGCGTGACCAGCTCGGCGTTGGCGCCGGCGAAGAAATTGTCGAATGTCGATGGCGGCGGGGTGCCGAGATCGAGCGTCAGTTGACGAAGCACAGTAGGTGAATGCCGAAAATGAGGCTTGGGCCGCAAATGGCCGTATGACGGGCCGAAATAGTCAAGGAGCAGTCAGTTGTTATAGAGCGTGCTCGTCAGATAGCTTTGCCGCAACTCGCGCACGGCGACCGACAGAATCGCGCTGACCGGCAACGCCAGCAATACACCGAAAAAGCCGAACAGCTGCCCGAACGCGAGCAACGCGAAAATCACCGCGAGCGGGTGCAGGCCGATCCGTTCGCCCACCAGCCGCGGCGTGAGAAAAAAGCTCTCCAGGATCTGGCCGACACCGTAAATCACCGCGACCGCGCCGAAGCCGTACCAGTCGCCGAATTGCAGCAGCGCCGCGAGCAGCGCCAGCGCGAGGCCGGTTGCGAAACCGATGTACGGGATGAACACCGCGAGCCCCGTAAAAATACCGACCGGCAAGGCGATCTCGAAGCGCGCGATAGTCAGCGCCACCGCGTAAAACACCGCCAGCACGCCCATCACGAGCAACTGGCCGCGCAGGTATTGCGACAGCATCTGGTCCATGTCACGGGCGAGTTGCAGCGTCTTGTCGAGCCAGCGGCGCGGCACGACGATCTGCGCACGCGCGAGCATGCGGTTCCAGTCGTACAGCAGGTAGAACAGCACGAGCGGCACCAGCACGACGTTGCCGACCACGGTCACCATCACGTTGCCGCTCGTGCGGATATAGGTCCACGCGTAAACCGCAACGGTTTGCGCGCTGCCTTCCAGTTGTCCCATGACGAGATCGCGAATGCTGGCGAAATCGAGCGAATCGGCGAGTCCCAGCATGGCCAGCTTGGGTTGCAGCCAGGCGTTCACGTGTGCAAAGAATACAGGCACCTGTTGCTTGAGTTGCGGCGCTTCTTTCTGGATGACAGCCAGAACCAGCAGCACGAGCAGCGTCATTACGAGCGTGAACAGCAGCATCATCAGCAAGGCGGCCAGACTGCGCGGCACGCGCCGGCGCACCATCCACGCCACGCCCGGCTGCAGAATGTACGCGAGAATCGCGCCGAGCAGAAACGGCGTGAGAACCGGACTCAGCAGCCAGAGCAGAATGCCGACGCCCAGCGCGATAGCCAGCCAGATGAAGGCGCGGCGCTGAACAGGCGTCAGTATCGAAGAGTTCTCTTGCAAGGTTGTTTTTCCAGGTGTCGTCGCGACCGGATCATTCAGGATGATGCAAATTCCAGCCAGTCGGCCCGCAACTCTGTATGGGACCAGAGTAAGCGCTGAAGCGCCAACTCTGGTCGGCATCGGGTAAAATCGCATTTTACCGACCTTCGAGCTCTTCCCCATGAATCAACCGAAATCCGCCCCGAATTCAACTGATTCGGCCCAAGGTCTGTCGTATCGCGACGCCGGCGTGGACATCGACGCGGGCGACGCCCTGGTCGACGCGATCAAGCCCTTTGCCAAAAAGACGATGCGCGACGGCGTGCTGGGTGGCATCGGCGGGTTCGGCGCGCTGTTCGAAGTGCCGAAGAAGTACAAGGAGCCGGTGCTGGTGTCAGGCACCGACGGCGTCGGCACCAAGCTGCGTCTCGCGTTTCAACTGAACAAACACGACACCGTCGGCCAGGATCTGGTGGCGATGAGCGTGAACGACATTCTCGTGCAGGGCGCCGAGCCGCTGTTCTTCCTCGACTATTTCGCCTGCGGCAAGCTGGACGTCGCCACGGCGGCAACGGTCGTGAAGGGCATCGCGCATGGCTGTGAACTGTCGGGTTGCGCGTTGATCGGCGGCGAGACCGCGGAAATGCCGGGCATGTACCCCGACGGCGAGTACGATCTGGCCGGCTTCGCGGTCGGCGCGGTTGAAAAAAGCAAGATTATCGACGGCAGCACGATTGCCCCCGGCGACATCGTGCTGGGTCTGGCTTCGAGCGGCATCCATTCGAACGGGTTTTCGCTGGTGCGCAAGATCATCGAGCGCGCGCAGCCTGATCTGAACGCGGATTTCGACGGCCGCTCGCTGGCTGATGCGCTGATGGCGCCCACGCATATTTATGTGAAGCCGCTGCTGGCGTTGATGCAGCAGATCGCCGTCAAGGGCATGGCGCACATCACCGGTGGTGGCCTCGTCGAGAATATTCCGCGCGTGTTGCGTGAAGGCCTGACGGCCGAACTGGATCATCGTGGCTGGCCGTTGCCGCCGCTGTTCTCGTGGCTGCAAAAGCATGGCGGCGTGGCGGATGCGGAAATGCATCGCGTGTTCAACTGCGGTATCGGTATGGCGGTGGTCGTGTCGGCTGCTGATGCCGATGCGGCAATCGGTCTGCTGTCGGCTGCCGGCGAGCAAGTCTGGAAAATCGGCGTGATTCGCGAAAGCGCGGCCGGTGAAGCTCAAACTGTGGTGATCTAAAGTCAAAGCTTTTGGGACCCGCGTGGTGTGAGAATACCTTCACCTCGCGGGTTCAAAACTTCGCAGCAATCTCAAAGCAACGCTTCAATCGCTTCAAGCACCCGCGCCGTCGCGTGCGGATCGCAGCAATCCACCACCACCCGCTCTGGCATGCTTCGCAGCCATGTGAGCTGTCGCTTGCACAACTGCCGCGTCGCGAAGACGCCCTTGTCGCGCATGGTCGAATAATCGACCGCGCCGTCCAGATACTCCCAGACTTGCCGGTAGCCCACGCAACGCATGGACGCCATCTCGGGCAATAAGTCGCCGCGTTCGCGCAGCTTCACCACTTCATCGATGAAACCGCCGGCCAGCATCGCATCGAAGCGCTTCTCGATGCGCGCATGGAGCACGCTGCGCTCGGACGGCTCCAGTGCGACCGGCACGAAGCGCCATGCGGCCGCGGAGTCGTCTTGCCTGGTGGGCGCAGCCAGCAACGCGGACATCGCCTGTCCGGTCAGCATGAAAATTTCAAGCGCCCGCTGAATCCGCTGCGAATCGTTCGGCGCCAACCGCGCAGCCGTTATGGGGTCGAGCGCGGCAAGCCGCGCATGCAGGGCCGGCCAGCCTTCGCGTGCGGCGTCGGCGTCGAGCGTGGCGCGCACATCCGGGTCGGCGGCGGGCAGATCGTTGAGCCCTTGCGTGAGCGCCTTGTAGTACAGCATGGTCCCGCCGACCAGCAACGGCAGCCGCCCGCGCGCGTGGATCTCGGCGGTCAGCCGTAAAGTGTCGGCGCGGAATTGCGCGGCGGAATAGGCGTCGGTGGGATCGACGATATCGATCAGATGATGCGGCGCCACCGCGCGTTCTTCAGCGGTCGGCTTGGCCGTGCCGATATCCATCTCGCGATAGACCAGCGCTGAATCGACACTGATGATTTCCACCGGGCGGCGCGCGGCGAGCGCCAGCGCGGCAGCGGTTTTGCCGGATGCGGTCGGGCCGAGCAGGCACGGGACGACCGTGGGTATGCGCGACGTCGTGTGCGCGGTCATGGGCAAGCGGGTGCGCGTCGAAGCAGCGTCACGTCATTGCCCGCGCATGAACAGCCGATCGAGATCGGACAGCGTCAACTGATACCACGTGGGACGCCCGTGATTGCATTGATCGGCGCGCTCGGTGGCTTCCATCTGGCGCAGCAGCGCGTTCATTTCATCGAGCGTCAGACGACGATTCGCGCGCACCGCGTGATGGCAGGCGAGCGTGCCGAGCATCTCGTGCTGACGTTCGGTCAACACGCGCGAGCCGCCGAACGCATGCAGATCGGAGAGGACCGCGCGCGCCAGCGCCTGCAGATCGGCGTCTTTCAGCAGCGCCGGCACGGCGCGGATCGCGAGCGTGGTGGGCGACAGCACGGCGAGGTCGAAGCCGAGCGCGTCGAGCGTGTCGCGCTCTTCTTCCACGGTGCCGATTTCGATCGGGTCTGCCTGCATGGACTGCGGGATCAGCAGCGGCTGCACGGCAATCGTGCGATCGGCCAGCGCGTTTTTGAACTGCTCGTACAGAATGCGCTCGTGCGCGGCGTGCATGTCGACGATCACCAGTCCGTGCGCGTTCTGCGCCAGCACGTAGATGCCGTGGATCTGACCGAGCGCGAAGCCGAGCGGTTGTTCGTCGGCGGCGTGGAAAGCGGGCGCCGGGTAGGGTGCGGACGTGTTGTACGGCGACGGCGATTCGGCTGCCGAGTCGCGCGCTTCGAACAGCGTGGCGCCTTCTGCCGTGCCGGGGTTGGTGTCCCTGCGGCCGAACAGCGCGTCGTAAAACGCGAGCGGTTGTGCGACCGGCAGCGTGCCCTGCGTCATGCGAGCCTGGCGCATCCACGTGTTGCCTGGCTGGCCCGGCTGCGACGAGCCGAAGCCGCCGCCCGATGCGCCACCGAAGCCGCCACCCAGTCCGCCGCCGAGGCCGCCTGCGCCATTGCCCGCACCGAAAGCGCCGCCGCCAATGCCCGCGCCGCCCAACGGCGTTGCGCCAAACGAAACCGGTCCGCCGGCCGCGGGCTCCAGATGCGCCGCATGCCCGCCGGCCGTCGTTTCCGGCGATGCGCCCGCATGCCGCGCCAGCGCGCGCTGCACGGCGTGAAAGACGAACTGGTGTATCGAGCGCGAATCGCGGAACCGCACTTCGATCTTCGACGGATGCACGTTCACATCGACCGCTTCAGGCGGCAGATCGAGGAACAGCACGTAGGACGGATAGCGCTCGCCGTGCAAGACATCTTCATAAGCGGCGCGCACGGCGTGGGTGAGCAGTTTGTCGCGCACAAAGCGGCCGTTGACGAAAAAATACTGCTGATCGGCCCGCCCACGGCTCGCGGTCGGCAGACCCGCGCAACCGTAGACGGCCAGCGGTCCCGCGGATTCGTCTAGCGGCAGATGGGCCGTCGCGAACGTCTCGCCGAGAATCTTCGCGACCCGCACTGGCGGCTCGCTGGCGTTCCAGTGTTCGACCGCCTTGCCGTTATGCAGCACCGAAATCGCGACATCCGGCCGCGCCAGCGCCGCGCGGCGAATCTGTTCGAGACAATGGCCGAGTTCGGTCTGCTCGCTCTTCAGAAACTTACGGCGCGCCGGCGTGTTGAAATACAACTCGCGGACTTCGATTGTGGTGCCCTGAGTGCCCGCCGCCGGGCTTAGCACGCCGGTGTCCGCGTCCACCCGCACCGCGTGCGCCGCCTCGGCCGTGCGGCTCGTAATGGTCATCTGCGCGACCGAGGCAATCGAGGCCAGCGCCTCGCCGCGGAACCCCAGCGTGGCCACCGCTTCCAGCTCGGCAAGCGAGCGGATTTTGCTGGTGGCGTGGCGCATCAGCGCGAGCACGAGTTCGTTTTCGGGGATGCCGCAGCCGTCGTCGGTGATCGAGATGCGCTTGACGCCGCCTTCGTCGAGCAGGATGCGCAGCGACTGCGCGCCCGCATCG
This sequence comes from Paraburkholderia phytofirmans, assembly GCF_046028095.1. Classification (GTDB taxonomy): domain Bacteria; phylum Pseudomonadota; class Gammaproteobacteria; order Burkholderiales; family Burkholderiaceae; genus Paraburkholderia; species Paraburkholderia phytofirmans_A. The sequence continues at coordinate 949,230 of NZ_JAQQDJ010000001.1, forward strand.
AGCGCATTTTCCAGCAGTTCCTTGACGACCGAGGCCGGTCGCTCGACCACCTCACCGGCGGCGATCTGGCTGATCAACTGATCGGGAAGGGGCTGGATCGCGCGTAACGGGCGTGGGGCGGGCGCGGCGGCGGAAACCGCGGTCGCGGCGTCGAGGCCGGCAGGCGTTTCGGAGAATTCGGACATGGCGAAATTATAGCGATTCGGCGCGGCAAGCCCGCAGCGCGCGCAAGCACACCCACGTGCGGGAGATTTTTAATTGTGGCCGGGCACTTTCTGTATCATGACGCGGTCAATTTCCGGCGGCGAGTGAGCGCTCGCCGCCATCGCCAACAGGCCTGTTCACACGGCTGTTCTTGCCATCGTCATATTCGCTTCATAAAGGATTCTCTTTGGACACGTTGCTACATTTCGTCAACCTTGTGTTGCATATCGACAAGTTCCTCGGAGACTTCATTCATGTGTACGGCGCCTGGGTCTACGCGGTGCTGTTTCTGATCGTGTTCTGCGAAACCGGGCTCGTGATCCTGCCGTTTCTGCCGGGCGATTCGCTGCTGTTCATCGGCGGGGCTTTTTGCGCGACTGGCGAAATGAACATAGGGTTGCTGATCGTGTTGCTGCTCGTGGCGGCCATCGCCGGCAATACCGTCAACTATATGATCGGGCGGGCCATCGGGCCGCGGGTATTCAATTCGCACATTCCTTTTCTCGAACGCTTTCTCGATCGCCGCGCACTGCAGAAGACGCACAACTTCTACGAGAAGCATGGCGGCAAAACCATCGTGCTGGCGCGTTTCATTCCGGTGGTGCGGACCTTCGCGCCGTTCGTTGCGGGCGCATCGGAAATGACGGTGAGCCGGTTCCAGTTGTTCAACTTTGCCGGCGCTTTTTTCTGGGTGTTGCTGCTGACGTTGCTCGGCTACTTCTTCGGCAACATTCCGTTTATCCGTCAGTATCTGAATGTGATCGTGCTGGTGGGTATTGGCGCGGCGGTTGTGCCTGTCCTGCTCGGAGCGTTGTGGAAGATGATGCGCAAGACCACGTCGAGTGCGAACAACCGCTGAGGTTTTCGCCGTAGAGGTATCCAGATGAAAAGCGGCGTCGCGAATCTCGCGACGCCGTTTTCTTTTGGTCTTCCGATCTCGTGGATTTGACAATTGACGACGCGAAACATCCGCGTCTCACGACGATGCTCAGGTCACCGCACGCGGCGCCAGCGGCGTTTCCGGCGTCGGGTAGCCTGCTTCCTTGAACGTCTGGATGATCGCGCGATTGGTGTCGAAGTAGACCTGCCAATAGTGCTCATTGCTCGTGTAAGGCCGCACGCAAAGCAGGGGGCCTTCCGGCGTGAAGGTCAGCACTTCGATGTCCGGCGCGGGACTCTCGGCCACGTTCGGAATCTGCGTGACGGCCGCCTTCAACCGGTTCATCGCGTCCGTCGGATCCACGCCGTTGGCGATCTTCGCCGTCAGCTCGACGCGCCGCACCGGAAGGATGCTGTAGTTCGAGATGGTGTCGGAAAAGATCTTGTTATTGCCGACGATGGTCGTCACGTTGTCCGGCGTCACGATGGTCGTGCCGAACAGACCCAACTCCGAAACTGTGCCGGTAACGCCGCCCGCGGTGACGAAATCGCCGACCTTGAACGGCCGCAATACCTGCATGAACACGCCCGCCGCGAAGTGGGCAAGCAGGCCGCCCCAGGCAGTGCCGATCGCGAGGCCCAGGCCGGCGAGCAACGCGGCAAACGACGTCGTCTGTACACCGAACACCTGCAGGATCGCGAGTATCAGCAGCAGGTTCAGCAGTGCGCCGAGAATCGACCCGAGATAATGCGCCAGCGTGGGATCGACCCGGCCGTTGCGCGCCAGCACTTTGCGCAGTAGTCCGGTGATCATGCCGATGAGCCAACGGCCGACGATCCAAAGGACGATCGCCCCGACGACCTTGGTGCCGAGGTCGATGCCTCGGGTCATGATGAAGACGCGTACAGTTTCGAGATCCAAGATGTTCCTCGCTGGGTGAGTTGCCTTCGACTGATTGGACAGCGGTGGTGCAATACAGCGGCAAATGCCCGGCGGCGGGCGCAAACGGTAACTCGGGGTAACACTCGGTCTTCGGAAGTTATAGGCGACGGCGCGGGCATCCGCAAGGACCGTTCCAGTTGCTCATAGGCCATGTCTGGCGGGAAAAGCAGGCGGTTCGGCGGACGCTTTCGGTGTGTTGGCGCTTGCCGTGCCTCACATCGGCAGATTCGATTTCGAATACGGCGAAGTGTGGATGACGAGCGTTTTGCCGGCGCTGACTTTTGCGCGGCGTGCGGTACGACGCCAGGTGAGAGCGGCGATGATCGCGAGCAGGTATGCGCCGCCGCGCTCAAAAAATGCAGTCGATGTGCTGAACTGACCGTAGCGGCTCTGCGAGTCGGCAAACACTAAAAAGGTCAGCGCTGCATCGAGCAGGAATGCGGCTGATGCCAGCGCGGCGAATATATGCGAGCCATTGAGTGCCGCGCCGGGGACGAAGCGATTGCACAGCTGACAGGCTGCCAGCACAAAGGCAAGCAGAGCGAAGTTCGAGAACAGGTCGAACAGAAAATTAGTCATATCGGTGTAGTGAAAGCGCAGGAGGCTGCGGCGTTGGCAAAGCGTCTGCTCACGCAGAGTCGCAGTGTGTGTCGCTGGACCGGCGGCGATCATTGCACGTCTTTATGTCTCAATAAATGTCCGGTTCGGAGTCCGTTGTTTCCTGTCTGTACCGATAGCGTTGGCGCGGGAAAACGCCGGTTGTGTTGTGGGAAATGGTGGCGAGTGCTGCGGGAAATGTCCGCAACGTAATCGGCAGTTATATGTAGCTGTGATATAAATTTCGCGAGCGTTTTTGCGTGACTTTCTGGGTGTCGGTGCGCGCGAGCGGAGGGGTTGGAGAGGTCGGCGTGAATGCCACTTTTGCCGGTGACGGCAGCAGCGCCACGCGGGGTTGCATCGCGCAACCTGAGCCGCAAAAAGAAAAGGGCTCGCACGCTAACGCGTGCAAGCCCTTGAATCTTTTGGTAGGCCGTACGGGATTCGAACCTGTGACCAACGGATTAAAAGTCCGCTGCTCTACCAGCTGAGCTAACGACCCAAAAGAGAAGCGAAATTATAGCGATAGCCTCGCTGCGCTGTCAACCCATCGCGGCCATCCGAGCGATCGGCACTTCAGATAGTGAAAAGCCCGGGCATCGCTACCCGGGCTTTCCAGCGAGAGGCGCGCGTGGCTATGACGTCGGTCACTGCGCGTTACTGCCAACTACTTGAGCAATACCACAACTACTTGATCTGCGATAGCTTGCTCTGCGCCGACTGTGCGACGTCCGAGCCGCCGTATTGCGCGACGATCTGCTCCAGCGTCTTCTTGGCCGCAGCCTTCTGACCTTGCTCGAGCTGATTGTTAGCAATTGCCAGCAGCGCTTCCGGCGCCCGCGGATGCTGCGGATATTTCTGCACCACACCCTGCCAGGTCGCCGTCGAACCCTTGTAGTCGCGCAGTGCATACAACGCGTTGCCGAGCCAGTACTGCGCGGTCGGCTGGTAAGGGCTATTCGGGAACTTGGAGATGAAAGTGCGGAACGACGCCGCCGCATTCTTGAAGTCGCCGTTGCGGAACTGCTGTGAAGCCGCGTTGAACGACTCCGTCTCACCCGGCTGCACCTCGCCCTGGACGCCGTCCACCGTCTGCTGCTGCGGCTCGAATTTCTTCAGGCGTGTGTCCAGATCGGTGTAGTAGTCCTTTTGCTGCTTTTGCACCGTGGCGAGCTGGTTGGCCATGTCCTCGTTCTGTCCACGCAGCGTGGCGACCTGCTGATTCAGCTGGTCGAGACGGTTGGACTGATCGAGGATGGTGCGCTGCGCGGCCGACAACTGACTCGACAGGCTATCGGTCTTCGAACGCAGATCGAGAATAGCCTGACGGGCCTGATCGTCGTCGAAAATGCCCGCATGGGCGGGCACGGCCGCGAAGGCCGTGCCTGCGACGCAGGCCGCTGCGGCAAACCGCAGCCAGGAGAAACGATGCGTCATTCGGCTCATCACCCGTTACTTACTGTTGGTACACGAGGTCGGCGCGGCGGTTTTGTGCCCACGACGATTCGTCATGACCCGTAGCTTGCGGCTTTTCCTTGCCGAGGCTCACGGCTTCCATTTGCGAGTCCGTCACGCCCATCAGCGACAGCGAACGGCGCACAGCTTCAGCACGCTTCTGGCCGAGTGCCAGGTTGTACTCGCTGGTGCCGCGTTCGTCGGTGTTGCCCTGGATCAGGACGTGGCGTTGCGGATGACTTTTCAGGTATTGCGCGTGTTGTTGCAGCAGCGATTGGTAGTCGTCCTTGACCGAGTAGCTGTCGAAGTCGAAGTAAATGCTGCGCTTGGCCAGCGGGCTGTTCGGATCGTTCAGCGGGTCGACATTGACCGTTGCCACATCGTTCGGGTTCGGCTGTGCCGAAACCGTACCACCCTTGTTAGCGTTTTCATCGAGCTTGACGCCCGAGTGACATGCGGCCAGCGCACCGAGCATCAGTACGGCGAAAGCGAAGCGAAGTTTTGACATCATTTGAGTACTCTCCTTGTGTTATTGCATCAACGTTATTGCATAAACGGGCCCCAGGATGGCTCGCGTACGCTGCCACCCTGAACGGACAGGACCTGCCGAGTGCGACCGTCGGTCGATACTGCGGCCAACACGCCACGGCCGTTCACCTGTGTGGCGTAAAGAATGTACTGACCGTTCGCCGCGAAGCTCGGCGATTCGTCATGTGTCGTGTCCGTCAGGCCTGTGGCGGTGTTGCCTTGCAGGTCCTGGATATACAGCTTGAACCCGCCGCCGACGCGCGAGATATAAGCGAGCTGTTTGCCGTCCGGGCTCACGCGCGGGCTGGTGTTGTAGCTGCCAGTGAACGTGACGCGTTGCGCGGCGCCGGCGTTTTCACCTTGCGCCGACATCCTGTAGATCTGCGGCTGACCACCACGGTCGCTGGTGAAATAGATCGACTGGCCGTCAGGCGAGAAGCACGGTTCGGTGTCGATCGAGCTGCCTTGCGTGAGACGGCGCAGGCCGCTGCCGTCCGCATTGACGGCGAAAATCTGCGTGTTGCCGGTGCGCGAGAGCGCGACGGCCAGCGTGCGTCCGTCCGGCGACCACGCCGGCGCGCTATTGTTGCCCTTCTGGTCCGAAACGACCACGCGACGGCCCGTAGGCAGATCGTGGATATAGACGATCGGCTTCTTCTTTTCGAACGAAACGTAAGCGACTTTGGTGCCGTCAGGCGACCATGCCGGCGAGATGATCGGCTCGGGGCTCGACAGCGCGATGTGCGCGTCCTGGCCGTCCGAATCGGAGATCTGCAATTGATAACGGCCGCCCGTCTTGATGACGTACGACAGGCGCGTGGCGAACACGCCGCGACCGCCCATCAGCTTCGCGTAGATGTAGTCCGCGACCTTGTGCGCGCTCATGCGCAGGCCGCTTTCCGGGCTCACCAGCACGAGGCCGCCGAGGCTTTCGCCCTTGACGGTGTCGTACAGCTTGAAGCGCACTTCGTACTGGCCGTTCGGCAAGCGGTTCACGCTGCCCGACACGAACGCGTTGGCGCCCTTGGCCTTCCAGCTGCCGAGGTCGACGGAATCCGTTTCGGCAACCGGCGTGGAGCCCGCGTCGATGTTCGTGAATTTGCCGCTGCGTTGCAGATCCTGACGCACGATCGTGCTGACTTGCTGCGGCGAGTTCGCTTCGTTGGCGAAATTCGCCGTTGCGATCGGAAACTGGGTGGACCCGACGCCTGTCACGAGGACGTTGAGTTGTGCGTGGGCGGCGCCGCCGACGGCGATCAGGCACGACGCTACAAGTGTTCGCAGGCCTAGCTTGGTCATCAAACTCATGCTGTATGGATTCCCCAAAAACGGTTTTACTAACGCTTCAAGACAGCAGACAGACCCGAAAAGAACTAATTCGTTCCCGAGCGCGCCCCGGTGGGCAGGGCGCGGAGTCTACTGTCAACTGACTGTCGAACTACTGTGAATCAACCGGCCGGGCGCAACGTAATCAGGAAGCTGGTCGGTGTCTTGCCATTGATGTCCTGAGGCATCGGATCGGTACGCTGGACGGCGCGCAGTGCGGCATCGTCCCACGCCGCGTTGCCGCTGCTGCGCGAAATCGATGCGCCAAGCAAGGTACCCGTCGGTGAGCAGCGTACGGAGACCACTGTCTCGAGACCGCTCGTTTCGCCGCCCCACGAGATATTCGGGCGCACCGCACGACGCACCTTGTCGGAGTACCCCGGCGATGTCGCCGTGCCACCCGAGCCGCTGCCCGTGCCACTCTTGCCAAGCCCGTCGCTGTTCGAACTGGTGCCGCCAGCCGAACCTTGCATCATTTGCGCAACGCGCGCGCGATGCTCGGCATCCGCTTTCTTCGCTTGCGCCGCGGCTTCGGCTTGAGCCTTGGCTTTCGCTGCCTTCTGAGCGTCGGCCTTCTTCTGCGCTTCAGCCTCGGCTTGCTTCTGCTGCTGTTCCTGCTGCTGTTCTTTCAACTGCTGCTGCTTTTGCTGCTCGGCCAATTGCTGTTGCTTCTGCTTGTCAGCCTGCTGTTGCTGCTGCTTCTGTTTGGCTGCCGCAGCTTTCTGCGCGGCGAGTTGCGCCGCCTGGTCAGCAGCAAGTTGCTGCTGACGCTTCGCCTCGGCTTCCTGTTGCGCCTGCAGCTTCTGCTGTCGTTGCTGTTCAGCTAATTGCGCCTCGCGAGCCGCTTGCTGCTGCTGACGCTTCTTTTCCTGCAGCGCGATGTCTGCCTGTTCGTCGCGCACCGGCGGAGGAGGGGCCACGACCGGAGCGGGCGGCGGCGGAACGGGACGAGGGATCGCCGTATCCGGCACCTCGGTCCACAACTCCGCTTCCGCGCCTTCCGGCGTACTGTTTTGCCACTGAATGCCGTGATACAGGAAGAACCCGAGCAGCGCGTGCATCACCAGCGCGAACGCAAAGGCTCGCCCGGTGCCGCGTTCACGCGGTGGCTGGAGCGGGTATTCGGAATTCTTGCGGATCATTGCGATTTGACGAGCAATCCAACGCGCTTGACGCCGCGAGCTTTCAGTTCGGACATCACGTTCATCACGACTTCGTACTTGACGGTCTTGTCGGCGGCGATCACGACGGGCTGATCAGGATGCGATTGCGCGCGATCGGCGATGAAGCCGTTCAGATCGGCTTTCGTCATGTTCTCCTGCTGTTGCGCGCCCGAATCGTCCTTGTACTTGACGCTCATGTTGCCGTCCGCGCGAATGTTGACGATCACGGGCGGCGTTTGCTGTTGCGGCGCGGCGCCGCCGACGGTCGGCAGATTGACGATCGACGGGGCCACGAGCGGCGCGGTCACCATGAAGATCACGAGCAGCACGAGCATCACGTCGATGTACGGCACGACATTGATGTCGGCCATCGCGCGGCGCGAGCGGCTGCCGCGCATGCTGGAGGAGCGAGAGCCTGCCATCGTGGACTCCTTACTGTGCCTGGCGCTGCAGGATGTTCGAGAATTCTTCGATGAAAGTCTCGAAGCGGATTGCCAGACGGTCGATGTCGTGCGCGTAGCGGTTGTAGGCAACCACGGCCGGAATCGCGGCGAACAGACCGATCGCGGTGGCGGTCAGCGCTTCGGCAATGCCCGGCGCGACGTTGGCCAGCGTGGCCTGCTGCACGTTGGCGAGGCCGCGGAACGCATTCATGATCCCCCACACCGTGCCGAACAGACCGATATACGGACTGACCGAGCCGACCGACGCGAGAAACGCGAGGTTGGCTTCGAGCACGTCCATTTCACGCTGGAACGCGGCACGCATGGCGCGCCGTGCGCCGTCGAGAATCGCGCCCGAATCGTTCAGGCGCTTTTCCTTGCCTTTCAGGAATTCGCGCATGCCGGATTCGAAAATCCGTTCCAGTGCGCCGATCGTGTGACGGTTGTTCGCGGCGCTCTGATACAGCGCCTGCAGGTCGCCGCCCGACCAGAAATCGCGTTCGAAACGCTCAGTTTGCGCGCGCGCCCGGCGGATCGCAAACCACTTGCGGAAAATGAAAGTCCACGACAACAGCGATAGCAACAGCAGTAGAGCCATGACAGCCTGCGCCAGCAGGCTTGCGTTGAGTACGAGTGAAACGATCGACAGATCTTGTGTAGTGTTCATAAAGGTTCGTTTTAACGTCCCGGAAGGGGGCGTCCGGCTGCAAGGCCGCTCGAAGCTTGCCGTGAGCAAAACGGAAGCATCGGCGATATTGCAAGCCGAACCATGCTTTGTGTTGCTTGATCGTTACGAGTTCACTGGCCCCGTAACAACGGGGCTCAGTCTTTGTCCGTTGACACGCCGGGCTCGCTCACGCCCGGCCCGCGCCGTAAGGCGGCGAGAACCGGCGGAGGAATCGCGGCCGGCCGCAGCGCAGTGCGGTCCACGCAGCCGATCCGGATGGAACCGGTAGCAAGCAGCGTGCCGTCCCGCCACGCTTCCTGTGCGAAATCGACCGACGCTCGGCCGACCCGCTCGATCCGGCTGACCACGTTGACCACGTCGTCCAGTCGGGCCGGCGCCCGATAATCGACCGCGGTGCTGCGGACGATGAAAATCGCGCCCGCTTCGTCCGCGAGCCGATTCTGGTCGACACCGCACGCGCGCAGCCATTCGGTCCGCGCCCGTTCAAAAAACTTCAGGTAATTCGCGTAAAACACGATGCCGCCGGCGTCGGTATCTTCGTAGTACACGCGGATCGGCCACGTGTAGCCGATTTCCGTGCCGGGCTGGCTGGTCGACAGATTCATGCGGCGCATTTTACCGGAACGCACACCCGCAGGTCTGTTTCAAGATGTGTGCCCCGTCCGGCGGGCTTCAGCCGGGATTTCAGCCCGATTTCAGCCGCGATGGACGGACAAGGCGGCGAACGATTGAGCCACCGGCATCAGTTCGATCGTGTTGACGTTGACGTGCGCCGGGCGCGTGGCGATCCAGTAGATCGAGTCGGCGATGTCTTCAGGCGTCAGCGGCTGCACGTTTTCGTACATTTTGCCGGCTTTGACGTCGTCGCCGCGAAAACGCACGTTCGAGAACTCGGTGCCGCCGCACAGGCCGGGCTCGACGTTCGTCACCCGCAGCGCGGTGCCGGCTACATCGGCGCGCAGATTCAGGCTGAACTGATGCACGAACGCCTTGGTGGCCCCGTAGACGTTGCCGCCCGCGTAAGGCCAGCTGCCGGCTGCCGAGCCGAGATTGAAAATATGGCCGCGATTGCGTTCCACCATGCCGGGAAGGAGCGCGTGCGTGACTTGAACGAGCCCTGTGCAGTTGGTCTCGATCATGGTGTTCCATTCGTCGAGACTCGCTTTCTGCGCCGGTTCGATGCCGAGCGCGAGGCCGGCATTGTTGACCAGCACGTCGATTGCGGCGAAATCGGCCGGCAGCGAGGCCGGCACGGCCTCGACGGCGGCACGGTCGCGCACGTCGAGCTCGTACGGCAGAAGCGCGTCGCCGAGTTCGTCGGCGAGCTCTTGCAGGCGGTCCTTGCGGCGAGCGGTGGCGACGACGCGATGGCCGCCTTTGACGAAGGCGCGAGCGATGGCGGCGCCGAATCCCGCGGACGCTCCGGTGACGAACACGATCATTGCAGTGGTTCCCAGGCTGGTAAGAGAGAAAGGCCCCAAGCCTACTTCCATTGCGGCGCTGCGGCAAGGATGAACCAACCGCACGAGAGGCCGTGGCAGGGATGCGCCGCGAGTTTCCGTAGGATTTTCCTCAGACGTTTGTGCGCCGCATAAGACTGCTCTGTGGCCCGCCCGACGGGCGTCTGCGGGAGCGGCCGGAAGCCGGTTGCCTATTCGATCCGCTTCCAATAAACTAACGCGCTCATCCCTGCGTGACTGGCGATAGAACCGGTTCAAGCAACCGGATTCAAGGTGGAACAACCCACCGTGAAGCGCAGGGTGCCGTTTTGCCGTTCGCCTGGGCAGCCGTGATCCGCGCGCATTGATCTGCGCTGACGGTGGCTGTCCTGCCTCGCGTGTGCGGCGACTCTCCATCCGCCACGTCAGGGCTGGCCCAGCCGCCAGCAGCGCTGCGTACCCTCTACGCAAGATTCGGCGCACGATCCGGTCAACCTGAACACATTCAACGGAATCCGTATGTTTGACAGAGCCCAAAGCACCATCGCCAACGTCGATCCTGAACTCTGGAAGGTCATCGAGCAGGAAAACCGCCGTCAGGAAGAGCATATCGAACTGATCGCGTCGGAAAACTACACGAGCCCGGCTGTCATGGCTGCGCAAGGCTCGCAACTCACGAACAAGTACGCTGAAGGGTATCCGGGCAAGCGCTATTACGGCGGCTGTGAGTACGTCGACGTCGCCGAGCAGCTGGCGATCGATCGTGTGAAGCAACTGTTCGGCGCCGAAGCCGCGAACGTGCAGCCGAACTCCGGCTCGCAGGCCAACCAGGGCGTGTTCTTCGCCATGCTCAAGCCGGGCGACACGATCATGGGCATGAGCCTCGCGCACGGTGGCCACCTCACGCACGGTTCGCCGGTCAACATGTCGGGCAAGTGGTTCAACGTGGTCAGCTATGGCCTGAACGAAGCCGAAGACATCGACTACGACGCTGCCGAGAAGCTCGCTCAGGAACACAAGCCGAAGCTGATCGTGGCGGGCGCCTCCGCGTTCTCGCTGCGTATCGATTTCGAACGCATGTCGAAGATCGCCAAGTCGGTTGGCGCGTACTTCATGGTCGACATGGCGCATTACGCCGGTCTGATCGCCGCGGGCGTCTATCCGAACCCGGTGCCGCACGCCGATTTCGTCACCACCACCACGCACAAGAGCCTGCGTGGCCCGCGCGGCGGTGTGATCCTGATGAAGGCCGAATTCGAAAAACAGATCAACTCGGCAATCTTCCCGGGCATTCAGGGCGGTCCGCTCATGCATGTGATCGCCGGCAAGGCTGTCGCGTTCAAGGAAGCACTGTCGCCGGAATTCAAGGCATATCAGCAACAGGTCGTCGAGAACGCGCGCGTGCTGGCTGAGACGCTGGTGAAGCGCGGTCTGCGCATCGTGTCGGGCCGCACCGAAAGTCACGTGATGCTCGTCGACCTGCGCGCGAAGAAGATCACCGGCAAGGCTGCGGAAGCCGCGCTGGGCGCCGCTCACATCACGGTCAACAAGAATGCGATTCCGAACGATCCGGAAAAGCCGTTCGTGACGAGCGGCGTGCGCCTCGGCTCGCCGGCCATGACCACGCGTGGCTTCGGCGTCAAGGAAGCCGAGCAGGTGGGTAACCTGATCGCCGACGTGCTGGACAACCCGGAAGACGCCGCCACGATCGAACGTGTGCGCGGCCAGGTCGCTGAGCTGACCCAGCGCTTCCCGGTTTACCGCTAAGCCGCCATGCACTGCCCCTTCTGCCGTCACGCCGATACGCAAGTGGTCGACTCGCGCGTATCCGAAGACGGCGCGACGATTCGCCGGCGCCGCCGCTGCCCGGCCTGCGACAAACGTTTCACGACGTATGAGCGGGTCGAGCTGGCGTTGCCGTCGGTCGTCAAGAAGGACGGTAGCCGCACCGAGTTCGACCGCCGCAAGATCGTCGCGAGCATGCAACTGGCGCTGCGCAAGCGCCCGGTGGCAGCGGACGCGATCGACGCCGCGGTTGCCCGCATCGAGTATCTGCTGCTCGGCAGCGGCGAGCGCGAAGTGCGCAGCGAGCGCCTCGGCGAACTCGTGATGAACGAATTGCGTGCGCTCGATACCATTGCCTACGTTCGTTTTGCTTCCGTCTACCGGCGCTTCGAAGACGTCTCCGAATTCGAAGACGTGATTGAAGAATTTCGCCGCGCCTCTTCTCCTCCCAAGCCTTCCCGCAAACGCTGAACGCAGTCGCATCGCGCGTTGCGTTTGAGTCGCCGTTTTCTTCCGCGTTGTTTCGTCCATCCGTATCTCCCGCTGCCGTTATGGTTCGTCGCGTGCATTTTTGCGCGGGATAGCGTCTGAGTGCCACCTGGCCGTTCGGCCGATTGTTGGGCGATCTGCAAATCGCTAGATTGGCTGCATTCTTCGAATCGATCAGGGATGCAGATGAATTGGAATGCAGTCCGTCCGCCGCGATACCGCGGCTTCACGCTTGTCGAAACGCTGGCCGTTATTGCGCTACTGGCCGTGGTCGCTGTGATGGCTACGCCGTCGTTCGTAGCGTGGCACGTGCGAGACCAGGTCGACGCCCGCGCGAAGGCGCTTGCCTCGACGCTCGCTTATGCGCGCAGTGAAGCGTTACGTCGAGGCGCACGCGTCACCGTGTGCCGGACCGACGCCGCGCGGCATTGTCTTGCGGCGGGGCAGCCGTGCGGCAACGGCGTCGCTGACTGGTCGTGCGGTTGGGCCGTTCTGGCCGACCGTGGCGGCACGCTATCGCTATTGCGTGCGCAACCTTTGCTTGCGGCCGTGAGTATCACTGGCACGCAGACGAATCTCACGTTCACGCCGCCGGCCGGGCAATTGATCGGTACGTTTCGCAGTTTTGATATCGCGCCGCGTACGCCGTCGAGGGTGACGCAAGGGGACAAGTGGCGACGCTGCATTCGCATCGCAGCGGGCGGCCGCGCGCGGATCGTCGAGGGCGCATGCGGAGTAGCGTCATGAGACGATATTCGCAGAGTCCGCGCTCGCGCTGCTGCGATTCCAGGTGTGGCGGCGACTCGTTGATCGAAGTCATGCTGGCTGTCGCCTTAATGGCGGTCACCGCGCTTGGCTTGATCGCCGGTCAATTGTGGACCGCGCGTGAAGCCCGCGCGATGTCCCAGCGCGAACATGCTGCCTGGATAGCCGATTCCGTCGCGGAGGCGATGTGCGCTCCCACTTCGGGCGACTCCGCAATCAGACAATGGAGCGCACGGGCAGCGACACTTTTACCGCATGGCGAAGCCTCGGTAGGTGACAGCAGCGGTGTGTCCGCTGCGCGTGTGACATGGACCTCACTACGTGACTTGCCACGTTCCGACGACGTGATCGACAAGCCCGCGCCCTGCGGCGGAGCGGATCTGCCCGTGGGCTCTTCATGCGTCGTGCTGGCGTTTGCGAAATGACGCGGCGTTCGAATTCTGCTCGCGGCCACACACTGGTCGAATTCGTGATCGCCATGGCGCTGGGGCTGCTAGTGACCGCGGGTGCTGTCTCGCTCTATACGACGCAGCGGAGCGCATTCGAACGCGCGAGCGATGCGATGCGGATTCGCGAAGCCGGTCTGACTGCGCTGACGCTGATTGGCCAGCAATTGCAAATGGCAGGCTTCGTACCCGCCGACATCGCGCGGTACAACAGTCCACCGCCGATGTTCGGATGCTCGGGAGGCCGCCCGACCGGCGCGGACGATAGCCTCGCCTGCGAGACCTTGCCCAGTCACTCGGACGGCGTCGCGGTCCGTTATGTCGGTGACAACGTCTCCACGTGGCCATCGGCCAGCGGGCAAACAACCGACTGCCTCGGACAGGCCGTGTCCGGCAGCAGCGCCGCACTCGGCGACCAGGGCGTGGCGGTCGTCAACCGGTACTTCGCGAGGGTTAGCGGTTCGACCGGTGAGCCGGAACTTTACTGCGAGGGCAACGGTAAGGCGGGATCCGCGCAGCCGCTGGTCGAAGGCATCGAGCGCTTGCGGATCAAGTACTGGCTAGCCGGTGGGCTGGCAGCGATCGACGCTTCGGCCGTGATGGCCGATCAATGGGCGAAGATCGTCGCCGTCGATCTTTGCGTGCTTGTACGCGGCGCGCCACTGGGGCAACAGCGTTCGCGCTATGTCGATTGCGATGGCGTAAGCGCTCTCGGTGCGGATTCACGACCGCGTCAGGCGTTCTGGCGGCGTGTGGCAATACGCAATCACGTGGAGGATTCGCTGTGACGAAACCACGAAAGGAAAAGCAGCGGTGCCGTACGGAGGGGAAGTGCATGAGACTTCACGGTCAGATGGCAAACCCGGCAAACCTGGGAGGCCTCAGTCGAACGCGGTGCAACGTGCGACTCACCAGGCAACACGGTATGGTCCTGCCGATCGTCCTGCTGATTTCAACAATGATGCTGGTCACTTCCGCAGCCTGGTTTGAAACGTCACTGGCGGCAGCGCATGGCACCACCAACGTCCGCGAGTACTTGCAGGCCTTTCACGCCGCGGATTCGGCGCTGACCTTATGCGCCCGCAGCGTCATCGCGGCTGCAAGCACGCAGTCCGCTGCACCGCTGCCGGTCGCATCCGGCGCGCCGGCGCAATGGAAACTCGCAGCCGCATTCGAAGCAGGGGCCGTCACGCCCGTGGCGCAATGGCCAGGATCGCCTCGCGCGCCGCAATGTCTGATCGAGGCGTGGCGTCTCGCCACTCGTGCCGATGCTAAGGCGTATCTATTGACGTCGCGAGGTTTCGGCCGCACCAGCGAGTCGCAGGTATGGCTTCAGATGGAACTGGTGGTCGATGGAGAGAAGATCGAACGTCATTGGCGCCGCGTTGCCGCCAGGCCATTTTGACGGAGGCGACATGAAGCCGCATGCATCCGGATTCACGCTGCTCGAGCTGATGATCACGCTGGCGATTGCCGCCACGCTGGCCGTCTTTGCCGTGCCTTCGTATCGCAGCCATGTCGCGCGAACTCATCGAATCGACGCCGCGTCCGCGCTTTATCGCGCGGCTCAATTCATCGAGGGAGCGACAAACGACAGCGCACCGACATTGCCCCCCGGCCTCGATCAGGCGCCGCAATTCGGCACGGCTGTCTATCGCTTGCATGTACTGCCCGCGGACGATGCAAACGGTGGCTATGCGATCGAGGCAACGCCGAGCGAGTCCGGCCCGATGCACGACGACACATGCGGCATTTTCACGCTCGATGCGACAGGATTACGCGGCAACAAAAACGGCGCAACCGGTTCGAGCGCCGCAACCAACGACTGCTGGAATACGAGCTAGCGAACCGGATCTGACGGAACCGAATCGGACTGAAACAAGGCGAGACGGCACGCCGCGTCGTCTTTCAGTACCCACTATCCGTCGACTCAACCTTGTTGCCCGATGGCGTCGCCGAATCCCGTTTCATCTGCTGCCAGATCCGATAGGCTTCCCACGCGGCAAGCCCAAGGCTGCCCCACTTGAGCACGGGTTTGGCGCCGGCTGCGACCGTTGTGCGCAGCGGCTTGGCAAGCACGATCGAGGCGATCGAGCTGATGAGCGGATACTGTTTGAGCAAAGCGCCAATGCTGCCCGCGTTGAGAAAACTCGCAGTCGAGCCTTTACCGACGCGCATGCCGCCGAAGCCCGGCAGAATAAATTTGAGCCAACTGAAGTGCGTAACCGCCTGCCGCAACTCGATGGTCGCCTGAGCGAGTTCCATGCGCTCGACATCCGCGCGCACCAGCAGCAGCTCCTTGCGCAGTGCGCGCAAATGCGGCGCGCTCAGATCTTTGGCCTGGTGGCGTTTGTTGCGGAACGCGGTATCGGAATGGATCTGGCTCATGGCGTGTCGGCGGCAGTGAAGGTGGAGCAGTGGAACGGCGCTGCAAATCGCGCGAATTTGTTAAGCAAAACGCAGGACCAAAAACGCAGGGCGCGAATGCCTCGCCGTTGCGTTTTCCGGGTCACGGTTTGCGGAACACGTCGCGGTCTTTTTCAAACTCGGCGAGGGTCGCTTCGAACACCATTGGCGCATTGCGCAAACCGCTGCGCGCTTTTAGTGCACAGGCTAATCCCGCAACCGCATAAACCGCGGTGATGCCTGCCAGCGCCTGCCAGCGGTAGGTGTCCCAGAACGCGATGGCGATCAGCGCAGTCAGCGCGATCAAGGCCATGGTGGCGAGCATCATGGCGGCAAGGCCGAGGAACAGCACGGCGAGCAAACGGTCCTTCTCTTCGGCGAGTTCGATGCCGACTAGTTCCAGCCGCGTCTGCAGAATGGCAAACACGGAACCGATTATGCGGCGCAACGGACTATGTTCTCCGCGCTGCGATTGTGTTTCGATCGTCATGGCTGTGGGCGTTGCGCGTGAAGGCCTAACCGGCGCGCGCGCGCGCCAGAAGAAGCGGACCGGCCAGGCGTGCGCCGGTCAACTCGATTCGCTGGTGCGCCGGACAAGACACGCCCGGCGACATTGCCAGTGTTTTACTTGCGGTTGATCAACAGCCCAAGCAGCACGCCGGCGCCAGCGGCAATGCCGATGGATGCCCACGGATGCTCGTGCACGTAGTCGTCGGTGGCGCGGGCCGCCTTCTTGCCTTTTTCGACCACCACGACCTGAACGTCGGCCGCCTTTTCCCTGGCTTGCTTCAGGCGCGTCAGCGCCGTTTCACGCAGTTCCGAAGCGCGCTCGCCAGTGGCGCTCGCGGCCTGTTTCAGCAGATCTTCAGCGTCCGCGAGGACGGTTTTGATATCCGACATCAATCTCTCCTTGTTGATTTCCGACATTGACAGCTCCCCTTCGTCTCACGCCACGCGTGAATCGTAACCAAAGAAACGGCCGCTGGCGAGCGCAGGGCTCGGTTGGTTCACAACAACGCACGAACCGTTCCCGCTTGAAGCATAGCCACAAACAACGCCGCCGCCGCACAACGTGCAGACAAAGTTTGCTTAAGATGGAGTTGATCTGTCCCGCAAAGTTTCCACTAAATCGGTGAAAATTACAAAAACGCATAAAGTAGTGACGCGATGTTGGTTCGACATACACCGTCACTCCCGTATGCTTTATCGTTGCGGGGCGCCGCGTGAATGCTCGTGCGGCAATGTCCAAACCTACAGGAGATGCACAATGAGTCTACGTCTTGGCGATATCGCGCCGGATTTCGAACAGCAGTCGAGTGTCGGCCCGATCAAATTCCACGAATGGCTGGGCGATAGCTGGGGCGTGTTGTTCTCGCATCCCGCCGACTTCACGCCGGTCTGCACGACCGAACTCGGCTTGACCGCCAAGCTGGCCGACGAATTCGACAAGCGCAATGTGAAGACCATCGCGTTGTCGGTGGACAGCGCCGAGTCGCACAAAGAGTGGATCAAAGACATTAACGAGACTCAAGCCGCCAATGTCGGCTTCCCGATTCTCGCGGACGGCGATCGCAAGGTCGCCGAGTTGTACGACATGATTCACCCGAACGCCAACGAGACGCTCACGGTGCGCTCGCTGTTCGTGATCGACCCGAAGAAGAAGGTGCGCCTGATCATCACCTATCCGGCGAGCACCGGCCGCAACTTCGACGAAGTGCTGCGCGTGATCGATTCGCTGCAGCTCACCGACAGCCACTCGGTCGCCACACCGGGCAACTGGAAGCAGGGTGATGACGTGGTGATCGTCCCGTCGCTGAAGGACGAGGAAGTCATCAAGCAGAAATTCCCGAAGGGCTACAAGGCGCTGCGTCCGTATCTGCGCATGACGCCGCAGCCGAACAAGTAAGCGGCTGATGCGCCACAAAGCGGATCGCTAGCCGCGGTGCTCTGAATCGAAAGAAAAAAGCCAGTTCAGCAATGAACTGGCTTTTTTTGTCGTGATGCGCAAACCTGCCGCAATCGGAGCAACCCGCGCGATTCGCGCTTCAGAAAACCTTCAGAAAAAAGCCTGAATACCCGTTTGCGCGCGCCCGAGAATCAAAGCGTGGATGTCGTGCGTGCCTTCGTAGGTGTTCACCACTTCCAGATTCACCAGATGCCGCGCAATGCCGAACTCGTCCGAGATGCCGTTGCCGCCGAGCATGTCGCGTGCGAGCCGTGCAATGTCCAGTGCCTTTCCGCATGAATTGCGCTTCATGATCGAAGTGATCTCGACGGCCGCCGTGCCTTCGTCCTTCATGCGGCCAAGGCGCAGCACGCCTTGCAGACCGAGCGTGATTTCGGTTTGCATGTCGGCGAGCTTCTTCTGGATCAACTGGTTCGCGGCGAGCGGCCGGCCGAACTGCTTGCGATCCAGCACGTACTGACGCGCGGTGTGCCAGCATGATTCAGCCGCGCCGAGCGCGCCCCAGGCGATGCCGTAGCGCGCCGAGTTGAGGCACGTGAACGGACCGCGCAAGCCGCTGACTTCCGGAAAGCGGTTCTCTTCCGGCACGAACACTTCGTCGAGCACGATCTCGCCGGTGATCGACGCGCGCAGACCCACCTTGCTGTGGATGGTCGGCGCCGACAATCCTTTCCAGCCCTTCTCGAGAATGAAGCCGCGGATCGAGTCCTTGCCATCTTCTTCGAGCTTCGCCCACACGACGAACACATCGGCGATCGGCGAATTGGTGATCCACATCTTCGAGCCCGACAGCGAATAGCCGCCGTCGACCTTCTTGGCCCGCGTGACCATGCTGCCCGGATCGGAGCCGTGATTCGGTTCGGTCAGACCAAAGCAGCCGATCCATTCGCCGGTGGCGAGCTTCGGCAGGTACTTCTGCTTCTGCGCCTCCGAGCCGAATTCGTAGATCGGCACCATGACCAGCGACGACTGCACCGACATCATCGACCGGTAGCCGGAATCGACGCGCTCCACTTCACGCGCGATCAAGCCGTACGCCACGTAGTTCAGACCGGGGCCGCCGTATTGCTCAGGAATGGTCGGGCCGAGCAGTCCGAGTTCGCCCATCTCGCGAAAGATCTCGATGTCGGTCTTCTCATGACGGAATGCTTCGAGCACGCGCGGCTGCAGCTTGTCCTGCGAGTAAGCGGCGGCGGCGTCGCGCACCATGCGTTCGTCTTCGGTGAGCTGCTGATCCAGCAGCAACGGGTCTTCCCAGTGAAACTGCGCGGCCTCGGCCATGGCTTATCTCCTGATTCCTTGCTTGACGGAAACGTGTTTGCGCTTGACTTGAGTTCCGCTATGCGAAACAATGTTTTGCAAACCACGTCCGAGTGTATCACCCCATGACGCCAACATCTACTCCAACCGAACCGCTCGACGAGCGCAAATTTGTCGTCGCTCTGGCGCGCGGGCTGGATTTGCTGCGCGCGTTCAAGCCGGGCGAAACGATGCTCGGCAATCGCGATTTCGTCGAACGAACGGGTTTGCCCAAGGCAACCGTCAACCGTCTTGCCTATACGCTGACTGTGCTCGGTTATCTGCGGCTCGACGAAACGCTGGGCAAATACGCGCTCGACGCCGGTGTGTTGTCGCTCGGTTTCGCGCTGCTTTCGGGTACGGACACGCTCGAACTCGCGCGCCCGCACATGCGCGTATTCGCACGCGACGTAGGCGCGGCAGTTTCGCTCGGTTGCCGCGACGGACTCGACATGATTTATCTGGAGACGATCCGCAGCGAAACCGCGTTGACGCTTGGGCTGGCGTCCGGTTCGAAACTGTCGATGCTGACGAGTTCGATGGGCCGCGCCTATCTGGCCGTGCAACCGTTCGACGTGCGCGCCGCATTACTGGTGGAACTGAAAAAAGCGGCCGGCAAGGCAGGCGCCGAACTGGTCGCCGACGCCGAGCAAGAAATCGCCGCTTTCGGCGAGCAGCGCTGCTGCTATTCGTTCCGCGCGTGGCACGACGACGTGAACGCGGTCGCCGTGCCGTTTCGCGAGCCGCGCGAAGGGCGCTGGCTGGTGCTGAGTTGCAGCGGGCCGGCGTCGTCGATGGGAGAGGATGTGTTTCGTGACAACGTCGCGCCACGGCTAAAGGCGCTTGCGCGGCGTCTGGGCGATACCGGTTGAAGCGGGCGGTGCGCGTTCGTCAATGCATCAGGGCAACCTGCTGCTCAAACTGCCCGGTCGTGATAATGCGCATTGAACAACGGCCCTTGCACGAAGCGCACGTCGTACTGCTGCAAAGCCTCGAACTGCGTTTCATCCACCACGTTGTTGAAAATCAGCGGGATCCGCAACCGGCCTGCATAACCCACTAGCGGTTTAACCGTGGCATCGCGCAAAGCGGTGCCGGCATCCATCTTGATGAAGTCGAGTCGCGCGGTCTCCGACACCGACAGAATCTGCCCCGCGTTGGACAGATTGCCCGCCACCTTGAAGCCGTAGTGCTGGTAGCTCTTGGTCAGATAGCCGAGAAACGTCTTATGCGCGACCGCCGCCGCCGGCAACTCGATCACCACCCGCGACGGGTTCAATCCGAACGACACCAGCACACTCGAAAAATGCCGCCCGTGGTCGTACTTCACGCTCTTGAGCAGCCGTTCGTGCACGCGCAGAAATAGCAGTCCATGCCGCTGCGCTCCGAAGAAATTGATGGCGTGCAGCGCACGCGACATGCGATCGAGCGCGACCAATTCCTGATCGTCGGCGATGCGGTCGAACGGATCGAACACATCGAACGGCGCCGCGTCGACCTGGTGCGTGACGGCCTGGAAGCCGAGTTCATCGCCGAAACGGTCCACTCCTTCGACCCCCGACGAAAGCGACTGCGCCAACGCATGCACGCTGATATCGAAGATCGGCTCATAGGCACTGGCGAGTTCGAAGCCGTCGAATTGCGCCAGCGCGACGTCGTGATGCAAGCCTTGCCCCATCACCAGATGCTCGCCGAGAAACGGATGATCGGCGGAGCGGGCTATGAGGTTGGGGATGGTCGGCGGAATCATGTAGACGTATGGATGGCGATAGTGATGCGCTCGGCGCGCGGCAACGCGACGCGATTGCCGCATCCATTGATGGTAGCAGTCCGCACCGCGCTCACATGAACAAATTGCTCATAACGTTATCCGGCGAACGCTTGTGCCGACGGGCCGCCCGGAGATTTCAGACGATTTTTCAGGGTTTACGTTAATTTCACTATTCGTAATTCGTTTTACTATACGTAAATTGCGATCGAGCAGTGATCGCGGATGGCCTGTGCCGTGCATGCAGCCCGAGCGCCGATCACAGGCGCTTCTCTGGCAGTGTTCAGCCCCATCGCAACCAACGAACAATCCATTCAGCCAGCATCAGGAGACGACCCAATGAGCGCGAAACCGGCCGTGGCCGCCGCCAATGTGATCGAAGTCGAGCACGTGCTCGCCGAGACGCATCACCCGGCATTTCAGTTGTTGCTGCTCGCGCTATGCGGGCTGTGCCTCGTGATCGACGGCTTCGACGCGCAGGCGATGGGCTACGTCGCGCCGAGCGTGATCGGCGAATGGCATGTCTCGAAGGCGGCGCTCGGCCCAGTGTTCAGCGCGAGCCTGTTCGGCATGCTGCTCGGCGCGCTCGGGTTGTCGGTGCTGGCGGACCGTATCGGACGCCGTCCGGTTTTGATCGGCTCGACCTTCTTCTTCGCGCTGTCCATGCTGGCCACGCCCTTCGTCACCACGATCCCCGCGCTGATCGCGCTGCGCTTCATCACCGGCCTCGGGCTCGGCTGCATCATGCCGAACGCGATGGCGCTGGTCGGCGAATTCTCGACCCCCGCGCATCGCGTCAAGCGCATGATGCTGGTGTCGTGCGGCTTCACGTTGGGCGCGGCGCTCGGCGGCTTTATCAGCGCCGCGCTGATTCCGGCTTATGGCTGGCGCGCGGTGTTCTGGGTTGGCGGCGCCGTGCCGCTGCTGCTTGCTTTGGCGATGCTTGTTGCGTTGCCGGAGTCGCTGCAATTCCTCGTTCTCAAAGGCCGCAGCGAGCGCGCGTTGCGCTGGCTCGCGAAGTTCAACCCAGCGCTGCCGATCGATGCGAACACGCGGCTCGTCGTGCGTGAGAAGGGCAACGGCGGCGCGCCGGTCGCCGAACTGTTCCGCGCCGGCCGCGGTCCGGTAACCTTGATTTTGTGGGCGATCAGCTTCATGAACCTGATCGATCTGTACTTCCTGTCGAACTGGCTGCCCACCGTGATGCGCGACGCCGGCTATTCGCCGAGCACGGCGGTGATCGTCGGCACGGTGTTGCAGACGGGCGGCGTGGTCGGCACCTTGCTGCTCGGCTGGTTCATCGAACGTTTTGGTTTTGTGCGCGTGCTGTTCGTGTGTTTCGCGGGCGCGGCGCTGGCGGTCGGCACGATCGGTACGGTGGCGCACCTACTGCCGTGGCTGCTGCTAGTGGTGTTCGCGGGCGGCTTCTGCGTGGTCGGCGGACAACCGGCGGTCAACGCGCTGGCCGGTCATTTTTATCCGACCACGCTGCGTTCGACCGGCATCGGCTGGAGCCTCGGCATCGGCCGGATCGGTTCGGTGATCGGGCCGCTGATCGGCGGTCAGCTGATCGCGCTGAACTGGTCGAATGCCGCGCTGTTTCATGCGGCGGCCCTGCCGGTGCTGTGCTCCGCGCTGCTGGTGATCGCGCTGGCCGCCGCGACGCGCCAACGCGGCCAGCCGTCGGAGCCGCGGACCGCATGAAATGACGAGATCGAGTATCAACGGAGAACCTGACATGGATACCCCAACCCGTACGCCGAACACTGGCAGATCGCGGCTCGAAATCGAGCCCGGCTATCAGTCGGGCTTCGCGAACGAATTCGCCACCGAGGCCTTGCCGGGCGCGTTGCCGGAAGGCCGCAATTCGCCGCAGCGCGCGGCTTATGGTCTGTACGCCGAACAACTGTCGGGCACGGCGTTCACCGCGCCGCGCGGCCATAATCGCCGCTCGTGGTTGTACCGGATTCGGCCGGCGGCGGTGCATATGCCGTTCACGCAACTGCCTTCGGAGCGGCTCGTCGCCAACTTCGCCGAGGTGCCGCCGACGCCGCCCAACCAGTTGCGCTGGGACGCGTTGCCGATGCCGGCCGAGCCGACCGACTTTATCGACGGCTGGGTGACGATGGCGGGCAACGGCGCGGCCGAGTCGATGACCGGCTGCGCGATTCACCTGTACGCGGCGAACCGCTCGATGCAGGACCGCTTCTTCTATACCGCCGACGGCGAATTGCTGATCGTGCCTCAGGAAGGGCGCCTGCACATCGCCACCGAACTCGGCAAGCTCGACGTCGAGCCGTTCGAAATCGCGGTGATTCCGCGCGGCGTGCGCTTCGCGGTGAGCCTGCCGGACGGCGTGGCGCGCGGCTACATCTGCGAGAACTTCGGGGCGTTGCTGCGTTTGCCGGACCTTGGTCCGATCGGCTCGAACGGTCTCGCCAATCCGCGTGATTTCCTCACGCCGCATGCGGCCTATGAAGACCGTGAAGGCGACTTCGAACTCGTCGCCAAGATGAACGGCAACCTGTGGCGCGCGGACATCGGCCACTCGCCGCTCGACGTGGTCGCATGGCACGGCAATTACGCGCCATACAAGTACGATCTGCGCCGCTTCAACACGATCGGCTCGATCAGCTTCGACCATCCGGATCCGTCGATCTTTCTTGTGCTGCAATCGCAAACCGATACGCCGGGCGTCGATAGCATAGACTTCGTGATCTTCCCGCCGCGCTGGCTCGCCGCCGAAAATACCTTCCGCCCGCCCTGGTTCCATCGCAATGTGGCAAGCGAGTTCATGGGCCTCGTGCACGGCGTGTACGACGCCAAGGCCGAAGGTTTCGTCCCGGGCGGCGCGTCGTTGCATAACTGCATGTCGGGTCATGGACCCGATGCGGAGACGTTCGAGAAAGCCTCGCACAGCGATACGTCGACGCCGAAGAAAGTCGGCGACACGATGGCCTTCATGTTCGAGACGCGCACGCTGATCAAGCCGACCCGCTTCGCGCTCGAAACGGCGCAATTGCAGGCGCATTACTATGAGTGCTGGCAAGGTCTCACGAAACACTTCAACCCGGAGCAACGATGAACGCATTGAGCGATCTTCAGGCGACGCTCGATCCGTCGCGCAAGAGTTGGGTCGAGTCGGCCAACCATTCAGCGAGCGATTTTTCGATTCAGAATCTGCCGTTCGGCGTTTTTAGCGACCACCTGAATGCGACTCGCCGCGTGGGTGTCGCGATAGGCGACAGCATCGTCGATCTGGCCGCGCTCGAAAGCGCGGGGCTGCTGAGCGTGCCTTCATCGGCTGTGGGCAACAGCGTGTTCGTGCGCGACGCGTTGAACGATTTCATCGCACTCGGTCGTGACGCATGGCGCGGCGTGCGCATTCAGTTGAGCAAGCTGCTGTCACGCGATAACGCGACGTTGCGCGACGATGTCGAACTCCGCAGTCGCGCACTGATCCGCCAGGCGGATGCGCAATTGCATCTACCGGTGCAGATTCCCGGCTACACCGATTTCTATTCGTCGAAGGAGCACGCGACGAACGTCGGCTCCATGTTCCGCGATCCAAAGAATGCGCTGCTGCCGAACTGGTCGGAGATGCCGATCGGATACAACGGGAGGGCGTCGTCGGTGGTGGTGAGCGGCACGCCGGTGCGTCGTCCAAATGGACAGTTGAAGCTGCCGGATCAGGATCGTCCTGTGTTCGGCGCGTGCCGCAAGCTGGATATCGAACTGGAAACGGGCTTCGTGATCGGCGCCGGCAATGCCTTGGGCGAGCCGGTTGCGTGCGCAGATGCGGAAGCGCATATCTTCGGCATGGTGCTGCTGAACGACTGGAGTGCGCGCGATATCCAGCAATGGGAATACGTACCGCTCGGACCGTTCAACGCGAAGACCTTCGCGACCACGATTTCGCCGTGGATTGTGACGCTCGACGCGCTCGAACCGTTCCGCGTCGCGCAGCCGGCGCAGGAACCGCAGCCGCTCGCGTACCTGCGTCATGAGGGCGAGCACGCATTCGATATCACGCTGGAAGTGACGCTGCGCCCGCAGCAGGCGAAAGAGGCGAGCACGATTTCGCGGACCAACTTCAAGCACATGTACTGGACGATGGCGCAGCAGCTCGCGCATCACACGGTGTCGGGCTGCAATACGCGCGTGGGCGATCTGATGGGCTCGGGGACGATCAGCGGACCGACGGAAGATTCGTTCGGCAGCCTGCTGGAGTTGACGTGGAACGGCAAGAAGCCGCTGGAGTTGCAGGAAGGCGGCACGCGCAGTTTCATCGAAGACGGCGATGAGTTGACGCTCGCCGGATGGTGCCAGGGTGATGGTTATCGTGTGGGTTTTGGCGCGTGTGTCGGGGAGATTTTGCCGGCGTTGAAGTAACGCTGTCATAGCGGGCGAGGCGCTCGCAGCGTGCATGACGAAAAATGGGGAAGCCGCGATCGATGGCTTCCCCGTTTTGTTATTCACGCATCATCTTGCGCCGCGTCAGAGCGTGTTGATCAATCCGCGACCCGCACCAGCGCCCGCCGTCTCTCCCACCAAACCGCCGCCAGAAACGCCAGCGCCGCAGCAAGCAGCACGCCGACCATCGCGTCATTCCCGACGCCCTTCATCAACGCCCCGGCCACCAGCGGCCCACCGAAACTCGCCGCGCTCCACGACGCGCCCACCAGCGAGCTCGCGGACACCAGCGCGACACCGCGAAAGCGTTCGCCACAGGCAACCAGCGACAGCGTATAAATCGCGCCGGCTGCCGCGCCGAGCACATACAGCAGCGGCCAGCACAGCCACGGCGAGGCGATCGCCCACGGCAGCAAGGGTAGCAGCGCCACGACGATCACACCGCAACCGATATGCACGCGCTCTCGTCCAAGCCGGTCGGCGAGCCAGCCGATCGGGAACTGCATCGTCGTATCGCCGAGCAACAACGCCGACGCGAACAGCACGGCCACCTCGCTCGTAATGCCGTGCGACATGGCAAAGAGCGGCAGTAGCGAGAGCGCGATCGTGTCGAACAACGCGAAGAAGCCGGTGCCGATCACCAGCGCCGGCATCTGCGGCAAAACGTGACGCCAGCTGCCGTGCGCCGCGTGCTCATCCTCGGATGCTTGCGGCGTCTTGCGGATCGTGGCGAGCATCGGCAGCGCCAGCAGGAAGATCGCGCCGCAAATCAGGAAGCGCCATTGCGCGAAGCCGGCAATCTGACTCACCAGCACGGGACCGGCCATCTGGAACAGCGTGAAGTTGGTCGCGTAGATGGCGATCACGCGGCCGCGCGTGGCGTCGTCGGCCAATTGATTGACCCAGGCTTCGCCGATCGTGAAGAGCAGCATCAGCGCCGCGCCGCACAGCACGCGCAGCACGGCCCAGAGCCACAGGTTCGACGTGAGTTGCATCAGCGCGGTGGCGAACGCCACCACCAGCACCGCACCGACGATCACCTGGCGGCCGCCGAAACGCGCGGCGATCCATCCCGCGAGCGGCACGATGACGAGCCCGCCGCCCGCTTGCGCGGCGGTCAGCAGGCCGACCACGTCGGTGCCGTAGCCGGCTTGCGTGAGCGCGAGGGCGGTGAGGGGAAGCGTCGCGCCGCTGCCGAGTCCGACGACGGCGACGCTCAGGATCAAAGCGAGGAAATCGCGAGTGAAGATGACTTTCATCGGCCGAGATGCTACTACGGCCGTGAGTCATCCGCACCTGCGTGCGGTTTGTGACGAGCGTACGAAGCGTACAAGCAGGCGCTTAGCCCACCATCGCCATACGTTGCGCACGCCGGTCGATCGACACCGACCACAGCGTCAGCACCAGCGCGCCGATCGACGTCGCCACGCCGACCCACGGCAGCGTCGTGAGCGGTGCGCCGGCGCCGATCGCCATGCCGCCGAGCCAGGCGCCCGTCGCATTGCCGAGGTTGAAGGCGCCCTGATTCAAGGTCGAGGCCAGATTCGGCGCATGGCTCGCGCGGTCGACGATCAGCATTTGCAGCGGCGGCACGATTGCGAAAGCCAGAATGCCCCACACGAAAATCGTGATCATCGCCGGGATCTCCGCATGCATGGTGCCGGCGAAGATGGTCAGAATCACGACGATAGCCAGCAGAAACGCCACGAGCGAAGGCATCAGCCGCCAGTCCGCGAGCTTGCCGCCGAGCGTGCTGCCCACCGTCAGGCCGAGGCCGAACAGCAGCAACACGAGCGTGACCGCGTGCGGCGTGAAGCCGGTCACGTCTTCGAGAATCGGCGTGATGTACGTGAAGGTGGAGAAGAGGCTCGCCGACGCGAGCACGCTGATGCCGAGCACCATCAGCACTTGCGGGTTCTTCAACACGCTGAATTCGCGGACGAGGCTCGCCTTCTGCATCTCGATCTTCGCCGGCAGGCACACGGCGAGCGCGGCCGCCGCGACGACGCCGATGCCTGTCACCGCCCAGAAGGTGGCGCGCCAGCCGACCGCCTGGCCAAGCGCGGTGCCGAGCGGCACGCCCAGCACGTTGGCGAGCGTGAGGCCCGTGAACATCAGCGCGATGGCTTGCGCGCGACGGTTCGGCGCGACGAGGCCCGCAGCCACCACCGAGCCGATGCCAAAGAACGCGCCATGGCAGAACGCGGTCACGATGCGCGCGGCCATCAGCACCGCGTAGCCCGGCGCGACCGCGCACAGCAGATTGCCGACGATGAACACGCCGATCAGGCTCATCAACGCCTTTTTGCGCGGCATGTTGGCGACCGCGATCGCGACGATCGGCGCGCCGATGGTGACGCCGAGCGCATACGCCGACACCAGCATGCCGGCCGCCGGGATCGACACGGACAGGTCGCGCGCGACATCGGGCAGCAGCCCCATGATCACGAATTCGGTGGTACCGATTCCAAACGCGGCAACGGCAAGAGCAAGCAGGGGTAAAGGCATGGTGAAGGAGCGTGAATCGGCGCGACGGGAGGCGTCGCGCGGCCGGCGCGCATTTTCGGGGCGAAAACGCATGCGCCGTACAGGGGTAAAACAGTAGGGGATTCTACCTAAGTCAAAACGGGCCTGCTGAAGGTCAACACGGATGTTGTTTTTTGCTGAAAGCCGCTGCCAACCGCGAGCCTCGCTGCGTTCCTAGCGGCCGCCGCCGTCGGGGTCGAGCGTGTTGCCGTGGCGGCCGGCGCCGCCGGCGAATTGCGCGGCGCCCGCCACGCCTTCGTCGAAAACCGCTTGATAGCCGCCCGCGCCTTCACGGCGCAATGCTTCGGCGACATCGTCGAGCATGCTGTTTTCCAGCACCGAACGGCGGTCGGCGAGCAGCGCGGCCTGCGGAAAGGCGGCCAGTTCGGCGGCCAGCTGCTCGGCCGCCGCGCGTGCCGTGCCTTTCGGTACGACGCGATTGGCGAGACCGAAGCTGAGCGCTTCCTGCGCGCTCACCGCACGGCCGGTCAGGATCAGGTCCAGCGCACGGGAGAGTCCGATCAAACGCGGCAAGCGGATCGTGCCGCCGTCGATCAGCGGAATGCCGACGCGTCGGCAGAACACGCCGAGCAACGCGTCCTCTTCGACGACTCTGAGATCGCACAGCGCCGCCAGTTCCAGCCCGCCCGCCACCGCATAGCCCGCAATCGCGGCAATCACCGGCTTGCTGAAGCTCATGCGCGTCGGTCCCATCGGACCGGGGCCGCTGCCGTCTGCGTGCAGTTCGTTGCGGCGGGTGTCGTCGGCGAGAGCGGTCAGGTCCGCGCCGGCGCAAAAGGTGCCGCCTGCGCCGAACAGCACCGCCGCGCGCCAGGCCGGCTCCGCCTCGAAGCGGCCGAACGCGGCGCTGAGCGCCTCGGCGACAGGACGATCCACGGCATTTCGACGCGCGGGACGCTCAAGGACGATCGTGGCCACGCCGATATCCTGATTAGCTTCGATGCGCACGTGGTCGTTGAAATTTTGCGTGGTTATCATCGTTGTCACCGTAGAAGTCGTCAGCGTCCACCCGCTCGTTGCGGGGTAATGAGCAGCGTGCTCATGCAGAGTAATTAATACCGTGGTCTGTCATGCTTCTTACACAATCGGCTCGTAGCGTAAGCGCTCTCCTAACACGCTGGCGTCTTTTCGCCAGCTTATCGAGCCTGCCTTTGCCCTTGTCCAACTCATCGTCAGCCGCCGCGCCGGCTTGTGCCGAAACGGTCTGGACCGTGCCTCTGCAAGAGCATTCATGGTACGACCATGTGCGCCTGAAACGCGTCTTCGTCACGGACGGCACGCGCCATCAGGTCGTGCTCGTCGACGTGCGCAAGCTGCTCGCGTGCGCCGATCGCGACAATACCGATTACGTGCTGAAGCCGGTCGCCGAATGGCATTCGGGCAAGGTGCGCGGCATTCGCGAGTTTCTCGATCCGGAGAATCCGCGTATCCCGCAGATGCCGTACGTGACCATCTCGACGCGTCGCGCGCCGGGTCTGCTGGGCTGGTTCGGACTGGAGCGCGAAGGCGTGGTGGCGTTTCGCAACGGCCAGCATCGTGCGCGCTATCTGGCCGATGCGGGCGCGCGCTGGTTTCCGGTGGAAGTGCACGAACGCGAGGCGACCTTGCTGCGCGAACTCTGCGGCGCCGCGGACGACGCGCGCACCGTGGTCCGCGCGACGCCGCTGAACAACGGCGGCGTCTAGCCAGGCGCGCGCACCACGTTGCGCGGCGTACCGGCTTGCCAGGCCGCGACGTTGTCCAGCGTGGTCTGGGCGATCTCGTTGATCGCCTCGCGCGTGAAGAACGCCTGATGCGCGGTGACGATCACGTTCGGGAACATCAACAGACGCGCGAGCACATCGTCCTGCAAAGGCAGGTTCGAGTGATCCTCGAAGAACAGGCCGCTTTCTTCCTCGTACACGTCGAGCCCGAGATGGCCGAGCTGGCCATCTTTCAGCGCCCCGATCAGGGCATTGCTCTCGACGAGGCCGCCACGGCCCGTATTGATCAGCATCGCGCCGCGCTTCATCCTGGCGAGTGCGGGTCCGTCGATCAAATGGTACGTGTCCGGCACCAGCGGACAATGCAGGCTGACCACGTCGGACTCGGCGAGCAGCGCGTCGAGCGGCACGTAGCGGGCGCCGAGCGCGAGCAGATCGTCGGCGGGCTTGCCGGGGTCGTACGCGAGCACCTGCATGCCGAAGCCCGCCATGATGCGCCCGAATACGCGGCCGATCATGCCGGTGCCGATCACGCCCACGGTCTTGCCATGCAGATCGAAACCGAGCAGACCGTGCAGCGAAAAGTCGCCTTCGCGCGTGCGTGCGACGGCGCGCGGCAGCCGCCGGTTCAACGCCAGAATCAAGCCGACCGCATGTTCGGCCACCGCGTGCGGCGAATAGGCCGGCACCCGCGCGACCGTGATGCCGAGGCGCTCGGCCGCGGCCAGATCGACGTGATTGAAGCCCGCCGAGCGCAGCGCGATCATGCGCGTGCCGCCGGCATGAAGCCGCTCCAGTACCGCCGCGTCGACGTTGTCGTTGACGAACGGACACACCACTTCGTAGCCCTGCGCAAGAATGGCCGTTTCGCTGTCGAGGTGCGACTCCTGGCAGTGCAGCTCGTAGCGATGCGTGGCGTTGGCTTCGGTGAACGTGTCGCGGTCGTATTGGCGGCTGCTGAACAGGATCATGCGCATGTCGGGCTCCGAAGAATGTGTACCGCGCTAAAGAAGCGGACTCAGGGCGCGGCAGGCGAGCGGTCCAGTATAGGTTAGCGTCGCGCACGCATGCATTTCCAATCCATTCGCCTTTGCTAAAAATCATTCTTTTGCGAAGTCAAGCGAAACACGAGTTAAAAATAATATTGACAGCCACACGAAATTACAATATTTATTAAAAAAGCAGTCTGACAAAAGCATGTTCACTCATGCTGTATTTAAATTGGCCATCAGCAGACGATGTCTTCTTCAAGGCGCAAGGCGACTTCGCGAGGAAAGAGTGACTGTCGAGCTATCGGAAGACTGTTTCAATACGTGCCGCTGCATTGCGGCAAATCAGCCCAGGCCCAACTCGCGTCATTTCATTGCCATAAATTAAGTTTTCACTCAATCGCGATGCTGGTTGAGTACCGCGTGCGTCAAACTGCGACGAATTAATCTATTCGAGTTTCTTTCGAGTGGTTGTTCAGTCTCCTGCTAATAAACCCGTCAATCGGCGAGCCAACATGATCGGTGAATTGCTGAGGTCTCAACCGGAGATCGCGCTGTTCGCAAGCCTTGCAATTGGATATTTCATTGGTTCGTTCCGCATCGGTCCGATTCAGCTCGGCGGCGTGTGCGGCACGTTGATCGTCGCGTTGTTGTTGGGCCAGACTGGCGCGCGCATCGCGCCCGATCTGAAGAACATCGCTTTCGCGCTGTTCATCTTCGCGCTGGGCTTTACCGGCGGGCCGCAGTTCTTTGCCAATATCGGGCGCGGATGGCGTTACGGGCTGCTGTCGGTGGTCGAGATCGTGTCGGTGCTGGTGCTGATCATGATCGCGGTGGCCGTCATGCGGCTCGATGCCGGCACGGCGGCCGGTCTGTTGGCCGGCGCCGCGACGGAATCCGCCGTGATCGGCACGGCGTCCGAGGCGATCGCCAAGCTCGGCTTCGGCGACGCGGAAACGGTCCGACTGCAGGCCAATATCGTGACCGCGTACAGCGTGAGCTACCTGTTCGGCCTGATCACCATCGTGCTCTTTACGAGCCAGTTCGCGCCGCTGCTGTTGCGCGTCAATCTGCGCGACGAAGCCGAGCGCGTCTGGCGCAAGCTCGGCGGCGAAGGCTCGTTCGGCGAGGGCCAGCGCGCGGCTGCGCCGGCGCTGGTGGGGCGGGCGTTTCTCGTCGGCGCGGCCGCTGGCGCGACGATCCAGGCGTTCGAACAGCAGTACGGCTTCAACCTGACGGTCGAGCGCGTGCGGCGCAACGGCGCGACCGTGCCGGCCGAACCGCAACTGACGCTCGCGCCCAACGACGTCATTCTGCTGGCGGGGCGGCGTGAAGCGATCGTGGCGGCCGCGGCCAGTCTCGGCGACGAAGTGAGCGGCGCGGACTTCGGCCTCATAGTCGCCGAAAAAGTCGATGTGGTGCTGACGCGCCGCGACCTGCACGGCCGGACCATCGCGCAGGTGCGCGAACAGGCGACGCCGGAGAACGGCCGCGGCGTTTACATCGCGGCGGTCACGCGGCTCGAAACCACGGTGCCGGCGCTGCCCGGCACCGAATTGAATCGTGGCGACGTATTGACGTTAGTGGGCGCAAAGGCCGATGTCGCACGCGGCGCGAAGCGTCTGGGCTACCTACTCGTCGCAACGCAGAAGACCGACTTCGTCTATCGGGCTCTGGGCGTGCTGGTCGGCATGGCGATCGGTCATCTCGGCGGACGGGTGGGCGGCGTGTCGATCGCGCTCGGTACCGGCGGCGGTTGCCTGCTGTCGGGGCTGCTGTTCGGCTGGATCCGTTCGCGATATCCGCTGATTGGTTCGCTGCCTTCGGCGGCCGCGCAAATCCTCAAGGACTTTGGTCTCGCCACTTTCATCGCGGCAGTAGGACTGTCGGCGGGACCGGACGCCATCAAGCTGGTGCGTGAATACGGCCTCGCGTTGCCGGTGGCCGGGATTCTGATGGTGCTCGTGCCCGGACTGCTGTCGTTATGGATCGGCCGCATGTTCCTCAAGCTCGAAGCGCCCATGCTGCTCGGCGCGATTGCCGGCCAGCAATGCAGCACGCCCGCGATCAGCGCACTCGTGGGCGTCACGGGAAATTCCACGCCGGTGATCGGCTACACGATCACCTATGCACTCTCGAACATTCTGTTGCCGCTGATGGGGCCGGTAGTCGTCGGCCTCGCCGGGAAATTCCACTAGGCGGGCAGATGTGCCGGACGTGGCGCGCCATGCCACGGTCGGCCGATGCGGCACGCGGCATGTGGCATACGGCGCGCGACACGATGGCGCTCCGTGTGCGCAGGGCGCACTCAGTAAAGTACTCAGTATCGCAAACTATCCAGCGAGGGCACGATGGACTGGCTACACCACATCTTTCAGAAATCACCCGAGATTGCGCTGTTTCTGTCTCTCGCAGTCGGCTACTTCATCGGGCAGATCAACTTCGGCAAGTTCCAGTTGGGCGGCGTGGGAGGGTCGCTGCTGGCCGCGGTCGTGATCAGTCAGGCGGGCGTGACGATCGATAACGGCGTGAAGTCGGTCATGTTCGCCGTCTTCATCTACGCGGTCGGCTACGACTCCGGGCCTGGGTTCTTCAATTCGCTCAACCGCAAGACGCTGCGCGAGATCGCGATGGCCGTGTTTCTGGCGGTCAGCGCGCTGGTTACCGTGGTCGTCTGCGCGAAGCTGTTCCATCTGAACAAGGGGCTTGCCGCCGGGCTCGCGGGCGGCGCGCTCACGCAGTCGGCGATTATCGGCACGGCGGGCGACGCGATCGCGCGTCTCGGCTTGCCCGCCGATCAGGTCAAGTCGCTGCAGTCGGACGTGGCGATCGCCTACGCGGTGACCTACGTGTTCGGCTCGCTCGGCGCGATTATCGTGTGCGTGAATATTCTGCCCAAATTCATGGGCCAAAGTTTGCGCGACGCCGCGATCCAGGCGGAACGCGAGTTGACGTCAGGCGCGCCGTCCGTTGGACCGGGGCAGCTTTCCGCGTTGCCCGAGATGGTCGGCCGCGCGTACAAGATCGACGTCAGCGCAGGGAAAACGGTGAAGGCCGTCGAAACGCAGCATCAGGACTTGTTGACGATCGAGCGGATCAAGCGCGATGGCCAGCAACTCGACCCGGCGCCCGACCTCGTATTGAAGCCCGATGACGTGGTGCTGGTGGTGGGCCGCCGTGAAGCCGTGGTCGCATTCGGCGCGAGCGGCGGCGAGGTGGCCACCCTCGAGGACGTCGGCGTCGTCATGCAGACACGTCAAGGCGTGTTCACGCGCAAGGGCATGAATCACACCACGATCGCCGCCGCGCGACAAGTGGTGGACCGCGATATGCGCCACGGTGTCTACATCCAGGGCATTTCGCGCGCCGGTCAGCCGCTGCCGATTCTGCCGGAAACCGAACTCGAGCACGGCGACGTCATCACCTTCTATGGTTCGCCGAAAGACACCAAGCGCGCCGTCGACGCCGCCGGCTACGAGTTGCCGTACAGCATCAAAACCGACTTCATCTACATGGGCGTCGGCCTCGTGCTCGGCTTGCTGATCGGGCTGATCGTGATCAACGTCGGCGGTATTCCGCTCACGCTCGGCTCGGGCGGCGGCTGTCTGCTGGCCGGCCTGCTGTTCGGCTGGATGCGCGGCAAGCATCCCATGTACGGCGTGATGCCGTCGGCGGCTTCACGGCTGCTGCAGGATTTCGGTCTCGCGGCATTCGTGGTGGTGGTGGGGCTGAACTCGGGATTGCAGGCCGTGGTGACCGTCAAGCAACTCGGCATCACGATTTTCCTGCTCGGCGTGTTCGTCACGCTGTTTCCTTTGCTGCTCACCATGCTGTTCGGCCGCTACGTGCTGAAGTACAACAACGCGGCCATTCTGGCCGGTGCGCTGTCCGGCTCGCGCAGCGCGAATCCGGCATTCGGCGGCGTGCTCGACAAGGCGGAAAGCGCCGTGCCGACCGTGCCGTTCGCGATCACGTATGCCATCGCGAACGTGGCGCTGACGCTGCTCGGGCCGCTCGTGGTCGGGCTCGTCTAGCGCGGGCATCCATCGATCTCTCTTGCGCCGGCGCTCATCGGGCGATCATCGCCGCGCCGGCGTCTTTCACTTGACTCATTGGAGAACGCATCATGGCAAAAGAGAAGGGCGACAAGAAGCACGCAGATATGGCGCAAGCAGGAATGGCCGCGCTCAGCCCGTTCGAGTTGAAGGACGAGCTGATCAAGGCGGCCGGTGGCGGCGCCGTGGAGCGGCCCGCAAATGCATCGATGCTCAACGCCGGCCGCGGCAACCCCAATTTTCTGGCGACGATTCCGCGCCACGGCTTCTGGCAACTCGGCCTCTTTGCGATGCGCGAATCGGAGCGCTCGTTTGCCTACATGCCGGAAGGCGTGGGCGGCTTTCCGCGACGCGATGGCCTCGAAGAACGCTTCGATCTGTTCCTGCGCGAAAACAAGGGCGTGGCGGGCATCGACTTTTTGCGCGGCGCGGTGTCGTACGTGCGCGACCAGTTGGGCTACTCGGCGGGCGACTTCCTGTATGAAATGTGCGAGGGCATTCTCGCTTCGAACTACCCGGTGCCGGACCGCATGCTCAAGCTGTCCGAACTGATCGTCGGGCAATATCTGCGCAAGGAGATGATCGGCGACCATCCTTTTGTCGGCGAGTTCGACGTGTTCGCGGTGGAGGGCGGCACGGCGGCGATGACGTACATCTTCAACACGATGCGCGAGAACCACCTGATCAAGGCGGGCGACACGATCGCGCTCGGCATGCCGATCTTCACGCCGTACATCGAGATTCCGCGCCTGAACGACTACAGGCTCAACGTAGTGAATCTCGAAGCCGACGTGGCGAACGGCTGGCAGTATTCGAAGAAGGAACTCGACAAGCTGCGCGATCCGAAGGTGAAGGCGTTCTTCCTCGTGAATCCGAGCAATCCGCCTTCGGTGAAGATCAATGACGAGAGCCTTCAGTACATCGCCGACATCGTCAAGGAACGGCCC
The DNA here is from genome assembly GCF_046028095.1 of Paraburkholderia phytofirmans. GTDB lineage: Bacteria > Pseudomonadota > Gammaproteobacteria > Burkholderiales > Burkholderiaceae > Paraburkholderia > Paraburkholderia phytofirmans_A. The sequence goes on from NZ_JAQQDJ010000001.1 coordinate 984,473, forward strand.
GATCTGATCCTGCTGACCGACGACGTGTACGGCACCTTTGCCGACGACTTCGTATCGCTATTCGCGCTCGCGCCGAAGAACACCATTCTCGTGTACTCGTACTCGAAGTACTTTGGCGCGACCGGCTGGCGTCTGGGTACGATCGCGACACACCGCGACAACGTGCTCGACAAGCTGATCGCCGACTTGCCGAAGGACGCGAAGAAGCAGTTGCACGAACGTTACGAGTCGATCACGACGGAGCCGGACAAGCTCAAGTTCATCGACCGCCTGGTGGCCGACAGCCGCACCGTCGCGCTGAATCACACGGCGGGTTTGTCGACGCCGCAGCAGGTGCAGATGGTGCTGTTTTCGCTGTTCTCGCTGATGGACACGCCGGACGCCTACAAGAACGCGTTGAAGCGTCTGATTCGCAAGCGCAAACAGGCGCTTTACGAAGAGGTCGGCATTTCGTTCGAGGACGACGATCCGAACCAGGTCGACTATTACACGATTCTCGACGTCGAATTCCTCGGCGAGCGGATGTTCGGACGCGAGTTCGTCGAGTGGTTGTTGAAGAACACCGAACCTTCCGAGTTGCTGTTCCGTCTCGCCCGCGAAGCACGGGTCGTGCTGTTGCCGGGGCTTGGCTTCGGCACGCAGCATCCGTCGGGCCGAGTGTCGCTGGCGAACCTCAACGAGTCCGACTACCGGCAGATCGGCCGCGCGCTGCGCAGGCTGATCGAAGAGTATGTGGAGCGTTTCAATGCCGCGACCGGCAAGAATCTCGACAAAACTAAGGTGAAATGACGGCTTTATCGACCGTGTCGCGCGGTCGAGCATAGTCAAAAAACTTGCGCAATCGCGCAGATCGGTGAATGATCGAACAGGCGGCCTCGCCAGCGTTCAAGCTGGCGGGGCCGTTTGCTCCTTTGCGTCCTGACATTCACGTACCGATCATCATGCCGACTTCATCATTCACATCCGCATCCTCCGCAGTGCCTTGTCCGGTTGTCGAGTCGCTCGACGCCATTCTTCCCGAAGAGCCGCTCCTGATGATGGGCGCCGGCCCCGTGCCGATTCCCGCAGCGGTGGCCAAGGCCAACGCGATCGTGATCAATCACCTGGGCGGCACGATGGTGAAGGTGATCGGGCAGGTGAAGTCGATGGCGCGCTATGTGTTCCAGACGAACTCGAAATGGGTGCTCGGCGTGGCCGGACCGGGGTCGGCCGCGATGGAGATGGCGATTTCGAACCTCGCGTGGGAAGGCACGCGGGTGCTTTCCATCAAGAATGGTTTTTTCAGCGAACGGATGGCGGAGATGGGGAGGCGCGTCGGCGCGCGGGTGAGCACGCTCGATGTCGCCGATCGCGCGGTCGCGAGTCTCGAAGAGATTGCCGAGGCGATTCGGCGTGAGCGTCCCGAAATCGTGACGGTGGTGCAGGGCGAGACGTCGAATACGGTTTGGAACTATCACCTGAAGGAGATCGCCGAGTTGGCGAAGGCCGCTGGCGCGTTGGTGATCGTCGATGCGGTTTGTACGTTGAGTACGATGCCGTTGGAGATGGATGCGTGGGGAATCGATGCGGTTATTACGGGTGGGCAGAAGGGGTTGTCGTCGATTCCTGGGGTGTCGTTGATTGCGTTTTCCGATGCGGCCTGGGAACGCGTGAAGGGGCGCACTGCGCCGAATGCGCATTGGTGTCTGGATGCTTCGCTCGCGGAGAATTTTTGGCATAACGCGGGGTATCACTATACGGCGCCTGTTTCTGGGGTTCTCGCCCTACATGAAGCTTTGAGGCTCGTTTGTGCGGAGACGCTGGAGAAGCGGTTTGCACGGCATTTGAAGTGCTCGCTGGCGTTGCAGGATGGGGTCGCTGCGATGGGGTTGCGGTTGTATACGCCTGAGGCTTGTCGGTTGAATTCTGTTGTTGGGATTGAGGTGCCCGATGGGTTCAGTCCTGCTGATGTTTGTTCGCATATTTCGCGGATGCATCAGGTTGAGATTTCTGGGTCTTTTGGATTGCCAATCGTTCGTGTCGGGCAGATGGGGGAGCAGTGTCGGGAACATAACCTGTTTCGCACTGTGCATGCGCTTGGGAGGACTATGGTGGATCTTGGGGTTAAGGTTGATTTGCCTGCTGGGGTTGCGGCTTTGGAGAGAGGGTTGTCGGGAGCACGGTAGGGGTGGCATGCCTGATTGGTGCTTTTTATGTGATCCTAAGGGTTTGGCCTTTCCTTGATATGTTTGTGGTCTATTAGCGTTGCCCCTGTGCGGGGCGGCACCTACTTTCTTTGCCGCG
>NZ_JAQQDJ010000010.1:0-373331 GCF_046028095.1 Paraburkholderia phytofirmans
AGCACGCGCGGCTGCAAAGCTAGCCGCGCGTCCGTCAATCCCGCAACGACGACGCGGTCACGTCAGCGAGCTTTACCGCTTTGGCCGTCACCGAAGATGCCGTGGCGACATTGCGCAGATCCGCCAGGAAGGTATCGCGCCAGACGGACAAATTGTTCTCGCGCATCGGCGCCATCATGTCGGCGTGGCGCGCCTGACGCTCGGCGAGCGGCATCGAAAGCGCGCGTTCCAGCGCCTCGGCCATCTGCGACAGATCGAACGGATTGACGACCAGCGCGCCCGGCAGTTGCTCGGCGGCGCCGGCAAATTGCGACAGCACCAGCACGCCCGGATCGGCTGGGTCCTGCGAAGCAACATACTCCTTCGCGACGAGATTCATGCCGTCGCGCAACGGCGTCACATAGCCGACCTGCGATTGACGGAATAGCGCCATCAGCAGATTGCGCTCGTATTTGCGGTTCAGGTATTGGATCGGCGTCCAGTCGAGTTGCGCAAACCGGCCATTGATGCGGCCCGCTTCGCCCTCGAGCGTCTGACGAATCCGCTGGTAGGTGGACACGTCCGCGCGCGTCGGCGGCGCGATCTGCACCAGCGACACGCGCCCGTGCCAGCCCGGTGCGTTCAGCAGCAGCCGCTCGAACGCCTGGAAGCGCTCCACCAGACCCTTCGAATAATCGAGGCGGTCGACGCTCATGATCAGCTTGCGTCCGCGCATGCCGTCGCGCAGGCTGCGCACCGGCTTGCGGTCGGTGAACTGCTCGGCGGCTTTGGCGATTGCGTCCGGATAGATCCCGATCGGATACGCGCCCACTTTCAGGAAGCGGTTATACGCGTGCACCATGCCGTCCTCGCTCGAGGTGCCGTGCTGGCCGCGCTCGATAAAGTCGACGAACGACTGGCGATCCGCATCGGTCTGGAAGCCGATCACGTCGTAGCTGCACATGGCCTTGACCAGTTCTTCGTGCGGCGGAATCGTGCGCAGCACTTCCGGCACCGGAAACGGAATATGCAGGAAGAAGCCGATCGGATTCTTCACGCCGAGTTCGCGCAGGCAGCGGGCGAACGGCAGCAGGTGATAGTCGTGAACCCAGATGATGTCGTCGGGTTTGAGCAGCGCCTTGAGCTGCTTTGCCAGCGTCGCGTTGACGCGCTGGTAGCCCGCGTATTCCTGCCGGTCGTAGCGCGACAGGTCATTGCGATAGTGGAAAGTCGGCCACAGCGTCGCATTGGAAAAACCGCGGTAGTACTGGTCGTAGTCGCGCTTGGTGAGACCCACCGTCGCGTACGTCACATTGCCTTGTTTTTCGATCACCGGAGCGCTCGGCTCGCTCACCGTCTCGCCGCTCCAGCCGAACCAGACCCCGCCGCTTTCCTTCAGCGCGTCCAGCACGCCGATAGCGAGGCCACCCGCTGCGGGACGGCCTTCCTGAGTCGGCGCGACACGATTCGATACCACGATCAGTCTGCTCATTGGTGCTCCACCTAGTTCAGTTGTTTCGTTGCATACGGATATGTGCCGAAAAGGTGCATGCAAGTCGCGTGCCGTTTTTAGAGATACTTGAAATAAAAATGTATGTAAATGTGACGAACGAGCAGAAACACGCGGCGCCATCTCACCGCGAAGAAGTTTTTTCTGCTTTGTATGACAAAACCGGAAGGCGACTTACCGGCCGTCACATCGGCTCAGGCATCCTGCTCCGAGCCGAGGTCGCGCTGGTATTCCAGGCCTTCCTGACGCACGCCGCCCTGGTTGTGCTCGCCGTCCGGCGGCGCATCGGGCGCAATGCGGTTCTGCCCTGCCGGATCGTGCTGCTCCGGCGGGCTGTCTTTGCTGCCGCCCGGCCGGGAATCGCGCTTCGAATGGCGCGCTGAACGTCGCAGTGCTGGATGTCTCATGATCCACGCCTCCAGGGGAAGCCCGCCGCTGGGTTCGCGGCACCCATATAGTCTAGGGGTCGCCACGGTAAATTGCCGGTAAAAGATGCGCCGGCTTTGTAACAAGTACATAAATTCGCTGCGCCAGACTGTGGCGCAACGCAAGAACGCGTCAGAGTTGCATGCGTAGCGTCTGGGACGGCTGGCGCTGACCGGCTTGTGGCGTTTGTGTGGGCTGCGGCGGCGGATCGCCAATGGGCGGAGCGACCGGCTCGATGGGTTCGATCGGTTGCGGACTCGGATCGGGACTGGGACCTGGAACGGGGATGGTGTCGGGCTCGCCGGGACTCGGCGGCGCAACCGGAGGCGGTGACGGCGGCTCGATCGGCTCTGGACGGTGAGCGTAGATCGGCAGGGGAAGCGCGGGAGCGGCAGCGTAGTCCGGCATGTTATTTATCCTCGTTTGCGTTTCCATCGGATCGCAGCAAGGCCTGTGCCGTACGGATGCGCCCCCGGCTGGATGGCGTCTATCTTGTCAGCGGTGGGGGCGGCGTTTAAGCGTCCGCACCGCCCAGTGCGCGCGACTCATCAGCGGCATCGCCGTCTTCACGCGCGTCGTTACCGTACTCGACGAGGCGGTTATACAGCGTCTTCAGGCTGATGCCGAGAATCTCGGCGGCTCGCGTCTTCACGCCGCCGCACTGCTCGAGCGTGGCCAGGATCAGCTGACGGTCCGCTTCGGCGAGCGACGTGCCGAATGGAATCGTGATCGCCGTGCCGGCCGCGGGCTTCGACAGCGTGATCTGCAGCGGCACCGTTGCCGTGCTGTCCGAGTCCGTACCCGACATGATGTGCGCGCGCTGCACGTAGTTCTTCAGCTCGCGCACATTGCCCGGCCACGGATAGGACATCAGCATGTCCTTCACGGCCGGGGGGAAATGCTTCTTCGTGCTGTGGCGTTCGTTGAGTTCGTCGAGAAACGCCTGGGCCAGCAGTTCCACGTCCTTGCCACGCTCGCGCAACGGCGGGAGGCTGATCGGGAACACGTTCAAGCGGTGGTACAGGTCGAGCCGCAGCTTGCCTTCCAGCACGGCCTGCTCGGGATCGCGGTTGGTCGCCGCAATCAGGCGCACGTCTGTTTCGATTTCCTTGGTCGTGCCGACCCGCATGAACATGCCGGTTTCCAGCACGCGCAGCAGCTTCACCTGCAACTCGATCGGCATCTCGGTGATTTCGTCGAGGAACAGCGTGCCGCCGTTCGCGCGCTCGAAATAGCCCTTGTGCTGACGATCCGCGCCGGTGAACGAGCCGCGCTCGTGGCCGAACATTTCCGATTCGATCAGGTTCGGCGAGATCGCGCCGCAATTCACCGCGAGAAACGCGTGCTTGCGGCGCAAGCTGAGCTGGTGCAGCGTCTGCGCGGCGACTTCCTTGCCGGTGCCCGACTCGCCCACCAGCATGACCGAGGCCGCCGTTGGCGCGACGCGGCCGATCTGGTCGTAGACCTCCTGCATGGCCGGCGAATTGCCGAGCATCAGGCCAAAGCGCCCCATGCGGCGCAACTCGCCGCGCAACGTGCCGATTTCCGCCTTCAGGTCGCCGGCGCGCGGCAGGCGCGAAAGAATCGCCTTCACGCGCTGCATGTTGATCGGCTTCACCAGATAGTCGGTGGCGCCCATCTTCAGCGCGTTGACGGCGGACTCCACCGTGGCATGGCCGGTAATCACGATCACTTCCACGCCGGAGCGCGGATCCAGATCTTCGAACAGGTCGACCCCGCTGCCGTCTGGCAGCTTCAGGTCCGTAAAAACGACGTCCGGCATCTGCCGGACCAGTTGAATGCGCGCTTCGCGCAAATCGCCCGCGGTGGCGGTGGTCAGGCCGTCTTCCCCGATGATGGCGGAAAGTGCCTCGCGGGTACCGGCATCGTCATCGACAATCAGTACATGTGGCATCGCGTCTCGAAAGCCTGCAAGCGTGGGTATGGGAAAACATGCAAACGCGCATGTTGAAATGCGTGCCGCCGACCTGCGCTTCGCCGTTGCCGCGGGCTCCAATGTGAGCACCCACCAACGCTAACCGAATGCGCCAAGCCAACGACTTGATTCAATCTTGCAACAATATGAGGGCAAACCCACCCGCCCAAACCGTCATTGTTGTTTATTTACCTATTATACGGCTTTACGGAGACATATTAGCAAGGCATGCCGGCCGCCGCCCGTCACTGCGGCGGGCCGGCGATGCCGCGCAGACAAACTGCTCAACTACGTGGAAATGGCCAAGCGCCGCCGTTGCCGTTCGGGTAAGCGGAGCCGTTGGCGCCATGCGCGCTCGGGCTCGTATCGCCCGCGGCGGTCGCCTGATTGGTCGTCGGCGCAGACGGTGCCGCGACCGCGCCGCCCTCGTTTTCCCAACGGCCCAACTCGCGCGTCACGGGGACTTGCGCGGCGCGGTTGCGCTGCTGCACGTAGCGCACTGCCAGAAAGCCGCCGAGCGCCATCAGTGCGCTGAAGATGCCGATTTTGGGTCGTGCCATCGTGAACTCCTTTGATATGAAGCGGATTGAATCTGGGATGCGCCTCAGCGCGCGGTCAACACGCCGAGTACAAAGCCGACGCCCGCCGCAATGCCAATCGAACGCCACGGGTTCTGCCGCACGTAGCGTTCGGTATTGACGGTGGCGGCGCGATAGCGCCGCTGCGCGTTCTGCTGCGCATCGCCGAGTGCCGATTGCAGGGTTTCGACATGCGTGCCGAGTTTGTCGCGCAAGGCGCCGACGCCCTCGCCCGGCACGTTGGCGGCAAGCCGCAGCATTTCTTCCGAGTCCTTCAGCAGCACCCGCAGATCCTCGACAATCTTCTGGCCGCCGAGTGCAAGCTGTTGCGTGGTGTCAGTCATCATTCACTCCTGGTCTGAGTTCGGCGTGGCGTGAGCATTCCGGCGAGTGCGCATAACGCTGCAAATTGGCGAACGGCGATCGCTGCTGTCATGCAACATATGCTATGCAATCGCACGAAAAAGCACACGCGTGTCGGATCGGAATTGCAAACGCCGTGCCCGGTAAGTTTGCCTTGCGCGCCGCAAGCAAACGCCAAGCCAGGCACTTTCGACCGAACGTGCGCAATTGTACTTTTCAACCTGTAGATCGTTTGCCGAAAACGGTGCCAAAGTGGTTAAATCGATGTTTGAGAGATAGCGGCCTTGCTGGTTAATCTCGTTCCAGGCCTGCGCGCCGTAACAACAAACTCATTTGCACAGGACCCCCGTTTATGGCGTCAATCGACCTCGCCTCGCCCACCGTCTCCGGCGGAGGTAATGCTTCGGCAATGGCGAAGCAGCGCGTCGCGGACGGCATCGTGGGACTCAAATCGTACGGCTTGCTGTATGGCTCGTCGCCGGTGATGCTTGATCTGTATCAACAGATCGAGCGCGTCGCGGGTACTGACGCGACCGCGCTGATCATCGGCGAATCGGGCACGGGCAAGGAGCTGATTGCCCGCACGATTCACGATCAAAGCAACCGCAAGGATGCACCGTTCGTCGCCGTGAATTGCGGCGCGATTCCCGACGAACTCATCGAAGCCGAACTGTTCGGCCACGAGAAAGGCAGCTTCACGGGCGCGGTCCAGGGCCGCGTCGGCTACTTTGAACACGCGAACGGCGGCACGCTCTTCCTCGACGAAATTACCGAGATGGCGCCGGTGCGCCAGGTCAAGCTGCTGCGTGCGCTGGAAACCGGCACGTTCTATCGCGTCGGCGGCAACGACCTGATCAGCGGCAACGTGCGCGTGATCGCCGCGACCAATCGCGACCCCGCAATCGCGGTCAAGGAAAACGGCCTGCGTGAAGACCTCATGTACCGGCTCGCGGTTTTTCCGCTGCGCGCGCCGCCGCTGCGCGAGCGCGAGAACGACCGCGAACTGCTCGCGCAACACTTCCTCGCGCTGCTGAATCAGCAGGAAGGCACGAGCAAAAGTTTCAGCAAGCGCTCGATCGAAACGCTGCGCACCTGGTCATGGCCGGGCAACGTGCGCGAGTTGAAGAACGCGGTATATCGCGCGTTCATTCTCGCGGAGAAGATCGTGGAGTTGCCGCATCCGCATCTTGCGTCGCGCGTGAAAAAGCCGATGACGCAGGGCGACGCGATGAGCGTGTGGATCGGCACGCCGCTCGCCGACGCGCAAAAGCAGATCATTCTCGGCACGCTCAAATATTGCGGCGGCGACAAACGGCGCGCGGCCAAAGCGCTCGGCGTGAGTCTCAAAACCTTGTACAACCGCTTGAGCGCTTACGGCGACGAAAGCGCCGAAGACGAACCCGAGCAATAAACTCATGCCGCGCGCGGCACTCATGCGAGGGAGCTGCGGGAGTGCTTGCGTCGCGTGCTTCAATGATCGGGCGCATGCGGGCTTCAGCGGCTACCCGGCCGCTGCAAAAAAACTCGCTTCGTGCGCCTTGAACCGTCGATCGAATCCGTTCGCACCGCCAATCAAAATTGGGCTCTGCCCAACAGAAACCCCTTTATCTCGCATCATCTTTTGCAATTGCTTGCATTTTCCCTCTGCCAATTACAAATAGCATCCTGCAAAATGCGGCACACGCATTGCTAGGTGGGGAACGCGTGTTACTCGTTCGCACGGCGGTTATTCGAGCACGAACGAAAGGCACTTGCAGGAGCAGAGACAGGGAAATGCAAAAAAGTATGGTGTGGGCCGAATGGGCAAAACGAACAGCCGGGCGTGGACGTCCCAATGCAACGGCACTCGTTGTTCTTGCTGTGGCGATCTCGTCGGCGCTGAGCGGCTGTAGCTCGCTCTATTCGGAAGGCGCCACCGCCGGCGCCGGTATCGCAGGCGCCGCGCTCGCGGCGAAAGTCACCAGCAACGCGGCCGTTGCGACCGGCATCGGTCTCGGCGCAGTGGCCGCGGCACGCGCCGGCGTGCAGTATTCGGAGCGCGTGGTTCACACGAATACGCAGGACGGCATCGCCAAAATTGCCGGTCCGCTCGAGGTCGGCGCAATCGCGCCGTGGAGCGTGACCCATTCGATGCCGATCGAAGACGACGAGCATGGCCGCGTCACCGTCAGCCGCACGATCAGCGCGGGCGCGCTCGACTGCAAGGAAATCGTCTTCTCCGTCGATCAGGCGGCCACCAAGAACGTGCCGGCAAGCAGCGCGTTTTACGTGGCATCGATTTGCCGCGACGGCGACAACTGGAAGTGGGCATCTGCCGAACCCGCCACCGAACGTTGGGGCGCGTTGCAATGACGGCGCGTTCGCACACGGCTGCCCTCACGGCGCGCCGCCCTCGCCTCGCTGTCTGGTCCGGCAACCGGCTGCGGCTCGTGCTGGCCGGCGCGCTGTGCGTCGGCGCAAGCGTGCTGACGAGCGGCTGCTCGTCGGTCGGCGCGGCGAGCGGCGCGGCTGCGGGCGTCGCGTCCGGGCTGGTGACATCCAATCCGGCCATCGGCATCGGCGTCGGCATCGCTGTGCAGGCCGCGACCGACGAGGCCGTCGGCCGCTACATGCGCACCATGCACACCGATCAGCAGAACATGATCGCCGCGTTGGCGGGCGCCATGCCGGTTGGCGAGACGCGCCCGTGGGCGGTCAAGCACACGTTGCCGATCGAGAATGGCCACGGCCAGGTGCGCGTGACGCGCGCGTTCGGTTCGGCCCTCGCGCTCTGCAAGGAATTCGTCTTCTCGGTGCAGGACGGCGACGGCCCGAACGCGCATGAGGACTGGTACACGGCGAGCGCGTGTCAGCAGGACAAGGGCTGGAAGTGGGCGTCCGCGGAACCGGCCGTCACGCGCTGGGGCAGTCTGCAATAACTGCACGGCAATGAAAAAACGGCAGGGTCGCCCCTGCCGTTTTTGCTTTGCGCTGGCTTTGCGCGTCTTAATCAACGCACACGCGCAACTCTCACCCAACTGCCACGCGCTTAAGACTCTACGTCTTCCAAGCTGAAGATTTCCGTCTGGTCGTTGTACGAGAAGATCTCGCCATAACGGCCCCAGTTGATGACCGCGTCGAGCGTCTCTTCCGCGGCGCTGTCCGACAGAAAATCCTCCAGCTCCTGCTCGAAGCGCACGCGCGGCGCGCGATGCCCCGGCCGTTCGTTGAGCACCTTCTTGATTCGCGCGGCGAGCGGCACGTGCCGCAGCAGATGTTCGGCGAACATCATCTTGCGTTCCTGCGTGCCGAACTCGGCGAACACACGCGCCGGCGGCGTCAGGAAAATGTCGCCTTCGCGGATATCCGCGAAACCGAGATGCTGCAGCACTTCGGCCACCGGGAACAGATCGTCGACCTCCAGGTGCAGCGAGCGCGCGATTTCCGGCATGTCCGCGCGGCCGTGGTACGGCGCGGCGGCCAGCGTTTCGATCAAACCGGCCATCAGGTTGGTCGACACATGCGGCAGCCAGCTGTGCAGCTCGAGGCCCTTCTTGGTCTTTTCGTCGGTCTGACGCGCGGTCATCTTCGCGTAGATGTCGTCCACCAGCTTGCGGAACGCCGGATCGAGGCGGTTGCGCGGATGCTTGAACGGCACCTTGATCTCGGCGATCACGCGTCCCGGGTTCGACGACAACACCAGAATGCGGTCGCACATGAACACCGCCTCCTCGATGTTGTGCGTGACGATCAGCACGGCCTTGATCGGCATGCGGCCTTGCGTCCACAGATCGAGCAGGTCGGTACGCAGCGTTTCGGCGGTCAGCACGTCGAGCGCGGAAAACGGCTCGTCCATCAGCAGCAGCGTGGGGTCGACCACCAGCGCGCGTGCAAAGCCGACGCGCTGGCGCATGCCGCCCGACAGCTCGCGCGGGTAGGCGTTTTCGAAACCGTCCAGACCGATCAGGTCGATCGCCGCCAGCGCGCGCGTGCGCCGTTCGCTCGCGCCGACGCCTTGCGCTTCGAGACCGGCTTCCACGTTTTGCAGCACGGTCAGCCACGGGAACAGCGCGAACGTCTGGAACACCATCGCGACACCCTTGGCGGGGCCGTCGAGCGGCTTGCCCATATAGGTGACTTCGCCGTCGGTCGGCTCGATCAGACCGGCGATAATGCGCAACAGCGTCGACTTGCCCGAGCCCGAACGGCCCAGCAATCCGACGATCTCGCCTTCGCGCAGCGACAGGTTCGCGTCGTCGAGGACGAGCAGTTCGCCCTGCGACTTGTTGAACCCTCGGCACACGTCCTTGACGCGCAGGATCTCTTCGCCGAGGCGCGGCGGCTTCGGCGGCGTCTGGATCGGCGCGGCGGTCATAGCAGCTTTAGGATTTTGCATCGCGTTTTGCCTTCATTTCTTCAATCGAGCCGGAGCTTGGCTTCGGCGTAGGCGTACATCGGACGCCACAGCAGGCGGTTGAACAGGGTCACGAACAGGGACATCACGGCAATGCCCACGATGATCTTCGGATAGTCGCCCGCGGCGGTGGACTGCGCGATATAGGAGCCCAATCCGTGCGCGGCCACCTTGGTATCGCCCCACTGCACGAATTCCGCGACGATGCTGGCATTCCACGCGCCGCCCGACGCCGTGATCGCGCCCGTGACGTAGTACGGGAAAATGCCCGGCAGAATCGCCTGGCGCCACCATTGCCAGCCGCGGATGTGGAAGTTCTTGGCCGCCTCGCGATAGTCGTTCGGATACGACGTCGCGCCGGCAATCACGTTGAACAGGATATACCACTGCGTGCCGAGCACGATCAGCGGCGAGAGCCAGATGTCCGGGTTCAGATGGAAGCGCACGATCGCGATCACGAACACCGGGAACAGCAGATTGGCCGGGAACGCGGCGAGAAACTGCGCGAGCGGCTGAAACTTCTCGGCAAGCGCCGGGCGCAAGCCGATCAGCACGCCGACCGGCACCCAGATCACAGAGGCGATCGCGATCAGCACCACCACCCGCAGCAGCGTGATCAGCCCGAGCACGAACACGTGCCAGACTTCATCCAGCGACACGCCGGTGCGCACATAGATCACGACGCGATACACCACATAGACGGTCGCGAGCAGCACCAGCGTTGCCCACACGATATCGCCGACGCGCGAACTCTTCTGCATCTGCGGGATCTGGAAGCGCGGCCCCTGGAACGCCGGCAGCCGGAACGGCACGCGCGCGGCCTTGGCGAACATCCAGCCGAGCGGCACCAGCAAGCGGTGGATCAGGCGGGTGCGGCGAATCAGATCGAGCAGCCACGATTCCGGCGCGTCACCCGAACTGGTGTTTTCCATGCGGAACTTGTCGGCCCACGCGACGAGCGGACGGAACAGGAACTGGTCGTAGGCGAGAATCACGACCGTCATGGCGAGGATCACCCAGCCGATCGCGTGCAGGTTCTTGTCCGAGATCGCCTGCGCGAGATAGGCGCCGATGCCCGGCAGGATGATCGTTCTGTTGCCGACCGTGATCGCCTCGGAGGCGACCACGAAGAACCAGCCGCCCGACATCGACATCATCATGTTCCAGATGAGGCCCGGCATCGAGAACGGGACTTCCAGCTTCCAGAAGCGCTGCCATGAAGTCAGGTGAAAGCCGCGCGAGACTTCGTCCAGATCGCGCGGCACCGTGCGCAGCGACTGATAGAAGCTGAACGTCATGTTCCACGCCTGGCTCGTGAAGATCGCGAAGATCGCTGCGAGTTCGGCGCCGAGCACGCGGCCCGGGAACAGCGCCAGAAAGAAGGTGACCGTAAACGAAATGTAGCCCAGCACCGGCACCGACTGCAGGATGTCGAGAATCGGCACCAGCACAAGACCGGCGCGCCGGCTCTTGGCGGCCAACGTGCCGTATACCAATGTGAAGATCAGCGAGGCGACCATGGCCGCGAGCATGCGCAGCGTGGTGCGCATCGCATATTCAGGCAGGTTCGCCGGGTCGAGCGAGATGGCTTGAGTCTTGAGCGTCGACATGGGCGCCAAGGTCTCGTGAAAGCCGATCGCCGCCATGGCGATCACACAGATGATCAGCGGGAAGGCGACGAAGTCCCAACGATTGGGCAGCACCCGCCATGCCGATGCATTGGCGGTGCGCTTCAGATTGAAGCTGAAGTCCATCAGATACCCTCCCCGTCGAACCAGGCGTTCAAGAACAGCAAGGAGGCCGCGGCTTCGGCGCGGCGGTCTGAAGATCGGTCCGGAAAGCGGAAATCAGGCATGGCAAAACGCGTGGGCGCGGTAAATCGTTAGCGTTGGAGACACTTGAACCGGTGACGGGTGTGTCGTGGACGAAGCGCCCAGGACCGCAACCGTCAAGCCAGACTCCTGTCGCCGCAGGCGCCGCCCGTAAGGGCTGGCGAGCTTTCCTTGTTTTGGACGGCACGACACTACACCATCCTATGTTTCAGGCACAACCTTTCGCGGCAAATAGCGATAAATAGCGGAGAACCCGCTTTCAACGCCCTTGGGTCAGTATGCGCCGGGCGTGCCGCCGATCTTTTATCGTGGCGCGGCAGCCGCATCGTCGATCCCCGCTGCGGCTGCCGCGATAGCCAGAAACTCACCGGACAAACCCGAACAACCGTCAAGAATCCGGCCGGGCTGCCGTTAAGAACCTGATGGGCGCGGTGGACGCAGTTCGCATTCCCGCAATAACGGTGGCGTCTGGCCCCATGACGGTTAAAATCAGGAGACGACGCCTGTTATCGGTTTATCCCGGGCCACAGCGACGGCGTATTGCCGACCGCTTCCACAGCGGTGAATCTGCGCGAGCGCGCTGCCACGATTGAGCTAGTTGCATGTCACAGCCAGACGGATCAGAGGGTCGATGAACAGGACAACCTTGCGCCAGGCAACCGGGCCGGTCAGCTTCATGCTGATCGTCCTGGTTTGCTGGTTCGTGGCCGGCATGGTTGCGGACCGGATGGTACAGCAAGAGCTGGACGCAGCCCTGCGTGCGCAGCGGCAAATGTCCACCTCGATCGTGGACAACATGGCGGAGGTGATCGCCAGCGACCTTGCGATGTCTCGCGCCATCCCCGCCACCATGGCCGAAATGGACGTGGTCCAGCGTGCTCTGGTGCAATCCCAGAATTATGCCGTGAAGAGTGAAGTGACGGAACCCGTGCTGCGCGCCGCCTTGCTGAAAGACGCGCGGATGACCGCCGTGAGCAATTTCCTGCACGACGCGCAAGGCTTCTCCGGGCTCGACCAGATCTGGCTCGTCAACGCCAACGGCGTCTGCGTCGCCTCGAGCAACTCCATCAATAATCCGCTCGCGGCCGAGCGCTCTTTCGTCGGCACCGACATGCGCGTGCGCGGCTATCTGACGAACGCGCTGCTCGGTGCGTTCTCCGAGGCCTATGGCGTCGGCCGCTCGAGCGGCGAGCCCGGTATCTTCATCGCCGCGCCGGCTTATGCGGACGGCCTGCTGGTCGGCGTGGTCGTCGCCAAGGTCGGCATCGCGCGGCTGCGCCACTGGGTCGCGCACGCCGGCACCTTCGTCGCCGACGACAACGGCGTCATCATCATGGCGCACAACAGCGAACTCGAAGGCCGCGCACTGCCGAACTCGCGCGTCACGCAAATGACGCCGGCCGAGCGCAAGACTATTTATCTGCGCGACACGATGCCCGACATCCATATCAGCGTGGACTCGCAAGTACGGGAACAGGCGCCGTGGGTGCCGTCCGCCGTGGCCGGGCAACTGTTCGGCATGTCCGACCGGCCCGTGCCGTCGCTCTATCAGACGCGCGGCGGCCTGAACTCGGGATTGTCGGCGCATCTGGTCGATCCGCTCGTGGCCTGGCCGGAACTGCTGCGCAATCACAAGCGCGATCATTTGCTGGTGTTTCTGACGCTGGCCGGCACGGTCGCGCTGGCGTGGGTGATCACCGTGTCGTATGTGCGCGAGCGGCGCCACCATCGCGCCACGCGCGATCTCGCGGAACAATTGCAATCCGCCAACACGCTGCTGTCGGCCGAGGCGCGCCACGACGCGCTGACCGGCGCGCTGTCGCGGCGCTACTTCCTCGACCTGCTGCGCCATGAGATCGAACGCGCGCATGCGGGCAACGAACCGTTGTGCATGGCGATCGCCGACCTCGACCACTTCAAGCAGATCAACGACCGCTTCGGCCACGCGGCCGGCGACCGCGCGCTCGAACATTTCGTCGACACCTGCCGCGCCGAACTGCGCGGCGCCGACGCGATCGGCCGCCTGGGCGGCGAAGAGTTCGGTCTGCTGCTGCCGGCCACGGATCTCGCCGGCGGCCACGAAGTCGTCGAACGCTTGCGGCTGCGCCTGAAAGCCATCCCTTCGCCGAAGTTGCCGCCATCGGTGGGCTTGAGCGTGAGCATCGGCATTACCGAACTCTCGCCCGACGATCTGCCCGAGCGGATCATGAGCCGCGCCGACATGGCGCTCTACGCGGCGAAATCGGGCGGCCGCGACCGCACCGAGGCCTTGCCGCCCGACGACACCGCGCCGCCTGCTCGCACGGTGGCCAACGTCTGGTAATACGCCCGGCAGACGCCAACACCGGCGTCTCGAACCGTGCGCAAAACAGTCCGCAAGCTGACGCAAGGCAAGAACCGCCCTCGGGCATCCCTGACGAAGCAGGTATCATCGACCCTGATATCGGGGTTGCCGCTACCGCTTTAACGGGAGATTCGCATGAAGGGAAATTTGGTCATCGTCTGCCGCGATCAGGATGCTGACGCGTTCGACCATCTGCTGGCTGAATACGGCGCGTTCCAGACGCGCCTGTCATCTACCGCGTGGTATCTGAAACTGGCCGTCGCGCCGGAACTGATTCAGGAAGAGATCCTGGCGCGTCTCGGCAAATACACCACGCACTATATTTTCGAAGCCGAAACGGTGACGTGGAATACGGTGGATAGCGACGCGGCGAATGCGCTGAATACGTTGTTTTCTGACTAGCGCGCCGGCTGCCGGCCGCGTCTTCCGGATCTTGCGTTCGGATCTCAAGACGCGGCACAGGCTGCCGAAGCCCGCGCCGCGCATCTATCTATCAACCCCAAGCGCTCTCTGACGCCGCCGCGACCCGCGGCAAGACTTCGAGCGGAAAGCTCATCAAGACTCGCAAACCACGGCCGCCGTGGTTGCCGATCTCCCACTCCCCGCCCGCACGCCGTACCAGCCGCTCGACAATGGCGAGCCCGAGGCCGCTATGGCCGTTGCCGCCGCGCGCCGGATCGAGCCGTACGAACGGCCGGCTGGCGTTGATCAGATCCTGAGCCGCGATGCCGCTGCCGCTGTCGCTTACCGACAAAGTGAAGCCTTGCGCGGTACGCGCCGTGGCCACGACGATCGGGGGCGCGCCGTAGGCATGCGCGTTGTCGAGCAGGTTCGACAGAATCCGGTCGAGTGTGGCGGCCGGCAACAGGAACCCCGGCCCCGCGTTGAGTTCGGTCTGCACAGTGGGCGTACCGGAGGCCACCGCGCGATAGCTGCGCACGACCCGCTCGCACTGCGCGTCCACTTCGACCGCCTCGCTGCGATCGGCGCCGTCGTGGGCGAACACCAGAAACTGTTCGACGATATGCGTCATGGAATCGACGTCGCGCACCACGCCGTCGCGCATCTTCACTTCGTCCATCATTTCGGCGCGTAGGCGCAAACGCGCGAGCGGCGTTTTCAGATCGTGCGCCACGCCCGCCAGCATCACGGCGCGGTCGTTCTCCGTGCGCGCCACTTCCTGCACCATCTGATTGAAGCCGTGCGTGAGTTGACGCAACTCGCGCGGCCCGCGCTCCGGCACCGGCGGCACCGGCTGACCGCGGCCGAAACGCGCCACCGCCTGCGCAAGCGAGCGCAACGGCTGCTGCAGCGCCCACGCGGCGAACAGCGCCGCCATCACCGCGAACGAGAAAATAATGGCGAGCCACAGCACCGTGCGGTCGAGCGAGCGCGGCGTGCGCAGCGGCTGCACCGGCACGACGATCCAGCTTTTGTCGGAGGGCGCGCGCACCCATAGCGTGGGCGGGCGGCCCGGCTGGCCGACACGCACCTGCGTGCCGGACGGCATGCGGTCGCGCGCGTCTTCGACGAAACGTTCGAGCGGCGGCGGCATGTCCGCGACCTCGGGCGGCACTTCGGGGCTCGCCGGATCGACCAGTTTGACGCGCGACGGCAAGGGCTGATCCGGCGTTCGGGCGACGTGCTGACGCACCGCGTCGACCAGGAACACGGCTTCTTCGACCGCGTAGCGCGTTTGCAGTTGACTGCGCTCGAGGCGCATGAGCGCGTACCACGCGAAATGCGACAGCAGCAGCACGGCGACGACTAGCAGCGCCAGCCGCCCGAACAGCGAATCAATGGGCCGGCGCATGCTGTTCGCCGTCGGGCACGAACACGTAGCCGCGGCCGCGCACCGTTTGAATGAAGCGCGGCGTGGACGGGTCGGTTTCGAGAATGCGGCGCAGACGCCAGACCTGCACGTCGATGCCGCGATCGGTGCCGTCGTATTCCGGACCGTGCAGCAGTTCGAGCAGACGCTCGCGCGTGAGCGTGCGCATGGGGTGATTGACGAAAATCTTCAGCAACGCGAATTCGCTGCCCGACAACGTGAGCGGCTTGTCTTCCAGATGCAGCGTGCGCGACTGGAAGTCCAGCGTGAAGCGGCCGAAGTTGAACGGCTCGCGCTGTTCCGGCGCCGCCGCCGACGGCAGCGTGCGACGGCGACGCAACACGGCCTGCACGCGCGCCAGCAACTCGCGCGGATTGAACGGCTTGCCGAGGTAGTCGTCCGCGCCGAGTTCCAGCCCGACGATGCGATCGACGTCGTCCGCCCGCGCCGTGAGCATGATCACGGGGATGTCGTCGCCCGACGCGCGCAGCTTGCGCAACGCGGTGAGCCCGTCGACGCCCGGCATCATCAGGTCGAGCACGATCAGGTCCGGGCGCTCGCGTTCGAGCCGGCGCTCGAGCGAGCCAGCGTCGTGCAGCACCGAAACCTCGATGCCCTGGCGGGCCAGATAGTCGCGGAGCAGATCGCGCAATTCGACGTCGTCGTCGACAACAAGTATTTGAGTAGCCATGGGATGAAGTTTAACGCGCAGCAGGAAGGGTTTTCGATTTCAAACCGGCCCCAAGGGTTACCGGGTGTTACGGTGAAAGGTGTGCGTAATCCCCCGTAATAGCCGCATCCTGCCACGTAACACAGCGATCTGCGCAGTTCTCTACGCTGTGTCTTACCGAATGCACGCCGTCCACTTTAACCGGTTGCATCGTCGGCTAGTCCATTACAGGGAGTCTCACATGTCTACCAAAAAGATCTCGCGCGTTCTCGCCGTTGCCGCCACTGCTCTCGCCATCGGCGCGGGCGCTGCCTATGCCGCACAACCCAACGCCGGCCATGGCGGCCCTGGCGGCTGGCACGGCCACTTCATGAAGGAACTGACGCAACTCCACGATCAGCTGAAGCTGAACGCGGATCAGGAAAAGCAGTGGCAGGCCGCGCTCGACACCATGAAGCAGAACCACGAAGCCATGCGCGCCAACCATGAGCAGATCAAGAACCAGTTCAAGGCCGCGCAGCAGCAGCCGATCCTGGATCTGAACGCCATGGCGGCCGCGCATCAGCAGGTCGAACAGAAAGACGCACAACTGCGCCAGCAAACTTCGGATACGTGGCTCAAGTTCTACAACGGCCTGAACGACCAGCAAAAGACCACCGTCAGCACGGCGCTCAAGCAGCGCTTTGCGAAGATGGAGTCGCGTCATGAAAAGATGCGCGAGCACTGGGAGCATCGCAAGGGCGCGGCATCGGCGCCGGCGGCCAATCAGTAAGCGGCTCGGCGTAGATGCACAGGCGGCTTGCGCGGCCGTCTGTGCCGCTGAATGCAAAAACGCCACGGAGGCTTGCCATCCGTGGCGTTTTTTTCTACGGCGCGACACGATGCGCGCGGACTGCCGTGACGCATGCGTGAGGCGTGCTCGTTGCGACTTCAACTATTCCTTCGGTGAAAGCGCAACCAAGCAATCACGGCTTAGCCGTTGAGCTGCCCCAGATCGAACAGCAGCACTTCGGCGTTCTCGCCCTTCTCAAGCGTCACGGTATCCGTGTCGCTAAGCTTGGCGGCGTCGCCTGCGCGGAGCGCTTTGCCGTTCACCGTCAACGCGCCGCGCGCGACATGCACATACGTCAGACGTCCTTTGGGCTGTGCGAACGTCGCCGTTTCTTCGCCGTCGATCAGCGCCGCGTAGATCGACGCGTCCGCATGGATCGTCACCGAACCGTCGCGGCCGTCGGGCGAAGCGACCACACGCAGGCGGCCGCGCTTGTCGGCGGCGTCGAAGCGTTTTTCCTCGTAGCTCGGCTGGTCGCCCGCGCGTTGCGGAATCACCCAGATCTGCAGCAGGTGCGCGGATTCGTCCTGCGACGCGTTGAACTCACTGTGCTGCACGCCGGTGCCGGCGCTCATGCGCTGCACGTCGCCGGGACGGATCGTCGAGCCGTTGCCCATGCTGTCGCGGTGGGCCAGCGCGCCTTCGAGCACATAGGTAACGATTTCCATGTCTCGATGGCCGTGCGTGCCAAAGCCCTCGCCGCCGGCGATACGGTCTTCGTTGATGACCCGCAGCGGGCCGAAATGCACATGCTGGGGATCGCGATAGTCGGCAAACGAGAAGCTGTGATACGAGTCGAGCCAGCCGTGGTTGGCGTGACCGCGGTCTTCGGAGCGGCGAATCTCGAACATGGAAAGACTCCTGGTGAGTAAATAGCGATGCCGGGAATGTATGGGCGCGGCCTGCACTACACAATCCGCATGGGTGCACCGGATCGTTCCATAAATCCGCGCAATCAGGGGCGCTGGAAAAATCGCGCCGCGGCGTCGCGCTCGCACAACGCCTGCGCGCATCAGTTTGGCACCGTCGGCATCCCACACTGGCGCGTCGCCCCTGTTCGGGTAAAATACCGCCCTTTTCGAGATTGTGTGGGCGCGGAAGGCGCGCCGGCGGGTTCGCCATGACAGGCGCCGACAGGTTGGCTGCCGGTTTCAGACCCGCGCCGGACCCGCTCGATGCATCGAATGATCGCGTCCCGCTCCGAAGCCGAAACCTTGGGCGGCGCGACAATTTTGACCGCCTAGAATAGCGACGGCCAATCGAGTCCAGACGCTGAATCGAGGAAACACACGCAGCACCCACGAAACTCGGGGCTCGCCCGCATGGGCTTTCGCGAGGCTTCGTAATACAGTCGGCAGTAGATTCACCTGCAGTCACAACGAGAGTCGAAAAGCGCGCTGCAAGACCGGCAACGGCCATGCAGTCATGATTTGCACAGCGGTGCGCTGTGCGCCGCAGGTCACAGCGAGCCCCAGGCTCGCGGCAAACGCGGCGCAGAGTTGGCCGCGTCTTTCGCGGTGTGTCGCAAACACATCGTCAAGGACCCCCTATGTTCCT
Source organism: Paraburkholderia phytofirmans (assembly GCF_046028095.1). Classification (GTDB taxonomy): domain Bacteria; phylum Pseudomonadota; class Gammaproteobacteria; order Burkholderiales; family Burkholderiaceae; genus Paraburkholderia; species Paraburkholderia phytofirmans_A. Next base: position 18,252 of record NZ_JAQQDJ010000010.1, read on the forward strand.
TCAAGGCTACGGCCCGCTGCTCCTCAACGGCACCTGGCAAACCGTCAAACTGGCGGTGTTGTCGCTGGCGTTCGCTTTCGTGCTGGGCCTGCTCGGCGCGGCGGCGAAACTGTCGAAAAACCGTTTCTCCTACGGCGTCGGCACGGTCTACACGACGCTCGTGCGCGGTGTGCCCGATCTGGTGCTGATGCTGCTGCTGTTCTATAGCATCCAGATCTGGCTGAACAACCTGACCGATCTGCTCGGCTGGGACCAGATCGACATCGACCCCTTCGTGGCCGGCGTCGCGGTGCTCGGCTTCATTTACGGCGCGTACTTCACCGAGACCTTCCGCGGCGCGTTTCTCGCGGTGCCGCGCGGCCAGCTCGAAGCGGGCGCCGCTTACGGCATGACCGGCTGGCAGGTGTTCACCCGCGTGATGTTCCCGCAGATGATGCGCTTCGCGCTGCCCGGCATCGGCAATAACTGGCAGGTGATGGTGAAGGCCACCGCGCTGGTGTCGATCATCGGTCTCGCCGACGTGGTCAAAGCGTCGCAGGACGCGGGCAAGGGCACGTTGCGGTTCTTCTTCTTCACCCTGTTCGCAGGGGCGATCTATCTCGTCATCACCACAGTGTCCAACTTCGTGCTGATGTACCTCGAAAAGCGTTACTCGACCGGCGTACGAAAGGCGGATCTATGATCGAGATCATTCAGGAATACTGGCGCAATTATCTCTATACCGACGGCTATCGCATCACCGGCGTCGCAATCACGTTGTGGCTGCTGGTGGTGTCGATCGGATTCGGCTTCTGCCTGTCGATTCCGCTCGCGGTGGCGCGCGTGTCGAAGAAGAAGTGGCTCTCGCGTCTCGTGTGGCTGTATACGTACATCTTCCGCGGCACACCGTTGTATGTGCAACTGCTGCTCTGCTACACCGGCTTGTACAGCCTCGAAGTCATTCGCAATCACGAACTCACCAATGCGTTCTTCCGCGACGGCATGCATTGCACGCTGCTCGCTTTCACGCTGAACACCTGCGCTTACACCACCGAGATTTTCGCCGGCGCGATCAAGGCGACGCCGTACGGCGAGATCGAAGCGGCGCGCGCGTACGGCATGTCGTCGTTCACGCTGTACCGGCGCGTGATTCTGCCGTCGGCCCTGCGCCGCGCACTGCCCTACTACAGCAATGAAGTGATCCTGATGCTGCACGCCACCACCGTCGCGTTCACCGCGACCGTGCCGGACATCCTCAAGATCGCGCGCGATGTGAACTCGGCGACGTATCAGTCGTTCAACGCGTTCGGCATCGCCGCTCTGCTCTATCTGTGCATTTCTTTCGCGCTCGTGTGGCTGTTCCGGCGCGCCGAGCGCCGCTGGCTCGCTTACCTGCGGCCGCAAGGCAAGTAACCCGAGGCACCGCGCCCTCAGCAAGTAAGCACGCCCAAGGATCCTGATGAACACCAAGAAGCAGAAGCTCTTCGTCGACGAGCTCCACAAACAGTACGGCGACAATGAAGTGCTCAAAGGCGTGTCGCTCAAGGCCAACGCCGGCGACGTGATCAGCGTGATCGGCTCGTCCGGTTCGGGCAAGAGCACGATGCTTCGCTGTATCAACTTTCTCGAGCAGCCGAACTCGGGACGAATCTTCGTCGACGGTGAAGAAGTGCGCACGCAGATCGGCAAGAACGGCGCGCTGCGCGTGTCGGACCCGAAGCAGTTGCAGCGCGTGCGCACCCGTCTCTCGATGGTGTTCCAGCATTTCAACCTGTGGTCGCACATGAACGTGCTCGAGAACATCATCGAGGCGCCGGTCAACGTGCTGGGTCTGAAGCGCAAGGAAGCCGAAGACCGCGCGCGTGAATATCTGGAAAAGGTGGGGCTCGCGCCGCGCCTTGAGAAACAGTATCCGTCGCATCTGTCGGGCGGCCAGCAGCAGCGCGTGGCGATCGCGCGCGCGCTGGCCATGCATCCGGACGTGATGTTGTTCGATGAACCCACTTCTGCGCTCGACCCCGAGCTGGTCGGCGAAGTGCTCAAGGTCATGCAGACGCTCGCCGAAGAAGGCCGCACGATGATCGTCGTCACGCATGAAATGGCTTTCGCGCGCAACGTGTCGAATCACGTGATGTTTCTGCATCAAGGCCGCGTGGAAGAAGAAGGCCACCCCGACGAGGTCTTCAGGAACACGAAGAGCGACCGGCTCAAGCAGTTCCTCTCCGGCAGCCTCAAATAGAGGCTCAAAAAGAGACTCACACACAGCCCGCTATTTGGGTTGTAGTCAAAGTAGTATTACAAGGCGCTTACCAGCGCCTTTTTTGTTTCGCTCACCTGCGCATTCCGGCGATTTCCGACGCGAAAACCGCTCCCCGCAAGCCTCCCTCCCCCGCATATCCGCCCTACTCTGCCGCATTTGAAGCGTCAATAGTGGCAATCCTTAACGTTACCCCCGCCGATCCGTGATTCCCTTGTCGCATAAGGGTTTCCGCGTTTTTCGAAGCCGTTGCAACGGGTCGTCGCGCACATTGTTATTGCAATTTGGAGACATCGATCAAGGCAGGTACTAATTTCTTCTCCCAGTTCAGGGTATTTTTGATAAATTAGTAACCAAAGTAGCAAAACAAAGTTCATTAAAAGTAGTTTCACTTCAAAGCACAGAGGAGAACCGGTCGGCGAGGGATCGGCATGACGACCAGATAGCCCCAAGGCTACACGTCACGGCAGGAGACCCAATCCACCCGCTAATCTCCCTGGTACCGATTTCTGTTCGGCGCAAATCGCGGCCGAGCACCATTCGCAGTACTGGGTTTCACTTTTTGACAGGGTATGGAGGAGAAGATGAAGAAAGCTTTGCTCGCCGCTGCGCTGATGACAGCCGGTGTTGTTGCGCACGCCCAAAGCAGCGTGACGCTGTACGGCCGCCTTGACGCCGGTATCGAATACATGACGGGCGTTCCGCAAGGCTCGAACGCAGCTGGCTCGGCAACGGGCAGCACGAACCGTTGGCGCGCGGAAAGCGGCGACTGGGGTACCAGCCTGTGGGGCTTGAAGGGCGTTGAGGACATCGGTGGCGGCAACAAGGTCCTGTTCCAGTTGGAAGGCTCCTTCAACACCATGACGGGTGCAGGCCCTGGCGGCGGCGGTCTCTTCAATCGTTGGGCAACTGTCGGCCTGTCGAACGACCAGTACGGTACGTTCACGATGGGTCGCATGCTGTACATCTCGAACGGCGTGTGGGACTTCGACCCGTTCGGTCAATCGAACTGGTCGTCGGCGTCGCTGGTGCGTGGCCGCAACTGGCCGCAATCGAGCAACAACTTCGCTTACCAGTCGCCGAAGATCGCAGGCTTTGACTTCTACGGTCAATACGCGCTGTCGAATGCAACGAGCTGGAACGGCAACGGCACGACCGCTCAAGGTCGCGAAGCTGGCGCGCAAGTCACCTACACGAACTCGCTGTTCCAGGTTCGCGGTATTTACGACGAAATCCGCAATCCGGCTAACGGTACCCTGTACGGCCCGAACGCAAGCGCGGTCAATACGGCCAACGTCGGCAACGGCGTATTCGCGGCATCGCGTGAATACTCGGCTCTCGTGAACGTGTTCCTCGGCCAGTTCAAGATTCAGGCTGCTTACCAGGCTGTCCGTTCGGCAGGTGCACAGAACGTTCTGCCGGGCCAGCCGACGACTCTGGATCACGAATGGGGCGGTGTGACGTGGCAAGCAACGCCGGCAGCGGCGCTGATTGCAGCGGTCTACCACGTGAACGGCAACAATGGCGCAGGCAACGCGACGATCTACACGGTCGGCGGCTCGTACAACCTGTCCAAGCGCACGCTGTTGGACCTCCAGGTCGCGACGACGCAAAACAGCAAGACGGCTAACTACGGCCTGAATGCAAACAACGCAGGTACGGCAACCAGCACGGACAACCCGCTGCCGGGTCACAGCCAGACTGGCGTGTACGCAGGTATTCAACACTCGTTCTAATTGAACGGTGTTCCCCGAAGGAATTTCCTTCGGGGTGTAGTCAAGAGTTCTTCAAGAGAATCTTTTTCACGCTGCTGCGAGAGGCGCGTATCGGTGCGATGTCCGAAAGGGTATCGCACCGTTTTTTATTTTTGAGCACGGTTTTGCCACTGCCTGAGCGCACCGGCGCGGTGCATTCATGGCTGATGTCGTGTAGCTGACTACGGTTGGCAAATTCCGCCGCTCGATTCCTGCTTTAAGACAACGAACGCAGCTGCGTCAAACCGCTGCTTCGTTTTCTTCACCGGTACGAATGCGGATTACGCGCTCCACGTCCGCGACGAATATCTTGCCGTCGCCGATCTTGCCGGTACGCGCCGCGCCGATGATCGCATCGATCACCTGATCGCACTGGTTGTCCGCCACCACGACTTCGATCTTCACTTTCGGCAGAAAGTCGACCACATACTCTGCACCACGATAGAGCTCGGTATGGCCTTTTTGCCGGCCGAAGCCTTTGACCTCGGTCACGGTCAGCCCGGTGAGGCCGACTTCAGCGAGCGCCTCGCGCACTTCGTCGAGTTTGAACGGTTTGATGACTGCAGTGATGCGCTTCATGGCGAACCTCGTCTCGGGTCTAAAAGAGTGAAAGGGAAATGGATGATTTTTATTCTACGCCGCGCCGGATGCGTTGCGGCATTCCGGCGCGCGCTTCGGGTAAGTCCCCAGCGGTTCGCTTAAAGCTCACTCCACCGGTTCGGTGTAGCGCGAGGTGATCGGATAACGCCAGTCGCGCCCGAACGCGCGATGCGTGACGCGAATGCCGATCGGCGCCTGACGCCGCTTGTATTCGTTGATCTTGATGAGGCGCGTGACGCGTTTGACGTCGTCGACCGCATAGCCCGCCGCAATGATTTCGGCGAGCGAGCGGTCCTCTTCCATGTACATGCGCATGATCGCGTCGAGTACGTCGTATTCCGGCAGGCTGTCCTGATCGGTCTGGTTCTCGCGCAGTTCCGCCGACGGCGCGCGCGTCAGAATCCGTTCGGGAATGACGTCCTGCTTGTCGAAAGTGGTCGCCTGGTTGCGGTAGTGGCACAAGCGGTAGACGAGCGTTTTCGCAATGTCCTTGATGACCGCGAAGCCACCGGCCATGTCGCCGTACAACGTGCAATAGCCCACGGCCATTTCGCTCTTGTTGCCGGTGGTCAGCACGATCGAGCCGAACTTGTTCGACAGCGCCATCAGCAAGGTGCCGCGAATGCGCGCCTGAATGTTTTCCTCAGTGGCGTCTTCGGCGCGGCCGGCGAATTCTTCCGCCAGCGAGCTGCGGAACGCGTCGAACATCGGCGCGATCGCGATTTCGTCGTAGCGCACGCCGACGCGGCGCGCCATGTCGGCGGCGTCCGTAGTGGAAATGTCCGCGGTGTAGCGCGACGGCATCATCACCGCGCGCACGCGGTCCGCGCCGAGCGCGTCGCATGCGACGGCCAGCACCAGCGCCGAATCCACGCCGCCCGACAGGCCGATCAGCGCGCCCGGGAAGCCGTTCTTGTTGATGTAGTCGCGCACGCCCATCACGAGCGCGGCATAAACCTGCGCCTCGATCGACTGCTCCGGCGCGATCGGCCCGGGCAGCGGCTTGCCGCCTTCGAATTCGACGATCGCAGTCGCTTCCTCGAACTGCGCCATCTTCGCGACCAGTTCGCCTTGCGCGTCGAGCACGAACGAGCCGCCGTCGAACACCAGTTCGTCCTGCGCGCCGACCATGTTGACGTAGACCATCGGCAAGCCGGTCTCGCGAATCCGCGCGCGCAGAATGTCGAAACGCACCGCTTCCTTGTTCAGGTGATACGGCGAGCCGTTCGGAATCAGCACCACTTGCGCGCCCGCCGCCTTCGCCATTTGCGCAGCTGATGCATGCCACGCGTCCTCGCAAATCACCACGCCGTACTTCACGCCATCGAGTTCGAACACGAACGGCTGCGGGTCCGATGCGAAATAGCGCTTCTCGTCGAACACCTCGGTGTTGGGCAAATCCTGCTTGCGATACGTGCCGCGCACTTCTCCGTCGACGATCAGCGAGGCCGCGTTGAAGGTATCGACCGGCGGCACGCCGCGCTCGATCGGCGCGTTTGCATTACCATGGCCGTGCGCCGTGTTGTGCGTGATGTCGCGCAGCGGATGGCCGACGATCACATGCAAGCCGGCGAACGGCTTGAGTTGCGTGGCGAGGTCGGCCAGCGCCGCCGCGCTCGCGGCATAGAACGCGGGACGCAGCAGCAGATCTTCGGGCGGATAGCCGGACAGCGCGAGTTCAGGCGCGATCAGCAGCTTCGCACCATCGTTGTGCGCGGCGCGCGCGGCAGCGACGATTTTCGCAACGTTGCCGGCGAAGTCGCCGACGGTGACATTGATTTGAGCAAGAGCGATTCGGGTCTTCATGGCAGGATCGACAGGCAAGCCGACGTGGCTTGCGAGTACCGCGGCTGGTTAGCTCGACGGAATGGACAAATCGGATAAACGAACGGCGTGGCGCGCAGAGCGCCGCGCCGCTCATTGGGAACAGTCACACAGATTGAACCAGGAACGCTTTGATTATCGCACGGGCATTCTGGCGTCGCCCTCCGAGGTAGACGCCGCCGAATGGAATGCCCTTCTTGCGCAGCAGTCGCAGCCCACGCCGTTTTTGCGGCATGAGTTCTTGAGCGCCTTGCATGCGACCCGTTGCGCGGTCGCCGATACCGGCTGGGCGCCGCAATTCGTCACGCTGACGGACCCGCGCACGGATAAGCTCGTGGCCGCCGCGCCCGTGTATCTGAAAGGTCACTCGTACGGGGAGTACGTGTTCGACTGGGCATGGGCCGACGCCTACAAGCGCAACGGTTTGCCGTATTACCCGAAGCTGTTGTGCGCGGTGCCGTTCACGCCGGTGCAAGGCAACCGGTTGTTGTCGGCGGATACGCATGCGCTCAGACACCTGGCCGCTACGCTGATGGCGTTCGCCGAGCAGGCCGACGTGTCGTCGCTGCACGTACTCTTCCCCACCGAAACGGAAGCGAAAGCGCTCACCGAAATGGGCATGATGCAACGCGAAGGCGTGCAGTTCCACTGGCTCAACGACGGCTATCGCGACTTCGACGATTTCCTCTCCACGCTCGAACAGAAGAAGCGCAAGAACATCCGCGCCGAGCGTCGTAAAGTGCACGAGGCCGGCGTGACGATGCGCCGGATTCGCGGCGAGGACATTCAGGACGCGGACTGGCGTTTCTTCAGCAAGTGCTATCGGCAGACGTACCGCGAGCACTTTTCGAGTCCGTATCTGAACCTCGATTTCTTCCGCAGGATCGGCGCGTCGATGCCGGAGAACCTGCTGCTCGTGATCGCCGAATACGAAGGCAAGCCGATCGCGAGTTCGCTCGTGGTGTATCAGCGCGACGCGAAAACCGGCGGCACACTGTATGGCCGCTATTGGGGCGCGCTGGAACACGTGCCGTGTTTGCACTTCGAAACGGCGTACTATCAGCCGCTCGAATTCTGCATCGAGGAAAAGCTCGGCGCGTTCGAAGGCGGCGCACAAGGCGAGCACAAGATGGCGCGCGGCTTTCTGCCCACGGTCACGCGTTCGGCGCACTGGCTCGCGCATCCCGCTTTCGCCGATGCGGTCGGCCACTTTCTCGACAACGAAAAGAACAGCATCCACGCGTATGTGGATGAGCTGCGCGAACACAATCCGTTCAAAGGCTGAAGCGCGTTTATGGCGTGGTTTCTTTATCTGCTCGAATGCTCGGACGGCAGCGTCTATACGGGCATCGCCGTCGATGTGCAGGCGCGCTTCGACAAACACGTGAGTGGCGAGGGCGCGCGTTATACGCGATCGCGCAAGCCGGTGCAGGTGCTGGCGTCGTTCGAATTGACGGATCGGTCTACTGCTTCGCGCGCGGAGTATTGGGTCAAGCGCTTGTCGCCTTCCGAGAAGCGGGCGCTTGCGGCGGGGCTGCGCACGCTCGAATCGGTAATGCCTTTGCCTGAGCCAGAAGCGGTTGTCGTCGAAGAACAAGCTGAGGAAAACACCGGCGCGTCCTGAAAGCGCTTCGGCTTAGGCCTTCTTGTTTGCGCCACCGCTTAGCTATCCCCTCGCCTCGCGCATCCGCTCATTGAGCAGCCGATGCATCAGCGCAAGCTCGCCCACCGCATCGGCTTCCAGTGAAGTTAGCCCTTCTCGTGCGGGGAGCCCAAGGCGCACTGGCCGCAAGGTGCGACTCAACGCGGCGTCGATGTCCGTGCTCACGGTCGCGATCCACGCGCCGAGTTCATCGTGCATGTCGCGCCGGTTCGTACTCAGACGCAGTTGCGTCGCGGTGCCGGCCATTCTTCGCAACAGGCTCAGCACCGTCAGCGTCACCGTATCGACCATCGTGTCCTCGAGTTTTTCAAGGCGCATCCGGCCGATCGCTTCCTCTGCGTTATTGCTGCCCAGACCCGCGGCGCGGCGCAGGCGCTCCATCTCTTTCTCGCTGCGGCGAGGCGATTCCAGCGCGGCTCTCAGATAGGCAAGATTGGCGCGCACCGCCTCGCTCAAATACGCGCGATAGTCGATCTTTTCGCGCGTCGGCCAGAGATAGAACGTGGCCAGCAGCGCCAATACGCAACCGAGCACGTTGTTGCCGAGCCGCGTGAGCGCATAGGCGAATTCGCTGGCGCCCGGCGTCGCGAAGTCGGCGACCAGCACGAAGGTCGGCGTGAGAAACAGCACGAAGAGGCTATAGCTAACGGGACGCAGCGCCATGGTCGCCATCACCAGCGGAAACACCGCGAGCGAAATGCCGAGCGGCGAATGGATCGCGTAACCGATCGCCGCCGCCAGCACGCCGCCGACAATGCTGCCCGCCGCCCGCTCGATACTGCGCGGCCAGGTCGCGGCAATCGACGGTTGCAGGATCAGCAGCGTCGCCATGGTGGCCCAGTAGCCGAACGGCAGACCGAGCGCGCGGATCACGAGAAAGCCGGTGGTGGTCGTCACGCCGACGCGGGCAGCGTGCCGCAAGCCGACAGACTCGACCGAGAGGTTGGCCTTGAACGTGGACCAGTTGCGTGTGAAGAGCCGCGCGGCGCTGTCGCGCCAGCCTTCGGGCTCTGCGCGCACCGGCGTGAAGTCGACCAGTTCGAAGTCGGACTTCAGCGTCACCGGTTCCATCAAGGCGGTTTCGAGCCGCCGCGCAAAACGCCGCAAACGCAGTTGCAAATCGGCGAGACGCGCCCACTGTGCATCGTTGGCGGCCGCGCCGATGCTGCGCAGCACGTCGCCCATGACCGTCAGCAGACGGGCCGCGCGTTTCGCGCGCCACGCGTGGTCGGGCACCCGTTCACAGGCGCCGGAGACGGCGATCAGGTACGCGAACAACGCTTCGCTGTCGGTCAGCAAGCCGAGCAGCGTGTCGTAGGTTTCGCGGCCGCCCGTTCTCGATGCAGGTACGCGCGCCAGCACTTTGCGCGAGCGCTCCAGCGCGGCGCGGGCATCGGCGCGAAATTTCGCGGCATGCGTGGCCCACTCGCCCCGTGCCGCGCGCCGTTCGAGCAAGCGGGCGCTGTCCACCGCGATATCGGCGAGACGCAGGTACACGGCGCGCAAAGACGAGCGGCTCGTGCCGAACGGATGAATGCGCCAGAGCGTCAGACTTAGCGCCACGGCAAACAGACATCCGACGAGGTAGATGCCGAGAAACGCCATGCCTTGCCGAACGCTGTGCATCGGCCGGTCGACCATCACGACGCATGCGGTGGCCGCGAGAATCGTCACCTGCGACGTGGCTGCGCCCCAGATCCTGCCGAATGCGCCGAGTGTCGTGAACACCAGCACCGCGAGCGCGGCGAACACGGCCCCCGCTCCGGATGCGTAAGCCGTCAGGCCGCCGCACAGCGTGGACAACACCGCGAAGCCCATCATCGATGCAAAGCGGGCGCGGTTGGAGCCGCCCGCGTCGGCGAGGCAGGTCCAGAACGCGCCGATCGCCGCCCACGCGAAGGTCGGCTCGTGCAGCACATTGCCGAGCGCGAGCATGGCCGTCGACGCGCAAGCTGCTCGCAGGCCTTCCGACAAACTGGCCTCGCTGGTCGAAAACGACACCATCCATACCGGCCGCTTGCGGTAGATCGCGCTGGCGACCGCATACAGCCAGTTCGACCAGCGTTGCGACGAAGACGACGGGTTGGACTTGCGATTCAGCATCCGAAAGATGGGCTCCAGGGAACGCGGGTTGGCGCTGCGTCAGGACAGCGCGCCGGCCGACGGCAGGCAAGCGCATGCAGGCGGCCAATAATACGGGTTTACACGTAGATATAAAAATGGCTTCGGTTCATCCTGTCGATGCACTGCGTCTATATGCCCACACTCCAAGACTACGCGGCGGCACCGGCCTCGTGTTTCGACCAGCCATGAAAAAACCGCGCGGCCTTTGCAGGCTCGCGCGGTTTTTTCTATTCACCAGGTGTGACGCAGCTTACTTCTTGTAGTTCGCCGCGCCGTCCGTGATTTCCTTGTGCGCGGCTTCGATGTCCGCCCAGCCCTCGACCTTCACCCACTTGCCCTTCTCGAGCGCCTTGTATTGCTCGAAGAAGTGCTTGATCTGGTCTTTCAGGTACGAAGGAACGTCGTCGATCGACTTCAGGTTGGCGGTCATCGGGCAGACCTTGTCGTGCGGAACCGCGACCAGCTTCGCGTCCACGCCGGATTCGTCGGTCATTTGCAGCATGCCGAGTGCGCGGGCACGCACCACTGAGCCGGCCAGCAGCGGGAACGGCGTGATGACCAGCACGTCGACCGGGTCGCCGTCGCCCGACAGCGTTTGCGGAATGTAGCCGTAGTTCGCCGGATAGCGCATGCCCGTGCTGATGAAACGATCGACGTGGAGCAGGCCCGTTTCCTTGTCGGCTTCGTACTTCACCGGATCGCTTTGCGCCGGGATTTCGATGATGACGTTGAAATCTTGCGGAAGGTCTTTGCCTGCGGGGACGTTATTGAAGCTCATGAGCGCTCTCTGGTCGGGATGGAATTCGGAACACGGCGTGCGGCGCGCTTGCTCGAACGGGATGCAACGTGAAACTCGCCTCGAGCAGCGGCGCTGCGGCCGGACAGTGCTGAATGCGCCATTATAGCCAATCACCCAATGGCATCCCTCGTTGGATCGGGGCGATAATCGTCTGGCGTCTCTCGATTGTGCCTCTCGTTTGTGAACACCACGTCACCGCAGCGCGGTGCTCGTGACACCTCAAGGAGCATGCATGGAAGAAGCCCGGCATTTCATCGGCGGCGAATGGTCCGCTGCATCAGGCGGCGAGACGATCGCCGTACTCGATCCCTCGGACGGCCAGCCCTTCACCCAACTCGCGCGCGGCACCGCGGCGGATATCGACGCCGCCGTGCACGCCGCGCGCCGCGCGTTCGAAGGCCCCTGGGGTCAAGCCAGCGCCGCCGAACGCGGCCGCATCCTGTACCGGCTGTCCATGCTGGTCGCCGCGCGCCAGGAAGAACTCGCCCAACTCGAAGCACGCGACACCGGCAAGCCGCTCAAGCAGGCGCGCGCCGATTCGGCCGCCCTCGCCCGTTATTTCGAGTTTTACGCCGGCGCGGCGGACAAGCTGCACGGCGAAACGCTGCCTTACCAGACCGGCTACACGGTGCTGACGATCCGCGAGCCGCACGGCGTGACCGGCCATATCGTGCCGTGGAATTACCCCATGCAGATTTTTGGGCGCAGCGTGGGCGCGGCGCTCGCCACCGGCAACGCATGCGTCGTCAAACCGGCAGAGGATGCGTGTCTCTCCGTGTTGCGCGTCGCCGAACTCGCTGCCGAGGCGGGTTTGCCGGCCGGCGCGCTGAATATCGTCACCGGTTATGGCCATGAAGCGGGCGCGGCGCTCGCGCGTCATCCGGGCATCGATCACATTTCGTTCACTGGCTCGCCGGAAACCGGCAAGCTAGTCACGCAGATGGCCGCCGAAAATCACGTGCCGGTCACGCTGGAACTCGGCGGCAAGTCGCCGCAAATCGTTTTCGCCGATGCGGACCTCGACGCCGCGCTGCCCGTGCTGGTGTCGGCGATCGTGCAAAACGCCGGGCAGACCTGCTCGGCGGGTAGCCGCGTGCTGATCGACCGGGCCATTTACGAGCCCTTGCTCGACCGGCTGAGCAGCGCGTTTCATGCGTTGCGCGTGGGCCCTTCGCAGGCCGATCTCGACTGCGGACCGCTGATCAGCGCGAAGCAACAGCGCCGCGTGTGGGATTTCCTCAACGACGCGCAACACGACGGCATCGCCATGGCGGCGCACGGCGAGGTGGTTCCGGAAGCGCCGGAAAGCGGCTTCTATCAGGCGCCGACGCTGCTGCGCGACGTGCCCGCGAGCCACCGCCTTGCTCGCGACGAAGTGTTCGGCCCGGTGCTCGCCGCCATGTCCTTCAGCGACGAGGACGAAGCTTCGAAGCTCGCCAATGGCACGCCGTTCGGTCTCGTCGCCGGCATCTGGACACGCGATGGCGCACGGCAGATGCGGCTCGCGCGGCGTTTGCGCTCAGGCCAGGTCTTCATCAACAACTATGGCGCGGGCGGCGGCGTCGAATTGCCGTTCGGCGGCGTCAAGCATTCGGGCCACGGACGCGAAAAGGGCTTCGAAGCGCTGTACGGCTTCACGGTGCTCAAGACCATCGCGATCAAACACGGTTAGTCAGGCACGTGCATCACCATCCACAACAAACAGCGGAGACATCATGCGGTTGACAGGTAAAACGGCCATCGTCACGGGTGGCGGCTCGGGTTTCGGCGAAGGCATTGCGAAGACCTACGCGCGCGAAGGCGCGAACGTGGTGGTCAACGATCTGAACGGCCCGGCCGCTGAGCGCGTGGCAAGCGAAATCGCGCTGGCCGGCGGCAAGGCGATCGCGGTGGCGGGCAACGTCGCTCAACGTGAAGATTGGCAGAAGCTGCGCGAGGCCGCGCTGGAAGACTTCGGCAGCGTGCAGATCGTCGTCAACAACGCGGGCACCACGCATCGCAACAAACCGGTGATGGAAGTCACGGAAGCCGAATTCGACCGCGTCTATGCGGTGAACGTGAAAAGCATCTACTGGAGCGTGCAGGAATTCGTGCCGTATTTCCGCGAGCAAGGCGGCGGCTGCTTCATCAATATTGCGTCCACGGCGGGTGTGCGGCCGCGCCCCGGGCTCGTCTGGTACAACGGCAGCAAAGGCGCGGTGATTATCGCGAGCAAGTCGCTGGCGGTCGAGCTGGGTCCGGACCGGATTCGGGTGAACTGCGTGAATCCGGTGATCGGCGAGACGGCGCTGCTGTCCGAATTCATGGGCGTGGAAGATACGCCGGAGAATCGCCAGCGCTTTCTCGCCGGCATTCCGCTCGGGCGCTTCTCGACGCCGCAGGACATCGCAAATGCCGCGCTTTATCTGGCTTCGGACGAGGCGGAGTTCATCACCGGCGTGTGTCTGGAAGTGGACGGCGGGCGCTGCGTGTAGCGCCGCGCCGTAGCTGGTCCGCGAGGGTTTCGTGCGCAGCGGCCCTCGCCGCAGTCAGTGTTTTCCCCGGGTATCGATTCGTCATGCAGACGACGCAGCGCGGATAGAATCGATCGACGGCGGTACTTCAATTCCACAAGAAAAGAGGAGACACCATGGCTAGTCCCGCAAATCCGCTCCACCATCCCGGCGCGGGTGCGCCCCCTTCCACTTTCGAAGAGGCCACCTACCGCAAGGTCACCTGGCGGCTCGCGCCGCTTCTGATGCTCTGTTACGTGGTCGCGTATCTGGATCGCGTCAACGTCGGTTTTGCCAAGCTGCAAATGACCAGCGATCTCGGGCTGAGCGATGCGGTGTATGGTTTTGGCGCGGGGATTTTCTTTGTCGGCTATTTCATCTTTGAGATTCCGAGCAATGTGATTTTGCATAAGGTCGGCGCACGGGTGTGGATTGCGCGGATCATGGTGTCGTGGGGCGTGATCTCCATGCTGACCATGTTCGTGACTACGCCGACGATGTTTTATGTGATGCGCTTTCTGCTTGGTCTGGCTGAGGCGGGGTTCTTTCCTGGGATCATTCTTTATCTCACGTACTGGTATCCGTCGCATCGGCGTGGGCGCATGACTACTTGGTTTATGACGGCGATTGCGTTGTCGGGTGTGATCGGTGGGCCGGTGTCGGGTTATATCCTGAAGACGTTTAACGGCTTGAACGGATGGCATGGCTGGCAGTGGCTGTTTCTGCTCGAAGGGATTCCTTCGGTGATCGTCGGGATCATGGTTTTTGCCATGCTGGACGATCGGATCTCGAAGGCGAAGTGGCTTACCAAGGAAGAGCAGCAGTTGCTTGAGCGGCATGTTTCTGCGGAAGAAGCGACTAAGCATGACATGCCGATTCGCGAGGTGCTCACGAGTGGGCGGGTGTTGATGCTGAGCCTCACATACTTCTCGTTTGTGATGGGGTTGTATGGGGTGAGCTTCTGGTTGCCGACCATTATTAAGGCGACTGGGGTGACGGATGCGTTCATGATTGGTCTGCTGTCGGCGATTCCGTTTGCGGGGGCTGTGGTGGCGATGGTGTTTGTGTCGCGTAGCGCGGACCGGAAGCGGGAGCGGCGGTGGCATATTGCGTTGCCTGCGTTTGCGGGGGCGATTGGGTTGGTGCTTTCTGTGGTGTGGACGCATAACACCGTGTTGGCGATGGCGTCGCTGACGCTTGCGACGATGGGGATTCTTACTACGCTGCCGCTGTTTTGGAGTTTGCCTACGGCGATTTTGGCGGGGACTGGGGCGGCTGCTGGGATTGCGATGATTAATTCGATTGGGAATCTGGCGGGTTTCCTCAGCCCATATGCGGTGGGCTGGCTCAAACAGGCGACGGCCGCGAACGATTCCGGCATGTATATGCTCGCGGCGTTTATGGTGCTCGGCGGGTTGCTGGCTATTAGTGTGCCGGCGAAGATGGTTAATAAGTGAGAGGTTGAAGTGCGGGCCTTGGCGGTGATTCACTGCTGAGGCTTATTCGTTTGTGTGCTAATAAGCGACTACTTTGCGCTGAATAAGGCGGATTCGGCAAGTGTCGCCTGATTGCTGCGGGAGACACGCGGCGGTAGTCCGCCAGAAGCGGTCTTCTGTCAGTGCCGGAGAACTGTCATTCAGACGTCAGGATTCCCACTGAAAGCAACCATATTTCCCACGATTGCATTAGCCGCAGGTCCGAAGTGCATGTCGGCGTTTACCACTTCGATATTTCCCGTCGCCCGCAAAGCCTTGCCCAGCAGGGGTCGTTCAATATTTGTTAAAAACGCGTCGCTCGTCAATTTTCTGTGTATTGACCAATCAGTTTGATTGCCTCTCCAATCCGCCAACTCGCGTGGCAAAATGGTGCGCTGCTTTGCGCCGGTACTGATCGGTCCATCAAGACTCTTCTGCTAATGAATCATGTCTAGAGCGACTCTAACCGAAGCACTTGAAAATCTGCTGGCAACTAACCGGGACAATCTGAAACAGTTCGCCCCTTTTTTGGATGCGCCGTACGGAAGGACAATCTATAACGTACCCAACGAATTTGTGGGCTTACTCGAAGCCGAGCCGGAGATTAGGGAATTCTCTGGGCGCCTTTTGAATTGGTCAGGGCGAGGCGGCGGGACATTGGCACCCGTACAAATCGGGAACGCGCTAGTTGACTGGGCTCTTTCTCACGGAGCACAGTCCGCCGTCGATGAGCTCTACGCGTTCCTGTCGACGGACTGCAATCGTTCGATCGAAGTGGCACTCCTCAGAGGTATCGAGGTGACTGAGACGGTTGAACTGTTCAACGGAGTGTTTATCGCACCGCTGGACAGAGTGCCGTCTAGCACGCTTCAAAGTTATCTCGCGACTGTATCTCAGCAAACTGGGATGACGCGGCACATGGCTGTCGAAATGACCGAGTTTCGGAAACCGGGTTGCGCATTATTTAGAGTGTTTGAGGCTCGCCCGAAATTTTTTGACGACTTGAGTGATCTGCCAGACCTTTCCTCAGATGAACATAGGCTTATCGAAATCCTTACGGCGCTGTTGACGCTAGCGGGCCCGTGCTCACCAGCCATTTTCAAGTCTTATACGGAACTGGAAGATGGGCAACTCATGAAAGAGCAGACCGGATGGATGTGGTCAGTGCCGCAAGAGGAGACGAAGGTTTCCAGCAACATTGCGGTAAGCGTGGAGCAAATTCGGGAACTGGTGCCAATTATCTATCGCTTCTTTGAGCTGTCGGCGACCACACGAGAAGCTCTGTCCATTCCTCTTCTGCGTTTGAACGAAGCAGTTCGGCGTCAACAAAGCGTCAGCAGGGCGGTGGACTTAGGTATTGCGCTAGAGTCGCTATTGCTAACGGATTCATCGAATAACACACTTTTCTTTAGTGTTCGCGGTGCGTGGTTGCTGGGAAAAGATGTCGAGGATCGAGCACGAATTGTGAAACAGCTAAAGCGGCTCTACAAGTATCGATCCGAAGCTGTACATTCAGGAAAGCTTTCAGTGAAGAAGCCGTCTGATGTCGAGCTGATTGAAAAAGAGCTTAAAGATGGATTGATTTTTTGTGCAACTGCCATCAAGCGAATTATTGACCATGGTGATCTTCCGCAATGGGACAGCATACTCATTGGCGGGGATTTCATGGCCGGTGACACGTCGGATGAGAGTCAATAACATTCCTTTCTTGCAGCGCGCGGACTAGCTTCGGCTTATCTCGACCCTGAGTGGCTCCAGCCCGCGCGAAGTGGCGTACAGATCGGCGATCGCCTCGGTCATATGGCCGAGCGAAGCCTTGGTGTCGACGTTGCCCTGTTCCATGTAAAGCCGCTTCGTCAGGCTTCCCATTTCGTGAAAGGTGGGCGCGTCCTTGCAGATGATTCCGGCCAGATCACGCGCTTCCTTAAACCGGGACGCGAAGGTCTTGATCTCGACCGCCGAGCCTTTCGGCGCGTTGACGTTCGGCCGGATGTGGTAGATCAGGTACTTGCTTACTACGCCAGTCGACTTACACCGGGCGAACACACTGACGCGTGC
Source organism: Paraburkholderia phytofirmans (assembly GCF_046028095.1). Taxonomy (GTDB): domain Bacteria; phylum Pseudomonadota; class Gammaproteobacteria; order Burkholderiales; family Burkholderiaceae; genus Paraburkholderia; species Paraburkholderia phytofirmans_A. The sequence goes on from NZ_JAQQDJ010000010.1 coordinate 35,277, forward strand.
CCCGATTGCACGCGAACGAGATATCAATGCTCCAGGATCGCTTCCAGCGTCCGTTTGTCGCGCGGATGCCGTCACATAGTGAGAGCCATTTCAAATAGCGGTGACTGGTCGGTTTCTGCCAACCGCGTCGGACGGTAGTCGGCCATCAACGGCCAATCGGCCTGCGACTCGGTCAGACATTCGAAGTGCAGCTTCCACCCAGTTAAGAGACGTTCGATCCACTATTCTGCTTCTCGGATTTTCGGCCAAAGCCGACGCCCGTTTAGGTCACACAAGTTGCGTCGCCGGGCGGTCTGGTTCTCTGAGCCGGGGGCTTGTCAGAACGGGGGCTAGGATAGGCTACGGGTATGCAATTGCAATTAGAATAGCGGGGGAGTCAGGACAGTCTACGGCGCAGCAACGTCCACAGGATCCAAGCAAATTCTACGGGTGCTAACCCCGGATCTATCTTACGCCGTTACGCCGTACGGATTCTTATCAACTAGTCACGGGGGAGCAATGATCAGTGTGGCCTTTTTTAACAATAAGGGTGGTGTCGGAAAAACTACGCTCCTCTGCAACTTGGCGGCATCTCTGGCCGTCAATGAAAAGAAGAAAGTCCTCGTACTTGACGCCGATCCTCAGTGCAATGCGTCGGCCTATCTGCTGCCGGAAAACAAGCTCGAAGAAATTTTGCTTGATGGGACATACAACAGCATTGACTCCTTTTATGAACCGGTTCGGCGCGGCGTGGGATATGCCCCTGAGATCCCAACGATTGTCCCCAGCGCGCGTTTTGGAGTCGATGTCATCGTCGGAGATCCGAAGTTGTCTATTCGCGAAGACCTTCTCGCCACCGACTGGGCTGCGACGCGCAACGGAGAACCGCGTGGATTTCAGACGACCTACGCGCTGAAGGAGTTGATTGGTCGACTTGGCCAATACGACTTCGTGCTCGTAGACATGGGACCGTCGCTCGGCGCACTCAATCGCTCGGCGCTGTTGGCTGTCGACTATTTTGTTATGCCGCTGTCGGTTGATATCTTCAGCTTAATGGCTGTTGCAAATATACTAAGTTCTTTTGGAAATTGGAAAAATTCGTTAAATAGCGCATTGGAGCGTTATAAAGAAGCTGAAGGAGGCGATTTTTTAATCAATGGCGTGCCGGTTAAATGGGATCTCAAGTTCGCCGGCTTCGTCATGCAGCAATACACGGCGAAGAAGAAAGAAGGAGTTCGACAAGCGGTCGAAGCATTTGAGAACATCATTCACCGGCAGAACGATGAATTGGCCTCATTATGTGCATTTTTTGATGTGCAGCAAGATTTGGTGAACTTAGGTGAAGTGCCAACCTTAAGCAGTGTCGTTCCCTTGTCTCAACAGGCTCACGCCCCAATTTTTTCTCTCGGGGCTAAAGACGGAATTGTCGGGTCTCACTACAACCGTGTGCAAGAAGCTGGGAATTTTTATCACGCAATCGCTTCGAAATTCATTGCGAGAATCGAAGCATGATCGCATGGGACGAGGAAATCATTCGAGCGGTTGCGAGAAGGCGCAGCGTCATTGTGGTTGGCTCTGGCGTTTCCAAGAATTCGACAAATGCGGCCGGAAGACGACCCGCATCATGGGAGGAATTTCTACGAAAAGCATCGGACAGCCTCGAGAATCCGCCCGTTCTTGAAGCGTTAATCAGGCAGAGAGATTTCTTAACGGCTTGTGAAATCATAAAACGCAGGCTTACGCCCGATGCGTTTGGGGCGCTCGTGCAGGCGGAGTATCAACAACCTGGCTATCAGAAAGCTGATATTCACGAACACATATACAATTTGGATTCTTCTATTGTCGCATCGCCGAATTTCGACGTAATTTATGATACCTACGCTTCCAGCGTCTCTAATGGTTCGCTAGTGATTAAAGATCACACCAGCCCGGATATAATTCGATACATATCGGGCGGCGAAACTCGTCTTCTTCTCAAGACGCACGGCACTGCAAATACGCCAACGCAGCTCATATTTACGCGCAAGGACTATGCCGAAGCACGAACGAAATATGTACTGTTTTATGAGATCCTGAAGTCGCTGGTTCTGACGCATACGTTTCTCTTCCTGGGTTGTGGCGTTGACGATCCGGACATAAGGCTGCTGTTTGAGGATGTGCAATTCGCCCATGGAAGGATGCCACTTCACTACATGACAATTCCAGAAAATGAAGTGGACCCGGAAGTGCTCGCAGTAGCTTCAGAGTCGATGAGAATCAAGTTCCTGTCATATTCGACCGATAACGGTCACGCCGAGCTTACGAGTTCGCTTTCAGAACTCGTGCAGCGGGTTGATTTGCTCAGAACTCAAATCGGAAGCGACCAGAAATGGTAGGCCGATAGCTCCATGCGCGGATCGACCCCACCGTGTAAGCCTACTTCTAGAATGGCATTCTCGATTACATGATTCTCGATATCAAATTTCCCGCACCGAGGCGGGTTAATACTCAGGCAACGCTTGCACTCGAAGCTTCGAGAGAAACAGAGACCTTCCACGCTCGCCTACGCCTGCGCCCACCGATAGGCGTTTATAACCTTTCGTTGGCAACCGTGATAGGGCACTTCGACCGATGCATCGACGAAATAGGCGAGTTGCCGCCTATGAATGATCGCAGCACCCAAGCGTCAGCAAAACGGAACGAGTTCCTTGCAACCCTTGACGGTTTGCTGGACGCATTGATGGAGCACATTGATGACTGCAATAGCGTGTTGAAGTGTTTTTTCAAAGATGAAAAATCGACAGAATATAAGGAAATCTACAACGCTTTTAAAAGCGAAATTAGACCATATCGCGACAGAGTTGGAAAAATCGTTAACAAAATAAAGCACGAACAGGGTCGCTTGCGGCTCGTTCACAGCGACTCTGTGCTTGGCACTTCATTCGGATATTATGTCGAGGGCGTTGATTTGAATGGCGTGATTGGGCCAGACCCCGATATTCACCATCCACGCGGCGAGACTGCTTATTCTTTGGGAAGAGATTTTCGTCTTCATGTGAATGGCATATTTTTTGTCGCAGCGCGGTTGGCGCACGCAATATACCGCGCGACAGGTAAAGGTGTGGTCACGTCACTTCCTGAAAACGCGAGTCTCGCAAACTTGGTCAAACGCGTCGGCGACATTCCCCCGATCTTCTTCCCAGACGAAATAAGCCAACCGTTTCCCACCGTAAAGATCACGGATACGATCTGTCGTGTCTCCGTTGGTTTCGGAAACTTCGAGAAGGCAAAGTCCCCGCCGGGGGCGAAGATTTCGGTCTCGTTCGTCGGCGACGGTGTTTCAAGATCGTTCAGAATTCCCTACATCGGAAAGAACAATTAACAAGGATTCAAGTGCGCTCGTGGAAGGCAGTTTATGAGGATTAGCTAACGCTAATGGATCTCCCGACGTGCGCGCCCATCGCCTTGGGGGCCGCTCTGCGGGGCGTAGCAGTCATTCCCATGCAACGTCCCGAAGGTCTGCGCTGGGTCGCCTGGATCCGGTCGCCTGCTCGCGAGTTTCGAGCGTCGCACGTCCACTGCAATGAGGCAATACTCGGCCATCTAGGGACATTCGAGTAGGCTCAGTGAACGTCCGAAGCTTGAACATCAAAGGACCGAGTCAGCCGGCGGCGTGCTCTCGACGTCAACTCGGTGGTAGATATGCAGTCGCGACGTTGCGAAGGGGCAGCCAGCATCGGGTTTACCGCCCTATAAATCATATGAATAAACGGTAACTATGACTGGCAAGACTACTCTGTTGAGCAAGTAGTGCTCGGATCTGAGCCAACGAGAATCGACTCGGTTGCTCAGTGTTGACTCCATCGCCTTCCGGAGGGGACTGTCGTGCTTCAAACTATTGTTCGCGCGATTCAAAATCGCGAGGTTTTGTCGTTCACTTACGATGGCTTGGCGCGTGTGGTCGAGCCCCATGCAGCGGGAGTATCTCTCGCCGGAAATAACGTCCTCCGGTGCTTCCAGACACAAGGTGGGCACGTCACACCAGGGCACGCTTGGGATCTGTGCGAAATAGCCAAAATCCGTAACTTATCGATGACCGGAGAGCGGTTCGTTGGCGAGCGCCCGGGATATAGGCGCGGCGACAAACACATGACTACGATCTTCGCCGAGCTGTGATACTTCATCGCGAACAGCAGCGCAGAGTCACGGCCTACGGTACAGCGGCGAATTCGAGATTCGTTGGCCTTAGTGGTTAGATCCTGCGGTAGATTAACGGCGTTACGATCAACTCGTCGGAGTGGTGCGATGGGGTGCATCTGTCCTCGCCATTGGCTTCGAAGCATCACGCCTGAGTCGATAGTCGGTCCACAGGCAAGTCACACTCGCGGTGGCACTTACCGCTGCACTGAATTTGACCAATGGGCCCGCCTGATTCTGATCCAATGCGCCCGAAACGTTATTTGCGGCATCGCCGGAACTTACTGTTCCGTTGATCAGAAAATTAACAAATGAAGATACTGCCCGAGACGTTGTAACTGAAGCCATGTTTTAAAATCTCCTCATATCAAAACGCAACGCACTGCGTATAGACATAATCCACAACACGACAGCGACTATGTATAAGCGCGACAACAGAAAATCCATGCTGCGCATACTTTTTAACTTTGAATATGAATCAACCTCCGATAGCAATTCCTCGCCTGATAAAGTTGATACGTTTGTGAGCCAGTATTTACCTTTGCCGTTTAAAAGATAGAAACCTTGCATCTCTAATTTAACGTTATCACCATGCGCTTTCACGAACCCCCGTATTCCGGAATACTCTTTTACATATTCGACCGGAAGCAGTTCTCCGGTACTGGACCGAAATGCGCAGAAATTTCTTTCTGACGATCTCGCGGGACAGTTCTTTGTAGCGAATATTCCAATTTCTTTTACGATCGGCGCAACCGGAGGCAAATCTCCCTGATAAGGCTTCGTCGCGATATATGAAAGCAAAGGAGAAAATAGCGTAAATACGATCGCCATTTCCAGGATCAATCTGTCGTCTTTTTGTCGACCAGACAGAATTGCATCCGCCCGGTATAAAAGCCCAGATATCGCATTGAAGATATTCATTGAATTTTCGATTAACTCTTCCCGATTTCAAATTCCAGCCAACAGAGTCTATGGTTAAATTTTAAATGGCGAACAAAGAAATGCCTTGAAACTGACAAAGCAAAATCTGTTTGTTGGCAGAGAAATTTCTGAATTCAAAGCGCATGAAAACGTTTCACGCTTGAGGCGTTAATGCCACAATCCGCTCCGTTTCCCGGTCTTCACATTGAACAGATCACATCCGTCGGACTGGTGCGGTACGCGGTTTCAATCGCGCGAGATATCGTCGAACGCTCTTGTCAATCTGCTGCTGACGCTTGTCGGTCTTGCCGGGCGTGTAGTTCCTGTAACGGCTGGACCAACTACTCTTCGGTCTCAATTGCCCTTATCCCTTCAGCCAATCCCACCATTTGTCCCCCAAGACTAAATCCGAGACAGCCCCACTCCCTTATAATTACGACGTCGCTGGGAAACATCCAGCGATCAGGTTTGACAGCCTGAACGTTGAAGCCCGCACACCTGCCCAGGCAGGTCGTGCGTCTACCTCTGCACGTCCATTTTCTATGGGCGGGCCTTGGTGGGGGAGCCGCAAGGCTCGCCGGTTTTGGCTTCAACGCCGGTCTGTCAACCTCACTTCGTGCCCGCTCACCCCTCCCCCCAAAGATGCGTGTCCGGGCGATCCAACCCAGCAACAAGGAGATCGCACCATGACCAGGCCCGTCAAAACTCAACCAACTTCGCGTCCGCCAGTCGACGCCCTCCAGTACGAAAAGCTTGCCCTTTCCGCGTTCGATTTATGCGACCGGCAGCTGGGTCAACTGGACACGTTGATCACACTGGCGTCATCGATAGTTAGAAATCCTGCGATTACCCACGACGAAAGAAAGCGTCGTCAGACGCTGCTCGAATTGCTGGTGGACACGGCCGAGCAGTATCAGCAGGATCTCGAATACGACCGCGAGTTGTTCCAGGTGATTGCACTCGACGCGAAGGGCGTCGCGCGCAGGCGCCTCACGGCGCAGCATGCGACGAACTTGCTGACTAAAGCGTCGCAGCGAGCAGAGGCGTCGATCGAAGCAACAAAAGCGTCGCCCCGCAAAAAGCCCTCCACGAAAAGCGTGATCGAGTCGCCGTCCGCGACCGTGCAACAGCCGTCCACCGCGCCGCACTAAGACCGCACCAAGCGATCAAATCGAGCGCGCATAGCAGGTTAACCGCCCGCACAAAAACAAATGGCCGCAGCATCCGCTGCGGCCATCAACCCATCAACTCATGAACTAAAACCAGCCGTTCCGAGCTCTCAAAGCAGCGCCCTCAACCTCCCCCAAGCGCCGCCCCAAAAACCCTCAAACAATATTCATCGCCAACGCACTCTCGCGATAATGCTGGCTAGCCTTATCCGCATCACCAAGCTGCTCATGCAACCGAGCCAACGCACGATGCGAGCGAATCTTCAGCGTCTCGTTATCCGCGAGCTTCAGCGCGCGCTCAAGGAACGACTGCGCCTTACCCCACAACTGCTGATGCAGACACAAGCGCCCCAACGCGAACATCAAGTCCGCATCTTCCGGCCGATCCTTCTGCCACGCCTCAGCCTTCTGAATCAACGGCAACGCGTCACCAGCAGTCGTATCCGGATAACGACGCAACAACCGCGCATCCCAGTTCTGCGCAAGCGCTTCCTCGACGATCTTGCGCGCTTCCTGCGGCCGATTCAGCGCCACCAGCAATTCCGCAGCAAGATCCGCAAGCCGCGGCGAATGACGCTCAGTAACCGACAACGAATTCCACAACTCCAGCAGCGCATCGGCATTGTGACGCCGGTCACGCAGCAGATTTTCCGCCGCGAGCTGGCGCAGACGCACCGCCACCGCCGGATGAATCGCCTCACGCTTTTCCAGCGTCTTGACGAGCTTGAGCACTTCGCCCCAGTTCTTCAACTGCTGCTGCGCGCGCAACATGATCTGCTGCGCGTGAATCCGCCGCCCGCCCTGTGATTGCATCTGCGTCAGCGCGGTCAATGCGCCATCCGCGTCACGGCCATCAGCGCGCATGTCGGCGGTCGCCATCAGGCGTGCATCCTGCCAGTCAGCCTCATTGATCTGCGAAAGCCACTCGTCGCGCCGCGCATATTCATGCATACGATGCGCCGCCGTAGCCGCGATCAACCCGGCCGCGCCCTTGTTATCGCCATTCGCGAGCGCATCCTTGGCGGCTTTCTCAGCACGCGAAAAACGTCCGGCGTACAGATTGCCAATCGCATCACGCAGCGCCGCATGCGCTTTCGCAACCCGCGAGCGCGCGCGATAAGCGGCCACGCGCTGCGGCATGCGCCAGATATTGCGGAAGATGCGCAGCAGCGCATACATCAGGATGAACAGCACCACCAACCCGACCACGAACAGATTCAGCGATATATCGACGCGGTACGGCGGATAGATCAGCAGCACCTGTCCCATGTCGAAGCGCCCGACCACCGCCAGCACCACCGCGATGACGAACAGCAACGCAAGCCATAGAAGTCCCCGGATCGCCATGATTAACCTCGGCTCCGGTATTGATTGACGGCCTGCAGGCTCGTGTTCAGATTCGGCAGTTCAACCGCGGCGGAGCCCGCTTGCACCTGCTTGACGAGATCCACGACGGTCTGCGTTTTCTTCGACGAATTGTCGAAGTAACGCGTCAATGCATTGCCCGCCGCCTGCAAGTCGGACTTCAGCGTGGTCTCGTTGCGCGAGAGCAAGGCGAGACGCGCCGACAGCAACCGCAGCTTGAGATTCTCGCGCACGAAGTAGCCCTGATCGGGCGTGACGAGCATCGCGTCGGCGTTGTCGATCCGGCGCACCTGCACGAGGCTCGTCAACTGCTGGCCGATGCCCGTGCTCACTTCACGCCACCACACCTTCCAGCGCGGCTCGCCGGTGGCCGCGGCCACCTTGGCCGTGTCGGCCCAGGTCGCGGCTTGCGGCGTGGCGTGGGCGATCGGCGCTTCGCCCGAAAGCGGCAGGTTGTCCACCTGGTCGATCGCGTTGTCGAGCTTGATGGCCATGCCCGTGAGATCGGTGGAAGGCGCGGCCTTCAGCTTGTCGATGTCCTGCGCGATGGCCTTGCGCACGGTCACCGCCTGCGGGCTGTCCGAGGCGGCGAGACGCGTGTCGGCGCTTTGCAGCGCGAACAGCGCGAGCTGCGTGTTGCCCGTGAGCTGCAACTGCTGGCTGGCGGCGGAGAGCATCTGGCCGACTTCGGCGAGCGTCCAGTCGTCGCGATTGCGCGCGAGATCCGCGTATTGCTGTTGCAGCGCCTGCTGCGAGGTCTGCGCATCGGCGAGCTTGCCTTCGAGTTGCGCAACCTGCGAGTCCGACTGATGCACCGTGGCGAGCGCCTGCTCCGTCTTGATGCGCAGTTCGTTGGTCTGCGTGTCGTTGGCTTGCTGGCGCTGCACGATCTGCTGCTGCGTGCGCTCCACCTTGCGATTGAGCGCATAGCCGCCCACGCCCGCGGCACAAGCAATGATCACGACGACAAACCACAGCAGCGGTCCGCTCGCGCTATGGCGCTTTTGCGCTTCGTAGGGCGTGAAGGGTTGATTCGGCGGCAACGCAGTGGTCGCGGCCGGCTGGGGTGAAGCGTTCGTGGATGCGTTCGTTTCAGTCATGCGTGATTTAGCCGGTGAATGAGCCGGGTTGGACGATACCGGTTGGACGACGGGCGGGACGGCGGCAATCAAGGCGCGGGCAATGCGCTCATCGCCCGCGCCGGACACCGTCATGCTATCAAAACCCAATGCCCGCGCGGTCTGCGCGATACGGGGATGCGGCGTGACGAGCGCGGCGCGTTTGAGTTGCGCGATCTCGTCGGCGGTGAGGTGGTCGTGCGCCAGTTCGTTCAGGTTGCGCACGCCTTCGGAACTGGTGAGCAGCCACGCGTGGGGCACGCCCGCGAGCAACTCGTGCACGCGCGCCCAGGCGCCGATCGACGGTTCCGGCACGAGGCGCCGGTACGCCGCGACCGTGTCGACTTCGGCGCCGGCTTCGCGCAGACGCTCGGCGAGCCATTCGCGGCCGCCGTCGCCGCGCACGATCAGCACGCGCTTGCCTTCGAGGCTGGTCGCGCCGAGCGCCGTATCGATCGCGGCGAACAGACCTTCGGAATCGAAGCGCGCGGTGTCTTCATCCGAACCGGACGGCGGGCTGATCACGTTGTACGCCGGCGCGGCGACGCCATGCCGCGCCAACGCCTGCACGCTGCCCGGCCCGACCACGCCGATCGGCAACGCATGTGGCCAGATCGAGTCGCTATGGGCAAACGCCTGATCGACGGCATTCGGCGACACGAACACGACGAGCGCATAGCGTTCCAGCGAGGCCAACGCGGCGCGCAACGGCGCGTCGTCGGTGACGGGTGCGATGTCGATCAGCGGAAAGTCGAGCGTGGCGATGCCTGCGGCGGCGAGTCGCGCGATCAGTTCGTTCGACTGACCGGCCGGTCGCGTAATCACGACCGTGAACGCCGCCTTGTCGACGGATGGGGATGTGTTGCCGGGGATGTCGGCCGCCATCACTCGCGGGACGCCGCGCTGTCCGCCGCGCCGTCTTTCGCCGTGCCCTGCTCCGCAGCGGCCGGACCGCTGGCGGTGCTGAGCGCGCGCACGATGTCCATCGCGCCTTGCTGTTCGAGTGCGCTCGCCACTTCCTGGCCGAGCGCCACGGCGCGTTCGACGCTGGGCGCCGGCGCCGATGCCTGCGCGCTCAACACGCGCTGCCCGTCAGGCGTAGCGACGATGCCGCGCAGATGCAGCGCGCCGTCGCGCCACGTCGCATACGCGGCAAGCGGCACTTCGCAACTGCCGCCGAGCGCGCGCGACACCATGCGCTCCGCTTCGACGGCGGCTGCCGTGTGGTCGTGATGCAACGGTGCGAGCCATGCCGCGAGGTCCGCGCGGTCGGCGCGAATCTCGATGCCGAGCGCGCCCTGGCCGGCTGCGGGCAAGCTGTCTTCGGGATCGAGCAGCGCGCGGATGCGCTCGCCCAGACCCAGACGCTTCAGGCCGGCTGCGGCCAGAATGATCGCCGCGTAATCGCCGCGATCGAGTTTCGATAGACGCGTGTCCAGATTGCCGCGCAACGGCCGCACTTCGAGATGCGGATAACGCATGCGCAGCATGGCCTCGCGGCGCAGGCTGGAGGTGCCGACCACGGCGCCGGCCGGCAGCGCCGCGAGCGAGTCGTAATCATTGGAGACCAGCGCGTCGCGCGGATCTTCGCGCTCCATGATGGTGGACAGCGCAAAGCCCGCGGGCAATTCCATCGGCACGTCTTTGAGCGAATGCACGGCGAGGTCCGCGCGGCCATCGGCGAGAGCGGCTTCCAGTTCCTTCACGAAGAGGCCCTTACCACCAACCTTCGACAAAGTGCGATCGAGAATTTGATCGCCACGTGTTGTCATTCCGAGGATTTTTACGTCACAAGATGGATATAATTTGTGCAGCGCACATCGCACATGCTCCGCTTGCCACATGGCCAGGCGGCTTTCTCGCGACGCAATCACAAGCGTGTGGGGTGGCGTTGAAAACGTCTCGGTGTTCATTAGCTTGCTGATCGAATGACGGGATGTAATAACAAACAATGTTAGCACGCGGCCTGGCGTCTCAAGACGCAGTCAGGCGCCGTGCTGAAGCGGTATCGATGGAGGAGACGGGCTTCGCGCGGCGCGCGCCTGCCCCATCCCGGCATGTTCACGCACGGTCGTTCGCGCACCGGGCCGCCTCATGCGGGATGATGCGATGCGGCCTGACCTGGCTCAGGTGCCGCAGGCGCCTCGAGCGAGTGTCGTGCAAACGCGCGGCACCGTTCAGGCGCACAGTCTTCTCTCAGGCGTATCGCCATCGGCGCATACCGTTTCGCGCAGTTCACTATGCAGTTCACGTTGCAGTTCATAGTGCAGTTCCGCAGTAGCAGTTCATCACTCAACAGACCCTGGCTTCCCTGAGGAAACCCATCGTGACGTCTTCCGGATCGGCGCGCCCTGCCCGCCGCAACACTGCATCGCCCAACGCTCGCGCGGCCGACGCCGCCAAGCCCGCCGCTTCTGCCGCCGCCTCGGCTACCACCGCTGCTGAGTCCACATCGGCCAAACGCGCGGGCAAACCCGCTCAGGCCGCTCACGCCGCCAAAGCCGGCAAGGCTGCCAAAACCTCCACGCCTGCGAAGACAGAGAAGGCCGTGAAGGCCGTCAAGACGGACAAGACGACGCAGGCCACATCCGCCGGCAAGGCGCAGAAACCGGCCAAGGCTGGCTCAGCGAAGATCAAGGTCGTCGCCGACGCACCGCAAGCGCCCGCGCTGCGGGCCGTGTCGGAGGAATCGCCAGCGTCCGGATCCGCGCCGAAGGGCAATGGCCGCACGCGCGAGGACAAGGACCATCCGCTGTTCCAGGACATCCGCTATCTCGGCCGCCTGCTCGGCGACGTGCTGCGCGAACAGGAAGGCGACGCGGTGTTCGACGTCGTCGAAACGATCCGCCAGAACGCCGTGCGCTTTCGCCGCGAAGACGACAGCGCCGCCGCGCAAACGCTCGACAAGAAACTGCGCTCGCTGAGCCCGGAGCAAACGGTCAGCGTGGTGCGCGCGTTCAGCTACTTCTCGCATCTCGCGAACATTGCCGAAGACCGTCACCGCAATCGCCGCCACCGGATTCACGCGCTGGCCGGTTCGACCTCGCAACCGGGCACGATCGCCCACGCGCTCGAACGGCTGGTCGAAGCCAATGCGGCCGCCACGCCGGTCCTGCAGCAGTTCTTCAACGACGCGCTAATCGTGCCGGTGCTCACCGCGCACCCGACCGAAGTGCAACGCAAGAGCATTCTCGACGCGCAGCACGACGTCGCGCGTCTGCTCGCCGAACGCGATCAGCAGTTGACCGACCGCGAGCGCGCGCACAACGAAGCGATGCTGCGCGCCCGCGTCACGTCGCTGTGGCAAACGCGCATGCTGCGCGATTCGCGCCTCTCCGTGGCCGACGAAATCGAGAACGCGCTGTCGTACTACCGCGCCACGTTCCTCTCTGAAATCCCGGCGCTCTACGCCGATATCGAAGAAGCGCTCACCGAGCACGGCATCGACGCGCGCCTGCCGCCGTTCTTCCAGATGGGCAGCTGGATCGGCGGCGACCGCGACGGCAATCCGAACGTCACGGCCGAGACGCTCGAAAACGCGATCACGCGCCAGGCCGCGGTGATCTTCGAGCACTACATGGAGCAGGTGCACAAGCTCGGCGCGGAGTTGTCGGTGTCGAACCTGTTGGCCGGCGCCAGCGACGCGCTGAAGGAACTCGCCGCCATCTCGCCCGACCAGTCGCCGCACCGCACCGACGAGCCGTATCGCCGCGCGTTGATCGGCATGTACACGCGGCTTGCCGCGAGCGCGCGCGTGCGCCTCGGCGAAGGCAGCGTGCCGGTGCGCAGCGCGGGCCGCGGCGCGGCGCCGATTCGCGCCAAGCCGTATGCCGACTCTGCCGAGTTCGAGCGCGACCTGCACGTGCTGATCGATTCGCTCGCCGAGCATCACGGCGCGCCGCTCGCCGCACCGCGTCTGTCGCCGCTCGCGCGCGCCGCCGAAGTGTTCGGCTTCCATCTGGCGAGCATCGACTTGCGCCAAAGCTCGGACATTCACGAAGCCGTGATCGCCGAACTGCTCAAGCGCGCCGGCGTCGAGGACGACTACGCGGCGCTCTCGGAAGAAGACAAGCTCAAGGTGCTGCTGGCCGAACTGGCGCAGCCGCGTCCGCTGCGTCTGCCGTACGCGGAATACTCCGACCTCGTGAAGAGCGAACTCGGCGTGCTCGAAGAAGCGCGTATCACGCGTGAGAAATTCGGCGCGCGCGCGGTGCGCAACTACATCATCTCGCACACGGAGACCGTGAGCGATCTGGTCGAAGTGATGTTGCTGCAAAAGGAAACCGGCCTGCTGCACGGCCGTCTTGGCGACGCCAACGATCCGGCGCAAGCGGGCCTGATGGTGATCCCGCTGTTCGAGACAATCCCCGACTTGCGCAACGCGCCGCATATCATGCGCGATCTGATCGCGCTGCCGGGCGTCGATGCGCTGATCGAACATCAGGGCAACGAGCAGGAAGTCATGCTCGGCTATTCGGACAGCAACAAGGACGGCGGCTTCCTCACGTCGAACTGGGAGCTGTACCGCGCCGAACTCGCGCTGGTGTCGCTCTTCAACGAACGCGGCGTGACGCTGCGTCTGTTCCATGGACGCGGAGGTACCGTCGGCCGTGGCGGTGGTCCGACCTATCAGGCGATTCTGTCGCAGCCGCCGGGCACCGTCGACGGCCAGATCCGCTTGACCGAGCAAGGCGAAGTGATCGCCAGCAAGTTTGGCAATCCGGAGATCGGCCGGCGCAATCTGGAAACGGTGGTCGCCGCCACGCTCGAAGCATCGTTGCTGCCGCACGGCATTGCGCCGGCGCAACTGCCTGCCTTCGAAGAAACCATGCAGCAGTTGTCGGACGCGGCGATGGCGTCCTACCGCGCGCTGGTCTACGAAACGCCGGGCTTCAAGGAGTATTTCTTCGAGTCGACGCCGATCGCGGAGATCGCCGAGTTGAACATCGGCAGCCGTCCGGCTTCGCGCAAGTTGCAGGATCCGAAGCAACGCAAGATCGAAGATCTGCGCGCGATTCCGTGGGGCTTCTCGTGGGGCCAATGCCGTTTGCTGCTGACCGGCTGGTACGGTTTCGGCAGCGCGGTGGCCGCGCATCTGGACAGCGCGCCGACCGACGCCGAACGCAAGAACCGTCTCGCGCTGCTGAAGAAAATGCACAAGACGTGGCCGTTCTTCGCCAACCTGTTGTCGAACATGGACATGGTGCTGGCAAAAACCGACCTCGCGGTCGCTTCGCGCTACGCCGCGCTCGTGTCCGACAAGAAGCTGCGCAAGCACGTGTTCGAGCGAATCGTCGCGGAGTGGGAGCGCACGTCGAAGGTGTTGTCGGAGATCACGGGCAAGAGCGAACGGCTCGCGGAAAACCCGCTGCTCGCGCGTTCGATCAAGAACCGCTTCCCGTATCTCGATCCGTTGAATCACTTGCAGGTGGAGTTGCTCAAGCGTCACCGCGCGGGCGACACCAACGCGCGCGTGCGGCGCGGGATTCATTTGAGCATCAACGGGATTGCGGCGGGGCTGCGCAATACGGGTTAAACACGCAAGCGGTTGATTGCACGCCTTTTCAGCACACAAGCCGGGCGCGACACTGTTCGTCGCGCCCGGTTTTTTTATTGCGCTTCGATCATCAACGCGTCGAGCTTGAATGAACCGTCTTCCTGCACATCGAAATATTGACGGACTTCATCCGGCGAATTCGCCCACATCGAACGGATCGCCACCACGCGCGGTTCCGGCGTGCGCATGCGCGCCACCCACGAACTGAACTCGATATCGATGCGCCAACGCTCGCGAATCGATGCCTTGAACCCGGCAGCGGCAAACAACGCGAGCCACTCGTCGGCACGGTAATCGCGAATATGCGAGCCGTCGCGCAACAACTCGATTGCCTGAATGTGCGTGTCGAGCAGTGGATGGTCGATGCCTGCGATATCGATGAACAACACCTTGCCGCCCGGCTTCAGCACTCGCCGTACTTCGGCGAGCGCGAGCGGCACGTCGTGCCAGTGGTGCGCGCTCATCCGGCTGATCACCCAGTCGAACGAATGATCGGCGAACGGCAGCACTTCGGCCGCGCCCTGCTGCGTGCGGATATTGGCGAGACCGCGCTCCTTCGCGGCGCCTTCCACCGTCGCCAGCATTTGCGGCGCGATGTCATAGGCGACCACTTCTCGCGCGTGCGGCGCGACCGCGAAACTCGCGTGGCCCGCGCCGCAACCCATGTCGAGCACCGTCGCATCCGGCGTCGCCGCGATCGATTCGGCCAGCATCCGCAGATCGGCGCCGGTGGCATGAGTCGGGCTCGTCAAATAGGCGGCGGCGGTCGAGCCGAAGGCGTCGGCGACCTGATCGTGATGCTTCATGGGAGGCTCCGGTTATGTATTTGGGGCAGCGCTGGAAGCGCGTTGTGCGGTTCCAGCCGCTACAATAGAGCCCGCTGTGTACCAGTACAAGTTAAGCGATTATTCTGGTATCGGCATTACCTGCCTCCCTTCATCGACCTACCGCCCGCTCAGCATGACCACGCCGTCTTCCGCCGATAACCCGCCGCCGCTCGACGCCACCCCGGCCCGCGCGCTCGGCGACTTCATCCGCGCTCACCGTGAGCGGCTCTCGCCGCAAGCGGTCGGCTTGCCGCCGGGTCCGCGCCGCCGTACGCCCGGATTGCGGCGCGAGGAGGTCGCGCAACTGTGCGGCGTGAGTCCGACCTGGTACACGTGGATCGAACAGGGGCGCCCGGTCTCCGCTTCCGCCGAAGCGCTCGCGCGGATCGCGGTCGCGTTGCAACTGTCGCGCGCCGAGCGGGCGTATCTGTTCGAACTGGCCGCCCAGCGCGACCCGGCAGAGCCCGATCCGGCCGCTGCCGACGCGCCCGCCACCTTGCTGGAGACCGTGCAGCTCGTGAGCGCGCCCGCCTATGTGCTCGACCGCCAGTGGAATGCGCTCGCGTGGAACGAGCGCGCCACGGACCTGTTCGTCGGCTGGCTGGACGGCGCGCACGACCGCAATCTGCTGCGCTACACCTTCACGGAACCGGCCGCGCGCGAGCTGATCGTCGACTGGGAAACGCGCGCGCGACGGCTCGCCGCCGAATTCCGCGCCGACTCGATCCGCCATCTGAACGACGCGCCCACCCGCGCGCTGATCGACTCGCTCGCCGCCGCGAGCGACGCCTTCGCGCGTTTCTGGGCCTCGCAGGACGTGGGCGGCCGCGAAGGCGGACGGCGCGAGTTCAACCATCCGCGCGACGGCCGCATCGTGTACGACCAGATCACGTTCAAACCCGCGCATCGCGAAGATCTGAAGCTGGTGGTGCTGGTGCGCGAGTAGGCGGCGGGAGACACGCGCGGCGCACGGCGTCTTTAAGCCTCCCGGCCAGTGTTAAAATCCCTGTCTTTCCTCGCTTCGGCGTCACTTTTGCACGGCATGTGCATTCGCGTCGTCAGCCTCTTCACCGCTCGCTCAACTGCCGCTTAACTGCCCAACACCATGACGTCCCAACTGCACAAAAAAGGCGAAGCCTGGTCGGCTCGCTTCTCGGAGCCGATGTCGGAGCTCGTCAAACGCTACACGTCGTCGGTTTTCTTCGACAAGCGTCTGGCGCTCGTCGATATCGAAGGGTCGCTCGCGCACGCCTCGATGCTGGCCGCGCAAAAGATCATCGCCGCCGACGACCTCGCCGCGATTCAACGCGGCATGGCGCAGATCAAGGGCGAAATCGAGCGAGGCGAGTTCGAGTGGCAACTCGATCTGGAAGACGTGCACCTGAACATCGAAGCGCGCCTGACCGCGCTGATCGGCGACGCCGGCAAGCGCCTGCACACCGGCCGCTCGCGTAACGACCAGGTCGCGACGGATATCCGTTTGTGGCTGCGCGGCGAGATCGACCGGATCGGCGGCCTGCTGACGGAATTGCGCACCGCGCTGCTCGACATGGCGGAGAAGAACGCCTCGACCATCATGCCGGGCTTCACGCATCTGCAAGTGGCGCAGCCGGTCACGTTCGGCCATCACCTGCTCGCCTACGTCGAAATGTTTTCGCGCGACGCCGAGCGCATGATCGACTGCCGCAAGCGTGTGAACCGTCTGCCGCTCGGCGCGGCCGCGCTCGCCGGCACCAGCTATCCGATCGACCGTCACGCGGTGGCGAAGACGCTGGGTTTCGACGGCATCTGCGCGAACTCGCTCGACGCGGTGTCCGACCGCGACTTCGCGATCGAATTCACGGCGGCTTCGGCGCTCGTCATGACGCACGTCTCGCGCTTCTCCGAAGAGCTCGTGCTGTGGATGAGCCCGCGTGTCGGCTTCATCGATCTGGCGGACCGCTTCTGCACCGGCTCGTCGATCATGCCGCAGAAGAAGAACCCGGACGTGCCCGAACTCGCGCGCGGCAAGACCGGCCGCGTGAACGGCCATCTGATCGCGCTGCTCACGCTGATGAAAGGCCAGCCGCTCGCGTACAACAAGGACAATCAGGAAGACAAGGAGCCGCTGTTCGACACTGTCGATACGGTTGCGGATACGCTGCGCATCTTCGCTGAAATGGTGGCCGGTATTTCGGTGAAGCCGCAAGCGATGCGCGACGCCGCGCTGCAAGGCTTCTCCACGGCAACTGATCTGGCCGACTACCTGGTCAAGCGCGGCTTGCCGTTCCGCGATGCGCACGAAGCGGTCGCGCTCGCTGTGCGCATCTGCGCGGATCGCGGCTGCGATCTGGCGGATCTGACGCTCGACGAAATGCGCAAGGAACTGCCGAACGTCGCGCATCTGATCGGCGAGGACGTGTTCTCGTATCTGACGCTGGAAGGCTCGGTGGCGAGCCGCAATCATCCGGGCGGCACGGCGCCGGAACAGGTGCTCGCGGCGGTGAAGGCGGCACGTGAAGCGTTGAAGTAAGCGGACGCGCGGCATGCGGTGAGCGCGCACTATGCGCTCGTCTCATGCTTGTCTCCTGCACGCAGCTTGCGGATAGAAAGGCGAACTCGTTATCGGGTTCGCCTTTTGTTTTTCGCGTTGCACGTGCCCAAGTGAACCGCGCCGCAAAAGAAAAAGCCCGCACGAAGCGGGCTAAATGAAAGACTTCCACCGATGCCTCTCGAAAGAGGCCATCAAAGTGTAGGCGTGTTTTCGCCGCGCACCAATTCGCTCATATTTCAGCCTATTACAGGCGGTTGGACCGCATACAGCGGGCGAACGCTAATTGCTTAGTGGCGGATTTTGACTACCATCAAATCAGGCCCCGTCTTTGCTCTTTCCCTGATCATGTCTACTCGCACGCGTCACCTTCGCCCTTGCAACCGACGCGGTGTTTGCAGCGTCGGCATAGGGCCCGCGCATGTGCGCGGCATGCTCCTCGCCGTCGGCTTGATCATCGGCATGGCGGGCTGCACCATCACACCTCCGCCACGCGCGAGCGTACCGACGCCCGCGGCCGCCATCAACAGCGCGACGCTCGACCAGTACCGCGAAGCCGTGGCCAGACGCATCATCGAACGCAGTCCGTCTTACGTGCTGCGCGGCACGCCGCAAGCGATGCTGCGCTCGCTGGTCGTGGTCTCGTTCACGGTGGATGGCAATGGCCATGTGCTGGAGTCGTCGGTGTATCGCACCAACGGCGACGACGAAGCCGAAAGCACCGCGCTCGCCAGCTTGCGGCGCGCCGCGCCGCTGCCGCAACCACCCGGCAAATTGCTGAACGGCCGTGGCCAGCTCGAGCTATTCGAAGACTGGCTGTTCAACGACAACGGCAAATTCCAGCTCCGCGAGTTCGCCTCGCCGCAAGCGCAGACCATCGATTGAACTCGCTTCGTTTCGCGCATAGCGCGCGGCAAACCCGGCGCCGCCTTGCTGCGGCGCGGCCGCGCTCGCTATAATTTTCCGATTCCCTGCGCCGGAGCCTTCCGGCATGGCTCACGCCGCCTGCTCACCCGCCGGCGCGGCATGAGCCCGATTGCAGCGCCGCCGCGCCATCCGCGAGCGCCGCCTGCTTGATGCATGATGCGGCCCGCCGTCGCCCTGATCCCAAAACATCTCGGCTTCGCGCCGCACCGGCCGCCCGCCTTACCTCGCTCGCCGCACGCGTCACGCCTCCCGCCTGGTTATTGCCCTGGTATGGCCGCTTTCGCGGGAGAACTTCGCCGGCTGCCGTTGTAAGCTGTTGCTTCGTTGTTTGCGTCGCCTGCGTCACACGAGCCGCCCACCGGCCCGCGAACAAAGCGAGGCGCACAAATTTGAACAAAGATGCCGCCTCCACACGCACCACCGGCTCACGAACCGGGCACCCGGCGGCATCACGACATATTGGAGACCCTGCATGTCCACTTCGCCGATTTCCGCGGCCCAGCCCAACGCGGCCGGGCAGAACAAGAGTTCGCGGATCATCTTCGCGAGCTTTATCGGCACCGCGATCGAGTTCTACGATTTCTACGTCTATGCGACCGCCGCGGCGCTCGTCATCGGACCGGTGTTTTTCCCGCACGGCTCGGCGACGGCGCAGGCCTTGTCGGCCTTCGTCACGTTCGGCATCGCCTTCGTGGCGCGGCCGATCGGCTCGTTCCTGTTCGGCCACTTCGGCGACCGGATCGGCCGTAAATCGACGCTGGTGGCGTCGCTGCTGGTAATGGGCGTGTCCACCACGCTGATCGGTTTCGTGCCGGGCTACGACTCGATCGGCAGCCTCGCGCCGATCCTGTTGTGCATCTTGCGCTTCGGTCAGGGCATCGGCCTCGGCGGCGAATGGGGCGGCGCCGCGCTGCTCGCCACCGAGAACGCGCCGGCCGGCAAACGCGGCTGGTTCGGCATGTTCCCGCAACTCGGGCCGTCGATCGGCTTTCTGGCGTCCAACGGCCTGTTCTTCGCGCTGGCGCTTTCGTTGAGCGACGAGCAGTTCCGCAGCTGGGGCTGGCGCGTGCCGTTCCTCGTGAGCGCGGTGCTGGTCGCGCTCGGTTTGTACGTGCGCCTGAAAATCGCCGAGACGCCGGCGTTCCAGGCGGCGATCGAACGTCAGGAACGCGTGAAGGTGCCGATCGCCACGCTGCTGTCGCAACACTGGGTGCCGACCCTGCTCGGCGCGCTGGCGATGGTGGTCTGCTACACGCTGTTCTACAACGCCACCACGTTTTCGCTGTCGTACGGCGTTTCCGTGCTGCATATTCCGCGGCCGACTTTCCTCGGCCTGCTGTGCATTGCCGTGGTGTTCATGGCGCTCGCCACGCCGCTGTCGGCCTGGGCCGCCGACCGCTATGGGCGCAAGCCGGTGCTGATCGTCGGCATCATCGCGGCGATCCTGTCGGGCTTCACGATGGCGCCGCTGCTCGGCAGCGGACAGACCTCGCTGGTGCTGCTGTTCCTCGTCATTGAACTGTTCCTGATGGGTGTGACCTTCGCGCCGATGGGCGCGCTGCTGCCGGAGTTGTTCCCCACCAACGTGCGCTATACCGGCGCCGGTGTGGCGTACAACCTCGGTGGGATTCTCGGCGCCTCCGTCGCGCCGTATATCGCGCAGATGCTCGCCGCGCGCGGCGGGCTGCCGTGGGTGGGCGCGTATGTGTCGATCGCCGCGGCCGTCAGCATGATCGGCGTGCTGTGCATGCGTGAAACGCGCGATACAAAGCTGATGTAACGAAAGGCGCCGATTCCGGCGCCTTTACTTTTCGTTCTTCGCTCTTCGCTCGATGCCGCCGGTGCGATTCTCACGTCTCGGCGGGCGGCATCGGCCACCGCCCCGCCGCTTCACGCCCTCCGCTTGCCGAGCATTCCTGAGTAAATTCCCTGCCTTGCGCGTCTTTTTGACATGCCTATACTCGACTGAAATAACCCTTCAGGTAGCAGGGAGGCAGGGATGAACCTTCATCTTCATAACGCGGACGTCGTGATGATCATTGCGCTGGCGTTGCTATGTTCGCTGTTGCTTGCATTGCGCTTTCGTCCGGCGACATGGAAAGGCATCGTGGTGGAAGCGCTGGCTGCGAATGCCGCTGCCATCGCCGCGGTTGTCGCGTTCGAAATGCTGCTGGCCTGACGAGCACGGCTGCCGCAGCGCCATCACAGACGCCGCGGCCTCGGTCGGTTGGATTACCGGTAGTAGTAGCCGCCGTGGTGGTAATAGCCACCGCCGCCGTAGTAGCCCGGCGCGGGTGCGACGATGCAACCACCAAGTGCCGTTGCGAGCAACGTGCCTGCGATCAGGCTGAGGATCAAGCGTTTCATCGTTATTCTCCATCGAGTCAGATTCATTCGAGCCGAAACCCCGAATGACTCGATTGAACACGACGGCGCCTTGCGCGAGCGTTGCGATTTGTAAGGGAAGATCACCAAGGTGTTACATGATCGATGCGCGCAACACCCTGCGCTCGAAGCGCGATCGCACCGGATTCACATCGGAGGAAAACACCGCCTATACTGGTTTGAACGTGCCGGTCCGGCGCGTGCCTTGCTGGCGGCGCATACGCGGCGCAAGGTGAATCGGCCGGACAACGTGCCTACGAATGCGTGCAGCGCGTCGTCGCTTTTGGTGACGCGAAAAATGCATGAATGGCCAATTGGGCACTCAACGAAAAGCGACAGATTTAACAGGCGTGTAATGCGCGGCGCCTTTTGAATCGGCGGCTACGGGGAAGCCGAAGTGCTGCACGAAACCGTGCGGACATTCGCACCCTATCCCGCAGATGAACCGAAGACGAAGCCGGCCGCCAGGCGGCGGTCGTCGCGTCGACACCGAGCGTGTCCGCGATGTCACCGCTCAGTGCGTACCCGAGGTATTGATTGCAACGATTCCTCTCCGCCCGCTGTTCCCCGACACGGGCGTTTTCGGAGGCGTTACGAGGCAGCGCTCAGTGGTTTGAGCGGACTGCGCGTCGCGCCTCTTTTCTTTTCAAGCAAACGATTGCGCAAGACTTCGGGACGCCGCGTTCAGGCAGCCGTGGAGCCGTGCTGCACCGTCACGTCGTGCGCCTCGGAGTGAACGTAGTCGATCGCCTCGAGGGCAGCGCTGATGGGCGGCACTGACTGGCCATCGCCGATGGAGATTGAGCGGTATGGCGACTCGATGCCGTAATGCGACGGCGGCGTCGCCACGAAAATCATCACGGTGCGCTTCTGCAGCGCGTGCGCAAGATGGACGAAGCCCGTATCGGTGCCGACCACGAGCGAGCACGCGTCAATCATCTGCGCGATTTCGGTCACGCTCATTTTCGGCAGGACGGTAGCGCCCGGCAATTGCGATGCGATCTGCTCCGCTTCGAGCCGCTCGCCTTCCGAGCCCCACGGCAGCACCAGCTTAAAACCGCGCTGCGCGAGTTCGCGGCCGATCGACACCCAATGGTCCACCGGCCATTTCTTGTCGTCTTTCGAGGTGGCGTGAAAAAACGCCGCGACTGGTGCGCCGTTCGACTGGAACGGGAGACTGGCCGGTTCCGGCAAGCGCAGATTGAACACCGCCGGGCCTTCTATCTCGTAGCCCAGTGCCTCGCCCGCGCTGATGCGCATGCCGTGCCACGCATTGCATTTCGGACGCGGGCCGAAGCGCCCGGTATAAGCGAACGCGGCGCCCTGCTCTCCGAGATCCGGAGCCCGGTAGCCGATACGCCGCGACGAGCGCGCCAGAAACGCAATGATCGCGCTCTTGTACACGCCCTGAATGTCGAGGATGAAATCGTAGCGATAGGCACGCAATTCGGCGATGGACGCCCAGATCGATTTGAAATCGGCCCAGCGGCGCGCTTTCTTGAAGCGGCGCAGCGGCGCGCACAGCACGCGGTCCACGTTCTCGCTCCAGTGCACCACTTCGGCGAATGCTTCGTCGGCGGCCCAATCCACCTGAACGCCGGGAAACGCGCGCTTGATATCGGCGACCACTGGCAGGGCCTGCACGATATCGCCGAGCGAAGTGACCTTGACGATAAGGACTCGCTTCATTGAGGACCTGTGAGTTGTTCGAACATCAAGGCATTTTAGCCGACCAAACCGATAAGCTTTGCCGAATCGCACAGCACGCCGTTCGGTCATTAATACGGAGGGTTACGTTCGCCGGCTTACACGCAGCCCTTTTACACCATTTCAAAATACTTTCATACGGATTTGCGGGTCCTGCGCGCCTTATACTTCTGCCTTTGCGCCTTCACTCGCTCATGTCCCGGCCCATTCCGATCCGATCTTCCGCCATCGTTCGACGCGCGAGGCGACTGTGGCGCCAATACGGCGTCTTCTGGCTTGGCGCGATCGCAGTCGGGCTAACCGCGGTGCTGTACGCAAGACTGATCGACTGGGGCTACAACGAGTTTCGCTCCGTGCAGCAACAGCATGTGTGGGCGCCGCTGATCATCACGCCCGCGGTCGCGGCACTCGCCGTCTGGCTCACGCGCAAGTTCTTCCGCGGCGCCGAAGGCAGCGGCATTCCGCAGGTCATCGCCACGCTTCACTCCCGGACCAGCGAATACGGTTCGCGGCTGCTGAGCTTCCGGATTCTGTTCGGCAAGATCGTCGTGTCCTTTCTGGCGATTCTCGGCGGCCTCACGATCGGCCGCGAGGGGCCGACCGTGCAGGTCGGCGCCGCCTTGATGTTCAATCTGCGGCGGCTGTATCCCCGCTCGAATGCGCTGATCGAACGGCAACTCGTGCTGGCCGGCGCGGCGGCGGGTTTGTCCGCGGCGTTCAATACGCCGCTTGCCGGCATCGTGTTCGCGATCGAGGAATTGACGCGCAGCTTTGAGGCTCGTGCGAGCGGCGTGCTGATTACCGCGATCATCATCGCCGGCGTGATCGCGCTCGGCCTGAATGGCAACTACACCTATTTCGGCACCATCCAGATCGGCGCGCACTTTCCCAATGTGCTGGCGCTCGCGGTGCTGCTCACGGCGGTCGTCACCGGCCTTGCGGGCGGTCTGTTCGGTTGGCTCCTGCTGAACACCGCGCGCTGGATTCCGGGCCCGCTGCGTCAATTGCATAGCGAGCGGCCGGTCGCGTTTGCCGCGCTGTGCGGTTTCTTGATCGCCGTGGTCGGCCTCATTTCGGGCGGCACGACCTTCGGCAGCGGCTACGCCGAAGCACGCGGATTGCTCGACGGCCACGCGCAACTGTCGGTGTTTTATCCGTTCTTGAAGATGATTTCGATGGTCGGTTCTTATTTGCCGGGCATTCCGGGCGGCATCTTCGCGCCGTCGCTATCGATCGGCGCGGGCTTCGGCGATCTGCTGCACCGAGTGTTCGAATCGATGGATCTGCCGATGCTGATCGCCCTCGGCATGGTCGGCTATCTGGCCGCCGTCACGCAGTCGCCGATTACGTCGTTCGTGATCGTGATGGAGATGATCAACGGCCACGCGTTGGTGATCTCGCTGATGGCCACCGCGTTGATTTCGAGCCGCGTGTCGCGCCTCTTTGCGCCGCCGCTGTATGAGTCGCTGGCCGCGCGCTATATGACGCCGTTGCCGCAACCTTCGCCCGCACCGACGCCGGAAGTGCCCGAGGTCGAAGCACCCGCTTCGGTCTCGGCCAACGTCGACGGCGAGCCGCCCGCCGACGACACCAACGGCAGCGCACCACGTCAGTAGACAACGACAGCCGGCGCTCGCAGATACACCGGCCGCGCAGGCACAACGACGCAGCCGGCCAGCATGACCGCCAGCACGGCGATCAGAAGCAGATTCTTTTTCATCACATGGTTTCCTGAAGCGCGCGCAGACGAACGCTACGCCGAACGCGTGCGCAGCGTATGCATGTGTCTGTGCTTGTCGAAACGGAAGGAGCGGCACGCACGGCATTCACCGTGTCGTGCCGCGCATTGCCAAAGCTCGTGGCGTTACGCCCAGTGGCCTTCAACCCAGTGATAATTCGGGCCGTGCGCGACCCAGTGTCCCGGCACCCAGTGATAGCCGACACGCTCGGCTTGCCAATGACCGCCGATCCACACATAGCGGCCATGATCCCAGCGCCAATGACCGCGATCCCACACGTAGCCGACGCGCGACGCGGGCACCGCTTCGTAGCGCACCGGCGGCGGCGCGGACGGCGCGATCACGACGACTTCCGCGGCCGAAGCCGATGCCACGGCGGCCGCGCCGGCGGCAATCAATACGGTATTGGCGAGCAGCAAACGCAAGGTCTTGTTCATGTTATCCCTCTGTAGATGAACACCGAAGGCGGCGTTATCCGTTTAATGCTTGAGGGGACGCAGCGGCTGACCGTGGGCGTGTAACGCCACACGCTCAAGTGCAACGGATTATTTCGACGTGCCGCCGACGCGCGCGAGAAAGCCCATGCATGCAATCGCGCACGAACACAGAGGGAAGTGGGAGCAACGACCAACGGAAACAAAGAGGCACAACAGACCGGCGCACTCGCGCGCCGCCCCGCATCACGTCATCTCGACGCAACACAGCGAAGCGCGCAGCACGTCATATGAAACCGGCCGCGAGAGGACACAGACCCTGGACGATCAGGCCTGCGGTATTTCGATCTTGACCTCGAGCACTTCGAGATCGTCCTGACGTTCGAGGCTCACGCGAATATCGTCATGGGAAATCTTCACGTACTTCGAGATCACGGCCACCAGTTCGCGTTGCAACGCAGGCAGATAATCGGCAGGCGCATGGCCGCCGGCGCGCTCATGCGCGATGATCAACTGCAGGCGCTCCTTCGCTACCGATGCGGACTTCTTCTTCTCGCCCAGCAAAAACGAAAGAATCGACATTACGTGCGCTCCCCTTACTTGGTGCCGAAGAGGCGCTGCAGCAGCCCGGGCTTCTGGTAATCGGTAAAGCGAAGCGACTTCTGCTCGCCGAGGAAACGCGATACGACGTCTTTGTAGGCTTCGGCCACATCGGTGCCGTCCAGATGCACCGCCGGCAAACCCTGGTTCGATGCGTGCAGCACCGCTTCCGATTCCGGAATCACGCCGATCAGATCGATGCGCAGAATTTCCTGGATATCGGTCAGCGACAGCATTTCGCCTTCGCTGACGCGCTTCGGGTTATAGCGGGTGATCAGCAGGTGTTCCTTGATCGGCTCCTTGCCTTCGATCGCGCGCTTGGTCTTCGACGACAGAATGCCGAGGATGCGGTCCGAGTCACGCACCGACGAGACTTCCGGATTCGTCACGATCAGCGCTTCGTCGGCGAAATGCATGGCGAGCAACGCGCCCGATTCGATACCGGCCGGCGAATCGCACACGATGAATTCGAAGTCCATCGCGATCAGATCGTTGATGACCTTCTCGACGCCTTCCATGGTCAGCGCGTCTTTGTCACGCGTTTGCGAGGCCGGCAGGATGAACAGGTTCTCGCACTTCTTGTCCTTGATGAGCGCCTGGTTCAGATTGGCTTCGCCCTGGATCACATTGATCAGGTCGTACACCACGCGGCGTTCACAACCCATGATGAGGTCGAGGTTACGCAGGCCGACGTCGAAGTCGATCACGGCGGTTTTGCTGCCCCGCAGAGCGAGGGCCGATGCAAAACTCGCGCTCGTGGTCGTCTTGCCCACGCCACCCTTGCCCGAAGTCACCACAATGATTTTTGCCATTACCCTTACCTTGTGTTCGTCAAATTCGTCAATTATGTGCGGCCATATTTGCCGTGAAACGCCGCGTGCATCGGGTTGATCGACGCAGCGCGCTTCGCGTCGCTTAGGTGAGCCGCAGCGGTTCGATCATCAACTTTTCTTCTTCGAGCCAGATCTGCACCGGCTTGCCGAGCACGTCGGCCGGCAGCGGGTTCTCAGTCGTACGGTAGATGCCTGCGATCGAGATGAGTTCCGGCTCGAGACACGTGCAGAAAATGCGCGCGTCGTGATTGCCCTGCACGCCGGCCAATGCCCGGCCGCGCAGCGGCGCGTAAATATGGATGTTGCCTTCCGCGATCACTTCCGCGCCGTAGCTCACGAGGCCGAGCACGACCAGGTCGCCCTTGGCGTAAATGCGCTGACCGGAGCGCAGCGGCTTGTCGACCACCATGGTTTGCGACGACGTGGCGAGACGCACCGGCTCCGCGGCGGGAGCCGGCTCGACGGCGGCGGCCGTGGCCGGCGTGCCGTTTTCCGGCGTGCCGGCGGCGAGTTCGAACAGATCGGAAGGCGGCGTGGCCGTCGCGGCGGTGACAGCCGGCGCTGGAGCGGCGGTGCTGTCTTCGTCCGCGGATTTGGCGGCGTTAGTGGCGCCGCGGCGGTCGCGGGCTTCGAGCAGCGGCAACTGCGACTCGGCGGCCCACGTCTGCTGCGCGTTGGCGACCACGCCAACGGGGCGCATGCGCACGCTGTCCAGCAATTGCGCGATGTCGGCGAGCGGCACGCGTTCGTTGTCGGCGAGACGGCGCACGTCGATGGCGACGACGTCGTTAGCGAAAAACTCGGGGGTCGCCTCGAAGCGCCGGGTCAGTTCGGCACGCATGGCGTCGAGGTCGGTTGTCTTGACCACGAACAGGAGCGTGTCGACAGAGCCGCTGCGAAGTTCGAAAAAGGGCGATTTCTTGGGCGACATAGCGTTCGGCAAAAAATTTTGCGTATTTTACAGGCGTCGACGCGCGCGGCCAGCTTTTTCGCCGGGAGAACGGGCCGCCGCGATCACGACGCGGCCCGGGCAGCCAACGCGAAGGCCTCGGCGTGGCCATTCAGGCCGCGCATCGCGCCGATGATCCGGCGATAGACGCTGAAGAGACGCGGAAGGGAATCGAGCGGCAGACTGTTGCGCCGCCCGCGAGATCACTGCTGAAACACCTGGGACGTGGTCGGCACGTGGCGAACCAGCAGGCTTTCGGCCTGGTCCGGCGCGCGCGTGACGCGACGGTGCTCGCCGGTCGGACCGAAGCCGAGCGCCTCGTAAAAGCGCATGGCATTGCGATTGGCGTCGGCGACCCACGCGTAAATTTCCGTGGCGCCTTCGTTCGCGAGCCACGCGGCGGCCGAGTCGACCAGCAGCTCGCCGCCTCGCAGATGACGCACGGCCGGCGCCACCCACAGTTCGCAAACGAATGCGCGGCGCGCCGCGGAATCGTCGAAGTACGCTTCGATCAGTCCCGCCGGATGGCCCTCGGTGTAGAGGATGAAGGTGGTGAAGGTGAAGGAAACCGCATGATCCGCGGCGGTGGCGTCGAAACTGGCGGCGTCAGCCGACAACGCGTCCTCGAGCGTGGCGCCGAAGGCATAGGGTGCCTCCCGCAGCGACGCAGTACGGAGTTCGCGGAAAACGGCGCCCTGATCAGCGGCGATACGGCGAACGGTCAATGACGGACTCATGCAGACGAAAACCCCTTGAAACCCTAAGGCGTAGCTTTAACCGAACCGGCGCGAGAGTCAAATCATTCTTTACCGGAATGTGGCATGCGCCGCAGGAAGTCTCCTCGGGAGACGACATGCGAAGTGTATCCAGACTCAGCAGCATGCAACGCGCCACCTCCGGCGCAAGTGGCCAGACGCGGTGCGCGCCGCGCAGAGTCACGGCGCTTCGTAGCTACCGGTGCCGTCCGGCCACGGTGTCAGGAGTTCATAGCCGTCGTCGGTCACGGCGATCATGTGTTCCCATTGCGCCGACAGCGAACGGTCTTTGGTGACCACGGTCCAGCCGTCGCGCTGCACCGCGGTGCCGGCGCGGCCCGCGTTGATCATCGGCTCGATCGTGAAGACCATGCCCGGCTTCAGACGCACGCCCTGCCCCGGCTGACCATAGTGCAGCACTTGCGGATCTTCGTGATAGACCTTGCCGATGCCGTGCCCGCAATAGTCGCGCACGATCGAGAAGCCGTCACGCTGCGCGACCTTTTGAATCGCATGGCCCACGTCGCCGAGCGTGGCGCCCGGCTTCACTTCGCGGATGCCGGCGAGCATCGCTTCATAGGTCGTGTCGATGAGTTGACGCGCCACCGTGCTCGGCTGGCCGACGCAATACATGCGGCTCGTATCGCCGAAGTAGCCATCCTTGATGATCGCGACGTCGATATTGATGATGTCGCCATCTTTCAGGACCTCGGCGCGATTCGGAATGCCGTGGCACACCACCGAGTTGACCGAGGTGCACACCGTCTTCGGAAAACCCAGATAGCCGACATTTGCCGGAATCGACTTTTGCGTATTGACAATGTAGTCGTTGCACAGTGCGTCCAGCTCGTCGGTGGAGACGCCGGCCTTGACGTGCTCGCCGATCATCGCCAGCACATCGGCCGCGAGGCGGCCGGAAATGCGCAGCTTGGCGATGTCGTCGGGAGTCTTGTAGGTAATAGCCATGAATTCGGTCGATATGGGTCGAATGGGAGGTCGATGTTCAATCGATCGGCCAATTGTACAGAGGATCGCAGCCGAGCCTGTGCGAACCGCGCCAAACTTGCCGAACGGAACGGTTCGCGGTGGCGGCGGGCGGCATGCTCGACCGACTCCGCGCATGCAGCGTACTTGATGCTGCACACGCAAACAGAAATCTTTTGCGAGGGTTGCATCTAGCAGAGTTTTCGCCCCGTAAAGGCGAATGAGGACTCGCTCTTCTCCCTTGATCATTTAGTTCTTCTCAGAAGAACGGGGCCTCGTTGCGCCCGCGATTTTGCGTCCTGCTAGCGAGCGAGTCGCAGATGTGCGTGCGTGTGCGCCGCGAATCCGCGGCATCGGCAGCGAACCATTTGAGGAGCATCGCCATGTCGGAGTCCAGCAATAAATCAGCATCCCTTATTGATGCATTCGATCGCCGCGCCGAGCGCCGCCTGCAACGCAGACAGTTCTTTCGCAACGCCGGCGGCTTGAGTCTGGGACTCGTCGGCGGCACGCTGATCAGCGCGTGCGGCGGCGGCGGCTCGGTTTCGAACGTATCGGCCCAGAGCGCGCCGACCGACGCGGAAATCCTGAATTTCGCGCTGAATCTGGAGTACCTCGAATCGCAGTTCTATACGTACGCGACGACCGGCGCCGGGCTTGCCGCGAGCATGACCGCAGGCGTCGGCACGGTGGGCACGGTGATTCCGGGGCAGCAAGTGCCCTTCCAGGATCCGGTGGTGAAGGCCTACGCCAATGAAATCGCCAACGACGAGCGCGAGCACGTCACCTTTCTGCGCAGCGCGTTGGGTTCGGCCGCGGTTGCCATGCCCGCGATCGACATCGGCGGCACCGATCCGAATGGCGCGTTCTCGAACGCGGCGCGCGCCGCGGGTCTCGTGCCTGCCGGCACCCCATTCAATCCGTATGCGAACGACAACAACTTCCTGCTCGGCGCGTACATCTTCGAGGACGTCGGCGTGACGGCTTATAAAGGCGCCTCGCCGCTCATCACCAACAAGACGTTCCTCGAAGCGGCGGCCGGCATTCTCGCGGCCGAGGCATATCACGCCGGTTTGGTGCGCACGGTGCTGTACTCGAAAGGTATCGACATGACGAGTCTCGTCACCGCAGCCAACGCGATTTCGGCTGCACGTAACAGCCTCGATCACAACGGCCACGACGATCAGGGCATCACCGGCGCGACCGCCGGCACGTCCAACATCGTGCCGCTGGACAGCAATGGGCTCGCATTCAGCCGCAACTACAGCAACGTCCTCAACATCGTCTATCTGACGAGCTCGGCGGCGACCAAAGGCGGCTTCTTCCCGAACGGTGTGAACGGTTCGCTGAACATGAGTGCCTGAGCTGAGTGATCCGTTGTGTCAGTTGCACCGGCAACGGGACGCCGCGACGACGATCGCGCTGAACCCGTTGGCCGGACACGTCATGTGCGGATTGCGTTGAACGTTTGACGACGTACAGGAGCCGCTATGAACGAAGCGATAAGCCAGGGCGCCGTGCCGCAGACTCTCACCGAGCAGACCTGTTTCGACATTAGCGAAACACTGGCGGGACGGCGCCGTGGCGTGCGTGCGATGCTGCCGTTCGTCGGGCCGGCGGTGGTGGCGTCGATCGCGTACATGGACCCGGGCAACTTCGCCACCAACATCCAGGCGGGCGCGGGATACGGCTATACGCTGCTGTGGGTCGTGGCGGTCGCGAATGTCGTCGCAATGCTGTTCCAGTCGCTGTCGGCCAAGCTCGGTCTGGTCACTGGGCGCAATCTCGCCGAGTTATGCCGCGAAGCGCTGCCACGCCGCTCCGTGCTCGCGATGTGGGGCATCAGCGAAATCGCGGCGATGGCGACCGATCTGGCCGAGTTCGTCGGCGGCGCGATCGGTGTGTCGTTGCTCACGCATCTGCCGATGATACCGAGCATGCTCATCACCGCTGCCGTCACGTATGGTTTGCTGCAATTCGAAAAGCGCGGCTTCCGCCCGCTCGAACTGGCGATCGCGGCGCTGATCGGCGTAATCGGATTGTCGTATCTCGCCGAGTTGCTGATCGCCCCGGTGCATTGGCCATCGGTGATCGCGCACACGTTCACGCCGCGCGTGCCGGATAGCAATGCGTTGACGATATCGGTGGGCATCATCGGCGCCACGGTGATGCCGCATGTGCTGTTCCTGCATTCGGGGCTCACGCAGAATCGTGCTAAACCGCGCAATGACGGCGAGCGCACGAGGCTGCTGCGCTTTTCCAATATCGAAGTGGTGGTCGCGTTCGGCGTGGCCGGGTTCATCAACATGGCGATGGTGATCATGGCCTCGAGCGCGTTTCATGCGGGGCACCCGGAAATCGCCAGCATCGAGACCGCGTGGCGCACGCTCACGCCGCTGCTCGGCGGCGCCGCGGCGGGACTCTTTCTGGCCGCGTTGATCGCGTCGGGCGTGTCGAGTTCAGTGGTCGGCACAATGGCCGGGCAAATGATCATGCAGGGCTTCGTCGGCTTTCATATCCCCGTGTGGGCGCGGCGGTTGATCACGATGGCGCCGGCCTTCGCGGTGGTGGCCTGCGGCGTCGACGCGACGCGCGCGTTGGTGCTGAGCCAGGTGGTGCTCAGCATCGCGCTGCCCGTGCCGATGATCGCGCTCGTGTGGTTCACCTCGCGCGGCGATCTGATGGGCCGCTACCGGAATCGTCGTGCGACGACCTTTGCGGCGATCCTCGGCACGGTCGTCGTGCTGGCGCTCAATCTCATTCTGCTGCTGCAAGTGGCCGGCATTTCGCCGTGGCCGCCGTTCCATGCCGCGTGAGCCAGCGGCGTCATAGCACGGCCTGCATCCGCTCGAGGGCTTGGCGCGTACATTGTTCGAACGCATCTCTTCGGACGGACTCGACTCCCATGCCTCGACGCCTGCTCACTTTGACCGCCACGCTGGCGCTCGCCGCTCTCGGCGGCTGCAGCGCGGCCGGCGTGCTGAACGCCGCCGTATCGCACAAGCAGTTCCGCGCCGAAAACGGCCTTGCTTACGGCAACGCGCCGCGCCAGAAACTCGACGTCTACGTGCCCACCGCCGACGCGCCGCCAGCCGCTTCTTCGCACGGCCGTCCGATCGTGGTGTTCTTCTATGGCGGCAGTTGGCAGAACGGCTCGCGCAGCAACTATCTGTTCGTCGGCGCGGCGTTGGCCTCGCGCGGCTTCGTCGCCGTGCTGCCGGACTATCGGACGTGGCCCGACACGGCCTTCCCCGGCTTCGTCGACGACGCGGCCATGGCCGTGCGCTGGGCACGCGATCACGCGGCCGAGTTCGGCGGCGACCCGTCGCGAATCTTCCTGATGGGACACTCGGCAGGCGCGCATATCGTGATGCTTCTCGCCACCGACGGCCGCTATCTCGCCGCGCAGCAGATGAGCAAAAGCGATATCAGCGGCGTGATCGGCCTGGCCGGCCCGTATGATTTTCTGCCGTTGCACGACGCGACGCTCGAGGAAATTTTCCCGCGTGCCTTGCGTGCCGCGAGTCAGCCGATCAACTTTGTCGCCGGCGACGAGCCGCCGATGTTCCTCGCGGCAGGCCAGCGCGATACGACCGTCGATCCGGGCAACACGGACCGGCTCGCGGCGAAACTGCGTGCAGCGGGCGACGCGGATGTCGAAGTGAAGCACTATCCGCGCGTCGGGCATGCGCTGCTAGTGGGCGCGTTTGCCGGGCCGTTGCGCGCCTTTGCGCCGGTGCTCGACGATGCGAGTGCGTTTATCGACACGCAGGCGAGCAATGAAGTACGGCGTTCGCACAAGGGTGCTACAGACGGTAGCGCGCAATTGCTGCCCGCATCTTCCGACGCGCAAGGCAACGTCTATCAGATGCGCAGGCAACGGGCGAAAGCAGCGGTAGCGTCGTGCGATGGCTCGGCATCCGCATCAACGCCCGCCGCTGATACCGATTGCCAGAAACAAGGCCATCTGGGCCACAGCGAATAAACGCCGCTGCAACGGGTCGCAACGCGCGTCGCCGCTCTGCGGTGACGCGCTGCCCCCGCTTTGAACGCGTATCTGATTCAGGTGCTCGAGCCGGTGCCCAACGGCAATCTTCGCAACGCGTCGCGTACGAACTACCGCTGCGCCATGCCCAGCAATTGCTTGCGCAAAGTAGGCGCACGTGTCGAAGGATCGAGCCAGATGCCGAAGAATGCGCGCGCGAAGGCGGGATCGTCGAATTCGCCGGTCATGCGCTCGCCGGCATAGAAACGCACGCCCTTGTCCGGCAGATACACCGCACTCAACTGGTCGCCGGGACTGACATCCACGAAGGCCTGCAGCATATCCGCGCGCCAGCGTTCCAGCGTGTCGGCCGGAATCGGCGCGCTCGCCAGACGCTTGATCTCGCTGATGCCGGTGTCCGCGAGGCGTTCGCGTTTGATGCCGCGCGCGTAGACGATATGCAGCGCGAAGCGCGCGTCGTAATCGACCGGCACGCGTTCGCTCCACATCTGCGCGCGATAGAGCCGGAAGCCGAGCACGCTGAAATCCCCTTCGCCGACGAGTTGCGCGGACTGCACATCGCTGCGCCAGTCCGCGCAAGCGGCGCTCGCCCACAACACCAGCGCGAGAGCGATGGAAGCGCGCACGTCAGTCCGCCTTCGAGAGCACGAACTGCATCACGTCCGTGCGTCCTTCGTCGAAGCCGGCTTCGCAATACGCCAGATAGAGCCGCCACGTGCGCACGAAAATTTCATCGAAGCCCTGCGCGCGGATCGTATCGAGTTGCGCTTCGAATCCGCCGCGCCAGCGACGCAAGGTCTCCGCGTAATCGCGGCCGAACGCCAGCGACGTGTGCGTCGTGAGCTTGCCGCGCCGTGCGGCTTGCGCGAAACGCTGCGGGCTCGGCAACATGCCGCCAGGAAAAATGAACTCGCGAATGAAGTCGCTCGTCGCGCGATACGCGGCGAAGTGCGAGTCGTCGATCGTGATGGTTTGCACTAGCGCGCGAGCACCCGGCCGCAGACGTTCGCGCAGAATCTGAAAATACGTCGGCCAGAATTTTTCGCCGACGGCCTCGAACATTTCAATCGATACAACGGCGTCGTACTGGCCGGTCAGGCTGCGATAGTCGCGCAGTTCGAGTTGCACGCGCTCGCTCAGGCCTGCTTCGTTCACGCGCTGCCGGGCGAATTCGAGTTGTGCCGGCGAGATCGTCACGCCATGCACGTGAATGCCCAGACGCGCCGCGTGCAACGCAAAAGCGCCCCACCCGCAGCCGATTTCCAGAATGTGCATGCTTTCGCGCAAACCCAGCGTATCGATGATGCGTTGATACTTCGCGTGCTGCGCGTCTTCGAGTGATTGATGGAAATTGCCGCCGAATACCGCGCTCGAATAGGTGAACGTCGAATCGAGCCACTCCCCGTAAAACGCGTTGCCGATGTCGTAGTGCGCGTGAATGTTGCGCCGGCTGCCCGAGCGTGTGTTCCGCCTCAGCTTGTGACGCAACCCATACCAGAGTTGCGCGAGCCAGCCGCCATACACCGTGCGCTGCAGAGCGCGCTCGTTGCGGATCGCGACGCGCAGCAGCGCGGCCAGATCGGGCGTATCGACCCAGAAAGAGCGCCATGCATCCGCGAAACCGATATCGCCTTTGCGCAGAATCGCGCCGCATGCGCGCCAGTCACGCATCTCCAGACGCGCGCCGGGCGCCGCGTGCGGATCGCCGAACACGCGCTGCTGACCATCGGGCGTGATCAGGACCAGATGCCCCACCTGGATCCGCTCGAGCAAGGACAGAAACAGACGGCCTGACGCGGGGGCGGTTTGGTGCCCGCTCAGGGTTCTTGAAAGCGCCATGGCTGAATCTCCTCAATCGGACGAAATGGGGCGCGCGGCGACGGATGGTTTGGCGGCTGCGGCGTGGTGGGTGGACGCGTCGTCGGTGCGGGCCGGCGCGGGGTTTTTGCCGTGGAACGGCGCTTTCTTGAGGGCAAGGCGCAAGGCCTGCCAGTGAATTCTCGCGACGACGCTCACGCTCAACAGCGGCTGACGCAGCAGCGCGGCGAACGCGGCCGCGCGGGTGAGCGGCGTCAGGCGGCCGCCGAGTGCGGTGCGGATCAGCAGACCGTCGGCGTCGTGATAGTCGATCGAGACCGACGCGCTACTGGGCGCTTCCTTGACGCGAAAGGTGTAGCCGCCCTCCACACGGCAAAACGGCGACACGTGCAGCACTTTGCGACACATGAGCCGCGTATTCGCAGTGATCGGCGCGTTGCCGTTTGCGCTGAGCAGATAGCTGTGGCGCTCGCCGAAGGTGTTGCGCACTTCGGCCAGCAGCGCGCGCAGTTGGCCGTCGCGGTCGTGGCAGTACCAGAAACTGATCGGGTTGAACGCGTAGCCGAACACGCGCGGGAAAGCTTGCAGCCAGATCCGGCCGTTCGCTTCTTCAATGCCCGCGGCACGTAGTTGCTCTCGCATCCATGTGGCGAGGTCGCTGCCGTCGCGCGCGCCGTGGTCGCATCGATACAGGCTGAGCGGCCGCCAGCGGTCGATGCCGAACCAGCCGCTATCCAGCGAGGCCAGCCGATCCAGGTCGCATCGCACGTAAAACACGGGATACGTGAAGCGATGATGTTTTGGCCGCAGACGTTCGTGCATCACCCGGCCGGTCAGAAGCCAGGCTGCCGGATCTGCGCCGACATTGTCGCCCGGCGGTTTCATAGCCTGGCCCATGCCGGCGATGCGTCGAAATCGGCCGCGACGCGCAGCGCCGATTTCAGACCGTCCTCGTGAAAACCGTAGCCCGTCCAGGCGCCCGCGAACCACGTGCGGCGCTTGCCTTGCAGCGATGGCAGGCGATGCTGCGCGTCGATGGCGGCCAGATCGAACAGCGGATGATCGTAGACGAAGCGGCGCAGTTCGGTGCCCGGCGCCGGCTGCGTCACCGGGTTGAGCGTGACGACGAGCGGCGTCCTGAACGGCAGCGGCTGCAACTGATTGACCAGATAACTGACGCACACCGGATGTGTGCCGTCGACACTGCGGCTGCCCAGATAATTCCACGCCGACCACACGCGCTGACGACGCGGCAGCAGATTCGTATCCGTATGCAGCACCGCGACGTTCGGTTGATAGCGCACGGCGGCGAGCACGCCGCGCTCGTCCTGATCGGCGTCTTCCAGCAGGCGCAGCGTGGTCGGTGCGTGAGTGGCGAGCACCAGCGCGTCGAAGCGCTCGGTGCCGTGGTCAGTGAGCACGTCGACACCGTCGGCGTCGCGTCGCACGCCACGCACTGCCGTGCCGATACGCACGTCGTCGAGCGTGCTGGTTATACGCTTCACATACTCGCGGCCGCCGCCGACCACGGTCCGCCACTGCGGCCGGCGATTCACCTGCAGCAGTGCGTGGTTCAGGCAGAAGCGCAGGAAGGTGGTGGCCGGGAACGCGAGGATGTCGGCGGTCGCGCTCGACCAGATCGCGGCGGCCATCGGCAGCAAATATTGTCGCTGGAACGCGCCGCCGTAGCCGCCTTCCGTCAACAGCTCGCCCATCGACGCGCGCGTTTCAATCGCCAGTTCGAGGTTGCGTTGCGCGCTGCCGTTGAACCGCATGATGTCGCGCAGCATGCCGATGAAGGTCGGCGAAAACAGGTTGCGGCGCTGCGCGAACACTGTGTTCAGACTGGTGCCGGCCCATTCGAGACGGCCTTCGTCGAGCGAGACCGAGAAGGTCATGTCGCTCGGATGCGACTGCACGCCCAGTTCTGCGAACAGCGCGATCAGGTTCGGATAGGTGCGGTCGTTGAACACCAGGAAGCCGGTGTCGACGGGATGCGTGTGGCCGTCGAGCGTGACGTCCACGGTGTTGGTGTGGCCACCCAGGTACTCGGCCGATTCGAACAGCGTGACCCGATGGTTGCGCGCCAGCAGATAGGCACTGGCCAAACCCGAGATGCCGGCGCCGATGACCGCGACCCGCGAGCCGCGCGGTAGTGGTGAGGTCGGTGCGGAATGGGGCATGGGCGCGTCTCCTTGAGCTGGGGACACGCGTTGAATTCAAGAGGTGTGACGAAGGTTGCGGTCCTTGAGGGGATTTACGCAGCGCGGATCTCTTTGGATGCAGCAAGCGGGAATTGCGCTGACGCTGGCAGATGATTGCTTTGTTCGACGACCGATCCGAAGTCGCGTTGCGTCAAAACAAAAACCCCGCAGAACGTTCGCTCTGCGGGGTTTTTAAATTTGGCGGAAAGGGTGGGATTCGAACCCACGGTACGGGAAAACCGTACGCCTGATTTCGAGTCAGGTACATTCGACCACTCTGCCACCTTTCCGGGTCTACTGAATCACGGTGACTACCGCCTCATCAGTACCAAGCGGGTCGATCGCTTGGGAGAAAAAGATTATAAAACAGCCTATTTCGGTTTGCCAAGCCCCTTGACCCAAAAAAACTTCGGAAGCGCTTGGCGCGCCGTACATGTCTTGATGCAACATCAGCACGGGATCGACGCAATTACGATCCCATCGCTCATGAAGCCGCTCATCGAGCCGCCACTTCCAGTCGTTCAATGCCACCCAGATACGGACGCAAGGCCGCCGGCACGGTGACCGAACCATCGGCGTTCTGGAAGTTCTCGAGCACCGCAACAAGCGTACGGCCGACGGCCAGACCCGAGCCGTTCAGCGTGTGCACGAGTTCCGGCTTGCCTTGCGCATTGCGATAACGCGCCTGCATGCGACGAGCCTGGAACGACTCCGTGTTCGAGCAACTCGAGATTTCGCGATACGTGTTCTGCGCCGGCACCCACACTTCCAGGTCATACGTCTTGGCGGCCGAGAAGCCCATGTCGCCCGTGCACAGCGTGATCACGCGGTACGGCAATTCCAGCTTCTGCAGGATCGTCTCAGCGTGGCCGACCATCTCTTTCAGCGCCGTGTACGATGTTTCCGGTGCGACGATCTGCACCATCTCGACCTTGTCGAACTGATGCTGGCGGATCAGACCGCGCGTGTCGCGGCCATACGAGCCCGCTTCCGAGCGGAAGCACGGCGAATGCGCGGTCAGCTTGATGGGCAGCGCGTCTGCTTCGAGGATGCTGTCGCGCACCGTGTTCGTCAGCGAAATCTCCGACGTGGAGATCAGATACTGCGTGACCGTGTTCTCATCGCCGCCCTTCTCGACGCGGAACATGTCGTCGGCGAACTTGGGCAGTTGGCCGGTGCCGTACAGAATTTCCGGATTCACGATGTACGGCGTGTAGACCTCCGTATAGCCGTGCTGCTGCGTGTGCGTGTCGATCATGAACTGCGCGAGCGCGCGATGCAGACGCGCGATCTGGCCGCGCAACATGGTGAAACGCGCGCCCGAGAGCTTCGCGCCGGTCTCGAAGTCGAGGCCGAGCGGCGTGCCGACATCGACGTGATCCTTCACCTCGAAATCGAACTGGCGCGGCGTGCCCCAGCGCCGCACTTCGACGTTGCCGGTTTCGTCCGCGCCCATCGGCACGCTTTCATGCGGCAGATTCGGCACGCCTTGCAGCAGTTCCGACAAACGCTTCTGGATGTCGTCAAGCCTGGCCGCCGACGCCTTCATCTCGTCGCCGATGCCGCCCACTTCGGCCATTACCGCCGAGGTGTCCTCGCCCTTGCCTTTCATCGCGCCGATCTGCTTCGACAGGCTGTTGCGGCGCGCCTGCATCTCTTCGGTACGGGTCTGGGTTTCGCGGCGTTCCGCTTCGAGCGCGGCGAAGGCCGCCACGTCGAGGGTATAGCCGCGGTCGGCGAGGCGTTTGGCGACGCCGTCGAGGTCTTTGCGCAGCAGCTGAATGTCGAGCATGGGATGGGGCGGGTATTCGTTGTATGAAGGTGGGATTTTAGCGCACCGGCGTGGGCGGCCGGTGCGTTAGATAGTTGGTGTGTGTGGAATGCCTCAACCCTTCTTCGGCTTGTTCTCGCCGCGCCACTGCGCATCGAGCTCCGCGAGACGCGCCATCTTGTCGCCGATCTTGCCTTCGAGACCGCGCGGCGTCGGCTCGTACCAATGCGGATCGCGCATGTTGTCCGGCAGATAGGTTTCGCCGGCCGCGTAGGCGTCGGGTTCGTCGTGCGCATAGCGGTACTCGTGACCGTAGCCGAGTTCCTTCATCAGCTTGGTCGGCGCGTTGCGCAGATGCACCGGCACGCCGCGCGATTGATCCTTGCTCACGAAGCGCCGCGCCTCGTTATACGCGTTGTATCCAGCGTTCGACTTCGGCGCGACCGCCAGATAGATGATCGCCTGCGCCAGCGCCAGCTCGCCCTCGGGCGTGCCCAGGCGCTCGTAGGTTTCGGCGGCGTCGAGCGCGATGCGCGCGGCGCGCGGATCGGCGAGGCCGATGTCTTCCCACGCCATGCGCACGATGCGGCGCGCCAGGTAACGCGGGTCCGCGCCGCCGTCGAGCATGCGGCAGAACCAGTACAGCGCCCCGTCCGGGCTGCTGCCGCGCACCGATTTATGCAGCGCGCTGATCTGGTCGTAAAATGCGTCGCCGCCTTTGTCGAAGCGGCGCAGATTTTCGGCCAGCGCGCTGCCGAGCAAGGCGCCATCGATCTCGGTGGTCTTTTGCTGCGAAGCCGCCCGCGCGACGATTTCAAGGTTGTTCAACAGCTTGCGGCCGTCGCCGTCGGCGGAACCGATCAGCGCGTCGCGGGCTTCGTCGGTGAAAGTCAGGCCGCCGAGTTCCTGTTGCGCGCGCTCGAGCAACTCGCGCTGCTCTTCGTCGGTGAGGCTTTTCAGCACGTAGACTGCGGCACGCGAGAGCAACGCGCTGTTCACCTCGAACGACGGATTCTCGGTCGTCGCGCCGACGAACACGAACAGCCCCGACTCGACGTGCGGCAAGAACGCGTCTTGCTGGCTCTTGTTGAAGCGATGCACTTCGTCGACGAACACGAGCGTCTGATGCCCGTTCGCGCGATGAATCTGCGCGGTCTCGACCGCCTCGCGGATATCCTTCACGCCCGAGAGCACCGCGGAGAGCGCGATAAACTCCGCGTGGAACGCATCGGCCATGAGCCGGGCGAGCGTGGTTTTACCGACGCCGGGCGGGCCCCAGAGGATCATCGAATGGGCTTCGCCGGATTCGAATGCGACCCGCAGCGGCTTGTTCGGGCCGAGCAGATGCTTCTGGCCGATCACTTCGTCGATATTGCGGGGCCGCAGGCGTTCGGCGAGCGGAACATTGGCACGGGTTTCTTCAAACATGACGTTTTGGGGATAATCTCGGCTTTTCCGGACGCGGTCCGTGTGAAGGCGGCGTACTGCCGGTGAGCCACGCCAGCACGTGAAGGTGCGGGCAACGTCCTGCATTATGACAGTGACGGCGCCCGGGCAAGAATCGCCCGGCTTCTGGACGAAGGACGCGCGGCGCGCCGGGAACGGCCCAAGCGGCCCGCCAGGCCGGAATCCGGCAACGGGTGAAACGGTTAAACGATCGAGCGGACAGGGCAGGCAACGCCTGACCTAACCGGGGAAATAACAGCAGACACAACCGTCGGCGCAGCTTCGCGGCTAGATTGGCAACTGAGTTGGCAACTGGGTCGGCAAACGAGTCGGCAAACGAGTCGGCAAGCACTATCAACAGGGACAAGACCAGATGGCACAAGATCCACTCGCCGGCGACGCCGGCTCCACCTACGCACCGCTCACGCCGGTGCCCGACGCGCGGCGCGCGTTCCGCACCGGCGACGCCTTCGCGCTCTGGTTCTCGCTCGGCATAGGCCTCTTGGTCGCGCAAGCGGGCGCGCTGCTGGTGCCGGGATTGTCGCTGCCGCATGCGTTGCTCGCCATCGTGATCGGCAGCGTGATCGGTGTGGTGCTGCTGGCGCTGGCCGGCGTGATCGGCACGGATACGGGGCTCGCGGCCATGTCGTCGCTGCGGCCGACACTCGGCGTGCGCGGCGCGTCGGTGCCCGCCGTGCTGAACGCGGTGCAACTGGTCGGCTGGGGCTCGTTCGAGGTGATCGTGATGCGCGATTCCGCCGACGCCCTCGCCAAGCAGGCCTTCGGCCTCTCCATGCCGCTCATCTGGACGGTGATCTTCGGTTTGCTCGCGACGCTGCTGGCGATCAGCGGCCCGCTGTCGTTCGTGCGACGCTTTCTGCGCACGTGGGGCATCTGGCTGCTGCTCGCGGGCGCGGCGTGGCTCACGTGGAATCTGCTCGCCAAGCACGATCTGAACGCGTTGATGCAGCGTCCGGGCACGGGCGAGATGTCGTTCGGCGGCGCGATCGATCTGGTGGTGGCCATGCCGCTCTCGTGGCTGCCGCTAATCGCCGACTACACGCGCTTCGGCAGGAAGCCCGGCGAAACCTTCCGCGGCACGCTGCTCGGTTACGGCATCGCCAACATCTGGTTTTACGCGCTCGGCGCGGTCTACGGCCTCGCGGCGGGCGGCGGCGACGCGCTGTTGACCGGCGCGCTGGCGCAAGCCGGCGGCGGCCTCGCGCTGCTGCTGATCCTGATCGATGAAGTCGACAACGCCTTCGCGGACATCCACTCGGCCGCGGTGTCGACCGGCACGTTCTGGACGCGCGGCGGCGTGCCCATGTTGTCGGCGGCGTTCGGCGCGCTGTGCACGCTGATCGCCCTTGCCGTGCCGATGGCGAAGTATCAGAACTTCCTGCTGCTGATCGGCTCGGTGTTCGCGCCGCTGTTCGGCGTGGTGCTGGTGGATCACTTCATTGTGCGCAAGCGCCGTATCGAAGCCGCCGCGCTCGCCGACGTGCGCGGCCGTTATGGCTTCTCGGGCGGCTGGCATCTGAGCGCCTTCCTTGCGTGGGCGATCGGTATCGTCGCGTATCAGGTGATCAATCAATGGCTGCCGAATCTCGGCGCGACCTTGCCTGCATTGGTGATCGGCGCGGTGTGTTATCTGGTGTTCGTGTCGGCGCGCAAGACGGCGTATGCGTGAGGCTCAATTTAGCTAGCGTCACCGTCAAATAAACGCAAAAAGGCCTGCAAATGCAGGCCTTTTCATATCGCTCAAGTCGTTTTAGCGCGTGGACGCCCGATACTCGACGCCCGGCAGCACACACAGCAATTCGAACGCGAGATTCGCGCCGAGCAGCGCGGTCGTGCCGAACGGATCGTAAGGCGGCGCGACCTCGACCAGATCGCAGCCGACGATATTCAGCCCACGCGAGCCGCGAATGATTTCCAGCGCCTGCGGCACCGTCAAACCGGCGATTTCCGGCGTGCCCGTGCCCGGCGCAAAGGCCGGATCGATCCCGTCGATGTCGAACGTGATGTACACCGGGCCGTCGCCCATGCGCTCGCGAATGCGCGCCATCAACGGCACGAGCGACTGGTTCCAGCACGCCTCGGCCTGCACGACTTCAAAACCCTGATCGCGGCACCAGTCGAAATCTTCCGCCGCGTAACCCGTGCCGCGCAAACCGATCTGCACGACACGGTCGCAATCCAGCAAGCCCTCTTCCACCGCGCGGCGGAACGGCGTGCCGTGCGCGATCTTCTCGCCCATCATGGTGTCGTTGACGTCGGCGTGCGCGTCGACGTGAATCAGACCGACCTTGCCGTGCTTGCGATGAATCGCGCGCAGGATCGGCAGCGCGATGGTGTGGTCGCCGCCCAGCGTGATCGGCTTGCAATCGTGCTGGAGAATTTCGTCGTACGCGGTTTCGATGCGCTTGATCGAGTCATGCAGGTTATACGGATTGATCGCGACGTCGCCGAGGTCGGCCACGCGCAGCGAATCGAACGGCGCGGCGCGCGTCGCCATGTTGTAGGGGCGCAGCAGCACGGATTCGCTGCGGATCTGGCGCGGCCCGAAGCGCGCGCCGGTGCGGTTCGAAGTGCCGAGATCGAACGGCACGCCGACGAAGCAGGCGTCGAAGCCTTCGGCCGAGCCGACGTTCGGCAGCCGCATCATCGTCGCGATGCCGCCGCAGCGGGGCATGGCGTTGCCGGACAGCGGCTGCGGCCGTTCGCCGGCTTCTGGGGAAATGAAGGAGGAGGTATTCATCGTGTCTCGGCAATGAAAAGGGGGCAGCAAGCAAAATCGTGCACACCGGCCGAGGAGAATCATTAGAAGCACACCTTGCCGGGCGAATCTCGATTCTTGAGCAGTTTCCCAGAAGTTAAAATACCGACGGAATAAACTTCACATTGATCTTCAGCGATGTATCCTGACGTATGTTCTCCCAACTTACCGATCTCGACCTGCGGCTGATCCGCGTTTTTCTCGCCATTGTCGACGCGGGCGGCGTCTCGCCGGCCCAGGCCACTCTGAACGTCGGCCAGTCGACCATCAGCACGCAACTCGCCACGCTGGAAACTCGCCTCGGCTACCGGCTGTGCGAACGTGGCCGCGGCGGCTTCAGCCTGACTGCGCGCGGCGAGCAGTTCATCGACGCGGCGCGCGCCCTGCTGTCGGCCGTCGATACCTTCGGCATGCAGGCGCGCAACGTCGGCCGCAAGCTGGTCGGCACGCTCGATATAGGCATGATAGGCCACACGCCGGTGTCGGCGAGCGCGCGCATCAGCGACGCGATCGGCCGGTTCCGGGCGCGCGATCAGTCGGTGCGGTTTTCGATTCTGGTGCGCTCGCCGGGCGAACTGGAGGAGTTGCTGCTGAACGGGCGGATTCAGATCGGCATCGGCTATTTCTGGCATCGCGTGCCGTCCCTCGAATACACCGAGGTGTTCGCGGAAGACCAGTTCGCTTATTGCGCGAAAGGTCACCCGCTGTTCGCACAAGCGGGCGAAGTGCCGCCCGCCGAAGCCGCGCAGCACGAATGGGCGTGGCGCAGTTATCCGCTACCTGAAGCCGAGAGCTCGACCACGCCGCAGAACGTCACCGCCGTCGCGGACAACATGGAAGCGGTCGCGATGCTGGTGCTTTCCGGGCATCACCTTGGCTATCTGCCGGGGCATTTCGCGGCGCCGTTCGTCAAGCAAGGGCTGCTCGCCGCGCTGAATCCGGCGCAGATGCGTTATCGAGTGGCGTTTCACATGGTCACGCGGGCGCGGCAGCA
Source organism: Paraburkholderia phytofirmans (assembly GCF_046028095.1). Classification (GTDB taxonomy): domain Bacteria; phylum Pseudomonadota; class Gammaproteobacteria; order Burkholderiales; family Burkholderiaceae; genus Paraburkholderia; species Paraburkholderia phytofirmans_A. The sequence goes on from NZ_JAQQDJ010000010.1 coordinate 79,250, forward strand.
TCGAACGGATATCGTCGAAGCGTTTATCGACGATATGAAGGCTGCGCATCCGGTGCAGGTGCTGGAAGTGGACGAATAGCGAACGGGCAACGCGCGCATTAAAAAAGCCACGGCACGCCGTGGCTTTTTAGCAATCACGACCCACTGCGTGAAGGCTTATCCGTTGATCACGTCCGCGCCCTTCGGCACTGTGAACTTGAACGCATCGGCCGGCAGCGGCGGATTCTTCTGAATGTTCGAGAACGTCAGCAGCGTCACGTTGCCGAACACGTCGTGCAATTCCATCGCTTCGAGATTGCCGTCCTTGAAGCCGATGCCGACGCGCTGGAACTGCGTGTCTTTCGCCTTCGGCGTGAGTTCGAGCCAGTCGATGCCGGCTTTCACACCCGCGTCGCGCAGCGTGAAGTTCTTGTCGAGATCGTTGCTGCCGAACAGGATCGCTGCCGGGCTCGCACCGAGCGCGCCGCCGAGGCTGCGCACCGTCACCTGATTCAGATCCTTGTCGTAGACGTAGAGCTTGTCACCGTCTGCTTGCAACAACTGGGCATACGGTTTCTCGTATTGCCAGATGAACTTGCCGGGACGCGCGAACGTGAAGGTGCCGCTCGACGTGCCGGTTTTGCCCGCTCCCTGGGTCGACAACGTGCCGCTCGCGCCTTGCGCCTTGCTCGGCGCCCGCACTTCCTGCTGAACGAAAGTGCCGCGCGCCGAATGCACTTGCGCGACGAACGCCTTCAGTTGCTCGGTGCCGCTCGCGAACGCCTGCGATGCGAACAATACCGACGCGCCGATCGCCACGCTGCCTATCCCGCGCACAAAGGTGCGGGCGAGCTGGCCGATTTGGCTGGATTGAGCATTCTCTCGAGCGTGCTGCTGCGCGAATAGCTGCATGTAGTTTTCTCCCTTGATTGAATTCGTTGAGCGGTCATGACCGCTTGCTCGTGCATTGGGCGATGCCTGCGTATCCATATTAGCGAGGGGCTGCCGCGATGCCAGCGAGTCTGCGTCCCCTCTGCCGTACTCAGGCGTGTCATGGCAGCTTAGTCAACCCGCCTTAAACGAGCCTTAGGGTAGCGGCCGGCCCTTTAACGTCGGGAAGCGTGGCTTGCCAAATAAGCCTTCGACGACGAGGGCAACGCATCTACACAGCAAAGCGCGGCTTGCCTTGCTATCGGTTGCGGTAAAGAAACGTCCGCGTCTCGCAGCCGACAGCGCATTCGCCGCCGCGCTGCGAACTCGCTGCCCTTCGTTCTATTCCGCTTCCCGCGCCGGCGCCAGAATCTCGCGATTGCCGTTCGACGACATCGCCGACACCACGCCCGAGTTTTCCATCTGCTCGAGCAGCCGGGCCGCGCGGTTATAACCGATGCGCAAATGCCGCTGCACCAGCGAGATCGACGCACGGCGGTTCTTCAGCACCACATCGACCGCCTGGTCGTATAACGGGTCCGACTCGCCGTCGCCCGATCCGGTTCCTCCGGCGCCCGCGGAGCCTTCGTCGCCCTCGCCCGTCACGCCGCCTTCGAGAATGCCCTCGATATAGTTTGGCTCGCCCTGTTCCTTGAGTTTGTCGACGACGCGGTGCACCTCCTCGTCCGACACGAACGCGCCGTGCACGCGCACCGGCAAGCCGCTGCCCGGCGGCAGATACAGCATGTCGCCCATGCCGAGCAGCGATTCCGCGCCCTGCTGGTCGAGAATCGTGCGCGAGTCGATCTTGGACGACACCTGGAAGGCCATCCGCGTCGGCACGTTGGCCTTGATGAGGCCGGTGATCACATCCACCGACGGACGCTGCGTCGCGAGAATCAGGTGAATGCCCGCCGCACGCGCCTTCTGCGCGATCCGCGCGATCAACTCTTCGACCTTCTTGCCGACCACCATCATCAGGTCGGCCAGTTCGTCGATCACCACGACGATGTTCGGCAGACGCGTGAGCGGCTCCGGATCGTCCGGCGTGAGGCTGAACGGATTCGGCAGCTTTTCTTCGCGTTTGGCGGCTTCGTCGATCTTGTTGTTGTAGCCGGCGAGGTTACGCACGCCGAGCTTGCTCATGAGTTTGTAGCGGCGCTCCATTTCGGCGACCGCCCAGTTGAGCGCGTGACCGGCCTGGCGCATGTCCGTCACCACCGGACACAGCAGATGCGGAATGCCTTCGTACACGCTCATTTCGAGCATCTTCGGATCGATCAGGATCATGCGGACCTGCTCAGCGCTCGCCTTATAGAGCAGCGACAGGATCATCGCGTTGATACCGACCGACTTGCCCGAGCCCGTCGTACCCGCCACCAGCAAGTGCGGCATCTTCGCGAGGTCGGCGCATACCGGCTTGCCGCCGATGTCTTTGCCGAGACCCATGGTCAGCGGCGACGCTGCATCGGCATAAACCGCTGAGCCGAGAATCTCCGAGAGACTCACGGTCTGACGACGCTGGTTCGGCAACTCCAACGCCATGAAATTTTTGCCCGGAATGGTTTCGACCACGCGAATCGACACGAGCGACAGCGAACGCGCGAGGTCCTTGGCTAGACCGACAATCTGGCTGCCCTTCACGCCCGTGGCCGGCTCGATCTCATAACGCGTGACCACTGGACCGGGATACGCCGCGACCACGCTCACTTCGACGCCGAAGTCCTTGAGCTTTTTCTCGATCAGGCGCGAAGTGAATTCCAGCGTATCCGCGGAAATGGTTTCCTGAGCGACGGGCGCAGCGTCGAGCAGCGAGATGGGCGGCAAGGTGGAGTCGCCCGGCAGGTCCGTGAAGAGCGGCACTTGCCGCTCCTTCTCGACGCGCTCCGACTTGGCCGGCGTGACGACCGGCGGCACGATCATGACCGGCTCGTGCTCCTCGATTCGCACGCGGCCCTTCTCGACCTTGCCCTCGCGCTTGACCGCGGCCGCTTCGCCCAGCTTGCGGTCGCGGCCGGCCTCACGGCGCAGCTTGGCGAACGTCACGGCGGAAATGATCGATTCGCCGACCTTCTCCGACACCGACAGCCAGGAAAAACGAAAATACAGCGACAAACCGATGCCGAGCACGATCAAGAGCGCCAGCGTGCCGCCCGTGAAACCCAGCGCATGCGACACGCCACGCGCAACCGCCTCGCCGATCACACCGCCCGGCGCGCGCGGCAGCTGCACTTTAAGCGACCACATGCGCAGCGCTTCGATGCCGTCGCAGGCCAGCAGCACGAGCATGAAAGCGAACGCGTCGGCGAGCCAGCTCTCGCGCGGCGCGTCTTCCTGCTCTTCCTCGTGACGGGTGATGCGCTTGTAGTTCGCGGAGATATGGCGGCCGAGCAGCACGATCCACCAGTAGGCGGACAGGCCGAACAGCAGCAGCAGAATGTCCGACGTCCACGCGCCGACGCGGCCCGCCCAGTTGGCGATATGGTCGACCTGCGCGGCATGGGTCCAACTCGGATCGCGGCGGCTGTAGCTGACGAGCGCCATGAGCAGGAAAACGCCGAGCGCCACCTGCAGGATCCAGCGGATTTCGGTGAAGAGGCGCGACATGCGGTGCGGCAATGCCTGCGCGCTCGCGGAATAGGGAGCTTTTGCCATTGATCCTGTTGCGTGTGTGCCCGATCCCGGCCTGAGTCGTGGTTTCGTGATTAAGCCTCGCCCAGCGCGGCTTCGGGCCCGATCCCGGCTTCCGGGAACTTCGATCCGGCCTATTGTAAACGCAGTGTCCCGCGCGAGGCTGTAAATGACGGTAACTTGGCCGTTTGGCCACAGAAAGGCGTTGCGCGGCCCGCCGCCGACGCTATCGGCGTGATCGGAAAGCTTCATGGAGCAGGCCGGCGCCCCGCCCTTTATAATGTCGCGCTGATACCCATCTACAGTTTCAGCTCAAGTCGCGCGGCCTCGCATGGGCGAGCCGGGCGCCGTAAAAGGATTCGATCATGCCTGCAACTTCCACGAAACACGCCAAGGTTCTGATTCTCGGTTCCGGTCCCGCCGGCTACACGGCCGCGGTGTACGCGGCGCGCGCCAACCTCGCGCCGGTGCTCGTCACGGGTCTGGCTCAAGGCGGCCAGCTGATGACCACGACCGACGTCGAAAACTGGCCGGCGGACCCCAACGGCGTGCAAGGCCCGGAACTGATGACGCGCTTCCTGGAGCACGCCGAGCGCTTCAACACCGAAATCATTTTCGACCACATCCACACGGCCAAGCTGGATGAGAAGCCGATCCGCCTGATCGGCGACTCGGGCGAATACACCTGCGACTCGCTGATCATCTCGACCGGCGCATCGGCGCAGTATCTCGGCCTGCCGTCGGAAGAAGCGTTCATGGGCAAGGGCATATCGGCTTGCGCCACCTGCGACGGCTTCTTCTACAAGCAACAACATGTGGCCGTGATCGGCGGCGGCAATACCGCGGTCGAGGAAGCGCTCTATTTGTCCGGCATCGCCAAGAAGGTGACCGTGATCCATCGCCGCGACAAGTTCCGCGCCGAGCCGATCCTGATCGACCGCTTGCTGGCGAAGGAAAAGGAAGGCCTGGTCGAGATCAAGTGGGACAGCACGCTCGACGAAGTCACCGGCGACCAGTCCGGCGTAACCGGTTTGCGGATCAAGAACACGAAAACGGGTGCCACCGAAGACATCGCGCTGCAAGGCATTTTCGTGGCGATCGGCCATAAGCCGAACACGGACATTTTCGCTGGCCAGCTGGAGATGAAGAACGGCTACATCATCACCAAGGGCGGCCTGAACGGTTTTGCTACGGCGACTAGCGTAGCCGGCGTGTTCGCTGCGGGCGACGTGCAGGACCACGTGTACCGTCAGGCGATCACCAGCGCCGGCACGGGTTGTATGGCCGCGCTCGACGCGCAACGCTATCTGGAAACCATCGACGAGATGGCCGGCGAGCATGCAATGAGCCAGGAAGCCGAGCGTTAATCGCCCGCGCCGGTTTGCGAACCGGTCTGGAAAGTTAGCGCGACGGTAAAATGGCGGCTGGGCATGACCCGGCCGCCGGCTTGAAAGAAGGCCGCGGCTGCCAAGCCGGCGGCCTTTTTGCATTCAGGTCTTCCGGTAGCAAGAAAACCTCGCGCGACCGAACCACTTTTTCTGCGTGTCTTACTCCATATGCCGAAGAACCAGCCCCATCCGAGCGAACCGAAGCGCGCGCGAGCGGTCGCGCGGCCCGCGCCCGAACCGGCTGCTCCCGCCGCCAAGCCGAAGCTCGATCCGGCGGCTGGCCTCGCCGGCCTCGGTGCGCTGCGCGATGCGCTCAAAGTCGACACGCAGCGGCGCGAGCGCGAACGGGTAGCCGCCGCGGTCGCTCAGCGCGAAGCCTCGGCGGACGCCGATCTGTTTCGCCGCGAGATCGGTGAGGTGGCGCCGCTAGCGGTGCCGCCGCGCGCCACGTTGCCGCGCAATCCTCCGCCGCCGCTGCCGGTGCAAACCAAACTCGACGAAGAAGCCGTGCTGCACGAAGCAATCTCCGACGAGTTCGACCCGGAAATCCTGCTCGAAACCGACGAGACGCTGTCCTACTGCCGCCCCGGCGTGAGTCAGGAAGTCGTGCGCAAACTGCGGCGCGGCGACTGGATCGTGCAGGCGCAAATCGACCTGCACGGCATGCGGCGCGAAGAGGCGCGCGAGGCACTCGCGGAATTCATCCGCGAGTCGGTGAAGCGCGGCTTGCGGTGTTTGCGCGTGATTCACGGCAAGGGCCTGGGATCGATCGGCAAGGAACCCGTACTGAAGGGCAAAGTGCGCGCGTGGCTCGTGCAGAAGTCCGAGGTCATCGCGTTCTGCCAGGCGCGTCCGCACGACGGCGGCGCCGGCGCGGTGGTCGTGCTGTTGCAGCCGGGCGCACTGCCGGCTCACGCCAAAGTTTGACGGAGCCACGGTGATCCATCCGAGGCTGACGCTCGCGCTGACCATCATGGAGGCGCTGGCGATTTTCGCGTACGCCATTTCCGGTTTCATCGAAGCCAAAACCCGCCGCCTCGACGCCGTGGGCACGTTTCTGGTGGCGATCGCCACGGCCTTCGGCGGAGGCACGTTGCGCGACGTGTTGCTGGAGCGGCGGCCCTTCTACTGGGTCGAGCATCAGGATTATCTGATCGCGATCTTCGTGATGTCGCTGTTCGCGCCGACTCTCCTGAAAATGACCTCGCGGCTCTTTTCCGAGCGGGTACTGCTGGTCGCGGATGCGATCGGGCTGGGGCTGTTCAGCATAGGCGGCACGTCGATCGCGCACGATGCGCAAATGCCGTGGTTCACCTCGGTGATGATGGGTGTGCTGACGGGCGTATTCGGCGGCGTGATTCGCGACGTGCTGTGCAACGAAGTGCCGCTGATTCTGCGCGACTCGCGGCCGTACGCCACGTGTGCGTTCGTGGGCTGCTGGCTGTATGTGCTGCTGGACTACATCGATTTCGACACGGTCTACAGCGTGCTGATCGCCACCGCCTTCATCCTGCTCGCACGGCTCGCGACATTCCGGTTCAATGTGCGCTTGCCGCATTGATCGCATGAATCGCCAGGCGGCGGCGCATCGCCCGCGAACAGGCAACGCGCCGCCGCCTCATTCGAACTACTTGTTGGTCGCCAGCGCGCCCGCGCTCTTCGAGCCGCCGAACAGCGCCGTCAGGTAGGCCGAGTTGTTGTTCATGGTCGCCATCAACGTGTTCAGCGCGGTGAACTGGCTTTGATACTGCTTCGTCAATTGCGTGGCGTAGTCGCTCAGCTTGGTCTGCTGCGCGGTGACGCTCTTCAGGTCGGCGGTGAGCGCGTTGTTGCGCGTGTCGATGATGCCGCCCGTCCGCGTGAACTCATCGATGCTCTTGCTCAATTTGGCGCCGACGCCGTCGGTCGAGTTGAACAGCGCGGCAACTTGCGCCGGGCTGGTGTTGAGCGCCGTGGTGAGTTTCGCGTTGTCGACGACCAGCGTGCCGTCGGCGGGGTCGCCCTTCAGCGTGATGCCGATGTGCCCAAGGCTCACCACCGAAGCGCCCTTACCCACCCCACCGGCGACGATCGACGCCAACGCGTTCTTGACAGTAAGCAGCGTGGAGTCGCCGAGCAATGCACCGCCCGTCTTCGACGTTTTGTCGTACGAGGACAACTTGCTGATCGTGGTGACCACCGTGTTGTACAGGTTGGCGAAGTTCGTGATGGCCGTGTTCTGCGCGGTGGTATCGGGCGCGATCGTCAGCGTTTGCGGATTGCCGACCGACGCGGCCGACAGATTCAGCGTAACGCCGGCAATTGCGTCGGTGACGGCGTTGTTGGCACTGCGCGCCGCAATCCCGCCGATGGTCACCAACGCGTCCTGCGCGACTTCGCTTTGACGCCACGCATTGCCGGCGTCCGACGACACGATCGTGGACGCCCCGCCGTTCGCGCCGGGTGTCGAGGTCACGCCGAGGCTCGACAGGCCCGCGTCGTTCTGCACGTTGCTGGTGGCCACGTTGATCGTATTGGCCGAGCCGGTGCTGGCCGAGCGCAGCACGAGGTGAGCGCCGCCGGTGCCGGTCACGATCGTCGCCGTGACGCCCGGATTGTTGGACGCCTTGTTGATCGCGCTGGCAATACCGCTCAACGTGTTGTTGGTGCTGTCGATGGAGACGTCGATCGACTTGCCGCCCACCGAGATCGTCAACGTGCCGGTGCCGAGTTGCGTTGTCGCGCCGAACGCCGCCGACGCAAGACTCTGCGACGAGGCGATCTGCGTCACGTCGATCGAATAGCTGCCGGCCACCGCGCCGGGGCCCGCTTTCGGGTCCAGGCCCTTGCCGCTCGCAGTGGCCGCGAAGGTGGACAGCGTGGTCCCGTCCGACAGATTCTTGATCGCCGCCTGCAAGGCGGACAGCGCCGAAGTGAGCGCGCCATACGCGGACAAGGTGGTGTTGTCGCTGGTCTGCCTGGCCTGCAGCGACGCCGCCTGCCCCGCCGTTTTGGCGTTGACGAGCGCCGAGACCAGGGTCGAGACATCCATCGACGAATTGCCGGTCGAGCCGCTGATAATGGATTGCGCTGCTTGCTGGACCTGGCTTTGCGCGTTGGCCGTCGCGCTATTCACCGAGGACGTGATGCTAGACATGTGAAGCTCCCCGTACGTCGAATTTTTTCGTTATTCGTTAAGCGACGTCCCGGGCTGCTTCTGTTGCGCCATTTATCCGGTCACGTCGGCGTCTCTTACAAAGTTTTCAAATGTTACACCATCTTTCTTCATAGTTTTGTGACGTTTTAACGTAGCGAATGTTGGTTAGAGCAAGCGTCGTGGGTGTCGATTTGCGCGGCTCCCGCTCGTCGTGGGATAAAACGGCCGCTCCGGCCGTTCTCCTGCCACAGCAACTCACCGACCATTCAAGGTGACCACGATGACCCTGAAGCTCTACGCCCATCCCTTCTCGTCCTACTGCCAGAAGGTTTTGACCGCGCTCTACGAAAACGGCACGCCATTCGAGCTGCGCCTGCTGGCGCACGACGACCCGCAAGTCATGGCCGAATTCGCCGCGCTGTGGCCGATCAAGCGCTTTCCGGTGCTAGTGGACGGCAGCCGGACCGTGATGGAGGCGAGCATCATCATCGAGTACCTGGGCCTTTATCACCCCGGCCCGGTGTCGCTGCTGCCAGCCGACGCCCGCGCCGCGCTGGAAGTGCGCAGCATGGACCGCTTCTTCGACAACTACATTTCGACGCCGCAGCAAAAGATCGTCTACGACAGCATGCGTCCCGAGGCGGAGCGCGACCCGCACGCCGTCGCCGATGCGCGCGCCATGCTCGACACCGCGTACGGCTGGCTGGACAAGGTGATGGCGGAACGCGAATGGGCGGCGGGAGACGCCTTCAGTCTCGCCGATTGCGGCGCCGCGCCGTTCCTGTTTTACGCCGACTGGACGCACGCCATCGGCCCGGCGTTCCCGCACGTGCTCGCCTACCGCAAGCGCCTGCTGGCGCGGCCGTCGTTTGCCCGCGCGGTGGACGAAGCGCGCCCGTATCGCGCGTACTTCCCACTCGGCGCGCCGGACCGGGATTGACGAACGGCCGCGCGCTCGTGTCGCGCAAAAGACGAGCGCCCGCGCCACGTCGACCCTAACGGTTTGCGACAACAATTTTTCCAACCTATACACTTCACTTCGAAACCTACTTCCGCCAATCAACCTTAAGGCAAAACATGGACCGTTTCGAAGCCATGGAGATATTCACGCGTGTGGTCGAGGCGAACAGCTTCACCAAAGTTTCCGAGTCGCTCGACCTGCCGCGCGCCAAAGTGAGCCGTACCATCCAGGCGCTGGAGGAACACGTCGGCGTGCGTCTGCTGAATCGTTCGACGCGCCAGGTCAGCGTCACCGAAGACGGCGCGCTGTTCTACGAACGCTGCGTGCGCATCCTCGCCGAAGTCACCGACGCCGAATCGTCGCTGTCGAACAAGCGCGAGAATCCGGCCGGCACGATCCGCGTGGATACGTCCGGCACCTTGGCCCGCGCGCTGCTGCTGCCCGCGCTCGACGATTTCTATCGGCAATACCCGGAGATCGACGTACGGCTCGGCCTCGCCGACCGCAACATCGATCTGATTCAGGACGGCGTGGATTGCGTGATCCGCATGGGCACGCCGGAAGAGTCGAGTCTCGTCGCTCGACGGATCGGCCAGGCGCGGATCGTCACGTGCGCGTCGCCGGCGTATCTGGAGAAATACGGCGAGCCGACCACGCTCGAAGAATTGAGCGAGCACCGCGCGGTTAATTACGTGTCCGCGCGCACCGGCAGAACGTTCCCGTTCGAATACCAGGTGGACGGCGAGATCGCCAAAGTGTCGCTTAAAAGCGTACTCGCGGTGAACGACGGCTCGGTCTATATCGGCGCGGCCGCGCTCGGGCACGGCATCATTCAGCCGTCGCGCTTCATGGTCGCCGATCTGATCGCGCAAGGCGCGCTGAAGGAAATCCTCACCGGCTACACGAGCCCGGGCACGCCGCTGTCGGTGCTCTACGCGCATCGCCGCAATCTGAGTTCACGGCTGCGTGCTTTCATTGAGTGGGTGACCGAACTGGCGCGCAACAATCCGGACCTGCGCATTACCGAGCAGTAAAACCTAAACCCGCAAAACGACAAAACCCCATGCGTCGTGAGACGCATGGGGTTTCTTTTCTATTGCAACGAAAGCAGCAAAACTTCGCGATCAGGCAATCCGCTCTTCGTTCGACGGATCGAACAGCACCGCCTTCGACGTATCGAACAACAGCGTCGTGTTCGTCAGCGGTTGCGGATTCGACGCCGGGTGCACGCGGCTCACGATGCGCTTGCCGTTGACCTGCGCGAACACCAGCGTGTCCGGACCGGTCGGCTCGATCACGTCGACTTTCACTTCGATCGGCTGCAGCTTCGCGTTGTCGCCATGCGCGCCGCGCGCGTCGGTGATGCGCTCCGGACGCAGGCCTAGAATCACCTCGCGGCCGACATGCGACTTCACCCTCGCCGAGTCGAACGGCAGATTCACCGCCGTGCGTGCAACACCCGTATCCAGTTCGAGCGCGACGCCCGCGCCCTGCTCCACCAGCTTGCCCTGGATGAAGTTCATCGGCGGCGCGCCGATGAAGCCGGCCACGAACAGGTTCGACGGCGAGTCGTAGATTTCCTGCGGTGCGCCGAACTGCTGCACGATGCCGTCTTTCATCACCGCGATGCGGTCGCCGAGTGTCATCGCTTCGATCTGATCGTGCGTCACGTAGACGATCGTCGTGCCGAGGCGCTGATGCAGCAGCTTGATTTCCGAACGCATCTCGATACGCAGCTTCGCGTCGAGGTTCGACAGCGGTTCGTCGAACAGGAACATCACCGGATCGCGCGCCAGGGCACGGCCCATGGCCACGCGCTGACGCTGGCCGCCGGACAGTTGACCCGGCTTGCGGTCGAGCAGGTGCGTGATCTGCAGCGTGTTCGACACGCGGTCGACGATCTGCGTCTGCTCGTTCTTCGGCACCTTACGGATGTTCAGACCGAACGAGATGTTCTCGCGCACCGTCATGGACGGATACAGCGCATACGACTGGAACACCATCGCGATGTCGCGATCTTTCGGCGACAGGTTGTTCACCGTCTTGCCGTCGATCTGGATCTCGCCCTTGGTCACGGTTTCGAGGCCGGCAATCATGTTGAGCAGCGTCGACTTGCCGCAGCCCGAACCGCCGACCAGAATCAGGAACTGGCCGTCTTCGATGTCGATGTTGACACCCTTCAGAACCGGCACCCCGTTCGGGTAAGTCTTGTACACGTCACGGATGGAAAGGCTTGCCATGCTGTGAATCCTCTTTGTCTCTGGTACTGCTTGAAAACGTCTTCGGGTGACGGCGGCGCTTCATGAAGCGCCGCCGCGCTCGGATGGTTTAGCCTGGCGTCTAGCCCTTCACTGCGCCCGCCGTCAGACCGCGCACGAAATAGCGTCCGGCGATGATGTACACCAGCAGCGTGGGCAGCGCGGCGATGATCGCGCCGGCCATGTCCACGTTGTATTCCTTCACGCCGGTCGAGGTGTTCACGAGGTTGTTCAGCGCCACCGTGATCGGCATCGAATCGACGCCGGAAAACACGATACCGAACAGGAAGTCATTCCAGATCTGCGTGAATTGCCAGATCAGGCACACCATGAAAATCGGCAGCGAAACCGGCAGCAGAATCTTCGTGAAGATCGTGAAGAAACCCGCGCCGTCGATACGCGCCGCCTTCACGAGTTCAGCCGGAATGCTGACGTAAAAGTTGCGGAAGAACATCGTGGTGAAGGCGATACCGTAGATCACGTGCACGACCACCAGACCGGTCGTCGTGTTCGACAGGCCGAGAAAGCCTTCGAAGCGCGCCATCGGCAGCAGGATCGCCTGGAACGGAATGAAACAGCCGACCAGGATCATCGTGAAGATCGGATCCGCGCCACGAAAACGCCAGTGCGTGAGCACATAACCGTTGAACGCGCCGATGATCGACGAGATCAGCACGGCGGGAATCACCATCCGCACCGAGTTCATGAAGAACGGCTGCATACCGTCGCAACGCACGCCCGTGCAGGCGCCGCTCCATGCCTTGATCCACGGTTCGATGGTCCAGTGGGTAGGCGGCGTGAGCAGGTTGCCCGTGCGCAGTTGATCGATGTCCTTGAACGACGTGGACAGCATCACGTACAGCGGGAACAGGAAATACAGGGCGAACAGAAACAAGGCCGCATAAATGACGGCACGGCTGATCGTCATCTTAGGCTGCATTGCGGGTGCTCCTCGATTCCAGATACATCAGCGGCACGAGCACGGCTACGACAGTGGCGAGCATCATCATCGACGATGCCGCGCCGACGCCCAGCTGCCCGCGATTGAACGAAAACGTGTACATGAAAATAGCCGGCAGCGACGAAGACGTGCCCGGACCGCCCGCGGTCAAAGCAACGACCAGGTCGAAGGTCTTGATCGTGATGTGGCAGAGAATCAGCAGCACGGAGAAGAACACCGGACGCATGCTCGGAATCACGATCTTGCGATAGATGGTGGGCAAGCCCGCGCCGTCCATCTGCGCGGCCTTGAAAATTTCACCGTCCACGCCGCGCAAGCCCGCGAGGAACAGCGCCATCACGAAGCCGACGGATTGCCACACGGCCGCGATCACGACGCAGAAGATCGCCTTGTCCGGGTCGCCCAACCAGCCGAACGAAAAGCTCGTCCAGCCCCAGTCGTGGAACACCTTCTCGAGGCCGATGCTCGGCGTCATGATCCATTGCCACGCCGTACCCGTCACGATGAACGAGAGCGCCATCGGGTACAGGAACACGGCGCGCAGCGCGCCTTCGTTGCGGATCTGCTGATCGAGCAGGATCGCGAGGAACAGACCGAGACCGATACAGATACCGATGAACGGGATGCCGAACCAGCCGAGGTTGGCAGCCGACGTCCAGAACACGTCGTTATCGAACAGCTCGCGATAACGATCGAGACCGACAAATTCATAACGTGGCATCAGTCGCGAATTGGACAGCGACAGAAAGCCGGTAATGGCGATGAAGCCATACACGAAGATCAGGCTGATCACGACGCTGGGTGCGAGCACCAGCTTCGGAATCCAGCGATCGGCAAGGGCCGCCATCGGCGACGTGCGGCGGGTCACGGTGGCCGTTTTCCCGTTTCCGCTGATAGAAGCAGTCACTACTCGACTCCTGCTGAAACTGTGCCGCCGGGACCTTCACGCTGAAAAAACGCGAGGCCGTAGCGACATAGATGTGACTCTATGAAACCAGGGTGAAGCCGCCTGCCATGCAACGAGTAAAACCCCGGCAATCAGCGACACGAAGGGCGCGCCCGACGCCCGTTGCTGAACCGCCGGGCGCGCCGCTTCGTTTGACGCAACTTACTTGGTCTTCGCTGCCTTCGCGAGCGCGGCAACTGCGCTCTTCGAATCCTGCTGCGAGTTCATGAACTTCGTGACCACGTCCGAGATCGCACCGGCTGCTGCATCCGGTTGCGCCATGCCGTGTGCCAGCGAAGGCACATAGCCGCCCGACTTGATCGCCACTTGTTCATCCGCGTACGACTTCTTCGCGCAGTCGTCGAACTTGGCCATCGACACGCCCAGACGAACCGGGATGGAACCCTTGTTCAGGCTGAACTGTTCCTGGAACTCCGGCGACATGATCGTCTTCGCCAGTGCGAGTTGACCCGGCGTTGCCGCCTTTTGGCCCTTCTGCTGGAAGAACACGAACGAGTCGACGTTGAACGTGTAGGACTTTTCCGTGCCCGGCACAGCGGCGCAGATGTAGTCCGAGCCCGACTTCTTGCCGGCGTTGGCGAATTCGCCCTTCGCCCAGTCGCCCATGAACTGCATACCGGCCTTGCCATTGATGACCATGGCCGTTGCCAGGTTCCAGTCACGACCAGTACGGCCCGCGTCGAAGTAACCCTGAATCTTGCGGACCGTGTCGAACACGCCGACCATCTGATCCGACGTCAGCGTCTTCTCGTCGAGGTCGACCAGCGCCTTCTTGTAGAAGCCCGCGCCTTGCGACAGCACGACGTCTTCCCACAGCGTCAGGTCTTGCCACGGCTGGCCACCCATCGCGATCGGCTGGATGCCCGCGGCCTTCATCTTGTCGGCCACCGCGAAGAACTCAGGCCACGTGGTCGGCGCCTTGCCGCCCGCCTTGTCCAGCGCTGCCTTGTTGATGTACAGCCAGTTCACGCGGTGCACCGAGAACGGCGCGGCAACATAGTGACCGTCCGCGTGCATGATCTTGTCGATTTCGGGCGGCAGGTTCTTCTTCCAGTCGCCAGCGGCCGAGTCGATCGGCACGAGCACGCCTTGCTGCGCCCAGTCCTGGATCAGCGGACCCTTGATCTGCGCAGCGCTCGGCGCGTTGCCCGAGATCACCTGCGTCTTGAGTGCCGTCATGGCAGCCGCGCCGGCGCCACCCGCAACCGCGAAGTCCTTCCACGTGTAACCTTGCTTCGTCATGTCGTCCTTGAGGACGCCGACGGCTTTCGATTCGCCGCCCGAGGTCCACCAGTGCAACACTTCGATCGACTCGGCGGCTTGCACGGCCGAGACGCCACACATCAGACCTGCGGCGCACAAAGCGCCCATGATCGCGCGAAATTTCATTGCTTATCTCCTCCAGACACCTGAACAAAAAACAAATGGCCCCTGATGTCGCCAGGGTGCTGTGGTTGGTTCAAACAGGCAAAACACTGGGCGATCGAGCACGGTCGGGCGCATGCGCGAGGCATGTGCCGGCGGACCAATGTCCGGCCGCTGGAAGCTCAAGAGATGAGTGGTTCGGGATGCAACTGACTGTCTCCTCTTTTGATTTTTGCCTGCCCGCGTTTCGCGCGGCAGACTCGAGGTGCCTTGCACGTCAACCTGGTGCCGACCCTGCCGGCCGCTCAACTCCCCGGCATTCCGTAAAGGCCGCCGGGGCATGCTGGCACGTGCCGACACGCAATGTCCGTTAACATGCAGGGGACGCCTGCCGATTCGGGAAAACGCGCATCTTGACGCTTAGCGCACGCTTTTTTCATCGAATTAGCGCTACCTCTTGATTTGGATTGTAGTTAAACTACAATTCAGTGTCAAAAAATATTTTATCGGACTACGGTCGCGCTTTCGCTCACCTTCCGCGGCCCCAGGACATCGACGGAGACTCATGCAAACCGATTCAAGCTTCACCTTCGTTCTCTTCGGCGGCACCGGCGATCTGTCGATGCGCAAGATCCTGCCCGCACTGTTTGAAGCACACCGTGCAGGCGGCATGCTGGCCGACAGTGGCAAGATCGTCGCGGTGGCGCGGCATGCAACGGATCGCGGCGAGTACATCCAATGGGTAAACGAGCACGTCAAACCGCATGTGTCGAAGAACGGTGTGGATGAATCGGCATGGGCGAGCTTTCTGGAGCGCATCGAGTTCGTGAACATCGACCTCGGCAAAGCGGAAGACTTCGTGCATTTACGCGACGCCATCCAGGACTTGCCTGGTATCCGCGTGTTCTATCTGGCTACAGGCCCGTCGCTGTTCGTGCCGATCTGCCATGCGCTGGCATCGGTTGGACTGAACGCGAATTCGCGCATCGTGCTGGAAAAGCCGCTCGGCTACGACCTCAAGTCGTCGAATGCAATTAATGATGCGGTCGGCGAAATCTTCGCTGAAGAACAGATCTATCGGATCGACCACTACCTCGGTAAAGAACCGGTGCAGAACCTGCTGGCGCTGCGCTTCGGCAATGCGCTGTTCGAGCCGCTGTGGCGTCGCGAGTGGGTCGAGAGCATTCAGATCACGATTGCCGAAGAACTCGGCGTGGAAGCGCGCGGCGACTTCTACGACAACACCGGCGCGTTGCGCGACATGGTGCAGAACCATTTGCTGCAACTGCTTTCCATCGTAGCGATGGAACCGCCGCACTCCATGGATTCGGATTCGGTGCGTGACGAAAAGCTGCGCGTGCTGCGCGCTTT
Source organism: Paraburkholderia phytofirmans (assembly GCF_046028095.1). GTDB lineage: Bacteria > Pseudomonadota > Gammaproteobacteria > Burkholderiales > Burkholderiaceae > Paraburkholderia > Paraburkholderia phytofirmans_A. The sequence continues at coordinate 95,197 of NZ_JAQQDJ010000010.1, forward strand.
GAAGCCCATCGATCCGCGCGATATCGGCAAGGTTGCCGTGCGCGGGCAGTATCATTCGGGCGTGATCCGCGGCACTGCCGTGCCGGCGTATGCAACGGAGCCCGGCGTGAAGCCTGAAAGCGCGACCGAAACGTTCGTTGCGCTGAAGGTCGAGATCGAAAACTGGCGTTGGGCCGGCGTGCCGTTTTTCCTGCGCACCGGCAAGCGCCTCGCCGATCGCGTCGCCGAGATCGTGGTGAACTTTCGTGCAGTGCCACATTCGGCGCTCGGCGCTTCCGCATTGCGCGCCGGCGCGAATCGTCTGGTGATCCGCCTGCAGCCGAACGAAACCATTCGCCTCTACTGTCTCGCGAAGCAACCCGGCGAAGGCATGAACCTCGCCAGCGTCCACCTCGACCTCGCGTTCGACCAGTTCTTCCGCGAAGGACAGATGGAGGCGTATCAGCGATTGCTGCTCGACGTCATCAACGGCCGCCTCGCGCTGTTTGTGCGGCGCGACGAGCAGGAAGCCGCATGGCGCTGGGTCGAACCGATCCTGAACGAATGGAAGGCGTCGAACAAGCCGCCCAAGCCGTACGCATCGGGCACGTGGGGACCGGCTGCATCGAGCGCGATGCTCGCGCAGCACGGCACCTGCTGGCTCGAAGAAGAGAATTGAATCACGGCGGTACGTCGTATTGAATGGAATATGACGTGGCGCCCGTAAGACCCACCGACGAACTGAATGGAATGGCGCCGGTATCACGAGGGCGCCTGCAAGTCATCCATCTTGCAGGCATCGTGTAAGAGCAGTACGGCAGATTCCGCAGATCACACAAAAAAGCAGCACGGAGGAGAAGTGATCGAGCTTCACGCTTTCGACGATCAACGCGCCCAATCCGACGCGTTGGCGAAAGCGGTCGGCGACGCGTTACATGCGTCGCTCGCCGCACAGGCCGCCGGTTCCACCACCGCGCGCCCCGCAATGCTTGCAGTGTCCGGCGGCAGCAGTCCGCGCCCGTTCCTGCAGACGTTGTCCACGCAAACGTTCGACTGGGCGCGCATTGCCGTGACGCTGGTCGACGACCGCTGGGTGCCGGAAACGGACAGCGCGAGCAACTCGCAGCTGGTGCACGCCACGCTGTTGCAGAACGCCGCGAAGGACGCGACCTTCTGGCCGCTAGTCGACACCACGCAAGATCTGAACGCGCATGTCGCCGCGCTGAACGCCGACGCGCGTTTCAGCAACGTGCCCGACGTCGCGATTCTCGGCATGGGTGAAGACGGCCACACCGCGTCGATCTTCGCCGACTCGCCCGAATGGGATTATGCGATCACCACCACCGAACGCTTCGTCGCCGTGCATCCCGGCAGCGCACCGCATGCGCGCGTGAGCTGGTCGATGTCCGCGTTGAAAGAAGTCAAGCATCTGTTCTTGCTGATCGCAGGACCGCGCAAGATGGACGTGCTCAATGCCGCGTCCGCTTCGCTACAAAAAAATGCCATCTCGCAGTTGGCAAACGACAAGGGAGTGAGACTCGATGTCTACTGGTGTGCAAACTAAGGCTGTTCCGGGCGCGGGCCAGCACGCCGATGGACCGAGGCTGCTGGCCGATATCGGCGGCACCAATGCGCGCTTCGCGCTGGAGACGAGTCCGGGCGAAATCGGCTCGGTGAAGGTCTATCCGTGCGCGGACTATCCGGGCGTTGCCGAAGTCATCAAGAAGTATCTGAAGGACACCAAGATCGGCCGCGTGAATCATGCGGCGATTGCGATTGCGAACCCGGTCGATGGCGATCAGGTGAGCATGACGAATCACGACTGGAGCTTTTCGATTGAAGCCACGCGGCGCGCGCTTGGTTTCGATACGCTGCTGGTGGTGAATGACTTTACCGCGCTGGCCATGGCTCTGCCTGGCCTGACTGATGCGCAGCGTGTGCAGGTGGGTGGTGGCGCGCGGCGGCCGAATAGCGTGATTGGTTTGCTTGGGCCTGGCACCGGCATGGGTGTATCCGGCTTGATTCCTGCCGATGATCGTTGGATCGCGCTTGGCAGCGAAGGTGGTCATGCTACTTTTGCGCCGGCTGACGAACGCGAAGATATCGTGCTGCAGTACGCGCGCAAGAAGTGGTCGCATGTGTCGTTTGAGCGCGTGGCTGCGGGGCCTGGTATCGAAGTGATCTATCGCGCGCTTGCGGGTCGCGACAAGAAGCGCGTGGCGGCGAATGTCGACACGATCGAAATCGTCAAGCGTGCGTTGGAAGGCGAACCATTGGCGGCCGAATCCGTCGATGTGTTCTGCGGCATTCTCGGTACGTTCGCGGGCAATATTGCGGTGACGCTCGGGGCGTTGGGCGGGATCTATATCGGCGGTGGTGTCGTGCCGCGGCTCGGCGAGTTCTTTTCACGTTCGTCGTTTCGCAAGCGCTTCGAGGCTAAAGGCCGGTTCGAGGCTTATCTGCAAAACGTGCCGACGTATGTGATTACCGCTGAATATCCGGCGTTTCTGGGTGTGTCGGCGATTCTTGCCGAGCAGTTGTCGAATCGTGCGGGTGGTAGTTCATCCGCCGTGTTCGAGCGGATTCGGCAGATGCGCGATGCGTTGACGCCCGCCGAGCGACGTGTTGCCGATCTTGCGCTGAATCATCCGCGGTCGATTATCAATGATCCGATTGTGGATATCGCGCGCAAGGCGGATGTGAGTCAGCCGACGGTGATCCGGTTTTGTCGTTCGCTCGGTTGCCAGGGGTTATCGGATTTCAAGCTGAAGCTGGCGACTGGTTTGACGGGCACTATTCCTGTTAGCCATAGCCAGGTGCATCTCGGTGATACGGCGACGGACTTCGGCGCGAAAGTGCTCGATAACACCGTGTCCGCAATTTTGCAGTTGCGCGAGCATTTGAATTTCGAGCAGGTCGAGCGGGCTATCGATCTTTTGAACGGCGCTCGGCGCATCGAGTTTTATGGGCTCGGGAATTCGAATATCGTCGCGCAGGATGCGCATTACAAGTTCTTCCGGTTTGGGATTCCTACGATTGCCTACGGCGATTTGTATATGCAGGCGGCGTCTGCTGCTTTGCTTGGGAAGGGGGATGTGATTGTCGCTGTGTCGAAGTCAGGGCGCGCGCCTGAGTTGCTGCGGGTTCTTGATGTGGCTATGCAGGCTGGGGCTAAGGTCATTGCTATTACCTCTAGCAATACGCCGTTGGCTAAGCGCGCTACTGTGGCGCTTGAGACTGATCATATTGAGATTCGTGAGTCGCAGTTGTCTATGATCTCGCGGATCTTGCATCTGGTTATGATCGATATTCTTGCTGTTGGAGTGGCTATTCGGCGCGCTGTGCCTAGCGCTGATGTGGCTGAGACTGTTGCCAAGGCCAGGCAAGGGGCTGATGATGATGCTAGCGCTGTGCTCGATTGGTTGAGTCATGGGGCGGCTTCTTCGGCTCGGGATTGAGGTTTGAGGTTTTGGTCCGCGCCGCGGGTTTTGGGTGTTTGATTGTGGTGTTGGCCTTTCCTTGAATTCTTTGTGGTCTATTAGCGTTGCCCCTGTGCGGGGCGGCACCTACTTCTCTTTGCCGCCGCAAAGAGAAGTAGGCAAGAGAAAGCGGCTCACACCGCTAATTCTTAAGCGGGTCCCCCGCACAGTCGCGGTAGTGGTGCGTCTGGAATCTGTGTTCTCGCACATTCCGCTTCAGTGACAAAGCACTCATTCTTCCCACCTCGCGCGATGCGCTCGCCGGAACGGTCTGCTTAAACCCGTAGGTTTTTCTGTGCGCGTTGCGGGCCGTCGGCTTCGCCTCGGCGATGTGCTGTTAGAGGCTTCCGGTTCTTTAAGCGGGATTGCGTCGGAAAACGTTCGCGCTGACCCAGTACATTCGCAGTCACCGCGGCACGCGCTTCGCGTCGTGCCGCAGTACCCTCAGAATGCGAAGACGCATGCGTCTTTCTTCATGGCCGCAGTGCAATGCCGCGAGCCGCAGCGTACGGCTCGTGGCTCGTGGCTCGCTGTCAGTGTGCAGTCGCCGTGCGACGCGAGATCGTTCTAAATTGCATCGGCTTGTTCTGCGTCCCCCGCATTGCGCCGATACGCTCACGGCTATCCGCCGCTGTGCGCGCGGCCTTTGCCAGAAGGTTCGCGGCGTGGCGCGCCGTGATGCGGCTCTGTGGAATTCCCTTCGCATCGAGTGCGATGACCTGGTATAGCTCGCGGTCAATCTCCACTTCGCGTTGGTAGTCCTCGCCAGTGTCCAACAGCAGTTCCAGCAATTTCCGCTGCCGATGCCTTTCTTCTCGCGTCACGGCCGGATTCCTAACTATTGAAGCCGCGAGTGTGACCAACTTGTCCAGCTGGCTTAGCTGCCGTTCAAGCAGTCCAAAGGCGGACAAGGCGAGTTTTTCGTATTGAAGTGCGTCAACGGGTGGGCGCGACGTGGTGCGTGAATGCTTGACGGATTTACTCATGGCGCGATCTCCCTGAACCTTTCCTGGATCGCCCGACACGCGCTTGCAAGGTGGTGAGCGGGCACAGTGACAAGGTTGGCGGCCGTTACCAAACCGGCAGGCCCGAAGGCCTCCCCATCATGGCCCGCCCATAAGACGTGCTGAGATAGACACGCGCCCCGCCAAAGCAGGCGCGTGTTTGGTAGCAGGCCGCCAAGCCTGGCCGTCGCTGTTTTGACGGCGAATTGAGTTTAAACGTCTTGCTTCACGAGTGATCACCCGCACGAGCTAAAAGCCGCGCACCAGCAAGATTTCTGAAATTTCCCAAGCACGCTCACGAACGAAGTACTACAACGCAGCAGAAACGCCAGGAAAAAACGAAGCGATTGGTTGAAGAACGACCGCGACGGCGCGCGCAGCGCCGCCGGAAGAATGACGGCCTTGTCACAAGCGCCGAATGCGCGAGAACACAGATTCCAGATGCACCACTACCGCAACTGTGCGAGGGCCCCGCTTAAGAACTAGCGGTTTGAGCCGCTTTCTCTTGCTTACTTCTCTTTGCGGCCGGCAAAGAGAAGTAAGTGCCGCCCCGCACAGGGGCAACGCTAATAGACCACAAACAAATCAAGGAAAGGCCAACGCCCAAAACCCACCCTAAAAATCCCCCAAAACCCAAAAAAGCGATAATAGAACCCCGAAAAGCGCCGCAGGCAAAAAGCAAACCACGATGATCATCCGCCCCCACGTCCATTGGTTCCGCATGCTGCTAGCCTGGCGAGGCTCCGTGCTTCCGCAATTGCTACCGCGCCTCGCGCTGATCTTCTGCATTTCGATAGTCGCAGTGGCGGCCCACGACCACCTCCTCCCGATCTCGCTAAACCTGAACACGACAGCGCCCTTCTCGCTAATCGGCATAGCGTTAGCGGTATTCCTCGGCTTCAGAAACAACGCCAGCTACGACCGCTGGTGGGAAGCCCGCAAGCTATGGGGCCAACTGCTAAACGAATCACGCTCACTCGTCCGTCAGGCACTCACCCTCCCGACAAAACAGCTGCAAAAAGAAGACCTCAAAGAATTCACAGCAGCACTCAGCGCCCTCCCGCACGCGCTGCGTCACCAACTACGCAAGAGCGACCCCACCGAAGACCTCGCCGAACGCTTGCCGCCGGCCCTCTTCGCCCGCGTCACAGCGTCGCGGTACAAACCGGCCACCTTGCTGCTTTCCCTCGGCGAATGGGTACAACGCCAGGCCAAAACAGGCGCAATCGACCCAATGGCGGTCATCGCCTTCGATAGAAATCTGAATGGAATATCGGATGTAATTGGCGGATGCGAGCGCATCGCTTCAACGCCGCTGCCGTTTGCCTATTCGGTGATGATTCACCGCACGGTGTATTTCTTCTGCGCGTCGCTACCGTTCGGACTGGTGGACAGCATCGGCATTTTCACGCCGGTCTTCGCGGTCTTCGTGGCGTACACGTTCATGGCGCACGAAGCCATTGCATCGCAAATCGAAGAGCCGTTCGGCATCGACGACAACGACCTCGCGCTCAACACGATGTCCCTGGCAATCGAAGACGCCATGCGCGACCTGCTCGGCGAACCAGCCATCAAGTTGCCAAGCCCGGAAGCAGAAGGGTACATGCTCGATTGAGCACGCTCCGCTGAGACTAAAGCGCAACGTCGGTCGCTCAGCGCTCAGCTATTGCCAACCGTCTCCGACAAACGCTTGAGCGTCGCCACCCGCGCGCCGATGATGTCGATGCGACCACGCTCATCGACCACCGGCGTCGTGGCGTTCAGATACGCGGTCCACGCTTTCTGCGCGCGCGTCAATGTCGCACGCGAACGCACCGGCATCTTCGACTGCAGACGTCGGTAATAACGGTTCAGATCGAACATCGCGTGTTCGCATTGCGCGTCAGCGCTGCAGGCTCGCACGCGGCGCAGCGCAGCGCCGCCGGCGCTCGCCTTCGCCAGCGCGCTGCGCAGCGCGAGCGCGCGGTCACGCACCGGCTGCAATTGCATGTCAGCTTCGGCAAGCACGTACATCGAGCCGTGCGTCGTGGCGAAAACGGCCGCGAGCAACTGCTTCTCGGCATCGCGTGATGCCTGCCAGCTCGCCTGGCTCTTTTCCCACTGCTTGCGCTGCGCGGGCGGCAACTTCGGCTGAAGCTGCTGCCATGCGTTATCGAGCGCGGTTTTCCAGCCGATCCGCGCATTGTCCATGCATTGCACTTGCCCCGTCGTCGACGACATGTCGCTGCGTGCGAGGCACGTACGCATCGACGCATCGATCGGATCGGCGGCGGCGACCTCGGCATGCGCCGGCAGCGACGCCGCGCCGAACACCGCCGCCGAAGCCAGCGCCAACGCGCCGAACGCGCGCCGTGCGCCGCGAACGCCGGCACCGGCCGCCAACAGAGACGTTACCCGCAACATCATCAGCCGCGAACGCAATCGACGAAGTATTCGATGCGCCCATTGATCGTTTCGCCGACGAGCCCATGGATATCCGTGTGGAAACCCGGGAAGCGCTCGTTGAATTCGCGCGCGAAACGCAGATAGTTGACGATGGTCTTGTTGAAGCGCTCGCCCGGAATCAGCAGCGGAATACCCGGCGGATACGGCGTCAACAGGATCGACGTGACACGGCCTTCGAGCTCGTCGATAGGCACGCGGTCGATCTCGCGGTGCGCGAGCTTGGCGAACGCATCCGACGGCTTCATGGCCGGTTCCATGCTCGACAAATACATCTCGGTGGTCAGACGCGCGATATCGTTCGCGCGGTAGACGCTATGAATCTGCTGACACAGATCGCGCAGGCCGACGCGCTCGTACATCGGATGATGCGAGACGAACTCCGGCAGCACGCGCCACAACGGCTGGTTGTTATCGTAGTCGTCCTTGAACTGCTGGAGTTCGGTGACCATCGAGTTCCAGCGGCCCTTGGTGATGCCGATCGTGAACATGATGAAGAACGAATACAGCCCGGTCTTCTCGACGATGATGCCGTGCTCCGCCAGATACTTCGTGACGATCGCCGCCGGAATGCCGGTCTCGCCGAAGCCGCCGCCCATGTCCAGTCCCGGCGTAACAATGGTCGCCTTGATCGGGTCGAGCATGTTGAAGTTGTCGGCGAGCGGGCCGAAGCCGTGCCACTCGTCGTTCGGGCGCAGCATCCAGTCTTCGCGCGAACCGATGCCTTCTTCGGCAAACTGGTCCGGGCCCCACACCTTGAAAAACCAGTCGTCGCCGTATTCGGCGTCGACCTTGATCATGGCGCGGCGGAAATCGAGCGCTTCGGCAATCGATTCTTCCACCAGCGCGGGGCCGCCCGGCGCTTCCATCATGGCCGCGGCCACATCGCACGAGGCGATGATCGCGTACTGCGGGCTAGTCGACGTGTGCATCAGATAAGCTTCATTGAAGCGATGCTTGTCGAAGCGGCTGTTCTTCGAGTCCTGCACGACGATCTGCGAAGCCTGCGAAATACCGGCCAGCAGTTTGTGCGTGGAATGCGTGGCGAACACCATCGCGCCGATCCGCGGACGGCCCGCGCCGATCGCGTGCATGTCCTGATAGAACTCGTGGAATTCGGCGTGCGGCAGCCAGGCTTCGTCGAAGTGCAGCGTGTCGAGCCAGTCGCCCAGCATTTCCTTGATCATCTCGACGTTGTAGATCACGCCGTCGTACGTGCTTTGCGTGATGGTCAGAATGCGCGGCTTGAGATCCGGATTCTTCGCGAGCGCTTCGCGCGCAAACGGGTTCGCCAGGATCTTCTTCTTGATGTTCTCCGGTTCGAACTCGCTGCGCGGAATCGGCCCGATGATGCCGAAGTTGTTGCGCGTGGGCGTGAGGAACACCGGAATCGCGCCGGTCATGGTGATCGCGTGCAGAATCGACTTGTGGCAATTGCGGTCCACCAGCACGATGTCGCCCGGCGCGACCGTGCCGTGCCAGACGATCTTGTTCGACGTGGACGTGCCGTTGGTCACGAAGAACACGTGGTCGGCGCTGAAGATGCGCGCGGCGTTGCGCTCGGATGCCGCCACCGGACCCGTGTGATCGAGCAACTGGCCGAGTTCGTCGACGGCGTTGCACACGTCCGCGCGCAACATGTTCTCGCCAAAGAACTGATGGAACATCTGGCCAAGCGGGCTCTTCAAAAACGCCACACCGCCCGAGTGTCCCGGGCAGTGCCACGAGTACGAGCCTTCGTCCGCGTACTGCACCAGTTCCTTGAAGAACGGCGGCGCGAGCGAATCCAGATACACCTTGGTCTCGCGGATGATATGGCGCGCCACGAACTCCGGCGTGTCCTCGAACATGTGGATGAAGCCGTGCAGTTCGCGCAGGATGTCGTTCGGCAAGTGGCGCGACGTACGCGTTTCGCCGTACAGGAAGATCGGAATGTCGGCGTTGCGGCGGCGCACTTCGGTCACGAACGCGCGCAGCGCGACGATCGCGGCGGCGAGTTCCGGCGTCTCGCCTTCCACCACCACGTTATCGACGTAGGGCAGCAACTCGTCGTCGTCGATCGAAAGGATGAAGCACGAGGCGCGGCTCGACTGCTGCGCGAACGAGGTCAGATCGCCGTAGCTCGTCAACCCGAGCACTTCCGCGCCTTCTTTCTCGATGGCTTCGGCCAGAGCACGGATGCCGGAACCCGAGATGTTCTCGGAGCGAAAATCTTCGTCGATGATGACGACGGGAAAACGAAACTTCATGGGCGATTCTCCAAAAAGAACGACCGCTGCATTCTGAAAATTGCAGCGGTCACCCGAATAGCTAGTGGGTCAATGCGCTGCCGACGTCACGTCTTGGGCAACGTGACGCCGTGCTGACCTTGATATTTGCCGCCGCGATCCGCGTACGACGTTTCACAAATCTCGTCGCTTTCGAAAAACAGCACTTGAGCGACGCCTTCGTTCGCGTAGATTTTCGCAGGCAAAGGTGTCGTATTCGAGAATTCGAGCGTGACGTGCCCTTCCCATTCGGGCTCGAACGGCGTCACGTTGACGATGATCCCGCAACGCGCATACGTGGACTTGCCCAGACACACGGTCAGGACGCTGCGCGGAATGCGGAAATACTCCACCGTGCGCGCGAGCGCGAACGAATTCGGCGGGATGATGCAGACATCGCCCTTGAAGTCGACGAACGATTTCTCGTCGAAATTCTTCGGATCGACGATGGTCGAGTTGATGTTCGTGAAGATCTTGAATTCGTCGGCGCAGCGGATGTCGTAGCCGTAGCTCGACGTGCCGTAGCTGACAATCTTCCGGCCGTCTTCGGAGACGCGGACCTGATCGGGCGCGAACGGCTCGATCATGTTGTGCGACGCGGCCATGCGCCGGATCCACTTGTCGGATTTGATAGTCATAGGTGAACGCTGCTCGACGTGAATGACAGAGGTATGACGGATAACGACCCGGTTAGTGCCGGGTCACTTTTGGCTTACTGCGCGCCTGCTTTGCGCTGACCTCGCGGGCTGGCCAGGCGGCGGGCCGTTCGGGTGCCCTACGCTCGCTTTGCCGGGTGTCCCGCCTATGCGGCAGGACAGGCACTCCGGCGAGGCAGCCGAACGAAAGGCGCTTATTTTACGCGATCGTGAGATCGATGCCGCGATTAGGCTCAGGCGTGTTCTGGCGCCTGCTCCGACGTTGCTTTAGATGAATGCCGGCAGCGAGCGCCCGGACCTCGAACACGAGGCCCGCTCATCGCTCATTGGCGAATCAATCCACAAGCGAGCGCGGGGCCTGCGCCATGTTGCGGATACGCGTACGGATCGGTCGCGTCGTGATGCAGCAGAACCGCGCGCTGCAACACCGAGCGGATGCCGTCGAGCGAAACGTCCGGCGCAACGATGAAGCCCGTGGCCACGCCGTTCGCGTCCGCGTGAATATTGCCGAGGTCGCCCTCGACGCGCGCGCCCGATTTCAAACGCTCCGCGGCCGGCGAAAACACCTGGCCGGCGCTCGAGCCGTCGGCGGCATTGCAGTCGCCGCGCTCGTGCACTTGCAACGCGTGGTCGCTATTGGGCGGCATACCCGCGAGGTTGTAAGTGACTTGCACGCCGTCCGAGCGCTCGATGAACGTGACGAGACCGCGCGCCTGATTGCCCACGGTGGGCAGCAACTGCGCGTCCGCACGTTTTTCCTGTGGTCTCAGGAACGCGCTACAGCCGCATAACAGCACACTGCTGGCAGTCAGGACGATGAACGCATGCACCGCCTGCCCGTCGATTCGTTTTCCCATGCGATCCTCTTGCCGGCCTGGTGGCCGCCCCTGCGGCCGCCGAGCCGAACTTGTGAAGTCGACATGATACCGCGAGACCAGGCGAAAACAGACGCCTTGGCCCCTTATCCGAACGGCTGGTCAAGGGTGGCCCGTCGAACGTGGCGTGTCACGCCAGCCCGCCCGCGGGCGTGATCCTCCAGGAGACTTCCCGCGAGGCCAAAAACCTGGAGTAGCCCGCGTTTTCTCAGGTGTTCTGGACCACGATATTGGGAAACTTCGAGGTCATGTCGCGAGCGCGTTCGGCGATATGGATCGCCACCTTGCGCGCGATCGACCGATAGATCTCCGCGACGCGTCCCTGCGGGTCGGCCACCACGGTCGGTTTGCCCGAGTCGGCCTGCTCACGGATCGCAATGTCGAGCGGCAAGCTGCCGAGCACGTCGACGCCGTATTCCTTGCCCATCCGCTCGCCGCCGCCGGCGCCGAAAATATGCTCTTCGTGCCCGCAATTCGAGCAGATATGCATGCCCATGTTCTCGACGATGCCGAGGATCGGAATACCGACCTTCTCGAACATCTTGAGGCCCTTCTTGGCGTCGAGCAGCGCGATGTCCTGCGGCGTGGTGACGATCACGGCGCCCGTCACCGGCACGCGTTGCGACAGCGTGAGCTGAATGTCGCCGGTGCCCGGCGGCATGTCGACGATCAGGTAGTCGAGATCGTGCCAGTTCGTCTGCCGCAGCAGTTGTTCCAATGCGGAAGTGGCCATGGGGCCGCGCCAGACCATCGGGTTGTCCTGCTCGATCAGGAAGCCGATCGAGTTGGCTTGCAGGCCGTGACCGGTCATCGGGTTCATCGACTTCTCGTCCGGCGACTCGGGGCGGCCTGCGATGCCGAGCATCATCGGCAGCGACGGGCCGTAGATGTCCGCGTCGAGAATACCGACCGTTGCGCCTTCGCTCGCCAGCGCCAGCGCGAGATTCACGGCGGTCGTGCTCTTGCCGACGCCGCCCTTGCCCGACGCCACCGCGACGATATTCTTAACGTTCGGCAACAGTTTCACGCCACGCTGCACGGTATGCGCGGCGATCTGCTGCGACACCTGGACACGCGCGTCGGCCACGCCCGGCACGGCGCGCAGCGCATCGGCGAACTGCGCGCGGATCGCGTCGAATTGGCGCATGGCCGGATAGCCGAGTACCACGTCGACGCTAACCGTGTCACCCTGCACGGCGACGCTCTTGATGTTCTTGGCGGCTGCGTACGGCCGGCCGGTGTTGGGGTCAGCGACGGCTGCTAGGGCAGCGTCGACCAATGCCCGATCGATACTCATTGACACTCCGTGGGGAACACCTGCGGCGCAGCGGAATCGAAGTCTCGGCCACGCGCCGGAATTTGAAAGAAATTGTTAGACAGCATTGCGAAAACCAGGCGTGCCGGGCACCCTTCGGGCAGGCGGAACGCCATGGGGCCGCATCGCTGCGTGCTTCAGTCATTATTGTAGTGGCTGGCGCCAAGCCGTGCCGGAAGACCCTTTTTTACTGTCGGACCGAGGCTGAGCAGGGCGTAAGACTTTTCGTGCTGGCGAGCCGGCGGCTTTATCGCCGTCACGTTCGCCGTATAGATTTATTTCTGTCGCCGCTTTGCTTGCCTGACTCGCTTCACTCAAGAGGAATCAAAAATATGAATGCAAAAATCATGACTCGCCTGGCTGTCTTTGCCGTTGCCGGTTCGCTGCTGGCGGGCTGCGCCACTCAACAGGGCACCAACACGGCTGTCGGTACGGGCGTGGGCGCCGGCACCGGCGCGGCGCTGGGCGCGATCTTCGGCGGCGGTAAGGGCGCGGCGATCGGCGCCGGCGTCGGCGCGGCGGTGGGCGGCATCACCGGCTACAACTGGCAAGCCATTCACAACAAGCTGTCGGGCGCCACCAAGGGCACCGGCACGCAGATCACCGAGCAGCCGGACGGCTCGCTCAAGCTGAACATTCCGAGCTCGGTCACGTTCGACACCAACAGCTACGCGGTCAAGCCGTCGTTCGCGCCGGTGCTGGACCAACTGGCGCAGACCATGCAACAGAACCCTGAGCTGATCGCGCAAGTGGTCGGCCACACGGATAGCACGGGCCAGCCGGCGTACAACCAGACGCTGTCGGTCAACCGCGCGGAAAGCGTGACGGGTTATCTGGGCCAACGCGGTGTCGCGCCGCAGCGCCTGTCGGCACAAGGTCTGGGCCAAACCCAGCCGATCGCCGACAACAACACCGAAGCCGGCCGTGCCGCCAACCGTCGCGTGGAAATCTATCTGCGCGCCACGGCTCAGCACACCACGCAATAAGGACGAGAGTTCGGGAGACTGGGAAAGCCGGTCGCCGGGGCAGTATCACCGGCGATCGTTACGCTCTGGTAAGCCGTGAAGAGCGGAAACAGGGAATCTCGCACGGGAACGAAAAAAATTTCGAACTCTGCCGAAAATCCGCTGTCTGTCTTTACGGTACGTGGCTGGCGAAGCCGCCGCGTCACCATTCTCCTCTTGTCGTTGTTGCTCCGGGGTTAATAGCCCCGGTTTTTTTTGGGCGCCCGGTTATGCACCGTCCGGCCCGCAACGACTCACGCCGCGCCCCGAGCGGCCCGCCCCGCGCCGGGCGCCTGCCCTGCTAGAATCAACCTTTCGTCCCACCGCAGGCTCCCACCATCCTTATGTCAGCACCCGTAACCGATCTCTCCGCAGGCGCGCCGTCAGGCCGTCGCCAGATTCTCGTCACGTCGGCCCTTCCTTATGCGAACGGGCAAATCCATATCGGCCATCTGGTCGAATATATCCAGACGGACATCTGGGTCCGGACGTTGCGAATGCACGGGCACGAGGTCTATTACGTGGGCGCCGACGACACGCACGGCACGCCCGTCATGCTGCGCGCGGAGAAAGAAGGTCTCACGCCGAAGCAGCTGATCGACCGCGTCTGGCAGGAACACAAGCGCGACTTCGACAGCTTCGGAATTTCGTTCGACAATTACTACTCGACCGACTCCGAAGAGAACCGCGTTCTCAGCGAAAACGTCTATCTGGCGCTCAAGGAAGCGGGCCTGATCGACGCGCGCGACATCGAACAGGCGTATGACCCGGTCAAGGAAATGTTCCTGCCGGATCGCTTCATCAAGGGCGAATGCCCGAAATGCGGCGCCAAAGACCAGTACGGCGACAGCTGTGAAGTATGCGGTTCGACTTATCTGCCCACCGAGCTGATCAATCCGTATTCGGTCGTCTCGGGCGCCACGCCGATTCGCAAAACGTCGACGCACTATTTCTTCCGCCTCTCCGATCCGCGTTGCGAGAATTTCCTGCGCGCGTGGGTGGGCGGCCTGGCGCAGCCGGAAGCCACCAACAAGATGCGCGAGTGGCTCGGCGACGCCGGCGAAGCCAAGCTCGCAGACTGGGACATTTCGCGCGACGCGCCGTATTTCGGCTTCGAAATTCCGGGCGCGCCGGGCAAGTATTTCTACGTCTGGCTGGACGCGCCGGTCGGCTATTACGCGAGCTTCAAGAACCTCGCCGAAAAGCGCGGCCTCGACTTCGACGCGTGGATTCGCAAGGGTTCGACGGCCGAGCAGTATCACTTCATCGGCAAAGACATTCTGTATTTCCACACGTTGTTCTGGCCGGCCATGCTCGAGTTTTCGGGCCACCGCACGCCGACCAACGTGTTCGCGCACGGCTTCCTGACCGTGGACGGCGCGAAGATGTCGAAGTCGCGCGGCACCTTTATCACCGCGCAGAGCGTGATCGACACAGGGCTGAATCCGGAATGGCTGCGCTACTACTTCGCGGCCAAGCTGAACAGCACGATGGAAGACCTCGACCTGAACCTCGACGACTTCCAGGCGCGCGTGAACAGCGATCTGGTCGGCAAGTACGTGAACATCGCGAGCCGCGCCGCCGGTTTCTTGATCAAGCGCTTCGACGGCCGCGTGCAGGACAGCGCGATGCAGCATCCGCTGCTCGCCTCGCTGCGCGCCGCCTTGCCGCAAATCGCCGCGAACTACGAAGCCCGCGAGTACAACCGCGCGCTGCGTCAGACCATGGAACTGGCCGACGCCGTGAACGCGTACGTCGACACCGCCAAGCCGTGGGATCAGGCCAAAGACCCGGCGAACGGCGTCGCGCTGCATGAAACCTGCAGCGTGAGCATCGAGGCTTTCCGCCTGTTGTCGCTGGCGCTCAAGCCGGTGCTGCCGAAGCTCGCCGAAGCGGTCGAAGGCTTCCTCGGCATCGAACCGCTGGTATGGGCCGACGCCAACGTGCCGCTCAGTTCCACGCGCCCGATCAACGCGTACAAGCATCTGATGACGCGCGTCGATCCGAAGCAGATCGAAGCGCTGATCGCCGCCAATCGCGACTCGTTGCAAGCCACGCCGGAAGCAGCCGCGCCGGCCGACGCCAAGGGCAAGTCGAAGGCAGCGAAAGCAGCCGCCGCCGATAAGGACGAAACGCCCGGCATCATCTCGATCGACGACTTCGCGAAGATCGATTTGCGCGTTGCGAAGATCGTCGACTGCAAGGCGGTGGAAGGGTCGGACAAGCTGCTGCAACTTACGCTCGACATCGGCGAAGAAAAAACTCGCAACGTGTTTTCGGGCATCAAGTCGGCATATCAGCCGGAGCAACTGGTCGGCAAGTTGACGGTGATGGTCGCGAACCTCGCGCCACGCAAAATGAAGTTCGGCCTGTCCGAAGGCATGGTGCTAGCCGCCTCCGCGACCGACGAGAAAGCGGAACCGGGCCTGTACATCCTGGAGCCGCACAGCGGCGCGAAGCCGGGCATGCGCGTGAAATAAAGCGCGCGGCGTCTCACGCTGCAAGCAAGCATAAAAAAACGGCACGCCCTTAAAAAGGCGTGCCGTTTTTTTTGACCCTCGGCCCGCAAATTCAAGCGCAGCCGATCACCCCATCACCATCGAATCCGGTCGAAGCGCCGCGTGTAAAACAGTTCGACGCCGGTGAACGTTCCGCCGTAAGCCCCGACCGACCAGTACCGCGTCAGATTGACCGTCGCCTTGATCGCATTGCTCGCCGACTGCAGCCCCTGTTCGTAGCCGATCACGAGCCACTCGTTGATCGCCTTCGACACCATCACCACTTGCGGATCGGTCAAGCCGACTTCGCTTTGTCCGACCGAGAATTCGTCAAGCCCGAACGTCTGCGCGATCCGCTTGCCGCTCGCGCTGCCGAGCAGCGCGAGCGCCGTCGTCATGGTGCTTTGCTGACCGAGGTTGTTACCTTGGTCCGTGCCGTGGCCGAACAGCAGCCACGAGAGCTTTTCGTTGTCCGGCACGTTCGGCTCGGACACCAGCTTCGCCGTCGGGAACTGAACCGTGCCCGTGACCTGCACGCCCGCCTCGACCTGCTGATTGCGACGCATCGCCAGGATATTGATGCCGGGATTGGCCACCGGCCCGTTGAACGTGAAGAAGCCGTTTTCGATGTTGAGCTTGCGGCCGAACGCCGTGTAGGTCGAGCCCTGCGTGACGCGCACGTTCCCCACCGCGCGCAGCGGCAGATTCGGCGCGCTCATTGCGGTGATCGTGCCCGTCAAGCCCAGGTCGGCGCCCTGGCCGCGGAAACGGAAGTTGTTGCCGAGGCTGATGTCGATATTGGCGCGCGGCGCGAACGGACCGATCGGCTTGTCGGCGCCGGGTACAGGCCGTGGCCGCTCGCCCGCCACCGAACCGTCCGGCCGCACGACTACCACGTCGTCGCCGAGCTTCGGCGCGGCCTGCTCCGGCATGTCGAACAACGCGTGATCGACCACGAATTTGCCGTTGATCGCCATGCCGCCCTGCGCGCCGGCGTTCGCGACGCTCGCGCTGCCCGACAGCGACAGGTTGCGATCCGGCGCCGCAAACAGTTCGAGCTTGTCCGCGACGATGCTCGCCGTCAGATCCGGCTCCGCGCCGTCCAGGCGCACGCGGCCGGTGGCGCGCAAGGTGCCGCTCGCGCCGTGAAATTCGACCTGCTGGAAGTCCACCAGATTTTGTGAAAGCGCAATGCGCACCACGCCGTCCTTCAATTGGACGCCCTGATCGACCAGGGTCGCGGACAGGCCGTCGCCGAGCAGCGAGCCGGTCAGGTTCGGCTTGGCGACGGTGCCGCCGAGCGCGAGCTTGAGCGCGAGGTGGCCGTCGAGCAGATAGCTCGGGCCGAACAGACCGCCGGTCGTTTTCAGCGACGGCACGTTGGCGTTCACATTGCCGGTGAGCGCGCCGTCTTCGCTGACGGTCAGGAAGCTGTCGCGCATCACCAGCGTGGTGTGCGCATCGGCGTCGATCACGCCGATGCGGCTCGCCTGCGCGTGCAAGGTGGCATTGAGCCGGTTGCCGCCGCTGAATTCAGCGCGCGCGGCGATGCTCGAAATACCGAGCGACGCTAGCCCCCGGCCGATTTCGACCGTGACGTCGCCGCTGCGGCGCTGCAACTGGATGTGGCCGGTCGCCGTGCTGCCGAGCGCGAAGTCCCAGTCGCCGTCGAACACCAGGTCGGTTTTGACGTGCGGCGGCTCGCCCGTGATCTCGCGCCGCAGGTCCTGCAGACGCGCGACTGAGATGCCGGTCAGACTGCCGGCCGACTGAATCTTGCCGTGATCGAAGGCAAAAGTTTTCAGGCTCAGCACCGCGCCTTCGAGCGTGAGCCGGGTCGCGCCGAGCGTCAGGCGGTCCGGCCCGGCGCTGACGGCGAGCGGCGACTCGAGATTCAACGCCGGCGTGCCGCGGTTCTGCAACCGCGTGACGGTGCCGTCCCAGCGTGTGCCGTCGCGCGCTTCGGTCAGCTTGCCGTTGGCGGCGAGCGTGAGATCGAGCGGACGGTCCTGCAGCTTGCCGGTGGCCGCGGCCTCGAGCGTGTGATTGGCGCGCGTGCCGGACAGATGCGCCGTGAGCGTGGTCAGATCGACGCCGCCCGCGCTGAGATTGCGCGCGTCGGTGGTGAAGACGAGCGCGCCGTTCGCGCCGTCGCGCAATTCGGCGTGCCCTTCCGCATGGCCGATGCGGTTGCTGCTGAACACCACGCTGTCGGCCTTGTAGTTCAGCACGACGTTCGGATGCGCGAACGAGCCGGTGACGTCGCCATCGGCCGCGACGAGCCCTGCGAGACCGAAACCGAGGCGCTCCAGCGCCGGGGCGTCGACGCGAAACTTCAGCCGGTCGCCGCGTGCGCCGAAGCTGCCTTGCAGATCCACCTGATTGCCCGCAACCGAGAGGTTCGCGCGGCTCGGCAGAATCCGCGAGCCCGCCAGTTGGATCGTGCCGCCGCCGGTCAACGGCAGGCCGTCGTAGACGCTCGGCCCGAGCTTGAATTCGGCCTTGGTCGTGAAGACCGGGCCGAGCATGCCGGCCGCGGTGAGCGTGCCGGTCACGCGCGCCTCGATTTTGCGGGCAGGCGGGGCACCGCGTTTCTTCGGCGGCGGCGTTTTGCGCTCGACTACTTCGGTTTTGACAGCAGCTTTGGCGGTGTTTTTCACGGCGGCGGCGGCTTTTTCCGCTGCCGCAGCGGACTTTGCGCCGGCCGTGCTGCCCGCTTGCGCGGCGGCGGCCTGTGCGGTTTTGCTGTTTTTGTCGCGGCTCGCCGCTGGAGCCGCTTCGGCTACCGGCTTGCGCGACGGCATCTGCGAAGTCAGCGTCAACGGGTCGAAATCGGTCAGTTGCGCTTTCAGGTTGTAGGTGGAATTCGCGTCGTGCTTGAGCGCGCCGGACAGATCGATGCGGCCTTTGCCCGACGTGATGCGCACGTCGTTGAAGCTCATGCGGGCGGGATCGAACGTTACCTTGCCTTGAGCGCGCAGCGCCGCTTTCGGGTCGGCGAGATCGAGCGTGAGACTCTGCACGTCGTCGTTCAGGCGCACGCCGATGGGGCCGGACAGTTGCGTGGGCCGCACCGTCGCTTGCAGCGCGTTCAGGTCGAGGTTGGCGACCTGTAGATCGAACTGTCCGCGCTTGCCGGATAGCGTACCGCCGCCGGTGAGCGTGGCGTTTTTTACGAGCCTCACGACAAGGTTCGAGATGCGCTGCGCCTGGGCGTCGAGCCGTACGTCCGCGTTGGCGTCGATTAGCGGCAGCAGGTTCTGGTCGATCGCGCCGGGTTTGGCGTTGACGATTGAGATGTGGCCGGTGACCGCGAAAGTTGGCGGAGGTTGGGAGGAGCGTTTTCCGCTTGTGGCGGCGTGCGTTTGTGTCGTGCTGGCGGCTTTGCTTTCGCTTGCGAGTGCGCTCTGGCTGGCGGCGCCGGTGTTCGCGGTGTTCGTCGTGCTTGTGGCGCTCGCGGCGGTAGCGGTGTTCGTGGCGCTTGTGGCACTCGCGGCATTACCAGTACTCGCCGAACTCGCAGCCTTTCTCACTGCCTTCGCCGCACTTGCCGCACCCGGCCCGGACGCAGCGCCAATCGCTCTCGCGGCACTCGCCCCGGCGACCCCACTCGCCCCCAGCACAACCTCCCCCGTCGCACCCTGCCCCACAGGCTGCAATTCCGCCCGCACGGCCAGATCGGCCAGCGGTGCACCGGGCGCAAATGCCTGCGGATTGATGTGATCGAAAGTCAACGTGGCGCGCTGCAGCGGCACGTCGCCGAACGGCGTAGCCTCGACCCGCGCGTGACCGGTGAGCTTCATGCCGCTAGCATCGAGTTCCGCGATGAGATTCTCCAACGAGCCGCTCAGATGGCCGCCCACCTGCACCGCTTCGTCGTTCACCTTCCCCGAATAGCCGATGTCCCCGCTCAGCGGAAACGGCCGCACACCGTCGAGTTTGGCGGCCGCCGTCACCGCGCCGAACGGCGTATCCAGCCGCTCGATCGCGGCTTCGTGATGGCGCCCGTCGCTGCGGCCATGAAAGACGAAGCGCGAGAATTCGGTCGTCGACGCGCCTTGATGCAGCAGCAGCTTGTCGACCTGGACGTCGCGAACGTCGAGCTGCATCGGCAAGCGCAAATCCTGCGGCAGCTTCACCGGTCCACTGCTGCTCGACGACGAAGAACCGATGCGCGCGTCCACCGTGCCGATATGCAGATAATCGATCGTGAAGCGCCACGGCTCGCGCGCAAGCGCCCAGCGGCCCGCCACGCGGTCGATCTGAATATCGGTGCCGCTGCCGTCGAGGCTGCGCCAGCGTACTTGCCGCAATTCCAGGCCATCGGCGAGCGCACCTCGCTCCAGCGTGCCGCTCAGCTTGCCGCCCAGCAACTTCACCGCCGCCTGCCAGGCATAGGCGGTGCCGCGCTCGGTCGTCAGCGCGCCGTACAGCAAACCCACTCCCAACGCGAGCAACAGCACCAGCACGGCCAACATCCACGCGACCGTTTTCAGCAGCAACCAGCCGAGGCGGCGCCTGGGCGGCGGCGCCTCGGGCGGCGGCTGCTGTCCCGGCGGCTGTCCTGGCGGATTAGCGCCGGGAGGCTGCACGGGAGGTTGAGTGGAAACGTCCGTGGTCATGCGTGGATCATGTGGAAGCAGGTTGTCATCAGAAGGCGATGCCCAGCGTCAGATACGGCCGCACGCTCTTGTTGCGAATGCCGTAGGCGACATCGACGTTGACCGGGCCGACCGGGCTGCGCCAACGCGCCCCTACGCCGACTCCGGGATAAAAGACTTTTTCGCCCCATGCGTCGGTGGCGGTGCCAATGTCGAAGAACGCGGCCGCGCCCCAGTCGTGACTGAACCAATGCTGGTACTCGGCAGAGCCCGTGACGAGATACTTGGTGGGCAGCACCGAACCGTCGACGCTATTACCAATGCTCTGGTAGCCATAGCCGCGCACCGAATTCGATCCGCCCGCCCGAAACAGCAGCGACGCCGGAATGCCGCTCGACGGGCCGCTCGTGAACACGCCACCGAGTTCGGCGCGAATCAGCACGAGATCTTCCTTGCCGATCGGCAGATACTGCTGACCGCGCGCGTAGCCGCGAACGAAGGTCTGGTCGGTCAGCACGCCTTTGACCGCGAAACCCGCCTCGACGTGAATCAGGTTGCCGCTGCGCGGAAACAACGGGTCGTCGGTATTGCGCCGGGTCCACGACCAGGACGGTACCAGCGCGCGGCTCGTGGTCGGCGCCGCCGCGTTCTGATCGAGCCGGTCCTGGTAGTACAGGAGCGCGTAGTTGTAGTCGATGAATTGCGAGGTCCGGGCCCGTTGCACACCGCCGCGGATACTGTAAATACGCGTGTCGGATACGTCGGTCGTGGTGTAGGACGCCAGCACGCTATTGGTCCACGCACGCGGCCCCGGCGGCATGGCGAGCTGGATTTGCCCGTATTGCTGGATCTGATCGACGCGCCCCTGGATGGTGAACGGCCACGCTTTGCCGAACGTGTCCAGATACGAATAGGAACCCTGGACCAACGGACCGTTATCCGTCGAATAGCCGACCCCGCCTCGAATGCTGTTGTATGGATATTCCGACACCTTCACGTGCACCGGCGTGTCGGCCGGCTTGGCCGGATCGCTGTCCACGTCGATCGCGACGCTCGCGTAGTACGGCGTGTTCTGCAATTGCCGCTGCAATTCCGTGATGCGCTGAACGTCGTAGATCTCGCCCGCCGAAATCGGGTTCACGTTGTCGACGATCTGTTCCGGATAGCGCCGTGTGCCCGATACGTCGAGCTTGCCCATCGTGAAAGTCGGCCCGCTTTCGTACGTGACCGACAGTTTCGCCTCGTGCGTGCGCGGATCGACGCGCGCCTCCGAGTGGTAGATCTTCGCGCCCAGATAGCGGCGCGCCTGCAAGGCCTTGAGCGACGCGTTTTTCGCATCGTCCCAGTCGCCCTGCGAGAACGGTTCGCCTTCGTGCAGCGAAAACGCGAAGCGCGCGGTGTTTTCCTGCTCGGGATCTTCGGTCAGCACCGGCCCGCGAAACGACAGCGAGACCGATGAGATGACGGTCTGCGGGCCGGGATCGACGCTTACCGTGACGCGCTTCGCATTGTCGACGGTGCGCACGTCGGTGCGCACGACCGGCGTGAAATAGCCCTGCGTGGAGGCCAGATCCCGCACTTGCTGGGGCGTGGTGGTGATCAGAAACTCGAACTGATCGTCGCTGATGTCGGGGCGTTTGGCGAAGCGGGCGATATCCAGATGCGCTTCCAGCAGCTTGCGCAGCGAGCGCGGCGTGGCTTCGATGTCGACCTTGTAACTGGCCGCCGCTTTCGCGGCATGGGCGTTGCCGGTTGCCAGCGTCAGCATGACGAGGCCGAATGCCAGCCACGTGCGCAGCCAGTGCCGCATGGGCGTGCAACGCCCAGACCCGGAACCGGCCTTGCCGCGCCGCAGCCGCGGCTTGTCGATCGCACACCCCGCCAAACAGGACCTCCGGCCGTGGTTGATGAATTTTGTCGCCCAGGCGCGCCGCGGCGGCCGAAGCACGCTATTTGACCACATCGGCGCGGCGCCGCGAGATCTCTAAAACGGCGTCCGCAGCACGCCAGCCGCCAACGCGCCCGCTTTGGACGCGCACCGCGCCACGCCGGTTCCAGCTATTTTCATGCGTCGCCCGCCGGGCTACGTCGCCGTTTTTCGACCCCGCGCCGCGCATGCGGTAAAATTATGGGATACCAGCGGCACCGCGCGAAGCAATGCAAATGCGACGATCGCAAATGCACGCCGGGCAGCCGCCAATTCCCACACCACGGACGTCGAGCCATGTATCAATCGGACATCACCCAGTTCCTGAACCAGCTCAAGCAACAGAAACCCAATCTGGAAGCCGAACAGCGCCGCGGCCGCGCGCTGCTGTGGGACAAACAGCCGATCGATCTGGAAGAACGCGCCGAGCAGAAAGCTTCGCGCGTAGAACAGACGCCTTACTCGTACTATCAAAACTTCTAAGCGCGTGAGTCACGCCGACGAGGCACACGGCGCACCGCCGGCCCCCGCCGACGCCGCGCTCGCCGCGCCCGCCACCGATTCGACACCGGACACCGTCGACGGTATTGCTTTTGCACGCCTGTACGGCGAGCCGCTCTTCAAGCTGCCGACGGACCTGTACATTCCGCCCGACGCGCTCGAGGTGTTTCTCGAAACGTTTGAAGGACCGCTGGATCTGTTGCTGTACCTGATCCGCAAGCAGAACTTCAACGTGCTCGACATCCCGATGGCGGACGTCACGGTGCAATACCTCGGCTATGTCGACCAGTTGCGCCAGACCAATCTCGAACTCGCGTCCGAGTATCTGCTGATGGCCGCGATGCTGATCGAGATCAAGTCGCGCATGCTGCTGCCGGTCAAGAAGGCCGACAGCGGCGAGGAAGCCGAAGATCCGCGCGCGGAACTCGTGCGGCGCCTGCTCGAATACGAGCAAATGAAGCTTGCCGCGCAGCGCATCGATCAATTGCCGCAACTCGGCCGCGACTTCCTGCGCGCCGAGGTCTACATCGAGCAAAGCATCACGCCGCGTTTTCCCGACGTGAACAGCGAAGACCTGCGCGCCGCGTGGGCCGACGTGATCAAGCGCGCCAAGCTGGTCCAGCATCACAAGATTTCGCGCGAAGAACTGTCAGTGCGCGAGCATATGAGCTCGATCCTGCGGCAACTGCAGAATGCGCGCTTCATCGAATTCTCCGACCTGTTCGACACCAGCAAGGGCGTGCCGGTGGTGGTGGTGAATTTCATCGCCGTGCTCGAACTGTGCCGCGAAACGCTCGTCGAAATCACCCAGGCCGAACCGTTCGCGCCGATCTATGTGCGCCTCGCCTATCTGCCCGCCTGAAAGCCTCGAACGGGGCAAAGTCCCGCATATCAGGATTCCGCCCGACGTGACAAACTGCCTCTTTCCGGTGCGGTGGGCCTGCAAATCCACTACAATCCGGCGCTCCGAACCTGTCATTACCAGTGAGGCGACGGGCGGCGCGATTCCGTAGGGTTTTGCGTCCAGCCAGTCTCGCGCCGCGCGAGGAAATCCCTGTCCGATCATGAAAGTCATCAGCTCGATCCATGAATTGCGCGACCAGTTGCGCGGCCAGAATCGCACGGCCTTTGTGCCGACCATGGGCAATCTGCACGAGGGCCATCTGTCGTTGATGCGTCTCGCCCGCCAGCACGGCGATCCGGTGGTGGCGAGCATTTTCGTCAACCGGCTACAGTTCGGTCCGAACGAGGATTTCGACAAATACCCGCGCACGATGGAAGCGGACATCGAAAAGCTTCAGAAGGAAAACGTCTACGTGCTGTTCGCGCCGACGGAAAAGGATCTGTATCCGGAGCCGCAGGAGTACCGCGTGCATCCGCCACACGATCTGGGCGATATCCTCGAAGGCGAATTCCGGCCTGGCTTCTTCCAGGGCGTGTGCACGGTCGTGATGAAGCTGATGTCGTGCGTGCAGCCGCGCGTCGCCGTGTTCGGCAAGAAGGATTACCAGCAGTTGATGATCGTGCGCCGCATGTGCAACCAGTTCGCGCTGCCCACGGACATCATCGCCGCGGACACCGTGCGCGACACGGATGGTCTCGCGCTCAGCTCGCGCAATCGCTATCTGCAGGCCGCCGAGCGCGCCGAAGCGCCGAAGCTGGCCGCTGAACTGAATCGCGTGCGCGACGCCGTGCTTTCCGGCGAACGCGACTTCGCGAAAGTCGAACAGGCGGCGATGGCGGCCTTGGCCGCGCGCGGCTGGCAGCCGGATTACATCGCGGTGCGCAAGCGCTCGGATCTGCTGCCGCCGGGTCCGCAAGACGCGAACGCGGAACTGGTCGTGCTGGCGGCCGCCAAGCTCGGCGCCACTCGTCTTATCGACAACCTCGAAATCTGAAGCCGTCTTAGACAGACGTAGACACGCATAAGAAAACACACAGGATTGGTCATGCAACGCAACATGCTGAAGTCGAAGATCCACCGCGTCGCGGTCACGCACTGCGAGCTGCACTACGAAGGCTCGTGCGCGATCGACGAAGATTTGCTGGAAGCGGCGAACATCGTCGAAAACGAGCGGATCGACATCTGGAACATCAACAACGGCGAGCGTTTCTCGACCTACGCGATCAAGGGCGAACGCGGCAGCGGCATGATTTCGCTGAACGGTTCGGCCGCGCGGCGCGCGCAGCTGGGCGATCTGGTGATCATCGCGGCGTTCGCGGTAGTGGATGAAGCGGAACTGAAGGCCGGCTGGAAGCCGGACCTGGTATTCGTGGACGACAACAACAAGATCAAGGGCAGCCGCGATCACGTACCGACGCAGAACTGGACCTGAGCGCCCTGTAGTTCGCTTGAGCGCTGGGCTACTGGCGGCGCCGAACGTCCCTCTGGGCGGGCTACGGCGTGGGGGCGTCAAACGTTGATCCTGACTTGAGCGCCTCGTAGCCCACTAGCGCGCGCAACGCGCAAAACGTGAGCTGCATCGCCCTGCAGCAGGCGGCACAGCCGCCTGCCCTGCCGCTTCATCCCTTCTTGCCGCTGCCGTTAGTCCATTCGACGATTGGCTGCCACTGCTCCAGATCCTTCTCCACACGGCTTTTCGCGACGTCCCACAGGGTCAGCCCGTGGGCCGCCAGTTGCACGTAGTTCTGCGTGTCGCGCAAATAGCCCAGCACCGGCAGCTTCAAACCCTCGACAAAACGATGCAGTTGCTCCGCCGAGCGGGTGCGCGCATCGACGCGCATGCCGACCACGCCGATTTCGATCGCGCCTTTCCTGACGGCCTTCTCCTTGGCCAGCCGCTCGAGAAATTCCTGGGTGGCGAGAATATCGAACATGGACGGTTGGAGCGGCACGATCACCTTGTCGGCCAGATCCAGCGCGATACCCAGACGATTGCCGTGCAGCCCGGCCGGCGTGTCGATGACCGCGTGCTCCAGCCCTTTAGGCGGTTTGGCCGGCGCGTCCTGATTGACTTCCCAGGTTTCGATGGCCGGCAGCGTGTCGGGCCGCAACGAGAGCCACGCGTGCGCGGACTGCTGTTTATCCAGGTCCGCCAGCGCGACCCATTCGCCGGCAGCGGCGAAATAGCCGGCCAGATTGGTCGACAGCGTGCTTTTGCCCACGCCGCCCTTCGGATTCGCCACCACGATCACCGTCATGAATTCTCCCGGAAAGAAGGCTGGACGCCGCCAGCCGGTTTGCCGCGTAGTTGCTTTGACATGCGCAAGTGTGCCCGCATTCGTGCCGGGTTCAGTGCCACCTGCGGATCCAGCCGTTGATAATATCGACAAATGCACTTGGGCCGAAGCCCCCAAACGGCTAATCGGCCGCCGTGCCCCGCCGATTTTTCCATCGAGGACCCGAATCTCATGAGCAAACTGCGCCCGGAATACACCGTCGAACGTCTCCACGAACGCCAGAAAGGCTCGCTGCCCGGCTTGCTGGGCGTGCATGTGCTGTCGCTGGAAGAAGGCGTGCTGACCGCGGAATTGACCGTGCGCAAGGAATTGCTCGCGCCGAACGGCTTTTTGCATGCGGCTACCGTGATCGGCCTCGCCGATACCGCCTGCGGCTACGCCTGCCTCGCCCATTTGCCGGAGACGGCGCGCAATTTCACGACCATCGAGCTGAAAAGCAATTTTCTCGGCACGGCGACGGAGGGAACGATCCGCGCGGTCGCGACGGGCGTGCATCTTGGGCGCAGCACGCAGGTGTGGGACGCCACCGTCACCGATCCGAACGGCAAGACGATGGCGCTGTTTCGGTGTACGCAGATGGTGTTGTATTGATTGGATGAACGTGGCGCAACGGAGTGACGCGCCATGAAAAAGCACGCGGCCTTCCGGGCGCGTGCTTTTTTATTGCTGGGCTTGGCCGTACTGGGCCTAGCCGTACTGGGCTTGGCCGCACTGGACTTGCCCGTGCTGGGCCTTGGCCGATCAGGCAGCCACCGTCCGCGGCGCCCTCGCCCCACCGAACGCCAGCGCCCCGCCGCCGAGCAGCGACTGCACCACCAACGTCACCGCCCAGAACGCCGGATATTCCCAGCCGCCGTGCGGCGACGCAAAACCCCAGCCGTTATGCAGATGCTGCGACATCGCGCCGAGCATGAAAGGCAGCAGCACCAGCGCGACCCAGCGGACCTGCAGGCCGAGCAGCAGCGCGATGCCACCGAACAGTTCGACGAACGCCGTCACATAGCCGAGCCAACCCGGCAAGCCGAGCGAAACGAAGAACTGTGCCGTGCCGGGCAGCGTGAAGACGAAAATCTTCTGCAGACTGTGAGCGAGATACAGCACGCCCAAAGCGACGCGAAGAAGTAGAGCGGCCAGATCGGCGGAACGGTTCGAGTTCATGACGAGATCCTTGAGAGAGGGACAGCCAGCAAGCGGCCGTCGATGTCCGAACTCTATTCGAACCACATGAAGCGAAAAACCGTTCTACGGGCTTTGATTATTTCTCAGTGGGAGTTAATTGCCCCGCCCGACGCGCCGGACCCCCAACTCACCCAATCGCCGCAAATAATTTCGGCAGATCGAGATGCTCCACCAGCGTATCCGCGAGCCGTTCCAGCGACGCCTCGCGCAAAGCCGGATAGTCGATTTCCTCGGCATCGCTCAAACCCGCCCAGGCGAGCAGCGCGGCGCACGCGGCCGGCGTATCGAACAACCCGTGGACGTAAGTCGCGAGAATCTGGCCGTCGGCGGAAATCGCGCCGTCGGGATGCGCCGCCGATGCATCGCCCAGGCGCAGCGCGGGCGTGTCGAGCGCCGGGCCGCGCGTCTCGCCCATATGGATTTCGTAGCCGGCCACTTCCGCCGAGCCCGGCAATGCGAGGTGTCCGGTGACATTCTTGAGCGTCTTGTCGCGCGTGAGCACCGTCGAGTAGTCGAGCCAGCCGAGCCCCGCCGACGTCCCCGGCGCACCCTCGACCCCATGCGGATCGGCCACTTCACGCCCGAGCATCTGCATGCCGCCGCAAATGCCGATCACGCGGCCGCCGTAACGCAAATGCTTTTGCAGCACCGCGTCCCAGCCTTGCGCGCGCAAAAATGCCAGGTCGCTGGGCACGTTCTTCGAGCCTGGCAGAATGATCAGATCAGCCGGCGGCACCGGCGTACCGCTACGCACGTAATGAAAATCGACCTGCGGATGCGCGCGCAGCGCATCGAAATCCGTGTGATTGCTGATGTGCGGCAGCACCGGCACGACCACTCGCAGCATGCGTCCCGCGCCGCCGCTGTGCGCCGCGCGCAATTCGGGGGGCAGCATGTCTTCGGCGTCGAGCGTCAGGCCGTGCAGGTAGGGAACGACGCCGAGCACCGGCTTGCCGGTTTTCGCTTCGAGCCAATCCAGGCCGGGCTTCAGCAAACTGACGTCGCCGCGAAAACGGTTGATGATGAACCCGCGCACCCGCGCCTGCTCGCTCTCCGACAGGCACGCGAGCGTGCCCGTGAGATGGGCGAACACGCCGCCGCGGTCGATATCGGCGACCAGCACGACCGGACAATCCACCGCTTCCGCGAAACCCATGTTGGCGATATCGCGATCGCGCAAATTGATTTCCGCCGGACTGCCCGCGCCTTCGACGAATATGGTCTCGTACGCCGCCTGCAGACGCGCATACGATTCCAGCACCGCCTCGAACGCGACGGGTTTGTAGTCGTGATACGCCCGCGCGTCGAGATTCATGCGCGCCTTGCCGTGGATGATCACTTGCGCGCCGCGGTCGCTGGTCGGTTTGAGCAACACGGGGTTCAGATCCGTGTGCGCGGCAATGCCCGCGGCGATCGCCTGCAAAGCCTGAGCGCGGCCGATCTCGCCGCCGTCCACGGTCACCGCGCTGTTGAGCGCCATGTTCTGCGGCTTGAACGGCGCGACCCGCACACCGGCGCGGCGCGCGAGCCGGCATAAACCGGCGACCAGGGTGCTCTTGCCGGCATCGGAGGTGGTGCCCTGAATCATCAGCGTGCCGCGCGGCACGGGTACGGCGTCAGGCGGGGTCGAAGTGGTGGTCACGGAATCTTGGGCTCGGCGGCGAACAGTGAGTCAATCGGGTTGAGCAGGGAAGCAAGCGGCAATGCCGCGTTGACGCAGCGGCGGTGTGTGCGGGGTGTGGGACGCGGCTAATGCCTGCATGCAACTCGCTTTGCGTCGCTTGCATTGCTCGCGTCATTCGCGTCATTCGCGTTGTTCGCGTTGTTCGCACCGAACGCGACGAGCGCGACGAGCGCACTCTACCCATCAAACCCAGCATTATCCATCGCGCCGACCCACGCTGCACGCCGGTACAATCACGCGATGACTCCCCGCGATCTCACCTTCGTACTCGGCGGCGCCCGCTCAGGCAAGAGCGCGCACGCCGAACAGCTTGCCGCCGACAGCGCCCTCCCCGTCACCTACATCGCCACCGCGCGCGTGACGGACGACGTCGAATTCCGCGCTCGCATCGCGCATCATCGCGAACGGCGTCCGGCGCATTGGCAGTTGTTCGAAGCGGGCGTCGATCTCGCGGGCGCCGTGTCGCAAAACGACGCGTCCGGCCACTGCATCCTGATCGATTGCCTGACGCTGTGGCTCGCCAATCTGCTGTGTCCGCCAAAAGAAGAAGACGCCCTGCCGCTCGATCGCTATCACGCGCACGTCGCCGCGCTCGAAGCGGTGCTCGTCAACGTCAAAGGCAAGCTCATCGTGGTCAGCAACGAAATCGGTTTGGGCGTGGTGCCGCTCGGCGCGGCCACGCGTCTTTACGTCGATGAACTCGGCCGGCTCAACCAGCGCATCGCCGCATTGAGCACCCAGGCCACGATGATGGTCGCCGGATTGCCGCTCGCGCTGAAAACCGCGAGCCACGCGTGATGCTCTCGCTTCCGCTTCTCGTGACGCTGGCCACTGCGGGCGTCGCCGTCGACCGCTGGTTCGGCGAGCCGCGCGCGGCGCATCCGCTGGTGGGCTTCGGCAACTGGGCGAAGCGTCTGGAAACCCGCTACAACACCGGCCGGCGCTTGCGGCTCAAAGGTCTGCTGGCGTGGTCGCTGGCGGTTATGCCGCCGGTGCTGATCGCGTGGTGTCTGGTCGCCGTGCTGCCGTTTTACGCGGCCTGCGTTGTGCATGTGCTGCTGCTGTGGTTCGCGCTCGGCGCGCGCAGTCTGCATGAGCACATCGCGCCGATCGCACAGGCATTGGCGCAACGTGATCTCGCACAGGCGCGTTTGCTGACCGCGCGCATCGTCTCGCGAGAAACCGCGGATGCCGACGAAGGCGCGCTATCGCGCGCCGCCGTCGAATCGGCGCTCGAAAACGGCAACGACGCGATCTTCGGCGCGCTGTTCTGGTTCGCCATCGCGGGCGGTCCGGGCGCGCTCGCCTTCCGCCTCGCCAACACACTGGACGCAATGTGGGGTTATCGCACGCCGCGCTATTTGCGCTACGGATGGGCGGCCGCGCGTATCGACGACGTGCTCAACTGGATTCCCGCGCGCCTGACCGCCGCCAGCTACGCGCTGCTCGGCGACACGCGCACCGCGTGGCGCTGCTGGCGCGAGCAGGCGCCACGGTGGGACAGCCCCAACGCCGGGCCGGTGATGGCTTCTGGCGCGGGCAGTTTGAACGTGCTGATCGGCGGCCCGGCGGTGTATCACGGCGCGTTGGAACATCGGCCGACACTCGGCTTCGGACATACCGCGAAAGCCAGCCACGTGAGCGCCGCATTGATGCTGGTCGAGCGTACGGTGATTCTGTGGCTCGCGGTGCTGATCGTGCTGGCGTTGTTGAGCGTGCCGTTTCATGGCTGATTCGATGAACGGACACGTGGACGGCGAAGCAGGCGCCGCGACAGATGCCGTCGTGCACGGCGGCAATCTGCACGAAGCGGCGAGGCGCTACGACATTCCGTACGCGCAGTGGCTCGATCTGTCGACGGGTATCAATCCGCACGGCTATCCGGTCCCGCCGGTTCCCGCCGACGCCTGGCGCCGTCTGCCCGACGACGGTGATGATTTCGCCGCTTGCGCCGCGCGCTATTACGGCGCGCCCGATGCGGCGCATGTGCTGCCGGTCGCGGGCAGCCAGGCGGCGATTCGCGCGCTGCCCGCGCTGTTGCCGCGCGCATGCGTCGGCATCGCGCCGCTTACGTATAGCGAATACGCGCCTGCATTCGAGCGCAGCGGCCATGAAGTGACGCCGCTCGATGTCGCTTGGGAAACATTGCCCGAAGCGCTCATGCATGTGGTCGTCGTGAATCCGAACAACCCGACCGGCGCGCATCTGAGCGCCGCCACGCTGCTGCACTGGCACGCGCAACTGAGCGCGCGCGGCGGCACGCTGCTGGTCGATGAAGCTTTCGCCGATACGATGCCGTCCGCCTCACTCGCGGCAAGCACGCATCGCGAAGGTTTGATCGTGTTGCGCTCGCCGGGAAAATTCTTCGGCCTCGCCGGCGTACGAGCGGGGTTCGTCCTCGGCGTGCCTGCCTTGCTTCACAGTTTGCGCGTCACGCTCGGCGCGTGGACGGTCAGTGGTCCGGCCCGTCACGCCGTCAAAGCCGCATTTGCCGATGAAGTTTGGCAACGGGATATGCGCATCCGGCTCGATGCAGAAAGCGCGCGACTGGTCGGTCTGCTGCACGCGCAAGGCTTCAACACACGCACCACGCCGCTCTTCGCGTGGACCGACGATCCACGCGCCGCCGCTTTGCACGAAGCCCTCGCGCGACGCGGCGTGTGGACGCGTCTATTCACATCGTCGGGCAGCGTTCGATTCGGCTTGCCCGCGAGCGAAGCCGAATGGGCACGCTTCGAAGAAAGCTTGCGCGAGGCCGTACGAGAAATCGATCCCACACGAGCGGGCTGATTCAAAGAAAACGAACTCGCTCCCACAATAACTCCGCGCTAACTACGCGCTCCGCAGCCTCGCACGATGAACCGACTCGCCCTCGCCTTCGCACTCTTCGTCACCGCACATCACGCTCACGCCGCCATCTCCGTGACCGACGACACCGGCGCAACCGTCACGTTGCCCGCGCCCGCGCAACGTGTCATCAGCCTCGCGCCGCACGTCACCGAATTGCTGTATGCCGCGGGCGGCGGCGCGAAAGTGGTCGGCGCCGTGTCGTACAGCGACTATCCGCCCGAAGCGAAACAGTTGCCGCGCGTCGGCGACAACAAGGCGCTCGATCTCGAGCGCATCGTCGCGCTCAAACCCGATCTGATCGTGGTGTGGCGGCATGGCAATGCGCAGCGTCAACTCGATCGCCTGCGCGAGATGCACATTCCGTTGTTCTTCAGCGAGCCGCATCATCTCGACGACGTCGCCGTGTCGCTGACGAAACTCGGACAATTGCTCGGCACGTCATCGACCGCGGATGCGGCGGCGGCCGCTTATCGTCAGGAAATCGCAAAGCTGCGCAACCAGTATGCGAGCCGGCCGCCCGTCAGCGTGTTCTATCAGGTGTGGGATCAGCCGCTGATGACGCTCAACGGCGAGCACATGGTCAGCGACGTGATCGCGCTATGCGGTGGCCGCAACGTGTTCGCCAAACTGGAGCCGCTGGTGCCGACGGTTTCGACCGAAGCGGTGCTCGCCGCGAATCCGGAAGCAATCGTCACCGCCGCACCGGGCGCGACCAAGCCGGACACCACCTTGCCGCAACTCGGCGCATGGCGCGCATGGCCGAGCCTGACTGCCGTGGCAAACAACAATCTCTTTGCTATCGACGGCGATCTGATCAACCGCCCGGCGCCACGCATCGCGCAAGGCGCGAAGCAAATGTGCGAGGACCTCGAAGTAGCGCGCTCTCGCAGGAGGCCAAGCGCGCAGTAACTCACGCAAGGTCAACTACAAGCCACGCCTCACGCATTCCACCGCACCAACACCCACTGCTGCGTTTCATCGTTCCGGCGCAACCAGACGATCCCGGTCGTATCGAGCGACCATCGCAGACAGCGCTCCAGCGGCACGTCCAGCACGATCGACGCGATCGCCCGCATCACGCCCGCATGCGTGACCACATAAGCCGGCGACAACTCGCGCGTGAGCGCGAATGCGTCGAGCCATGCACGCACCCGCGCGACGAACTGCGCGACGCTTTCGCCGCCATGCGCCCGCGCGTGTTCGAAGTTGGCCGCCCAGTCGTCGAGCAATTCGCGATCGATCGCGTCCCAGCGCTGCGCTTCCCAATTGCCGAAGTTCATTTCCATCAGCCGGTCGTCGTGACTGACGACGCTGCCGAAGTCGTTCGCCAACTCGGCGGCGAGCGCCGAGCAGCGCTTCAGCGGACTCGACATCAGCACGCGTGGCGCGGGCACCTGCAAGGTCGCGAGCTTCAGGGCGAGCGTCGCCGACGACACTTCGGCATCTTCGGCGAGCGCCACGTCACTGTGGCCGTAACACACGCCCGCATCGAGCGCGACCGCGGGATGACGAATCAGGACGATATCCATGCGAGCCCCACCAGATAAATGCTCAATTCAAAAACCTGCTGCGCGAAGCCGAGGCAGTCGCCGGTGTACCCGCCAATGCGTCGGACGAAATAACGGCCCATTGCCACGCGAAGTACAACCAGAACCACGACCACTGAACACGCGAAGCGCCAGTCCGGCGCGGCGAGCCCATTGGGCCACAGCAACCACGGCAAACCGAACATCGCGGCGCAAATGAACGCTCCGGCACTCAGGCGCTGCGCGACCGGTTTGGCCTTGCCTTCGGCACGCACGTAGTCGAGCGTGGCCAGGTAGCTGATCGCACAGGTACGGCTCGCCGCGTGCGCGGCAATCATCAGACTTGCGGCGCGCATCGGCGGCAATGCGGCGAGCGTTTGCCACTTCAATGCAAGCGCTATGACGAGCGCGATGGCGCCGAAAGCACCGATGCGTGAGTCATGCATGATTCGCAATACGTCTTCGCGCGTATAGGCGCCACCGAACGCATCGATGCAATCGGCGAGGCCGTCTTCGTGAAACGCGCCGGTTACGAGCAGCGACGCGGCCATCGACAACAGCACCGCCACGCCCGGCGGAAATATGCGCAGCGCGGCGAGATAGACCAGTGCGCTCAATCCGCCGACCAATACACCGACCAACGGAAAATAACGCGCCGCCGCGTTCAGATAATGCGGCTCATAGCCGACCCAACGCGGCACGGGCACACGCGTGAAATAGCCGAGCGCAGTGAAGAAGTACCGCAGTTCAGCGAGCGGATTCATGAGCGTGCGCGGTGTGCGTTTCGGTCTGACGGATCGAGCGGATCACGCATCGCGATTCGCGACGCCGGCCGATTCGAAGCTCGCCATTTCGTTGATGAACGCCGTTGCCGCGCGCAATAACGGCACCGCGAGCGCCGCGCCGGTGCCTTCGCCGAGACGCATGTCGAGCGACAGCAACGGCAGCGCACCGAAATGATCGAGCATCCGCCGATGCCCCGCTTCGTTCGACGCATGCGCGAACACGCAGTACTCGCGCATGCTCGGCGCGAAGGCGTCGGCAATCAGCAAGGCCGAGGTGCCGATGAAGCCGTCGACCAGAATCGTCATGCGCGCCTCGGCGGCCGCGAGATACGCGCCCGCCATCATCGCGATCTCGAAGCCGCCGAAGGTGGCGAGCACGTCGAGCGGATCGCTGGACACGGGGTGACGCGCGAGCGCCGAAGCCAGCACGTTGCGCTTTTTCGCGAGCCCGGCGTTGTCGAGACCCGTGCCGCGGCCGACGCATTCGTCGATCGGCACGCCGCACAAGCGGCTCATCAGACACGCGGCCGCCGAGGTGTTCGCAATGCCCATCTCGCCGAAGCCGATCACATTCGTGCCGAGCGCCGCGTGATGCCGCACGCGCGCCGCGCCCGCCTGCATCGCAGCGATCGCCTGGTCGCGGCTCATGGCCGGTTCGCGTGCGAAGTTGCGCGTGCCGGCCGCAATCGGAATGTCGATAAGACCCGCAGTGCATGGCAACGGCGTCGCAATGCCCGCGTTGACGACTTCGAGCTCGATGCCCGCGACGCGACTCAACGCATTGATCGCCGCGCCGCCCGCGAGAAAGTTGGCGACCATCTGCGCGGTCACCGCTTGCGGATAAGGGCTCACGCCCTCGTCGGCCACGCCATGGTCGCCGGCGAACACGATCATCGCCGGGCGCGTCACGGTGGGATGCGTCGTGCGCTGAATCAGGCCCATCTGGCGCGCGAGCGTTTCGAGCCGGCCGAGACTGCCGGGCGGCTTCGTCTTGGTATCGATGATGTGCTGCAACTCGTCACGCAGCGTTTGATCGAGCGGTTCGACTTCGGGCAATCCGGGCAAGCGTGGCAATGAAGTCATGAGCGTGTCTGAAAGAGAATGTTGGAATGAAGCGATTAGCTTGCCGGCGTGTCATGACCGGCAGGCGATTCGTGACGCGCGCGCGGCGCGGGAATCAGCGCCTCGTGTTCACCGTCGCGAATCAGAAGCAACGGATAACCGAATGCGCGGCTCGCCAGCGCGGGCGTCAACACATCGTGCACCGGTCCGGCATACGCGCCGCCCACGCCGTCGAGCAGCAGCGCATGCGTCGCGAAACGGCGCGCGAGGTTCAGGTCATGGCACGAAAACATGACTGTACGCCGAGGCTCGCGCGTCCACGCGGCCAGCGCTTCGAGGCAGTCGATCTGATGATGCAGATCGAGATGCGACAACGGTTCGTCGAGCAGCAGCAACGGCGCGTCCTGGCACAGCACCGCCGCCAGCGCCACGCGTTGCCGCTCGCCGCCCGAGAGCGACAGCACATCGCGCGCGGCGAATGCGGCGAGTCCCAACAGATCCAGCGCCGCGTGCGCCGCTGCGCGATCGGCTTCGCGCTCCCAGCCCCAGCCGGTCAGATGCGGGAAGCGGTTCAGCATCACGATGTCGAGCACGCTCGCGCTGAATGCGTCCGGCGCGCTTTGCGGCATCAGCGCGCGGCGTTGCGCGAGCGGCAATGGCGGCCAGTCGGCGAGGCGCACGCCGTCGAGTTCGACATGTCCCGCCGACGGTTGCAGCAAACCCGCGAGCGTGGAGAGCAAAGTCGTCTTGCCCGCGCCGTTCGGGCCGGCGATGCACCAGATCTCGCCAGCGTAGAAGGTATGCGTGAAGGCATCGAGCAAGGTGCGTGCGCCGGCACGCAAGGTCAGACGCTGCGCGCTGAGTGCCGATTCGTGAGAAGGAGCGTGACGGGTTTGCATTATCGGCGCCTGTGCAACAGCATCCACAGAAACACCGGCACGCCGATGATCGACGTGATCACGCCGACCGGCAACTGCGCCGGCGCGATCACGGTGCGCGCGATCAGGTCCGCGCCCATCACCGCGACGCCGCCGCCGAGCGCGGCGGCCGGCAGCAGCATGCGCTGATCGTTGCCGAACGCGAGCCGCAGCATATGCGGCACGACCAGTCCGACAAAGCCGATGGTGCCCGCTGTCGTCACCGCCGCGGCCGCGGCGAGCGAGGCCACCAGATACACCCGCAGACGCAGCGGCATCACCGCGACGCCTAACGCCTGCGCGGCGGCGTCGCCACGCAGCAGCACATTCAGACGCGGCGCGGCGGGCACGATCGCAAGCAACACAATGACGAGCGCGGCGAGCGCCGTCCACGGCATCGCGCCGCCGTTGAGGTCGCCGGTCAGCCAGAACAGCATGCCGCGCAAGCGGTTGTCCGGCGCAAGGTTGAGCAGCAAAGTAATCAGCGCGCCCCAGCCCGCCGCGATCACCGCGCCAGTCAGCAGCAAACGCGGCGAGGTGTCCTGCGGCTCGCCGCGCCACAACTCGCGGCGCGCGAGGCCGAGCACCAGCAGGATCGACACGAATGCGCCGGCGAATGCGCTGGCGTCGACGATCCACCATGCGCAGCCGGCGATCATCGCGACCAGCGCGAAGCTCGCCGCACCGCCCGATACACCCAATACGTAGGGCTCGGCCAGCGGATTGCGCAGCAGCACTTGCAGCAACGCGCCGGCCAATGCGAGCAACGCGCCGCAGGCGAAGCCCGCCAGCGCGCGCGGCAAACGCAGCGTGCGGACGATTTCCGCCGCCAGATCGGCAGAACCGGCAGACGGCGCATGCGACGGCATCAGCGCCGCCAGCACGCGCATCGGCGCGAGCGATACGCTGCCGAGCGCGAGCGACGCCATCAGTACCGCTAGCGCGATGACGGCGAGCGCCAGCCAGATCGCGGCCGCGCGCTTCGCGCTCATCACGCGCAAAGTCGCGGACATCGAACTCGAGTGGCGATTCATCCGCGCGAACTCAACGAGGAGGTGCAAGCATCACTGCTGCTGCCATCCAACCGTGAGATACGCACCGCGCCGCGGCGAGTTATACGAGTAGGCCGTTTCATAGTCCTTGTCCAACAGATTCTGGATTTGCGCGGCCACGTACCATGCTTTCGTGATGTTGTAGCGCGCCGACAGATTCACCACGCCATAGCCGCCCAGCTTGCCGCTGCTGTCATTGCTCGGGCCGCTCACGATCCACTCGCCGCCCACCCGCCACCCGGCGATGCTGCGGTTCACCGTCAGCGCGCCGAAGCGCCGCGCACGTCGCACGAGGTCGGCATCGTTGTCGAGATCCACAGGATTCTGCAGCGTTACGGAAGCGCGCACGTCCGTCTTGCCGACATGGCCGCTCCATGATCCTTCGAGTCCTTGCACCTTCGCATGCCCGACGTTCTCGGCAAGATAGATGCCGGGCGTCACCTGCTCATAGTTGATCAGATTCGAGTAGCGCGTCTGGAATGCGGTCAGGCGCATCACGCCGAGCGCATTCGATGCGTACTGCAGCGCGGCTTCGATCGAATGGCTGCGCTCCGGCTGGATAGACGGATTGCCGCTGAACGGATAGTACAGATCGTCGAAGCTCGGCGCGCGAAACGAATCCGAATAGCTTGCGGTCACCTTCCAATGGCCGGTGATGTCGAAGCCGTAGCCGAGATAGTAACTGTTCGCTCCGCCGAAATCGGAATACTGGTCGCGCCGCACGTTGGCCTGAATCTGGTTGCGTCCAAAGCGCCCCGTGTAGCCGACGAAGCCCGAATCCACATGACGGTCCGGCGCCGCGAACGTGTCCGAGTCGAGGCTCTGGTCGAGATGCTCATAGCCGATCTGCAGTTTCTGCTGCGCGGCGAGCGCGAAATCGTTCTGCCATGTGTACTGGCGATTGTCGGTATCGAAGCGGCCGTTGTACACGCCGTTGGTGTTCGACACGCTGCGGTCGTCGCCTTCGGCGACGATGAAGTGCGTGGTCCACCAGTCGGTCAGCTTGCCGTTCGCGAACGCAGAGACCTGGCGCACCTTGCTATACAGGTTGTTCAGATCGGTGGGCAGGCCGTACGCATTGTCGTAGCTGTTGTTGCCGTTCGACTGCAAGTAGCTGACACCCACATCCCATCTGTCGTTGAACTTGTGGCGCAGCGAGGCGGAGATGCTCTCGTTCAGATAGCCGTTCGCATTTGGATTGGCGTTGGGCGCCTCCTTCGTGTTCAGCGACGAGAAGCCGTCGTCCTTCGAACGCGCGAGCGAAATGCTGAAGGTGGTGTTGCCGTCTTTGTCCAATGCGCCGTTCACACCCGCCTGCTGCGTCTGCGTGTGATAGCTGCCGTAGCCGAGCGAAAAATTGAAACGCGGCGGATGGTCGCCGCCGTCTTTCGTGAACACCTGCACTACGCCGCCGATCGCGCCCGAGCCGTATAACGCCGACACGTTGCCGTTCACCACCTCGACGTGATCGATCTGATCGAGCGGGATCTGCGCGAGTTGCGGCGCACCCAGGCTTACCGAATCGACGCGCACGCCGTCGATCAGCAGCAGCGATTGCGTCGACGACGCGCCGCGTAAAGAGAGGCTCGCTGTCGAACCGGGACCACCTGTGCGCGAGATTTGCGCGCCGGGCGCGAGTTGCAGGAGGCCGGGCAAATCGGTCGCGGTGGTGTCGGCGATATCCTGCTGATCGAACAACGAGGTCTGCGGGATCGTGTCGGCGAGTGCTTGCGGCGCGCGATCCGCGGTCACCACAACGGGCGACAACACCGCCGAAGATGACGCCGAACTCGAAGAATCCGCCGACGAAGACGAAGCAGATGAAGCAGAAGACGAAGACGAAGACGCAGCTTGCGCGTGCACGACGATCGGCAGGCTCGCAAAAGCGAGCAGCGCCGCGCGGGCGATGGGGGACAGCATGGGATGAAAGTCCTGTGGATAGCGTGCGCGGCCCGCTTCCCCGCAGGCCGATGCGTAACGAGGCGCCCGCGTATTTAACATTTGCGCGCGTGACGTGCCTCTCCCTCTGGCCGGTATCCGGGCTGGCGACACATCGATCCCGCCTTCCCACGCGAGACGCGCAGTGGCACACTCGCGAGTTGAACTTCCAACACGCGATCAGGATCGACTTGCATGACGAATGCGGTCGCTTACCGTTGCGGGGGCAGCGCAGGTTGGCGCGTTCAGTTCAATCGCGCGCCCTGCTTCCCGTTTAACTGCGTGCGCCGTTGAAAAACGCACGCGGGCACCAGAGTGCGGGCAGTTTAGGAGCGGCCTCGGAGTCCGTCAAGAATGGTGAAACCGCAGGCCATGTGTTCTGTTAAGTGCAGGCTATTGTCCGACGCGTGAGTACTTTTTCATCATATGGTCGATAAAAAGCCTGCAGAAAGCGATGTTGTTACGTCTCGAAACGAGACAATTGTCGGAACCTGCGACATTCCGCGCTAAAATGCGATGTCTTTAGAGGACGCAGCAGATGCTCACCGAACTCGAAACACTTTCACAGAATATCGGCAAGCTGATCGCGATCAGCCAGCGCCACAATGAAGCGCGACTCGCGCTCGAAGAGCAACTCGCGCAATCGCGCGCCGATGCCGAAGCCACGCGCACGGAACTTGCAATGCTGCGCGAGGAACGTAACGCGTTGCAGGCCGAACGCGACGCGCTGTCGGCGAAGATCGACGACGCACAAGTGCGCCTGAATGCGATCCTCGAGAAGCTGCCGCGTGCTCGCGCGCACAGTGAGCCGGACAGCCAGCTCGATCTGCTCGAGCCCGCTCAGCAAGTAGCCGAAACCGAGAGCGACGTGACCCGCCACGGAGAAAATGCATGACCACCAAGCAGATCGAAGTATCGATTCTCGGCGTGCCCTATCGCCTCGCCTGCTCGCCGGAAACGGAAGCAGCGCTGCTCGAAGCGGTCGCACGCGTCGACGCCGAAATGTCGAAGATCCGCAATAACAGCAACGTGCGCGGCACGGATCGCATTGCTGTCATGGCTGCGCTGTCGCTGGCATCGGAACTGCTTAGACTGCAATCGAGCGTGAGACACGGAGAAGCATTTCCCGCTGAAGAAATCCGGCGTACAATGCATCAAATGAACGAACAACTAGGTACTGTGATTGAGCAGTACAGCATGCAATAAGAGCCTCATGTGTTATCGTGCTGCCGGTCCTGAGATCGGCGGCGGATTCAAACGGAATGTGTGAGCACAAGGTGTGCAAGATTCAGCAAACGTTTGAGTTCTATCGGTAGTTTGTTTTTAGCTTCATCGGTTTAGCTTCCCTGCCTGGTTCGCCAAGGTCATATATTCCTTGAACCAATGCCATGTGCACGGTTGCGGAAATTTGTAGCACGGGTGTGCGCGTCACTCTGTCTGATGTACCCGAAGTGTTGCTAACTGCGACCAATTCTGAACCCCCGGTTCAGGATGCCGGCCTAGCGGCTAAGGCGGGGACCTTATTTAGAACGGCATCGGACTTCGGTTCGGTGCCGTTTTTCTTTGGGCGCTGTTTTTTGTTCGCCGATTTCTTCCGCATCTTCAACCTCTTAACGTTCAATTCGATTCATGCGCTACTGGCTAATGAAGTCCGAACCGGACGAAGCAAGCATCGACCATCTCGCCAACGCACCGCATCGCACATTGCCGTGGACCGGCGTGCGCAACTATCAGGCGCGCAACTTCATGCGCGACATGATGCAGGTCGGCGACGGTGTGCTGTTCTATCACTCGAGTTGTCCTGAGCCCGGCATCGCGGGCATTGCGGAGGTTTCGTCCACTGCGTATCCCGACCCGACGCAGTTCGACAAGAAGAGCCCCTACTACGACGCGAAGTCGTCGCAGGAAACACCGCGCTGGGTGCTCGTCGACGTGGTGTTCAAGAAGAAGATCCCGCTGATTCCGCTCGCCGCGTTACGCGAGCACGACGAACTCGCTGACATGCGCGTGCTCGCCAAGGGCAACCGCCTGTCGATCACACCGGTGACCGAAGCCGAATGGCGTTTCATCACCAGGCGGCTCGCCTGATCGTGCTTGCCAGATGGATGCGCGGCGCGCATTCATGCACACGCAAACGTTAAAGCAACGTCAAACCCGGGAACCAAGCTCAGGTTACAAGCGCCTAACGATCTCGCAAACGCCATGCCACGGCGAGGCGTTTGCCCAATCGTGCACAACCTGTTCTAGCAAGGAGTCCAACAATGACGAAAAACACCGCACGTGCACTCGCTTTCGCTCTCGTCTGCGCGGCGCCCGCCGCGCTCGCACTGACGCCGGCCATGGCACGCGCGCAAAGCACCGGCCAATATCAGCCGGCCGGCGTGCTGTCGCTGAACGCGCAGGCCAGCGCGGAAGTGCCGCAAGACGTCGTCGATATCACACTGTTCTACGAGCAGGAAGCGAGCGATCCGTCGGCGCTCACGTCAACGCTGAACCAGCGCGCCGACTCGGCGCTGCAAAAAGCCAAGGGTGTGAATGGCGTGACGGCGCGCACAGGCTCGTTCTCGATTTATCCGTCCACCGATCGTGACGGGCGCATTTCCGCATGGCGCGGCCGCACGGAGATCGTGCTCGAATCGCACGACTTCGCCGCGGTGTCGAAGCTCGCAGGTCAGATGGCATCGATCATGCAGGTCGGCAACGTGCAGTTCTCGCTCTCGCCTGAAGCGCAGCGCGCGGCCGAACAAAAGCTCACCGGCGAAGCGATCAAATCGTTCCGCGAGCAGGCCGCTTCGTCCGCGCAGGCGTTCGGCTACAGCGGTTATTCGATTCGCGAGGTCAACGTCGGCCACAACGGCGTGATGCCGCGTCCGGTGATGATGATGAGCGCGCGCGCCATGGGCGCCGACGCGAAATCCGCAGCGCCGGTGCCGATCGAAGGCGGCACGTCGACGGTGACCGTCAACGTGTCGGGCTCGGTGCAGATGAAGTAACGCGTTCTCGCGTCAGAGCACTGCGTCGAAGCAGCAAGAGAAAAAGCCACGGCATGCCGTGGCTTTTCTTATTTGAGCACTCGCTACGATAAACCGTAGCAATCAGTTCACGCCGACCGCCTGAGCCGGTTCATGACGCGCACGGCGATAGGACCACACGAGCAGGCCGATACCGACCAGGATCATCGGCAGCGACAGCCATTGGCCCATGGACAGGCCCATGGCCAGCAGGCCGAGGAAGTCGTCCGGCTCACGCGCGAATTCGACCGTGAAGCGCGCGAGGCCA
The DNA here is from genome assembly GCF_046028095.1 of Paraburkholderia phytofirmans. Taxonomy (GTDB): domain Bacteria; phylum Pseudomonadota; class Gammaproteobacteria; order Burkholderiales; family Burkholderiaceae; genus Paraburkholderia; species Paraburkholderia phytofirmans_A. The sequence goes on from NZ_JAQQDJ010000010.1 coordinate 137,218, forward strand.
TAGCCGATCAGAAACACCGCGGAAATCGCGCCCAGCGGCTTCGGCTTGCGCGAGAAGAAGAACAGCACGAAGAACAGCGCGACGCCTTCCAGCGCAATTTCATACAGTTCCGACGGATGGCGCGGCAGCATGTGATATTGCGCGAACACTTCGTTCAGGTGCCATTGCGCGGCCAGTTGCGGATGCGCGGTGAGCCACGCGGCGTCGTCGGGCGCGGCGCCCGGAAACAGCATGGCCCACGGCGCCGACGGATCGGTCACGCGGCCCCACAACTCGCCGTTGATGAAATTGCCGAGACGCCCCGCCGCGAGGCCAGTCGGCACCATCGGCGCGACGAAGTCGGTGACCTGCAGCCATGAGCGTTTGCGCTGATAGGCGAACAGCACCATGGCCAGCGTCACGCCGAGAAAGCCGCCGTGAAACGACATGCCGCCTTCCCACACCTTGAAGATGTCGAGCGGATGCGCGAAATAAAAGCTCGCTTTATAGAACAGCACATAGCCGAGCCGGCCGCCGAGAATCGTTCCCAACACGCCGTAAAACAGCATGTCGTCGATATCCTTGACGGTCCAGCCTTGCGCGGCGACATACGGCAAGCGCAGCCGCAACCGGCCGACCACGATCGCCGCGATGAATGCGACGAGGTACATCAGTCCATACCAGCGCACGGCGAGCGGCCCCAGATGAATGGCAATGGGGTCGAAATTGGGGTGAATGAGCATCGTGTTGTTATGGGCAGTTCAGGTTCAGAAGCGAAATATCGAGTAACGGGCGGCGCTGCCCGCAGCTTGCGGTGCATGCATTGGACGGTCCGGCCGGCAATGCGTTCGCGAGGACGCGTCTACATGCGCGGCACGGCGGACTGTTGCGCCTCGACGGTCGCCGCATGCGCGCGCACGACGTCGATGAAACCCGCCAGCACCGGGCTCACCTCCGCGGTCCGCCAGACAAGGCCCGTCTCGATCGCGGGCACCGACTCGGAAAGCGGCCGGTACACGACGCCGGTGCGGCGCAGATTACGTAACGATTGCGGCACCAGTGCGACACCCATGCCGGCCGACACGAGACTCACGATCGTTTGCATCTGGATCGCTTCCTGGCCGACCCGGGGCGCAAGGCCCGCCACGCCGTAGCAATCCATAATGATGTCATAAAAGCCTGGCGCCAGACGTCTTGGGAAGACCACGAGCGGTGCGTCGGCGACATCGCGCAGGCTGATCGGCGTGTCCAGCCATTCGGCGCGCGGGTCGGCATGGTCGCCACTGACGCCCGCGACGCGCGCCGCCATCTCCGTCGACATGGCGATCACCAGCGGCTCGCGCGCGATCGGCAGCCACGAGAGCTGGGTGGCGTGGCGCGACGGCAGCGGCGCGATCACGAGACCCGCGTCGATGCGCCCGGCCACCAGTTCGTCCACCTGTATGTCGCTGGTGGCTTCGGTCAATTCCAGCCGAACGCGCGGATGGCGCGCGCCGAAATCGCGCAGCAACAGCGGCAGCAGGCCATAATCCGCGGTCGACACGAAAGCCAGCGACAACACGCCGGCCTCGCCGCGCGCGAGGCTCTGCGCGAGCGGGCGCAGCCCTTCGGCGCTCGCCAGCAGGCGCTGCACCTCGGGCAGCAGATCGGCGCCCACTGAGGTCAGTTCGACAGAGCGCTTGGTGCGCGCGAACAATTCGACGCCGAGCGTCTCCTCGAGCGCGCGGATGGCTTGCGACAAAGGCGGCTGCGTCATCGAGAGACGCACCGCCGCGCGCCCAAAGTGCTTCTCTTCGGCGACGGTCACGAAATAGCGCAACTGGCGCAGATCAGGAATGGCTGGCAGCATGAGTGATACATTTTACGACCTAATGAGCCACGAATAATACATTGGACGCGCGTATCGCAAAACTGCGTCGTTGCGCGGCATGCCGGTCTACACTGGACGGATGCCGCCGGCAGCCCACGCCGGCGCGACTGAACCCGCAGTAGCGCGGATCAAAACAAAACAGACAGGAGCTCCCCATGGCATACAACCGTCGTTCGAAGAACATCACGCAGGGCGTGGCGCGTTCGCCGAATCGCTCGATGTACTACGCGCTCGGCTACGAAAAGGCCGACTTCGACAAGCCCATGATCGGCATCGCCAACGGTCACTCGACCATCACGCCATGCAACGCCGGCCTGCAGCGTCTCGCTGATGCAGCGGTCGCCGCGATCAAGGGCGCCGACGCGAATCCGCAGATCTTCGGCACGCCGACCATCTCGGACGGCATGTCGATGGGCACCGAAGGCATGAAGTACTCGCTGGTGTCGCGCGAAGTGATCTCCGACTGCATCGAGACCTGCGTGCAAGGCCAGTGGATGGACGGCGTGGTCGTGATCGGCGGCTGCGACAAGAACATGCCCGGCGGCATGATCGGCATGCTGCGCACCAACGTGCCGAGCATCTACGTCTACGGCGGCACGATCCGTCCGGGCAACTGGAAGGGCACCGACCTGACCATCGTGTCGTCGTTCGAAGCCGTCGGTGAGTTCACGGCCGGCCGGATGTCGCAGGAAGATTTCGACGGGATCGAACAGAACGCGTGCCCGTCCACCGGCTCGTGCGGCGGCATGTACACCGCCAACACCATGAGCTCGTCGTTCGAGGCGCTCGGCATGTCGCTGCTGTATTCGTCGACGATGGCCAATCCGGATCAGGAAAAGGTCGACTCGGCGGCCGAATCGGCCCGCGTGCTGGTCGAAGCAGTCAAGAAGGATCTGAAGCCGCGCGACATCGTCACGAAGAAGTCGATCGAGAACGCCGTGGCCGTGATCATGGCCACCGGTGGCTCGACCAACGCCGTGCTGCACTTCCTGGCGATCGCGCACGCGGCCGAAGTGGAATGGAGCATCGACGACTTCGAGCGCATGCGCAAGAAGGTGCCGGTGATCTGCAATCTGAAGCCCTCGGGCCAGTTCGTGGCCACCGATCTGCACAAGGCCGGCGGAATTCCGCAAGTCATGAAGATCCTGCTCGACGCGGGCCTGCTGCACGGCGACTGCATCACGATCACCGGCCGGACCATCGCCGAAGAACTGAAGGACGTGCCAAGTAAGCCGCGCGCCGATCAGCAGGTAATTTTCCCGATCGACAAGGCGCTTTACAAGGAAGGCCACCTGGCGATCCTGAAGGGTAATCTGGCCGTCGATGGCGCGGTCGCCAAGATCACCGGTCTGAAGAACCCGGTCATCACCGGCCCGGCGCGTGTGTTCGACGACGAGCAAAGCGCGCTCGAAGCGATTCTGGCCGACAAGATCGTGGCTGGCGACGTCGTGGTGCTGCGCTACCTCGGCCCCAAGGGCGGCCCCGGCATGCCGGAGATGCTCGCGCCGACCTCGGCGATCATCGGCAAGGGTCTCGGCGAAAGCGTCGGCCTGATCACCGACGGCCGCTTCTCGGGCGGCACGTGGGGCATGGTGGTCGGTCACGTCGCGCCGGAAGCCTTCATGGGCGGCACGATCGCGTTCGTGCAGGAAGGCGACTCGATCACGATCGACGCGCACAAGCTGCTGCTGCAACTGAACATCGACGACGCCGAGCTGGAGCGACGCCGCGCCGCATGGCAACAGCCGAAGCCGCGTTACACGCGTGGCGTGATGGCCAAGTACTTCGCCTTGGCACAGCCGGCCAACAAGGGGGCGATAACGGGCTGAGCGACGGTCACGGCTACGGCTGGCTGGGCGAGCACACGCGTGGTCCGGTAACGCTACGACCGCCCTGTGCGCACGCCTAAAGCTACGTAAAAGCGAAAGGGACGCATGGGAAGCCGTGCGCCCCTTTCCTTTTATAATGCTGGCACCACAAGTCGGGCACTCGCACCGACGGAGACCAGAATGAAATCAAAGTCGCACACAGCGCTTGCAACCGCCGTCGTGCTGGGCGCCGCGTTGAGTGCCGGCAGTCCGGCGGCGCAGGCCGAGGCCGCGGGCCTCGCGCTGGCCCAGCAGCGGAACTGCATGAGTTGCCACTCAGTCACGCGCTCCTTCATGGGACCGGCGCTGCACGATGTCGCGGCGAAATATGCCGGCCGCGAAGATGCCGCCACGTATCTGAAGCACAAGATTCTGGACGGCAGCACGGGCGTGTGGGGCGAGGTGCCGATGCCCGCGAATACGCAACTCACGCCCGATCAGGCGGCTACGCTCGCGAGCTGGGTGCTCACGCTCAAATAAGCGGTTCAGGCAAGGAGCGCCGCGCGCGAGGCCCGGCGCGCCCGCGCTTCACCTCACAGAATCACGCCTTGCCCGAAGCGCGCCGCGCGATCTCTTCCACTACCGCTTCCCGCACCCAGGCGGTCATCTCGTCTTCGAGCGTCAGCGCCACTTCACGCGTGATCTGGTCGATCAGCCACCCTGTGTGGGCGTGCAAGGTCTCCCGACAACGTTCCTCGATCACGCTGCGCCCGTCGCCCGCAAGGAAACCGGCGACGCGTCTGCGCAGACGTTCGGCGATAACGTCGACATCCAGTTCAAGGTCCTGAGATGGCTCGACGGCGCCTTCGCGCGCGATATCCGGCGGTACGGTCGAGCCCGCCTCGAGCGGCGTAATCGGCTCGGCCCGATCGAACACGCCCGCCGACGTTGCGAAGGCGTCGTCGTGCGCATGCCGAGGTTCGGCGGCCTGGTGTGCCCGCGAACGCTTCTTCGGATGATGATGATCGGCCGGCTGCGGTGCAATCGCCGGTTGCGCTGCGAGGGTCGGTTCCTGTGCATGCAACGGCTGCGCCGCGAGCACCGGCTCCGCCGACCTCATCTGTTCCGGCGTCAGCACCGGCTGCGGCGCGAGCACGGGCTCCGCCTTGAAACTGGGTTCGCGCGGGCCGTCGAGTTCGGCCGCATCGCCCGACGTTTGGCGCGGCTGCACGGAATGACCTTGCACGAGAACCTCGTGCAGAATCGGGATCGAATCGTCGTTGGGATCGGACACGTGCGCTCTCCGTGTTTGAGTCGAAGCTGAAGCAGCCCGCGTGCACGCCGAATGCCTGAGACCAGACACGCGCGACGCGGACCGAATGGGACCTAGCTGCCTTGCTTGTAGTTGTTCAGAGCATAGCCGCGATCGCGATAGAAGCGATAGCGTTCGCGGCCCGCCGCGAGCTCCTCGTGTGCGTTACCGACCACTTCCAGCAATCTTTCGAAGCGCGCGAATTGCACCGGCACCGTGGCGCCCAGATTGAGCAGCACCTGATGATGCGGCACGTCATCGAGGCTGGAAGCCAGCACGATCGGCGTTTGCGCGGCGAGCGGCGTGCCCGCCATGCAGTGCGGCACGAAGTCGAGCGGCGCGAAGGTCCACAACTGTTCGTCGAAGGCCTTCAGGCGCGCCGGCTCGGCCAGCACGATGGTCGGCTGGCCCGCCTGATACGCCTTGCGGATCAGGCGGCACGCATACAGCAGCGAATCGCCGACGTTCGAGTGAAAGTCGATTCTCGTCATCGGCGGCTCCGCCTGGCGGCGGCGTTTGCAGCCGCGCCTGCTTCTTTACTGCATTGCGTCATTGCGTGGCGCGACCGTCCGCGGCCCGATCGATCAGGAACTGCGCGAGCAACGGCACCGGACGGCCCGTGGCGCCCTTCGCCGCACCGCTCTTCCACGCCGTGCCCGCGATGTCCAGGTGCGCCCACGGATAGGCGTCGGTGAAGCGCGACAGGAAGCACGCCGCCGTCACGCTGCCCGCCGGACGGCCGCCGATATTGGCGAGGTCCGCGAAGTTCGACTTGAGCTGGTCCTGGTACTCATCGTCGAGCGGCAGGCGCCAGGCCGGGTCGGACGCTTCGCGCGATGCGTCGAGCAGCTCGCCCGCCAGCGCGTCGTCTTTCGAGAACAGGCCGCTGTTGTGGTGGCCCAGCGCGATGATGCAGGCGCCCGTGAGCGTGGCGATGTCGATCACCGCGGCCGGCTTGAAGCGCTCGGCGTAGGTGAGCGCGTCGCACAGGATCAGGCGGCCTTCGGCGTCAGTATTGAGCACTTCGATCGTCAGGCCCTTCATGCTGGTGACGATGTCGCCCGGCTTGGTGGCCGTGGCCGACGGCATGTTCTCGACAGCCGGGATGATGCCGACCACGTTGAGCTTCAGCCCCATTTCGGCGACGGCGCGCAACGTGCCCAGCACCGAACCGGCGCCGCACATGTCGTACTTCATCTCGTCCATGCCTTCGCCGGGCTTCAGCGAGATGCCGCCCGTGTCGAACGTCACGCCCTTGCCGACCAGCACCACCGGCGCGGCTTTCGCGGCGCCGCCCTGGTACTGCAGCACGATGAACTGCGCCGGTTCCACCGAGCCGGCCGTGACCGACAGGAACGAGCCCATCTTGAGCGCTTCGCACTGCTTTTCGCCCAGCACTTCGACCTTCAGCTTCCAGTCTTTGGCGAGCTTCTTGGCGGTGTTGGCGAGGTAGGTCGGCGTGCAGACATTGCTCGGCAGATTGCCGAGGTCGCGCGTCAGGTCCATGCCGTTGGCGAGCGCGGCGCCCTGCTTCGCGGCCAGCTTGGCGGCCTTCTCGTCGCCCGTATTAACGCTGAAGACGATGCGCTTCAAGGCGCGCGCCGAATTCTCCGGCTTGCTCTTCATCTGCGTGAACTTGTAGGTCAGTTCGCGCAGTGCGAGGATCGCGGCGCGCACGCCCCAATCGGCCGTGCGTTCGAGGATCGGCGCTTGCGCCAGCGTAAAGGTGACCTGGACGATCTTGGTGCCGAGCAGTGCGCGCCAGGCGGCCCGCACGGCGTCGCCGTAGGCTTTCTGGGTGAAAGCGTCCTGCTTGCCGAGGCCGACCAGCAGCACACGGGAAGCGCCGATGCCCGACACTTCATGCAGGAACAGCGTGGTGCCGGCCTTGCCGTCCATGTCGCCGGCCTTGATGATGCGGGTCAGCAGGCCGCGGGTGGCCTCGTCGATCTCGAGAGCCGCGCCCGACAGGGTTTGCGACTCGAACACGCCGATTACGATGCAATCGGATTTCCCAGTCAGGAAACCGTTTGACGAGCCTTTGGTCCAATCACAGGCTTTTATGCTAAAGTCCATCGCGCTTGTCCTCGGATAAAATCTGGGCTTAGGATGAAAGCCGCAATTATCCGCTATTTTTCCTGCGGCGGCTGCACCGGAGGTGTGACGGGAAGCAACCCGTGCGCCACTGAGAGCGCCCCCTCTCATCATCAATAATGATCTTCGAACGCTCCCTCCAGCGCGAACTCGCGTACACGGCTGGTGCCGTGTTCATGGTTCTCCTCACGCTCGTGCTGACGACGATGATGATCCGCATCGTCGGCTTCGCAGCCTCGGGCGAGATCGACCCGCGCGACGTGCTGGTCCTGATCGGCCTGACCGTGATCGGCTACCTGGCGATCATGCTAGTCGCGACCCTGTTCGTGTCGATCCTGTTCGTCCTGACCCGCTGGTACAAAGACTCCGAGATGGTCGTGTGGCTTTCGTCGGGTGTCAGTCTGACGCAATTCATCAAGCCGATCGGCATTTTTGCCACGCCGATCATCATCCTCATCTGTTTCTTCGTGTTCGTCGGCTGGCCGTGGTCGAACCAGCAGAGCAAGCTGATCCGCGCGCGCTTCCAGCAGCGCGACGAGGTCTCGCTGCTCGCGCCGGGGCAGTTCCGCGAGTCGGCCACGAGCCACCGCGTGTTCTTCATCGAGAAGATGTCGCCCGACCAGGCGCGCGTGGAAAATGTGTTCGTGACCAGCACGGAAAACGGCAAGGTCAACGTGGTCGTGTCGAAGACCGGCCATACGGAAACGCGTAAGAACGGCGATCGCTTCGTCGTACTGGAAAACGGCCGACGTTACGACGGCCAGCCGGGACAGCCCGATTTCCGCATCATGGAGTTCGAACGCTACGGCGTGAAGATCCAGAGCCAGCCGGTCGTCAATACGCCCAGTACCACCGGCACGCCCACGCTCACGCTGCTGCGCAATCCCACCAACGACAATCTCGCCGAATTCGCGTGGCGCGCGGGGCTGCCGCTCATTGCGCTCAACCTGATGCTGCTCGCCATTCCGCTCGCCCACCAGAACCCGCGGCGCAGCCGCACCATCAATCTCGTGATGGCGGTGCTGATCTATCTGACGTATTCGAATCTGTTGAACGTGGTGCAGTCGTGGATCGAGCAGGGCAAGATGTCGTTCCCGGTCGGGCTGGTGGGTCTGCACGTGATCGTCGCGGCGATCGTCGCGTTCATTTTCTGGCTGCGCGTGCGCAACCGGCCGCTCTTCACGCGGGCAATGTTCAGCCGTTCGCAGGGAGCCTGACCGATGCGCATCTATGAAAGGTACTTCGCGCGTCAGATCTATCTCACGTTCATCTTCATTCTGTTTGCGTTTTCGGGTCTGTTTTTCTTCTTTGACCTGATCAATGAGCTGAATTCGGTTGGCCACGGCAACTACAAATTCCAGTACGCGGTATTGCGGGTTGCGTTGCAAACGCCGTCGCGCTTCTACGAAATCATTCCGGTCGCGGCGTTGATCAGCGCGATCTATGTGTTCGCGCAGATGGCGGCGAATTCCGAGTACACGATTTTCCGCGTGTCCGGGCTTGCTACGAATCAGGCGTTGCGTTCGTTGTTGAAGATCGGCATTCCGCTTGTTTTGCTGACGTATCTGATCGGCGAAGTGGTCGGGCCTTACACGGATCAGTTGTCGGAGCGCGTGCGGCTCGAGGCGTTGGGGTCTTCGGTGTCCAGTAACTTCGAGTCCGGCGTGTGGGTGAAAGATACGCTCACGGCGCGCTCGGATGGCGAGCAGGTGACGCGTTTCGTGAATGTCGGCGAATTGAAGCCCGACGCCACGATCAGCAATGTGCGCATCTACGAATTCGATTCGAAATTCCGGCTCTCGAATGTGCGGACCGCGAAGAGCGGCAAGTACCAACCGCCGGGTCATTGGCAGTTGACTGGCGTGACCGATACGCAATTGATCGATGTGCCCCCTCCTCCGGGTACGCCCGCCGATGCGCTGAATCCGGTGTATCGGGCGAAGGAAGTCGCGGTGCCGGAGTATTCGCTGCGCTCGGAATTGACGCCGCAGATTCTGTCGGTGCTGCTGGTGTCGCCGGATCGGATGTCGATGTTCAATCTGTTCCGGTATATCCAGCATTTGACCGAGAATCATCAGGATACGCAGCGGTATGAAATTGCGCTGTGGCGCAAGCTGCTTTATCCGTTTGCGGTGTTCGTGATGCTGGTGTTGTCGTTGCCGTTTGCGTATTTGCATACGCGGGCTGGTGTCGTCGGGATGAAGGTTTTCGGCGGGATCATGCTGGGGATGAGTTTTCAGCTGTTCAACACTTTGTTCTCGCATATCGGCACGTTGAATACCTGGCCTGCGCCTTTGACCGCGGCTACACCTGGGTTGGTTTATCTGGTGCTCGGGTTGGTCGGGTTGAAGTGGGTTGATCGGCATTAGGAGCGGATGAAATGGCTACGCAAGGGCTGGTTCTGTTTGGCCATGGCGCAAGGGACCCGCGCTGGCGCGAGCCGTTTGAGAGGCTCGCTGACAAGCTGCGCGCGCTGCGTGCAACGGACGAAACAGCCGGCCCGGTCTCCCTGGCATTTCTCGAATTGATGGAACCGAGCTTGCCCACGGCGGTAGCTCAACTCGTGGCTCAGGGCTGCGATGTGATTACCGTGGTGCCCGTGTTCTTCGGGCAAGGCGGACATATCAGGAAGGATTTGCCCGAACTGATCGAACGCTGCCGTGAGGCGCAGCCGGACGTGCGGATCGATTGCGCGGTGGCGGTCGGCGAGGACGAAGCGGTTCTCGATGCGGTCGCGCAGTATTGCCAGCGCCAGACTGGATGACGCCGGCAAACCGCCGCTAGGAAAAGCGACCCTACTCCTCCAGGCACTTCCCCCCGCAGCGGCCCCGCTTCATCGCTCAAAGATATTCGACATTCCCGTCGACGCTGATTGCCTGCCCCGAGATGTTTTGCCCCGCCGGCGAAGCGAGGAACAGCGCCATCGCGGCGACGTCGTGCACGGTCACCATCCGGCGCAGCGAAATTTTCTGCAGATATTCGCCCTTCATCTGATCGAAGCCGATTCCGAGCGACTCGGCGCGCGCAGAGATCACTCGGTCCATCCGTTCGCCTTCCACAACGCCCGGCAAGATTGCGTTCACGCGCACGTTGTTCGGCCCAAGCTCGACGGCCAACGACTTGACCATCCCGACAATCGCCCATTTGCTCGCCGCGTACGGCGTACGGAACGCGTAACCGAGGCGTCCCGCGACCGACGCCATCGCAATGATGCCCGGGTTGGCCGACGTTTCCTTCAGCAGCGGCACGGCCTTGCGCAGAAAATAGAACTGGCTGTTCAGGTTCGTCCCGATCGTGCGCTCCCACTCCGCCGTATCGAGGTCCTCGACCGCGCCGGTGGGTCCGGCAATGCCCGCGTTGTTGATCAGCAGATCGAGGCCGCCGAGCTTCGCGCGCGCGTCGTCGATGATGCGGTCCACCTGCGCGCTATCCGACACGTCCGCGACGCCGGCGTGCAGTTGCGGATGCGCGGTTTTAGCGCGGTCGATCGCGGCGGGATCGACATCGCAGATATAGACGTTCGCGCCAACATCCAGAAACGCCTGCGCGATCGCCGCGCCGATGCCCGCCGCGGCGCCTGAAATCAGCACGCGCAGTCCGGGAGTGGGTCTGAGAAGGTCGATGGTTTTCATGCAGGTCCTCGAATGTTTAAAGCGTCATGCCGCCGGATGCTTCGATCACGGCGCCGTTGATATAGCTCGCTTCGTCGCTCGCGAGAAAGGCGTAGATATTGGCGATCTCCTCGGGCGTGCCGAGCCGGCGCAGCGGCACCTGCTCGCGCATTTTCGCGAGCACTTCCTGCGGCACGGTCGAGAGAATCGGTGTGTCGATGAAGCCCGGTGCAATCGCGTTGACGCGAATGCCCTTCGGTCCCAGTTCGCGGCTCCACGTCTTCGTAAAGCCGATCACGCCGAACTTCGCCGCCGCATAGTTGGTCTGGCCGTAGTTGCCGTACAGGCCGACCACGGAACTTGCATTGAGGATCACGCCCGAGCCCTGCGCGATCATCGTGTCGACGACCGCCTGCGCCGCATGGAACACGCCGCGCAGATTCACGTCGATCACGTCGTCGAATTGCTGGAGCGTCATCTTTTGCAGGCGCGCGTCGCGCGTGATGCCGGCGTTGTTCACCAGCACGTCGATCTGCCGGAACCGCTCGCGCACGTCGGCGACCATGCCGTCCACCGCCGCGCGGTTCGTCACGTCGAGCGTAAAGCCGAGCGCTTGCGCACCCGCCGCGTGGCACGCGGCCACGACCTGGGACACCGCGTCGTGATTCACGTCGCACACCGCGACGCGCGCGCCTTCTTTCGCGAATTTGAGTGCGGTCGCAGCGCCGATGCCCTGCCCCGCGCCCGTCACGATGGTGACCTTTCCATTCAATCTCATTGTTTGTTCTCGTAGTCGGAAGCGCCGGAATGGCGCTGCAATTATGACTCGGTGTTCAACAGCGGTTCGGCAAGGCTCGCCGCGCGTCCCTCTGACTGAATCGCCTTCGCGAGCAAAGGCACGAGGACCAGGCCGAGAATCGACGCGCCCACGACCACCGAAAAGCCGGACGCGCTATGACCTGACGCACTTTCCGCGAGGCCGAACAGATACGGCCCGACGAATCCGCCGATCAGGCCGAGCGTGTTGATGAACGCGAGTCCCGCCGCGGCCTGGATGCCGTGCAGCCGCTTCATCGCGATTGCCCAGTAGAGCGGCAACACGCCGCCCGCGAAGAACGCGGTCGCGACGAACAGCAGGAGTTGCACGGACAGCACACTCGTCGAGATGAACAGAATCGCGCTGATCGCCAGCCCCAGGGTCAGCACGCCCAGATAGAGGCAGTCGTTCGTCACCCGGCGATGGATGCGCGGCAGCACCAGCACGCCGAGCAGAAAGCCGATCCCGACACTGCTCGACAGCACGCCGATCATCAGCGGCGATTTCACATGCATCTGCTGGATCATCGCGGGCGTGAAGAACACGAGCCCGACGAACGCGACCTGGTTCAGAAAGTAGATCAGGCCGATCAGCACCGTGGCCGGACGCTTCAACGCGGCGACCCAGTCTTGCGAGAACATTCCCGGATGCGCGGCATCCGGCACGGCGCGCGCTTCGAGTGCACGCGCTTCGTCGGCGGACAGCCAGCGTGCGTCGGAAGGCTTTTCCGGCAGCTTGAACCACAGAAGCACGCCCACGAAGATGGTCGGCAAGCCTTCGAGCAGGAACAGCCACTGCCAGCCGTGCAGGCCGCCCAGGCCGTCCATCTGCATGAATGCGCCGCCCAGCGGATTGCCGATCACGAGCGCAAGCGCGGGCGCGGTGTAGATCCAGCCCACCGCCACCGAGCGATCCTGCGGCGCGAACCACATCGTCACCATGTACATCAGCGCCGGGAAAAGACCCGCTTCGGCGATGCCGAGCAGCACGCGGATCGCATAGAACGACCACTCGCCCTGCACGAACATCATCGACGCGGAGAGTGCGCCCCACGTGACCGCGATCCGCGCGATCCAGCGACGCGGCCCGACCCGGTGCGCGATCAGATTGCTCGGCACTTCGAGCAGCGCATAGCCGATGAAGAAGATGCCCGCGCCGAGACCGTACGCGGCCGCGCTGATGCCGAGATCGGTGGCGAGCCGCGCCTTCGCGAGCGACACGTTGGTGCGGTCGAGGTACGACATGAAATAGATCACGCACATCAGCGGGACCAGTCTGAGCATCGCCTTATGCGTGGCGATGCGATGCAGCGCGTTGCCGGCAAGGCCGGCGCTCTGGGTTGTCATGATGTCTCCACCTAAGCAGGCGTGTTGTTGTTTTTATCGATTGGGTTTGACCGGCTCGCCGGTTCAGCGGGTCGGCGGATTGCGCGGGGTCCGGCTCAGAAGCTGACCTTGTCCGCACCTTTGAGGCCGAGCATCTGTCGCGCTTCGGCCGGTGTCGCGATCTCGAACGACAGCTCTTCGAGAATGCGGCGAATCTTGCGCACCTGCTGCGCGTTGCTTTCCGCTTTCACGCCTTTAGACAGATACACGCTGTCTTCGAGGCCCACGCGCACATTGCCGCCCATGATCGCGCCCATCGTCACGAACGCCATCTGGTGACGGCCCGCGCCGAGAATCGAGAACTGGTAGTTTTCGCGGCCGAACAGCCTGTCCGCGGTCGAACGCATCACCGTCATGTTCTCGGGGTCCGCGCCGAGTCCGCCGAGAATGCCGAATACCGACTGAATGAAGAACGGCGGCTTGATCAAACCCTCGTCGACGAAATGAGCAAGGTTATACAGATGCCCGACGTCGTAGCATTCGAACTCGAAGCGCGTGCCGGTCTCGCCCAATTCGAGCAGGATGCTTTTGATGTCCTTGAAGGTATTGCGGAAGATCGTGTCTTCCATCCCTTCGATGTAGTCCTTCTCCCAGTCATAGCGCCACGACTGCATGCGCGCGGCGATCGGGTGGATCGAGAAATTCATCGAGCCCATGTTCAGCGAGCACATTTCCGGCTTCGCGAGGCGCGGGTAGGCGAGCCGGTCGGCGAGCGTCATGCGCGTGCTGCCGCCGGTCGTGATGTTGATGACCGCGTCGGTGGCCTCGACGATCGCGGGCACGAATTGCCGGAACACTTCGGGCGAAGGCGTCGGTTTGCCGTCGGCGGGATTGCGCGCGTGCAGATGCAGGATCGCGGCGCCGGCTTCGGCCGCTTCGATCGACTGGGCGGCGATTTGCGCCGGCGTCAGAGGGAGATATTCGGACATCGACGGCGTATGCGTCGCGCCGGTCACTGCGCAGGAAATAATGACTTTGCGGTTGAGCAAGGGTGTCTCCTTATCGGCGGCGATCCACGAATGGACTGCCTGTTGTGATACCGATGTTAGTGGGATACGATGCCGCCCGTAAGGTCATTTTCGGACACGCGGATGTTGTTCCGGGACAATCTGAGGTGAAGCCATGCCGTCGAAGTTGCCGTTGCAGAACGAGCGTATTTACGCGCCGTACAAGATCGCCGCGCTGGTCGAAGTCCTCGGCGAACAGGGTATTGCGCCCGAGGAGTGCCTGAAAGGCAGCGGTGTGGACGCCGAGCGGATCAACGATGCGGCGGCGCTAACTTCGGTGCGGCAATACGTGGCCGTGTGCCGCAATGCGATCCTGCTGTCATGCAGTCCGGCGACGCCGTTCATCACCGGCTCGCGGCTGCATCTGTCCGCGTACGGGATGTACGGCTACGCGCTGATGTCCTGCCTGTCGTTGCGCGATTACTTCCGGCTGGGCGTGAAGTATCACCAGCTTGCGACGCCGACGCTCACGATCGAATGGACCGAATATCCGGACGAAGGCATCTGGACCTTTCCGGACGCTTTCATCTCCAGTCCGTCGCCCGAACTGCGCCAGTTCCTGCTCGAACAACAGTTCATGCAGCACGTCACGCATCTTCAGGACGTTGCGGGCCGAAGCTGTCCGCCGACCAAAGCCTGCTTTTCGTATCCGGCGCCCGCGCATGCGAACGTCTACAGCGAATACCTCGGCTGTCCGTGCTATTTCGATCAGCCGCAATGCGAGCTTCATTACGACAGCAGCATTCTCGAGCAGAAGCCGCAGCTCGCGCACCGGCTCACCGCCACGTTATTGCAGGAAACCTGCGACCGCTTGATCGGGCAGGCAAAGACTTCGGTCGGCGTATCGGGGGAGGTGTATCAGATGCTGATGCGCAAGCCCGGCGAATTTCCGGGGATGGAAGAAGCCGCGCAAGCATTGAAGATGACGAGCCGCACGTTGCGACGGCGGCTGGAGAGCGAAGGCACGTCGTTCGTCGCAATCGTCGACGACGTGCGCTGTTCGCTTGCCACCGAATATCTGAAGACCACGAAGATGAGCACCGACGACATCGCGATGCTGCTCGGCTTCAGCGATCCGGCGAATTTCCGGCGGGCACTCAAGCGCTGGACAGGGAAAGGGCCGGGGGAGTTGCGAGGCTGATTTCGGGGACGATGGCTTACGCGGCGACCAGCATTCCGTCGGCCGCACGCACCACGTCGAGCCGCCGCTCGGCAAACGCGTCGCCGATCATCAGCAGGCTCGGCTGCGATGCATCGACCCAGCGCTGCGCGTCGCCGGCTGCGAGTTCTTCGAGTGTGAGCGTCAGCATGCGCTCGCGCTCGGTGCTGCAAGCTTCGACAATCGCCACAGGTGTGGCAACAGGCTTGCCCGCATCGATCAACTGCTGTGCGATCTCGACGCCGCTATCGCGGCCCATGTAAAACACGAGCGAGTCCGCGTTGACCTGTTCACGAATCTCGTCGGAACCCGGCGCACGGCTGAACGTGGCCAGCGCGACACTGCGCGATACACCCCGCAGCGTCAACGAGCGCTTTAACGACGCCGCGCTCGCCAGCGCAGCGGTAATTCCAGGCACCACTTCATAGTCGATGCCGGCCGCTTCCAGCGCCCGCATTTCTTCGTCGGCGCGGCCGAACAGCATCGGGTCGCCGCCTTTCAGGCGCACCACCACGTCGTGCTCCAAAGCGGCATCGACGATCTGCTTGTTGATGAACTGCTGGGCCGTCGACAATTGCCCGCAGCGTTTGCCCACCGCAATCCGCCGCGCGTGCGCAGGCGCGTAATCGAGCATGGCCGGTTCGACCAGCGCGTCGTGCAATACCACGTCGGCGGTGCCGAGCAGCCGCGCGCCGCGTACCGTAATCAGGTCCGCAGCGCCGGGCCCCGCGCCGATCAGATAAACCTTACCCATTTGAATCAACCTGTTGGTTGGGGCGCGGGCCACGCATTGCGTCGCCATGCGCCCTCGCCCGCTTAAGCCGAAAACGCCCGGATCATCCCGGCAGCAACGGTGTGGTGCGTCGCTTCGTCGATCAGCACGAATGCACCCGTACCCTGATGCGAGTCATACACATCGCACACCAGCGGCTTCTGCAACGTCAGCGCCACGCGGCCGATATCGTTCATCGTCAGATCCTTGCGATCGGTCGCCTGCGACAGCGTGTGCACGTCGAGCACTTCCTTGATCGCACCGATGCGCGCGAACACCGTATTGGTGGTCTGCTTCAACAGATACTTGCGTTGCGTCGACAGCGGCGTGTCGTCGAACCAGCACAGATCGGCTTCCAGCTTCTTCGCCGGCTCCGGCGCCGCTTCACGCAGCACGAAGGTGTCGCCACGCGACACGTCGACGTCTTCCGCCAAACGGATGGTCACCGTCTGACCGGCGAACGCGCGGTCCACCGCAGCCGTGCCGCCCGGCACCGGCGCGATGATCTCTGCAACCGTCGCTTCACGATTGGCCGGCAGCACGACGATCGTATCGCCGAGCTTCACTTCACCGGCTTCGACACGGCCCATGTAGCCGCGGAAATCGTCGGCCTGGCTGCCATCCTGACGCGCCACCCACTGCACCGGGAAACGCAGCGCCTGACCCGTCGGCACTTCGACCGGCAACGCTTCGAGCAGGTCCAGCAGCGGCTCGCCCGCGTACCACGGCATGCTTTCGCTCGCCGTCACAATGTTGTCGCCCTTGAGCGCCGACACCGGCACGAAGCGCACATCGTTCAACCCCAGTTGACGCGCGAGTTCGACATACGCGTCACGAATCTCGTTGAAGCGCTGCTCGCTGTAATCGACCAGGTCCATCTTGTTGATCGCGACGATCGCGTGCTGCAAACCGAGCAACTTGACGATCGCGCTATGACGCTTGGTTTGCGGCAGCAATTGCGCCACGCCATCGACGAAAGTCACACGCGTCGCGTCGACGAGAATGATCGCCGCGTGCGCGGTCGACGCACCCGTCACCATGTTGCGCGTGTACTGCTCGTGGCCCGGCGTATCGGCGATGATGAACTTGCGCTTCGCGGTCGCGAAGTAACGGTACGCGACGTCGATCGTGATGCCTTGCTCACGTTCGGCTTCGAGGCCGTCCGTCAGCAGCGACAGATCGATTTCGTCGCCGACGGTACGCTTATTCTTCGCGCGCGACAGCGCCGAGAGTTGATCTGAAAGCACAGCCTTGCTGTCGTACAGCAGGCGGCCGATCAACGTGCTCTTGCCGTCGTCGACGCTGCCCGCGGTAATGAAACGCAGCACGCCGAGGTCTTCTGGTTGGTGAATACCGCTCATGATTGCTTTACCCTCGTCCGTGTGCTTAGAAATAACCTTGCTTCTTACGCTGTTCCATCGCGGCTTCGGAGACCTGATCGTCCATCCGCGTCGCGCCGCGTTCCGTGATTTCGGTCACGGCCGTTTCGGCGATGATCTTCTCGAGATCGTCCGCATCGCTTTCCACCGGGCACGTGCAGCTAATGTCGCCGACGGTGCGGAAGCGCACCAGCGCCGTTTCGCTGACTTCGCCTTCACGCTTCGGCGTGAGCGGCGTAACCGGCACGAGCAGGCCATTGCGGCGCACGATCTCGCGTTGATGCGCGTAATAGATCGACGGCAGTTCGAGCTGTTCGCGAGCGATGTACTGCCACACGTCGAGTTCGGTCCAGTTCGAAATCGGGAACACGCGCAAATGTTCGCCGTTATGCAGACGCGCGTTATACAGGCTCCACAGTTCCGGGCGCTGCGCTTTCGGATCCCATTGGCCGAACTCGTCGCGGAACGAGAAGATCCGTTCTTTCGCACGGGCCTTTTCTTCGTCGCGGCGCGCGCCGCCGATCAGCGCGGTGTAGCCATATTCTTCGATGGTTTCGAGCAGCGTCACGGCCTGCGCGGCGTTGCGCGAATCCAGTTCACGACGCAGACGTACCGTGCCGCGCTTGATCGAATCTTCGACATGACCGACCACGAGTTCAGCGCCGATCTCTTTCGCGCGACGATCGCGGAAGTCGATCACTTCTTCGTAGTTGTGACCGGTGTCGATATGCACGAGCGGGAACGGCAGCACGGTCTTGCGATTCGCGCCGATACCGAAGGCCTTCAGCGCGAGGTGCAGCACCACGACCGAATCCTTACCGCCCGAAAACAGCAGCGCGGGCTTGCTGCATTCGGCGACCAGTTCGCGCAGGATGTGAATCGACTCGGCTTCGAGCCAGTCGAGGTGATCCATACGGTTTGCCGTGTTGGCGAGCGGTGCGTTCACAGTGGAATCGAGCGTGGTGCTCATATCTGGGTCCTTCGTTGGTTCGCGTCGCAAGCGGTTGCTCGTGTCGCGGAGGTATTCAAATCGGTATGTGCGGTGTTCGGGCCGGAAACCAAGGCCCGTTCGCTCAAACTTCAGGCCGAGGCGTTTGCGCTGCGATCGACCGCGATCGGCGTAATCGTCGTGATGTGCAGGCCGCATTCCTTCGTATCGCGCGACTCCCACCACCAGCGCCCTGCCCGGCTATCTTCGCCGGGGCGCACGGCGCGCGTACACGGTTCGCAGCCGATGCTCGGGTAGCCGCGCGCATGCAGCGGATTGACCGGTACATCGAACGCTTTCAGATAGGCCCACACTTCGGCCTCGGTCCAGTCAGTCAGCGGATTGAACTTGGCGATGTTGCGCGCGGCGTCATGCTCTTCAGCATGCAACTCAGCACGCGTCACCGATTGCTCGCGACGCTGGCCCGTGACCCATGCGCTGACATCCGACAGCGCGCGGTTCAACGGCTCGACCTTGCGGATTTCGCAGCAGCGCTTGCGCAGATCGACGCTTTCATAGAATGCGTTCAGACCGTGCGAGCCGATGTATTCCTCGACCGCCGCAGCTTGCGGATGAAACTGTTCGATGTCGTAGCCGTAGCGCTCTTTCACGCGATCGAGCATGCCGAGCGTTTCCGCATGCAAACGGCCCGTGTTCAGCGAGAAGATGCCGATCTTCACGCCGCGCGACAGAATCGCGTGCGTGAGCAGCATGTCTTCCGCTGCGAGGCTGCAGGCGAGCTTCACGTTCTCGTGACGCGCGGCGATCGAGTCGAGCAGCGCATCGAGGCGCTCGACCTTCGCGGCGAGTTCCGGCGTGAGGGCTTGAACTTCGCTCATGCCGAGGCCTTCGCCAGTTCGCCCGCTTCACGGCGGCGGAACAGCGGCACTGAGTTCACCGCGCCCTGATAGTTGAAGCTGAATTCATCGAACGCTTTGAGCGCGTCGTCGAAATCTTTGTCCGCACGCAATGCGTAAGCGTCGAAGCCGCAACGGAACATGAACGCCAGTTGATCGCGCAGCACGTCGCCGATTGCGCGCAGTTCGCCCTTGTAACCATAGCGCTCGCGCAGCAGGCGGCCGATGCTATAGCCGCGGCCGTCGCGGAACACCGGGAAGTCCACGCCGATCAGCGCGATCTTGTCGAAGTCGGCGACGATATCCGCCGGTTCGCTATCCGGCGCGAGCCACACGCCGATTTCAGCGGCGCTGCGCGAAGCGATCAACGCATCGCGTTCACCCTGCCACAGCGCGAGCGGCACCAGCACCTTGCCTGCGGGCAATGCATCGACTGCGGGCAGCGTGCCGTCTTCAGCGGCGCGCACCACCGTCCAGTCATCGTTGACGATCGCGCGATTCTTGATGATAGAAGCCATCTGTTCAGTATCCTTTTCGCGGTTACGCGTGAGCCGGTTGACGCGAGGCGTACACACGTTCCTTGAACGGGGTGATGCCGATGCGGTTGTACGTTTCGATGAAGCGCTCGCCTTCGTGGCGGTTTTCCACGAACGTATCGATCACCTTGCTCATCACGTCCGGCATTTCTTCCGCCGAGAACGACGGGCCGATCACGCGGCCGAGGTGCGCGCCAGTAGCGCCCGTACCTTGCTCGCCGCCGAGCGTCACCTGATACCACTCCGAGCCGTCCTTATCGACGCCCAGAATGCCGATGTTGCCGACGTGATGGTGACCGCACGCATTGATACAGCCCGAGATGTTCAGCGACACGTCGCCGAGGTCGTACACGTAGTCCAGATCGTTGAAGCGTTCCTGAATGGCCAGCGCGATCGGAATCGACTTCGCATTCGCGAGCGAGCAGAAGTCGCCGCCCGGGCACGCGATGATGTCGGTCAGCAAGCCGATATTCGGCGTCGCGAAACCTTGCGCCTTGGCCTTTTCCCACAGCGCGAACAGGTCACGCTTCTTCACGTTGGCGAGGATCAGGTTCTGTTCGTGCGACACACGGATTTCGCCGAGCGAATACTCGTCGGCCCAATCGGCGACGGCTTCCATCTGCGTATCGGTTGCATCGCCCGGAGCGATCGTGGTCGGCTTCAACGACAAGGTGACCGACGAGTAGCCCGACACCTTGTGCGGACGCACGTTACGCTCGACCCAACGGGCAAACGCACGGTTTTCCAGCAGATGCTTTTCGAACGAAGCGTCCGTGTCGGCGAGCTTTTCGTACACCGGCGGCTGGAAGTACTGCGACACGCGATCCACTTCGGCTTGCGTGAGCGTCGAAGGACCGTCCTTCAGGTGCTGCCATTCTTCTTCGACTTGCGCCGAGAATTTCTCCGGGCTCAACGCCTTCACGAGAATCTTGATGCGCGCCTTGTACATGTTGTCGCGGCGGCCGTAGCGGTTATACACACGCAGCACGGCTTCGCAGTACGTCAGCAGATGTTGCCACGGCAGATCTTTGCGGATGATCGCGCCGATGATCGGCGTACGGCCCATGCCGCCGCCGGCCAGGATATCGGCCACCAGCTCGCCCTGCTCGTTCTTCCGCAGATACACGCCCATGTCGTGAATCTGCACGGCAGCGCGGTCTTCCTTCGAACCCGACACGGCGATCTTGAACTTGCGCGGCAGCCACGCGAACTCCGGGTGGAACGTGGACCATTGACGCAGAATTTCGGCCCACGGACGCGGATCGACGACTTCATCCGGCGCGACGCCGGCGAACTGGTCGGCGGTGATGTTGCGGATGCAGTTGCCCGAAGTCTGAATGCCGTGCATTTGCACCGCGGCGAGCTTGCGCAGGATTTCCGGCGTTTCTTCGAGCTTGATCCAGTTGTACTGGATGTTCGAGCGCGTCGAGAAATGGCCGTAGCCGCGGTCGTGTTCGCGCGCGATCTGCGCGAGCACGCGCATCTGGTCGCTGCGCAGGTTGCCGTACGGAATCGCGATGCGGTGCATGTACGCGTGACGCTGCATGTACAGGCCGTTCTGCAGGCGCAGCGGACGGAACTCCTCTTCGCTCAATTCGCCCGACAAGCGGCGGCGAACCTGATCGGCGTACTGCGCGACCCGTTCATCGACGATGGTCTGGTCGTACTGATCGTATTGGTACATTCGGGGACCCCAATTTTTTGCAAGTGATACGCCGCGATCCGGTTTCGCCGCGCCTTGGATACCCTGTTTGTCACCATCCGCAGACGAACGTTTAGACCCATCGTTCATTTGCTTATGACAAATACAGATATCCATATTGAAAAAGATGGACAGATCGTAATAAACTGCCCTTATATTTCAAACGACTAAAAAATTCTTTTGATATGCGGAGAGGTTATATATGAACCTGCATCAATTCCGCTTCGTCCGCGAGGCTGTGCGGCAGAACTTCAACCTGACGGAAGCGGCCAAGGCGCTGTTTACAAGCCAGCCGGGCGTTTCCAAGGCAATCATCGAGCTGGAAGACGAGCTGGGCGTGGAAATCTTCACGCGGCACGGCAAGCGCGTGCGCTCGTTGACCGAGCCGGGACGCATCATTTTGCAGTCAGTCGAGAAGATCCTGCAGGAGGTGGAGAGCCTTAAACGGGTCGGTAAAGATTACGCGGCGCAAGATCAGGGCAATCTGGTGATCGCCGCCACCCACACGCAGGCGCGGTACTCCCTGCCGGCCGCCATCGCCGAGTTCAAGAAGCGCTTTCCCAAAGTTCACCTTTCGATTCTGCAAGGCAGCCCGACTCAGGTCGCCGAGATGGTGCTGCACGACCAGGCCGACCTCTGTATCGCCACGGAAGCGATCGCTAACTATAAGGAGCTGGTCTCGCTGCCCTGCTTCCAGTGGCACCACATCGCGGTGATGCAACCGGATCATCCGCTGCTCGACCGCAAACTTTTGTCGCTGGATGATCTGACCCAGTATCCGCTGATCACGTACGACAACGCGTTCGCCGGCCGCACCAAGATCAACGAGGCGTTCCGTCTGCGCGGGTTGCATCCGGACATCGTGCTCGAGGCAATCGACGCCGACGTGATCAAGACCTATGTGGAACTGGGTCTCGGCGTCGGCATCATGGCGGATATCGCGTTCAACGCCGAGCGCGACCGCCATTTGCGTGCCATGCCGGTCGGCCACCTGTTCGGCAGCAACGTGACGCGGGTCGCGCTGAAACAGGGCGCCTATCTGCGCAGCTATGTGTATACGCTCGTCGAGCTGCTGTCGCCGAGCATGAACCGCAAGCTGATCGAGCAGGCGCTCAAGGGCGAACACGAAACCTACGAACTTTGATATCACTACCGCTTCTCGCTACGGAGACCCTTCGATGACGTCGTATAAGAAAAAATTCAGCGGCCTCGCCGCCGCTTTCGGTTTTGGCGCGCTCCTGCTCGCCACCGCTGCACACGCCGACATCAAGGTCGGCATCGATCTGTCGAGCACCGGCCCGGCGGCCGTGATCGGCATCACCAGCAAGAACGCGATGCTGATGTGGCCGGCCACGATCGCCGGCCAGAAAGCCGACTACATCTTCCTCGACGACGCCTCCGACCCCGGCGCCGCCGTGCGCAACATTCGCAAGCTGATCAACGAGGATCATGTGGACGTGATCGTCGGCCCGAACATCACGCCGGCGGCGATGGCCGCGCTCGATCCGGTCGCCGAGAGCCAGACGCCGATGATCACGCTGATCGGCTCGGCAAGCGTCGTGGAGCCGCAGGAAGGCAAGAAGGTGTGGGCCTACAAGATGGCGCAGACCGACAGCGCGATGGCCGACGTGATGACGCGCTACATGTCGAACCACAACGTGAAGACAGTGGGCTTCATCGGTTTCGCCGACGGCTACGGCGAAAGCTGGCTCAACGAGTTCAGCAAGTTAGCGGCGCTGCGCCATATTCAACTGGTCGCCACCGAGCGCTATAACCGCACCGACGCGAGCGTCACCGGCCAGATTCTGAAGCTGATGGCCGCCAGGCCGGACGCGATCCTGATCGCCGGCGCCGGCACACCGACCGTGCTGCCGCAACGCACGCTGATCGAGCGAGGCTTCAAAGGCCCGATCTACCAGACGCACGGCATCGCCACGCCGGAGTTCATCAAGCTGGGCGGCAAGGACGTGGAAGGCACGCTGTTCCCGACCCAGCCGGTCGTGGTGGCGCGCACGCTGCCGGCCGATCATCCGGCGAAGAAGGCGGCGCTCGCGTTCACGAATGAATACGAGGCGAAGTACGGCCCGGGCAGTGTCACGCAATTCGCTGGCGATGCTGCGGGCGTGTTTCCGCGTTTGCAGGACGCCGTGGCCCGCGCGTTGAAGACGGCGCAGCCGGGCACGCCGGCGTTCCGCGCCGCGCTGCGTGAGGAACTGGAGCACGCGCATGAACTGGTCGTGCCGAACGGTGTGGTCAACACGAGCCCGAAGGATCACGTGGGGTTGGATCAGCGGGCGAGCGTGATGGGTGTGATCAAGAACGGGAAGTTTGTTTATTTGAGCCAGTGAGGCAGCTCACGGCCGGCTCTTGACCCGGTCAAACGCCGGCCGATGTGCCCAGAAGTGCGTTCCGGAATGCTGACAACGTCCGGTCGGATCCATCGGCGAAGTCGTCCAGCGTCTGGGCGACGGCACGTGCCTGCATGTCGCGCCTCAGCGTGTCATACACGGCATCATCCGAAAGGATTGCCGAAACTGCATTAAACGATGCCGGTAAAGCGATCTGCCGCGATTCGCGCCCGAGTAGCGCGGATGCGGCGAGATCGACATCGAAGCCGTTCTGCTCGACACGGTCTGCGCCGTCGTCCAAGATGCGGGCCGTGTTGCCCGCTTGGCCGTAGTTGCGAAGAATCAGAAGCAGGTCAGATGCGTCGTTATTCTTCGAGACTCGCCGGTCACGCCACGCAAGAATTTTCAGAAGCACAAGCGCGGGCAGAGTTACAACCGGCACCATGAGCCCATCGCCCAGATCGATTTCAACGGACTCGTCGACGGCCTCCCGGAACCCCAGCACATTCATTACAACTTCGCCCTTGGGCGGCCGCTAATCATGACCATACCTTCGGGCTCGCTCAGAAAGACGTTGCCCGCTGCGTCCAGGAACGGCACGTTCTGCTTGATCAGGCGGCCGGGCGAGTTGCGGCTCGACGTAAGGAGCGACCAGCATGAGCCGGCGGTAGAGCGAATGTGGCTCCATCGCAGAAGACCGGCTTTCCGCAAGAAGAGTGTTTGCCATCTCCGCCAGTCCCAGCCGGGTCGTGACGAGCGTAGGCATTTCGAATTTCCGTCCGGCAAGGTCGAAAGAGATCGACGCGTCGCTATACGAAACATGCTTGCGAGCAGGCGTTGCCCTGAAAATGCCGGTAGAGCGCCCAAAGGCGTCGCATGCGTCGGCGAGCACCTGGGCTTCAAGAAAGGAATTGGCGGCACGCGGCATAAATTTGCATGTGTACGATTTTTTAGCAGCGCATCATAAAATCGTACATATCAAAAAAATCGTACAAATCCGGGCTGCGGCTGAAGGCATCGTGGTCTGCCCGTTCCTTGCAAGAGTCAGGCACGGGCTGGATTACTGTTAAAGTCCGGACCTTCTGTTAGACGCCTTCCCATCATGCGCACCACCCGAGCCATCCACGCCGTCGAGCGGCTAAAAGCCCGCAGCGGCAATCCGCAGTTCGCCGCGATCAGCCTGTCCGGCGGCCTGTTCTATCTGGTCGACAAATCGAGCGGCACGGACAAAAAAGTCTCCGATCCGCTGACGCTCGATGACTTCGTCAAATTCGTCGACGCTTTCGGTCCACCCAAGCCGCGCAAGGCGAGCAAGCTGGACATCGCGTTCGAAGAGCAGATCAAGAAGAGCAAGGGCAGCTAGGCAGCGTTCATCTGATTTAATGATGAAACATACCGGCTCCATGCCCCGGACAAGCGCTAAATCCCTCAGCATCGCGCCACAACCAACCCACCCAGTCGAAGGGCCAGAAGGCATTCAACACGCTGATCAAACAAATTGAAAAGCGGCGTGCCGCTTTGCGCGCGCATGGGAGGAGTCGGCGCTGGCTTTCCAGCAGAAGTACGTGAATGAACTGCTGCAGCTGACGCAGAAGATGCAACAGTTGCGTGCGCAGATCGCACACCTTCTCGACGAGCAGAGCAACCAGAAACGCATCACGCAGACCGAGCGGCGTAAACCTTCGGGAGGGTCAATACGCGAAACCGATCTCCACTTTCTTCAGTCCACCTCATCGCGCCGCACCCGGCTTGGCGCGGATTGAACGGCGTCGCCCAAAAATCCGTTCAGCCGATGAGCACACAGTCCATGTCCTCCAAACGTGGTGACTTCGCTGGACCAACGTGACAAAGCCCGGGCGCCTACTCCGTTACCACCACACCAGAAACGCGCAAAGCAAACTGACCTGGAGCGCCGGCGAACGCGAAGTTCAGCTGGCGTGCAGCCTACGCCTGCGTGGATGGAGCGGTCGATCGCGGGCGGCCTCGTTTTGCTTTCCGGAGAATCAATATGTATGTCTCTAGCGCAACTACTCATACTCCCATTTCAACGTCCGATGACAAGGATGACCAGAATTTGAAGCTGAACGACGACGACAGTCCCGAAGGCGGCGATGCCGTCACGCAACAGCAACTGTCAAACGGATCGCCCGGCGCCGGGCGGCGATCGTTGACTGGCGGCGAGAGACAGCCAAACGCCAACCGTGCCCGACCATCCCCGTCCCCGTCGACGCTCGGGCACCTCGGCATCACCCAGCCGGCCACGACCCAGCCCCGCGCGCCCGTAACAGGCGGCCCAGCCATTTCGTCAGTGGAGGCAGGACATCTGGTCGACGGTTACGAGAACAGTACGAACCATCCGGACGACAGCAAGAACGCCACCGCGCTCGCGGATCTGCAGGGCGGCGGTCTGCGCGGCATGCCTCAGGACGCGGTGCAGTTCGACCAGCAGGTAACCATGCTCCTGCAGAAAATCGCTGCGCTTCCCCAGCAAGCGCGCGAGCGATACCTCGGCATGGCGGCGGCAGCGATCGACGCATACGAACACGCGACCTCTGCCAGCGATCGCCAGAAGATTGCCAGTGCGCTCACGACGTGCGTGCGAGAGCCGGTGGATGCGGCATACCAGCAGGTGATGAACGATCCGGCGCAACGGGTGAAGCTGGAGTTCACGCCGCCCTACGGGTCGCAGTATCTGGGCGCTGCGGGAAAGCAGCAGGTCGCGCTGCTCAGGCTCCTGGGTCAACAATTCGAGCAGGCGAAAACACCCGCGGAACGCGAGGCGCTTTTCCGGCAGGCGGCCGGGATCCGTCAGACGATGCAACAGCAGATAGCAAGCGCTATTACGCGGGCGCATGCGCAGACTGATGCGCAGTGGGCCGAGGCCGACAGGGAGTTGGATCTGGCGCTAAAGGAAGCAAGCGGGCTGCAGGGTGATGATCAGGAGACTGGCAGGATGTCGTTTGCCCGGCTTCAGAAATTTGCCGAAAAGGCATTTACCTCACCGCGCAACGCACAGGAATTTCTTTACCGGATGCAGCACGATCCCAAGCATTTCCAGGCCCTCAACAACTGGTACAAAGATGCGGCTCAAAAGAGCGCATGGGCGAGTGCCCAGCTGCCGTACTTTGCCCGGATGACCACCCCTGACTATGCGTTGCGGGACGGTGTAAAGCCGCCGCAGCCGCCACAGGATTTCACAAACATCCATGCCGATGATCTGCCGATGGGAAACTTCGCAGGGGCTCTGCTGTACCGCTACCAGACGGCATACATGGGTATCGGCGAGAACTCCACGATGTATGGCGCGGTCCGTCAGGGCGGCCCGTTGGAAAAGGCAGTTGTGGATGCGCACATGCCTCCCAGGCCGAAGTGGCTGCAGCAGGCTGAGGACGTGATTGGCCGGATCACGGTTGGGCTCGTGCCGGGCGTGAATCTGTTTACGGACTATCTCGTTCCCGCCGACTCGCTAACGCCCGAGGAGAAACTGGGTATCGACCTGTTCACCAATGTGCTTGGCGGAATAGCCGGGGAAGCGAAGATTCCAGGGGGACGGGTGGGCGGGAAAATCGGGGCTGGGGAAATCGAGGGTGGGAAGGGCGGCTCCGAAATGCATCCCGGTGGCGAGGGCGAAGTTGGCCCGGGTGCGGGCAAGACGGGGGAGAGCAACGGCAAGCCGTCGGGCACGGACGGCGGCGGTGGCGTGGACGGCCTCGGCCACCCGGCAGCGGGGCAGGCGTCACACGCCGGGCCAGATGGCGCCCGAGGGGTACCGGACGTGCCCGACACTTACCTGAGCAAGCCGGCAGGCGAGCTGACGCCGGACCCGCAATTCCGCGGCATCTATCGTGACAGCAAGGGCCGGGGCTTTATCCAGCAGGGCGACAAGACGTACGCAGTGGCCTACGACCGTGACAATGGAACGTGGAGAGTGCAGTCGCCGGAAGGCGGCACGAAGCCGTCATATGCGGTGCGGCTGAACAGCGACGGGAACTGGGAAGTGAATACGGATACCGGGCTGAAGGGTGGAGCCCCGTCGAAGTACACAGACGAGCTGGGGCGGCAGGTCTACACGGACTACGACACCGGTCTCAGTTATAGCGAGATCGCAAAAAAACGGGGTATATCGGAAAGTAGCGCTCAAAAATACTACACAAAGTATGCAGATGATCACGGATTGCCGAAAATAGAGATAACTTCCAGCGAGCAAAAGCTCGGGACCACTTGGGGAAGACCCATTTATGAGCAGTTGGAAGCCGGAGTGCCGCTGCAAGTGCTCGCCGATAAGTTGACAAATGGAAATATCTCCGTGGCCTACCGTGGCGCGATGCGCTATGCGACCGAAACGGGGAAGCCCAAACAAATAATTGAGCAGGCCCGCGCGCGCGCGGCCGCCGGTGGCGCCGGACGAGCGGCAGATCCGACGGCGCCGACCGAACCCGCGCCGCAGCCCACCGTCGAGCCAATGACCCGGCAACAGTATGATCAGATCCTCGAGCTCTACGACGAAGGCCACTTATCCCCCCAACAGATTGCGCAACAGACCGGAGTGCCCGAGTCTTCGGTCAAGGACGTCGAGCATGGTTACGGCTACTGGTCGCCGTCGAAGCAGGCCTATGTTGAGCCTATCTCCGACCCGGAGAATCCTGAGCCGCCGGCCAAGCGACAGCGCGTGGAGCCGTCCGCGTCGTCGCCCGCAGCCGGACCCTCGTCTTCTCCCGTCGCGGGACCATCCGGTGCCGGTGAGGCAGGCGGTGCGGCCACGGTCCCGGGTTGGGGGCGTGCGGAAATGCGCCAATTCGTAAGCGGTGACGATCAAATCGCGAACAACATGCAACCGCGTGTGCGCGATGCCATCTTGAACTGGCTGGACGGCAACGAGCCGGCTCCGGAGGGGTTACAGCAGGAAATGATCGACGACGGTTTCGGACAGTTGACGCCAGATCTGGTGCGCCGGTACTTCAACGGTGAAACACTCGCCAACAGCCAGATGGCTGATATCGAGCGGTGGCTGGGTATTTGATCTGCCAACACCCGGCGATAATGTGCGCGATGCACAGACGTCGCTTCACTTTCCTGAAGACCGTTTTCCTTGCGTGCTTGAGTTTGTCGCTCCGGTAGGAGACGCGAGTTCAAGCACGCGCCGATGATGCTCGGCAAGGGCCTTGTCGATTCGCCATTCGCGTTGCCTGGCTCGCTCTTTCTGTTTGTCATCCGTGCTTTCCACTTGCTTCGGGAGAGGGTGACTTCGCCATCGCTTCACTTTAGTCGAGACAATGTTTGTGAATCACGCATGTCACGCATTCAGCGTCAAGCGGGTTTTATCTCCCGCCACTGCCCATCCGCCGCACTACTCGCGAGCATCGCCTCGATAAATCGCAGCCCCGCCACGCCATCCTCCACCGTCGTCAGCAACAGGCTCTCGGTAGGCAGCGCGCGCCCCGCGTCCAACGCTTCGATCTGCAACGCCGCGTCTTTGTACAACTGCGCGAACGCTTCCAGATAACCTTCAGGATGCCCCGACGGCACGCGCGTCGCGTGGGCCGCGATCGCGCTCTTCACGCGCCCTCGTGTCAGGCGCTCCGCCGCGCCGCCCAACGGCGTGAACCACAATTCATTCGGATGTTCCTGATCGAAGCTCAGGCTGGCTTTCGTCCCATACACTCGCAAACGCAAAGCGTTTTCCGCGCCGCTCGCCACCTGGCTCGCCCACAACATGCCGCGCGCGCCGTTCGGATAACGCAGCATCGCCTGCACGTGATCGTCGATCCGGCGCCCCGGCACGAACGTATGCACTTCCGCCGCGAGTGCATGCGGCGTCATACCCGTGATGAATGCAGCAAGGTGATACGCATGCGTGCCGATATCGCCGAGACATCCCGCTGGCCCCGCTAAGGCCGGATCGGTGCGCCAACCCGCCTGCTTGTTCGTGCCGCTCGTTTCGATCGGCTCCGCCAGCCAGTCCTGCGCGTATTCGACCTGCACGACGCGTATTTCGCCCAACTCACCGCGTTCGATCAACTCGCGGGCATGACGCACCAGCGGATAGCCGGAGTAGGTATGCGTCAACGCAAACAGCTTGTTCTTCTCGCGAGCCAGTTTCGCCAGCGCCT
This sequence comes from Paraburkholderia phytofirmans, assembly GCF_046028095.1. Taxonomy (GTDB): domain Bacteria; phylum Pseudomonadota; class Gammaproteobacteria; order Burkholderiales; family Burkholderiaceae; genus Paraburkholderia; species Paraburkholderia phytofirmans_A. The sequence goes on from NZ_JAQQDJ010000010.1 coordinate 166,952, forward strand.
CGCCTTCCGCCAGCGAAATCGCCAGCGGCTTGTCGCACACGATGTGAATGCCGGCTTCGAGAAACGCCGTCGCGACCGGCGCGTGCAGATGATTCGGTGTGACGATCGCTACCGCGTCGATGCCGTCGTCGCGCGCGGCTTCGGCGCGCGCCATCTCGCGCCAGTCCGCATAGCTGCGCGCGATTCCCGCCTCATCGGCGCTCGCCTGCGCGCGCTGCGGATCGGACGACAACGCGCCCGCCACCAGTTCGAACCGATCGTCGAGCCGTGCCGCGATCCGATGCACCGCGCCGATGAACGCGCCCTGCCCGCCGCCGACCATCCCCAGCCTGAGCCTTCGTTGTGGCATCGCCGTTACTCCTTCGCGGTATGGCCGCGCACCTTAAATGCCGAGCACACGCTTTAACTGCGCGGCGTCCACGCCGCTGCCGGCGAAATCATCGAACGCATGCTCGGCCACGCGGATGATGTGCCGCTGAATAAACTCCGCGCCCTCGCGCGAGCCGTCGTGCGGATGCTTGAGCGCGCACTCCCATTCGAGCACGGCCCAGCCGGGGAAATCGTATTGCGCCATCTTCGAGAAGATCGCTCCGAAATCGATCTGGCCATCGCCGAGCGATCTGAAGCGCCCCGCCCGCTCGACCCATCCGCTATAGCCGCCGTACACGCCCTGCTTGCCGTTCGGACGAAACTCCGCGTCCTTCACATGGAAAGCCTTGATACGCTCGTGATAGATGTCGATGAACGCAAGGTAGTCGAGCTGCTGCAAAACGAAATGGCTCGGATCGTACAGAATGTTCGCGCGCGCGTGCTGCTTCACTGCATCGAGAAACCGCTCGAAGGTCACGCCGTCGTGCAGGTCTTCACCGGGATGCAGTTCGTAGCACACGTCGACGCCCGCCGCGTCGAACGCATCGAGAATCGGCGTCCAGCGGCGCGCGAGTTCGTCGAACGCGGCTTCGACCAAACCTGCGGGACGCTGCGGCCACGGGTACAAATACGGCCACGCTAGCGCCCCTGAAAACGACACGTGCGTGGTCAGTCCCAAACGCTGCGAAGCCTTCGCCGCAAGCTTCATCTGCTCGATCGCCCACTGCGTGCGCGCGGCCGGATCGCCGCGCACATGCGGCGCGGCAAAGCCGTCGAACAACGCGTCATAGGCCGGATGCACGGCGACGAGCTGCCCTTGCAGATGCGTCGAGAGTTCGGTGATCGTCACGCCCGCGTCGTCCACGATCTCGCGCAACCCGTCGCAATACGTCTGGCTCGCCGCCGCCTTCTCGAGATCGATCAGGCGGCTGTCGCACGGCACCTGAATCCCCTTGAAGCCGAGACCCGCGGCCCACTCGGCGAGATGCGCGAGGTTGTCGAACGGCACCTCGTCGCCCATGAACTGGGCGAGAAAGATCGCCGGCCCTTTGATGGTTTTCATCGTACGGTTCCTCGAACGAGGGCGCGCTCGCTGTGCCACCCACTGCACGACATCAGGCAGCGCGCCCCGGATGCTCAGGTCAGAACGGCGAGTCCGGGAAATAGAACTGCTGCGCGTTTTCCTTCGTGATCAGCACCGACGGAATGATCGTGGTGGCCGGCAGCTTGTCGCCCTTCAGACGCGCTTCGGCAGTGAGCTTGATAGCGTCGTAGATGAACTTCGGCGAGTACGACACGTCGGCCTTGATCATCGGCGCGCCGTCCATAACGTTCTTCACCATGCCCTTCGAGCCCGCGCCGCCGAACACGATCTTGATGTCGGTGCGCTTGGCCTGCTCGATCGCCTTGATCACGCCGACGGCCATGTCGTCGTCGGCGGCCCAGACGGCGTCGATATGCTTGAAGCGCGTCAGGTAATCCTGCATGACCTTGAAGGCGTCGTCGCGATTCCAGTTCGCGTACTTCGCATCGAGAATCTTGATGTTCGGATACGCCTTTAACACGCCGGTAAACGCGGTCCAGCGTTCGTTGTCGAGCGTCGTCGGAATGCCTCGCAGCGCGACGACATCGCCCTTGCCGCCCAGCTCCTTCGCCAGAAACTCGGCCGGAATCTTGCCGAACGCGGTGTTGTCGCCCGCCACGTACGCATCCTGCGCGCTGGTGTCGGTCAGGCCGCGATCCACCACCGTCACGTACACGCCCTTCTTCTTCACCTGCGCGACCGGTTGCGTGAGCGAGGCCGATTCAAACGGGAAGATCACGAGCGCATTGATCTTGTTGACCGTCACAAGATCCTGCAACTGGTTGGCCTGCTCAGGAGCGCCGGCCGCGGTCTTCACGATCACCTTCAGATCGGGATGCGCCTTCTCCAGATCGGTCTTGGCCTTGTTCGCCCACCAGACGATGCCGCCCGTGAAGCCGTGGTCGGCCGTCGGAATCGCAACGCCCAATGTGACTTTTTCATCGGCGCGCGCAATGTTCGCCGTGCCCAGTATCCCCAACGCCAGCATGCCGGCGCCGACCGCTCGAATGACCTGCTTCATGGTTGTGTCTCCTTGTGTGAGGCGTTCGTGCGCCCCGATTCTCAACTCGCCGTGATTGCAAAATTCAAGGCGCAATATGAAGCGCCACCGCTACCGCCGTCCACGTTGTACGAACGCGACGAAGATAATCACTACGCCCTGCACCGCCGCGTTCAGATACACGCTGATGATGCTGGTCAGATTCAGAATATTGGCGATCACCGAAAGCAGGATCGCGCCGATCACCGTGCCGATCACGCGCCCTTCGCCACCCTTGAGCGCGGTGCCGCCGACCACCACCGAAGCGATCGCTTCGAGTTCCCATAGCAAACCGGTCGTCGGCGTGGCCGAGCCGAGTCGCGGCACGTACAGCACGGTGGCGACTCCCACGCAGATGCCGAGCAGCACATAGGTGACGATCTTCACGGTGTCGACGCGAATCGCCGCGTAACGCGCGACCTGTTCGTTCGAGCCGATCGCCTGCACGTGGCGGCCGAATGCCGTGCGGTTGAGAATCAACGCGCCACCGGCCGCGACCACGAGAAACACCCAGATCGGCACCGGCACGCCGAACAGGCTCGCGTAATACACCGGGCCGTACAGATCGGATAACGAATTATCCAAAGTCAGCGCGCCGCCATCGGCTAGCCAGGTCAGCACCGCGCGAAAGATGCCCAACGTGCCGAGCGTGACGATGAACGGCTCGATGCGTCCTTTGGTGATCAGCAAGCCGTGCGCGCAGCCGAACAGGCCGCCGAGCATCAGCGCGCCCACGATGCCGAGCGTGAGAATCATCAGCGGCGGAAACGCGTGTCCGCCGACGCCCGCCGCGAGTCCGTTCATCAGCCAGATCATGCTGCCCGCGATCAGCGCCGCCATCGAGCCAACCGACAGATCGATGCCGCCCGAAATGATCACGAAGGTCATGCCGACCGCGATGATGCCGATGAACGAGGTGCGCGTGAGCACGTTCATCATGTTGTCGACGGTGGCGAAATCGCGGTTGAGCAGCGTACCGATCACGCACAGCGCGATCAGTCCGACGAGCGGCCCGAGCGCATACAGTCGATGCGCGAAGCGCAACGCGCGGCCGGATTGCACGGCTTCAGTGGGTGCCGGTCGCATGGGCGATCAACTCCTCTTCGGTCAGATGTTCGAGCGTGAGCGTGGCTTGCAGGCGTCCCGCGCGCATCACGGCGACGCGGTGGCACAGTCCGATCAGCTCGATCAGTTCGGATGAAATGACGATCACCGCGCGGCCCTGCGCGGCGAGACGATGAATCAGAAAATAGATGTCGCGTTTCGCGCCGACATCGACGCCGCGCGTCGGTTCGTCGAGCACGATCACGTTCGGATCGGGCTGCAGGTATTTGGCGAGCGCGAGCTTCTGCTGATTGCCGCCGGACAGCATGCGCGCGCGGCTCGACAGGTCGCCCGTGCGGATGCCGAATTCGCTCACGGCTTTGGTCAACGCGGCGCGCCCCGCTTTCATGTCGAGCAATGGATGTGCGTAACGTTCGAGCGTCATCAGCGTGACGTTGTCCTGCAGGCTCAGGTTCACGTGCAGGCCTTTGCCCTTGCGGTCCTCGCTGAGATACGTGATGCCGTGGCGCATCGCGTCGCGCGGGCTTTTCAGATCGGCGGGACGGCCGGCGACTTCAATGCGGCCCGCCGTGCGCTTGCGTAGACCGATGATCGCTTCGAACGCTTCGGTGCGGCCCGCGCCTACCAGACCCGCGAAACCGAGCACTTCGCCGGCGCGTACGTCGAAGCTCAGGTCATCGACCCAATCCGGCACAGCCAGGCCTTCCACCTTCAACGCGAGCGGCGCGTCGGCGGACACGGTGATCTTGTCGGGAAACATGTCCGAGAGCTCGCGCCCGACCATCAGGTTCGCCATCTGCTGTCGCGCGAGTCCCGAAGTTTCGCCGCGCGCGACGAAGCGGCCGTCGCGCATCACGATCACTTCGTCGGTGATGCGCTCCACCTCGTCCAGCTTGTGCGAGATGTAGATGATGGTCACGCCGTCGGCCTTGAGCTTCGCCATCAGCGTGAAGAGGCGCTCAGTCTCGGACGGCGTGAGCGTCGCGGTGGGTTCGTCCATGATGAGCAGCCGCGCGCGTCGGGACAGCGCCTTCGCGATCTCCACCATCTGCTTTTCCGCGACGATCAATTCGCGCACCTTCGTGTCCGGCGCTTTTTCCAGCCCGACTTGTGCGAGAAAACGCGCGGCTTCGGTGTTCATCGCGGCATCGTCGACAAACCAGCCGCGCTTTTTTTCATGACCGAGATACATGTTCTGCGCGATCGTCAGGTGCTCGGCGAGATTGAACTCCTGGTGGATCAGCACGATGCCTTGCGCTTCGGCGTCGCGCGATCCGATGAATTGGTGCGCTTGCCCATCGACCAGCAAAGTGCCCGAGGTTGCGGTCTCGTAGCCGGCGAGGATCTTCATCAGCGTGGATTTGCCCGCGCCGTTCTCGCCGAGCAAACCGTAGATGCGTCCCGGCGCCAGCTCGAAGCTGACGCCGTGCAGCACGCGCACCGGGCCGAAGTCTTTGCGGATGTCGTCGAAACGGATCGCGAGACTCATGGTTCAGGCGCTCCCGCGAATCACGAGCCGATGCGGCAGCAGCACGCCCGGCACGTTCGCCAACGGATTGGCGAGCCGCTGCAGCAACAGACGCGCGGCGGTTTCGCCCAGCTCGCGCATGGGCTGCGCGATGGTGGTGAGCGGCGGATCGATCTGCGCGGCGAGCGAGATGTCGTCGAAGCCGACCACCGCGATGTCGTCCGGCACGCGCTTGCCGACGCTGCGCAAGCCGTGGATCACGCCGATGGCCAAAGTATCGGAGACCGCGAAGATCGCGCCCGGCGCCTGCGGCTGATTCATTAGCGTGGCGGCGGCCGACGCGCCCGCTTCATAGTCGAGGCTGTTCAGGTTCATGCGCCAGCGTTCGTCCGGCGTGATGCCCGCTGCGGTCAATGCGTCCAGATAGCCCTGCTGACGCTGCCGTGCGTACAGGTAATCGACATCGGAATTGATAAGGCCGATACGACGGTGGCCGCGCGCGAGCAGATGGCGGACGGCGTCGCCCGCGGCGCGGTAGTTGTCGATGCCGACATACGGCACGCCCATCTCCGGATCGAACTCGCAGCACGCGACCCATGGCAGCGCGCTGGAGGCTTCGCCCAGCGCCTGCTGGATGGTGGCCGGGTCGAGACAGATCGCGCCGTCCGCGCGGCGCCGCCGCAGCAGATCGAAGTAGCTGCGCTCGCGGCCCGGATCGGCGCCGGTATCGCACAGCAGCATGAAGTAGCCATGTTGACGCGCCACGCTGTCGATGCCGCGCACGATCTCCGCGTAAAAGGGGTTGCCGACGTCCGGAACCATGGTCAGCAGCAGGCGGCTTTCGGCGGTGCGGAGGTTACGCGCGAGTTCGTTGACGCGGTAGCCGCTCGCATCGACGGCGGCCAGCACCTTGTCGCGCGTGGCCGGCCGCACGTTCTCGTGGCCATTCAACACACGCGACACCGTCGCCACCGAGACGCCCGCCTGCTCAGCTACGCCGGCAATCGACATACCTTCGGCCGCGCCGCGCAATGGCGCGACGCCGGGCTGGGGACGCGCCGCGGACACCGCTGCGGGAGCCTTCCTGGACGACGATCTGGACAAGTGAACTCGCCTCGAAAATGTAATCGATTACATTCTTGAGCGATGGACGCGGGAAGCGCAAGGAAAGATCGCTAGGGATTAACACGGGGGCGTGCGCGGACGGGCACCGCCACCTTTCGTCTCGCGATGGCGCCGCACCCTGCCCGCGAGGGCGCGGATCGTCACCGTCATTTGGTACAATCCCGCAGTTACCCTGACGGGCCTTGCGTGCTGAGTTGCGCGAGCAAGACCGGCGGTCAGTGGCTGAAAGCAAAACGCAGCAAACCCCGCAAAACTCGCCAAACCATACAGCCGAACCCACCATGAACATCGAGCAAGCGCGTTTCAACATGATCGAACAGCAGATCCGCCCCTGGGAAGTGCTCGACCAGGACGTGCTGAATCTGCTTTCGATCGTCAAGCGTGAAAACTTCGTCCCCACCGCGTATCGCGAGCTGGCCTTCGTCGACTTCGAAGTTCCGCTGCCGGCCGGCCAGCACATGCTGGCGCCGCGTATCGAAGCGCGCGTGCTGCAGGAACTGGCGGTGAAGAAGCACGAAAGCGTGCTGGAAATCGGCGCGGGCTCGGGTTACATGGCCGCGTTGCTCGCGCACCGCGCTCAGCACGTGCTGACGGTCGACATCGAACCGGAACTGGCGGAACTGGCGAAGAGCAACCTGATCGCCAACGGCGTGCTGAACGCCGAAGTCGCCACCGGCGACGCCGCGCGCGGCTGGGCCGGCGCTGCGCCGTACGACGTGATCTGCGTGTCGGGCGGCCTGCCGGTGCTGCCGCAAGAAATGCTCGACCATCTGAAGATCGGCGGCCGCCTGGCGGCGTTCGTCGGCACCGCGCCGGTCATGAAGGCGCAGGTCATCACGCGTATCGACGAGAAGCAATACCGCATTGCCGACGTGTTCGAAACGTATGTCGAGCCGCTCATCAACGCCGTGCAGCCGTCGCGTTTCAAGTTCTGATTCACACGATCCGGACGGCCGGCAGCGCTGGCGTCCTCTGAACCGGATGTTCCGCTGATGCAAAATCTGACCGCTCCGGCGCTCGCCGAATGGCTTGCCGACACTTCTCGTACCGCGCCCGTGCTGCTCGACGTGCGCGAGCCGTGGGAAATCCAGACGGCGTCGATCGCCGGCGCCGTGTTGATCCCAATGCGTGAGATTCCCGCGCGCAGCGAAGAACTCGACGACGACGCGCAAATCGTCTGCGTCTGCCATCACGGCGCGCGCAGCGCCCAGGTCGCGATGTTCCTCGAGTCGCGCGGCCATACCAACGTCTTCAATCTGCAAGGCGGGATCGACGCGTGGTCGCGTCAGGTCGATCCGTCCGTTCCGACTTACTGATCGTACGGGCCGCAGTGACGCGCCAGCGGGAGCCGGTCCTCACGGCCCCTCTGGCGCCTGGCCTCGCGCTTCACGTACTAGCCGCGTAGGCCGTCGTCGGCTTTTCCCAGTTCTACGACGCAGCGCTCTTCAAAGACGCGCTGTTGTAAAGCGCGCGCCTCGCTCGTGGCCGACCGCGAGAACTACCGCTCGCGCCACACTCCTGCCGTAGGTCTCGGCATCGCTCACCGCGAGCCTTCAGAGCACCGGTTTCAGCGGCGGCTTGCCATCTTCCTACGGCTCAACCAAGCCCCCCTTCTGCAGAACGCTAACGGCTGGCTTTCATTGCGCCGCTTCACGCACTCGCTTCCGAAATTTCATACGGTTTCCTGAGCACCGCACAGGCACCATGCTTCCGACCGTTTTGGGGAGCCGTGTGATGAGATTTTTGAAGTCCGCGATGTTGGCCGCAACCTTGTTGCCGCTCGCATCGCATGCAACCTTGGGTGGTGCGCCAAGCAGCGGTGCGGCCTCGCCCGCCACGCTACGCGCTACGTCGCAATTCGCCGCCGCGACACCCACCGTTCAGCCGACGAACAGCGCGCCCTACTCCATGCGCCAATCGGTCGACGCCAACGGCGTCACCATCCGCGAATACGTGCTGCCCGCGAACATCGTGTTCGCGGTCAAGTGGAACGGACCGATCCGTCCAGACATGACGGCGCTGCTCGGCAGCTACTTCCCCAATTTCGTCAACGCCGGGCAAAACCGCGCGACCGGCACGGGGCCGCTGATCGACGGCAACGACGACTTTCGTATCGAGTCCGCTGGCCGCGTGGGGCGCTTCAGCGGTATGGCCTGGCTACCTCGCCTGATGCCCGCAGGCCTGCGTCCGGGCGATCTGAAATAAGAACGACGTCGAGCCATGAAAAAACGGAACATGAACACATTGAAGACGACGCTATGGGTCGTCGCGGCCTTCGTGGGGCTCGCTCTCTGCGCGTGCGGAGGCGGCGGAAGTTCGGGTGGCACCCAGGGCAGCAACTCCATGGGATGGGACGCCAAGCCCGCCTGGACCCCGGCGCCATCCGGCTCTGGCGGTTCGGGTAGCTCGAACAATTCATCTACTCCTGCCACCGGCGACAACACGGTGCCGGTTCGCGTCGATACATCGACGGGCAACGTCAACCGGCTTCTCGCGTCGATCAAGGTTTGCGTGCCGGGTACACAGGGCGCGCCCCAGTGCGTGACCGTCGACAACATGCTGGTCGACACCGGCTCGACAGGCGTGCGCATTTCAGCCCGCGCGATACCCACGCTGGCCGCTTTGCTGCTCACGCAAGCCGGCGCGGTGGACGACAAGATCGGCTCGGCGCCGATTGCCGAGTGCGCGCCGTTCGCGTCGGGCTACACCTGGGGGTCGGTCAAGCGCGCCGATATCACGATCGGCGCCAAGACGGCGAGCAATATCCCGATCCAGGTGGTTTCCGATGACGCGTTCTCCACGCCGGACGACTGTATTGCGCACAACGGCGGCGACCTGGGCAGGTCCCTCAACGTGATGGGAGTCAGCGGCATTCTCGGTGTCGGCAACTTCACCGGCGATTCCCAGGATGCCTTGACCAAAGCGGTACCCGGTCTTTACTACTATTGCCCGACGCAAAACGGTTGCGTGAGCACGCGCATGCTGGCGAGCAAAGAAGTCACGAATCCGGTCGCCGCATTCGCCACGGACAACAACGGCCTGGTGATCCATCTGCCCGCTGTGCCTGCCACGGGTCAGGCAAGCGTATCGGGCCAGTTGGTGTTCGGCGTCGGCACGCAGCAGAACAATGCGTTGCCGGCGAATGCCACTGTCATTGCGTTGGACAAATACGGTACGTTCACGACGCAGTACAAGGGGCAGGTGTTCAACCAGAGCGCGATCGATAGCGGCACCCTCGGCTATGCGTTCCCGGATAACGCGATTCCGGTTTCGGTCAAAGGCCTATACACACCGACTAGCACGCTTGGTCTGACTGCGACAATCGAGCCGAACAACGGATCAAGCGCGCCGCTCCAGATGCCGTTTTCGATCGACAACGCCGACAATCTGATGGCAAGCGGAAACGCCGCGTTCATCAACATCGGCCAGTACTTTTCGAATAGTGACGACAACATGTTCCTGTGGGGACTGCCGTTCTTTTATGGCCGCGATGTCTATAACGTGATCGGCAATGCCAAGGCCGGCAAGCTGATAGGACCGTTCGTCGCGTTCTGACGACCGGCCACATGGCTGCGATAAAGACGCTGCGCTATAGCGGTGTCTCCTCAAGCCATTTCCGATTTTCGATTGGGACTTTTCCAGCAGTCCCAATAACGCCCCGCTGGCACCATGCTCCGACCTGTCTTCTGGAGCATTGTGATGAATTTTGTGAAGCTCGCGCTGGTTGTGGCGAGCATGTTGCCGCTCGCCTCTTATGCGGCATTGGGTGGGGCGCCGGGTACGGGCGCGGCGTCGCAGTCGGTGCTCCGATCGGCGGTTTCCCTGAACGCGTCCGCAGCGGCTACGCCGTACACGATGCGCGCAACGTCTGGCGCTGACGGCGTCACGATTCATGAATACGTGTTGCCCAACAATGTGGTGTTTGCCGTCAGCTGGCAAGGTCCGGTGCGCCCGGACATGAGCGCACTGCTCGGCAGCTACTTTCCCAATTTCACTGATGCTGCCGCCCAACGCGCGCGCGGTGCCGGGCCGATGATCGAACACAACGGCGATTTTCATATCGAGTCAGCGGGCCGTGCGGGACGCTTTTTCGGCAAGGCGTATCTGCCGCGTCTGGTTCCCGTTAACGTTCGCGTGGAGCAACTGCAATGAAGCAGCGCGCGAATTCATCCAATACGCTAAACATGACGGCATTGAATAAGACACTTTGCTGTGCGCTGCTGGGTGCCAGCGTGGCTTTGTCCGCGTGTGGCGGCGGTGGTAGCGGCGATGATGGCAGCGGCAATGCGGCCAAGAACAGCGAAAAGCCGTCAGCGGGGTCCGCGGGAGCGGCGCCGGCTTCGTCGTCCGGCGCGAGTGGTGCGTCTACGGCGACGGCGGCTCCGGCTCCGACGCCTACATCTACGCTCATTCCACAGCCAACGCAAACGCCGACTCCGACTCCGACTCCGGCACCGGCGCCAAAGCCGACTCCTACACCAACCCCGACACCGACACCGACACCGACACCGACACCGACACCAACTCCAACACCAACACCAACACCAACACCAACACCAACACCAACACCAACACCAACACCAGCACCAACCCCGACACCGACACCAACTCCAACTCCAACTCCAACGCCAACGCCAACTTCCACCCCAACCCCAAACACCGCCCCCATCACCATCGAGCGCTGGACCGGCAACTACGCAAACATGCCGTACGTGACCGCGACGATCTGCATCCCTGGCGTTCAGGGCAGCAATCAATGCGCGACGGTCGATCACATGCAACTCGACACGGGCTCGGTCGGCGTGCGCGTGCTCGGCAGCGCGTTGGGGTCCGCGCTCGCCGCCCGCTTGCCGAAGCAATCCGGCGCCACCGACGATCCGACCGGCAACGCATCGATCGCCGAATGCGCCGTGTTCGGCTCGGGCTATACGTGGGGGTCCATCAAGCGCGCGGACGTCACGATCGGCGGAAAGACAGCGGGCAACATGCCGCTGCAGGTGATTGCCGACGACCAGTACGCGACGCCCTCGGACTGCCAGTCGCGCGGCGTCTACAACCTCGGCTCGGAACCGGCGCTCGGCGCGAATGGCGTAATCGGCATCGGACCGGCACAACGCGATTTCCCTGCGGCGGCGCAGACGGTACTGCCATCGGCTTACTACTACTGCACGTCCGCGACGTCATGCACGAGCACACGTGTTCCGCTCGACACGCAGGTCATGAATCCAGTCGCCGATTTCACCTCGGACAACAACGGCACGATCATCCGTCTGCCCGCGCTGCCCGCGGGCGGCCAGGCGAGCGTGACGGGTGAGCTGGTGTTCGGCATCGGCACGCAGAAGAACAATGCCATGCCCTCGCAGCCGAACATTCTCGCGCTCGACCAGTACGGCTATTTCTCCACCACGTACAAGGGCAACACGTTTAGCAGCGCCATCGACAGCGGTTCCAACGCGAACATCTTCGCGGACTACACGGTGCCCTATTCCGGCGACTGGTACGTACCGACGACCACGCTCAGCCTGTCCGCGATTCTCACCGGTGTTGACAAGGCCGCCGCATCGATCAACGTACCGTTCTCGCTGGCTAACGGCTGGACCTTGATGACCAATCAGTACGCCGCTTACGACAGCCTGGGTTCGCCCTCGGCCGGCATGTTCATCTGGGGTCTGCCGTTCTTCTTCGGCCGAAGCGTGTACACCGCGATCAATAACGTGATGGTCGGCAAGCAACCGGGACCGTTCATCGCCTTCTGATCGAAGGCTCGCTGCGCGAGTCGCCCAATCGACAACAAGAAATAGAAAACGGCCGGCGCCACACCACGCCGGCCGTTCCGTGCCCCCACCGAACCCGATTTACTCCGCTCTCCCTCAGCGCCTCCACCACCGTCGTAAAGATCTCATCGATCGGCGCCTCACTGAAGGCACGGTACAGCGCATGCACAACGGCGCAGCGGCCATGCACCGCCGACGCCCGCTGGCGGATACATGCGCTTCGTTGCGGCGCGACACGCACCCGAACGAGGCGCGCCGCGCGATGCTGCACCAATTTTGCGCCCTATCACGCATACGGCCGCCATCGCGCAGCCGCGCACCAGCATGCACTCCGCGCCAGATAAGTCGAATTTACTGCATGGCATGTGCCTTGCAGTACACAAGCGGCAAGTCATGCGGGATAAGCCCTGCTGGCTGAAATCGACGCCCATAAACAGTCACCATCAATGGCAAGGGGATATACATGAAACGTCGCAGTCTGTTGAAGTTCGGCTCCATGTCGGGCGCGTTGGCGCTTGCAGGTCAGGTTCCGTTTGCGCAGGCGCAGTCCAGTGGTCCGATCAAGGTAGGTATCCTGCATTCGCTGTCGGGCACGATGGCGATCTCGGAGACATCGCTCAAGGACACCGCGTTGATGACCATTGCGGACATCAACAAGAACGGCGGCGTGATGGGCCGTCAACTGGAACCGGTGGTGGTCGACCCTGCATCGAACTGGCCGCTCTTCGCTGAAAAAGCGCGTCAGCTGATCACACAGGACAAGTGCGCCGTGGTGTTCGGCTGCTGGACCTCGGTGTCGCGCAAATCGGTGCTGCCGGTGTTCGAGGAACTGAACGGCCTGCTGTTCTACCCCGTGCAATACGAAGGCGAGGAAATGTCGCGCAATGTGTTCTACACGGGCGCAGCGCCGAATCAGCAGGCGATTCCGGCGACCGAATACCTGATGAGCGCGGAAGGCGGCGGCGCCAAGCGCTTCTTCCTGTTGGGCACCGACTATGTGTACCCCCGCACGACCAACAAGATCCTGCGCGCGTTCCTCAAGTCGAAGGGCGTGCAGGAAGCCGATATCCAGGAGGTCTACACGCCGTTCGGCCACAGCGACTATCAGACCATCGTCGCGAACATCAAGACCTTCTCGCAAGGCGGCAAGACCGCAGTGATCTCGACGGTCAACGGCGACTCGAACGTGCCGTTCTACAAGGAACTGGGCAACCAGGGGCTGAAGGCGTCGGACGTGCCGGTCGTCGCGTTCTCGGTCGGCGAGGAAGAGCTGCGCGGCATCGATACGAAGCCGCTGGTCGGCAACCTGGCTGCGTGGAACTACTTCATGTCGCTGCGCAACCCGGCTAACGAGAAGTTCAAGAAGCAATGGGCTGCATGGGTCGCGCAGAACAACCTGCCGGGCGGCACCAAGCGCGTGACCAACGACCCGATGGAAGCGACTTTCGTCGGCATTCATTTGTGGAAGCAGGCGGTCGAGAAGGCCAAGAGCACGGAAGTGGACAAGGTGCGCGTGGCGATGGTCGGCCAGAGCTTCGCGGCGCCGTCGGGCTTCACGCTGGAAATGGACGGCAATCATCACCTGCACAAGCCGGTGATGATCGGCGAAGTGCGTGCCGACGGTCAGTTCAACGTAGTGTGGCGGACCAAGACCGCGATCCGCGCGCAGCCGTGGAGCCCGTTCATTGCCGGCAATTCGAGCAAGCCGGATGTGGTCAGCTCGATTCCGGCGTTCCTGAAGCGCTCGCGCGTCGCCTGACAGGAAGGCGTGCCGCGTTGGTGGAGCTAGGCCGCGGCGTGGTGCGTTGATTAGGAACGCGAGCCGCAGCGGCGAAGCTGGCCGACGCGGCGCGTTGATTTGCCGATCGCTTCTTGCGACGGGCGCGCCCACCACGCCCGCGTGCGTGCCTTGATTGGACGTCCGAAAGGCACGACTCTCGCGCGCAGCAACTCGACGGCGCGGCAATGGCGCTCGCCCACATGCCGCGCCGCCCCGCCGGATTTTCTTCAAAGGCCACCATGGCGTTTTCATTCCTGACATCCGCACGAAAAGCCGCCGGGCGCAGCATCGCCAGCGTGGCGCTCGTGCTGCTCGCCGGCGCACCGCTGGCCGCCTTCGCGCTGACCCAGGCCGACGTCGCGCCGCTCGCCGGCGACGACTTCGACGCGAAGTCCGCAGCCATCGACAAGCTGATCGCCAATCACGACAAAGAATCGATGGCGGTTCTCAAAGCGCTATCCGAAGACAGCGCCCTCGCCACCGACGCAGGCGCGGTGCTGCTTCAAGACGGCGATACGGCAAAAGACGCGGTGACCGGCAAGACCGTCGCCGCGGGCGACGCCCAGCCGGTCACGCTGAACAATCTGCTGCGCTCGAAAGTCGCGGGCGCGCTGTCCGGCCTGCAACTCGATTCGCCGGATAAGGCCGCGCGTGACGCCGCGATCACCTCGTTGCTGCAGAATCCGGACCCGTCGATCAAACCGCTCGTCGACGCGGCTCGCGCGAAGGAAACCGATCCCGCGTTGAAGAAGCGCCTCGACACGCTGTGGGCGATGACGGCCCTGCACGATGCCGATGCGGCCAAACGCCTGGAAGCCGTGCAACTGGTCGCCGCGCGCCACGATCTCGATATGAACGAACTGCTGCGGCCGCTCGTCGCGAAGAAGCCCGACGGCACCTTCAACGAGCCCGACGACCGCGTGCGCGCCGCTGCGCAAAGCGGCATCGACGAACTCGACGCGATCCAGCGCCGCAGCCAGATCGCCGGCACGCTGTTCGCGGGCCTGTCGCTCGGCAGCGTGCTGCTGCTCGCCGCGCTGGGTCTCGCCATCACGTACGGGCTGATCGGCGTCATCAACATGGCGCACGGCGAATTCCTGATGATCGGCGCCTACGCGACCTATGTCGTGCAGAACCTCTTTCAGCGCTTCGCGCCCGGCGCGTTCGACTGGTATCCGCTGCTCGCCATTCCGGCTTCGTTCGTCGCTGCGGGGCTGGTGGGCATCGTGCTCGAACGGCTGGTGCTGAAGCATCTGTATGGCCGCCCGCTCGAGACGTTGCTGACCACCTTCGGCGTCAGCCTGATCCTGATTCAGGCGACGCGCATGCTGTTCGGCGCGCAGAACGTGCAGGTGGTCAACCCGGCGTGGATGAGCGGCGGCGTCACCGTGCTGCCCAATCTGATCCTGCCGTACAACCGGCTCGCGATTCTCGCGTTCTCGCTGATCGTGGTCGGCATTGCGTGGGCCGTACTCACGAAGACGCGTCTCGGCCTCTTCGTGCGCGCCGTCACGCAGAACCGCCGGATGGCGGCTTGCGTCGGTGTGAAGACCGCGCGGGTCGATTCGTATGCGTTCGCGTTCGGCGCGGGCATCGCGGGTCTGGGCGGCTGTGCGCTTTCGCAGATCGGCAATGTCGGGCCGGACCTCGGCCAAAGCTACATCATTGATTCGTTCATGGCCGTGGTGCTGGGTGGTGTCGGTCAACTGGCGGGCACGGTGATCGGCGGCTTCGGCCTCGGGCTCATCAGCAAGGCAATCGAACCGTTCTGGGGCGCGGTGCTCGCGAAGATCGCGGTGCTCGTGCTGATCGTGTTGTTCATCCAGAAGCGTCCGCAGGGCATGTTCGCCCTCAAGGGCCGTAGCGCGGAGGCATGAGATGACATCGGCAACTTCATCGGCACACGTCGGCGCAGCGAGCGGTGGCGCCAGCGCCGGACGCGAAGCGCAAACCGGTTTCGCGCTCGGTCTGCCGGCGCGTCCCGCGCTGTTGTCGCGGCGCGCGTGGCTTGCGCTGATCGCGCTGATCATCGTGTTCGGGCTCGGCGTGCCGTTCTGCACGCTGGTCGTGCCGGAAACCAGCGCGCTGCATCTGTCCGCTTACGCGATGACGATCACCGGCAAGTTCATGTGCTACGCGATCGCGGCGCTGGCGCTCGATCTCGTGTGGGGCTACTGCGGCATTCTGAGCCTCGGCCACGCGCTGTTCTTCGCGCTCGGCGGCTACGCGATCGGCATGTATCTGATGCGCTCGATCGGCCACGAAGGCAAGTACGGCAGCGATCTGCCCGACTTCATGGTGTTCCTCGACTGGCATCAACTGCCGTGGTACTGGCAAGGCACGCAGCATCTTGGCTACGCGCTGCTGCTGGTGGTGCTGGTGCCGGCGGTGGTGGCATGGGTGTTCGGCTTCTTCACGTTCCGCTCGCGGGTCAAGGGCGTGTATCTGTCGATCATCACGCAGGCCATGACCTTCGCCGCGATGCTGCTGTTCTATCGCAACGAAACGGGCTTCGGCGGCAATAACGGCTTTACCGACTTCAAGCGCATCGGCGGCTTTCCGATCACGCATCCGGGCACGCGCACTGCCCTGCTGCTGATTACGTTTGCTGTGCTGATCCTCGCCTTCCTCGGCGCGCGGGCCATCGTCACCTCGAAGCTCGGCCGCGTGGTGACCGCGGTACGCGACGGCGAAACACGTTTGATGTTCCTCGGCTACAGCCCGCTTGCGTACAAGCTGTTCGTGTGGACCGTGTCCGCCGTGTTGTGCGGCATCGCCGGCGCGTTGTATGTGCCGCAGGTCGGCATCATCAATCCTGGCGAGATGTCGCCGGGCAACTCGATCGAAATGGCGATCTGGGTCGCCGTGGGTGGACGCGGCACGCTGATCGGCCCGATCATCGGCGCCTTCGCGGTGAATGGCGCGAAGAGCTTTTTCACGGCGAACTTTCCTGAATACTGGCTGTTCTTTCTCGGTCTGATTTTCGTGCTGGTCCCGCTGTTCCTGCCGAACGGCATCATGGGGCTGATCGAACTCGTGACGCGCAAGAGGAACCGCTCATGAACGAAAACCCGATGGTTCCTGATCTGGCTTTACCGGAAGAACCCGCTGAAGAAACCTCGTTGAGCGGCGTCGCGAGCATGGGCCGTACGGTCGTGCCCGGCGAGATCGACGTGTCGCACGGCACGATTCTGTATCTCGAAGACGTGACCGTGAGCTTCGACGGTTTTCGCGCGCTGAATGCACTGACGCTGACCATCGACGCCGGCGAATTGCGCTGCATCATCGGTCCGAACGGCGCCGGCAAGACGACGATGATGGACGTCATCACCGGCAAGACGGAGCCGGATTCCGGCAAAGTGTTTCTCGGCCAGTCGATCGATCTGACGCGAATGAACGAGCCGTCGATCGCGCGTGCGGGCATCGGCCGCAAGTTTCAGAAGCCCACGGTGTTCGAGCAGCATCCCGTGTGGGAAAACCTCGAACTCGCGATGAAGGCCGACAAGGGCTGGTGGGCCTCGTTGCGCGCGCGTCTGGATCGCGAGGCGCAAGCGCGCATTGAAGAGACGCTGGCGTTGATCGGCCTTGAGAGCGAAGCGCGGCGCCTTGCGGGCGAACTCTCGCACGGCCAGAAGCAACGGCTCGAAATCGGCATGTTGCTGATGCAGCAGCCGGCGCTGCTGCTGCTCGACGAACCGGCCGCCGGCATGACCGACGACGAAACCATGCAACTCGCCGAGTTGCTCAATCATCTGCGCGGCACCTGTTCGATGATGGTCGTCGAGCACGATATGGAGTTCGTGGCGGCGCTCTCGGGCGCGGCCGGCAAGGTCACGGTGATGGCCGAGGGGCGCGTGCTCGCTCACGGCACACTCGACGAAGTGAAACGCGACGAGACGGTCGTCGAGTCTTATCTGGGCCGGTGAAACGGGTTGCCGTAATAAAAGGTTGAACCGACATGCTAGAAGTAGAAAATCTGAACCAGTACTACGGCGGCAGCCACATTCTGCGCGATGTGAAGCTCACCGTGCCGGACGGCAAACTCACTGTTCTGCTCGGCCGTAACGGCGTGGGCAAGACTACACTGCTGCGCTGTCTGATGGGTGTCGTGCAAACGAAGAGCGGCTCGATCGCCTGGCGCGGCGCGCCGATCACCAAACTGCCGACTTACTCGCGTGTGGAGAAAGGCCTCGCTTATGTGCCGCAGGGGCGCGATATCTTTCCGCGTTTGACCGTCGAAGAGAATCTGCTGGTGGGGGCCGCCAGCAAGAAGGCGCCCAAGAAGATCCCGGATCGTATCTATGAACTGTTTCCGGTGTTAAAGGATATGCGCAGCCGGCGCGGCGGGGATCTGTCCGGCGGACAACAGCAGCAGCTCGCCATTGGCCGGGCTTTGATGAGCGATCCGCAATTGCTGATTCTCGATGAACCTACCGAAGGCATTCAGCCGTCGATCATTCAGGATATCGGCCGCACGCTGCGTCAACTGGTCGAGGAAATGGGCATGACGGTGCTGCTCGTCGAGCAGTATTACGACTTCGCCAAAGACATTGCCGACCGGTATTGGGTGATGAGCCGCGGCGAGATCATCGCCGGCGGTGAAGGCGCCAATATGGATACGGACGGTGTGCGGACGTTGATCGCCGTGTGAGCGGCACGCGCCCGCTGGCGTGCTATTCTCGCCGCATCCGGTGGCAACGCGGTTGAGCGTTGCCTGACGTGCGCAGGCACGATTTGCTTTTCTCCGTCTGGTCGCATTCCAATCGCATGTCGCTTCACGAAAATCACGTTACGCTCGCTGCCGCGCAAGCCGGCGCGCATTCGCAATGGCGAGCGCGTCTTGAACTCGGGTTCGTCAAGGATGGCGAGCGGACTGCGCTCAAGCATCGCTTGCATGATGGGCCGTTGCGGGTTCAAAGGCCGCTTTATCCGGAAGGACAGGGCATATGTCATGCGGTGATTGTGCATCCGCCGGGGGGGATCGCGGGTGGGGACCAGCTTGCTATCGATGTTTCTGTCGGGGATGGCGCGCATGCTGTTATTGCCACGCCGGGGGCGACCAAGTGGTACAAGTCCAATGGGCGTGAGGCTCAGCAGCGGATTAACGTGCGTGTTGGCGCGCGGGGTAAGCTCGATTGGCTGCCGCAGAATAATATCGTTTTCGATCGTGCTAATGCAGAGCTGGATTTTTCGTTGAGCCTTGCGGATGGCGCGACTGCGATCGGATGGGATGCTACTCAGCTTGGGCGGCAGGCTGCTGGGGAACGGTGGTCTGATGGGCGGTTGTGTGCTGTGTCGCGGATTGTTGGGGTTAGTGGTGAGTTGCTTTGGTTCGAACGGGCTAGTCTCTCGGCGCTCGATTCACTGCGTGATGCTGGTCAAGGGTTGGCTGGGTTTTCTGCTTATGGGACGCTTTGGGCTGTTGGGGATGCTTGTGATGATGCGCTTGCGGAAGGTTTGACGGCGCAGTTGCCGTTTGATTGTTCTGTTCGGGTTGCGGCTTCTTGTGTTACTTCTCGGGTGTTGGTCGTGCGTGGGGTCGCTCGGTCGATGGAGATGCTGCAGCGGGCGTTTACCCAGTGTTGGCTTCAGTTGCGGCCTGTTGTGCATGGGGTTGAGGGGGTGCCTTTGCGGATCTGGAATACTTGAGGTTGGGCTTTTCTTGACTTGAGGTTGGCCTTTTCTTGAATTGTTAGTGGTCTATTAGCGCTGCCCCTGTGCGGGGCGGCACCTACTTTCTTTGCCGCCGCAAAGAAAGTAGGCAAAGAAAGCGGCTCACACCGCTAGTTCTTAAGCGGGTCCCCCGCGCAGTCACGGTAGTGGTGCATCTGGAATCTGGGTTCTCGCACATTCCGCGTTAGTGACACAGCAGTCATTCTTCCGGCGGCGCTGCGCGCGCCGTTGCGGTTCTTCCGACAGGTGCCGCGGTACCGTCGTTTCGCTTGGCGCTATTGTCTTGAACGCTGGACGTTCCAATCGGATGTCCCCGCCTTGCGCACATCCCGCTACGTACGTGCGAGGTCGCACATAACGCGTACCGCGATCCCCTTACAATATTCCCGCGCAGATGAACGCTAAGGATGACAGAATGCGTTTCGTGTACCTCGTCCTGCTGGCAATCGTATGCAATGCGTGCTCGCAGCACGATAATCGCGCAGCCTTACCTCTGGAAGATCGCGGCATCGAAAGCGCCGTGCACGAATGGCGAAATAAGTTTGACCCGCTGTGGCGATATAACCAAACAACGTGCGCAGCCGGGGGCGGCGCGCTCGCTGAACTGAAAAGTCTGTTCCAGCAACTCCGACATGTCTCGACGGCGACCGCCTGCGATCGTCTGACGGCAATGCCCGAAACCTTCAACACGCAAGTCGATGGCAACCAGGCTAGCGTGACGGTGCAAAACGCCGACGGGCGGCCGGGTAGTCACATCCAGTTCGTCCTTGCTTCGTCGGCTGGCGCCTGGACGGTGCAGAAAGTGTCGGCGGCAAGCGCGCTCTCTTCAACGACCATCTTCGATACATCACAGGCAGGCTCCGCCGATGGACGTGTCGAGCCGGCCTATTCGGCATGGATTCCACATGGCGCCGCGCCTTGGGACATCACGCATGTCATTACTTACGGTCAATCGCTTAGCCAAGGTTTTTTTAATCGACCCGTGCTGTCGAGCCATCAGCGTTATTCCTCGTTGCGCTTCAACGGCGGCGTGCGGGCTCAAGACGGCGTGCAAGGCGAGAACTTCGCGGCGGCATACGAGCAATTCGTCCCGTTAGTCGAGACTCAATGGGGTGACAAGGCAGAGACGCCGACCAGCGGGACGCTGAATATGACCATGCAGTTGATCGAGCAGGAGAATCTGCAGAATCATGTGGATCTCCCCTACCGGTTCGTTGGGTCGGCGCCGGGTGAAGGATCGATGGACATCGCGACGCTGTCGGCGCCGGGACACTACTACTCACAACTGCTGCGAGATATCGCCCAGGGAAAGCGGCTTGCGGACGCTGAACGCAAGACTTACGGCGTCGGCGCTATTACGTGGACGCAAGGCGAAGCCGACGACTCCAGTCAGACATCGATTCCGACTTACATCGCGAAGCTGAGGAGCTTGCGGGCAGACGTCGACCGCGACGCCAAGGCGATGACCGGACAGAAGCAGGACGTCGAGATGATCACCTATCAAGTGGCCACGCATCGCCGTTTCGATCAGCGGTATCCGCACATAGCACTCGCGCTGCTGGAAGCCAGCCACGAAGATCCACACATTCATCTGGCTGTGCCGATGTATCTCTTTCGCTACGTGGACGGCGGACACACCGACAATCGCAGCACCGAATGGATGGGCGCCTATTATGGGCTGGTCCTCAAGAGGATTCTGATCGACAAGCAGACGTGGACGCCTCTCGAACCGTTGAACTGGCGACGCGAGGGCTCAATGGCCGTGCTGCGTTTCAATGTCCCGGCCCCGCCCCTCAGATGGGACACGACGCAAGTCGCCGGCAATTCGGATTATGGTTTCTCGTTGCGTCTGCCGTCCGGCGGGTTGCTGCCGATCCGGTCGGTATCGATCACCGGAACGGACGAGGTGAGCATTACGGCCCAATCGCCTATTCCTGCCGGTACGCACGTCGAGTACGCATTTAATGGCGTGGGCGTCGCAGGCAGCCGCTATGGTCCGCGTGGCAATCTGCGCGATTCACAGGGCGACGCGATCCAGTTCAATGACGGACGCGAATCGATGCGCCTCGACAACTGGTGCCTGATTTTCGATGTGCAGCTTTAGCATTGCGTGAAGGGCTGGCCGCGCCGCATGGCAACATGAACCGGAACGAGGGAATGGTGAAAGAAGAGCGCATCAGGGGCGGTCTGGCAATTTCCATCATTGCGATCGTTTTCGCCGAGGCCCTGGGCAGGGTCAGCGATGCGGGCTTTCTGCAGGATGGGCACGTGGCCCGTCTTCTGAAAGTTCTTCTGTACGCAGCCAGCACGCTGGGATACCCAACGGCCTTCTTCCTGCTCGGCGTGAGCACGCTAGCCTATTTGCAACGCTCGCGCGCGCGGTTGCTGAAGTCGCTTGCCTTGACTGTTCTCTATCCGTATCTGCTTTGGTCGATACTGCAAATGGCCGTGCAATGGTTGGTAGCCGACTATCAGGACTACCCCGCCCAGCAATTCGAATTGACTCGTGTGGCATGGGCGCCCATTGGACAATTCTGGTTTCTTTACGCGCTGTTCATCTGTCAGATCGTCGCGTTCATCACGGTATGGCCACGGTGCACAACGGTCCGATGTGCGTTGACGGTGGCGAACCGCGGCCTGATTCTCGCGATGATCCTGGCGAGCGCAACCGTCGCGATACGAAGTCACTGGGGCATCGTCACGATGACATGCTGGGGCCTCGTTTTCTTCCTGGCGGGCGTGCTGCTTGCCTCGCGGCCGGATCGGCAAGAGAGCCACGCGTCGGGCGTTTATGTCGCATTGGCAAGCGCAATCGCCTTTGGCGCCGCCACGTTCATGGGGCAGCGTTTCGGCCACCATTTCGACTCGTATTCGCTGCTGACGAGTTTTCTGGGCATTGCAGCAGCCCTCTGGGTTGGAAAATGCTTGCCGATCTGGCGAAGGTCGCGCTGGATCGTATTGATCGGCTTGACGTGGAAGCCAATCTATCTGATGCACGTGCTTGCCACCGCCCTGGTCTGGAACGCGCTGCTGGCCTTCGGCATCGGCCAGCCAGCCGTCCACTTCGTGCTCGGCAGCGCGGTCGGTCTGGCGCTGCCAATCGCCATCTATGTTCTCGCGAAGCGGCTTCGAATCGCGAGTTGGGCCGGCTTTGCGGAAACCGCGGCCGCGCGGAGCGAAGGCACGGAGTCTTCCGGTAAGCCTGCGCCGCGCGCAGACAAAAGCGCGAAGTCGCGCGTGTGATTCTGGTCGTGGGACCGCGTGGCGCGAGCACGGGCGCGGCATCGCCGTGACTTTGCGGCCTTTCACCGTCGTAAGACAAGATGCGCACCAATCCGGCGCATCTCGGCGCCTCAACTGAGTGCATCGCTCATCGCGGCGTACCGTCAGGCCATGCTGCACCGCCATGGCACATACCTTGCATCGCCATTCCCCACGATGCTGCCGCGTCCTGACGGCAGCCGACCGGCCCGTCGCCACCACCGCTCACAGAACATGACTCGATCGACTCCTCGCCCCGCGCGTCGCGCCTGGCTCGCCGCACTGTTGCTCTCGCCCGTCCTCGCCGTCAATGCGCCCGCCGCTCACGCGGATACGCTCGATAACATCGCCAAAGCCGGTGTGCTCAAGGTCGCCGTGCCGGAAGACTATCCGCCGTTCGGTTCGGTCGGCGCGGACATGAAGCCGCAGGGCTACGACATCGACACCGCCGCCCTGCTCGCGAAGTCGATGAACGTGAAGCTCGAACTCGTGCCGGTCAATAGCGCCAACCGCATTCCGTATCTGCAAACGGGCAAGGTCGACCTGGTGATCTCGTCGCTCGGCAAGACGCCGGATCGCGAAAAGGTGATCGACTTCTCGACCGCCTACGCGCCGTACTACCAGGGCGTGTTCGGTCCCGCCGACATCAAGGTCAGCGGCCCGGCCGATCTGACCGGCAAGACGGTCGGCGCAACCCGCGGCGCACTCGAGGAAATCGGTCTCACGCAAATGGCGCCGAACGCGACCATCAAGCGCTTCGAGGACAACAACGCGACAATCGCCGCGTTCCTGTCGGGCCAGGTGCAGCTGATCGCGGCGGGCAACATCGTCGCGGCCGCGATCCTCGCGAAGAATCCGCCGCGCCGCCCGGAGCCGAAGTTCGTCATCAAGAATTCGCCGTGCTTCGTCGGTATGAACAAGAACGAGCCACGCCTGCAGCAGAAAGTGAACGCCGCCATCGTGCAGGCGAAGCAGGACGGCACGCTCAACACGATGTCGAAGAAGTGGTTCAGCGCGCCGCTGCCGGCTGATCTGTAAGCGCGCCGTTAGCCGAACTTGATACCGTGACCGGCTTATCCGGCATTGCACTCGTCATGGACGCATCCCGTGCGGCGCACGCGATCCCGGCCATGACACGCAGCGCCTATCATTGTCGCGGACGGTCCCGCCCGGGATCGTCGCAACGAACGTCACAACCCTACGCACTCATTCGATGAAGCTGACACCTCGCGAGAAGGACAAGCTGCTGATCTTCACCGCCGCGCTGCTTGCCGAACGGCGCCGCGCGCGCGGCCTCAAACTGAACTATCCGGAAGCGATCGCCTTCATCACCGCCGCGCTGATGGAAGCGGCCCGCGACGGCAAGACCGTCGCCGAAGTGATGCACTACGGCACCACGCTGCTCACCCGCAACGACGTCATGGAAGGCGTGCCGGAAATGATCCCCGACATCCAGGTCGAAGCCACGTTCCCCGACGGCACCAAGCTCGTCACAGTTCATCACCCGATTCCCTGATCACTGCAATCACATAAGGCAGGCTAGATGATTCCCGGCGAACTCCTCATCGACGACGGCGAACACGAACTGAACGCGGGCCGCGCCACCGTCACGCTGGTCGTGTCGAATACCGGCGACCGTCCGGTGCAGATCGGCTCGCATTACCACTTCTACGAAGTGAACGAAGCGCTTTCGTTCGACCGCGAAGCCGCGCGCGGCTTTCGCCTCAACATCGCGGCGGGCACCGCTGTGCGCTTCGAGCCGGGTCAGGAGCGCACCGTCGAACTGGTCGAACTGGCGGGCGAGCGCGTCGTCTACGGCTTTAACGGCAAGGTGATGGGCAAGCTGTGAGGCGCCTCTCCGTCTCCGCACGCGCCCAGATCGCCCTGTTCATTTCCGGATCCACACCATGACCTTACGCATTGGCCGCCGCGCATACGCGGAAATGTTCGGCCCCACCACCGGCGACCGCGTGCGCCTCGCCGACACCGAATTGCTGATCGAAGTCGAGCGCGACTTCACCACCTACGGCGAAGAAGTGAAATTCGGCGGCGGCAAAGTGATTCGCGACGGCATGGGCCAGTCGCAACGCGTACATGCCGACGTGGTCGATACCGTCGTGACGAATGCGGTGATTCTCGATCACTGGGGCATCGTCAAGGCCGACATTGGCATTAAAGACGGCCGCATCGCCGCGATCGGCAAAGCGGGCAACCCCGACATCCAGCCGAACGTGACGATCGCGATCGGCGCCTCCACCGAAGTGATCGCGGGCGAAGGCCTGATCGTGACGGCGGGCGGCATCGACACGCATATTCACTTCATCAGCCCGCAGCAGATCGAAGAGGCGCTTGCCAGCGGCGTGACCACGATGCTCGGCGGCGGCACCGGTCCGGCGACGGGCACGAATGCGACCACATGCACGCCGGGGCCATGGCATCTCGAACGCATGCTGCAAGCGGCCGACGGTTATCCGATGAATCTCGGCTTTCTCGGCAAGGGCAACGTGAGTCTGCCGCAGCCCGCGCTGGAGCAGATCGCCGCGGGCGCGATCGGTTTGAAGCTGCATGAGGACTGGGGCACGACGCCGGCCGCGATCGACAACTGCCTCTCGGTCGCCGACGATACCGACACGCAGGTCGCGATTCACACGGACACGCTGAACGAAGCCGGTTTCGTCGAAGCGACCGTGGCCGCGTTCAAGGGCCGCACGATTCACACGTATCACACGGAAGGCGCGGGCGGCGGCCACGCACCGGACATCATCAAGGTCTGCGGCGAATCGAACGTGCTGCCCTCCTCGACCAATCCGACGCGTCCGTACACCGTCAACACGCTCGAAGAGCATCTCGACATGCTGATGGTGTGCCATCACCTCGACCCGTCGATTGCGGAAGACATCGCGTTCGCCGAATCGCGCATTCGCCGCGAGACCATTGCCGCCGAAGACATCCTGCACGACCTCGGCGCGCTGTCGATGCTGTCGTCGGACTCGCAGGCGATGGGCCGCGTCGGCGAAGTGATCATCCGCACCTGGCAGACCGCGCACAAGATGAAGGTGCAACGCGGCGCACTGCCTGAAGACAACGCGCGCCACGACAACTTTCGTGCAAAGCGCTACGTCGCCAAGTACACGATCAATCCGGCGATCACGCACGGCATCGCGCATGAAGTCGGCTCGATTGAGCCGGGCAAGTGGGCCGACCTGGTGTTCTGGGAGCCGGCGTTCTTCGGCATCAAACCGTCGCTGATTCTCAAGGGCGGCATGATCGCCATGGCGCAGATGGGCGACCCCAACGCGTCGATTCCGACGCCGCAGCCGGTGCACTATCGCGAGATGTTCGCGACGCGCGGCGGCGCCCTGGGACGCACGTCGCTGACCTTCGTCTCGCAGATGGCCGCCGATGCGGGCGTCGGCGAACGCTACGGCCTGAACAAGCGTATCGTTGCGGTCAGGAACTGCCGCAACATTTCGAAGGCAGACATGATCCACAACGCGTGGCGTCCGGCGATCAGTGTCGATCCGGAAACCTATCAGGTGATTGCCGACGGTCAGTTGCTGACCTGCGAACCGGCCACCGTGCTGCCGATGGCGCAACGCTACTTTCTGTTCTAGCCATGCGCACCATCGACAAACTTATCGCGCCGCATCTGAAGCTCGCGCCCGTGCTGGTCAAGCGCGCGCCGACGCTGACCCTGGCGTTCGACGACCGCCGCAAGAGCCGGCTCGCGGCCACGCTCGATAGCGGCGAAGAAGTCGCGCTGCTGTTGCCGCGCGGCACCGTGCTGCGCGACGGCGATGTTCTGGTTGCCGACGATGGCGGCCTCGTGCGCGTAGTCGCCGCGCCGGAAGCGGTCCTCTATGTTCGCGCGAAAGATGCGCTGACGTTGACTCGCGCCGCTTATCACCTCGGTAATCGCCACACGCCGGTGGAAGTCGGCGCCGATTATCTGAAGCTCGAATTCGATCCGGTGCTGGCCGATATGCTCAAGCGCATCGGCGCGTCGGTCGATCAGGTTTCGATGCCGTTCCAGCCGGAGTCCGGCGCGTATGGCGGCGGCCATAAGCATGGTCATGATGAGACCTTCGCCGAAGACTATGCGCTCGCACAGCAGGTGTTCGGCGAGCATCATGGGCATGAGCATGGTCACGACCATGAGCATGAACATAGCCACGCGGCGCAGGGTCATTCGCATTCGCACGATCATGACCACGACCACGATCACGGCGATCACGTCCACGACGAATCGTGCGGCCACGGGCATCACCACCATCATGCACATCGCTGAACTGACGGCGCTGCTGCATCTTGCGTCGCCGGCGCTGCCGATCGGCGCATTCAGCTACTCGCAGGGCCTCGAAGCCGCCATCGAAGCACAACTGATCATCGACGCCGACTCCGCCCGCGACTGGATCGCCAGCGGCCTGACCGACGTGCTCGCGCGCGGCGAGTTGCCGTTCCTCGCGCATCAGATGGAACGCTGGCGCACGCATGACGCCTCGGCGCTCGCGCGCGCCAACAGCGAATTCCTCGCGAGCCGCGAATCCGCGGAATTGCGCCGCGAAACGGAGCAGATGGGCTGGTCGTTGCGGCAGTTGTGCGTATCGCTCGAATGGGGCGATGCCGAGCGGCGCACGACGCTCGCCTCACTGACGCCGCTCGCTCAGCCCACGGCGTTCGCCTTCGCCGCCTACGCGCACGACGCCGCCGTCGACGCCGCCCTCGCCGCCTACGCCTTCAGCTGGGTGGAAAACCAGGCGGCCGCCGCGTTGAAGGCCGTGCCGTTGGGACAGCTTGCCGGTCAACGCATCATCGTCGCCCTACGCGAGCCGATCGATGCGGCCGTCACGCGCGCCATGGCCACATCGCCTGACAACATCAACACCTTCGCGCCGCAACTCGGCATTCTCTCGGCGCGTCACGAGTCGCAGTATTCGCGGCTCTTTCGCTCATAACACGAACCATCATGAACGCACCTCATCAGCCTGCCCACTCGTCCGTTCGCACGAAAAAACTGCCGCCGTTGCGCGTGGGCGTCGGCGGCCCGGTCGGCTCGGGCAAGACCACGCTGCTCGAAATGCTCTGCAAGGCGATGCGCGAACAGTACGACCTCGTCGCCATCACCAACGACATCTATACGAAGGAAGATCAGCGCCTGTTGACCGTGGCGGGCGCGTTGCCGGCCGAACGGATCATGGGCGTCGAGACGGGCGGCTGTCCGCACACGGCGATTCGCGAGGACGCCTCGATCAACCTCGAAGCCGTCGACCGCATGCTGACGCGGTTTCCCGATGCGGATATCGTGTTCATCGAATCGGGCGGCGACAACCTCGCGGCGACGTTCAGTCCGGAACTGTCGGATTTGACGATCTACGTGATCGATGTGGCGGGCGGCGAGAAGATTCCGCGCAAGGGCGGGCCCGGTATTACGAAGTCGGATCTGCTGGTGATCAACAAGACGGACCTCGCGCCGATGGTCGGCGCGAATCTCGATGTGATGGCGTCGGACGCGAAGAAGATGCGCGGCGAACGGCCCTTCGTGATGTGCAATCTGAAGGCGCTCGACGGGTTGGATGTGGTGGTGAAGTTTATTGAGGAGAAGGGGTTGTTGAAGGTTTGAGGCAGGCGGGCGAGCATTGCGCATTTCGCCCCTCCCTCACTCCCCCTCCGGCAACAACGCCATCAACACATCCACGGTCCGCGCCGTCGCGCCGCGATGGCGCGCGGCGAATGCCGAGGCCGCGCCGCCCATGGCCAGCCTGCGCGCCTTGTCGCCAAACAGTTCACGCAACGCGCGCCCCAGATCGGCCGGATCGTTAACCTGCACGGCGGCGCCCGCGGCAACGGCATCCGCGGTGGCCTGCGTGAAGTTGAACACATGCGGGCCGATCAACACAGGCACACCGACCGCGCACGCCTCGATCAGATTCTGCCCGCCCAACGGCAACAAACTACCGCCGATGAACGCCAGATCCGAAGCGGCATAGTAAGCGCCCAGCTCGCCCATCGAATCGCCCAACAACACGTTCACACTGGAAGGCAAAGCCGGCACGCCACCGCCCACAGCCGAAGCCGCCGACGCCACCTTGGCATCCGGCGCCCACACCGACCGTCGCGCCAGCCGCAGCCCGGCCTTCTCGACCAGCCCCGCCACCTCATTGAACCGTTGCGGATGACGCGGCACCAGAATCAGCAGCGCGTTGTCAATGCCGAGCGCCGCGTACGCCTGCAGCACCAGTTCCTCTTCGCCCTCGCGCGTGCTCGCCGCGACCCACACCGGACGCGAACCGATCGCCGCGCGCCACGCATGCCCGCGCGCCGCCAGCTCCGGTGGCGTGCTCATGTCGAATTTCAGATTGCCGAGCACGGCGACGTTGCGCGCGCCGAGCGCGGTCAGCCGCTCGGCATCCGATGGACTCTGCGCCAGCACGCGCGCAAAGCCGCCGAACACGTCCTTGGTCGCATTGCCGAACTTGGCCGCGCGCTTGTACGAGCGCGCCGACATCCGCGCATTGGTCAGCACCAGCGGAACGTCCGCGCGACGGCACTCGTCGATCAGCGTCGGCCACACTTCGGTTTCCATCACCAGACCGAGCGACGGCCGCCATGTCCGCAAAAACCGTTGCACGGCGTGCGGCATGTCGTACGGCAGATAGCTGCGCAAAACCCGGTCGCCGAAAATCTGCTCGCCGGTGGCGCGCCCGCTCGGAGTCATATGCGTCAGCAGAATGCGCGCGTCGGGACGCGCCTTCATCAGCGCATCGATCAGCGGTTGCGCGGCGCGCGTCTCGCCCACCGACACCGCGTGCACCCAGATCAGCGGCGCATCGTCTTCGGGCAGCCGGCCGCGCGAGTAACCGAAACGCTCGCCGATATGCTCGCGGTAGCCGCGTTCCTTGCGCGAGCGGATCAACAGGCGCAACACGGCCAGCGGCGCGATGATCCACCAGAGCGCGTGATAGATCGCCCTCAGCATCGGCCCTCCGCTCGACGGAAGCAGCGAGCCAATACGGCGAACGAAAACGGCGAATAGCCAGGCGCGGCGCTCAAACCAGCGCCCTGCCCTTCAGGCGCTCGAGAATGCCGAGCGGCGCGCATTCCGGCTGCGCCATCGCCTTGACCGGCAGGAAGAAGGTCTGCTCCAGCATGAACTGGCCGGACATCACCGCGTGCGAGGTCTGATCCGAGAAGCACACCCAGACGCTGCCGGGCGGAAACGGCATGGTCTCCTGCGGGCTCGACTTCTGATAGTCGAGGTCGGCCTTCATGCCGTCGTGCAGATGCAGCATCAAATGGTCGTACTCGCTGCGCGGCGATTTGGTCACGTGCAGCAGGTTCAGCAGCCACGCCGCGCCCGGCATCTGCGGCTTGATGCGCGGCAGGAAACGTTTGGCCATGTCCTCGAACGGTTCGCCGACGCGCCACACGCGCGGCGCACCATGCGGATTGACGTTGGTGAACACGCGCAGAATGCGCTCGCCGTAGTTCGGCCGCGAAGGAAAGGCGTCCACGTGCAGACGGCTATCGTCTTTGCGCCATGACGTCTCGCGCGTTTCCACCTGATGCAGCCGCAGGCTGGTCGGCGCCACGCGCAATCTGCCGTTGTATTCGGGAAAGAGTCCGTCGACCAGCGTGCGCGCATTGGTCTGATAACGCGCGATCAACGCGCGCACTGCCGATTGCGTGACGGCGTCGCCGGCCACGCCGTGCAACGCGCCGCCATTAGGTTCGAGGCTGATGTTCTTGCGGTTCGGATCGGCGAGCGCGGGGTCGAGCAGCGCCTGTTCGCCGCCTTCGATCGCGAAGCGCAGATTGGGGAAATACAGCACTTTGCCGCGTTCGACGCCGGCAAGCAGCGTCTCGCGCGGCACGGACAGATTGCGTCCGTGCCAGTCGGCGTTCGCTACTTCGATGATCTGGGTTTCGTTCATGGTCGCCCTTGAAAACGGTTGGAGCGCAAGGCGAAGCGCCCCGGACGGGTCATAGCAGGCCGAAGCCCGCCAGTGCCGACTTCACCTGTTGCAGCGTGGGCGGCTGTCCGGCCGTGCCGAGATTGACGACGTTCGGCGACCAGTAGCCGCCAGTGCGCCACGCAGTGGCGAAATTGTACAACTCGACCGTCGGCCGCTTCAGCGCCGCGGCGATGTGAACCAGACCTGTGTCGACACCCACCGTCGCGGCCGCGCCTTCGATCAGGCCGACCACCGCGGGCAACGAGAGCTTGGGCGGCACGATGGCGGCCGCGCCGAACTCTTTCGCCAGACGCTCGCTGGTCGCGCGCTCCTCTTCGCTGCCCCACGGCAGCACGATCGACGCACCGCGCCGCACCAAGGACTGCCCTAGCTCGATCCACGCGGTGTCGGGCCACTGCTTGTCGGCGCGCGAGGTGGCGTGCACGAACACGACGTACGGCACCGGCAGGTTCAGATTCGCCTCCGACAAAGCCAGCGCGGCGCGCCCGGTGTCGATGCCGAAGTCGATGTCGTCGGTGGGCTGCGGCGGCGGGTCGTTCAGCGCCGCGGCCACCAGTTGGCGCGTGCGCTCGACCACATGAGTGCGCGGTTCGATCGGCACGCGGTTGTCGTAGAAGAAGCGCACCGGCCATTCGAAGCCCGCGCCGTCGGTGCGGTTCGCGAGACCGACCAGCGTGCCGCGCGCCATGCTCGCGACCCACGCGGTCTTGATGAGCCCCTGGCAGTCGATCACGAGGTCGTAGTGTTCGGCGGCGAGCGCGCGGCGAAATGCGCCGATCTCGCGCCAGTTGTCGACCGACAGAATGCGCTTGCGCCAGCGCCGCAGCGACACGGGAATCGCCCGGTGCACGCCGCTCACGAGTTGCACGAGCCCCACGAAGCTTTCTTCGACGAGCCAGTCAATCTGGGCCTCGGGATGACGGCGTCGGATATCGGCGATCACCGGCATGTTGTGAACGACGTCGCCCAACGACGACACCCTCACGATCAGTATCTTTTGCACGCTCAAGAGTGGGAAAACCGGCTATCCGGCCCGAAGATGCGTTGAGAGAGCCCCAAGGGGCATGAGAAAACCTGAAACACTCAGCCATTTCTCATGAGGACGGCAATTCTAGCGCGTTGCATGTAAACCGCATGAAAAAACGCGGCGCGGTCAGAGAAACCCGCGCCGCGTTCGACGGCCACCGCGGTTCAAAAAGAACCGCAGCGCCGCTCGTGCGTTTAGAACGGCAGCTTCGCGTCCGGCTTCTCCGCCATGATCACGCGGCGGAAGTCTTCCTGGATGCGCTTGAGCGCCGCATCGTTATCGGCTTCGAAACGCATCACCACGACCGGCGTGGTGTTCGATGAACGCGCAAGACCGAAGCCGTCCGGATACTCGACGCGCAGACCGTCGATCTTCACGACGTCGTCCGCGCCGGTGAACTTCGCGTTTTGCTGCAAGCGTGCGATCAGTTCGAAGTTTTCGCCTTCCTCAAGCTTCAGCTGCAGTTCCGGTGTGGAGTTCGAGTTCGGCAGCGAGTTCAGCAGCTTGCTCGGGTCTTCCACACGCGTGAGAATTTCGAGCAGACGCGCTCCCGTGTACAGGCCATCGTCGAAACCGTACCAGCGGTCCTTGAAGAACACGTGGCCGCTCATTTCGCCGGCCAGCGGCGCGCCGGTTTCACGCAGCTTCGCCTTCACGAGCGAGTGGCCGGTCTTCCACATGAGCGGCTCGCCGCCCTTGTCCTTCACCCACTTGGCGAGGTTACGCGTGCACTTCACGTCGTAAATGATCTGCGCGCCCTTGTTGCGCGACAGCACTTCTTCGGCGAACAGCATGAGCTGACGGTCCGGATAAATGATCTCGCCGTCTTTGGTGACCACGCCCAGGCGGTCGCCGTCGCCGTCGAACGCGAAGCCGATTTCAGCGTCCGTTTCCTTCAGCGCGCGGATCACGTCCTGCAGGTTTTCCGGGTGAGCCGGGTCCGGGTGATGGTTCGGGAAGTTGCCGTCGATCTCGGTGAACAGTTCGACCAGTTCGCAGCCGAGCTTTTTGAACAGCTTCGGCGCAAGGCCGCCGGCCACGCCGTTGCCGGTATCGACCACGATCTTGATGGGACGCGCGAGCTTGATGTCGCTCGTGATGCGTTCGAGATAGGCGTCGGCAATGTCGTATTCGGTGTACGTGCCGCTGCCCGCGGAGAAGTTCTCGTCGACGATGCGCTGATGCAGCGCGAGAATCTGCTCGCCGTAAATCGCCGCGCCGCGCAGGACCATCTTGAAGCCGTTGTAGTCCGGCGGATTATGACTACCCGTCACGACGATGCACGAATCGACGCGACGCTCGCCGCCGTCGAGTTGCAACGGCACGCTGGCCGCGAAATAGCCGACCGGTGTGGGCACCATGCCCACGTTGACCACGTCGACGCCGGCTTCACGCAGACCGTCCGACAAAGCCTGGACCAGCTCGGGACCCGACAGGCGGCCGTCACGCGCGACCACGACGGCGTCGCCGCCTTGCGCCCGCACTTCGCTACCGAATGCGCGGCCGATCGAACGCGCTGCATCGGCGTCGAGCGTCTTGCCGATTACACCGCGAATGTCATACGCCTTGAAAATAGATTTGGAGATCATGTTGGCTCACTTGCGTGCAATGGAGAAATTTGACCGGCGCACCGCCGATGAATCGGTAAAACACAGCGATGCGCCCTTGCCGGAAGCGATCCGGTTCCAACTTATAATTGCGCCTTTCGGACCAGCCTTATAGCACCATTCTAATGCTTAGACGCCCTCCAAATGTAAAGTTGCCGCGACAGTCGGCAGGTTGGGCAAACGCGCGCACTGTGCCGCCCGGATCACGCGTGCCGCGCGTGCTCGCGGTGCCGTCGGCACGCTCGGCGCATACGGAACGGCGAGCGGCCAGCGGATGCTGACGCTCAAACGCTTCGCCAATCCGGACGTCACGCGCGCCTTCACGAATATCGTCTGGCTCGGGCTGGAGCGGCTCACGCAGATCGGCGTGGCGATCGTGATCAGCGGCATGCTGGCGCGCTACTTCGGGCCGGACACGTTCGGCAAATGGCAATACGCGAACACGCTGCTGCTGGTGCTCTCGCCCATTACCTGGGTGTGCGGCGCGGAGATTCTGGTGCCCACCATCGTCAACCGGCCGCCGGCGCAGCTCGGCACCGTGCTGGGCAGCGCTTTCGCGTTGCGCATTTCCGTGTCGGTGGCGGCTTTGCTGCTGACGTGGCTCGGCATCGCCTTGCATTTCTTCGAGCCGCTGGTCGGCGCCATGCTCGCCGGCCTCGCCGTGACCATGCTGTTTCGCGAACCGTTCGTCGGCGTGATCAACGCGTGGCTGCAAAGCATGACCTACAGCAAGCCGCAGTTGCTGACCAGCATGAGCACCGCGGTGCTGAAGGCCGCTCTGGTGTATCTGCTGGTGCGCGCGGCGGCCACGCCCGCGCGCTTCGGCTGGCTGTGGGCGCTCGAATCGGCGGCGATCGGCGCGGTCCTGCTGATCTATTACATGCGCCGGCATGGTGGCAAGCTCGGCTGGCATCTCGACCGCTCGCTTTTCAGGCATTTCGCGAGCGCCGGCACGGTGTTCTGGCTCGGCCTGATCTGTATGTATCTGTTCCTGAAACTGGACCGGCTGATGCTCGAACGGACGATTTCCTTCGCCGATCTCGGGCGCTATTCCGCCGCCCAGCAGTTGAACGAAAACTGGATCACGCTCGCGTTGATGCTCGCGCAGACCATTGCGCCCGCTTTCGTGTATCGCGTGCAGGAGGCCGCCCAGTTGCGCCGCAACATGTGGCGGCTCACCGCCATGACCGCCGCGCTGATGGTGAGCGGCGCGATCGTGCTGGATCTGCTCGCGGGGCTGATCATCCGCCGCGTGTTCGGGCCGCAGTTCGAAGGCGCAATCGAGATCTTTCGCTGGGCCGTGTGGTTGTCGGTACCCGCCGGCATCGAGGCCATCGGCAATCTGATCGTGCTGAAGTATCAGGCCAAGTTCGTGTTGCTCGCGAAATGGCTGCTGGCGCTGGCTGTCGCGTTCGTAGTCAATCTGCTGGCCATTCCGCGGCTTGGCGCATATGGCGCGCTTGTCGGTCTCGCGGCCGGCTATCTGGCGGCCGCGTCGGTTAATCTTTATTACATTCGTTTCAAATTGCGCCC
This sequence comes from Paraburkholderia phytofirmans, assembly GCF_046028095.1. GTDB lineage: Bacteria > Pseudomonadota > Gammaproteobacteria > Burkholderiales > Burkholderiaceae > Paraburkholderia > Paraburkholderia phytofirmans_A. Next base: position 201,730 of record NZ_JAQQDJ010000010.1, read on the forward strand.
ATGACGAACTCACCCGCCACCGCGCAAATGAGCCTCGACGACGTCGCGGTGCTGATTCCCGCCTATAACGGCCAGGCCGATGTCGACCTCACGCTCGCCTCGTTCAGTGAAAGCGCGCCGGTGCACGTGCTGATCGTGGACGACGGCAGCACGCCGCCGATCGTCCCACCGGCCATCGCCAATATGAAGATCGAAGTGCTGCGCATGGCGCGCAACGGCGGGATCGAACGCGCGCTTCAAACCGGCATCGATGCGCTTGCCCAGCGCGGCTTTCGCTATGCGGCGCGCATCGACGCGGGCGACCGCAGCGTGCCGCAGCGGCTCGCCAAACAACGCGTGTTCATGGAACTCCATCCACGCGTGGCCGGCCTCGGCATGTGGACGCAAGTCGTCACGCGCGAGGGCAAGCCGCTCTTCATGCTGACGCCGCCCGCCGAACCGAACGCGATCCGCCGCCTGCGCTTCTTCCGCTCATGCCTCGCGCATCCTTCGATGATGCTGCGCATCGACGCCGTGCGCGCGGTCGGCAACTACCGCGCCGAGTATCGCTCCGCCGAAGATCTCGATCTCTTCGTGCGTTTGATGGAGCGCTACGACTGCGCGAACCTGCCGGAACTCGGGCTCTACTACGAACTGAACGAAGGCGGCATCAGCGCGACCAAACGGCGCCGCCAGGTGAGTTCGACGCTGCGGCTGCAACTGCGCTACTTCAACGCCGCCAATCTGTACGATTGGCTGGGCCTCGCCAAAAATCTGCTGCATCTGGTGACGCCCTACAGCGCACTGCAGCGGATCAAACGCAGCCTGCTCACGCCGCGCGCGAGCCATTAGATCATTCACCACCCCATTCACCGCCGAGCTCGTTCCCGCATGAAGCCTGCCTTGAAGTCGACGCCCGCGTTGCGCATTACACTCGTCTGTAACACCGCCTGGGCAATCTATACCTATCGGCAAGGGCTGATCCGTATGCTGGTTGGACGCGGCGTCGATGTGACAATCGTTGCGCCGCGCGACCGCACGTTCGAACTGCTCACCGCGATGGGCTGCCGCTGCATCGACTTGCCGGTCGCCTCGAAAAGCACCAGTCCGCGCGACGACCTGCGCACGCTGTACGCGCTCTACCGGCACTACCGGTCGATCCGCCCGCACGTGGTGTTTCACTACACGATCAAGCCGAATATCTATGGCTCGATCGCCGCGAAGCTGGCGGGGGTGCAGTCGGTTGCGGTCACAACGGGCTTGGGCTATGTGTTCATCCAACATAGCCGCGCCGCTCAGGTGGCCAAGAAACTGTATCGTTTCGCGTTCCGTTTCCCGCGTGAAATATGGTTTTTGAATCGCGACGATCAAGCCGCGTTTGTCGAACAGAATTTGTTGGTGCATCCTGAGCGTGCGCGGTTGTTGCATGGCGAAGGCGTCGACCTCGTGCAGTTCGCCTTCACGCCGTTGCCCGAACGAAGCGATTACCGCTTCGTGCTGATCGGGCGGCTGCTGTGGGACAAGGGCGTGGGCGAATACGTCGAAGCCGCGCGGCGTTTGCGTGAACGTTACCCGCACGCACGGTTCCAATTGCTCGGCCCGGTGGGCGTCGACAATCCCAGCGCGATCACCCGCGAAGAAGTGGCGGCGTGGGAACAGGAAGGCATCATCGAGTATCTTGGCGAGGCGCACGACGTGCGGCCTTTAATCGCCGAAGCGGATTGCGTGGTCCTGCCGTCGTATCGCGAAGGCGTACCGCGCACGCTGATGGAAGCCTCGGCAATAGGCCGGCCGATCGTCGCCACCGACGTGCCCGGCTGCCGCGAGGTGGTGGCGGACGGCGTCAACGGATTGCTGTGCGAAGTGCGCAATGCAGAAAGCCTTGCGGCCGCGCTGGCGCGCATGCTCGAGATGAGCGGCGCGGAGCGGCGGGCCATGGCCGAACGCGGCCGAAAGAAAGTCGCGGAAGAATTCGACGAACGGGTGGTCGTCGAAACGTATAAGGACCTGGTGCAGAAAATGACGGGCGTTTTACTTTAACGGAGCAACAGCATGACCACGAAGGGCACGATTCTGGTAACAGGCGGTGCGGGTTTTATCGGCTCGCACACCTGTGTCGAACTGCTGAACGGCGGTTACGACGTCGTGGTAATCGACAATCTCGTGAACAGCAACCGCGAATCGCTGCGGCGTGTGGAAAAGATCACGGGCAAGGCGGTGACCTTCTACGAAGCCGATGCGCGCGACGAAGCGGCGCTCAACCGTATTTTCGACGCGCATCCGATCACGGGCGCGATTCATTTTGCCGCGCTGAAGGCGGTGGGCGAGTCGGTGGCCAAGCCGATCGAGTACTACAGCAATAACGTCGGCAGCCTGCTGACCTTGCTCGGCGTGATGCGCGACCGTAACGTCAAGCAGTTCGTGTTCAGCTCGTCGGCGACCGTGTACGGCGTGCCGAAGAGCTCGCCGATCGACGAGTCGTTCCCGCTGTCGGCGACCAATCCCTACGGCCAGTCGAAGCTGATCGCCGAACAGGTGCTGCGCGACCTGGAACTGGCCGATCCGTCGTGGCGCATTGCCACACTGCGTTACTTCAATCCGGTCGGCGCGCACGAGAGCGGCCTGATCGGCGAAGATCCCGCCGGCATTCCGAACAACCTGATGCCGTATGTCGCGCAGGTGGCGGTGGGCAAGCTCGAGAAGCTGCGCGTGTTCGGCGGCGACTACGAGACGCCTGACGGCACCGGCGTGCGCGACTATATCCACGTCGTCGATCTGGCGCGCGGACATCTGGCCGCGCTCGACGCGCTGGTCAAGCGCGACGCCAGTTTCGTCGTGAACCTCGGCACGGGCCAGGGCTATAGCGTGATCGACGTGGTCAAGGCATTCGAGAAGGCCGCCGGCCGGCCGGTGCCGTATGAAATCGTGGCGCGCCGCCCCGGCGACGTCGCTTCGTGTTTCGCCGATCCGGCCGCGGCCGAGAAGATCATCGGCTGGCGCGCGCAGTTCGGCATCGAGCGGATGTGCGCGGATCACTGGCGCTGGCAATCGACGAATCCGCAAGGTTTCGCCTGAGGTGATTGAAAGTCGACGGCGGCACGAAGGAGCCGCCAGGCAGGGGTTCCGCCGCCGTCGACTGCGGGATTGCACCACACGGGTAATTCCGCATATTACTAATACTTTACGATTTCTATACTGACTTACCGATTGACGGTCAGGCTTCCTAAGAACGCGTGAATCGGCGTGCATGAGCCCGCATCGAGGCTTCATGCAAGAAAAGACATGCTACGGAGACAGCTATGGGAATTCGCTTGAAAAGCGTTGTGGGTGCGCTCGCCCTTTGTGCCCTCGCCAATGTCAGCTACGCGGCGGATCCGATCAAGATCGGCGTCGACGGACCGTTCACCGGTGGCTCGTCTTCGATGGGCGTGAGCATGCGCGACGGCGTGCGCCTCGCGACCGCCGAGATCAATAAGGCCGGCGGCGTGCTGGGTCGCCAGATCGTGCTGGTGGAACGCGACGACGAAGCGAAGAACGAACGCGGCGTGCAGATCGCGCAAGAGCTGATCAACAAGGAAAAAGTCGTCGCGGTGGTCGGCTACATCAACACCGGCGTCGCGCTTGCTTCTCAACGCTTCTTCCAGGAAGCGAAGATTCCCGTCTTCAACAACGTCGCCACGGGCAGCGTCGTGACGAAGCAATTCACCGATCAGCCGGATAACTACGTGTTCCGCAACGCCGCCGCGGACCGCATCCAGGCGCCGATGATCGTCGAAGAAGCCGTGACCAAACGCGGCTTCAAGAAGGTCGCGATTCTCGCCGACTCGACCAACTACGGTCAGCTCGGCCGCGAAGACCTCGAAAAAGCACTCGCCGCCAAAGGCGTGAAACCCGTCGCCGTCGAGAAATTCAATATCAAGGACGTCGACATGACCGCGCAACTGCTCAAGGCCAAAGAGGCCGGTGCGGAAGCGGTGCTGACATACGGGATCGGACCGGAACTCGCGCAGATCGCCAACGGCATGGCCAAGCTCGGCTGGAAAGTGCCGCTGATCGGCAGTTGGACCCTGTCGATGGCGAACTATATCGACAACGCCAGCACCAACGGCGAAGGCGCGCGCATGCCGCAGACCTTCATTCAGGAAGCCAACACGCCCAAACGCAAAGCCTTTATCGACGCGTACCTGAAGGAATTCAAGCCGAAGAACAACCGCATCGACTCGCCGGTGTCCGCCGCGCAAGGTTACGACTCGGTCTATCTGCTGGCCGCCGCGATCACCCAGGCCGGCTCGACCGACGGCCCGAAAGTGCGCGCCGCGCTCGAAAGCCTCAACACCAAGGTGGAAGGCGTCGTGATGGTCTACGACAAACCGTTCACGCACGACGACCACGAAGCGATCAGCCCGAACGTGCCGGTGGTCGGCGAGGTCAAGGGCGGTCGCGTGGTCTACGCGTACGAAGCCGACAAGAAAGGCGGCAGCCAGCTGCGCAGCAAGCAGGCGAGCGCGGCGAACTGAGCGTGAAGTAAGCGCGGCGGCATGCTACGAAGCCGTACCCGCCTCGCGGCGGGCGCGGCTTTGCTTCATATCCGGTGAACTCCAAGGCGCTCGACGATGGCCATTCTTCTGCAGCTCATCTATAGCGGCATTGCGCTCGGCATGATCTACGCCGTGATCGCATTCGGCTATCAACTGACGTTCGCCACGTCCGGCACGCTCAACTTCGGCCAGGGCGATGCGCTGATGCTCGGCGCGTTGGTCGGCCTCACGCTCGTCACGCTCGGCGTCAATTACTGGTTGATGATTCCGCTCGTCTGCGTGTTCGGCCTGCTGCAGGGCGCGTTCGTCGAACGGATTGGCGTGCGGCCCGCGATCAAGATCAAATCGGAATTCGGCTGGATCATGTCGACGATCGCGCTCGGCATCATCTTCAAGAACGTCGCGGAGAACCTCTGGGGCCGCGACGATCTGCGCTTCCCCTCCCCGCTTCCGGAAGCACCGCTAAAGGTATTCGGCGCCAATGTGCTGCCGATGGAGTTGCTGGTGGTCGGTGGCGCATTGGTGATGATGCTGGCGGTCGAGTTCTTCAACCGCAAGACGATCTTCGGCAAGGCGGTGGTGGCCACCGCGAACGACCGCGACGCCGCGGCGTTGATGGGCATCAATACCGGCCTCGTCATCACGTTTTCGTACGCGTTGTCTTCGCTGACCGCGGCTTTTGCCGGCGTGCTGATCGCGCCGCTCACGCTCACCGGCGCGACGATGGGCGCCGTGCTCGGACTGAAGGCGTTCGCTGTGGCGATCATCGGCGGGCTGTCGAGCGGGCTGGGCATCGTGGTGGGCGGCGTGATTCTCGGCATCGCCGAGACCACGACCGGCTTCTACATTTCCACCGGCTACAAAGACGTGCCCGGGCTCGTACTGCTGCTGATCGTGCTCGCGTTGAAACCTGCCGGCCTGTTCGGCAAGACGTCGATCAAGAAAGTGTGAGGCCCGCCGTGAATCCGAAGAAGCTCGTTGCGTCCGCACTGGCGCTGATCGCGCTCGCGGTGTTTCCCGTGTTGTCGGGCAACCCGTACTACATCCACCTGCTCGAGACGATCATGATCTACGCGATCCTGCTCTTCGGTCTCGACATCGTGGTCGGTTATACCGGGCAGGTGTCGCTTGGGCACGCCGGGCTGTTCGGCGTCGGCGCTTATACGGCCGGCGTGTTGTTCTTCAAGCTCGGCATGCCGTTCATCGTCACCGCGCCGCTGGCGATTCTCATCACCGCCGCCTTCGGTGCGATTCTCGCGCTGCCGGCGTTGCGCGTGTCCGGTCCTTACCTCGCGATGGTGACGCTGGCGTTCGGCACGATCCTGCAAATTCTCATCAACGAGATGGATTTTCTGACCAACGGGCCGATGGGCGTGAAAATCCCGAAGCCTTTGATCGGCGGCCGGCCGATGAACGAAGTCGAGTACTACTGGCTCGTCGCGGCGCTGCTGGTCGCCTCGCTGATCGTCGTCCACCGCGTGCTCCGATCGCATCTGGGCCGCGCATTCGAAGCGCTGCGCGATAGTCCGATCGCGTCGGACTGCATGGGTGTCTCGGTGTACCGCTACAAGGTCTATGCGTTCGTGATCAGCGCCGGGTTCGCAGGACTGGCCGGCTGTCTCTATTCGTATTCCGAGCAGTACATCTCGCCGAATACCTATAACTTCGAACTCACCATTCTGTTCCTGCTCGCGATCATCATGGGCGGCCGCAAAACCCGCACTGGCGCATTGCTCGGCTCGGCGATCATCGTGCTCCTGCCCAAACTGCTCGACGATATCGACATGTTCCGCACCGTCGCCTCGGTGCTGGCAGCAGTCGTCGTGATCGGCGCGGGCGTCGCGCTGGCGCGCAAGGTGTCCACGCCGCGCAAGGTCGCGATTCCGGTTTTGGGCACGGCAGGTCTTGCCGCGTTTTCCTACCGGATCGACACGCTCGCCGACTGGCGCCTGACGATCTTCGGGCTGATGATTCTGCTGGTGGTGTATTACCTGCAGGACGGCGTGGTCGGCTTTGTGCGCAAGATCGTGATGCATGGCCGCGTCCGCACGGTTACCGTCGACACCACGAAACCGGCCACGATCGGTGGCGATGCGATTCAGGCGGTGCAGGCGGGCGGCACGGAAGACATCCTGCAGTTGCGCGGCATCCTGATGCAGTTCAGCGGACTGAAGGCGCTCAACGACGTCGATCTGACCGTGCAGCGCGGCACGATTCACGGACTGATCGGCCCGAACGGATCCGGAAAAAGCACGATGATGAATGTGCTCACCGGCATCTATGTGCCGACCGCGGGCACGCTCGAGTATCGCGGCGCGTCGCTCGCGGGCAAGACCTCCGCACAGATCGCGCTGTCCGGGATCGCGCGCACTTTCCAGAACGTGCAGTTGTTCGGCGAGATGACCGCACTCGAGAATGTGCTGGTCGGCCTGCATCACACGTTCAACGCGAATCTGGCGGATGTCGGTCTGATGTCGTCGCGTTATCGGCGTGAGGAACGCGCCGCCCGCGAGCGCGCGTTCGGCATGCTGCGGTTCGTCGGCCTCGACAATGTCGCCGCCGAGGAAGCACGCAACCTGCCGTACGGCAAACAGCGCCTACTCGAAATCGCGCGGGCACTCGCGCTCGATCCGCAACTACTGCTGCTCGACGAACCCGCTGCGGGGCTCACCGCACCGGATATCAAGGAACTGGTCGCGATCATTCGCAAAGTGCGCGATCACGGCATTACCGTCGTGCTGATCGAGCATCACATGGACGTGGTGATGAGCGTGTGCGACCGCGTTTCGGTGCTGGACTTCGGGCAGAAGATCGCTGAGGGCAAGCCTGCCGATATTCAGTCGAACGAAAAAGTCATCGAAGCCTATCTCGGCGGCCAGCCTGCCGGTCAAGCGGCGTGAACCGAGCCAGCGCGCCTACAGGAACAGACATGTTATCGATCAGAAATCTGCATGCGGGCTACGGCAAAGTGAAAGTGCTGCACGGCATTTCGATCGATGTGCCGAAGGCGTCTGTGGTCACGCTGATCGGCTCCAACGGCGCGGGCAAAACAACGACCATGCGCGCGATCTCCGGCATGATCCGGCCGAGTGCCGGTGAGATTACGATGGGCGTCGGCGCCGACGCCAAGCGCATCGACGCGCTGGACTCACATCGCATCGCGCGGCTAGGACTCGCGCATTCGCCGGAAGGCAGGCGCGTGTTCGCGACCATGAGCGTGACCGACAACCTGATACTCGGCGCGTTCCCGCGCCTGACCTCGGCGCGGCCGCGCGGCGACGTGAAGGCCGATCTGGAGCGCGCGATCGAAATGTTTCCGCGGCTCAAGGAACGACGCCATCAACTGGCCGGCACGCTCTCCGGCGGCGAGCAGCAGATGCTGGCGATGGCGCGCGCGATCATGATGAACCCGGATCTGGTCTTGCTCGACGAACCGTCGATGGGACTCGCGCCCATTCTGGTCGAAGAGGTGTTTCGAATAATCGGCAATCTGAAGAGTCAGGGCGTCACCATGTTGCTGGTCGAACAGTTCGCCGCTGCGGCGCTCAATGTGGCCGATTATGGCTATGTGCTGGAAAACGGCAGAATTGCAGCGCATGGGCCCGCGACGGAATTGCGCAACGATCCCTCGGTGAAGGCGGCGTACCTTGGGGCGAGTCACTGAGGCGCACCTGCTTGCGTGAGGCACGAACCGTGCGGGTCACATTCAACCTTCTCTCTCGACTGCACAAGCCAGATGAAAGATTTGGCATATTGCGTGGGAGATCGAACACTCGTATCGCGGGCTAACCAGCACACTAAAGCCAACGGAATTCTCGCTACACGTCTGGCTGAACTCTGGGAAACAACGCGCAAGGCCTGGCGACGGCAATCGGCACTCATCTTGTTGGAGCCAGCGTCTGCGCGGCGCGCCGCTTTCATCATACACATGGACGCGGCGATTGACGCGTGCCCTAACCGAGCTTTGTGTGCTGTACCGAACGGAGTAGCGACATTCGTACAGATACTCTACGTCTACACATACTCGATCAAACACATAGCAAGCGCGTATTTATCGCGTTGATCGACACCGTAGGTCAATACGTAGTGGGTGAGCCGCGGCCTCCCGGATGAAAGGTTTATCTGTTCTATCCGGCTACGGCCGTGACAATTGGGATATTCATAACGATCAACATTTTCGTAGTGCCAGCGGTGGCCGTCTGATTTATCGCGACGCCGGTCGGCATATCTTTCTGGGTCGGCCAAGACATCGGCAATTTACGACCTGTCCGCACACGGACGCCAAATTGCAAAGCTATACTTTCTATTGAAATAATTAGGATTTAAGTTGCCGGGGAATGCGACGCTTCGCATGCTGCTAGCGCGCGTCCCCGCTTCGCATGAAGCAGTTTTTCATTCATTTTTCTTCAGCTGATTTCTTAATTATTTGCAGTATTTTTTATAGCAATTTAATTGCTATATCCCTGCTGTCCGATCTCGAGTCGTCCGCCGCATTCGTCTGATGGCGTGCTTTGCCTCAACGATTGAAACAACCGGCACGACTTGCACTGCCGAAACACTGATGTACTCGTCAACGAACTTCGAACCGGGGGCAGCAATGGCTTTAGTCGGCAAGGTATCGGAATCAGTGTCAAAGGACGTCAATCCTTTCGATACCCGCTACGAAAGTCGTTCGCACGCCGATCATCCTGAATTGGGCGCCCGCGGCTTTTCAGCTTCACATATGGACAGCACCTCGGAATTGAATCGCGCCGAGGAGTCGTTTGCTTCGGACGTATCGGCGGATGCCGCTGCGGGTCCCGTGCCTCGCCGTGCATTGCCGGCGGCCAATGACCCTGACATCCCGTCAAGAAAAGGCGACTTCACAAAGCGTGTTTTCGACATTTTCGGCGCGTCGGCGTTGCTCCTTGTGCTGCTGCCGATTTTTCTCGTCATAGGTTGCGTCGTGCTAAGCGACGGCGGGTCGGCTTTCTTTGGCCATCCGCGCGTTGGAAGAGGCGGACGATCGTTTCGCTGCCTGAAATTCCGCTCCATGGTGCCGAAGGCCGATGTCGTTCTCGCCGAACTCCTCGCCACCGACGCCGCTGCGCGCGAGGAATGGAATCGCGATTTCAAGCTTAAGAACGATGTACGCATCACCACCGTCGGCCGGATTCTGCGCAAGACGAGCCTTGATGAACTGCCTCAACTCTGGAATGTTCTTCGGGGCGACATGAGTCTCGTCGGCCCCCGCCCCATCGTCACGAAAGAACTGGAACGGTATGGCCCTGACGCTCACTACTACCTGTCGGTCAGGCCCGGCGTGACAGGATTGTGGCAAGTCAGCGGACGCAATAACGTTGACTATGCAACGAGAGTCGCGCTGGACGTCTCGTACGTGAAGGAACGTTCGACGCTGCTCGACATCAGCATTCTGCTGAGAACATTCAAGGTGGTCTTCGACGGCAGCGGGGCGTATTGAACAGCATGCACCCCCGTGCATCGCAAGGTAACCCGTACGAAATGCCTATGAACATTGTGCATGTCGTCGAATCGGCTTCTACAGGTACGCTCTTCGTGGCTTGCAAGGTTTCAGATCGTCTCGCCGGTGAAGCTCACGAAGTTTGCCCTGCATCCTCGCGGCGTAGCGAAACCGCCGACATCCCATCTTCTCTCTCCCCCGAACGTCCAGTTGCGGCAATTTCAAATGAAAGGCCGAGCGGCAAACGTTTGTGCTGGCTGACAGCGCCTTTTCGATGCTCGCATCGACTGGCATACAGGAGCGACATCTCATGAAGCAGTTTGCGGAGCGGTCTGACGTGCGCCGGGAAGATGCCCCCATTCAGTCTGCGTTGCCCGCCGACGCCAGCTCGGCGCGACAGTCTCACTGGCGGGGTCCCTCTGCTGGGTTTGCAATCAATGGCAAATTTGCATCTCAACGCATAACAGGCGTGCAACGTGTCGGCTATGAACTGGCGATGGCGTTCCAACGTCTGTTTCCTGAGGAAACCGACCTGCCCGTGTTGGTTCCTGCGAACGCACGAGCCGACGTTGTCTTGCCGAAAACAAAAATGATCGGCCGGTGGTTCAAGGGCTCGCTGTGGGAACAACTGGCACTGCCATTCGCGCTTGGTGGCCGAACGCTTCTCAGCCTTTGCAATATGGGCCCCTTGTTCGCTCGCCGGCAGGTCGTGATGATGCATGACGTTGCGATCTACGATCTGCCTGAAAATTATTCGTGGAAGTACAGGCTCTGGTATCGCGTCGCGTTTTCTCTGCTGAAACGCAACGCCAGCCACATCGTGACGGTGTCGGAGTTTTCGAAGACACGCATCATGGAGCGACTTGGCATCGACGGGTCGCGCATCTCGGTCGTCCTGAATGGTGTGGACCACTTTGAAAAGATCGCACCGGACCCGGCGATTCTGTCGCGGTTGAGTCTGCAGAACGATGCTTACGTGCTCGCTGTCGGAAATCTCTCGGTAGGAAAGAACCTTCCACGAATCGTTGCCGCGATGGAGCGCCTGAGCGATCGCCATGACCTGAAGTTTGTTGTCGTCGGCGGATGCGATTTGCGGGTCTTCAGCTCACAGGCGAAAGTGGGTTACGACTTGTCGAAAAACATCATCCCCGCAGGCTTCGTCTCGGACGGTGAATTGAGAGCGCTGTATGAGAATGCAGCCTGCTTTCTGTTTCCTTCATTGTATGAGGGCTTCGGGCTGCCGCCGCTTGAAGCGATGTCTTGTGGATGCCCGGTCATCGTGTCGCGTGAAGCTTCCCTTCCTGAGGTATGCGGCGATGCCGCGCTGTACTGCGACGCGCATTCGGTCGACGACATCGTCGACAAGGTGACGCAGATGATGGAGGACGCCGCGGTGCGCGAAACGTGGCGTGAACGCGGACGGGAGCATGCTCGTGGTTTCCGGTGGGAGCGGTCCGCACATCAATTGCTCGATGTTCTGGAGCGTGAACTCGCGGGTGGAGTGGCTCGCCCGGTTCATGCGCAATCCGCGCAATCCGCGCCATCGCGCGTTTAACGCGGATCGCAGCAGCGTGCGTAGGGCGCAAGCTCGTATGCGCGAATCTTCGAGTGCGCAGTTCAGGTGCAATGCGACAAGCTTTCTACGCCCATCCCGAAGGAGATTCGCAGCATGAATACGCCCGCCTCCACGATCGCCCTTGCCGCCACCCTACGAGATCACTTCGCACGCGTCGTCCTGCCGGTCTGGCGCGGGCCGGGCTTCAATGGCGCAATGCATCTGCCCTACGAGGCCGTTAGCGCTGACGTGGGCCACCTTCCAATGCCGGTTGAACGCTATCGCGCGATGGCATGCGCGCGGCAGTTGTTCGTCTTCTCGCAGGCCGGCGAAGCAGCTCACGCCCATGTGCTGTTCGAATCCCTGTTGTACTACTTCCAGGACAAACAGCGCGGCGGCTGGTTCTACAGCGTCGATGCGCAAGGTACGCCACTCGATACGACGAAGGATCTCTATACGCACGCGTTCCTGGTCTTCGCCTGCGCTGAATATGCCGCTAGGTTCGACAATCGCGACGCACTCGACCTCGTCCACAGCACCTCGGCGCTAATCGAAACGCGTTTCGCCGCGCAACACGGATTGTTCAATGCAGCGCTCGACGCGGATTTTTCGACGGTGACCGGCACGCCGCTGCAAAACCCGTTGATGCATCTCACCGAAGCCTGGCTCGCCGCACGCGACGTAACCCATGACAGTGCATTCGATTCCGCGTTGCGTAAGCTGGCCGACGCCATCGAACGCACGTTCGTGCATGCGCCGACCGGTTGCATCGCGGAACTGCCGTTGGGAGTCGACGACAACCGTCTGGAGCCCGGCCATCAGTTCGAATGGTTCTGGCTGATCAGGCAAGCGGGCGAGTTGCTCGACGGATCCGGACTCGACGACGCGCTCACGCGCGCATTTGAATTTGCGCAGCAACATGGCGTGGATCCGATCACGGGCGGCGTGTGCGCGTCGCTCGACGAAGCCGGCCGGATGAAGGACGCCACGCAGCGGATCTGGGCGCAAAGCGAATATCTGCGCGCACTCGCCACCCGCGACGATGACGCGGCGCGCGCCGTGCTGCCGCGGCAGATCGAGCGCTTCCGCCAGCGGTTTCTGCATGGGCACGGTTGGTTCGAATGCAAGACCGCCGCGGGCGACGTATCGCGCGCCGACATGCCGTCGACTACGCCCTATCATCTGGCCACCGCTTACGCGGCACTGCCGGTTGAGGCTCGCGTCGATCGCAGCATTGCTGCGGCCTGACTGCAATCTCCTAACGACAAGGCCCGCGCAAGCTTTCGGTCGCGGGCCTGAATTCGTTCAACTTGCGCGGCCTGAGCGATTCCCGATTTGTTCTGTCCGACGATTCGTCGTCATGGTGTACATCGATCGCGAACGAACGGACGCATGCATGCTTATCCGGCAAACTTCCCCACGCTGCGACTCAACCATCGTCACCTGTTTGGAGCTAAGTGTTGAAACTTCGACTTATGGTGCTGATCGTCTTGCTTGTGACAGTCGGCGCTACCGTGACGGCGCACTTCGAGAGCACCCGCAACCGTGATGATCCGAAGCGGCCACCGGTCAGCACAACGGTGCGCGTCCCGTTCTACGGGGTCAACGGGCATTATGTTCAAGGGGGCGTCTACGCGACGAACATCGCACAACAGGTTGCCGATATGCGGGCTATGGGCATCACGTCGATCCGCCAGGACTGCTACAGCATCGCCGATACGGCGAAAATGGCCAGTCTGGTGAGTTCGTTTGCGCCTGTCAAAATCCAGCCGGTCTTCAATGTCTTCCCCACGACTACCGATGAGACCACCGCGTACAACCAGTTCTACGCTTACGGTCGGACTGTCGCCGGTCAACTCGCCGGCAAGGTGGCGGTGATCGAGCTGATGAACGAACCGGAGAACATGTACTTCACCAAGGGGCCCCGATACAGCGGTCAAAACGTCACCGACTGGTCGGCTTCAAACAGTCAGTGGGCCGCATTTCGCGGTGCTGTGCGAGGCTTCTATGCGGGCTTCCGTGCTGTAGATACGACCATGCAAACCCTCATTACCAGCCCAAGCGTGGGCTGGCTGCATTACGGCATGCTGAAGGGCTTGTGGAACGGCGAAGCACCGGATGGTTCGTCCGGACACCCAAGGGCGACCTGGGATATCACCAACTATCACTGGTACCACGACTTTGGAGACATAGAGGACGCGGGAGGCGTCAACACGCTGGCGGCGATCAAGTCGGCGTTCAACCTCCCGATCATGTTGACCGAGATCGGCGTGCAAAAGAACGTGTCGGGTTCCGTCTATAACTCGTATGTTGCGTCGAGCTTTGCCAAGTACGCCAGCAAAGCCAAGACTTACGACATCATCGGCGTTGACTGGTACGAGCTTTACAATTTCCAGAAAATCGACGGCTTTTATATGGGTTTGTACAGTTCGCCAGGCGTAGTGAATACCGGGCGGGCGTCCGCCATGGCCAGCGCCGTCGCAGCGAATCCCGCGCCTTGACCAAGCGATTTCACGGCGCGACGAGACTCATTCGCGGTTGCAAATCACCAGGCAGATTTCCGGCGATCTCGTACTAGCCTTGGTCGCTGATCGGCAGAGCGGAATGCACGCGCTATCGGCGAGTTCAGTGCGCTGCCGCACCGATCCCACATCCAGATCCGCCTAGTCTCTCGAAAGACGCTTTGCCCGGTACTCTCCTGCGGGCGTCCGCCTATTCTTGTCCGAACGGCCCGCCACGCGCGGCATCGCTGCTTCGGCACGCGATGCCGCTTCACATATCGCAAAGTCATATTTTTGGTTTTCCACCATGACCAGCCCAGTTGACCGAGGTCGTCTCGACCACATCGACGCCATGCGCGCGATCGCGGTGCTGCTCGTGATGTGGACGCACTACGCTGAAATGTTTGCGCCGATCGCCGGCTCGCAATTCGCGCTCTACGCGCTGCAGCGTTGGGCCGACTTCGGCCGCGTCGGTGTCGTGATCTTCTTCGGTGTCAGCGGAATGCTGATCCCGACCAGCTTGCGCGGCACACCGCGGGACGGGTCGCGCCGCTTCCTGATCCGCCGCTTCTTGCGGCTCTACCCAGCGTTCTGGCTGTCGTTGCCGATAGGCTATCTTGCGTACTGGACGCTGTTCGGCACGCAAATGAACATGTCCAGCCTGATCGCGAACGTCACGATGATTCCGTCTGCTTTTGGCAAGATCCCGGTGATGGGGCACTACTGGACGCTGGAAACCGAACTGTATTTCTACGGGCTGTGTCTCATCCTCTTCTGGCTCGGTGCACTGCATCGCATGCGTGACTTGTGTCTCGTCAGCGTCGGACTGTGTCTCGTCTTCGTAATAACGTCTGCGCTTAAGCTGCTTCCGTCCGACGCGCTCGGACAGTACAAGGGGATGCTGTATCACCTTGCGATCATGTTCTGGGGTGCGTGCTTCCGGCAGGCATATGACACACCATTGGAGCGCGTGACGTTCCGTTGGGCGCGCGGCGCACGCTCGCAGGTTTCAGTCACGTATCGCGTGGCGCTCGTCGGGGTAACCGCGCTGATTGCTGTGATAGCGCTGCTCATGGCCGCGATCGATTGGCGCCATAATGACGTCGCGCATATGTCAGTGGCATTTGGTTATCTTCTTGGCATCGCCGCGTTTGCTTTGTTCTCCACCGTACTGAAGGTCCATCTGCGCGTGTTCGCGTGGCTCGGCGAAATCAGCTACTCAATCTACCTGCTGCACGGCGTGCCGCTTTACGTGATCGTCTGGCTCTGCCGGCACTATGGCCTGGTGGGAGGCCCGCTCGGTTTGTATATGGTGGCGACCGTGCCGCCGGCAATCGTTCTGTCCTGGGCGAGCTACAAACTCGTTGAGGCGCCCGGCATCCGACTGGCGCATGCGCTGACGTCGCGTCGCGACGCGACAGCGCATGGGCGCGCAGCGCTGGTTGCATCGGGCGACTCGAACTGAGGCCTTAGCGCAACGCACAGCCGACCGCGGCCCAGGTCTCTGCGCGCTGCCGTTACCTTCTTGCCGTCCCGGCGTCCACCCAACTCGCCCACCTGACGGACCGCCAGCTAGATGCCTGAGCGGTCGTGCACCTGGTTTCAAGACGCTTATTTTCGCCTCGTTCAGACAAGCAGAGTCAAACTAAATCCATCATTTGTGCCGGCAATTCCGCAGCTTGCCGTGCGTGGTTTCTTGCCACTGTGGCACGTTCCTAATCTATAGGTATCCATACCATCCGATGGCTCCGTGGCTCGCTTCATTGGATTGTCGACTCTCTTCGAAAATACAATGGTCGCATCCAAACGCCAGCTCTCATATCAGTTGATTAGTACCTGCGCCCGGCGTGCTCGTCGGCCACACTATCGAACATGCCGTCTAGCGCCTTGAGCCTATCCGGCAACGTCAACCTGCGCGTCGCCGGCAACCACAACGTCGTCGTTTGCGTCCGCAATGCGACCTTATTGCGCAATAAGCGAAGGCTCGCGCAACCCTCAACGCACTCCGCCGCTTCCATTTTCAGAAGACGATCGCCGATATCCTGAGACGCGCCTTTCAGCAAGGCTCGTTACTGATTAACAACTGGTGTCTTCGCCTTGATTGCACTACGCGTTGCAACGGAGACGGCGCGTATTGCCTCCGCGACAGCGTAGGTCATATCGTCTGGTGTTCAGAATGAGCTCTTCGACCGAACATCTCTTCTCTGAAACAACAACCGCACTACAGCGACGATCATGACGTCACTCGTGCCGCTTTCGACAATATCTGTCTCCGCGCCGCTGTTTCGAGAAACGCCGACTGCGGGAATCTTCAGCGGGGATGTCCTGTGCGTGGGCAGCCTGATCAGTCCCGGCACGCCACGCGCGTTGCTGGCAGGCGTAGTGCATTCCGGCCGCTCTCTGTTGATGCTGATGGCGGCATTTGCCGATGCATGCCCTGTCGCTGAGGCAGCGGTAGGTCAGCCAATTGACCCATCCGCGGGCCATCGTGGCATTAATCTTCACGCTGTCGATCGACTTGCGACTTACGTGGCATGCCGCGCCCCCGAATCTGGCGACTCTGCGGCTGATCGCCATGCGAGCAGTAGTGCGTCAGCGGTATTTGCCGTGCTTCTTGCCGACTCCTCTGGGCACACCGGTATAGCTCGTAATGCGAAATAAAATGCGCCGGATCTCGAGGCGCCGAGCCGCTGCTCATAGCCGCCCTTAGCGATTTTCGATTCTGTAATCCCTTAAAAAACGAGTTGAATATTTGACAAAATGGATGCGACACTATTTACGTATTTTCATTCTCATTACCGGTATCAATCGATCTAAGTGACGGATAGTCGCCGAGGGCCAATTTGTAGTATTAATGTAAAAGATTCATGGCCACATGAGGCATAGACCTCTTCATCAATCTGTAGACGAATCAAACATTTACGTTTTCCTAGCCGTAGTGAGGCAGAGCTTTCCGATACGAACGCATTTGCAAAATCTTCGCTCGAATCGTATTGAAATTTTTCGTAATTGTCACTTATCTCCCCTCAGCTGGTCACGTTACACGAATGAAACGTTTATAATTCGTCTGCCCAGAAACTTCTGTAACTAATACCGGGTATGCGAACAGGTACTGCATGCTCTGTAACAGTTACACCAACGGTTGCTGCGCTGCGGCAGGGAGTTTGTTCCGACGCAATGCGACGCGGACGGACGATCGGCAAATGTCGGATTCGACGAATCATGCCTTTCGCCGCCACTGGACCACGCGAGGAAAGTCCGCGGGTCAACCGGTTTTTTGGGTTCCGAACCCGACTAGCGACGCGAGGGTATTGCCTCGACCGCTGTCGAGCCGACGGGTGTAAAGGGCACTTTCAAAAGTGAGGTGTAACAGCGGATTTAGCGTTTGGAGCAGTGAGCCTGGTCTGCTGTGAAAAGGGTCACGGCGAAGACTTTGGCCGGAGAGTGCAAGGTATGAGTCGCGCAAGACCAACTGTTAGGCCGACGGCGGTAGCGTCGAACTCGTTTTGGCCGTCGGCAAATAAATGCCTCCAGGCAGGTACTGGTGGAGCGGCGCGTCGATGTTTTCGAAGGTGCCGTACAGCCAACGCATGAGAATCGCAGAAGTAGACCTGCCACACCGGTTACAGCCGCCTGTTCCCGACGTCGCGACATTCCTTCCCTGACTGCAGGTGAAGCTTTGTCGCAAGGGCTGGGCAATCGAATTGAGTTTGGCGGAACGCCAGCCAGAATTTAAGCGGCGGCGGCATTTTTCATCTTCTTTAGTAGTGCGAAGGTGCGTATCCGTTCGACCTGGATCCTACCGGGGATCGGCTGCCCGCGCCTTTGATAAGGTCACCTTCCCCGTGACCCTGTGGCAACCCGTCTTCGATTTCGGGCTGCCGTATATGAATACTGGCCGCGTCGGTCTGTGCCCCGCGTGCGCGGCATGCGCATGCCGTGGCCATGGCGTCGGCGAGCAACGGCGACGGCACAATTCGCCACGCCATTGTGCCTGCATCGCCCCCCCGAGGGATTCCCTTCGGCGCGTAGATGGTTTCGTGAGAAACCTGGTGCGTCGGGCTGCTTTGAGTGCCCAGCAGGAAAGCGTGCGTCGCCATCAGGCAAGTTGATCAGCGCGAGTTCGCGGCTTACGGTCGCCGGCAAGCGCTCGAGCATCCGACTCACGGTCCGGATACTCAAACCCTGCAGGTGTTGGCTTGCAATGGTCAGGCGCTCCTCAGGTTGCAGTTGCTGGCGCTCTGAGTTCATTCGTACATCGCCACACCTTCTACGAGACAGGTGTCGCATCTCGGATTTTTAGGCCGTCCGCATATGTCGCGATGATAGTCGCTTACAAATAGTAAGCACTGCTATCCGTTTATGGGTCGCTGCGACCCAATTACTTTCATTTCATCTACTTGGAGCTCCGTTTTGAGAATTCGATTTTTGACGCTCACAATGCTGCTTGTGTCAGCCAGTGCTACCCTGACGGCTTGCGGTGGTGGATCATCCTCCGACGCGGCAGACGCCGCTGCAGTCGCAAACCGTCAACACCGCGGCGGCACGTCAACGACAAACCCAACGACAGGTTCGTCGGGCAGTTCGTCGAGCGGTTCGCCGACCTCTACGCCTACGACGTCTACCTCGGTCCCGTTCTACGGGGTCAATGGGCATTATGTTCAAGGGGGTGTCTACTCGTCGAACATTGCACAACAGGTCGCTGACATGAAGGCAATGGGAGTCACGTCGATCCGTCAGGACTGCTACAGCACTGCGGATACGGCCAAAATGGCAACTCTGGTGAGTTCGTTCGCGCCTGTCAAAATCCAGCCGGTCTTTAACGTCTTCCCGACGACCACCGACGAAACTACCGCGTACAACCAGTTCTACGCCTACGGTCAAACCGTGGCCGGTCAACTTGCCGGCAAGGTCGCGGTGATCGAGTTGATGAACGAACCGGAGAACATGTACTTCAAACAGGGGCCCAAGTATGGCGGTCAGGACGTGACTGAATGGGCAACTTCGAACAGTCAGTGGGCAGCGTTCCGCGGCGCAGTGCGTGGTTTCTACGCGGGCTTCCGTGCCGTGGATACGACAAAGAAAACTCTCATTGCCAGCCCAAGCGTAGGTTGGCTGCACTACGGGATGCTCGAGGGCCTGTGGAAGGGTGAATCGCCGGATGGTTCGACCGGGCATCCGACCGCGACGTGGGATATCACCAACTATCACTGGTACTACGAC
This sequence comes from Paraburkholderia phytofirmans, assembly GCF_046028095.1. Taxonomy (GTDB): domain Bacteria; phylum Pseudomonadota; class Gammaproteobacteria; order Burkholderiales; family Burkholderiaceae; genus Paraburkholderia; species Paraburkholderia phytofirmans_A. The sequence goes on from NZ_JAQQDJ010000010.1 coordinate 220,987, forward strand.
TTTGGAGACATCCAGAACGCAGGCGGCGTCAACACTCTAGCGGTCATCAAGTCCCTGTTCAACCTCCCGATCCTGCTGTCGGAGATCGGTGTGCAAACCAGTGTGTCGAGTTCCACCTACAACTCGTACGTTGCTTCGAACATCGCCGAGTACGCCAGCACTGCAAAGACCTACAACATCATCGGCGTTGACTGGTACGAGCTCTACAACTTCCAGAATATGAACGGCTTCTATATGGGCTTGTACAACTCGCCGGGCGTAGGCAACGCCGGTCGTGCGACCGCGATGACGACTGCTGTTGCATCGAATCCCACGCCTTGACAGCCTGAGTTTCAGGGCGGTCCAGATTGACGCCCTGGGTTTTCCATATGCTCCAGATCTTGAGAAAGTGGAGCTGTGGAAAACATCGAGACGAGCTCTCCGCGGTAGTCGCCGGAACTCCGTGATTTGGCAGTGAGATGGTCAATAAGCGCGGTGGCGAACATTAATCGCAACCGAGTGTGATGGCGTCGATGCTGCAAGGATGGGTCGTTTCGGCGAGACCCTCCGTGGCTGTGTATGACAGCACGAAGGAAATGGGGGCTCGCGCGGCGACGGCAACGTCGCAGATCAGGAACGTCTGAAAGCGCTGGAGCGGGAGGTTCGCGAGTTGCAATGGATCTATTAAGATCCTGCGAAAGGCATCGGTGTATTTCGCACACACGCGGCTCGACCTGCCGACCGAAGCGATGATCATGTTGATCGAAGATCGCCGGCAGGTTCATTCGGTCCAGGCGGTCTGCAGGATACTGCCGATCACCTCGTCGACGTGTTTACGACATATGGCCCGGCGGGCAGTTGAGCACGCCGGCCAGCGCGCGAGCACATTGTGACTCAGTGCTGGGCGGCGAAACTTCGCGCGTGCGGAAGCACAGAACTCCCAGAAGTACGAGGTATGCAAGGTCTAGCGGCAACTCGCATGCCGAGGCATCCGCGTCGACCGCAGCATGGCATGCCTAGCCAATTCAGTCGGCAATGTAGCAATACCTTCTTCGATCTGCGGAAGACGTACCGCAAGCTGCTCGAAGGTGTCCACAGCGTGAAAGACTTCAACGTGCCGTTCACAAAATCGCTGCGTCAGTTGCTCACACTACTCGGCTTATCAGCGCGGCGTTTCGCTCGCCAGGGTAGCAGGGAAACTCGCGCCAACATGTTTCCTCGACGCGCCGAATGCGGGTCCTGGTGTAGTGCCTGATGAAGCTCGGGCCGGCCCACCGTCGCGGTACCCAATTTAGCCACGACAATCCCCGCCGCGACATTGGACAGCGCTACTGCTTCGTCGAGCGGAACTCCGGCACCGAGCGCAGCACTTAGCGTCGCAACGACCGTGTCCCCCGCACCTGTCACATCGAACACCTCACGCGCGCGCGTCGGCAAATGCAACGGGGCGTGGCCGCGAGCAATTAACGTCATGCCCTTCTCGCTGCGAGTGACGAGTACCGCATCCAGTTCAAGCGCGTCTCTAAGGGCAACACCCTTCCGTTCAATATCGACTTCACTCTCGCAACGCCCAACGACCGCCTCGAACTCGGAAAGGTTGGGCGTAATGACAGTGGCGCCGCGATAACGCTCGAAATCTCTTCCTTTCGGATCGACGATCACGGGTTTGCCTGCACGGCGAGCAGCGGAAATCAGGTTTTTTGAATCCCGCAGTGACCCTTTGGCGTAATCGGACAAGACGACCGCCTCGACTTCGCGTAGCTGCTGCTCAAAGGTGAACATCAACTCGTCGCCATTCAGTTCGGGGAAATGGTCCTCAAAGTCCGCCCTGATCATCTGCTGATGATGAGAAATAATGCGAAGCTTCGTTATCGTCTTGCTACCGCCGACACGTTGGAGAAAGCACTCGACACCGCCTTCGCGCAGCAACTGCTCAATCCGATCAGCGTGCGCGTCCTGCCCAGCCAGGCCGAGAAGACTAACATGGGCCCCGAGCGCCGCTGCGTTAAGCGCGACGTTTCCTGCCCCACCCACACGCGTCTCTTCAGTTTGCACATGGACGACGGGAACCGGTGCCTCCGGCGAGATTCGAGAGGTCAAGCCGTGCCAATACCAATCAAGCATGACGTCGCCCACGATCATTAATTGAGCGCGGTCGAAATCAGGAAGCGCGAGCTTCGCCGGTGGGTTTCTTGTCATGGTGGCTAAATGATCGAATAAACTTCACCCAAAACGTCGGCCACAGAGGCGACGCTGATTTTTTCCATCACATACTTCGGATTCCTAGGATATTCAAATCCGAGATTCAGAAACATTCCGCCTTCCCGCCGCGACACTGCAATGACTCCAAGCTCTTTGTTGACAGGACCCCAGCGAAACGGATTCGTGGGACCGTGCAGACTGATCATTGGTGTATCCAGCATTGCGGACAAATGCATGATTCCAGTATTGACGCAGATTATGCATTCCGCCTGCCTTACTATTCCGACCACCTCAGTTAAGCTAACCTTGGCTGCCACGCTCACGACCTTCTGGCTGCCGATCAGCTGAACTAATTGCTCGGCCCGTATTGAGTCTTCCGGACCGCCGGTAATGACGATGGCGTACCCTTTCTCGATCAATATGCGTGCAAGGTCGCGCCAGTGCGCCATCGGCCATTCGCGCATGGCAAAATTTGTTCCGGATGCCCACGGGTGAAAAACGATATATTTATCGTCAATGACGAAAGGTAAGCCGGAGGGCCGAATGTCTTTGGTTATCCGCGGATATTCCGTCGACTCAATCCCCAGCGGGCGCAGCAGCTTTCTGAAATTATCCAGCTCATGAAGGCCATCGCCATGTTCGACGCTGATATCGTAGGCGTAATGGCGGAATTGACGTCTGGTGTTAAAACCGATTGTGAACTTCGCTCGGGAAAACGCCGCCAATATCGCCGAAATCCGCGGCCACTGCGAAGTATCGATCAAGACATCAACATCGTATTTCCTTATTTCCCTGAGCGCATCGAGCGGGCTGGTCAGCGGGACGATTACGATCTCGTCAAAGCCATCGAACAGATCGTAGATGCGCGCGTTGCTTCGCGATGCAAATATCACCACTCTGGAAAACTTCTTTACTTTCCTCACCTCAGAAATAATTATCGACGACAAAATCGAGTCGCCGATTGCAGCGAAAGCAAAAATTCCTATCGCGGCGCACTCAGTCGGCAGGCGTCGTTTCTTGCGAAACGCTCCTAGTATGTATAAGAAAGCGCCACCGACAATAAGGTCGATCCGCTTCAGAAGGTTTTGTCCGCGCTCATTTTTCATTTCAGGTCCAGTAGCACTTCAACCCAAGAATCCTTCGATTCCCGATGGCTGTCGGCGATCGCCAAGCGCCGCCTTTTGCCTTCCGGTGTGAAGCTGATGATCACGAGACGCCAGCCGTCGGAGTCGTTGATACGCCGCACGGTGTGAATGCTGCGGGCCCGCGCTGGATCGGGTCATCCATGCTACCCGACGTTACTGCTGTACCGATGAATGGTCGATGATGCAACTGACATCATCCATATCGCAATGGCCGGCGTCTGTGCGGATGCGAACGTTCAGGTGTCCGCGTGAAAGGTTTTGTTCAAGTGAGACCAGCGGGGGAAAAATTTCCCGATATGTAAAGTACTGCTTATGTTGCCAACTAGCACGAGTGATCGTCAATAGATGGACGGTTTTCGCGGGCGCATTTCACCAGTCCTTTGGCAATCGTAGAAAGCTTGATCCGGATGTATTCGTCAGACCTTCGAACAGCGGCTTGCGGCGGCGGAACGCCTTCTCCGGTGTCACCCCGAGTGCCGAGCGGCGTCCGGTCGAATGTTCGCGTTCTCGCCAGGTCGGCAAATATGACGGAGGACTGCCGACAATCCTGCCATGCCAAAACGGATGAAACAAATATCTTTGCTCGCTCACCCAGTACCCACTTGCCTTGCCTGAACCAGCGCGGTCCAACGTGCGCTAAACCACAGACTGGGAAGCGGCAAAAGAGGTATTCATATCACACTTGCCCAAAGCCGCGTCGATGGGCGCGGCTGCGACGAATCGGCGAGTGGCGGACCAGGTAACGACATCAATTCCGAGCCCGGCGATTCGTCGAACAAAAGTCTACCCATGTATCAATTTCGGCCCCAGGCGAGTCCTCGGGCCGTTGCCCCATGATCGACGCGACGAAGCTCGTCGCACGATCGAGAAGCTAGTTACCCCCGAATCTTGGAGATGGCGCCTTTGAACACGCATATTCTCAACTCCGGATCGTCTCGCGCAGGCAACGAAGAAGGCAACTTTTCGTTGCGCGACATGCTTCATCTGTTGCGAGACCATATCTGGACACTGCTGGCATTCGTCGCCATAGCGACGACGCTTGCAACCGCGTACGCCTTCCTCGCGACACCGACCTACTCCGCCGACGTCGTCGTGCGCGTCGACCCGCCTGCTCCGCCCGACCAGAATGCGCTAGGCATTTCCCGCCAGGACGGTACAGCGCAGCAACAACCGGGCATGCAAGCGACCGCCGCGGAGATCTCGGTTATGCAGAGCCGTTCCGTGCTGGAGCCAGTGATTCGTCGATTTCAATTCGATGTCGAAGTCGTACCGCACTCGGTTCCTGTGCTCGGACGTTTCGCGGAGCAATTCGCCTTTCCCGGCCATCCTTCGAAACCGTGGTTTGGATTAGGTTCGTTCGCCTGGGGTGGCGAGAGGCTCCAAATCCCTGCTCTAAACGTGCCCACGGAGCTCGAGGAGAAGCCGCTAGAACTGACCGCTCTCGACAAAGGACAGTACGAACTTCGCGCGTCCAACGGAGATGTCCTGCTGCGTGGCGAGACAGGCAAGCCCGCCACCGGACCGGATGGGCTGTCGATCACGGTGAAAGATCTCGTCGCCAGACCTGGCACCCAGTTCACGATTACCCACCGCAATATGATGGACGCAATCGATAGATTGCGCCGTCAGCTCAAGATCGCCGAAGTGACTAAAGACACGGGAATCGTACAGATTTCCTTTGCGTCGAAAGACCGGTTGCTGACTCCGGATGTCGCCGATGCGGTGGCCCAGCAATATATCGCTACTTCCGTTTCCAGCCGCCAGTCCAACGATGAGAAGACACTCAATTTCATCGACGGCAAGTTGCCGCAGCTAGACAAGGACCTCAAGCGTGCCGAACAGGCGTTGAGCGATTATCAATCGTCGACCGAGACAATGCGCCCGACTACCGAAGCGCAATCGTATCTGCAGGGCAGCATCGAACTCCAGAAGCGCACGGCAGACCTGCAATTGCAGCGCACGCAAGCGGCGCAGATCTTCACACCGAACAGCCCCCAGCTCAAGACGATCGACACGCAACTCGCGCAGTTGGCCGATGCGAGACGCGCTTTCGACGCGCGCTTCACCAGCATGCCGACCTCTGAACGGCGCAACGCTGAGTTGACTCGCGATGTGAAGGTGGCAGAAACCATCTATCTGGGTATGGTCAACAAATCCGCCGAGCTGTCCGTGCGCCGCGCAAGCGCGACGGGTGGCGCTCACATTGTCGACGCTGCGATGCAGCCGTATCGACCGATCAAGCCGAACCGCCCGCTGGTGATCGTCGCGGGCTGCGGCCTGGGCTTTTTCATCGGCGCATTCTTTATCGTGCTGCGACGCTATGCAACAACCGGCGTCACCGACCCGCTCTTTGTCGAACGGCGCCTGGACGTGCCCGTCCTCGGCGAAGTGCTGTTCAGCCGGCAACAGGCCCAGCTCGAGAATGAAACTTCAGTGCAAACCTCGCAGGGATCGCTATCCGGGCGTGAGGACGGCCTACCGGGCCTGCCCGATCCTAATGCGCTAACGTTGGATCCGCTCGATGCAGAGCGCTCGAGGCCCGCTTTCGCCGCCGGCGTGGCACGCGAGGCGGCTGCGCGCATTCTTGCCAGCCGGCTGCCCCACGAGCCGTCAGTCGAGGCGCTTCGCGAAGTACGCACGCAGGTGTGCCGCGATCGTCTGAACAAGAAGAACAACATTGTGATGTTGACGGGTCCGAGTCCGTCCACCGGCAAGAGCTTTGTTGCAGCGAACCTTTCCATACTTCTCACGGAAGTGGGCTTGCGCATCCTGCTCATCGACGCTGACATGCGTCGCGGCAACCTTGCCTCTTTCTTCAAGCAATCCAATCGCGGCGGCCTGTCCGAAGTTCTCCAAGGCAAGCTCCGCAGCACCGATGCCGTGCGGTCCGTAGGCGTTCGCGGCCTCTCCTTTATGTCGTGCGGCGCTTATCCGGCCAACCCGTCGGAGTTGCTGATGATGCACGACTTCAAGCAGGTGGTCGATCAGTTAAGCGAACAGTTCGATCTGGTGTTGGTCGACACCCCGCCATTCCTGGTGGTGACCGACGCCGCGATCATGGCGCCCCACGCGGGCGCGACCGTCCTCGTGCTTCGCTCCGGCATGCAAAGCGAAGACGAGATCTCCGAAACAGTCAAGAAGCTACGGCGCGCCGGAGGACGACTTCTGGGGTCGGTCTTCAACGCGATACCCAAGCGGGCCAGCAATTGGAGAAGCTATGAGCAGGCCGCGCAGTACACGCGCACGCTCGACGAGACTACCGAAGCGTGACGATACAGAGCTCTACGGCAAGTGCGCTCGCGCAGCTTGCTCCCTGAAACACCTGGCGAGTTCGCCGGAAATCGGGGTCTCGAAGCCGGGCAGCTCCGAGACCCAACTATGTGTCGCAGCGAGAACCATTGATTCTCGATCATGTGGGGTGAACTATTCATGAGCCGATCTACGCCGCAAATTGGAATCGAGGTAAACGAGAACCGCATTCCCTTCAATACACCTGCCATGACGGGTAACGAATTGAAGTACATCGCGGAAACTCATTTCAATAAGAAGCTTGCTGGCGACGGTTCCTTCACGGGACGTTGCAACAAGTGGCTACAAGAAAGAAGCGGTTCCAGCAAGGTATTACTGACGCACTCCTGCACTGCCGCGCTTGAAATGGCGGTTCTGTTGCTGGAGATTCAACCGGGCGACGAGATCATCATGCCTTCGTATACGTTCGTCTCGACGGCGAACGCATTCGTCTTGCGCGGTGGCGTGCCTGTCTTCGTGGACGTCCGTGAAGACACCATGAATCTCGATGAACGTTTGATCGAAGCAGCGATCACGCCGCGAACCCGCGCGATCGTCCCGGTCCATTACGCCGGTGTGGCGTGTGAAATGGACACGATCCTCTGCATCGCCGAACGTCACGGACTCAAAGTCGTGGAAGACGCCGCGCAAGGCGTCATGGCCACCTATAAAGGCCGTGGCTTGGGCTCCATTGGCGACCTCGGAACATACAGTTTTCACGAAACCAAAAACATCATCTCAGGCGAAGGCGGCGCGCTGCTCGTCAACGATCCCGTTCTCACGAGACGCGCAGAAATAATTCGCGAGAAAGGCACCGATCGCAGTCGCTATCTCCGCGGAGAAGTCGACAAATACACCTGGCAGGAAGTCGGCTCCTCATACTTGCCAAGCGAGCTGATCGCCGCTTATCTTTGGGCTCAGCTGGAAGCCGCAGAGAAGATCACGCAGGCACGCCTTGCGAGCTGGGAGCGATATCACGCACTCCTTGAGCCGTTCGAGCGCAGAGGCGCGCTTCGTCGCCCTGTCATTCCGAAGGAATGTCAGCACAACGGACATATGTACTACGTGCTGGTTGAAGATGAAGACGTGCGTCAGCTCATACTCGACGAATACAGAAGACAGGAAATAGGCTCGGTATTTCACTATGTTCCGCTTCATTCGTCTCCTGGCGGGCAGCGTTACGGCAAGGTGGCCGGCTCATTAGACGTTACAGTAAGCCAGTCAAAACGCCTGATTCGTCTTCCTCTCTGGGCCGGCTTGACCGAGACACAACAATTGCGCGTGGTCGACCTTCTCGGCGTACTTCTGAAATAAGCCGGCCAACTAGTAAACGGGCGCGCAAAAACTGCATCCGGGTGTTGCCGAAGTCTTCGTCAACAGCCCGGATGTCATTCATTGACGCTTCCTGGGACCGGTTGCATGCTTCTCCTGGAATCTCATGAAACAGAGCATCTCCTCGCACGCCGACCTGTACTATTTCATCTGGGCATTCGCCATGCCCGTGACGTCGGTGCTGATCGTGCCCTCCGTCCAGGGGACGACGCTCGGCTACCTCATGTGTTTTCTCTCGTTGCCGGTGGCGTTGGCATGCGCCGGTGCGTCACGCAGCCGCTACATCAATTTCCTGATTGTCGCGGCTTCGGTGTGGACGTTTTTCTTCCTGGCATCCCAACTCGCCGACACCGCACTCACCTACGAACCCGACCTGACGAAGGTGGTGCTCATCGACGACAGCGATGTGTCGTCCTTCGTCCTGAGAAAGAGTCTGTTCACACAGACGATCTACCTTGCTGCCGTAGTGCTCTATGCGTCATACGTCTATATTTTCTACAAGCCATCGTGGCAGCAGTGGCTGCTAGCCGCCGCCGCGATTTTCGCCGCGTACGGCATCTATGAAGTGATCTACTTCATCGTGATGGGCCGGCCTGGGGACTTTATCTCCAACCGTGGCTACGGTACCGACTTTCCGAATAACGGCGCTACCAGACCGGAAGGTGCCGCGACCGGAACCTCCATCCAGCGGATCGATGTCGCCGGCCTCACTGTACAACGGCTAAAGAGCCTCACCGGTGAACCATCGATGTATGCAATGTCGATGTTCCCGTTCTGGGTTTACTTCAACGCGATGTCGAAGAGACGCCTGCCGGTATGGATCATCGGTGCGTCGCTTGTCATGAGTACTTCGTCGACGGCTTTTATCGGCTATGTCGTCTATTTCCTCATCCGCCTGCGGAAGATCCGCTTCCATCCGATCAAGGTGTTAGCCGGCGCGCTGGTGCTCTTTGTGGTGGCGTATCTGGCTAGCGACTATATTGGCGATCTCTTTCAACAAATGGTCGTGGACAAGCTGGACGGCACCAACGTATCCGGCGCTGAAAGATCGGACCTCTTCCACGATTCCGTGGGCATGTGGGCGAGCGGATCGCTCGCCAACCAACTGTTCGGCGTCGGCTTCGGCTACATACGCTCGACCGATCTTTTCTCCACTCTGCTGGTCAATACAGGGGTAGTAGGTCTCGTTCTCGTGAGCGTGCTGATTCTGTACCCGGCCTTCAAGCTCGACTGGTCGACTGAGGGAATGGCATTGCGCCAGTGTTGCGTCACAACGTGGGTGATGATGATGATATCGGTGCCGGAGTTTTCCTATCTCGCGCCGTGGACTTTCGTCGCCATCGCTTATGCCCGGGTGCGTGCCGACAAACTGGCAACAGACCGGAGTAACGGCGCGCTGCCAGGTGGTCGCTCAGTCAATGATCGGCGACTGACAACGCGAAACCGGCTCTGAGTCCTTTGAACACACTCGACCTGGCCGCGGGCGAGAACTTCACGCACTTGACCGTCAACGTCAGGATTGCGTAACCAATCGCAATCGCACGATGCGTGGGCGCGAGATGCTTGCGGCTGAAGTAAACGCGATTGCGTGCCGTATAAAACAGGCTAAAGGGGCTTTCATTGCCGCCGGTGGACACCGCCACCTTGTGACCGACACTCGATGTCGGCACGTACAGCAGGCCGATATCGGCACTTTTCATGCGCCAGACGAAGTCGCTGTCGTCGTAATAGACGAAGTATTTTTCGTCCATCATGCCGATCTTCTGGAAGATGCTTTTGTGCAGCAACATAAAGCAGGTCGGCGCGTACTCCGTAAACATTTCTTCGTCGAACTGCCCGCGATCTTCTTTCCGGTCGCCCACGTGCGGTGTGGTGGCGGTAAGCGGCGAGAACCTTCCCCCCGCACACCATATGCGATTGGTACCGTGATAGGTGATCTTGGGAACGGCGGCCAAAGCGCCTGCCTCCTCGGTGTGCCGCACCAGCCCTGCGATCACGTCGGAACCCGGAAAATCGGTGTCGTTGTTGGCCAGCAGCACGTACTCGCATCCGTCCGCGAGCGCCATTTCGATACCCTGATTGTTGCCGCGTGCAACGCCGACATTGTCGTTATTGAACACGACGTCAGCGTCGATGTCGTTGAGAGTCGCGAGTTCGCGGGACATCGCGCTTCCCGTGTCCTTTTCGCTGTTGTCGATCACGTACAGCTTGAAATTCGCATCGCGCTGGGCGGCGAGACTCTTGAAGAAGTCGGGAAGTACGGAATCCGAGCGATACAGTACGGTGACAATCCCGATCAGCGGCGAACCATATCTCGTTGACATATCGCTTCCTTCAAATGAGTTGCGGAGACGGCCACTGCGCGCCTCCGTCGTGGCGTGACGGTCTCGTCCTGTGTCAGGCCGCGCGTTCACAGCCCTTATAAAGACCCTTCTCCCGCATCTCGGCAATGCTCTTCTCGTAGGTATCGGCCATCACCTGCTGCTGGTCGACCCAATGGGCAAAGCGCGTGATGCCTTCGCTGAACGACACCTTGGGCTCGAAGCCGAGCATGTCCCTCGCCTTGGTCAAATCGGCATAGACATGGCGGACATCGCCCAGGCGGAATGCGCCTGTTACGGTGATGCTGACATCGCTGGCATACACCTCGCACAGTGTCCTGGCAACGTCCATGACCGAAGTGCGCACGCCCGAGCCGATTCCGAAAACGTTGTCTGCCGCGTTGGCGTTCGTGAGCGCTGCATAGGTCGCATCGACCACGTCATCGATATAGACGAAGTCGCGGCTTTCCAGGCCGTCCTCGAAAATATTGATCGGATTGCCGTTCTTGATGCGCGTCGAAAAAATCGAGAGAATGCCCGTGTAAGGATTGGATAGCGACTGGCCCGGGCCGTAGACATTCTGGTAACGCAATGCCGAAGCAGCGATGCCGATAGAACGGCAAGTCGTCATCACCATCTGTTCCTGAGTTTGCTTGGTAATGCCATAAAGCGACGTCGGATGGATTTTCGATTCCTCGTCGGTCGGCACGCATTCCATTGCTTCGCCGCTTATCGGGCAGAGGTGCTCGAACTGGCCTTCGAGCATATCCTTTTCCTTGCGCGGACCAGGATACAAAATGCCCGAGGCCGAAGAACGATACTTCCCTTCGCCGTAAATCGCACGCGACGAAGCGACGACCACGTTGCGCACCGAATTGCTGCTGTTCTTCACCAGTATGTCGAGGATCAACGCCGTGCCGTGCACGTTCACGTCGACATAGCGATCGACCTCGTACATCGATTGGCCCGTACCTGTCTCGGCCGCAAGATGAACGATCGCGTCCTGCCCCTGCATGACACGTTCGAGAACGGCCCGGTCGGTCACCGACCCTTTCACGAAGTGCACGCTTTCCGGCAACGATGCGAAGATCGCAGACGTGACACTGGGATTTTCCCCGTGAATCTGCGGGGAAAGGTTATCGAGCACCGTTACTTCCGCATTGTCGGCGCAGAGCTTGCGCGCCAGACTCGAGCCGATAAAGCCGGCGCCACCCGTAATCAGAACTTTCATTGTTTCTCCCTTTCCCAACATTTCGTTTCGAAGTTGTAGCGCTTCATGATTTGCGCCGGATTGCCTGCGACCACGCAATAGTCGGGAACGTCGCGGGTCACCACCGAGTGGGCGCCCACCACGACGTGACGACCGATCTTCACATTGGGCAAGATGGCCGCGCTAAAGCCAATGAATGCGCCCTGCCCGATCCGCACATAATTGCCTCGCGTGCGAATACGCTCGCCGATACGGGTGGCGTCGTTCACGTCTTCATAGGGATGCTCGATATCGACGATGGCAACGTTCCCGGTAATGGTCGCGCCGTCGCCGATCTCGATTGAAGAGCCGCATACGATGTGCACGTTCTGCTCGATATTGACCCGGCTTCCAATCGTGAGCCGCGGCGGCGCAGCCGGATCCGTCACTACAAGTTCAATGCGCGCGCCGGGCCGGATCAACACACGCTCGCCAATCGACGCATGGTGTACGTTGACAAGCAGCATGGGGCGAAAGATCGTTGTTTTCGCGCCGACCGACTGGAATATATGTGCGTACCAGACACGCGTCTTTACCCGATACCAGGCTAATGACGCCCGGTTACACAAATCGAGCAGCCTCACTTTGGTCGCGGCGAGCCGCTCGTTCTCCTGTACGGTCGTACTCATGCGTTGATCCGTTGTCGTCCGGCCATCTGCTTGAGCCGCCTATAGACCGTGCGCAACACACGTGGCCAACGACGCATGGCGTACAGAACCAGCTGCTTCATGCCGATTCTTGCCGCACGCCAGCTCGATTCGATGCAATCCTCAAAGCCGTCGTCGCGTCCGTGCTCCAGATAGAAGATGGCCGAGGTCAGATAGAACCGCGCGCGCCCACGGTTGACCGCGTCGCTCGCCACGCCGAGATCGGCTGCGATCTGGCAGGTCTGGATCATGTCGTTCGTGTTTTCTCTGTGACGCTCGGGATTGTTGATTCGCAACGAGGTCATGCCAGTCCGATTAACGCGGTAAAGGCCCCACTCCTCGTCCAGATAGCAGCCTTGCGATCCGACGACGACCTGCACCAGATGAGCCAGATCACAGACCGCTTTCAGACCTACATCAACGGGACTGCGATGACGCAGGTGGGCCCGATACATTTCCGAGCTATGAAAAAAGTGCGGTCCGTTCTTGATGAGGTACGCAGCGTCAAACGTTGCTGGCTTTTTTTGGGGCAACGGATACGGCACGGACTCCAACGTATCCTGATCCACGGTGCGCATCCGATGGACGACGAGACCGCATTCGGGATGTTCTCTCAAGAAGTCGAGTTGACGCTGCAACTTGCCGGGAAGCATGACGTCGTCGCCGTCTATGTTCGCGATGTATTCGCCCTTTGCCATTGCGACGGTATCGGCGAAGTTCGCGGCGAAGCCGACGTTGACGTCGTGCGAAATGACCTTGATCACATCCGGATACCGCGATCGAAACGACTCGATAACGTCGAGAGAATTGTCGGGCGAATTATCGTCACCCACGATCACCTCGAATGGCACGTCGAGTTTCTGGTCGAGAATGCTTTGGAGACACGGACCGACGTACTCGCCTTGCCGGTAGCAAAGCACGATGACCGACAACACAGGCGCGGTGTGCTCGTGGACCGGATGGGGAAGATTAGTATCCATGCTGTTTGTCTCAGTTGAAGACCAGCCACCCGGCCAGGTGGCGAGCCTTTCGTTGTATGATCGGCGAGACCGCGATGGTCAATGCAGCCATGGCGAGCCACGCTCCAGATAAAACAAAGAACAGACCAATACGTGAACAGCTTGTCAGGTCCGCAAGACTCAGCAACAGTCCGACGGGTGAGAGCGCGGCGATACGTGCAGCGAGGCCCCAATACCAACTCGAGTTGATACCGGGGATAAACTTTCGGTGAACGATCGCAACCCAACCAAACAGGAGCAGAAAGTTCATCGCCGCCCATGCATAAGCCGCGCCGACCGCCCCGAGATGAATTCCGCCAAATAGGACCGCAGGCGCATAGAGCAAGAGGAAGCCGATATTGCCTTTCAGATGCAGAGACAGGTCCCCTTTCGCATACTGGACAATAAACGCTAGAGAAGCGATCGCCGAGAACGCGTTCCCAGCTGCATAGCACTGCATCGTTCGCAATGCTTCGGGACTCAATGGCGCGCTTGCGGACCAGAATCGAAGCACCGCCTCAGGCGCACAGATGAACACTGCCGCGACCGGGATCACCGCCAATGACGTCAGTTCGGTGGCCAGCGCATACATCTCGCGAATTTTTCCCCCGCCGCCGAAGGTTTCCGTGGTCAGCCGTGGAATGAATGCTTGTTGAATCGGATTTGCCAACAACAAGATTCCGCTCGCCAATAGAGTCGCCAAGCTGAACACCGCGAAATCCGCCAGCGGCAAAATTTTCGAGAGAGCGATCTTGTCGATCTGTGTGGTACAGGCCCAGATTACCGTCGCCAATGCAATCGAAAGCGATAGCTTCGCGCGCGACGAGAGTACCTTCCATGAGAAACGCATGGACACAAACGGTATATCGATCGTACGGCCGAGCAGCGTGCGCATAGCGGCTGCTTCTACGACAATCGCCAGAAGTTGCCAAACGAAGAAGAACTCGATACGCGGCCAGATCATGATGATCGGCACAACGAGCACCGTGCGTATCACGGCGAAGGTGATGACAATGCCGTTGAGTGCAACTTGTCGATCGATGCCGACCACGCCCCCGCGGTATAGAGCACCGAGCCAACGTGCGATGGCAGTCAGCATCATCAGCACAAATGCCGTACGAATCACGCTCGGCGGCAACGTGGACGCATTCAGCCATCGTTCGGCGAAATAAGGGGCGATGAAAATCGACAAGACGAACAAGATGGCGCTGGTGCCGAGAATCAGCTTTTCCAGTGATTCCAGCAGCAGCCCGACCTCGGCTTTCGAACCGGTACCGGCCCGCAGGCTGCCGAGCTCGCGGCACAACGTGGGCGAAAGCCCGAAGTCGAGAACGAGCACCCATGCGAGAACCACCGCGTTGATGGCAATCAGCCCATAAGCTTCCACGCCGAGATGATGCACGTATATCGGGACCATGACGATGCCGAGCAACGCGGTCACCATCTGTCCAACGAAATTTGCGAGCAGGGTTCGTCTCAACATCGCGGTCTGCCAGTAAATTAGGTAAGGGCCGAAGGTACCGCCAGAGTCGCCGCGAATTCTGAATTTGACATCGTTAATATCAACTCAATGCGAACACGTCTCAGGGCGAGCGTTTGATCTGCCAAGCGACCGAAAGATGCCACCTCCATTCCTGCCGGTCGAAGCCGGAATGACAATTCACGCTGAGCGCAACGCGTATCGAAGAGAGGGAAAAATCACTACTTGTGAAACTTGGTGTACTACCAAAGTATTTGATGCGGTCTGCGGGCGTAGCGTGACTATTGGCGAACACCCTTCGACTGCGTGAACAGACCCGCGTGTGAAGACTTCGCGCAAGCCACCTGACAATGCGCGTCACTGCGGTCTACGCCTGAAGCGTACCTGTACAGCCTTAATTTAAATGTGCGGCGCCGCACGTTCCGCAAGTTGCGTATCAGTTACCGCATGGAAGTCGCGAGCGGCTTCAGTCCATTCGAGCACGACGGGGTCAACGGCTTGGCCATGCCACCTGATCCTTCGGAAGATTGAGCAAATACTGGCCATATGCATTCTTGGCGAGCGGTTTGGCGAGTTGGAGCAATTGCTCCTCGTCGATCCAAGATTGGCGAAATGCGATCTCCTCCGGGCACGCCACCACCAAACCCTGACGCTTCTGCAGCGTTTCGATAAACGTAGCCGCTTCGATCAGCGAATCGTGTGTGCCTGTGTCGAGCCAGGCGTAACCACGGCCCATGATTTCCACTTCGAGCGCCGCGTTGGCGAGATAGCGCGAGTTGACATCGGTGATCTCGAGTTCGCCACGCGACGACGGCTTGATGTCCGCCGCAATGTCGCAGACCTGCTTGTCGTAGAAGTACAGACCCGTGACCGCGTAGTTCGAACGCGGCCTGGCCGGCTTCTCTTCGATCGACAGCGCGCGGAACTGCCTGTCGAATTCGACCACGCCATATCGCTCAGGATCGTGCACGTGGTACGCAAAGACCGTGGCGCCGTCGGTCTTCTCGTTGGCGCGCTCGAGCTGCTTCGCCAGATCGTGGCCGTAGAAAATGTTGTCGCCGAGAATCAGCGCCGACGGATCGTTGCCGACAAATTCCCGGCCGATGATGAACGCCTGCGCGAGCCCATCCGGCGAGGGCTGGACCGCGTACTGGATATTCATGCCCCACTGGCTGCCGTCGCCCAGCATCGCTTCGAAGCGCGGCGTGTCCTGCGGCGTCGAAATGATCAGCACTTCGCGGATGCCCGCCACCATCAGCGTGGACAGCGGGTAGTAGATCATCGGCTTGTCGTAGACCGGCAGCAACTGCTTGGATACCACGTGCGTGATCGGATACAGGCGTGTGCCCGATCCGCCCGCGAGAATAATGCCTTTGCGCGCCATTGCCGTGCCTTTACGCGCGCTGCGCGTAGTTGGTCTCAACCCACTTGCGATAGTCGCCCGAGGCGACCTCGTCCGACCATTCCTGATTGTCCAGATACCACTGGACCGTCTTGGCGAGACCCGTCTCGAACGTTTCCGCAGGCTTCCAGCCGAGCTCGCGTTCGAGCTTGCGGGCGTCGATTGCATAACGGCGGTCGTGGCCCGGACGATCCTTCACACAGGTGATCTGATCGCGGTACGACGCGCCCGTCTTCGGGCGCAGCTGATCGAGCAGGTCGCACAGCGTGTGGACCACGTCGAGATTCTTCTTCTCGTTCCAGCCGCCGATGTTGTACGTCTCGCCCGGCGTGCCGCGCGCGAGCACTTCGCGGATCGCGCTGCAGTGGTCGCCGACATACAGCCAGTCGCGCACGTTCTGACCGTCGCCATACACCGGCAGAGCCTTGCCGCCGAGCGCGTTGGCGATCATCAGCGGAATCAGCTTCTCGGGGAACTGGTACGGACCGTAGTTGTTCGAGCAGTTCGTGGTGAGCACCGGCAGGCCGTACGTATGATGGTAGGCGCGCACCAGATGGTCAGAACCCGCCTTCGTAGCCGAGTAAGGGCTGTTCGGCGCGTATGGCGTGGTCTCGGAGAATTGCGGATCGGTAGCGGAGAGCGAGCCGAACACTTCGTCGGTCGACACGTGCAGGAAACGGAATTCCGCTTTGGCAGCGTCGTTCAACCTGCTCCAATATGAGCGTGCCGAATCCAGTAGCGTGAAGGTACCCACGACGTTGGTCTGCACGAAGCTCTCCGGCCCGCAAATCGACCGATCGACGTGAGTCTCCGCCGCCAGATGGATAATCGCACGAGGCTTATATTCGGCCAGCAATTCGTCCATTGCGGTGCGGTCGCAAATGTCTGCGCATTCGAAAATATGCAGCGGGTTACGCTGTAGCGATTTCAGCGTACGCAGATTGCCCGCATAGGTGAGCTTGTCGACATTCACCACGGGTTCATCACAGATTTGCAGCCAGTCAAGCACGAAATTGCCGCCGATAAAACCGGCGCCGCCTGTCACGAAGATCATGGGAGCCCTTTGGAAGCCGCCTTCACGAAGTTGCGCGGAAGGTCGTTCGGAATCTGGCTGACATCCGGTGAATGGTGCGGCCACCGGACGTCGATAAGCAGCTTTGCTATAGCGTTCCATCGCGACTTACATCGCCGCGAACAGATACAGCCAACTCAGTGTAGGGTTCTAGAAAACTTGTTTCCGTGCGGAAAGCAACATACACGCTTTCGCCTGCACTAACCGGAGGGTATGGAGGGGAGCTTCGCGCGGTCGGGCAACGCTTGCAGTATTCGCGTTGCCCGTGTTTCGACCGCGTGGCGTTGACGTTGTTCGGCCTTATCGCCGAGGTGGAGTTATTTATCGTCTCGTGGCGTTCTCGAACGTGCGACACATAATGCACATACGAAAACGCCAATGACCACGCCGAATATGAAGCATAAAAAATGTGTCACAACGCTCGACATTTACCTGGTCCTTTCAATTGAGGCGAGATTGAATTTATAACGATTCACCTCCTTCGCGATTCACCGAAAAATCACCGCATGCAGCCAGTAAAACATCAAAGACACACAGGCAACAGCGATAGTATGACGCGGCGGTGGAAGCGCCAATCATCATACTTTACTAGAATCGCGACCAAGTCGAAAAACGGTACAGCTGAAGCGGTACACGTATGGCGTGGCAGTGGATGCGACATCGGACCAATCGAACGCGCACGATCGCGCCCGTTGGAGGTCACAGCATGAAACCAGCCGCGCTTACGAGGATGGCAAAGGTCGACAAAAGCACGGATGTGGTGCGATGCGAGGCAAGAACCGCAGGCCGCCGCGCAAAGGCAGTTTGACACACAACGCAGACGACGAACGGCAATTTCCGATCAGATTGCGCGGCCTATGCCAGGACGGCAGGCCGATGAGTCCAGGCGGGCACTCCGCGCGAGCGCAATTGCTGTCACGCGCGAATAGCTCTCAGCAAGCGGGAGAAACTACCGCACGCGATCCCGAACACACGGACCGCGATACGGTCATTCTTCGCCAGGACCTGACCATTTATCTCTAGGCCTTCTTTCTTCTTTCTCTACGCGCGCCGCGGCTAATCAACCGCAAGCTTACCGATATCGCGATACGCGAGCGGCAAGGCCACTCTTTCCGATGCCTGCGTCAGATCCCGCAAGTCAGGTGCTCGCCGCATTTTATCGTCTTGCCATCGGCAATCTACGCGAACGCCCCGACGTATTGCTAATCGTCCCAGACGTCAATTCGGAATGTAGATACGGCAACCCTCAACGCGTGACTTCCATCGCGTTGATCCGCGGCAATAAGCGGTCGAATTCGCGTTTTACGATCGCATAACATTCGCATGAACGCGCCTCGAGTCCAGTCCGATCGAGGATCCGGACACGGCCGCGACTGTGATGGATCAGATCAGCGTCGCAAAGCTTGCCGGACGCTTCGGTCACGCCTTCACGACGCACACCGAGCATGTCGGCAATGACTTGCTGCGTGACTTGCAAATCGCTGGTGCCCGAACGATCGATATCGACCAGCAGCCACCGGCACAGTTGTTCGTCCAGTCGATGCAGCCTGTTGCACGCCGCAGTCTGTGCGACTTGGGTGAGGAGAGCCTGCATGAACAGCAGCATCGATGAGCGCAGCGTTGCGCAATTGCGCAATGCTTCGCGCAGTGCCGCAGCGCTGATTCGATAAGCAAAACCCCGGCACTGAGCCTGAACGCTGGCCGGCATGGTGTCTCCGCCCGTCAGGATCGGCACGCCCGTCGTGCCATCCCTGCCAATCGCGGCGATCTCCACCGAGCTGCCGTTTTCCATGGTCTGCAGCAGGGACACGATCGCTGTGGCCGGAAAATAGACGGTTCGGATGATTTCACCGGATTTCGACAGCAGTTGACCCGGACTCAATTCGACGAGTTCGAGATGAGGAAGCAGCGCTTCCCATTCATGCGTGGGAAGCGCCTCGAGCAAACGGTTACCACGGCGGTATGACTGGAATGTCGTCATCATTTCCCTCACGTAAGTATCGCAGCCTGCCTGGGTATAGCAGGCCTCCGCTCGAATCGAGGAGCCAATGACGATGCATTGCCCTCACTCGTGCGGCCGGCAAACAGAAGCGGTAATGGAGACGATCAAAGCTTCGCACTGGTCATCGCGTTGCGTTCGATGTCGCAATGCAGCATAACCGGCGAGGAAGTCCGCGCCAATAATGCTGGCGGAATAGCCCGCACGATCGGCGGAATTAAGAGGACTATTTTTCGCGGGACGTTCGCCAGAACGCTGGACGCCAATGTCACTTTACTGCAGATGGAAAGAAAGCCGATATTGGTTGAATTGCCAACGATTCCTATTCCGACAATCGCAATATGTCTATTTTATTAAGGATGTCTATAGAACGGAATAAACTGGACGTTATGCGTTGTCCGAGCAACTCGAATCGGCAAGCCAGAGGACATGACTAGAATTGCACGTCATCAGTCAGCGGCGATGGTCCGCTCGACCGCGACGCGGCCGGCCACTGGCATGTCCGTCGTCATCCGCCGTCGTGATCATTTCCGCTTCCTGCCCGGCGTCCTTCTCAGCCAGCGCCTTCAGAACGCCGGTCAGAATCCGCTGACCGATTTGATGGTGAAAGATCCAGACGCCATGGATTCGTCCAGAGAATGCAGCCTCGCTCCCGATCTCTGGGTCGGGCCGAAACCCGGACCCCAACCCGAACGTGAAGAGTCCGCGCACCACCTTGCCGTTGATGTCGAGCGGACGGGCAAACTCGTCGACCTCGAAGCCGCTCCGGCAATATTGCAGCGGAATGGCCGCCCCGCGATGGTCGACCAGTGTGGACATGTTGGGCCCATAGCCGGCGCTATGGATCACGCCACATGAGTGCGCCAGACAGGCAGCAGCGCGGGCACGCTCGTGGTCCCCGGAGCCGGCATCGATCAATTCGACTCGCGGCTTCGTTCCCGCTACAAGGCCGTGCGACATCACCGAGCATGCGATTTCGAAGGCGCGGTAGCGCAGACCGCTCGAACGATTAACGCGCCCCGTGATCGGGCAAATATCGTTGACTGGATCGACTGCATAGCCCCACGCGCGGGCTTCCTGCTCGGTTTCGAAAAACAGCCGGATCGGCGAGCGGTGAATGATCGCGATTTCATCGAGTCCGGCGTCACCGAGATCAGCCGCAAGACGCTCGGTCATCGTGAACGCGCTATGCGAGCCGCCGATGATCGTGATCCGGTTCGTGCCCCGGGCCGTGGCAGGGGCAAACATGGGCGCGAAGGTATCGACCAGTTGCGTGCTCGTGAGGCGCAGCAGTTCATCCGACGTGCAGGTGATGACGCCGTTGCCCGGCAATGGAATGTCCAGCGTGCGGCACAGATCGTCGACCTCTTCGACGCGCTGCGTTCCGCCCAGATTCATCACGACAGTGTCGCAGATCATCATCCGGCGCGCCGCCGGCCTGCGCGTGTCGTGATAAGCAATTTCGAAGCGGCCGTCCTGGCTATGACGAATCGCGTCGATTTCGTGTCCACGCAGTACATCGACGTCGAAATGTTCGACGAGGTGCGCGATGAGCCGCTCGGCAGCCAGCGTAAGCAGCTCTCCGACCTCAGAGAGCAGCGGTGCGCCGTCGGGGTCCGCGGCCAGTTTCCTGTGCAACTCGTTGTATTCGCGGATGTCGCCGAACACCTCATCGAAGCGTTCGTGTTCGAGGCACGCAAGGAAAGATCTGGCGACCGAGTTGCCCGTGACGTTCACATAGTCGCCAAGCTTGCCTGCTCCGAGACTCACTCGTTTGTCGATGATCAGCAGGCCGTTTCTGGCCACCTCTGCCAGCTTGCCGCTCTTGAACGCATAGAACAGGAAGCCCATTCCTGCTGGGCCGGCACCGCACAACACACACGAGTAATCGCTGGGTACGCTCCTGGAACTATCCGGATCTGCCGCTGAGGACCTCTGCATGACTTTGGGGCTCGATAGTTGTCCGCTGTGAATGATGTGCACCATGTGCGTTGCCGGCGTCGAGGACATTCCTCGGACCGGATTCAACACACAATATCCCTTAATGCGAAGCATCACTCTGTGCGCTCGCGCACGGACAATATTTCGGAACCTTACCGCAAGGCGTCAACAGCAAAATATTTTGCTGTACGGAAGGATTTTCCGGACCGGAATGGCGTCGGAAAAAAATGCTTTTAGTTAGCAATTGGCACACCAGTACGAGCAGCTGAACGCTTAAACAGGCACGCTGTTTTTACAAAATCTAACAATTAGGATGTCTGAATTAAATTTCCATTCGATTCACGGTTGGAGTTGGCGCTCGCCAACTACGCGAGCGCACGCCCCTGCGCCATTACGCCATCTGGAACACCGCCACGGCATCCCGCAATATGGTCGCCTGCTCTTCCAGCGATTTCGCCGCTGCAGCGGCTTCTTCCACAAGTGCCGCATTGTGTTGCGTGACTTCGTCGATCTGCGAGACGGCCTTGTTGACCTGCTCGATACCGTCGCTCTGTTCGAGCGCCGACGCTTCGATCTCGTTCATCACGCCGGTCACGCGCTCGACGGCGCTCATCGCTTCGTGAATCGTCTTCTGCGCGTCGGACACGAGGGACGCGCCCTCCTGAACCTTGGCGGCCGACTCACCGATCAACTCCTTGATTTCCTTCGCCGCCGCGCCTGAGCGCTGAGCGAGGCTGCGCACTTCCGACGCCACCACCGCGAACCCGCGCCCCTGCTCGCCGGCGCGCGCTGCTTCCACTGCCGCGTTCAACGCCAGAATGTTGGTCTGAAACGCAATCCCCTCGATCATGCCGATGATTTCCGTCACCTTGCGCGACGACTCACTGATCCCATCCATCGTTTCAGTGACACGCGACACCACTTTGCCGCCGCGCGTGACCGTGTCGAGCGCGCCATGGGCGAGACGGTTCGCCTGCTTCGCGTTGTCCGCGTTCTGCTTTACCGTGGCCGACAACTGCTCCATGCTCGCTGCGGTCTGCTGAAGCGCCGCAGCCTGCTGCTCGGTGCGTGAGGACAGATCCGCATTGCCCGACGCAATCTCGTTGGCCCCCTGAGTAATCGCCGTCGTGCTGCCGCGCACTTTCGAAACGGTCTCGACGAGCCCGTCGCGCATCTTCGTCAACGCGCCCAGCAATTGGCCCATCTCGTTGCGCGATTTGATCTTGATGGCGACGGTCAGATCGCCGGCGGCGATGCGCTCGAAATGCTTGACGGTCGCGTTGACCGGCTTGATCAACGCTACTGACAAACCGATGCGCGCGGCCACGCCGATCACGAGCGCGATGGCGCCGATCGCGGCAAACAGCAATGTCGCGATCTGGAAGCGCTGCGCGGCCGTTTGAGCTTGCTGATGCTGGCTGTCGATCCGCGAGCGTTCGAGCGCGTCGATCGCTTTCGAATAAGTGGTGTAAAAACTGTTCGCCGTCTCGCCCTGAATATTGCGGAAGGTATTGAAATCGAAGTCCGCAAGCGCCTTGAACTCCGGCTCGATCGCCTTATCGACCAGCGCGCTGCGAGCCTGCTCCACGGCCTGCGCGAGCTTCTGCTCGTTATCGTCCGCAAATGGGCCGGCCATGTAATTGCGGAAGTCTTTGTTCGATTCGACCAGCACCTTGTGCGCGGCCGGCAGCAGGTCGTCGGTCTGCTTGCCGACGCTAAAGAGCGTCTGATACGAACCCAGTGCGAGTTGCACTTGCAGCAGCTTCTCCGAGCTCGCCTTCAAATGCGACAACGCGGCCGCGCTACGCTGCGTGTCGTCGAGGCTGCTGTTGGCGAGCTTGAGCGCGCCATAGCCGACACCGATCACTGTCAGCAGAAAAGCGACGAATACGCTGATCACCAGCGTCAGGCCGCCACGAATTGTGATGTTATTTAGCATTGGGTCTCCGGAACGTCTTGCCGATCGGCGGCGAAACAGGTTGGCAGGCGCGCGCGCGATCTTTTTTGCGCGTGTCTTACTCTTCGCCGCATCCAGGTTAACGACCTCGCACGGCCGCTGCTAAATAGGTGGAATCCATGACCGGCGGGCGTTTGCGAGCCGTTTTCACCTCACTATCTGGGATCTTCGGGTGACCGCGCGGCACCGCTGCTTTTCCGGGCATGGTGCGTTTCGTTTGTATAATTCGGCGTCTTCGCTCAGGCCCACTTTCATGCTTAGTTTTGCGCTCGGCTTTCTCGTTTCACTGCTGATCACGCTGTTGATCGTGCGCTACGCGCATCTGCATGAAAAATTCTCCACCGACACCGATCTGGCCGGCGTGCAGAAATTCCATGTGCGCCCGGTGCCGCGTATCGGCGGGGCTGGCATTCTGCTCGGGTTGATCGTGTCCGCCGTGCAGTTGCATCACGCGTATCCCGCCGTGTCGGGCGGCATTCTCGGGCTGATTGCGTGCGGCATGCCGGCCTTCGGCTCAGGACTGGTCGAAGACCTGACCAAGCGCGTGTCGCCGCTTGCAAGGCTCGTCTGCACGATGGCGGCGGCCGCGCTCGCCTATTTCCTGCTGAACATCGCCGTGACGCGCATCAGCGTGCCGCCGCTCGACTTCCTGCTCTCGTACGCGGTGATCTCCTGCGCGGTCACGGTGCTGGCGGTGGCCGCGCTCGCCAATGCGATCAATATCATCGACGGCTTCAACGGACTGGCGTCGATGGTCGCGTTCATGATGTTCGCCTCGCTCGCCTACGTGGCGTTCCAGGTGTCCGATCCGATCGTGCTGTCCGCCTCGTTCATGATGATGGGCGCGGTGCTCGGCTTCTTCATCTGGAATTTCCCGGCGGGGCTGATCTTTCTCGGCGACGGCGGCGCGTATTTCATCGGCTTCATGCTGGCCGAGCTGTCGATCATGCTGGTGATGCGCAATCGCGACGTGTCCGCGTGGTATCCGGTGCTGCTGTTCATGTATCCGATCTTCGAGACCTGCTTCTCGATCTACCGGAAAAAATTCATTCGCGGCATGTCGCCCGGCATTCCCGACGGCGTGCATCTGCATATGCTGGTGTACAAACGGCTGATGCGCTGGGCGGTCGGCACGCGTACCGCGCGCGAATTGACGCGGCGTAACTCGCTGACGTCGCCGTACCTGTGGCTGCTGTGTCTGATCGCGGTCGTGCCGGCCACGTTGTTCTGGCGGCATACGCTGCATCTGTTCTGTTTCGTGGTGGTGTTCGCCGCCACATATGTCTGGCTCTACGTAAGTATCGTGCGGTTCAAGTCGCCACGCTGGATGGTGGTCAGGAAGACCCGGCGGTAACGAAAAAAGGCGCTCGAATGAGCGCCTTTTGCTTTGTGACTTTCTTCACCGCAGTTTTCACCGCAGGCTTACGATTCAAAGCCGCCGCGAAACGCAGCCGTCACCAGTTCATGCTCACGAAGCCCGCGTCGCCGACGCCACGCTATGCAACGCCGGCGCGGCAGCCGGCTGATACTCCGGCACCCAGCGCCGCAGATCGCGGCGCACTTCCTGATCGCTCGGCACACGATGCTGCATCAGCCACGGCAGCAGTTCGTCGAGGAGATTGTCGGGCGCTTCACGCGCCTGCGCGATGCGCAGCTTCGGATGCGGAGTGCGCGTGGTTGCCTCATCGTCGGCCAGCAGTTCCTCGTAGAGCTTCTCGCCGGGACGCAGGCCCGTGAACACAATGCGGATGTGCTCCTCGCTGAAGCCATACAGGCGGATCAGGTCGCGCGCGAGATCGACGATCTTGACCGGCTCGCCCATGTCGAGAATGAAGATCTCACCGCCGTGCCCCATGCTCGACGCTTGCAGCACGAGTTGCGACGCCTCCGGGATCGTCATGAAAAAGCGCGTGATCTCCGGATGCGTGACCGTGACCGGCCCACCCTTCGCGATCTGTTGCTGAAACTTGGGAATCACGCTGCCCGCGCTGCCGAGCACGTTGCCGAACCGCACAGTTTCGAACTGCGTGCGCGTGCTGGTCTGCTGCAGCGCCTGACAAGCCATCTCCGCGAGGCGCTTGCTCGCGCCCATCACGTTGGTCGGGTTCACTGCCTTGTCGGTGGAGATCAGCACGAAATGCTTCACGTCGTGACGAATCGCCGCGCGCGCGACACGGTATGTACCCAGCACGTTATTGCGCACCGCCTGCCATGCGTTCAACTCCTCCATCAGCGGCACATGCTTATAGGCCGCGGCGTGAAAGAGAATGTGCGGTGTGTAGCGCGACAGCACCTGATCGAGCAGCAAGGAATCTTTGGCGTCGCCAATCACCGGCACCACGGAGAGCTTCGGAAAGCGGTCATGCAATTCTTCCGTGAGACGGTACATCGCGTATTCGGACAGATCGAACGCAATCAGCTGCGCGGGTTCGAAGCGCAGAATCTGGCGGCACAACTCCGAGCCGATCGAGCCGCCCGCGCCGGTCACCATTACCACGCGGCCGCTCAACAGCGCTTCGACGTGCGGCATGTCGATACGTACCGGCTCGCGGCCCAGCAGGTCTTCCAGATCGATCTGTCGCACGCGCGACAGGAACGCTTCGCCCTGCGTCAGCGTGGTCAGCGCGGGCAGCACCATGGCCCGCACGCCGGCGCGCACGCACAGCGTTGCCACGCGACGCTGCGCATCGACCGACGCCGATGGAATCGCGATGATCGCGTGTTCGACCTTCATGTCCGAAGCCCAGTGCTGCAGGTCGCTGATCGGCCCCCACACCTTGTAGCCGTAAATTTCGCGGCCCTGCTTGGCGGGGTCGTCGTCGAGCAGGCCCACCAGCCGCCATTCGCTCGAACGCGACAGTTCACGGGCCAGGTTCGCGCCCGCGTTACCCGCGCCGAGCACCACCACCGGCTTGCCTTGTCCGACCAGGCCGCCGTACAGATAGAACTCCTTGGAGGCGCGATAGAGCGCGCGCGAGCCGCCCATGGCAAGGAACAACAGAAGCGGAGAAACAGCGAGGACGGAGCGCGGAATAATGGGATGCGGCTGGGCCATGACGGCCACCATCATCATCACGAATGCGCCGGCCAGCACGGCCTTGGCGATGCGCATCAGGTCCGGCAGGCTCGCGAACACCCACATGCCCCGGTAGAGGCCGAAGATGCGGAACATCACACCGTAGACAGGGAGGACCCAGATGAGGGTTCGGACGGCGCCGGACCAGAACTCGACCGGAACGTAGCCATTGAAGCGGATCAGATATGCCGCGAGCCAGGTGCCCGCGACGGCGCAAAGGTCGAAGGCGAAAGCGCTAAATGATAGCCATGAGGCTTTGTGTCGAAACATCGGCGTCACACCTCAGGTTGTTCGGAATCTGCTATCCGGAATCGACGCCAGCGTGAATCGACTCCGATACCAATCAATACCAGCACGATCACCCATGCGCCCACGCTACACCATTGAAGCGCTGAAGGCCACCCAAGCAACACGACAGCAAGTACTATACCAGCCGCCATTACTGCATACCATAGGATGGCCGTCTTCGAATGCCCGAGCCCGTACTGGACCATGCGCTGGTAATAGTGCTCGCGGTGCGCCTGCCAGATTTTCTCGCCGCGCAGGAGCCGCCGCAGCAGCGTGACCGACGCGTCGCCGATGAACGGCGAAAACACCAGCGCGGGAAACCAGATCGGCCAGACGCCGTCGCTCCAGCCCCAATAGCCGAAAGCGCCCGCCAGGAAGCCGAGCGGAATCGACCCGGCGTCGCCGAGGAAGATTTTCGCCGGGTGGAAGTTGAACACCAGAAAGCCCGCGGCAGCGCCCGCCACGGCCGCCGACGCCCACGTGAGTTCCGGCGACGGATGCGCGGTGAGCGCGGCGCCTGCGGCGTAGCCCGCGAAGCCGAACAGCGTCATACCACCGGCCAGGCCGTCCGCACCGTCCATAAAATTGTAAAGATTGACCAGCCAGAGCAGTAAAAACGACAAGGCCGCCAGCAGCCAGAGCGGCGCAGGCGCGGGGTGCGCCCAGACGAAGACCGCCACCGCGGCCAGGTGCGCGGCGAACCTGACCCGCGCGGGCAGTCCGCGCCGGTCGTCGATCTGCGAGACCGCCGCCAGCACCGCAGCGCACAGCGCGGCAAGCCAGAGGTGCGGCGAAACGATCAGCGTCGCCACGACCACCACCGGTACGATGCCCCAGCCGCCTACCCGCGGCGTGGGCCGCGTGTGCAACGAGCGGTCGTTGGGAATATCGGTGGCCAGACGCCACGCGAGGCCGCTCCTGAGCAGCGTCCACAGGATCGCCGCGCAGGCGCAGGCGGAGCCGAGCGCGATCAGGATCACGGTCGTCCAGCCCGGCATCGTGGAAGGGGACATCAGCATGCGTGCCTCAATGCGTGGATCGGTACCAGTGGGCTGTCGCGGCCAGCCCTTCTTCGGTGGAATGCGGCGCCTGCCAACCCAGCACCGTGCGAATCCGGCTGGTGTCGATCTGCAATGAGCCGACGAGCCGGTCTACCTGCGCCGTGCGCCCCGTCAGGCGGCCGGCGAGGCGCAGCCAGCTCTCGGGCACGGGCAGCAAGCGCGCCGGCCGGTCAAGGTGGCGGCCAAGCGCGCGCGCCAGTTCGGCGATCGTCGGGGCGTCATTGTCCGCGACGTGAAAGCACTGCTCGGCAGCGCGCGCGTCGGTCGCGCAATGCACTAAAGCGTCCGCGAGATTGTCGACGTAGATGAGGCTGCGTCTTGCGCGAAGCGCGCCGAGCGGCAGCGGTACGCCCTTCCACACGGCGCTCATCAGGCTCAGGAAATTAGCCCGCACATCAGGACCATAGACCAGCGGCGGGCGCACGATCACGATCTCGAGGCCGGTCTCCACACCCAGGCGGATCAGCGCTTCTTCGGCAGCGCGTTTTGAGCGACCGTACGGATCTTGCGGCGCCGGCGGATCGTCTTCGCGCACGGGGCGGCCCGAATCGGCTTCGGTCATCGCCTTGATGCTGCTGACGAAGACAAAGCGCCGCACGCCGTACCGCCACGCGGCGCGCGCGACACGCAGCGTGCCCTCGACATTCGTCGCCTGGAAAGCAGCCTCTGGATCGGTGGCGTCCTCGAGCATGACGTGCACACGCGCCGCCAGGTGCACGACGCAATCCACTTGCAATGCGGCCGGCCAGTTCGCGTCGATGCCCGCGAAATTCACGCTGGGGTCGACCCATTCGTCCACACCGCGCTCTCGCCGCATCTCCCGCCGTACAAGGCCGGTGACCGTGTTGCCGGAGTCACGCAACGCGCGGCACAGCGCGCGGCCGACAAAGCCGTTGGCTCCCGTAACGAGCACCCGGCTCATAGCCACTTCCAGCCGAACCGGTCAAAGAACTTGTACGCCGAAGACATGAACATGCGGATATGCACAGAGCCTTTGCGCGCCGCACCGCCGCCGTGATGCAACACGCGCACCGCGGGCGCATAGACGACGCGGGTGACGTCATGCGCGCGAAGACTCAAATCATAGTCTTCGAAGTAAAGGAAATAACGGGCGTCGAAGCCCGCCAGCTGCTTCAAGGCCGTCATGCGAAACAGCATGAAACAGCCGCTGACGATCGGCGGATCCCACACTGTGTCGCGCGCATTGATCCGGTCGCGCATCTCGTAGCGGGCGAGTCGGCGGACAAACAGTCGACGCATTCCCGAGGGCAAAAAGCCGCGTACAAACAGATCGAGCAACGTGGGGTAACGTCGGCACAAGAACTGTTGCTCGCCATGCTCGTCACCGATCCATGGCGTGATGAGGCCCGCTTCGGGGTGTGCATCGAAAAAATCGAGCGCTTCGCGAAGCGCGTCGCTTGCCAGATCGATGTCGGGATTCAGCACCAGGTGATAGCGGCTGGCGCTGCTTTCGATTGCCAGATTGTGGCCTCTACCGTAGCCTACGTTTCCCTGCCCCGCGATGATCGTACAAACGATGCCGCGAGCCCGGAGTTCCTGTAGCGTCGCCGGGATGTCGGGCAGGCCGCCGTTGTCCACCAGATATAGCGTCACCGGGAGTTCGGGCCGGCTGATGTGCAGCGCATCGCACGCGACGGCAAGCCCCGTGAGCGTGGACACCAACTGTTCTGTATCCGGATGGTAGACCACCACCGACACGGACAACCCGTCGGACAGGGGATGCAGAGTGCGCGTTTCTTTCATGTAGAACTGCGTGCCTTATCGTGGGCACTTCGGTGGGCACTTCGGGTGGGCACGACGAAAACCTACGTTGCGTAGACGCAACAAACCCGAAGTTTGCTCAAATTTTCGCTGTTCGGCAACCCGTCTTTCCCTTTGTTACGCCGGATACGATTCCGTTAACCGCTATTTATTATGTTTTGATTCGGCATTCTTGCCTCAGAATCAGGCACTTCGCCTGTAAGGTTGTGCGCATTATCGCGGAATAGTAAAGTAACGCCGCCAAACTCCGGCCGTTCGTAATCGGACGAAATTCGGGCTTCAGCGCATCGCCACAGACGGCAGCCGTCCGCTCAACAAATCTGACAACCGCCCTCAGGGCAGAATGAATGCGCAGCAGACCACTCGTCGTCGACCTCGATGGCACATTGATTCGCTCAGACATCCTGATCGAGTCTGGATTTGCCTATCTGAAGGCAGCCCCGCAACGCTTTTATGAGCCGCTGCTGTGGCTCGCGCGTGGCGGCAAGCCGGGTTTGAAAGCGGGCCTCGCCGACGCGACGAACGTGGACGTGGCCGTGCTGCCCTACGACGCCACGGTCCTGCAATGGCTGAAAGTTGAACGCGACGCCGGCCGCTCGCTGGTGCTGGCCACGGCAAGCCACGAACGTTACGCGCAGGCCATCTCCGCCCATCTCGGCATTTTCGACAGAACGTTCGCAACGAACGGCAGCATCAACCTGTCCGCTCACAACAAGCGCGATACGCTGGTCGCAGAGTACGGCGAGAAAGGCTTCGACTACGCCGGCAATTCACACGACGACCTGGCAGTCTGGCAATCCGCCGACCGCGCGTACGTGGTGAATCCGTCCAATGGGGTGGAACGCGCCGCCCGCAAGATCGGCAATGTGGAGCGGGTGATCGAATCACGCCCTCCCGCTGCCAAGACGTGGGCCAAATCCTTGCGCCTGCATCAGTGGCTGAAGAACCTTTTGATCTTCTTGCCGCTGCTGGCCGCACATAAGCTGTCTTCGCCTGAACTGACTCTCGCCGCGCTGTTGGCGTTTCTCACGTTCGGCTTGTGCGCCTCGAGTGTCTATCTGCTCAACGACCTGCTCGATCTCGAAGACGACCGTCATCACCCCGTCAAACGCAAACGTCCGCTTGCTTCGGGCGCGCTGCCGCTCACATGGGGACTCGCGCTCTTTCCTGTCTTA
Organism: Paraburkholderia phytofirmans; assembly: GCF_046028095.1. Classification (GTDB taxonomy): domain Bacteria; phylum Pseudomonadota; class Gammaproteobacteria; order Burkholderiales; family Burkholderiaceae; genus Paraburkholderia; species Paraburkholderia phytofirmans_A. Next base: position 251,381 of record NZ_JAQQDJ010000010.1, read on the forward strand.
CTGGTGGTCGCGTTCGTCACGGCGTGGCTTTTCCTGCCCTGGCAATTCTCCGCGGCGCTGTTCGGCTATTACGTATTGACGCTCGCGTACTCCACGTTTCTGAAACGCCAGGTGATGGTCGACGTAGTGGTGCTGGCCATGCTGTACACGATGCGCATCATCGCCGGAACGGCGGCGGTCGACGCGCAACTGACGTTCTGGCTGCTCGCCTTCTCGATGTTCATCTTCCTGAGCCTCGCGCTCGTCAAGCGCTACGCCGAACTGCACTCGATGAAAGCGCGCGGCCTCGTGAAGACGCGCGGGCGCGGCTATGTGGCGAGCGACCTGTCGTTGATCTCATCGCTTGGGACCTCGTCCGGCTATCTGGCCGTGCTCGTGCTTGCGCTCTATATTCAGGACGCGAAAACCGCCGGCATGTACCGCCACCCGCAAGTCATCTGGCTCGCCTGTCCGCTGCTGCTCTACTGGGTAAGCCGCACCTGGATCATTGCGCATCGCGGTCTGATGCACGACGATCCGATCGTTTTCGCGGCGCGCGACCGGGTCAGCCTCGCAGTCGTCGTACTGTGCGGCCTGATTTTCTGGGCCGCGATCTAGACGATGAGTCGAGTTCTCTCTTGGGGACGTTACCCGCCAATACCGCAGGAAGCGCATGCGATTGCATGGCGTGATGCCGCGCGCGCCACATGGTCGGACGCGGCCCGGGATCACGGCACCACGCTCGCCTTCGGCAATGGCCGCAGCTACGGCGACAGTTGCCTCGCCGCCTCCGGCCATGTCGTGCAAACGCTGCCGCTCGACCGGCTGATTGCCGCCGACTGGCAAACCGGCGTCTTGCGCGCGGAACCCGGCGTCACACTCGAGCAAATACTCGACGTCGCGATTCCACGCGGCTGGATGCTGCCGGTCACACCGGGCACGAAGTACGCGACCTTGGGCGGAGCGATTGCCAACGACGTCCACGGCAAGAATCACCATGTGCGAGGCACCTTCGGCCGGCATGTGCGCCGCTTCGCGCTCGCGCGCAGCGACGGCTCGCAGTTCGAGTGCTCGCCCGACGAGCAAACCGAATTTTTCGCCGCCACGATCGGCGGCCTCGGGCTGACCGGGCTGATCCTGTGGGCGGAGATCCAGTTGATGCCGATCCGCTCGAGCATGATCGACATGACCAGTATCCGCTTCGGCGATCTGGACGAATTCTTCGCGTTGTCGGAAAAGCTCGACCCGTTGCATGAATACAGCGTGGCGTGGGTGGATTGCCAGAGTCGCGGCTCGGCGCTCGGGCGCGGTATCTTCATGGCCGGCGACCATGCGACGGATGGACCGCTCGAAGTCACGCGGCGAAAGAAACGTACGGTGCCCTTCACGCTGCCGATTCCCGTGTTCAACCGCTTCACGTTGCGCGCGTTCAACGAGCTCTACTATCAGAAGCAGCAGCGCGGCGAAGTCGTTGCGCAGGTCGGTTACGACGCCTACTTCTACCCGCTGGACAGCTTGCTGGAATGGAATCGAATCTACGGGCGCGCGGGCTTTCAGCAATACCAATGCGTGGTGCCGTCGGCCACGGCGCGCGATGCGACGCGCGCGATTCTCGACGCAATTGCCGCAAGCGGCACGGGCTCTTTTCTCGCCGTACTGAAACGCTGTGGTGATTTGCGCTCGCCGGGCCTGTTGTCGTTTCCGATGGAAGGCACGTCCCTCGCTCTCGATTTCCCGCAGCGCGACGCATTGAACACCCGGCTCTTTGCGAATCTCGATGCAATCGTGCGCGAAGCCGGCGGCCGGATCTATCCGGCTAAAGACGCGCACATGCCCGGCGCCGACTTTCGCGCCGCCTACCCTCAATGGCAGCAACTCGAAGCGCTGCGCGACCCCGCGTTACTTTCGCGTTTCTGGGAACGGACCACTCGAACATGAAAAACATTCTTATCGTCGGCGCCACGTCGGCGATCGCCATCGCCTGTGCACGCCAATGGGCCACGCAAGGCGCACGTTTTTTCCTGGTTGCCCGCAACGGCGAACGCCTCCAGCAGGTCGCCGCGGATCTGACCGCGCGCGGCGCGCAACTGGCAGCCTGTCATCAACTCGATATCGATCGCCTGGATCTGCATGCGGGCATGCTCGAACAGTGCCAGAAAGAACTCGGCGCGCTCGATATCGTGCTGGTCGCGCCCGGCACCTTGCCGGACCAGGCCGCGTGCCAGGCGGACCCCGCGGTGGCCGTGCGTGAATTCAACACCAATGCCGTTTCTGTTATCGCGCTGCTGACACCGATTGCCAACATTCTGGAAGCGCAAAAGCGCGGTGCGTTGGCGGTCATCTCGTCGGTGGCGGGCGATCGCGGCCGGCCCTCGAACTATCTGTACGGCAGCGCGAAGGCCGCGCTTTCCGCATTCTGCGAGGGACTGAATGCACGGCTATTCAAAGCCGGGGTCCATGTTCTGACCATCAAACCGGGCTTCGTGGCGACGCCGATGACAGCCGGCTTGCCCTTGCCCGGTCCGCTCGTCGCGACGCCCGACCAGGTGGCGACCGACATCGTGCGCGCCGTCGACAAGCGCAAGGACGTGCTGTATACGCGCTGGTTCTGGGCGATCATCATGCTGATCATCCGCTCGGTGCCGCGGTTTATGTTCAAGCGGGCGTCGTTGTGAAATCAACGCCCAGTCGCGTCGAGTCTCGCACTGTCGGCCTCGGGGCAGTCGCCGCACTGATCGCGCTGTGCGTGCTATACGTTCCGCTCGCGCCGAGGCTGCCCACCCCAGGGCTCGATGCCTCATGGATGTATGCATTGAACGAAGGCGTGGCACGGCATCTGGTGTTTGGCCGCGACATCATCTTCACGTTTGGCCCACTCGCTTCAGCCTACACGCGCCAGTTTCACCCGGCCACGTTGTGGATCATGGACATCGGCAGCGCCCTGCTCGCTCTCTCGGTTTGGGCCGGCGTACTGCTGGCGTTCGCACGACGTTGGGCCGTGTCGTTCCTGCTGATGATCGTCGTGATCGCACCGTTCGAGATACGGGATGCGGCATTCACGATCCCCGCGTTCCTGTTCCTCGTAGCATGCGTGCGCGTAGGCCTGCCAGCGCGCGATGTCTATCATTTGCCCGCCAATCTATGCACCGTGATCCTGCTGGCGCTCGCATCATTAAGCATCGGCCTTGTTCCGCTGGTCAAGGGTAGCTTTGCGGGCATCGCCGCCGTGCAGGCACTGTTGGGATTCGTGGCGCTCATTTGGGGGCGGCGTTTCGGCCTCGCCGCGCTCGTGGTGATCGTGCCGGCCGTCGCAATGATCACCGCCTGGTGTTGGTGCGGACAACCTGTCGAGGCGCTGCCGGCGTTCTTCATCGCACAATCGCCCATTATCAGCGGCTACACCGAGGCAATGTCGTACCCTGGCCCTGCAGGCGCAGTCGTCTTCTATGCGATCGCTTCGCTTATCGTGGTCGCCTGCATATGGCGCAGTTGGAAGCTGCCGCTGCCGTTCCGCGTGATCGCGACGCTCGGCGCCCTGCTCTACCTGTTTGTTTCCTTCAAGGCCGGCTTCATCCGCCAGGACGCGCATACCATCATCGGGGCCGGCGCACTCCTGCTGGTAACGATCTGGGCAGCCTCGCTCGTGAATGCGCGCGCCGCCATTACGCTGCTGCTGATCAGCGCGCTGTGCGCCTATTCTGCTCTGCCGAAGACATACCCTCTGCGCGCACTACGCGACGTATCGATCGACTCATATCGCAGCATGGTCGGCGCCGCACTGCATCCGCCGACAGCCGACGATCTGCGCGCAGCCTTCCGCGCCGCGAACCAGGCCATTGCGGCACAAACTCCGCTGCCGACGATCCAGGGCACGGTCGATATCTATCCTGTGGATCTCTCGGCGATCTTTGCCAATGACCTCGCGTGGTCGGGCCGTCCTGTGTTCCAAAGCTACTCAGCCTACACGCCGGCTCTCGAAGCAGCCAACGCGCAGCATCTGCTTGGCGCAACCGCGCCCGACACGATCTTCTTCGATATCTCGCCAATCGATGGTCGCCTCGCGGCGTTGGACGAGGCCAGCAGTTGGCCGATTCTGCGTTCCCGGTACACGGTCAGCGAAATCGGTCGGCGCTTTGTCGTGATGAAGCGTCGATCCACGGCAGCGCCCGGCGAGCCCAGTCTGCTTTCGGAGGGGACGTTTTCGCTCAGCGCTCCCATTGCCGTGCCGCGCAGCGACCAGCCCGTCGTGGCGAAGGTCGGCATCACCCAGTCGTTGCTCGGCCGCATGCTTTCCACCGTATTCCGCTCGCCGATCATGCAGGTCGAACTAACGCTCGATAACGGCACGGTCGTCACGCGTCGCTATATACCGGCGATGGGCACCAATGGGTTCGTCATATCGCCCTTCGTCGAATCGAATGAGAGCTTCGTGCGCATGGCGCAAGACGGCGCGAATCAACTGAGAGTGAAATCCGTACGATTCGTGTCGGACAAGCCGCAGTTCTGGAGCCGCCAGTTTCACGTTGAGTTTCTTGAACTGGCTCCGGCTGGAAAATGACACAGCGCCAATCCGCGTGTGCGCCGAAGCCGATTTTCCCTGACTGTATAATTTTGAACCCGCGAACCGCGCTGGCGACAGCAATTGAGTTAACGCATGAACCAAACCCGCATTCTTCTTCCAGGCGGCGCCGGCCTCGTCGGCCAGAACCTCGTTGCGCGCCTCAAAGCGCGCGGGTACGACAATCTGGTCGTGATCGACAAGCACAAGGCCAACCTGGAAGTGCTTCGCAAGGTCCATCCTGACGTCACGGCAATTTATGCCGACCTGGCCGAACCGGGCGGGTGGGAGCAGCACTTCGAAGGCGCGGATCTCGTCGTGATGCTGCAGGCGCAGATCGGCGCTCCAACCATCGAACCGTTCATTCGCAACAACATCACGTCGACGCGAAACGTGCTCGACGTAATCAAGCGCAACCAGATTCCGTACACCGTGCACATCAGTTCCTCGGTGGTGAATTCCGTGGGCGAGGATTTCTATACCGAGACGAAACGCGAGCAGGAAGAGATCGTGCACGCCTCGGGCATTGAATGCGTGGTGTTGCGGCCCACGCTGATGTTCGGCTGGTTCGACCGCAAGCACCTCGGCTGGCTGTCGCGCTTCATGCATCGCGTGCCGGTGTTCCCGATTCCCGGCAGCGGCAAATACATGCGTCAGCCGCTGTACGTCGGCGATTTCTGCAATGTGATCATCAGTTGCATCGAGTCGCGCATCAAGGGCCAGTCGTTCAATATCACCGGCCTTGAACGCGTGGACTATATCGACATCATCCGCCAGATCAAGCGCGCCACTCGTGCACCGTGCGCGATCGTGCGAATTCCGTATGGTCTCTTCTATGTGCTGCTGAAGGTGTATGCCATCTTCGACAAGAACCCGCCGTTCACCGCGGACCAGCTCAAAGCATTGACGGCCGGGGACGAATTCGAAGTGATCGACTGGGAAGGCATCTTCAAGATCCGCGCTACGCCGTTCGCAAAGGCCATGGACGAGACCTTCAACGATCCGACGTATAGCCACATCGCACTGGAATTCTGAGCAGAGCCACGTTATGAGCGAACAACGCATTGCAGTACTCGGCGCCGGGCCGATGGGCCTCGGCGCCGCCTACCAGCTCGTCAAGGACGGGCGCAAGCCGGTCATATTCGAAGCAGACGACCGGGTTGGCGGGATGGCCGCGTGCTTCGACTTCGGCGGCCTCTCCATCGAACGCTACTACCACTTCCACGCGATTTCGGACCACGCTTTCTTCGAGGTGCTGCGCGAGCTCGGACTCGAAGAAAAAATGCAGTGGCGCGAAACGAAGATGGGCTACTTCTATCAAGGCCGCGTGCAGCCGTGGGGCAACCCGATGGCGCTCCTGAAGTTCAAAGGACTCAGCCTGCAGGCCAAATTCCGCTATGGCCTGCACGCGTTTCTGTCGACCAAGCGCAATGACTGGAAACCGCTCGATCACGTCGAAGCGACGGGCTGGATTCGCCGCTGGATCGGCGAAGAAGCGTGGGAAGTGTTGTGGCGGCGTCTGTTCGACTACAAGTTCTACGACTACGCGTACAACCTCTCCGCAGCCTGGATCTGGAGTCGTATTCGCCGTATCGGCCGTTCGCGCTATAACCTCTTTCACGAGAAACTCGGCTATCTCGAAGGCGGTTCCGATACGTTGCTGGAAGGTATGCGCCGTTATATCGAGGCCAACGGCGGCGAGTTTCGTCTTGGCACACCCGCGCAGAAGGTCGTGATCGAGAACGGTAAGGTCAAAGGCATCGAAGCCGGCGGTGAGTTCCTGCCGTTCGACAAGGTCATCAGCACGATTCCGCTGCCCTATGTGCCGCGCGTGATGCCGGATCTGCCCACCGAGATTCTCGACGCATTCCGCAGCGTCAAGAACGTGGCCGTGGTGTGCATTATCGCGAAGCTGAAGAAACCGGTCACCGAAAACTTCTGGCTGAACACTAACGATCCGGAGATGGATATTCCGGGCATTGTCGAATACACGAATCTGCGGCCGCTCGATCATCACGTGGTCTACGTGCCGTTCTATATTCCGGGCGAACATCCGAAGTACCAGGAACCGGATTCGGCGTTCATCGACAAGGTGAAACGCTATCTGATGAAAATCAATCCGGCGCTGAAGCCGGACGATTTCATCGATGTGCGCGCGAGCCGGTATCGCTTCGCGCAACCGATTTGCGAGCCGGGTTATCTCGACCGCCTGCCGCCGATCCAGTTGCCGGTGGAAGGCCTGCTCGTGGCCGATACGTCTTACTACTACCCGGAAGACCGTGGCATCTCGGAAAGTATCGGCCTATCGCGCAAGATGGCGAAGATGATATGACCCGGGTTCATTCACTCGCCAAGCGTACCTTCGTCTCGAAGAGCTTTCTGCTGTTCCTGTTGACCGGCGGCTTTGCCGCGGCGGTCAATTGGGGCAGCCGGATTCTCTACAACAAATGGATGCCTTACTCGTCCGCCATTGTCGTCGCGTATATCACCGGGATGATTACCGCGTTCATTCTGGCGAAGCTGTTCGTGTTCACGAAGAGCACGCAGTCGACAGGGCGGTCGGTGTTCTTCTTTACGCTCGTCAATCTCGTTGCCGTCGTGCAGACCTGGGCTGTGAGTGTCGGATTGGCGTACTACGTGTTTCCGCGGTTGGGCATGACCTGGCATGCGCGCGATCTGGCGCATGCCGTCGGCGTCGCGGTACCGGTGTTCACGAGCTACGTGGGGCACAAGAAGTGGAGCTTCAAGCACTGAAAGTTCAGTGTGAAGCAGCCGATCTATGCGTCCGTACGATCAACGCACCGGTTTGACTTCTGCCCGGAACACATCACCGGGTGGCGCGTGGACAAGGAAAACGCCGCCTTGCGGCGATACGATCTCGTAGGGATACCACGGAACCGCGAAGCGCAATGCGCTGTTCACCAGCATCAGCAATAAAAGCAGCGTAGCGCAGTAACGGGCAAGCGCCATTCTGCTTCTGGCGGCCGCGATGACGAAAGTCCACATGCACAGAATGAGCGGAAAGAAGGTGTACCGCGCACTCACGCCCGACCACCGGACGGGCAACTCCGGCGCGTCACTCCGCACCACGCCGAGCATCCAGAAGACGACGGCGAGCGCGAGCGCAATCACGCACACGTTGCGCCATTTGCCGGGCAAAGTCGCCACGCACGCCAGAACCGCGGCGAACAGCGCGAACGAAACATAAAACAGGCCTTTGCCCAAACCATTGATCCACCGGTCGGCGAGTAAGAAGTCGAGCACGAAATAGTGGAAGAACGCTCCCAACCAGCCGAAGTGTAAATACTCGCTGGCTGCGTGGGCAGCAGGATGGTTCGGCGGGCTTGTCAGCAGCGTCACCAGTTGCACCAGGCCGCCGGCCACGACCATCAGCAGCGGCAATGAACAGAGGCGCTTTCCAGACCGCTTCAGGTGAGCCACGATGCCCAGCGCGGCAATGGGCGAAAACAGAATGCTGAACGGGCCGGTCAGCGAGAGGAGACCGATGGCGACACAGCGGCCGAAGATCCGGTTCGTGTCGGTGCGCTGCGTGCAGTCCCAAATCATCGCAATAAGCACGGGCGCGAGCACCCATTGGAGATTCGTGACGGTCAACCAGGCCTCGCCATTGTGAGGAATGAGAACGGGCGACAGACCGATGAGCCACGCGCCGGTGCGCGGCAGATAGCGCGCGGCGATCACATACAGATACAGGCAGGAAACAAGCGTGGTGGACGTGGTTAGCCACACAAACGCATGCGGCGTTGAGGTCACTGTTCCGAACCACGTATATCCGTATATCAGCAGGCGCGGCACCGCATGCAGGTATCCTGCATAAGGCGTGATGATGGCTCGCGCACCAAGTTCGAAACCTTCTTTGATGAAAATGGGTGCGTCTTCAGCCCACAGATAACCATGCGTGAGTCGCCCGTGCATGCGGATAAATAGGACGACAAAAGCGACAAGGAATACAAAGGCGCCATCGACTAAAGTCCGGCGCGGCGACAGCTCATTCTCGATGCTGGAAACGGGGTCTATCTGAATCTCAGCCATTCTTATCGTTGAACAAGGTTCGCACTATTTGCTGAACGCTCAGCCACCTTTGGCGACAAGCGGCGGCGCAAAGCCCGCGCCCAGTTTTGCGACGGCACCTCGACCAGCCTGTTCATCACGAACGCGAGAACCAGTGCGCCACAAACCGTGGCGATCCAGACGGGAACCGGCCCGAAGCGGGGATAGAGAATCACCAGCGACACGCTCAGTATCACGTAGTGGTTGAGATACAGGCTGTAGGAGATTTTCCCCAACCAGTGTCCAATCGAATAAACGCGCCCTTCCTTGATGGTGAAGGACAGCGCCATCAGCAGGAATGCTCCGATCGAAACCCCGAGGTCGCCGAAAATGCGTCCGCCGATGCTCCACGGATTGTCGAACGGGTATGAGAACAGGACCAAAGCCGCGATCCACCACACGGCGCGTGACTTGGCCGGCAATGCGGCAACCCTGTCGACAATCTCGAAACGACACGAATAAAACCACGCGCCTATGACGAAGAACGTGCCGTAGTGCGTCGTCAGAAGCGCATCCTGAAGCGGCCATGGAATATGGGTAGGCGATCCGGCCAGCGCCGCGATACCGATGAGCGTCGAACTCACCAATGCTGCGATCACAGCCTTGAATCGAAAGCGGTTGACGAGAAAGGCAATGATGGGGAATGCCAGTGACCATCGCATCTCATGCACAATCGACCACATCGGTGGATTGATCGCGCCGGTGTCGTAGCTTCCAATCATTTTCAGATGATCGAAGATCACCTGCTTATCGAGTACCGGATGCGCCGTGTACATCCAGCCGCGCTCCCAGACGTAGCCCGCGCGGCCGACGAGCCAGTACAGACCGACGGCGACCACGAGCGACCCAATGAACGGAGGATAAAGCCGGATGATTCGCGCGGCGGCAAACGTAAGGTAACGGCGCGACCTCAGTTCGCCGTACATATGCGCGAGCGCATAGCCGCTGAGCATGAAGAACACGATCACTGCCTGGTGGCCGGCCCACAGAACACGCAGGGGAGTCCATTTCAGCCATCCCCACAGCGGCTCGACCTTGTAAAGCCCAGCCACCGTGGTATGCGCGAAAACGACGATCAAGGCCGCATAGCCGCGCAGCATGTCCAGCGACGGCGCTCGGTCCTTTCCCGCGTTTACCGAATCCACCATAAATCGCCTCTCCCGCCGCCTATTTCTGAGACAACGATTTTACCAGTGATTTTCCGGCATTTTTCCCTTCCCACGATTCGGCGGGAGCGGAATCTCCCCAATGCACGACATCAATTGATGGAGCGAGCCTTTTTGCGCAGCACTATCTGCCGAGACCATAGGTGGATTTTCCGATGGCACGCGACGGCTTAAGGGCCTTACCGCGCGGTCCTGATGGTCGTCACGAATAAATCGCCAGGCGGAGGCGATAACCGGTACGAGACGGCATTTCCGGTCACAAGCGACGTGATATTCGTCGCGGGCCATTTCCCGCTCGCAAAACCAGTCGCGCTGGAAATACAGATCAGCAGCAGGGGCGCACCCGCTGCCAATTTGGCACCAACGCCATTCACCTTTGAAACGCAAATGACCAATGTCCAGAAGCAGAACACGAACGGCACGTAAAGATATCTCGATCCACCCATCGACCATCGCATGGGGAGATCCGTGCGTCCAAACCGGGCTATGCCAAGTACCCAGAACAGGACAGCGAGAAAAAGAAGTGCGGCACACGCAAAACGGTAATTGCCGGGCGTCTTGTACAGCGCAAAACCACAACATGCGAGAGCGATAAGCGACACGCCAATACGCATGCCAACGCTCCATTTGTCGTTCAACGAAGCTGGACTTATAAAATCGAGAACAAAATACCGCAGGAAAGAATTGATCCAGTGGAAATCAGCCGGATTGAAATTGACCAGCCCGCCTTGCGAGCTCGCGTGCATCAAGCACGCCATTTGGGCCGTCAGTGCCAAACCGTATGCGACAAACAGGCCCCATGTGCGAAGTGTCCAGTCGTGCCGCCCTTTGATGAAGGCAGCCCCAATGACGAACACACTGAACACAAGGCCAAACGGACCCGTCAGAGCCAGCAGGACGATTAGCGCCGCGTCGAGGTAAAACACTCGCGCCGGAATAACCTGTTTGGCCACGAATTCCCGCCAGAGTAGAACGAGAAGCAAAGGCCCGAGGATCCATTGGAGATTGGTGACGGTCAGCCATATTTCGCCATCCTGAGGGACGACAATCAGCGCAAGCGCGAAGCACATAGCCGCAACGCGGCCGACATGCCGATACACGGCAGTGAAGAGCAGCGTTGCAGCGCCGGCCAGCACGATCGCGCAGATCCACGCCAGGACCAGCGGCGCATGGACAGGCGACCCCACCGATGCGTACGCCGCGACGACCAGGCGCGGAACGGCGTGAAGATAGCCCGCGTACGGCGCAAATAGCGACTTGAAGCCCTCCTCGTAGCCGCCCTTGAGAAAGATCGATACATCCTCCGCCCAAAGGAAACCTTGTGTCAGGCGTTGCGGCATCCGCGCAAACGTCAGCCCGAGGGTGATTGCAAAGACGGCTAGCAGCCAGATCCCGTTGGAGGCCTCGTCTTCGATCACCGGAGCATTCGGGCCGGCCGTGATGGGCGCCCCGGCTGCCCAAGTGCGGTCTTTGGATTTCATATTTTTTTATCGATCAATACGACATGGGCACGCTGACAGCGGTCGGCCGAATGCGGGCTGAACGCAAGCGCGAGCGGGCAAACTCAACGATGTCCGGCCCGCGGCTAACAGCGAAATGCCAATCAGGACTGCGCGAACTTCGACTTCAGAATGGCAACGATCTGAGCGCCCGCGGTTCCATCGCCAAACGGGTTTTTGCCGGCGGACATGGCCTGATAAGCAGCGGGATCGTCGAGCAAACGCGCCGTCTCGCGAACGATCGTGGCCACATCCGTGCCGACCAGTTTGTTGACGCCGGACTCGACGCCTTCCGGCCGCTCGGTCACATCGCGCATCACGAGAACCGGCTTGCCCAACGCGGGCCCTTCCTCCTGAATCCCGCCCGAATCGGTCAGGATGATGTGACTCGCCGCCATGAGCCGCTGGAACGGCTTGTAGGTCAGCGGCTCTTCCAGATAGACGCCCGGCTGATCGCTCAACACGCGGTTGACGACCTCCCGGACCTTCGGATTCATATGCACCGGATAGACGATACGTACGTCCGGATGCGCCTCGGCGATTGTCCGCAACGCCGTGCAGATGTTCTCGAAGCCAGGTCCGAAACTCTCGCGACGATGTCCCGTCACCAGCACGATGCGCCGCCCTTCCGCAAGTGCGGCCTCAACGCGCTCCGGCAACTCGACATGCTCGTTCTTCAGGCGCTCGAGCATCAGATACAGCGCGTCGACTACGGTATTGCCGGTTACGAAGATCTGTTCGGCGGGCACCTGCTCCGCCAGCAGATTCTTTTTCGACAGTTCCGTCGGTGCGAAATGGAGATCGGTCACGAGCGACGCCACGCGTCGATTGAGTTCCTCCGGAAACGGCGCGGCCATGTCATGGCTGCGCAAGCCGGCCTCGATGTGCCCGACTCGGATGCGACGATAGAACGCCGTCAACGCCGCCACCTGAACCGTCATCGTGTCGCCCTGCACGAGGATGATGTCAGGCGACTGCGCGGCGAGGAATTCGTCGATCGCGGTGAACAGACGCGCGCTCAGCCCCGCCAGCGACTGGTTCTGCGACATCACGTCCAGACTCGCGTCCGGCGTCACGCCGAAGTCCGCGAAAGCCTGCATCAACATTTCCCGATGCTGGCCGACCGAGCACAGGCACACGTCGAAATCGTCGGGCGCCGCGCGCAGCGCCTGCACCACCGAGATCACCTTGATCGCTTCCGGCCGCGTGCCGGCAAACACCACTACTTTTTTCTTTGCCATGGTAGATATCCTTTGATAGCGGCAGCTTCAGACCACTTCGGGCCGCGCATCGGTCAACTTGAAGTAACGGCTTTGACGCTGAGGCAGATACGACGCATAGCGAACGCAATCGGCGTTCGTGCGAGTCAGGATGGCCGCGAAAATCTCCGCGTGCCGCGTGTAGGCTTCCGTCGGTGTCATCGACTGGAACGACTGCTGCAAACTCTCGCGCGGCTGACGCACCGGCCGCTCGGCGTGCTCGATCATCGTCCTGGCCAGTTCGTCGCGAACCGCGTGCAGTTCCCACTCGTTGGCGATGGCCTGATAGAACTCGGGGCCGTCCAGCGTCGACCAGTCGTCACGATAGGCGCGAATCACTGTGCTTGCCTCGCCGATCAACTGTTCACGGGCACCGCCGACATCGGTGGCGATGACCGGCGCGTTGCGCTGAAGCGTCTCCGATATCGCCAGACTCCACCCTTCGGTAAAGGACGGCATCACGACTGCGCGCGCCAGATCGACAAACCGATAGACGTCGGACCGATAGCCGGGCATCGACACCACGCCTTGCAAGCCATGATGCGCGATGCGCTCCTGAAGCCGCGCGGCGTAGCCGGCATCCGAATGCTTGCCGAGGATCACGAGACGGATGTCGGGCCGCTTTGCATGCGCGATCGCAAACGCGTCGATCAACAGACCCTGACCCTTCACCGGATTGATCGAGGCGACGTTGACGAAGACCGGACTAGCCGCGGGAAATCCGAGTTCCTCGCGCAGCGCGAGGTCGCGCTCCGGTTCGAGCAAGGGCTTCGCGCTGCCCGAGTCGCAGCCGTTCGGCACGACGATCATGCGCTCCGCGCTCAGGCGCAGATTCACATCGGCGAACATCGCGACATTAGCCGACACGCAGATATACGCGTCCGTCACTTCATCCACGCGACGCCACTGTTCCTTGCCCGCGGCGTCGAGCCACATGTACATGTTATGCACGGTCTGGACGAACGGTATTTTCAGCGAAGCGCACACGTCGCTGAGCGTCAGCGAATAGTGAGCATTGACGAGCGCCACCTTCCGCTCGATCAGCACCGCGCGAAGCTCGGCGGGATCGCCAGGCAGGCGCACGTAGTCGAACTGGCGCTGCTTGAGTTCGGCCTCGGCCTCGGTCGCGATGTCGCCCGTGACGCCGAGCATGGGCTGAAAGCCCGCCTTGCCCAAACGGTCCAGCAAGTCGAAGACGACACGTTCGAGACCGCCGACCATGAAGCTGTCGACCTGCAGCATGACAACCGGCGCGACCGACGGGTTGAAGGCTGCCGCGTCCGGCACGATCAGCGGCTGCGTGCTATTGATCGCTTTGCAGAAACGGCGCGCGGAGTCGACGACGTTCGCGGGTGCCGCTTCGATCACCATCGGGTGAAGCAACGCCAGTCCCAGGAACACTTTGTGGTCCAGTGCAATACACAGGTCCACATGGTCGTAGACGTCACTGCGCAATGCGTACGGGTTGTCGCCCGCTTCGAACACGGCGACGATCACCACGCCCGGCGCTTGCGGTCCCAAAGATCGCAAATCGGCAGCGGCGATGATTTTCAGTTGCGCGTCGTCCGCAGTCAGGTCGACCGCACCGCGCTCGCTTGCCGGCAAGACAGACGCGAGCGCCTGGCTGGATGCCCAGCGCGGCGCATCCGCGTCGAACTGCCCGAGCCACTTCGCGACGTGCCGTTCGTCCAGCAACAACGGCGCACTGGGGAAGCGCTTGACGGGCGCCGGGACCGGGACCGGCGCCGGGGTCGGGACGGCCGAGGCGGGCTCGCGTGCGCGGGCCACACCGAGCCGCCGCGAAAGCGCACGACCCGCACGCAGAAACCTGGCCTTCAAGGTTCGCGCAACGGCCACACGCAGTGCCTCGCTAGTGAGCACCTGCTCCTTGAGCGCAACCGCGAGACGAGCTTTCTCTGCTTCGTCTGCGGCAGCGCGCTCTCTGAGCGCAGCCACTTCACGATCCTTCTCTCTAATCACGCCTTCGAGCCGATCTGCCTCATCCCTGCCTTGCAGGATGACGCCTTCCAGCCGGTCGGCTTCGCCTTTCAGGTGCCGCACGACATCTTCCAGACGCTGCGTCTCGCCGTACAGGAAGGTGTTGCGGTCCAACAAGGCTTCGAGCTGAGTGTCCTTTGCTTCGAACACGCGCTCGTAAAATCCCCGGTGTTCACGCCACACCAGCCCGGGCCGATACTCGGCATCGGCAAGATAATTCAGGAGATAAGCGCACCGTGCGCCCAATTCGGCCAGTTGCGACACTTCCGGCAACCCGAAACTGAGCGGCTTCGCCGTGTCGCCGAGAATGTTCACCCAGTCGCCCGACAGAACCCGTTGGACTTCCTGCACCGCCCGCTCGAGATACCGGCGCGCGGCCTCATAGTCGCGGCGGGCTACGGCAAAGCTGGCCGCCAGATCGAGCGCGGCAACCGTCTTGGTTGTCAGCAGCGGACTAAACGGAACCGGGTCCAACGCGGCGCACTTCAATGCCCAAGCCTCGGCACCTTCCAGATCGCCTACCGCCTGCAACAGTTTCGCGGCCACAAAACTCTGCGAGATCGACCACCGCAGATATTGCGCGTCGTTCTTGTTCGTATCGAGGTACGCCTGAATCTCCGCTACGCACGTGCGCACCGTGTCGGTCGAGGCCCGTGCGGCAAGCACGCGATACGCGTGGCCGCACAGCGCGGCGCCGTAGTCGGCGGTGTCGTGCGGCGCCTGTTCCAGGACTCGCGCTTGCAGGCGTCCCAATTCGGCATCGTTGTTCATGCGCGTGCCGATGGTCACCATGCTCCGGAAGAGCCATGGATTCACCATGCTGCGCCCGTCCGGCAAGACATTGAACGCCGGCGAATCGGCGTGCTGGTACATCGTATCGACAAATGCCGACGCATCCGCGCCGACAGGATCGCGCATCGAAACGACAATCAGATGCCCGTCGCTGGCCACGAGGCGCTCGTCGAGTGCCATCTTGCGCCAGGCGACGTCCGACGGCGCACCCGGCGGCAAAATAAACGCGCATTCCGGCAGCCAGCTTGCGTGGGTCGAACCGGTACTCGCGTGCAGCAGTTCGGCCGGAGACTGTAATCCGACAGATGCGTCGCCCGTGCTTTCCGGCGCCCGAAGCCCGAGAATCAACCGGCCGCCCGGCCGCACGATGTCGGCGAGCCGTGGCCAGTCCAGCGGCGCGAAGCGGCGAAGGTCGCGGCAGATCACCACGTCGAATGAACGGCTCGCAAGGTCCTGCAATGCGTCACTGGCCCACGGCTTGAAATCGACGCGTCCGGCCACGCCATACTGCGTCGACGCATAGCCGCACCGCGACGCGTCCGGCACGATGCCGAGCACGTGGCGCGCGGTTGAATTCTGCGCAACGATGTAAGCGCCACTGCCGGCCGTATCGTCCAGCACGAGAACGGTGTCGCCGACTCGAACGAAACCGTCGATCTGCGTGAACTCGGCGACTGCCGTTTGCGACGCCCGGTCGATATGCCGCAAAATATCTTCGGCCGGCGCGGGGTGCTGTTCCGTCGACGCGTTCGCAGCACGCTCGAACGCGCAGACTTCGTAGCCGCCCAACGGCGGCAGCGGATGAGTCAGTCGCGCGAACGTCGAGCGGGCGTGAATGCGGAACCCAAGTTCGAAGGCCTGTTTTTTGGCCTGGCCGGCTGATGCAGCGTCGCTGCGGTTCTGCGCGACCGGCGTCACCAGCGCGACGTTCCTGATCCCCGCCTGCGCAATCAGCTCGAGCCACGTTGCCGCTTCGGCGGCCAGGCCGTTCAGCGGGAGAATCACGATCGCCGCGTCGAAAGATTCGCGCCGGGCAATGTCGAGAGCGGGCGCCGTGAAGGACGCCGCTTCGAGCCGCTCGGACACGAACCGATGATCGGCTTGCGCGCCGCCATCCGCGTCGAGCGAAAGCGCGTACGGATCGGTTCCCGCGGCCAGCAGGAAGTCGAGCGCATCAGCGGCATGCGCGCCGATGTACAGGATCCTGCCGTGCCCGAAACAGGTGACGCACTGGCGCAAGCATGCTCGCGCATCGTGGCTTGAAAACACGGTCATACAGTCGATACCAAGGTTTTGTACGGCGAGCCGTTTTGTCGAAGAAGGTCAGCCGCTCTGATTGTTGCGACTGACAGGCGTTGACTTACGAGGCTTCGCCGGTGGGTGCTTCAAGTTCGGCGCGCATGTGCAGATCGCACACGCCACCGAAGAAATGTGTGTCGACGCGCGCGCGGACCATGAAGAACGCGGCCTCGTCGATCCAGTGCAAGATCGCCTGATCGGAGAAGTTCATCGACTCCTGGTGGATCAGCGAAGCCTGCACTTCGTAGAAATTTTCGCCCAGCGCGCAGGAGTCCATCGTGAAGACGACGGAATGCTCTTCGCCCGCGCGGAATTTGCGGTTCCAGAAAATGAAACCGTCCTGCTTGCCGGCGATCAGTTCGGCGTCCTGGTTGAACGTCCCCCAGGAGTACATCTTGATGCCTTCCTTGTTGCGGATACGCAGGTTGACATAGAGCTTGTCCATGTCCTCACGGATCGAGAATTTCACCACGATCTTGACTGTATCGCCGGTATAGAACGTGGTGCATTGCTCGCCCGCGCCGTCGAGCACGGAGACGTCTGTAATCAACGCCTCGAGGCTGCCGAATTCGAACTTGCCGCCTTCGTTGCGCGCTTCCGTTTCCATCTGATCCGCTGCGTCCGAGACGTTCGACACGGCTTCCCCGAGATGCCCTTCAGCGGCAGCGGTCTCGAGCGGTTCGGCCGTCGCAGTAGGCGCCGTCAGTTGCGGCGATTCGACGGGCGCCGCGACCGCCGACGGGGTGTTCGCCTTGAGCGCCTGCTTGTGCTCGGCGATCTCCTTCTGCTTGGCGAGGTTTTCCTCGTCGTGCAACAGCTTGCGATAGGCCAGCACGACTTCACCGGACGGCCCTGCCGCCATGACCTCGCCGTGGTGGAGCAAAATCGCGCGGTCGGTAAACGTTCGGACCGACTCGATGTCGTGCGATACGAAGAGAATCGCGACGCCACGATCCCGCAGCTGGCGAATGCGCTGATAGCAGCGCTTCTGGAACAGCGCGTCGCCAACGGCCAGTGCCTCGTCGACGATCAGCACGTCCGGGTTCAGTTGCACCTGCACCGCGAAGGCGACGCGCACCATCATCCCGCTCGAGTAGTGCTTGACGGGTTGATCGAAGAAATCGCCGATCGCCGCGAAGCGGATGATCTCCGGCATGGCCGCGTCCATTTCCTTGCGCGTCAGGCCGAGAATCGAGCCGTTCAGATAGGCGTTCTCGCGACCGGTAAACTCGGGGTTGAAACCGCTGCCCAATTCCAGCAGGGCCGCGACCCGGCCGTGGACCTCCACGTCGCCCTGGGTGGGCGACAGGACGCCGGCGATGATCTGCAGCAGTGTCGATTTACCGGCGCCGTTACGGCCCACGATACCCACCGCCTCGCCCTTCTTCACGTTGAAGGAGATGTTGCGCAGCGGCCAGAATTCGCCGAAAAACTGCCGACGCCCACGAAGCAGCATCTGCGCCAGCCGATGGTGAGGCTTCGCATAAAGTTCGTAACGCTTGCTCAAATCGCGAACGTGGATAGCTATATCGTCCAAGACCACTCTCTTTGTTGATGAACAGCTTTACACAAAGCTGTGATCGGGAGCCGCCCGCCTCTCTGCGCGACGGCCCCGGTTAGCCGACTAGGTCAGCGCCTCGATGAGTTCCTTCTCGCCCGTGGCCTTCTGCTCGACCAGCCGCTCGCAGATGGCCCGATTGTGCGCGGCCATCTCCATGCGCGTGGCCGCGTCCGGAATCAGCCCCTTGGCAAAATCCTCGACGCTCACGTAACGCATGCCGTACGTGTTGAAGTCGCCGATATTGGGCGTGTCCACGATGGGCACGATGCCGAACGCCAGATACTCGATCAGCTTCGTCGGACAGGACACGTGGTTCACCACCATGTCGTCGCGCAGAATGAAGCCGAAATGGCACTGCTGGTACACCTCGTTGAGCTCGGCACGCGTCGCGCTGGCCACATGGAAGTTCGGGTGGCTTCGAACCTCGGGCGCCGCCGCGTTTCTCATTACGTCGACATCCGGCGTGTACATCCACCAGTCGGCGTGGTCCAGTGCTCGCGCGACCACGTTCATCATGGCGGGTACGTTTTGCCACTTCTGCGTGCCGCCGGCATAAATGACCGTGGGTCGGCCATCCTTGTAGGGCCGCGCCGCTTCGCTTCCTTCTTCCAATGCGAAGATCGGCAACACGATCACTTTCGCGCGCAACAGCTCGCGATATTTGTGCGCGAGATAGTTGCCCATGGCCTGCGACACGACGATCACACGGCTCGCTTTTTCCACCGCCATGCGCTCGCAATCGTCATGGATGCGCGCGGAGAAGAAATCATTGTGCATCCGGAACTCTTCGGGCACGACACCGTGCACGTCGAGCACCCATTTCAGGCCCGGCGCGCGAAGCGCCGCTTCCGCTGCCGCATTCGGCATGCGCAAGACGCTGTGGAAATAAACGCGTTTGAAGCGGCGTGCCAGCAGCGCGACGAGCCAGCGCTGATTGCGCGACGCCAGCGAGATGTTCAGCACCCAGGCGTTATGCGCCGCCCTTTCGATGAAAGGCTTGGCCTCCGGATGACCGCGCACATCGCAATACACACGGTGCTTCGAGGGAAACAGCGAATCGATCGCCTTGACGCGCTGGAAATAGCCGTCTCGCTCACGCTCCCTGGTCGGATACGGAGCGAAGAAAAGAATTCCGTCGCCATGCCGCAGCAGTTGCAACAATTCGTATCCGCGCACGAGGCGGCTCACCTTCGAGGTGGGGAATTGCGCCGCGCGAGCCAGCCGGTTCGTCACGCGCTGTTTGAGGCCGAGCGGCTTGTCCTGCGACTTGGCGGCTTGCATCGCGGTCAGCTCGCGCGCCGTACGCGACGTTCTGGCGACTAGCGCATCCAGTTCATTTGCGAACGACTCGAATCGAACCTTCATGCGCTGCACGACTTCCGGCGAGGCCCCTTCGCCGTCCACCGACAGGTATTGCTCGATGTCCGCGTCGATGCCGTTGATCACGGGCAACAACGACGCCACCGACACGGGTTCGTCGACATGACGCCCCATCACCAGCGAACGCAGATCGTTCAACTGTTCAGCATGCCTGCGCGCGATTTCTCCACTCAGGTGCTTCGAATAGGCCTCGAGGCCGTCCACGAGCGTGCGCATCTGGCGCGCGTACAGGTGATGCGTTTCGAGGTGAATCGGAAACCGTTTCGGCGAGGCAATCGCAAACAACGAATCCTGCATCCACGCGGTCACGGACAGGCGCGTGCGGTCCTGCCATGCGCGGCCATGCTTCTCTTCGAAACGCGCGCGATTCTGCGCGGCGAAGCCTTGCGCCTCCACGACATCCAGCTTGCCGAACGACGCCGAGCCCCAATGGTGGATATATACATCACGCGCCACGTGCATCTTGAATCCGCCTTGCAAAATGCGGACGCAGTGGTCGTCGTCTTCGTATGCCCCTGGATAGAAGCGCTCGTCGAGCGTGCCGACGCGTTCGATCAACTCACGCGAAAACAGCACGCAGTAATAACTCAGGAAGTCGCTGTCGACCGTCAAGCCGAGCCAGGCTTCGCGCCGGCGAATCGCAAACTCCGTGAGCACCGGCATATCGAGCGCGGCGCTGCCTTCGCCCAACCGGTTGCGGTCGCCGAGATGGTAGGGAATGGGAATGCCCTGCTCATTGTTCGACGCGTTGGTCAGCGGACCGATCGCATCCTTATCCGCCGCGACGAGATAGTCCAGCCAATGGTCGGTGACGATGACGTCGCTATTGAGCAGGCAGATATGCGTGATCGTCGGATCCGCCAGGCAGTACTGGATCCCGATGTTATTGCCACCGGAGAAGCCGAGGTTCTTGTCTTGCTGAAAGAATTTGCCTTGCAAGCCTTGCTGGGCGACGGCGTGTTCGAACGTGGCCTGCACGGCGGCACGCTCAGCCGGCCGGGATGCGTTATCGATCGCGGCCACCACGAATTCCGTATCGCTTCGGGTCTTGATCAGACTCTCGATCGCAAGCGCGAACACCTCCGCTGAATTGAAGGTTACGATAACAATGCCAACACGCGCCTTCTTGCTATTCATTATATTAATCCAATACCTGCCGACGTTAATTCGACTTATACCTTTAAGCGAATTTCCTAAAGTACATCAGGAAATCCTTTTTTGGATTTCATGAAAAACCAATAGCATGCGCACAGAAAAGCAATCGACACGGCCAACTGAATAATCATGCCGACCGCATCCGGCCATTGGCCAAAGAAAAATGCGTGCCGAACGTTTTCGAGCACCGGTGTAAAAGGATTCATCGCGACCGCGAAGCGCAGGATTTGCGGCACCATGTCGAGCGGATAAAACACCGGGCTCAGATACATGATAGCCATGGAAACCGGCGGCACCAGCAGCTTGATGTCGGGCAGATACACGCCGAGCGACGCCAGCAGATACGTCACGCCCAGCACGGCGAAAAACATCGGCAGCAGAACAATGGGCAATGCAATGGCGGACAGCGGCGGCAAGCCGACGAACACGAGGTTGAACAGGAGCAGAAGGCCGTAGCCGATCGCCGCGTTCACGACCGCGGACAAGGTAATGGCGAGCGGCAACACCTCCAGCGGGAACACGACCTTTTTGATAAAGTTCGGATTCTCGCGCATCAGCATCGGCGCGCGCAGAAAGCATTCGGAAAAGAACGTGTAAGTGATCAGTCCGCTGAAAAGAATCAGTGCGGACGCCTTGCTGTTTAACCCCTCGCCGGCCCAGCGCGCCTTAAACACCACGCTAAAAACAAAGAAATAGACCAGCAAAGTCAGGATTGGCGTAACGATCATCCAGACGGAGCCGAGCGCCGAACCGCGGAATTTAGTCGCCAGGTCACGGCGGACAAAGTCCCACAAGAGCGACCGATGCCGCAAAACAGAAATTTGCATTGATAGGTTCCGACAAACCGTCTGCGCTTCGATTGTCAAACCGATGCAAACGGTGCTAAAAATTCCGGCGGCATGTTGACAGGCGCGCCGGAACGTCATGATTATTTGTGGATACAGCCGCCGCCATCTTAACCCGGCATTCTGCCGTAGCGGACTGAACGCCGTCAAATCAAGCCCCAGCACGCCTCACGTGGCTTCATGCGGACACCAGGGCGCCTGCGCGGCTATTCGAACTGGCCGATGCGCGGCGGCGATGCCAGCGTGAACGGCAGCACCTCGCAACTGAGCGACAGATTTGGGTTATACGCCGGATCGCGTTCGAACCAGCCTTCCCAACGTGCCTCCATGCGGCGGATTTCGCTCACGAACCGGTCGTACTTCGCCGGATCGAGGTCCGAGCCACGGGTCGCCGATTCGTGGTGGTACATCTCGGCATACGGCGTCCAGATGTTGCGGTAGCCCGCCTTCAGCAGCTTCATGCAGAAGTCCACGTCGTTGAAGGCGACGGCCAGGTCTTCTTCCAGACCGCCCACTTCGTCGTAGACCGACTTCTTGACGACGAGGCAAGCGGCCGTCACCGCCGACAGATTCTGCGTCGCCACCGCGCGACCGAAGTACCCGAAGTGCCCGCGCTTCATCATGTGATGCATGTGGCCGGCAATCCCGCCAAGACCGATCACCACGCCGCCGTGCTGCAACGCATCAGTCGGATACCACAGGCAGGCGCCCACCGCGCCGGCGCGCGGCAGATTGGCCAGACTGACCATTTCATTCAACCAGTCCGGCGAGATCACCTCGATATCGTTATTCAGGAGACACAGGAATTCACCGGTCGCCACGCGCGCCGCGTGATTATTCAGCGCCGAGAAATTGAATGGCGATTCATCGCGCAATACACGCACATTGGGACGCTGCGACACTTCGTCGAAATATTTCATTGTCTCCGGCTTCACGCTGCCGTTGTCGACGATGATGATTTCGAAATTCTGATAAAGCGTGCAGGCAAAAACACTGTCCACACATTGCTTGAGCAGCGCAAGCCCGTCCCGCGTCGGAATGATGATCGACACTTTGGGTTGCGGACTCGGCAGCGTATAACGCACGCGCAGCACCCCGAGTGATTCCACCGGATGCTCGACCGTTGCGCTGATGTTCGCGCGCTTCAGGTGATCTTCCAGCGCGCGAATCGCGGCGACTAGCGCATACGGCTTCTCGCTGCCGCTGCCCGCCGTGCTGCCGGGCACGATGCGCCAGTGATACAGCACATGCGGAATGTGGATCACGCTGTCGTCGCCGGCGAGTTCCACGCAGCGCAACGCCAGGTCGTAATCCTGGCTGCCTTCGAAGCCCTTCCTGAAACCGCCCGCCTCCCGAACCAGCTTCGTCTCGAACACGCCCAGATGGGAAAACATGTTCTGCGTCAGGAACATCTGCGGGTTCCAGTCGCACTTGAAGTAAGGCGTGGTGCGCTTGCCCTCGGTGGTGAGCTTGTCTTCGTCGCTGTAGAACATCCGGCCTTGCGGATGCAGATTGATGTAGCGCGCCACCATGTACAGCGCGTGCGGCGGCAGCAGGTCGTCGTGATCCAGCAAGGCGACGTATTCGCCCGTTGCAAGCGCGAGCGCACTATTGCTGGCTTCGGAAATGTGGCCGTTCTTCTCACGGAAGACGACTTTGATGCGGCTGTCAGCCGCGGCAAGCTCCTGCAGGACGGCCTTGACGTGCGGTAGGGTCGACGCATCGTCCGCGATGCACAGCTCCCAGTGCGGATAAATCTGCGCCTGCACCGATGCCACCATTTCGCGCAGCAAACGCTCGTCGCTATTGAACGTGGGCACAACGACGGAGATCAGCGGCTTGCGCGCCAACAGTCCGATTTCCGCTTCGATTTCGCGTTGCTTGGCCGGCGTGACCGTATCGTACTGACTGATCCACTCGTGGTAGACCTCGTCGCGCGGCGGACCGTCGGCGAATCCGCGTCCGCTTTTGAGCCGGCGCACGCGCGCCACGACGCCCGGCAGACCTTCGCGCCCGATTACCGACGCGTAATAGCCCAGCGCGCTGCCCAGCCCGCCCCTGACCTCGGCCTGCCGGCCAATGGTGCTGAATGCGAGGCGGACCGCCGCCGCGATACGGCTCACCGAACGCAGCGGTGCTGTCACGCGCCACGAAGTCGAATGGAGCAAAGTGGCCTGCTCGACCTCCAGCTTCAGAATCCGATTGTTGAGCTTGGCGATCGACTCGCCGTCGTTGAGCGCCTCGGTGAGCTGTTTCTCGAGCTGTGTCACGCGCGCCTGAAGACGGCGTGCATCTTCCGCGCCGGGGGACGACGGCTCATCGTGGGCGACGTCCTGACCAACTGAGTCCTGCTGATGCTCGCTAAATTTCGTATTCATGCAATTCCTTCCTACGCGTCCGACGAGATGCCGGCTGCCCGCGGAGTTACCGCCAATGGCACCGACTGCTGTCGTACCGCGTTCTAAAGTCTACCCAACCGCCCACGGATGCCGTCCCACATACCGAGCAAGGCCATTTTCAGATGGGCCAGCCGTTGCGAGGGCATCAATGAATAGATGACGAGCCGCACTGGAAATTTGACCAGTTCGGACGATTTCCACGTCCAGGGCACATAGGAGCGGCGAATCAGCACAACGGCGTTGCGGAACAGGTAGTAGTGGCGCAACGGGCTATGCATGGGATACGCGCGACCCAGTACGCGGACCGGCTCGCCACCAAGTTCATGGCGCATGTGCACCCATGGCACGCCCAGCACCCGGTAGCCCTTCTGCTTGGCACGCACACACCATTCCAGGTCGACAAAATCGATGAAAAGCGCGTCGTCCATCGGACCGATGCTCGACCACCAGCGCAAATTGATGCACGAGCCCGACGAAATCAGGAAGTCGACCTCGATAGGCTGATCGCCCTGCGGCACGATCCGCTCCAGCGTGCCCCACTTGAAGCGCACGAACGGCGCGAGGCCGCGCAGGCGCGCGTCTTCGTAGGCCGGACCCGCCAGCGCGACCCGCTCGCCCGCTGCGTTGGCCGCGTCGATGACCTTCGGCAGCTCCGTGAATAGCGACGCGGGCGGCTCGCTGTCCTGATCGAAGATGATCGCCATGTCGAAGCCGCCGCGAATCAGCGCTTCGACACCCTGATTGATCGCCGTCGCGATGCCCGCGTTCTCGCCGTTAGGCAGGTACTCGATCGCGGCGGCCAGTCCCAGCTCGCTCGCCGGGCGCACGTCCGGCGTGTTGTCGACCACCACGCAGTGCATCCGTGCGGCGAGCCGGTTGGCCCGCTCGATACACGCCGCATCGGGGTTGTAGAAAACAACGACGGCACCCGTACGCGATGTCAGCGGGGTGCCGCTCAACGCTCGCCCAGGCAAAGTTGCAAGGCGTCGCGCCAATCCGGCGCCTGCACGCCGAACGTCCGTGCAAGCTTGTCATTCGACATGCGCGAGTTGCCGGGCCGCTTCGCCGGCGTCGGATAGGAAGCAGCCGGGATCGGTTTGACGGTCGGCGTCTTCGCGAGGCCCGACAATTCGAAAATGGCCTCGGCGAAACCGTGCCACGACGCGGAACCCGCCGCGGTCAGGTGATAGACGCCCGAATGCTGCTGCCACCAGTCGCTCTGACCCGGCGCCGCTGCTTGGGCGAGTACGTTTGCCGTGAGCGTGGCAATCGTTTTCGACCAGGTCGGCGCGCCGATCTGGTCGGCAACCACGCTCAATTCGTCGCGCTCCGCGCCGAGGCGCAACATCGTCAACAGGAAGTTCTTGCCGCGCGTGCCGTACACCCAGCTCGTGCGAAAAATGAGGTGCGCGCAACCGCTCGCGGCGATGGCCTGCTCGCCGGCCAGCTTGGTACGCCCGTACGCGTTTTGCGGATCGGTGGGATCGTCTTCGACGTAGGCGCCGTCTTTCTCGCCGTTGAACACATAGTCGGTCGAATAGTGAACCAGCGCCGCACCCAGCTTTTTCGCTTCTTCAGCGAGCACGCCCGGCACTTCGCCGTTGATGCGCATGGCGAGATCGAGTTCCTCTTCGGCTTTGTCCACCGCCGTATAGGCCGCGGGATTCACGATCAGCGTAGGCCGGATGTTGCGCACCACGGCGCGAACCTGATCCGGATCGGACAGGTCCATCGCGGCGCGATCCACCGCGACCACGGTGCCGAGCCCTTGCAGCGTACGCGCGAGCTCGAAACCCACCTGGCCGTTCACACCGGTGACGAGGATCGTCCGCTTGGCATCATGTGCGCTCATGCCTGCCCCTTATGCGAAGACGTCAGCATCGGCCAGAAGCTTGGCCGCCGCGTCTTTCGCCGCCAGCAGCGGCTCTTCGTCGATCGGCCACTCGATGCCGATCGACGGATCGTTCCAGACGATGCTGCGCTCGTGCTCGGGATACCAGTAGTCGGTGGTCTTGTAGAGGAACTGCGCGGACTCGGACAGCACGACGAAACCGTGCGCGAAACCGGGCGGTACCCACAATTGCCGATGGTTGTCGACCGACAGAACCACGCCCGCCCACTTGCCGAAATTCGGCGAACTCTTGCGGATGTCCACAGCGACATCGAACACTTCACCTTCGACGACGCGCACGAGCTTGCCCTGCGCATTCTGGACCTGGTAGTGCAGCCCGCGCAGCACGCCCTTCGCGGAGCGCGAATGGTTGTCCTGCACGAATTCGACGCCCGGCTCGACCTGCTCCGCGAATTCCTTCGCATTGAAGCTCTCGAAGAAAAAGCCTCTCGCATCGCCGAACACTTTGGGCTCGATGATCTTGACTTCAGGCAGCGTGGTAGCGGTTACTTGGATGGCCATGCCACTTGGTCCGTAAGAAGGTTTTGTAGATACTTGCCGTAAGCGTTCTTCGCGAGCGGTCTGGCGAGCGCCTGCAACTGCTCGCCGTCGATCCACTGCTGCCGGTAAGCGATCTCTTCCGGACACGCGACCACCAGGCCCTGGCGCTTCTGCAGCGTGGCGATGAAGGTCGCGGCTTCGATCAGCGAGTCATGCGTGCCTGTGTCGAGCCAGGCGTAACCACGGCCCATGATTTCCACTTCGAGCGCCGCGTTGGCGAGATAGCGCGAGTTGACATCGGTGATTTCGAGCTCGCCACGCGACGACGGCTTGATGTCCGCCGCAATGTCGCAGACCTGCTTGTCGTAGAAGTACAGACCCGTGACCGCGTAGTTCGAACGCGGCCTGGCCGGCTTCTCTTCGATCGACAGCGCGCGGAACTGCCTGTCGAATTCGACCACGCCATAACGCTCAGGATCGTGCACGTGGTACGCAAAGACCGTCGCGCCGTCGGTCTTCTCGTTGGCGCGCTCGAGCTGCTTCGCCAGATCGTGGCCGTAGAAAATGTTGTCGCCGAGAATCAGCGCCGACGGATCGTTGCCCACAAATTCCCGGCCGATGATGAACGCCTGCGCGAGCCCGTCCGGCGAGGGCTGGACCGCGTACTGGATATTCATGCCCCACTGGCTGCCGTCGCCCAGCATCGCTTCGAAGCGCGGCGTGTCCTGCGGCGTCGAAATGATCAGCACGTCGCGAATGCCCGCCACCATCAGCGTGGACAGCGGGTAGTAGATCATCGGCTTGTCGTAGACCGGCAGCAACTGCTTGGATACCACGTGCGTGATCGGATACAGGCGTGTGCCCGAACCGCCCGCGAGAATAATGCCTTTGCGCGCCATTGCCGTGCCTTTACGCGCGCTGCGCGTAGTTGGTCTCAACCCACTTGCGATAGTCGCCCGAGGCGACCTCATCCGACCATTCCTGATTGTCCAGATACCACTGGACCGTTTTCGCGAGACCCGTCTCGAACGTTTCCGCAGGCTTCCAGCCGAGCTCGCGTTCGAGCTTGCGGGCGTCGATTGCATAACGGCGGTCGTGGCCCGGACGATCCTTCACATAGGTGATCTGATCGCGGTACGACGCGCCCGTCTTCGGACGCAACTGGTCGAGCAGGTCGCACAGCGTGTGGACCACGTCGAGATTCTTCTTCTCGTTCCAGCCGCCGATGTTGTACGTCTCGCCCGGCGTGCCGCGCGCGAGCACTTCGCGGATCGCGCTGCAGTGGTCGCCGACATACAGCCAGTCGCGCACGTTCTGACCGTCGCCATACACCGGCAGAGCCTTGCCGCCGAGCGCGTTGGCGATCATCAGCGGAATCAGTTTCTCGGGGAACTGGTACGGACCGTAGTTGTTCGAGCAGTTCGTGGTGAGCACCGGCAGGCCGTACGTGTGATGGTAGGCGCGCACCAGATGGTCAGAACCTGCCTTCGTAGCCGAGTAAGGGCTGTTCGGCGCGTACGGCGTGGTCTCGGAGAATTGCGGATCGGTAGCGGAGAGCGAGCCAAACACTTCGTCGGTCGACACGTGCAGAAAACGGAACGCGGCCTTGTCGGCCTCGCCGAGCGCAGTCCAGTACTGACGGGCCGCCTCGAGCAGCGTGAAGGTGCCGACCACGTTCGTCTGCACGAAATCAGCCGGGCCGTGGATCGAACGATCCACATGGCTCTCGGCGGCGAAATGCAGCACGGCACGCGGCTTATGCTCGGCAAAGAGCGCGTCGAGCGCGGCGCGATCGCAGATATCCGCGCGCACGAAAATGTGCTTCGGATTGTTTTGTTGCGACTTGAGCGTACCCAGATTGCCGGCGTACGTCAGCTTGTCCACGTTCAGTACCGCTTCGTCCGACGCATTGAGCCAGTCGAGCACGAAATTGGCGCCGATAAAACCGGCGCCGCCCGTTACCAGAATCATGAAATTCCCTTCTAGATGTTGGTGGCAGGTCGAAATGGTTTGACTGACCTGCAACCACGCGTTGTGGTGTCGGAATCTTGTGGACGCCCGCCGCCGCCCTTGGGCACTGCGGGCGGGCGCTCAAACGCCAATCTTATGAAGCCCCGATTATAAAGCCGCCAAAGGCAAAAACTAGAACCCTAACAACTTGAAACAGCTTGACAAGTTTGGTTTCCATCACTTAATTCGGCCGTCACTTTCATGACTCATATCGCTGTGAACGGCCGCAAGCATGATGGAACGCCGCGCCGATGGAACGGCAAGCGGTCTGATTCAGCGTAATGCACTGGGGAAAACGGGAGCAAACGCCGCACACGTCTGATCAAATCAGCCTGCAATACGACGCATTATGATTGTTTATACGCGAACGAAAGTCGCGCGTCACCATGACGCAAAAAGATGGCGGATCGCCGCGCAAATGCGGCCGATTATGCCGCCAGCATCCAGCGCAGCGTATCCATGAACGGAATCGCCTCGACTTTTGGCACGAGCGTGCGCAGTTTGGCGGGCGAGCCGGCCAGCATCTTCACATCGGTTTGCCGCACGAAGGCGGGATTGATCTGAATCTCGAGTTCGTGTCCCGTCAGATCACTCGCCGCCGAGAGGATTTCGCGCAATGTAAAGGGCGTGCCGGTGCAGACATTGACGGTTTCCGAGGCGGCCTCGGAGTCGAGCAACGCTTCATAGGCGCTCGCCACGTAGCGCACGTCCGAGAAATCGCGCGCGACGTCGATATTGCCGAGTTCGATCGACGGTTCGCGGCGCGCGAAGTGCTCGACGATCTTCGGTACGAGGAAGTTGGAAGCCTGGCCGCGGCCGGTATAGTTGAACGGCCGCACGATCAGGATCGGCAGGCGGTCGAACCACGTGCGCACCATCGTTTCCATCGCCGCCTTGCTGGCCGCGTAGTGATTGACCGGCGTGACCGGAAAGCTCTCGTCGATCGCGTCGCTCGTCACGTTGCCGTAGACGTTCGCGCTGCTCGCGATCAGCAGCTTGCGCGGCGTATGACCGACGGCCGCGCACGCCTCCAGCAGATTCAGTGTGCCGATCACGTTGACGCGGTAAAAGTCGAGCGGATCGTTATGGCCTACGAAGCTGATCGCAGCGAGGTGGACAATGTAGTCGGGCCGCGCGATTTCGATCACGCGCCGGCAGGCGTCCGGCGACGTGATGTCGAGCCGCAGGCGCGTCGGCGTTTCCGGCTCGTCGCGCCCGGCGACCGTTTCGATCACCGTGTGGCCGCGACCGAGCAGGTTGTCGACCAGATAGCGGCCAGTAAAGCCGCTCGCCCCGGTGACGAGCGTACGAATAGGTTGCTCTGCATGAAAAGACGACATGCTTTCTCCGTTCATGAAAGTCATCCTGTTGTGTCGCAATATCGGGGGCGCCCTGCGCGAGGCCGCTTGCCGGCGGCGCCCGACCCGATATCAACCCTACAAACGGGCTATTATGTCACGCTAATATGTTGCATTGCCCAACGCGGCACGCCTCGTGCGTAACAGCGTGTATCAAACCGCACTCATTTCCTTGATGACACCCGCCACCACGTCTTCCGCTCTTTCCGATCCGCCCCTACACCCGCTCGCCTTCGGCGATCTGCAAGGCTGCCGCACGCCGTTCCAGCGGCTGCTCGCCAAGGCCGCGCCGCCGGCCGGCACGCCGCTGTGGTTCGCGGGCGACCTGATCAACCGCGGCACCGAGTCGCTGGCCACGTTGCGCGACGTCATCGCGCTCGGCGAGCAGGCGGTGCCGGTGCTGGGCAATCACGATCTGCATCTGCTGTCGGTGTCGGCGGGAATTCGCAAGTCGAAGAAAGGCGACACGATCGACGAGATTCTCGCCGCGCCGGATGCTGCCGACCTGCTCGAATGGATCCGCCACCGTCCGATCGCGCACTTCGACAACGGCATGCTGATGGTTCATGCGGGCGTGCTGCCGCAGTGGGACGTGAACCTGACGCTCGAACTCGCCGACGAATTGCAGCGCGCACTGCGCGCGCCGAACTGGAAGGAGACGCTCGCCGGTTTGTACGGCAACGAGCCGAACCGCTGGAAGCCGGGACTGAAGGGCATCGAGCGGCTGCGTTTGACGTGCAGCGCGTTGACGCGCATCCGCTTCTGCAACGCCGAAGGCACCATGGATTTCAGCAGCAGCGGCGGCCTGAATGCAGCGCCGCCGGGTTGCATGCCGTGGTTCGATGTACCGTCGCGCAAGACCGCCGATGTGACCGTGGTGTTCGGTCATTGGGCCGCGCTCGGGCTGATTCTGCGTGACAACCTGATCGGTCTCGACTCAGGCTGCGTGTGGGGCGAACAACTGTCCGCCGTGCGTCTCGCGCAAAAGCCCGCGGAGCGCACGCTGACACAGGTCGAGTGCGAGAACTGCCGCGCGGCGGCGGGTGGCAATTAAGCAGCCGCGCCGGGCCAGTCACATCTTGGGATAGACCGTAGGCCGAAATTCAGGCCGAACGTCCTGACCGGTCGACCTGATCGACCGGTTCTTCAATCAACGTTGCCACGGCGGCGGGTGTAGCGGTCCGCTCCGCCTTCAGCGCGCCGGTCATCGCGGCGCCGCTTTGCATCTCCCGCAATGCGGCCGCGATCACGCCTTCCGCTTCCGCCGCCAATGTGCGCCGGTCCGCACCTGGCGCGAGCGGCGCGCAGACATAGATATGCGCGGTGAGCGGTCCGCCTCTCAGCAGCAGATTCAGCGAATCGGCGAGCGACAGATCGTCGATATAGGCAGGCGCGGTGGATTGCCGGCCCTGCGCGTCCTCATACATCATGCACAGTGGCTGCACTGGCGCCGACGCCGACACGGCCGCCTGAAACATGTTCGCGTGAAACGGCAGCAGCGCGAGTCCATTGGAGGTCGTGCCCTCGGGAAACACGCACATCAGTTCGCCCGCGCCCAGGCGGTCGGACAGTTCGTGCATGATCCGCTTCGCGTCGCTGCGCTTCTCGCGCTGAATGAACACCGTGTCCAGTTGCTGCGCGAGCCAGCCGACCACCGGCCATTGCCGGATCTCGGCCTTCGAGACAAACGGCGTGGGCCGCCACGCGTTGATCACATAGATGTCGATCCACGAAATGTGGTTGGCGACCACCAGCGCGCCGCGATCGAGCCGCGCGCTGTCGTTATGCACGACGAGCCGCATGCCGCATAGGCGCAACATCTTCAGCGACCATTCGCGATTGAGCGTGTGACGCACCTCGGCGCTGGCTTTGGGAAAGCGCGTCGCCACGATCCACATGCCGTGCAGCAGATGAACGACGAGACGGGCCTTGCGTAACGCGAGCTTCATGGTCGGAGCGTTCCTGATTGGGCCAGTGAATTGGCCTATGAGCTGGCCTATGAGCGGGACAACGAGCGTAGCAACGTCGCGGCGATCAGCGCTGTTCGAATGCGACGTGCCCGGACACGATGGTCGCACGCACGCGCGCCGGCAGTTCGTAGCCGAGGAACGGCGTGTTATGCCCCTGGCTCTTCAACGCGCGTGGTTCGACGCGCCAATGCGCGTGGCGGTCGAACACGCAGAGATCGGCCACGCCGCCCACGGCGATACGGCCGGCCGCGTCCAGTTTGAGCACATCGGCCGGCGCCGTGGTGATGCGGTTCAGCGCCTTCGCGAGCGGCACGCGTGCCTCATCGGCCCACTTCACCGTCAGCGACAGGAACAGCTCCAGCCCGGTCGCGCCCGGTGTAGCCTCGGCGAACGGCAGCAGCTTTTCGTCGTCGTCGACCGGCGTGTGGTCGGAGCAGATCGCGTCGATCGTGCCGTCGACCAGACCCGCGCGAATCGCTTCGCGATCGCGCTGTTGACGCAGCGGCGGATCGAGCCGGAACTGCGCGTCGAAATAGCCGATGTCGAGGTCGATCAGATGCACGTGATTCACGGTGACGTCGCACGACACCGGCAAGCCCTCGGCCTTCGCCGCGCGCATCAACGCAATGCCCGCCGCCGACGACACATGCGACAGATGCACCCGCGCGCCCGTCACGCGCACCAGTTCGAAGATGGTGTGCAGCGCGATGGTTTCCGCCGACACCGGCACGCCCGAGAGCCCCAGCCGCGACGCCAGCGCGCCGCTCGCGGCGACGCCGCCCTTGCCGAGATAGGCGTCCACGGGACGCAGCCACACGGTATAGCCGTAGGTGTTCGCGTATTGCAGGGCGCGCATCAGCACTTGCGTATCCACCACCGGCACGTCGGCCTGCGAAAAGCCGATGCAGCCCGCTTCGGTCAGTTCGACCATCTCGGTGATGACCTGCCCCTTGAGGCCGACCGTCAGCGCGCCGAGCGGATACACATGCGCCTGGTTCAGATTGCGCGCCCGGAACTTGAGCATCTCGACAAGGCCCGGTTCATCGAGCGTCGGATCCGTGTCGGGCGGGCAGACGAGGCTCGTCACGCCGCCCGCGAGCGCAGCGGCCATTTCGGATTCGAGCGTCGCCTTGTGTTCGTAGCCTGGTTCGCGCAAACGCGCGGACAGGTCGACCAGACCCGGTACGACGCAGAGACCTTTGGCGTCGATCGTCTTCTCCGGGTGGAAATCCGCAGGCGCGTTGCCGATCGCGGCGATCTTGCCGGCTTCGATAAAAATGTCCTGCTGCTGTTCGGTGCCCGCTGCCGGATCGATCAGCGTGCCGCCTTGAATATGAATCTTCATGCGCTGCCTTATGTTCAGCTGAGTTCAGCTAGTTCCGCGCTACGTGTCGCGGGTTCGTACTGTGCTTGAGTGCCGGCTCTGCATCTGCAGGATCAATCGTGATTGCCCGCGACGATCCCCATCACCGCCATGCGCACCGCGATACCGAAAGTCACCTGATTCAGAATCACCGATTGCGGACCGTCGGCCACCTGCGAATCGATTTCGACGCCGCGATTCATCGGGCCGGGGTGCATCACGATCGCGTCGGGTGCGGCGAGCGCGAGACGCTCCGGCGTCAAGCCCCAGCTCTTGAAATACTCCTGCGCCGAGGGCAACAACGCGCCGCTCATCCGTTCGTTCTGCAGACGCAGCATGATGATCACGTCGACGTCTTTCAGGCCTTCATCGAGGTTGTGAAACACGCGCACGCCCATTTGTTCGAGACCGCCCGGCAACAGCGTGCGCGGACCGATCGCGCGCACTTCCGGCACGCCGAGCGTGGTCAGCGCATGAATGTCCGAGCGCGCGACCCGCGAATGCAGAATGTCGCCGACGATCGCCACGCGCAGCTTCGTGAAGTCCTTCTTGTAGTGGCGGATCGTGTACATGTCGAGCAGCCCCTGCGTGGGGTGCGCATGACGGCCGTCGCCGGCATTGATCACGTGCACGTGCGGCGCGCAATGCTGGGCGATCAGATACGGCGCGCCGCTCGATGCGTGGCGCACGACGAACATATCGGCATGCATCGCCGAGAGGTTGTTGATCGTGTCGAGCAGCGACTCGCCCTTGCTGGTCGACGACGCGTTGATGTTCAGATTCAGCACGTCCGCCGACAGACGCGTCGCGGCGATCTCGAAGGTAGTGCGAGTGCGCGTCGAGTTCTCGAAGAACAGGTTGAACACCGACTTGCCGCGCAACAGCGGCACCTTCTTCACCTCGCGATCGGTCACGCTGACGAACTGGTCGGCGGTGTCGAGAATGTGATTGACGATCGCCTTCGGCAAGCCCTCGATCGACAACAGATGTTTGAGCTCGCCGTTTTTCGTGAGCTGCGGGTTGCCCTTGAGGAAGCCGTAACGGAAGCGCTCGGTGGCGCTATCGGCGGAATCCTTGGGAGCCTGGGGGGCGGTGTTCATGATGTACCTGCTTCAAATACGGGCTTCAACGTGATCGGTGTCGATGCGGACTGCGTGTGACGATGCCAGGCTGTGCTTCGCGCGTTGAGCTGCGACGAACGGCTCGAAAATTCTCTTGTGCGTGGCGTGTGATGGTTCAATGCGATGCGCCGATTGCGACGGGCTCGATGCGCGGCTGTCGCACTCTAACGCCGCGCTCAATCGACGCGTGCTTCAGTATGAAAAGTGAAACGCGGCTGGTCCTGCGCGCCGTCCGAACGGGCCAGCACGAGCGTGGCGTCGGCGGGAATATTCACCACACCGCCGACAAAACGCGCCGCCACCGGCAATTCGCGCCCGCCGCGATCGGCGAGCACCGCCAGTTCGACCGATGCCGGGCGGCCGTAGTCGTACAGCTCGTTGAGCGCCGCGCGAATCGTGCGGCCGGTGTACAGCACATCATCGACTAGCACGATGCGGCGGCCGTCGACCGAAAACGGCAGCGAGGTCGGGCTCGCCTGTGAGTGCAGGCCTTTTTTCGCGTAATCGTCGCGATGCAGCGCGACGTTCACCACGCCGTAGCTCGGCAAGTTCAGGTCGCGCGCCAGCCGTTCGGCGAGCCACGCGCCGCCGCTGTAAATGCCGGCCAGCACTGCGCCTTCCGCGCCGTCTTGCCCGGCGCCGAGCTGATCGCCATACACCGCACGAATCTGGTCGAGCAACGCGCGATAAAGCGCTTCGGCGTCAATGGAACTCATGATCGTCGGAAAGTCCGTCTAGATATTGCTGGAGGATGATGCTGGCGGCTTCGGCGTCGAGCATGTCGGCGCGGCCGTTGCCGGCGCGGATTTCCGCCTTCGCCTCGACCGACGAATAGCGTTCGTCGATCCACGTGACCGGCAGATTGAAGCGGCCATTCAGCTGATTGCCGAAGCGCTTCGCGAGTTGCGTCATTTCGTGCGGCGTGCCGTCCGGATGCAATGGCAGACCAACCACGAGCACGTTCGGCTTCCACTCGGCAATCAGTTTGCCGACTGCCTCGAAGCGGTATTCGCGGCTGCGGTTCTGCACGATCACGAGCGGCCGCGCGCGACGTGTCAGCGAATTGCCGACTGCCACGCCAATGCGTTTTTCACCGTAGTCGAACGCAAGCAGCGTCGCCTCACGTCCGGCCGGCAGACTCATGCGTGGCCCGCCTCGCCCGACAGCATGGACAGGTTGATGCCGAGCAGGGCCAGCGCGGCTTCGAGACGTTCTTCGGCAGGCACGTCGAAGACGATTTTCGGGTCGGCTTCGACCGTCAGCCAACCGTTCTTCGAAATCTCTTCTTCGAGCTGGCCCGCGCCCCAGCCGGCATGGCCGAGCGTGAGAAGAAAACGCTCCGGACCCGTGCCGCTCGCCACGGCTTCGAGCACGTCTTTCGACGTGGTCATCTCGAGGCCGCCCGGCACCGACATGGACGACGTATACGCGTTGCCGTCTTTCGGATCGTGCAGCACGAAGCCGCGCTCGGTTTGCACCGGGCCGCCGAAATACACGGGCACATGGAGAAGGGGTTCGATCTCGAGCTTGAGATCGATGCGACTGAAGAGCGCTTGCAGGTCGATGTCGGTCGGCCGGTTGATCACGAGGCCGAGCGCACCGCGCTCGCTGTGATCGCAAAGGTAGACCACCGTTCCTGAAAACGTCGGATCCGCCATGTTCGGCATGGCGATCAGGAACTGGTTGGTCAGATTGATGCGATCGGTACTCTTGGACATAGTTCGGATTTTAGCAAAGACGATGCAGGATGGCGGGGCTTTGAGCGTGGAACCGCGATGTGTGCCATGAAGCGTGCCGCAAGCCATCGACGGCCAATCAAGTTGCACTCTATCACGCACGCGGGCGCTCGCCACGGGGCAGGTTCGCGAGCCTTCGCGGCACGCGTGTTGCGTGCCGCCGGGTTGTGTCATTGAGGCCCGTTGCTGCCGGCCGGCGAAGGGCCAGGCTTATCGGCTCTGTCACGCACCTCGCTCACGCGCCGCCCTGCTCGATCGAGCGCGTCAAGGCGGCCAGCGCGGTGCCGCCGCCGGGTGGCGCGACGCCCGCGGCGACTTTGTGCAGCGTGGCGCGCAAGGCTTCAGCGGCCTGCTCGAGCGTGCTCGCCGCCGGGGCGCCGACAATCACGTGCGCACGCACCGCAGGCGTCGAGACGCCGGCATGCGCGCGACGGCGCCACGCAAGCCCCAGCGCGTCGGCCAGCAGCGCCACGTGGCCGAGGCCCAGCGCGCACGCGGCGGAGCCGAGCCGATAAGCGGCATCGCCCGCTTGCAGCGCTTCGCTCGGATCGGCTTTCTCCGGCTGGTCGGCTGCACGGGCATGCTCGGTCAACGCGGAGATCGATGCGTCCGCCGTTTGCAGAAAATCTTCGTAGGCGTTCACATTGACGGCCAGCACGCCCAACTCACGCGTCAACGCGCTACGACTGGCGCTGATCGCCTGGGCCTGCACGGCGCCCGCTTCCCAAAGCATCTCAGATGCCTGGGTGCCCGCGACGTGCCAGTCGACGGTCAGGCCGTAGTCGTGCAGAACTTCCACCTGGTCGGCGTCTTCCGCGGCGGCGCCGAACAACGCGTAGTCGCGCCACAGCAGCGCGAGCGTTGCGCGCACGAGTGAGCGCGGCGCAAGCTCGATGCCGCGCGCATGATCGGCGAGCGCGAGGTTGCAACGGGCGTAAAAACGCCGTGCGTCGGTTTCGCCCGTGGCGCGGCCGCTGACTCGCAACGCCTTGGCGCAAGCCTTGGCGAGGCGCCAGAAATCATACGGGTCCGGGCCGGCGAGTTCACTGAAAACCGCGTCCAGTTCGTCGAGGGCCGCGTTGGTAACGGCCAGCGCCACCGCACTGCCGGTATCGGCCTGCGAGCGCAGCACCGGCAGCAGCGCGCGCTCATAGCGCGCCCGCAGATGCGCCAGTTGATCGGCGGACTGCGCGTGCAGCGAGACCGGCGGCACCGGCCGCGCGGTCAGCGCGAGATCTTCGAAGGCAACGGTGGAACCGGGCGTGTGCTCCGACAGATGCGCGCAGAGCGCCCGGTAATGATTGAACAGCACGGGCGAACAGGACAGTTCGCGCAGATTGTGACGCTCGAGCGCGGCGCGGAAGTCGCGCAAGGCCGCGCCGAACACGGGCCGCGCGTTGACCGCGTCGGCCGGGTCGCCCTCCGCGAGCGGCGACAGCCGCACCAGCGCGTCGGCGAAGCGCTGTGCGCTCAGCCAGCCGGCTCCGCGCAATGCGTGTGACGCCCGCAGCAACGCCGACGTGCTCTCGCTGTGCTGTTCGAATGCCAGCAGCGCCTCAGCCAGCGCGAGTTCGGCGGGACGCACAGCGCCGCCGCGCGGATTCGGCAAGGCATCGAAGGAAACGGGTGCAGCGGATTGAGGAGTCATGGGCAGGCGACACGAAGCTGACGGGCCGTCGCCTCGCGCCGCACGCAGACTGATCGGCTAACGCGCGAACCGGCGACAGGACAATGACAGACTAACGTTGCGACACGGCCCGACCGAGGACGTTCCGCGTCGACGCGTTGGGGCAAACTTCAGAGCGCACCGGGTGCGTTCGATCCGGCGCGTCACGCCGGCTGCGAAACGCCTTGCCCATGCCGCGCCGCGGACATGCGGCACGGCCCGCAGCCGGCCTGCCGGCTGCTCCCGGACTTCAGATCTGGACCATCTCGAAGTCTTCCTTACGCGCGCCGCACTCCGGGCAGGTCCAGTTAATCGGGACGTCTTCCCAGCGAGTGCCCGGCGCAATGCCTTCGTCCGGCAAACCGGCTTCTTCGTCGTAAATCCAGCCGCAAATCAGGCACATCCAGCTTTGATATTCCATTCTTGTGTCGCGTCGTAGAGTCCGGGGAAACGGGAGCCATGATGGTACCGTGTTGCCGCCCCAATGCCTAGCAATCAGAAACGCGCAATCGTAGCGTGCGACGGCCTTTGGCTATGCAGTTTGCGTCGGCCGGCACAGTGGTTGCGGCGTCGTGCCGCGCGCCGACCCACGCCTGCTTGCTGCGACGCATCGCGAGATGCGAAAAAACGCCCTCGGGACGGTTTAGGCCGCATAATTGAGTCGATTGCGCACTCTCTGCGCCTAAATTTAGCTCCTTTCTGCAAATCTTCATGCCCAGCGACACGCCTCCGATCGTCCTCACCTTCGGCCTTTCCGATCCCACCGGCGGGTCCGGCCTGCAAGCCGACCTCATGACCCTTGCCAGCATGGGCTGCCACGGCGTCTCCGTGCTCACGGGCTACACCGTGCGCGACTCGGCCAGTTGCGACGAAGTCACCGGGCTCGACCCCGAAGTGGTCGCGACCCAGGCGCGGATGCTGCTCGAAGATATGCCGATCGCCGCGTTCAAGGTCGGCGCCTGCACCCGCGCGGAAGTGGTGAGCGCGATTGCCGAAGTCGTCGCCGATTACGACGACATTCCACTGATTCTCGCCCCCGATTTCACGCTCGACGACGAGCACGTGCTGTCCGCCGACGAACTGCGCGAAGCGATCGCCGACCTGCTCGCGCCGCAAACCACGTTGCTGGTTGCCGATTCGGCCACGCTGCTCGCGCTCGCCCAACCGGACGGCGACGCCGAAGCGCCCAGCCTCGACGCCGCCATCTCACATCTGCTGTCGCAAGGCTGCGAATACATTCTGTCGACGGAAACCGGCACGCACCGGCACGTCAATACGCTTTTCAGCGAAGACGGCCAGTTGCGTCAGGACATGTGGGACCGCGGCAGCCATCGGATCATGGGCTTGACGGATACGTTGGGCGCGGCGATCGCCGCTTTGCTGGCGAACGGCCAGGATCCCGCCGAGGCGGTGCGCGAGGCGCAGGAGTATTTGTACCAGGCCGTGCGCAATGCGTTCCGGCCGGGCATGGGCGCGTATATGCCGGACCGGTTCTTCTGGGCGCGCAGCGCCGACGACGAAACGCCGCCGGCAGCCGGCAAGGACGCGGCGCCGGGCGAAGCGCGGCACTGAAAGCCGTTGTTAAGTGCCGGCTGCCCGCTGGTCCGGGCGCTTCTGCCTGCGGCGAGCGCCCATAAAAAAACCCGCATTTCTGCGGGTTTTTTCGTTTGGGAAGCACGCCTCGCGGCGCACTCCCCCATGTGCTTCCAACTGAGCCTCTAGACGAGGCCCAATCGAAATTACATGTCCATGCCCATGCCACCCATGCCGCCGGGCATACCGCCGCCCATCGGAGCATCTTCCTTCGGCAGTTCGCAAACAGCTGCGTCGGTCGTCAACAGCAGGCCAGCGACCGAAGCTGCGTTTTGCAGCGCCGTGCGCGTCACCTTCGTCGGGTCGACAACACCAGCGTCGACCAGGTCGACGTACTCGCCGGTTGCTGCGTTGTAGCCGTAGTTGCCTTGGCCAGCAGCAACAGCTGCCACCACGACGCTGGCTTCTTCGCCACCGTTCGTGACGATCTGGCGCAGCGGCTCTTCCATTGCGCGCAGCACGATCTTGATACCTGCGTCCTGATCGGCGTTAGCGCCCTTCAGGCCGGCGATCGCCGTACGTGCACGGATCAGCGCGACGCCGCCGCCAGCCACGATGCCTTCTTCCACAGCTGCGCGCGTTGCGTGCAGTGCGTCTTCGACACGTGCTTTCTTTTCCTTCATTTCGACTTCGGTCGCAGCGCCGACCTTGATCACCGCAACACCGCCTGCCAGCTTGGCAACGCGCTCTTGCAGCTTTTCACGGTCGTAGTCCGACGTAGCTTCTTCGATTTGCGTGCGAACCTGCTTCACACGTGCTTCGATGGTGGCTGCTTCGCCAGCGCCGTCGATGATCGTCGTGTTTTCCTTGCCCACTTCGATACGCTTCGCTTGACCCAGTTCAGCCAGCGTTGCCTTTTCGAGCGTCAGGCCGGTTTCTTCAGCGATGACTTGACCGCCGGTCAGGATCGCGATGTCTTCCAGCATGGCCTTACGGCGATCGCCGAAGCCCGGAGCCTTGACAGCAACGGTCTTCAGGATGCCGCGGATGTTGTTCACCACCAGCGTTGCCAGTGCTTCGCCTTCGACGTCTTCTGCGATGATCAGCAGCGGACGGCCAGCCTTGGCGACTTGTTCCAGTACCGGCAGCAGATCACGGATGTTCGACACCTTCTTGTCGTGCAGCAGCACGAACGGGTTTTCGAGCACGGCGACTTGCTTGTCCGGGTTGTTGATGAAGTACGGCGACAGGTAGCCGCGGTCGAATTGCATACCTTCAACCACGTCCAGCTCGTCTTGCAGCGACTTGCCGTCTTCAACCGTGATGACGCCTTCCTTGCCGACCTTGTCCATGGCTTCAGCAATACGATCGCCGATCGACGAGTCGCTGTTTGCCGAAATCGCGCCGACTTGTGCGATTTCCTTGTTGGTCGTGCACGGCTTGCTGATCTTGCGCAGTTCTTCGATCGCGGCCGTCACAGCCTTGTCGATACCGCGCTTCAGGTCCATCGGGTTCATGCCCGATGCAACGTACTTCATGCCTTCGCGGACGATCGACTGAGCCAGGACCGTTGCGGTCGTGGTGCCGTCACCTGCGTTGTCGCTGGTCTTGGAAGCAACTTCCTTGACCATTTGCGCGCCCATGTTCTGGAGCTTGTCTTTCAGTTCGATCTCTTTCGCGACCGACACGCCATCTTTCGTGACCGTCGGGCCGCCGAAGCTGCGTTCCAGGACAACGTTGCGACCCTTCGGGCCCAGCGTGACCTTCACAGCGTTCGCGAGGATGTTCACGCCTTCAACCATCTTGGCACGGGCGGAATCACCGAATACGACGTCTTTAGCTGCCATCTTCTAACTCCTTGAATTCTTTAAGATATGACCGGGAAAAGTAGCGACCAGCGCTTACTTCTGCACCACGGCCATGATGTCTTCTTCGCGCATCACGAGCAGTTCGTTGCCGTCGACCTTGACGGTCTGGCCTGCATACTTGCCGAACAGAACGCGGTCACCAACCTTCACGTCGAGCGCGATTTGAGCACCCTTGTCGTCACGCTTGCCCGGGCCGACTGCCAGAATTTCGCCTTGATCCGGCTTTTCTGCTGCGGCTTCGGGGATCACGATGCCCGACGCGGTCTTGGTTTCTTGATCCAGACGTTTGACGATCACGCGATCATGCAAAGGACGAAGGTTCATACATACTCCTCTCTTGATTGAGACTGAAGAACGCTGAGAAAACCCGGCTGGCTGAGCCAACCGGCGATGTTGTTAGCACTCTCGTGCAGCGAGTGCTAATTATATGGACGGGTGGTGACAAATTCAAGAAGGGATGCTGCTGTTGTTGAGATTTGTCGAGATTCGCTTAACTTTGGACTTGGGCCGGTGCGGTTCGGACTCGCTCGCGCTGCCGAGATCACTCGACATCAGTCGATTGGTTATCAAAAACAATACGTTAGAGTGAGTTCTCACCTGCGACTGACCTTTCGCCCGTAGCAGCCACATCGCGAACTCATGGCTCCTCAGCCTTGCGTAAGAGCTCACCGCGGCGACCCAGGGGAATCCCGTAGCGTAGCTGTCTGGCGCATATTTCGGCGCCCAGCCGCTTGCCCGCGCTACGCAATCGATTTCGGTAGTCGCGGATTCCGTTGCAACGAAAATGAGCGTTCGTTGATCTGCGGACCGGTGTCTGTCTCGGCAATATCGCCGGCCGCGAACTGTTTGCGGTAAGCGGCGGGCGTGAGTTCCTTCAACGCCTTGAACTGCCGATTGAAGTTAGCGACGTTCGGAAATCCAGACCTGGCTGCAACAACGGAGACA
This sequence comes from Paraburkholderia phytofirmans, assembly GCF_046028095.1. Taxonomy (GTDB): domain Bacteria; phylum Pseudomonadota; class Gammaproteobacteria; order Burkholderiales; family Burkholderiaceae; genus Paraburkholderia; species Paraburkholderia phytofirmans_A. Next base: position 293,304 of record NZ_JAQQDJ010000010.1, read on the forward strand.
GGCGTGGAGGTGTGCGCAAGCATCCGGCAGGCATGTCCAATCCTGACCCGCGCGATATATCGCCCAACGCTCTCTCCAATATGCTGCTCGAAGTAGCGCGCGAGAGAACGCTCCGACACGTTCGCAGCCTCGCAAAGCTCAGATAAACGCAAAGGTTCGGCGAAGCGCAAATCGATCATCGAAAGCACGCGGTTGATACGCTCCGGTTCGTGGCCTGAAGGACCCTCCGTCCGGTCGCTAAACGCCGCGGGCGAAGCGAGCGGCTCACCGGGTGCTTCCGCCAACGCGCACAAAACATTCAGCACGACCGCAAGGCGTTCTCGCGGCGCGTTGGACAGCAGATTGTCGAGTTGGCCGTGCATTGCGGCGGCGACCTCCGGACCGAATGCCAACCCGCAGGCCGCTCGTCGCAGCAGGTTACGCAACGGCGCATATTCCGGGCAGACATCCGCCAGTCGACGCGCCCAGTCTCCGCCGAACCAGATCACGATGGCAACCTGAGGGGACGCCGCGTCGATCGAGCGGTTCGACGCCCACGTATGAGGAAGATTCGGCGGCACGAGAACCAGGTCTTCCTCTACATAGTCCGCAATCGAATCCCCGATGTAACGCTTGCCCTGACTGTTCAGCGTCAGAGTCAGTTCGTATTCGGGATGATGGTGCCATTCGAACGGTATGCGCGGCAGACGCCGATGGTAAACCCGGACCGAGCAGTCGTCGCCAAATTCGACATGTTCGTATGCTGGTTTCATGGCAGAAGGTGCAAAGAAATTGTCTGGATGGTATCACTTCTGTGGGTGCGGTCGGCCTATCCTGCGGTTACAGCAGAACCCACAAGGAGACGACCATGGCACTCATCATCGACGATTTGCCGGCAGCCATCCGGCAGGCCAAGCAGGAGCTTCGCGCACGACTTCCGAACTATCGTGATGTTTTCGCCGAGGTGGATGAAGCGATTCGCGCCGAAGCCAGCAGAATCGCCGCGCAACGCAATCGCGGCGAAAACGTGATCCCCGAAATCCAGTTCTCCGACATCGCGGAGCAGCGCGTGAGCGGCGAGCAGATCGAACTCGTCAAAACGCGTGGTGCATGTGTGATCCGCAACGTGTTCGACCGCGCGCTGGTGGAAGGGTGGGACAGCGACATCGCGGACTACGTCGAACGCAACGACCTGCATACGCGTCTGCAGAACCGCGCCGAGGACAAATACTTCGGCCAGCTCGCGTCGAGCAAGCCACAGATTTACGGCGTGTACTGGTCAAAGCCGCAGGTCCTCGCGCGCCAGGCGCCGTCGCTGACTGCGGCCCGTGTCTTTCTGAACCGGCTGTGGCGCAATGAGAGCGAAGGCCGGGTCCATTTCGATCCAGAGCGAGTGCCGGTTTACGCTGACCGGATGCGTCGGCGGCCGCCTGGTTCCGAGTCATTGGGCTTGTCCGCGCATTGCGACGGCGGCTCGGTAGAGCGGTGGATCGAGGCGAATTTCCGCAAGGTGTACCGGCATGTGTTCGACGGCAACTGGCGTCGATATGATCCGTTCGATGCCGCGTTCCGGCCCGACGTCGAGGAGATTGCGTCGCCCGCCGTATGTTCGATGTTCCGCACGTTTCAGGGCTGGACCGCACTGACACCGCAAGGTCCCGGGGACGGCACGTTGCAACTCGTGCCCATTGCGAATTCGATGGCTTATATCCTGTTGCGCGCCCTTCAGGACGATGTCGCCGACGACGACCTGTGCGGCGCGATGCCAGGCCGCGCGCTATCCATCAAGCCGGAATTTCATGCGCCGCTTTTCGACGCGCTCTCATCGATTCCCCACATGCAGGCGGGCGATACCGTGTTCTGGCACAGCGACGTGATCCACGCGGTCGAAGACGCGCATCGCGGCGCAGGCTACAGCAACGTGATGTATATCGCGTCGGCGCCCGCGTGTGCCAAGAACGATGAATACCTCAAGCGCCAGTTGCCTAGCTTCCTTGAAGGCAAGAGCCCGCCTGATTTCCCGGCCGACCATTTCGAAGTCGACTTCGTGGGACGGGCAACCGCCGAAGATCTGACGCCCCTCGGTAAAGCCCAGCTCGGTTTCGATCTGTAAGGGCTACGTGAACGCACGCCATCGTGGCGTGCGCCTGCCTGGTGATTCATAAAGAAAATTAACGGAGACAGCAATGAAAAGAACACTCATGTCAGTTGCGATTGTCGCAGCGGCGCTCGCCACGGGCGCACAGGTCGCAAGTGCTGCCGAGTCACTTTCTGTATTGCACTGGTGGACCTCGGGCGGTGAATCGAAGGCGATCAGAGTGCTTAAGGACGACATGAATAAGCAGGGTTACGAGTGGAAAGACTTCGCCGTAGCCGGAGGAGCGGGTGCGGCTGCCATGACGGCGTTGAAGACACAGGTCATGTCCGGCAACGCACCGTCGGCTGCGCAGATCAAGGGGCCGTTGATACAGGACTGGGCCGATCAAGGCGTGCTGGTCGATATAGACAAGTCCGCCACCGACTGGAAAGCCCAACTTCCGGCGCAGATCAACAAGACCATGATGTCAAAAGGCCACTACGTGGCTGCGCCATTTTCGGTGCACCGGATCAACTGGTTGTGGATCAACAAATCCGCCCTCGATAAAGTGGGCGGTAAGCCGCCGACAACTTGGCCCGAGTTCTTCGCACTAGCCGACAAGTTCAAGGCTGCGGGCATTACGCCCGTCGCGCGTGGTGGCCAGCCTTGGCAAGACATGACCATCTGGGAGACGGTGGTGCTTTCTCAGGGCGCGGATTTCTATCGCAAAGCCATGATCGATCTCGACCAGAAAACACTCACTTCGCCCCAGATGTTGCAGGTGTTCCAGACTGTCCGGAAGATCCAGGGTTACTTCGACAAGGGCTCGACTGGTCGCGACTGGAATCTCGCGACTGCGATGGTCATCAACGGATCGGGTGGGATGCAGTTCATGGGTGACTGGGCGAAAGGCGAGTTCGCGAATGCGAACAAGAAAGCCGACGTCGACTATATCTGCGCGGCTGCGCCTGGTACGTCGAACGCCTTCACCTACACAGTCGACTCGTTCGTGTTTTTCCAGCAGAACGGCAAAAAAGAAGCCACCCCCGGACAGCTTGCGTTGGCAAAGACAATTATGTCACCCGCTTTCCAGGAGCAATTCAGTCTTTACAAGGGTTCGATCCCGGTCAGGCAGGATGTTTCAATGGACAAGTTCGACGCCTGCGCCAGGAAGTCATACGCAGATGAGCAAACCACGATCAAATCCAACACGTTCTTTCCGTCGTTCGCGTTCGGCGACGTTCAGTCGTCAGCCACTGAAGGCGCAATTACCGATGTCGTGACCGGCTTCATGAACTCGAATGAAGACCCGCAAGAGGCGATGCGCAAGGTCGCCGCTGCAGCGAAGATCAAATAGCTACGAGTTTCGTAGCCGCCTCGCGAAAATCAAGCGGTCATGCAAGGTCATTCGAAGAAATGAGGTGACCTTTATGAACGTCTCCTCCATGTCTCCGTGATGTGGATTTAGCCCGCCGTTCGCGCGGGCTTTCTTTTGTCGGAGATCCTCTCAACCGCTGTATTGTCGTGCAGCCTGATACATATTGGTGCCGGATGACACAGGCAGAGCGTCTGAAGATGTATTGCGCGGTACTGCTATTCAGCGGTGGCGTAAAAAAGATGCTGGTTGCGACCGGCAAATCATCGAAAAGAGGCCAGAAAAAAGCCCTGTTCGTGACGCAAGCGCACCCACATGACCGATAGAATTTCTTCCGATACGCACGTTACGCAACGTCACGCGCCCGATACCTGTCGGATCGTTTTCTCACATCGGATTTCCCGGTTAATTCAGCATGACACGGCTTGCACGGCACTACGTCCCAGACCAACCGCAGCACGTTATTCTGCAGGGGCTCACAGGGCCCGCATTCCTGGACGAAGGAGACTACCGGTACTTCCTCGCGTGCCTCGCCGACGCAGCGCGTGTCGCCGATCTGGCAGTCCACGCGTGGGTACTCATGCCTGACGCGGTACAGTTCCTTGTCACGCCTTCATACGAGTCGAGCGTGGGCATGGCGATGCAGGCGATCTGCCGTCGCTATGTCGAAACCTTCAACCGCCGCCATGGACGCCGCGGAACAATGTGGCGTGGCGAGTACCGGGCGACAGTGATCGAGCCCGACCGTTATTTCCTGCTCGCGAGCCAGGCCATCGATCATGCGCCGGTGCGCAACCGCCTTGTGGTCGAGCCGGGACACTACCCGTGGTCGAGCTACACGCACCACATCGGGCTGCGCGTCGATAGCTTCATCAAGGATCATCCACTCTACCGGGCGCTCGGCAATACGCCGTCCGAGCGCCACCAGGCTTATCGCGATCTGGGCGCACAGGCCCTCGACGAACGCGATGTCGATAACCTGATGCAGTCGACGCTCGAGGGCTGGGTGCTCGGCAGCGCCGCATATTGCGAGTGGGCGGCGCAGACAGCCAACCGACGTTTGATGCCCCTGCTGCTGCGCGACCGGCCGCGCAAAGTTCAGGCGACACGCGCGCTCGAACACGTGGGCTGATCAGTAGATCGCCGGGGGCGGAAAGTTCATGGCAGTGTGGGCGTTCCTGCATGCCCACGGTCGCTAATGCGATACCGCAATTGCGCCGCTTACGTCCCGCCGGCCGTACCTTCCAGACCCTCATCCCAAACGCCGGAAGATCGAGCACAGGTACGTCGCCAGCCGCCTCCGCGTGGCCGATGACCGACTGTGCACCGCAGCTTGATCGCCCTCTTCTCTCCCCCGCCGAATCCGACATCCTGCGAATTGACTTGCATCCCGGTCAAATACTGTATAAATTTACAGCACTGTTTTTATATACAGGATCGGCCATGAACCAACTCATCCGCATCTTGAACGACGGTGATCGCGAAACGCTTGCGTGGCTGCGCAAGCATGTCGGAGACGTGCGCGTGGCTGCTGCGGCGCGACATCTGGGAGGCAACGGCAAGCCGTACCTATCCGCCGTGTGCCGCTATCTCGGCGTACGTCCGCCAATGCCTCATCAACATAGCCGGCCTGTTGAAGACTGCACGGTCGGCGATAACCATCTAGCCCAGATTCGCGAATTGTTGGCACAGCGAAACCGGGCATTGTTGAAGCATCAACTTTAACGTTGCGAGCTACTGCGAATCCTCAGGAAAATAACAATATGGTTAACGACGCTGCTCTTGATATGGATGTCCACGAGATCAACCCTGCCGCTCTTGAGCGCGCGCTCCGCAGCGCGTCGCTGGACCTGCAGCAGATCATTGCCACGGTCGCGGGTCGTCACCTCGACACTGGTCGTCGCCGTCACTCGAATAGCGCGCAATTGCCGACCTGGCGCACGCTGCTGACAATCGACGAACAGGTCTTTGAGAATCGGGGCTTCCTGGCCAGGCACAACGAGACAGTACGTTCGACGTTTGTCCGGTTCGAGGTCAGTCGTTTGTCCGGCATGGACCTCGACGAGCCCGTCGACTGGCGACGTGACGACGACAACTTGCCGGCCGTGTACCTGCTCGTGCGCGCCCTGGTACAGGCCGACACTGCTGATGTGGCCACTCAGGACTGATGCGTGAATATTGGCGGTAGCCAGAATAGTTTTGGATACGCTCCAGAAGGCTCAACGCTAAAACGAACCGCGGGTTCGGAGTTGGCTGAGCGGCACGTCTCAAAAGCTTGAATCAAGCGGCACGACCAGTTCCGTTCAGGCAGATAGAAAACGTGATCCGGTCTTTACCAGTATCGATCCTCTCCACAGCCAACTGTGGAGGGGATTGTCAGTCGGCTCGACACGTCCGTGGACGATCAGCTATACACACGCTGCCTCGCCGTCCACAACGCCGCACTCACTCCGCAAACGCCCGCGAAAATATCGAGGCGAAACGCGCTATCACGCCAACGGGTCGATGGGAAGCGAGTGCAATCGACCAATGAAGTCAGACACCGCGATCCGAGCCGCAACGACGTTTGAATAAGGGCTCATGTCGTGCTTTTCGGCTCCTGAATCATCTTCCAACCGTTGCCGGCGGGGTCGCGAAAGCCGGCGTCGACGCTACCGAAGCGGTCCACCGGCTCCTGGGTGAATTCCACGCCACTCGCCTTTAACCGGGCATAGCTCGCGCGGCAATCGGACACCAGCAGGACGAGAGGCGGCATGGCGCCCTTCGCGACCATTGCTCGCAGGGTCTGCGCGGTGGCGTCGTCGTGGATGGGCGGACCAGGTCTGAATAGCCCGAGCTGGAACGAGGGCTGGTCCGGATGCTGGACCGTTAGCCACCGGTAGGCGCCGTTGACCACGTCCGTATGGACGCGGAATCCGAGTTTGCCGACGTAAAACTCGAGCGCTTCGTCCTGATCATCGACGTACAAGCCCACCACACTGATACCCTGGTTCATAAGACCTCCTTGGTTGATGGCCGCAATGTACCTTTGGCCGCGCGGCGGCGCTTCTCCAAAACTGCGATGGTGAGATCGGGACGCTGAGCGGCCTTCAGAACGCAGGCGGGTACGCGGTCGAGCTGCTGCATGGTGGCCTGCGCCTCCCGGCGCATGGCGCTGGGGCTCCGACCGTTGATGTCGCGGAAGATGCGGCCAAAGGTCCCCAGGCTCTCCCATCCGGTGGCGAAAGCAATTTCCGTGATGCTGAGCGCAGTGTCGCGCAGCAGCGTATTGGCTTGCTCGATGCGCCGCGTCAGCAGGTAGCGATGCGGCGGAATGCCGAAGGCCCGCTTGAAGGAGCGAGCGAAATGGGCCTCGGAAACGCCACTGACCGCGGCCAAACGTTCGACGGGCCAAGCCTCGTGTGAAGCGGCGTCCATTCGGTCTTTGGCGCGTAGCAGGCGACGCAGCAGCGCCGGATCCTGCAACGGGTCGGCGCCGGCCGGCGTCGGCGACGAGGTGGGTAACTGGTTAGATTTGGCCATGATCGTCAATCTGTCGCCATCCTTGGCTGCGAGCGCAGTGCGTCGAAAAATGATTCCGGAAACGTCGGCATCGTTGGTGGGTATCGACGTTGGTGGGCCGTGCAGTGCCTGGGTCCCGATTAATTCTAACGCGCCGGATACCAGTGACCGCCCCTTGGCGCGACCCAATGATGGCGCGAAGGGTTCGTCGAAGCGGCCGCCAGGCAAGACGACTGTTCAAGTTGTCTCGCTGCGCCTAACATTGCCTGAAAAGCAGCAGGGAGGCGTATGAACAGCTTCGGTACCGATACTCGCTTCACCGGCTCGATCGCCGAGCTCTATGAGAGCCACCTTGTTCCGATGCTCTTTGAACCTTACGCCGCGGATCTGGCGAACAGGGTCGCCGGGCGTCATCCGTCACGCGTGCTCGAGACCGCGGCCGGCACGGGCGTAGTGACCCGCGCGATGGCGCATGCATTACCGATCCATGTCGAGCTGGTTGCAACCGACCTGAATCAGCCGATGCTCGATCGCGCCGCGGCAATCGGCACTTCGAGGCCGGTAAGGTGGCAACAGGCAGACGCGACCCGCCTGCCGTTCGACGACGCGAGTTTCGACGTCGTCGTCTGCCAGTTCGGGGTGATGTTCTTTCCGGACAAGGCGCATGCGTTTTCCGAAGCTCGGCGCGTACTTCGCCGCGACGGCGCGCTGTTGTTCAACGTCTGGGATCGCATCGAAGAAAACGAGTTTGCCAATACCGTCACGGCGACCCTCGCCGGTCTCTTCCCGGCGGATCCTCCACTTTTCATGGTGCGCACGCCGCACGGTTACTTCGACCCGGCAGTGATTTCACGCGACCTCGCCAATGCGGGCTTCAGCTCGGCTCCACGCTTCGAGACCATTGCAGCGCGTAGCCGCGCGACATCGGCGCTGGTGCCGGCCGTCGGCTTTTGTCAGGGAACGCCTTTGCGCAGTGAGATCGAGGCGCGCTCCGGCGGCGCTGTGGATGACGCAACGTCAGTGTGCGCCACCGCGATCGCCGAGCGCTTCGGCGCCGGGCCGGTCGACGGCAAGATCCAGGCGCATGTGGTCATGGTCCAAAGCTGACCCATTGACACGAACGGATACGAACGCTCGCCGGCGCGGCTTCACGCATCGCGCCCACTATGGTCGTCATCGTGCTCCTTGTCAGCGCGGCCGACTCCAAAATTACACACCACGGCGTTATTATGGATAGCTGAATGACAACATGAGAATAGTCCATGAACGCATCGGTTATTTCTGCTCTGGCTGCACTCGTCGGCGCCGCCATCGGCGGCATGACTTCGGTTCTTGCCTCGTGGCTGACCCAACGCACCCAGGTCCGCGCGGAGTGGCTGGCGCATGACCTCACCTGGCGGCAGGAACTGTACAAAGCGTTCATCGAGGAAGCGACGAACTGCTATGTCCACGCGCTGCAACACAACGAACCCGATCTCACCGGCCTGGGCAACCTCTACGCGAAGATCGGCCGCATGCGCGTCCAGTCGTCGCGCGAAGTCGCGGACGAAGCCGACGTGATCGGACGCAAGATCGTGGACACCTATCTCGCGCCGGACAAGTCCTTCGTCGAGATTCGCGAGATGCTCGCGGATGGCTCGATCGACATTCTCGGCAAGTTCGGCGACGTGTGCCGCGCGGAATTCGCATCGCTGCGCTCACAGCAGTTCTAACCAGACTACCTGCGCCGTTCAACGCGGCTTCAGTTCGACAGGCGGATCGGCGAGATATCCGCCGCCGAGCGCCTTCGCCAACGCAATCTCCTGACTGAGCACTTGACCGTTGAGCGTGAGCAGGGCGACCTGTTCCGCAATCACCGGCTGGCGCGCTTCGAGCGCCGCGAGCCGGCTCGTCAGTCCGCGTTGATAAGAGGCTTCCACACTGTCCCTCGTGAACGCAACCGATTCGATCCGTTGCTTCTGCAGCGCAGTCTGCGCATCGAGAGACTGCAGACGGCTGCCCGTCTGCGCGACATCGCGTACGGCGTTGAGAACGGCCTGGTTGTACTGTTCGATCAACAGGTTGCTCCCCTCGCGCGCGCCGCTCAGGTTCGCATTGAGCCTGCCGCCGTCGAAGATCGGCAGATAGAGGCCTGGAATCAGGTTGATCTGCTGGCTCGCATGTGTGAAGAGATCGGCGAGGTGCAAAGCGTTGAAGCCGAAAAATGCCTTGATGTCGAAGCTCGGATAGAACGCCGCCTTCGCCGCATCGATCTTGTCGAACGACGCCTCGACATACCATCGCAGTGCCTGCAGATCGGGGCGCCTAGCCAGTAGTTCGTACGACAGCGTCGCGGGCAAGGCCGCCTGCGAACGTGGCAGCGCGACCGGTTCGATCGCGGGCAGGCCGGCGGGTCCGGCGCCGACCAGTGCCCGCATCGATTCGCGAAGCTGCCTGATCTGCCCTTGCGCCGACACGATCTGCTGTTCGATGGCCAACTGCTGCGCGCGTGCTTCTTCGAGCTGGGTGCGAGCTTCGAGGCCACGCCCCGCACGCGCTTCGTGCGCCTGCACCGCGAACGCCGCCACCTCATGCAACTCGTTCAGCAGATCGATCAGCTGATAAGTGGTTTGGATACCGTAGTAAAGCTGCGCGACATCCGCCGAGATTTCGAGTTCGACAGCGGAGGTCTCGGCGAGCCGCGCATTGCTCACCCCGAGCGACGCGGCGACCTCCGCGCGTTGCTTGCCCCAGATGTCGATGTCCAGGCTTGCACCAAGCCCGACGACGCCTTCTGTGTACCACGGCCCGGTCAGCCCCGCAGCCGGCTCGTTCTTCGCGAACGGGCCGAGGAAACCGTTCGCGGAAATATGCTCGCGATCCAGCGACGCCAGCGCGGCCACCTGAAGGTTGGATCCCGCTTTGGTCAGTTCCACATCCGACTTCGCCTGCGCGACGCGTGTGCGCGCGATCACCATGGTCGGCGCATCGGCGAGCGCCTGATCGATCAGCGCGTCGAGCTGCGCGTCGTGATAGCGCGTCCACCAGCGCGCGGCGGGCCAGCCGTCGCGTGCAAGATGGATGTCGTCCGCGAGATTGATCTGTTCGGGGGCGATCTCGGGACGCGGCGTGCCGTTGTGATGAATCAACGCGCAACCCGACAGCACGGACGATATCCACGCGAGGCATAACAAGCCTCGACGCCAGCGCCAATCGCTCAAGACCGGCGCGCTCATGCTCGTACCGCCGGCGATGCGGGCGCCGCGACCGCTGCCTCGACGCGCCAGTCCGGCAAGCCCGCAATCTGCCGCGACAGTTCGTCCGCTGCGCTGACAAGCGACTGATCGGTTGGCCGAACCGGTTCGCCCGCTTGCGCAGCGGCCTCGATGCGTCGCGGCGCGCGCGCATCGGGTGGGTTGACTGCGAGCTCATCCGCGTACCGGTTGAGTTCGGCGCTGGCCTGTTGCTGGGCTGCGCGCACTACGTCGATCGTGTGTGAGCTCGACAAGTCCGCTTGCGCCACCAACGTGTTGCGCAACGCGTCGCCCGCCAGCATGATCTCGCGCCCCTGCGCGAGGACCGTTTGCGCGCGCATTGTCAGTTGCGACTGCTCGCTTTCCTGCCAGCCCGGTTCGAGCGCGACACGCGAGAGCGTCGTCTCGCAATCGGCCAGCACGGCCCACGCCTGCAACTGCCGCTGTGCATAGGGCAACGCATCCCCTTTCTCTTCGCCGACCTGCGACGGACGCACCTGTGCGGCAATCGCGCGCAGCAGGGTAGCGAGCTTCCGCCGCAGCACGTCGCCCTCGCCCTCGCGCCAGAACGACATCTGCACGAAGGTCGCCACGCAGACACCGAGAAAAATGCCGACCATCCGGTCGCGGATCTCAGTCAGATTGGTGCCTGGGCCGAACTGATCGAGCAGCGCCAGCGAGAAGGTGAACGCCACCTGAATGCCGGCATAGCCGATTCGCTCCGAGCCCGCCGATATCCACGCCCCTAATGCGACGACAGGCAACGCCATCAACAGCAGGCCGACAATGCCGTCGAGATGCGGAACGACGAACACGACCATGAACAGCGCCAGCGCGCTACCGACGGCAGCACCGCAGAGCCGCAATAACGCACGCTGCGTCGATGCGCCGAGGCTCGGCAGCGCGACGATCAGACAGGTCAGCATGATCGTGTGGACGCCCTGCCAGTCCGCGGCGTTGTAGAACACGTAGCAGACCAGAACGGCGAGCAAGGTTTTCAGCGAAAAGCGCATGTACGCGGGATTGGTCCACGCGTCCGGCGCAATCATCGGCTCGCTCGCGGGCGGCTTGCCGGATGCCGGGTCGCTCGCGGCCAGGTCGGCGAATGCGCGCAGCGCCCGCTGCGATTCGGCAGCGGCAGGAATCGTGTCGGCGGCGTTGCGCTCTTCAGGCGTCGCCGTGCTCACGTAGCGATAGGGATCGCCGGCCATGACCGCCTGGTCGAGCGCGCGGCCGTTCGCACGCAACTCACGCAACATCGCCAGTTGCGCTGCTGACGCGCGCGGCCAACTGCTCGGCAGTTCACTCGCTGCGCGATACAGCCGCGACACGGTCGCAATGCATGCAAGTTGCGACGCCTGATGTTCGCGATACTGCGCATCACGCATTGTCGTGAAGCGCAGCAATTTCTGCAGCGTGAGCGCGCCTTGATGAACGGCCGCCAGCGTGATGGGCGCTTCGCTCGTGCTGCCGTCGATCAACTGCGTCAGGCGCGTGTCCAGCGCCGCGAGCTGCCGATGAATTTCCGCCTTGAGTTGCAATTGCGGTTCGGCAGGCAGCAGCAACGTGTTGACCACGAGCGTCAGCGCGATCGGATAGTTGACGGCGACCCACACCCACAACACCGCGCGGATCAGCAGGTCGGCCTGATCGGTCTGGTCCACGAAACTCTGCACGTAGATCACGACGATCGCGACGATGAAGAACACGATGCCAATCTTGAGCACCCGCAGCAAATACACGCTGCCCAGGAACAGCAGACTGGCGATGACGATGCGCAGCAACGGATAGTCGAATGTAAATTTCAGCAGCAGGATCGACAGGCCGATGGCGAGCGTCGATCCGACCATGAACATTACGCCGACCAGCCGCGTGACCACCACATTCGACTGCGTGACGTAAAACACCACCAGCAGCGACAGCGCGAGCTCCGGCACCTCGAGCGTATTCGACACGACGATCACGATGGCGCTCGTCAGCATGCAACGCAGCATCACGTTCAAACGCCCGGGGAAAGGCGCAAGCTCGCGCCTCAGGAAAGCGCCTGCATCGCGCAGCGTGACGGGCAGATAGTCGGCGGCGGTCATGGGCTCCTCAATGGCGCTCGCCGTCGTTGCCGCGTCCGGGTTCCAGCACGGCCACCGCCGACGTACCGACGCGAAACAGTTCCGGGTTCGGTTTGTCGATGAGGATCTTCACCGGGAAGCGCTGCGATACGTGCACCCAGTTGAGCGTGCGTTGAATACGTGGCAATCCGCCTGGCAAGGCAAGGCCGGCTTCATCGGACGCGATGCCATAGCTGATCGAATCGACGCTGCCCTTGAAACGCTGGCCCGTATCGCTCATCAGATAGACAGTGGCAGGCGTGCCCGCCCTGACGCCCTTGAGTTCGGTTTCGCGAAAGTTCGCGACCACGTACCACTGGCGCGTGTCGATCAACGTGAAGACAGGTTTGAGCGCCGTGGCAAACTGCCCGGTCGATGTCTTCAATGACACGATGCGTCCGTCGAACGGTGCGCGCACCGTCGCATACTCCAGGTTCAGTTCCGCAGTCGCGATCTCCGCCATGACGACGGCACGTTGCGCGACCAGCGCATCGACACCGCTTACAGCCGCTGCCGCCTGCTGCGCCTGCAGTTGCGCGGCGCTGAGTTCGGCCTGCGTGGAGCGTTGCGCGGTGCGCGCGCGGTCGACATCTTCTGCCGATACATAACCGTGTGACAACAGCGGCTCCATGCGGTGCAGCGTATCGGACGCCTGCCCGGCTGCGGCTCGCGCGCGCTCGACGGCCGCGCGCACCGACTGCGCGTTGTACTGCTGCGCATTGACCGTGCGCTGAGTCAACTCGATCTGGCGGTCGAGCGCGACGAGGGACGCCTTGCCGCGCGCGAGCGCGTCCTCATACGGGCGCGGATCGATACGGAACAGCAGATCGCCCTGCTTCACCGCCTGATTGTCGCGCACGGCCAGTTCGACGATGCGGCCGTTGACCTCGGGCACGACGTCGATCGTGTCCGCGTAGACGTAGGCGTCGTCGGTGCGAGGCGTGCGGTCCCACTGCCGGATCACGTAGACGAGCAGCAACAGCGTGACCACGACGATCACGATGGCCGGCCATTTTCTCTTCGATGTCTTGCTGGCTGGGGTCGCCATTCATCCGCCCGAAACAGATTCAATGTTGAAAGAAGATCAACCAGACAGCGAGCGCCAGCAAAGCGACAAGCGCGGGATACACGACGGCTGAAGGTCCCATCAGATGGTCGGCCTGTAAGCGCTTGAGGATCAGATAGATGACGACCGTGAGCACGACGCCCGCGACAATGCAGAACAGCCAGTCGGGAAAGTACGCGCCGAGCACGCCGATGGACGGTGAATTTGTACAGCCTGCGATCGGAATCGCGGCAAGCGAGGCAATCGCGGCCGCGCCGATTGCACGCTTTGAATATCTGCCTCTGGCTGCTGGCATGTGTCGTTGCAGAGTCGACTCTGTAGTTGAAGTCAATGTCACACCTTGCAGATACGCCGATGTGTCTCGCCTCGAATTCGGGTTTGCATTTTGGGCAGTAAGGAAAACGGCTTCGGGCGTACTCGAGAGCTGATGCCTGCCTTGCATCTTCAACAATTTGCCGTAATTCGAAGACCTTCTGAAGAACCCGCTAGCGCGTTTTTCAAGGTTTTAACGTGTGGGTCGCTCGACAGATAGCGGGCACACCAAGTCGACACAATAACGCCGAAAAAAGCATCCCGCATTACATGAATATGTAGTGTCCGCAATCGTTCGTTTTCCTGGGCAAACCCGGATGCACTCCACATTCATGTAGTAGCGGCAGGCAAATCCACTGACTATCATCCAGCGAGGGTCGAGCGTTGGCTCGAGAATCCGGCACGTCACATGGATTTGCGCTCGACATCTTTTTGTCTGGTGAGAAGCGAGGAACCGCATCATGCATGCCCCCTTTGAAGACGACAGAACGTGGCGGTCCACGATGGCGCTCATTTCTAACGAAAGTGAAATGCAACTGCCCGTCGTGTCCGGCCGCACGAACCCAATGCGCGGCGAAGGCAAGTTTTCCAAATGCGCAATCCGGGTTCTGGAGCGCAGTGGACGGAGCTCGGCAACCATTGCGTGGAGCGACGCGACCTCCTGCTGCTACGGCGAACAGATGTGGCGGCGCTGCATCGCGAGGAAATCCGGGGTTTGCGCGCTGAGCGGCCAGAAGATTGCAAGAGGCGATGCCGTGTATCGACCGAGGCGTGCTCGACCTGCGCCACGAAATGTCGAAGCGATGATTCTGGCTAGCGTCATGGAAGCGACTCCTGTGGAGGAAGCTGTCTGACGGTTCCCATCCGGCCCTTCGTCAACGACAGATAACTTCATGCCCAGTGCGGATATTTCATATTGATGTCATGCGAAGCATGTGCAGGTTTTCTGCCTTTACCAAAAAGGCATCGAGCGCCGACAGGCTGGCCACACTGATCCCAGATTCATGTAATAGCCGTGCTGCGCCGCGCTCACTAACATCTGGATCCTGACACTGCGGACCGTTCAAATCAGCCACCGCGTCTGGTGATTGCACCACGCTCATGTGGGACGTGTCCCTTCGGTCACTCTGCGAAAGCATCGCACTCGTAGTAACTCATTCATCTATGGAGATGTTAAATGGCGACGATAGCTGCCGACTACATGGTTGGCGCACTAGTCAACGCGGGCGTGAAGCGCGTTTTCGGTGTCGTGGGGGATTCGCTCAATGGATTTACGGACTCGTTGCGCCGGGATGGCTCAATCGAATGGGTTCACATGCGGCATGAAGAAAGCGCGGCTTTCGCCGCGGGTGCCGAGGCCCATCTCACGGGGCAACTTGCAGTCTGTTGCGGAAGTTGCGGTCCCGGGAATCTGCACCTCATCAACGGTCTATTCGACTGCCAACGCAGCGGTGTGCCAGTTCTCGCTATCGCCGCGCATGTTCCCAGTACGGAAATCGGCATCGACTATTTCCAGGCTACTCACCCCGAAATCCTGTTCAAGGAATGTAGCCATTACGTCGAACTCGTCCACAGTCCCGATCAACTCCCGCAAATTCTAGGTCGTGCCATCCGGACAGCGGTTGCGCGTAAAGGCGTGGCAGTTGTCGTCATACCCGGAAATGTGGCACTCGGGCCCCTCACGAAACCTGCGCCGAGCTGGAGCGCGCCCTCCGCTCCAGTGATTCATCCATCGAACGACGAAGTCACGGAACTCGCAAGTCTATTGAACGGGTCCTCGCGCGTGACGTTGCTGTGTGGAGCCGGCTGCAAGGATTCTCATGCGGAAGTCGTGGAACTCGCCCGCAAACTGCAAGCGCCAATAGTGCATTCGCTGCGAGGAAAGGAGTACATCGAATACGATAACCCGTTCGATGTGGGAATGACGGGTCTTGTCGGCTTCGCTTCCGGTTATTCCGCAATGAAGAGTTGCGACATGCTCCTGATGCTGGGGACCGACTTCCCTTATCGACAGTTCTACCCGGAGAAAGTGACGATCGCGCAGATCGACATCAGGCCAGAAGCGCTCGGCAATCGATGCCCGATAGAGCTCGGCGTCCTGGGAACAGTGAAGGACACGCTCAATGAACTGCTTCCCAGGATTCAGCAAAAAACGGACAGCAGCTTTCTGAATAGCGCACTCGACGACTATCGCAAGGCTCGCGAAAGCCTGGATGCGCTGGCGCGGCCGGAAGCGGGCAGCAGCACGATCCATCCGCAGTACGTGACGCGTCTCGTCAGCGAACTCGCGGACGACGACGCGATCTTCTCCTGCGACGTCGGCACTCCTATCGCGTGGACCGCCAGATATCTGAAGATGAACGGCAAGCGACGACTGGTCGGCTCGTTCAACCACGGCTCCATGGCGAACTCGCTGTTGCACTCGATCGGCGCGCAAGCCGCTTTCAGGAACCGGCAGGTGATTTCGATGTCGGGCGACGGCGGCTTCACCATGATGATGGGTGAATTCCTCACGCTGATTCAGACAGGTTTACCGGTCAAAGTCGTCGTACTCAACAACGGCACGCTGGGCTTCGTGGAAATGGAGATGAAGGCCAGTGGGTTCATCGATACAGGATGTGACCTGAAGAATCCGAACTTCGCCGCAATGGCCAACGCAATAGGAATCAAAGGCGTGCGCGTCGAACATCCTGCGGAGCTGGAAGGCGCTCTCGGCGAAGCCTTCGCCCATCCGGGCCCGGCTCTCGTCGACGTGGTGAGCGCGCGCCAGGAACTCGTGATGCCGCCCGCGACCAACGCGGATCAGGCCTACCACTTCGGACTGTTCATGTTACGTGCCGTCATGGACGGTCGAGGCCAGCAGCTCATCGACCTCGCAAAGGTCAATCTGTTCCGGTAACGCAGCCTGCAAAACTCATTGGAAATCGAACCATGTCGAGCAAGGCCGTAAGCAC
The DNA here is from genome assembly GCF_046028095.1 of Paraburkholderia phytofirmans. Lineage (GTDB taxonomy): Bacteria > Pseudomonadota > Gammaproteobacteria > Burkholderiales > Burkholderiaceae > Paraburkholderia > Paraburkholderia phytofirmans_A. The sequence goes on from NZ_JAQQDJ010000010.1 coordinate 309,906, forward strand.
TGTCAATATTCCATCGGAGCGCCAGCCCATACACATGGGTTTCGTCATCGCCTGGCTTTTCTGTGCCGCGTTCTACTTCATGCAGTACATGTTGCGTTCCGCGCCGGGCGTGATGATCCCCGAGCTGAGTGCGGCATTCGCTCGCGACGCGCTAGGCGTGGGCTCGCTCGTCGGCCTGTACTACTACACTTATGCGCTGTTCTCGATAGTTTGCGGTGCGTTGCTCGATCGGCTCGGCGGCAAGGCCGTCATCCCGGCCGGCATCGTTCTCGTTGCCGTGGGCGCGGCGCTGTTCGGCCTGGGCAGCGTGGAGGCGGCGCAGATCGGCCGTCTGCTGCAAGGCGCGGGTTCGGCGTGTGGCTTCATCGGCGCGGTCTATCTGGCCACGCATGGTTTTCCGCCGAGGTCTCTCGCGACGGCGGTGGGGTTCACTCAGTGCTTCGGCATGCTAGGCGGCTCGGCGGGTCAATTCGCCGTGGCGCCGCTCATTCACGGCGTCATCACGTGGCAGCAGTTCTGGTGGCTGTCGGGCCTCGTCATCCTTTTGATCGCCGTACTCGTTCTCATCGTGACGCCGGCAGCTCATGACGACAGTCCAGTCAGCCAGGGCTCGTGGATGAAGATGTTCGCGCCTTACAAGGAAGTGCTGTCCAATCCGCAATCGTATCTTTGTGGCTTCTGTGCCGGCCTGCTGTTTTTACCGACTACGGTCGGTGACATGATCTGGGGCATTCCGTTCCTGCACAGCGGTCTCAACGTCAGCTATGCGGAGGCTGTCAATCGCGCGAGCATGGTGCCGCTCGGCTGGGTGATCGGCTGCCCGCTGTTAGGCTATCTGTCCGATCGTCTTGGCCGCCGCAAGCCGGTGTTGATCGCCGGCGCGCTGCTGATGCTTGCGTCGGGTGCAGGCATTTTCTATCTGCCGGCCGGCGTGGCGCCGCCTTACGCGCTCGGGTTGCTACTAGGCATCGGCTCCGGTGCGGCAATGCTGCCCTACACGGTGATCAAGGAAGTCAATCCGGACAACGTGAAAGGCAGCGCCAGCGGCGCGATCAATTTCCTGGTGTTCACGTTCAGCGCGTTGCTCACGCCTGTGTACGGCAAGCTGCTTGCCCACCTCGCGAAAGGTGGCGCAATTGACGTGTCAGTGTTCCGCGCAGCCGGCTCGTGGCTGCTCGGCGGCATCGTACTCGCAATGGTGCTTGCAATGTTCATGCGCGAGACCGGACCGCGAGGACGCGCGAGCGCGTGAGGCCGTAAAGCGCGGGCAGTGTTCTGGTCCGCGATGCACCTGCACGGTGTATCCGGCAATGCCCGATCGAAGGGATATTTAAGGCAATGATTCGCATTGGAAATCTGACTGTCTTCCCGGACCGGCGGGAGATATTCGTCGCCGGCGCTCCTGTCGAACTCGGCAGCAGAGCGATGGAGGTGTTGCTCGTCCTCATCGAAGCAAACGGCGCATTGGTGACAAAGGAACATCTGATAGATCAGGTGTGGCCGACCACTGTAGTCGTGGAAAACAACCTTCATGTGCACATCTGCGGGATTCGCAAAGTGATGGGTGAGGATCGTAAGTGGCTTATATCGGTACCCGGGCGAGGCTATCGTCTGCTAAGACCGGTTCAGCTAGCGCACGCCGCTTCGATTTTCATCGAACGGACTGACTTGAGGCGGGCTACGCCGTAGTCTTTTCTCTTCGAGCGCGTACTTCGCTCGGCGCTGCCTTGGCGGACTTGCTATGAGCCACGTAAGAGCGTGGCGCTCATTGCGGCCTGGCTTCTGAACGATGCGCGACCGCGATCGCATCGAGCCCTGCCAGCACGAATCGCACGAAATCCTCTGCAAGCGCATCCTTGTCACCCCTGGCCGCCACCCGCTTCTGCTGCGCCGCGGCAACCCGCACCGCGGTTTTATATCACAATGAAATATAATCATGACGAATGCGTTCTTTCGTTTCTTGAGGATCCGGCAGTATTGTGTGGCCTCCTCTCATTTGATACCGCCTTTCATTTTCCTATTCGAACCTTGTCCCGCTACGCTCTCATTCGCTGGCTCGCCAGCTTCGCCCCCCATCCCATGGCTGTCCGGTGGCCAGAGCGCCTGAGATCGTGCCTCGGCGCATTGCTTGGGATCGCGTTCACCGGCGGGACCATGCACGTCCTTCTCGGACCGGCGGCAAATATTCCGTTGCTCGTCGCACCAATGGGCGCTTCGGCCGTGCTGCTGTTCGCGGTGCCAGCCAGTCCGCTCGCGCAACCGTGGTCGATTATCGGCGGCAATATCGTCTCCGCTACGGTCGGCGTGGCCTGTGCAAGCTGGATCGGCGATCCGGTGGGCGCCGCCGCTTTGGCCGTCGCGCTGGCGATCTGTGCGATGTTTGCGCTGCGTTGTGTCCACCCGCCGTCGGGCGCGGTTGCGCTGACCGCGGTCCTCGGCGGTCCGGCGGTGCACGCGCTGGGCTATCGCTTCGTGGCCGAGCCAATTGCGATCCAGTCGGTGACGCTGCTGTGCGCCGCCATCATCTACCACGCCGCTACCGGGCATCGATACCCGCACGTGGCCCAGGCGAGTTCGGTGAAAGGCGCGGGAGCATCGGCGTCGGCGTCGGCGTCGAACGAAGGTTTCACGCGCGCGGACCTCGAAGCGGTGCTGAACCGGCGCGGCGAATTGCTCGATATCGACACGGACGATCTGGAATCCCTCCTGCGTGATGTTCAGTTGCAGGCCTACGCCCGCACGTTCAATGAACTCACGTGCGCGGACATCATGTCGCGCTCCCTCGTCGCCGTGTCGGCAACCACGCGTGCGTCCGCCGCATGGAGTCTGCTGAAACGGCGCCACATCAAGGCACTTCCGGTCACCGACGAGAGGCAGCACGTGATCGGCATCGTGACCCGCGCCGACCTCGTCGACAAGCGGGCGTTCGGCAAAGCGCCCGGCCTGACTTCTCCCATGCAGCGCTGGTTCAGGCGTAGCGTCACTCCGGCGCCGCTCGTTGGCGCACTGATGAACGTGGACGTTCAGACAGTCGAAGGAACGACCCCGATCGTCGAACTGGTGCCGGTGTTTGCGAACTACGGGCACCACCATATCCCGGTTCTGGACTCGCAACAGCGGCTTGCCGGCATGATCACGCAGGCCGATCTCATCGCGGGACTGTATCGCCAGGCTTACGCCAGGCAGCGAACCGCGGCATAGCCATCGTCATTCACACCGGGATCGAGCACGGACATACATATCACGTCATGATATAATTCGCGCCTTACCTCTTCCTCCATGGCACTCCAATGAAAACACTCACGCGCGGCTTGACCAAGGCGAACTTCGAGCAACTGTCAGAGTTCCGCTACCAGATGCGGCGCTTCGAGCGCTTTTCCGAGCAGGCCGCTCAGGGCGAGGGCATTACGCCGTTGCAGTATCTGCTGCTTCTGCATATCAAGGGTTATCCGGAGCGCGACTGGGCGACCGTCGGCGAGCTTGCGGAACGGCTGCAGGCGCAGCATCACGGCGTGGTTGCGCTGGTGTCCCGCTGCGAGGCGCTCGATCTGGTCCGCAGAAAAGTCAGCGAGACGGATCGCCGCCAGGTCGAGGTTCATCTGCTGAAGGCCGGTGAGCAGGTGCTCGCCCGTCTCGCCGAGATGCATCGCGCCGAGTTGAAGTCGCTCAAAGGCGCGTTTAACGTCCCCCAGATCGATATTTGAGTCCCCATGAGTCTCGATACCCATAAGCGCGACTTCTCCATCAACGCGCGGCTTCCCGGCATTTCCGCACTCGCCGCGGGAATCGGCGCGCTCAGCACGCTCGCGGCGTTCGTGCTGCTGAGCCTGATTCATCTGTTCACCAATCTGTTTTTCTTCCAGCAGTTTTCGTTTGCGGATCGCTCGCCCGCTGTCAATACGTTGGGTGTCTGGATGGTGGTCATCCCTGTGATTGGCGGCCTGATCGTCGGTCTGATGGCGCGTTACGGTTCGGAGAAGATTCGCGGTCACGGCATTCCCGAAGCGATTGAAGCCATCCTGTTCGGCAAGAGCCGCATGTCGCCGAAGGTGGCGATTCTCAAACCGCTGTCGTCGGGCATCGTGATCGGCAGCGGCGGCCCGTTCGGCGCGGAAGGCCCGATCATCATGACAGGCGGCGCACTGGGGTCGCTGATCGCGCAGTGCGTAAAGGTCACTGCCGCGGAACGCAAGACGCTGCTGGTGGCCGGCGCAGCGGCGGGCATGACGGCCGTCTTCGGCACGCCGGTGGCGGCCGTGCTGCTGGCGGTCGAACTGCTGCTGTTCGAATGGCGCCCGCGCAGTTTTCTGCCGGTTGCGCTCGCGTGTGCCGTTGCGGGTTTTGCGCGCGCGGCTTTCTTCGGCACGGGGCCGCTGTTTCCGCTTGAAACCGCGCCGCCCGGCGCGTTGTCGCTGCTGTCCTGCGTCATCGCCGGCTTGCTGTCCGGCGCGCTCGCCTCGGGCTTGTCGGCCGCACTTTATAAAGTCGAGGACCTGTTCGGCAAGCTGCCTATTCATTGGATGTGGTGGCCCGCGCTCGGCGGACTTGTCATCGGCATTGGCGGCTTTCTTGAACCGCGTGCGCTGGGCGTCGGTTACGACGTAATCGCCGATCTGTTGCATCAGCACATTGCCATCCAGATCGCGCTGGCGATCCTCGTCGTGAAGGCTGTCATCTGGGTCGTCGCGCTCGGCTCGGGTACCTCGGGTGGCGTGCTTGCGCCGTTGCTCATGTTGGGCGCGGGACTCGGCGTCCTGCTCGGGCAAGTGCTGCCGGGCGGCGAACCTGCTCTGTGGCCGCTCGTTTGCATGGCGGCCACGCTCGGCGCCACGTTGGGCGCGCCGTTGACCGCCATCGTGTTCGCCTTCGGCCTGACGCACGACAGTAACGCCCTGCTGCCGCTGCTGGCCGCGACACTGGTCGCGCACGGGTTCGCAACGGTCGTTATGAAACGCTCCATCATGACCGAGAAAATTGCCCGGCGCGGCTATCACATTTATCGGGAATACGGTGTCGATCCACTCGAGCGGCACCATGTCGACGAGGTGATGTCGCGCGCGGTCAAGACGATCGATGGCGACATGTCCGTGGCAGAAGCGCTGGCAACGTACTTCGGCACGACGCAGACACATCGCGCCTATCCGGTCGTGCATCAAGGCGCGCTGGTGGGCGTTGTCGATCGCGCGGTACTGGAGAGAATCCGCGATGACGAGACGCACAATGCGCTCGACTCGCGACTCGCCGAAATATTGCGCCACCGTTCGCCCACTTTTGCGTTACCCGGTGAAACTTGCCGCCTCGTCGCAACGCGGCTTGCGGTGCACGGTCTCGAACGTTTGCCCGTGGTTGGGGATTCCACCACGTTGCAACTGATCGGCATTGTGTCGCGCAGCGATCTGATCAAACCGTCTCTTGCGCACTTCGACGAAGAGCACAAGAAAGAGCGCTTCCGGCGCTTGCGGATGCACACCGGCAAGCGCCACTTTCCGCCGGTTCCGTAAGCCGCCCGATCTGCAAGCGATTCTTCCGTGCCCCTTCCCAGGGACACATCTGTTTTCCCCGACCGATGGTGGACTTATGTGGCATGGCAGACCGTCCGCTATCCTGCAAGCGCTCCTTATACGTGCCGATGCGCGCAGGCGAGATTCCGCCGTATGTCTGGGCGAAATAAGCCCGCTGACCTGCGGTCTGCGCATTGTCGTTCGCGGTTCACTCATTCGCCAGACCCGATAGCGGCCACGCCACCGATAACAGCAATACGGATGTCACCGCCAACAGTATTCGATAGCAGTACTGCCATTGCTTCATGTCCGACTCCTCATCATCCACGGCGGCGCGGCTGTCCAATCGCTCCCGGCATGGCCGCCATGCCTGGGGATACTCCCTACGTTTTCCGCCATTTCACGCCGATCTGTCTTGTTTCGACTGCAGGATGGCGGTTTCGCCCGCTATGCCAGTGTATTGCGTTGACAATACACGGTGTTACGCTCACTAAAGCAGCCTTCGCGGCAGTGAGCCGCCGTCCAGCGGCAAAATTAGCAGGCATAGAACACATCGCGAAGCGCCATTGCCTACGAAAGGCGAAACATCGCTGCGGGAGAGACTGCGATGCAAATCAAAACATATACCGTACTGACGCTATTGGTGTTTAGCAGTGCTGCTTTCGCATGGCAGCCGCTCACTTATCCAATCCGAAGTCAAAGCCCTTATCAGCGTAGCGTCGATACCGCGCTGTGCTACGCGGCGGCGAACAAACAGACCAAGGTCAACATCGTTCACGAGTCGCAGATTCCACCGCGCAAGCCGGCTGCCACCAAGACTTCGTCGACCGGCGCGCCGTCGCGGCCGCCATTGCCGCCCAGCACCTTCGCGTCCGCGCCGTTCGGCGCGAGCATGCCGGCCGCCGCTGAGCCGGGCGCAAGTGCGCCCGTAGCGGCCACGGCGAAGGGTGCTTCGGCGCCCACGGCGCCGAGCGCGACTTCGGCGGGCACCGCCACTACGGCCGCCACGGCGGCATCGGCGACGACTGCGGACAACAGCGCCTCGGAAACGGCGGCTGCGAGCGCGGCGCAGACGGCTGCGGCATCCAGCGTGAAGCTGCCGCCGCTGCCGGCGCCCGAACCGCCAATGACACAGTACTGGGCCGCGTATGGCGCGTGCATGCAAGCGCGGGGTTACGTAGTCGCACAGTAACCCTGCTTGCAAGCCTCGTTGCGGTGCCTTGTTTTTTCTGATTGTGGCGCCGGCATTCGACGCCCCTTTGCGAAACGGCGATGCTTAGCGACTTCACTTCCGATCAGCACGATCCCTTCCGATGCGGGCACTGCGGTGTCCCGCTAGCCGGTCGCTTCACGCCCTGTCCTTCGTGCCATCGGCGTCCGGCCGATTCGTTCGGCGCGCGTCCGGCGCCGCCTGCCTCGCTCAAAGTCCCGCTGAACAGTCCATTGGACGACTCGCAGCCGCTCGTCGACAGCCGTCTGCCGGCACGCAAGATCTGGAATCCGTCCTCGCGCGCACTAGTCAATCCCTACGAGTTCGTCGAGGAGCCCGAGGTCGCCGTGTCCGCCTATCAGCGACTGCGCCAGCCGCTCGTTCTGGGCGCGTCGGTGCTGGTGGTGACCTCCGCGGTGTATCTGGGTTTCATCCATAGCAACGACTCGGATGTCGGCACGCCAATCGCGGTGTCGGGCAAGGTGCAGACGCAACATGTCGCGCCGCTCGTCGTCATTCCGCAGAAGCCGGCGGCCACAGTCGCGCAGCGGCCCGCGCCTGCCGCTGCGCAAAAGCCCGCGATTGTCGCCGGTCAGAAGCCCGCGACAGTTGCGGCCCAGAAACCTGCCGCTGCCGTCGTACAGAAACCCGCCACCGTCGTCGCCCAGAAACCCACTATCGTCGTCGTCCAGAAACCCGCTATCGCGCCGCCATCTGCCGCCGCGCAGAAACCTGCGGTCACCGCCACCGCACAGCGCGCCACGACTGCCACGACTGCCACGACCGCCAAGAGCATCGCCGCCGTGCGGCCCGCGCCTCTGCGTTCGCCGCCGATTCCGCCACCGGAAGCTCCACCGCCGCTCCCGCGCCGTGTCGCATCCGTTGGACCCGAGGCGAAGCGCAATCCGGGCGGACAGTCAGGCAACCCGCCGGAGCAACCTCGCGCGGATGTGTCGCGGCATATCAAAGCGGCAAGGGCCAATCTGCAGCAGAACAATCTGTCAGCGACCAGAGCGCGCCTTGCGGCGATCATCGCCGTGCAACCGAACAATCGCGACGCGCTGAACATGCGCACCGCACTTAGCACGCGCGAACAGCAGCGCGACGCGCTGCTGAGCCTCGCACGAGGCTGCGGATACATCGCGCGATGGACCTGCGTCTCGCACAACGCCGGCACGGCACTACAGATCGATTCGAGCAGCAAGGAGGCGCAGCGTCTCGTAACGCTCGCGCAGCGCGAAACGGAACTGCAGATTCCGCCGCCCGTGGAGCCCGCGCCCGAGCCGGCGCCCGACATGCGTGACGTGAGCAACCATCATTGATGTCGGCGTCCAGCGGGCCGTAACGAGTGGCAACAAGAACACGCGCGCTGCACGTTAACGGGCCGACACCGCCAGACTCACCTGACGCGCGATCGCGCGATAGCGGTCAGCGGTATCCCTGAGCGTCAAGCCGGCCAGCGAGCGTTCCGCCCGCGCCTGCCCTAGCGCAACGATCACCGCCTCGGCATAGCACTGCACATCGCCGGTATCGACCAATTGGACGCCCGGAAATCCGCTTGCAAAAGCAAAAGCCGGGATCTTGCTCGCGACGATCGGCACGCCGGAAGCCAGCGCCTCGAGAAACGCCACGCTGTGCGCCTCGGATTGCGACGGCATGACGAACACGTTCGATTCCGACAGCACGGTGGCGACATCGGTGCGCGGGCCCGCCACCGCGACACGCTCCGCGATGCCCAGCGTCTTCGCCAGCGCGATGACATCGCGCCAGTAGTCGGGGTCTTCGATCACGCCGTACAACACGAGCCGCGCGTCTTTCTCGTGCTTGAGTACTTCGCTGAACGCGCGCACCGTCAGCAGCTGATTTTTCACTGCCGCGTACCGGCCGATCTGCACCACCTGCGGCGCGCGGCCGTCGCGTTCCACACCGTCGGTAAACGCGAAGCGCGAGAGATCCACGCCGTTCGGCACCACGGTCATCGAAGGATGCGGTCCGATGGCCTGCACGTAGTCCGTCACGCCCTGCTCCGACACGCCGATCACCATTCGGGCGCGTCCCGACAGGACATGTTCGATGCGCCTGAACAGCGGACGCTCGAAGTCGTTGGTCGCCGAATGCATGACGTAGACCACCGGCACACGCGACGGCAACGCACGCGCGTAAAACGACGGAATGGTCGCATGCGCAAAGATCACATCCGGACGAAAACGCCGCACCGCGGCGAACAAATGGCACAGCTTGATGAACGAACGATGACGCCGCTCTGGAAAGAAGCACTGCACGCCGTGGCTTTCCAGCTCGTTCTGCAAAGGCGCGAAATCGGCGTGCGCCGGCAACAGCGAAGCCACGCACACCGCCATGCCCTCGGCGCACTGATCGAGCGCAAGATCCTTGGCCAGAACTTCAGCTCCTGACAGACGCGGCGCAAGAACCAGGTGAAAGACGCGCATCACGGCGTCCTTGCCGTCAATGTCCTGAACAGCATCCATGCGGCGGCACAGCCGAGGCCGAGCGTCATGGACCACGCAATACCTGTCACGCCCCAATAATGCACGGCAGGCGGCGCACTCGCCAGCAGCACCACGACCTGAATCGCCGACGCATGCACGGTCGCCTTCGCATCACCCACTGCGCGCAGATAGGCCACGAGCACGGCGATCAACGCGCCGATCGCCATGTTGATCACGAGAATCCTGAAGAGCGGCACCGCCGGCAGCCATGCGGCGCCGAGAATCAGCGAGAAGAGCGGCTCCGCGATCAGCCTCAGCAACGCGACGAAAGCCGCGAGCCCGATCGCGACCACCAGCAGGTAAATCTTGATGACGCGCGCCGCCGACTGCGGACTGCGCCGATGATGCGCGGCGAAGGTAGGAAAGAGGTATTGCGACATGGCGATCGCCGCATCGGCGAGCAGCATCTGCGCGAGCCGCGACGACATCTGATAGCTGCCCAGTTGCGCCGGCCCGAGCAGCTTGCCGACCACGACCTTGTCGAACTGGTTGAGCAACAGGTTGATCACGCTGCTGGCCCAGATCCAGCGGCTGAATCCGACATAGTGACCGATGCCCGACCACACGGCGCGGATCGGCGGACGCGGTTTCATGGTCGCCCAGGTCAGCGTGCTTTTCAGGCTTTCGCCGGCCACGAGGCCGATCAGCACCGAGGACGCACCGGCGCCGAAATACGCGAGCGCGAGTCCGACCGCGCAATCGACGAACGACGCCGCCACCTCCACGCCCGCGATGTGCTGGAAGCGCCGCTCGCGCTGCACCACGTAATAAGCCGGCGACGCCAGACCGCGCAGCAACGGCAGCAGCGCCGCGAGCTGGATCAGGATCAGCGAGCCGTCGAGATGGAACTGGCTGCTCAGCAACGGGGCGAGCGCGACCAGCAGCAGCGAGATGAGCACGCCTCGCGCCGTCAATGTGGTCCACACCGCGCCGAGCTGCGAGCGCGAAGGCGGATGTTCGCCTTGAATGACCGCTTGCGCGAGGCCGGTATCGGACAGCGCTTCGGCAATCGCCACCGCGAGCAGAGCCACACTCACGCTACCGATTGCCGCCGGCCCGAGCATCCGGCCAATCGCAAGAAATTTGATCGCTACAAGTCCACGCACGGCGAACTGCTGTAGCAGGACCCACGTCGCCGCACTCGCGCCGAAGCTGCCCGCCACCGAGAACGCCGGAAGCCTGATCGCCCGCAAGCTGTTTCTCCGTCGAATCGGAGCGCCGTTGAATCGGCCGCGCGCAGAGCGATTTCGTGGATCGCTCTGTGAACGCCGCCAGCGCATAATTTGTTAGGTCGCGCCAGCAAGCTGGCGAGTTTTTTCAACGAACTTCATGCACGACCATACCGCGAGAGAATCGCCTACAACCGCCATCAGCTAGGCCGGTTCAGCCTAAGCCCACGCCCCCTAGTACGCTGAACCACAAAGCCGGACAAATTAGTAGTTACACGGATTCCGGCGATGCTAACGTTGTTCAGCTAGCGCCATGCGGGAAGCGGCGCTCGGGTACTTATTTCCGCAACGCAAATGGTTACCGACGCAATGGAACAAGACTACGTCCTGATCGTGGAACCGAATCTCACCGGCCACCGCTGGCGATACGCCGAGTGGATCATGCAGGCCTGCGCGGAAGCCGGCTATCCGTGCATGCTCGTGACCGAGTGCGCCAACGAAGACCACCGGCTCGCAAGACAGATCACCGCGGCAAACCGTCCGGACCAGCAGATCGCTTTCGTCGATCCGGAGGAGAAGCCCAGCAACCGCCTGCCCGACCCCAACGAATACTGGCGCTTTCACCGCTATTTCAAGCGTGTGCACTCGATCATCACCCGCATGCAGTCGATCCGCCTCGTGGTCGTGCCCTACGTCGATTACTTTTTCTATTCGCTGCCGTTTCTCGGCTCGCCTTTCGGCAAGACGCCATGGATCGGCATCACGATGCGCTCGACGTTCCATCATCACAAGGTCGGCATAAAGGCCCCCGATCGCCCGGTCGTCAATGCGATCAAGGCGCTGCTCTTCAAGCGCGCGATCCGCACCACCGGCCTGCGTACGCTGTTGACGATCGATCCGACCTTGCCGGAATGGTCGGCGCGCAGCGCGTCGAAGCGCAGCGCCGCGATTGCCTATGTGGCCGACCCGTTTCCCGATGAACACGCGGAAAATCCCGTGCTGGCCCGCGAGCGTCTGGGGCTCGATCCCGAGCAGCGCTATCTGCTGGTGTACGGCGCGATCACGGAACGCAAGGGCATCTACGAACTGGTGCATGCGCTGACGCGTCTCGAGCACGCGCCCACACTGATCGTCGCCGGCGAGCAGGATGCGGGCACGCGTCATTTCATGCGCAACCATGTGCGCAGTCTGAATCCCGCGCCGCTGGTGCTCGACGCCTTCATTTCCAACGATATGGAGCGCGATCTGTTCTCCGCGTGCGACGCGGTGTGGCTCGGCTATAAAGGGCACTACGGCATGAGCGGCGTGCTGGTGCAGGCGTACCGTTTCGGCAAGCCCGTGATTGCCACCGAAGACGGTTTGATCGGCTGGTTCAGCCGGCGTTGCGAACTGGGGCCGATTTTGAGCGACCTGAGTTCCGCGTCGATCGGCCGTGCGATCACCGAGACCATGACCTCGTGGCCGCATGCGCCTGAAGCCATGCCGTCCGAGCGTGAAGACCTGCTGTCACGGCATACGCTCGGGCAATTCAAGCAAACCTTGCTGCAACAGATGGCCTGATTCCGCAGCAGGTTCTTCAAAAAAACGAGGCGTCCATCAGTGCGATGGACGCCTCGTCGCATGTGACGTCGGTTTATGGCCGCATACGCAAGTAAGCGGCCGCATGCTCTTGCATGCTCAGGATAACTGCCCACCGGCGGCAGCGGCGGGCACTTCCTCGCGCACCGAACTGCTGCGCTTTTCGGGGAACAGCGCATTGCGCATCAAGAGGAACGGATACTCGATGGCACGCGTGGTCACATAGCCGATTGCGATCGCGATCGCAAACTGCGCCGCGAGCGCGACGACCCAGATCAGGCTCGGCGCGAGACCCAGCGCGGTCGCTTTCCGGATCAGCATGTCGCCGGGCGCGAGCGCGAGCGAATGCCACAAGTAAATACCGTACGAATAAAGGCCGATCCAGGCTATGCCACGATAGATCCACGACGTGCGCAACGATCCCGAATATTCGAGCACCAGCACGATCAGCGCGGCGAAGCCGAGCGCCTGGATCGTGTAGCCGATGCTTTCGTCCAGTGCCAGGTTCCTGGTGGCGAATGCGAGCCATGCACAAAGCAGGACAACGCTGAAGATCAGCAGCCACTTGCGCTTCGCGAGCTGATGATAGACGCCGGGTTTCATCCAGTAGATCGCGGAAAGAATCACGCCCACCAGCAGGCTGTCGATGCGGTATTGCGTGTAAGCAAACGCGCCGTCGAGATTGCCGCCCGCCACCGCGAAGCAGCGCGCTGTGAGCACCACCGCGCAGATGCCGGTGAGCACGCTGACGATCGTCCACGCGCCGAGACGCCAGCGCGAGAACATCAGCAGAAGCGCCGGCAGCACCAGATAAAAGTGTTCTTCGACCGCCAGGCTCCAGGTCTGCGTAATCGACGTGCCCAGGTAGTTCTGCAAGTGCGTCAGGTTCTGGACGAGGAAGGTATTCCACGGGTGGCGTCCGGCCAGCACATGGAAGGCGATCAGCACGTAATACGCGGGCCAGATGCGGAAAATCCGCCGGATGATAAAGCGCCGGGCATCGACATGACCGGTTTCGGCGTACTGTCGAAGCAGCAGGCCGCCCACCAGAAAGCCGCTCAACGTGAAGAACAGGTTCACGCCTTCGCGGCCGAAACTCTTCAGCGGGTACTCAATAATCTGGATGAGGTAATTGCCGGTATGAACAGCATGAAAGTGAAAGCCCATCACCATGATGATCGCGATGCCGCGGACGAAGTCGAGCTCGATCGCCCGTCCGGCTTTTGCGGGTCCCGCCCCGCCGAATAACTTCATGCTGTTCCCCTCTGTCGACCCAAGTTAGCGCTTTAGCGCTTACTTGGGTCCCATGCAAAGCTGTCGATTAGAGTTAGCGCTTTAGCGCACACTCCGATCCCATGCAAATATTGCCGTCGACTCTCACAAGGCACGCGGCCCTTTTTGCATATTCGGTGTCGGCAAGCGTGCGTGCGCGCCAACTTCAAGGCATTGACCGACAACCTGCGCAAGTGTGCGCGCCTCTTGCAGAGCTTACGCTTTCCGCCGACGCCTAAATCCAGGCATTGTTCGACGAATGCGGTCCAGCCAACTAACAGGCGTAGCCATTCCTTCAAAATAACCCGATGCGAGACCGTCCGCTATAGACCGCGGCGAATCTACGGCGACGGGGAGGGAATCGTTAATGCGCCATCAGTATGCAACGCCCTGGATATGGTTTTTTCTGCTGCCGCTTGCGTTCGACTACAAGGCGACCGACGCGAATACGGGTCACTTCGCGCAGTTCATCTTCGTCCTGCCGGCGATCGCCGCGGGGATTGCCCTCCTTCTCATCGCGCCGCGCTTTCACGAGCGCTCGCGGCTGCGCTCCATCGTGACGTGGAGCATGATCCTGTGCGTGTTCGGCAGCATCGTCGCGCAACTGGTTCAGGATAATGACACCGGCAACTATCTGCGCGTGCTGCTGCCGTTCATTCTCTTCATGCTGGGCTATCTCGTGGCATGCCGCCCGTGGAGCGAGTTTCGCATCGCCCAGTTCGAAAAAGCCCTGTTTGTCGCCAACGTCATCAGCCTTCTGTTCACGCTGGTCTACGGCATGGCGACGGGTGGCGATCTCGACGACGTGCGCTTCCGTATCCTCTCCGTGACGTTGCTGGGTTTGCAAGGCGTGTTGCTGCACGAATTCATCGTGGCAAAGCGCTATTCGCTTTTCACGGTATCGATTTTCGCCCTGAGCGTGATCATCGAATTGCTGAGCGTGACCCGCAGCGTGATGGTCGGCACGGCGCTGTTGTTCCTGATCGCAATGGGGCTGAGCGCGCCGTCGATCCGGCATATCTGGCGCGCGATGAGCCGCACCGTGATCATCGGCGCCGTGCTCGCCGGCGCGGCCGGCGTCGCGGCCCTGACTTTCCCGACCGTCGCCGAGCACTGGACGCAGCGCATCTTCTTCTCCGAGGAAACCCGCTCCGGCAAGGATCCGACCACGATCACGCGTCTCGCGGAAATGCGCGACCAGTACGATCAGGTGACCGCGGAACCGACGACCTTGTTGTTCGGCGAAGGCTACGGCCACTACTACCGCTACTCGCCGGTCTATCTGCCGGACCTCGCCGGCCAGATCAGCGAGAAAGACTTCTACGCAATCAACGAATGGGCCGCGGGCCACAACTTCTGGGTCTATCAGTTCTTCGCGGGCGGCCTGCTGTTCGGCATCGGCATGCCGTTGGCCACGCTCGCCGCGCTGGCGATCTGCTTCTTCTCGTATCGCTACTGGCGCTCCGTCGTGCCCGACGCGCCCATGCTGCCGGTACTGGGGCGCGCCATCATGCTGTTTGCCGCGTTGCCGGCCACGTCGATCGGCGGCAATCCACTCGGGCCGCGTTTTTCCGGGCTGATCTTCGGCGTCGCGCTCGGCTTGATGATCGCCACGCACGCGCGTTTGCAGCGTGCGCTGCCGGCGCGCGTACGGCGCTTCCGTAGCCCGCCGTCCGTCAGCCCGGAAGCGATGCCGGAGTTGCCCGGCATGATCCGGCCGGGCATGGGCCGCGCCGACCTTTCGTCGACGCTCGGCATGTCGCACACCGCGAGCTCCGCGTCCGAAAGCGGCCAGTTCGGCGCCCTCGTCCCGCACTCGCCGCCCAGGCATCGTTCCAACTGACCGAATACCGCCCGATGAAAATTCTCCACCTGCTAGCAAGCGTCGACCCACGCGCCGGCGGTCCCGTTGAAGGCGTTCGCCGCAGCGGCCTGGCGATGCGCGAAGCCGGCCACGAGATCGAAGTGGCGACCTGCGATGCGCCCCGCGACGCCTACCTTGCGTCCTTCCCCTTTCCGATCCACGTCTTCGGCCCGACCAAAGGCCGCTACAGCTTCAGCGAACGCCTCGCGCCGTGGCTCGCTGCCAACGCGAAGCGCTTCGACGCGGTGATCGTGCACGGCCTGTGGCAATACCACGGCTTCGCGGCATGGAAAGCGCTGCACAAGAGCGAGGTGCCGTACTACGTGTATGTGCACGGCATGCTCGACCCGTGGTTCAAGGAGGCTTACCCGCTCAAGCATCTGAAGAAATGGCTGTATTGGCCGTGGGCCGAATATCGCGTGTTGCGCGACGCGCGCGCCGTCATCTTCACAACCGAGGAAGAACGCACGCGCGCACGCAAGTCGTTCTGGCTGTACCGCGCGCATGAACGGATCGTGCCATTCGGCACGACGGTGCCGCAACTCGAAGCGGCGCCGCTGCGCGAAGCGTTCCTGCAAGCCATACCGAGCCTGCGCGGCAAACGCATTGTGCTGTTTCTAGGCCGCGTCCACGCGAAGAAAGGCTGCGATCTGCTGATCGACGCTTTCGCACGCATTGCCAGCCGCGATCAGACGCTGCATCTCGTGATCGCGGGTCCGGATGAAACCGGCTGGGCCTCGACGCTGCGCACCCAGGCGCAGGCGGCCGGCATCGCGCATCGCGTGAGTCTGCCGGGCATGCTTCAGGGCGAACTCAAGTGGGGCGCTTTTCATGCGAGCGACGTGTTCGTTCTGCCGTCGCATCAGGAGAATTTCGGCGTGGCGGTGGCCGAGGCGCTCGGCTGCGGATTACCTGCGCTGATCTCCGATAAGGTCAACGTGTGGCACGAAATCGAAGCGGACGGCGCGGGGATGGTGGCCGCGGATACCGTCGACGGTACGGAAAAGAATCTGCTGCGCTGGCTCGAACTGGACGACGCGGCTCGCGCGGCGATGCGCGCCCAGGCGGCCGAGACCTTCAACGCGCGCTTCCGTGTCGAGACCATGGTCAGCTCGCTGACCGATCTGCTCGAGACCAGGGGCGGCCACGACGACGCGCGTAACAACGACAATACGCTCACCACGCTGCGCGAAACGACCCAGCCGACTCACTGACGCGCTCGGCCTGCCACCAGACGGTATCTCTTCAGCCGACAACAAAGCGAAATGGCGCGCCTTGTGCGCGCCATTTCGCTTGTCCTGATCACACGCTCACTGCTCTTTCATTAACGGCGTCAAGGTCGAAGCGGCAATTGGCAACGTGTCGACCTGCGGCGGCGTCTGAAGCGACATGGTGGAACTGTTGGCCGCTTCGCCTCGCGTACTGCCGACGGCGTCCGGCACATCGAGTCGCCGCATCAGATGGCCAGCGAGACGCAACGACAGCGCGGCAATCGTGATGGTCGGGAAATTAGCGCCGACGGTCGGAAACACCGAGCTGCCGCCAATATACAGATTGCTGATCCCGTGCACCTTGCAGTCGCGATCGACCACGCCCTCGCGCGGCGAATCGTGCATGCGTGTGGTGCCCATGTGGTGCCACGTGCCTTCGAGCTTCGCCGGCCACGTGCGGCCTTCGAGCGGCTCATCGAGCGTGACGTCCGCGACGTTCGCCATCTGCAATTCCTTCGCGAGCAACTGGAAGGTCTTGTCGAACGTGCGCTGCACCTGGTCGCCGAGGCGCCATTCCACCCGCACGCGCGGCATGCCGAAGTGGTCGCGCTTGTCGGCCGACAAGGTCACCCGGCTATCCGGATTGGGCTCCGCTTCGACGATGGCCTGCAGCGTCACGTCGGTGATCAACGCGGGCCATTGCAACAGCCGCGTCAAGCCGAAACCGACGGTGTCCAGCGGGTGCGCAATCATGGTCTCGATGTCGCGCTTCACGCTGCGGCCAGGCTGGTCCTTGCCCATCAGCGCTTCCTTGAAGCGGATCAACGCCTCGGAACCCGCGCTGCCCTCGCCGTACCATTTCGAGTAGAGCCACACGCGTGAATTGAGCAGCTTCTCGCGTTCCATCCACTCCTGCTTCGGCGCGAACTGGGACGAGATCTTCGTGCCGTGCGCCGAGACAGCCACATTCTGATAGTGGTACTTGATGTCGTACAGCTTGTTGCGCGCGATGCCCGGACGGAAGCGCACCTTGCCCGACATCATGCGCGGATGATCCATGAAGTAGCGACCGACCAGATCGTTGGCATTGCCGAGTCCGGCGGACTGCACGTTGTTCGACGCCAGCAGCAGGCGCGCGTTTTCGATACCGCCCGTGGCCAGCACGAAGATTCGCGCGGTCACGGTCAGGGCGCGGCCGCTGATGGTGCCCACCTTCACTCTGGAAATCGTCGTGCCCTGCGCGTCGGCGTCGATACTGAGCACGTTCGCATGAAGGAACACGCGGACCCGCGTCGAATGCGACAGTTCTTCGCGATACGCCTTGCCGAAGCGAACCGGCGGACTGAACTGCGCAACCGTATCGCGCATGTCGCCGGTGGCGAGCGGCAAACGGCGCACGTCCTGACGTCCGATCTCGCGCTCCCAGTAAGCGGGGTCGAAATTCTGCGGGCCGAGCTTCAGCAGTTCATGCGTGCGCGCATAGTAAGGCGCCAGTTCATCGAGGCCGAACGGCCAGCCGCTGTGCGCGATCCAGTCGCGCTTTTCGAAGTCCCAGGGATCGAGCGGGCGGCACCAGCCGCCCCAGCAGTTGCTGCTGCCGCCGAAATAGCGGCTGCGCGAGCCGTCCGCGAATGTGTAGGGAAGGCCGATGTTCTCGCCGCGATAGAGGTCGCGAGTTGCGTCGTCAGGTCCGAAACCACCGCTTTCGAGCATGCAGGCGTCGATACCCGCCCTCGACATTTCGAGCGCGAGCGTAATGCCCGCCACGCCTCCGCCGATGATGCAGACCGTCGTCTCGACGACGGTGTTCTGTTCAACAGTACGTGTATCGATGAACATCCGCTACTCCCCATCTGCTTCACGCATTTCCTGAGCATGGCGCGGTTCGCCAGGCGGAGCTGGCAACCAGACCATGCAGACGTCGCGGCCGGAACTTGCATGGATGCCGCCGCGAATGCCGCGCATCATGCAGTGCGGCAATCCCATTGCGACGGCCGGCATTCCGGCAAAACGACCTCGGCCACCCCAGCGTACAAACGCCGCGGTTTTAAGTCTGTGGTTCAGGTCACGGAGTCGAACCGTTTCCTGATAAAACGGCAAGGATTGCCGCCGTACACGCCCTCCGCTTCCAGCGAACGGTGCACGACCGACAAAGGCGTCACGACCGCCGAACGGCCGATCGTCACGCCCATTTGCACCACGCACTTCGAAGTGATCCAGACGCCGTCCTCGATGATGATCGGCGCGACATGCAGATCCATCGTCGTGCTCATGTCGTGCGATCCAGCGGTGAGGAACGTGCCCTGAGAAATGCACACGTTCGAGCCGATGCGAATCAGCGTCTGGTTGTAGATCCATACGTCGACACCGAACCAGCAGTTGTCGCCCACCTCGAGATTCCACGGCGCCTTCACGCGCAGCGGATGCACGAATCGGCAACCTGTACCGATCTTCGCGCCGAACAGACGCAGCAACGCAACGCGCACACCTGAGAGCGGCAGCAATTTGTTGTTGATCACACAGGCTTCCAGCACGAACCAGATGAGTTCGATCAGCGCGCCGCGCCTCGCCTGATAGTTTCCTTTTCCGGCCTGCGACAGATCGATCACGCGGCCGTTCTCGCGCGCGCTCTCGGCTTGCGGCATGCGCCCGACGTGAGGATCGTCGGCTACGTTACCCATCAGCTTTCTCCGAACCACGAACAGTGGTAAACATAGGCAGGCATGCCAGGCAAACCTCTCACATTATGTTGCGGCGCCTGGCCCGGCTTCACGCGGTGGCTGTGCGGGCAAGCGTTTTGGCGGCTACACGCGTACTGGTTGGCGCACGATAGCTTTATCCCGACAGCATCTCCTTGGGGAATCACATGATCACCTCGCTTCGACACACTGCTAGCTGGACGCTTCTCGCGATCGCATCGTGCGCGGTGCCGGCGTTCGCGCAGAACGCCGCGCCCAATAACGCGGCGCCCGCACGCCCGCCCGCCGCGACGGCGGCCAACGGCTACGGTCTCAATGCGCAGCTTCCCGCCAACCGGCGCGCCGCGCATCGCAGTAGCGAGCAGGCGTTGCTTGGCTCGCCGAACCCCTACAGCACCGACGGCGCGCAAGGCGATACGAACGACGCCCAACGCGCGGCGCTGCTCGACACGCAACGCATGACGGTGCTGGGCGGCGACCAGGCCGCGCAGCCGGCGGTGGGCAAAGGCAAGGGCAAGGGCAAAGCGCCGGCTGTAGCCAACGGCCAGCTGCGTGTAGCCGCCCAGCCAGGACGTCCGAATGCAGGCGCCGCGAGAAACACCTATACCGATCCCTACGCCAGCAAGCAGGGCGTCTACCGTTCTCCGTGGTGATATCGACTTCATGACAGCCGCGTGCCGGATCAATCCGGCGCGGCTTCCTCCGCGGTAGCCGGTTTTCGCCGGCGCCGCGCTGCGGCACCAGAAGGCCGCGCGCCCAAAGACGGCGCATTGCTTTTGCTGTCCTTGCCGCGTTTGCCCCCCACTTCACGCAACAGCATCGCGAGCCGTTCCTCGAAAGTGCGAATCGTCGACTCCGGCGAGAGCGTGCGCTCGGCATAAGCGCGCGCCGCTTTGCCGAGTGCCGCGCGTCGTTCTGCATCGTTCGCCAGCGCCGTGATCGCCGCCGTCAGCGCTTTGAGGTTGTCCGGCGGCACGACCACGCCACGCGGCGCCACGGCTTCGTAGAGCGCGGTGCCGCGACGCGCCATCGCCACGGTCGCGCGTCCGCTCGCGAACATGCCGGTGAGCTTGGACGGCATGACGAGATCGGCCGCGTCGCCGCGTTGCGGCAGCACGTGAATATCGGCGAGGTTGAGCAGTTCGTTCAGGCGGTCCAACGGTTGCAGCGGCAGGAACACGCAATTCGTCAATCGCGAGCAGCGTTCGCGCAGATCTTCTTTCGCGGCGCCGCTGCCGCAGAACACGAAGGTGAGGTCCGTGCGCGCGGCGAGCGCGACGGCCGCATCCGCGAGCGTTTCGATGCCCTGCTTCGCGCCCATGTTGCCGGAGTACAGAATCACTTTCTGGTCGTCAGGAATCCCCAGCAGGCGACGAAATTCGCTCGGCCGCGTGAGCGGAAAAATCATCGACACGTCGACCCAATTGGGCAGGCAGACGACCTTTGTTGCGTCGACGCCCTTGGCCGTCGCGCGCTCGCTCATCTGCCGCGTGATCGAGGACACCGCATCGAAGCGCCGCAGCAAAGCGCTTTCCACCCACCGTGCCACGCGCGCTGCGAACGGGCTTTTCAGCAAACCCAGATCGAATGCCGCATCGACCTCGTAGTCCTGAATATGCAGCCACGCTCGCGCTCGCGTGACGCGTGCAAGCATCAGCGACCCCGGCGCGCACATCAAGGTCGGTGCGATCAGCATGACCGCGTGCGGTCGCCACAGCACATGTCGCACAAGCAGCGGCAGCGAGGTCGCCGCAAAGCTCGCCAGATGCAGCATGCGCTTCAGGCCGCTCGGATGCGCGGGCACCCACAGCGGCGCGCGCCAGATCGCCACGCCGTCGCGCGTCTCGTGCTGATAGCGCCACGACGCGTAGCCCTCGCCGACACGCCACTCCGGGTAATACGGCGGCGCGCATACCACGCGCACGTCATGTCCGCGGCTCGCCAGCAGCACGGCCATTTCCGCCGTGTACTTGCCCACTCCCGTCAGCTCAGGCGCATAGTTGATGCCGTAGATCAGTATCTTCATCGTGGCTGCCGGAGCGAGTAAGGGCGTTGTGCGCGACCTGAATGTGCGAAGCGGCTCAGTCGCTCAACATCAGTGCACAGCCGCGTGCGATGTTGGCCGCCGCGGAAGGCGGATCGAAACGGCGAATCACATCCATGCAGCGGCGCGCGGTGCCGCCCGCGTCGGCGAACGCCTCCATGGCCTTGAGCATGGTGCGCTGCAGGCCGGCGACATCGCCCGCTGTAAACGCATAGCCGCTCACCCCGTCGATGACCAGTTCCGGCACACAGCCGCAGCTTTCGCTGACCACGGCCGGGCAACCATGCGCGAGCGCCTCGTTGACCACGAGTCCCCAGGGTTCGCTATAACTCGGCAGCACCATGCAGGTGGCGCCGTAATATTCCCGCGTCAGCGGCTCGTCTTGCAGACTACCGACGAACGTCACCGCGTCGCCGAGTTCGAGCTCGGCCACCTTCGCATGCAACGCGTCGCACATCGGGCCGGTGCCGACAATGCGCAGCTTCGCCGCCGGAATCCGCCGCCGCAAGCCGGCGAATGCGTCGATCAGCGTGCCGATGCCTTTCTCTTCGGACAAACGTCCCACGAACAGAAACACCGGCGGATTGCCCGCGCGAGCGGCGACCCGCTCGACCAGCGCACGTTCCGGCGAAAACGAACCGGGCATCGCCGCGGCCTGACACGGCACGAAAATCTTGTCGCGCTTCGCGCCGAGCGACAGCAGATATTCGCGGCTGCGCTCGCCGAAACCGAAATAGCCGTCGCACAGCGAGAAAAACACGCGCTTCGGAATCGACGTCAGCAACTTTTTGGGCCGGTCGCGCGCGGTCGAATCGCAAAACACCGCGCGCCGTTTACCGGTCACGATGCACGCCGCGAGCATCGCCCAGTATTCCGGCCGGTGGTAGCCCGGCAGCACGATCAGATCCGACTTGGTGCGCAACACTTCCCACGTGAGCCGCGCGATCAGCTTCATGGTCGGCACGTCTTCGTAGCAGCCATCGAACAGCTTTTGCATCGGATAGCGGTGAAACGAATAATCGACGTCGGAAAAGCCGACGCGATCGTGCTCGGTATCGGCGATCTGCACCATCGAATAGCGAATCGCTCCGGAAGCCGAAATGTTATGCAAGGCGGAAAACACGACACCCTTGTGGCGCGACCACACGACGTTGTGGAAGATCGTGACTGACGCTGTCATTTTTATGCCACTCCTAGAAATATCGTCCTGCGTGCATGGCGCCTACTGCGCATGCACAGCGTCCCCTTTGGTCCGTCAATCCAAAGCCGCGCTGAAGCGGCCGTCCACGCGCCTACGCTTCGATGGCGGCGGCGGGCGTCGAACCAGCGTGTGATTCGACGAAGTCACGATATGTGGAGGCAATGCCGTCGGTGAGGCCGATCGTGGCCTGCCAGCCCATTT
Organism: Paraburkholderia phytofirmans; assembly: GCF_046028095.1. Classification (GTDB taxonomy): domain Bacteria; phylum Pseudomonadota; class Gammaproteobacteria; order Burkholderiales; family Burkholderiaceae; genus Paraburkholderia; species Paraburkholderia phytofirmans_A. The sequence goes on from NZ_JAQQDJ010000010.1 coordinate 332,366, forward strand.
GCGCGAGTCGCGAAACGTCGAGCAGCTTGCGCGGCGTGCCGTCGGGTTTCGAGGCGTCGAACACGAGTTCGCCTTCGAAGCCGACCACCTTACAGATGCATTCGGCCAGCTCGCGAATCGACAGGTCCTCCCCCACGCCTACATTGAAGAGGCCTTCGGTCACGTTGTGCTCGAGCACGAACAGCGTGGCCGCGGCAAGGTCGTCGACATGCAGGAACTCGCGCAGCGGCGTGCCCGATCCCCACACCGTCAAGGTGGCGTCGCCGTTCAGCTTCGCTTCGTGCGCCTTGCGCAGCAGCGCCGGCAACACGTGGCTGCTCTTCAGATCGTAGTTGTCGTTCGGGCCGTACAGATTGGTCGGCATCAACGCGACGTACTGCGTGTTGTACTCGCGGTTGTACGCTTCACACAGCTTCACGCCGGCGATCTTCGCGATCGCGTACGCGTCGTTGGTCGGCTCCAGCGGCGAGGTCAGCAGATACTCCTCGCGGATCGGCTGCGGACATTGCTTCGGATAGATGCACGACGAACCGAAGAACACCAGCCGCTCGACCTTGGCGCGATACGCGGCATGGATCACGTTGGTTTCGATCACCAGGTTTTCATAGATGAACTCACCCGGCTGAGTCGCGTTCGCGAGAATGCCGCCCACGCGCGCGGCCGCGAGCAGCACCACGTCGATCTTTTCGCTTTCGAAGAAGCGATTCACGGCCGCCTGATCCGTAAGATCGAGCTCCTTGCGCGAGCGGGTAATCACGTTTGGATATCCCTCGGCGGCAAGACGCCTGACCAACGCGGAGCCGACCATGCCACGGTGGCCCGCGACGAAGATGCGTGCTTGTTTGTTCATCGCCGTTACTCGTGATGTTCCAGCGCCGTGAATCCGGCCAGCGTGACGAGCGCGTCACGTCGCGCGATCTGATAGTCAGAGCGCACCATTTCCTTGACGAGCGAGGCAAACGAGGTGGTCGGCTGCCAGCCGAGCTTCGTATGCGCCTTCGACGGATCGCCGAGCAGCGTCTCGACCTCGGCGGGCCGGAAGTAGCGCGGATCGACGCGCACGATCACATCGCCCGGCGACATCCTGATCTCGCGCCCTTCCACCTTTTCGACGATGCCGATTTCGTCCACGCCGGTGCCTTCGAACCGCACGGTGACGCCCAGTTCAGCGGCGGCGTGCTGCACGAACTGACGCACGCTGTACTGCACGCCGGTGGCGATGACGTAATCCTCCGGCTGCTCCTGTTGGAGCATGCGCCATTGCATCTCCACGTAATCACGCGCGTGACCCCAGTCGCGCAGCGCAGACAGATTGCCGAGATACAAGGTCTTCTGCATGCCCACCGCGATGCGCGCGACCGCGCGCGTAATCTTGCGCGTCACGAACGTCTCGCCGCGCACCGGCGATTCGTGATTGAACAGAATTCCGTTGCACGCATAGAGACCGTAAGCCTCGCGATAGTTGACCGTGGTCCAGTACGCGAACAGCTTGGCGACGGCATACGGGCTGCGCGGATAGAACGGCGTGGTCTCCGACTGCGGCACCTGTTGCACGAGGCCGTACAGTTCTGAGGTCGAGGCCTGGTAGAAGCGCGTTTTCTCCTGCAAGCCGAGAATGCGGATCGCTTCGAGAATCCGCAAAGCGCCGAGGCCGTCCGCGTTGGCGGTGTATTCCGGCTCTTCGAACGACACCGCGACGTGGCTTTGCGCGGCGAGGTTATAAATCTCGTCCGGCTCGACGCGCTGGATCACGCGCAGAATGCTGGTCGAATCGGTCAGATCCGCGTGGTGCAGAAAGAGACGCTGGTCCGGATCGTGAGGATCGCGGTAGAGGTGATCGATCCGGTCTGTGTTGAACAGGGATGACCTGCGTTTGATGCCGTGTACGTCGTAATCCTTGGAGAGCAGCAGTTCCGCCAGATACGACCCGTCCTGTCCAGTGATGCCGGTGATCAGCGCGACCTTACGTTTCATGGAGTCTTCTCCTCGTTAACCTTTGCAATCCCACCAGTGCCGAAAGCTTTGCTGCGCGGCTTTGCCAAGCGGCTTTGTTGAGCGGCTTTGTAGAGCGGCCGGCCGTCGGCCGCTGTCTCAACCGGCGATGCTGTCGTAGCCGTAGTAGCCGCCCTGATAGCCCGAACCGAGGAACGCGCCTTCCTGCGGCACATCGGTCAACAGAACGCCTCTGAGCCCCACGCCGCCATTGCGCAGCCGCTTGGCCGTTTCCATGACTTCGTTGAGCGGATGGCGGCCGTGCCGCACCACCAGCAGGGTCGTGCCCGCGTACTTGCCGATCACCGTCGAGTCGGTCACCGCGAGAACCGGCGGCGTATCGATGATCACGAGGTCGTAATGCGCCTTCAGTTCTTCGAGCATCGTTTCGAAGCGCTTGCTCATCAGCAGTTCGGCCGGATGCGAGGGCAGCGTGCCCTTGGCAAGCACGTCGAGGCCCGGCAGCACGTCGCGCTGAATCATCGAGCCCAGATCGCCGCCGCTCAGCACGTCGGACAGACCCGGCTGATGCGCGACGCCGAAATGCGAATGCACGTCGCCGCGCCGCATATCGCCGTCGATAATCAGCACGCGCTTGTTCGCCGACGCCACCAGCGCCGCCAGATTCACCGACAGGAACGACTTGCCGGAATCGGGACGCGAGCCGGTGATCATCACCACGTTGTTCTCCGCGTGATCGAGCGAGAGCTGCAACGAGGTGCGCAGATTGCGCACGCCTTCCACCGCGATGTCTTCCGGCGCCTGCTGCGCCAGCACATGCAGCCCGCGACGGCGCAGCATGACGTTTTCCTGCAGCTTCAACTGCGTCTGGCTGCGCGGCACAACGGCGAACACCGGCACGCCGAGCATGCCTTCGAGTTCGTCCGGGCGTTCCACGCCGCCGTACATCGCACGCTTGAAGAAGGTCAGCAGAATGCCGAGCACGAGGCCGCCGCCGAGCGCGATCAGGATCGCGATCACGCGCTTCGGCCGCACCGGTTCATCTGGCGCTTCGGCGAAGTCGACCACGCGCACGTTGCCCACCTGTCCCGCCTTCGCCACGCGCAATTGCTGCGCGCTGTTCAGCAGATTGGTGTACAGCTCCGTGTCGACATGCACGTCGCGCAGCAAACGCAAAGCGGTCTGCTCCGTATCCGGCATCACCGCCACGCTGCGATTCATGTTAGCCGCCGCGCCCTGCAAGGCGGCGATCTGCGCGTCGAGCGAGGCCACTGCCGGGTGATTCGCGGTGAAGCGTTGCGACATCTCCGCGCGTTGCTGCTGCAGATCCATCAGCTTGGTTTTGTTATCGACGATCTGTTGCAGCAGCAGACGGCTTTCTTCGCCCAGGTCGACCGTGCCGTGCGTATTGCGGAACTTGTTGTAGCGTTGCTCGGCGTCGTCGAGTTCCTTGCGCAAGCCCGGTAGTTGCTGGTCGAGAAAGGCCAGCATGTGCTCCGCTTCGGTCGAACGGCTTTCCACATCCTGACGTACGAACTCGCGCGCCATGCTGTTGACGATCGCCGCCGTCAAGCCGGCGTCACCGCCTTCCAGACTCGCGCGAATCACGCCGGATTGCAGCGTGGTTTCCTGCACCACCAGGGCCTTTTGCAAACGGTCCACGGTGCTCAGTGTCGAGGCGCGCTGCAATTCGAAACGCGAGCCGGCGGGGCCGACCAGCTTATCGACGCGCAGCGTGATCGGGCCGTCGGCGGTATCCGTTTGCACGGTTTCGCCGACTTTCCCCGACAGAATCGCAATACCGTTCTTGTCCCGCAGCACGTACGACCCGTCATTGCCGGAAACCAGCGTGAAGGTCGCGTCGTACATTTCCTTCGAGGTGTCGAACTGCGACACCGAAATGCTCTCGTCACCCCATGCATAGCCGGACAGGTTGATGAACTGCGGCAACCTGAAGCCCCATTGCCCGTTCACCAACCCCGCAATCATTCCGCCGATAACCGGAAAATAGCGCGGCGTAGCCGTGATATCGAGGTGCAGCTTCTTGACGGTCTCTTCCGTGACGAGCCGCGACTTCAGCAACTCGATCTCCGCCGCCGTCGAAGGCTTGGTGTCGAACATGCCGGTGAGCGGCGGCAAGGAATCCTTGCCGTTCGCATTGGCATTCGCCGTCTTGTCCTCTACGTGAAACAGAACATCCGCGCGGTACGTCGGCGGCGCGAGGAAAGCGTACGCGCACCCCAGCGCGAGCGCGATCAGCGTCACCACGACGATCGTGCGCCAACCTCGCACGATCGTGCGCAGATAGTCCGACAAGTGAAGCTCGTCCGGACCGGACACGTCGGTGTAACGGTTTTCAAAGTTGATTGCCATTTTGTTCACCCAACAAGGTCCGGAGGTTCAAGTTCACATCGAGCGGCTACTATTTCGCGAGGACGGCGCCCGTTACAGCCGCATTGATCGCCGGCAGCAGCAGGTTCAACACACGGTTGAAGCGGACGAGGCCGCCTTGACCGACGTACACCACGTCTTTCGGCTGCAGTTCGAACTGGTTCGCGAGGACCATCGACACCGGCGAGGTCGCGTCGAGGTGGTACACCTCAGGCGTTTCGCTCGTCGAGTTGCGGATCACGAACAGTTGCCGCGCCGCGGCCGTGTTCGAGTCGAAGCTGCCGCTGTCGGAGATTGCCTGCGAAAGCGTCAACGAACCGTTGCGCATCGGCAGGATGGTCGCCGGCTTGTTGACTTCGCCCATCACGTAGACACCGCTGTCTTCACGCGATGCCACCCGCAGCACGTCGCCCGGTTGCAGGTAGATGTCCGACGGATTGCGGCCGCGCTTGATCAGGTCGTCCACGTTCAACTGATACGGCACGCCATTGCGGAGCAACACCACGCGGCTGCGATCCGCATTGGCGCTGAGGCCGCCGGCCTGACCGATCGCGTTCGTCAGCGACATCGGAATGTCCGTGACCGACAGCGCGCCAGGCGTGCGCACTTCGCCGTCGATATAGACCTGCTGCGCGCGGAACGAGGCCACCCGCACCGTCACTTCCGGCTTCTGGTACACCTTGCTCAGACGCTTGTACAACTCCTTCTGGATCGAGGTCGCGTCCCTGCCGGCCACGTGCACCGTGCCGGCATACGGGAACTGCACGTCGCCGTTTTCGTCGATCAGGAAGCCAGGTGCGGCGTCCGACGTCTTCGCGTTCTGCTGCGGCTGACCGAGCGCGGCAGCGAGTTCCGGGTGATCCCACACCACGATCTGCAGCACGTCGCCAGGGCCGACCTTGTAAGCGGTCGGCTTGCCGAACAGCGCGGTCGTCGCCGGCGGCAGCGTCGAAGCCGTCTGCGTCTGGTTCATCTTGCGCAGCAGCGCGAGATTGATATCCGTGATCGGAATCTGTTGTTGCGTTGCCGGTTCAGTACTGTAATCACCACCCGTGTCCTGAAGTGCGGCAGGCGTGACCATCCGCTGGCCCGGTGCGATGCCGCATCCGGAAAGCAGCGTTGCAGCAGCGAAAACCAGGAGACTTCCCGTGCGTAGACCAAGCGAGCTCATGATGTTCCTCCGTGTGCCACGGCGTTTTTCCTCGAGGGACGAAGCGCGCAGCGTTTTGTTAACAACTAATAAGCGTTTCGATGCACCAGTCCGGCGACTATCGTCGCGCCGATAATCCGCATGTCGAGCGCGAACGACCAATGGCCCAGGTAATACAGGTCATGTTCGACGCGACGTTCCATCTTCTCGATGCGGTCGGTTTCGCCACGAAAACCGTTGATCTGTGCCCACCCCGTGATCCCCGGTTTTATGCGGTAGCGATTGATATAGCCCGCGACCACTTTCTGATAGAGGTCGTCGTGCTCGAGTGCGTGGGGACGCGGTCCTACGACCGACATGTCGCCACGCAACACGTTAAAGAATTGAGGCAATTCGTCGAGGCTCGTGCGGCGCAGAAAGGCGCCCACTTTGGTGACTCGCGGATCGTTACGCGTAGCTTGCCTGACGGTGCCTTTTTGCTCCGTGTGCAACCGCATAGAACGGAACTTATAGATTGTGAAGACACGGCCGTCGGCGCCTTTGCGTTTCTGCTTGAACAGAACCGGACCGCGCGAGGACAGCTTCACCGCGATTGCAATGGCGAGCATGATCGGCGCGAGCGCGATCAAGGCGGTCAAGGCGAACAGGCGGTCGAAGATTTCCTTCTTCAGCATCGAGTTGGCGGACAGCGGCGAAGCCACGAGATTGATCGCCGGCACGCCGAGCAGATCGATCACGCCGCTGCCCTCGAACAGCGCGAGGCTGCGCACGTCCGGCATGAAGCGGATGTTCACCAGATCGTCGCGGAATTCGCTGACCAGCGAGCAGATCAGCGGCTCTTCGGAAAGCGACAGCATCAGCCACAGCTCGTGCACGTCGTTGGTCCGCATGTAGTCGGCGAGCGCGTCGACCGTGTCGAACACCGGCACTCCAGGGCTTGCGACCGGCGACACTTCCGGCCGCGCGTTGTATACGGCGGTGGCTCGAAAACCGGTGGTCGGCGCGGCGTTGATCCGGCGAATGATGGCGTCGCACTGCGAGCCGCTGCCGACAATCGCGACCTGATGCAGATTCAAACCCGCGCTGCGCGCCCTCGCCAATACGGCGTGCGTCATCAGGCGGTACGAGATCAGCAGGCCGCCGGTCACCGCCGTCCAGTACGAGAACCACAGCCGCGATACGAAGTCGATACGATGCAGCGAATACATCAGCACGAGCGCGCTGACCTGCACCATCAGCCATGCGAGAGACACCTGCCCCGCCAGCACCGCCTTGGAACGGCCGCGCCATGATTCGTACACGCCGAACGCCGGAAAGATGGCCAGTGCGAAGGCTGCGGAGAACATCACGAGCGCCCAATAGAATCCGGACTGAGCGAGGTAATCAAAGCGGATTTGCGACGCCACCGCCGCACCCACCAATACCAATGCAACATCAAAAATTCGCGCGAGCAAATCCTGAAACTTGCGCATTCTGGTCACCTCGTTCTTGCCGTTCTTGTCCGCAGTTGAGTCCGGCGTGCTGTTTAGGAGCAGCGGCCGTAGTTGTCGTTGAACCTCACAATGTCGTCTTCGCCGAGATAGGCGCCTGACTGGATTTCAATGATTTCGAGCGGCACCTTGCCCGGGTTTTCGAGCCGGTGCTTGATGCCGAGCGGGATGTAAGTCGATTCGTTTTCACTCAACAGAAACTGCTCTTCGCCGCGCGTGACGAGCGCCGTGCCGCGCACGACGACCCAGTGTTCCGCGCGGTGGTGATGCAATTGCAACGACAGTTGCGCGCCCGGCGTCACCACGATGCGCTTGACCTGGAAACGCTCGCCATGGTCGATCGAATCGTAGAAACCCCAGGGACGGCGCACCTTGCGATGCGCGTCGGCCTCCGGCGCGTGCTGCGCCTTGATGCGCGACACCAGCCCCTTTACGTCCTGCACATGCGAGCGGTCGACCACCAGCACCGCGTCTGCCGTTTCGACCACCACGACATTGGTGGTGCCGACACAGGCAACCAGCCGGCCTTCGGAATGGGCGTAGCTCGAGACCGCCCCTTCGAATGTCACCCGGCCGCGCCCTGCGTTGCCGTTTGCGTCTTTGTCCATCGCGGCCCAGACGGCGTCCCAGGAACCCAGGTCCGACCAGCCGGCATTCAGGCCGACCACGACGCCTGCCGGCGTTGCCGGCGCGCTATCCGGCGTTTCGGGGCCGGCCGTCTCGGTCAGGCGCTCCATCACCGCGTAGTCGATCGAATTCGCGGGCGCACTGAGGAACGCATCGACCAGCGGCCGGAAATACGCACCGTCCAGGCGGCCGCCGGTGAATGCGCGTTCGCAGGCCGAGTGCATGTCCGGTTGCAGGCGCTTCAACGTATCGAGCCACACGCTGGCGCGCACGATGAAGATGCCGCTGTTCCACCAATACATGCCTGCCGCGACGTACTTCGCCGCGAGTTCTTCCGCGGGCTTTTCGACGAAACCGTCGATCGCGTGGCCGCCGCCCGCCAGCTCTGCACCGACGCGGATATAACCAAAGCCCGTGTCGGGGCGCGTGGGCGGCACGCCCAGCGTCGCGATCGAACCCTGCCCGGCATAGCGCGCGGCAAGTTCCAGCGCGGCCTGCAAGGCGGGCACGTCGGCGATCGAGTGATCCGCGGGCATGACGACGAGAATCGCGTCGCCGCCGTCCGCGCACGCGAGCGACGCCGCCAGCGTCAACGCGGGCGCCGTATCGCGACGCGCCGGCTCGACGATAAGACGAGCGTCGACGCCATTTTCATGAAGTTGTTCTGCGATCACGAAGCGATGTTCTTCGCCGCATACGATGATCGGCGAGAGGTCCACGCTCCAGCCGGCCGGAAAGCCGTCCATGCGCCGCGCGGTAGCTTGCAGCAGCGAGTCGGAACCGACGACGTCGATCAGTTGCTTCGGATAGTTCTCCCGCGACACCGGCCACAGCCGCGTGCCCGAGCCGCCCGCCAGAATGACCGGGACGATGCGCGTGCAACGCGTGCCCGCCGTCGCGGCATCCGCACCGTTCGTGTCGACCGATGCGGCGCCTACAGCTCCCTGAGTCAACATATTCGCATTCCTTATAATTCCCAAAGTTCGACAGAAGTACGGACCGGATGCCGTGTTGTCACACGGCATCCGGCTGGCCCCGTCGCGCTATTCGCCGACTAGTCGGCGACTTTGAATCCGAAATTCGGTTGGAGAAATCCTCATCCGCTTGCGAAACACTTTCGCGAGTCGATCACCGTTGCCCATGCCGGTGCGCCGGGCAATCTTGTCGACCGGCAATTCCGATTCGGTCAACAGGCTGCAAGTCACCGCAAGCCGCTCGTGCAACAGAAAACTCGAAGGCGTAATGCCCATTTCCATCTTGAAACGGCGCAGAAAGTTGCGCTCGCTCATCGCGGCGAATTGCGCCGCGTCGGCAATCGAAATCGCCTGCTGGCAATTCTCTTGCAGCCAGCGAGCTGCCGCGCGCACCTTGTCGCCGGGACTCAGGCCGCCGTCTTCGCCGAGCAGCGGCGCGAGATTCGAGCACGAGTCCGCCAGCAGGCGCTCGGCAACGGTACGCGCCGTGGCGCCGCCGAGATCGCGCTTGATCATGGCGAGCGCGCTTCGCATCGATTCGAGACGATCGCCCGCGTCGGCTGTCTGCTCGGGCTGGCGCGCCGGTGCCGACTGCGCGTGCGCATCGCCGACCTCCTGGCTGTCGGGCACATAGGCTGCCTCGAGCAATGCGCGACCTTCCGCGATCGGCCGGATCATGCCGGTGTTGCGGCGCACACGGCGCAGCCACGCAATCAGGCGTTCATCGTTCGCGGCAGCCGATGCGCCTTTGCCGCCCGCGACATACAACGCGTCGAAACCGCCGTAATGCCGCGCGTCGAGTCCGTCTGTCCAGACCCGCAGCGCGGACGACGACGTCACCATGCCGCCGTCGGCCGACAGGAACGAAACGTCGTATAACCAGCCGCCCGAGCCGGACGAGGCCATTTCGTTCGCTGCCTGGAACACCTCGGCAACAACACCTGCTCCCTGCAGCGAGCAGTCGTTGAACATCAGTATCGCGATGCGACGCATACCCTTACTCGGAGCGTGCACCCAGCGCAGCATTGCGGACTCGAGACTCGCGCAGGTCATAGTCATCCTCTCACCAGAAAACGGATCTGCTTTTCACCTTGGACGGCCACAGAGAGGCCATCCTCTGTGCAGCGCATCATAGTCACCGCCACTCAAGCACTTTGCCGCCATGACCGAAAGCGCAGACATGTTGGCGTATGGACAGGGTGACCAACCAGGGATTTTCGGAACAACCCCGCTACCGCCGTCTTTTCAACGAATTAATTGCCGATTCCGCATAGGAATGAATTTGCATTCTGCGAATGTTAATGCAAATAAAAACGCCATTTCGTACGCCACCGCACACACCACGACTACTCGAAAACCGCGCAGTTACAATTTGATCCATCCATCGCGGTGCCGATTTAAAGTGACTTTTTCCCGACTGGACGTCAGAATGAGTGCAACCGGCTTTGCAATCCCGGCATCCGCCGCGCCCCTTGCCCACCTGGGTTTCTTCTGACGATATATGCGCGGCGCTGGCAATAAGTAAAACGAACAACCAATATAAACACTTGAGAGTTCGACAAAATTATTTACTTGGTTGTTATTGGATCTCACGAATATAAACGCGACGATTAATGTTTCAAACGTGAAACACAGGAATAAGACAACTTTAGGCGGCACGGCAATAGACGGGCCAGTGGCGGAATGTGTCGAGGGGACACCGAGCTATTTCCGCCACCGGTTTGCGGAAATACACTATGCGGTTTCCGCAACACATTGCTTGAAGAGGTCACGCGAGGCGGCTCTGACCTGGTGAACTAGTAGTTGGGCGACGCGTCTGTAACCTTCGGACGGATAGCGAACCACACGGGGAGCACATGTCGAATGTACGCGATCAGCGCGCGCCGCGAAAGCGCGACCGCGCCTTTTCGGGCGGCGGGGGAAGGCTCAGAATCGTCATCGCTATCCCGGCGCTGACCGTCATTCTGCTTGGCTTCGCGGCCGGCCGATGCGCGGCCGCGGATGCTGCGCCGCAAGCGAATGGTGTGAGCAATGGCGAGTTCAACGCGGACGGCAGGAAGTGGACGCCGTGTGCGGTGGAATACGGCACCTGCCGTTTCAACGGTGCGCGCGACGTGCTGTACGGCACGCCGCAGCAACACGTCGTCAAATCATTCTCTACTAGTGCGGAGTGCAATAACGGCGTATTCGGCGATCCCGCGCCCGGAGTGGAGAAACGTTGCGCAATAGCGCCGGCGGCGGCGAGCAATGCACCCGCGCCTGTCGCGAAGCAGGACGCAGCGCCGAACGCTGCAATGCAAGCTGCCACGCCCACGGAGCTGAAGGCGCCACCCGGGCAAGGGCTGCGTTGCTCGTCGCCTTCATCGCAAGTTCCTACAGCCGCGAACGGCGATCTGCTCGAAGCCGATACGCCCAGCGACGGCACGCGTCTCTTCGCCGTGAACAGACCGTTCGCGCTGGTTTTCACCACACGCCCGACGCAAGCCGACACACTCAACTGGCAGATACGCGACACGTTGAATGCCGTGCGCGCCAGCGGACGCTTTCCCGTTGCGGCGGGTGCGACGCTCTCCACGTTGAGCTGCGCGTCGAGCGTGGCGGGCTACTTCGCGGTGTCCGCGTCGCTGGAACGTGCACACGGCCAGCTCGAATCGCGCGGCACGCGCCCCGCGGGCATCGCGACATTCGGCGTGCTGCCGGATGCGTCCGTTGCGTTACCCGCCGTCCGTTTTCCGTACGAAGATCTGCACCGGTTCGGCGGACAGGGCGCGGCTTATCTTGCGCCGGGGCAACACTGCTGCGACGGCGACGGTTATCGGCCGGTCTATACGGCGCTCGGCCTCACGTGGGTCAATGACAATCGCAACTGGTATATGGAGGAGCCGAAAAAAGCGGGCACGTTCGAGCCCGCGAGCAAACCGCTCACGCCGTTCTTCCGGCGCGGCGACCTGCTGCGGTTGATCCAGCTCGACGGCATTCCGCAGTGGGCGAGTCCAACAAAGACCGAGACGCACAGCTATGCGCCGACATCGCTCGCGCAAATGAAGGACTACATGGCCAAGGTGGGCGCCGAGTCGAATCGCGTGCGCACGACTTACTTTCCCAAACAGCGCGACAACTACTATCAGGTGACGTGGGAGCCGGACGCCGACGGCGGTCTGCCGTGGCGCGACACCGACGCGAATTTCATCGCCATGTACAAGGCCGTCTGGGAAGGCATCCATCAGACGGATCCGCACGCGGTGGTGATGGGTCTGACTTATTCGTCGGTGCAGGGCAACGTCACGTGGATGCGCAAGCTCGGTCCGCCAGGCATCGGCCGCTATATGGATGGCATGACGATTCACGGTTACTACGATATCGGCACAACGCCCTCGCATCCGCCCGAGCGCGTAGCGGACACCGGCAATCAGGGCACCGTGCCGGGCGCGCTGCCCGTCGCGATGCGCGCGCTGCGCCACGAAATGCGCCTGTACCTGAAGCCCGGCGCGCCGCTTTTCGTGACCGAAACCGGCATCAGCTACGACATCGGGCAATCGTATGGCAAGAACTATCCGGGCGCGAACGTGCTGTACGCACAAGCCGCGGTGACGGCGCGCACGCATCTGATTTTGCTCGGCGAAGGCGCCGACATGACCTACGTGTTCTATCTCGCGGATATGCCGGACGCCGCGCCCGGCTACGGGATTTTCTTCGAGCTCGATCATCCGAAAGGCGCCTACGGTCCGGCCCGCATCAGCCCGAAACCCGCGGCGCTCGCGGTGGCGGCGATGACGCGCATCATCGACGGCACCGACACGCTCGGCCCGCTCAAGGATCTGCCCAAAGGCGTCTACGCTTACGCGTTCCGCCGGCTCGGCGGCGGCAAGATCGTGACCGCGCTGTGGACGCACGACAACGACAAGTGGAACGCCAAAAGCGGCTTCGACGCGAGCCGCAGCGTGGACTATCGCCTGCGGGTCGACGCGCCGGGCACGGCCGGCGAAGTGACGGCTTTCGACATGATGGGCAACGCGACGAGCTTGCCGTACCGCGACGGCGTGGCTAACCTGAAACTCTCGCCCGCGCCGGTCTATGTCGTCTCCGGCAACGCCGACGTCTTCAAGGGCGCGGTCACCACGCCCGAGGGTTACGTGGCGCATTAGCGGCGCGATGTGCCGATACTTCGGCGTGATGGGACAGCCTCTGCGGCGACTGGCGCACATAGTATGCAAGCGGAGGCACGTTAGCATGCCTATCGACACGCTGGAGCCGAGACATGAACGGCCTTACATGGATGACGCTGATACTGGCCGCGCTGATCGGCGCGTTTCTCTTCGCGACGATCGGCGCGATCGTGCTCGCGTTTTTTCTGACGAGCGTCTCGGGCCGGCTCACGCGACACGATGATCACCATCGCGACTATTAGTCGATGACGCGCGCAACCAGCGCGAGAACCGAGGGAGATGACATGCTGCTGACCGAGATCGATTTCCTGGACGTGGTCCGCCTCACGCCTCTGGTCGCGTTCGATCTGATTGTCAGCGATGCGCAAGGGCGCGTGCTGGTCGGCCGCCGCCGCAACCGCCCGGCGCGCGGCACCTGGTTCGTTCCCGGCGGCCGCATCCACAAAGACGAAACACTCGACGCCGCGTTTGCCCGCATCGCCGACGCCGAGTTGGGCATCGCGAAAGTGGCGCGCTCGACGGCGCGCTTCGAAGGCGTATTCGAACATCACTACAGCGACAACTTCGCGGGCGAGCCGGACGTGTCGACGCACTACATCGTGCTCGCCTATTCGCTCACGCTCACGGGCACCGCGCCGCTCGGACGGCCCGAGCAGCACAGCGAATATATCTGGCTCGCGCCTTCGGAACTGCTCGCGCGCGCGGACGTCCACGACAACACCAAAGCCTACTTCCGCTAACGCAGCCGCAAGCCGCCGCACGAGGCTGAACCCGCGCCGCCGGATCGCGATTTTCCGCTGACTGTGAGTTCGGCAACGTGCCGGCCATGGCCGCTACAGTATGATGCGAGCTCACCGTCAGAGCTCGAATCACTATGCGATTATCGGCAAGCCCGCTCGTTCGCGATTCATTCTTTGCTTTTCTCGCGGTTCTCTTCTTCGCCTTCCTGCCGGGCGCGGCGCGCGCGGCCGAGTGCGGCCCCGGCACACTGGTTACGGTAGTCGCCCATCTCGACGACGATCTGCTCTTTGTCGACCCCGCCATCAGCGAGCGTCTCGATGCGGGCTGGTGCATCACCACGGTGCATCTGATCGGCGGTGCCAACGGTGCGGACTTCGCATACGTTCAAACGCGCGAGCGGGCCTCGCGGCTCGCTTACGCGCGCATGGCCGGCGTGCCCGACGAGTGGCTCGAGTCCAACGTAACGATTGCCGGCAAGCTCGTGCATCAGATGGTGCTGAAGGCCCGGCCGCAAGTGCGATTGCTCGAACTTCGCCTGCCCGGCGGCGCCGTGCGCGGCGGCCGCGTACCGCTCGGCCTGCTGTGGGAACAACACGCCACGATCTCCACGTATCCGATGAACGCGGACGGCTCGGTGCGCGTGAAATACGATCGCGATTCGTTGTCGGCCACTTTAAAAGCGATGCTCGCGCCGGCGACGCTGATCTACACGCTCAATCCGGACACCGTACCGTTTATCGAGCATCCCGATCATATCTATTCCGCGCGTATTACTCGCCACGTCGCGCAGACGCTCGGCAAAGGCGTGCCGATCGTCTACCACGTCACCTATCCGACCGGCGGCTGGCCCGGCAATCTTCCCGCTGCCGAGGTGCAACGCAAGCGCGACATCGTCGCCAGTTATTTTTCGATCGACGGCAGCGAGTCGTCGCATGTGTTCGGCGAGTTTCAATGGGACGGTAACTGGATTTCGCGACGCTACGCGTTTGCCGATCGCACGGATCGCCGCGTGCCGGATTTCGTGTCTCATCCGATCCAGCTGTTCAACGCGGCGGCAAGCCGCTGCCTGACGTCCGCGGGCCCGGGACGCGCGCCGACGCTCGCCGCCTGCACGAACTCGTCCACGCAGCAATGGCGATGGGATCCGCTGACCGTGTATCCCGGCAATACGCGCAACGCCGCGCTCGTGAGCGTCGCGACCTCGCAATGTATTGCCGAGCGCGACGGATTCCTGGTCGCCGAGACTTGCGATCAATGGGACGTGGCGCAAAGCTGGACGCCATGGGACTTCGGCCTCGTCTATACGCCGATGCGGCATTGCCTCGGCGAGAACGACGGCAAGCTGACCATGCGCGGCTGCACCGCGCTCACCACGCGCTACCGCTGGGCCACCACGCAGCACACGCAGGCAAACGACCTGAGGCTCGCCACGGCGATGGTCGGTGATATCGCCGGCTCGGGCGAGCAGTCCGCGGTGTATGTCCAGCGGCAACACGACGGTCCGGGATTCAACGTGTATGCAGCTTCCCTCGCCAAAGTTTCGGCGCCCGCGCTGTGGTACGCGAGCGCCGTCCCCTTCGATCCTCAGGCAAGCGCACCGAGTTGCGCCGGCGACAAACTGTGCTTCGACAGCGTGCGCTTCCTGCTCGGCGATTTCGACGGCGACGGCAAGGCGGATCTGATGATCGTCGCGGCGCGCGAGGGCGGGACCGCGCTTTGGTTGCTTCGCAGTACCGGCGAGTCGTTCGAGGCGCCGCGCCTCTGGCTGCAGACGAGCAACGCGTTCAGGCCGGAACTGACGCAGCAATATGTGGCGGCGAACTTCACCGGAACGGGACGGGCCAGCGTGCTGATCGCGCAGAAGCGGCCCGACAGCGGGCTCGATCTGTGGATGGCGTCTTCGCAAGGATCAGGCGTCTCAACAGGCTCGGCACCGGTGCTCTGGGCGCAGGCCAAAAATCTGCCGCAGAACGTCAATCTGCTGGCACGCGAAACGGCGGGCTCGCGCGCCTCTCTGGTCGCGGTGGACGGCGCCAACGGACGGCTCGCGCTCACGCCGATCGGCAACGACGGGACACGCATGAGCGTCGGCGAGCGCAACGTCTTGCCGGCGAGTTTTGCCCCCGACTTCGTGAAAGTGACAATGGGCGCCGTGCATGGCCGCGACAGCAACACGCTGATTCTGCTGACGCCGCATCTGGACGAATCGAGCGAAGAAGCCATGACCGACATCGCCACGCTCGACCTGAGCGGCGCGGCGAGCGCGCCGGCCCAGGCGGCGACTTTGCACGGCGTGTCGTGGTCGGATGTGTTTCCGGAATTCGTGCGCGACAAACAGGGGGCGGCGCTCGTGCTGTTTCGACGGACCGACGCGACCCTCGGCGATTTCTATTTCACCGGCGGCGCGCCGGCAATCACGCGCTATCCATCTGGAAACGGCCTGGCGCTGGGCGAAGCTCAGGAACTGGGCAAACTGCCGGGACTTTTTTCGGAAACCGTGCGAATCGACCGGCTCGCGCAGTAACGCAAGCCGGCCGGTCCGATCGACGTCAGGCCGAAACCTGCAGCGGGTGAACGAACTTCCGCGCGATCGTCATGTAACGATCCGCGGTGTCGTGCAGCGTGTAGCCGGCCAGTTGCCGGTTCGCGCGCGGCGTGTCGAGCGCGTGCAACAGCGCGCGGCCGTAGGCTTCCGCGTCGGTCGTGTCGACCAGGCTGACCCCGGCAAACGCGCTCGCAAAACCGAACGAAGGAATCCGGCTCGCCACGACTGGAATGCCCGACGCAAGCGCCTCGAGAAAACCAATGCTCTGTGCTTCGAAACGCGACGGCATCGCGAAGACCCGCGAGGCGCGCAGAATCGCGGCGACGTCGGAACGCGGCCCGCCCACCGTCACCCTGCTTTCCAAGCCGAGCTGACGAACCAGCGACAACACCGCCCTGTGATAGTCGAGATCTTCGACGACGCCGCAGAACAGCAGACGCGCCTCCGGCTCCGATTGCAGCACGCGCTCGAACGCACGGATCGTGTCCAGCTGGCTCTTGCCTTCGATATAGCGGCCGAGCTGGACGATCTGCTTCGGGTGTACGGCGATATCCGGCGCGACGACGTCGTTGGCTTCCGAGAACAATTGCGCATCCACGCCATTCGGAATCACGACCATGGAGGGATGCCGGCCAATCTCCCGAAGGTAGTCGTCGATATTCTGCTGCGACACGCCGATGATGGCTCTCGCCCGTCGTGAGAGCAGGCGTTCGGCCCGCTTGAGCGCGCCGTTCTCGAAATCGTTGACGCCGGAATGCATGACCCACGCAATCGGCGTATGGACCGGCAGAAGGCGCACATACAGCGCGGCAAGCGTGGCGTGAGCGACGATGAAATCGGGCCGGAAGCGCCGCACCACGCGATACAGGTGCAGCAGCTTTCCCACCCTGCCGTAGCGAACCTCGGGGAACAGACACGTGACGCCGGCTGCCTGAAGTTCCGCATGAATGGCGGCGAAATCCTCCTGCTCCGGGAGCAGCGATGTCATGCAGACCTCATGGCCACCGCGCTGATGATGAATGGCCAATCCTTTTACGAGTACTTCTGCGCCGGACAAACGCGGTGCATGAACCAGTTGAAGAATCCTCACGATTTATCTCTCTGGATAACCGCCCTTTTTGCGCAGCGGAGGGATGCCGCCCCCGTTATTGCAGACGCAAAGTAACGTCGGCATCCAACATCGTGATTGGCGCGTTCCGCTTTGCAGAGCGCGTCAATGTCTTCGTAAAACAGCGACAGTTCCGCTGCGAAGTCCATGTCGCGAAGAAACGTTACACCCAAGGTTCAGCACTTTTACGCCAACCCCAAGAGCTTTTCGGCTGACCAATGAGCGCTAGCGCCCATTTCTCAGTCGATTGACCGTGCCAGATAGTTAGGCATCCGTTTCAAATTATTTCGACCCCAACTCGTTATGGCGGAAAAACACTCGTCTCGCCTGACGGATACTTTCGTGCGATCAAAGCAATTAGTACTGCATTAATGTTCATACGTAACGACTCGTTACTTCTTTTAAGCATACTAATGCGTATTGTTGCGGTCGATTCTTCCCAAATTGGGCTTTTCTAGCTTACAGGACAGTAAAAAATTCAATGGTTCGCGCCATGAATTCACGTACTGCGATCTGAATCGCGCTGTTCCTCAACACGCCGGCCGTTTTCGTCGTACCTTCGCCGGTCGTCCGATTCCGCCAAAATCCGCTCGTGTCAGCGGTGCGGTTTCGTATGACAAACGTTTCTCTGCACAGAAGCGTTCGGGGCCGGCATCCCGGGAAGGCATCACCCTCGCGCAGCCCGAAGCTGCGCACTCAGGACGCCAGTGTCGAAGCCTCGGTCATCGGCTGGCTTGCAAATGAACCCCGCTGTTCGCTCGACCTCCCGACGCGCTTTGCGCGAGGACGTCGACCCATGATCAGCCAACGCATTGCTTACAGATTGATGAAATCACGACTACTCCTACTCTCGACACTCTCCCTCGCACTCGCCGGATGCGGCGGTGGCGGCGGCGGCAATAACGGCGCCGCTAGCACCGCGGCAGCCCAGGCCGGCGGCACCACCGGTTCAAACAGTTCGGCCAGCACCTCTGCCGCCGGCAACGCCAGCACCGGCACCGCTGCACTGAATGCCGCGGGCGGCACCGCAGCCATGACCTGCGCCTCACCGACCACATCTGGCGGCTCGGGCAGCGCGACCATCTCCGCCGATACGCCAAGCGCCGACAACACGCGCATCTTCGCGTCCGGCAGCACCTTCCAGCTCGTCTTCAACACCAACGCGCCGAATGCGGACACGCTGAACTGGGCCGTCACCGACACGCTCGGCCGCGTCGCCGCGAGCGGCAGCACCGCCGTGCCGAGCGGCGCGAAAACCATCACGTTCAATTGCACCTCGACGCTCGCCGGCTATTTCGCGGCGACGGGCACGCTGGCCAAGAACGGCGGCCAGTTGCCGCAAGCCGGCACGCGTCCGGTCGGCATCGCCAGCTTCGGCGTAACGCCGAACCTGTCCGGCGTCGTTCCGGCCGTGACCTATGCGCGCCAGGAGCAGCATCGCTTCGGCATGCAAGGCGCGAACGACAACGGTCCGTTGCTCGCCGCGCTGGGCATTTCGTCGACCATCGACGACCGCCAGCTCTCCAGCATGGAACCGAACGGACCGAACACGTTCAACCCGTCGGCGAATAATCTCGATTCGTTCTACAAGAGCGGCAACGTGATGCGCCTGATCCGCCTCGACGGCATTCCCGCGTGGGCGAGCAGCACCGGCGCCTTCCAGGACGACACGACGCTGCCGACCGACATGTCGTACTACCAGAGCTATATGAGCCGTGTCGGCACGGAATCGAACGCGATCCGCGCCGCTTACTTCCCGACTCAATCGGCGAACTACTATCAGGTGACGTGGGAGCCGAATCAGATGTGGACCGACACCGACGCCAACTTCGTCGCGTTGTACCAGGTGGTCTACCAGGGCATTCATTCGACCGATCCGCACGCGATGGTGATGGGCCCGGCCGATGCCTTCCCGAGCCTGACCACTTCGCACCTGAAGCGCCTCGCCTCGCTCGGCTTCGGCCAATACATCGATGCGGTCGCCACGCACGGTTACTACGACGCGGGCACCTCGCCGTCGCATCCGCCTGAGCGCTACGACAGCGATCCATCCACCGCCGACGGTTCATTGCGCGGCCAGATGCGCAACCTGCGCGCGGAAATGGCCACCGACTATCGGACCGGCATGCATCTGTTCTCGACGGAAGCGGGCATCAGCTACGACCTCGGCACGTCGTACGGCCCGAACTATCCGACCGCGAACGTGTTGTACGCACAAGCAGCGGTCGCGGCGCGCATGCACATCATCACGCTCGGCGAAGGCGCGGACCAGACCTACGTGTTCTACGGCGCGGACTATCCGGATGAAGTCGGCTACGGCACTTTCTTCGACCTGAGCGATGCGCAAGGCGCGTACGGCGCGACCAACATCAGCCCGAAGCCGGTCGCCATGGCGATCAGCGCGATGACGCACACGCTCGACGGCACCACCACGCTCGGTCCGGTGAACGGCACGCCGAACGGCGTCTACGCGTACGCGTTCCAGCAAGTAGGCAACGGCGCGGTTGTGACCGCCTTGTGGGCGCACAACAACAACGTGTGGAGCGCGAGCGCGGGCTTCAGTTCGACGTATAGCGTCGCGTACAGCCTCAACGTCGACGCGCCGGGCACGAGCGGCACCGTGAAGGTGATCGACATGATGGGCAACGCGACCAATGCGAACTACAGCAACGGTGTGCTGACGCTGAATCTGACCGAATCGCCGGTGTATGTGGTCTCGAACAATGCGTCGGTCGCCAAGGCCAACGCGACGACGCCGGTGGGATACGTCGGAATGTAAGACGCGCGTTTGATGGACCCGAATTCGGGTACTCGGCGGACATGAAAAACGTCAGCCGGCTCATGGGCCGGCTGACGTTATTTTTTTGGCCGTTCGAAACATGCGCCGCAAGGTCGGCGTCGGGAACGAGTCACGCTGTCACAGCATCGCATCGAAACCTTGAGATTTGTCTTATAGCGAAGCAAGTTCGGGCTCACTAAAATCCGCTACTCCTTTGAACGGTCAACAGGCCAGCACTCTCAGCGGGCGAGGTAAGACGTGAGCAACACCTACCAGATGAACTACAGAACTCCGATCGCTGAAAGCTGGAACCACAACATTCCCCTCCCCACACCTGAAGCAGCAGAAGACGTATCGTCGATGCTCGAACGGTTGAAAGCCGAATCGAATTCGCTGGAGTCGTATTTCACCGAACTCGAGAACGAACTCAAGCGCGTCCATCTCAAACGAAAGATTGTGGGTAAAAAACTGGGCGTGCTCTCGGACCTCGTCAAGGACGTCGACGCACTGCATGCGGAGCCCGCAGTAGCGGTGCGGACCGTGGCGGCCGGAACGGAGATGCAAGCCGCTGCCGAAGCCGCTCCGCGACGCTCGCGCAAGAAACAGATATTCGCCTTCGCGTCGATTATTCTCGTGGCGCTAGCGATTGCTTTTATCGCACTGGAAAAAACCGGTCAAATTGCTTGCGTGACTTGCGCGCCGGCCAGGCTGCTGGGCCTGATGTAAGTTTCGCTGCGACCCAGGCCAGGCAAGCGCCGAAAAACCAGAAACCCCAACATAAAGCGCTAAAACAGGTGCACACTAGCGTATTGCTCGTATGCGGAGCAAAAACCGCCAATTGGGGAGTCCATCATGGCAAAAGGTCAAATGCGCAGTAACCGCGAAGTCAAGAAACCGAAGCAGGCGAAGAAACCCCAACCCGCCACTTCGCCATCCGGCGCGCCGCCGATCCGCGTAGCACCGAGCGTGTCAGCGACCCAGAAGAAGCACTAAAGCGAGCAAGCCCGCCACCCACAGGCGGGCATTCTCCTCAACGAATCACTTCGAAATATCCTCCAGCGCCACATCTCGTGTCTTCGGTCCCAGCATCCCAATGGCCAGCATCACCACCGCCATCGCTCCGGAGATAAACACGAACACGCCGTCCACGCCGAAGCGGCTCAAACATCCCGCAATCACGAACGCGGAGAACATCGCCGAGATCCGGCTCCACGAATAAACGAATCCCACTGCCCGCGCCCGGATACTGGTCGGAAACAACTCTGCCTGATACGCGTGGTAGCTATACGAAATAATATTTCCCGCTAGCACAAGACATACACCGAGGCTCACCAGCAACACAGTCTCGCGCGCCTGGCTAAACGCCAGTCCGCACACCACGTTCACCGCCGCCATGCAGATGATCACCGTCTTGCGCTCGAAGCGGTCGGCAATCAGCAAGCCCAGCAACGGCCCGAGCGGCGCGGCAATCGCGATGATGCTCGCGTACATCAGACTCGTCGTCACCGTAATGCCCTGCTTGATCAGCAAGGTCGGAATCCAGTTCGCGAAGCCGTAATACCCCATCGTCTGAAACACGTGGAAGATGATCAGCATCAGCGTGCGCTTGCGGTACGGCGGCACCAGCAGATCGCGAAACGCAGCCCGCGCGCGCACCGGTTCGGGCAACGCCGGCTCCGGCAGAGGCCGTCCGTATTCACGCTCGACGCGTGCTTCGAGTCGCGTCATGATCGCGTCCGCTTCGTCGATGCGGCCTTTCTGCGCGAGCCAGCGCGGGCTCTCCGGCAGACGCAGGCGGATCCACCACACCACGATCGCGCCGACCACGCCGGTCAGCACGACCAGACGCCAGCCATCCAGACCGAAGTAGCGATGCGGCACCAGCAGATACGACAGAAACGCGACGATCGGCACCGCGCAAAAGCCGACCGCCTGCGAACACGCCGACGCGCGTCCGCGCACATGCTTCGGCACGAGTTCGGAGATATACGTCCCGATCGTGACGATCTCCACGCCAATGCCGATCCCCGCGATGAAACGCCAGAGATTGAGTCCGAGCGCCGTGTCCTGGAACGCCATGATGATATTGGCCGCCGTGTACCAGAGCAGCGACCACGTGAAGATCGCGCGCCGGCCAAAACGATCGGCGAGAAACCCGCACGCGGCCGTGCCGATGAACAGGCCCGCGAACAAGGCCGCAATGAAACTCGCCACACCGCTCGTGCCGAACAACCCGTGCGTGGTCGCGGTGAGAATGCCGCTGCGCACGAGTCCCGGTGCGATGTAGCCGGAGAACATCAGGTCGTACAGTTCGAAGAAGAGCCCGAGGCTCAGCAGCATCACCAGCTTCCAGATCGAACGCGTGGCCGGCAGGCGGTCGAGCCGCGCGGAAATGCGCGCACCGTCCAGCGCGATTTCGTCCGCGCGGCCGTCCGCCGATGTTCCCGCGCCAGAAGGTAATCCGCCTAGCGCGCCGGCATCGCCGACCGCCGTTGCATACACCGCTTGATTCGACGACTTCATCGTCTGTCTCCTTGGTCCGGTCTCGCGCCGGATGAGATTGATTTGATTGCGTTCGATGCGTCGAGCGCAGCGCTCAGGCAGCCGCTTCGCGCGGCACCTGATTCGAGCCGCCGCCTAGCGCCGCGATCTGCGCTTCGTCGTAGCCCAGATCGCGCAGCACTTGCGCGGTGTGCTCGCCGATCTTCGCGATCGGTTGACGCGGTTGCAGACGCGCGCCGTCGAGTGAGATCGGCAGCAGAGGCATGGCGGTTTCGCTGCCGTCGTCGAGCGTGAGGCGCGCAAGACCGCCGCTCTCGTTCAGGTGCGGATCGTCGAATAACTCTTCGGGTTTCGTAATCGAGGCGAACGGAATGTGGTCGCGCTCGAACTGCGGCACCAGCGTCGCGCCTTCGAACTGGCTCAGCGTTTCGCCTAGCGTCCGCAGCAGCCATTCGCGCGCCTGCACGCGATCGTTGTTGGTAGTGAGGCGCGGGTCGGCCAACAGATCCGCGCGGCCGAGAATCGCGCACAGCGCGCGCCACTGTCCGTCGCCGGTCGCGGCGATAAACATCTGCTCGCCGTTGGCGAGCGTGAACACGTCGTACACGGCCCATGCGCTGATGCGCTCGGGCATCGGCGCGGCGGGCACACCGGTCGCGGCGAACTGCTGCATGTGCTGCGCGGAGAGCAGCACGCAGTTCTCGAACAGCGCGCTCTGCACTTCCTTGCCGCGTCCGCTCGCGTTCCGTTCATGCAACGCGGCAAGCACGCCGATCGCGCCGAACATGCCGCCCATGATGTCGTTGACCGAACTGCCCGCGCGCAACGGACGGCCCACCGGTCCCGTCATATAGGCGAGGCCGGCCATCATCTGCACGACTTCGTCGAGCGCGAGACGGTGTTCATACGGACCGTTGAGGAAGCCTTTGTGCGAGACGTAGATGAGCTTCGGATTGCGCTCGCGCAGCGACGCGTAATCGAGACCGAGGCTCGCCATGCGGCCGGGCTTGAAGTTCTCGACGAACACATCGGCGGTATCGACCAGCTTGTGCAGCGCAGCCAGCCCCGCTTCGCTATCGAGGTCGAGCGCCACGCTCTTCTTGTTGCGATTGAAGGTGCGAAAAAAGCCCGCACCGGTGCCGAGCAAACGACGCGTGCCGTCGCCGCGCGGCGGTTCGACCTTGATCACTTCGGCGCCGAGGTCGCCGAGAATCATCCCGCAGGTCGGGCCCATCACCATATGCGACAACTCGATTACGCGAATGCCCGCGAGCGGCAGCGCGCCAGACTGCGGCTGCGGCGCCGAAGAAGAAGTAGAGGAAAGCGGATTCATTGCAGTACCTGCGAGTCGGAGGATGCGAAACGTTGACGGGTCGCGCTGAACTGTTTCGGCAAGCCGGCGCGCGCCAGATAGCCGTACAGCGGTTCGCCGGGCAAAGCGTCGGCGAGCACGGCGCGCGACGCGAGCAGACGGTCGAGGTCGATGCCGGTCTCATAGCCCATGCTGTCGAGCATGAACACGAGGTCTTCGGTGTTGACGTTGCCGGTCGCGCCCGGCGCGTGCGGACAGCCGCCGAGCCCGGCGAGCGACGCGTCGAATTCGCGGATGCCGTGTTGCAGCGCGACCAGCGTGTTGGCCAGACCGAGCCCGCGTGTGTCGTGGAAATGCAGCGAGCGCAGCTTGCCGCCCGCGACGTCGCGCACCAGTTCGATGATCTCGCCGACCTGGCGCGGCGTCGCTTCGCCGGTGGTGTCGCCGAGCGCGATCACATCGGCGCCCGCTTGCACCGCGGCGCGAGCGATCGCGGCGATATCCGCGTACGGCACGGCGCCTTGCAGCGTGCAACCGAACACCGTCGATAACCCGGCGATCAGTTCGACGCGTCGCGCGCCCGCTTTCGACGCGCCGTCGATCGACTCGCGCATCGCCGCGAACGCCTCGATCATTTCGACCGGCGTCTTGCGCACGTTCGCGAGGCTATGCGCGGCGCTCACCGAGATCGGCGCGACGATCCGATGCACGCCGGCTTCGAGCGCGCGTTGCGCGCCCTTCAGGTTTGGCACCAGCGCCGTGACGATCAGATCGTCGTAGGTGAGCGCGTGGGCGATGACTTCGTCGGCGTCGGCCATTTGCGGCAGCAGCTTCGCCGGCACGAACGAGGCGACTTCCATATGGCGCACGCCGGCGGCATACGCGGCGTCGATCCAGCGCCGTTTGAACGCAGTGGGCATCGTGCGGGCGATGCTTTGCAGACCGTCTCGCATACCGACTTCGGTCACGACGACGCGCTCCTGGATGTCACTCATGGTCTTGAATCCCGGTCTTGAATGCCGCGGAAAATGCGGGGAGATGAAGCAACTGAGTGACAGCGTGCCCGCGCATCGGCGTGCGGGAAAGTCTGCGTTGGCGACGCACTCCATCGCCGCTCGCGATGGCGGCTCAGGCAGGCGGGACGGGCGAGAGCCGTCGTAAAGGGGAAACCCTTAAGGGCTTTTCAGAGGGCCTTGATGCGCGGATCGCCGGTGAATCCGCAGGCTTCGCCTCACACCGCGTTCAACAGATGATCGAGCAGATGCGACGCTGCGAGCGTCAGCGCCTGACGGTCGCGCATGCAAATCACGAAGCGCCGTTCGGCCCAGGCTTCGCGCAAGGGCACGGCGATGATGCCGTATTCGTCGGCGGCATGGCGGGGCAGCGCTTCGCGCGGCAGGATCGCGACGGCAAGGCCGGCCTGGATGAAACGATAGGCGGCGTCGAACGTCGACACGTAGGTGCGATAGTTGAGTTCGTGACCCTTTTCCACCGCGATGCGCTGCATCAGCGCATTCACCGATGCATTCGACGAGAGTCCGAGGTGATCGAACGCCAGCGTCTGCTCGAAGCTGATCGCAGCCTCGCCCGCGAGCGGATGATCGCGCGGCACGATCAGCGCGAGATGATCGGCGCGATACGGCACGACGTCGAGACTGCCCATTGCCACGACGTCGCGGCAAATGCCGAGATCGGCGACGCCCTCTTCCAGCCCTCGCACGATTTCCGCGCTCACGCGCTCTTCGACGTCCACGCGAATTCGCGGGTTCGCTTTCAGAAACGCCGAAAGCGCTTCGGGCAGAAACTCGACCATCGACGACACGTTCGCCAGCACGCGCACGTGGCCACGCGCGCCGGCCGCGTATTCGCTGAGTTCGGCCTGCAAGCGCTCGTGGCCGCGCATGATGAGCCGCGCATGCCGCAGCAGCGCCTCGCCGGCAGCGGTCGCGCGCACGCCGCGCTGGCTGCGCGAGAGCAACGCGACGTCGACCAGCGCCTCGAGATCGGCGAGCCGTTTGCTGACCGCCGACGGCGCGATGAACTCGCGTTCGGCCGCGCGCGCAATCGTGCCTTCCTCGCAGACGGCGATGAACAAGCGCAAGGTGACCTGATCGATCTGCCACATGAGCGGGCGTGTTCCCAAGTCTGAAGTGGGAAAATTATGCCCGATGAGGACGGCGGTTGAGGCGGTCTCAGGGTATCCACCGCGGGAGTTGCCGGGGTTGCTGCGTTGCCTGGGTTGCTTGAACTGCTTCAGCCGAGCGGACCGCATCGGTCACCTAGCCACCCAAGCCGCGTAGACCACCCGAATCGCTTCCACCTGCGACCACACCGGCACTTGCCCCGGTTTTCCGGTCTGGCTATGCTGAGGGCCTTGCCGGCCGCGAACCTCCAAGCAGCAAGCGAATCGAGGCACCAACCAGAACAATCAACCAGAGATAGCCATGTCAACCACCAGTCTTTTCCTTACCGCCGCAGGCGTCGGCCTCGCGATCGCCGCGCCGGTCGGCCCGATGGGCATGCTGTGCATCCGCCGCACGCTGACCGGCGGTCCGCGCGCCGGCCTCGCCATCGGTTTCGGCATCGCAACCGGCGACGCCGCCTATGGTTTGATCGCGGCACTCGGCCTTGTCAGCATCTCGCAGTTCATGCTCGCGTACGACCGGCCCTTGCATCTGCTGGCCGGGTTGTTCCTGTTGTATCTAGGTGTGCGCACGCTGCTGCAGAAAGCGCCCGCCGACGCGTCGAACGGCAACGGCGAAGGCAACGGCAAGCTCGCGCAAGTGGGCCGCACCGGCGCGTTGCGCGCGTATGCGAGTTCCTTGCTGCTCACGCTGACCAATCCGCAAACGGTCATCATGTTCGCCGCGCTGTTCACGACGCTCGCCCCGCGCGGCGCGTTCTCATCGAGCATTGCGCTGACCACGGTCGGCGGCGTGTTTTGCGGTTCGATCGCGTGGTGGTGTTTTCTCGTGACCGTGGTGTCGCTCGCGCGCCATGCGATCGGCAGCAAACTGCGCGTGGCCATCGATCGGATCGTCGGGTTCACGCTGGCGGCGTTCGGCGTCGTGGAAATTCGCCGGGCGCTTTGAGCGGGCGACAACACATTGCCATGCGCTAGCGCTGCGGTTGCGGCCTCAGTTTCACGAACGCCCGCGCAGCGCCACGACCACCACGCCGGCAATCGCCATCAATCCACCACATAGCGTCGCGAGCCCCGGGCGCTCGCCGGTCAGCAGCGCGGACAACGCTGTCGCCACGGCCGGCGTCAGATAAAGAAAATTGGCCGCGCGCGCCGCGCCGAAATGACCGAGCGCGAAGGTCCACGTCGCATAACCGAGCGCCGCCGGAAACACGCCGAGCACCAGCACTGCCTGCAGCGTGCCGTGCGGCGCGCCGTCGAGCGAATGCAGCGCGCCCGGCAGCCAGGGCGTCAGCAGCAGCGCTCCAGCCAGCAAGGTGTAAGCGGTGCAGGTCAGCGCGCCGTAGACCGGAATCAGACGCCGCTGCAGCACGAAGTAACTCGCGGAACATAGCGCGGCGCCAAGAATCAGCGTGCTGCCCGCGCCGAGCGTCAGCCCGCCCGGCTGGCCGCGCGCAATCACGGCGATACCCGCGAGGCTCACGAGCGAGCCGAGCCATCCCCAGCGGTTGAAACGCTCGCCGAGTACGACGGCCGCCAGCAGCGCCGTAAAAATCGGCAGCGTATTGACGATGAAACTCGCCGCGCCCGCGGCCACCGTCTTCTCGCCGGTATTGAGCAGCGCGTTGTAGAGCGCGATGCCGAGGAAACCGCACAACGCGAAACGCAGGCTGTCGGGCCATGTCGGCAGACGCGGGCGCCGATAGGCGAGCCACGCGAGCACCAGCAGCGCCGCGGTAGCGAATCGCGCCGCCGCCAGTTGCAAAGGCGGCAAGCCTTGCAAGCCGATGCGGATGAATGGAAACGCGGACGCCCACGACACAATCGTGAAGGCGACCGCACCCGCCGCCAACAGCGGCTGACGCGCAAAGCGCGAGGGACGGGGCGAAGTCAGTGTGTTCATAGCGCGATCGTGCCTCGGCATGAGCTGCTAAGCTAGAACACAAATGAACACTGTGATGTGAATATGGCTCACACCTCGCCACCCGCCGCGTCCGCCCGGCCGCCACTCGCCAGCCTCGAAACCGTCTGCCACGTAGCCCGCGAAGGCTCGTTCCTCGCCGCCGCGGCAGCGGCTGGACTTACCCACGGCGCGATCAGCCGCAGAGTCGCCGCGGTTGAAAACTGGCTCGGCATGACGCTGTTCGAACGCCATGCCCGTGGCGTCCGGCTGACACCGGACGGGCAGCGGTTTGTCGGGCGGATCGAGCAGGCTTTCGGCATCATCGACAGCGCGGCGGACCAGTGGCGCTCGCCGCGCAGCCCGCAACTGGTCAAGCTGAGCGTGGTGCCCGCGTTCGCCAAGCTGTGGTTCTTCGAGCGCCAGGCGGCGTTCGAAGCCGAGGCGCCGGCGCTGCGCATCCAGCTCGACATCGACCACCGCAACGCGGACATCGTCAGCGGCGAAGCAGATCTGGCCATTCGCTACGGGCGCGGCAACTGGCGTCAGCTCGACGTCAAGCCGTTCCTGCCGGAGACGCTGTATCCGGTGGCGCATCCCGCCCTGGCCGCGCAACTGGCAAAGCAGCGGCATAAGCGCGGCGACGCGGCGCTACTGGACGTGCCGCTGCTGCACGACTCGGACGTGACCGGCTGGCGCGCATGGTTCGATGCGCTGGGCATGCCGTTAAAGCCTCGTGTGCAGGACCGGCGCTTCGAAGACTACACGCTCGTGCTGGCCGCCGCGGAAGCGGGACTCGGCGTGGCGCTGGCGCGCGTGCCGCTCGCCGATGCCTATCTGCAGCGCAGCGGTCTCGTGCGCGTGAGCCGCCATGAAGTCCCCTCGCCGCTGACGTACTACTTCGTGCACGCGAAAGGCGAGACCCGGCCTGAAGTGCTGGCGTTGATCGACCGTATGCATGCCGCTTCATACGCAAACGCGGCAGTTTTGCGACAATAGCGGCTTTCGCCGCGCCACGACGGCCTTAGCGCCGCTCTCCATCGACTGTCGAAGGCCGGCGCGCCGGCCTTGCCGCCTATAACCCGTCCAATTCACCCGACCGTCAGCGGTCCGCTCAATGGCACTTCCCCACATCGATCTGCTGTACTCCGTCTCCGGCCTGTTTGTCGGCTTTCTGGTCGGACTGACGGGCGTCGGCGGCGGCTCGCTGATGACGCCGATCCTGGTTCTGCTGTTCAACGTGCATCCGGCCACCGCGGTCGGCACCGACCTGCTGTACGCGGCGGCCACCAAGGCAACCGGCACGCTCGTGCACGGCCTGAAGGGCTCGGTCGACTGGCAGGTCACGCTGCGCCTCGCCGCCGGCAGCGTGCCGGCGGCCACCATCACGCTGATCCTGCTGCATCGGTATGGGATGGACACGCCGGGCGCCGGCCGATTGATCCAGGTCGTGCTCGGCGCGGCGTTGCTGGTGACGGCGGTGGCGCTGGTGTTTCGTCCGCAACTCGCGGCACTCGGCGCGCGCAAGCAGCGCACGCCGCGTCAGGGACGCACGCTCGCGCTCACCATGCTGACCGGCGCGGTGCTCGGCGTGCTGGTGTCGCTGACTTCGGTCGGGGCGGGCGCGATCGGCGTGACGGTGTTGTTGCTGCTGTATCCGCTGTTGCCGACCACGCGCATCGTCGGCTCGGACATCGCGCATGCGGTGCCGCTCACCCTGCTGGCGGGCGCGGGCCATTGGCTGCTCGGCTCGATCGACTGGTCGATGCTGCTGTCGTTGCTGGTGGGCTCGCTGCCGGGCATCGCGATCGGCAGCTATCTGTCGTCGCGCGCGCCGGACAAGCTGCTGCGCAACCTGCTCGCCGCCACGCTCACGCTGGTCGGCGTGCGCCTCGTGCTGGCCTGAAGCCGCCTGAAGAATATCGACGCACGCCGGCGCAAACGTCCAGCGGCTATTTGAAAAACCGGCAGGTCAGATCGGACTCGAACTGCCGGATCCATTGACCATGACGGTCATGATAGGACTGCGCCCAGCCGCCGCGCCGCACGGTGACGAGACGCTCGTGCGCCACATCGCCTGGATCCACGCAGGCGCTGATGTCGAAATGCGCCGGTGCGAAACCGTGCCGCGCGCACACCAGTTCGAAAGCCGCCCGATCGCCGATAGGCAGATCGGTATAGCGCAAAGGCGAGGTTTCCATGGCGTTGACTCCGGTTTCCTATCCATCACAGTACGCTTCGCAACGCGTCAGCAGTGTGTCACAGCGCACAGACGGACCGTGGCCGCGCCGCCGTCCCGTTCGAAACGGCTGAGCCTCATCATCGCCGCTTCAATAATCGCCAGCTAAAAATAAAAAAAGGCTCCGGTTTTTTGCCGGAACCTTGGTGCACGTCCGCATCACGATGGCGCATGACGGCATGAACCGCCCGCGCCAGGTGCCGCAGTCTGCTTACTGCTGCACAACGGTCAGCTTGTTCGACACCGACGTCACGCCGGCGACGCCCTTGGCGGCCTGGCCGGCAGCGTCGATCTGGCCTTGGTCAGGCACCGAACCCGTCAGCGTCACCGCGCCGCCACGAGCACGCACGGCGATGTTCGACACGTCGACACCTTGTGTCTTGGCCAGCGCGCTACGCACCTTGCGGCCCAGCTGGCTGTTCGCCTTCTTGGTCGACTTGGCGCTCGCAGCCGGCGCGGCGGTCGTGCCGGTTGCCGTTGCGTCGCTTGCCTGAGCGTACACATTGCACGCCACCACCATTGCCACAACCGAGCCCAGCGTTTTCAGAAAACCGACCGATTTCATAGCTTTTCTTCTCCTTTGCTTCACATTGGACCGCCTATACAAGCGGCTTCGTTACGACTTCCGGCGGCCATGCGAGGCGCACGCGACAAGGCGCGCGCGAGCGACGGCCGACTATGGCTGTAACACGATGTGCGAGAGGCGAGAGAGGCCGGTTGCCGTTGCCGCCCGCGATGACGGGCATGCAGTGCGGTACGAAACCGGCAAGCCGCGAGGTCCGCCGACGCGCCCGGTTCTTGTGTGTCGTGCCGGGTCGCGCCGCGCAAACATCCGTTCGCGGCAGCGATGCACAATTTAATCTAGCCGGGCCAGAAGCGCAAAGGGTTTAGTCGGGTTTGGTCATACTCGAGACGCTTAAGATGCAAATCGCGTCAGGCGCGCGGACTGTCACGCCACGTTCACGATTTGTTACGGGTTTGTCGGCGTCGGCCGCCGCCGCGCGTTCCGCCGGGCGGTGAATCTCAGGTACCATCGGCGCGACGCGCGCTGCCGCACCGCCGCCCGGCTTGCGCGCCGCAGAGCGCCGCCCTGTTCACTTTCGACCGTAGCCGTCACGTCATCCGATGAAGCCAGCCACCGGCCGCAAAAGCCCTCCCCGTCTCGTCGCCCGTTTCGTCGCGATCTCCTGGCGCGATCTCGCGGTCTCGTTCGGGCCGATCCTGCTGATCGTCGCCGTCGCGATCTGGGTCGCCGTGCGGCTGATCCAGCCCGCGCCGCCCAGCACGTTGACCATCAGCGCCGGCCCCGAAGGCAGCACCTTCTGGAATGCCGCGCAAAAGTACAAGGAGATTCTGGCTCGTAATCGCATCACGCTGAAGGTGCTGTCGTCGGAAGGTTCGCTGCAGAATCTCAAGCGGCTGTCGGACCCGAAGTCGGATGTGGATGTCGGCTTCGTGCAGGACGGCGTCGCGCCCGGTCCGGCGGCCAATGGACTGATGTCGCTCGGCAGCGTGGCCTATGTGCCGCTCGCGATCTTCTATCATGGGCCGACCGTCACGCGGCTCTCCGAGTTCAAGGGCGAGCGGCTCGCGGTCGGCGCCGAAGGCAGCGGCACGCGCGAACTGGCGCTCGCGCTGCTCAAGGCCAACGGCATCGTGCCGGGCGGCGCGACCAAACTGCTGCCGCTTTCCGGCGACGACGCCGCCGAGGCACTCGTCTCCGGCAAGGTCGACGCGGCGTTCCTCGCCGGCGATTCGGCGCAACCCGCGGTGATGGGCAAGCTGTACCGCACGCCGAACGTGCAGTTCTACGATTTCACGCAGGCCGACGCCTACACGCGCCGCTTTCCCTACCTGACGCAACTCGAAATGCCGATGGGCGCGTTCGACCTCGGCAAGAACCTGCCGTCCGCGCCGATTCACATGGTGGCGCCGACCGCCGAGCTGGTGGCGCGCGACTCGCTGCATCCCGCGCTGTCCGACCTGTTGATCGAAGCCGCGCGCGAGGTGCACGGCAAGGCGAACATCATGCAGCGCGCCGGCGAATTCCCCGCGCCGCTCGCGCACGATTTCCCGATCAGCGACGACGCCGCCCGCTACTACAAATCAGGCAAAAGCTTCCTCTATCGCATCCTGCCGTTCTGGCTCGCGAGTCTCGCCGACCGGCTGCTGGTGGTCGTCGTGCCGCTGATCGTGTTGCTGGTGCCGGCCTTGCGTCTGGTGCCGTCGCTCTATGCATGGCGGGTGAAATCGCGCATCTATCGCTGGTACGGTGCGCTGATCGCGATCGAACGCAGCGCGCTCAGCGACCATTCGCCGGCCGAGCGCGCCACGCTGATCGAGCGGCTCGACGCGATCGAGGAATCGGTCAACGGTCTGAAGATGCCGCTCGCCTATGCGGATCAGTTTTACGTGCTGCGCGAGCATATCGGCTTCGTGCGCCAGCGGCTCACGCAGGCCCGCGACGCCCAGCGCGACGACGCCGCCAACGAAGCGGAAAGCGCGGAGAACGCTGCACGCGAACGTGGTGCGGAGCCCACGCCGCCCGCCGCGAACGAAGCGGCCGAAATCGGCGAAACACCCGACGGCAGCGACGAAGGCAACGCCAAACCATATTGACGGGTGCAAGCCGCGGCTGCACCGCGTAAGATCATTACAATTCCGACGGTGCAGCAGACGCGCCGTGCGGGACAGGCAATTCGGGAGACATTTATGACCGTTGGCATCGACGCCAGGCAACCGCTGTGGTTTTACGACTTTGTCTCGCCCTTTACCTATCTGTTGCTGGAGCAACACGACAAATGGCCGGGCTTCGACTTCGTGTTCACGCCGGTCGTACTGAACGATCTGTACCGTCACTGGGGACAGCGGCCGGCTTACGGCGTGCCCTCGAAACGTACCTTCATGTATCGGCACGCGCTGTTTCGCGCGGAGCAACTCGGCATTCCGTACAAGATGCCGCCGGCGCATCCCTTCGACTCCATGAAGCCGCTGCTGCTAGCCACCGCGGCGAACGGCGACGTCCAGTTTGTACGCGAGATCTTCCGTTTCATCTGGCGTGAAGGACGCGATCCGTCCACCGAAGCAGCCTTTGCCGAGTTGTGCGACCGCGTCGGCATGCCCGACGGTCCGGAGATCATCAAAAGCGCAGCCGTGCTCGAGCAATTGCAGCGCAATACGGCGGATGCGATCGGCCTCGGCGTCTACGGCGTGCCGACCTTCTTTCTGAACGATCAATTGTTCTGGGGCGAAGACGCGTTGCCCATGGTGCTGTACTGCGCGCGCACGCCGAACTGGCTCGAATCGAAAGAAGTCAAACGGATCAGTTCGCTGCCCTCGGGGCTCGTGGACATTCAAACGTAGGCGATACGTAAGCGTAGCGCGGACAAAACGCGCGCCGCAGGGCGCTTACGTGGTTTTGTCGCGGCAAAACAGGCTTGCTGATGCCGGCCATACCGTGGCCGCTATGCCGCTACACCGCAAACGGGCCTAAGGTTATGACCTTCGCGCCATGCGCGTTGGCGCCGCGCGCTTGCGAGAATCTCGCGAGCGGCTCCGTAAGACGCTTCATCGGATCCGATTCGTTTGCCCCGCCTTGCTTAAACCATGGACGACACCGCCGCTTCCCTCGATATCTGGCTCGTGCGCGTGCTGCGCACGCTGCTGGTCGAGCGCAGCGTCACGCAGACGGCATTGCGTCTGAATCAGACCCAGCCTGCCATCAGCACCGCGCTGCGCAAACTGCGCGAAACGCTGAACGATCCGATCCTCGTGCGCGGCAAGTCGGGCATGGTGCCGACCGAATATGGCGAATCGCTGCTGGCTTCCGCGCAACGCGTGCTGCGCGATGTGGACTTCGTGGCGACGCCGCACGGCGACTTCGATCCCGGCCGCTCGCGCCGCACGTTTCGCGTGGCCGCGCCGGATTATCTGAACGACTTCTTCATGCCGACGGTGATCGCGCAGTTTCGCGAGGCGGCGCCGCATGCGCGGCTCGAGATCGGTTCGCTCAGCCCTTTGCTCGATTATTCCGCCGCGCTCGACGCCGGCGAACTTGATCTTGTGATCGGCAACTGGCCGAAGCCCGAGCCGCGTTTCGAACGCAGCGATCTGTTCTCCGACACCGTGGTGTGCATGATGCGCGCCGATCATCCGTTGACGCGCATGCCTTTGACGCGCGAAGCGTATCTCGCCGCGCCGCATCTCGCGCCGACGCCGTATAGCGGCGCGAGCAGCGGCGCCATCGACATCGGCTTCGCACGGGCGCGCGCCGAGCGCCGCATCGTCGCCACGCTGCCCTACTTCGGGCTGGTGCCGCAGACGCTGCTGCAATCCGATCTGATCTTCACGACGACGCGCCGCTTTGCGATGCACTACGCGGACATGCTGCCGCTCGCGGTGGTCGATGTGCCGATTCCGTTCCCACGCATCAAGTGCTATCAGTTGTGGCATCCGCAGCCGGACCGGCCGAGCGATGTCGGCTGGCTGCGCACGCTGATGTCTCAAGTGTCGGATACGCTGGTCGCGCGGAAGGTGCGGCGCGCGAAGCGGGCGCCCAAAAAGGAAACGTCAGCCGCAACGGGCTGACGTTTTTGAGTTTTACAGTTCGATGGGCGCCGGTCGAGCGCCTCGTTCTGATTCGATCTATTGCTCAGACATCAGACGCTCGCGCAGAGCTGCTGCGTTGCGCGTTGCGCCACGAACTGCCGCGTGCGGATCTGCAACAACTCCGCGCACACCGCCACGGCAATCGCCGAAGGCGCCTTATCGACGATGCCGGCCACGCCGATCGGACACGTCATCTCCACCAGCCGATCCAGATCCACGCCACGATCGAGCAGACGACGCTCGAATTTCACGCGCTTCGTCTTCGAACCGATCATGCCGAAATAGGTGAAATCGCGCCGCCGCATGATGCGTGCGGCGAGCGAGAAATCGAGCGCGTGGTTATGCGTCATCACGAGAAAGTAGGCGCCGGGCGGCGCGGTATCGACGATTGCGTCCGGCGTGTCGGTCGCTTCGACTTGCACGTTGGCGGGCGTTTCGTCGGGGAACAGTTCGTCGCGTTCGTCGACCCACTGGACCACGCACGGCAAGCTGCCAAGCAGCTTGATGAGCGCGTGCCCGACGTGCCCCGCGCCGAACAGCACGATATGCATCGGCGCCGGACTCGGCATCTGCACGGCGCTGCGTCGGCCGATCTGAACGGATGAAAAATCGTTCATGGCGATCATTCCAGTGAGTGTGTTGTTCACGTGCTTCTTTCCCGGCTCATTGCTGCGCTACGGTCACGCTTATGAACGCGCTGCCGCGGTTGCGGCCCGCACCGCGCCCACCGCCTTGAGGATTTCTTCGCTGGTCGCGGGTGCATTCAGCGGCGGGTTGACCTTATGGTCGCCGACTGCCGACACCGCGTCGCGCACGGCGAAGAACACCGAGAACGGCAGCAGCAGCGGCGGCTCGCCGGTCGCCTTCGAACGATGGATGCTGTCCTCCGCATTGCGATTCTTGAAGAGGCGCACGCGGAAATCGGGCGGCGTATCGTTGACGGTCGGAATCTTGTAGGTGGACGGTGCATGCGTCATCAGCTTACCGCCCGCGTTCCACCACAGTTCTTCGGTCGTGAGCCAGCCCATGCCCTGAATGAACGCGCCTTCCACCTGACCGACGTCGAGCGCGGGATTCAACGATGCGCCCACGTCATGCAATGCATCCGCGCGCAGCACGCGCATTTCGCCGGTCAGCGTATCGATCACCACTTCCGAAACGGCCGCGCCGTACGAGTAGTAATAGAACGGCCGGCCTTGCAGTTTCGATTGATCCCAATAGAGCTTCGGCGTCGCGTAGAAACCGTCCGACCAGAGTTGAATACGCGCGACGTAAGCCTTCGCGATCACTTCTTCGAACGGCACGATCGCGTCACCGACCACGACGCGGTCATGCATGAAACGCACTTCCGACGCGCTCACATTCCCCGCGCCGAAACGCTCGGCGGCAAACGCCGACAGACGTTCGCGCAACTGGCGCGCGGCGTCCTGCGCGGCCTTGCCGTTCAGATCGGAACCCGTCGAAGCCGCCGTCGCCGATGTATTGGCGATCTTGCTGGTGTCGGTCGCCGTGACGCGAATGCGGTTGAAGCCGATGCCCAGTTCATGCGCGACGACCTGAGCGACCTTCGTGTTCAAGCCCTGGCCCATTTCGGTTCCGCCGTGGTTCACCAGAACCGAACCGTCGGTATAGATGTGCACGAGCGCGCCGGCCTGGTTGAAGTGGGTCACGTTGAACGCGATGCCGAACTTGACCGGCGTCAACGCCATGCCCTTCTTCAGGATTTCGTTGTTCGCGTTGAACTCGTTGATCGCCGCGCGACGCGCGCGGTATTCGCTGGTCGCTTCGAGTTCGTCGATCAACTCGTGGATCACATTGTCTTCGACGATCTGGCCGTACGGCGTCTGGTTACGCTCCGTCTTGCCGTACAGATTGCGGCGGCGCACGTCGAGCGAATCTTCACCGACCGAGCGCGCGACGTTGTCCATGATGTATTCGATCGCGAACGCGCCTTGCGGACCACCGAAGCCGCGGAACGCCGTGTTCGACTGCGTGTTGGTCTTGCCGCAGAAGCCGTCGATCGTCACGTCGGAGAGCCAGTACGCGTTGTCGAAGTGGCACAGCGCGCGTGTCATCACCGGGCCGGACAGGTCGGCGGAGAAGCCGCAGCGCGAGGTCATGTCGACCGTCACGCCGTCGATCACGCCCTTGTCGTCGTAGCCGACTTCATACGTGTAGTGAAAGTCGTGGCGCTTGCCCGTGACCATCATGTCGTCGTCGCGGTCCGGACGCAGTTTCACCGGGCACAGCAGCTTCCACGCGGCGAGCGCGGCGCAGCACGCGAACAGACCCGATTGCGATTCCTTGCCGCCGAAGCCACCGCCCATGCGGCGGCATTCGATCAGCACGTTATGCGACGCCACGCCCAAAGCGTGCGCGACCATATGCTGCATTTCGGTCGGGTGCTGCGTCGAACAGTAGACGTGCATGCCGTCGTCGTCCTTCGGCACCGCGTACGAAATCTGGCCTTCCAGATAGAACTGTTCCTGGCCGCCGAGCAGCATTTCGCCGGCTTCGCGATGCGCGGCGCGGGCGATCTTCGTGTCAGCTTCGCCGCGCGCGAGTTTCATCGGCGGCAGCACGTGCTGGTTCGCGGCGCGCGCCTGTTGCGCGGTCAGGATCGCCGGCAGTTCCTCGTAGACGATCTCGGCGCGGCGCGCGGCGAGGCGCGCGGTGTCATGCGATGTCGCGACCACGATAAAGATCGGCTGGCCGATGTATTGCACGAGGCCGTCGGCGAGAATCGGATCGTCGCCGTGGATGATCGGGCCGACGTCGTTGACGCCCGGAATGTCGTCGGCGGTGAAGATCGCGACCACGCCCGGCGTGGCGCGCACCTTGTCGAGCGACATCGAGACGATCTTCGCGTGCGCTTTGGACGACAAACCGAGCGCGGCGTGCAGCGTGCCGGCGAGCGTCGGAATGTCGTCGGTGTAGGTCGCGCGGCCGCTCACGTGCAAATGCGCGGACTCATGCGGACGCGAGACGTGCACCTGCGTGAAGTCGTCGAGCTCCTTGAGGTCTTTCAGGAACGGTTCGGCATGCTGATTCATTGTGTGTGTTCTCCGTATCCGTTGGGCTTCTGCTTAGACGCCTGCAGGCGCGCACGCCGCAGCAACCGCGCGCACATCCAGCGCGCTCTTGGGCAGCGGATTGTTCGGCCGCGTTTCGAGCCAGAAGCGGTACAGCGTGTTCTTCGCCGATTCAAGGCGATAGTTGCTGGTCGCGCGCATGTCCGACAGCGGCGCGTAGTCGTTGCCGAGCGCGAGCATCGCGGCTTGTGCGGTCGCTTCGTGCCATTCGGCGTCGCGCAACACGGCTTCAGCGTGCGTCGCGCGCTTGGAAGTGGCCGCCATGCCGCCGAACGCGATGCGCGGCTCGCGGATCACATTGCCGTCGGCGATGAACGAGAACGCGGCGCACACCGCTGAAATATCCGAATCGAAACGCTTCGAGAGCTTGTAAGTGCGGAACTGCAGGTTCTTGCGTACGCCAGTGCGCGACGGCACTTTCAGCCCGACGACGAACTCGTGCTCCGCCATGTCCTTCTTCTGATACGCGAGGTACAGGTCTTCGAGCGGCATTTCACGCTCGATCTCGCCGCCGCGCACGATCACGCGCGCGCCGAGGGCGATCAGGCCCGGCATCGAATCGCCGATCGGCGAACCGTTTGCGATATTGCCGCCGAGCGTGCCGGCGTTTCGAATCGGCAGCGATGCGAAGCGCTGCTGCATTTCGAACAGTTCCGGGTACTGCTTGACGATTTCCGTGTAGGCCTTCTCGACGCTCACGCCCGCGCCGATCTCGATCCATTCGTCGTTGGTTTCG
Organism: Paraburkholderia phytofirmans; assembly: GCF_046028095.1. GTDB lineage: Bacteria > Pseudomonadota > Gammaproteobacteria > Burkholderiales > Burkholderiaceae > Paraburkholderia > Paraburkholderia phytofirmans_A. The sequence continues at coordinate 370,822 of NZ_JAQQDJ010000010.1, forward strand.
AGCTTCTGCAATTCGGCGATCTGCCCGACATACACGATGTTGCCGAGGTCGCGCATCATCTTGGTGACCCACAGGCCGATGTCCGTGCTGCCGGCGAGAATGCGCGTGGCCGGCGCGGCCTCCTTGATCTTCGCGAGCGCTTCGACCGTGCGCGGCGCGTCGAATTGCTGGCCGGCGTGCTGATAGTGGAAGGTGTCCTTGCGCTCGATCGTAGCGAGGGCTTTCGACAGCGCTTCGATGTTGACCGGCGCTTTCGGCGCGGGCGCTTCGAACATGCGCACGGCGGCGTCGACGATCGGGCGATAGCCCGTGCAGCGGCACAGGTTGCCGGTCAGCGCGTTGCTGATCGTGTCGCGCGACGGCACGGTCTTGTTTGCACAGCTATGTTCGTGACCGTGCTTTTCGTACAGCGACCACATCGACATGACGAAACCCGGCGTACAGAAACCGCACTGCGAGCCGTGGCACTCCACCATCGCTTCCTGCACCGGATGCAGCGAGCCGTCCGGCTGGCGCAGGTCTTCGACGGTGTAAAGCGCCTTGCCGTCGAGCGTCGGCACGAACTGGATGCAGGCGTTGACCGCCTTGAAGTCGACGCCGCCCGCCGCGTTGCGCTCGCCGATCACGACCGTGCACGCGCCGCAATCGCCTTCGGCGCAGCCTTCCTTGGTGCCGGTGCAATGCGCGTCTTCGCGCAGATATTGCAGGACGGTGCGGGTGACGGGCGCGTCCTTGATCTCGCGGATCGCGTTGCGGTGGTAGAAGCGAATCGGCTCAGTCATGTCTCGTTACTCTCGAATGTTCTGTGTCCGTGGGGACCTGCAGCAGTGATGGTTCGAAAACTATCACCGTCAATAAATACAACCCATAGCTCGGATCGCATGCGGGACATATCCGCGAAAAGATATCGAGATGGGTTTGGGAGGCGATTAGCTTATGGTGATTATGATTTTTTTCTGTGTTTTTAAATTTTATGCAGCATAACGGACATTTTAAATCGCGGTGTTTTGGCTGGTTGCGCTCAAAAATTAGGCACTCGCGCGACCAAAACGGACCACTATATGGTTCTTGGAAGGGTTTTTCGTCCGACGAATTATTAAGCAAGTCCTGCAAGAGAATCGGTTCCATGGGAAAATCACGCCTTCCCGCCGATTTCAAGTCTCGTTTTCCCCATGTCCACCGACTCAGCGACACCTCGCAGCGAATTTGCGACGACCATGCAGATCATTCCGGTCGTCTTTTTCACGTTTCTTTGCTATCTGACGATCGGAATTCCGCTCGCGGTGCTGCCGGGCTACGTCCACGACGACCTGGGTTACAGCGCCGTGCTGGCGGGTGCAGCGATCAGCGTGCAATACCTGGCGACGCTGGCGTCGCGGCCGCTGGCTGGACGTTCTGCGGATACGTTGGGACCGAAGCGGACTGTGACGATCGGTTTGCTGGGTTGTGGTGCGAGCGGGGTTTTGCTGCTGCTGGCCGTGCTGTGTGGGCGCTGGCCGGTGCTGAGTCTTGGGCTTTTGGTCTGCAGCCGTCTTGTGTTGGGTTTCGGCGAGAGTCTGTGCGGCACGGGTGCGATTCTGTGGGGCATCGGCCGGGTCGGCACCAGCAACAATGCGCGGGTGATCTCGTGGAACGGCATCGCGACGTATGGCGCGCTGGCAATCGGCGCGCCGCTGGGCGTGGCGATCGAGCATACGGTTGGGTTTGCCGCTTTGGGGATTCTGGTGATTCTGCTCGCGGCGCTTGGTTTTTATCTGGCTCGGCCGATCGCGCCGGTGCCGATTGTGCATGGCGAGCGCATGTCGTATCGGAGCGTGTTCACGCGGGTGTTGCCGCATGGGATTGGCTTGGCGCTCGGTTCGGCCGGGTTTGGGTCGATCGCTACTTTTATCACGCTGTTTTATGCGGCTAAGCATTGGCCGAATGCGGCTTTGTCGTTGACGGTGTTCGGGACGCTGTTCATTGGCGCGCGGTTGTTGTTTGCCAATACGATCAAGACATACGGCGGGTTTCGGGTCGCGATTGCTTCGTTTTCGTTTGAGTGTGCTGGGTTGTTGATGTTGTGGTTGGCGCCTGAGCCTCATGTTGCGCTGGCTGGGGCGGCTTTGACCGGGTTTGGGTTTGCGTTGGTGTTTCCGGCACTCGGGGTCGAGGCTGTGGGGCTCGTGCCGCCGGCTAGTCGTGGGGCGGCTTTGTCGGCTTATTCGGTGTTTCTGGATCTCTCGCTTGGGATTACTGGGCCGCTGGCCGGGTATATCGCCGGGGAGTTTGGGTATGGGTCGGTTTTTCTCTTTGCCGCTGTTGCCGCTGCGGCAGGGGTGGGGTTGTCTACTTTGCTTTATCTTCGGAATGCTAAAGTGACTAATTTGCCTGCGGCGTTGTGAGGGGTGTTTGGTTGGTCGGTGGGTGGTTGTTTTTTTGGGTGTTGTGGGTGTTGGCCTTTCCTTGAATTCTTTGTGGTCTATTAGCGTTGCCCCTGTGCGGGGCGGCACCTACTTCTCTTTGCCGCC
>NZ_JAQQDJ010000011.1:0-364199 GCF_046028095.1 Paraburkholderia phytofirmans
CGGCCGGGGGGCCCCCCCAAACCGGCGGCCCCGCCGGCGCTTGTTCTTATGCGCTGCGCGGGTCGCTTTCGCGAGCGTGCTCGTGTGCTTGCCGGTCCGCCGGCGGGTGCGGCGCGCGCCGCCTCGGACTAGCCTGAAGAGGCCGTCGTCGTGGGCGGCGCCAGCCCGTACCAGCCGATACCAGTCGACACCGTCAGCATCCCGCGACACTTCGACTTCGCCCTGTGCGATCAGTCGATTCAGATGTGCAACGCACTCGCCCGACGCGAGCCGCAAGTGGAACGGCGACCCGCCAGGCACGCGCCTGAACAGCGCGCCGTGCAGATCGACGACGCGCGCCGGCCGGGACAGCGCGTCGCGCAGCCGTTGCAGGCCGCCGGCGTGCCCCGCCGCAAGTTGCGCGAGGCGTTGGTGCAGACCGCGAAACGGCAGACCGTGCGCGGGCAGCACCAGTGCGTGGTCGGGAATGCGCCGCGCGAGCTTGTCGAGCGATGCGAGCCAGCGGCCGAGCGGGTCGGCGCGCGGACTCGCCGGCGTCACCGAGACGTTCGACGAAATCGTCGGCAACACCTGGTCGCCGGAAATGAACAAGCCGAGTTCGGCGCACCACAGGCACGCGTGCTCCGGAGAGTGGCCGCTGCCGGTCACGATTTCCCAGAGGCGGCCACCGAGCGTGAGCCGGTCGCCATCGTGCAGGGCCGTGAAGTCCGGTGGCAGCGCGTCGACGTAGCGTTGCAGGTCGTTCGCCTGCGTGCGGTAGCGCTCGAGCGCATCGCGCGGCCAGCCCGCTGCGCGATAGAACGCGACGCCCGCATCGAGTCGCTCGCCGCGTTGCGTATCGGCGCAGGCCGCATATTCGGGCGGCGTCATCCACAGCGCGCAGCCGAACCGGCGCGCGAGCCAGCCGGCCATGCCGACGTGATCGGGATGCTGGTGGGTGACGACGATCCGGGTAACGGGCCGTCCTTCGAGGCCCGTTTCGAGCAGCGTTTCCCACACCGCGACGACTTCCGCCGTGAACAGCCCGCAGTCGACGATGGCCCAGCCGCCACCGTCGGCGATCGCCCACACGTTGATGTGCTGCAACTCGCCGAGCAACGGCAGCCTGATCCAGCGCACCCCCGGCGCAAGTTCGTGCGCGGCGCCCGGCGCCGGGCCGGTGCCGAACGGATAGACGAGCGGCGTGGCAGCGGCGCCGGGGGCCGCCGTCGGCGCGCCAGCGCGCCCGCCCGCGGGGTCGTCCACCTGCCGGTCTGCGGTCGCCGCCATCCGCTCAGTCCCGCCGCAGCACATGCGCATAGGCGACCGCGCCGAGGCCGACCATGTGCGCGAGACCGGTCTTCGCGTCGCGCTGCTGGCGTGCGCCGGCTTCGCCGCGCAGTTGCATCGCGATCTCGCCGATCTGGCCGACGCCGGTCGGCCCGAGCGGATGCCCCATCGCGATCAGGCCGCCCGACGGGCTCACCGCAAGCTCGCCGCCGATGTCGTACGCGCCGGCCTTGAGCCTCGCCGCCGCCTCGCCGGGGCCGCATACGCCGAGCGCCTCGAGGTATTGCAGTTCCTCGATCGCGAACGCGTCGTGCAGTTCGAGTACGTCGAGGTCGGCCGGGCACACCTGCGCCTGCCGCATCGCAAGCGCGCCGACCCGGCGTGTCAGTTCCGCGTCGAAATCGACGCCGGCCGGATAAACGATCTCGCTGATCGCGGCCGACGACGCGACGCGTATCGCGCGGGCCGCATCGAGCCCGTGCCGGCGAATGCCATCCTCGGAGGCGATCACGACCGCTGCCGCGCCCTCGCCGACCGGGCAGCACTGCAGCGTGGTCAGCTTGCCCGACACCGCGCGGCCGTTCAGCACGTCGTCGAGCGTGCGCACTTTCTGCCGGTGCGCGTTCGGATTCGCGGCGCCGTTGCGGTGGTTCTTGACCGCGACACGTGCGACCTCGTCGATGCCGATGCGATGGCGAGCCATGTAGGCATCGGTCAGCAGCGCGAAATGCGTGAACGGCGCGATTTCGTCGCGGGCGAGATCGGCGACGCCGGTCTGTGTCAGCGCGACGCGCGCCGGCCCGTTGCTCTTGTCGACGCCGACCACGAGGCCAAGGTCGGCGAGCCCGGCCGCCACCTCGATACAGGCGTGGCGGAACGCCGCCGAACCCGACGCCGACGCGTTCTCGACGTGCACGATCGACGCTTCGTTGCGCCCCAGGTGGCTGAGCATCGGCCGGCCGCTCGCCATACCGAGCCGGCCGGTGCCGACGTAACTGGTTTCCACGGCCGCCCACTCGGCGCGCGCGTCCTGCAGTGCCTGGCGCACGGCGGTGAGACCGAGCTGCACGTAGGGCGTGTCGGTCGGTTCCTGATAGCGATGCCAGCCTACGCCAACGACGTAGACGGGCCGAAGTTCTGCAAGTGTCTTGGCCATATGGAAAAGATGAATGCTGTTGATGGATCAGTGGATCAGTCGCGGGCAGCGGCAACCGCGAAGCGCAACGCGCGCACCTTGCGCCCGGTCGCATCCACGGTTTCTTCGAGCCGGGTGATGAGTTCCGTGCCGTGCTCGAGCGGTAGCGGCTGGTTCTCGGACAGCAGGCCGCGCACCACCGGACCGTCGTCCAGTGCCACTTCGACGACCGTAAATGGCACCGCCGGCACCGGCTGCGCGTGCAGATGCACGGTCGCGATCGCCCGCAGGCGGCCACGCCCGGTCAGCAGCACGTCCTGCAGCGCGTCGCCGCTGGAGCCGGACACCTGGCAGCCATAGCGCTGCGGCGGAAAACCGATATGGCCATCAGGGGAGCGTACGGCGCGCAGCGCGGGCGCATCGGGCAGCGCATCCGTACCGGTTTCCGAGTAAAGCGTCGGGTCGAGCAAAGGCAACATGGTTCGTATTCCTCTATGGTGTCGACGCGCAATGTCACATCGCGCGCGCGATGACTTCCTTCATGATTTCGCTGGTGCCGCCGTAGATGCGCTGGATGCGCGCATCGCCGTACATGCGCCCGACCATGGTCTCGTTCATGAAGCCGTAGCCGCCGAACAACTGCAGGCATTCGTCGACGACCCGCCCCTGCTGTTCGGAGCCCCACAGCTTCGCCATCGATGCGCTCGCCGTATCGAGCCGCCCCGCAACCAGGTCCTCGACGCAGCGGTCGATGAAGCAGCGGGTCGCCTTGATCGTCGTCGCGATCTCCGCGAGCTTGAAGCGCGTGTTCTGGAATTCCACGAGCGGCCGGCCAAACGCCTCGCGATAGCGCACGTACTCGAGCGCCGCTTCGTACGCGCCCTCCATCGCGGCCGCCGCCATCACGCCGATGATCAGCCGCTCGTACGGCAGGTCGGACATCATCTGGTAGAAGCCCTGCCCCGCGACGCCACCGAGCACGCGATCCGCGGGCACACGCACGTCGTCGAAGAACAGCTCGCAGGTGTCCTGCGCTTTCAGGCCGATCTTGTCGAGCAGCCGGCCGACCCGGAAGCCCGGGCAGTCGTCGGTCTCGACGATCAGGATCGACGTGCCGCCCGCCCCGGCGGCCGAATCGGTCTTCGCGGCCACGAGCACCACGCCGGCGAGGAAGCCGTTCGTGATGAACGTCTTCGCGCCGTTGAGCACGTAGTGGTCGCCGCGGCGCTCGGCGCGCGTGCGCAGCGCCTGCAGGTCGGAGCCGGCGCCCGGCTCGGTCATCGCCAGCGCCCCGACGATCTCGCCGCGCGCCATACGCGGCAGGAACGCGTGCTTCTGCGCTTCGGTGCCGTGATTCAGGAAGTAATGCGCAACGATCGAATGGATCGACGGGCACATGCCGGTCAGGCTGCGGCGCGCCATTTCCTCGTACAGCACGGCCTCGTGGCGGAAATCGCCGTCGGCGCCGCCGTACCGGCCCGGGATGTCGGTGCAGAGCAAACCCAGTTCGCCCGCGCGCCGCCAGATCTCCTTGCCGACGTGGCCGCGCTTGCGGGCCGCCTCGTCGTCGGGCTGCATCTCGGTCTCGACGAAACGCCGCACCGACCCGCGGTACAGTTCGAGATCGTCGTCCATCCACGACGGACGAAAGTCGATGGTCATCGTGTGTCTCCCTCCATGGCCAGCATGCGCCGGCGCGCCTCGTCGTATTCGCGTGCGGTCGCCGCCACAAGCTGCTTGACCGGCTGCACGGCGCGCACGCCGCCGACCGCGTGTCCGGCGCTCCAGATGTCCTTCCAGCGAGTCGGGCGCGCCGTGTCCTTTGCCTCGCCGAACAGCGTGCGCGCGCGCTCCGGCGTGATCGATTCGTCGAGCGTGCCGGCATCGAGCCCGGCCGCGGCGATCGATGGCCTCAGCATGCTCGCCGGCAAGCCGGTGATCGCGCGGGTCAGCATCACGTCGTCCGCGTCCGACGCGACGAGCATTGCCTTGTACGCGTCCGATGCCATGCTCTCGTCGGTCGCGATGAAGCGGGTGCCCATGTACGCGAGATCGCAGCCGAGCGCGCGTGCGGCGAACAGTGCTTCGCCGTCGCTGACGCCGCCGGCGAGCACCAGCGGGCCGTCGTGAAACGCGCGCACCGCGCGGGCGAAGGCCAGGCCGTTCAGCCAGCCGGTCTGGCCGCCCGCGCCGGCGGTGAGCAGGATCAGCCCGTCGGCGCCCGCCTCGAGCGCACGATGCGCGTGGCGGATCGACGCGACGTCGGCGAACACGAGGCAGCCGGCGTCGTGCAGCGCCGGGATCACCGGCGCGGGTGAGCCGACGCTGGTGATCACCATCTCCACGCGATGCCGGACGATCAGCGCCAGCTCGCGGCGCAACGTGTCCGGGTCGCGGTGCATGATCAGGTTCGGGCACCATGGCGCGGCACGGCCGGAGAAGTCGGCGAGCGCGGCGCCGATCCGCGTCAGCCACGCGTCGAGTTCGTCGAGGTTGCGCGCGTTGGCCGTCGGGAACGCACCGACCACGCCGGACCGGCACGCGGCAATCACCAGCTCGGGACCCGACACGCGCAGCATCGGCGCGGCGATCAGCGGCAGCCGCAGGCGGACGGCAATCCGGGCAGGCAGGCGGTTCATGATCAGCGCCCCTTCCACACCGGCTTGCGCTTCTCGAGGAACGCCTGCACGCCTTCCTTGCGGTCTTCCGATTCGAGCGCCCGGTTGGCGATCGGCATCTGCAGCGTCCATGCGTCGTCTTCGCGCCAGTCGGTCGACGCGCGCACGGCCTGCTTGGTCGCGGCGAGCGCGGTGGGCCCGTTCACGAGCATCCGCTCCGCGAGTTCGAGCGCGCCCGCGAGCGCTTCGCCCGGCTCGGTGACGCGGTTGACGAAGCCCCAGCGCTGCATCGTTTCCGCGGTCTGCAGGTCGCCGGTCAACAGGAATTCCATCGCGATGTTGTATGGAATGCGCTGCACAGTGCGGAACAGCCCGCCGCCGATCGCGAGCACGTTGTGCCGCACCTCGGGCAGCCCGAAGCGCGCGTCGCGCGCGGCCACGACGAGATCGCACGCCATGCAGAGTTCCATGCCGCCACCCACGGCGACGTCTTCGACCGCGGCGATCACCGGCTTCGACGGCGGACGGCGAAAGAAGCCGAAGCCGCCGCGCTCGGGCGTCGACGCCGACTCGCCGCGCGCGGCCGCGCGCAGGTCGGCGCCCGCCGAAAAGGTGCCGCCCGCACCGGTGACGATGCCGATGAACAGCGAATCATCGGCATCGAGCCGGTCGGCGGCTTCGTTCATCGCGCGCGCGGTGGCCGCGTCGCATGCGTTCTTCGCGTGCGGCCGGTTGATCGTCACGATCAGGATCGGGCCGCGCCGCTCGGTGATTACGAGAGGTTCGCTCATCGTCGCTCCTTACATCGAGAATGAGAAACCACCGTTGACCGGATAGGTCTGGCCGGTGATCCAGCTGCTCGCGCCGGAGGCGAGGAACAGCGCCATCGCGGCGACGTCGGTCGGCTGACCGACCCGGCGGATCACGTACGACGCCAGCACCTTCTTCATGAACTCCGTGTTGGTCAACGCGTCGGCGATCGCGGGCGTCTCGGTTGCCGAGATCGCGATGCTGTTGGCCGTGACCCCGAAGCGGCCGACACTGCGCGCGATGCCGCGCATCAGGCCCGCCGCACCGGCCTTCGCGGCCGAGTACGCTTCGAGTCCGTGGCCCTCGCCGCAGCGGCCCGCTTCCGAAATGATCGTGATCACGCGACCGTGCCTGCGCTCGATCATGTCGGGCAGCGCCAGACGGCTGCAATGCATGACGCCGTCGAGGTTCACGCCGATGAAACGCCGCCAGTCTTCCGGCTCGGTCTCCCAGAATGGCTTGGGGCCGTCGCGGCGATCGGGCTGCGCGCCAGCGTTGCCGGCGTTGTTGATGAGCACGTCGACGGCGCCGAGCGCGCCCCGTGTATCGTCGAACATGCGCGCGACGCTGGCGTAGTCGGTGACGTCGGCCTGCACCGCGACCGCCTTGCCGCCCGCCGCCTCGATCTCGTCCGCCACCTGCTGCGCGCGTTCGAGGAAATAGTCGTTGACCGCGACCGCCGCGCCGAACGCCGCGAGCGTCTGTGCGATGCCCCGGCCGACGCCTTGCCCCGCCCCCGTCACCAGCACGACCTGGCCGGTGAGATCGAATAAAGTCTGTTCCCTGTTCATACGCTTCGTTCCTGATTTTTCCAGAAGGGGTTGCGCAGTTCGCGCTTGAGCACCTTGCCGACCGTGCTGCGCGGCAGCTCCGCGACGAATTCGATGCTGCGCGGCCGCTTGTACGAGGCCAGCAATGGCTGGATGAACGCCTGCAGCGTTTTGGCATCGAGCGATGCGCCGGCCCGCAGTTCGACGAACGCCTTCACCGCTTCGCCGAATTCGTCGTCGGGCACGCCGATCACGGCGACGTCCTCGATCGCGGGATGGGTGATCATCGCGGCCTCGATTTCGGCCGGATAGATGTTGACGCCGCCCGAAATGATCATGTCCTTGATGCGGTCGCTCAGGTAGACGAAGCCTTCGTCGTCGATCCGGCCGGCATCGCCCACCGCGAAATAACCGTCGCTGTCGAGCACGTCCCGGCCAAGCTCCGGCCCGTTCAGGTAGCGGTCGATCACGACTGGCGACTTCACCCACACCGCGCCGATCTGGCCGGCCGGCAGCGGATGACCGGTCTCGTCCTTGATGAGGATGTGCACGTGGCGGTATGGCCGCCCGCTAGACCCCGGCTTGCGCTGCATGTCGGACGGCCGCAGATGCGAAATCATGCCGACTTCGGTTGCACCGTAGCCTTCGTGCAGCACGTGGCCGAAATGGGCGACGGTCCATTCGCGGACCGTGCTCGGCACCGGCGCAGCCCCCACCCGGATCGAGCGAATCGACGACACGTCGTAACGGGCGAGCGTGTCGGCCGGCAGCGATGCGATACGCTTGAGCATCGTCGGCACGACGGTCCAGTGATTGACCCTGTGGCGCTCGATCTCCGCCAGCGCCTGTTCGGGCTCGAAGCGGCGCATCATCACGATCGCGTTGCCGGCCCGCATGGAACTCCAGCACAGGCCCGGCCCCGCGCCGTGGTGCATCGGCATCGTAAGCAGCGTGACGGCGCCGGGACGCTGCGGATCGGCTTCCTCGACGCTCTCCACGTACTCGAACAACTCGGGCGTCACCTCGGCGTGGACCATCTCGACGCCTTTCGGCCGGCCGGTCGTGCCCGACGTGTAGATGATGAGCGGCGGCCGCGCGGCCGAGAACAGCGGCGACGGCGGGGCGACGTCGAGCAGGCGCGAAAACGGCACGATGCCGTGCGCCTGTGCCGCGCCGACCGAGATCACGGCCTTGAGCGGCAGGCCTTCGCTGGCCTCCTGGCAGGCGGCCGGATCGTCGTCGTCGAACACGAGAAAAGCGGCCTTGCTGTCCTCCAGCACGAAACGCGTTTCGTGCGACGTCAGCCTCCAGTTGAACGGCAGCACCGAGCAGCCGATCTTCGCGGCTGCGGCATGCAGAATCTGCCACTCGTGGCGAATCTGCGAACGGATCGCGATGATGTCGCCCGGCTGCGCACCAAGGCTGATTAGCGCGTGGGCCACGCGGTCCGCCATGTCGTTCCACGCGCGCCAGGTCAGCGTCGTATCGCCGTCGACGATCGCGATGTCGTCGGGGCGATCGGCGGCCCAGTGCTCGAGGGTGCCCGGCAGGCAAGACGTGGCGCCGGACGACGCCTGCGCAGTCTTGCTCGATGCCTCTGGTTGCACGGTCATGTGCATGTCTCCTGATTGGTTCGAAGCGAGTCTACCGCTGCACCCGTATCGCGCTCTTCGTCATTTCTGATGATTTTCTGCGGCGGTTCGAAGGCTCGGGCCCGGCATCTCGACGAAGTGTTTATGACGTTGTGCGGCGAGCTGGCGCGCGTAGGGTAAATGCCCGGAGCATTCGCAAGCGGCGCGGAAGTAACATCGCATCCTTCCCGTTCGCGAACCGGCGGCGTTGGCCTGGTGCACCGCACCTCGTGACAGGAATCATCGCAGTGCACGACCGGGGCAACGCGAGAGACGGCGCGCGCCGCATGGCCCGATAACGGGCCGCAGCGAGCCTGACGGTTGCAACAGGTTAGGCATCCCGCATTTCGGACGTTGTGAACGCCATGGCAGATCATCACTGGATTGCATCGAAACTGGCGGCGCCGCCGCCGATGTCGTCCGAGGTTCGCCGCACGAACCTCGACGATGCGCTGGCGCGCTGCCCGGACACGCGGACCGCATTTGTCCGCGCACCGGCCGGCTTCGGCAAGACGACATTGCTGGCGCAATTCTGCGCGCGTATGCGTGAGGCCGGCGTGGCGACCGCATGGTTTCGCGTCGACGAGGACGACAACGACCCGGCCCGCTTCTTCGCCTATCTCACGCGTGCATTCGCGCAGATCGACCGCGTCGAGCCGGAGCGGTCCCGGCATGGCCATTCCCCGTTCGATGTCCACGCGGCCGGCGCGGACCTGATTCGCGGCCTGATCGAGCGGATCGCGGCATGGCCTGGCCGCTTCGTGCTGTGCGTCGACGATTTCGAGAAGGTGCAATGCGCGGACGTGCTGGATCATTTCTCCCGGCTTGTCGAGCAACTGCCGGACAACGCACTGCTGGTCATCGGCTCGCGCATGCGGACGGTGGCTGGCCTCGCGCGTCTGCGCGCGAAGGGCTTGCTGTGCGAGCTGGGGCCGGACGAGATCCGCTTCTCGCCGCAGGAAACCACGGCGCTGCTGCGGGACCAGCGTGGCCTGGCGCTCGACGAAGCGCAAATCGGCGCGCTGCATCGACGCACGGAGGGCTGGCCCGCGGCGCTTCACCTGATCGCGCTGTCGCTGGCCGGGCGCACGGATGCCGCGCGCTTTGTCGCCGCGGTGGCGAATGCGCAAAGCGACATCGCGGATTACCTGACGGAAGACGTGCTCGCCCACCAGCCCGACGACGTCCAGCGCTTCCTGCGCGAGACGAGCGTCCTCGATCGCCTGAGCGCGCCGCTTTGCGACGCCGTCACGGGGCGCCAGGACAGCCGCGACCTGCTCGACCGTCTGCAGCGCGCGAACCTGTTCGTCGTGCCGCTTGACGGCGAATCGGGCTGGTACCGCTATCACGGTCTGTTTGCGTCCTTCCTGCGCGAACGGCTCGCGCCGCGCGATGCGCGGGACGCGCAGCGGCTGCATCGCGCGGCATCCGCCTGGTACGGGGCGCGCGACATGCACGTGCTGGCCGTCGACCATGCGCTGGCGGCCGGCGAACGCACGGCGGCGCTGACGCGCGTCGCCGCCTGCGCGGCGAGCCTGCTGCATGCGGGGCGGGTCGGGCTGCTGTGCCGCTGGCTCGACCGGTTCTGCGCGGATGAACTGCAGTCGTTCCCCGCGCTGCGCGTCGCGCATGCGTGGGCAATGATGTTCCTGCAGCGCTACGACGACGCGCTGGCGCTGCTGGATGCGCTCGACGCCGACCCGTCGAATGCGATGACCGGCGAGCAGCGGCTCGCCGCGACCACGTTGCGCGTGATGAACGTGATGCACTCCGACGATCTCGATTCGTACACGCGGCTGGTGCGCGATGTCGTCGTGCCCGACGAGCCGACGTTCGCGGGCGCATGGCTGAAATCGATCCAGGCCGGCGGAATGATCCTGCGCAACGAACTGCCGGACGCGCGGGCCGCGATCGACGAAGCGATCGTCCAGCATCGCGCGCTCGGCTGTCCGCTCGGCGAGGCCTATTCCGAGGGACTGCACGGCGCGATCGAACTGATCGAGGGCCGGCTGCGCGACGCCATTGGCCGGTATCGCTGTGCGTACGAGCATGCGTCGGACGACGACCGGCAGACGACCTTGCGCAAGGCCGCGCTCGGAATTCTGTACGCCGACACGCTGTATCTGGCCGGCCGGCTCGACGAAGCCGAGGCGTTGGTCGAGCGCTCCCTGCCGATCGCGCGCGAATCCGGGGTCGCCGATCTGCTGATCATCGGCCAGACTTTGCGGGTGCGCATTCACGCGCAACTGGGCCGCGGCGAACAGGCGCGCGACGCGCTGGCCGAATTCGAACGCCTCGGTCACGCTCGCGGACTGCCGAGACTCTCGGCGCATGCGTGGCTCGAACGCGCACGCCTTGCCCTGCTCGAAGGCAATCTCTCCGCCGCGCGCCACTATCAGGCGCAGGCCGCGCGACGCAACCACCACGGCGACGCCGGCGTGTTCACGGCGGACCTCGAACCCGTGGAAATCGCCGACCTGCGCTTGCGGATGAACGACCCGGACGATGCCGACGGCATCGCGCAGGCCGGCGCGCAACTCGCCTTGGCCCTGCGCGACGGCCGGCTGCGACGCGCGCTGAAGCTGCGCATCCTGCTCGCTATCGGTCATTGCGTGCGTGGCGATGTCAGGCTTGCCGCCGCGCCGCTGCAAGACGCACTGACCTTTGCATGCCGGGAAGGATTCGTTCAGCCGTTCGCCGAAGAGGGGCGACAGATGGCGGCGTTGCTTGACGCCTACCGTTGGACGACGGCCGGGTCGGCGTGGCTTGCGGCCAACCCCCACCCGGCGGCGTTCGTCGCGGGGGTCGAGTGTGCGTGCAACGCGCTGCCCGACGCCGCGCGCGAAACCGTTCCGGCCGGCACGATCGACGGGTTGACCGATCGCGAGCACGGCGTGCTGGTGCTCCTCGCGGAAGGGCTGGCGAATCGCGCCATCGGCGAACGGCTGTTCGTGTCGGAGACGACCGTCAAATTTCACCTGCGCAATATCAGCGCGAAGCTCGGCGCAAGCAACCGCACGCAGGCGATCGTCATCGCGCGCCGCTCGGGCCTGATCGTCTGACCTCCTTGACCTCAGCCCGATACGAAGGTAACCTTAGCAGGTAACCTTCACATTTGTCATGGCATGAGCAAGAGCGATTTACCGTCCGACACCGAATCCCTGCACGCCATGGCGGAAAACCTGCGCGTGCTGGTCGGCAAACTGCGCCGCCGCTTGCGTGAAGAATCGCATCTGGGCGATTTCACCCCTTCACAGGTGCAGGTCCTCGGCTTGCTGGAGCGCGAAGGTCCGGCAACGGTAACCGCGCTCGCGCGTGCTCACGGCATGCGTCCGCAATCCATGGGCGAGACGCTTTCGGTTCTGAAAGCCGCCGGGCTCGTCAGCGGCGCGCCCGATCCGAACGACGGACGGCAAACGGTCCTCTCTCTCACGCCCGCCTTTCGAAAGAAAATCAAGGCAAGCCGCGCGGCGCGCGAAGACTGGTTGTTCCGCACCATCCAGACGCGCTTCTCGGCGGCCGAGCAACGACAACTCGCGACCGGCGTCGACTTGCTCAAACGCCTCATCGACTCGTAACTCTCACGGAGCATCTCATGGCACTCACCACGCTCGACGCAAAAACCGCGCTGATCGTCATCGATTTGCAGCAAGGCATTGTCGCGCTGCCCACCGCGCATCCCACCGGCGAAGTCGTCAAGCGCTCGGCTGTCGTCGCCGACGCGTTTCGCCGCCACGGCCTGCCCGTGGTGCTCGTCAACGTGACCGGCGGCGCGCCGGGCCGCGCGGAACAGGCGCGCCCCGCCGGCGACTTCCCCGCCGGCTTCGCGGACCTCGTGCCCGAGATCAACGCGCAGCCGTCGGATCATCGGGTCACCAAGCGCACCTGGGGCGCGTTCACAAACACGGATCTCGAAGCCTATCTGCGCGAGCAAGGCGTCACGCAAGTGGTGCTGCTGGGCGTGGCGACCAGCATCGGTGTCGAATCCACCGCGCGCTACGCCAACGAACTCGGCTTTAACGTCACGCTGGTTGTCGACGCCATGACCGACCTCAATGCGGACGCTCACACCAACAGCATCACGCGCATCTTCCCGCGTCTCGGCGAGACCGGCACGACGCAGGAACTCCTCGAGTTGCTCGAGCGTTCCCGCGCATGATGCCTGGTTCGACCATGCAGCGAAGCCCGCGCGCCGGGCTAACCCCGCACAGGGAAACAGTCCGGTGACAGGCACTTTCCGTTCGCTGCGCAATTTCAATTACCGGGTCTGGGCGAGCGGCGCGATCGTCTCCAACATCGGCACGTGGATGCAGCGCACGGCGCAAGACTGGCTCGTCCTCACGGAACTCACGCGTCATAACGCGACCTCCGTGGGGATCGTCATGTCGCTGCAGTTCGGCCCGCAATTGCTGCTGTTGCCGCTCACCGGTTATGCGGCCGATCACTTCGACCGCCGCAAGCTGCTGTTCGCCACCCAGGCGGCCATGGGCACTTGCGCACTGGGCCTCGGCATTCTCACCGTCACCGGGCTCGTGCAGTTGTGGCACGTCTATGTATTCGCGGGGCTGCTCGGCTGCGTCACCGCGTTCGACTCGCCGGTGCGCCAAACCTTCGTGTCCGATCTGGTCGGCGAAGAGGATCTGTCGAACGCTGTCGGCCTGAATTCCACTTCGTTCAACATGGCGCGCATGGTCGGGCCCGCGGTTGCCGGCTTGCTGATCGCCTCGGTCGGCACCGGTTGGGTGTTTCTCATCAACGCGCTGTCTTTCGTCGCCGTGCTCGGGTCGCTGCGCATGCTGCGGGTAAACGAACTGCATCCGAGACCGCACGCGGCGCGCTCGCGCGGCAGTTTCGTGGAAGGCTTCAAGTATGTCTGGAAGCGTCCCGATCTGGTGACCGCGTTGTTGATGCTGTTCCTGATCGGCACCTTCGGCCTGAACTTCCCGATCTTCATTTCGACGATGTCGGTCACGGCGTTTCATGCGGGCGCCAGCGAATACGGCGTGCTGAGCTCGACCATGGCGATCGGCTCCGTGACCGGCGCGCTGCTTGCCGCGCGCCGTGCGAAACCGCGCATGGTGCTGCTGCTCAGCGCGGCGGCCATGTTCGGGGTGGGCTGTACGCTGGCTTCGCTGATGCCGAGCACCCTGTTGTTCGGCCTGACGCTCATCGCGATCGGTGTCTCGACGCAGACCTTCTCGACGTCCACCAACAGTCTCGTGCAAGTCACCACCGAGCCTGCCATGCGCGGCCGGGTGATCGCGATTCTGCTGGCAATTTTGATGGGCGGTACGCCGCTCGGCGCGCCGGTCGTCGGCTGGGTCGCGGACCGTTTCGGCCCGCGCTGGGCGCTCGGGGTAGGCGCGGCTTCGGGATTCGCGGCGGCGATTGTCGGCTTGCTCTATTTCGTGAAGTACCGCCAGTTGCGCGTGTATCTCGAAGCGGGGCGTCTGCGGTATAGCGTCGACGATCCGCGGCAGGCGCCTGCTTATGTCAGCCCCGCGGTCGCCGTGCAAAACGCTGTGTTGAGCGAAGCGGAAGAGGATTCGTCCGCGGGCGTTTAAGTGGCCGTTGCCGCGAGCAGATGCGAAAAAGCCGCGCCTGACAATTCAGGCGCGGCTTTTTCATTACAACGATCCAGCCGAATGAATTACTTCGCCACCGGCATCGTAAATTCAGCACCCTTGGCGATGCTATCCGGCCAGCGCTGCATGATGCTCTTGTAGCGCGTATAGAAGCGCACACCCTCTTCGCCATAAGCATGATGATCGCCGAACAGCGAACGCTTCCAGCCGCCGAACGAATGCCACGCCATCGGCACCGGAATCGGCACGTTGATGCCGACCATGCCCACCTGAATCTGCCGGCCGAACGCGCGCGCCACACCGCCGTCCGAGGTGAACAGCGACACGCCGTTGCCGAACTCGTGCGCGTTGATCAGATCCACGGCGCTCGCGAAATCGGGCACCCGCACCACCGCCAGCACCGGGCCGAAGATCTCTTCCTTGTAGATCTTCATTTCCGTGCCGACATGGTCGAACAGCGTGCCGCCGACAAAGAAGCCGTCTTCACTCGCCACCGGATGCGCGCGGCCATCGACGATCAGTTTCGCGCCTTCCGCCTCGCCCGAGGCGATATAACCCGTCACCTTGGCTTTATGTTCAGCGGTAACCAACGGGCCCATTTCGGCGTCGAGATGTTCGCCGTTCTTAATCACCAGCGATTTGACGCGCGGCACCAGCTTTTCGATCAGCTTGTCGGCCACGTTGCCGACCGCCACCGCAACCGAAATCGCCATGCAGCGCTCGCCCGCCGAACCATAGGCCGCGCCGATCAGCGCGTCGACGGCTTGATCCAGATCGGCATCGGGCATCACCACCAGATGATTCTTCGCACCGCCGAGCGCCTGCACACGCTTGCCGCGCTTCGACGCTTCCGTGTGAATGTATTCGGCGATCGGCGTCGAGCCGACGAACGACAGCGCCGCGACGTCCGGGTGATCGATCAGCGCATCGACGGCCACCTTGTCGCCGTTGACCACGTTGAATACGCCGTCCGGCAGACCGGCTTCCTTCAGCAATTCGGCGAGACGCAGCGACGCCGACGGGTCACGTTCCGACGGCTTCAGCACGAACGTGTTGCCGCAGGCGAGCGCGACCGGGAACATCCACATCGGCACCATGACCGGGAAGTTGAACGGCGTGATGCCCGCGACCACGCCCAGCGCCTGCCGCAGATTCCAGTTGTCGATCCCACCGCCGATCTGATCGGTGAAATCGGTCTTCAGCAGGTTCGGAATGCCGCACGCGAACTCGACCACTTCGATGCCGCGCACCACTTCGCCTTGCGCGTCCGTGAACACCTTGCCGTGTTCGCGCGTAATCAGCATCGCCAGTTCGTCGTGATGCTGGTTCAGCAACTCCTTGAACTTGAACAGAATGCGGGCGCGCTTGATCGGCGCGGTTTCGCTCCAGGCGGGAAAGGCGGCCTTGGCGGCCTGCACCGCCGCGTCCACTTCCTCGACCGACGCCAGCGCGACGGAAGCGCTCACCTTGCCGGTGGCGGGATTGAACACGTCCTTGAAGCGGCCGCTTGCCGGCGCGGCCGGCGCGCCGCCGATGTAGTGGCCCAACTGCTGCACCGACAGCTTCGCTTGTTCATTCACTGCATTCATGTCTTTACCTCGTGTTCGGGATAAACCGCGGCGCGTCGGCACCGGGCCATAGGCAAAAAATCAGGCTACGTCGCCCAGCGCCAGAGCGGCGATCCGCTCGTCGGCAGGCTCCATCGAGACCCGCCAACTGTATCGACCGCGCCGGTCATATTCCCGATACAGCCAATTAAAACCGCGCCTCACTGTATTGTTTTTTGCGTGGCAACTGTATTGGAACGTGAGCCTCGCTCAGGCGTCAACGCACGTACCGGCGTGGCTCGGTCAAAAGCCGCCCACGCCGCGCGTCACCAACGCATACGGGCCGCTCGTCAACTGTTCCCGGAGAAATTCGATGCACACCTGGATCTTCGCCGACGACGACAGACGCTCCGCGGTCACCGCCCACACATCGGCGGACTGCATGTAATCAGGCAGCACGCGCACCAGTTCACCGGCGCGCAGGCTCTCGGCCACGTCCCAGATCGACACCATCACCACGCCGTAACCGTCTCTCGCCCACTGCACGACGATATCGCTGAGATTGGACGCGACGGTGCCCGTCACCTTCACGCTCTTTTCGCCGTCCGGACCGCTCAGACGCCAGACGCCGAAGCGGTCGTCGCGTCCGCGAAACAGCAGGCAATCGTGCTGGGCCAGCTCGGCCAGTTCGAGCGGCATGCCGCGCCGCTCCAGATACTCCGGCGACGCGCAGAGTATCCGCGCGCTCTCCACCATCTTGTGCGCGATCAGGTGCGGCTCATGCACTTCGCCCACGCGAACGTCGATATCGAAGTTCTCGCCGACCAGGTCGGCGCGCCGGTCCAGCAATTCCAGCCAGATCTCGAGATTCGGATGACGCTGCCGCAGCAAGGCCAGAATCGGCGACACGTGCTTGCGTCCGAGCCTCAGGCTCGTGCTGATGCGCAGCAAGCCGCGCAATTCGGTGCGGCGATCGGCGAACGCATCGGCCATGCCCTGCACGTCGTCGAGTATTTTTTGCGCCCACTGCAAAGCGGCTTCGCCGTCGCTCGTCACGCTGACCCGGCGCGTGGTGCGCTGAAACAGCTTCACGCCGAGACTCACTTCCAGCATGGCGATGCGCTTGCTGACATGCGAGGGCGACAAACCCATCTCCGTCGATGCCGCCACGAAGCTGCCCCGGCGCGCAATATTGCAGAACAATTGCAGATCGCGCAGGAACGACTCATTGCTGGCTGTGAGCGCATTCTGATTTTCCATCTGGCCGCATTGTGTCCGTGCAGAAGCACATTACCCTAGACTTAACGAACCGATCGGGCAAGGGATGTTGGCCGGATGAAATACTAGGTACAACCAGGTACTCGTTAACCCTGTACTTTTCAGAAGACCGCTTCGCTGCACAGCAGCATCCTGGCGCGTAGGAAGCAGGCCGCGCGGTCGGGGCCAGGTAAGTCCTGGCTTGCATAGTTTTGCTTTCAGTACGCCAATGAACCAGCCGTAGAAGCTGATCAAAAAACATTTCTGTTCTGGAGACACCATGGAAACGAATACATCGGCAGGCAGCCATGAACGCCGCTCGCAGGCTCGCAAAGCAACCGCCAGCGGCTGGATCGGCTCGGCACTCGAGTACTACGACTTCTTTATCTACGCCCAGGCGGCGGCCCTGATCTTTCCACAGTTGTTCTTTCCGTCGGGCAATCCGAAGATCGCCATCGTGGCTTCGCTCGCCACCTACGGCGTGGGTTACGTCGCGCGGCCGATCGGCGCGGTGGTGCTCGGGCACTGGGGGGACACTCACGGCCGCAAGAACGTACTGCTCGTCTGCATGTTCCTGATGGGCTTCTCGACGATGGCAGTCGCCTTTCTGCCGACCTATCACAGCGTCGGGCTGCTCGCGCCCGCCCTGCTGGTGGTGCTGCGTCTGATTCAAGGCTTCGCCGTGGCCGGTGAAATCTCGGGCGCGAGTTCGATGATTCTCGAACACGCACCATTCGGGCGGCGCGGTTACTACGCCAGTTTCACCCTGCAAGGCGTGCAGGCGGGCCAGATTCTCGCCGCCGCCGTGTTCCTGCCGCTCGCCTACTTCATGGAAGAGAGCTCGTTCAATTCGTGGGGCTGGCGCATCCCGTTCCTGCTGAGCGCCGTGGTGCTGATCGCGGGTTACTACATTCGCCGCGAAGTCCATGAAACACCCGCGTTCGCCAAAGAAGACGCGAGCGGCAACGTGCCCAAGTCGCCGATTGTCGAAGCTTTCCGCTACAACTGGCCCGATATGGTGCGCGTGATTCTCTGCTCGTTGATGAACGTGATCCCGGTCGTCGCCACCATTTTCGGCGCGGCCTATGCGGTGCAGGCGTCGTACGGCATCGGTTTTTCCAAGAGCGTCTATTTGTGGATTCCGGTGATCGGCAACATCGTCGCCGTGCTGGTGATTCCCTATGTGGGTAATCTGTCTGACCGGATCGGCCGGCGCCTGCCCATCGTCGTCGGCGCGCTCGGCGCGGGTCTGCTGTCGTTCGGCTATCTGTACGCGATCAGCATCCGCAACGTGCCGCTCGCCATGGTGATGTCGATCCTCATGTGGGGCATCATCTATCAAGGCTATAACGCGATCTTCCCGAGCTTCTATCCGGAGCTGTTCCCGACCCGCTCACGCGTCTCCGCCATGGCTATCGGCCAGAACATCGGCACGACGATCACCGCCCTGCTGCCCGCGCTGTTCGCCTATGTCGCGCCGCCCGGATCGACCAATGTGCCGCTCATCATCGGCACGATCACGTTCGCCATCACCATCGTTGCCGCCGTGACCGCATGGACCGCCCGCGAGAACTACCGCGTGAAGTTGAGCGATCTGGGCGAACCCAATGCGGTGCCGATCGATAAGGACAGCTACGACCGGATGCGGGCCGAGACCATGGCAGAAACCAAAAAAGCCCTTGCGTAAGCCATTTCGATCGAACTTCAAAGGAATCGATCCATGACCAGGATCCGGATCGCCGTGGCCGGCGCGGGCTATATCGGCCGCGCTCACATGGCTGTCGCGCAGCAGAGCGGCACATGCACGCTGTCGGCGATCGTGGACCCGTCGCCGGCGGCACAGGCGCTCGCTGCGCAGGCCGGCGTGCCGCTTTACCGGACGCTCGAAGAACTGCTCGAACGCGATCGCCCAGACGGCGTGATCCTGGCCACGCCGAACCAGTTGCATGTGGAGCACGCGCTGACCTGTCTCGCGGCCGGCGTGCCCACGCTGCTCGAAAAGCCGATCGCGCCCACGGTCGGTGAAGCCGAAACGCTGGTCGGCCAGGTCGAACGCCGCGGCGTGCCGTTGCTGATCGGGCATCATCGCGCGCACAGTCCGATCATGGCCCGTGCGAAGCAGCTGATCGACGAAGGCCGGCTCGGCAAACTGGTCGCGGTGATGGGCAGCGCGGTCTTCTTCAAACCGGACGAGTACTACGCCGACGCCCCCTGGCGGCGCGAGCCGGGCGGCGGTCCGATCCTGCTGAACATGATTCACGAGGTGCACAACCTGCGCATGCTGTGCGGCGATATCGTGGCCGTGCAGGCGTTTTCGTCGCACGCCACACGCGGCTTTCCGGTCGAAGACACGGTGGCGATCAACCTGCGCTTTTCGAGCGGCGCGCTCGGCAGCTTCATGTTGTCCGACACGGCCGCGAGTGCGCGCAGCTGGGAACAGACCTCGCAGGAAAACAAGGCTTATCCGACGTATCCAGATGAAGACTGTTACGTCATTGCGGGCACCTTTGGCTCGCTCGCCGTGCCCACCATGCGGCTGAAGACCTATGGCAAGGCCGAGGATCGTTCGTGGTGGAAGCCGTTTCAGGTCGGCGTCGCCGAGATGACTCGCGACGATCCGCTCAAGCTTCAGCTCGAACATTTCGTGCGCGTGATCCGCAGAGAAGTTGAACCGCTCGTGAGCGCCCGCGACGGCCTGCACAATCTGCGCATTACCGAGGCGATCGTCGAAGCGGCCAATACCGGTGCCGTGGTCGACACGACGTCCGCGGCCGCGGCGGCGCACTGATATCGCAGCGCCTTTACTGACTCCAATCCTCCAGGGACACCCCATGAAAACGTTCGTGATGCTTCACGGCATCAACCACAATATGTTCGGCAAGCGCGATCCCGCGCAATACGGCACCGTGACGCTGGCCGAAATCGACAGCAGCCTGCAGGCATTGGGCAAGGAACTGGGGGTGCAGGTGGAGAGCTTTCAGACCAACAGCGAAGCCGCCATGTGCGAGCGCATCCACCAGGCTTTCACTGACAACGCGGACGGCGTCATGATCAACGCCGGCGCGTGGACGCATTACAGCTACGGTATTCGCGATGCGCTGGCGATCCTGACGGTGCCGGTGGTCGAAATCCACATGTCGAACATCCACGCGCGCGAGGCATTCCGGCATGTGTCCGTGTTCGCGGAAATCGTCAAAGGACAGATTTGCGGCTTTGGTGTGGACAGTTATTTGCTGGGGTTGCGGGCGGCTGTGTCGGCGGCGGCCGCTTAAACGACGGCGAATTTGCGTCGCCGCGTTCGGGGTTATTTACCGTCGCGCGGCGAATGCGCCATCAGCGCCATGCGTCGGTCAATTCATTGGCCAGCACCATCTTCTCGCGGATCACTTCGACAAAGGCGGCATCCGCGGCCCCCTGTGCCTTGAGGAATTTGAGCGCGGCGGAATGCACGGCACGCATCGCCCTTCCGTCGATGCCGCTCATGCGCGCCGCACCGCGCCGCGTCTCATCCACCAGATCGCGTGCGCTGCCAAAGGCGGGCGACAAACCGCTCTGCGTTTCGAAGCCGGCGCGCAAACCCGCCGCATAGTCGCGCGATGTTCCAAGCCGGTCCATGTCGATCAGCAGATCGACGCCCCCCGCCATGCGCAACGCACACAGAATCCACAAAGCGACGAACGCCCGATATGCGTTATTGCCTTCCGCCGTGCGCGCATACTGCTCGCAAGCCATTGCATAAGCGTTATCCGAAGTGGGCGCGGACGGCGGCAAGCTCACGCCGCAAATTTCGATGGCCTGCCTGACTAGCGGGTCCGCCTGATTCAGCCCCAGCACCCGAAACGGCGCGGCCACGAAAAATGGGTTGCTCCATTGCCGGCTGAGCAGCCACCCCGAAGCGAACTGCGACGCGGGATTTCGCAGCACACCCACATGCATGGCCTGCGGAAAAGCCTGTTTCAGCCACGGCAGCCGGCCGGACGAACGGCAAAACTTGAAGACCGGTACGCTGCCTTGTTCGGTGGTGCGCTCGCACAGATTGCGCAAATAGGCCTGCATGGCGGGAAATTCCGCATCCGGTATGCTGGCGAAGCGATCGAGACTGAAACCCCGGCGGTAACCGTCCACACCGAGAGCGCCGTCGCGCAAAAACGGGCGATATTCGTCGAAATACGGCGCGTCGAGCGGCGGATGTCCTGATGTCAGCGTGGGGCGCGACGCGGACACATCGGCAAGGCTCAGATCCGCGAGCACGTTGCTGAGCGGTTCATAAAAGGCGGTCACGGTATCGAGTTCGCGCAGTCGCGACCAGACCCACGTTCCGGCACTACGCCAGCCTGTATGCAGAAACACCGCCTGTTTCAAGGTCAAGGCGCTGTTCTGCGCGGCATCGTTTGACGGACCATTCGATGGCCCATTGGACAACGGCATGTGGACTTCTCTTCAAATGAAAGCAACAGGTAATCGGCGCAAACGCATACTTTAGCGGCTCGCGCCGTCGCCTGCATGAAGGCAGGCATCACTTTACCTTGCGAGCCGCACCGCATTCGCGGGCGCGCGTGCCAGACTGAACTGGAACCGCGAGTCCAAACACTTTAAGCTGCCAGACTTCCGAACTCAAACGCCGCTCATATGAACGATTCGGCCGATATCCGTTTCCTGTTGACGCTGCGCGAAAGCGGCAGTCTGGTCGCCGCGTCGCGCAAGCTGGGCTTGTCACCCTCGGCGGTCACGCAGCGTCTTCAGCAATTGGAAAAGAAGCTGGGCGCGCAACTGGTGAACCGCACGGCACGCCGCCTGCAATTCACCGAAGAAGGCACGCTGCTGTGCGAACGGGGCGCCGACCTCGTCCAGCAGTTCGACGCGCTGTTCGAAGACCTGCAGATGCGCCGCGGCGGACTCGTCGGCACGCTGAAGATCAATGCGCCGCTGGGGTTCGGGCGGCGGCATCTCGCGCCCGCGATTGCCGATTTCCAGCAGCGGAACCCGGACATCGACGTCGCGCTTACGCTATCCGACAAGCCGCTGACCGAGACAATGGATCGCTTCGATATCGTCGTGCATATCGGCGAGTTGCCGGTGTCGAATCTGATCGGCTACACGATTGCACCGAATGCGCGCTTCGTCTGCGCGGCGCCCGCGCTGATCAAGCGAATCGGCACGCCGGATTCTCCGGATGAATTGAGCAAGCTCCCCTGCATCGTGCTGCGCGAGAACAACGAAGATGTCTCGCTGTGGCAGTTCAGCAAGGGCCGCACGCGCCGCAGCGTGCGCGTGTCCGCCCATTTGAGCTGCAACGACGGCGATGTGATCCGCCAGTGGGCATGCGAAGGACGCGGCGTGATCCTGCGCTCCGAATGGGACGTGGCCGACGATATCGCGAGGGGCAAGCTCGTGCGTCTGCTGCCCGGATGGAAAGCGCCGGATGCCGACGTCATGGCGCTTACGCACCAACGCGCGGGCCTGCCGGCGCGCACCCGCCATTTCATGCAGTATCTGCAAGGCAGGTTCAGGCCGCAGCCGCCCTGGCGGCGATGAATGTTCAAAACCCGCGTGTGCGCGGTCGCAAAACGAATCATTCGATCTGGCTGAATCTATGAGTTAGCCTATCTGAACGCCGCGCCGCCGATGCAACTTTATAATCAGCTCACCGTTCGCCGCCGCTCAAATCAATCATGACTCTTGCCTCCGCGCCCGCCGCCTATCCCAAAGCGGTCCTGTTCGATCTCCTGACTGCCCTGCTCGACTCGTGGACCTCATGGAATCGCGCGGCCGGTTCCGAACAGGCGGGCCGGACATGGCGCGCCGCCTATCTGCGGCTGACCTACGGCTGCGGCTCGTACATTGCATATGAGCAACTGGTGCGCGAAGCCGCCGCACAAGTCGGCCTGCCCGAATCCGCCGCGCTCGCGCTTGAAGCGGACTGGCTGACGCTCACGCCGTGGAGCGGCGCCCTCGACGCGTTGCAAACGCTCGCGCCGCATTGCAAGCTGGCGGTCGTCACCAACTGCTCCGCGCGGCTCGGCGAACAGGCGGCTCATCTTTTGCCGGTCCGCTGGGACGCCATCGTCACCGCCGAAGAAGCGGGCATGTACAAACCGGACCCTCTGCCCTACCGCCTCGCGCTCGAAAAGCTCGGCGTGCAAGCTCACGAAGCGGCGTTCGTGGCCGGCTCCAGCTACGACATGTTCGGCACCGCCGCCGTCGGCTTGCGGACGTATTGGCACAACCGCGTCGGCCTGCCGCTCGTGGACGGCGCGCAGGCGCCCGAGCTCGAGTCACCGACGCTCGACAAGCTCGTCCCGTGGCTCGCTCGCTTCGGCGCGAACCAGCATGACCACGCGTAACCCCAATTCCCGGTGAAAGCATGAAACTCGACCAGATTGAAACGCCAGCCGCGTTGATCGACATCGCACGGATGCAAAGAAACATCGCGCGAATGCAAGGGCGTATGAACACGCTCGGCGTCGCGTTTCGTCCGCACGTGAAGACCACCAAATGCATCGACGTCGTCCGTGCGCAGATCGCCGCCGGCGCGCGCGGCATTACGGTGTCCACATTGAAGGAAGCCGAGGCGTTCTTCGCCGCCGGCGTCGACGACATTCTTTACGCCGTCAGCATGGCTCCGTCGAAGCTGCCGAGAGCGCTCGCGCTGCGCCGCCAGGGCTGCAATCTGAAGCTCGTGGTAGACAATCCGACCGCCGCTTCGGCCATCGCCGCATTCGCCGATCAGCACGGCGAAACCTTCGAGGTGTGGATCGAAGTGGATACGGACGGGCACCGCTCAGGCATCACACCGGAACAGGACACACTGCTCGAAGTCGGCCGGATTCTGCATGAGAACGGCGTCAAGGTGGGCGGCGTGATGACCCATGCCGGTTCAAGCTACGAGCTCGACACGCCCGAAGCACTCGCGGCGCTCGCTGAGCAGGAACGCGCCGGCTGCGTGCGCGCCGCGCAACGGCTGCGCGAAGCCGGCATTGCCTGCCCGGCGGTCAGCGTCGGCTCGACGCCCACTGCCCTCGCTGCCACGCAGTTAGAGGGCGTCACGGAAGTGCGCGCGGGTGTGTATGTGCTGTTCGACCTCGTCATGCACAACGTCGGCGTGTGCGCACTCGACGACATCGCGCTCAGCGTGCTCGCCACCGTGATCGGTCATCAGGCGGACAAGGGCTGGGCGATTCTCGACGCTGGCTGGATGGCGATGAGCCGGGATCGCGGCACCTCGAAGCAGTCGCACGATTTCGCCTATGGCCAGCCGTGCCTGTTGAACGGCACGCCGCTGCCCGGCTACGTGGTCAGCGGCGCCAACCAGGAACACGGCGTTCTCTCGCCGACCGCGAACGACGCGGACGCCCACGACGATGTCACGCAGCGCTTCCCGATCGGCATGAAACTGCGCATTCTGCCGAATCACGCATGCGCTACCGGCGCGCAGTTTCCCGAGTATCACGCGGTGGCGCCGGACGGCAACAGCGTGGAGTGGCGGCGCTTTCACGGTTGGTGAAGCGGGGGCGCCAGCGCATGACATTTCTGTTGCGCAGCGCCGGCGGTGCGATCAAGCGCTACGGCGACGACCTCTCGCACAAGGAAATCGCACGACGCATGACGACTTCACTCGCCACCGTGCGCCACTGTCCGCGTTGCGCGTACAAGAAGCGGCGCATGCACGTCGACGTTAGAGAACACCGCGGCACCGGCTCGCGCCGCTAAGCTGCTACCTCACTCCTCCTCTTCCTCCAGACCCGCCAGCAGATCGTCCACCGCGCGATACACGCGCTCGACGATCTCCGGTCCGACCTTGCGCTCCAACTCGCGGTAATGCGCTTCGAGATCCTTCGAAATCACGCGCACCAATTCCGCGCTCGTGTCCGTGAGCGACACCAGCACGCGCCGCTGGTCTTCGGCGAAACGCTCCTTGGTCACCAGCTCCATGCTCTCCATGCGCGCGAGCACGCCGGCCATGCTCGGGCTCGAAATCGTGCAGATATCGGAGATGTGGCGCGGTTCCATCGGGCCGTGCTCATTGAGCGCGCGAATCACGCGCCACTGCTGTTCGGTCAAGCCATGCGCGGTAATCAGCGGGCGAAACCGCTCCATCATTTTTTCTCTGGCGCGCAGCAACAGCATGGGCAGGTTGCGGTGCAAAACTCGGGTCGAGGCGGAAGCGGACATGTTGGAAGATGATTTAAAAGCAGCCGTCGAAGCTTAAGGGAAAACCCGCGATCAGCCGACAGGCTATTGACCATGGATGATATCAAGCGCAATACTACTAACATGTTAGTGTTTTTGCCGAGAGACAGCTGATTTATGTTTGCACTTGCCGATCATCTGCTGCATCCCGAGGGCGAGGCGCTGCCGCGCGACGTGGATGCGCGCACCGCGGCCGCGCTGCTCGCGCGCGGCACGGCCTGCCGCGCGCCGGTTCGCGGCGCTGTCTATGGAACCTTGCTGAACGACCGCGCCGCGCTCGCGGCGCTGGGCGATGCGGTGCACGCCGTGCCGTATAAAGCGCCGCCGCAAGCTCCCGTGCTCTATTTGAAGCCGCGCAATACGCTCGCCGGGCACCGCGCGCGGGTCGTCGTGCCGGACGATGCGTTGGGCGTCGAAGTCGGCGCGTCGCTCGGCATCGTGATTGGCCGCACTGCAACACGGGTCAGCGTGGCACGGGCGTTCGACTATATCGCCGGCTACACGCTGGTCGCCGACCTCAGCGTGCCGCATGCGAGCGTGTACCGGCCGTCGGTGCGATTCCGTGCGCGCGACGGTTTCTGCGTCGTCGGGCCTGCCGTGGTTGCGTCGCATCATGTTGCAGCGCCGGACAACCTCCCGATCCGGGTTCAGCTCGGCTCACGGGACGCATTCACTGCGAGCACCGCGTCGTCGGTACGCAACGTTGCGCAATTGCTCGCGGACGTGACCGATTTCATGACGCTCAGCGCGGGCGACGTCATTACGCTCGGCGTGCCGCATGGTTCGCCTGTCGCGCATATCGGCGACACGGCCACGCTGTCGATCGGCGCCATGCCGCCGCTCACGGTGTCGTTCGTCGGCGCCGAAGAACAACAAGGGGAACAGCCATGATGCGCGGCCGCGTTGCGTATGCAGGCGCGATTCATGAAGCCTATCCCGACGCCAATGGCGTGCGTCTCGCCGATGGCCGCGTACGTCGCGAGGATGAAGTGGTGTGGCTTGCGCCCATCGAAGTCGGCACGATCTTCGCGCTCGGCCTGAACTACGCCGAGCATGCGAAGGAATTGCAGTTCAACAAGCAGGAAGAGCCGCTCGTGTTTCTCAAGGGACCGGGCACGGTGGTCGGCCATCGCGGCGTGACGCGCCGCCCCGCCGACGTCACCTTCATGCACTACGAGTGCGAGCTGGCGGTGGTGATCGGGCAAACCGCGAAGAACGTGAAGCGCGACAACGCCATGCAGCATGTAGCGGGCTACATGATCGCCAACGACTACGCGATCCGCGACTACCTGGAAAACTATTACCGCCCCAACCTGCGCGTGAAGAATCGCGACGGCGGCACGGTGCTCGGCCCGTGGTTCGTCGACGCCGCCGATGTCGAAGACGTGACGCAACTCGAATTGCGCACGTTCGTGAACGGCACACGTCAGCAACACGGCAACACGCGCGATCTCGTCACCGACATCCCGGCGCTGATCGAATACCTGAGCAGCTTCATGACCCTCGCACCCGGCGACGTGATCCTGACCGGCACGCCGGAAGGCATCGTCAACGTCAATGCGGGCGACGAAGTGGTCTGCGAAATCGACGGTTTGGGCCGTCTCGCCAATACGATTGCATCCGACGCGGATTTCAACCGCGCCTGATCGGGGGGCGATGCATGGGACAGCAAACAAAGGACACAACAATGCGAATCGAACATCTGATCAACGGTAAAGCGAGCGCGGCGAAAGACTACTTCGAAACAGTCAATCCGGCGACGCAAGAAGTCCTTGCCGAAGTCGCGCGAGGCGGCGCGGAAGAAGTCGACGCCGCCGTGCGCGCCGCCAAAGACGCGTTTCCCGCATGGGCCGCCAAGCCCGCCGCGGAACGCGCGAAGCTGGTGCGCAAGCTCGGCGAACTGATTGCGAAGAACGTGCCGGAGATATCCGAGACCGAAACGAAAGACACCGGCCAGACAATCTCGCAAACGCGCAAGCAACTCGTGCCGCGCGCCGCCGACAACTTCAGCTACTTCGCCGAGATGTGCACGCGCGTCGACGGCCATACGTATCCGACCGATACGCATCTGAACTACACGCTGTTCCATCCGGTCGGCGTGTGCGCGCTGATCTCGCCATGGAACGTGCCGTTCATGACGGCCACATGGAAAGTGGCACCCTGTCTCGCGTTCGGCAATACCGCTGTATTGAAGATGAGCGAGCTCTCGCCGCTCACCGCCTCGATGCTCGGCAACCTCGCGCTCGAAGCCGGCATTCCGGCCGGCGTGCTGAACGTGGTGCACGGCTTCGGCAAAGACACCGGCGAGCCGCTGGTCGCGCATCCGGACCTGCATGCCGTGTCGTTCACGGGCTCGACGGCGACCGGCAACCGCATCGTGCAGACCGCGGGGCTGAAGAAGTTTTCGATGGAACTGGGCGGCAAATCGCCATTCGTGATTTTCGACGACGCCGATTTCGAACGCGCGCTCGACGCCGCCGTATTCATGATCTTCTCGAACAACGGCGAACGCTGCACGGCGGGCTCGCGCATTCTCGTGCAGCGCTCTATTTACGCACGCTTTGCCGAACGTTTCATCGAGCGCGCGAAGCGTTTGACGGTGGGCGATCCGCTAGCCGACAGCACCATTGTCGGCCCCATGATCAGTCAGGGCCATCTGGCGAAGGTGCGCAGCTACATCGAACTCGGCCCGAAAGAAGGCGCGACGCTCGCGTGCGGCGGCCTCGACATGCCGGAGTTGCCCGACGCCATGCGCAAAGGCAACTTCGTTCAACCCACCGTGTTCGTCGATGTCGACAACCGCATGCGCATCGCGCAGGAAGAGATCTTCGGCCCGGTCGCCTGCCTGATTCCATTCGACGACGAAGCCGACGCGATCAAACTCGCCAACGACATCTCTTACGGCCTGTCGAGTTACATCTGGACCGAGAGCAGCGGCCGCGCATTGCGCGTTGCCGCCGCCGTCGAAGCCGGCATGTGCTTCGTCAACAGCCAGAACGTGCGCGACTTGCGCCAGCCGTTCGGCGGCACCAAGGCATCGGGCGTGGGCCGCGAAGGCGGCACGTGGAGCTATGAAGTGTTTCTCGAACCGAAGAATGTTTGCGTGTCGCTAGGCTCGCATCACATTCCGCGCTGGGGGGTGTGATGGGCAAACTCGCGCTGGCAGCAAAAGTGACTCACGTCCCGTCGTTATATCTGTCCGAACTCGACGGTCCGCATAAAGGCTGCCGACAACCCGCGATCGACGGCCATCATGAAATCGGCCGGCGTTGCCGCGAACTGGGCGTCGATACGATCGTCGTGTTCGACGTGCATTGGCTCGTGAACAGCGAATACCACATCAATTGCGCGCCGAAGTTCGAAGGCGTCTACACGAGCAACGAACTGCCGCATTTCATCAAGAACATGCCGTACGCGTATCCGGGCAATGTCGAACTCGGCAATCTGATCGCGGAAGTCGCCAACGAAATGGGTGTGAAAAGCCGCGCGCACAGCGAGACCACGCTCGAACTCGAATATGGCACGCTGGTGCCGATGCGCTATATGAATGGCGATCAGCACTTCAAGACCGTCTCGGTAGCGGGCTGGTGCATGTGGCACGACCTCGACACCAGCGCGCGCTTCGGCCTCGCGGTGCGCAAGGCCATCGAGGAGCGTTATGAGGGCACCGTGGCGATTCTGGCGAGCGGATCGCTCAGCCATCACTTCGCCAACAACGGCACCGCCGAGCAGTTCATGCACAAGGTGTGGAGTCCGTTTCTCGAACAGATGGACCGCAAGGTGGTCGAGTTGTGGGAAGCCGGCGACTGGAAAACCTTCTGCGAGATGCTGCCGCTCTACAACGAAAAATGCTGGGGCGAAGGCGGCATGCACGACACCGCGATGCTGCTCGGCGCGCTCGGCTGGGATCGATACGACGGCAAGGTGGAAGTCGTCACGCCGTATTTCGGCAGTTCGGGCACCGGCCAGATCAACGCGATCTTTCCCGTTACGCCGCTACCCGCCTGAATACCAGGCAAGGAGTTCACCGTGCCGCATCTGACACTCGAATACAGCGCCAATCTCACCGGCGAAGAAAGCATCGGCCAACTGTGCAAGGCGCTCGCGCAGTGCCTCGACGCGCAACGCGAGAACGAACAGCGCGTCTATCCGCTCGGCGGAATCCGCGTGCGCGCGTTGCGCTGCGAACAGTACTGCATCGCCGACGGCCGCGCCGACGCAGCGTTCCTGCACGCGAACCTGAAGATCGGCGCGGGCCGCTCCGAAGCGGCAAAAAAGGCTACCGGCGACGCGCTATTCGCGCTGATCAAGCAGCACTTCGCCACTGAATTCGAACAGCATGGGCTAGCCTTATCGCTGGAGATCAATGAATTCAGCGAAGCCGGCACGTGGAAACACAACAACCTGCACGCACGCCTGAAGGCTGAATAGCGGCACTGAGAGAATCCATCATGCTAGACGAACAGACGATCCGCGACCTCGCGGCACAACTCGATCACGCCGAGAAAACGCGCACGCAACTGCGCCACTTCTCCGCCGCCTATCCGCAGATGACCGTGCAGGACGGCTACGCGATTCAACGCGAGTGGGTCAAGCTCAAGCTCGCCGAAGGCCACGTGATCAAGGGCCGCAAAATCGGCCTCACTTCGCGCGCGATGCAGCGTTCGTCGCAGATCGACGAGCCCGACTACGCGCCGCTGCTCGACAGCATGTTCATCGAAAACGGTCAGGACATTCGCGCGGACCGCTTCATTGCGCCGCGCGTGGAAGTCGAACTCGCGTTCGTGTTGAGCAAGCCGCTAAAGGGGCCCGGCGTCACGCTGTTCGACGTGCTGGACGCGACCGCTTACGTGACGCCGGCCGTGGAAATCATCGACGCGCGCATCGAACAGTTCGACCGCGAAACCAAAGCCCCGCGCAAGGTCTACGACACGATCTCCGATTTCGCGGCGAACGCGGGCATCGTGCTGGGCGGCCGTCCGGTGCGTCCGCTGGATGTCGACCTGCGCTGGGTCGGCGCGTTGCTCTACAAGAACGGCGCGGTGGAAGAAAGCGGTCTCGCGGCCGCCGTGCTGAATCATCCTGCAACCGGTGTGGCCTGGCTCGCCAACAAGATCGCTCCATACGATGAATCGCTCAACGCGAACGACGTGATTCTAAGCGGCTCTTTCACCAGTCCGATCGCCGCGCGCGCGGGCGACACGTTCCACGTCGACTACGGTCCGCTGGGCGGCATCGGTTTGAATTTCATCTGAACTCATTTGAGCCGACACGACATGTCCCTTCCGCAAAACACCTTCAAGCGCGCCCTTGCCGAAGGCAAACCACAATTCGGCCTGTGGGCCGCGCTCGCCGACGCCTACGTGACCGAGCTGCTGGCCACCGCCGGCTTCGACTGGCTGCTGATCGACAATGAGCATGCGCCGAACGACGTGCGCAGCACGCTGGCGCAATTGCAGGCGGTGGCCGCGTATGCGTCGCATCCGGTGGTGCGCCCGGTGCGCAGCGACAGCGCGCTGATCAAGCAATTGCTCGACATCGGCGCGCAGACTCTGTTGCTGCCGATGATCGACACCGCCGGACAGGCCGCCGACGCGGTCGCGGCCACGCGTTATCCACCGCAAGGCATTCGCGGCGTGGGCAGTGCGTTGGCGCGCGCATCGCGCTGGAACCGGATACCGGATTACCTGAGCACGGCGGCGGACGAGTTGTGCGTGCTGGTGCAGGTGGAAACCGTGCAAGGCATGGAGAATCTGCCGGCGATAGCGGCAGTGGATGGCGTCGACGGCGTGTTTTTCGGTCCGTCGGACCTGAGCGCGTCGATGGGGTTGCTTGGCAAACCCGGCGACGCCAGCGTGCGCGAAGCGATTCGCAACGGCATCCAGACCGTGCTGCGCGCGGGCAAAGCGGCCGGCGTGCTCGCGCCAGATCCATCGATTGCCGCCGACTACCTCGAAGCGGGCGCGACTTTTGTGGCTGTCGGCACGGACACGGGTTTGCTGAGCCGCGCGGCGGCCGATCTGGCGGCGTCGTATAAAAAGACTGCGACGATGGCGGCATCGCCCAAGGGTGGGTACTGACGCGACCTGTTTAGCGCGCGAACCGTCAGGCCCGCACTGCGGGAAAGAAAAAAACTACTCCGCCGCGGGCCAAGGCAAGCCCGACGCCGACCAGTCCAGTTCCACTCCGATCACGGAGCGCTCGGCGGCGAACTGCAGCGCCAGCGTCACCGCGATACACGGCCTGCCGCTCGCCAGCGAGAGATAAGGATTACTCGACACCGCCACGCCCGGCAACAACACCGCGTTGCGGAAATACGGCCGATGATCCCAGCGCGCATCGCGCGGATTCGCCACGGGTTGCAGCGAGGCGCCGTCCGTGCTCCAGGCCGGCCCCTGCACTTCCTGACCGATCTGCCTGCCCGCGTCGTCGAGAATGAAGCAGCTGATGCAGCGCTCGAACCTCGCCAGCGGAGCGAACGCCTCTTCCATGGCCACACCGGCCAGCAACGCATCGGCAGCGAGCCGCAAGGCGACCCGGTAAGGCTCCACTTCGGTTTCGAACAACGCATGCTGATGCGCCCGCCCTTGCGCGATCACATCGAAAGCGTCATCGATGCGGCGGTGCACCGACTCCGGCGGCGCGATCTCCTTGGCCGGCCGCCCCAGCAGATAACCCTGCGCGAAATCCACATTCGATTCCACCGCGAGAATCAGTTCTTCCGTGGTCTCCACGCCTTCGACGACCACCAGCATCCCCGCCAGATGCAACAGCGAAACGAGCTTCGGCAGAATCGGCTGCTCGGTGCCGTGGCCCGTCGCGCGAATCAGTTCGCCGTCGAGCTTGACGAGGTCCGGGCGAATCCTGAGCAGCCGGTCGAGATTCGACTGGCCGGCGCCGAAATCGTCGACGGCGATCAGGAAACCGTGCTCGCGATAGAGCGCCGCCGCGCGCGACATGTCGTCGACGCTGCCGCCATGCGATTCGAGAATCTCCAGAATCACGCGCTCAGGTTCGAGTCCGACGGACCGCACGATTTTCGCCAGTTGATCCGCGTAGCCTTCGGCAATGAACGTGGCCGGCAGAATGTTGAGGAAGAGCCACGCGTCGTCCGGCAGCGACGTGCGCGCATTGGCCAGATGCACGACGTGACTCGCGCGATCGAGCGCGCCCTCGTCGCTCGAAGGCCTCGGCGCGAACAGCACCGCGGGCGGCACCAGGGTGCCGTCGTCCTGCTCGCCGCGCAGCAAGGCCTCGAAGCCCACCTGCTTCTGATGCGACAAACTGTAGAGCGGCTGGAAATGCGAGGTGAGGTAGTACTCCTCCCAGCGATGCCGCCGCACAAGCGCCCCATCCTCGTCGGATCCGTCGTCGGTCAGCAGTTGCAGCGCTTCACGCGGCAGCGCGCGCTCGGCGCACACCCGGTTTCTGCCGGAATGCTTGGCGCGCAGCAAGGCTTCGTCGGCGCGATCGAGCAGCACCATGATGCTTTCGCCGCTGCGGTGCTCGGCCACGCCGAAGCTCGCGGTCAGCCGGCCGTCCGGCCGCTCGATCGCGGCAATCGCATGGCGCAGGCGTTCGGCCACATGAAGCGCGCCGGTGAGACCGTCGCGCAGCAGCAGCGCGAATTCCTCGCCGCCGATCCGGCTCACGCTGTCGTCCGCGGAGACCTCTTCCATCAGCACCTGGGCGACCTGGTAGAGCGCATGGTCGCCGATCGCGTGGCCGAAGCGATCGTTCAGCGATTTGAAGTTGTCGATGTCGAGAAAGATCGCGCTGACGCGCGTATCCGGCGTGACGCTGTCGAGGCGGCGCTCGGCCTGTTTGACGAACGCGCGGCGGTTTTGCAGGCCGGTCAGCGGGTCGGTCGCGGCAAGTTGCGCGAGCTGGCTCTCCAGCAGAAAGTGATTGCGGCGAAACCGGTAGAAACCGAAGTGAAACACGGCGGAAGTCGGCACGCCGATCGCCACGATCCACATCCACACGACCGTCTCGACGTCATGCGTCAGCGGCGCGCCGAACAGCAGCGCGAACGCCGTCGCATAGAAAAGCACGCTGCCGGTGACGAAGTGCGTCGGCGTGAGCCATAGCGGCGCGGCGCAGATCGGTATCACGACCAGCGCGGGCAGCGTCCACAGCAACGGTTGCGTGACGCCGACGATGTTCATCGCCATACCCGCCACCAGCACCTGCGAGTAAGCAACGCCGATCAGGCCGAAGCTCCACGTCGACCTGGCGCGCGGAATCGCCAGCACCAGCAACGCGAGCAGCAGCGCGCACGTGAGCCGGTAGCCGAGCGGCGCGGCCGGGCCGTCGACCAGATTGCGCGCCCCGACGAAGCACAGGAACGCGACCACGGTGAACGCCATGGTCACGGTGGACAGCGGACGCTGGTGCTCGAGCGAGCGCCGGTGGAAGCGATCGCGCAAACCGGCGTCGAACGGTTGCTGCGTTGCGGTGGAAAGCATATTGATAGATATCAGCCTGGTTCCGGTCACTCTGCCAATGGATATCGGCAAAGATCTGACAAATATTTATGCCTTCCACACAAATCGAACGAAGATTCTTTTTCGTAGCCCTCCGCTCTACGCGGCCATTACGCGATTGCGGCCCGACGCCTTGGCGGCATACAGCGCGCCGTCCGCGCGCGCCATCAACTGGGCGAGCGATTCATCGCGCCGAAGCTGGTCCACGCCGACGCTGAAGGTGTAGCGCAGCCCACGCGGCAACTCGTCAGCCGCGGCCCCGGCCAGGCGGCTGCGCAGACGGTCGAGCAGGCTCACCGCTTCGGCGGCGGTGGTGGCCGGGCATAGCACGCCGAATTCCTCGCCGCCCAGCCGGCCGAACACATCGCCGACCCGCAGGTTGCGGGCGACAAAGGTCGCGAAGTGGTTCAGCACCTGGTCGCCCGCGGCGTGGCCGTAGTTGTCGTTGACGGCCTTGAACGAGTCGATGTCGATGATCGCCAGCGCCACCGGCGAACGGGTGCGCAGCGACGCATTCAGCAGCGCGTCGCCGATCGCCAGAAACGCGCGGCGCGACAGCGCGCCCGTCAGGTCGTCGACATTGGCCAACCGTTCGAGCCGCTCGGCGAGGCGGTCGTGCGCGAGCATCACCACGCCGATCGAAAGACAGGGCGGCGCAAGAATGCCGAGCGCGAGAAAAATGATGTTGGACGGCGACACTTGCAGCAGGCTGCTTTGCGTCAGCAGACCGAAGCCGTACATGAGCCCGCGCGACGTGTGCCCGGCGCACAGCACCATGGCTGCTACCGCGAGGAAATAGTAGCTATAGCGCGGCCGGTTCGCGGGACGGCCGCGCAGCAGGAGCGCGGCGAGCGCGGCATAAAGCGCCGCGTGAAACGCCGACACCAGCGCGACGCGCGCGTTGAAGTCCGGCGCGGCGAAGGTCCAGTACGAGATGCCGAACAGCACGACGACAAGGCCGATGTACGCCGGCCACGGTCGCGCGCGGCGCCCCAGAAAGCGCAGACAGCCTTCGACCACCAGCAGTAGCGAGGCGGCCAGCAACACGTTGGACGCCACGAAGGTCAGCCAGCGCGACCCATGGCCTTGCAACGCGAAAGCCAGCAACGCGACGATGGCGATCGCGTTGGCCGAGATCCAGTAACCGACGCCTGGAATCGCCGCGCGCCACAACGAACCGAGCACGGCCATCGCCATGGCGCTCGACAACACGGTGACCAGAAGAATACTGAGTGGATTGAGCATTGCAATATATGAATCAAACGGCATCGTCGGCATTCGCCACGTACGCCCGTTCTTTTTTTGGCACCTCGATGCAAGTTCGCAAGCTTAGCGGCTCGGACAAAAATTGGGCGCGCAAGGACCTCGAAAGATACAGAAAGAATTTCCTGTGGCAGCGCAGACGCCGCTCCCCGGCAATCGCGAAGCGTTGCATTTATCACGAAACGAAAATGCTAAATCAGCTGGCGAATGCAGCCGTTAATGGAGTCATGTCGGACACGTTCTTACCGGCAGGCCATGGTGGCTAAACGAACAGGCCATTGGAGCAGCAAAAATTACTTAATCCGAAGCGCATCCGCCGCTATCCATTGCGCGTATAAACAGACGATTGGGAAGTGGCTAAAAGTTAATGTCTTAAGTAGACTGCTTCGAAGTGTGGCGGACAGACTAGACAGCCCGGTAAAACTAACTTAGGCGGCGTGCAATACGCGATTTCCCGCAACACTTTTCCTTTACGCCCGGTCGTGGCATCTAATTTTTTTAAGCGGCTGAAACGACGGCCATTTCCCGGAAAACATGGTCCCAATCCTCGATTACCTGCTGGAACGCCAGATCTCGCCGCAGTGGCGCGGCATGCTCACCGCATTGGCCACCGAGTTCGAAGCGCAGATCGGTCGCGACGAACTGCGCCAACTGATGCACCGCGTCGGCAGCCGGTTTGCGGCGGCGCATCCGCTGCCCGCCTGCGACTCGACCGCCGAGCTCGCACGGAACCTGAATGTGTACTGGCAAGAAATGGATTGGGGCTACGTCGAGTTGGCGGATGAACCCGAGTCACTACGCATCGTTCACTACTGCGCACCATTGCAGGCATTCGGCGGCGCCGCGCTTGCATGGACGCCGGCGTTTCTCGAAGGCGTGTATCAGACCTGGTTGAGCGCGTTGGGCGCGCAGGGTTTGTCGGTCGCGCAAACGAGTGGGTACAGCGAGGACACCGCGATCGAATTTCGTTTGGGCCGTCATCCGGTTTGAACGCCGCACGTTGATGAACATGTGGCCCGGCCAGGTGGGCCGCGTATGTGAATGGACACAGTAGCAACGAGCAGTAGAGGAACGCGCCAGACCGGTGCGCGTGCAGTAGCAGAGCAGGCAGGCAGGACCAGCGTTTCAGGGCCGCGAACGCAAGTCAGGATCGGGGCAAGGGTAGGCATGAACAAGACGGCGGCACTATGAGCTCATCGAGCGACATCGAGAAACTTTTCGATCATTTTGGCGGTGACGCCAACGCGTACCAGGAAATCGGCCGCGAAAACGAAGCGCGTTCGGCGCGCACCCGTTGGCCGCTATTGGTGACGCTCGATCTGACCCAGCCGACGATTCCCGCCATCGGGCAGCATCGCGAACCCAAGCCTCAGTCGCAAGCAGTCGAGGCGCCGGTGGCCGTCGATCGTCAGGACACCACGCCAAAAGACGCCGCCTCCGTCACGCGCGCAAAGGCGCCGCTGTTCACGCGTTCGCCTCGGCGGGATATTCCGCCGGTCGCCGTGGCCGCGCCGGTGAACGTGCCGAAAGGCGCGTCGCGCTTCGGCGAACTCGAATCGAAAAACGACGCGGCGCCGCCAGCGGCGGTTGGCGCTGTTCGAGTGGAAGCCGTCGCGCCGGCGGCTGCACAAGCCGCGCCCACTGCGGCTCCGGCTCCGGTTCAAAGCGCGCCGGCAGCGATCCAGTTCGCTTCCGCTGCGATTCCGGCACAGACAGCGCCGCTCGCCCCCGTGCCTCACGCCGCGCAACCGGCTTCCGTGCAACCAGCCTCCGTGCCACCGGCGATTCCGTTGCGGCCGCCGGTGATGCAAACGGTCGCGTCCGCCGCCGCGCCGAGCTGGGCGCAGACCCCGGCGCCTGCGCGTGCTTACGCGAGTACGACCGCGCCGACTGCACCCACCGCACCCGCCTCACCCGCCTCACCCGCCTCACCCACCGCGCCGACGCAACCCGCTTCGATCCTCGGCAAGCTCTTCGCGCCGGAACCCGCATTCGCATCCGCGGCGCCGCATCCGGCCGCGCCGAGCGACGCATCCGCGCCTCTGCAGTCGGTCTTCGACCGCCTGCGCGGCACCCCCGCTCAATCCGCAGCACCGGCCGGCGCCACGCGCGCCGCCACGCCCGCCACCTCCAACTCGTGGCTGATCAACGGCCCTCGTCGCTCATGAAAGTCATCGCGGTGGTGTCCGCCAAAGGCGGGGTCGGCAAGACCACCCTCGCCGCCAATCTCGCTTCCGTGCTGGCCGCCGGCGGCCGGCGTGTGATCGCGCTCGACCTCGACCCGCAGAACGCCCTGCGTCTGCACTTCGGCGTGCCGCTCGACAGCATCGACGGTCTGTCGCGCGCCACGCTGACCGGCGACCCGTGGCAAACCGTGATGTTCGACGGCGTCGACGGCGTGACCGTGCTGCCCTACGGCGCATTGCTCGAAGACGACCGCCGCCGCTTCGAAGCGCACATCGACCAGGATCCGCGCTGGCTCGCGCAGTCGTTGCAGAACCTGCGACTCGACGCCTCCGACATCGTGATCATCGACACGCCGCCGGGTTCGTCCACGTATGTGCGAGCCGCCTTGACGGCGGCCACTTTCACGCTGAACGTGGTGCTCGCCGACGCCGCCTCGTACGCCGCGATTCCGCAGATGGAGCGGCTGATCGCAGCGTACGCGGCGCCGCGCGCCGAGTTCGGCGGCGAAGGCTACGTGATCAACCAGATCGACCAGTCGCGCCAGCTGACCAAAGACGTGCTCAAGGTGCTGCGCCAGATGCTCGGCACCAAGCTGTTCCCCGGCGTGATCCATCTGGACGAAGGCGTGAGCGAGGCGCTCGCGTGCGACACCACGCTGATTCACTACGACCCACTCAGCCAGGCCGCCGCCGATTTCAGGTCGTGCGGCGCGTGGCTGCTGGCGGCGCTCGACGCGATCGCCGTCTCGCCGAGGAACGTCGCATGAGTACGTCTCCGTCGCCGGGCCTCGAGCCCGCCGAGCCGTCGCGGATCGAACGTTTCGTCGACGCGCGCTTCTGGAACAGCCGCATCGTCACCGGACTCGTCACGCTGTTCGCGCTGGTGATGCTGTACTTCGTGTTCACCGTGCCGCTCGCCTTCTACGAACAGTTGACGTTCGCGACCTGCTGCTTCGTGACCGCGCTGATGTTCCGCCGCCTGCAAGGCCGGTACGCGACGATGGTGATGATCATGCTGTCGGTGGTCACTTCGGGCCGCTATATGTACTGGCGGCTGACCGCAACCACGTACTGGGAGCATCCGCTCGACGCCGGCTGGGGTCTGCTGCTGGTCTCCGCCGAAGTCTATTCGACCATCGTGCTGCTGCTCGGCTACTTCCAGACCGCCTGGCCGCTCAAGCGCACGCCGATGCCGCTGCCCGCCTCGCGCGACCAATGGCCGACCGTCGACGTGTTCATTCCGACCTACAACGAGCCGCTCTCGGTGGTGAAGCCGACCATCTACGCCGCGCTCGCGCTCGACTATCCGGCCGAGAAGATTTCGATCCACGTACTCGACGACGGCCGCCGTCCCGAGTTCAAGGCGTTCTGCGAAGAGGTCGGCGTGAACTGGACGATCCGCACGCACAACCGCCACGCGAAAGCCGGCAACATCAACGAAGCACTGAAGATCACCAGCGGCGAATACCTCGCGATCTTCGATTGCGATCACATTCCGACCCGCTCGTTCCTGCAGATCGGCCTCGGCTGGTTCCTGCGCGACAAGCTGCTGTCGATGCTGCAAACGCCCCACCACTTTTTCTCCGCCGATCCCTTCGAACGCAATCTCGGCACCTTCCGCAAGGTGCCGAACGAAGGCGAGTTGTTCTACGGCCTCGTGCAGGACGGCAACGATTTGTGGAACGCCACCTTCTTCTGCGGCTCGTGCGCGCTGCTGCGCCGGACCATGGTCGAGGAGATCGGCGGCATCGCGGTCGAGACCGTCACCGAAGACGCGCACACCGCCTTGAAGCTGCACCGTCTCGGCTATACCACCGCGTATCTGGCGATTCCGCAAGCCGCGGGGCTGGCCACGGAATCTCTGTCCGGCCACATCGGCCAGCGGATTCGCTGGGCGCGCGGCATGACGCAGATTTTCCGGATCGACAATCCGCTCACCGGCAAGGGGCTGAAGATCGGCCAGCGCCTGTGTTATCTGAACGCGATGATGCACTTCTTCTACGGCATCCCGCGTCTGGTGTTTCTCACCGCGCCGCTGTCGTATCTGTTCTTCGGCGCGCACGTGATCGAAGCCGCCGCCAGCACGATCGCGATCTACGCATTGCCGCACATGATGCACGCGAGCATCACCAACTCGCGCATGCAGCGCTCGTTCCGCCATTCGTTCTGGGCGGAAGTCTATGAGTCGGTGCTGGCCTCGTACATCACCGCGCCGACCCTGCTCGCGCTGATCAACCCGAAGCTCGGCAAGTTCAACGTGACGGCCAAGGGCGGCCAGATCGAGAAGAACTATTTCGACTGGGCGATCTCACGGCCGTATCTGTTTCTGCTGTTGCTGAACCTGATCGGCTTCTGCGTAGGCATCGTGCATATCTACTTGAACTGGCATGTGCGCAGCGTGGTGCAGACCACCATCCTCAACCTCGGCTGGACCACGTACAACATGCTGATTCTCGGCGCGAGCGTGGCCGCCGCGAGCGAGCGCCGGCAGATTCGCGCGGTGCACCGCGTGGCGATGCAGATGCCCGTCATGCTGAAATTCTCGACCGGCCGCACGCTCGCCTGCGAAACCATCGACTACTCGGAAGGCGGCGTCGGCGTCGCGCTGCCCGCCGCGATCCAGGTGCCGATGCACGAGCGCGTGACCGTCTCCCTCTTTCGTGGCGACGAGGAATACGCGTTCCCCGCGACCGTGGGCTTCACCGCGCCGGGCCGCGTGGGCCTGCGCTTCTCGGCAATGACGCGCGAGCAGGAGTACGAATTCGTCAAGACCACCTTTGCACGCGCCGACGCATGGACCGGCTGGGCGGAAGGACGGCAGCAGGACACGCCGTTGCGCGGCCTGTCGCATGTGCTGACGGTGGGCGCGCGCGGTATCGCGGGTCTGTTCGAGCATCTTTATGCCGACCTTCGCAGTTCGATGAAAAGCCGTCCAATGGACGTCAAGAAGCTAAAAACGAAAGACTGATCTATGCGCAACTGGATGGCGAAGGGCAACATCGAACGCTCGAATCACGAGCGCAGTGGGACCGGATTGAGCATGCATCGCGTGGCACGCCCCGGCTCGCAACGGCTGATGCGCGGCCTCGCGTGCTGGCTGGCATTGCAGACGGCGCTGGCCGCGCCGCTCGCCTCGGCGGCTGAAGTCGTGGCGGCGAGCGTCGCTGCAAACGGGACGGACGCCGCGCAGAGCGCCGCGGGCTCCGTTCAGAGCAAGCCGGTTGCGCCGACCGCGACCGGCGCCGGCACTGCAAGCGCGCCGGGTCCGGCCGTGCCCTACGATCCGAACGCGCTGGCGCAACCTCAATTGGCGACGCCGACGCCGGCGCTCGCCGCGTCGTCG
Source organism: Paraburkholderia phytofirmans (assembly GCF_046028095.1). Classification (GTDB taxonomy): domain Bacteria; phylum Pseudomonadota; class Gammaproteobacteria; order Burkholderiales; family Burkholderiaceae; genus Paraburkholderia; species Paraburkholderia phytofirmans_A. The sequence continues at coordinate 40,091 of NZ_JAQQDJ010000011.1, forward strand.
GTGAAAGCGTTGGGCGTCAAGACGCCGACCACCGCCGAACCGGGCACGCTGGTGCCGGGCGGCCGCCGTCAGACGCTGACCTTCGCCGATCTCGGCGCGCTCGACCCGCTGCAATTGCGCGGCACCGACGGCCAGAACGGCGTGGCGTTTTCCGTGCGCGGCGACGAAGTGGTGACGGGCGCGGTCCTGCATCTGGTGTATAGCTACTCGCCCGCGCTGCTGCCGAATATCTCGCAACTCAAGGTGCTGGTGAACGGCGAAGTTGCCGCCACCCTGCCCGTGCCGCACGAACAGGCCGGCATGCTGGTGGCGCGCGACGTCACGATCGATCCGCGCTTCATCACCGAGTTCAACCATCTGAACGTGCAGTTGATCGGCCATTACACGACGAGTTGTGAAGACCCAGCCAACTCGTCGCTGTGGGCCACGGTCAGCAATGCGAGTTCGCTCGATCTGACTTACGCGTCGCTCGCCAGCAAGCCGAATCTGGCCGCGCTGCCGCAGCCGTTCTTCGACCGCCGCGACGTGCGCCGTCTCGAGCTGCCGTTCGTGTTCCCGCAAAAGCCGGGCAACGCCACGCTCGAAGCGGGCGGCATCGTGGCGTCGTGGTTCGGCGCGCTCGCCGGTTATCGCGGCGCGGTGTTTCCGGCGCAGCTGGATAACGCGCCGCTGTCGGGCAATGCCGTCGTGTTCGCGACTTCCGATCAACGTCCGGCCGGCATCAATATTCCGGCGATTTCCGGCCCGACCATCGCGGTGGTCGATCGCGAAGCGCCGGCGCGCGGCAAGCTGCTGCTCGTGCTCGGACGCACCGAAGCCGAACTGAAAACCGCCGCGAAATCGCTCGGCATCGGCCAGAACACCTTGACCGGCCCGAGCGCGACCATCACGCAGCTGAACGAACTCGCGCCGCGCGCGCCGTACGATGCGCCGAACTGGCTGCCCACCAATCGTCCGGTGCGCTTCGGCGAACTCACCGATCCGCGCGATCTGACCGTGTCCGGTTACGACGCCGACGCCGTGCGCGTGAATCTGCGCGTGCCGCCCGATCTGTTCATGTGGCACACCAAGGGCGCGCCGATCGATCTGCGCTACCGCTACACGGTGCGTCCACTGCGCGACCGCTCGTCGCTGAACGTGAGCGTGAACAACGGCTTCGTGCAGGCGCTGCCGATTCCCGCCGAATCCGCGTCTGTGTTCGAGCTGAGCCATTACTTCGCCACCGTGCTGCCCGACAAGACCGCCGAAGCGCGCCGCACCCTGCACATTCCGCCGCTGCTGCTGACGCCGCGCGCGCAGGTGCGCCTGCACTTCTACTACGACATTCCGAATACCGGCGAATGTCATGGGCGTCTGCTCGACAACGTGGTCGGCGCGATCGATCCGAACTCGACCATCGACCTCTCGTCGTTCCCGCACTACATGGCGCTGCCCGATCTGGCCGCGTTCGCCAATAGCGGCTTCCCGTTCACGCGGATGGCGGACCTCTCCGAGACCGCCGCGATCCTGCCGAACGACGCCGATTCGAGCGACTACAGCCTGTTTCTGCTGACCATGGGCCGCATGGGGACCTCGACCGGCTATCCGGTGACGGGCGTCACGGTCGGCACCGCCGACGACGCCGACAAGTTCGCCAACAAGGACCTGCTGATCTTCGGCGCGCCGGGCAAGCAACCGCTGTTGCAGCGCTGGGCCAAGTCGATGCCGTTCTCCAGCGACGGCGACTCGCGCACCTTCCAGCTCACCGACATCGTCTTCAAGCTCGAGGACTGGTGGCATGGCGAACGCGGCGTCGAGCGCACGCCCGCGCGCGCCGATCTGACTCTCGTGAGTTCGAACGGCGACGCGTTGCTGACCGGTTTCGAATCGCCGCTGCAGAAGAACCGCAGCGCCGTCGCGCTGGTGAGCGCGGCCGGCCAGTCGGACGCCGATCTCTCCGCGGCGCTGCTCGACTCGGACGTGCTGCCGCAGATTCAAGGCGCGATGGCCGTGATCCACGGCCGCACCGTCACCATCACCTCGAACGGCGAGGCGTATTACGTCGGCCATCTGTCGCCGCAGGAATATCTGCGCTGGGCGCTGTCGTCGCATCCGCTGCTGTTGATGCTGGGCGGCGTACTTGCCGCGCTGATCATCGCGGGCCTGTTCTACCGGACGCTGCGCTCGATCGCCGCGCGCCGCCTGAGGGACTAATAGGACTGATATGCGGGTTCGAATCAACAAGAAAATCGGCGTGGCGCTGGCGCTCGGGCTGGCGGCGTCCGCGAGTTTCGCCAATCTCGTCAAGGTGGCGCAGACCACCGCCGCGCCCGGCGCCTGTGGCGACTGGAGCGGCTATCGCGCGTTCGTCGAACGCTTCGTGCAGGCCGACGGCCGCGTGATCGACTACTCCACGCCGGCGCAGCAAACCACTTCCGAAGGCCAGTCATACGCGCTCTTCTTCGCGCTGGTCGCGAACGACCGCGCCACCTTCGACCGGCTGCTCGGCTGGACCCGCACCAATCTGTCGGGCAATCAGTTCGACGCGCAGAACATGCGGCTGCCGTCGTGGCAATGGGGCAGAAAAGCGGACGGCTCGTACGGCGTGCTCGATCCGAATTCCGCCTCCGACTCCGACTTGTGGATCGCCTACGATCTGCTGCAAGCCGGCCGCCTGTGGCATGAAGCGGGTTACACGCAATTGGGCGAAGCGCTGGCCGCGCAGATCGCACGTCAGGAAATGACCACCTTGCCGGGCGTCGGGCCGATGCTGCTGCCCGGACCGCAGGGCTTCAGGAGCGGCGGCGTGACACGCCTGAATCCGAGCTATCTGCCGCTGCCGGTGCTGCGCTCGCTCGCGCGCGAAATACCGAACGGCCCATGGGGCAAGCTCGCCGACAGCGCCTACAAGTTCATCAAGACCACCGCGCCACAAGGCTTCGCGCCCGACTGGGCGGCATGGCAAAACGGCCAGTTCGTGGTCGATCCGAAAAACGGCGACATCGGCAGCTACGACGCGATCCGCGTCTACCTGTGGGCCGGCCTCGCCTCGCCCGCGGATCCGCTTGCCAAGCCCTGGCTCGCGGCGCTCGGCGGCATGCGCGCGCGCGTCGCGCAAACCGGCTTTCCGCCGGAGAAGGTTTCATCGACCACCGGCACGGCCAGCGGCGAAGGACCGCTCAGTTACTGGGGTGTGCTCGCGCCGTACTTCAAGGCGCTCGGCGACGAGCGCGGCCTCGGCCTCGCGCGCACGCATCTCGCGGCGCTCGACACAAACGTACCGGGCCGCGAACCGGTTTACTACGATCGTGTGCTGGGTTTGTTCGGCACGGGTTTCATCGACGGCCGCTATCGTTTCGACGAAGCCGGACGTCTCGTGCCGAGTTGGAGAAATGCATGCGACTGAGCGCCCTCGCGTTGTCATTGCGCCTCGCGCTGAGCCTCACGGCCGTCTGCTGCGTGGCGACGGTTTCGCCGGATGCGCTGGCGCAGGCGTCGAAAGATCCGCTGAACGTCTTGATCGATCAGGGCAAGTACTGGCAATCGCATCAGCGCGGCGACCTCGCCGAGCAGGCATGGCAGAAGGTGCTGCGCATCGATCCCAGGCAGCCCGATGCGCTGTTCGGCATGGGCATGGTGCTCGCCGACCGTAAAGACGGCGCCGGCGCGCAGCAGTATCTGGCGCGCCTGAAGGCAGCCGCGCCGAACTATCCGAATCTGGATGAACTCGGCCGCCGTCTCGGCGAGTCGAGCCTGCGCGATCAGACCGTGAACGACGCGCGGCGGCTCGCGCAGAGCGGTCAAAGCGCGAGCGCGGTGCAGGAATACCAGCGCGCGCTGACCGGCAAACCGGCCACGCCCGAATTGCAGCTCGAGTATTACCAGGCGCTCTCGGCCACGCCGCAAGGCTGGGATCAGGCGCGCCGCGGTCTCGAACAACTCGCGCGCGACAACCCCGACGACCCGCGTTACGCCCTCGCCTACGCGCAGCATCTGACCTATCGTGACGTGACGCGCCGCGACGGTATCGCGCGTCTGCAGAAACTGGCGGGCGACAGCACGGTCGGCGCGTCGGCGAAAAAGAGCTGGCGTCAGGCGCTGTTGTGGCTGGACGCGCGGCCCTCCGACGCCCCGCTCTATCAGGCCTATCTGCAAACCGCCACCGACGACGCCGCCGTGAAAGCGCGCTTCGATTCGATGGTGCAGCAGGACAGCGCGGCGCGCGCACGCTCGCAGGAAAATGCCGCGACCGACGCGCGCGGCCGCACGATCGCCGACGGCTTCAGCGCGCTCGACCGCAACGACGTGGCGACGGCGCGCGCGAAGTTTTCCTCGGTGCTGGCCACCAGCCCGAACGACACCGACGCGCTCGGCGGCATGGGCATCGCCGCGTTGAAGCAGGAGCACTTCGCGGAAGCCCGCAACTATCTGGAACGCGCGTCGCGCAACGGCAATCCGGCGCGCTGGAAAACCGCGCTCGACAGCGCGAGCTATTGGACCTACACGAGCGACGCGATCGGCGCGCGCAGCAACGGCGAATTCGCGAAGGCGAAGTCGCTGTTCGAACGCGCGATCGCGCTGAATCCGTCCGACGTCACCGCGCAGGTGCTGCTCGGCGAAATGCTGCTCGCGAACGGCGACCCGAGCGGCGCCGAACAGGCGTACCGGATGGCGCTGCGCCGTCAGGCCGACAACCCCGACGCGGTGCGCGGGCTGGTCGGCGCGCTCGCCGCGCAAGGCCGCGGCGACGAGGCGCTGCAGTTCGCCAATCAACTCAACACCGAACAGCAGTCGAAGGCCGGCGGTATCAACCGTCTGCGTGGCGAAGCGCAGGCCGCGCAGGCGCGCGCGGCCGAAGCGCGCGGCGATCTCGGCAGCGCGCGCAGCCTCTTCGAAGACGCGCTGCTCAACACGCCCGACGATCCGTGGCTGCGTCTCGACCTCGCGCGCATCTACGTGCGCCAGGGCGCGGTCGCCAACGCGCGCAGCATGATGGACGGCCTGCTCGCCGCGCATCCCGACATGACCGACGCGCTGTATGCGAGCGCGTTGCTGTCGGCGGAAACGCAGGACTGGTCGGCGGGTCTCGCGCAACTCGACCGCATTCCGGTCGCGCAGCGCACCGACGCGATGACCACCTTGCAACACCGCTTGTGGGTGCATCAGCAAGCCGACCTCGCCACGCGGATGGCGCGCAACGGGCAGACGCAACAGGCGCTCGCCACACTGCAAGCCGCCGAGCCGGTCGCGGGCAATAGTCCCGAACTGATCGGCGTAATCGCCGCCGCTTACAGCCAGGCCGGCGACCCGAACCGCGCGCTCGGACTCGTGCGCGCCGCCATGAACTCGGCGCCCGGCAACACCGATCTGCTGCTGCAATACGCGGGCATTCTGTCGGCCACGCAGCAGGAAGCCGAGCTCGGCATGGTGATGCGCCGGCTCGCGTCGATGCAGTTGACGCCGCAGCAACGCACCGACTTCGGCAATCTGAATCTCGGCATCGTCATCAAGCAGTGCGACGCGGTGCGCCAGCGCGGCGACCTCGCCAGCGCCTACGACGTGATCGCGCCGTGGCTCGCGGCCATGCCCGACAATCCCGATCTGCAAGCGGCGCTCGGCCGCCTCTATTCGAGTGCCGGCGACGATCGCAACGCGCTCGCCAGCTATCGCGTCGCGCTGCAACGCAAGCCCGACGATCTGAACCTGCTGCAAGCGACCATCTCCGCCGCGACCGGCGCGAAGCAGTTCAGCTACGCCGAAACTCTCGCGAAACAGGCCTTGAATGCGGCGCCGGGAGACCCCGGCGTGCTCGCCACCGTCGGCCGCATGTATCGAGCGGAAGGCAAGCTGTCGCTCGCCTCGACTTATCTGCAGCGCTCGCTGGTCGCCGCCAACACGCCGCTGATGGCCAACGCTCCGCGCAGTCCGGCGAGCAACGTGCCGCGCGGCTGGGAAGTGGCGATGCGCCGGATCGGCGCGACGCCGCTGCCGGGCACCAATCCCTTCGAAGGCAAAACCGCCACGGTCACGCCGACCGACGCCGACAACGCCGCACTCGCCGGCGGCAGTTATAACGCCGCGCGTTCAGCGATTCCGTATTCGCAGTCTTCCTTGCCGACACAAACCGTGCCGAACTATCCGCCGCCTACGCAGCCCGCGCCTTACGTCGCGCCTTATACAGCGCCCGCGCAGCCTTATGCGCCGAACCGTGCGCCTGCCGCGCTGCCGTATAACGCGCCGCGTCCAGGCGCCGAGTCTGGTGGCTACGGCCAGGAGACTTACGGGTCGAGCCAGTCGGGCGCGCCGTTGCAGCCTTATCCGGGGCAAGGACAGCCGCCGATGCAGCAGGCTCCGCAGTACAACCCGGCTTATCCGCAGCAGGCGCCTTATTCGCAGCAGGCTCAATATCCGCAGCAGCAGCAATACCCCCAGCAGCAGCCATACGCCGCGCAGGATGGTTATGCGGCGACGCCCTGGCCGATGTCGCCGGCTGCACGCCAGGCGCAGGCCAATGCCGGTTCGATGCAACCGCAACCGTATGGCGCGCCGGGCACGAGCACGAAGCGCGCGACCGGCAAGAAGCAAAGCGCGTCGAAGAATAGCGGCAACGCGGCCGCTTATGCGCAGCAGCCGTATGGCCAACAGCAAGGCTATCCGCAGCAGCCTTACTACGGCCAACAGGCGTATCCGCAACAACAGCAGGGCTACGCACAACAGCCTTATCAACCCCAACCGCCGCAGCAGCAGGCCTATCCGAATCAGGGCTACTACGCGCAGCAGCAGCCGTACATTCCGCAGCCGCCTACCGGTTACGCCCAGCCGTACTACCCGGCGCAACCGGGCGCGAACGGCAATGGCAACACCTACGCGCAGCCGAACGTAGCGAACACGCAAACGCTCGGCGTCGCGGAAGAGTTGGCGCAGGTGAATCGCGAGCAGTCGAGCAGCATCTCGGGCGGCATCGTGTTCCGTAACCGCACCGGCGAGGACGGCCTGTCCAACTTGACCGATATCGAAGCGCCGATCCAGGGGCGCATCAAGGCGGGCAACGGCCACGTGGTCGTCACGGCGACGCCTGTCACCCTCGACGCCGGCACTGCCGCCGGCAATGTCTCGACGCTCGCGCGCTTCGGCGCCGGCCTCTCGAACGACGCGTCCACCGCGGCGGCCAAGGCGGGCACCAACAACTACGGCAACCAGACGGCGAGCGGCGTGGGCCTGTCGGTCGGCTACGAAGGCCGCAGTATCAGCGGCGATATCGGCGTGACGCCGATTGGCTTTCGCGAGACCAATATCGTGGGCGGTGCGCAGTACAACGGCGGCATTACCGACAAGGTGTCGTATTCGCTCGCCATTGCGCGCCGTGCGGTGACTGACAGTCTGCTGTCCTACGCTGGCGCGCACGATGCCGGTTCCGGCCTCGAGTGGGGTGGCATCACCTCGACCGGCGGCCTGGCCAGCCTCGCATGGGACGACGGCACGAGCGGCCTGTACGTGAACGCGGCGGTCCAGTACTACAAGGGCGACAACGTGCAGGGCAACGTCGCCGTGAAGGGCGGTGGCGGCGTCTACACGCGCCTGCTGAAAGACGCCGATCAGACCTTCACGATCGGCGTGAATACGACGGTGATGGGCTACAACAAGAACCTGTCGTACTTCACGTATGGCCAGGGCGGCTATTTCAGCCCGCAGGAGTACGTCATCCTGAACTTGCCGATCGAGTGGACCGGACGCAATGGTGCATTCACGTACGACGTGAAGGGATCGATCGGGGTGCAGCACTACCGCCAGGATGCGTCGAATTACTTCCCGCTCAATGACGGATCCAACCGGCAGAGTTCGGCGGTAGGGAACGCTGCGCAATTCGGCACGAGCGTGCAGAGCAACCAGCAGTACCCCGGCCAAAGCAAGACCGGCGTGTCGTATTCGCTCAGCGCAGTGGGCGAATATCAACTCGCGCCGCAACTGGCGTTCGGGGCGACCGCTTCGCTCGGCAATGCTTATGAATATCGCGAGTATCTTGCAGCGGTTTATGTGCGGTATAGCTTCAGCAAGCAAACCGGGTTGCAGCCGTTCCCGCCCACGCCGCTTGTTTCGCCTTATTTGTCGTTGTCGAATTAACTTTGGGGTGTCTCACGGCGGCGCGGCCCGGTTTGGCCTGCCGCCGCCGCGAGCACGACGCATCAATCGTCATCGCGCCCGGTCGCATACCGCCTGCAATGCTCCAGATACCCTGCAGCATGGCTGCTCACCAGTTCCACGATACCCGTCCACAGCCAACCCGGCGCATCGAGCGTCTTCGAACGATTTCTGCGTAGCTCGGTGAGCCACGCCTTGCGCTCGGCGCTATCCATTTGCCGCGCGTGCGCCTTGCCGACCACCATCGCCAGAAAGCGCGCTACCTTCATCGCTTCGTCGCGGGTGAACTGCTCGATGGTCAGCTTCATGTCCTGCGGCAGCAGTTCACGAATCACGACAGCGCGATCCGCCAGACGCGCCGAGCGCATCCGTTCGCCGAGCGACGGCGACAGATGCCGCGCGCCCTCCACCACACGCTCCGCGTTATCGCGCGGCATGCGTACGCCGGGATAGCGCGGCGCGGCCGCTTGCGCCGCTTCCTTGATATCGATCAGGCACAGGTCGTCGCCCTCCACCGCCGCGCCGTCGATGTCGAGCAGCACCGCATAGCGCAACCTGCCGAGCGAACTGCAGCCTTTCACCCAGTAGGCGGCGTCGAGGACTTCCACGTCGGCCTCGTCGCCGGTGCCGCGCAGCACGGTGGCGAGCCGCGCCAATGAGCCTTTCTCGAACAATGTCTCGATCTCGCGCCGCTCGCTTTTGGCGAGCGGCCAGAAACGCGGGCCGAGCGGAATGCTCGGTTCGAGATCATCGATACGCTCCTCCGCCAGATGACGCCATGAACGGCGCACGGCTTCCCGCATGACCAACCGCACCGCTTCGGGCTTTTCCGCGTGGATGTCGGCGTTCCCCGCGGCTTCGTCGAAGGCGCGCTCGTAACCGTCCGCGATCGCTTCCATCATGCGTACCGTCGTCACGCCCGGCAGGTCCGAACCGCGCGCGGCGGTCGCCAATGACAGACCGAGGCGAATCAGGTCGTGCGCCGGATTGCCGATCACGGTCTGATCGAGGTCGCGAATCTGGATTTCGACGCGTCCTTGCGCATCGGCGACGGGGCCGAGATTGCCAGTGTGGCAATCGCCGCAAATCCAGATGGCGGGTCCCTCCGGCAACCGATGACCTTCGATGCCGTCGAGCCATTCATAGAACTTGCTGGTGTTGCCGCGAACATAAGCGTGTGCCGAGCGCGCCATTTTGGAATTGCGGCGTGTGGTCAACAATGCCTGGCGAGCATCCGGCTTAGGCAGCTTGTTTCGTGTGATGTTTTTCTTTGTCATTCGCAGGGTCCGCTTTGATCTACGTTCGAATTGCGCGTGGTGTTCAACTCCACGGTGCGCCTGCCGGCGCGCGCGAACACATCCTGGCAGCAGGATTCGCGCCTGCATTCTGAATGCAATCTGTAAGCGGAACAGAGCATCTCAACGCGCACTATCCTTTTCCGCATGAAACGCCCACCTGTGCACCTCATTCCGCGCGCCGAAGTGCCCGCGCACATTCACCTGGACAATCTTGCGAATCGTTTGCAGACAAAGGTTCGGCTAAACCCCACAACGCATGCGCGACAAGTCACCGGCCCGGCGTTGTGGCCTACAATTACCGCAGCCGCATGTCAGCCATCCGCCGGCATGCGGTGCACGGCAGAAGCTTCATCCCGCCTCCTGCTGCGAGTGCAAACGCGTCACGCGCGCCGGCAGAGTGGGGACACTTTCATCGACGTGACCTCTGTGGAGCGCAGCATGCCTTTTCCGGCACAAGACCACGGCTGCTCGGGCTGGCGTGGGGAGATGGCGCAGCGCATCAGCGCATTCGACTGGGCCGCCACCGGCCTTGGCGTCATCGAAAACTGGCCGCGCAGCCTGACTGCCACCGTCCAGATGCTGCTCGCCTCGCCCGTGCCGCTGGTGCTGCTATGGGGCAAACCCGGCTACATGATCTACAACGACGCCTACGCAATCTTCGCGGGCGGCAGGCATCCCTATCTGCTCGGCTGCCCGGTCGAACACGGCTGGCCGGAAGTCGCCGATTTCAACCGGCATGTCATGGCCACGTGTCTCGCGGGCGGCACGTTGTCGTATCGCGACAAGGAACTGGTACTGCTGCGCGACGGCAAACCCGAAGACGTGTGGATGGATCTCTACTACAGTCCGGTCGCCGACGACAGCGGCGCGCCGGCCGGTGTGCTGGCAGTAGTCGTCGAAACCACCGCGCGCGTGCTCACCGAACGCTGGCGGCAGCGCGCCGAAGCCGAACTGCACGAAACCAACGAACGGCTGCAGCTCGCGCTCAATACCGGCACGGTGCTCGGCACGTGGGTGCTGGACGTGCGCACGGGCAAGGTCAGCGGCGACGAACGTTTCGCGCGCACCTTTTCCTTTCAGCAGGAAGAAGCCGCGAAAGGAGTCGAGCGCCACGCCGCCATCCACATGCTTCATCCGGACGACCAGGCGCTCAACGATCAACTGACCGCCGAGGCGATCCGCACGCGGCAGCCGTTTCGCGCCGAGTTTCGAATCCGGCGGCCCGACGGCGACTACATGTGGGTGCAGGCGAACGGCCAGTGCGAGTTCGGCGAGCATGGCGAACCGACGCGTTTTCCCGGCGTGCTGATCGACATTCACGAACGCAAGATCGCCGAACAGTCGCTGCGCCAGTTGACCGAGACGCTCGAACAGCGCGTCGCCGACGCGGTCGCGGCGCGCGCTTTGGCCGAGGAACAATTGCGCCAGGCGCAGAAGATGGAAGCGATCGGCAGCCTCACGGGCGGCGTGGCGCACGACTTCAACAACGTGCTGCAGGTGATCAACGGCAACCTGCAAATGCTCGCCGCCGATGCCGGCGGCCACCCAGCCACGCTGCGCCGCCTGTCGGCCGCGACGGACGCCGTCAAGCGCGGCGCGAAACTGGCCGCGCATCTGCTCGCCTTCGCGCGGCGCCAGCCGCTCTCTCCCACTGTGCTGAATCCGCGCCGCCTGCTGAGCGGCATGAGTGAGATGCTGCATCGCGCGCTCGGCGAAACCGTGCGCGTCGACACGGTCCTGAGCGACGATCTGTGGAACGTGCAGGCCGATCGCAATCAACTGGAAAACGCGCTGCTCAATCTCGCGATCAACGCGCGCGACGCCATGCAGGGGGACGGCACGCTCACCGTGCAGGCGGCCAACCGCGTGCTGGATGCCGCGTTCTGTCAAGACAAACCCGAGCTGTCGCCGGGTGAATACGTGGTGTTTTCCGTCACCGACAGCGGCGCCGGCATGCCACCCGAGATCCTGCAACGCGTGTTCGAACCGTTCTTCACGACCAAGCCCGACGGCCACGGCACCGGCCTCGGCCTGAGCATGGTGTTCGGCTTTCTCAGGCAAAGCGGTGGCCATACCTTGATCGATAGCGAAGTGGGACGCGGCACCACGGTCTCGCTGTTTTTCCCGCGCTGCTGCGAAGCCGAAACCCCGGAAGCCGTCGACGAAACCGCGGCGCCCACCGGCGGCGGCGAAACGATTCTGATCGTCGAAGACGACGCCGACGTGCGGCTGACCGCCGTCGAAATGCTCGCGCAACTCGGCTACAAGGTGCTGACCGCGTCGAGCGGCGACGCGGCGATCGAGTTCATCGACAGCGACGTGCCGATCGATCTGCTGTTCACTGATGTGGTGATGCCCGGCAAGATCAAAAGCGTCGAACTCGCGCAGCGTGCCGCTGCGCGCTCGCCCGCGGTGCCGACCCTCTTCACTTCCGGCTATACGCGCGACGAAATCGTCCACCACGGCAAACTCGACGCCGGTATCACGTTGCTCTCGAAACCGTACCGGCGCGACGATCTCGCCCGCAAGGTGCGCAGCGTGTTGCGCGCCGGTGCTGCGACGGCGGCCGGTATGGCGTTGCCGGTGTCCGTGGCCGAAGGACAGATTGCCGCCTGCGTGCCGCCCGCCGCTTACGACCCCGCCAGGGAAACCAGCGAGGCAAGCCAGCCGCCCGAGGTCGAGGCCATCGCCGAAACGAAGCCTTCTTGCGCGACGGCGCGCTCGCCTGGCACGCCGGCTCGTGTACTGCTGGTCGAAGACGACATGGACTCACGCGAAGCATTCAGCGACCTGCTGAACGCGCTGGGACTCGATTGCACCGCGGTCGGGAGCGCGGAAGAAGCGCTGCCGCTCGTGCCCGCGCAACACTTCGATATCCTCTTCCCGGATCTCACGTTGCCAGGCATGTCCGGCGACTGCCTCGCGCGCACCGTGTTGCGGCAGCAGCCGGATATTCGCGTGCTGCTGGTGTCGGGCTACGGCAAGAGCGCGCAGATCGGCGACGCGATTCCAGGCGCGCGGCTGCTCGGCAAACCGCTCGATATCGCGGAGCTGCGGCGCGAACTCGCGGACTGGATCGATCACACCGAAGAAGCATCGTAAGCGGCGCACGCCACCCATTCAACCGACTTCACCGATGGACATTCGCTGCGGCACCGCAGGCTGGACCGACAAGACACTGATTGCCTGTAAGCGCTTTTATCCGCGCGGCAGCAGCAGCGCTGAGGCACGTCTGCGTTTTTATGCTTCGCAGTTCCCGCTGGTCGAGGTGGATTCGGCTTACTACGCGATGCCTTCGGCGAGCAACGCCCAGCTGTGGTTCGAGCGCACGCCTGAAGGCTTCACGTTCAACTTCAAGGCGTTTCGTCTTTTCACAGGGCATCAGACATCGCCCGAGGCGTTACCGCGAGACATTGCGATGGCGCTGCCGGAAGGCATCACAGGCCCACGCACGAAGAACGTCTACTACCGCGACATGCCGGACGATATCCGCGATGAATTGTGGCGGCGCTATCTGGAAGCGCTCGAACCGCTGCGCGCGAGCGGGCGGCTCGGCGCTGTGCTGTTTCAGTTCGCGCCGTGGATCACGCGCGCGCCGGATGGCCTCGCGCTGGTCGAGGAATGCCGGAAGCGGATGGCGGGCTACATGATGGCGGCCGAGTTTCGCAATCAGTCGTGGTTCGATGACGAGCATGCGGCGTGGTCGCTCGATTTTTTGCGTGAGCGCGGCATCGTGCATGTGATCGTCGACGCGCCGCCGGACGTGAGCAATCGTGTGCATACGGTGTGGGAAGTGACGAATCCTGAGCTCGCAATGGTGCGTCTGCATGGACGCAACACGCAGACGTGGAGCGCAACCGGCGCGGCGAGTGCCGCGGATCGCTTCGACTATGACTACAACGAGGCGGAACTGACGGAACTGGCCGTGGCGATCCGCGCGATCGCGCGACGGGCCGGACGCACGCATGTCATTTTCAACAATTGCTTCGAGGATCAGGGGCAGCGGAATGCAAGAACTTTAATGGGCATTCTGGAGGGAATTGCGGGCGGGCCTTGAGCCGTTTTGATGGCGTTTAAAGGAAAAAGGTCCATTAGGATTTTTTCCATTGCTTTGCTTTAACGCAGCCACCTCGCCATAGCCGCGCGTTATCGCGCTCTCGTGAATTTCAGCTGCGCATGGATTGCGGGCTCCCGGCGTATCCCGCGTCTGGCCGGCGTCGCAGTCGCACGGCTGCAAGCAGTTATGGATCTGTCAGGCACCGAGTCAATCCTTTCGCTGCGAATCACAGTACGCGGCACGGTAAGTGCTCCATTCGTGATCAAGCAGGCGGCGATCGTCTGCGTCTTTATTCCAGTTCAACCAAGGAGGGACGGATCATGAACAAGGCAACCAGAAGCTTAATCGCGGCCGTCGCCGCACTTGCTCTGTCGGGCGGCGCGTTTGCACAGGCGGCCGGAGGCCCGAGCGGCGGCGGTACGTCGGGCAGCACCGCTAGTCCGGCAAATCAGGTGAACCAGATGAACGGCACAACCGGCGGCTACGGCACGCCAGGCGGCACCAACTCGGATAGCGGCATGTCCACCCGTCAGGCGCCGAACTCCGGTCTGCCGAGCGGAAACACCGGTTCGAACACTACCAGCGCGCCCAAAACTAACAACACATTGGCGACCCCGAGCGTCGTGTCGCCGGCCGCCGGTCAACAGTAGTTGTTAGAGAGATGACGACCAGCCGCGAATAAGCGCAAGTGCTTCTATCGCGGGATGACAAGACTGCTAAACGCGCGCTTGCGCGATACGCCGGCTGGTTGCGTACAGAAGGTGACCGACTAACTGCGCACGGCGACACAGTTCAGTGCTGGTATTTAACGTGCTCGATGAATGCGCGCAGTTTGGGCAAAACCTGATGCCTGCCCGAGTGGTAAAGAAAAACCCCTGGCGTCGTGACGGCGAACGGTATCAGTACCGCTTCCAGGCGGCCATCGGCGATCGGCGCAGCGGCAATCGGCCCGGGCACCTGCGCCAGCCCCACTCCTCGAATCGCTGCTCCGAGGAGAGTCGGATAGTCGTGCGCGATAAGCGGCCCGGAGACGATTGCCTCAACTGCCTTGTCGCCGTCGACAAAAGGCCACGGCGCGATCGATCCGTTTGAGCGGCGCATGCGCAGGCAATGATGGCTTCGCAGATCGTCGATGCGCTCCGGTCGGCCACATCGGCGCAAATAATCAGGGTTACCAACGACCATGAACGGAAACGGTGGAGTCAGACGCACCGCGACCATATCGGCTTCGATGAACTGGCCCATGCGCACGCCGGCATCGAATCCTTCGGCCGCGAGATCGATCAACTCCGCGCTCGCGACGACCTCCACTTCTACCTCGGGATAGGCCCGGCAAAAGGATGCGATCAGCGGCTCCAACACGATCGGCACTGCCGCGCTCGGCACCGAGAGGCGCAACAGCCCCGCCGGTTTCTGTCCGAGTTCACGCGCGAGTTCGCTCGCACCGATGAGTTCTTCGAAGGCGGGCTTCGCCCGTGAAAGGAAGCGTTCGCCTGCTTCTGTCAGGCCGACGCTGCGTGTGGTGCGCACAAAAAGCGCCGCGCCCACGCGTGCCTCGAGCATGCGTATTGTTTGGCTGATGGCCGAAGGCGTCACGCCGAGTTGCGCGGCCGCTCGACGAAAGCTGCGGTGCTCGGCCACGCTAAGAAACGCCTCGACGCCGTCGAGCGCGCCTTGCCGGACTGTGAAGTTCTGCTTCATAACCCGTGAATATTATCGCGGATAGTCGCTCGCCGAAAGCGGACTTAGACTCTGCTAGCGGATCAGGAGCGCCGAAACGCCGAATCGTGGCATGGCGAAGACTCCCGACTTCGTGCAACTTTCCGGCCCATCCGGGACGAAGTCTTCCGGAGGGCCGGCTCGGCCTCTTGAGCGCAGTGTTCGATATCGCGCCGAGCAACACCTGACAGGAGCTCAGCAATGTCACCCGAAATCCTTTTCCAGACTCAGCTCGTTCTCGGCTATGTCGCATGGTTTCCCTGCCTCGTCGTCTACGCCCTGCCCCGGCTCAGGTCGATGGACCGTGCCGGCGCGCTGCGCGCCATTGCCACGCTGCACAGCTTCCGGTTCTTCGGGCTTGTCTTCATCCTTCCGGGCGTCGTCGGCCCCAATCTGCCGGCCGGCTTCTCCCAGTTCGCCGCTTATGCCGACTTCGCAACCGGCGTGCTGGCCATGCTGGCGTTGCTCACCTTCAGGATGCGTCCGCTCTTCTATTTCTTTGTGTTCGCCTTCAATATCGTGGGCGCGGCCGACATCATCGTCGACTATTATCATGCGACCCGCCTCGGCCTTCCCGCCATGGCTGGGCAGTTCGGCGCCACCTACGCAATCCCGATCATCTACGTGCCACTGCTGATGCTGACGCACGTGGCCGCGTTCTATCTGCTCATGCGGTCACGGACGAAGGCAGCATGGGCTTTGGCCGGTGATGCCGCCTCCTCGCGTTGACGGTCTTTGGTATATGAAGGATGCCGGATGCGATACAGCAAGGATTTCTTTGCTCTGCAAATCCGCTTTGCGCGGGCCGTTGCCGCTCTGACCGATAGGCCGATCGAGCAGGCGTTGCTCGACTATACGAATATCTACGTCCGCTTCGGACTGGGTCGGGCCTTTGATCGGGAACATCCAACGTGGCGGTGCTACGCGGATGGCTTGAGCGAGACGGCCGACATATCCGACTGGACATATCGGTTCTACCTCGGGCAGAAACCAGAAGTTTCCCGGACGCAGATAGTGAAGACGTTTGGTTGCTTCTCGTATGCGCGGCAAGGTCCAGAATGCGTACGCATTCACTTCCGGGATATCGAACCGGCCGCGATCTCTCCTTTGAGCATCGACCGTCTGCCCGAACGACTCACCGAACTCCGCGCGCTTTTCGACCACGTAGCACATCACCAGCAAGAAGCAACACGCGTCGCCGGAACTTCATGGCTTTATAACCTGCGCGCTTATCGACGGTGCTTTCCGCAAGCCTACGTTGCGAGCGCCATGGTCGCTGAAACGCGATTTCGCAACATGCCTTTGTGGGGGCAATTTCTGGATCGCAACGGGCTAGTCAGAATCGACGCCGCTGAGGATTTCATCCGGCGGTTGTCGAACGTGAAGAACGTTGGCGATCTGGCGAGCTGCTTTCCACTTCAGGCGCTCGCGGTGACAGCGCCTATCGCGGATTTCTTTACCTTTTATGGGGTGGCCGCTGGTGGCCGTCACGGGTAGCGCCCGCTCTATCGTGACCATCGGCATCGCGCTTTTTATCCGGCCGCCGGCAATGCAGCTTATATTGATGTTTGGCGTGTTCCTGCATCAACGGGATTACCGGTTCAGCGCGATCGCCACCATCGTGCTGACAATCGTGGCCGTGGTAGGTGGTCGGCGCGGCATGAAATGCGCGGCACGCACGCGCCCTGGTATGATGCCCCTCGCACGCCTTTCGTGGAGTCCGGTTCGCCGTTGCTCCTCACGCAGCCTGTCTTTTCGTCACGAGAACCATCATGCCCGTCCAACCCGACAAAGTCCCCGCTGCCAGCACCACACCGCATAAGGCCGCGCGCAAGGTCATGCCGATTGCCGCGCGCAATCTTCTGATGGTGGCCGTCGGCGTCCTGGTCTTCGCGATCGTGGCGACCGTGGTGCTTTACGGTCCGATTACGTACGGCGACGAGATTCCGAACTTCGGCATCATCCTCATGCTGACCGTGCCGGTGATCGCGGGCGTGGCGTTCCGGGTCGGGCTGGATGCGTGGTTCGAGCGGAAGTGAACGACGGCCGCTTCGACAGCACGCCGCTTGAAAAGCTGCCACGTCTAGCGTGTCGAGGCGCCAGGCGGCAGCACCACCCACACCTCGAGTCCGCCACCTTCGCGCGCATGAAACTCCAGACTGCCGCCATGCAGACGCGCGATCCGCTCGACGATCGCCAGTCCCAACCCGGTGCCGCCGCTGTGCGTACGCGCATTGCGGCCGCGCTGGAACGGCGCCTTCAGTTGCTCCAACTCCTGAGCTGAAAGACCTTTGCCGCGATCGCCGACTGCAACGTACACCGTCTCGCGCGTGGCCCAGCTTCGCACTGCCAGTCCGCTTCCGCCGTAGACAATCGCGTTCTGCATCAGGTTCATCAGCAGCCGCATCATGCTGATCGGCCGGTACGGCACAGCGGGCAACGTCGCGAGCGACAGCTCGAACTCGTGCCCCAGCCCCGCGAAATCCCCCGCCAGCCGTTCGATCAATGCATTCAGATCGCCGGGCTCCGGCTGCTCGCGCTCACCGCTGCCCGCGTAATCCATGAACTGCTGCAAGATCGTTTCGATCTGGTCCAGATACGATTCGGCGGCGACCACGAAGCTGCTGTCGCTGCCGTTGGGCATCGCCATGGCCATCGAAAGACGCAGCTTGGTCAACGGCGTGCGGATGTCGTGCGAAATGCCCGCGAGCATCAGCGCGCGCGTCGCCTCGGCTTGCTGCAACGCCTGCGTCATCTGATTGAAGGCGCCGCTCACCGCGGCGATTTCCGTGGGGCCGTCGGTCGGCAATGGCGCGGGCGTTTCGCCGGCGCTCACGCGGCGCGCCGCGCGCGTCAACTCCTGAAGCGGCCGGTTGAGGTGGCGCTGAATCAGGTAGCCGGTCAGCGCCGCCAGCGCGCCCAGTCCGAGCGACAGCAAGATGGCGGCGTCGAGTCCGTTGCCCTGCGCGTCTTCGGGAATCGGCAGCGCGATCCAGTACGGCGTTTGCGGCGCGTCGGCCGGCGCGTGCATGCGGATCCACAGGCGTTGGCCGCCCAGCGTTTGCCAGCGCGCCGGCATGTCGGCGGGCAAATGCGCGCGCAAGCTCTCGAGGAACACGTTGCGCTGATAGGTGCGATACGCGCGCATGAGATTCGGCGGCGGCTCGGCGGCGGCTTCGTCCGGCGCCTGGGCGCGGGCGTCGAGGCGCGCGGTCAATTCCCGACGCGCGTTGGGCGGTGTGGCGGCGAGCAGATTGTCGAGCGTGGTCACATAGGTGGCGAACACCGCGGCCGCGCGTTCGACCCGAGGCCGCTGCACATAATGCAGCAACACGCCGAGTGCGCACACCTGGCTCAACATCACGAGCGCGATCAGCAGCGCGATATTGCGCGCCAGCAGCGTTCTCGGCAGCAAGCTTTGCAGCAGCGAGCGTCTCATGAGTCCACGTCCGCGACCAGCATGTAGCCGACACCCCACACGGTCTTGATGAAGCGCGGCTTGGACGGATCGTCCTCGACGATCTGCCGCAACCGCAGCACCTGCACGTCGATGCTGCGATCGAGCGCATCGTGGTCGCGGCCCCGCGCGCGCGCCAGCAGATTGTCGCGGCTCACCGGCCGGTTCGGCGACGACGCCAGCGCGACGAGCAGCAGCATCTGCGCGGAGTGAATCTCCAGCAACTCGCCCGCGCGCGATAGCTGCTGCTTGACGATATCGAGCGAGAAATCGCCGAAGCTCACGCTTTGCGACGTCACGGTGACTTCGCCCGAGGCGATCTTCTGGCGCCGCAGCAGCGCGTTGATGCGCGCCACCAGTTCACGCGGCAGAAACGGTTTGGCGAGGTAGTCGTCGGCGCCGGTTTCGAGGCCGACCACTCTGTCGAGCGGGTCGCCCTTCGCGGTCAGCATCAGGATCGGCAAGGTCTGGCCCTGCTCGCGCAAGCGGGCGCAAATCGCGAGACCGTCCTCTTCGCCGATCATCAGATCGAGCACCAGCAGATCGAAGGGCTCGCGCTCCAGATAGCGGCCGAGGCGCTTGCCGTCCTCGGCGACGCGCACGTCGAAGCCGTGGCCGCGCAGAAAGCGCTGGAGCATGTTGCGCAATTCGACTTCGTCGTCGAGCACGATGATTTTGGCGGGGCGATCCATGCGAAGGCTCCTCGATTCAGGCTAGGCGTCGGGCGGCGTATCTTTGCGTGCCGCATGCCGTTCGCCCAGGCGCTGCAACAGCACATAAAACGACGGAATGAACAGGACGGCAATGCAGGTGGAAGCGAGCATCCCCGAAAATACCGCAATCCCGAGCGAGCGTCGCGCGCTGGCGCTCGCGCCGGTGGCGATCACGAGCGGCACCACGCCGAGAATAAACGCGAACGAGGTCATCATGATCGGCCGGAACCGCAGGCGCGCGGCTTCGATCGCCGCCTCGGTTATGCCGACGCCCTGCGCGCGCAGATGCCGCGCGAATTCGACGATCAGAATCGCGTTCTTCGCCGACAGCGCGATCAGCAGCACGAGACCGATCTGCGTGTACAGATTGTTGGCGGCGCCGAGCGCGGCAAGCGTGCCCGCCGTGCCGAGCAAGGCGAGCGGCACCGCCAGTACCACGGCGACCGGCAGCAGCCAGCTTTCGTATTGCGCGGCCAGCACGCAGAACACCAGCAATACGCCCACGGCGAACACCCAGTACGCCGAATTGCCGACCAGTTTCTCCTGATACGACATCGCGGTCCATTCATAGCCGATGCCCGCCGGCAGAATGTGCGCGGCTTCCTGCTCGAACGCCTTGATCGCGTCGCCCGTGCTGTAGCCCGCTGCCGGATTGCCGTTGATGGCCGCGGCCGGCGCGAGGTTGTACAGCGTCGCCACGGCCGGGCCGACGCTCGTATGCGCGTCGATGAAGGTGCCCAGCTCGACCATGTGGCCGCTATTGCTGCGGATCTGCAAGCGGCGAATGTCGTCCGTTTCGCGGCGGAATGCGCCGTCGGCCTGCACGAACACCGGGAACGTATGGTTGAAGGTCGTGAACTGATTCACGTAGCTTGATCCGACATAGTCCTGCAGCAGATCGAACACATTGCCGACGGGCACTTGCAGCGACTCCGCCTTGGCGCGATCGAGCGTGAGTTCAACGGTCGGCACGGACGCGCGGAACGGGCTGAACACGCGCTGCAATTCGGGCCGTTTCGATACGCCGGCGATCAAAGCATCAGTGGCGTCTTGCAGGCGCTGATAGTTTTGCGAGCCGTCGGTCAGCATGACCTGCATCTGCACGCCGCCGCTGTTGCCGAGACCCTGGATCGGCGGCGGCACGATCACCACGGAGCGGATGTCGGGCAGCTTCGCCAGTTCGCTGTTCATGCGCGAATATAGCGAGCGCAGGTCTTCGCCTTTGCCGCGCTTGCTCCAGTCGTCGAGCGTGACGTAGATCAGCGCGGAATTCGGCAGCGACGCGTTGTTGTCCAAAGGCGAGATGCCGCCGATCGACACCACATGGCTCACACCCGGAATCGCGCCGATCCGTTTCTCGATCTGCGTGCTCGCCTCACGCGTGCGTCCGAGCGAAGCGGCGTCGGCGAGTTGCGCGGCGATCAGCACGTAGCCCTGATCTTCGAGCGGAATGAAACTGGTGGGAATGCGTGTCAACAGAAAAGCGGAACCCGCGCCGAGCACCAGCGCGATTACCAGCGCAAGCCCGCAGCGCGCGACGAACCACGACACCACTCGCACGTAGCCCTTTTCGACGCGGGCGTAACCCTTGTCGAACACGCGATACACGATATTCGGCTTGCCGGGCCGCGCATGCCGCAGCCAGCGCACGCTTTGCACCGGCTTGAGCGTGACCGCGTTGATCGCGCTGATCACCGTGGTGGCCACGACCACCAGCGCGAATTGACGGTACATCTGCCCGGTCACGCCGCCGAGAAACGCCGACGGCAAAAACACCGAGATCAGCACCAGCGTAATACCGATGATCGGCCCGAGCAGTTCATGCATCGCGTCGATGGCGGCCTGCTTCGGCGTCTTGCCCTGCTCGATATGCTGGGTGATGCCTTCGACCACCACGATCGCGTCGTCCACCACGATGCCGATAGCCAGCACGATCGCGAACAAGGTCAGCAGGTTGATCGAGAAGCCGAGCATGTAGATCGCGCCGAACGTGCCGATGATGGTCACCGGAATCGTCGTGGCCGGCACCAGCATCGCGCGCCAGTTCTGCAAAAACAGCAGGATCACCGCGAGCACGAGCAAGGCCGCTTCGAACAGCGTCTTGTACACGTCGATCACCGATTGCCGCACGAAGGTGGTCGTGTCGAACGGCAACTGGTAGCTGACGCCCTTCGGCATGTCTTTCGCAAGACGCGCCATGGTCGCCTTCACCGCATTGCCGACTTCCAGCGCATTCGCTTCGGGTAACTGATAAATGGCGATGCCCGCCGCCGGCTTGCCGTCGAGATTGAAGAACTGCCCGTAACTCGACGAGCCGAGTTCGGTACGCCCCACATCGCGAATCCGCACGAACTGGCCGCCGTTGTCCGGATCCGCCTTCACGATGATGTCGTCGAATTCGTGCGGGTCGGAAAGCGCGCCACGCATCGTCACCGTGAGCTGAAAAGCCTGGCCGCCCGAGTTCGGCTCGGAACCGAGCTGGCCCGCACTTACGTCCTTGCTCTGGCTCTGGATCGCGTTCATCACGTCGGCAGCGGTCAGATTGCGCTCGCTCAGCTTCTGCGGATCGAGCCATACGCGCATGCTGTATTGCCCGGTGCCGAACACGGTCACGTCGCCCACGCCCGGTAAACGCGCGAGCGTATCGCGCAGATAGATCACCGCGTAGTTGCTCAGAAACAGCGAATCGTATTTCGGATCCGGCGATTGCAGCGTGTAGAGCTGCAGAATCGCGGTCGAACGCTTGCGCACGGTCACGCCCTGCTGCTGCACCGCCTGCGGCAATTGCGCGGTCGCCGCCGAGACGCGGTTCTGCACCAGCACCTGGGCTTTGTCGACATCCGTGCCGACGGCGAACGTAATCGTGAGCGTATAGGAGCCGTCGTTGGTGCTGGTCGACTGCATGTACAGCGCGTTCTCCACGCCGTTGACCTGGGTTTCGATCGGCAGCGCCACGCGGTTGATCAGCGTCGCGGCGCTGGCGCCGGGAAAGCGCGCCACCACTTGCACGGTGGGCGGCGTAATGGGCGGATATTGCGCGATCGGCAGATTGATTAGCGCGACGGCGCCGAGCAGCATTACGATCAGCGCGATCACATTGGCGAGGACCGGCCGCTCGACGAAGAAGCGGATCATGACTGGCCCTGCGTTTCGGCGGCCGCCACTTGCACCTTGGTGCCCGGCGCCACCGCCAGCGCGCCGCCCGTCACGACCTGATCGTCGGCGTTCAGGCCTGACGTGATCGCGCGCAGCGAGCCGAACAGTCCGCCTGTCACCACCGCGCGTTTCTCGATCACACTCGCGCTATTCACGACCAGCACGAAAGCGCCGGCCTGCTCGCGCAGCAATGCGGTGTCGGGCACCAGCAAGACGTTTTGCGGCGCGCCGGCGGGAATATGCACCTCGACCGACATACCCGGAATCAGATGCGCGTCCTTGTTGGCGATGTCGGCGCGCAGTCTGAGCGCGCCACTATTGGAGTCGACCCGCGTATCGACGAATTCCAGCGCGGCGTCCTCGCCCTGGCCAGCCGGCGCGCCGAGCACATTTACGCGCACCGTACGCGGCGGTTTCGTGAACAGACCGATACGGTTCGCGTCGCGTTCGTTCAGCGTGAAATTCACGTACACCGGCTGGATACGATCCAGCGTGGCGAGCTTGGTGGAATCGGACGCGCCCACCAGATTGCCGACGTCGAACGAACGCGCGCCGATGCGTCCGGCGAACGGCGCGCGTATCTCCGTATAGGCCAGATTGATGCGCGACATGTCGCGCTTGGCGAGCGCCTGATCGCGCGTGGTCTGCGCTTTCTGCAACGACGATTCCGAGGTCGCGTTATCGGCCGTGAGCTGCTTCTGGCGTGTCAATTCCTGTTCGGCGTTGACGAGCTCGGCCTGGTCGTAGGTGAGCTGCGCGCGGTACGTGTCCGGCTCGATACGGAACAGCAACTGGCCTTGCTTAACGTTGGCGCCGTCGCTGAAACCGATTTCCTTCAGCACGCCCTGCACGCGCGCCACCAGCGTGACGGTGGCCGAAGGCGCGACCGTGCCGCTCAGGTCGAGCTGCTCGCGCACCTCGCGCGGCTGCGGGCGCGTCACGCTCACTTGCGGCAAGGGCGCATTCTGGGCGGCAGGCGCGTTGCCGTCGTGGCAAGCGGCCAGCGCCATGCCGAGCACGATGCACATCCCCGCCGCGACACGTCTGGTTATCAGACTCTTTTCTGCCATGTTCTTATTTCCCATTCTCCGGCTCGCTTCCTCCGCTCGCGCGCGCCAACGCGGAATTCGCGGGCGGGTTCAACAAGCGTCCCCAATCCGTGCGCCGCGCCATCTGTTCGGCAATCTGTTCGCTCACGACCTGCTGACCTTGCGCCACTTCCCAGCCTCCGCCGAGCGCGCGATACAAAGCCACCGCGGCGAGCGCCGCAAGCCCCTGGTTCTGCGCGAGCGAATCGCCGTCGCGCAACACGGATCGCGAGGCGTCGAGCACGGTGTCGTAAGTGACCGAGCCCGAGCGATACTGCGCATTGGCGAGCCGCAGCGCGCGCTGCGACGCATCCGACGCGCGCGCCGACGCGGCCAGCGCGTCGAGCGAGGTGCGCAACCCGGCAATCGCGTCTTCCACTTCTTTCTGCGCTTGCAGCACCGTGTTCTGATAGTCGAGCACGGCCTCCTGAAAGGTCGCGTCCTGAATCCGCACGGCGTTTTTCAATTGACCGCGATCGAGGATCGGCAAAGTAATGCCCGCGGAAAACAGGCCGATGGTCTTGCTGCCCCATTGCGTCAAGCCAATGCCGTGCTGTTCGCCCGACGACAGCCCGAAGAGGCCCGTCAACGACAAGGACGGATACAGCTTCGCCTTGGCCGCGCCGACCAGCGCCGATTGCGCCGCCGCGTTGAGCGCGGCCTGCCGCACGTCGGGCCGGCGCCGCAGCAGATCGGCGGGAATGCCGACATCGATCTGCGTGGGCGGCACGGGGATCGCGCCGCTGCCTTTGAGTTGCGCGTCGACGGCGTCGGGCGGATCGGCGAGCAGCACGGCGAGCGTGTCGCGATCCTGCGCGCGCGCCTTGATGAGCGGCGGAATCTGCGCCTCGGTTTCCGCCACCAGCGTGGCGGCCTGTTCGACATCGAGCTGGCTCGACGCACCGTGTTTGTAGCGCGACTGAGTCAGCGTGAGGCTCTGCTGGACCGACTTCAGATTCTGCTGCGCGACGACGATGCGTTGTTCGAGCGCACGCAGATCGATGTAGGCATTGGCGACGTCGCCGAACAGCGACACCAGTGCGTTGTCATACGCGGCTTCCGACACGCGCAATTGCGCGCGGTCCGATTCGATCTGCCGGCGGTATTTGCCCCAGAAGTCGATCTCCCAGCCCACATTCACGCGCAAATGCTCGGCCCACAGATGGGCCGGCGGAATCGGGCCGACGCCGCTCGTGTTGATATGGTCGGCGCCCACCGACACGCTGCCCGACTGCGGCAGCAGATTCTCCGCACTGGTCGCGAGTTGCGCGCGCGCCTTGAAGATATGCAGGCCGGCCACTTGCAGCGACAGGTTGCGCTCATACGCGCGCTGCTCCAGCGCGGTGAGCACGGGATCGTTGAACGCGGTCCACCAGGCGGCTTGCGCGGCAGGCGTCGCCTGCGCCGCGCCGGGCAGACTTTCGAGCCACTGGTTTTCCAGCGTCGCTTCGGGCTGTTTGAAATCCGGGCCGACGCTCGCGCAACCGCTGAGCGCCGCGCTGATCGATACGACGATCGACGCGCCGGCGATACGCAGATGGCGGGACGTGGCAGGTTTCATCGCGCGTTTTTATTGGTTTCGGAGGACGGCTGACGGTTCGGCAGGACGGCTCGCGCGCAGGCGGCACACCGCGCCGCGCCACGGCCCCATGGTCCCGCCGATGCCCGCGCGGCTCAGTGCGCTGCCCCGCGTTCCTGCATGAATGCCTCGATCTGCGCCAAGGTGATATAGCCCGCCTTCTGCGTATCGATCTCGTCGAAATGCTTGGCGACCATCGGCATGCCGGCGGCGGCCTGGTCTTTGGTGAGCTTGCCGTCGTGCGTGGTATTGGCATTCGCAAAGCGCGATTGCAGTTGCTGCACCATGCGCTCCATGCGCTGCGGGTTGCCGCCTTGCGGCGCGGCCTGCGCAAACGTGACGGTGGATGCGCAGCACAGCAACACGATAGCGATCAACTTCTTCATGACTGACTCCTTCGATTGAGCCACCGAGCGTCGCCTGCTGTTTGCCGCGATCCGTTTCGATGACAGGCCGAATTCTTGGGGAAGCGCCGTCGCAAGGCAACTTCAGAATCATGTCGATTTATGTCATGGCTTGTAAGGCGTCGCCGTGAGCCACCACGAGCGCCGCCACGAGCGCCACGCCGCAATGCAGCATGCACTCCCTACCCCCGCAGTCACGCCAAAGCCCCGCCGCCGCGTGACATGGAATGAAATGAGTTTGCGATGCCGTTTTGGCGGCGCTTTGCGTATCTTTCGTCTGCCGGCGCCATCAGCGCCTCGCCGCAACGGCTGAGTTCTCACGTCACCCGGATCAGCCGACCCGCTTCTTCACCTGAAGACGCCTCGCACTGCTCAACGCATCAGGAGTACCAATTGACCATCCGTCTCGTCTGCGCCTCAACTGTCACCGCCATCGGCCTCGCCTGTTCGTCGACGGCGTCCGCCCGCGTGGTCGTCTATCTGCCCGCCGCCGTGGTCTACGCCCCGCCGCCGCGCCCGGTCTACTACTCCGTGCCGGTCAATCCCGTGTACGTGGTGGCGCCCCCGCCAGTGCCGCTGCCCGTGGCGGTGCCGGTCGCGGCCACCGTGACGGCGCCGAAGCCAGCTCCCCTGTACACCACCGTCGTCGTCCCCGCGCCGACCAACTACGCGGTCGTACCCGCCCCCGCGGTGACCTACGCGCAGCCCGTCATGATGATGCCGCGTTAGGCGCGCCCGGCGTTTCGCCAGCGAACGTGCCGGTTACGGCTCAGGCTGTGGAATCAGCATAGGACATGCGGCCGCCGGCAATGCCTGGTGGATTCCCGTTGTCCTGGGCACGATCCGGCGGCGCGATGTGGGGCGCGAATCCATGCCGTAAAACTCTGGTTGCGCCCCTGGAATAAAGCGGTGGATATAGCGGTTATAGAGGAAGGCCGAACGCAGAGGCCAAACCCAGCGCGATTCCGTTCCAGCGAATGTGGAACATCGCATGCTGAATGCTGTTGATGACTCGGCGCATGTCCGTTCGTTGGACATGTTCGTCCAACCGTAGGACTCGCGAGCGGCCTGCCGCGCGGATTTCGGGCAGGCCACCACCCTTTGTGGAAACATCAGATGAACTACCAGGAACTCGACAAGGAGATCGCTCACCTCGAACGTGTGTTCGGGATGATCTCCACCAACGATCGCATTCCGCTGTCCTACTGGCACAGTCGTCTGCGAAATTTGCCCAGACCGACATTGATGCCGATACAGCGCGCGCGCATCGCGCGGCTGGAGGCGACGCTGCGCTCGCTGACAGAAGCGGGCGAAGCGTCGTTAGCCGAGCCGCCGTTGCGTCCCACCGGCACGCGGTGGTAACGCGGCGGCCCGGACCCGCCGCCGCCCTCGCAGCGGGATTCGCTTCCTCAACCCGTCAGAATCCGCGCGCCGAGCGCCAGCACGAGCGCCGGCAGCATCACCAGCGCGCCCACCTTCAGAAACTTCATGAAACTCACGTCTTCGCCTTCGCGGCGAATCGCGTTGAGCCAGAGGATTGTCGCCAGCGAACCGGTGATGGACAGGTTCGGCCCGAGGTCGACGCCGATCAGCAGCGCGTCGATCACACGCTCCGGACTGTGCGCCTGCATCACGGTCGAACTGGCGATCAGACCCGCCGGCAAGTTGTTCATCAGGTTGCTGCCGATCGCGATGACAGCGCCCGCCCAACCCGCCGTGGCCAGTTCGTGCTGCTGCGCGGCGCGCTGCGTGAGTTGCGCCGCCGCCGTGATCACACCGGTGTGATCGAGCATTTCGACGAGCACGAACAGCGCGGCGACCAGCGGCAGCACGCTCCACGAAATTTCGCGGATCATCGGCAGCGGCGATTTGCGCTCCAGAATCAGCACGATCAGTGCCGTCAGCGCGCCGAGTATCGCGGTCGGCATGCCGAGCGGAACATCGAACGCGGAGACCGTCAGCAGCACGGCGGCCGTCACCGCGATGCCCGCGAGCGCCACGCGGCCGCTCGCCGACAGTTCGACCGGCTCGAGATTCGCCTCGCACGTGCCGGCGAGCGCGTCGCGCTGGGTCCAGCGCAGCATCACGTAGGTCGCGACGATCGACAGCAGCGAGGGCAGCGTGAAGCGCATCAGCCAGGCGCCGAGCGCGGGCGTGTGATTGCCGTACAGCACGATGTTTGCCGGATTCGAGATCGGCAGCACGAAGCTCGCCGCATTGGCGATGAACGCGCAGACGAACAGCAAGGGCAGCGGATGCGTCTTCGCCTTCCTGGCGGCGGCGAACACGGCCGGCGTGAGGACGACGGCGGTGGCGTCGTTAGAAAGAAACGCGGTGATCACCACGCCGACCAGGTAGACCAGCAGGAAAAGTTTGCGCGGCGAACCCTGCGCATGGTTGACCGCGAGCACGGCAACCCAGTCGAACAGACCTTCACGGCGCCCCACTTCCGACAGCAGCATCATGCCGAAGAGGAACAGATAGACGTCGGTGCCCTTGCCGATCGCCTCGAGCGCCAGATGGACCGGCAATAGTCCGAGCGAGACCAGCAGCAGCGCGCCGGCCACGGCCCACACGGCTTCGGGCCATTTGAACGGCCGGGTGATGACGCCGGCCGTGGCGGCGGCGGCGATACCCCAGGAGAGGAAAACGGAATTCACTTGGCGAGCTCTGAATGGTTGATGACGCGCGAGCGCGATGTCCAGCGGGACCGGACGGGCGCCCCCGATGATGGTGCGGACGCAGGCGCTGATATAGCAAGTTGCGCGCCCATGGCCGTGCCGTTACGCGCGCTTTATCCCACGCGGTTCACCGCCGCAATGCAATCGCGGCCGTTGTCCTTCGCGTGGTACAGCTGCGTATCCACCAGATTGACGAAGGCCACCGGATCGGCCGCCGCGGCCGGAATCGTGGTGCCGACGCCGAAGCTGGCGGTCACCGTCTGCCGGAACGGCGAGCGCTCATGCGCGATCTCCTCGGTCGCAATGCGCTCGCGGCAACGCTCGGCCACCTGGCGAGCGGCGTCGGCGCCGGTATTCGGCAGGATCAGCACGAACTCTTCCCCACCGAAGCGGCCGACAAAGTCGCCCGGCCGCACCGCACTGCTCAGCACGCACGCCACCCGCCTCAGGCATTCGTCGCCCTGCACGTGGCCGTAGTAGTCGTTGTACGACTTGAAGAAGTCGATATCCACCATGACCAGCGAGAGCGGCGCCGCATGACGCAAAGCCGCGCTCCATTCGCACTCCAGGCTGGCGTCGAACGCGCGGCGATTGCCGACGCCCGTCAGGCTGTCCTTGAACGACAGCGCCTCGAGTTCCCGTTGCAACGCGGCCAGTTTCTCCTCGGTCTTCTTGCGCTCGCTGATATCGAACATGAAACCGACCAGCGACTCCACGTTGCCGCGCGCGTCGCGCACCACATGCACCACGTCGCGCAGCCACACGTATTCGCCCCGGCTCGTCAACGCGCGGTAGTCCGCTTCGTGATCGGTGCCCGCCTGCGATTGCGCGACACAGAATTCGACCACCTTCTCGCGGTCCTCGGGATGCATGCGCGCGGCCCAGTCCTGCACGGTTTTCCAGCTCGACGGCGCCCAGCCCAGCAGGGCTTCGATCTGCGGGCCGATATAGGCGAACTCCATGGTCGCCCAATCGATCTTCCACGGAATCGCTTTGGTCGATTCGAGCAACGTGCGATAGACAGCCGCGTCGTGCTCCATGTAACCTTCCACCCCGGCCGCGGCAGGTGCCGCGGGTGTAATCTCGTGCCGCAGAAAATCCGCGCCCAGCGCGATGTTGTTGTTCTCAAGCCTGTTCATCGGTCTCAACTCTCCTCGCGGTTCAGCCGGCAAATTAACACAGCGGACGACCTGCCGGCCCATTACAGCCGCCGCACCGTTTTATTCCAGCGACATTAGCGTCACGGCTACAACAATCTGTTCCCTTCTCCCCGGCTATTCAGTTTTCATTGGCATCCCTACCATTCGCACTCACCTGCAATACCCCGATACCCGTCAACCCTGGAACGTCAAAGTATGAACTCCAGCCCTGTCCGTTCAGATCGCTACCACGGCGCCGCCATTGCGTTGCATTGGCTGATCGCGGCGTTGATCATCTGCGGCTTTTATATCGGCTGGATCATGACCGATATTCCCGGCTTCACGCCCACCAAGCTGAAGTATTTCTCCTGGCACAAGTGGATCGGCGTGACCGTGTTCGTGCTCGCCGTGGCCCGCGTGCTGTGGCGCGCCACTCACCGCGCGCCGGCGCTCGACGGCACCACACCCGCATGGCAGAAGGCCGCCGCCCATCTTGTGCACGGCGTGTTGTACGTGCTGATGCTGGCGATTCCGCTGTCCGGCTACTTCTATAGTTCCGCCGCCGGCATTCAGGTCGTGTATCTCGGCGTCGTGCCGCTGCCGACCATCATCGGCCCGGATCAGGCGCTCAAGGCGAGCCTGCGCACCG
The DNA here is from genome assembly GCF_046028095.1 of Paraburkholderia phytofirmans. Classification (GTDB taxonomy): domain Bacteria; phylum Pseudomonadota; class Gammaproteobacteria; order Burkholderiales; family Burkholderiaceae; genus Paraburkholderia; species Paraburkholderia phytofirmans_A. The sequence goes on from NZ_JAQQDJ010000011.1 coordinate 70,149, forward strand.
TCCACATCCTGCTCAATTACACGTTGCTTGCGCTGGTGGCAATGCATGTGGCGGCGGCGCTCAAGCATCAATTCGTCGACCGCGACGGATTGCTGACCCGGATGATTCCATTCCTCAAGTGACAGCCGGCGATTGGCTACGGCTTGTTGGCAATCTAATTCCCAGCGGTGTGCAATCAACGCACGCGGGTTCGATAGGATGCGTACCACCATGAAAACAAACCTTTACCACTCCATTCAACGCGTGACGCTCGCCGGCATCGCGGCCTTCTCGCTGTTCGGCGCAAGCCTCGCGCATGCCGATGTCGACACGAGCAAGAGCAGCGTGATCGCCACCACGAAACAGATGAACGTGCCCGTCGACGGCAAGTTCAGGAAGTTCTCGGCGCAACTGAATTTCGATCCGGCCAAGCCGACCGCTGGCAGCGCCAATGTGTCGATCGACACCGGCAGCTACGACCTCGGCGCCGACGACTACAACAAGCAGGCTCAAGGCAAGGAGTGGTTCGACAGCGCCTCCTTCCCCGCCGCGACCTTCGTCTCCAGCGCGATCGCGCCGGCGGGCGGCAACCAGTACAAGATCACCGGCAAGCTCACCATCAAGGGCAAGTCGCAAACCGTCGTGGTGCCCGTCACCATTGCGAGCCAGGGCGCCACGCAGACCTTCGACGGCGCGTTGCCGATCAAGCGCTCGCAATTCGACGTCGGCACCGGCGAATGGAAAGACACGTCGGTGGTCGCCGACGAAGTCGTCATCAAATTTCACATCGTCGCTTCGAAGAAATAACTCGACACGAAGCGTCGCAGCACTATCTGAAACCTGGAGAACACCTTGAAGAAACACCTTTTGCTCGCCGCAGGCGCGCTGGCCGCCGCATTGTCGTTCAACGCCATGGCAGCCGATACCTATCAGCTCGACCCGACGCACACCTATCCGAGCTTTGAAACCGACCACTTCGGCGGCCTGTCGATCTGGCGCGGCAAGTTCAAGAAGAGCAGCGGCACCGTGGTGCTGGATCGCGCGGCGAAGACCGGCACGGTCGACGTGACGATCGACATGAGCTCGGTGGATATCGGCAACGACAAACTCGACGCGGAACTGGTCACGGACAAGTTCTTCGATGCCGCGAAGTACCCGACCGCAACTTACAAGGGCACGCAGATCCGCTTCGACGGCGACAAGCCGGTGGAAGTGATCGGCACGCTGACCATGCACGGCATCACCAAGCCGGTCAATCTGAAGATCGAATCGTTCAAGTGCTTCGTGAACCCGATGCTCAAGCGTGAAGTGTGCGGCACGGAATCGACCGCGACGTTCAATCGCGACGACTTCGGCGTCGACTTCGGCAAGACGTACGGCTTCAAGATGCAGACCACGCTGCACATTCAGGCCGAAGGCATCAAGCAGTAAGCGCCTTTTCGCGCATGCCTTTCGCGCATGCGTCTCGCGGTTGCGGCAACCGGTCCCTTCGATCGTCACGTTGCCGCAACCCGCCCCTGCTCTCCACGTCAGTCCGCTTCTTCGCTCAGCCGCTCACCAGCGAGCGGAACATGTCCACGCTCTCCGTGTAAGTCCCCGTCTGCCCATTCGATGTCACCGTGATGCCGACCGTCGACGCGTCTTTCGGCGTGACGGTCTCGACGGTATCGCTCGTCGACAGCTGGATCACGCCGGCTTGCACGTTGCCGCCGCTGATCGTGACCGGTGCCGGCGTCGCGACGTTGAAAGCGATCACCGCGTCGGCCACGTTCACGCTGATGCTGCCGCTGGTGGTGAGCGTGTCCGTGACCGGATCCGTGCCGTGCACGCGCGAGTAATTCAGCGACGTAATCGTGATGGCGCCGCTGATGTTGCCCGAACCCGCCGGCTGCGAACGGCTGAGCGTCACCGTCGGCGCGCTCGCGGTGGTGGTGGTGACGCCCGTCTTCGCGTCGTAGCTCATGGTGAAGCTGACCGTGCCGTTCACCACGGTCGTGCTGTTTGCGGAAACCAGCGTCAACGCGTTGGCCGTTTCAACGGCCGTGTACGACCAATCGTTCGACGCCTTGCCGACCACGCCCTGCGAGTTCTGAATCTGCACGCTCACCGTGCCGGTGATCGAGGCGCTGTCAGATACGCCGGGCGCCTTCACCTGTCCGACGCACTGATTGAAGCTGACGGCCGCGGTTTCGCCGCTTTGCAGGCCGCTCGCGCCCGCACTCTGTGTCGCCACGCTAATCGATCCGCCAATCGGGCAAGCGGTCGTGCTATTGGGCGTACCGGCCGTGACACCCGTCACCAGAGACTGCACCACCGAGGTATAGATCACCGCGACGCCCGGCCCCGACAACATGCCGAACGCACCGGCATAGCGCGCGACGTGCTCGCTTTGCACCGCCGACGACAACTTCAGCACGTTGCTGCCGGTGCTGGCGCTACCGCCGCCCGAACCACCGCACGCGCTCAACAAAACCGTTGCAGCTGCAACGACCGCGATGCCGAACGATCGCGACGCTTGAGACAAAACCATAACTGCTCCAGATCCAGAAAGCCGGTCGCGCACACATCACGACACACGCAATATGAAGCGCAGCGCGCTCCTTTTATCAGATGAATGACCCATTTCTCGAGTGCCGTGTGCGTGGCAAACGGGTCTTCTGCGAGAGTCATTATCGAAGCGCGGCATTCTGTTCGATTCACCGAATAGCCCTTTAAAAAACGGCTATTCTGCGCATCACTTTAGATTAAATCGCCCGTTCGGCAGGATTTACAGGTCATAAATTCCGTTTTCTGTGAACCATAAAACTTGAGCGCGAGGAACCGCCATAACTGCCCACTATTCGTTCATTTGAACCGCATGGTTAAACCGTACAGTCGCCGCACGGAAATAATCCTTGTCGGGAGACGGTGCGGTGAAACGGGTAAAAAATGCGGCTGTGGTCGCGATGGCAGCGACGATGATGATGGGAGCAGCACAGGCGCAGGAGGTGTATGTGCATGGCGGTACGCTCGGCGCCGGTGTCGGCGCGGCGCTGCCGCTCAATTCATGGGCGGGCGTGCATGCGGAAATCGAGGGTTTCGGCCTGTCGCGTTCGGTCCACGCCAACGACAACGAGTACGACGGCCATCTGAAACTCCTGCAAGGCGGCCTGTATCTCGATCTGTTCCCGTTCAGCTCCAGCGGCTTTCGCGTGACGGCCGGCGCGCTCATCAACGACGACGAACTGAGCGCGCATGCCGTGCCGAACGCGCAAGGCAACTATAAGATCGGCGACGACTTCGTGCCCGCCGTGGGTGCCGCGCCCTCGGCGACGGTCACGTTGCCGCGCGTGATGCCTTACCTCGGCATCGGTTACGGGCATAAGCCGGTTTCGAAGGGGTTTGGCATGACGTTCGATCTCGGCGTGGCGTACGGCCGGCCGCGCGTTTCCTACAACGTACCGGCGATCTATTCGATGTTTACGCCACAGTCGAACATCGACGAACAGGAGCGCAAGATCACCAACGATGTGGAGCGCTACAAGCTCTATCCGGTGCTGCAGATCGGGGTGAGTTACCGGTTCTGAGGAGCTTTTGGAAATTGCAATTAGTTAGCCCGCAACCCTCACGGTTGCGGGCTTTTCTGCGTTCACATTTTTGCGCTGCGCAGAAAGTTTCCGTGCCGCCGCCGGCAAGCGCTTTGGCTTTAAAGCCAGGTACCACCCTGACGTTCGTTCGGCTCTTCCGTGAGGGCGTCGAACCCGTGAATCCAGTCCAGATGATTTAGCACGCTCTCGCGTGCGCCAAGGCGCGCGTTGCGCGCCTGCGCGGCCGGCCCGTCGGGCAGATGCAGCACGTCCGCAGTGGAAATCGACGCGTACTGCACCTTGCGCGTGCGGCCCCGGCGCAAACGCTCGTAGGCTTCCTGCGCCTCCCGCCAATTGCCTGGGCCGGCCTTGGCGAGTTGTTCGGCCAGCACGACGGCGTCCTCGATCGACTGGTTGGCGCCTTGACCGTGGTGTGGCACGAGCGCATGCGCGGCGTCGCCGATCAGGGTCACGCGGCCCTTGCTCCATCGGCCGAGCGGGGGACGATGGAAAAGCCCCCAGCGCTGGCTGATCGGCACCGCGGTGATCATCTGCGTCACCGCCGGATGCCAGTCCCTGAACAGGCGCAGTTGCTCGCCTTCGCTAGCTGACATGACCCAGTCACGCGACGGCCACGGCGACGGATGACGCTCGACCAGCAGGAAGTTCTGATCGCCCTGGTCGCCGATCGGATAATGCAGAAGATGGCCCTGTGGTCCGATCCAGAACTGGATGGTCTCGGGATCCGGCAGCAGATCCATGCGCCCGGCCGGCACCACGCCGCGAAAGCCTGAGCAGCCCGAATACAAAACGTCGTCGTAGCCGAGCATCCAGCGCCGCGTGATCGAGCGCGCTCCGTCGGCGCCGATCACCAGATCCGCTTCGATGCGCCGACCGTTGTCGAACGTGAGGCTGACGCGATCCGGCTGCTGGGCAAGATCGACGAGCCGATGGCTCAAGTTGATGCGCTCGCGGCCGACCGCTTTCGACAGCACGGCCTGAAGATCCGCACGATGAACACCCCAGTACGAGCCGCCGAATTGCTCACGATAGCTGGGTGCGCCGCGGTGATGCCCGATGACGTCCCCACTGCGTCCATCGCGATAGATCAGGCCCGGTATCTCGGCGCATACGGCGTCGAAGGCCGTGCGCAGGCCCATGCGTTCGTAGAAGCGCGTGGCGTTGGCCGATAGTGCGACGGCCGCTCCTACCTCGCGCAGTTCGTCGGTCTGCTCGTAAAGCTGCACATCGATTCCATGTTCGCGCAGCGCGAGCGCAAGCGTGAGGCCGCCGATGCCCGCGCCGACGATGGCAATCTTCAGATCCATCTGTTTCATGAAAGTGTCTCCCATATCCCGATCAACCGCTCTGAGGTGGCGTGGTGCGCGCCGAGGTCGCATCAAATGTGTGCGCCGTGTAGGTATTCTCAGTACAGGGCGTTCATCCTGCAATAAAATGGCCGGAATCTGCTTCATCACTCAACGGAATGAGAGTCTGTCATGTCAAAGCTATGGAACTGAGCGATGTCGACCTCAACCTGCTGCTGCTTTTTCAGCGGCTGATGCAGGAGCGGCGCGTGTCGAGCGTCGCCGAGCAGATGAACATGAGCCAGCCCGGCGTCAGCAATGCACTCGCGAAGCTGCGGCGCCGGCTTGGCGATCCGTTGTTCGTGCGCGGGCCAGGCGGTGTCATACCTACGCCGTTCGCGCTGCGTCTGGCTGAACCCGTTTCGCAGGCACTCGCGACGCTTCACGCTGCGCTCAACCCGGAAAGTGGTTTCGATCCGCTAGTTGCCACGCGCACCATGACGATCGGAATGACAGATATCGGCGAGGTCGTATTCCTGCCCGCGCTGGTCGAACGCCTTTCGCACGCGGCACCGGGCATCGCGCTTAACACGGTCCGCAACGCGAGCGTCAATCTGCGCGACGAGATGGCGGACGGCCGGGTCGATCTCGCGATAGGCTTGCTGCCGCAACTCCAGGGCGGTTTTTATCAGCGCCGCCTGTTCGATCAACCCTATGTTTGCGTATTCCGGCGAGGCCACCCGCTTGAGGACGCGCCGCTGACACTCACTACCTGGCGCGAGGCTGAACATCTCGTCGTCGTGTCAGCAGGCACGGGGCATGGGCAGGTAGACGATTGGCTGAAACGGCGCGGTGTGCGGCGCCAGGTTCGACTGACGGTGCCGCATTTCATGAGCGTGGGCTATATCCTGCAACGCACGGATCTGATCGCCACGGTGCCGGAGCGACTCGCGCTGCAACTGGCCGAGCCGTTTTCGCTTAGCCTGCGACCGTTGCCCGTGGCGCTGCCCACCGCACCGATTCATCTGCTTTGGCACGCACGGGTCCAGCAGGACGAAGGGAATCGCTGGCTGCGCGGGGTGGTGATCGATCTGTTCGCGGATACGACAACGCACGTGCGCAAAACAAGATCAGCGAGAAAGAAATGAGACTTGCCGACTGCTCTCAGGCATGCAGTGCAACCCATCGCTTCTGCTCAGCCGCAGATCATGGGCCGGAGCGACTGTTGATTCCGCTTCGGCTGTAACATTCATACGGCGGGTCGCATGGCGGCAACGAGCGGCTGCGCTGCACAGAGCGCGAATTTTATCCAACCAGCAGGAGCGTGTTTTTATGAACACCCAACGGATCATGCGAATCATCAAACGGCTCGCACTCGTTGCGCTCACGCTGTCGGGTCTCTGGCCCGGCGGGCTCACATGGGCCGACGACAATGCCACCGCGCTCAAAGGCGAGTACGACACGCTCGCGCCGCAACTGAAGTCGAATGTGTTTCATCGCCCGATCCATCTTGACTCGCAGGAAACACAGAACGCGTTGAAGGGCGATATCTACGCCGTTGTCGATTATCCGTTCGCGACCGTCAACAGCGCATTCAACGACCCGCAGCGAGGCCCCGCGACCTGGTGCGACGTGCTGATCCTGCATCTGAACACGAAGTACTGTCATGCCGCTTCAGGCAGCAATGGCGCGACCATCAGCATGAACGTCGGCAAGAAGACGGAACAGGAACTCAGTGACACGTCGCGGGTGCAGCTCAACTACCGCTCAGTTGCGACGAGCCCCGACTATTTCCAGGTCGATCTAAGCGCTGCGGAAGGACCGCTCAGCACGAAGGACTACCGCATCGTGCTGGAAGCCGTCGATATCGGCAAAGGGCGCACGTTCCTGCATCTCACGTACTCGTACGGATTCGGCATGGCGGGACGCATCGCAATGAAGACCTATCTCGCGACCATCGGCAGCGCAAAAGTGGGCTTTACACAGGCGTCGAACGGCGATTACGTGGGCGGTGTGCGCGGCCTCGTCGAGCGCAATACGATGCGTTATTACCTCGCCATCGACGCGTACCTGGGTTCGCTTTCCCTACCTGCCGACAAACGCGTCGATCAACGCTTTGCGACATGGTTCGATGCGACAGAGCAGTACCCGCGCCAATTGCATGAGGTGAGCCGGCAAGAGTATCTGCAGATGAAAAAGAACGAATACCAGCGCCAGCAAACGGCGCAATAGAAGAACCGCGGACGGGGACCGCGCCTGTGCCTCGCTGAAATCTGTCGATCGATGCGCGCGTTGCGCCACGTTTTCTCCGATAATGACGTCCAGTCAGGGATAAGCGTCGATGCGCCCAGGTCCCATCGCTACGGGAGGTCACGATGCATCTCGCCGGCACCATACTTCCAATTTTCGCCATCATTCTGACGGGGTGGGTTGCCGGCGCCTCCGGCTACATGCCGCGCGCGCTGGCCGCACCGCTGATGCGCTTTGCCTACTACGTGGCGATGCCTTCCCTGGTCTTCCTGACGATCGCCGATGAGTCGCTTCACTCGCTCCTTGACTGGCGCTTTCTTGCCGCGTTCGGCGGCGGCTCCATGATCTGCTTCGTGGCGGTCATGATGTTCGCGCGAATGGCGTGGGGTGCAGGTGTCGCGAAGAGCGGAATACTGGCTGCCGCCGTGTCGATGACGAACACCGGATTCGTCGCGCTCCCTATATTAAAGACGCTTTTTGGCCAACCGGGCGTGCTCGCGGCGGCGATTGCAACCGTATTCGTCGGCGCCGTCATGTTTCCGATACTGGTTCTGCTGCTCGAGATCGGGCGATACGATACATCGCGCAACATACGGACGGCTGCGCTGTTGCGGCAGATCGCCACCAACCCCGTCATCCTTGCGACGATTTTCGGACTGCTTTGGTCGATCCTCGGTTTGAAGCTGTACGGACCGGTCGTGTCGTTTCTCACCATTCTCGGCGAAGCGTTGACGCCATGCGCGCTATTTGCGATTGGACTCGATCTGACAATCGCCGAACTGCGCGAGCGGCTCAGTCTCTATGCGTTGCTCACGGCACTCAAGCTGGCCATCATGCCGCTCGTGGTCTATGGGCTTTGCCTTGCGGTAGGCCTCGACCGGACTGCGACCGTTGCCGCCGTCGTGTGTGCCGCCGTGCCCACGGCCAAGAGTGCTTATGTGCTGGCGGTCGAATACGACGTCGAAAAGAACGTAGTCGGTGCAGTGATTTCGATGACGACGCTCTTTTCAGTCTTCACATTGCTCGCCTGGCTTTACGTTTTGTAGCGGGGACTCGCTAACTTCGCCGGAACATTTTTTGGAGCGTGATAACCACTACCCCACTTCGCAGCCTGGCCTTAGTCCCGATCCGGCCAAATCGATCGAGAAGAATCTGCGTCAACGTTTTTCGGCAGAAAGCGCGACTGCCATCCCCGAAGTTTTTATTGCAGGCCGTCGTAAACCATCTTCGTAAACTGACTGCCGTTGAAAACAAACTTTCCCCATTTGGCGTCGAAGGCCGCCGTCGGCTTGGCCGCGATGATTTCGTCCAGTGACTTGCCTTGCGATTTCAAGCTTGCGACGTTGTTGCGCACGGTGACCAGCATGTCGCGGAATTCGATCAGTTGGGCGCGCGTGCCCACTGCGCCGTGGCCGGGAATGACAATGGTGTGGTCTGTCGTGAATGCCACAGCCTTGTCGGCCCACTGGATCGCGCCGTCGATGTTGCCGCCATCTTCATTGTCGATATACGGATAATTCCCGTTCCAGAAGGTGTCTCCCAGCGCTAGCACATCTGCTTTTTTGAAGAAGACCCATAAGTCACCGTCGGTGTGGCCATGACCGAAGTTCTCCACTTCGATTTTCGTTCCTGCGAAAGTGAAGGTCTTTTCGTCATTCACAATCAAGGTCGGGCGCGCGCCTGCCGGCACCGGATCGAAGGTCCAATTCCACGCATTGACATGCGTAGTCTCGGTCAGATGCTTCAAGGTGTTCCCGTGTGCGACGATGGTGGCGCCAGCTGCATGCATCCATGCATTGCCATCCGTATGATCCCAATGCCAATGCGTGTTCACTACGTATTTCAGCGGCGCGGGGCTGATCTCGTCGAGCGCGGCTTGCAGCTTTTTCTGCGATTTGCTGATGCCAGCATCAACCAGAAACTTGCCTTCCTTGCCCGACAGGACGGTAATGTTGCCGCCGGAACCCATTAGCACGGTGATATTTCCGCGCAGGGGTTGCACGACGATTTCCCGATCGGCACGGCGTAGATATCGGGCACCCGCGCCAGTATGAAAATAGTCGTCCGGCGTGGCGTCCTTACTGGGCGAAGACTGACTACCGGTTTCGGCGAAGGTTGACGTAGCGGCCAGCGGTGTGCCGGCAGCAATGACAATCGATACAGATAACACTCTGGAGAGTACGCCAGACCTTTTCGCTAGTTTGACAAATGCATTCATGGTTCTTTACCTCTGTCGAGCAGACCGGATCGTCTGCATGTGTGTGTCGAGTATGGGAATAGACGATGCGCTTCGATATCGGCCCAAGCTCATTGAAGGCAGAGCCTGCGGCGTTGCTGCCGATGCGCTGCCAGCCAGCTGAAGATCAACAGCGTCGAAAATAAGGCGCCGGCAACGCAAACTCCCGCCCAGCCCGCCTTGTAATAGGCCACGCTAGCCGTGCTTGAACCGATTGCACCGCCAATGAAATAGCAGGTCAGATAAATCGTCGTGATGCGGCTCCGCGCGTCTGGTGCGAGTGCATAGATCACGCCCTGGTTGGAGATGTGTAAGCCCTGGACGCCCACGTCCAGAAGCACAACGCCGACTATCAATAACGTCAGCGAGTGCGCGCCAAGATAGATGAACACGAACGACGCCAGAATCGCGCTGCTAAAAAGTCCTGTCGCTCGATGCCCATGCCCGCGATCTGCCAAACGCCCCGCCGAGCCGGCCGCAAGCGCACCGGCGGCGCCGGCCAGGCCAAAGGCGCCGATCCTGGCCTCGGAGTAGTGGTAGGGAGCGGCATTGAGAAGGAACGTCAGCGCGGTCCAGAAGACGCTGAAGCAGGCATAACCCAGAGCGCCGTAGAGCGAGCGCAGGCCGATCGCTGGGTGTTGGTCCAGCAGTGTCAGCAGAGACCGCAACAGTTGACGATAGCGCCAGGGTCGATCACTTCTTCGGTCTTGCGGCAACGCTCGAACGAGGCACAAGGTCAGAAGCAGGATCAAAAACGCAGCGACTCCATACACGATGCGCCAGCCCGCCAATTGCGCGATGGTTCCGGAGACTGTCCGCGCCAGCAGAATGCCGAGAAGCAATCCGCTCATCACGGTGCCGACTACGCGCCCACGCTCGTGGTCGGAGGCGAGCGAAGCGGCGAACGGGACTTGCAGTTGTGCGGCGCACGAGGTTATACCGAGTAGCATGCTTGCCGCAGCGAACAGCTTGAAGTCTGGGCTCACGGCTACCGCGAGTAACGCGACCACCGTCAGCAGAAGCAAGGATACGATGAGTGTGCGCCGGTTCAACACGTCACCGAGTGGCACGATCAATAGCAAACCGCATGCGTAGCCGAGCTGGGTGAGCGTCACCAGGAAGCCAAGCCGGGCCGGACTATAGCCGAAGGTACCCGCAATAGCTGCCAGGAGCGGCTGTGAATAATAGATGTTCGCGATAATGACGCCTGAGGCGAGCGCAAACAGTAACGTCAGCGGTCTCGTCAGGTTAGGAGTTCGGGCAGACATGAATGTCCTTGTCACGGGTGAGGCCCGCGTCAGGCGTGGCGACGATTGTTACGCTTTGGAACGGCCTGGATGTGCTTCGGGAAGCCATCCTTTTGGTATTCAGGAAAACCGTCGTTTCGCTCTTGCATCGTCATCTCCTCAAGCCGGGGGCTGAGGAGATCATGGTGTGATTTGGATATAACGTCCAAGACCGGTTTACTATTCGGATGATAAGCATCGCCTATAGTTGAGGCGTCATGCTACTGCGGCCCGGACGGTGCTTGCGCTCAGCTATGTAGCTACGATACCGTCAGCCATACTGAAGATTTCGGTTGGCAGGCGGCTTGCATTGGACGATAAACGCTGCTGCAGTTGCACGCGTCGACGGCAGCGGTCAAAACGCACGCGTAGCCGCCCTTCACGCTTTTTTGCCTGTGCGTGAGACGGAGCGCTTGCCGGCACCCTTTGAAAAGCGTTGACGATTGCCAAGGAGCGCAACCAGCCGCGCCTCGCATTCGGACAACGAGTACCCGCGCCGCTGCGAGATCATGAACGTGAGGGCGCGCATGTGCCATGCGCGTCGTTGGAGTTCGACAAGTGTTCCGTTCGCGATGTCTTCTGCAACCATATGATGCGGCATGTGCCCCCAGCATAAGCTGCCCCTGAGCAAGTCGTGCTTCGCGCCGAGGTCATTCACCAGCCACTGGCGTTCACCGGCGACCCCCTGTTGGGTCTTTTCCGCATCAGGCTGATTGTCGGTTACGACGAGCTGGATGTGCCGGCCAAATTCCTCCCGCGGAATCGGCCCCGCGATTGCGGCCAGCGGATGCGATGGCGCACAGACGGTCACCATTTGCGCTTCACATAAAAGCTGCCTTTCTATGGTATCCAGGCTCAGTTGCGGCACGTCGGTGATCGTCACCGCCAATGCGCACGCTCCTTCGAGAACCAGGCGCTCGCCCCCCTGCATGGTCGTCATGCGCAGATCGATTGCGATGGTCGGAAAGTCCGACTGCAGCTTGCGCAGGCATTCAATCAGGTGCGCGCGCGGAAAATAAGTATCCACGGCGATCGAGACCTGTGGCACACCGGCTTCAGCGATCGCAACCGCACGCATTTTCATTTCTTCGGTGCGTGAGATCACCGCACGAGCATCAGGCAGGAGGCTGCGGCCCGCTGGCGTAAGCGTGGCTTTGCGGGCGTTGCGTTCGAACAGCAACACATCGAAGGCACTCTCGAGCGCGTTGATCGCGTGACTGATCGCCGACTGTGCACGCCTTAGCTCCCGCGCAGCCGCGGAAAAGCTTCCGTGGTCACACACGGCAACGAAGGCCCGAAGCTGATTGATGGTGACGTTATCGAGCATACGTATCTAAAAAGTAGATGGCATCCATAGATATTCAGTCAATTGGCTTCATGGATCAAGAGGTCCAGAATTGTATTTCTCGCTTTTGTTTCGAAGGATGCATGACATGAACAGACTGAATGGCAAGACCGCCGTGATCACCGGTGGCGCTACCGGCATCGGCCGGGCCGCTGCAAAGCGTTTCATCGAGGAAGGCGCCTTCGTCTTCATCTTCGGCCGGCGGCAGGACGCACTCGACGCCGCTGTTGCCGACCTCGGGCCCAATGCCCGCGCGGTGAAGGGCTCGGTCTCCGATCTGGCCGACCTCGACCGCCTGTACGCGGCGGTGAAGGCCGAACGCGGAACCCTCGATATCGTTTTCGCCAATGCCGGGGCGGGAAGTCCGCTTGCGCTAGGCAAGATCACCGCCGAGCACATCGACGAAACTTTCGACACCAACGTGAAAGGTACGATCTTCACGGTACAAAAGGCGCTGCCGCTGATGGGCAAAGGTGGTTCGATAATCCTGACCGGATCGAGCGCCGGCACCACGGGCGCCCCGGGAATGAGCGCCTACAGCGCGAGCAAGGCGGCAGTGCGCAACCTCGCACGGACCTGGGCGGAGGACCTGAAGGGCACCGGCATCCGGGTCAACGTGCTGTCGCCCGGGGCGACGGCGACCGACCTCGCGAAGGAAGCGCTCGGCGAGGAAGGCCAGAAGGTCTACGCCGCGATGACTCCGCTTCAGCGCATGGCCGATCCGGCTGAGATCGCAGCGGTGGCCGCCTTTCTCGCGTCGCCGGACAGCAGCTTCATGACCGCCAGCGAGGTTGCCGTTGACGGCGGCCTTGCGCAACTCTGACACGCTACGCCCGCCGGTCACTCCATTCGATATTCGGAGTCCGTAGGGCGTCGCACACCAAAGGAAAATATATGAGCTACGCAATTATTGGCTTCGGCAAGATCGGCCGGGCGCTTGCCAAGGCGTTTGCCCGAAAAGGCATCGAAGTATCCGTTGCAACCACTCGCGACCCGGAAAGCTTTGCATCCGCTGCGGCCGCGATCGGACCCAAGATCATTCCCAAAAAACTGGCGGAAGCGGTCAAGGCTGACATCGTCTTTCTGGCTGTTGGCTATAAGTCACACCAGGATGTCGCTAAAACGCTGCCCACCTGGCAGGGGAAGACTATCGTCGATGTGACCAATGCATACGGCGTGCCCCCTGAGGAACTGGGTGGACAACCCTCTTCCAGAGTCGTCGCGCAGGCGTTCACTGGTGGCAGGCTGGTCAAGGGCTTCAATCATTTGGGCGCTGCCGTGCTTGAACAGGATCCGGCCGTACATGGTGGCAGGAGAGTCGTGTTCCTGGCGAGTGACGATGACGGCGCCGCAACGGAGATTGGTGCGCTTGCGGAAAATCTCGGTTTCGCGCCGATCAAACTTGGCGGCCTTTCGGAAGGTGGACTGCTTGTGCAGGGGCGGGGAAATAGCTGGGGACAACTGATCTTTAAGGACCTGGTCAAGTTCGACTGATGAGTCGTGGTCGCAAGTTTCGATGCGATCCTGCTCGGACAAAGGGCCAACCACAGTTTGATTGAAGCGAGCGCGACGCTGGCGTTAAGCCGCGCTCCGCTCATCTGGCGCCACGTCCTCGCCGGCAAATCTACAAGGTGGCCGATTAGGTCGGAGACGATCCGATAAAAGCAAAATGGAGAGATTCGATGAGCATCGAAGAGAATATTCAGATTGTGAAGGATTTCTTTGCAGCGATAGGCAGCGGCGATAAGCAAGGTCTGCTGGCGTTGGTTGCCGAAGATATCGAGTGGATCATTCCGGGCGAAGACTGGCCGCTGGCCGGCACGCACCGCGGGCACGCGGGATTGGCGAGAGTGCTTCAGAAGGCTTCCGACGAGGTGGAAATGACATACCCAGAGCCTCCCGAATTCGTGGCGCAGGGAGAGCGGGTTATGGTGGTAGGCGTCGCCACCGGGAAAATCAAAGCGACGAACAGGACGTTCAGGGACGACTGGGTATTCGCCATTACCGTTCGAAACGGCAAACTGACGAATATCCGGGAATATATCGACACGCAAGCACTGGCGCGAGCCTCAGGGAGGGACGCGAGCCCCAATCCCTGAACCATTGAGATGGACTAGACAATACTGCCCACCGCCTTCGCGAGCCTCTCCACCGCGCCCTCAACGTCATGCAGTTTGTCCAGGCCAAACAACCCAATCCGGAAGGTCTTAAAATCCTCAGGCTCATCGCATTGAAGGGGAACGCCAGCCGCCACCTGCAACCCTGCATCAGCGAACTTCTTGCCGGATCGAATTCCGTCATCGTCCGTGTAACTGACGACAACGCCCGGAGCCTCGAACCCTTCAGCCGCCACGCTTCTGAAACCCTTGTCCGCAAGGAGTGAGCGAACGCGCTTGCCGAGTTCAAGCTGCTCCGCTCTCACTTTATCGAAGCCATATGCCTCGGTCTCTTTCATGACGTCACGCAATGTCGCGAGACCGTCCGTGGGCATCGTTGCGTGGTACGCGAACCCACCGTTCTCGTACGCTTCCATGATCTGCAGCCATTTGCGAAGATCGCAAGCGAAGCTGGTGCTAGTCGTTGCATCGATTCGTTCGCGGGCAAGCGGGCTAAGCATGACCAGCCCGCAGCACGGTGACGCGCTCCATCCCTTTTGCGGCGCACTGATCAGGACATCGACGCCACTCGCCTGCATGTCGACCCAGACCGTGCCGGAGGCAATGCAATCCAGTACGAACATGCCGCCGACGGCATGCACAGCGTCGGCCACCGTGCGTATATAAGCGTCCGGCAGCATGATCCCCGATGCGGTTTCGACATGCGGCGCAAACACCAGATCCGGCTTGTTTTCCCTGATCGCAGCGACCACGTCTTCAATCGGCGGCGGCGCGTACGCAGCCTGTCTCCCCTGTTCGACCGGGCGCGCCTTCAGCACGATCGATTCAGACGGAATGCCGCCCATGTCGAAAATCTGCGACCAGCGATAACTAAACCAGCCATTGCGGATGACCAGACACTTCCGGTTCGTCGCGAACTGCCGGGCCACGGCTTCCATGCCGAAAGTCCCGCTGCCCGGGACGACCACGGCCGACTTCGCGTTGTAGACCTTCTTCAGAGAAGCGGAAATATCGCGCATGACTCCCTGGAAGAGTTGCGACATGTGATTGATTGATCGGTCGGTGTAAACGACTGAATATTCGAGGAGCCCCTCGCGGTCGACATCGGGAAGTAAGCCTGGCACGTTTGTCTCCGGTTTTAGACGAATATAAGGATCGAAAACAGATTCTAACGAAAGCGACCTGTGGCCGAGGTAAAAAGCATTTTGCATTCGGATCGAACCGGAAAACAGTTCCCGACGGTCCATGACCTGACAAAAACACTGTATGAATGTACAGTCTAGGTATTTGCGCCACGGAACGCGACTTCTTGCTGTATCGACGTTCGTCACTTGGGGGGCTCTGATAAGCGCCGCGTGGCCAAGACTAGACAGTGAACGCTATTTTTGAGTATCAAGGCATGCCAGATGATAGGCGCATAGCCCACATCGACATGGACGCATTCTTTGCGTCCTGTGAACTTTCACAGTATCCGGAACTGCGAGGCCAGGCCATGGTGGTGGCCGGCCGTCGTTCGGATGCGCCCCGAACGAACGCGGATGGCACGCGTGAATTCGCACGGTTACGCGACTATGCGGGCAGAGGCGTCCTGACGACCGCAACCTACGAAGCACGGGCGCTCGGCGTTCATTCCGGCATGCCCACGATGCAGGCGGCCCGCCTGGCTCCGGATGCCATTCTCCTGCCGGTGAACTTTGATCTCTATCGAACGTACTCACGCCTGTTCAAGGACGCCATTCGGTCCGTAAGTCCGACAATCGAGGACGTGGGAATCGACGAGGTTTACGCGGATCTATCGCTCCTGAACGACGACTCGGAGCAAATTGCACGGAAGCTGAAATCCGCCGTCTTCGAGGCGACCAATCTCACCTGTTCGGTTGGAATCGCGCCCAATAAGCTGCTGGCCAAACTGTGTTCGGACATACAAAAGCCGGACGGCATCACGATTTTGCGGCTTGAAGATCTGCAAGCCAGGATCTGGCCAATGGCTGCCAGAAAAATCAACGGTATTGGGCCGAAGGCCAATGCCAAGCTGACGTCTCTCGGGATAACGACCATCGGTGAAATTGCCGCATGCAGCGAGCAATGGCTGATCGAACAGTTCGGACGGAGCTATGGGGCATGGCTTCGCAGAGTTTCCCACGGGCTCGATGACAGGCCGGTGGTGACTCATAGCGAGCCTGTCTCGATGAGCCGGGAGACCACCTTCGAGCAAGACCTGCACGCCGTACGGCACAGGCAGGAACTCGGTACCGCGTTTACCCGTTTATGCGAACAGGTAGCGCTGGATTTGCAGCGTAAAGGCTATCTCGCGCGCAGGATCGGGATCAAGCTTCGCTTCAACGACTTTCAGACAGTAACGCGTGACGTCACGCTCCCAGAACCCGTTGCGGACGCCAAGGCGCTGCGTCACGCGGCCACCCAGTGTCTGAAACGGGTCGACCTTGTCAAATCCATCAGGCTGCTGGGCGTCAAGGCGGGCGGCCTCCAACGTCCGGGCGCGACGGAGAGCGACGCGCCGGCTCAGTTCACGCTGGATTTTTAGTGCATGTGCCGGCTGCCGGACAAAGGTGTCTCAATGAGCCGCGAGAGGACCTTCGAGCGCTCCTGCGGTGCTTACCAATTCAGGCCGACTTGCTCTTCACCAGCGACGAATAACCGCTTCCATCAACAACCGCACTCGGATTCGAGCGCGCCGCCGGCATGCCGGCTTCCATCGGCGAAACCGCCGCGACCGAAAACACAAAAGTGTTAATGCCGTGCGCGCTTTGCGCCGACACGCTGCCGCGATGCATCTCCGCGATCGCCTTCACGATCGCGAGACCCAGGCCGTGGTTTTCGCGGCTATTCGTGCGCGAGACCTCCGCGCGATAGAACCGGTCGAACAGATGTTCGAGCACATCCGGCGAGATAGGCTCACCGGGATTGGCCACCGCGACGCGCACCTGGTCCTCGTCGCTCACGATCGTCACGCTGATCTCAGCGTCCGGCTCGCAATGCTGGATAGCGTTCATCAACAGATTCGTGCAGGCGCGGCCGAACAGCGAACGATTCACGCGCGCCATGGCGTCGCCGCGCAATTGCGCACGCACCCGCGCTTCTTCGAGCGGTATCTCCAGAAACTCCAGCGTATGCGCGACTTCCGCGGCTAGCGACACGTCGACGAGGCCCGTCGCACGCTCGCCTTGATCGGCGCGTGCGAGGAACAGCATGTCGTTGATGATCGCCCGCATGCGCTCGTATTCTTCGAGATTCGATTGCAACGTGTGACGCAGATCGTCGACCGAGCGGTTGCGGGTCAACGCGACTTCCGTCTGGCCGATCAGAATCGTCACCGGCGTGCGCAGTTCGTGAGCCACGTCCGCGTTGAACGATTCGAGGCGGCCATACGCGCCGTCGAGGCGCTCCAATGCACCATTGAAGGAGTTGGCCAGATCGTTCAGTTCGAGCGGTAGCGAGGCCGTATTCAGACGCTGCGAGCGGTTATTTGGACTCACGGCGGAAGCGTCGCGCGTGAGGCGCGTCAGCGGCGCGAGGCCGAGCCGCGTGACCGAATAGCTGAGCAACAGCACGGCGAGACTGCCGAGCGCGGACAACGCCGCAAGCGCAAAGCCGAACACGCGCATGGTGCGCACATTGGGCGAATAGCTCGCAGCCACCTGCAATTGCACCGCCGGACGCGCGCCATAAGCCGGGATCGTCGCCGTGGAGGTCAGCATGTCCTGGCCGCCGCCGGCCGGCGTCACGCGCGCATAGCCGCCGGCCCAGCGCGTGACCACCGAGCCGTCGACAGGCGTGCCGTAATGGAAATACGGATCGGTGCTCGACACCGCGTACACCGTGCTGCCGTCGTGCGGTGTCATGTCGGTGAGCTTTTCACGCGCCATGCGCCACTTTTCCGGCGTCACGGCGTGATACACGATGATGCGCGCGATCTGCGTGCGGTCGTCGAGCGACTCGCGCAGATGGTGTTCGAGTTGCGTGCGCAGCACCAGAAAGAGCCCCGTGCCGACCAGCGTGAACACGAACAGCGCGACGAACGCGAACATTAACGCGAGGCGCCGGGCGATCGAGCGGTTCATGACTGCTCCGCCTCTTCGCGCACTTCGAGCACATACCCCATGCCGCGCACGGTATGCAGCAGTTTGGAGGGGAACGGGCCGTCGAGCTTGGCGCGCAATCGTTTGATCGCGGTCTCGACCACGTTGGTATGACTGTCGAAGTTGACGTCCCAGACGAGTTCGGTAATCGCCGTCTTCGACAGAATGTCGCCTTGCCGGCGCGCCAGCACGCTAAGCAGTTGAAACTCCTTGGCGGTGAGATCGAGGCGCACGCCGTCGCGGGTCGCGCGCCGGCCGATCAGATCGACGAACAGATCGCCGACGGAAATCAGCGTCGACTCCTGCGAGCGCGTGCGCCGCGCGAGAGCATGCAAGCGTTCGACCAGTTCGAGGAACGAAAAAGGTTTGGTGAGGTAGTCGTCCGCGCCTTCGCGCAGACCGCGCACGCGGTCGTTCACATGATCGCGCGCGGTGAGCATGATGACCGGTGTGGACTTGCGCATACGCAGCGCTTTCAGCACGCTGAAGCCGTCGCGTTTGGGCAGCATCACGTCGAGCACGATCACGTCGTAATCGAATTCGGTGGCCAGATGCATGCCCTCCTCGCCGTCGAGCGCGACGTCGACGACCCAGCCCTGCTCTGTCAAACCGGAACGCAGGTAGTCCACCACCTTGTGCTCGTCTTCAACAATCAGCAATTTCATGCGCGTCCCCTTGTATGTGCATTATACGAAACGCCTTGCAATCGTCTTGCGCACCGCTTGCGTGCCCTCGCGTGCCCCTGCTGCCGCCCCTGTTGCTTCATGATCCGGTAGCTCACCGCGCGGGAGCCATCGCCTCCTTCGTGTCGTCAGGCTGCGCGCCCGAGGGCGTATTCGACATGTCCGTGCCGACCGCCCAGCCGCCGCCCAGCGCCTTCACGAGCGAAACCGACAGCGTCATCTGCTGGCCGTGAATCTGCACGTCCTGGCGCTCGCTGGTGAGCAGCGACTGCTGCGCGGTGATCACGTCGAGGTAAGCCACGAGGCCGCCCGAATAGCGGTCGTTGGCGAGCGCGAGCAGATGCTGCGCGTCGGTGACGGCCTCGCTCGACTGCTTCGCCGCGCCATCCAGCACGGACAGTCCGGTGATGCCGTCCTGCACCTGCTGGAACGCGGTGAGCACGGTCTGGCGGTAGTTCGCCTCGGTGGCCTTGTAGCCTTCGCTCGCGAACTTCACGTTGGCCGCGCGGCGGCCGCCGTCGAACAACACCTGGCCGACGGCCGCGCCGAGCGTCCACATCAGCGTCGGCGCGCTCAGCAGACTGGCGAACTGCGTGCTTTCCCAGCCGATGCTCGGCGCCAGCGTGAGACTCGGGAAAAACGCCGCCTTGGCGACGCCGATCTGCGCATTCGCCGCGGCCATCGCGCGCTCCGCGGAGGCGACATCCGGCCGCCGTTGCAACACGTCGCTGGGCACGCCGAGCGGAATCGACGGAACCTGCACCGCGAGCACCTTGGGCTCGATCGAAAACTGCGGCGCGGGCACGCCGACCAAAGCGGCGATCGCATGTTCGAACTGCGCGCGCTGATTCAGCAGCAATTGCGCCTGCACGCGCGTCGAATCGAGCAGCGACTTCTGCTGCAGCACGTCGAGCCCGGACACCGAACCGAGATCGTGTTCCGTGGTGACGTAGTCGAGCGCCTTCTGCTGCAGTTTCACCGACTGATTCAGCACGTCGATCTCGGCGTCGAGTTCACGCAGCGAGAAATAGTCGCTGGCGAGGTCGGTGGTGAGCACGAGCCGCGCGTTGGCCAGATCATCCGCCGATTGCTGCGCGGAAGCCGCCGCGCCTTCCACCTCGCGACGTATCCTGCCGAATAGATCGGTGTCGTAGCTGATCGTGGGGCCGAGTTGCACATTGTTCTGCACCGTCGACGTCGTAGCCGTGCCGTAATTCGTCCGCGGACGGTTCTGCGAAATCCGGAAGCGCGATCCCTGCGCCGCGAGATCGACTTCGGGAATCTGCTGCGCGCGGTCGTTCGCGAGCGTCGCCCGCGCCTGCTCATAATGCGCGCTGGCGGCTACCAGCGTCTGATTCTGCGCGAGCGCCTGCGTTTCCAGCGTGGCGAGCGTCGGATCGCTGAACGCGTTCCACCAGTCCGGCGAAATCGGCGCATGCGACGGCACGGCCACGCGCCAGTACGAATCGGTTTGCCAGGTGGGCGGTACTTCTGCCTGCGGCCTTTCGTAATTCGGCCCGACCGTGCACGCGGCCAGTAGCGCCGCTCCTGCCAGCGTCGTCAGCGCACGGCATGTGGCCACGTGCTTCACGACGCCCCCTTACCGTTAGTTTGCGGCTGCTGAATCTGCACGTGATCGCCGTCCGCGATCGAATCGCTCGGGTTGATGATGATCTTGTCGTTCGCCTCGATCCCGCTTTCGATTTCGAGCGACTGTCCGAGGTCCTGCGCGATCACGATCTTGTGCAACTGCACGTTGCCCTTCGCATCGACCACCGCGACGCGCGGGCCTTCGGCGCGAAACAGCAGCGCGTTGCCCGGCACCATCAATTGCGCGTGCGCCACGGCCGGCACCGCGACCTGGACATACGCGCCCGGTCGCAGTTTGTCGTCCGGATTCGGCAGTGTCACTTCGACCTGCAGCGAACGGGTGGGCACGTCGATCGCGCCGGAAATGTGCGTGATCGTGCCGTGGAATTGCTGGCCCGGCAGTTCGGCCTGCGTCACCACCACCTTCTGTCCCACCGATACGTTTTGCGCGTACGCCTGCGGCAATTGCACATAGACGCGCAGCGGGTCCGATTGCGCGAGCGCGAAGAGCGCGCGGCTCGTGCCGCTGCCCGCATCGATCAGGTCGCCGACATCGACGTTGCGTTGCGTGACCACGCCCGCGAACGGCGCGACGATGCGCTTGAACGATTCGAGCTGCTGCAGGCGCTTGACGTTGGCGTCGGCGGCGGCGAGATTGGCCACGTCCTGCGCGTAGGTGCTTTGCCGTTCGTCGAGTTCCTGCTGCGAGACCGCATCGCGTTGACGCAGTTGCTGCCAACGGTCCAGCGAGCTCTTCGCGAGGCCGAGGCTCGAACTGGTTTGCTGACGCTGCGCCAAAGCCTGCGCGAGCTCCTGGTCGATCTCCGGCGTATCGAGATCGGCAAGCAGTTGACCTTGCTTTACCCGCGTGCCGATATCGGCGTACCAGTGCAGCAGATAACCGGTGGAGCGCGCGTAGATCGGCGACTCGACGAAGCCGCGCAGCGTACCCGGCAGCAAGGTATTGCCGCTGCCTTCGGCCTGGGTCGGACTCACCACGTTCACATACTGCGTGGCGTTCTGCTTGGTGGTCTCCGCCACCGAATGGTTCTGCATGATGTTGGCGATCACGGTGCGCAAGGCCCCGACAGCTAACAGCGCCAGCACGATCCACATGGCGATTTTGGCGCGTTTCCATTCTTGATGGCGCGGCGGCAAGGCGTGGCCGCCTTCCGTCTCTCGCGCGGGAATCGCTAGCGATGCATGAGTTTTTTCGGTCATCTCAGTCAGCCATCTCAGTCAGCCGTCATTTAACTTTACGCGGGCTTGCCAGCGCCGCCGTGGTCGGGCGCGGGGCCGTCGCCGTGGGAACCCGTGTGATTCGCGTCACCATCGTCATCGCCGCGGTGGCGCCGCGCGAGGCGGGAGTGAATCGCCGCGAACACAAGCGGCACGAAAAACAGTGTGGACACGGTGGCGAACAGCAGGCCGCCGATCACCGCGCGGCCGAGCGGCGCATTCTGCTCGGCGCCCTCGCCGAGACCGAGCGCCATCGGAATCATGCCGATGATCATCGCGAAGGCTGTCATCAGCACCGGTCTGATCCGGCTCGCACCGGCTTCGAGCGCGGCGGTCAGCGGCGGTGCTCCGGCGGACAGACGCTGACGCGCGAACGACACCATCAGAATACTGTTGGCGGTGGCCACGCCCATGGTCATGATCGCGCCAGTCAACGCGGGCACGCTCAGGTGCGTGCCGGTCAGGAACAGCATCCACACAATCCCCGCCAGCGCCGCGGGCAACGCGCTGACGATGATCAGCGGATCGACCCACGACTGGAAATTCACCACGATCAGCAGATACACCAGCACGATCGCCATCGCCACACCGAGCCCCAGACCGAAGAACGAACTGCGCATGGTCTGCACCTGGCCGCGCACGGTAATCTGACTGCCGCGCGGCAGCGACGCACGCACGTTGTTCACAAGCTTGTCGACCTCGTTCGCCACGCTGCCCAGATCCCGCTTCTCGACGCTCACATACAGATCGATCACCGGCCTGATGTTGTAGTGATTGACTTCAGCGAACTGCGTCTGCGGCGAGACCCGTACCAGGTTGCCGAGCAACTGCGTCGGCCCGTTGGCCGCACCGGAGACCGGCGTGCGCAACAGTTCATCGATCGACGACACCTGATACTGCGGCGTTTGCACCGCCACGCTGTATTCCACGCCGTTGCGGTTGTTGAACCAGAAACCCGGCGACGTTTGCGAACTGCCCGACA
The DNA here is from genome assembly GCF_046028095.1 of Paraburkholderia phytofirmans. Classification (GTDB taxonomy): domain Bacteria; phylum Pseudomonadota; class Gammaproteobacteria; order Burkholderiales; family Burkholderiaceae; genus Paraburkholderia; species Paraburkholderia phytofirmans_A. Next base: position 92,829 of record NZ_JAQQDJ010000011.1, read on the forward strand.
ATGAAATGAGCACGTTTTGCGCGACATTGTTCGCGCTCAGATTGAGTTGCTGAAGCCGCGTGCGGTCCATCTGAAGATTGATCGCCGGTTCATCCAGTTTCTGCTGGATGTGCGTGTCCACCGTGCCGGGAATCAAGCGCACCTGTTTCAGCAGCTTGCGTGCAACGTCGAAGTTGCCTTCCTGATTCGCGCCGGAAATCTGCACGTCCACGGCGGCAGGCAGGCCGAAGTTGAGAATCTGCGTGACGATGTCGGCGGGCTGAAAGAAAAACTCGACGCCCGGAAAGCGCTGCGGCAGGAGCGCGCGCAGTTTGTCCATGTAGATTTGCGTCGGCTTGTGGTCTTCATTGAGCGCCACCTGGATCTCGCCGTCGAGCGTGCCGATCGTGCCCGCGTTGCTGTACGAAAGGTTGATGCCGCTATAGGGCAAACCGAGGTTGTCGAGAATCGTGCCGAGCTCCTTCTGCGGCACGACCTCGCGAATCACCTGTTCGACCTGATCGGCGAGACGCGCGGTTTCCTCGATGCGGGTGCCGGTCGGCGCACGCATATGCAGGCGAATGTCGCCAGCGTCCACGCTCGGGAAGAAGTCTTCGCCGAGCACGAAAATCAGGCCCATCGAAACGACGCAAAAGCCGAGGAACACGCTGCCGAACATGCCGCGACGCACCAGCAAGCTGCTCAGAATCATAATGTAGCCGGCACGCATGCGCTCGAAACCGCGATCGAAGCGGTGATAGAGACGCATGAACACATTTGGCTTCGCGCCCGGCTTCGGCTTGTGCGCGTGACCCATCAGCAGCATGGCGAGGGTCGGCACCAGCGTACGCGAGAGAACGTACGAAGCCAGCATCGCGAACACCACGGCTTCGGCGAGCGGCACGAACAGATAACGCGCGACGCCGGTCAGGAAGAACATCGGCACGAACACGATACAGATACAGAGGGTCGACACCAGCGCCGGGATTGCGATTTCACCCGCGCCGTCGAGAATCGCATCGTGCAGATTCGTGCCCATATGCAGATGCCGTTCGATGTTCTCGATCGTCACCGTCGCATCGTCCACCAGAATCCCGACCGCCAGCGCGAGACCGCCGAGCGTCATGATGTTGATGGTCTGCCCGAGCGCGTGCAACGCGATCAGCGAGGACAGGATCGACAGCGGAATCGAGATCGCGATGATGCAGGTGCTGCGCCAGTTGCCGAGGAACAGCAGGATCATCGCGGCGGTCAGCGCGGCGGCAACCAGCGCCTCGCGCACCACGCCCTGCACTGCCGCTTTCACGAACACCGACTGATCGAACAATGCAGTGATTTTCAGATCGGGCGGCAACGCGGCTTGTGCGTTCGGCAGCAGCCCCTTCAGCGTATCGACGATGGAGAGCGTCGACGCACTGCCGTTCTTGAGCACCGACATCAGCACGCCGCGATGCCCGTCCTGCCGCACGACGTTGGTCTGAGGCGAGTAACCGTCGCGCACGTGCGCGACTTCACGCAGATACGTGGTCGCGCCGTTGAGCGTGCGCACCGGAATATCGTTGAGCCCTTCCACCGTGGCGGGCGAGCCGTTCATGTTGATCGTGTATTCCTTCGGCCCGATCTTCGCCGTGCCGGTCGGCAAGATCAGGTTTTGCGCGTTGAACGCGCTGACCACATCGGAAGGCGTCAGGCCTTTGGCGAGCAACGCGCGTGTGTTCAGGTCGACCGAAATCAGCCGCGACTTGCCGCCGTACGGATACGGCACGGCCGCGCCGGGAATCGTCACCAGTTGCGGGCGCAGGAAGTTCAGCGCGGTATCGTTGAGCGCCTGCTCGGAGAGCTTCGGGCTCGACAGGCCGAGCTGGATCACCGGAATACTGGAAGCGGAATAGCTGATCACCAGCGGCGGCGTGGCGCCCGGCGGCATCTGTTTGACCTGCGCCTGTTCGACGGCCACGATCTGCGCGATCGCGGTCTGGATATTCGCATTCGGCTGCAGGAACACCTTCAGGATCGCGATGCCCGCTAGCGATTGCGATTCGATGTGCTCGATGTCGTTGACCGTGGTGGTCAAACCGCGCTCGTTCCCCGACGCGATTCGGTTGGCCATGTCTTCGGCCGACAGGCCCGTGTAGGTCCAGATGATGCTGACCACCGGAATATTGATTTCCGGCAGTACGTCGACCGGCGTGGTGAACAGCACGAATGGCGTCGCCAGCAAAATCAGAATGGCCATCACGATGAACGTGTATGGCCGTTTAAGCGCAACGTTGACGATCCACATGAAACGCGCCCGAATGAATGCAGGTAAGGGATGGGTGAATCAGCGCTTATGCTAGATCGGTAGCACCAACACCTGCATGGCGCCAAAATGGCGGAATTGTCAGGAAGGCTAATGTAAGGAAGAACGATGCTTGAACTGCGCGGGAGTTTGCCGGGAAGCAAACGTTTGATGAGAGAAGATAGCCGACATTGAGGTGCCGCTTCAACGCGATGTCACGCGAGCGCGTCGCGAAACATCGCATAGATTGTTTTGCGCGAAGCAAATACTTCACGCGCATTCAAAGCTTAGTCGATCGTCGTCGACCTGCCAGATCGATAACGGCGTTACTTCGCAAACAACGCCGACATATCCGCAAACGCCTTGAATTCCAGCGCGTTGCCCGACGGATCCAGGAAGAACATGGTCGCCTGTTCGCCCACTTCGCCTTTGAAACGCACATGCGGCTCGATGATGAAGTCGATGCCGGCCGCCTGCAGCTTGTCCGCTGCGGCCTGCCATTGCGCCATCGAAAGCACCGCGCCGAAGTGGCGGACCGGCACGGCGTCACCGTCGACCTTGCTGGTGTGGCGATGGCCGATTTCCTCCGGCGCGAGGTGCGCGACGATCTGGTGGCCGTAGAAATTGAAATCGACCCACGCGTCCGAGCTGCGCCCTTCTGGACAGCCCAGCAGTTCGCCGTAAAACTCCCGCGCGGCGGCAAGGCTATGAACAGGGAACGCCAGATGGAACGGCGGCAAGACGGTATCGGCAACGCTCATGATGGGGAAACTCGCTGATTGGAATGGGGTTGAACGTGCGGGCGCCTCGAAGGCCGCACGCGTGAAGCAAAGTTTAACCATGACTAAAAATGGTGAAAAACGATATATATTTGACCTGACTATCACCAAATTCGATCAATCGAACATGCTGAGCGAACTCAAGACTTTTATCGCCGTGAGCCAGTACGGCACGTTTTCGGGCGCCGGCGCGCGCATCGGCCTGACGCAATCCGCCGTGAGCGCGCAGATGCAACGGCTCGAAGAAGAACTGGGTTTCGCGCTATTCGACCGCACCGGCCGTTCCGCCACGCTCAACGACGCCGGCCGCGAAACGCTCGCGCTCGCCGAGGAAATGATGACGCTCTACGCACGGCTCTCCGAACGTGGCGCGGTCGCGGCGGAAAGCGGCATGCTGCGGGTGGGCGCCATTGCGTCGGCGCAAGTGTCGTTTCTCGCCGACGCACTCGCACGCTTTCGCGACGACCGTCCCGGCTGGCGCATTCGGGTCGTGCCCGGCGTGTCGCTGGGCTTGCTCGGGCAAGTGGATTCCGGCGAACTGGATCTGGCCGTCATCATCAAGCCGCCGTTCGCGCTGCCGTCCGAACTCGAATGGCGCACGCTCGTCACCGAGCCGTTCGTGCTGCTCGCGCCCAAGGCGCTCGTGCGCGGCAAGGGCGCCGCGCGGTCCTGGCGCGAACTGCTGCGCAGCGAGCCGTTTATCCGCTACGACCGCACCTCGTTCGGCGGCCGGCTGGTCGACCGGTTTCTGCGGCGCTCGCGGATCAATGTGCGCGACGTGATCGAGTTGGACGAGTTGCAAGGCATCGTGCAACTGGTCGCGCGCGGTATCGGCGTGGCGCTGCTTCCGAATAGCGCGGGGCTCGGCAAATGGCCGGCCGGCGTCGTCGCACTCGAACTCGGCGAAGCGACGTTTCAGCGCGAGATCGGCCTCGTGCAGCGTCCGCGGCACAGCCGGCAAGCGGTGGCGGGCGCGCTTGCGGATTGCATCGGCATGGCAGCGGGCGCGTGAGCCATACGGCCGCTGCGTCTGCGCGATTGTGCTGTTGCCGGAGCAACGAACTGTATCTGTGGGATTCTTCCGCCCACGCGCAAAATCTGCGTTCGCGCGACGTCTCGCGCCCCTTACCCGTGTGCGCTCCGAGCCGCACGCCCTGCCCGCCGCCGAGGTCCAGTCCATGATCGCCAGCACCTTCCTGACCGCCGATGTCCTGATCGCCTACAGCGCCTACTTCGTCGGTACGGCGAGCCCCGGGCCGAGCAATCTCGCGATCATGTCACTGGCGATGAGCGCGGGCCGGCGTTCCGCGTTGACCTTCGCGCTCGGCGTGGTGTCGGGTTCGTTCTTCTGGGCGCTGCTGGCGTCGCTGGGTTTGTCGGCGGTGCTCGCCACTTACTCGGAATGTCTGGTGGCGATCAAGATTGCCGGCGGCCTGTATCTGCTGTGGCTCGGTTTCAAATCCGCGCGCTCCGCTTTTCGTCCCAAGGCGCTGCCCACAAGCACGGCGCGCGACGAAGAGCCGCTCAAGCGTCTCTATCTGCGCGGCCTGCTGCTGCATCTCACCAATCCGAAAGCGATTCTGGTGTGGCTGTCGATCGTCTCGCTGGCCATGTCGCCGGCCGGCGGCACCTCGCATACCACGCCGGTGGTGCTCGGCTGCATGTGCATCGGCGTATCGGTGTTCAGCAGCTATGCGGTGCTGTTTTCGACCGCTTCCGCGCGGCGCATCTACGCGTCGATCCGGCGCTGGCTGGACGGGTCGCTCGCGATCATGTTCGGCATTGCCGGCATCAAGCTGCTGACTTCGAAAAGCTGAGCGCGTCGGGAGACGCCCGCCGCTCTGCGATACTGTCGCCGTGACAATCGACGCGGACAGACGAATACGATGAGCGGCAGCAACGAAGTGAATCCGGCAGCGCAGCGCTCGCCATGGCAGAAGCGGCTCTACCTCGCGGGCGTCACGGCGTTCGTGACCGGTGTGATTCTGGCCGTGATCATCTATGCGACCACGCCGCCGCCGGACAGCGCCGTCTCCATGTACAGCATGGCCGATCCGCGCTATCAGATCGAATTGCAGCGTATCGGCGGCAATGCGGCGGTGCTGATGGCGCAGCTTCATCAGTGGTTCGATGGGCTGTGGCACGGCACGGCGCTCGCTTATACGGTGGCCGTGCTGGGCGCCGTCATCGCGGGCGTGTGTTTCTTCATCGGCTATTTCTTCGCTGACGAATAAGCGCCACGCCAGAAGCTGCGCATCGCATTGCCCGTGCGCGAACCCGCGCTTACGTGGCCTCTTTCACGTGCCGGTCGGGCTTCTCCACACCGGCCGTGCGCAGCGCTTCGTGCAAGGTGTTGAAAATGCAACCTTCTTCGACGATCGGCGTGATGCCGTGCCGGTCCATGTCCGAACGCAAATAGCGGTTCACGCGCGCGAACAAGACCTCGATGCCTTCGCTTTTCAACGTCTGGCACAACTCGCCGATCGAGCGTGAGGCCGAATAGTCGATGTCGGTGATCGCGCTTGCGTCTATCACGAAGCAACGCACCTTGCTCGGGGCGAGGTCGATCAGGCGCCGGGTATCGTCGACGAAAAAGTGGTCGTTCGCGTAAAACAGGTCAGCGCCGAAGCGGTAGACGATCAGGCCCGGCGCGGTCTGGATGCCCGGCACGGCGGGCACCGGCACCCAGACGCCGTCGTCGCCGGGGGCGAGAATCATCGTGTGCGGACGGTAGCTGTGGCGCACGTGACGCAGCAGCGAGAGCGCCACCGCCACCAGAATGCCGTGCTCGACGCCGATCAGCACCACCGCCGCCGCGGTGAACACGGCCAGCGCGAATTCGCCCGGACTCTCCCGGCGAATCGCAAACAAGGTCTTCAGATTGATCAGGCCGATGGCGATCGTGAACACGATGCTGGCCAGAATGCAGTGCGGCAGATACTGCAAAAAGCGGCTGAAAAACAGCAGCACCGCCACCACCACCGCCGCGAAGACGAGTTGCGCGAACTGGCTGCGCGTGCCGGCGAGATCGGCCATGGCGGTTTGCGTCGGGCTGCCGTTCACCACGAAGGCGCCTGAGAACGCCGCCGCCGCGTTGGCCGCGGCGATGCCGAGCAGGTCGGCGTTGGTGTCGACGGGTTCGTGATGACGCTCGGCGAACACGCGGCTCGCGGCAGCGCTCTGCGCGACGATCATCACAAAGCAGGACGCCGCCACGGGCAGCAGATCGAGCATCTGCTGCCATGTCACCGACGGCACGCGCAGTGGCGGCAACCCACCCGCCACCGGGCCGAGCACGGCGATGCCGTGGGCCGAAAATTGATAGAGATCGCTCGCCGCGATGCCTGCCACGACCGCGAACAACGGCACCGGCACGTGTGGCAGAAAGCGTTTGCACGTCAGAATGGCGACGACCACCAACAGCGAAATGGCAAGCGTCGGCTGATGGATCTGGGCGGCGTCGCGCACCACCAGCATGAGCTGATCGACGCTGCGCGCGGCATGTCCGGGCAAGCCGAACATATCGGCGAGCATTGCGATGCCGACCTGCACGCCGACGCCCGCGAGAAATCCGACCAGCACGGTGCGCGACAGAAAATCGGCGAGAAAGCCCAGCTTGAAAATCCGCGCGATGAACAGCAACGCAGCGGTCAGCAAGGCGACCATTGCGGCGAGCGCGGCATATTCGGCGCTCGAGGCCGGCGCCATGGTGGCAAGCCGGCTTGCGAAAATGGTGGCGGTCGCGGAGTCGGCGGCCACGACCAGATGCCGCGAGGCGCCAAAAAACGCAAAGGCGATCAGCGGCAGAAAGACCGTGTACAGCCCCGTCACAGCCGGCATGCCGGCAATACGCGCGTAGCCGAGCACTTGCGGAATATCCATCGACGCAAGCTGCACACCGGCCAACGCATCGCGCGCCGCCGCGGCGCGGTTCAGAGGAAGGACGCCCTTCAGCACGCTGACGCGCGCCGTGATAGCCGCCAGAAAATCTTGCATACGCGATGCTGCCCTAATCCAGGTTATCGCGCATCGTGCCGCGACTCGGCACTCAAAGGCAAGACTTGCAGCGGGATTGGCTCAATAAAACAGAACACCGCAGCACGCGCTCGATCGGCGCTGCGGAATACACCAGGCTGACTGACTCAACGCTTGAACTGTCCCGTCACCGGATCCACGTGCCGCGCGAAACCAACCAACGCGGCGATGCAGATCGGACAGGCAATGAAGAACACGGCCAACATCTCGCACCCCGTAACATCTTGTTACCGGCGAGTTTACGCGATCGGCTTGCGAATTGAATGGGGGAAAACAGCAAATGACTGTGTCGGCAGCTACAACAATCTCGCGTGAGTCCGCGACCCTTTGCGTCGAGATAAGCAGAAAATGCGGCATTATTCCTGGAGAGCCGTATGTTCAACGGACGGCGCGTTGCGCAAACGCTTGCGAGTTCATCCTGCACTCCGAGCGGCACCTCGGCTCGCCTTTTCATCGCCCGGCAATTAGATGGACGGTTCTAGCGATTCGAAAGCGCATTGCAATCATCGGGCGAGCGGCGTCCGAGTTCACGACCCCGATCATGGCGATTTTTATGCTCTAGGCGGTCTCCCCGTATAATCCCGCATGACCCGAATCCCGCATCACCTGCCCTCGCAGCCGGCCGCTTATCCCCGCCGCGCCGCCCTCCGCTCTTCGGCGGTCGCATGAAAACTCCGAAACGTCTGCTCCCGCTGGTCGAAGAAGGCCTGATCGACGAAGTCATCAGCCAGCTGATGAGCGGCAAGGAAGCCACCGTCTACGTGGTGCGCAGCGGCGACGCCACACGCTGCGCGAAAGTCTACAAGGACGCCAAGCAGCGCAGTTTCCGCCAGGCTGCGTCCTACCGCGAAGGCCGCAAGGTCAAGAACAGCCGCCAGCAGCGCGCGATGGAAAAAGGCAGCCGCTATGGCCGCGAAGTGCAGGAACAGGCCTGGCAGAACGCCGAAGTCGACGCGCTGTTTCAGCTCGCGAACGCGGGCGTGCGCGTGCCGCAGCCTTTCATCTGCACCGACGGCGTATTGCTGATGGAGTTGGTGACCGACGCCGACGGCAACGTCGCGCCGCGTCTGAACGACGTCGAGATGACGGAAGAACGCGCGCTCGAACTGCATGCGCGGCTGGTGAACGAAGTGGTGCGCATGCTGTGCGCCGGCATGATTCACGGCGACCTGTCCGAATACAACATCCTGCTTGCCGCCGACGGCCCGGTCATCATCGACCTGCCGCAGGCCGTGGATGCCGCCGGCAATCTCGAAGCGCCCGCCATGCTCGAGCGCGACGTCAACAACCTCGCCACGTATTTCGGCCGCTTCGCGCCGGCGCTACTGGAAACCAGCTACGGCAAGGAAATCTGGTCGCTCTACGAAGCGGGCGCATTGCATGTCGACGCCGCGTTGACCGGTCGCGTCGCTTTGGATACCACGCCGATCGATCTCGAAGCCGTGCTTCAGGAACTCGAAGATACGCGGCTCGACGAAGAAGCGCGCCTGCGCTACGAGCAGTCGCTGCGCAGCGGCACCTGAAGCTTCGCACGCGAGCGGCAGGGGCGGCCGGCGCCAGCGCCTCGCCGCTTTGCCTCACGAAAAGCCGCTACGACGTGCTGCTCAACCGCGCTGCCTTTATCGCACCCGGCGCCGGCCCCACCGACTCACGCATCGTCACGCTCACCGGAAACTCGCGGAAAATCTCCCATGTGGTCCGGTAGCACTGATTGACCAGCCAGCGCACGGCGTTCTGCGTGAGTTCCGCAGTCGGAATATGCACCGACGTGAGTCCGGGAGCGGCATACGCGGCTGAATAATCGTCGTCGTAACCGATCACCGAGACTTCGCCGGGCACGGAGATGCCTGCCTGGTGAAAACAGGCCAGCGCACTCACCGCCATCGTATCGTTCGCGCAGAACAGGCCGGTGAAACGGCGCGTCGTGCCAAGCAGTTTCTGCGCGGCGGCGTAGCCGCCCTCCGGCGAGAAGTCCGATTCGATCAGCGTGACGTCGTCGCGCGCAATGCCCTCGCGCGCCAGCTCGTCGAAGAAGCCCTCCAGCCGCATCTGGTTGTCCGAAGAAGTGAAAGGCCCGGAAATCACCGCGATCTCGCGATGCCCATGGTCGAGCAGCGTGCGCGCCGCCAGTTCGCCACCACGGTGGTGGTCGGCGCAAAACGACGCCTCCGGCAACTGATCGAACGCGCGGTTCAGAAACACCATTTTCGGGTGCATCTTGTGCAGCATGATCAGGTCTTCGTCGTGCAGATCGTGGCTGATCACCACCACACCGTCGCAATCGCGGCCGATCAGAAAACGCACCGCTTCGATCGCCTGCTCGCGCGGCGACACTTCTCCGCAACCGGTCGCCACCACCACGTGGCGGCGCACCGCGCGCAGTTCTTCGTCGGTCTGCTTGAGGATCGTGCCGTAGTAGGAGCCGAAGAACGTCGGCACGAAAATGCCGACCATGCCGAGCGACTGCGTGGCCATGGCCCGGCCGATGGAGGACGGACGAAAGTTCAACTGTTCGATGGCCGCCTTCACGCGGGCGGCGGCATCGGCTGAGATGGGTCCTTTACCCGAAATGGCGCGCGAGGCAGTGGACATGCCCACGCCGGCCAGTGCCGCGACATCTTTGAGTGTTGCCACGCGGATCTCCGTCAAGCATGTTGTATTGTCAGTGACGCCGCGTGCCGGCGCTATAAACGCGCACCGCCCGCTTCGTCGAACAGAGAGACATGGGTACTGTCGAACGAAAACGCTGCGGTGTCCCCTATCGCCACCGGCGTCTTCGTCTGGTCGATCGATGCGACCTGCACTCCATGATAGTCGAGCCAGATGACGCGGTGGTTGCCCATCGGCTCCACTAGCGAAACTTTTGCGTGTTCGCTCGCTCCTTCGGCGAGGCGCACGTCTTCGGCGCGCACGCCGAGCACGCACGGCAACGCGTTCGCCGGCGTGGACTTGAACGCGTACGCCGACACGTCGAGCCGCCAATGCTCCGTGCAGAAGTGGAGCGCGCCGTCGCGTGTTTCGAGCGTGCCCTTGAGCAGGTTCATCGCGGGCGTGCCCAGAAACGTCGCGACGAACAGGTTGTCGGGGCGCGCGTAGACTTCGGCGGGCGTGCCGAACTGCTGGATCACGCCGCCGCGCATCACCGCCATGCGGGTGGCAAGCGTCATCGCCTCGACCTGGTCGTGCGTGACGTAGATCATCGTCGCGCCCAGGCGCTGGTGCAGTTGCTTGAGTTCACGACGCAGTTCGGTACGCAATTTGGCGTCGAGATTCGAGAGCGGTTCGTCGAACAGGAACACGTCGGCCTCGCGCACGATCGCCCGGCCGATCGCCACCCGCTGCCGCTGCCCGCCTGAAAGCTGCGCCGGTTTGCGCTTGAGCAGCGGCCCGAGTTGCAACATCTCCGAGGCGCGCGCCACACGCCGCGCAATCTCCCCTTTCGGCGTGCCGTTGATGCGCAAGGCAAACGACAGGTTGCGCTCCACGCTCATGGTCGGATACAGCGCATACGACTGGAACACCAGCGCGATGCGCCGGTCTTTCGGGTCGGCCCAGGTCATGTCTTCGCCGGCAATCTCGATGCTGCCGTCGGTCACGTCGATCAAGCCGGCAATGCTGTGCAGCAAGGTCGATTTGCCGCAGCCGGATGGTCCGAGCAGCACGACGAATTCGCCGGCTCGCACGTCGAGATCGAGGTTCTCGATCACCGTGTTCGCGCCGAGTTGAATCGTCAGATTGCGCACGGCAACGTTGGCCGGAGTCGTAAGGCCCGCGGCATCCGCTACCGCATCGGGATTGCCCGCCATGTCCGCCAGTGCGTTTGCCGCCGGGTTTGCCATATTTGCCACGTTTGTCATCGCCCTATCCCTTGACGGCGCCGGATGCAATGCCGCGCACGAACCAGCGGCCCGAAACGAAGTACACCGCGAGCGGCACCATGGAGGTCAGAATGGTCGCCGCCATATTGACGTTATAGAGGCGCTCGCCGGTCGTCGTATTGATGATGTTGTTCAGTTGCACCGTCATCGGCAGATTTTTGGTGCCGGCGAACACGAGGCCGAGAATGAAGTCGTTCCAGATGCCCGTGACCTGCATGATGACCGCCACCACGATGATCGGCGTGGACATGGGCAGCATCAGTTGCACGAAGATGCGCCAGAAGCCGCCGCCGTCGATGCGCGCCGCCTTGAACAGCTCCTGCGGAATCGACACATAGTAGTTGCGGAACAGCAGCGTCATTACCGGCATGCCGAAGATGGTGTGAATCACCACGATGCCCGGCAGCGAGCTGAACAGATGCACGCTCGCCAGCACGCGCACGAGCGGATAGACCATCACCTGCACGGGAATGAATGCGCCCATCAGCAGCACGCCGAACAACAGGCCGGCGCCGCGTGGCCGCCAGAACGACAGCGCATAGCCGTTCACCGCGCCCATCGCAATCGACAGAATCGTGCTCGGCACGACAATGCGCACCGAGTTCCAGAAACCGACCTGAATGCCGTTGCAATCGAGCCCGGTGCAGGCGGACTGCCACGCGGCGCTCCACGCGCTGAGCGTGAAATGCGTGGGAAATGCCAGCAGATTGCCGAGGCGGATCTCGCTCATCGGCTTGACCGAGGTGACGAGCATCACGTAAAGCGGCAGCAGGAAGAACAGCGCCGCCGTGAGCAAAAAAGCGTAGACGCCGAGGCGCGCCGGAGTGAACGCGGTACGGCGGCGACGCGGCCGCGCTCGGCCCGGCGGCGTGCCGCTTTTGAGCGGCGAACTGAGCGTGTTCATCACACCTCCTTGCGCAGGGCCGCGCGGCTGCGGGCGTAGAAGAACGGCGCGAGAATCGCCAGCACGGTGGCCAGCAACACGATCGACGCCGCCGACGCGAGCCCGATATTGGCGCGGCCGAACAGATAGTCCATGATGAACTTCGCCGGCACTTCGCTCGCCGTGCCGGGGCCGCCTTGCGTCATCGCGACCACCGCGTCGTAGAGCTTCACGACCATCACGAACAGCAGCACGAAAGCAGTAGAGATTGACGGCCCGAGCATCGGCACGACAATACTGACGTAGACGCGCCAGCGCGGAATACCGTCGATGCGCGCGGCTTTCCACAACTCGTCGTCGATACCGCGCAGGCCCGCGAGCAACAACGCCATCACCAGACCCGAGGCCTGCCACACCGTGGCGATCACGATGGTGTAAATCACCCAGTCCTGATCGACGATCCAGTCGAAGCGCGCGTGCGCGAAACCGAGCTTGTGCAGCACGGCCTGCGCGCCCAGTTCGGGGTTCAGGATCCACTGCCACACGAGCCCCGTCGCCACGAACGACATTGCATACGGATAGAGAAACACCGTGCGCAACGCGCCTTCGGCGACCACGCGCTGATCGATGAAAATCGCCAGCAGCAAACCGATCACCATGCACGCCACGATAAAGCACGCTCCATAGATCACGATGTTTTGCAGCGACAGGAGCCAGCGGTCGTTATTGAAGAGCCGCGCGTATTGCGTGAAGCCCGCGAAGTCGCCGGAAGGAAACGTGCGCGAATTGCTGAGCGACACGCGCGCGGTCCAGACCATCGTGCCGAGATAGGCGAACACGACGGTCAGGACCATCGGCAGCAGCGCCACCCACGCCGCGAACGGAAAACGCTTTTTGAGCGGCTTTTTCAGCCGCGCCTGGCGAGCCCTGGAGGATTCGCCGGCCGGCAGCTTGAGCGCGTGCATGCCGCGCCCCTAGCTCTTCAACGCACTGGCGAACGCTTTCTGCGCGTCGTCGACAGACTGGTTCTTGTTCCAGAAGTTGGTGATGACGTCGATCAACGCGCCCTGCGTGTCAGGCGAGAGCAGCATTTCCGGATTCGGCAACTGACGCGACTTGTCCTTCATGATCGCAATGCCCTCCTTCGCGCAGATGTCGAGACTGCTGCCGTCCACGTCGGGACGAATCGGAATCGAGCCTTTCTTCGCGCTGAATGCGACTTGCGCGGCCGGCGAAGTCATCACCGTGGCAAGCAGATTCTGCGCCTTGATCGTAGTGGGATTGTCCGTTTTCGGGAACACGAACACGTCGCCCGCGACCAGATACGGCGAATGCGGACCGAAACCCGGGAAGCAGCCGAAGTCCTTGCCCGCGCTCTGATTGGCCGCCGAGAACTCGCCCTTGGCCCAGTCGCCCATGATCTGCACGCCCGCCTTGCCGGAAATCACGAGTGCCGTAGCATCGTTCCAGTTGCGGCCGGGCGAGCCGGGATCGACGAAATCGTGCAGGCGCTTGAACGACGCCAGCACTTTCTTGAACGCGTCCGACTTCACGGCGTTCATATCGCGATCGCGGTACACCTTCATGTAGAGATCGGCGCCGCCCACGTCCGCCAGCACCGCGTCGAAGGTGATCTTCTCCTGCCACGGCTGGCCGCCGAGCGCGAGCGGAATCACGCCCGCGGTTTTCAGCTTGCCGAGATCGGCGATGAACTCGTCATAGCTTTTCGGCTCGCCGGCGATGCCCGCTTTCTGGAACACCGGCTTCGAGTAGAAGAACCACGCCGGCATGTGGATATCGACGGGCGCGGCGTAGTAATGCCCTTTCACCTTGATGCTGTCGATAATCGACTGCGGGAACACGCCGTTCCAGTTCTCTTTCGCGGCGACGTCGTCGACATTGTTGAGCAGGCCCTGATCGATCAGGTCGTGAAACTGCTTGGATGTATTGAACTGCGCGGCCGTGGGTGGATCGCCGCCGACGATCCGGTTGATCGCCGTGGAGCGCGCCTGATCGGCGCCCGCCACCGCGTTGTCGACCCACTGCCCGCCGGCCTTGTTATACGCATCGGCAAACTGGCGAATCGCGGCCGACTCGCCGCCCGAGGTCCACCAGTGAATCACGTTGGCCTTCAAAGGCTCCGCCTGCGCGACGACGCCATACAACGCCAGTGCCGCAACCACGCCTCGCAAGACCAGTTTTTTGCTGTTCATTCCGTCTCCTCTCGATCATGCAACCAACTTGCGCCAGGCCTTGGCGCCCGTGTTTCAAGTCGACATACAAACCAGCTTTCACCTGCTATTCACTGCGTGCCTTGCGCTCCTTCAGGAATTTCGACACCAGATTCGCGCTGCGTTTGATCGTGCGTTTCTGGGTGGCGTAATCGACATGCACGATACCAAAGCGCCGCTCGTATCCGAAGGCCCACTCGAAGTTGTCCATCAGCGACCAGAGAAAATAGCCGCGAATCTCCACGCCGGCCTTGATCGCCTGATCGACCGCGGCGAGATGGCGTTTGAGGAACGAGATGCGCTGGCTGTCCTCCACCTGGCCGTCGATCACCTTGTCGTCCGAGGCCATGCCGTTTTCAGTGATATAGATGGGCGGCAGGTTCGCGTACGTGGCCTTGAAACCGGTCAGCAGATCGCGCAGGCCGTCCGGATACACCTCCCAACCCATCTGCGTACGCTCCACGTTTTCGAGCGGCACATCCGTGAAACCATGCGCACCGTCGCTCGCGACATTCGTGCGGAAATAATAGTTGATGCCGAGGAAGTCCAGCGGCGCGGCAATGGTTTGCATGTCGCCGTCGAGCACCAGCGGTTCCGTGCCCGGCCACAACTCGAACAGATCCTGCGGGTAGCTGCCCTTGAGGAGCGGATCGAGAATCCACGCGTTGTGCTGCACTTCGAACAGATGCGCCGCTCGTTGATCGGCGGCGCTCTCGCTGTTGGCCGTGCCGCGTCCGATATTGGCGACGATGCCGATTTGCGACGCCGGATCGTTGGCGCGCAACACCGGCACCGCGAGACCGTGCGCCAGCAGCAGATGATGCATGGCCTGCGTGGCGTAGCGCGCGTCGGCGAGTCCCGGCGCGTGGTGGCCGTTGCCGTAGCCAAGATAGGCCGAGCACCACGGCTCGTTGAGCGTCATCCATGCGTCGACGCCGCCGGCCAGTTCGCGGCTCATCAGGTCGGCGTAATCGGCGAAACGGTAGGCGGTATCGCGATTGAGCCAGCCGCCGCGATCTTCAAGATGCTGCGGCAAGTCCCAGTGATACAGCGTGACGAAGGTCGTGATGCCCTTCTCTTTCAGCCGCGCCAGCAGGCGCTTGTAGAAATCGAGCCCTTTGCGGTTCGGCGCGCCGGCCGCGTCCATCACGCGCGGCCAGGCGATCGAGAGCCGGTAGGCTTCGAGGCCGAGGCCGGCCAGCAGATCGACGTCGGCTTCCCAGCGATGATAGTGATCGCACGCCACCGCGCCGGTGTCGCCGGCCAGCACCTTGCCGGGCTTCGCCGAGAACGTGTCCCAGATGGACGGCAGGCGGCCGTCTTCATTCACCGCGCCTTCGATCTGATACGAAGCGGTGGCCGCGCCGAGCAGGAAGTTCTTGCTCCATAGCGACGAGTCCGCCGGCGGCGTGAAAGGATCGGCGAGTGATTGAGAACGGGGAGACAGAGCGTCGGATACAGCGGATGTGTCGTTTGCCACGGATTCCTCGCTGAGGTCGTTGAACCGGCTACGGCGGAAGGCGAAACGCCCACGCCTGAGAGCGGGAGTGGAAGCGCTTCCACAGGACCTGCGAACGATAGCAGCGGCGGATTCGACGCAGCAATCAGGGTTTGTCTGGAGCGATGGCTGGCACGCCAGGCATGGCGATGCGCCGGGCATTGGCGAAGCGGTTGTCAGCACTAGTGCGAAGGTGTTGCAAGCCAGGCGGGCGCAATCTCACGCGCCGCCAGCGCGATGCGATCTCACGGCTTCGCGCTCAGGTTGAACGCACCGTTGTCATAGGCTTCGCAGTAGGTTTTCCAGTCCGCCGCCACCTGCGCCTCGCATTGCGTCGCGATTCCCACCAGCGGCAATTGCCAGTCGCGGCGATTGCCGAACGCGATCAGATCGTCGGCGATCGACGACTTCTGCCGCCCGCCGCTGCGCAGATGCGCCCACGCACTCAACTCGGCCATGCTGCTGACCACTTCTTCGAGACGCGGCAGCTTGCCGTTCCAGTCGCTCAAGGCAACGCGATCTTCAGAAGGCTGCAAGCTGCGCAGCACATACGAACGCTGATTGAATTCGACCGCATGGAGGAACGCCTGCGAGACCGCCTGATTGCGCCGCTGAATTTCGACGACGCGTTGCGCTTGCGTCTGCCACGCCGGCTGCGGCGTGCTCACGTGCGGCGTCACGGAAGAAGGCAGCGCCTCTTTCAGATCGATTAGATAGTTGCCGTCCGGCGAGCCTTTGCCTTCGACGAGAATCACGTAGCGATCCACACCGAGGCTCCCCGTGCCGGCAATCCGCCGCGCCACGTCGAGGATGCGGAAGAAGGCAGGATTGGACTCGCCCGCGGCGAACTTCTGCATGAACTGCGTGACGGCGGCGCGCTGCGCGTCGCTGACCGCCAGCGCTTTTTTTCCGTCCACTTTCAGCATGCGGCTCTTGCCTTTGAGCACCGTGCGCCGGTCCAGATGCGCCACCCGCGTGCGGCTGGCAAGCGCGACGAACAGATCGCGCACCATGCCCGTTGCGGTTTCCGCTTCGATCCAGCGTGCCTTGCCATTCGCCAGCGCCGCGCCATACTTTTCCAGCGCGATCTGGCACAGCGCCAGCGCCTGCGCGCGGCTCAGCTTGAGATCGCTCGCGCCGACCAGCACGCTCGTCAACAGACGCACCAGTTCGTAGAGATTCGGCGCGAGGCAGGCTTCGTCGAAGTCGTTGTTGTCGAAATAGCTCAGCCGGTTATCAGCCTTGTAGCTGCCGAAATTTTCCAGATGCATGTCGCCGCAGATCCACACCGGCGGCGCGTCGTCGAACACCTTGTCGCGCGGCAGGCGCTCGTAAAAAAGGTGACACGTGCCGCGCAAAAACACGAACGGTGACGTGCGCATGGCTTTGTATTTCATCGCGAGCCGTTCGGGATCGCGACCGGCGTTAAAGCTGGCGATCGTGCTGACGATATCGAGCATGAGGTTCCTTTGAATGCGAGCACGATGTGAGTTGCCGCGAGCCAGGATGCAGAGCGTCTGGGGCGGTGCCCAACTGTTCTACAGTAGACCACATCGCTTCAACCAAACGCCCAATCACGGCATTGACCCTCGTCGGCACTTGCGCGTCGCGCGCGCCTGAACGCTAAACCGTGTCCCGCGCGCCGAACTTCTTGCGGTACGCACCCGGACTCGTCAATGCAATGCGCCGGAAGTGCCGCCGCAACGATTCCTCGGAACCGAAGCCCGCCAGTTCCGCGATACGCGCCATCGGCAGCGGCGCCTGCGCTTCGAGCAGATCGCGCGCAATGGCCACGCGCTCGCGCACGAGCCACTCATATGGCGCCATGCCGGTGGCATCGTGAAACTGCCGCTGCAGAGTGCGCGGGCTCATCGCCGCCCGCTCGGCGAGCGAGCGCAACGTATGCGGCAAAGCGGGATGACCGCGCACCCAGTCCATCAGTCTGGACAAACGGCCGCTGTCGTCCTGCGGCATGGGACGCGGCACGAACTGCGCCTGGCCGCCCTCGCGATGCGGCGGCACCACGAGCCGCTGCGCGACCCGATTCGCCACCGCGCTGCCGTGATCGCGCCGCACCAGATGCAGCAGCATGTCGAGCCCCGCCGCCGAGCCCGCCGAGGTAATGATCTGCCCTTCGTCGACATACAGCGCGTCCGGCTGCACGCGCAGTTGCGGATAGCGCTGCTGCAATTTGTCGGCATACCGCCAGTGGGTCGTCACGGTCTTGCCGTCGAGCACGCCCGCCGCCGCGAGCACGAACACGCCGGAGCAGATCGAACAGAGGCGCGCGCCGCGCGCGTACGCGGCGCGGATTTTCTTCAGGAGCGGTTCGGGCGGCACTTCGTCGGCATCGCGCCAGCCGGGAATGACGATGGTGTCGGCGCGCTCGAGCAGCTTGAGCGTATAAGGCGCGGCAAGGGTGATGCCGCCGGCCGCCCGGATCGGCCCCGGCTCGCTTGCGCAGACCGCGAAGCGATACCAGTCCACGCCGAGTTCGGGACGCTCGAGCGCGAACAGTTCAGTCACGCAGCCGAATTCGAAGGTGCAGAGCCGGTCGTAAGCGAGCGCGACGACGAGATGATTGTGCATGGCGTGATGTTACCGGAGATTGATGATCCCGCCACTCATCCGACGCGGCATGCAAGGCCACAATCAAGGCGTCTGATGTGCTTGCACGACCGAATCCATAGACGACGAAAAGAAGTCAACCGAAAGCAGTCGGATCGCGCCGAGGCACCGACTCTTCGGCCATAGCCAGCTGGAAACCCTCGTCGAGCCAACCCGTAATGCCGCCGATCATTATCTTCACGGGGCGACCGAGCTGGGCGAGCCTGATTGCGGCGCGTGTCGCTCCGTTGCAATGAGGGCCTGCACAATAGGTGACGAAGAGCGTATCGAGTGGATAGGCGGCAAGCTTCGACGCCACAATCTTGCCGTGCATAAGATTCACCGCGCCGGGCACATGGCCGCGCGCGAAATGTGCGGGACTGCGCACGTCGAGCAGTATGAAATCGAGTGAACGTGGGTCGTCGGTCGCGAGCGCCGCGTGCACGTCGGCACAATCGGTTTCGAATGACAACGACGCGCTGAAGTGCCCGAGCGCCGTGGCGCTATCGGCGGCGGGTACGGATGAGACAGCGGACATATATACGCTCCTTGTGCGTGGATCATTGCAACGCATTGTCCCGTTCTCATGCACAGTCAGCCAGTGGCGCAAATGACATATTCCGGCAACATCACGCCACGGCGCTATCCGCGTAAAAACCCGTCACAGCGTGCGCCTGCGCAGCAGTGGCCTTACACAGTTGCAAGTATCGGATGCGAAGTGCCCGGTATAGGGCGGCCACGGTTGTCGGTCGGGACGAGTTGCGTCTGAAACGCGACGAACAGCGCCTGAAATTTGCCGTCAACCTCTACGATGACCGCACCGTCCTGAAACGTGCCGTTTTCGGACGAATGGTCTTTCATCTTGCTGCCTGGCTGCGGTTTCGGATTTCCCTGATTCATGTGGGTCTCGTGCAGACCGTCCTTCTGCGGTTCGAAGAGAAAGCCGAATCCATAGATCGTCACGTCCGTGGTCGGCTTCCATCCCCGGCGATTATCGCTATAGCCGGGCGTCGGATAGACGAATTCGACGGGCGCCGCGGACATATCCAGCTTGAGCATCTCGTTGAGCAGAGCGTTGATGTCGTTGTGTTCCGTCTTCGTGTCCAGCGGAATTGGACGCATGGTGCTCAGATCGACGAGCCTCGGGTCGTGGACGTAATCCAGCTTCGGGAAGCCCGAGGTGCTCACTCCGGCGGACAACTTCTGAAGGTCAGCGGTCAACGGATGGTCGAAATACTGATTCCATGCGTAAAGCACCAGGTACCCCGCTGCGCCGGTCAGGGAGCTGTCCGATTTGACGTTCGTGACAATGCGAAACTCTTTGCCGCTCGAATCCTCGCTGACGATCACGTAGTGCGGATCGCCTTTGTAACCGTCGAAGAACGGGACGCCGAGTTTCAACCTGCCCTTGAAAAGCACATATTCGCTTTGCGCCATCACATCGTCTCCTGGAGTCGGCCAGAACAAATTGTAGGTGTGAAATGTGACAGCGTCGGCCTTCTGCGCGCCGGGGAGCCGGGGAGCCGGCGAGCCGGCCGAAGCCAATGGGCGCCATATTGAGAATCAATTAAATAAAAACTCCGAACGGTCGATAACAAGTTCAGCCGCTTCCCTTTTGCGGTTGGACTAAACATGCAGAGCTCATACAACCTTTGGCTGGTCACCATCTCATTCGTCGTCGCGACGCTGGCGTCGTACACGGCGCTCGACTTGACCGGCCGCATTTTCCTGCTGGCATCGGCGCGGCTGCGGCACGTCTGGCGGCTGGGCGGCGCCGCGGCGCTGGGCGTCGGCATCTGGTCGATGCACTTCATCGCGATGCTCGCCTTTTCGCTGCCGATTCCGCTCGGCTACGACTTCGCGACGACCGCCGCGTCGCTCGGACTCGCGATCGGCGCCTCCTATCTGGCGCTGTTCGTCACGACCCGTCAGCGGCTCACGGCGGGCCGCCTGCTGGCGGGCGGCGTGCTGATGGGCTTCGGCATTGCCGGCATGCACTACACCGGCATGGCGGCCTTGCAGATGGCGCCAGGCATCCACTACCAGCCGGGGTGGTTCGCGGCCTCGCTCGCGATCGCGATCGGCGCGTCGACCGCCGCGCTGTGGATGGCCCGCGCGCTCAGCAACGACGACGCGCGCCACGTCGTGCGCAAGCGTCTGGGCGCGGCGCTGGTGATGGGCGTGGCGATCAGCGGCATGCATTACACCGCCATGGCCGCCGCGGACTTTATGCCGGGCGCCATCTGCGGCGCGGCCAAAGGCGTGAACGCCACATGGCTCGCGACCTCCGTGACCCTGCTCACCTTTGCCGTTCTGACGGTCACGCTGATGCTGTCGCGTTTCGATGCGCGCAACGCCTTTCTGATCGGCGCGGTGTCCAGGCTGAACGGCCAGATCGTGCGGCTCGCCACGCTCGACACCCTGACCGGACTGCCGAACCGCAGCACGCTGACCGACCGCATGGAGCGCGCGATCCTCAGCGCGCGGCGGCAGCGCACGCTGTTCGCGATCCTTTTCATGGACCTCGACGGCTTCAAGACCATCAACGATTCGCTCGGCCACTCGATCGGCGATCAGGTTCTGACGGCGTTCGCGCAGCGCCTGCTGCAATGTGTACGCGAGACCGACACCGTCGCGCGGCTGGGCGGCGACGAATTCGTGGTGCTGGCCGAAAACCTCGGTTCGCGCGAAGACGCCAGCGCGCTCGCGGAAGGCGTGCTCGAGCGCATGCGCCTCGGCGTGTGGACCGACTCGCAACCGCTGCAGGTCATGCCGAGCATCGGCATCGCCCTCTATCCGCACGACGGCGACACCGTCGAGACGCTGTTGAAGCACGCCGACGCGGCCATGTACGAGGCCAAACGCGCGGGCCGCAGCACCTACCGCTTCTTCGAACGCAGCATGAACGAGGCCGCCACGCGCACGCTGCAGATTCAGAACGCGTTGCACGACGCGCTCGCCGCCGGCCATTTCTCGCTGCACTTCCAGCCCAAGTTTCACGGCAGCGGCAACTCGCTGGCGGGCGCCGAAGCACTGATCCGTTTGCATCACCCGCAACTCGGCGCGCTGACGCCGCTCGAGTTCATTCCGATCGCCGAGCGCTCCGGGCAGATCGTGCAGATCGGCTACTGGGTCGTGCGCGAGACCTGCCGGCAGATTCGCCAATGGGTCTCGCAGGGCTTGCCGTCGATGAAAGTGGCAATCAACCTGTCGCCGCGCCAGTTGCTGCAGCCGAACCTCGTCGCGAGCATGCTCGAGATCGTCGAGGCCGAAGGCGTGGCCTGCGAGCAGATCATGTTCGAGATCACCGAAACCGTGGCAATGCAGGACGCGCCCAAGACCATCGAAATGATCCGCGAATTCCAGGCGAGCGGCTTCGAGATCGCGATCGACGACTTCGGCACCGGCTATTCGAGCCTCGCCTATCTGCAGCGTTTTCGCGTCAAGCAACTGAAGATCGACCGCTTCTTTACCAATGGCCTCGACGCGCACGGCCCGGAAGGCAGCGCGATCGTGTCGGCGATCATCGCGCTTGCGCACTCGCTGGAAAT
Source organism: Paraburkholderia phytofirmans (assembly GCF_046028095.1). Taxonomy (GTDB): domain Bacteria; phylum Pseudomonadota; class Gammaproteobacteria; order Burkholderiales; family Burkholderiaceae; genus Paraburkholderia; species Paraburkholderia phytofirmans_A. Next base: position 114,551 of record NZ_JAQQDJ010000011.1, read on the forward strand.
GGATGTGGTGGCCGAGGGCGTCGAAACCGAATCGCAACTCGACATGCTCAGGACGATGATGTGCGACGAGATGCAGGGTTTCCTGCTCGGCAAGCCGCTCAGCGCCGACGACTTTGCCAACCTGCTGCGGGAAAAAATGATGGCCGCGTGAACCTGACGATAGTCTGAAGCGCGCCGCGCGGCACGGCCATACGGTTGGCCGCGCCACGGCCGGCGCTGGATCTCGTTTTAAGACCAAACAATAACAGGCAAGTCAGGTGTTGGAGACTTCATGAAATTCGATGTAGCGACGTTTACTTCGTTGTGGTTGGTCACGTTTTTGTGCTGCGCCTTGCTCACGACCGCGCTGTCGCGCATGTTCACGCGCGTGAGCGCGTTCCGCTTCTGGGCGGTCGGTTTCTATCTGCTGGCCGCGTCCTCCGCCTGCTTCACCCTGCATCTCACCTGGCGTCACGACGTGCTGCTGATCGCCACCGCGACGCTCGCGCTGCAAAGCCGCACGCTGATCTGGGCCGGGACACGCGAGCTGTTCGGCGCGACGGCGCCGTGGCGCGCTGGCTTGGCCGTTACCGCCGTGTTCTGCACGCTTTATGCCGGCGCGCTGATCTTCAAGGTGCCGACCGTGTTGCGCGCGATCCTGCTCGCGCTGTTTTTTCTGCCGGTTCGCGCCGCCACGCTGTATGAAGTGTGCCGCCGGCGCCGTCCGCACCTCGGGCCCGCCCGCCTGATCGCGATGATCGGCGGCACGATCGTTACGCTCAACACGTTCGTGCCGCTCGTGCTCGTGCTGCTCGACCGTACTAATCTGTCGCTGCTGCTCGGCAATCCGCAGACCACGTCGGCGCTGTACGCCGTGGTGTTCGCGGGCGACCTGCTGCTGGCGAGCGGCCTGATCGTGCTGGCTTTCAAACTGCAGATCGTCGAGCGGGACATGCTCGCCACGCTCGAACGCGGCGCCCTGGAACGTCTCGCCGCGAACCGGGAATTGCGCGCGCAAGGCAATGGGCGTGCCGTGCCCGGCGACCTGCTCGGCCACGACACGTCGACGCCTCGCCAGTCGCTGCCGGGAACGGTCTGATTCGCCGGCTGGGCGCGGCGGCACCTAACCGGCCTTGCGCTCGTCGAAGGCGCTGTCGGCCACCGACACCAGATGCGGCGTCGCCGCCTGCGCCGCGTCGCGCTTGGTGAGCTTGCCGTCCACCGAGGCGCCGCAATCCATCCGCAACTGCTGATAGTAGATGTTGCCGGTCACATGCGCATTGCTCTGCAACTCGACGAAGTGATCGGCAATCACGTCGCCGACGATCCGGCCGTTGATCACGACGTCGTAGCCGTGCACGTTGCCTTCGATCGAGCCACGGTCGCTCAGGACCAGCAGCGTCTGGCCGCCCGGCTCGCCGCTGACGTTGCCCGTCACGTGGCCGTCCATGCGCAGGCCGTCGCTGAACTGCAGGTCACCGGTGATTCGCACGTCGTGCGCGATCAGGGTGGCGAGCTTGGTCTGCTGGATGCCCGCGGTTTTCTTCTTGTTGAACATTCTGGTTTTCCTGGAAATGAAAAGGGTCGTCGGGTGATGGTGGGCGTGGCGACGAGCCTGGGAGCGGCTGGTTTGCTTTGCTTGCTTTGCGGCTTGCGGCTTGCGGCTTGCGGTTCGCCTATTTCACCCGCTTAGCGGCGCGGCGCCTCGGCGGATGCCGACGTCCGGCCCTTGCTCTGGCCACGCAGAAACTGCAATTCCGCGTTGAGCCGCGCGACCTCGGCCGCGGCGCTGTCCGCCGCTTTCTGCACCGCGCCGCGCGCCGCCGTCTCTTGCGCCAGCGCGAGCCGCGTACGGGTCAACTCGCTCTGCTTCGTCGCTTCGTCGACGGGCGCTGGACTGCACTGCTCCGCCGGCATGCCGGCGTGCCTCGCGTGCCAGGCCGTGAGCGCCGCCGCGCCCGCGCAGGCGCACAGGACGCACACCACGGCCCACACCGTCACGCGAAACATCAGCGAGCGCGCGGGCCGAAGCGTGTAGGCGCGGTGGGTCAGACTGGCCGCGTCGCGCGGAAAGCGCCGCTCAACCATGAGTCGTCGGCGCAAAGAGCGCGAGGTAGGCCACCGGATTGACCGGCGCGCCGTCGACGAGGACTTCGAAATGCAGATGCGGACCGGTGGAACGGCCAGTCGAGCCGACATCGGCGATGTATTGCCGCGGCAGCACCAGATCGCCGACATGCACGACGATCCGCGACGCATGGCCGTAGCGAGTCATGAGCCCGTTGCCGTGATCGATTTCAACCGCGTTGCCATAGCCCGATTTCTCGCCGGCGAAGACCACGCGCCCGCCCGCCGCCGCCAGAATCGGCGTGCCGGTTTTAGCGACCAGATCGAGCCCCGGATGGAAGCTCAACCGATGCGTGAACGGATCGGTCCGATTGCCGAACGGCGACCCGAAGCGCGCGCCGTCGGCGGGCATGCGGCCCGGAAAGGCGGCGTACGCGACGGCGTGATCGGCGGTCTGCTGTTCGAGCGCCGAGAGGGTCGCGGCAAGGCAATCCAGTTGCTGGCCGGTGCGTTCGGCATCGGCATGCCGGCCCAGCGACGGCGCGAGGTCGCTACAGCGGCGCGGCGGCAAGGCGGGGCCGCCCTCGCCGTCGGTGGCGGAGGTGTCGGTATCGGACGCCGCTGACGCCGCACCCGGTGCGGCGGGTGCCGCTGATGCGCGCGGCGCGGGCCGCGGCGTGTTCAGGCGCGCCTCGAAATCGCGCAAGTCGCCGACCTGCGCCGTGAGTCGCGCGATGCGCGGTTCGATCTGCGCCACCGACGCGTTCAGCTGGCCGAGTTGGTCGATTGCATAGTCGTGCTCGACGCGGACCGCCGCCTGATCGCCGGCCCCGTGGCGCGCGCACCAGTGCGTACCGATCGCGACGCCCGCGGCAAGCGCCAGCACGGCCGTGACGCCGGCCGCGCTCAGCGCGAGCGTCAGCGCGGTACGGCGCGTGACGAAGCCGACCGAGCCGCTGGCAAGCTGACTGCCGGCGCGAAACACGGAAGCCATCAGCGGCTCCTCGCGCGTGCCAGGCCCGCGACGCGCGCCCGGCGGCTTGCGGCACGACGCACGGTCGAAACTGGCGACGCGTTGAGCGCGCCGGCCGTGCGACGCGTGCCGGGCGATTGCAAACAGGACAGAAAATCAGCGAACGGGGCTAACTGCATACGGCATCGACCGGCTACGCGCCGGTCGCGTTAATGACAGAGGGCGCCGATTATCACCTGGCATCACGAAGCATCATCTCAAATACGGGACGATAGGACGATGTGTCACGCGCGGCGCGAATGCCGGGCACCTACGCCGCCGTTACGCCATGAGCGCCTCGCTCAGACCAATACTTCGGTCTCCTGCGACTCGCTCCGTTCCCGTTCGGCCAGCGCTTCGAGCCGCTCGATCAGCGCACCGCTGGCGCGCGTCATCGGCATGCGCAGTTCGTCGCGTATCAGGCCTTGCGCGGCCAGCAACGCCTTGACCGGGGCAGGATTCGGTTCGACGAACAGCGCCTGGATCAGCGGCGCGAGCGCGTGGAAAATGCGCCGGCCGTCGGCGAGCCGCCCCGCCGCAAGCGCGCGATACAGCTCGACGAAGCGCTCGGGCCGCACATGCGCGGACGCCGCGATCGCCCCGCTGCCGCCCAGGCACAAGGTGTTGAAAATATTGATGTCCTCGCCGGCAAGCACCTGCAAGCGAGCGTCGCGGATCAGCGCGAGCGTGGTGTCGAGCGAACCGGCGCAGTCCTTCACCGCCTGAATCCGCGGATGCGCGGCGAGCTTGAGCAGCGTGTCGAGTTCGAGCCGCACTCCCGTTCGATACGGAATGTCGTACAGCACGACCGGCTTCTCGCTGGCATCGGCCAGCACCATGAAGTGCGCGACGATGCCCGCCTGCGAAGGCCGGATGTAATACGGCGCGGCCATCAGCACGCCGGCAAGCGGCAGCGCATTCAGTTGCCCGATGCGCTCGCGCATGCTCGCCGTGTGATTGCCCGACACGCCGGCCACCACCGGCAGCGCCCGCCCATCCCGCGCGAGATGGGCGGCGGAGTGCGCTTCGTCGAGAATCGTCGCGAGCACGGCGTCCTGTTCGGCGGCGTCGAGCGCGGCGGGTTCGCCGGTCGTGCCGAGCGCGACCAGCCCGGCGATGCCCGCGCCGGTATAGCGGCGCACTAGCGCGCGCAGGGCGGCATGATCGACGGCGCCGTCGGCGAACGGCGTGATGAGCGGAACCCAGATACCCGAAAAAATAGACATGTCTTTACCTCGACGACGACCGTATCGATTCCGTCAGGCGGTGCGAGGGAGGAAAGACAGGAAAGTGCCCAGGCGGGCGTTGACCGGCTGTTCCGTCGCAACATCTGACGGAACAGCGAGCTCCGGTCAGATGAGCGGCTGTTTTTTGGCTTTGGCGCCGGCGTTCAAACCCCACGCGCGTGCGGCAACCCCGTTCGCGTGAGCGAGACGTGCGGAGGTCGACGGGCGGAGTCTGAGCGTAGGGCCGGAATGCATGAGACGCAGTGTAACCGCGGCCGGCGCGGCCTGGCAAAGTCCATCGCGAAATTGCTTGACTTCTGCCGCAGGAAAACTAATATACGCACCGCGTACATCAGCCCGCCATTCCCTCTTCCGACAGGTGCCCCATGAGCGTCCCGCAACAAGCCTTCCTACGCGATGCGATGCGTCGCCTGAACATGACGCGCGACACATTCGCGAGCCGCATCGGCGTGTCGCGCCGGGCGCTCGACACGTGGCTCCTGCCGGACGACTCGCAGGAATCGCGGGCCATGCCGGAGATCGTCGAGCGCTTCGTGTCGGAAATCGTGGTGCACGGCGAGCCCGGGGAAAAATATACGCAAAGCGTAGACTCGCAGTCGCTTGCCAGCCAGATGCTGTTCGAGGGCAAGCCGCAGCTGCTCTCGGTGGATCAGTTCTCGCGCGACTCGGTGGAAGCGCTGTTTCGCGTGGCCGACATCATGCAGCCGATCGCCCGGCGCCGCAAAATCTCCCGCGTGCTGGAAGGCGCGGTGCTCGGCAATCTGTTCTTCGAGGCCAGCACGCGCACCCGCGTGAGCTTCGGCGCGGCGTTCTGCCGGCTGGGCGGCTCCGTTTGCGATACCACCGGCTTCACGTTTTCGTCGATGGCCAAGGGCGAGTCGATCTACGACACCAGCCGCGTGATGAGCGGCTACGTGGACGCGCTGGTGATCCGCCATCCGGAGCAAGGCTCGGTGGCCGAATTCGCGCGCGCCACCAACGTGCCGGTGATCAACGGCGGCGACGGTCCGGGCGAGCACCCGAGCCAGGCGCTGCTCGACCTGTACACGATTCAGCGCGAGTTCTCGCGCCTGGGCAAGATCGTCGACGGCGCGCATATCGCGCTGGTCGGCGACCTCAAATACGGGCGCACCGTGCACTCGCTGGTCAAGCTGCTGGCGCTGCACCGCGGCATCAAGTTCACGCTGATCTCGCCGCCCATGCTCGAAATGCCGAGCTATATCATCGAGCAGATCTCGCGTAACGATAACGTGATCGAGCAGACCACCGATCTGACTAACGGACTTCGCGGCGCCGACGTGGTGTACGCCACGCGCATCCAGAAAGAGCGCTTCACGGACGAATCGTTCGAAGGCTACACGCCGGATTTCCAGATCAATCAGGCGCTGGTGGACAGCGTGTGCGGCGCCGATACGCTGATCATGCACCCGCTGCCGCGCGACAGCCGGCCCGGCGCGAACGATCTGAGCGTGGACCTGAATCACGATTCACGGCTGGCGATTTTCCGGCAAACCGACAACGGCATTCCGGTGCGGATGGCGATTTTCGCGGTGCTGCTGGGCGTCGAGAAACTGGTCCAGCATTCCATGCGCGATGCGGCATGGCGCCCGCCCGCCTACCTCGGCCCGGACGATGCGGTGTTTCACGGCATCGATTGATGAATCATTGGGCGGCTCGTGAAACCGCCCAATGCGCAGAGCACAGCCTCATCAAGCCGCCGCGCTTGCCGCCATGGCGCCGTTGCGCTTGAATGCCCCGGCGAAAAACAGCACCTGGTACTGCACCGCGTTGGCCCAGTACTTCCAGGTGTGGCCGCCGGGCCGCTCGGCGTAATCGTGCGGCACGCCGAGTTCAACCAGGCGCTCATGCAGCGTCCGGTTCGACTGCACCAGCGAGTCGTTCACCCCGCAGTCGATTGTGAGCGCGATATGCGCATTGCCGAAACTGCGCGCATTTTCGACGATCGCCTCGTTGTTCCAGAAGTCGGCATGCCGCATCGGATCGCCGAATACCTGGTCGATGCCGGGCTCATCCTCGCAGCCGCGCGGATCCACCGCGCCGCTGATGCTGCCCGCGGCGCCGAATTCGTCCGGCCGGTCGAGCGCGATATGCAAGGCGCCGAAACCGCCCATGCTCAAGCCGGTAATCGCGCGCCCCTGACGTGTCGAGATCGTGCGGAAATGCGCGTCGACGTAACTCACCACCTCCGTGCCCACATAGGTTTCGTAACGGCTGTGCGGATCGACCGGACTGTCGATGTACCAGCTTTCGTGGCCGCCGTCGGGCATCACGAGGATCACGTGATAACGGTCGGCCAACTTGCCGATCTGCGAATTCGTGGTCCAGTCGGTGTAGTCGCCGCCCGAACCGTGCAGCAGATAGACGACGGGAAAGCGGTCGGCCGCCTTGCCGGGCGCATATTGATCGGGCAGCACGACGGTCGCTTCGAGCGACTTGTGCATGGCCGCGCTCGGAATGGCGACGACCCGCGACTGAAACGCCCAGGCAGGCGCCGTAAAAAGCAGCGTCAGAATGAGCCAGAAAGCACGAGCTTTATTCATGGTTTGTCGCTCTTCCCTTTCCAGAAGTCCGAAGAAACTGTCCGGCATACAGCGGCAAAATTCTGTCGACGACTCTAGCAATGGCGACTTACAACCAAATTTCAGCGAAACATACGATCTCGTCAGCTTGGCGCGGCGGCAAGAGGCGCGCCTTCCTGTATGAAGGACCTACTACGCGCGCCCCGTCAGGACCTTATCCGACGTGCGCCGCAAACCCGACCTTTTCCGGCTCGATATCGGCCCGCAAGGTCAATTCCGGAATCGTGTAGGCGCCGCTGTTCTGAGGCCGGAACGGAATCGGCTCGGTGGTCCAGAGATCGTCCAGACGTTGCCCGAGTGCATCACGCACTTCCGGGTAGTTCGTTTCGTCGATGCGGCTCGTGCGGTAGATCACGAACGGCGGAAGCACATCGAAGCCGGGGTAATACAGAATGCCGTGCTGAATCGGGAACAGCACGTCGTCTATCGGACCATTGATGCCGCGCGCACTGTAGTGCGATTCCCAGCCGCCCGTCGTGACCATCAGCATCGCGCGCTTGCCGGCGAGTTTGCCTTCGCCGTAACGTTCGCCCCAGCGCACATCGGAATGCTCGCCGACGCCGTATGCAAAGCCGTACGCATACACGCGCTCGACCCAGCCTTTGAGGATGGCCGGCATGGTGAACCACCAGAGCGGAAACTGCAGGATCACGGCATCCGCCCACATCAGTTTTTCCTGTTCGAGTTCGATGTCCTTGCTCTGCAGCCCGTTCTCGAACGCATGCTTCGAGTCGAGCGCGGGGTCGAAGCGTTCACCGGGTTGTTTGGCGAGGCTGTCGTGTGCATCGAGCGAGGCCTTCCACTTCATTGCGTACAGGTCGGATACCTGAACGGTGTGTCCGGCATCTTCGAGACGCCGAATCGCAAAGTCCCTGAGCGACCCATTCAACGATCGGGGTTCCGGGTGCGCATAAACAAGAAGAACGTTCATCACAAGGCCTTCATGGCTAAAAGAAACCAAAGATAGACCTCGCTTCGGTATATTGGAAATGAATTGCCAATATGTCAGGTATAGCCATGAATAATCTCAGGAGGCTCGACCTCAACCTGCTCGTCACGCTCGACGTGCTGCTGTCGGAGCACAACGTTACGCGCGCGGCCGAGCGGCTGAACTTCTCGCAACCGTCGGTCAGCGTGCATCTGACCAAGCTGCGCGAGGTCCTCGGCGACCCGCTGTTGCTGCCCGGACCGCGCGGCATGCGGCCCACCGCGCGCGCCGAGGCGTTGCGCGAACCCTTGCGCGAAGCGCTCGAGGCACTCGAACGTGCAGTGGCGCCGGCACGCCCTTTCGATCCCGCCGAGGCAACGCAAAGCTGGCGCATTGCCGCGACCGACTATGTCGAATCGACGATCATCCTGCCCGCGCTGGCCGGCTTGCGCGCGGCGGCGCCGGGCACGCGCCTCGCGGTGGTCGAACTGGTTCCGCCGCGTCTTGCGCGGCAAGCGGAACAGGGGGAGATCGATCTGGGATTTCACACCAGCGAAGGCGCGCCCGAAGGCTTGCGCCACCGGCTGCTGTTCGCCGAGCGCTATGTTCTGGTGGGCCGCGCGGGCCATCCGCGCCTGAAGCGCCGGCCGACGCTCGCGCAGTTCTGCAAACTGGAGCACGTGATCGTGTCGCCGGACGGCGGCGGTTTTACCGGCGTAACCGACGAAGTGCTCGCGAAAGCCGGACTGACACGCCGGGTCGTGCTGTCGGTGCCGCACTTTCTGTTCATGTTGTCGGCGCTCGCGAACACCGATCTGGTCGGCATGCTGCCCGAGCGACTGGTACGCGACAACAGTGCGCTGCGCGTGGTCGAGCCGCCGCTGGATGTGCCGGGCTACGAGATCGCGATGCTCTGGCACGAGCGCTCGCATCGCGATCCGGCGCATCAATGGCTGCGCGAGACCATCGCTGATTCGGTGTGAAGTCTGCGTGACTCACACGAAGAACAAGTCGCCGAGCCACGCATCACACCATCACGCTTTTCCGCTGGCACCGCCAATCGCATCCAGTTCCGCGCACACCTCGGCGGACAGTTTCAATTGCGACGCCTGCAGGTTTTCACGCAGATGACCCACGCTCGACGTGCCCGGAATCAGCAGAATGTTAGGTGCCCGCTGCAACAGCCAGGCGAGCGCCACTTGCATCGGCGTGGCGCCGAGTGTTTGTGCAATCTCCGACAGCGCCGACGACTGAATCGGCGTGAACCCGCCCAGCGGAAAAAACGGCACGTATGCAATGCCCTTCCCGGCGAGTTGATCGATCAATACGTCGTCCTCGCGATGAACCAGGTTGTAGTGGTTCTGCACGCAGACGATCTCCGCAATGCGCCGCGCCTCCTCGATCTGCGTCGCCGTCACGTTGCTCAAGCCGATGTGGCGCACGAGTCCACGCTGCTGCAGTTCGGCCAGCGCCGTGACCTGCTTTTCGATCGACCCTTCGGCAGGCGCGTGAATGTCGCCCATGGCCCGCATGTTGACGACTTCGAGCGCGTCGAGACCGAGATTGCGCAGGTTGTCGTGCACGCCGCGCTCGATGTCGGCCGGTTCGAACGCCGGCAGCCACGCGCCGTCGCTGCCGCGCACCGCGCCCACCTTGGTGACGATCACGAGGTCGCCGGGATAAGGATGCAGTGCTTCGCGGATCAACTGGTTGGTAATGTGCGGCCCGTAAAAATCGCTCGTATCGATGTGATTGACGCCCGACGCCACCGCTTCGCGCAGCACCGCGAGCGCCGCGTCGCGATCTTTCGGCGGGCCGAATACGCCGGGGCCGGCCAGTTGCATGGCGCCGTAGCCCATGCGGCGCACGGGGTGGCCGGCGAGCGGAAAGGTATCCGTGGTGTTGAGATTCGACATTGACGCGCTCCTTGGTGGGTGTTGAACGCAAGTATGACCGCGGTTGCGCTGTTGAATAAAGCCGTCTAACGTGTACGGGTTGTTCAACATTTTGCACAATCGCCATGGAATTGAACGATCTGGCTGCCTTCGTCTCAGTCGCCCGCGCGGGCGGCTTTCGCGACGCGGCGCGCATCAGCGGCGTGTCGGCGTCGAGTTTGAGCATCGCCGTGCGCCGCCTCGAGGCAAAGCTCGGCTTGCGCCTGCTGAACCGCACCACGCGCAGCCTGGCGCCGACCGAGGCCGGCTTGCGGCTTATCGAGAAGCTGACGCCGCTCTTCAGCGAAATGGAAGCGGCGCTGGACGTGCTGAACGTGTTCCGGGACAAACCGGCCGGCACGCTCAAGCTCAACGTGCCGTCGAGCGCCGCGCGCATCGTCTTGCCGGGCATCGTCGCCGCGTTCCTGAAGACATATCCCGACATCCGCGTCGAGGTTGTGGTCGAGGATGGTTTCGTCGACGTGCTGTCGGTCGGCTGCGACGCCGGCATTCGCTATGACGAGCGGCTCGAGCAGGACATGATCGCGATTCCGATCGGGCCGCGCGTGCAACGCTTCGCCACGGCCGCGGCGCCGGACTATCTCGACACGCACGGACGTCCCGATCATCCCAGCGAGTTGCTTTCGCACGCGTGCCTGCGCGGCCAGTTCGCCGGCGGCGCCATGCCGATCTGGTATTTCGAGCGCGACGGCGAAGTGTTGCAGCTGAATCCATCGGGGCCGCTGCTGGTGCGGCCGGGCGCGGCGATCGATCTCGCGGTCAGCGCGGCCGTGGCAGGCGTAGGTGTCATTCACCTGTTCGAAGACATGCTGCGCCCGCATCTCGACAGCGGCGCGCTGGAGCCGATTCTGGAGCCGTGGTGGCAGCGGTTTTCAGGCCCGTTTCTTTACTATCCCGGGCGTCGTCATTTGCCGGCGCCGTTGCGCGCGTTCGTCGATTTTCTGAAGGCGATCAATTCTGACTGATGCAGCGACGCGAAACGCGCAGGGCAATCTTGCCGGTCGCTGAACAAAGAATCCGCGCGGCTCGGAAGAAATTGCCCGTTGCACTGCGAGTCGTTAGTAGCTAATGCCGTTGCTTGCACAACTGCGCGACCGTCGTTAGAAAAAGTTTCGCGCCCACCGGCTTTCTCAGGCAGACATCCCAATTCTTGTCCGCGCCTTCGATTGGCGGAACAGCGGTGTGCAGGAGAATCGGCACGTCAGCGAGCGCCGGCATCGCTTTCAGCCGACGGCACAATTCGGCGCCGTCCATGAGCGGCATCATCCAGTCGGTGACGATCAAGGTGGGCACACGGGCCACGGCCCGCGCAACCGCCTCCACGCCGTTGCTCGCGCAACCAACTTCGTAGCCTTCGCTCTCGAGTATCAGGCGCCACGCCGCGAGGATTTCCGGCTCGTCGTCCACTAGCAAGATTGAGTGCATCAGGGGCCGCCGGGTTGAACGTTCTGGTAGACGTTGCTGTTACGTTTCGTCAGCCACGCAAGGGATGTTCCACTCTTTGCAGTTCCGGCGATAATGATCGCGAATAATCGTCCGCCCCAAGCTTCCGGAGCACGTGAAGGCGGAACGCTTGCCGGACAGGCCTTAAAGTCGGGTCAGCCCGGAGTACATGCCTGCCAGATCGCCATGCGCGTCCGGCCCGGCGCGCCCGAGTGCCGCGAGCCCCTTGTAATGTTGTAGAAACTTCATCCCACTGCGCCATCATGACCGAAACACGTGTTAGCCCCTTGCGCAACTTTGCCGACTTCGTCCGCGCGGAGCGGACCCGACTGACCGAGCAATGGATGAATGCCGTGTTCGGCGACACCGATCTCGTCGAAGCCGACAAACTCACTTACCAGCAGCTCGCGGATCATTTGCCGGAAATTCTCGACGGACTGTGCGCGGCGCTCGATGTCGAAGACCTCGAACGGGTCGAGACAGCCATCGAGCGCAATGCGAGAAAACATGGCGAGGTGCGCTGGCGCCAAGGCTATCGCATCGAGGAGCTCGTGCGCGAGCTCGATCTCTTTCATCAGGTGCTCGCCGCGGCGCTCGAGGAATTCGCCGCTCTCGACAGCACGTTCACACGCCGCCATGAGAGCCGGGCACGGCGCCTGATCGCCGAAACGTTCAGCATGGTTACGCTCACGTCGATCAAGGAGGTAGTGAGTGAACGGGACCGCAAGATCGACGAGTACACCGGCCGGCTCGAGCGCGCCAATCACGAACTGGTGCTGAAACAGCGGCTGGTGAGCGACCTGTACGAGTCACGCATGCAGATCACACGCAGCGTGGTCCACGATTTGCGCAATTTTCTGAACGCGTTTTCCATCGCGTTGCAACTGATCGCGCGCGTGCCGGCAAAAGCCGAAACGGCGTTGACGCTGGCGAACCGCCAGGCCGCCGACATGAAGCAGCTCGTCGATCAGATGGTCGAGTATTCCGTGGTGCTCGGCGACGGCGCCCCGCTCACACTCGAACAGGTTGACCCGCGCGAGTTGTACGAGGAACTCGTCACCTCGTCGCGTCCGTCGATCGAAGCAAAGGGACTCACATTGCGCACGGTGTTCGATCCTGCGTTGACCGCCGTCACGTCTAATCGCCTCAAGCTCAAACAGATTGCCGTCAATCTGCTCTCCAACGCGATCAAGTACACGAAGTCCGGGCAAATCGAATTGAACTTCGCGGTGACCGATGCGGAGCATTGGTCGATGTGCGTCGCGGATACCGGCGTGGGCATAGCGCCATCGGATGCGGACCGCGTGTTCGACGAGTTCGAGCGCGCGGCCGGCGAGGATATTCCGGGCACGGGCCTCGGTCTCGCCATCGTCAAGGAATTGTGCCGCGTGTTGAACGGGCACATCGATTTCGTTTCCCGCGAAGGTGTGGGCACCAAGTTCGAGATACGCTTCCCGTTGGTGCTGGCGGAACCGCAATAGGACCGCACGGCCTAAGCGCAATCTGGTTCGGCCGGAAAATCAGTCGAGTTGATCGGCCAATGCCGCACTGATTATTCAGTACGGTTAGCAAACTTTTGGTAGCGTGAGTGCTGTGAGTGACGTGAGTGGCAATCACAACCCTACTCCGCCCTCGCGCCGCCCGTCGACAAACATCCGCTCATCGCGCCGCCTCTGTCGCTCAGCCCGCGCACGACCACCTCCGATGATTTCCCATCACGTCTCGCCAATTCCGCAAGATCGAGCAAAGCGGCGTAGCGAGCGGAGCATTCTTGCGACGATTCACCCGCTCCACGTGTATCGGTCGGCACGACGAAGCGGCTCATCGCAATCGCCGCTCCCGCGGCAACGACAATCGCTGCCAACGCGCCAGCTTTATAGAACCGCCGTGTCGATGAATCATTGAACGACGATCGGCATGCCTCGACTGTCACCCGGGATTTGACTCGCATGGCAGCACCCATCAGGACCAGTGCGCCGGCACCCAGACACGCCCGATCCAGTGGCCCGGCACCCACACGACCGGACGCGGCGCCGGCGCGACATAGACGACGCGCGGAGCGACATACACGGCGTGCGGCGGGGGCGGCGGTGCGTAGACGACCGGCGGCCGCACATAAGCAACCGGCGGCGTGACCACCACGGGTTTCGGCGCGACCACCACCGGTGCGGGCGTCACCACAACCGGCTTCGGCGCAACCACGACAGGTGCAGGCGTCACCACAACCGGCGGCGGCGCAACCACCAATGGCGCCGGCGTCACCACGACCGCAGGCGGCGGCGCATACACAACCGGCGGCGCGACCACAACCGGCTTCGGCGCCACCACCACCGTCGTGCCACCCGTCGCGACGACACCCGTAGTCGCCACCACCGTCCCGCTCGACGTCACCGTGTTGCCGTGCGTGCCCGTCACGCTCGTCGAGGTCGTCACGACGCCCGGTGCGACACGAGTGGCCGAACCGGAGTGATTGACGGTACCGCCATCCGAACCGGTCACGGTGCCCGAACGCGAGCATGTCGAGCCGGCGCAATTCGTCGACGCCGAATGGTTGACGGTGTTGCCGTTCGAGCCCGTCACCGATCCCGACGACGAATACTGGCCCGGGCCGTTCTTCGTCACATCGCCCGAAGTGGTCGCCGTCTTGCCGTCGGGTCCTGTGAGCGTGCCGGTATGCGAGCACGTACCGCCGGCGCAACTGGTGTCGCCTGCATGCTGGACGGAGTTGCCGTAGCGTCCCGTCGCGGTGCCCGAATTCGAGAACTGACCCGGCGCATTGCGCGTCACGGTGCCGGTGTTGGTCGCCAGACCGCCGTATGGGCCGACGACACCGCCCGCATGCGAACAGCTGTTGCCGCCGCACGAGCCGTAACGCGCGCCGTTATAGGTGCCGCGCGACGTGTAGGCCGTGCCGTGTTGCGACCAGGCGAATGCGGATGCGCTGCCGAGCGCGAGCACGGCGACCGTGGCGGAGAGCACGAGCTTGCGCAGCGCGCCGCGGGCGGGTGAAGGGGCAGTCACAGACGCAAAGGCGGAAGCAGAGACAGATGCAGCGGCGGTGGCCGGGACGATGAACGAATGATTTTTCACGATATGTCCTTCTGGGGATTCGGGCCACTTCTGTCACTGCTGCGTGGCGACGAAACGGACTATAGAAGGACACGCCGACATAATCGACACGGAAGATATGTCACTCTGTTTCACCACGAAGAAGGCCCGTGCGACAAGGGTTTGCGGGCGTTTTTCAGACTGCGTGACATATTCCGACATAACTTGTTGCAGGCGAAATCGCCGACCGCGCCTGCTTTTTAACCGGCGACATTACCGCTCCTCGCCTGTCGTCTGCAACGACAAGCGAGGCCGCCAACCGTTCGTCATATCATTGCGCGACGCGCGCCATGGCAAGATCGGCAATCTCGTCCGCCCGATACGACGAGCGCACCAGCGGCCCCGCCACGACTTCGCGAAAGCCCATCGCCAATCCCGCCTCGCGCCAGGCGTCGAACTGTTGCGGCGTCACATACCGCCGCACCGGCATGTGAAAACGCGACGGCGCGAGATACTGCCCGATCGTCAGGATGTCCACGTGATGCGCGCGCAGATCACGCATCGCGTCGAGCAGTTCTTCGTCGGATTCACCCAATCCGGCCATCAATCCTGATTTGGTCAGCATCGTCGCGTTCGCTTCCTTGACACGCGCGAGCAGTTGCAGCGAGCCCTGATAATCCGAGCCCGCGCGCGCGGCACGATACAAAGCAGGCACCGTCTCGAGGTTGTGATTGAACACGTCCGGCCACGCGTCCGACAACGCCTGCAACGCCCGCTCGACACGTCCGCGAAAATCCGGTGTCAGCACTTCGACCCGAATGCCCGGCACGCGCTCGCGCAGCAACGCGACGCAGCGCGCAAAATGCGCCGCGCCGCCGTCGCGCAGATCATCGCGATCCACCGACGTCACCACGACATAGTGCAGGCCGAGCGCCGCCACGGCATCGGCTAGCCGCTCGGGCTCCGCTTCGTCGAGCGGCGCGGGACGGCCGTGCGCGACGTCGCAGAACGCGCAGCGCCGCGTACAGATCCCACCCATGATCATGAACGTTGCGGTGCGCCGCGCAAAACATTCGCCGATGTTCGGGCACATGGCCTCCTCGCAGACCGAATGCAAACGGTGCTCGCGCAGGATCGCCGCAATGCCGGCGACCGTCTCGCTCATCATCGGCTTCGCGCGCAGCCACGGCGGCTTCGGCAAGACCTCGCCGTTTGTGGCCGGCACGATCTTCACCGGAATCCGCGCGAGCTTGTCAGCGCTGCGCTTGCCGTGCTGACCGAGCGCGGTGACGCTGTCGCCATGCAATGCGGCGTCCATTTTAGCGCCCCAGAAAATCGTTGAGCAGACGATTCACTTCGGACGCAGCCTCCATCTGCACCATATGCCCCTTGCCTTCGAGCACATGAACGCGGACGTCGCCCGGCAGACCCTGCGCATGCGCGGCCGGAATGATCTGATCGCCGGCGCCCCAGATCGCCAGAACGCGCGGCGCGAGTTCCGCGAGCCGATCCCGATAGCTCGTGCGCTGCGCGTTGCCGTCGAACGTCGACGCCGATATCTTGCGCAGCGCCTCGGGCACGCCTTCGAGCCGCTTGTACTTGACGATGTCCTCCACCAGTTGACGCGTCACGAGACCTGGGTCGGCGAAGAGTTTCGCCAACTGCGGCTTGAGCGCATTGCGATTACTGCCTTCAGTGAAACCGTGGATGTAGTCGCCGTTGATCTCCTTGCCCAGACCCGCGGCCGAGATCAATGCGAGCGACGCCACGCGCCCCGGCGCTTTCGCGGCAACGGTCATCGCGATCAGCGCGCCCATGGAGTGGCCGATCAACTGCACCTTGTCGATGCCGCGATCGTCCATGAAGGCGATCACGCTGTCCGCAAGCTCGTCGGCACTGCCGGTTTCGAGCGCCTTGCCTGATTCGCCGTGACCCGGCAGATCCAGCGCCCACACGGCCCGATGCGCGGCGAGGTCGGCGTGATTGAACAGCCAGTTGTTCAGATCGCCGCCGAAGCCGTGAATCAGCAGCGCGGGCGTGCCGCCTTCGCCGAGTTTCAGATAGCGCACCGTGCGCCCGCCGATCTGCGCTTTCTCCGGTTGCGGCCCACTGTCGCCAGCCGCCGACGTGGCCGGCACGAAGTCGCGCTGAAACGCTTCGACCTCGGCGTCGATCTGCGCGTCCGGCGTTTCCGCGTCGGCGACCACGGCCAGCAACGCGCCGATCGGCAGCGTGTCGCCCTCCTGCGCGATCTGCCGGCGCAAAATGCCCTCGAACGCACACTCAACGCCTGACGAGATCTTGTCCGTTTCCACATCGAGAATCTCGTCGCCCTTCACTACCTTGTCGCCGATGGCCTTGAGCCACCCGTTGACCTGTCCCTGCTCCATCGACAGGCCCCATTTGGGCATCGTGATCATATGGATCGGCATCGTTCAAGCCCTCACTTTCAGTACGGCGTCGGCGATCTGCGCCGCCGACGGGATATACATGTCTTCGAGCACGCCGGCAAACGGCGCGGGCGTGTGCGGTGCGGTCACCATTTCGATCGGTGCCTTGAGCGAATGGAATGCGCGCTGCGCAATCAGCGCGGAAATGTCGGTGGCTATCGAGCAGCGCGGATTCGCTTCGTCGACGACGACCACGCGCCCGGTGCGGTTCGCGCTCTCCAGGATCGTTTCTTCGTCGAGCGGCGAGGTCGTCCGCAAGTCGATCACTTCAACCTGGATGCCGTCCCTGGCGAGTTTTTCAGCGGCTTCGGTGGCGTAGTGCACCATGCGTCCGTAGGTGATGATCGTGGCGTCGTCGCCGTCGCGCACCACGTTCGCCTCGCCGAACGGAATCGCATACGACTCTTCGGGCACGTCGCCCTCGCGGCTGTATAGCAGCTTGTGCTCGCAGAAAATCACCGGATCGTTGTCGCGGATCGCCTGGATCAGCAGACCCTTCGCGTCGTACGGCGTCGACGGGCAGACCACTTTCAATCCGGGAATGTGCGTGAACAACGAGGTCAACATCTGCGAATGCTGGGCCGCCGCGCGCAAGCCCGCGCCTTGCATCGCGCGGATCACGACGGGCGTCACCGCCTTGCCGCCGAACATGTAGCGGAACTTGGCGGCCTGATTGAAGATCTGGTCGAAACACACGCCCATGAAATCGATGAACATCAACTCCGCGACCGGCCGCATGCCGCAGGCCGCCGCACCAACTGCCGCACCGATATAGCCGCCTTCCGAGAGCGGCGTGTCGAGCACGCGGCTTGGATACTTGTGAAACAGTCCTTTCGTGACGCCGAGAACGCCACCCCACGCGTCCTGTTCACCGGGCGAGCCGGCGCCGCCCGCGTTGTCTTCGCCCATCACGATGACGGTTTCATCGCGGGCCATTTCCTGACTCAGGGCTTCGTTGATCGCCTGAGAGAATGTGATCTTGCGTGCCATGTCTGTCTCCAGAATCGTTTAGATGTGCAATGCCGTGCGTTACGGATAGGACACGTAGACGTCGCTCAATAAATCTTCGGCAGTCGGCAGCGGCGCCGCCTTGGCTTGCGTCACCGCGCTGTCGATCAAACTCTTGACCTCGGCATCCACACCACGCAACTGATCCGTGCTCAGCATTTCGGCGCGCACCACGCGCTCTTCGAAACGCTTCAGGCAATCCTTCTCGTCGCGCAGTTTCTGCACTTCGCCGGGCGCGCGATAGGTTTGCGCGTCGCCTTCGAAATGGCCGAAATAGCGCGAGAATTTCACTTCGACGAGCGTCGGCCCACCGCCCTGGCGCGCCCGTTCGATCGCTTCACCAAGCGCTTCATGCACCGCAAAGAAGTCGAAGCCGTCCACGATCACGCCCGGCATGCCGAAGCCGCTCGCGCGATCCGCGATATTGTCGGTCGCCACCGACCACGTCGACGACGTCGCTTCCGCGTAGCCGTTGTTCTCCGCCACGAAAATCGCCGGCAGCCGCCACACCGAGGCCAGATTCAGCGATTCGAAAATCACACCCTGATTCGACGCGCCATCGCCGAAAAAGCACACGCCCACGCCGCCCGACTTCTTGTACTTCGCCGCCAGCGCCGCGCCGCAAATCAACGGCCCGCCCGCGCCGACGATGCCGTTCGCGCCCAACATGCCTTTCGACAGGTCGGCGATATGCATCGAGCCGCCTTTGCCATGGCACACGCCGGTCTTGCGTCCGTAGATCTCGGCCATCATGCCGCGCACGTCCACGCCTTTCGCAATGCAATGGCCGTGACCGCGGTGCGTGGTCGCCACATAGTCGGCGTCGTTCAGATGCAGCATCGTGCCGACCGCCGACGCCTCTTCGCCCGCGTACAGATGCACGAAGCCGGGAATCTCGCCGGTCGCGAATTCCACGTGCAGACGCTCCTCGAATTCGCGGATCGTGCGCATCATGCGATACGCCTTCAGTAGACCTTCCTTGCTCAACTCAGCTGAAACCGACATGGTGTGTCTCCTTTGAATGAATGCACTGCCTGCCCACAAGCTACTTTCGATGCGCAACCACGTTCGCCACTTCCCGCACCAGTTAGCGCGACGCCGCGAAACGCAGCGTGCGTTCGACGTCGACGGTCAACGGCCCTTCCCAATCCAGCGCGATCTCATAGCGGTCGCCGCGCTCCAGTTCGATTTCGCGCTCGCCGTCGAAAGCGAGCGTGCCGTGCCCGGTTTCCAGCGGACGCCACACGCCGACTTCGAAGCGTTCGCACGTGCGCATCAGCACGCGCTCGACGCGGCCCGGCGCAATCGGCGCCACCAGCGGCACGCCGGATTCACCGGGCGCGGCAAAGCGCAGATGCAAACCGTGCGACGCGGTGCGCTCCACGGGCGCCCACGCTCCGCCGATCGACGACAGGCCGATGCCGTCGGGCGCGGCAAACGTGAGAAAGAGTTCTTCGATATCGGCCGGATCGGACACGGCCCGCGCGCCGACAAAGCGCTGGCGGCTCACGCAGACATCGACCAGCCCGATCTCCTCGCGGCCGCGATTCGGCCCGGCCGTGCAGCGCACCACGAGCCGCTTGTTGCGCGTCAGCGCGACATCCGGCGGCACGGCGCCCGAGGCGACGAGCGCGCCGGCAAGACCCGCCACGGTGGATTCGCGCAAATCCGGAAAGGCGTTGTTGGTGCCGGTGGACAAAGTCAACAACGGCACTCTCGCGCAATGCGCGGCCACTGCCCGATGCGTGCCGTCGCCGCCCAGTACGGCGATCAGTTCGACGCCAGCTTTCAGCATCGCGGCGACCCCGGCGTGGGTATCGGCGACACTGTCGGTGATCGGCTGTTCGATGAACTCGACTGCGGGCCAGCGCTGTTGCGCGGCGACGGCGTCGTGCGTGTCGAGCGCGCGCAGCAGCAGCGCCGCCACGCCGGTCCGGTCGCGCAGACACAGCACGCGGGTCACGCCGAGCACGCCGAGTCCGGCCAGCAGACGCACCACCATGTTGGCTTTTTCGGAAGTCGGAAACACCGACGCGTAGGACGTGAGGCGACGAATGTCGCGACCCGACGCCGGGTTCGCGATCACGCCGACGGTGATGGGCGATGGCACTGTGCTTGTCTCCTTTCTACGCCGTCGTCGAACGGCAGCGCTTTGTCATGCGCAGGACACTGCAAAGGGTGTGCCAATTTGCTGAAACATCGCGCCGCCGCACGAAAGTGCCTTGTTTAAAGGGCTTAAAGCGTCGAAACGAAAGATGAGGCGGTGAGCCGCAGCCGCGTGACGCGGCGTTTCAGGCGTCTCACATATCGCGTGGGTGCCATTCGCAGCCCGGATGTTCGTGGTCGAAAACACAGCGCAAACCGTTGATGCGCGTCGATCCGCACCGCAAAGGCGCCCCCGTCTCACCTGAGACTGAGACAAACGTCTCACGCGTCTCGTGTGCTGCATTGCAGTGTGATTCATCAAGCGGGATGTGATACAAGAAGCCCTGATCTCACTGTGTGTCGCTCGCCTGGAGCCGACCATGCCTTACGTCTCGCAGACCCAGCACATCGACCGTGTGCGTGGCGCCATTGAAGGACGCCTGCCCGCGCCCGCCGATTCTCCGCGGCTCGTCTCGTCGTGGCAGCGTTCGTTCGAACAGTACCGGCTCGACCCTGGCGCTGTGATCGGACCGCGCGTGCTGACGTCGGCCGAATTGCGCGAAGTGCAAGGCAAGGAAGAAACCTTTCTGCGTGCGTCCGGCCAATGTCTGTCACGTCTGCACGACATGATTCGCGTCGCCGACTATTGCGTGATGCTCACCGACGCGCACGGCGTCACCATCGACTACCGCATCGACCGCGAACGCCGCAGCGATTTCAAGCATGCGGGCCTGTATATCGGTTCGTGCTGGTCCGAGCGCGAGGAAGGCACGTGCGGCGTGGCGAATGTGCTGACCGATCTTGCGCCGATCATCGTGCACAAGACCGATCATTTCCGCGCGGCATTCACCACGCTCACCTGCAGCGCGGCGCCGATTTTCGCGCCGACGGGAGAGATGATCGGCGTGCTCGATGCGTCCGCCGTGCAGTCGCCGGATAACCGCGACAGTCAGCGGCTCGTGTTTCAACTGGTGCGGCAAAGCGCCGGTCTGATCGAAGACGGGTACTTCCTCAACCAAACTAGCCAGCACTGGGTTCTGTTCGGCCATTCGAGCCGCAACTTTGTCGAGGCGCAGCCCGAAGTGCTGATCGCCTTCGACGAATGCGGCAATCTCGTCGCCGCCAATCGCAAGGCGCGCGAGTGCATTCCGGCGCTGAACGGTCCGCGCCACATCGACGACGTATTCGACACATCGGGCTCGCATCTGCACGACGTCGCGCGCACGGATGCGATTGTCGGCCTGCGCCTGCGCGCAACCGGGACGACGCTGTATGCGCGGATTCGTGCGCCGCTCAGGCGCGTCTCGCGCGCGGCGTCATCCACTGGCAGCGACGGTGCCGCGAGATCGTCGCAAAGCGCGTCGCAAGACGATCTGCAACTCGGTGCGCCAGGACGTTTTCTGCACAGCGCGGAGCCGCAGATTGCGCACAACGCGGCCGTCGCATTGAGATTGATGGGCAAGCGCCTGCCGATTCTGATTCTCGGCGAGACCGGCGTCGGCAAGGAAGTGTTCGCGCACGCGGTGCACGATTCGGGCGCGCGGCGCGCGAGACCGTTTATCGCGGTGAATTGCGGCGCGATTCCCGAATCGCTGATCGAAAGCGAATTGTTCGGCTACGCGCCCGGCGCCTTTACCGGCGCACGCAGCCGCGGCGCGCGCGGCAAGATTGCGCAGGCGCACACAGGTACGCTGTTTCTCGATGAAATCGGCGACATGCCGCTCGATCTGCAAACGCGATTGCTGCGCGTGCTGGCCGAAGGCGAAGTGACGCCGCTCGGCGGCGATGCACCCGTGCGTGTGGATATCGACGTGATTTGCGCCACGCACCGCGATCTCACGCAGATGGTCGCGGCCGGCACGTTCCGCGAAGACCTCTATTACCGGCTAAGCGGTGCGTCTTTGCCCATGCCGCCGCTGCGCGAGCGCGCGGATATCCGCGACGTGATCGAAGCGGTCTTCGACGAAGAAGCGCAAATGGCCGGCCACGTGCTCACGCTGGACCCGCAACTCGCCGAACGTCTTGCAGGATTCGCATGGCCGGGCAACATTCGCCAGTTGCGCAACGTGCTGCGCTACGCGTGCGCGATCTGCGACAGCGCGCGCGTGGAATTGCGCCATGTTGCGCCGGATATAGCGGCGTTGCTCGCGCCCGAGGCCGCGCACAAACCAGCGTTATTGCGGATCGATCCGCATGACGGCCGGCAACGGGACGCGCGGCAGGACCCGCGCGAAGAGCGTGCACGCATTATCGACGCGCTCACACGCCATCAATGGCGGCCCAACGCGGCGGCGCAAGCGCTCGGCATGTCGCGCGCCACTTTGTATCGGCGTATTGCGTCGTTGGGCATCGTCGCGCCGCATCGACGGTGAAGCGCTGCTTGTCAGTGTGATGCGCCGCCGTGTGCAAAAGGAGCGTCGGTCGCCAGTAGCACTACGCGTTTTCGTATTCGATTTCGCGTACCCGTTCCAATGGATTGCGATCTTTTCGATTGACAAGCCCTGCCGCGAAACGGCACACTCGATCTCATGTTGACGCACATCTCCATCGCAAATGCGATTACACACCCGAAGCGAGCCATCATCGGCTGGCCATTGGGAGTACGTGCGCGTTAGCAGTCTGAATCTGCGTAACATATCCCCAAGGCCCCGCCGGTAACGGAAGGGGCCTTTTGTTTTGCGGGCGCCTCCGTCAGCCGGCTTGATGACGGAGAAAGAGATGGATCACGCAAGCCCGCAGTGCACGGATGATGACTCGAGTCTGGTGGCGTATCGGCAGGACGAGCGTCTGCCAAAGCTGGTGCTGCATTTTTCAGTGGCGCCAGGCGCCACACTGACCTGGCGCGTCGAAGCCGATAGCACGCTCGCCGTGCAGGGCGCGCGCCTCTGGCTCACACGCGTCAGTTCACCTTACGATCATTGGCTCGATCCGGGCCACACATTCCAGCTGCAACGCGGCGAACGTGTGTGGCTCAGTACGGATGGCGAATGCGTTGCGCGCGTGTCGTTGAGCTACACGCTGACGGCGCGAGGCGGTCTGCTCAGACGCTGGCTGGGACGGCTCGCGTGGCTGAGTTTGGGTCCGCCTGCGCCGCGTTAGCCGGGTGCGTAACGGCGCGGCTCAGCGAGGCATCATATGCGGCGAAAAAAACACCCCTTCGACGAGGGGTGTTTGCTTCGCATGCCGGCTTGCGTAATCACGCAATCGCGCGAGCCGGCTCGATCGCTTGCGACCTTACTTCGGCGTCACCTGCACCGCCGCCGCCGAAACGAATACCGCGTGGATCGTATCGCCGACCTTGACATCCTTCAGATCGACGTCCGGACCGGCTTGGAGCGTTTGCGTCTGATACGCGCCGCGCAGCGTGACCAGCCGCTTCTTGCGATCGATCTTCTGCACGGTGGCGAGCACTTCGATCTGGCGCGCCGATTCGAATCCACCCGAGGCCGGGGCATACACCTGCGT
Source organism: Paraburkholderia phytofirmans (assembly GCF_046028095.1). Taxonomy (GTDB): domain Bacteria; phylum Pseudomonadota; class Gammaproteobacteria; order Burkholderiales; family Burkholderiaceae; genus Paraburkholderia; species Paraburkholderia phytofirmans_A. Next base: position 137,898 of record NZ_JAQQDJ010000011.1, read on the forward strand.
GTCGACACGCGCGCGAATGCCCTTGTCCTTGCCGGTGACCTTCTCGGCCTTCACGAGCAATGCATTCTTGTAGAGCACGTCGACCTGGTCGCCCACTTTCAGATTGTCGAAACCCTCCACCTGCTGGCTCACGAGCACGACAACCACGTTGCCGCCCGACCCCTTGAGCGTAAGCGTACGCGTGCCCGGATCGATACCGACGATCTGCGCCCTCACATGCACCGGCTCCACCGCGCTGACGATGCCTTGCGCGGCACTCGCCATGGCATCTTGCGCCGAGGCCGGCTGCGCTGCGGCAAACGCCGCGAACATCAACGCTGCTGCAATTGTCTTTGCCTGCATATGCATGCTCCTTGATAAATTGTTTGATCCAGCGTGACGGCGATGTAAAACCGTGGGATGCCGATTTATAACTCTATGAGTGCCCGTGTTTCAGGATGATAGTTTTCAAAAGGGACGGCGCAAATGATTTTACATGCCTTACAACAGCCTGCAATTGATGAATTGCGATTTTCAAATAAATGCGCGCAGCTATGCAATGTGCCGCGGCGCGGCGTCGCAGCGGCATCCTGACACACGGCCACGACGTGACATTTTCACCGGCATTCATAATGAACGACGGGTTTTAAATGCACACAGCATTAAGCACATACTGTATGGCGATCGAATCGGCAATCAGTATTTCTTTGGGTATTCCGCCATAACGGAACGCGTTTTCATACCGTATCGGATACAGATTCGATATGCGCTCAATGCGCGTTGGGCACAAAAAGAAACAGCCTCGTCGCGTGAGCGACGAGGCTGTTTCATCCAGCAGTTTCAACCGTGGCGCGGACCAGGCCGCTAACCGATCACACCCGTTCGATCGCGATCGCAATGCCCTGGCCGACGCCGATACACATCGTGCACAGCGCAAAACGGCCTTGCGTGCGATGCAGTTGATACATCGCGGTGGTCACGAGACGCGCGCCGCTCATGCCGAGCGGATGGCCCAGTGCGATCGCGCCGCCGTTCGGATTGACGCGGGCGTCGTCGTCGGCCACGCCGAGTGCGCGCAGCACCGCGATGCCTTGCGAAGCGAACGCCTCGTTCAGTTCGATCACGTCGAATTGATCGATGGTCATGTTCAGGCGCGCCAACAGTTTTTGCGTAGCGGGCGCCGGGCCGATGCCCATCACGCGCGGCGCGACGCCGGCCGTGGCGATACCCAGCACGCGAGCGCGCGGCGTCAGGCCGAAGCGTTTCGCGGTCTCTTCATTCGCGAGCAGCAGGGCCGCCGCGCCGTCGTTCACGCCCGAAGCGTTGCCTGCCGTAACGGTGCCGTCCGGACGCACCACGCCCTTGAGCTTGGCGAGCGTTTCGAGGCTCGTCTCACGCGGATGCTCGTCTTGCAGCACCGTGATCGGATCGCCCTTCTTCTGCGCGATCGTCACGCCGACGATTTCCTGCGCGAGCGTGCCGTCGCGTTGCGCGCGCGCCGCTTTCTGCTGGCTGCGCACCGCGAAAGCGTCCTGATCGGCGCGGCTGATGTTGTAATCCGTGGCGACGTTCTCGCCCGTTTCCGGCATCGAATCGACGCCGTACAGCTTCTTCATCAGCGGGTTGACGAAACGCCAGCCGATGGTCGTGTCATAGATTTCGGCTTGACGCGAGAACGCGGTGGGCGCCTTGCCCATCACGAACGGCGCGCGGCTCATGCTTTCCACGCCGCCGGCCACCATCAACGCGGCCTCGCCCGATTTGATTGCGCGCGCCGCGATGCCGACCGCGTCCATGCCCGAACCGCACAGGCGGTTTACCGTCGTGCCCGGCACGCCCTGCGGCAAGCCCGCCAGCAACAGCGACATGCGCGCGACGTTGCGGTTGTCGTCGCCGGCCTGGTTCGCACAGCCGTAGATCACGTCGTCGATTGCGTTCCAGTCGACGTCCTTGTTGCGCTCCATCAGCGCCTTGAGCGGCACGGCGCCCAGATCGTCGGCGCGTACCGATGACAGCGAACCCGCATAGCGGCCGATGGGGGTGCGAATCGCGTCGCACAGGAATGCTTCGGTCATGTGATGTCTCCAGTTGATGTGCTGCGTGCGCTGCGCCGCGGCCGGAACTCCGGCCCGGCGCAAACCGGACGCACCGGCAAGCGCGACGGAAAGCGGCTAACGGGCGGCCGCCGCGTCAATTCAGCTTAGCGCAGGATGATGAACGGTGGGCTCGAGAATGGCGTCATTTGTTCTTGATACGAACATACGGTCATATATCGAACAATTAGACACGATAATAGGCGCGCGGTCGAAACCATGTCAAGCACGGCCAGGCCCGCACCAGGGAATACGTGCAGGCCGCGAGCGTTTTTGCAAAGGATCAGACGAATGATGCGCCCGTGCCGGCGGCCCAGTTTTCATGGCGCCGGCACGGGGCTGGAGACTGCGTGGAGCGTGTTTCTAGCGGAGCTGGATATGCTCGTCTTCGATATAGCTGCGGACTACATCGGCGAAGTTGCGTTCGCCGCTCAAGCCCAGCGCTTCAGCGCGCGACGTATCCCAGCGCCCCGGCCAGCTGCCCACGATTTTTTCGACGCGCGCATCCGGCTCGAACACGATCCGCGCGGCGACCGCGTCGCCCGCCACCTCGCGCAGCGCGGCGACCATCTCGTCGACGCTCACCGAAATGCCCGGCAAATTCAGCACGCGCTGGTTACCGAGCGCGGCGGAATCGAGTTCCAGCCCGGCGACCAGGCTCTCGATCGCCTTGCGCGGCGACAGCAGCCACAGGCGCGTCGAGCCCGCGACCGGGCACACCGCCGCTTCGCCGTTCAACGGTTCGCGGATGATGCCGCTCGCGAACGACGACGCCGCTGCATTCGGCTTGCCCGGCCGCACGCTGATGGTCGGCAGCCGCAGCACGCGACCGTCGACGAAACCGCGCCGCGCGTAATCGTTGAGCAGCAACTCCGCGATCGCCTTCTGCGCGCCGTACGACGACTGCGGATTCAGCGCGGTGTCGTTCTGCACGACCTCGGGCAACTCACCGCCATAGACCGCGACCGAGCTCGTGAACAGCACGCGCGGCCGATGCCCACGCTGCCGGCAAGTTTCCAGCAGCAGCCGCGATGCATCCAGATTGATGCGCATGCCGAGATCGAAATCCGCTTCGGCCTGCCCGCTCACGATCGCGGCCAGATGGAAGATCGCCGAAGTCTGGTCGTCGATCGCGCGCTCGAGCACGCTGCGCTCGGCGATGTCGCCTACTTCGGTGCGCACGCGTCGATCGCCGAAATCGTTGGCTTGCACGACGTCGAGCAGCACCAGTTCGGTGATCGGCTGCGGTGCGCCTTGCGGGTCTTTCAACGAACCTCGCGCGAGCAGTTCACGCGCGAGACGCTGGCCGAGAAAACCCGCACCGCCGGTAATCAGTACTTTCATGATGTGTTCGTCCTTGTTAGCGGGTCGCGTTCAGATAAGGTTTGAGCCAGCCGAGACCGGCCGACGTGCCCGCGCGCGGCCGGTATTCGCAGCCGATATAGCCGTCGTAGCCGAGCGAGTCGATCAATTCGAGCAGATACGGGTAGTTCAGTTCGCCCGTATCGGGTTCATGGCGCTCCGGCACGCCGGCGATCTGAATGTGGCCGATGCCGGCCATATCACGTTTGAGTTTCACCGCGAGATCGCCTTCGACGATCTGGCAGTGGTAGCAGTCGAACTGCACCTTCAGGTTCGGCGCGCCGACTTCCGCGCAAATCGCTTGCGCTTCGTCCTGACGGGTCAGAAAGAAGCCCGGCATGTCGCGCGTATTGATCGGCTCGATCACGACCGTGATGCCCTCGGCCTGCGCGGCCTTGGCGGCATGCGCGAGATTGCTCAGGTACACCTCGCGATGTTTCGCGCGCGGCTGATCCGCGCCGATCAGGCCCGCCATCACATGCAGCTTGCGATTGCCGAGCACGCGCGCGTAGTCGAGCGCGGTATCGACGCCGCGGCGGAATTCGTCTTCGCGGCCCGGCAGCGAGGCGATCCCACGTTCACCGCCGGCCCAGTCGCCGGGCGGCGCATTGAAAAGCGCTTGCGTCAGACCGCTCGCGTCGAGGCGCGCCTTGATCTCGTTGGCGGGGAAATCGTAGGGGAACAGAAACTCGACCGCTTCGAAGCCGTCTTGCGCCGCGGCGGCGAAACGGTCGAGGAAAGCGTGCTCGTTGTACATCATCGAGAGATTGGCGGCGAAGCGAGGCATGGCAGCGACTCCTTGAAAACGGTGTGATGCGGCGCGCGGCAGCGATGCATGCCGCGCGTGAGTGTCGATTTATCGATTGACCAGTTTGGCCGGCGTGAGCCACGTGGCGACTGCGCCGATCACGAGCATGCCGGCCAGCACATACATGCCGGTTTGCGTGCTATGCGTGAGATCCTTCAGATAGCCGATCATGTACGGGCTCGCGAAACCCGCGAGATTGCCGATCGAATTGATGATCGCGATGCCGGCCGCGGCGGTCGCGCCCGACATGAACGCGGTGGGCAGCGACCAGAACAGCGGCGCGCAGGTCAGCACGCCGGCGGCGGCGAGCGAAAGAAACGCGATCGACACCACCGTGTTGTCCGCGAACGAAGCCGCCACCGTGAAGCCGATCGCGCCGAACAGCGCCGGCACGATCAGATGCCAGCGGCGCTCACGGCGCTTGTCGGCACTGTGCCCCATCAGATTCATCACGACGATCGCGCACAGGAACGGAATCGCGCTGAGCAGCCCGATATTGAATGCGCCGGTCACACCGGTCGATTTGACGAGCGTCGGCATCCAGAACGTCAGGCCGTATTGCCCGGTGACGAACGCGAAATAGATCAGCGACATCCACCACGTGCGCGGATCGCGGAACACTGCGCCGAGCGAGTGCTTCTGGGTTTTCTCCTGCGGCTGCGCGGCCGCGATCTCATCGGTGAGCAGGCGCTTTTCGCGTTCGTTCAGCCACTTCGCGGCGGCAATGCCGTTGTCGAGATACAGGATCGTGGCGATGCCGATCGCGATGGCGGGGATCGCTTCGATCAGGAACATCCATTGCCAGCCCGCGAAACCCGAACTGTTGTGGAACGTCTGCATGATCCAGCCGGACAGCGGATTGCCGAAGATGCCCGACACCGGAATCGCCGACATGAACACCGCGATGATCTTCGCGCGCCGATGCGACGGAAACCAGTAAGTCAGGTACAGGATCACGCCGGGATAGAAACCGGCTTCGGCGAGGCCGAGAAGAAAGCGCAAGATGTAGAACTGCATCGGCGTCTTCACAAACACGAACACGGCCGAGAGCAAGCCCCACGTAATCATGATCCGCGCGATCCAGATGCGCGCGCCGAGCTTGTGCATCAAAATATTGCTCGGCAGCTCGAACAAAAAATAGCCGATGAAAAACACGCCCGCGCCGAGCCCGAACACCGTTTCGCTGAATGCCAGGTCTTGCGACATTTGCAGTTTGGCAAAGCCGACATTTACGCGGTCCAGATAGGCGACCACATAGCAGAGCATCAGAAACGGCACGATGCGCCAGAATACTTTTTTATAGGTGCGCTCGACTTCCTCTGCGCCGGGTTGTCCTGGGGCGGCTGCCGCGGTTGGGCTGCTGGATGCGGGCTGATACGAACTCATGCATTGTCTCCTTGAATGGATGGCGCGGCGCGGCGCATCGAGCGCGGCCGGCCTTTGTTATGTCGGTTTCCTACCAGCGCGCGCCGAATACGCTGCGCAGTTCTTCGAGTGCGGCTTCATCGAGCGGTGCGGGCCGCGGGTTCGTCATCAACCATAAACGCGCGGTCTCTTCGAGTTCTTCGAGCGCATACGCGGCTTGCGCCACGGAGCGCTCCCACACGACCGGACCAAGACGTTCGAGCAGCACCGCGCGAACGCTATCTGCGAGCGCGGCGATCTGTTCGGCGACTTGCGGATCGCCGGGCCGCCTGTAACGAATCAGGGGGACGTGGCCTACTTTCATCACGTAGTACGGCGTGATCGGCGGCAGCACGTCGGTCTCGCGCCAGACGCCCGCGAGCGTCAGCGCGACCAGATGCGTCGAGTGCGTGTGGACGATGCCGCGCGCCGCGCCGTTGCGCGCGTAGATGCCGCGATGCAAGGCCAGCGTTTTCGACGGCCGGCCGCCGGACACCGTGTTGCCGTCGAGATCGACCTTGGCGATAGCGGCGGGATCGAGCCGGCCTAGACAGGCATCGGTGGGCGTGATCAGCCAGCCGTCGTCGAGCCGCGCGCTGATGTTGCCGGCGGTGCCCACCGTGTAGCCGCGTTCATAGAGACTCGCGCCGGTTACGCAGATTTCCTCGCGAACGCGCGCTTCGTCCGTCGTATGGAGTGCGGGCGCGCCGGTCATTGCGCGGCTCCGTTCAGATGCCGCAGCGCTTTTTCGAAGAAGTCGGTCGTGCCGAAGTTGCCGGATTTCAGTGCGAGCGCGAGCGGTTCGGCGCCGGTCGTGGCGGTGGCCGGCACGCCGGGATCGATCTGCGCGCCGATGCGCAGCGTGTGCACGTCGAGCGCCTGCACCACTGCGCCCGAGGTCTCGCCGCCCGCCACCACGAACTTGCGCACGCCGCGTTCATGCAGACCGCGCGCGATCGACGCCAACGTGTTTTCAACCAGATGCCCTGCTTCATTCACGCCGAGCTGGCGTTGCACGGCTTTGACTTCGTCGGGCGTGGCGGTGGCATAGATCAGCATGGGCTCGGCTTTGTCGAGGTACGGCTGGGCGAAAGCCAGCGCCTGCTCGACGACGTTCTCGCCGCGCGCAGCCGCGAGCGGATCGACTCGGAACGCGGGCCGCGTGGCGCGCCACTCCGCGACCTGGGCGTTGGTCGCTTTGGACGCGCTGCCGGCCAGCACCGCCGACAATCCGTTCACCTGAGGCAACTGCGCGGCATCGCCCTGCTCGTTCAGCAAACCCGCGCGGCGGAAGTTGGCCGGCAAACCCAGCGCGATACCTGAGCCGCCTGTGATCAACGTGAGGTCGGCGCACGCTTCGCCGAGTATGTAGAGGTCGGCATCGGACACCGCATCGGCGATCGCCATGCGCACGCCGTCGTTGCGCAACGTGTCGAACGACTCGCGCACAGCTGACACGCCTTGCGCCACGGCGTCATAACGCACGAGCCCGACTTTCGATTCGGTCTGCCGCTGCAGCACGCTCACGAGGTTCGCGTCGCGCATCGGCGTGAGCGGATGGTTCTCCATGCCCGACGCGTTGAGCAACGTGTCGCCGACGAACAGATGGCCGCGAAAAATCGTGCGGCCGTTCTCGGGAAATGCCGGACAGGCGATCGTGAACGCAGTGGCGTCAGCGCCCGCTTCAGCGGACAACGCATCGAGCAATGCATCCGTGACCGGGCCGATATTGCCCGCGTCGGTCGAATCGAAGGTCGAGCAGTATTTGAAAAAGAACTGCCGGCAGCCTTGTGCGCGCAACCAGTCGAGCGCCGCGAGCGATTGCGCGACCGCATCGGCGGCGGGAATCGTGCGCGATTTCAGCGCGACCACCAGCGCGTCGGCCTCCACCGTTTCATTCGATGCGGGCACGCCGATGGTCTGCACCGTGCGCATGCCGCCGCGCACCAGCATGTTGGCGAGATCGGTGGCGCCGGTGAAGTCGTCGGCGATGCAGCCGAGCAGCGCGCGTTTCGTTGTAGCCGTCATGGCGCTGACCTCCTCACTTCGCCGCCGGCACATCGATGCCGGGGAAAATCTTGATCACCGCGGAATCGTCCTCACCGCCGTGACCGGCCGTGGACGCCATCATGAACATCTGATGCGCCGCCGCCGACAACGGCAGCGGGAATTTCGAGCGACGCGCGGTATCGAGCACGAGGCCGAGATCCTTGACGAAAATATCGACGGCCGAAAGCGGCGTGTAGTCGCCGTTCAGAATGTGCGGCACGCGGTTCTCGAACATCCACGAATTGCCCGCGCTGTGCGTGATGACTTCGTACAGCGCATCCGGATCGACGCCTTCGCGCAAGCCGAGCGCCATGGCTTCCGCGGCCACGGCGATATGCACGCCCGCCAGCAACTGGTTGATGATCTTCACCTTCGAGCCGGCACCGTGTTCCGAGCCGAGGCGATACACCTTGCCCGCCATCGCGGCCAGCACGTCCTCGCAGGCGGCGTAGGCCGCAGCAGGACCGGACGTCATCATGGTCATCTCACCGGAGGCCGCGCGCGCCGCGCCGCCGGAAACGGGTGCGTCGAGCATCTGCAAACCGGCCGCCTCGACCCGCCTGCCGAGTTCGATGGCGAAGTCCGGCGCCACGGTCGCGCTGGCGATCACCACGCCGCCCGGTTTCATCGCCGCGACCGCGCCCTGCTCGCCGAACAGCACGGCTTCGGTTTGCGCGGCATTCACGACCAGCGTGACGACCACCTCGCACTGCGCGCCGAGTTCGGCGGGCGTCGCGCAACCCACGCCGCCTTCCGCGACGAACGCATTCAGGACTTCGCTGCGCAGATCGCACGCATGGACCCTCAGACCCGCGCGCAGCAGCGAACGCGCGACACCCAGACCCATTGCACCAAGACCGATGACACCGACATTTCTGGACATGCTTGACCTCTATGAATTCGTTGGACGCTCGCGCGTAACACTGGGCGTTCAAGCTCAGCGGTGAAGCTCAGCAGATCCCCGCTTCCGCGAGACGCCGTGCCGCGTTGTACATATGCGTTTGCGCCGCGTTGCGCGCGGCCATCGGATCGCCCGCGCGAATCGCGGCGGCGATCGCCGCATGCTCTTCGCGCACCTGACGCGAAAAGTCCTCGCGCAACGCTTCGTTGCGGCGCGTGACGACCGTGCCGGCTTCGAGGTACTGATTCAGGAACGTGAGCGTTTTGAGGAAATAAGGATTGCCGGTGGCCGCCGCGATCGCGCGATGGAACGCGACGTCTTCCGCCACGCCGTCCTCGCCTTCGGCCACCGCCGCGTCGATCTTCGCGAGCGCCGCGTCGATCGACACCATGTCGGTGTCGCTGCGGCGCATCGCGGCTTCCGACGCGACTTCCGCTTCGATGGCTCGCCGCAGCGCGAGAATCTGCACCACCGAGCCGGGCTCGACCGCTTCCGCGTAGTCGATCCGCAGCGGCCGCACCGTGCCGTGCGCGGCGACGAACACACCGCTGCCCTGACGCGGCTCGACCACGCCTTCGTTCTTCAGCCGCGAGATCGCCTCGCGGATCACCGTGCGGCTCACGCCGAACTGCTGCGCCAGCACGGCCTCGGTCGGCAGCTTGCCGCCGCGCACGAAGGTGCCTTTGTCGATCTGCTTGAGAAGTTGCTGCGCGACCGTGTCGCTCAGCGCTCGCGCAGGAATCTTGTCGAACATCGATGCCTCGATTGATCATGTCATCGGGTCATCATACAAATTTTAGATGCTGACTGCATCCATGCAAACCCTGGGAATTTTGTCCGTCAGGCGGCAAAGTTGGCGAATCAGAAGGCTTAAGCTATCGTCACGCCTTTAGCGCGTCGCGCGGGGATTCAAGCGCGGCGCGGGTCCGCAGTTCCTCGAACGCATCTTCAAGGTCCATGAGCAAAGCCCTGCCGCCGTCTTCCGCCGTTCCCGCCAGCGCCGAACCGGCCCCGGACAAACCGGGCGACTCCTACGTGCAGTCGTTCGCGCGCGGCCTCGCGGTGATCCGTGCGTTCGACGCCACGCGCCCCGAACAGACGCTGACCGACGTCGCCGCCGCGACCGGCCTCACGCGCGCCGGCGCGCGCCGAATTTTGCTGACCCTGCAAACGCTCGGCTATGTGGAGGCCGAAGGGCGCCTGTTCCGCCTCACGCCGAAGATCCTCGACCTCGGCTTCGCGTATCTGACCTCCATGCCGTTCTGGAACCTCGCCGAGCCGGTGATGGAACAACTGTCGGCGCAGGTTCACGAGAGCGTCTCGGCAGCCGTGCTCGATCGCACCGAGATCGTCTATGTGCTGCGCGTGCCGACCCACAAGATCATGACGATCAACCTGTCGATCGGCAGCCGCCTGCCGGCCTATTGCACGTCGATGGGCCGCGTGCTGCTGGCCTCGCTCGACGACGAAGCGCTCGACGCGACGCTGGGCTCGACGCCGCTCTACGCGCACACGCCGCGCACGGTCACCGACAAGGAAGAGTTGAAGAAGCTGATCGCGCAGGTGCGCCGCCAGGGCTGGGCGATCGTCGATCAGGAACTGGAGGGCGGTTTGATTTCGCTGTCCGCGCCGATCCGCAATCGCCAGGGGCGCGTGATCGCCGCGATGAATATCAGCGGCAATGCACAGCGCAATTCGGGCAAGCAGATGGTGAAGGCGTTTCTGGAGCCGCTGCAGCAAGCCGCGCAAACCGTCTCGGAGATGGTGGCGCGGCGCGGCTAATCTCGAACGCGGGGCTCCGCGCGATGGCGGCCCCCTGTTCGAGCGAGCAATCAATCGATCGGCTTGTCCGCGGTTTCCTTCAGCATCGAGACCGCGATCAACGACACCACGACGCACGCCGCCACATAACCGGCCGGCGCCAGCTTGCTGCCGGTCAGCTTGATCAGCCACGTGGCGACGAGCTGCGCGGTCCCGCCGAACACGCACACGCTCAACGCATACGCGATCGAAATGCCGGTGGCGCGCACGCGCCGCGGAAACGACTCGCACATCAAGGCGAATTCCGACGCCGAACCCATCGAATAAAACAGCAGCATCAGCGCGGTCAGCGACATGATGACGGGCAACTGCGGAAAGCGGTTGATCAGCATGAAGGCCGGAAACAGCAGCAGCACCAGCACGCCGCGTCCGAACAGGATCGGCCGCTTGCGGCTGCCGATGCGATCCGACAGCATGCCGAACAGCGGACACGTGATGAGCATTACGAAGCCCGAGGCGACGCCCACCAGCATCGACAGCGACATCGGCAGGCCGAGCGTGTGGATCGCGTAGGTCGGCATGTAGAAGGTCAGGATGTAGGTCGAGACCGTGCCGCCCATCACCGTCAGCGTGATCAGGATGAGCGTGCGCACGTGCTGCGTGAAGAGTTCGTGCAGCACGCCGCGTTCGATGGCATGGCTGTGCGCGCTGGCCGCGTCGTCGGCCAGACGGCGGCGCAGGTACATGCCGACCGGCGCGATCAGCACGCCGAGCAAAAACGGAATGCGCCAGCCCCAGCTTTCCAGCGAGTCTTTCGGCAACGCGCCGGACAGCGCCGCCGCGATGCCCGAGCCCATCAGCGCCGCGCCGCCTTGCGTGGCGAGTTGCCAGCTTGCGCGAAAGCCGCGCCGCGTGCCGCCGCCCTGTTCGAGCAACGTGGAGGTCGCCGCGCCGAACTCGCCGCCTTGCGAGAAGCCTTGCACGAGACGCGCGAGCACAATCAGCAGAGGCGCGGCGAGACCGATCTGCGCATAGGTCGGCGCGATCGCGATCAGGCCGGTGCTCACCGCCATCAGCATGATGGTCAGATTGAGCGCGGCTTTGCGGCCCTTGCGGTCCGCGTACACGCCGAGCATCACGCTGCCGAGCGGCCGCGTGATGAAGCCCGCCGCGAAGGTCGCCACCGACAGCAGCAACGAGGTAGTCGGATCCGCCGACGGGAAATACAGCTTGCCGATGATCACGGCAAAAAAGCCGTACACGGTGAAGTCGAAGAACTCGAGCCAGTTGCCGATCACCGCGGCGGCAATCGCGCCGCGGCTGGCAGGCTGGCTCGCGTCGACGGCGTGGCTCGGATGGGTCGTGGTACTCATCGCGTGGTCTTCCTCGTTGTTATGCTTGTGGGCGCTGGCTGACTGCGGCTTGTCTTGCTGAACCGATCACTGCCCCAGATAGCGCTCCACGAGCCGCGTCCAGAACGCCGCACCGACCGGCAGATTTTGGTCGTTGAAGTCGTAGTGCGGGTTGTGCACCATGCAGCCGTCCTCGCCCGCGCCGTTGCCGATGCGCAGGAACGTGCCCGGCCGCTTTTGCAGCATGAAGGCGAAGTCTTCGCTGCCCATCAGGATGTCGGTCTGCGCGACCACCTTGTCGTCGCCGACCAGTTCGCGCGCCACCTCCACCGCAAAATCCGTTTCGGCATCCGAATTGACCACCACCGGATAGCCTTCGATGTACTCCACGACCGCCTTTCCGCCATAGCTCGCGGCCTGGCTTTCGGCGAGTTCGGTAATGCGCTTTTTCAGCAGCGCGCGCACTTCGGGGCTGAACGAACGCACGCTCAACTCCAGTTTCGCGCTGCTCGAAATCACGTTGTTCGCGGTGCCCGCATGCATCGAGCCGACCGTCACCACCGCCGGTTGCGACGGATCGACATTACGCGCGACGATGGTCTGCAACGCCATCACGATGCTCGCCGCCACCACGACCGGATCGACCGTCAGATGCGGACGCGCCGCGTGGCCGCCGACGCCTTCGATCGTGATGATCGCCTTGTCGCCCGCCGACATGAACGGCCCTTTGCGGAACAGCAGCACGCCCGGTTCTTCACCGGGATGGTTGTGCACGCCGAATACGGCGTCGCACGGAAAGCGCTCGAACAGGCCGTCGTTGATCATCTTCAGTGCGCCGCTATCGATGCCGCTCTCCTCCGCCGGCTGAAAATACAGATGCACCGTGCCCGAAAAATTGCGCGTGGCCGCGAGACGTTGCGCGGCGCCGAGCAGCATCGTCGTGTGGCCGTCGTGGCCGCATGCGTGCATCTTGCCGTGCGTGCCGCTCGCATACGGCAGGCCGGTTTGCTCGATGATCGGCAGCGCGTCCATGTCGGCGCGAATGCCGATACTGCGCTTGCCGTCACCCACTTTCAGCGTGCCCACCACGCCCGTCTGGCCGACGCCGCGCGTGACCTGCCAGCCCCATCCTTCGAGCTTGTCGGCGACCAGCGCGCTCGTCTGGTGCTCCTCGTAGGCCAGTTCCGGGTGGTGGTGAATGTGATGGCGAATTTCGCGCAGGCTCTCGGCGGCGGGCGCCAGGTCGGACACTTCGGTAAAACGCGCGGCTTCGCTCATCTCTGGGGCTCCATGAATAGATAGCCGCATCAAAACGCGGCAAACAGGCGAGCACTATAGCCACGCCGTTTTGTTCGAATAAGATGCTGTTTTTTTCACCCCGATTAACAACCGTTATATACGGGATTACCCCAATGAAACCGCAGCAGTTGCAAGCGTTCGTCACCGCCGCCCATCACCGCAGTCTGCGCGCCGCCGCGCGCGAGTTGGGCGTGACGCAACCGGCCGTCACGCACACGATCCGCGAGCTCGAAAGCGCGTTGAATGCCGAGCTAATGGTGCGCAGCGTGCGCGGCATCGAATTGACGGCATGCGGGCTCGCGCTGCTGCCGCGCGCCGAGCAGTTGCTCGGCGACATGAGGCGCACGGTCGAAGCCGTCGAACAGGTGAAGGGAGAACTGGCCGGCCGGGTCAGCGTGGGCACCATGCCGTCGATCGCGCTCACGGCGTTGCCGCATGCGGTCTCGAAGTTTCGCCGCGCGATGCCGCTGGTCAACCTGCATCTGGAAGAAGTGACGATCCCGGACGCAGTCGCGCGATTGCGCAACGGCGCGCTGGATATCGCGGCGATCCATCACGTGCAGGCGCTCGACAGCGATCTGGTGCAAGCACCGCTCTACTCGACGCAGTTCGTCGTCGCCATGCGCGCCGGGCATCCGCTTGCCAATGTGACGCGCTTGCATGAGCTGCTCGACGCGGAGTGGATCGTGACGGTGGGCGCCGATCACTTCCCGCACAGCGTGATGATGGCGATGTTCGCCGCGCACGGCTTGCCGGTGCCGAAGCGTCTGCTGAGCGCGCCGTCGTCGTTCGCGGTGACGCTCGGACTCGTGTCGCAAACCGATGTGATCGGCTGCTTCACGCGGCCGCTTGCGCAGATGGTCGCGCCGCTCGGCATCCGCGTCGCGCAGATCGAAGAGGTGCTGCCGAGCTACGATCTCAGCATCATTTCGCGGCGCGGCCTGCTGCCGACGCCGGCTGTGCTGCAGTTCGTGTCGTGCTTGCAGGATGCGACACGGGAAAGTATGGCGGCGGCCGGATAGTACGGCTTACTGAACGTCGGCTTCCGCCTTCAAAAACGCGATCAACTCATGTCCGGCTTCGTCGAGCACGCCGGAATTATCGATCGTGGTGCAGCGCACGCCATCCGGCAACGAGAACGGCGCGCGGCGCGCGAGCCGCGCCGCCACCTGTTCCGCCGACTCGCGAGCCCGCGCGCCGAGCCGCGCTTCGAGAATATGCGGCGCGGCGTTCACGTGCACCACTTCCGTGTTCGGATAACGCGCCAGCACGTGCTGCAAATGCTGCCGTGAGCCGTTGACCACCACCGTGCAGCCGCGTGCAAGCCACGCATCGATTTCGATACCGATGCCATAGCGCAGCGAGTGGCTCGACCACTCGAGCGCGAACAGGCCGAGCACGGAACGCGCCGCGAACTCTTCGACGCTCAATGCCACATGCGCCTCGCCATTGCCGCTCGGCCGCGTGATATAGCGGTGCGCGAACAGGATCGGCTCGCCCATCAAGTGCCTGCGCGCGAACTCCAGCAACGAATCCTTGCCCGCGCCTGACGGCCCCATTACATAAATCAAACGACCTGTCATTGTTATTTCACCTCGTCGGTCCGGAACGGCACACGTTGCCACAACACGAACGGCTCGCCGGGCGCCGGTTCGACGAAGAGCGCGGCGTGATCGACAAGCAGTGGCCCGAGCGCGGGCGTTCGCGCTTGCCACCATGCGACCAGCGTGGCGCGCTCCCGCGCATCGGCGAGCGAACTGGAGAGCGTCATGTGAAAACGGAATTCGTCGAACACGTAGGGATAATCCCATTCCATCAACAACGCGCGCTGCCGTTCACTGAGCGGAGCTGCCAAACGGCGCGCCAGCTCAGCGGCGGACTGGCGCGCGCGCAAGACATCGAGTGTTTGCAACGCGCTCGTGGCCATATTGCGAATGTTGCTTTCGCCCTCTGGATCGGCCGGCCTCAGTGCAACGAAGTCGCCGAGCGTCGCGGCTTCCACCGGCAACGCAAATGCGCTTTGCGTTTGCGCCCATTCACGCGTGGCCTGCAATACGTGTGCCTGCGTCACGCCATCGGCGAGTCGAAACGGCGCGACCAGTGTGCCGTGCCAGCCGTAGCGGCGCGGCGCTTCGGTCAATTCGAAAAGTGGGCGCGTCAACGCAGAAGGTTGCGGCGCTTCGCACCGCTCGCCGCTTTCCGCGTCGCGCGCGAGCCACGCCGACCCGGCCTGCCACCACGCCGATTCACGCGACGGCGCGTAATACACGGCAAAACGAGCCTCGGCGTTCCATTCACGGCCGCTCATACGTCGTGCTCCACCAGCAGCTGCACGCGGTCCGCGGCGAAGTGCGTGAAGCCGTATTTGACCGGCGTGCCTTGCAGATCGACATCGACGTTTTCGACCCACAGCACTGGTTGCTGACGATTGATATTCAAACGCCGCGCCACTTCCGGCTCGGGCAACACGCTGCCGATTCGGCTCCACTTGCGCAGATAGTCGTTCACACCGAATTCCGCCATGGCCTTGGTGATGCCGCCGGTGCGCTCCAGCACTTCCGGCAGGTCGGCGAAACGCGCCGCTGGATACCAGTTGCGCGCGAACGTGAGCGGCACGCCGTCGGACTCATGCAGCGACTCGATCCGGTACACCGATGCACCGGCCCGCAGGCTCAACGCCTTCGCCACGCTCGGCTCGGCCTTCACGCGCGCAGCCGACAACATCGTGCCCGCCGCCGCGTGATGCTGCTGACGCAAGTTTTCCGTAAACCGCGTGCGGCGGCCAATCGTATAGTCGATGGCGCCGGGTTGCACGAAGGTGCCGCGCCCCTGCTCGACGCTGACGAGGCCCAGCGCCGCGAGACCCAGCATGGCCCGGCGCACGGTATGCCGGTTCACGTCGAAGCGTTTGGCCAGTTCGCCCTCGCTCGGCAGGCGCCCTTCTTCGCCGAAACCGCTGGCGGCGATTTCCGCCGCCAGGATCTGCTCGATCTGCCGCCAGACGGCAACGCCCGCGCCGCGTTCGAGCATCGTGCCCGGCGTCGCGTTGTCGTTCGATGTCATGGTGCTGTCATTCCCTTGGGTTCAAATATTCGCTATGACGTGCATTGTAGTGCGCAAGCCGTGATGGAAATATGAAACGGCCGTCATGCGCTACACGGCTCGACAAGCATACCCCTAAACGTCTAGACGTTTAGATGAATAGATGGTCAAATGTCTACTCGCTGGATCAACAGGAAATTCGATGAGTGCCACTTCCGCCTCGCCTTCCTCCGCTGCGTCATCGGCTGTCCGGCGCGCGTGGATGGCCGTGCTGGCCCGCACGCCGCGCGCCGATCTCGAAGCCGCGCTCGAACGCGCGCTGCAGGACATCCCCACTCCAAAGTATGACTGGCTGCGCCCGCCCGAGATCGGCCTTGCGATGGTGCGCGGGCGCGTCGGCGGCAGCGGCGATCCGTTCAATCTCGGCGAAGCCACGGTCACGCGCGCCACCCTGCGTCTGCGCGCGTCGGGTGACGCGGCCGCAGCGGTCGGCGTGGCATGCCATCTCGGCCGCGACCGCCGCCGCGCCGAACTGGCCGCGCTAGCAGACGCGCTCCTGCAAATGCCGGAGCATCACGCCGTCTTGCATAAGCAACTGATCGAGCCGTTTGCCGCGCAACTGGCCGCGAAGCGCGCCGGCCGGCAACAGGATGCCGCGGCCACGCGCGTCGAATTCTTCACGATGGTCCGGGGCGACTGATGGAAAACTCACAGATTGCATTGTCTACCGCGTTATCCACCTTAGCGCCGGGTTTCGCAGACCCAGTGCATGACACCCAAGCGGTGTTCCGCACCCTGCTCGATGCGCTGTCGCGGCCGGGCACGGTCGGCATGGTCGAGAACGTGCTGCCCGAAGTGCGGGCCACGCGCGCAGAACTCGCAGCCTTCGCCGCGCTGCTCGCACTGTGCGACTACGCGACGCCGGTGTGGCTCGCGCAACCCGATACGGCCTTAGGCTCGGCACTGCGCTTTCATACCGGCGCGCCGCTCGTCGACGAACCGGGACAAGCCGCGTTTGCCTATATCCACGACGCAGGCGCGATGCCGCCGCTGGAAAGCTTCGCGCTCGGCGCGGCGGAATCGCCGGAGCAATCGGTCACGCTGCTGATCCGCGTCGAAGCGCTGACGGGTGGCGCCCCCATCGTGCTGAGCGGCCCCGGCATCCAGCACACGGCCACGATCGCGCCGGTCGGCCTGCCCGAACATTTCTGGCGCGAACGCGCCGCCCTCGCGCCGCTGTTTCCTTGCGGTATCGATTGTTATCTCGTCTGCGGCGCGCGCCTGATCGGCCTGCCGCGCACAACTCAAGCGAAGGTGAACTGATGTACGTTGCCGTCAAGGGTGGAGAACGCGCGATCGAAGCGTCGTGGCGTCTGCTCGACAAGGCACGCCGCGGCGACACGCGGCTGGCAGAACTCAGCGTCGCGCAGATTCGCGAACAATTGCGCCTCGCAGTGGCGCGCGTGATGACCGAAGGCTCGGTCTACGACGAAGAACTCGCCGCGCTCGCCATCAAGCAGGCCGCCGGCGATCTGGTTGAAGCGATCTTTCTGCTGCGCGCGTATCGCACCACGCTGCCGCGCTTCGGCTACACGCAGCCGATCGATACCGAAGCGATGCAAACAGAGCGTCGCATTTCGGCGACCTTCAAGGATGTGCCCGGCGGGCAGCTGCTCGGCGCGACTTACGATTACACGCAACGTCTGCTGGATTTCGCGTTGCTGGCCGAAGGTGATGCGGTAGCAAGCGTAGCGCCGTCGCCTTCGAATCAAACTGCCGCAATGGAAACAGAGGCGATGCCGCGCGTCGTCAGCCTGCTCGACAAGGAAGGGTTGATCGAACAGGAACGTCCTACGCCGAACGCGCCGGAACCCGGCGACCTGTCGCGCGAGCCGCTCGCCTTTCCCGCGAGCCGCGCCACACGTCTGCAAAATCTCGCACGCGGCGACGAAGGCTTTCTGCTTGCGATGGGTTACGCGACGCAGCGCGGCTATGCGCATTCGCATCCGTTCGCGGGCGAGATCCGTTTCGGCACGATCGCCGTGGAAATGGAACTCGACGAGCTAGGCGAAACGGTCGAAATCGGCGACATCGACATTACCGAATGCCAGATGATCAACCAGTTCGCCGGCAGCGGCGAGGTGCCGCCGACGTTCACACAAGGCTACGGTCTCGCGTTCGGCCACTCGGAGCGCAAGGCGATGGCGATGGCGCTCGTCGACCGCGCGCTGCGCGCCGAGGAACTCGGCGAAACGCTTGCCTCGCCGACGCAGGATATCGAATTCATGCTCTCGCATAGCGATAACGTGGAGGCGTCCGGTTTCGTGCAGCATCTGAAGCTGCCGCATTACGTCGACTTTCAATCGGAGCTGGAACTCGTGCGCCGTTTGCGCGCGAAGCACGCCATGCAGAGCCAGGAAGAAGGCACGGATCAACCCAGCGGTCAGCAGGAGCAGGCAGCATGAACGCGCCCGACACATCTTTCGCTACCGCGTCCACGGCGTCATACGACAGCGCCGCCGACGGCTACAACTTCGCGTACCTCGACGAACAAACCAAACGCATGCTGCGCCGCGCGTTACTCAAGGCTGTTGCCGTGCCGGGTTATCAGGTGCCGTTCGCCTCGCGTGAAATGCCGCTGCCGTTCGGCTGGGGCACCGGCGGCATTCAGGTCACCGCGGCGATCATCGGCAAACAGGACACGCTGAAGGTGATCGATCAGGGGTCCGACGAAACCACCAACGCGGTCAACATCCGCCGCTTCTTCGCGCGCACCACCGGCGTGGCGACCACGCGCCGCACCGTCGACGCGACGATCATCCAGACGCGTCATCGCATTCCCGAAGCGCCGCTCACCGAGAAGCAGATTCTGGTCTATCAGGTGCCGATGCCCGAGCCGCTCTTTCGCCTCGAACCGCGTGTCGCCGAATGCAAGAAGCTGCATGCGCTCGCCGATTACGGCCTGATCAGCGTGAAGCTTTACGAGGACATCGTGCATCACGGCAGCATCGCGACCACGTACGACTATCCGGTGATCGTCAACCATCGCTACCTCGCTTCGCCCTCGCCGATTCCGAAGTTCGACAATCCGAAGATGCATATGAATCCCGCGCTGCAATTGTTCGGCGCCGGCCGCGAACGGCGCATTCACGCGATTCCGCCGTACACGCCGGTGCGCAGCCTCGACTTCGACGATCATCCGTTCGAAGTGCAGAAGTGGCAGCACGCCTGCGCGCTGTGCGGATCGACGGAAAGCTTTCTCGACGAAATGATCGTGGACGACGCCGGCAAGCGCATGTTCGTCTGCTCCGATAGCGACTACTGCCACGAACGTCGCGGCGACGCGGATCTCGATCTGCCATCGCGCGAAGCACGCAAGGGAGAGCCAGCATGACGCCGCTTCTGAGCGCCCGCTCGCTCACCAAACAATACGGCGGCCGCAACGGCTGCAGAAACGTCAGCTTCGATCTGTATCCGGGTGAAGTGCTGTGCATCGTCGGTGAATCCGGTTCAGGCAAGACTACGCTGCTCAATACGCTCGCGCTGAAAACGGCCGCCGACAGCGGCTCGCTTCACTACACGGCCACGCATGGCGACACGCTCGATCTGCTCGCGTTGTCCGAACCACGCCGCCGTTTGCTGATGCGCACCGAGTGGGGCTTCGTCCAGCAGAATCCGCGCGACGGACTGCGCAGCGGCGTCTCGGCCGGCGCGAATATCGGCGAACCGTTGATGGCGGTCGGCGCGCGCCACTATGGCGATATCCGCTACGCGGCCACGCAGTGGATGGAGCGAGTCGAACTCGACGCTTCGCGCATCGACGAATTTCCCGCAGCGTTTTCAGGCGGCATGCAGCAGCGTTTGCAGATCGCGCGCAATCTCGTCACCAGCCCACGGCTCGTCTTCATGGATGAACCCACCGCCGGTCTCGACGTGTCGGTGCAGGCGCGCCTGCTCGATCTGCTGCGCACGCTGACGTCCACGCTGCATCTGTCGGTACTGATCGTCACGCACGATATCGGCGTCGCGCGTTTGCTCGCGCATCGGTTGATGGTGATGCAGGGCGGCGAAGTCGTCGAGGCGGGACTGACCGATCAGTTGCTCGACGATCCGCAGCATCCGTATACGCAAACGCTGGTTTCCTCGGTTCTGCCGGTTTGAGGCTCACAATGCGATCCATTGAAACAAGCAGTGAAGGGCGCGCCGGCGAGCGCGCGTTCATCGACAACGCCGCGCTGATGCTGCGCGCGGTCGGCATCGGCAAGACGTTCACGTTGCATGGCCAGGGCGGCGTGCAGATCGAAGCGCTCGCGGGCGTCTCGCTCGAAGTCGAGCGCGGCGAGTGCGTGGTGCTGGTCGGGCCGTCGGGCGCGGGCAAGAGCACGCTGCTGCGCTGCCTGTACGGCAATTACCTGGCGAGCGGCGGCTCGATTGCGATTCGCGATGCGGCGAACGACGGCCAGCCTGTGTCGATCACCGGCGCTGAACCGCACGACGTGTTGCGCCTGCGCCGTGGCGTGGTCGGTTACGTGAGCCAGTTCTTGCGCGTGATTCCCCGCGTGCCGACACTCACGCTCGTCGCCGAACCGCTGCTCTCGCGCGGCGTGCCGGAAGACGAAGCGCGCTCGCGCGCGGCTGCGCTGCTGGCCAGATTGAATGTGTCGGAACGGCTGTGGTCGCTCGCGCCCGCCACGTTCTCCGGCGGCGAACAGCAGCGCGTGAATATCGCGCGCGGTTTGATCGCGGAGCATCCGCTGCTGTTGCTCGACGAACCAACGGCCTCGCTCGATGCGGAAAACCGCGACGTGGTCGCCGATCTGATCGTCGAGGCACGCAAGCGCGGCGCGGCGATCGTCGGCATCTTTCATGATGAAGACACGCGCAGCAAGGTGGCCACGCGCCGCCTGGAACTGCAGCCGCCGCTGCGTCACTGAACGAATCACACGAAGCGGCGCGAGCGCCGCGCGAAACGGCACTACACTGACGCATACGGCGTCGATGCAAAACACTCACACAGCCACACTCAAGTCTGACTGACTACGGAGCAAGTCGATGTTGATCAGGAACGCTCGCATCGTGACGCGAGACGAAGTATTCACCGGCGTGCTACGCGTCGAAGACGGCGTGATTCGCGACGTCGAGCGCGGCACGACCAGCGCGCGCGAAGCCGAAGATTGGGACGGCGACTATCTGTTGCCCGGCCTGATCGAACTGCACACGGACAATCTGGAGAAGCATCTCGCGCCACGCCCGGGCGTGCAATGGAATACGGATGCCGCCTTCGTGATCCACGACGCGCAAGTGGCCGCGGCCGGCATCACCACCGTGTTCGATGCGCTTGCCATCGGCTCGCGCACGAACGTGGGATTGCGCGGCCGCGATCTGCAGACGCAATGCGCCGCATCGCTCACACGGTTCTCCGAGCGCAAGCTGCTGCGCGCCGAACACTTCCTGCATCTGCGCTGCGAAATCGCCACCGCCGACGTGGTGGAAGTGTTCGATTCATTGTGCGACCATCCGTTGCTGCGGCTCGCCTCGGTGATGGATCACACGCCGGGTCAGCGTCAGTGGCACGACCGCGAGCAATGGCGCCGTTTCCATGAACGCAACGGCAAGCTGAGCGACGAACATGTCGAGACCGCGCTGGCCGAACTGTCGGTCGAACAGGCGCGTTACGCCGATGCGCACCGCCGCGAGATCGTCGCGCGTTGCAACCGGCTCGGCATTCCGGTGGCGAGCCACGACGATACGTTGATCGAGCACGTCGAACAGGCCAAGCAGGAAGGCATCGTGCTCGCCGAATTCCCAACCACCCGCATCGCCGCCGAGGCCGCGCGCGAGCACGGCATTTCGACCATCATGGGCGCGCCGAACATCGTGCGTGGCGGCTCGCATTCGGGCAACGTGTCGGCGCTCGAACTGGCGAAGGCCGGCTTGCTCGATATCCTGTCGTCGGATTACGTGCCGTCGAGCCTGATGACCGCTGTGTTCGAACTGGTCGACAAAGCCGGCTGGAGCTTGCCGCGCGCGATGGGAACGGTCTCCGCCGAACCGGCGCGCACCGCCGGTTTGCACGACCGCGGCGCGATCGAAGCGGGGTTGCGCGCGGACTTCGTGCGCGTGACGATGCTCGACAAGTTGCCGGTGCCGCGCGCGACGTATCGCGGCGGGGCACGGATCGTTTGACGTTTGAAATCTGCAGAAAAGACCTTGTTTCAAGGGTCTTTCGCTTTTCGCGGAACGTGTGCCCGGCGTGTGCCTCACGCCTCGCGAACAGCCTCAGGGCGTGGACGGCAATTGCCCCCACGCCACCAGCACCTTCTGAATTCCACGCGCATACGCATCGCGCTGTTTCGGCGTTTCCGAGTGGTAAGCGCCGATCGCGCGCCACGTATTGCCGTGCTTGACCATCTTCTGCTTCAGCAGCCAGGCCGCCACGTACACGTTCACGCATGGATCGATCAGCGCGCGATGCGGCACGCCTTCGCGCGCGAGATCGTCGAAGTGAATCGAGTTGATCTGCAACTGGCCCACGTCGATCGAACCGTTGACGTTTTGCCGTATCGCGCTCGCGTCGCCCTTCGATTCGTACCACGCCAACGCTCGCAGCACCCACGGGTTGACGCCTTGATATGCCGCGGCCTCGTTGAAACAGTCGTCGGCCGCTTGCGCGGCGCCGCACACCGACAGGCAGGCGAGCGCGGTCAGGAAGATCTTCAAGGACATGCTGCATCCTTCCGCTTGTTAGCGATAAAGAAGCGAGCGCCGCAGCGCCCGGATTACTTCGCCAACGCCAGTTCGATCTGGCGTTGCACGGAGTCGAGATAGGCATGCGAGGCATCGGATACGACGATGCGCACGACCGGCGCCGGCGGAGTTCTGCGCTCCTGCGCCTGCGCCGCCACATGTTGCTTCTTGCGATGCGTAACCGGCTTCAGCGGCAAATCGTCGTCGCCCGCACCTTGCGGCGGGAGCATCGCGAGCGACGGCAACGGCGGATAAACCTTGTCCGCCGCGGCGGGAAATGCGGCCGGGATTGCGCCGGCGGATTGCAGATCGACGCCCGGCTGGCCGGCAAAGACCGGCGCGCTCACAAGCATGGCCAGCGCCAGAAAAACGATGCGAACCGTCACGGTGCCCTCCTTCACTGAACCGTCCGGATGGACACGCTATACGGCTGACCCAACCCGGCGGTGCGGTTCTCGAAGTTCACGCGCGCGGTGCGCTGTGCGGGCACGCCCTTCCACACCGCCTGATTCAGATACGCGAAATCCTGCCCCAACGCGGTCACGAGCACGACCGTGGACTGCGGCTGCGCGGCGGCCAGCGCGCCCGCCTTGGCGAGCACGGCGGCGAGTTGCGGATCGCGCGCACCGAGCGCATCGGGCGGAATGTCGAAGCTGATCACCTCGTTCGGCGCCTTGTCCGGATGGGCCGCAGTCGGCGGAGGCATCTGCGCGCATCCGGCGAACGCGAAAACGGCAGCCAACAACCCTATCTGTCGCTTCACGGAAGTCTCCCGTCAAATTCGTTGCTATATCGGAGTTTTCGGCAGGCTCGCGGCAAAGTTGATATGGCGGAAACGCTTCGCTGAAAATCAAAAAGACTTGCCTCAAGATCGGCGCAAACGATTGCTTCGACGCTCGGCGCAGCGGGGATCGAGGCAAACTTGCCTCGCGGTTCTGGCGGGAAAATAGAAGCGTGCGACGGAGATGGAAAGCAGTTAGAAAGAACACGGAAAGCCGCGAGCAAAGTCCCCTGCCCTCAGCGAGCGATGCAGACAGCCACAGCGATGCCCGTCACAAGTGCCGCCAATTGAGACGGGCAGCCCGCGTGCCCAGCCAGATCACGCCGTCGGCTCGGCCTCGTGCCCTTGCGTCGCGCCGACGCCCGCCTGCGCATGCGCCTGCTCGAACTGTTCGCGGCGGCGCATGTCGAGCACGTCGTGGTAGCGCATATAGGCGCAGCGGCCGCCGGATTTGGCCGCGTACATCGCGGCATCCGCGTTGAGCAGCAGTTCCTCGGCGGTGCCGCTGTCGTCCGGGAACTGGCTGATGCCGATGCTCGCGCCCACCGTCATGCCTTGCCCATCCACCTGGAGTTCCTCGTTCAACGCCGCCATGATGCGCGAGGCAATGGCGGGCGCCGCTTCCGCCGAACGCGGCCCCTCGATCAACACAATGAATTCGTCGCCGCCCAGACGCGCCACCACGTCCGCGGAACAGAGCACCTGCTTCAGGCGGCGCGCCACCGCGACCAGCACTTTGTCGCCGACGGCATGGCCGAACTGATCGTTGATCTGCTTGAAGCGATCCAGGTCGACGAACAGCACGGCCAGCCCTTCCTCGCGCCGCGTTGCTTCGTCGATCGAATTTTCGAGCTTCTCCATGAACAGTACGCGGTTCGGCAGTCCGGTCAGCACGTCGTGCGTGGCGAGATGCACGAGCTCGCGCTGCTTGGTGTGCAGCGCGTCCATCTGCGCTTTGATTTCGCGGCGCAGCCGGTCGAAGCAGCGCGCCAGCACGCCGATCTCGTCGGTGCGTTTGAGCGGCAGCGTTTCCATGGCGTGCTCGGCGAACAGATGCGTCGCCGCATACGCGAGAATATGCAGCGGCTTGGTCAGCGCGCGCGCGAACAGAACCGCGAGGAACAGCGCCAGCACGCTGAAAATCAGCACCATGCGCACGATGCGGTTGCCCAGCAGATTCGCGCCGGACAAGACGTCGTCGAGCGGTTTGGCGAGACCGAGCACGATAAAGCGGTTGCCCTCCAGATCGCCGAACGGCCTGCGCACGAAAGCGAGCACCTGGCCGGCGGCCTGCTGTGGCCGCGCAAGACCGTTGACCAGCACCTCGCTTTGCGTCTGTTCGAAAAGCGGCTTGGTGACGGAGAAACTGTCCTGCATCAGCACGCGCCGGCCGCGATCGAAGCCGAAGGTTTTCGAGGCATCGGGATTGACGAGGAAGTCGCCCCACTCGTTGGCCAGATAGACCTGATAGTCGCTCGGCAAATCGCTTTGCACGCGCTTGAACAAACCCGCCAGATCGATGTCGATCACGATCACGCCCACCACCGCGCCGTTGCCGTTCGACACCGGTGTGCCGAGCCGCAAGGTCGGCTTGCCCTGCGCGGCATGCGAGCCGTATTCATGGTTGACCGTGATCGGCGAGGTGTAGATGCGGCCCGGCGAAAACGTCAGCGTGTCGAACACGTAGGCGAACTGGCCTTTCTCCTGCAGCTTGTCCCCTTCGACGCGCACGAGGCCGTCGGCGTCGCGGTCGAAGCGAACCAGTTCGAGCCCATAGTGCTGACGCGAAATCAGCCGCACTTGCAGATACTCCGGGTGATGCACCATGAAACTGGAATACACCTGCGCCAGCCGTTCGCGTGACGCGTTCGGGCCGGCACCGTCGTCGGTCTGCGCGACCTCCGCCGTGGACGGCATGCTCGCGAGCACGAGCGCGTCGGCGGCGACGTCGTCGATCGAGGTGGAAAAGCGCTGGCCGAGCAATTCCGTCGACATGAGCAGGCTGCGCTCGGCTTCGTTCACGAGCATCGTGCGATTGGCGCGATACGCGTAATAGCCGGTCGCGCCGGACGCAAGCACGCCGATGCACGCAAGCAGCACGGAGAGTTT
The DNA here is from genome assembly GCF_046028095.1 of Paraburkholderia phytofirmans. Taxonomy (GTDB): domain Bacteria; phylum Pseudomonadota; class Gammaproteobacteria; order Burkholderiales; family Burkholderiaceae; genus Paraburkholderia; species Paraburkholderia phytofirmans_A. The sequence goes on from NZ_JAQQDJ010000011.1 coordinate 163,585, forward strand.
GAAGGTCAGCCCTGGCCGTATCATCAAAAACGCTCCGACCGGTCCCCGGACACGATTCTGGCCCACAGGTCCTCGCGCCGCTGAATATCTTCCACCGGGCCGATCCACACGATGCGCCCGTTATCGCTGTTTTCCGCGGGCGCCGTCAACGTGTTGGCGAGTCCCTGGCGCTGCGTCAGCAACGCGCTGACGTCCGGTTCGAGCATATAGTTGATCCACGCGAGCGCCAGCGGCTGGTCAGCGGCCGCGCGCGTCATCGACCAGCAATCCAGCCACGCGAGCGCGCCTTCGTCGGGAATCACGTAACCGACATCGGCGCCTGCGCGGCGCAGCAATTCGACCTGCTGGGTGCCGTAGTTGCCGAACATCAGCGCGACCTTATGCTGGATGAAAAACGCGGTCGCCTCCTCGGGCAACGTGTAATAGGTCAACAGATTGCGGCGCAGATCGACGAGCTTGTGAGCAATCGCGCGCATCTGCGCGGCATCGAGTTGAAAAGGATGCGCATAGCCGAGCGCCAGCGCCGTGAACGAGAAATTGTGCTGCGCGCTGTTGAAGTCGAGCACCTTGCCGCGGTAGCGCGGATTCCACAATTCGCGCATGGAGCGCGGCGCCACGGCGACCTGCTTGCGGTCGTAAATCAGGCCCATCGACGAATACGTAAACGGGATCGCGTAGGCCTTGCCACCCGACGTGAGGCCGCCGATCGAGGCGAGCGCCTGAAAGCGCGGCAATTGCCGTCTGGTATTCGGCACGCTGGCGAGATCGAGCGGCGCCAGCAGATTCGCCTGCGTGTAGCGCTGGATTTCCGCGGTATTGGCGGCGAGCACGTCGAAAGGCGGCGTGTTTTTGGCGTGCATCTGCGCCCACAGCGCCTCGTCGGAATCGACCAGCGTCACTTCCACTTTGGCTTTGTAGCGCGCCTCGAAATTCTTGACGACGTCGGCGTCTGCGTAGCCGGGCCAGGCCAGCACGCGCAGAATCTTCTCGTCGGCTTTAACCGGCGACGCCGAGAAAAGGCCCAGGCAGATAAGCGCGCCAATCAGAAATGTTAAAAATCCCGGACAAACGCCGCAAAACGACAAACGTGGGCGCGCTACGGCGGCAGCGATTCGTGCATGGAAGAATCGTTTACAAAAGCGCTTTGCATCTGCCGTCAACATCATGTGCATAACCAACACCGTTTAGCAGAAGGTCTTTCTGACGAGCGCAAACACGCGGACTCGATCCGCGGACAGGTTGCCCGGTGACTTTCTTCAGACAGATGCGCTCGATGCTGCATGTGGCGGAGCGCGAGGAACATCGATGATAGCGCTAAGAAAACCATTTTTGGTTTTTGGCTTAGCCAGAGTCGAAAAAATTACCAGTCGGACGTGATGCAGCAAACCCGCTCATCTGCATTTAACGGCACGCTATGCGAAAACTTTAACTCGCCATTGATCGATTGAAACGCGCGAACACGTGAACCGCGCGCTGTAATGCAGCGCGACAGTCCGCCCTGAATAACGTCATTCGAAGCCGGCAGCGCCACTCTAAAGAAGACCCGCGTCGATGCCGATAAACGATCTCTTGCCCAAGCCGCCGCCGGCGGTCGAGGGCAGCGTCGCCGGATGCCGCGCGGCCTGTCTTCCGGGCAAACGAAGAGCCGGACAAGAAACAGAAATGCGCTTGAGCAAATCAGAGTGGATGTGGGTGGCCGTCGCGGCCGGATCGATTGCCTGCTTCGGCAGTTGGCTGCAGAGCGAAATGAACCGCGCCGCGCTCGCGCGCGTCGAGCGCGAGACACCCGACATGCGCGGCACCTGCGCGGGCATGTCCGCGCAAGACGCGCGGATGATGGACAAAGGCGAACTATGGTGCGGCGAGGTCGGCGGCGGGCGCGCGGAATCGCTGGGCAAAGAGTCAACGGAGTAAATGGCCGGGTTTTAGTCCGCCTGCACTCGGGCGTCTTGAATCGCGCGTGATTCGGGCAAGCGCGGCCATGCAGACGCATTAGCCAACTTCATTACTGCGCGATTACAGATCCGGGGCGACCAGGGCTAATCCGCGCAATACGCACCGCAAACGCTTTTGAATCCCCACCACATTTGAGCATTAGAAGCTATCCTCACGCGCCATCCGGTGTTTCACTAGCTACCCAATCTTTTTGAACTGATAAGCTTGGCGCGCGCTGCTGGCCGCCCCGGCTGGCAGCTTCAACCCAAGCCCGGTCGTGAGTCGCGCCGGGTGACCCGCAGCGGCACAATCGCATGCGGGCGAATTTGAACTACACCGAGGAGTTAAACAGTGAAAAAACTGCTAGCGGCTTTGACGGTTGCTCTGCTTGCTACCGTCTCGATTGGCGCACACGCTAAAGATTGGTCGACCGTCCGTTTCGGCGTTGACGCCAGCTATCCCCCGTTTGAGTCGAAGGGCTCGGACGGCAAGCTCGTTGGCTTCGACATCGACCTCGGCAATGAAATCTGCGCGCGCCTGAAGGCCAAGTGCGTGTGGGTGGAAAACGACTTCGACGGCATGATCCCGGCCCTGAAGGCGAAGAAGTTCGACGGCGTGCTGTCGTCGATGTCCATGACGCCGCAACGCGCCGAGCAGATCGCCTTCTCGAACAAGCTGTTCAACACGCCGACGCGCCTCGTGGCGAAGAAGGGTTCGGGCATCCTGCCGACGGCCGACTCGCTCAAGGGCAAGACGGTTGGCGTGGAACAAGGCACGATCCAGGAAACTTACGCGAAGACCTACTGGGAAGCGAAGGGCACGAAGGTCGTGCCGTATCAGAACCAGGACCAGGTCTATGCCGACTTGCTGTCGGGTCGTCTGGACGCAGCGCTGCAAGACGCAGTGCAAGCTGAAATCGGCTTCCTGAAGACGCCGCGCGGCGCCGGCTTCGACTTCGTCGGCAAGAACCTCGACGATCCGAAGATCCTCGGCAACGGCGCAGGCATCGGCATGCGCAAGGAAGACACGGATCTGAAGGCGAAGGTCGACAAGGCGATCGCCGACATCATCAAGGACGGTACGTACAAGAAGCTCGAGAAGAAGTACTTCGACTTCGACGTGTACGGCGGCTAATTTGGCCATGCGCGTCTGACGACGCGCCCTGCCGGTTTGCAGAAACGGGCTCCGCCACAGGCGGAGCCCGTTTCATTTGCAGCGCCGCATAAAACCACACACTGCGTCATATCGGCTAAGATCGTGCGATCGAGGCGCCCACGAGGCGCCGCCCACCGGCCCACGATTGACCGGCCGTCGAACAAGTTTCCCCACTGTTATCAACGAGATAGCGCGGCGCGCCCCACCCGGCCGCGGATTTGAAAACCATGCAAACCCAAACCCATCCGCTGATTGCCCCGACGCTCGGCACCGCCCGCAACCTCACGAGTTTCCACTACGGTCCTGGCGGCGGGCAGAAGATCTATATCCAGTCGTCGCTGCATGCCGACGAGTTGCCCGGCATGCTGGTGTCGTGGGCGCTGCGCCGCAAGCTGGCCGCGCTGGAAGCGGCCGGCAAGATTCGCGGCGAAGTCGTGATCGTGCCGGTAGCCAATCCGATCGGCCTGAATCAGCACTTTCTCGGCCATCTGACCGGACGCTTCGAAACCAATACCGCGCAGAACTTCAACCGCAATTTCCACGATCTGTCGGCGCTGGTGCAGCCGGTGATCGAGTCGCGCCTGAGCGACGATCTCGACGCCAACCGCACCGCCATCCGCACCGCCATGCGCGAGGCGCTCGACGCGCAGAAGCCGGCAACCGAACTCGAATCGCAGCGCCTCGCATTGCAAAAGCTCTCGTACGACGCCGACGTCGTGCTCGACCTGCACTGCGACTGGGAAGCCGCGATGCATCTCTACACGAACCCCGATCTGTGGCCGGAAGTCGAGCCGCTCGCCTGCTATCTGGACGCCAAGGCGTCGCTGCTCGCGCTCAATTCGGTGGGCAACCCGTTCGATGAAATCCACAGCTTCTGCTGGTCGGATCTGCGCGGCCGCTACGGCGACCGCTTCCCGATTCCGAACGGCTCGATCTCGGTCACGATCGAACTGCGCGGCCAGCGCGAAGTGTCGTACGAGTACGCCGAGCACGATGCGCAGGCGATCATCGAATATCTGACCTCGCGTGGCGTGATCGACGGCAAGGCCGCTCCGCTGCCGCCGCTCGAATTCGCCGCCACGCCGCTTGCGGGCGCCGAGCCGATCGTCGCGCCGATGAGCGGCGTGCTGGTGTACCGCTGCGAAGTGGGCACCTGGGTCGACGTCGGTCATGAGATCGCCGACATCGTCGATCCGTTGACAGAGCAAGTCGTCACGCTGAAAAGCACTGTGGCCGGCGTGCTGTACGCACGGCATCTGACGCGCTTTGCGACGGCCGGGCTGGAGTTCGCGCGCATCGCGGGCGCGAAGGCGTTCCGCAGCGGGTCGCTGTTGAGCAACTAAAGGCAGCTAAGGCCAACTAAAGCGTTCATGCGGGAGGTGCCGCACGAACGCGCGGTGCGCCCGTAAAGGCTTGAACCGAAACACAAATCGCCCGCTATCGCAGCGGGCGATTTGCTTTTATGCGTCGCTACCCGCCTCTTCACCCACAGCAGATTCCCTGCGCGCGCACCGGAATTCGCATCAGGCTCCGCCGCAGCGCCCGACAACCACCCGTTTTCCACTTACTCATATCCACGCTACGGAAAAAGCTTATACGTGCATGCCCTGCGCGATTTGCACCGGCAGCGCTATGTGAGTGTCGCGTAGCCGCGACAGATTTCAAAAATAACCGATGCTGTCACATACCTTACTCTGCGTTCCCTTAAATTGCGGGCCATCGCACGACCTTACCAAAGAGTTCGGCGTGCGATCGCTTAATTTTTAATCGGAGAAAGTCTTGAACAAGAAAGTATTTGCCGCCGCTACTCTCGCCGTCTTCGCCACCGCCGCCCACGCGCAAAGCAGCGTCACGCTGTATGGTTTGATCGATGCGGGTATCAGCTATGTGAACAACTCGAAGACCGCAACGGGTCACGACAACCTCTTCAAGTACGACGACGGCGTTGCCCAAGGCAGCCGTTGGGGCCTGCGCGGCACCGAAGATCTGGGTGGCGGCCTGAAGGCGCTGTTCGTGCTGGAAAGCGGCTTTAACAGCGGCAACGGCACGCTCGGCCAGGGCGGCGCGCTGTTCGGCCGTCAGGCTTATGTCGGTCTGTCGAAGGACGGCATCGGCTCGCTGACGTTCGGTCGCCAGTACTCGTTTTCGACGGACTACCTGGGCGGCAACTACTCGACCGGCGGCCAGACCGTCGCGGGTAACTACGCGTACCACATCAACGACGTCGACCAGTTGACGTCGAGCCGTATCAACAACGCAGTCAAGTTCAGCAGCGCGAATTTCGCGGGCCTGACCTTCGGCGCGATGTACGGCTTCTCGAACCAGGCTGGCGCATTCGCCGGCTCGCCGACGGTCGGCACGACCGCGGGTTCGTCGCGCGCTTATAGCTTCGGCGTGAACTACGCAAACGGCCCGTTCGGCGTCGGCGCGGCTTACACGGACATCCGCTTCCCGGCACAATCGACCCCGGCGTTCTCGACGGCGATGGCCAACGTGACGACGGGCACGGTACGCGATCTGCGCACGTTCGGTGTCGGCGGCCGTTACACCATCGCGGCAGCCACGCTGTGGGCGTTGTATACGAACACGCGTTTCGAGCCGATCACGGGCGGCACGACGACGTTCGCCGCCTATGAAGCGGGCGCGAAGTACGCGTTCACGCCGGCGCTGACGGCAGGCGCGGGCTACACGTACATGCACCTGAGCAACGCGAATCGCGGTCACTGGAACCAGGCTGACCTGAGCGTCGACTACGCGCTGAGCAAGCGTACGGACGTGTATGCGCTGGGTATCTACCAGATCGCTTCGGGCCACAACGCGGCAACGGGCGACGTGCAAGCGCAGATCGGTTCGAGCACGAGCTACTTCAATACGTCGGGCACGGGTTCGGATAACCAGTTGGCATTCCGCGTCGGTATCCGTCACAAGTTCTAAAGCGAGACTCTCGCAGTGGGGAATGCGAGTTCCCTGCTGGATCGAGGTTCTGGAAAAACGCCCTGCGGGGCGTTTTCTTTTTGGGCGAGTGCTTTTACATTCAGGATCATTCGCCCCGCTGTTGCAGACTTCCGATATTGTTTACCGACGCGGCGACGCTTGCCCGCCTCGCCGCCCGCGAACACCACGCACACGACAGCGTGCGAACCTCGGAGCCTTTTCAAATGCAAACGACGCAAATATCCGACTCTGCGCTGGAAGCGCGTGCCGCACGCAGCGCACGATCCGGTAGCGAGCAGCATGTGCGCGAAGAACTGGCCGCGCTTTACCGGCTCGTCGCGCATTTCCGCATGACGGACATGATCGACACGCACATCACCGCGCGTCTGCCGAACGTGCCGGATGAGCCGGCCGCGTTCCTCATCAATCGCTATGGCGTCCTGTTCCACGAGATGCGCGCTTCGGATCTGGTGAAGATCGATCATCAGGGCAAGGTCGTCGACGAGCGCGCGCACATCGAGCCCGCATTGTTTCGCGTGAACGCCGCGGGATTCACTATCCACTCGGCCATTCATGCCGCGCGGGACGATCTGCATTTCGTGATTCACACGCACACGGCTGCCGGAACCGCTGTATCCGCCCAGGAACAAGGCCTGCTGCCGATCAGTCAGCATGCGTTGAAGTTCTACGGCAAGCTCGGCTATCACGATTACGAAGGCATCGCGCTGGAACTCGGCGAGCGCGAACGTCTGGTTCGCGATCTCGGCACCTGCAAGGCGATGATCCTGCGCAATCATGGCTTGCTCGCAGCGGGCGCCACGGCCGCCGAAGCATTCCATGAGATTTACTTCCTCGAACGTGCGTGCCAGGCGCAGATTCAGGCGCTGGCTGGCGGCAGCGCCTTGCGCATCCCGCCGCGCGAAGTCTGCGAATTGACCGCGAGCCAGTTCGATCGCGAGGATTCGGCGGAAATCGCGGAGCTGGCGTGGCAAGCCGCGCTCCGTTTGATCGACGACCCGAAATCCGATTACCGCGGGTAGCTTTGGCCTGCGCGCCGATCAATGGCGCGACGGAAACGATTCGAATCGCGCCGCTCTCCATCGCCGATCTCACCCGACCAGAAGAGTCGATTTCAAAGGAACGGCATTCGCCAGATTGTAGAAGTTGGGAGAAGTGGCCATCACAGCGCTGTGGATTTCAGCGAACTGTTCCCTGGTGCCGCTGCCCTTGATACGAACGGTGTAGCGCAGGCTCTCGTAGCCGTTGGCCACGTTCGGATCGAGCCCGAGAAATCCTCTCAGGTCGATGTCGCCCTCCGTTTCGATCTCGAGAGACTCGAGCGTGATCCCGCGCACAGCGCACTGCGCCACGTAACCCACCGTCATGCAGGCGTTCAGCGCCGCGATCAGATGCTCCTGAGGATTGGCGAACTGGTTCGAGCCGCCGAGTTCGCGAGGCTCGTCGATATCGATCGTGAATCGACGCGACACGTCCTGCCCTCCGATCGCGAATCCCTCGATCTCGGAGTGACTGCGGGCCTGGCCTTGCCACGTCGTCGCCACGCGCCAACTGGTGGTGGCTTTCGATGCATCGCCCTTGACGCCTTCGATCAGGGAGAACAGATCATCGACGTTGAGGCCGTTGACGATATTGGATTCTTTGGTCTGTGCATTGGCATTCATGTTCCAACTCCTCTACAAAACGTGGATTATTCAGCTTCGGAAAATCGCATTGCAGGGTGGCGAGCGCGGTCTGGATGCGCATGCTCTGGTCTGCGTGATGTCACGGTCGCTACCGGCCCGGAACCAGGCGGCTGGCCTGGCATTCCGGTGGCTCAAATGTACGATTGGGAGACGCGGCGTTCTATGATCAGGTCGCCGTAAGATATGACCGAAACGCCTGATCAGGTTCGACGCGTGTGAATGAACGTTGCGTGTGGCAAGGCACGGGGCACGCTAACGACGACCGGTTGAAAGATCGTTGAGCGCACTGCCTACGTGATCTCGTGTGCGAGCGCAGCAATCGACCATGCTAGGCTACGCGTAGCGATCGTCCCAGATGGTCAATTCCGGCGTCAGGCAGGAAAGCAAACACCGAAAGTTCACGTGGCCCGAATATCCGCGTCCGCTCGCTCGTTTAGTCAAAATGCGGGCGATATAAGGTGGATCGATGATCGACGTTAACCAGCGTATTGTCCGGCAGCGGCGCCTGTGCGTCGTGCTATGCGGCTGCGTCGCGGTGGCCGGCTGCATGGTCGGTCCTGACTACCGCTCTCCCCTCGCGCCGGCTACCGACACCTACACCGCCTCGCCACTGCCCGACCAAACGGCCTCTTCGCCGGGGGCGGCCGGCTTGCCGCAACGCTTCGTGCCGGGACAGGACATTCCCGCCGCCTGGTGGGCGCTCTTTCACTGCGAACCGCTCGATACGCTGATCCGTCAGGCGCTCGTCAACAGTCCGAACATCGCTGCGGCGCAAGCGGCATTGCGGCAGGCGCGCGAAAACTTCTCGGCGCAAGCCGGCGGCACCCTTCTGCCCAGCGTCGATGCGCAACTCGGCGCCACGCGCCAGAAACTGAACGGCATCACATTCGGCGAGCCCGGACTCGTCGAGGACTTCAATCTCTACAACGCATCGGTGAACGTGTCGTACAAACTCGACGTGTTCGGCGGCACACGGCGCGAACTCGAAGCGTTGCACGCGCAAGTCGATTACCAGCGCTTCCAGTTGCAGGCCGCCTATCTCGCGATGTCGGCGAACATCGTGACCGCGGCCGTCAAGGAAGCGTCGTTGCGCGCGCAGATCGCGGCGACCGAGCAGATTGCCGCGCAAGAAGACGAGCAATTCACCGTGCTTGGCAAGCAGTTCGAACTGGGAGGCGTGGGCCGTACGGCGGTGCTCGCGCAGCAGACCCTGTTGGCGCAGACCCGCGCAACGCTGCCGCCGCTGCAACAACAACTCGACCAGGTGCGCCATCAGCTCGCCGTGCTGGCCGGCAAACTGCCCAGCGATACCGCGTTGCCCGAATTCAAGCTAGAGATGTTTTCGTTGCCCGACACGCTGCCGGTCAGCCTGCCGTCGGCGCTGGTGCAACAGCGGCCCGACATTCTCGCCGCCGACGCCGTGCTGCATCAGGCCAGCGCGCAAATCGGCGTGGCCACCGCCGCGATGTATCCGCAGATCACGCTGTCGGCCAGCTACGGCGCCGAGGCGCTCACGCCGGCCCAGGTGTTCAAGGCGGGCAGCACGATCTGGAGTATCGGCGCGGGCCTGCTGCAACCGGTCTTCCACGGCGGGCAGTTGAGCGCGCAGAAGCGCGCGGCGGAGGCGGCATACGAGCAGGCTGACGCGCAATACCGCGAAACGGTGCTGCTGGCGTTCCAGAACGTCGCGGATTCACTGCGCGCGCTCGATCATGACGCGACCGGCCTGCAAGCGCAGACGGAGGCGTGGCGCGCCGCGAACGACTCGCTGGAACTGACGCGTGGGCAATATCGCGTCGGCGGAGTGAGCTACCTGTCGCTTCTCGATGCGCAACGCCAGTACCAGCAAACGGTGGTGAACCTCGCGCAGGCTCAGGCCGCCCGCTACGCCGACACCGCGGCGCTCTTCCAGGCGCTCGGTGGCGGCTGGTGGAACGCCGCCGCGCCGGCCGCCGCAGCCGCCGCAGGCACCGCCGCAGCCGCGCATTGACATAGCCCGGCAGGACGCTCGCCGCACCGCTCGTTGCAACACGCTTCGCCCAATGCCGTGCAAGGACATCACGATGACCGAACGAAAACCGATGACAAAACGGATGGTGATCATGCTGATCTGCGTCGGCCTGCTGCTGGCCGCGCTCGTCGGCTTCAACGTGTTCCGCGCGCACATGATCGCCAAATTCATGTCGGGCAACGCGGCGCCGCCCGCCACGGTCTCGGCGGTCGTGGCCCGCTATCAGCAGTGGCAACCGCAGCTTGCGGCGGTCGGCAGCCTGCGCGCCGTGCGCGGCGTGGATGTCACCACCGAAGTCGCAGGCCTCGTGCGCGAAGTCGCCTTCAGCTCGGGACAGGAAGCGAAAGCCGGGCAGGTTCTCATCAGACTCAACGCCGACAGCGACGTGGCGCTGCTCCGGTCGCTGGAGGCATCGGCCGAGCTCGCGCAGACGGTCTACACGCGCGACAAGGCGCAGTACGACATCAAGGCGATCGCCAAGGCGCAGCTCGACGCCGACGCCGCCGACCTGAAGGTCAAGAAGGCGCAAGTCGCGCAACAGGCCGCGCTCGTCGACAAGAAGACGATTCGAGCGCCGTTTGCGGGGCGCCTGGGCATCACCACGATCAATCCGGGGCAGTACATCAATCCGGGCGATGCGATCGTCACGCTGCAGGCGATCGATCCGATCTACGCCGATTTCTACCTGCCGCAGCAGCAACTCGGCCAGCTCGCGATCGGCCAGACCATCGTGGTCGACACCAACGCCTACAGCGGGCAAACGTTCGTGGGCAAGATCCAGTCGGTCAGCCCGAAGGTCGACAGCACCACCCGCAACGTGCAGATCGAAGCCAGCGTGGACAATCGTGAGCGCAAGCTGCTGCCGGGCATGTACGCGAACGTGAAGATCGACGCGGGCGCGGGACAGCGCTACCTGACGCTGCCGCAAACCGCCATCACGTACAACCCCTATGGCGCGACCGTGTTCCTCGTCAAGCCGGGCACGCAACCCAACGCACAGGGCAAGGCGCTGCCCGTCGCGCAGCAGGTCTTCGTCACGCCCGGCCCGACGCGCGGCGATCAGGTCGCGATCCTCAACGGGGTCGACGCCGGCGCGCAGGTCGTGACGAGCGGGCAGCTCAAGCTGAAGAACGGCACGCCGCTCGTCATCAATAACAGCGTGCAGCCGGCGGACAATCCGAACCCGACGCCTCAGGAACAATAGAGAGACCGCGCGATGACCTTCACCGATCTCTTTATCCGGCGGCCCGTGCTGGCCTCGGTGGTCAGCCTGCTGATCCTCGTGCTCGGATTGCGCTCGCTGGCCGCGCTGAAAGTCAGCCAGTATCCGCAGACCGAAAACGCCGTCGTGACGATCACCACGGCCTATTACGGCGCGAACGCTGACACCATCGCCGGCTTCATCACGCAGCCGCTAGAGGCGGCGATTGCCCAGGCGCAAGGCATCGACTATATGTCGTCGACGAGCAGCACCGGTGTGTCGACCATTATCGCGACGCTGCGCCTGAACTACGACGCGAACCGCGCGCTGACCGAGATCAATACGCAGATCGGCTCCGTGCGCAACCAGTTGCCACCGCAAGCGCAGCAGCCGGTGCTGACGGTACAGACCGGGCAGACCACCGACGCGATGTACATGGGCTTTTACAGCGACGTGCTGCCGAGCAACAACGTCACGGATTATCTGTTGCGCGTGGTCAAGCCCAAGCTCGATTCGATCGAAGGCGTGCAAACCGCCGAAATTCTCGGCGGGCGGCAGTTCGCGCTGCGCGCGTGGCTCGATGCGACGCGGCTCGCCGCCCACGGCGTGACGGCGGCCGACGTGTTCACGGCGCTCGGCAACAACAACTATCTCGCGACGCTCGGCACGACCAAAGGGCAAATGGTCAGCGTCGACCTGAACGCGGGCACGGACCTCCATACCGTCGACGACTTCAAGCAACTCGTCATCAAACAGAAGAACGGCGCGATCGTGCGCCTCGAAGACGTCGCCAACGTCGTGCTCGGCGCCGACAGCTACGACTTCAACGTCGCGTTCAGCGGCAAGCGTTCAGTGTTCATCGGCATCAAGGTCGCGCCGGACGCCAACATTCTCGATGTCGCCAAGCGTGTGAGGGCCATCTTTCCCGGCCTGCAGAAGCAGTTTCCGACCGGCATGACGGGCGAGATCGTGTATGACGCAACCGATTTCGTCAACACGGCGATCGTCGAAGTCATCAAGACGCTGGTCGAAGCGCTGCTCATTGTCACCGCGGTGATTTTCCTGTTCCTCGGCAGCTTCCGCGCGGTCGTCGTGCCGCTGATCGCGATGCCGTTGTCGCTGATCGGCACGTTCTTCGTCATGCAGTTGCTCGGCTATTCGATCAATCTGCTGACGCTGCTCGCGCTCGTGCTCGCGATCGGGCTCGTGGTGGACGACGCGATCATCGTGGTCGAGAACGTGGATCGCCACATGAAGGAGGAAGGCAAGGCGCCATTCGATGCCGCGCTGATCGCCGCGCGCGAGCTCGGCGGACCGATCCTCGCGATGACCGTCGTGCTGATCGCCGTGTATGCGCCGATCGGTTTTCAGGGCGGCCTGACAGGCGCCCTCTTCACCGAGTTCGCGTTCTCGCTGGCCGGCGCGGTGACGGTGTCCGGCGTGATCGCGCTCACGCTGTCGCCGATGATGTGCTCACGCTTCTTCCGTACGGAACAGGAGTCGGGGCGCTTCGCGCGCTTCGTCGACCGCCAGTTCGAACGCGTTCATCGCGGCTATGGCCGTCTGCTGCACGCGACGCTCGACACCTGGCCCGTGTTCATCGTGATGGGCGCGCTGCTGCTCGCCGGCACGATCTATCTGTTCATGACGTCGAAGTCGGAACTCGCGCCCGAGGAAGATCAGGGAATCGTGTTGTCGCAAATCCAGGGTCCGCCGAACGCGACCATCCAGCAGATGCAAACCTACGCGGACCAGGTCTTCAATATATCCAAGGCGCTGCCCGAATACTCGCAGATGTTCCAGCTCACCGGCGCGCCGACACTGAACCAGGGGATCGGCGGCGTGCTGTTCAAGACTTGGGATCAGCGCAGCAAAGGCGCGGGCGCGTTGCAGCAGGAATTGCAGCAGAAATGGAATCAGATTGCCGGCGCGCGCGTCGCGGCGTTCCAGTTTCCGCCGCTGCCGGGCTCGCAGGGCTTGCCGGTGCAGTTCGTGATCAGCACCACCGAGCCGTTCGAAAACCTCAACGAGGTCTCGCAGGCGGTTCTGCAACAAGCCCGTGCGAGCGGGATGTTTTTCTTCGTCGACAGCGATCTCAAGCTCGACAAGCCGGAAGCCACGCTCGTGGTCGACCGCGACAAGGTCGCTTCGCTCGGGCTCTCGCAGAGCGACGTGGGGCAAGCGCTCGGCTCGGCGCTCGGCGGCGGCTATGTCAACTACTTCTCGATCGCCGGGCGCTCGTACAAGGTGATCCCGCAGGTGTTGCAGACCGACCGCCTGAATCCTTCGCAGGTGCTCGATTATTATCTGCGCACGCCGGACGGCAGCGTCATTCCGGCCTCGACGATTGCGCATCTCGAACACAACGTCGTGCCAGAATCGATCAATCATTTCCAGCAACTCAACTCGGCGACGATCTCCGGCGTGATCGTGCCTGGCGTGTCACAGGGCGAGGTGCTCGATTTTCTGCGCAAGGCGACCGCGCAGGCCGCGCCCGCGGGTTATTCGGCGGATTACTCGGGGCAATCGCGGCAGTTCGTGCAGGAGTCCGGCGGTTTCGTCGTTACGCTGCTGTTCGCGACGATCATCGTGTTCCTTGCGCTCGCGGCCCAATTCGAAAGTTTCCGCGACCCGATCGTGATTCTGGTTTCGGTACCGATGGCGCTGTTCGGTGCGCTGATCTTCATCAACATCGGTTTGACCACGCTGAACATCTACACGCAGGTCGGGCTCGTCACGCTGATGGGGCTCGTCAGCAAGCACGGCATCCTGATCGTCCAGTTCGCCAACGAACTGCAACACGCCGGCCGATCGAAGCGCGAAGCTCTTGAAGAAGCGGCGGGCGTGCGGCTGCGCCCAATTCTGATGACGACGGCGGCGATGGTGCTCGGCGTCCTGCCGCTCGTGGTCGCCGCGGGCGCGGGCGCCGCGGGCCGCAATGCGATGGGCCTCGTGATCTTCACGGGGTTGTCGATCGGCACGCTCTTCACGTTGTTCGTGGTGCCCGCGATGTATATGTTTCTCGCCGCCGACCATCATCGGGACGCCGGCGTGCCGAAGGCGGGTTAAGACCCTACAGTACCTCACTCGAGCCGCGCCTGGCGCGGCGGATGTTCCACGCATCAGTGGTTAACATATGTTGCATTTAATATTTTTCTGGCAACATATGTATCAGTCCAGCCGCGCAGGTGCGCAGAGACTGGTTCTCACCACGATGGGGTAATTGCTATGAAACACAGGCTGCTGATGGCCCTCGCGACTTTTGCCGTTGTTTCGACCAGCGCTTCGGCCCAGGAGACACAGTCCACGCTGGCAAAAATCCAGAGCGGCAATTCGATTTCGATCGGTCACCGCGAAACGTCCGTGCCGTTTTCGTACGTCGATACGAATAACCAGGTGATCGGATTTTCCCAGGACATTTGCAACAGGATCATCGATGCGGTGAAGGCTAAAACCGGCCACCCCGATCTGCACGTCCGCTTTATACCGGTTACTTCGCAGAACCGCATTCCACTGGTTCAGAACGGCACCGTCGACCTCGAATGCGGGGTGACGACGAATCTGACGTCCCGGCAAAATCAGGTCGCGTTTTCCGACACGTTCTTCGTTGCCACGACGCGTCTTTTGACACGCAAAGACTCAGGTATCAAGGACTTCGCGGACCTGGCCGGCAAGACCGTGGTGACCAACCAGGGAACCACGTCGGAGCGTCTCCTCAGGAAAATGAACGAGGAGAAAAAGATGAACATGCAGATCATCAGCGCGAAGGATTACGGTGAAGGCCGTGTCACGCTCGAAACCGGCCGCGCCGTGGCGTACATGATGGACGACGTGCTGCTCGCGGGCGCGCGCTCGCTGACGGCCAGGCCGGCCGATTGGGTCATTGTGGGAGCGCCTCAGTCGTCCGAAGCGTATGGCTTCATGCTCCGCAAGGATGACCCGGAGTTCAAGAAGCTGGTGGACGACGTCATGATTCGCGTGATGAAGAGCAGTGACGTCAAAACCCTGTACGGCAAGTGGTTCATGAAGCCGGTACCGCCTAAAGGCATCAACTTCGATTTTCCCATGAGCGAGGCGCTGGAAAAGTTGTACGCGGCGCCAAACGACAAGGCGTTTGATTGAGTTTGGCAAAGGACATCGGGTCGCCATCACATCACGCCGGCACCGGCTTTTTGCGCGCACCATTTTCGCGTCAATTGATTGCGCTGCCTGCTCACGGGGGGCACTTCAGACGGTCGTTTTCGACCTGGTTAGCGGCTCCATATTCGAGCTGGCAGGACAAGTGCTTTTGCGACACCAGATACGACGGTTTGCGGATATCAGCTACAAAAAGATGAGTTAACGTGTGCGGGTCGAGCGCGCAACAGGGCGCCCGCTGCGGAGCCGCTGGCAGACGTCCGGACTCGTCGCAAATGAGGACCGCCTGGGGCCGCAAGTACTCGTTCACTCTGGTCGGCGCTCGACATGCGAAGCGACTACGGCGCAAACGGCGGCCACGCGCCGATCAGCTACGCGTCTGTCGCAAGAAGAACGAGCGGCTGATCCTTTCGACAGTCGTCTAGCGACGTCGCGCTCTGTCGTCGCCGACCACCGAAGACGCGATCCCCGCCATGAAATGCGCGATGACGATGACAGTGTCGACCAGGCGACGCCCTCCTCCGGTCCGACTGGCGCATTCGTGTTCGAGCCGACGAAACCCTAACAAGCGATCAACCCGCACCCCGTGCAATACTTGCGGATCTTCCTGCAATCTTGACGACTGTGATGACCGCCATTCCCGCATCCATTGGCTTTAACCACAACCCGCTCGACCGCCGCTCCGACAAGCGGAACGACGACGCCTCGATCGAGCATCTACGCAGCGATCCGGCCGCGCGTTTTCTGGTCTTCAACGGCGACATCCCCTTGCTCAAACGAGGCAGCGCGCACGACCCGTGGTTCGTCGCCAGCGAAACCGCTGCTTTCGGCCAGCCGCTTCATACCATTTTTCTTGGAGTAGAAAGCGACGGCAGCGGCCGTTTCGCAATCGGCTTCGCGCCATCAGACCTAGCGCCAGACAACGAGTACGAACGCATCGACCTTCGCTCGCTGGCGCTGCAGGACCTCGTCGCTGCTGGTGCACTCGGCATTCTGGCTGAGGCCAAGTCGATGCTCGACTGGCATCGCCGCCATGCCTTCTGCGCGAACTGCGGCGCCGCAAGCCGTATTACGAACGCCGGCTGGCAACGCACCTGCGATGTTTGCGGCGCGCGCCATTTCCCGCGGGTGGATCCAGTCGTGATCATGCTCGTGATAGACGGCGAACGGTGTCTGCTCGGCCGTCAGCGCCATTTCGCCAAGGGCATGTACTCGGCGCTTGCCGGTTTCGTCGAACCGGGCGAGACAGCGGAAGACGCCGTGCGCCGCGAGGTGATGGAAGAAGCTGGCGTGAAGTGTGGGCAGGTGGTCTACTTCGCGTCGCAGCCGTGGCCATTTCCCTCTTCGCTAATGATCGGGTGCTTTGCGCAATCAAGCGACACTGACATCGTGGTCGATACGGAAGAACTCGAAGACGCCCGCTGGTTCTCACGCCAGGAGGTTGCGGCGATGCTCGCGGGAACTCACGCCGACGGACTGTCGGCGCCCAAGCCGTTCGCCATTGCCCATCATTTGCTGCGAGCGTACGTCGAGAAGGGTGAGTCGGTATGCGGCACACACGCAGAAAAAACCCCGTTGCCGTGAGGCAGCGGGGCGAATCCGCCCAGACTCACCACAACAGGAATTCGCAAGGGATCGCGCACCCGCAAGGGACTGCCTTCCGGTATTCGACCACGCGATGCCGCCCACAGCGCCAACCGTGCTCCTGCAGAATGTCTTACTGCGACGACCCGCTCGAGGTCGATCTGCAACGCGCTCGCGTCACGGCTCAACTCATTGATTGCGCTGGTGATGTCCGCGTAGGCGCCGGGAAATCCACCGCCCGGTTCGTCCACGCGACGACACTCGATATTCCAGGCCGCAATGCCCTGCCTGGCGAACGCCGCGGCCAGCGCACGGAATTGCTTAAGGCCGCCGTACCGGCTTTGCCAGCATCCACCATGAATAAGAATGACGACTGGCGAGAGGTCTCTCTTACTCCCTTCAGGCGAGAAGAAAGTAAGCTTGGGAGATATCCTTCATGACAGATCGCTGCCGTCGGGATCAATGCCCATCATCCGCAGCGTGTCGCGGATAAGATCGATCTCGGCCTGCGCCCTTTGCGGCGATCCTGGCTCGAATGCAGCCGGGTCATCCCGCCCCTGAGCCTTTCGGATCGTGTCAACCATCGCGCAAAAAGCGAACGCCTCGAGTTCGCTCGGAAATGCTTCGTCTGCAAATCTGTCGTACCGGTTAGTCATCAGTGAGTAACGGCACGGCAAAGCCAACCTTGATGGTGCAAGCTTAAGGAGTCTGGAGGATTTCCCCTAACAAACGAGGAAGGTCCAGAAATCCTGAAGTCCGAGCGGCCTGGAGCGCGTGTCAGTCAAATCCGCGCGTATATCGAACTGCCGATCGTCAGCGTCGTCGCACTGGCCGACGCGAAACGGATGTCGTAAAGGTCGCGTCCAAAATTGCCCGGCACTTTGATCGACATGCCGCCGAGCGTATCGCTCTCCGGCACGAACAGTTGATAGCGAAGGTCTTCGTTGCCGTACAGCACGTAGCCGGGAAGTTCGGCGAGCGTGGCGAAGAACGCCGGCGGGTTGCCGAGAACGGCAATCGGCACCGCGCTCGGCGAATCGTTGGTCAATGTCCATTGCGTGCCGACGCGTTGCTGCCACGCGCTGTCGAGCGCTGCCAGCGGTGCCAGTTGCTGACCGACCGGCAGCGTCAGATAGGCATAGCCCGCGCCAGGCACGACCCGCTTCATCAGATAGCGATAGCTGAACGCACTTCCTTCACTGTCGTTGCCCGACACGACCGCGAAGCGATACGACGCCGTATCGGTATCGCTCCACCACCAGCCGTCGGTGCGGTACCGGTACCCGCCGATCTGCGTCCAGCCTCGCGTATCGGCGTCCCACTGGTTGATCTGCAGACTGCCGTCCGCGTTGGCGAGCACCTGATACGGCGAATCGGAATTGCCGTAGATGCCCGCGCCGCTCGCAATGGCCGGCCCCGATGCGACCGGCGGCGCCGTGGTACCGAGCTTTGCTGGCAGCGACGCAATCGTGCCGTCTTCCTTCAACGCCGACAGCACCAGCGTCTCGGCAATCGCGCGGGCGTTGTAGCCGGCGTTGCCGGTCACCAGCAGCGCGAACTGCGAGTCGGGCACAACGAAAAATTCGGTCGAGTAGAACGCAGTGCCGCCGTCCTTTTCCCATCCCAGCACGCCTGCGGCGTTGAGTGCGGGCTGTACTACGGTGTCCCAGCCTAGACCCCAGCGCCATTCTGGCGACGGGTTGATCGTCAGGCTTTTTGTCTGGTCCGTACCCATCTGCGCAATGCCCGCCGCGGACACAATGCGCTGTCCCTGAAACACGCCACCGCCGTAAATCATCTGCGCCAGATTCATCATGTCGGTGGGCGTCGAACTCAGTCCGCCGGTCGCGTACGCGTTGACGAATTCCTGATGCTGCATGCCGTTCACGTACGGCAGCGAGAACGATCCGCTGGACGGTACGCCCGTCAAATAGCTGGAGTCGGTCATCTTCAGCGGCGCGAGAATCGCCGACTGGACGAAGTCCGCGAAGCTCTGGCCCGTCATGGCGAGCACGATCTGCTCGACCATTGTGAAGCCGTCGTTGCAGTAGACGGCCAGTTCGCCGGGCAGATGTTTCAGGTGCGAGTTGGCAAGTTCGGCTTGCGTGTCGGCGGCGTAGCCGGCGACTGGCTGAAACGTGAAGAGATTGCGCCCATTCGTGCCGGGCAGACCGGATGCATGCGACAGCAGATGACGCGTGGTGATCTGCGCGTATTCCGGCGACAGCATCGTGAAGGTCGGTAGATATTTGACGATCGGTGTGTCGAGCGTGATCAGCCCGCGATCGACGAGGATCGTCGCCGCCAGTGCCGGAAACAACTTGCTGACCGAGCCGATGTTAAAGCGTGTCTGCGGCGTTGCCTTGATCTGCCCGGGCACCGACGCCAACCCGAACGCCTGCTGCCAGACCACGGTGTTGCCCTTGACCATTGCGACCGAGATCGCCGCCACAGGATTCGACGGGTCGGTGACGGCCTGCTGGATCATCTGCTGGCCGAGCGCAATGGTCTTCTGATAAGGCGTCGAATGGATGTCGTTGTTGCCGCAACCGGGCAGCACTGCTGCGAGCATTCCGGCGCCGGTGTAGCCGAGAAACTGCCGCCGGCCTACGCTAAAGAAATCCTCGTGATTGCAATCGGACCTGGCCACGGCATTCCCCTTTCTTGTGATTTCCAGAACTTGCAAGAGAGCGCTTTTCTTCAACCACGGCGTCGCCAACGCGGCAACGGCAAGCTTCATAGATCTGACGTACTGGGACGCTGCTGCCTGCGAGACGTCACGCTCCGGGCA
The DNA here is from genome assembly GCF_046028095.1 of Paraburkholderia phytofirmans. Classification (GTDB taxonomy): domain Bacteria; phylum Pseudomonadota; class Gammaproteobacteria; order Burkholderiales; family Burkholderiaceae; genus Paraburkholderia; species Paraburkholderia phytofirmans_A. The sequence goes on from NZ_JAQQDJ010000011.1 coordinate 183,036, forward strand.
GAATTTTCGACTCGTCACGCCGGCCGGCGATCTTGGGGCGAGCGCAAGGTCAGCCCCGATGCCTACCATGGCGACCCTACCCGCGGTCGGGCCGACATGCAAGCTCGCGCCCTGAAAGATCTCCACGTTGCCATAGCCGGCGGCGAGATCGTCCCCCGCAACCATTTTACGTCGCCAGGGATGTCACGCGATGCGCAGATTCCCATGATCCGCATGATAAGTATGTTTGAGCAGATTTAACTAAACCGCGTCAGCGGCCGAAAAAAATCCCATAACATTAGTCAGCCGAAGTTCTGGTACGCTGCGCCCTTTGCTCCCGCTTGCATTCGACTCGATGGAAACACCCTTCAATGATCGTGGCGTGTCGGTCACGCGCAACGCACTCTCGTCCGCCGGCCAGGTCTTTCCGCTGCGCGATATCGTGGACGTGCGCGTCGTCACCGTGCCGAAAAACAAGGTCTTGCCGGTCACGATTTCGCTGGTCGGCATCGTCGGCGTTATTGTCGGCGCAATATTGCGCTCGCCCGTGGGCATCGTGTGCGGCACGATGCTGGCCGTGGTCGGCTGGCTCACCTGGCTGACCCAGGACATCACGCATCGTCTGATGGTGCAGACGGCGAACGGCGATCGCGAAGCGCTGATGAGCGTCGATCGCGAGTTCGTCGAACGCGTCGCCGTCGCCGTGAATGAGGCGAAGGCCGCAGCCGCGGCGGCGAAGGTTTGATACCGCGGTTTGGCGCTATTTGCCGCGATCTGGGCGCGATAGCACGCCACATGCAGCCCGCGCGTTAACACAATTTTGATTCGCCGCGCGGCAGCTTTTGCGCGTCCTTGAGACGCGCGTCGCTAGAGTGGACGGGTGTCAACAACGCGCGCCGCCCGCCGGGTCGGCGCAACCCTATGCACACGTCCACCGCTACGTCCGATCTTCCCCTCACGCGTACCTCGCGCACCCAGCGCACGCCACAAGCGCCGCGCCTGCCGCGCCGCACGCATATCGTCGTGCCGCTCGTCATCATCGACGTCACCGTGCCCGGCACGTCGTCGGCCAACGGACGGCGCGCGTTGCACGCCGCGCTCGGCGACGACCTGCGTCTCTATGTCGTCACCATCGACCAGCAACGCGAGCGCGTGACGTTCCGCGTCGAAGTCACCTCGCGCACTCTCGAAGACGTGATCGGCCTGCTGACCGTCAAACTCGATCGCGCCACGCTCGGCCGCGCGCAAGCTACCGTAATCCGGCGTCCGCGCGACTATTGATGTAGATCGACATTTGCACGGCCCGGTTGCCGGCCGCGCCCGTGCCTTTACACATCTTTGCAGATGCACTCGAGCGGCCATGTAGAGTCGCCGCTCCTGTCATCGCGTGTTCCCTTCCGCAGGTTCGCAAGCGACCCGGTTTTATCGATCACGCCGCGGCCAATCCAGCGCGATTGCCGCTCGCGCTGTCCGCCTCGCCGCTTGCAATGCCTCGCCTTCGTCAGGGACCCGCCCTTTGCAAAGCGTGTGATCTATGTTCCTGTCGTCCCTCGATGCCGCGCGCCGGCATTTGCGCCTCAGCCGGCGTCGTTCCAGCGCGGCCGCGCTTGTCGTGACCGGTGCGCTCGTCGCGCTCAGCGGCTGCGCCGTGACCTTTCCCACGCCCACGCCGCCCGCGCCGGCTGCCTCGCTGATCAACGGCGGCCAGGACGGCCTGCTGATACCGCTGCAAATTGAGCGCGTCGACGCAGGTCATGCGCGCCTCGGCCTGCCGATCCAGCTCGACGGCAAGGCGGTGTATATGGCACTGGACACGGGCACGCAAGGCGTGCGCGTACTGAAGTCGGTCCTGCCGGCCACGAATTATCCGAACGCCGGTCCGCTGAGTTCGCTGCCGTTGGCGAACGGCGCACAAGTCGCCGGCGCGGCCGTAAAACTGCCGATGAGCCTCGCGGGCACGAAGCCGGCCCAGGTCGACGCGCAAGCCGTCGAGTCGGTGAACTGCCAGCCCAACGCCCGGCGCTGCGTGGGCATGGACGGCTATACCGGCGAATTCGGCTGGGCATTCTCGGGTCTGTTCGGCATCGGCGCGGCGCAACCGGACGACAGCTGCTGCACGCAACCGCTGCGCGCGTTGCCGGGCAATATCGGCCAGCGCTATCTGGTGCATTCGAACTTTGCGAAACCTTACCTGGTGCTGAGTCCGTCGAGCGCGCTCACGAAGGACTACACCATGGTGCCGATGACCGTCTTGCAGGACGGCACCGCGCAATGGCCGAGAGGTTGCGTCAACGTCGGCGACAAGATGACCTTTTGCGCGCCGCTGGTGTTCGCCACGGCCAGCACCGACATGATTCGCATCGAAATGGACAAGGCGCCGAACTGGACCGGCGACGACGAAGTCGGCAAGGTGCTCAATCAAGGCAACTACGACGCGGCGCTCGGCACCGGTAAATGGGTGCATCGCTATGAAGGCGCGCAAGTGACGATCGTCAAGACGAAACCGGGCGCCGAGCGCATCGTGATCGGCCTGATGGGCATGCAGAATATCGACGTGCTGTTCGACTTCCCGCACGGCCAGCTCGGCCTGCGCGCCGCGAACGAGGTCGAGAAGTTCGCGCAATAACCGCTGCGGCATCAGTTGCAGCATCAATTGCGGCATCAGTCAATGAAAAGGCCGTGCGATTCACCAGCAATCGCACGGCCTTTTCACGTCTACGTCGAGCTGGGACGAAGCAACCGTTCCGCTATTCGATGTTCAGCGGATTCACATGCCAGATGTTGCGTGCATATTCGCCGATCGTGCGATCCGACGAAAACTGCCCCATGCCCGCCACATTCTCGATCGCGCTTTCCGTCCATGCACGCTTGTCGACGAAGCGCGCGTCCACTTCGTCTTGCGCCTTGGCGAACGCGGCGAAATCGGCAAGCACCATGTAGTGATCGCCCCAATCGACCAACGTGTGGAAAATATCCGAGAAACGCAGCGGATCGTCCGGCGAGAAGAAGCCCGTGCGAATCTGGTCGAGCGCCGTGCGCAGTTCCGCGTTCTCTTCGTAGATTTGCCGCGGCCGGTAGCCGGTGGCGCGCAGGTTGTCCACTTCGTCGGCGGTATGGCCGAAGATGAAGATGTTCTCGCGGCCCACCGCGTCGCAGATTTCGATATTCGCGCCGTCCATCGTGCCGATCGTCAACGCGCCGTTGAGCGCGAGTTTCATGTTGCCGGTGCCCGACGCTTCCGTGCCCGCCATCGAGATTTGCTCCGACAGATCCGCGGCAGGAATGATCAGCTCCGCCACGCTCACGCCGTAGTTCGGCACGAACACCACTTTCAGGCGATCGCCGACCAGTGGATCGTGATTGACCTTCTCGCTCACGTCGCCGATCAGTTTGATAATCGTCTTCGCCATCCGATACGCGGACGCGGCCTTGCCGGCGAACATCACCACGCGCGGCACCCAGTCGCGCTCGGGATTCGCGCGAATCTGGTTGTAGCGCACGATCACATGCAGCACGTTGAGCAGTTGCCGCTTGTACTCGTGAATGCGCTTGACCTGCAGATCGAACAGCGCATCCGGATCGAAATGCAGTTTGGTGTGATGCGCGAGACGGTGCACGAGCCGCAGTTTGTTCTGCCGCTTGGCTTCACGGAAGGCCTCAATAAAACCGCTGTCCGTGCGCAGGTTGCGCAGCTGCTCGAGTTCGAACAGATTGCTGCGCCAGTGTTTGCCAATCTGCTGATCGATCAGCGACGACAGCGACGGGCTCGCCTGCGCGAGCCAGCGGCGCGGCGTAATGCCGTTCGTGACGTTGGTGAAGCGGTCCGGAAAGACTCGCGCGAAGTCCGCGAAGATATCGCGCGTCATCAACTGCGAGTGCAGTTTCGACACGCCGTTGACCTTGTGGCTCGCGACGATCGCCAGATACGCCATACGCACACGCCGCTGCCCGTATTCGTCGACGAGCGAAATGCGGCGGATCATCTCGGCGTCATGACCCGATTGCTCGCTCACATGCTTGAGAAACTGCGCGTTGATCTCGAAGATGATCTCGAGATGGCGCGGCAACAGCCGCGCGAGCAACTCGACGTCCCACGTTTCGAGCGCCTCCGGCATCAGTGTGTGGTTCGTGTACGAGAAGATCTGCGTGACATGTTTCCACGCCTTGTCCCACTGCAGATGGTGGACGTCCACCAGCAAACGCATCAGCTCGGGAATCGCCAGCACGGGGTGCGTATCGTTCAGATGCACCGCCACTTTTTCGGAAAAGCGCCCAAACGTGCTGTGCGTGCGCTGATAGCGGCGAATCAGATCCTGCATGGTCGCCGAGACGAAGAAGTATTCCTGCCGCAAACGCAGCTCGCGGCCGGCCGGTGTCGAGTCGTCCGGGTACAGCAGGCGCGAGACATTCTCCGACATGTTCTTCGTGTCGACCGCATTGCGGTAGTCGCCACGATTGAACGCGCCGAGATCGAGTTCTTCGGTCGCGCGCGCGGACCACAGGCGCAGCGTGTTGGTCGCGTCCGTGGCGTAACCTGGGATCACGGTGTCGTAGGCGGTAGCGTTCACGTGCTGGGTGTCGATCCATTCCACGTGTTCGCCGCGCTGCACCGTACGGCCGCCGAAGTGAATGATGTACGTGACTTCCGGCCGCGGAAACTCCCACGCATTACCTGCGCGCAACCAGTAGTCCGGCGCTTCGACCTGTTCGCCGTTGACGATCTGCTGACGGAACATGCCGTATTCATAACGGATGCCGTAGCCGAAGCCCGGAATGCCGAGCGTCGCCATCGAATCGAGAAAGCACGCCGCGAGCCGGCCAAGGCCACCGTTGCCGAGCGCGGCGTCGGGCTCGATTTCGGTCAGCGCATCCATATCCACGCCAAGACTCGCCAGCGCTTCCTTCATCTGGTCGTGGATGCCGAGAGCAAGCAAGGCGTTCGTAAAGGTCCGGCCGATCAGGAACTCCATCGACAGGTAGTAGACGCGTTTGACGTCCTGTTCGTATTGCAGGCGCGTGGTCTTCATCCAGCGCGCGACCAGCCGGTCGCGCACGGCAAGCGCCGCGGCGTGCAGCCAGTCATGCGGATGCGCGGTGACGGCGTCCTTGCCGACGCCGTACATCATGCGATTGGAAATTGAGCGCCGTAGCGCGTCGACGGTACTGTTGAGCTGGTCGAATTCCAGATCGACGGCTGTCATCGAAGCCTCCGGGAAAGTGTGACGCGACATGCGCGGACCGCACAGATGACGGGCGGGAGGCGCGAGCCGGTCAAGCGGGTTAAGAAACAGAGTAGGTCATTTTAAGGCCACCGGACACCGGCGGACGCGAACGGCTGGTTACGCACATGCCATGCCCGCCGACATCGGCCGGGGCGGGGTTTTTTCGCACGCTTTCGCACGCGCGAGGTGCAAGCCATGTGTGCGCGGCACTGCGCGCGTGCATCGGCTGCGCAAAACAGGCAAACGATTGCGAAACGCTCAATGCGCATTGGATGGAAGGCAACGCAATTATTTTTTCGCCGCGTGACGCGCGGATGAATGAGCAGGTGGCTCGATGCGTGGTCAAATCGGAGCGCCTCGTCTGCTAAGCGGTTGTGCCGGAATGGCGTGTGACAACACGAGCGCGGGCCAGTTCGCGGACGGTGCGCGGACTTGACCGTTAGTTGCATTAGAGGCGGCGTGATCGACGCCCTTCCCCGCCCGGGTCCCAGCACGATTTCCGCGTCTCTGTAACAATCGCTACATTCGCCGCGCGGCCGCCTGAAATGCTTCTAACGCCGGATTCAGGCCACGCGCGTCTCACGTCCCGCAACCTCTGCCACTCGCGCGCCGCGCGCCTCGACTCGCCCGGCTGCACGCGGGCATGCTCAACCCGACGAGCCACCGCCTTGTCCGACAAACCCAGCGCCGCCCACCCTTTTCCCGCGGACGTCCCGATGTCCGCCGCCAACCGCCGCGCGATGGCCGCGATCATGCTCGCCGTCGCGCTCGCCACGCTCGACACCGCCATCGCCAACACCGCGCTGCCCGCCATCGCCGCCGACCTGCATGCGGCGCCGGCGGCGTCGGTGTGGATCATCAATGCGTATCAGCTCGCGATGGTCGCGACGTTGCTGCCGCTCGCCGCGCTCGGCGATATCGTCGGGCATCGGCGGATTTATATCGGCGGGATTGCGCTCTTCACGCTGGCGTCGCTGGCGTGCTCGCTGGCATCGACTCTGCCGCTGCTGGCCGCCGCGCGCGTGCTGCAAGGCCTCGGCGCGAGCGCGATCATGAGCGTGAATACCGCGCTGATCCGCTATCTGTATCCGCCGCACCGGCTCGGACGCGGTCTCGGCACCAACGCGCTGATCGTCGGCGTGTCGTTCGCGGTCGGGCCGACAGTGGCGTCGCTGATTCTGTCGGTGGCCGCGTGGCCGTGGCTGTTCGCGGTCAACGTGCCGCTCGGCCTGCTGGCTTTGGGCTTCGCCTGGCCGGCGTTGCCGCACACCGAGCGCGGCAAGCACAACTTCGATCCGGTCGCGGCGCTTCTGAACGTCATTACCTTCGCCGCGTTGATCTTCGCGCTCGGCGAGGCGGCCCAGCGCGCGTCGACACAACTGGTGCTGAGCGCGGCGGCGATTGCGCTGGTGTTCGGCTTCCTGCTGATTCGCCGCGAAGCGGGCCATCCCGCGCCGATGCTGCCCGTCGATCTGTTCAAGCGGCCGGTGTTCGCGTTGTCGGCGGTGACGGCCGTGTGTTCGTTCGCCGCGCAAGGGCTGGCGTTCGTCTCGCTGCCGTTCTACTTCGAGGACGTGCTGCATCGCAGCCAGGTGGAAACCGGCTTTCTGATGACGCCTTGGCCCGTGGTGGTCGCGCTGGCCGCGCCGCTGGCGGGCAGCTTGTCCGACCGCTATCCGCCCGGACTGCTCGGCGCGATCGGTCTCGCGGTGATGTCGGCGGGGATGGCTTCGCTGGCGCTTCTGCCGGTGCATCCGCACGTGCTCGACATCGGCATACGCATGGCGGTTTGCGGCGCGGGCTTTGGGTTTTTCCAGTCGCCGAATCTGAAGGCGTTGATGGCGAGCGCGCCGCCGGAGCGCAGCGGCGGCGCGAGCGGCATCGTCGCGACTGCGCGGCTGCTTGGGCAAACCACCGGTGCGGCGCTGGTCGCGTTGAGCTTCGGGATCGCCGGGCGGCATGGGCCGACGCTGGCGCTGAGTACCGGCGCCTTCTTTGCGGGCGCGGCGAGCCTCGCGAGCGGGCTCAGGTTGCTGGCGCCGTCGCATCGGTCGGGCGTGCATGCGAAGGCATCGATGAAATAAAAAAGCGGGCGCGCTGAGGTGACAGTGCGTCCGCTTTGGTTTGCTGCTGGGTTGCAGATTTGTTCTGCTGCCTTGCTTTGCGGCGTTAGTCGCAGCCGCCTAGCCTTCGGCATTCGGCTTTACCGCGCCGCGAAATACGCCTTCACCGCTGCGATAAACGTATCGATATCCCCACGCGATACATCTTTATGCGTCACGAATCGCGACGCGTACAGCATCTGCGTGAGAATGCCGCGCTCCTTGAGCCACGCTTCGAGCGGCGCGCAATGCTGCTGCGGAAACTGCGCGAACACCATGTTGGTGGCGACCGACTGCACCTTGACCTGATCGATGGCTTCCAGACCCGCTGCCAGATGCGCGGCGTGCGCGTGGTCGTCGGCGAGGCGCTCGACGTTGTGATCCAGCGCGTACAGGCAAGCCGCCGCCAGCACGCCGGCCTGACGCATGCCGCCGCCCAGCACCTTGCGCCAGCGGTGCGCCACGTCGATCAGTGCCCGGCTGCCGACCAGCACCGACCCGACCGGCGCGCCCAGTCCCTTCGAAAAACAGATCGAGACCGAATCGAACGGCTCGCACAACGCCGCCGCCGGCTTGTTCGAAGCGACCGCCGCGTTGTAGACACGCGCGCCGTCGAGGTGAGCCGACAGGCCGCGCTGACGCGCAAGCTGCACCGCCTCGGCGACATACCCCACCGGCAGCACCTTGCCGCCGATGGTGTTTTCCAGCGCCAGCAGCCGCGTGCGCGCGAAATGGTTGTCGATGGGCTTGATCGCCGCGGCAATTTTCTCCAGCGGGATCGAGCCGTCCGCGGCATTTTCGAGCGGCTGCGGCTGGATGCTGCCGAGCACCGCCGCGCCGCCGCCTTCATATTTATACGTGTGCGCCAACTGGCCGACGATGTATTCGTCGCCGCGCGCGCAATGCGCCATCAACGCCGCCAGATTGCTTTGCGTGCCGCTGGGGAAGAACAGGCCTGCCTCCTTGCCGGTGCGTTCGGCCACCGTGGCCTGCAAACGCAACACGGTGGGGTCGTCGCCCCAGACGTCGTCGCCGACTTCGGCGGCGGACATGGCCGCGAGCATCGCCGGCGTTGGACGGGTTACGGTATCGCTGCGCAAATCGATCATTGTGTGTCCCTGTGCGTCTGTGAATGACAGCCTATGCGAGCCGGTCGACGCACCGCACCGTCGGAATCGACGGGCGGCAACGGCGCCGGCAGTTCAGCCACACAGTATATTCAATTAACGGGGCGCTGAAATCGCGCGGGGACAGAAGCCTCACCCGCCCGACTTCGGCAGCCACGCGAGCGGGTCGACCGGCTGGCCGTTCTGGCGGACCTCGAACTGGATCGACGCCACCCCGCGGCTATCCACACCGACTTCGCCGATGGTTTGCCCCTGCGCGACCGCGTCGCCTTCCTTGACGAGCAGCGTGCTGTTCTGCCCGTAAGCGGTGATCAGCGAGTCGTCGTGCTTGATGATGATGAGCGGGCCGTACGCTTCGATACCCGTGCCGGCGTACACCACGCGGCCGGTAGCGGCGGCCTTGACCGGATCGCCCGCCCGGCCGCCGATCACGATGCCATTCGACTTACCCGGCGCGAAGGCTCTCAATATCGGCCCCCGCACCGGCCATTGCAATACGCCCTGCTGCGGTCCGGCGGCTGCCGTGGGCGCGCCGGGCACGCCGGGCGCGGCGGAACCGTTCGGCCCGACGGCGACCGGCGGCGTTACGACGCTGCCCGAGGCCATCGGCGGAGACACTCGTAGCACCTGTCCCGGGGTGACGGCGGCGTTGGCCGCGAGGCCGTTCCACGCCGCGATCTCCTGCGGCTTGCGGCCATATGCCGACGCAATCCCGCCGATCGTGTCGCCCGGATTGACCCGGTAGAAGCCGGCGGGAACCGGCACCGTGCTGAGCGTGGTCGGGCGGGAAGGTGTGCTGCTGTAAAACGGCGTGCTGTCCCACGGCATGGTCGTACAGCCGCTGAATATCACGCCGAGCGCCGCCGCTGCCAGCAACCGGGTCCCCGTCAATTGCCATGGTCTTGTCATGTGATTTTCCTCGACACTTGGTTCGATCAATCGGATTCAATCGGTGCCCTAGCATTTGCCGTGCCGCTCGTCTCTAGAGCACGGCAGCGGATCTCCATTATGCCGCCGTGCGCGGTGAGAACCGCGCCGGCATGGCATCGGCCGTCCGCCAGGATTCAGACGCTGCCTTCCGCCTCGACCACCAGAATGCGCGCCGCGCCGATCGGATGAGCCACATGCTCGGTGCCGACCGAAGCGTAGAACACGTCGCCCGTCTCCAGAATGGCCGACTGTTCGAGGCCGCCTTCGCGATAACGCATCTCGACGCGGCCATCGAGCACGGCGAACACTTCCTCGCCGTCGTTGACATGCCACTTATAAGGCTGATCGGTCCAATGCAGGCGCGTCGTGATGCCGCCCATGTTGGCGATATCGAGCGCGCCCCAGGCGCGCTCCGCGGTGAAATTCTTGCTGCGAATGATCTTCATGGTCACGAGGCAGTTGAGAGAAAACGGCGCCGGCATGGCGTACGATCCGTTGGGCACGGCGGGCGGCCAAAAGTCGCGGGAGCCGGTCTCCGGCTGGCCCCATTATAGGTGCGCTGGACGGCATGCCTGCCGCCGGCGGAACACGCGGCGATTTGTGTGAGCATTGAATCCACGAGGCCCTCGCCTATACTCGTTCTTGCCGCCCCGACGCGCCGAAAGCAAAACGTCTGAATTCTGCGAGGGACTTGAGAATGAACAAAGCCACTTTTCTGGCCGTACAACTCAACGTCGACGATGTCGCGGCGTCGCCCGGTCTGGTCGAGTTGCTGAACACGCATCTGGTGTTCGCCGCCGACGTGGCCGAAGCCGCCGACGCCCTCGTCCAACTGGCCAGCATCGCGGGATTGTCGAGCGGCGTGGAGGCGAGCGTCGAAATCCCCGCTGTGGCGATCGAGCGGCTGCGCGAGGCGCTCGACAATCTGAGCGGCTATGACGAGTCCTGGCTGCTCGCCCTCGAACCCAGCCGCGCATTATTCGACGAAATAGGCCGCCGGCATCGCACGCTGCATTAGGGCCGCACTGGCGGATTGCATCCGGGTTACATCCGGGCTGCATCCCGCGCCGCGCACCTTTCGGCGTCCGTTCAGCGGCACCTTCGGTCCGCCACGTGTTGCTCACCGCTCGTCCCGCCGCTCCCGCGTCGCCAATGCCGGTCGTCCAATGAAAACCGCGCGTAAGCGAGCGCGCACGCGGCATCAACTCAGATACCGCTGCCCCAACCGCGCCGTAAACGACAAACGCCGCCCGGCAATCCGGACGGCGTTCTCATTTGCTTGCCGCCAGACAATCAGGCAGCGTTTGCCTCAACTTCGGCGCAAATTAGTTGCCGAAGTAGACCGAGTTACGGTCGTTGCTGCTTACCGGGCGGCCAGCTTGCGAGCTGCCGGCGATCGGTGCGCCGTAGCCGCTGTTCACAGCTTGAGCGGTGCCGTTTTGCGCATCGACGCGTGCTTGCGCGGCCTGGATGTTAGCCGGGTAGTTGACCTGATCGCCGATCGGGTTGTAGCCGGCCTTTTCCAGTTGAACCAGTTCAGCGCGCACTTGAGCGCGCGTAACCGGCTGATTCGATTGAGCAAACGAAGCGACAGGAGCGGCCAGAGCGGCGGCGACTACGACTGCAGAGATAAGAGCCTTCATGATGTGAACCTCCAGAACTTGTTTTGTAATTCGCCGCGGATTTGTTGTTCCGTAGCGCTTAAGTAGAAGTTTAGGAGGGACGACACCTAGGGGAAACCCCTAAAACGACGAAACTCTATTTCGAATTTCGCAACAGTAGTAGACGGGCCGCTATAGAGACCGATCTGGCCGACGGCTTTCAGCAATAATTGACTGTCGCAAATTTGAAGCGCCTTTGCGGCCCGGCGCGCCTTGCTGCAAGGGCGCGCCGGGCCGTGATTCAAACGCTCAGCTCCAGTTCGCGTGGAAGCTGCCCGGCTTGTCGATGCGCTCGAACGTATGCGCGCCGAAGAAATCGCGCTGCGCCTGCACCAGGTTTGCCGGCAGACGTTCCGAACGATACGCGTCGAAATACGCGATCGCCGACGCGAAAGCCGGCACCGGCACGCCGGCATTGACCGCGGCCACCACGACTTCGCGCAACGCCGCCTGATAATTCTTGGCGATGTCGCGGAAATACGGATCGAGCAGCAGATTGGCGATCGCTTTGTCCTTCGTATAAGCGTCCGTGATCTTTTGCAGGAAGCGGGCGCGGATGATGCAGCCGGCGCGGAAAATCTTCGCGATCGTGCCGTAATCCAGATCCCACTTGTACTCTTCCGACGCCGCGCGCAGTTGCGCGAACCCTTGCGCGTACGAAATCACCTTGCTGAAATAGAGCGCGCGGCGCACCGATTCGATGAAGGCGTCGCGCTCGGCGCCGAGCGGCTTCGCCGCCGGACCTTCCAGCACTTTGCTCGCGGCCACGCGCTGGGTTTTCAGCGACGACAGCACACGCGCGAACACGGCTTCCGTGATCAGCGGCAGCGGCGCGCCGAGGTCGAGCGCGTTCTGGCTGGTCCACTTGCCCGTACCCTTCTGCGCGGCGCGATCGAGAATCACGTCGACCAGATCCTTGCCGGTCTCGTCGTCTTTCTTGCTGAAAATCTTCGAGGTGATTTCGATCAGGTAGCTGTCGAGCTCGCCCTGATTCCACTCGGTGTAAACCTTGCCGAGTTCTTCGTTCGACAGCCCGACCACCTGCTTGAGCACGGCGTAGCTTTCCGCGATCAACTGCATGTCGCCGTATTCGATGCCGTTGTGCACCATCTTCACGAAGTGGCCCGCGCCGTCCGGTCCCATGTAGGCGACGCACGGTTCGCCGTCCGGCGCCTTCGCGGCGATCTCGGTGAGGATCGGGGCCACGAGGTCGTACGCATCGCGCTGGCCGCCCGGCATAATCGACGGACCTTTCAGCGCGCCTTCTTCACCGCCCGACACGCCCGTGCCGATAAAGTGCAGTCCGGACTTCGCCAGATCCTGATTGCGGCGGATGGTGTCGGTGAAATGTGTGTTGCCGCCGTCGATCAGAATGTCGCCCTTGTCCAGCAGCGGTTTCAACTGGTTGATCGTGGCGTCGGTGCCTTCGCCGGCCTTCACCATCAGCAGAATGCGGCGCGGCTTTTCCAGCGACTCCACGAATTCTTCCAGCGTGAAAGCCGGCACCAGCTTCTTGTCCGGATATTCGGCGATGAGTTCGTCGGTTTTCTCGCGGCTACGGTTGTACACCGACACCGCGTGGCCGCGGCTCTCGATGTTGAGCGCCAGATTGCGGCCCATGACCGCCAGCCCCACCACGCCGATTGCCTGTTTGCCCATGTGAATTCTCCAGAGTCCAAAAAATGTCGTAGCGCCGCGCCGGAAAGAACGTCGGCGCAACGTCGAGGGTGAAAGAATAAAAGAAATGCCAGCTTGCCGCTCGTTGGCGGGCAACGGGCGGCGTTTTCCACCGCGTCGAACCTGCAGTGAACCCGCGTTTAACCGCGCTTAACGTCGTCAGACTTGCGTCGCGTCCGCGTGTTTCCTGAACACCAGACTGAAATTGTTGGCGGGCATCGCGATCGGCTCCTCGCACACCAGTCCGACCGACGCGCCCAACGCCACGACCTCCTCCATGTCGCGCACGCCCCACTGCGGGTCGCGGCCGCGCAACTGCTGATCGAAGGCATCGTTGCTCGGAGAAGTATGCGCTCCGCCGCGTTTGTATGGGCCGTACAGGTACAGGACACCGCCATCGACGAGACGGCGCCCCGCGCCCGCGAACAACGCCTGCGCCGCGCTCCACGGCGAGATGTGAATCATGTTGATGCACACCACCGCGTCGAGCGTGTCCACGCCCCAGTCCGGCTGATGCACGTCGAGCGCGAGCGGCGCGCGCACGTTCGTGAGCCCTTCGTGCGCGACCCACGCGGCAATCGAATCGCGTGCGCCGGCATCGGCGTCGCTCGGTTGCCAGTCGAGTCCGGGCATCGCGCGGGCGAACCAGATCGCGTGCTGGCCGGTGCCGCTCGCGATTTCGAGCACGCGGCCGTTTGCCGGCAGCGCCGCGCGCAACACCGCGAGGATCGGTTCGCGGTTGCGTTCGGCGGATGGCGAATGTTGCCGCAGCGCCGGTTGGGAATCGGTCATGTTCAGCTTCGGTTCTGCTTCGGTTTCAGTAGAGGGTGGTACGCACGCGTTCGGCGAGTTCGCGATCATAGGTCGCCGCGTCGAACTGCGCGCCATTGATGCGCCGATGAATCTCGCCCGCGCTCGGCAGCCGCGAACGTTCGACGTGATGCGCCGGGTCCCACAGCTTCGAGCGCACCAATGCTTTCGAGCAGTGAAAGTAGACGCTGTCCACGTCGATCAGCAGCACGGTGCGCGGCAGTTTACCTTCGACGGCGAAACTGTCCAGCCATTGCGGGTCGTCGGTAATACGGCCGCGGCCGTTCACGCGCAAACTTTCGCCCACGCCGGGAATGATGAACAGCAGCGCGAGACGCGGCTCGACGATGATATTGCGCAAGCTGTCGAGCCGATTGTTGCCGAGCCGGTCAGGCAACGCGAGCGTGCGTTCGTCGACGATACGCACGAAGCCCGGCGCGTCGCCGCGCGGCGAACAATCGAGGCCTTCCGGGCCGGCCGTCGCGAGCACGGCGAACGGCGCGACTTCGACGAACGCGCGGTAGTCCTCGTTGATATGGTCAATCTCTTTGCGCACGGCGCGCTCGTGCGGTTGACCGTAGAGGGCTTCGAGCTGTGCGATCGTCGTCAACATCGGCATTCCTTTTTTGTTGGTGTGGCCGTTCAATCCAGAGCAAGCCGGCCGGCCAGCGCGGTCAGCGTCTCCGCGCAAGGCGCCGTGACTTTCAGCGACAACAGCGGATCGGCACGCGTGCGCCCGAGATTGATCGCGACGACCGGCTTGCCCTGCTTCTGCGCCCACACGCAAAAACGGTAGCCGGAATAAACCATCAGCGACGAGCCGACCACCAGTACGGCGTCCGCCGCGTCGAGCGCGTGCGAGGCCGCCTCCACGCGCTCCTTCGGCACGCTCTCGCCGAAGAACACCACCGAAGGCTTCAGCAGACCGCCGCAGTTCGAGCACGACGGAATGCGAAAACCGCCAAGATCGTGCCACTCGAGATGCGCGTCGCCATCGGCGGCGGTTTCGGCGGTCACGTCGACGAGCGCGGGATTGTCTGCTTCAAGCTTCTGCTGGATCGACGCGCGCGAATGCTGCGTGCCGCAGTCCAGACACGTCACACCGTCTATGCCGCCATGCAGTTCGATCACCTCGCGGCTGCCCGCGCGCTGATGCAGGCCGTCGACATTCTGCGTCACCAGCGTCGGCACGTGGCCGGCCGCTTCGAGCCGCGCCAGCGCGATATGCGCGGCGTTGGGCTGCGCGTGCGCGACCACTGGCCAGCCGACCATGCTGCGCGCCCAGTAGCGCTGGCGCATGGCGAGCGTGCCGAGAAACTCCTGCAGCGTGATAGGCGGCGAGCGCTTCCATTCGCCGTTGTCGTCGCGATAGCCGGGAATGCCGGAGTCGGTGCTGATGCCCGCGCCGGTCAGCACGAACAGCCGCGGATAACGCTGCACGAAGCGATGCAGGTCGTCCAGCGTGTGTGAGTCGTTGAGGGGTTCGAGAGGCGCGGGCTGAAGGTCGGTCATGACGGGCATGGTGAAGGGCTGCGGCGGTCGCGGGGCAATATCTCGAGCGCCGTTTAACGGTGCGAACGCGGCTTGCTCTGCCGCGTTGCCGTCTTATGCTGCGCCTGCCGCGCTTGCCACTCGGCCAGCGCGGCTCGATAACGTTCGAGCGCTTCGTCGTAGAGATCGAACACACACGGATTGCAGCCGCTATGACAACAGTCGTCGAGATCGGGCTGCACGGGCGGCACCGGCTGCGGGTCGTCCTTCAGTGTGGCTCGGGGCACGGCAAATCGCGTTCCATCAAGGCGGGAAGCGAACAGTATAAGTTGATCCCGCGCCGCTTGCTGTTCGTGCGAGACCGTCAGCCCCGGCCGACGAACGGCATCTTGCTCGCCATGATGGTCATGAACTGCACGTTCGCCGAGAGCGGCAGTTCGGCCATGTGCAGCACCGCGTCCGCCACGTGCTGAACGTCCATCAACGGCTCGACCGCGATCTCGCCGTTGGCCTGCGGCACGCCCCGCGCCATGCGTTCGGCCATTTCCGTCGCGGCATTGCCGATGTCGATCTGCCCGCACACGATGTCGTATTTGCGCCCGTCGAGCGACACGGCTTTCGTGAGCCCGGTGATAGCGTGCTTGGTGGCGGTATAGGCAACGCTGTTCGGCCGCGGCGCGTGCGCCGAGATAGAACCGTTATTGATGATGCGCCCGCCGCGCGGATTCTGCGTTTTCATCAGACCGAAGGCCGCGCGCGTGCACAGGAACACGCCGGTGAGATTGGTGTCGACCACCGAGCGCCATTCGTCGATATCGAGTTCGTCGATATCGACGGGCGAACCGTTGCGGCCCGCGTTGTTGAACAGCACGTCGAGCCGGCCGCGGCGCGCACGGATCGTCTCGAACAACGCGGTGACGCTATCGGCGTTCGTGACGTCGCACGCCACCGCGAGCGCGTCGCCGCCGAGTTGCTGCGCCTGCTGAACGACGGCGTCGAGCGGCGCCTGACGGCGGCCGGCCAGCACGACGCTATAACCGTGTTCCAGCAGCTTGAGCGCACTCGCGCGGCCGATCCCGCTGCCCGCGCCCGTTACCAGCGCGACCTTCTTGATTCCCGTATCCGTCACGTCACGTCTCCTCGTAGTTCAGTTGATGCAGGGTGCAGAGAGTCTGCACGCGAACCGGCCGTCGCGGGCCATCGCGGGCCGCAACGTCTTTCGGCGCGCTTTCATTATTTGCCATTCCTGCCCGCGCGAGCGTCGCGGCGCGCATCAATGGTATCGTTTGCCGTTGCGCGCCGCGCGCGCGATTCAAGCCCTTCCCAGGAAGGAGGAAGGAAGACAGGAAGCACGCTTTATGAAACAACTCTCCACGCCGCCGCATGGCGTCCACGACGCGCCGTCACGCCGCTGGCCGCAAACCGGCTATCCCGCGATGCTCACCGCCACCGCTGCATGGCACGTCATCGTGCTGGCAGGATGGCTGATCGCACCCAGCGCATGGCCCTGGTGGCTCGCCGCGATTTTTGTGAATCACGCCATTTTCACCGTGGCCGGGCTGTTGCCGCGCACTTCGCTGCTCGGTCCGAACTGGACCCGCCTGCCGGCCCACGCGCGCAACGCCGACGCGATCGCGCTGACCATCGACGACGGTCCCGACCCGGCCGTCACGCCGCAAGTGCTGGACCTGCTCGACGCCTTCGGCGTGCGCGCCACGTTCTTCTGCATCGGCGCGAAGGCGCAGCGTTATCCGGAACTCGCGCGCGATATCGTCGCCCGCGGGCATGCGCTCGAAAATCATTCGCAGATCCACGTCCACACGTTTTCCGTGACGTTGCCGGGCGCCCTCACGCGCGAGATCGACGCGGCGCAATGCACGCTAGAGACCTTGAGCGGCGAACGGCCGATGTTCTTCCGCGCGCCGGCCGGCTTGCGCAACATCTTTCTCGAACCGGTCTTGCGCAAGCTCGATCTGCGGCTCGCGGCATGGACGCGGCGCGGTTACGACACGCGTGAGCGCGATCCTCGAGTGGTCGCGCGGCGACTGCTCGACGGCCTCGCGCCACGCGACATTCTGCTGCTGCACGACGGCAACGCCGCCCTGACGGCCGAGGGCACGCCGTTGATCCTCGCGGTGCTGCCGCGCGTGATCGATGCGGCGCGGCAACGGCATCTGCGTTTCGTGACGCTCCGCGAAGCGCGCGTGGACAACTGAAGCGCATAGACGCGTACCCGCGCGGGCCACTCAGCCAATGCGCGTTGGAGATCACGCGGCTCGCGCGCAGTTCATCGCGGAGCAAAGAAGGCGAGCACCTGCGCTACATGCGGAAATCCGCCGCCATGTCTTCGTCCGTGCGCGCCTCGAGCTGGCCGCTGCGGCACGCCTTCAGGAACACGTCGTAATCGCGCTCCACCTGATCCGCGTAAGCCGCCGCATAGGCGCAGAGCGCTTCCGCGAACTGATCGCCCCGGCCGATATACGCGCTGACTTCGATGGCCTGCCCGCTCGCCTTCGCATGCGCGCGCGCCATGATCCAGCCGCATAGCCGCGCATAACCTTCGAGCAGATCGATATCGAACAGCTCGATGTTCGCCGAGAGCTTCATGTCGCGCAGCTGCCGGAAATAGAAATGCCGGCCGAGCGGCCCCGTCGCCCAGCCGAGGAAGATATCGCTCGCGGCCTGCAGCGTGCGCTGCCCCTGCACGACGCGTTCGCCCTCGTGCTTGCTCGCTGGCGACTTGTAAAACCGCGCGATCACCGAAGGCCGCGCCTCCTTCATTTGCAGGAACAGCGGCTTACCCATGTGATCGACCATCAGCACCACCATGCAGCGCGTGCCGACGCTGCCCACGCCCACCACCTTGAACACGATATCCTGCACGGTGAAATGACTGAGCAGTTCGCGCCGGTCATGCGACATCGTCTTCAGATACTCGCCCCACATGCGGTCGAGCATCTTGCGCGAGCTCCCGGTTTTGTACGCTTCGGTCTCTTCCTCGGTGAACAGCGTGTTGGCACCAAGCACATGGAACAGCGCCGGTGGCGCGTCGCGAATCGTCCAGCGTTCGCCGTCGCGCTCCGCCATTTTCTCGAGCAGGTTTTCGTGCGTCCGGCTCGCGGCCTTTTCCATGCCGCGCCGCACGGCGCGGCGTCCTTCAGGCGTCAGCGCGGTTTCCGCCATGCGGTCGAAGGTGATGCGGTCGTACCAGAGTTCGAGTGCGCCGCATTGCGCATACTGCGACATGCGATCGCGGTATTCGGAGACCGCCGTCATCACGAGATTTTCCGCCGCGCCCCGACTCAGGCGCATATGGCGCGCGGCGACGACGAGGCTCGCGGTCAAACGCTTCAGGTCCCACTCGAACGGCCCGACCGACACCTCGTCGAAGTCGTTCAGATCGAAGACGAGTTGCCGCTCGGGCGTGGCGAAACCACCGAAATTCATCAGATGGCCGTCGCCGCAGATCGGCATGGTCAGGCCGGAGTCGCGCACCTGGCTGAGGTCGTGCGCCTGCAGGATCGCGGTGCCGCGAAAAAACGTGAACGGCGAGACGGCCATGCGCCCATAGCGCAGCGGCACGAGGTTGTGCACCCGATCCTCGCTGCTTTGCTTGAGCAACTCGATCGGGTTGCGATGCAGTTCGCCTACCGCCTTATGGCTCGAACGTTTCGAATGCTCGCGAGCGGCACGGCCCCGGGCCTCCCGTTCGGCGATGGTGCTGGCTTTCATGCTCTTCTCCGTTTTCAGATCTTGAATAGCGGTTCGAGAGACTGCTTCTTCTGGCACGACGACATCCGGCGACTGACGCACGAGCCCTCACCACCGATAGCCCACACCGCCGAAAATCACATCCGAGTCGCGATCATAACGGGTCATGACGCGGTTCCATGCGAGCCGCGCGTCCCAGTGGTCGGTGATGCGATACGCGCCCGCGATCGTGATGAGACCGGAGAACGTCCCGGCGCCCGGCCCGGGCGACTCGCTGTGTTCGTTCTCGTTGATCGCATAGTAGGCGCCGAAGCCGACCGCCAGCGAAACCTTGTCGTCGAGGAACGCGCGGGTGGCCCACAACTGGCTCGTCAGGCCGTCGCGGCGCGCCACCTGGGTGCTGCCTTCGTGAAGATAGCCGACCGTCACGTCGAGATACTTCGCGAGGCCGCGCCGATACTCGATCGCGCCGCCCACCGCGTTCGGCGAGCTCGGCGAATTGACGATGGTTTTGCCGAGATACAGCGCCACTTCGTTATTGGTGACTTTGTGCGGGCTGCCGCTTGCCCAGTCGCGCGGACCCGGCGAACCCGGCGCGTCGAGCTGATAGCCGACGCCGACCATCACGCCGGACGAATCCGGTCCGCGCTGGACGTGCACGCGGTTCAACTGGAGTTGCGTGATCCACCGGTTCGACGCGTAGTACGCGGCGCGCACGCTGTACACCACGCCCCAGCCGTGCGTGTTGGAATAACTGCCGCCCTGCTGGGGGGTGGTCGTATCGAAGTAGCGATAGGGGCCGACGCCTGCTTGCACGACGAACTGCGGGCTACCGACGGGAATGCGCGCCCACAGCTGGATCATCTGGCCGTCGCGATGATGTTCGGGAATATGCCCTTCGTTGAGCCACGTGAAGCTCGCGGCGAAATATTGCCCGAGGCCTTCCTGATAGTTGAAGGCCCACGTATAGGTGTTAATACTGCTCGCGCGCGAGCCGCCGCCGAATAGCGAAAATTCCTGAGCGTCGCTGAGCGTGGGAATGAACAGCAGGCCGAGTCCCGTGACGCAGGCCGCCGCCTTGGAAACCAGACAGCGTCGGGCGGCAGATGTCAAAGTCCGCATATGGGATTCTTCTCCGGTTGAGTCGCTAGCGCTGCTAGTGTTCATGATCGACGGAGATTCGTGACGCGGCAGGGCGTCACACGGGATGCTGTCGGTTCAATCTGTCCGCCATGCTAGCAGACCGATCGGTAAAAAGGTTCGTAACCGTTTGCATCAGCGGCATCAGCGGGATATTGGCGGGTTTTTACGAGCTCAGCAATACACGTTGTAGTTGCAACGATCGCAAAACGCGGACAAATTTACCGGCACCTATTCAAAACTAACCGATTAGTGAATTTTTTGGTGTTTCATTCGGGCTGGCACTTCAGCAATAGCGAATTCAGCCGTTTACCCATACATGCAAAAACTTTTGTGACGCACCAGAAAAGTCCTTGAAACAGGACCCGTTCTGATCGACCGTGCGCCGCGCAAGATAATCGGAGAAAGCATGTTTGTTGCAATCGGGTGGCTTCTGGTGATCGGTTCTGTGATCGGTAGTTTTATCGGCGTGGGTGGGCACCTGCCGGCGCTTCTTCAGCCGTTCGAATTACTCTGCATTTTCGGTGCGGCAATCGGCGCATTTGTCGTGAGCAATCCGACTTCCACGCTGAAGAAAACCATCAAGGCGATTCCGTCATGCTTTAAAAGCGGCGGCTACACCAAGGAAAAATATCTGGAACTGATCGCGCTGCTTTATGAACTGCTTCAGAAGGCGCGCAAGGAAGGCATGATGTCGCTCGAAGCCGACGTCGGCGCGCCGGAAGAAAGTGTGATTTTCCAGAAGTATTCACACGTGCTGGAGGACCATCATCTGCTCGACTTCATTGTCGAT
The DNA here is from genome assembly GCF_046028095.1 of Paraburkholderia phytofirmans. Taxonomy (GTDB): domain Bacteria; phylum Pseudomonadota; class Gammaproteobacteria; order Burkholderiales; family Burkholderiaceae; genus Paraburkholderia; species Paraburkholderia phytofirmans_A. Next base: position 203,679 of record NZ_JAQQDJ010000011.1, read on the forward strand.
TATCTGCGCATGATGTCCGGCGGCAATGTGAACGTACTCGAAGTGCAGGACCTGATGGACGAGGAACTGGCCACGCATCACGCGGAAGCGTCGGTCGCGGCGAACGCGATTCAGAAGATGGCCGACGGCCTGCCCGCCTTCGGTATCGTCGCCGCGGTGATGGGCGTCGTGCACACCATGGGTTCGGTCGGCGCACCGCCCGCCGTGCTCGGCGAGATGATCGCCGGTGCGCTGGTGGGCACGTTCCTCGGCATTCTGCTCGCGTACGGCTTCATCGGGCCGGTCGCCGATCTGCTCAACGCGAAGGGCCGTGCCGAGGCCAAGCCGTACCAGTGCGTGAAAGCGGTGCTGCTCGCGTCGCTCTCCGGCTACGCGCCGCCGATCGCTGTCGAGTTCGGCCGCAAGGTGCTGTTCACCGCCGACCGTCCGAGCTTCCAGGAACTCGACGACGCCGTGCGCGCCACCAAGATGCCGAAGTCGGCCTGACGCGGAGCGGCATGATGAGCGAAAGAAGATCGCGCGCCTCGCAGCAGGAACAGGCACCGGCGCCGGTGATCGTGCGCCGGTCGAGAAAAGGCGGCGACCACGCTGGCCATCACGGCGGCGCATGGAAGATCGCCTACGCCGATTTCGTCACCGCGATGATGGCGTTCTTCCTGCTGATGTGGCTGCTCGGCTCCACGTCGAAGTTCGACAAGCAGGGGATCGAGGATTATTTCAACACGCCCCTGTCGAGCCTGCTCGGCGGCAACGAAGGCACGGCCGCCGCGCGTCCGAGCGTGGTGCAAGGCGGCGGCCGCGACATCTCCGATACGCGGCCCGCGGTCGGCAAGAAAAGCCAGAGCGAACCGACGCCGCCCGCCGCGGCCACGCCGTCGGTGACGCCGTTCGATGCCGCGCGTCTCGAGCAACTGAAGGCGAAGCTCACCGCCTTGATCGAGCAAAGCCCCACATTGAAGGCGTTCAAGGATCAGATCCGCATCTCGATCACGAACGAGGGGCTGCGTATCGAGATCGTCGATTCGCAGAACCGGCCGATGTTCCCTTCCGGCAGCTCGAAGCTCCAGCCGTATGCGGTGACGATCCTCACGCAGATCGGCGCAGCGTTGAACGACGTCGACAACCGCGTTTCGATTGCCGGTCATACGGATGCGGTGCCATACACCGCGGGCCCGGAAGGTTATTCGAACTGGGAGTTGTCGTCGGAACGCGCGAATGCCGCGCGCCGCGCGCTCGTCGCCGGCGGCATGCATGGCGAAAAGCTGCTGCAGGTTCGCGGACTGGCCGACGTATTGCCGCTGAACAGCCATGTCGCCGACGAGCCGACCAATCGGCGCATCAGCATTCTCGTATTGAACAAGGCCGCGGAACTCGCCTTCTTTCACGATGGCGGACGCACCGCGATAGACGAAGCCACGCCGGCAAGTTCGACCATTCCCGCCGTGGTCGAACGCTTGCAGCCGGTGACCGGTTCGCATAGCACGCCGTAGCATTTTTCGGCCGGGCGTCGACAGATTTGGCGGGTGCGCTCGATAACGCACATTGCAAGGCACCTGTGTGTATAAAATCAAACTCATGCGCCCCGCCCTTTCCGAGCAACGGGAGCCCGAACTTCCGCTGCATACGCCCAGTGTATCGTCGGTGACACTCGCCGCGATCATCGCCGTCATTGCGTGGATTTCGATCGTCGCGCAAGCCGAGGTAACGATCGATCGCACGCTCGCCCGCGGGCTCACCGTGTTCGACGGCCTCGCCCGCATGAGCAGCTACCTCACCAATCTCACGGCGCTCGCCTGCGCAATCTGTTTTACCTGCGTGGCCTTGCGCAGGCACAGATCGACGCCTGCGCGCTTTTTCCGCCAGCCAACTGTAGTCACCGCCGTGGTGGTGTACATGGCGTTCGTGGGGATCGCCTACAACCTGCTGTTGCGAGGTTACTGGACGCCCACGGCATTCCGGATGCTGCTCAACGAGTCGCTCCACAGCGTCTTGCCCATGCTCTCCGCGCTCTACTGGGTGCTGTTCGTGCCGCGCTTTCATCTCAAGCTGCGGCATTGTCTGTGGTGGCTGGTGTATCCGCTGACCTACCTCGGCGTGACGTTCTGGCGCGGGCGTTTGTCGGATTTTTACCCCTATCCGTTCATCAACGTCGAAAGGCTCGGCTTCACGCACGCCATGGTGAATTCGGCGCTGCTGTTCGGCGGCTTCCTTATGTTGATGGCTCTGTTCGTGGGGATCAATTCCCGGCGGCGCCACTGAGCGCCGGACCGGCGTCGACCCTTTGCCCTTCCCCCCCCGGGCGCGCTTCTTGCGCCCTGTCTGGTGGACGTAAGCCGCGCTTTCCGGCGCGGCGTGCGCGAGACCTTGGTGTGGCAGCGTTGCGATCGCAATGGCTCACACGTAAATTTGACAATGGGAGCAAAAACGTATGGACACCAATTCGGCAGCTAACACAGCGGAAGGCGCGGTCAAGGAAGTCGCGGGCAAGGTTCAGGGCGCCGTCGGCGACGTGCTGGGCGACACCGGCACGCAGCTGGCCGGCAAGGCGAAAGAGCTCAGCGGTAAAGCCCAGCAACTGGCCGCGAGCACGACGAGTCTCGTGCGTGAGACCACGGCGGAAAGCCCGTTCACCGCGATCGCGGTGGTCGCGCTCGCCGGTTTCGTGGCCGGCGCGCTGTGGGCGCACGGAGCGGCGGGACGCGACTATCGCCGTTAATTTTCGACACGGTTGACCATCGGGCGATCTGCTTCAGGCGATCGCCCGTTTCGCGTTTATGCACCACCGTTTGTGCGCTAGCGTTTATCGATCCCTTTATGCGCCGTTTTTCTTGCGGCGCCCCGCGCCCATCTCCAATTCGACCCACGTAGGCGCATGGTCGCTCGCGTGCGGCTCGCCCCGCACCCAGCGGTCGACGCCCGCATCGCGCAAGCGCGGCGCGAGGTCGGCGCTCAGCAGCAGATGGTCGATGCGCAAGCCTGAGTTCGTGTCCCAATGCCGGCGGAAATAGTCCCAGAAGGTGTAGACGCGTTCGTCGCCGAAATGCGTTCGCAGCGCGTCGGTCCAGCCTTGCGCGAGCAGCCGCTGGTAGCGCTCGCGGCTCTCGGGTTGCAGTAGCGCGTCCTTCAGCCAGGAGCGCGGGTTGTAGATGTCTTCGTCGGTGGGCACCACGTTGAAGTCGCCGGCCAGCACGACCGGATGAGCGCTTTTGTATAGCTTCGCCGCGTGCTTGATGAAATGGTCGAACCACGCCAGTTTGTAGTCGAACTTGGGGCCTGGTTGCGGATTGCCGTTCGGCAGATAGAGGCACGCCACCAGCACGCCGCCGACCGCTGCTTCGAGGTAGCGGCTATGCGTGTCGTCCTCGAAACCGGGCAGGCCACGGCGACTCTCCAGCGGTGCTTCGCCCTTCGACAGGATCGCCACGCCGTTCCATGCGCTCTGCCCTTGCCAGATCGCGCCGTAGCCCGCGTCGCGAAGTTGCTCGACGGGAAACGCGCTGTCCACCGCCTTGAGTTCCTGCAAACAGACGATGTCGGGCGACTCGCGTTCGAGCCATTGCAGCAGCGCCGGCAGGCGCGAGCGGATTCCGTTGATGTTGAAGGTCGCGATTCGAAGCCTGGCCACGACATGTCCTCCTGCAATGCGTGCTATTGCGCCGCCGCGTCGCACCACTCCATCGCCCAGGACTTCGCGCATGAGATGGCATCGGCCTGGTCGGAAAAGGCGTCGATGTCGCCGGAATCGTGCGACTGGACGTGCTCGTTTTTGCGCGGCACGCGAGTGATCTTCGCTCTCGCGTAGTAGAGGCCGTCATCATCATGGCGGGCGCGGCAATCGATATGAAAATGCCGGTAGTCGAACTGCATTCGCTCTCCTTTAAACGCGCTTCACTTCAACGCATCACTTCAACAGCGGTAGCATCGCTTATACCCGGACAACTGTGCTCACTGCACGGCGGCTCACGCACACTGGCTCGCGTGCGTGATTGCCGTCGTTATGAGCGCGGCGCGTGCAGTCCGCGCGACTCAGTTTGGCACGTTCACGGCGCCGTTGGTCACGGTGATCGCATTGATGCCGGGACTCGCCGCGATCGCAGGCAGATTGGCCGTCGTCAGCGCGGGCGCGGCGCCGGCCGTGCCGCCACGCGGCACCGTATGAATCACCTGCGACGGCGGCAGCGGCGTACCGCTCTTCAGATGACTCCACATCAGATTGAGCGCCTGCAGATTGTAGTAATGCAGCGGCACGAAGCGCGTATCGAAGCCCGCCACGCCGAGGAACGCATCGAAATGCTGGGCGTTCGTCACTTCGTAGAACGAGAGCTTGCTCGCGCCGCCTTCGCTCAATTGATTCAGGCCGAGATACGGGCGCGATGCATGGTTGATCGGCACCAGCGCATCCGCGCGGCCCTGCACGATGATCGCAGGCTTGCCATGCAGATTCGCGTTCACGCGGATGGCCTCGACGCTGTTGGTCAGCGCGCCGTTCGTCCACAGCGTACGCAGGCAGGAGGCGCCCGCATAACTGCCGTCGGGCGTCGCCAGCCGGTGGTCCGCTGCGCCGCCGCCCGAGTTGAAGACGAGGTTGATGCCGTTGGTCGGCGGCACCCCGTTGCCATTGCCGAACACCGTGAGCATCGGCGACACGGCTGGTGTTACGCCAGCTGTTCCCGTCGCGCTCGTCGTGCCGAAGCTGAAGTCGCAAAGGTTGGCGGTGACGCTCGCTTTCGCGTACGCATCCGCGTAAGTCACTGCAACGGCCGGCACCGCTTGCGAGTCCCACATCGGCGCTTGCAGCAGATCGGAGTCGGTCTGGTAGCCGTTCTGATGCAGCAGCGCGAGAGCATTGATCGCCTGGGTCGTCACGTTGCCACCCGCGATCACGCCGGCGCTTGCCAGCGACGCACAACGCGCGGTGCGGATCGCCGTGGTTGTGGCGAGCGGCAGCGCCGTCAGATAGGGTGCGCCGGCTGCGGCAGGCGCGAGCGCCGCGCATGGTTGCAACTGGTTGGCGAGCGTCATGTAGTCGGCGAGCGGCTTGCCGAATGCACCGACGGGCACACCGCCCTGAGCTACCGACACCTGCGCCGGCAAGCGCAAATTGATCTGCGGTTCGCCGACGACGACCGCGGTGATCCAACCGGACGTGTCCTGTTCCGCCGCCGCGAGCGACGCGCCGCCGCCGTTACTCACCGAAGCCGCGATAGTCGTAATGCTGCCGCCCGCGTAACGCACGGTGCGGGTCGAACCGTTGAGCGCGCCATACGAATCGTTGAGCGCCCAGTACGCGAACTGGATCGCCTCCAACGTATCGTTGCCCCAATCCTTCTCGGGATTCTGCTGCGAGTGCGCATGCTTGAACGCGTAGCGATTCGGAAACTGGCTGTTGTAAGTCGCGAGATCGGTGTTGCCCTGGTTGGCCGTGAAGAGGCTGGCCTTGCCCGCGGCGGTGGCATCCTGCAAGGTGCCGTCGATCAGTGTGACCCGATTGGACGACAGTTCATGCGCACCGTTGCCACTGCCTTTATCCGTGTACGCCACCGCGCAACCGCGCTTGAGTCCCCACTCGCCGGCCGCCGAAATCGCGCCGTACACGCCGCGCGAACCGGATGACGTCGCCGTGACAATGCACGGCTGATCAGGATTGAAGCTCGCCGGTATCTGCACCAGCATGGTGACGTTCTGCGTGCCGCTGCCGTCGTCGGCGTAAGCGATGTATTCCTTGCCGGCGATCTTGCCTTCGCCGAGCGTGTCGTTGCCGTTCAGATCGACGTTCGGCCCCCAGAAGCGTCCATAGCCGCCGTTCGCCGTCATGTCGACGAGCGCGCGATAGTTCGACCAGATGGCGAGGCGCCGGAGTTCGGCGGCGGTAGGTTGCGCGGCGTTGGCAATGGCCGGCGCCGTGGCCGACGCAAGGCCGGTTTTGCCCAGGCCCGCAGTAAGCAGATCGTCGGTATTGCCGTCGTAGGACTGGGTTTTTACCGAGGAGGCGGTAATGAAACCTGGTAGCGTGTTCGCTTGCGGCGGCGAATTATCGTCATTGCCGCCGTGACAGGCAGTCAGTACGACTGCCACCGCAAACATTATCGCCAGGGTTCGCACCACCGGCACCGCCCGTTGCGCGGGCTCGACTCTGAGTGTGGACTTCACGTTTTTCGTCTCCGATATTTGCTAATACCGTTGTGAATGCAACGGCACCGAAATTGCTGCGTACTGTCCAATGGATCGCGACGCTTCGGATACCGACGCATCGCTAGCCTGCATTGACCTTTCAATGGAGTCAATAGAACGTCATGTCCTCGCATAACGAAAGTCAGGATCCGGGCGAAGTCCCAGCCGCCATCCCAACCAAACCTTCACGCCGCCGCTTTCTTCAATCTGCTGCCGCTGCCGCCACGGTCGGCGCTGCGCCGCATCTGCGCGCGCAAACCCAAACCCCAACCGCGCCGCCGGCTCAGGTTCAGCAAGCCGTGCCACCGCGCCCGGTCACGCTGACTGTGAACGGACGCGCATACACGCTGCAACTCGAACCGCGCGTGACCTTGCTCGATGCATTAAGGGAATACGCGGGCCTGATGGGCACGAAGAAAGGCTGCGATCGCGGTCAGTGCGGTGCATGCACGGTGCTCGCCGACGGCCGCCGCATCAACTCCTGTTTGACACTCGCCGTGATGCACGAAGGCGAGAACATCACGACGGTTGAAGGGCTTGCCGCCAACGGCGCATTGAGTCCGATACAGCGCGCCTTCATCGAACACGATGCCTTTCAATGCGGTTACTGTACGCCCGGGCAGTTGTGTTCCGCGACTGCCCTTCTGAACGAATTCCGCAACGGCACCGCCAGCACCGTCACCGCCGATGTCCGCAGTCGCCCCGCTCAACTCTCCGACGACGAGATCCGCGAGCGCATGAGCGGCAACATTTGCCGCTGCGGCGCCTACGCGAATATCGTGGCCGCCGTACGGGCGGTGCACGAGGGCGGCGGACCAGTGAGCGGCAACAACAACCCCAACGCCTGACGGAGCCAACGCATGGATGCGATCTCTTATGAACGCGCCGGCGATGTCGCCGGCGCAGTGCGAGCGGCGCAGCAACCGGGGGCGGTGTTCATCGGCGGCGGCACCAATCTGCTCGATCTGATGAAGGGCGGCGTAGCGCGGCCGATGCGGCTGATCGATATCACGCATATCAGCGGACTCGATACGGTCACGACGCTGCCTGACGGCGGCATCCGGCTCGGCGCGCTAGTGCGCAATAGCGATGCGGCCAACCACGCGCTGGTGCGCGAGCAATATCCGTTGCTCTCGCAAGCATTTCTGGCGGGCGCGTCGTCGCAATTGCGCAATATGGCGACGGTGGGTGGCAATCTGCTGCAACGCACGCGCTGCGGCTATTTCTACGACACCGCCTTCACGCAATGCAACAAGCGCTCGCCAGGCAGCGGCTGCGCGGCGCTCGACGGCCACAATCGCACTCATGCGATTCTCGGCGCGAGCCCGCAGTGCATCGCCGTGAATCCGTCGGATATGAGCGTGGCGCTTGCCGCGCTCGATGCCGTGGTGCGCGTGAGCGGCCCGGCCGGCGAGCGGACCATTGCGTTCGCCGACTTTCACCGGCTGCCCGGCGACCGGCCCGATGTCGATACCACTTTGCAACCCGGCGAACTGATCACCGCCGTCGATCTGCCGCCGCCGCTCTTCAGCGCGAACTCCCACTATCTGAAAGTGCGTGACCGCGCCAGTTACGCATTCGCGCTGATCTCGGTTGCCGCCGCATTGCAGATGGACGGCGGCCGCGTGAAGACCGCGCGCATCGCGTTGGGCGGCGTCGCGCATAAACCGTGGCGCGCGAGCGTCGCGGAACAGATGCTCAACGGTCAGCCGCTCACGCAAGCGACATTGAGCAACGCCGCCGCGGCCGCATTACGCGAAGCGCGGCCGCAACACGACAATCGTTTCAAGGTGCAGCTCGCGCAGCGCGCGATCGTGCGCGCCGTGAACCAGGCCGCCGGCCGCGCGGGAGGTGTCGCATGAATCTGATCGGTCAACCCGTCGACCGCACCGACGGTCTGCTCAAAGTCACCGGCGAAGCCCGCTATGCCGGCGAATTTCCCGAAGCGCGTCTTGCGCATGCGGTGCTCGTGACCAGCACGATTGCGAGCGGCACCATCGCCTCGATCGATGCGAGCCGCTCGCAGTCACTGCCCGGCGTGCTGCTCGTGATGACGTATCAGAACGCGCCGCGTCTGCCGAACGGCGGCAAGCCCGCGTTGGCGCCGCCGGCCGGACGCCGCCTGTCGCTGCTGCAGGATAATCAGATTCACTACAGCAACGAACCGGTCGCCGTGGTGGTGGCCGACACGCTCGAACACGCTACCGACGCCGCGCGTCAATTGCGCATCACGTATCAGAGCAGCGCCGCGACCGTTGACTTCACGCGGGCCAAGCCGAACGCGCATGCGCCGGACAAACCGCAAGGCCGGCAGACAGACACGCAACGCGGCAGCTTCGACGACGGTCTGCAAAGCGGCGCGGTGCACGTGGACGCGACGTACACCACGCCGATCGAACATCACAATCCGATGGAACCGCACGCCACGATGGCGCACTGGGACGGTCCGCAACTCACGCTCTACGATTCGACGCAAGGCGTGAGCGGCGCGGCACTCGCGATCGCGAAGACGTTCGGCATGTCACCGGCCGATGTGCGGGTGATTTCGCCGTTCGTGGGCGGCGGTTTTGGTTGCAAGGGCTCGTCGTGGTCGCACGTGTCGTTGTGCGCGATGGCCGCGAAGCAGACCGGACGCCCCGTGCGGCTCGTGCTCGAACGCCCACAGATGTTCGGACCGGTCGGCGCGCGACCGCGCACCGAACAGCACTTCGTGCTCGCCGCACGCCACGACGGCACGCTGACCGCGATGCGCCACGACAGCATCTCGAACACCTCGGTGATCGAAGACTGGACCGAGACCTGTTGCATGGTCACGCGCATGCTGTACGAGGTGCCGAACCAGGTGACCACGCATCGCCTCGTGCCGCTCAATCTCGGCACGCCGACTTTCATGCGCGCACCGGGCGAGACGACCGGTTCGTTCGCGCTCGAATCGGCGATGGACGAACTCGCGGCAACTTTGAAGATGGACCCGCTCGCGCTGCGCATCAGGAATTACGCCGAGGCCGATCCTCAGGAAAACAAGCCATGGTCTGGCAAGTCCTTGCGCGAGTGTTATCAGATCGGCGCCGAGAAATTCGGTTGGTCGCGGCGCGCGCCCGCCCCTCGCTCGATGCGCAACGGCGGCACGCTGATCGGCATGGGCATGGCGACCGCCACCTATCCGGCCAATCGCAGCGAAGCCAGCGCCATCGCGCGGATTTTGCCGGATGGCACCGCGATGGTTGCGTCCGGCACCCAGGATCTCGGCACCGGCACCTATACCGTGATGACTCAGGTGGCCGCCGACGCGCTCGGCTTCGCGCCGGAAAACATTCACTTCGCGCTCGGCGATTCGTCGTTGCCGAGAGCGCCGGGATCGGGCGGCTCGCAATCGGCCGCGAGCGTCTCGCCGGCCGTGCGCGATGCGGCGAACCAGGCGCGCAGCCAGCTGATCGCGCTGGCGCTCGCCGATCAGGCATCGCCCGTGCACGGCATCGCGCTCGACGACATCACCGTCGAAAACGGCTGGGTGACGAGCCGCTCGCAACCGGGCAAGCGCGATCCGGCGGCGGCGATCATCGCGCGCTCGGGCGGCAAGCCGATCGAGGCGAGTGCGACCGTCAAGCCCGGCGACGAAAAGCAGAAGTACTCGTTTCACTCGTTTGGCGCGGTGTTCGCGGAGGTGCATGTCGATGCCGATCTCGGCGCGATCCGCGTGGCGCGTGTGGTCGGCGTGTACGACGTGGGGCGCGTGCTCAACCAGAAGACGGCGCGCAGCCAGTTGATGGGCGGCATCGTGTGGGGTATCGGGGCGGCGCTGCAGGAAGAGACCTCGCTCGATACGCGCTATGGCCGCTTCACCAACGCGAATCTGGCGGAGTATCACGTGCCGGTGAATGCCGATATCGGCTCGCTCGACATCACCTTTATCGACCGGCCGGATCCGTATATCAACTCGCTCGGGGTGCGAGGTATCGGCGAGATCGGCATTACGGGCGTGCCGGCGGCGATTGCGAACGCGGTGTATCACGCCACCGGCGTGCGCGTGCGCGATTTGCCCATCACGCTCGATAAGGTGATGAGTGGGGTGCAGGTTTGATGTGCGCGCTTTTGCGCTCGCGGTACGAATCGAAGGCCCAGCGCCGCGCCTTTATATTGGCGCTTGCCTGAGCCCGCGTTGCATCGCACAATCAACCTCATCCCTTCTACCGGTGCCCGCCCATGGCCTACGCCTCGCTTGCCACTGGCGTGTTGCTCGCCGCCGGCTTCGGTTCGCGCTTCGACCCCGACGGCCTGCACAATAAGCTGCTGGCACGCATGCCCGACGGCACGCCGGTGGCGCATGAAGCCGCGCATCGGCTGCTGCGGGTCGTGACGCAGGTGGTGGCCGTGGTGCGGCCGGGTTCGGACGCGCTCGCGCGACTGCTCAACGACGCCGGCTGCGACGTGGTGTTCGCGGCGGACGCCGAACGCGGCATGGGTACGAGCCTTGCCGCCGGCGTCGAGGCTAGCGCGGAGGCCGAGGGCTGGATCGTCGCGCTCGCCGACATGCCGCGCATCGACACCACTACGATCGAAGACGTGGCGCGCGCGCTGGACAGTGGCGCTTCGCTGGTCGCGCCGTTTTACAAAGGGCAGCGCGGACATCCGGTCGGCTTCGGCATCGAGCATCGCGACGCGCTTCTGGCGCTCGACGGCGATACGGGCGCCAGATCCTTGTTCATGTCGCAGCAGGTGACGCGGCTCGACGTCGACGATGCGGGTATTTTGCGCGACGTCGATACGCCTGAGGATTTGCGCAAGCTGTAGGCCGGTCGATTGCGCGAAGGTCGAAGGGCGGGATGCGCGTGGCGATGAAGTGAGTTACGCGACCGACGATCTGGCGGGCAGCGGGCCGCGTGAAATCCCGACTTATCGGTTAGGTAGCTCGAACACAAGGCAGGTCGTCGTGGCATGGGCGTAAAGCGTGCCGTCGGGGCCGACCAGACGTGCTTCCGCGGTCGCCAGTTGACGGCCGCAGTGGATCACTTTGCCCTCGGCGCGGACACGCTGCAGGCGCGGTGTCACCGCTTTCACGTAGTTCACGCTCAGTTCGGCGGTCGTATAGCCGCGGCCGGGCGGCATCATCGTGTGCACTGAGCAGCCAAGCGCGGAGTCGAGCAGTGTCGCCATCCAGCCGCCGTGAACCGTGCCCAGCGGATTCAGATGCTGGGCGAGTGGCGTGCCCTGGAACACCGCGTGTCCCGCAGCGACTTCCATGAGGGTAAAGTCGAGCGTCTTGGCGATCGCGGCGTACGGCAATTCGCCCGCGACGATCGCTTGCAATACTTCCAGTCCCGACTTGCCCGCGATCTGCTCCGGACTCGCGAGACCCGGTCCCGGCCCGGCATTGATTCTCGCAAGCACGTCCCGTTCTTCTGCAATCCAGCGTTCAAGGGTTTGTTCGTTAGCCAATGCAGGTGTCCCCCGGTAAATGAAAAGAGAGTGAGGGCGCCAATTACATCATCAATCGGCGGCCGCCGCTGTCCGCTCCGCCGGGTGTAAAGCTGTGGACGCCGCTTCGGCGAACGTTGGAAGGTTTGCAGAGGGCCGATCGGTAGTGGCCGCTATTGGGCTTGGTTCGGTCATGAAGCGTCCATGGGCCCTGACTTGGTCTCAATAGAAGCCCCCCGGTCACGAATTCCATTTCCCTGCGGTAACACGCTTGATCTGGACCGGCCTTCAGGCGCATACTGTATATTCATACAGTATTTCAGTCCGCACGGATTCATGCGTTTAGCTACGCATAGCCGCGGCGCATCCGCATGAAACGCATTTCTATCGAACCGTCTTTTGCCGCCTGGCGCCATGCGGCGCGGGAACTGCTGCGGCAAGGCGTCGAGCCGGAGCAGATCGAGTGGGTTGAATGCGATTCGTGTGATTCGGCCGGCTCGGATAGCGGCAACGCAAGCGTTCAACAAGGTTCCTCCTCCGCTGCGGCCGCTCCCACGCCCGCCATTCCTCGTGAGCTGCTCGCCTGGCTGAAAACAGCGGCGTGCTTTTACGCGCCGGATCGGTGGCCCCTGCTCTACCGCATCCTGTGGCGCTGGACACACGGCGAACGCCACGTCCTCGATCCGCAAGACGCCGACGGCGCGTTGCTCGATCAGCGCATCCAGTCGGTCGAGCATGAAACCGGTGACCTGGTGGCGCTCACCCTGTTCAGGCGACGCGATCCGTCCATGGGACCGCCGGAATTCGTCGGCTGGTACGAGCCGCATCATGATTTGCTGGAACTGGTCGCCGAGCGTTTTGCCGAACGCATGGGCGATTCCACGTGGATGCTGGCGACGCCGCAAGGCGCGGTGTTCTGGAACGGCATGCTGCTGCGAATCAGCCGGCCGGCAGTGGGAGAAGACGGGCATGTCACGCACGCTTTGCCGGCCAGCCAGTTGAACGAGCCAGCCACGCTGACGTTGCCGCCGAGCCAGCGGAGCGGGCCGACCACGCCGACATTGCCACCGGGCCAGCGGAGCGAGCCGACCACGCTGACATTACCGCCGCGGCAGCGGAGCGGCCCGACCGCGCCGACATTGCCACCCGCCGCCATGGCCGGCGAAGCCACCACCAGCGAACCTACCGAGGCGCTCTGGCTCGCCTACTACGCCAGCGTATTCAATGGCGCGCCGGCGCCCGTGCCGCTGCTTTACTGGAAAACGCCGCCCGCCGGTCCGCCGCTGCCCGCGCAACTCGCGCGCGAACGGAGCCGTCTTGGCGCGCAGAGTGGCACTGTCACCGTTCCGGCAATGCCGCCGCTCGAATATTCAGCGGTGACGCCACCCTTGCGCGAGCCCACTGGCCCGCTGCCCACCTGCCGGCGCTGCGCGTTGTGGCGCAACGCGAAGCAGGCCGTCGCGGGCGCCGGTCCGGCTCAGGCAGCGCTCATGGTGGTCGGCGAACAACCCGGCGAGCATGAGAACCAGCACGGCGTGCCCTTCACGGGCCCCGCCGGTCAACTGCTCGACACGGTGCTCGCGCGCGCCGGCCTCGAACGCTCGGCGCTCTATCTGACCTATGCCGTCAAGCATTACAAGTGGGAAACGCTGGAACAGCGGCGCGTCCATCGCACGCCCGCGCGGCGCGAGGTCGAGGCTTGCCGGTACTGGCTGGAACATGAGATCACGCAGGTCGCGCCGCGCGTGGTCGTCACGCTCGGCGCGACGGCGCTGAAGGCGTTGACGGGCGCCCACGTCAATCTGTCTGAATATCTGGGGCAGACCATCGATCACGGCGGCCGGCTGATCGTGCCAACGTGGCATCCGTCATATGCGCTGAAAATGGCCGACGGACGGTTGCGCGAGGATATCGTCGCGGGCATAGTGGCGGCGTTCAGGCACGCGGCGCAGTTGGCGGCGAAAGGAGCGTAGCTTTTTTACCCTGAATCTGTGCTGCTCGCACACGCCTCAACTTCATTGATTGACTGTCTTGTATGCCTGCGCACCCAAATTCATTGCAGGGCCGCCGCCACCTTGGTCTGCTCGTTTTCGAACGCGGGCTGAAAGGCATCGAGGTCGTCGTCGGTCATGCCGACCGGCGCCGACTTCGCGACGCGTTTCCAGTCGCTGACCGCGTTGCGAACTTCATCGAGGATGCGTTTCGCCTCGTCGGCAGAGAGCCTGAAGTAGCGGGCTTCGTTCATCACGGCCTCGATCGAATCGACCGGCCCGTAGTCTTCGTTGAGCCACAACTTCAACTCGGGGTCCTTATCCGGAAAAGGGTTGATGTCGAATGCCGGCGCGAGCCGCCACTGCCCATGCTCGACGTGCAGGAAACCGTGGTTCTGCACATGGTCGTCGACGTTGGTGATCAGCAGATTGAACACGAGTCGCCGCCACAACTCTTCGAGATCGCGCTTCGGGTCGGCGCAACGCGCGATGATGCAATCCGCTATCTGGGTATAGGCGTGCTCTTCCTGCCGCGAGGCTTGCAGCATGGAACCAGCCGAGAGGTACGGAATCCGGCCGCCGTTCGCAACACGATCAAAGCGGCGCACAAGCGCAACCGGGATGCCTTCCGACATGACGATGCGCGATTGCGCCACCGTAATGCCGGCGGCTGCGGCCAGATGAAGAGCGAGCACTTCCCCACGCGTAACACTGCGGTCGTCGTTGACGCTCGGAAACTTGCCGATGGCCAGTTGCCCATCTTCATCGAGAATCGTGCATTTGGGCCGCATGCCGCCCAGCGATGTTCCGCGCCCGCGCAAATACCTCAGGTCGGCTGCGGTTTCCCTGTTCATCTCGACCGCGCGAGTGGCGCCGATCAAATGACCCAGTTCGAGCAAGGGCGGCGTGCCACGCCCTCCGTCTTCGATGCTACGCAAATAGTTGCCCGCCTCGTCCACGAGTCGCAACGCGCCGATCCGGCTCATGTCGTCTACACCCAGCAGGTAGTCCATCTCCGTGAGCCCGGCGCGCGGCACCTCCTGCCCCTTCTCCTGTGCCGATTTGCGACGCCTTGCGTGGTCACGCGCGATAACCCGGCATCCCCATCCGTCCGGCTCGGTGTCCGCAAATGCGAAGTGGAAAATCGAATCGTCTCTGGAGGGCGCCTTACGAAACTGCTGACCGTAGACGAGTTGCAGATCGGGTGAGATCTCGAACCGGTCGGTCGATTGCAGCCACGCTTCGTGATAAGCAAAGGTTGAGTTTTCGCGTGCGCCGTCCTTGTTGAAAGTCAGGGCGCCGACGGGAAGCGCAGCCTGGCCGAGCGCCACCTGGACGATCTGCTGCGACATAGGCCGCTTCATAGAGCCCCCGATTCGGGCGTGACACGTTTATTGCGAACCCGCTGCGGCAGTTGCTGATTCATTAAGGTCAGCCCGATGGTATCGGCAGCGGAATCGAGTAGTCCGTTGATTTTGTCCAACTCACCCAGGACGAGGAACGCCTGCGCGATCGTACCGATGGGAATACGTTCGTCGCCGTGTTCCATGCGACGCAGCGTAGCTACGGACGTCTGAATGCGCTCGGCCATTGACGCCTGCGTCAACCGGCGCCGACGTCGCGCCAGCGCAAGGTCTACTCCGAGTTTCTTCAAGGCACGCACGACAGGTAGAGGGAGCGGATCTCTTTTTCTCTTAGCGCTCACATGTGAGCGCTTATGCGGCTTTGCGGTTTCCATGTGAGCGGTAAACGTCGTGATATTGGTTCCCCTATTGTCCGCGCGCATCGCTTCCCGGTCAAGAAAATCATCTTAATCGATCACATATGAGCTCTTAATCAATTTTTGCGCTCACATGTGAGCGATTAACAGGAAGGATTAAAGTCATGAGGATGGCGGCACCTGCTTAGCCAAAGCGGCGTTCCGGGATCGAGATTCGCCAGGGTTCAGCGCGCACGAAACGTCACGTACTGCCCATCACAACGACGCCGTCTCGCCGCGCAAAGGTGAGCCAATCCGGGAAACCTTCCACCCGCACGGTGAGCCTCTGCAGAACCCGCTACCCGCCGAGCCCTTCAGGCACGCCGCTTGCACACCACAAACCCGCCGCGCAAGCCGCGACGATTCCGCCTAAGCTGATGTACCGCCGCATTTTTCCAAGCATCGGCGCGACACTCGAGCCACTACCCGCTTCCTCCACGGCCCGCGCGTCGCGAACCCAACACACGCCCCATGAGCGAAACCAGCCCACGCCTTTTTATTGTCTCGCCCCATTTCGACGACGCCGTCTTCAGTTGCGGCGCATTGCTCGCCGCCCACCCCGACGCCGCGGTCTGCACGGTATTCGCCGCGCCGCCCGAGCAGACGATGCATACCGAATGGGATAAAAAGGCAGGCTTCACGGACGCCCATCAGGCCATCCACGAACGCACGCTGGAAGACAACCGCGCACTCGAAGTGCTCGACGCGATTCCGCTGCGCATGCCGTTTCGCGACAGCCAGTACCTGGACTCGCCCTCGATCAGCAAAATGGCGGCGGCGCTCGAAGAAACCATCTACCGCACTACCGCCAACACCTTGCTGATGCCGCTCGGCCTGTATCACGACGATCACGTGCGAGTGTTCGAAGCCTGCTGTGAAATCCTGCCGCGCCTGTCGCATCTGACCTGGTTCGGCTACGAGGAAGCGATTCACCGGCGCACGCCCGGCGTGGTGCAGGCGCGGCTCGCCGATCTCGCGCAGCGCGGCATCGTCGCGACGCCGGCCAGTCCGAGCGCCGGCCACACCATCGACGCGCAGCGCCGCGCGCAACTCAAACGCGAGGCGGTCTATGCTTATGAGAGCCAGTTGCGCGCATTCGGCGCGGGCAATTACGACGACGTCTTCGCGACCGAGCGCTACTGGCAGCTCAGCGTGGGTCGTCGCGTGAAAAAGTAGGAGACGCGGTGTGCCGGAAAGGCCTACGCTTGAAGAGAACGGCCGGCGTGAGTTCGACGCCGTCGCCGCACTGGCCTCTTCTCCACTCAAAGGTGCTGCCATGAGCTACGACATGCATACCAGTCCGATTCCCGACCCCAACGCCGATCCGAATCGCGACCCGGAAGCCGATCCGCTAGTACCGCCGTCGCCTGGCCATCACACCGAGGAACCGCAGCGCCCCGATGGGCCGCCGGATAAAGACCCGGTGTGACCGCGTTGCACGGCCAGCCACCGGAAGCGCCCATCTACGCCAATCAGCGCATCAGTTCGGTAAAGCCTTGCAACAGACGGTCGATGTCGGCGGCGTGAATGTTGCCCATCGTCGAGATGCGGAACAGTTCGGCCGACAAGCCGCCTTGCCCTGCATAGATGACGAAGCCGCGCGCCTTCAGCGCGTCGTGCAGTTGCGGATACGCAATGCCTTCCGGCAAGCGGTACGCGCGCAATACCACCGACGACTCTTCCGGCGGCAACACGCTGCCGATGCCGCGCTCGGCAAGGCCCGCGCGCGCCTGTTCAGCCAGCGCCGCGTAGCGTGCGTGACGCGCGCGCCAGCCGCCTTCGTCGGCGAGTTCGCGCAGCGCTTCGACGAGTGCGTAATACGCATGCACCGACGGCGTGAACGGCGTGTTGCGCTGGTCCTGCAACTTCGCGAGACGGCCGAGATCCAGGTAATACGTGCGACTCGCCGCCTGCGCGAGCGCCGCGCGGCGCACCAGCACGAACGACGCGCCCGGCACGCCATGCAGACATTTGTTCGCCGTGGCGGCGACCGCGTCGAGACTGGCGTCGGCGAAATCGATCGTTTCCGCGCCGAAGCTGCTCACGCCGTCCACCAGCAGACGCAGTCCGCGCTCGCGGCACAATGCGCCGAGCGCCGCCAGATCGTTTAGACGGCCGGTGGTGGTTTCATGATGGATCACGGCGACGTGCGTGAACGCCTTATCCGCGTCGAGGCGTTCGGCGATCTTCGCGAGATCGGGCGCCTGCATCCAGTCGTGCTTCAGCGATTCATGCGCGATGCCGTACTGCGTGGCGATCTGCGAAATACGCTCGCCGTACACGCCGTTTTCCACCACGAGCAGCTTGCCGTTCTGCGGCACCAGCGCGGCAGTCATGCTTTCGACTGCCGCCGTGCCGGAGCCGGTCATCAACACGGCCTGCCATTCGCTGGCGTCGAGACCGTAGAGGTCGACGAGGCGCGTGCGGGCCTCTTCCTGCAGATCGAAAAACTCGCTTTCGCGGTGGCACAGATCCGTCTGCAACAGGCTGTTGCGAACGCGTTCGGTGAGCGTCACTGGGCCTGGATTGAGCAGCAGCATGAGGGTTCCTTGACTTTAAGCGGCGCCGATGTGGCGCATCAGACGCGTCTTCACATCGGGCGGCGTGATGGTGGGGCGCGGCAGCCCGTCAGGCGTGCCGCGGCGAATAGCCAGACGCACGAAGCGCGGGCCGTCGAGCGGCGCCGCTTCGAACAGGGCATCGATCGCATTCACGTCGTCGCTTTCGACAGCCGACGCATAACCGCACGCCGCGGCCACGCCCGCAAACGAAACCTGCGACGACACCGTCGCCTGACCGCCGGTAGAATCGTGCGCGCCGTTATCGAGCAGCACGTGCGTGAGATTCGACGGACCGTACGCGCCGATGGTGGCGAACGCGCCCATGCGCATCAGCGCGGCGCCGTCGCCGTCGAGCGCGACCACATGCAGGTCGGGACGCGACAACGCAAGACCCAGCGCGAACGGCGTCACGCAACCCATCGAGCCGACCATGTACAACTGGTTCGCACGGTCGTCGATCGCGTAGAGTTCGCGCCCGCAAAAGCCGGTCGACGCGAGCACCACCGTCGATTCGAGCGGCGTGTGCGCGATCACCTTGTTCAGCGCGTCGTGCCGCGAAGCCAGTTCGCTCGCCGCCACATTCGTGAACTGCGATTGCGGCGTGACGGGCGCGCGGCGTTCGTTCGCGCCGCTGTCCTTCAACTCATACGGCGCCACGCTGCCCTTCTGCATCACGAGCGCGTATGGGCGGCCGGTTTCATCCATGTGCGCGACGGCGCGATCGAGCGCCGGGCCAATGGCGTCGGCTTCGGTCGGGAAGGTTTCCCACGGAATCTCCATGGTGTCGAGCATCGCCGGCGTAACCGGACCCATCAGCGCGTGCTGCGGTTCGTCGGCGACACCGGGCTGCCCGCGCCACGTGACGATCAGCAATTGCGGCAAACGGAAAGTCCACGTGAGCGAGGTCAACGGGCTCACGGCGTTGCCGAGCCCGGAGTTCTGCATCATGGTGATGCCGCGCCGGCCGTTTTGCGCGCCGAGCGTGACGCCCGCGATCAACGCGACGGCGTCGCCTTCATTGGCCGCCGACACGTAATGCAGCGATTCGTCCTGCAACACGTAGTTGATGAACGGCGTCAGATACGAGCACGGCACGCCCGCGTACCAGTCGAAGCCGCGCTCACGCGCCGCCTCGACGAACTGTGCTGCCTCGATCATTGCGCGGCTCCGCTCGCTGCGTTCGTCGCGCCGTTGAACGCGCCTTTATCCACCGCACCGGCCGCGGCCGCGAACGGCGCCTGCGCATGCGCGAAGTCGCCCGCACGGCGGAAGTCTTCAAGGTCGTTCACGCCGCGCCAGTGACCGTGCACGTATTGCACTTCGATCGATTCGCCCGCTTCGATCAGCGCATTCAGCAACGCGGGCATGTCGAGCGACGCGAAATCCGCGCGCGCCTGCAGCTGACTCATCACCGCCTGCAAACGCTCACGGCCTTCACCGCGCACGTTCAGCAGACCGACCCAGCGGCCATGCGGCGTTTGCGACGCGATCGCCGAGGTGGCGTCTTGCCCGCTCGACACATGACGCAGCAAAACCTTATTGCCGAACAAACCACGGTCGTCGGCGGCCGAACACCAGGCGAAGTCACGCACGCTGGCGTTTTCCGCGTCGGTCAACGACGAATCGACCACCACGCTGAACGCCGCTTCGCTCTCCACGAGATCGCGCAGGATGTAGCTGCGGAACAGCAGATCGCCATACGAGACGACCGTGTCGCCGGCCAGCTTGTCGACCGCGCAGGCGAGCGACGCGAGTTCGCCGGTTTGCGCGTGCTGTTCGTTGACGACGAGCTTGATGCCGGCCGTGTCGATCGCATCGGCGCGATAACCGCCGACCACGGTAATGTCGTTCACGCCCTGCTTCTTGAACGCATCGACGAGCCAGCGCAGCAGCGGCTTGCCGGCGATCGGCAGCATCACTTTCGGACGGTCTTCGGTCACGGCTTCGAGGCCCTTGCCGCGGCTCGCCGCGAGCACGACCGCGGAACCGGCCGCACGGCCGCTCGACAGGTAGCGGTCTTCCGCTTCCGAGTATTCGTCCGCGTCTTGCAGACGGAAAATTTCGTTGACGGCGGCGATGCTGTCTTCCACGTTGACGAGCGTTTCGCTCGTGTGGATTTCCTTGGCGACGGCCTGCATCGCCGAGGTCGCCGCGCGGATCAGATGGTTCGCCCAGATCACCGTGCTGATGCCGGCTTCGCGGAACACTTCGGTCGGCGTGCTGTAGTACTTGGTCGGCACGATCACGAGCGGGCCGCGGCCGGCCCATTCGCGCGCGAATTCGAGAATTTCGTCGGGACGCGACAGCTTGCTGTGAATCAGGATTGCGTCCGCGCCGGCCTGGCGATAAGCCTCCGCGCGACGCAGCGCCTCGTCCATGCCCCAGCCGGCGATCAACGCTTCAACCCGCGCGACGATCGAAAAATTCTCGTCGGACTGCGAGTCTTTACCGGCCTTGATCTTGCCGCAGAACTCATCCATATCGGCGAGCGGTTGCGCTTCGCCGTTGATGAAGCTGTTGGTCTTGGGGAATTGCTTGTCTTCGATACACACGCCGGCAATGCCGCGCTGTTCGAGCTTGCGCACGAGGCGGCGCACGTTGTTGAAGTTGCCGTAGCCGGTATCGCCGTCGAGCAGGATCGGCAGATCGCTGGCGTCGGCCATGAATTCGAGCGTGTCGACCACTTGCGTCCAGCTTGCTTCGTTATTGTCGCGCACGCCGTATTGCGCGGAGATCGCGAGGCCCGAACCCCAGATGGCCTTGAAGCCGGCTTCGCGGACGATGCGGGCGGACAGGCCGTTATGGGCCTCCATCATGAATTCGAGTTCGTTGCTGACGAGCATCTGGCGCAGGCGCGCGCTACGGGAAGCGGAGACGAAGGCAGGTTCGCGGGCGTTCATTTTATGTACTCCTGGTGGCGGGCTTATTGGCGCTCTTCTATTGCCCGACTGGCGTCTGGAAAATGGCGACTATAGCGGAATTTTTATTTATTCGTCTTTTTCGTGACAGCGGCTTTCTCCATTTGCGGATAAGTGGAAAAATGTGTCGTTTTTTGCAATCCACTAACGCGAGAAATCATTTGGATTTTATTGGCGTTTTGTGGAATCCTGACGCAACCCATGACCAGGCTTCGACGGGCGGCGCGTCCGTTCGTTTTGGTCATTAGGCGATTGTGGCGATCTTGAGGTTTTAATATCCGTTTTTATTTACATAAACCTTAACGCTTAATATCGATTCGCCAATCGGCGCCATTTTCATACCGGCAATGGAGGGAAAGCCCGCTTGAATCAACATGAAATAAATAAGCCAGTGCGAACGCAGCATAAAAACGCACTCACGACGAAAAAAAGACTATTTAGTCAGACGAATAAAAATACCTGATAGCGGGTTTCCCCTGCCCTGCGCAGCCCCTGCCGACGCGCCGTAAACACAGTCAGCGACAAGCCACTCGCCGCAAGCGAATCCACTCCCTGACCGACCACTGTGCGAAAGCAGAAACCGCTATGACTCTGAACAAAAAACTGGCCTCGATGATCGCCGTCCTCTGGATCGGCCTGATCCTGATCGGCGGCTTCGGCGCATGGCAAAACCGTGCCTCGATGATCTCGGATCGCCGCGATCAGTTGAGATCTTTGATCGACCAGGCCAACCATATCGTCGAGCGTTACTACACGCTCGCCCAGCAGCACACGATCACCGAAGAGGAAGCCAGAAAGCAGGCGCTCGATTCCCTCAAGGCGATGCGCTACGGCAGCGACGGCTACATCTCCGTCAACAATTCGCAGTCCGTCATGCTGATGCATCCGTTCAAGCCGGAGATGATCGGCAAGGACCTGACGCAATTCACCGATCCGGCGGGCAACCATCTGTTCGTCGATATCGTCAACGCGGGCAACCGCGACGGCGGCGGCTTCGTCGACTACCTGTGGGCCAAGCCGGGCAGCGACAAACCCGTGGCCAAGACCAGCTACTCGCGTCACTTCACGCCATGGGACTGGTATATCGTCACCGGCATGTACATGGACGACGTGCAAAGCGCGTTCTACGCCAATCTGCTGCGCTGGCTCGTCATTACCGTCGCGCTCGGCGCGATCGCCACCGCCGTCATGCTGCTGGTGCTGCGCAGTATTCGCCGCACGCTCGGCGGCGATCTCGAAGTGGCCGTCGAACACGCGCAGTTGATGGCGCGCGGCGATCTGGCCACGCGCGTGCCGGTCCAGTCGGACTACGCCGGCAGCCTGCTGCATGCACTTCAGACGATGCAGGCCGGTCTCGTCGAGACGGTGTCGCGCGTGCGTCTCGGCACGGAGAACATCAACATCGGCGCGACCGAAATCGCCGCCGGCAACACGGATCTCTCGCAACGCACGGAAGAACAGGCCGCCGCGCTCGTCGAGACGGCATCGAGCATGGACCAGATGACGGTCAACGTGAAGCAGAACGCGGACAGCGCGCTGCAGGCCGCGCATCTCGCCGGCCAGGCCGCGGACGTCGCCACGCGCGGCAGCCGCGTAGTCGACGACGTGGTTCGCACAATGGGCGAGATCACCAACAGTTCGCGACAGATCGGCGACATCATCGGCGTGATCGACGGCATTGCTTTCCAGACCAACATTCTGGCGCTCAACGCCGCCGTCGAAGCGGCCCGCGCGGGCGAACAGGGACGCGGCTTCGCGGTGGTCGCCGCCGAAGTGCGCAGCCTCGCGCAACGCTCGGCAACCGCGGCGAAGGAAATCAAGGCACTGATCGAAACCTCGACGAACACGGTGGAAGCCGGCGCCTCGCTGGTCGCCAACGCCGGTTCGACGATGGGCGAGATCGTGCAGTCGGTGCGTCGCGTGAACGAGATTCTCGAAGAGATCAGCAATGCCTCGCGCGAACAGAGCGCGGGCATCGAGCAGGTCAATCGCGCGGTCGGCGAAATGGATCAGGTCACGCAGCAGAATGCGGCGCTGGTCGAACAGGCCGCGGCCGCGGCGCATTCGCTGAAGGATCAGGTGGGTGTGCTGCGCGAAGCGATTTCGAGCTTCGCGCTGCCTGCTTGAGCATTTTTACGCCGACGGACTTCGGCAGCGGAAACCAACAGAAGCAGCACACAAAAAAAGAAGGCGCTCAACAGGCAGGGAGCGCCTCTTTAACACGCCGCGTCGGAGTCGACGCATTAATCGAACGAAACAGCCGCGCGGATTTTTGAAGTCCGCGCGGTTTTTTTACGCCCGCGCGCCTCGGTCCACCTCGGACCACCTCCGGCGCATATAGCGTCGGCTTGCTCAGCAAACGCTTACCACGCGCCAAACCGCAACCAGCTTAAGCCGAATTTGGCATCGCCGAATTTTGCTTAAGGCATTTTCATGCTAACGGCACGCTTACGATAATGGCCGCTTTCTAACGCACGCCGCGCGAGTGCGCTCCAGGCCGGAGCCGTCCGCGAGCGCCGTTCCAGAGGCTCGCCGTCATGCTGCTCCATCTCCTCTACCTGCTCGCGATCGTCGCGGAAGCCATGTCCGGCGCGCTCATGGGCATGCGTCGCGGCATGGATCGCTTCGGTTTGTGCCTCGTCGGCACCGTCACCGCGCTCGGCGGCGGCACGGTGCGCGACGTCCTGCTGGGACACTACCCCCTTGCGTGGATCTCGCATCCAGATTACGTTCTCATTACAATCGGGGCGGCGTCGGTTGCCGCGGCGTGCGCGAAGTGGCTGCGCAACTGGCAAAGGCTCTTCGTCACCGTCGATGCGATCGGCCTGATCGCCTTCACGGTGATCGGCTGCGACGTGGCCGCGACGATGGACGTGAGCCCCGCCATTGTCGTGCTGGCCGACGCGATCACCGGCGTGTGCGGCGGCATGTTGCGCGACGTGCTGTGCAATCAGATGCCGCTGGTGTTGCGTCAGGAGTTGTACGCCAGCATCGCGCTCGGCGCCGGCGCCGCGTATGTGGCCTTGCAAGCCTGCGGCGTAGCGCCGGGGCCGGCTTCGGTCGGCGTGCTCGCAGGGGGTTTCGCGGTGCGCATGCTGGCCGTGCGTTTCCGCTGGCAACTCAAGGTGTTCACCGCCGCCGATTCGGGCGGCGCAAGTTAATCGAGCTGTTCGTTATGCGCATCCAATGATCCAGAAGAAGAAATCGCAGTCGCACGATCCCTACGCGCCCGTCGCGAAGCACCCGTTGCTGGCCGCGCGCCTGCCGATGTGGCGTTCGAAATTCATCGTCCTGCTCATGTTCGGCGCGTTTGCCTCGCTCGCGGGACGCGCGTTCTGGGTGCAGGTGGTGAACCAGGACTTCTACGTCGATCAGGGGCAAAAGCGCTATCAGCGCACCCTCGAACTCGACGCGACGCGCGGGCGGATCGTCGATCGCAACGGCTCGATGCTCGCCGTCAGCCTCGCAACCTACGAGATCTGGGCTTCGCCCAAGCTGATCGACGAAGCCGCTGTCGCGCCGCTCTCCAAGTTGCTCGATCTGCCGCTGGCGGAACTGCGCCGCCGTCTGAACGGCAACAAGACCTTTGTCCTGCTCAAGCGTCAGGTGGATGCCGAGACCGCCGGGCATCTGTCGAAACTGGGCCTCGCGGGCATCACGCAGATCGCGGATTCGAAGCGTTTTTATCCTGAAGGCGAGTCGGCGGCGCACGTGGTCGGCTTCACGGATATCGAAGACAACGGCCAGGAGGGCGTCGAACTCGCCGCCAACGAGCAACTGCTCGGCGTGCCCGGCCAGCGCGAAGTGATCCGCGATCGCCTGGGCCGCGTAGTGTCCGAGACGCGGCCACTCGTGCCCGCGCAGAACGGCGAAACCATCCACCTGACGATCGACCGGCGGATTCAGCAGCTCGCCTATGCCCAACTCAAGGACGCGATCGCCAGACATCACGCCGAAGCCGGCAGCGTGGTGGTGCTCGACGCGCGCAACGGCGAGATTCTCGCGCTCGCCAACTACCCGAGCTTCGATCCGAACGACCGCGCCCGCCTGACCGGCCGCCAGTTGCGCAATCGCGCGGTGGTCGATACGTTCGAGCCGGGCTCGACGATCAAGCCGGTGGTCGTCGCGCTCTCGATCGACGAAGGCAAGGTGCGGCCGCAGAGCGTGATCGATACCGCGCCCGGCTGGTACAAGATCGGGCCGGCCGTCATCCACGACACCTCGAATCATGGCGTGATGACCGTCGCCGAAGCCGTGCAGAAGTCGAGCAACATCGCGCTCGCCAAGCTCGCGCTGAATCTGCCGGCCGAGAAAATCTGGACCAAGTATCAGGAATACGGGCTCGGTTTGCGCCCGGAACTGACGTTTCCGGGCGTGGCATCCGGCAAGGTGCGTCCGTATAAACGCTGGCGCCCGATCGAACAGGCGACCATGGCGTATGGCTACGGGCTGTCCGCGTCGCTATTGCAGATGGCGCAGGTGTACACGGCCTATGCCGGCGACGGCACGATGCATCGCGTGAGTCTGTTGCGCAACGCAGCGGGCGCGGCCGCACCATCCGGCGACAAGGGCCACGCGGTCACGACGCCGGCCACCGCGCGCGCCATCCGCTCGATGCTGGAAATGGCGACCGGCGTGGGCGGCACGGGCCGCGCAGCGACGGTGGAAGGCTACCGGATCGGCGGCAAGACCGGCACGGCGCGCAAACAGGTCGGCGCGACATACGCGAAAAACCGCTACCGCGCGCTGTTCGTCGGCATGGCGCCGATGAGCGACCCGCGGTTGATCGTCGCCGTGATGATCGACGACCCGGCGGGCAAGGCGTTTTATGGCGGGACGGTGGCCGGCCCGGTGTTCAGCGGCGTGACGGGCGGAGCGCTGCAGTTGCTGGGTGTGCCGCCGGATGCGCCGGGCACTTGAACGCGACTTGAAGCGGCATACAGGGAGCCAGGCGGGGCTCGCAGTTTCTTTCGCATGCCGTGCGCAAGATTGCCGCGTTGAGTTGCCAATTGCGTCCATCACACCGGTCATCCAGTCGCGCCGGTCACGCGAACTCGGCGTGAGCTTCAGCGACTCAGATCAACGTGCCGTTTCCGCATCGCCCACTTTAATCAGCGCCTCGATGCGATTGCGGCCGTTGCGTTTGGCCTGATACATCGCGCGGTCGGCTTCTTCCATCATTGCGCCGCCCAGTTTGACCGCCTCGGTCGGCGTACCGCTGATCGTGCGCGCCGCCACGCCGATCGACACCGTCAGGACGATGCGCTCGCCATGATCGTCCTGCAAAGCCAGCCGTTCGACCGCCAGCCGCACACGCTCGGCGACGGTAAGCGCGTCGGCGCGGTCGCCTTGCAGCAGCGCGGCGAATTCCTCGCCGCCATAACGCGCCACGGTATCGCCGAGACGCACCTGTTGCCGCACGCAAGCCGCCACCGCCGCCAACGCGCGGTCGCCGGTCTGATGGCCGTAGGTGTCGTTGATGCGCTTGAAACTGTCGATATCGATGAACAGACACGCCACCGGCACGCCGTAGCGACAGGCGCGCATGATCTCCTCGCGCATCCGCTCGTCGAAATAGCGGCGATTGGCGAGGCCCGTCAACGAATCGGTCATGCCCAGTTGCTTGAGCCGTTCGCGATGCGCGACGTTGTCGAGGCTCGCCGTCACGATGCTCGCGAAGCGCTCCAGAATGTCGGTGGCCATGCCCTCGGCGAAACGCGCGGGGTCGTCGCTGCCGAGACAGAGATAGCCGCTCACGGCATCGCCCGCGGCAAGCGGCAGCACGATTGCGCTCGCGGGTGCTGCACCGGCGCCGAAGAATGCACCCCGCGCCGAATCGCCCATGCCGTGCAGCTTGCCGAGCCAAGGCCGGCCCTCTTCGCACAAGCCTTGTGCGGCAAGGCCACCTTCGCGCGAGACCAGCAATTTCGACTGATCGAGTGCGCGCAAGGCGGGCGGCTCGAGCAGCTCGCGCAGCATCGGCGCGCGGTCGTCGAGCCAGAGCGTCACGCCCGTCAGCGAAAATTCCCGCGGCAATTGAGTGAACAGCGTGTCGAGAAACGATGCGAAGTCCTGAGCACCGATCAGACGCAACTCGACGTTCTGAAAGCGCCGCAACGTGCGCTCGTTGTGCTGCACGGTATCGACGAGCGAACGAAGGCGCTCGGAAAGCGGCGTTTGGGCGAGGTTCGTCACGTTATCAGGGGCGGGCCCGAAGGCGAAGCGGGGTTGGCGACCCCAATCGCTGTAATAACGGCGGATTTTGCGAGGGCTTGAGGGTCTGATCGCGACAACTACGCTTTTACGCGATCCGCTTTTTGCGTTCTTAAGTCTGGCTTAATTCTTTGCTGCAACCATGAGGCACAACATCCCCTGTTGAAGCCGCCAGAACATCGGCGGCGCTTTTTCCCCCGGGTGTCGACGACGCGCCAGAAGATGGGCTGCAGGCCCGCGAAGAAGGAGTCAAACCATGGTTGAAGACACGGTATTCGAGCATCTGCGCGCCATGCCCGGCAACGAATGGGTCAGCCAGATTCATTCATGCAAGGTCTCGGACCCGCTCCAGCATCCTTGGGGCCGCTCATACCGGCTCGTCGAATGGACCATGAAGCACACGCCCGAATCGAGCCGCCGGGTGGTGCCCGCCGAGAGCACGCCGCTCGAGATCGCTCAGGCTGTCGTGTCGCACGTGCCGGGCCGCCGTTTTTGCCAGGACGGTAACGAATAACCCAGCAGAGCGCCGATCCGGCGCCGCGCACTCGACACCCTAGCCACTCGCGGCGAGCGACGCGCAGTAGTCCAACGCATCCTCCAGCCGGTCGTTGCCCCAGAACATTTCATCGCCGACAAAAAACGTCGGCGCGCCAAAAATGCCGCGAGCCGCGGCCGCCGCGGTCTGTTCACGCAAACGTAGTTTGTTCGCGTCGCTTTGCGCTTCGGCGATGATCTCCCCCGCCGGCAAACCCAGCTCATCGAGCGCTTCGCTCACCACTTCCATCGAACCGATATCGCGGTCATACGCGAAGTTCAGCTGCATGATCTTGCGGCAGTAGGCGGCGATCCATTCGCGCTGCGCGCCGAGCAGCGCCACGCGCATCGCAAGAAGCGCGGCGCGCGGGAACGTGGTGGGACGCTTTAGCGCGATGCCGTATTTGCGGCATTGCCGTTCCATGTCCTTCCACACATACGCGCCCTTCTCTTTCTGAAGCACGAACGGCGAATTGTCGAAACCGAGGTCGCGAAACACCGGCCCCAGCAGGAACGGACGCCAGTGAATCTGCACGCCTCGCGCCGCGGCCTCCGCTTCGATGCGCATGACGCTGAGGTAGCTGTAGTTGCTGCCGAAGTCGAACCAGAAATCGATTTCCGGTGCACGCGTGGGCACGCGCGTTGCTGTTCCGTTCATCTTTGCCCTCCAGTCATACGTAGCCGGACCGCGCTTATGTCTTGCAAAGCTTAACAGTCGGACAGCGCGCTTATCCCTATGATGGCCCTTCACACCGCTACGTCAGATGCTCATAACATGAAGTATCCCTACGACATTCTCACCGCCGCTTGTCTTTTCATCATCGTGGTTTCCACGTCGATCATGCTCGCGCTGGCCTGAGCGCTTCATACTTCCACGGCGCCGGTCAACCTGGGAACGTGCTCTACGCGTTCCCGTAAAAAGACGGGATATACTGTACATATATACAGTACTTTTTCGTCTGAGCAATGCGCCTTCCACCTTTCGAACCTCCCACGCTCGCCGAGCTGCGCGCCTGGTGGCGCACGCGCGACGAGCAGGCCGTCCAGCGGCTCATCCTCGAAATCCAGCGGCAGCGGCTCACGCTGCTGGAACTGCGCAACCTGATCGACGGCGGCGTCCAGCAGGCGCGCGCCGCGGACCGCACGCTGGTGGAGCGTGGCGAACCGTTGATGACACTGCGCATCAGAATCGCCCAGGAAGTGCTGCGGGTCGGCGAGATCGACGATACGCGGCAAATGAGCCGCGCCGAGCAGGAAAGGCTTGCGGTTCGCACCGAAGGCCAGATGGAATACGCGCGCGAAGGCCGCCTCAGGCGACAACGCCGCAATATCTAGCGCAAACGCAATTTCGCTGCCGCTGCGATCAAGCGAGGCCGCGTCGTTCGATCAACGCGTTTGCGTGGCCACGCGCAGGCCGAGCGAAATGAACAGCACGCCGATGATCTTGTTCTGCCAGCGCGTCAGCCACGTCAGACGCTTGACGAATTTGCCCAGCGGACGAATCGTCAACACGATCAACGTCGTATAGAGCGCGCTCATGCCGACAAAAATCAGCCCGAGCGCGGTGAACTGCAGAAACGTGGAACCGTGTTCGGGACGAACGAACTGCGGCAGAAACGCAAGAAAAAACAACGCGGTCTTGGGATTCAATACTTCGGCGGGAATAGCCTGGAAGAAGGCTTTCGAGGCGGACACCGGCGCGACGGCCGGCATATGCGCGCTCGCCTCTTTCTCGCGCAACGCGCGAACGCCCAGATAAACCAGGTAGGCGGCGCCGACGAACTTGACCGCGTTGAAGGCCAGCGCCGAGGTCATCAGCAGCGCCGAGAGGCCGACCGATGCGCCCAGCGTATGAATGAAATCGCCAACCGCAATGCCGAGGCCGGTGAGAATGCCGGCCTTGCGGCCGCCATGCAAGGTGCGCGTCAACACAAGCAGCACGGCCGGACCCGGAATCAGAAAGAGCCCGAGAACAACGGCAACGAAAGTCCCTAACGTGGATAGGTCAAGCATGCTGTCTCCTTGATGACGCGCTGGTCGCAGCGAACAGGCGCACGTGTTCAGCAAAAGATTGTAGATGAATGTGCAATTTCCGATTGACGCGCGC
Organism: Paraburkholderia phytofirmans; assembly: GCF_046028095.1. Taxonomy (GTDB): domain Bacteria; phylum Pseudomonadota; class Gammaproteobacteria; order Burkholderiales; family Burkholderiaceae; genus Paraburkholderia; species Paraburkholderia phytofirmans_A. Next base: position 233,348 of record NZ_JAQQDJ010000011.1, read on the forward strand.
CGTGCCTGCCGTCCGGCGCATTGCCATGACTTACCCGGTAAGCGCGCGGCGAGCGGGCCGGCGCAACACTCGCCGCAAACCAGGCGCGCAGACCGTGCAGGGTCGTCCCGGAGATGACCCGTCAGCGGCCGCTGATCCGTTACCATGGCGGGCACGAGGCCGCGTGCGGCCCGTACTTTTTATCTACCGAACTCCTTGCCTTGCCCACTTACACCCTGCCCGCGGCGTTGAGCGCGGAACTCGAGATACGCAAGAGCCGATTTATAGCGTACGCGATACCGGTTGCCGACCGCGACGCCGCGATGGCCGAATTGCGGCGCCTGCGCGACGAGCATCCTGCCGCGACGCATGTCTGCTGGGCGCTGCTGGCCGGCGGCCAGTCCGGCATGTCCGACGACGGCGAGCCCTCCGGCACCGCTGGCCGGCCGATTCTCGAAGTGCTGCGGCATCATGATCTGGACGGCGTGCTGGCCGCCGTCGTGCGCTACTACGGCGGCGTGAAGCTCGGCGCCGGCGGCCTCGTGCGCGCGTACACCGATGCGATCGCTTCGGCGCTGCTGGATGCGCCGCGCGTCGAGCGCATCGCGCAGGTTTCGCTGACCGTCGAGGTCAGTTACGCCGACGAGGCGAAAGTGCGCCGATGGATCGACGCCGAAGGCTACGCGCTCGTGGACAGCGCCTACGCGATGCTGGTGAAGATGACGATCCGCTTGCCCATCAACATGGTGGATGATGCGCAGCGAGCGTTGGTGGATATGACTCAAGGGAAAGCCGGGTTCTTCTGACGGCGTGGCGTGTTTATTTCTTGCGGGAGGCGGAAGGCTCCGTGAATAAGAGATGCCCGGATCCGGGCCGCTGTTACCATGGCGGTTATTCCCCCGGCATGATTCAATTTAAAAGGGCAACTCCTCTGACCTCGACCGCCGCTTTTTCCAGCACAGCGCCTGAGTCGCCGCATCGGAGCGCGTCCGTGCCGCAATCGCTCAATGCCATGCGTTCACCGTTGACCTCGACCGTGCTCAAGGGATGCGGCACGATCGCGCTGCCGTTGATGCTCTCCGCCTGCTCGTGGTCGTGGTTCGGCCTGAATAGCTCGGCACGCACGGTAGCGCATCCGACCGGCTGGCTTAGCGTCGCCCCTGCAAGTGACTTCGCCTACATGCCCGCTCGCAACGGACAAGTTTCGCCGAACCGCATCGAAAACACGGCGATGACGGGCATCGTGCTCAAGAACGACATCAATGAAACCGTGCGCAACGGCATTGTGAAGAGCTTGCGGATCGCCGGTTTTCATCTCGACGAGGGCAAGCGGGTTCTCAGCGGCAGCATCGAGAAATTCACTGTGGACGACACGCGCTCGCCGGCGTTCTGGACATTGAAAATGCGCTACGTGGTGACCGACGCCGCGACCCAGAAGGTTGTGTTCTCAACCACCAAGACGGTTAAGCAAAAATCGCCGAAGTTCACCAGCAGCACCATCGCCATTGAAGATACGGTCAGGCTGAGCGTCGACGCGTTGATCGGCGATCCGGGGTTTGTCAAAGCGGTGAATTAAGCGCACCCTCGACATCGGCCTCACCCGCTTCGCTACAATCGCATGAGGGTGCCGCGCGCGTCGTCTTGCCGCGCGGCCCGTCGCGATTGCGTTCTTTCTACGTGCGAGCCGTCATGTCCATTACCGCCTGGCTGTTCTTTCTGCCCGCCTGCTTCGCGATCAATCTCGCGCCCGGGCCCAATAACCTGTTGTCGATCAATGTGGCGGCGCGTCATGGTTTCATGACCGCGTTCGTCGGCGGCACGGGGCGCCTGGTTGCATTCGCGGTAATGCTCGTGCTTGCCGCAACCGGTCTCGCCGTCGTGTTGCACGCATCGGAGTGGTTCTTTCTCGCGATCAAACTGGCCGGTGCCGGTTATCTGATCTGGTTGGCCATTCAGTTGTGGCGTAGCGATGCGCCTACCATCGACACGACGCAGCAGGAAGATGCCTCGCTGGCGCGGGTCGCACGGAGAGAGTTCCTCGTGGCTGCCGGTAACCCGAAAGCCATTCTGGTGTTCACCGCGTTCTTGCCGCAGTTTGTCGATATCGCGAAGCCGATGTTGCCGCAGTTTGCGGTGCTGGGAGCGAGTTTTCTGGTGTTGGAGTGGTTCGCTATCGCGTTGTATTCGTGGGCGGGGATGTATCTTGGGAAGTGGCTGGTGCGTGCGAGAGTCAGGCGGTGGTTTAATCGGTGCTGTGGGGGTTTTCTGGCGGCGATTGGGGTGGGGTTTTTGATGGTTAGGCGGGGGTGAGGGGGCGAAACGACCGCGAGTCCGGATAGAGAATTACATCCTGCCCGCTCTGTCCTTGTTTTCGTCATGCGCCACTTTACTCTTTTGACAAATCCCCGATGCCGATTCCAGCGCAGCCGCAAGTGATCTGATTCGGGAGGCTTGTTGCGATCAGTCACGGCTCACGCCCACAGAGTCGTTGCGCCGGCCCCATCTCGCGCGTCATGACTTCGCGTGACCAGCCGAATGCAGCTTGTCACGACGTTCACTGCTGACCAATCGTGACCTCCCCGAATAGGAGAGTGATCTGGTTGAGGCTCTGGAAGGGTGACAGTAGGTAGATTCCCATTTTTAGGTAGGCGTCGTTGTCTCCCGGGTATGCGTTCGGCACTCCTTGGGTCGCAAAGACAGCAACGCCATTTTTCCATAACTGCGTTGACGCATGAGCGCCGCTCGAATCGGGAACATAGCGCAGAGCCCAGTTAACCCATTTCCCCTGATCCTGCGACGCACAGCAGATTTGCTTGCTATAAGCCTCGTGACTATTACCGCGCACTGAAACGACATAATTGCTGCCATTCAGATCCAGCTCCATTGCCGGGGAACCGGCCAACGCGCTTTGGTGAATCTGGGTAATAACCATCAGGAGCTTAGGATCGAACACATAGCTCGCTGGTATGTAGGTACTCCATCGCACCAGATAGTCTTGCTTTTGGACGAACTTTACGTCTCTCTTAAAGACCATTTCCGCACGGACCGAACCATTTGCCACTTGCGAGTAATTCTGGCCGCTGCGGACATATACCTGAACGACCTTCCGTCCCGCCACGAACGGATCGTCGACGATCGTCACATTGTCTGCAGATGGGCTTTGAACGCTAGATAACAAACCAAGACCGGCTTGCCAGTCCGATCGAGCGAGTGTAGTGAAAGTGCTGCCAAGCGATGAGATCGTAGGATCGCTCCATTGCATGGAAAGATCTTGAGCATGCGCAGACCAACAGCAAGACAAAACAAACACGCACAGAAATGGCTTTAGGCGTTTCATTAGACTCCTTGTAGATGACTGAGCACACCGCAGCCGATGTGTCGGCACCTCGGAAGACTGCGCTTTTCAACATTGGTGTAGTACATCGCATCATTCATGGACTTGTTGGAGTAGCTGAATCGACAGTGTGCGTCTATACCCTCGCGCTACGCGCTCGATATATAACTATGTGCGCGCCGCGATTCGTTCAGCAAGCGGCGACATGCTGCATGCCAAGAGGCTCCGATATACGCAGGACAGCCATGCAACCCTACCGACCATGTCCGCGTGCCGTCCTGTGCATGGCCGAAGCGAGACGCGCTTTTAGCAACATCAGCATAAACCTGGTATTCGTGACGAGATAGCGCCTCCACATCCGTCTCGGCTCTTGCGCCACCCGGAAGGCCCATTCCAGCCCGCAGTGCTGCATCCAGCTTGGCGCACGGCGCACCCTTCCTGCCACAACGTCGAACGTTCCACCCACGCCCATGACGAAGTCAACGCCGAGACGATCTTTCCACCGATCGATAAAGTTCTCCTTCATCGGTGACGTGATCGCCACGAAAAGTAACTTCGCTCCCGATCGACGGATCAGTTCGACCGCAGCTTCCTCATCGCCCCAAAAGTAGCCATGGTGATGACCTGCGACTCGCAGTCCCGGATACCGTTCCGAGACTACAGTTGCCGCCCGTGTCACCACTGCGTCGGTCGCGCCGAGCAAAAACACCGGTACATCCTTCTGTGATGCCAACGCCAGCAAGCGTTCAAAAAGATCCACGCCAGCTACGCGCTCGGGAACCGGTACTCCTAACAGTCGTGCCGCCCAGACAACGCCCATGCCGTCGATGTTAATGATGTCGCATGCCCGAACCGATGCGGCCAATTCCGCATCGTTCTGCATACGCACAAGTTTCGCTACATTGATCACGACATGCTGAGTGAACTTTCCTCGCTCAAGTCGAGAGCTGATCGCTTCGACTGTCCCATCCATCGTGGCTATATCCATGGGGCATGAGAATAGTTCAATACGTTTCATAACTTGATTCCGCACAAGTTCATACATGCTCCGCAGTTGACTGAGTTCATGAAGCATTTCTGCTTCAGATCGCTATATGCATAACCTGGACAGGTTGTCATTCCGCATCCTTCTAGCAAAAAAGAGACGTTGTTCAATCGATACACAAGGAACGTAAAGACTATCAGCGGACCAACCCGCGCTAGTGCTCGATAGGCGCCGCCCGGCAGGTATGCGCGAGCATGTTCATCGCATGGCTCCCTCGTAAACCGAAGCTAGGTGGAGTGCCGTACGCTGAATCGTGAAATGGTCAAGAAAACGTTGTCTTGCCGAAGCGCCAAAGCGTTGGCGCGCCGTGGCATCATTCAGAAGTTGCAAAATGGCGTCGCGCAACCCTGCGACGTCGTCCGGTCGGACCAGCAAGCCATCTTTTCCTTGTCTGATCGCGTCCACCACGCCAGGAATTCGGGTGGATACCACGGCGATACCGAACGCCATTGCTTCGAGGATTGCGACAGAAAATCCCTCGCTCCGTGAAGGAAGTACGAATATCTCGGTATTTCTCAGCAAACAATTCTTCTCTTCGCCTTCAATCCAACCCATGCAGACGACACGCTCGCTAAGGCCATATTGGCTTATCCACTTTGATAACATTCCTGCCTCCCCAGAACCGCCCACGAACAATCTGTATCCGGGCGCAGACTGTGGCAGTAACGCTAGCGCTTCGAACAGCGTGACGATTCCCTTGGCCTCGCACAATTTACCGAGAAAACTAAGCGCAACCTCCCGTGACGGATCAGATAACTTCAAGTTCTGCTCGAATGGATCGTTGATGCCGTTGTACACCAGTTGGCATTTCTCCGGCACCGCCAGCTTCATCGCAATGAACTGCTCACGCGCGTGAGCGGACAGACAAATAACTGACGTGGCATTTCTCAACACCAGCCGGACAAGCGCGCGGACAGACCCAGGTAGGCCCATGTAATAGTTTGCAAAAGCGCCGTTATGAACATGGATCACATAGCGTTTCCTTATCACCATGCACGTAAGCGCAAGAATCGACTTCCTCAACAGCGAGCCTTTGGTCGCTGAGTGGATATGAACAAGGCTCACCTCACCGAGTAGCGACAGCAAAATCAATCGACACCATGCCGAGATGAAAGTCAGAATCCAGCTTCGACCTGCCTCTCCACAGCTCGCTATGAAAACTAGACGATAACCAAGTCGCGTGAACCCAGCCTGATACGACGCATAGCCAGAAAGAACAGATGCAATGCCGCCTTGAGCAGTTAAGCTCGGACCAAGTTGTATGACCGTGTGTGGTGTGTTTTGATTCGAGGATCTTTTCATTTCAATTTATATACATCACGCTGGACAGCAGAATCGCAAGCAATCTCATTCCAAGATACGACTTCCTACATCGAAAGATCGAATAAACTCAACGCGCCATCGACTAACCCATGCGCCTTTCACCGGGAAATTTCGTGCATCAGGAATCGGCTTCTAACACACCACAATCCGACCATCAGAAGATACAGAGCCGACGTTTTGGTCGCCAATGAGTTGTTCGTCAGTGCAGTACACACAAAAACGAACAGTACGGCCAGCAAGCGCCCCTTGCCTGCAGGCGAGACACCCGCAAAAAACTCCTTGCATGTCCGATATACGAAATAGAACAAGAGCGCTGCCATAATCGCGCCGAACATGAGAAGGTAGTCCACAGCGAAATTCTCGATGACCCCGACCTTGGCCTCATCCATCAAACGAGAAATTTGATTTGAGTCGATGCCAACAAGAAGTCGTGACCAGTTCAGGTGATTCAGGATATCAATCGACTGCACACGGACCTGGGAGCTGTCGTCATAAGCACCGACCTGCGTGATCCGGTCTCCGAGCAATCCTGAGAAGAGAAGCCAGGCTAGACCAGCCAGACTCACTGCGCCCCCAGCTATTAAAGCCAGTGCCCGTTGCGCTGACCTCAGGCCGAAACGAATGAAGGTACCGGCATTGACCAACAGATATGCCGCGAGCGCTCCGCGTGCACCGAACGCGACAAGCGCACACACAGTCAGAAGGAAAATTAACCCGGTATTCCATCGACGCGCATATGCCTGCAGCGCCGTCGCCACTGTTACCAGAATAAGCGCATTGTTCAGCGGATGTCCGTGCAGCGCAGTAGCGCGAAAGTACTGTCCGTACCACGTGTCAATCGGTATCAAATTGACATGCGTTGTAACCTCAATCAGCGCGATCGTACACTCGATTAGCAGAAACAGCATCAAGGCCATGGACAGGCATTTGGTAATGCCGGCAGCTAAAAAAGGCAGAATGGCCGCCATGAGAAAGGCAGAAAAAACCGTGTCTACGGCGAATCCTAGCGCCTGCCCGGCCCCGGTGATTGCTTTTAACATGAGAACGGCAAACGTAACCGCGGCTCCCGCCATTGCCGTGCGAAACTGCCTGACGGCCATACAACGCTCAAACGCCCGTGGCCCACATGCCAACAGAACCACCGCAATAGCCGTGAGAATAGTGTAGGGATGAAGTTTGAAACCGCCTGCCGTCGAATCGGTCGAGTAGTTCAAGCCAAAACTATTTAGCGTGGAACCACTCAAAAAAAGTGCGCACAGTACGGCGAGCATTGCGAAACGTGCGGCCAACCCGGATCGCCCGATCGTCATCCCGCAATCCCCGTAGCTTTTGCGTACTGCGCACCAATCAAGTCAAGCGCGAAATCTTGTGCTCGCCTGATTTGTTGGTACGGATCGATCTCCGCCGTTAGGGCATTCACCATTGCATCCGCTAAGACGGCGACATCTTCGACTGGAACAAGCGTTCCATATTTCCCATTGTCGAGGATCTCTGCCGGTCCCGGGCGGTCAGTCGATACGATCTTTAACCCGAACGACATCGCTTCGACCAGTACGTTTCCAAACCCCTCAGCACGCGAGGCAAGAACAAAGAGGTCTGCCCGCCGATACTCGTCTGCGATGGACCGCTTGAACCCGGGTAGATTCACTTTATCCTTCAACCTAAGCCGTGCAATTTGCTCTTCCAATTCCTTTCGTTTTGGACCTTCCCCAACGATTACCAGACGTGCGTCGGCTAGTTTCCGACTGACAGTCGCGAATGCGTCAATCAGCACGTCAATCCCCTTCTCATGGGCCAGTCTCCCCACCGCCAGTATCGTGGAAGAAGAGCTCGCGTCACGCCTGATCAGGGGGAGGGCATCAGGGATGTAGCAGGGGTTATGAATTACAACGATCTTGCTGGCTCCAGCTTTGCTCAGACGCTGCCGCAAATCCTCCGCGACGCCGTTCGATACTGCGACGATCAGATCGCTAGACGCATACAACCGTTTTAGCAGACTGAACTTAATACGCTCCTTTATTCCATTCGGCTTGAATTGAGCATACGACTGATGCTCGCTGACGATAAGCCGCGAGCAGCGCTTTCGACCAACGTTCGCGAGCAGCGAGATGAGGTTTGCATAAGGCAAAAACGAGATAACCGCATGTACATCGACTCTCTTCAACAACGACCGAAACTCGGCGATACGTTGAAAATGTCCTTGACCCCTCGCAACGATCAGTTCAGCACCTGAAGGTAGATCGTACGCAACTTCGTCGCTGTGCACGAAAAATCCAACAGATCTTCCTTGCTGAAGAAAGAAGCGCGCGACTTCAATGGCCACGCGCTCGGCCCCGCCGCCTTTGAGCGAAGGCACATGGAACAAGACGTCGTAGCGCTTTTTCACGTGTGCCTCCATTTCAGCGAGCGGATTGCACCCACATTGGTTAAGTAGATTCCAGCAGCGAATACCAGCATCGCCCCCGCCGCCGACGCAATACCCATTAACTCAGGATCAGTCGTGGCATAGGATGACGAACGAGTTAGCCATTCGCCTGTCAAACAGGATGCGACAGACACCAATGCAAGCGCCCCGATTCCACCCGCCAAATGCTTCAGATTCACGAACGACCGGGAGAAAGTTGCGCTCGCGAGCAAGGACAACGCATTCGCGACGAGCAATCCGCAAAGAAGCCCGTTTATACCTGCCAGCCTTGCGCCAACGTAAACCGCGACCACAGCAACAATGAGCGTAGCGACGTTAATAGCCATCAGCGCTCGCGTCCGCGAATACAGGTGATATGCCTGATCGAAAAAGTGTGCCCGGAACGCTCCGACAACTGCGATCGCAAGCAGCGGCAATACATAAGGCTCGGCGGCATCGCCTATTGCGGTCCCGAGTAGCAGGGGCAGCAGTGCGAAGCGCCCGCAATACAGCGCAGTGGCCATCGCCAGCACTCCCGACAGCATCAACAGGCCAAGCCGCGCGTGTAGACGCCTGTATTCATGCTCTGGACGATATTTACTTTCCCTAAGCAGCCACGGATAAGCAGGCGTCACCACGATCAGGCAGGTTGCCGCGATCATGTTCGCGATTAGCGCCGTCGCGGCGGCATAGACACCGACAACAGAAGAAGTTGCGAATAATGCCAGAATGGGGCGGTCGAGCCTTGTCAGAGCGGTCACAGAAATAAAGACTGGAATCAGAGGAAGTCCGTATCGCAGCATCGTACGAAAATGGTCGCCGTTGAATCCTCCTACACCCACGCGCGATCCATTGCGCCATACACATAGGGCGCTCAACATGGCGAATACGGCCGCTGAGGCCATGAGCACGGGCGTTATCGAATGTGTCATTCGATAGGCGACCACTCCTGCAACTGAACTGCCTATAGTCAGAAGTAGCGCACCCGCTGCGTAGCGCAAACTTGCTCCCGATGCGCGAGCGATTTCCTGAGCGTACAGAGCGGCGCTCTTCGCAATCCCCATCACAATCACTGCCGGCCACTCGGTTGTCGAGACTTTGACGCCGAAAACCCCAAAAACACCTGACACGAAAAGAACGGCACATGCCAAACCAAACCACGTCAGGTGGTAGGTAGTCAAATATGACGCATGGCCTGCCGTCTCGTTCTCCGCCCAGAACCTCACGACCGCTAGTCGGTGCCACTGAAACAACACACCTTGCAATGCCTCAACGAGCGCGAGATTCACCGCAAGACGCCCGTAGTCGGTGGGCCCGAGCATATGCGCATACATTACGAGCGAGAGTACGCCACCCACCAGAGAAGTGGCATATCCCGCAACCAGACCGAACTCCCGCCTAGCCATGCGAGAGCAACCCTCGCGTATCGATCACCACCTTCGCTTGCAGTCTTATGGGATCGACACGTTTGAACTGGGCATGGTCGACGAGAATCACTACCACGTCCGCCTCAGCAAGCGCCTCGTTTAATTCACAAAGTCGCACCATGCCTTCGAGCACTTCCGGCAACTTCCTGATATTCGGCTCGACCGCCACCACTCGCCCCGCGAAACGCTCGGCCAGTTGATGCGCAATTCCAAGAGCGGGACTCTCGCGCAGATCGTCGATATTCGCCTTGAACGCCAACCCGAGGCACGCGATCACGGGATCCCTGAAGCGCTTCGCCGCGCGTTCGACGCGGTCGATCACATAGCGCGGTTTGTCGTCGTTCACCGTCCTCGCCGTGCGAATCAGACGGGCTTGATTAGGCGCGGAGTCCACGATGAACCACGGGTCAACCGCAATACAATGCCCGCCGACGCCAGGCCCAGGTTGCAAGATGCTCACGCGTGGATGGCGATTCGCAAGGCGAATCAACTCCCACACGTTGATATCGAGTTCGTCGCAGATCAGAGACAGTTCGTTTGCGAACGCAATATTCACGTCGCGGAACGAATTCTCCGTCAGTTTGCACATCTCCGCTGTGCGGGCGTCAGTCAGAATGCACTCACCGTGGACAAAACTCTGATACAGGTCGCGAGCCAGTTCGCCGCACCGCGGCGTCATGCCGCCGATCACCCGGTCGTTTTCGACTAATTCGCGAATGACGTGCCCAGGCAACACGCGCTCAGGGCAATGTGCGATACGTATGTCGGAGGTTTCTCCAGCCTGATGCGGAAACGTCAGATCAGGCCGGAGTTCCGCAATCCACGATGCCATCTGCTCGGTCGCGCCCACCGGCGAAGTGGATTCCAGGACAATCAAGTCGCCCTTTTTCAGCACGGGTGCAACGGCCTGGCTAGCCGCCTGGATATAGCTCAAGTCAGGTTTGAAGCCGTCACTGAACGGCGTCGGCACCGCGATCAGAAACGCGTCTGCAGGCTCCGGCACCGTCGTTGCGCGCAGATAGCCTTGCGTCACCGCGGCATGAACGAGCATATCGAGCTCTGGTTCAACGATATGGATAGCACCCTTGTTAATCGTGTCGACAGCGTGTTGATTGACATCCACACCAATCACGTTTTTTCGACGTGCCGCAAAAGCGGCCGCAGTCGGCAAGCCGATGTATCCAAGTCCAACCACCGAAACAGTCTGGAATTCCATATTTTTCGTCCGAATAGTTATCTATTTATCTTTATGCAGAGAAAGCCGCCGCCAAACGGTTTTCCGTAATAGCACGGACAATGCGTTCACAGGCCGTGCCATCGCCGTACGGATTGCTGCCGCGACTCATTTCTGCGTACCGTCCAGCGTCGCATAACAACTGCGAGACGCCGTCCACAATCTTCTGCGAGTCCGTTCCAACGAGTTGCACGACGCCAGCGTCGACCGCTTCCTGCCGTTCGGTCGTGTCACGCATTACGAGCACCGGCTTGCCAAGCGAAGGCGCCTCTTCTTGAATTCCGCCAGAATCCGTCAGAATCAAATACGCGCGATCCATGAGATAGACAAACGGCAAATAGTCAAGCGGTTCAATCAGATGAACGTTCGGAATATTCGTTAGAAGACGATTCACTGGCTCACGTACGCTCGGATTCAGATGCACCGGATACACGATGTCCACATCCGGATAGGTGTGCGCGAGTTGCGCCAACGCCGAACAGATACGCTCGAATCCATCGCCAAAGCTTTCGCGGCGATGCCCGGTGACGAGCACTATCCGCCTGGTTTGTGAGAGAGCCGGCAGTTGCCGCTGCGCCGCTGCAACGAATTGAGGATCGCTGGCGAGCAACTTCCGTACATGCAATAGCGCGTCGATTATCGTGTTACCCGTCACAACGATGCGATCGTCAGGCACATTTTCCGCGAGCAGGTTTTGGCGCGCCCACTCGGTTGGAGCGAAATGCAACGCCGCGAGCGCCCCGGTCAGCTTGCGATTCGCCTCCTCCGGCCAAGGCGACAGCAGGTCGCCGGTCCGCAAACCGGCCTCAACATGCCCAACCGGAATCCGCTGGTAGAACGAAGCGAGGCTCGCCGCCACTGTTGTCGTGGTATCTCCATGGACAAGAACCAGGTCCGGTCTGCAGTCGTTCAATACGTCGCGCATACCAAGCATGATCGCTGTCGTCATGCCGTAAAGATCCTGGCCTCGCTTCATGACATTCAGGTCAAAATGAGGACGTACCTGAAACAGAGCCAACACCTGATCCAGCATTTCTCGATGCTGGCCTGTCACACAAACGAAACAATCAACCTCAGCCGTGTTTTTCAGAAGATGGACAAGCGGCGCCATCTTAATGGCTTCAGGACGCGTTCCGAAAGTGAGCAATATCCGATTGTTCATAGTGTCAGCCCTGTACTCAACATCACAACCTCGCGGAAACGCATCGCCTCGCCCTCACATGGCATCGGCCGGTGCAAGGCCAGATCATCATGGATCACGATTCCATCCTCCTCGCCTCGTATTCCGAAAAGGCACCGTAGGCGCTGGCCCGCTGCGGTACATCGTTCAAGAGGATGCCGTTTAAAGGTACGCCGGCGCTGTTCAGTTGACGCGTCGTCTCATTGAGTTCCGCCGCGGAGTGACGGCCGTGGCGCATGACAAGCAACGTCGCGCCGGCATGCTTACCGATCAGCACAGGGTCCGTAACGGCCAGAACTGGTGGAGAGTCGACGATCACAACGTCGTACTCCTTGCCAAACATGGCGAGAACCTTGCTGAGGCGATCACTCATCAACAACTCGGCCGGGCTCGACGGAACCGTTCCGCTCATGAGAACGTCGAGGTTCGGCAGAACGGCGCGGTGAATTGCCTCGCCAGGATTGGTTGTTCCAAGAACTTCGCTAAGCCCCGGCCTGCGAGGCAGCTCAAAATACGTGTGAACATTTCCGCGGCGCATGTCGGCATCGACAAGCAGTACTCGCTTGCCTGTAGCGGCGAGCACTGCGGCAAGATTCGCAGATAGGAACGACTTGCCGACGCTGGGTCGTGGCCCCGTGAGCATGACAATGTTGTTGTCCGTCCTCAGAATTCCGAACTGCAGTGCGGTCCGCAGGCTACGGATACCCTCCACGGCAATATCCTCAGGGAAGTTCACTGCAAGCACCCGAGGGCCGGGCACGCCTCTGCGCGAAGACTGCAACTCCAATTGACGTGCACTGCGCGAAATGATCGCGTACACCGGTACATCGACCGCACGCTCGATTTCAGCGGGGCTTTCCAGACCGCGATTGAGCGCGCGCCGCACAAACGCAATGGTGCATCCAAATAGCAGGCCGAATGCCGAGCACATTGCAATCACCAGCAGCTTATTGGGCTTGACCGGCTTCTCTGCAACCACGGCATAGTCCACCGCCCGTACATTGCCCAATTGGCCTGCTTTCAATACACGCAATTGCTGCGTGCTATCGAGAAGCTTCGTGTATAAATCCGTGTTGACCCGCACGTCCCGCATTAGCCGCAGCACTTGCTGCTCCACATCGGGCAATGCTGCCGCCTGATGGTCAAGAACGTCCTGCTGCCGCTGAAGCTCGCCAATCTGCGCACCAATCGCCACAACGGATGGGTGTGTGGCCGTGAAGCGCTGAACAAGCTGCGAGCGCTGCTGCTCTAACTCGATCAATTTCCCCTTGTTATCGACAATCGACTGCAACAGGAGCTTGCCCTCAGCCTGCAGATCGACGGTGCCGTGCTGTGCACGGAACGTGTTGTAACGCTGCTCGGCCGTGTCAAGATCCTCCCTGAGAACCGGAAGCTGCTCGCCGAGAAAGCGGAGCATCTGCTCCGCCTGCGCGGATTTTCGATCCACGTTGCGCTGTACATATATTTGCGCAACAGCGTTGACCGTCGCTGTGGTACGTACCGCGTCGGGTCCATCGAGCATGACCGAAATGATGCCGGACTGTTTGACCTTCTCCTTGATGTCGAGAGACTTTTGCAGATTTTCGATCGTGAGTTGAGTCGACGACCGGGAGAGGTCGAATGCCGTGCCGACGTTGGCAACCATCCCAGCCACGGTCACCTCGACAGGGCCATCCAGGGTTTGACCATGTTCAGCATTGCCAACACGACCGTGAAGCACTGTATTGCCGTCGGGATCACGGAGTTCAAAGTGCTGATTCGCCTCGGCGACAATAGTGAAGGCACGTTTGTACAATTTTCGTGGTACATCGAATTGGGCCATATCCAGCTTTTCACCGCCCCACGCAAAACGACTCAGCCCTAGCATTGGGACGGCCAAACCATCCCCCGGCGCACGCCGTGCAATGGGTGCCCCAATCACGGGAAAATAGTGTGGCTTCACGTTGATATCGAGATGCAGGCCGCGCACTGCTTCGTTGACCACCATCCGTGAGCGGATCAATTCGATCTCTGCATCCGCCGTCGCCTTGTTCTGGAAGAGTGCAGCAAGATCGCCAAGCTTGTCATTGATATTCCCGGTACCCGAGTCTTCATCCACCTGAATCACCGCGTCCGCCCTATATACGGGCGTACCGAGAAATGCATACGCCATGCCGATAACCATCATTCCGGCAGTGATCAGCGCGATCAAAAGCCGGTTCTCGCGGATAACCCCGATGATTTCAGATAGATCAATTTCGTCGTTGGCCGCAGTATCCGCAGCACAACTTTGCTTAAGCATATTCATGATTCAGTGCGCGAGCCTTGCAATAGCCTCGAGCCAATTCGAAACACCGAGTTCGATTTGTGCAAATGCCAGGTCAAATGCGGAGCGATGCCGCAGGTAAGGATCGACGATATCGATTTCGTCGTGGTCGCCGAGGCGAAATATTTTTCCTCTTGCGAATGGATAAGCCGCGAGGATGAATTCGCGCTGCATGTTCGTCATGCTCAGGATCAATTCGGCGGAAAGCACGTGATCGCGAGTCAAACCGACTGCGACATGATCACTGAGGTCCATTCCACGCTCGTGGGCAAGCTGAATTGCTAGTGGATCGGCCTGCTTGCCAACCAGTGCGCGCGTGCCAGCGGAGCTCACTGCGACGAACGGCAACACCTGTTTAAGAAATACCCGCGCAACCGGACTCCGGCAGATATTGCCTTCGCACACCATGAGAACTCGGGTCATTTCGCAATCACCCCTGCCGTTAATCCGGTACTAATCAACGGCATCAACAGACTCAACACCCGATTGAAGCGAACAAGACCGCTACCATCCACATACACCACATCCTTCGGTTGCAATTCGAAGTCCTTGGCGAGCAGCATCGCGACCGGCGAGTGACCGTCGAGGTGAAACACCTGAGGCGTGCCCGCCAGCGAGCCGCGAATCACGAACATCTGAGCAGCGTCGGCCGTCGAGGCGTTCACACTGCCCGCCTGCGAAAGTGCATCAGCCAGCGTCATGCGGCCCGTTCGGCGCGGAATCGCCGAAACTGGTTTGTTCACTTCGCCCATCACGTACGCATCGTTTTCATCACGCGAGACGACACGCAGCAGATCACCGGGGTTCAGATAGAGACGCGACGGGCTTAATCCCTGAGCGAGCATTTGCGTCAGATTCACGCGATAAGAGTGATCGCCACGCACCAGAACGAGATCACTCTGGTCGGCCGTTTCACTGAAACCACCCGCCCGGCTGACTGCTTCGTAAAGGGTCATGGGCACGTCGTTGACGGCCAATGCACCGGGACTACGCACTTCGCCGTCGACGTAGACCTGGTGCGCGCGATAAGACGCCATTCGCACGGTGACTTGCGGCTTGACGAAATACGTTGCGAGCGCGCTGCTCAGCCGTTGCTGAATTTCTTCGGTGCGCAGGCCCGCCACGTGTAGCGTGCCCGCATAGGGAAACGTCAACCCACCGTTCTGGTCAACCACGAATCCAGCAAGCGGATCTGCCGGCTTTGCCGACGATTGTGTCTGCGAAGAACCGAGTGCGGCAGCAAATTCCGGATGATCCCAAACGACGATTTGCAGCACATCACCGGGCCCGACAGCGTATGGCTGCGGCACTCCGGAGAGCAATTGCGACAGCTCGATCCGCTGCTGTTTTCCACGTTGTGCCAACTGCGAAATCAGCGCCGCGTCGACCTCCGTTATCGCGATGTCCGGCGTACCATTCGTTGCACTTGCCCATTCGCTGGCCGCGCCTTCGCCGGCTTCTCCAGCAACGGTCGAAGTATTGGACGCACTCGCCATGTCCTGCACGCGAGACGTCTCCATCCGCATTCCCGGCGCCACCGTGCACGCACTCGTCAACAGACTCACCGCCGTCATCAAGGCTCCAAGCCTGAAGGCCGGCCTGGTTAAAAATACCGCTAACATCGTGTTCAACCTATTTCAAGCAAACGTGCCGAAGCGACGCTCTCGCTGCCCGACATTGGGCAAATTTGATTCGTATTCCATTAGGACACGCGTCTGTGCACGCGGAGTACTGCTTTACAAACAATCTGCTTGAAGTCAGTTACGGACCCGCATGTCAATACGCATTCCGATGCAACAACCCCTTCACCACCGTCGCCAGCACAATCCGCATATCCAACCCAAACGACCAGTTCCGCAAGTAATACAGATCGTGCTCAACCCGCGCCTGCATTTTCTCAACCCGATCCGTCTCACCGCGAAAACCATTCACCTGAGCCCACCCGGTAATACCCGGCTTAATCCGGTAGCGATGGATATACCCATCGACAACGCCCCGATACTGATCATCGTGTTCGATCGCATGCGGCCGCGGCCCAACCACCGACATTTCCCCACGCAACACATTCATAAACTGCGGCAACTCATCGAGGCTCGTGCGACGTAAAAACGCGCCGACACGAGTCACACGCGGATCTCCACGCTTGGCCTGCAGAACCACACCTGGCCGCGCCACGTGCTCACGCATCGAACGAAACTTGTAAATGCGAAACACGCGCCCATCCGCACCCTTACGCCGTTGGGTAAACAACACCGGCCCCTTCGAAGTCACCTTGACGGCAATTGCAATCGACAACATCACCGGCAACAAAGCCAACAGCGCCACACTCGCGAACAACCGGTCGAAAACCGCTTTCTGAACCAGCGCGTACGGCGTCATCGGCGAGGCCATCAGATTGATGGCCGGCGCGCCGATCAGATCGATCACGTTGCGATCGAACATCGCGAGACTGCGCACATCAGGAATAAACCGCAAATTAACAAGGTCGCCGCTAAATTCGTCGAGAACCCTCAGCACGGTATCTTCTTCGGACATCGGCAGTGCGAGCCATACCTCTTCAACCTGTTCGCGACGCACCCAGTCCGCGAATTCGCGGAACCCCTCGAACGACGGCAAGCCAGAAAACCCAGATCCGCTGTCTTGTCGCGTGTTGAACGTGGCAACCGCCCGGAAGCCTGCATCTGGCGAACCCATGATGTTGGCGATCACCGCGTCGCGATGCGCGCCCGCGCCAACCACAGCAACCATTCGCAAGTTCCGGCCGCTACGCCTCATCCGACCGAGTACCGCATGCACCACACACCGCGAAGCAACGAGCGCCGCAGCGGCGATCACGGTCCAACTCCCGCACCACAGCCGCGACACCTGTGAAGCGCGATGAAGCAGAAGCAACACGGCAAGCCCACACACCTGCACCGCGATCCAGCCGAACACCAGATTGATACTCAGCCGCCATTTCGAGCGGCCACGCCACGAGTCATACACACCGAACCAGGGCAGCAGCAAAACCGCGAACGCTATATCGAGCGCGACAAAGGCCCCTTCGAGAATCGAATGCCCTGAGCCGGGCATGAACAGCAGCTCGGCCAGCGCCGCCGACAACGCGATCAACATCGCGTCGAGCAGGCGCGCCAGGACGCTTTCCATCTCCGCCAAATCCCGGCCAGCGGTCTTACGAATCACCGTGTGCATGAGGTGTGGCCTAGCGAGGAACCGTCGATCCGACGCCGCGCAGCTCACACATAGATGCCCCACGCAAGAACACGACGAGATAGCTCACATCAACCTTTGATTTCATGGCACCACTCTCAATATTCCTTTTGCGATGCCGCCTGCATGCGTAACTTCTTAAAGAGGTCGCATTCTGCGCCTACGACGATTGGGCAGGCTTGAGACATTTCCCAATCGATCGCGGCATTCGTCCCTCTTCCCACTTTCCTTTTCTTTCCAATTCAGTCCAGTCCTATTCCCATGTTTTTCGGACGCCACGTCATCCATAACCAATCCCTAATGAACCTCTCCACAAACTTTAACTATCTGCAATCGTCCCGCCCCCGTATGCTCGAACAATGACCCGCAAACCGTGCACCGCGAGACACGGCATCGGGCAAGCGACTATTCATCGTCAGAGGAGCGGCATCATGAAGATCTGTGTCTTCGGAGCGGGAGCGATCGGCGGCTTGATGGGTGTGCAACTCGCACGCGCCGGTGCGGATGTGAGTTTCGTCGCGCGCGGTCCGCATCTCGCGGCCATGCGCGAGCACGGCGCGCGTCTGATCATGGACGGCGAGACGTTCAGCGCCCCCGTGCGCTGCACGTCCGACCCGCGCGAACTCGGCGTGCAGGACTTCGTGATCATTACGCTCAAGGCGCATTCGCTGCCTGGCGTAGTGGATGCAATGCAGCCGCTGCTCGGCAAGCACACGGCCATCGTCACGGGCGTCAACGGCATTCCGTATTGGTACTTCTATCAACACGGCGGCCGCTTCGCCGGCACGCGTCTCACCAGCGTCGATCCGGACGGCAGTCAATGGACCAGGCTCGGCCCCGAACGGGCGATCGGCTGCGTGCTCTACCCGGCCGCCGAAATCGTCGAACCCGGCGTTATCAAACACGTGTACGGCAAGAAATTCCCGATCGGCGAGCCGAGCGGAGAACGCACGCCGCGCATTCAACAGCTACACGAAATCATGCAGGCGGCGGGTTTCGATGCGCCGATCCGCGACAATATCCGCGACGAAATCTGGCTCAAGCTATGGGGCAACCTGTGCTTCAACCCGATCAGCGCATTGACGCACGCCACCCTCGACGTGCTCACCAGCGACCCCGGCACGCGTGCGGTATCGCGCACGATGATGCTCGAGGCCAAGCGCATCGCGGAGCAGTTCGGCGTGCACTTTCGCGTCGACGTGGAAAAGCGTATCGATGGCGCGGGCGCGGTCGGCGCGCACAAGACCTCGACGCTGGTCGATCTCGAGAATCGCCGGCCGATGGAAATCGATCCGCTGCTGACGGTCGTGCAGGAAATGGGCCACCTCGTCGCCGAGCCGACGCCGACTATCGATGTCGTGCTGGCGCTCATCAAACTGCGTGAACGGATGGCATTGCAGGGAGATTGAGGCTTAAGCGAGAGCGCACGATCAGAAACCCGTTCGCTCTCCCGCATATCGGCAAACGCAAACATAAAAGGATCGAACGCCATAACGCGTTCGATCCTTTTCTAACGCTACTGATCGATGGCGAGCCACACGGCCTTCGGCTCGGTGAAGTTCTCGATCGCGACGTCACCGTGTTCGCGGCCGAACCCCGAGTCGCCGGAGCCGCCCCACGGCAGGCGCACATCGGTATATCCGTAGGTGTTGATCCACACGGTCCCCGCCTTCAGATCCCGCGCAACCCGATGCACCCGGCCGATGTCCGCGCTCCACACGCCCGCCGCGAGGCTATACAGCGTGCCGTTGGCGATCCGTATCGCGTCGGCTTCGTCGTTGAAGCGAATCACGCTCGCCACCGGCCCGAAGATCTCCTCCTGCGAAATACGCATTTCATGCTCGACGTCGGCAAACACGGTCGGCTCGACAAAGAAGCCGCGCTCGCCCACCCGCGCGCCGCCGGTCACGAGCGAAGCCCCTTCGGCGCGACCTGTCTCGACATAGCCCAGCACCGTCTTCATCTGCGCCGCGGAGATGAGCGGCCCCATCGACGTTTCGCGCGACGACGGGTCGCCGACCTTGATCGACTTCGCGCGCGCAGCGAGGCGCTCGACCACTTCGTCGTACACATCGCGATGGGCGAGAATGCGCGAGCCCGCCGAACACACCTGCCCCGTATTGAAGAAGATCCCCGACGCCGCGGCGCGCACCGCGTTGTCGAGATTGGCATCCGGAAAAATCAGGTTGGCCGATTTGCCGCCGAGCTCCAGCGTGACGCGCTTGAAATTGCTGGCCGCGCCCTGCAAAATGCCGCGCCCCACGGAAGGCGAACCAGTGAATGTCACCTTGTCGACGCCGGGATGCGCGACCAGCGCATCGCCGACCACCCGTCCCTTGCCGGTGACGATATTCAGCACGCCCGGCGGCACGCCAGCTTCAAGTGCAAGTTCGCCGACGCGCAACGCGGTCAGCGGCGTAATCTCAGCGGGCTTGACGATCAGCGTGCAACCGCATGCGAGCGCGGGCGCGATCTTCCACATGCCGATCATCAGCGGGAAATTCCAAGGCACGATCGCGGCGACCACGCCGACCGGTTCACGCAACGTGTACGTCAATGCATCGGGGCGCACCGGCACGACCTGACCGTTGATCTTGTCGCACCAGCCTGCGTAGTATTCGAGCGTATCGATCGCGGCTGGAATATCCTGGCGCATCACGGCCGCGATCGGCTTGCCGGCGTCGAGGCTTTCGAGCGCGGCGAGCTCCTCGAGATTCGCGCGCATCAGGCCGGCGAGGCGCATCAGAATACGCGCCCGCTCAGCGGCCCGAATGCCGTTCCATACTTTCAACGCAGCGCGCGCGGCGCGCACGGCGGTATCCACGTCGGCGGCGCTGCCTTGCGCAACCAGCGCGATCGGCTCTTCGGTGGCGGGGTTGATGTCGACGGAATATTCGCCGGTGCCGGGCGGCAAGCGTTTGCCGTCGATCAGCAGATCATGGCGCCTGAGGTCGGTTTCAGTTTCCATCATGAAGCTCCTTGCTTGGATGTTGCGTGGGCTGAGTGCGTGCGAGCCGCTTCGAGTAGATGACGCTAGGGTTCGTGGAGAACGGCGCCGTCGCGCGCAACGGTCGGCTTCGCGTGTATCTGCGAAGCGGACGGCGACACGTCGGTGGTCTGTGAAGTGGTGGAGAACTGGGCCCAGGCGGCTGCGGCATTGGGTCGGAGGGAACGGTTGCGGCGATGCACGAGCAGTGTCGCCAGATTCATCGCGGGCGCGAGCGGCCGGCTGACTAATGATGCGCCGATTGCAGGCCAATGCGTGTCGACGGGCAATATGCCGACGCCGAGCCCGAGTTCGACCATGCGCAGCACCGCCGCGACATGTCCGAGTTCCTGCACCGGCCGTCGTTTCACGCCGTTCGCGTTGAAGGCGAGTTCGAGCGCCGCGCGCATACCCGTGTCGGCGTTCAGCGTGATGAGCGCCCACTCGTGCAACTCGCTCCACGCAACACTCGCGTGGCGGGCTAGCGGATGCGCAGGCGGCATCACCGCGTGGAGTGATGTCGAGAAGACCAGTTGCGCGTGCAACAGGTCGCCAACAAGCGGCTCGGCCATCGAGACCACACCGAAGTCCACCTCGCCTTGTTCGACACTCGCGAGCACGCCGCTTTGCGGCTGATCCCTGACGGAGACGGCGAGCTCCGGAAAAGCCGCCGCGCAGCGCGCGAGTCCCTGCGCCACCCAACTCGACGACAACACCGGATTGCTGGCAAGCACCACCACACCGGTGTGGCCGTCGTAAGCGGCGCGCTCTTCACGCAGCGTGAGTTCGATTTCATCGAGCAATCGGCCGATTCTTCGCTCGAGGCTCGCGCCCGCATGCGTCAGTTCGACCTGACGCGTGGTGCGGTCAAACAGCTTCAATTCCACGGCTTCTTCGAGTTCGCGCACGCAACGACTCACCGCCGATTGCGTCAAGTCGAACTCACGCGCCGCGCGCGTAAAACTCCGCTCACGCGCGACGGCGACAAACACCTTGAGTTGCTGCAACGAAACATTCATGACGTCACTGCCGGGTGTGGGCCATTCGCCTATTCTCCTGTCTGCTCAGGCCAATGGCTCAAGCGCGAAGCCTGGCCGTTGCCGGCAACGGCCAGCACGCCTTGCGGCTCGTTGTGCGTTTCGATCCAGCGCGAACGCATCGGCGCGAGTACGAACTTCGCGGCGATGCCCGCGGCGATCGTCACGACCGCTGAGACGATAAACACTAGACTCCATCCGCCCGTTGCCGACAGTACCGACGCGATCGGCACCAGCAGCGAGGCCGTACCTTTGGCGGTGTACAGCGTGCCTGCGTTGGCCGCGGCGTATTTGCTGCCGAAGGTATCCGCACAGATCGCCGGGAAGATCGAAAAGATTTCGCCCCAGAACAGGAAGATCAATGCGGCGAACGTCATGAACGCGTACGGGTTAGTGCCGTATTGCATCAGACCGAGCAACGCCAGGCCTTCGCCGATAAAGATCACGAACATCGTGTTTTCACGGCCGAGCTTGTCGGAGATGAAGCCGCACAGCGGACGCGTAAAACCGTTGCACACGTTGTCGATGGAAAGCGTCGCGGTCAGAAGCGGCAAGGTCATGCCGAAGATCGTCATCGGGATGCGTGCAAGGCCCCAGTCTTTCGCGATCGGACCGATCTGCGCGGTAGCCATCAAACCGCCCGCGGCCACGGCGACGAACGATACGTAGATCACCCAGAACACCGGCGTCTTGATCATCTGACCCGGCGTGAAGTCGACCTTCGATACGGCGAATTTCTTCTTCGGTGCCGCTTGCGCGCGCAGGTTCGGCTTCTTCAACAGCAACGCGAGCGCGAGAATGCATCCGCCTTGCAGGATGCCGAAGAAGAAGAACGTGTGCTCATAGCCCGAACGCGTGATCATGTTGGCGATCGGAATCACCGTCACCGCGGCGCCTGCGCCGAAGCCCGCAGCCGTGAGACCCGCGGCAAGTCCGCGTTTGTCGGGAAACCATTTCAACGCATTGCCCACGCATGTGCCGTACACGCCGCCCGCACCAATGCCGGCGATGACCGCGGAGACGTACAGCATCGGCAGTGTCGTGATGTACGAGTTCATCACCCACGCAATGCCCGCGCAAATCGCGCCGCCCGCGACCACGGGCCGGGGTCCGAACTTGTCGACGAGCCAGCCTTCGAGCGGCACGAGCCACGTTTCAGTGAGGATGAAAATCGCGAACGCAAGTTGAATGGACGCTTCGCCCCAGTGATGCCGCGCGTTCATCGGCGTGACGAACAACGTCCACGCATATTGAAGATTGGCCACGAGCGCCATGCACACCATGCCGATGACGAGTTGCCACCAACGGTTGCCCCAAAATGCGCGGCTCGTAGTCTGCTGACTGATATCGTCCATTCGCTTGTCTCCACTATTTATCTGGTGCAGCCGGCCAGCATCCCGAAGGAAGTCGTCTCGGCGACGCGCCGCGCTGTATGCGTCCCACCTTATGGTTATGACCCGAAAAGCCGTGCTCTTCGGGAATATTTGATATTTGCGTCTTTAATTCGCTGCTTTAAAAATAGACCGGCTTAAATCATCGCTTTCTGGGAACTGCTTTATTCCGATCAATTAAGGCCTTTTACACTGTGAGCGTCGGTTGCTTCGTACATCAGGCCTCAAATCCAAGCGTTAACCCGAGTTTTTCGCCAGGCGCTCCGGCGGCAATTCCGCTTTCTTATATAGAGCCATGCTAGGGTCATTGCTGAATTACTAATAATTAAAGTTTGTTATTATGTTGATTCACATTTGCTTATACATCGGCCATGACGATGCGGAATGCGACTCTGCGGCAACTGAAGGTTTTCGAAACGGTGGCGCGCCACCTGAGCTTCTCGCGCGCCGCCGAAGAACTGCACCTCACCCAGCCGGCCGTTTCCACTCAGGTCCGGCAACTCGAAGAACACGCCGGGCTGCCGCTGTTCGAACAACTCGGCAAAAAAATCTATCTGACGCCGGCCGGCACCGAAATGCTTCACTACAGTCGCGCGATCATTCAACAGTTCCACGAAGTCGACGAAGCGATGAGTCAGCTCAAAGGCGTCTCCGGCGGCAAGCTGAATGTCGCGGTGATCAGCGCCGGCGACTACTTCTTTCCGCGGCTGCTGGCCGAATTCACGCGCCGCTACTCGGGCGTCGTGCTCAATCTCGCCGTGCACAATCGTGAGGAATTGCTGCATCAGCTCGCCACCAATCAGACCGATCTCGCGGTGATGGTGCGTCCGCCCCACGAGACCGACGCGACCAACGAGCCGTTTGCACCGCACCCGTATGTGATCGTGGCGGCGCCCACGCATCCGCTTGCCAATAAGCGCAACATCAAGTTCAGCCAGTTGGCGAACGAAGCGTTTATCGTGCGGGAACGCGGCTCGGACACGTGGAATTCGATGGAGGAAGGTTTTGCCGGACGGCTTTCCAACCTCAAGATCGCCATGGAGATCAAGAGCACCGAGACGATCAAGCAGGCCGTGATCGCAGGCATGGGTATCGCCTTTCTGTCCGCGCATACCATCAGCCTCGAATTGCAGCTCGGCCACCTGGTCGTGCTCGATGTCGAGAGCTTTCCGGTCATGCTCAACTGGTACGTGGTGCATCGAAAGAACAAGCGACTGCCGCCGGTGGCAGTCGCGTTCAAACGCTTCCTGATGGAGGAAGGCGCGAATCTGATCGAGAAGATCACGCGCGTCAAGGAATTGAGCGTGTATAAGCAGTAGGCTATGGAGATCCAATGAAACTTTAACTATTGCGGATTCGTCAGGACTTCTATGCTGCAAGCGAGTTCCATCACTCGTCTGCCCAGGAGTCCGGTCATGAATCACGCTTCGGTTGAGTTTCAGCCCAGCGCGCACACTGCTCGTGTTGCCGCAATCCATCCCGACGACGCTCACCTGAGCGCGTACAACGCCGCCTTCAGCGACCTCGGCCTGCGCTTCCGCTGGGATCGCGCCACGCTCGACGTGCTCAAGGAATTCAATAGCGAGGCGGCTCGAATTACTGCCTACATCGAGCGCTTTCACGCCCATCTGCATAGCGCATACGATGCCGACTTTCTCGCTCAAATGATTCTGCACAAGAAGGCTCAGTACTTCAGCGAGTTCGCGTCGGCGGGTGAGTGAGGGTGTTCGCGGGATCACGGTCCCGCGACACGTCATACCAGCCCACCTGAATGTGCGAGCACTCATAGCGTGCGCCGTGTCCTAGCGCGAGCCGGCCGGTGGCGGTCGCACGCACGTTGCCGCACTTGAGCATTCACACCATTGCTGCCGTTCCGACGATACGGGTAGGCCGCCGTACGCACGCAGTCTGTTGTGACGTCGCGCAGCATCCAGCCCTGCTCTTCCCCACCGCGCCATTCGATTCGTGCCAACAGCCCATGCTTGCGCATCGTCAGGCTATGGCAACGCGCGGCAAAGGCGAGTGTGCCCGAATCGTGACCATGCTCGCGGCTGTCGGAATACTCGCGGCTGAGCATCAGATGCACGCCCATCGCACAAGCCAGTGCGCTCATCGCGAGGAGCGCGGCGAGTCCGAATGGCTGCGCCGGTTCCGTCACGAATCCATAGCCGAGCCAGCCACACAGCAGCAGTGCGAAAAGATTGACGATGCCGTGCCCCGGACGCGCCACCGCGCCAAGCTGCAACGCACCGCGCAGCTTGCAGAACGCAATGGCCGAGGTGGCAAAGATCAACGCGCCGATGAACACGGCGGCATAGAGTTCGACGCGCTCGACATTCGCCTGCGCCGCCGACGACAGATAACGCGCAAAGCCGCCCGACATGACAGCGAGCCCCATGCTGCTGCCCAACAGCGCAACGAGACGCGGGCGCCGCGCCAGATTGCGCCGGCGCACCAGCCACGCGCCGAGCACCGCGCCCGCCACCGCCGCGCCGACCACGCCATCGCTTGCACCCATGCCGGCTGCGAAAAGGCCTGCGAGCGCGGCGGCCAATGCACCGGCGTGCCAGTCAGGGCGGCGCTTCGGTCGCCGTTCGAGCGGCAGTTGCCCGACTGCGGCAAGCGCAACGGCCAACACGGAAGCAAACACCACGGCCAGCGAACACCAGACGGTACTGTCATACGCTAGCGGCATGCCTGCTCCTCCGTACCGGAATGCATGGGCGCGATCCCGACGGATCGCGCAATCGGTCGACCGTTCAGACAGCGCCTGCCGCGACCGGCTCCGCGCCCGCGGCGGCGCCCGCGCGCGCGGCGCTCAAGGTGTTGCTCAGCGTGCCGATCCCGTCGACCGTAACCGTTACGGTCGCGCCATCCTTGATCGAGCCGACGCCGACCGACGTGCCGCACGCGATCACGTCGCCCGGCTCGAGCGTGAGATCCTGCGAGATCAGACTCACCTGCTCGGCGGGCGAGAAAACCATGTCGGCGAGCGGATAGTTCTGCCGCTCCACGCCATCGAGCATGGTGACAAGACGCGCTTGCTGCCAGTCGAAACCGGAGACGATCGCCGGGCCGATACAGCAGAACGTATCGAAGCCCTTCGCGCGGCACCATTGCGGGAAGTGCGGATTCTCGTTCAACAGATCGGCTGCGGTGACGTCGTTGACGAGCGTGTAGCCGAAAATCGCTTCGGCCGCCTCTTCGACACTCGCGTCCCGGCAGCGCCGTCCAATCACAATGCCGAGCTCGCCTTCATAGACGATCTTGCCCGCATAGCTGAGCGGCCGCCTGATCGGCTCACCCGAGCCGATCACCGAACCTGCGGGCTTCAACAGAAAAAGCGGGTGTGCGGGCACCGGTTTGTCGAGCTTCGCCGCCAGCGCGTGAAAGTTGTTCCACAGCGCGACGATCTTGCCGGGCGCGCACGGCGCGAGCGGCGTCAGCGCGCGCGTCGACAGCACGGCGCCGGTCGGCACCGGGCGCTCCAGACCTTCATACTCGTGCAGATAGCCACCTTCCACACGGCCGAACACGACGCCGCCATCGCTCGACATGAACCGCATCCATGTATCCATACGTCGCTCCCTGTTTACGTGGATCGGGCCTAGATCGCACCGGCAGTGCGCAATGCACTGACCTGCTCGGGCGAATAGCCCAACTCGGCCATGACTTCGTCGGTATGTTCACCCAGCAACGGTGAGCGCGTGACCTCGGTCGGACTGTCGGACAGTTTGATAGGATTACCAACCGTCAGATACTTGCCGCGAGTCGGATGATCCACTTCGACAATCGTGCCGGTTTTGCGCAGCGACGGTTCTTCGGCGATTTCCTTCATCGACAGAATCGGTCCACACGGAATGTCGTACTTGTTCAGAATCTGCATGGCCTCGAACTTGGTCTTCGTCATGGTCCAGCGTTCGATCTCGGCGAAAATGTCCTTCAGATGCGGCAAACGCGCGGCGGGCGTCGCGTAGTTGGGATCCGTGGCCCACTCTTCCTTGCCGATCACGTTGCAGATCTTGGCCCACACCGGCGCCTGCGTGATGAAGTAGATATAAGCGTTGGGGTCCGTTTCCCAGCCCTTGCACTTCAGGATCCAGCCCGGCTGTCCGCCGCCCGACGCATTGCCCGCACGCGGCACCGCTTCACCGAACTCTCCGTTCGGATATTGCGGATACTCTTTCATCACGCCGGTGCGTTCGAGCCGCTGCTGGTCGCGCAGTTTCACGCGGCACAGGTTGAGCACGCCGTCCTGCATCGCGGCGAGTACGCGCTGACCGCGTCCGCTGTGCGTGCGCTGATACAGCGCCGTGACGATGCCAAGCGCCAGATGCAGGCCGGTGCCGCTGTCGCCGATCTGCGCGCCTGTCACGACCGGCGGCCCGTCGTCGAAGCCAGTGGTCGAGGCCGCGCCGCCCGCGCATTGCGCGACGTTCTCGTAGACCTTGCAATCCTCGTACGGCCCAGGACCGAAGCCCTTGACGGACGCGACGATCATGCGCGGATTCAGCTCCTGAATCCGTTCCCACGTGAAGCCCATGCGGTCCAGCGCGCCCGGTGCGAAGTTCTCGACCAGTACGTCGCATTTCTGGATCAGCGCCTCGAGCACCTGCTTGCCTTCAGGATTCTTCGTATCGATCGTGACGGAGCGCTTGTTGTGGTTGAGCATCGTGAAGTAGAGGCTGTCCACATCGGGAATATCGCGCAACTGCTCGCGCGTAATGTCTCCCGCGCCCGCCCGCTCCACCTTGATGACATCCGCGCCGAACCATGCGAGCAGTTGGGTGCAGGTGGGCCCGGATTGCACATGCGTGAAGTCGAGAATGCGCACACCGTCGAGTGCTTTGCTCATGTCCTGTCTCCTGTGTCGACCAGGGCTTGCGCTTTAGCGCCGTACTCTGGTCACAAGCAACGTAGTTGTTGAAAGGGCGTCTACTTGTAATTTCCTGGCAAATTTCGGTGCGTTCTCCGCCGCACTGGCTATGCGGCTTGTCCTCGCGGCAAAAAACGTTAGCGCTGACGTTCGGTGCGAGGGAAACATCGGCGTCGGCTTTCGGCTCGCGTCTTTTGATATATCACATACCATATTTTTCAGACCGTCAAGCGAGGTTTATCCCGCACTGCCCGGGAAGCCACGCGCCGCCTGCGTTCGACGCAAACAAAAAGGCCCGCCGGTGTCTCCACCGCGGGCCCTTCCTGTCCTACTCAACCATCAAACGCCGCTCAGGCTGGCAGCCGCGTCAATCCAGAAAATCGCAATTGGCCTCGACGAAAGCCGCCAGATCGAGCGAATGCTGACGCGTAAGACGCTCGGCCAGCTCGGTATCGCGCTTCTCCAGCGCCTCGATAATGCGCAGATGATCGACGATCGAGCGCGACGCGCGGTCGCTCTGCGAAATGGTCATGCGGCGAATCGCGCGCACGTGGATGAAGATGTTCTTGATCGTGTCGAGAATGATCTGCGACTTGGATAACTCGACAATCGCCTGGTGAAACGCGATGTTGGCGTCCGAATACTCGGCGATGTGCTCAGCCGGCGTCGCGTCGCGAAAGTTGTCGAACATATGGCGCAGACGGGCGATTTCCTCGTCCGTGGCGTGCAGCGTGGCAAGACGCGCCGCCATGCTTTCGAGCGCGGCCCACATCTGGATCATCTCGACGATTTCACGCTTGCTCTTGCGCACGATATAGATGCCGCGGCGCGGCACCATGCGCAGAAAACCTTCCTGTTCGAGCAGCGTCATGGCCTCGCGCACCGGCGTGCGGCTCACGCCGAGCGACTCGCTCAGCACCCGCTCGTCGAGACGGATTTCTTCACGGTTCTGATAGATGTCCGCGTCGGCAATGGCCTGGCGGAGCATCGCATACGCCTGATCGCGCAAGCTCGCGCTCGCGCCGATCGGCTGCAATGACAACGTCAACGGTGTGGCCACTGCTTCAGTTTGAAGTTCTGACGACATTCATCGCCTCTTGTTGAACATGCGCACGATACGGTTTTGCCACTGCCGCGCGTTGCTCGCCCAGACCGACGAAGCGGCCATGTTGCGCTGCGAGCTGCGCGACCGGCTGCGGAATCCAGCGAGTCAACAGCACAGTGGCGGCAGAGCCTAAACCGACAAAAGCAACGGCGAGCAGCGAGAGAGGAACAACTTCCATTTGTAACTCCGGATGATTGAGTGAAGGAATGACTCAATCATATGCTGCAATGCCGCAAAAATCAATATTCCGTATGTAGTATATCAGTCGCTGTTGTTTTCAGGATTACGCTCTCACGGTAGCACGGGCCGCTTTCCGGTGGTTCATTGCAATGCGCGAGCGCCCGAGACTCGGTGTAAACGCGCAAAACGCGCGCTATTCGCGCAGTTGCGTTCGATGATCGCGCAATTTCAAGCGCATGTGGATTGTGGGATTGACTCCGCATCATTAACCTTCGCAGATCCTGCAATCGATCACGAGCGGCCACAGTCTTATCCGTCGCACGATCCCGGCAGCCCGAGCGTTTCAAGGAGACAATTTGATGAGCACCACCATCCCGACGGCCGCCACGGTCGACAGCCGCAAAGCGCGCAGCCAGGCTCGCCAGGCGGCGCTCGGCAGCTTCGTCGGCGCCGTGGTCGACTGGTACGACTTCCTGCTGTACGGCATTGTCGCCGCGCTCGTTTTCAATGCCGAGTTTTTCCCAAAAGTCAGCCCGGCGATGGGGACGCTCGCCGCGTTCGCCACCTTCGGCGTCGGCTTTCTGTTCCGCCCGCTCGGCGGCTTCGTGTTCGGACACTATGGCGACCGGCTCGGACGCAAACGCATGCTGGTGCTCACGGTAATGATGATGGGTCTGTCGACCGCCGCAATCGGCCTGCTGCCGTCGTTCGCCAGCATCGGCTGGTGGGCACCGGCGCTGCTCGTGAGTCTGCGCGCGATCCAGGGCTTCGCGGTGGGCGGCGAATGGGGCGGCGCGGCGTTGATGGCCGTCGAAAGCGCGCCCGAGAAAAAGAAAGCGTTCTACAGCAGCGGCGTGCAGGTCGGCTACGGCGTGGGCCTCGTGCTCTCGACCGCACTGATTGCGCTGATCAGCCGTTCCATGGACAACGCCTCGTTCCTGAGCTGGGGATGGCGCCTGCCCTTCCTGTTCAGCGTGGTGCTGGTGCTGATCGCGCTGTGGATCCGCTCGAGCATGGAAGAGTCGCAGGAATTCGTCGAGAAAGTCGGCAAGCACGGTGAACGCAGCGTGCGCCTGCCGATCGTCGAAGCCTTGCTGCGGCATCCGAAGGCGTTCCTGTTGATCATCGCGCTGCGTCTCGCCGAGTTGTTCACGATGTATATCGTGACCGCGTTCGCATTGAACTACTCGACGGCGAATCTGCACATGCCGCGCGAGTTCTTCCTCACCATCGGTCTGCTGGTGGGCGCGCTGAGTTGCGTGACGATTCCGTGCTTCGCCTTGCTGGCGGACCGTTTCGGCCGCCGCCGCGTGTATATCACCGGCGCGCTGGTCGGCATGCTGAGCGCGGTGCCGTTCTTCCTCGCGCTCGAAGCACGCTCGACAGTGTGGATCGTGGTGTTCGCCGTCATGCTCGCCAACGTTGCGCACGACATGGTGGTGAGCGTGCAGCAGCCCATGTTCACCGAACTGTTCGGCACAGAGTATCGCTACAGCGGTGCGGGCGTGGGCTATCAGGTGGCGAGCGTGGTCGGCGGCGGCTTCACGCCGTTTATCGCGGTTGCGCTGGTCAGCTTTGCCGGCGGCTCGTGGCATCCGGTGGCTGCTTATCTGGCCGTTGGCTGCCTGATCTCGGTGCTCGTGGCGGCCAAGATGAAGACCGGGCGCACCGTCGACTGAGTTTTTCCCGATCGCGGTCAAGCGGGCCGGCGTGGCGAAAGATGCCACTGCCGGCCCGCTTTGCTTTGGGCACTCGGTAGTTTATTCCGGACAACACCACCATCAGGCCGCGATTCGACAGATTACGGTCGTGTTTCACCAGGCAAACACCTTATGTATTTGCATCTCATATTGCCAAGGGCATGATCGCGCCCTATCGTTCGACGAAGTTGATTTCGTCGCAAATTCGAGCACGCCATATGCAATCGAAATACATATATTAGCGGCTTCGAAAACTGCAATTTTTACGCCGCGAGACCTAAAGCATTCGCGTGCCGCGCCGATAACAACTAATTCGTCACCCCGGAGACCGACCATGAGCAGCATCACCGAGCCGAGCGGGAATTCAGGCTCCGCCCCCTTCTTTTCCAAACAGGCCACCGTCGCGAAGCCAGGTTTTTCGCGCTGGATGGTTCCGCCCGCGGCCCTTGCCGTCCACCTCTGTATCGGCCAGGCGTACGCCTTTTCCGTGTTCAACGGCCCGCTGACGAAAGTCATCGGCATTACTCAATCCAGCGCGGATGACTGGTCGCTGACTTCGCTCGGCTGGATCTTTTCGCTGGCGATCGTGTTTCTCGGTTTGTCGGCGGCCTTCGCCGGCAAGTGGCTCGAACGCGTCGGCCCGCGCCGCACGATGTTTACCGCCGCATGCTGCTTCGGCGGCGGCTTCCTCGTTTCCGCGCTCGGCGTGTATCTGCATCAGATCGTGCTGCTCTATCTCGGCTACGGCGTGATCGGCGGAATCGGGCTGGGACTTGGCTACGTGTCGCCGGTGTCCACGCTGATCCGCTGGTTCCCGGACCGCCGCGGTATGGCGACCGGCATGGCGATCATGGGCTTCGGCGGTGGCGCGATGATCGCCGCGCCGCTGTCCGTGGCGTTGATGAACCACTTCCGCAGCGCGACCAGCATCGGCGTGGCCGAAACGTTCGTCGTGCTCGGCATCGCCTACTTCATCTCGATGACGATCGGCGCGCTCGCGATCCGCGTGCCGCCGGCGGACTGGAAGCCGGCCGGCTGGACGCCGAGCGTTACCGGCCAGAACAAAATGATCTCGCGCAATCACGTGCATATCGATCAGGCCTTGAAGACGCCGCAGTTCTATCTGATCTGGCTCGTGCTGTTCCTGAACGTGACAGCCGGCATCGGCATTCTCGGCCAGGCCTCGGTGATGATTCAGGAGAGCTTCAAGGACACGGTGACGGCAGCCGCGGCGGCCGGCTTCGTCGGCCTGCTGTCGCTCTTCAATATGGGCGGCCGTTTCGTGTGGGCGTCGGCGTCGGACTGGATCGGCCGCAAGAACACCTACTTCATCTTCTTCGCGCTCGGCGCGGTACTGTATTACCTCGTGCCGGGTTTCGCGGCGTCGGGCCACATCGCCCTGTTCGTGCTCGCTTACTGCGTGATCCTGACGATGTACGGCGGCGGCTTCTCCACCGTGCCGGCCTATCTCGCCGACATGTTCGGCACGGCGTTCGTCGGCGGCATTCACGGGCGTCTGCTGACGGCGTGGGCCGCGGCGGGCGTCGCCGGTCCGGTGCTGGTGAACTACATTCGCGCCTATGAAGTCGCGCAAGGTGTCGCCAAGGCCGACGCCTACACGATGACCGTTCACATCATGGCCGTGCTGCTGGTAGTCGGCTTCGTCTGCAACCTGCTGATCAAGCGTGTGGACGACAAGCACCACATGACCGACGCACAACTCGCCAAAGGCGCTTAAGGAGACTCGCATGTCGACCATTCAAGCAGTGAATCAGACCAGCAAGGTCAAACTCGCCGTCTTCTGGCTGTATGTGACGCTGCCGCTCGCATGGGGCGTGGTCAATACGCTCTCGCAGGCGATGAAGCTCTTCAAGTAAATGTCGTTCGGCACCCCGCGCATTCAGACGTGCGGGGTGCCTCTGCAGCGAGTGCCACTCGCTGACTGTCTACCGGCGCATTTCAAGGGCGCCGATCTCCCGCCTCCTCGCTACCACTGATACGCCGCGCCGGCCGTGACCGCGGTCGTAGCGGAACTGATGCCCGCGCCGAGTTTCACTTTCAAACTCTGCGTGACGCGCGCCGACAGCCCCACCGCCACCGCCTGATAGCCCTTGTAACCAGCCGTTCCGACGCCGATTGCGAGGTTCTTCGTGGCGTCGACTTCGGGGATCGACGTCAGCGCCAGCGCCGATGCCGTTCCGGAGTACGCGTTGCGCGCCATGTCGCTCAAGCCGCCCTGGAACTGCTGCATGTTGACGGCGTCGGTCGGCCCCTGCCCGGCCGCGACGTTGGTGATGCGGCGCTCGCTGCCGGACGAGCCTACCGAAACCGTGTTCGTCACATCGGCCACCGAGCCCTCGCCGATCGCCACTGAATTCGGCGCCGATGCTTTCGAGCCGCCGCCGATCGCCACAGAACCGTTGCCGATTGCCTGCGCCGCTTTGCCGGAACTGTTGACGGCGACATAGGGCGTGCCGCTGGTCTGGTTGTTCCGCACCACGTTGATCTGCTGGCTAAGCGTGCTGACAGACTGGTTGGTGTTCCAGAGTTGCGCTCCCGTCACCGCGTCCGTACTGGTGGACGATAGCGTGCCGTCCTGCAGATTGGTCAGTTGGACTTTCGGCGCATTGGCCGCCGCGCCGCCGAGCGTGATCCTGTCATGCGCCGAGCTGTCGTACTGCACCGCATTCGCAACCGCGCCGCCAAGGTTGCCGACGGTGGTCTGCAGACCGGCAATATCGCTGCTGTTCTGCGTCACACGGCCATCCAGGTTGGTGATCGCGCTGCCGACGTTGTTTACCACCGTGCCTCCCACGCTATACGACGGCGCCGAAACCGAACCGTCCGCGTTGACGGTCGCCCCGCCGCCGAGCGCCACCGCCGTGCTCGCCGCCTGCGCATACAGTTGCGAGCCGTTGACCGCGTCGCTGCTGGCCGGACCGACCGCGCCGGCTGCCACGCCCGTGATGACGCGCTTGCCCGCGGTGCCGGCCATGTTGATCAGCTTGCCGTCCGTGGTCGCACCGACATTGATGACGCGCGACACGGGATCCTGCGTGACCATGCCGATGCCGCCGGTCTCCATGCTTTGCTGCAAGGTGCTGAGGCCATTGTCGAGCGAGCCGAGCGCGTCGCCGACGGTGGTTTGCGTGCCGCCCTGCACGTGATAGCTGGGGCCGGTCAGCGAGCCATCGGCGTTGATCTGCGCGCCGCCGCCCAGCGCGGCCACCATCGGCTTGAACTGGCCGAGATTGACCGCGGATGCGTCCACGGTGCCCGCTGCGATGCCCGTCAACTCGCGGGCGCCGCCGGTGCCGGCGAAATCGACGCGGGCGCCGTCCGTGTCTTTCGCCACGGTGAGATTACGCGAGGTCTGATCCTGCTGAACGAGCCCGATCTCACCATTGCTGATCTGGTTCGTGATGTTGCTCACGTTGCCTTCGATCGTCGTGGTGCGCTGATCAAGTTTGCTGATGTTCGTCGTGTTGTCCGTCACGCGTTGATCGAGATTGCTGATGTTCGTCGTGTTGTCCGTGACGCGTTGATCGAGGTTGCTGATGTTCGTCGTGTTGTCCGTGACGCGTTGATCGAGATTGCTGATGTTCGTCGTGTTATCCGTCACGCGCTGATCGAGGTTCGTGATGCTGGCGGTGTTCTGCGCGACGGCCTGATTGGTGGCGAACAGTTGCGCGCCGTTGACGGCGTCCGAACTGTTGGCAGCGAGATTCGCGGCGCGCACGTTGGTGAGCCGAACCGGCACGGCAGTGCCGCCTAACGTGACGCTATCGTGTGAGGTCGAATCGTACTGAACGGAATCGGCGCTGGCTTGAGTGCTGCTCGTGACGACGGCTGCGAGCGCGGAGCCGACATCGTTATATATCCTCCCACCGACCTTGTAGACGGGCTTCGCGATCGTTCCGTCGGCGGCAACGTCGGTGCCGCCTCCCAGCACGCCCGCCATGCCCTTCAACTGCGAGACGGTAACGGCATCGCTGCCCTGGGTGCCGGCCGCGACATTGGCGATCTGCCGTTGCAGCGTGGCGCTGCCGACCGAGACGGTATTCGCCCGGTTCGCCGAGGAATCCGCACCCAGCGCGACCGAGCCCGCTGCCGTGGCCGTCGCACCGGAACCAAACGCGATTGCTTTCGTGGCGGCCTCCGTGATAAAGGCGCCGCTACCCGCTGCGATCGAGTTCGCCGCGTTGGTCTGAACGTTCGTCCCGATAGCCAGCGCATTGACGTTCTGAACGGCCGCGTTATAGCCGATTGCAACACCGTTCTCTGCAAAATAGTTGCTTGTCGCGCCGGCGCCCACCACCGTCGCATTCGACGCCAACGCAGCGGCTCCCGCGCCGACGGCGGTCGTATTGACACGCGCAGCGCCGGAACTCGTGCCGATTGCGAGCGCGTTATCGTCGATGGCCATCGCACCGACGCCGATCGCCATTGCGTTTTCGCCTCCCGACGCGGACGTCGTCAGAGCGGGTGTCGTGAACGGACTGACGGCAATGAACTGGGTGACGGGTACTGGATCGGTCAACACGGCAGTTGCAAGCGCCAGCGGTTTTGAACGGCTCACGTTGGATTCGGGCGTTTGGCGGACAGTCGCCAGATCGGCGGCATCCCATTCGACAGGCGCATTCATGATCGGGTTAGGCGACTCCCCGGCCGCTCTTGCAGGCAAAGACATCGCCAACGTCCCGAACAGACTGGTACCGGCGGCTACCAGCGCGCCATAGCCCGCAACCCCTCTCCCTCCACGCCTTTTCGCCACCTCGGACGCCGCCGCGTATGTGCGGGTCGTGCTATTCCATACGGTCTTACAAGACTTGTTCAACATTCCTCCCAATCTTTTATAGAAGATCCATGCACCAGGACTTTTACTATGCCATCCTAATTATTTAACGCGATCCAATAGAAACTTAAGACAGCGTGACTACCTCGCCACGACACAAAGTCGCCGAACACAAATATACCGTGTAAAGCGATTTTTTAGCTTATATTGGAAAAACGGCATAACGCGTTTAAGACTAAAAATGCCAAACGTCTTATATCGCGCTTGTTATTTTTAGGCATTTCTAAGCAGTAGCTTTGACTATTCCGAATCAGCGCACGAGACAGTGCTGATTCCGGTCGAAGTTCTCAAACAGGACGAACATCGACCACAATGAGTCTACCCTCGGCAGTCAAACGGAAGTCATACAGGAGAACTACACGTGAAGAGACGTGAGCTGATACAGCGGACCGTGCCGCAGCCAGGCAGATCGATCAGCCGCCCTCGGCTTCCAGGCGCATCGGAAAGCTGATCTCGAAGATCGTGCCCTCGCCTTCCTGCGAGTCGAAACGAATCTCGCCCTTCAACACCCGGCATAATTCCTTGACGATCGCGAGGCCCAGGCCCGCGCCCGGAATGTCCTCATCCGTGGCGCGCTCGAACTCCTTGAATACGCGCTCCCGGTCCGACGCGCCGATGCCCACGCCGGTGTCCGACACGCGCAGGCGCCAGCGATCGTTTTCCGTCGCCGTCATGCTCAATTCGACCTGCCCCGCCTTGGTGTATTTGGCCGCGTTGGTCAACAGGTTGAGCGCGACCTGCTTGAGTTTGAGACGATTGGAGACAACCACGTCCAGCGCGCCGTCGAACGCGGTCAGAAGACGCAGCCCTTTCGCTTCGATCGCGCTTTCGCACGAAATCACCAGTTCGTCGAACAACTCGCGCAGCGCGAAGCTTTCCAGCGCGAGCGGACTGTCGTCGCCCAGCACCACCGAGTACTCGACCAGTTCGTCGACCAGCGTCTTCATATCGGCCGCCTGACGGTTCGCCAGCGCGAGCGCCGTCTCGACTTTGGCCGGCGCGCGGCTGATCAGTTGCAGCGCCATCGAAAACACGTTGAGAAAGTTGCGCAAATCGTGCACCACGCTGCGCGTAATCTGCATGCGCGACTCGTACAGATCGCCGACCAGCCGTTGCTTGAGCGTCAGTTCGTGATTGGCGCGCTCGAGGCGCCCGGTGTAGTCGTCGATCTTGCGGTCACGTTCGTTGACGACCTCGCGGATCGACGTCAGCGTGACAAAGCTCACGGCTTCGTCGATGAAATGCCGCGCCCGCTCTTCGTGACGCCGCGTGAAAAACGGCCGCGGCTCGCTGAACTCGACGATCGCGCCGGTCAGCATCTGCCGGAACAGATCGAGCTCACGCACCAGTTCGTCGATCCGGTAGCCTTGCTTCCAGCGCAATTTGCCGTGCAGGCGCGCGTCGCGTTCAATCGCGTTCTCGGCGTGGTCGAGATCCTGGTTCTCCAGCACGCTGCAGATTTCCTCGAGGATGTTCGGAATGTGATCGGCCAACTGCTCGTAGGTCAGCCGGTCGGATTCAGTCAATTCTGCGTCGTGAAAGACGGCTTTCATCCAGCGCTCGGTCAGTTCGACCTGTTGCAGGCGCAACTGTTTGGCAAATGCGGCGAGCGGCAATACTTGCGAGTCTGTCATGTGGGAGACCTGGCGCCGCATGGCGGCGAAAATAGGTGTTCCGCGCCGTCCTTGGGAGACATCCTTCGGGACATACTCAACGCGACCGCATGGACTGCAAAACGCGCTCAGGAGGCAAACGGTGAGCGCTGCGCAAGCCGCCCGGGCGCCTCCAGTATGCGCGATTTATGGAACAAAAATTAACCAGGGTTAGGACGTGTCCGCACTGGCACGTCCCGAAGAAGGAAGTCCGCGTCAACACCGTCCGCGTGCAATCCCCTTGCGCGACACCCCGCCGCCGCTTCAGATCTTCTCGAACAGCACGTCTTGCGCGCCTTCCCACAACACCTTGGTGCCGAGTTCGCGCAGCTTCTCCTTGCCTTCGACGATCGTCAGAAAGTGGTTGCCCGCGAGCTGCCCCATCTTGCTCGCGAAGCAGCACGAACCGTACGCGAGAATGATCTCGGTTTCGCTGTAGCCGCCGGGATAAAACAGAATATCGCCGACCGACGGATGGCTCGTGTGATTCTCGAAGCCGACTGCCGCGCCGTCGTTCTCGAGCTTGAAGTCGCCGAGCGGAACCCAGCAGCCTTCGCCGCTCCAGCGCACATGAATGATTTTCTGCCGGTACGGCAGGAGCTTGAGGAAGGCGGCTACGGTTTGCGGCGCGTCCGGATGGGTTTCGGCGGTAAAGACATGGCCGCAGGAGGTGATTCGGAGTCGGGTCATCGCCAGGTTTCCAGTGTGAGAGTGAATGGAATGGTCGGTCGGAGGTTTTGACGCAGGGCGGGAGCCAGGCCGCAGGCACATGATTCTGTCGTCCGATGCAAGGCTTCGACAGATACAGTTCCGGCTCGGCTGGTCAGGCCAGTTGGACCAGTGCCGACATGTTGAGCGAACAATGCCCGGCAGGCCACATCGGCACGTCCATGCCAGGTCCAACCGCCTGGCCGCCACGAAACTTCGTAGTTTGCAAGCCGCG
Source organism: Paraburkholderia phytofirmans (assembly GCF_046028095.1). Classification (GTDB taxonomy): domain Bacteria; phylum Pseudomonadota; class Gammaproteobacteria; order Burkholderiales; family Burkholderiaceae; genus Paraburkholderia; species Paraburkholderia phytofirmans_A. The sequence goes on from NZ_JAQQDJ010000011.1 coordinate 271,514, forward strand.
CAATGCGCAGCACACTGCGCGATGTGCGTGATTCCCCCAAGGCGGCTCATCGGACTTTACCTGCCGGCGGCCCAACCCTGTAACCGGTCGGAGGCAGGGCGGCAGCACTGCCCGGCGGCGAAAGCGGCGGAAGCAGCGAGAATCCTGGTGCCCTCATGCGGCTGCCTCGAACCGCTAACCGTCGTCCCGCCACTGCCGGCTGACCAGCCGGCCACTTCCAGCCGCGCAATCCGTACTTCAGCCGCGCAGCCGGTAAGCGAGCGGCGTCACGCCGTAGCCACGCTTGAACTGCACGGAGAAATGACTGGCATTCTCGAAACCAACCGCGATCGCAATCTGCAGCACGGTCTGATCGGTGGCACGCAATAGCCGCGCTGCTTCCTCGAGCCGCAATCGCGATACGTACTGATGCGGCGTCTCGCCAGTCTCGCGGCGAAACACCCGCGCAAAATGGAAACTGCTTAGCCCCGCCTGTGCGGCCAGTTCGCTGATCGCCAGATCACCGTCGAGATTGGCGCGGATGTAATCGGTTACACGACGGACCCGGCGCGGCACGAGGCGTTCCGGGCGCGCCGGCGTTCTGGCCGACACGGGGCGGCCGCGCGCATAGTGCTGCAACAGATGCGCGGCGAGCGCGTGAACCAGTGCATCGACATAGAGACGCGAGTCGGACGGATCGGCGGCGGCGCGATGCAATGCAGCAAGCATTGCGGCGATGAGCGGATCACGAAACTGCATCGCGTCGCCGAGCGACAGCTCGCGGGAGCCGTCAAGCTCCATCTGATCGGCGACGCTGTCGATCAGGCTGCGCTCGATGTGCAAATGGACGGTCGACAGCGGCTCATCGCTGATCGAACGCCAACGCCACGAGATCGGCGCGGGCGGCACGAACCAGACGTCGCCCATCCGCAGATCGGCGCTTTCCCAGCGCCCGTTCAGGTTGCGCTCGAGATGCTCGGCGCCGCTCGCGAGCGTCATCAGCGTGAGGTCCTGCAAGCCGGGCGCTTCCAGCAGTTCCTGCTCGGCCGGTTCGAGATACGAGCGCAGCACCAGGTGCCGCCACGGGCGATCCACGCTCGACACCAGTTTCTGGCCCGCCATGTAGCGGTCGTAGGCGAGCGTCGTTGTGAGTTTTGGAATTCGTACCATCACGTCCATTCCCAGGGAGGTGCCATATGAAGAGTGAACCCTGCCATGCCCGCGTTGCCGATCCTCTGTCGGAGCAAGAACTCAAAAATGATAGCAAGGAACCGGCTACCGCAATTTCTGGAAATAGCTAATCATTCAGGTTGTCGTCTTTCACGCGTTTCGAACGCCGGAGCTACCGTTTCATGGAACACGAATGCGATACGCTGCCGCACTGGTTGACCGGTTCGCCGCAAGGTGAAGCCGGGCACGCGTCGGCAGCATACAACTCGGCGGTTGCCGCCCAACCGGCTTACCCGGCCGGCACGCGGCAACTCGAGAAATCAGCCCACGCGGCTGAAGCATCCAGGGCACCCAACCGCACCGCAACAGGCGTGGCGCCCACAGGCTTTCTCACGCTCTTCACCGAGGAGGAGATCGGCACGCCCTCGCCCGCCGCGCGGCGCGCCGCACCCGTCATCAGTCCGCTGGTGCGCTTTGGCAGCGCGCAGGACCGCATCGAATTCGTGCGGCAGCGCATCAAGCAACTGGGCTTCGACTCGTTCAGCTATTCGGCCACGCGCACGTCGGCGCATCACAAGACGATGTTCGTGCTGACCAGCTACGAATCGCAGAGCTGGCTCACGCGTTATTTCCGCGAGCGTTATTTCGAGCTCGACCCGCGCGTGGCGCTCGCGTCGCCCACCGGCCTGCCGTTTCTCTGGAATACGGCCGACATGCGCGCCGACCTGCCGCGTGCGCAAATGCGCAGCGAACGGCTCGGCGGGCTGATCGACATGCTGGAGGCGACCGGGCGCAAAAGCGGCATTCTCACGCAGATGCCGCTGCCCGAGCAGGAGCTGAGCGCGAGCCTGTGCTTCAACTCGGAGATCGGCAATCCGCGCTGGATGACCGAATCGATCGTGGCCGAGACGCTGATGTTCGCGCACACGATCCACGAATTCATCTGGACGCACGCGAAGAGCGTGATCGGCATCGCGCCCGCGCAGCAGCAGCGCGTCGCGCTCAGCGAATTGCAGCATGCGGTGCTGAAGGCGGTGGTGCAGGGTCAGCGGGACAAGGAGATCGCCTACTTCCTCGGGCTGTCGCCGCATAACGTCGATTACCACTTACGCCGTCTGCGGCAGTTGTTCAACGTGCGCAACCGCGTGCAGTTGATCAATGTCGCGCAGGCTTATGTGACGTAGCAACTGACAAAGGTCGCAGCCGGCGCGCAGGCGCGTGCCGGCTGTGGGGCCTCTCGCAATCGGATCATCGCGGCGCGCCTGCTATGCCAGACATGCGGCAGCGCTTTTCCGCCAGGGCAATTTCCCGCGCGCTGCGCGTGTACCTCAGCGTGGCTTACACGCTGCGCATCGTGCGCAGGCAATCCGCCGCAAGCTGCTGATACACCCGCGTGCCGGACGACTTCGCGCGAATCTCCTCCTCGTCCAGCCGACGCACCACCCGCCCCGGCACGCCCGCCACCAGCACGCGCGGCGGCACATGCCAATCCTTCTTCACGAACGCACAGGCGGCCACGATGCTGGCCTCGCCGAGCACCGCGCCGTCCATCACCACGGCGTGCATGCCGACCATGGTGTTCGGCTCGAGCGTCGCGCCGTGAACGATCGCGCCATGGCCGATATGGCTGTCGACCCCGAGCCGGCACGTGTTGTCGACACCCGTATGCAGCACGCAGGCGTCCTGCACGTTGCTGCCGCGCTCGACCACCACCGCGCCGAAATCGCCGCGCAGGCTCGCAAACGGCCCGATATAACAGCACGCGCCCACCGTCACGTCGCCGATCAGCACCGCGCCCGGATGCACGTACGCCGACGGATCGACGCGCGGCCGCTTACCGTTGAACTCGTAGAGCGCCATCGCTTCGCGCCGGCCGCGTCAGGCTGCCTGCGACGACAGGTGATAGTCGTCGGCGCCCCAGTACGCGCGCATGCGCACGATCTTGCCGGCGGCGTCGAAATCCATCACGTCGGTCACGTCGATATACGCGGGCTGTCCGTCTTGCGACGCGACATGCACGCGAAAGCTGACCGACGCGCTATTGCCGTGCGAGCCGCGCGGCGGCGCCATCAGTTCGAGCCGCGCGCCCACCGAGGTGGCGTATGCATAGAACGCGTCGATCTCTCTGCGGCCTTCTTTCACCGGCGTGCCAACCGGGTCCTCGACACTCGCGTTATCGGCGAACAGCGCGGTCACGCGCGCGGCGTCGGCCGCGTTGAACGCCTCGATATACTCGACGAGGCGCGTCTTCATGTTTTCACTCGTGTTCATTCGCGCTCCTAGCGTGCGGTGTAGCCGCCGTCGATCACCAGTTCAGTGCCCGTCACGTAGCGGCCGGCCGGCGAGACCAGATAGAGAATGCCCGCGGCGATATCCTGCGGATCGCCGATCTTCGCGAGCGGCACGAGCGTTTTCATGTGCGCGAAAATCTGCTCCGGGTCGCCGAGCTTGGCGAAGGCTTCTTCGAGCAACGGCGTGCGAATGAAGCCGGGGTGCACGGAATTTGCGCGGATGTTCTGCGTGGCGTACAGCATCGCCTCGGTCTTCGCCATCAAACGCACCGCGCCTTTCGACGCGTGATACGCCGGCACGTCCGGCCCGCCGACGAGACCGTACATCGACGACAGATTCACGATCGAGCCGCCGCCCGCGGCCAGCATGTGCGGGATCGCGTACTTGGTGCAGAGGAACACGCCCGTGACATTGACATCGATGACTTGCTGCCACTGCTGCAGCGTCATTTCATGCGTCGGCAGATTGGCGCCTTCGATGCCCGCGTTGTTCACCAGCGCATCGAGTCGTCCGAAGCGCGCGGCGATTTCACCGAACACGCTTTGCACGCTGTCTTCCTGCGTCACGTCCATCTTCCAGAACGCCGCCTTGCCGCCCGACGCGTTGATCTCGGCGACGAGTTGTTCGCCGGCTTCGGTGAGCACGTCGAGCACGGCGACCGCCGAGCCGGCCGCCGCCAGCGTGCGCGCCGTCTGCGCGCCGATGCCCCGCGCGCCGCCCGTGATCGCGGTCACTTTGCCGCTCATGTCGAACAGTTGATGGGGAAATGTCATAGCGTCTCCGTGATGTTGTAGTTGGGTGGTCCGCGTCGCGCGGTTTCACGCGATGTCGCGATGTCGCGATATCGCAATACCGCGCACCGCAGACTGAAGCATGCCTCAAGCGCCGCGCCGCTCCGCGAGAAATTCCAGGCATTCGCGATTGAAATACCGCCGGTGTTCGACCATCACCCAATGGCCGCAGCGATTCATCAGCACGAAGCGCGCGTCGGCACAATGTTCGAGGAAGCGCATCGCGCCGCTCGCCGGATTGAAGCGGTCGTCGCTGCCCCAGAAGCCGAGCACCGGGCACTTCAGTTCGGCGAGGCGCGCGGTGAGGTTCGGCACGCGCATGGTCGAGAGCACTTCGGGCGGCTGTTGCTCGCACACGCGCAGCCGTTCGTCGACCAGCGCGTCGGTGACGAGGCTGCGATCGAAGACCAGCATTTCGAGCAGTTGCCGCATGGTCAGCCGGTTCATTTGCCGGTTTGTGAACAGCGCCACCATCTTCTGGATGCCGTCCATTCTGAAGTACGTCTCGCGCTCTTCGACGCCGCCGGGCGCCATCATGATCAGACTGTCGACGTCCTCGGGATAGTCGAGCGCGTATTGCAGCGCGATCGCGCCGCCGAGCGAATTGCCGAGCAGTGTGGCCCGCCCGATGCCGTTGTCCGTGAGTTGCGCACGCAATGCGCTGACGAAGAAATCGAGCGTGTAGTGCGCGTCGGCAGGCTTGGACGACGCGCCGTAACCCGGCAGATCGACCACGATCGCGCGGTGGCCGGCGGCCGCGAATTGCGGGTAGTTGTGTTTGAAATTGCTGAAGCCGCTCGCGCCTGGGCCGCTGCCGTGAATGAACACGACGGGCGCACCGCTGCCGGCTTCGAAGTGATGCAGTGTGAGGCCGCCGGGCACCTCGGTGAAAACGCCGGTGGGCGGCTGCAAAGGTGCGCGCGCTTGCGGCGCGGCTTCCTGAAACTCGGTGGGCGTTGCGGTCATGCGCGCTTGTCTCCTTTCGCACCGCGCTCTTCGGCGCGACAGATGGTATGTGAGTCGCCAGCGCAATCATCATCGGCGCGAACACGCGGATCGGCATCGTCTTTTCAGACTACGAGGCGCCACCGCATTTCTCCTACCATCGGGCCCACACGAACTGATGGAGACAGCGGCAATGACAGGATTCGATTTCAGCGGCAAGGTGGTGCTGGTGACGGGCGGCACCAAGGGAATCGGCGCGGGCATCGCGCAAGCATTCGTCGCGGCTGGCGCGACGGTTTATGTGTGTGGACGGACGCCACCGGAGAACGCGGTATCGGGTTCGCCGGAGCGGCACGATCCGCGTGAAGAGCGGCTAGGAAGCTCTCACGACGACGCGCCTCGCGATCCGTCCGCGCACGCGCCAGATCCGACCCCGCGCTTCATCGCCGCAGACGTACGCGACATCGACGCAATCGACGCCATGCTCGCGCAGATCGAGCGCGAAACCGGCCGCCTCGACATCGTGGTCAGCAACGCCGGCGGCGCCCCGTTCGCGCTCGCCGCCGATGCCTCGCCGCGCTTCACCGAAGCGGTCATACGCCTGAACCTGCTCGCGCCGCTGCAACTCGCGCAACGCGCCAATGCGCTGATGCAACGCCGGCGCGAAGGCGGCGTGTTGCTGTTCACCGGCAGTGTGAGCGGCTTGCGGGCCTCGCCGGGCACAGCCGCATACGGCGCGGCCAAAGCGGGCCTGCTCAATGCGGTGCGTTCGCTCGCGGTCGAATGGGCGCCGAAGGTACGCGTCTGCGCGGTGAGCCCGAGTCTCGTGCACACCGAAGCCGCCACCAGCGGACACACCGGTTCATCGACGAGCGACGCGCGAGACGCCTCGCTCGCCCGCATCGAAGCAACGATTCCCGCAGGACGTCTTGCTCAGCCCGCCGACATCGCGTCCGCGTGCCTCTTCCTGGCGTCGCCGCACGCGGCATATGCATCGGGCAGCAATCTGATTCTCGAAGGCGGCGGCGAAGTGCCGGCCTTTCTCGCCGCCACCGGCTTGCATCAGGCCTTCACCGCGAAGTCCGACGAACCCGCAGGTCAGTAGCACGCCCGTCCCCAGGAGAACCGACTAGTCCGTTTTGACGATTCTCGCGCCGCACGCGCCGCCTAACCTCTGAGCACAACAAATTTCAGATGTGACCACAGAGGAGACAGAATGCAGATCAACGGAACACGAGAGCGCGCACCGGCGATGCGCGCGCTGTGCGTGGCATGCAAACTCGCGATGCTGGCCGCGGCGACGCTCACAGTGGCCCCCGCCCACGCGGGCGACACGCTTAATCTCGGCGCCGACACCACGCTCGATTACACGTTCACGCTCGGCTACGGTCTCGGCATGCGCACCCGCGCGCCAAGCGGCAATCTGCTGACGCCGGAGAACATCAACGGCGACGACGGCGACCGCAATTTCGCCAAAAACAAGCTGATCCAGAACCAGGTGAGCCTGCTCGGCGAAGTGAACCTGAAGCACGACGACTGGGGCGTGTTCGTGCGCGCCGACACGTTCTACGATCAGGCCTATCAACATCCGAACTACAACGACGCACCCGGCACGGTGAATCACGGCGGCGTCTACAACAACTTCACCGAGCAGGCGAATTACTGGGCCGGCGGCCGCACCCAGTTACTCGCGGCTTATGTGTACAACACATTCAAGCTGGGCGGCACGAGCCTGAACGTGAAGGTCGGCGATCAGGTCGTGGCGTGGGGCGAGAGCGTGTTCTTCCCGAACATCGCGGGGGCGCAAGGCCCTGCTGACGCCACCAAATCGTTCGTCGCGGGCGCAGAAGTGAAGGACATTCTGCTGCCAGTTCCGCAGATCTCCACGCAATGGCAGATCGCGCCGAATTTCAGTTTGCTCGGCTATTACCAGTTCTCTTTCCAGCCGAACCAGTTGAGTGCGCCCGGCAGCTACATGAGCTATTCCGACGTGGTCGGCCCCGGCGCGGAATACATCATCGGACCGGGTGGCATTCATATTCCGCGCGGCGACGACATTCGTCCGGGCAACAGCGGCCAATGGGGTCTCGGCGCGCGCTGGCGCGTGTTCGGCGATACGGAAATCGGCGCCTACTACCTGCACTATAACGACATGAACCCCAGTGTCGTGACGACCTATTTCCCGACGCTCGGCTATCAGCAGAAGTACTTCGACAACATCAAGCTCAGCGGCCTGAGTTTTTCCACTGATCTGAACGGCGTGAACGTCGCGGGCGAAACCTCTTACCGGCAAGGCGCCGCCGTGCTCGTGAACACGGCGGCCGGTGCACAGAGCACTCGCGGCGACGTCTGGCAATCGAATCTTTCCGCGATCTATTCGATCGGCCCGACCTTCCTCGCCGCCTCGCAAACGCTGGTGGGCGAAGTGTCGTACGTGCACGCCGGCAACATTACGCCGCTGCTCGGCTCGTCGACGCTCGCCAACACGCGCAATTCCGCCGCCTTCGAAGTGGCCTGGACGCTCAGCTACAAGAACGTCTTCAGCGGCTGGGACGTGGACGTACCGATCACCTACGCCGACGACTTCACCGGCAAATCGGCACTGGCCGGCGCGCTCGGTTCGATGACGGGTGTCGGCGATCACCGCGTGACGGTCGGTGTGAACTTCACGCGTCTGAGCAACCTGAAACTCGCGCTCGTCTACGCGAAGTTTCTCGGCCGCCCCGACCCCACCAACCGCCCGCTCGCCGATCGCGACTACGTGCTCGCAACCGCGACCTACTCGTTCTGAGTCGACGCGCCGCGCTGAACCCGAAGGTGAATCCGCGGCGCCTTGCAACACGCATCACCCTTTGAATCAGCCGTCTTTTTACTGCAAGAGGATTTGGTCATGAGTCGAATTTTCAATCCCGCACTGCGTGTCTGCGTGTTTGCTGCAGGCGCCGCGCTCGCAGCCGCATCGTTCGCCAAAACCAGCCCGGAAGATATCGCCAAACTCGAAGGCCCGCTCACGCCGATGGGCGCCGAGCGCGTGGCCAACGCCGACGGCACGATCCCCGCATGGAGCGGCAAGTGGTTCGGCACGCCGCCCGGCGTCGATTACAAACAGGGGCAGCGTTTTCCCGATCCGTATGCGAGCGAGAAGCCGCTCTTCGTGATTACCGCGCAGAACATGCAGCAATACGAAGCGCGGTTGACCGACGGCGAGAAAGCGCTGTTCAAGAAGTATCCCGACACCTTCAAGATTCCGGTCTATCCGAGCCACCGCGATTTCAGTTATGGCGATGCCGTGTACAAGGACATCCGCCTGTACGCGCCGACCACCACGATGACGAAAGACCAGAACGGCCTGAAGGAGTTTCCGCCGGTCACGCCGTTCCCCGTACCGAAGAACGGCGTGGAGGCAATGTGGAATCTGCGCTTCGCCTCCACCATTGAAGGCGAAACCGCGACCTACGATCAGGCCGTCGTCTATCCGGACGGCAATATCGCGTGGGGCAAGGTGCAATACGCGATTTACGGGCCGCGCAGCGCGGACCGCTTCGACCCGAAGAATGCACTGAACAGCAAGAGCTTCTTCCGCCAGACCACCATGCTGCCGCTCTCCGATCGCGGCACGATCATCACCGGCTTCGAGATGTGGGACCAGGAGGGCTCGGATACGGGCCGCACCTGGTCGTATAACCCCGGCACGCGGCGCGTGCGGCAGGCGCCGGAATTCGGCTTCGACCAGCCCGAAGGACCGGGCGGTTTCCGCACCGTCGACGACGACCGCCTCTTCAATGGATCGGGCGAACGCTACGACTGGAAGATCGTCGGCAAGCGCGAGGCATATGTTCCGTACGACAACTACAAGCTGATGGACCCGTCGATCAAGTACACCGATCTGCTCACCAAGGGTCACGAGAACATGCAGTACATGCGCTTCGAACTGCATCGCGTCTGGGTGTTGCAGGCGACGCTCAAGTCCGGCTATCGCCATCAATACGCGAAACGTGTGCTGTATCTCGACGAAGACACGTGGAATGCCGTGGCCGCTGACAACTACGACGCGCGCGGCACGCTGTGGCGCACAAACTTCGCGCCGACGCTCTATGCATTCGATGCGAAAACGTTCTATTCGACCGCCGTGTTCTATCACGACCTGATCTCGGGCGCCTATTACGCCGACCGTCTGGTGAATCAGGAACCGATGCCCGTGCTTACGCGTGGCTCGCAACTGACCGAAGCCTACTTCTCACCGGACGCGATTCGCGGCGCGGGCAACTGAACCCGCTTGCGCCTCTTCGCAGCAGGAGCGGCGCCGCGTTTGCGCGGCGCCGCTCGCAACTCTCTACTCGTACCGGTCATGACATCGACACTTCACGCCGAACTCGGCGACACGCTCTATCGCGCCTGGCTCGATCGCACGCCGGTCGCGCCGTTCTCCGCGCGCGCGGAAGGCTTGCCGCTCGCCGACGCCTACCGTGTGCAACAGCACTTCATCGCGCGCCGGCTCGCGGCCGGCGAAACCGTCGCCGGCAAGAAGATCGGCGTGACGAGCCAGGTCGTGCAGGACATGCTCGACGTGCGTCAGCCCGACTTCGGCGTGCTGCTTTCGGGCATGCACTATGCCGCCGGCGAGGCGATCCCCATCGACACGCTGATCCAGCCGCGCGCGGAAGGCGAGATCGCGTTCTATCTGCAACACGATCTGCGCGGCCCCGGTGTCACCCGCGAAGACGTGCTTGCGGCCACCGGATCGGTGGGCGCGTGCTTCGAGATCGTCGATTCGCGCATTCGCGACTGGGCGATTCGCATCGGCGATACGGTTGCCGACAACGCCTCGTGCGGCGTCTACGTGCTCGGCGACGAGCGCGTGCCGACGAACGCGCTCGATCTGGCCGCCTGCCGCATGACGCTCGACAAGAACGGCGAACGCGTTGCCGAAGGCGTCGGCGCCGCAGCGCTCGGGCATCCCGCCGACGCTGTCGCCTGGCTCGCCAATACGCTCGGCGAACTCGGCATGCCTTTGCTCGCGGGCGAGGTGGTGCTGTCCGGTTCGCTCGCGGCGCTAATTCCCGTGACGCGTGGCGACCTGCTGGAGATGCATATAGAAGGCATCGGCGGCTGCGCGGTGCGGTTCGTCTGAAGTCTCGACCGTCTCTCACTTAAGGATGCATTGAATGAGCAAGATCAAATGCGCATTGATCGGGCCCGGCAACATCGGCACCGATCTGCTGTACAAACTGCGTCGCAGCGCGGTCCTCGAACCGGTCTGGATGGTTGGCGTCGACGCCGCTTCCGAAGGCCTCGCGCGAGCCCGTGAACTGGGCCTCAAAACAACCGCTGAGGGCATCGACGGACTGCTGCCGCATCTGGCCGCCGACGACATTCGTATCGCCTTCGACGCCACATCAGCATACGTGCACCGCGAGCACTCCGACAAGCTGACCGCGCGCGGCGTACGGGTGATCGACCTGACGCCTGCCGCGATCGGCCCGTTCTGCGTGCCGCCGGTCAATCTCGCCGCGCAGAACGACCAGCAGGTGATGAACGTCAACATGGTCACATGCGGCGGCCAGGCGACCATTCCGATGGTGTATGCCGTGTCGCGCGTGCAGCCCGTCGCGTACGGCGAGATCGTCGCGACCGTGTCGTCGCGCTCGGTCGGACCCGGCACGCGCAAGAACATCGACGAGTTCACGCGCACCACGTCGCTTGCAATCGAACAGATCGGCGGCGCGGCCGTGGGCAAGGCGATCATCGTGATCAATCCGGCGGAGCCGCCGCTCATCATGCGCGACACCATTCACTGTCTGACCGAAGGCGATCCGGACATCGACGCGATCACCGCCTCAGTGCACGCCATGGTCGATGAAGTGCGGCAGTACGTGCCCGGCTATAAGCTGAAAAATGGCCCTGTATTCGACGGCCGGCGCGTCTCCGTGTTCATGGAAGTCGAAGGTCTAGGCGACTATTTGCCGAAATACGCCGGCAATCTCGACATCATGACCGCCGCCGCCGCGCGCACCGCTGAAGTCTTCGCTCAACAGATGCTGGCAGCATCGTCCGTCACTGCGTAAGGAGCCGACCATGTCTCTCGAAGGAACCCGCATTTCCGTGCACGACATGACGTTGCGCGACGGCATGCACCCCAAGCGCCATCAGATTTCACTGGAGCAGATGCGCACCATCGCGCGTGGTCTCGACGCCGCCGGCGTGCCGCTGATCGAAGTCACGCATGGTGATGGTCTTGGAGGCGCGTCGGTGAACTATGGTTTTCCGGCGCATACCGACGAGGCGTATCTGAGCGCCGTGCTGCGCGAACTGAAGCAAGCCAAGGTGTCGGCGCTGTTGATTCCCGGCATCGGCACGGTGGATCATTTGCGCATGGCGCACGGGCTCGGCGTGCAGACGATTCGCGTGGCGACGCACTGCACTGAAGCGGACGTGTCCGAGCAGCACATTGGTCTTGCTCGCAAGCTCGGGATGGATACGGTTGGTTTTCTGATGATGGCGCATATGGCGCCGCCTGAGCAGCTTGTCGAGCAGGCGAAGCTGATGGAATCGTATGGGGCGAATTGTATTTATGTCACCGACTCGGCTGGGTATATGTTGCCTGATGATGTGACCGCGCGGATTGGTTGCGTGCGTGCCGCTTTAAAGCCGGAGACTGAACTGGGATTTCACGGGCATCACAATCTGGCGATGGGCGTGGCGAATTCGATTGCTGCTGTTGCCGCCGGCGCGAACCGGATCGATGCTGCTGCGGGTGGGCTTGGGGCGGGGGCTGGGAATACGCCGATGGAGGTGTTTGTCGCTGTTTGCGAGCGGATGGGGATTGAGACTGGGGTTGATGTGTTTTCGATTTCGGATGTGGCCGAGGATCTCGTTTTGCCGATTGTGGATGCGCCGGTTCGCATCGATCGGGATGCGTTGACGCTTGGGTATGCTGGGGTTTATTCGTCGTTTTTGCTTTTTGCTAAACGGGCGGAAGTTAAGTATGGCGTGGCCGCCAGAGATATTCTTGTTGAGCTTGGGAGGCAAAGGCTTGTTGGGGGGCAGGAGGATATGATTGAGGATACGGCTTTGAGTATTGTTAAGGGGCGCGTTGCGGTTTAGCGGTTTAGCGGTTTGGGGTTGCCTTCGCGGCGCTTTTTTTCTTTGTTCTTTGCGGTGTTGGGCTTTCCTTGATTTGTTTGTGGTCTATTAGCGTTGCCCCTGTGCGGGGCGGCACCTACTTCTCTTTGCCGCCGCAAAGAGAAGTAGGCAAGAGAAAGCGGCTCACACCGCTAGCTTATAAGCGGGTCCCCCGCGCAGTCGCGGTAGTGGTGCATCTGGAATCAGTGTTCTCGCACATTCGGACCTGGTGACAAGGCCGTCATACTTCCCGCCTCGCACTACGTGCTCGCCGGAAGGGGTTGCATCAGACCAGCGGTTCGTTGTTGTGCGGTTGGGGCCATCGGCTTCGCCTCGGCGATACGCAGTAGTGCGCGGCGGTTTCGAGGAGCGTCTGATCGAAATGTGGAAATGATTCGTTTGATGCGACGGCATCCAGTCTCGTTCCAGGTCCGGAGATCGATGATCGCCGAAATGCGTGATGCGACCGCAGCGCACTTCGCCCAAGATCCGCGAAGATCGCGGGCCGGCGGAACGCCGACGGGCCTACAAAGTACTGCCCGCTGAGAGCCGACAGACGCATTGACGTTAGGCCGGGACAACTTTAATCGCCACCGTTTTCCGAACAACCGCTACGGCGCGCGCAGCGTCGCCGGAAGAATGACTGCTGTGTCACTCACGCCGAATGTGCGAGAACACCGATTCCAGATGCACCACTACCGTGGCTGTGCGGGGGACCCGCTTATAAGCTAGCGGTGTGAGCCGCTTTCTCTTGCCTACTTCTCTTTGCGGCGGCAAAGAGAAGTAGGTGCCGCCCCGCACAGGGGCAACGCTAATAGACCACAAAGAATTCAAGGAAAGGCCAACGCCCCATCACCACAACCAACCAGAAAACCAGACAACCAGACAACCAACAGGCAAAAAAATGCTCAAATCAATAACCGTAACCACATTCCTAATGGCCTCAACACTCCCATCCCCAGCACAAACAGTCTGGACAACAGACCACCAAATCCCATTAGAAAAAGTACAAAACACCCGAGACCTATCAGGAATAGAAACCCTCGACCACCGTCACATCAACCCACATCGCCTGTACCGCAGCGGCAACCCCACCTCAGCCAGCCCATCCGACATTGAAGAACTAAAATCAATGCACCTGGACACAATCGTCGACTTCCGCGCCGCAAGCGAAAAAAAACCAACAGAACAAAGCTTCACAAAACAATTCCCATACGAAGACGACCCAGTTCTAGCCGGCAACCTGGCACCGGAAGCGATCATCCCAATGCTAAAGCGCTCAACCGCAACGCAAACGCATAACTTCATGATCTCGCTATACAAACAATTCCCAGAAAAATACCAACCCCAATTCACCCGCTTCCTGAAGCTAGCCGAAGCCAACCGCACCATCCTCTACCACTGCACCGCAGGCAAAGACCGCACTGGCTTCGCCACCGTCCTGCTGCTATCGGCGCTCGGCGTCGACCGCGCCACCACCATCGCCAACTATCTGGAATCGAACCGCTACAACGCCGCCGCCAACGCACAAGCCACCGCGCAATTAGAAAAGATCGGTGTCGCGCCCGATGTACTGGCACCGTTGCTCGCCGTCGATCCCGACTACATCGGCGCGGCCATGGAAGTCATCGATCAGCAATACGGCGGCATGCAGCATTACCTCGTCGATGTCCTGCACGTCAACGTCGACAAGATCCGCGCGAACTATCTCAGTGCGCCCGAGCAGCCTTCATAATCAAACAGGCCGCACCATAAAAAAAGGCGGTGCATGCACCGCCCTCAAAACATCGATCAGCCTTCAAACACGTGCCGTAATAGCGGCGGCGTCCCGCCCTCGCGCACCTTGATCTCCACCACTTTCTTCGCCGTACACGAGGGACGCACATCCGCCGAGTCGAGATAAAACTGCGAGTACCAGTCGCGCATCTGATAGAGCGGCCCGTCGCTTTCACACAGCAGAGGATTGTCGATTCGCGTCTTGGTGTCCCAGATCGCGACATCCTCGTAGAACGCGGCCTGCGCCTGCTTCGAATACGCGCGCGCGATCTCCATGTTCTGTTCCTCCGACAAACCCGGCACCTTCTTCACCATCACGCCGTAACGCAACTCGAAGCTGTGCATGTCGATCGGCACGTGACAGTTCAGCAGGATCGAATGAATCGGATGCCCGCCACTCTTTCCCGTCATCTCGGTGATGTGATACGCGGGGCCGAAATACGTGGACAGTGCGATCAGTTCATCGTCACCCAGGCGCTCGCTTCGACCGACCAGCAGTTGCGTCGCCTTATGCCCTTCAAACAGATTCGCAAAGTAATCGACCGGCGCGCCGTGCACGGTCGCAAAGTGCGCCATGTCGGAGATGTTGTCGACCAGCTCGCGACAATTGGTGCCGATCACCATGCGGTCGATCACCCAATCCGACCACTCTTCCGAGAAGCAGGCTTCGATTCGCGGAATCGCCACTTCATCGGCCGGCGGATTGCCTTCAGGATCGTGCCAGATGAACAGCAACTGGTTCTGCTCGCAGGTCTGCCAGGTGCCGATCCTCGCCTTCGGCGGAATCCGCTTGCAATAGGGAATCGACTGGCAACTGCCGTCGCCGCCCCATTGCCAGCCATGAAACGGGCAGACCAGCGTATCGCCATCGACGCGTCCAGTGCTCAGATCGGCGCCCATATGCGGACAATAGCCGTCGACCACATTCACGCGGCCATGCGAGTCCATGAACGCGGCAAGACGCTGGCCGAAAATATTCAGCGTGTGCGGCTGGCCGTCCTTGTATTCGCTTGCGAGACCGAGGCAATGCCAGCCGCGCGCATAGCGCTGCACGAGCGGTTGCGCCTCGATTTTGTAGGGACGTGCGGACATCTGTTATCTCCTCCGATGGAAAACGCGGCGCTGCGAGCCCGCCGCCGTCATAGGTATGGTTTTTGGAAAGCGCGCGGATTCGCGCGCTCACGCCTGACGATAGACGCAGCTCGAAGTTCGTTCATCGTCTCGACGGACTAGGTAGCTCAGCTAGCCCTAACGCGCCGAATTGCCATGCTCCAGCGTGGCCGGCTGCGCGGTTTTCGCGGAGGCGGCAGCGGACGGGGCAGCGCTCACGGTCAGCGCTGCAGGAGTGGCAACCATGGCGCCACCCGCGCGCCTCTCCGCGCGTTCGACACCGAGCCACGCCGCGAGCGCCGGCAGCAGAAACACCGCGCCGAACAGGTTCACGAGGAACATGAAGGCGAGCAGCACGCCCATATCCACCTGGAACTTCAGCGCGGAAAACGCCCACGTCCCCACGCCGATGAACATCGTCACCGCCGTGAACAATGCGGCGGTGCCGCGCTGACGCATGGCGGCCGCGAACGCGTCGGCCAGGCTCGCCCCGCCGCGCAGTTCGTGCTGCAAGCGTTCGTACAGATAGATGCCGTAATCGACCCCGACACCGACGCCGAGCGTAATCACCGGCAGAGTCGCGACCTTCAGGCCGATGCCGAGCCACGCCATCACCGCATTGCACAGAATCGACACCACCGTCAGCGGCACGACGATGCACAACACCGCGCGCCATGAACGGAACGTCACGACGCACAACAGCGCGATTGCGCCGAAGATCGACAGCAGCATGGCGACTTCGGCATCGCCGACCGCCTCGTTGGTCGCCGCCATCACGCCGACATTGCCGCCCGCGAGCCGGAACGCCACATTCGGCGTGTGATCCTGCGCGGCAACGCGTTTGATTTCATCGACGATGTGCGCGACGGTCTTGCCCTCGTGATTCGCCGTATAGATCAACACCTGGATCGTCTGGCAGTTCGCGGTGTTCATACCGTTGTCGGGATCGAAGGCGTTGGCGCCTTGCGTGAGGCCATCGCTGGACCGCGGCAGCGCACCCCAGCGCGGATTGCCTTCGTTGAACGCGGCAATCGAAATCTTCGCTAGCGACGGCACGCTCACCACCGATTGCACGCCCGCCACGCCGCGCATCTCCATTTCGAAGCGCTCGATCGCGCTCATCACCGGATAGTGCAGACAGGCATCGTCGAAACCGGTGGTCTCGACGATCACCGAGAGCGCATCGACGCCGATGTTGTATTCGCTCGTGATGCGCGTGTTGTCGAGGTTGTAGCGCGAGGTGGCGCGCAACTCGGGCGCGCCGGAACCGATATCGCCGATCTGCAGATCGCGCGACGCCTTCGCGCCGAACGCGAGCAACACCAGCGCGAGCGCAAACACGCCGAGCGCAGGCGCGGGCCGCGCGAACACGGCAAAGCGCGTCCACAGCCGGCTGCCGCCGGCCGCCGCCCGGCGCTGCGCGCGCGCCAGCGTGGCCGTTTCGAGCCGCGTGTACGACAGCAGAATCGGCAGAAACACCTTATTGGTGACGATCATCAGCAGCACGCCGAGACACGCCGTAACGCCCAGTTCACGCACGATCTCGATCTGGATGCGCATGATCACCAGGAAGCCCAGCGCGTTCGTCAGCAAAGCCACGGTGCCCGGCACGAACAGTTTGCGAAACGCGTCGCGCGCGGCGTCGACGGAAGGCATGCCGGCCACCAGTGCCTGTTTCCACGCGTTTGTCATTTGCACCGCGTGCGAGACGCCGATCGAGAAGATCAGGAACGGCACGAGTATCGACATGGGATCGATGCCGAGCCCAAGAATCGGCAGCGCACCGAGCAGCCACACCACCGGCAGCAGCGCGACAAAGAGCGCGAGGGCCGTGGTTTTCGCGGAGCGCGTGTAGAGCAGCAGCAACGCCGCGGTGATCAGAAACGCCAGCGCGAAAAACCCGATCACGCCGCTAATGCCCGCCTCTACATCGCCGACAAGTTTCGCGAAGCCGATGATGTCGACCTCGACATCCTGCTTCGAATACCGCGCGCGAATCTCTTCGAGCTGCCGCGCCACGGCGCTGTAGTCCAGATGCTTGCCGGTCGCCGGATCGGTCTCGCGCAACTCCGCGCGGATCAGCGCCGAATGCAGATCGTTACCGACCAGCCGGCCGATCTGGCCGGAACGCGCGACGTTGCGGCGCACCGTGGCGAGATCGGCGGGATTCGCGCTGCTGAACTGGCCGGGCACGACCACGTCGCCACGAAATCCAGCCTCGGTCACTTCGGTATAACGCACGTTCGGCGTGAATAGCGAGAACACGCGCGAGCGATTCACGCCGGGGATGAAGAACACGTCGTCGGTGGCGTGGCGCAGATCGTCCATGAACGCCTGGTTGTAGATGTCGCCATGACCTTTCCAGCGCAGACTCACGAGTATCGTGTTCGCACCGGGAAAGGCACTCGCGTAGCGATTGAACACCTGCATGTACGGATGCTGCATCGGGATCATCTTGTTGAAGCCGGGGTCGAGCCGCAAGCGCGTCGCGGAGCAACCCAGCGCGACCGTCAGCGCGAGACAAAGCGTGAGGAGGATACGCCGGTGACGCATGATGACGTCGGCACATCGCTCGACAAAGCGTGACAAACGCGACGGAGAGCGGGACGATGAAGAATGGGACGATGCGTTCATGGTGCGTCTCACGGCAGGACTACGGAAAGCCCGCGCACGCGGCTGAATAACGACCGGCGGGCGCGCGGCAAAAGATCGGCAAAAGCTCGGCAAACAATCGGCAACCGATGAGGGAGCGGTTCGAGCCGCAGTATCAGGAAGACGGCGCGCCGTTTGCGGCCTGACCGGCTCGCGGCGGCGCCGTGACCGGCAATAGCGCAACGCCCGCTTCACCGCCGAGCGCCAGTTCGCCGTGTCCGGCATCGACCACCGCGGCAAGGCTCTGCACGCCGCCGACCTTGCGCACTGCATAAGTCAAGCCGCCATCGCGCGAGGTGACGATCGCTCCGCCCTGGCCGACCAGCACCAGTTCGCCGTCGGCGAGTTGCACCGCGCCGAAGTACGAGGTGCCGACGCCGCTGTCCACATGCGTCCACGTCTCGCCCTGATCGGTGCTGCGCAGCACGTTGCCGCGCATGCCGTACGCAAGCCAGTCGCCGTCGGCCAGTTTCAGCACGCCGAATAGCGAGCCTTGATAGGGCACGGGACGCTTCTCCCAGGTCGCGCCGTAATCGGTGGAACGAAGCAGCGTGCCGGTTTCGCCGGCGATCATCAGACGGCCGCTGGCGTCGCCGGCAATCGCGTTCAGATGACGGTCGTCGGCGGGCGTCTTCTGCTGTGTCCAGGTCGCGCCGGCATCGTGCGAGACGAACAGCTGGCCGAAGCTGCCGGTCACGAATACGAGCCCGTCCGCATTGCCCCACACCGACAGCAGCGGATCCGAATGTCTGTGATCGAAGCGCACTTCGTTCCAGTGCGCGCCGCCGTCGACGGTGCGCACGATCCAGCCGTCGTGGCCGACCGCGATGCCGACGCGCGGCGAGATGAAGAACACCTGCGTGAGCGCCGAGGCTTCATTGGGCGTCACCGCCGCTTGCCGCCACGATGCGCCCTTATCGCCGCTCAGCAGGATCACGCCGCGCTCGCCCACCGCGACGAGTCCCGTGCCCGCGTTGGCGAGCCCATTGATCTGCAGATGATTGGCTTCGATGGCCGTGGCCGCGAAGGCGGGTACCGGCCGTGGCGAGAACGCGAATAGCGCCGCGCCCAGCACGGCCGCCGAGAGCAGCAAGCCCGGTAGTGTCGAGTTCATACTTTGTCTCCTATGACCAGAGTTGGCGCTTTAGCGCTTATGTCGATCCGGAGTTAGTGCTTCAGCACTTACTCCGGTCCCACGCAGCGCGCCCCGATCCCCTGCAAACCTCCGACCGCGATCTATGCCGCTGTTTCGAAGAGCGCCGCCGCCCCCATGCCGCCGCCGATGCACATAGTCACGACCACGTAGCGCATCCCACGCCGCCGCGCTTCGAGCAGACCGTGCAGAGTCATGCGCGTGCCCGACATGCCGAACGGATGGCCCACCGAGATCGCACCACCGTTCACGTTCAGCCGTTCGGCAGGAATACGCAATTGATCGCGGCAAAAAATCACCTGGCACGCGAACGCCTCGTTCATCTCCCACAGGCCGATGTCGTTCACCGTCAGCCGATGCCGCGCCAACAGCTTCGGCACCGCGAGCGCCGGGCCGATGCCCATTTCGTCGGCGTCGCAACCGGCTACCGCCATGCCGCGATAGATGCCGAGCGGTGCGAGGCTGCGTTGTTTCGCTTCCGCCACGCTCATCATCACCACGGCTGCGGCGCCGTCGGACAATTGCGACGCGTTGCCCGCCGTGATGAACTCGCCCTGTGCGACCGCTTCGCCGCCGCTCCACACCGGCTTCAACGCGGCGAGGCTCTGCGCCGTCGTGTCGGCGCGATTGCATTCGTCGCGCGTGGCGCGCACGGTTTCGCTGCCCGTTTGTTTGCCTTCCTTGTCGAACAGCGCGCGCTGCACTTCCAGCGGCACAATTTCTTCATCGAAGCGACCCGCGGCCTGCGCAGCCGCCGTGCGCTGCTGGCTCGTCAACGCGTACTCATCCTGCGCCTCGCGCGAAATCCGGTAGCGGCGCGACACGACCTCCGCCGTTTCGATCATCGCCATATACGCTGAGGGCTGATGCGCCAGCACGGCGTTCGAGCGAGCCCGGTACGCGTTCTTGTGTTTGTTCTGCGTGAGCGTGATCGATTCGACACCGCCCGCGATCACGATCCGCGCGTCGCCGCATACGATGTTCTGCGCGGCGGTCGCGATCGTCATCAGGCCCGACGAGCACATGCGGTCCATCGCCATGCCCGGCACCGAAGCGGGCAACCCCGCCGCCGCAGCCGAAAGCCGGCCGATGTTGTAGCCCTGCGTGCCCTGCTGCGCGGCGCAGCCCATCAGCACGTCGTCGATCTCGGCGCCTTCCAGTTGCGCGCGCTCCAGCGCCGCCCGCACTACGTGGCCGCCTAACGCGGGCGCTTCGGTATCGTTGAACACGCCGCGATACGCTTTGCCGATCGGTGTGCGCGCAACCGACACGATGACCGCTTCGTTCATGAACTCTTTCCTCTACGGGTTCTACAGGTTTCTACAGGTAGTAACGGCTGATGGTGTCGGCCACGCAACCGGGCTTGGGCTCGCCTTCGATCTCGACGCTCACGCGGATCCACGCCTGCACGCCGCCTTCGAACGCTTCGGCGCGCAATACCTCGCCGACGCCGCGAACGCGCGCGCCCACTCGCACCGGCGCGGGAAAGCGGATCCGGTCGCAGCCGTAGTTGACGCCGAGCCGCGCGCCTTCGATGCAAACGATCTGCGGCAAAAAGAAATTGACCAGCGAGAGCGTGAGAAAGCCGTGCGCGATACACGCGCCGAACGGGCCGCCCTTTGCGCGTTCGGCATCGACGTGGACCCATTGATGATCCAGCGTCGCGTCGGCGAAACGGTCGATGCGCGTTTGATCGACCTCGAGCCACGCGCTCGCGCCAAGCTGTTCACCCGCCGCCGCGATCAACTCGCGCGGATGCGCGAATACGCGCGCGCTGCGTTCCAACGCATTTGTTTCAGCCACGGCGCACTCCATCACGCATGCTGACTGCTGACCGACAGCACTTCGCCGGTCATATACGACGCGTAGTCGCTTGCCAGAAAGACCATCACGTTCGCCACCTCCCACACTTCGGCGGCGCGTCCGAATGCTTCGCGCGACGCCAGTTGATCGAGCAGATCGGCCGAAGCCGACTTCTTCAGAAAATCGTGCAGCGCGATACTCGGCGCCACGGCGTTGATGCGTACGCCGTAAGGCGCGGCTTCCAGCGCGGCACAGCGCGTGAGCGCCATCACACCGGCTTTCGCCGCGGCGTAGTGCGCCTGTTCCGCCTGCGCGCGCCAGCCGAGCACCGACGCGTTGTTGACGATCACGCCATGCCCGCGTTGCTGCATGTGCGGCAACATTGCCCGCGTCATGCGGAAGGTGCCGGTGAGGCTAATGTCGATCACGCGCGACCATTCCGCATCGTCCATTTCGACGATGCGACGCGCGCCGCCCAGTCCGGCGTTGTTGATCAGCACATCGACGCCTTGCAGTTTTTCCTCGGCGTCGGCCACCAGCGCGCGCACGTCGTCTTCCACCGAAACATTGCAGAGGCGCCCGTAGATCGCCTGCAAGCCGGTTTCAGCGCGCAACGTTTCGACCGCCTGCGAAAGCCGTCTCTCGTGGATGTCGGAGATAAAGAGCGCGCGGCAGCCTTCTTCCGCGCAACGCTTTGCGGCGGCAAAACCGATCCCCACGCCCGCCGCGGCGGTAATCAGCACGGACTTGCCCGCCAGCAACCGATGGCCGGGCACATACGCGGGCGCGCTGCGCACCGTTTGAGACTCGTTCATAGCGTTCCTCTGGGTTCCTTCGGCATGCCGAGCCCGCGCTCGGCCATGATGTTGAGCTGGATTTCGTTGGTGCCCGCGTAGATCGTGTCGGCGCGCGAGAACAGGAATACGCCTTGTAGACGGGTGCGTTTCTCATCGTCGGCGGCGATCAGGTTGGCATCGAGTCCAAGCACGTCCATCGCGAGCTGGCCCAGCTCGCGATGCCAGTTCGACCAGTAATACTTGTAGATCAGCGCCTCGCGGCCCAATGCGCCGCCGGACGATTCGTCGGCGCCGGCCAGCATGCGCAGCGCGTTGTAGCGCATCACGCGCAAGCCGGCCCACGCGCGTGCAATGCGTTGCCGGATCACCGCGTCGCGCGCGACGCCCGCTTCGTGAGCGGCGTCGATCACCCATTCGAGTTCGCGGATGAACTGCATCTGCTGGCCGAGCGTGGACATGCCCCGTTCGAAGCCGAGCAAGGTCATCGCAATGCGCCAGCCGTCGCCCGCCGCGCCGACGAGGTCATTAGCGGCGGCGAGCGCGCCGTCGAAGAACACCTCGTTGAATTCGGCGCCGCCGTTCATCTGCCTGATCGGACGAATCTCGATGCCGGGTTGATCGAGCGGCAAAAGCAGGAACGAGAGTCCCCGATTGCCGCGCGACTCCGGATCAGTCCGCGCGACGACGAAGATCCAGTCGGAGTCGTGCGCGAGCGACGTCCACACTTTCTGTCCATGCACGCGCCAGTTGCCCTGGTCGTCGCGGACAGCGCGCGTGCGGATATTGGCGAGGTCGGAGCCCGCGCCCGGTTCCGAATAGCCCTGACACCAGAACTGCGTGCCGTCGAGGATGCCGGGCAGGAAGCGCTTGCGCTGAGCTTCGGTGCCGCATGCGATCAGGGTCGGTCCCAGCAAGCCTTCGCCGATATGACCCATTCGGCCCGGACCGCCGGCGCGTGCATATTCCTCGTGGAAGATCACCTGCTCGGCCACCGTGAAGCCGCGGCCACCTTCGCCGGCGGGCCAGCCGAGGCCGGTCCAGCCTGCCGCAGCGAGTTCGCGCTCCCATTGTTTGCGCAGCGCCGGATAAGCTTCCTCGTCGCCGGGACCGCCACGGTACTTGAGGCAGGCGAACTCGCCGCTCAGATGCGTGCGCATCCAGTCGGCGACTTCGACGCGCAAGCGCTGATATTGCGTTTCGCTGTTCATCACAGGACTCCCGCGAGCACGTTTTGCGCGTGATCGGCACGCGCGAGCGCCGCCGTGTTCGACGCCCGCTCGTCGCGAGCCATTACGTGTTGCGCGATGAACGACAGCATCTGCGAGGTCGTGCCGAACATCGCGCCCGCCGCGTGCGCCCGCTTGAAATACAGTTGCGGGTCGTATTCCCAGGTGAAGCCCACGCCGCCGTGCAGTTGGATCGCTTCCTGCGCGCAGAAACGGAAAGCGTCGTTGGCGGCGGCTTTTGCGGCGGCGATGTCGGCGAGCGTGTCATCAACGTCGACTGCAGCGGCAGCAGCGCGATCCCACGCCTGCGCCGCGCCGAGCACCATCGAGCGGCTTGCCTCGATCTCGACCATCATCTGCGCGCAGCGGTGTTTGACGGCCTGGAACGAGGCGATTGTGCGGCCGAATTGCACGCGATCGGCCGTGTAGGCAAGCGTTAGGTCGAGGCATTGCTGCGCGCCGCCCACCTGCTCGGCAGCGAGCGCCAGCGCGGCAAACCAGGCGGTACGCGAAAGCGTGCGCTCAACTCGAGGGCCACGCGCGAGCAATGCCGAGCGCGGCACCTCGACGGCATGCAGATCGAGCCGCGCCAACGGACGCGTTGCGTCGAGCGTAACGAGCGGCGTGCGCGTCAGACCCGCGATATCCACGCCCTGCAACTCGAATAGCGCGAGCGCCTGCGCTTCATTCGCGATGCGGGCCGGCACAAGCAGAAGCTCCGCGCTCACGCCGTCCACTACCTGAGCCAACGTGCCCGACAACCGATAGCCACTAGCAGTTTCTTCGGCCAACACTGGTACGCTCCGTGCGTCGGCGAAATCGAAACTCGCGGAAAGCGGCAGCGCCAGCGTCGCATTTGATTCACCACTCGCGATTCGCGCGAGCCGCTCGCGGGCCGCATCGGTGTCGCAGTGCGCGAGCGCCGTCGCCGCGAGGCAGACCGTGCCGAAGTAAGGCACGCAGGCAAGACGCCGGCCCATCTGCTCCATCATCAGCACCAGCTCGGTCGCGCCCAGACCCGCGCCACCCGATGCTTCCGGCACGGTCAGCGCGCACCAGCCGAGCTCACCCGCGAGCGTGCGCCATAACGCATCGTCGCGACCGGCGCAGTGTTCGATCGCGTGCCGCACGGCCGCCGACGTGCTGCGCTCGGCCAGCACCTCGGCCGCCGCGTCGCGGATCATGATCTGTTCTTCGGAGAGAGCGAGGTTCATCGCATCAGCTTCCGTAGACGCGTTGCGCCGGCTCGCGCTGCGCGATCAGCGCGGCGACCGCGCCGCCGATCTCGGCGACGTTCCAGCGCGCGCCATGATCGATTCGCGGCCCCGTGCGCCAGCCTTCGGCGACCGCGATCATGCCACCTGCGGCCTCGAACACCTGGCCGGTGACATCGCGTGAATGTTCGCTGCCGAGCCACACCACGAGCGGCGCCACGTTGGCTGGATCGAAATAGTCGAAACCGTCGGCGGGCTTTTTCATCACGTCGGCGAACACGCCCTCGGTCATCGAGGTGCGCGCGGCGGGCGCCAGCGCATTCACGCGAATGCCGTACCGCTGCAGCTCGGCGGCCTGCATCAACGTGAGCGCCGCGATGGCCGCTTTCGCCGCGCCATAGTTCGCCTGGCCGATCGAGCCTTGCAGACCCGCGCCGGAACTGGTGTTGATAATGCGAGCATCCACGGCGGCGCCCGCCTTCGACGCCTCGCGCCATTCACGCGCGAGCAATTGCGCGAGACAGAAGTGACCACGCAGATGCACGCGCATCACGTCGTCCCAATCGTCTTCGGTCATGCTGGCGAACATCCGGTCACGGCAGATGCCCGCGTTGTTCACCAGCACGTGAACCTCGCCGAACGCCTCATGCGCGGCATCGACGATGCGTTGCGCGGTGTCGATGCGCGTGATGTCGTCCGCGTTGCCGAGCGCCCGCCCGCCGGCCCGCGCGATCTCGTCGCACACGGCTTGCGCGGCGTCGCGGCGAATGTCGTTGACCACCACCGCCGCGCCTTCGGCGGCGTACGTCAATGCATATTCGCGGCCCAGCCCGCCTCCCGCGCCGGTGATGATCACCGTGCGGCCATTGCAGATTCCCATGCTTGATCCTCGTAGACAGTGATGCGCTTACAGGCGCTCGATGATCGTGACGTTGGCGAGACCGCCGCCCTCGCACATCGTCTGCAGGCCGTAGCGGCCTTGCGTGCGCTCGAGTTCGTGCAGCAGGCTGGTCATTAGCCGCGCGCCGGTGGCGCCGAGCGGATGGCCGAGCGCGATCGCGCCGCCGTTCGGATTGGTGCGTGCGTGCGGATAGCGCGTTTCGGCAAGCCACGCCAATGCGACCGACGCGAACGCCTCGTTGAGTTCGACGACGTCGATGTCATCGAGCGTCAGGCCGGCTTTGCGCAACGCGTGACGCGTCGCGGGAATCGGCGCGGTGAGCATCCACAGCGGATCGTCGCCGAGCACGCTCAGATGATGGATGCGCGCACGCGGCGTGAGGCCGTAGCGTTTGAGCGCATCTTCGGAGACGATCAGCAAGGCCGCTGCCGCGTCGCAGGTCTGACTGGAGACAGCGGCTGTCAGCGCGCCGCCCGGCATCAACGGTTCGAGCGACGCCATCTTCGCGAGCGTGGTGTCCGTGCGCGGCGTTTCATCGTGTACAACGCCCGCGAACGGCACGATCTCGCGCGCGAAGTAGCCGCTTTCGATCGCAGCCAGCGCGCGCCGGTGACTTTCGAGCGCGTACTGTTCCATCGTCTCGCGCGACAGATTCCAGTGATCCGCAATCCGCTGCGCCGCGTGAAACTGCGAGACCGGCGCGTCGCCGAAACGCGCGCGCCAACCGATGCTGCCGGAAAACGGATCGGTGAAACCGAGCGGCACGGCCGCCGTCATCGCCGATGAAATCGGAATCTGCGTCATGGTCTGCACGCCGCCCGCGACCACCACGTCCTGAGTGCCGCTCATCACCGCCTGAGCGGCGAAATGCACAGCCTGTTGCGATGAACCGCACTGACGGTCCACGGTCACGCCGGGCACCGTCAGCGGCAAACCCGCGGCGAGCCAGCAGGTGCGAGCGATATTGCCCGCCAGCGGGCCGATCGTATCGACGCAGCCGAACACCACGTCGTCGTACTCTTCTGCGGGAATCGGGTTGCGCGAGACCAGTTCCTTCAACACGAAGCCGCCCAGGTCCGCTGCGTGCACCTGCGCGAGTCCGCCTTTGCGGCGGCCGGTCGGCGTACGCAGCGCGTCGACGATATAAGCCTGTTTCATCGGGACTCCAGTTCAAAAGTATGGGCCGGGCCGATCGGCACGCGCGCATCGATCAGCGCTGCCGCGACGCGGGCCTTGTGAAACGTCGTGTCGCCCCAACTGTTCACGAGCGCCCAGATGCGTTTCATGAAAATCTGCAGATCGAGTTCCCACGTGTAGCCGATCGCGCCGTGCACCTGCATCGCGTGGCGCGCGGCGAGTTGCGCCGCGGCGGTGGCGGCGAGCCTGGCGTGCGAGACGTACAGCGCGCGTTGCGGATCGTTGTCGGCGATCGCGCACGCGGCGCGATGCACCACGGGCCGCGCGAATTCATAGCGGATCGCGACATCGGCGAGCAGATGCTTGAGCGCCTGATACGAGCCGATCGGTTTGCCGAACTGCTTGCGCTGCGCGCTGTAGTCGATCGCCATGTCCAGCACGCGCTGTGTCAGACCGAGCAATTGCGCGGCGACGGCGAATGCGCCGCGATCCAGCGCGCCCGCAAGAATCGGCGCCGCTTCGTCGCGCGATGCCACGCGCGTGTCCGACGAAGATTGCCAATCGACTTCGAACAGACGCCGCGACGGATCGACGCTTTCGACCGCATTCAGCCGGCACGCGTGCGGCGTGAGCCAGTGCAACTCGCCATCGCGCTCGGCCAGCAAAACCTGGGCAACATGCGCGTCGCTGACATACGGGTTCACCGGATGCGCGATCGACACGCGCGCCGAGCCCGCCGCGATGTCGCGCAACAACGCGTCGCGCCGCCCGCTCGCGGGCAGCGCTTCGAGCATGCCCACGGCCACCAGCGCGGTATCGAGCAACGGCTCGGGAGCGGCGAAGTAGCCGTAGGTCTGTGCAAGCAACGCCCACTCCACTTCACCGAGACCCATGCCGTCGTGAGTTTCCGGCACCGAGAGCGCCGTCAGTCCTTGCGCGGCGAACAGGTCCCAGATGCTGTCCGAGCGCCCTGTCGGCGTGTTCCACAACTCGCGGATCAGCTCGGGCGTCATCTCCGTCATGAGAAAACGCCTGACGCTGCTGACCAGCGCTTCCTGATCCTCGTTGAATACGAAATCCATAGTTCCTCGCTCAATCCTTTAAGCGTCTGAATGCGGGCTCGATGCGGCGTGCCGCATCTGCAACGCACGCGGCAACCAGCGCGGCTTTCACGAGCGCGGCATCCCCAGCATCCGTTCCGCGACGATGTTGCGCTGGATCTCATTGGTGCCCGCATAGATCGGCCCGGCCTGCGCGAACAGAAAACCGTCGAGCCAGTTACCGAGCGTGGCGTGCTGTTCGTGAGTACGCGGCACCACTTCGCCGCGCGCGCCGAGAATGTCGAGTGCGGTCTGATGCATGCGCAAATCGAGTTCTGACCAGAACACCTTGTTGGTGCTCGACTCCGCGCCGATATGGCCGCCCTTCTGCAAGCGGCTGGCGGTCGCGTAGGTCGAGAGCGCGTAGGCTTGCGCGTCCATCCATGCGTCGATCACGCGCTCGCGCAGAGTCGGATCGCGATCGGCCTGCGCGCGATGCGCCAGATAGAGCTCGCGCAACGCTTCGGCGGTGCGCTGAAAGCGTGCCGGCGAACGCAGCATCAAGCCGCGCTCAAAACCGGCCGTCGCCATCGCGACCTGCCAGCCCATGCCTTCGCCGGCGAGACGGTGATCGAGCGGCACGCGCACGTCGTCGAAGAAAATCTCCGCGAAGCCAGTGTGGCCGTTCAACTGGCGGATCGGCCGCACGGTGATGCCGGGGGTGTTCAGCGGCACCATCAGGAAAGTCAGGCCGTGGTGCCGCGTGGATTGCGGATCGCTGCGAAACAGGCCGAACAGCCAGTCGGCCCAGACCGCGCGCGTCGACCAGATTTTCTGGCCGTTGAGGATGTACTCGCCGCCCGTGCCGCCGTCACTGCGAGTCGCGCTCGCGCGGATCGCGGCCATGTCCGAGCCCGCGTTCGGCTCGGACCAGCCTTGCGCCCACACGTGTTCGCCGGCCGCCATCGCGGGCAGAAAGCGGGCCTTTTGCTCGTCAGTGCCGAAGTCCATCAAGGTCGGCCCGAGCAGGAAGATGCCGTTCTGATTCACCCGCATCGGCGCGTCGGCGCGCCAGTATTCTTCTTCGAAGATCAGCCACTCGATCAGATCGCAACCGCGTCCGCCCAACTCGCGCGGCCACGTCACCATGCTCCAGCGGCCCGAATGCAGCGTACGCTCCCATGCGCGATGCGCGGCGAAGCCCGCTTCGGTATCGAAGCTCGGCAGCGGTTCGCGCGGCACATGCTCGGCGAGCCAGCCGCGAATCTCGGCGCGAAAGGCGCGCTGCGCCGGCGTGTAGTCGAGCTTCATGCGCGCGCTCCGGCCGGGCGTTGGGCGGCGTCGAATTGCGCGTCGCGTTTTTCGACGAACGCCGAGCGTGCTTCGGCCGAATCGTTCGTCATGTAGGCCTGCAACGTGAAGCCCTGTTCCCAGCGGTATTTGTCTTCAAGGTCACCGTCCTCGACGCCGTTCAGCGCTTCTTTGGCGAGTTGCAGCATCGCGGGACTTTTCGCCGCGATCTTGCGGGCTAGCTCCAACGCCGCGTCACGCAACTGTTCGCGCGGCACGACGCGTTCGACTGCGCCGAGGCGATAAGCTTCAGCGGCATCGACCATCTCGCCGGTGAAATACATCGCGCGCACTTTCTGTACGCCGAACATGCGCTGCAAATGCGCACCGCCGCCCATCGCGCCGCGGTCGATTTCGGGCACGCCGAAGCGCGCGCACTCCGACGCGACGATCACGTCCGCCGCGCCGCAGATGCCGATTCCGCCGCCCAGCACGAAGCCGTGCACCGCGACGATCACCGGCTTCGGATTGCGGTGCACCGCGCGAAAGGTCGCATAGTTGCCGGCGTTGACCGCGACGATCCGCTCCGGATGCGCGGCCAGTTCCTTGATATCGACACCCGCGCAAAAGCCGCGCCCCGCACCGCGCAACACGATCACGTGCACGCTGTCGTCGCGGCCGAGCGCGTCGATCGCGTCGGCGAGCGCCTGCCAGCCTTGCGAGTCGAGGGCATTGACCGGCGGCTGATCGATCACCAGCTCGCCGATGCCGCCTTCGCGTTCGATCCTGAACGGCAGCGAGCGGACGCTGTCGAGGGCTTGTGTCATGGTCTGTCGTCCCTGATGAATGGTGTGGATGTGCTTGGGCGGTTCAGGCGTGAACCGGGATGCCGCGCATGGCGGCGAGCGCGTCGAGTCGCGCCACCGCTTCGTCGACGATGCGGGCAATCACGCTTTCGCACGATTCGAGCGCGCCGATCACCGCGGCCACCTGGCCGCTGGGCAACACGCCTTCGTCGGGCGCGCCGTCGACGATCGCGCGCTGGATCAGAAACGGCGCGTTGGCCGCCATCAGCGTCTGGCTCGCGGTGTAGTTGTGGTCGCGTAACGCCTTGAGTCCGAGCGACGCCATTTGCGCGAAACTCATGCCGCTCTGGCGGCGCCATGCTTCGGCCGTCTTCAAGGCGAACAGCGTGCGGCGCAATGGACCGAAGGCTTCGAGCCGCATTAGGTACGGGTTGTCGATCATGCGTTGCGGCAGGCCGTCGAGCGCGGCCGACACGCGAATGTGCGACGGGTCATTCACCGCGACGTAACGTTCGAGCGTCGCGCGCGGCACGGGCGATTCTTCGGTCATCAGAAAGCGTGTGCCCATTGCGATACCGGATGCGCCGTAGCCGAGCGCGGCAGCGAGACCGCGTCCGTCGAAGAAACCGCCTGCGGCGATCACCGGTACGTTCACCGCATCGAGCACGCGCGGCAGCAGCAGCGTGGTCGGCATCGAACCGGTGTGGCCGCCGCCTTCCGCGCCCTGCACCGTGACCGCGTCGGCGCCGAGTTCGACCGCTTTTTGCGCATGCTTCGGCGCGCCGACGGTGGGAATGCACATCACGCCCGCGTCCTTGAAGCGGCGGATCGTTTTCGCGTCGGGGCCGCGGCCGTAACTCACGGCGCGCAGCTTGTGGCGAATCGCCAGATCGACGACCTGCGCCGCGTTCGGCTGGAACATATGGAAGTTGATCCCGAAGGGCTGGTCCGTCAGTTCCTTCACCCGGAGAATCTCAGCTTCCACGCGGTCGGCTTCGAGCGTCGCGCCGGCGAGAAAACCGAAGCCGCCCGCATTGCAGGTGGCGGCCACGAGCCGCGCGTCGGCGACCCAACCCATCGCCGTTTGCACGACCGGATAGCGGCAGCCGAGCAGATCGCACAGCGGCGTATGCAGGGCCGCGCTCATGCGGCTTCTCCATTTGCCGTGACATCCGCAGCGTTGGCGGGCGTTGCACGTTGCGAGTCGGCCATCTTGCGGGCGTCGTAGCCACCGAGCTTGTCGCCGCTGATCAGTTCATTGTGCGCATGGGCAAAGTGATGCCATGCGAACGCGGCATCCATTGCGGCGCGCTTGCCTTGCAGTTCTTCGACGTGATTCACCGCCTGTTTGGTGAGCGCCAAGCCGAGCCTCGGCATGCGTGCGATCTTCGCGGCGATCTCCGTGACGGTGTCCTGCAAGCGCTCACGCGCCACGACGCGGTTCACCATACCCATCTGATAGGCGCGCGCCGCATCCATCCGCTCGCCGAGAAACAGAAACTCCTTGGCGATGCGCGGATTCAGTTCATACGCATGCGCAAAATATTCGACGCCGGGAATGCCCATGCGTACGACCGGATCGGAGAAGAAGGCATCATCCGATGCGACGATCAGATCGCACACCCACGCCAGCATCAACCCACCGGCCACGCACGCGCCCTGCACCATCGCGATGGTCGGCTTGGGCAGATCGCGCCAGCGGCGGCACATGCCGAGATAGACCTCCTGCTCACGGGCGTAGAGAAACTCGCCGCCTTCCTTGCCGACGTGGTCGTACCAGAGCGATTCCCGCTCGAACGATTGATCGATGTCGCGGCCCGGCGTACCGATGTCATGGCCCGCCGAAAAATGCTTGCCCGCACCGGCGAGCACGATGACTTTTACCGCGTCGTCGTTCGATGCGCGTTTGAACGCCGCGTCGAGCGCGTAAGTCATCTTCGAGTTCTGCGCGTTGTGGTACTCGGGGCGATTCATGGTAATGGTCGCAATGCCGTCGGTCACGCGATACTCGACGACCCGCTCTTCGGCTTTCGTTTCCGCCGTGGATGTCTGGTTCGACATGACGTCCCTCACGCGCGACGCGGCGCCGGGTTGTTGCGCACGACGCTCGCGCGCAGGTTGTGCGGATCGAGCGCGCGTACGATGCGCAGATCGCTCTCGGCCGGCGGCGGCGTTACATGCATGTCGGGATGCGCGAGCAGCGGAAAGCCGGTGACGTCCTGCACTTCGTCGAAGCTCACGCCGGGATGCAACGAGCGCACCCGTACCGCATGTTCTGGGCCGCCGAAGTCCATCACGCACAGATCGGTGATAACGCTGCGCAGATCCGTGAATGCACGCATGCCTGGAATCTCGCGGGCCGGGTTGTAGCCCACGCTGCACACCATATCCACTTCGCCGGCTACGAACGTCCGCTTGCCATGCCCGCTCACGAAAAACGAATTCGCGTGATTGATGCTGTTGCCCGGAAAACCGCGCGCGCCGAGCAGTTGTGTTTTCGGCTTCGAATAGTCGTCGCCGAGCCACGAAATGTTGGCCTGGCCGAAGCGGTCGATCTGCGTGGGCATGACGAGTGCATGCCGTTTGCCATGCCACACGCAATCGAACACGCGCTCGTAGGTCATCAGGCCCGATGCTTCGACGCGATAGCCTGCTTCGCGCGGCCCGAGCGGCACCGGGCTTTCGACCAGATAGGCTTCGCCATCGGTGAGCATCAAACCGGCGTTGTACGCAAGGCGTGCAAGACCCGCGGCAAGCCGCGGTCCGGTGCCGATGCCGGTCGCCAGCACTTCGCCGTCGTCGCGCCAGACGCGCGCCGCGGCGGTGATCATGAGTTCGGCGAGAGAATAATCGAGAGAGTCGCTCATCTGCGCTCCATTACACAATCGGCAACGGCAACGCCGCCACATGGGACCGGCCGCCCGCGCGCTGCAGGTAGCCGGCTTCGTCGGTGCCTACCGTGTCGTGCACATAAGCCGCTGTTTGCGCTTCGCCCTCGGCGCTCGCGCAATACGTCTTCAGATGCGGCAGATCCCAGCCATAAGCCGGCGCGCACGAGGTCGGATGCGCGCCGCACGGCGCATGCACCACGCCGGTTACAAGCGAACGTTCGAAGGTGTTACGGCGCGCGAGGTCGAGGTCACTGCTCGCGAGCGAATCGACGACCGTCTCGCTGCTGACGAAGCACTTCGCCGCCGCTCGAGCGAACCAGGCATCGAAGAAAGGATCGGGGCCGTCGATGCGCGTATTGCCCATCCGGTCCGCCGCGTTCACATGGAGCAGCGCGGCGTCGAGTTCGATGGCGGGCATCGCGAGCAGCATCTCGCCGCCGTACGGCGATTCGACCGTTCGCAGATGCGGCGCATGCTTGAGCAGATCGGTGCCGAGGCCGACTCGCGTGGGCAGAAACGGCAAGCGCGCGGCGGCGGCACGCAGGCCGAGTTGCAACATGCCTTCGTCGAGCTCCCACACATCGAGCGCGCCGGATTCGCGCGTCCGGCGAAAATGCGGCTCGAGCGGAATCACATCGAGCGAGACAAAGCCGAACACCACCTTGCGTACTTTGCCCGACGCGCACAGCAGGCCAACGTCCGGGCCGCCATACGCGACCACCGTGAGGTCCTTCAGATCGGAGCGGACGATTTCGCGCACCAGCGCCATTGGCTTGCGCCGCGGACCCCAGCCGCCTATGCCGATCGTCATGCCGT
This sequence comes from Paraburkholderia phytofirmans, assembly GCF_046028095.1. Lineage (GTDB taxonomy): Bacteria > Pseudomonadota > Gammaproteobacteria > Burkholderiales > Burkholderiaceae > Paraburkholderia > Paraburkholderia phytofirmans_A. Next base: position 304,425 of record NZ_JAQQDJ010000011.1, read on the forward strand.
CCGCGAGTTGCGCGACCACGTCGCGCGCGCTGAGTTGTTTGTCGAGTGTTTTCATATCGGCCTAGCGAAATCCCACGCTGAAGTCATGTCCCCACAGGCTCACGCGCGTCGCTTCATAGACGCTGTGCTCTGCCCAGTCGACGGTCAGTCCGCCATAGCCGTATTCCAGATCGAAACCGCCCGGCGTCTTCATGTAGAACGAGACCATGTGGTCGTTGCAATGGCGGCCGAGCGTGGCGGAGAGCTTCACGCCTTGCGCCGCGACGCGGTCGAGCGCGCGGCCCACTTCGTCCATCGAGTCGACTTCGGCCATCACGTGAATGCAGCCGGACGGCACCGCCAGATCCATGATCGCGAGGCTGTGGTGACGCGCGTTCTTGCAGTGCAGGAAGTGGATGCGCTTTTCCGGCTCGGCGGGGTCGTCGGTAAAGCGGACGCGGAAGATGTCGGACAGCTCGAAGCCCAGCACGTTGCGCAGGAAAGCATCGGTGGCGTCGAAGTGCGGCGCGGGCAGCACCGCGTGGCCGAGGCCCATGGCGCCGGTCACGAAACCGGGCACGCCGAGCGGCGAAGCGAAGCGGCGGAAATCGGCGCGCACGCCCCAGAAAAACTCGTGCCGGTTGCCGGACGGATCGACGCACCACGCCATCGCCTGCACACGGCGCAGTGTCGCTTCATCGGCGCTCGCGCGGACCGCCTCGACACCGTTCGATTCGAGCGTGCGAATCGCGTGATCGAACGCGGCAGCGTCGGCCAGTTCCCAGCCCGACGCGAAGTAGCGATCGGTGTCGCCGGGCACGATCAGGTAGCGGAAATCGCGCTCGTCCATCTTCAGATACAGCGCGCCATTCGTTGCTTCCTGCGCCTGCATGCCCAGCACGTTTTCGGCGTAATCGCGCCATGTGTCGACCTTGGCCGACTGCACGACGACGTAGCCTAAAGCCCGCACATCGATCATCTCCGACTCCTCCAGAAGCTGTTGTTGTCAGGCTTATTCTGGCGGTGCGCAGCGTGTGCAACATCGTCTGTTGGGACTAGCTCGCGGCGGTGTTTTCAGCGGTTTTTTCGCTGCCAGCGACGGTGCTTGCGGCACCCTCCCGCAGGCGGTACTTGAGCACCTTGCCGGCCGCGTTGACAGGCAACTGATCGACCAGCGTGAGATAGCGCGGCACCTTGTAATTCGCCATGTTCTGGCGAGCCCACTCGGTCAGTTCCTCGACGCTCGCGTGCTCGCCCGAGCGCAACACGATATACGCATGCCCCACTTCGCCGAGCCGCGCGTCGGGCACGCCGACCAGCGCTACCTGCGCGATCGACGGATGCCCGCTGAAAAGCCGTTCGATCTCCGCCGGATAGCAATTGAAGCCGCCGACGATGAACATGTCCTTGATGCGATCCGTGATGCGCAGATAGCCGCGTTCGTCGAGCGTGCCGAGATCGCCGGTGTGCAGCCAGCCGTCGGCGTCGATCGTGTCGAGCGACGTTTCCGGCTGACCGAAGTAGCCTTGCATCACGTTGTAGCCGCGAATCAGCACTTCGCCGGTTTGGCCCGGCGCGAGCGCGCTTCCGTCGCTGTCGGCGATACGTATTTCGACACCCGGCATCGCGCGGCCCGAGGTGTGCGCGACGGTTTCGCCGTCGTCGCCACGCCGGCACAGCGCGGCGAAGCCACACGATTCCGTCAGACCGTAGCCGGTCAGCACCGTCTCGAAGCCGAGTTGCGCGCGCATTCGTTCGATGAGACTCGGCGCGATCGCCGCGGCCCCCGTCACCGCCACGCGCAGCGAGGACAGATCGCGCTCAGCGAGACCCGGCATGTCGAGCAACGCGTGATACAGCGTCGGCGGCCCTGGCAACACGGAGACGCGGTCGCGCACGATGCGTTCGAGCACGCGCTCCGGGTTGAACACCAGATGCGGCAGCACCGTCGCGCCGCTCGCCAGCGCCGCAAGCCAGCCGGCCTTGTAGCCGAACGCATGGAAGAACGGATTGACGATCAGGTAGCGGTCGGCCTCGCGTAGCGTCGCGATTTGGGCCCAATCATGAACCGCGCGCAAATTCTGGCCGTGCGTGGTCATGACGCCTTTCGGGCGGCCCGTCGTGCCGGACGTGAACATGATGTCCATCAACGTGTCAGGGCGCACTTGCGCTTCACGGCTGCGAAACGTTTCCATCGACGTCCCCGCTGCCCGTAGCAGGAACGCGTCCCACGTTTCGTCGCAACCCTGGGTCGTGCCTGTGGCCGGCAACGCCTCACCGTCGAACACGACAACGCGCTCCAGCGACGCCGAACGATGCGCGGCCAGCATTGCCGGATACGATTCGCCGAGGAAGGTGCCGCAGCAGAACAGCAGCCGCGCGCCGCTGTCCTCGAGAATCGCGCCGGCTTCCAGGCCTTTCATGCGCGTGTTGATCGGCACCAGCGCCGCGCCCGTGCTGTGAATCGCCAGTGCCGCCACGATCCACAGCGCGACGTTCGGCGCCCAGATCGCGACGCGCTCGCCCGTCTCGATGCCGCAACCGATCAACGCCCGCGCCGCCGTGATCCGCGCGGCGTCGAGTTGCGCGTAGCTGAGATTGCCCTGTACCGTTTCGATCGCGATGCGCGTGCCGTAGCGCGCGGCGCCTCGCGCGATCAACGCGGGCGTCGTCAGAATGTGGTTCAGCGTCATGATGAATTCGATGAAGAGGGTTCGCGAGCGTGCGGGACACACGTGAGCCGTGCGTCGCGCACGCTCGCGAACCTAGTCGGGAAAAGCCACACGCAATGTCGCGCTGGCGGGTGTGGCACTGCAGGCGAGCGTCCAGCCCTCGGCGAGGTCTGCCGCGTCGAGCACGTGATTGACGTTCAGCTTCACGCTGCCGTCGACGACCCGGCACATGCAGGCGCCGCATAAACCGTTGCGGCAGGAATTGGGCGCGGGAACATCGGCGCGCAACATGGCGTCCAGCAGGGTTTCGCCGGGTTCGCTCACAACGTGAAAAGTGGCGCCGTCTAGCACGGTTTCGATTTTCGCGGCGGTGGCTTCTGCGGTTTCCGCTTCCGTCCCGATCGATTCCATTGCTGCCGGTGTGGCTTGCGCGGCGGACTTCACCACAGCCGCCGGCAAATCAGGCAAGGAAGCAAACCGCTCCACATGCACTTTCGCGCGCGGCAAGCCCAACGCCAGCATCGCCGCCAACGCGTTCTCCATGAACAACGCCGGTCCGCAGATAAAGCACTCCTGCATGCTCCAAGGCCGCGCCAGTTCTTCCAGATGGCGCTGCTGCGGAATACCCTGCACGCTGTCGAGCCAATGAATCACCCGCAAACGGCCCGCATGCCGCTGCCCGAGTTGCCGCAATTCATCGGCGAAAATCACCGACTGTGCGTCGCGGTTCGCATAGATCAGCGTCAGCGTGCCGCGCCCGTTCACCAGCGCCGACTTCAGGATGGACAGCACCGGCGTGATGCCGCTGCCGCCCGCGAATAGCAGCAGATCGCCGTCGAGCGAGCGCGGCGTGAAAACGCCCGCCGGCGCCATCACGTCCAGTTCGTCGCCGGGCTGGACGCTGTCGCACATCCAGTTCGACGCGCGTCCGTCGCGCACGCGCTTGATGGTGATCTTCGGCGCATGGTCGATACCCGGCGCGCTCGAAAGCGAATAGCAACGCTGCACGGTCGCGTCGGCGCACGGCACCTTGAGCGTGAGGAACTGCCCCGGGCGATAGCTGAACGCATCGCGCAATGGCTGCGGCAGATCGAACACGAAAGAGCGCGCGTCGGCGCTCTCCGCGATCACGTCCGTCACTTTGAGCCGGTGAAAACGCGAATCGGCCATGGCGCGCGAACTCAGGCCACGCCCATGATCAGCTGCGCGTTATCGATCCGATACTCGCTGCCGTTGATAAAGCGCGATTCATCGGATGCAAGGAACAGCACCAGATTCGCGATATCTTCCGGCAAGCACATGCGCGCATGCGGATCGACGGATTGCGTGAGCGCTTCGCGCGTCTCTTCGGCGGCGCCGAAGAACGGCGCGGTCATCGGCGTGAGAATGCCGTCCGGGTGAATGGTGTTGCAACGGACCTTGTAACCCTGTTGCTTGCAATGCGCGGCGATTGCGCGCGTCAGTGCGGTCACCGCGCCCTTGCTGGCCGAATACGCGCAGAACGCGCCGAGCCCACCCAACGCCGCGACCGACGACATATTCACGATCGAGCCGCCCTTCTCCTTCATCGCCTTCACCGCCGCGCGGCAGCCGAGAAAATAGCCTTCGGCGTTGATGCGCAGTACGCGCTGCCATTGTTCGAGCGTGGTGTCCTCGATATTGCCGAGCAACAGCACGGCGGCATTGTTGACCAGCACGTCCGGCGTGCCGAAGCTGCTCTGCGCAGCGCCGAACACATCGTTCCAGCCCGCTTCAGAGGTGATGTCATGACGCACGAAAAGCGCCGCATCGCCGATTTGCGCCGCTACGTCGCGGCCCGCTTCTTCGTTGACGTCGGTCAGCACGACGCGCGCGCCTTCGCGAGCGAACAGCAGCGCATCCTGTTTGCCGACGCCGCTCGCGGCGCCCGTCACGATCGCGATCTTGCCTTTGAGTCTGTCTCCCATCTTCATTCTCTCTTGTCAGTGTCAGTCAGTTTCAGTCAGGGAATGGGCGGCGTTCGCGAGAACCACGCCCGCTGCGGCCCGGCCCGCCTGGCGGCCGGACCAGATACAGTCCGCAAGCGAAAGACCGCTCACGTAATGATTCGATGCGAGTCCGCACGCGGCGCGGCCGGCAGCGAACAAACCTTCGACCGGCTCGCCATCGGCGGACAGCACGGCGTTGCTTGTTTCATCGACCCGCAAACCACCGAGCGTGATCGACGGACACGGGAACACGCGGCTGTCGGCCGAGATATCGATTGCGTAATACGGGCCGTATGTGAGCGGTTGCAGCATCGCGGCGGATTTGCCGAATTCGCTATCGCTGCCGTTCAGCGCGGCGGTGTTGTAGCGTACGACGGATCGCGTGAGCACCGCCGGATCGCAACCGATGCGCGTAGCCAACTCCGCCAGCGAGTTGCCGCGCTTACGGCCCGCGAGCATCAGCAGCAGCGCGGGCACGCTTTGAAATGTCCAGAGCTTGCCGCGCACGCACTCGTTGAGCGCCTGCTTGACGAGGCGCGCGTCGAGGATCAGCCAAGCGCGGCCTTCGCGTGTTTCGCACATCGCGTGGCCGAGTGCTGCGCCGTACACTTCCTCGTTGCAGAAACGCTCGCCGTGACGGTCAACGACGCAGCCTTGCGCCCATGCATAGGGCGGATTGATGAAGCGCCACGCGGACACGCGTTCGAGTCGCGCCGCCACACCGCCCGCCGACGCGCCGAGCCGGATGCCGCTGCCATCGCAGCCCGTGGTGCCGAGCCGCCAGTTCGGCAGATAACGCGGCGCGTGCTGCGCCAGCATGGATCGATTGAAGATGAAGCCGCCGGTGCTCAGCACGACCGCATCGGCCTTGATCGTGATAAGTCGGCTTTCGCGCATTTCGATGCGATGCAGCGCGGCGCGCAAGCGGTCCGCCCATGCGGGCATGCCGTTATGCAGAAGTTCGGCCCAACGCGCGAGCCGCCCATGCGCACGCTGCGCGCGGCCTGGCGCCACTTGCCAGACCTGCGCGCCGATCACGCGCCCGCCGCGATCGGTGACGAGCCGCCGGATGCTTGCGTGCCGCAAGGTGTCGATGAACGGCTGCGCTTCGACGGCACGGCGCAGCGTGTCGTAGAGCACACGTCCCGACATGCCGTCGCCGACTACGCGGTGTCCGCGCGGCGCGGGCGTGTGTTTGCGCACGACGTCGCCCACGGCCTCGTTGCCGGAGTAGTACAGGTAGTAACGATTCTGCGGATACGAAGTCTTGCGCGGCGGCACCGACGCGGCGAAGCGCACGCCGAGCCGTTCGAGCCAGCGCAGCATATCGACACTGCCCGCGCAAAAGCGCGCGAGCGTCGCGGCGGACACCGCGTCGCCGACTTCCTGCTGCAGGTACGCGAACATCGCTTCCGGTGTGTCGTCGTAGCCTGCTTCGGTCTGATAGCGCGTGCCGCCGCCCGCATACACCACGCCACCGCTTTTCGCGCTCGCGCCGCCGCCTTCGAAGCGCTCGACGATACGCACCTTTGCTCCCGCCGATGCCGCTTCCAACGCGGCGCACGCGCCCGCCGCGCCGAAGCCCGCGACCAGCACGTCGCAGACATCATCCCAGCGCATGCGCGCGGGATCGTCCACGACGAGCGGCGCATCCACCGGCGTCGCGAAGTCCTGTTGTGCGGACGATGAGTCGTGCATGTCGCGGTGCGCCTCGCTCAAGCCGTCACGCAGCGCGCGGGCGCCGTGGCGGTCGTGTAGATGCCATCCACGTACACGAGCGGATCGACCTCGCCGCTGATCAGCACCTGTTCGACACGGCCGATAAAGATCGCATGCGTGCCATAGTCGAAGCGGCCGTCCTGCGTGCAGATCAGACTGGCCTGCGCATCGAGCAGAAACGGCACGCCCTGCGCCGAGCTTTGCCAGTTACCGGTGGTGAAGCGCTCCTCGCCCTTCAGGCGGCCGCTGCAATCGATCGCGATATGCTGATGCTGCGCCGACAGCACGTTCACGCAGAACGGCACGCCCTGATCGAGCGGAGGAAAGATCGACGAGTTGCGGTTGATGCAGATCAGCAGCGAAGGCGGTTCGGTCGACAGCGAATCGACCGCGGTCGCCGACATCGAATAGCGCCGCTCATCGTCGCTGCAACTGATCACGGCGACCGAGCGCGCGAGACGGCGCATCGCCAGCAACATGTCCGCGCGCAGCGGGTGAGAGTTGAGATCGCTCATGGTGTGACTCCGCGAAGTTCGCTGGTTGAAGCACGGGCGCTGTCCGATGCAACGGGCTCGCCGTCGGCAAGATGATTGGCGGCGATGTAGCCGAAGGTCATCGCCGGGCCCAGTGTCGAGCCTGCGCCCGGATAGCTCGCGCCCACCATCGAGGCGCTGGTGTTGCCGATCGCGTAGAGGCCGGTAATCGGCGAGCCGTCCTCGCGCAGCACGCGGGCCGACGCGTCCGTCAACAGTCCGCCCTTTGTGCCGATGTCGCCCGCGTCGATCCGCACTGCGTAGAACGGGCCGGTTTCGAGTGGTGCGAGACACGGGTTCGGTTTGACGTTCGGGTCGCCGTAGTAGATGTCGAACGCGTTGCCGCCTTTGCCGAACTCTTCATCCACGCCGTTCGCGGCGTAGCGATTCATCTTCGCCGCTGTGTCGCGCAGGCCTTGCGCATCCACGCCGATTTTCGCGGCCAATGCATCCAGCGACTCGGCCTTGTAAAGCAGCGAACGGAACGGCGCGGGAATGCGCGAGTCGGGCATCATCGCGCCGGGCATGATCGGCCCGCACGGATATTGATGGCGAAACCGTGCGTCGAACACCATCCACGCCGGCACGCTGGCGCCCGTCTGCGCATGGTCGCGATACATCGCCGGGACGAACTCCGAATACGGCGCCGCTTCGTTGACAAAGCGCTTGCCGAGTCCGTTGACGACCACACATCCAGGCAAGTTGCGCTCCACGAACAACGCGCGCTGCTTTTCCTCATGATCGACGTGCACGGTCGGCGCGCCCCATACGTGCTCCATCAACGCGACGCGCGCGCCGAGTTGCATGCCGGCGGCGATCGCGTCACCCGTGTTGTGCGGCGGCGTGGCGCTCCATTGCGCTTGCGTCGGGCGCGGCAGAAAACGCTCGCGCATCGCCTGATTCCGTTCGAAGCCGCCGGCCGCGAGAATCACGCCGCGTTTGGCCAGCACGCGCACGCGCTGGCCTCCGTATTCGATCACTACGCCCGTCACACGGCCGTCGGTTTCGAGCAGTTCACGCATGGGCGAATTCAGCCACAGCGGCACGTTGCGATCGAGCAAGGCGCGGCGCAAACCGCCCACGAGCGCATTGCCGAGCGTCAGCCGCCGATCGCGTCGCGAGTGAAAACGCGCACGCCAATCGAACCAGTAGCGGCCGAATTGCTTCAACGCGAGGCCGATATACCCCGGTGCTTTCGACAACAGCACATGCGCTTCTTTCGACGTGACCGCGACGCGGCCGCCGATCAGCGTGCCCGGCGAGGGCAGGCGCAGCCGCGCGAATTCCGCGCCGAGGGATGCGCCATCCACCGGCAACGGATCGAGCGCGCGATAGCCCGGCATCGAGCCCGGCAGATGCTGAAAGTAGTCCGCGTATTTCGGCAACGACTCGTAACGCACCGGCGTATTCGCTTCGACATAGCGCAGCATTTCCGGCGCGACGTCGAGGTAAACGTCCAGTCTGTCCGACGCGGTCAGGCCTTTCGTGCACGCATCGAGATAGGTGCGCGCCGCTTCACGCGTGTCGGTCGCGCCGAGTTCGGCGATATGGTGATTGCACGGAATCCAGATGCCGCCGCCCGACACTGCCGACGTGCCGCCGTATACCTCGCTCTTTTCGATCACCACAACCGAAAGACCCCGGTCAGCCGCGCGGCACGCGGCCAGCATGCCACCCGCGCCGGAGCCGACCACCACCACGTCGAACACCTGCGTCTGCTGCGATTGCTGTTCGCTCATGAGCGCGTCCGTCAGATGAAGAAATCGGTGTTCGGACGTCCCAGCATCACGGCGCCGAGATTCTGACCGAAGCGGTCGACGTTATTCGCGTAGTGCGCGCGCGCCGCATGCAGATCGAGGAAACGCCGCACCAGCGGATTGCGGTTGTAGATGCCGTTGCCGCCCGCGTAGCGCAACAGTGCGTTGGCGGCCTGCGCGCAACGCTCCGCGACCTGCGCGGATTGATAGCGAAACAGCACGCGCCGTTCGATCGACACTTCAGGGCCGCCGTTAGCGGCTGCCATCAGTTCGACAAAATTGCGCTTGAGCAATAGCTTCATTTCGTCGAGCGCTACCGACGCGCTGGCGCAGGCCGTTTGCGCGCCCGTATCGTCGGTGGTCTTCGCGCCGCTGTTGGCGCTCACGCGCGTGGCGGCGTACGCGGTGAAATCGTCGAGCGCGCCTTGCAATGCGCCGATGCAGGCCGTGCAGACTGCGCGCACGAATATCTGTGCGAACGGCAGATGAAACAACGGCGCGTCGTTGAGCGCGAGGCCGGGGCTCGTGCCCATCATCCCGTCGATGGCTTTGTGCGTGCGGTAGTCCGGCACGAATGCATCGTTCACCACGATGTCGTGACTGCCGGTCGCGCGCAAGCCCAGCACGTCCCAGTCCTGCTGGATCGTGTAATCGCTCTTCGGCAGCAGAAAGGTGCGGTATTCCGGCGGCTCGCCGTCTTTGGCCGGTGGCACCAGCGCGCCGAGAAACACCCAGTCGCACAATTCGCTGCCGCTCGAAAACTTCCAATGGCCCGACAGCCGGAAGCCGCCTTCGACGGGCGTCACGCGTCCCACCGGCATATAGGTGGACGCGATCAGCGTGCTTTGATCCTTGCCCCACACATCTTCTTGCGCGCGTTCGTCGAACAGCGCGAGCTGCCAGTTGTGCACGCCAACCACGCCGTACACCCAGGCGCTCGACATGCAACCGCGCGCCACCGCCATCTGAATCTCGAAGAAGGTTTGCGGGTCGAGTTCGTAGCCGCCATAGCGTTTCGGCTGCAATACCTTGAACAGTCCGGCCGCCTGAAAATCGGCCACTGTTTCGGCGGGAATGCGCCCGTTAGCCTCGGCTTGCGCGGCGCGGCCGGCCAACACCGGCGCGAGCGCTTCGGCACGGGCGATCAGTTCGGCGGCAAGGGCGTTCGAGTCGTTGTCGCGATGCACGGCTGTCTCCTGGGTCTACGCGAGAGGTTTCGCGCTTGTTCTGTTGGGTTCATCTTCGAGGCGCGGCGGGCGCGTCGCATCGTCTGAAGGGACTAGCGACGCGCCGGTTCAGGCGTCAGCGCCGTTACGCCACGGCCTGCGCCTTCTCTTTGCCCGCCTTCACGCGGTTGAAATAAGGAATCACGTGCTCGCCGATATTGCGGATCGTTTCGAGCTGCGCTTCCTGCGGCACGGTGCCCATCTGGCAAAGGAACAGCACCTCGTCCACGCCCGCTTCCATCAAGCGCCCCACGTAGCCGATGCAGTCGTCCACGGTGCCGTACGCGTGGTTGGGGTTCATCATCGAAAGGGCCGGGTCGCTGAAATCGACCACCACCTCTTCCGAAGCGAAGCGCGAACGGATCACCATTTCGCCGGTATTGCCCTTCACGAGATCGTCGCCCCAGCTCGACGGATCAGGACGCTCGCCGCCCGTATACCAGTACGCGAGCGACTCCATGAAATAGCGCTGCCCGCGAATGCCGATCTTGCGCGCCTGCTGGCCATCGCTCATTACCACCGTCGGGCACAGCGCGGCCAGATGCTGGGTCGGACGAAAGCCGACCTGGTCTTCGGGCTTGCGCGTTGCCCAGGCTTCGCGATAGATCGCGTTCTTCTTCGCCACTTCATCGGGGCCGCCGAAACCGAGCACCAGTGCGCCGAGGCCGCGCTGTCCGGCGCGCAGCAGGCCGTCGTTGTTGGTGCACGCCATGTACATCGGCGGATGCGGGTCCTGGAACGGCTTCGGGTGAATCGGTCGCTTAGGAATCTTGATGTATTTGCCGTCGTGCTCGATCTCGTCCTGCACGAACATCTTCGGCACGAGGTACATGGATTCGTCGATCATCGGCTGCAGCTCGGCGAGATCGTAGCCGAAGGCACCGGCTTCCTGCTGGCTGCCGCCCTTGCCGACGCCGAAATGCACGCGGCCGCCGGACAGGATGTCGAGCAGGGCGACTCGCTCCGCCACCTTGATCGGATGGTTCATCGCGGGCGGCAGGCAGATCACGCCGTGGCCGAGGCCGATTCGCGTGGTACGTCCCGCCAGATACGCGAGAAAGGTTTCCGGCGCGCTCATGTGCGCGTAGTTGGTCAGCGACGTGTGTTCGACGCACCATACGGTATCGAAACCCATCTGCTCGGCGAGGAGCGCCTGCTCGACGGTCTCCTTGAATACCCGGTGATCGCCTTCCCGCGAAGCGTCCGTGGTCTGGGCTTCGTAGATCAGAGAAAACTTCATTGCGTGCGTCTCCATGAATTTTGGACTGTGCTGAAACGGGCGGTCCGCCCGCGACCCGGCGATGAACCTCTCGCGAAGATCGTGACGGTCCACGGAATGGAGTTTCAGATCGCGCGTGCTTGCCGGCATCGTCTATTTGGATTAACGGCGCGCGCTTTGATGTGGACGCTTTGATCGAAGGCGTTGCGCGCCGGTTTTTCGCGTGCGGGCTAGTCCGATTGGACCTCGTGCGGCGCGTGTGCGTGGCGCACGATCGAAGCGCTGTGCAACGACGATGCAACGATGCTCAACCGATGGGAGTGCAATGCAATGAAGGCTTCGATGATGCTGTACCCGGTCGATACGATCGACGAGGCGCTGCCGCTCTTTGTCGACGGGCTGGGACTGGCGGTGAAATTCCGCGACGGCGAGCGCTACTGCGCGCTCGATGGCGGCGCACTGACCGTGGCGCTGGTGGCGGGCGAGGAAAGGATCGTCGAGCGCGCGGCGCTGGTGTTTCGTGTCGACGAAAACGACGACCTGTATGCGGCGATGGCACGCGTCGTGGCGGCCGGTGCTTCAGTGAGGGTGCCGGTGCAGCAAGGTCCGCACGAATGGCGCGCTGTGTTGGAGGACAAACACGGCGCGTTGCTGGTGTTGTCGCAGAAGCGCGTGGGTTGATACGCGCTTGATACGTTGCAGCGCCCGCCGCGCGTAAGAAAAGCGCGGCGGGGCATGCAACGCCAAAGGGCTAACCGAGCGGCACCACGCTGCCCAGCAGAATCCGCACGAGCGTCGCCTGACGCGTCACACCGGTCTTCGAGAAAATCGCTCGCAAATGCGCGCGCGCGGTGTTCTTGCTGATGCCCAGTTCGTCGGCGGCTTCTTCCAGCGTCAAGCCATTGGTCAACAGCAAGGCGAGCGACGTCTCCGCCGGCGTGAGATCGAACAGCTTGCGCACGATCTCCTGCGAACCCTGCGACTTGCGATCCGGATCGCGCAGGAACAGCACCGTCGCCGGGCGGCGCTTGTTGTCCTCCGACCAGTCCGAGAGCGGAATCGTGCGCACCAGCACGCCGAGTCGCGGCTTGTCGCAACCGCGTGTGATCGGCATGGCTTCGACGATCGGCGCGGCGGTGCCGAAGTGGCCCATCAGCGCATGACGCACGAGGCGCTGCAGATTGCGGTTCTCCTGAGCGTCGGTGGCCTCGACATGGCCATGCAGGATACGCAGCCCATTGGCCTGCGCGAGAATTTCGTCGGCCACGCTGTTGGTGCGCATGATTGCGCCGCTCTCGTCGAGCGTGACCGTGCCCACCAGCATCCGGTCGATCGCGCTCGCATACAGCGTGCGCTCCGATTCGACGATGTCGAGCCGCGAGTGCAGTTCGACCGCTCGACGCAAATGCGGCAGCAGGAGCGCGCAAAACGCCTTGTCGCGTGCGGAAAAATGCGTCGCGCCATGACTGCGGCACACGCGGAAACGGCATTCCACGCCGGACTCCGTGCGCAGATCCGCGCCCATGATGTAGCGGATATCCGCCGGCTTCAGGAACTGCTTGTACAGCTCGCTGGTGAGCCAGCCGGTGTCGCCGAAAACTTCGTCGACCGTCACCACGCGTTCGGCGGGCAAGCCGACGAACGGGTCGAGCGAATAGTAGTAGTTGTTGTACGACGCTTCGCCCGGCACGCCCGGCCCGGTTTCCGACGCATGCACCATCAGGCCGCGCCGATCGCTCGAAGGCGAACGCAGAATCAGCGTCGCATAGCTCGCGCCGAGCGAGGTGCGGATCAGTTCCAGCGCACTGGCCCACGGCGTGGCTTCGAGCGGGCCCTGATAAATACGCGCGGCAAGTTCACTGAACTGCGCCACGCTCATGTCCGCGAGTTCGCCCGCGGACTGACCCTCTTCAGGGGCCCATTTTGTCTCCATCAACACGCTCCGTCCTCCATGCGACTTTGCATCGCGACGCCAAGCTTACGGGGCGCTCCGGCTGCTGGCATCGGTGGAACTACTTAGCTGAGGGAAGTTTCGCTGAGCGTGCAAATGAACTCTCGTCCAATCGGACGATGCCCCCGTCACGGCGCCGCGCTTCAATGCAATCGGCGCTTACAGGCGCGGCCATTCGCTCGTCGCGTGGCCCGCGCTCGCTTTGCAATACCCGGTATAGCCGCTTTCATAACAGCCTTCTCAGGAGACCCGATGGCGCTCGATCCCCAGGCGCAGGCCGTTCTCGCCGCCTTCGCCGGCATGCCCGCGCTCGACTTCACGCAACTCAGCGCGCCCGCTTACCGCGCGATGATCGCTGCGGGCGGCGCTTTTGCACCCGGCGATAAGGTCGCGGCTGAAGAAGATCTGCTGATTCCCACGGCGAACGGTTCGATTGCCGCGCGTCTTTACCGGCCTGTGCAGGCGGCCGCAAGTGGCGGCGTCGATCGCGACGCATTGCTGCCGCTCACCGTGTTTTTTCACGGCGGCGGCTTCGTAGCCTGCGGGCTCGATACACACGCAAACCTGTGCCGCTGCCTCGCGCAACGGGCGCAAAGCGTGGTGCTCTCCGTCGATTACCGGCTCGCGCCCGAAGCGCGCTTCCCAGCCGCCGCGCACGATGCGCTCGACGCCGTGCGCTGGGCCGCCGCCAATGCGGCCGATCTGCGCGTGCGCGCCGGTACGCTGGCTGTCGCCGGCGATAGCGCGGGCGGCAATCTCGCCGCGGTAGTAGCACAACAGTTGCGTGATTGCGGCGTGAATATCGCGCACCAGTTGCTGCTTTATCCGGTGGTGGATTGCGCAACGGAACATCCGTCATATGAATCGATGGGTACTGGCTACTTCCTGAGCGCGGACCAGATGCGCTGGTTCAAGGACCAGTATTTCGACAACGGCGCCGATCGCGCGAATCCGCTCGCCAGCCCGCTCGCCGCCGCCGATCTCAGCGGCGTGGCGAGCGCCACCATTATCAGCGCCGAGTACGACCCGCTGCGCGATGAAGCCGAACACTACGCGCGCCGGCTCGCACAAGCCGGCGTGCTGACCACCCACATGCGCTGGCCTGGCCAGATGCATGGCTTTGCCAGCCTGCTCGGCGTGCTCGATGCCGCCGATCACGCAATCACGATAGCCGCGCGCGCGTTGTATTGCGCGCTGCGTGTCGAGCCTTTCGTACTTCGTTGATCCGACCTGACATGACAGCATTGATTCGCCTCGCGGCCGAAGACGGCATCGCGACGCTCACGTTCGACCGCCCCGACGCCTTGAACGCTCTGAACGAAGCCATGGCAACCGAACTGAACGCCAAGCTCACACGCCTCGCGCATCACGACGAAATCCGCGCCATCGTGCTTACAGGCGCCGGCGACGCCTTCATGGCGGGCGGCGATTTGCAGGCCATGCGCGCCGCCCTCGATGCCCAACCGGCGGCCCGCGACCGCGCGATCGGCAAACTCGTGCGGCTCGCGCAAACCGTGGTCGCGACCATCACGAGTTCGCGCAAGCCGGTGATTGCGAGCATCAACGGCGCGGTCGCGGGCTTCGGTTTGAGCCTCGTGGCGGCCTGCGACCTGGCTATCGCCGCGCAACGCGCTACATTCAAGTCGGCTTATGGCCGCATCGGCACCTCGCCCGACGGCGGCGCCACATACATGCTGCCGCGCGCGCTCGGCGCGAGGCAAGCCGCGCAGTGGCTGTATCTGGACGAACCCCACACGGCCGATGAAGCGCTGCGTGCCGGCCTCGTCAACTGGGTCGTAGCGGACGACGAACTCGTCACGGCCACGCGCTCGCTGCTCAAACGCATGGGCGCGCTCGCGCCGGATGCCTTCGCACACACCAAGGATCTGCTGCTGCACGCGCCGCAGCGTAGCTTCGGCGAGCATCTGTACGCGGAGCAGCGCAGCTTCCTGCACTGCGCGGCCGGCGACGATTTCCGCGAAGGCATCGACGCGTTTTTCGGCAGACGTCCCCCCGTTTTCGGCTCCGGCGCACGCTGACGCCGTTTGTGTTCTTCACCCCGCACGGATCACCACGATGAAACTGGCCACCACCGACGAAATCGTCGCCGAACTGAAAGCCGGCCGCATGATCATTCTGGTCGACGAGGAAGATCGCGAGAACGAAGGCGATCTGCTGATCGCCGCCGATCACGTCACGCCCGAGGCGATCAATTTCATGGCGCGCTTCGGACGCGGCCTCGTATGCCTGACGCTGGCCGCCGAACATTGCGAGCGGCTGAAGCTCACGCCGATGGCGCAACAGAACGGCACGCAATACGGCACCGCGTTCACCATCAGCATCGAAGCTGCGCAAGGCGTGACCACCGGCATCTCCGCAGCCGACCGCGCGCACACGATCCGTACCGCGATTCACGCCGACGTGCGCGCCGAGCATCTGGTGCAGCCGGGTCACGTGTTCCCGATTGCGGCGCGTGCGGGCGGCGTGCTGGTGCGAGCCGGACACACGGAAGCCGGTTGCGATCTCACCGCGCTCGCCGGCCTGACGCCTGCCGCCGTGATCTGCGAGATCATGAACGACGACGGCACCATGGCGCGCCTGCCGCAACTGATCGAATTCGCCGGACTCCACAAACTGAAGATCGGCACCATCGCCGATCTGATCCACTATCGCAGCATCAACGAATCGCTCGTGGAGCGTGTCGGCGAGCGGCCGCTGCACACGCCGTGGGGACCGTTCCGTGCGATCCAGTATCGCGACACCGTGCGCGCTTCCACGCATCTCGCGCTGGTGCGCGGCAACCCGCTGCCCGAAGTGCCGGTGCTGACGCGCGTGCACGAATGTTTCTCGCTGCTCGATCTGCTCGATGCCGAGCCGTCCGCGCATTCGTGGCCGCTGCACGCGGCATTGCAAAAGATCGACGCGGCCGGATGCGGCGTGGCGGTGCTGCTCGATTGCGACATGCATGCCGACGCGAGCCGCAGTACGCCGGGCGCCACCACTCGCAAGGATGGACGCCTGTCGGGCATCGGCTCGCAGATTTTGCGCGATCTCGGCGTGCGCAGACTGAACGTGCTGTCGAGTCCATTCAGACTGCCGGCGCTTTCGGGCCACGACCTGGAAATCATGGCGTTCATTCCTCTGGGCGAAGCGGATCTCGACAATCCGCATGCGTTCGAATCCACGCCACAAAAGGCCGGCGTTCGTCACTCTTTCGCACCGACACAGGTAGGCACTCGCAACGCTTCGTCCGAACTCCACACTACTTCCTGCTGAATCCTCCATGACTGCACGGACACAACCCTACGTCGCCCTCGTCACCGGCGCGTCGCGCGGCGCGGGCAAGGGCATCGCTCTCGCGCTCGCGGCAACTGGCGCAACCGTCTACGTGACCGGCCGCACGCAACGCGAAGGCGACGCGCCCTTGCCCGGCACGGTGCACGCGACAGCAATCGAAATCGACAAACTGGGCGGCAAAGGCATCGCCCTGACCTGCGATCATGCCGATGACCAGCAAGTCGCCGAAGTCTTCGAACATATTCGCCATGCCAGCGGGCGGCTGGATATTCTCGTCAACAACGCCACCACGTTGCACGATGAGCTGATCCGCGCCGCGCCGTTCTGGGAGAAGCCGCTCGAACTCGTCGATATCCTCGACGTCGGCTTGCGATCCGCGTATGTGGCGAGCTGGCACGCCGCGCAAATGATGGCCGCGCAGGGCAGCGGCTTGATCGCGTTCACGTCGTCGTTCGGCGCGAGTTGCTATATGCACGGCGCGGCCTATGGCGCGCAGAAAGCGGGCGTCGATAAATTCGCCAAGGATATGGCCGTCGATCTGAAACCGTATGGCGTGGCCGCAGTGTCGATCTGGATGGGCATGTTGCAAACGGAGCGCACCGCGCGCGTGATCGCCGCGCATCCCGAGCAATATGCGGGGTTCAGCGAACTGGCGGAGACGCCGCAGTTCACCGGGCGTCTGATCGACGCGCTGTATCGCGATCCGCAACGAATGCAAAAGTCGGGCATGGTGCTGGTCGGCGCTGAGTTGGCTCACGAGTACGGCGTCACCGAACTCGACGGACGGCGGCCGCCGTCGCATCGTGAAGCATTGGGCGGGCCGGTGCAGGCGCATCCGGCTATTGTTGCCTGATACGTAGCCTTGGGCATGCAGCGAGGTTCGATAGTGTCCATGCAAGCACCGTATCGAACCAAGCCTCGTTGCGCTCGACATAAACACGCGCGCTTTGCGCTAAACACCGCTCACCACCATCGCGAACACGACCGCCGCGCCGCCTACCGCGCCGAGGAACGTGAAGCACTGCTCGTCCGCGCCTGAACGGCGCGCCCACACTCGGCCTGCCAGCGCGGCCAGTCCGGTGATGCCGAGAAACAGCGACAACGACGAGCCCGCCGTGCACACCATGCCGGGAAATTCGTCGCTCCATGCGCACGCGTATAACTGCCGCACCGACACGCCGATCACGCCGATCGCCACCAGCAAACCGGCTACCAGTCCATCGCGCTGAATTCTCGCTTTCATTTTGCCGCCCTCCTGCCTCATGCCTGTCTCCGTGCCTGTCCATGCTCGCGGCCTGAATGCCTGCCGCACGGCGTTTTTGTCGCAATAGGGCGCGCCACGATCGAGGCTGCGCCGCTTGCCGGTTCATACGGACATTGACGGTGATTCGGCGCGCACGGGCATCGTCCGGACGGACTAAGGGGGATTGCGGAGGAAGTAAAACGAGGTCGCGGACGTGACGGCGAGCGCCGTCACGTCGGGTCAACGCAGTGAGATCGACGTGGTGACGACGTTCACAAGACTTGCGGCTTGCCGGTGGCCCAGGTGCCGATTATCTCTTCGATCGCGCGCGCCGCGGAAAGCAATGCCGCCTCGCCACGCGGTTTGCCGACGATCTGAATACCGACAGGCAGCCCGCTCGCGCTCATGCCGCACGGAATCGCGATGACCGGCATGCCGGTGAGCGTCAGCGCATACGTGATGGCGAGCCAGTCGATGTAGGTCTCGAAATGCTGGCCGACCGCGTCGCGGATATCGCGTGCTTCAACCGGGAACGGCAGCACGATCGAGGCCGGACAGATCAGCACGTCATGGCGCTGCAACAGCGCATTCAGCTTGTAGAAGAGTTCTGCGCGAGTGCGTTGCGCCGAACGCATCGCGCGGTTATCCAACTGCAGACCGAACTCGATATTCCAGATCACGTTGGGATTCAGCACGTCGCGGTGTTGCGCCAGCACGTCTTCGTAATTCGTCGCGTAGGCAAGGCCGCGTAGCGTGTGGAACGCCTGCGTCGCCGCGCTCAGATCGAGATCGTTCTCCTCGACGCTGACGCCATCCGTCGACAGCCGTTCCATTGTCTTGCGGCAGATCGCCAGGATTTCCGGCTCGACGGTGGCGATGCCGAGCCCTTCGCTGAACGCAACACGCGCCGGACGTTGCGGCCGCCGCGCATACTCCAGGAACGAGGTCGCCGGCTCACGCAGCGACAACGGCGCGCTCTCGACTTCGCCGCACATCGCGTCGAGCAGCAGCGCCGCGTCGGTGACGTTGCGCGCCATCGGTCCGTGAATGCCGAGCGTGTCGTAAGGATTGGCGGCCGGACCGTACGCGACCCGGCCCGGCGTCGGCCGCAAGCCGACTACGCCGCAGAAAGCCGATGGCGTGCGCAGCGATCCCGCCAGATCCGAGCCCTGCGCGACCCACGCTGTGCCCGACGCCAGCGCGGCCGCCGCGCCGCCGGACGAACCGCCCGCCGAAAGCGCCGGGTTCCAGGGATTGCGCGTCACGCCGAACACGCTGTTATACGTATGGCCGCCGGAGCCGAACTCCGGCGTGTTGGATTTTGCGTAGACCACGCCGCCGCGTGCTTCGAGCAAGGTCACGCCGGCATCCGACGTTTCCGGCACACGGTCGCGATAAACCAGCGACCCGCGCGTGGTGCGCACGCCGGCTACGTCGGTCAAATCCTTGATCGGCACCGGCAGGCCGCACAGCAAGCCGCGCTCGGCCACGGGCTTTTTCAGCAGCGCATCGGCATGAGCGTGCGCGCGCTCGAAACACAGCGTGGGCAGCGCGTTGACCTGCGGCTCGACGCGCCCCACCTGCGCGGCAAGCGTGTCGAGCAGGTCGTGCGGACTCACCGCTTCCTCGCGCAACAGATCGACGACTTCGCACGCGCTTCGCTCAATCAGACTGAGATCGACTGACATAGTGGCTATCGGCTCCGTGTTAGGGGTGTCGGGAGTTTCGCATGACAAGCGGA
The DNA here is from genome assembly GCF_046028095.1 of Paraburkholderia phytofirmans. Taxonomy (GTDB): domain Bacteria; phylum Pseudomonadota; class Gammaproteobacteria; order Burkholderiales; family Burkholderiaceae; genus Paraburkholderia; species Paraburkholderia phytofirmans_A. The sequence continues at coordinate 323,729 of NZ_JAQQDJ010000011.1, forward strand.
CTATCAGGTCTTGAGCCGGTAACCGGTCTTGAAGATCCACGCAACGATCAACAAGAACACCGCCAAAAACAGTGCGGTCATGCCGAGACTCACCTCGACATTCACATCGGCGAGACCATAGAAGCTCCAGCGAAAGCCGCTAACCAGATAGACGATCGGATTGAACAGCGTCACGACCTTCCAGAACGGCGGCAGCATATTGACCGCATAGAAACTGCCGCCCAGAAAAGTCAGCGGCGTGATGATCAAAAGCGGCACGAGTTGCAGCTTCTCGAAGCTATCCGCCCAGATGCCGATAATGAAACCGAGCAGACTGAACGTCACCGCCGTGAGCACGAGAAACAGGATCATCCAGAACGGATGCTGCACTTGCAGCGGCACGAACAAGCCCGCGGTCGCGAGAATGATCAGCCCGAGCAGAATCGATTTGGTGGCCGCCGCGCCCACATAACTGACGACGATTTCCAGATACGACACCGGCGCCGACAACAACTCGTAGATCGTGCCGGTAAAGCGCGGAAAGTAAATCCCGAACGACGCATTCGAAATGCTTTGCGATAGCAGCGACAGCATGATCAAACCCGGCACGATGAACGCGCCGTAACTGATGCCGTCCACTTCCTTGATGCGCGAACCGATCGCCGCGCCGAACACGACGAAGTAAAGCGAAGTCGAAATCACCGGCGCGATGATGCTCTGCATCAGCGTGCGCCAGGTGCGCGCCATCTCGAACTTGTAGATCGCGCGAATCGCGTAGATGTTCATTGGTTACCTCGGAGCAGACTGACGAAGATGTCTTCGAGCGAACTTTGGGTGGTGTGCAGGTCCTTGAAGCGGATGCCGGCGTCGTCGAGTGCTTTGAGCAGCGCGATGATGTCGGTGCGTCCGCCCTCGCCTTCGTAGGTGTAGATCAGCTCGTTGCCGCCCTTCGCGACGTCGAGCCCGTAGCCCGCGAGCGAGGCCGGAACTTGCGCGAGCGGACTCTCCAGTTGCAGCGTCAACTGCTTCTTGCCGAGCTTGCGCATCAACTCCGTTTTCTCTTCGACCAGCATGATTTCACCCGCGCTGATCACGCCGATGCGGTCGGCCATTTCCTCAGCCTCGTCGATATAGTGCGTGGTGAGGATGATCGTCACACCGCTCTCGGCGAGCGAGCGCACCAGCTTCCACATGTCGCGGCGCAGCTCCACGTCCACGCCGGCGGTCGGTTCGTCGAGGAACAGCACACGCGGCTCGTGTGAGAGCGCCTTGGCGATCAGCACGCGCCGTTTCATGCCGCCCGACAGCGTGATGATCTTGCTATCGCGCTTTTCCCACAGCGACAGGTCGCGCAACACCTTTTCGACGTAGGCCGGGTTTTTCGGCTTGCCGAACAGCCCGCGGCTGAACGAGACGGTCGCCCAGACGGTTTCGAAGGAGTCGGTGGTCAACTCCTGCGGCACGAGGCCGATCAGCGAGCGCGCGCCGCGATAGTCGGTCGCGATGTCGCGGCCGTCCACCGTCACGCTGCCGGCGCTGGCGTTGACAATGCCGCAAATGATGCTGATGAGAGTCGTTTTGCCCGCGCCGTTCGGCCCGAGCAAAGCGAAGATTTCCCCGCGGTTGATCGCCAGATTGATGTTTTTAAGGGCATGAAAACCGGTGGCATAGGTTTTCGACAGGTTCGTGACTGAGACGATTGGCTGCATGGAATCGACGATGGCAGACACCGTTGTTTAATTAGAGGGAGCGATGCTAAAGCACAATCGCACCCGCAATGTAAAGGAAAGTGGGAAAGCGTGCAGCGCATCGCGGCAGTGGGACGGAAACGCGTAGGGTTGCGACGAGAAAAGAGCTGCGCCGTGCTGCAGTGCAAAATAGTTCGGTTTCCAAATCGGTTTGGTCACGCGGCCCCGGGAACGCCTCATGCTCGATTCCCAGCATGCTGCCGCGTACATCTCGGTCAAGCGAAAGGCTTACACGAGGCACACCGCTTGCGCAGTCCAATGCATGTGAGCGACAAGCGCTTGCGTGACATTAAACCGACTCTATGGAGGTTGAACCATGAAACGCATTACCAGGACTATTTTCGCTTCGGCGCTCGTGATGGCTTTGTCGGGCGGCGCGTATGCGCAAGCTGGCGGTGGCGGTGGCGGCGCGGGTGGCGGTGCGGGCGGTGGCGGCACCGGCGTGGGTGCGGGCGGCGGCACGACCGGCGGCGCTGGTGGTACAGCCACGCCTGGCGTGGGCGCCGGGTCGATGAAGAGCCCGGGCGAGTCGGGCTACGGCTCGCCGGGTGTGACCGGCACCGGCGGCGGTATGGGCACCGGCACTGGCGCGACACCCAATAGCCCGTCGATGAACCGCTCTAACAGCGGCATGAGCAATGGCATGAACAAAGGCACCAATAAAGGCATGAGCAACGGGACCGGCAATGGCATGAACAATGGTGCCGGCGGCACGACGCAGAACGGCCAGTAAAACAGGCTGTTGTTGGAGATTGACTGGTCAGTTTCGACCGGGGCGACGGCGCCGATGCAAGGCATCGCCGCCCTCTTTTTTGAAGTGCAGATCACGCGTTGATCCACCGGGGGCTCCGATCACGCACGCGTGTCATTCCCTTTCGAGGCATTTTTTTAAGAACTACCGCTCACGGCTCCGCGCAAACAAAACTATTGGCGGAATTCACATTGCCCTTGCCGACATAGCGCGGAAACAGCGGATAGCGGCACAGCGGACGTGAGCGCCCGTTAGTCGCCGCCGCGATATCGGTTGCCGTCAAGGTCTCGGGCGATACCCCGCGCGTCACCCAGTTATCGAGCGCGCCCAGCAGATCGACCGATGGAATGAACACGCCGCTGCCATGCTGGAATCCCGGCACCATGTACAAGCGCATGAAACTATTGACCTGGTCGATGCCGAACCGGTCGACCAGTTTTTCGTAATAGGCGATGGTCTGGTTCGGGCTGATGACTTCGTCGGCGAGGCCCTGCAGCGTGATGAGCTTGCCGCCGCGCGCGATGTAGCGTGTGAGGTCGGGGTTCATCGCGCCGATCGTCTGCGACAGCGCGATAAGTTGCGGGCGATATTTGCCGGGGTGTTGCGTATCGAACCTGAGCGAGTCGAAGCCGGCGTCCCGCGCGACGAAGTAGCGGATATAGCCGTCGCCTTGCGCGAACAGGTAGCCGTTGGCGAAGAAAGTCGGCACCGGCAAGCGCTCCGGCTGATGCGCGAGGCCGAGCAGACCGGTCAGATGCGTGCCCTGAAAAATGTTGTAGCCGCTATAGCCGTCGACATCCCACGCCAGACGGTAGGGCAACGAGAGTCCGTCGCGCATCACGAGCAAGGTGGAAAGCTGCGTGTTCGTGAGGCATTCATCGTGCGAAGGCGTACGTCCGCTGCAACGCAGCGAGTCGATGATCTCTGCCTCGCGCTCACGGCATCCAGCAACATCGCTGACAATGCCGTCCGCCGCGCCGTCGAGCCGGTCGCACGTGGCGAGCGTGCGTTGATAGACGTGTTCGAGCAGCATCGGCGGAATGAAGCCGCCGGGCGTGCTGTATTCCGCTTGCCCGAGTTTCACGCCAAGCAGGCGTACGCCCGTGAAATTGAGCGCGGGCGAATTGGCGATCACGCCGTCATAGTCGTCGGGATAGCGCTGCATCACCGTGTAGCCTTCGCGGCCGCCGGTCGAACCGCCGGCGAAATACATGCGTTGCGGCGGCCGGCCGTACGCGCGGGCAATCAGCGCAAGCGCGGCATCGTGCGTTTTCTTCAGATGGGCAAAGCCGAAGTTCGTGACGGCCTCGTCGACGAGGCCGAACACCGCGACCGATGAATCGCCGACATGCCCCGAGTCGTCGCCGAACGTCGCGTAGCCTTGCGCGAGCGGCGCGCGGTTCGGCGAGAACGGCATCACACCGGTGCCGCTCACCACCACGCCGTTATAACCGCCGCCGCCGATCTGCAGCGCGCGGCCGTTCCAGCGGCGCGGCAGATTCAGATCGAAGCGGATATCGGGCGTGGTGGCGTTGAACCCTTTGATGCGGCCGGTAATACGGCAATACTCGCCGCCCTGCTGATTGCCGGGCGCAGTGGCGCTCACCATCGCCGCGCTTTCGATCTGCGCGCCGGCAGTGGGCAACGCAATGAGTTCCGGTTGCAAAACGGCGCCCGCCAATTCCGCGCAGCGCATGGCGAGGGGCGCTTCCTTGAGCGCGGCGAGCGCCGGGTGAGCGGCAAGCCACAACATCGCGCCAACAACGTGGATGACCGCGCGCGAATCTCGCGCGACACGCGCACGGCGACGGCGCGACCTCATCCGTAACCCGCGCCATTGGCGACCGCAGCCGACTTCTGCCCTTTCCAGCCGTTCCAGCCGCGCGCGATCATCAGCACGGCGCCGATCGCGACGAGATCGCCGCCCAGACCGATCAGCACGCCGCGAAAGCCATGAAACATATGCGGCGTCGCCGTATCGACGATCAGCGAAACCAGTGTGCCCGCAACGAAACACACGAGCCCCGTGCGGCCGACGGTGACCACGGCAGGCAGCCGCCGCGCGAGCCACGCGATGCTACCCATGCGCACGAACTGCGCGGCGAGCCAGGCAATGACGATGAAGTTGATCACGCGGTCAGGAGACAGATTCTGTTTAAACGTGCCGGGCAAAGGTTGCGTCAGCACGAAAAGTTTGACGATAGCGAACGCCAGCACCGCGACCACCGCGACTCGCGTGAACCAGTGCGCGGTACGGGTTGCATGAAAGCGCTCGCTGATGGGCTGCACCCGGCAGAGAATCCCGAGTACGAACATCAGTTGCCATGCAAACGGATTAAAAGCCCAGTCGGCCACGTCGTCAATGCTGAATAGTGCGGCCAACGGCCGGGCCAACGCCCAGATCAGCGCGCTCAGGCTCAGCGCCATGAGCGGCGAACGCCGCGCCAAAGGCACCGCGAACGGCACGCTGAGCGCGAAGATCACGTACATTGGCAATACACTCGACAGATAAGGCTGGCGCCGCAGCAGCATGATATCGAAAGCTTCGCGCAGCGGCTGAACCGCGAAAGGCGGCCAGCCAGTGAGGTCCACCATGGGCCGGTTCAGATTCAGCGTAGCGAGAATGGCGCCGGACAGCAGCGTCAATACCGCCGTCAACAGATAGGCACGGTAGATTTCCCAGCAGCGCCTGACAAAGCGCATCTTCGCCGCGTTCTCACCGCGGCCCGCGAGTACCGCCGTATACGCCGCCGCCGACGCATAGCCGCCGAGAAACACGAACACTTCCGCCGAATCGCACAACGCGTAGGCATGCAGCATCAGATGCGACAGCGTGCTGCCGGGAATGTGATCCAGCACGATGACGATCAGCACGACGCCGCGGAAGAAGTCCACTTCGATCGAGCGCCCTCCAGGGGGACTTCCACCGGGGCGGCCGCGACGGGTTTCCATTCAGGTTCTCGCAGGAGAGACGCACGCATGCCGCGCGTCGTTTTTCGTAGGAACACCATGACAATAAAACGTTCCCAGCGAGGCTGCGCTGCCCCGCCGCGCGCGCTGACAACCCGCCTCTAATTTCAAATCACGTGGCGGCGATTTGAAATTCCGTTGTCGGCATGCGGTAATACTGAGTCATTACGCCTTCAGTTCGCGGCAAGATTTGCGGCATTAATTCGCCACACGCGCGGGCGATCGGTAATCAGCGCGGAAAATAAATCGCTGAATGCGATGCGCGATTTTTTTTGCTTTTTTTCATCGTAGGATGGTTTCATGCACGCCCGTCGGACCTCGCGCGTTTCGCGCGATGCCACCTTTCGACGGCGGCCACTCATGTGGACCGGACACGCGGCCCGCCGATCCGCGATCGGCTAGTACGCCAAGCGTCATTGCGACGCCTTCTACTCGCCACGGCCGACCCGAGCGTCACCGATGCGCGCCGGTCCTTCCACTACCGCCCAGAACGGCTGCGCTACGCGCGCCGCCTTCGCACTGGAAGACGACCACATGAACAACAGAATTGCCGGCTTCGACGGACTGCGCGCGATCGCAGTCCTGATGGTGTTTTTTCAGCATCGCCTGTTCGGCGACATTGGCGAGATTGGCCATCTCGGCGTATGGATTTTCTTCGCGCTGAGCGGTTTCCTGATCATCGGCATTCTTGCCGCGCAACGCGCGCGCATTGAAAGCGGCGCTAGTCGATTCGGCGGTGAATTGAAGCGCTTTCTGTTTCGCCGGACGCTGCGCATTTTTCCGATTTACTACCTGATGCTGGTGGTGATGTGCGTGCTGATGGCATTCGGCATCGCGAGTCCCGAACTGGCGAGCGGCATGCCGTTTCATTTCGCCTATCTGTCGAACATCTGGATCGGTTCCGTGCTGCACTATTGGCCAGGGCGCTACTCGCATTTGTGGAGTCTCGCGATCGAAGAGCAGTTTTATCTCGTGTTTGCGCCGCTCCTGCTGCTGCTTGCCACACGCCGGCATCGCGCGGTGTGTCTCGCGATCGTCGCGGCCGGGCTCGGTTCGCTGCTCGCCATGCGCGCGGCGCATTGGCCGGAAATCACCATTTACACGCATCCGCTGACGAACTTCTGGTTGCTGGCGTTGGGCGGCATTGGCGGCTTGACGATCGCGGGGCAAGCGAGCCGCTTGCGAGGCTGGCTCGGGCACGGCGTGACGCTCTTCGCGCTGAGTCTCGCGCTGGTGGGCTTCTGCGCGACCGAGCCGATGTGGAGCGAGGTGGACAGCCCACTGCTGTTCACCCTGGTCAGTGCCTCGTACGGTGTGTGCATCGCGGCGCTGGTGTGTTCGATTGCCTGCTGCCGCAATGCCGTTGTAATCGGCCTGCTCGAAACGGGCTGGCTGGTGAGCTTCGGGCGAATCAGCTATGGCTTCTACCTCTATCACAACCTGATCCCGGACCTGGCTCGCAACCATCACGCCGCGGCGCTCTTCGGCGGCACGGTGCCGGTGTGGGCGCACGTCGTGGGCATCGCCGGGTCGTTTGCGATTTCGCTCGGCATGGCGATGCTGTCGTGGCGGCTGATCGAAGAGCCGATCCTTCGTTTGAAGACGCGGCGTGCGCCGGTGGCGCTGCCCTCGCGTCGTGAGCGGGCGGAGCATTCGTCGAGAAATGAAAGCGCCGCATCGGACGCGGTCTGACGCCACGCGCGCATTACGTTTTGCCTGCATGCGGCGCAAGCGGGAGCACGGTATCATGCGGCCTCACTGAGCCGGCTGCTTCCGATCTTGCGTGACCCGCGGACACCGAACTGGCCGAACGATAACAACAAACCACCGCCCGCGCGCTGTCCGGTCGATCCGACCCGCGCGGCCGGTTCGCGGTTTGCTACACGCGCTTTCCGACCATGTCCCATTTCACTTTCTTCGCCGGCGGCGTTCTAGGCGCAAGCCTGCAGGCGCTAAGCCTCTACGCATGGCTCGGCATCGTTGCCGCGCTTCTGCTGGGCGGAATGGTCAAGGGCGTGGTCAGCATCGGCGTGCCGCTCGTGGCCATGCCGATCCTGAGCCACTTCCTGCCGATCAAGGAAGCGGTTCTTCTGCTGTCGATGCCGATCATCCTCGGCAATATCCCGCAGGCGCTCGAAGGCGGCGAACTCCTGCCGACCGTCAGGCGCATCGCCGCGCCGCTGATCGGCACGGTGATCGGCAACATCGTCGGCGTGACGGTATTGATCTCGCTGGCGCCGCATCGCGCACAAGCGGCCGCCGGCGCCTTGCTGATGATCGCAGCCTTGCTGTTGCTCGCCTCGCCGCGGCTGACGCTCTCGCCGACGTGGGCCAAGCCGGCCGGGTTCGTGCTGGGATTCGGCGCGGCGCTGATGGAAAGCATTGCTTCGGTGCCCGGCCCCTTGCTCGCGATGTATCTGATCGCCACGGGCGCGACGGGTAAAGCGTTCACGAAGCAGATCGCCATCATTCTGGTGGTGTCGATCATCACGCTCGTCGCGACGTTCAGCGGCGGAGCGCATGCCAGTTGGACGGACCTGGCCATCTCCGCCTGCGCGAGCGTGCCGGTGATCGCGGGCATGCTGCTGGTGCGGCCCCTGCGCGATCGATTGCCGCCCTCCGCATTCCGGATTCTGGTGCTGGTGTTCGTGGCGGCCGCCGCCGCGCAGATGATCTGGAAATCCGGCGTCTTATAAGGAATGCACCGTTAGCGCGGGTTCGAAATCGGCTGTGGTACACGCATTGCTGCTCAATGGTGTACCTCAATCAACCGGAGAGCCCGTCGTGGCAACCATGGCCAATTCCCCGAACGAGCAAGAGCACGAGCCCGCGCGCCAGCCCGAGGAAGACCCCGGCAGGCCGCCCACCGAGGTTTCCAAACCGATTGGCGACGCAATCCCCACGCCGGTCGAACCGGGTCTCGATCAACCGTTGCCGAAAAAAGGCGAAACGCCGCCGCCCGCTGACGAAGCCGATGGCGAGGAGGCCCTGGGCGATACCGAAACGCCTCCGGGCGTACCGGAGCCCGGACCATCGGATTTCGCGTAGGTAGTGCGGCAAAAAAAAGCGGCGCCATTGACTGGCGCCGCCCATTGTTTGCGATCGACCCAATCAGTCGATCATCCGTTCAAGCCGCTTCCGGCTCATGAACGATCTTGAGCGCGCTCTTGTGTTCCCTGATCAACCGGTACACGGTTTCTCCGGGCACGGTTTCCTGCTCGAGCAATTCGTCCGCAATCGCGCGCAGCACCGGCTCGTACGCATGCAGCAAGCCGTAACACAGTTCGTTCAATTCCTTGAGCAGTACATTCGCGTGCTCGATGGCGCTCTTCATTTGCAGACCGGCATACTGCGACGGCAGCGCCGCGAGGCTGAACAGATCGCCGTCGCTGTTGAAACCGAATTTCGACACCATGTCGAGGCTGATACGCGACGCCTCCTGCAAATCCGAAGCGGCGCCGCTCGATGCTTCGGAGAACGTCAGAATTTCCGCGTTGCGGCCGCCGAGCAAAACCTGGATTTCGTTGCGGATCTCGGTCTCGCGATACAGGTGCTTGTCCTGCGCTTTCGTGATCAGCGCGACACCGAGCGCGCCGCCGCGCGGCAAAATCGTGACCTCTTCCAGCACCCCCGTGCCCAGCAGCGCGGCGACGAGCCCATGCCCCGCTTCGTGCACCGCGATACGGGTGCGTTCGTCTTCGCTCAGCGCGCGCTCGGCCCCGCTCACGTCGCCGATCCGCGCGATCTTGATCGCTTCCATGAAATGCTTCGAGGTGATTTCGGTGTCGCCCGCCTTACGCGCGACGAGCCCTGCCTGATTCACCACCATCGCGACCGTTGCCGGCGACAAACCGGTGGTGAGGCGCGCCAGTTGATCGTAGTCGATGTCGGCGGCTTTCGACTTCAGCTTCTCCGCGTAGAAACGGAAAATCTTCGCGCGGTCTTCGCGATCGGGCAAACGGACCTGCACGGTGCGATCGAAGCGGCCCGGCCGGCGCAATGCCTCGTCCAGATTGTCGGGATGATTGGTCGCCGCGACGATGATCACGCCCTCGTTCGAAGCGAAGCCATCCATTTCCGCCAGCAGTTGATTGATGATGCGGTTGCTCTCCGCTTCGACAGGACCGCTGCCCGTATCCGTTCGCTTGGCGAGCCCGTCGGCTTCGTCGATGAAGATCACCGTGGGTGCATTCTTGCGCGCCAGTTCGAACAGATGCTTGACCTTTTGAATACCGACGCCGTAATACTTCGCGCTGAAATAACTGCCCGTGATCGAGATGAAGTTCGCGCCGCACTCGCCGGCCAGCGCCTGTGCAAGCCGCGTCTTGCCGACGCCGGGGCCGCCCACCATCAGAATGCCGCACGGCGCGCGCACGCCCATCGACGTGAATTGTTTCGGGTCGGACAGATAGCCGCGAATGTCCGCGAGCGCGGCCTTCGCTTCGCCCGCGCCGATCACGTCGTCGAAACGCAGGACGGGCGCTTTGGCGAGCAGCGTCGCGCCGCCGCGCATTTCGCGCCGCATGAACCACACCATGCCGCCAACCAGCAACAACGGCAACAGCACGCTGATGGCGTCGCGCACCTGATCGAATACCTGCACCCAGCGCGAGCCGCCGGATTGAATATCCGCATCGGGAAGCCAGACGAGTTGATATGAAGCCGCTTCGTCGGCCTTCGGTTCGCCGAGCAGCAGCGCATGCGAGAACGTCGCGTTGTGGTCGGTGACGAAGTATTTCGTGCCGTCGCGCTTCGAGATCAGAATCGCGTTGGGACTCACGCCGATCGCGGCAACCTTGGCGTCGTGAATATCGCGCAGCATTTGCGACGCGTCTTTCTCCTCATGCGTCCATGCCGAGGAATCGTGGCGCATCTGGCTCGCGACGCCGGTCAGCGCAGGCGCGACCTGTGCAGCGCGTTGCTGGTAATGCCACACGCCGAATGCGAGCAGCACTGCGATAAGCGCGGCCGCCACCGAGATGGCGATCTTGCGTGTGCGTCTTTTACCAAGCGAATTGTTTCCCGGCTTCATGAGTCACTTCCAAAAACGGGCTCAAAGCGAGCCCCGATACTTGTCAAAGTTCAGATGGGCAGAGGTTGGCGGAGGGGAATCGACTGATGCGACACCAATGCTTAACCGGAAGACAGGACAGCCAACCATACGTCCCTTTTAGCAACGTGCACACGGCCAGTATGCCGTGCCGCCGCTTCTTCCAAATCGCAGAAAAGGCCTAGTTCTACCGTCTATCCGGCGTTTTCAAACCTCCGGATTTTGGGGAGCGAGTGCTGCGTGCTGCGCGCTACGAGAGTGCTCCGGCGCACAGTTTATCAGCGCTAAATTCATTGCGTATCCGGCATATCTACTATTAACCGCTCCCTATTTAAAAGCGGTCAGAATTACTGAATACCGTCTCGTAGCGCCTGCTTATCCTCCGACGAAAAAATAGCCGCTGCCGCCGCGCTCATCTTTATCTACTCTAAAAAGACCGCCGCGGATGCAGGCGCAATGCGGCGAGTCGCACAATCCTGTGAATCACCGCCACGCGACACGATGGGAGGACCGCCATGCACGACAACACGCCGGTATTCGACACAGCGCTGACCCGTTTGCTCGGTTGTCGGCACCCCGTCATTTCCGCCGGCATGGGCGGCCCGGCGCGCGCCGAGTTGGCGGTCGCCGTTTCTGAAGCCGGCGGCTTCGGCCTGCTCGGCATGGTTGGAGAAGCACCGGAAGTGATCGAGTGCGAAATCGCCGCCGTGCGCGCGACGACGCACCGGCCGTTCGGCGTCAACCTCATTCCTTTCCGGACCGAACCCGCGCTGCTCGATGCGCAACTCGATGTATGCCGCGCGGCGCAGGTGCCGGCCATGTGCTTCTTCTGGGACGTCATGCCGGACGTGGTGAAACGCGCCAAAGACGCCGGCGCGCTCGTCCTCTGGCAGGTCGGCTCGCTCGACGAGGCGTTCGCCGCGCAGCAGGCCGGCGTGGACGCCGTCATCGCGCAAGGCGTGGAAGCCGGCGGCCACGTGCGCGGGCGCATCGGCATCATGGCGCTGCTGCCGGAACTCACGCAGCGCTTGCATGTGCCGGTGGTCGCCTCGGGCGGCTTCGCGACCGGTGGCGGCCTGGTTGCCGCGCTCGCGCTAGGCGCGGCGGGCATTCATTGCGGCACGCTATTCGTCGCGACGCATGAATCTTTCGCACACGACTATCACAAGCAACGGATCGTCGATGCCCGCGCGGGCGACACCGTGCATACCGACATCTACGCGATCAACTGGCCGCCGGGCTCGCCGGTGCGCGTGCTGGCGAACAGCGTGACGCGCGAGGCCGGCGACCATCTGTTCGGCAATCATCCGCACGTGTTGCCGCGCGAAGAAATCGCGCACGACGACCAGGGCCCGATCTACAAATTCAGCACGATCTCTCCGCTACGCGATACGGTGGGCGATATGGAAAAAATGGCGTTGTTCGCGGGGGAATCGTCGGCGCTGATCGAGCGGTGCGCGCCTGCGGCAGAAGTTATCGACCGGCTCATGAACGAGGCGGCGGACGCAGCGGCGCGGGTCCGCGCCGCGGGTGCGCATTGACTGTCAGGCGTCGGGGCGGTGCGCCGGGCCCGTTCGCATTGTCGCCGCTTGCTCTCTCAGGTTCTACTGCTTTTTGCCGATCAGGACGGCCGAGAAGACAGTGAAGTCGTAAGCGACAAAACCATTGCCGATCACGGTGGCGGCGACGATACGCCTGATTTCGGCGCGGGACAGCAGGGCCGCTTTGCGGGCAGCAGCGTCCTTCACGTTACTCGAGCCGCGTCAGGTTGCCTCGGGACAAGACAGCTACCAGGTCGCTCCCAGGGCGACAGCACCTAATGCAATCACCAACGCAGGCAGCGTCACGACGACACCCAGCTTGAGAAAGGACCACGCAGTTACCTCGATCCCGTCACGGCGCAGGGCCGTCAGCCAGAGAATGGTGGCGAGTGAGCCCGTGACCGAGAAGTTCGGACCAAGGTCGACGCCTATCAGGACCGCACTCGCGACAGGCGTGGGTGCATGAGCGGCTGTGAGCGCCGAGCCGGCTATCAGACCAGCCGGCAGGTTATTGATGAGATTGCAGACGAGAACCATGACGGCACCGGAAATCCAGCCCGCGTGAGCGGGAATGGTTGTCGAAGCTGTCCTGACGACACCGGCTAGATTTTCTATCACGCCTGTGCGTTGAAGACCCTCAACCAGGACGAAAAGTCCGGCGACCAGTGGAAGGACCGCCCAGGAAATCTCGCCAAGATGCGCACCGAGAAACTTCCCCTTAAGGATGCAGATGGCGAAAAAGAGAACCAGCCCGGCGCAGAAAGTCGGCAGGCCAAGGGATACGTCGAGTGCCGACGCCCCCAGCATCACGATGGCCATCACGGCGATGCCGAGGCCCGTCGCTTTGCCGGCGGCCGACAGCCTGGGAACGTCGACCTCGGATTCAATCTGCTGCGTGAGTTCTCGCCGCTGCATGAAACGCAGCGCCACATAGGTGGCGACGATGCTCAACACGGACGGTACGGCGAAACGGCCGAGCCAGTTCAACAGTGTCGGCATACGGTCCTGAAAGATGACCAGATTCGCAGGGTTGGAGATGGGCAATACGAAACTCGCGGCGTTCGCGATGAAGGCGCAAATGTAGAGATACGGCAGAGGCTTTTCCGCCTTGACGACGTGGGCGACTGCGAGCACCGCGGGTGTCAGCACGACGGCCGTCGCGTCGTTGGACATGAAGACCGTCACGATCGTACCGACGCAATACATCAGAAAGAACAGTTGCTTCGCCGAGCCTGCTGCGCGTTTCGCAGCAAGCGCAGCCAGGTAGTCGAATAGCCCCTCCTTGCGGGCAAGCTCCGACGCCACCATCATTCCGGTCAGAAACAGGTAGACGTCGAGGCCCTTGCCGACCGCCGCAAGTGCGTCCGACCATGACAGCATCCCGAGCCCGCATAGGGCAAGTGCGCCAAGCACCGCCCACGTTGCTTCAGGAAACCTGAATGGCCGGGTGATGACGCCGAGCGTCGAGATCGCGGCGATAGCCCATACAGACACAGGGGAACTCAGCAATGCATTCATTTTTTCCAGTCAGTTCGATGTTGGAATGAACTCTCCGAGCTGCCCGCCCGGCGCCGTCTCACCATCTTCGTCCGGTCGCGTTTCCGGCATGAACACCGCGAAGAATATGAGCGCCAGCGCGCTGATGGCAGCCAGGGTCAGAAATCCTGCCGTAAAACCAAATTTCTCAACGACATATCCCCCGATGACGTTACTGAGCGCGGCGCCGATCCCCACCGCAAGCGCCATGAGGCCCTGAGCAAGATTGAACCGTCCGGTGCCGCGCATCAGGTCGGACGCTATGACGACCCCGATAACACCAAAGATGCCGGCTGCCACCCCGTCGAGCAACTGAATCGCAACTACGGCATAGGGGCTGCTCGTCATCGAGAACAGCACACCCCGCACTGGCAGTACAGCCAGTGCGACCAGGAAGATCTTCTTGCGCCCAACACCTTTGTGCAGGGCATGGCCCACGGTTGCGGCAACCGCGACCATCACGAGTTGTGCAGCGATAACGCACGCACTTAGCGCAATGACGTCCATTCCTGGATGGACCTTCGCAATGACCTGGCCTGCGAGCGGCAGCATCGCGGCATTGCCGAAGTGAAAGAGGACGACCGAGATGATGAATACCTTGAGGTCGCGCTTTTTCCATAGCGCCGAAAACGTCATGGGTCTACTCCGCCCTTTCGTCTCCGACGGCTTTTCAGCGCCACGGGCGAGCTCGTGGTCAATTTCCTTCGGCTTGATCAGCAGAACCACAAGCGCACTTGCTACCGCGAATCCGCAGATGAGATAGAACAGCCAGATGACCCCGACGTACTGTCCGAGGGCACCGGCCAGGATAGCCGCAGTGAAGTTCCCAGCGTGATTGAACCCTTCGTTGCGGCTTATCCGCGCCGGCAGCAGCCGATGTCCCACCACGCCAAGGCTCAATGCCGCGAGACAAGGTGGAATGATGGCTGAGGCTGCGCCGAGCGTTATCTGTGCGGCGAGCACGGTCGGCAGTTTCGGGAAGAACGCAATCAGAAGACATCCCGCGCCGACCAGCAAACCTGAAATCGCAATGAGCAGGCGCTTCACGCGGACCGCGTCCACCAGCAATCCCGCCGGAATCTGGCAGATAGCCGCTGCAACACCGCTGGCCGCCATGACCAGACCGATGTTGCCCGAGCCCCAGTGTTGGGTGCCTTTCAGATAGACGGACAGGAAGGGGCCGAGACCGTCCCGCACGTCGGCCATCAGGAAGTTCAACCCGTCGAGCCCGCGCAGGCTCCGTGACGACGGAGACTTCGGCGCTTCGCCGTCACCCGGCGGTTGCTCTGACTGTGCGCTCACCACTTTCTCCCTTCTGCGAGAGGATTGAAGTGCCAGCTCAGCACGCCGCTATCCATCGCGAGGTCGGCATTGTCGCCGGGTAGCACGACAAAGTCGGTTTGCCGGGCGAGATGCGCATTAGCCTGCGCGATGATGTCGCTCAGCACGAGATGGTTGGGCAGTTCGGCCTCCGTCAGACGTAGGTCGCCGATATGCATCCCTACACGCGGCTCGTTGCGTTGCGAAATCTTCGACGCCTGTGTCATGTGTCGCCTCTGTGCATCTCGCGCGCTCCCTCAAGGAAAAAGATCAGCCTGCGTGACTACTCCGCCGTCGCCGGGAGATTCTCCGCATCGACCAGTTCGGCGATGTCGTCGACTTCGATGGTTTTGCCGTGCCGGTTCTTCACGCCATGGCCCCAGACCTGGATATGGGCGCCCGGTTCGAGGTAACTGGACAGAGTCTCCGCGGCATGAGGAGGCATGCGAATCGAGGTTCCATCGGTCAACAAGGCGCCGCGAAGTTCGCCCTTGGGCCCGTACAGTGAGAGCTCCACTTCGCCAGTGGCCTCCATCGCATGCCTGTCTACATGAGGCTTCTCATGCTTCTCACCATGGTGATGCGGGCCTTCGTCAAGAATCACGACACCTGTTCCCGATGTCACCTGAACGGCTGCGATGATATTGGCAGCGCGTGGTTTGACGCCTCGCACGCGAACCTTGTCGCCAACGCCGACGTGTTTCGCGACCTGTCTGGACAGATGGGGCGGGAAATGCACCTGTCTGTCGCTGTCGAGAATCAGACCGTCCAGTTCTCCACGGGGATTCAGGAGAAACTGGGTAACGGTACCGCGCGTCTCCTGCAGGCACTCCGGGTCAATCCAATGCATGGTGTAACTCCAGTAAGTAAGAAAGAAGAACTTAGTTGCGGGTGTCGTTGTACAACTGCGTGACATTGCCCGGCGTACCGAACGCTGTTGCCTGCAGCGCCTCGCCGAATTGGTTGCGCGTTCCGTATCCGCTGGCGGCCACCACTGCATCTGGTCGCATCAGGTTGGCAAACTGCTGTGCTTGCGGCGGCGGCATCTTGATGACCGTTCCATTGCTGAGCATCACGCCATCAGGCTCTCCGCGCGGTGCAGTCGTGACGCGTGCCACCGTGCCCTTGACACTGAGTTTGACGAGACCTGCTCCGCGCAAGGCCGGCGGAAGATGCATTGCGTTGACTGGCGGGGGCTGGTCGACGACCTGCTGGGACGTTCGTTGATTGGTGATTTGCTGCGCAGTGACGTTGCCCGCGCCGCCACGAAACCCGGCGATCTGGACCGGGTCGCCAGCATGGACAACGCTGACCAGTTGCGAGCTCATGTGAGGCGGGAAGTGGACCAGCGAACCGTCACCCAGAAGCAAGCCGTCGACATCGCCTTCCGGGTTGATGACGAAGCGGCTCACCGTTCCTGTCGCGACAACCGGCTGCTGCTGTATCGCCAATGGAGCGGGCGGCGGCGGAGGTGGCGGCGCCACGGCTGGCATCGCGCCAGCGGGTGCACCGGCGAGCGGTGGAGGAACAGGCGTGCCGGGTCCCTGAAGCGGCGGGGTTTGCGCGGCGCACGCGAGTGTGACGAGGCACAGTGCCAGGGCTGCAGCGCGGGTGACCTTTGCCGTTGGAGCGGTAGTGCTCGCCAGCATGTGCTGGCCGCCCGTCGGCTTGAAATGGTTTGAGGCCATGATGCTCTCCGTTGAAAGACACGGAGTTAATTGCAAGGCCTATGCCATAACGAATGTTCCTTCTCAGCAGGGCTTTGCGGGCGATCAAGCCAGACCAGTGTCAGGCAATCCGACAGACCGCGTCGGATTGCTTGACACCTTATTCGAGCTTGAGCGCCGCCAGCTTCGCGTAAAGCGTCTGGCGGCTAATGCCCAGCCGGCGCGCCGCATCGGCGCGGTTGTTGTCAGCGAGTCTCAGCGCGTGGGTAATCATCGCTCGCTCGACTGCTTCGACGGCGCCCGGCAATGACATGTCGAAGAAGCTTGCGTTCAGGAGCGGTTGGCCATCGTTCGGTTTCGCGCTCAGGAACCCGAGGTCCTCTGCCGTAATCGAGGGTCCGGGAGCCAGGGCACCCGCGCGCTCGATTGCGTTTCTGAGTTCACGGACATTTCCCGGCCACGGGTAACCGAGCAGCAGGCGTTGCGCCGGCGAGGACAGCCGCATGCCGCGAGACCGGCGAATGGCGGCTTCGGCGAGGAAGTGTTCGGCGAGCGGAAGGATGTCGGCCAGTCGCTCGCGCAGAGGGGGTAATTCGATGGGGATAATGTTGAGCCGGTAAAGCAGGTCCTCGCGGAACTCGCCTGCTTCGACCATCGCCTTCAGGTCCCGATGGGTTGCCGCCACGAGCCTGATATCGACAGGAATCACGCGGCTGGAGCCCAGCGGAGTAATTTGCCGTTCCTGGATGACCCTCAGCAGCTTGGCCTGCATCGGCAGCGGCATGTCGCCAACCTCGTCGAGCAGCAGCGTGCCGCCTTCGGCTGCGGCGAAACATCCGGCGCGGTCTGCCGAGGCCCCTGTGAAGGCGCCTTTGACATGCCCGAACAGTTCGCTCTCGAGCAGCTCAGAAGGAATGGCAGCGCAGTTCACCGCGACGAACGGTTTACCCCGACGCTTCGACGCATCGTGAAGCACGCGTGCCGCCACCTCTTTTCCTGTACCGGTTTCGCCGCTGAAGAGGACCGTTGCATCCGATGATGCCGCGCGCCCAATCTGCTTCTGTACCTCGCGCAACGTCTCACTGACACCCAGCAACCGGGGCTTCGTACTCGCCGGCTCAACGGTGAACTGAGGCAGCGGCTCGTCGGACGTCGCGCCTGCCGCGGTCGAGGAGACGATTCGTTCGAGCAACGACTGTATCGCCTGTCTTCCGACCGGCTTCGTCAGATGATCGAAGGCCCCTAACGTCATCGCGCCTATCGTGTTGTCGCTCGATGCAAAGCCGGTCAGCATGACAACGGGCAGCATCGGCCCGTGGACGGTTGTCTGCAATGCTTCGAGTACCGCGAGCCCGTCCATGCCGGGCAGGCGGAAGTCGAGAAACATGCAGGTGAATGGAACGGCGGCATTCGCCAGGATTTCCAGCGCCTGTTCGCCTGAGGTCGCCTCATCGACCGAGTGCCCAAGGTCGATCAGCGTTTCGACGAGCCCCTCACGAAAGCCATCGTCATCGTCGACTACGAGTATGTGTGCCATGGAATCTCAATGACGAAACAAGCACCGCTGTCAGTGTCGGCCACGTGCGCGCGGCCACCGTGCGCTGCCGCGACTTCGCGGACAACGGCCAGGCCCAGCCCCGAGCCATCAGGCCGTCCGGTGACGAATGGCTCGAAAATACGTTCCCGGTCGGCGACAGGTATCCCTGGTCCATTATCGACGACAGCAATACGCAACGTGTCGCCGGTGCTGGTTTTGACGTGTTGCGCGCGTACCGCGACTACGCCCCCGGGCGGGGCGTGCCTGATTGCATTCAGTATGAGGTTGTCGAACGCCCTTGCCATCTGTATCGGATCAAACCTCGCCAGTTGGCCGTCAACCGCCGGTTGCGCCGGCTTCAGATGGTCAACATCCAATGTCAGGTTGACGCCCTTCTGCGCCGCCCGTTCCTGATGCGTACCCGCGCTCGACGCTACCCATTCCGCCACATCGACTGTTTTCATGACGAGTGTCACGGGCTGCGTCAACGCGAGCAGGCTCGTTACCTGCGTTTCGATACGTTCCACCTGGCCGAGAGCCGACTTGAGCGATTGATTCGGTGCGTCGCCGTCATGCGCGAGAACATTCTCCAGTTTCAACCTGACGGCACCCAATGGATTACGGATTTCATGTGCTATCTGTGCAGCGAGCTTACCAAGCGAGGCGAAGCGCTCGGCTTGCAGTAACTTCTCGCTTAGAGCTGAGGCACGCGCTTGTGAAGCCTTGGACCGCGCGGCGAACGCGTTGACGGCATTGATGATTTTGTCGAGGTCGGCTTCCCCGACCAGTGGAAGCTCAGTCAGAGAGTCCGCCGTTTCTGGCGATAGGCCCCGCTCGAGCGCCGACAGGTTTTTCCTCCACCGTCGCAGCGCAATGCCAAGAATCAGGGCAATGACCAGAATACCCGTCAGGATGACGGCGAGAGACAGCACGAGGATATGGCCATATGGGCCGAGCGGAGCTTGTGCCCTGGTGAGCGTCCATGCATAAAGCGTTGAACTTCCGGCGACAGGGCAGGCAGCGGAAACCGTAGCGCCTTCGCCGCCGGGCACCGAGTCATAAACCGAAGCGTGTCTGGACACTGCGAGGCGCAGCGCGCGCAGTATCAGGGGCGTCTCTGCCTGAGGAATGTCCCGTTTGAGACCGCTGCCTTCGTACGTCGGGAACGAATACGCTAGAAATCCATCAGGCGCCTTCGGCGGGGCAGCACTGCCGGCAGGACCGGGCATGGGAGGAGGCGCTGAAGTCCGGTTGCTCGGGCCGTCGTCACTGCTTCCCCAGAAGCCACCTTCGACTTTCGGTGTCTGGATCAGGACCGTGTCGAGGACTGCATGCATCAGGTCGGTGGCATCTGGGTCTGTGGCAAGCTGCCGGGAGAGCGCATAGCGTGCAGCCACGTGTTCGCACGCGGCAATGGACTGTTGGCTGGCGGTGGAAATCTGCCGACTTTGGTCTGTCTGGAATAGCAGCCAGATGATTCCTGCGAGCAGCATGCAGACGACTGCAACGAGCGCCCACAGCAAAGCCAGTTGCGTTGCGAAGGAGATTCGCTTCATTGTCGTGACAGTCCGCGGCGTAAAGTCGAAGTGGCCCAGAAAGTTACGCGAGGTAGTTTTGGCGGTCGCCACACTTTATCTGGATGGGCGATGAGTGTAATGCAGCACTCCGGGAACGCATGCGACCAGCACGACAGTTTCTGAATTCATTCGGGTTCTCCTCTCGACACAACGTGCAAGCCAACGATTAGCACGTTTCGTTCCACTCGCAGTCCACCTCACGGCAAGCGATCAGGCCGTGGTGAGCGTTGCTGTTTTACGCAGACCGGCGTTTTTCCACGACTGGGTGCTCGATATGTCGAGCGTGTCGTACACGAGATGCCTCATTGCGCGACCCTAAACTTCCCGGCCACGCTCGTAAGGACGCTTGCCGTGACTCGCGCTTCGCGTCTACAGCTACAGGTCGAAATTGGTCGGCATCACCACTACATCGCGAATAGTCATGCCTCGTTGCCTCGTCAACATGAACAGCACGACGTCGGCGACTTCACTGGCCTCGATGAGACTGCCCGATTCCTTTGCTTCTCTCAACTTCTCTGGCGGCCAGTCTGCGAGCAACGCGCTGATCACGGGCCCTGGCGACACCGATCCAACGCGAATGCCATGTTTGAATACCTGACGCCGGACCGTCTGGACAAAGCAGTGGACGGCCCATTTCGACGACGCATAGACGGGTTCCCATGGCGTTGGAAAATGCGCAGCCAGCGAACTCGTCACGATGATGTCGCCGGATCGTCTCTCGATCATGTGCGGCAGAACATCATGGACATTTTTCATCACTACGTTGATGTTCAGGTTGAGCATCCTGTCAATTGCAGACGTATCCGCATCAACCAGATCGCCGCCGACGTACAGACCTGCGTTTGCATGCAGGATGTCGATCTGGCCGGCGAGGTCGAGAGCCTGCGGCACGAGCGTCGCGCACGCTTTCGCATCCAGAAGATCGATCACCAGCGGGACGGCCGCCGCCCCGCGGGCATCGCATACTGAAGTCAGCGCTGCCTCGTCGCGATCGACCAGCACTACCCGCGCGCCTGCTGCCAGCAAAGCATCGGTGGTCGCCAGCCCGATACCGGACGCCGCACCCGTTACAACCGCGACTTTCCCATCCAGTTGTTTCGCCATGTCTCCTGCCCCTATCTAAGCGGCTGTCGCTTAGGCATTCACCAAACGACGCAAGCTGCCGCGAGAACAATTGCTCTCTTGCAGCGCAAATGTTCGTTCTAGACGTGCACACTGTCAAGGCGATTCGACGTATGGGATACCCCAAGATGTGAAGGGAGCACATGGGGCATCGAAAGCTTCGTCGAATCCGCGGCCGCCTCGCTTTGCTTTGCTGATCTGCTCGCGCACTAAATCGACATCAGGGAACGCCATGAAAAAACGGGTACCCAATCACATCGATACCTCGAGCCGCTAACTGCCGCGCAAAGCCGCGATAACCAGGCGAACCGCAAGCGATGACTGGCGCCGCGTCGCATAGTACGCATGATGTCCCGTGAATGTCGGAAACCAGTCTTCGAGAATCCAGCAAAGCCGCCCCGCCTGAACGCTCTTTTCCGCGAGTGCCTTCGGAAGGTAAGCGACCCCGAAGCCCTTCAAGGCCGCGTCCAGCATCTGGTAAGAGTTATTGAACACGAGCTGGCCGGTCACCTTGACCTCCAGGCGGCGCCTGCCTTTTTTGAGCTCCCACGGCATGAGCGTGTCTCTCGTGGGCAACCTCAGATTGATGCAGTTGTGGCTGGTGAGTTCGTGCGGTGCAGTGGGCGGTGGCATTTCGCGCAGATACTCCGGCGCCGCGACGATCGCCAGCGTTTCATCCGGCGCGACCCGTACAGCGATCATGTCCTTCTCGACCTGATCCCCCAGTCGCACACCTATGTCAAAACGATCGGCGACGATGTCCGACAGGGCGTAGTCGTTGATGAGTTCAATGTGCAACTCGCGATGTTCGCGAAGCAACCCTTGGAGCTTCGGCCAGATGTACTGGTTCGCGGCATAGTCAGTCGCGGAGATCCGCACCGTACCCACCGGTCTTTCGCGAAGTTCGGCGACCGCCTGCAACTCCGCCTCGATCTCCTCAAGTTTCGGCGCAACAGAGTCGAGAAGGCGCTGCCCGGCTTCTGTCGTGGAAACGCTGCGAGTCGTGCGATTGAGCAAGAGCATCCCGAGCTTCGTTTCAAGCGAAGTTACGGTTCTGCTCAGAGACGACTGCGATACGCCTAGCTGCGCAGCGGCGCGCGTAAAACTCCGTTCGCGCGCCACGGTGAGAAGCGCGACCAGATCATTCAGGTCCGGAGTAGGCATTTATGCACCTGTGCATGAGTGTATGCCCATTTTGCCATCTAGTCGAAGGCCTGCTGAAGCACTAAATTACGTGTCATCGCGGCCACGCCCCTAATACGTCAAAGGATCAGAACCATGACACAAGAAGCTCAGACTATCGTCCGTAACGGCACCAAGCCGTCAATCAAAGGCCCTGAAAGCTGGTTCACCGGCTCCGTCCGTATCGATAGCCTCTTCCAGGCTGAGCCGCCGGCGCGCCTTGGCGGCGCCATCGTGACCTTTGAACCCGGCGCACGTACCTTCTGGCATACGCATCCGCTCGGCCAGACTCTGGTCGTGCTCACGGGTGTAGGCTGGACTCAATGCGAAGGCGGCTCGCGAACCGAAATTCGCGCCGGGGACGTCGTGTCGTGCTCGTGCGGAAAGCGGCATTGGCATGGTGCCGCCGCGACCACGGCAATGTCGCACCTCGCGATCACCGAAATGCTCGACGGCAAAAACGTCGAATGGATGGAGCCGGTGACTGACGATCAGTATCACGGGGGCCCGCTCGTCACCGAATAAATCGTCCGTCTCGTTTGTGGCCGGCGCGCCGTTACCGATCGCCACTTCGTTCCCGGTCGATACCGCGCTCAAAGATGAAGGATTGCGCCAAACCGTGGCGCTTTATCGCCAGTCCACGTTGCCGGCGTGAAATAATTTTATTTTCGAACACTATTCCACTTAAGGTTAGAGTTCACAGAATTCTTGAGCCGGTCCACGACCCGTTTTGCGCCGCGTACATTCAAGCAAGATTGCCCGGCATCGCGCAGGATGAAAGCCGGGCAACACTTTGGAGACACTCAACATGACGCAACCCGACGCGCCCTCTTTTTCCACCTCGCTGGATGAAGGCCTCAGCGGCGCCACGCGAGTGGTTTTCATCGTCGGCGATCCGATTGCGCAGGTCCGCTCGCCGTCCGGCGTGACCGCCGCTTTGCGCGCGGCCGGACGCGATGCGCTGGTGGTCCCCGCGCACGTGGCGCCCGCCGATCTGCCCGCGTTTTTTGCAGGCGTGACGCCCATGCGCAATGTCGACGGTGTGATCATTACCGTGCCCCACAAGTTCAGCGCCATCGAGTATTGCGGCTCGCTCACCGAGCAGGCGAGCTTTCTCGGCGCGGTCAATACGTTGCGTCGCACGGTGGACGGCAGTTGGCACGGCGGCATGTTCGACGGCACCGGATTCGTCGCGGCGCTCGTCGATGCAGGTTGCGATCTGCGCGGCAAACGTGCGCTGCTGGTCGGCGCGGGCGGCGCGGGTTCCGCGATCGGACATGCACTGGTGCAAGGCGGCGTGGCATCGCTCGATGTGCGCGATAACGATGCCGAACGCACGGCGTCGCTGATCGGCCGGTTGAATGCGCTCGGACAAGGCGAAGTGCGCAGCGCGGCTGCTGCCGTAGACGCCAGTGCTTATGACGTCATCGTCAATGCATCACCGCTCGGCATGCGTGCGGACGACCCGCTGCCTGTCGACGTATCGCGTGTGCCGGCCACCACGTTCGTCGGCGATGTGGTGACGAAGCCGCCGCTCACGCCGTTGATCGAAGCCGCCCGCGCGCGCGGATGCCCGACCGTGACGGGCACGCAAATGTTCGGCCGCGTGTGCGACCGGATCGTGGCGTTCTTGCTGGATGCCGATAAGTAATTGAAGCGTGGGACGCGACAGCGCCCACGGCTCGCGCTGCTACACTTGCGCGACGCCAACCTGTAGAAGACACGTGCCCCGCAATTCGACGCGGAGGGTCTTCTCCCGACTCACGCTCCAACCATGCTTCGATTCGTAAACCTCAGCAAGCGCTACGGCGAACGCCTCATCTTTCAGGCACTGCATTACGACACTGCATCAGGATGCGTCGCGCTGAACGACGAATCCGGCAGCGGCAAGTCGACGTTGCTCGGCATCCTCGCGGGCACGATCGAGTCCGATACCGGCGAGGTGTGGCTCGGCGGCCATTCGCTGCACAGTGCGCCGCTGGCCGCGCAATCCGTGCTCACCCACGTGCCCGAAGACTGCATGCCTTATTCGGATCAGACCGGTCGCGAGTATCTGAACACGGTGGCATCGGCGAGAAACACCGCTGTCACCGCCGACACGCTGGCGCTCGCAGACCGCTTCGGCCTCACGCCGCATCTCGACAAACGCTTCGAGCAGATGTCGTTCGGTACGCGCAAGAAGTTTTTCCTGACGTCGGCCGTGCTCGGCGAAACCCAGGTGCTGATCGCGGATGAACCCGTCGGCGGACTCGACGCCGCCGCACGTGCCGTGCTGGTCGATCTGTTCAAGACGCTGGCGCAAACACGCACGGTGTTCTTCTCGAGCTACGACGAGGTCTTTACGAATGCGTGCGAAGCGCGCAGCGTCAACTTCGCCGAGCTGGGAAAGCGCGACTGACACGCCGTTGCTTGCCCGTGCATGCCACCCGGCAGCGGCATGAATATGCGCGAGCGAAACCGGCAAGCCGGCGTTCACCCGCGCACGCCAATCGCCACGCAAATCTTCCCGAAGTGAGCGCCGGATTCCTCGTGCGCGAACGCCTCGCCGAGCTTCGCCAGCTCGAACGTGCTGTCGATCACCGGCTTGATGCCGGTCGCTTCGAGAGCCCGGATCATATCGCGCTGATCCTGACGGCTGCCGACGATCAAGCCTTGCAAGCGCTGCTGCCTCGCCATCAGCGCCGCGGTCGGCACCGGCCCTGCCCGTCCGGTCAACACGCCGATCAGCGCGATATGACCGCCGATCCGGCACGCGGTGATCGACTGCGGCAAAGTCCCCGGCCCGCCCACTTCGATCACATGATCGACACCGCGCCCGCAGGTCAGCGCGCGGACCTGCTTGCCCCACTCCGGATTCTCGCGATAGTTGATCGTATGGTCGGCTCCGAGTTCGCGAAGCCTGGCGAGCTTCGCGTCCGAAGAAGATGTCGCGATCACCGAAGCGCCCATCGCTTTAGCGATCTGCAAGGCGAAAATAGACACGCCGCCGGTGCCGAGCACGAGCACCGTATTGCCGGCCTTCAGCTGGCCGTCAACGACGAGCGCGCGCCATGCGGTCAGCCCGGCGGTAGTCAACGTTGCGGACTCGGCGTGGCTGTAGCCGCGCGGCGCATGCGTGAAGTAGTGGCTCGGCAGCACGACCGCTTCGCGCGCGTAGCCGTCGACACCGTCGCCGGGTGTGGTCGTGAAATCGGCGATGGCAGGCGGCCCGTTTTCCCAGAACGGAAAGAAGCACGACACCACGTGATCGCCCACTTTGAATTCCGACACGCCCGCGCCGACCGCCTCGACGACACCCGCGCCGTCCGCCATCGGAATCCGCCCTGCTTCAGCAGGCAGATTGCCGCTCACCACGCCATAGTCGTGAAAGTTCAAGGAGTTCGCGTGAATACGCACGCGAATCTGGCCGGCCGCGGGCTGACCGGGATCGGCGATGTCGACGACCTGGAGATTGGCGACGGTGGCGGGCGAACCGATTTTGACGGCTTTCATCTTTTCGTTCCTCTGTGAGTTGCGCCGGCGCGTGACGCGTCGCGGCGAAATGCTCGCAAAAGAATACCGCAAGCCTGCTCAGCGCGTCGTCGTGGCGCGCACGGGCCGACGCGCGCGAGATGCTCGCTGAAAGCGCATTGTCGCCGGGGGAAGTCCCTTCGCGGCACCCGTGAATGACACGAGCCGTCGCGAGGGTTACGCATTCATTTGACGGTCTGAATGACTTCGAAGCCTTCGAATTCCGGATGCCCGAGATAGAGCACGCGATTGTCGCCGCCTGCGTTGCGATGCGCGGCGCGAAAGGCGTCGGACTTCGTCCACGCCTCGAAGGACGCGTAGTCCTTCCAGATCGTATGGCTGGAATAGAGAACGTGATCGTCCTTCTGCGGACCCTTCAGCAGATGAAATTCCACGAAGCCCGGCACCTCTTTCAGATGCGTATCGCGCGTGGTCCACAGATGTTCGAAGGCAGCTTCGGATCCGGGCGTCACTTTGAAACGGTTCATGGCAATGTACATGCTGAAGGCCTCTTTGCAGTCACGATGTATCTGGCGGATTGCCGGACTCGAACGACTCGTTCCGACACACCCATCAGGCGGCCTTTCATTATATGCGCGCTACTCATCGTACCCATGTCACGACTGCGATACAGCCAACGCAAAGCGACCGCGTCTTCGTTCAGGCCGCTTTGTCCTGCGCCACCTGTTCAAGCCATAGCCGGCTGTCGGGAAACCAGAATGCGTCAGGCCGCGGCGGCGACACGAGCTTCACCGGCAGCGACGGATTGAAGATTCTGGACCATGCCGACAGATACGACGGCGTCTTCACCAGATACCCACAACGGGACAACAGCAGACTGGAGACCAGTGCCTCACGGCCGATTTCGAGTCCCGGATAACCGCTGAAATGAATCGGCGTATTGCCGTACGCGAGCAGTTTCGCGGGCGCCACTTTGACCGGCCTGGAAAACGGCCACGCGACGAAGAAGTCGAGAAACGCCTGTTCGTCGCTTGAAACGAAAACGTTGCTCAAGTGCGGGTTTTCCGCAAGCGTCGTTTCTATGTGGCGGCAGAAATCGCCCCATGAAACCGGGATGGCTTCCAGCAATTTGTCCGTGCCTCTGAAATGCGCACCGAGCGTAGACGCGCCGATCTCGAGCTTGCCGCAGATCGCATCGACTTCATCGACGATATGGGCGGCTGGCCGGTAGTGTGCGAAGAATAGTTGGCTGGCGCTGTTGAGCTGAAGCTGCGCCTCGTAGCGTTGACGAAACCCTAGCTGGACCAGGTCGCGAACCGTCGACTTTCTCACCTTGTGTGTGAGCGGTGCCGCGGCCTTGCCATTCACGGACTCGAAGAAGGACGAGAACCAGTCGATCGTTCCCGCAGCGTCTCCGTAGAGCCCACCGCGTGCGCTGATGCACGGCGTCAGACACTTCTCGTCGCAATACATCAGAATAAACAGGACCATCTGCATCACGGAGAAGAAACCCGAGTTCTCCTGAATTTCAATGGCGAAGATTCCCCTGTTCAATCGCTGTGTGGCATGAAGCGAGATGCGACGTGGTGTGGCAACGGAATGCTTGAACCCCTCGCTGCGTCGAATCTGTTTCGCCCGATCGACTACTTTTCTTAGCATGCCCGGCTCCTAATGGAATCTAGGTATTTTTAAATTCGCGCGCGTCTATGCATGAAGAAGTTCACGACGACCGAGCATAACATCTAAGAAGCGCGGGGCGAGTAAGATCCTCTTGTCTTGGTGAGCTAACGCACAAAGGATCGGTAAGACTTCCTATAAGTCGCACCGGTCGAGCAGCGCAAAGCCTCGGCGACCCGCTCGAGCACGCCGTCCCAGTCGCCGCGTTGCGATTGCGTGAAGAGCCGCACGCTGGGATACCAGGGGCTGTCGTCGCGATCGCGCAACCAGCGCCAGCAACCGGCGAAGCGGTTGAGCAGCCACACCGGCTTGCCCATTGCCGCGGCCAGATGGGCAACCGACGTGTCGACGGAGATCACGAGATCGAGGTTGTCGATCAGTGCGGCGGTATCGGCAAAGTCCGTCGCGTCGTCCATCCAGTCCGTCAAACGCGCGTTCGATGCAGCATCGGCGCGCTTTGCGGGATCATCCGTCTTTTGCAGGCTGATCCAGCGCACATTGGGTAACGCGAGCAATGGCGCGATTTGCGCGGGGATCAAGCTACGCGCGCGGTCTTCGGTCAGACCTGAATGGCCGCCGGCCCACACCAGGCCGACACGCGGCAAGGCGGCATCGGGCAACATGGCAAGCCGCGCGCGCCACGAAGCGGAGCGAGCGGCATCCGCATGCAGGTAGGTGGCGGTGGGAATGTTGTCGAGCCGCGTGCCGAACGCCATGGGCAGTGACATCAAAGGGCAATGCCAGTCCCAGTCGCTCAAGTCGGATAAGCCGTCGTCGAGCATCACGAGGCCCGGCAAATGCGCGAATGATTCTTCGTACAAGCGCCGCAGCGATGGCGGGCATATATAGCCGACGCGCGCGAAACGTTCGAGCGCCATCGGCAGATAGCGCACGAACTGCAGGCTGTCGCCATGACCCTGCTCTGGAATGACGAGCAGACGCGCGCCGCATTCGGGCATTCCCTGGCTGGCGCTCGCGATGTCGAGGCGCTCGCCTTTCCATTGAGGCAGCGGCAATGTCGGGCGCACTGATGCGGGCCGCCCGTCGGCATCCACGAAATTGGCCCAACGGTCTTCGAAATACGGCCAGGCTTCTTCATAACGGCCGGCGGCTAACAGAACCTGACTGAGGCTTGCGCGCGCTCCGAGGTAAGACGGCGCGAGCGCGACGGCTTGCCTGAGATGCCGCTCGGCCTCACTCAGCGAGCCGAGGTCCTTGACGACCACGCCCAGATTGACAAGCGCTTGTGGATGGTCCGGCTGGAGTTCGAGTAAGCGACGGTAGACGACGGCGGCATCCTCGGAATGTCCCTGCACTTGCAGGATTACGGCCATGAAGAAGTTGAGCGGCAGTGACGCCGGTTCGAGCGCGAGCCCGCATTCGGCCGTTTGCAAAGCGCGTGCGTATGCACGCAGTTTGATCTGGACAATACATAACGTGCCGTAATACGCCGGATCCGCGCACACATCGAGCGCGCGCTCGACCCAGCTTTGTGCCGACTCCAATTGGTTCGATGCGAGCGCAACGAGCCCATGCGCGTGCAACGCGTCCGCATGTCCGGGGTCTTGCCCGATGACCCGGTCGAGGAGCGTTCGGGCCATGTCGAACTCGCCTGCGAGGCGAGCCTCCTCGGCTTGATCGAACCAGGCATTAAGGGTTTCTTCGAATGGTAAAGCAGGACGTGTCGGCATATTCAGCGCAATGAGAAGAAGCAGTGACGTGTCGCGGGCGACGCTGCCTGCCCGCGAACGGTGTGCGCGGATTATGGTTGCCGCTCATTGGCCAGTCTGTAGGACCGCTCCGAAACGTCCCGCACGCCTGGCGCGCTATCGCTTCTCCAGTTTGACCACTGTCAGCGCTCCGGCCACCTCATCGGCAACGAAGTCGATCGTGTCGCCGGGCTCGACCTGCGAGAGCATCGCCGGGTCCTTGACCTTGAACACCATCGTCATGGCATCCATGCCGAGGTTTTCCAGCGGACCATGTTTGATGGTCAGCTTGCCGGCAGCCACATCCACCTTCCTGACTTCGCCATGCGACAGCGCCGCCTGCGCATTGACGTTTGCACTCGCCTGCACTTCACTCGCCTCACCCGCCGCGTACGCCGATGCGGAAATCATCACCATGCAACCCATCGCCATTGAAGCCAAACCATTCTTCATCTCACACGCTCCCACGTTAAATACGATCCACACGGCCAATCCGCGACCGTCGACGTCAACCATCCGGCAACTCGCCGGTATATTCATAAGCCACCGTTCCCTTCGGATGGCTGAACCAGCCCGGGTCGCGGTAGTCGTTGCGACCCAGCCCTTCGCGCACTTTCACCACCGAAAACATGCCGCCCATTTCGAGCGCCCCGAATGGGCCGGTGCCGGTCATCATCGGCAGCGTGTTGTCGGGCAGCGGCATCTCCATCGCGCCCATCGAACCGCCCGTGCTGCCCATCGCCATGTAGTCGGGCACCAGCCGGTTGATGCGTCTGGCGAGGTCTTTTTGCGGCACGCCGATCATGTTCGGGACCTGATGCCCCATCGCGTTCATCGTGTGATGAGACTTGTGGCAATGGAATGCCCAGTCGCCGGGACGATTCGCGGTGAACTCGATGGCACGCATCTGCCCAACCGCGATATCGGCGGTCACCTCGGGCCAGCGCGCGGACGGCGGAATCCAGCCGCCGTCCGTGCCCACCACTTCGAAGTGATAGCCGTGCAGATGAATCGGATGATTGGTCATGGTCAGATTGCCGACGCGGATCCGCACGCGATCGCCCGCGCGCGCCGGCAATGAATCGATGCCCGGAAACACGCGCGCGTTCCACGTCCACATGTTGAAGTCCGTCATCTCGTTGACGCGCGGCGTGAAGCTGCCCGGGTCGATGTCGTACGCGGACATGATGAACACGAAGTCGCGGTCTACCTGCATGAGGCCCGGATCTTTCGGATGGACGATGAACGTGCCCATCATGCCCATCGCCATCTGCACCATCTCGTCGGCGTGCGGGTGATACATGAAGGTGCCGTGCTTTTCGAGCTGGAATTCGTAGACGAAGGTCTTGCCGGGCGGAATGTGCGGCTGCGTGAGACCGCCCACACCGTCCATGCCGCACGGCAGCAGCATGCCGTGCCAGTGGACCGTGGTGTGCTCCGGCAACCGGTTGGTCACGAAGATGCGCACCTTGTCGCCTTCAACGGCCTCGATGGTCGGCCCCGGCGTCTGGCCGTTGTAGCCCCACAGATTCGCGCTCATGCCCGGCGCGAGTTCGCGCACCACCGGCTCCGCGATCAGATGAAACTCCTTCCAGCCGTTCTTCATGCGCCACGGCAACGACCATCCGTTGAGCGTGGCGACCGGTGTGTACGGCCGGCCGTTCGACGGCGCGCGTGGCGGCTGCATCGAGGCCGTGCTCATCGTGGGTGCTTCGGGTAGCGACGCGGCGCCGGCCTTGCTCACCAGTGCGGCTCCCAGCAAAGCGGCGCCCGAGCCGCTCATAAAATGTCGACGTGACACCATGTCATTGACCTTCGGATTCTTTGGTTTCTTCGGATTGAGCGGACGACGCCGCTTGCGTCGCCGTGGATGCGAGCGGTGCTGCGCTGGCATCGGTAGGCAGCCGGCCGCCGAGCGCGTGTTGCAAATCGGTCTGCGCGAGCCAGTAGTCCTTCAGTGCGTCGATCGCGCTATTCACCGCGCCGATCTGGTCGCGTGAATCGGCGAGCAGTTCGAACACGCTCGCGAGCATGCCGTTATAGCGAAGCAGCAGTTCATCGGAGATGGTTTTGCGCAGCGGCACGACTTCATCGCGATAGTGCTTCGCGAGGTCGTAGCCGGACACATAGGTCGAATACGCTTCACGCACTTCGGAACGCGCGTTGATTGCGGTCCCGGCGACGCGATTCGCCGACTGCAGATAGATCGCTTCGGCGCGCGCCACTTTGGCGCTGCCCCAGTCGAAAAGCGGGATCTCCACGCTGATTTCATAGCCTTGCTCACGCCCATCGGAAGTCGTGAAATTGTTCTGATAGCCGACGTCCAGCACGTTGATGAAGCGCGTTGCTTTGCTCAAACCCAGCGAACCGGCGACGCTTTTCGTTTGCAATTTCGCGGCCTGAATGTCGAGCCTGTTTTGCATCGCAAAGGCTTCCAGGTCGTGCAGCTCGGGACGTGTCGCAGGCAGATCAGGCAAACGCTCGGGCAATGCGTATTCCGCTTGCGAACCCCAGAGTCCCATCACGCGAGTGAGCTTTTCCCGCGCGGACATCGACTGCTGCCGCGCTCTTGCCAGTTGCGCCATCGCATCCGCGTAGAAGGCCTGCTCGCGCGCGTAATCGAGCTTGCTGAAATTGCCGGCTTGCTGCATGCGCCGTGCGAGTTCGGCGCCGGCCTCGGCCGAGTCCTTCACCTGCTCCGCGTAGGCGGCCGATTGCTTTGCAGCGACTGCGCGGATGTAGGCGCGCCGCGCATCGGCGGCGACCTCGAGCATGGTGTTGGCGGCCAGCAAGCGGGTCTGCTCGAAGCGACGGCTTTCGATGCGCGTCGTCAACGGCGTCGTCAATACGCGCAACATGCCGAGCGTGAACGCGCGGCTGATGCTCAGGTCATCGCCACCGTGCGTGCGGCTAAACGAGAAGCCGGGATTCGGCAAGCGCCCCGCCTGAACGAGGTCCGCTTCGGCAATGCCCAGTTCGCTGTACGAGGCCTGCAAACCGCGGTTGTTCAGGAGCGCGATCTGAACGGCGTCGTCCATGCCGAGCGGCGCGGAAAGCAGTTCCTGCGTGCGTTTGGAGACGGCGCGTCGGTCGTCGTCGGTCTTGATCAGCACGGCGTCTTTACCGAGCCGTTCGGATGCGGCGCTCGACACGATGCCGAAGCCGCCGTCCTTCGAAAACGTCGTGCAACCGGCGAGTAAGGTCACCGCGATGGCAATTGCCACGGTGCGGCTGGCAGGAACCACGCACGGCCTCATTTCGCCGCCCCTTCGCGATGGGAACCGTGGGTGTCTTCTTTAACGTCAGCGCTGCTCGAATAGAGCGAGCCGTGGCTCGCTCCGGCGCGGCCCGCTGGATGCGTCACCGCGCGATTGAGCGCCGGCCAGCTCGGCGCTTGCTGATCACGGTATGGCCGATAGTCGGCCATTACGGACGACGTATCGAGCGCCGGCACGGATGCCGCCGGATCAGCTGGATCAGGAAATATGGATGTGGCGTGCGCGAGCGCCGGCAAACATGCCGTCGCGCCGAGCAGCGCCGCAATGAACGTTCGCATGAATCATCTCGTCATGTACGGCCACGACGGACGGCGCACGGCCGTCCATCGAGGCGGAATGGAAACGGAACAACGCAGCGTGAGGCTGCGAAAGAACTAGACGAGAGTGATGCGGGGAGGCCGTTCGACGCCGCCGGTCAGAAACGGCGCGACGCGCACAGCAGGAGGCAGGGGAACAGCGAAATGAGCCGCGTTGGCGGACAGGGACGCGAGCGGCGTGATCGGCAGCGCGCCGCCGAAACAGCAGGACGCGCAAGTGGCGCACGCGTGCGCATGATGCTCGCCGCCTGCCGGACTGTGATGCTGAAGATGGGCACTGGCGTTATTGCCGGCTTGGTCGGCCATCATCGCGGCATGGTCGTGATGCTGGGCCATTGCACGAGCAGCCTCCTCATGCGCGGGCGCCGCATCGCTCACGGAATGCGAGGAGCCGCATTTCATGGAGACGGCCGCGAACGACTGAGCCGGAAGGCTCAGCACGAGCAGCACGACAATGAAGAGTTTGCGCCAGTAAGACATGGGTACGAAGTCTAGCATGCAGGTTTGCAAAATCGTAAGGCTGGGACGATGCCGCGCATGATGGCTTGGAGTGCGCCGACACGATGTTCAGCCAGCGACGAAAACCTGCTTGACCTTACCGCCGTGGGAAGGTCCACGCTTGAGCCATGACTTCTCATTGGAGGTAGGAAATGGAATTCGACGTCCCGGATATGTCCTGCGGCGGTTGCGCCAACGCCATCACGCGTGCAGTCACGAGTCTCGACCCTGCAGCGAAGCTCGAAGTCGATGTCCCCGTTAAAATCGTCAAGGTTACGTCGACGCTGGCCGCCGGACAACTCATCGAGGCCATCGAGGCGGCGGGCTTTCATCCGTCGCTGAGAGCCTGACGGACACCTTTTCCCCAACGGACATTCACTATGAAAAAACTTCGCGCCTTTCGTGCCCTTTGCCTGTTCAGCGGCTTTGCGTTTGCTGTCGCGACCGTGCCCGTCCACGCCCAGCAACCGGCCGCCATGCCGGGCATGGACATGTCGAAGTCAGCGGATGCCGGCGCCGGCGACGCGACGCAAGCCTTCAAGGCCGCCGACGACAAAATGATGCAGGACATGAGCGCCGACTATACGGGCAACGCCGACAAGGACTTCGTCGCGCACATGATTCCGCATCATCAAGGAGCAATCGAAATGGCGCAGGTCGAACTGAAGTACGGCAAGGACCCGGAGTTGAAGCGGCTGGCCAGAAACATCATTAAGGCGCAGCACGACGAAATCGCGTTCATGAAGAACTGGCAGGCGAAGCATGGGGTGAAGTGACGGCGGCGCGCTGGATCGCGCGGCCAGCGGTCTAGGCACCTCGATCGTCGAACGATCCGTCCATGGCGGCTGCCGCGCCGGCAGCGCCCGCTGGAATACCCGCCATCTCACCGCGGCTTCTGCGCCACCCCGCCGGCGGCATTCCGAATTCGCGCTTGAAAGCCCGGTTGAACGCCGCCTCCGACTCATATCCGACCTGATCCGCCACCGCCGCCAGCGATTTCGTGCCGCCGCGCAACTCCTGCGCGGCGATCTGCAAACGCCAATGCGCGAGATATTGCATAGGCGGCTGACCGAGCAACTGCGTAAATCGCTGCGCCAGCGCCGAGCGGGACAACCCGGCTTTGCGCGCCAGTTCATCGACCGTCCAGCCGTGCGCAGGCTGCGCATGCATCAACGCGAGCGCCCGCCCGACGAACCGGTCCCCCACGCCCGCGAGCCAGCCCTTCCGATCGGACGGCAGCGCATCGATACAACGCCGCACCGCCTCCACGAAAAGCAGCTCCGATAGCCGCGCAAGAACGATCGCGCTGCCCACTCGCCATTCCGCCGCCTCGGCCGCCGCGAACCGTAGCGACGATTCGAGCCACGCGGACTGCGGATCGTTGCGCATGTCGACCTTGAAGATGCGTGGCAGCGCGGACAGCACCGGGTTGCTCAACGTGTCGTCGCACGCTAGAAAGCCGCACACCAGACGCGTGCGGTCGCCGCCACCGCCGTACTGAAGCGCCATCACCTGACCCGGTGCATTGCGCAACTGACTCTCGAGCAGTTCGCCAGTGGGTCCGGGCGTGATGTCGAGCGAACTGCCAAGCAGATGCGCCTCGCCTTGCGGCACGACAAGCAGCTCGCCGGCAGCCACGTAAATAGCGGACTCGGGGTCGTCAGGGAGCGAAGCCCAGCAGCCCCCCTCGGTGATCAGATGGTAGGAGACGATACGTTCGGCCGGAGGAAGAAAGCTGCCGCACAACCCTGCGTCAGCCTGGCCGTACAAACACCAGGGTGCGGTGAAGTCGCCATTTAAATACACCGCGCCACCAAGGCGAACCAGGCGGAGCACGTCGGAGAGAGCGTCCATCGTTGTCCAGGAACTTCGGCGTCCTGCGCAAAAGATCTGGACGCCTGGTCATTCATCGATTTAACAGTCGCACTGATACTAGCATCCATGCGAATCCCTTACAACAATGCTAAGGATTCTTGAATGAATCGAATACTTAACCGCAATTAAGGAGGTACCACATGAATTCATAAACCCTGGCGCATTAACACTAGCGTGCATCGCACAACTTTTCTCTGGAGCATTTCCATGTCTGAAGTCCATTCTTCTTCATCACAAACCTCCGAATTTGCTGACGTCAAAGCGCGCCAGCACGCCGCGTGGGAAACGGGCAATTACGCCGTCGTCGGCACAACGCTACAGATCGTCGGAGAAAACCTGTGCGAAGCACTCGACCTGCGCGCCGGCAACCGCGTGCTCGATGTCGCGGCGGGAAACGGCAACGCCACGCTCGCCGCCGCGCGCCGCTGGTGCGACGTCGCCTCGACCGACTATGTGGCCTCGCTGCTCGACGCGGGCAAGGCTCGCGCGCAAGCGGAAGGTCTGACAGCGGTGCAGTTCCGCGAAGCCGACGCCGAAGCGCTGCCCTACGCAGACGCCTCCTTCGATGTCGTCATGTCGACCTTCGGCGTCATGTTCACGCCGAATCAGGAGAAAGCGGCAAGCGAACTGGCGCGCGTATGCAAGCCCGGCGGCAAGATCGGCCTCGCGAACTGGACGCCCGATAGCTTCATCGGCCAGGTGTTCAAGACAATTGGCAAGTATCTGCCTCCGCCGCCTGGCCTCAAGTCGCCGGCGCTGTGGGGCACCCGGGCGCGGCTCGACGAACTCTTTCACGGCAGTGTGCGCAGTGTCGCCGTGACGAGCCGCGAATTCATGTTCCGTTACCACTCGCCGGCGCATTGGCTCGAGGTGTTCCGGACTTACTACGGCCCGATCAACAAGGCGTTCGCCGCAATGGACGGCGAACGGCAAGCGGCCTTCCAGCGCGATCTGATGACGCTGATGGAAAGCCGCAACCGGTCAGGCGACGGGACACTCGTGTTGCCCAGCGAGTATCTCGAGATCGTGATGGTGCGGCAATGAACGGGGTCGGCCGCGTACTGGCCGGCGCGGCTGTCTATTTTTTCGATCGATGGCCACAGGCCAGCGCCGTCGGCTTGCGGTGTATGTCGCTAGCTTTCGGCCTGCCGCTGTTTTCGTCCGTTTGTTTTTTTGGTCTTCGGTTCGTTCTCGCCAGCATCGGGCTGATGTCTTAGGCTTCAACGTTGCATCAAAGCCCTTTTTTCCCGGCTTCGTCCATTGCGGACGAAGCCGGACGTTCGCTCACCGCTGCTGCGGCACGCGTACCCAGCCTTCCATCAGCACCCGCGCGCTGCGGCTCATGATGGCCTTGATCACCGTCCACTCGCCGCCGCTCTCGCTCGCCTCGGCGCCGACCCGCAACGTGCCAGAGGGATGCCCGAAGCGCACCGACTCTTTCGCGCCGCCGCCCGCCGCGAGATTCACCAGCGTGCCGGAAATCGCCGCCGCCGTGCCGATCGCCACCGCGGCCGTGCCCATCATCGCGTGATGCAGCTTGCCCATCGACATCGCGCGCACCAGCAGATCGACGTCGCCCGCGCCGATCTGCTTGCCGCTCGACGCCACATACGCAGCCGGCTTCGCGACGAACGCAACCTTCGGCGTATGCTGGCGCGTTGCAATCTCGGCGAGGTTCTTGATGAGCCCCATGCGCAACGCCCCATGCGCGCGGATCGTTTCGAACATCGCGAGCGCCTTGTCGTCGCTATTGATGGCGTCCTGCAACTCCGTGCCTTTGTAGCCGATCGATTCGGCATCGACGAAGATGGTCGGAATGCCCGCGTTGATCATGGTCGCCTTGAGCGTGCCGACGCCCGGCACTTCCAGATCGTCGACCAGGTTGCCGGTCGGGAACATCGAGCCGCCCGCGCCCTCTTCTTCCGCGGCCGGATCCATGAATTCGAGCTGCACTTCCGCCGCAGGAAACGTCACGCCGTCGAGTTCGAAATCGCCGGTTTCCTGCACGGCGCCATCGGTCATCGGCACGTGTCCGATGATTGTCTTGCCAATATTCGCCTGCCAGATGCGCACAACGGCCACGCCATCGCGCGGAATGCGGCTCGGGTCGACGAGACCCGCGCTGATCGCGAACGGTCCGACCGCTGCCGAAAGATTGCCGCAATTGCCGGTCCAGTCGATGAACGCCTTATCGATCGAGACCTGCCCGAACAGGTAATCCACGTCGTGATCGGGCCGGCTGCTCTTGGCGATGATCACCGTCTTGCTGGTGCTAGACGTCGCGCCGCCCATGCCGTCGATCTGCTTGCCGTACGGATCGGGGCTGCCGATCACGCGCATCAGCAGCGCGTCGCGCGCGGCGCCGGGCGTTTGGGCCGCTTCGGGCAAGTCTTGCAGGCGGAAGAACACGCCCTTGCTGGTGCCGCCACGCATGTAGGTGGCCGGAATCTTGATTTGAGGTTGGTGGGCCATGAAAATCGTGTCCTGATGTGGGCGGGTGATACGGCATAGCGTGCCATGTCACCCTGTCCCGCGTTGTAGCGTTCGCCGCTTCAAGCGAAGCGATCCGAAAAACCAGCCAGCCTCAAGCCGCCTTCTTCGACGACTCGAGAAAGTCCTGCGCGAAGCGTTGCAGCACGCCGCCGGCTTCGTAAATGGAAACCTCTTCGGCGGTATCGAGCCGGCACGTCACCGGCACCTCGACCCGCTCGCCGTTCTTGCGATGAATCACCAGCGTAAGGTCCGCGCGCGGTTCGCGTTCGCCGACCACGTCGAAGGTTTCCGTGCCGTCGATTGCCAGCGTGAGCCGGTTCACACCCGGCTTGAACTCCAGCGGCAGCACACCCATGCCCACCAGATTCGTACGGTGAATGCGCTCGAATCCTTCGGCGACGATTGCTTCCGCGCCGGCCAGACGCACGCCCTTCGCCGCCCAGTCACGCGACGAACCCTGGCCATAATCGGCGCCGGCAATCACGATCAGCGGCTGCTTGCGTTCCATGTAGGTTTCGATCGCCTCCCACATGCGCGTGACCTTGCCCTCGGGCTCGATGCGCGCGAGCGATCCCGCTTTCACCTTGCCGTCTTCGAGCACCATCTCGTTCTTTAGCGTGGGGTTCGCGAAGGTGGCGCGCTGGGCCGTCAAATGATCGCCACGGTGAGTCGCGTAGGAGTTGAAGTCCTCTTCCGGCAAGCCCATCTTCGCCAGATATTCGCCCGAAGCGCTGTCCGCCAGAATCGCGTTGGACGGCGACAGGTGATCGGTCGTGATGTTGTCGCCGAGTACGGCGAGCGGACGCATGCCTTTCAAGGTGCGCTCACCGGCAAGCGCGCCTTCCCAATACGGCGGACGGCGAATGTAGGTGCTCATCGGGCGCCAGTCGTAAAGCGGATCAGCTTTCTCGCCGGTATCGACGGAAACCGCGAACATCGGCTCATACACCTTGCGGAATTGCTCCGGCTTCACGCTCGACGCGACGATCGCGTCGATCTCCGCATCCGACGGCCAGATGTCTTTCAGCGTGACGGCGTGGCCGTCGGCATCGATACCGAGCACGTCTTTCTCGATGTCGAAACGGATCGTGCCCGCGATCGCATACGCGACCACCAGCGGCGGCGACGCCAGGAAAGCCTGCTTCGCGTACGGATGAATGCGGCCGTCGAAGTTGCGATTGCCCGACAGCACGGCGGTCGCATACAGATCGCGTTCGACGATCTCCTTCTGGATCACCGGATCCAGCGCACCGGACATGCCATTGCACGACGTGCACGCATACGCGACCACGCCGAAGCCCAGTTGCTCCAACTCCGGCAACAGCCCGGCCTCTTCCAGATACAGCGTGACCGCCTTCGACCCCGGCGCGAGCGAGGTCTTCGCCCACGGCTTGCGAGTCAGTCCGCGCCGGTTTGCGTTACGCGCGAGCAAACCGGCTGCGATCATGTTGCGCGGATTGTTGGTGTTCGTGCAGCTCGTGATCGCGGCGATGATCACCGCACCGTCCGGCATCAAACCCGGCTCGTTCTCCACCTTGCCGCTGATGCCGCGCGCCGCCAGTTCCGACACCGGCAAACGGCGATGCGGGTTCGACGGACCGGCGAGCGTGCGCACCACGGTCGAGAGATCGAACTTCAGCACGCGTTCGTATTCGGCATTGACGAGACTGTCAGCCCACAGGCCGGTTTCCTTCGCGTAGGTTTCCACCAGCTTGACGAGCTCGTCGTCGCGGCCGGTGAGCTTGAGATACTTGATGGTCTGTTCGTCGATAGAGAACATCGCGGCGGTGGCGCCGAATTCGGGCGCCATGTTGGCGATCGTCGCGCGGTCGCCGAGCGTCAGCTTGGCCGTGCCCGCGCCGTAGAATTCGAGGTACGCGCCGACCACTTTTTCCTTGCGCAGGAATTCGGTCAACGAGAGCACCACGTCGGTCGCCGTGATGCCTTCGGCCGGTTTGCCCGTCAGTTCTACGCCGACGATATCCGGCAGGCGCATATACGACGCGCGGCCCAGCATCACGCTTTCCGCTTCGAGCCCGCCCACGCCGATCGCGATCACGCCGAGCGCGTCGACCATCGGCGTATGCGAGTCGGTGCCGACCAGCGTATCGGGAAACGCCACGCCGTCTTTCACCTGCACCACCGGGCTCATGCGCTCAAGGTTGATCTGATGCAGGATGCCGTTGCCCGGCGGAATTACGTCGACATTCCTGAACGCGCGCTTGGTCCAGTTGATGAAGTCGAAGCGGTCTTCGTTACGACGGTCTTCGATTGCGCGGTTCTTCGCGAACGCATCCGGGTCGAAGCCGCCGCACTCGACCGCAAGCGAATGGTCGACCACGAGCTGCGTCGGCACCACCGGATTCACCAGCGCCGGATCGCCGCCTTGCGCGGCAATCGCGTCGCGCAGGCCGGCAAGATCGACGAGCGCCGTCTGGCCGAGAATGTCATGACACACCACGCGCGCCGGGAACCACGGGAAATCCAGCTCGCGCTTGCGTTCGATGATCTGCCTGAGCGACGCGACGAGCGACAACGGATCGCAACGGCGCACGAGGTTTTC
This sequence comes from Paraburkholderia phytofirmans, assembly GCF_046028095.1. Classification (GTDB taxonomy): domain Bacteria; phylum Pseudomonadota; class Gammaproteobacteria; order Burkholderiales; family Burkholderiaceae; genus Paraburkholderia; species Paraburkholderia phytofirmans_A. Next base: position 363,590 of record NZ_JAQQDJ010000011.1, read on the forward strand.
GGCGAGCACGCGCGACGTGTACGGCAATTTGTCGTAAGCGCCGGGCTGGATCGCGTCGACCGCGGCGCGCGTGTCGAAGAAATCGAGCTGGGTGCCGGGAAGGCGTTTGCGGTTTGCAGTATTCATGGCGTAGGGGACAAAACAGTAATGATCCGGGGACGATGGCGGCGGCCGATCACGATCGGCGGCCCCTTTTTATAGCGTTTCCCTGGCGGGCCCGTCAGGCAGTACGTGTAGTTTAGCGCGCGGCAGCATGCCGGCCGGGTTTGCGGGCGGCCGCTCAAACGCGCCGCAAAAAACGGCCTTGGCCCGGGGTTTCAGCGAGCCAAGGCCCAACTTCACTGCGCCGCGCTCTTTAGACGCAATGGAGGAGAAACGCTTGCATTCACGCGGCTATGCGCTCATGCATCCGAGAGCGATGAATACGCCATTGAAGGCGTCTTCAGAGCGCCCTCAAACACGCTTGGCGAGCGGCACGAACGGCAGATCGTCGGGTCCGGTGTAATTCGCGCTCGGACGGATGATCTTGTTGTCGATGCGCTGCTCGATGATGTGCGCGCTCCAACCCGCCGTGCGAGCGATCACGAAGAGCGGCGTGAACATCGCCGTC
>NZ_JAQQDJ010000012.1:0-273766 GCF_046028095.1 Paraburkholderia phytofirmans
GAGAACGACTGACACGTCGTCAACCCCCTTTTGTGAATTTTCTTTTGACCAGGCGCCGATCGACGCCAGAACGCGCTCTCCCTATATATAGGGAGAGCGGTGCGAACGTGATCCCTTCGTGTGAGGACACCCGAACTCCTCTATAGTGAGGAGCTTGAAAACAGCGAATGTGCACGCACCTAGATGCATCGGCCAGGCGACCGCTACGCCCGACCGGCGGCCCAAGGACGGACCTGCGACAAACGCGCATGATGAAAAGATGTGCACACGATGAGCGCAAAGCCCCAAGCTCGGATATAATGCGAGCCGCGCGAATTTCGCACATTTCTATCGGCCCGCTTCGAGCGGGCTCATCTTTTTTGCTCCCCAGAGCACAGCCAAACAACCGCGTTGAGTCACTCAGGTGATGTTGAGCCATGCTCGAAACGCCTGACGGTCGCGTCTTGCGTCTCATAGCGAAGCCTCTAGAGGAGAATACGTGAACCCTTTTGATCGCGAAGATTCGCAACACGAAACCGCCACCTACACCGCCAAAGCGCCTTCAGGCCGTACGGCCAAGGGCAAGGGCGCCGGTAAAGCGATCCCCGTGGCGGCCGAGTTGCCGCCGCAGCAAGCCGAAGAACGTCAGCGCCAGATGCGCGCGCTGATCCAGCTGGGTAAGGAGCAAGGCTACCTGACCCACGCGCAGATCAACGACCACCTGCCCGACAACTTCGCGCAGACGGCCGCTATCGACAGCATCGTCAGTGCGTTCAACGACATGGGCGTGCAGGTCTACGAACAGGCCCCGGACGCGGAAACGCTGCTGCTCAACTCGAACGCCCCGGCCGTCGTGTCGGACGATCAGGCGGACGAGGAGACCGAAGTTGCCCTGTCCACCGTCGATTCCGAATTCGGCCGCACGACCGACCCGGTGCGCATGTACATGCGTGAAATGGGCGCGACCGAACTGCTGACGCGCGCCGGCGAAATCGCGATTGCGAAGCGCATCGAAGACGGCCTGCATGAAATGGTGCAGGCGATCGCCGCTTGCCCGCTTGCGATCTCGGCCATTCTGGCGAGCGCCCAGCAGGTTGCCGACGGCGAGCTGCGCATCGACGAACTGGTCGACGGTCTGAATGAAGACACCCTCGCCGCCGAAGAAGACAGCGCCAGCGCGGACGCATCCGCCGACGTCGACGCCGACACGGACAGCGACGACGAGGAAGACAGCGACGACGACGTCGGCCCGGCCGATTCGTCCGCAGCGGACGAAGCGCGCCTGAAGCAACTCACGAGCGACTGCCTCGAAATCTTCGCGCAAGTCGGCATGCTGTCCGACCAGATGAACGCTTCGCACACGCGCGGCGACGTCACCTCGAAGGCGTACCAGCGCGCACGCGAAGAAATCCAGCAGCACCTCGCGAAGATCCGCTTCACGGCACGTACCATCGACCGCCTGTGCGGCGACGTGCAGCAACAGGTCGCGCAAGTGCGCGCGATCGAGCGCAACATTCTGCAAATCGTCGTCTCGAAGAGCGGCATGCCGCGCGAGAAGTTCATCGAGTCGTTTGCCGGTCATGAAGCCGACCTCGGCTGGACCGAACGTGCGGCGCGCGGTGCGTCGTCGTACGGCGCGGCGCTGGAGCGCCACTTGCCGGCAATTCAGTCCGAACAGCAAAAGCTGATCGAAATCGAAGCAACGGTTTCGCTGCCGCTGAAGCATCTGAAAGAGATCAACCGCCAGATGGTCGCGGCCGAATCGAAGATGCGCAAGGCGAAGAGCGAGATGATCGAGGCGAATCTGCGTCTCGTGATCTCGATCGCGAAGAAGTACGTGAATCGCGGCATGCTGTTCCTCGACCTGATCCAGGAAGGCAACATCGGCTTGATGAAGGCGGTGGACAAGTTCGAATACCGTCGCGGCTGGAAGTTCTCCACGTACGCAACGTGGTGGGTCCGCCAGGCTGTCACGCGTTCGCTCGCCGACCAGGCTCGCACGATCCGCGTGCCGGTGCACATGATCGAAACGATCAACAAGCTGAACCGCATTTCGCGCGAAATCCTGCAGCAAACCGGTCAGGAAGCGCATCCGTCCGTGCTCGCGGAACGCATGGAACTCTCGGAAGAGAAGGTGCGCGGTATTCTGAAGATCGCCAAGCAGCCGGTGTCGATGGAAACGCCGGTCGGCGACGACGGCGACGCCACGCTCGGCGACATGATCGAAGACTCCGCAGCGTCCTCACCGGCTGACGCCGCGATGCAAGCCGACTTGCGTGCCGCCATCGACGACGCGCTCGACTCGCTGTCGCCGCGCGAAGCGAAGGTGCTGCGTATGCGTTACGGCATCAACACGAAGTCGGACCACACGCTTGAAGAAGTCGGCAAGCAGTTCGACGTCACGCGTGAGCGGATTCGTCAGATCGAGAGCAAGGCCATGCGCAAGCTGATGCACCCGAGCCGCGCCGACCGCCTGAAGTCGTTCCTCGACCGCTAAGCCAACCGCTCAATCAACCGGTAAGCCGTCAATAGCGCTTGCCGTGCGTCACGCACGGCAAGCGTTTTCTTTTTCCCGCCCCCTTTCAAGCAAGCAGCGAAATGATCCCGCCGATCGTGATTCCCGCTGCCAGCCACCGCCCGGCCGTATAGAACGCGTTGTGCGCTTCCTGAGGCTGATCCGGACGCTCGAGCCCGAGCGTGCCGTACGCAAACGATTTGACCGCTGAAACGCCGGATGCCGGAGTGTTCTCACTTGCGGAATCGCTGACTGCGTCACCCTGACCCGAATTGCCTTCTTGCGCCGCCGTTGCCGCGCCTTCCGCGGAGATGTGGACGGCGTCGTCCTGCGTAGGCGCATCCGCAGTCGACGTCTGTACGACAGTGTCGTCCGCTGCGGACGGGCTTTTCGTCGTCGCGCGGTCCGGCCCCGGCAGTGTCGACGACAACGCACTGTCGATTTGCATAGCAACCCTCCGTTGATTTTGCTTTTCAATACGCCGGCCGCCGCCCCGCGCACAGCGAACGAGCGCCTATGCAGTCGCGCCGCAAACAGTCTGTCGACGTCACGCAGCCGGTCATAACTCCTATCGACCTCGGTTCGCCGAAACTTGAGCACCGGTAAGAAAGGGTAAGCACTTTCTGCTGGATCGCCGCGTCCACGCGTTGCCGATCTCGTGATCGAACGCGCGCTGAACCGCCCAAACCAACCACCACCCACGCACCTTTCTCCGGCAACGCTGCCCACAACCGTCGATTCCACACATGCCGTGCCGCACAGCCGCACGCGCAAAACCCGCCACACTGCCAGCAGCAGCGGCAACCGCCTGCAAACCGCCCCGCGCCAACCATTCCCAGGCTAACAGGCATAGTCGTTGCGCGCTCCCTGTGTACGCTTTTTACGAGGAGCACATCATGACCACGCTCGATCCCCAAGTCCCGGCATCCGCCGGCACGCAAGGCGCAAATATCGTTGGAGTCGGCATTGGCGACGGTCCCGGACCGGATGTCATGGCGGCTGCCACGCTCGATGGAAACAAGGTGATCTCGTCCGACGGCGAACATGTCGGCAAGATCTCCGACATCATGCTCGACGTGCGCGGCGGGCGGATCGCCTACGCGGTGTTGTCCACCGGCGGCTTTCTCGGCATCGGCGACACGCTTCACGCGATTCCATGGAGCGCGCTCACCCTCGACACGGACGACAGATGCTTCGTGATCGATGCGAGCGCCGATCGGATCAAGAACGCACCCGGTTTCGATAAGGATAATTGGCCTTCCATGGCGGACATGCAATGGGGCACGGCCGTGCACGAGTATTACAAACGCCCGCCGTATTGGGCTGTCACGCGTGATGTCGTGGAAGAGCGGCGATTGGACACCGACCTTTGATCGTCAGACGGGCGGAATGGATGTGCGCGAGCCGCCTCTTCCGCAGGCAGGCTCGCGGTCGAACTCGTCTACGGCATTTGTCCACAGAAACTGTTCGCAAGCCTGTGGACAACCTGCGCATGACTCACCCAACTCCTTGAACGCGTTGGCTTTCACCACCGCGCTCCGAATGAGTCGCGTGCCTCACGGCTCGCCGCACATCGACCGGACAGCGGCTCGCTCTTGCGGCGTCAACGCGGTTTCGCCAAGCCGTGATCGCTGGTTTTGCTTTTCTCGATCGCTTATCCGCGGATAATCCGAGAGAAATTCCACAGCCGCGCCGTCGCTGCGCGGACCGTTTGCTTGCAGATAGGCCGCGCCGTTCGCATCGGCGACGCGCTCCATCTCACAGCTACACGACAATCCCACGAGTCGCCCATCCAGCGAGGACACATCGGCAAAACGAAATTGATGCCGAGCGTCGCGCTGATTACGAATCACGGCAATACAAACGTTTTCACGAGTGTCAATTCACCGGCTTTGCGCATCGGCACGCGAATCGTTTCGCTCTTTTCGTTCGGCGTATTCTCGTTCGTGATGATGGTCACTTGCGCGACGGTCATATCGGCGCCGCTATTGCCGCTGCCGTAGTAATTCACATAGACCAGATACGTACCCTTCAACGGCGCCGCGGACGAATAAATCTCCGGCCCATAGCCGGTCGTCACGTCGACGTCGAGCGCGCCGCCGTTCGGCGCGACGCGCTCGCCGTACCAGGTGTGCGCGCCGTCGGGCGAGACGACGTGCAGATCCAGATCGGTGCCGTCGGTGTCCCACGCGAGCAGCACGCGCAGCTTCGGCTGAGTCTTGCCGCTGTAGGCGTCGTAGAACTGCACGCGCTTGCGGCTGCCGTCCGGCGCACGCAGTTCGACACCGTTGCTGCCGGCAGGAAACGCATACGGACGCGAGAACTTGCCGTCCTCTTCCACGCGCTGCGGCAGCGGTGTGCCGTCGACCACCAGCGTCCCCACCGACGTGCCCTTCTTCTTCGGCGTGTTGCGGATCTGCCCTTCGATCAGCGCGAATCTGGACTGCCCTTCCGGCGTCGACACCGCCACCGCCGGGTAATGCACGTCCTGCGTATAGCGTTCGCTGTCGCCGCTCGTGTTGCGCCAGCCGTTCAACGGCGCGGCGAAATCGATGTCGCTCGCGTACGCCGCCGGCGCTGCCAGCAAGCAGGCCAAACCGGCCGAACAGGCCATTGCGAGCCAGGTGCGGCTTGCCTTCATCCAACCCGTCGTCTGGACCTTCATCGTCACTGCTCCCATCCCGCTGTCAGAGTCGCTCGCTTTTTACGAGCATCAGGTCGCCGATCTTACGCAGCGGCACGACCATCGTTTCACGCCGTTCGTTCGGCGTGTTTTCATTGAACACCAGCGTCAACGTCGCCGTGATCACGTCGCGATCGTGCGCGGCGGCGTCGAAGTTATAGCCGGTCGAATCGAAGTTGCCCCAGTAATTCAGAAAGAACAGCCAAGTTCCACGCTCGGGCGCCGCCGACGAAAAAATGCCCGGTCCCGCGCCGTCCACTGAATCGACATCGAAACCGCTGCCGTCTTCGAGCGTCGGGTTCGCGAAGAAGGCGTGCAGGCCGCCCGGCGTGATCACATGCAGATCGACCTGCGCATGCGGATCGTCCCACGTGACCATCGCGCGCAGTTTCGCTTGCGGCTTGCTGCGGTCGGCCTCGTAGAACTGCATGCGTTGGTGCTGTTTGCCATCGGCGGAAATCAGCTCGATGCTGTTCGAGCCCGCGCCGAACGCCCACGGTCGTGCGAACGCGCCTTCGTCGTCGGTGTAGAGCGGCGTGGGGTTGCCGTTGACGACGAGCGTCGGCGGCTTACGCGCGTGTTTGTCGATGTGCTTCAAACGCCCTTCGATCAGCGTGCGATAACGCTGCGCGCCGCGATCGACCGGCGGCCGCGGATAGGCCGCGACGAAATGCTCGCCCTCGTTGGTCAGTCCACTGTGACGCCAGCCGCCGAACGCGCCGGTCAGCTCCGCAATCGCACCGTCCGCGTCAGCGGCTTGGGCGGTCGGTGCGATCGTGCAGAGCGCAAGCGTAGCCACCGTTACGGTTGCGGCCAGTGTCACGACTGCGCGAACTCGGCGATCGCACCGCTCAGACAGCGAGCGCAACAAGGATATCGGCGAGCGCGAGACGGTATTCATTGGATCGGATTGTCGGTACGAATCAGCGTGCGCGCGGTGCGCTCGACAAACGTCTCGTCGAGCCCACGCGGATGATGCTGAAACGCGAGGTGAATGTATTCATGCGCCAACGCGATACGGTCCTCTTCGGTCTGCAGCCGGTACACGTACACGCGATTGCGCTGCGCATCCGCATACGGCCGACCTTCGCGCACGGCGCACACCGCGGGCAGATCGGGCGTTTCGTAGCCCGCCGCGCCGTCCATGCGCCGCGCCCATATCGGCGCGTTGCGCTGCAGCCACGCCTGCGCGCCGGCCACTTCGACGCAACCGCCCGACAGCGGACTCTGGAACGAAGTCAGCGTCGCTTGCGGCCACGTGCGCGCGAGAATGGCGTCGAATGTCAGGCCGGTTTGCGCCGACGCCTTCGCAGCCAGCCAGCTCATCTGTCCCGGCGCGGCTTTGTCGTGGTGATACTGAACGGGCACGCCGGTGAGCACGAGCGCGTCGGTGAGATCGGCGGCATGGCGCGCGGCGGCTGTCGGCGCGCGTGGCAGAACACGCTGTGTGCTGCTGCTGTCGTCGATACGGAAACAGCCGTGGTCGTGGCTGCCGTGCTGCACGACATAAGTGCGCGCGGCGACCGCCAGCGCCTTCGCCGCTTCCGCCTGGCTCGTGTCGCCTTCACGCTCGACCACGCGCGCCACATAGTCGTTCATGCCGAAACGGCCGACCACTTGCGGCGCACCGGCCGCATCGCGATCGAGCCGCAACTCGCCGCGGCTCGTCACCCGCGCCCAATTGCCGTTGACGAAGCCGACGCGGAAATCGCCGCGCAACGGACCCTCGGGCGCGGCGGCCGGTCCCTTGTCGCCGAGCACTTCGCGAATCGGATAGCGGCTGAAGAAATCGACCAGCACGCAGGCGCCGTCGTCCGGCACGGTGACCTGCGTGAGCAGCGGCGCGATGCGCGGCGCGGCGGCCGCCAGCACGCGCGCGCTGCCGCCCGGACCGCCGAGCCACACCGGCGTGCCGTCCGCGAGCCAGCCGGCGGCGCCGCCGATCGAAGCGCCCGGACGCGCCGGATCCGGCATCGTCCAGGTCTTGGCGCGCAGCACGCTGCCGTAAAGCGACACCGTGCCTTCACCGCGCCCGCTGGTCAGCACCGACACCAGCGTGTTCGCTGCCGCTTCGCGCGGGCGGACGGGCATCGCCTGCAAAGCGGCGAGCAGTTCGGCCACCGGCACGCGATGCGTGGGCGTCATGGCGCGCAGATCGCGCAGCCAGGCCGGCGCGTGTGCGGCGGTCCAGTACTTGCGCCAGTCGACGGAATCGAGCTGCAGGCGCGCGGGCTCGAAAAAGAGTCCGCACGACTGCACCAGCGCATGTTCACGGTCGATATGACCGCCTGTCATGCAGCAATACACTTCTTCCGGATCGCCGCCATTGCAGGCGTAATCCGGCGTGGCGATATTGCGGTCCACCAGATAGCCGTAGACGAACAGCTTCCAGACGCTGCCGAGCGGCGTCTCCAGCGTCGCGGGCAAGACACCCGCGGCCTGCGGCGAGAAGCCGAGCGCGGCGCCACCGCCGTCGACTTGCCAAAGCTGACTCTGGCCGTCACGCAACCAGGCGAAGCGCAGCGGTTGTTTTGGCGATGCTGCGGGACCCGCTGGCGCAATGGCTGCGCTTTGAGTTCTGGCAGTACCCATGCGCGCGGCGCTGGCGTCGATTCCGGTTGCGGCTGAGCCTGTCGCATTCGTGGCAACGCCTACGCCCGTATTCGACGCACTCGAAGACAACGACGTTGCGTGCGCGCCCGCGCTGTTGCAACCCCACGCCACGCCCACGGCAAGCGCAACCCGCAGCATTGCTGCCAGACGATCGCGTAAAGGCCGAAGCGCGCGCAACATGGCGGTCTCGTCTCGCTTACTGGATGCGCAACGTCGTCACGCGATCGCTCTTGCCGCCTTCGAACGCCTTCGCGTCCGGCTGATACATGCGGAAGTAGCGCGCGGGCGGCAGCGCGAACGTGCCGGGCAACGCGAAGCGCACCAGTTGCCGCAGCGTGACCGGCCGGTCGAGCAAAGGCACGGGCTGGTGATACGCCAGCTCACCCATCTCGTACGACGCCACGCGCTGGAACGGCTGCGGACCGCCGGCGCCGTCCTTCGCGCCCGGCAGACCGTCGATCGACACGCCCCAGCTCGTCGCCTCGACATCGCCGCCCGGCGGCAGCGGCACGTCGAGCAGACCGTAGTGGTAGGCGTTGCCGGAGCGCGGCGTGAGCGTGACTTCGTCGACGTACAGCGCATTGCTGTCGATCGCATCGCCCTGCTTCATCAGACGCGCGGTGAATGCCGAGCGCCCCAACTGGCTCTCGCCGGCGGCGTCCTTCTTCTTCGGATCGGCAGCGACTTCGACCGGCTCGAGCTTGTAGAAACGCCGCTCGACGGTGATGTTCAAGCGACTGTCCTCGCTCGTGTGGCTGCGGAACGAAACCAGCGCGTTGACGTCGGTGCGCGCGGCGCCAGCATCGAGTGTGGTTGGCTGTGCCGCGCCGGTCCACTTGTAAAGCGGCGTGCCGGTCGGCGTCGCGGCGCGCGTCCAGCCCGCGCCTTGCAGCGACGGCAACGACGCGGCCGTCGGATCCGCACCGAGCGATTTGCGCAGCCACAGTAGCGTCAAGGCGCGATCGAGCGTCGGATAGTCGGCGCTGCTTTTTGCCAGCAATGCCGGGGCGTCGGCGGTCGCTCCGCCGTCGCCCGTCATTGCGATGAGGCTTTGCACCAGCGGCGCGGGATCGTTCACGAGCGTGAGGCGCGCTGCGCTCGCCGCAGCGTCGAATCCGTCGGGAGTTTGCGCGTTCGTGCTGCGTGCCATGCTCGCGATCAGCAGCGTCGCCATCTGCTTGCCACGCGGTGAGTCGGCCTGCGCGAACACAATGCTGTCCGACGCGCCGTACGTGCCGCTGCGCGCGGGCGCTTTAGCGGTGGCTGCGGCATCGCTCGTCAGATCCGCGGCGACGCCCGAGACCGGCGTCGCGACCGGCAGGCCCATCTGCTGCATCAGCCACAAAGCCAGCGCGCGATGCAACAGCGGCTCCTTCGCGCCGGCGTCGCGATAGACGTCCATCGCGTGCTGCCAGTTGTCCGCGGGCAGGCTGATGCCGAGGCTGCGGCTCGCGAGCCAATCCGCGTAATACGCGTAGGCCGTGATCAGCGCGCTGCCGCCGGTGGTATCGCCCCACCAGCCGAACGTGCCGCCGACGCCCGCGAGCATCGCCAGACGCTGGCGCTGATTGCGCAACAGCGCTTCGAGTCCTTGCGTCGAGCTCGCATTGTCGCCGTGGCCGATCGCATCGTGCGCAAGCGCCAGAGGAATCAGCCGGCTCGACGTTTGCTCGGCGCAACCGTACGGATAGTTGATCAGGTCGTCGGCGACGCGCATGAACTGGCTCTGCGCGCTGCCGATGAAACGCACGCTGACGTCCTGCGCGTCTTGCGGCAGATTGAGCGGCTTGTTCGAGCCGTCGAGTGCCACCGTGTTCTGATGCAGATCGAGCCAGCCGCTCGCGTCGAGATGAATCGTGGTTTGCAAACGATCGACGTCCTTACCCGCGCTGCGCAGCGACGCGTTGATCACGCCGTCCTTCAGCGCGCCGCCCGGCAGACGCAGATAGTTCGCGCCGCGCTTGAGCGTGACCTTCTGATTGAGCGACAAGCCGCCGCCGTCCACCACCCACTGCGCGTCCATATCCGCGTCGGTCTGATTGAACGCGATCATGTCGATGGCCGGCTGATCGTTGACGCGGAAGTGCGACGGCCCGCTCCACTTCAGATACAGCGCCTTGTCCGAGCGCACGTAAGCAGTCCGTTGACCGACCATGCCATCCGGCGCCGCGGCGCGCACGGTAATGCGCCAGCGTGCGAGCGAATCCGGCATCCTGAACGTCATGGTGGCATGGCCGTTCGCGTCGGTTTTCAGATTGCCTTCCCACGCGGCCGTGTCCTGATCGTCGCGGCGCGGCCGTTCGAGCACCTTCACGCCGCGCTCGTTGTAGTTTGCGCGTTGCGGTCCGCCCGGCGCGCCCTTCAGCGGCGAGCGCGCGAGGTCGTAGGTAATGAACGACAGGCTCGACGAAGTCCGCACGTTATTGCGGCGCGGGTGATAGAAGAAGTCGACGATGTTCGGCGCGATTTCCGGCTGCAGCACGTAGACCATCTCGTCGACCACGCTCACAGTCAGATTCGCCGCTTCCGGCTTGCCGTTCAACGTGCTGTCGAAATTCAGCGTGACCGTGTCGCCCGGTCCGTACACCGGCTTGTCGCTCTTCACGTTCAGTTCGATCTGCGGTTGCGCGACCACGATGCCCGCGTTCTGGAACACGAATTCGCCGGCGTGCACGTACAACACCGAGAACGTCATGTTCGGCGCGAAGTCAGCGCCGACCTTGATGCGCGCTTTCCATTGCGACGGCGCCACGCGTTGCAATTGCAGCCAGTCGCCGCCCGCTGTCAGCAACGCGCGACGTTCGACGTTGTCGCGTTCAAGTGTCAGTAAGGCGTCGTCGACCGGCGTCGGGAACGTGATCAGTGCTTCCGCGGTATCGCCGATTTTGTACTTGTCGCGATCGAACACGATCTCGACGCTGCCCGGAATCGCCTTCAGGCCATCGCCCGCGACCCAGTGGCTGGTGGCGGCGAGCAGGTTGCCCAAGTCGTCTTTCACCGACAACATGTACGAACCCGGTTCGTCGAACTGCACCGGGAACGACAGCTTGCCGCTCGCGCTTGCGGCCTTCAACGCGCCTTCGCCATGCGTTTGCGATTCGAGACGCGTCCATTCGTACTTCGACGGAGCATGTGATGCCGGATCGATCGCACCGAGCGCCTGCAAATCGAAGCTGACTGCTTCCTTCGGTTGCGAGAACGATTTGGCCGTGGTCAACCGATACGGCGTTGCGCCGCGCGCGATCAGTACTTCGCGCGTCACACGCACCTTGTACGCCGCGCCGTCCTGTGCGAACAGCGTCAACGCATAGCGGCTCGGTTCTTTCGCGGCCGGCAGCGTGAGGCTCGCGTTGCCGTCGCTATCCGTCTTCAGTTCCTGCTGTTCGAGCTTGACCGGGAACAGGCCCGCATAACGCAATTCACCGTCGACGATCGTCACTTTCTGCGCACGCAGCGTGACCGAAATCTTGCTGTCGCGCACCGGCTTGCCGTCCGGATAGCGCAACTGGATCTTGCCCTTCAGCGCCTCGCCGGTCGCGTAGTCGGCTTTGTCCATCGACAGGTTCACGTCGAAGTGCGGCTTCACATATTCGGCGACCCGAAACGCGCTGCCGTAGACATCGCCGTTGTAGTCGAAGCGCAGCGTGTAGCCACCGGCGGTGGCGTCGGCGGGCAGCGTGAACGCGGTATCCGCGCCGGTGTCCGACGCGAAATGCACTTTGCTGGTCGCCACCGGCGCGCCGTTCGGATCGAGCACGTCGAGCTTGATATCGGCCTCGGCCGGCGCCGACGATTGCGTCGCGTTCTGGAACGTGCGGCCGATGAACTTCACATGCACAGGATCGCCCGGCCGGTACATCGGCCGATCGGTCACTGCGTAGATCTTCGTGTTGTAGATCTCGCTGTCGTAATAGAAATTCTCGGAGACGAACACGCCGCCCTGCGGATCGGTGCCGAGCACATAGCTGCGCTCGGGGCTGACGTGTTGCAGCACCAGCGCGCCGTCGCCGCCCGTCGTGCCGCTTTGCAGAACGCCTACGCCATCGGTCCAGTTCACTTCCGTATTCGCCACGGGCTTGCCGTTATCGCGCCGCGTGGTCCACACCAGCATGCCGCTCGACGCCGCCTTCACGACCGCCACCGTGTCCGACACGAACAGGAGCGTATGCGCGCGATAGTTGCCGATCACCGCCTCGACGATATACAGCCCCGGCGGCAGCTTGCCGACCGGAATCATCACGTTGCCCGAACTGGCTTCGATAAAGTTACTGCTGCTGCCCGCGAGATTCACGCCCTTCGGCGGCTCGATCACTTTCGCGTCCCAGATCGGATAGCGGAAACGCGCGACCATGTCGTAGCCTTTGAGCGGCGCGAATTGCGAGTTCGGCTCGAACTGCGTTTGCTTGCCGGTCTGTTCGCCGAGCTTGAATTGCGGCGCCGCTTCGGTCGCCTTGCTGCGGGTCGCGAACGACAACACCCGCTGCCATGCGCGGCGTGCTTCGGTGAACCAGCGGTCCCACAGATACGCGAGCGTATTCGCGAGCCCTTCGCCCTGATAATTCGGCGCGACATTCAGCCGATGCAGATTCTTTTGCGCTTTCAGAAAGTCCAGCGGCTTCGGCACCCGATACACGACGATGTCCGCGCCGCCATACGCTTGCAATGCATCCTTGAAATCGCGGCCCGGCGCTTCGAGCCGCACCTGCGCGAGTTGATCACTGCCGAAGCTCGCGTCCGAAAGCAGGAAGAACGGCTGACCGTCCACTTTCTGCGAGCTGAAGTTGCTGGACGGCGCCGTCTGCAGCGTCGGATTCCCGGCGATGTTGGCATCGGCGGCGGCCGCGGCGCTCGCTGCGTCGTCGTCGGCATAAGCGGCCGGTGCGACGACCAGCGTCAGCGCTGCGATTAACGCCGCGAACGTGCATGCCGCGCGACGGCGCGCCTTGCCCAACCAACCGCGCGATGGCGTGACGGAAATCATTCGGGTCATGGTGTCAGAAAGTCCAAACGAAACACGCCAACGAAATTCGGATTGCCGTCGAGCGGCTGCCAGCGGGAGTCTTTCCATTGCATCAGGTCGGAGACGGCGACGGCGCGCAGACCGGTATCGGTCGGCGTGACGGTGCCTGTGTGATAAGCGATGTAGCGATCCAACCAGATCATCAGATGCTGGTCGTCGCCCTGGTCGAAGAACAGCAGATCGCCGGGCAGCGCCTGGTTCACGTCCTTCGAAACAAAACGGCTATTGCGTTGAATCAGTGCGATCGCCGATGCGTACGCGCCGGTGGAACCGTCGAGCTGGGTCCAGCGATTGGCGATTCCGCGCTGCGACGCGGACAGTTGCAGTTCGGGCGGCATGCTGCTGGTATCCGCGAGACTGGTCATGCCGTTGGCGCGCAGCCATCGCGTGTCGTGCGGCCGGAGCGTCTCGCCGACGGCGAAGCGCACGAGGCCCGCGCAATCGCGTTGGGTCCAGCGCGGGGTGGGACCGCGCCGCATCTGCTGGTCGACGATGCGCGCGAACCACGCGCGAAATGCCGCGGATTGTTGTGGCGAGAGCGCGTCGGGGTCGGGGGATGCGGTGGTGCTGGTGAGCGCGTGCGCGTAGGGCGCGAGGCTTGCCAGCGCGCAAAGTGAAGCCATGCGCGCAAGCCATGTGCGGCGCGAGGATACGCGAAGGCGGCGCACTCAGTCGCCCTCGGTGCCGGGTTGATCCGCGGGCGTATCCGCAGCGCTCGTATTCGAACCAGCATCCGCTTTGGCGCGATCGAACCACCACTCCACCGGCACCCAGCCCGTCGAGCCCGGCAGATTCTGCGGCAGCGTCAGCGAAACCGGCGGGTAATGAGCGAGCGCGTGCAGCTTCGGCAGAAGATGCGTGCGCGACGCGTTGCGGAACACCGCTTCCTGATCCGCCGGCAACGCCGCGCCGGCCTCGCGTTCGATCAGCGCGGCTGCCGACGACGGCGTGAACGTCAAAATCGTGCGCGGCAGACGTTGCGGCGCGAGCGTGTCGGCGAGCGCCGGGTACCGCTTGTCGAGCACCGCGAGCGTGTCGTCGACGAGGCGGCCGTCCGGCGAAAAAATCAGATAGCCGTGCGCGAGCGCGAGCGTGACCGGGAAATAACGTTCCGCCGACAACTGCGACGCGAACGACGCTTTGCTGGTCACCGCGGTGCCCGAACGCGCGCTCACCGGACGCTGCCACACAGTGACATCCGCGCCCGGGTCGCGCGTGGTGACCGGCAAGCGGCGATAGCCCGAGTCGGCGCCGTCGGCTTTGGCGGCCTTCGCTTCATAGGCGCCGATCACGTCGCCGAAAGTCTTGCCGAGCGCAGTCTTCAATGCGGCGACGCCGGCCGCGTCCTGCTTCTTCACGCGCGCGACGAACACCGGCGCGACCAGCGTGGACTTCGCATACCAGCACACCGCCGCGGGGCCGGTGAGCTGATCGCCGATCGCGGCAGCGTTGTCCGCGCCGCCACCGGCCACTTTGCCCAACAGACCCGAGGCTTCTTTCCAGTCCGCCGGCAAGCTCGTGCAAGCGGCCGCATTGGCCGGCAACGCGCGCCACAGGTCGGCGCCATTCCACTGCTGCGGCAACTTGCCTGGGTCGATCAGCGCCGAGGTTTGCCAGTTCGCTGCGGCGTTGCCGTTCGGCGAGAAGTCGAAGCGCAGTGCGTCGATACCGGAGAAGAACGACTGATAACCGAACGACAGGTAATTGGCCGACACCACCAGCCGGTGGCCCTTCGGCGCGTCGCCGGACGCGTCGAGCCGATAGGCGTGTGCGGCGTCGTCGCGGCCCGAGGACAGCATCTCCGAGAGAGCATCGGCGCGCTCGCTCAGCAGCGCACCCTTGCCGTCGAGCAATACGCCGGGCGCGGACAGCACCACCAGACGATCCTCTTTGGTGGCGAACAGCAGCGTGCGGCCGACCGCCAGCTTCAATGCATAGACGGGCACGTCGCCGGAAAGCTTGGCCACCTGACTCAGTTGCGCGTCGCTCGTGGCGACGTTGCCCACGCCTTGCAGCAGCTTGGCGAAGCCGTTGCGATGCATCGACATCAACCAGTAGCCGAGGCGGCCGTCAGGCGAGCGCCACAGCAGCACGTGCGCCGGTTCGTCGAAGACACGGCGGATCAGTTCGTCGCGCCAGTCGAGTTGATGTTCGAACGCGAGACGCCGCAGCGCGCCCTCCGCGGACAGGCGCGTATTGCTCGATTCGTAATAGTCGACGAAGTCTTGCGTCAGCACGTCGTGCAGCAGCGGCACGCGCAGAATGTCGCGCGGCAAACGCGAAAGCGCTTCGCTGTCGATCACCGCGTCAGGGTGATGAATATCGAGGACGACTTCGCTGTTCTCGGCGACTTTGCGATGACCGAAAGGACGCCACACCGCCTGAATGACCACGCCGGCCACAACCAGAAGACCGACTACCAGGATTGCAATCTTTTTGCGCGACATCTTCATCTGATTTCTTCTGGTTCGATGCGACGGTATTAACGCGGATGCCCAGTGGATTAAGCCAGCGGGATCAATCTCCGAAGGCAGCGATGATAACCGATATTTTTATCTAAAAACCAGCGACACTTCCTATTTAACAGTCTGACTTGCTTCAGAAGTTTGACAAAATCAGAAACATGCCTGATTAAGGGATTTGCAAACGTATCCATTGGACATGACGAGTCGATTCGTTAAACCGGCGCAAGCGAGCGGGAAGATTATATGCAAACACACGCGACAGATGGCCGCGCCGTTTTGCGCACGCTCTACGTCTACCTGGATGGCATTACTTGTCCGCAGCCTTTATCCTAAATCCGCTTAATTTAGCGTACGCGTAAAAAACCCGGCTGCACGCAATGTGCTCGCCGGGTTATTTCAGGCATCGCGATTACTACTTTGATGCGAGCACTACTTAAGCCGCAGTCAAGAATGTTCGAGCGCCTGCTTCATTCTCTGCACGCCGGTTTCGATATCCGCTACGCCAGGCGCGGCAAATGACAAGCGCAGTGCCGACGAATCGATATTGTCTTTATAGAACGCGACGCCCGGCACAAACATCACATTGCGCTCGATACAGGCGCGCAGATAATCGGATGCATTCTGACCGGCCTTCAATCGCGCCCAGACGAACATGCCGCCGGCAGGACGATGAAACGCGATCTGATCCGCCAGTTGCGCTTCGAGCGCGTCGCATAGCGTGCGGCATTTCGCGGCGTAGGCGTCGACGATGCGCGGCAAATGCCGCTCCAACGCGCCGCTCGCGAGGTACTCCGCGGCAATCGCCTGGGTCCACGGCGAGCTGCACAGATCGACGGTTTGCTTGGCGACCACGCAGCGTCGCAGAATCTCCGCATGCGCGAGCATCCAGCCCACGCGCAAGCCCGGCGCGACGATCTTCGAGAGACTGGAGAAATGCACGACCCAATCGCGCGAGCCCGGCACCTGTTCGCTCAGCGCGAGCAGCGAAGGTAACGCGGCGCCGCTGAAGCGCAGATCGCCGTA
Organism: Paraburkholderia phytofirmans; assembly: GCF_046028095.1. Lineage (GTDB taxonomy): Bacteria > Pseudomonadota > Gammaproteobacteria > Burkholderiales > Burkholderiaceae > Paraburkholderia > Paraburkholderia phytofirmans_A. The sequence goes on from NZ_JAQQDJ010000012.1 coordinate 16,299, forward strand.
GGGATCGTCTTCGACGATCAGAAAGCGGTGACGCACCGCCACTTTCAGCAACGCCGTGCGACGTTCGAGCGACAAGGTCGCGCCGGTCGGATTCGCAAACGTGGGCACCGTGTACAACAGTTTCGGCGCGCGGCGCAGCGTGCCCGAGTCGAGCAGCGCGGCGAGCGCGTCGACGTCGAGGCCGTCCTGATCGACGGGAATCGTCACCACGTCGGCCTCTTGCAGCTTGAGCGCCTGCAAGGTCGCGGGATAAGCGGGCTGCTCGACCAGCACCACGTCGCCGGGCGCGACCATCACGCGCAGCAGCAAATCGAAACCTTGCTGCGAGCCGGTCGTCACCAGCAAGTCCTGCGGCGTGCAAGAAACGCCGCGGCGCGCCATCAGGTGCGCGAGTTGTTCTTTGAGGACAGGGAGGCCGTCGGTGGGGCCGTATTGCAGGCAGAGCGTGGTGTGTTGCGACGCGCGCGATGCAGCGGCATCGATCCCTTCACGATCGAACAGATCGCTCGCCGGATAGCCGCCGGCGAACGAGATCATGCCGGGTTGCGCCAGATACTTGAAGAGTTCGCGGATCGGCGAACCGGTCGGCGCTTCGAATGCGGGATTGAACGTGAACATGGTGACGGCCGCTTCTCAGGAAGAAAGATCGTCGCTGATTGTGACCATCGCCGAGGTGGGCGGCAAACGATATCTACGCACTACGTATTGCGTTTTCCGCATCACCCCGATGCACGCGGCTACACCACGTTCTTCTCCACGATGGGCCGATTTTCCAGCACACGCGTAAAGCTCAACGAGCCCAGATCGAGCGTCGTATAGCGGCCGTGCAGAATCAGTTCGCTGATGCCGCGCCCCGTTGCCGGACCTTGCTGCAAACCGTGCCCGCTAAAACCGTTGGCGAAAATGCAGTTATCGACATCCGGGTGATAGCCGATGATCGCGTTCTGATCGAGCACGTTGTATTCGTAATAGCCGGACCAGCAATTCTGCACGCGCAGCGCTTCGAATTGCGGCACTCGATGCGCGAGCGTCGGCCAGATCACGTCGTCGAAGAGCGCGTGATCGACTTCGTCGAGCGGCAGATCGTCAGGGTCGTTATCCGCCGAAGGCGACGTACCGCAGATAAAAGATTTGCCTTCAGGACGGAAATACACGCCACTCGGATCGATCAGCAACGGACACCGTTCGAGCTGCCCCGGCGACGTGACGTTGAAAATACTGCGGCGCCGCGCGTAGACCGGAATGTCGATGCCGACCATCTGCGCGACTTTGCGCGACCATGCGCCGGCTGCATTGACCACCACGTCGCAGGCGTAAGTCTCGCCGTTCGCCGTCTGCACTTGCGTGACGCGTTTGCCGTCGCGATGGACGGCGGTGACGTCGGCGGCGATGTAGCGCGCGCCGAGCGACTGCGCCTTCTTGCGCAGCGCCTGCACGAGTCCATAGCCGTCGAACCAGCCCTCGCCGCTTTCACCGTACGCGCCGGCCACGAGGTCTTCTGTATTGAGCCAGGGAAAGCGCGCTTGCAATGCGTGCTGGTCGAGCAGACTGATATCCGCGCCAAGACTCGTTTGCAGCGCGTGGTTCTCGCGCAGCGTCGTCTCGCCGGCGGGCGTCGCAAGGAACAGATAGCCGCCTTCGTGCAGATCGATCGACGGTTTGGCGCCGTCGACCTCGAGTCGTTCGCCGATCGAGCGCAAAAACTCGATACCGAACAGCGACATCTGTATGGAAAGCGGTGTGGAGAATTGCTGACGGATCGACGCCGCCGATAACGCCGACGAAGACCGCGCATAAGTCGGATCGCGTTCGATCACCGTGACGCTGACTGTCGGATCGGACAGCCGCAAGAAATACGCAATCGAGCTGCCGATCACCCCACCGCCAACGATCACGACTTTGGAACTCACGTCTCACTCCACGAGTAGCGTGGCCGCTCGCAAACGCCGGCGGCGCAAACGGATTGCTGAAGAGGGTTTATTCACGGCCGCAGCGGCGTGTAAACGCGCCGCTGCTTCTGACGTATTGAAGCGAACCGTATCAGCCGATATTGAAGTCGATACCCTGCGCGAGCGGCAACGCGGACGAGTAATTGACCGTGTTGGTAGCGCGGCGCATGTACGCCTTCCACGCATCCGAGCCCGACTCGCGGCCGCCGCCGGTTTCCTTCTCACCGCCGAACGCACCGCCGATTTCCGCGCCGCTCGGTCCGATGTTGACGTTCGCGATGCCGCAGTCGCTGCCCGAGTCGGACAGGAAACGTTCCGCTTCGCGCAGATCGGTGGTGAACACGCACGACGACAGGCCGTGCACCGCTGCGTTGTTCGCTTCGACTGCGTCGGCGAAATCTGTGTAACGCAACACGTACAGAATCGGAGCAAAAGTTTCCTTCAGCACCACCGACGTTTGCGACGGCATTTCGACGATCGCCGGACGCACGTAGTAGCCGTTTTCATAGCCCTTCACGTCGACACGTTCGCCGCCGAACACCTTGCCGCCTTCTGCCGTGGCCTGTTGCAGCGCTTCCTGCATGCGGCCATACGATTGCTTGTCGATCAGCGGGCCCATCAGCGTGCCCGTTTCGAGCGGATTGCCGATCGGCACCTTGCTGTACAACTGCTTAAGACGCTCGATGGTTTTGTCATACACGCTCTCATGCACGAACAAACGGCGCAGTGACGTGCAACGCTGGCCCGCAGTGCCCACCGCCGAAAACAGAATGCCGCGCATGGCGAGTTCGTGATCCGCCGTTTGCGTGACGATGCCCGCGTTGTTGCCGCCGAGTTCGAGCAGCGAGCGGCCAAAGCGCTTCGCCACTTCCACGCCGACCGTGCGGCCCATTTCCGTGCTGCCCGTCGCGCTGACAATCGACGCGCGCGGATCGGCCACCAGCTTCGCGCCCACATCGCGGCCGCCGTTGATCAAGGCGGTGAGGCCGGCCGGCGCGTCGCCGAATTCCTGCAATGCCTCGGTGAGAATCTGATTGACGGCGAGCGCGGTGAGCGGCGTCTTTTCCGACGGCTTCCAGATCACCGCATTGCCGCAGACCAGCGCGAGCGCCGCATTCCACGACCACACCGCGGCCGGAAAATTGAACGCCGAGATCACGACGCAGGTGCCCATGGGATGCCACGTCTCTGCCATGCGATGCCCCGGACGCTCCGAGGCGATCGTCAGGCCGTACAGTTGACGCGACAGACCGACCGCGAAATCGCAGATGTCGATCATTTCCTGCACTTCGCCCAAGCCTTCCTGAAGAATCTTGCCGGTCTCGAGCGTGATGATGCTGCCGAGCGCCTGCTTCTTCTCGCGCAGACGGTTGCCCAGCAGACGCACCAGTTCGCCGCGCCGCGGCGCCGGCACGTTGCGCCAGGCGGTGTATGCGTCTTTTGCCTGGGCGAGGGCCGTGTCGACTTCCGCCACCGTGTTGCTGGCCACGCGGCCGATGAGCTCGCCGGTGATGGGCGAATGAACCGCGATGTCGCCGGCTTGCGCCGCGTGGGCGATGCCGAGGTCGGCGAGGATGGTGGAAGCGTCCATGAGAATCCCTTTAATTTCCGATGCGAAACAAGAGTAAGTTCGGAAACTATACACGTGGGCTTTTGTGGCGGCAAGGGAAGCGTTCGCTTAGAAAGGTAAGGAGCCGTCTGACAGCTCCGGACACAAGGCGCCGACTTGCTCACCAAACCTTTGCTGGGCGGGGTGAGCCTGCTACCGATGGACTGCAAGAAACGTTGCCGTTCGCCTTGCCACTCCGTTCGTTTCGAGCGGGTCCTGGCGACGAAGATGGAGACGTTACGATGAGAAACGGCGTTTCTCTTAGGAAATTCCTACGTATTTTGCCTTATGCCCTTCTAGCGCGTTTGCGCCGTGAAATTCGGCGTGTATCCTGTCTTTCCGGCTACCGTTCGCAAGCATATTGCCCGCATACCTGCAGCCGTCGATTTCCCAGACTATCGGAGACAAAAATGACGACGATGATGAAAGCAATTCAGGTCTCAAGGTTCGGCGGTCCGGAAGTCCTTGAGTTGGTCGATCTCGAACGGCCTCGACCCGCGGCGCAAGAGGTTGTCGTTCAAGTCGCGAACGCCGGTGTCGGTCCTTGGGATGCCTGGATCCGCGCGGGGAAAAGCGTGCTTCCGCAGCCGCTGCCGTTAGTGCCGGGATCGGACATCTCAGGAACAGTCGTCGAAGTTGGGCAGGGCGTGACGGACTTTGCAATAGGCGATCGTGTATTCGGCGCGACCAATCCGCGCTTCACGAACGGTTACGCCGAGTTCGCCCCGGTCCACGCAGGCATGATCGCAAAACTGCCATCGTCAATGGATTTCGAGCAGGGAGCATCATTGCCTGTCATCGCCGTTACCGCGTGGCAAATGCTGCACGACTTCGCGAAAATCTCGCCTGGTCAACGAGTGCTCGTTTATGGCGGTGCGGGGAACGTCGGCGCTTACGCTGTGCAACTAGCCCGCATTGCCGGCGCCGAGGTTGTTGCCACCGCTTCGCAACGCGATCTCGAGAGCGTCAGAGACAGCGGTGCGCAAGAGGTTGTGGAACGATCACAATCACTCGATGCATATCGGGGCGTGTTCGATGCGGTGATCGATACTGTCGGGGGTGATGTGCTCAAGGCTTCCTATCCGCTCGTCAAGCGCGGTGGCGCAATCGTATCCATTGTTGAGAAGCCGGACGCCGAGCGTGCGTCACAATGCGGATTACGCGCGGATTTCCTGCTGGTCTCCGTCAACACATCGACTCTCGAAAAACTCGCCGATCTCGCCGCGACTGGCCAGTTGAAAACCTCTATTGGTGACGTGCTCCCTCTTCGTCAGGCGCAACTCGCCCACCAGATGATGGAAGGTTTAAAACACAAGCCGGGAAAAACACTCCTCGTACCATAGTTAGCTTCGTCCGGCTGAGGCGTGGGGCCGCCGGCCGAGTCAATCTACCTAGTCGAGCCGCTCGAGTTAACTCATAGACTACTCAGACGACCTCACGCCTTTACCACCACTTTCCGTCCCTCAACGCATACACCGACCGGTGTCAGTGTCGCGCCCATACACGGGCCGTCGACGCACCGTCCGTCTTCAAAGCGAAACATCGCACTGTGATGCGCGCACATCAGCAGTTCACCATCGTAGGCCCAGAACGTGTCGGGCTCGTAATTCAGCGGGATCGAAAAATGAGGGCAGACGTTGTGATATGCCCACGCATGGTCGCCACGCCGCACAACGACGACGCCTGGCATTCCCAAGTCCCCCTGAACCGAAACGCCAATTGCGCCACCATCTGGCACGTCATCGAGCACGCAGAGAAAGCCCGCTTGCTGTTCATCTTGCGTTACGGACATCGCATCGCCCCCTCAGGCACTGCGCCGGCACAACACGAAATCGCGCTGCACTTCGTAGAACGGGCTCGGCAAATCCCACTTCCCGGCCGCCGATTCATTGTCATTCGGCACATAGTCAATGACGAGAGAAGGCTTTGCACCGAACACCGCGTCGGAATCGATGTACTCGTCGCGCGCCGAATAGAGCGCAGTCGTCAGCGTCTCGTAACCGGGCGCTTCGATCAGGAAATGAATGTGTCCAGGGCGCATCGGATGGCGGCCGGTTGCCAGCAGCATCTGTCCAACCGGGCCGTCCGTCGGAATCGGATAACTGGTTGGTTTGATGGTTCTGAACGCGTATTCGCCATTCGGACCGGAGCGGAATTTGCCGCGCAAATTACTCTCCGGCTGATCCATGTCCTGACCTTCGTACATGCCGTTGTTCGCCGTCTGCCAGACTTCGATGAGAGCGCCCGCCACCGGGCCGCCGTGCTCATCGATCAGGCGTCCATGGATGAGCGCGGGTTCCCCTTCCGTACGCGCGATGTTGGCGCCGAATGCCTCCTCGTTTGCGCCTTCACGATAAAACGGCCCGAGCAGACTGCTTTCGGTACTGTGGCCCTCATGTCCATGATTGATCGCGTCGAGTACGATCGACAGGCCCAAGGTATCCGACAAGAGAATAAATTCCTGGCGAATGCCGTCGCACTTTTGCCCCGTCGCAGTGAGGAAATCGATGCCTCGCCGCCATTCGTCGCCGGTCAATTGAACTTCGATGGCGAACGCGTGCAGATGCTCGACGAGCGACCTCATGATTTCTTGCAGGCGTGCATCGGCACCGCCCGCAACGGTGTCCAGAACACGTTCGGTCAGGGGATGGAGAGGAGATTGTTTCATTGGCTGTTTCATTGCGTCGCTCGATGTTCGATTCGGAAGAAAGCTGCGTCAAGTGCCACTGCGTCGCTACGTCGGCCTTCGCCCTTCGAACGCGTTTTCAAGCAGGGCGCGCAATGGTCCGCGCTCCACGGGACGCGGGTTCCAGTACGGGTTTTTCAAAGCGAGCGTAAGCGCAACTTCGAGATCGTCCTCTTTAAGGCCGATGTCCTTTAATGCAGTCGGCGCCCCGTTGTCGCGAGCTAGATCGAACACTGCTTGCGCAGCGTCGTCGGCGTGCAACGCGCGGGCAATGCGCTTCATCGCGACGGGTGCGGCGTCGCGGTTATAGGCCAGCACGTGCGCGAGGACAATCGTATGGGCTTCCGCATGCGGCAGATTGAATGTCCCGCCGAGCGTGTGACACAGCTTGTGATGCAGCGCCATGCCTACGCTTCCGAGTACCGAACCGCACAGCCATGCGCCGTAAAGACAGTCAGCGCGCGCGTGCGGGTCGGCAGGGTCTTGCATCACTCGCGGCAGCCCGGCGCCGAGCGCGCGGATACCCTCTTCCGCCATCAGACTGACGATCGGGTTCGCGTCCTGCGCATAGAGTCCTTCCGCCGCATGAGCAATCGCGTTGATGCCACTGGTCAGCGACAATGCCCGAGGCAATGTCGTCGTCAAGGCCGGGTCGTAGATCACCGTCTTCGGCAACACGCGCAGATCGCGTCCTGTCTTCTTCACGCCGGCCTCCGTGAGGCCATATATGGGCGTCATTTCCGAGCCGGCATAAGTGGTCGGAATGGCGATGATCGGCAGAGAAGTTTCAAGTGCAATCGCCTTGCCGAGGCCGGTAGTCGAGCCGCCTCCCAATGCAATCGCACAATCCGCGCCGACGCGCGCTGCAAACTCACGCGCCGCGCGCGCTGTTTCAACAGGCACGTGCATCACCGCTTCTGCGTACACGCCGGCCGCGCGCGATCCGAGACTCGCGGCCAGCGCGTCCGCCTGCGCACGCTGTTGCGGCGTGGCCAGCACAAGCGCGCGCGTCGCGCCGAGCAAGTCGATCTCGCGGCCGAGTTGGTCGAGACTGCCCTGACCGAAGATCACGCGTGAAGGCAAACCGTTGTAGATGAATGGCTTCATGTCGGCTCAGCGCGGGTAGTAAGGCGGAAGCTGCGCGTCCACGTTGACCCAGACCGACTTGGGCTGCGTATATTCACGCATCGCTTCGAATCCCATTTCGCGGCCGTAGCCGCTTGCGCCGACGCCGCCGAAGGGCGAACCAGGATTGACACGCTTATAGCAGTTGACCCACACCATGCCGGCCCGAATCTCGCGCGCGATCAGATGCGCGCGTTGCAGATCACGCGTCCACAGACCCGCGCCGAGACCATATTCGGTGCCGTTCGCAATGGCGAGTGCTTCTTCGTCGGTGCGGAATGTCGTGACCGTCATGAACGGCCCGAACACTTCTTCCTGCGAGACCCGATGCTCCGGCTTCGCTTCGACGATGGTCGGCTCGACATAGCAACCGTTGGCCAGCGCGGCATTATTTGGCGCCTTGCCGCCGGCAAGCACGCGACCACCCTGTTCGCGCGCGACATCGACGAACGAAAGCACACGGTCGCGATGCTGACGCGAGGTGAGCGGTCCCATTTCGGTGGATGGATCGAGTGGATCGCCGATTTTGATCGTGCGGCTCAAAGCGGCGAACTTTTCGAGTGCTTCATCCGCGATCGATTCGTGCACGATCATCCGCGAACCGGCAATGCAAGCTTGCCCCTGGTTGTGGAAAATCGCAAACGCGGAGCCTTGCACGACGGCGCCGATATCGGCGTCTTTGAAAACGATATTGGCGCCTTTACCGCCAAGTTCGAGTTGTACCTTCTTCAGATTGCCGCTCGACGCCTGCACGATCCTGCGGCCCACAGCAGTCGATCCGGTGAAGGCGACCTTGCTGATCTGCGGATGTTCGGCAATGTACTGACCCGCCACCTGACCCAAGCCCGGCAGAATATTGACGACGCCTTCAGGAAAACCGACTTCGGCCATCAATTCGGCAATCGCGAGACTGGACAGCGGCGTCAGTTCAGCCGGCTTCATGACGACGCAATTGCCCGCCGCCAGCGCCGGCGCCATCTTCCAGCTCGTGAACATCAGCGGAAAATTCCAGGGAACGATCTGTCCCACCACGCCGACCGGCTCGCGCGTCACGTAGTTGAGGAAGCCTGGCTCTACAGGAATCACCGAACCTTCGAACTTGTCGGCCATGCCGCCGAAATAGCGGAACGTGGCCGCGGTGCGCGGCACGTCGAGGTTGCGGGTATCGCGGATCGGATGGCCCGTGTCGAGCGATTCGAGCCGGGCGAGCGCGTCGGCATTTGCTTCTATCGCGTCGGCGAGTTTGAGCAGCAGACGCCCTCGCTCCGCGGCGGCGAGCTTGCTCCACTTCGGGAATGCGGCCTTCGCCGCCGCGACAGCTCGATCGACGTCCGCAGGGCCGGCCATCGATACATCGGCGATCACCGAGTTATCGTGCGGGTTCAGCGTAGCGACTGTTTCGCCGCTTGCCGATTGCACGAAGCGGCCGCCGATAAAGAGTTGGGTTTGCATGTCAATCCTGCGCGGTGAAAATCTGGACGCGACTTCTCCCGCGACGCTGGCGCTGCCAGCGCAGTCGAAACAGTCGAGGGAGAAGTCGAAGAATTACATCTGGATCGGATACGGCGGCAGTTCACCGCTTTCGTAGCGCTTGGGCAGATCGGGCGTGGCGTTCTCCCACACCAGCAGCATCGAGCGTTTCTGCGAGTACCCTTTGTGGCGGATATCCGCGGGCATTGCCGCGATATCGCCCGCATTCATCGTGATACGCGCACGCGGTTCGCCACTATCTTTGTCCGCAATGTCCCAGATGATCTTGTCCGAAAGCTGCAGGAACCATTCGACGCGGTCATTGCCGTGGAACACGGGCAACATGAATTCTTCCGTAGTCGGGCAAAAAAGACTTTGCTGGCATACCGACGTAACGGACGGGTTCCACGTCACATCCGAACGCGACAGATACTTGAACAGACTGAACGCGTGCAGCGTCTTCTCGAAGCCCGGCTCAGCGTGAATCTCCGGCTCGTCCTGGACGACGTCGGCAAAGTGACGATTGACTGGCAGATCGTCGCGCAGCGGCGAATCGCCCTCCATGCCCGGCATACGTTTAGTCGCAATGCGGAACCGTTCGATGGCCTCGATGTTGTCGCCATGTTTGCTGCCGAAGGCCGATCCGGTCTCTCCGGGTGCCGCGAATGGGTCGAACCCTTCATTGACCCAATCTTTCAGGATTGCCTTGAAGGTCGCCATGATCAGCGGCGTCTCGAACTGCTGCGTGAAATCGATGCCCGCTTCCTTGAAGCTCGCGTTGTACGAGCCGGCATAGAGGTCGACCTTGCCGTAGTGGTTGCGCGTGCCGATGACGTGATCGAAGTTGACCCAGCCGTAGAAGAAACCCCAGGCGACGTCGCGCATCATCGCGCGCAGAAAGTCGTCGGCGGGAATCTGGTGAGTGCGCGTCTGCCCATTGACGGGCCACTTCACGGTGGCGAAATACGAGTCGCGGCTGAACTCGAAGTCGCCGAGTTGAAATGTGCGATAACCGGTTACCGCGTCCGCCTCACTCGCCGTGACAGCTTGAAGGTTGCTTTTGTTTTCCACAATGAACTCCGTAATTGGCTTGTCTCAAGAGTGAGTGAATCAGCGCACGCAGATATCGGCCCACTTCTCGACCGAGTGACGGCCGAGAATGGTTTGCACAAGTAGCACGCCTGTCGTCACCGCATCGAAGCGATAAGCGGAGTGCGCGGGCAATAGTGCCTGGTGGCCTCGGCGCAAACGCACGCGTCCCATCGCCTGGCCCGCCGGCTTCGTATCGAGACGCACGCTGCCTTCAATACTCGCATCGACGAGCGGGCCCTCAGATGGTTTGACAAAATGCACGTCGATCTCACCATCGAGCGCCACGACAAACTCATCGTGCGATGCGCTGAACCACGGCGAAACTCCTTCCGCACGGAGAGTCTCGATCACGTACTTGAGATTTTTCCCCACGACAATCTTTTCGTATGGCTTAGCGGTGCCTGCGACCTCGAACACGTTCGACATCGCGTAATGCTCGGGCTTTCCGCTGATGATCTCGATTGACCCTTTCTTGAAACTATTCAAGCTGCCGAATAGTGTCTGTTCCATGTCTGCCTCCAAAAATTCCATGAATGTGATGCGTGAATGAAGGTTAAGTCGCGACGGTTCTCACATCAACGCCTGAGCCGTTCTGGATTCGCGAACCACACGTACTCGAAGACGTCGCCAGGAGATCTACTTAGTGGCGAACCCGCACGATCGCTTCGGATAAATATGCGCGCCAATGGAGCCTCCCACTCACACATGAGGTAGTTGTTGCGAATGACCCTGCGATCGGGCCAAGGCGATCAATTTGTCCTGCTGACCAGACGCTTGGCGATTGTCGCGACATGCTCGCCTTGAAACCTGGCGATTTGCAGTTCATTTTCGCTGGGCTGGCGCGAGCCGTCGGCACCGGCCAACGTGGAGGCGCCGTACGGCGTACCGCCGGAGATTTCGCTCATGTTGACGAGACGCTGTTCGGAATAAGGAACGCCAACAATCACCATGCCGTGATGCAGCAGCGTGGTGTGGAAGCTGGTGATCGTCGTCTCCTGGCCTCCGTGCTGGGATGCTGTGCTCGTAAATACGCTGCCGACCTTGCCGATCAAGCCACCCGACATCCACAGGCCGCCGGTTTGATCCAGGAAGTTGCGCATCTGTGCGCACATGTTGCCGAAGCGCGTCGGCGTACCGAAGATAATGGCATCCGCTTCCGCGAGAATTTCCGGCGTTGCGTAAGGAATACTTCCGAAAGCAGCGCGATAGCCTTTGACCCCGCTCTTGACCAGAACATCCTCGGGTACGAGTTCGGGAACCTGCAACAGTGTGACCTCCGTATCACCAACTGCTCGCGCGCCGGCGGCAATTGACTCGGCCATCTTGTAGATGTGCCCGTACGAACTGTAGAAAACGATCTGAATTTTGGTTGCCATGTCTATTCCCTAAGTTGGGTTTTCTGTCTGAACGCAGATTGCAATCGACCCGGATCAAGGACCGGTCATCTGCTCGTTTCAGCATAAGCAGGAGCCCCCAACAAAACAACGGCGCCAACGGTCCGGTTTGACGAACCATGCGGTTGCAAAAAACAAACGATCAATTCGCGGCTTCCTGCGGCGAACATCGCACTGTTCCGTCATTAAACGCATGTCAACCGGATTTACCCTCCCGATACGTGCGCAGGGCACCGCTAAAAACCGATCAGTCCGTTTGCGAACGGCAAACCGGATCGCATTGCCTCAGTTAATCCGGTTGGTTACGCTTGATTCAAATTTCCCGACCACGCGCAGTTCGACTTTCAGGTGGCGGAATTTTCCCCTGCAGATGCACATCGATAGGAGACAGAACATGGAAACATTGGATGGAGTGGTCGTCGTCGGTGGAGGCCCCGTCGGACTCCTTACCGCCCTCAAACTCGGCAGGGCCGGCGTTCGTGTTGTCGTACTCGAATCAGAATCCGGCATCTCGCCGTCGCCACGCGCCGTGGCCTACATGCCACCCACTGCCGCAGCTCTGGACCGCTTCGGCCTGCTCGACGATATTCGCAAACGCGCAGTGTGGTGTCCTGACTTCGCCTATCGTCACGGCGATGGTTCACTCATCGCCAAAATGGACTGGAGTGTCCTCGCCAAGGACACAAACTACCCATACATGTTGCTGCTCGGACAGAACCACGTGTCCGGTGTCATCCTTCAGCATTTGCGCACGCTAACCAATGTCGATATCCGCTGGAATCATCGCGTGGAAAGCATCGACCAGGACTCGTCATGGGCAACTATCCAGACCACGGGGCCGGGTGGCACGACACGCCTGCGCTCGCGCTGGGTCGCAGCCACCGATGGCGCCCGCAGCACGGTGCGCGAAAAAATCGGCATGACCTTCGACGGGATCACCTGGCCTGAGCGTCTCGTGGCAAGCAACGTTTTCTACGACTTCTCGCTGCATGGCTACTCACGCGCCAATTTCGTTCACGACCCTGTGGATTGGGCTGTCGTCGTCCAACTCGATCAGAGTGGCCTATGGCGTGTCTGTTACGGCGAAGATCCGTCTATATCGGAGGCCGAAGTTCGCCGACGTCTGCCTGAACGCTTCAAGCGCCTGCTCCCCGGCGCTCCCGCACCCGAACAGTATCGAGTCGATCACCTCAATCCGTACCGGGTTCATCAGCGGTGCGCACCGGAATTCCGCCGTGGCCGCGTGATTCTCGCCGGTGATGCCGCGCACGCAACCAATCCCATGGGTGGTCTCGGGTTGTCGGGTGGCGTGCTCGATGCGGAGCATCTTGCTGAAGCACTGATCTCCGTGATCAAGGAAGCCGCGCCGCTCAGGCTGCTCGACGAATACGCCGTCGATCGCCGCAAGGTGTTTCTTGAGTTCACCTCTCCGACGGCCACTGCCAACTTCACGTGGATGAAAGAAAGCGACCCGGCCCAACGCGCCCGCGACACTGCCATGTTCGAAAAGGCCGGCACCGATCGCTCCGTCATGCGGCAGATCCTGCTCGACTTCGAAAAGCTGAATGGCAAGCGGTTTGTCGAACCGCAACTCCTCGCTGCATGACGCACAGACGTCTGAAGGTCTGACAGCGCATAACGCTGTCGGACCGCCTGATGGCATCCGCCGCGGACGTCCACACACAACGCACTAAACCTTTCTGACCTCGCGAGGCGAGGCCGGAAACGGGTCTTCTCGCGGCCTTGCAACTCGTCCGCGCCTCCGCTTTTCAGAATTGAACGGAAGGGAAAGATGAAAAAAGCCGTTGTCATTGCAGCAACCTTGTTCACCTTCGCGCCGTTTGTCCGTGCTGAAAATAGCGTCGTGATGTTTGGTCTGATCGATGCAGGCATCTCGTACATTAGCAATCGCGGCGGTTCATCGTCGTGGAAAATGGACGACGGGGTCGGCGTTCCTAATCTTTTCGGGCTCCAAGGTAGCGAGCAAATCGATACAAGCACGAAAGTTATCTTTCGGCTCGTCTCGCAATTCCTGCTTGGTACGGGATCGACAGTGGGTTTCAGGAGCAACGCGGATCAATCGAGCGGGCTTTTATTTTCTCGCGAAGCTTTCGTCGGACTATCAGATGATCATCTAGGCACGTTGACATTCGGACGCCAGCAAGACTTCATGGTCGACACCCTTCTAGGAGACATCGACGCGGACGCCGCCGCATACATGGGTGGTTTTTATAACTTCCGGGACGGCCCATTCAGCGGGCTCGAGCTTCCAGATTCACCCCCGAACGAAGCATATGATTTTGACCATATGAACGGAAGCGAACCGCTGTCCAATTCAATCAAATATAAATCGCCCACACTCGCCGGCATGACGGTGGGCTATCTTTTTGCGTTCGGGAATGCTGCAGGAAATTTTAGACAGAATAGCGCATCGAGTGCGGGCGGAAGTTTCGCTGCTGGTCCACTCGCCATCGGCGCGGCCTATACATCCGTGCGCTATGCGCAGTTGGGAGGCGGGGCCATCCAGAATATCGGCGCCGGCGTGCGATATTCGATCGGAACAAGCCAGATCTCCGCGCTATATACGAACACACACAACACCGCGAACGGGGCGACGGTGAACATGATCCAGAGCGGCGGCTTGTATCGCTTCACACCTGCTGTCGCGTTCGGCGCGGACTATATGTACATGTGGGGTAATGACGTTGTCAATCGGCACCACGCTCATCAGGTGACGGCGGTTGCACAATACATTCTGTCCAAGCGGACGACGACTTATGTCAACGTTGTCTACCAGATCGCAAATTCGGGCGCCTCGGCTTCTATCAACGGAACATTTGGGCCGTCGAGCAGCCGTTCTCAATGCATAGGCCGCGTGGGCATTCAAACGCGATTCTAGATGCTGCTGCCCTGCCGAAGAAAACGCGGGTCAGTTTGACCGCGGTAAAAATCAGGTGCTGCTTCCTGGCGTAAGACCGAGCAAGCGATCCCATTCGGGTTCCATCGAAAACGTAGACGAGAGCAGATCGAGGAACAGCTTCACTTTCGCCGTCGCGCGGTGTGAGGTTGGGTAGACTGCAGAAAAGTACGGAACATCCGTCTCGAACTCGGACAGGACACGAACGAGCCGTCCTTGCAAAAGATCGTGATAGGCAACCATGGTCGGCAGATACGCGATTCCCATCCCCCTGCGTGCAAACTCCTGCACCAGATGTACGCTATTGGAGCGAAGCGCAGGCACCAATGTCACCTCGCTGTGCTGCGAACCGTTGTTTAGCGACCATCGGTTGCGCCACGGATAGTATCGGTAGCACGCGAAATCGTGCGCACCGAGATCGTCTGGAGTCGAAATAGGCGCCACGCCTTCAAGATATCCCGGAGTGGCGACAAACACCCCTCGCATCCGAAATAGTCGACGCTCGATCAGAGATTCCGACGCTGGCGGGAATATCTGAAGCACGACGTCATAACCCTCCTGCACCGGGTCCACTACCTGATCGTTTGCGAAGACATCGAACTCGACGCGCGGATTACTTTTCCTGAATGTCTCGATGATGCCGGGAAGGTGTTCGAGCGCGAAACCGTTCAGTGCGGCGACCCGTATGGTTCCGGCTAGAGCAGTGGTCGTGTCTCGCGATCGCTGGGAAAGCGCCTGCATGCGACCGATCAGATCGTGACACTCGGAGTAGTAGGAGATGCCAAACTCCGACAGTTTCACCGCCCTGCTCGAGCGGTGAAAAAGCGAAACGCCCAGATGCTCTTCAAGTTGTTGTACCCGCGTACTGATGACAGACTTGGCGACGCCGATTTGCCTCGCCGCTGCCGCGAAGTTGCCGGACTCGGCGACACGCACGAATGCTTCAATACTTAAGTAGATATCCATGAAACGTCTCCGGCCTCTGGGGCGCTTGCCGCGAACGTCCTGGCCGCCCAGCGTTTCAACGCTAACTGCTCGGCCAGCGCGAACGTAAGGTGCGAGATGGGTCTGAAAACGATACCACGTCGATTAGTAAGTCACTATGGTGGAATTCCCACCGCGCGCACCACATCGAGCGTCATGGAAACCATTTCTTGATGGCTATCGAAATGGTTGGCACGCCGACCACATGCGCAAAAGCGTGTGATGAGCCGTTCATGTCGTAGCCGGACGCGAATGGCGATAGCGACCGTTCGTTTTCCGCGAACGTACCGTTCGCGCAAAGCCGACGACGGAAATGCGGGGGACAGGGCATCGCCTCCGCTCATCGCTGAGTGAAGCACAGGTGCTAAAACGCGATCAGTACGTTTGCGATTAGCGCTCTATGCCGTTGCCGGAAAGCATCGAAAACCACATTTACATCCCTTAAAGTATGCAGATACTTTTAAGTATGTTTACGGTCAATCGCTTTCCAACTCACCAGCCCAAGGCCATGCCAGCCATGACACATCCCGTTCCGCTTTGCCTCCTGGCACTCGCTTCGATCGTTCCCGTGACAGTATTCGCGCAAGACACCGAACATCCCACTCGCACCCAGGTTCGTGAAGAACTAGCCGACCTGGAGCAACGTGGGTATAACCCCGGCGATTGGGTTCACTATCCACAAAGTCTGCGCATCGCGCAAAGGCGCTCCGAGCCGGCTGCGAACGAGCAACGTCATGACAATCGACCCGCTCAGCTCCAGCCGTCGCGGGCTGAATGAGTCAGCAGCCGTGCGCCGACGCTTTCAAGGCGAGTGCCCGGAGCAACTTAATATACCTTTTAGTATTCAAATACCTTATGGTATATTAAAGGCACATCATCACCGTGCCGGGAATCGAGATGCCTCTGACAGCTTCAATGCGTGCTTCACTGTCCGCGCTCGCGCTTTTAAGCGTGGCTGCTTGCAGTGTCGGCCCCGATTTCCGGTCGCCGAACGCGACACCACCCCTTAGTTCGCTCACCAGCCGCACGAATGATGTGCCAAGTCGGCTGACGGATCAGTACCTCAATCCGGAATGGTGGACGCTATTGAACGACCCTCTGCTGACATCGCTCGAAGTCCGCGCGACGAGTCAAAACCTGGATCTGCAATCCGCGCAGGCGCGGATAGGTCAAAGCAGAGCAAAGCTCCGTATCGCGGGCGCCGATCTATATCCGACCATCGGCGCGAATGCGTCCGAGTTGCGTGAGCGGGCCAGTCCAAACGGAATACTCAAACTGACCGGGCCGTCCAGCCCGGTCAGCGCAACCGCAGCCAACGGTGCCGACCCTTATGGAACGAGTGCACTGAGTGGAAGTGGCGGCTCCGCGCCATACAATCTTTGGCAGTACGGATTCGACGCGAGCTGGGAGCTGGATCTGTGGGGGCGTGTGCGGCGAACCCGGGAATCCGCGCAGGCCAACGCAGAAGCAGCGGCACTCGAAGCCGCAGGCGTAAAAGTATCCGTTTCCGCCGAAGTCGCGCGGACCTATCTCGAGCTTCGCGGTGTCCAGAACACGCTGGACATAGCGCGAAAGAACCAGGACATTGCACGCGCGAGTCTGCGGCTTGCGAAACATCGGCAGGATGAAGGCGTCGCAACCCGATACGACAGTGCGAGCGCGGCAGCGCAGCTTGCAACGGTCAGCGCATCGATTCCCGACCTCGAACGGCAGGTGTCCGCGCTCATGAATGCATTGGCGCTTCTGGTCGACGAAGCGCCGCATGCGCTCGATGACGAACTGCAGGCGGCAGTGACCGTTCCGGTCCCGCCGGATAACGTGCCGGTCGGGCTTCCATCAGAGCTCGCGCACCGCCGTCCGGACATTTTGCGTGCGGAGGCAGCATTGCACGCCGCGACCGCCGACATCGGCGCAGCCAAAGCCAACTTCTACCCGACCGTCAGTCTGACCGGCAGTTTCGGCATTCAGGCACTGAAATTCAGCGAAGCGGGAGACTGGAGCGCGCGACAGTTTGCGTTCGGCCCTGTGCTGCATCTACCGATTTTTGAAGGTGGTCGCCTCATGGGCACACTCGCCTTGACCAAAGCACGGCAGCAGGAAGCCGCTATCCAGTATCAACGCACGGTTCTCGGCGCCTGGCACGAGGTGGACGACAGCATCACGGCGTATCGGAGCGAGCAACTTCGGTACGCGCAGCTTGGCACCGCCGTCGATGAAAACCGCATTGCATTTGAGACCGCGAAGAATCGCTATGGACAAGGCGCTTCCACATTTCTGACCGTACTCATCGCTCAACGCGACCTGCTCGCCAGTGAAACCGCTTTATCGCAGAGCCGGACGAATGTTTCGCTCGCGATGGTGAAGCTCTACAAGTCTCTCGGCGGCGGATGGAATGCCCCACTCGACAACGGCCAGACGACCCCTGTCGCGAGTGCGGGACATCCCGCGCCCGCAAGTGGGGTGGCGGGTGGCTAACCGCGAGATCCTGAGGCCTCTGCAGCGGCACGATCCGCAGCGAGTTGGGCTTCTGCGAGGCCGCAGGCGATACCTGATCCGGCCTCGCCGGTACCGCTGAACGTTTCGATTTCCCAGCGCCATTGACCGTCCAGTTCGTCCTGCCAAACGTACAACCGACGATGATCGACGCTGAACAGATTCGGATCGAGATCACGCGCCCAAGCGCTAGTTTCTGACTCGACGACTTCATGCCATTCGGACATAGGGGTATCCATGTGTTCGCTCCTTTAAATACCAATCAGTATTTAAATACTTTACAGTATGAATACGCCAGCAGCAATCACATCGATGCAACACACCGCGTCGCCGCAGGCGACGCCGGCCGCGCCGCATCCGTTCAACAGCCGCATATTGGTTGGCGTACTTGGGGTCTTCGCGGCCGCGATGATGTCCGGCCTGAATAGTCGAATCGGTGGTCTGTCGCTCATCGACATCAAGACGGCATTCGGCGTCGGTGCCGATGAAGGTAGCTGGATCGGCAGCCTGTACTCCGCTTTCGAGCTTGCCGCCATGCCCTTTGCGGCCTGGTTCGCCGTCACGTTCTCGTTCAGACGCTTTCACGTGGGCGTAGTCGTCATCTTCACTGTGCTGGGATTGCTCACCCCGCTTGCACCTGGCTTTGGCGCGCTGTTGGCGCTTCGATGCCTGCAAGGGTTTTTCGGTGGATTGCTCATTCCCGTTCTGATGGCGGCAGCGCTCCGGTTCTTCCCTCTTTCGTTCAGGCTATACGGACTGGCGTTGTATGCGATGACGGCGACCTTTTCGCCAAATGTTGCTACGTGGCTTTCCGCGACGTACACCGATACGTTGTCCAATTGGCATCTCGTGTTCTGGCAAATCGTTCCGCTTGCGATTTTCTCCATCTGGGCCGTCGCCTGGGGCATCCCGCAGGATCCCGTTCGCCTGGACCGCTTCAAGAACCTCGACTGGCTGGGGTTGTTCAGTGGCGTCTGCGGTCTGGTTTGTATAGGCGTTGGATTGGCTCAGGGCGAGCGCTACGACTGGTTTAACGACGCACTTATCACCTGGCTATTCTGCCTCGGCGCAATATTGCTGTTTGTATTTCTGCTTGCCGAGTGGTTTCACCCTCTGCCGTTCATCAAGCTTCAATTGCTCCACCGACGAAACCTCGGGCTTGGATTTACGATCTTTATTGCGCTGGTGGTCGTGCTGTTATCCGGTTCGCTTCTACCCGCACAGTATCTGATCGAAGTACACGGATTCCGCACACCGTACATTGCAGGAATTGGACTTTTGGTTGGCGTCCCTCAGATCCTGTGCGGCCCTGCCGTCTCCTTTCTTCTCTACAAGCAATGGATCGACGCGCGCCACGTGTTCGCTACGGGGTTGGCGTTTCTGGCGGCATCGTGCCTGGTGAACGCCCAGGTGACATCGGAGTGGATCGCGCACGAGTTCCTGATGGGTCAGGTGCTTCAGGCCCTCGGACAGCCAATGGCTGTGATCTCCTTGCTGTTTCTGGCAACCAGCGTCGTGCAACCAATGGAAGGACCGGTCGTATCGGGAATCATCAACATGTTTCGCGCTTTTGGAACGCTGCTGGGGGATGCCATGCTCGAGCGCGTTTTCGTGCTCCGGGAAAAGATGCATGCCAACGTCATTCTGGATTCCGCTGCAGGCGCTGGAATGATCAGGCCGTCAACGCTTGGCGACCTCGCTGAGCGCATCTCACGGCAGGCCTTCGTTCTCGCGATAGCCGACTCCTATCTGATTCTCGGCGCCCTTGCCGTTCTGTTGATTCCGCTCGTTCTGAACCTGACTTACATTCGACCGCCCATACTCAATACGACTTCCAGGTGACTGTCATGCCTCTCCCACGACCAGCGAAAATAGCCGTTGCCATCGCGCTCATATCCGCCAGCGCCGCCAGCTTATATCTCTACAACCGCGACGAAGGAAGAGCTTCGGAGCAGACCACGACTGACGCGTACATAGCGACTGATTCGACTTTTGTCGCGCCGAAGGTCGCCGGAAACATACTCGAGGTCATGGTGGACGACAATGAAACTGTTCACAAAGGACAGTTACTTGCCGTGATCGATGATCGAGACTTCGTAGTTGCCGTCGCGAGCGCGAAGGCGGACGTCGAAAACGCCGAGGCGGACGTAGCAAGGCTCCAGGCCAGCGCCGTTCAACAACATAGCCTGATCCAGCAGGCCAACGCTGCGATTCTCGGTGACACCGCGTCGGTCAATTTCGCCGCGGCTAATTCGAAACGTTATTTGAATCTCGCGAAAGACGGTTCAGGTACGATTCAGGAGCAGCAGCAGGCCGAATCGACACTACAGATTGCAAATGCCCGTCACGCGCAGGACACCGCCTCACGCGACGCCGCGCAACATCAGCTCGACGTGCTTCTTGCCCAGCAAAAGCAGGCAACCGCGACGGTTGCAAAGGCGAAGGCAACGCTTCAGGCCGCGGAATTGAACCTGTCCTATACGAGAATAGTCGCGCCAATTGACGGCATGGTAGGTCAGCGCACCCTTCGGACCGGTGCTTATGTTCACGTCGGCACGCCGCTGCTCGCAGTGGTTCCATTGAAGCAGGCGTATGTCGAAGCCAATTTCCGCGAGACCCAGTTGCAGCATGTTCGCCCCGGGCAACCGGTTACAATCAGAATCGACATGCTGTCTGGCGCCATCATCCATGGCCACATCGACAGTCTCGCCCCTGCCAGCGGGATCGCGTTCTCACCGATTGCACCCGACAATGCAACAGGCAATTTTACGAAAGTGGTTCAGCGGCTTCCCGTGAAGATCACCATTGATCCGAACCAGCCAGCCGCTGATCGACTTCGTGTCGGAATGTCCGTCGTCCCCACAGTGCACATAGACTCGGCAAGGACGGCGCCAGGTTGACACGTCAAACTTCCAGGAGGTAGCGCCGGAATGCCCAGATTGACAAGAGAAGAGAGTCGCTTACAGACGCGAGAGAAATTGATGCTTGCTGCCGCGAAAATGTTTGCGCGCGAAGGACTGGGTGGTGCATCCATCGACCGGATTGCAGAGGAAGCCGGCTATACGAAAGGTGCGTTCTATTCGAACTTCGACTCGAAAGAAGATATCTTCCTGCAATTGATCGAGGCCACGACTCGACAAAACATCGAAAAGATCGAGACGGCACTCGCAGGCGTGTCAGATCCGGAAGAAATCATCGAAGCGGTTTGCGCATGGGCGAATTCTCACACTCACGAACCGGACATGCGACCGTTAGTACTCGATCTGGTCCGTCATGCAAAGCAGGATGCAGCGCTGACAAAACGGCATACCGAGCTGTTCACCAAGCAATGGACGATCGTCGGCAAGCTGCTTTTACGTGCTTTTCCGAAAGGCAGAGCGCCCGCAACGGCGCTCGAACTCGGTGCGCTGGTGATGGAACTGACTTACGGCACCGCGGTGCAGTTTCATGCAGGACCGACCGGAGGCGATCTTGTGAGGATCGCGCTCAACGGGTTGATGACCGCGGCACAAATGCCTCGGAAGACTCGATGACCGACTGTCGAAAAATAGCGCTTTAACTGAAACACTCAAAGCCCGCTTCGGCATGGCGAGCGGCATGTAACGGAAATCTTATGGATACGCTTGAGAGCATGCGCGTGTTCGCGCGAGTCGCAACGGACGGAGGTTTTTCGGCAGCAGGACGCCAGATGAACATGTCCACCGGCCAGATATCGCGTGCTGTCTCGCACCTCGAGATGCGCTTGAGCACGCGCCTGTTGAACAGGACGACACGCAAAATCGCCCTGACTGAAGCCGGTGAGCGCTACCTCGATCATTGTCAGAAGATACTCTCCCACATTGAGCGGGCAGAAGCCGAAGCAAGCGATGCGCGAACGAGTCCTGGCGGAACGCTGAAAATCCATTCGATGTCGAGCTTCGGGCAGCATCACATCGTCCCGACACTGCTGCGCTTTCGCGCGCGCTATCCGTCAGTCAAGATCGATCTGACGTTCTCGCAGTCCGTACCGCATCTCCTCGATGAAGGTTACGATGCATCAATCATGCTTGCGCCGGAGCTTCCGGATTCCGGGTTGATCGCACATCGGCTTGGGACGGTCATAGGTGTCGTGTGCGCCTCACCGGCCTATATCCGAAAACATGGGACGCCACTTAAACCTGAAGAGCTTCAGCGACATACCTGTGTCCAGTTGACAAATCCGGTGTTCCCAAACGGGAAATGGATGTTCGAGGGAACCGACGGACCCGTAACAGTCACGCCTGGCCCATCGGTCTTTTCGGTGAATCTGTCGGATGCGCTCGAGCTGGTGATTCGGCAGGGCTCCGGCATCGGCTTACTGCCTGCGGCGTCTGCACTTCCGGGTTTGCGCTCCGGCGAGCTTGTGCGGGTCCTGCCTCGATTCGAACTGCAGCCGCTGAATGTTTACGCGCTATATCTTTCCCGGCAATACATCGACGCAAAGATTCGATCGTGGCTCGATTTCGTGCGGGAGGATATGCCACCAGCCCTGGAGGCCGACATTGCCGCCTTGCAAGCAATTACCGATCGCCAACTCGTGACTAATTGACGCTTATCAATAGCCCGGTCTTCGCATCTAAGCGCCGTGAAACGATGACGCGCAAGGCCGAACTCAAAGGAGATATACAGTGATCCGTCACATTGTGATGTGGAAGCTCAAAGAGAACGCAGTGGGAGCATCGCGTTCAGAAAATGTACAAAAGCTGAAAGAAAGGCTCGATGAATGCCGCGATATAGTGCCGGGAATGCTGAAGCTGGAAGTTGGTGTAGCGGCAACAGACCTCGAATCGACTTACGACCTTGTTCTGGTGTGTGACTTCGTAGACAGAGCCGCGATGAGCGCCTATCTGAGTCATCCAGCGCACGAGGCGCTCAAAAGCTTCACCGCCCCACTGCGTGAATCGCGCCAGTGTGTCGACTACGAGTTCTGAGCATGCGAGGCCACAAGTCCCGAGCTAATCGCCCTTATTGAAGACTCCAGATCGACGCTTACGGCGTAGACAAAGGTGCGCTTCTCAAACGCCCGCCATCAACCGGTCAACGAGCACACGCGCGAACGGCGGCAGGTCCTTCAGGCTGCGCACGCAGATTTTGAGCTTGCGCTCAGCCCAAGGGTCGTTCAGTCCGACCGTGGCAATCTGCATCGTCTTCTTGTGCCGCAGCGCGACCGATTCCGGCACGATGCCGATGCCCACGCCCGCTTCGATCATCCGGCAAGCGGCTTCGAAATTGCCCACCTGTATGCGCAATTTCAGACGCGCGCCGAGCGCGTCGGCGGCACTGGTGATGAATGCGTGGATCGCGCTCGAAGTCGGCAAGCTCACGAAATTGGCCGCCAGCACTTGCGCAAAGTCCACCGACGCCAGACGTGCCAACGGATGATCGCGCGACGTGACCAGCACGAGCCGGTCGTCGCGATACGGCAGCATTTCCAGATGCTCCGCATGCACGTTACCCGCGACGATGCCGATATCCGTCGCGCTATCCGCCACGCCTTTGACGATTTCGCCGCTCAACACTTCGCGCAGATCGATGTTGACGTCAGGGTGATCGCGCAAAAAATGACTCAGCACGGCCGGCATGAACTCGCTGATCGCGGTGGTGTTGGCCCAGATGCGCACGTGTCCCTTGACGCCTTCGCCATACTCCTGCATGTCGCCGGCCAGGTGCTCGACCCGTTCCAGTACGAGCCGCGCGTGATGCACGAAAGCTTCGCCGGCAGGCGTCAGCGTCACGCCCTGGCTGGTGCGGTAGAGCAGCTTGAAACCCAGTTGTTCCTCGAGATTCTTGACCCGGTTGCTTGCCGCCGGCGCCGACAGATGCGAGCGTTCCGCTGCGCGCGCCAGGTTCCGCGTGTCGGCGATGTTGAGGAGCAATCGCAAGTCTACGAAATCGAAATGCATGATGAAGGCCAGAGTTGAAGCGCCGTGGGCGCTCTCAAGACAAAGGCCAATCTTAACCGGGCGCGAGGGAAACGCTAGCCCGTTTCGGCAAAGCCGCCGGTCTCGCCTGCAACTCCATGCTTTAGAGGCAGCGATGCAGGTAAGCGTTGAACCGCTTGCCGCTTGCGCTCCGGGGATCATGCACGGAGGCGCGTGCGACCTATCAGTTCCCCGCAACGCGACACTCGTCACCGCCTCTGCGCTACGTCAAAACCGATTCTGATCAGCGCCTCCTGCCTCCCCGCAAGCCATGTCATGCGCCGCCGCACACAACCAGGCACAGCGCTTGCTTTAACCACCGGCTCGACAGGGCATGAACACGCGGCAATTCAGCCCACGTCCTGTCGCGGCTGGCGCGACGAACATCCGAGGCCCAGTCCAACCGAACATTTCAGGCATAAGCATTATGAGTCGCGTATTACTGGTCGACGACCAACCCGAGGCATTGTCCGCGCTGCGCGCCGTGCTGGTCGGCCGTGGTTACACGGTCGCCACGGCGGCGGACGGCGCCGAAGCTTTTGAACGACTGCAACGCACGCGCGTCAGCGCGGTGGTGTGCGACTGGCGCATGCCCAACATGGACGGCGCCGAACTGATCGAATCGATGCAGGCACGCAGTGAACTGGCTTCCGTACCCGTGATTCTGACGAGCGGCAGCGGCGAAGCACCCGCTTTCCCCGTCAAAGGCTTTTTGAGGAAACCATTCGCGCTGGACAAGCTGCTCTCGTTGCTGGCCGAATGCGAAAGCGATGCGGCAATGCCGGCCGTCTGCTGACGGCTTTGTAGCCGCTGGCGAGCGTCGTCGATATATGTGCCAGCCAGGCATCGCGCACAAAAGCGGGGCACGCACTGGTTTCGCGAGCGCAGTGATGCGGCATCCAGGTGCGCTTACCGTAAAACGCGCTCGCTCCGAAAGAGCGAATCGGCGGTCCGCACTCACGCGCTCAGCGGCCTAAACCGACTTCTCGAACAACTCTCCGCTCGGCGTCAGATCGGCATCGGGCGAGATGTCTTCGAGCGTCTGCTGGCTCGTTTCGATCCGCAGCGCGAGGATCGCCACGCTCAGCAACAGCAGAACGCCGCCGACCATCGTCAGCACGCCCGTCACGCCAAAGTGCGTGTACAACAGCAGCGCCACATAAGGCGTCGACATGGAGGCGGCGCGTCCGCAGGTGCCGGCGACGCCCGTCCCCCGCAACCGATGCGCGGTCGGGAACAACTCCGGGATATAGCCGAACAAGCCAAGCGTGCAGACCGTATAGATCGCCGTCACCAGCGCGAACCCCACGACGGAAATCGCCGCCGGCGCCCGCATTTGCACGTACACGAACCCGAGCGCGATCGTCACGAGCGAGAACAGCACGATGCCGTTGCGCCGGCCGATCCGGTCCGTGACCAGATACCCGACCACCGCGCCGGCCGGTGCGCCGAACGACATCAGCAGCACGAACCCCAGCGACTGCACGATCGTCAGCCCTTCCTTGACGAAGAACGTCGGCAACCACGCAACGAACCCATACAGCGACATGTTGATCGCCATGCACGTGAGCGCCGCCACCAGCGTGCGGCCGATCATGCCGCGCGCGAACAGCGCCGAGAACGGTGCGGCCGGCACCTCATGGCTCATCACGCGCGCCACCGGCGGCAACTTGCCGACCCGCGCCTCGACCTGCCGTTCGATTGCCGACACCGTCGCCTCGGCTTCTTCGAGGCGTCCGACCGTCTCCAGCCAGCGCGGCGATTCCGGCATCCGATGCCGCAGAAACCACACGACGAGCGCACCGACCCCGGCAATCGCAAACATATAGCGCCAGCCGAGATGCGGAATCACCCAGTAGCCGATCGCCGTCGCGCCGAGCAGGCCGGAATTGATGATCAACGCAAGCAGCGACGTCCAGCGCCCGCGCGTGGCCGGCGGCACGAATTCGCACAACGTTCCGGCCGCCACCACCAATTCCGCGCCGAGCCCCACACCCATGATGAAGCGCAACAGAATCAGCCAGTAGATATTCGGTGCGAAACACGCGGCGATCGAGGCGAGACCGAAGATCGCCAGGTTCGCCTGATACGAATAACGCCGGCCGAACCTGTCGCCGAGATAACCGGACAGACCCGCGCCGATCATCATGCCCATGAAGGTTGCGGAGATGAAAAACGAACCGAGCCGCAAATCGGTGAAGCCGCTCTTGACCATCGCGGCTAACGCGCCGTTGGCGAGATAGATGTCGAAGGCGTCGAGGAAAGCGCCCGCGCCGATCAGGCCGAGAATGTTCCAGTGAAAGCGGCTGATGGGCAGGCGGTCGAGCCGCGCGCCGGAATTGACGGTTGCCAAATTGTGTCTCCTGATGGGTCCGCGCGCGGTGGGACCGCGCGCGCAAAACAGTGATGCATGGCTATCTTTTTATGGCGACAGCTCGTTGCATGATGTTGAGTACGCGGCGCGAATGCGTCCCCCCGCGTGACGTCAGTTTGCGTCACGCTGCGCCTTCAGGGTATTGGCATTATTGGAAGTCGATGTTTCGTCGCGGTTAATGGACGGCGCGCGACATCGCGCCCGCAATGCGCTCATTGCAGCCTATGCGCCCGCCAGGATCCTTCGTGCCTTCAGGATCACCGGCATATCGACCATCTTGCCGTCCACCGCCACCGCCGCGCCGTGGCTCGTTTCCACTGCGGCCAAGACGCGTTGCGCCCATGCCTTGTCCGCGTCGCTCCACGCGTACGCGCGGTGCACCGCATCGATCTGCTTCGGATGAATGCACAGCTTGCCGCCGAAGCCGAAACGCCGGCCGCGGCGCGCGTCGGCCTCGATGGCGCCGGTATCGGTGATGGTGGTCGACACGCCGTCCACCGGCGCGCCGATCCCGGCAAGCCGCGACGCCAGCACGATCTGCGAGCGGAACAGATGCAGTTCCTCGCCGTCGCCGTCGATACCGAGATCGATCTGAAAATCCAGCGTGCCGAACACGATGCGCTGCACGCGCGGCGCGCCGCACAACAGCCCGAGGCTCGCAAAGCCGCGTGCGGTTTCAACGATCGGCAACACGCTTAACGCGGCATGTGCCGTCGCCAGCACGGCCTCGATCTGTTCACGCGTCTCCGCTTTAGGCAACACGATCCCCGCGACACCCGGCTGTCCGGACAGCACGGCGACATCCTCGTTGAACCAGCGCGTGTCCGAGCCGTTGATGCGCACCCACGCGGGCCGTGATGCTTCGCTCGATACAGCGGCTAGCACCGCCGCGCGCGCCGCCGGTTTTTCATCGGGCTGCACGGCATCTTCGAGATCGAGAATCACCGCATCCGCGCCGGCTGCGTGCGCTTTTTCGAAGCGCTCAGGGCGGTTGCCCGGCACGAACAGATAGGAGCGCGGCAGTGCGGCGCTCATGCGGCCACCGTTGCCTTGGACGCGGCGTTGGACTCTGCTTCAAAGACCGATCCGACCTGCGTTTGCTCCGCGATTTGCCACGCGTTGCCGAGCAATCGCGCGGCCTCGCCTTCGGTGGCCGCGCCCGAAAACGCCGCCAGCCGATGCAGCTTGGTGGCAATCTCATCGCGCGACAGCGTATTGCCCGGGTCGCCTTTCGGTTCGTCGACGCGGCCCTTGAACGTGCGGCCGTCAATGGTCGTGACCGTCACCTTGCCGATCCAGCGCGCGGGATAAGCGGCGTCGACTTCGGCGTCGAAAGCCATTTCGACATTGTCGCGGAAGGCGGCGATCGCATCCGCGTCGAACCCCTGCTCGAATTCGGTCACGCCCGCATAGCCGTGATGCGCGACCAGTCCCAGCACCGTGCCCATGTTGAACTTCGCCTGGTGCACGGTGCGCGGCGTGACGACCGCGCCGAGAACATCGATTGCGCCTTGATGGACGTGGGTGACGACCTTCGCAATATCGCGCGGCGCGAGACGGTGTTCCTGCACCACGGCCAGCAACGCGTCGGCGGCGGGATGCGTGTGACGGCACGCCGCGTGATACTTGAACGACGTCTCCGCCGTCGCCCACCGGCTGCCCAAACGGTCGACGAGGCGCGCCGGATCCGCGTCGCTCGACATACCCGCCGCCATGCCTTGCGCGCCTTCGAGAATGTGCGTCGCGCCCTTGAAGCCGTCGGCGGCGAGTTGCGCGGCCATCAGTCCGTTGGCCGCCGCCATGGCCGTGTGCAGTTGCTTCGAGTCGGCGGCATCGCGCAGAAACTCCCACAAGCCGCTTGCCTGCGTGCCCGCCGAGCCGAACGCGTCGAGCATCTGCACCGGCGACAAGCCGAGCAGCCGTCCCGCTGTCGCGGCCGCCGCGACCGTGCCCGCCGTGCCCGTGGTGTGAAACACCTTGTAGTGCGAGCGCCCCAAAAATTCGCCGATGCGGATGCCCACTTCATAGCCCGCGACGGCGGCCGCGATCAACTCGCGGCCCGACTTGCGATGCGCCTGCGCCAACGCCAGCGCAACCGGAAACACGACCGTCGCGGGATGAAACACCGAGCCGTTGTGCACGTCGTCCTGTTCGGCAAAGTGCGATGCCGCGCCGTTGATCATCGCCGCGAAATACGGCGTGGTGCGGCTGCGGTCGATCAACACTTCGCATGGGCCGTTGTTCGACGCGCCGCCGGCCTGGCGAGCGAAGCGCGCAATCGTGTCGACCGGCCGCGCGCCTTTGCCCGCCAACGCCGAGCCGAGCCAGTCGACGTAAAGGTTGACGGTGCGCTCCACCACCGCGTGCGGAATGCTGTCGAAGCCGAGCTGAGCGGCGAAAGTGGCAAGCGTCAGACTGGGATGGTCGTTCATGATGAGGTCGCTTCGTATTCGTTCAGGTCGCCGGCGTGGCGTCGTTCACGCGCCGGCACAGGAAAATTCAGATCGTGCCGGCGGCTCGCAGCGCGTCGATCCGTGCGTTGTCGTAGCCGAGTTCGCGCAGAATCGCGTCGGTATGCTCGCCGAGCGCGGGCACCGGATCCATGCGCGGCTCGACATCTGTCGGCAAACCCGGCGGCAACAAAGCGGGCACCACGCCCGCCGGGGTGCCGACTTCATGCCAGCGCTCGCGCGCCTTCAATTGCGGATGCGCCCACACGTCGCCGAGCGAGTTCATTTGCGCGTTGGCGATGCCGGCGCTATCGAGCCGTTCGATAACCTGCGCCGCACTCAGCTTCGCAAAAGCCGTGACGATCACCTCGCGCAACGCGTCTCGCGCCGACGTGCGTTTCGAGTTCGAATTGAAGCGCTCGTCCGAGGCGAGTTCTGGCTGCATCAAAACGCGTTCACAAAAGAGCTTCCACTCGCGCTCGTTCTGCAGACCGAGCATCACCGTCTTGCCGTCGCCCGCCGGAAACGGGCCGTACGGATAGATCGTGGCGTGCGCCGCGCCGGAGAGCGCAGGCGGCGTTTGACCGTCGATCGCGTAATACAGCGGATAACCCATCCACTCGACCATGCTCTCCAGCATCGATACGTCGATGCGGCAGCCGCGCCCCGTGCGGCCGCGCAAAAGCAGCGCGCTCAGAATGTTCGAATACGCGTACATGCCCGCCGCAATATCCGCGATCGAGCATCCGGCCTTGGCCGGCTCGCCCGGCGAACCGGTGATCGATAGAAAACCGGATTCGCTCTGGATCAGCAGGTCGTAGGCTTTCTTGTCGCGATACGGGCCGTCGGCGCCATAGCCGGAAATATCGCAGACGATCAGCTTCGGATACTTCTCGCTCAGCGTGTCGTAGCCGAGACCAAGCCGGTCCGCGGCGCCGGGCGCGAGGTTCTGCACCAGTACGTCCGCGTCGGCGACCAGGGCTTCGAGAATCTCCGCTGCGGCAGGCTGCTTCAGATCGAGCGCAAGACTTTCCTTCGAACGATTGGTCCAGACGAAATGCGATGACAGTCCATGCACGCGCTCGTCGTAGCCGCGCGCAAAGTCGCCGACGCCGGGCCGCTCGATCTTGATCACCCGCGCGCCGAGATCCGCGAGTTGACGCGTACAGAACGGCGCGGCGATCGCGTGTTCGAGCGTGACGACCTTGATACCGTCGAGTGGTCTCATGTTGTTGGCGCCCGAAGGTCAGAACGAACGCGGCAGCCCGAGAATATGCTCGGCCACGTACGAAAGAATCAGATTGGTGGAAATCGGCGCGACCTGGTAAAGACGCGTCTCACGGAATTTGCGCTCGACGTCGTACTCGCAGGCAAAGCCGAAGCCGCCGTGGAATTGCAGACACGCGTTGGCTGCTTCCCAGGACGCGTCAGCCGCGAGCAGCTTCGCCATGTTCGCCTGTGCGCCGCATGGTTGATGCGCGTCAAAACGGCGCGCCGCCTCGAAGCGCATCAGGCTGGCCGCCTCGACATTGATGAACGAGCGCGCGATCGGAAACTGCACGCCCTGGTTCTGGCCGATCGGACGGCCGAATACGATGCGCTCTTTCGCGTACTCGGTGACCTTGTCGACAAACCAGTAGCCGTCGCCGATACATTCGGCGGCGATCAGCGTGCGCTCCGCGTTCAAGCCGTCGAGGATGTATTTGAAGCCCTGTCCTTCTTCACCAATCAGATTCTCGGCGGGGATTTCGAGGTTGTCGAAGAAGAGTTCGTTGGTCTCGTGATTGACCATGTTCAGAATCGGCTGCACCGTCATGCCGTGGCCGATCGCTTCGCGCAGATCGACGATAAAGATCGACATGCCCTCGGATTTCTTCTTCACGTCCGCAAGCGGCGTGGTGCGCGCGAGCAGGATCATCAGATCCGAATGCTGCACGCGCGAGATCCACACCTTCTGTCCATTGATTACATAGCGGTCGCCGCGTCGCTCGGCGGTAGTCTTGATCTTCGTGGTGTCGGTGCCCGTCGAGGGCTCGGTCACGCCCATGGATTGCAGACGCAAATCGCCGCACGCGATCTTCGGCAAGTACTTTTGCTTCTGCTCTTCGGAACCGTGGCGCAACAGCGTGCCCATGTTGTACATCTGGCCGTGGCAGGCGCCCGAGTTGCCGCCGGCGCGATTGATTTCTTCCATGATGACCGACGCTTCGGTCAACCCGAGCCCCGAGCCGCCGAAGTCCTGCGGAATCAGCGCGGCCAGCCAGCCTGCTTTGGTGAGCGCGTCGACGAATTCTTCAGGGTAGCCGCGTGCTTCGTCGATCTTGCGAAAGTACTCGCCGGAAAATTGCTGGCACAGATCGCGGACGGCTTCGCGAATGTCCTGAAAGGAATCCTGCTGCGTGGTTTGCATAGTCGAATCTCTTGGAGTTCAGGCGAAGTTCAGGCAATAGCGGCCGTGGCGCGCATGGTCAGATAGCCTTCGTGGTCTTTGGCCCACAACTCGATGAGCTTGCCGTCGGCGGATGGCTTGCCGCATACCGTGAAAGCCTGGCCGGCGAAGGTCGGACGCACCGCCTTGAAAGCGAAACTTTGCAGCGTGGCCTGCGGTTGCTCGCGGCGCACCAGGTCGACCAGCAGAGTGGCAATCAACGGACCGTGGACGATCAGGCCTGGATAGCTTTCGACTTCGGTGACGTAGGGATAGTCGTAGTGAATGCGGTGGCCGTTGAAGGTCAGCGCCGAGTAGCGGAACAGCATGACGGCGTCGGCGTCGATCGTGCGGCGCCACGTTTCGTCTTCCGGCGCGAGTTGCGGTTGCGGCGGACGCGCGCCGTCCTGCGGTGCGTCGCGATAGACGATGTCGTGTTCTTCTTCCAGCTTCAGTTCGCCGCCGGCTTCGATAGTGTGCTGCACCGTGACGAACACGAGACGGCCGGACCGGCCGGTCTTGTCTTCGATATTGGCGATCGTCGAAGTCCGCGTGGCACGTTCGCCCACTTTCAGCGGCGCGTGAAAAGTCAACCGGCCGCCGGCCCACATGCGGCGCGGCAGCGGCACGGGCGGCAGGAAACCGCCGCGCTTCGGATGGCCGTCCGGGCCGACTTCGGACATCGGCGCAACCGGCAGAAAGTACAGCCAGTGCCACAGCGGCGGCACGCTGTCGCCGCTTTCTTCGCGATCGAGCGTGGCCGCCATCGCCTTCAGTGGAAAGGCGGTGATGTCGTCTTTGAGCACCTCCTGCTTGTCGAGCCAGTCGTCGAGTTTCTGCGGGGAAGCAGACATGGGCACAGTCTCCGGATACGCGTATTGGGCTTAATAGGGTCTTACTATGAACGAGGCAGCAGGTCCTGCGAAGTTTGCATTTTCGAAGCGGGCGTTTGGATTTGCTTAAGGCTCGCTGGATCGCCGTGTGGCGGGGCGCTGCTACCGGCTCGGTCCGAACATCATGCGCTCATTGCCGAGGCACCGGCTGTGAACAGCCTGGAATTGAAAAGCAAGAGTCGGGGTGCGGGGCATCGCGCCCGTCCTTACACTCAAGCATCGTTGTGGTGATCGCTTGATGGAGAAGGTTTATGGATACGGTTGCGAAGGGTTTGCAGTCGCGCTCGCTGGAATTGGCGCTGGACTTGAAAGCTGGCGCGGGACAGAAGCCGGAAGTGAAAGGCGCTGGAGCGGGGACGCGCGGCTCGCCTGCGCAACGTATCCGTGCGGTCGACTGGTTCGAGGTGGAAGCAGAATTGAACGCTTACGGCTGCGCGATGCTGCGCAGTCTGCTCAGCTCAGAGGAATGCGATGCGCTGACCGCGCTCTATCCGAGCGATGCGTTGTTTCGTAGCCGCGTCGTGATGGCGCGGCACGGTTTTGGCCTCGGCGAATACAAGTACTTTGCTTATCCGCTGCCGCCGTTGATCGCCGATTTGCGCGGCGCGCTTTATCCACGTCTGGCGCCAGTGGCGAATCGCTGGAATGAGGCAATGGGGATCGACGTCCAGTATCCGGCCTCGCACGCTGAATTTATCGAGCGTTGTCACGCCGCCGGCCAGACACGCCCCACGCCGCTGATGCTTCAATATGCGACCGACGACTACAACTGCCTGCATCAGGATCTCTACGGCGAACACGTCTTCCCGCTGCAGGTCGCGATTCTGCTGTCCGAGCCCGGCGTGGACTTCACCGGTGGCGAATTCGTCATGACGGAGCAGCGGCCGCGCATGCAGTCGCGTACCGAAGTGGTGCCGCTCCGCAAGGGCGATGCGGTGGTGTTCGCGGTCCATCACCGGCCGGTTCAGGGGACGCGCGGCCCCTACCGGGTGAATCTGCGGCATGGCGTGAGCCGCTTGCGCTCAGGCCAACGGCATACGCTGGGAGTGATTTTCCACGATGCGACTTGAGGCGGGCCCGTTCGGCTCGACTCGGTTTGACGTACGCCATGCACGTCTGAACTGCTGCGCCGCGGCAAAAATTCGACAGCCGCAATTTTGACCCGGTATCATTCGGGAAAACCCGAACCCGCCGGATGCGCTGCACCACCCTTTGCAGCGCATTCGGCTTGTCTGTTCGAGCGTTATCGCCCGTCGACGGACGGGGTTGTCAGCCGGTGATCCCGGCGCGGCCGCCCGGTTCGACGATACGAAGGTGGCGGGCCTGCGCGCCCGCCCTGTCGCAATCGGCCAAAAGCCGGTGGCGGCCAATTAGCCTGGACATCATCGATCATGATTGCTGCCGCGTTATCGCGCGTCGCCGACCGCCTGCTAGCTGCGGACCCGGGACTCGTGCGCCTCCATACCGCGCTGCGCGCCGCGCTCGCCTGCCTGCTCACCGGCGTGGCCAGTATCGCGTGGACCGTTTCCCAAAGTCAGCCCATTACACTTGCCGCGCCCGGCATCCTCTTTGCGATGGTCGCGCCGTTGTTCGTGCGCGATGCGCGGCGGACTGCCTGGTTCGGCACGCTCTTCTATCTTTATCTTTGTGCTTGCGTGTGCTTTGCCACGGCGAGCGTGTTGAGCCGCTATCCGCTGGCCGGCGATGCGGGCTTCCTGGTGGTGATGTTCATCGGCATGCTGTGCCAGGCATGCGGACCGCGTGCATTGGGCAGCGCGATGCTGGGCGTGGTGTGTTTTTACCTCGGCCTCTATCTGCATCCTTCGACAGCGCAT
This sequence comes from Paraburkholderia phytofirmans, assembly GCF_046028095.1. GTDB lineage: Bacteria > Pseudomonadota > Gammaproteobacteria > Burkholderiales > Burkholderiaceae > Paraburkholderia > Paraburkholderia phytofirmans_A. The sequence continues at coordinate 49,937 of NZ_JAQQDJ010000012.1, forward strand.
CTCCTGCAGTCGCTTCTGCTGTCCGCGTTCGGCCCGTTGATGGTCGCGCTGGTGGGCCGCGTGATCGTGCCGATGCGAGCCGCTGCCAGCTTTCGCCTCGCCGTTCATACGGTGACGCTGCGCGCGTCGCGTGTGCTTCACGCTCCGGATGCCGCGCGTCTCTCCGCATTGAACGAAGCTGCGCTGTCGCTCGAAGAACAGTTGGCGCTACTGAATCCCTTGGATGCGGAGACGATTCGTGAGCGGATCGTCGAAGTGGAAGTGGCGGCTGGACAGCATGCGTTTGCATCGGGACCCGCCGATGATCGCGTCACGGCGAGTGCCGATGTATTGCGTCACGCAATTGCGCGACTCAGCGAGATGGCGCAGCGGCGCGACACGCAAAGCGTTCCTTCGGCAATAGCAAATGCATTAGTCACGCTGACCGCGCCGCAGCGCTTCGCCGATTTGCGCAGCAAGCTCTGCTGGCTCCCGGCCACGCGCGCCACGACCGCAGCATTGCTCGCGATGCTGATCGGCCATTCGCTTTCGCCGGAGCGTTGGTTCTGGGCGGTCATTACGACGTTCGTCGTGTTTCTCGGCACGCGGTCGCGCGCGGATACGGTGTATCGCGGTGCGCAGCGCCTCGTGGGGACGCTCGCTGGCGCGCTCGTCAGCGTGTTGCTGGTCGCGCCGCTGCATGACTCGCCGGTATTGCTGGTGATCGCGATGGTGCTGTGCGTGTTCGGCTGGGCTTACTACATCTTGAGCGCGTACGCGCCGGGAGTGTTTTTCATCACCGTGCTCGTCGGCCTGGTCTACGGCGAGCTGGGATTCGCGATGGGGCCGCTGGTCGAACTGCGAATCGAAGAAGTGCTGGTGGGTTGCCTCGTGTCGTTCGCCGTCGCGATTCTAATGATGCCGCTTGCAGCGACGCGGCATGTCGAGGCGAGACTTGCGGCGGTGCTGGGCGCGTTACGCGACGTGGTGCGGCTCTCTGGGGCAGGCGCGCAAGCGGCTGATGCGGTTGCGGCGATGCGTAAGCTCGATCGCGGTTGGCATGATCTGCGGATCGCGCTGCGGCCGCTGCAGACGCAACGCGTGGTGGTGTGGAATCCGGATGTCGAATTAGCGACCGGTTCGCTGCTGTGCTGCCTGCATTGGGCGCGTGTTCTGAACGGGACTACGCGACGCGGCGGATTGCAGGAAGCGGTGGCTCTTAATGCAGCGGAGCTAAGCGCGGCGCATGTCGAGTCGATCGTGGCGCGGCTTGATACTTTGATTGCGCATTATGGCGGCGGTGTGGCGGGCGCTGCGCACAATGAATCGGATGAACGTGGACCGATGACGCCCGCCGTTGCTTTCGATGTGAACAAGGCACCGGCACTTGCACAACTGGATGGCGCCGTCGCGCAGTTGTTCGATCGATTGACGCAGCCGGTTTCGGATACGCGGCGCGTTTTCAATTGGGCGGTGCGAGGGAAGAGCGTGTAGGGAGTTTGGGAATGAATGGCGCTAGCTGGAAACTTGTCCACAGAAATTGTTCGCAAGCCTGTGGATAACCACCCCACAACCGCCCCAACTCCTTGACGCAGAACCCATCTTGGCCGCTGCGCGCAAACTGCGGAGAGCGAAGCGCGGCGAACAAGCCGAGCAGCGCAACCACCGAAGCGGTCGCGCTCACGTCATGAAATCAAGCCGACTTCACCGCCGGCCGTCCGCCCACGCGCGTCAACACACTCCGCTCGACCAATGCCCCAAACAGCAGCCCGACCGTCGCCCACATAATCGCCTGCATACCGAGCGCCGCGACACGGAATTTCCACAGCAGCACCGCCGGGAAAGCCTCCGGCACTTCGTTGATCGTGGGCATCGACAACTGCACCGCAGCGATGATCGCGATGAACACCACCGCGCCCACAATCGAACCGTTCCACGCGCCGAGCTTCATCGCCGCACGGCGCCGCACCTTGAGCGAGAAGACCATCGCAGCCAGCGATATCGCAATCATCAGGAAGAACAGCCCCGTGCGCGTCCCGATGGTCTCGGGGTCGCCGACCGAGGGCGGGTTCGCCGGATACTTCAGATTCGGCACGACCGCGAGCGCAATGAACGCGCCAAGCGCGAGCCACGCGGACAACGCGCGTGGGCTCAACGCGCCTACTCGCCCATAGGCGTACGCGAACACCAGCGAGAACAGCCCGCCGAATGCCGCGCCGTAAGTCAGCACGCCGGTCAACAAACCGATACCCTGCTGCGTATCGCGGCTCACGATCTCCGGCTCAGGCGTCTCGCCTTTCGCGGCCTCGGCCTTTTCTTCGAACGAAATCGCCTGATTGACCTGCGGCTCGCCCACCACCCGGGCGAAGCCGAACGTGAGCAGTCCCGCGGCGATGCCTGCGAGCATCCCGCGTACCAACAATTTACCAACCATGGTCGACTCCGTTAGTGGCAGGGAAAGCCGAGCAGATGGCGGCCGTCGTGCACGAACTCATGCACGTACATGCCCGGCACCAGCGAGGTGGCGCCCTGTTCCGCACCCACGAAGTAAAGCGCGAGCAACAACAGCAAACCGCCGAACACGACCCAGGGCAGCAACTCGCGCAGCGGAATCGGCGTGGGTTGAGCAACAGGTTGATTGGCGGGATCGAAAACGGCTTCGGTCATGATGGACATCTCCTGGGGTAGCGCGCCCCGATAGTCATTGCAGAGGATTGGTGCGAAGCTCAGGTCTGGCTTTCGGCTTGTGCTGCCGATTACAGTGGCGCGACCGCGCCGGGCTCTCACCGGCTTCCGCGCTTCGCAGTCCCGCTATTCTACGCGCTAAACTTCGGCACCCGGCAACGCAAAACGTACGCTTCATCCCGCCGCCGTTCGGCTTTGGGGCGTGGCTTTACAGGACATGGACAGAATGGACATCAGGCTGTTACTGGTCAGCCACGCATCGACCGCCGCGCAGCGCGCAGGCCGTTTTCCGGCCGACGATCCGCTCGACGCCCGCGGCCTCGCTGAAGTCGAAGCTCACGCGGCACGCCTACGCCTGGCGATTGCGGACGACGCGCCGGCTTTCGTCAGCCCGGCCGTGTGCGCGCGCGAAACGGCAGCGGCCCTGGGCCTCGCGGCATCGGTCGATGCCGGCCTGGCGGATCTGAACTACGGCAAATGGCAAGGACGGCGGCTCGCCGATCTCGCAGCCGAAGCGCCGCAAGATATCGCCGCATGGACGCGCGATCCCGACGCCGCGCCGCACGGCGGTGAGTCGTTCAGTCAACTCGTGAAACGGATAGGAGAATGGCTCGAAGCGTCGTTAGACGGCGAGACGGATCGTGCATCGACCCGTCCTCGCAACGTGATCGCCGTCACCCATGCGCCGGTGCTCCGAGCAGCGATCGTGTATGCGCTCGGGGCATCGCCTGCTGTATTTCCACGCATTGAAATCGCGCCGCTTTCGATCATTGAATTGCGGCGCTCGTCGCGTGGCTGGACATGGTGGCCGGGGCCACACTAGGTAGAGGCTTTCGCCCGGCGGCTTACTTGCCCGACACCACCAGACGCAGTTTGTTCGACCCGGTCGGCGTCAGCGTGATGTCGGTCCGTTTGCCCTTCGCGCCCAGATAAAAGTGCTGACGTCCCGGCGAATTCTGATCGTGCGTCGCGTCCGGCAGACACGATGCGATGTCGGCCGCGACAGCTTGCAGCGCGTCGGCATTCGAACCAGCGTCGTGATGCGGCGTCCACGTGCATTGATACGCGCCGCGGCTCGCCGAACATTGCGCGTCGTCGCCGTAAGGTTGCGCGACGCCTTTGCCGTCGTCCGGCGTCAATGAGGCGAGCCCGCCAGGGGCGGCCGCGACGATCCTTTTCAGCGATGTGCAAGGGCTCGGCGCATCGTCGGCATACGCGCCGCCGGTCAGCAAGACGCCCAGCGACGCAGCGGCAAGCGCGGTGGCAAGCAATCGGGTTCTGTTCATGTCGGCGCGGTCCTTGAAGTTACTCACAGGTATGAGCGCGGTAGCACGCTTCATGCGCATGAACGCCGACTGCCTCAAGACCGCGCTTCAATCACCGTCATCACAGACCCGTACCGAACAAAGCCGCCAGCCCCTGCGCCGACCCGAAAATCCCCTTGGCATCGTGCCCGACACCATCGATCACACACGTCCGATGCTTCGCCAATCCTTCGGGATGCCGCAAAGCCATATAGCGCGCATAAGCCAGCCCGCGCCCGAGCCGGTGTTCACCTTGCGTCAGCGCGGCGCATGAACGGTCGAGCGCCGGATGCTGCGGATCGCAATCCGCGCCGCCGAGCAGCACGGTCACGTCACGCTGCGCGTAACGCGCTTCGAGCGCTGCTGCCGAAGCCGCGTCGCCAGAGTAAGCCGGCAAATCCTCGAGCCCATACTTCCAGCGATTGAACGACGGACACCTCGCCCGATCGAACGCCGCGAACTCGCCGGATACAGCGGACGCAACCGGCCGCATCGCATCGAAGTACACATACGATGAAGGATTCGCCACCACATAGCGCAGCGCAATGCCGCGCGCCGCGAGTGTCGCTTCGTCGCGCGCCACCACCGCATAGCGCTGCACGACCTGCGCGCCGCCCGAGTGACCCGCGATCACCACCTCGGCGAGCGACGCGAACTGCTCGCGCGACGCCAGCGCGTGCAGAATTGCATCGAGCACATCGAACGAACTGATCGGCGCGGGACCTTCGGCGTTCTCGCCGCCCATCCAGCTCGTCCAGTCCCAATGCAAGGTGGACGGCGGCAGCTCATGCGCGTCGACATCCGCGGTCGCGAGAAACTGCGGCACGATCAGCAGCGTATCGGCCGCGCTGCCGCCGGCGAGCGCGCACGAACGCTGCGCTAATTCGAAATACGTGTCGCCGTTGCGCAGACGGCCATGAATCAGAATCACGGCGCGTTGGACTTCGTGCGTCGGCGCGAGCCAGTCGCCGTTCGAAAACACCGGCACGGTGCCGCTGCCCGCTCGCGTCGTGACGCTCAGATGCCGGCTCGCGACGACCGCGACGGGATGTTCATTCGGCGCGCGTTCGTCGTCTGTGATGAAAGGCTGGGTCATGCAATAGGCTCGTGGTTGATCAATGAGTGGCGGGCCTCGCCGCCGCGCCGCCCGACATGCGCCCGGCGCGCGTGAAGTACACCATCGCGAGCGACACGAAGCCGGCAAAAATCAGGTAGAACGCGGGCGTGAGACTGCTGCCGGTCACGCGCGTCAAGCCGGTGATGGTGAGCGGCGCCATGCCGCCGAACAGCGTCACCGCGATGTTGTACGACAGCGCCACGCCCGCCGAACGGCTGCGTACCGGGAACAAGGTGGCGAGCATGCCGGGATGCGCGCCGGACATCGCCGCGAGGAACAGCGTCGCGATCATCTGCGCGATGAACAGATGCCCAGGCGTCGGATTCGTCACGACGAAGTGATAAAGCGGATACACGCAGACCATCCACGCGATCACGATGGGATAGAACAGCCGGTATGCGCCGTAACGATCGGCGAGCTTGCCCGACAGCGGAAACAGAAACAGATTCAGCACGCCGGACACGAACGCGCCGAGCAACGCGGTGGAAAGCGGCAGATGCAATTGCCGTTCGACATACACCGACAGATACGAGTGCCACACATAGTTAGTCGCCGCCCCGACGATGATCACGCCCATCGCGCAGATCGCCGCGTCGCCGTTATCGCGGAAGAACTGGCGGATCGTGACGCGCGGCGGTTTGTCCTTGTGATCGAGCAGCCGCTCGAACTCCGGCGACTCGGCCACGCGATGCCGGATATAGAAACCGAACGGCCCCGCGAGCGCGCCGAACAGAAACGGCAAACGCCAGCCCCACGCCACCAGTTGCTCATGCGTGAGCTGCGTGGTCAGCAGATAGCCGACGCCTGACGACAGCAGCAACGCAAACGCCTGCGCCGACATGTTGAAGCTGCCGTAAAACATCTTCTTGTGCGGCGGCGCATACTCGACCAGCATCGCAGACGCCGTCGCGAACTGTCCGCCCACGGAGAGTCCTTGCAACAGGCGTGCGAGCACCACCAACAGCGGCGCGGCGATGCCGATGCGCGCATAGCCCGGTGTGAGTCCCATCAGCAAGGTGCTGGCCGCCATCGAAATGATCAGCAGCGAGAGCGCTTTGCGGCGCCCCGCGCGGTCCGCGTAGATGCCGAGCAGAATGCCGCCGATCGGCCGCACGATAAAACCGACCGCGAACGTGGCGAGCGTCAGCATGATCGACACGAAGCCGCTGCCGCCCGGAAAGAACACTTGCGCGATGATCTTCGCGAAGTAGCCGTAGATCAGAAAGTCGAACCACTCGAGGCCGTTGCCGAGGATGGAGGCGAAGATCGCGCGCCGCACCATCGACGGACTCAAGCCGTTCGACGCATCGGCTCCAGACGCGGCACCGTCACGCAGATTGAAGGTCGCTTCGCTCATTGCTCGCATCCCGGAGTGTCGAACATGGCTGACAGCGCGCATACCGACGTCAGCATGCGCGCACCGTTGTGCCCCACGCCCGGCACGATATGAAAGCTCTGGTTGAGACCTTGCGGATGACGCGACTGGATATACCGGTAATACGCCTCGGCGCGCGCGACGCGTTGCGGTCCTTGCGCTTCAGCGGCGCAGGTTCTGTCGAGTGCGCTCTGCTGCGGATCGTCATCCGCGCCGCCGACTAGATAGTCGATCCGCCGCGCCGCATAAGTCGCTTCGAGTTGCGCGGGCGTCCGGTCGTCGAGATAGGGCGGCCGGTTGTCCATGCCGTATTTCCATTGATTGAAGTCGGGACATTGCGCGGCATCGAACGGCGCTGCAATGCCTTGCGCGTTGGGCCGTTGCGCATCGAAATATGCATACGTGGACGGACTTGCCACCACGTAGCGGACGTCGATGCCCTCGCCCGTCAGCGCGGCGATATTGCGTGCCGCGACGGCGTAACGCTGCACGACTTGCCCACCGCCCGAATGCCCGGCGAACACCACGTGCCGCAGATTGGGAAACAGCTTGCGATCGGCGAGACGCGCGACGATCGCGTCCAGCACCTCGTAGGAACTGATCGGCAACGGCGCGCGCGCGGCTTCACCGCCCATCCAGGCGTCGCCGGTCCAGCGCAGCAGATCGGCGGGTTCGTCGTGCACGCGCGTGTCGAGCGTGGCGAGGAATTGCGGCGCGATCAACAGCGTGGCGTCGGGGTCCGCGTGTGCGGCATCGCGGGCATTCTGCGCGGTGCGAAAGTACACGTCCGCATTGCGCAGCTTGCCATGAATCACGATTACCGCGCGCGTCACCTGCGGCTGCGCGACGTTCCAATCCTTCGATAGATACAGCGGGAATTCCGCTTGCCCTTGCGGCGTGTCTAGCGTGAAGCGCGTGTCGGAGATCGTCGCAACCGGCTTCAGATGCGGCTCGTAAGCATGCACTGCGAGCGCGGGTTGCGCGAACGTCATCAACAATGCAGCGCCTGTCGACGCACACAGCACCGCGAGACGTCGTGAAAGATTAAAAGTCATGCAGCTTGCTCCTGATCACCGTGCACTGTCTTGAACGCGGCGCATCGTCGAATCCGTCGTTGAAAAAGCCGAATACATTAGAACCGGTGGCGAATGCCAACTGTCACACCGGTCTGGTTCGGACCGAACGCGGTGTCGCTCGTCAAGCCGACGGGCGTGTACTGATCGTTGGCGTAGTGCGTGGACGCGGCATAGGCGACGGTTGCATACACATCGGTTCGCTTCGACAGAATATAGTCCGCGCTCAGCACGCCCATCAACGAATTCGACACGTTGTCCGCCTTGTTGCTCTGGTAGTACGCGGCGGTCGTCAGGCGGAAAACCGGCGTGACCAGATAACGCACGCCGCCGAACCATAATGCCGACGACACCGACTTGCCCTTGGTCGGATTGAACAAATAATGCTCATAGCCGCCCATGAGCGTGACGTCGCCGAGCTGCTCGCGCGCCGAGGCGCTCCAGTTGCGCGACTTGGTCCACATGCCGGTCGAGTTGACCGCGCCGTTGCGGTAGTCGTAGGCCACGGCCGCGGCAAAGCTGCCGGTGTCGTAATCGAGCGCGCCGCCGTAGGCCGCGCTGCTCTGAAACGAATCCGCCGAGCCACCGAAGCTATAGTCCGCCGTCGCCGTCAAACCGCCGAAGCGGCCCACGTACTTGACCGAGTTGTTCACGCGCGCTTTGAACGAGAAGCCGCCGACGGAACCGGTAGTCGGCATCCACGTGTATTGCTGGCCGAACACCATCGGGTCGTACTTGATGAGCGTGTCGTACATCGCCGTGTACTGCAAGCCCGCCGACAGCGCACCGTATGCATTCGAAAGCCCAACCGCCGCGGTGCGGTTGAACAACACGCCGGCGCTCGCGTTGGTGCCGTCGTTGCCATTGAAGCCCGCTTCGAGAATGAAGAACGCTTTGTTGCCGCCGCCCAGATCTTCGGCGCCGCGAAAGCCGAAGCGCGAATTGCTCAGGCCGCCGGAATTCTCGCGGACCAGCGAGCCGCCGCTGGCGCCCGCGTGGTTGAGAAATTCAAGGTTGGTGTCGATCACACCGTATAGCGTGACCGATGCCTGGGCATGCGCGCTCGCGCAACTCACCACGGCCAAAGCGGCCACCGCACATTGTTTTTTCACTGACGTCTCCAGGTTTTGTTTTATTTCGCGTTCATGTCCGATGCGATGGACGAGATCGTAGGAGCGGCCGTGGTAAATGTAAAATACCTGTTTTACGCACAATCCATATTTAATGCATATGGCAGCGAGTCGACTTCCAGGCGCTGCTGAGGAGACGAAACACCATGGAACTGCGGCATCTGCGTTACTTTCTGGCGGTCGCCGAAGAAGGCCAATTCACACGCGCGGCTGAGCGGCTTGCCATGCAGCAGCCGCCGCTTTCGCAGCAGATTCGAACGCTGGAAGAAGAGATCGGCTTTGAGCTCTTTGTGCGCATGCCGCGTGGCGTCAGCTTGACGCCGGCCGGTCAGGCCTTCGCGGAAGACGCACAACGCCTGCTGCAGAATCTGCAGCAGGCGGTCGAAAAGGCGAGCAGGATTGCGCGCGGTGAACTCGGTACGATTTCGATCGGCCTGACCAGCTCCGCTGCGTTCCACCCATTCACGACCGAGGCGATCCGCGCGTTTCGCGCGGTCTGCCCCGAGGTCGCCGTGGAGCTCGCCGAACTCAACGCGGCGGAGATCATCGAGCGTCTGGCCGCGGGTCAGATTCAGGTGGCGTTTCTACGCAAGCCAGTCGACGCTCGCGAAGGCGTGGCGTTCGAGTTGCTGCTCGACGAACCGATGGTCGTGGTGCTGCCGGTCGGTCATCCGTTGGTCAAGGGCAAGAAGCGGCCGCAAGTATCGTTGAAAGCGTTGGCGCACGAAGACTTCATTCTGGTCCGCCGTCCAGGCGCACCCGGCATGTATGCCGATATCCTCGCCGCCTGCCGGCAGGCGGGCTTCGTCCCGCGCATTGCACGTGAAGTGCCGCGCATGGTGTCGGGCATCAACCTCGTGGCGGCGGGTCTGGGCGTGACATTGGTGCCCGCTTCCATGCAGCGCTACGACCAGGTGGGCACTGTGTATTGCACGCTCGCGAACCCGTCGAAGCTCAGCGCGCCGCTGCACCTCGCCTATCCCACGGCATTGCACAACAGCGCGGCCACGCGCTTCATTCAACTGGTGAAGGAGCGCGCCGGCGGATGACGTCATCCATGGGCACACAAATTGCATGCTCGCCGTACCGGCTGAGAATCCATCAGCCTCTTATCGACGCCAAAACGCTACGCCATGTCAAACAGACACGTTGCCGGTAAGCCGGCCCGCCTTTCCTCGGGGATCGAAGGAATCGACGATATCCTGGGAGGCGGTCTCACCCCCCACCGCATGTACCTGGTGGAAGGTGCGCCCGGCACGGGTAAAACTACCCTGGCCTTGCAATTCTTACTCAAGGGCGTCGAAGAAGGACAGAAAGGCTTGTACATCACGCTGTCCGAAACCCGCTCCGAACTGATCGCGGTGGCCGAAAGCCATGGCTGGGACATCGGCGGCTTCCAGATTCTGGAGCTGGTCTCGGACGAAGGTCTCGACCCGCAGTACGACCAGACCGTGCTGCATCCGGCCGAGGTCGAACTCGGCGAGACGGTGCGCAACGTGATCCAGCAGGTCGACGAACTCAAACCGGCGCGCATCGTGCTCGACAGCCTTTCCGAGTTGCGTCTGCTGTCGCAGAACCCGCTGCGCTACAGGCGGCAGATTCTCGCGCTCAAGCGCTATTTCGCCACCCGTGAATGCACGGTGCTGCTGCTCGACGACAATTCGTCCGAGCCCGGCGACGTGCAACTGCACAGCATCGCGCACGGCGTGATCAGCCTCGACAATCTCGTGCACGACTACGGCGGCAACCGGCGGCGCGCGCGCATCGCCAAGATGCGCGGCATCAAATTCCGCGAGGGTTACCACGACTTCACGCTCGATACCGGCGGCATCCATGTCTATCCGCGCCTCGTCGCGGCGGAACACCACAAGACGTTCGACTCAGAGGCCGTCAGCACCGGCACGCCGGGACTCGACGCGTTGCTCGGCGGCGGTCTGATCCCCGGCACCAATGCGCTGATGATCGGACCTTCGGGCGTCGGCAAGACCACCACGGTGGTGTCGTGCCTGATCGCGGCGCTCGAACGCGGCGAGCGCTGCGTCTACTACGTGTTCGACGAAACTCTCGTCACGTTGATGGTCCGCTGCGCGGCGCTCGGCATGCATCTGGCGCCACACGTCGAAAGCGGTCTGCTGACGCTGCGTCAGATCGATCCGGCGGAAATCTCGCCCGGTGAATTCGCCAGCGATGTACGCCGCTCGGTCGAAAAGAACGGTGTGCGCTATGTCGCGATCGACAGCCTGAACGCCTATCTCCAGGCGATGCCCGGCGAGCGCTATCTGCTGCTGCAAATGCACGAACTGCTCGGCTATCTGAACCAGCAGGGCGTTATCACGATGCTCGTGCTCGGACAGCACGGCATCATCGGCGAAGTGCAAAGCGAGATCGACATCAGTTATCTGAGCGACGTGGTCGTGCTGTTCCGCTATTTCGAGCACCACGGCGAAGTGCTCACCGCCGTTGCGGCTGTGAAGAGCCGCGCCAATTCTCACGAGCGCTCGATCCGCCAGTTCCGGCTCAGCCGCGACGGCGTGGAAGTCGGCGAGGCACTGCGCGACTTCGAGGGCGTGCTCTCCGGACTGCCGGCCTATCGCGGCAGCACTGCGCTGCTCGGCGCGACAAACCGCGTCATCGAATCGTCCGGGCAGTAGGTCATGGAGCAACGCGTCCTTATTCTGGCGCCGTTCGGCCGCGACGCCGATGTGATTGCCGAAGTGCTGCACAAAGACAAGCGCCTCTGCGTGGCATGCCGCAATGCCGACGCGCTCACCGCCGAACTGGATGCCGGTGCGGGTGCCGCGTTGATCGCTGAAGAAGCGCTCACGGGCAATCATGCGGCCCGCTTGTTCGACTGGCTCGAACGGCAGCCGGCGTGGTCGGATTTTCCATTCATTCTGCTCGCCGCCTCACGCCTCGGACATCGCTCCGAACGCGGCCTCGAAGTGCTCGAACGTCTCGGCAACGTGGTCGTGCTCGAACGGCCGCTGAATTCGGAGACGCTGCGGCGCGCGGTGGCGTCGTCGTTGCGGGCACGCGCGCGGCAATATGAATCGCGCCGTCATCTGGCCGAGCGGATCGAAGCGCAAGAGGCGCTGGTGCAGTTGAACGACTCGCTGGAAAGCCGTATCGCCGAACGCACTCAGGAACTTGCCTCCGCCAACAACCGCCTGATGATGGAAATTCACGAGCGCGCCAAAGTCCAGGCGGTGCTGGTGCAATCGCAGAAGATGGAGGCGCTCGGGCAACTCACCGGCGGCATCGCGCACGACTTCAACAATCTGCTGAACGTCATCATGGTCAACGCTGAGCTGATCGCGCGCGTGAGCAGCGATGAGCGCCTTCGCAGCATGGCCGCCACCGTCAAACGCGCGACCGAACGCGGCGCGAAACTGACGGGACAGTTGCTGACTTTCTCGCGCAACAGCAACCTCGATCTGAAAGCGGTGGACGTGGTCGCGTTGCTGCAAGGCATGCGCGACATCATCACGGTGTCGCTCGGATCGAGCATCCGTTATACCAACGAGTTCGACGGCGATGAGATGTGGACTCAGGCCGACGCCAATCAACTCGAACTGGCCATTCTCAACCTCGCTATCAACGCGCGCGATGCCATGCCGGGCGGCGGCCAGCTCGGCATTCGCGTGAAGCAGCGCGAAGCGCCCGATCAGACACTCGATGAAGGCCGCTACGTGGTGGTCGAAGTCGCCGATACCGGCTCGGGTGTGCCGCCCGATGTGGTGTCGCGCGTATTCGATCCGTTCTTCACCACCAAGCCGATCGGCAAGGGCACTGGACTCGGCTTGAGCCAGGTCTACGGCATTGCGAGGCAGGCCGGCGGCACCGCGCGTCTGTTCAGCGAGGAAGGCGTGGGCACCACCGTCGAGCTCTGGCTGCCGTTGCGCGAACGTGTGGCGCCGCAGGCCGAAGCGGCGTCGGATGCGGAAGCGAACGTGGTCGGCGAAAAGCGGGTGCTGGTGGTCGAAGACGACAGCGAGGTGCGCGCCATGCTGGTCGAGTCGCTGAGAATGCTCGGCTACACCGTGACCGAAGCCGCCGACGGACGCGCAGGCCTGAACCGCTTGCAGGACGACAAACCGGACCTGCTGATGGTGGACTTCGCGATGCCCGGCATGAACGGGATCGACGTGATCGCCGAGGCGCGCAAGATGCGCGAGGATTTGCCGGTAATCCTCGCAACGGGTTACGCGGACGTGGACATCTCCGGGTTGGCGGTGAAGCGCTGCACGATTTTGCGCAAGCCTTTTCAGCTGGATGATCTGGCTCGCACGGTCAGGCTCGGGCTCGCGGCCTGAATCATGCCGCCTGAGTCACGCCGACATGACGAACCCGCGCGCATGTCAATGCGCGCGGTTCCACCGCATCGTCATAAAAAATTCCGAAATCAATAGTTTGCTAACGAATTTTTTGGAAATACAATACCGGCCATGTCGAATCTCGATACCTTGCGCCGGACAGTCAGCAGCACGCTGGTCGTCGCCGCCCGAAAATGGCGGCGCACGAGCCATGGTGTGCTGGCGGCCTTCAATGTCTCCGAGGCGTGCGCCACGCCGCTCCTGACCGCCAGCCGGCTCGGCGCGGCCGTGCGCCAGGTCACGCTCGCCGATCACATCGGTATTGAAGGGCCCTCGCTCGTGCGGCTGCTCGATCAACTGTGCGCCGCAGGCCTGATGCGTCGCGACGAAGACCCCGAAGACCGGCGCGCGAAGACGGTCGTACTCACCGAAGAAGGCCGCGCCGTCACCGCGAAAATGGAAGAAGAACTGGTCACGCTGCGGGCGCAAGCGTTAAAAGGCGTCTCGCGCAGCGATCTCGAAGCGACCTTGCGTGTGCTGGCGGCGTTCACGGCCAACGCCGGCGAACGCGCCGATCAAAACAGCGATCGCAGCGGCGAGCCGGCGTAACGGTCGATGGTCTACCCTTCCCTTCGCGACTGGCTGTTTTCCGTCAAGACCTTCGCCGCGGCGATGATCGCGCTCTACATCGGCCTCGCGCTCGAACTGCCGCGGCCTTATTGGGCGATGGCCACCGTCTACATCGTGTCGAATCCGTTTGTCGGCGCGACGCGTTCCAAGGCGCTCTATCGCGCGCTCGGCACCATGCTCGGCGCTTCGGCGGCGGTGCTGCTGGTGCCGCCCTTCGTCGAATCGCCGTATCTGTTCAGCGTGATCGTGGCGCTCTGGACCGGCACGATGCTGTATCTGGCCGTCTCCGATCGCACCGCGCGCAGCTACGTGTTCCTGCTGGCCGGTTATACGATGCCGATCATCGCGCTGCCTTCGGTGACCAATCCGGGCGGTGTGTTCGATCTCGCGGTCAGCCGTACCGAGGAGATCACGCTCGGCATTGTCTGCGCGAGCATCGTCGGCAGCGCGCTGTTTCCGAGCCGGCTTGCACCGACGATCATCACACAGACCGACGCATGGTTTCGCGACGCAGCGTTCTACGCAACCGAAACGCTTTCCGGACGGCTTGCCGGCTCGGCCATTTCCGGTGCGCGGCAACGAATCGCGGCCACCATCAATGGCCTTGAATTGCTGCTCAGCCAGCTGGCCTACGATCACACGCGGCCCGACATACTGGCGCGCGCGCATGAACTGCGCGGGCGCATGCAGTTGCTGCTGCCCATCATGTCGTCGCTCGCCGATCCGCTGATCGCGCTTTACAACAGCGGCCGGCAGGCGTGGCCGGAAGGGCTGGAAAGCCTGCTCGCCGATGTCATCAAATGGTTCAACGAGCCGATGCCCGCCGTGAGCGAAGGCTATCACCCGGACCCGACGGCCGACGCATTGCGCGAGCGCATCGCGGCGATGCAACCGCCGCCGTCCGCGCTCGCGGGCTGGGATGGCGCGCTGCTCTCGAACGCGTTGTGGCGTATGAAGCAGGTGATCGATGTCTGGCAGGACTGCCGCTCGCTGCGCATCATCATCACGCGCGAAGAAGGCTCGTGGCGTCCGCGCTTCCGCCATTGGCGGCTCGGCGGCAAGGAGCGCTTCTACGATCGCGGCATCATGTTGTTCTCCACCGGCTCGGCCGCGGCGGCGGTGGTTCTTGCGTGCAGTTTATGGATCGGCTCGGGCTGGAACGACGGAGCGAGCGCCGTCACGCTCGCGGCCGTGGCATGCTGCTTTTTCGCGGCGCTCGACGAGCCCGCGCCGTTCATCTTCCGCTTCTTCGTGGCTACCGCCATCAGCGTGGTGGCGGCGGGCGTCTATCTGTTCGTCGTGCTGCCGCATGTGCATGACTTTCCCATGCTGGTGATCATGTTCGCCGCGCCGTTCATCTTCGTCGGCACGCTGATTCCGCGTCCGCAGTTCAACCTGGCCACGGTGCTGGTCGCCGTGAACACGGCCACCTTCATCAGCATTCAGGACGCCTACGACGCCAACTTCCTGGTGTTCCTGAACAGCAATATCGCGGGCCTCGCCGGCTTGCTCTACGCGTATCTGTGGACGCGCGTCACGCGCCCATTCGGCGCCGAACTCGCGGCGGCCCGTCTGTTGCGTTCGAGCTGGGCCGACGTGGCGCTCACGGCGTCGACACGGCCAATCGAAGATCCGCGCAATCTCGCCGCGCGCATGCTCGACCGCCTGATGCAACTGATCCCGCGCCTTGCTGCGACCGACGACCATCGTCATCCGTCGATCGAAAGCTTTCGCGATCTGCGCATCGCCTTCAACGCGCTCGATCTGCGCCGCCTGACCCACAAGCTGGGCGGCGACGCGCCTGCCGCGATCGATCACGTGCTCGACGACGTGCGCCGGTACTATGAAAGCTGCGTCGATCGCCGCAAGCGCGAGCCGGTGCCGCAGAGCCTGATGTCGTCGATCGACGCCGCCGTGGCGCGCGTGACGGCACAAGGGCTCGCCAACGCAGGGGCGCCGAGCGCGATCTCGCAAACGTCGGCACGCCGGTTGCGCGAGGCGCTGCACGCGCTGGTCGGCTTGCGTCTTTCGCTGTTTCCGGCCACGCTGATGCAACCCACGCCGCCCGAACCGGAGGCCGCTGCCTGATGCGCTCATGCCGTTGCCCACGTCCTTTCCTCTTGCCCACCTCCCGCGATGATCGGTGAAATCGATATCTTCGGCGTGTTCGTGCCGGCCGTGCTCGTGCTGATGTTGGTCGCGTATCTGATCAACCTGGCCATTCGCACGGCGCTCGCGCGCGTCGGCTTTTACCGCTTCGTCTGGCATCGCTCCATCTTCGATCTCGGCATCTATGTGCTGGTGCTGGGCCTTGTCGTTGTCGTTTCGCACAGACTAATAACGTGAAAAAAACCTGGTTCTCCGTCGGTCAAATTCTGCTGACCCTGATCGTCGTCGTCGCCGCGGCCCTCGTGCTGTGGAAACTGGTTGGCTACTACATGTTCGCGCCGTGGACTCGCGACGGACACGTGCGCGCCGACGTGATCCAGGTCGCACCGGACATCTCGGGGCTGATTTCGTCGGTCGACGTGGTGGACAACCAGCAGGTCAAGCAAGGCCAGGTGCTGTTCGTCATCGATCAAGCCCGCTACACGCTCGCGCTGCGCCAGGCGCAGGCCACCGCGCAACAACGCCGCGCCACGCTCGATCAGGCGCGCCGTGAAGACGCGCGTAACCGCAAGCTCGGCAACCTGGTCGCGGCGGAAGTGTCGGAAGAAAGCCGCTCGCGCGTCGAGGCTGGTGAAGCCGCGCTCGCCGATGCGAATGTGGCGATCGACACCGCGAAGCTGAATCTGCAACGCGCCACGATCATGAGTCCGGTGGATGGTTATCTGAACGACCGCGCGCCGCGCGTCGGCGAATATGTCGCGGCGGGGCGGGCTGTGGTTTCGGTGGTCGATATGCATTCGTTCCGCGTCGACGGGTATTTCGAGGAAACCAAGCTGGGTGGCATCGACATCGGCCAGCCGGTCGATATCACGGTGATGGGCGAACCGGCCGTGTTGCGCGGACACGTGCAGAGTATCGTCGCCGCAATCGAGGATCGGGACCGCACGCAAGGTTCGAATCTGCTGCCGAATGTGAATCCGGCCTTCAGTTGGGTGCGGCTCGCGCAACGGATTCCGGTGCGTGTGGCGCTCGATGAAGTGCCTGCGGATTTCCGCATGATTGCGGGGCGCACGGCGACTGTATCGGTGCGGGATCTTTCGCCTGGCGGGAAGAAGCATCCGGAAGCGGGAGCGTCGGGTGCGGTGGCGGCTTCCTCGTCGGCGTCGGCTACGTCTGCTGGTTCGACTGGCGCGGCTGCTTCGGCTGCACAGCCGGCGTCGGCGGCGGTCTCTTCATCGGGCGCCTCGCAATGAAGCTGTCGCGCGCCCTGCCCTTATTGCCGTTGCTGCCGCTGTTACCGTTAGCGGTTGCGCTCAACGGTTGCATGAACGTCGGTCCAAACTACTCGCTGCCGCAACAGGCGCTCGTCAACGCTCCCCTTGCCAATGCGCCGATCGAAGGCGCCGACACGTCGCTGACGACGCGCCAGAACGTGCCGGCAATATGGTGGAAGCTGTACGACGATCCGGTGCTGAACGCACTCGTCGACGAAGCGCTGCAATCGAACACCGACTTGCGCGTCGCGGCGGCTAATCTTGCGCGTTCGCGTGAAGCGCTGGGTGTAGCGCAGGCACAGGGCGGTTTTTCCGGCAAGAGTTCGGCGCTGATCGAACGCGCGCAGGAATCCGCCGAGCAATACCTGCTCACCGAAAAGCTGCCGGTCGTCAACGAAGGCGATATCGGCATCAGCATCTCGTATGAAATCGATCTGTTCGGCAAGTTGCGGCGCGGCGTGGAAGCGGCGCAAGCGGACACCGAGTCGGTACAGGCCGCAGCCGATCTCGCGCGGATCACCGTGGTGGCGGACGTGGTGCGCTCTTACGTCGAGCAATGTTCGGCCGCCGAGGAACTCAGGATCGCGCAACAGTCGCTGGCGCTGCAGAGACAGCGCGTGGATGTCTCGCGCCGCCTGCGCGACGCGGGCCGTGGCAATCAGCCCGACGTGACGCGTGGGCAGACCCAGGTCGATACGTTGTCAGCGGATATTCCGCGTTATACGGCGCGTCGGAAGATCGCGCAGTACCGGCTCGCGGCGCTGCTCGCGCGCGCGCCTTCGGATCTGCCGCCGGCCGTGCTCGCTTGCGACCGGCTGCCGCAACTTCGCCAGCCGATTCCGGTCGGCGACGGCGCCGCGTTACTCAAGCGCCGCCCGGACGTGCGTGAAGCCGAGCGTCAATTGGCGGCATCCACGGCGCGGATCGGCGTCGCTACCGGAGCGCTGTATCCGACGGTGAGTATCGGTGCGTCGGCGGGTTTGACCGGCGTTCTGGAAGACCTCGGCACCTCGCCCACGGCGCGCTGGGGCTTCGGTCCGTTGATCAGTTGGCAGTTCCCCACGAACGGCGCGCGCGGCCGTGTGCGTGAAGCGCAGGCGTCGAGCCAGGTGGCGTTGGCGAAGTTCGATGGCGTGGTGCTGACCGCGCTGCGCGAAACCGAAACCAATCTCGCGACCTATGCGTCGGATTACGCACGCGCCGACGCGCTGCGTGCCGCGGTCAAGTCGGCGAGCGAATCGGCGGATGAAACGCATCGGCTGTATCGTGCGGGACGTGAGTCGTTTATTTCCGATCTGGATGCGACGCGCACGCTGACGTCTACGAAGTCTCAGGCAGCGGCAGCGGAGGGCCAGGTGGCCATCGATCAGGTCAACCTGTTCCTCGCGCTCGGTGGCGGTTGGGAAGTTGATCCGCGCAACGCTTCCGGTAGTTCGGTGCCCGCGGCTGCGGTGCCGGTCAAGGCGACGCCAACGGCGGCTGCAGCGAAAGCGCCTTAAGCGGCTTAAGCGGCTTCTCTAATTCCCGTTTTGCCTGACCGGTGCGGGTGGCTGATGCGGGCCACGTGTACGTCTCGCGATGACGAACGCAGAGCTTACGAATTATTTTTGATTAGCTTTCTTTTGCCTTTCATTTCGGGTTAAATACATGTCACCAACCATTCAATACGGGGACATGTATGTCGCAATTCATGAAAAGCGCAGCCACGCTAGGCGGCTGCATTGGCATTTTTACGGCGGTCGTCGCCGTGGTGGAATTGCTGGCGGGTTAAGCGTACGCGGCGGACTTTTTCGTTAGCGGCTAACGCGAAACACGCCGGCGGCGTTACGCGGGGCGGCGCTTTGCCGCCGCCTGGTGGATCGCCGCCCGCACCCTTGGATAGGTGCCGCAACGACACACGATGTGCGACATTGCCGCGTCGATGTCGGCATCGGTCGGTTTGGGATTGTGCTTGAGCAGTGCGCTGGCTGCCATCAGTTGAGCGCTCTGGCAATAGCCGCACTGCACCACGTCGAGATCGATCCACGCGGTCTTCAATGCTTGTGCTTCAGGACCCTGCAAACCTTCGATGGTCGTGATCTTCTGCGTATGCAGCGTCGACATGAGTGTCTGACAGGCGCACTTGAGTTCGCCGTCCACATGAATCATGCACGCACCGCAAATTCCCACGCCACAGCCGAACTTGGTGCCCGTCATGCCGAGTTCGCAACGCAGCACCCACAACAGCGGCATATCCGGCTCGGCCTGTACCGCCACTGCCCGGCCGTTGATGTTCAGCGATCCCATGACTGTCTCCGTGTGTTTTTGAATTCGGCGTGCTTCACGCGAGCTTCAACGGCAGCGAGCGCAAGCGCTGGCCGGTCAGCTTGAACACCGCATTGGCCACTGCCGGCGCGACCGGCGGCACACCCGCTTCGCCCACGCCTTGCGGATGAAGCTGGCTCGGCACGATGTCCGTGTCGATCACCGGGCAATCGTCGATTCGCACGACCGGGAAATCCAGAAAGTTTTTCTGCTGCACCTGGCCGTCTACGAGCTTGATCTCGTCCTGCAGCGCGGTGGATAAACCGAAGACGACCGCGCTCTCCATCTGCTGACGAATCAGATTCGGATTCACCGGCACGCCGCAATCGATCACACAGATCACACGATGCACGCGAATCTTCTTGCCCGGCCCGATCGATACCTCCGCGACCTGCGCGACCACGCTGCCGAACGCCTCGTGCAGCGCGACGCCACGCGCGCGCGGCGCGCCGTCGGCGGCATGCGTTAGCGGATGCTCCCAGTCCGACAAAGCCGCCACGCGCTTTAACACCGCCAGATGCCGCGGATGCTGCTCGAGCAGCGCGGCGCGAAACGCAATCGGGTCCTTGCCGGTCGCGACCGCAAGTTCGTCGGTAAAGCCCTCGGTGAAGAAGGCCTGATGCGAGTGACCCACCGAACGCCAGAACCCGACCGGCACCGGCAACTCGACGATCTTGTGCGCGACGCGCGCAGCGGGCCATTCGTAGGGCTGATCGAACGCGCCTTCGCAGGTGGTCTTGTCGATCGGAAGGCGCGGCGCACCGTAGTAGCGCGCGAGCGCTTCCGGCACAATCGCCTGACTCGCCGACGTGGCCTGCCACGCCACGAGTTTGCCGTCATTGTCGAAACCGGCCTTCAGCCGCGACAGGCACGCCGGACGATAGAAGTCGTGGGTGAAATCCTGAGCTCGCGACCAAAGGGTTTGCACCGGATGCCCGCCGCCTTCGCGCGCAATCGCCGCGGCTTGTACAATGAAATCGAGCTCCAGACGCCGGCCGAACGCGCCGCCGAGCAGAAGCGTTTGCACGTCGACTTTGTCCGCGTCGAGGTCCAGCACTTTCGCCACGTGATGCCGCGCGAGTCCGGGCATTTGCGTGGAGACCCAGACCGTGGCCCCGCCGTCTGCCACTTGCACGGTGCAGTTGAGCGGTTCGACCGCGCCGTGCGCGAGATATGGCGCGCGATATTCCGCGGTGAAGGTGCGCGCCGCGCGGGTCAACGCGGCATCGACGTCGCCCAGATGGTAGTAGGCGTGGCCGTCGCTGTCGTCGAGGGCCTGCGCGAGGCGGCGGTCTACGTCCGCGTTGGAGAGCTTCGCTGCCGGGCCGTCATGCCAGGTGACGTCGACGGCGGCGACCGCGTTCATCGCGCGAAACGGGTTGTCGGCGATCACCGCGACGCCGCCCGTTCCACCGCTGTACGGCGCGACGGCGAAGGCCTTGATGAAGCCCGGCATTTTGCCGGCGGCGGTTGCGTCGAACTTTGCCACCGAGCCGCCGAGCGTTGGACACATCTCGACGCTCGCGTAGAGCAGGCCGTCCGGCAGCACGTCGATGCCGAAGCGCGCTGTGCCGTTGATCTTCGACGCCGCTTCGATACGGCGCAGCGGTTTGCCGATCAGCTTGAAGTTGGCGGGGTCTTTCAACGTCACCTTGCGCGGCAGCGCCTGCTGCGCGGCCATCGACGACAATTCGCCGAAGCTCGCCTTATGCCCCGACGGGTGCAGCACCTGACCGCCTTCAGCGCGGCACTCACCGGGCGGCACTTTCCACTGCGCGGCCGCCGCGCCGATCAGCATCGCGCGGGCCGAGGCGCCGGCTTCGCGCATGGGCGTCCATAGATCGTTGATGCTCGATGAACCGCCCGTCATCATCGTGCCGGCTTCGCGCACCAGCTTGCGGGTCATCCAGACGGTGGCGCGTTTGACGGCGCTGTCGTCATCGGGGCGAAACGGCAGGTCGTCGATGATGCTTTGCACGCTGTTGTAGATCTTGTCGATGGGCGAGTCTTCGACGCGCACTTGTGACCAGTCGGCGTCCAGTTCTTCGGCAAGCAGCATCGCGAGGCCGGTGTGGATGCCCTGCCCCATTTCCGCTTTGCACATCATGATCGTCACGCTGTTGTCGGCGGCGATCTTGACCCAACCGTTGAGCGCCACTTGCGTGCCTTGCGCCGGCAGCGGCATGGAGGTGGTCAAGCGCTGTCCCGGCGGCAATACCGACCACCCGACCAGCAACGCGCCGACAGCGCCGGCGCCGCCGAGCAGAAAGGTTCTGCGTTTCAACATGGCATGGTTCGATCAGCTTGCACGATGGCTGGGAGCTGTGAAAGCGCGGGTCGGCGCCTGGCGTTGTTCCTCGGAATAGTAATAAGACGGGGAAGCGGATGTGGGACTTAAATGCAGGTTTTTATGGTTGGAGGGCTTGGGGCGGGGGATGGGGAGGATTGCGGGGATGGGGGGTTGTCGTGGGGTGTTTCATTAAATGGGGTGGAGCGGAACAGAACGGTTTTGTCGGTACGTCCTATACGCGACAGCATCGGCTTTCTGATCTAGCCCAAATGTGTGCTGCGCGAAGCCCGCAAAACGGTGCATTCAGAACAAAAATAGTGACTTCATCAAATTCTGCCGACCACCCTTTCATACAAATTTTTGTATAATCAAAAATGATCGCTGCGAAGCCACTCAAGTTCTGCGGTAGCTCTCTGGACGACTTGCGCGAGTTTCCGCTTTCGGCGCGACGCGATGCCGGCCACCAACTCGATCAAGTCCAGCGCGGTCGCAACCCAGACGACTGGAAACCCATGAATACGATAGGCCCCGGCGCACGGGAAATTCGAATTCGCGACGCAGACGGTACATTTCGGATCATTTACGTCGCGAAGTTCAACGACGCGGTCCATGTGCTGCATTGCTTCCAGAAAAAGACGCAGAAGACCAGCAAAGCGGATCTCGAGCTTTCCACCAGGCGTTACCGCGAATTGAAAGAGGCTAAAGCATGAGCAATCAAACATTTTCGAGCGTCTGGGATGCTATCGAAGACACGCCCGAGCAAGCGGAGAACATGAAGCTTCGCTCGGTGCTAATGATGGCGATCAAAGACCATATCACCCGCACCGAAATGAGTCAGGCGGAAGCAGCCAGGCGCTTCTGCGTCACCCAGCCGCGCGTGTCCGATCTCATGCGCGGGAAGATCAATCTGTTCGCGCTCGACGCGTTGGTCAACATGGCGGTCGCGGCGGATATGCGCATCGAGATGCGCGTGCTGGACGGCCCCTCAAAACGCAGCCCAAGCGCCTCCGGCGATAAATCGGCAGCGCGCAAGAAGCCTGCTGCAGCCGCAAAAAAAACGGCAACTGCAAAGAAGCCGGCCACAAAGGCGCCCACACGGCGCAGCAAGCTCGGCGCCGCCGTTGCCGCGCAGATGCGCTGATAGACAACTCACGCGCCACATCAGTAGAAAACAGATGCGTCGGCTTCGCGCCGCCGCACCTCGCCTTCTACCTCACCGCCGGTTCGACCCCGACACCACATCGATCCACACGGCCAGCACGAGAATGCTGCCCTTCACGATCATCTGCCAATAAGCGTCGACGTCGAGCATCGACATGCCGTTATCCAGGCTCGCCATCACCAGCGCGCCGATCAGCGCGCCATAGACCGTGCCGGAACCGCCGCGCATCGACGTCCCGCCGATAAAGCACGCGGCAATCGCATCGAGTTCGCCCATCGATCCCGCCGAAGGCGAACCCGCCGCCAGCCGCGCCGTATTGACGATGCCGCCAAACGCGCACATCAGTCCCATCAGCGCGAAGATCGCCAGCTTCACGCGGTTGGTGTTGACGCCCGAGAGCCGCGTCGCTTCGAGGTTCGAGCCGACCGCATAGATACGCCGCCCGAACACGGTCTGCGTGGCGATCCACGTGAAGATACCCAGCAACGCAAGCAGCAACAGAACCGGCACCGGAATACCGCCGTAACGATCGAGCGTGGCGACGAAGCCCGCGAGAATCACACCCGCGCCGACCACTTTCACGACGTCCTGCCAGAACGGCACCACGCGTAACTGATAACGCTCGCGATTGCGCCGCTGCCGTATCGTCAGGAACGCCAGCAGCAGAAACAGCACCACAGCGAGCGTATCGCCCGCGAGCCGCGGCAAATACCCTTGCCCGACGAACACGAAGCTGTCCGACACGGGCGCAATCGTCGAGCCGCCTGTCACGCCGAGCAGAATGCCGCGATACGCGAGCATGCCGCCGAGCCCGACGATAAACGAAGGCACGCGCCGGTAAGTCGACCACCATCCGTTGAACATGCCGACCAGCACGCCGAGCAGCATCACCACCGGCAACGTGACGCCGATCGGCCAGTGACGGTTGACGTCGAGTATCGCCGCCACGCCGCCGAGCAAGCCGAGCAGCGATCCGACCGACAGATCGATCTCGCCGGCGATGATCACGAACACCATGCCACACGCGAGCATGCCGGTAATCGACATTTGGCGCAGCAGGTTCGACAGATTGCGCGGTGTCACGAACGCGCCGTGCGTCAGCGCTGAAAAGAAAATCCAGATCGCGGCCACGGCGATCAGCAGCGCGAGAATCTTGTAGCGCGCGAACAATTGCTGAATGCGCTGCGGACCGCCGAATGCGCCTCGCGGCGCGGCTTCGTCGGCGCGTTGGGAAGTAACGTCGGGCGTCATGCGGCACTCGCTGCGGTTGGGTTCGGGGATCGCTGCACGGGACGGATCGCGGCGCTGAGAATGTCCTCCTGCGTGAGGCCGTCGTTGACGAAATCGCCTCGCAACTCGCCTTCGCCGATCACCAGCACGCGATCGCTGATGCCGAGCACTTCGGGTAATTCGGAGGACACCATCACGATCGACATGCCGCGCTGCGCGAGTTGAAAGATCAGCTTGTAGATTTCGTATTTCGCGCCGACGTCGACGCCGCGCGTGGGCTCATCGAGAATCAGCACTTTCGGATTGGTCAGCAACATGCGCGTCAGCACGGCCTTTTGCTGATTGCCGCCCGATAGACTCGCAATCGACAACATGGGATGCGCGGCGCGCACCGAAAGCCGCTTCATCTCCGTATTAATCGTATCGAGTTCGGCTGCGGAATCGATTCGCCCGCCCGACGCAAAGCGCTGCAACACCGCCAGCGTGATGTTGTGGCCGACGCTCAGCCCCGGCACGATGCCGTGGCGTTTGCGATCTTCCGGCACCATGCCGATGCCCGCGCGAATCGCATCGACGGGTGCGCGAATCTTGAGCGGCTTGCCGTCCATCACCACGGTTGCCTCACTCACGCCGGGATACGCGCCGAAGATCGCCTGCATCAACTCCGTGCGCCCCGCGCCGACGAGACCTGCCACGCCGAGAATCTCGCCATGCCGCAGCGCGAACGACACATCGTTCACACGCTTGCGACGCGGATTGGTTACATCGAAGCAAGTGACGTGGCGGGCTTCGAAGATCACGTCGCCGATCGGATGCGGCTCGCGTGGAAACAGGTTCTTGATTTCGCGCCCCACCATCAACGAAATGATGCGGTCGGTGGTGAGCGCACGCATGGGCTCGGTCGCCACGTGACGGCCGTCGCGAATCACGCTGATCGTGTCGCAGACGGCCGCCACTTCATCCAGCTTGTGCGAGATGTACACGCAGGCCACGCCGCGCCGCTTTAGATCGCGCACGATGTCGAGCAGAATGCGGATCTCGGAAGAAGTCAGCGAAGAAGATGGTTCATCGAGGATCAGCAGCTTGGCTCGCTTGTTCAGCGCCTTCGCAATCTCGATCAATTGCTGATGTCCGCCGCCATAGTTCATCACCGGCTGCGCAGCATTGATTCCGCTAATGCCGAGTTCGCGCAGCAATTCGTCGGCGCGCTGGTACATCGCGGCGTAATTCATGCGGCCGCCGGGCAGCGTGATTTCATTTCCGAGAAAGATGTTCTCCGCCACCGACAACTCCGGCACCAGCATCAACTCCTGGTGAATGATGATGATGCCGGCGCGTTCGGTGTCGCGCACGCTGGCGGCTTTCAGCGGCTCGCCTTCCCAGATGATTTCGCCGTCCCACGTGCCCCACGGATAGACGCCGGAGAGCACTTTCATCAGAGTCGATTTGCCCGCGCCGTTCTCGCCGCACAGGCCCACGCACTCGCCGGGCGCAACCGTGAGGTCGATGCCGTCGAGCGCCTTCACGCCGGAAAACGCCTTGACGATGCCGCGCATCGTCATGAGAGCTTGCGTCATTCGCTATGCCTCGCTGCAAGGCGCGCGACGGCGCCGATGCGCATGACACGCATCGACATCCGCCGCGCACACGTTACGCTCATTGGCTCGCGAGCTGGGCCTGGCTATAGAAGCCGTCCTTGACGACTACATCGACATTGCTCTTGGTGAGCAACGTGGGTTGCAGGAGCACGGTGTCGACTTTCTTCTTGCCGTTGTCGTATTGCGAGTTAAAGGCGGGTTTTTGGCCCTTTGCAAGCGCCACGGAGAGCTTGGCCGCTTCGCCGGCAATCAGCTTTAACGGCTTGTAGACGGTCATGGTCTGCGTGCCGGCAATCACACGCTTCACGGCCGCGAGGTCCGCGTCCTGGCCCGACACCGGCACCTTGCCCGCCATGTGCTGCGCGGCGAGCGCCTGGATCGCACCACCCGCGGTGCCGTCGTTCGATGCGACGATCGCGTCGATCTTGTTGTTATTCGCCGTCAGCGCATCTTCGACAATGCGCAGCGCCGTGGACGCGCTCCATTCCGGCACCCACTGCTGACCGACTACTTTGATGTCGCCCTTGTCGATGGCGGGCTTCAATATCTTGAGCTGACCCTCGCGCAGCATCTTGGCGTTGTTGTCGGTCGGCGCGCCGCCGAGCAGGAAGTAGTTACCCTTCGGCTGCGCGTTGTAGACGCCTTGCGCCTGCAATTCGCCGACCTTTTCGTTATCGAACGAGATATAGGCGTCGACATCGGCATCGAGAATCAGGCGATCATATGAAACGACCTTGATGCCCGCTTTCTTCGCTTCGGCGACTACGTTGCCGAGCGTCTTCGAATTGAACGGCACGATCACGATGACATCGACGCCGCGCGAGATCAGGTTTTCGATCTGCGAAATCTGGCGCTCTTCGCTCGCGTCCGCAGATTGCACCGACACTTTCGCGCCGAGTTTTTCCGCTGCGGCGACGAAATAGTCACGATCGCGCGACCAGCGTTCGACGCGCAGATCGTCGATACAGAAACCAATTTCCGGGTGGTCCTTGCTTGCATGCGCGAGCGGCGCGGCAAGCGACAGGCTGGCGAGCACGGCTCCACACACGAGCGAACTCAATACGTTACGACGCGTTGCGAATTTCATCTCTGTCTCCTTCTTCTGATAGCCGGAATACCGGATTGGACGGTTTGCGCTGCGAGCCGCAAGACCGGACAAGCGACAACCCAAAGCTTCTATTCACGCGGTCGACGTGGCCGCACGATTTTTTATTTAGTGTTGCAACTTCTTGATGCACTGCTTCCTGAAACGCTGATCAACGTCCGCTGTAAATCGCCTGATTCACGATGTTTTCCATCAACTCCTGATGGCCGCTTGCGTGCTGCGGGTTCAGACCGCGCGCCATTGCGTCCTCAGCCAGCGTGGAGAGCGAATAATCGCCGGAAGAAATCTTGCGGCCAAACTCCGCATCCCAGCCCGCGTAACGTTGACGTTTGAATTGATCGAGACGGTCGTTTTCGATCAGCACCGCCGCGCGCTCGACGGCGAGCGCGAGGTTATCGATCGCACCGATGTGGCCGTAGAACAGATCTTCCGGATCGACGCTTTGGCGCCGTACTTTCGAATCGAAATTCATGCCGCCGGTTGTGAAGCCGCCGTGTTTGAGAATTTCGTAGAAGGCGAGCGTGAGTTCTTCCACACTATTTGGGAATTGATCCGTATCCCAGCCGTTTTGCGGATCGCCGCGATTCGCATCGACGCTGCCGAAAATTCCGAGCGCGTAGGCCGTGGCGATCTCGTGATGAAACGAGTGCCCCGCGAGCGTCGCATGATTGGCCTCGATGTTCACGCGAATCTCTTTGTCGAGCCCGTGTTGCAGCAAAAATCCATGCACGGTCGCGACGTCGTAATCGTATTGATGCTTGGTCGGCTCCTGCGGTTTGGGTTCGATCAGCAGCGAGCCTTTGAAGCCGATCTTGTGCGCATGGTCGACGACCATATGCAGAAAACGGGCGAGTTGATCGCGTTCACGCACGAGGTCGGTATTGAGCAAGGTGTCGTAACCTTCGCGGCCGCCCCACAACACATAGTTGTCGCCGCCGAGCCGTTGCGTCGCATCGAGCGCATGGCGCACCTGCGTTGCCGCATACGCGAACACCTCCGGGTCGGGGCTGGTCGCGGCGCCGGCCGCATAACGGGGATGCGAAAACAGATTCGCCGTGCCCCACAGCAGCTTGATACCCGTGCTCTCCTGCTTGCGCGCCAGATAGTCGGTGATGCGCAAGAAGTTTTCGCTGTACTCCTTCAGGCTCGACCCTTCGGGCGAGACGTCGGTATCGTGGAACGTGTAGTACGGCGTGCCTAGCTTCGAGAAGAACTCGAATGCGGAATCGGCCTTTTGCTGCGCACGTTCCATTGCGTCACCGGCTTGCTGCCATGGACGCCGAAACGTGCCTTGCCCGAAAATATCCACGCCCGGCCAGACAAACGTATGCCAGTAGCACACGGCAATGCGCAGATGTTCTTCGAGCGTCTTTCCGAGTACCTTTTTGCTTTTATCGTAGTGACGGTACGCAAGCGGGTTATCCGATCGAGGGCCTTCATAGCGGATCTCGGGAATGTGTTCGAAGTAAGACATCAGCGTCTCCAGTTTATGGTGCACCGCAACCCGTGCGACGTCGCCGCGCCGGTTGACAAGGTGACGCCATGCTGCCGCTTGCACGATGCATCGGCAATTGCGAAATTGCGCAGCGTGCTTGATGTTTCTTACCGCCCTCGATTTTGTTTCGCACCGGCACGCGATTCGGGGCCTAGAATAACCAGACGCTTAAAACCGGTGCCGTTCAAATTAAGCATCTAACAGGAGACGAAGGTGTGACGGGTCATTGGCCCGCGCGCCGCTCACCGCCATGACCCGTCCGCAAACACCACAGACGACCCATCGGATCGCGCTGCTGTTCAACGCGAACAAGGTCTACGACCGCGAGATCATTACCGGTATCGGCAACTACCTGCTGTCCACGCGCGTGGCGTGGGATCTGTTCCTCGAAGAAGATTTTCGCTGCCGGCTAACGGGCATCGAGCGCTTCGACGGCGACGGCATCATCGCGGATTTCGACGATCCCGCCGTGGGCGAAGCTCTGCGCGATTGTCCGTTGCCAGTGGTCGCCGTAGGTTCGTCGTTCGAAGATCCGGCGCACTATCCTCCGGATTTACCCTATATCGCCACCGACAACAGCAAGCTCGTCTCGCTCGCCTACACACATCTGATCGGCGCGGGACTCGAGCACTTCGCGCTTTACAGCTTGCCGCAGGCCCAGGAGAACCGCTGGGCGCAACAGCGCGAACTCGCGTTCGCTCATCTGCGCAGTGCGGATGGACATAGCGCGGAGCAGATCGATGGCGAGATGTATCGCGGACTCTCCACCAGCGCGCCGTCATGGAACCAGGCGACCGAGCAGCTCACCGCGTGGCTGCGGGATTTGCCGAAGCCGGTCGGCATTATCGCCGTGACCGATGCGCGTGCGCGGCATCTGCTTCAGGCGTGTTTGATCGCCGGCATTCCTGTACCCGAAGAAGTCGCGATCATCGGCATCGACAATGATCCGTTGACGCGCACGTTGACCCGCATTCCGCTTTCTTCGGTGATTCAGGGCACTGAGGAAATGGGCCGCACCGCGGCTCACCTCTTGCATCAGATGCTGCGTGGTGCGCGCTTTCCCGGGCGGCGCATTCTCGTTCCGCCGGTCGGTATCAACGTGCTCGAATCGACGAAGCACGAACCGCTGGCGAGTCCGTATGTCATGCGGGCGCGACACTTCATTCGACAGTACGCGTGCCAGGGCATTCGCACCGAACAGGTTGCCGACTATGTGGGCGTGTCGCGTTCTTCGCTTGAAGAGTACTTTCGGCGCGAACGGCAGTGCACCGTGCATCAGGAAATCTTGCGGCATAAACTCGATGTCGCGAAGGCACTGCTGGCAAAGCGCGATGCGTCGAGCGCCGAAGTGGCGATCCGTTGCGGCTTTACGTCGCTGCAATACATGTACGCGGTGTTTCGCCGTGAACTCGGCTGTACGCCGCGCGAATACCAGGAGCAGGCGAATTCCACGTCCGCGCCGGGCTGAGCATGCCTATTCTCTTTTCTTTTCACTGACGACATGATCAGCATCGCACAACTTTCTTCCGAGCCGTGGGGCACATTGCGCGGCGGCGATTCCGTTCGACTCTTCACGCTGCGCAATGCGCACGGTATGAAAGTCGCCATCAGCGATCTCGGCGCGACGCTGGTCTCGTGGCATGCGCCAGATCGCGCCGGCGTGCTCGGCGATATCCTGCTCGGCCACGACACGCCCGCTGAATATGTGGCGGCCACCACTTACATGGGCGGACTGATAGGTCGCTGGGCGAACCGCATTGCCGATGCGCGCTTTACGCTCGATGGCATCGAGTACACGCTCGATCGCAATGAAGGCGCGAATCTGCTGCATGGTGGTACTGTAGGTTTTCATCGCGCGCTTTGGGACGTGAGCGAGGACAACGGCGCGTTGCTGATGCGGCTGGAGTCACCCGAAGGCGACGCCGGTTTTCCGGGCAACGTAACCACGCAAGTGCGCTACTCGCTCGACGACGACGGCACGCTGACCATCGCCTACGAAGCAATCACCGACGCCGCGACGCCGCTCAATCTGACGAGTCATCCGTACTTCAATCTCACAGGCCGGCCGGGGGCCGACATTCGCGGCCACGTGTTGTCGATCGATGCCGACCGCTTCTTTGAAGTCGATGCCGCGATGATTCCATGCAAGCTCGCGGAAGTGGCGGGCAATGCCTTCGATTTCCGACAGAGCGCACCGATCGGCGCGCGGCTCGACTGGCCGCACGCGCAGTTGGCGACAGCCGGCGGCTTCGATCACTGCTACGTGCTGCACGATGCACGCGACGCCGGCAAAAACGGCGCCACTCCGCCGATGCGCCAGGTTGCCTGCGCTTACGATCCCGGCAGCGGACGCGAATTGACCGTCTCGACCGATCAACGCGGCTTACAGTTTTATAGCGGCAACTGGCTAAAGGGCGACACAGGACGCGGCGGCGTTGCGTATCAAGCGCATGCCGGTTTGTGTCTCGAAGCGGGCGGTTTTCCGAACCAGGTCAATATGGCTGAGCAGGACGAGGTGATCGTGCGAGCCGGCAGCACGTATCGGCAAGTGACTGCGTATCGGGTCGGTGTAAGGCAAGGCGTGTGACGCCATTATTCATATATTACGAACGACATTACATCACGCCGACTTACTGTTTGTGGCAACACTGAATTACCGTATCAGGGGTTTCCCCTAGACCACGCCCTTCCTAGAATCCGTGCATGGTGCCGAAGATTGCTGCGGCGCCCAATAAAATATTCTCGGAGGGAAGCATCATGAAATCGCTTATCAAAGCCGTGGCGCTAGTGGTGGCGTTTGCAGCACCGGTGGCATCGTTCGCACAATCGGAGCAACCCGTCACGCGCGCCGAGGTCAAGGCGCAATTGAAGCAGATCGAACAGGCCGGCTATAACCCCGCGGTCGCAACCGACTCCACCTACCCCGCTGACATTCAAGCAGCCGAAGCTCGCGTCGCCGCACAGAACAGTGGAGCGACGGGATATGGTCCTTCCACCACTGGCTCGTCCGAAACCGGCTCTGGCGTTCCTGCTGGCAATCCGAATCTGCAAGGTCAATAGTACGTAATCTGTTTCAGGCAATTCGATGCGAGCGCATGGTTCAGGCATGCGCTCGTGTTTGTGCGTCGAATGCGTGACCATGACAGCGCAATGTCAGAAAGTCCTTTGACGAAAATAATGGCTCAGCTATCCTAAGGCGGCAGTTCGATGGTTCTCCGCGTGCATTCATGTGCATCGCGAGAACTTCTACTCAACGTCGCTTCGGGTTCAATCGTGAAAGTCCGTGGTCCATTGGTGAGATACCAGCGCGGTCGGGAAAGAACGATCCTGTTCGGCTGTCCGATCGCTCATCAGGGGAGCAACTGCGCTTCGCCGTCCCGTCCCCTGTCTATCGATACCGTCTTGTCGCGTCGCTCCGTGCGTCGGCATAACGTCATTGCCGCGCCTTCAGCCATTCCTGTGCGTACCGACGAAATCGCGTCGCTTCTGCCTTAGCCCCCTTCTCTTTTCGCGAGTCTGTGTTGCATGCGGGAGACCGTTCGTTTAGCGGTCGCACGCGTGACATGTATTTGCCTGTTCGTGCTTCGCAAGTTCGCTTGCTAGCGCGCGACGGCTTATAGCGCTCGCTTATCCGCATTCGTTTTAGCTCTGCTGTGCGCTTGCGCTGCGGCAGGCGGCGTCACGTCTCTTTCGTCTTTCGGCTTTCTTGTGGAACGCGCGGACTGGGAGCGATGGTATGCGCGCGTCTGTGCTGCGGCGAAAAC
Organism: Paraburkholderia phytofirmans; assembly: GCF_046028095.1. Classification (GTDB taxonomy): domain Bacteria; phylum Pseudomonadota; class Gammaproteobacteria; order Burkholderiales; family Burkholderiaceae; genus Paraburkholderia; species Paraburkholderia phytofirmans_A. The sequence goes on from NZ_JAQQDJ010000012.1 coordinate 81,874, forward strand.
TGAAGATCGATATCAAGGAGATTGCAGAATGAAGACTCGTCACGCCACACTTCTCTCGCTCGCCGGCACGATGCTGTGCTCGCTGACCGCTTTGACCGCGATGAATGCTGCGCGCGCCGCGGATACATCGCTGAATGTCTACAACTGGTCCGACTACATCGCAAAGGACACGATTGCCAACTTCGAGAAGCAATCCGGCGTCACCGTGAAATACGACAGTTACGACAGCGACGATACGTTGCAGGCCAAATTGCTCGCAGGCAGTTCGGGCTATGACATCGTGGTGCCGACGTCGAGCTATATGGCGCGGCAGATCGAAGCCGGCGTGTATCAGAAGATCGACAAGTCGAAGATGCCGAACCTCGCCAATCTCGATCCCGGTTTGATGAAGCTGATTGCCGATGCCGATCCCGGCAATCAATACGGCGTGCCTTGGGCGTGGGGCACCGATGGAATCGGCTACAACGTGCAGGCGGTGAAGAAAGCGCTCGGTGGTGAAGCGCCTGTGGATAGCTGGTCGCTGTTGTTCGACCCGGCGAATCTGTCGAAGGTGAAGAGCTGCGGTGTGTCCTTTCTCGATTCGGCCGCGGATGTTTTCCCCGCTGTGCTTCAGTACATGCATAAGGATCCGAACAGTACTAATCCTGGCGACTACCAGGCGGCGTATGAAGTGCTGAAGAAGGTTCGGCCGTATATCACGCAGTTCAATTCGTCCGGCTATATCAACGATCTGGCGAACAACGATATCTGCGTGGCGTTCGGTTTTTCCGGCGATGTGGGGATTGCACGGCGACGTGCTTCTGAGGCCAAGCGCTCGTACGAGGTTCGGTTTTCGAATATCAAGGACGCTGGTTTGGTTTGGATGGATGTGATGGTGATTCCGAAGGACGCGCCGCATCCGGAAGCGGCGATGAAGTGGATGAACTACATCGAAGATCCGAAAGTGAGTGCGGAAATTACGAATGAGGTTTTTTATCCGACTGCGAATCGGACGGCGCGGCAGTTTGTGACCCCGGCTATCGAGCAGGATGCGAATGTTTATCCGCCTGAGGCCGTGCTGAACAAGATGACGTTGATGCGGCCGCAGCCGGCGCCGATCATGCGGTTGGAGAATCGGCTTTGGGCGCAGTTGAAGTCGGGGAGTTGAGGGTTTGTAGCTGGCGGTTGGATTGGTGACTTCAGGTGAGTCTTTTGGGCGTGGCGCGGGCAGTGGGTGCAGGCGCTACGCTTCTTTTTTCTGTTCTTCTACTTTTTTAATTTTTCTATTCGAGACGTTATGGGTGATTTGAGTATTGTGGATTTTTCGGCGCCTGCTAAGGAAAGTGTTGAGTACATGCCTAAGGCGGAGGCTGTGCTGGCGGGTGATCCTTTGCAGATGGTTCATACACATTTTTCTAGCCCTTGTGGGCAGCTTGCGGCCGGGATTTGGGAAGGGGCTTGCGGTCAGTGGGCTGTGAATTTTACGGAAAGCGAGTACTGCGAGATTCTTGAAGGGGTGTCGGTGATTCGCGATGCGGATGGTGTGGCGAAAACTGTGCGGGCTGGGGATCGGTTTTTGATTCCTGCGGGGTTTAAGGGGACTTGGGAAGTTGTTGAGCCGTGCAGGAAGGTTTTTGTTTCGGCGGAGTTTAAGGGGTAGGTTTTTTTTGTGGTCGCTTCGTGAGGGCTGGTGAAGGAGGCGCATGCGCTTGTGCATGGCGCCTCGCTTCGTTGATGCTTTTGGTTCACCGCTATCCGTTGATCAGTGCCGCACGGCGATCGATTGCCGTGCTTGCGTTTTTACGATCGACGCAGTTTTCGCGGGCGTTCTTTTTCGCTTTGCGGTGTTGTTGGTGGGCTGCGATCCGATCGCGAGCTTGGATGCTTCGGCGAGAAGGCGCGTTGCGTGGCCGGCCGTGAGGCGGGCTTGAGAGACGCCTTTTGCATCGAGCGCGATTACCTGGAAAAGCTCGCGGTCGTTTTCGAGGTCTTGCTGATATTGCTCTGCTGTGTCGACGAGGAGTTCGAGCATGGTCTGGCGACGGCGTCTTTCGTCGCTCGTGATGGGAGGATTCCTACATATCGAGGACGCGAGTGTGATCAACGTGTTCAGTTGGCTCAATTGCCGGTCGCAGAAGTCGAACGCGGATAGGGCGAGTTTTTCGTACTGGAGTGCGTCGACAGGTGGGCGTGAAACGGGTTGACTCTTGATGGATTTGGTCATTTTGCGATCTCCCTGATACCTACTTAGATCGCCCTACACTCGCTTTGGGAAGCGGGTGAGCGGGCACGTAGCGGGATTGGAAGACCGGGATACAAACAAACCGGCGAGCCTCGCGGCTCCCCCACTACAGCCCGCCCATTGGAATATAGACGTGCAGCAGCAGACGCACGACCCGCTGGGCGGGTGTGCGGTTTGTATCGCTGGCTTCCAAACCAGGCCGCCGGGTGTTTCCCGATGGCTTGGTGATTATAAATCAGGTGGGATTATGAGAGGGTAAGTGGGCGGGATAAGGACTTAATTTTGGGTGATCGGACAGGCTAATGTTGCTGGCGCAAGTCCGGGGCGAAGGTCTACCTAGCGGGCCAGCCCACGCGTTGCAGAAGCCAGTCCTGACCTGACGCAATGACGGTGCATCGGCCGGAGCGGCCACTTACGACTCGTCTCCCACACTCCACGAACGGCCGTTTCCATGCAACGACTAAGACCGTAGTCGACCCTCAACGGACGTTGCGGACGTTACCGGGTCAAGGGCGGCTTGGTAGGTATTTTGGCCATTCGACTTGCGCCAACTTCCCTAGTCTACGATCGGGCAAGACTCGAGTCGAACGAGGAGTGACAAGCGCTATAATTGTAAGAACGTTCGCAAATAAGCCGTCAACAATGAGTGTCGCGGGGAAAAATATGAAAAAGCAATTTTCGTGGCTGCATCTTAGCGATTTGCATATCGGACAGACGCATCAAAGGTGGTGGCCGAATTTCAAAAACATCTTTCACAAGGATTTGCGAAGACTCGTCAACGAGGTCAAACCACTTGACGTTGTAATATTCTCTGGAGATCTGACCCAACGGGGCGACAACGACGAATACGCTGCTTTGACTCGCGAACTGAGTGAGCTTTGGGAAATATTCAGCGAAGCGGATCATCATCCGGTGCTTTTCACAGTACCCGGAAATCACGACCTCGTGCGGCCGCCCGAAAATGATGCTCGCGTCAAATTACTCAAGCAGTGGGGAACGGATCCCGACATTCAACGCGAGTTTTGGTCAGAGACGAATAATCAGTATATGCAAGTTGTCCGTACTGCATTCGGCAACTATGAACAATGGGTTGAGGCTGTCGCTGCAGCTGGGATCCCACTGGCAAAAGGCAAAAAGGGTTTGTTGCCCGGTGATATCGCTGCGTCATTGAACTGTAATGACGTCACTGTCGGACTCATCGGACTCAATTCTGCTTTTTTGCAGCTCACTGGCGACGACTACGAAGGCAAACTATCGCTAGACTTTCGGCAACTGAGTGAGGTAACGGACAATGACCCCCCGGGTTGGTGCGAAAAACATGAGCTTAATTTTCTCGTAACCCATCATCCGACCAATTGGCTTAACTCAGACGCGTACCAAGAATTTAACGCCGAGATATATCCGACTGCCCGCTTCACCTGCCACCTTTTCGGGCACATGCACGATGCTGATTTGGTGACAACGTCACACGGGGGAGATGCCGGGCGGAAGTCATTTCAAAGCTCGTCACTTTTTGGGATGGAATTCCTCGCAGACGGGGTGACGGAGCGAGTACACGGTTATTCCCTTGGTCAAGTTGGCTTCGATGATTCCACAACGACTTTGCGGCTATGGCCACGGAAAGGAATTGTTAACCGGAAAAGCGGCGACCGGCGAATCGTGCCCGACCACGATAACTTTGCGCTGGAGCCCGGGGAAGAATATCTAGTAGAGACGCTTGAACGAAGTGCTTCAGCATCATCTGCCGCGGCACTTGCGTACAAAGCCCCTCCACCAGACTTGGCTTCTTTTGTCGAAGACAGCGATCCGAGATGGACGGAGATCTTAGCCGGGTCAGCCTACACCCTTATAGAGCAGGAGCAACATGTCGCAATACGAAAGCTTGAACAGCAGGCATTCGCTGAGAACATAAGGCAGAAAAAAATCTCTTGGATCTGCGCCGACTGGGGCTTAGGTCGAGACGGTTTCGCTTGGTCAGCGATAAAGAAAATCGGCCGTGAATCGCAGCCCGTCTTCCGGATAGATTTGCGAAATTACCAAGTGCGTGATGAATTTTTGGCTGATTTCACAAGGCTAATGGGCTGCGCATTCTCGGAATACTGCACAGCCTTAGCGCAGATCGGGCCAGCAGTCCTGCTCTTCGATGAAGCTCCAGTGGCTATTGGGCAATCAACCGGCGCGCTTATTGAACGCGATGCCGAAGGGTTGGCGGAAATGGTCCGAGATTTCTGCCCGGATGTTTTAATTATTCTGCTCGCGCGGCGCGCCCCGAAAGGCCAACGGATTGGCATCGTAACCCTTGACCCTCTAGATGAGGTCGAGACGAAAACTTATTTGTTCGCGCATCCAAGGGCAGATGCAGAAACACGGACGGCGAGGGCGGCAACCGAAATCTTTCGGCGCACTGACGGCTTGCCAGGGAAAATCGACCGTGTATTGGGGACGTTGAGGGTTGTCAGCCTCTCGGAGCTGGGTCCGCCAACTGGGAAGGCGTTAGCCGATCTATCTCAAACGTATGAATCTGTTCCGCAATCCCTCGCGATGGCGGTCGACGAACTTGCCGAATCGGTCGACCCAAATGTCCGGCGCAGCTTCTTGCTCCTCAAGGTATTAGCGGTACTGCCTCACGGAGAATCTCTGCGCCGCCTAAAGCGGGTGGACAATCAGCAGCCCTTGTTTGAACGCCATGCAGAAGAGCTTCTCGATCGCGATCTAATTCAAACACGAGCGTCAGCTACCTTGATTAGCGCAACCAGTGGCGACCAAGAACGGCTGAAGATCCTCTTTGCGCCACGCCAAGTGCGGGACTACGTGCTATCGCGCATGCAACCACGAGAGATCGAAGCTTTAGTGCGTAAGGCTGCCTCACTGTACTTTGGCGAGCAATGGCGGGTCGGCAATGCGAGCCTCCGAAAACTGGACGGTCCATTGACGTCGGACGACGGTAGTCTTCTCGAAAACCCGCACTACCTCGTTATGTGGTTGCTGAGCAATGGCGCGACCTGGCAAAGGATGGAGGCGGCCAACGCTGTCCTTGGCCTGAGCAAGATTTATTGCAGCGCACTGCACGAGGCGAAGCTCTATCGACACTGCGCAACTGTTTGCCGGGATGTACTCGGTCTAATCCCTGAAGACAGTTTCGTTAGCGACCGTGACACGATTGAAATGCTTTTTTCGAAGAGTCTACGCATGAACGGCGAGCATTCTGAGGCACTCGCTATCTTCGAACGATTGTTGACCGTCAGTCGGACCAAGGATATTCGTTCGTCGCTTCAGCTCAATCTTGCTCTTTGCCTACAATCTATGGGCGATACACGTGCGATTGCCGCAGCACAAGATGTCATGGAGTTGCAGCCGAAATCAGCGAACGCCATACAAGCCGAATCGATTGTTTTAGAGATGACGGAACATGCAAGCAAGAGCACTGAGTTGCTAAGACTGGAAAACGAAGCGCGAAAACGCGGATTCAATACCGTCGCGAACAATCTTACGCTCGATCGAGTCGAGGGCGGAGAGGAAGATTCGTCCATTTCGGAAGTGCTTCGACAGGTATATAGGAGTTCGATTGCCTCGGGCGATAACTACAACGCTGCGAGGGCAGCAGTAAAACTAGGTACTCGGTTGTTGAGAAGCGGTGATCCGCTGGCCGATGGCGATTTACGTCTTCTTATTGATTCGTATCAGTATTTTTATGGCCAGCGATTCGGAGGCCTATTTTCTAGCGCTCACAAAGCATTGTGGGAATATTTCGAGCAAAAGAAAGACGCGAGAAATTTATTAAGCTTGTTTCGCCACAGTTCTTTCATTTGGCGCCTCCATGAGAATGAAAAGCGCGAGTTGATCTATGCTGATCGACTTTCTAAGAATTTCAGGAAAATACTGTCGGCGGACATCTTAACGGCTGACAAAAATACAGCGTATTTCCTGTTGCGTGCTCAGAACTCTAAGTTAGCTTCGCCTTGAAGCCGCTTCTCAAGGTAATCCTTGATCTAAATTCGCGTGGGAAGTGCACGGTAACCACGGAGTGAAGAAGTGGCTGGCGACTTGCTGGTAGATGAAGCGGCGCCAGCTCCCGGCGAGCGATTGGCCGCTTACGGAGTGATGCGGTATATCGAATGTCCGGGGGGCAGCATCGAGCTAACGTCCCTTCTTGGCCGGCTGCTGCCCGACGCGGAGCTACCCGGAAGCGGACTTCCCGATGGGAATACCACGCAGCGAGGAAAGTCCACTAAGGACGGGCAAGGGCCCGTTCATAACACCGCCTTCGAACGCTTCTCAATCGCTCACCGCCCCCTCAATCCCCCACCGCCCCCAACAACGCCGGCGCCCCAAACTCCCCAACCTTCGCGTTCGACTTCTGGAAATAGAGCATCCAGAACTCCTTCAAAGCCCCCATAGTCTGCGGATCACGATAAACGTTCTTAACCTTCACATCCCCAGCCAACAGCCCCGCACCGATCACATAAACCCGCGCCCCACCAAAATCCCCAATCAACCCCGCAGCCGCCGCCTTCTTCATCTCCACCTGCGGATCAATCCGCCGAACGGCATTGTGCGAATAAAAACTCGACACGGAGCTGTTCTCCAACATATCCGACGCAAGCAACACAACCTTATCGGACGCAGGCGAAGCCCGAACCTTATCGCTGATATCCTTCAACGCCGCCAGAATGTCCGACTTCGCGAGATCATTCGTAGCCACCGACTCGACACGCCCAATCGACGTAAGCAGCGCCTTCTTAGCAAAAGCCGACTGCCCGGTCATACAAGCGTCAAAGCTACGCAACGCACGTTCACTAATATCGTCCCGCAACTTCTCAGGTATCGGCGACTCGATAACGCCGCGCGTCACGACCTCCGTGTAATGCCCTTGCGAGAAAGCCGAAAAATCGAACAACGTATAGGCGCCTGCGGGCCTAATGGCCTTCCCGGCCATCTCCGCAATCTGGGCCTGCAACTTCTCATCGAAAACCGTCGTTTGATCGATGGCGATGAAAAGCTCGTGATCGACACCGCCCGCTACTGGCTTGATGTGATTGGCTGCGTAGCAACTCGGAATATCGTTCGTGACGCCGGCTTGTGCCGACACCGCAATCGCGGCCAAACACGCTGCCGCGACTACGTGAGTGAGATGTTTAATCATTAGCGTCGAATCAAGCCTTGAAAAGATCATCGAGTTCAGACTCAAGCGCGAGCTTCGCTTTCTCAGCCCGCTCTTTACGATGCTTGATCGCATTGACCACTTCAGTTCGCACCGACTCATCAAGGCCGTAAATCAGTTCCTTCTTGCGTGCCACATCAGACTCAGCCTCGATCTTCGCGACAAGCGCATCAATGCTCGCGGTCGCCGACACCTCGTCAGACGCTTCAGCAGGTACCGCCACAACCTTCGCGGACGCATCGGTCGCAACGCTTACGGATGCTGCTTGCCGTGCCGTCACCTGAGGCTCCGGCGTATCGACGACTACCGTCGGCGCGGCTGTCGAACGAATCAAACCACTTTCCAGATCCGTGAAATTCCGATGCTCCAGCACATAGTCCCGGAACGTCTTCGAGAAGGTCTTGCCCGAGATATCCGCGTTCTCAGCCATCCGCTTCCGAAGGTTCTCCAGCTGCGACTGCGCAATAGCCCGGAACGGTGCGTAGTAGTTGTTGTAGTCCTCGAACGTCTTGAAGCCTTTCGTCGTTTTCCACGCGGCGAGACTTTCCCGCCCGCCGAAACCCCACGCAAAGCCACCAAAAATACCCACGATCTGCGTGACCACAAAAATCACAGCCAGCGTGATAAAGGCCGCAGCGCCTTCGCTTCGAGTCGACGACGATTCCTCTGCTTTCGCGCGATCGTCAGCCGCTTTCTGGCTGGCGACGAGTTCGGCCGGCATCGCGTTAGCCGTCGCGAACGGATTACCGGCGTCAGCGCCCTGGCTCACGCCCATCGCTTCACGCGTCTGTTCCGCGTTGAGGTTGCTCCAGCGCATCCACGTCGAGGTCCCTGCAATCACGATAATGACCGCGACGGTCAACGCCACCATGAAATAGCTGTGACTCGTGCCGACGCGATTGGCAACCTGCGTGTAGTCCGGCTCGGCATCATCGACGGACTGATCGTCGTCGAGTTTGACCTTGCGGCTCGAAAAGCGCTCCTGCGATTTGTCCTGCTTCCATTGCTTCCGGCATCGCGCAACGAGATTCGAACGATAGAGCTGGTGCCCCGCAACGTGCGTCAAAAACACCATGATCACGCACAGCACGAACACGATTGCCACCATCAACAAGGTGTGTGTATTCGCGCTACCGTCGCGGGCCATCCAGCTACCGAGCAGATATGAAAACCCAAGACCCTCTGCGATAACAAGCACGCTCAGCAGCGTGAGAAGCCACAACGGCGTCGGCGAGCGTCCGCTGTCGTCCGACTTCGCGAGATATTCGTTGCGCTTGCTGAACTCGGCTTTCGACAGATACGAAATGAACTTGTTGTAGTCGCCGCACAGCGTACGCTCGGAATCAGTCCAACCGTCCTTACCGTGAATACCGTGGCGCGACAGACGCGCCGTCTTCCCGAGAATAGGGAACGTGTACTTCCAATGATTCAGCCAGAACTCGAGCGTCGAGCGGAAAGAAAATGCGCCCACTGCAAGCAGCACCACGACGACGCACCAGATAGCCGGGCCCAAATTGGCCTGAATGAAATCCATCATGTTCGTTATTACCCTCTTGTTAGGTGCGTGCGATGACCGGCACGTAATTCACCGTGAAATACTGACTGCTCTTGCGGCGCACAAGCTCACCGGACGTCGCCTTGCCGTTCGAGAAGATGATGTCGGCGCAGTCGAACACGCCGCTGTTGTTCACGAAGACCCGATACAAGACGCCGCCCTTCACCGCGTAGGCGTTCACGTCGGGAGACAAGGACACTTGCGGCGAGCCGTTCGGGCCAGCGCTGCGGTCAAAGTCTTTCCATACGAGCAGCGTCGGCTTCGCACCTGCGGTCGCACCATTGCGAAGGACGGAGACATCCTTGAGCGCGAGATACTGTCCGTTCAGCGCGGCGCCCCAGCTGCTTCCATACAGATTCGGCAAGTGATCGCGTACGGGCACTGCCCGGTCATCGGCAACGGACTTCATCGCTCGCGAAACGCGCGGCCGGTCGTTCACGCAACTCTTCGCCACCGGCGCCTCATCGGCTACCGCCGAAGAGAGGAACGAGAGTGTCGAGGACGATGCCGGCAAAGCTGCAAACTGGAGGCCAAGCGCCGCGGGGAGCGCCTCATGCCAGCCGAAATCGATGCCATCGGACGACGTCGAACGAGTGGATGCAACCGGCGTAGCAGGCGCGGAGTTCGACGCGGCCGTCGTGTTCGCCGGCACCGGTGCCGATGCTGCGCGCGCGGGCGTGGCGCCGGCCACTGCGGTCTCTGTCGCAGCGCGATTTTTGGTAGCTGTACGACGCGCTGCTTTGGTCGTCGCGTTACCAGGTGTTGAAGGCGCCACTCCCGCGGCAGCCTGATCGGACTGAGCGGTCACCGCGCGGTAGTACTGGTATTTAGGCACGCGACTGCTTGCGTAGCTTTGCAAAATATCGGTCCTGGCGCCGCTGAGATCGACGATCTCGACTCGACGGTTGGCTGAGCGCCCTTCTGCCGTGTGATTATCGGCAATCGGCAACGTCTCGCCTGCGCCCTGATAGAACACGTTCTCTCGTGCAATGCCGTGGTCCGCGAACAGCCGCGCGACGGCTCGAGCGCGGCGCTCCGACAGCTCCGCGTTCAGTTCCGAACTGCCGGTGTCGTCCGTATGGCCGATGAGCAGGATTTTCGTTTGAGCCACAGCTGCTTTGTCGGCCGCGCTCGACGCCTCGGCTACCCGACTGGACGTGCGATATTGCTCGGCAATCTCAGCGAAATAGACCGCCGCTTCCGGCGTCAGTTCGGCCGAGCCTGTTTCGAATTGGGTATGTCGCGCAGTGTCGACGATCGTGAAGGAACTGCCGACCTGCTCGGTCTTGCCGGTATCCGGAGCACGCGCTTCGAGCGCGGTCGCCGTGTAGGTGAGGTCGTGCTTGGCAGCGATTTTCGACAATGCGCAACGCCGGCTATCGACCGCATGTCCAATGAGGCCACCGGCCAGGCCGCCCGCGGCGCCGGCGATCGCCGCGGCCGCAACCTTGTTTTTGTTGGCGACGACTGCGCCTAGAACAGCACCAAGCCCGACACCGACTGCGATGCCAATGTTCCGGTTGCTATTCGCGCATGGGTCGGGGTTTGCAAATGTGCTCTCGAACACATTCAGGTCTGCGGTTTTCTCCGGATCCGCTGACGCCCCGCTGGCCTGCTGGAAGCCGCCGGGATTAGCACATCCGGACAACGCGAAAACGGTGATCGTAGCGAGCCAAAGCGGCCTCGCTTTTCCTATTCCTCTCACTGAGAAACCCCTCGGTCGATATATTTTTAATTGCGCAAACGCGTGCATCGGCATCAGAAACGCCGTGATGCTGTCGAGACAAGCGCTCACATATCGATATCGGCTGGGGTGGGGTGAACTTTAGGAATATTTTTGTGAGACGACGGCGATGAACGTGGCGGGGGCGTAGGCTGAAACGCTAGCATTCCCTTGCGTGCCCCCAACCATATTCATCCGTGTCAACGCTGGCGCAAAAACAACTCTGCAGTAGAGCTTCCATAATCACGCGCAGTCGACGCGTCCACTCTGCCAGCGGGCCGATACTGAGGGAGCTCTCGCATAGCTTGCGCAACGGCCGAACTGCCAGGCAAGTCTCTCTGAGTCGCCACGACCACATCCGCAGGACAATTTTCGATGGCTCGTTTGACTGCCTTCTCGTCGAAATGCAGCGTGACAGCCGTAACGGTCAGATTACTGACGCCGTAGCACGGTGGGCGAAGACCCGTGAGAGGATACAGTACCAGCATCGCAGCGCTCGAACTCAGAGTAGCGTTGGCAGGAGCAATGCGTCTGATCTGATCGGCCATGAGCAGATAATTGCTACGCTGAATCGACTCGTCGGCCCAATATTTGCCGTGCGTTTCCTTAAAAGCAGGGTAAGTGAGTCCCCAAAACAAGCCGCGTTGATAGTCAAGCTGCGGCCGTACGAGCATTAAAGAGACACCAATGCACAAGCAGCTACAAATGAGCTTTTGCGCCCGACCAGTGAATTGGCAAGTGCTCCAACCCAAGCTTGTGATACCGCACAGGCCAATAAGCGACCACGAGAAGTGATAAGGCAAACCCAGCTTCGCGAGCGGTTCAACGAAGGGAATCAACGTGACGGTGGCCCAGAAAACAAAAGGCTTAAGATATTCCGTCGTTCTTCGGCGAATCGACGCGATGGCGATGCATGCCGTTGCCGCAAGACTCATGACCAGACCCGCGGCAGCCGCCTGCGCAGCGAGTTGCCCACTCGACTTGAATAGATTCCATCGCATATCGCCGAACGCTACGTAGACGGCGCCACTGTCAACGTAGCCCGCTATAAAGCTGGATACGCCGCCGGCGCCTCGCAGGGCGATTGCCAGGACGAGGATGAGCGTTCCGGCCGCCAGTCCGCCTGCCACGTAGTACGTCAACCCGCGAGTGCCCCGCTCCATGAAGATGGAGACCGCGCCTAACACAGCGAAGAGAAGTAGCGTTTCTCGCAAAAGTACGCCGAGCGCGACGAGTACACCTATGGCAAAGAACCTGGACCGACTGGCTTGCGGCTCGGAAAAGAACAGGATCGCCGCATAGAGCAACGGACACAGCGCTATGAAGAAGCTGTTCTTAAACCCATACTGGATGAATACCGGGTGGTTCAGCAGCGCAAAAAACAGCGCAGTGATAAGCGCACTCGCTGTCAGGCTTCCACTCAAGCGCGCTGATATTCGCAGCATCAAGACAGCGGCCAGTGCGTCCGGAACGACATCAATCAGTCGCAAGGCAAAAATAGGATTGACCTTAAGCGAGTAGACGAACGACGTCATCAACGGGTAGAGCATCAACATGCCGTCATTCGGAAGACGCAGGTCTTGCGATAACCGGTCATGGATAATCAGCGCGTAGTACGCGTAGATGCCTTCGTCAGTCGATGGATAACCACCGACTACCGCCAGTCGCAGCACAACAACGACGAGCACGACGAACACAGCGGCGCCGATTAGCCCCATGCGCTGGCTGTGTGCCCTCGACGTTGGCTCTGATTTCAATCTCACGCTGCCGTACATTCAGTCAAACCTGTTTTGAAGCCAGATTTTTTATCAGGGCGAGATAGTCATCGTAGTCCCGGATATAGTCTGCTTCGTTATACATATCAGACGCGAGAATCAACGCGACCGAGCCCGGATCGAAATTGACCTCTGCCGCCCAAATCAGCGGGGGAACGTGCAGGCCCTTCCATGGCCGATTCAAATGGATGCGCGTGCGATTCTTGCCATCATCGACCTCGACGTCGAAGCTACCCGAGAGGCAGATGATCAACTGATTCAGCGTATGGTGCGCATGTGCGCCCCGGCTTTCTTCAGTGGGGACGTCGTATAAGTAAAAAACACGTTGGATCGCGAATGGCACATGTTTATCGCTTTCAATAAACGTGAGGTTGCCTCGTGGATCGGTGATCTTCGGCAACTCGTAAAGCTTGCAGTCGGAAATGGCAGGCATAGTATTCATGGGCCTATTCACGGAAGATTGCGCGGGTGAGAATGAACATTGCGGGAACGGTCACACAAACGACGATGAGTGGCGCGACCTGCGTCGGAACGTGCAGTACATGTACGCAAAGCCTCAATACGCCTAGTCCAATCGCGTAGTTGATCAGATAAGCCACCGGATACGACGCTGCGGTCCGCACGCTCAGATCTTTCTTGAATACCCATTTGGCACTTAGCAGGTAACCCAGCGCGATACCAACCGCGTACGTGACTGTGTAGGCCCATGTATAGGGAAGAAACTTCAACAAAAGCAGGTAAAGGAGGTAGGTGGCAAGGGTGTTGACAGCCCCCGAAACCAGGAATCGCTTGAACCTCATCTTCACCAGACCTGCTCGATAACCGTCTCCGGGCGCCGGTTCGTTTCTTCGAAAATCCGCCACAAGTACTCACCGATCAAGCCGAGCATGACAATCACGAGTCCCAGCATGAAAGAAATCAGAGAGACAATCGTTGCAAATCCAGGAACGGAAATGTTGTGAAGGAATGCGTTGATCACGACGATTAGCCCGTAAACGAAACTGCACACTGAGATCACGGCGCCCACGCCCGAAATCACCCGGATTGGCGTGATTGAGAAACCCAGCATGATGTCGAGAAACGCTGAAAATTTCTTGGCAAACGTCCAACCGGACTTCCCGTGCCGGCGCGCCGGACGGTGATAGGTGATGACGCTGGGCTCGTAGCCCAACCAATAAGCGAGGAGCGGCGTGAAAACCGATTTCGAACTGTTCAGAAGGTGGGGCAACAGCGCCTTGTCCATCAGCGCCATGTCGTACCCACCGTAGGGGTAGTCGCGAATGACCAGTGCCCGCAACAATTTATAGTGAATACGCGAGAAGAACTTCGACACGACCGGATCATCTCGCGTTACGCGCTCGCAAATAACAAATTTGGAACCGGCCAGCCACCGGTCGACCATCTCATTGATCAGCCCAGGCGGATCCTGCAGATCCGCGGCAACAATGATGAATGCGTCACCCGTCACGAAGCGGAAACCCGTCTTCGAACAGTGAACCGCTCCGAAATTGCGAGTCAGCTTGACGACGGTGGTGGCAGGCCGGGTGCTCTTGAATTTCAGGAGCAGTTCCAGGGAATTATCTTTTGAGCCGTCATCGACGAAGATAAGCTCAAGCAGGATATCGCGGGCGAGCAGGCCCTGTTCGAGCGTAACGAGCTGCGCAAATAGGTCGGGCAGGCTTCCGGCATTGAAATACACCGGAACGATCAAGGATATTTTTTTCTGACTCACAATCTCAAATCGCCAATTCGTAATATTCGTGGGCAACACCGCCGCCGCCAAATTCGGACTTGAATCGAAACAGTCCGTCGTTCAGTACCAGGCCTGCCGATTCATTGCTCGTTCCAAAGTCGAAATACCGCGCGCCACTTGCGCGGGCTTCTTCTATTGCGGCGCCGAATACTGCGTCGAGCGCGCTAACCTCATTGCCTCTCTCACTGGACGCAATGTATTGGGCATGCCACACGTTCTTCGAGCAGAACAAAAGGACGCCCGCGATCACGCTTTCGTCCATGACTGCGCAGCGAAGCTGGATCTCGTCGGGAAAACGCGACGCCAGCAGCGCTATTTCGTCGGACGTGTGAACCGGAACAGCCTCGTGACGGCGCGCGAGCGTTTCGGTCAGAACCGCCCAGAATGCGGGCAGATCATCGATAGCCGCGCGAACCGACACGGTCTTGCACGCCTTGCGCCTCGCACGCTTCCGACGCTCGCTGACGGGCCGCTGGTGCTGCAGATCGATCGTGCATGACAAATCGCATCGAACACGCTGCGCGCCATGACGGAAGAGCGCATACACATCGTCTTGCGAGGGAACCCGCGCGTAGATGTACGGAACCACTTTGTAGACCAGTTTGCGGATACCACGGTCGCGATAGTGATCCTTCAACGCGCCGATCGCGTCGATCATTCGCTGACCATGAAGCCAGCCGGCGTGTGCAATGCCGCCATACGTTGCGCCCGGATGACTTACGACGATATCCGGATCGCCGGTTGCCTTAGCCGCTGGAAACAGACCCACCAAACGTCCCTCGTTCATCAGCAGGACGGAAGCATCCTGGAAGCGTGAACCGTGGTACGACAGAAAGCGTCGCGTGTGCAACAGCGTTGCATTGTCGCATTCGCGACACCAGTCGTCCCATGCTTGTGCGTGTTCAGCGCTGTAGTCGACGATATCGATGTTCACTTGATCAGTTCCGCGACACCGAAGCCCGTCCCGCCGAAGTCGTTGCCGTTGTAAAAACAGAAAGTTTTGTCGCCGACATTGACCACCGCCGAGTATTCGACCGTCTCGGTGTCCCAGCCGGAGGCGGAAACGTCCAGACCCAGTTGTTCGTCCAGCCGCGTCCAGTGCCGCCCATCGGGCGATTCGGCGTAGCCCATCCGATAACCCAGCGGCTGCTTCTTCCTGATGCTATAGAACATCTGGTAGCCGTCATGCTTCTTGACGACGTAGGGCCGACCAATCCCGTGTTCGACATTGCGATTCAGTTCAAAGACGCGACTGCCCGCGTCGGGCCATATGATCCCGTCCGCGGACTCCAGATAGTGAAGGTCGTAGACCGGCATGGCTTTTCCTTCCAGCGTCTCCCATTCGCTCCCTGCGATGTACCACATGCGGTAGACGCCGTCTTCGGCCATCACAAAAGGACCGCACCGAAAGTGCAGTTCATGCGGCGATCTTTCCAGAATCGGCGTAGCTCGAAGACGTTGAAACGTCTCGCCGCCATCGTGACTGATGGCAAGTCCGGTCAACAAACGGTAGCGGATTTGATGGCAAATCTCGAAGCCAACGTAGTACATCGCCAACGTGCCATCAGGTCGCGCGAGCACGCATGTCTGGAATACGCCATTGTCGTCAAAGGCGCCCGGCACACCCACGTCGAGGACAGGGTCTGTCGATACGCGGAGCACGCGCGTTGGATCGCCGGCGTCGACGTCAACGAAGCCAATGCGGCCAATGCCTTTTTCGTCACGCCCTTGCACGTAGAGGCGCAATGTGCCGTCCGCCAGAAACAGCGGCGTCGGACACGACGCATGGGATCGGGCCCACCAAAGGTCGCCGTTCGGGCACCAGACGACGCCCAGCTTTCTCCATTCCATTTTTAGTCCGCGCGTACTTTGAAGAAGCGGCGAGCGCTTACCCTTGCGGGTTCGCTCTTGACGCCGCCGTAGAGCTTGTCCGGTTCTGTGTCACTCGAGATCGAAACGCCGGGTCCGATCCAATTGCTCTCGCCAATGTTGACGTTGTTGCTGACCGTCGAGTTGACACCCATGAAGGTATGGCGCCCTATGGTACAAAACCCGGAAATCACAACTTGCGACGAGATAAAGCAGTGACTGTCCACCTTGGTGTGATGCCCAATGTGATTGCCGCTCCAGAGCACGACATTGTCCTCAATACGGACAAACGGCTGCACGGTATTGTTCTCGAAGATAAAGCAATGTTCGCCGATCGATGCGTTTGGCCACACAAACGCTTTCGAACTGATATAGCTTGCGGGCTTGTAACCCTTCGCCTTGCACGTTTCATAAAGCCGCGCGCGCAGCCGATTCAGTTGCGAATAGACAATTGCCGCGTAGAAATCGACCCGCTCAGGCGGATAAAGCTCTTCGAGTCGCTCCAGCGGTACCACCGGCAGATCGAACAAGCGGTCGCGCGTCATGAATTCCGATTCCACGACGAAAGCGACCACGTTGTACTCCGAGTCGTGCGTAAAGTACTCGTAGGCAACTTCGGCGAATGCACTGTCGCCAACGATAACCAGGTCTCGGGTCTTTTCCATTTGCGTCGCTTTTACGGTCGTTGGATCAAGATGTCTTCGCGGCGATTCGCCATGGGCAATGCTCGCCCTTGTGGCAGCACGTAGGCATCGAACCCGGCGGATCGCGCTCTCTCGAGGATCGAGAAAACGATTGAGTCATCGATCTGGTCATGCTCGATCTGATTGAAGCTCACGATCGGGTCGTCGGCCGTGCGCATGAACTCCTTGTGAAAACGGACGCCCGTTTCGCTGGAGAAGAAACGTTTGCGCTTGGACACATTCGGTATGTCGCCAAGCAACATCTGGCCTCCCGGCGCCAAAAGAGACAGCGAATCGTCGAGGAAGCGGAAGAACGGTGCCTCCAGCACGATATATTGCAGAACGCTATAGCAAAGAATGACGTCTGCAGTCTCTCTGAGTCCGTCGATGAGGCCAGGGCAATCGGGGTAGCGCGCCGCAACCTTCGTGATGAATGGCCGATCGTCCAGTTGCTGCAACATTTCTTCGCTATCCACCAAGGTGAGCGAATGGCCGTTCTTCTCGCAAAGAGCGATCAGCATGCCCGGAAGATCGCTACAACCTGGGCCGATGTCGAGCACGTTCTGTTTCGGAAGTTGCAGGTTGTCCAACTTGCCGACGATGTCCGCGAAAATGTGACTCTCGAACCCTTGACGATATTCGTCCGGAAAACCGATGCGCTCGTATTTCGACAACGAGTCGTCGCTCGCGAGCCGCCGGAAATCGTCGAAGCCGATCTGCGATGTGCGGTTCTTTGGTTGATTCATTGCGCGGACTCACGTGCGAAATAAGCACAAACGGATTCGATGACACGGTCCACCTGCGCTTCGGTCATTCCCGGAAAGCACGGCAACGTGACGATCTCGGCCGCGCTCTGTTCCGTCACCGGTAAATGTTGACGGGGTGAAGCGGACCGGCTCGTGTAAACGGTCTGCCAGTGATCGGGAATCGGATAGTGCACTTCCGTTGCGATGTCCTGTTCGGCGAGATAGGCGCGAAATGAATCACGGTCGCGCACGCGAATGACGTAGAGATGGGCGACGTAATCCGCGTCCACGGATGAAGCGACCCTTGCCGGCAGTTCATTGAAGGCGGCGTTGTATCGACGCGCCACGGCTCTACGTTGCGAATTCCAGTCGTTCAGATGCGGCAACTTCTCGCGCAGGATCGCCGCCTGCACTTCGTCCATACGGCTGTTCCGGCCGCCCGCCAGTTCCACGCTGTACTTGGTGCTCCATCCGTACTGACGCAGCATCTTCAGCTTCTGTGCAATCGCCTGGTCCGAGCATACGGCCGCACCGCCGTCACCCAGCGCGCCCAGGTTCTTTGTCGGATAGAAACTAAAACAGCCGATGGCGCCAAAGCTTCCCGCAATACGCCCCCCGCGCATCGCGCCATGAGCTTGCGCGCAATCTTCGACGACGGGAACCCCGGCTTGTGCGGCAATCGCCACGATTTCTTCGATAGCGGCGAGTTGCCCGTACAAATGCGTGACGAGAATCGCCTTGGGCTTCTCGCGCGAAAGCAGCTCGCGAAGGGCGGCCGGCGACATGTTCAGCGACGAAGCATCGACGTCGACGTAAAGCGCGCGCGCGCCAATCGCATTGACCGCCGTGCTGCCGTAAAAGCCGGCGTTAGCCACCAGCGCCACGGAATCGCTGGGCGTGACATCTAGAGCCCGCAACGCGAGTTCTAACGAGTCGGTTCCATTAGCGAGTGCAACGCAGGTATCGACGCTGATATACGCGGCGAACTCCTGCTCGAAGTTTTTCACTTCATTGCCGAGGATGAACCAGTGACTGTCCGCCACGCGGTTGAAGGCACCCGCGAGGTCGATGCCGCGATTCGAGGCTTCAATGGAAAACAGAGGGACCTTGCCGGCCATAGCGCACGTACCTCCGCAATATGATTTACGTCATCGCACGCGAGCCGTGCGATGACTTCGATTAAGTGGTTACCGTGTGAAATGTGCCCGAATCAGGATCCGAGAAGGTGACGACGGCAAACGCTTATCATAACTCATCGCGAATGTCGATGTCACGTTTGGACGGTATTGGGCGGACGCTGGAAAGACCGGTCGTGAGCTTCGATTTCGATGCCACGTGATAGTGGCATACGATGTGCCGGCAGAACCCGGCGTGCCTTGATACGAAAAACCTAAACTCCTTCTAAGTCCTCTCCCGCTCATCCGGCATATGCCGCCGCATAAAAACGTCGATGTCATCCACGCGCGACGAAGCAAACGCCCTCACCACGACCACACCCACGATACCCAAAACAACCACCACAGACGGAATCTCAAACAAGGTCATATCCACGATAAACCTCCTCATAAACCGAGAGCAGCCACGGCACACCACAACATCGCCGCGGCCACACCTCACACTCCCAGTCTATGAAGCCACACGTCACCCACCAAACGAGCATTTCTCATCGCTATGTGAGAAATACTCGCCGTAGCGCCAATCCAGCGCCACCTCTTTCTCAATGCCGCTCCGGATAGCGCAACCTCGAATGATTCCGGCCATAAGACATGTAAATAGTCATGCCGATCACAAGCCACACAACCAGCCGCACCCACGTAACAAGCGGCAGCCCAGCCATGAGCAGCAGGCAAAACAGAATCCCCAGAACCGGCACGACCGGCACGCCAGGAACCCTGAAAGGACGCGAAGCATCCGAGTCGCTGCGGCGCAAATAAATCACCGCGCCGCACACAAGAATGAACGCGAACAAAGTGCCGATACTGACCATCTCTCCCAGCACGCTGATCGGCGTCAGCGCCGCCACGATCGCAACGACCGAGCCAATCAGAATCTGGCTCAAATAAGGCGTCTGAAGACGCGGATGAACTCGCGCGAAAAGAGGCGGCAGCAGACCATCCGTCGACATCGTGAAGAAAATGCGGCTCTGCCCGTACAGCAGCACGAGAATCACAGTGGTCAGTCCTGTCAACGCACCGATCTTGATCAGAATCGAGAACCAGTTCATGCCGATGGCATCCACACCCTTAGCGATCGGATCAGGAACATTCAATTCAGCGTAAGGCACGAGCCCGGTGAGCACACCTGCAACGAGGATGTACAAAATCGTGCAGATGATCAGCGACCCCAGAATGCCGATCGGCATGTCCCGCTGCGGTTTCTTCGCTTCCTGCGCCGCGGTGGAAACCGCATCGAAGCCGATGAACGCAAAGAACACCACGGCCGAGCCGCGCAGGATCCCGCTCATGCCAAAGTTACCGAACTCGCCGGTATTGGCGGGAATAAACGGATGCCAGTTCGCCGGCTTGATGAAAAACACGCCGAGCGCGATAAAAGCCACCACCACGACCAGCTTGACCGCCACCATGATGTTGTTGAGCCGCGCCGATTCCTTCGTACCGAGCACGAGCATGGTGGTAAGAATGGCGATGATCACTATCGCGGGCAGATTGACGATGCCCGTCGCGGTGGTGCCATCGGCTAGCTTGATGACGGTGCCGGGTGCAGCGGCTAGGACGGGCGGGATATTGATCCCCACGTTATGCAGCAAGCTCACGATATAACCGGACCATCCAACCGCGACCGTGGCGGCGCCCATCGCGTATTCGAGGATCAAGTCCCAGCCGATGATCCACGCGAAAACTTCACCCAGCGTGGCATACGTGTACGTGTAACTACTACCGCATACCGGCAACATGGCAGCCAGTTCCGAATAGCAGAGACCGACGAACGCGCACGCAATGCCGCCGAGCACAAACGACAAGATGATGCTCGGGCCTGCGAATTGCGCTGCTGCGGTGCCCGTCAGAACGAAGATGCCGGCGCCGATGATGGCGCCGATACCCATCGCGGTGATGCTGGTGGCGCCGAGTGTTTTCGATAGTGAGTGGCCTTCTTCCGCGTCGGCGCTTCCCACAATATCGGCGACGGATTTCCGTGCCATGTAGCTCGTATCAGCCATGATGAGTCGTCCCGTTCAATTGGTGTTGGGCACGAGCCGACTCGGCTTGCTTCGGCGCGCGGAGCACGACAAAAACATCCTTTACTGAAGACTAGCGGGCAAGGTAAGAGGAATGGAAAATTGAGTGTATTCCGAATTAAAAGCAAAGTGAATATTTGATTCCCTCTCGCCCGCGGCCGAGCTTTGGATCGCGTTCTTAGGTAATCCTCAAATCTCCACCCGCGCCCCCAACTCGATCACTCGATTGGCCGGCAGCTTCAGATAAGCCGCAACATTACCCACGTTATGCAACATGACCGAGAACAAACGCTCTCGCCACATCGCCATGCCGCTATCGCGAGTCGGCACGAGAGTCGCGCGGCTCAGAAAGTAGGAAGTCTCCGCCGGCTCGAATGCCAAACCGTACGCCTTGCAAACTTCAAGTGCGCGCGGCAGATCGACTTCATCCATGAAGCCGTACGTAATCGTGACCTGGTAGCATTCCGAATCGAGTGGATGCACGCTCACACGCTCACTGGCGGGTACCCACGGTATCTCCTCGTTGTTCACCGTCACGAACACAACCCGTTTGTGCAGCACGCGGTTATGCATCAGATTGTTGATCAACGAATGCGGCACACCGTCAGGATCCGGCGAAAGAAAGATCGCCGTGCCACCGCAACGAATCGGCGATTCCTTGAGCAGCGTCGCCAGATACGGCTTGAGCGGCGTCGTCCCGGCTCTCACGCGCGCTTCGGCGCGCATCATCTCCCAGCCTCGTCCCCAGGTTGCCATGATGGTGTAGATAATCAGTCCGACCAGAAGCGGGAACCAGCCGCCTTCCATCAGCTTCAGCAGATTCGCGGAGAAGAATGCCGCGTCGATCACGAAGAAGAAGCCGGTCGCAAACACGCATAGAAACCAGTTGTAGTGCCACGCATAGCGAATGACGAAGAACGTCAGAATGGTCGTGATCAGCATCGTGCCGGTCACGGCGATACCGTATGCGGAGCCGAGCGCCGTGGATGAACCGAAGCCGAGCACGGCGGCCACGACAGCAGCCAATAACGTCCAGTTGATGCCCGGCACGTAGATTTGCCCCATCTCCCTTTCCGATGTATAGACGACGTTCATGCGCGGCAGAAAGCCGAGTTGCATCGCCTGCTTCGTCATTGAATATGTACCGGAGATAACGGCTTGCGACGCGATCACGGTCGCGACCGTCGAGAGCACGATCATCGGATACAGCGCCCATTGCGGAAACATTTTGTAGAACGGATTTTGCAGCGCGCCCGGATCGGCAAGCAGCAACGCGCCCTGCCCCAGATAGTTCAGCGCGAGTGCGGGAAACACGAGGCTGAACCACGTCAGCCGGATCGGCTTCGCGCCGAAATGTCCCATGTCGGCATACAGCGCTTCCGCGCCGGTCAACGACAGAACGACCGCGCCCAAAGCAACGAACGCCAGCCACCGATGATGCAGGCAAAACGCCAGCCCGGTGAGCGGATTGAGCGCGACGAGAATCGCGGGCGCCCGCATCATGTTGACGACGCCCACCACGGCAAGCACGATGAACCAGAGCACCATCACCGGTCCGAACACGATGCCGATACCGGCCGTGCCATGCTTCTGCATCAGGAACAGCGTGACCAGCGCAACCAGCGTCACGGGAATCACACAGGTCTTGAGGAACGGCGCGGCTACTTCAAGACCTTCGACCGCGCTCAGCACCGAGATCGCCGGCGTAATCACACTGTCGCCGTAAAAGAGTGCCGCGCCCATGATGCCGATGCCCAGCAACGTATGGCGCAAGCGCGGCCGCGCAGAAACCGACGACGCGGCCAGCGCCAGCAGCGCCATAATCCCGCCCTCCCCATGATTGTTCGCGCGAAGAATCAACGTGACGTATTTGAGCGAGACGACGACGATCAGCGACCAGACGATCAGCGACACAATGCCGACCACATTCAGCGCGTTGAGCGCCAGCCCGTTCGCGGGATCGAACACCGTCTGCAGCGTGTACAGCGGGCTTGTGCCGATGTCGCCGTACACTACACCTAATGCTGCAAGCGCGAGTGCGGGCATCGCCGGGCGATGATGCCCGCGCCCGCCGGAATGGCCCGCATCGGGCGCGGCGGATACTGACTGGCTCATGTCTCGCTCCAGTTTCGCATTCTCGCGGTGCAACATAAGGCTTGGGCCGATGCACTGCGGAACCGATTCATGCTTTTATCAGGCCTCGTTTTTTCGAGGAGTCGCCTGCGCCCCCAATAGTCAGCATCGCGGAAGCAACTGTCGTACGAGAAACGCGCGTCCCAATCCCTGATGCTTAACGCACGTTGATATTGTTCTGATGTTTTGCGTACCCTGCCTTCCGCGGACGTGACCCGTCTCTTTTCCCGCAGGACGGTGTGCCACTAAATCAACATATACCATCGGCCGTTTGCCACGCTACTGATACGTGAAGTAGCGACAGATTTATTTATTGGGCAGACATGCGAGGCGCAAGCACCATTACATAAGCCTTTCGGCATGGTATGCTCGCACCTGTCTTTGGGGAGTAGCCGGCTTCTACCCAGAAGCGCCTGCATCAACATTCTCGGTCGCGCAGACCGTGGTGCAGGTAGCCCTTTGGTTGGCAAGACCATCGACACACCACGCGACCGGTCGGGCGCGGCGGTGTGTCGCGGTTTTCCGCCCGACCACGAGCCTCCCTTTCATGAATCCTGTCGCAACGCTGTTCCTTGCTTTCGCCATGTCCACCGACGCCTTTGCGGCCGCAATCGGCAAAGGCGCCACGCTCCATCGTCCTCATTGGCGCGAGGCTCTCAGGACGGGACTGATCTTCGGCGTCATCGAAGCGCTGACGCCGCTGGTCGGATGGTTTCTCGGCAAAGCTGCGGCGCAATACGTCTCGGCATGGGATCACTGGATCGCGTTTGCGCTGCTGCTGGCCCTCGGCGTCCGCATGATTTTCAACAGCTTTAACGCCAAGGAAATCGAGGAAACGAAGCCGTCGGCTCATTCGTTCTGGTTGCTGGCGCTGACCGGCTTTGCTACGAGTATCGACGCCATGGCGGTCGGTGCGGGCCTCGCTTTCGTTGACATCAACATCTATTCCACTGCCGCCGCGATCGGTCTCGCTACGATGGCGATGGTCACGATCGGCGTGATGCTCGGCCGTGTCATCGGTCACGTGGCGGGCAGGCGCGCGGAGCTGGCGGGTGGCGTCGTGCTGATCGGTATTGGCAGCACGATCCTGGCTGAGCATCTGAAGATCTTCGGCTAAGCCGTGTTTGACGGCCGCCCGCGGATCTCCCTTTTTTTCGGCGCAATCGGCGTCTGACGCCGCCGACCGCCTGTATGATGGCGGGTCCGCGTTCGACCTGAAGGTCCGACCTGAAGTCCACGCAAACGCATCCATTCACGACAACCCAGAGGAAGATTGGCATGACGGCAGCAACGCAATTCGATCAGGTTTCCATCGTTAAACGAGCCAACGTCTATTTCGACGGCAAGTGCGTCTCGCACACCGTTCTGTTCGCCGACGGCACGCGCAAAACGCTTGGCGTGATCCTGCCGGGCGCGCTCAACTTCGGCACGGACGCGCCGGAACTCATGGAAGTGCAGGCCGGTCAATGCCGCATCCGCCTCGAAGGCAGCGACGAGTGGAAGACGTATGGTGCGGGCGAGTCGTTCTCGGTGCCGGGAAAAAGCCGCTTCGATATCGACGTGATCGAAACGCTCGACTACGTCTGCAGTTATCTGTAAAACGTGCCGCGTTGCACGACGTTGGAATGACGCGCGTATTCAGGCGCGTCATCGATGATCGCCGGTTGAGTAAGGGCCACCACTCAACCGACGAAGAGACGAGTACGGATCAATGTTTCCGTTGCGATCAACGGCGTTTCATCTTGATCACGCGCGAAATCTGACCCAGCGTGAATCCACTGTTCTCCACGTACTTCGCGTAGTCGACGGGAGCAGTAAACGATTCCTCGGTGACGTACTCGCCCATGTAACGGAATCGGTCAGTTGCCGTGCGGACAAAAACAGGCAGTGGCTCGGTCTGTCGCGCAAGCGTTCGGCCTGCCGCTCGTGAGGCGGCGCTGCCATCGCAGACGATCACATCCGGCGCATACGGGTTGAGGTCCTGACGCAATCGCGCGGCCACGACCTTTCCGCCCTTCACGGGCAAGAATGCCTGTTTGCATCCTCCCGTCACTTGATGAATTTCTTCCCGTGAATACTCTTTGCCGATATCAAACATGATTTTTCTCCCAAGAATGACGCCTGGCTATCAAGCAGTGGCATCAAGCGGAGCGATGATATCGACCTGTATCTAAATCCCTCGTATAAAGCGCGGGCTTTTTCATAAAGAACGCACGTGGATTGCAGCAGCGTGACGTTACCGACGACACGCCACGTGACTTATGTTCGTTCAGCCACGCACTGACGTGTGTCTACCTTGTTCAACAGCTGCTCAAAGTCTTCGATGGGAAGCGGGCGGCAGAAATAATAGCCCTGATACGCGTAGCATCCCGCTGCAGCGAGGAAATCCCGCTGAGCCTCGGTCTCGACGCCTTCGGCGATCACACCCAAACCGAGGCTGCGCGCAAGCGCCACGATGGTTCTGGCAATCACGGCATCATTCGGATCGACAAGAACGTCGCGCACGAATGAGCGGTCGATTTTCAACTGATCCAAAGGCAGACGCTTCAAATAGGACAGCGACGAATAGCCGATGCCAAAATCGTCGAGTGCAAAGACGATGCCTTTCGCTTTCAGCGCGCTCATCTTCTCGATGATGTCCTGCACGTTGTCGACCAGCACGCTTTCCGTCAGCTCCAGTTTCAACCTGTCGGGCCGCGCGCCGGTGCGACCGATAATCGTCAATACGTTGTCCACAAAATCGGCTTCGCGGAACTGCTGGACGCTGACATTGACCGCAATCGTGAGATGCGCCATGTCGGGCCGCGTTGCCCATCGCGCCAGTTGCGCGCAGGCAGCCTCCAGCACCCAGCTTCCCAGCGCAAGGATCAGTCCGGTCTCTTCGGCCAACGGAATGAACTCGGCGGGCGGCACGATACCGCGCTGCGGATGCTGCCAGCGCACCAGCGCTTCCGCGCCTGTTACGCGCGTACCCACGACCTGCGCCTGGTAGTGGAGCAGGAACTGATTGTCCTCGATGGCATTGCGCAAGCCCGCTTCCAGCGCGGCTCGCTGCACCACGACGGTTTGCATGTCGGGATCGAAGAAACGCACGGCATTGCGTCCTCGTTCCTTGGACTTGTACATCGCGAGATCGGCCTGCTTGAGGAGTTCGTCGATCGAAGCCTGATGCCCTCTGAACACGGTGGCGCCGATGCTCGCACTCGTGCGGTACTCGATCTTGCCAAGGTGATACGGACTGCCCAGAACAGCGAGGATTCTTTCGCCCACGGCCTCCGTCTGGTTGGCCGCCTCCTGGCGGTTCTTGTGCAGGTTGCCGAGCACCACCACGAACTCGTCGCCGCCCACTCGCGCCACGGTGTCGCTTTCGAGTACGCTGTCTGCCAGACGCTGCGCCACTTGCTGCAGCAGCAGATCGCCTTTGTCGTGGCCCAGGGTATCGTTCAACGTCTTGAAGTGGTCCAGGTCGATGAACAGCAGCGCGCCGCATGCCTCGTTGCGGGCACTGGCCGTGATCGCCTGCCTCAGGCGATCCAGTAACAGGGTGCGATTGGGCAATCGGGTCAACGCATCGAAGAAGGCCAATTCCTTGATTCGCTCTTCCGCGATCTTGCGTTCGGTAATGTCGTGATGCGTGCCGACATAGTGACTGACCGTGCCGTTGTCGCTCGTCACGGCGGAGATCGTGAGCCATTTCGGGTACACCTCGCCGTTCTTGCGGCGGTCCCAGACTTCTCCTTGCCATCCGCCCGCACTGTGAATCTCTTCCCACATCTCATGGAAGAATGCGTCGTCGTGGCGGCCGGATCGAAGCACGCGCGGCGTCTGGCCCACGATCTCCTCGGCGGTATAGCCGGTACATTCGGTGAAGGCCGAGTTCACGCGCAGAATGGTGGCGCTCGCGTCGGTGATCATCATCGGTTCCATCGAGTCGAATGCGACAGCGGCAATGCGCAGTTCAGCCTCGACCTGTTTGCGCTCGGTAATGTCGCGGCCACTCGTGCGAAAGCCGATGAACTCGCCTTTGGAATCGGTAATGGGAACCCAGGACGCGGACAGCCACATGAGCGAGCCGTCCTTGCGAACGCAGCGAAACTCGAGGTCATCGCCGCGCAACCCCTGTAGCGCCATCTGGAATTCGGGTGCCACGCGGGGAATGTCCGCGGGATAAATCACGGTGCCTGCAAAGTCAGGTAAGGCCATACATTCGTCGACCGTATAGCCGATGTACGCCTCTACCGCCGAGTTAATCCAGCGCGGCTTGCCGTCGGGTCCCCACCAGATTTCCCAGTTGACCGTACAGTCGGCAATCGCGCGGAATTTCTCCTCGTTCTCGCGCAATTCTTTTGTCATTGCCGAGGCGAGCCGCATCGCGCGGCCGCGGCCGGTCATCATCAGCCAGGTGAGCAGCGCCAGCAGCAGGCTGAGGCCCGTGCCGGTGCTGGCGATAGGGAGCGAAGCGTTGCGGCCGAAGCGGGCCTTGAAGTCGTCCTGCGCGGTCATCGACAGTGTCCAGTCATGTCCGCCAACCACCAGATATTCGTTGGCGGACATGTCCGTAGCCAGATGATGACCAGGCGCCTCAGGCGTTTTGTGCAACAGCGCGGCGGCCGACGTTTCGACGCCGTCGTAGATAGCGATGGTGAGGCCGGGCGGCTGCTCGCCGTACAGGCTGGCGATGACATCGTGCATGCGGAACGACGCGAACACCCAACCCACCAGGTGCGCGCGGCGCTGGGCGACGGTGTCTTGCGGCTGGCCTCGCGCATAGATCGGCAGGTACATGATGAAGCCGGGGCGAGCATTGCCGGAATCCACCGAGAGACGGACCTTGCCGGAAAGGGTCGCCATGCCGGAGTCGCGCGCCTGCTCCAGGGCGCGCCGCCGCACCGGGTCGGCCCATGCATCGAACCCGGGCGCCGTGCGATTGATGCCGATGAACGGCTCGCGCTGAATGATGGGCGCGTAGTCCTCGCGCGAGCCTTTGGGCTCGATCGCGTAGTCGCGCACGCCCTGCTGGCGCATGGCTGCTATATGCTCGGCTTTCTGCATCGCCGGCACCCACGCGACGATGCCGATCGTCTGGATGCCGGAGAAGTTGGCGTCGAGATTGAGTGTGCCGACGTAGTCACGAAACCGGGCGCGGTCGATCTCGCCGGTCGCGGCGAACAGGCTCTGCACACCGCGTAGCAAGAGCTCATATGTGCCCATGCGCTGTTCGATGCGGCTGACCGCGTCGCCCAGCGAATAGTTGAACTGGGACAGCAGTTCATGACGGGCAGCTTGCTGCTCATGGTCCCACAGCATCCACGTCACGCTGAGCGCGGCGGAGAGGACCACAAACGGAAGCAGGACGAGGCGTGCCCAGTTCACGGCTGCGTCTTGAAATCGACCATCGAATCGGCGAGGTCAGGTTTGAAATACTTCTCGAAGATGCGCCGCACGGTGCCGTCCGCGCGCATCTCATTCACCAGCGCGCGCCACTTTTCCCGCTCGGCCGGCGACAGTGCCTTCTTCGACATGATCAGGCCGTGACGCACGGCGGGGTCGTCGAATTCCACGATGGTGGTCACGTCGCGGATTTTCTTTTCATCGATTGCAGGGTAATCGAAAGGCTCGATGATCATGCCTTGAATGCGCCGGAGAATCAGCGCCTGATACAGCGGCTCCAGACCGCCGGCCTGGCTGACGCGGTTTTCGGCCGACAGCTTGTCGACCAGCCGGTTCGCCGAGTCGCTATAGCGGAAGCTGCGGATCACACCGAGTTGAAACTGGTCGTTGTGCTCGAAGTCGGCAAGCCGATGAATTCCAGCGTCCTTGCGCACCAATAGATAGTACTTGTTGCTGAAGTACCAGGCGAAGTCCGCGTACTCATTACGCTCGTCGTTGGTAATGCCCGACAGGCTGAAATCCAGTCCGCCGGATTCAATCAGCTTCCAGATCCGGGCTCGCGACATCAGGCTGACTCTGATCTGGCAACCGCTGCGGCGAATCAGTTCGTCAGCGAAATCCTTGTCGATCCCGGTATCCGTGTCGACGGAATAGAGCAGACCGTGATCGTGTAAAGCGAGCGTAAACGAACGCGAACATTCGGGACCCGCGGCCATGGCGTTGCCCACGCAGCTAAGCGCCAGCAACAAACCCCCGAGGCATTGTCGAATCACAGTGTCTCCGTCGTACGAAGATGACTTGAGTACCACATTCAATTTTCCCGACGATGACGCCGACGAGATCCTGCTATCTGGTCAATTTGAATGCGGCCAATGAGATGCCATTTTTTACGGACTGGCCAGCATACACCTGTCCGCAGGGCCAGCGGAACATTCAACCGAAAGCGCTCTTCACGCAATATCGGCAATGGGCTGCAGTTCTTGAGGCGGCGGTTGTTATTTTTTGCGTGGGAGCGGATTCTGTCGATTTGGAGAACTTCCATGATCAGACGCCTGCTTACGATTGCTGCGGTGTTGATAAGCATTGTCATGGCGGCGCCGGCTCGCTCTGACCCAGGTTCGGACCAAGCGGCCATCACGGCGCGACTGCAAGGCTGGTCGCAAGCGTTCAATGCCCGCAATGCAGCAGGCGTCTGCGATGTGTTCGCGCCGGACCTGATTTCAAGCGTTCCTGAAGTGCTCGATGGTAACCGGGATACGCTTTGCGCGAAGCTCGCCGCGCTGCTGGCGAAGCCTGAGTTGAGCCTTCATTACGACAGTCCGGACATTCGCGAGATCATCGTTTCCGGGGATATCGCCGTAGTGCGACTCTTTTGGACGCTCACAGCGCGTAAGGGTGCGGAAGAGAGCGTGACGCATGAGGCGGGGATGGATATTTTTAAACGGCAACCGGATGGCAAGTGGTCCATCGCCCGGTTCATGTCGTTTGGCACGACGCCGAATAAGGTTCTTGACTGAGTAAGCACGATTCACCAACCAATGGCACTATTCTCCCCACCCTGCTAGATTTCTACTCAGCCGAATCATTGATCGGGAGAGATCGATGGCCGACAGACCGACTTCCAACGCCTCCACCGTCCGTTCGCTGGTCCTGATTGCCGTGGTCGTGGCCGCGCTGGTCGCGGCCTTCGCCTATACGGCCGGCTGGCTCTCGCCGGGGCGTCTCACACCGGCAAAGATCGTCAACGGTCTCGCGCCGCCGGGCGGCGCGGCGCTGGGCTTCCGGCGCAATCATGCCAAGGGCATCTGCTTTACCGGCACCTTCGAATCGAACGGCGGAGCTGCGACCCTCTCCAAGGCGCCGATGTTCGCGCCAGGCTCGTATCCGGTCACAGGACGATTCAACCTCGCTACAGCCGACCCCAAAGCGCCGGACGCCACCGTCAGGGTGCGGGGCCTCAGCCTGCGCATCGTCGGACCGGATGGAAGCGAATGGCGCACCGCGATGATCGACGTGCCCTTCTTCCCGGTCGCCACGCCGCAGGCGTTCTACGCCCTGCTTCAGGCTTCGGCCAACAAGAGCGATCCGGACGCGATGAAGAATTTCGTCGCCGCGCACCCGGAGTTCGGCACGTTCGTCGGCTGGGCCGGCAAAGCGCCTTGGACGGCCTCGTACGCACAGGAGCAGTACAACAGCCTCAATAGCTTCATCTTCACGAATGCCCAAGGGCAGGAGCAGCCGGTGCGCTGGTCCTTCATACCGGCCGCGCAGCCCGAAACCGTGTCCCCCGACCAGTTGAAGGCGAAAGGCGCCGACTTCCTCGCCGCGGATATCACGCAGCGGGTGCAGAGCGCGCCGCAACGCTGGACGCTGGTCATCACCGCCGCCAATCCCGGCGATCCGACCGCCGACCCCAGCAAAGCCTGGCCGGATGACCGTCGCAAGGTGGAGGCGGGCACGCTGGTGGTCAACGCGATCGAGCCCGAGGCCGACGGTCCGTGCCGCGATCTCAACTTCGATCCCACGGTCCTGCCCTCCGGCATGCACGTCTCGGACGACCCGTTCCCGGCCGCGCGCTCAGCCGCCTATTCCGTCTCGTTCAACCGGCGGACCGCCGAGGATAAGGACTATCCGCGCCATCCGGCGGGAGGAGCCACGCCATGACGACCCCGATCCACGCTCGCTTCACACCGCTGCAACGCGCGCTTCACTGGCTCATGGCGGTCTGCATTCTGGCAATGCTGTTCATCGGCGTCGGGATGGTGTCCACCGTTCGGCCGGATTATCTGTCGCTGGTGTCGATCCACAAGCCGCTGGGCATTGTGATTCTCGTGCTGGCGCTGATTCGCCTGGTGGTGAGGTTGACACGCGGCGCGCCACCGCTGCCGGCGTCGATGCCGGAACCGATGAAACTCGCCGCCCACCTCTCGCATCTCGCGTTCTATCTATTGATGATCGGGCTGCCGCTGATCGGCTGGGGCATGCTGTCGGCGGCGGACTATCCCGTCGTAGTGTTCGGAATACATTTGCCGCCCATCCTGCCGCATAGCAACGGTCTGCACACGCTGCTATGGAACGCACACCGGGCGCTCGCATTGTGTTTCTTCGCGCTAATCATGCTGCACCTCGCGGCAGCGCTTCTGCACGCGCTAGTGAGACGTGACGGTGTATTCGAGGCGATGGCATCCTGGTCGAAGCGGTGAGACGCGCGCCTCCAGCGATTGAAATGAAGCGGGCGACCTGAACAGGCCGCCCGCTTCAAACTCTGCTGAATTACCGCATCGCCACGCTCACCGCACTTTCCCCTGCTTCCACGCGGTCAGCAACTGGTCGTACTTGACCGTTTCGCCTTTCGGCTTCTCGTTCGCCAGCTTCTTCCACGGTGCGTGCTGATCCGAGAGCCATTTGTCCGGAGAGCTTTCCGGATTCAGCTCCGGCGCGCAGACCTTCATCCCTGCGCGCTGCAAACGGCCCAACACCTGGTCCATTTCCTTCGCCAGATTGTCCATCGCGGCTTGCGGTGTCTTTTCGCCGGCAACTGCCGTCGCGACGTTCTTCCACCACAGTTGCGCCATCTTCGGATAATCGGGCACGTTGTTACCGGTCGGCGTCCACGCGACACGCGCCGGGCTTCGATAGAACTCGATCAATCCGCCGTACTTGTCCGCGTTCTTCGTGAAGTAATCGCTATGAATATCGGAATCGCGGATGAACGTGAGACCGGTAATCGACTTCTTCAGCGAGACGGTTTTGGACGTGACGAACTGCGCGTATAACCACGCGGCAGCGCGCTGGTTCGGCGGCGTCGACTTGAAGAAGGTCCACGAACCGACGTCCTGATAGCCGTTCTGCATGCCGTCCTTCCAGTACGGACCGTGCGGCGACGGCGCCATCCGCCATTTCGGCGTGCCATCCGCGTTGGTCACGTTGCCGGGTTTCAGCATCGATGCGGTGAATGCGCTGTACCAGAAGATCTGCTGGGCAATCTTGCCTTGCGCCGGCACCGGTCCCGCTTCGTTGAAGGTCATGCCCGAGGCTTCGGGCGGCGCGAACTTCTTCAACCAGTCGATGTATTTGGTAGTCGCGAACACCGCGGCCGGGCTGTTCGTGCCGCCGCCGCGCGAGACCGACGCGCCCACCGCATGGCAACCGTCCGGCGTGACGCGCACGCCCCATTCGTCGACCGGCATGCCGTTCGGGATGCCCTTGTCGGCTTCGCCCGCCATCGAGAGCCATGCATCGGTAAAGCGCCATCCCAACGACGGGTCTTTCTTGCCGTAGTCCATGTGCCCATAGACTTTTTCGCCGTCGATATTCTTCACGTCGTTCGTGAAGAATTCGGCGATGTCCTCATACGCGGACCAGTTCACCGGCACGCCGAGTTCATAGCCGTATTTCGCCTTGAACTTGTCCTGCAGGTCCTTGCGCGCGAACCAGTCGGCGCGGAACCAGTAAAGATTCGCGAACTGCTGGTCGGGCAATTGATAGAGCTTCTTGTCCGGCGCGGTCGTGAAACTCGTGCCGATGAAGTCTTTGATGTCGAGACCAGGGTTCGTATATTTCTTGCCTTCGCCGGCCATATAGTCGGACAGCGGCATGATCACGCCATAGCGATAATGCGTGCCGATCAGGTCGGAGTCGGAAATCCAGCCGTCGTAAATGCTCTGGCCGGATTGCATCGACGTCTGCAGTTTCTCGACGACGTCGCCTTCCTGGATAATGTCGTGCTTGACTGAAATGCCGGTGATTTCGGTGAACGCCTTGGCGAGCGTTTTCGATTCGTACATGTGCGTGTCGAGTGTTTCGGACACCACGTGCACTTCTTTGACGCCTGCCGATTTGAGCGTCGCAGCGGTATCGATGAACCACTTCATCTCGTCCATCTGCTGCTGCTTCGATAGCGTGCTGGGCTGGAACTCGCTATCGACCCACTTCTGCGCTTCGGGCGTGCCGGCAATCGCCGCGTGGCTCGTGAAGCCAGTCGCGATGACGCCTGCCACGGCGAGCGTGACGATTCGTCTCCTCTGTTGCATGGCTCTCTCCTGTGTCTCCGCACCCCTTGGATCAACTGCCGAGGTCCGCCCGGGGCATCAACGGAACCGGTCTGTCCAGATACGCAAACCTTCAGGACGCAACGCTGTTCATCCTTTCCACATGACGATCAGCAGCACGAGCATCGACGCCGCGAAACCGGGCCACGCGCTCGCATGTTCCGCGCTGATGCCGATCCACGCGAGATTGATATACGCGGCAATCAGCAATCCGATAAAGAGCCGGTCGCCACGCGTGGTGCCGATCGGCAGGAAGCCTTTGCGTTCGACGGTGGGCGAGCGGATTTCCCACACGGTCATGCCCGCCAGCATCACCACGACGCAGCCGAAAAAGATCGCCACTTCCGGTGTCCAATACATCCACGTGAGCATCAGACTCTCCCCATCGCAAAGCCCTTCGCGATGTAGTTCCGCACGAAATAGATGACGAGCGCGCCGGGCACGATGGTCAGCACGCCCGCCGCCGAGAGCACGCCCCAATCCATGCCCGCCGCCGATACCGTGCGCGTCATCACGGCGGCAATCGGCTTGGCGTTGACCGTGGTGAGCGTGCGCGCGAGCAGGAGTTCGACCCAGCTGAACATGAAGCAGAAGAACGCTGTCACGCCGACACCCGACTTGATCAGCGGCAGGAAAATCTTCACGAAGAACGCCGGGAACGTATAGCCGTCGATGTAGGCGGTTTCGTCGATTTCACGCGGCACGCCCGACATGAAGCCTTCGAGAATCCATACCGCGAGCGGCACGTTGAACAGCATGTGCGCGAGCGCGACCGCGATATACGTGTCCATCAAACCGACGCTCGAATACAGCTGGAAGAACGGCAGCAGGAACACGGCGGGCGGCGTCATCCGGTTGGTGAGCAACCAGAAGAACATGTGCTTGTCGCCGAGAAAGCGATAGCGCGAGAACGCGTACGCGGCGGGCAGCGCGACCAGCACCGACATCACCGTGTTCATCAGCACGTAGATGATCGAGTTGATGTAGCCCCAGTACCAGGACGGGTCGGTGAAGATGACCTTGTAGTTGTCGAAGGTCACGTGGTGCGGCCAGATTGCAAACGCCGACATCGTCTCTTCGTTCGTGCGCAGCGAGATCGACAGCATCCAGTAGAGCGGAATCAGCGCGAACAGGATGTATAACGTGAGTACGACGACGCGCATCCAGCGGTTATTGCGCATAGTCGTCTCCGCTGGTGGCCGGGCCGCCCTTGCCGACGCGCTCCATCCAGTTGTACAGAATGAAACACAGCAACAGGATGATCAGGAAGTAGATCAGCGAAAACGCCGCCGCCGGGCCGAGGTCGAATTGACCGACCGCTTTTTGCGTGAGGTACTGCGACAGGAAGGTGGTCGAATCGCCGGGGCCGCCGCCCGTCAGTACGAACGGCTCGGTGTAGATCATGAAGCTGTCCATGAAACGCAGCAGCACCGCGATCATCAACACGCCGCGCATCTTCGGCAGCTCGATATAGCGGAATACCGCGAAGCGGCTCGCGCCGTCGATTTCGGCGGCCTGATAGAAGGCGTCGGGAATCGCACGCAAGCCGGCATAGCAGAGCAGCGCGACGAGCGGCGTCCAATGCCAGATGTCCATCACCAGCACCGTTATCCACGCGGCGGCGGGACTGGCCGTGTAGTTATATTCGATGCCCGCGTGATTGAGCGCATAGCCGAGCAGGCCGATATCCGGCCGCCCGAAAATTTGCCAGATCGTGCCGACCACATTCCATGGAATCAGCAGCGGCATGGCCAGCACGACCAGCGAAGCCGACGCGCGCCAGCCGGAAGCGGGCATTGCGAGTGCAAGACCGACGCCGAGCGGAATCTCGAACAGCAGCACGCACGCGGAGAAGATGATCTGCCGACCGAGCGCGCCGCGCAGGTCGTCGTCGTTGATGATCGCGCGAAACCACTCGGTGCCGACGAACACATGCTGCGTCGGGCTGATGATGTCCTGCACCGAATAGTTGACCACCGTCATAAGCGGCAAGATGGCGGAAAACGCGACGCAGATGAACACCGGCACGACCAGCAGCCACGCCTTCTGGTTGACGGGCTTGTTCATCGCGTGATCCTTTCATCGTTGCTGAAGAACACGGTTTCCGCCGTGGCAAGCTTCAACCAGACCGCTCCTTCGTCGACCCGCAGATGCGGTTCGACTTTTGCCCTGAAGACGTGCCCGTCGCATTGCGCAGTGACGAGTTGGTAATTGCCGAGTTGCTGCACACGCAGCAGGTGCGCTTTCACCGCGCCGGCTTCACCGTCGCTCACCACGCGTACGAACTCCGGGCGAATACCGAGCGTCAGGTTGCCGTTGGCGTGCTTCAGCGTATCGAGCGTAGGCGGGTCGAGTTGTAAATGCTGCGTGCCGATTTTGATGCCGTCGGCGTTCAGTTCGATCGGGCAGAGATTCATGCCCGGGCTGCCGATGAAATAGCCGACGAACGCGTGATCGGGCCGCAAAAACAGCGCGCCCGGATCGCCTTTCTGCACGACACGGCCGTTCGTCATCACGACGACTTCATCCGCGAAGGTCAACGCCTCGACCTGATCGTGCGTCACGTAGATCAGCGTCAGCTTCAGTTGCTGATGAATCTTCTTCAACTGACGACGCAGGATCCACTTCATATGCGGGTCGATGACGGTCAACGGTTCATCGAACAGGATCGCGGCGACGTCCTTGCGCACGAGGCCGCGCCCAAGCGAGATTTTCTGCTTCGCGTCCGCCGACAGATTGTTCGCCTTGCGCGGCAATTCGCGCGTCATGTCGAGAATCTCCGCCACTTCGTGAACGCGCTGTTTCACGTCACGTACCGACATTTTCCGGTTGCGCAGCGGGAACGCGAGGTTGTCGAAGACGCTCATCGTGTCGTAGATCACCGGGAACTGGAACACTTGCGCAATGTTGCGTTCGCGCGGGCTCTTTGCCGTGATGTCGCTGCCGTCGAACAGCACCTTGCCTTCCGACGGCGTCACCAGGCCGGACACGATGTTGAGCAGCGTGGACTTGCCGCAACCGGACGGCCCGAGCAACGCAAACGCGCCGCCGTCTTCCCAGACCATGCTCATCGGTTGCAACGCGTAGTCGTCGAGCGTGGCGGGGTTGGGTGCGTAAGCGTGCGCGAGATTCTGGAACTCAATGCGCGCCATGAGCGGCCTCCGGGCCAGACACCAGCGTCGTGTCCGCGCCGAACACGAACAGTTCGTCGGGGTCGATGTACACGTCGAGTTCCGTACCGAGATCGATCTGATGCACGCCTTGCAGTTGTGCCACCAGGTCGATGCCGCCTTGCCGCGTGTGCAGATGCAGATAGGTTTCGGAGCCGCTCAATTCGGCCAGTTCGAGCCGGCACGGCACGGCGACGGAGCGCGGTGTCCGCGGCGCCAGTCGCAGATGGCCTGGGCGCACGCCGATGCGGAACGTTTCCTTTCCACTGACAGCTCGCGCGCTGGCCCGCCCGAGCGGCACGTCGATGCCGATCGGCAGGCGCGCGGTGCCGTCGGCGGTGAGGTCGCTGGCGAGCATGTTCATCGGCGGATCGTTGAAGACGGCCGCGACGTCGATATTGGCGGGCGCGTTGTACACGTCGAGCGTCGGGCCGTGTTGCAGCACGCGCCCCTTGTCGACGATCGCCGTATAGCCGCCGAGCAGCAGCGCTTCAAGCGGTTCGGTCGTCGCGTAGACGACGGTGGTTTTGCCGTCCGCGAACAGCGTCGCCAGTTCGACGCGCAATTCCTCGCGCAGCTTGTAGTCGAGATTGACGAGCGGTTCGTCGAGCAATACCAGCGACGAGCGCTTGACCAGCGCCCGCGCCAATGCACAACGCTGCTGCTGGCCGCCGGACAGTTCGCCCGGACGCCGTTGCAGCAGGTGATCGATATGGAGTTTGGCGGCGACTTCGTGGACGCGCCTTTTGACTTCGTCGGCGGGAGTCTTTTGGAGCTTCAGCGGCGACGCGATGTTGTCGAACACCGTCATGGCCGGATAGTTGATGAATTGCTGGTAGACCATGGCGAGGTTGCGCTGCCTGACGCTGACGCCGGTCACGTCGTTGCCGTCGGCCAGCACCCGGCCCGAAGCCGGGCGGTCGAGTCCGGCCATCACGCGCATCAGGGTGGTCTTGCCGGCTTGCGTCGGTCCAAGCAGCACGTTGATCGCGCCGGGGACAAGCCGCAGATCGACGCCGTACAGGTGCGTCTGAGCGCCCGAAACGACTGTCACCCGCTCCAGTTCCAAGACCAAATCGCTCTCCTTTGTTCTAGTGCGTCTCCGGTGCTGCGGGTGCCTTCTGGCTCATTTTGGGCGGACGGCAAGGCGCGCCCCTTTTTCTGAAAGGAAATCAAAACAACGGATTCGATGTTCCTTTTTGTTCGTTTACGTTTAAATTGGTGTTAACCATACAATCGGTCGACAATTAAGTTCGCCGGCGTTTACCGTATCGATAACGATTGCTTTCGTTGAATATTTTATTTCGTACCAATCGTAATCTGGGTGTCAGCGTAACAGAATGGCAATCAGTCTGAAGGATTGCCTGCTCACGCCGCGCGGATAGGACGCAGGTTTGGCGCGCATGGTCAAATGGGGCTTTTGAGGAGGACTGCATGAGTGCTGTCAACGATAAAGAAGCCGCTGACCGGACCGTCAAGCTCTACTCGGTACGCGACTTTTTCCGCAGGCCCGAGAAACACCAGTTCACGATTTCGCCGGATGGCCGGCATCTCTCGTTCTTGACCCGGCATGCGGGCCGCCAGAACATCTTCGTTCAGGAAGTCGGCCCCGACGGCTCACCGCTTGGAGACGCGCGGGCGCTGACCAACGAAACCGAACGCGACGTACCTGGCCACGCCTGGAAAGGCAACGACCGCATTCTGTTCGTCAAGGACTTTGGCGGCGACGAAAACTATCACGTGCTGTCCGTGCCGATCCACGGCGGCGAACCGGTCGACCTGACGCCGTTCGAAGGCGTCAAGGCGAGCATCGTCGACGATCTCCGGGACGATGACCGCCATATCCTGATCCAGATGAACCGGCGCGACCCGCAGGTGTTCGACGTGTTTCGCGTCGATGTCGTTACGGGCGCGTTCACTCCGATCGCTGAAAACCCCGGCAACATCATGGGCTGGATGACCGACCACGCCGGCAGCCTGCGCGTCGCGACGGCCTCGGACGGCGTCAACACGACCCTGCTCTATCGCGATACCGAAACCGAACCGTTCCGCCCGATCCTGACGACCAACTTTCGCGAAACGGTGTCGCCGCTATTCTTCACCTTCGACGATCGGCGCTTGTACGTGCTATCCAATCGAGGCCGGGACAAGACGGCCATCTTCGAGTTCGACCCGCAGACCGCGCAGGAAGGCGAACTGCTGTTCGAAACGGAACACGTGGACGTGGGCGGCTTGACGTTTTCGACCCATCGGCGCGTGTTGACTGCCGCGTGGTATGTGGACGACCGCCTGCATCGGCATTTCTTCGACGAGTGGGCTCGCTCGATTCACGAGGATCTGGCGCGTCAGTTGCCCGGCCAGGAAATCGCGATCACGAGCATCACGCGCGACGAGTCGCGCGCGATCGTGCACGCTTCGAGCGACCTGTCGCCGGGCTCGATCTGGACATACGATATCGCCAGCCGCCATCTGTCCAGGCTCACTGAACTGATGCCTTGGCTCGACGCCGCGGACATGGCGCGCATGGAACCGATCAGCTTCGTCGCGCGCGATGGGTTGCAGATCAACGGCTATTTGACGTTGCCCGCGGGCATCGAACTCGGGCAGAAGCTGGAGCGCTCGCTTCCATTGATCGTCAATCCGCACGGAGGACCTTGGGCGCGCGATTCGTGGGGATTCAATCCCGAAGTGCAATTGCTCGCCAATCGCGGGTATGCCGTCTTGCAGCTGAACTTCCGCGGATCGACGGGCTATGGACGCGCGTTCTGGGAAGCGAGCTTCGGTCAATGGGGCAAGTCGATGCAGGACGACATCGACGACGGCATCGACTGGCTCGTCGGGCAAGGTCTGGTCGACCCCGCGCGCGTGGGCATCTACGGCGCGAGCTACGGAGGCTACGCGGTGCTCGCCGGCGTAGCGTTCACACCCACGCGCTATGCGGCTGCAGTGGATTATGTCGGCGTCTCGAACCTGTTCACCTTGCTCGAATCGTTGCCGCCGTATTGGAAGCCGATGCTCGACATGATGTACGAGATGATCGGTAACCCGCAAACCGAATCGGGCAAGCAGGCGCTGCACGATGCATCGCCGCTATTTTTCGTGGATCGGATCGTGACGCCGCTATTTGTCGCGCAAGGCGCGAACGATCCGCGAGTCAAGCAAGCCGAAAGCGACCAGATCGTGAGCGCGCTGCGCGAGCGTGGGATCGACGTCAAGTACATGCTCAAAGACAACGAAGGGCACGGCTTCCACAACGAAGAAAACCAGTTCGAGTTCTACGAGGCGATGGAAGCCTTTCTTGCGCAGCATCTGGGCGGCCGTTCGGGGGCGTAGCGTCGCAGCATCTGCACCGGCCGGTGATCGTCACCGGCCGGCAGGCTATTCCCCGTGATAGGCGGTGAGAAACTCGTCGGACGCCACTTCGTCCGCGAGCGCCCGCAGCGTTGCCGCCGAGTCGCGGCCCAACACGTCTTCCACGCGATTGTTCGCTTCGGCCCAAAGCACCAATGCCTCCGAGAGGCGCTTCTTGCCGAGGCGGGTGAGAACGCCGTGTTTTGTCCGCCTGTCCTCGGCGTCCTGGCGCAATTCCACCAGCCCGTCCCGCACCAGCGGCCTTAACGCATGCGTCAATGCCGAAATCTGGATGGCGAGCCGAGCCGCCAGATCCTGCAATGTCGGCCCCTCTGCACTGCCGTTGGCGGAAAAACGCTCAATTTCGGCAATCAGGCCGATCTGAGTGGCTTTGAGGTCGAGCGGAGCCAGCGCCTCGTCGTATAGCTGGCCCAGTCTGCGCGCGGCGCGTCGTAACGCCGTGTTCGTACACGCGAGCTCGCCGAGGATATCCCGCTCATCTGTAGCTGGCCGATCCAGATCGTCCGGATTCGCCAGTGAATCAATTTTCTTTCCCATACGCATAGGATGGTTGAGTACTGCACTGTTGACAAGGGGGTGACGTCCGGCTATATACTTGAGCCCTCAATTATTATAGTTGAGTACCAAACTAACGGAGTCACAGATGACCAGTTCACGGAAAGTTGCTGTTGTAACCGGCGCGTCGTCCGGTATCGGTGCTGTCTACGCGGACCGCCTTGCCGCGCGCGGTTACGATCTCGTCCTTGTCGCACGGCGCGCAGATCGCCTCGAAGCGCTGGCTGCGAAGGTAACGGCGGCACATGGTGTCAAGGTCGACTCAGTTGTCGCGGACCTGACGAACGACGCCGATCTGACGCGGGTCGAGAAGATTCTCGCCACCAATACGGCCGTGCGCGTGCTGGTCAACAACGCCGGTCTCGCGCGACTGCGGCCGGTCGCACAATCCTCCGCCGAAGACACGCGCTCGCAAATCGCGCTCAACATCACGGCCCTCACCCGGCTGACGCAGGCTGCTGTGCCGGCATTCGTGTCGCGAAACGAAGGCGTCATCGTCAATATCGCCTCTGTTCTGGCGATCCACTCGCTTCCCGTCAGCGCCGTCTACAGCGGGACCAAAGCCTTCGTTCTGCAATACACCCGTGGCCTTCAGCAGGAACTCGCGGAGACTGGCGTGAAGGTGCAGCTCGTCCTTCCGGCATCGACGGCAACCGAAATCTGGGACGAATCGGGCATCCCACTTTCGGCGCTGCAGAAAGAGTCGGTGATGACGACGGAGAACATGGTCGATGCGGCTTTGTCCGGCTTCGATCAGGGCGAAGCTGTCACATGGCCGTCGGTGGCCGACGCGAGCCTGTGGGACACCTACGACACTGCCCGCGCGGCGTTGTTTGCCGCCACGCAGGTCGGCAAACCGGCTCCGCGCTACAAGATCGGTTGACTGTCGTTGGGGGCGTCAAGCGCTTGAGACCAGCGCCTTCGCCGCGGCAGCGGTGAAGGCGCTGGTGCTTATGTGATGCGGCCGAACCGGCAAGCAGATTTTGAACGATCTCGAACACGGCAGGGACCATGCCGATTTACAGTCCCTTCAAGAACGCAACTAGCAAGTCATTCACTTCGGCCGAACGTTCCCGCTGAATCCAATGACCCGCGCCATCGAGAATATGGCAGCCACGCAATCCGGGCAGCACGCGTGTCAGGTTCTCGATACGCGCCTGCGAGCCGGGAAACTTGAGAACGTCGTCTCTTGCGCCGGCCACG
The DNA here is from genome assembly GCF_046028095.1 of Paraburkholderia phytofirmans. GTDB lineage: Bacteria > Pseudomonadota > Gammaproteobacteria > Burkholderiales > Burkholderiaceae > Paraburkholderia > Paraburkholderia phytofirmans_A. The sequence continues at coordinate 123,431 of NZ_JAQQDJ010000012.1, forward strand.
AACATCGAAGGCTGACGGATCACGGCGCCTCGCCATGCGGCCATCAGTTCCGACGAGCGTCGAATACCGCGGTACCAGTTGAGGCCGCCTCTGAAACCCGTGCGCGCGAACTCGCCCGCCACATAAGCGATCTCTTCGCTGGTGAGCCAGCCTGGCAGCGTCTCGGGATCGACCGTGCCGTCGAGAAAACCTGCGCCCGGGGCCAATATTCCCGCCACGACGCGCTCGGGTCCGTCGCCCGACATGCTGAAGGTGATGCGTCGAATCGCAGCTTCGGGATCGGCCTCGAACTCATGCTCGGCTACACCGGGCGTCTGGAAGTACTGCATATAGAATGTTCGTATCCCTTGCCGATCCAGTGCGCTAAGCAAATCCTCCCGTGCGGGCGGATGAAACGGCACGCTCATGCCGACAACCGCACGAAACAGATCTGGCCGCAACATCGCCGAATTCCAGGCGACCGGCGCGCCCCAATCGTGGCCGACGATCACCGCCTCGCTTTCACCGAGCACGTTGACGAGTTCGACCATGTCGCCGACAAGATGCAGCATCGTGTACGAGTCCGCATCAGGCGGCGCATCGGTGCCGCCATAGCCGCGCATATCGGGTGCGACGGCGCGGAAGCCCGCGGCGGCGAGCGCCGCCAACTGATGTCGCCAGGAGTACCAGGACTCCGGAAAGCCATGACATAGCAGCACTAGCGGACCGCTGCCCTGGCTGGCCACACGCATGCGCAGTGCGCCCACCTGCAATGTCTCGAGGCGAAGTTCGTGCAAGGTCGGCTCCATGAGTTCAGTTTAGCGTCGCAAGCAACGCCGACAGCCTGGCGGCGGCCGCTGCGGCCTTGGCCCCGCTCTCCTGCAACAACGCGAGCTTGGCGGTGTCGTCGGGCCGCATGCCACGCATGATCGCATTCTGGCTGTTCAGCCGGCATTGCGACAGCCACGCGTTCAAGCCCGCGTGCTGCCGCCAGTTCGTCGTTTGGCAAGGGTCACGGCCCACATGCGTAGCCAGTCGACCGGATGCTCGGGGCTCGGCACGAGGCGGCACAGCGCGTTCTGCTCGGTCGGATCCGTCACGTGGCTCTCCACATACCTCAAGGGGATACCCGTAGGCGTACCTCGTTGTTGATCCGCTCGTGAATGGCCTCGCAATGGCGAACGAGCTCCGGGCGCGAGAGCACGTACTGCTTTAACGGCGTGTCGATCCGATAGAAGTAGATGTTGGCGACAAAGCCATAGATCGCCGCGTCGACGGTTGTCGGCTCGGAGCCGAAAACAAATCCGTCATCGCCGAGCAGGTCCGCCACGACACGCAGATCGTCGATACCTCTCGCATAGACCTGCTCCGGCTCATAGCGGCCAATGCCTTGATAGTGATAGCGCAACCGGTTGTGTTCGCGCGCGGCTTCGAGATCGCTTGCACTCACGTCTTCGTGTGTCGCGAGAATGGCGTCGCGGAAAGAAGGCCAGAAGCGGTCGTCGCGCCAGCGTGAAAAGCTCATCGGCCAGTACAGGTCGTCGAGCGTTCTTCGCACCAGGAAGTCCAGATTCAATTGTCCCGGCGAAAGCGCGTGGTCGATGCGCAGGTCGTACCGGTGCTTTAAATGGGCGATGATCCGGTCGCTATCGCCGATCGTTTCTGCGCCATCGACCAGATACGGCAACTGTCCACGCGGGGCAAGGCTCGTGTCGAGGATGTGCCGATGCTCGAAGTCCATCCCGCACAAACGCATGAACGCGAATACCTTGAGACCGAACGGATTGTTGTCGGCGACGCCGAACAGGTCGGGATAGGAATAAAGCGTCAGCATGAGGCACTCCTCGCCGAGGGCCGTCACTCTGCGAAGTAGTCGCTACTGCGGAGTGCGGAAGTGAGCGGGTACGATGCTGCCAAGCTTACTCGACTCGTGGTTGACCGTCATGTGATTGGCGTGCGAACGCGTCACGCGGACGCGCGGACGCCCGGTGACGATATGTCGGCGTGAGCGGTTTTTTCCAGGCGCTGTCAGTGACCCAGACCGCTCTTGGCGAGTTGCTGCTCCACGAACTGGGCAAACAGAGAATGCAGATGCGTCGTCGGATGAAGGTCGTCGGCGAACATGTACGTCTGGTCCGCGTTGCTGGTCACGTAGGTCGGCGGCGAGCACAGCAAGGACGTGTTATCGGGCGTTTTCTTGGGGTCGCAGGCCTGACCCGTGTTCGACACGGCAAAGCCATTGGCCTGAAAGTTCGCGATGATCCCGTTCAACCACGTATAGGCATCGACCTGGATGACTTTCGATTGCACGCCTACGGTCTGCAATCCGGTGTTCAAGGTGTCGTTGAAGAGTTGCGATAACTGGGTCAAGTTTGCGCCGCCGTCGGAAGCGGCAAGGCCGGTCGGCGACAGGCCGACATTCGGAACATTGACCACCACGACGTGCGCGCCGCCGTTCTGGACGATTTGGCCGATTACCTGAGCCAGCGTGTTGGCCGCAGTCTGCACGGTCGGCGCCGCAGCAGGCAGTTGCCCGGCGCGAAGCACATCGTTTGCGCCGGCCCAGACGAGCACCAGTTGATTGGAATTGAAACTGCCATGCGCCGAGAGATAGCTGGACACTTGCTGATTGACCGGCATCTCGATGTTGCCGATCACCGAGGTCAGAAAATCGGACTGGTTGGCCGGCGTCGCTACAGTAGCACCGCCTTCTGCATAACCGAGGCCGCTCTGCGCAGTAAGCTTGTGCGTGATGTCGATTGTGTACGCAGCCTTTAGCGTGTCGCCGTAGTACTGCGCGACATTCTGAGTCCACACCTGCCCGGGATTAGTCGTAAAACGACCGCCGCCAACCGCGCTTGCGAGCGGCGCGTAGGTTCCGACGTCGGAAAGGCTGTCGCCGAACGAGACGATTTGCAGATTGATGCCGCCTGCCGGTGTAGCAGCTGGGCTGCCGCTACTCGAGTCGCCTCCGTGTCCGCCGCATGCCGTAAGCAGTGAGATCGCCACTGCAAAAATTGCAGCGCGTACCGTGTCATTTCTTCCTCGCATCGCAACGTCTCCTAGGCTGGCCGGAGAGCCGTTGCGACGTTGCGCTAAATTGCCGGTCGCTCTCTCCAAATAAGCACTCTTTTAAAGCAATAAGCGTGCGCTATCGTAACTGGCGCTGCTGTGACGTCGTGCACACTTTCGGGAACGCCGAGCGACGCGGAGCAATTAGGGGAATACCGCCGCTTTCAATTGAAGGATTCCGTATCAACCCAGCGTCCGGTTTTCGGCACATCCCTCACGGCATATCCGACGCATTTCGCCAGCGTAGAATCACACACTCACTTCGAAACACGCGCTCCCTACTACACGCAAAACGGCTCCGACATGGAAATCAAGTGGATCGAAGACTTCATCGCACTCTCCCAGTATCAAAGCTTCTCGCGCGCGGCGGAGTTTCGGAATGTCACCCAGTCAGGGTTCAGCAGGCGCATTCAATCGCTTGAGCAGTGGGTGGGCGCGGACCTGATCGACCGCAGCAGTTTCCCGCCGACGCTGACGCCTGCCGGACAACTGTTTCGTGAGGCCGCAGTCGACATACTGGGAAAACTGTTCGATACACGGGCCATCATTCGCATCGATCAACGCATGGCGGGCAAAGGCTTGCAGATTGCAGCGGGCCATACGATCGCGCTGAGTTTCCTGCCGGCCTGGTTGAAGGCGCTCACGGCACGTTTCGGCGAGATCCGCGCCCGAGTGATACCCACTAATGTCCACGACTCCATTCTGATGCTCGTGAACGGCAACTGCGAACTGATGTTTGCCTACCATCACCCGGAGCTTCCGCTGCACCTCGACCCGGTCAGGTACGAGCATCTCACCGTGGGAGTCGATGTACTGCTGCCCGTTTGCCGACCCTATCCACGTGGCGCGCCTATTTTCCGGCTGCCGGGAACCGCGGCCCGTCCATTGCCGTTGATTTCGTATACAGAAACCAGTTATTTCGGCCGCTGCCTTGCCCTGCTTTTGAGCCGGATCGACACGACGCCGGCTTTGCGGCCGCACTACGAGTCCGATATGGCCGAGGTTCTCAAGAAACTGGTCCTGGAGGGCGAAGGCGTCGCATGGCTTCCAAAAAGCTCGATCGTCGCCGAACTCGATGCGGGCGAGTTGGTCCTCGCGGGCGGCGACACATGGAGTCTTGAAGTCGAACTTCGCGCCTACCGGGATGCGTCGAATCGCGATGAGTTTCTCGACATGCTCTGGCGCCACCTTCGCGCTGCGTCGCCGGCGGCCGATTAGGGGTTAACCCGCCTTATGCGAGTTTCGCATATCCCCATGCCAGACCCGCATCGAGTGTTTTTTGTCCATCTCTAACATCCGTCCATACACAGAAACGTCGCGTCGCTAACGGCGTTTTTGCCTTCTGCCAGCGTACCGCGGTCACGTCAGACCCTCGTGCGCCTTCCTCGGACTGATGGAAATGAAAAACCGTCTTACTTTCTATATTGTGGTCGGCATGGCGCTCGGCGTGATCGTCGGCTATGTGTGTCATCGCAGCGCTACGGGCGCTGCCGAAGCGAAGACCATTGCGGGTTACTTCTCGATCATTACCGACATTTTCTTGCGGCTTGTGAAGATGATCATCGCACCGCTTGTCTTCGCCACGCTGGTGTCCGGGCTCGCCGGCATGGACGGCACGAGCGATGTGCGCAGGATCGGGTTCAGGTCGGTGGGATGGTTCGTATGCGCGTCGCTTTTCTCGCTCGCGCTCGGCCTTGCCCTTGCGAACGCGCTGCAACCCGGCGCGGGGCTGCATATGACGCAGACCAGTTCCGATGTGGCCACGGGCCTGAACACCGCGGGCCTGAATTTCAAGGACTTCGTCACGCATGCGTTTCCCTCCAGCATCATCGATGCGATGGCGCGAAACGACATCCTGCAGATCCTTGTCTTTTCCGTCCTGTTCGGCGTCGTTCTAAGCGCCATCAAAAAAGATCCGCGTGTCACACCGTTGATCGCCGGCATCGATGCGCTCGTACCGGCCATGCTGAAGCTGACCGACTATGTGATGCGGCTCGCGCCCATCGGCGTTTTCGGCGCTCTTGCGTCAGCGATTACCGTGAACGGCCTGGATGTGCTGACCACGTATGGCAAGCTCGTCGGCAGTTTCTATCTCGGTCTTGTCACGCTGTGGATCGTCCTCATCCTCGTCGGCCATGTCTTTCTGGGCAAGTCGATCTGGAGGTTGTTGAAAGCGATCCGGGAACCCGCCATGCTCGCCTTCTCGACCGCGAGTAGTGAGGCTGCTTATCCCCGTCTGACTGAGAAGCTGGAAGCGTTCGGCATCGACAAGAAAGTCGTCGGCTTTACGCTGCCGCTCGGCTATGCGTTCAATCTCGACGGCTCGATGATGTATCAGGCGTTTGCCGCGATCTTCATTGCGCAGGCATTCGGTATCGACATGCCGCTCAGCGCGCAAATCATGATGTTGCTGGTCCTGATGTTGAGCAGCAAGGGAATGGCGGGCGTCGCAAGAGGTTCCGTGGTGGTGGTCGCCGCTGTTGCGCCGATGTTTCATCTGCCTCCGTCCGGCGTAGTACTGATCCTCGCCATCGATCAGATTCTCGATATGGGGCGGACCGCTACGAATGTGATTGGCAATAGCATCGCGACGGCCGTTATTGCGAAGTGGGAAGCGAAGCGTGCCGTCGAACCTATCGACGGCGCCGACAGCCTTGCTTTGGGCCGATTGCAAGAATTGCCGGAATTGCAAGGCGAAACGAAATGATCAGCGCAAGCGTGCTGAGCGGGAAAAAGTTCGGCGTGGTGGGCGGCCTGGGTTCACTGGCGAGCGCCGACGTCTTTTTCAAGCTCGTCAAATCGACGCCCGCGTCGAGCGATGCGGAACACGTCGACGTCATCTTCGAGCAGCATCCCTTTCGCGGCGTGGTCGCCGGTAGCGAAGCAACGACTCGGCGGAAACTGTACATCTTCGACATGATCAGCAGTTTCGAGAAGCGAGGCGTGACGACCGTCGTACTCCCGTGCTTTCTCAGCCATACGTTCATCGATGAGTTGAAGGCTAACTCGCCGCTGCAGATTGTCGATATGGTCGAAGCCGTGCGCAGCCATGTGCGTAGAAAATTTCCGACGGCGCGGCGAATCGGCGTGCTGACCTCGGACTTCACCCGTCGAAAAGGCTTGTTCGAAAAGTACTTCGCGACACCGGAATTCGAAGTCATTCATCCCCGCCCACGCGAGGACATCGACCTCGTCACCGAAGCGGTCTACGGCGCGAACGGCGTCAAGAGCGGCAACCTGTCCGGCCGGCCCGTCGCGCTTCTGCGCGAGGCGTGCGAGGACCTGATCGCGCAAGGCGCCGATATCATTGTGCCGGGCCTGACCGAAATCGCACTCGTGGCCGAGGAAATGGGCACTTTCAGGGTACCGCTGATCGACTCGAATCTTGCATATGCGAAGTACGTGATAGCGGGCGATTACGGTTCACCTGAATCGATCTTCAAGGTAGGTGTGGTGGGTGGCGTTGGTCCCGCGGCGACGGTGGATTTCATGCAGAAGATCGTACGCAACACGCCGGCAAATCGCGACCAGGACCACATCAGGCTTCTGATTGAACAGAACCCCCAGATTCCCGATCGCACGGAAAACCTGATCGGTGACGGCCCCGATCCGACTATTTCGCTTTACGCGACCTGCAAGAAGCTCGAGTCGGGCGATGCCGATCTCATCGCTATTCCGTGCAACACCGCGCATGCATTTGTCGAACGCATTCAGCCGTATCTGAGCATACCGATCGTCAATATGCTGACGGTGACGGTCCGTCATCTTCGAGAGAGGTTTCCGGTGCTTCGCTCAGTCGGCGTGCTGGCCACTTCGGGGACGATCACAAGCGGCGTCTACGAGAAAGCACTGCGATCAGAGGGATTGCGGCAAATCGTGCCGCGCCCGGAATTGCAGGCGCGGGTAATGGAAGCAATCTACGGCAAGGAAGGCGTGAAAGCGGGATTCACCACCGGGCAGTGTTTGAACGATATCTCCGCTGCCATTGATGGACTCGTTGCAGAAGGTGTCGAAGTCATCATCCTGGGATGCACCGAGTTGCCGCTTCTATTGCCGAAGAAGAGCTTCGTCGGCACAACCGGCACGCGCGTCAGCCTGGTCGATCCGACCGATGTCCTTGCACGGCAATGCGTGGCTCTGGCGACGGCGTCCGCTCTACCCGCTCCGGTCGTTAACGCGCCCGGTCGATCGCGCTGACGGCCAACTCCCGCGCAAGGTCCGCGTACAGTTCGGCCCACTTGCCTATCAAGCTGGGATCATCGGTCAGGAAAAGCGGGTGTTCGGCCCAGGCACTCACATCCGCACCTTTCCAGGCCATTTCGAATATCCGCAACTCCTCATCCTCGCTGACGCCCACGTCGACCAGTTCGCCGAACGAGGCCAGGTTGGAGAGAGACACATTTTCGGCCGCGATGCCGTGGATAGCGGCCAGCGCGCCGGTAGCCCGCTTTCGCGCGTCGTCGCGGCTGCCGGCAAACAGAAACACGATGCTTTCGCCGTGCGCGTTGTTCGCCACCGCCCGATACAGAGAAGTTTTGCAGCGATGACTCAGTTGCGTGCCCATGGTTGCCCCCGGTTCCGAAAACTGTTCGTCGTTTTGCTCCGCCGCCTGAGGTACGCTGATTTGCGTCTCCAGGCGCTGCTGCCGGACGCGGTATCTGTCGCTGCTCCAGTACAGGTAAATACCGCACACGACCAGGCAGGCCAGCGCGAGAATCCCGACGCCTCCCAGTATCGCAAGATCCGCATGCGCCATTTCGGGCCTCCTCTAGTCTCGCGCGTGTCACGCCCGCATTTGCGGGATCTTGCCGCACGCTATCTATCAGAATACGGCGGCCCCGCTCGACTTTTTAAACCGTCCCGCGCATGAACCGGACGCGGGCGGCGAAGAATCGGTCTGCTCGCATCGCCAGCGTGGCCATGATCTTGCGAGCGCAGGGACGATGCTTCGAGTATCTGATGGGAGTGGCTAATGATCAACAGAGCACACCTCTCTATTGACCAATCGATCGCGCTATAGGACGCTATGAGGCTTATGCCAATGCGCCGGACGGCTGTCACGTCGCGCGCCGTCTTCCGAAACTCCCCCCGCCTCTACACCCCTGCCAGCGCCGGCAGTTCCACCTCGTACGAAACGCGTTCGCGCCAGCTGCCCATCTCCGGCTGATGAGCCACACGACTCTGACGCGGTGCGCTTTCGACGCGTCCCGGCAGCGGCGCCGGGTAACGCGCACGCTTCTTCTCAAGAATCGCTTCGCTCAAAAACTCTGCGCTATACGCTTTCAACAAATGCGCATGATGTGCTTCGATGTACGCGGCGATCTGCGCCTGTTCACCGTCGATCGTGGCCAGCAACGTCAGCGTCTGCGCATCCCAACGAAAGCGCAGGCCGAGTTCATCGAAAGCGGCGTTATAGGCGCACAGTTGCGCCTGGATTTCAGCATGGTGCGCGCTGTCGCCAGCGTCGAATTGCGAGGGGTTCATGGTCGTCTCCATCAGGCAGGTGGCATGGACGAACAGTAGAAGACCCCATGAATAAACAACAGTTAAAGTTTTTTCGAAAAACGATAGTGCTTTGTTTATATATTGGTTTACCCCAAGTAGCCCTAGCTTCGAGATCTGCCCACCTTGGGCAGCGAGCCATCGCCGTCAATCGAGCCACTGCCAAGGGCGACAGCGCATCCATTAGGAATGCCGAATGCAAACCATAAAATGTTTTAACTTTTCCTTATTGCTGTTCTCGCGCAGCATCCACTCAGACGCGCTGCACGACCCATTGCCTCTCACTCGCCGGTTTTGCGCTCGACGGGTAAGGGTTTTCGTTAGTGCAGCTCCCTCTGGCCGACCATTGGCGCCTCGCTGCCGCAAATAAAACGGCGATGAAGCGGTTCGATCACGTAAGTCCAACGCGCCGTTTGAGCGCGACGGAATATACAGGAGACGGAGACATGGGACATTCCAGTGCATCGGAAAGAGGCCGCACCGCATTCACGCATCACCGCTGGGTGCAACTCGCAATCGGCATTGTGTGTATGGGGCTCGTCGCGAATCTGCAATATGCGTGGACGCTGTTCGTCGTACCGATGGACAACGCACACCATTGGGGACAAGCGGCGATCCAGACAGCGTTCACGATCTTCATCGTCACCGAAACCTGGCTCGTGCCTGTCGAAGGCTGGCTCGTCGATAAGTTCGGGCCGCGTCCAGTCGTGATCGGCGGATCGCTGTGCGCGGCGCTCGGCTGGATCATCGACGCCCATGCGAACAGTCTCGCCGAACTGTACGCCGCGGCGGTCATCGCCGGGATCGGCGCGGGCTGCGTATACGGCACCTGTGTGGGCACGGCGCTTAAATGGTTTCCGGATAAACGCGGTCTCGCGGCCGGTTTGACCGCGGCAGGTTTTGGCGCCGGCGCGGCCGTCACCGTGATTCCGATCGCCAACATGATCCAGCATTCGGGCTACCAGCACACCTTCATGTTCTTCGGCATTTTCCAGGGCGTCTGCATTCTGCTGCTCGCCACCATGCTGATCCGGCCGAAGCCACCGGCAACCGCCGTCGCCGCTAAACGCATCGTCGCTAGCAAGATCGACTACACCCCTGGCGAAATGATCCGTTCGCCGCTCTTCTGGGTGCTGTATCTGATGTTCGTGTTCGTTGCAGCCGGCGGCATCATCGCGACCGCGCAGCTCGGGCCGATTGCGAAGGAATTCGGCTTCGCCAAGCTGCCCGTGAATCTGATGGGCATCACGCTGCCGCTCCTCACGATGACACTGTCCATCGACAACCTGTGCAACGGTTTTACCCGTCCCTTGTGCGGCTTTCTGTCGGATCGCATCGGCCGGGAAAACACGATGTTCATGATCTTTCTCGGCGAAGGCGTCGCGCTGCTGGGACTCATGCAGTTCGGCCATAACCCGTACGCCTTCATGTTCTTCGCGGCCGCCGTGTTCCTGTGCTGGGGCGAGATCTTCTCGATCTTCCCGGCGACCTGCGCGGACACGTTCGGCAGCAAATACGCCGCCGCCAACGCGGGAACGCTGTACACCGCGAAGGGCACGGCGTCGATGCTGGTGCCGCTGGCATCGGTGCTGTCGGCGAACGGCGGATGGAGCACGGTGTTTATCTCCGCCGCCGTGGTGTCGATCGCGGCAGCCGTGTCCGCGAAATTCATCCTCGCCCCCATGAGAAAGCGCTGGATCGAAAACTCAGGCGCGCCGGCCAGCGTCGTCATCGCCGAAGCACGGCTGCAGCCGTCGTCCGGCGGTTCGCCTGATTGACTGACCACGTGAGCGCGCCGCTCGCGACATACCACACACGCCCCGCCACCAAGGAGAGATGTCATGGCAGAAGCCGACCAGCCCACAACAGACAACACGTCGACACAACAGGCGACCGAGACGACCGACGGATTCCACCTCGTCATCGACGCGCTGAAACTGAACGACATCAACACCATCTTTGGCCTGGTCGGCATCCCGATCACCGACCTGGCGCGTCTTGCCCAGGCGGAAGGCATGCGTTTCATCGGCTTTCGGCATGAGCAGCACGCGGGCAATGCAGCGGCCGTTTCCGGTTACATGACAAAGAAACCCGGCATTTGCCTGACGGTGTCGGCGCCGGGCTTTCTGAACGGACTGACCGCACTCGCCAACGCGACCACCAACTGCTTCCCGATGATCCTGATCAGCGGCTCAAGCGAGCGCGAAATCGTCGATCTGCAGCAAGGCGATTACGAAGAGATGGATCAGTTGAATGCAGCCAAGCCGTACGCGAAGGCCGCTTATCGCGTGCTGCATGCGGAAGATATCGGCATCGGCGTGGCGCGCGCGATCCGGGCCGCGGTGTCGGGCCGCCCTGGCGGTGTGTATCTCGACTTGCCCGCCAAGCTGCTCGCGCAAACCATGGACGCCGTGAAAGCGCAGCAATCGCTGGTGCGCGTGATCGACGCCGCGCCTCGTCAATTGCCCGCGCCGGAATCGGTCAAGCGCGCGATCGATGTTCTGAAGAGCGCCAAGCGTCCGCTGATCCTGCTCGGCAAAGGCGCGGCATACGCGCAGGCCGACGCGGAGATTCGCGGATTCGTCGAACAAAGCGGCATTCCGTATCTGCCGATGTCGATGGCCAAGGGCCTGCTGCCCGATACACACGAGCAATCAGCGTCGGCGGCGCGTTCGTTCGTGCTGCAGGAAGCCGACGTCGTCGTGCTGATCGGCGCGCGTCTGAACTGGTTGCTCTCGCATGGCAAGGGCAAAACGTGGGGCGCCGAGCCGAAGAAGTTCGTCCAGATCGACATCTCGCCGACGGAAATCGACAGCAACGTCGCAATTGCCGCGCCGGTGATCGGCGATATCGGTTCGTGCGTGGCGGCGCTGCGCGAAGGCCTCGATGCGAGCTACAAAAAGCCGAGCACCGAGTGGACCGGCGCGATCGCCGAACGCAAGAACAAGAACCTCGCCAAGATGGCCGCGACGCTCGACAAGAATCCGTCGCCGATGAATTTCCACAGCGCGTTGCGCGCGATCCGCGACGTGCTGAAAACACGGCCGGACATCAACGTCGTCAACGAAGGCGCGAACACGCTCGACTACGCTCGCAGCATCATCGACATGTACGAGCCGCGCAAACGCTTCGATTCGGGCACGTGGGGAATCATGGGCATCGGCATGGGCTTCGCGATCGGCGCGGCAGTGACGAGCGGCAAACCGGTCGTCGCGATCGAGGGCGACAGCGCGTTCGGCTTCAGCGGCATGGAACTCGAAACGATCTGCCGTTACGACTTGCCGGTTTGCACCATCGTCTTCAACAACAACGGCGTGTATCGCGGCACCGATGTGAACCCGACCGGCGGCAAAGACGTCGCGCCGACCGTGTTCGTGAAGAACGCGCGTTACGACAAGATGATCGAGGCATTCGGCGGCATCGGCTATCACGCGACCACGCCGGAAGAACTGACGAAGGCGCTGCTCGAATCGATCGCCTCGGGCAAACCGAGTCTGATCAACGCCGTCATCGACGAAGCGGCCGGCACCGAAAGCGGCCGTCTGACCAATCTGAATCCGCAAAGCGCGGCAATGAAAAAGTAGTCTGGGCAACCACGGAGATTCAACATGACCAAACCTCTCGAAGGCATCAGGATCATCGACTTCACCCACGTTCAGGCGGGCCCGGCATGCACGCAGTTGCTCGCGTGGTTCGGCGCGGACGTCATCAAGGTTGAACGACCGGGTTCCGGCGACGTGACGCGCAATCAGTTACGCGATATCCCTGACGCCGACGCGCTGTACTTCACGATGCTCAACAGCAACAAGAAGTCGCTCACACTGGACACGAAAAAACCCGAAGGCAAGGAGGTGCTCGAAAAGCTGATCCGCGAATCGGACGTGCTGGTCGAGAATTTCGGCCCCGGCGCGTTGGACCGGATGGGCTTTTCGTGGGAACGTCTGAACGAACTCAATCCGAAGATGATCGTCGCTTCGGTGAAGGGCTTCAGCGACGGCCACCACTACGACGACCTGAAGGTCTACGAAAACGTCGCGCAATGCGCGGGCGGCGCCGCCTCCACTACCGGCTTCTGGGACGGGCCGCCGACCATCAGCGCGGCGGCGCTCGGCGACAGCAACACCGGCATGCATCTGGCCATCGGCATTCTGACCGCACTGCTGGGACGCGACAAAACCGGCAAAGGCCAGAAGGTCGCAGTGTCGATGCAGGACAGCGTGCTGAACCTGTGTCGCGTGAAACTGCGAGATCAGCAACGGCTGGAACGCGTCGGTTACCTGGAAGAATATCCGCAGTATCCGCACGGCGAATTCAGCGATGTCGTGCCGCGTGGCGGCAATGCGGGCGGCGGCGGCCAGCCGGGTTGGGTGCTCAAATGCAAGGGCTGGGAATCGGATCCGAACGCGTACATCTACTTCACGATTCAGGGTCACGCGTGGGAGCCGATCTGCAAGGCGCTCGGCAAGCCCGAGTGGATCGACGACCCGGCCTACAAGACGGCGGAAGCACGTCAACCGCATATCTTCGAGATCTTCAAAACGATTGAAGATTGGCTCGCCGACAAGACCAAGTTCGAAGCGGTCGACATCTTGCGCAAGTTCGACATTCCGTGCGCGCCGGTGCTGACCATGAAAGAACTGGCCAACGATCCATCGCTGCGCGCGAGCGGCACGATTGTCGAAGTGCCGCACAAGAAGCGCGGCTCGTATCTGACCGTCGGCAGCCCGATCAAGTTTTCGGATCTGAAGCCGGAAGTCACTGCCTCGCCGCTGCTAGGCGAACACACCGAAGAAGTGCTCGCAAGCCTCGGCTACAGCAAGCAGGACATCTTCAACCTGCGCGAAGTGAAAGCGGTTTAAGTGGTGCTACGCAAGGCCGGGTATCAGCCCGGCCTTGCCGATGCGGCGTCCCTGGCGGCGCCGTATTCTATTGAACATTCGTGTTCTCAGATCGAGGGGGAGCCATGCAAAACGCCATCGACTTCCAGCAACTTGCCAACGCAATCGGCGACGCGATCATCATTTCCGACGCCCGGGGCAGCATCACATTCTGGAACCCCGCGGCTGAACGCATGTTCGGTTTCACGCAAAGCGAGGCGCTCGGCAATTCGCTGGACCTGATCATCCCGGAGCGTCTGCGCGGCCGGCACTGGGACGGCTATCACAAGACCATGGCAACGGGCGAAACCCGCTATGGGAACGACGTGCTGCGTGTACCGGCCGTGCACAAGGACGGACGGTCGCTATCGATCGCCTTTACGGTCGCGTTGCTGCATTCGCCACAAAAGGAACTCACCGGCATCGTCGCCGTGATCCGCGACGAAACCAGCCGCTTCCAGGAAGATCGACTGCTGCGCAAGCGGCTTGCGGAACTGGAGGCATCTGCAGGCGCTTGAGCGCCCTTGCTCCACTCCCTTCGGTCCATCGCTGTAGACTCTGCCAGATCGCGTTTTCAATCACACCGGATCAGGCAACATGGACCGCATCGACGCAATGAAGGTGTTCGTCGCCACGCTCGACGAAGGCAGCCTGGCAGGCGCGAGCCGTCGACTCGGCCGCTCGCCCGCCGCGGTTAGCCGCGCTATTGCGTTTCTCGAGGAACATGTCGGCACGGCCTTGCTGCATCGCACGACGCGCACCATCAAACTGAGCGAAGCCGGCGAACGATACGCCGCCGCCTGCCGCCGCATTCTCACCGATCTCGAAGAGGCCGATCTGCTGATCGCCGGCGAGCGCTCCGCGCCGCGCGGGCTGCTCACGATCACCGCGCCGGTGGCCGCCGGCCAGGACATGCTGCAGCCGATCATCGACGAATTCGTCGACCGCTATCCGGCTGTGTCGGTCCGCCTGAATATGCTCGACCGCCCGGTGAGCCTCATCGACGAAGGGATGGATCTGGCGTTGCGCATCGCTCATCTGCCCGATTCGACGCTGGTGGCGATTCCGGTCGGTGAAGTGCGGCGGGTCGTTGCCGCGTCGCCTCGTTACCTGGCGAAGCACCCTCCCATCACCGAACCTGCCGATCTGGCCCAGCATCAGATCATCTCCATGACTCACTTCGGCCTGGATTCGTGGAGCTTTCCGCCGCCGAACGGTTCGACGATTCCGCGCGTCGTGCAGTTCACGCCTCGCTTCATCGTCAACAGTATTCAGGCGGCCGTGGCCTCGGCGGTCGCGGGACACGGCGTCACTCGCATGTTTTCCTACCACGTCGCCGAACAGGTCAAGGAAGGCACGCTGAAGATCGTCCTGAGCGACAACGAACCCGCACCGCTACCGGTCCACCTGCTGACGCCGCACGGGCGCCTCGCCGTGCCCAAGGTGCGCGCGTTCGTCGATTTCGCGGCGCCGCGTCTGCGCAAGCATTTCATCCAATCCCAGCGGATTACCACCAGAAATTGAACCGTTTCGCGGAAGAATGTCTACCGAGTCGCGTGGATTCTCTCTTCAATCGGTTCAATCTAGACTTACCTCCATCGAGATCACCTGGCGCAAGCCGTCGGCCACTCCGGCAATTCGCCGACGTGACCGACGACGCCACGCTCCACTCGAATCGGCAATCTTCGTAACGGGCCCACATCCCGCACGTGAACGGCGGCCACAACAGCGGCGCTCCAAGTGTCGTTTGTCACACTGCGAAGCATTGCGGATTCGGTTTGCAATCCTCATCAGAGGCATTGCGAGCGGTGATCTTCGTACCTTTCGTGTCGAGCCCGCCAGCAAAACGAGTCGGCGCGTAACCGAACAGTGGAGGCAGCGATGCAACGTGCAGTCGTCAACGAACCGATCCCGCCGGCATTCAATGTGTGGCGCGGCGCGCTGGCAGGCGCCAGCGCGAGCCTCGTCGGCATCGGCCTCGCGCGCTTCGCCTATACGCCGTTGTTGCCGGCGATCGTCAGCGCGCACTGGTTCCCGGCGTCGACCGCCGCGTATCTCGGCGCGGCCAACCTCGGCGGCTATCTGGCGGGCGCGCTCGCAGGCGGTTGGCTGGCACGGCGTTTCGATGCCACGTCCGTGTTGCGCGCGATGATGCTGCTCGCGACCGTCGCGTTCGTCGCGTGCGCCTTTCCGGTTTCGTTTCTCTGGTTCTTCATCTGGCGCTTCGCGTCGGGCCTGGCCGGCGGCGCGCTCATGGTGCTGGCCGCGCCGACTGTCCTCGCGCATGTGATTCCGTCACGCAGGGGCTTTGCGAGCGGCGCGATCTTCAGCGGTATCGGTCTCGGCATCGTGGCATCCGGGACGATCGTGCCGATCCTGCTGCGCCAGGGCCTGATGCAAACGTGGCTGGGACTGGCCGCGATCTCCCTCGCGCTGACGGCCGTCGCGTGGAACGGATGGCCTGGCCGAGGCGAATCCGCCGCGCAGCACACGACGCATCACACACGGCATGGCCAGACTTATCCGGCTGCGTCGCTGCGCGCGCTCTACACCGAATATGCGTTGAACGCAGTCGGCCTCGTTCCGCACATGATCTTTCTCGTCGATTTCGTGGCGCGCGGCCTCGGCAAAGGTCTCGATGCCGGGGCGCAGTACTGGGTGCTGTTTGGACTCGGCGCGATTGTGGGCCCGCTGCTGACGGGTCATCTGGCTGACCGCGCCGGCTTCGGTCCGGCATTGCGCGCGGCCTATGTCCTGCAGATCGTCGCGGTCGCGTTGCCTGCTGTCGTGCGCGGGCCTGCGGCATTGATCGTGTCGAGCGTCGTAGTCGGCGCATTCGTGCCGGGCATCGTGGCGCTCGTGCTCGGCAGGATTAATGAATTGCTTGCGCATCATCCGGCTGCCCAGAAAAGCGCGTGGAGCGCGGCAACCACCAGTTTCGCCGTCTTGCAGGCGGTCGCGGCATACGGTTTGTCGTTTCTGTTTGCGCACGACGGCGGCAATTACACGACGCTGTTCGTGATCGGCGCAGCGTCTTTGGCGCTTGCCCTCGCGGTGGATCTGTTCGCGGCGCTTCGCTTCGGTTCGAAGCAAGCCTAGCCACTCCACTGCGGGCGACTCCACCCATTACTCGAACTGTGAGAACCCCATGACCTCCAATACCCGCTTTCTGCAAGCACTTGGCGTGCAGCACCCCATCATTCAGGCGCCGATGGCCGGCATCTCGACGCCCGCCCTCGGCGCCGCGGTTTCCAATGCCGGCGCGCTCGGCTCGATCGCCGTGGGTGCGAGCACCGCGCAGCAGGCGCGCGAGTTGATCGTTGCGACACGCGCGCTCACCAGCAAGCCGTTCAACGTCAACGTGTTCTGCCATCGCCCGGCGTACAGCGATCCGCTTCGCGAAGCGACCTGGCTCGCGCATCTGCAGCCGCTGTTCGCCGAGTTCGGCGCTAGAACGCCGGTGGCGCTCAAGGAGATTTATACGAGCTTCGTGGTCGACGAGGCACTGCTGCAAGTGTTGATCGAAGAGCGTCCCGCCGTCGTCAGTTTTCATTTCGGGCTGCCATCGCGCGAATGGATCAATGAACTGCATCGCGCCGGCATTCTGCTGTTCGGATGCGCGACCACGCCGCACGAAGCCTTGCAAATCGAGCAGGCGGGACTCGATGCGATCGTCGCGCAAGGTGCCGAAGCAGGCGGTCACCGCGGCGTCTTCAATCCAGACGACGACGCGATGATCGGCACCCTTGCGCTGGTCCGGCTGATCGCCAGACAGTCGGCGCTGCCGGTCATCGCCGCGGGCGGCATCATGGACGGTCAAAGCATTGCCGGCGCATTGCTCCTCGGAGCCAGCGCAGTGCAGATGGGCACCGCGTTCGTGCTGTGTCCGGAATCGGGCGCGGACGCCGCCTACCGCAACGCATTGACCACCCAACGCGCGTACCGGACGGCCGTGACGGCCGCGATCTCCGGCCGCCCTGCGCGCGGTTTGAGCAACCGGCTGTATATCGACGTAGACTCGCCGAACGCGCCGCCGCTGCCCGACTATCCGATTGCATACGACGCCGCCAAGGCGCTGAACGCCGCGGCCCGTGCCAAGGGCAACACCGACTTTGCCGTCCAGTGGGCCGGCCAGGGCGCACCGCTCGCGAGAGCGTTGCCTGCGGCGCAATTAGTTGCCACATTGATGAGCGAACTTGCCGAAGCAGAGGGTCAGTCACGCTCGCATTCGTTTGCCGAGAAGACGATATGAACACCCACTCGCAAGTTTCCGTGCCGTCCGGTCAGCCAACGCACGGCCTCGACTATTCCGCGCGACATGAACGTTACTGGCGCCGCAATCTGGCCGTGTGCGTATTCGGCTCGTTCACTACGCTCGTCAGCCTGAGCATGCTGCTGCCGTTCTTACCCATCTACGTCCAGCAACTCGGTGTGCAGTCGCAGTCCGCCGTGATCCAGTGGTCGGGAATCGCGTTCGGCGCGACGTTTCTCGGCACGGCCGTCACGGCGCCCGTGTGGGGACGCCTTGCCGATCGTTATGGCCGCAAGCCGATGCTGGTGCGCGCGGCCGTCGGCATGGCCGTGGTGATGTCGCTGATCGGCATTGCGCACAACGTGCATCAACTCGTCGCCCTGCGTTTGCTCGCGGGTCTCGTGGGCGGCTACTCGTCGGCATCGACGGTGATGGTCGGCACACAGGCGCCGAAGGAACGCGCGGGCTGGGCGCTCGGCGTGCTGTCGACGGGCGCGCTGGCCGGCAACCTGATCGGGCCGCTCGTCGGCGGTTTCTTGCCGGGCTGGCTCGGCATTCGCGGCACGTTCTTCGCCGGCGGCGCGATGATCGCGGTCGCCGCGCTGCTCACGATTTTCGTCGTCAAGGAAGATTTCGACCCGGCCACGCATTCCAGCCGGCGTCCCGCTGAACACGCGCCGGCGAGCACGCATCGCAACAACTACCCGGTGATCGCCGCGTTGCTCGTCACAGCGATGATGGTGCTGCTCGCCAACATGTCGATCGAGCCGGTCATCACCGTCTATGTGGGCAGTCTCGGCGTGCCGTCGCTGCATCTGGCGCGCGTAGCGGGCATCGTGATGGCCTGTTCGGCTTTCGGCAGCATGCTGACGGCCGCGCGCCTCGGCGCGCTGGCCGATCGGATCGGCAGTTGGAACGTGATCGTCGCTTGCCTGGTGCTGACCGGGCTGGTGATGATTCCGCAAGCGTTCGTTCACGCGTGGTGGCAACTGGCGGGATTACGCGCGCTGATGGGCATGACGCTGGCCGGTCTCCTGCCTGCGATTGCGAAACTCGCCCGGCATGCGGTGGAAGAGCACAAGACTGGTCAGATGCTCGGCTATTTGCAGTCGGCGCAATTCAGCGGACAGGTTGTGGGTCCGATTATCGGCGGCGTGATTGCTGTCCATCTCGGGCTGCACTCGGTGTTCTTCGTCACCGGCTCGTTGCTGGTGGCGTGTGCCGCGCTTGCGCAGTGGGCGCGGACTCGTCAGAGTCTCGCTGTTTGATCGGCGAGACTGCCGGCGGCGGCGGAATATAGTCCGGGTCCTCCGCGGCCTGGTTGCCGTTCGTCAGCGCCCAGTCGAAATTGAATCGCTCTATCAACACGGCACGGAAGTGATTCACCATTCGATTCGCCATACTGAACAGCATGAGATCTTCTCCGAGCGAAAGTATGTTGAATGGTCGAGTGGCGTTCGTTTCACGCACAGCGCTGGCATGGCCCTCAAGATTTTTACGTTGTAGGATGGATAGCGCAGTTTGCTAAGCGACCCGATACGCGTCACCTTACGTTCACCTCACTTCCGTCCGCTTTTGGGACTCATGCAACTCGAGCCGATGAACTCCACACCTGATACGCGTGATCCCGCATCTGCACCTGCACCTGCACAGGAGCGCAACGCAGACAATCCCGGCAAACGAGGCGGCACGATTGCGCCGGACATGTCGCCGGCAGTGGCTTTTTCGACGCTGGCCACGCCAATGGCCGCGCAAGTGGCGCAACGCATCGGCAGCTTGTGCGTGAGCGCGGATGCGGAAAGTCCGCACAAACTGCGTGTCGTGCTGCGGCGCTTGCGTTCGCTGTGGTGGGCTTACGATCCGCTTATCGACAGATCGCAGGCAAGATGGCAGCGGCGCGAATTCAAGGCGCTCGCTGATTCCGCCGGTCAGACGCGTGACTGGGATATCCTGAAACACTTACTGGCGGAAGACGTATCGACAGCGCATTCTTTTGCGGCGCTCCTCGAACGTCTCGATCTATTGCGTGGCAATGCGCTGTTGCGCAGTCGCGCAACGATCGCCGACTCAAACGCCGAAGCCATGCTCACACAGCGGATAGCGAGTGTGATTCATCAACTCGACGCATGCTCGTTCGACGAACCACTCGCGGTATTCGCCACGAACCGTATTGCAACGGCGAAGCAGTCGCTGCGAAAACGGTTGAAGCGCGCGCTGGGAAATCCGCACACCGGCTACGCCGAACTTCACGACGTCCGCATCGCGGGCAAGAAAGTGCGCTATCTGCTGGAGTTTTTCGCGCCGCTACTCGATAGCGGCAATGAGATCAGCGTCGTGGAACTCACGCAATTGCAGGACGAACTGGGCAAGCTCAACGATATCGTTTCGAGCGAAGCGCTACTCCTCGCGCATGCGGATCGGCTGGGTGAGCCAGGCGTAGTAGACGACGCAATCGCGTATCTCAGGCATCGCAAAGGCCAGCATATGCAGCGAGCGGATGCCGAGCTACGCGCACTCAGCGACCGGCTTGCCCTTGCGCGTCGCGGCGCCGGCATGAACTGACGCTCACCGCCGCCGAACCCGGACGCAACAGCCCTTATCGCTCCTTGCGCCGGCGAAATGCCCACCATCCCGCGAGCCCGGTAAAGCCGGCGACGAGTAACACCATCACCCAGAAGCCGTGCCGGTTTTCCGCGAGCGGAATACCGCCGACATTCATGCCGAAAAAGCCCGCGACGATATTGATCGGCATCGCCAAAACCGTCACCAGCGTAAGCGTAAACAGCGTGCGGTTGTTCTGCTCTTCGAGGCGGGAGATGATTTCCTCCTGCAGCAGCCTGACCCGTTCGATCAGCCCGGCCACATCGGAGAGAACCACGGAAAACTCTTCCGTCGACTCGCGCAGATCCTGTACGTCCTCCGCATGAAGCCAGCGCGGCGGCCTGGCCAGCAGGCGGAAGATCGCGCCGGGTTCTGGCGCCAGCATGCGCTGTAAGCGCGTCAGCATACGACGCATCGCGCCCAGGTCGATCCGGTTCTGCGTGGGCCGCTGCGATAGAAACCTGTCCTCGATCCGGTCGACGTCGGCGCTGGTTCGCCGGACGATCTGCACCAACAGGTCAGCCTGATCATGCATCAGGTGAACCAGCAATTCCGCTGGGGACCTGAACACCTCACCCTCCCGAACTGAAGCGCGCAATCGGTCCACAGAGCGCAGTGGCTTGAGACGCGCGGTCACGATGATCCGCTGATTCGCGTAGATCCACAGCGTCGCAATCTCGGAGGGAGTGAACTCGAGATTGAACATGACGTCGTTCACGACCGCGCGTAGTGCGCCGTCCGCATGTTCGATACGGGTAGAGTGCGAGCCTTCGCGCAATGCATCGAAAAACGTCTCGGGCAAATCGAGCTGGCTTCTCATCCAACGCTCGCTGGCGCTATGCGCCAGATTGAAGTGAAGCCAGAGAAACTCGCTGCCTTCCTTCGCTGGGCCGTTGGCGTCGTGGGCCTGCAGCCATTCGGCGACTTCGTCGGCGTCGACAGAGCGGCCGGCGCGATTTGAAGTAAAGAGAAAGCCGCAGACCATGCCGGACGAGTCCGCGCCGTAGGTTTGCAGTAGCAGATCAGATTTCATAGGTCATTCAGCGTTTGCTTCCCATGCGGGATTGGCCTATCCAGCAATCTGGCGGCCGGAATCAGAACCGTGGCAGTCGCCACACGACTCCAACCTGGAGCTGCACAGATTGAACCGGAATCAAAGGCCTGAGCATATCGCGGCCGATCAAAAGAAGGTTAACCCGCTAGTTTTCACGACGTCGACTTGGCGAATGCTTAAGGTTAGGCAAGCGGATCAATTAATTTGAGCAGTCACAAGAACGTCATATTTCACCCTTAAGTTGCAGCCCATCGAAGGCGACTGCGTCGCCATGAGGAGTCTCACCATGAATCTCAAGCAACTTACGCTGGTTGTGTGTGCGCTGTGTGCCAGCGCCGCACACGCCGCCGACATCACCGGTGCGGGCAGCACCTTCGCCGCGCCGATCTATACGAAATGGGCCGACGCCTACCAAAAGAGCGGCGGTGGCAAGGTCAACTATCAGGGCATCGGTTCGTCGGGCGGCATCAAGCAGATCATTGCGAAGACCGTGGATTTCGCCGGCTCGGACGCCCCGCTCAAAGACGACGAACTGGCCAAAGACGGCTTGTTCCAGTTCCCGACGGTTGTCGGCGGCGTGGTGCCGGCAATCAACGTGCCGGGTGTGAAGGCCGGCGAACTGGTGCTGTCGGGCGAAGTGCTCGGCGGTATCTATCTGGGCAAGATCAAGAAGTGGAACGATCCGGCGATCGTCGCGCTGAACCCGAAAATCAAGCTGCCGGATACCGATATCGCCGTGGTTCGCCGTGCCGATGGCTCGGGCACGAGCTTTATCTGGACGAACTATTTGTCCAAGGTGAGCCCGGAGTGGAAGTCGAAAGTGGGCGAAGGCGCCACGGTGAACTGGCCGACGGGGACGGGCGGCAAGGGCAACGACGGCGTGGCCGCTTTCGTGCAGCGTCTCCCGGGCGCGATCGGCTACGTCGAGTGGGCGTATGCGAAGCAGAATCACATGACCTATGCGTCGATGAAAAATGCAGCCGGTACTGTGGTCATTCCGGCGACCGACACCTTCAAGGCAGCGGCAGCAGGCGCGGACTGGTCGAAGTCGTTCTATCAGATCCTGACGAACGAGCCGGGCAAGAACGCGTGGCCCGTGGTCGGTGCAACGTTCGTGCTGTTGCACACGACGCAGGACAAAGCTCCGCAAGGCGCAGAAACGCTGAAGTTCTTCGATTGGGCGTTCAAGAACGGCGGCAAGGCGGCGGATGATCTCGACTACATCTCGCTGCCGGAATCCGTGACGGCTGAAATCCGCACGCAGTGGAAACAGAAAGTGAAGGACGCGTCGGGCAAGCCGGTTGCGCCGTAAGCGTCGGGTTCATAGGGCGCGCGTCGCATGCGCGCGCCTTTCTGCATTGCGCGTCTGACCGGTGGCTTGCGTCAGGTCGTGACTTTCGACATTACCGCCGTGGCCGGATCGTAACGGTAGCCTTTCTGCGCGAGTTGGTGCGTCATCGTCGCGGCGATCAGTTTTTGCTGCGCCTCTCTGGAGATCAATTCGTGGTCCGGCTTGAGTCGCTCCAGTTCGGATGAAAGCCGCCTGACGAGCGCCACCTCGCCGGTGCTGCGCGCGTCGATGAACAAGATTTTTTCGCTTGCGAGACCGAGCCGCTGCTTCAGGTCTTTGGCGTGCGCGACCCACTGTTCGGCCGTAGTGCGAAGCTCGCTCATGGCCTTTGCGTGGGCTTTGGCTTGCGTCGACACTTGACGTTGCAATGCCGCGACCTCCTCCGCATTGTCGTTTTCCTCGGCGCGGGCTGCGAGTTGCTGGGCGCGCTGAGCGTGTTGCGCGATGGCCGCGGTTTGCGCCGCGACGCGCTGCTCCAACTCCGCGACATGGCGTTCGGCGGCCTCGGCGCGTTCCCTCACGGCGGATGCATCCTGCGATAGCCGAGCGAGGTTCGCACCGACGAGTGTCTTCGCCTCGGTCACGGCGCTGATCTGCTCCCGCGCCTCCTCCAGTTCATGCGTGACGCGCTGCAACTCGCTGAGTTGAGCCGACGCTTCCTCGGCCCGCACCTGGGCTGCCTCGCGCTCCGCGATAAGCACAGCGCGGGCTTGTTTCAACTCGGCTTCCACTGCGGCGAACTGCGCGTGGTTCTCGCTTACCTGCGCTTCAGCGGCTTTTGCCTGCGATGAAGCCGCGTTCAACTCCGTCAACAACCGTGACGCTTCTTCTTCCTTGGCTTGATAGGCGCTGTTCAACGCTGCGATCTGCTGCTGGGCATGATCGCGTTCCTCGATGGCTCGCGCTATTTCATCGTGCCTCGCTGATAGCTCTGCGGCCAACTCCGCTCGTGCCTTGCGTTCTTCGTCCAGCAAAGCCGTCGCGGCTTGCTGTTCGGCAGCTTGCGACGCTGCGCGCTGCGCGAGTTCTTCCACGCGTGCTTCGGCTGCCTGCGCGCGCGACGTTGCCGCGCTCAACTCGTCGGACAGGCGCGCCGCTTCTTCCGACTTCGCCTGATGGGCGTCGCGCAACGTGGCGAACTGCTGTCGAGTTTGATCGTGTTCCTGCGTGACTCGCGTTACATCGTCGTTCCTGGCAGAGACAACCGCGGTCAACTCTTCGCGTGCTTTGCGCTCTTCTTCCAGCAACGCGTTCGTCGCTGTCAGATTGGCATGATCCGCCGATGCACGCTGTTCGAGTTCTTCTACACGTGCCTCTGCTGCTTGAGCGCGTGACGTCGCGGCGCTCGCTTCCTGCGACCACCGCGTCACTTCATGCGAGCTCGCCTGATACGCGGCTTCCAATGTCGCGAATTGCTGGAGCGCCTGGTCGCGTTCCTGCGTGAGGCGCGTTATTTCGTCGGTCTTGCTGGAGACAGCCGAGGCTAATTCCTGCCGTGCCTTGCGTTCCTCTTCAAGCGACGCATTCGTGGCTTCCAGGCTGGCATCTAGCGACGAAACGCGTTGCGTAAGCTCTGCCACGCGCGCCTCTGCCGTTTGCGCGCGAGACGCAGCAGCACTCGCCTCGAGCGACTTGGCCTCATAGGCGCCGCGCAGCGATGTGATTTCCTCCACCGCAAGATCACGCTCTTGCGCGACGCGCGTCATCTCATCGTTCGTGACCGAGACGATCGACGCCAGTTCTTCGCGTGCCCGGCGTTCCTCTTCGATCGACAACTTCGCAGATTCCAGGTCCTCGACCTGCAACGACACTTGCCGCGCCAGTTCTTCCGCGCGCGCCTCAGCGGCCTGCGCACGCGACGAAGCGGCGCTCGCCTCCTGCGACCGTTGCGTGGCTTCTTGCGACTTCGCCTCATGGGCGTCGCGCAAAGCGGCGATTTCCTGCTGGGCCTGATCGCGTTCCTGCGTGATTCGCGTTACTTCATCGCTCTTGCTTGCGACAACCGTGGCCAACGTTTCGCGTGCCTGGCGTTCCTCTTCAAGCAACGCGTTCGCGGCTTCCAGTTTGGTCTGGTCGTTGGACGCGCGCTGCACGAACTCCTCGATGCGTGCCTCCGCCGCTTCAGCGCGCGACGTAGCCGCGCTTGCCTCTTGCGCGAATCGCGTCGCCTCTTCTGTCTTCGCCTGACAGGCGTCGCTCAGTGTTACGGCTTCGTGCCGCGCCTGATCTCGCTCCTGCGTGATCTGAGCGACTTCATCGGTTTTGCCGGTCAGCGCCGTGGCCAACTCTTCGCGCGCCAAGCGCTCTTCGTCGAGCGAGGCCTTCATGCCTTCCAGTTCGGCGTCTTGCGCGGATGCACGTTGCACCAGTTCGTTGACGTGAGTTTCGGCCGCTTCGGCGCGACCGGCGGCGGTCGCGCGCTCCGCCTCGAGGCGTAGGGCAGCACTTTCCGACGCGCTCAGCGCGTCCGTCAGCGCGCTGAGACGATTGCGCCCCGCTTCCATTTCATCGATGCTCTTTTGATACTCGGCAAGCGCTTCGTCCCGTTCCGCGAGGGCAGCTTCAAGGTCCTGGTTCACCGCGACAAGACGTTGATTGAACGCCTTCTCCGCATCGTGCTGCGACGCCGCCCAGATCCGATCCGCGGCGCTGATGACCGTTTCGGCGAGGCCCTCCGGCAATCCGGGCTGGACCTGTGCTTGCGGTGTGTCGGCCTGCCGCGCCTCGCGCCAGCGTTGCAAGGCTGCGACTATCGCCACCAGCGAACCGCCGCGAACCTCTTTCCAGATTGTCACTGGCGACACTCTTCTGCCCTCTTCGACCATGCGATCGGCGATGGCAGCGATCTGTTCATCGGTGATTGTGTCTGTGTCCGTGGACATATGCGCCTCAAGAATCAATGTAACGGGGCGAAAGGTTAAATTTTATACGTTACTACGTCTGCGGACGTCCGGCGACGTTCGGGATACAAGCTAAATGACAGCTAACAGCACGCGGACCGATGATATTAGGGCTCAACGGTCGTCTCGAATGCGCGGAACAACGGACCATAAGGCCGCTATATCGCCGCGGATCGCTCGCGCGAGGGAGGTACCCGCGATACCGGTACGAGCGCTTGCCTTGTTAGCCCGCACCGACGTTGCAACAATGCAGCGGAACCGATTGGGGCGCCCGCCGGCGTGGCAATACGAAGCGGCATCGACACGACAAACCTGATAACGAGGCACACGGCAATGCGTATTTCGTTTCTGCATACGATGGATGGGAACCGCCAGGTGTTTGAGCAGGCAGCAGAAACGCTTGGACTGCGGGCCGAAGATCTTCACCATGAAGTGAGAGCGGACCTTCGCGAGGCCGTCGACCGAACGGGGGCGTTTTCCGACGAGTTGCGCGCCCAGACAAACCAGCATCTTCTCGCGCTGGCAGCCGATTCCGACGCTGTCATTCTCACTTGCGGCACGCTCGGACCTGCGGTGGCCGATATCAAGAGTCCGCCTGTGCCCATCGTCCGGGCGGATGTCGCCTTGGCTGCGGCGGCAGCAGAAGTGGGCGGGAGAATCGTCGTGTTGTGCGCGGCTGAATCGGCAATCGAGGCGACGAGGAAACTCTTTACGGAGCATGCGAGCAAGCATGCTGCGTCGGTGGAAGTCGTTCACGTCGGCCACGTCTGGGCGCTATTCAAAGCGGGGGACATTCAAGCGTGCCTCGTGGCGGCCGCGTCATCAGCCGATGCGGCGTATGAGGCAGGCGCGACCGTTGTCGCATTCGCTCATCCGTGGATGGCGGCCGCCGCCGGCCTCGTCCAGAAGGGTAGACGGCCGCTCGATAGTCCGAGCGCGGCGCTGCACGCTGCAACACAAGGATTCAGCGAACGCTTGGGGCGCGCCTGACCGGGGATGGCGCCCAAATCAGCGACGACTGGACTGAAGACACCCTGTGTCAAAAAAGGAATCGTGATGCGCGACTCCACGATAACTGCCTGCGACGCCCAACACGTTGAACCTGTCATGCTTCAAATCCGCTCACCATGGCGATCGTTTATCGCTCTGACCGAAGCGCACGACGCGTGACTCGGCTTCGTCCACTGCGAATACCGGCGCTGTTTGCAGCTGCTGCTCGTGCAGATCGAGAAGCCTCGTGATCGGCGCGCAGTCCACTGCCGCGATCCGCCAGATTTCTCGGCTCGCGCTCCGGGCGGCGGCATCCAGAATACGTTCGGCATCGAGATAAAGGTCACGCTCCAGCGCGCCGAACCCGGCCTGTTGAAGATACCAGGCCAGGTAAAGCGCCTTCACCAGGTTTGCCAGTAATTCGCCGTTGCCATTACCCGCCTGAAATGCGGCCAACGCGAGATGCCAGCGCAACGACTGTTCGCGCACGTATGTCGTGGTATGCGGCAAAAGTTTCGCTTTACCCAGCGGCTTTCTGCGCGCCTGATTCCCCGTTGGTCGTTTTTTACGATTCTGAGACATGGATCGTTTATGTTGTCGATGCTGCTTTTAATTCCAGCATCGTAATGCATACGACAATGGAAAATCTATCATCGAGACGATTTGACAGAATTTATTAATATGCCGATCGCATAATAGACTCTGCGATTAATCGAATATTGGGCTGTGGATATCTCGCAAGCACCTGTTTTATTTGAATTTTCCTGATCCAGATAATCGGAATTACTGCACCGACCGGGCGAAGCTGTTATCAAGGCTCGCGGATGGCGGGAGACAACATAACGCGCCGCACAATACCTGAACTAATGCCTTCCTTCCGAACGACGCCAGGATTATCAGGCCCGCGATATAAACGCGACTGGCGGCCCAAATTAATATTGAGGCCGGCAACGACACCATCGGGCCGCCACTCGTCCGCCATGAATCAAGTTTCCGATGAGAAAAGTGCGCGAATGTCGCGCTCGCCTCGATCTCGCGAATCGACTTCCCTGCTCAGGCCTCGCGCGACGGCTCAAAGCGCTGGCGAAAATCCCACCACTAACGCCCGAATCTCGCCCGCAGACTTGCCGCTCGCCCCAAATGTTATTATCGGAAACAACATTGTCCCTCCAAGCGCGCATTTAGAGCATCAAGCCCCATGGACACCCATCTCACCAAATCCGCCGATCCGTCCATCACCGACCTCGGCCGCCGCGTCCGCGCCGCCCGCCAGGCGCAGGACCTGACGCTGGAAACTGCCAGCCGCCTGTGCGGCGTGTCCCGCTCAACGCTCTCAAAGGTCGAAAACGGCCTGATGTCCCCCACTTTCGACGTGCTGCAGAAAATCGTCCTCGGACTGAAGATTGAAATCGGCGAGCTGTTCGGCTCCACGCCAAAAGTCAGCGCCAGCGGCCGCCGCGCGCTGACCCGCAAAAACGAAGGCCAGCGCCACGCGTATCGCGGCTACCAGATGGAACTGCTCGCCACCGACCTCGCCCACAAGGCGATGCTGCCGTTTCGTATCCGCATCTCCGCGCACACGCTCGACGCCTTCGACGACTGGGGCCGTCACGAAGGCGAGGAGTTTCTGTACGTGATCAGCGGCAGCGTCTGCCTCTACTCGGAGTTGTATGCGCCGACGCATCTGAACGCCGGCGACAGTCTGTACTTCGACAGCCGCACCGGTCACGCAGCGGTCTCCACGAGCGAAGAAGACGCCGAAGTGTTGTGGATGGCGACCAGCGCCGACATTCCGCAAGCGCCGGCCACCATCGAATCGACGAAAAAGTAAACGCAAGCGCAGCAACGCGCGTAAGCCCGCTTCAGCGCGCCGCCAACGCCCGCTGCGCGAGTTGCGCGATATGCATTGCGTGACGCCCCGTCCCCTGCTCGATCTGTTCACGGCAACTGAAGCCGTTGGTCAACACGATCGTCTCCGCGCCCGCCGCACGCACCGCCGGAAATAGCGTGTCTTCGCCGATCTTCGTGGACAGCGCGTGATGCTCCGTGTTGAAACCGAACGATCCCGCCATACCGCAGCATCCCGTATCGAGCAGTTTCCATTTCACGCCGAGCTTGTTCAGCAGTGCGGTATCGCCCTGCATGCCGAACAGCGCCTTCTGATGGCAATGTCCGTGCACGATCACGTCCGCGGCGAGCGTCGGCCAATCGAACGGCTGACGCGCGACGAAATCGGAGAACAGGAAAGTTTGCGCCGACAGCTTCTTCGCCAATGCATGATCGGGCAGTTGCTTCAGCAGTTCGTCCTTGAACACCGACAAACAACCTGGTTCGAGACCGACTAGCGGCACGCCGGCGGCGATATCGTCCGCGAGGTCGTCGAGAATGTGCGTGAGCAGTTCGCGCGCGCGTTCGAGCAGGCCGAAGTCATACAGCGGCCGCCCGCAGCACAACCGGTTCTTCGGCAACACGACATGCCAGCCCAATTGCTTTAAGACATCGGCAGCGGCCTGCGCGATCTCGGGCGTGAAGTGATCGTTGAACGTATCGACCCACAGGATCACTTTCTTCACGTCGCCGCGAGCATCACGCGCCGATTGCGGCGAACGTCGTGCGATCTGCCTGTATGTGGCGTTCGCGAAACGAGGCAGTTCGCGCGTTGGCGCCACGCCTGCCAGCCACTTGCCGAATGAAGACAAACCCGGTGCCGACGTCATGAAGTTCGTCAGACGTGGAAAACGCGCCGCCCACGGCGCCCATTCGCCGATGCGTCCCATGAACAGCGCCTGCCGTGGCCGACGATTCGTCTCGTAGTAATGCGAAAGAAATTCTACCTTGTATGAAGCCATGTCCGTATGCGTCGGGCAATCGGATTTGCAGCCCTTGCAGGCGAGGCATGTATCGAGCGCTTCCTTCACTTCGCGGCTTTGCCAGCCGTCGGCAATCACGTCGCCTTGCAGCATTTCCCAGAACAGATGCGCACGGCCACGCGTCGAATATTTCTCTTCGCGTGTCGCGCGATAACTCGGGCACATCGTGCCGCCTTCGAGCGAGCGGCATTTGCCCATGCCGATGCATCGTTCGATCTCGCGTTGAAAACCGTCGCCTTGCTGGCTCGCAAACGTCAGTCTGGTTTGCAACGTGACCGGCTTGTAGGCGGGGCCCATGCGCAGGTTCTCGTCGGCGCGATACGCATGCACCACCTTGCCCGGATTAAGACGATTGGCCGGATCCCAGATCGCCTTGAACTGCTCCATCGCCTGCATCAACTCGGGGCCGTACATGATCGGCAGAAACTCGGCCTTGGCCTGGCCGTCGCCGTGTTCGCCCGACAGCGAGCCGCCGAATTCGACGACCAGTTCGGCCGCTTCGCGCAGAAACTTGCGCCACGTCGCCACACCTTTCGCACTGCGCAGGTCGAAGGTAATGCGCGCGTGCACGCAGCCGTCGCCGAAATGGCCGTAGAGACTCGTCTCGTAACCGTAGCGATCCACCAGTGCCTGGAACGCGCGCAGATAGTCGCCGAGACGCAGCGGATCGACCGCCGCATCTTCCCAGCCGACCACGGGGTCCGGCGTGCCGGAATCGACCGACAACGCCACCGCCGACGCGCCCGTCTCACGAATCGACCAGACCTTGGCCTGTAACGCCCGGTCTTCGACGAGCATCGCCGAGACGTTCGGCCCTGCTTCCCCCGAGGCAAAGTAAGCGGCGGCGGCTCGCGCTTTAAGCATCACATCGCCTTGCGTGTCCGCGCCGAATTCGAGCACGACCCACGCATCGCCTTCGGGCAGCAACGCGATCTCGTCCTTCTTCAAACCGCGCGCCTGCAAACCGCGAATGATCGCGCGGTCCAGTCCTTCGATGGCGATCGGCCCGCAGCGCATGAAATGCGGCACGGCATCCGCCGCCGTGTAGATATCCGTGAAGCCGACCACGACGATCACGCGCATCGCCGGACTCTTCACGAGGCGCACTTTCGCCTGCAACGTGAGCGCGCACGTTCCCTCGGTGCCGACCAGTGCGCGCGCGACGTTGAAGCCGTTTTCCGGCAGCAGCTGATCGAGATTGAAGCCCGACACGCGCCGCTTGATCTGCGGGAATTTCGCGCGAATCTGCTCGGCGTAGGTGTCGCGCAACTGCTTCAGCGCGGCGTAGATTTCACCCTGACGGCCGCCCTCGCCGATGATGCGTTCGAGTTCCTGATCGGAGGTCGGACCGACCCAGAAACGCGCGCCGTCGAAGGTGGCGATTTCCAGCGCCTCGACGTTTTCGACCGTTTTGCCGGCCATCACCGAATGCGCGCCGCACGAGTTGTTGGCGATCATGCCGCCGAGCGTGCAGCGGCTGTGCGTCGCCGGATCGGGTGCGAAAGTGAGGCCGTGCTGTTCGGCGGCATCGCGCAAGGTGTCGCAGACCACGCCGGGTTCGACGATCGCGACGCGCGCGACCGGATCGACCGACACTACACGGTTCACATATTTGCTCGCGTCCGCGACCACCGCGACGTTGACGCACTGTCCGTTCTGCGACGTGCCGCCGCCGCGCGGGAGAAACGGCACGTCGTTGCGACGGCAAGCGGCGAGCGTGGCCAACAGGTCGTCGACATCCGCCGGCACGACGACGGCGAGCGGCACTTGCCGATAGTTCGACGCATCCGCCGCATACAGCGCTTTCGAACCCTGGTCGAAGCGCACTTCGCCACGCACGTGGCTGCGCAAATCGGCTTCGAGCGCCTGCATCACGGCGGCGGTACCGGAGAAAGGCGTGGCAACGCGTGGCGCCTGCTTCGGTGCACTAGTGCCGTTCGCGTGCAGTTCATCGACGCTCGCGCCCTGTTCCTCATCAAATGACGTTCCCACTGCGCTCCCCGTTCATCGTGTCTGTGCGCTGTCGTTTCGCACTCAGGCAGCCTGGCTCGCGGTCATCTTGAAGATGCCCTGTGCGTTGCCCGCGTCGAAACGCAGGTCCGTTTCCCAACGACGCGCGTCCTGATCGAACGTCCGCTTGCGCGTGATGAACTCGTAGAACGAGCCCGGCACTTCACGCGTCACGACGCTGCCGTCAGCCGCGCGGAACTCGCGCTGCACGAGATCGGCACGATACGCCGTCTGAAACACGCGTCCCGAGCGCGAGCGCTCCACTTCCGGTTTCATCGGACGACCCTTCGCCTTCTCGTCGTCGGACAATTGAAAGACATCCGCGACGCGATCGGTGGCATGGTTGAACGCGTTGCCTTCCGTGGCGATCCACGCCATCTCCGCCGATTCCCTCAACAATACTTCGTAATCGGCTTCGCGTGGCGTGTCGTGCTGGCGCGCGAACGCACCGACGATCACCGGCAACAATTCATGAGCCGAGTCGAGCGGCAGCACGCCGTCGCGCTCGAGCTCCCACAACTGGCCGAGAGCGCGCGGCGTCAACGGATCGCGCGACGCGCCGATCACGTTGGTCACCGCCTGCTGAAATTCCGGAGAGAACCGCTCAGGATGCAATTCGCTGACGAAGAACTGCGCGATTTCATCGGGCGCGTCGTCATGCGCCCACGCGCGGCCCGTCATGCCGAGGCGGTCGAGCGGATAGCGGCCGTTGATGCTGAAGCCGAGCGGACGCAGAATGCGCGCAAACGCGGCTTCGCCCGTCGGCAGCGCGCCGCTGTGCGGCCAGCGCACCGTGCGCAACGCGCCGTGATCGAAGTACACGCTGCCGCCCGCCGCGATCGTCTCTTCGGTGTACTGGCGGCCGTTCGCCGAGCGCGCCAGCAGATCCTCGAACAGCGCCATGTTCATTGCCTGCGCGAGTTCGGCGCGCGTGACGGTGCCGTCCTCCCATTCGTCCAGAATGCGCGGATGGTTTAGCGTCGCGAAGAGCCGTGTGGTTTTTTCGGCGCCGAGCAATTTCAGCAGCAGTTGTTCGACATTTGCATTCGTGGTGGTTCGCATAGCGGTTCTCTACGTGGCTTTGACGGGCGCTGATTGACGTGTTCGAACAGACCTGCCGGCTCGGATGCAATCAGCACCGGATGGCATGCTCGAAGACGTGATTATTCAAATCGCCCGGCTTGCCGTAAAGCGAGATAAAATCGCCACTTGATGCGCTTTTGGAATCAACGTGCGAAAGTTCAAGATCCCCAACATGGGCGCGCTGCTCGCTTTCGAAGCCGCCGCGCGGCACGAGAGCTTCACGCACGCGGCGCGCGAACTCTTTCTCACCGAGAGCGCGGTCTCACGGCAAATCAATACGTTGGAGAGCAATCTCGGCGTGCGGCTGTTCGTGCGCGTCAAACAGCGCGTGGTGCTGACGAAAGCGGGCAAGGTGTATAGCGCGCAGGTGCGGCGCTCGCTGGAACAACTCGATCGCGACACACTGTCCATCATCGCGCACGGCAGCGGCGGCGGTTATCTGGAACTGGCGGTTCTGCCCACTTTCGCGTCGCAATGGCTGATTCCGCGGCTCGCGGCATTCAACGCGCAGTATCCGGACGTGCGCGTGAACATGGGCGTGCGAACCGGCACGTTCCCGTTCGCCGAGACCCATTTCGAGGCCGCGATTCACTACGGCAAGCCCACTTGGCCGGGCACGTCCGCGGATTTTCTGTTCAGCGAAGAGGTCGTGCCGGTCTGCGCAGCGAGTCTGCTGAAGCGGCCCGTTCAAAGCGCCGCCGATCTGCTGGACTACCCGCTTCTGCATTCCACCACTCGGCCGGACGGCTGGGCGTCATGGTTCGCCGGCGTGGGCGTCGACGACAACCGGGCCATGCAGGGCGTGCGCTACGAACTGCACACCATGCTGATCAGCGCGGCCGCAGCCGGCCTCGGCATTGCGCTGGTGCCGCGTTTTTTTGTCGACGCGCAGCTCGACCAGCTCGGGCTCGTGATTCCGCTCGATGCGCCCGCCGTCGCCGACTCGGCGTACTACCTCGTCTATCCGACCGAGTTGAGTCATGGCAGGCCGCTGGCGAGTTTCCGCGAGTGGCTGTTGCACGAAGCCGCGGCCTACAACGCGGTAAATCCCGAGCTAGGCAGCCCGCCCGACACGGCTTGAGCTGACGACGCGGGCTTCAGGTCAAATCTTCAGGTACCAGCCTGTTCGCGCGCTTTGGCCAGTGCGCTCAGATTGCCCTCGCCGAAGCCGTGATGACCTTGGCGCTGCACGATCTCGAAGAATATTTCGCCGGCGCGGCGCCGCACGAAGGTCTGGAAAAACAGCAGCGGCACGCCGTCCGCACCGATTTCGCCGTCAACCAGCACGTGCGTGCGCTTGAGTCGCGCGACATCGAGCCCATGACCCGGCAGACGCGAGTCGAGTTGATCGTAGTAACGCGGCGGCGGCTCGACGAATTCGACGCCGTTTGCGAGCAACTGCTCGACGCACGCGAAAATGTCGTCGGTGGCAAGGGCGATATGCTGCACGCCTTCGCCCGGGTGATCGGGCAAATACTCGTGCATCAGATTGGTCCGGCTGGTGCCTTCCTCGTACAAGGGCACGCGGATCGCGCCGCACGGCGACACCATCACGCGCGATTCCGCCGACACATGCCAGTTGGCGTGCAACTCGTGAATCTCGCGGAAGTTGAGCAGGTCGCGATAGAAGTCGAGCCACTCCTGCATCCGGCCTTCGCCGACCGTTTGCGTCAGGTGATCGACTGCAATGAGGCCGTTGCCCGCGTGGCTCAAGTCGGCATGCGCTGTGTCGATCTGGATGGGCCGGAAGTCGATATCGAAGATCGAGATGTCGCCGAGGCCGCCACGCTGGCCGCCGCGGCCGCGCCAGCGGTCGACGAAATAGATATGCGAGTCGCCGATGCCCTGAATGGCCGGAATCAGCAACTCGCCCGTGCCGATCTTCTCGCCTTCGAACGCCCATGCGCCGAGTTCGATCGCGCGGTCGAAGGCGCGCTGCGCGTCCGCCACGCGAATGCCGATCGCGCAGATGCCCGCGCCGTATTCTTCCGCATAGCGCGCGGCGAACGAGTCCGGCTCGGCGTTGATAAGAAATTGCATCTCGCCCTGACGATAGAGCGTGACGTCCTTGCTGATATGCCGCGCAATCGCCTTGAAGCCGAGCTTG
The DNA here is from genome assembly GCF_046028095.1 of Paraburkholderia phytofirmans. GTDB lineage: Bacteria > Pseudomonadota > Gammaproteobacteria > Burkholderiales > Burkholderiaceae > Paraburkholderia > Paraburkholderia phytofirmans_A. The sequence continues at coordinate 158,079 of NZ_JAQQDJ010000012.1, forward strand.
GTGAAGGTCTCGCCGAGCGCCTGCGGATCGCGCGCGGCGAATTCCACGAATTCGAGGCCGGCAGTGCCGAGCGGATTGTGCTCAGGCGCCGACACGGCGCGCAGCGCGGCGTCTGGAGTGGGCAAGTCGCTGGGCATGGCAATCTCCTTTACAGTCTTTCGACGCTGTTCCCGCTGTTACTGGTGTTCGGTGCAAGCAGCCACCACACCCTTAGTGTGACACCGCATGCGTGGTGCGCCGCGGCATCACGGCCCGCGACGGCTTTTGCACCGTGTTTGTACACCGGGTAGCACGGCATTCGCAACCTTCATTTTGTACCGAATGGTTCACTCGATGGCGCCGCCCTACGCCTCGCGCTATCAGACACTCCCGATCAAAGACGAAACGCCCTATTTACGACTCCGCTTCTGCACCCTTTTTCCTGCTGCCTTATCCGCACTCGAAGCCATGCGCTGCTGCGCGACCTCGCGCACCGCCTCGATAAACGCCCGCCCGACCGGCGACGGTTGCGTGTCCGAGCGCCGGATCAATCCGACCGGCTCGCCGGTGCCGGCGAAGGGCAATGGCAAACGTACCAGCATGCCGTGCGCCAGTTCGTATTCGACGGCGCTCAGGGGAACGAACCAGACGGCGCCGTTCTCCAGCGTCAACGCGCGGCCCGTCGAAACCGACAATACCTCGATGAACGCCGACAACGGCGGCACGCCCCATGCGCTCAACAGACTGTCCGCCGATTGCCGGATCAGCGTGCCGAACGGCGGCAAGACCACCGGAAAATCTTCGAGCGACGTGGCCGGCAACCCCGCGCCCGCCGCCAACGGATGCCCGGCGCGGACCACCGCGATCAACGGCTCGCTAAACAGTTGCTCGAAACTGAGCCCGACCATCCGCTCGGGATCGGCCAGCCGACCGATCGCAAATTCGATCGTGCCCGCTTTCAGGCGCTCGAGCAATTCCGGGTTGGCGCCGGTCGCGAGGCGTACGATGACGCGCGGCCAGAGCGCGGCGAACCCCTTCAGCACCGGCGGTATCAACGCCGCTGCAACGGTCGGCAGAATGCCGATTTCCAGCGTGGCCGCGGCCGCGCCTTCCGCGCGCGACAACAGATCGACACCTTGGCGCAGCGCGCTCACGCAAGCGCTCGCGTGAGGCATGAAGAGTTGCCCCTCGCGCGTCGGCACGGCGCCGTGGCGGCCGCGCTCGAACAGCTTCACGCCGAGAATCGCTTCCAGTTCGGCCACCGTCTTGGAGACCGCGGGCTGGGTGATCGACAGGCTGTCAGCCGCCCGCTGGACGCTGCCGAACTGCGCGACGGCCAGAAAGCACTGGAGATGACGGAATTTGACGCGGCTGTCCGCGAGGCTGCGTTGCATAACGGCAGGTTATACGAAAAGGGCGAAAACGTCATTTTGCATAACCTCTTAGGTTGGATAAAGTCTCTCCATAACGTCGTACCCCACAATTCCTCGAAGGAGACACTGATGGACGATTCCTTTCTCAGCGCGCGCGACTTCCCGTCCCATCCGCCTTACGTCTACCCCGGCTACGGTTCGTCGGTCAAACGCGGCCCGACGCTTCCGCTGATTCCGCTGAAGGAAAAGCTGCGCGACCAGCGCGTGCCGGTCTACGGCACCGACGACCTCGGCGCGCTCGATCACGACCTCACACGTAACGCTGTGCGTAACGGCGAACCGCTCGGCGAGCGCATCATCGTGACGGGCCGTGTGCTCGACGAAGGCAACCGCCCGGTGCGCAACACGCTGGTCGAAATCTGGCAAGCCAACGCCGCCGGCCGCTATGTGCACAAGGCCGATCAGCACGACGCGCCGCTCGACCCGAATTTCCTCGGCGCGGGCCGCTGCATCACGGACAACGAAGGCCGCTACCGTTTCCTGACGATCAAGCCGGGCGCGTATCCGTGGGGCAACCATCCGAACGCCTGGCGTCCGAACCATATCCACTTCTCGCTCTTCGGCGACCATTTCGGCTCGCGCCTCGTCACGCAGATGTACTTCCCCGGCGATCCGCTGCTGGCATTCGACCCGATCTTCCAGGGCACGCCGGAGCACGCCCGTGACCGCCTGATTGCCGATTTCTCGCTCGACACCACGCAAGAGGCCTATGCGCTCGGCTACGACTTCGACATCGTGCTGCGCGGCCGCAACGAAACTCCGATGGAGCGCTAAGCCATGACCACTCTCAAGCAAACGCCTTCGCAGACGGTTGGACCTTACTTCGCGTACGGTCTGTGTCCGCAGCAGTACGATTTCGACTTCAAGAGCCTGTTCACGCCGGTCCTGGCTGACCGCGAAGCGGCCGGCGAGCACATCACGCTTGTCGGGCAGGTCTTCGATGGCGACGGCAAGGTCATTGGCGACGCCATGCTCGAAGTGTCGCAAGTGGACTCGAACGGGCACTTCCCGGAGTCGCGTGAGGAAATCCTGAAGACCGGCTTTCGCGGTTTTGCGCGTGTGGGCACCGGCACGGATCCGCACAAACGTTTCGTCGTGGAAACGGTGAAACCGGGCCGGGCCAGTCCGGATGAAGCGCCGCATATGAATGTGATCCTGACCATGCGCGGCATGCTGCTCCACACGTTCACGCGCATCTATTTCGAGGACGAAGCCGCGGCGAACGAGAAAGATCCCGTGCTGGCAGCGGTTCCAGCGGAGCGACGCGACACGCTGATCGCGCGCCGCGAGCCGAATGTGGCGAACGTTTACCGTTTTGATATCCACATGCAAGGCGCTAAGGAAACCGTATTTTTCGATCTTTGACGCGGTTTTTCTACACTTTCATATAGCTTTCACATACACTGACCATGATCCTTCTAGCGACTGGATCGCGAAACTCCGAGTAGTTGAGCCCGCCTTGCGCGGGCTTTTTTTTGGGCTTTTTTCGGCTATCTTGTCTGACGAATACCGCCTACCGCAGCGAACAGCGCAGCCAGCGGCTGATTCTCACCACATCGGCAATGTGATCGTGCGCGCCTGGCGCGCCCAGCACCACGATGTCCACCGGCCTGCCGTGCACCTTCATTCGCACCACGACGCAGTGCCCGGCCTCGTTGATATAGCCGGTTTTCTGCAGCACGATCGAGCGGTCGCCGCCTCGCACCAGCGCATTCGAGTTGTGATAACTCAGGCTCGCTCGCCCGCCGCCGGGTAAGACCATCTGATCGCGATCAGTGGAATAGGCACGAATCAGCGGATAACGGCTGGCCGCGGCAACCAGCAACGACAAATCCCGCGCGGTGGAAACGTTCTGCGCCGACAAGCCCGTGCCATTCACGAACGACGTGTGCCGCATACCGAGCAAGCGCGCCTTCGCATTCATCGCCGCCACGAAACCTGGGCGGCCGCCCGTGTAATCGCGACTGAGCGCGGCCGCAGCGCGGTTCTCCGACGACATCAGCGCAATATGCAGCATGTCGTGGCGCGACAGCGTCGAACCGACACTCAAACGTGAACCAGTGAATTTGTCGAAATCCTGATCCTGAACCGTGACGTTAAGCGGCACGTTCAGTGCATGCTTTGCATCGAGCGACACGACCGCGGTCATCAGTTTGGATACCGAAGCAATTGGCATGACGCGGTCCGCCTGCTTTTCGGTAAGCACGGTTTGCGTTCGTTCGTCGACGACGTAGACGGATCTGGCGCGAAGCAAAGCGCGGGATTTCGGCGTATAGCCGCAGCGCGCCAACAAACGAGGGCTTTCATGCGACATCGAGACGCGCGACGTTGATGCACTTTGCGTATCGGCCTTCGCCAACGCTGTGGGGCGTCTCACTCCGCGTGGATTCCGCGCATTGCGCGCAGCTTGCCGGCGATGTTTGGGTGTGACTTTGCCGACATGCATCGTCCGCTCGGTGCTAGCCACGTGCTTTCGCTTGTGCGCGACACGCCGCCGAGTCTTGCCGGCAGTCGGCTTCTTCGCTTTGCTCGCGCGTTGTGCTTTCGCTTTGGACGTGCGCCTTGTGGACGGCTCAACGTGCCGGCTAGCGCGCGCGGACGGCTGACGCGCAGGCTCGTGGGCCGCTCCAAACGACCAGCCGATATTCAGCCACAACAAGCCGAATACCGCGAGACAACGGAGCCATGCAGGGAAACGAAAAGCCGGAAATTCAGATGAAGGTGTTCGACGACCGTGCGGCATGCAGCTTCCAGTTCTGTGCCGCATGCGCCCGCATGAATGGGCACGGAATCGGCAACGACCCGCCGATCTTAAGGCAGATCGTGCACGCGATCAACGGCAAAGGAACGCGCCAACTCGCTATGCGACAACCGCACGCAAGCAGCAGACGCCCCCTTAGCAACGGAAATGATCGATGTTCTGTCCAGCGTAAATTGCACGCGCGAGCCAGTCCGGTTTGTCTCCATGACCGTCCCACGTATTGCCGTAAGCGTCGCGATACATCACGGCCCGCGTCGCGGCCACATCGGCTTCGATCGCTTCGGCGAGCGCTTCTATCGTAATGCCGTATTCGTCCATGCGTCGGCGGATCCATGCGACCAGGCGCTCACGCGCATTCCCGTCGAAGTCGAGCTGCCGTTGTTCCCCAAGCTCTTTCATAACGTACCAGTGTCGCGGCTAATAATGCTCGCGTTAGAAAAGCAAAAGGCTTCGCTAAAGAACGCGAAGCCTATGAGTGATTCAGATGGCTCGAGTGCAAATCGAACTCGCGATGCCTCTCCCGATGCGGGAAAACTCGCACCTGGAAATCATGCCCAATAAATCTTGGATTATGGGGAATTCGTCGGCAACTGGATCGAATTGCGCTCGTGTCTCGCCCCGTGGTTCGGGGCTGCTTCAGCGTATGGAAAGCGATTCTAGCATCCAATTTCTTTTGCTTGCAGCAACGAATTGTTAGTCCGCGATGCAGGGCTTTTCAATTCCCATCGGGTTATCCAGACTGCGAGTAGGAGCGGCAATACTCATTGACAGGAAATGAGCGCACAGAAAGGACAAAAAAAGCAAAGCCACTTCTCTCATGTTATGTTCACTGACTAGCACGCTCGCGCACAGGAGACTCTCGACCATGACCGCTTCAACCGCCATCATCACCATCCTGGCCGCACTCCTGTTAGGCGCCATGAGTCCGGGACCGAGCTTCGTGATCGTCGCGCGCAATGCGATCGGACTGTCGCGCGGCGATGGTCTCGCTACCGCCCTCGGCATGGGTGTCGGCGGCGTGTTCTTTAGCGGCATCGCGTTGCTCGGTCTCTATACCTTGCTGGCGAGTGTCGAATGGCTCTACGTCGGCCTAAAAGTGGCGGGTGGGTTGTATCTGATCTACCTCGCGTCGAAAATCTGGCGCGGCGCCGCCAAACCGCTTGCTTTCGATGCCTCGCAAGCGGTCTCGGGCAATGCTCGCAAATCGTTCTGGATCGGCTTGAGTACACAACTCAGCAATCCGAAGACGGCCGTCTATTACGGCAGTATTTTCGCGGCGCTGCTGCCGCAACATCCGCCGTTGTGGTGCTACTTTGCATTGCCGCCCGCGATCTTCGCTATCGAAGCCGGCTGGTACACCGTCGTCGCGTTGTGCTTCTCGAGCAAGCGGCCGCGTGAAATTTACCTGCAATGGAAAGCCTGGGTCGATCGCGTTGCCGCGAGCGCTGTCGCGGCGTTGGGATTGCGCCTGATCCTGACGGCACACAAAGTGGGCATCTGAAAACGCGGGACCGCTCGAACGGCTTGCCGTGCCACGCGGCTCGGCAGGCCGGGCACCAGGACTTTATCGGCAAACGTCAGGCGCAGGCCATCCGCGGCGTCCGGCAAGACAGTTACAAGTTAAGTGTTGACGCTGATACACCCCCGCGGTTATTGTGGCATCCGAAGTTCAAGAAGTTCGATTGCTGTTCATCAATGTCTCGCTCTGTCAGCGGTATTCGTTGTCCTCTCCCTCCTTGACGCTTCTCAGCTCTTTCACAGAGCACATCTCTCTATTTTTTACCTCAAGGATTCTTCATGGATACCGGTACCGTTAAGTGGTTCAACGACAGCAAAGGCTTTGGCTTCATCACCCCGGACAAGGGCGGCGACGACCTGTTCGCGCACTTCTCCGAAATCAGCGGCGACGGCTTCAAGACGCTGGCTGAGAATCAGAAAGTGAGCTTCGAAACGAAGCAAGGCCCGAAGGGTCTGCAAGCGGCTAACATCAAGCCGCTGTAAGTTTGAAGGGCTCGGTGTCCGGCAACGGACATCGGGCTGCAGCGACATCCTCGCGGAGCTTTGTCTCCCACAGTTGGCGCGTATCGCTTTGAGCTGCATGTCATTCCAAGCAGCTTGCCTGAGCGCCAAACGCCTCGTTGCACCTCATTCTCCCCTCCGGCTTCAACGCCCATTTTTCGCCTTCCGGTTGCGTCAGGATTCGGCTCGCAATGGCTCGAATCAACTCATCCGCGCGACTCGTACAAGGGTTCGCAAGGCAGGCGTGCACTTGAACATCATTAAAATATAAAATGCAAAACAAACATATTCATCACTACAACGGCTATGCCGTGAAACCCTCGGCGCACCGTTTGCCCGATGGCACTTTTTCATCCAATCTACTGCTCGAACGCGCCGACAGCGCGCGCACCGAAGGGCGCTACCAGTTCTATTCGCTCGACTACTTCAAGAACGAAGAACAGGCGCTGCAGCACTCGGCACGCTGGGCACGCCACTGGGTCGACACGCGCGGCTAAGCTCGCGACCGGCGTGTGATCCTGCGCGACGACGCGCACGTGATCCACGCACTCCCGTGCACCTATGCTGCGGCACGAACTACCGGCAACGGCGTGCCATTCGGCACGCCACACCATCACACGCGCGGCCGCATCATGGCTTTTCTTCCGCCTTGATACGCGCGCGTAGTTCGAACTTCTGAATTTTTCCCGTCGATGTCTTCGGCAATTCGCCGAAGCGCACCGCTTTCGGCAACTTGTATCCCGCAAGAAAGAGCCGGCAGTGCGCAATGATCTCTTCCGCGCTCACCTGAGCCCCCTCCTTGAGCTCGACGAAGGCACACGGTACCTCGCCCCACTTCGGATCAGCCATCGCCACCACGGCCGCTACAGACACCGCAGGGTGACGGTACAGCGTGTCTTCGACCTCGATGCTCGAAATGTTCTCGCCGCCGGAAATAATGATGTCCTTGCTGCGATCGCGAATGCGAATGTAGCCATCGGGCATTCGCACGCCGAGATCGCCGGTATGGAACCAGCCGCCCTGGAAGGTGGCTTCCGTCGCGCGCTCGTTCTTCAGATAGCCTTTCATACAGATGTTGCCGCGGAACATGATCTCGCCGATCGTCTCGCCATCGTCGGGCACGGGTGTCAGCGTGTCTGGGTCGAGCACGGTCACTGCGGCCTGCAGGTGATAGCGCACGCCTTGCCGCGCGTTCATCTCGGCGCGCGCGCTGTCGTCGAGCGTCTCCCACTCCTCCTGTTTCGCGCAGACCGCGGCCGGACCGTAGGTTTCGGTGAGTCCGTAGACGTGCGCGAGATCGAAACCGATCTCCTTCATCTTCGCGATCACCGCCGGCGCGGGCGCCGCGCCCGCCACCATCGTCGACACGCGATGTTCGATGCCCTCGCGCCATTGCGCCGGCGCGTTCGCGAGCGCGCTCTGCACGATCGGCGCGCCGCAATAGTGCGTGATGCCTTCGCGGCGAATCAGATCGAACACCGTCTTCGCATCGAATTTGCGCAAACAGACATTGACGCCGGCTCGCGCGGCCACCGTCCACGGGAAACACCAGCCGTTGCAGTGAAATAGCGGCAAGGTCCACAGGTAGACGGCGTGCTTGGGCATATCCCATTCGAGGATATTGCTGAGCGCGTTCAGATAGGCGCCGCGATGGTGGTAGACCACGCCCTTCGGATCGCCGGTCGTGCCGGAGGTGTAATTCAGCGCAATGGCGTCCCATTCGTCGGCCGGCATAGCCCACGCGAATTCGGGGTCGCCGAATTGCAGGAACGCCTCGTAGTCCGTTGCGCGGATGAATTGCGAAGGATCGGCGGGCATCGCGTCCGCCACGCTGATCACGCGCAGGTCCGGGAATTCCAGCGCGGCGCGATGCGCGAACTCGCCGTACTCGGTATCGACGATCAACGCCTTCGCCTCGCCGTGGCGCAGCATGAACAACAGCGACGACACGTCGAGCCGCGTATTCAGCGTATTGAGCACGGCGCCGGCCATGGGCACGCCGAAATGCGCTTCTATCATCGGAGGAATATTGGGGAGCAGGGCCGCGACCGTGTCGCCACGCTGAATGCCGGCCCGCTGCAACGCGCTGGCGAGACGCCGCGTGCGTTCGTAGGTCTCGCGCCAGTTGCGGCGAATCTCCCCATGGACGACCGCCGGCCGCTCACCGTAGACTTCCGCTGCGCGCACGATGAAATCGATCGGGGTGAGCGGGACATAGTTGGCCTCACGGCGCTCGAGGCCTGCTTCGAACATGTGTTTCATCGCATCGTCTCCTGTAGACCCGAGTTGGCGCTTTAGCGCTTACTCGGGTCCCATGCAACATGGTTGCTAGGGCGCTGGGCGCGCCGTCGATTATTCTGATTGATGAACTAGGCTAACAATCGTCATGGTGAACTGTCTGTCATTCAAATGACAGAGTGGCGCGCCCTGGCGCTTCCGCACTCACACCCGCCCGAAAAACCCGCAAGCTGCCATGAACGACGCTCCGCTCACCGCCCCCGCCGATGCCCGCCCGCGCAGGCCAGAACGGATTGCGCGCGCCGATCTGCCGGGCCTGTTCGCCACGTGCGCGTGGTTCCGGGCGCTCGCCGCCGAGCATCAGTCCATGGTGCTCGCCAGCGCGCACGCGGAGCATCTGGAAGGCGGCGCGTGGATCGCGCGCCGCCAGGAACCGTCGGACTACTGGATCGGCGTACATTCCGGCCTCATCAAACTTGCCATCTATAGCCCTTCGGGCCGTAGTTGCACGCTGTCCGGCGTGCCGCCCGGCGGCTGGTTCGGCGAAGGCAGCGTGATCAAGCGTGAATTGCGCAAGTACGACGTGGCGGCGATTCAGCCTTCGCTTGTCATGTTCGTGCCGTCGGAGACGTTTCACACGCTGCTGGAGTCCAGCTTGCCGTTCAATGCATTCGTGATCCGGCAACTGAACAACCGCATGGGCGAATTCATCGCGTCGATCCAGAATAGCCGGTTACTCGATGTCGATGCGCGCGTCGCGCAGTCGCTCGCGCAGTTGTTTAACCCGGATCTCTACCCCGACACCGGCCGCACCCTCGCCATTTCGCAGGAAGAAGTCGGCCTGTTGGCGGGCGTTTCGCGTCAGCGGATCAACCAGGCGCTGCAAAACCTCGAACGGCTGCAGATTTTGCGCCTCTCGTATAACCAGATCGACGTGCTCGACCTCGAACGCCTGGGTGCGTTCGGCCGGGAACAGCTCTAGCACCCCAACTCCCTGCCTGCCGTTTTTGCTCCGCGTGTTTCGGCGGCCGCCTGCTCGCGGCCGTTCGACTGTTTTTTGAGCAATCGGATAAAGAAAGCGCCGCACGCGCCGTTATGCGAGCTATGCAGCGCAGATTGCAGCCCGTCCCTATTCCGAGCTCAACCTATTGTCGAATCCCATGATGAACCGTCTCACACTGAAACAGAAGTTGTGGGTGCCGTTGCTGCTGTGCTGGGCCGCGCTCCTGATCGTGACCGTTGTGAACGCGTACGAAGCCCGTAACGGTCAAATGGACGCACGGCGCGCCGATCTGGCCGACGTCACCGACATGGCGGTTTCGATCGTCGCGGACTATGCGAAACAGGCCGACGCCGGCAAGCTCTCCGTGGACGAAGCGAAGCGACAGGCGATCGCCCGCGTCGATGCCCAACGCTACGGTGCCTCCGGCTACGTGACGATCGTGCGCAGCGACTCGGTCATGATCGACCACCCGATGAGCCCGAAGCTGAACGGCAAGGAGATGGGCGGCTTCCGCGACGCCAAAGGCAACGCGCTGTATCACGACATCGCCCAGGCCGGTGCGTCGGCGGCCGGCGCCGGCTACCTGCGCTACTGGTGGCCGAAACCCGGCGAAACGACGCCCAGCGAGAAGATTGGCTACGTGAAGCGCTTCGGCCCGTGGGGCTGGGACTTCATCGCTGGCGCTTACATGGACGACATTCAGGCGCAGTTCTACACGACGCTCGTACGCTCGGCCGGCATGCTGGTGGTACTTGGCTTGATCGTGTCGTTCGTGGCGTCGCGCGTGGTGCGCAACGTGTCGCGCTCGATTGGCGGCGAGCCTTCCGCCGCGGCCTCGATTGCGATGCAGATCGCGCGCGGCGATCTGGCCACTCGCATCGAGCTGCGTCGCGACGACACGTCGAGCCTGCTGTTCTCGTTGCGTGAGATGCGCAATCAACTCGCGTCCACCGTCGCGCGGATCAAGAACTCGGCGGAGACGATCACCGTCGCCTCGAAGGAAATCGCCGCGGGCAATCTGGATCTGTCGAGCCGCACCGAGGAACAGGCCGCTTCGTTGCAGCAGACCGCCGCCAGCATGGACGAACTCACCAAGACGGTCACGCAGAACGCCGACAATGCAGCTACCGCGTCCGAACTGGCCAGCGACGCGTCGGCCATTGCCGCGCGCGGTGGCCAGGTGGTCAACGACGTGGTCGAGAAAATGGCGGGTATCACCGATAGTTCGCGCAAGATCGGCGAGATCATCAGCGTGATCGAGGGCATCGCGTTCCAGACCAATATTCTCGCGCTGAACGCCGCGGTGGAAGCCGCGCGCGCCGGCGAAGAAGGCCGCGGCTTCGCGGTGGTCGCGGGCGAGGTGCGCAATCTCGCGCAACGCAGCGCGACTGCGGCCAAGGAGATCAAAGTGCTGATCGATCAGTCGGTCGCGCAAGTCGGCGAAGGCTCGACGCTCGCGGGCAAGGCGGGTAGCACGATCGGCGAGGTGGTCGACGCAGTGCGCCGCGTGACGGCCATCATGAACGAGATCTCGGCGGCTTCGAAGGAACAGAGTTCAGGTATCGGCGAAGTCAATCTCGCGATCCGTCAGATGGACGACGTGACACAGCGCAATGCCGCGCTTGTCGAGCAGGCGGCCGCCGCGGCCGGTTCGCTCGATGAGCAGACCGAACACCTGCGACATGCCGTCGCCGTGTTCAAGGTCGAGCAAACTGTGTAATCGGGTCATACGGGTCACGAGATCCGCAGATCTCCTGATCGATTAAGGAAGGCTGTCGCCGGGAATCCGCTGACAGCCTTTTTTATTTGTCGCTGCGAAGCTGCGACCTACGCAGCACGCACGCCGCTCCTTCGCGTGATAGGCCGCTCGAGAATCGCATCGGTCCCGAACAGCGTGAACACCATGTCGGCCAGCACGCCCGACTTCTTCCAGCGCAGGTAGTAGCGATGCGCCGTCTGATACGGCGCGTAACGCTCCGGCATCGCGCTCCATGGCGCGCGCGCGTGCAGCACCCACATCACGCTATTCACCACCCAGCGGATATCGATGCCAGGACGACCACGGCGAGGTCCAAGAGCCTTCATTTCAGGCAGCAGCGGGACGATGCGATGCCATTGCTCGTCAGTCAGATCGTAAGTGGTCGGCAAATGAGGCTGCGGCTTTCGAGTGGAATTATCCATGCGGCAAGAACGCGCGGCCGCTGCATACAGGCTGGCGTCGCCGCGAAATAGCGTCTATCAATCAACGGATTTAAGACTAACCGAAGCACGCTTGCGCGAAAGTTAACTCTTGTCAGACAGCGCGGGACAATGGTTAGAAACTGCAATAAGTTATTGCGCTAAAGGACTTTTGGCGCGATGAGGGTGCGGGTCTATCATCGGCGCGCCGGCGCATGGCCAGCCCGCGCGCGCCGGACCCAAACGAATAAACCATAACCGCATAGCAGAAATTCCAATGAGACAAATGAGACTCCTCGAGACCGCTGCCATCGTGGGTGGCGCTGCCCTCGCGATGACCTCCGGGCACGCCTCGGCACAGAGCTCGATCACGCTGTACGGCGTCGCAGACGTGAGCGTGCGCTATCTGACCAACTCCAACGCCAAAAACGATGGCCGTCTCTTCATGACGAACGGTGCGATCACCAATAGCCGCTGGGGTCTGCGCGGCTCAGAAGATCTGGGCGGTGGACTGAAGGCGATCTTCGATCTGGAAAGCGGCATCAATCTGCAGGACGGGTCCGCCTCGGACAGCCAGCGGCTTTTCAACCGCAATGCGTATGTGGGCCTGAGCAGCCAATACGGCACGCTGACGCTGGGCCGTCAGAAGACGCCTTTGTTCGACCTGCTCGGCGACACCTACGACCCGCTCACGGTCGGCAACTACTTCGAGAACTCATGGTTGCCGGGTGCGCTCGGCGCGGGGCTTTACGCGGACAACGCCGTGAAATACACCGGCACGTACAAAGGCCTGACCATGGCTGCGATGTACTCGTTCGGCACCAACTCTGAATCGACCGGCGCGGGCGGTTTCTCCGGCCAGGTGCCGGGCCATCTCGGCGCGGGCACGATGTACGGCTTCACGTTGTCGTATGTGGCCGGCCCGTTGAGCGTCGCGGGCGGCGTGCAGCAGAACAGCGACAACAGCAATCACAAGCAGACTATCTTCAACGCAAACGCCGTCTATGCGTTCAGCACGGCGAAGGTGTACGTCGGCTATCTGCATTCGAAAGACGACACGGGTTTCGTCGACAGCGCGCTGGCGCAGCAGACGCTCGTGCCCGGCGTGGATATCCTGAAGGGCTCGGGCCGCGTCGACAATGGTCCGTTCGCCGGCGTCACATGGCAGGCGACACCCGCGCTGACGTTGACGGGCGCCGCGTACTACGACCACATGTCCAACGCGGCGATCGGCAACGGACAACTGGGCAGCGGCAATCGCTATACGTTGGTGGCGTTGGCTGAGTACGCCTTGTCCAAGCGCACCGAGGTGTACGGCACGGTCGATTTCGACAAGGTATCGGGCGCCGCCTCGGTCGAATTGCCGGGCAAGAACAACCAGACAGGCATTGCACTCGGTCTGCGTACGATTTTCTAAACCAGGCAGGGCCGCCTGCGCCCTGCAAGCCGCGCGGCATCCGGCATTCTCGCCGGGTGCCGGCCAGCGAATCGCGCGCGCATAAAAAAAGGTGCCGCGAACGGCACCTTTTCGTACAACAACCAGCTTCTGTTGAAGCTTAGAAGCGGTGACGCAGACCGACCGTAGCAGCCGTCTGGTTCTTCGACGACGACGGCAGTTGCGTGTTGTCGCCGCTGTAGATCGAAGCGACACCGCCGTCGCCCATTGCGTGCTGGTACACGGCTTGAGCGTAGACGTCCGTACGACGCGACAGCGAGTAGTCAGCCTGCACGCCGATCTGGTGGTAGCGCACCGACTCCGAACCACCGTTCGCGCCAACGCCGTAGCCCTTGCCGTCCGTGAACGTGTAAGCCACGCCCAGGCCCAGAGCCGGGGTCAGGTTGTACTTGCCGTTGACTTCGTAGTTGTTAGCGCGCAGCGATTGCTGACCGCCCACGAAGTTGTCCGAACGCGATTGCGTCCATGCCAGACCGACGGTTGCCGGGCCGAATGCGTACGAACCAGCAACGCCGAATTCACGTTGACGGAAGTTGCCGACGTTGCCTGCCAGTGCGTTGACGTACGAACCGTCCGAAGCACCCGTGTTACCTGCGCCCGGGTTGTTTTGCTGTGCGTAAGCAGCGCCCAGGTGCAGACCTTGCCACTGGTATGCAGCACCGACGCTGTATTCGCGGTTGTTTGCGAATGCGCCAGCCTGGTTCGAGAAGCCGTACGTGCCGCCGAACGAGAAGCCAGCGTAGTTAGCGCTCGAGTACTTGACCGAGTTGTTGACTGCGTAGCCGCCGTTCGTGTTCAGGTTGTCGTTGTTGAACGGGTGCGCGAAGTACGTACCGCCCCAGCTGCCCGTTGCGGTCAGCGGTGCCAGGTAGTCTTGAGCTGCGTCATATTGACGGCCCAGCGTGACCGTACCGAATTGCGCGCTCGACAGACCTACGAACGCTTGACGGTTGAACATGCCGTTGTTGTTAGCGAACTTGCCGTTGTTGATGTTGAAGCCGCTTTCCAACGTGAAGATAGCCTTCAGACCGCCACCCAGATCTTCCGAACCGCGCAGACCGAACATGCTTTGGTTGATGCCGCCGCTACCAGCTGCCCACTTTGCGTTGTGGTTGACGTTGCTGGTGTACGTCAGGCCCGCGTCCAGCAGACCATACAGGGTCACGCTGCTTTGTGCGTGAGCGACGGAGGCGAACGATGCGGCAACCGCAACGACGATGAGACTCTTTTTCATGCGTGGGACTCCTGTTCGATAAATTTACGCGGGGAGCGGGACCTGACTCGGCAGCGTGTGCATCGCACCTGTTGCCGCCCTTTAACCGGCCCGTTCTGGACCGTCGGGCACCCTTGAAACGAAGCGTGAGTGTAGGGGGACGCCCTAGTAGCGAGGTCGGCAATTCACGCAACAGGATTTTTCGTAATCAGCAACAATCCGATTGCCGCACGCATTAAGTCTTTGTTTTCCCGACGTTTATAGCCAAATCAGGCAGGTGTCGCACCTGCCGTGGCCATAAGTAATTTGCAACTTCTCAATATATTAAGTTGCGTGCATGCAACAGCGTTTTAATAATCGTGACGTAATCGGGTCGGAGCAATTAGGAAATTGAAGGCGCGTGATCGCCCGGAAAGGAGGCAATTAGGCTGCATGCATTCGGCCGGTATAAATTTATTTTAGAAAACCGGGAACTTAATTGAATTGATGTGATCGCGTTACTCGCATCGAATTAGCCCGCCTTTTAATCGCTTTGACCATTAACTTCTTTTGCGAGGGCAATTGAATTTGACGGGTGCTTTTTTATTCTGGCGCTGTGCAGCAGAGCAGTTCGATAGCGCTGAAGATCCGTGTGCTCGGCGGATGTGCCGCCGGCGCACGCCTGTCGCGTGCAACGGTTAACGGCATATAGTCCCGGAAAGATCCATAGCGCGTTTTCACAAAGCCCGTGCGTCGAAGGGAAAAGCCTTCAGCACGGGCATTGCCCGGAGGTGAGTTGCGGCGCCGGCCGCCGCGTGACAAGAACCCGTGCTGAAAGCGGATGGCAAACATCGAACAGCCTTCCACCTTCATTAAACGGCACGAGCGTGCCATTCTTTTACACGGAGTTTCCCTAGTTCCCCACAACCACGGCCTTATGGCTTGTCTTGCGACCGCCGCAGCGCCTCCTCGTCCTCGGGTGAAGCGCCCGGCGCGAGCGGATCGGTTTCGGGCGGCACACCCGGCAATGGACGCGGTTGCTCGCCCGGTTCGTCGAGCGGCTGGTTGGCAGGATCGGCGACGGGGTCGATGGTGGGATCGGTTTGCATGATGAGCATCCTGAGTATGGGAATGTTTCCCAACGCTCAGCGCGCAACGGCTATTCCCGAAGGCCCTGCGGCTACGGCCGGACTGCTGGCCTTCGCGTGATGATCTCGATCAGTGGATGTCCGGCTGTAGAAATTGCCTCAATGAGCGGCGAAACTTTCAACGCCCAATCGCGGACCCTGCCCCGTGTCACGGACTATTGACGATCGAGCCGCGAGCGCGGCATCTCACCGGCCAATCCGGTCAGGAACGGCTCCAACCCGAACAGCCACGCAAAACAGAATGTGACGCGCGACAACGCGCTGATTTGCCGTTGCGGCACGCCCGCGTGCTCGCTTTCCGGCGACGTAGGCAACAAGGGTTGAGTCTGGACAAACTCATCAGCGGTGTGGTCAGGTCGCATGGTCGTTC
Source organism: Paraburkholderia phytofirmans (assembly GCF_046028095.1). Lineage (GTDB taxonomy): Bacteria > Pseudomonadota > Gammaproteobacteria > Burkholderiales > Burkholderiaceae > Paraburkholderia > Paraburkholderia phytofirmans_A. Next base: position 173,856 of record NZ_JAQQDJ010000012.1, read on the forward strand.
TCGTTATTGATATGGTTTGGAAGCCGTGCTTACGCAAACGACGTGCCACTCTCACCCAGCGGACTTTGGGTCGACTGGCACTCAGATTAGCGCTGCTATCGACATGGAGTCTGTGCGTCAGAGCGCCAACGGAAAACCAGCGAACGACGAGACGAATCCCGGAAGCGACGGATTAAATCCGTCGGAGTTTGCGCCGACGAACGCAAAAGGAATGACGATATTTCCGCAGCGTGAAATGTGTTGCCTAACACGCGCGCCTGAGTTCGCAGCGATCAATTTCAAGCGCGTCTGAATGCCGCCCATATGGCGACGAGCACCTTTTATCCAGCTGGATAGAAATCCTCCGCGCGCAGCTTAATGGCGGAACGGAAGTGACATATTGCCGCACTCAATATCCATTTCACGCCATACAAACAAAAAGGGTTCCGACATTATCGGAACCCTTTCGTTTCGCATCATTGGTGGGCCGGGTCGGATTCGAACCGACGATGTCCTTTCGGAGGCGGATTATGAGTCCGCTGCCTGCAACCAGCACGGCGTCCGGCCCAAGAAAAAAGACCCGGTCGTGAAGGCCGGGCCTATTCGTTGATTGGCCGACATACTACACGAAAAAGGGGCCTTCGCAACCGCTTCGCTACGGCGAAACAACCGCGAGGCCCCTTCAAACCGCTACATCATTTGCAACCAACGCCAGCTTCGATCAATTCCCTTCGAGGAACGACTTCAGCTTGTCCGAACGGCTCGGGTGACGCAGCTTGCGCAGCGCCTTCGCCTCGATCTGACGAATCCGTTCACGCGTCACGTCGAACTGCTTGCCGACTTCTTCGAGCGTGTGATCGGTGCTCATCTCGATACCGAAACGCATGCGCAGCACCTTCGCTTCACGCGGCGTCAGCGAGTCGAGCACGTCCTTCACGACATCGCGCATGCTGGCATGCAAAGCGGCGTCGGCCGGCGCAACCGTGTTGTTGTCTTCGATGAAGTCGCCCAGATGCGAATCGTCGTCGTCACCGATCGGCGTTTCCATTGAGATCGGCTCCTTCGCGATCTTCATGATCTTGCGGATCTTGTCTTCCGGCATTTCCATCTTCTCGGCCAGCGTTGCCGGATCCGGCTCGAGACCGGTTTCCTGCAGAATCTGACGCGAGATGCGGTTCATCTTGTTGATCGTTTCGATCATGTGAACCGGAATCCGGATCGTGCGCGCCTGGTCGGCGATCGAACGCGTAATGGCTTGACGGATCCACCACGTTGCGTACGTGGAGAACTTGTAGCCGCGACGATATTCGAACTTGTCCACCGCCTTCATCAGACCGATGTTGCCTTCCTGAATCAGGTCGAGGAACTGCAAACCACGGTTCGTGTACTTCTTCGCGATCGAGATCACGAGACGCAAGTTCGCCTCGGTCATTTCGCGCTTCGCCTGACGCGCCTTCAATTCGCCCGCCGCCATCTGACGGTTGGTTTCCTTCAGGTCTTTCAGCGGCAGCACGACGCGCGCTTGCAGATCCAGCAGACGTTGTTGCTGTTCGCGAATAGCCGGAATGTTCCGCGTGAGGATCGCGCTATAAGCGTGACCTTCACCGACGATCTTATCGGCCCACTCGAGATCCGTTTCGCTGCCCGGGAAACGCGCGATGAATTCCGCACGCGGCATGCCGCACTTGTCGACCACCGTATGCAAAATCTGACGCTCGACCTGACGCACTTCGTCCACCTGCGCGCGCAGCGTGTCGCACAGACGCTCTACCGTACGCGCGGTGAAGCGGATCGTCATGAGCTCGTTCTGGATCGTTTCCTGCGCCTTCAGATACGACTTGGACTTGTAGCCTTCCTTCTCGAACGCGCGACGCATCTTGTCGAACCATTCGCTGATCATCGCGAACTTTTCGAGCGACGCACGCTTGAGCGCTTCCATCTGCGCTGCGTTGGCCGTGGCTTGCGCCGTGCCGTCGTCTTCTTCCTCGTCTTCTTCCGAGTCTTCTTCGACTTCCTCGTCTTCGCTCTCGATCGCTTCCGCTTCTTGCGCGGAGAAACCGTCCGCGTCTTCCGCGTTGGCGTCGATCAGGCCGTCGACCAGTTCGTCGATGCGAATTTCCTCATTCGCGACGCGCTCGGCCATTGCCAGGATGTCGGCGATCGTGGTCGGGCATGCGGAGATGGCCATCACCATGTGCTTCAGGCCGTCTTCGATCCGCTTGGCGATTTCGATTTCGCCTTCGCGCGTGAGCAGTTCGACCGTGCCCATTTCACGCATGTACATGCGGACCGGATCCGTAGTGCGGCCGAATTCCGAGTCGACGGTGGACAGCGCGACTTCCGCTTCCTCTTCCACTTCGTCGTCGGACGAAGCCGCCGGCGCGTTGTCGTTCAGCAGCAGCGTTTCAGCGTCGGGGGCCTGCTCGTACACCGCCACGCCCATGTCGTTGAACGTGCTGATGATGCCTTCGATCGCCTCGGTCTCGGTGAAGTTATCCGGCAGGTGGTCGTTGATCTCAGCGTACGTGAGGAAGCCGCGTTCCTTGCCGAGCTTGATCAGCGCGCGCAGTTTGGAGCGGCGCTCCTCGAGTTCCTCGACCGTGCCCGGCTGTGACGACGCGAAAGCGTCTTTCAGCAGCGCTTTTTCCTTTGCACGACGGTCGCGAGCCTTGGCCTTTTCCACCTTGGCCGGAGCAGCAGCCGCGGGGTTTTCTTCGCTTTGGGTTGCGTCGTCATCGACGGGTACTTCGTTCAGCTTTTTCGTCATGGAGTTCGCCGTACCGGCTGTAGTCTCGACTCGCGGCTGGTGGACGCCAGCCGGTTGAACCGTGGATACTGGAACCTCGCGCACTACCGCATCGTCCTGCGCGGCAGCCGCTTCCCTTGCGCTTCTGACACCCGACCCCTTCGTGGCCGGTACTGCTACAACTTTCGCCGCCCTGACCGGCTCGGCTCGCGCAGCCGAACTGGTCGAGGACTTCTTCCCGGCAACTGGTGCAACACTGACCGCAGACGCTTTTTTGACAGAAGAAACTAACCTGGCTTCGGTGACCTTTCTGGTCGGCTCCTTGGAGCTTGTGCCTGTCGTTTTCTTTCCGCCCGTTGTTCCGCCCGCAGTCTTTGCCATCGCATCGCCTTTTCGCCTTTGCTAGGAAAACCCTTGAAAAACAAACCGCTGGAAACCTTTTATTATAGCACCGAGGGTCTCCGCGCTCCGCCTACAGCCCGAGCTGGCGCTTCATGTCAGCCCGCTTCCGATTGAGCTCCGAGAGCTCCGCAAACTCCTCCGGCGTGTGCCGGGATTGCCGCGAAAGCTGCTCGAGACGATCGCAGTAAGCGTCGTACCGCATCTTCAGGATCGCCGCCTTCAGCTCTTCTCCAACGATCCGCTCCTGCTCGCGCCGTTCCTCGATGACGGTCGCATCTTCCGGGTCCTTCAGCAGCAAATCCCGGACGTTTTCATCATAGTCTAGAATTTTGCGAAAGATTTCCTCGAAAGTTGGGGCGTTCGCGCCGTTTCGCAATAGGTCGGACAACAACTGAAACTCCGCCGAATCGCCCAGCGCACGCGCGTGCGTCGTCACTTCCTCGAACAGTTCGCCGTGCCGCGTGACCGTGAGCAACGCCTGTTCGGCCTCTTCGTCCAGCACGCCCACGGTGCGCGGATACATCACCAGATTGCGCAGCGTTTTTTCCTCGATACCGGTCACACTGCGCCGGTCTTTGCGGGCCGGTGCGGCGCGGGCCGCCGCCGCGATCCGGGAATCGACCTCGCACAGCGCGGCGACTTCGTCGAACGGCACATCGAGCCGGTCGGCGAACATATGCATGATCTGCGCGCGCAGGGCATTGGCCGGCAGCGCCTGCAGCAGCGGTTTGGCGTCGAACAGCGCGCGGGCGCGGCCTTCCGGCTGATCCAGCTCCTTGCCGGTCAGCACTTCGTTCAGCATGAACTGCGACAGCGGCATGGCCCGCTCGACCTGCTCGGCAAAGGCCTCGGTGCCGTATTCACGCACGTAACTGTCCGGATCGTGCTCGGACGGCAAAAACAGAAACCGGATGGTCCGGTTGTCCGCCGCGTGCGGCAGACAGGCATCCAGCGCCCGGCGAGCGGCGCGCCGGCCGGCCGAATCGCCGTCGAAACTGAAGATGACCGTGTCGGTCTGGCGCATCAGTTTCTGCACATGAATCGGCGTGCAGGCCGTGCCGAGCGTGGCGACCGCGTTCTGGAACCCCAATTGGGCCAGCGCAACCACGTCCATGTAGCCTTCCACGACCAGCACGTAGTGTTGTTCGCGGATCGCCAGACGCGCCTCGAACAGCCCATACAGCTCGCTGCCCTTGTTAAATAAAGGCGTTTCGGGCGAATTCAAATATTTGGGCTCGCCGCTGTCCAGCACGCGGCCGCCGAAGCCGATCACCTGCCCTTTCACATTGCGAATCGGGAACATGATCCGCTCGCGAAAGCGGTCGTAGCGGCGGTTCTGGCCTTGAGCGTCGGACTTTTCGCTGACAATCACCAAACCCGATTCGACCAGTGCATCGTCGCGGTAGTTCGGAAAGGCCGGTTCGAGGTTCTGCCAGCCGTCCGGGGCGTAGCCGAGTCCGAAACGGGCGGCGATCTCGCCGGTCAAGCCGCGCTTCTTAAGATACTGAATCGCGACCGGCGAGCTGCGCAGTTGCTTGCGGTAGAAGTCGCAGGCGGTCTGCATGACATCGGAAAGCGCGGTGGTGACCGCTTTGGATGCTGCCGGCGCATAGCCGCCGGACCCGCCGCCATAGCCGGGCGACGGCTCGTTCGGCACGGTCAGCCCGACGGACTGCGCCAACTCATTGACTGCCTCGGGAAACGAGGACCCGACGTGCTCCATCAGGAACCCGATCGCCGTACCATGCGCGCCGCAACCGAAGCAGTGATAGAACTGTTTAGTCGGACTAACCGTAAACGAAGGGCTTTTCTCGTTATGGAACGGGCACAGCCCCATGAAGTTCGCGCCGCCCTTTTTCAGCTGCACATACCGGCCGACCACGTCGACGATATCGACGCGGTTGAGCAGGTCCTGCAGGAATGACGGTGGAATCACAGTAAATGACGCTGCCTTAAAAAAACTCAACGCCGCGCACGCCGTCGAAAAACAGCGTGCACGACGCGAAAATACGGAAATTTACTTCGCGAGCGCGGCTTTGACTTGCGTCGAAACAGCGGTCATGTCGGCGCGGCCGGCCAGCTTCGGCTTGAGCACGCCCATCACCTTGCCCATGTCCTGCGGTCCGGCTGCGCCGGTTTGCGCTACCGCAGCCTGGACTTCGGCAACGATCTCGGCCTCGGACATCTGCTCCGGCATATAAGCAGACAAGATCGCCAGCTCGGCCTTTTCCTTGTCGGCCAGATCGGTGCGGCCAGCGGCTTCGAACTGGCTGATCGAATCCTTTCGCTGCTTGATCATCTTGTCGATGACAGCGGTGATCGCGGTGTCGTCGAGCGTGATGCGCTCGTCGACTTCGCGCTGCTTGATCGCGGCGAGCAGCAGGCGGACCGTGCCGAGACGCTCGGTCTCACGTGCCCGCATGGCGGCCTTCATATCGTCGTTGATCCGGTCCTTGAGACTCATCACTCACCTGAATGCGTTGGAATTTGAAAAACCGGCCAGATCAACCACCTGCACACGCGCATCAACACGAATACCCGCTTGGGACTGCTTCCTCAAGCGGGTTGGCACCCTGTGCGTGGTGGTTGCGACCCTGCCGGCTGGCCCGAAGGGCCGTGTTTTCCGTGATGGCGCCTGTCGCGCCCTCACCGGTTGGATGTCGCCGCTCCGTTAGACGGGAACCGCGGCAACGCCAGAATCAGTAGAACTTCTTTGGCAGCATCTGGCTACGCAGACGCTTGAAATGACGCTTCACCGCGGACGCCTTCTTGCGCTTGCGCTCGGCCGTAGGCTTTTCGTAAAACTCGCGAGCGCGAAGTTCCGTCAGCAAGCCGTTTTTCTCCATGGTGCGCTTGAACCGGCGCATGGCAACTTCAAACGGCTCGTTGTCTTTTACGCGGATGGTCGTCATTTTTCAATAACGGAACTTTGTAAAGGTTCAGGAGTATAGCAGAGCTTTCTCACAAAGCCAGAGCGCCGTCAAGCCCCTCTGGCGTACTCCGCGGCCGCTTCGCCGGCCGCCACACCCGACGCCCAGGCCCACTGAAAATTGTAGCCGCCCAGCCAGCCGGTTACGTCGACGGCTTCGCCGATGAAGTACAAGCCCGGCGCGCGCGCGCTCATCATCGTCGACGATGACAGGTCGCGCGTGTCGATGCCGCCGCGCGTCACTTCGGCTTTGCGGTAGCCTTCCGTGCCGTTGGGCGTGAGCGTCCAGCGCGACAGCGCCTCGCCGACGCGGCGCAGGGTTTTGTCCGGCAAATCGGCCACGCGGGCTTCGGCGGGAATCTGATGGGTTTCCAGCCAGACATGGGCGAGCCGCTGCGGGACCCATTCCGACAACAGATTGGCGATCTGCCGCTTCGTGCCGGTCTTCGCTTCCAGCAAGGCGGTCGTAGCGTCATGCTCCGGCAGCAAGTTGATGTGAATCGGCTCGCCGGGCTGCCAATAACTCGATATTTGCAGCACACCCGGGCCGGAAAGACCGCGGTGAGTGAGCAGCAGGTCTTCGTTGAATTCGGCGCCGGTCTTTTTGTTGCCGGTCGTCAGTTGCACTTCCAGCGAGACGCCGGACAGCGCCGCGAACGGCTCCCAGTCTGCCGCTGCAAAGGTCAGCGGAACCAGCGCCGGGCGCGTGTCGATCAGCTTGTGACCGAACTGCTTGGCAAGCCGGTAGGCGAAATCGGTGGCGCCGATCTTGGGGATCGACAGCCCGCCCGTAGCAATCACAAGTGCGCGTGCCGTAATCGGCCCCGACTGCGTATCCAGCGTGAAACGCCCTTCCGGATCCTGTCGCACCTGCTCGACCGCGAGCGGCGTGCGCCACGCCACGCGGCCCGCGTCGCACTCGTTCTTCAGCACATTGATGACCGCGTCGCTCGACTGGTCGCAGAAGAGCTGGCCTTTGTGCTTCTCGTGCCACGTCACATGATGACGCTTGAGGAGCGCCATGAAGTCGCGCGGTGTATAGCGCGCGAGCGCCGAGCGGCAAAAATGCGGATTGGCCGACAAGTAATTAGCCGGGCCGGCATACAGATTCGTGAAGTTACAGCGGCCGCCGCCGGAGATGCGGATTTTCTCCGCGAGACGCTGCGAGTGGTCGATCAGCACCACGCGACGGCCGAGTTGTCCGGCCACCGCCGCGCACATCATGCCGGCCGCACCTGCGCCGATCACTGCGATATCGAAGGATTCCATGGGGCCGCATTGTACCTGCGCGTCGGCGGCGCCTTGCCCGCGCTGCTATACTTTCAGGCTTGCCTTCTCACTTTCGGGCGCTGGAGTTTTGTCACTTCGGCGGCCGCTCAAGCTCACCATCATGCTCGTTCTCGGCATCGAAAGCTCTTGCGACGAAACCGGTCTCGCGCTCTACGACACGGAGCGCGGCCTGCTCGCGCACGCGTTGCATTCGCAAATCGCGATGCATCGGGAGTACGGCGGCGTGGTGCCGGAACTGGCGTCGCGCGATCACATCCGGCGCGCGCTGCCGCTGCTCGAAGAGGTGATGGAACGCGCCGGCGCGGCCCGCGGCGACATCGACGCGATCGCCTACACGCAAGGCCCCGGTCTCGCGGGCGCGCTGCTGGTTGGCGCGAGCGTCGCCAATTCGCTGGCCATGGCGTGGGACAAGCCGACCATCGGCATTCATCACCTTGAAGGGCATTTGCTGTCGCCGCTGCTGGTGGATGAGCCGCCGCCGTTCCCGTTTGTCGCGCTGCTGGTGTCCGGCGGTCACACGCAACTGATGCGCGTGACCGACGTGGGCGTCTACGAGACGCTCGGCGAGACGCTGGACGACGCCGCCGGCGAAGCCTTCGACAAAACCGCCAAACTGCTCGGCCTGGGTTACCCGGGCGGCCCGGAAGTCTCGCGCATGGCCGAATTCGGCACGCCGGGCGCGGTGGTCCTGCCGCGTCCCATGCTGCATTCCGGCGACCTCGATTTCAGCTTCAGCGGCTTGAAAACCGCTGTCCTCACGCACGCCAAGAAGCTCGGCGGCGCGAATATCTGCGAGCAGGCGAAAGCCGATCTGGCGCGTGGTTTCGTCGACGCGGCAGTCGACGTTCTGGCTGCCAAGTCGCTGGCCGCGCTCAAGAAGACCAAGCTCAACCGGTTGGTCGTCGCGGGCGGTGTCGGCGCGAACCGGCAGTTGCGCGAGGCACTGTCCGCTGCCGCGAAGAAGCGCAATTTCTATGTGCACTATCCGGACCTGTCGCTGTGCACGGACAACGGCGCGATGATCGCGCTGGCCGGCGCCTTGCGACTGCAGCGCTGGCCAGATCAGTCGGGCAAGGACTACGCGTTCACGGTGAAGCCGCGCTGGGATCTGACGTCCCTCGCACGCTGAGTCCTGTATTCGTTTGGCCGTAAAAAAAGCCGCTTTCAAAAGAAGCGGCTTTTTTGTTCGATTCAGCTAAAGCGCGTATCAAGCCGCCCGTTTATCCCGCTCGATCACCGCGTACGCGCTGTGATTGTGAATCGACTCGAAGTTCTCGGCTTCCAGCACATAGGCTACGATCCGCTCATCCGCGTTCAAACGCTGCGCGACGTCGCGCACGAGGTCTTCGACGAACTTCGGATTTTCATAAGCGCGCTCGGTGACGAACTTCTCGTCCGGGCGCTTGAGCAAGCCCCACAGTTCGCACGAGGCTTCTTCTTCGGCGATACGGATCAGTTCTTCCACGGCCACGTCGCCCGCCAGTTCGGCGTTGATGGTGACGTGCGAGCGCTGGTTATGCGCGCCGTACTGCGAGATCTTCTTCGAACACGGGCACAGGCTCGTCACTGGCACCAGCACCTGCAGGAACAGACGCGTCGCACCGTTGCGAGTCTCGCCCGTCAGCGTGACTTCGTAGTCGAGCAGGCTTTGCACGCCCGACACCGGCGCGGTCTTGTTCACGAAATACGGGAACGACACCTCGATGCGGCCAGCCTCGGCCTCGAGCTTTTCGAGCATCGCGGCGAGCATGGCGCGGAACGTGGCCGGCTCCAGCGGAGCCTTGTTCTCTTCCAGCAACGCGACGAAACGCGACATGTGCGTGCCCTTCTGGTCAGCCGGCAGATGCACGTCGAGATTCCACGTGCCGACCGTCGGCTGCACCTCGCCGCTTTGCGTGCGCACCGTCAGCGGATGGCGCACGGCCTTCACGCCGACCCGTTGAATCGGGATCTGACGGGTGTCGGGCGTGCTTTGTACATCGGGCATCACAAAGGCGGGATTCATCTGATTCATCTTCTTGTCCTTTCAGGAAACGCCGGACTGCCCCGCGTCTTTCGCCCGCAGAAAAGCCCTTCGGGCAGTCCGCTCGCGAGGGCTGTCGCGAAGCGACAGGCTCGGCGGCTCCCGGCGGCCGCGCGGATCAAGGCGCGCAACGGCGAACGCCGGCCCTTGCCGGCGTTGGATGATGGGCCCGAAGGCCCACCGATTCAAGTTGGAGATTGCTTATGGCCGCCATGGCACGGCGACCGAACCGCGAGCGGCGACGCTTTACGCGACGCGCTTCACCGACGACTGGCCGCCGACCGCGCCGCTCGACAGGAAGCGCTCGCGGATCGACTTGGTGATACCCGCGGCGTCGAGACCACACGCGGCGAGCAGCTTGGCCGGGTCCCCATGATCGATGAACCGATCGGGAAGGCCCAATTGTAGTACGGGTCGCATAACCCCACTTTCAAGCAGGGCTTCGACGCAAGCCGAGCCCGCGCCGCCCATCACGCAGCCTTCTTCGACGGTCACGATGGCGTCGTGCGTTTCGGCCAGCTGACGGACCAGACCGGCGTCGAGCGGCTTCACGAAGCGCATGTTGGCAACCGTCGCGTCCAGTTGCTCGGCGGCGGCCAGCGAGGGCGCGACCATCGTGCCGAACGCCAGAATCGCAATACGCTTGCCAGCCGGCTGCGACGTTTCGCGACGAATCTCACCCTTGCCGAGCGGCAGCGCGGCCATCTGCTTGACAGTGGCGACGCCCGTGCCGGCGCCGCGCGGGTAGCGCACCGCCGTCGGGTTCGGCTGCTGCAACGCCGTGTACAGCATCTGGCGGCATTCGTTTTCGTCCGACGCGGCCATCACCGTCATGTTCGGGATGCAGCGCAGGAACGCCAGGTCGTAAGCACCCGCGTGCGTGGCGCCGTCCGCGCCGACCAGACCCGCGCGGTCGATGGCGAACACCACCGGCAGGTTCTGCAGCGCGACGTCGTGAATCAGCTGGTCGTAAGCGCGTTGCAGGAAGGTCGAGTAGATCGCGACCACCGGCTTCATGCCTTCCGCGGCCAAACCGCCGGCGAACGTCACCGCGTGTTGCTCGGCGATGCCGACGTCGAAGTAACGATCCGGGAAGCGCTTTTCGAACTCGACCATGCCCGAGCCTTCGCGCATGGCCGGCGTGATGCCGACCACACGTGCGTCGAGCTCGGCCGCGTCGCACAGCCATTCGCCGAACACCTGCGTGTAGGTCTTCTTCGACGGCGTGGTGGCCGGCTTGATGCCTTCAGCCGGATTGAACTTGCCCGGGCCGTGATACAGCACCGGATCGGCTTCGGCCAGCTTGTAGCCTTGGCCCTTCTTCGTCACGACGTGCAGGAATTGCGGACCGCGCAGTTCCTTGATGTTTTGCAGCGTCGGGATCAGCGAGTCGAGATCGTGACCGTCGATCGGGCCGATGTAGTTGAAGCCGAACTCTTCGAACAGCGTGGCCGGCACGATCATGCCCTTGGCGTGCTCTTCGAGCTTGCGGGCGAGATCGAGCATGGGCGGGGCAACGCGCAGCACGCGTTCGACACCGGCACGCGCGGCGGCGTAGAAGCGGCCCGACATCAGGCGCGCCAGATGGCGATTCAGCGCACCGACCGGCGGCGAAATCGACATGTCGTTGTCGTTGAGGATGACCAGCAACGGCACGTCGTCTTCGACGCCGGCGTTGTTCATCGCCTCGAACGCCATGCCGGCCGTCATTGCACCGTCGCCGATTACGGCGATGCCCGTGCGATTGTCGCCCTGCAGCTTGCTCGCGACCGCCATGCCGAGCGCGGCGGAAATCGACGTGCTGGAGTGCGCCGTGCCGAACGTGTCGTATTCCGATTCGTCGCGCTTCGGGAAGCCCGAGATGCCGCCCAGTTGACGCAGCGTGTGCATCTGGTCGCGGCGGCCCGTCAGAATTTTGTGCGGATAGGTTTGATGGCCGACGTCCCAGACGATCCGGTCGCGCGGCGTGTCGAACACATAGTGCAGAGCAATGGTCAACTCGACCGTGCCGAGGTTGGACGAAAGATGGCCGCCCGTCTGCGATACGCTGTCGAGCACGAAGGCACGCAACTCGTCGGCAAGCGGTTGCAATTGGCGGCGATCGAGGCGGCGCAAGGCTGCCGGGTCGTCAATGGTTTTCAGCAAGTCGTACATCGTCGTTCCATTGTAGGAAAACTTACGCGCCCGCACTTCATACATGCGCCTTATAACGAAGGCGCGCGGCGGCGGGCTTTCGCGTTCAGCTAACCCGGTTCACCACCAGGTCGGCCAATTCGGCAAGACGCTGCGCGCGTGCGCCAAATGGCGCCAGCGCGGCGTGAGCGTCGCTGCGCAACTGCGCTGCGAGCGCGCGCGACGCGTCGAGCCCAATAATCGACACGTAGGTCGGCTTGCCGTCCTTCGCGTCTTTACCTGCCGTTTTGCCGAGCGTCGCCGAATCGGTCGTGACGTCGAGAATATCGTCGACGACCTGAAACGCGAGGCCGACAGCGGCCGAATACGCGTCGAGCGAACGCATGGCGTCCGCGTCCGGCGTTTCGCCCGCCAGTGCGCCCATGCGCACTGCGGCGCGCAGCAAGGCGCCGGTCTTCATGCGGTGCATGGTTTCCAGTTGCGTGCGTGTCAGCGTGTGGCCGACGCTCGCCAGATCGATGGCCTGGCCCCCGCACATGCCGATCGAACCGCTCGCCAGCGCCAGTTCGCGCACCAGCGCGGCCTGCTGCGCCGGGGCCAGAACGTCCGACGTCAGCGAAACGAACGCTTGGGACTGCAGCGCGTCGCCAACCAGCAATGCCGTCGCTTCGTCATATTTGACGTGTACCGTGGGCTTGCCGCGACGCAGCGCGTCGTCGTCCATGCACGGCATGTCGTCGTGGACGAGCGAGTACACGTGGATCATCTCCAGCGCTGCTGCCGCCGCGTCGAGGCACTCGGCGCGCGCGCCTGTCAGCTCGCCGGCCGCGTGGCACAAGAGCGGGCGAACCCGCTTGCCGCCGCCCAGCACCGCGTAGCGCATTGCTTCATGCAGCGTGGCGGGCTCGGTTGCCTCGGTCGGCAGGTAATGTTCCAGTGCCGTTTCGACGCGCTCCAGTACCGAGCGCATCCATTGTTCGAATGTCATAGGTCGTCCCCGCTTTCAGTAGCGGCTGTGCCTGCGGTATTCATGGGCAGCGGCTTGAGCGTCTCGCCGTCGAGCACGCGCACCTGCTGCTCGACCTTCTCGAGCTGTTGCTGGCAAAACGCCACAAGGGCGGCGCCGCGCCGATAGGCGGTAAGCGACTCCTCGAGGCTCAGGTTGCCGCTTTCCATGCGGGCAACCAACCCTTCCAGCTCCGCCTGGGCGGCCTCGTAATTCTCGGGCAGCGGCGTGCTGTCGACGCCTTCGGCTGGCGTGGCAGCAGTATCTTTCGACGCGGTCTTCGCCATGAATAGTCGCAAAATTAAAACAAGTCGGACATTCTACGGCAAAAGCGATATTTCCGAGCCGCCGCCGCCCTACGCCTCGCCTTCCCGCTGTGCGCCGTCCCAGCAGTCTCGCAGAAAAAAAACGATCGGTCTGCGGCGAAAACGTCGAACTTTCCTGAGAATTTTGACCCAAATCAGGCACTTAACGGCCCCAAACAAGGGGAAACAGGTATAATCGCGGGCTCCCTAAATCGAAACCTTCGATGGTTGGGTTGTTCACTGCTTTCACGTCTTCACGGGAGTGGGAATGTCCAATCTGAGCAATGCATTGCAGTTGCGGTCTGTCCACAGCCAGCTGCCAGTCACGGCTTACTTTGACGAAGCGCTTCTAACGCGCGAAATCGAAACCCTTTTCAAGAAAGGTCCTCGTTACATCGGCCACGATCTCATGGTGCCCGAGGCGGGGAATTATTTTGCTTTGCCGAGCGAGAGCGAAGGGCGTGTGCTCGTCCGTAACCAGCAGTCGCAAGTCGAACTGCTGTCGAACGTGTGCCGCCACCGGCAAGCCATCATGCTCAATGGCCGCGGCCAGACGGAGAACATCGTCTGCCCCCTGCATCGCTGGACTTACGACCTGAACGGCCAGCTTCTCGGTGCGCCCCATTTTGCGGACAACCCCTGCCTGAATCTCGGCGCCACGTCGCTGCAGAACTGGCAAGGCCTGCTGTTCGAAGCGCAGGGGCGTGACGTCGCGCGTGATCTGGCGCGCCTCGGCACCAAGGAACACTTCGATTTTTCGGGCTTCATGTTCGACCACGTCGAAGTGCACGAGTGCAACTACAACTGGAAGACCTTTATCGAGGTCTATCTGGAGGACTATCACGTTGCGCCGTTCCATCCGGGCCTCGGCAGTTTCGTCAATTGCGACGACCTGACGTGGGAATTCGGCGAGTGGTACAGCGTGCAGACGGTTGGCGTGCACAAGGATCTGGAGCAGCCGGGCAGCCCCACCTACCGCAAGTGGCACGACGAAGTATTGCGCTTTCGCGGCGGCAATCCGCCCGAATTCGGCGCGATCTGGATGGTGTACTACCCGGGCATCATGATCGAGTGGTATCCGCACGTACTCGTGGTGTCGTGGCTGATTCCGCGTGGTCCGCAGCAAACCACCAACGTGGTGGAGTTCTATTACCCTGAGGAAATCGCGCTGTTCGAACGTGAGTTCGTCGAAGCCGAGCGCGCCGCCTACATGGAAACGGCCCGTGAAGACGACGAGATCGCCGAACGCATGGACGCCGGCCGCCGCGCGCTGATGAATCGCGGCGAATCGCAGGTCGGCCCGTATCAGAGCCCGATGGAAGACGGCATGCAGCACTTCCACGAATTTTTGCGGCGCGAACTCGGTACGATCTGATCGGCGCTGAATCAGATTCGCCAGATTTTTCTGGCAGTAATCAATGCATGGAAAGACGGGCTTCGGCCCGTCTTTTTTTGTTTAGACTAACGACATAGCTCGGCCAGCCGTTGGTGGCAGCAAGTTGCTCCAACGGAGCCGCCACCGCCCGCATCGAGCTTTACATGGACGCGAGTAAGCGCTAACTCGGGTCGACCGCTTTACATGGGACCCGAGTAAGCGCTAAAGCGCTAACTCGGGTCGACAGGAGACGTCATGCCGCACACTCACTACACCACTCTGATTTCCGCGACCAATCTCGCGGAACGGCTTGCCGCCGCGCCGGGCAGCGTGTTCGTCATCGATTGCCGATTCGATCTGGCCGACACGGAAGCAGGCGAAAAAGCCTATCTGGCCGGGCATCTGCCGGGCGCGCACTACCTGCATCTGGACCGCGATCTGTCGGGGCCGAAGAACGGTCACAACGGCCGCCATCCACTGCCGGATCGTGCGCGGCTTGTGGAGACGCTGGAGTCGCGCGGCCTGAAGCAGGGCCAGCAGGTCGTCGCCTATGACGCGCAAGGCGGCATGTACGCCGCTCGTGCATGGTGGCTGCTGCGCTGGCTCGGTCACGACGCGGTCGCGCTGCTCGACGGCGGACTGCAGGCGTGGGAAGCCGGCGGTCATTCGCTGACGCAGGACGCGCCGGCCCAGAACACGGGCGACTTCAAGGCAGGCGCTCCGCTGTCCGTTACAGTCGATGCGCAAACGGTCGAGCGCAATCTGGGCTCGAAAGAGCGCGTGGTGGTCGACGCGCGCGCGGCCGACCGCTATCGCGGCGAGAACGAGACGTTAGACCGTGTCGGCGGCCACATTCCGGGCGCGCTCAATCGCTTCTTTAAAGACAACCTCACCGCCGACGGCCGCTTCAAGCCGGCTCATACGTTGCGCGAGGAATATCACGCGCTGCTTGCCGACACGCCACCGGAGCACGTGGTCCTGCAATGCGGCTCGGGCGTGACGGCATGCGTGAATGCCCTCGCGATGGAAGTCGCCGGCCTGCATGGCGCGGCGTTGTATCCAGGCTCGTGGAGCGAGTGGAGTTCTGACCCGAAGCGGCCGATCGCGACGGGCGCGAATCCTTGAGCGCCTCACGGTAAGCCACACACAGCAAGTGATTAGCAAAAAGGCCGTTGCCGCATAAAAAGCGGCAACGGCCTTTTTTATCACCAGTAAGCCAGCGCGGACCGCTCAAACTACTGCAGCCTCAAGCCACCCCATGCTGCTTGAACCAGACCAGCACACGGCGCCAGCCGTCCTCGGCATCGGCCTTCTTGTAGCTCGGCCGGTAGTCCGCGAAAAACGCGTGGCCCGCATCGTCATACACGACGAATTGCGAACCCCGCCCCGCTTGCGGACCTTGCGCGATGGCCTGCTTCATCTGCTCCAACGTGTCCTGCGGGATGCTCTGATCCTGCAGTCCGTAAAGTCCCAGCACCGGCGCATGAAGCTGCGCCACCTGATCGAGTGGATTGGCCGGCATCATCGCGTTCTTTGTGCCTGTTACCCGCCCATACCAGGCAACCCCCGCCTTCAGCCCCGGGTTATGTTCGGCGTACAGCCACGCCATCCGCCCGCCCCAACAGAACCCGTTCACTCCCAGCCGCTTCAGATCGCCGCCATGCTCGCCAGCCCAGGCAGCGGTCGCGTCGAGATCGCTCATCACCTGTTCGTCCGGCACTTTGCTGACCAGTTGCTCGTTGAGTTGCTGCATGCTCGTATAAACGGTCGGATCGCCCTGCCGTTCATACAGATTCGGTGCGATCGCGAGATAACCCTGTTTGGCGAAGCGCCGGCACACGTCGGCGATATGCTCGTGCACGCCGAAAATCTCGTGCACGACGAGAATCACCGGCAAGTGCGTCTTGCCTTTCGGTTGCGCGCGATAGGCCGGCACCAGGGTATCGCCGGAGCGCACCGCGACTTCGCCGGCTTCGAGGCCGTCGCTATCGGTATGAATGGTTTGCGCCGAAACGGGCAGCACAGCGGCGGCGAAGCCAGTGCCGAGCGCGGCCTTGATGAAAGTACGCCGGTCGAAGGGGACGTGCGGGACCAGGCTGTCGATTTCGGGTTTCAGCATGCGGCGCTCCTCGGTTGAACGTTGGAGGCAACAGGATACGCCTGACACGCATCCTGTTGCAGATGCAACGTTTCCCGGCGCCGACCCGGCGCCTCAGTGCAGCTTGACCCGCGGTAGCGTGGTACGGCGCAACCAGTGAGCAAACGTGTCGAGCACCATCCGCGCGTAGCCGTGCAGCGCGGCAATATGCAGCCGATATAGCGACATGTACATGAAGCGCGCGAACAGCCCTTCGATCAGCATATTGCCGCCGATCACCCCGCCCATCAGATTGCCGACCGCGCTGAAATGCCCGAGCGACACCAGCGACCCGAAGTCTCGATAGGTGAATTCCGGCAGCGGCTTGTTTTCAAGCCGCGCCGCCAGCGCCTTCATCAGGAAGCTCGCCTGCTGGTGAGCCGCCTGCGCGCGCGGCGGCACGTTGCGCTCGTTGCCCGGCCACGGACACGCCGCGCAATCGCCGAGCGCGAAGACGTTATCGTCGGTTTCGGTTTGCAGCGTGCGTCGCACGATGAGCTGACCCAGCCGGTTGACCGGCAGGCCGTCGAGCTCGCTGAGAATCGCTGGCGCCTTGATGCCGGCCGCCCACACGGTCAGATCGGCTCGCACGGTTTTGCCGCTCGCGGTGCGGATCATGCCGGGCGCGACTTCGGCCACGGTTTCGCCGATCATCAGCTTCACGCCGAGCTTGGTGAGCAGCTCGGCCGTGGCGGTCGAAACGCGCTCCTGCAAAGCCGGCAAAATGCGCGGCCCGGCTTCGATCAGCACAATGCCGACGTCATGCCGCGGATCGAGCTTGTGCAGGCCGTAGGCGGACAGCACCTGCGCCGTGTTGCGCAATTCCGCCGACAGTTCCACGCCCGTCGCGCCGCCGCCGACAATCGCCACCTGAATGCGCGGCTCGCCGGGCGCGCCAACGGCCGGCGTTGCCTCGACGGGTTCATGCACCTGATGCTCGGCGCGCATGCAGGCTGCAATCAGACGTTTGCGAAAACGCTCGGCCTGACTAACGGTGTCGAGTGCGAGGGAAAATTCAGGCGCGCCTTTGACGCCGAAGAAGGCGGTCGTGCTGCCGATCGCGATGATCAGCGTGTCGTATTCGAGCTGACGTACAGGCAGCAGCTCCGCGCCGTCGTCGTCGAGCACGGTGCCGAGCGTGAGGCGCTTATTCGCGCGGTCCAGCCCCGTCAGGTCGCCCTGCTGAAATTCGAAGCCGTGCCAACGCGCTTGCGCCGCATATTCGAGCTCCTGCGTGAACGGGTCCATGCTGCCCGCCGCCACTTCATGCAGCAGCGGCTTCCAGATATGAGTAGGGTTGCGGTCGACGAGCGTGACCTGCGCCTGAACACCGCCCTTGTTCTTGTGGGGTGCATAGCGATCGCCCAAACGCGTCGCCAGCTCCAATCCCCCCGCGCCTCCGCCAACGACGATAAAACGATGCATGGAACTCTCCGTATTTGCCGATGGGTTATGCGTCGTGCGGCGTCCATGCAATTTCACATGAGCGCCGTCTTGCAGCGATTGTCCGCGAGCAGCAGGGGTTGTCACAAGCCATCAATGCGCATATGTGACATGCGCACGACGATATCGCGTCCCGTCACACGCACGTCAATGCGCTTCTTCCCAGTTCAGCCCGGCGCCCACTTCGGCGACCAGCGGCACTTTCAGGTCGGCGACACCGCACATCAACTCGGGCAAGCGCTTGCGAACGTCGGACAATTCCGCATCCGGTACTTCGAGGATCAATTCATCATGCACTTGCATGATCATGCGCGTGCCGATCTTCGACTCTTCGATCCAGTTCTGCACCGCGATCATGGAGAGCTTGATCAGATCGGCGGCGGTGCCTTGCATCGGCGCGTTGATCGCGGCGCGCTCGGCCGCCTGACGACGCGGACCATTGCCGCCGTTGATCTCCGGCAGCCACAGGCGGCGGCCGAACACCGTCTCGACGTAACCCTTGGCCTTCGCGCTCACGCGTGTTTCGTCCATATACCGCGCCACGCCCGGATAACGCGCGAAATAGCGGTCGATATAGAGCTTGGCAGCGTCGCGCGTGATGCCGAGGTTCGCGGCGAGACCGAACGAACTCATGCCGTAGATCAGGCCAAAATTAATGACCTTGGCCACGCGGCGTTGATCGTTCGACACTTCGAGCGGCGTCACGCTGAAAATCTCCGCGGCCGTGGCGCGGTGAATGTCTTCGCCCTGCGAGAACGCGCGCAGCAGCGATTCGTCGCCGGAAATGTGCGCCATGATGCGCAATTCGATCTGCGAATAATCCGCCGAGACCAGCTTGTGTCCGGGCGGTGCGATAAACGCTTCGCGAATACGGCGGCCTTCGCCGGTACGCACGGGAATGTTCTGCAGGTTCGGATCGTTCGACGCCAGACGCCCGGTGACCGCCACGGCCTGCGCATAGTTCGTATGCACGCGGCCCGTGGTGGCGTTGACCATGCGCGGCAGCTTGTCGGTGTAAGTGGACTTCAGCTTCGACAAGCCACGGTGTTCGAGCAGGATCTTCGGCAACGGATAATCTTCGGCGAGCTTTTGCAGCACTTCTTCGTCAGTGGACGGTGCGCCGCTCGGCGTTTTCTTGACGACCGGCAACTCCAGCTTCTCGAAGAAGATCTGCCCGATCTGCTTCGGCGAACCCAGATTGAATTCGCCGCCGGCCAGCACATACGCTTCGCTTTCCAGCTGGATCAGACGCGTGGCGATCTCGCTGCTTTGCAGACGCAGTTTCTCCGCGTCGATCAGCACGCCGGTGCGCTCCATCTTGCGCAGAACACGCGAAGTAGGCAGTTCGATCGCGCGATACACGTACTCGAGTGTCTTCTCCGCAGTCACTTGCGGATACAGCGCCTCGTGCAGCCGCAAGGTGATGTCGGCGTCTTCCGCTGCGTATTCGGCGGCCTTGTCCAACGCGACTTCGTCGAAGCCGATCTGCCCGGCGCCCTTGCCCGCCACCTCTTCGTACTTGATCGTCTTCACGCCGAGATGGCGCAGAGCGAGGCTGTCCATATCATGCGTGCGATGCGACTCGACCACGTACGATTGCAGCAGCGTGTCGTGTTCGACACCGCGCATTTCAATGCCGTAGTTCGCCAGCACCTGCTCGTCGTACTTGAGATGCTGACCGACCTTCTTGTGTTCGGCGCTTTCGAGCCACGGCTTGAGCTTCGCCAGCACTTCGTCGCGCGGCAATTGCACGGGCGCGTCCGGGCCGCGATGCGCGAGCGGCACGTACGCCGCGCGGCCGGCTTCCAGCGACAACGACAGCCCCACGATCTGCGCAGTCATAGGGTCGAGCGAGGTGGTTTCCGTATCGAACGAGGTCAACTCGGCCGCGTTGATCTTCTCGAGCCACGCGTCGAATTGTTCCCACGTCTGCACGGTGTCGTAGTGCCGCTCGTGATCCACGGACAAAGCCGGCGGCACATCCGTTTCCCGGCCTTCCACGGCGTCCGCGATTTCCACTTCGCGCAGCCACGTCTTGAAGCCGTGGCGCGTGAAGACTTCGCGCAACTCCTCGCGCGATTCCGGCCGGCTTTGCAGGCTTTCCTCGATCGACACGATGTGGTCGGTCATGTCGCAGTTGCGCTCGACGGTGACGAGTTTCTTCGCCATTGGCAGAAAATCGAGCGCTCTGCGCAGATTGTCTCCTACCGCACCTTTGATTTCGTCCGCATGTGCGACGATGCCATCTAGCGAATCGAATTGCGTCAGCCATTTGATCGCTGTTTTCGGCCCGCATTTCTCGACGCCGGGCACGTTGTCGACGGTATCGCCGATCAACGACAGGTAGTCGATAATGCGCTCCGGCGGCACGCCGAACTTGGCGAGCACGCCGGCGCGGTCGAGCGTTTCGTTAGTCATCGTATTGATGAGGGTGACATGATCCGACACAAGCTGCGCCAGATCCTTGTCACCCGTCGACACGATCACATTCATGCCACGCTTTTCCGCTTGCGTGCTGAGGGTGCCGATGACGTCGTCGGCCTCGACGCCGTCTATCATCAGCAATGGCCACCCTAGCGCGCGCACCGCCACATGAATCGGCTCGATCTGGCGCGAGAGGTCGTCCGGCATCGACGGGCGGTTCGCCTTATAGTCGGGATACCAGTCGTCGCGAAACGTTTTGCCCTTGGCGTCGAACACGCACGCGCTATACTCTGCTGTGACTTCCTTGCGCATGCGCCGCAGCATGTTGATCATCCCGTAGAGCGCTCCCGTCGGATTACCGTCGGGGCTGCGCAGATCCGGCATCGCATGGTAGGCCCGGTACAGATAACTCGAACCGTCGACCAATAGCAGGGTCTTACCTTCAAGGCTTCGTTCTTCAGGCATTATGACTAAGAGAAAAGTGATTCCGAGTCTGCGATCACTCGCAGATCAAGAGCGCGCAACGGCCAAAAAGGCCCGCGCATCGTGGCAGATGTTCACGATTATGGCAGAGTTTATCGAGGCGACCGAGTACCTCTCGGAGATTCGCCCGGCTGTCAGCATCTATGGTTCAGCGCGCCTGAAACCGAACTCGCCCTACTACAAACTGGCCACGCAAATCGCCCGCAAGCTCTCGGACGCCGGCTTCGCGGTGATCTCGGGCGGCGGCCCGGGCATCATGGAAGCGGCCAACAAGGGCGCGCATGCAGGCAAGGCGCCGTCGGTCGGCCTGAACATCGAATTGCCGCATGAGCAGTCAGGCAATCAGTGGCAGGACATCTCGTTGCGCTTCCGCCATTTCTTCACGCGCAAGGTCACGTTCGTGAAGAATTCGGATGCCGTGATCGTGATGCCCGGCGGCTTCGGCACGCTAGACGAACTCGCCGAAGTGCTCACGCTGATCCAGACCAAGAAGTCACGCCACGTGCCGATCATTCTGGTTGGCGCCGAGTTCTGGGAAGGCCTGCTCGCGTGGTTCAAGAACTCGCTTACGCCCATGGGCCTGATCAACCCGACCGACATGGACCTCATGCAGGTCATCGACGATCCGGACCAGGTGCTCGAAGCGGTGCTCAAGTTCTATGAGGACCGCGAAGAAACCGAGCCGCAGCCGACCAAGTCGGACGAAGACCGGATGTTCTATCTGTGAGGCTGCCGCTTCGCGCTCCTGCGCGAAGTGAAAGCAACGCAACACGACGAACACGCTTACGCAAACGGGCAGCCTCAAGGCTGCCCGTTTGCATTTCATCGGTTTGATCGACTTGCGCTCGTGACTCCAGATCACAAGAGCGACGCTCAAAAATCGTTTTGCTAGACGCCGGGTTCAGCGCTAACCTCCTGAGCTTGAACCGGAAGCTAACCGATATGGATCACGATCTCACCTCGTCCGAGCCCGCGCTTGCGCCCACGCCCACCTTGCGGCAAATCTTCGGCGGGTTTCTCGGCCTCGGGCTGATCTCGTTCGGCGGCGCACTGCCGCTGGCGCGCCGGGCGCTGGTGGAACAACGCCGCTGGCTGAGCGCCGACGAATTCACCGACTTGCTGGGCCTCTGCCAGTTCTTGCCGGGCGGCAATGTGATCAACCTGTCGGTGGCGATGGGCATGCGCTTTCGCGGCGTGCCGGGCGCGCTGGCCGGTCTGCTCGGACTGATCGCGGGACCGTCGCTGGTGGTGATCGGCCTCGGCGTGCTGTACGAACACACGCAAAACGACCCGCACGTTCGTCATCTGTTTGCCGGTCTCGCCGCCGCGGCCGCCGGCCTGCTGATCTCGATGGCCGTGAAAATCCTGCTGCCGCTGCGGCATAGCCCAATGGCCGCGCTCATCGCGGCACTCGGCTTCATTGCGATTGCGATCATGCGGCTGCCGCTTCTGCCCACCATGCTCGTGCTGACACCACTCAGCATCTACATCGCGTCGAGGAGCGCACGATGAACGACACGCTCATTGCCCTCGCCGTTATTTTCAGTCAGCTTTCGCTGCTCGCGTTCGGCGGCGGCAATACAATTCTTCCGGAGATGCAGCGGCAGGTGGTGGATGTGCATCACTGGATGCCGGCCAGCGAATTCAGCGCGCTGTTCGCGCTCGCGCAAGCCGCGCCGGGGCCGAATCTGATGATCGTCACGCTAATCGGCTGGCACGTGGCCGGCTGGGCGGGCATGCTGGTGACGTCGGTGGCGAAGTTCGGGCCGTCGTCGCTGGTGACGATCCTCGCGATGCATGCGTGGGAGCGCTTCAAGGACCGGCCGTGGCGACGCTACGCGCAACTGGGACTGGTACCCGTGACCGCCGGCATCATCGCGGCGAGCGCGGCGCTGATTGCCGAAGCCTCGAACTCGACAGCAATCGCGTGGGCGATCACCTCTTTCACCGCCGTCATGGCGATGACGACGCGCGTCCATCCACTGTGGCTTCTGGCGGCGGGCAGCTTGATCGGGCTGATCGGCGTCGGGCAGCTTTGAGTTTGTTCGAGCAGGAGCGAGCCGAAGTAGCGCTCGCCCTTGCCTGCCAAAAACCCGCTTACTGAAACGCGACTTCCGCGAAGCTGCGCAGCTTGCGGCTATGCAAACGATGCAGCCCGTTCATCCGCAATAGCTCCATCGCCTTCACGCCGATCTGCAGATGCTGATCGACCTGCGCGCGATAGAACTGATCGGCCATGCCGGGCAGCTTCAATTCGCCGTGCAACGGTTTGTCCGACACGCACAGCAACGTGCCGTAAGGCACGCGGAAACGGAAACCGTTCGCGGCGATCGTCGCGCTTTCCATGTCGAGCGCCACCGCGCGGCTTTGCGAGAGCCGCTGCACCGGCTCGCGATGATCGCGCAACTCCCAGTTGCGGTTGTCCACACTCGCCACCGTCCCCGTACGCATCACGCGCTTCAGTTCGACGCCGTCCAGCTGCGTGACTTGCGCGACCGCGCGCTCCAGCGCCACCTGCACTTCGGCGAGCGCCGGAATCGGCACCCATAGCGGCAAGTCGTCGTCGAGCACGTGATCTTCGCGCACGTAGCCGTGCGCCAGCACATAGTCGCCGAGACGCTGCGTATTGCGCAGGCCCGCGCAGTGGCCGAGCATGATCCACGCATGCGGACGCAACACGGCGATGTGATCGGTAATGGTCTTCGCGTTCGACGGTCCGACGCCGATGTTGATCATCGTGATGCCGCTGCCGTCCGCGCGCTTCAGGTGATACGCGGGCATCTGCGGCAGACGCGGCGGCGCAGTGCCTTCCTGTTCCTGTTCGCCGAGATTCGCGTTGTACGTGACCACGTCGCCGGGCTCGACGAACGACGTGTATTCGCTGCGATAGGCGCGCAATTCTTCGTCGTCGGTATGGGCCATCATCGTGCGGCCGAGTTTGACGAACTCGTCGATATAGAACTGGTAGTTCGTGTACAGCACGTAGTTCTGGCAGTGCGTGGGCGAGGTCGCCGTATAGTGCTTCAGCCGATGCAGCGAGAAATCGACCCGCGCCGCCGTGAACAACGCAAGCGGATGCGGCTCGCCCGGCAGCGGTTCATACGTACCGTTGACGATGCGGTCGTCGAGCAGCGCCAGGTCCGGCGTGTCGAACACGTCGCGCATCAGGAACAGGCGCTCGCGGTCCAGATCGCCTTCGAGATGGATGCCTTCGGCGAAAGCGAAATGAATTGGAATCGGCTGGTCCGACACGCCCACTTCAATCTGCACGTGATGATTCTTCGCCAGCAGGCGCAATTGCTCGCGATAGTAGTTGCCGAACAGATCGGGCCGCGTGACGGTCGTCTCGAACACGCCCGGACCCGCGACGAAGCCATATGAGCGGCGTGAGTCGATATGCGTGTTGACCTCAGTGCACACGCGCACGAACGGATAGCAGGCGCGTACCCGGCGGTCGAACTGTTCGTTGCGGCGATAGCGCGCGAAGGCGTCGCGCAGGAACGAAGTGTTCGCTTCGTAGATCGCCGAGAGGCGGGTGACGGCCTCGGTCGCGTCGTCGAAGGATTCGGTTGGGAAGCTATTGGCGGGAGTCTGCACCGCGCGTTGATTGGTATCGTTGTTCATCTTCATTCGCCTCTAATGATGAGGCCACATTACCACGGAACCGTTGCTCGCCAAATCACCTGACGGTGCTGCAACACACGTTGCCGCACGGCCCGCAAGTTTGCGCGCACGCCGCGCGAAAGCGGCGCAAAATAAGGCGGTCGCGCCCGAGGACCAGGTGGGATTTGCTAGAATCGGGGCACCATATTGGAGAATCACCATGAAGCCGCTCCTTCCCGTCGCCGTTGCACTGGCCTTCGCCTTTGGCAACGCCGCGATGGCTGCCCAGCCTGTCGACGATACACCGGCTCCCGGCGCGCCTCAGTCCGCCAACGAACGGGCCGGTCTGCCCGACCTGGAGAAGATCAATCGTCCGGCCGCCGAGGTCAGTTCGAAGGTCGAAATCAACGTCCCGCGCACGCCGAGTTTCTACGAACGCAGCGCCAACGGCACCGAAATCACCGAATACCGCGACAAAGGCAAGCCCGTCGAAATCAACGTGCATTCGAACCTCGGCACGCGCTATCAAATGAGCGCGCCGCTCGACACGTCGCCCTCCGTACGCGACAACGGCCGTGCAAGCACGCGTTTGCCGTCGGTGCACCTGACCTATTGATGCATGCCGGGGCGGCGCCCCGGTGTAAGCCGCCGCCCGGATCCACGCGCCCGCAAGGCGCCGTCCCGAGCCTCGGTCAGCCTGGCCGCTCACCCTGGCGGTAAGGCATTGAAATACCGCCGCGCTTCACGGCGCCGCAAGAACGCTTTCCCGATACCGCATTTGCCTCACATCGCACTGGCCGAATCGCGCCAGCCCGACCAACCTGACCTGACGCTTCCCGCATGGCTGTCTTCACCGCTGTCACCGAACCCCAACTTGCAGAATGGATGAGCCATTACGATCTCGGCGACGTCGTCAAATTTCGCGGCATTTCCTCCGGTATTGAGAACAGCAACTTCTTCCTGACGACGACGCGCGGCGAATACGTCCTCACGATTTTCGAAAAGCTGACGGCAGAACAGCTGCCGTTCTATCTCGACCTCATGCGGCATCTGGCCGCGCACCGCGTGCCGGTGCCGGACCCCATGCCGCGCGAAGACGGCGCGCTGTTCGGCACCTTGCACGGCAAGCCCGCCGCCATCGTGACCAAGCTCGAGGGCACGCCGGAACTGGCGCCGGGCGTCGAGCACTGCATCGAAGTCGGGCAGATGCTGGCGCGCATGCATCTGGCAGGACGCGACTACACCGGCTATCAGCCGAATCTGCGCAGCCTGCCGTGGTGGCAGGAAACCGTGCCGACCATCCTGCCGTTTCTGGAGGGCGAGCAACGCGAGTTGCTGTCGTCCGAACTGGCGCATCAGGAAGCCTTCTTCGCCTCGGCCGATTACGCCGCGCTGCCCGAAGGCCCGTGCCACGCCGACCTGTTCCGCGACAACGCCATGTTCGCGCACGCCGCGCCCGAGACGGGCCACGAAGTGCGCCTCGGCGGTTTCTTCGACTTCTATTTCGCCGGCTGCGACAAGTGGCTGTTCGACGTGGCGGTAACGGTCAACGACTGGTGCGTCGATCTCGCCACCGGCAAGCTCGACGACGCGCGCACCGAAGCCATGCTGCGCGCCTACCAGACCGTGCGCCCCTTCACGGCCGAAGAAAACCGCCATTGGGGCGACATGCTGCGAGCGGGCGCGTACCGTTTCTGGGTCTCGCGCCTGTATGATTTTTATTTGCCGCGCGCGGCCGAACTGCTCAAACCGCACGATCCCGGCCATTTCGAGCGCATTCTGCGCGAACGCCTAACCGGCGTTGCACTTCCAGGCATTCATACCTCATGCAACTGATCGAAGTCCCCGCGAAAGCCGGCTATGTGTGGTTCCGGCAGGGTATCTGGCTGTTCCGCAAGAACCCGCTCGCGTTCCTGACGCTGTTCTTCACCTATCTGCTGGTGATGACGCTCGTGGCGCAGATTCCGGTGGTCGGCGGCGTGTTGCCGCTGGCCTTCATTCCGGGCGTCGCGGTCGGCTTCATGGCCGCGTGCCGCAACACGATCGCCGGCAAACCGGTATTCCCGACCATTCTGGTGGACGGTTTTCACTCGTACGGCCCGGTGGTCGCCAAACGGCTGCTGGTGCTCGGCGTGCTTTACGTCGTCGCGATGGCATTGGTGCTGGCCGCTTCAGCGCTCGCCGACGGCGGCATGCTGCTGAAGGTCATGCTCGGCGCCGCCACGATGGATCAGGACGCGATCGCCAACAGCAATATCCCGCTGGCGGTGATCACGGCTCTCGTAGTCTACATTCCAGTGGCGATGATTTTCTGGTTCTCGCCGATTCTCGCCGCGTGGCATGACGTGCCGCCCGTCAAGGCGATGTTCTTCAGCCTCGTCAGTTGCTGGCGCAACCGCGGCGCGTTCATCGTGTTCGGCGCGCTGTGGTTCGCGGTGGCGATGACGGTGTCGCTCGGCTTGTCGGCGCTGATGCAGGCGCTGGGCGCGGGCGACTTCGCGTTCGCGATCCTGATGCCCGCCACGATGATCGTCACGACCATGCTTTACTGCTCGTTCTACGCGACCTATCGCGGCTGCTTCGGCGTGCAAACGCCCGAAGCACCGGACCTGCCGACCACGCCGGCGGCCTGAGTCCGTTCTGGCGCGGGCGCTGTTCTGGCGCCCGCGCCGCGCCGCCCTTCGCGGCGACGCCTGCCTTCAGCGTTTCCTGAGTCTCCAAACTGCACTCGTCAAGCTGCGCCGATTTGCGGCACAATGGTTTGCGCGCAATCCATTTGCACGCTCTTTTTATACGAGATGCATCATGACCCAGCGCCCCGCTTTGCCCTTCACGCTCGACGAGCAACTCTGCTTCGCCCTCTACTCGACCTCGCTTGCCATGACCAAGGCGTACAAGCCGCTGCTGGACAAGCTGGGCCTGACGTATCCGCAATACCTGGCCATGCTGGTGCTGTGGGAGAGCGACGACGTCACGGTCAAGGACATGGCCGCGCGTCTGAATCTCGATTCGGCGACGGTCACGCCGCTGCTCAAGCGCCTCGAAACCCAAGGACTGCTGGAGCGGGTACGCGGTGTCGAAGATGAGCGTCTCGTGTATATCCGGCTCACCAAAGCCGGTTCGGCGCTCAAGCGCCAGGCGCGCGAAGTGCCCGCGGAAATCTTGTGCGCGACCCAGCAGACGCCTGAATTTCTGCTGCGTTTGCGCGACGACCTGACTCGCCTGCGCGCCACCCTCAACGACTACATGGACCACTAGCCGGTTCGTTGCAAAACGTGCGCTATCGCTACGATGCGAAAATTAATTTGCACACAAATGATTTGTGTACTATCTTACTCACATGCCGCAGCGACAGCGCTCCGCCAGAACGGCGGGCTCAGCAAAGAGCGGCAAATTTGCAGATCCTGACAACCCAGACAAAGGAGCAGCACCATGAACATCCTCTACAAAGCAAGCGCAACGAGCACCGGTGGTCGCGACGGCCGTGCAGTGTCGTCGGACAAAGCATTGGACGTGAAGCTGGCGGCACCGCGTGAACTGGGCGGCACGGGCGCAGCGGGCACGAATCCGGAACAGCTCTTTGCTGCAGGCTACTCCGCATGTTTCCTGAGCGCCATGAAGTTCGTCGCTGGCCAGAAAAAGCAGACTTTGCCGGCTGACACGCAAGTCACGGCGGAAGTCGGCATCGGCCCGAACGACAAGGGCGGCTTCGCACTCGACATCGATCTGCGCGTCTCGCTGCCGGGTCTGGACGCCGGCGCGGCGAAGGAACTGGTCGACGCAGCGCACCAGGTTTGCCCGTACTCGAACGCCACGCGTAACAACGTCGACGTCCGCTTGCAAATCGCCTGAGCGACGGATTCGATGCATCGCTAGAGAATCGCTCGAGCGGCGCGGAAAACTGCGCCGCTTGCCACGACAGCGCCCGCACCCTGCACAATAGGGGCGGGCGCTGTGGCATTTGCAGACGCGGTATGCAATGTGCGGCGCAGCCACTCACTTTAATTTGACTATCCACGTTCCAGATGACACGTGTACGACGCTTGAACGACTCTTTTGACACCGGTCTGGTCTGGTTTCGCCGTGACCTGCGCAGCACGGACAACGCCGCGCTCTACTACGCGCTCAAGCATTGCGAGCGCGTGTGGTGCGTATTCGTGTTCGACACGACGATCCTGCAACCGCTGGTCGACGCCTGGCGGGTTCGTCATCCAGATACGCAGCCGCAGGATCGCCGCGTCGAGTTGATTCTTGGGGCGCTGGGCGAACTGGATGAAGCATTACGCGCCAATGGCGGCGGCTTGATCGTGCTGTACGGCGACCCGGCCGACCTGGTGCCGAAGCTCGCCGATGAACTCGGCGTGGACGCGGTTTTCGCGAATCACGATTACGAACCGGTCGCGATCGCGCGCGACGAGACAGTCCGCGAGACGCTCACTGAAGCCGGGCGCCAGTGGCTAACGTTCAAGGATCAGGTGATTTTCGAGCGCGACGAGGTGCTCACCGGCCAGAACAAACCGTTCACGGTGTTCACGCCATACAAGAACGCCTGGCTCAAGCAATTGACGGCTTTCGATCTGAAGCCGTATCCGGTGGAAAGTTACACCAAGCATCTGGCCGCGCCGCCGTCGAAGCTGGACCGCCGTTTACCGACGCTCGATCAGCTCGGCTTTGCGCCGAGCAATCTCGCGGAACTGGACCTGCCCGGCGGCATGAGCGGCGCGCAGCGTCTGCTTGACGACTTCGCGACGCGCATCGACAGCTACAAGGACCGGCGCGACTTTCCCGCCGCGAAGGGTCCGAGCTATCTGTCGATCCATCTGCGCTTCGGCACGGTCTCGATCCGCACGCTCGCGCGCCTCGCCCACGAGATGTCGCTGCAACCCGACGGGGAAGGCTCGGCGACGTGGCTGTCGGAACTGATCTGGCGGGACTTCTACTTCATGATCCTGGCGCATCATCCGCGGCTCGCGAACGGCGCGTCGTTCAAGGAAGAGTACGACCGGCTGCGCTGGGAGCAAGGCCCGGAAGCCGACGAGGCGTTCGCCGCATGGTGCGACGGCCGCACCGGCTACCCGCTCGTCGACGCGGCGATGCTGCAACTCAACCGCACCGGCTATATGCACAACCGTCTGCGGATGGTGACAGCGAGTTTTCTGGTGAAGGATCTAGGCGTGGACTGGCGACTCGGCGAGCGGTACTTTGCCGAACGGTTGAACGACTTCGATTTCTCGGCCAATAACGGCGGCTGGCAGTGGGCGGCGTCGACGGGATGCGATGCGCAGCCTTATTTCCGGATCTTCAATCCGATCACGCAGTCTGAAAAATTCGACGCCGAAGGTCGCTTTATCAAGCGCTATCTGCCCCAACTCGCGAAGCTGCCGTCGAAGTGGATTCATGCGCCGTGGCTGGCGGGCACGGAGCGGCTCGCGGAATTCGGCGTGGTATTGGGCAAGGACTATCCGGCGCCGATCGTCGACCATGCCGAAGCGCGAGCGCGCACGCTGGCCCGATTCGGCAAGTGAGCACACGCTTACGTCGCTTTGCTTGGATTCTGGCTATCTGAAGGAGACTCGTGGATGCGCCGATGGCCGTCGCTGCTGGTGTTTCTTGTTCTGGCTTTCGCTGCCGCGTTCGTCGCGAGCCGGTTTCTGCCTGACGCCTGGTACGTGGCGCTGCGAAAGCCTGCGTTCAATCCGCCGGCTTGGGTTTTCCCGCCGGCGTGGTCAGTGCTTTATGTGCTGATGGCGATTGCCGCCTGGCGCGTGTGGAAACGCGACGGCCTGAGCGCAGCGATCGTTTTATGGCTGGTGCAGTTGCTGTTCAACGCAGCGTGGATGTGGCTCTTCTTCGGCCTGCATCGACCGGACGCGGCGCTGGCCGACATTCTGATACTGCTGGTATTGATCGTCGCGCTGACATTTGCATTCTGGCGACGAGACCGCTGGGCAGGCGGACTATTGGTGCCCTATGTGGCTTGGGTGGCGTTCGCCGCGGTGTTGAATCAGGCGTTGTGGCAATTGAATCCGGCTGTCTGAGCGCTTGCAACGACTTGCGACAGCTTGGGCGCCTCACCCTGAACACCGGCGTTGCAATTCGCGCCGATGCTTTAACTGATGCAGCTTAGTGCTGGGTCATCCACGACGGTTGGCGCACGTTCGCCTCACGGTCCAGCTTGCGCATACGGAATTCCAGATCGTACAGATCGGTTGCTTCAGCGAGGAAAGCGTCAGCGCGTTCTTTCGCGAGTTGATCGGGCGATTTGGTCAGAAACAGAAACAGGCGGCTAAGCAGGTACATGGTCAACCTCGACAATGAGTTTAGGCGTTAACGCCTAAGGGATAACCCGTATTATAGGGAAAACCCTAGGAACACGCCAGCACTCATTTCGAAATGTTGTTTAACCGTCAACGCACGCCCGCGGAGGCCGCTGCGGCGTCGGCTTCAGCGATACGGCCTGTGCCCGTGCGGCGCTGATGCTTGAAGAATTCCCACACCATGGCGCTTGCGTCGGGACCTTTGGCGGAATGAAACGGCACGGCGTCGTCGCCGCCGCTCCAGGCATGGGCAAGCCCTTGCACGCGGCACAGCCGGACCACACGCCGCCCGCCGCGCAAATAGTCGCGCATGACCACGCCGCCCTTGCGGTCTTCGCGGACTTCGCCTGATTTGCGCGCGCCGTTCTGGTCGACGATGCGGTTCAGGCGGAGAAACTGTACCGCCAGCTGGTCGGCATTGACCGGCGAGACCACATGGTCGGCATCGCCGTGGATGATGAGGGCCGGCATGCCGGGGTAACGCGCTACGTCGGCGGCTTCGTCGACCAGTTCGGCGGGTTCGCGGCGCGCGCCGCGCCGCATGACGTCCATCGCCATAATGCCGGAACGCGCCTCGCCAAAAGCAGGGCCGGAGTGCAGTGCGACCGCCGCGAAATGCTCCGGATGGTTGAGGGCGAGCAGCGCGGTAAGGCCGGCGCCAGCGGAAATTCCGGCGACATACACGCGCTCGCTGTCGAAACCGTGCTGCGCGACCAGCGCATCCACCAGCGAGACCACCGCACGTGCTTCAGCGCCGCCGGCGCTTTCGCCGGCGTCGTACCAATGCCAGCAGCGGTGCGAATGCACGTGCTTCGACTGTTCCGGATAAACCACGGCAAAGCCGAAGCGGTCGGCGAGCACGTTCATCCGCGTGCCTTCGGCGAATTCATCGATCGACTGCGTGCAGCCGTGCAGCATCACCACCAGCGGCATGGCTTCGAGCGCATGGCCCGTTGGGACATACAAGCCGTATTGAAGGTGGTTGACGAGCCGGCCGGGCGCGGCAGGCGCCGAGTGGAAAGAGCGCGTCCACGAACCGCTCGCCCATGCCGAGGCGCGCGGACGCACCCGTGATTCACGAGCGGCGGCGCGCGGCACCTCGCGTTTGGCGGGCGCGCGCACGGCCGCGGCCGGCTTGATCGGGCGAACTTTGGTGGACGGCTTACTGGTGGCGGGCCGGGCCGGTCGCGTCGTGGTGCGCTTGGTGCTCTTGCGGGCATGCTCGGTCTGGATCGCGAGCAGGCGCTTGAGACCGCGCAGCCAGATTTTCGATAGACTTTTTGCCATTGGCGGAAAACCTCGCAAAAAGGGACAGGGTCCGTCCGGTAGAACGGTACTTTGTTGTGCAATGCACAATAACACCAATCCTCATGCGATGCTGGAACCCCGGAATGCTATCCGGGACCGCAATTTCCGCTCGGCGAACCTTGTCGCGAGGCCGGCGTCGAAGCCCGGCAAGGCTCGTTCGCTGTTGGTTTGCCGCTTTGTTCGCCGCCTTTGTTTGCCGCTTGTCGGACGAATCTTTGCCCTTGTTCGCGAGCCAACTTCCAGCGGCAAAAAGTCTCGCGCGCAGTGCGACTGCGCTGCAGCACCCGTCTATACTGGCGGTGATTCTCTGCCGCGCGGACTTTGCCACGCCGGCCGAGACGGCGATTTGCGCCGCTTGTACGTCAACTCACCACCAACCGATTCTACGCGGCCTTGGTCGCGCCTTTTGCCATGCCCGATTTACCTGCTCACCTTTGGTATTCGATCACAAACCTCGGCGGCGCTGGCATGACGCTGCCGCTCGCGTTCGCCATCGCGCTGTGGCTGGCGGTCGGCTACACGTGGCGCATGGCGGCCGGCTGGCTGCTGCTGCTCGGCGCGGCCATCGGCGTCGTGACGGTGACGAAACTGGCGTTCCTCGGCTGGGGTGTCGGCGTGCGCGAACTGGACTTCACCGGCGTTAGCGGACATGCCATGCTGTCCACCGCGGTCTATCCGGTCGTGCTGTTCCTGATGCTCTTGCCGACGCGGCCTGCCATCCGTCTGGCCGGCGTGCTGCTCGGCCTCGCTGCGGGCATCGCAGTGGGTTTGTCGCGCGTCGTGCTGAGCGCTCACTCGCCGTCTGAAGCCATTACCGGCTGTCTGACCGGTGCCCTGGCGGCACTGGTGTTCGTCCGTCTGGCGTGGCACGCGGAGCCGGGCCGGTTGTCGGCGCTGCCCGTCGCCGTCAGCATGATGGTCCTCGCGGTGGTCGCGCACGGCGTGCACGTGCCGACGCAGCGCTGGGTCACGCATATCGCACTGAAAGTGTCCGGTCATGACCGGCCGTTCATTCGCGCAAAGTGGAAGGCGGTGCGCGATGTGCGTCCGGCCACGGCGCCGCTGTCGCAAACGCTCAACATGCTGGCGCCGCCGCATTCGTCCGACGTCTGAATCAACTCCCGCAATTCGATATACCGCTTCATGCGCACGGCTGAATAACTGTCATGGGTCACCGTTATAACCTTTCATATATTACGATAGCGTTTTAACCCACCGATCCGGCTCAAGCCGGACTTCCAAGCCTTCATGACACTCTCCCGCCGCCTTCTGAAGCAAGCGCTGTTCGTCGCCACCGCCGTCTCCGTCGCCATCAGCGCCAATGCGCGCGCCGACGAGCTGGTGGTCTCCGCGGCCGCCAGCCTGACCAACGCGTTCAAGGCGGTCAGCGAAGTGTTCGAGCAGCAGCATCCTGGCACCAAGGTGCTGTTGAACTTCGGCGCCTCCGACGTGCTGATGCAGCAGATCGTCAAGGGTGCGCCCGCCGACGTGTTCGCGTCCGCGGATCAAAAAGCCATGGACAAGGCCGCCGCCGAAAAAGTGATCGTGCCGGCCACGCGTAAGGACTTCGCCGCCAATTCGCTGGTGCTGATCGTGCCGGCCGACAGCCATTTCGCGCCGACCGCGCTGAACGATCTGACGTCGGCGAATGTGAAACGCGTGGCGTACGGCGATCCGGCGTCCGTGCCGGTCGGCCGCTACACGCAGGGCGCGCTGCAGGCAGCTGGCGTGTGGGATGCCGTGAGCGCGAAGGCCGTGCTGGCGTCGAACGTCCGTCAAAGCCTCGACTACGTGTCGCGTGGCGAAGTCGACGCCGGCTTCGTATTCAGCACCGACGCCGCCGTCATGCCGGACAAGGTCAAGGTCGCGCTGAACGTGCCGACGCAAACGCCGATCACCTATCCGATCGCGCAAGTGGAAGGCAGCCGCCATGCGGCGGACGCGCAAGCGTTCATGAACTTCGTGCTGTCGCCGGCCGGCCAGGCCGTGCTCGCGAAGTACGGCTTCAAGCCCGCGCACTGACATCACCGGGACGACGCACGCTCATGCAACAGGCCTGGATTCCGCTCCTGCTGTCGTTGAAAGTGGCGGGCTGGGCCACCGCGCTCAATCTGGTATTCGGCGTCGCCGCGGCCTTCGGTTTGTCGCGCTGGCGCTCCGGCGCGCGCGACGTGATCGATTCGCTGCTGATGCTGCCGCTCGTCATGCCGCCCACCGTGCTCGGCTATTACCTGCTCGTTCTGCTCGGACGACGCGGTGTGATCGGCGGCTGGCTCGACCGTTTCGATATCCGGTTGGTGTTCACCTGGCAGGGCGCGGTGATCGCGTCGACGGTCGTGGCCTTTCCGCTCGTGCTGAAATCGGCGCGCGCCGCCTTCGAGGCCGTCGATCCGCAACTCGAAAGGGCCGCGCGCACGCTCGGCGTCAGCGAAACGGCCGTGTTCTTTCGCGTGACGCTGCCGCTCGCCGCGCGCGGCATTCTCGCCGGCGGCCTGCTGGCTTTCGCGCGAGCGCTCGGCGAATTCGGCGCGACGCTGATGATCGCGGGCAATCTGCCGGGCCGCACGCAAACGCTGTCGGTGGCGGTTTACTCAGCCGTGCAAGCCGGCGACGACAGCACCGCGAATTTCCTCGTGCTCGTGACCTCGGTGACGTGCGTCGTGATCCTGTTGCTCGCGGGGCGTCTTGTGCCGCAGCACACATTGTTGAAGTCGGGTTGATATGCTGCTCGCCGTCGACATCCGCAAGACCTTCCAGAGCGCCGAGCGGCGCTTCACGCTCGACGTCGCCTTCAAGGCCACCTCGCAACGCGTCGTACTGTTCGGGCCATCGGGAGCGGGCAAGAGTCTGACCTTGCAGGCGATCGCCGGCCTGCTGCGTCCCGACGAAGGCTCGATCATGCTGCATGGCAACGCGCTGTTCGACAGCGCGCGCGGCGTGGATCTGAAGCCGCAGGCGCGCAAGCTCGCCTACCTGTTTCAGGACTACGCGCTATTTCCGCATCTGAACGTGCGGCAGAACATCGGCTTCGGCTTGCAGCAGGGCTGGCTCAATCCGCGCAAGCGCATCACGCATCCGCAGATCGATTACTGGCTCGATGCGCTGGAATTGAAAAGCGTGGCGGGCAATCATCCGGCGCAGCTTTCCGGCGGACAAAAGCAGCGCGTGGCGCTGGCGCGAGCGCTCGTCGCGCAACCTCAGGTGCTGTTGCTGGACGAACCGTTTTCGGCACTCGACAGCGCATTGCGTCAGCGCATGCGCCGCGAGTTGTCCGATTTGCAGACGCGGCTCGATATTCCGATGGTGTTGATCACGCACGATCCCGACGATGTCGCCGCCTTTGGCGATCAGGTCGTGCAGGTCAGCGACGGCTGCGTGCGCGAGGATCATCCGTTCGCGGGGTATGCGCGCAGCGAGCCTTGAGTCTGGACGGCGAGCCCGTCGCCCGCTCAGTCCTTCACGCCAAGTATCACGCTCGACGCCTTGAACGCCGCGACAGCGCTCCCGCCTTCCACGAGGCCGAGCGTGTCGACGCTCTCATTGGTGACGACCGCCGTGATCACCGCGCCGCCCTCCAGCACCAACGACACCTCGGCATTGACCGCGCCGCGCTTCACGCTCTGCACCGTGCCGCGCAACTGATTGCGCGCCGAGAGTTTGAGCGGCGCGCCGCTTGCGTTGTCGACGAGCAGCACGACCCACGACGCCTTGATCAACGCGAACGCCGCCACGCCCTCGACAAGCCCCAGCGTCTCGGTGCTCTCATGCGTGATGACCGAGACGATCGCGTGGCCGCCGGGCAGCGTCAGCGTGATTTCGTCGTTGACGGTGCCGCGCGTGATGGCCGACACCGTGCCGTAGAGCTGATTGCGCGCACTCGTCTTCACGCCGATGCGGCCGATCAGATCCCAGTCCGTCGCGAATCCTTCTATCGCCGCGCCCGCGCGCTCGAGAAAGCGTTGATGCTCGCGCTCCACCGCGCGAAACGTCTCGATCAGTTTGACGGCGCGTGGCGTCAGCGTGGTGCCGCCGCCACCCTTGCCGCCGGTCAGGCGCATTACGAGCGGCTCGCCGGCGAGATTGTTCATCGTGTCGACGGCATCCCACGCGCCCTTGTAACTGATGCCGACAGCTTTCGCCGCGCTGGTGATCGAGCCGGTCTCGCCGATCGCCGCGAGCAGCGCGATCCGCGACGCACCGCCGAGCGTCTGCGCGCCGGCTTGAAACCAGACAGAGCCGCCGAGTTCAAGCGTTTCGCGGGCAGGATCGGTGCGGTCGGATGTCATGGCGAGGAGCGGTCGATGACCGAAGAAAGGACGACGAATGATTATAGCGACGCGAGCCTGCGCCACCGGCCGCTAACCTGGCGGACCTCGAAAACGGATAGATGGGATACTTCGAGTTCGACGCTTCGAACACTAGGCCCTTTGCATTTTCGGCGCGGCTGGCCACGGCTGGTGCGCTGCAACTTCAACAAGGAGCAAGACAGTGAACATCGATCTATCGGGCAAGACCGCTATCGTCAGTGCATCCACGGCGGGCATCGGCCTTGCCATCGCCACCGGCATTGCCGCATCAGGCGCGCAGACCGTCATCAACGGACGCAAGCAGGAGGCGGTGGACCGCGCGATCGACACGATCCGCAAGACCGCGCCGCAAGCGAAATTGCAGGGCTTCGCGGGCGACCTCGGCACGCTGGAGGGCTGCGACGCGTTGGCGAAAGCCGTGCCGCAGGCGGATATTCTGGTGAACAACCTCGGCGTCTTCGGACCCGGCGACCTCTTCAGCACCGCAGACGACGACTGGGAACGCTACTTCCAAGTCAACGTGATGTCGGGCGTACGGCTCACGCGCTACTACCTCAAAGGGATGATGGAGCGCAAATGGGGCCGCGTGGTGTTCATCTCGTCCGAGTCCGGATTGAATATTCCGCCGGATATGCTCGCTTATGGGTTTTCAAAGACGGCGCAACTGAGCATTGCGCGCGGCATCGCCAAACAGGCGGCGGGCAGCGGCGTAACGGTGAATGCCGTGCTGCCCGGACCGACCTTGTCCGACGGCTTCCGTTCGATGGTCGAAGAAACGGCTAAAGAGCAAGGCAAAACCGTCGAGCAGGTCGCGACCGAGTTCGTCCGCGAGCATCGAAGCAGTTCGATCATTCAGCGCGCGGCCACCACCGAGGAAGTGGCGAACATGGTCGTCTACGTCTGCTCGCCGCAAGCCTCGGCGACGACCGGTGCGGCGCTGCGCGTCGACGGCGGCGTGATCGATACGATTGCGTGACGTTGCCGCTTTTCCAATGAACGACGGGCGGCATGGCCGCCCGTTTCACGTTTTCACTTCATAAGACGGCCGCAGCCATCACAACGCGTACTGCGCGATCCCGTTGCCGAACGACCAGTTCTCCTTCAGCACCTCGACGAGGTTGATGAATACGTCCTCTCGTCGCAGCCCGGGCGATTCCGCCAATTCGTCCGCCATACGCTTGTACAGCGCCTTTTTCATCTCGAGCGTGCGGGTGTTGTTCAGCGTGATCTGAATGATCACGAGATCGTCGCTTCGCTGCACGTTCAGATACTGGTTGTCGTACACAAAATTGCCGGCCTCGTGCTCGGTGATCAGCATGAAGATGTCGTCCTTCGGCACGTTGAAGGTGTCCACCAGCGCGCGCTGGATGCTTTCCGTCACCGCCTTCCGGTATTCGACGGGCTTACCTGCGCGCAATGCGATTCGTGTGAGCGGCATGATGAAATCTCCTTGGCTGCGTTGATTGGGTAAAGACAGCTTAGGCGCGCTCAGTCATAATTAACAGACATCATTGATGATTTCATCTATATTCATCGGAAATGAAAGTTCTCGATCTCGACGCGGTCCGGGCGTTTGTGCTGGTCGCCGACCTGCATAGCTTCACGCGTGCCGCGGACGCGCTCGACACGACGCAATCGGCGGTCAGCCTAAAACTCAAGCGGCTGGAAGCCCATCTAGGTAAGCAACTGCTCGAGCGCACGCCGCGCGTGGTGCGACTTTCCGCGGACGGCAACGCGTTCCTCAACGCCGCGCGCGACTTGCTGAACGCGCATGAACGCGCGCTCGGGTCGCTGTCGGTCGAGCGTCGGCGGCTTGCGTTGGGGCTCAGCGAGCATGTCGCGGGACCGGACTTGCCACTTCTGCTCGGCAAGCTCAATGCGCACGACCCGGGTCTGGTGATCGAATTGCATCTGGGCACGTCGGCCGCGCTGCTTGCGCAATTCGACGAACGCCGTCTCGACGCGGTGATCGTCCGCTATGGCGCCGACGAACCTCCACGCGACGACGCCCAAGTGCTTTTCAGCGAACCGCTCGGCTGGCTCGCCACGCCGGCGTGGCTGCCGCGGGTCGGCGAGCCGTTGGCGCTCGCGCTGCTTAGCCCGCCGTGCAACGTGCGCGACGTGGCGCTGCGAACGCTCGCGCAGGCGGGGGTTGCGTGGCAGGAGGTGTTCGTCGGCGGCGGCGTGGCGGCCGTCGGTGCGGCCGTGGCGGCAGGTTTGGCGGTGTCGCCGCTGGCGCGCCGCGTGGCGCCGCGCGGTCTGATCGACGTCGGCCCGCGACTGGGTTTGCCGACGCTGCCGGAGTCGCGCGTGACGCTGCATTCGCGGGTGAGAGATGAGCGGTCGGCGGAGACGTTGCGGCTGGTGACGAATGGGTTGGCGATGCAATGACCTAGCAAGTCGCGCCCTCGCGTGCGGATAAACTTCGCCGCCTTTCGCTTAAGCTAGAAAAGAAAACCCTTTCAAAGTAGATCCGTGGACCTCGACCCCCGACAAACCGCCGCCGTCCGCGCGGTCATCGAAACCGGCAGCTTCGAACAGGCCGCCGTGCGGCTGAACCTCACGTCGTCGGCGGTTTCGCAACGTGTGCGAGCGCTCGAAACACGCCTCGGCAATCCGCTGATCGTGCGCACCCGGCCGTGCCGCGCGACGCAGATGGGCCAGCGTCTGCTGCAATATCTGCGGCGCGCCGCCCTGCTCGAAGACGATTTCGCGAGCGACCTGGCAGGTGCGAACGAAGCGCTCCTTAGCGTCGCCGCCGCCGTCAACGCGGATACGCTGTCAACGTGGTTTTTCCCCGCCCTCTCCGAAATCCTGCTGGAGGAAAACGTACTGCTCGACCTGACCGTCGACGACCAGGACCACACGCACGCCCTGCTCGCTTCGGGCCTCGCGATCGGCTGCATCACCACCGAACCGGCGCCCATGCGCGGCTGCTTCGCCGAGCGGCTCGGCGCCATGCGTTACCGGCTGGTGGCGTCGGCCGCGTTCGTGGCGCGGTGGTTTCCGAATGGCTTGACGCGCGAAAGCGCCCGCCGCGCGCCGGTGATCCTGTCTTCACGCAAGGACGCATTGCAGGCGCGCTTTCTCGAGACGCGCTTCGGCCTGCCGCCGGAAGCCTATCCCTGTCACTACGTGCCCGCGCCGGTGCCGCGTTACATGGCAATTCAGCGCGGCCTCGCGTACGGCATGGTGCCCGAACTGGAATTCGGCGATGCCGTCGAGCGCGGCGAGCTAATCGACCTGGCGCCGAGGCAGCCCACCGACGTCGAGCTGTACTGGCACGCGTGGAAGGTCCAGTCGCCGCGCCTGGAAAAGCTGTCGACGCGCATCGTCGAACTTGGACGCACGGCCTTAGGGCCGCCGGGCAGCAAACCGAAACGCAAACGCGCGGCTTGATTGCGGATCAGTGAAGGATCGGCGGCAGCGAACCGCTGCTGGCGGTAGCGGGATTGCTCGTTGCGTTCGCCGGATTGGCGCTAACGTTTGCGGATGAGGCCGGCACATTCACGTGAGATGCAGCCGGTTTCTCCGCGCCGGTTTTCGCCGCGACCTTGGCCGTTTGCGGATGAGCCTGACGAGCCGGGACCACCAGATTCGCGCGCACAACCTTGCCCTGCCCCGCTTTCGACTGGACCAACTGCGCGTGCGGCTTTTTACCCTGCGCGGCCACAGCCGCTTTCGATCCGGTTTTGCTTGCGTGCGTGGCGCTGACCCCGCTCTTCGTGGCGCCCTTGGCGGCCACCTTGTTCACGCCGGCATGCGCCGCGGGCTGATTACCGTGCGCTGCCACCGCTACGGCGTGCTTCGAGGCGGCCTTCGAAGTGGCCTTCGACTCCTTCTTGGACCCGGCATCCGACTTGACCTTGACCGCCCCCGCCTTGGTCTTTGTCTGGCCGGCGACATGCCCGCTCGCCTCGGGCGGATTCCACACTTCGGCGTAACCGGCGGCCGTCGCCGCGCCCGACACACACCACACGGCAAGCGCCGCTCCTGCTGCTACTGCTCGAACGCCCATCTCCTGCTTCTCCTGATCTTCGACTTTGCAACGAGCGAGGATTATATTCTCTTGCTAAAATCCATATTTAGACTAATATAAATTTTAAGTACAAATTAGGACTTACCCGCTCATGGCTCACGCTGCCCGTGCCACCCAGCCCGAAGCGCCGATTCGTCGGCCGGTTTCGGAACCCACGCTAACGGAAATGTCCGCAGCGGGCCTACGCGCGTTCTTCAACATTGCGCGCGACTGGGACCTGAGCGCGGAAGAACAGATCGTGCTGCTCGGCTCGCCGGGCCGCTCCACCTATTTCAAATGGAAGGCGGCGCCTGAAACGGCCCGCCTCGGGCGCGACACGCTCGAACGCCTGTCGCTGCTGCTCGGCATCTACAAGGCGCTGCAAATCCTGCTGCCGCAAGCCAGCGCCGCCGACACCTGGATCAAACGCCCCAACAGCGCGCCGCCGTTCGGCGGCCGCCGCGCGCTGGACCGCATGCTGGCGGGCAACATCAGCGACCTTGTGGCCGTGCGCCAGTATCTCGACGCAATGCGAGGCGGCTGGGCGTGACACAACCGCATTGGCAGGACCGCTGGCGCACGGCGCCGCTCGATTGGTCGCCCGCGTATCGCGTGATTCCGACGCGCTTTCCGGCCGTCAATCTGTTCGACCGGGTTGCCTCGCCGGAAGATTTCGACGCGCTGTACGCGCTCGAAGCCATGACCAACGACCGTCTGCGCACCGAAGTCGGTGAACTCGATCTGGTGCCGCGCGAGGAGCGCCGCTTCGGACCGGGCTACGGGCCGATCATGGCCGCGTTGACGCATCTGAATCCGTTCGGCAGCCGTTTCTCGGACGGCACGTACGGCGTGTTCTATTGCGCCCGCTCGCGCGCCACCGCGATCGCCGAAACGCGTTATCACACAGGGAAATTTCTGGAAGCAACCGCCGAGCCGCCCATGCGCCAGCAGATGCGTCTCTACACCGTCGTCGCGCAAGGCAACGTGGTGGACATTCGCGACGACACGTCGGTGGATCTTGCGGTGCTGTCACCGGACGACTACCTGGCCGGACAGTCGCTCGGCCGGACAGTGCGCGAGGCGGGTGCGCCGGGTATCGTGTATCCGTCGGTTCGGGACGACGGCGGTGAGTGCCTCGCCGCGTTCAAAACCACGCTGCTGCGCGACTGCCATCACTCAGCGTATCTGGAATACAACTGGAACGGCACGAGCGTGGATATGGTGTTCGAGCTCAGCCAGGTCGGCTGATCGTGCGGCCTGAACGGCCGATGCGTAGCTGATGCGTGACCGGCGTGTGGCCCATGTGTGGCCCATACGCCGACCTGTGGCCGGCGCGCGCCGCCCGCCGTCAAGGCAGCGCCAGCGCCGCCGCGCCTTCCGCGCGCGCCTCTTCGGTTGAAACGGACCAGCGCCGCAACGCGAGCGGCTCCACGATCGTAAGCTTGCCGCCAGGCCCGAACGCACCGGTGTCGATGAACAGCTGCGAACCGATCTGCTTGATGTCGCGCATCGGCGTGTGGCCGCAATAAGTCAGCGAGAGTCCGCGCTGCCGCTGCGGATCGCCATTGCCCAGCGCGAGGTCGCGGCCCCACAGCAATCGCTGGCGGGTTTCGTCGGAGAAATTGCCCGCGTCCAGTTCCGCGTCCGAGCCGAAAAATTCGGCATGCAGAACATTGAAGCGCTCCTTGCCGCTGCCGACCACGCGCACAAGCGGCAACCCGCGCAAGATCTCAGCGTAATGTTGCAAGCGTTCATTGGATAACTGCGCCGCCCACACGCCACCGATTCCATACCACCATTGCCGCCGCAAGCGTCCGTCGGCGACGGCGCACAGCGTGTCCTCATGATTGCCGAGCACAGGGAAAAACCACGGCTTGTCGAGCAGTGCCAAAGCCAACTCAGAATGCTCGCCGCGGTCCACCAGATCGCCGACCGAAAACAACCGGTCCCGCGTCGGGTCGAACGTGATCACGCTCAGCAGATAGCGCAATGCATCGACGCAGCCATGCAGATCGCCGACCACGAAGTCGCGGCCGCTCTGGTTGGCCGGGTGATGCTGGACGGAATGGACGAGTACGGTAGCCATGGGCTAATGATAATGCGGCATCCGCGATACGTATGCGCGCTGGCCATCGTTTCTTGGCGCCGCCAAGGCGTGAATGACGCAAATCTGACGCAAAAGCGGCCTGTTTCCGGCAGGCCTTACCGGAAACACCCCGCCCGCGGGGCCCCTATTGCTGAGTTCGCAATTTGCCGACTTGATCGGCCGTCACGGTCGACTGGGGATTGCCGAACTGCTTGGTCACATAGTTGGTGATGGCGGCCACCTGCTCGTCGGTGAGTTGGTTGGCGAATGCGGGCATCAACACGTCCGCCTGTTTCGTCGTACGAGTGACGCCGTGCAGAATCACCATCGCCAGATTGTTGGCATCGCTCGCGCCCACCGCCGAGTTATGAATCAGCGACGGATACGCCCCCGGCGCACTCGCGCCCACGCCTTGCCCCGTCCAGCCATGGCAGCTCGCGCAATTGGCGACG
Source organism: Paraburkholderia phytofirmans (assembly GCF_046028095.1). Lineage (GTDB taxonomy): Bacteria > Pseudomonadota > Gammaproteobacteria > Burkholderiales > Burkholderiaceae > Paraburkholderia > Paraburkholderia phytofirmans_A. Next base: position 216,622 of record NZ_JAQQDJ010000012.1, read on the forward strand.
AACAGTTGTGCACCGTTCACGGCATGGACGGCGGTGCCGCGCAGCGCCGTGACGTCGTCGGCGGGATTGCCCCACTGGTCGCGCGGGCGCGATTCGCCGCCGCTGATCGGCGGCACCGCGCGCAGATACGCGACGATCGAGCCGAGATCTTCACGCGTCAGATATTGCGTGCTGTCGGTCACCACTTCGGCCATCGGACCGGCCGCATTGGCACGGCCCGGCGCCGCACCGGTCGACAGGTACGACACCAGTTCGTCATCGCTCCAGTTGCCCACGCCGCTGTTTTTGTCCGACGTGATGTTGTACGCGTGCCAGCCGGCCTGCACCGCGCCGGAGAAACGCGCACTCGACTTCAAACCTTGCGTGAAATTGCGCGGCGTATGGCATTCCTCGCAATGCGCAAGCCCTTGCACCAGATACGCGCCGCGATTCCATTCGGCGCTTTGCTTGGGATCGGGCACGAAGCGGCCCTCGGTGAAGTTGAACAGGTTCCAGAACACCATCAGCCAGCGCTGATTGAACGGGAAATTCAGGCTGTTGCCAGGCGGCGTGTAGTGGATCGGCGTGAGCGTATTCAGATACGCGCGAATGGCGAGCACGTCCTGATCGGTGACCTTGGTGTACTCCGCGTATGGGAAAGCCGGATACAGGCGCTCGCCGCTTTTGCCGATGCCCTCATGCATGGCGCGCAGAAAATCGGCGTCGCTCCATTGACCGATGCCCGTATCCGGATCGGGCGTGATGTTCGGCGTCACGATCGTGCCGAACGGCGTGTTGATCGGCAGCCCGCCCGCGAACGGCCGCGCCTTGTCCGCGGTATGGCACGCCACGCAATCGCCGGCGCGCGCGAGGTATTCGCCGCGCTTGACCAGGTCGCTGCCGGCCGCTGTCGCCGGCAAGGCCGCGCCGTTAACCGCTTGCGAGGCGTCGTCCGCGCGGGCCGGGGTGATCGGCAGTTCATCGTTGCGTTGCGTATTGGGACCGTGCGCCTCATACCAGGCGACATACAGCGCAAACAGCGAAAAAATCGCGGCCAGCGTCGCGACCCTGAGGTGGCGGCGGCGGGCCTTCTGCACCAGCGTATCGAGCGGCTGCACGCGAGAGGTGTTCTTCGTCATTGTGGCTCTCCGTTCACGCTCAGATTTCACGCTTGAGCTTGTCGGCGAGCTTCAGCGACAAGGCCGCGATCGTGAGCGTGCAATTCACCGATGCCGCCGTCGGCATCACGCCGCTGCTGGCGATGAACAGATTGGAGTGGTCATGCGTGCGGCAGTCCGCATCGACGACCGAATCCGCCGGATCGCTGCCCATGATCGTGGTGCCCATGATGTGATTGTTCGGCGCGAAGGTATCGTCGAAAGTGACCTCGGCGCCGCCGAACAGCGCGGCGATCTGCGCATACAGTTCGTGCGTGTTGGCCGCGCTTTTCTTCACGTAGTCGTTGATCGAGTAATAGATTTCCGGCTGCGGAATGCCGAGCGAATCCTTGTGATCCGCAGACGGCACCACGCGGTTCTGCGGCTCGGCCAGATGCTCATGGAAGCTGTTGATGTTCAGCGTGCGCGCCGCGCGGTCGCGTATTTGCCGGTCGAGTTCGGCGCCGGTCAGGCCTTTTTTCAACAGGTCGGCGGTCACGCTCATGGTCGGCACGCCGTTCGACAGATGCAGCTTTTTCGCGGCGTAGTCCGAACGGAACGCGCCATCGCGGAAGTTGACGATCGAGGTCATCTCCATCGGTCCGCGTCCGGGCCACAACGGTTCATTGGCGAGGAACGTGACGCCCGTGCCCGGATGGTCCATCAGGTTGCGGCCCACATGATCGGAACTGTTGCCGACGCCGCGCGGGAATTTATCGGATGTCGACATCAGCATCAGCTTCGGCGTTTCGATGCCGTTCGCGGCGAGCACGAACAGCTTGCCGGTCACGCGAGTGCTGTTGCCGTTCGGGTCCTTGTAGTGGACCGCCGTGATCAACCCTTTGTTGTCCGCTTCGACGCGATACACCACCGCTTCGGGAATCAGTTTCGCGCCGGCGTGTTCGGCTTTCTCCGCATGCACGACGCCGTTGTACATCGCGGCAATCGGGCAGATCGGCATGCAGTTGTTATTGCCGCAGCAGGTGGGCCGCGCATCGTACGGACGGCTATTGCGCGCCACCGGCTCGGGCACGACCTTGAAGCCTTGCGCATTGAGCACGTCGCTGAAACGCTGATCCATGTACGAGAGCGGAAGCGGGTTCATCGGATATGGCTTCGAGCGCGGCGAGCCGAGATCGATCGAATTGCCAGGGCCGGAGACGCCGAGTTGCACTTCAGCCGCCGAATACCACGGCTCCAATGTTTCATACGGATACGGCCAGTCGCGTCCCACGCCGTACAGCTTGTGCAACTGGAAGTCCGACGGCAACAGCCGCCATGCGGCCGCCGCCCAATGCCAGGTCGTGCCGCCCACCAGCCGCAGATACTGCGAGCTATACGGATAGTCGCCTTTCTGGATCAGATAATTGTTGGCGGGCGCGTACTCGGGATGCGGCGCGTACGGCGTCGATGGATACGGCGTCGCGAAGTCCGACTTGACCGGCGAGTTCCGGAAGTTCTCGACAATCTGCCAACGCGGAATGCGCGGCCCGGCTTCGAGCAGAATCACCGACGCGCCGGCCAGCGCCATCTGATGCGCGACCAGTCCGCCCGCCACGCCCGAACCGACCACGACGATGTCGGCGGAATTTGAGTTTGCCATTGTTGCCCTCTTGCAGGCTTGCTGTGCTGCTTGTTGTGCTCGTTGTGCTCGTTATATTCGCGTTACCGGAGGCACCGCGTCGAATGATTCAATCAAGCGATGCGACACGCGCGAGAGGAACGTCTTTAAGCGCTCAGCGGTTTCTTTGTCCAGTAGAACGGCACGTCCCGGCAATAGGACGGAATCGTGAGCACGTCCTTGACGGGCTCGAACATCAAGGCCTTTTCATAAGCGACCACATCCACATGCGGCATCTCGCCGACGAGGCCGAGATACCACGCGCGTATGATCGCGCTCACGGTCTTGGCGAGCACGGGCTGGTCGACTTGCAAAGCCTGCGTGACGGTATCGGACGGCACGCCGCCATGACCTTGCAGCCATATGTTGAGCGCGGCGACGTTCTGCGTGAACTGACTGTCCGATTTGACGAGGGCGCCGTAGACGCCTTTGCCGAGCGAGGCATCGAAGCCCGTGCGGCCGGTGAGGCGCTGCGAGAGTGCGAGGAAAGCGTCGAGCCCGCCGCCTGCGGGCGCATCGGCAAATGCCGGGGCGATCCATGAAAGCGAGCGACCGGCGCCGGCAAACGCGAGCGCCGCGGCCGCCGCGCATGCGCCGAGCACCCACGCTCTGCGCGAAGCGGAAAACGATGCTGACGGCGACAACTCTGCTGGATGCGTCACTTCGTGGTGCGCATCATTGTTGTTGGGTACATCTGTCATGGGGACTCCAGATGGTGAGTGATTCTCAACGTGCCTCGCGACCCTGGCGTGATGCCATTCGCGCGTGGCGTCGATCTCTACCCCAAACCTGGTCTAAGCGCCGCTTGAGCGGTCTTTGATGAGCCCGCGCATACTCAGTGCGAACTAAGTGGCGCGGTGCTGATGACATCCGTATGAATCCGCATTCACGGCATGGCATGCCCGGCAAAAAAACGGGCCGCCTGCCAATCGCCTTTCAACTGAAAGCGCCGCGCAAGGGCGTTGCGAAAGACTATAGCCTGTGACCCGTCCATTCGACAAATGATGGACCCGGCGCGGGTAGAATCCGCGACACCGAGCCCTACACCCTACATTCCATGCTCACCAAATACTATCCACAGGTTCTTCGCAATCGACCGCGCATGCTGGTTGGCCTTGCGCTCGGCGTCGTCGGCGCGCTGCTCGTGCCCGCGCACACACGCCCGATGGTCCGCGTGCTGGCCGGCTGGGACGCAACCATCTGGAGTTACCTCGCGATGATCTGGGTGCACATGGCCGTGGCCGACGAAGGCCGTGTGCGCGAATTCGCCCGTCGCGACGACGAGAACGCCGGCGTGGTGCTGATGGTGATCTGTGTGGCGACCATCGCGAGTATTGCGGCCATCGTGATGGAACTGGCCTCGGCCAAGGGGACGGCAGGCGCTTCCACAGTCTGGCACTACGCGCTGACCGGACTCACGATGTTCGGCGCATGGTTCCTGATCCCGACCATCTTCACGCTGCACTACGCACGCCTTTACTACGATCCCGATGTAAAGGAAACGCCGCTGCTGTTTCCCGACAAGGCGCTCCAGCCGGACTATTGGGATTTTCTGTATTTTTCGTTCACCATTGCCGTGGCCTCACAAACGTCGGACGTGGTGTTGCGCTCGCGTTCGATTCGCCGCGCGGCGCTCGCGCAATCCGTCCTGTCGTTCTACTTCAACGTGGCTGTGCTGGGTTTGTGCGTGAACATCGCGGCGGGTTTGCTCGGCTCGTAATACTGTCGACACAAAGCGTCTGATCGAACACCCTTGCCGCATAAAACTCCGCCTTTTGCGGTCATCACCCCGCCTGCGACGCGTCACGTGTAAAACCCGGATCGCGGTCGCCCGTTTTACACGCGGCGGCCGTCCATTCGACGTGTAGCAGCGCCTCGCGCTTTTTTCTCACCGCCCTCCGAAGCCTGCTACGAGGGTCGCGCTCGCCCACCCATCGCTCCCGCCCGAGCCGCACTGGCACAGCGTTTGCTGCGTCTCCCGAATCGATCTGGCCGGCCCGGTGCAATCGACGCCTGGCGTCAAAGCACCCCTTACTGGCCAGCGGCGTGACGATCTTTGCACTACATTGACCAGTACGCGCCTTCGCTTAAGCATCGCGCGGTATCCGGCTCTGGAAGCCCAATGAGCGCTGTGATCGCATGCCAATTGCATCCACACCGCAGCAGGACGAATCTGGAAACCATCGATGGAACCTCGAAACGGGTACGCGCCGCGGATTTACTTTTTTCATTCACTTCTGGTTGGGCCGCTCGATGCGTGGCCTGCGCAGTTCGCGCATGCAGCCGCGCTGGGCTTCGATCACGCGCTGATCGGCAGCCTCTTCGAGCCGGGACAGGCCGGCCACGGACAGGTGGTCGGCAACCACGCCCGCCTGCATCCGGTGTTCGAAGCCCAGCAGCAATCTGCTACCGAGGCGATTCGCACGCTTGCGAACGCGGCGAAGCAGAACGGCCTGACCTTGCTGGTCGATCTGGTGATCGACCGGATGGCCGCGGATGGCGCACTGTACGCCGAACATGCCGACTGGTTCCATCCCTTCGAATCTGAAGAGGCGCGGCTCGATCCGCGCCATGTGCATCGCGCGGATAACGTCGCGTATGCGAACTTCAACGAGGCCGGCAGCAGCGCCGCGTTGGTCGGCTGGTGGACGCAACAACTTCTGGCGCTCGCCGAGGCGGGCGTGGGCGGGTTTCGCTTCGATTCGCCCCATCGCGTGCCGGCCGCTGTCTGGCGGCAATTGAGCGACGCGGTCCGCGCACAGCATCCCGACGTACGTTTTCTCGCCGCCACGCCCGGCCTGGCGCGGGACGATCTGCTCGGCCTGCAAGGCGCCGGCTTTGACAGCGTGTTCTCGTCGGTGCGCTGGTGGGACTTTCGCGCGAGCTGGATGGTCGAGGAACATGCCGCGCTCGCGCGCATCGGCGCGCCGATCGGCTTTCCTGAAGCGCCATACGGCACCCGCCTTGCCGCCGAGCTGACCGATGTGCACGACGCCGCCATCGTCGAGCGCGCTTACCGGCGCGCGCTGTTTACGTCGGCTTCGATCGGCACGGGCTGGATGATGCCGATGGGTTTCGAGTACGGTATCGCCGAACCCATGTCGCAAACACGCGGCGACGCTGCTCAGTTCGCCCTCGCCGCTCGAGCCAAAAAATTCGATCTTACGGAAGCCATCACGCATGTGAATCTGGTGGCGAGTAAATCGAAAACGCTGCACGCCAATGGTGAATTGCGCCCGCTCAGCGGGCCCGGCGCACCGGCGGCGGTGTTGCTGCGCGCCGATCAGCCCGACCTGCGCCATGCCGACGAAGCGATCCTCATCGCGATCAATCCCGAACTCGGCGCGCCGGTACGCGTCGATCCCGCGCGCTTCCTTGCGGGCGTGCCCGGCAACTTCACGCGCTTCGTGCCGCTCGACGCGCCCGACAACGCCGCACCTGCCACACTCACGTCGTTCACACTTGCCCCCGGCGCGGTCCGCCTGTTCCGCGCGGTCACGGAGAAGCCGATCCGTCTCGCGCTGCCCATCGACAAGGCGAACAGCAAGCGCAGCGGCCGCAAGACAGTAATAGAGGCTATCAACGCACCGCGCGTGGCGATCGAGAGCGTGACGCCCTCGGTCGATAACGGCCGCTTCGCGGCCAAGCGCAGCGTGGGCGAACGCGCCGAAATCACCGCCGCGATCTTCGCCGAAGGTCACGACAAGATCGCCGCCGCCGTGATCTGGCGCGCCGCCGACGAAACCGCGTGGCACGAAGTGCTGATGGAGCCGGCGCAACCCGCCGGCCTCGACATCTGGAAGGCGCGCATTCCGCTCGAACGCATGGGCCGTCACGAATTCACCGTGATCGCGTGGCGCGACGACTTCGCTTCGCTGGTCGAGCACGTGCAGAAGAAGCTGAAGGCGGGGCAAACCGTCGAACTTGAACTCGACGAAGCGTCGCATCTGTTCGCGCTGGTGCTTGCCGAGGTCGAAACCGTGGAAGGCGCGCACACCGAACCGCTCGAACATATCGTCAAGCTCTTCACCAAGGCCGACGCGGAGACGAAGCTCGCACTGCTGCTCTCGCCGACCACGGCGAAGGCGATGACTGCCGCGAGCCACCGGCCGTTCCTGAGCCGCGATCCGGTCATCTACAAGATCGACGCCGACCGCACCGCCGCGCGCTTCGCGAGCTGGTACGAAATCTTCCCGCGCTCGATGAGCGATGACGAATCGCGCCACGGCACCTTCGCTGATGTCATCACCAAGCTGCCGCGCATCCGCGACATGGGCTTCGACGTGCTGTATTTCCCGCCGATTCACCCGATCGGCGTGGCGAATCGGAAGGGCCGCAACAATACGCTGACCGCGCAGCCGGGCGACGTCGGCAGCCCGTATGCGATCGGCGGCGTCGAAGGCGGTCATACAGCCGTGCATCCGCAACTCGGCACGCTCGACGACTTCAAGGCCATGCTCGCCGCCGCTCACGCGCACGGCCTCGAAATCGCGCTCGATTTCGCGGTGCAATGTTCACCCGATCACCCTTGGCTGAAGGAGCATCCGACCTGGTTCGCGTGGCGCCCCGACGGCACGCTGCGCTACGCGGAGAATCCGCCGAAGAAGTATCAGGACATCGTCAACCCCGACTTCTATGCGCACGACGCCAAGCCCGATTTGTGGCTCGCGCTGCGCGACGTCTTCCTGTTCTGGATCGAAGCGGGCGTGCACATTTTCCGCATCGACAATCCGCACACCAAGCCGCTGCCGTTCTGGGAATGGGTGATCGGCGATATTCGCGCGCGCTATCCCGACACGATCTTTCTCGCCGAAGCCTTCACGCGCCCACGCATGATGAACCGGCTCGGCAAGATCGGTTTCTCGCAGTCGTACACGTACTTCACGTGGCGGGAATCCAAGCGCGATTTCATCGAGTACATGACCGAGCTCACGCAGACCGGCGCGCGTGATTCGTACCGGCCGAACTTCTTCGTGAATACGCCGGACATCAACCCGCGGCATCTGCAATCGCAGGGACGCACGGGCTTTCTGATTCGCGCCGCGCTTGCCTCGACGCTGGCTGGTTTGTGGGGCGTGTATAGTGGTTTCGAGCTATGCGAGGCCGCCGCGCTGCCGAACAGCGAGGAATATCTCGACTCCGAGAAGTACCAGTTGCGCGCGTGGGACTGGAACCGGCCCGGCAACATCACCGGCGAGATCACTGCGCTGAACCGCATTCGCCGCGCGAACCCGGCGCTGCAAACGCATCTCGGCCTGACATTCCTGCCCGCGCATAACGACCACATCCTATTCTTCGAAAAGGCGACCGAGTCGCGCGACAACGTGATTCTCGTCGCGATCAATCTCGACCCCTTCAACGAACAGGGCGCGGATATCGAATTGTCGTGGGAGACTTTCCAGAAATGGAATCTGCACGATCATGGCCCGCTGGAAGTCACCGACCAGATGACCGGCGCCCGCTTCGAATGGCACGGCCGCTGGCAGCACGTCCAGCTCGGGTCGGGCCAGCCGTTCTCGATCTGGCGCATCGCGCCGCTCGGCGGTCTGCCCGCCGAACGGCCGGATGAAGCCGACAGCGACTCCGACAGCGTTCATCACGCAGACGCTGGCAACCCAACCTCAACGGAAGGTGCGACATGAAGCGTGACGACCCAGCTCAAACAACGACACAGTCACCGGTGGGCAATGCTCCCGGCAACACGGCCAAGCCGCGCACCAATCGGCGCGGCAAACCCGCGGCCTTGAGCGACGATCCGCTCTGGTACAAAGACGCGATCATCTATCAGGTGCACATCAAGTCGTTCTTCGATGCGAACAACGATGGCGTCGGCGACTTTCCCGGCCTGATCGCCAAGCTCGACTACATCGCCGAACTCGGTGTGAACGCGATCTGGCTGCTGCCGTTCTATCCGTCGCCACGGCGCGACGACGGCTACGACATCGCCGACTACCGCAATGTTCACCCGGACTATGGCAACCTGTCCGACGTGAAGCGCTTCATTCAGGAAGCGCACGCACGCGGCATTCGCGTGATTACGGAGCTGGTGATCAACCACACGTCGGATCAGCACCCGTGGTTTCAGCGCGCGCGCCGCGCGAAGCCGGGCTCGAATCACCGCAACTACTACGTGTGGTCGAACACCGATCAGAAGTACCAGGAAACGCGGATCATCTTCATCGACTCGGAGCCGTCCAACTGGACGCACGATCCGGTGGCGGGCGCGTATTACTGGCACCGCTTCTACTCGCATCAGCCCGACCTGAACTTCGACAATCCGGCCGTGCTGAAGGAAGTGTTGCAGGTGATGCGGTTCTGGCTCGATATGGGCATCGACGGGCTGCGGCTCGACGCAGTGCCGTATCTGGTCGAACGTGAAGGCACGAACAACGAGAATCTGCCGGAAACGCACGCGATTCTGAAGAAGATCCGCGCCACCATCGACGCCGAGTATCCGAACCGGATGCTGCTTGCCGAAGCCAACCAGTGGCCGGAAGACGTGAAGGAATATTTCGGCGACGAAGACGAATGCCACATGGCGTTCCACTTCCCGCTGATGCCGCGCATCTACATGTCGATTGCGAGCGAAGACCGCTTCCCGATCACCGACATCATGCGGCAAACGCCTGACCTAGCAGCAACGAATCAGTGGGCGATTTTCCTGCGCAATCACGACGAGCTGACGCTGGAAATGGTCACGGATTCCGAGCGCGATTATTTGTGGAACACCTATGCGAGCGATCGCCGCGCGCGCCTGAATCTCGGCATTCGCCGCCGCCTCGCGCCGCTCATGGAGCGCGACCGCCGCCGTATCGAGCTGATCAATTCGCTGCTGCTCTCCATGCCCGGCACGCCCGTGATCTATTACGGCGACGAACTCGGCATGGGCGACAACATCCACTTGGGCGACCGCGACGGCGTGCGTACGCCGATGCAGTGGTCGTCGGATCGCAACGGCGGATTCTCGCGCGCCGACCCTGAGCAACTGGTGCTGCCGCCGGTCATGGGCTCGCTGTACGGTTTCGACGCGGTGAACGTGGAAGCGCAGAGCCGCGACCCGCACTCGCTGCTGAACTGGACCCGGCGCATGCTCGCCACGCGCCGCGCGAAACAGACTTTCGGGCGCGGCACGATCCGCTTCCTGAAGCCGGAAAACCGCAAGATTCTCGCGTATCTGCGCGAGATGCCAGGCGAACCGCCGATCCTGTGCGTGGCGAATCTGTCGCGCGCGCCGCAAGCGGTGGAACTCGATCTGTCCGAGTTCAACGGTTCAGTGCCGATCGAAATGACCGCGGACTCCGTGTTCCCTGCCATCGGCCAACTGACTTATCTGCTGACGTTCCCGCCGTATGGCTTCCTGTGGTTCATGCTCTGCCCGGGTGCCCAACGTCCGACGTGGGCACAGGCCCATTCGGAATCGCTGCCGGAATTCGTCACGATCGTGATCCGCGAAGGCCAGGTCGGTCCGACGCCGGAGAACGTGCGCGTTCTCGAATCAGAAGTGCTGCCTTCGTGGCTGAGCCGGCGCCGCTGGTTCGCCTCGAAGGATCAGAAGCTCAATGCGGTGCGGCTCGCGGCATTGACCACGATTCCGCACGGCGGCTTCGCCTTCACCGAAATTGAAGCGGACGTGGGCGGTCACACCGAACGCTATGTGGTGCCTATCGCGATCACGTGGGGCGGCGAAACCACTTTCCCGTTGTTCAAGCAACTGGCCTTCGCGCGCGTGCGGCGTGGCCGCAACGTGGGGCATCTGACGGACGCGTTTGCGTTACCCATCTTCGCTCACGGCGTGATGCGCAAGCTGCGCGAACGCGCCGTGGTGCCGACTGTGCAGAAGAGCGAAATCAAGTTTCTGCCGACCGAGCGTTTCGACGAACTCGAAGGGCTCGGCGAACGGCCGGAGATTCGTTGGCTCGCGGCTGAGCAGAGCAATAGCTCGTTGATCATCGCCGACACCGTCGTGCTGAAGCTGGTGCGGCGCCTCGTGAGCGGCATCCATCCGGAAGCCGAAATCAGCCGCTATCTGACGCAACTGGGCTACGCAAACACCGCGCCGCTGTATGGCGAAGTGGTGCGCGTCGATCCCGAAGGCGTGCCGCACACACTCTGTATCCTGCAAGGCTATATCGAGAATCAGGGCGACGCGTGGAACTGGTCGCTCGATTATCTGCGCCGCTCGGTGGATGAACTCGCCATCACCGTCGATACCGAATCGCAATCGGCGCCGGACCGCTCCAACGAGGCGATTCTCCTGGAAGGCTACAGCACGTTGGCCGGCATCATCGGCAGACGGCTGGGCGAACTGCACGTGGCGCTCGCCTCGCCGACGGACGACCCGGCGTTCGCGCCGGAACCCGCCAGCGCGGAGCAGGTGAAGGCATGGGTGGACGGCACGCAGGCGATGCTCGCCAGCGCGCTCGATCTGCTCGCGCCGCGCATCGAGCAGATGAGCGATCCGGAAACCAAAGCACTGGCGCAGAGCCTGATCGACCGCCGTACGCAATTGGTGGCCGCCGTCGACAAGCTGGTTTCCGCTGACGCAGGCGCGCTGCGCATCCGCGTTCACGGCGACTTCCATCTCGGCCAGGTACTGGTCGCGCAGGGCGACGCGTTCCTGATCGACTTCGAAGGCGAGCCGGCGCGGTCGCTCGAAGAACGTCGTCAGAAATCGAGCCCGCTGCGTGACGTGGCCGGCCTGCTGCGCTCGCTGTCGTATGCGAGCGCGGCGGCGCAGTCCACTATGGAAGCCGCGCCGCAACAGACCGCCGATCGTAAGCGCGCGCTGTTCGATCGTTTCCGCGCGCATGCCACCGAAACGTTCCTCAGCGAGTACCGCGCAGCGGCAGCGGAAGCTGCGACGCCGCTCGTCGCGCCCGAAGCCGAACAGGCCTTGCTCGATCTGTTCCTGATCGAAAAAGCCGCCTACGAAATCCGTTACGAAGCGGCCAACCGCCCGACGTGGCTCAGCTTGCCGGTACGCGGCCTCGCCGCGCTCACCAGCCGCTTGCTCGGTGACACCGGCGCGCCAGGCCACGATTCCTCAACCCAGGCGCCAGGCGCCGCCACACCGCCTAATCCGGCCGAGGGCGACTATGAGTGAGCATGATCCGGCCATAGGCCTCCAACCGCTCGAGATCGACGCGCTCGTCGAAGCGCGTCACCCTGATCCTTTCTCGCAACTCGGCATGCATCAGACGGACGCGGGTCCAGTGGTGCGCGCGCTGTTGCCGAACGCCGCGCATGTCAGCGTGATTGCGCGCGCCGACGGTGCGCTGCTAGGCGAACTTGAGCAATTGCGCCCGGGGCTGTTTGCCGGCCGCGTCACGACTGCGGCGCCGTACCGTTTGCGAATCGACTGGCATGGCGTAGTGCAGGAAATCGAGGACACGTATTCGTTCGGTCCGGTTCTCGGCGACGAGCCGCTTGGCCGGCTCGCCGGCGGCGATCCGTACGCGGTGCTCGAATGCCTCGGCGCCCATCCGATGGAATTTGACGGCGTGCCGGGTGTGCGCTTCGCCGTGTGGGCGCCGAACGCACGGCGCGTTTCGGTGGTGGGCGACTTCAACGCGTGGGACGGCCGCCGTCATCCGATGCGGCTGCGGCATCAGGCTGGCGTGTGGGAATTGTTCGTGCCGCGCGTCGGGCCGGGCACACGCTACAAATACGAGCTGCTCTCGCGCGATGGTCATCCGCTGCCCCTGAAAGCCGATCCGTGCGCGATGCAAACCGAGAAGCCGCCGGGCACCGCGTCGATCGTGGCGCACGTCGACGAGATCGAGCAGTTCCCGTGGACCGATCACGAATGGATCCAGTCGCGCGCCGATAAGCAGACGCCGCGCTCGCCGATCTCGATCTACGAAGCGCATGCGGAATCGTGGCTGCGCGTTGCGGAACAAGGTCAGCGCGGACTCGACTGGGATGAGCTCGCGGAGCGCATGATTCCGTACGTGAAAAGCATGGGCTTTACGCACGTGGAGTTCATGCCGATTGCCGAGCACCCGTTCGGCGGATCGTGGGGTTATCAGCCGCTCGGCCAGTTCGCGCCGTCGGCACGCTTCGGCAAGCCCGAACAGTTCGCAAGATTCGTCGACAAGGCGCACGAAGCCGGACTCGGTGTGATTCTCGACTGGGTGCCCGCGCACTTTCCGAACGACGCGCATGGCCTGATCGACTTCGACGGCACGCCGCTCTATGAGCACGCCGACCCGCGCGAAGGCTATCACCAGGACTGGAACACGATGATCTACAACCTCGGCCGCAACGAGGTGAGTGCGTTCCTGGTCGCTTCGGGGCTGGCGTGGCTTAAGCGTTATCACGTCGACGGTCTGCGCGTGGACGCGGTCGCCTCGATGCTGTATCGCGACTATTCGCGCGCCGCCGATGAGTGGGTGCCGAATATTTACGGCGGTCGCGAGAACCTCGAATCGATTGCATTCCTGAAGCGCCTGAATCACGAAGTCGGCTACGTTCCGGGGGTGCCGGGCGCGATCACGATCGCCGAGGAATCGACCGCATGGCCGGGCGTGACGGCGCGTGTCGAGGACGGTGGCCTCGGTTTCCAGTTCAAATGGAACATGGGCTGGATGCACGACACGCTGCACTACATGGAAGAAGATCCGGTCTACCGCCAATACCATCACCACATGCTGACGTTCGGCATGGTGTACGCGTATTCGGAGCGCTTCGTGCTGCCGCTCTCGCACGACGAAGTGGTGCACGGCAAGGGCTCGCTGCTCGGCAAGATGCCCGGCGACAGGTGGCAGAAGTTCGCCAACCTGCGCGCGTACTTCGGTTTCATGTGGACGCATCCGGGCAAGAAGCTGCTGTTCATGGGCGGCGAATTCGGTCAGATGGCGGAGTTCGATCACGATACGTCGCCGCATTGGCATCTGCTCGACGATCCGAACCACCACGGCGTTCAGAAGCTGGTGCGCGACCTTAACCGGCTGTATAGCGAGGAGCCGGCGCTGCATCTGCTCGATTGCGAGCCGGGCGGCTTCGAATGGCTGATCGGCGACGACAGCGGCAACAGCGTATTCGCCTATCGCCGTACCGACGGCGCCGGCCGCGAAGTGGTCGTGGTCTGCAATATGACGCCGGTGCCGCGAGTCGGTTACCGGATCGGCATGCCGCGTGGCGGACGTTGGTCGGAAGTGCTCAATACGGACGCCGGCGTATATGGCGGCTCGAACATGGGCAATGGCGGAGTGATCCATACCGACGAGCAATCGAGCCACGGCTGGCCGAATTCCGCTTCGCTGACGCTGCCGCCGCTTGCGACGATCGTATTGCGCGCGGACTAACGAAGGACGAGCGGTGAAGCGAGCGCGCGGCGTGCGAAATTTTCGCGCCGCGCGCTCGTTGCATGAAGACCCACGATAGCGTTCAACAATCAGAACAAGGAAGGGGAATCATGTCGCATGCAATGCCCGACCGGCTTCTGCCCGGTTCGCCCTATCCGCTCGGCGCCAGCTGGGACGGCCTCGGCGTCAACTTTGCAGTGTTCTCGGCGAACGCGCAAAAAATCGAGCTTTGCCTGTTCGATCCCACCGGCCGCAAGGAAATCCGCCGCTACGCGCTGCCGGAATGCACCGACGAAATCTGGCACGGCTACCTGCCGAATGCGCATCCGGGCACCGCTTACGGGTTTCGCGCGCACGGGCCGTATCAGCCGCAGCATGGGCATCGCTTCAACCCGCACAAGCTGTTACTCGATCCGTACGCGCGCAAACTGGTCGGTCAGTTTCGCTGGTCCGATGCGCTGTTCGGTTATCGCGTGCATTCGAATCGCGCGGACCTGTCCATCGACCGGCGCGATTCGGCGCCGGCCATGCCGAAGTGCGTGGTGATCGACGAAGCGTTCGACTGGTCGCACGACAAACGCCCGAATGTGCCGTGGGGCGAAACCATCGTCTACGAGACGCATGTGCGCGGCGCCTCGATGTTGCGCGCCGATTTGCGTCAGCATGAACGCGGCACGTTCGCGGCGCTGTCTTCGCCGGAGTTCATCGAGCATATGGTGAAGCTCGGCGTGACCGCGGTTGAACTGCTGCCCGTGCACGCATTTCTCAACGACCGCTTTCTGGTGGAGCGCGGGCTACGCAACTACTGGGGGTACAACACAGCGGCATTTTTCGCACCGGAGCCCTCGTATCTGAGCACGCACCGGCTCGACGAAATGCGTATCGCCGTGCGTCAGTTGCACGCGGCCGGCATCGAGGTGATTCTCGACGTGGTCTACAACCACACCTGCGAAGGCAACGAAATGGGGCCGACAGTGTCGTGGCGCGGCCTCGACAATGCCAGCTATTACCGTTTGATTCCCGGGGACGAACGTCACCATATCAACGACACAGGCTGCGGCAACACAGTAAATCTGCCGCATCCGCGCGTGCTGCAAATGGTGATGGATTCGCTGCGCTACTGGTCGACAGCGTTCAATATCGACGGCTTCCGTTTCGATCTCGGCGTCACGCTCGGGCGTGAACAACACGGTTTCGATCCCGGCTCCGGTTTCTTCGACGCGTTGCGTCAAGACCCGATCCTGTCGCAACGCAAACTGATTTCCGAGCCGTGGGACATCGGTCCTGGCGGTTATCAGCTAGGCAATCATCCGCCGGGCTTCAGCGAATGGAACGACCGTTTCCGCGATACCGTGCGACGTTTCTGGCGCGGCGACGCCGGCTTGCGGCCGGACCTTGCCGCGCGGCTGACCGGCTCGGCGGATCTCTTCAACCGGCGCGCGAGAAAGCCGTGGGCATCGGTCAATTTTGTCACGTCGCATGACGGTTTTACGTTAGCCGACGTCACCGCTTACGAGCAGAAGCACAACGAAGCCAATCGCGAAGGCAACAACGACGGCCACAATGAAAACTGCAGCCGCAACTGGGGCGTGGAAGGGACCACCGACGACCCCGCGATTCTCGCCACGCGCAAGCGTGTAGCGCGCTCGCTGATCGCCACGCTGCTGATGGCGCTCGGCACACCGATGGTGCTGGCCGGCGACGAATCGCTGCGTACGCAGAACGGCAACAACAACGCGTATTGCCAGGACAACGAAATTTCATGGATCGACTGGGAGCGAGCGGATTCGCCGGACGGCCAGCAGATGACCGCGTTCGTCGCGCGGGTGATCGCGCTGCGCAAGCAACATCCGCTGCTGCGCGAAACGCGTTTTCTGTTCGGCGATCGTGAAGTGTTGCCGGGCCTGTTCGATGTCGGCTGGTTCGACGAACACGGCGATCCGCTCACCATCGAGGCCTGGCAGGACCCCGAAGGCCGCGCGTTTACGTTGCGCCGCGCGGGTCCAGGCTTAAACGGCGAAACAGAAGTATTGTTGATGATGCTCAACGCCAACGAGGAAACACTGCGTTTTACACCGCCCGCTCCGCACCTGGAATGGCACGTGCTGTTAGACACTGCGGAGCCGGAGAGCGCGCCGCATCGGCTGGCTGTGGCGGAGGTCGAAGTGGCCGCACACAGCCTCGTGATGCTGGCTGCGCAGCCGGTCGGCGAAGCGGATTGGCAGGCGGGCTGGAAGGCCGGTCCGCAGCATGGACCGCGGCTTCTGACGGCGCTGCCGCCCGATCCGGGTGCGCATCCGCCCAGTAGCGATACGTCGCCGACCACTTAGGCAGCGGCGCCGCGACCCGACAGCATGCGGGCCGCGTTATTGCGCGTTGTCGTTGTACGCGTTGTGCGTTGTCTCAGGCAGCGCCGGCGCGAGCGGCGCGTGACACGCGGCTCGAAAGCAAAACTGAATGGTGACGAATCATGTCCGAAAGTCCGATTGATCCTCATGCGCATCATCACGCGCATTGTTTGCCGTTCGGCGCGCAGCTGCTAGGCGCGACGGGTGCGAAGCCGCGCACGCGGTTTCGCTTCTGGGCGCCTTCGTGTCAGCACGTCCAGGTGGAAATCGAAAACGGCCCCGCCAAGGGCGCGCACGATATGACGCCCACCGGCAATGGCTGGTTCGAAGCAACCGTCGACGGCGGCGCTGGCACGCTATACCGTTTCCGGCTGGATGGCGAGCATGCGGTGCCCGATCCGGCGTCGCGTTTTCAGCCGCAAGACGTGCATGGGCCGAGCGAGGTCATCGATCCGCGCGCCTACCATTGGGAACACACGAACTGGCACGGACGGCCCTGGGAAGAAACGGTGTTGTACGAGTTGCACGTCGGCGCAATGGGCGGTTATGCGGGCGTGCAGAAGCGGCTGCCGGAACTTGCCGCGCTCGGCGTCACCGCCATCGAATTGATGCCGTTGAACGACTTTCCCGGCAAGCACAATTGGGGCTATGACGGCGTGCTGCCGTATGCGCCCGATTCCGCTTACGGCCGCCCCGAAGAACTGAAAGCGCTGATCGACACCGCGCATGGTCTCGGCCTGATGGTGTTTCTCGACGTGGTCTACAACCACTTCGGCCCGGACGGCAACTATCTGCACGAATACGCCCGCTCGTTTTTCCGTGAAGGCACGCACACGCCGTGGGGTCCGGCGATCGATTTCGAGCGCAACGAAGTGAGCGACTTCTTCACGGATAACGCCATCTACTGGATCAACGAATATCGTCTCGACGGCCTGCGTTTCGACGCGGTGCACGCAATCGACAACCACACGTGGCTGCGCGAATTGTCCGATCATATCCGCGCCAAAGTGCAGCACGGCCGGCATGTGCATCTGGTGCTCGAAAACGAGCACAACAGCGCGAGCTTGCTGGAAACGCATTTCGACGCGCAATGGAACGACGACGCGCACAACACGCTGCATGTGCTGCTGACCGGCGAAACCGAAGGCTATTACCACGCGTACGAAGATCAGCCGATCCGGCGTCTTGCGCGCGTGCTGTCGGAGGGCTTTGCGTATCAGGGCGACCCGTCGCCGATTCACGACGGCAAGCCGCGTGGTGAAGCAAGCAGTCATCTGCCGCCCACTTCGTTCGTGATGTTTTTGCAGAACCACGATCAGATCGGCAACCGTGCGTTCGGCGAGCGCTTGCGCAAACTGACCTCGGACGACGCATTGCGCGCCGCCACCGGCCTGCTGCTGCTGTCGCCGCAAATCCCGCTGCTTTTCATGGGCGAAGAGTACGGCTCGACGCAACCGTTCCTGTTTTTCACCGACTACACCGGCGATCTCGCCGACGCGGTCCGCGAAGGACGCCGCCGCGAATTCGCGCGCTTTTCTTCATTCAGCGACGAGAAACGCCGCGCCCAGATTCCCGATCCGAACGACGTGAAGACGTTCGCGGCCTCATCGCCGCCGGCGTCGCCCGAAGCAGGGAAGCACGAAAGCGATGAAGCGAAAGACCGGCTCGACTGGATGCACTTCTACAAATCCGCACTCGCGGTGCGCGCCAAGCTGGTTACCCCGCGTCTGCAACACAGCAAGTCGTGCGGCGTAACCGTGCTGACCGCGGCGAATGGCGGCGACGCCAATGCGCTGGTCGCGCGCTGGAAGCTCTGCGACGGGGAGACGTTATCGGTTGCGCTGAATCTCTCGAAAGAGAGCGTGGCGTGCACTGAAATTCCCGCCGGAAAAGTGATTTTCGAAACACCGCCGCGCGTGCGCGAACAGGTCGAGGTCAAGGTTTTGCCGCCCTACGCATTCGTCGCATGGATGACCGGCGACGTCTGCGGCTACGCCATCGGCCACGATGCTCGCATCGCAGGACAACAGGAGCGCCACGCGTGACTACCCGACGCCCTCACGACACGATCGTCACTCTCGCCTCGCGCGCCGGCTTCGAGGTGGAGTGGCAGGATGCGCACCACACGACGCAGCATGTGCCTGAAAGCACACTTGCCGTACTGCTCGCACGGATGGGTTTGCCGTGCGGCAACGCGACGGAAATCCGCCACAGCGCCGCCGCACTGGAAGCCGAATTGTCGGGCCGCAAACTGCCCCCGCTGATGACCGCCGAACTCGGACGCGGCATTGCGTTGCCCATTGCGGCGATCAAATCCGGCAGCCACTATCGGATCGAACTGGAAAGCGGCTCGATCATCGACGGCAGGTTCACGGCGCCCAAAGGCGAAGAAGCGCTCCTCGCGCCGATCGACGAAGCCGGCTATCACACGCTCGTGATCCACGAACAACGCATCACGCTAGCCGTGGCGCCGCCGCGCTGCTATACGGTCGCCGACGCCTGGCGCACGTTGCACGGCGACGCAAGCGGCGACGATAAGCCCGTGCCGCGGCTATGGGGCATGGCCGCGCAGTTATACGGCTTGCGCCGTACAGGCGACGGCGGCATCGGCGATTATTCGGCGCTCGCGCAAATCGCCGTGGAAAGTGCGAAGCGTGGCGCGCACGCGCTCGCCGTCAGTCCGACGCATGCGATGTTCAGCGCGGAGCCGGAGCGCTTCAGTCCGTATTCGCCGTCGTCGCGTTTGTGGTTGAACGTCACGCACATCGATCCCGCCGCCGTGTTCGGCGCGGATGCGGCGCATGCCGCACTCGAAGCCGCCCAGGCCGGCGACGCATGGTCGAAACTCGAACGCTTGCCGTTGATCGACTGGCCGAACGCGGTCGTGCTGAAGCTGAAGGTCTTGCGCGCGCTGTACGAGCAATTCTGCGAACACGAGCGCGCGCAAACCACGCCGCGCGCGCTGGAGTTTCACGGCTTCTGCGAACGCGCCGGGCGCGCGCTCGAAGATCATGCGCGCTTCGAAGCGTTGCAGGCAGCGCAACTCTCGCAAGAAGGTGGGAACGGACATTGGCGCAATTGGCCCGAGGCACTGCGCGATCCGCGCAGTCCGGAAGTCGAAGCCTTCGCCGAGGCCAACCGTCACGAGGTCGATTTCCATCTATTCCTGCAATGGCTGGCCGCCAAGGGTTTGTCGCACGCGCAACACGTCGCGCACGATGCCGGCATGGCCGTCGGCCTGATCGCCGATCTCGCGGTGGGATGCGATAGCGCCGGCAGTCACGCGTGGTCGTATCGCGACGACATGCTGCAAGGCGTGTCGGTCGGCGCGCCGCCGGACCTGTTCAACCAGGCCGGTCAGGCGTGGGGACTCACCACGTTTTCGCCGCATGCGATGCGCACGCAGGGCTTCTCCGCGTTCATCGACATGCTGCGGGCGGCGTTCGCGCATGCCGGCGGCATCCGCATCGATCACATTCTCGGCTTGCGGCGGCTGTGGCTCGTGCCAGAAGGCGAAAGCGCGCGTAACGGCGCGTACCTGCGCTACCCGCTCGAAGACCTGTTGCGGCTGATTGCGCTCGAATCGTGGCGGCATCGCGCGATCGTGATCGGTGAAGATCTTGGCACGGTGCCACCGGGTTTTCGCGAGCGGCTCGAAGAGCACGGCATCGCCGGCATTCGCGTATTGTGGTTCGAGGGCGCGCACGACGGCAAAGGATTCAAGCCGCCGGCCGACTGGGACCGCAATGCGGTCGGCACCACGACCACGCACGATCTGCCGACGGTCGCCGGCTGGTGGCGCGGCAGCGACATCACATGGCGCAACAAGATCGGCCAGACGATGGCGCGCGCCGACGGCCGCGATCCCGAGGAAGCCGCCCAGGAAGAGCGCGCGAAAGATCGCGCCGAGTTGTGGCGCGCGTTCCAGCTGGCGGGCGTGGCCGCGCCCGATGTGCCCGCGCCGCCTCCCGACAGCGCGCCCGTGGACGAAGCGCTCGCCTTCGTCGCCGCAACGCCCGGCCCGCTGGTGACGTTTCCGCTCGAGGATCTGCTCGCGCAAGTCGAGCAGCCGAATCTGCCCGGCTCGATCGACGAACATCCGAACTGGCGCCGCCGCGTGAGCGTGCCGATCGACGAACTGTTCGAAGACGACACGTTCTGCGACCGGCTGCTCGCGGTCGATCGCGCGCGCCGCGCCGCAACCGCCCCGCTTCCTTCTTCCAATGCTTCTTCGGAGCCTGATACGCCATGACCGTCCCGCGCTCCACGCTACGCCTCCAGTTCCATCGAGGCTTTACCTTCGACGATGCCGCGAAGCACGTCGACTACTTCGCCGCGCTCGGCATCAGCCACGTGTACGCGTCGCCCATCACGACGGCCGAGCCGGGCTCGATGCACGGCTACGACACCGTCGACTACACCCAGGTCAGCGCCGAATGCGGCGGCGAGGCGGCGCTCAAGCGCCTCGTCGACAAACTGCGCGCGCACAACATGGGGCTGATCATCGACACGGTGCCGAACCATATGGGCGTCGGCGGATCGAGCAACGCGTGGTGGCTCGATATTCTCGAATGGGGCCGTCACAGCGCCTATGCACGCCATTTCGACGTGGACTGGCATTCGCCCGATCCCGCCCTGCGCGGCAAGGTGCTGCTACCCACGCTCGGCGCGGCGTACGGCGAAGAACTCGCGGCGGGCCGCATCGCGCTGCATTTTGCGGCCGACCTTGGGCGCTTTTATATCGGCTACGGCCTGCACGTGTTCCCGGTGTGCCCGACCGATTACGCGTCGATCCTGCAAAGCGCCGACCGCTCCGATCTCAACGCGCTCGCCGAACGATTCCACGGACTCACGACGCAGCCCACGGATCATCCGCGCGCCGTGGAAGGCCGCGACATGCTGCGCGAATTCGTCGCGCAAAACGGTGACTCGGCCATCGAGATCGCGCTGCAGGCTTATTCTCCGGACGACCCTGTGACGCGTGACCGGCTGCATCGGCTGATCGAGCGGCAACACTTCCGCTTGGCGTGGTGGCGCACCGCGTCCGACGAGGTGAACTGGCGGCGTTTCTTCGACATCTCGACGCTCGCCGGTGTGCGCGTGGAGCGGCCCGAAGTGTTCGAGGCCGTGCATGCGCTGCCGTTCCGTCTTTATCAGGAAGGCGTGGTGGACGGCTTGCGGATCGATCACGTCGACGGCCTCGCCGAGCCGCGTGAATACTGCCAGCGTTTGCGGCAGCGTCTAACGGAACTGCGCGACACCGCGCCGTATGTGGTGGTCGAAAAGATTCTCGGACGCGGCGAACCGCTGCGCGACGATTGGCCGGTAGACGGCACGACCGGCTACGATTTCATGAGCGACGTCGGCGCGTTGCTGCACGATCCGGCCGGCGCCGAACCGCTCGCGCAAACGTGGACCGAACTGACCGGCCGCAGCCCGCGTTTCGCCGACGAAGCGCTGGTCGCGCGCCGCAAGATTCTCGCGGAGAACCTCTCCGCGGAACTCGACCGCGCAGCGCGCGCGTTGCATCGCATTGCGCGCGATTCGCTGGCCACGCGCGACTTCACGTTCACCACGCTGCGGCGTGTGCTGACCGAACTGGTCGTGCATTTTCCGGTGTATCGAATCTATCCGCAGAATGGTCTGCGCAGCGCGGCGGATAACGTCTATTTCGACCAGGCTTTGGAGGGCGCAAGACAAACGCTTTCGCGCGCGGATCTCGTTGCGCTGGAGCGCGTGAATGCGTGGCTCGGCGGCAGCGCCGAAGAGCCGCCGCCCGGCCGCAGCGGCACGCCGCAGCAAGGCCAGAACGGTGCGCCGCCGAGCCATGCCGGTTCCGCGCGACGCGCCGCGCAAACGCTGTTCTCGCAGTTGACCGCGCCGGTCGCCGCGAAGGCGGTCGAAGATACGGCGTGCTATCGCTATGGCCGGCTGTTGTCGCGCAACGAGGTCGGCTCGGACCCGGGCGAGTTCGCGTTGTCGGTCGAAGCGTTTCATGCGGCGAATCTGGAGCGTTCGCAGCGCTTCCCTCACGCGATGCTCGCGACTGCCACGCACGATCACAAACGTGGCGAAGACGTGCGCGCGCGGCTCGCCGTGTTGAGCGAGATCGCGCGTGACTGGAGCGCGACGTTGCGCGCGTGGTCCACGTTGAATGCGCCGCATCGTCGCGCGCTCGATGGCAAATCCGTCAGCAGCGTCGGCCAGGACACGAGCTATGACTGGGCGCCCGGCCCCGCCGCCGAAGCGATGCTGTATCAAACGCTGGTGGGTTGCTGGCCACCGGATCTGCAGCCCGACGACGAAGCCGGCGTGAAGGAGCTAGCCGAGCGCGTCGCGCAATGGCAGTTGAAGGCGCTGCGCGAAGCCAAGCTGCAGACCAACTGGCTCGCGCCCGACGAAGCGTACGAGGCCGCCTGTCGCGATTTCCTGTTCGACATCCTCGCGCCGCAACGGCGTGACGGCTTCCTGAAGGAGTTGTCCGCGTTCGTCGCGCGAATCGGTCGCGCCGGTGCGCTCAATAGTTTGCAGCAGACGGTTCTGCGGCTGGCATCGCCTGGGATTCCCGATCTTTATCAGGGCACCGAGTTGTGGGACTTCAGTCTGGTGGATCCGGACAATCGCCGGCCCGTCGATTTCGCTAAACGCGAGGCGTGGCTCGCGCAAACGCCACCGTCGGAATTCCTGTCGAGCTGGCACGATGGACGCGTGAAGCTCGCGGTAGTGCAGCGCGTGCTCGCGTTGCGCACGCATTTGCCGGAGCTGCTGAGTCAGAGCGAATATCTGCCGCTTGCGGTGCGCGGTAAGCACGCGTCGAGTGTGATCGCGTTTGCACGGCGGCATGGCAATGCATGGGCCGTGGTGGTGGCGAGCCGGCTAGCGGCTGGTTTGCTCGGCGAGGAAGGCGACTTGCCGATGGTCGATCCGGCCAAATGGGAAGACACCGCGCTGGAGATGCCGTCGGATTTGTCCGCGAGAGCGCTGTTCGACTGGTTGAGTCCCGCCGCGCCGAAGGTGGATGAAAACGGTTTGCTGTATCTGCGCGATGCGCTGGGTGCAATGCCGATCGCGGTGTTGGTGGAGGATGGCGTGCCGCGCGGTTGATCTTCTAGTTCTTGTGGGTGAAGGCGGTTGGAGCTTAAGTGTTCTAACCGCCTTTTTTTCAGGCGTCCGTCGCCTAGGCGGCCACGCGGCTTGCTTGAGGCTAGCGCCCTGCCGCCCACAGCAGTGAAAGTCCCGACGACAACATCAAGCCATCGACGACCAGTTTGAACGTCGATGGACTCATCCGAACCACGATAGACCGCGCGGCAAACGAGCCGACCATCAACGCGGAGCCGGTGATCAAGCCATCGATCACCACATGCAACGGCAACGCGCCGAAATGATTGAAGACCGCGACTTTGGCTGCGTAGACAGTCAGTGAGCCCGCCGCTTCGGTTGCGAGAAAGGCGCCCTTCACGAGGCCGTAAGACATGAACACGGGCACGGTGATCGGTCCGGTGGACACGACGATGCCGGTGAGAAAACCCACCACGCCGCCGATCAGCGAGAGCTGCCACAACGAGAACTTGATGTCCCGGCGCGCGAGCCAGCGCCGGGTGGGCACCATCGCGACGAAGAATAAGCCCAACGCAATTTCGACCGCGTGCGGCGGCAACGCGAGCAGCGTTCGCACACCCAGCGCCGCGCCCGGCACGGCAGTCACGCAGTAGGCGCCGCACGCGCGCCAGTCGATCTCGCGCCACCACGCGAGGACCTTGCCGAAGTTGCCCATGATCGCGGCGATCGCCATGATCGGCACAGCCTGTTGCGGACCGAACAGCATCACGAGCACGGGCATCAGCATCATGGATGAACCGGTGCCGACCACGCCGCTCAACGTGCCGGCCAGCAATCCGACGCACAGTACCAACAGATATCCCATGTCGCCCCCAACGGTGTGGACGACAATTCTACCTGTGCTGTCGCAGCGCTACTGCGGCTCAACCACCTTCGTCGTCGAAGGTCTTTGGATAAACCCGTACGAGTACGATACGCGGCCCTTTCATTTTCTTGACCACGACGTCGAAGCGGTCGAACTCGATCCGCTGCCCTTCGCTGGGCAAATCGTTGAGCGCCTGAATCACGAGGCCGCCGACCGATTCGGCCTTGCCTTCGTCGATGTCGATCCCCAACGCGCGTTCCAGCGACACCACCGGCAAGCTGCCCTTGCCCATCAAGGTGCCGTCGTCCATGCGCGTCCAGTCTGCATCGCCCTGACGGAACTCGTCGTGGATCTGGCCCACCAGCGCGCCGAGCAAATTGTCGAGCGTCAGGAAACCGATCGGCTTCTCCCGCTTGTGGCCGACCAGCGCGAAGTGCGGCGCGCCCTTGCGGAAGCGGCGAAACAGTTCGAGCGCCGGCATCTCCGGCGTGACGTATTGCACAGGCCGCGCGTATTTGGAGAGATCCTCGAGTGTGCTGCCCGCATGGCGGGCCAGCAGCAGGTCCTTCAAGTGGATCATGCCGGCCACGCGCTCGCCGGACGCATCTTCGAACAGCGGATAGCGGCTGAAGCGATGCCGCGCCACCACCTGCATGTTGTCGCGCAACGGCAAATCGCGGCGCAAGCCGATCATTTCGTAGGCCGGACGCATGAGGTCCGATACGGTCATGCGCGAAAAGTCGAGCGAGTGCGCGATCGTGTTCCACTCGTCCTGACTGTAGGCGCCGTCCGCCGCACCCAGTTCCGTGGCGACGTTGGCGCGGCGGCCGCGCAGGATCAGCTTGAGTTCGTCGGTGGAGTAGTGCGAGTCGTGGCCGTGATCGGCGTCGAGGCCGGCCAGTTTGAGCACGGCGTTGGCGCTCGAATTGAGCACCCAGATGGCCGGATACATGGCCCAGTAAAAACCGTAGAGCGGCGTGGCGGCCCAGAGCGAAACCTTCTCCGCCTCGCGGATCGCCAGCGACTTCGGCGCGAGTTCTCCCACCACGATATGCAGAAACGAAATGCACGAGAACGCGAAGAACAGCGAGATGCCGTGGATCAGCTTCTCCGATTCCACGCCGAGCAAGCTGAAGACTGGTGTGAGCAACTCCGCGAACGCGGGTTCGCCGATCCAGCCGAGCCCGAGCGACGCCAGTGTGATGCCGAGCTGGCAGGCGGACAGATAGGCGTCGAGACGCCCGTGCACCTTGGCCAGCAGACGCCCGCGCATGCCATGTTTGGCGGCAAGGCTTTGCACGCGCGTCTGCCGCAGTTTGACCAGACCGAATTCAGCGGCAACAAAGAAGCCGTTGAGGGCAACGAGAAACAACGCACCGATAAGGGCGACGACCTGGATCAAAGCGAAAAGCTCCGGCAACAAAAGTTGTCAGTATAGAGGGTGAAAGCTCGGTGAAATCCGAATCGCGCCAACGAAGTGGCTGAGCCGGACCGTTCACCTTGCCGCAGTTGCGCTCAATGGGATGCGTAGCGCGAGCGTGGCCATGCTGCTGCCGGCTGCGTCGCCGCCGGTTGCTTCGCCTTGCTCGAAACCGCCGCCGTGCGCTTCCGCGACGCGCTTGCACAACGCCAGCACCCACGCGATCCGTTTCGCTTCGCGCGGCTCGCAGGCCTGCTTGCGGGCAAACGCTTCGAGCACATGGGGCAAGGCGGGATCCTGCAACGTAGTGCTGCTCGTGTCGTAGGCGAGACTGGCGTGCCACGTGTTCGTGTCGGCCTTCGTGGACAGGACGACCGTGGTGCCTTCCGGGCTCGTTTCAACTGCGAACGTCAGCATTAGCCAAAGCGCCGCAGCGAGGCGCTCGCGGTCGCCGTTGAGTTGCTCGGTGGCGAGTTGCGAGTCGAGCGTGACTTCCACGCCGCGCGTGCGAGCCAAGCCCGAGCGGACTTCTTCCACGGTTTCATCGAGTAAGGGATGCAGCGGAAATGACGCATAGTTCAGCGCCAGCGATTTGGTTTCGGCGCGCGTGGCGTCGACGATCGTCTCGAGCAACTTGACCTGCTGGTCCACGCCATTGCGAATGCCGATGACGGCGCGCTGCGCGTTGGGGTCGTTCGCGTCGAGCTTGCGCTCCAGCACGTACGCCCAGCTATGAATGGCATTCAACGGACCACGCAGATCATGCGACACCAGCGACAGCACATGGTCACGCATGAACAGCGCGGTTTCCGCGCGCAGATGCGCGGTGCGTTCGGATACGGCGAAGCCGGAAGGGACCGGCTTTTCGCCCGCAATTCCGGTTGAAGACGTTGTCACGATCGAGCCCTCTCAGGCGGTACATGATGATTGAAAGAAGCCCCATTATAGGCATGCGCTCCGGCGCGACCAGCCTGGCCGGACGGCCAACTGGCACGCAATCCGTGTGCCACGCGGCAATCCTCGGCATGCGGCGCCAACACGCCTACAATGTCGGTTTTTACGTTTTTGAATTTAGGAGCGACATATGTCGACTGTGACTACCGAATCCGGCTTGAAGTACGAAGACATCGTTGAAGGCACCGGCGCCGAAGCAGTAGCCGGCAAGACCGTCAGCGTGCATTACACCGGCTGGCTGACCGATGGCCAGAAGTTCGACTCGAGCAAAGACCGCAATGACCCGTTCGCATTCGTGCTGGGCGGCGGCATGGTCATCAAGGGCTGGGACGAAGGCGTGCAAGGCATGAAGGTCGGCGGCACGCGCAAGCTGACCATCCCGCCGCAACTCGGCTACGGCGTGCGCGGCGCGGGCGGCGTGATTCCGCCGAACGCAACGCTCGTGTTCGAAGTCGAACTGCTCGGCGTCTAAGCTTTTCGCTGTCCTGTCACTGCGCACCGTCGATGAGCCACGCCGCCGTTACCGCTCCTAGCGTTTCGCTGCGCCGCTACGGCACGATCGAAGCGTCGGAGGTGCACGACTTTCACCAGGTCGTGCTCGGGCTCGACGGCGCGATGGTGATGGCGGTGGACGGCATCGCGCAACGCATCGACGCCGGCTCCGCCTGGCTCATCCCGGCGGCCGCGCGGCACGCTTACGCGGGCGTCGGCGAAAACCGGCAGTTGGTGCTGGATTTGCCGGCCACAACGCTGGCCGTGCCGGAACGCTTGTTCGACCGCGCGCGGGCCGTCTGCGTGGAGGGCTCGCTTGCGCAGCTCGTGCATCGCATCGCGGCGCACGCGACCGGCGGCGCTCTCGGCGACGATCTCGATTCACGGCGTTTTCACTGGGACGCGGCCGCGCGGCTCGGGGCGGCGTTGGTGGCTGACGCGGGCATCACGGTTGGCGCACCGGCAGCCGGCGCGGGGCTCGACTTTGCGCGCATCGACCGCTGGTTGCGCGCGCATTTGTCGGAGCCTTTGCGGATCGCCGACCTCGCCGCGCATTGCGGCTTCGGCATGCGGCGCTTTCATCAGCTTTTTATCGAGGCCTTCGGCGAAACGCCGCATCGCTATTTGCAACGGCTGCGGCTCGATACGTCGCTCACGCTGCTCGCCGATCCGCGCCGTTCGCTGACCGATATCGCGTTGGATATCGGCTTCGGCGATCAAAGCGCGTACACGCACGCGTTCACGCGGCGTTTCGGGCTGGCGCCCGGTCAGTGGCGCGCGTTGCGCCACTGAGTTTTCACGCGCTGAGTTTCATTGCACTGAAACTCGCCGCGTCGGCTTTCTTCTACTGACGGACTGCACTGTGGGTTCATTGCGCGAGCCGCCTGAACGCAGCGGCCCGCTTGTCCTGCTTCACACATTCGTTCGAGCATTCGCTCGAACCTTCTTCGCTCAACCCGCCAGACCGCGCTCCAGATCGCCGCGAATATCGCCGGCGTTTTCCAGACCGACCGCCAAACGAATCAAGCCTTCGCTAATGCCCGCCGCCGCGCGCGCTTCCGGCGTCACGCGACCATGCGTCGTCGTAGCCGGATGCGTGATGGTGGTACGCGTATCGCCGAGGTTGCCGGTGATCGAGCAGATCTTCGTGTTGTCGATCACGCGCCATGCATTCGCGCGCATTTGCTCCGGCGTATCGCCCTTCAGTTCGAACGAGAGGATCGCGCCGCCCGCCTTCTGCTGACGCATGGCCAGCGCGTGCTGCGGGTGCGATTCAAGCCCCGGATAGAACACGCGATTCACGGCCGGATGCGCTTCCAGCCAGCGCGCGATTTCGAGCGCATTCGCTGACTGCTTTTCGACGCGCAGCGACAGCGTTTCCATACCCTTAAGCAACACCCATGCGTTGAACGCGGACAGCGTCGGCCCGGCGCTGCGAACGAACGGAAACACCTTTTCCATGATGAACTGCTTCGAGCCGACCAGCGCACCGCCGAGCACGCGACCTTGGCCGTCGAGGAACTTAGTGGCCGAATGCATCACGACGTCCGCGCCGAGCTTCAGCGGCTGTTGCAAGGCCGGGCTGCAGAAACAGTTGTCCACCACGAACAGCGCGTTCGACGCTTTGGCGATCTTGCTGATCGCTTCGATGTCGGCGACTTCGGTCAGCGGATTCGACGGCGTTTCGAGGAAGAACATCTTCGTCTCCGGACGCACGGCGTTTTTCCACGCGTCCAGATCGGTCGGATCGACGAATGTGGTCGCGATGCCGAACTTGCTGAAGATCTGCGAGAACATGCCGAGGGTCGAGCCGAACAGCGCCTGCGAGCTGACCAGATGGTCGCCCGCCTGCAACGCCGACATCACTACCGACATGATCGCGGCCATGCCCGACGCCGTCGCCATGCAGGCTTCGCCGCCTTCGAGCGCGGCCAGACGATCCTGGAACATCGAGACGGTCGGGTTCGTGAAGCGCGAGTAGGTGTAGTTGTCTTCGGAATTCTTGAATTTTTCGGCCGCGTCGGCAGCGCTCTCGAACACGAAGCTCGAAGTCAGGAAAATCGCTTCCGAATGTTCGTTGAAGTCGCTGCGCACCGTGCCCGAGCGGACTGCCAGCGTGTCGAAGTTCAGGGAGTCGTCCATGTTGGTTCTGGTTTCCAATGTTCCATGGCTGCGTTCGGCATACGCGGCTCAAATGAAGTGAGCTAAGCGTATCGAGCCGAACGGCAGCAACAAAAAAGCCCGCTTTTGCGTCGGCATAAGCGGGCTTCATGTGCGGGGGAAAGCTGGAGCGGAGGTAGATGAATGCGGCTTTTCCACCATTCGCTTTAGCTGTTTCGGGTTGCCCCGCGTCCGCAAGCTGAGTTCAAATCGACGCAAGCCATCATGCTAACACGCTCCCGGCGTGGCGTGCAGCGTGCCTTGCCGGGAGCGGATCACTCATCCCTCAGCTGCGTTCAACCCACCGACAACTGCAAATGCAATTGCGAACGGGCCGGCGCACCGCCGTCGATCGCATCGCTCGCGGCGTCGCGGTCCGATTGCGAAGACGGTGCAAGACGCGCGGTTTCGATGCGGTCGAGGTACTCGGTGGTCACGTCGCCGGTCACGTAGTTGCCGTCGAAACACGATGCTTCGAATTCCTTAAGCGCCGGGTTGATATCGCGCACCGCTTGCTTGAGCGCGTCGACATCTTGATAGACGAGGTGGTCCGCGCCGATCATGCGCGCGACTTCGTCGTCCGAGCGGCCGTGGGCGACGAGTTCACCGCGCGTCGGCATGTCGATGCCGTAGACGTTCGGGAATTTCACCGGCGGCGCTGCCGAAGCGAAGATCACCTTGTTCGCGCCGGCATCGCGCGCCATCTGCACGATTTCATGCGACGTGGTGCCGCGAACGATGGAGTCGTCGACGATCAGCACGTTCTTGCCCTTGAACTCGATGCCCATGGCGTTCAGCTTCTGGCGCACCGACTTCTTGCGCACGGCCTGGCCCGGCATGATGAAGGTGCGGCCGACATAACGGTTCTTGAAGAAGCCTTCCCGGTATTCCACGCCCAGCTTCTTCGCGACCTGCATCGCGGCCGGCCGGGACGAATCGGGAATCGGCATCACGACGTCGATCGGAACGTCGGGCAGCTCGCGCTTGATCTTCTCGGCGAGGTAGTCGCCCATGCGCAGCCGCACGTTGTAGACGGGCACGCCGTCGAGCACCGAGTCCGGACGCGCCAGATACACGAGTTCGAAAATGCAGGGGTTCAGGCTCGGGTTCGTGGCACATTGCTGCGAGTGCAGATTGCCTTCGATGTCGATGAAAATCGCTTCGCCCGGCGCCACGTCGCGCACGAATTCGAAGCCGATACCTTCGATCGCCACCGACTCCGACGCCAGGATCCACTCCACGCCTTCCGCCGTTTCCTGCTTGCCGAGGCACAGCGGACGGATGCCGAACGGGTCACGGAAACCCAGCAGGCCATAACCGGCGATCAGCGACACGATCGCGTACGACCCGCGCACCCGGCGATGCACGCCCGACACGGCCTTGAACAGCGCAGCCGGATCGAGTTGCAGGCCCGAGCTGGAAAGCTGCAATTCGTGCGCGAGCACGTTGAGCATGACTTCCGTGTCGGAATTGGTATTGATGTGGCGGCGATCGATGCGGAACATCTCATCTTTCAGTTGCTGCCAGTTGGTCAGATTGCCGTTGTGCGCAAGGATGATGCCGAACGGCGCGTTCACGTAGAACGGCTGGGCTTCTTCTTCGCTCGATGCGGAACCGGCGGTCGGGTAACGGACCTGGCCGATACCGGTCGTGCCGGGCAGGCTGCGCATGTTGCGCGTGCGGAACACGTCGCGCACCATGCCGTTGGCCTTGTGCATGTGGAAGTTGCTGCCGTTCGCTGTCGCGATGCCGGCGGCGTCCTGACCGCGGTGCTGCAGGAGCAGCAGGCTGTCATAGATCAGCTGATTGACCGGAGAGTGGGAAACTACGCCTACGATGCCGCACATGGCATGTCCTTCAAAGGTACGAAATTCGTCATGGCGGCCGCTGCCTGCGATGGTGTCCCGAAGTGACGTCTTTCGGGGCGTTCGCGAAGCTACGCGACCGAACGTAAAGGCAGCCGGTTTGCGCCGGTGTCCTGCTGCGTTTCCCTATCCACTCGCCTGATCGTCACACTCGGACGTAAGCAGCCAGCGTCTCGGGAAGCAGCGGTTTCATTACGTGCACGCCCTCGACCGCATAGGGCCGAAGCAAGGCGTTGCGCCAGAATTCCTGTTGGGGCAGTTCGGTCAAGCCAGCCAGGGCGACCAGAATCAGCACCAGAATGACCCCGCGCACGAGGCCGAACATCAAACCGAGCGAGCGGTCCACGCCGCTCAAGCCGGTTGCCTGCACGATGCGGCTCAAAAGGGCGTTCAGCACGCTCGCCACCAGCACCACACCGACCACCACCAGCGCAAAGGCCAGCAGCCATTGGGTCAACGCGCCGCCCGGCCAGTTGGACGGGATGTACGGCACGACGTAACCGACGAAGCGGCAAGCAATGAAAAACGCCGCAATCCAGCCGATCAGCCCGAATATCTCGGACAAAAACCCGCGCCATGTGCCGCGCAGCGCTGACAAACCGATCACCGCCATTACAGCGTAGTCGAAGGCAGTGAACATCGCTCGCTTACTGTGCGGTGCCGCTGTTCGCGCCCGACGTCAAGCCGACCTCGCGAACCTTTGCGATGGCGGCGCTTGCCGCTGCACGGTCGGCGAACGGGCCGGCACGCAGCAACGTGAGCGTGGAGCCGTCAGCCTGCTTTCGATGTTCGGTATATGCGGGCACACCCGCCGCTTTCAACTTGGCCGCCCAATTGCGCGCGTTGGCGTCGTTCGCGAAGGCGCCGAGTTGCACCGCGAAACGGCTGCCCGGCGGCGAGGCCGGCGTGCCGGAGTTCGCGTCCGCGCTGGCGGCTGTGGTCGTGTCGTCGGAATTCGGGGCCTGCGCAGCCGGTGCGGTCGCGGCGTTATGCGTGACCGGCGGTTTCGTCGCCGGTTTGGCGGGCGCTGCGGGCGCCGCCGGCGTAGTGTTCGCCGCCACGGACGGTGCTTGCGGTTTCGCCGCCGGCTTGGCCGCGGACGCCGCTGCGTTCGTCTCCGTGCTCGATTGCTTGGTGGCGCCGGACTGGCCTTGCTTGGCTGCCGTTGCCGGCGCAAGGCCGGATGCGGCGAGTGCCGCGTCTGGCGTTGCGGGGTTATCGGGTGCTACGCCGGCCTGCGTGTCTTCCTGGGCTTTGGCAAGCTTCGGCGCGGGACGGCTTGGGATGTCTATGGAGATGTCGTCTGTGACGGGCTTGGGGTGTGAGTCCAGCACCATCGGCAGAATCACGACCGCCGCCACGACCATCGCGATCGCGCCGACGAGGCGGCGACGCGCACGCTGCTTTTCCGGCAACGTAGGGTCGAGCAGCATCGCATCGGCGTCGACGGTGCGCTCCGTGCGGCGGGTTCGCCGCTCCACGCGCTCGCCACGGGCGGCCCGGGTGGAACTGGTGTTTGCGCCGCGCCGGTTGGGCGCGTCGTCTTTCTTGCCGAACGAGAAAATTCCCATGAATCGCTTGGTTCGAGCCTGGCGCCCGTTCAGTGTTGCTGCGATTTACGGTAGGCCATCACGCCGGCTACCGTATAGAAACTGCCGAAAACCACGATTCTATCATTCTCTGACGCTCGTTTTAGCGCGTCTTGGAAAGCCTCTGCCGGTGTGGCGTAGCGCGTCACGCTGCTGTCGGCGGCCTCTTCCACGCCCTGCTCGCGCAAGGCCGCTTCGAGCTCTTCCGCCGACGCCGCCCGCGGCGTCGGCAAATCGGTCACGCACCAGTGATCGATTTCGCCTTTCAGGTTCGCCAGTACGCCGGCAATGTCCTTGTCGCGCATCGCGCCGAACACCGCATACGTGTAGGGGAAGAAACCCATGTTGCCGAGGTTTTGCGCCAGCACGGCGGCCGCGTGCGGATTGTGGCCGACGTCCAGCACGATAGCCGGCTTGCCCGGCAGCACCTGGAAACGTCCCGGCAGTTCCACGTTGGCAAGGCCGAGGCGGATGTCTTGTGCCGACACCGGCAGACGGTCACGCAGCGCTTCGAGCCCGGCCAGCGCCGCCGACGTGTTGATCAATTGGTTCGCGCCGCGCAGCGCCGGATAGGCGAGCGCCGAGCGCCGCATGGTCGGGCCGACGTAGCTCCATTGCTGGCGTTCGCTGCCGGCCTGGCCTTCATAGCGGAAATCGCGGCCGAACAGCCACAATTCGGCGCCGATTTTTTCCGCATGATCGATCAGCGACTGCGGCGGAACCGGGTCCGCGCAGATCGCCGGCTTGCCCGGACGGAAAATGCCGGCTTTTTCGAAGCCGATTTTCTCGCGCGTGTCGCCGAGATATTCCGTGTGATCGATATCGATGCTGGTGATGATCGCGCAATCGGTATCGAGGATATTGACCGCGTCGAGGCGGCCACCAAGACCGACTTCGAATATCACCGCATCCAGTCCGCGCGAAGCGAACAGGCTCATGATCGCCAGAGTCGTGAACTCGAAGTAAGTCAGCGTGACCGGTTCGGCAAGGCTCAGACGCGCGGCTTCAACCGCTTCGAAGTGCGGCAGCAGCTCCGCGTCGCTGGCCATTGCGCCGTTCACCCGCGCGCGCTCGTTGAACGACAGCAGATGCGGTGACGTGTGGCAGCCGACCGTGAACCCGGCGCGCAGCAGAATGGATTCGAGAATCGCGCAAGTGGAACCCTTGCCGTTCGTGCCGCCGACCGTGATGACCGGACACGCGAACGACAGTTTCATCGCGTCGCGCACCTGGCTGATGCGGGCCAGCCCCATGTCGATGCCGACCGGATGCGCGGATTCAAGGTGCGTGAGCCACGCGTCGAGGGTGGGGAATGTGGTCATCGGGCGAATCGCGAGTAAATCGATTAGGCAGTGTTGCGAATGGGCGCGGAGCGAAGCGTGCGGCTGCGGCTGCGGCTGCGGCTGCGGCTGCGGCTGCGGCTGCGGCTGCGGCTGCGGCTGCGGCTGCGGCTGCGGCCAGAGTCTAGTCCGGCGGGCGCCACTTTATGCGCGCAAACCACGCACGCCTGCGCTGGCCGCCGTCAGCAACCCGCGCCGCGTTGCGAGACCGTGATTATCCCGGAAATGACAGCGCGCCGCTTGATCGCTCACGCGGCGCGCTATTTTTGCTGCTTTTCTAACCGCCGCCGCGCTTAAGAAACGCGACGACCGTCCACTTCGGAGCCTGCTTACGCGACTGCGTCAGCCGGCTGATGGCTCAAAAGCGCCATCAATTGCGCAAGCTCTTCACGCAGCTTGCGACGGTCGACGATCATGTCGATCGCGCCCTTCGTCAGCAGGAACTCGGCGCGCTGGAAGCCTTCCGGCAGCTTCTCACGCACGGTTTGTTCGATCACGCGCGGACCGGCAAAACCGATCAACGCCTTAGGCTCCGCGATCACCACGTCGCCGAGGAACGCGAAACTGGCCGACACGCCGCCCATGGTCGGGTCGGTCAGCACGGAGATGAACGGCAGCTTGGCTTCGGCGAGCTTGGTCAGCATGGCCGTGGTCTTCGCCATCTGCATCAGCGACAACAGGCTTTCCTGCATGCGCGCGCCGCCCGAAGCGGTGAAGCAGATGAACGGCACTTTCTGTTCGAGCGCGTTCTGTGCGCCGCGCGCAAAGCGCTCGCCAACCACCGAACCCATCGAACCGCCCATGAACGAGAACTCGAAGCAGGCCACCACCACCGGCAGCGTATGGATCGCGCCGCCCATGACGACCATCGCGTCGGTTTCGTCGGTGTCGTCCATCGCCTCTTTCAGGCGGTCTGGATACTTGCGGCTGTCTTTGAACTTGAGCGCGTCGACCGGGACGATTTCCTGGCCGATCTCGTAGCGGCCTTCCGGATCGAGCAGACCGTCGAGCCGCTCACGTGCGCCAATGCGCATGTGATGGTCGCACTTCGGGCAAACATGCAGATTGGCCTCGACGTCGTTGCGGTATAGCACCGCTTCACACGACGGGCACTTGATCCACAGCCCTTCCGGAATTCCCTTGCGGTTCTTCGGGTCGGTTTGTTTGATTTTCGGCGGCAGCAGTTTGTCGAGCCAGCTCATAGTGAATCCTTCTCGGGTCTACGATCGCGCAAACGGCGGGACAAGCCCGCCGCTCACACTACAGAAGACAAAAATAACTGTTATCGGGCAGTCGCGACGCTATCCAGCGCCTCGCGCACTTCAGCGACGAAACGCGTGAGCGTCTCGGCAGCGGCTTCGGGCGCCGCCTGTTCGAGCAATTGCACGATACGGCTGCCGATCACGACGGCATCGGACACTTCGGCCACCGAACGCGCGGTTTGCGCGTCGCGGATACCGAAACCGACGCCCACCGGCAGGGGGACGCGCGACTTGATGGCCGGGATTTTACTCGCGATGCTGGAAACGTCCAGATTTGCCGCTCCGGTCACGCCTTTCAACGACACATAATAGACGTAGCCGCTGGCAATCTTGCCGACTTCCGCGATACGCTCGTCGGTAGATGTGGGCGCCAGCAGGAAAATCGGATCGATGCCGGCAGATCGCATCTGTTCAGCGAAGTTAGCACACTCTTCCGGCGGGTAATCGACAACCAGTACGCCGTCGACGCCAGCTTCCTTGGCCGCCTTCGCAAAGGCTTCGGTACCCATGCGTTCGATCGGATTGGCGTAGCCCATCAGCACGACGGGCGTGGTGTCATTGGTCTCGCGGAAGCGCTTGACGTCGGCAATCACGGTGCGCAGCGACACGCCGTGGGCCAACGCGCGTTCCGAAGACTGCTGGATCACCGGACCGTCGGCCATCGGGTCGGAAAACGGCACGCCGAGTTCGATCACATCGGCGCCGCCGGCGGCCAGCGCATGCATGAATTCGACCGTGCGCACGGGGTCCGGGTCGCCGGCCGTCATGAACGGAATCAGACCTTTCTTACCCTGGGCGGACAGCGCAGCAAACGTGTTCTTGATACGGGACATGGAATATTCTCGGATTTGGGTTACTGCGCAGCGTGCTCACTGCATGTCGCTCATTGCACTTCGGTTTGCCGTTGAGTTTTGGCTTTGACCCGGCGCGCAACAGGCGGATTGGCAGCGGCGCTGACGCGTTCGCGCGCGATCGCGCAGTAACTTTCATTGATTTCATAGCCGACGAATTCGCGCTGCTGACGGGCGCAAGCGACTGCGGTGGTGCCGCTGCCCATGAAAGGGTCGAGCACACGGCCGCCCTTCGGACAACTTGCCAGCACCATCCGCTCGACAATTTCCAGAGGCTTCTGGGTAGGGTGCGCGACGCGCTCAGCATGTTGCCGATGCAGCCGCGACACCGACCAGACATCTTTTGGATTATAGCCAACCTCGAGCCACTTACTGCCTTCGAACAATTTACGCGAACGCGCCTTCTTCGTGGCGGCATCGTACGGGATGCGGACGGGATCGAGATCGAAGAAGTAATCCTTCGACACCGCGAAAAAGCCGATGTTGTCATGCACCGACGTGAACCGGCGCACCGTTCCGCCCATGCTTGGCACGCGCCGGTCCCAGATGATTTCGTTGATCATCGTGAGTTTTGTCTTCAGGAAGCTGAAGATTTCCGGCGCGTACTGCCAGGTGCAGAATATATAGAGCGAACCCGATGGCTTGAGCTTCGGAACAGCCAGTTCGAGCCAGCCACGCGTCCAGGCGAGAAAATCTTCGCCCGTACGCATGTCGGAGTCGTTGCCGTAATCCTTGCCGAGCCCGTAGGGAGGATCGCATACGATCAGATCGATCGATCCGTCGGGGATGTTCGCTACATCGGTCAAAAAATCGCGGTTCAACAGCTGGATGCCGGCAGGCACCTGCGGCAACAGCGATGCAGGCGCCTCGGCCGCCGGTATCTCGGCGGCCGGCGTGGTTTCAATTGCCGGCTGCGGCTCGTCGAACTCGTCACGCATCGTCGCGGCGCTCAGAACTGAATGCCCGATCGCTCAGCGACCGTATGCATGTCCTTGTCGCCGCGGCCCGACAAATTGACCAGAAGGTACTTGTCCTTCGGCAGGGTCGGCGCGAGTTTCGCGGCATAGGCCAGCGCGTGGCTGGATTCCAGTGCCGGAATGATGCCTTCGATCCGGCAGCAATCGTGGAATGCTTTGAGCGCTTCTTCGTCGGTGATGCCGACATATTCCGCGCGTTTGCTGTCTTTTAGCCACGCGTGCTCAGGGCCGACACCCGGATAGTCCAGGCCCGCCGATACCGAATGCGTCTCGATAATCTGGCCGTTTTCGTCCTGAAGCAGGTACGTGCGATTGCCGTGCAGCACGCCGGGGCTTCCGCCGATCAGCGACGCCGCGTGGCGGCCGGATTCGATGCCGTCGCCGGCTGCCTCGACGCCAATAAGTTTCACCGAAGTGTCGTCAATGTACGGGTAAAAGATGCCCATTGCGTTCGAACCACCGCCAACACATGCAATCACTGCGTCCGGCTGACGGCCAACGAGCTCAGGCATTTGCACTTTGCACTCGTCGCCGATCACGCGCTGGAAGTCGCGCACCATCATCGGGTAAGGATGCGGTCCCGCCACCGTGCCGATGATGTAGAACGTGTTTTCGACGTTGGTGACCCAGTCGCGCATGGCTTCGTTCAACGCGTCCTTCAAGGTTCGCGAGCCCGACTCGACCGGCACGACTGTCGCGCCGAGCAGCTTCATGCGGTACACATTGGCGGCCTGACGGCGCACGTCCTCGGCGCCCATATAGACCACGCATTCCATACCGAAACGCGCGGCGATGGTTGCCGTCGCCACGCCGTGCTGACCGGCGCCGGTTTCCGCGATCACGCGCGGTTTGCCCATGCGTTTAGCGAGCAGCGCCTGGCCGATCACATTGTTGACCTTGTGTGCGCCGGTGTGATTCAGGTCTTCGCGCTTGAGGAAAATCTGCGCGCCGCCGAGCATTTCGCTCCAGCGCTGAGCGTGATAAATCGGCGACGGACGGCCGACGAAATACTTCAATTCGCGCTCGTATTCGGCGACGAATTCCGGGTCTTGCTTATATTTGTTGTATGCCGCACGCAGTTCGTCGAGCGCGTGGACCAACGTTTCAGCGACGAACACGCCGCCAAACTGGCCGAAATGGCCTCTTTCGTCAGGCAAGTTATACATGGTGATCACTCTTCTCAGTGTGGCGCGCGGTTCTCGTGCGAGATAACCGCCGCGCCGGAATCATTCGGCGTCCGCTGCGCGCACCGCGCGTACGAACGCCGCCATCCGGGCGTGATCTTTCACGCCCTTGGCGCCCGGCGTTTCGATGCCGCTCGAGACATCGACCGCGTACGGGCGCACGCGATGGATCGCTTCACTGACGTTTTGCGCGTTCAACCCACCACTCAAAACGGCCCGACGCGCGAGCTCTGCTGGAATAAGTGACCAATCGAAGACCTTCCCGCCGCCGCCGTACCCTTCGACATGAGTGTCGAACAGAAGGCCGCTGGCTGCTGAATAGCTGAGAGCCGATTTTACCAAATCAGCCGGCTGAGTATCCGCCGCAACGCGCAACGCGCGCAACCAAGGCAAACCCGCAACGCCGGCGAGCGATTCGCACTGTTCCGGCGTCTCATCGCCGTGAAACTGCAACAGCGTGAGTCCGACGTTGCTCGCAACCTCGCGAATCCAGTCCGGCGTGGCGTTGACGAACAGGCCGACCACCGAGACGAACGGCGGCACATCGTGCACCAGTTCGACCGCCTGCGCGACGCTGACCGAACGCGGGCTTGGCGGGTAGAACACGAGGCCGATTGCGTCGGCGCCGAGGTCGATCGCCCGGGACACGTCGCCGGGCTTCGACAGGCCGCACAGCTTGATGCGCGTGCGATGCGGCGCGGCCTGGTGCTGGACGCCTTCGTGGGATTCGTTCGGGAGGTTTTCGGTTGAGTTCATGTTTGCGCTTGCTCGGTCCATACGGTATTCCACGGCACGCTGCCCGTTTGCGGCGCGGGCACGGCGAATTGCTCAGGATAGCCCACCTGCGCCAGATACAAACCGTCCGGCATGAAGGTCGGCGCGGCGAAATCGCGATCGCGGCTCTCGAGCACCTCAGCCATCCATTCGACCGGGCGACGGCCACCGCCGATGTAGACCAGGCAGCCCATCAGATTGCGCACCATGTGGTGCAGGAACGCGTTCGCCCGAAAACGGAAATGGACGAAGTCGCCCTGTTGCTTCACGTCGATCTGATACAGGTGCTTGACCGGCGTTTTCGCCTGGCATTGCGACGAACGGAACGCCGAAAAGTCGTGTTCGCCGAGCAGATGCGCGGCGGCCTTCTGCATCGCGTCGACGTCGAGCGCCGTATGCACCCAGCCGGCCCGCGTCGCCAGCATCGGCGAGCGTACTGGATGGACATACAGCACGTAGTAATAAGTCCGCTCGAACGCGGAGAAACGCGCGTGGAACTCGTCCGGCATCGGCTTGGCCCACTGCACCGAGATCGTCTTCGGCAGAAACGAATTGGTGCCGCGAACCCAGGAAACGTCGGCACGATCCAGTTCGGTATCGAAGTGCACAACCTGCCCAAGGCCATGCACCCCCGTATCCGTGCGCCCCGCGACGACGGTTTGCAGCGGCGTCCGCGCAAACTCGCGCAGCGCCCGTTCGAGCTCGTCCTGCACGGTGTTGCGGTGCGGTTGCGACTGCCAGCCGCAGAATGCCGAACCGTCGTACTGGACGCCTAGAGCAATACGCTTCACGACAACGGTGCGAGCGTCGAGAGCAACGCGCGGGCCTCGGTGCGCGTACCCGGATCGTTCGTCTCGATCACTTCGTTGATGAGCGCGCGCGCGCCGGACAGATCGCCCAGCTCGATGTATTCGGCCGCCAGTTCGAGCTTGTTGCGGGCGATGCGGCTCAGATCGTTCTGCGTAAACGCCGGCAACGGCTGGGCCGGGCTCGGCGGCAACTCGAGATCGAAATCGAGCTTCAACGCGCCGAAACTGGCCGCACCCAAGCCCGTGCCAAAACCCGCGCCCAAGCCCGCGACGGCCGCGTGGCCTGCGGTGCCTGCGGTGATTTCGTCGGCAATGTGCGGCGTGTCGTCGTCCGGGTGGGGCAGCGGCACGGCCTGTCGTGCAGTGGTTTCCGGCGACGCCACCGGCTGGCTCGACAGTGAGACGGGGGCTTGCAAGGCATCCGCGGACGACTCGACGCGTGGGGGCAACGGCATATCGAGGCTGCCGAACGCATCGACGGCGTCGCGCGGGAATTCGGTCGGCACGGCTGCGGGTGCGGATTGGGGTTGCGCTCGGGGTTCTTCGGGCTCGAGCGTCGTTGTGGCATCGGACGGTACCGTTTGGGCCGGATGATGCGGCTCGTGCGCCGGTTCGCTATGCGCATGCTGCGCCTCGTCCGACAACGGCTCGGCCGGCGAAGCTGCATCGCTGTGCGACTGACCGAACGCCGGAGTGGAGTGCGGCTCGACGTGCGGCTGCGTGAAATCGACCGCCGGCGGCGGGTCCAGATGACGCTGCGACTCGATCGACGGCTCCAGCCGCGCGGCCGGCGTATCGTCCCATTGCAGACGATGAGCGGGTTCCTCGTGCAGGAAGGCGTCGTCGACGGGCTCGAGCGGCGCCAACGGCAACGCCTCGGCGCCGAGTTCCGCAGCGGCGGCAAGGCTCGCGGCCGTGGTCGCGCTGTCGAAGTCGTCGTGGTGCGGCGCCGGGAGAGGTTCCGGAATCGAACCGCCCTGAGCGGACGGAGCGATGCTCGGATTGAATTGCGCAGGTTCGGCGGATGCGGGCGTTGCGTCGCGCTCGTGCTTGTGCGAGACGTGGTCGGGCGCGTTGAGGTCGGGTGAAGGGAAGGTTGTGTGGGCTGCGGCGGGTTGATTTTCTGCCGCACGCTCTGCGGTTGCGCGTTCTGCTGCTGCGCGCTCGGCCTCTGCCCGCTCCGCTGCCGTGCGTTCCGCCGCTGCGTGTTCTGCCTCTGCTTGCTCCGCTGCCGTGAGCTCCGTGGCTGCACGTCTAGCCTCTGCTTGCTCCGCTGCCGTGCGTTCCGCGGCCGCGTGTTCTGCCGCAACCTGCTCTGCTGCCGTACGTTCCGCCGCTGCGTGTGCTGCCTTAGCCTGCTCCGCCGCGGCACGCTCAGCCGCAGCCTGTTCTTCGGCTAGACGTTCAGCCGCCGCTTTCTCGGCCGCCTCCCGCGCAGCGGCCTGACGAATCTCCGCGTCGCGCTCCGCCGCGACCCGTTCCGCCATTTCACGCGCCGCCGCGTCGCCTTCCGCGGCTTCACGCTCCGCAGCCGCCAGTGCGGCCGCGTTCCCAACGGCCGAATCATCGCCGACATCCGACGCTCCGCGCGCCGGAACCTGCTCGCGCGTCGAAGCTGCGTCCTGCGGGTCCGTTGCCCGCGCGGACACTGCCCCATCGCCATCCGCCGACGCAGCTTCCGCCGCCAGACGTTCGCGCTTACGCCGGCCCATGCGCAGCGCCGCCAGCAGCGCAACAAGCGCCGCGCCAATTGCCGCCGCCACGCTTAACTCAGTCTGCGACATGCCGCCATCATGCGATGTCGATGCCACCGGTGTAGCGCCATGACTCGGCACAGCCGCCGCTGATGACACGCCAACCGCCGGCTGCGCGACACCGTTCGACGCAGTGTTCGTAGCGGGAGGCGTCCCGCCGATGCCGTGTTTCTGCAACTCCATCAACACGCGATTTTTCAGCGCCAGCAATTGCTGCAAGCTCGACACCTGCGCACGCGGTTGCGATGCCGGCTGCGCTGCGGTCGTCGCCGGAGTCGTTCCGGCACCAGCCGCTGATGCGCCCTCAGCCTCGTTAGCCGAGGGCTGAATCGAACCGGACCACTCACGGGTGCCGCTGGCCGGCAATGCCGACGCCTGCGATCCCGCGATCGCTGCCGACGAAGCCGTGCTACCCGTTGCCGCCGAGCTTGCCTCAGTGGCCGCACTGGCCACCGCCGAAACAGCGGGGGCGGCTGGCGTTGCCGCTCGCGCCGCAGCGCTTGCCGCACTTGCCGCCGCCGCATTGACCTGCGCCACGGAACTCGCAGCGTCGGGCGCAGGTGCCGCATTGGGCGCCGAAGCAGGCGCAGCCGCGACACCCGCCGCCGACGCCGCGAGCGCACCCGACGCATCCAGCACCGGCACCGTCAACACCGCGCCCAGCCGCAACCGGCTCGGGTCGTGACTCATGAAAGCATTCGGGTTCGCATCGAACAACGCGCGCGAGGCACGTGCGAGCGTCGCCTTGTCGTGCGACTGCGTGACGGCAATCGCCACGTCGTTCAGCGACTGCCCAGGCCGCACCGTCACTTGACCACCGTTCGCGTACGAAACGGAGGCGGCGTCCGGCGCGCTCGCGGCATCGCCCGGCGCGGCGGCCGCGCTGCCCACGCCGGCGCACACAAGCGCAGCGGACACAGCGGCGGCGGCCGTCAATCGGCTCGCACCCGGAAGATTGAACATAGCCCGAAGGGATGAGAGTCGAAGGTTCATCGGGACTCCTGGCGCGTCAGCGCGCAGCCCTTTTTTGCGGTTGGAAAGAGACAAGATAATCGGAGCACACAATGAAAAAAGCGCCGCGCAAGCGCG
This sequence comes from Paraburkholderia phytofirmans, assembly GCF_046028095.1. Classification (GTDB taxonomy): domain Bacteria; phylum Pseudomonadota; class Gammaproteobacteria; order Burkholderiales; family Burkholderiaceae; genus Paraburkholderia; species Paraburkholderia phytofirmans_A. Next base: position 259,480 of record NZ_JAQQDJ010000012.1, read on the forward strand.
ACGCTTCTTGAGTTTTCTACGCGTCGTGAGCGCGTAGTTTACTTTACTTGTCGAGCACAATGCGAAGCATGCGACGCAGCGGTTCCGCGGCGCCCCACAACAGCTGATCGCCGACCGTGAAAGCCGACAGATATTCGCCGCCCATCGCCAGTTTGCGCACGCGGCCGACCGGCACCGTCAGCGTACCCGTCACCACCGCCGGGGACAGATCGCGCATCGACGCTTCGCGCTCGTTCGGCACGACCTTGACCCAGTCGTTGCCCGACGCGAGGATGCTGTTCACTTCGTCTAGCGGCACGTCCTTGTTCAGCTTGATGGTCAACGCCTGCGAATGGCAGCGCATTGCGCCGATGCGCACGCACAGGCCATCGACAGGAATAGAACCCGGCGTGCCCATGGCCGGCTTGCCGAGAATCTTGTTGGTTTCCGCGCCGCCCTTCCACTCTTCCTTCGACATGCCGTTGCCGAGATCCTTGTCGATCCACGGAATCAGCGAGCCGGCGAGCGGCACGCCGAAGTTGTCGGTCGGCATGCGGTCGCTGTTCATCGCGCTCAAAACGCGACGGTCGATGTCGAGAATCGCCGACGACGGATCCGCCAGGTCTTCCTTGGCCGCGCCGTACAGCGTGCCCATTTGCTGCAGCAGTTCGCGCATGTTTTGCGCGCCCGCGCCCGAAGCGGCCTGATACGTCATGGCCGTCATCCAGTCAACGAGGTTTTCGCGGAACAGGCCGCCGAGCGCCATCAGCATCAGGCTGACCGTGCAATTGCCGCCGATGAAATTCTTCTGGCCCTTGACCAGCGCGTTCTTGATCACGTCGAGGTTGACCGGATCGAGAATGATGACGGCGTCGTCCTTCATGCGCAGCGACGAAGCCGCGTCGATCCAGTAGCCGTTCCAGCCCGCTGCGCGCAGCTTCGGGAACACTTCGTTCGTGTAGTCGCCGCCCTGGCACGAGATGATCGCTTCGCACTTCTTCAGGTCTTCGATGCTTGTCGCATCTTTGAGCTTGGTCTCGTTTTTGGCGAACGACGGCGCGTTGCCGCCCGCGTTGCTGGTGCTGAAAAACACCGGTTCGATAAGATCGAGATCGCCTTCCTGCTGCATGCGTTGCATCAGGACGCTGCCGACCATGCCGCGCCAACCTACGAGACCTACGTTCATGACTTCATACCCTTCGAGTGGAAACTTCCCCGCATCTTTGCCCGCAGTGACCGCGCGGGGAAGATGAGCGGGCACGACGGACGATCAGCGTTTCGTGATCGTTTTCGGGGTAATCGTTTTGGCGGTGGTAATGGCGAGCTCAACCGCACGGGCCGTTTTGCCGTGCAGTGTCGAAATCGAGGAGATTTGAGCTGTGTGCGCCATCGCCACAATATACACGAAAACCGGAATCCGGCGACGTCAATGTCCGCCGCTGTCGTCCGTCGCTGTTGTCTGGATTACGCGGGAATCGGCCTGTTTCGAGGCCGATTCGCGTTTTAAAGGCCGTTTGTCGACCTAACTACCCTGCTTGATTCACCCGCTTTTACAACGCGGCGACAACCGCGTCGCCCATGGCAACCGTGCCGACCTGCTTGCAACCCGGCGTGAGAATGTCGCCGGTGCGGTAGCCTTGTTCGAGCACCTTTTTCACTGCGGTTTCAATGCGATCCGCCTGCTCCGCTTTGTTCAGCGAATAGCGCAGCATCATCGCCGCCGACAGAATCGTGGCCAACGGATTCGCCACGCCCTTGCCGGCGATGTCCGGTGCCGAACCGTGCGACGGCTCGTACAAGCCCTTGTTGTCCTTGTCGAGCGAAGCCGACGGCAGCATGCCGATCGAGCCCGTCAGCATGGCCGCTTCGTCGGAGAGAATGTCGCCGAACATGTTGCCGGTGACGACCACGTCGAACGCCTTCGGCGCCTTCACCAGTTGCATTGCCGCGTTGTCGACGTACATATGCGACAGTTCGACATCCGCATATTCCTTCGACACGTCGATCATCACGTCGCGCCAGAATTGCGAGGTTTCGAGCACATTGGCCTTGTCGACGCTCGTCAGCTTCTTCTGGCGCTTTTGCGCCGCCTGAAACGCGACGTGCGCGATGCGGCGCACTTCAGGCTCTGAATACCGCATCGTGTCGAAGCCTTCCTTCGCGCCTTCGAACAGCCCGTCCGGCGACGAACGCACGCCGCGCGGCGCGCCGAAATAGATGTCGCCGTTCAGTTCACGCACGATCAGGATATCGAGGCCCGAAACGATCTCTTCCTTCAACGACGAAGCGCCCGTGAGTTGCGGATAGCAGATCGCCGGACGGAAGTTCGCGAACAGCTGCAGGTGCTTGCGCAGACCGAGAATGGCCTGCTCCGGACGCAGCGCGCGTTCGAGCGAATCGTACTTCCAGTCGCCGACGGCGCCGAACAGAATCGCGTCGGCTTCTTTCGCCAGCGCCAGTGTCGAGTCGGGCAGCGGGTGGCCCTTCGCTTCGTAGCCCGCGCCGCCAACCGGCGCTTCTTCGAGTTCGAACTTTTCGCCGAGCACGTTCAGAACTTTGACGGCTTCCTTGACGATTTCGGGACCGATGCCGTCGCCCGGCAAGACTGCGATCTTCATGCGAATTCCTTGAGGTTTGCTTCGAGAGTGAGAGCGCCCCCAGACCTGTCGCTTCGCGTCAGGTCCCCCGAGAGGGGCAAAAAACTTGGGGCGGCCCGGCGTTTTCTTGCGAGCGTGAATCTGCGGGAGGGCCTTGATCGGCCCTCACGCATTTAGCCGACGATGCGATGATTCAGCCAAGGCTGCTTCGCAATACGCTCTGCTTCGAACTGGCGAATTTTGTCCGCGTGACGCAGCGTAAGGCCGATGTCGTCGAAACCGTTCAGCAGGCAGTACTTGCGGAACGCCGCGACTTCGAACGGATATTCGGTGCCGCCGTCCGACGTGCGCACGACTTGCGCTTCGAGGTCGACCGTCAGCTTGAAGCCGTTGAACGCATACGTTTCGTTGAACAGGTGATCGACTTGCTGTTCAGTCAGCACGATCGGCAGCACGCCGTTCTTGAAACAGTTGTTATAGAAAATGTCGGCGAAACTCGGCGCGATCAGCGCGCGAAAGCCGTATTGCTCCAGCGCCCACGGCGCGTGCTCGCGCGAGCTGCCGCAACCGAAGTTCTTGCGCGCCAGCAGCACCGAAGCGCCCTGATAACGCGGCTGGTTCAGCACGAAATCGGGATTCAGCGGACGCTTCGAATTGTCCTGACCCGGCTCGCCGTGGTCGAGGTAGCGCCATTCGTCGAACGCGTTCGGACCGAAACCCGTGCGCTTGATCGACTTCAGGAATTGCTTCGGAATGATCGCGTCCGTGTCGACGTTCTCGCGATCGAGCGGCGCCACGACGCCGGTGTGTACGATGAATTTATCCATGACGCTTGGCACCTGTTTCAAGACCGGGCGATGCGCGCGGCGGCCGGAAAGCCGCTCGGCGCAAGGCCGGCAAAAATCAAAAACCGCTTATTTATCAGCGTGATTGCTGATCGAATTGCCGAGGTGCGACATGTCCTCGCCGAATCCGTGCACCGTGTTGCAACCGGCCAGACCGAGCAACAGCCCAGCCAACGTACCGAGAGCGAAGCGGCGCAATAGAGTGGTGCGATTGATGTTCTTCATCATGCGTGTTTATCCAAGCTTGCGAATATCGACGAAATGCCCTTCGATGGCCGCAGCCGCAGCCATCGCGGGGCTCACGAGGTGGGTACGGCCACCGGCGCCCTGACGACCTTCGAAATTCCGATTCGACGTGGACGCGCAACGTTCGCCCGGATCCAGCCGGTCGGCGTTCATGGCGAGACACATCGAGCAACCCGGTTCACGCCATTCGAAACCGGCGTCGGTGAAGACCTTGTCGAGGCCTTCACGTTCCGCCTGCGCCTTCACGAGCCCCGAACCCGGCACGACCATGGCCAGACGGATGTTCGGCGCCACGCGGCGGCCCAGCTTCTTCACGACGTAAGCCGCGGCGCGAATGTCTTCAATGCGCGCGTTGGTGCACGACCCGATGAAGATTTTATCCGGCTTGATCGACTCGATCGGCGCATTCGGTTCGAGCGCCATGTATTTCAGCGCGCGCTCCATGGCGTCGCGCTTGACCGGGTCCTTCTCGCGATCCGGATCCGGCACGCGGCCGTCCACGGCCGTGACCATTTCCGGCGACGTGCCCCACGTGACTTGCGGCACGATCTCCGCAGCGGTCAGTTCGACCACGCGATCGAAGTGCGCGCCCTCGTCCGTCTTGAACTGCTTCCAGTACTCGACCGCGTGATCCCACTCCACGCCTTCCGGCGAGAACGGGCGGCCTTTCAGATACTCGATGGTGGTGTCGTCGACCGCGACCATGCCGGCGCGCGCGCCAGCTTCGATCGCCATGTTGCAGACCGTCATGCGGCCTTCCATTGAGAGCGCGCGAATGGTCGAACCGCCGAACTCGATGGCATAGCCGGTGCCGCCCGCCGTGCCGATCTTGCCGATGATGGCCAGCACGATGTCTTTCGCGGTGCAGCCACGCGGCAGCGCGCCTTCCACCTTCACCAGCATGTTCTTGCTTTTCTTCTGCAAGAGCGTTTGCGTAGCCAGCACGTGCTCGACTTCCGACGTGCCGATGCCATGCGCCAACGCGCCGAACGCGCCGTGCGTGGACGTGTGCGAGTCGCCGCAGACAATCGTCATGCCCGGCAGCGTAGCGCCCTGCTCCGGCCCGATGATGTGCACGATGCCCTGACGCAGATCGTTCATCTTGAACTGCGTGATGCCGTAGGCGTCGCAGTTCGAATCGAGCGTGTCGACTTGCAGCTTGGAAACCGGATCGGCGATGCCGTGGCTACGGTCCGTGGTCGGCACGTTGTGGTCCGAGACCGCCAGGTTCGCGCTGATGCGCCACACCGGACGCTCAGCCAGCTTCAGGCCTTCGAACGCCTGAGGGCTGGTGACTTCGTGCAGCAGGTGACGGTCGATATAGAGAATCGTCGTGCCGTCTTCTTCCGTGTGGACCACGTGTGTGTTCCACAATTTGTCGTAGAGAGTCTGTGCCATGGTATGCGGGGTAGTAATGACTTCGGGCTGACCGTGTCGGTCGATTATGCCACGCAGAACCTCGCTTTGGGCCGCTCATTTACGGGAAAAACCGATAAAAAACAGGGAGTTGGGTGGTAGTGGCGATACCTGTATTGGCGTTACCCGGCAAGCGCGCACACGCGTGTGCCGGTTGCTGCACCGCCGCGCAAACGCATGCTCGACGCGCGAGACCAGAAGCCGGAAACAAAACGCCCCGACGGGAAACCCGTCGGGGCGTTTTTATCAGCAGCAGACTCCGTACGCCCTAAAACGCAGCGCATGCAGCCACTACGAACTATGCGGACTCAAACCCGATCAACGTTGCGCGATCGGCTTGGCTTCACGTTGCGTGTCGCCGATGAACAGCTGACGCGGACGGCCAATCTTCTGTTCCGGATCGGCGATCATTTCGTTCCACTGCGCAATCCAGCCGACCGTACGTGCCATCGCGAAGATACACGTGAACATCGACGTCGGAATGCCCAGCGCGCGCTGCACGATGCCCGAGTAGAAGTCGACGTTCGGGTACAGCTTGCGCGACACGAAGTATTCGTCTTCCAGTGCGATCTTTTCCAGTGCCATGGCCAGCTTGAACAGCGGGTCGTCGTGCAGGCCCAGCTCTTCCAGCACTTCGTGGCAGGTTTCGCGCATCAGCTTCGCACGCGGGTCGTAGTTCTTGTAGACGCGGTGACCGAAGCCCATGAGCTTCACGCCCGAGTTCTTGTCCTTCACCTGCTTGATGAACTCAGGAATGTTGTCGACCGAGCCGATTTCTTCCAGCATGTTCAGCGCGGCTTCGTTCGCACCGCCGTGCGCCGGGCCCCACAGACACGCGATACCAGCTGCGATACACGCGAACGGATTGGCGCCCGACGAACCGGCGAGACGCACGGTCGACGTCGACGCATTCTGCTCGTGGTCTGCGTGCAGGATCAGGATACGGTCTAGTGCGCGCACCAGCACGTCGTTGACCTTGTACTCTTCGCACGGGTTCGAGAACATCATGTGCATGAAGTTCGCGCTGTACGAAAGGTCGTTCTTCGGGTACGCAAACGGCTGGCCGATGCTGTACTTGTACGCCATGGCGACCAGCGTCGGCAGCTTCGCGATCATGCGAATGGCCGACACTTCACGGTGACGCGGATTGTTGATGTCGAGCGAGTCGTGATAGAACGCCGACAGCGCGCCGACTGCGGCAACCAGAATCGCCATCGGGTGCGCGTCGCGACGGAAACCACGGAAGAAGAAGTGCATTTGCTCATGCACCATCGTGTGGTTCGTGACCGTCTTCACGAATTCAGCGTTCTGCTCTGCGTTCGGCAGTTCGCCTTTCAGCAGCAGATAGCAGGTTTCGAGGAAGTCGGCGTTTTGCGCGAGATTGTCGATCGGGTAGCCGCGGTACAGCAGCTCGCCCTTGTCGCCGTCGATGTAGGTAATCGCCGAATTGCAAGCCGCCGTCGACATGAAGCCCGGGTCGTACGTGAACTTGCCGGTCTGGCCGTACAGTTTGCGGATGTCGATCACGTCCGGGCCGAGAGTGCCCTTGTAAATCGGCATTTCAACGCTCGGCGAATTGTCGCTGAACGATAGCGTGGCTTTAACATCTGACGGGGTCATAGCACATCCTCAATCGAAGTATGGAAACAGGGTTTCGATAATTGCACGCCTGGAACAACGGACAAGCTGCGCTTAAAGCCGGTCATGCCGGTCAGGCATTCCGCAGCAGCTCCAGCACCCGGATCACATCCGGGTCGGCAAGGTCGCCTTCCGGTTCCTTGCGTACGAGCAGCAAGTCCATCAGGTCGTTATCGCTCAGCTCGAGCAGGCGCGTGAGGGCGCCCACATCTGCATCGCTGAGGTCATGCTCATATCGGCCGAAAAAACGCTCAAAGATCAGATCGTTTTCCAGCAGGCCCCGCCGCGCACGCCAGCGAAGACGCGCGCGGCGGAGAGGGTCGGACTGATGCGATGTTGATTCCATCTCAGACAGCGCGGCGAACCATCAATTCCTTGATCTTGCCAATCGCCTTGGTCGGGTTCAGGCCCTTCGGGCAAACGTCGACGCAATTCATGATGGTATGGCAACGGAACAGACGGTACGGATCTTCCAGATTGTCGAGTCGTTCGGCCGTCGCTTCGTCGCGGCTGTCCGCGATGAAACGGTAGGCTTGCAACAAGCCGGCCGGGCCGACGAACTTATCCGGATTCCACCAGAAGCTCGGGCACGAAGTCGAGCAGCTAGCGCACAGAATACATTCGTACAGGCCGTCGAGCTCGTCGCGTTCTTCCGGCGACTGCAGACGTTCCTTTTCCGGCGGCGGCGTGTCGTTGATCAGGTACGGCTTGATCGAATGATACTGGTTGAAGAACTGCGTCATATCGACGATCAGGTCGCGAATGACCGGCAGTCCCGGCAGCGGACGCAGCACGATCTTTTGCGGCAGATCGTTCATGTTCTGCAGGCAGGCCAGACCGTTCTTGCCGTTGATGTTCATGGCGTCCGAACCGCACACGCCTTCGCGGCACGAACGGCGGAACGACAGCGTTTCGTCAACTGCCTTCAACTTCAGCAGCGCGTCGAGCAGCATGCGTTCGTGCGAGTCGATCTCGATCTCGTACGTTTGCATGCGCGGCGCTGCGTCCTTGTCCGGATCGTAGCGGTAAATTTCAAATGTACGCTTTGCCATTTCTGAATTCCTTTGACTTGTGCCTTAGAAGGTCCGCGCTTTCGGCGGAACCGATTCGACCGTCAGCGGTTGCATGTGAACCGGCTTGTAGTCAAGGCGATCGCCTTCGCTGAACCACAGCGTATGGCGCATCCAGTTTTCGTCGTCGCGATGTTCGAAGTCGTTTTGCGCGTGCGCGCCGCGGCTTTCTTTACGCGCTTCGGCGGAAACCATCGTGGCGCGTGCCACTTCGATCAGGTTCGCCACTTCCAGCGCTTCGACGCGCGCGGTGTTGAACACCTTCGACTTGTCCTTCAAATGGATGTTGTCGACGCGGTCAGCCACTTCGCGAATGCGCTCCACGCCCTCAGCCAGCAACGCCGAGGTACGGAACACGCCGGCGTGCTTCTGCATCGTGCCGCGAATGTCGTTCGCGACCGATTGCGCGTACTCGCCCGAAGACGAGCTGTCGAGCTTCGCCAGACGCGACAGTGCGAAATCAGCGGCGTCGGCCGGCAGCGGCTTGTGCTCCTTGATTTCCTTCACGTGCTTGACGATATGGTTGCCGGCCGCGCGGCCGAACACCACGAGGTCGAGCAGCGAGTTCGTGCCGAGACGGTTCGCGCCGTGCACCGACACGCACGAGCATTCGCCCACTGCGTAGAAACCGTTGACCGGATCTTCAGCGCCCTTCGACGTGCCCACGACTTGGCCGTTGATGTTCGTCGGAATACCGCCCATCTGATAGTGGATGGTCGGCACGACCGGGATCGGTTCTTTAATGCAATCGACGTTCGCGAACTTCAGCGCGATTTCGCGGATCGACGGCAGACGCTTCATGATCGTCTCTGCGCCAATGTGCGAGAGGTCGAGCAGCACGTGATCCTTGTTCGGACCCACGCCGCGGCCTTCCTTGATTTCCTGGTCCATCGAACGGGACACGAAGTCACGCGGCGCCAGGTCCTTCAAGGTCGGCGCGTAGCGTTCCATGAAACGCTCGCCGTTCGAATTCCGCAGAATGCCGCCTTCGCCGCGCACGCCTTCGGTAATCAGCACGCCCGCGCCGGCCACGCCGGTCGGGTGGAATTGCCAGAATTCCATGTCTTGCAGCGCGATGCCCGAACGCGCCGCCATGCCCAGACCGTCGCCGGTGTTGATGAACGCGTTGGTGGATGCCGCGAAAATCCGGCCCGCGCCGCCCGTGGCGAACAGCGTGGTCTTGCCTTCGAGAATGTAGACGTCGCCGGTTTCCATTTCCAGCGCGGTCACGCCGAGCACGTCGCCTTCGGAGTCGCGGATCAGATCCAGCGCCATCCATTCGACGAAGAACTGCGTCTTGGCCTCGACGTTTTGCTGATACAGCGTGTGCAGCAGCGCGTGACCGGTACGGTCAGCCGCCGCGCAAGCGCGTTGCACCGGCTTCTCGCCGTAGTTCGCGGTGTGGCCGCCGAACGGGCGCTGATAGATCGTGCCGTCTGCGTTACGGTCGAACGGCATGCCCATGTGTTCGAGTTCGTAGACAGCGTTCGGTGCTTCGCGGCACATGAACTCGATCGCGTCCTGGTCGCCGAGCCAGTCGGAACCCTTGATCGTGTCGTAGAAGTGGTAATGCCAGTTGTCTTCGCTCATGTTGCCGAGCGATGCGCCGATGCCGCCTTGAGCAGCAACCGTGTGCGAACGCGTCGGGAACACCTTGGACAGCACGCAGACCGACAGACCGGCGCGCGCGAGTTGCAGCGAAGCGCGCATCCCCGAGCCGCCTGCGCCGACGATAACCACGTCAAACTTGCGACGCGGCAGAGAATTCTTGATTGCAGCCATTCTTTTACACTCTCCAGAGAATCTGCGCAGCGTAGCCCGCACACGCGAGCAGCCAGACGATCGTCAGCGCTTGAAGCAACAGGCGGATGCCAACGGGCTTCACATAGTCCATCCAGATGTCGCGGATACCCACCCACGCGTGATAGAACAGCGAAAGCAGCGTGACGAACGTGGCGAGCTTCATCCATTGCGTGGCGAAGATCGACGCCCAGCCGTCGTATGAGAAATCGCGCGCGCCGAAGAACCAGGCGAGCAGGATGACCGTATAGATCGCCATCACGGCGGCGGTAATACGCTGGGCCAGCCAGTCGCGCAGACCGTAATGCGCGCCGACGACGAGACGCTTCGAACCGATTCGGTTATTTGATGACATTTTTTAGAATGCTCCGAACAGTTTTGCCGCGAATGCAATGGTGAGCAGCGACGACACGACGAGAACGACGATGGAGGTCGACTTGCCCTTTTCCTTCGTCACCGCGTTGTGGTTCGTGTCCATCAGCAGGTGGCGGACGCCGGCGCAGAAGTGAAACAGGAAGGCCCACGCAAGAACGAGCGTGATGAGCTTGACGATGATGTTGGAGAGGAAACCTTTGAAGACTTCGAAGCTGAGTTCAGAAGTCAGGCTCTGATCGAAGAGGTACAGCAGGAACGGAAGAAAAACAAAAAGCAGACCACCGCTCACGCGGTGCAAGATCGATACTCGCCCCGCTAGAGGGAGACGATACGCCGTCAATATCTGCCCGATACCGATGTTCCGGAATTCCGGCCTCGGTTTTTTTACGGCTTCAGCCATGCTAGACCCCTACTATGTAGTCACACTAATCCGCAATTTTAGCGCCTTTTTATATCGCGCTGCAGCGAAAACCACGACAGGTCCGTTACAGCACGCACGATAAAGGCGCCTTCAAACAGGCGCGCGCGTGGGACGCAGCGCCCTCATTCAGCCCAATTCAGCTTAGATCGTTCTGATAGTAATACCCGGTTGTGACATACCAACCGCGGCGTACTTCGACCGGCCGGTCCCCATATGTATAGGACACGCGCTCAACCGATAGCAGCGGAAAACCCGCCGGCACATGCAGCAGATCGGCCACGGAAGGCTCAGCTGCCACCGCGCGGATCTTCTCCGTTGCGCGGATCATGCGGGTGCCGAATTCCGTCTCGAACATCGCGTAGAGAGGACCTTTATACTCCGACAGCCGCTCGAGCGTGAGGCCGCGGAACACGGCACCCGGCAGCCAGATTTCGTCGAGCACGGTGACCTCGCCGTCGAACTGCAGCAAGCGCTTGATCAATACGACCGGATCGGCCGGTTTCAGATCGAGTTGCCGGGCGATGTCCGCCGAAGCACGCAAGCGCCGGCATTCAAGCAGACGGCTGACGTGCGGGTGTTCCGCGCCGTCATCGGCCAGTAACCTGAGGAAGCGAAACTGGGCGCGGTCTTCGTTGTGCGTCGCAACAAACGTGCCCTTGCCCTGGCGGCGCACAAGCAGGTTGTCGGCGGCAAGTTCGTCGATCGCTTTGCGCACCGTTCCCTGACTGACCTTGTATCTGGCCGCCAATTCGACTTCACTAGGAATGATCTCGCCTGGCTTCCACTCGCCGCTTTCGAGGCTCTGCGTGATCAACCCCTTGATCTGCTGATATAAGGGGCTGAATGTGGGCGACGTGGCCGTGGGCGCAGCGGGTACACCCTCTCCCGCGACCCCTTGGCCGCTCGGATTCGTGGTGTTCGCCGGGTTCGAATTCATCCGCGCATTTCATCATAAAGGGCTAGGCCGCGTCTAGGGTTTTCCCCGCAACAGATATGTCTTATATAAGACATAAGATAATGTTGACTTTGTGTCTATCGACTCCTACACTCCTTGTCGAGCAAGGGTTTGCGGGTTTTTTGGCGGCTGTTTTCATGCAGTGCCGCGACGCACCGGCAGCCACTCTGCACCATGCTGTTCCCACGCAGTTCAGGTTTCGATTTCGCCGCCATTCGCTGGTCAGACGCTTGCCGAAACGCGCTGTTTGCAGGAGCCCGCACCGTGCAGCGGCTACCCGGCGCCTCGTATTCCGCTCCCGTGCGGCAGTACAGATTCCAGCATGGCGGTCTCGCCGCAACGCGCCGCTCGGCCTCCGCAGATTTCGAGGCAGTCCGCGTTAGTGAATTCCGCCGTGTTTCACAACGCTTCGCTGAACGCGCATATAGAATGGCGTTTTCCCTAGCGTCTAACGCATCGTCCTGGAGATTTCTCAATGGCTAAGCCCGCAAAGCGCGTTGCCGTAACCGGCGCCGCAGGTCAAATCGCTTACTCCCTGCTGTTCCGCATCGCCAATGGCGACCTGCTCGGCAAGGACCAACCGGTCGTCCTGCAACTGCTCGACCTGCCGCAAGCGCAAGGCGCCGTCAAAGGCGTCGTGATGGAACTGGATGATTGCGCATTCCCGCTGCTGTCGGGCGTCGTAATCACCGACGATCCCGAAGTCGCATTCAAGGATGCAGACGTGGCCCTGCTGGTCGGCGCGCGTCCGCGTTCGAAAGGCATGGAGCGTAAGGACCTGCTGTCGGCCAACGCTGAAATCTTCACGGTTCAGGGCAAGGCGCTGAACAAGGTCGCGAGCCGCGACGTGAAGGTGCTGGTGGTCGGCAACCCGGCCAACACGAACGCGTATATCGCCATGAAGTCGGCGCCGGATCTGCCGAAGAAGAACTTCACCGCCATGCTGCGTCTGGACCACAACCGCGCGCTGTCGCAACTGGCCGCCAAGTCGGGCAAGCCGGTCGCGTCGATCGAAAAGCTGGCTGTGTGGGGCAACCACTCGCCGACCATGTACCCGGATTTCCGCGTTGCAACGGCAGAAGGTCAAGACCTGACCAAGCTGATCAACGACGAAGAATGGAACCGCAACACGTTCATCCCGACCGTCGGCAAGCGCGGCGCGGCGATCATCGAAGCGCGCGGCCTGTCGTCGGCAGCGTCGGCGGCTAACGCTGCGATCGACCACGTGCGTGACTGGGTGCTGGGCACGAACGGCAAGTGGGTCACCATGGGTATTCCGTCGGACGGCTCGTATGGCATTCCGGAAGACATCATCTACGGTGTGCCGGTCACGTGCGAAAACGGCGAGTACAAGCGCGTCGAAGGTCTGGAAATCGACGCGTTCTCGCGCGAAAAGATGGACGGCACGCTGAACGAACTGCTGGAAGAGCGCGAAGGCGTTCAACACCTGCTCGGCTAAGCGGCTGGCTGATGCAGACGAACCGGAACCCGTGAGAGAACGCCAGGCTGCCCTCCGGGGCCTGGCGCGAAGCGAGAAGTCTGGCGCGGCGCTCACAGGCGCCGCCGCGGCGGGTTCCGGTTTTTTACATGCGAATGCTGCTATTCGCATCTGATCCGAGCGCGTTTTGCGCAGTTACCGCGATGGTCCGGCAGAGCGCACCCGAATCGGATTTCTCCAAACCAAACATTACCCACGCTCCTGACGCCGAGAATGCGCGCCCTCACACCCGCCGAAGTGCTGTTTGACGGCGAAGTGCCGCCCGCTGTGCTGCCTGCCTGCGATCACTACGCCGGCAGCGAAAAGCTGATGCTGAAGTCGTTGGCCTTGCAGCAGCAACTGGGGCCCGTGTTCGACATCACGCTCGATTGCGAAGACGGCGCGCAGGTCGGCCGCGAAGCGGAGCACGCGGAACTGGTCGCGTCGTTGCTGGGCAGCGAGCATGACCGCTTCGGCCGCGTCGGCGTGCGGATTCACGACTTCGATCACGCGCACTGGCGCGACGACGTTCGTCTCATTCTGCGTGCCGCGAAGCGAGCGCCTGCTTACATCACCCTGCCGAAGATCCGCAACGTCCCCGATGCCGCCGAAATGGTCGCCTTCATCGAGGCGACGCGGCGCGAACTGGGCATCGCGCAACCGGTGCCGGTGCAATTGCTGGTCGAAACGCACGGTGCGCTGACACGTGTGTTCGACCTGGCCGCGCTGCCCGGCGTGGAAGCGCTGAGCTTCGGCTTGATGGACTTCGTCTCCGCGCACGACGGCGCGATTCCCGATACCGCCATGCGCTCCCCCGGCCAGTTCGACCATCCGCTGGTGCGGCGCGCGAAGCTGGAAATCTCCGCTGCCTGCCATGCCTACGGCAAAGTGCCTTCGCATAACGTCAGCACGGAAGTGCGCGACATGAGCGTGGTCGCCAACGACGCCGCGCGCGCCCGCAACGAGTTCGGCTACACGCGCATGTGGAGCATCCATCCGGCGCAGATCGAAGCAATCGTCGCCGCATTCGCGCCGCGCGACGAAGAGATCGCCACCGCCACCGAAATCCTGCTTGCCGCGCAGTCCGCGCAATGGGGCCCGACGCGCCATCACGACACGCTGCATGACCGCGCGAGCTATCGGTACTACTGGTCGGTGCTGCGTCGAGCGCAAGCTACGGGGCGCGCCGTCCCGCAAGACGCTGCGCCGCTCTTCGCGAAAGTGGGCACTGACGTGCCAGCAGGATCATGATTGTGAAAGTCGCTGCGGCAATCTGCGCGGCGGCCATGAGCGGTCTTTGCGCACGCTGTGAGGCAATCGAAACAGTCCACCGTGTGGCGCTGCGCGAGACGGGCGTCGAACGCACGGGTCAATCAGAAGCATCGAGCAGGCACAAAGGAGATTGCGGGAGATGAGCGAGACGACGCAAACCGCCGGTGCACAAGGCGGCAATGAACCTCAAAGCGGC
>NZ_JAQQDJ010000013.1:0-265097 GCF_046028095.1 Paraburkholderia phytofirmans
CAATTGCGGAGGTGTTGTTGCTGAACACGTGGAGAAACGGCGTGTCTCCCCGTTGCTCAATTTCTCTTCGCAAGACTTTGATGAGCCGGCCGGCAAGGCCACGTCCCCGATAGTCTTCATCTACGCAAACGGCGCTGATCTCAACGTATCCGTCGACGCGCATCCGTTCGCCCGCCATCGCGATAAGACGCCCCTGTTCGCGAATTCCAATGTAGTTGCCCATTTCCCCCGTTCGCTTGCCGAAAGGCCCAGGCTTGGTCTTCTGGGCGAGGTCGAGCATGTCTTTCGCGTCGGCGTCCCCCAGCCGGATTGCGTCGCGGTCGTCCGCGCTCTCTGCTTTGCCGTGCCGGGCGATCATTTGATGGATCACGCCCGCGTGCGTGATCTGAAGCCCGTCTATCGGACCGACCGTTTCATCGGAGCGCAGGACGGCGGCCTGCTCGTGAGGCAGCAAAAGCTGAAGAAGCGCCTGGTATGCCGCGGGCGTTTCGAATGCCAGAGCGGCGAAGGGCGCCACATCGGAGTGGTATCGACGGGCAAGCGCGTCGCCATATCCGAGGTGCGCCTGCTTCGTTGTGAGGGCCGCCCAGATCGGACGGTCGAGATCAGCTTCTATCGAACCGCTCATGCTTTCTCCTTTGCAAGCGCGACTGTGTGCCAGCGGCTTGATTGAATGGTCAGCCAGCGCTTTAACCTGGCCGTATTGCTGTGCAGTCTAGACGCCCGACAGGCGCGAGACTATAGTCGCAAATGACATTAATGGGGTTATTTGCGACATGAGACTGGTCATCTTCGCGCTGGACGGCCTGTTCGACACGGGGCTCACGGTTCTGTTGGATACCTTTGCGACGGCCAACGAACTGGCCGTGGCCCAAGGCCTCGCCACGGCTCCTTTCGATGTCAGGGTCGTCGGTGTGCGCGAACGCATCCGCACCGCGCATGGCTTGTCGACGGCGGTCGAACCGGCAAGCACCGTTCGCCGTCCGGATTGGGTGGTGGTGCCTGCGCTGAATGTCAGACAGCCGGAGCGCCTGATCGAGGCACTGGCCCGACCAGACGTACGCGAGACGATGGCGTACCTTCGTGCCTGGCATGCCGACGGCGTCGGCGTCGCGGCTGCCTGTATCGGGACTTTCCTGCTGGCCGAAGCCGGGCTACTGGATAATCGTGAGGCGACAACGACCTGGTCGCTCGCACCGTTCTTCCGCCAACGCTATCCGGCTGTCAATCTGGATGATTCACGCATGGTCGTCGCCTCGCAACGCGTGGTGACGGCGGGCTCCGCGATGGGCCATCTCGACCTCGCGCTCTGGTTGCTGCGTCAGGCAAGCCCCGAACTTGCGACGCTGGTTGCCCGCTTCATGCTCATCGACAAGCGTTCGTCCCAGTCCGAATACATCATTCCCGATCACCTCGCTCACGCCGATCCGCTGGTCGCGCGATTCGAGCGATGGGCTCGCGACAATCTTTCGTCGGGGTTTTCGCTTCAGGCGGCGGCTGCTGCGTTGTCAGTCGGACCGCGCACTTTGCAGCGCCGTACCGAGGCCGTGCTCGGTAAGTCGCCGCTGGCCTTCTTCCAGGACTTGCGAATCGAACGCGCGCAGAACCTCGTCTCGATTGGCTACGACCTCGAGAGAATTGCGAGCGAGGTTGGCTACGCCGACTCGGCGACCTTGCGGACTTTGCTGCGCCGGAGGCTCGGCCGCGGGGTGCGGGAACTTCGCGCCGAAATGCGCTAGCGTTCCGGCGACGGTTCGCCGAACCATCGCGACGCGGCGTGAGCAGCCTCCTCATGATCAGGAGAAGCCTCGCCGGCCCAGGCGACGAAACCATCAGGGCGCACCAGCACCGCGCTCAAGCCGAGCCGATCCTTGACGTCACTGCCGACATACGTGATCTGACCACTCCAGCGACTCGCCAGTGCTCGAAACGATGCACGAGCGTCAAAGTCAAGAAATAAGCCTTTTCCCTTCGTGAGAAGCTCGCCGAGTTTGGTCCCGTCGATCAGTTCGAAATCGGGAGCGCTGCGGCCCACCAGCGGGTGGTTGCTGCCGAAATCGTAGCGCAGAGCCGTGCCCCAGACGCGCTCGGCGAAGTAGGTAGCGCCGTCGCGCGTGTCGATGAGATCGCGGATGATGGCTTCGAGCGCGCGCGAACTTCGGCTCGGCCGCATGAGCGCGACCTGGGCGCGCGACCAGTCGAGGACCTGCGCTCCGACCGGATGCCGTTCGCTCGCATAGCTGTCGAGCAGACCGATCGGCGCGTCGCCGCGGGTAGTTGCAGCAAGCTTCCATGCCAGATTCATCGCGTCGCCCAGACCCAGGTTGAGGCCTTGGCCGCCTAAAGGCGAATGAATGTGCGCGGCATCGCCCGCGAGCAGCACCCGCCCTTTGCGGTAGGCTGTTGCATGATAGGCGCGATCGGTCCAGGTGGTGGCAAGCCGGAGGGCCGTCACGGTGACATCGGTGTTGGAGATATGGCGCAACACCGACTGCACATGATCGAGCGTGATCGGTTGGGTTCGATGGAAAGCGCCTGCGTCGAAATCGACCATCGCGATGGTGCCGGGCTTCTGATAGGTGTACATGCCCGTCGGCGTGTAGTGGCGCCCCGGGTCGAGCTTATCCGGATCGGCCATGTCGACTTGAACGGAATAGCCGGTGAACTCGGGATCGGTGCCGACGAACTCAAAGCCGCCGGCCTTGCGCACTGTGCTGCGCCCGCCGTCACAACCGACGAGCCATCGTCCGCGAAACGTTTCGCTACCGGCGCGAACGGTCACGTCTTCTTCCGACTGGTCGAAGCCTTCGACGCCGACGCCCCGTCTTATCTCGACTCCCAACGCGATGGCGCGAGCGGCCAATACGGATTCGAGGTGCTCCATCTCGACGGCCATGCTGGTGGCCGCCGGAGTGGGAAGGCGATACTGCCACTTCGAGGTGTCGACGTTGTCGAGATAGAACTGGATGCCGGCAAAATGGCCGCCCGGGCGGCGTGACTGCTGCATCCAATGTGGGACATTCGACGCGCCGCTACCCGAGTCATCTTTCGCGCGTGGCGGCGCTGCGATCTCGTCCAGCAAACCGCGACGGTAGAAGGCTTCGATAGTGGGCGCCGACAGGCCGCGCAATCCAAACGGAAGCCGCTTGAATGGAGAGCCCGGATCTTCCGATTGCTCCAGCACTAACACCGAGAGCTCTGCGAGGCGCAGCTCACAGGCGAGAAATAGGCCGACGGGTCCACCGCCGGCAATCACGACGTCATGAATCAAAGTGAAATTCCTTTAGGCGCCTTGCCCGTCACCGCGGACTTGTCGCGAAACGACTGGGCCTCTTCACGCAGCCACTTCGTGAAGAGGCCGAGACTTTTTTTACGGCGTGGCGAGGACATCTCCACGAGACGATACAAGAATCCCGGCAGACAAGGGCCCTCGATCCGCCGCAGGCGCCCAGTGCGAAGTTCTTCGTCTATCAGCACGTTGCTGCACATCAACGGCCCGAGGCCACACTCCGCGGCGTAGAGCGCGAGCATTTCCTCGCTGTACCAGGAAATGCGGAAGTCGACCGTTTGATCGTGTTCCACAAGCGCGAGCCACGCGGACCAGTCCGGCGCATTGAGTGCGGGGTTTGCCCAGTTGTAGGCGAGCAATGGGCGTTGACGGAAGTCTTCGATCGTTGGGACGCGATCTTCAGGACAAATACCGCGCTCGGCAACCGCGATATAGCGGTCCTCCAGAATCACCGAATCCCGTTGATCTGTTTCGACGAGACCATACCGGATAACGAGATCGATATCTTCGGCGCCCAGATCGACGGTTTTCTCCGAGCCGTGATTATGCACCGTGATGTCCGGGTGGATCGCATTGAACCGCGACAGCCTCGGCATCAGCCAGCGCTGTGCAAATGCACGGGTAGCCGAGATCTGGATCGAGTCTTCGTCGACGTGACCGCTGACGGCCTCGAACGCCTCAGCGATCTGGTCGAAGTCGTCTCTTACGAGCGGGTAGATCGTCTTGCCCACTGGCGTGAGCGTGACCGCACGGCCCGTTCTTTCAAAGAGTTTGTGGCCGATGCGTGCCTCGAGTTGTCGAATCTGATGGCTCACCGCCGTGATGGTCACTGACAGCTCGGCCGCGGCCGCGGTAAAGCTCTTGCTTCCAAGGATCGCGTGAGTAAAGCACACGCTAGTTTCGCGTTGTCACTTCGGCCTCGATCAGCTTGATGGTTTTGTCGAGGCCATTTTCAGTCGTCATTTTCGCCCCGAGTTCGCGCGCGCTGGCGAAAGAGCGAAACAGCACCAAAACAGGTTGCATAGCTAACTACTCTGGTCTAAGCTATCTCCCATGTTCGATCAATGCCTCTACTTCAATACGTCAGCACTTGCGCGTCGGCTCGAGCGCGAGTGGGCGGAAGCCTTTGAGCCGTTCGATCTCTCGCCATCTCAAGCTTTCATGCTGAGGGCGATCATCGACAGTCCAGGGCTGTTGCAGCGCGAGCTGGCCGATCATTTGTCCATCGCGCGGCCCACCGCAACGCGTGCGCTGGACTTTCTCGAAGCCAAAGACTACGTTGTACGCAGTCGCGCTGGAGGCGACGGCCGGGAGATCGCCATCTTCCCAACCAGCAAGGCGGTCGAGATCAAGCGCGAATTAAATGATGCGAGCGGCAAGGTCACGGCAAAATTGAAAACGCTGTTGGGCCATACGGAATTCAAAGATGCCGTGTCGAAAATCCGGCGCGTTCGTTCGGCACTCGAATGATTTTTTGTGCTAATAGTTGCATAGCTAATTAATCGAGTGTTTGTTTTCGTGCGTTTTTACGCCATTGAGGATCTCTCTCCATGAAACGCATTGCTGTTTTTTCCCTCGCAAGCTGGCTCGCCGCCGCGATTCTTTATCTGGGGCAACACTCGGTCGCGCTGATCGCATTGAGTGGCGTATTGGTGCTGGGCGCGTTTGATTTGATGCGTCCGGACTGAGCTGCCGTGGTCAGATTGCGGCAGTCCCTCCATACATCGCCATGCCGCTTTCGGCCAGCACCTCGGTGAGTGAGCGGCGCAACAGATCGACGGTTTCCAGCGCGACGTCGGCAAGAAACGGCGGCATGCCGATTCTCAGCGCGCCGGCAGGCTCGCTTTCAGGCGACGCCACCGACAACAGATCGTCCACCGCGCGCAGTACGGTGCGGGCGAGCGCATAGACCTCGTTGCCAGCCGCGGTCGGTTTGAGCTGCTTGCTCTGATTGGTGCTTTCAATCGCCCTGTTCGCCGAGGTTTGCTTGCCAGCGGACTTTGCCGCAATTTGTTAATCTCGCTGCAAAAACCTAATCCCGTCATATACGGACGCAAGGAGTTTGCAGCATGAGTGATTCAGCCGATTACACACCGCCGAAAGTCTGGACCTGGAACAAAGATAATGGCGGCCGATTCGCCAACATCAATCGCCCGATTGCGGGGTCTACGCACGACAAGGATCTGCCGATCGGCATTCATCCGCTGCAGCTGTATTCGCTTGCCACGCCCAATGGCGTGAAGGTCACCGTTATGCTCGAAGAGCTGCTCGCTCTCGGTCACGGTGGTGCGGAGTACGATGCCTGGCCGGTCAGGATCGGCGATGGCGAACAGTTCGGCAGTGGCTTCGTAGCGGCGAACCCGAACTCGAAGATTCCCGCGCTAGTGGATCGCAGCGGCACGAAGCCAATCAGAGTGTTCGAGTCCGGCGCGATTCTTCTTTATCTCGCGGAGAAATTCGGAGCGTTTCTACCTGCCGCGACCGACGCTCGCGCCGAGTGCCTGTCGTGGCTGTTCTGGCAAATGGGAAGCGCGCCTTACCTGGGTGGAGGCTTCGGCCATTTCTACGCGTATGCGCCGACCAAAATCCAATACGCGATCGACCGCTTCGCCATGGAAGTGAAACGTCAGCTCGACGTACTCGACAAGCAACTCGCCGCCAACCAGTACGTCGCAGGCAGCGAATACACCATCGCCGATATGGCTATCTGGCCCTGGTACGGCGGCCTTGTGGAAGGCCGGCTCTACGAGGCCGGCGAATTCCTGTCGGTGCAAGACTATAAACACGTCCAGCGCTGGGCGAATTCGATTGGCGAGCGCCCCGCCGTACAACGAGGCCGCAAGGTCAACCGGCTCTTTGGCGAGCTTGCGGATCAACTCCATGAGCGGCACGCCGCGAGCGATTTCGATTTCAATACACAAGACAAGCTTGCTGAGCAGAAGTAACGTTCGCCCGAAATGCGCGCGGACTTACTGCCATTGAAGGTAATCGGCTTTGTCCATTGCGCAAAACGCCAGTAATAGGTTGTCTGCGGCGGGAACGTAAATTATGGTAATTAAAAAAAGATTCGATCCGGCAAGCTTGTTACGGGGGGTTCGGACGCGCATCGGTGACGGTAGTTAATCGAAGAACAACGCCAGATGCGAGTAGAAGCGCGTCCGGCTGGTTTGCGGACCCAGCCGGATCGCGCTAGCGAGAGCATCGGCAGACAAACGAAGCCGCGCGGGGCGCTGCAAGTTTATTTCCGGTTGTGTACATTCCCGCTTTGCCAGGCGTGCGGTTGTCGTTGAGTCCGAAGCGGTATCGGATTTCATTGCGCCTGTCTGGCACCGACGTAAGCAATCTGGAATTTGCGCCGACCGGCGAAAATCTTCTGATCGTGATTTCGTCATATGTGAAGCCGCCGCGTAGCGCGGCTCGCTTGCAGGTGAATTGCGCTTTCATTGCAGCAGTCTTTGGAACAAAGATCATGTGGCGTGTCATTCAGCAACACGTAGCCGGCGACGCAGGCAACCTATCAGCTCAACTCCAAGTCGTGGAGTTCCCATGCTTGCGCTAGTACGTATTGCCCTTCGGCGGCCCTACACGTTCGTCGTCCTCGCGATCCTTATCCTGATCATTGGACCGCTATCCGCGCTCAAAACGCCGACCGACATTTTTCCCGACATTCGCATCCCCGTGATCAGCGTGGTCTGGCAATACACCGGTCTGCCGCCTGACCAGATGGTGGGACGCATCACGTCGCCATTCGAGCGCTCGCTGACCACTACCGTTAACGACATTCAGCACATCGAGGCTGAGTCGGTGAACGGTTTTGGGATCATCAAGATCTTCTTTCAGCCGGGCGTGAACATCAGCAACGCGAACGCGCAGGTTACGGCGGTGGCGCAGACGCAATTGCGCCAATTACCGCCAGGCACCACGCCGCCGCTGATCCTGAACTACAACGCGTCGACGGTGCCGATCATCCAGCTCGCGTTATCGGGTAAAGGACTGTCCGAGCAGAACCTCGGCGACCTCGGGTTGAACCAGTTGCGTCCGGCGCTCGTTACCGTAGCGGGTGCATCGATTCCCTATCCGTTCGGCGGCAAATCGCGTCAGGTGCAGATCGACGTCAATCCGGCCGCGATGCAGGCGCGCGGGCTGTCGGCGCAGGACGTCGCGAACGCGCTCGCCAGTCAGAATCTGCTCACGCCGATCGGCACGGAGAAGATCGGCGATCACGAATACACGCTGCAACTGAACAACGCACCGTCCGCGCTCAAAGCGCTTGGCGATCTGCCGATCAAGGCGGTCAACGGCACTACCGTGTACATCCACGACGTCGCCAATGTGCGCGACGGCAGTCCGCCGCAAACGAATATCGTGCATGTGGACGGCAAACGTTCGGTGCTGATGTCGGTGCTGAAGAACGGTTCGGTGTCGACGCTCGGCATTATCTCGGGCATCAAGCAGCACGTCATCGACGCGAAACCGTCGTTGCCCGACGCGCTGCAGATCGCGCCGATCGGCGATCAGTCGCTGTTCGTGCGCGCGGCGATCAGCGGCGTGGCGCGCGAAGGCGTGATCGCGGCCGCGCTGACGAGCCTGATGATCCTGCTGTTCCTCGGCAGCTGGCGCTCGACAGTCATCATCGCAACCTCGATTCCGCTCGCCATTCTCGGATCGATCGCGGCGTTGTCGGCGCTCGGCGAGACGCTCAACATCATGACGCTCGGCGGTCTCGCGCTCGCGGTGGGGATTCTCGTCGACGATGCGACCGTCACGATCGAGAACATCAACTGGCATCTGGAGCAGGGCAAACAGGTCGAAGAAGCCATTCTCGACGGCGGCGCGCAGATCGTCACGCCGGCGTTCGTCGCGCTGCTGTGTATCTGTATCGTGTTCGTGCCGATGTTTTTCCTCGAAGGCGTGGCGCGTTTTCTGTTCGTGCCGATGGCCGAGGCCGTGATCTTCGCGATGATCTCGTCGTTCATCCTGTCCCGCACGCTCGTGCCGACGATGGCCAAGTACCTGCTGCATCCTCACAATCTGGACGAGGCAGAGCATGAAAAGAAACGCCCCGGACCACTCGGACGCTTCCAGCAGGGCTTCGAGCGGCGCTTCGAAAAAGTCCGCGCCGGCTATCACGGCATTCTCGAAGTGGCGCTGAATCATCGCGCGCCTTTCGTGATCTGTTTCCTTGCTTTCGTGTTGGTGTCGTTCGCGCTGGTGCCTTTGCTCGGGCGCAACTTCTTTCCTTCGGTGGACGCGGGTCAGATTCTGCTTCACGTTCGCGCACCGGTGGGCGTGCGCGTCGAGAAAACCGCGCAGATTTTCTCCGACGTGGAAAATTCGATCCGTCAGATCATCCCGCCCGACGAACTCGGCACGATGGTGGACAACATCGGCTTGCCCGTCAGCGGTATCAATCTCGCGTACAACAACACGGGCACCATCGGCTCGCAGGATGGCGACATCCAGATCGCGCTGAACGAAGATCACCACCCCACCGCGGACTACGTGCGGCAAATGCGCGAGAAGCTGCCGCGGCTCTTCCCCGGCATCACCTTTTCGTTTCCGCCTGCGGACATCATCAGCCAGATCCTGAACTTCGGCTCGCCCGCGCCCGTCGACCTGCAGGTGCGCGGCAACAATCTGCCCGGCAACTTCGTGTACGCGAACCGCCTGTTGCGCGAGATACGCCAGATCCCAGGCGTGGTCGACGCGCGCATCCAGCAGGCGCAGAATTCGCCGACCTTCAACGTCGACGTGGATCGAACCCGCGCGCAATTGCTCGGCATCAACGAGCGAGACGTGACGAACAGTCTGGTGGTGAACCTCGCCGGTTCGAGCCAGGTCGCGCCGACGTTCTGGCTGAACAACGCGAATGGCGTGTCGTATCCGATCGTGATGCAGACGCCGCAATACAGTCTCGATTCACTCGCATCGCTGCAGAACCTGCCTATCACGTCCAGTTTGCAGAACAGCGGGCAGATCCTCGGCGGCCTTGCGACTGTCGAGCGCAGCAACACGAACGCGGTCGTCAGTCAGTACAACATCCAGCCAATGGTCGAGATTTTCGCGACCACTCAGGACCGCGACCTCGGCGCGGTTGCGGCCGACATTCAACGCGTGGTGCAGAACAACGCGGGCACGCTGCCGAAAGGCTCCACGGTTGCGTTGCTCGGTCAGGTCCAGACCATGAACAGCGCGTTCGCCGGTATGCTGTTCGGCCTGCTCGGCGCGGTCGTGCTGATCTATCTGGTCGTGGTCGTCAACTTCCAGTCCTGGGCCGATCCGTTCGTGATCGTGATGGCGTTGCCCGCGGCGCTTGCCGGCATCGTCTGGATGCTGTTCGCCACGCATACCACGCTCTCGGTTCCTGCATTGACCGGGGCGATCATGTGCATGGGCGTGGCGACCGCCAATTCCATTCTGGTGGTCAGTTTCTGCCGCGAGCGGCTCGCCGAGCACGGCGATCCGATGAAGGCCGCGCTCGAAGCCGGCTTTACCCGTTTCCGTCCAGTGCTGATGACCGCTCTGTCGATGATCATCGGCATGGCGCCGATGGCGCTCGCGCTGGGCGAGGGCGGCGAACAGAACGCACCGCTTGGCCGCGCCGTGATCGGCGGCCTGATTTTTGCCACCACCGCGTCGCTGCTTC
Source organism: Paraburkholderia phytofirmans (assembly GCF_046028095.1). Taxonomy (GTDB): domain Bacteria; phylum Pseudomonadota; class Gammaproteobacteria; order Burkholderiales; family Burkholderiaceae; genus Paraburkholderia; species Paraburkholderia phytofirmans_A. Next base: position 9,936 of record NZ_JAQQDJ010000013.1, read on the forward strand.
TGGTCCCGGTGATTTTCTGCATCATCCACTCGCGCCCTGGCCGCGCCATTGCCCCGACACCCGCTACGGGAGGTCCCGCTCATGTCGTCTGAACCTGTTGTCGTCAACCCGCCGGCGCCGCGGCGCCGGCTCGTCGCCATCGGCGTGACCGGCATCGTCATCGCAGTCATTGTGGTCGCCGCCGGCGTGACATTGCGCGTCGTCGATGCCCGCAACCTGAAGTCGTGGACCAGCGCGCAAACGGTCCCGACGGTCAACGTGATTCATCCTGTGAGCGCCGCGAACGGACCGACGCTCGATCTGCCTTCGCACCTCGAAGCGTATTCACGCGCGCCGATTTTCGCGCGCGTGAGCGGCTACCTGAAGTCGTGGAGTGCGGAGATCGGCACACCGGTGAAGGCCGGGCAATTGCTCGCGGTGATCGAGTCGCCCGAACTCGATCAGCAGTTGCTGCAGGCTCGTGCGGACCTCGCGAGCGCGCAGGCCAATGCGGCGCTGGCGGGAACCACCGCGAAGCGCTGGCAGGCATTGCTCGGCACCGACTCGGTCGCGCAGCAGGAAGTCGACGAACGTACGGGCGACTACACCGCCAAGAAAGCGGCCGTGGCGGCCGCGCAGGCCAACGTCGACCGGCTCGTCGCCACCAAGGGTTTCGAGCGCATCGTCGCGCCCTTCGATGGCGTCGTGACTGCCCGCGACACCGACGTGGGCGCGCTCATCAATGCGGGCAGCGGAGGCGTCGGTCAGGAACTCTTCGTGGTCTCCGATGTGAAGCGTCTTCGCGTGTACGTGCAAGTGCCGCAGGCTTACGCACCGGATGTGCGCAGCGGCACGACCGCGACATTGACCGTGCCGGAATATCGGGGGCAGCATTTCACCGCCCGTGTGGTCGCCGCGGCGGATTCGGTCAACGTGGCGTCGGGAACGACGCTGGTGCAGCTATTGGTCGATAACGCGGATGGCAAGCTGCTGCCAGGCGGCTTTGCGAGTCTGCAATTCAAACTGCCCGTTCAGCAGAATGCCGTGCGGGTTCCGGCCAGCGCGCTCGTCTTCGACGCTCACGGCTTGCGGGTCGCGACGCTCGGCGCGAATGGCCTGGTCGCGTTCAAGACGGTGACGATCAACCGCGATTTCGGCGACTCGGTCGAGATCGGCTCGGGACTCGCCGCAACGGACCGCGTGATCGATACGCCACCCGACGGTCTCGCCGAAGGTGATCGCGTGCAGGTCGCCACAGCGGCTCAAAGCCCCGGCGCCGCCAGCAAGGGGGGCGCCAATGGCTAAGCTGGCGGTGCTCAGGATTCCGATGCTTCTTGCCGGCGTTGGCGCGCTCGCGGCGTGCTCGCTTGCGCCGGACTACCACGTGCCGCCGACGCCGGTCGCGGCGCAATACCGCACGCTCGGACCGTGGGTGAGCGCGCAGCCTGCGGATCAACTGAGCCGCACCGGCTGGTGGAAGATTTATAACGACCCGCAACTCGACGACCTCGAACAGCGGCTGCTTGCGAACAACACGGATCTCGCAGCGGCCTACGCGCATTACCGGCAGGCCAAGGCTTTCGTCGACCAGGTGTCGGCCGGCCTGTACCCGAAAGTCACTGCAAGCGCGGTCCCGCAGCGCGACCGTCAGTCGGATACGCGGCCGTTGCGCGCTGGTGGTCCTGACGATTACAACTCGGCCACGCTCAGCGGCGAGATCGATTACGACCTCGATCTGTGGGGACGGGTACGCGATTCCGTGGTGGCCGGTAAGGACGAAGCGCAGGCCACCCAGGCCGACCTGGCCTCCGTGCAACTCAGCCTGCAGGTTCAACTCGCCGATAGTTTCATGCGTCTGCGCGGGCTCGATCAGCAGACCCAGCTATTGACCGACACCGTCGCGGCCTACGCGCGCGCGCTCGAACTGACGCAGACGCTGCATGGCGGCGGGATCGTGTCGGGTCTCGATGTATCGCGCGCGAAGACGCAGTTGTCTTCGGCGAAATCGCAGTTATCGCAGAACCTCGCGCAGCGCGCGTTGATCGAGCATGCGATCGCCGAATTGACCGGCGCGTCCGCATCAGAATTCAGCCTGCCGCAGAAAACCGCGCCGATTGCGTTGCCGGTTATTCCCGTCGATTTGCCGTCCACGCTGTTGCAACGGCGTCCCGACATCGCCGCGGCGGAGCGTCGCGTGGCCGAAGCGAACGCGAAAATCGGCGTGGCGCGCGCGGCCTATTTCCCGTCGATCACGCTGAGCTTGCAAGGCGGCGTCCAGAGTTCGGTGTATGCCGGGCTGGTCAGCGCGCCGAACATTTTCTGGGCGATCGGTCCGCAACTGGTTCAATACGTCTTTGACGGCGGCCTGCGCCGTGCGCAACTCGATTCCGCGAAGGCGGCAACCGATGAAGCAGGCGCGCGCTATCGTGGCGTCGTGTTGTCGGCGTTCCAGCAGATCGAGGACAATCTTTCGCTGCTGCAGGATCTCAGCACCGCGCTCGAACAGCAGCGTGACGCCGTCGATTCAGCGCAAAACTCGGTCGATCTGGCGCTGAACCGATATCGCCAGGGAGCGGTTGGCTATCTCGAGGTAGTCCAGGCTCAGACCGCAGCGCTCGATGCGCAGCGCGGCGTCCTCGATATTCAGACGCGGTTACTGAGCGCGAATGTGCAACTCGTCAAGGCGCTTGGCGGCGGCTGGTCGAGCGAAGAACTCGCTAGCGCCGCGCAGGCGCCCGCGCTAGTCGCTGTCAGCGGTGTCAAAGGGTGATGTTCGCCCGGTGCGGTGCGCGGTGCGAGTCCGCCACAAATGCACGTCTGGTTTAGCGTTGTTGCGGCACTGTAGCGGCGACGGCGGCGGCCGCGGCCGCGAAGTCATGTCAGCATCGGCGTCAGGTCGGGATCGCCTTTAGCCATCGCCCGCTGATACCCGGCCCGTCCGCCGATCCGCTGAAGATACGCCAGTATGTTCGGATAAGGCTTGAGATCGACGGGATGAAACAGGCGCATCGTAGTCAGCGAAAAGACGCTCATGATGTCTGCCGCGGTGAACGCGTTTCCAGCGAGATAGTCATTCTGTGCAAGCCGCGCTTCGATCAGAGCGAGCACCTTGTCGAGGCGTCCCTGCACTGACGTTAGAATCGGATGGTCCGGTGCCAGGCCGCAGCGCCCAATGAACATCGATCGGCCCATTACCGGCTGAAGATTGCCATTGGCGAAATGAAACCAGTAGAGATAGGAAGCGAAATCGGGATGCTCGGGCCCATGCTGCAGACGCCCGTGACCATATCGAGCAAGGATGAATTCGACAATCGCTGCCGACTCGGCAAGCAAGATTCCGTTGTCCTCGATAAGCGGTGCCGCGCCGAGTGGATGCAGCGCCTTGAGCTCCGGCGGCGACAACTGTGTGACCGGATCGCGCGTGTATTTTTCGAGTTCATAGGGAATCTCGAGTTCTTCACAAAGCCAAACGATCCGTTCCGATTGTGAGTGACCGAGGTGATGGATTTTCAGCATGAAGCTTTCCTTGTGAGAAGGGCGGCAAGTGATCCTTGGCGACAGTTTACCGAGTATATATTTGCCCGACCTCGAATCGAGCGCGTTTTCCATCCCTGCGCTGGGGCGTTGCAGACAAATAGGAATGACCGAAGCATCCGGATGAAATCCCGCTGGGGAACACGGTCGCCGAGCCTTGCGACGATTCGGAGCCGATGGAGCACGTCGAGGTCGCCGCGCGCCTATCGGTCGTTTGACCGATGCCTTAAAGACAGGCCGAATGCCATGATCTCTATCAACACAGGATTCTTGTTTTGAAGGAGTTCCAATGGCTGATCATCTTTCGGATGTCACCCGCCTTCAGGGTGAGCGGTGGCTCAAACACTATTATTTTATCCGTGCCACATTTTCTGTCGTGTGGGTCGCGCTCGCGTTCGCCATCGGGCAGCATGTCACGGCGATCGGAGCAGCACTGCTCATCGTCTATCCCGTATGGGATGCGCTGGCCAATTACGTCGACATGTCGCGTAGCGGCGGGATGCGCGAAAACCTTACTCAGGCATTCAATGTCTTCGCTAGCGCGGCGATAGCGATTGCGGTGATCGTGGTTTTGAGCGTCAACCCAAGCCTGGTCCTCGATGTATTCGGAGTCTGGGCCGTTCTCTCCGGATTGCTTCAGCTCGGCACCGCCGTCCGCCGCTGGAAGCGCTTCGGTGCGCAATGGGCAATGATTTTGAGCGGCGGCCAATCGGCGCTGGCGGGCGCGTTTTTTATCGCGCAGGTCCATGCATCAGTGCCTCCGGCGATTGTTAAAGTGGCCGGCTACGCAGGTGTCGGCGCGATCTATTTTCTTGTCTCCGCGTTGTGGCTATCGGCCGGCCAACTGCGGCGCAAGTTTGCATCGACGCATTAAATCGCTAGAGCCTGTTCGCCCGCGATCGGCCGGCAGTCCCGCACCGGGTGCCGCGTTCAGTATCGCGTCGAGCAAACCAGGAAACCGCTGCTCGAGATCGGCCTCGCGCAGCCGGGGCTCGGCCGCGCCGTGCCGCCCAGGCGCGTCGACACCACGCCGGCGAGTCGCAACTGCGTCATGTGGTGCGACACCGTTGACACTTTGACCGGCAATTCAAGTCCCGAACTCATGGAACGAGCTGGCGTCACGCTAGCTTCGTCGATCGATTCTGTTTCTGTATAATTGCGAATGATTCTCAATTGCGTATAAACTGCTGGTTTCGCTGTTGCCCTGAACTATGAAAACCTTTCTGCGTAACGATCTGATTGAGCGCTTCGGTTATGGCATGGCCGTCTATATCACGGCCAAGGCTTCCGCGATGCAGCGAAGCATCGATGCCATCAACGCCGAACGGACGGCGGCCGGCGGCCGCCTGCTGAAGAACGCGAGTATCGAGGAGGTAGTCGGCGTGTTACGCAGGAAAGGTAAGCTGCCAGCCTGAAGTTCGAGCGCGGTGTCACACGCGAACTCGTTGTCGTTTGCCGCTTGCTACGCGAACCGAGTCGGTCGCCACCTTCTTCAGGTGGCGTGCGCCATCACTTGCTCAAAGCAAAGATTTCCCTTGGGCCAGAATCTTGTCGCAGACCTGTTTCGTGATCTGCTCCTTCAGACCGCCGCCACTCAGGTCCACCTGCTTACCGTCGCCGCTGTTCAGGATGCCTTTGGCGCCGTCGGTGTATCCGCTGTCGCTCGACGATGAACCGCCCGGCAGTTTGCTCATGAGCCCATCTTTGACCGACGACGCGCCGCCGCCGAGATAGTTGTTCTTGATACAAAATTCAAGCACGCCCGCGACGTTGCCCGTGCTGCCGGACGTTAGCGATTGCAACGACAACCCACTGCCTAAACCGCCCAGGCTGCCGAATCCACCAGCGGCCGCGCCGTTTCCATTCTGATTGAGAAGGTTGCCGAGTTGCGCGTGGGCGGTTGGTAAATAGAGCAATGCAGCGACCAGGAGCCCGTTGGCCCAGGTGCGACGGTTGCATGCGATCATGGAAGGCCTCTTGCCGCGGAGTGAAGGAAGTCTTCACTATAGTGCCTTACGGACTTAAACAAAGGACGAGGTCATCGACAATGTGAACAGGTGGCCGTGCCCGCTATCACGGGTGAAGGCCTTCGCGCGGTGAGAACACAGGCTCCTATCGGCGCAGAGAAGCCGACGTCCACGCGGCTACGCGGCGCCGGCCCCGCGCCCTGCATGCGCCAACGCCAGCGCCAATCTCGCCCCGACCTCGGCATTGTGTTTGATGAGCGCAATGTTCGTCGCCAGGCTGCGTCCACTCGTCAATGCCTTGATGCGAGCCAGCAGGAAGGGCGTCACGGCCTTACCGGTGATACCTTTCACCGTGGCCTCGGCGAGCGCCTGCTGGGTCAGCGCGTCGATCTCCTCGGACTTCATCGCTGCCGCTTCCGGCACCGGCGTGCTCAATACCACCCCGCCCACGAGACCCAAGTCCCACTTGGTCCGGATGAAGCGTGCCTGCTGCGCCGCATCGTCCAGCCTGAAGTCCGCGCGAAAACCGCTGTCGCGCGTGTAAAACGCGGCGAAATTGTCCTGCTCGCAACTGAGCACCGGCACGCCGTGCGTTTCCAGGTATTCCAGCGTGAGTCCGATGTCCAGAATGGACTTCGCACCCGCACAGACCACCGCCACGGAAGTCTTCGCCAGTTCCTGCAGGTCGGCCGAAATGTCGAAGGTTTCCGGCGCACCCCGGTGCACGCCGCCAATACCTCCGGTCACGAAGACCTCGATGCCGGCCAGGGCTGCGCATATCATCGTGCCGGCCACTGTCGTGGCGCCGAGCCCGCCGCCGGCCAGCACGGCTGGCAGGTCGCGGCGGCTGACCTTGTGGACCTGGTCCGAGCGCCCGAGCAGTTCCAGTTCGTCGTTCGAAAGGCCGATGCGGATTCGCCCGTCGATCAATGCGATAGTCGCGGGCTCGGCGCCCAGGCCGCGGATCACGGCCTCCACTTCGCGCGCAGTGCGAACGTTCTCCGGATAGGGCATGCCGTGAGCGATGATGGTCGACTCCAGCGCCACGAGCGGGCGGCCGGCGGCTTGCGCAGCGGCCACGGGTGCGCTGAAACTCAGCCATGAGTGAGCAAGATCCGTAATCATCACGATGTTCCCGGCGGTATATTTCGTTCAAGTATGCAACAGGAGGCGGCTCAAGGGTTCACTCGTTGCGGTGCGATGGCGCTTATCATTAGAGAAGCGTCTGGCCGCCTTTACTGGGAGCGTTGTTAAAGCAGGGTTGCGTGCCGTGCACACGGTACTCCTGATAAAAAAGGACAGACGGTTAATCTACTGAACGTGTTGGATGGTCAATGTCGGGTCGGGAGGTTCCATGACACCGCTACGCGCAATCAATCTGCTTCAGTCGACGGAAGGTGCCCGGCTCCATGGTCCTGAGCTAGACCGCTGGCGCCGCTGGGGGCCTTATCTGAGCGAGCGGCAATGGGGCACTGTTCGCGAAGACTACAGCGAATACGGCACCGCATGGGACTACTTTCCGCACGATCATGCGCGCAGCCGCATGTACCGCTGGGGCGAGGACGGCATTGCCGGATTCGGCAACGACCCGCTCGACTGGTGCGTATCGCTTGCGCTCTGGAACGGGCACGATCCGATCATCAAGGAACGGCTCTTCGGTTTGGCGAACGAGCAAGGCAATCACGGCGAGGACGTGAAGGAGCTTTACTTCTATCTTGACGGCACGCCGACGCATTCGTACATGAAGATGCTGTACAAGTATCCTCACGACGCGTACCCGTACCAGGACCTCATCGACGAAAATCTGCGGCGCGGCGCGGAACAGCCCGAATATGAAATCCTCGATACGGGCGTGTTCGACGATAACCGCTACTTCGACGTTTGCGTCGAGTACGCGAAGCACACGCCCGACGATATCGTGATGCGGGTGACCGTCGAAAACCGCGCGGATCAGCGCGCGACGCTTCATCTGTTGCCGCAATTCTGGGCGCGCAACAGATGGGCCTGGTCGGGCAAGCCCGGTAAGCCGTCGCTTACGCTGGAGTCGAATACAGAGGATGGCGCGCGCGTCATCGCGCGCCATCCCGCGCACGCCACGATGATCGTCACGGCGTCGGCGCAACAGCCGATCGAGTGGCTCTTCTGCGAAAACGAAACGAATGTGCGCCGTATTTTCGGCGTCGATGGAGCCGGGCCGTTCAAGGACGGCTTCAATGACTACCTCGTTGACGGCGACGAAGAGGCCATCCGGCGCGACAAGGGCACGCGTGCCGCCGCGCATGTGAGCATGCTGTTCGCGCCTCATGAGCGCTCGGTGCTGTATCTGCGCTGGCGTCCCGAAGCGGCTGCGGATGCCGCGCCTCTCGACATGCAAGCGCTCTTCACGCGCCGGCAAGCGGAAGCCGACGAATTCTACGCGGCGCTTCAGCACGACATTGACGACGCCGATGCGCGGCTCGTGCAGCGTCAGGCGCTCGCCGGCATGCTGTGGTCGAAGCAGTACTACCAGTTCGACGTGACGCGCTGGCACGACGGCGACCCCGGCCAACCGACGCCACCGAGAGCTCGCAGGAATGGCCGCAACGCGGACTGGCGGCACATGTGCAATGGCGACATCGTGTCGATGCCGGATAAGTGGGAGTACCCGTGGTACGCGTCGTGGGATCTTGCATTTCATGCGGTCGCGTTCGCCATGATCGATCCCGACTTTGCGAAGAAGCAATTGCTGCTGCTCGTGAAGGAACGCTATATGCATCCGAACGGGCAATTGCCCGCCTACGAGTGGGCGTTCGGCGATGCCAATCCGCCGGTTCATGCGTGGGCTACATGGCGTGTGTATGAACTCGACCGCGAGGTGACGGGCGTTGGCGATCACGAGTTTCTTGAAGTCATGTTTCACAAGCTCCTGCTCAATTTCTCGTGGTGGGTCAACCGCAAGGACGCCGACGATCGCAACATCTTTCAGGGCGGCTTTCTTGGGCTCGACAACGTGGGCATCTTCGACCGGTCTTCACCGCTGCCCACCGGAGGCCGCATCGATCAGGCCGATGGCACGGCATGGATGGCCTCGTACGCGCTCGACCTGATGCAGATCGGCCTCGAACTGGCAATGACGAACAGCGCGTATGTTGAAATTGCAGTGAAGTTCTTCGAGCACTTTCTGTATATCGCGGAAGCGGTCAGTTGCAGCGAAGGGTGCAAAACGGGGTTATGGGACGGACAAGACGAATTCTTCTACGACGTACTCCACCTTCCGAACGGTGCCCGTGTGCCGATGCGCATTCGTTCGATCGTCGGGCTGATTCCGCTGTTCGCCGTTCACGTGCTCGAAGATCGCGTGTATGGCCATCTGCCGGGATTGCGCGAACGGCTGGCCTGGTTTCTCGATCATCGGCCGAATCTGGCCAAGCTGGTGTCGCGCTGGACCGAGCCGGGCAAGGGCAATACCACGCTGCTGTCGCTGTTGCGCGGACACCGGATGAAAACGCTGCTGCGCCGCGCGCTCGATGAAAACGAGTTTCTCTCCGAGCATGGCGTGCGGGCGCTGTCGCTCGTGCATCGCGATACACCTTATGTCTTCGACCATGACGGCGTGAAAGTCTGCATTCAATACCAGCCGGCCGAATCGGACTCGCGTGTTTTCGGCGGCAATTCGAACTGGCGCGGGCCGGTCTGGATACCCGTCAACTACCTGCTGATCGAATCGCTGTATGAGTTCCATCGCTACTACGGCGAGGAGTTTCGCGTCGACTATCCGACCGGGTCGGGAAACAGTTTTTCGCTGAGCGAGATTGCCGACGACCTTGCGCGGCGGGTCACCACACTCTTTCTCAAGAATGCACAAGGAGTGCGGCCCGTGATGGCGGCTTATCCGATGCTGCAAGCCGACCCGCGTTCGCAGGATCTCATCCTGTTTCACGAGTACTTTCACGGTGACAACGGACGCGGCGTCGGCGCTTCGCACCAGACCGGCTGGAGCGGGCTCGTCGCGCTGCTGCTTCAGCCGCGCATGATGAAGCTGTCGCATGTTGCGGCCGATGTTGCGTCGGCTGATGAGGCAGTGGGCGTGAAAATATCAGGCATGACTGCGGCGACGTAGCCGGTTCGGAAAGGCCGAAGTCTGATCGCGTTCATCGGCTTCTATTTCAGAGCGCACGGCGAAGAATGCACGGTCGGGATCGACAATCAGATTGATCGCGACTCATCTAAAACCCACGAGGGCTTGAAACGTGAGGGGTGACTATTCGTAGCCGAGCTTGTGACTCACAATGGGCACGAAAAAGAGTGCAATAGCCGAGCCCGCCGCCTTACCTTCGAGTTCCGCGGCCGCAGCCGCGGCCCGCATTCCATACGAATGCACGAACAGATCAAATAACTGGGGTAGGCAGTAAAGTACTGCAATCGCAATGCAATAAGATTGCACGACGGATATGCGCCAGCCCTTCTCGGCGGCGACAGCAGCGGAAACAATGCGCAGAATGGCGAACAATACGAGCGCGCCCACGGCTGCCTGTTCGCGAACCAGATACTCTGGAATAAACTCGCCCATGACTTCCTGTGCACCCGCTACGTTAAACCGCCTTAGATTGAAAATCGTCCGTTCGAACTTTGCGGTCGAATGGTCGACTGCCTTGGGGCAATCGTTCTTCGACGTCGAGGGACGAGCCGACAGGTTTTGATATTACCGACGCCACGCTGGCGGCACGAAGGCGCGGCTGAATGAACCATAGTCTTGGCCGATATCGTCAAGATTCACCGGCCGTCGGCAATGCCCATTCGTTTTGTCGCAAAACTTGCGCTCGTGTTGGCCGTATCCGCGACAGGTCGGTCTGTCAACACGCGGGCATTGGCGAGCGCGCAAGCAGGTACTCTTCAAAATCGGCGGCCACTTCCGGGTGACGTAGCGCAAACTCGACGGTCGCCTTCAGATAACCCAGCTTGCTGCCGCAGTCGAAACGCGTGCCGTGATACTTGTACGCCAGCACCTGTTCGTCGGCGAGCAGCGACTGAATCGCGTCCGTCAACTGCAATTCGCCGCCTGCGCCCGGCTTCAACGCACGCAGATGTTCGAAGATGCGCGGCTTGAGCACATAGCGGCCCACCACGCCGAGATTCGACGGCGCCACGCTCGGCTCCGGCTTCTCGACAATGCCCGACATCTTGACGATCGACTCTTCCCAGTTCTTACCGTCGACAATTCCGTACGACCTGGTCTCCTGAGCGGGAATCTCTTCGACGCCGATCACCGAGCTGTGATAGTGGTCGAACACCTCGATCATCTGCGTCATGACGGGCGGCGTGCCGTACAGCAAGTCGTCCGCGAGAATGACGGCGAACGGGTTGTCGCCCACCAGCTTTTCGGCGCACATCACCGCATGGCCCAAGCCCAGCGCTTCCGGCTGACGCACGTAGAAACAGTCCACATGGCTCGGCTTGATGCTGCGCACGAGCTCCAGCAGCTTGTCCTTGCCGCGTGCCTCGAGTTCGGCCTCGACCTCGTATGACTTATCGAAGTGGTCCTCGATTGCGCGCTTGCTACGGCCTGTCACAAAGATCATTTCGGTGATGCCGGCTGCCATTGCCTCTTCGACCGCGTACTGGATCAGCGGCTTGTCGACAATCGGCAGCATCTCTTTTGGGCTCGCCTTCGTGGCGGGAAGGAACCGGGTGCCGAGACCCGCCACCGGAAATATGGCCTTGGTAACTTTGAGCATGAGTTGTCCGGGGTGTTCGCGATACAGACGTTAGAGAGTAGCCTGCTTTCTAAAGAGACGGACCCAAAGCGAAGCTGACCAGACAGTGTTTGCATATTGCCTGGTCGATCGATTCAGGGTGGTCGATCGCAACCATAGGGGCGAAAACCGGCTATTGATGCGAGATGGCGGAAGAGGCACCACTATTGGCTAAAGCGAATACATGCAGGCCTCGCGGCAGCGCCGCGGCGCGGGGGCGCAGGCGCGCGCGTCGCCAGCATCGATGACAGCGGAAAGGCTCTGTTGCGACCCAATCAGCGTGTGACGATGCTACGTACGGATATCATTGGCGAAATCCGTCAAAAATAATCTTTTCGCGGAAGGTTCGGGAAGAACGGGCGGCAAACGGAATTGCGGCGTTCTTATCGGAGCGGCTTAGCCGAGACGCTCGATCAGGATTGCTCCGCCGGAGCCGTCTCCCTGCCCATGCGGTAATCGGTGGGTGTCGTCGCAAGATACTTCCTGAACAACTTGGCCAACTGACCGCCACTGCCAATGCCGCAACGCCGTGCAATCTTATCGACAGGCAAGCGCGACTCGACGAGCATCCGGCAACTCATGTTAAGACGAGCGCGAAGCAGATAGTCGGAGGGTGTCATCCCGATCTCGCCCTTGAAGCGGCGCAGGAAGTTGCGCTCGCTCATCGCGGCCACCTTCGCGGCCGCGTCGATAGAAACAGGCCGGTCGACGTTTGCCTCCAACCAGCGCGCCGACGCCATAATCTTTTCACTGACTTTGGGCGCTCCGCTGCGGGAAATGGACGTGTCCCAAGGTATATCCTGCTGAGGCGCAACCGATTCAGCGACATGACGCGCCACTTCCAATCCCATATCCTCTTCGACGATACGCAGTGCTGTGGCAACCCCGGTCGGAGCTTCGCTCAACGCTCGTGTTTGATAGTAATCGCTCGTTTCATTGTTGCCATACAAGAGGGGACAGTAGCGGCTGGGAAGCTTTGCTGCTTCCAGTAGCAGCCTGCCCTCGGCGATCGGATGAACGATCTCGCTGAATGGATGTCTGCGGCGCAGCCAATTGCTAAGGCGTTCATCGCGGCAGGCATGGGGTACGCCCGCGCCGCCTGCGATAAACAGCAGATGTCTGTCATTCGTAACCTGATGCGAGTCGACGCTCTCAGTCCAGACGAATACCGAAGACGAGCTTGCGATACGGCCACCTGCAGCCGACAGCAGTGAAACGTCGTAACGCTGGCGATGCAATTGCTGTGATACGCCGAATGCGTTCGCTTTCTGGAAGATCTCGATAATTGCTGCGACTTTTGGCAGCGCAAACCCGTTGAACAACGCTATGTCAACGCGAGTCATCTCACGCGTCTGAGTTCTCACGGCACTTTGCCGCGAGCAGCGCGGCAGAGTATGTACCAGCTCCATTTGCTTTTCCCCGGAATGTTTTGGCCTTCAAAGCCCTTCCCTAGACTCTCAGCTTTTTTCTTATCTTTGCATGCTATACAACAATTCTAGCGTAATTATTACATGTCTGATTTAGCCAACACATTGGCCGTTCACGACCTGGCCGAAAAAATTTCCGTTTTAACGGAGAAAATCCGCCGTCGAATGTATCCGAAATCTGAATTGAGCGGATTTATGCTTCTTGCGACAAAATGCCACGAGAAAAGAGACGGAGCGGATAGCGTCTTCATGGAAATGGTTTATGCGAGAGCGTGTTATGAAAAGAATCAGAAAAACGCCGCTCATTGGTCCGCTCAACCCTACGAGATGTCACTCGATTCGATCTTTCTCAAGGTAGGGCTTTCCTGGGTAATTTCCGGTAGAAACCCCCGCTATCATGGAGCTGCCACTGCCAGTTCGCCCGCCTGAACCGGAACCACGCAGAATTTTTTCGGCGGTTTGCCATATTCTCAGCGCGCAGGGCTAAATAAGTCCTGAACGTAGCCGATAACGCATACATGCGTATAGAAGAAATTCAGACAATCATTAACGCCGCTTCCGAGACGGCCGATTCCATAGTCGGCGCGCGTGAGTGGACTACGGCCGAAGATGCGAGTGCAATGCACGATCTGATCTTCTGGGACATGCTTGCCAAGCAATTGCCCGATATAAGCGTCGCCGATCTGCTGTCGATTCTGAAATAGCACCGTGTGCGGCGGGTTCAAGACGAGACACCACCTGCAAAGCACAATTTCATTCAATTCATCCGCTTACCCGGCATTGCGCGGACTCTATTGTTTTCACTCAATTCATGTACCACTTGTCGACGTATCTGGTGAATGCGTAGATCGTGTCCGCTTTCAGAACAACGTCTTTAGATGAGCGCGTCACGATGCCCGATCCGTGAACGATCGTCACATTTGGATTCCCCAGTACGCGAATCGTTTGACCATCGGCGGCGCCGGAGAAATACGAGATTTCCGTGGGCGTGATGTAGTTATCAAGCACCACGAGACCTGAGCCGGTGACGTTGACGATCCGCGTCCCAGCCGGAGGCTTGGTGGTGAGCGGTGCACCTGACACGCTCGACCCTTCATGGTTCTGGACCAGGAACAATCCAGCCTGATTGAAGCTTCCGGCGCATGCGAAGTATTGATTGCGCGCATCCGGGTCGGATTCACTGACGTAATCCTCGAAACCATACTTCTGAAGACGCTCTTTTCGACCCTCGGAGCGGCATGAGGTCAGTACGTTGGAGCGCGACTTCGACGACATGTAAAAGCCGCTGTAGGTGCCGACCTCGGCGGAACTATTGTTGTAGCCGAAGCACGTGCTCCATATGGCGCTGCCATCGACATAGAACCCGTGGCCGATATTGGAGTCGGCCCGGCACTGCGAAATGCGGTGCTGCGATCCTCGCAACGGTGCGATGTAGATGCCGCGTTCGGCGTCTTCGCCAATGCAGTTCGACAGGAAGTTATTTGCCCCGCCCACGACAATCCCGCACAGAAGAAGGTCCGGCGTCACCAGTCCGCGGCCCGCGATCAGAGAAGGGTTGGCTTCGATTCGGTTGAGGAAATCGTCGGTGCCGAACGTTTCGATGCATCCGGAAAGCCGGTCGCGCTGACGATTGAGCAAAACGTTTGTCGTCAGAATATCTTCAAAAACGACACCAAACCCTGCGAGGTGCTGAAAGCCCTGGTCGGCGAAATTGTTGGCGGTGCAACGTCGTATAGCGGCCCATTTGACCAGTTGAAAGCGTACCCCGCCACCCTCAGAATTCGCGCCGCGTCCTTCGAAATTGATCCCACTGATGCCGATTCCGCGCACGAGCGTCGACGGGGTATCGACTACGAAGCCACGGTCGGCCTGTACCAAAGTTACGCCGGAAATATGGCCCGGAAGATAACCGAACATCGTGCTACTCGATACCAGCGACACGCCGTTCTTCAGGATGACATTGCAGCGATAGCGCCCAGCAGGAAAGCGAACCACGCCGCCGCCACGCGATTCGAGCAGGTCGATCGCAGACTGGATCGCGACGCTGTCGTCCGTGCGGCCATCACCCTTTGCACCAAATCGCTTGGGATTGATATCGGCATCGTTCAACTCTTCGGCTACTGTCCGGACGATACTCGTCGGCGCCGCCGCCTTGAATGCGATTGATTGAGCGTTGCCTGATCCCGACGGCGTGTCTTTCGACAACCCCGTATCTACAGATGACGCGTCCGGTTTCGTTTGCCCATTGACGGCCGCCGCCGCGCTGAGAATCGTGCCTGCGAGGGCGCCCTTGATTGCCTGTCGTCGGTTAGTCACAGTATGACTCTCGTTGGTCGATCATTTATTGCGCGCAACTGCGTTGTTGAGCAGTTCCCTGACCAGAACAGTAGGGAATACCAAAGCGTCGTGTGCGTAGCGGCGCAACAGACGCCGGGGCTCGGTGACGATCCGGTGCAGCCATTCGAGGCCGGTCCTGCGCATCCAGACCGGTGCGCGTACTTTCTCGCCTGCAATGAAGTCGATCGTCGCACCCGCGCAGATCGCCACCTTTGCGCTGATGCGAGCCCTGTACTCATGCACCCATAGTTCCTGTTTGGGCGCGCCGAGTCCAACGATCAACAGATCCGGTTCGGCCGCGGCGATCTCGTCGAGAATGCGATTACACTCGGACGGCAACGTTTCGAATCCGAAGGGAGGAGAGTACGTACCGACTACCAGAACGTTCTGCCAGCGTTGCGCAATGATCCGCGCGGCGCGCTCCGCAACGCCGGAACCGGCGCCGAGCAGAAACACGCGCATGGGCTGATTCATGGACCGCGCCTGATGAAGGAGACTCGGTACGAGGTCGCTGCCGGGGACGGTTTCCTTTAATGCGCGACCCATCATCCGCGATGCGAGTACCAGCGGCTTACCGTCAGCGAGCACCATCGACGCGCCTGCATACGCGGCCTGAAATGCCAGAGAGTTTCGAAGTTTGACGATATGGTCCACATTCGGCGTGACCACGTAACGGCATCTTGCGCGCGGCGATTCCAGCCACCGCGCCAACGTCTTTGCAGCCGTGTCCATTGATATGGCGTCTATCTCTATCCCGAACATCGTGCATTTGGTGGTCATTTAACAGGCCTCAGGTCGATAAGACGTGACGAAGCGCTCCGACTGAAAATTCAATCGGAGACTTTGGAAAACTAAGTACGTGGGAATCTTGTTGAATCGGCCTTGCGTCGGCCTGATATGCCCAAGATCGCCGGGATGAGATGCGCTGGGCCGCCTCCGTAGAGGCGCGCGCGAGCAGCGCTTAAGCGCTATGCAGTGCCGGTTCTGCCATAACGGTCCTCGAGCCGAACGATGTCGTCCTCACCGAGATACGCTCCGGATTGGACTTCGATCAGTTCAAGTGGGATCTTTCCCGGATTGAACAGTCGGTGCGATACCCCAACAGGAATATAGGTAGACTGGTTTTCCGTCAGTAAGTCCTCGCGGTCGCCGTTCGTAACTAACGCCGTGCCCTTGACTACGATCCAATGCTCGGCGCGGTGATGGTGCAGTTGAAGACTCAATTGGGCACCAGGATTGACAACTATCCGTTTGACCTGGAAGCGCTCGCCCTGGTCGATGGATTCATACGAACCCCACGGGCGCGTCACGCGCCGATGCGTAACGGACTCGCGCCGTCCCGTTGCATTGAGACTGTCGACGATAGTCTTTACGTGCTTGGCGAGATCGCGATGTGCGACGAGCACAGCGTCTGCCGTTTCGACGATTACCAGGTCGCTGACGCCAATGGCCGCGACCATGCGGTGTTCAGCGCGGATATACGAATTCGACACGGAATCTTGCAGCACGTCGCCTATAAGCGCATTGCGCTGTTCGTCTTGCGGCGCAATCTCATGCAGTGCGGACCATGATCCGATATCGCTCCAGCCGAGATCGTCAACAGCGATAACCGCCGCGCGATCGGTACGCTCGAGAACCGCGTAGTCCACCGAGATGCTCGGGCATTCGGTGAATGCATCCTTGCCGAGTCTAAGAAATTGCAGATCAGGACGTGCATCTTTGTATGCTTGATCCGCGAGACGGGCGACCTCTGGCTCGTATCGTTTCAGTTCGTCCAGGTAGACGGCTGCGCCGAACAGGAAAATGCCGCTGTTCCACAAGTAATCGCCACTGGCCAGCAGCTCGGCGGCGAGCGCGGCGTCAGGCTTCTCGACGAAGGCGCTGACGTTGTATGCCTCGTGCTCCTTGTCTGCCAGCAACTCACCCTTGCGGATGTATCCAAACCCGGTATGCGGCGCAGTCGGCACCACCCCGAATGTGACGAGCCGTCCATCGCGCGCCAGAGCAATGCCGGTTTCGACTGCGTTGTGAAACGCGTCTGCGTTTTGAATGACGTGATCGGACGGCAGCACCAGCAACAGCGCCTTGGGATCATCCTGAATAGCGAAATGTGCCGCGGCCGCAATCGCCGCAGCGGTGTTTCTCGAGACTGGTTCAAGGATGATCGCGGAGACGCCCAGAGCGATTTCCTTTAGTTGATCGACAAGCTGAAAGCGGTATTCGGCATTTGACACCAGAACCGGCGGCTTGGTGTTGTCGAGAGCATTGACGCGTCTCAGCGTAGTCTGCAACAGCGAATGCTCGCCCGCGAGCGTGAGGAACTGTTTTGGTTGACCGCCACGAGACATCGGCCACAACCGCGTTCCACTGCCGCCACATAGAACAACTGGAAAAATGCTCATGTGCTTCTATCCTGTATGCCTCGTTCGATGTGACTCTACTGAGCAACCTATGTGTTGTGCGTCGACTGTCTTAATTCGACATACTTTTGGCAGATCCGGGTAACCCATTACAAAGGCGTTGAAAATGGCCCTTGTGAGACACGTCGAACCTATTGCCGGCCGGCTACCGACGGATAGTCTCTATAGGCGAGAAGCATGAAGACGAAGATCGACAGGCCGAGTGGTTCGATCATCAGCAAGCCTGCGAAAACGGCAAAAACGAGTGGTGCCATACCGCCGAAATCTCTACGCACGCGGAGCCAGAGAACCCAGCAATAGATGACGGTGACGGGTACGCCGTATTTGTAGATCATGCCGGTAATTGAATTCGATATGCCGGCGTCGTTCTCCTTGATGTACCCATACTCGTCCAGTGCAAGTGCGTTGTAGGCGTCGAGGTCGCCGCTTGGACGGCCGAGCAGCAAGCTGTCAGCTGCGGCGCGCGCCCCGAGTGTCATGTCGTTGATTCGCACGGTGATACTTGAGTCGCCTTGCAGCGAGCGACCGAACAGGGTCGAGAAGGCGTCGTCGATCGCACCGGGGGCAGCCAGTACGAGTGCCACAACAATGCCCAACATGATCGCCGCGAGATTCGCGAGTCGCGGCTGGCGCTGATGCATGTAGCAATAAGCGGCGAATGGCATCAAGACCGATAAGGCTCCCATGGATTGAGTCGAGAGAGCCGCCAGAAGAAATACCCAGTTGGGTCGCTTCTTGTACTTCAGACAGTTGTATGCGAAGGCCATCGTCAGCATTACGCCGTACACTCCGGCTTCCCAGAAGATGCCCTGATTACGGTAGTGGTTGAAGCGCTGCAGATCGGTCGAGCGGACATAGAGAAGGCCGAAGACCGTGCTGTATTCGTCGTCGATATGGCGTGCGATGCCGGGGGCCACGTAGGCGAGCGGATAAAGCACTAGCGAGATGATTGCCATGTAATACATCACGTCGACAAAAAGCTCGCGGAAGTCGCGGCGTGTGCGCTTGAAATAGATGCACGCGACGCCCGCAATGAGCGCTTTCAAAATGACGAAGAGTTCTTTGTCGTCAATCTGAAAGTCCTGCGCATAACTGGCGACGAAAATCGCGATAACCAGAATCCCGTAGCTACCGCGGATTGCTCGGGGAAAGCGTACCGATACCAGGAAGCTGCAAAATAGAACCACCACGATTGCGGCGATCATTGCGGAATTGCCAACACGAACCACAACGATCCAACCGCCGCTAACAAGCAGAATTGCGGTCAGCAGTATTGAGGCGCGGATTTCGCGCCGGAAGAGGGAACTAAGCATGATTGATTTCGTTTGTGACACTGGCGGGACAGGCGTTGCGCGCAGAGGGCGCGCCTTTTAACCATTGCTTACGATCCGGATGCCAGTGTCGAACCACGCGGGCGGGTGCGCCGACGGCGACGCAGAAATCGGGGATGTCGCTTGTGACAACGGCGTTAGCGCCGATCACGCAGTGGCGGCCAATTCTCGCTCCGAGTATCACGACGTTCTCGCCGATCCACGAGCCGTCGCCGATGCTGACCGGGCGGCGCTGAATCAGGTCTTGCGTCTTGACGGGTTTGTGGATGTCTTCGTATCCGTGAATATAGTCGGCGACGTAGACTCGATCGGCGATCAGCACGTCACATCCGATCTCGATCGAGTGGGTAACAATAATATGCGCGCTGTTGCCGATGTAAACGCGGTCCCGGATATCGAGTCTGGGTTGCGCGGAGAACGCTTGAATCGTCTCGATCCACGCGAAATTGTTAATGAATACGTCGGCGCCGATCGCGATGCAGTCCGATCCGTCGATCCGGATTGGCCTGAGAATGCGGGAACGTGCCCCGAAGCGCGCGAAGAAAAACGGATACACGAGGCCCTGAAGTGACGTCCTGAGACGATTCCGGACCTTGAAGAAGATGCCTATGTTCACGTGGCTATTCCGTTTGTGTGCGTTTGGCGTGGTGCTTCAGGAGCGTGGTGATCTCACGCCGGTAGAACGACAGCGACGGGTAGACGCAGATACCTAGAACCTTCCATGCCACGAGTCCCTCCGCGAGTTTTTCGCCTGCCAGTGCAAGAGCGGTAGCGAGTGCCGCGCCGGTTGCGCCTAACGTCGGCACGAGAATCGCGGCAAGGGCTATGCACACCAGGGTCGCGATCACCATCGCATTACGGATGACTCTTTCGAGTCCGTGAACGACCAGTAAAGGACGTATCGAACCGCTTGCGACCACGGCGAGTTGTCCCGCGCTCAAGAAGAGGAGTGGGCCGTAACCCGCCCCAAAGTCATTGCCGAACAGTCGCAACAGTTGGTGACCCGATATGACCAAAACGACGAAAAGACCCGATACGAGTATCAGCAACGCAGCCGACACGCGTTGAACGATCCACTCGATATCGTGCTTGCTGGAAGTGCCGCGCATCATCGAGAGTTTGGGCCCGACTAGCGCGTCGATAGGCGGGACCAGAAATCCCGATAGTGTCAGCGCAACGCGTTGTGCGACCGAATACCCGCCTACGTCAGAAGGAGAAGAGTGGATTCCAACGGCAAACACGGCGATCCAGAGCAGCGCCATCTGGCAGGTGTTGCCGATCAGCAGCGGCAGTGCCGGTCGTAGCAAGCGGACATTCCATACGGGGCCGATTGGACTGGTGAGACCACTGGCACTACGCATGAATCTACTGAAGGGAATGTACGCAATAGTGAGGTTGACGGTCGATGCGCCGACGAAAATATATGCTGCCGTTACCGCGCTCGACGGCGGCATGCAGAACAGTGAAAGGAACGAGAGGAGCGGTACCCAGACACTGAAAACGGCAATGCTTCTCTCCGGCTTGCCGATGATCTGCAGAAACGGTACGTGCATCATCGCGATCGAAGTAGGTAACAACGCTACGGCGAACCACACCAATACAGAGGCAAGTTCCTGCTTGTGAAAAACGTACACCGCCAAGGGTTTCGATAAAAGAATGACCGTAAGCGTCAGAGCGAGACTCGCTATAGCGGCGAGGAGCATGGTTTGGCGGTACAGGCTTCGCAGCTGTACCCACTGACTATCGCGCACCATCGGACCGCCGTCGCGAATGACGATCTGTTCGAGGCCGAGACGGCAGAATGTCGACAGCACCGACAGAAACCCTAAGCCAATCATGTAGAGACCCGTCTGCGACGCGCCGAGGTAACGGCCGAGAAAGATCACAAACGAGAAATTCGTCACCGCGCCCGATAGCCTGAAGACGAAACTCGACGCAATACGTCTGACAATGGTCGGCGACCGCGGAAGTCCGGCTGGCGTCATATCTGTTTTATCGGGTCTCAACGCGGAGCGACTCCATTACACGCGCGGCGATACCGCGCGTATAGCCGAGATCGACGTCAGTAAAGTGGCCGGGGAAGAAGTACCGGTCGACCAGTGAGCCAAGTAACATATTCGGCGCAGGCTTTGACCTGTCGGTGGGGTGTTCGACCAGATGTCCGAGTTCGGCTGGCGTCCGGGCCGGCAGGATTCCGTTGAGATGATCGTAGAACGATTCGCCGAGCACGATGACCCTGTGGCCGGCCGCGAAGGCATCGAGTCCCGTCAACGAGTTGACCGTGACCGTTATGCATGTCCGGGCAATATCATCGGATAGCGACCGACCGCTGAGTTCGATTCTCTCCAGGCGCTCCACCAGCGCATAGAATGCCGCGCTATATTTGCGGCGGTACAGCGGATGTTCACGGACGACGACTTTCCAGTCGGGTGGGATACCCGACATGACGAACTCGATCAGTCCAGCATCGCTGAGCTGAAGTGGATTGTGATAGATGTTGTTCGCGTCCTCTGGCACCTGCATTGCGAGAAGGAGCGTCTTTCGTCTGTCGGACACGGCGTCCGATTGGCGCACCAATGCCTTGTAACGCGAAGACGGGCACTTCTCCAGCCGATATGGACGGAGATCGGGCGGCAGCAACCCGGTGAGCCGGGACTGCGCAACGATAAACTTGTCGACGATCGAGTAGAGACGATTGTTCCATCTCGGGCGCTGATTAGGTACGACCAGCTCAGGACCCGTCGCGGGAAGATCGGCAAGAGCCGTCCGGAACGAACAATTCGCGTTGACGCCCTCGCGATCCAGTAGCGTGGTGCGGTACGGCCCCTGCTCGAAGAACCACGTCGTCGCGCGCGAATCGGCCAGTGTGCGCATCAACACTTCGGCCGGCAAGCGTGTATCGCCGCTGAGAATGGCTACGTCCGGATCGAACTGCTCGATCACCGATCGGCTCACTTCGAGCATCGCCCGCGCCTGGCGGTCAAGGGCGTCCCGCTGCGGATCGGTCATGCCGGGATCGGACGAATGGAAGCGAATCAGAGCCGATATCACGTCCGGGTCAGTCGAGCGATCCCTGGCTCTCGTCAGAAATGCCTTCCATGACAGCGCCCTGGTCGCACGCCCGTGCAACCGGAAGTACGCCCACGCACTTGGGAAAACCGCCAGATGGAGAAATTCGACGTCGGGATCCAGCTGCTTCCATGCATCCTCTATCGCACAGAAGAAGCGCGCCATGGGATGGTAGTAAACCAGCGTGACAACTTTAGTTTTCATAGTGTGTGAGCGAGCCAGCCGCCGGCCGGATACGATGTCGAACGTAGTTATGCGACAGTTCGTTTCATTAGAAACGCGTCGCGCATTGCACGAAGTTCGATCTTGTGACGTGCGACCGCGTGGAAAACGGTTAACACGATCGCCGATGCTGCGACGGCCAGATTACGTGTCTTCAGTCCGCAGTAAAGCCAGTTGCGCGTCAAGTAATAGCGTGAGAAATCTGATCGGCTGCCGCCCGTCGAAGAGCTGATCTTGTGCTGAAGATGAATGGTCGGTGTGTAATACATCTTGATTCCGGCCCTTTTCAATTCGAGGCAGAAGATCGTGTCGTCGTAGTAGACGAAGAGTTCTTCCCACATCCGGATTCCCGACTCCTTCAACGGCCGCGATTTGACGATCAGCGAGCAGGTTGGCGCGTAGTCAACCGGATACAGCAGATTTTTGGTCAGTCGATCAGGTTTGTTATGGCCGAAATGACGGCAACCGCCTTTCAGGTAGCTCAGTTTGCCACCGGCGTACCACGGCTTGCCGGGCGTGTCGTAGTAGAAACTTTTCGGTGCCAGGGCGTCGACGCGCGGATTGGCAAGCAGAATGTCGACTTGCTGCTGGAGGAAATCGGCATCGACTTCGATGTCGTTATTCAGGAAGAGGACATGCGTGAAGCTCTCATCCGGAAGAAAAAAGTCCAGTCCCTGATTGTTCGCCGTGGCGACACCCACGTTCGATTTGTTGCGAATGAACGTGAACGGGACCTTCAGATCCGCGCGAATTGCCGCTTCGCAGGCGCGGTTTTCGACGTCGTTCTCGATACAGAGGACATGGAAATCCGTGAATCGTTGAGCGTTCATGCTCGCAATAAACCCTGCGATCACAGGATCCGATTTGAAAAGCACGGTCACAATGCCAATTTTCATCGCGAATTTCCTTGAAGAGTGAGGGTGCGCTTAGTTCAACAATCCGCGACTGCGCATCTCGGCGACCGATTGGTCGTAGCCTGCATCAGAGATGGTTTGTTCCTCGACCCACTTGCAGAAATGCATCGCACCTTCTGCAAACGACACCTTCGGCTCGAAATCGAGTTCCTTGCGAATCTTTTTCAGATCCGCATAGTTATGGCGAATGTCGCCGAGACGGAAATTGCCCGTGATGTTGAGCGCGCCGGTGGCGCCGTAGAAGCGCTTCAGCGTTTGCGCAACCTGAAGCACGCTGGTTGCCTTGCCGGATCCGACGTTGTAGGCGACGCCCGCTTTATTCGTTGCATCGAGCGCGAGCACAATGGATTCGACGATGTCGTCGATATAGACGAAGTCGCGACTCTCGAGGCCGTCTTCGAAAATGTTGACGTCTTTGCCCTGAAGCAGCAGCGTGGAAAAGATGGAGAGAATGCCGGTGTACGGATTGCGCAGCGACTGGCCCGGTCCATACACGTTCTGAAAGCGAAGTGCGATCGCGCCGATATCGAGCGTCTCGCAGACAGTCAGAACCAGTTGCTCC
This sequence comes from Paraburkholderia phytofirmans, assembly GCF_046028095.1. Lineage (GTDB taxonomy): Bacteria > Pseudomonadota > Gammaproteobacteria > Burkholderiales > Burkholderiaceae > Paraburkholderia > Paraburkholderia phytofirmans_A. Next base: position 33,430 of record NZ_JAQQDJ010000013.1, read on the forward strand.
TGGAACAGCTTCGTGATGCCGTAAACAGAGCTTGGGTGGGTCTTGGAGGTTTCGTCGGTCGGGACCAGTTCGAGGCGTTCGCCGGTTGCGGCGCAAAGGCAATCGTACAGTCCGAGACGCATGTCAGAGGCTTTCCGCGCGCCTGGATAGACATAGCCCGCGTGGCCGCGATATTTGCCTTCGCCGTAGATGGAACGGGACGACGCCACGACGACCCGGCGGACGGTGCCATGCCCCGCGTCACGCGCTTCGGCGAGCAAATCGAGCATCAGCGACGTGCCACGCACATTGGTCTCGACATAGTGGTCGATCTGGTACATGGATTGGCCGGTACCCGTTTCCGCAGCCAGGTGAATGACGGCTTCCTGACCTTCCAGTGCGGCCAGCCAGTCTTCACGGCGACGTACATCACCCTTGATGAAGCGCACGGATTCAGGCAGTGACTTGAATAAGGGCGAGTCATCGGGATTAGTCCCGTGAATCTGCGGAGAGAGGTTGTCCAGTACGGTAACAGTGTCGCCGAGGCGGTTAAGGGTACGCGCGAGTGCACTGCCGATAAAGCCGGCACCGCCGGTGATCAGGATATTCATGCGAGCTCGAAGATTGAAGTAGAGGTCAAAAAGGGGCTGCGATTACGGTGAATCGCAGCGCTGATCTGGGACGCGAGAGACGAATTTGGGCGAGCAGCCGACACGAATGCATGTAGAGCGTAAGAAGCGCGTATCTTCAATAAGCGTGGGCGCCGCCGAAACCATGGATAAACGTTTTTAGAACGATCTTGAGATCGAGACCGAAGGTCCAGTTCTCGATGTAATAGAGATCAAACGCGATTCGTCCTTGCATCTTCTCGATCTTGTCGGTTTCGCCGCGATAGCCATTGATTTGCGCCCAGCCCGTAATGCCAGGTTTGATCCTGTAGCGAAACATGTAGCCATGCACGAGGTCTTTGTAGAGTTCGTCGTGCTGTAAGGCGTGCGGGCGCGGACCGACCACGGACATGTCGCCTTTTAGGACATTGATGAACTGCGGCAACTCGTCGAGACTGGTCTTGCGGAGCAGCGCACCTATCGGCGTTACACGAGGATCGCGGCGTTTGGCCTGAGTCAACTGGCCGGCATCTTCCGAATGAACCACCATCGTGCGGAACTTGTAGATCTGGAATTCATTGCCGTTCGCACCCTTGCGCCATTGGCGGAAGAAAGCCGGTCCTGGCGACGACAACTTCACGAGAATTCCGATGACAAGCATCAGCGGCAACAAACAGAGCAATGCGAGGGCCGCGAATGTGCGGTCGAAGATCTGTTTGGGTACAAAACGTGGATCTGCTGAGGGTGATGCCAATAGATTGATTGCGGATAGCCCGACGACCTCCGAGACCGAGTGGTTGAAGAGAGAAATGTCGCGCACGTTCGGAATGAAGCGGACATTTACGAAGTCATGCCGGAACGCGTTCAATACGGCGTGTACACGTGCTTCTTCCCGCAGCGGCAGAACGAGCCAGATTTCCTTGATGCCTCGGGTACGCACCGCATCAGCCAGTCCGTCGAGAGAAGCGACCACCGGAAGTCCACCGGCGTACGTGGAGGCAAGCGGATTTTCGTCGAATACACATTCCGGAGAGAAACCCGACTGGGCATTCTTACGCAAGCGATCGATCAACGTAAGGCTGAGCGGATTTGCACCGACAATCGCGACGGGTTGGACATTGATGCCACGACGCCATAGCTGTTTGGACAATTGATACTGCGCGAGCCGCACGGTGACGAGGAGCACAAGCGACATGACGAGCCACGTCCCGCACCAGAGCCGCGACAGGATGTGTGCCTGATGTGTCGTAAAGACCAGTACGAGTCCCAGAACGAAGACGGCTACCCAGCCGATCGTGACGAGCGTCACCATCTCCAGCGGACTCCGTCCTCGCCACGATTGATAGATGCCGAGCGTGGGGAATAGCAGAACGGCCATCGCCGTATTGAAGGCAACGAGAAGCAGCGTGGGATCGCTCCACGCAGTGAAATCGTCGAAACGGAATACATACGCAATTGCGGCGCCCGCCAATACGAGACACGCATCGAGCAACACGAAAAGAAAGGCAGGTGCGCGAGTGCCGGGATGAAAACCAAGCGGTTTGACTGATTGCATTTGCATTCCCCTAGCGATTTGTTTGCGGGCGCTAACCGGTTTTGCGTCGCATCATAACCACGAGGTTGGCGGTGAAAAATCCGATGACGGAAAACGGCAATGAATCGTCCGATTCGACTCAACGCGCGCAAGCATGGCGTTTTGGTATCGGCCGGAAGCCGCGCAGCGACTTGATGTCCGATTTATCCATATTGGGTGAGAAGCCGCAGGGCTTGGCCGCGAAGCCATCGGGCGCCGCCCAGGACTTTCCGTATTTCGCCAAATGCATGCCGTTTTCGGTCAACGCGATTCGCCGCGCCGCAGCATCGGTAATATCCGATCCCGGTAAGACAAGCCGTCAAGAAAGCGACGGCAGACTGTGCGATGCGGTCTCACAGCCGTAAAGCGCGACTGACATTCGAGGGCGTTCGAACAGACCGTAGATCGTCGCTCTTTCAGCCAGTCATTTCGAAGTCCGCAGATCCACACTGCCTTAGCACACTGCCAATGAGAAATCGCTTTGCATCACTTATTCAACGCATGTCCCTGTGTTCGGTTGTTGCGCTCGGTGCTTGCGCATTTGCGCCTGGGATGAGTTTCGATCCACATAAGCCGATCGATCCCGAGGATCCTTCTTCAGTGCCGGTGATCACTCCGATTACGTTCAAGCTGATCGAGCAGGAATCGTCGGCGCGCAAGGCTGCCATAGCGGCCGACACCAGCTATGCATCGTTGATCGCGCCACCAGCGCCGTATCGGATCGGAGCCCAGGACGTGCTGTCGATCATCGTTTGGGATCACCCGGAACTGGTGATGCCTAACCTGAGTTATGCGATCGGTACCGATTCGGGCGCCTCTCCGGCTACGGTCGGCATGGCGGCGCAGAGCCTGCCTGGCTTTGTGGTCAGCAAGGACGGCTATGTCCAGTTTCCCTATGTGAAGAAGATCAAGGCCAGTGGACTGACTGAGCTGCAATTGCAGCAGGAATTGATCGACCACCTGAAGCAGAACCTCAACGATCCGCAGGTAACGGTGCGCGTCATCGGATACCGCAGTCAGAAAGCCTATATCGACGGCGAAGTGCGCCAACCGGGCGTCAAGCAGATCACCGATGTCCCGATGACTCTGGCCGAGATGCTGAATCTGGCAAACGGCGTTGCGGCCACAGGCGATCTAAGCAGAATCGAACTGACTCGCGGCGGCATCACACATCGGATCAACCTTCCCGAAATGCTGAAACGCGGGCTCAATCCGAAGGACATTGCGATTCGTGACCAGGACGCGATCCGGGTCCCGCCTTTGATCGAACATCGGGTCGTGGTGTCAGGCGAAGTCGTGAAGCCGGGGCCTGTCGTGTTCAAGACGAATGGTCATTTGACGCTGAGCGATGCGCTTGGCGATGCGGGTGGTGTCAGCCAGTTGAGCGGCGATGCGGGTGAAATCTATGTGGTGCGCGCGAAATCGGACGATGGACTACCCAAGATATTTCATCTCGACAGCAAGTCGCCGACCGGAATGGTGCTTGCCGCCGGGTTCGAAATGAAGCCGGACGACGTCGTGTATGTAGACGCGCCAGGCGTGATCAGGTGGTACCGCGTCGTGACGCCTCTGGTGGGCAGTGCGACCGGTGCGTATTACCTGCAACGAACTGCATCGGATAACTGAACATGGTCCAATCGGTTCTCGTGGTCTGTATCGGCAACATCTGCCGAAGTCCGATGGCGGTAGGGCTTCTGCGCACGCGGCTGCGCCACGTCCGGGTGGAGTCCGCGGGACTGGGCGCGCTGATCGGCCATCCTGCCGACGCGATCGCGCGTGAGTTGATGCGCGAGCGCGACATCGTGATCGACGATCACCGCGCCCGCCCGCTATCGGCGCTTCTGTGCGCGCAGTCCGATGTGATCTTCGTGATGGACGCTAAACAGAAGCAGAGCGTGGTCGATCGTTATCCGACCACGCGTGGAAAGGTATTTCGGCTGGGCGAATTCATTGATCAGGATATTTTCGACCCTTACGGAGGCGAGCGTTCAGATTTTCAAGCGTGCCTCACCTTGATTGACCGCGCGATCGAAGACTGGGTCGAGCGACTCAAAATTGTGGCTTAACCGAGCAGGCGTTTTTTCCGCTCGCTACCTTGGCACCTATTTGATGACGCAAACTAAATTGCCTCCCACGGGGGCACCCGATAGCGAAGAAGAGCTGGATTTCGTGACGATTCTCGACGTGCTGATAGAAAGCCGTTGGCTGATCGGCATTGTCGTAGCCTTCTTCGTCGTGGCCGGCACGCTCTACGCGTTTCTGACTAATCCGGTCTATGAAGCCGATCTTCTCATACAGGTCGAAGACAGCCCGGAGAGCTCGGCGGAAAAGGGCCTCCTGGGCGATGTTTCGTCGTTGTTCGACGTGAAATCGACGGCTGCCGCCGAAAGCCAGATTCTGGCGTCACGCCTTGTCGTTACGCGTGCGGTCGACAACCTCAAGCTGTTTATCGACGCGCAGCCGCGCTACTTTCCGTTGATCGGGAACTGGATAGCGCGTCGTAGTCAGGAGCTTTCCACGCCCGGCCTGTTCGGCATGGGTGGCTACGCATGGGGGAACGAGCATATCGATGTGGCGCAGTTCGATGTACCGGTATCGCTCGAGGACGACAAATTCCGCCTGACGGTGATCGACGCGATGCACTACCGGTTGACCGGTGACGATCTCCCTGAACCGTTTGTCGGTCAGGTTGGACGGCTCGAGTCCGTACCGTCGTGTTGCGGAAAGATCCTTCTCTGGGTGAAATCCATTAAAGGTCGGGCGGATACGCAGTTCGTACTTCGCCGCCACTCGCGAATGAAGAGTATCACCGACTTGCAAACCAACCTCGACGTTGAAGAGAAGGTGAAGCAATCGGGTGTATTGATTGCGAGTCTGCTCGATACCGACCCGGTGCGCGTAGCGGCGGAGTTGAACGCAGTGGGCGACCAGTACATCCGGCAGAACGTCGAACGAAAGTCTGCTGAAGCTGCACAGTCTCTGGAGTTTCTGAACTCGCAATTGCCGGTGATCAAGCAACGCCTCGACGAGGCACAGCAACGGTATACGGCAGCACGGAACAAACTCGGCAGCGTGGACCTGACTGAGGAAGCGAAGGTGGTATTGCAGCAGTCCGTCGATGCAAAAACCAAGCTACTTGAACTCGAGGAGCAACGCCAAGGGCTGGCGGCGCGATTCAATGGACACCATCCGGCGATCCGCACGATCGACTCGCAGATTGCAACGTTGCGTCAATACAGCGACGCGGCGTCCTCCAGAATCAAGCAATTACCCGACGTGCAGCAGCAGATTGTCCAGTTGCAACTCGACGTTCAGGTCAATACCGATCTCTACACGTCGTTGCTGAACAACTTTCAGCAATTGCAACTCGTCAAGGCGGGCAAGACGGGAAATGTGCGGCTTGTCGACACGGCAGCGGTACCGGAGAAGCCCGTCAAGCCGAAAAAGCTGATCGTCCTTGCTGGTTCGCTGGTCGTCGGCTTGTTTGCAGGCGCGGTGCTTGCCTTTGTGCGCAACATGCTGTTCCGCGGCATCAGCGACCCGACCGAACTGGAGCGCCGCACGGGTCTGCATGTGTACGCGACGATCCCGTTGAGTAAGCGTCAACAGGAGCTGAGCAGGGTGTCGAGTGCAAAGAAAGCGGGTACACACGTTCTCGCCGCCGATTCGCCCAGCGATCCGGCTATCGAAAGCTTACGTAGTCTGAGAACTGCGTTGCAGTTTGCGATGGTGAATGCGCGAAACAACGTCGTACTGTTGACAGGGTCAGCGCCGGCCGTCGGTAAGTCGTTCGTGTCGGTGAATTTTGCGGCTGTGCTCGCGGCAGGGGGCAAAAAAGTGCTACTGATCGACGGTGACTTGCGCAAGGGGCATTTGCATCAGTCGTTCGGATTTGAACGCGGTGGCGGTTTTTCAGAGCTGGTGTCGGGTCTCTCGGCATTCGAGCAGGTTGTGCGGCGCGATCTGCTCCCGCGACTGGACTTTGTTTCGACAGGAACACTGCCGCGAAATCCCGCGGAGCTGTTGTTGGGTGACCGGGTGACGTCTTATATCGAGGACCTGTCGAAAATGTACGACATCGTGCTGATTGACACGGCGCCTGCACTTGCCGCCGCCGATGCCGGGATTCTCGCGCCGAATGCCGGCACCGTGTTCCTGGTCGCGAGGGCGGCGGTGACGAAAGCGGGCGAGATCGCAGAGTCGGTCAAGCGGCTCGCCCAAAACGGGGTCGAGGCAAACGGCGTACTCTTTAACGGACTGAATCTGTCGCACGCGCGGTATGGCTACGGCTCCAAATATGGCTCATATCGCTATGCAGCCTATGAATACGGTGGGGAGACGCGTAGCTAGCGTCAACGCGTGCAGTACATGAGGCAAAAAGACAGAAGATCGCCGTGCTCGGATGTCTCCGGGTACGGAGGTCGAGGTCAACCGTTCTAACTCTTTCTGGCGTGGACGTGAGCGATGAAGATAAACGATCGTGCGGTAGAAATCACAGGCGCGGTAACGGTCTCGAACCGTCTGCCGTTTGTATTGTTCGGCGGCATCAACGTTCTCGAAGACCTCGACTCGACACTGTTTGCCTGCCGCCACTATGTCGAGACGACGGCGAAGCTGAACATTCCATTCGTCTTCAAGGCTTCGTTCGACAAGGCGAATCGTTCGTCGATCCATTCTTACCGCGGGGTCGGAATCGATGAAGGTCTGAGAATCTTTGAAGCGGTCAAACGCGAGTTCGGCGTGCCGGTCATCACTGATGTACACGAGGTCGAGCAGGCCGCACGTGTCGCGGAGGTGGTCGACGTGCTCCAGGTGCCGGCATTTCTCGCGCGGCAGACGGACCTGGTGGTGGCTATTGCCAAAACGGGCCGTGTGATCAACATCAAGAAGCCGCAATTCATGAGCCCCACGCAGGTCGCTCACATTGTCGGCAAGTGCCGTGAAGTCGGCAACGACAACGTCATTCTGTGCGAGCGGGGCAGCTCGTTCGGCTACGACAATCTGGTCGTCGATATGCTCGGCTTCCGGCAGATGATCGAAGCATCGGACGGCGCGCCGGCGATTTTTGACGTGACGCATAGCCTGCAATACCGCGATCCGGGCGGCGCCGCTTCAGGTGGCCGCCGCCGCCAGGTCGTCGAACTTGCACGTGCCGGTCTAGCGGTCGGTCTGAGCGGTCTCTTTCTGGAAGCACATCCGGATCCAGACCACGCGCGCTGTGATGGTCCGAGCGCGCTTCCGCTTGCCGTGCTCGAGCCGTTTCTCCAGCAAATGAAAGACCTTGACGATCTGATCAAGAGTTTTCCCGCGCTGGATATTCAATGAGCACGCCACGAGAGTATCGGGGGAAAATCCGCCTCGTTCTATTCGATGTGGACGGCGTGCTGACGGACGGCTCGCTGCATTTCAATGGCGACGGTGAATACCTCAAGTCTTTTAGCGTACGCGACGGCGTGGCGATCGGATTGCTGCGGGAATACGGGATTGCGAGCGGCGTGTTGTCAGGTCGATCGAGTGCGCCGCTTACACGCCGGGCGAAAGAACTCGGTTTCGACGTGGTGGTGACCGGCAGCCGCGACAAGTTGTCCGCGTACGAGGCGATCAAGCTGGAGCGAGGGTTGCAGGACGAGCAGATCGTCTACGTCGGCGACGATGTGATTGATTTGCCGGTGATGTTGCGCGCGGGACGCGCGTTCGCCCCCGGCGATGCACACGTGCTCGTATTGCGTCACGCGGATCATGTCACGCGCGCGCGCGGCGGCCACGGCGTCGCCCGTGAAGTCGCGGAGAGCGTGTTGCTGGCCGACGGGATGACGCTTGACGAGATGTATCGATCGTTTTTGACCGGGGAGGTGCGCAGTGCGATCGTCCAGTGACCTTGCTTCGATTCACGTGGTGATACCGGCTCGCTTTGGGTCGACTCGCTTGCCCGGCAAGCCGCTCATTGATCTGGCGGGCGAGCCGATGATCGTGCGTGTTTATGAAGCTGTTCGAGCGGCGTTGCCCGAAACGGTGAACATTGTGGTGGCTACAGATGACGAGCGGATTGTCGGAAGTCTGGAGGCGTACCGGATTCCCGTTCGGATGACCGACCCCGAACATCAGTCCGGAACTGATCGGTGCGCGCAAGTCGCGCGTGAATTGGGCTGGAATCCAGACGATCTGGTCGTCAATGTGCAAGGCGACGAACCGCTCGTTCCACAGCCGTTGCTTGCGTCGTTCGTGCAATTCTGCGCGAACGCGCAGGCTTTCGACATGGCGACTGTCGCGGTGCCTTTAACGGCAGTGTCCCATTTGACTGATCCGAACGTCGTCAAACTCGTGGTCGGCGCGCAGGGGCAGGCAATCGTGTTCTCACGGGCGGCGATTCCGTTTTGCCGCGATCTTCCGCAAAACGATTGGCCGCTGTCCGCGTACTTGCGTCATGTCGGTATCTACGCCTATCGATGCTCGGCGCTTTACCGGCTGACAGAGACACCTTCATGCGAACTCGAGGAACTCGAGAGGCTGGAACAGATGCGTGCGATCTGGCTGGGTATGCCTATTCGCGTATTCGAATGGCCGGAACCCCCGCCGCCGGGTGTCGATACGAAAGAGGATGTGGCGCGAGTAAGGGAAATACTTTTTGTGAACGCTTCGGGTAGATCATGACGGCTCACGATTACATCTCGTCGGCGAAACGGGTTTTCGCTTTGGAGTCCAATGCCATTGCCGCGCTCGCATCGGGTCTGGACGACGACTACGCAGAGGCGATAGCACGTATTCTCGAAACGCGCGGCCGTGTGATCGTATGCGGCATGGGCAAGTCTGGAATCATAGGCAAGAAGATCGCCGCGACCTTCGCGAGCACCGGCACGCCGGCGTTTTTCATGCATCCCGGCGAGGCGTATCACGGTGACCTCGGGATGGTCACCAGTGACGACGTATTTCTCGCCATTTCAAATTCGGGCGAGACCCACGAGGTTGTGCAACTGCTCCCATTTCTGCGAAACAATCACAATTTCGTGATCGCAATGACGGGTAATCGTGAGTCGACGCTGGCCCGCGCGGGGCATTGCCATCTGGATATCGGTGTCGAGAAAGAGGCATGTCCGCTTCAACTGGCGCCGACCGCTTCAACGACGGCGACGCTGGCAATGGGCGATGCGCTCGCCGTGACGTTAATGGAGGCGCGCGATTTCAAGCCGGAGGGCTTCGCGCGTTTTCATCCTGGAGGATCGCTTGGTCGACGACTGCTGAGCACAGTGGGCGATGAGATGGTGCGCGACAAGCTTCCGTTCGTCGGGCCCGATGCGAAGGTCATGGAGATTGTCAGCGAGATGACGCGCGGCAGTCTTGGGATTGCGATTGTTCGCGACGAAACAGGCTGGGGCCTGATTACCGACGGTGACGTTCGCCGTTTGATCGAGGTCCACGGGCCCCAAGCATTCGAAAAATGCGCGCGAGACTTCATGTCGAGAGAGCCCACGATGGTGTCACCCGCAACGCGCGTACAGGACGCGTTGGCATTGCTCGACGAACGGCGGATTACTTCGTTACTGGTACTCGAACACCAGCACATTGTGGGTGTTTTCAAGAAGTGAAGGTGCATGCTCGGTGCGTTGGGCACAGTGGCTAGCGTTATTTCAGACAAATCCATGGCACCGGTAGCCAGCGATCATTGTCGACTGCACGCGGTGAGTAATATCGGCAGTCAGGATAAGTGACAAAGCCAGCGCCGGCCGCGGAAACAGGAACATGCACCCGTACACAAACCGCACAAGAGCTAAAGGAGCATTCTCCGAGAACGTCGCGGCGCCTTCCATGGAATCGGAAGTGAAGATTGCGATAGTCGTATTCGCAGGCTTCTCCGTCAAGGAAGTCGATGCGCTGGCGGACATCTTTAACCGCGCTCACGGCAACGATATCGTGGAGGAGAAGTCGCCGCCGCCTGACCTGATATTCAAGGTGTCGTTACTGTCGATTGGGGGCGGCTATGTCGATGACTCGCTTTCAATCCGGATCTGGACGGATCCGGTCGAACCTCGTTTATCGGAGAAATTCGACGGTGTGTTCGTAGTCGGTGCGAAGTGCAGGGTGGGGGCGGCCGAAGACCCGGATGTGTTGCGCGCCGTGTCGACTTTGGTGGCGCGAGCCGATGTCGTCGTGTGGGATAGCGACAGCTCGTTGTATCGATTCGTGATGGCTTCGCCGAGTACAGCGCGGCGCGGGCGACGATTGGGCAGTGCTCGCGCACGTTCGAGACTGGCGCCGTCCATGACGGAAGCAGGGGTGTCGTTTGTCGCGGCGTTGGCGGCGACCGGCGCGCATGCGCGAAAACAGATTGAATCGCAGATTCTGCTTTATCTCACATCCTCGCGCAATGCTGTGAGAAAGCACGCGAGTCCTCGGACGTCGAATGGCAGTCGCGATGTGCAAACGGACGACGCGTCATCGATGGAATGGACGGCACCGGTCAGAGCGGCGGCGAATTGGCTGCGAGAGAACTATATGCACCCGATCTCGATCGCGCACGCGGCGGAAGTCGCGAATATGAGCGAACGAACGTTTTTGCGTCGCTTCAGGGCGGAGGCGTCGATCACGCCCTCGGAGTATTTGCTCGAGATTCGATTGGGTGTCGTGTGCAGCCTGCTCCAGCGAACCAGTTTGCCGATCGATACGATCGCGCGACGTTGCGGAATGGGAAGTGGCGAGCGGCTTGCAAAAATATTCAGACGTCGACTCTCTCTCACGCCGAGCGAGTTTCGTGACGCGAATCGGCAGGGATTGAATCCTGGCGTTCACGGGATCGATTTGAATGAGTAGTGCAATCGACTCAAGCAGGAAACTGGCGAATGTCGGAATGCGCCAACTATATGGCCGATGAAAAAATAGTCGCGCCTTTACGATTCAAAATGTAAAAGCCGTCATCTAAGAGAACTTCAAATGATCTTCGTAACGGGTGGCGCCGGTTTTATCGGCGCAAATTTTGTCATCGACTGGCTTGCCCACCACGATGAGCCGATACTCAATATCGACAAATTGACGTATGCCGGCAATTACGGCACGTTGCAAGCGCTGCACGACGATCCTCGTCACGTGTTCGTGTGTCGCGATATCGGCGATCGCGCGGCCATGAACGCTATCTTTGAACAATATCGGCCGCGTGCCGTGGTGCACTTTGCAGCGGAAAGTCACGTCGATCGTTCGATCGACCGTCCACGTGAGTTTATCGATGCAAATGTGACGGGTACCGGTGAACTGCTCGATGTCGCGCGGCTCTATTGGGAGCGCCTAAGCGATGCGGACCGCAATTCGTTTCGCTTCCTGCATGTGTCAACGGACGAAGTGTACGGTTCGCTGTCGGCCAACGACGCCGCATTTACGGAGACGACGCCGTACGCGCCAAACAGTCCCTATGCGGCATCGAAAGCCAGTTCGGATCATATCGTCCGCGCGTACCACCACACCTACGGTTTGCCTACGCTGACCACGAACTGTTCGAACAACTACGGGCCTTACCAGTTTCCGGAGAAGCTGATTCCGTTGATGATTCAGCGGGCACTGAGCGGCGACGCGCTACCGGTTTACGGCGATGGCCGCAATGTGCGCGACTGGCTGTATGTACGCGACCATTGTGATGCGATCCGTACGGTGCTCGCCCGTGGCGTGCCGGGGGAGACCTATAACATCGGCGGCGATAACGAGAAAACCAACGTCGAAGTCGTTCATTTCATCTGCGATCTTCTCGACGCGATAAAGCCGCGCGAGAGCGGCAGTTATCGCGAGCAGATCGCTTTCGTCCCGGACCGGAAGGGACACGACCGGCGCTACGCGATCGATGCAACGAAGCTGCGTCGCGAGCTCGGCTGGGTGCCGCGCGAGACGTTTGCGAGCGGCTTGTCGATGACGGTGCAGTGGTACGTTGAAAACGGCGCGTGGCTCGAAGAAATCCGCTCCGGCGCATACCGGCGCTGGAACCCCGCAAGCGTACTCAAGAGAGCGTGAACGATGGACTCGAACCGTAAGGGCATTATTCTCGCCGGCGGGTCTGGTACGCGGCTGTACCCGATCACGCGTGTCATCTCCAAGCAGATGCTGCCGATCTACGACAAGCCGATGATTTACTATCCGCTGTCCACGCTGATGATGGCGGGCATTCGCGAGGTTCTGCTGATCTCGACGCCGGATGACACGCCGCGCTTCGCGGCGATGTTCGGCGACGGCAGCCAGTGGGGTATGCGGATCACCTACGCCGTGCAGCCGTCGCCGGACGGGCTCGCTCAGGCGTTCATACTCGGCCGCGAATTTATCGACGGGAAACCGTCCGCGCTGATTCTGGGCGACAACATTTTCTATGGCGCGGACCTGGGTGCGCATCTGGGCAACGCGCATTCCAGAACCAAAGGCGCGACGGTCTTCGGCTATCACGTGCACGACCCGCAACGCTACGGCGTGGTGGAGATCGACGGCCGGGGCAAGGTACTGTCGATCGAAGAGAAGCCGTTGAAGCCGCGTTCCAGTTTTGCCGTGACAGGTCTTTATTTCTATGACGGCGACGTCTGCGATATTGCCGCGAACATCGAGCCATCCGCACGCGGTGAGCTGGAAATCACGGATGTGAATCGGCACTACCTGGAGCGCGAAACGCTTCATCTGGAGACGCTGGGTAGAGGTTTTGCCTGGTTCGACACAGGCACGCACGAGTCGCTGATCAATGCGGCGACGTTTATCGCGACGCTGCAACAGAGGCAGGGCTTGCTGGTTGCGAGCCCGGAGGAAGTCGCATTCCGGCGTGGCTGGATCGATGCCGAGCAACTGGCCCGCCTCGCGGCGCCTTTGCAAAAGACCGACTACGGCCGATATCTGTCATCTCTCATTCCTACCGTCCACACATGACCATTCAAGTTCGACATACCGCGATTCCTGACGTGAAGGTCATCGAGCCCCAGGTGTTCGGAGATTCACGCGGTGCGTTCCTCGAGACGTTCAATCAGGTCGAGTTCGAAGAGAAAGTGGCGCGCGGCTATACGTTCGTGCAAGACAATCATTCGATTTCAGCGCAAGGCGTTCTGCGAGGCCTGCATTACCAGATCCAGCATCCACAAGGCAAGCTGGTTCGGGTTGTAGTGGGTGAGGTGTTCGACGTTGCGGTCGATCTGCGGCGCTGGTCGTCCACGTTCGGGCGATGGGTCGGCGTGCGCCTGTCCGCGTCGAACCGGCGGCAGCTATGGATTCCGCCAGGCTTTGCGCACGGCTTCGTCGTATTGTCGGATGTCGCCGAGTTCCTTTATAAAGCGACTGCATTCTGGCACCCGGAACACGAACGTACGTTGCGTTGGGACGATCCGGACATCGCCGTCGACTGGGAACTGGATGGTGTGCCGTTCGTTTCATCGAAAGACGCCGCCGGTAGCCGCTTCAACGAGGCCGAGGTTTACTGATGAGAATCGCGGTCACAGGTGTACAAGGGCAACTCGGCTGGGAGCTCGCACGCTCGCTTGCGCCGCTGGGTGACGTAGTTCGCTGGGACCGGGAAGTTGCGGATCTCAGCAAGCCGGCGCTGCTTGACGGGTTGATGAGGTTTTACCGCCCGGACGTCGTTGTCAACGCCGCAGCCTATACGGCGGTCGATAAAGCGGAAGACGATTGCGTAACGGCACGACTCGTCAATACCGAATCGGTCGACGTCATGGCCCGCGCGGCAAAACGCGCTGGCGCATTGTTCGTTCATTTCTCGACTGACTACGTATTTGACGGAAAGTCGACGGAGCCTTATTCGGAAGATTGCGAGACGGCGCCGCTGAATGTGTACGGCGCGACCAAGCGCGACGGGGAACTCGCAATCATCGCGTCCGAATGCGATCATCTGATCTTCCGCACCTCCTGGGTCTACGCGACGCGCGGAGCAAACTTCATGCTGACGATGCTTCGGCTCGCCAGCGAACGTGAAGCGCTCAAGATCGTCGATGACCAGGTGGGTGCACCGACTCCGGCAAGAATGCTTGCCAACGTTACCGCCCACGCGATTTCGCAAGCGATGCGCGAGCGCCGGGAAGCACGCTTCGAGAGCGGTCTCTTTCATTTGACATCGCGAGGCGTGACCAGTTGGCACGGCTATGCTTCTGCGATCATCGACTATGCGCGCAATCTCGCGCCTTCAGGCCGGGTACGCGTCACACACATCGAAGCCGTACCGAGCGAGGCGTTCCCGACGCGCGCAGCGCGGCCGCGCAATTCGGCTCTTAACAACGACCGCTTCGATGAGCGCTTCGGACTTGTGCGGCCGCATTGGTGGGACGCGCTTGCTCAGACGCTGGATGAGCGATTCGAGCGTACCGCTTAAGCATTCCAGACTTGCCAGGGCTCTGGAAAGAGACCGCGGCTTTGCCGCCGGTCTGCGTTACGATACTCTGCGCGAACCTTGTTTGCTGATTCGATACTCTGTCGGCGTGGTGAGCAGGTGCTTGCGAAACAGCTTCGCGAGCCGTCCACCGCTGCCAATGCCGCAGCGACGCGCGATCTTGTCGACGGGCAGGCTTGTTTTGGCCAGAAGGCGGCAGCTCATGTCGAGCCGCACATAGAGCAGATATTCCGACGGGGTCACACCCATTTCGCTCTTGAAGCGCCGCAGGAAATTCCGTTCGCTCATCGCCGCGATCTGTGCGGCGTCGTCGATCGAGATTGGGCGGGCGCCGTTGGCCTCGAGCCATTGCGCGGACGCCTGGATCTTATCGCTGATATGCGATGCCGTTTTGCTACGCAGGATTGTGCTGAACTGGGTTTCGCCTTGAGGCGCAACCCAATCGGCGACCTGCTGCGCGACTTCCGGTCCAAGATCGTCGCCAACGATGCGCAAGGCGGTTCGCAGCGGGCTGGGCGAGTCCACCAGAGGCCGGGATGGAAAGGCGCTTCGTGCGTGACTGTCGTTGTCGATGCGCGCACCGTAGGCGTTCGAGAAACCCGCCGCTTCGAGCATCAGACGTCCCTCGGCGATCGCATGGACCATGCCGCTTCTCGGAAACGCCTGCCGAAGCCACACGATCAGACGATCGTCACGGAACGCGTTCGTTGCGCCGGTGCCGCCTGCAATGAAAAGCGCGCGGAAGTTGTCCTCGTGCCCGCGCGATTCGACACTGTCGGTCCACACGAACACCGAGGAAGAACTGGCGATACGCCCACCGGATGCCGACAACAGCGAGACCTCATAGCGCGTTCGACGGGGCTCGCCTGTGTCACTCAGAGCATTCGCCGACTGGAATATCTCGATGATGGAAGCCACATCGGGTAGAGCAAATCCATTGAACAATGCAATACCGATATGATTGACGCTGGCGGTCTGTGGCAAAGCGGGCGCTTGAAGTGCATTCTTATGCTTCACGTTGCAAAGAAACTCCATCGTACTTTCCCGGAAATGAGTGACTTGCCGGCCGTCTCTAAGCCGCTTTAATTGTTTGATCGAATGCTACATAACGTTGTTGCGCTGCATTAATGACTGGCCGAATTTGCCAAGGTGTTGGCCAGAATTGCCAAGTCATGATGTCTTTCCAGGGCAAGTGAATTACCCGTTGGATAATTGGTGGCTTTAATCTGAAAGCGCAGGCGAGTCTGGAATGGGAGTGAAATGCGGCTCTATTGAGTTGGCTCAGATGGGGTGTCGCGCAAAGAACCGGCAAGCCTTCATATTTATTGTGAATTTACATATCGATTGTGGGCCCGATAAGGAACACGATTAACGAAGAAGACTATTTATCATCGATATAAAGTGATCCTATGTGACGGTATGAGATAGCGTCAGCGTAACAGTGAGTGATCCCGCCTTGTCGTATTCGAAGAGTCGAGACTTCACTTTAAATACATCGTCGAATCCCAGCTCCTCCACCTTCATGACTACATTGTCGCCAACAAGGGGGAGATGACATGCGAACCTTTTTCCAGTAGTACGGTACGTACCAAAACCCCCCGTGTACTCGTACACGTAAGTCACTTTCTCATCCATGTGCGCTCCGTTCGGGAGTTTTCGTATGAATCAAGGACGTGGATGCATGCGCCTCGCGAGACGCCTGCGCGTAGTTGGACACGCGACTCGACCTGATATGGCGGAGAAAAAAGAACCTGCCGCCCGAAGGAGCGGCAGGCGGGAAAATCGAGGGGGTTGGGGTTGACTGAGCAAAGCGCCCCTCGAAAGGCCGACACCAAGTGTATTCGTTCGAAGCAGACTCAAGACGCGAGAGGCGGATTGCGTCACGTTGTTGACTGAACATGACATAAGAAGGGCGCAACGCGGCACGATGGTTCAAGTATCCTGGGCCTGCATGGACTTGGGTGGCCGTGCTCATCTTCCGGCGGTAGCGATGTACCGCCGGATTCTGTCTTACGCTTCGACTTGACTTGCGTAGTCGGCTTCGATCAGAACGCCTGGATCGAACTCGCGCCGTTGATCCGGTACCTGTGCTGTGGGCTTCTGCTGTGCCACGTGGTTGCGCGTTCGATAGTCCGTCGGCGTCGTCTCCAGATATTTCCTGAACAGCTTCGACAGCTGCCCGCCGCTGCCGATGCCGCAGCGGCGCGCGATCTTGTCGACGGGCAGACGCGATTCGACCAGCATCCGGCAACTCATATTCAGGCGTGCGCGAAGCAGATAGTCGGAGGGCGTCATGCCAATCTCGCTCTTGAAGCGGCGCAGGAAGTTGCGCTCGCTCATCGCTGCGACCTGGGCCGCGTCGTCGATCGAGATGGGCCGGTCGACGTTCGCTTCCAGCCAGCGTGCCGACGCGAGGATCTTCTCGCTGATCTGCGGCGCCACGTCAGGCGTGATCGACGAGCTGAAAGGCGTCTTGGGTTGCGGCGCGATCGACTCGGCAACCCGCTGTGCAAGATCGGCACCGAGATCCTCTTCGACGATACGCAGCGCGGTCGACACGGCGCCCGGCGCCTCTGTCAACCGCGCCGGATGCAAGCCGGGTGCTTCGTTGTCTGCATAGAGAAGCGGACAGTAGCGGCTGGGCAGCCCGGCGGCCTGAAGCAGCAGTTGGCCTTCTGCGATCGGATGCACGATCTCGCTGAACGGATGCCTGCGGCGGAGCCACTCGCTCAATCGCTCGTCGCGGCATGCCTGCTGCACGCCGGCGCCGCCTGCAATGAATAACAGGTGCGGCTCATTGGTGCCTCGATGCGACTGGACGTCGTCGGTCCAGACAAAGACCGATGACGAACTGGCGATGCGTCCGCCCGCGGCGGAAAGCAGCGAGACGTCGTAACGCACGCGGCCCGATCGCCGTGCGGCGACTAGCGAGTTAGCCCTCTGGAAAATCTCGATGAGTGCAGCGACCGTAGGCAAGGCGAATCCGTTGAACAGCGCGATGTCGATGCGAGTCAGAGCGTTCGTTTGCATCGGCATGGCACTGTGCCGCGAACTGCACGGCAGAGTATGTCCCAAATCCATTTATTTTTCCCCGGAAATGTGTGGTCTACAGAGGCTTCTCCCCAAGACTCCGTCTTTTTTCTTATTAGAGCATGCTATACGTGTAATTCTCTTGTCAGTATTTCATGGCTGAATTAACCAACACATTGGCTGCTGCGGACGTTGAGCGGCGAGATGGCGATCAGCCTTGCTGAGCGCGTGATTCGATCCGTGATTGCGTAAGATTAAGAAAGGATTATCGTATATCCAACAGACAAGGGCGGCATGCATAGTGCATTCATTTATCGATTTATATCGTTGCTGGGATAATTGTGCTCAATAACAGTGCATGGTCCATTAGTGGTGAATATTTTGTGGTGAATGCATGTCAATCAGGTCGATCAAAAGTGGTGCATGTGCGGCACCGCGTGGGGTGTTGCCGCAAAACGCCATGGCCGTTGCTGGGAAAACATGTGCCTTAGGTCGCTCGTCAGGCGCGCCCAACAATGTGCTCCTTTCGGACTTAAGTTTTCCGATAAGCGCCGCAAAACGGTGCGGCGCAGCGGAAGAGGTAGAATTTCGCCCGACGCTCAGGATGCGCGAATACAAATGCGTGCTCACATGCATCGCTGTTCACCTGAGCCGCAGGGCGGCCGCCTTGTGCGGCCTCGTCGGGCAGTGGTTAAAATTTTTTAGCAAACGATTGCGCATGAGCCTAAATAAGCTCGCTATGCGACCGTTAACGGGTTCATGCATAAACAAGACATTCAGACAATCGTATCCGCAGCTCGCGAAACGGCCGATTCCATCGTCGGTGCGCGCGAATGGAAGACGGCGGAAGATGCCAGCGCAATGCGCGACGTGATCTTCTGGGACATGGTTGCGAAGCGATTGCCTGACACGAACCTCGCCGATCTGCTGTCAGTGTTGGATTAGACGGCTTAGTCGACACTGTTGATCTTGCCGCGCGGCATGCTGTTACGCGTGCGATGGCGAGCGTGTCCAGCATCCGTCAATGGACGTCCAAGGCTTCAACACGGCTACTGATCCCCAAACCCGAGCAGGGAAAAAATCTTGACAACCGACCCTTGCTTCGGTTGGCGCTCGCCCTGTTGTTGTATAAAGACTTGCATCGCGCGTGTCATCTCTTGAACCGAAAGCTTGCGATAGGCGCAGATGTTGTAGGTGACGCCGTGTTGCGAGTCTTTGATGAAGTTATCTACGTTCGGTAGCTGCATGCTTTCCTCGAATGCGTCACGCGGTTTTTCCACTGGAACTGGTGGTCGTATTCGACCCACGGGTGAGGACAGCAATCGCAATCGTGGATGAACCTGGGGCGGCATGCATCGGCCTGGTCCTCTTAGGTCACGAGCGACTATTGCCTGAATTTGAAGCGGTCCACAAAAAAAAGAGCCTGCCGCCCGAGGGAGCGGCAGGCTGAAAGATCGAGGGGTGGGGTTCGCTTGAGAGAAGCGCCCCCTCGAAAGACCGAAGCCAAGTCTAGTCGCTCGAAGGAGGCTGCGGACGCATGCGGCGGATGAGGTCATGTTCTTGACGGAACAGGACATGAAAAAGGGCGGATTCCGGGCAGACGGACACGCCGCTGAACGTCACCGCCCAGATCCGCACCCACGCCACCCCGGCACCCGGGCTCGCTCCGCCACCCAGCATTCCCATTGGCACCACGCCAGACGGGACTTTTTTCATGAATCGCGGTGGACGCGTTAATGTACCAGCGCCGCGAGGCCGCGTATCTGGAGTCCCAGATACTCGCGTGCCATGGCGCAAAACGTACTTCTACCCACCGCGTTAATTTATTCATGGATTCTTTATGCTTATTAAAGACGTAGCCGTCAGCTTGCCCTCCAGGATCGTTACGAATGAGGAAGTGATCGATATGATTCGCTTTCATTCCAAGGATTACGAGGGCGATATCGACCGGGGGATGCGCACCATCAAGACCTTGCTCGACAGAAGCGGACTGGTCAACCGGCGCTGGTGTGAAAGCCACGAGTCGCCTATCGATCACGTCGCCATGGCGACTCGCAAGGCGCTATCGGAAACGTATCTGAAGCCGGAACATATCGAGCTGTTCATTTATGTCGGTATTGGCAGAGGGTTTCTCGAGCCCGGCAACAGCCACATGATGGCCAGCACGCTCGGCTTCGTGAACGCCGAGTGTTTCGACGTGGTCGACGCCTGCATGAGCTGGACCCGGGCCATGGCGATCATCGACAGCCTTTTCAAGTCGGGTCAGTACAGAAACGCTATGATTGTGAACGCCGAGTTCAATATGCTTGCGGGCGGTCCACTCTATCCGGGGAATTTCGCGTTGAAGAGCCAGGCTCAAATCGAATATACGTTGCCGTCGTTCACGATTGGCGAGGCGGCGACCGCTACCTTGCTCGTCGCCAAAGAGCCGGATAACTTCACCTTTGCGTTCCGCGCGAAGCCGGCAGTGTCGGACCTGTGCACCATTCCAATTCCGGGCTATGAGGGGTATTGCCACCCGACCGAACGGATCGGTAAGAACGGCGACATGCGTTTCACATCATTCGGCCATGAGCTTCACAAGAATTCGGACGAACTGTCCGCGGTATTGACTAAACTGCCAGTTCCCAGGAAAGACATCGACATCGTCTTCACCCACGCATCCTCCAAGGCCGCGTGGCAGGGTTACGGCGCCAAGGTAGGGATCGACGACAAGATGTATCACATCTATCCGGAGACGGGAAACCTCGTTTCGGCTTCGATTCCGGCCGCCATTTCACTGGCAAAAGACGGCGGGCGGTTGAAGAGAGGCGACAGAGTGCTGTGCTGGGTCGGCAGCGCCGGCATGTCGTTCAACGTCAGCAGCTTCAAATTCTGAGGCTGGATAAGTCAAGATAAAGCGCGACATGAGAGCCATTTCAGGGAGCATCCGTTACCTCAACCGACTGGTTTATGACTCGGCCAAGGTGTCGGACTACAGCGTGCTGGCTGTTGGCGTAATCGGTACGATCGGACATCCGCTGTACTGGCTGTGGTGGACATACATCGACCCTCAACCCAACGAAAGCCTGCTGATGCGCGCTTTCGGTACAGCCGCCTGTGCGCTGCTGCTATTGCGCCGTTTCTGGCCCGCTTCGGTCGTGCGCTTCCTGCCGTGGTACTACTTCGTAACGGTAGCCTATACGCTACCGTTCTTTTTCACTTACTACCTGATCGCCGGTCACTATTCGATGCTCTGGTCAATGGCCGAGCTGGGCATGGTGTTCTTCCTGATCGCCATTTTTCCGTCGGTCGTTGCGTTAGCACTCAATCTGATTCTGGGTATTGGTCTTGCCGTTCTATGCGCCAGGGTTGTCATTCCGCAATCCCTCCACGTGGACGGGCAGTTATTTCTCTACACGTATCTGCCGGTTTTTACATTCGGTATTTTCGCCGGCCTCACGTTCAGTTACAGCAACCTGAAAGGAATCGTCGCGCAGGCAAAAAATGTGGCGTTTCGTGCGCTCGCCGGCTCGATCGCTCATGAAATGCGCAATCCTCTCAGCCAGCTGAGGCACGTGCTGGATCGCATGGAAGAGGCGCTGCCCGCGGTGACGGACGCCAACCCGGCGCCGGCCATGTCGCATGACAGGGCAGCGTTGCTCTACCGGCATCTCGCCCACGGCCAATTGTCGATTGACCGGGGCCTGCGCATCATCGCCATGACGCTCGATGAAGTCAGCGCGAAACCCATTCGCGCGGATCATTTCACCTATCTGAGCGCGGCGGCCACCACGCGTAAAGCGCTGGACGAATACGGTTTCGGCGATCAGAAGGAGCGCGCCAAAGTCCGGCTCGCGGTGCTGGAAGACTTCATCTTCAAGGTCGACGAAACCGTCTATCTGTTCACGCTGTTCAATCTGATCAAGAACGCGCTGCATCACATTGCCGCGCATCCTTTGGCGACGTTGACGCTGACGATCGACCGCCAGACGGTGCTGGTTCATGATACCGGCCCCGGCATCGCGCCAGACATCCTGCCGCATCTATTCGAGCCTTTCCGTACCGCGGGCAATTCGGCGGGTACGGGCCTCGGCCTTGCCTATTGCCAGCGCGCAATGCGCGCGTTCGGCGGCACGATTGCCTGCCGCTCGGAGGTCGGAAAATTTACGCAGTTCACGCTGCAATTCCCCGTCGTCTCCAGCCGCGAGGTGGCAGAGCATGAGGAGAAAGTTTTCGAGCGCGCCACGCCGTTTTTTGCCGGCAAACGCGTTCTCGTCGTGGACGACGATGCCGCGCAGCGGGCACGAAGCCGCCGCACGTTGTCGAAGGTCGGCGCGCAGGTGAGCGAGGCGGAAAACGGCGAGGCGGCATTGAGGGTGCTTCAACAGTCAACGCCGCACGACCTCGTGCTGATGGACATCAATATGCCGGTCATGGACGGCTACACCACCGCCGAGACGATCCGCGCCGACCATCAACGCCCGAACTGGAACGTTCTGATCGCCGCCTTTACGACCGAGCCGCGCAATGTGACGCGGGTGCTCGCCCGGCGCGCCGGCATGGACGACATGATCAGCAAATCCGTTAGTCCAGTGGAATTGATCACCGCGCTTCAGACGCTCTTCGAAAGCGGCAATCGGCACGTTCACAGCCATCCATTCGACGGGTTCGCTGGCAAAACGATTCTGGTGGCGGACGACGACACCTACAGCAGGCGGATTGCCAAAGGTTATCTGGAGCGATGCGGCGCGCGCGTCGTCGAGGCCGAGCATGGACCGGCCGTGCTGGCGAGGTTGGAGGAGGACGACGCCGTCGATGCCATCGTGATGGACATGAACATGCCGGGAATGGGTGGCGTGGAAACCACTGCGTCGATCCGCGCGCGTGCCGACGCGTATGCCCAGATCCCCGTCGTTGCATTGACCGGCCAATCCGATATGAAAGCCGTGCAGGCGTGTCTCGCCGCGGGCATGAACGAGGTCATGATCAAGCCCGTGCAGATCGGCGCGCTCTATGCGTCTCTTGCAAGACAGTTTGCCCAGCAACGTGCTTCGCAAGCGCCGGTCAAAGCGGAACCGGCACCGACACCCGCCGCTGTGGAAGCCGCCAAGCCCGCGCCGATCAAGGAAGGCCCGCTGCTCGACGAGAAACACCTCGAAGAACTGGTGGCGCTCGATTTGCTGGATCAGACGTTCCTCAACGGCATCGAGCAGATTCGCTCGACTGTGGCGCAACTCGCCGCCAGCGTGGCGGCCCGCGACCTCGAATCGACGCATGGCGCCTTGCACGTCCTGCTCGGCATCAGCGGCAATATCGGCGCAAAGGCGCTGCATCAGTTCGTGCGGCAGATCTATCCGCGCGTGGTGGAAGGGGAGTGGCCCGCGGAAGCCGACTGGCTGGCGCGAATCTGCTCGTTGAGCGACCATTCGGCCCCCGCGTTGCAGACCTTTTTCGCTTCAGCCAAAGCGCGTGGCGATCATGGGGACTCTGTGAGCGACTGATGGGCCGCAAGATCCTGACGGTCGAAGCGCAAACACCGCGGAGAATCGCGCTTCATAAGCGTTTGCTATCGTGCAAGAACGAAGCCGTCTTGGCGTGATTCACGAGGGCGATATACCGTTATAGCCGTATATCAGCCATTTGGAAGCCAAGATCGATCATGTACAAAGCCATCAGGAAAAACCCTTCGGCGACTCAAGCTGCCGATACGATTCTCACCGCGTTGCGTGGCATCCCCGTCTCCGCGCTCAGCGACAATATGCATCGCAACATCGGCAGTGTGGGACTGCATCCATATCAGAAGCCAAGCAAGCAGACCATGGCGGGCACCGCGGTCACCGTACGCTCGCGCGGCGGCGATAACCTGACTTACTTGCGGGCGCTGGAGTTCTGCCGTCCTGGCGACGTGCTGGTCGTGGACGCGGGCGGCGATCTCAACAACGCCGTGGTCGGCGGAATTTTGTCGTTCTACGCCGCTCACGTAGGTGTTGTCGGCCTGGTGGTGGATGGTGCGATTCGCGATGTCGCGGAAATCCGCGAGCGGGATTTTCCGGTGTACGCACGTGGCGTCACGCATCGTGGTCCGTATAAGGACGGTCCCGGTGAGATCAACGTGCCGGTGTCGGTGGGCGGCATGGTGGTGAATCCTGGCGATATCGTCGTCGGCGATCAGGACGGTTTGCTGGCCATTCCGCAGGACGATGCCGCGCATGTGATCGAGAAAGCGCTGGCTGTTCTGGAAGCGGAGGCCGAAACCATGCGGGCGATGAAGGAAGGCCGCTGGAACCGCGCATTCATCGACGCGCTCGAAGCGCGCTGCAATAACTGAGCAACGCGTGGTGTAGTGCAAAAAAAGCCGACGTCTGAGTTTCGACGTCGGCTTTTTCATGGTCCTTCGTGATGCGGCAATCCAGTTACGCAATCGCCGCTTCACACACTATCCATTCAATCGAAACTCACCAGCACCTTCATCGACTTCGAGCGATCTCCGGCGGTCTGAAACGCCTTGACCGAATCCTGATACGGGAAAATGCCTGAAATCAGGGGCTTTACGTCGATCAAACCCTTGTTCAGCAATTCGACAGCCACAGCGAACTCTTCGTGGAAACGGAACGCGCCGCGCAGATCGAATTCCTTCGCGACGATCACGTTGATGGGTAATGCGATATCTCCGCCGAGTCCCACCTGGACGATCACGCCGCGCGGCTTGAGCACGTCGAATGCGCCACGCAACGCCGCCGCGTTGCCGCTCGCCTCGAACAGAACGTCGAACGTGCCTTTGTCGACGGCAAACGGCTTCAGCCCGTCGGGCGTTTCGGCGATGTTGATCGCAAGGTCCGCGCCGACCTTCTTCGCGCTTTCGAGCGGCAGGGTATTCACATCAGTCACCACGATCGTCGCGGCGCCGGCTCGACGCGCGGCGGCCACGATCAATGCGCCGATCGGCCCGCAACCTGTTACCAGCACCCGCTTGCCGAGCAGCGGACCCGCGCGCCGCACCGCATGCAGCGCGACGGAGAGCGGCTCGGCCATGGCGGCTTCGGCATCGCTCAACGAATCCGCCACCACGTGGGCCTGCGAACGGTCGATCACGATTTCCTGCTGGAACGCGCCCTGCACGTGCGGCGTGCGCATCGCGCTGCCGTAGTAGCGCATATCCAGACAGTGGTTTTGCAGCCCTTGCTGGCAGTATTGGCACAACCCGCAAGGCCGGCTCGGACTGATGGAGATGCGCGTGCCGGCCGGCATATCCGTCACGCCAGGTCCTACGCGCGAGACAGCGCCGGACACTTCGTGGCCGAGCACCATCGGCTCCTTGATGCGGACCGTGCCGAAACCACCATGGTTGAAGTAGTGAAGATCGGAGCCGCAGATGCCGCCGGCTCGAACCCGCACCAGCAACTGGTTGGCTTCCGGTTCGGGCGTGGGCACCTCCTCGATGCGCAGATCGAGCGGTGCGTGAATGACGAGTGCATGCATGGTAAGTGCCTATAACGGTAAATGCGGGATCAGCACGCTATAAGGTAGCGTCTAACGGTCTGCTCGACAAAGACCAAAGTCGTCTGGGCCGATACTTGCCGCTTATGGATGCTCATTCGAGCGCCTTGGTCATGTTCTCGATGACCTTCTTGGCGTCGGAAAACACCATCATCGTTTTGTCCATATAGAACAGATCATTGTCGAGACCCGCGTAGCCGGAGGCCATCGAGCGTTTGTTGACGATCACGGTACGCGCCTTGTACGCCTCCAGAATCGGCATGCCCGCAATCGGCGACGCCGGGTCGGTCTTCGCGGCGGGATTGACCACGTCGTTGGCGCCGAGAACCAGCACGACATCGGTCTGGCCGAACTCCGCGTTGATGTCTTCCATTTCGAATACCTGGTCGTACGGCACTTCGGCTTCGGCGAGCAGCACGTTCATATGGCCGGGCATGCGGCCCGCCACCGGATGGATCGCATAGCGCACGTCGATGCCTTTGCCGGTGAGCTTGTCGGTCAACTCCTTCAACGCGTGCTGCGCGCGGGCGACGGCAAGTCCGTAGCCCGGCACGATCACGACCGATTCGGCATTGCCGAGCAGAAACGCGGCATCGTCGGCGGAGCCCGATTTGACGGGCCGTTGCTCGCGTTTCGCTCCGCTGTCGGCGGCGGTTTCCGCACCGAAGCCGCCGAGCAGCACGCTGAAGAACGAGCGGTTCATCGCCCGGCACATGATGTACGACAGAATCGCACCGGACGAGCCGACCAGCGAGCCGGCAATGATCAGCATCGGATTGTTCAGCGAGAAACCGATGCCCGCGGCCGCCCAGCCGGAATAGGAATTGAGCATCGAGACGACCACCGGCATGTCTGCGCCGCCGATCGGGATGATGATCAGCACGCCGAGCGCGAACGCAATCGCGGTCATGACCATGAAGGGCAACCACGCCTGCGTCAGAAAGAACGCAACGCCGAAGCCGACCATGGCGATCGCCAGTGCGAGGTTGAGCGCGTGCTGTCCGGGATACACGACCGGCGCGCCCTGAAACAGCCGGAACTTGTACTTGCCCGACAGCTTGCCGAATGCGATCACCGACCCCGAGAACGTGATCGCGCCGATAAAGGTGCCGATGAACAACTCGACGCGATTGCCGTACGGCAGTTCGCCGCCGACCGCGGCCAATCCGAAAGCGGACGGCTCGGACACCACTGCATAAGCAATGCAGACGGCGGCCACCCCGATCAGCGAGTGCATCGCCGCAATCAGTTCGGGCATTTTGGTCATCTCGACCCGTGCGGCCACCACGGTGCCGATCGCGCCCCCGACGATCAGCGCGCCGACGAGCACCGCGAGCCCGAGTACCAGATCCGACCCGAGCGACGACGCCTGTTTCGCGATCAGCGCGAGCGTCGTCAGCATGGCGATCGCCATGCCGGCCATGCCGAAGACGTTGCCGAGCCGGGCGCTTTTCGGATTCGACAGCCCCTTTAGCGCCTGAATGAAGCAGACGGAGGCGACGAGATACAACAACGTGACCACATTCATACTCATTGCGCGACTCCATTCACTACGTTTGCGGCCGGCTTTTTAGCCTCTTTTTTGCGGAACATTTCGAGCATGCGGCGCGTCACGAGGAAGCCGCCGAACACATTGACCGCCGCCAGCGCGACGGCGATTGCGCCAAACGCCTTGCCTGCGCCACCCACGGTCAATCCCGCGGCAAGCATGGCGCCGACGATCACAATCGCGGAGATCGCGTTGGTGACGGCCATCAGCGGCGTATGCAGCGCGGGCGTCACGTTCCAGACGACGTGGTAGCCGACATAGATCGCCAGCACGAAGATGATCAGATTGGTCGTGGTGTGAGTGATGAGTTCCATCGCAGTCTCCTTAGGCGGTTTGCAGCATCGATGCGTCGCGACCCAGCAAGGTGGCGGCTACGATGTCGTCGCTGGTGTCGATCTTCAGCTTGCCTTCGGTGTCGATGATCAGCTTCAGAAAGTCGAGCACGTTGCGCGCATACAGCGCGGAGGCGTCGGTGGCGACCATGGCCGGCAGATTCGTATAGCCGGCGATCTGCACGCCGTGCCGCAGCACAACGGCATCGGCTTCGGTCAACGGACAGTTGCCGCCGCGACGGTCGCCGACGCTTGCGCCTTTGCCCGCTGCGAGGTCGATGATCACGGAGCCCGGTTTCATCGCGCGAACGGTGTCCTCGTTGAGCAGGGTGGGGGCAGTGCGGCCAGGGATCAAAGCCGTCGTGATGATGACGTCGGCCTGTTTGGCCCGCTCATGCACCAACGCGGCCTGGCGTGCAATCCAGGAGGGCGGCATAGGCCGCGCATAGCCGCCCACGCCTTGAGCGGCCTCGCGCTCTTCATCGGTTTCGCACGGCACGTCGAGAAATTTGGCGCCCAGCGATTCGATCTGTTCCTTGACGGCGGGACGCACGTCCGATGCCTCGATCACGGCGCCAAGACGCCTGGCCGTTGCAATCGCCTGCAAACCCGCGACGCCCGCGCCGAGGATGAGCACGCGCGCGGCTTTGACCGTGCCTGCGGCGGTCATCAACATGGGCACGAAGCGCTGGTACAAACTGGCCGCCACCAGCACGGCCTTATAGCCGGCAATATTGGCTTGCGACGACAGCACGTCCATGCTTTGCGCGCGCGTCGTACGCGGAATCGATTCGAGTGCGAAAGCGGTCACGCCCGCGGCGCGAAATAGCACGAGCTGATCGGCGTCGAACGGATTGAGCATGCCGACGAGACTCGCGTCGCGCTTCATCTGCCGAAGCTCGGTTTCTGTCGGCGCCTGCACCTTGAGCACGAGGTCGGCCGCGAATGCTTCGGCTGCTTCGACCAGCGTGGCGCCCGCTTGCGCATAGGCCGTATCGGGGAAATGCGCGCCTTCACCTGCCGTGCTCTGGACCAGAACGGTATGCCCCTGCGCGGTGAGTTTTTTGACTATTTCCGGCGTGCCGGCGACACGTGTTTCGCCGGCTCGGCTTTCGGCAGGGATGCCGATTTTCATGAGTGTTTCCTCCTGAAGCGAATGGATGGGATGGGCGGATCGAGGTCCGCCTTTTCAATGCGGGGACGTGCGTCGACGATCGGGACACGACTACGCGTCCCGATGTGGTTTGGTTATGTGATGCGTGCTTCCGGCATCGAGGGACGCCGGTAAGTGATGGTTGCCGCGGATGCTAGAACTTGTGGCGCAAACCGATCGCGGCTTCGAACAGCGAGTTGAAGCCATAGAACGGCTGGTTCGAGCCGGACGCGGCGGCGAGGGTGGTCCATGCGCCCGTCAGATGGTTGTAGTCCACGCCGACATAGACGTCGGTGCGCTTGCTCAGCAGGTAGTCGAGCGTCGGGCCGCCGGTGATGCGCGTGCCGCTCTGGCCCGCGTGGTGGACGAAGTCGATATAGAACGGCAGATCGAGCACGAGCGCGGGCGTGATGGTGTACTGAAGCGCCGTGGAGAACGAGTCGTTGCGATAGTCGGCCGGATAGACGTGGCTGTAGATATACGAGGCGTACACTTTCGCCGGGCCGAATTTATAGGTCGCGCCCGCCGTGAAGATCTTTTGCGAGCTGTCGGGAATCGTCACGCCGAAATAGGTGCTGCCGTAAGCGGTCGTCGAAGGATTCAGGCCGCCGATGTCGTTGACGATCTGATAAGCCGCGCCGACGCTCAACGGACCGTTGTCATAGGAAAGGCTCACGGCCGGCGATGAGTTCTGGTGGATGCTGCCCGCTGTCTGGCCGAACGTGTACGCGCCCTTGAGCGTGAAGCCCGCCAGCGTCGGCGAGGTATAGCGCACGGTATTGTCGAGACGTCCGCCGCCGGTCAGCCCGGCGCCCTGAAAGCCGACCGTGCCGGTGTAATTGGCGAACGCATAGATATCGTGCATCCAGCCCATTTCGTGCACGAGGGTGTATTGGCGGCCCGCCGTCACCGTGCCGTAGGGCGTGCTGAGCCCGACCATCGCGGTACGGCCGAACAGGCGCGCCGCGCCCGACGGCGTGGATTGCTGCGTCACGCCGGTATTCGGCGTAAAGCCGCCCTCGAGCTGGAAAATGGCGGCCATGCCGCCGCCGAGATCTTCGGTTCCCTGCAGGCCCCAGCGGCTTCCCTGAATCTCGCCGCCGCTACCCATCGTGAAAAGCTTCCCGCCGGATTTGTTCTGGTGGGTGTCGTAGCGCACGGCTTCGTCGATGATGCCGTAGAGGGTCACGCTCGATTGTGCGTGCGCGATCCCGGAAAGGGCCAGTCCAAATCCAGTTAGTATGCCTAAAGTATGCTTTTTCACGAATAGATCCCCTTGCAGATTGACGAAAGATGGAAAGCTCCAAACCGACTGCCGCGTCCTGTCGGCGCGGCATGTCTTTTTACTGAGCGACGCCGCCGTGCATGGCAGCGTCGCCGTACTCTCAGTTCAAAGCGGCGACGGCGGCAGCGATCTTCCTGCAGCCTTCTTCGATGATCTCGATGCTCGTGGCGATCGACATCCGGAAGAAAGGAGAGACGCCATAAGCCGATCCCGCAACCAGTGCGACGCCCGCTTGCTCCAGCAGATACAGCACCACGTCGACGTCGCCTTCTAGGCGCTTGCCCTGGGGCGTGGTGCGGCCGATCATGCCGCTGCAGTTCACATACAGATAGAAGGCGCCGCCGGGCGTCTTGCAACTGATGCCGGGAATCGCATTGAGCGCTTCGAGCGCGTGGTCGCGCCGTTCGCGATAGGTCCGCACGGATTGCT
This sequence comes from Paraburkholderia phytofirmans, assembly GCF_046028095.1. Lineage (GTDB taxonomy): Bacteria > Pseudomonadota > Gammaproteobacteria > Burkholderiales > Burkholderiaceae > Paraburkholderia > Paraburkholderia phytofirmans_A. The sequence continues at coordinate 63,190 of NZ_JAQQDJ010000013.1, forward strand.
GCACGAAGCTCTGGTCGCCGGTCAGCGCGGCGAGCGCCGCGGCCTGGCTGATCGAGCTGGCGTTGCTGGTGGATTGCGACTGCAGCGTGTCCATCGCGCCGATCAGATCGGCGGGGCCGGCGGCGTAGCCGATGCGCCAGCCGGTCATCGCGTAAGTCTTGGAGACGCCGTTGACGACCAGCGTGCGCGAACTGAGCTCCGGTCCAATCGAGAGCAGATGCTGCGACGCCTCGCTTTCGAAGCGGATGTGCTCGTAGATGTCGTCCATCATCACCAGCACTTTCGGGTGACGCAGCAGCACGTCCGCTAACGCGCGCAGTTCAGCGGCGGTGTAGGTCGCGCCGGTGGGGTTGGTCGGCGAATTGATGATCAGCCAGCGCGTGCGCGGCGTGATCGCCGCTTCGAGCGTGGCCGGCGTGAGTTTGAAACTGTCGGCCTCGGTGCACGGCACGACGACCGGCACGCCGTCGCAGGCGAGCGCCATGTCCGGGTACGACACCCAGTACGGCGCGGGAATCAGGACTTCGTCGCCGGCTTCCACGGTCACGGCGAGCGCGTTGAAGATCGCGTGCTTGGCGCCGCACGTCACGATGATGTGCTTCGGATCGTATGAAAGCCCGTTCTCGCGTTGCAGCTTCGCGGCGATGGCGGCGCGCAGCGCGGGCGTGCCGGCCGTTTGCGTGTAGCGTGTCTCGCCACGCTCCATGGCTTCGAAAGCGGCCTGGCGAATGTGCGTCGGCGTGTCGAAGTCGGGTTCGCCGACCACGAGGTTGACGATGGTCTTGCCCTGCCGCCGCAGTTCCGCGGCGCGGTCGGCCGCGGCGCTGCTCGGCGAAGGTTTGATTCGCTGGACGCGGGCGGCGATGCGCGATGCACTCACACTTGACTCCTCAACAGCATTTAACGAGCCTTCACATTAAGCGTGAGAAAAAGTTCAAGCCAAGACGTCTTTCCGCTGGGGCAATAACATCCGCTTATGACACGGCGACACGCGCGCGAGTCCGGCTTTGAAAGCCGTGGTCCATGCGGGAATACGCTGACAGAGCGCCTTTTCCGGCCTGCCGAAGCGAGCGCGGAGTTTTTTAAGCACTGTGCGGCACGCTGCGCTTGCCCTATCATTGTTGCCATCCCCCAACATCCGAGACGCGACTACCGTGAACCTGCGGCGTTTGAAGTACTTCGTGAAGATCGTCGATATCGGCAGCCTGACTCAGGCCGCCGAAGTGCTTCATATCGCCCAGCCGGCGCTGAGCCAGCAGCTGATTACGCTCGAAGACGAGTTCCAGCAGCAACTGCTGGTGCGCACGAAACGCGGCGTCACCGCCACTGAGGCAGGGGCGACGTTGTATCGCCACGCGCAGCTGATCCTGCGTCAGTACGAACAGGCGCAGGCCGACGTAAAAAGCGCGGGCCAGACGCTCTCGGGCCAGGTCTCGGTGGGGCTCGCGCCCGGCACCGGGGCATCGGCGCTGTCGTTGCCGTTGCTGCGCACCGTGCGCGCGCGGCATCCGGACATCCTGCTGTACATCAACGAGAACTTCGGCACGACGCTGAGCGAACTGATCATGAACGGCCGCATGGACATGGCCGTGCTGTATGGCGACAAGCCCGTGCACGGCCTGTCGTTCCAGCTTCTGATGAACGAGGAATTGTTCCTTGTCGCGCCGCGCAGCATGGGCATCACGCAGGAGCAGATCGGCGTGACCGAATTGCGCGACGTGCCTTTGCTGCTGCCGCGTCCGTACAACTATCTGCGCAAATATGTCGACGAAGGCTTCGCGCGCGTGCAGATGATCCCGAAAGTGGTGGCCGAAATCGAATCCGCGTCGACGCTCTCGGCGGCGGTAAGCGCGGGTATCGGCGCGACCATCCTGCCCGATTCCACCGCGCGCGTGGTCGCGGCAGCGGGCGATATCGTGCAGTGCCGGATCGTTTCGCCTGTCATCAAGATTCCGCTTTCGGTCTGTCTGTCCGACCATCTGCCGCTTTCCGAGCCCGCCGCGGCGGTCAAGGACATCCTGCTGGAACTGGCGGGCGATCTCGCGCTCGACGTGCGCTTCGAGCCCGGCGCCGCTACCGCCGCTACCGCCGATACATAAGCGCGCCTTATCGCTACAAAGCCAAACCGTCTTGGCGCAATTTTTATGTGACGGATACATTGGGTCCATCGTCGATCGCCCGGCTTGCTGTGAGCCGGCGCGCATCCAACCGGCTACGGACTCAGTGATGGATCTCCAGAAGATTAAGGCGCTTATCGACCTGCTGGCGGAATCGCCGCTTGCCAAGCTCGAAGTCATCGAGGGCGAGGAAAGGGTCAAGCTCGTGAAGGCCAGACGGCGCGCCAGGCAGGCCGATGCGCCAGCGGGCGAGCAAGCTGCGGCCACGGCAGTAACCCAAAGCGCCCAAAGCCCGCAAACGCCGCCTGCGGCATCCGCTCAATCCACCGACGCCGACACCGGCGTACCGCGCGAAATCCCCGCAGCGTCCGCCGCTTCCGCAACCGCGAAAGAACCGCGACTCGTTCGCGCGCCGATGTTCGGCGTCGTGCATCTGACACCCGCACCAGGCGAGGCGCCCTTCGTGAATGCCGGCGACACGATCGAAGAAGGGCAAGTGCTCTGCACGATCGAAGCGATGAAAATGTTCAACGCGATCGAGTCCGAGTTCAGCGGCGCTGTTCTGGAGATTCTCGTGACGCCGGGCAGCGAGGTCGAATCCGGCCAGCCGCTGTTCCGGATCGGCTGACCCATCATGTTCAATAAAGTACTGATCGCCAACCGCGGCGAGATCGCGCTTCGAATCCAGCGCGCCTGCCGCGAACTGGGTCTGCAAACCGTCGCCGTGCATTCGGAGGCCGACGCCGACGCTCGCTACGTGCGTCTCGCCGACGAGGCGCTGTGCATCGGCCCTGCGTCGCCGGGGCAAAGTTATCTGAACCGGACCGCGATCCTGTTCGCTGCGCACGTGAGCGGCGCGCAAGCGATTCATCCGGGTTACGGTTTCCTGTCGGAGAACGCGGATTTCGCATCGCAGGTCGAGGCCGCCGGCATGGCCTTCATCGGCCCTGAACCCGCTTCGATTCGCACCATGGGCGACAAGGTCGCGGCCAAGCGCGCCATGCGCGCGGCGGGCGTGCCTTGCGTCCCCGGCCCGGACGGCGGCTTGCCCGACGACCCCGCCGAGATCCTGCGCGTCGCCGAAGAAATCGGCTATCCGGTGATCGTCAAGGCAGCGGGCGGCGGCGGCGGACGCGGCATGCGCGTCGTACCCGGTCCCGAACAGTTGCTCGAAGCGGTCTCGGTGACGCGTGAAGAAGCGCGCCGCGCCTTCGGCAAGCCCGAACTCTACGTCGAGAAGTTTCTCGAGCATCCGCGCCACGTCGAAATTCAGGTCTTGTGCGATACGCACGGCAATGCGCTGTGGCTGGGTTCGCGCGACTGTTCGCTGCAACGGCGTCATCAGAAGGTATTGGAAGAGGCGCCCGCGCCCGGCATCGATCCGGAACTGATCCGGCAAGTAGGCGAGCGTTGCGTAGAGGCGTGCCGGCAAACGAAATACCGCGGCGCCGGCACCTTCGAATTCTTGTTCGAGAACGATCAGTTCTTCTTCATCGAAATGAATACGCGCTTGCAGGTCGAGCATCCCGTGACGGAAATGACCTCGGGCATCGACATCGTGCGGGAACAGATTCGCATCGCGCAGGGGCACGCATTGACGATTCGTCAATCGGACATTCGCACGCAAGGGCACGCACTGGAATGCCGGATCAATGCCGAAGACCCATTCACCTTCGTGCCGTGTCCGGGCAAGATTTCCGTGTGGGAAGTGCCGGGCGGCAACGGCGTACGGGTGGACTCGCATATGAGCGGCGGCGCTGTCGTGCCGCCTTATTACGACTCGCTGATCGCCAAGGTGATCACGCACGGCGCAACCCGTGACGAGGCACTGGCGCGCATGCGCCTCGCGCTCTCGGAGATGCGCGTCGAAGGCATTCGCACCAATGTGCCGTTGCATCAGGCCATGCTCGACGATGAAGGATTCGCCGCAGGCGGGGTCGACATTCATCATCTGGAGCGCTGGCTCGCCAGGAGGAAACAGACATGACGCTGACCGTTGAACATGCGTCGATCGCGTACGCGGACGTCGTCGAACGGCGACGACCGGATTCACACAGGACTGCCCTTGCAATGAAACAGGACGAATCGGAGCAGCTGCTTCGCATCAGCATGCTGGGCACCACCGCGATGCTGTTCGAAGCACCGGGCGCACTCGATCTGCATGCGCAGCGTCGCATCTGGGCGCTCGCGCGCGAGGTCGAAACATGGCCGGGCGTACGTGAAGCGGTGCCCGGCGTGACCAATCTGATGCTGACGTTTTTCACGCCGCCGGCGGACCTGGATTCGCTCGACGCCGCATTGCGCGACGCATGGGCCGCGGCCGGCGAGTTGCAGATCGACGGACGGGTCGTGGAATTGCCGGTGGAGTACGGCGGCGAGTTCGGGCCGCATCTGCAGGACGTAGTGAATCACACAGGGCTATCCGTCGATGAAGTCGTGCAACTGCACTGCGCGCCGCTCTATACCGTCTATGCGCTCGGCAGCCATCCAGGTTATTGCTATCTCGGCGGCATGGATCCGCGTATCGCCACGCCGCGCCGCAAGGTGCCGGTGCTTGGCTTGCCCGGCGGCGCGGTGTCGATCGGCGGTGTGCAGACGGGTGTGTCGGCATCCGCGGGACCGAGCGGCTGGAACACCATCGGCCACACGTCGATGTCGTTCTTCGACCCGGCGCGCGAGAATCCCGCGACGCTCGCACCCGGCGACATGATCCGGTTTCGCGTCGAGAGGATTGTTCCATGATCGAGATACTGTCTTCGTCAGCGCTCGCGACCGTGCAGGACCAGGGGCGCGAAGGTTATCTGCGCTACGGCGTCGGCACGGCCGGCGCGATGGACCGGCTCGCGCTCGCGGTCGGCAACCTGTTGCTCGGCAATCCGGACGACGCGGCCGGCATCGAGATTCCGATGTTCCCGTTTCGCATCCGCTTCCTCGAAGACCTTGCCTTCGCGATTACCGGCGCCGATTGCGCGGCGCGTTTGGGCGAGCGGCCGGTGTTGCCGTGGTGGACGGTGCAGGCCAAACAGGGGGACGTGCTGACTATCGGCGTGCCTGCCAGCGGCACGCGTTGTTACCTCTCGCTTGCGGGCGGCGTGGATGTGCCGGTGGTGCTCGGCTCGCGCAGCACGCAGCTGCGCGGTCAGTTCGGCGGCTACAACGGCCGTCAACTGCAGAAAGGCGATGTGCTGAAAGCAGTGGACCCGGCCGAGCGTGCTGTGTCGAAAGAGGCAGTGCACGCCGCGGGATTCGGCACCGTGCCGCCCGAGTACTCGTTGCCGGCGCCGTTGTCCGTTCCCGCCGCCGAGCCGGGCGAAACCGCGGTCCGCGTGCTGCCCGCCGCCGAGTACGATTCCTATGAGCCGCAATCGCTGGAAGCGTTCTGGCGCGATGGCTGGAAAGTGACGCCGCAGAGCGATCGCTACGGGTATCGCCTCGCCGGTCCGTCGTTGGTCGCGACGCATGCGATCGAGAAACGCTCGCACGGGATTGTGCCTGGCGTGATCCAGGTGCCGCATAGCGGACAGCCGATCATTCAATTGCGGGATGCACAGCCCTCGGGTGGCTATCCGAAGATCGGCACGGTGATCGAAGCAGATTTGTGGCGGCTCGCGCAGGCGCGCATCGGTACGAAGATTCGCTTCGTTCAGACGACCTATCCGGAAGCCGTCGCGGCACTGGACGAACTGAACGCCTATCTCGTCAAGGTGCGCAATCTCGTTGAGCTCTTTCGTCCTTCCCGACACTGAAACATGACCCAAAATAACGAAGTGGATATCGGCGAGCTTCGGCAGATCACGTCGTGGCTGGCAGCGGTCGGTGTCGAGTTCATCGAAATCAGCAAACCCGGGACGAGGATTCGTTTGACGCTGGAGCAGCCCGAGTGTGCGGCCGATGCAAGCGCGACGGAGCAAAACGTCGCCCCCGCGGTTTCAGCGGCGGCAAACGCGAGCGTATCGACGAACAGCGCGCAGCCGCAAACCGTCAACGTGAGCGCCAGTTCCGCCGGCATCTTTCTGACGATGCATCCGGCGCGCTCGACGCCCCTGGTCGAAGCGGGTGCTCAGGTGAAACCGGGCGACATCGTCGGCTTGCTGCAGATTGCGCAGTTGTGCGTTCCGGTGACCGCGCCGATTGACGGCGTGGTGACGCGCACGCTTGCCGCGCACGGAACGACGGTCGGGTATGGAACCCCCCTGCTCAAGCTCTCGCCCGCGGCGTAGCGCAATCAAACAACGGAGTGTGAATTGTGGAAATCGATCTGAACGCGGACCTCGGTGAAGGCTTTGGACCGTACACCATGGGCGAGGACGAAGCGATGCTCGATATCGTGTCGTCGGCCAACGTCGCGTGCGGCTATCATGCGGGCGACCCAGTGATCATGGACAAGACCGTGCGGATGGCGTTGGCGCGCCAGATCGACGTCGGCGCGCACGTGGGCTTCCCCGATCTCATGGGTTTCGGCCGCCGGCAGATTCAGGCCGATCCGCTGGAACTGGCGAACTATGTGGTGTATCAGATGGGCGCGCTCGCCGGCATTGCAAAAGCGGCGGGGCATCGCGTCACGCACATGAGCTTTCACGGCGCGCTGGGCAACATGGCCGCGGCGTCGTATGAACTGGCCGAGCCGCTGGTGCGGGCGGTTGCCGAGTTCGACCGCGATGTGATCATCAGCGTCTCGACGAACACGGAGATCGAGCGAGCCGCCGATCGTATCGGCGTTCGCACGGCCAATACGTTTCTCGCCGACCGTGCCTACGACGATCAGGGCGCGCTCGTGTCGCGTAAGCTCGAAGGCGCGGTCATCAAGGACCGCGCGGCCGTGCTGGCGCGTGTCAAGGCGTTGCTCGAAGAGGGCAGTATCACGACGATTACCGGCAACAAGCTCAAGATGCCGGTCCAATCGATCCTGCTGCACGGCGACACGCCGGGCGCCGTCGACCTCGCGCGCACGGTGCGCGGCGTGATCGAATCGGCGGGCGGCCGGGTGGTGCCGGTGTCGAAGCTCATGCGCTAGGCGGCGCGTTGCCGGCCCGTGCGAGCCCGCTCGTCGGCCAACCATAAGCCGGCCTTATCGCGACAAAGCCAATCCGTCTTTGCCCCGCGTTTTCACGGCGTATACATTGGTAACAGGCCTGTCGCACGCCTCGAAGGTGCGGCATTTCAGAACTACAGATAGAGGTCATTCATGCCGTTTTCAGACTATAAGACCGCGCTGGTGACGGGCGCTTCGACAGGGATGGGTGCTGCGATCGTCGAGCGCTTCCGCCGTGAAGGACTCGAAGTGCATGCGCTTGCCCGCAACGCCGATCGTCTGAATGAGCTGGCGGAACGCACCGGTTGCATTGCGCACGCGATCGACGTGCGCGATCTGGAAGCGCTGACGAAACTCACGCAGGAAGTGCCGTTCGATATCGTCGTGAACAATGCGGGCGTATCGACCAAGGGTTCGATTCTGGATGCCGGCGCCGACGATATCGACTTGCAGGTGGAAGTGAATCTGCAAGCGGTTCTGCATCTCGTGCGCCTTACCATGCCCGGCATGGTCGAGCGGGATCGCGGCCATATCGTCAACATCAGCTCGATTGCGGGCATCTATACCTTCAACGGCAACTCCATTTATAGCGCCACGAAGGCCGGTATTCACGCGCTGTCGCGCCAGTTGCGCGTCGATGCGACCGGCAGGCGCGTGCGTGTGACGGAGATCTGCCCGGGCCGTGTCGCTACCGATATCTTCGGCCACGTGCATGGCGATATCGAAGAAGCGCGTAAGAAGTTTATCGACGGCTTCGAGCTGCCGCTGCCTTCCGATATCGCCGATGCCATCGCCTTCGCGATCGCCGCGCCGTTGGCGGTCAACATCAGCAATATGGAAATCCTGCCCACGCTGCAGGTTCCGGGTGGGCTGACCACGATCAAACGCGATCCGGCTGGCAACGACGCTTAACTCCACGCATGCCTCTGCGCGCGCAGGCCCGCTGTCTCCGCTGCCGGCGGCGCGCGGCCGGATCCTACGCGCGCGAGCACGCCCAACCTTCATGCCGACGTCGCGGCGCTTCCATTGCATTCGCGAGATATCGAGCGCGCTGACCCACGAGGTCGCCGCGCCCGGCGAAACCCATTACGGCTCTCGCGCCGCCAGCGGCCCATGCGCAAGAAACATCACCCGAGTTCAACAAGGAGGTTTTCCATGCGTGCATCGGTACTGGTTACCCGTGCGTCATTTCCGGATATCGTCGATCGCCTGCGCGCGAACTTCGACGTGACCGACAACCCGGACGATACGATCTGGACGCAGCAGGAACTGATCGCCCGATTGCAGGGGAAAGTGGGCGCCATGACCGCGGGCAGCGACCGGATCGACGCCACCTTGCTCGACGCCTGCCCGCAACTCAAGGCGGTGTGCAATATCGGCGTCGGCTACAACAACGTCGATGTGGAAGCCTGCACGGCGCGCGGCGTGCTGGTGACGAATACGCCCGACGTGCTCACCGGCACCACCGCCGACTTCGGCTTCGCGCTGATGATGGCAACGGCGCGGCGCATCACCGAGTCGGAACGCTTCCTGCGCGCCGGCGAATGGACCAAGACCGGGCGCTACGACATGTTCGTCGGCGGCGACGTGCATGGATCGACGCTCGGCATTCTCGGCATGGGCCGCATCGGCCAGGCCATCGCACGACGCGGCGCATTCGGTTTCGACATGCGCGTGATCTATCACAACCGTTCGCAACTGACTCCCGAGGTCGAAGCGAACTGCAAGGCCCGCTACGTCGACAAGGAGACGCTGCTGCGCGAGTCCGATCATCTGATCGTGGTGGTGCCGTATTCGGCCAGCTCGCATCATGCGATCGGCGCGGCGGAACTCAAGCAGATGAAGTCGTCAGCCACGCTGACCAATATCGCTCGCGGCGGCGTAGTGGACGATGCGGCTCTGGCCGTGGCGCTTCACGAAGGCAGCATCGCGGCGGCCGGTCTGGACGTATTCGAAGGCGAGCCGGTGGTCTGTCCGGCGCTGCTCGCGCAAAAGAACGTGGTGCTGACGCCGCACATCGGCAGCGCGTCCGTCAGCACGCGGCGCGCGATGGCCTCGCTTTGCGCAGACAATTTGCTTGCCGCGCTGGGTGTCGGCGCCTCGGCCGGCAAGCCGCCGACGCCGGTGAATCCGCAAGTGCTGGCTCGCCCAAGCGCGGCTGCCTGAGCGAAGACCGGCGCGGCAGGCCGCGCCGGGCACCGTTTCACGAGAATTTGTGCGCGCCTGAAAAAAGGCGCGCATCCACTGATGAGGCGTCCAAAGAGGCGCTGCATACAGGAGACAAACACTGTGCAACTGCACGCCTGCTCCCCTGCCGGAAACCCTCCCGCTTCATCATTCCCGAAACTTATTGCACCAGAAGAAAGGCCTCTGCAACGCCCTTTTTTTGCGAGCTAGTATCAATTCAACACGAGAGTCGACGGCGACTCCCGCAGGAATAACGATGCCGCCGCAGGTCGATTCAGACCGGCGTCATCGCTTCGATCCGAGCCATTGGGATGGGCAACATGAAACTTCATTTTGATCTGGCGACAGTGCTGCAAGGCGACTACGGCGCGCTGTTTCTTCACGGGATCGAGCTCACGCTCGCAATGGCCGCGTTGGCGTGGACGCTCTCGCTGGTGGTGGGCATTCTTCTCACGCTGATCCGCCTGACCAACAATCGTATCGCCACGGCCTTCGTCGCGACGTTCGTCGCCTACCATCGCAATGTGCCGATGCTGGTTCAGATCCTGTTCTGGTACTTCGGCATTTCGAACATCTTGCCGGACTCGCTGCAAACGGTGCTGAACCACTACAACGGTCAGTTCATCTTCGCGGTGATCGCGATCGGTTTGTGCAGTGCGGCTTATCTCTCCGAAGACATTCGCAGCGGACTGCGCGCGATTTCCTACGGTCAGTACGAAGCCTCGCGCGCGTTGGGTCTGAACTTCCTGAACGGCATGCGCTTCGTGATTCTGCCGCAAGCGCTGCGCAACGCGATTCCGCCGATGGTCAATCACGCGGTCCTGCTGTTCAAGAACACGAGTCTCGCCATGGCGATCGGCGCCGCGGAGTTGACGTATGTGACCCGGCAGATCGAGAACGAAACCTTCCTGTCCTTCGAATCGTATTTCGTCGCTACCGTGGTGTATCTCGGGTTGTCGCTCGTCATCATGCTGGGCGGCGCGAAAATCGCAATGCACTACCGCATTCCGGGAGTGAAGTGACATGTTCGACATCCTGCGCGACAACTGGACGCTGCTGCTCATCGGGCAGTATCCGCATGGGCCGCTAGGCGGCATCGTGCTGACGATACTGCTGTCGCTGTCGGCACTCGTGATTGCCTTTCCGTTGGGGATTCTGGTCGCCCTGGCGCGGATCAGCCCGCTCCGCTTTCTGCGGGCGCCGGCCACCGGACTCGTCTACATGGTGCGCGGCATTCCGTTGCTGATGGTGATCTTCTGGGTGTACTTTCTCGTGCCCGTGCTCACCGGCTATCCGGTCACCGGATTCGTCACGATGCTGTGCGCGCTGGTGATCTACGACTCCGCGTATCTCGGCGAGATCATCCGTGCGGGCATCGAGGGCTTGCCGAAAGGGCAGGCTGAAGCGTCGCGTGCGCTCGGCATGAGCTACATGAAGACCATGCGCGCGGTGATCCTGCCGCAAGCGCTCTACAACGTGGTGCCGAGCATGGTCACGCAGTTCGTGTCGACCATCAAGGAGACGTCGCTCGGCTACATCATCAACGTGCAGGAGATCTCCTTCGCGGCGGATCAGATTAACAACCGGCTGCTGACGAAGCCGTTTCCGGTGTACCTGATTCTCGCCTTGAGCTACTTCGCCCTCTGTTATGCGCTGACGCAGTTAGCGCAGTACCTGGAGCGGCGCGTGACCCGCAAGCGTGCCGGTGTCGTGGCGAAGACCCGCAAGGCCGACGCTGTCGCGCTGGCCGATCCGCTGCCCACCGAGAACTAGGCGTTCAATCATTTCGAGGTAATTCGCATGATCAAGTTTTCCAGCGTCAACAAATGGTACGGCGAATATCACGCTCTCGTGGACGTGAACGCCGAGGTTCGCAAAGGCGAGGTGGTGGTGGTGTGCGGGCCGTCGGGTTCCGGCAAATCGACCTTGATTCGTACCGTCAACCGGCTCGAGGAGATCAACCGCGGCCAGATTTATTTCGATGGTCAGGACATTCATGACAAGAAGCTGGGACTGAATGCATACCGTAGCCGCGTCGGTTTCGTGTTCCAGCAGTTCAACCTGTTTCCGCATCTGTCCGTGCTGGACAACATCACGCTGTCGCCGATGCGTGTGAACGGCCTCAAGCGAGCGGAAGCGGAGCGCAAAGCGGCGGATTTGCTGTCGCGTGTGGGTCTGTCGAACAAGGCCAAGGCGTTCCCGCCGCAGTTGTCCGGTGGCCAGCAACAACGTGTCGCGATTGCGCGAGCGTTGGCAATGGATCCGCCCGCCATGTTATTCGACGAACCAACCAGCGCGCTCGACCCTGAAATGGTCGGCGAAGTGCTGAACGTGATGAAGAGTCTCGCGCAGGAAGGCATGACGATGATGTGCGTCACGCACGAAATGGGCTTTGCGCGTGAAGTCGCCGATCGCGTGTGGTTCATGGATGCAGGGAAGATTCTCGAAAAGGCCGAACCGGAAGAGTTCTTTTTGCGTCCGAAGCACGAGCGCGCGCAGCGATTCCTGTCCGACCTTCGTACACATTGAGGCGAGAGGTTCGCCACGGTAGTTCAGTTTGCCCACCTTCGATCAGCAATGGGTTGCTTTACACATACACTTCAGGAGCATCACGATGCAGGTAAAGAAAATTTTCTCGGGGATGTTGGTGGTCGGCGGCGCGCTTGCGTCGATTGCCCCGGCCCACGCTGATCAATTGGCCGACATCAAGACTCACGGCGAATTGAGTTGTGGCGTCTATTCGAATGTGGAGCCGTTCTCGTATCCAAATGCGCAGACGCGTCAGCTCGAAGGCATGGACGTGGACCTCTGCAACGCCGTGGCGAAACAACTGGGCGTGAAGGCGAAGCTGGAGCCGCTGGCGGTGGAAGCACGCATTCCACAATTGAAGCTGGGGCGCGTGGATATCGTGGTGGCGAACCTGGCGTATACGAAGACCCGCGCCACGCAGATTGCCTTCAGCGATTCGTACTATTCCACCAAAGAAGTTCTGGTCGTGAAGAAGGCCGACGCCAGCAAGAAACTGGCTGATTTCACGGGGCAAAAGATCAGCGCCGCCGACGGATCGACGTCCGCGCAGTCGATTCCGATTTCGATCAAGGATGGCCAGGCGGTCACTTTCCACGATACCAGCTCGGCGTTTCTCGCACTCGAGCAGAACAAGGTGAAGGGCTTCGTGACCAATCAGATGACCGCCACGAAGATCGCCAAGCAGGTCGACGGCACGGACGGCGCGGTGGCGATCGCGTCGGAGCCGATGTTGATCGAGCCGATCGCGGTCGGCCTGCGGCAAAACGAGCCGGCCATGCTGAGCGCGGTCAACAAGGCGCTCGCTACGCTGGAACAGAGTGGCGAGATGAGCATGATCTTCAACAAGTGGCTCGGACCGAAGACGCCTTACGGTCTGACTCGCACAGATAAGGTCACGCCGATCAACCAGCTCAAGTTCACGCCGGTGTCCTGAAGCGGAAAGCGTGCGACGTAGCGGTGCGCTTTGAGCGGCGCACCGTGCCTGTCGGATGGCCGGCGCGATCCGGCCGATCGTCTGCCGGAACAACGTGGCTGGATTGTGCAACGTGACAGATAAGATAGTGGTGATGGGCGTGTCGGGCTCGGGCAAGTCGACGCTCGCGCGCGAACTGGCGCTTGCGTTGAGAGGCATTTTTATCGAAGGGGACGAGCACCATTCGGCGCAAAGCCGCGACAAGATGTGCCGCGGAATCGCCTTGTGCGACAGTGATCGCGAGCCATGGCTGGATCGTCTCGCCGCGAAGATGGACGCGAGTCAAGGCGCCGTCGTGCTGTCATGTTCGGCATTGAAGCGGGGCTACCGCGAGCGGTTGCGCGCGCGTGTCGCCGGGCTGCGCTTCGTATTTCTCGACATTCCCCTGTCGGTCGCGATTGCGCGCGTGGCGGGACGCACCGATCATGAGTTTCCCGCGACGCTGGTCGCCGATCAGTTCGATACGCTCGAGCCGCCTGTGGGCGAGGCTGGTGTGCTGCATCTTTTCGCGTCGCGAGACGGCGCTTGCAACCTGACAGAGGTCATGCAATGGTTGAGCAGGCCCGCCGAAGCGCCGCGGGAATCGGAAGAAATAGAATCAAGGAGAGGTTGAGTTGAACAGTAATCTGAACATGTTCGATCTGTCGGGGCGTCGTGCTCTGGTCACGGGATCGAGTACCGGAATCGGTTACGCGCTCGCAAAAGGATTGGCCGGCGCGGGCGCCGAAATCATTCTGAACGGTCGCAGCGAGGCGCGCCTTGCCGAGGCGGTCAGCCGTTTGCGTGACGAGGGCGCCACTGTCCACGCCGCGAGTTTCGACGTGACATCGGCAGACGACGTGGAAAAGGCAATCGCCAACATCGAGCGTGAAATCGGCGCGATCGACGTTCTCGTCAACAACGCGGGCATGCAGCGTCGCGCGCCGCTCGAACAGTTTTCGCACGAGCAGTGGCAGGAACTGATGAAGACCAACGTCGACAGCGTGTTCCTGGTCGGACAGGCGGTGGCGTGCCATATGATCGAGCGGCAACGCGGCAAGATCATCAACATCTGTTCGGTGCAAAGCGAACTGGGCCGTCCCAACATTGCCGCCTACACCGCGAGCAAGGGTGCCGTGAAGATGCTGACGAAAGGCATGGCGATCGACTGGGGCCAGCACGGCATCCAGGTGAATGGTCTCGGGCCGGGCTACTTCAAGACGGAGTTGACCGAGGCGCTCGTCAAGGACGAGACCTTCAGCAAGTGGCTGATTGGCCGTACGCCGTCGCGGCGTTGGGGCGATGTGGAAGATCTCGTCGGCGCCGCGGTCTTCCTGGCGAGCAACGCTTCGAACTTCGTCAACGGCCACATTCTTTACGTGGATGGCGGCGTGACCGCCACGCTGTAGTCCGCCGATGAGGCATCGCGCCGCGAGACTATCTCGCGGCCGGTCCCGTCGATTGCCTGAGCTGAAACAACGCATGCACCTCGTGCCCGTGCAGCGGACGCTTGCCGTCGAGCGTGTCGAGCAGATACTGCGCTGCAAGCCGTCCGATCTCGTAGGTGTCGACGCGCATCGTGGTCAGCGCGGGGCGAATTTCCTGCGCCATTTCCAGGTCGTCGAATCCGGTGACGGACAATTCGCCGGGAATCGCAATACCTAGTTCCTCAGCCTCGCGCAACACGCCCAGCGCGATATGGTCGTTGCCGCAGATGATCGCGGTGGGGCGCTCGCCCGACGCTTGCCAGATCGTGCGCAGACTGCGCCGCCCGAATCCCATCGTCGATTCGCCTTCAAACATATGCTCCGGCCGCACCGCGAGGCCGTGACGTTCGAGTGTCGCGCGAATGCCCGCGACGCGTGCCTGCACGCGGTCGTTGTCGCGCGTCGGCTGGATGCAGACCGCAAACGCGCGGTGCCCGAGGCCGATCAGATGCTCGGTGATCTCCGCATAGGCCGCGTGATTGTCGAAGCCGATGCAGGTGTGCGGGCTGTCCTTGCGATACGCGTACGTGACCGCATACGGCACGCGGTAGAGCCGCAGCGCATCGAACAGCTCGGCCGGATGAGCCTCGCCCACCACGGCCATCGCTTCCACGCCGCGCGCCAGCATCGCGCGCACTTGCGTGAGCGCCTGCGCGGGGTCGTAATTCGAGCAGCCGAGCACCAACGTGATGCCGCGCGCCGCGAACGCCGCCTGCATGCCGCTTACTTGTGAAGCAAACACGCGATCATCCAAAGTCGGAATGATGATGCCGGCAATGTGGCTACGCGTGGAGGCGAGGGCGCGGCCCGCCGCATTCGGAAACCAGTTGAGCGTGAGCGCGGCATGCTCGACGCGCTCACGCACGTTCGCGGAGACCCTGTCCGGCTCGTTGTAGACCCGCGATACGGTCGCCGTGGAGACGCCCGCGAGCTTGGCGACATCGGAAAGCACGCTGCGGCCCGTACTGCGGCGAGCGCGGTTCGTCTGGGTGCGGGCGGCCGCCGGCGGGTCGAGAGAGTCGGGCATCAGGTTGGAAAGCGCAGAGTGAATCGGGGAACGCCCGCCATCTTACCGCCGCCGACGCGCGCGAAGCGTGGGCGCGCGTGACGGCTTCAGCGGACGTTCTTGTGATCCGGAAATCCTCCATCCGGTCCAACGGCTAGCGAACCGAGCGGTTCGCACCGAGTGCCGCGATACGGCCACGAAAATGCTCGGTGCCGGCGACGATCTTGTCGAGCACCGCGTCGAGGGCCCAGAAGCGTTCGCGCACGTCGTAGTCGATCACGCGGCATCGAATCGAACCGAACGTGCCGATCCGTTGATGGTAGATCTTCGCGAGCGCCGGATAGCCGAGCGACTCGGAGACCGCAGCGAGCACGAGAAACGTCGCGAGTTCTTCTGCCAGAGCCGGGTCTTGCGCCGCATCGTTGCGCAGCCAGTTGTACAGATCCGGATGGAAGTTCGTGAACACGCCGTTGAAGCCGGCGGAACCCGCCTTCATCGCGTCCCAGGCGATGGCTGCGTTGGCGTTCAGGATTTTCAGCGGCGAACCTTCAGCGAGCGCGACGCGCCGTTTGACCGTGGCGAGATCGCAGCTCACGTCTTTCAGCATGATGAAGCGGCCGGTGTCGATGCACAGCTTCAATTCGTCGTCGGAGAGAAGGCGGCGGTAGGGCGCGGGGCATTCGTACAAACCGAGCGGAATGTCGGACGGCAGGCGCGCGAGCAGTTGCCTGAGATTCGCCGCGAACGTCTCGGTGCCCTGCTGCTTCGGGTCGAGCCGGTTCGTCACCAGCACGATGCCTTGTGCGCCCGTGTTTGCCGCGACGTTGAGCTCCTCGGCCTGCGCGTCGGGGTCGTCGCTGATATGGCCGGAGACGACGACCGGAATGCGGCCCGCCACCTTGTCGACGACGAAGCGTCCCAGCGCGCCACGCTCGGCGAGCGTCAGGAACTGCATTTCACTCGACTGCGCGACGGCGAAAAGCGCGTCCGATCCATGCGCGATATACCACTCGATCAGACGTTCGAGTCCGGCGTAATCGATGGCGCCGGACTCGTCGAACGGCGTCAGCATCACGGGGACGATGCCTTCGATCGACGTAGTGGCCTGCTTGGAGGTGGTCATGCTCGTGATCTCCCGGAAAGGGTTCGTTGGGTCGGGGCGCGCGCGTTTCATGCAGGCGCTCGCACGGGTTCGGTTGGGGTGGACTGGTCTTCGATCGGCTTGCGAACCAGCAGGAGGTAGCTCATCGCGCCGATGAACGCGATGCCCGCGGCCGTCAGCAGCGCGGGGACGAACGACCAGCTCTGCGCGATATAGCCCGTCAGGATCGGGGCAAGGGCGCCGCCCAGAAAACCGCCGAAGTTCTGGATGGCGCCGAGCGAGCCGACGCGGTTCGGCGGCGCGGCGGCAGTGGCGAGCGCCCATGAACTCGCGGATGCGGCATTCGCCAGAAAGATCACCACCGAGATGCACACGATCGCGATCGTGTTGCTCTCGACGAGCGCCGCCGGAATCGTGAACGCGACCATGCCGAGCATCGCGATCACCACTGCATTGCGGCGGCTCGCGACCGGGCTCGTGCTGCGGCTCGTGATGAGGTCGGAAAACCAGCCGGCCGTCAGCGAGCCCAGAAAGCCGCAGAAGAACGGTATCGATGCCGCGACGCCCGTGTGCATCAGGCTCATGTGGCGTTCCATCGTCAGATAGCCGGGCAGCCACGTGAGGTACACCCAGTTCAGGTACACCGAGCCGAAGAAGCCGATCAGCATGCCCCACGTGGTGCCGTGCGAAAACAGCGAGCGCCATTCAGCGAAGGTGACCGTGGGTGCCGGCTTGCGGTCCGCTTCGTCGCCTTCGAGATAGTGCCGCTCGGCCTCGGTCATGGTGGCCTTGACGGGGTCGCGGTACACCGCGAGCCACACGAGCGCCACGACGAGACCGACTACGCCGGTCACGATGAAGGCCCAGCGCCAATGAAACTGCACCACGAGAACCGACAGGCACAGCGGCGCGAGCGCCGTGCCGAGCGGCGACGCCGAGTTGAAAATGCCGGTCGGCTTGCCGCGCGCGCGCAGCGGAAACCAGTTGCTGACCACCCGGGCCGCCGACGGAAACTGCGGCGCCTCGCCGATGCCCAGCACGATCCGCGCGAGGATGAACCAGCCGAAGGTGGAGACGAATCCGCCCGACGCCTGCGCGAGCGACCACACGATCAGGCCGATGCCGAGCAGCTTGCGCGGCCCGATGCGGTCGACGAGGCCGCCCACCGGCAACTGGAAGAGCGCGTAGCTCCACGAGAACGCGGAGAGCAGCAGCCCCATTTGCCCGAGCGACAGGCCGAGGTCGTGACGGATCAGCGGATTGGCGACTGCGAGCGTGCCGCGGTCCAGATAGTTGACGATGCCGCTCACCATCAGCAGCGTGAGCGCCACGATCTGGGCGCGGCGGATTCTCGGTGGCGCCTGCTCGAGGCTCGGTGTTGCGCTCATGATCGTTGTCTCCGGTTCATGTCTTCGGTGGGTGTGAGCAAGCCGCGCTGATGCGATGTCAGGCGGGCGGAGTTTGCGCGTCTACGTCGGCGCGCGTCGGATCGAGGTCCACGCGCTTTATGCGCATCGCGCTGAGCGTGGCGTCAACCTGGGATGAAGGCGAATGCTTCGTTCTATCACCAATGTTAGCGCTTACATTCAGCGGCGTTTTTAGCCGAATCATGAGATTTTGCTCGCAGCGTGGCTTCATAGATCTCAATGATAGCGCTTACATTTTGGACCTCTCTTCGAAAAGATTGCAAGCGATAGCGCTGTCTCGGAGGGTAAACCCCAGCGATTGGCCGACGAAAGCCCCGTTGTTGAAAGCGAAAACGCGGTTGATCGCTCCTTCGCCTGGCGACAGACCGAATATTTCGCCGGCGCTTTCCGGGCTATGCTTATCGAGTAAGTTGTCTGCCCTGCCTGGGGTACAGGCGGACCGGCCGGTTATCGACGACACGCAACCTCTGACCCGATACGCGCGGAATGCAATGAAAGAGACTAGCGGTGACCCACGCGAGGCACCGGCAGCCGCGACCCGGCGGGAAAATGGGCGCCTCGAGCTTTCCGTGGCCGAGCCAGATGCGCTCATGCACCTGAAGAGTTGCGCGCTCAACCTGGTCAGCGATGCTGCCTATCTGATCGACGAGAACGCGTGCTTTATCTACGTCAATGAGGAGGCCTGCCGCACGCTCGGATACAGTCGGGCGCAGTTGCTGGGGATGCGCGTGATGGATGTCGATCCCGAGTGGAACTTCGAACGGTGGCGCGACGCCTGGAAAGAGCTGCGCGCGAACGGCTCGATGATGATCGAGTCGATCCAGCGCCGCCAGGACGGCACGACCTTGCCGGTCGAGATCAGCGCGAGCTATTTCGAGTACGAAGGCCGACCGTACAACCTTGCGCTCGTGCGCGATATTACCGAGCGCAAGCGCACCGAGCAGCTCCTGATCGCGCAACTGGAACTCGAGGCGCAATTCCGCCGCCTCGCCGAAAGCACGCCCGATATCATTTGCCGGTACGACCTCGACTGTCGGCTGGTTTATGCCAACTCCGGACTTGCCGCGATACTGCGCCGTCCCCTGCACGAAATGCTCGGTGCGACGCCGACCGAGCACACCGCCGATCCCCAGTTCGTCGCCTACCAGAATGCGCTGGCGGCCACGCTCGCAACGGGCGCGGAACACACGCACGAACTCACGTTGCGCGACGGCGCGAATGGCGAGAGCTATCACCACGTCCGCATTCTCGCGGAGCGCGGGCTGCACGACGAGATCACGAGCGTGCTGGCGCTGGGGCGTGACATCACCGAACGCAAGAAGGCGGAAGAGCGCTTGCATGCGAGCGGGCAGGCATTCCGCGCGCTGGTCGAGCATTCGCCGGACTACATTGCGCGCTTTGACCGCGAATGCCGGCGCATCTACGCCAATCCGGCACTGCGCGCGATCTTGCCGCCGACGGCCGACGGAGCCACCGGTACGGGAAGCGTGGACGAGTCGCCAGTGGTCGATGTGCCAAGGTATCGGGACCGGCTGCGGCGCGTCGTCGAGACCGGCACGGAGCGCATGGACGAAGTTCGGTTCCGTAACGCCAACGGCGAGGTGCGATGGGGGCACATGCGGATGGTGCCGGAGTTTGCCGCCGACGGCCAGGTTGCCACCGTGCTTGCCATATGCCGCGACATCGACGAACTCAAGCGCAATGAGCAACTGTTTCGTACGCTGACCGAAAACGCGCCGGAGATGATCGTTCGCTACGACCGCAACTGTCGCTATAGCTACGTCAATCCGAGGTTCGAACAGGTCAACGGGATGCGCGCAGCGGACGCCATCGATAAAGCGCCTGCCGAGCTGTCGGACAGTGTGATGCCCGAGTTGCGGATGATCACCGCCACGCTGGAGCAGGTGATGGCAAGCGGCGTCGGCGCGAAGGTGGATCTCACGTCGGAGAAGAACGGCAAGCCAGTGGGCTGGCACGTTAGCGCTGTGCCCGAGCACGGCGCTAACGGCGACATACGCGGTGCGCTGACGATCTGGACCGACATCACCGAGCGGATGGAAGCCGAACTCCGTTTGCGCGAATCGTATACGCTGTTGCAGGAGTTGACGTCGTTGCGCGAAACCGCGCGTGAGGAAGAGCGCAAGCGCATTGCCCGCGAGATGCACGACGAACTGGGACAGCAACTGACGGCGCTGCGGCTCGGTGTGTCGGCCATGCGAATCGAGTTCGCGCAAGACGATCCGGCGCTGGCCGGACGTTTCCGGGACCTGCTGGCGCTTGCCGACGACACCATGCAGGTGGTCCGCAACGTGGTTGCATCGCTGCGTCCCGCCGCAATCGATGCCGGCATCGTCGCAGCGCTGGAGTGGCTGGCCGCCGAATTCTCGCGCGACGGCCGGGTGGCCTGCCATCTACGGATTCCTGACGATAGTCTGGTGCTCGACGAGGCGCGGGCAATCGCACTGTTTCGCATCGTGCAGGAGGCGCTAACGAATGTCGCGCGTCATGCCGAGGCGACCCAGGTCACGATTTCGCTCGAACAGACCGGACGCTGTTGGGTCCTCGAAATAAGCGACAACGGCTGCGGCTTCGATTCGATGGCGGCGCGTATGAAGTCGTTCGGGCTGGTGGGCATGAGAGAACGCGTACTGATGTTGGGCGGCGAGATTTCGGTGCGCAGCGCGCCGGGCAGCGGCACGTCGATCACCGTGCGCATACCGGTCGACGACGCTTCATAGCCGCCGGGAACCCGATTGAACCTTTAAGACGAATTCCGCAAGCGGGCGACAATCGCGTTGATCTGCATGTCGAAGCGTTCGAACCATGAGCGCGCCACTTCCAGTTGCGCGTCGACTTCCTGAAAGCGGGACTCATGCAATTCGGCGGCGCGCTCGGCTGCGGCAATTGCTTCAGGAGTCGTCTGCGAGCGAAACGCAAGCGCGGCGAGCGACTCGATCTCGCCGCGGTTGCTTTGACTTTGATGCATGAGTTCGGTCAGCAACGCCTTCAACATCTGCAACTGATCGTGCCAGTCGCTTTCCGCGCGATAGAGCGCCGCGATGAGCGGACCTGCATCGTCCGCGAGGGAGAGGTCGGCCGCGGCGGACGTGCCCTGCCGCACGTGATCCAGCACCGCGAGGCAGCCCTCGGCGCGCTCGACCAGTTGCTTCGCTTTGTCATGCGCTTGGGCCATGCGCGTCTTGAGCGCCGTGGCGCGATCGCAAAGCCGCGCCTGTAGAACGAACGTCTGCGGCTTCACCTGTCAATGTCCATGTGTAGGGTTCGTGAGTGGCGATGAATGATCCTGCTCGCATTTGAAACGACGTCGCGTCGAGCAGATTCGCGCCGCCTTTCCATGTATACGGCGACGCCCGATGCAGCTTGATGTCAGGATTTCCTGATTCTGGCCCAGGCATTTCCCTTTTTGCCGACGGAGGAAAGCCGCCGCCGGCGATGTCAGCTCATCCAGTACTCGTCTGGAATCTTGCGGTCGGCTTCGGAAAGGAAGGGATTGTCGAGCGTGAAGATCAACCGGGACGCGATATTCGCGCGCGCGAGCGCGTCCTGAATGTAATGATGGGAGTTGAACAGCCTCATGTACGCGCCATTGCGATAGGCGGCGATGAGCCCGTCTTCGATGGTTTGCGCCAGCGCCTCATGGCCCGCGGCGACATAGAAAATGAAGTCCGATCGATACTTCAGCAGCAGCCGGTTCTCGACCACGAGATCCGGCTCCCGGTGCCGGCGTCCTTCGAGTTCAGTGAATGCTTCTACCAGGCCGCGCGGAAAAAAGTCGACGCGGCCGCCTTGGGTCATCTCGAACATCGTGTCATAGGTCGAGGTCTGGACGTTCAGGCCGGCGGCTCTCAGGATCTCCGTATCGATCCAGCCCAGTCCCTGGCCGCACATGAAGGCCTTGAGATCGGAGAAGCGCTCGACCTTGTCGAAATCGGCTTGCCGATCCTTGCGGATGACGAACACCCGGTGGCCAATCAGCCCACGATGTATCGGAATCCGCACTACATTCCGGCCGCGCTCGGCTTGCGCCTCCATGCTCGTCCAGTGCAGATTGATCATATTGTTGGTGCCGGCCAGTTCGGCCAGCGCGCGGCCGCGTTCCATTTCGATGTCGGCCGATCGCAACGTATACGAGGCGTTGGCCGTTTTCATGGCCAGATCGAGCACGGCGAGTGCAAACGCGACTTGCACGTCGCGGGCAGGCCGAATGCGGGGATAGACGATGTCGAAGTGGACGGGAGGGTCGGAAGGTGCGGCACGCGCCCGAAGCGTGATGCCCGCCGCACTCAGCGCGGCCAGAACAAAGCGCCTGCGATGCATGGATGGATGGTTTCTCGAAACAGCATTAACGCGCTTGAACAGGTGCTTGTCCGCACAGCTTCTCGCCTGGTCGGTATCTCATCGTGCCACGTCCTGCCGGTGCTGACAAACCGTGTAATCCCTTTGTCAGGAAGCGCGCGATGTGGTCCGGAAGGGGCCGGCGCACTGCCCCAAAAGCATGGCTTTCGATGCCCCGTATGGCATCGGACCGGCGTCTGGACTCTCACACGCAACCATTCAGGATTTCCTGACGGCATATTCAGCAGATCGGAAGTGCATTTTTCCGGGCTTCCTGACTGTGTGACACTTTCGTCGTCCCTAGGATGGACTATCGAAATCGTCTATATCAGCGGACCCGTTATGAACGGTCATTCAGAAAACCGCGAAGTCGCGGTTGAATTCCTCAACACCGCGTGCGAGCGCCTGTTCGACATCTGGTGTGAAAGCAGAAGTGTCATACCGCTCAGCTATCTGTTGCACTGCTGGCCGTTGCCGGATTGGGGGTACGCGTCCGTGAAGCGACTGTCGGACGGATTGCGCGAACTGAGAATATCGAACCCCGACGCTCTCGGTGGCCGCGTGCGGCCGATCCTCGGCGAGCTGACGTCATGCATCGATGAGATTCTGCTGTATCCGCGAATCTGCTTGCCGCGGGCGATCAACGATTCTCCGCCTGTCGAATCGACCATGTACGTCATGTAGATTCACGTCGGATTCATCGGAACGCGTTTCACCCGGAATGAGCGCCGTCTGGGCCGCTCAGCGGCAACGAGTGCAGAATAGACGAAACAAGAACCGTAGCACTCGCGGGGATGTATGAAGCACAACCTGTTCGACGCATGGTGGAGTTTGATCGGCAGCTTCAGGAGTAGCCTCGTATCGCGGCTTCTCGTGACCGTGCTGCTGGTCAGTTGCGTCGTCACAGTGTTGTTGACCGGATTGCAGCTTTACGGCGACTACTACCGGGGCGTGGAGCGGATTGAGAATCGCCTGGCAGACATCGATCGCAGCGATCGCGACAGTCTCGCGGAAGCGCTCTGGCGCCTGGATGGTTCCCAGCTGCAACTGGAGTTAAACGGCATTCTGCGTCTCGCGGACATTCGTGCCGTGGAAATTCGCGAGACGGGCAAAGAGGGGCAATCTGCGTACGTGAGCGCAGGTCAGCGCTCGGCCGGTCCCGTCATCGCCCGCGAATTTCCGCTCTTCTACAGCGTGCAGGGCAAGGAGCGCGAGATCGGCAAGCTCTACGTCGAGGCGACGCTGCTCGACCTTTACCATGACCTGACGCGTACCGCGGTGATGATCCTCGTCACTCAGGCCGCCAATACCTTTCTCGTCTCGCTGTTCATCGTCTACATTCTGTCCCGTCTCGTGATGCGGCATGTCGCGGCCATCGCGCGCACGGTGGAGAACTACGATTTCCGTGAACCGCCCCGGCCGTTCAGTCTCCAGCGGCGCAAACGGCGCGAGCCGGACGAACTGGATCGCGTGGCGGCCGCATTCAATGCGATGGGCGCGCGGCTGTACTGCGCGTATCGCGACGAGCAGGACACGGCGGCCGAACGCGAGGCACGCAATCTGGCGGAAGCGGCCAACCGGGCCAAAGGCGAATTCCTGGCGAATATGAGCCATGAGCTGCGCACGCCGCTGAACGGCATTCTCGGCTACGCCCAGATCCTCGAACGCGATGCCACATTGAGCGAGCGGCAGCGCGAACGCGCGTCGTGCATTCGCCATAGTGGCGAACATCTGCTGACATTGATCGAAGACACGCTCGATTTCGCGAGGATCGAAGCGGGCAAGCTGCGTGTGGAAATCGGCGACGTGCCGCTGGCGGGGTTCGTCGATGTCATTCGCGACATCATCGACGTGAAAGCGGAGCAGAAGCGCCTCGACTTCATTTGCGACATCAGCGGGGATGCGCCCGTCGGCGTGCGTGCCGATGAGCGGCGCCTGCGGCAGGTCATGCTCAACCTGCTTGCCAACGCCGTGAAGTTCACCGATTCGGGTCGCGTCAGCCTGCGTATCTCGAGATCCGGGTCGAACCGCGTTCGTTTCGAAGTGCGCGACACGGGGATCGGCATTGGTCACGATCAGTTGCATACGATCTTCGAACCGTTCGAGCAACTGGGCGCGGCCGAGCGGCGAGCCGGCGGGGCGGGACTCGGCCTCGCCATCAGCCGCGAATTCGTGCGTGCGATGGGTGGCGAGATCGAGGTGGAGAGCGAGATCGGGCAGGGCAGTACTTTCTGCTTCGAACTGCCGGCAGCGAGCGTGACGCCTGTGTTGCGCAAGACGGCGGACCCGGCGCCGCTCCCGTCCACGGCGACGGGCTATGACGGGCCGCGCAGGAAGGTGCTGGTCGTCGACGATGTCGAGATCAATCGTGCGATCGTCGTGGATCTGCTGGGCCGTCTCGGCTTCGATACCGTCGAGGCGGAAAACGGTCGCGAAGCGTTGGAAAAGGCACAGCGCGAACGGCCGGCGCTGATTCTCACGGACATTGTGATGCCCGAGATGAACGGATTCGACCTGACACGGAACCTGCGTCAATCGCAGGAGTTCGCCAATGTCCCCATCGTGGCTATGTCCGCCAGCCCATCCGGAGTCAACCGGGCGATGAGCATCGAAGCGGGGGTGAACGCCTTCCTGTCCAAACCGGTCGACCTGGAAGCGCTGCTGGCACAGATTGCCACTTTGCTCGGACTGAAGTGGAGCCATGCGTCGTCATCGCCGTCCACTCGCGCGGCGACGCCCGAAATCAGTCTTGCCGCCGTGCCTCGGCAACAGATGGAAGAACTGCATCATCTTGCCCGCCTTGGCGACATGCATGAAATTATCGTCTGGGCCGAGAGCGTGGCGGCGGGCGATTCACGTTATCGCTCGTTCACCGCGCAGCTCTGCGCGCTCGCTCGCGACTACCAGTCGAAAGCCATTCTCCATCTGGTCGAGCGACATCTGAATGTCGAGCCCAAGCCATGAGCGAGCCCAACGTGGAGGCCGGCGAACGGCCGACGATCCTGATTGCGGACGACACGCCGGCGAATTTCGGCGTGGTCGTCGAGAGCCTGACGGACCGCGGCTTTCGGGTGCTCGTTGCGCTCGACGGCGAAGAAGCGCTCGAACGTGCGCTGTTTTCTCAACCCGACCTGATCCTGCTCGACGTGAAGATGCCTGGCATCGACGGCTTCGAGACCTGCCGGCGACTCAAGGCGGACGCGCGCACGCGCGATATCACGGTGATTTTCATGACGTCGCTGACGGGCGCGGAAGACATGGTGGAGGGTTTCTCGGCCGGCGGCGTCGATTACGTGGCCAAGCCGGTGCGCGTCAACGAAATGATGGCGCGCATCGAAACGCATCTCGCCTTGCGCGTGATGCACCGGCAGCTCATCTCGCAGAACCGCCTGCTTCTGAAAGAGGTAGCGGTGCGCCAGCAGGCCGAGACGGAACTGTCGAGCGCGCGCGATGCGCTGGAACAGCAGGTCGAGCAGCGCACGCGGCAACTCGCGGAGTCGAACGCGAGGCTGTCCGCCCAGATCGACGAGCGCCGCCGGGCGGAAGCAAAATTACAGGCGAGCGAAGCGCGTTTTCGCACGATTGTCGAAACCAGCCCGATCCCGCTGTGCATCACGTCGATGCCCGAAGGCGTCATCCTGTACGTGAATGAGCCGCTGCGAGAACTGTTCGGTCTCGATACCGGCATGCGCACGCTGACCAATATCGTCGACTTCTATATGGACCCCGCCGATCGTGACCGGCTCGTGTCTCATCTGCGCACGGAGGGCAGTTTCAACAACAGCGAAGTCCAGATGCGGCGCGTGGACGGCTCGCCGTTCTGGGCGATGGCGACCGCGCGCGTGGCGACCTTCGGCGATGCTCCAGCGATCTACGTGGGCCTCAGCGATATTACGTCGCGCAAGCGTATCGAGCAGGAGCTGTTCGAATCGCGCAATCAGTTGCGCGAATTGTCAGCGTATATGGAGGCGATTCGCGAGGAAGAGCGCAAGCGCATCGCCATGGAGATTCACGATGAACTCGGCCAGTTGCTGACCGCATTGAAGATGGACGTGTCGCTGCTGAAGATGCGCCTCGGCAAGGATCCGGACGCGATGCGCAAAGCCGACGACATGCGGGAACTCGTGGAAAAGACGATCTGGATGGTCCGCAATGTCGCGAATCATCTGCGGCCGGTGGCGCTGAACTTCGGGGTCGTGTCGGCATTGGAGTGGCTCGTGGAGGACTTCATGCGACGCCATGGCATTCCTTGCCAGTTGCATATCAACGGAGGCGAACCGGTGCTGCCGGAGGCTTGTGCCACAGCCGTATTTCGTATTGTGCAGGCATCGCTCACCAACGTCGGGCGCCACGCGCATGCAACGCGGGCCGACGTGACGCTGACCAGCACGGCGGCGGCGCTCGAACTTCACGTGAGCGACGACGGCTGCGGTTTCGATCCCGGCATGGCGCGCACAGGTTATTCCTACGGACTGCTCGGCATGCAGGAGCGCGCGCGTCTGATCGGCGGCGCGATGACCATCGACAGTGCGCAAAGCATGGGTACCGCCATTTCCATTCACATTCCGCTTACAGGCGGGGCAGAAAATGATCGACGTCCTGATTGCTGACGACCACGCCGTGGTGCGTGGCGGCTTGAAACAGATTATCGCGACGACCACGGATATCGTCGTCGCCGCCGAAGCCGCGCAAGGTTCGGAAGTGCTCGACCGGCTGCGCGCGAGGCGCTTCGATCTCGTGCTGCTGGACATGACGATGCCCGGCATTAGCGGAGTCGATCTGATCCGGCGCGTACGCGCCGAGCAGCCGTCCTTGCCGATCCTCGTGCTCAGTATCCACAACGAGGCGCAGGTCGTGTCGCGCGCGCTGCGCGCCGGCGCGACCGGTTACGTGACGAAAGACAGCGATCCGGACGTGCTGCTCGCGGCGATCCGTAAACTGGCGGGCGGCGGCCGATTCATCGACCCGAAACTGGTCGACGCCATGGTCTTCGAAACGCATTCCGGCGATGCGCCGCCGCATGAGGTGCTGTCCGACCGTGAATTTCAGGTATTACGGATGCTGGCGGCCGGTCAAAGCATCAACGAGATTGCCGAATCGTGTTCGCTCAGCGCCAAGACCATCAGCACCCACAAGATGCGTCTCATGCAAAAGCTCGGTCTCAACAACAACGCCGAGCTGATCCGGTATGCGATCAGGCACGGTCTGGTGACGGAGTGACGGAGCCTTTAGGGATATCCTGAGGCTCGAAGCAGCATTTCCCGAATCAACAATCCGGCGCTGCTGACTGAAGAATCCTCGCCGTTGTCCCACGATTGTCAAATGGGAACCTGAGTGCGGGGGCAGATGTGGATGCGACGAAAAGCTCACTACGCGGACTGCGCGAGAAATTATTGGCGACGGCGGGTACGCTGCCGGTCCGTGTGCTTACGCTGCATGGTTCGCCGGACGGTCGGACTTGCCGGGTATGCGTCGAAATCAGGCGTCCGGACGGCCCGATCCTGCTGTTCTTCTTCCGGCACGACGACGGGACGTGGCACGTATTTCCGCCGGCAAAGAATCTGTGCAGAATGAGCTTCGAGCCGCTCGCTGGTTGACCTGAACGAGGCCGGACAAAGGAGATTATCGATGAACGCAGACAACCTGGGGACGCTGTCGGGCCATGAAACCGAATTACGCGCATGGTTGAGCGATTGGTACGACCACGCGTTCGCGACCGGCTTCATCCGGCCGCCTTTCATACTCGACGACGCGACTGCTTTGAGGCTGGAAGGTTACTTCGACGTGGGCCTGACGCCCGCGGAGGGCGTCAACGCGATCTTCGGCGTGGTGCATTGACGCGGGGCACGCATCCGCCGCGTCGATGCGCCGCTCACCCCGAGCGCGTTTTTTGCTGCCGGACGCCGCTGTCCAGTTCAGCGGCGTTGCCGTCTTCACCGCTTTCCTCGTCGATCCACCGCCGCGCCCATTCGAGCGCGTATTGCTGTGCCGTCTCGCGGTTCTTGAAGCTCGGACCGATCAGGCCTGAGCGCGCAACTCGCCGATCATCGCGCACGATCTCGGCTCATCCGCGAAAGCGGGCGTTCGCCAGCCGATCGGCGGCAATGTAGATGACGTAGCCGCGCGGGTCGGATTCGGTTTGGCCTTTCGATGCGAGGCCCATCCACGGCGACGCGATGCGATCAATGGAATGGAGGGCTGTCACCGGCGCGCGGGGTTCGACGCGCTCGGGTACGGCATGCGCGGAGTTGGCGGGATTCGGGAGTTCGCGCGCGATATCCTTGAACGTATCCGCCGTTTGAGACGACTGCCATGTTTCGCGCGGTGTCTGCCACGACGCCTGGTCTCTCCAGAACACCCGCCGAAAACCTTCGTCCCGAGTCTGGCGATCGATGCCGCGCGTCAGGGCGTCGCGGCGTTGCAGTGTCAGTTGCGGACCGCACCGAAACTTGCGGCCGCTGCTCGAAAGTATCCGGTACATCTGCGCGAGGGCGCCGCTCGAACGCCACGCCTCGAAGCGGTGCCGGCACGTCGGCGCCGACGGGTAGTGGCTCGGCAACATGGACCAGGAGTCGCCGGTTGTGAGTACCCATAGCACGGCATTCGCCACTACGCGAACCGGTGCGCGTGGCCGGCCGCGCTGCCGGTGAACAATCGGCGGATCCGCCAGGACGGGCGCGAGCAGCAGCCACTCTTCGTCACTGATTTCGTTGAAATGCACGCTGTCCTCCCCAACCCATTGCATTGCGCGCGCCCGGCTGTCTCCGTTCGCGCTACCAGCCGCTCGTCAGCCACGTTGGCAGGGATGAAAGGATCAGCAGATCCTCGACACAATCCGATAGCTCGCAGACTTCCTGAAAGGCGGCGTCGTTGGAGTCGTGCAGATGCTGCCGTCTGAGCTCGCGCAAGGCGGTTCCGAGACGCCGGAGGGTCTCGGGGTCGCCGTTCATCATCGGCCAGGCTCTCAGCAGATACGTCAGTGGCACGACGCTTCTGGTTTCGCACCACCGGTCGAAGAGGTGTAAGCACATCGCGTTGACGTGCTCGATCGAATTTTCTCTTTCAGATAGATACGGAACCATGGCAGCACTCGGATGAAGGACGATCGGCGTGCGTTCATCGTATGCGGCCAGTTTTCGCGAGGCTGTCAGGAGATCAAGAAAATGAGTGGGGTCGATGCTGAACTTTGGGTCAGGGAATCCTTAGCAGGCCCGACGCGCAGAGCGGGCGCCCCCGCATTACTGCAGTTTCCAGAGCATCGCCGATATCGTGCCTTCGTCCTGGAAGACTGCTAGCACGTCGCTGATGCCTGAAATAGGAACGTTGTTCACCGTCACGACGAACGCGATCCGGTGGCCGCTTTTTGCATCGATATAACCGGCGAGGGATTGTCCTCTCAAGAACGGTAACGTTGGCGCGTTCGGATTCTCCGTGACGTACGTGCCGGTTTTCGCATGCACCTGGCCTTTCGCCCCTGCAAGCGTCGCATCGGATTCGAACGCGGTGATGGTAGCCAGCGATCCGTCCACGCCCAGCACCGGCAACGCGTTGAAGTAGGGCGAAAAGACCTGCGTCGTGCTCATGCCTCTGAGCATGGCGATGACCGCCGTGCCGCTCGCAGTCGAGTCGCCGCCGCCACTGCCGTCGATGAAGTGGTACTGGCTCGACGCGATCTTGAACGTAGTCGACAACTCGGCCTGTTCCGCCGCTAACGCGCCGGTGAGCGTCGTCGAACCGTCGCGTGCGAGACCGAATAGCATGAGGCTCGTATCGGCGCCGATGTTATAGCTGACCTTCATGACGTATCGGACGTATTGCTCATACGGTTGCGACGTGAGTTGCGCAACCTGCATCGCGCTCGAATATGAGCCTTGCGCGGGCAGCAACTGAACCGGATTGGCGGCAACGGGCGCCGCCGTAACCGAGACACCCGCGCGCGCCAGCGCTTCGATGAAGACCGTGCGGGCGTAACTGGAAGGCTCGGTCACGCGGAACGTGCGGATCAGCGGGTAGGCGTTCGTCAGTGGCGGCACGAAACCGGCCGGCACATTGCCGGTTATGTTGCCGATACAACCCGGCGAGCCGATGCACGGCGGCAGTTCAGGCGCGAGTTCGATATCCAGCTGCGAAGCCGCGCTGCCCGTCGCGAGCGCGGATTGCACGCTGAACGCGGCCGTCCTGGGGCGCCAGTCGAATGGAACGACGGAGCCTTCGGCGCTCTGGTTCAGGCTCACGTCGATCACGTCGTCGTTGACGAAGATCGGCCGCACATTGAATTCACCGCGAAAGTCGAAGGGTTCGAAAAGGCGATCGTCGATCACGACATCGCCATTGATCGTTTTGATGCCCGCGGCCGTCACCTGCGCCGCGAGGGAATTGAAGCCGGCGAGCGGATCGGGCGCGGCGAGTATCGCGTTGCCCAGCGAGTTGGCCTCGTTGTGATCGAAGTTCGTGATGGCGATCGTGCCGTCCGGGTTGGCTCGGCCACCCATGGTCAGATCGCCGCTTGCCAGCAGGATCAGATTGCCGGTGAGGGTGCCGCCCGCATCGAGCGTGCCCTGCCGGTAAACCGGCGTGACGAACTGATGCTGCGCACCCAGTTGATTCAGCGCGGAGCCGACTGAAAAGAGCTTGCGCACCGAGCCGATCAACATCTGGGCGCTTGAATTCAGGTCGTAGATTACGTGGCCGGAGTCGAGATCGACTACCTGCATCGACCAGGTCGCGTTCTTGTAGACCGGTTTTTGCATCACCTGCGTGATCGAATCGGGAACCGTCGGATTCGAAGTGAGCGAATCGCCGCACGACACCAGCAGAACGGCGCTCGCGATTGCGGCGCAACATTTCCACTGTCGATCGATTGTCGGGCTCATGGCATGTCTCCGGCGTTGGTTGCACCTGACTTCACCTGACTTTTAGGCCCGCCCGGCAGATAGTGAAATTAAATACCGTCCTGAACGGGTGTCAAGGAGAGACCGTTCGCACTTACCTGCAGGCGGCGAAGCTTTGGCGTCGTTTTATGATGGGCATTTAGGCCGGCCTATTGCCGCTATTATTTAGCACCAGGGCGCGCGGGGTGATCGCGTCGTTGTGGCCGCAACAACGCCAACAATGCCAACAATGCCAACGCAGCGTCAGCATTCAACGGTTTTGCCACACAGTTCGTAAGGAGAGGGCATTGGTCAACGGCACTAACGGGCAAGAAGCTCTCGAACCGGCACCGGGACGCGAAGCTATGAGGCAAGGCGACGGACAGCCGCCGGTCAAGGTGACCACGCTAGGGCTGTTTCTTGTTTTTTCCCGCATCGGCCTGACGAGTTTTGGCGGCGGCTTGAGCGGCTGGTTCCTGCGCGAATTCGTGCACGACCGGCACTGGCTGAGCGAAGACGAGTTCCTCAATGGACTGGCGTTGTCGCAGGCGCTGCCGGGCGTCAACATCAAGAACCTGGCTATCTGGATCGGTTATCGCTTGCTGGGCTGGCGTGGGGCGCTGGCCGGATTTTGCGGAATCATCTTCCCGCCGGCCGTCGTGATCGTGCTGCTCGGCGCGTTCTTCTCGGCTATCGCCTATCTTCCGCTCACGCATATCGCGCTGGCCGGTGCGGCGGCGGGTGCAATCGGCCTGTCCGCGGCGATGGCGATCACCGCCGCGCGCAGGCTGCCGCGGCGCCTGTTTTCGTATCTCATGCTGATCGCGACCTTCGCGGCGGTGGCGTTATTCAGGGCGTCGCTCGTGTGGACAGTGTTGATAGCCGGCGCACTGAGCGTCGGCTACGAATACGTCCGTTCGCCGCGGCAGCAATGACGACAATCGGGCAACTTTCAACAAGCCACATCACGTGTCCAGAAATCTCATCGCTCTGTTTTCGGTTTTTGCGCCGCTTTCGATCGTGACGGTCGGCGGCGGGCAAGGGATCATCGCCGAGGTCCAACGGCAAGTCGTCGACGTGCATCACTGGATGACGCACGCCCAGTTCCTGAGCGACTTCGCGATTGCGCGCCTCGCGCCGGGTCCCGGCTCGCTGCTGGCCACGTTGATCGGCTGGCAGGTCGGCGGCTTTGGCGGCGCGCTCGTGGCGACGCTGGCCTTATTCGGGCCAACGGCGTTCCTGATGTGCGGTGTCGTGCACGTGTGGAACAGGCATGAAGGCGCCCGCTGGCTGAACGCATTGCAGGCGGGTCTGCGGCCCGTTGCCACCGGTCTGATTCTCGCTGCCGTCTACGTGTTGATGAAACAGCTCGATGGCGGCTGGATAGCGTGGCTCACCGCGGCAATCGCGACGGTGCTGGTGATGGCGACTCGAATCAACGCGTTGGTGTTGATAGCGGGCGGCGCCGGGTCGTTTGTCGTGCTGCACTTCGTGGGCTTGCTCTAGTCCGGCAGCGACGCGCCCGAAATCTGCCGGTCGATGCGTTGCGCCTGCTTGTAGACGGCATGCATCAATAGCGCCGTATTGCGGGAGGGCGGCGAAAACTTCGAATAGACAAAGGTCGAGACGAGTTCGAGTTCCTCGATCAGCGGGCGGATGATCAAGCCCTGACCTTCGGCGGCGAACTCGTCGACGATAGCGAGCCCGAGGCCGCCCTTCACCAGCGCCAGCGCCTGGTCCGCGCGCGTGACATCCACCACGGATTGCAGTTCTACATTCGCTTGCTGGCATGCGCGCGCGATCATCGTGCCGAACGGAATATCGCGCCTGAAGAGAACCATGGGCTCGCCAACCAGCTCGGCCAGCGCAATGGGCTCATGGGAGGCCAGACGATGAAGCGGCGGCACGACGCAGACCATTCTGCCGCGCATGAACGGCACCACGTCGAGGTGTTCGTGTTCGATCGGCATCGACGTGACCGCCACGTCGACGGCTTTGCTCAGCACTTCGAGCGGCATGTCGGCCATCAGGGTGGTGTGCCAGTCCACGCTCAGCGCCGGCAACTGCCGCTTCAACTCGACGATGGCGGGCGCCACGATCGACGTCGCCAACGACGGACTGCAGGACACCCGCAACAGGCTCGCCGGCCCGAGCGCCAGCGCCCGTGCGAATTCGTCGACGCTCAGCGCCGCCTGATAGACCTGCTCCACTTCCCTGAATAGCGCCTGCGCTTCCGCTGTCGGTATCAGCCGGCCTTTCGTGCGTTCGAACAGGCGCAAGCCTAAGGTGGTTTCGGTGTGGGAGATGAGTTTGCTGACGGCCGGCTGCGACACGTAGAGCATCTTCGCCGCTGCGTTGATCGAGCCGGTCAGCATGACCGCGCGAAACACTTCCATCTGCCTGAGCTTGAACCGCATGCATCCTCCAGAACGCGTAGCAGGAGATCTTAACCAAAAGTTATAGGGTAGCTGAAACTCGGCATACGACAAGCTTGCGGCACCTATCTAGTATCTGCTCAACGGGAGCCCGTCTCCCGCATTACGTAACGCGCACCAGCCGCATGACCCGAAATGCTCGCCAGCCAGGCTGCGGGGTGAGGGCGCAGGGCGGCTCGCGAAGCGCGCCACAAGAAGACAGGATGGAGACACGATGAATCAGGCAACTCAGTCTGGAGTCGCGGCAATCGACGTTGCCACGACCGCGCGGCGGACCCGCGCCCGCTTCGGCATACTCGCGCTGCTGGCGGTCGGCACGATGATCAACTATCTGGATCGCAGCGTCGCCGGCATTGCCGCGCCGAGCATGAGTCACGAACTCGGCTTGAACCCGGCGCTGATGGGCGTGATCTTCTCGGCGTTCTCATGGACGTACACGGCTTCGCAGATTCCCGGCGGCGTGATGCTCGACCGCGTCGGCACCCGGTGGACCTACTTCTTCGCGCTCACGCTGTGGTCTCTTTTCACGGGGTTGCAGGGGCTTGCAACGGGTTTCGTCTCGCTGCTGATCATGCGTCTCCTGATCGGCATTGCCGAAGCGCCGTGTTTCCCGACCAACAGCCGGGTGGTCGCGATCTGGTTTCCGCAAAGCGAGCGCGCCCGCGCAACCGGCATCTATACGTTCGCGGAATACGTCGGCCTGGCTTTCCTGAGTCCGTTCCTGTTCTGGCTGGAACAACGTTATGGATGGCGCGCGTTGTTCGGCATCGTCGGTACGGTCGGGGTCGTGTTCGGCGGCATCTGGCTCATGCGCTTTCACGAGCCGCATCAGTCGAAACAGGCGAATCGCGCTGAACTCGATTACATCGCGGATGGCGGCGGCGTAGTCGACGGCAGCCAGCAGGCCACGCACTTTCGCTGGTCCGACATCGGCGCGCTGCTCAAGCGGCGCAGCATGCTCGGCATCTGTCTCGGCCAGTTCGCCTGCAATTCGACCAATGTGTTCTTTCTGACGTGGTTCCCGACTTACCTCGTGACCGAGCGCCATATGCCGTGGCTGAAGGTTGGACTGATCGCGGTGCTGCCGTTTATCGCCGCGTCGGTGGGCACACTCGCGGGAGGCTGGATCTCCGACGCCATGCTGCGCCGGGGCATCTCTCTGAACTGGTCGCGCAAGCTGCCGGTGATCGCGGGCCTGCTTGCCGCGTCGAGCATCGTTCTGGCGAACTATGTCGAGTCGACCGCAACCGTCATCGCGATTCTTTGCGTTGCCTACTTCGCTCAAGGGATGTCGGCGCTTGCGTGGATGATCGTCTCGGACATCGCCCCGAAAGGTTTGCTCGGTCTGAGCGGCGGCATCTTCAACCTGTTCGCCAACGCAGCGGGAATCGTCACGCCGCTGGTGATCGGCCTGATCGTCAACGCGACGGGTTCGTTCGTCTACGCGTTGGCCTTCATCTCCGCTGTCACGCTGGTCGGCGCGCTCTCGTACATCTTTGTGGTCGGCGATATCAAGCGCATCGAACTGCAAGACGGCATTCTTCAAGCAAAGGTATAAATCGAATATGACTCGCTCTCTCGACGGGAAAGTGGCCATCGTCACGGGCGCTGCGCGTGGCATCGGTCTGGGCATCGCGCAAAAGCTGAAAGCGGACGGCGCACGCGTGGCAGTGTGGGATCTGAGCGTGAACGACTGCGGTGCGCAACGGCTGGGCTTCACGCCCGACCACGTTCAGCAGGTGGACGTCGCCGCCATCGACTCGGTCGAACAGGCCTTCGCGGCCACGCTCGAACATCTCGGGCACGTGGATATTGTGGTGAACAACGCGGGGATCAACGGGCCGGTCGCGCCGTGCTGGGAGTACCCGGTGGATGCGTGGCAACGTGTGATCGCCGTGGATCTGAACAGCGTGTTTTACTGCTGCCGCGTCGCGATTCCGCATATGCGCGCGCGTGGCGGCGGGCGCATCGTCAACGTGGCGTCGATTGCCGGCAAGGAGGGCGTTCAGTTCATCTCCGGTTACTCGGCGGCGAAAGCAGGCGTTATCGCGTTCACCAAGGCGGCCGCGAAGGAACTGGCGAAGGACAACGTGCTCATCAACTGCGTCGCGCCGGCGATGGTCGAAACCGAACTGTTCAGCGAGATGTCCGACGCGCATATCGAGGCGAGCAAGGCCAAGATTCCGATGGGCCGCTTCCTGCAGATCGAAGAAGTCGGCGCGATGGTCAGCTGGATCGCGAGTCCCGAATGCAGCTTTACGAGCGGCTTCACTTTCGATCTGACCGGCGGGAGGGCCACGTATTGAGCGCGCCGACAGAAGCGCCGAAGCTCGCGGTCGCGCATCTCACCGCGTTGGAACTGGCCCCGCTGGAATGGGTGACGCAGGCGGCGCGCGCGGGATTCGATGCGGTGGGGCTCAGGCTGAACCCGACCTCCGTGGATGCGATCGCGTACCCGTCCGTCGTGGGGAGCGACGCGCATCGCGCACTGCGGCGCGTGCTTGCCGACGAGGGCATGGCGGTGCACGACGTCGAGTTCATTCCGGTGCTGCCCGATATCGACGTCGCGTCCTATGCGCCGATGTTCGACGCAGCGGCCCATCTTGGCGCCCGTTGCGTGACGGTGTCGGGTGACGATCCCGACGCCGCGCGGCTTGCGGCCAACCTCGCGGCCCTGTGCGAACTGGCCGCGCAATATGGCTTGCGAGTCGATCTGGAGTTCATGCGCTGGCGCCAAGTCGGCACGCTGAACCAGGCACGCTCGATGGTCGAACGAGTGGGCCATGCCAACCTCGCGATTCTCGTCGACGCGTTGCATCTCGCGCGCTCGGGCGGCAGCCCGGCCGACGTTCGGGCATTGCCGGTGGGGATGGTGCGTGCCGTGCAGCTTTGCGACGCGTCGCGACACGCGCCGGTCGGCGACGACGCGACAATCCTCGAAGCGCGAGCCGGCCGTCTACCGCCGGGCGAAGGGGTCTTGCCGCTCATCGACTTGCTGGATGCGCTGCCTGCCGGCACGGCCTTGGGCGTGGAAATGCCGTTGCCGTCGCTGCCCGCGAAGGACCGGCTCGAACTTGCCTACAGAAGCACGCGCGCTATGCTTGAAGTTGCGCGCCGCCGCCGTCACGCATCGCTCGGAGAGTCGCATCAATGAATATCTTCGATGAAGAGAAGATCGACTGCCACAACCATGTGTTCGACCCCGCACGCTTTCCTTATCGCGCCGACACGGCGTACCGGCCGTCGATGCAGGAGATCGGCACCGCTGCGCAGTTTGCTCACGTAATGGACGCATGCGGCGTGCGGCATGCGTTGCTGGTCGGACCGACAAGCGGCTACCGCACCGACAATCGCTGCATGCTCGATGCCATCGCGCGTCATGGCGATCGTTTCAAAGGCATCGCCGTGGTGGACAACGACGTGAGCCGGGCAGCGTTGCTGGAGATGAAACGCGCGGGCGTGGTCGGCGTTGCCTTCAATCCGGCGATGGAGGGCGTCGAACGGATGAGCGATGCCGATGCGCTCTTCAACACGCTGGCCGACCTCGATATGTTCGCGCAGATCCAGGTCACGGGCGATCAGTTGGTCGCGCTCGAACCGCTGCTCGGGCGCACTGCGACGCGCGTGCTGATCGACCATTGCGGCCGCCCCGATGTCGCGGCCGGCTTGAACCAACCCGGCTTCCAGGCGCTGATGCGTCTTGCCGATACGGCGCGTACCGTCGTGAAGATTTCCGGGTTGCAGAAATTTTCGCAGCTCGAGTATCCGTACGAAGATGCGCAGATTTTCGCGCGGCAGATTCTGCGTACGTTCGGCGCGGATCGCTGCGTGTGGGGTTCGGATTGGCCGTTCCTGCGCGCGCCCGCGCGAATGGATTACGCGCCGCTGCTGACGTTGGTCCAGCGCCTGATTCCCGATCCGGACGAACGTCGACGCGTTTTGTGGAGTACGCCTCGCAGATTGTTCAGCTTCGGCGCTTGCGAGCGCGGCGCGGCCATCGAGTGAGAGCTTCAGGAGCGGAGGCGGTAGATCGGCGGCGCGGATATCAGTGCGTCGCCGACCGCATTGCCCGATATTCGCGTCGCACGATTTCCATCAGCTCCTCCACTGACGTGCTGGCTGCCTCACGCTGATAAGTCACACGTCCGCGTTGCATGAGCATCACGCGGTCCGCAATGTCGAGTGTCTGCGCGTAGTTGTGCATGAT
Organism: Paraburkholderia phytofirmans; assembly: GCF_046028095.1. Taxonomy (GTDB): domain Bacteria; phylum Pseudomonadota; class Gammaproteobacteria; order Burkholderiales; family Burkholderiaceae; genus Paraburkholderia; species Paraburkholderia phytofirmans_A. The sequence continues at coordinate 100,897 of NZ_JAQQDJ010000013.1, forward strand.
CATGACGATAGACAGGCCGCCTTTCGCCTTGAGCCGAAGGATCAGGTCGATGATGAGTCCCGCCTCGCGGGCGCCCATCGCGGCGAGCGGCTCGTCGAGCAGCAGAATCTTCGCATTCGAATTGACCGCGCGCGCAACCGCGATAGCCTGCCGCTGCCCGCCCGAAAGCTGCTCGACCGGCAGATCGACCGAGGGCACGTGCACGCCGATTTCTTCAAGACATTCCGCGGCGCGCTCGCGCATGGCGCGATTGTTCAACAGCCGGAATGGCCCCGGGCGGATGATCTCCCGATTCAGGAACATGTTGTGATAAATACTCAGCGAATTGGCGAGCGCCAGATCCTGATAGACGCATTCAATGCCGAGTGAACGGGCGTGATCGACCGAGCGCAGCATCGTTTCCTCGCCGCCGACAAAAATCTTGCCGCTCGTCTGCTGATGAAAGCCGGTCAGAATCTTGATCAGCGTCGATTTGCCCGCGCCATTGTCACCGAGTACGCCAAGAATCTCGCCCTGTTTCAGCGCCAGCGAAACGCCGTCGAGCGCGGTGACCGCGCCGAAACGTTTGACTATGTCTTCGCCGCGCAGCGCCGCCAGCACGTCGGACATTACAGCTCCCCCTTGCGTGCGAGACGAACCACGTGGATGTTGAAGATCATCGCGCCGAGAATCGCCGCGCCGAGAATCATGTTGAAGGTGAAGGCATTGATGCCGATCAGCGTGAAGCCGTCGTTCAGAATGCCAAGCACCGCCGCGCCGATCAGCCCGCCTATGATCGTGCCCGATCCCCCGGCGAGGGGCGTACCGCCAATCACGGCAGCGGCGACGGCAAGAAACATGATCTGGTTGCCGCCTGCTTGCGGATCGATCGACGTGATGCGGAAACCCTCCAGAATCCCGGTCAGTCCGGCGAGCAGCGCGGCAAGAACGAAGTTGCCGAGCTTCAGGCGCCTGACCTGGATTCCCGCCTCGCTCGCGCCTAGCGGATTCGCGCCCGACGCGATCGTATGCAAACCCCAGCGTGTGTGGCGTAGCAGCACGTGCATGAAGGCCGCAATGGCGAGCGTCCAGATGATTTCGCTGTAGCCCCATTCGCCCATGAATGCCGCAAACGCTGAATTTTCCGGTGGCGAAACCGGCGTGCCTCGTGAGATCGTCAGCGTGAGGCCGTTCACGAAGAACAAGGTGCCGAGCGTCGTCACGAACGAAGGGATGCGCAGGTACACCGTCACCGCGCCATTGATGAGCCCGACGATGCCTGCGGCCACCAGCCCGGTGAGCATCCCGAGCCATGGCGGCAAGCCCGCCTCGATGGCGAAATGCATGATGAAAGGCGCGAACGCAAAAACCATCCCGGCGGAGAGATCGATCTCCCCGCCGATCATCAGCATGATTTCGCCGAAGGCAATGATCGCCACTGGCGCGATGAACTGCGAGAGATTCTGCAGACTCGCGCCGGTCAGCAGAAAGTCATGGTTGACCGTCTCGAAGTAGATGCAGAGGATGAGCGCCACCGCGAAGATGCGGATCTCGCTGGAACGCCCGAGCGCGCCTGACCAGCGCCTCGGACGCTTGGCGGGTTTCTGGGCGTCCGTCACGGAAGACGTCACCCTTTGATCGCACCCGTGCGTGGCACGATCTGGGCTTTCGTACTCTTGCCTTCATATCGCGTCGACGTGTTCAGGTACGGATCGACCGTACCCTTGGTGACGAACTTCAGACCCGTATTGACGTTGGCCGGCCCGACAAGTCCGCCGGAGGCGAGAAAAGTGAAGGCCTGGACCACGGTATAAAAACCCTGCACGTACGGTTGCTGGTCGATCGTGAAATCGAGGAAGCCCTCGTTGATCAGATCGACCGTGCGCGGCAACAGGTCGAAGCCGCCGCCGTGAACGCCTTTGGACGGCAGGTTGGATTCCTTCATTGTCACGGCGACGCCCTGGGTGCTGCCCGCGTCCACCGCGAACATGCCTTTGAGATCCTGGTGGCCGAGAAAGAAGGATTTGATCTTCGAGAGCTCTTCGTTGACGGTCGCGCCCGTGGCGATGGTCTGCACGTCGATCTTCTTGCCCGATTTCTTGATTGCAGCCACCGCGCCATCGAGCCGGGGCTGAATGTTGAGCTGGCCCGGCGTGGCGATAAAGAGCGCGACGAGGCCGCTATCGATCAGGCTCGCGATCCGCTCGCCCATCTGATAACCGGACAGATAAAGATCCTGGCCGATATACGCAAGGCGCGGATTCGTGGAACCCGAAGGTGCGTCGGCGTTGTAGGCGAACACGGGAATGCCGGCGTCGAGCGCGGCCTGGATGGGTTTGTCGAATGCCTTGGGATCGACGATCGGTACTGCGATGGCGTCGGCTTTTGCGGCAATCGCCGCGTTGACCGCATTCACCATTTCGCCGATGTCGGCGTTGGCCGAGCCGGTCCATTGATAGTCCATGCCCAGCAAGGCGGTCGCGTCCTGAATGCCATATTGCGTGGGCACAAAGAACGGATTGGTCGTGACATGGTTGACGAACACGATCTTCCATCGTTTGTGCGCCGGAAACGAACCGCCTTCCGCCGCCTGGGCCGACGAGATCATCCCGCCCATTCCACCCATCAGCGCCAGTGCTGCGGACAGGCCTGCGCCCTGCAGCAATCCGCGACGCATGCCCTGTACTTCGTCTTTGTCTTCCTTCGATTGCGCCATCTCAGTCTCCCGTCTCTCTGTTGTAGAACGTTTCACTGGTTGTAACGGCGCAGGCAGGAAAAGCTCCGGCAAGACAGGCGCCGGAGCCGGGCACCTTTCGGAATGCCCACGTGCACGCGCGTACGCATGACTACCCCTCGAAAATGCTATATCACGTACTTTTGGCTACTAATCGATGTATACCCTTAACTATTTTTTACCCAACGTTTCGGGGCGCTGACAAACCAATTATTGGGATCTGCGGCAAGCAATGCGCGTTTTCGAAAGCTTGCCGGCGTTCCGGAATGCGGTGCACGGCCTCACGCTGCACTGTAACCGCCGGTTCTTCCACTCGACGCCGTCAAGTTTACTTCGCATGCGAATATTATATACTTCGCATGCGAATATGTTGATGCATGCGAATCTGCCTAGGCATGCATATTCATAGATGGCCTGAGCAAATCTTTGGAGATGAGGCAATGATTCCAGAAGTGAATGTAGAACTCGCGAATGGCGTGCTGGCCGTCACGATCTCGCGGCCCGGAAAAATGAACGCCATAACGAACGCAATGTATAGCGCGCTCGCGGATGCCGTCGAGCGGGCCAATGTCGACGATGACGTTCGCGCATTATTGATTCAGGCAGATGGGGACACGTTCACAGCCGGTAACGACCTCGCGGAATTCGCCGCGCAGGCTGCCGGCGACGGTCCACAGGAGCGTCATGTAGTCCGCTTTCTTCGAGTTCTGGCGGAAGCGAGTGTGCCTGTCGTCGCTGCTGTCCAGGGCAAGGCTGTCGGAATCGGCACCACGATGCTGCTTCATTGCGACTACGTGCTGTTATCCGAAGACGCGCAATTGATGACCCCCTTCGTGAATCTGGCCTTGGTTCCCGAAGCCGCCTCGAGCTACCTTCTGCCGCGCCAGATCGGACATGTCAGGGCATTCGAAATGTTCGCGCTCGGCGAGCCGGTTCCGGCCGATGCCGCGGTTGCCTGGGGCATCGCCAATCGGTTAGTCCCTGTTGCGGAACTGCGCGCGGAAGCACGGCGGATTGCCGAGAAAATTGCTACTAGGCCCTACGGATCACTGACAGCAACAAAACGCCTCATGCGCGACGCAGAGCGGCTGACAGCACAGATGGACCGGGAAGGCGTCATATTCGTGGAGCGGCTGGGCAGCGCGGAGGCGAAGGAAGCATTCCTGGCGTTTGCTCAAAAGCGCCGGCCGGACTTCACGAAGATTCCGCGCTGATAGGCGTGGCGTACCTTGCCGAGCAAAACGGCGGCGCGGCGCCGCCGCCGTGCGCACGTGCCGCTTTACGCGGCTTCCTCGTCGATGTCGGGAAACTTGTCCTGCAAACTCGTCAGCCAGCGCGCCACCACGTCGATCTCGGATTCCGTAAAGCCCTCCGTCAGTCGGGCATTCACCTCGGCAAGCCCCGACTTCGATCGCTTGATTGCGGCGCGTCCGGCGGCCGTTAGCCAAAGTCGCGACGCGCGCCCATCGAATTCGTCCGAATGGCGTTCCAGGAGACCGGCCCGCTCAGCTCTGTCGACCAGTCCGCTCATTCCCGGCGCCTTGAGATCGAGCGCCGCGGCGGCCTCGCTCGTGAGCGCTCCATCGTTTTTCCCGAGAAAGAACAGCAGTCCCGCCTGCGCTGCTGTGACTCCGCCCGCGGCTGTCCGGGACTGCCAACGATGCAGGCGCTTCTGGCCCACATTGAGCAGATATACGAGCCGATGATCCATGTTTAACCTCACCTGTTGCGCTCCGGGGGACAGCGCACTCTTATTGGGATTTAGTTCGTGTACGAACTTTTATCTTAGCATAAACCCTGGCGACGAAAGCTGACGGTCGTGTGGTGAGTACGGCCGCGGACAACAGGTCAACCGGGCTCATACCGTACAGCGGCACTCATAAAACACTGAACTTTTGCGTGCTGGCATGTCGATTTCAATGGTCTTTCTTCGTCGTTTCAATGGCAGCATGCGGTTTGTCTTCGCATTCGGCCACCACTGAAAGGAGATTTGCCATGACGATTCAAAAGATCACGCCGTTTCTCTGGTATTCCACGGAAGCTGAAGAAGCCGCTGCGTTCTATGCGGGTATCTTTCCAGACTCACGCGTTATTCGGGTCACTGCGGTGCCGGGCGCCGGCTCCACCAAGGTTGTCGAATTCGTTCTCTTTGGGCAGCCCTTCTACGCGATGAGTGCCGGGCCACTCGATCCGTTTAACCACTCGATCTCCCTGATGGTCAATTGCGGCGATCAGGCGGAACTCGACCGTTATTGGAACGCGCTTCTCGAGGGCGGCGGTTCGCCCGAGGAGTGCGGATGGCTGAAAGACCGCTTCGGCGTCTCGTGGCAGATCGTCCCAACCGATATCCTCGACATGTTGGCCGATCCGGATCCAGTCAAGGCCGGCCGCGTTATGGACGCCGTGCAGAAAATGGTGAAGCTCGACATCGCCACGTTGAAATCCGCCTATTCGGGGACGAAGAACTAACGCTGCTTCGCCCGTGATGGCAAGCGCCGCGAGCATCTGCCAGAATCTCTCGAAGAATACGAAGAATGGAGGCAGCTTGCGCACGGTCGAATACCGTTTTTCCACCGTTTGGCGTCTCGATGCGCCAGTGCAGGACGTGTGGGCGGCAATCCAGGATTCGGCGCGCTGGCCGGAGTGGTGGCATAACGTCGAGCGCGTCGACCAGCTGGAGGCGGGTTCAGACGAGGGCGTGGGTGCCGTTCAACGCTATACATGGAAAGGCTGGTTGCCTTACCGCCTGGTGTTCGACATGCGGGTGACGCGCGTCGACCCCTTGATCGCGCTGGAAGGGGAGGCCAGCGGCGACGTCGAAGGCGCCGGACGGTGGAGTTTTTCGACCGACGGGCGCAACCTTACCGTGGTTCGCTATGACTGGTGCGTGCATACGAACCGCGCATGGATGAACGCATGGGCGCCGTTGCTGCGACCGGTTTTCCAATGGAATCACGATGCGGTGATGCGCGAAGGCGGCGCGGCGCTGGCGCGGCGGCTGGACGCGCGGCTGCTTGGCATTGAGCAGGGATAAAACGTAAGTAGCGGGCGTCGTGAATCGCTGCGGCCGCGCCAGGTTCGCCGGCAATGGGAGAAACCATGTTCGACAATGCGCTGCGTATCGAAAGCGGACCAGACTGGCATCAGTTCCACGTCTATACCGACAGCGAGTTCGTCGCGATACTGCTAGTCGTGGGGCTGCTGGTCGCGATTCTGCTGGCCAGCACGATCTGTTACTACGTGACGCGCTCGTTCATGCTGTTGATCGTCAGCCGCCTCGCGCGCCAGGAACGGCACAAGTGGCTGCGAGCCGCCGAGCGCCACAAGGTCTTTCATCGGCTCGCGCCGCTCGTGCCCGCCGCAATCGTCTACGCGGCAGGCCCGCTGCTTTCCGGCATCACATTCCCGATGATCGCGGCGCTCGGGCATCCGCTGTCGGTGCTGGCGGCCTGCTACATGGTGTACACGGTGTTGCGCGCCGCGCTGGCGTTCCTTGACAGCGTCAGCGAGCGCTACAGCCACTTCCCATCCGCGAGCGAGCGGCCGATCAAGAGCTTCCTGCAGATCGCCACCATCGTGCTCTATGTGATCGCGCTGATCGCCGTGATTTCGGTGTTGCTCGAGCGCTCGCCCGCTTACTTCCTCACGGGTCTCAGCGCGATGACCGCGCTGCTCATCATCATTTTCCGTGAGACGCTGCTCGGCTTCGTCGCAAGTATTCAGCTCGCCGCCTACGACATGCTGCGGGTGGGCGACTGGATCGAAGTGCCCGGCTTCGTCGCCGACGGCACGGTGATCGACATTGCGCTGAACACGATCAAGGTGCAGAACTTCGACAACTCGATCGTCATGGTGCCGAGCTACGTTTTGCTGACGAACGGTGTGAAGAACTGGCGTGGCATGACCGAGTCGGGCGGCAGGCGCGTCAAGCATTCGATTCATTTCGACGCCGACACGGTTCGCTTTCCCGACGAGGCGCTGCTCGCCCGGCTGCACAGCGATATCGACCCGCCGCTCGCGGCATTCGCGCCCGACGGCGCGCAGCGCCGCACGAACCTCGGCCTGTACCGTCTCTATCTGAGCGCGCATTTTCGCGCTCATCCGGCGATCCGCCACGACATGCCTGTTGTGATTCGCCAGGTGCAGTCCAGCCAGCCCGTCGTCGCGCTGGAGATTTTTCTCTACGTCGACGAAACCAGCTGGGAGCCGTACGAAAACCTGCAGTCGGATATGCTGGACCACGCTTATGGGCTGGTGCCGCTGTTCGGCCTGCGCTGCTGGCAACCGGAATACCTGGCATCCCGGCAGCCTTAGCTGGCGGTAGTTCTGCCCGGCATCTACACTTATTTCATACCTTGGCTGAGACGATGCCAACGACTGCGCCGAACCGGCGACGCTAGTGTTGCCGCGTCCAACTCTCGACTGACAGGGATATCGACAGCGATCCAGCGCGGACAGGAGACACCGACATGAACGGCTATCAGGTCACCTTCTTTACTCAACAGGATCGCCGCCATCACGGCAAGCCGCTGGCCGACTGGCTCGTCCATCTTGCGGGCGAACTCGGTTTGCGCGGTGCAACGGTGATACCGGCCTGCGAAGGAGTCGGCCAGCATCACCGCATTCACTCTGCGCACTTTTTCGAGTTGGCGGACCAGCCTTTATCCGTCGTGATGGCGATGACGAGCGACGAAGCCGACCGCTTATTCGACCGGCTGCGCGCCGACGGCGTGCATCTGTTCTACGTGAAGACGCCCGTCGAGTTCGGCGTGATCGGGGATAACAACGGCAGCGGCAACGCTGCGAAGTCTTAGCCTACGATTTAGTGCGCACACTCCGCGAGGTTCGACGCGTTTTACTCGTCGCTAACCAACATGCGTCGACCAGGCGGCGCGTTCAATAAGCATCCATCTGCGCCGCAAAACCGCCGGCTTCTTTCGCTTTTGCATCGGGTTCGCCGAGATAGGGACGGTCGGGGCGAATCCAGTGCGCGGCAATCGGCCCGAGCACGAGAAAGAACATCGACAGCGCAAACACTGGTTGCCACGAATGCATCGTATCGACCAGCCAGCCGACCAGCGGCGGCGACACCGATGCCGCTATGCCGAGCCCCGTGTTCATGATGCTGCTCGAGGTCGCCGCGTGATTGGGCGCGAGATCCATTGCGACGGCCCACAGCGGCGCGGTGACCAGTTCGGAGAGAAACAGCGCGGCAGCCAGCGAGAGCGCGGCGAGCGTCGACGACGTGTGCAGGAACATCGGCACGAAGAACACAATCGGTGCGAGAAAACCCACGGTAATCAGCGTTTGACGCGAGCGGCGAATGTTGCCGGTCTTCTTCAGCATCAGATCGCTGAGCGAGCCGCCGAGTGTGGTGCCGACTACCCCGCTTAGGAAAATCCCCGAACTGAAGATAGCCGAATGCCGGATATTCAGGTGATACGCCTGCGCGAAAAACGACGGCATCCAGTTGAGAAAGAACCACAGAATCCAGCCGTGACAGAAGCTCACCACCGTAGCCGGCCAAAGCGCCCGCAAGAGCGGCGGCCAGCGCATCGGCACGCGTGTCTTGCCGAGTTTGGCGGGCAGGCGAGCGATGTCCTGAGGCGTGATACCCGGATGATCAGCGGGATTGTCGCGGTAATACCAGACCCATAGCACGACCCACGCGAGACTCGCCGCACCGAGCACGATAAACGCGATGTGCCACGAAAACGCGGTGATCAAACCGGCGACGAGAATCGGCGTCGACGCGTTGCCCAGGCGCGCGCAGGCATGCGTGATGCCTTGCGAAAAGCCGCGCCGCTCGGGTTCCATCCACGCGGTCAATGCGCGGGCCGACGCCGGCACGATCGGGCTTTCACCCAACCCGACGACGAAGCGCGCGAGCAGCAGCGTCCCCAGTCCGCCGGCGAAGCCGGTGAGGAGCGTGCCTAGACCCCACAGCACGCCGCATACAGCGAGCATTTTGCGGGCGCCGAGACGATCGCCGATAAAGCCACCTGGAATCATCGCGAGCGCGTAGGTCAGCGCAAAAGCGGAAAACACGATGCCAAGCTGGGAATTGCTCAGATGCAGATCGCGACGGATCGCGAGAGCCGCAGTGGAAATATTGGTGCGGTCCACATACATCAGGAACGACATGATGCACAGGACAATCAGTACGCCTGTCGTCGCGGAAAAGCGGTTGCGGCGGCGGATCGATTCCATCGTGTCTCCTCCTTGCGACTACGCAACGGCACGTGCCGTTGCGTTTGGTGTCGCGGCGCCGCGGGGATCGCCCCACGTCGCCGTACGTCGAATAGCTCGCTATTGAATTGGTGTAATGCGAGCTGAAACGCGAACCTGAGTGTACTTACTCGAGCACTTCGCCGTGTACGCCGGCGGCGAGCGTCTTCTTTTCCCAGCGCTCCATGGGCACGACTTCCGCAACCGGGCCGTTCGGCGAACGGAATTTGACCGGCAGATGACCCGGCGCCGTCAGGATTTCGCCGCCGTTTTCCTTGATCTGCGCGATGAACGCGTCGAGGTCTTCCACTTCCATGCCGATGTGGTGAATGCATGGCGCCGGGCCGGCGAAATCGGCTTCGTCGGAATCCGATTGCTCATAGTGAATCAACGTCAGGTCCATGTAACCGTCGGTCAGGTGATGCGAAATGTGGTCGCCGTTCTTGCCCTTGCGACGCACCGTATTCACGTGCTTATAGCCGAACACGTTCTCATAGAACGCGCGTTCCTTTTCGACATCTTCAACCTTGAATGCAATGTGCTTGATGAAATTCGGCATGGCTCATCTCCTCTGATGTTAAGCGCGCGTGGTTGCGCGATGAAGATCAGTCTAAGACGACATCTCGTCCTCGTCAATCGAATCATTCGAATGATTCGAATTAATAGATAGGTTCGGGTCGATGCCGATTGCCTTCAGTCATCGCGGTTGTTAGCCGCGCGGCGCTCTGTTGCTGTGATGCATTTAGGTGTCGATCCTGTATCCTTCCGGAATTCGCCATGCGGGCCGCGGATCGGACCGGAAGCGGCGCATGAAACATGTGCGCCGCGCGGTCATCTCAGCGCGGATCGAGCGGCTTTTTTCCGATTCCTTTTCTTCACTCTGACACTGACCTGAATGCCAGGACTTCGTACTCCGGGAGAGCAACCGCTCTATGAAATCGTCCGCGCCGGTATTCTCGAGCGCCTTCGCACCGGCGAATGGACAGCCGGCGACAAGATCCCGACAGAGCCGCAATTAGCCGAGGTATTCGGCGTCGGCATCGGCACGATCCGCCGCGCGGTCGAAGAACTGGTGGCCGAGCGTCTGCTGATTCGCCGGGCAGGGCGCGGCACGATCGTCGCGAAGTTCGCCGACGAACATGCGTTCGACCACTACTTCAGCTTCGTCGATACAGACGGCCAATTACTGAAAGTCACCGCGCGTCTGCTGCGTTTCGGCAAGGAGCGCGCGAGCGCGGAAATCGCCGCGACGCTCAAGCTCGCGCGCGGCGCACGGCTTGCCACCGCCGACAATCTTCGGCTGCATGACGACGTGCCTGTCATGCTCGATCGTTTGTGGTTTCCGCTCGATGTGTTCCCGACGCTCGAAGCCGAGATGTTCAAGGCGCGGCGCGGTTCCATTTATGGCTTTTACCAGGAGCACTTCGGGATTTCGGTTGTGCGCGTGGTGGAAGATCTGGGCGGCGCGGCCGCCGACGAAGAAGTGGCGCGCGCACTGAATATCGAAGTCGGTGCGCCGGTGTTGCGCATCGAGCGCACGGCGTTCACGTTCAAGGACCAGCCGGTCGAATTTCGCGTGCGCTTTGTCGATTCGAGCCGCTGTTCTTATCGGAACGTGCGCGGCTTGCAGGATTGAGTCGTATGTAGCGGCGGCGAGGGTGGTGCGCCGGAGCGACGGCATTAAAGCAGTCGCGGCTTCTGCCTCGCGCCTGAAAAACACCACAGTATTAACGAACGGCGCCCATGCGTAGAGCGCCGTTCGCATCGACCAGTCTATTGCCGGAACTGCGCGATCGCGCCGAGCGCCGGGTCGCTGAACACCGTCTCACACCATCCGCGCGCCTCGTCGGCGAGTGCCGCACTCCAGCCGCCGTGCTGCGCGTTGTCGGTGAATTTAGTGGCGAGTTCGGCGCGCGACAGCGGTTCGCGCGCACCGCCGCGCATATGCGGCTGACGCACTTCCTGAACGGTGCCGTCGTTGAGCGTCGCGCGCAGATGGCCGGTAAAATTGCTCGGATACTCGTTGTCCGGATCGATCACGTAGCGGATCTTGCCGGCCAGCGCGAGCACGGCCGGATCGTGAATGCGCGCTTCGGTGAACTGGCTGAAACCCGCCTTGCGATCGAAGAAACCCACGGCCATGCAGAACGGCGTGCTGAATTTGGCGGCGTAAGCGGTCGGCGGCCGGTGCTTGACCGCGAGTTCTTCCCACAACCGATGCACCGTGCCTTCGCCGACTTCGCACACGATGTCGCGAATCTCTTCCGCCTTGACGCCGCGCTCCGCGAGTGCGATCGCGCAATCGATATACGGCTGGGTCATCGTGCCGCACGCATACGGCTTGAACGCGATCGTCTCCATGATCCACGACTTGCCGAGCGTATCGAGCACCGGCGAAAAATCCGGCGCGCGCGACGGCGCGAACGCCTTGAAGAAACCGTGCTTGCCTTCGAGCACGGTGCGCGGACCGTCAAAGCCGCCGCGCGCCATCAACGCCGCGCGAATGCCCGATTGCGCGGCCCAGCCGGCGTGCATCCGCTTGGTCGAGGTGCCTTCGGCCAGATACTCGATGATCCCCGCCGCCATGCTGCCCGCGATACCGAGCGCCGACGTGGCCTGCTGCGGATTCAGGCGTAACGCGCTCGCCACTCCGCCGGCCGCCGCGAGCGCGCCGATCACGGCGGTCGGGTGAAAGCCGGCCGTATGGATCGCGCGCGGGGCGACCAGACTCAGCCGGCACATCAATTCCGTGCCGACCGCGATGCCGCGCAGCAACGCTTCGCCACCGAGGCCTTCGCGTTCGCACGCCGCCAGCACCGCGGGCACGACCACCGCGCCCGAATGCACCGGACCGCCTTCGAAGGTATCGTCGTAATCTTCGCCGTGCGCGGCGGTGCCGTTGATCAGCGCCGCATCGAATGCACTGAAGCTGCCTGCGTGGCCGAGGGCGGTGCAGGCGCCGCCGGCGTCGGTGGCTTGCAGCGTCGCGCGGATATACGGTTCGTCGCGCCCGGCGATGCACAAGCCCGTCACATCGAGCAGCAGCAGACGGGCGATTTCGACAGTCTGGGCAGGCAATGCCGACGCGTGCACGTCCGCAATCCAGGCGCCGAGTTTCTCGCCAACTATCCCATGTCCTTCTGATTTTTCAACGCTCATACGGGTGACCACTCCGAGTCGGTAATGAAATGCGTGCGCTGCTGTCTCGCGCGCGGGCCTGACGAGCAGGTGTGTCGCGCGGCTAGCGCGGACCGTCGGCGAGCGAGGCTTGCGCCTGTTCACCGGCGGCGCCGGCCGCAGCCGCAGCCGCGGCGTCTTCCGCGCTATGCGCGGCGATCGCGCGTTGGAAACCCGCCTGCACATGCTGACGCATTGCCAGCGCGACGGCTTCGGGATCGCGGGTAGCGAGCGCGTCGAGAATCATCCGATGCTCGGCGTGCGACGCCTGCGAACTGCCCGCAATCGAAAAACCGCGCCGGCGCAACAGATGGGTGCGATTGACCACTTGCCGGTAGAAACCGAGCATCGTCGGGTTGCCCGCCAGTTCGACCAGCCGGTCATGAAAGGCAATATTCAGCGTGAAGTAATTGTTCAACTCGCCGTGGATCGAACTGGCTTCGAGCTGATCGAGCATCGCGTGCAGTTCCTGCAACTGCGCGTCCGTGATCTTCGATGCCAGCCGGCGGCCGGCCATCTCGTCGAGCCCGGCGCGCACTTCATAGAGGTCGGCGGCTTCATCGTCGGAAATCTCGCGGATGTAGACGCCGCGATTCTTTTCGAGCAACACCAGACCGGCTTCCTCGAGCGCGCGAAACGCCTCGCGCACCGGACTGCGGCTGATCTTCAGGTGGTCGGCGAGATCCATCTCATTGAGTTTCATGCCGGCCTTCAGCTCGCCCGTCTTGATGCGGCGGAGAATTTCCTCTTGCACGAGACCGGACAGTGTGACGGAGCGAAGCAACTCGAGCGAAGTGGTGGGGCGGGACATAGACGGACCTGTATGAGGAAAACCGCAGTGTACAACGCACATTGCGTCTTGAAGATTGTCGACAACATACTATCCACAACGCAAGCGCGCAACTAGAATTTGCCATGATTTGCGTATTGTCGACAATATGTACAATGCGATCTTGTACCGTGGCAGCTCCCTTCTCACGGCCTCACTACTTCTTGACGATCCAATGACCCAAGCCGATCGCGTCACCCAAACTCTCGCGCGCTATCTGGTCAACGCGCGTGCCGACAGCCTGCCGCAAGCCGTGTGCGACCACGCGGTGCGTACGTTCGTCAACTGGATGGGCTGTGCGGTCGGCGCGTCGCGGCATGAAGCGGTCGAGATCGCCATGGCGGCGCTCGCGCCGTTCGGCGGCCCGGCGCAGGCGAGCGTGCTCGGCCGCGCCGAGAAGGTGGACGTGCTGAGCGCCGCGCTTTTCAACGGCATCAGTTCGCATGTGTTCGACTTCGACGATACGCACCTGAAGACCGTGATTCATCCGGCGGGGCCGGTGGCGTCGGCGATTTTTGCGCTGGCCGAGTATCGGCCGGTCAGCGGCAAGGAGTTCATTCTCGCGCTGACGCTCGGCATCGAAACCGAATGCCGGATCGGCAATGCGGTGTACCCGAACCACTACGACATCGGCTGGCATATCACCGGCACGGCGGGCGTGTTCGGGGCGGCGGCGGCCGCGGGCAAACTGCTCGGGCTCGATGAACAGCAGATGATCTGGGCGCTCGGTCTCGCGGCGACGCAGCCGGTCGGCCTGCGTGAGATGTTCGGCACGATGACCAAGAGCTTTCATCCGGGACGCGCGGCTCAGAACGGTCTCGTGTCGGCGTTGCTGGCCGCGCGCGGCTACACGAGTTCGCAGCAGGGCATCGAAGCGAAACGCGGCTGGGCGAACGTGACCAGCACGCATCGCGACTACGCGGAAATCACGGAAGGGCTCGGCGAGCGCCATGAAAGTCTGCTGAATTCTTATAAGCCGTTTGCGTGCGGCATCGTGATCCATCCGGCAATCGACGGTTGCATCCAGTTGCGCAATGAACATGCGTTGAAGGCGGACGCGATTGCGTCGGTACTGCTGAAGGTGCATCCGCTGGTGCTCGAACTGACCGGCAAGCGCACGCCGCAGACCGGGCTCGACGGCAAGTTCAGCGTCTATCACTCGGCGGCGGTGGCGATCATCGACGGTCGCGCGGGCGAGCATCAGTACAGCGACGCGGCCGTTCACGACGCCGCGACGGTGCGGCTGCGCGACAAGGTCACTGCCGAAATCGATCCTTCGATGCCGGCCGACGCCGTTCACATCACGATCACGCTGACCAGCGGCGAGCGGCTCGAGAAGCACGTCGAGCATGCGATCGGCAGCATCGATCGGCCGATGAGCAATGCCGAGCTGGCCGCCAAGTTCACCGATCTGGTCGAACCGATTCTGGGCAGCGCGCACGCCGCGAAGCTGCTCGAAGCGGGATGGCAGATGGAATCGCTGGACAACATCGCGACGCTGGCGGAGCTGGCGCGCCCTGTCGGTGTCGGGACGACGTCGTAAAAGAAGAGCACGTGCAGTACGGAAGATGACGCGTGCGTCGCGCGAAACGCCAGACGCGTCATCGATAACATTGTCGACATAACACAAGCCGCGATACCCACGAACGCGGCGGACGGTGGATTCAGTCAGGAGACGAGATGTCGAGTTCCGTCGGTGTGGCAGTTACAGCAGCGCGTCCGTATCGCGTCTTTATCGCCACCTGGGCGGGCTGGATGCTGGACGGCTTCGACAACGCCATTTATATCTATGTGATCGTGCCGGCGTTGACCGAGTTGCTGCCGAAAAGCGGCTTCGTGGCCGATCACGCGCATATCGCGCGCCTCGGCGGTTTGATGTTCAGCCTCTTCATGCTCGGCTGGGCCTGCTCGATGTTCTGGGGCTGGTGCGCGGACCGCTTCGGCCGCGTGCCGACCATGTGCGCGACCATCCTCATCTATTCGATCTTTACCGGCGCTTGCGGGCTCGCGCCGGGCATCGTGTCGTTCGCGATCTTTCGTTTTTTGACGGGCTTCGGAATAGGCGGCGAGTGGGCGGCAGGCGCGCCGTTGTTGCAGGAGTCGGTGCCGGAGCATTTGCGCGAGCGTCTGTCGGGATGGCTGCATACCGGCACGCCGATCGGCTTTCTGCTGGCCTCGGCCGCCGCGTTGGTGATTCTGCCGCTGGGCGGTTGGCGCGTGCTGTTTCTGATCGGCAGCGCGCCCGCGTTGCTGACCATCTGGCTGCGGCTCGGCGTGCCGGAGTCGCGCCGCTGGCAAGAACAACGCCGCGCACAGGGTCCGCGCGCCCGCGTGCGTGATTTGTTCGCGCCTGGCATGTCGCGCACGACCTGGTCGGCGGCGCTAATGATGACGTGTCTGATCTTCGGGCTGTGGTCGTCGACGTTCTGGATTCCGACGCTCGTCATCACCTGGCAGCGCGCGGGCGGCGCGTCCGTTGCCGATGCGCAGTATCTCGGCTCGCTGAGCGGCTTGATCCTGAGTGTCGGCACGCTCGCGGGATGCGTCGCGATGCCGTGGATCGTGCGCTGGATTCCGCGCCGCAAATCGGTCGCCACGGTGTTCTTCTCCGGCGCGCTGATCTGCAACGTCACGTCGTACTTCGGCATTGTGGTGCTGCTGAAAAGCCTGCCGCTCTTCCTGATCACGCTGCCGCTGCTCGGCTTTTTCACGAGTGGCGTGTTCTCGTTGTTCACGATCTGGCTGCCCGAAATGTTCCCGACGATGCAGCGCGCGCTCGGTTCCGGATTCGCTTTCAGCTTCGGCCGCGTGCTCGGCGCGGCGGGACCGTCGATTGTCGGCGCGCTCGCGGCGATATTCGGTTCTTATCCGCTCGCGATCACCGCTGTCTCGCTGATCTATCTGGTCGGTCTCTTCTGCGTGAAGTGGGCGCCGGAAACCGCGCACCGGGCATTGCAGAGATGATCGTACGTAATACGAATGATGTGCGCCGAGTGCCCTGAGGCGCTGGCGGCAATCCGAAACTGAAGGAGCAAACCATGCTACACAGTCACAGTCGCGATTACAGTCGCGGTCACGGGCAGGGCGGTTCAAGATGAAAGCGAAAGCAGGCATGTTCAGCGGCACCACGGGCAGAGTTTTCATGCTCATCTGCGCGATGTACTTCATCGAATACGTCGACCGGGTCAATCTTTCCATCGCGGCGCCGTTGCTGAAGTCGGAGATGCATCTGTCGAATACGCAACTCGGCATCGCGCTCTCGGCGTTCGGCTACTGCTACGCGATCTTCCAGATCATCAACGGCTATCTGGGCGACAAGATCGGACCTCGCCGGATGCTGGCATTCTCGGGCATCCTGTGGACGCTCGGCACGCTGGCGACCGGCGTGACCGGCGGCCTCGCGACGCTGGTGCTCTCGCGCGCCCTGGTCGGACTCGGCGAGGCCGGCACGATTCCGAACGCCACGCGAGCGATGGCCAACTGGGTTCCGCAGATAAAACGCGGCTTCGCCCAGGGCTTCACGCACTCTGCTGCGCGCCTGGCGGCTACCGTCACGCCGCCGCTGATCGTGCTGATGATTCCGCTGCTCGGCTGGCGAGGCGCGTTTATCACGCTGGGCTGCGTCAGCGCGATCTGGGTGGTCGTATGGGCACTGTATTTCCGCGACGATCCTCGCACGCATCCGTCGATCACCACCGCTGAAGTCGATGCATTGCCGCCGTATGCAGGCCCGCGCCATCGTACGGCGGTGCCGTGGTGGCCGCTGATCCGGCGCATCATGCCGGTCACGCTGGTGTTCTTCTGTCATGCATGGACGCTGTGGCTGTATTTGAGCTGGCTGCCGAGTTTCTTTGTCGGCGTGTACGGCATCGACCTCAAAAGCACGGCGCTATTTACGTCGGGCGTGTTTCTCGCCGGCGTGGTCGGCGATACGGCGGGCGGCCTGCTGACCGACGCGATCTATAAACGCACCGGCAATCTGAATACGGCGCGGCGCAACGTGATCATCATGGGTTTCGCGGGCTCGCTGCTGTTTCTCTCGTGCGTGCTATTCGTGCGGGACCGGACCGTGATCGCACTGTGTCTGGCCGCCGCATTGTTCTGCCTCGAATCGACCGAAGGCCCGATCTGGGCCGTGCCGATGGATATCGCGCCGGCCTTTGCGGGCGTCGCGAGCGGCTTCATCAGCACGGCGGCCGGTCTCGCGGCGGTCGTGTCGCCGGTCGCGTTCGGCCTGATCACCGACATGACGGGCAGCTATCGCCTGCCGTTCGTGATGTCGATCGCGCTGTTGCTGGTCGGCATTGGACTGTCGTTCTGGATTCGTCCGGACCGGCCGCTGCAAGCCAGCGCGAAACCCACACTATCAACGGAATCACTGGGAGTGCATTCATGAACAGAGAAGTTAGCGGCGTCGCGGTCGTTACCGGCGCGGCGCGCAATATCGGCCGCGAGATCGCGTTGCAACTCGCGGCAGCGGGCAATGCGGTGCTCGTCAATGCGCGCAGTTCCGCCGACGAGGCCGCCGAAGTCGTGCGCGCGATCGAGGCCGCGGGCGGCCGCGCGGCCGCGCATCTGGCCGACGTCAGCGAACCGGCGGGCGCGCAAAGTTTGATGGAAGCGGCGATTCACCATTTCGGGCAGATCGACATTCTCGTCAACAACGCCGCGGTGCGTCGCGAGGTGCCGTTCGCGGAACTGGACTACGCGCGCTGGCGTGAAGTGATGTCGGTGATTCTCGACGGCGCGTATCTGTGTGCGCACGCCGCGTTGCCTTATCTGCGGCAATCGAAGGCCGGCGCGATCGTCAATATCGGCGGCATGTCGGCGCATGCGGGTTCGGCGGGGCGCGCGCACGTGATCGCCGCGAAAGCGGGGCTCGTCGGCTTGACGCGTGCGTTAGCGCACGATCTCGGCCCTGACGGCATTACCGTCAATTGCGTGGTGCCTGGTTTGATCGCCACCGTGCGTGGCGGCGCGGCAGGCAACAAGGAACCCGCGCATCACGCCGAGCGCACCACCTTGCTCGGCCGACGCGGCCAGCCCGACGAGGTCGCGAGCCTCGTGCAGTTTCTGTGCGGGCCGACAGCACGTTATCTGACGGGCCAGGCCATTCATGCGAACGGTGGCGCTTTTCTAGGCTGATCGTTCTGCCGGCGGCGCGGCGGAACTCATCCGCGCGCCGCATTCAAACAGCGTCAAGTCGGACTCGCCATTGCGGGTTTCGCAGGAGGATTGCTTATGCGGTAGAGACATCAAATTAGTTAGTATACCGATTGAAATGTTTAAGGCACAAATAAATCATGACTTGGCGGAGATGACAGAATGAGAAAGTCGCTTTTTGCACTATCGATATTGAGTACCTTTGCTGCGACCGTTCACGCGCAGAGCTCGGTGACGCTGTACGGCATTGTGGATGAAGGCGTGATGATCAACACCAACGCGAAGAACGTGGTGAACGGCAAGAACGTGGGCGGCCGGCAATTCTCGGTCGATTCCAACGCGGGCACGCAGGGCAGCCGCTGGGGCATCCGGGGCGCCGAAGATCTGGGCGGCGGCCTGAAGGCGATCTTCGTGCTGGAGTCGGGCATCAACGTCAGCACGGGCGCGTTCGGACAAGGCGGCACCGCATTCGGCCGGCAAGCCTATGTGGGCCTCGCCAGCAGTTCGTTCGGCTCCGTGACGCTGGGCCGTCAGTACGACAGTATCAACGACTACGTCGGCAACTACGGCTACGCCGCGGCATATGGCGGATCGACCACGGAACATCCGGGCGACCTCGACAACGTCAATCACACATTTCGCGCGAACAGCACGATCAAATACGCGAGCCCGAATTTCAACGGCCTGACTTTCGGCGGCACGGTGAGTCTGGGCGGCGTGGCGGGCGAGATTTCGCAGTCGAGCGGATACAGCCTCGGTGCAAACTACGCGCACGGTCCGCTCGGGATTGCGGTCGCGTATGAACTGTTCAAGAATCCGTCGGCGTTGGGCTCGATCCTGAACAGCAACGCGAACGCCACGACATTCAATTCGCTGAACTCGGGCTATCTCGGCACGAAGCCCGCTAACTCGCTGCAGATCATCACGACGGGCGGCTCGTACGACTTCGGTCCGGCAAAGGTCGGCGCGGTGTATTCGAACACCAAGTACATGAATATCGGCGCATTCGGTGGGGCGACCGCGACGTTCAACAGCTATGAGTTGAACGGGCAGTATCGTTTCACGCCGGCGTTCTCCGTGTCGGGTGAATACAACTACACGAAGGGCAATGCGGTGAGAGGCGACCTCGGCGACCAGAAGTACAACCAGTTCTCGCTGCTGCTCGACTACGCGCTGTCCAAGCGTACCGATGTATATCTGCTCGGCACCTTCCAGACCGCGAGCGGCACGAGCTCTACCGGCGCTGCGGCGGTTGCGGATATCGGGAGTCTCGGCGATTCATCGAACAACCATCAGGCGGTGGCGCGAGTTGCAATTCACCACAAGTTCTAAGCGCGCTCGTTTTCCATGAAAGAAGCCCAGTGCGGCGATTAACGCACTGGGCTTCTTTCATTCGCGGATTCAAACATTGCACGCAAACGCTTCACGCTGCAACCCTGCCGGGTTATTTCGCGCTGACCGCTACATCGCGAACCTTGGCGACTTCACCAGCAGTGACGGCCGCCGCACGATTTCCCCAATTGCTTCGCACAAAGCTCAATAGATCTGCGATCTGCTGGTCAGTCAAACGCCAGCCGAAGTCGGGCATGGCGAGCGGCGTCGGCGCGGCCGCAGTGGACGGCATATGGGAGCCGCTCAGCACGATATGAATCAGCGATGCCGGATCGCCGCTCAGCACCGATGCGTTGCCCCTGAGACTGGGGAAAGCTGGCATTGCGCCGGTGCCATCCGTGCGGTGACAGGCCGCGCAATTGTCCAGATAGAGATGGGCCCCGGTCGAATCGACGCGACCCGCTCGCAGCGCAATAGCCGTCTGTTCCGCGCGGCCGGTTTGCTGCGTGGCCGGCGGCGTCGCGCCCGCTTGTAACGATGGCGACGTCAGATACGTTGCAATCGCGTTCAGATCGTCGTCGTGCAGATATTGCGTGCTGTCGTCGATGACTTCCGTCATCGGGCCGAATGCCGCGCCGTCGTGCATACGACCACTGCGCAGATAGGCAACAAGATCGGCTTTGCTCCACACCTTGTCGCTATCGGATGTTTGCACCTTATGTCCTCTTAGGTTGGGCGCATACCACCCCGCCAGCGTATTGCCGGACAGGAACGCGGTGTTGTCCTTCTCGTCGAGTACGCTCTCCTGCCCGAGCATGCCGTGCGGCGTATGACATGCGCCGCAATGCGCGAGCCCTTGCACCAGATACGCGCCGCGATTCCATTCCACGCTCTGGTGCGGATCGGCTTGATAGGGCAGTTGCTCATGCGCATACAAACGATCCCACACGGTCATCAGCGCGCGAATGTTGAAGGGAAACCGCAGTGCGGATACGCGATCCGGCTGCTGGACGGCTTTGACGCCTTGCATGAAGTAGCGATAAAGCGCATGCATGTCGGCGTCGTCGATCTTTGCATACGACGGATACGGCATTGCCGGATACAGACGATGGCCGTCTTTGGCAATGCCCCGACGCAACGCGGCGGCGAAGTCCTCATAGCTGTATCCGCCGATGCCAGTCGATGCGTCCGGTGTGATGTTGGTCGAATACAGCGTGCCGAAAGGCGTCGCGAGCGGCAGACCGCCCGCGAACGGTTGCGCCTTGTTCGCCGTGTGACAGGCCGCGCAATCGCCGACTTTCGCGAGATAGGCGCCTTTGGCTAGCTGCGCGTCGGCCGTCACCGGCGTGGGCGTGGCATTCAAAGTTTGCGCGTTTGCACCGCTGCTCAGTGCACCGCTGCACATCAGCGCAAACACGGGAATCAGACACTGTCCCAAGCGATCGAATTTGATTGTCATGACGGTCGCTCACGCTTGAACCAGAGGGCCGGGATTCTTCAGATACGTCTCGCGGATCGCCTTTGCCGCGTAGTACGTCATGGCGCCGATCGTGCCAGTCGGATTGATGCCGAGGTTTTGCGGAAACGAACAGGCGCCGGCCACGAACACATTCGGGACATCCCATGACTGAAGATACTTATTCACCACGCTGTTGTCCGGCCGGTCGCCCGCAATCGCGCCACCGGTCGTATGCGTGCTCTGATATGGACCGACGTCGAAGTGATCGCCCGGTTTGCCCGCGTTGATCGCAACCGATTGCGGCTTCAAGTTCATCGCGCGCGCAACATCGGCGGCTTTGTGGCTGACGAACTGCGTCATGCGGCCTTCGTTGTCCTTCCAGTCGAACGTCATGCGCAAGAGCGGCAGGCCGTACGCATCCTTGTAAGTCGGATCGAGGTCGAGATAGTTGTCGCGGTACGACATTACCGAGCCTTGCGTGGAGATGGCGAACGAATGCAGATAGTGGTCTTTCACGGCCTTTTTCCACCCCGAGCCCCACTTCGGCGTGCCGGGCGGCACGAGTGCCTGCGCGATCGGACGGCCGCCCGTCACCGTCGCAAAGGTAATCGCGCCGCCGATGAAATTCAGTGGACCATGATCGAAGTTGTCCGCATTGAAATCGTCATAAACGACACCGCCCGCTCCCGAACCGATGAACGGATTGATTGCGACGTCCTTGTCGAAGAAGACCTGAATCTTGCTGTTCTTCTGATACGCGTAGTTCTTGCCGACAGTGCCTTCGCCGGTAGCCGGATCGTACGGTTTGCCGATACCCGATAACAGCAGCAGGCGCACGTTGTGCATCTGATATGCGCACAGCGCGACGATATCCGCCGGCTGCTCGACGGTGTGTCCTTGAGCGTCGATATAGGTGACGCCGGTGGCGCGTTTGCCGGTCGAGTCGAGATTGACTTTCACGACCGCCGAACGGTCGCGCAATTCGAAATTTGGCTTTCTCGCGAGCGCCGGAAGAATGCAAGACTGCGGCGACGCTTTCGAAAACATGTAGCAGCCGAACAATTCGCAGTAGCCGCAGAAATTGCACGGCCCTAGCTGCATGCCATACGGGTTCGTGTATGCCTTCGATGCGATCGACGCAGGCGTCGGATACGGGTGATAGCCCACTTCGCGCGCGGCTTGCTCGAACAGCATCGACGGATACGCGGTGGGCAACGGCGGCAATGCGTAATCGCGCGAGCGCGGCGCTTCGAATGGATTGCCGCCGCCGACCGCTTGCCCGTTGAGATTGCCCGCCTTGCCCGACGTGCCGGCGACATATTCGAAGCGGTCGTAGAACGGCTCGAGTTCGGCGGCGCTGACGGGCCAGTCCTGAATCGTCATGTCGTCGGGAATGAAGCCCTTGCCGTAGCGCTGTTCGTAGTGGCTGCGCAGTTTCAACTCGGCTTCAGTTGCGCGATACGTAAAGCCATTCCAGTGCACGCCCGATCCGCCGACGCCATCGCCGAATAGAAAGGCGCCGTATTGACGCAACGGCAGCGCGACTTCCTGCGCCTGGCGGCGGATCGTGACGGTTTCGTGCGCGAGGCTTTGCATCAGCTTGAAGCGCTGCACGTAGGTGAGCTCGTCGGCGACCTTCGGATACGCGAAGTCGGGGTACGTATCGCGGTTTTCGCCGCGTTCGAGGCCGACCACGGTGAGGCCGGCGTCCGCCAGTTCGATCGCCATGATCGAACCCGACCAGCCCATGCCGACGACCACCGCGTCCACTTTGGGTTTCTTGATGTTCGCCATGTGTCTCCTCCTGGCGTGTGTTTTATGTAGTGCTGCTGCAAGCGTGGTTAGATGAAAACGCTAGACCTTGCCTTCAATCGTCACAGGTCCGAGCGGATAGACTTTGCCCGGTTGCGCGACCCAGTCGAGATAGTCGGCGCGTGCGCCGGGAAATCCGATCATGGTCCAGCTCGCGGCGTGCTTGTTGCCGCCGTGAATCGGATCGGAGAAGTAACCTTCTTTGGTGTTCTGCCACAGCAGCGCGATGAAATGCCCGGCCGAGGTTTGCTCGAATTTGACCTTGCCGCTATCCATGCCGTGCAGCAACGTGTCCTGTTGCGCGGTCGTCAATTGCACGAACGGCTTGCCGCCGAAGTGCGCCTTGCAATAGGCGTCGAGCGCCGCGATGCCGGTGCGGTACAGGTCGCGCGGAGACATGGGGCTTTGATAGCCGGCGAGCGGCGTGGCATCCGGATGAAACGGGCCATGCATGTACCAGGCCGCCGCGTGACCGAACGCACCTTCCATCTGCCGGTCGATGAATGTCGCGACGTCGAGTTCGAGCGCGCCCGGTCCTTCCGCATCGGCGGGAATCAGGCGGTCGATTGCAGCTTGCAGAACGGTCCATTCATCGGGCTTGAAGAATTTCGGCTGGTACGGTGCCGCGTTTGAACCGTCGGTGGTCGACGCGGATGCTGACGCCGTCACGCTGCTATTTCGGTCGCACGCGGCGAGGCCGCCCGCCACCGGCAACACCGCGACGCTTTTGATCAGGAACCGGCGCCGCGACGAGGCGATTGGCGGCGTCGCTGACGCGGCAGCGGGTTTATCGTCCATGATGAACTTCTCCTTGCATTAAAAAGGCATCCTGATCGATTTGCGTCTACTTCAACGCGTCCGCGCCCGCTTTGCAGATATCCGCATCCTGATCACCGCTGCCGCCGCTGCATCCGATCGCGCCGACGATCTTGCCGCCGATCACGAGCGGATAGCCGCCGGGCGAAGCGACCACCGAAGGATCGAGCGTCGCCGAATAGGTGTGGCCTGTTTCGAAGCCGTTATAGAACGTGCGCGTATCGCGTCGAAAGCGCGCGGCGGTCGCGGCTTTGCGCAGCGCAATTTTCGGCGACGAGTTCTGCGTATTGTCCATCTTCGCGAACGCGACGAGTTCTCCGCTGGGATCGGTGACGGCGATTGCTTCGGGCCAGCCGTGCCGCGCGGCTTCGGCCTCGGCGGCTTCGAGCGCCTGGTTGGCGCTTTGCAGGCTGAGCGGCATGCCGTATGGAATGTCGAATGGCGAGTGCGCCGGCAGGCCGCCCGCCGACGGTTGCGACGCGGGCGTTTGCGCGCTGGCGTTCGTGCCGCTCAATGCCGCGCACAGCGAGAACAGCGCGGGTAACGAGGCTTGGATGATGCGCTTGCTGGACATATTGGATTCCCGTGGTGTGGCCGATAAAAGACGTCGAGCATTAGCGGTTGATGACAGCTTTGCCCGATGCGTCGAACACATCGGGCAAAGCGCATCACGTTCAGTCGAGCGAAGTCCAGCGCGTACCCAGCGCTTCCGTGATCGCGGCGGCGTCGAAGCGATACGCCATCAGCGCCGCAAAGCCGCGCCGTCCGTCGATCGACGCAGCCGCGCTCGTAAAGCCGTGCTTCGCGATCATCGCGGCTTCGAGCGCGTCCGCTGCGGCCTTGCCGATCTCGATCGCTTCCATCGCATGGTCCGCGTTGTGCGCGAGACCCGCGGCCTGGGTTGCGGCGACGCCGAGCGCATGACGTGTATGCACTTCATCGAGACGCAGCAGGCGCGAGACTGCCAGCACCGCGCCCAGCACGCCCACCGACGACGCCACGTTCCAGCGCGCGCGGAATTCAACGCTGTCGACCGCGCTGAGAATGCGCGCGGCGGCTTCGATACCGATCGCGGCGGCGGCAATCGCATCGCTTTCGGATGAGCCCAGCGTGTCGCTGGCCGCGATCACGGCGGCGAGCACCGGCATGGCCGGCGACGCGGCGGCCTGCGTCGCGAGCGATGCGCCGAGAATCCATGCGCGGGTGCGCGAATCGGTGGTCGCGCTGCCTTGCGATTGCAGCAGTGCGCTGATCTGCTCGGTGGAGCGCGTCGCCGGATCGGTGATCAGGCGCGCGTGGGTGAGCGCGTCGCGGGCGGCGTCGAGCGCGGCATCGGCCGAAGCGGGCAGCGCGGCGATCGCGAAGCCGACGAGCGCGTCGGACACGACGGAATGTTGAGCGGCGTTATGCATGATTCAGTTCCTCAGACGGTGCGCACAGTGCAAAGAGCGCGTCGAGATTGGCGGCCGTGTCGAGTGTCACGACGGCGGCGGCGAGTTGAGCGGCAATGCCGTCGCCTAGCAGCGGATCCACCAGCAGACGGACCTTGTGCATCAGTTCCTCGTCGGTCAACGGACGCGCGAGGCTGCCGCGCGCATGTTCGACGTGATGTTCGATAACCGAGCCGTCCTTCAGCGTTGCCGCGATAAAGACTTCGTCGCGATTGACCGAGGCGTCGGGCGCGAGCTTCGTCAGCGCACGCACCGCCGTGACGTCGTCCTGCACCACGCGCGCGTCTTCGTATTGCGCGAGACCGACCTGGCCGTCGCACAGCGCGGCGGCCACGCCGTGAATCGCGCTGAAGCGCGCCTGCAAGCCGTCCTTCGGCTGCGGATTGCCCATCAGTTCAGGCACGAGCGGATGGCAGCGCAGCGTGATCGATTCGATGGACTGCACGTCGTCGATTTGCGGCGCGAGCGCGAGGCCCGCGTCGATGGCCGGATGCGCGACGATGCCGCACGGATACGGTTTGTACGTATTGAAGAGCAATTCCCAACGCTCGCCGAACGCGCCGTTCATCAGTTCGAAATCGACCTTGGTCGACAGCGAATGCGAGTAGCCGCCGGGGGCTTCGAAAATATCGTCGGCGGCGCGCTGCCCTTGCTGCGCGAGACGCGCGGCGGCAATGCCGTTAGCGGCTGCCTTGCCGGGGTGATAGGGCTTGGTCATCGTGCCGAATGCTTCGCGCTGGCCGACGAACATCGAGGCGGCGATCGACACCGCTTGCGCCAACCCCGCTTCGTCGAGACCGAGCAGCAGCGCGGCCGTCACCGCGCAGCCGATCACGCCGCACGTGCCGGTGATGTGCCAGCCGCGGTCATAGTGTTCGGGCGAGATCGAGACGCCGACCCGCAACTGCGCTTCGCAGCCGAGCGTGAAGGCGGTCAGCGCGGCCGCGCCGGTGGGCCGCGTGTCGGGCGCGAGAGCGGTCAGCACGGCGAGCACCGAAGCGGCCGGGTGAATGACGGTCGCGAGATGGGTGTCGTCGAAATCGTCGAGGTGGCCGGCAAAGCCGGTCGCGAGCGCTGAAAAATGCTGATCGACTTTTTCGCTGCGGCCCGGCACCGGCGCGATCGGCGCGACGCCAAGTTCTGCGGCGGCGGCGAGGATCGCATCGACACCGGAATGCCGCGATGCGCCGATCGACGTGCCAATCACATTGATCAAGGAACGCCTGGCTTCCTCTGCGACCGGAACCGGCAGCGGACGCTGCGCCAGTGCAAAAAGGCCGTGCGCGAATGCGGCGGCGATGGAACTCATTGAGACAACTCCTCCAGACGAATGCCGTTGGTCTTCGGCCCTAGCAGCCCGACCATCACGACGATCACAAACATGGCTGACGAAATCAGCACGAACACGGCTGGCACGCCGGAATGCTTCAGCAATGCCGCCACCCAGAAACCGACGAAAATCGAACTCAGACGGCTCCAGCTAAAAACGAAACCGACGGCGCGGGCGCGAATCCGGGTCGGATACAGCTCGGCCTGATAGGTGTGAAAGATGCCGATCAGCCAGTTGTTGGCGATCGTCACGGCGCTGCCGAACAGCAGGATCAGGACAGGCTCGCGCACCATGCCGAACAGCACGCCGGCCACCGCGACGACGATCGCGCAGCCGACCAGTTGCCACTTGCGCTGAACACGTTCCGCACACGCCATCGCGCCGAGTGCGCCGAGCGGCGTCGCGAACGCGATCACCATCGTGTAGAGCAGCGAATGCGTGATCGTGATGCCCTTCGTGTAGAGCAGCACCGGTACCCACGCGCCGAAGCCGTACACCCCGAAGGTCTGGAAGAAGTTGAAGAACGACAGCATGATCGTGCGGCTGAAGTGCCGCCCCTTCCACATCTCGGACCATGAACCGCTTTGCTCACCGGCGAGCGGTTCCGGCGTGTGGTGCGAGGGCGCCTGCAACGGGCGGCCGGTTTCGGCGACCACGCGGGCCTCGATCGCATCGACTATGTCGCGCGCCTCGTCGACACGGCCCTTGCTTTCGAGCCAGCGCGGCGACTCCGGCAGGCCGCGCCGCATGAACCAGATCAGCACGGCGCCCGCCGAGCCGATGATCATCACCCAGCGCCAGCCTTCGAGACCGAGGATGGTGTGCGGCACCAGCAGAAACGACAGCACCGCGACGGTCGGCACGGACGTCAGGATCACGAGGATGCTGAACGCGCTGTAGCGGCCGCGTGTGTGATGCGGCGTCAGCTCGGAGATGTAAGTGTCGACAGTGATGAGCTGCACGCCGATCCCGAGGCCCGCGACGAAGCGCCAGAGATCCATGGATTCCGGCGAATGCTGGAACGCGGCGGCGAAGGTCGCGACCGAATAGATCAGCATCGCGCAGGTGAACACGGCGCGGCGCCCGAAGCGGTCGGTGAAGCCGCCGAGCGCCACGGTGCCGACGAACATCCCGGCGAAAAACGAGCCGAGAAAGCTGGCGAAGCCGTTGACGTCGAACAGGCCCGCCGTGGTGGCGCGGTACAGGCCACTGCCGATGAGTCCCAGTGAGATATAGGCCGCCATGAACATTTCATAAAACTCGAACCAGCCGCCTATCGCGATGCGCGCGACGAGGCCGCTGAAATAACGCGTCGGCGGCAGGCGGTCGAGCCGCGCCGAAACGCTGGCTTCGACGGCGGTTGCGCCGGCGATCTCCTTTTCGATGTACATGCCTTCGTCTCCTGTGTCGGCCGGAGTTGGCGCTTCAGCGCCTGCTCCGGCCCCATGCATCTAGTTGCGACTGGACTTGGTGTCCTATATTGGTAGTGTCGACACTTTGCCAAGTGTATGGCGAATCGGTGGTTAATTTCAAGAAATATTCGACTAACTGTACACACTTAGGGAAATCGAGCAGGCAGCCGCACCCGTCTGGCCAGCCGCCGGTTTGCTAGAATCCGTCCACGCAGTCGGGCGGCACGCCAAGGGATATCGAGGAATAACGGGATGGACGAAACTGTCGACACACGCGACGAAGAGGAGCAGGGCGACGCATCGCCGGTCGGAGAGATCGTCGACTGGGTGGCGCGCGGCATCATCGAAGGCCGGCTGCAACCGGGCGACGACCTGAATTCGGTCGATCTCGCCAAACGCTTCAACGTCAGCCGCACGCCGGTGCGCGAAGCGCTGTTCGTGCTGAACCGCGAACGGCTGGTGGACTGGTCGCCGCGGCGGCGCCCGCGCGTGTCGTCGATGACGCTCACGGAAGTGCGCGAGATCTATCAACTGCGCGTGCTGTTATATGGGCAGGTGTCGCTGGCGATCGTCGAACAGGCCACCGCTGAAGACATCGAATCGCTGTGGCGCGCGCACAAGCGTCTCGCCGATGCAGCCGCGCATGCCGACGTCGACGGCTATTTCTGGGCCAACGTCGCGTTTCGCGATGAAGAACTAAGGGTGAGCCGTAACGGCATCTTCAAGGAAGTGCTCGATTCGATGCGGATGCGCACCAACCGGCTGCGACACCTCAGCACCTCGTTGCCCGGACGCATGCAGCGCTCGTGCGCCGATCACCAACGGCTGTGCGAGGCGTATGCCGAACGCGACGGCACGCTCGCGGCGGCGCTGAACCGCTCGATCGTGTTGACTGCGTTGCAGGCAATCGAGCAGGCGTGGGAGACGGAATTCGTCAAGGGTTGACGCGCTTCATGGGCGCGCTTTGAGGCAAGCTGGGGTTCGGTCAGTTGTTATCAACGGCGAAACCTGGCTTTGCCGCAGTCAAAAGATGTTCAGAATGAAACGCGGTCCCGTGCGTCTGGCGACAGGCACGGGCCGGCACCGCATGTCACTTATTTGCCGAAGTAAGGGGCGCAGAAGCTGACCGGACCGACGCAGGTCGATTGCATCGCCGTATGCGC
The DNA here is from genome assembly GCF_046028095.1 of Paraburkholderia phytofirmans. Taxonomy (GTDB): domain Bacteria; phylum Pseudomonadota; class Gammaproteobacteria; order Burkholderiales; family Burkholderiaceae; genus Paraburkholderia; species Paraburkholderia phytofirmans_A. The sequence continues at coordinate 129,782 of NZ_JAQQDJ010000013.1, forward strand.
CGGGCCGCCTGACGACGTGCTGTTCGCCGGCACACCGCCGTAGCCCTGCGTCGCTTGCTGATTCGTGGATTGCGCCGCGACTTTCGCTTCGGCGGCCTGGATGTCGGCCGGATAGCTGGCGTCGTCGGAGCGTGCCGGGTTATAGCCGGCCCGCTCTACCTGCACCAGATCACTGCGGACCTCGGCGCGTGTCACCGGCCCGTTGGATTGCGCGAAGCTGAGAACCGGAGCGGACAAGGCGGCGGCAGCGAGGGCGAGGCAAACAATAGCTTTCTTCATGATTCAGACTCCGAAATAAATACGATGGTTGATTGAGGGAAATTCGCTGAATAGCAGCAGCTCATTCGACGCTACTGGTATTGCGCGGGTCTTTCTTCTCTGAGCGTCTGGAAGCCATATTGCGCTTGCGCACCTGACGCGATCCCCACCGGTTCATTACGAAATTGACATGTTGGGCCCGCCCCCGCTTCAGGGTCCGGGCGCTTACTCGAGCACTGCTTCAATCAGACGCGGGCCACGCTGCGCGATCGCCGAGATGAACGCCTGCTCGAATGCGCGGCGGGAATTCGCGCGCACGGCGCCGACACCCAGGCCCTGTCCGATCGCGACCCAGTCCAACGCCGGCGTGCCCAGATCGAGCATGGCGCCCGAGTTCGGTCCATTCGAAGACGCGCCCACGCGCACCAGTTCGTTGTTCAGCACCTTGTAACCGCGATTCGCAAACACGACGGTCACGATGTCGAGGTCTTCGCGCGCCTGAGTCCAGAGTGACTGCACGGTGTACATCGCGCTGCCGTCGCCGACCAGCGTCACGACCTTGCGGTCCGGACGAGCAATCGCAGCGCCGGTCGACACGGCCATCATGCTGCCGATCGCACCGCCGGTCAGGTTGAGAAAATCGTGCGGCGCGGTGTTGTTAAGGAGGTCGTAGTAAGGCAGTGTCGACGAGACGCCCTCGTCGGCAAGGACCGCGTTCGTGGGCAGGTGCATGGCCACGATCTGCGCGATGCTTTTCGCGTCGAGTGCGCCGTCGAGCGACAAGGGGATCGCTTGCCGCGCGGCGACGCGTTCCTCCGCGCCGTGTGCATTCACGGCGTCCATCAGCGCTGCCAGCGCGGCCGCGCCGTCTTCATGCGGATGGCTGAGCACGGCGATCTCGCAACCGTCGGGCGTGAGCCAGCTGGGTTTGTCGGGATACGCGAAGAAGCTGACCGGGGGACGCGCGCCGACCAGAATCAGCAGCTCTGTCCCGGCCAGGAATTCGGTGGCGTGCTCGCCGAAGTAGGGAAGCCGCTCGACCTGCACGCGACCCGCGCCGCGTTCCAGGCGCGGTGCGAAGGTGTCGGACACCAGCCGCGCGCCGGTCTTCGCGGCGATTTTTCCCGCCGCGACAAGGCCTTCGCCGAGAAGCGCATCGCCTCTGACAAGAAGGACCGCCTTTGAACCTGCCTGCAGTTTGCTGGCTACGCGGCCAACGGTAGAACTCGCCGCGTGTGTGCGCGGCTGAAGCGGCAGCGGAGCGGCAACTTCCACCGCGGGATCCCAGGCGGTGTCGGCCGGCAGAATCAGCGTCGCGATCTTGCCCGGCGCCTCCCGCGCTGCGCGGACGGCGCGTGCCGCATCCGCGCCGACGGAACGCGCGCTCGTGGACGAATGAACCCAGTCCGACACCGGGCGCGCAAAGCCGGCGATGTCCGAGGCGAGCGGCGCGTCGTACCGTGCGTGCGACGACGCATGGTCACCGACGATATTCACGATCGGACTGGAGGCCCGGCGCGCGTTGTGGAGATTGCTCAGACCGTTCGCCAGCCCCGGCCCGAGGTGCAGGAGCGTGGCGGCGGGCTTGCCGGCCATGCGCGCGTAGCCGTCGGCGGCGCCCGTCACGACATTTTCCTGAAGACCCAGCACGGGCCGCATTTCTTTCACCGCGTCGAGCGCTGCAACGAAATGCATTTCCGATGTGCCCGGGTTTCCAAAACAGACTTCCACGTCGCTGGCAACCAGCGACTTCAGCAGACTTTCCGCACCGTTCATGGTGTTGCTCCAAAGATGTCGATAAGGGCGCCGCTGTCCGATCGATTCGGACGCGGTGCCGGCTTGATGACCATTTTCGGCAGTCTCGCTGGGAGTAACAATCGAGTCGGATTGGAAAATTAGTTACGTCATGCGCAAGAATCTGCATGATGAACTGTCGGCGAGAAGGGTTGAGTCATGCATTAATGCATGACAGGAGTGCATATTTGTGAGTTTTCAGACCGGTTTGCATGGGCCACTATTCGCTTCATCCGCTTTCCATTCACCGGTATTTGCACGGAGTGTCGACCATGACAATGCAAGCCCTCGTTCTCTCCCAGTACAACGGACCGCTCGAACTCACCACCGTGGCTCGCCCCGAACCGTTGCCCGGCCAGGTGCTGGTGCGTATCGCGGCGGCCGGTCTCAACCCGCTCGACACGAAAATCCGCGCCGGCGGCGCCGCTCATGCAAAACATCCGCTGCCGCTGGTGCTCGGCATCGACATGGCCGGCGTGGTCGAGGCAGTGGGTGCGGGCGTGACCCGCTTCAAAGCGGGCGACGAGGTCTACGGCATGACAGGCGGTGTAGGCGGCATTCAGGGTTCGCTTGCGCAATATGCCGCCATCGACGCGGATCTGCTCGCACTGAAGCCCGCCAATCTGTCGATGCGCGAAGCCGCCTCTTTGCCGCTCGTGTTCATCACCGCCTACATGGGGATCGTGGATCGCGCAAAGCTTCAGGCCGGGCAGACCGTGCTCGTGCAAGGCGGCGCGGGTGGCGTGGGCCACGTCTCGGTGCAACTCGCGCGGGCGCTCGGAGCGCGGGTGTTCGCGACGGCGAGCACGCGCGACCACGACGAACTCATGCGCCTCGGCGCTACGCCGATCGATTACGCCGCGCAGAACGTCGAGCAATACGTCGCGCAGCATACGGGCGGGGTGGGATTCGAGGTGGTGGCCGACACGGTGGGCGGCGCGACGCTCGATGCATCGTTCGCGGCGGTCAAGCATTTTGGCCACGTCGTCAGCGCGCTCGGCTGGGGTACGCATGCACTCGCGCCGCTGTCGTTTCGCGAGGCGACGTATTCGGGTGTGTTCACCCTGCATGCGCTGCTGAGCGGCGAGAACCGGGCGCATCACGGCGAGATGCTCCGCGAGGCGACGCGCCTCGCTGAAGCGGGGCAATTGACGCCGCGTCTCGATCCGCGCCGCTTCGATCTTCGCTCGGCGGAACAGGCGTACGACGCAATCACCGAGCGCAGCGCGCGGGGCAAGATCGTCGTCGATATCGAGTGATGCTTGCTGCGCGGGCAGGCAGCCGCGAGTGAGTTAAGCGGCGGCCAGACGCCTATCCGGCGTTGGCGAGTCTGTCGACGACAACGTCGATCAGCGCCCGCAACCGCCCCAGCCGCCGAAGATCGCGATGGTAGCCGAGCCACACTTCGCGGCCCGGCGGCGTTTCGCCAAGGTCGATGCGCCGCAGGCCCGGCGTGTTGTCGCCGAGCGCGCACGGCAGGACCGCGAAGCCGCCGCCCTCGGCGCACATGCGCGCCTGGACGCCGCGATTGTTGCTGGCGTACGCGACCCGCGCATTCGGCAGCATGCGGCGAATCCACGTCACGTCGGGCAAGGCTTCGAAGGCGCTGTCCATCGTAATGAGCGATTGCCCCGCGCCATCGCCGGCCTGCGGCGCAACCAGATCGGCGTGCCCATACAGCGCGTACTTCTGATCCATGATCTTTCGCTGGATCACGTCGGGTTCGTCGAACGGCGTGATGCGAAACACGAGATCCGCTTCACGGCGCGAGAGACTGTAGCGTCGCGAGTCGGTGATCAACTCGATCGACAGTTGCGGATGCCGCGAGAGAAACGTGGCGAATACCGGCGTCAGCACATGAATGCCGAACCAGTCGGACGACGACACGCGCAGCGACCCGCTCAACTGCTGCGTGGTCCCGGCAAGCGAACGTGTGAACGCGAGCGCTTCTTCCTCCATTCGCTCCGCGAAACTCAATACCGCATGGCCTTCGTCGGTCAGGATGAAGCCTTCGGCGGTGCGCTGGAACAGCGTCTGGCCGACCGCGCTTTCGAGCGCGCGCAGCCGGCGGCCCATGGTGGGCTGGGTCTGTCCCAACTGGCGCGCGGCTGCGCCGAGTGTGCCGCAACGGGCAATCGCGAGAAACACGCGGACATCGCCCCAGTCCATTGTCATTTCGTTCATAGCAGGATGCGCTCGTGCGACAGGCGGGCTTATCGTACCGAACTTCAAGGTTTGGCGTTAGGGCGATGCCGCTGACGGCATCAGCTTCGGAATGGTCTTTGCTTGAAGGGGAAGAAGATTGACAAGTGTGCAGCGACCCGCGAGTCTCGCTCACATACGCGTGAAAATTTTTGCTTTAACGATTAAGTCGATAGCGGGCTACGCTGGACGTGCCGAGCGAGTTATTGCGCACTGCGTTTCTCTGCAGACTGATAGCTCAATCATCCTGCCCGTAATTGTTGAACGGAGACGACATGATCCAGAAGATCGATATTGGCGCGGTCGCCGGCGACACGCCGCAAGGCTATTCGAACAAGATACTGACCACCGTCAATGACCACGACGTCCATTTGAGCGTCATGGACGCGTCCTTTTTCTGGCACTTTCATCCGGATTCGGACGAGACATTTTTCGTCGTCGAAGGCGTGCTTACCATCGACGTCGAAGATGGATCAATCGACCTGCAAGCCGGCCAATTGCTGACCGTGCCCGCGGGTACGCGGCATAGAACGCGGCCGGGTGGCACACGCTCTGTCAATCTCACGGTTGAAAAGACCAATGCGACGACTGTCCGGTGCGATGCGCCGCCGCATTGGACAGGCCGTCCTGAGTGACAGCACCGGCGGCAAGCAGGCGACAATCAGGCGCCTATCCACGCTCCGCCTGGCAAGCCGCGCCCGCCACGGCCGGCCGTCCGACGATCGCCAGCGTTAGCAGCACGGCGGCCAGCTCGCTGGCCGCCGCGACCCATCCGAGGCTGCCCACGCCGCCGTGTGCCAGGGTCAGTGCGCCGAGCGCGGCGCCTATCGAGAAGCCGATATACATGAACGACGCATTGAGCGACAGCACGATCGACGCGACCTTGAGACCGGCGATGTCGATGAGCCGCGCCTGCTGCGCCGGATAGAACGCCCAGTGCGCGACGCCCCACAACGCGATGGCCACCAGCACGGGTATGAGCGCGGCCGCGGGTGACAGCAGGCGCGCGCTGATCGACAGCGTGGCGAAAGCGAGACCCGACAGCGCGATCGTCGGCACGATCACGGCCAGCGGCCCGAACCGGTCGCTGGCGTTGCCGCCGCTCACGACGCCGGCTGCGGCGGCGAGCCCCCACATGAACATCACCATGCCGATCTGCGCACCGGCCAAACCGGTGACGCTGGCGAGAAACGGCGAGAGATACGTGTAGACCGTGTAGGCGCCGGTGGCCCAGAGCGTGGTCGTCAGTAGCGTTGCGAGCACGATAGGGTTGCGCGCCACTGCGATGCGTTCGCGCAGCGTTGCGATCGGGATGCCCGCTCCTATGTCGCGCGGCAGACCGATGACGAGGCCAGCCGCGGCGAGCGTCGCCAGCCCGGCGACGCCGGCAAACGTCATGCGCCAGCCGAGTGCATGACCGACGACCGCGCCGAGGGGCACGCCAAGTGCGATGGCGATCGTAATGCCGCCATTGACCACCGCGATCGCGCGGCCGCGGCGTTCGGGCGGCACGATCACGCTCGCCAGCGCATTCGCGCCCGGCACGTACAGACCCGCGGACAGCGCCAGCAGCACGCGCGCGCCCATCAGGGCCCAGAAGTTCGGCGCGACCATGGCAAGCACATTGGAGAGCGCGAAGGCGATCATGCTCGCGAGCAACAAGGTGCGGCGATTCAGACTGCCGCTGAGCGCCGTCAACACCGGCGAACTGAGGCCATAGGCCAGAGCGAAAACGGTGACCAGCTGGCCCGCCTTTTCGATCTTCACCGAGAGGTCGGCGGCGAGTCCGGGCAACAGCGGCGAGATCATGAAACCTTCGGTGCCGATCGCGAAAGCGCCGAGCGCCAGCCAGTAGATCGGAGCGGGGAGAGCGGAGGTAACGTGTGCGGATTTCATGCAGTGCCTCAAGGCGAAAGTGATGCGTTGCATGATTCTGGGGGCGGTGTTCCCGGCCATCAATAAGCTGGAGTTCCTGACATATCGGACACCAATGTCCGCAATCGTGGGGACGCGCGTGGACAGTCTCAACGCACTCAAAGGCTTTTGCCGTGCTGCGGGGTTGCGCAGTTTCACGGATGCCGGCGATTCCTCGGCACTCGTACCGAAGCCGGGCGAGCGGCGAACTTCACGCCGATGCGATTAATCGGTGAATTGACCTTGGGCGTAGCGGGTCCGAACTGCTATCTTGAGTGAGTGTAGTCGGCACTGTCGGCGAGCGAGCGCCACGTATGCGCTAAAAATTCCTGCTCAGAGGTGCGTGATGGTCGATGTTACCTGGCTTGTCGTGGCTGACGGAGGTCGCGCGCGTGTTTTCCGGATGCCTGCGCTTACGCTCGACTTGCAGGAAGTCGAAGTTCTCGTCAACGACGAATACACCGGTACGGCCCTGACCGAGAAAGACCGCGAGAAATTTGCAAAGCGGGTTGCCACCTATCTGGACGAAGGGCGGCTCCATCAACTCTACAATCGGCTGCGGCTCGCCATGGAGTCGAAATTCCTCGGCATGGTGCGTTCGAATCTGAGCGAAGAAGCGCATCGAATGATATTCGAGCAGATCAGCGAAGATCTGTTGTCGCTCAGTACACAGCAAATCGAGGCGCGTCTGCGGAAGTAGAGAGCGGCTGCGGAAAAATTTCACTGAGCCTGCAAGCGTTTTTTTTGCAGGGCCGGCTTTTCAGCGTCGAGGTTCGCAGCGTTCAGGAACTGATGTCTGGGCCGTGCGATTTTTCTTCCGCATCGCGGAACCAGTCCTCCGCGCGAGACCGGGCGCTGACCCAGGAGTGCGGTTGCGGCGTCTCGAACTCACGATCGATGAACCGGCGGCCCCATTCCACCGCATCTCTGATCGCTTCTTCTTCGGTCAGCCATTCGGGTTGAACGGTCATCGGGCGAATATCGACGACTTTACCCGCGCTATTTTTCAGGCTCACGCTCGCGATCCAGGCACCGAACTTATTGGTCTCAGGGCGCACGACCATCTCGAACTCGCCGTAAAAAACTGTGGATGCTGACATCGTTTTCTCCTTTAGCCTGCGTGTCGCTGCTAAGCGCCATCATGCCGCAATCCCAGCATTCCGATACAAAGAAAATTGCGTGCGGATGGCGCACGCCGACCGTATTTCGCCGATAGTTAGCATTGGAGAAACCTGCGTTCACCCGGTCGAGACTTGTTCATAGAATTCCACGTGGCGTGCGGCGCGTGAAAGACGCGTACTCGTATGAAGAAAACGTGGGCTCAACTGGTCTTCCGCAAGGAGGCGTTATGGCACAAGAATTCCCGTATCGACGATTCCTGTTTTCCGCAACGATCTCGCCTCTGCAAGGGAGCCGGGGCCTAGTCACGGTCGATGTCACGACCTCGGACGCTGAGCGCATCGCCGATCTCGGCACGCAGCGTTTCCTTCACGTCGAAAGATGGGTGGAAAGAAGCGATCCTGCTTTCCTTCAGGTCGTGATCGACGAATGCAAGGTTGCTGTCGATCATTACGCGGACAACGTCGACGATAGTTGAAGCGTCTTTGCAATACCGCTAGCGGATGAGGGCCTGGTGCATCGTGAAGACGGTCGGTCATTGAGGCCTTAACTTGCATAAGGTGGTGAAAATGCAGGAATTCGATTTCTACATTAACCTGAAGAAGCCGACACTCGGACTCTACGTGCGCAATGGCGCTGGCCTGCCCGACCTCGCCGACAAGAGCGACTGGCAATTCGAGGGGCATGTCTGGCAAAGCGAACTGACACCCGAACTTCTGAAAGGACTCGAGGCCAACGGCCACGTATTTCAGGAACTGGGTGGGTGACGCCCGGCTCTACGGCGAGTAGAGCGAATCAAGCTGAGGGAGAGGACCATGCCGGAGCAACAGGGTGATCTGAGTGACGAGTTCATCGCGCAGCAGCGCAAGCGTCTCGAGGCGCTGCGCCGGGAACTGCTGGGCGGCGAGGAAGATACGGTCGCGGACGGGAGAACGGCTCAGGAGGAACATGGCGACGAGGCCGAGGAGTACGAGGACGAGGCGCAGGGAATGGCACAGAACGAGATCAACCAGTCGCTGCATGACGTGAACGACCAGCGCGTCGCGGATATCCAGCGTGCGCTGCGCAAGATCGACGAAGGCACTTACGGTCTCTCCGACGAAAGCGGCCAGCCGATCCCCAAAGAGCGGCTCGAGGTCATGCCCGAGGCTATCCTTACCGTTGCGGAGCAGAGCCGCCGGGAGACCGGCAAGTAGGGGCATTCACGCGCGTTCAAGCGCACAATCTCGCAGCTGATAGCGTTGGGCATGGCTGCCAATCCCTATCATCGGAAAAACCAATGTTCCTTTACTAACGATCCACTCATAGAATTCAAGGGCGGTTTTTTAGGTTCGTTATGCCAATCATGTGGCGACCAGGCGCGTAGCGCGAACACGCGAGCGCATGCCGGTTGCCGGAAGCCGCTCGCGCGTCTCAACCTGTTCGGCAGAGACGCCGGCATTTGAACGCTGACCAGCGAAGCATCGGTCCCCGGCGCACCACATATCGAAAGGCCGGCGACAGGTTTCGAGCATTCGCTTCTCAGGTGAACGCGTTCCATAGCCTTTAACAACGTCGGATGCCTTAACTGATAAAGGTGAATTTACGATGCCCGCCCTCTGCGAAATCTGTAACGCCCGTCCCGCTGTCGCCCGTGTGACCGTTGTGCAGAACGGCGAGCGGAAAACTTTATCGATCTGCGACTACGACTACCGGCAATTAATGCGGCACCAAAGCATGGCGAACCCGTTCGACTCGCTGCTCGGAGGAGGCGGTCTGTCCCGCTTCTTCGGCGGTCTTGGCGGCGCGGGCGCGGAAGATGACGACGACGAGGAGTTCGCCGCCGAGCTGCCGCGCGAATCGGTCGACGCCACCGACGCCTTCAGCGAACAGACGCTCGAACTGCTGCAGCGTGCGGCGGAAAAAGCCCACGAGCTTCAACGCACCGAACTCGACACCGAGCACCTGCTTTATGTGCTGGCGGACACGGACGTGTGCGCGGCGCTGCTCAAGGAACTCAAGTTGTCGCCGCAGGACATCAAAGGCTATATCGATCAGCATGCCCAGAAGGGCACTGCGAATCCCGATGCGCCGATCGAGAAGATGACCATCTCGCCGCGCATGAAAAAAGTGTTCCAGAGCGCGTTCCAGGCATCGCGCGACCTGGGTCATTCCTATGTCGGCCCGGAGCATCTGCTCATCGGGCTTGCGGCGGTGCCGGACAGTATCGCGGGCACCTTGCTGAAGAAGTACGGTGTAACACCGGAAGCGCTGCGGCAGAAAGTGGTGAAGGTGGTCGGCAAAGGCGCCGAGGACGGCCGCGTAGACACGCCGACCGGCACGCCCACACTCGACAAGTTCGGCCGTGACCTGACGGCTCTCGCGCGCCAGGGCAAGCTCGACCCGGTGCTGGGCCGCGCGCAGGAAATCGAAAGCACGATTGAAGTACTCGCGCGGCGCAGGAAGAACAATCCGGTGTTGATCGGCGAGCCCGGGGTCGGCAAGACCGCGATCGTCGAAGGCCTGGCGCAGCGTATCGTCAACGACGACGTCCCCGAAAATCTGCGCGGCAAGCGGCTCGTCGAGGTCAATATCAATTCCATGGTGGCGGGTGCGAAGTATCGCGGCGAGTTCGAAGAACGCGCAAAAACGCTGATTGACGAAGTGACGGCGAAAAAAGACGAACTGGTTCTGTTCATCGACGAATTGCACATGATCGTGGGCGCCGGCCAGGGCGGCGGCGAGGGCGGCCTCGACATCGCGAACGTGCTCAAGCCGGCGCTGGCTCGTGGCGAACTCAGTCTGATCGGCGCGACGACGCTCAACGAATACCAGAAGTACATTGAGAAAGACGCCGCGCTCGAGCGGCGCTTTCAGCCGGTGCTGGTGCCCGAGCCGACCGTCGAGCAGACCATCGTCATCTTGCGCGGTCTGCGCGACAAGCTCGAAGCGCATCATCAGGTGACCTTTGCGGACGACGCGTTCGTCGCCGCCGCTGAAATGTCGGACCGTTACATCACGTCGCGCTTTCTGCCTGACAAAGCCATCGACCTGATCGACCAGGCCGCCGCGCGTGTGCGCATCGGCGCGACTTCGCGTCCGGCGGACATGCAGGAAGTGGAAGCCGAAATCGCGCAACTCAAGCGCGAGCAGGACTATGCGTCCTCGCGAAAACGCTATGACGAGGCGAAGAAGTTCGAGGAACGGATCGGCGAAAAGCAGACGAAACTCGACGAGCAGACGGAGGCATGGCAGCGCAAGACCGGTTCTGAAACGCTGGAAGTGACGGTGGCGGCCATCGCCGAAGTGGTGTCGCGCCAGACCGGCATTCCGGTCACGGAGCTGACACAGGAAGAGCGTCAGAAGCTGTTGGACATGGAGAACAAACTGCGCGAACGCGTGGTCGGCCAGGACGACGCGGTGCTTGCCGTGAGCGATGCCGTGCGCCTGTCGCGTGCCGGACTCGGCCAGACGAACCGGCCTATCGCGACCTTCCTGTTCCTCGGACCGACCGGCGTCGGCAAGACCGAGCTCGCGAAGGCGCTGGCGGAAACCGTGTTCGGCGATGAACAGGCGGTCATCCGTATCGACATGTCCGAGTATATGGAGCGTCACGCGGTGGCCCGCCTGATCGGCGCGCCGCCTGGCTATGTCGGTTATGACGAGGGCGGCCAGTTGACCGAGCGCGTCCGGCGGCGCCCGTACAGCGTGATCCTGCTCGACGAGATCGAGAAGGCGCACGCGGACGTGAGCAACGTGCTGCTGCAGGTGTTCGACGATGGCCGTCTTACCGACGGCAAGGGCCGCGTCGTGGATTTCAGCAACACGATCATCATCGCGACCAGCAATCTCGGCGCACATATCATCATGGATAACCTCGAGAAGCCCGAGGCGGACCAGTTGCCGGAGAAGAAGCTTCGCGAAGAACTGATGGATGTGCTCAAGGGCCACTTCCGTCCGGAATTCCTGAACCGCATCGACGAGGTGATCGTCTTCCACGGGCTCTCTCGCGAGAACATCCGCGCGATCGTGCAGATCCAGCTCGAACGGGTCACGCGCACGGCGGCGGCCCAGGACATCACGCTCAAGATGGACGAGTCGATTGTCGACCATCTTGCCGACGCCGGCTACCGGCCCGAGTTCGGTGCCCGCGAACTGAAGCGGCAGATTCGCCAGGAACTGGAAACGCGGCTTGCCAAGGAGATTCTCGGCGGCAAGCTGAAATCGGGCGACAGTGTCGAGGTCAGCTACGACAAGGAAAGTGACGAAGTGAAGTTCACTCGCGGCGAGGCGCCGCCGCCCAAGGCGAAGCGCGCCAATAGCCGGGCAAAGAAGAAGTCGTCCGACGAAGTCGGCAGCACCGAGTCCACGGAGGGCGCCGGATCCTGACGGCGTGCCGTGGGCAACGGGCGAGGACACGCAGCGAGCGTGTCGGCGGTGTGGCGCGTATTATCCGGAAGCGGACCTGCTGATGCCTCTCGAACTCTTCTACAAAGAAAGAGACGGGACGCGCACGGTTCGCCGGCTGAGTGATGTCTCTCAGCTTTGCGAGGCGTTCATCTTTGCGCACGTGCCGGTACAACCTGGAGCCGCCGATCAATCATGGAAATCTTCGATGCCTTCCACCTCGCCAGGCTGCAGTTTGCATTCACCGTTTCATTTCACATCGTTTTTCCCGCCATCAGCATAGGCATGGCCAGCTTCCTCGCCGTGCTGGAAGGGCGCTGGTTGCTGACCGGCGACGTGGTCTACAAGGACATGTTTCTGTTCTGGTCGAAGATCTTCGCGGTTGGCTTCGGCATGGGCGTGGTCTCAGGCGTGGTGATGGCCTACGAGTTCGGCACCAACTGGAGTGGCTTTTCCACCATTGCCGGCAACATCACCGGGCCGCTGCTGACTTATGAAGTATTGACGGCGTTCTTTCTCGAAGCCGGCTTTCTCGGCGTCATGCTGTTCGGCTGGCAGCGTGTGAGTCCGCGCGCGCACTTCTTCGCCACGCTGATGGTGGCGCTCGGCACGTTGATGTCCACCTTCTGGATTCTCGCGTCGAATAGCTTCATGCAGACGCCGCAAGGATTCGCCATGGAGAACGGCCGGATCGTGCCGGTCGACTGGCTGAAAGTGATTTTCAACCCATCGTTCCCGTACCGGCTCGCGCATATGACGATCGCCGCGTTCATCGTCGCCGGCTTTATCGTCGCCGCGTGCGGGGCGTGGCACCTGTTGCATGGCCGGCGCGACGGACCCATCAAGCGCAGTTTTTCGATGGCGTTGTGGATTCTGCTCTTGCTCACGCCGGTGCAGATTTTTGTCGGCGATGCGCACGGCCTCAACACGCGCCAATATCAGCCCGCCAAGATCGCCGCAATAGAAGGCCTGTGGGAAACCGAAAAAGGCGGCACGGCGCTCAATCTGGTCGGTCTGCCCGACATGAACGCGGAAGTGACGCGCTACACGCTGCAAATTCCGCATTTGGGCAGCCTCATTCTGACCCATAGCTGGGACGGAGAAATTCGCGGGCTCAAAACGTTTCCCGCCAGAGACCGTCCGTATTCGCCAATCATCTTCTGGACCTTCCGGATCATGGCGGGCCTCGGTATGTTGATGCTGTTGGCCGCGTTGCTGGGGCTGCTGCTCAGGGTGCGGGGCCGTCTCTACGAGACGCGCTGGTATCAGGCTTTCGTGCTGTGCATGGGCCCGTCGGGAATCGTCGCGCTGTTGGCCGGGTGGGTCACGACGGAGGTCGGCCGCCAGCCCTGGACGGTCTACGGCGTTCTGCGCACTGAAGACTCACTCTCGCCGATCAGCGCCCAGCAAGCGGGTGTTTCATTGCTGATCTTTGTGCTGGTGTACTTCCTGGTATTCGGTATGGGGGTCTACTACATGCTCAAGATGATGAAGCGCGGACCGGAGGAGCATGTCGACGCCCGCCAGTCCGTCAAGCATCCGGTGTTGCGCAATCGTCCGCTGGACGCACTGGAACGGGAGTGACGCCATGCAAATCGATCTTCCGGTAGTGTGGGCTGCGATCATCGGACTCGGCGTTTTCATCTACGTGATGCTGGACGGCTTCGATCTCGGCATCGGCCTGCTGTTTCCGTTTTTCGAAGAGAAAGGCGATCGGCAAGTCATGCTCAATACGATCGCGCCGGTCTGGGACGGCAACGAGACGTTCCTCGTGCTCGGCGGCGCGGGCCTGTACGGCGCGTTCCCGGTCGTCTATTCGACGCTGCTGCCGGCGAACTATCTGCCGCTGATCCTGATGGTCGTGGGACTGATCTTCCGCGGCGCAGCCTTTGAGTTGCGCGCGAAGGCCACGCGGACCCAGCATGCGTGGGATCTCGCCTTCATTGCCGGCTCTGCTCTCGCGGGGCTTTGCCAGGGCATCGTGCTGGGATCGCTGCTGCAAGGCATCAAGATCGTCGATGACCGTTTTGCCGGCGACCCGTTCGACTGGCTATCGCCGTTCAGCCTGTTCTGCGGGATCGGCGTGCTCTTCACCTATGCGACGCTCGGCTGCGGCTGGCTGATCCTGAAGACGGAAGGCGAACTGCAGCGCAAGATGCGCGAGGTGATGCGGCCGTTGCTGGCCGTGCTGCTGGGGATAATCTTCGTGGTGAGTCTGTGGACCGTGATCGGATTGCCGGCGGTCGAGCATCGCTGGTTCGGGAGCGGCTATCTGGGATGGTTCGCGCCGGTGCCGATTCTCGTTCTGGCCTGTGTGTGGGGCATTTTTCGATCGCTTCGCCTGCAGCATGAAGCGATGCCGTTCCTGCTCACGCTTGCGCTGTGCTTTCTCGGATACAGCGGCTTGCTGATCAGCATCTGGCCGAACATCGTGCCGCCTTCGCTGACGATCTGGGAAGCCTCGTCGAGTCATTCGAGCCAACTCTTCACGCTGGTCGGCACGGTGATCGTCCTGCCGGTCATCCTCGTCTACAACGCCATGCAGTACCGCGTGTTCCGCGGCAAGGTGCGGGAGGGGGACGCCGGCTACCACTGACACCGGTGGCGCTGGCCGGGATGAAGCAGTCGTTGCGTGCCTGAGCCCGCAACGACCCGCGCTCATTCAGCGAGCGTCAACGACACCGACGCTTCGCTCGTCAGCATCAGGAATGTCAGCGTTTCGCGCAGATACAGGCGCACTACCGAGTCGGTGTGGCTGAGATAGCTGATCGACAGATCTTCGCCGAGGTGCAACTCGAAGTCGCCGCCTCGCGTGGAGAGCACGCTGCCGCCGGTCAGCGCGGGTGCCCAGATGATGTCGCCGTTCACGATCCGCTTGATGTGCTCGATCACCGGATAGCCCTGGTCGCGTGCCTCGCTGAGCGCCGTGTAGGCGTCGGCGCCGAGCAGCACGGAATAAGGACCGTCCACGCCGGCAAGCCGTAACTCTTCCAGCGCGTTGCCGATTGCGTGCGGATAATCGCCGATGTCGGCGGGCAGCGCGAGCGGCGCGTTCGACGAGCCTTCGCGAATCCCGCCGATCCCCGCTGCCTGATATCCGTCGAAGATCGCGCGGTCTTCGGCATAGGCGAGCTCTTTCGCTGCGTCTTTGGCGGGCTGCCAGTCGGCGTCGTTCGCGCCGCGCAGCACGCTGTCGATCGCCTCGCGCTGCAATTCGAACGGCACGGTGAACTCGACCAGGCGCTTGACCTCCGCGAGCCTGGCCACGACGCCTTGTTGAGGCGCGGTAATCGCGGTCTGATGCCCCGTGCCGACGGCGGACAACTCTGTTCCGCCCGGACCCTCGACGTCGACCACGCGACGGCCGGCTACGCTGCGTTTGAAGGTGCGCGCCACTTCGTTTTCGATCTGCGACCAGGCGGCACTGGAAATGGGGGCGAGCTCGCGATGCAGGTTATTCATGTTGGGCGATTCCCTTGAGAGAGCCAATATTCAGCGAGCCGTCGTGGCGCGGCTCGGCGGGCGAAGACGGTTCGGGATGTGTTTCGATGGCGGCCGTGACGCTCGGCGGATCGCGGTCCGCCAATTCCTCCAGCAAATCGGCCGACGGCACGAAGAACAGGCCGCCCGTGACGGCGCGGCTATAGTCGAGCAGCCGGTCGTAGTTGCCCGGCGGCCGCCCGATGAACATGTTCTCCAGCATCTGCTCGATCGGCGCGGGCGAACGCGCGTAGCCGATAAAGTAGGTGCCGAACTCGGCCGCGCCCAGGCGGCCGAATGGCATGTTGTCGCGCAAGATCTTCACTTCCTTGCCGTTTTCAGTGATCGTGGTCAGCGAGCTGTGCGACGACGACGGCTTCACCGCCGCGTCGAGTTCGACGTCGGACAATTTCTTGCGACCGATAATGCGCTCCTGAGTCTCGACGGAAAGCGCATTCCAACCGTCCATGTCGTGCAGGTACTTTTGCACGATGACGTAGCTGCCGCCCTCGAACCCGGGGTCGTCGGTGATGAGCGTGTATTCGTCGGCGGCGCGGCCGGTCGGGTTCTCGGTGCCGTCCACGAAGCCCACCATGTCGCGCATATCGAAGTAGCGAAACCCGTGAACTTCATCGACCACGGTGACCGCGTCGCCGAGCGCGCCCAGCAACTGCGTGGCGAGCTCGAAACACAGATCCATGTGATCGGCGCGGATGTGCAGCAGGAAATCGCCCGGCGTTCCCAACGCGCGCCGCTCGCCTTCGCCGATGTCCCGGAACGGATGCAGGAGGGCGGGCCGCGGCGCGCCGAACAGTCTGTCCCACGCATCGGAGCCGAACGAGCAGACGCACGACAGATTGCCGGCAGGCACACGCTTGCCGACCGCGCGCACGAGGGCGGCAATGTCGCCGCACCATTCGCGCACCTTGGCCTCCTGATCGCGGTCGTTCGCGATGGTCGCGACAATGAAGATCGCGCTGCGGGAGACGTCATTACAAATTGCTTGCGGTTGCGGGGTTTCGTTGGGCATCGGTTTGAGTGTTGAGAGACCGTTACGGATTCCGACAGCAGTAGAACCCATGTCGTTCCGCCTGCGCGTTTCACATGCGGGAGGCGGGCGCGAGTTTCGTTTGAATGATTGAAGCGGGTTAGCTGTTGCGGGCACCTCGGGCATGCGCACCGCTTTGCCTTGCCGCCGGAATGGCGCAACATGCGTGACATGGTTGACGTCCATCACGCCCACAGATGTTATACCGAGCAGATAATTTATGGGAGCTGGGTGCCGGCGCCGGGACGCGTTCTGGCGTGTCGGATCGGCAAGAGAACCGCGGCATTCGTTCGCAATGCAAATAGACTGCGGACTGACGATGAATGCCCGGGGCCGCCCGGGATGATTCGGTCTAACATGGCGACTTGCACCTTCAGGAGCAGCAGATCATGACCTCAGGTACCGACGAAGCAGTGGCACGAGAAGCGGTTGAAGGCTTCTATCGAGCGTTCGAGCAGAAAAGCGTCGAGTTATTGGCGAAGGTTGTCACCCCTGACTGGCAGTACATTCCGGAGCCTCGCGGGGCCACGCACGGGCCCGGTCAAATGGTTCAGGTGTTCCATGACATAGCGACCGCGCTGCCGGACATGAAAGTCGAAATTCTCGATTTGCTGGTGCATGGAGACCGGATTGGGGTTCGCGCGGAGATCAGCGGCACCCAAACAGGGAAACTGCTCGGCATCGACGCGAGTTCGAAGCACGTGAAATTCGCGATTCATTCTTTCCATCAGATGCGTGGCAATCTGATCGAGATAACCTGGCACCTCGAGGACTGGCTATCGCTGTTTCGACAGCTTGGACAGGTGCCGAAAATACTCGATCGGCCTTGAAGCGGAAGGAACGCATCAATGCTGATAATGCATTGCCGCGGCGATCAGAAGCCGAAACGGCAGCGCGAGCAGCACTGCCCCGGCCACGCCGAGCAGCCATAAGCCAATGAACCATAAAAGGCGTTTGCTGAACGTCGTCTTTCGATCAGGGCTTGTCTGTGACACGCGGTCCCCCGTCATTGGCTCGTCTACTCACTTGTCCATCATAGCCCGTTGCGGGCGGCAGGATCGCGACAGGTGTTTCTGTGCGATCGCGAATCGGGGCCGAGAAAGCAACAACGGGATCGAGAGTCATGAACGAGAAGCGAGATGCAGCACCTGACAGCACCGCTGCGCGTGTCGCCTTGTGGCGCGCGCTGCATGTCGAGGCCGACCCGCCGCCGCATGTGCTGGAAGACGCAATCGGCCTCAAGCTGCTGGCTCCTGGCGACGACTGGCGTGGCCGTGGAGATATGGACCCGCAGTTCACGCGACCCTTTCGCGCCTCGATCGTGGCGCGGGCTCGCTTCATCGAAGACCTGGTCGTCGAACAGGCCGGGCGAGGGCTGAGTCAGTACGTCATCCTCGGCGCTGGGCTCGACAGCTTCGCCCAGCGCAGGCCGGAGATCGCGTCGCGCCTCAAGGTGTTCGAGATCGACCCGCCGGGTCCTCAGGCATGGAAGCGCCAACGCCTGATCGAACTCGGCTTCGGCGTGCCGGACTGGCTGCGCTTCGTGCCGGTCGATTTCGAGGCGGGCCGGAACTGGCGGGACGAATTGATGACTGCCGGCTTCGATGACAGCAAGCCGGCGGTCGTGGTCTCCACGGGCGTCAGTATGTACCTCACTCGCGACGCGAACATGGCCACGCTGCGCGAGGTCGCGGCTCTCGCGCCGGGATCGACGCTCGCCATGACCTTCCTGCTCCCGCTGCAACTGGCGGACCCCGAGGTACGTCCGGGGCTCGAGATGGCGGAGAAGGGCGCGCGAGCAAGCGGCACACCTTTTATCAGCTTCTTCACTCCGCCGGAGATGCTGGCGCTGGCCCATGAAGCCGGCTTTGGCGAAGCGCGTCACGTCTCGGCGGCCGATCTGACTCAGCGCTATTTCGCGGGCAGAACCGACGGTCTGCGTCCGCCGAACAATGCGGAGGAACTGCTTGTAGCGAGCACCTAACTGCCGTGAGCGTATTGACCCATCCCGAAGTCATATACCAAATGCGACTGACGCGCATGTGACCGGGCGCTCATTGGCGTCAAGAAACATGCCTGGGGAAAATATCTATTCTGTCAAAACCGCCCCTCGCGTACTTTTGAATCCTGCTGAATCCCAAATATCGAGCACCAGCGCGGCGGATCCGCTTCCAGTCCTTCAACAGGATCGGCGAATCGACGCGGGAGGTGCCGTGACATTTATATTCGAGCGCGCGGGACATCGTTAAACCCAGGCGCGACTGTGGTTCTTGACCCACGCACTTTCAGGGAAACGATGACCACCGGACCTCGTAAAAGCGGTTTTCCAGCGCTTGGCGGCCTCTCCTGGGGCTCGCATCTGTGTCACTTCTACGAATCGCGTAGCGAATTGCTCAGCGTCACCGCGGACTTCCTGCATGCAGGACTCGCCAATCGCGAAGCGGCCGTGTGGGTCGCGCCCGCGCTGCTGGGACCCGACAAAGCCCGTTATATGCTCACGCGAACCGCGCCCGCACTCGCGCAATATATCGATGCAGGCCAATTGCAGATTCTCGACGGTGCGCAGATTTACGCCTCGCCCAAAACGGGCTTCAACGGCGGCGCCACTGTGGGCTTGTGGTCGAAGGCAATCAACGACGCGTTGGGGCGAGGCTTCGAAGGATTGCGAGTGGCCGGCGACGCCGTCTGCAACGAAACCACCGACTGGGTTGCGCTGCTCGACTACGAAGCCTCGCTGAAGGAGAAGCTTGCTGCGCGGCCGATCATCGGTTTATGCACGTACTGCGTGCAGAAGCTTCGCACGGCGCAGGCGCGGGACATCGAGCGCCTGCACGATGCGAAGATCGAAGCGCCGCGCGTCGAGACTTCCGGGCATTCGCGCGCGCACGCTATTGGGCAGAGCGTGCAACGTTCGGAGAACGTCGTCACCATCGCCGAGCATAGCGATGAAACGAAACAAGCCTCGATCGGTGCAACGGTAGGCCACGAAATCCGCAATGCCATCACGCCGCTCGGCCTGGTCGCGCGTTTGTTGAATACGCAGTACGGCCATGACGAACAGTTGACGCGGTACGCGCTTCTACTCTCGCGGCAGGCAAGCCTGCTCGGTCAGTTGGCCCAGCAATTGATGGCGCCGGACGATGGCGGGTTCGCCGGATCTGTTGAACCGGCGCCGGGCGCTTTGGCATGTACGTCGCGCGAGCGAACGGTCGAGAATCCCGCGCCGGTCGATATCGGCGATCTGCTCGCGCATTGTGTTCAGGTAGCCGAAGCGGGCGCGCCAGATCATGCGCCGATTCAACTGACGGCAAGCGACGCGCCGTTGCCGGTGCAAGGCGACTTCGGCAAGCTGACCCAGGTGTTCGTCAATCTCCTGGTCAACGCGCTTAAATATTCGGCGGCTGCGGATGCGATCAAGGTAACGGCGTCCCGCGCCGGGCGTTACTGCTATATCAGCGTGAGCGACGAAGGGATCGGCATCGCGCCGGGCGAGCTTGCGACCATCTTCAAGCCCTACGCGCGCGGGCTTGTGGGCCGTGCATTGGGCACCAGGGGGCATGGACTCGGGTTGGCGGTGGTACGCGATATCGTCGCGAACCATGGTGGCACCGTTGAGGCGTTTTCCGGGGGACTGGGCCGCGGCTCGGATTTCGTGGTGCGCCTACCACTGGCGAAGATGGCCACGCCAATCACGACGACCGAGCCCGAAGCACAAGAGTGCGAGGCGGTTTGCGCCGCACCCGTCACGCAAGGTGTTGCCGCATAGCGAGCCACGCTATCTCGACGGAGGAAGAATGGCCGGTTGATCCGCGCGTCGCCATACCCCAACGATCATTCAACCCGACACCAACGCCCAGTTTCCGGGCACAAGGTGGCTGGTTCGCCATTCACGCACACTTGCTCTTCATCAGCGTGCAAAGAGATTGAAGAGGCAATGTCGAAGGCAACCTCAAGCGCCTGCGCCACATGTACATCTTCGATGGGAAGCTCCCACGTCAGGAATATTTGCGTGCAATCCTGATCCGGCGCGAAGTCGGCTGCATTGAATCCGCCGCTGCCGCGCCGGATCACCCCATGAGGCTGACCGGTGTCAAATATCAAGGCCGTGCCGCGAGTCAGAGGAATGCGATGACCTGTGCCGGGGAAATGAACATCCAGCCCCTTGTCTTCGCTGAGGAACAGATTGCAGAAGGCCGCACCGCCATATTGCGCGCCGTCATGGTGATACCTCGCGCCGCGGCAGGCCATGAGCGCAATGGCGCTGTCGGCGAGCACGTCCGGCAGTCCAAGCGCGCCCGTCCACTCTGACATTGCCCGCACGCAGCGCGTGTAGTCCGGCCAGCGTACCTGCGTTCGCGCCAGCGGCATGGCCTCGACGTCACCGGGTTCGAGGACCATGCGCGACGACGTCTCCCTGTCCCAATCCGCGAGCACGCGAGCAGGAGGCGCGGGCACGTCGAGCGTGCCCGACAGCACGATGTCACTCACACTCCGACTGCGAATGGCATCGCCACTCCAGAAAAAGGAAGTCAGTACGTCTCGCATCGATGCTGTAGATGAGGGGCTCATCCACGGCATTGTAAGTTACCGCCCCGCTTTGAGTTGCGTCCACAGCCTGTTCTGAAGGCGAAGGATTTCGGCCGGCAAAGGCAATGACAGCGTGAGCGATTTCATCTTCTCGCCGCGAGGATAGACCGCTTCATTGTCGAGGATGGCCGGTTTCACATAAGCACGCGCGGCGGCATTGGCGTTCGGGTAGTAAACCTGATTGGTGATCGCCGCGCTGACCTTCGGTTGGAGAATGTAGTTGATCCATTGCATCGCGGCTTCAGGATGTGGCGCATCTTTCGGAACGCCCATCAGATCGAACCACAGCACGCCGTCGCCTTTGGGAATGATGTAGCGAATCTCATAGGCGCGGTGTGCCTCCTCTGCACGCCGCTTTGCAATCCCGACGTCGCCCGACCACGCTAGCGCGAGGCAAACATCGTTATTGGCGAGGTCGTTGATGTAGCCGGATGAATTGAACTGGGTGATGTACGGGCGAATCGTTTTGAACAGCTTGTACACGGCCTGATAGTCAGCTGGGTTAGTGCTATTGGGATCCTTGTGCAGGTAGATCAAGCCGACCGAGAAAGCGTCTTCCGGAGAGTCGAGTACGGAAACGCCGCAAGTTTTCAGTTTGGACACGTATTGCGGATCGAATAGCAGATCCCAGCTATCGTAGGGTGCGTCCTTGCCCAAAATTTGCGTGACCTTCGTCATGTTGTAGCCGATGCCGTCCGTTCCCCACGACCAGGGCACCGTGTACTGATTGCCGGGATCGGCGGATGCCAGCATCTTCATGAGTACGGGATCGAGATTGACCAGGTTTGGAATCTTGCTCTTGTCGAGCTTGCGATAGACGCCCGCTTCGATCTGCTTGCCGGCATAGGCGGACGACGGCACCACCACGTCATAGCCTGAGGAACCGCTCAGCAACTTTGCCTGCAAGGTGTCGTCGCCGTCATACACGTCGTATCGCGTGTGAATGCCGGTTTCTTTTTCGAAGCCCGACACGGTGTCCTCAGCGATGTTGTCCGACCAGTTGTAGACATTCAGTTCTTCGGCTTTGACAGGGTGAGTGGTCGCCGCCAGCATCCCGGATGCTGCGAGGATTCCAGTGACTATGCTGATGAGATGGCGGGATGTCATAGTGGTCTTCCAGTTTGAATGAAGAAGCGCATGCGAGGAGAAGAGTCAGTCTGTGAACGGGCGCTCGGCTCGATCCGCTGGGCGGCGCCAGCCGACCAGCTCCAGTGCTTTCAGCAGTCGGGCCGCGCTCAGCGCGGGCACATGCACGCGCTGTCCGTTCGTATCTTCAGCAGCGACAAGTGCGTTGAGAATGGCTTCTTCGACGGCATCGGCGGCCGCGACGAATAGCGGAGAAATAAAATCGTGAGTGACACTGCGCACGCTGATCACCGGTTCGATCGCTTTGCCGTAATCCGCCGGAGGTATGCCGTGATTGCCGACTGAGAACGCGATGAAAATGTCGCCACTGGAATATTCGGTGCCGCCGCCCACGCGCGCCAATCCAATGCTTGCGCGTCGTGCGACCTGCTCGCACTGATGTGGAAGAAGCGGCGCGTCGGTCGCGAGCGTCACCACGATCGATCCCATTCCGGGGACGCCCATCTGACGCTTGTCGAATGGCGAGGGCAGATCGCGCAGCACGTCGCCAACCGGATAGCCGGCCACGCGCAGCGCATCGCGCCGGCCGTAGTTGGCCTGGACCAGCGCGCCGACGGTCCAGCCGCCGTCCTTTGTCGCGAGTTGGCGCGAGGCGGTGCCGATGCCGCCTTTGAACTCGTGGCAAATCATGCCGGTGCCGCCGCCAACCGACCCTTCCTCGACAGGTCCGCCGCGGGCCGCGGCCAGCGCCTCGTGAACATGCGCCGCCGTGACGTGCTGCCCCCAGATATCGTTCAGCACCCCGTCGAAGGTTTCGAGCACCACCGGCATGCACCAGTACTGGCTATCGCCGAGCGTCGCGCGTTCGGCGGCAACCAGTGCATCGCGAACCACGCCGACGCTGTGCGTGTTGGTGTACGCGATGGGGGTGGTCAGCAAGCCGGATTCGCGTATCCACTCCAGGCCGGTGGCATCGCCGTTTCCGTTGAGCACATGGACGCCCGCGTAACACGGATCGAACCGCGCAATGCCGGCGCGCGGCTCGATGATCGTCACGCCGGTCCGAATCGAGACTTCTGCCCGGTTTTCGACCAGGGTACGATGACCGACTCTGACGCCTTGCACGTCGGTGATGCTATTGAATGGACCTGGCGTCCCGTGGCCGACTCGAACACCGATGTCTCTGATACCCATACGTTTCTCCTGTGTTGCCCGCTGCGGGCAAGCCTTGCCGCTGCCTATGCGCCGGGGTACTGAGATGGTAGGGGCGGCGCACACGGGTGAAAATCAGGCCGAAGGGCTAGAACGATGGAGCGACCTACCCTTTTAGGGGTAGAGGGGACACTGACATGCCGCTTGAGGTATCGGACGTTGCATTTCATCAGCGGCTCGGACGTCTGGTCGAAAAACTCGACGACAAACAGTTCTGGCATGCGCTGATCGATCTGTTGCGCAAAGTAGTCCACTTCGACAACTGGGTGGCGATGATCTTTTGGCCCAACGGAAAACCTCAGTTGATCGCGGAGACACAAACGCGCACACCGCACGACGACCTGTTCAGGGGCTATCTGAACAGCGTCTATTTGCTGGACCCTTTCTATCAATTCAGCCTCGGCGCGATCAGCCCAGGCGTGTATTGTCTGGATGAAGTCGCGCCCGATCATTTCCGCGAGACTGAATACTTTCGCCGCTATTTTTCGGTGAACGTGCTCGAAGACGAGGTGCAGTTACTGGCGCCGCTGCCCTCGGGAGGAACGCTGTCGGTGTCGATGGGCAGTGAGCGACGCTTCAGCTCAGCCGACGTCGGCACGCTCTGTCTTTACGGCGCATGGTTGCTTCCGTTGATGTGCCATGCGCTCTCGGCGCAGACCGCCGTACTGCCGCCGCCGGCGAGTTCAGCGGCGGGAAGCGACCGTCGCCTTCACTTCGAACAGGCACTGCGCAAGCGATCCAATGCGTCGCTGACCCATCGCGAGATTGAAGTTGCGCTGATGATTCTCGCCGGTCACTCGACCAAGAATATGGCGAGAGAACTGGGTGTGTCGCCCGCCACGGCCAAGGTTCACCGGCGCAATCTCTACAGGAAACTGAACATTTCCTCCCAGGCAACACTCTTTCTGCTCATCATGGACGAGGACTCAGAGGCAAGCTGAAGCCTTGGCGTCGCCCCCGTTCTTTGTATCGCAATGTATCTGCACCGTAGCAGGGTACATAACGTTTCAACAACGGGCATTGCCGACATAAGCCAGATACGTCCATGGGGTCTAATGCTTCCAAGCCAGCCGAACTGGCCTTGCTAACCAGAACGCAAACGGGCGTTTGCGTGGAAGACATTTTCTCGAGGTGAAGGTCATGAAAGTCATTCAATCGCTTATCGTCGCTGCTGCCGTTGCTCTCCCGGCTTTGTCGTTCGCGCAATCGAATCAGCCGCTCACCCGGGCGCAGGTCCGCGCGGAACTCGTGCAGTTGGAGAAGGCCGGTTACAACCCGGCGGGCGATGAAACGCAGTATCCCAGGAATATCCAGGCTGCTGAAGCCCGCGTGAGTGCGCAGAACGGCCTGGCGTTGTCGTCTTATGGCCCAGTGACGGACGGCAACTCGGCATCGGGCTCGCATGCGTCGGACTCGCAAGTAATCGGTCTTGGGGCGATTTACGCCAAGCCGTAATTGAAGTCGGCTTCGAGGGCGGCTGCTTGTACCGGCCAGGCTTCGCGATGTTTTGCTACAACCATTCGGTGCGTCCCGCGGGCGCACTGTTCAATTCAGCGCTGTCGCACATAAGGAGAATTAGCCATGTCTGACCAGATCAATTTGCGGCGTCGTCGTTTGCTCGGGACGACGGTTGCGGGCCTCAGCCTGATGGAACTGGGACTGAGCGGGCTTGCCAACGCGCAGTCCAATAGCACGAAGGCGGGATCGAGCGTCGCTTCGTTCGACAACGTCAAGCAGATCAACGCGGGCGCGCTCAGCATCGGCTACGCCGAAGCGGGTCCGCAGAACGGACCGGTCGTGATCCTGCTGCACGGCTGGCCGTACGATATCCATGCTTTCGCCGAAGTCACACCGTTGCTCGCAGCAGCCGGCTATCGCGTGATCGTGCCGTATCTGCGCGGTTATGGCACGACGCGGTTCCTGTCCGCGGATACGCCGCGCAATGGCCAGCAGGCGGTCGTGGCGGTCGACATCATCGCGTTGATGGATGCGTTGAAGATCGACAAGGCGATTTTTGGCGGCTTCGACTGGGGCGCACGCACGGTGAATATCATCGCCGCGCTGTGGCCTGAGCGATGCAAGGCAATGGTCTCGGTGAGCGGTTATCTGATCGGCAGTCAGGAAGCGAACCGCACGCCGCTGCCGCCGAAAGCGGAGCTGGCCTGGTGGTATCAGTTCTACTTCGCGACCGAGCGCGGCGCGGCGGGTTACGACGCGAATCGCCACGACTTCAACAAGCTGATCTGGCACACGGCATCGCCGAAATGGAATTTCGACGATGCGACTTTCGAGCGCTCGGCGCAATCGTTCAGCAACCCGGACCATGTCGCGGTGGTGATTCACAACTATCGCTGGCGTCTGGGGCTGGTGAAGGGCGAGGCGCAATACGACGATCTGGAGAAGCGCCTGGCCACGGCGCCGACGATTGCCGTGCCGACCATCACGATGGAAGGCGACGCGAACGGCGCGCCGCATCCGGACCCGGCGGCGTACGCGAAGAAGTTCACCGGGAAATACGCGCACCGGAACATCGGCGGCGGTGTCGGACATAACCTGCCGCAGGAAGCGCCGAAAGCATTCGCGGATGCCGTGATCGACGTCGCACGTTTCTAGGCGAAGCGCGCACTACAGAGCCGCCTCACGCGGCCACCGCTTTAGGCCACAAAGGCAAAGAGGCATGCTCCACAAAGACGGGCCGCAGCGATATGCAAGATCGCTGCGGCCCGTTTGTTCATTCCGGGGCCGATTGTTCAGTCACTTGCGCACGCCATGCGCCGTCAACCTCTCCGTCGCCCGCTCGCTTTTCGCCGTGGGCTTTCCTTCGCTTTGGACGCAGCGAATATCGGCATGCGTTCCTGAATCCACTTGAGCAGTTCGAGCGGCCCTGCTGCAAGCGGTCGCCCCGTTTTGACCAGCACTCTGGCCTGCGCACCTTCAAACAACGGATGCGCAATCGGGACCGTGGTCAACTCGCCGCTGGCGAGCTCACGATATGCGGCGAACTCTCCGATGAGCGTCACGAAGTTTTCCGCGGTCACGAAACGCTTCAACGCGCTCAGCGAGTTCGTTGTCAACGTAGGGCGGATCGTCACGTTCTCCGCCAACTCCAGCATCGAAACGACATGACCGATGCCGAACGTAGAGGGCATCAGCGCGAGCGGGTAGGCGCGCAGATCGTCGACATTCGCCGGCCCTCTCCGTTTGACAAGCGGATGGTCTTTTCTCAGCAGCAACACCACAGGCTGGTGCGAACTGGCTCGATATTCGATACGCGGATGGGGCGGCGGATTGTACGCCAGCCCGATATGCGCACGGCTTTCCGCCACGTCGTCCAGCAGTGCGTCCACGGCCTGCGTCGTCATGCTGATGTCCAGATGCGGATAGCGCGTGCAAAACGGCGCGAGGACGTCGTCGACGAACGTGTCGACGAAACCTTCGCTGATGGACAACTGGATGCGCCCTTTCTGCAGCCCCCGCAACGCGTGCAACTGGTCCTCGAGCTTTTCCTGCTGCGACCGGTAGCCCTGCCAGAACTCGAGCAGATGCGCCGCGGCCTCCGTCGGTCTGACTCCGCGCGCCTGGCGTTCGAACAGGACCGTGCCCAATTCGTCTTCGAGCAGCTTGATTTGCCGCGTGATGACCGACGGCGACGTATTGATGTGGTCGGCGGCGCCGCGGATGGTGCCGTGGGTCAGCACTTCGTGGAAATACCGAAGACGCTGCTGGTTGATTTCTCGCATTCGATCGCTCCGTCACCACAACTACGTTGTCTAAAGAGCAACGATATGTGAACTTAGTTGCTCTTGCTAGTCCGGTTTTGCCCTGCCACCATCAACTCAACCCGCACGACGGGCCCACGGACGCAAAACCGGGAGACACGCATGTCAGCAATCCATCCATCGGCCGCCGGCGATCCTGCCTCAGCGCTCTACAGCAAGCTCAACTGGCGGCTGCTGCCGTTTCTCGTGACCTGCTACATGTTCGCGTATCTGGACCGCGTCAACGTCGGCTTCGCCAAGCTGCAGATGCAGACCGACCTGGGTTTTTCGGACGCTGCATACGGCGTGGGCGCGGGCATCTTCTTTATCGGCTACGTCCTGTTCGAACTGCCGAGCAACCTCATGTTGCCGAGAGTCGGCGCGCGCCGGACCTTCAGCCGCATTCTCGTGCTGTGGGGCATCACGTCGGCGTGCATGCTGTTCGTGCGCAGCGTGCCGGCCTTTTATGCCATGCGATTTCTGCTCGGCGTGTTCGAGGCGGGCTTCGCGCCGGGCATGATCTATTACTTGTCGTGCTGGTATGGACCGGCGCGGATGGCGCGCGCCATTGCGCTCGTGTTCGTCGCCGGACCGCTCGGCGGGATTGTCGGCGGCCCGGTGTCCGCATGGCTCATGACGAGTCTTTCCGGCGTCGGCGGCCTGGCCGGCTGGCAGTGGATGTTTCTCGTGGAAGGCCTGCCGTGCATCGCACTCGGCCTCCTGACGCTGCGCGTGTTGTCCGACCGGCCCGAGCAGGCGCGCTGGCTGAACGACGACGAAAAGTTGGTGCTGGGGCGCGAAACCGCGCCGACCGAACATCGCGCGGACTCGTTCAAGGCCGTGCTGAAGAGCCCGAGAGTCTATGTGCTCGCGTTCGCTTACTTCAGCATCATCTTTCCCATCTATGCGATCAGCTTCTGGTTGCCGACGCTGCTGAAAGAGCAGGGCGTGAGCGACACGATTCGCCTCGGCTGGTACAGCGCGATTCCTTACGTCGCGGCCGCCGTGTGCATGTACCTCGCGGGCCGCAGCTCGGACCGGGTCGGCGAGCGCCGCTACCACTGCGCGATTCCGGCGCTCGGCGCGGCGGTCTGCCTGATCGCGGCGATCTTCGCCGACGGGAACGTGATGCTCACACTCGTGGCGTTGACGCTGGGAACGGCTTGCCTGTGGATGGCCTATACGGTTTTCTGGGCTATTCCGTCCCAACTCGTCGAGGGAACGGCGGCGGCAGGCGGCATCGCGCTCATCAATACCGTGGGCTTGTCCGGCGGCTTCTGGGGTCCCGCAGTGGTCGGCTGGGCCAAGGCATCGACGGGCAGCATGCATGCCGGTCTCTTCGTCATGGCTGGTGCGGCCGCGTTGGCCGCCATTCTGATATTGACCGGCAAGCTGACGCTCAAGCAGGACTGACGGCTGCTGAGTCTGCATGCCAAAGTCTTTGTCGAAATCAAAAAGATAGGCATCCCTATCATCTCATGGATTTGTCGCGAGGCTATTTGAGAAAAGGTGAAACACATGAAAATCCTGATCGCCGGTTTCCAGCATGAAACCAATACTTTCGCGCCCACCAAGGCGTCTTATTCGAGCTTCGTTCAGGGCGAGGGCTTTCCGCCCATGGTCCGCGGCGACGACGTGTTCGGACTGCGCGACGTCAATGTTCCGATTGGCGGCTTCATCAAGGTCATGGAAGCGAACGGGCATGAACTGAAACCGGTGATCTGGGCGGGCGCCAGTGCGTCGGCACACGTCACGACGGATGCATTCGAGCGGATCGGCGGCGAGATTCTCGCCGCTGTCGAGGCAGGTGGCTTCGACGCGATCTATCTCGACCTGCACGGTGCGATGGTGACCGAGCAACACGACGACGGTGAAGGCGAACTGCTCGAACGCGTGCGCCGGATTGTCGGCGCTCGCGTGCCGGTGGTCGTGTCGCTAGATCTGCATGCCAACGTGACCGCTCGCATGTTCGAGCACGCGAGTGCGCTCGTGGCGTATCGAACCTATCCTCACGTTGACATGGCCGAGACCGGCGAGCGCGCCGCGCGGCTTCTCGAAGATCTGATGCATGAAGGGCGTTCGTTACACCGGGCGGTGCGTCGAGTGCCGTTCCTGATTCCCGTGAATGGCATGTGCACGCTGGTCGAGCCCGCACGTGGGATGTACCGGTTGCTGGAGGATCTCGAGGAGCGGCCCGTGGTGACCGTGTCGTTTGCGCCGGGCTTTCCCGCGGCTGATTTTCCCGAGTGCGGCCCGACGATCTGGGCTTATGCATTCGACAAAGCGGCGGCAGAACACGCAGCGGACGCACTGTTCGCGAAGATCGCCGGCGAGGAAGCGCGCTGGGATGTGCCGTTCCTGACGCCCGACGAAGCGGCGCTCGAAGCAATCCGCGTGAGCAGTTCCGCGGGCAAACCGGTCATCATCGCGGACACGCAGGACAACCCGGGCGTCGGCGGCGATTCGAACACGATGGGGATGGTGCGCGCGCTGTTGCGCAATGGCGCCAGCGACGCGGCAGTCGGCGTGATCTGGGATGCGGAGGCCGCGGCAGCGGCGCATCGCGCAGGTGTGGGCGCGCGTATTTCACTCGCGCTGGGCGGACGTTCCGGTGTGCCGGGCGATGCGCCGCTGGAAGGCGTTTTCGAAGTGGAGCACCTGTCAGACGGACGTTTCCGTTTCGACGGCCCGATGCTCAACGGCATGCAAGGCGAGTTGGGGCCGGTCGCCTGTTTGCGGATCGAAGGCGTCAGGATTGCGGTGAGCTCGGTCAAGATGCAGGTGTTCGATCGCAACCTGTTCCGCGTGGCCGGCATCGAACCCGAGCAGATGAAGATTCTCGTCAACAAGAGTTCGGTGCATTTTCGCGCGGATTTCGAGGCTATTGCAGAGGCAATCCTCGTGGCGAAAGCGCCGGGGCCGATGGCAGCCGACCCCGTCGATCTGCCGTGGACCCGTCTCGATCCGGCCATCCGCTTGCGGCCGCTGGGGCCGTCTTTCAGTGAGAGCGATCCGGCACGGCTCGCGAGCGCTTAATCCTTTAGGGGAATCGCCATGTCTGACCAGATCAATTTGCGGCGTCGTCGTTTGCTCGGGACGACGGTTGCGGGCCTCAGCCTGATGGAACTGGGAAGCGCCGAAAGCATTCGCCGATGCCGTGATCGACGTCGCACGTTTCTAAACGGATTGCGTGCAAACGCGTGATCGCGGACCAAGCGTCGGCTAGTCGAGTTGCGACGCCGCGTCGGTTTAGCCCCCGCGAGCCTTACCGCCTGGCCGGTCTTCGTCACCGTCACCGTCATCGCGATTGCTGACGAACGGCGAATCGGTGTCGCTGCCGCCGGCGCGCAGCGCAGTGCGCGCTTCTTCAGCCAGTCTTTCGTAGTGTTTGCGAAAGCGCGTCAAGTCTTTTTCCTCGAGCTCTTCGAGATCGAGCAGGGCGTTATGAGCCCCTTCCAATGCGCGGATCAACTCGTCGAGCTTGATCTGCATCGCGGCGGTGTCGCGGTTCTGGGTGTTCTGGATCAGGAAGACCATCAGAAACGTGACGATCGTGGTCGACGTGTTGATCACGAGTTGCCACGTATCGCTGTAGTGAAAGAGCGGGCCGGTGAAGGCCCAGACGATCACCATGACGACGGCCAGAACAAAGGTGACCGGCCTGCCGGTCATCGTGGAAAGGAAGCTTGAGAACTTCGAAAACCATTTGCCGCTCATCATGATCTCCGGGAGTCGGGTCGACGTGAGGCATCATCGCACAGGCGGCGCGCCGGGCGTACCGCGCGGGCTCACCGCGCACGGCGCGTCAACGCCCGAGCAAGAGCGACTACACCGGCCTCTATTTCCTCGACACCGATCGAAGCAAAACCGAGCACGAGCCCCGGCGGCGCGGCACGGTCGATCGCGTATAGCGACAGCGGGCGCGTCTCGATACCTTCGCGTGCCGCCCGCCGCGCGACGTCGGTGTCGTCGGCGTCTTGCGGCAGAAAGGCGGGCGCGTCGAGCCCCGCCACGATCGGCGCAAGCGCAAGCAAGCCCGAGAGATGCCGCTCGAGCGCCGACGTCAGTGCCTCGGCTCTTTCGCCATAGAGCATGCGCATGCGCCGTATGTGCCGGCCGAAATGGCCGTCGGCGATGAAATCGTGCAGCACGGATTGCTGATCAGTCGGAACATGCCGCGCCGTCGACGATAGCGCGGCCACGAACGGCTCGATTAACCGGTCGGGCAAGATCGCGTATGCGGTCCTCAAAGCGGGAAACAATAGTTTGCTGAAAGTGCCGCAGTAGATCACGTGTCCGTGATCATCGAGGCTCTTCAGCGCGGCGAGCGGGTGGCCCTCGAAGCGGTACTCGCTGTCGTAGTCGTCCTCGATGATGATGGCGCCCCGGTTGCGCGCCCATTCGAGCAGCGACAGCCGCCGTTCGAGCGCGAGCGGCGGACCCAGCGGCGCCTGACGCCCGGCGGTGACATAAGCGAGGCGCGCTGTTGCGGCGTGCTGACGGGCCCATGACACATCGACGCCGGCTGTGTCGACCGGCACGCCGATCACTCGCGCGCCCGCGGCTTCGAGCACGAAGCGGGCGCCGGGATAACCGGGATCTTCCATCCACGCAGTGTCGCCGGGATCGAGCAGCAAGCGAGCGCTCAGATCGATCGCCTGCTGAACGCTGCCCAACACGACGACGTTGTCCGCCGAGCATCGAATGCCGCGCGACGGGCCGACATAAGCGGCGATCACTTCGCGCAGCGGCCGATATCCTTGCGCCTCGCCGTCGCCGAGCAGATCCCGCCGCGCGCGACGCACCCGGTTTGCCGCCAGCCGCGCCCACAGTTCGAAGGGAAACGCGTCGAGATCGGGCTGGCTGGCGCGAAACGCGCGCGCCGGATGGGTGCGGCCGCTGAGCTGAAACGCGCTGCGCGCGAGCAAACGGCCACGCGTCGACAACTCGATATCAGGCGGTTGCGTGCCGTTGTCGCAGTCGCGGTTGCGCTCGCGGGCGAACGGCCGGCCATCGCGCTTTCTGGGCGATGGCCGCTCGCCGCTGTCGATGCGCCGATCCGGCAGTTCTCCCGCAACAAAACTGCCTCGTCCCACCGCGCCCGACAGATACCCTTCCGCCTCGAGTTGCGCGAAAACGCCCAGCACCGTTCCGCGCGACAGTCGAGATCGCGCTGCGAGATCGCGTGTGGATGGCAGGCGCGCGCCCGGCGGCAACGTCCCTGTCAGGATCGCCTTGCGCAGCTCGTCGTAGAGCCAGCGCTGAAGCGGTACGCCTTCCAGCCTGGGCGCTAGCGCAAGTTCAATCTGTTCGGCTCGCCGCACTTTGGTCCCGTCTAATTGGCTCAGTCAGTTTCCGAATAATGGACCTTTTTGATGACCATTCACAGTCTTATGCTGGGCTCATCGGAAACTGAACGGCTGATGGGAGAAAGGAAATGGCACACAAAGTTTTTGTCGCCGGAGTAACGGGCGCAATCGGCAGCGCGCTTGCGCCGCAGTTGATCCGCGCGGGCTACACGGTGTTCGGCAGCACGCGGCGCGCGGACCGTGCGAGAGAACTCGAGGACGCGGGCTTGGTGCCGGTCGTCGTCGATGTATTCGATGCGGCCGCGCTGCGTCAAGCGCTCGTGCGCATCGCGCCGGCCAGCGTGATTCATCAATTGACCGACTTGCCGCCCGGGCTCGACCCTGCTCGAATGGCGCAGGCGGTGACGGCGAACGCGCGGATACGCGATGAGGGTACGCGCAACCTGGTGGCCGCGGCGCTCGCGGCGGGCAGCAGCAAAATGATCGCGCAAAGCATTGCATGGGCGTACCGGCCAGGAGCGACGCCTTACGGCGAAAGCTCCCCGCTCGATATCGATGCGCAGGGCGCGCGCGGCACGAGCGTGCGTGGCGTCGCCGCGCTCGAGCGGCACGTGCTGGAAGCGGCGTCGCTGAACGGCACAGTGCTTCGCTATGGACAGATCTACGGCCCCGGCACGGGCGCCGACGCGCCGGCTGGTTCGAGTCCGCTGCACGTCGAAGCGGCCGCCTTTGCGGCTTTGCTTGCGCTGCAACGGGACAGCGCGGGTGTGTACAACATCGCGCAAGACGCCGCCGAAGTGACCAGCGCGAAGGCACGCCGTGAGTTGGGTTGGTCGCCGGACAGCCGCTCGGCGGCGCGCGTATGAATCCGCTAACGCCGACCCTGCCGCGTCCGCGTTTTGCGCGCAAGCCCGCCATGCTCGCACTGGCCACGACGATGATGCTGGCGCTCGGTCCGTCGGCGCCACGTTCGGCAATCGACTGGCTCGCCGACATCTGCGGTGGCGATCCGTTGATGTCCAACGCGTCGACGCATACCGGTGCAGCGAGCCGGCCGGCGTCGACGGTGAAGGTGCTCTCGTGCGAAGCGCTGCCCAATGCGCCCGGCAAGTCGGTGACGACGGCGATCGTCGACTTTCCGCCGCTAGGCTTTACGCCCGCGCATCGTCACCCTGGTGCAGTGACCGCAGTCGTGCTGGAAGGGACGATCCGCTCGCAACTGCAGGGCGAGCCGCCTGTCGACTACGCGGCTGGACAGACCTGGCTCGAGCCGCCGCGCGCGCTACATCTGTTCGCCGAGAACCCTGATGCGGTGCACCCGGCCAAATTACTTGCGACGTTTATTGCTGATACCAATTGCGGTCCACTGGTATTGCCGCCGGATTAAATTCCGCAGCGCCTGCCAGTGAATGGTTGTAAATCCGCATCACATTTATTTTTTCTCCCATGAGATAGGCGGTCGCATTCGCATGCATTTGACCGTCTATTGCACATCTGCTCACGCACTTTCATAGCGCGATCAAGCCGCTTAATGACAGTGTTTTCCACGCTGTTTCCCACACCTCGGCGCATGCGCCGAAGCGGCGCTTATTCCACTGATCTTTGAAACGTCGCCGCTGCGTTATTCCTCAGCCAAAACTACGCCATCGGTCAAGGGTAATTACCTACAAAAGAGTGCGCCAAGCGCAGATTTAACAAAGTTAGAATGTTTCATCTAATGCTGCATCGCAGAACGATTCGAGCGGGTTGGCGCAATTCGAGGGTCAACAATCTGCTTGCGTCCCGCTGGTTTCGCATGCCTCTTGTCTGAGCAATGTGAACGTTTTAGAGAAGGAGTCCAGAGTGTATTTTTCGACCCCAGAGCAATTCATCTCCATGCAAAGTGCCAACGTTGCCGTCGCGTTTTCTTTGACGCAGCAAACATTCCAGTATTTTGAAGAACTGGCCAAGTTGAACCTGCAGGCAGCGAGAGCCACGCTTGCGGAGAGCGAGCAGGCATGGCAGACGGCGATGTCCGGCAAGACGCCGGTCGAATTGTTTGTTCATCAGGCCAGCAACGCGAAGCCCGTCGCGGAGAAAGTACTGTCTTATAACAGTCACCTGCTTGAAATCGCGAATGCGGCACAAGCTGAGTTTCTGAAGATTTTCGAAGACCGTTTCGCCCAGTCCAATTCGAAAATGCAGACGGTTTTCAACGACCTCGCGCGCAATGCGCCCGCGGGTTCCGAACTCGCGGTCACCGCGTTCAAGTCGGCGGTTTCCAGTGCGGGCGCTGCCTACGACGCGATGCGCAAAGCCACCGCGCAAGCCATTGCCATGGCGCAGGCCAGTCAACTGACGGTGCCTGCACCGGCGCGGGCCAAATAAAACCAATCAGCCAACAGCAATGCTCACGCAGCCTGGCGCAAGCGCGCCGGGGCTGTTGTTTCGCTTTCCTCCAAGCAGGACGGATCGGCCGATTCGGAAACGAAATGGGTATCGCATTGCTTGCCAACTCGTTCGAAGGGCGATCCGAAGGCGCTTAATAAAGTCAGCCGGGAATGTAATGGGAAGTCACGCTTCATATAAGAACGATCTTTCGCACATTGAAACGATAGTCACAACGCTTGAGCGATTTACTTCAAAAGGTGATTCGATGGCTTGCACGTCGCTGATCAATGAGCCGGGTTATTGGCGTCAACGGATCGAGGCGATACTGAATCAGCGCGGGATATCGCAGGTCGACCGCGAGCATGCTGACGCGTTGCTCAGACGCTTGAGCGGAATCATCAAGATGCCTTAATAAGGTGGGAGAATCGGACAAACATCGAAAAGCCGCGAGCGACGCGGCTCAGTCAATATAAAAGGATACGACATGACCAGTGAATCTTCTGAGAGCGGTTTGCAGGTACTGACGTCGCAAACTTCGGGCCGTCATCGACTCGTGGTGCGCGCGGCGCTTCACGGCATGCGCATTGCCGCAATCTGGCAGGTGCTATTTCCATTCTCCCGCAACGTCGAGACAGTCGCTGTCACGACGCTTCCGGGCAGCGGCTTTGAAGAGGTCACGATTGCGCTGGCTCAGGCGCAGCGCGAGTTGGTGGACACCCTGATCGCGCGCTTCAAGGGCATGTCCTGGGTGACGAGCGCAACGCTTTGCTGAAGGCGTGACATCAGCGCGACCGGCAGTTGCATGCAAATAGCCGGCTCCGGCTATTTGCACGTCAACCGCAACCCGCGCTTTATTCGAGAGCGGAAGCCGGACCAAAGAACTCGTACCGGCTTTGCGACTCCGGCACGCCGATCGCCTTCAAGTGCTTCTTGATGGCCTTCATGAACGCGATCGGCCCGAGGAAATAGACATCGACGTCACGCGTCCTGGGCAGCCACGCGTCCAGATGCTTTTCGTCCAGATAGCCGATGCCGTGCGCGTCGGCGTCTTCCGCACGGCGCTGCTCATAACAATAGAAACGCTTCAACTTCGGATGACGCGCGGCCAATTGGTCGATCGCGTCGCGGAACGCATGCACGCCGCCGTGACGCGCCGAGTGAATGAAGTGCACAGGGCGATCGGTCTTCAGCGCGGCTTGCAGCATCGCGAGCGTGGGTGTGATGCCCACGCCGCCGCTGATCAGCACCAGCGGCTTGTCGCTGTCTTCGAGCTTGAAATCTCCGGCCGGCGCGAACAGTTCCACGGTATCGTTTTCATTGACGCTTGCGTGCAGATGGTTCGACACCTTGCCGTTCGGTTCGCGCTTCACGCTGATCCGGTATTCCTCGCCGTTCGACATGGCCGAGAGCGAATAATTGCGCCGCACTTCCTCGCCGTCGATCACG
The DNA here is from genome assembly GCF_046028095.1 of Paraburkholderia phytofirmans. Taxonomy (GTDB): domain Bacteria; phylum Pseudomonadota; class Gammaproteobacteria; order Burkholderiales; family Burkholderiaceae; genus Paraburkholderia; species Paraburkholderia phytofirmans_A. The sequence continues at coordinate 165,751 of NZ_JAQQDJ010000013.1, forward strand.
AGCCGCACGCCGATGTATTGCCCCGGATGAAACGCGAGCAACTCGCCGTTGTCGTCGGGGCGCAGATAGAACGACGTGATCTCGTCGCTTTCCCGCACCTTGCGGGCGACGCGAAAGAGCCGCGTGCCGCGCCAGCCGCCCGGCGCCGCTTCGCGCTCGGCGTACATTTTCTCTTCGAGGCCGCTCAACAGATCGGCGAGTTGCTGATAGGCGGCGGCCCACGCTTCGATAACCGCGTCGGTGGCGATCTCCGCGCCGAGTACTTCGCGGATGGATCTGAGCAGGCACTGTCCAACGATCGGATAATGCTCCGGCAGGATATTCAGCGCGACGTGCTTGTTGATGATCTGCGAGACCAGCCCGCCCAGTTGTTCGAGTTGATCGATGTGACGTGCGTACATCAGCACGCCGTTGGCGAGCGCGCGTTGCTGCGCGCCGCTCGCCTGATTGGCGAGGTTGAACATGGGGCGCACTTCGGGATGTTCGCTGATCAGCATGTCGTAGAAGTGCGTGGTCAGGGCCTCGCCTCCGCTTTCGAGAAGGGGAACGGTGGCTTTGACGATGGCGCGGTGTTCGGAGGAAAGCATAGGAAGTCCTGGTTGTTGGTGGATATCCAGTCGTGCTTCGACTGATGCGCTTATCTATCCATGTTCCGTGCCAGGTATAAAATGTAGATAAATCAACGATCTGAATTTAATAATGGTCAATTCGACCTTAGTCGAAAAGACTCCAGACGGAGTCAATCTGACTGCGGAAGCGCTACTCGACGTCCTGACGCCGCTGATCCGCGATCTTTCGCACGATCTGCCCGAGAACGAACGCTACCGGCGTCTGCTGAGCAGCCTGCGCGCGCTATTTCCCGGCGACGCGGCCGCTCTTTTGCGTCTGGAGGGCGACACGCTGGTGCCGCTCGCCATCGACGGATTGAGCAGCGATACGCTGGGGCGGCGCTTTCGTGTCGGCGACCACCCGCGCTTCGAGCAGTTGTTGTCACGGCCGGAGCCGACCCGCTTCGCCGCCGATTCCGATTTGCCGGATCCCTACGACGGCCTCGTGCAAGGCGTGGCCGGGCATCTCGAAGTGCATGACTGCCTCGGCTGTCCGCTGTTCGTGCGCGGCCGGCCGTGGGGCTTGCTCACGCTCGATGCGCTCGACCCGGCGCGCTTCGACAGCATCGACATGGCGTCGCTGCGGGCGTTTCTGGGCCTGGCCGCCGCGACCGTGAGCGTCGTCGAGCGAATCGACACGCTCGCGCGCAGCAGCGAGGAAGAGCGGGCGCGCGCCGAAGCCTACCGGCAGGCGAGCAGCCAGAGCCGGCGCGAGATGGTCGGCAGCAGCGAGGCGCACACGCATCTGATGAAGGAAATCGAGGTGGTCGCCGGCAGCGATCTGACCGTGCTGATCACCGGCGAGACCGGCGTCGGCAAGGAACTCGTGGCCAACGCGATTCACGCGCTCTCGTCGCGCGCGAACAAGCCGATGATCAGCCTGAACTGCGCCGCGCTGCCGGATACGCTCGTCGAGAGCGAACTGTTCGGGCACGTGCGGGGCGCGTTCTCCGGCGCGTCGTCGGACCGGCGCGGCAAATTCGAACTGGCCGACGGCGGCACGATTTTTCTCGACGAAGTAGGCGAACTGCCGCTACTCGTGCAGGCCAAGCTGTTGCGGGTTTTGCAGAACGGCCAGTTGCAGCGCATCGGCTCTGACCACGAGCACAAGGTCGACGTGCGGCTGATCGCCGCGACGAATCGCGATCTGGCTGAGGAGGTTCGCGCAGGCCGGTTCCGCGCGGACTTCTACCATCGGCTCAGCGTCTATCCGTTGCGCGTGCCGCCGTTGCGCGAACGCGGCCGCGACGTGTTGCTGCTCGCGGGGTTTTTCCTCGAAGAGAATCGCTCGCGGCTCGGTCTGTTGAGCGTGCGTCTCTCGGCGGATGCGCAAGCCATGCTGCTGCGTTATCCGTGGCCGGGGAACGTGCGTGAGCTGGAGCACCTGATCGGCCGGAGCGCGCTCAAGGCGCTGGCCACGAATCGCGAGCGTCGCCGGATCCTGACGTTGACGGCCGCGGACTTTGCGTTGGCGGCTGCTCCGGAAGAAGACTCAACCCAGAAGACCCAAGTTGAAACAACTGCGACCGGATCGAAGGATTTTCGCAGCGCGGTCACCGAGTTCGAGCGGAACACCGTTGTCGACGCTTTGGCGCGCCACAATCAGAATTGGGCGGCGGTCGCACGCGAGCTTGGGCTTGACCGCGCGAATCTGAACCGGCTGGCTAAACGGCTCGGCCTTAAATGAAGACCCGGTGACTTTGTAACCCGCTTAACCGCGTGAGCCGCTGCACGATGGCGGCAGTTCACGCGGCGTGTCCGACCGGAAAGCGCTTAAAAGGTCACGCCTTCGTTTTGCGGAAATAGCGCGCGACGGGTCTCTTCGTCGAACTCGGCTTTCAGCGTCAGCTTGCCTTTCAAGGCTTGTGCACGCGCCGCGGCCGGACGCGCGGAGATTTCGTCCACCACGCGCTTCACGTTCGGATACGCGCTCAGACCCGCTTCGCCGAGAATGTAGCCTGCGAAGCTGGCCCAGCCCCACAGCGCGATATCCGCGACCGAGTAGGTGTCGCCCGCCAGATACTTCGACGTCGCGAGGCGCTCGTTTAGCACGCGATAGTGGCGCTCCACTTCCTTCAGATAGCGGTTGCGCGCATACGGCAGCGGCGTCGGCGCGTGATGCAGAAAGTGCACCGCCTGGCCGGAGAACGGCGACAGCCCGGTCGCGACGAACATCAGCCACGACAAGGCCTGCGCGCGTTCGGCAGCCGAGGCCGGCAGGAACCGTTCGTGCTTTGCCGCGAGGTGCAGCAGGATGGCGTGCGAATCGAACACGGTCACACCGTCGTCGGTGATCGCGGGGACTTTTGCGTTCGGGTTGATCCGCAGAAGCTCGGGGCGATGTTGCTCGCCCTTGAACGTGTCGACCGCGATCAGTTCGAACGGGGTCTGCAGTTCTTCGAGCATCAACGCGACTTTCATCGGGTTCGGCGAGGGGTGGAAGTAAAACTTCAGCATGACGATCTCCATGGAATAAAGGGCTGGGCAGATGACGGCCGGGCGGCGCTGCGCCGCTCGGATTCATGCCGCGGTGGCTGCCGGGTCGTTGCGACCTGTGGTGATGATGGGCTGCCGGGCCGCTTTTGCCGTACGACTATTCCGATGAGAACGTTCGAAGGATTCGCACGTGTTCTCACGCTCGAATCGGGATCGCCTGCTTGCCGTTACTCCGCGATCGAAAAGCGCGCCGGGCGCTTTTGCGGTGCCTTGGTCGGACGCTCCACGCGCGCGGTGGCGCCGCGAATGAAGAGGATTGCGCAAAAGGCCAGCATGGCCCAGATGCAAAGAAGTACCGTCAGAGCGCTCATGTCGATTTTCAGAGGGTGAGACTGTGATTGATGCTGTTCGGCCGGCGGGCCGGTCAATGCGTCGTATGCGGGCCGCTGCCGTCGAACAGAAGCTCGTCGATCAGGCGCGTGGCCAGTTGCAGTTGCTCTTCGAGCGACGCGCGCGCTGCCTCCGCGCCCGCCGAGTCGCCGCGCGCAACGGCGTTGTAGGTCTGCGTCGCGAGGCACAGCACGCTCTCCGACGCGAGGTGCAAGCCGCGCATCGTTCCGGCGTCGGCGCCCGGCACCGGGCTGGTCCATTCGGCGGCTGAAGCGGCCGGCAGGCCGATTTCGAACTCGTTATCTTTATCTTGGCGGGTGGACATCGCGGGCTCCTTGCGCAATTGGCACAAGTTCAGTGTGCGCTGGCGGGGCAGGTTTCAATCGGGCGAATAGAAGCCTGTTTTTTAGTCAATCTTCGGTAATCTGAAAGTCGACCTATTCCGCTGAAGAATAGGCGTTCGCGGCGCCTCCGTCCAGCGGCCGGCGCACTTTTGCGAGCGGGCGGGAGCCTCGCGCCGGGAGCCAGCGCCAGCGGGCGTTTTGCTGCAAACATTTGGGGGCGAACGCGATTGCCGTGCTGCGCTCGCCAACGGCGCAGGCAGCGCGTTTGACCACGGGCCGCTGAACATCGCCGCAGCCAAACACTCCGGGCACGCGCGACGATTCCGATCACAGCGGTACGAAATCGATTTGCTATCCGAAAAGTCGTCCTTCAACGAACGAACCCGCGCGACGAAAGCGGTGCGTCAAGCGTGCAGCACCAGTTTCTGCACACGCCAGTTCAGCAGTTCAGCGACGAACAGCACGTTCTCCGACGGGCACGCCATCTGATGAATCCAGCCGAACTGCTTCGGTTGCTTGCCGGCCTTGCCGAGTACGCCGAGCACCTTGCCGTCGAGTGTCATCTTGTAGATGCGGCCCGGGAAAGCGTCGGCGCTATAAAGCACCTGGTTCGGTCCCGGCGAGATGCAGATCGCCCACGGCGAACCCGGCGTGAACGTGCCGGCCGCGATGGCCGCTTCGTCCGGCATGTTGCCGATCGCCGGACGCGCGTCCGGCGGCACCGGCACGTCGATCGTGAATTGCCGCAGGAACGTGCCTTCCGTGTCGAACACCTGGATGCGCCGGTTGCTGCGGTCCGCGACATAGACGTTGTCGTGCGCGTCTGCAATACAAGCTGCTTTCAGCTTCGAGTCTGCGAAGAAGCGTATGCGGCAACACGCGCATATTTTCGATAATGTGGTCGATGGCAGCGAGTTGCGGTGTTTGAGGTGCACGCGACAGCCATGCCGCTGCGTAGTTGAGCAGATTGCCTATCGATCGTAGGCAAGCCGTCATTCAATTAGTTCGGAGTGCAACATTACTGCGCGCCACTCGGCGCCGGTGCCTGCGAAGCCGGACCGACCCGTATCGATTCCCTCACCAGTTCCTGCGTCATCGCGGCGGCGACGGGGTTCGAACCGCGGTGGTCCTGGCTAGCCGGCGCGGTTTGCGTCGACGGTGGGAGCGGCAACGAAGGATCGGGCTTGGAAGATTCCCTGACGAGCTGTTCCGTCATGGCCGCCGCGACGGCATTCGAACCATGCTGGGTCAAATCGCCTCGCGCGCGTTCACTCGACTGCGCGCTGTTCGCCTTCGCCGCGACGGACTCGCGCGCCTGCGCCGATGCAGACGCGCGGCCGGGCTGTTTATGTCGCGATGCTTGTGGCTGAGTGCCGTTCGCGACCGGACCCGATTGAGAAGCCAGCGGTGCGCCCGTGGTTCCGCCCGGGCTGTTCGCGGACGGCGAAGTGGGCACCACGTTGCCCGCGGTCACATGCGTGCCGTCGACGCGCGGACCGGCCGGCGCCGTCGTGATGGAATTGGCCGTTACCGCGTCCGGCGCCGCCTCGGAGCGGTTGCTTTTAGGGAGAAGCTGGTAAGCGATGAATCCCACGTCCACCAGAACCAGCGCGATTATCAACGCCTTGCCTGTATTCGTCATATCCAACACCGAGCCGTTCGAGTGAGGTGATCGAATCATGATAATCGACCGCCAAAAAACATTTTGCGCGGCGTTTTGCAATGCGATTTATGCGGTTTTCTCCACTCGTTTTGACACCGTTTTGACACCCCACATCAGCGGGTCCAATGCCATCAGCTACCCGCCGGCTCGCCGCGTTTCGTTCCGAAGTCCCAGCGCTGCGCCTGCGCGGTCTCGACTTTGGCGGGCAACAATCCGGCCTGAAAGAACGTATCTGCGATCTTCTGCTGTTCGCCGAAATTCTGCGCAAGAACAGGGCGCACCAGATAACTGCGGCGCGCGTTCGCACGCTCGATCGTGGCTGCGTCGAGTCCCCAGATCGGCACGAGCGTTTGGGCCGCGTCCTGAGGATGCGCGCGCAGCCACTCGCCGGCTTGCGTCAACTGATCGAACACGATCTGGATGACTTCGGGGTGCGCCTGCGCGAAGCGATTCGACGCGAGGTAATAACGCTGATATGACGCGAGTCCCTTGCCGTCCGCGAGAATGCGCACGTCGGCGTCGCGGTCGACGGATGCCACATAGGGATCCCACGTGATCCACGCATCGACGCTGTCGCGCTCGAAGGCCGCGCGGCCGTCGGCCGGCGTGAGGTAGCTGATGCGCACATCAGCCGGCGTGAGACCTGCCTTGATAAGCGCTGCAAGCAGCAGATAGTGGCTGCCGGCGGCCTTGGTCACGGCAATGCGCTTGCCCTTGAGATCGGCAAGCGTATGGAGCGCGCTATCCTGTTTGACGATGATCGCCTGGGCGCCCGGCGACGGCGCTTCCTGCGCGACGTAAACGAAGCGCGCGTGCGCGGCTTGCGCGAAGATCGGCACGGTGTCCGCGACGTCCGCGCTGAAATCGACGGCCTCGACGTTGAGCGCTTCGGTCAAAGGCAAGCCGCTCGAAAACTCATTCCACGACACGCGCACGCCCAATGGCGCCAGGGCCTTGTCCAGCGACCCGCGCGCCTTGAGCAGCGTGATCAACGTCGACGACTTCTGATAGCCGATCCGCAACGCGATCGGCTGGCCGTTGGCGGCCGATGTTTGCGCGTAACCGCGCGTCGCGAGCGTGGTGAGCGAGGAAGCCAGCGCGACGCGAATAAACGCCCGTCTGTTGAGCAGCGCCATGATTCATAGTCCTTGAGTCGAGTCTGAAGGGAAGGCCAATCGACCATGCTAGCAACGAGCTTGCGCGGCGCGAACTGACGGTTTCAGCTAACCATCGAACGCCAGTGCATAAGCGCATGCGCGCGTCGAAAACCTGAAGAAAACGAGGCAAAACGCAGAAGCCATTAAATGCAAAAGATAAATATTGATTCGATATAAACATATCGAAAGAGAATAATTCCCAGCGGCGGTCTTCGTCGCTACGCTGGCGAGCATATCGTCAGAGAGGACATAGGACATATGGCCGGTTCCATTCCTGCTTCGTTTTCCGCACGGCGGCGCGCACTTAAACTCCTGAGCGCGGTGCCGGCTTGTGCCGCAGCGGGTGCATTCAATTCGCCCGGCGTACAGGCTGCCGAACTCGCGCAGGTCACACTCGTGCTCGGCGATCAGGCGGGCGGCACGCGTGCGTTGGCCGAAGCGGCCAAGGTGCTCGACGGCGCGCCGTACGCGTTTCGCTGGGCCAATTTCCAGGGCGCGGCGCCGCTCTTCGAAGCGCAGCGCGCGGGCGCCGTCGATCTCGCACCTGCCGGCGATTTGCCGGTGCTTGCCGCAGCCGTCGGCGATCCGACTCTAAAGATTGTGGCGACGCGCGTCGGTTCCGGCGAGCAACTCGGCATTCTCGTCGCACAAGACTCGAAGATTCGCACGGTTGCGGACCTGAAAGGGCGCACGGTGTTCGTTTCGTCGGCGCGGGGCAGCATTTCGCAGTTCCAGCTCTATGGCGCGTTAGCCGAAGCCGGCCTCTCGAAAGACGACGTCAACGTCCGTTTCATCCTGCCCGTCGATGCATTTGCCGCGTTCGCGTCCGGCTCGATCGACGTATGGGCCACATTCGATCCTTACTACGGCATCGCCGTGCAACGCGGCGCGCGCATTCTGCGCGACGGCACCGGCATCAATAGCGGACTCGGTTTCATTACCGCCTCGGGCGCGGCCCTCGCGGAACCGCGCAAGCGCGCGGCGATTGCCGACGTGCTGTTGCGCTTCCAGCGCGCGGGCGATTGGGCACTCGCGAATCCGGACGCCTACGCGCAGATCTACGCGTCGCTGACGCGTTCGCCGCTCGATGCCGCGAAGCGCATTACGCAACGCGCGTCGCTGAAACAGCACTTCGTCAACGAGGCGGATATCAGCGCGCTGCAGAAGGTCGCTGACAGCGCCAGCCGCGACGCGATTCTGCCGCGCCGCATCGACGTGCGCGCCATTTCCGATACTCACATCGCGAAGGTATGACGCGTGAGCGCCGATAACCTGGCATAAGCCGGCGGCGCGCGCCTCGCGCGTACGCACCCGGTGTTTTCACGGCATATCAGGGTTTTGCCGGGTCATAACGTGGCGTCATGGGCACTCAAACAATTCCGGCGTTGTGGCGGATAAATAGACTCACTATATTGGGCTCAACGATGCATGACATCGACGATTTGTTCGCTCAACCGTCTCGAGGACCCCGTCGTGATCAAGAAGCCCATGTTGCGCCCGCTTGCCGCAGTTCTGATCCTCGGCGTCGCGAATCTCGCGCCCGCGTGTTTGACGCCCGCGTTTGCCGCCGCCGGCAAGATCACCTTCGTCTCGCAAGGCGGGACCTACCAGGAAGCGCAGACCAAGGCGATTCTCGACCCGGCTGCGAAGCTGCTCAACATCACGGTGAACCAGGACAGCATTCCGGACGCGTGGCCGCAGATCAAAGCGCAGGCCGCGACCGGCAAGCCGATCTGGGACGTGGTCGACACGCCGACCTCCAACTGCCTGCGCGGCGGCAAGGAAGGCTTGCTGGAAAAGCTCGACTTCTCGAAGATTCCGAATGCGGCGGCCATGCCGGAGAAGTACCGCACGCCGTACTCGGTCGCGTATGAGTTCTATTCGACGGTGATCGGCTACAACAAGAAGTCGTTGAAAAAAGTGCCGCAGAGCTGGGCCGATTTCTGGAACGTGAAGGCATTCCCCGGCACGCGCGCATTGCGCAATGATCCGCAGACCGTGCTCGAAGCCGCGCTGCTCGCCGACGGCGTGCCGCGCGACAAACTCTATCCGCTCGACGTCGATCGCGCGTTCAAGAAGCTGCAGCAGATCAAGCCGGACGTGACCGTATGGTGGACCTCGGGCGGCCAGTCGGCGCAATTGCTGCACGACGGCGAAGTGGACATGACGATGATCTGGAACGGCCGCGCGAGCGCGGTGCGCAAGGACAACCCCGATGTCGACTTCACCTTCAACGACGGTATTCTGCAGAACACGCAACTCTGCGTGCTGAAGAACGCGCCGAACCTGCCTGAGGCGATCAAGTTCGTCAACGCCGCGGTCTCGCCGGAATTGCAGGCCAACTTGCCGCTTTATATCGACTACGGTCCGGGCAATCCGGCCGCATTCAAGACCGGCAAGATCGACGCGAAGCGCGCGAGCGAGCTGCCGAGTTCGCCGGAGAATGCGTCGAAGCAGGCGTTGATGTCGGAGGAATGGTGGGCGTCGGACGCCGGCGTCCAGGCGAAGGCGCGCTGGCTCAAGTTCATGCAGTAAGCGGCATCATCCTGCGCGCGCGAGTCGAGGCCGTTGAACGCCAACGCGTCGAATTCCGCGCGCAACGCTCAGCGCTTCTCGCGCCTTCCGCCCAGCTCATCGTCTGCGCATTCATCGAACGTGATCGACTATCTGATTCTCGGCGGCGGCTCGGCCGGCTGCGTGCTTGCCGCGCGGCTGTCGGAAGACGCCGGCAAGACCGTTTGCCTCGTCGAGGCCGGCCGCAATATCTCGCGAACGGATATGCCCGCGGCAGTGCGCAGCCGCTATCCCGGCCGCGCCTACCTCGACACGGCGAACATCTGGCAACGACTGAAGGCACGCATGAGCGCCTCGGCCGCGACGCGCCGTTATGAACAGGCGCGCCTGCTCGGCGGCGGTTCGGCGATCAATGCGCTGATGGCGAATCGCGGCGCGCCGGCCGACTACGACGAATGGCATGCGCTCGGCGCGCACGGCTGGAACTGGAGCGCCTGCCTGCCGTATTTCCGCAAGCTCGAAACCGATTGCGACTTCGACGGCGCGTTGCATGGCAAGAGCGGGCCGATTCGCATTCAGCGCGCGCCGTGGGCGCGTATCTCGCCATTCGTGCGCGCGGTGCTCGCCACACTCGACGCACGCGGCCATCCGCGGCGTGACGACCAGAACGGCGAGTGGCAGGACGGCACGTTCATTGGATCGATCGCGGTGAGCGCAGCGGGCGAGCGCATCCCGACCTCGGTCTGCTATCTCGACGACACCGTGCGCGCGCGCCCGAATCTCACGATCCGCACGCACACGCTCGTCGAACGCGTGTTGTTCGACGGCAAGCTTGCTATTGGCGCGCGGGTCGTCGGCCAGGACGGCGCCAGCGAAACGTTACGCGCCAAACAGGTGATCATCTGCTCGGGCGCGATCCACAGCCCGGCGCTGCTGATGCGAAGCGGCATCGGCCCGGCGGCCGAGCTCGCCGCGCACGGTATCGAGGTGGTGGCGGATCGAGGCGGTGTCGGCGGCAATCTGATGGAGCATCCGTCGATTGCCGTGTCGGCGTTTCTGCCGCGCGCTGCCCGCACGTCATATCCGGACGAGCATCACGAGCAGGCGATCGTGCGCTTCTCGTCGGGCGTGAGCGGGGCGGTGCCCGGCGACATGCACGGTGCGATCCTGTCGCGCTCGGGCTGGCATTCGGTCGGCCACCGGCTCGGCACGATCTTCTTCTGGGTGAACAAGTCATACTCGCGCGGCCGCGTGAGTCTCGCGTCGGCCGATCCGCGCGACGAACCCGTCGTCGACTTCAACATGCTCTCCGACGCGCGCGATCTCGAGCGGCTGAAACTCGCGCTGTGCTTCGGCGCCCGCACACTCGCCGATCCGATGATGGCGAAGCACCGCGCCACGCTGCTGCCTTCGAGCTATTCGCCGCGCGTCGCGAGCGTGGCCGTGCCGGGCGCGTGGAACGCGTTGCAACGCGGAATACTGAGCGCGTTGCTGGACATTGCGGGACCATTGCGCGCGTGGCTGGTGCGCAGCGTGGTCACGCAAGGCGTGACGCTAAACGAATTGCTCGCCGACGACCATGCGCTGACGCGCTTCGTGACGCGTTCAGTCGGCGGCACCTGGCATCCGTCCGGAACCTGCCGCATGGGCGCAGCAGACGACGCGCTCGCCGTCTGCGACGCGCGCGGCGCGGTGTATGGCGTCAGCGGACTTTACGTGTGCGATGCGTCGCTGATGCCGTCGATACCGTGCGCGAACACGAATGTGCCGACCATCATGATCGCGGAGCGGATTGCGGATATGTTGCGCGGGCGTGCGTGAATGAGATGAAGGGCCGCTCGCGTTGAAACGCGGCGGCCCGGCAAGCGTTAAGCATCAAGCGGTGAACGGTCCGACTAAGCGCAAAAACGCCAAAGCACGCTCACTCGCCAAACCCCACAATACCCTTCACCTCAAGAAACGCCTCAAGCCCCCACTCAGCGTATTCACGCCCGTTGCCCGACTGCTTGTACCCACCGAACGGCGAGCCCGCATCCCACGACGGATAGTTCAGATACACGCTGCCCGCACGCAGCCTGAACGCCACGCGCCGCGCGCGCTCCAGATCGGCGGATTGAACATAAGCCGCGAGCCCGAAGGGACTGTCGTTAGCGATCGCAATCGCTTCTTCCTCATCGCGATACGGCATGATCGCGAGCACCGGGCCGAAGATCTCTTCGCGCGCGATCGTCATGGAAGGGCGCACATCCGCGAAGACCGTCGGTTGCACGTAATAGCCGCGTTCAAGACCCGGCGGACGCCCGAGGCCACCCGCCACGACTTGCGCGCCTTCGTCGATGCCTGCCGCAATGAGCCGCTCCACACGCTCGAACTGCACGCTGCTGACCACCGGACCCATGGTCGTGCGCTCGTGATCGGCGGGGCCGACGCGTTGCGCTTGCGCCGCGCGCCGCGCGATCTCCACGGCTTCGTCATGGCGCGCCGCGGGCACGAGCATGCGGGTCGGCGCATTGCACGACTGGCCGCTGTTGTTGAAGCACGAGTTGACGCCGGCCGTGACAGCCGCTTCGAAATCGACGTCGTCCAGCAGAATGTTCGCGGACTTGCCGCCCAGTTCCTGATGCACGCGCTTCACGGTCGGCGCCGCGAGCTTCGCAATCTCGACGCCCGCGCGGGTCGAACCGGTGAACGACACCATATCGACATCGGGATGCGCCGCGAGCGCCGCGCCGACAGTCGGCCCATCACCGTTGACGAGATTGAATACGCCCGGCGGCACGCCCGCCGCGTCGAGTATCTCCGCGAACAGCAACGCGTTGAGGGGCGTCACTTCGCTGGGCTTGAGCACCATCGTGCAACCGGCCGCAATGGCGGGTGCGGCCTTGCAGACGATCTGATTGATCGGCCAGTTCCACGGCGTGATCAGCGCGACCACGCCGACCGGTTCGTGATTGACGAGCGTCGTGCCCTTCCTGCGCTGCCACGTGAACGTTTCGCACGTGCGGATCAGTTCTTCGAGATGCCGCCGCCCGATCCCCGCTTGCCACGCACGCGCCATCGCGAGCGGTGCGCCGAGTTCGCGCGAGATCGTGTCGCCCATTTCGTCGTGGCGTTCGAGAAACACTTCGAGAATGCGGCGGATCAATGCTAGGCGCTCGGCCGGCGTGGTCTGCGAGAACGATGTGAACGCGCGCTTCGCGGCGGCTACCGCGCGATCGGCATCGGCGGGCGTGCCCATCGCCACTTCGGCGATGGGTTGCTCGGTGCAGGGATCGACCACGGCACGGCGGGCGGTGGTGGACGGCTCGACCCAGGCGCCATCGATATAGAATTTCAGTGCATTGACCATGTATTGGCTATTTTTCAGAAAGAGGTTAGGCGCGCGCCGCGTTGGAACGGCGGCTCACCACGACGATCATCACGAGGCACAGTGTCAGCGCGGTCAGCATCGTGCTGATCGCGGCGATGGTCGGATCGATCTCGTCGCGCAGCGTCACGAACATGCGGCGCGTGAGCGTCTGGTTCGAACCGCCCGACACGAACAGTGCGACCACTGTTTCGTCGAGCGCCTGAATGAACACGAACACCGCGCCGGAAATCACGCTCGCCTTGATCTGCGGCAGCGTCACCGTCATGAAACTGCGAAAACGATTCATGCCGAGACTGCGCGCGACCATTTCCTGCGTGCGGTCGAAGGTGCGCAGATCGGCGCCGACCGAAATCAGCACATACGGCAACCCGAGCATCGTGTCGGCGAGTATCAGGCCGCCGAGCGTATTCACGTAGCCCGCCTGAGAGTACACGAAGAACACGCCGACCGCGACGATGATGATCGGCACCATCAACGGCAGCATCAGCAGCGTGCGCAGATAGCGCATGATCCAGTGCGTGCCGTTCTGGATCGCGTAGGCGGCGGCCACGCCGAGCGGCGTGGCGATCAGCGCGGCGCAGATCGAAGCGGTCAGTGTGGTGCGCGCGGCGTCGATCCATGCGGGGTTGTCGAAGAACGAGTGATACCAGCGCAGCGAGTAGGCGGGCGGCGGGAAGGTCATGAAGCGCGTGTCGGAGAACGACAGCGGCACTACGATCAGCACCGGCACCATCAGGAACAGCAGAATCAGCACGACGCTCGCGCCGAGGACGATCCGTCCGAACGGGAGTTTGTTCATTTCGCGCCCAGGGTCTTTTCGAGTGGCACCACGCGGCTCGCGGCATAGAAAATCGCGAACACGCAGATCAGCAGCACGACGCTCACTGCACTCGCCGCGCCCCAACTGTTGTAGATCTCGACGTTGCGGCTCACCACCATCGACACCATGATCGACTTGCCGCCGCCCATCAGTTCAGGCGTGATATAGAAGCCGAGGCACAACACGAACACGAGCGTGACGCCCGCGAACACGCCGCTTAGCGACAGCGGCAGGAACACGCGCAGGAACACATGCAGCGGCGAGCCGCCGAGACTCGCGCCTGCTTGCGAAAGATTCGACGGGATTTTTTGCATCGCCGAATAGAGCGGCAGCACCATGAACGGCAGCAGGATATGCACCATCGCGATCACGGTGCCGAACTGGTTGTAGGCGAGTTGCACCGGCCGGTCGACGAGTCCCGAGGCGATCAGCGCCTTGTTCACCAGTCCCGTGCGCTGCAACAGCACGAGCCACGCGTAGGTGCGCACCAGTACGCTGGTCCAGAACGGCAGGATCACCATGCCGAGCACGAGCGCGCTCAGTTTCGGCGGCAGCGACGCAGCGAAGTAGGCCACCGGATAGCCGAGCAGCAGCGTAATGACGGTCACGACGATGCTCAGCTTGAACGTCAGCAGAAACGTTTCGAGGTAGGCGCCGGTGAACATGCGCCGATAGTTTTCAAGCGTGAAGCCGTCGTGATAGATGGACTGCCACGACAGCCACGCGAGCGGCACGACCAGCAGCACGACGATCACGAGGAGCGCCGGTGTCATCAGGAGAAGCATCGTGCGATCCTCGCGACGCTGATAACGCGCGGCGGGATCGGACTCGGAGGCCTGCATCAAGGTGGTTCCCTGGAGCATCCGTTTGGCGGTTGTCATCATGCACCTACGGCGTCGAGAAACTGATACCACGCCGCGACGAGTCTCACACCCGGCGCGCGCAGCGAATGAAAGGGCACGGGCCGCAGGCCGGGCGCGCCGAGCAGCGAAAGCTCGGGCGTTTCGCCGAGCGCGAGCGCGGCGGCATGCTGGCCGAGCAGGCTCGCCATCGCGACGCCCGCCCCGTTATACCCCAGACAAAATGTCGTGGCGTCGTCGCTGCGTCCGACATGCGGCAGCGAATTGAACGTCATGCCGACATAACCCGACCAGCGATATTCCACGCGCACGTCCGCGAGATCGGGAAAGAGCGCGACCATGGCACGCTGCAGCGCGTCGAAGCCGGTTGTCTGGCCTTCCTTGCCGAACGCGTCGCGTCCGCCGAACAGCATGCGGTCGTCCACTTTGCGGAACCACTTCATCATGCGCCGCGTCTCCGTGTAGCTGCGGCGCTCGACCATCAGACGCGCGTCGAGCGCTGCGGGCAGGCGCTCGGTGGCGATCATCGCGCTGCGAAACGGCACGAGTTCGCGCTGATACGCCGAGGTGGCCGCCGTGAGATCCGAATACGCATTGGTCGCGACGATCACCTGCTTCGCGCGCACCGTGCCGCCGGGCGTGCGTAGCGTCACGCGCGTGTCACCGCGCGCGCGTTGCATCTGCTGAACCGGCGTCGATTCGTAAATCGGCACACCACGCAGCGTGAGCCCGCGCGCGAGTCCGCGCACGTATTCGAGCGGCAGAATGGTGCCGGCGTCCGCGCTCAGCACGCCGCCGACAAAGCCCTTGGAACCCGTCTCATGCTCGATGTCGGCACGCGATTGCACGCTCATCGAGGTATCGCCGAGATTCGTGTGAACCCAATCGGCTTCGGCGCGAATCGCGGCGAACGCGGCCTCCGTATGAGCGCAGCGCAGGCTGCCGGTATGTTCGAAGCGGGCGCGCGCCAACTGGAATTCATCGACCAGCGTCTCGACGACCCGCACACCTTCATGCGCGAGTCGATGCATGCGTTTCGCGGTATCGAGACCGTGCAGCTTGTCGATGGTGGGAAACGACAGTCTGAACTTCGACGACACCACGCCGCCATTGCGCCCACTTGCGCCCCAGCCGACCGGATTCGCATCGAGCACCACGCAGTTTACGCCGCGCTTTTGCAGCGCATACGCGGCGGCGAGACCCGAGTAGCCCGCGCCGATCACGGCGACCTCGACGTCGAGATCGCGCGTGAGCGGCACGCCGGTGCTGACCGCCGCACCGACGCCTGGCGATGCCGCAAGAAGCGCGCGCCAGAGCGAATCGGGCGCGGGCGTATGAGGTGTCATCGGCGCGAGCATCGACTGGCTCAGGCGGCGAGGCGTGCTTCGGCTTCGACGGCGTCCGCGAGCGCGCCGAGCGTCGCGAACTTGAAGGTCGGCGTGGTCACGGCTTCCGGCACGGGCGTGGCGCCGAAGCCCTTCACGTTCTGACGGCGTTCGATCCAGCAGGTCGCGTAGCCGAGTTTCGTGGCGATGCCGATGTCGTGATACTGGCTCTGCGCGGTGTGCAGGATTTCGCCGAACTTGTAGCCGAACGCCGCCTGACGGCCGCGGTTGTATGCGAAGAATTGCGGGTCGGGTTTGGCGACGCCGGTTTCATCGCAGCAGACGGTATCGTCGAACGGATCGCCGAGAGTGTGCGCGTAGGCCGAGAGCGCCACGCGGTCCGCGTTGGTCATCGCGACCAGTCGGAAGTGTTTGCGCAGACGCTTGAGCGCCGCGACCGAATCCGCGAACGCCGGCCATTCGAGCACGTCGCGCTGGAAGGCGGCGGCCGATTGCGCGTCGTCGGGCAGACCGAGTTCTTTCGCGAGCGACAGATAGACGTTCGCCATTTCGTGGCTCGAACGGCCCGGATAGGCGGCGCGGCCGCGCATGTACGGTTCGAAGATCTGGTCGTCGGTCAGGTCCTTCGCTTTCGGGCCGCCAATGCGCCGCACTGAGGCGAGCACGCCGCGCTCGAAGTCGATGAGTGTGCCGACGACGTCGAACGTCAGGACCTTGAAATCGGTGAGCTTCATGAAATCATCCTTTTGCAGTGTGCGGTGAAACGGAGAGGGAGTGCCCCACGCGTGGGCGGAGAAAATCAGGCGGGCACGACGATCGTGTCCTGCGGGTCGAGCGTCACGCTCATCTGTGCGCCCGGCTCGGGAATGCGGCGGCGCGCGTCGTGGCCGCCGGGTTGTCTGAGGCTAATCGCGGTGCCGTCGGCGAGCGCTGCGAACACGCGCAAACTTTCGCCCTGATACAGCACCTCGGTGACGCGGCACGACAGACGATTCACGTTGTCGTTCCGCAGGCCGCCGCCGTCGATCACGAGTTTTTCGGTCTGCACCGCGAGCAGCAGTTTGTTGCCATGCGGCAGAGGATGCGCGGTGCGCAGCACGGTATCGCCGAGACGCACCGCATCGTCGCCGGCACGCGTCACGTCGAGCAGCGTCGCCTCGCCGATGAAGCTCGCCACGAACGCATCGCACGGCCGGTCGTAGAGCCGCTCGGGTGTGTCGATCTGCACCAGCCGGCCGTTCTTCAGCACGGCCACGCGGTCGCTCATGGTGAGCGCCTCGCGCTGGTCGTGCGTCACATAGACGATCGTCGCGCCGAGCTTGCGATGCAGCCGGCGCAGCTCGATCTGCATGGTTTCGCGCAGTTGCTTGTCGAGCGCGGAGAGCGGCTCGTCCATCAGGATCAGTTGCGGCTCGAACACCATCGCGCGGGCGAGCGCCACGCGCTGCCGCTGGCCGCCGGAAAGCTGGGAGATGCCACGGCTTTCGTAGCCGGAGAGTTCGACCATGGCGAGCGCGTCGGCGACCTTCTTCGCCCACGTGCCTTTCGGCTGACGGCGCGCGCGCAGCGGAAACGCGACGTTCTCGCCGACGCTCATATGCGGAAACAGCGCGTAGTTCTGAAACACGATGCCGATGTCGCGTTTGTGCGGCGGCGCAAATGTAATGTCGCGCTCGCCGACCCAGACCGCGCCCGAACTCGGCTGCACGAAGCCGCCGAGAATGCCGAGCAAGGTGGTCTTGCCCGAGCCCGAAGGGCCGAGCAGCGAGACGAATTCGCCGGGGGCGATGTCGAGTGAAACGTCGTCGAGGGCCACGACCTGGCCATAACGTTTCGCTGCCGATCGGATCGAAACACCTGTTTTCGCTCGTGCGTCCATTGCGTTCTGTCTCGCTGAAGAGGCCTGCGTTAGGGAAAATATAGACTTCGCCCTTTTTGGCGGCAATTCCCAAATTGTTGGAGAAGGCATAACATCAGGTCATGCCCAATCTCCGCAAAAAACTGCCGAGCGCCAATGCGCTGTTCGTGTTCGAAGCTGCCGCGCGCTGCGGCAACTTCACGCGCGCGGCGCAGGAGTTATATGTGAGCCAGCCCGCGGTGAGCCGCATGCTGGCGCGCATGGAAGATCATCTCGGCGTGCGGCTGTTCGAGCGCGTGCGCGGCGGTATCGAGCTCACCGAGAACGGCAAGATTCTTTATCGGAAGATTTCCGAGGGCTTCAATGGAATCGAAGGCGCGATTCGCGAGATCGAGGCGCGCGCCACCGGTGTGGAGTCGGTCACGCTGTCGGTGTCCACGGCCTTCACCACGCACTGGCTGATGCCGCGCATGAACCGGCTGAATCAGGCGTTTCCAAATGTCGACTTGCGGTTCCAGTTGATCTCGGGGCGCATCGGCGGACCGCTCGTCGATGTGGATCTCGGCATGCGCTTTCGGCGCGAGGACGAGATCGGCGAGAACAGCGTGCTGGTCATGCCGGAGACGCTGCTGCCGGTGTGCAACCGGCGCTATGACGAGATCGCGGCCACCGAGGCGGGGCGCGCGCACGGCGACACCGTGATCGTCATGGACGACGGCGAACGCGGCTGGCATGACCGCTTTGAAGCGTTCGCGGCACACGGGCGGCACGCCGCGAGCATGCTGAGCTTCAACGACTACGCGATCGTCGTGCAGGCCGCGTTGCTTGGCCAGGGCGTCGCGCTCGGCTGGCTGAACGTGGTGTCGCACTGGCTGCTGGAGGGCGCGCTCCAGCCGGCCGAACAGGAACTGATCGTCACGAACCGGCGCTGTTGTCTGGTGTGGCCGGAGAGCCGCCCGTTGCGGCCGGCCGCGGCCGACGTGCGCGACTGGATCATCGAGGAAACGCGCGCGGACGTGCGCGCGGTCGATCGGGCCTATCCGAAGTTGGGGCTGAAGCGTTCGCTGGCGGATGCGGGGTTGGCGATCGGGTAGGGCGCCAGCACTCATTGACCTTTCTGGCGCAGTGCAATACTGCCGCCGTGGCATCAAGGCTGGTCCCGACGTCATTATTCCGTCACGAACCTCACGCAGTATTACCGACGGCCTTCAATCGGCCGACGGGCCGCAGGCCGGCCCGCCTTCAAATCTTTCGCACATCCACGCGGACAAAAGCGCCCATGCACGACGCCGCGCGCCCGATCCATCGACAAACAAGCATTCCAATCAAGGAGACACCGTGTCTCGTTCAAGAATCTCTGCTCTGACGGCGATCGCTTCGTCGCTTTTCTTCGTAACGGCCGCGCATGCCGGCATCGATCTCATCGCGGTCGGTCAACTGAGCGGTCTCACCGGAGACTTATCGAAGGAAACCGCGGCGCCGCTGGAGAACGGCGTGGCGGGCAATCTGCTCGGCGGTCTGGGTTCAGGCATCGCTTACGCGGGATGCCACACGTTCGTCGCCGTGCCGGACCGCGGCCCGAATGCCGTGTCGTACAACCCGGCGATCGACGACACCGCTTCGTATATCAACCGTTTTCAGACTCTGCGCCTGCGCCTGAAACCCGGCGCGGCCGGCGCGTCGCTGCCATACACGATGACGCCGACTCTGCTCGCCACGACGCTGCTCCACACTAACGACAGGCTGGTCTACGGCACAGGCGCTGCCGCGGGCGTGCCCAACGGCGCGCCCGCGCTCAACCGCCGCAATCACACCAGCTACTTCACCGGCCGCTCGGACAACTTCGATCCGACCCGCCTGTCGACGGACGACCGCGACGCGCGCTTCGATCCCGAAAGCGTGCGCGTGAGCAACGACGGCGACAGCGTCTTCATCTCGGACGAGTACGGCCCTTACGTGTATCGTTTCGATCGCCGCAGTGGCCGCCGGATCGACACGTACAAACTGCCGGACGCGTTCGCGGTTGCCACGCTGAGCCCGATCGGCAACAACGAAATAGCGCAGAACACCTCCGGCCGCGTCGCCAACAAGGGCATGGAAGGCCTCGCGATCTCGCCGGACGGCAAGACGCTGTTCGGCGCGATGCAAAGCCCGCTGATCCAGGATGGCGGCACGAGCGGCGCGTACACGCGTATCGTCAGGATCGACGTGCGCACCGGCAGGACGACCCAGTTCGCGTATCCGCTGACGAACATCGGCACGGCAGCGAAGCCCAAATATCCGACCATTAGCGACGTGGTAGCCGTCAACGATCATGAGTTGCTAATGGATGAGCGGGACGGCCAGGGGCTGGGCGATAACTCGACGGCGACCTTCAAGAAGGTGTTCCATATCGACCTGAACGGCGCTCAGGACGTGAGCAGCGCAAGCGGTGAGGCCGGCCTCGCGCCGTATGCGGTGCAGAAGACGCTGTTCCTGGATGTGGTCGCCGCGCTCACCGCCCACGGCTACAACGCGAACGATATTCCGGCGAAGCTGGAAGGTCTGGCATTCGGTCCCGATGTCGTGGTCGGCGGTGCGAAGAAGCACACGCTGTTCGTCGCTAACGACAACGACTTCTTAGGCACCATCACCGACACCAACCACCCGGCCGGCATCGCGAACCCGAATCAGTTTTTCGCCTTTGCCTGGGACCCGAGCGACTTGCCGGGTTACGTGGCGCAAAAACTGCCCGGCGTGGACGACGATCATCATGGCGATCACCGCCGCGACCACGGCGAGTCGGACCATATGTGCGGCTTCGATCGCGACGACGATCATTGAACCACTGACGCGCGCCTCGTAGTCCCCACGCGCGTTGAAGCAACCGAAGGGCGGCGCAGGTTCATGCCGGCGCCGCTCCATCAATCTAGGCGTCCCCGCCTTGCGCCACGATCAGATCCAGCGAGCCCGCCAGAATCGATCTGGCGATGTCAGGATTGTCGACGGCACGCGCCAGCGTCACCGCGCCGACGATGGTCGCGACAATGCCAAGCGCCAGGCTTTCGCTATCACCGCCCAACGTCTCCGCGATTTGCGACGCCAGCTTGTGCACGTATCGCGTCAGACTCTCGCGAACCTCCGGCGCCGCGTGCCGCGCTTCGCCGGCAAGCGCGCACAATGCGCAGCCGTTGCCCGGATTCTTGATGTGTTTCTCGCTGAGAAACATTTCGGCGAGCGCGCGCAACGGCTCTTTCTTCGCCGAGCCGTTCGCATTCGCCGCCGCAACGGTGGCGGCGACACGTTTCTCACTTTGCGCGACCGCATATTCCAACGCCTCGACGATCAACGCATCGCGCGACTCGAAGTGACCGTAGAACGCGCCATGCGTGAGACCGGCGCGCCGCATGCAGTCCGCCACGCCGAGCGCCTCGATGCCGTCTTCCCGAATCTGCCGCGCCGCTGTTTCCAGCACGCGCTGCCGGCTTTCTGCTTTTTGCGCCTGCGAGTAGCCCATTTCCGTCACCCCTCTTGACAATCTGCATGATGAGCATAATACTGAAAATGTGCATGATGATCAACATGCAGAATGTTGGATGAGGGCATCTTTCGCGGATGTCCGTATGCGGCGGCGTTTTTTGGCCGCTTAACCGTTACAGGCGTCGCACGGCCGTGACTTCCGGCGCGTTCGCGGCGCAAGCAAGGAGAAAGATGATGCGTTTCTCAGGAAAAACAGCGTTGATTACCGGTGGGAATAGCGGCATTGGTTTCGTCACGGCGAAGCTGCTGATTGCCGAAGGCGCGAAGGTGGCGATCACCGGCCGCGACAGCGCAAAGCTGGATCAGGCCGTGTCCGAGCTCGGCGAAAACGCGCTGGGCGTGCGGGCCAATCTGGACAACGAAGCGGACATCGACGCGTTGTTCGAACAGATCAAAAGCAAATTCGGCTCGCTGGACATCGTGTTCGCGAATGCCGGCATCTCGGGTCCGACTCCGCTCGGCGGCACGACGGCCGCGGCGTTCGAGGCCATTCTCCGCACCAATCTGACCGCCGTCTTTCTGACGGTGCAAGCCGCCTTGCCGCTGATGAGCGCGGGCGGCGCGGTCGTGTTGAACGGCTCGGTGATGCGTGAACTCGGCTCGCCTGGCTCGTCGGCGTATTCGGCCACCAAGGCCGGCATCACGGGTATGGCGAAGGTCTTCGCGTCGGAGTTGGTGCAGCGTGGTATTCGCGTGAATACAGTGATCCCCGGCGGCACGCGCACGCCGATCTGGACGCGTGGCGCGCGCGAGGGCGCGACGCTCGACGGAACCGAACAGGCATTCGCACCGCGCATTCCCATGGAACGCCTCGCCGCGCCGGAAGAAGTGGCGGCGGCCGTGCTGTTCCTGGCTTCCAGCGACGCGTCGGGAATGACGGGCGCGGAAATCGTCGTGGACGGCGGCACGATCGGGGCACCGTGGGGCGCGCCGATTTTCCGTCAAGCTTGAGCGGCGTTAAAGGCAAAAAGCCGCGTCGCTCGATGTCCGAGCGGCGCGGCTGGCAAGCTTAATACGCTCCGCTCACCAGATTCATCGGCGTATCGTTGACGAAATTCTCGATGTTATCCATCAACTGATTCGCCAGACTCTGCTGCGCTTCATCCGACGCCCACGCCACATGCGGCGTCAGAATCACATTCGGCCGGCCGGCGGCGCGCAACAGAGGATTATCGTCGGCGGGCGGCTCGCCCGCGGTCACGTCGAAACCCGCGCCGCTGATCAGCCCTTGGTCGAGCGCCTGCACGAGCGCGGCTTCATCCACGAGTCCGCCGCGCGCCGTGTTGATGATCAACGGCCGGCGCTTCATCGCGCGAAACTCGGGCATGGCGAGCATATTGCGCGTTTGCGGCGTGAGCGGACTGTGCACGGTGATGATGTCGCTGGTCGCGAGCACTTCGTCCCACGGCGTGTATAACGGGCCGAGTCCTTCGCGTCCTTTGTGCGCGGCGAACATCGGCTGCATGCCGAAAGCTTTGCCGAGTTCCGCCACGCGCTGCCCCAGCACCCCTTCGCCGATGATGCCGAGCCGCGCGCCCGCCAGATCGTGAATCGCGTGTGTGAAGAAACAGAACTGCCCGGACTTCTGCCACTCGCCGGCGAGCACGTCGTCGCGATAAGCGACCAGATTGCGCCGCAGCGCGAGGATCAGCGCGAAGGTATGCTCGGGCACGGTGTTGATCGCGTAGCCGCGAATATTGCTCACTGCAATGCCGAGCCGCTGAGCCGCCGCCTTGTCGACACAATCCGTGCCGGTCGCGGCCACCGCGACGAGCTTCAGCTGCGGCAACTGCTCCAGCACTTCGGCGGTCAGCGCCACCTTGTTGGTAATCGCAATCGACGCACCGGCCAGACGCTCGATCACTTGCTCCGGCGTAGTGCGGTCGTGCTCGATCAACTGATGCTCGAAGCGCAGTTCACGCAACACGATCTGCGGTGCGAGGGTCGAGCGGTCCAGAAAAACGATCTTATGCATGGTCATGTCCCCGATGATTTACAGATGCCGCTTCGCTTCAGCGACGATATGCTGCGCGGTGATGCCGAAGTGCTCGTACAGCGTCTCCGCCGACGCCGACGCGCCGTATCCCGTCATGCCGACAAAGCCGCCTCGCTCGCCGAGATAGCGGTCCCAGCCGAACCGTAGCGCCGCTTCCACGCCGACTCGCACGGTGCCCGTGCCAAGCACGGCTGCACGATAGGCGTCGTCCTGTTCGTCGAAAATCTCCCAGCACGGCATGGACACCACGGCCGTCGCGATGCCTTCCTCCTGCAACTGGCGGCGCGCCTCTACGGCCAACGCGACTTCGGAACCGGTTGCCAATAGCGTCACGACGCGCGCGCCGCCCTCGGCCTCTTCGAGTACGTAAGCGCCGCGTTGCGACAATGGCTCGGCGCTATATTCACAGCGCACCAACGGCAGCGCCTGGCGGGCGAACACCAGCGTGCTCGGCCCGCGCCGATGCTCGAGCGCGAGCGCCCAGCACTCGGCGGCTTCGACGGCATCGGCGGGACGCAGCACGCGCATGTTCGGCATCGCGCGCAGCGAGGCGAGAATTTCGACGGGTTGATGCGTCGGCCCATTTTTGCCGACGCCGATCGAATCGTGACTGAACACGTAGTGCACCGGCAGGCCCATCAGCGCGGCCATGCGCATGGCCGGACGCTGATAGTCGGAGAACGCCAGATAGGTGACGCTGGTCGCGATCACGCCGCCATGCGCGGCCATGCCGTTGGCTATCGAGCCCATCACGTGCTCGCGCACGCCGCAGTGGACGTAGGCGCCGCTGCGGTCCTCGGCAGTAAAGGCATGCAACTGACGCTTGTGGCCGGTGGGCGCTTCGAGATCGGCACAGCCCACCATGCGTTCCGGCAACAGCGGCGCAAGCAGATCGCTGATCTCGCCCGATACGGTGATGCCGGGCTGCGGCTCGTCGCGCTCCACGGCGCGTTTGCGGTAGTCGTCGAGCACGTCGCGCCAGCCATGCGGCAGGTGGCCTGACTGGACCCGTTCGAACTCGTCCCGCTGCGCGGCGGGCAACGCGGCGAGACGTTCGTGCCACGCGTAATACTGCGGGTCGCTGCGCCGTCCTGCCGCGCGCCATGCGCCGAGAATCTCCTCGGGTATTTCGAACGGGGCGTGCGGCCAGCCGAGTGAGTCGCGGGCCGCGTCGGCGTCCGTCTGGAACAGCTTGCCGCTATGGCCGCCGCGCTGTCCTTGCAGACGCGCAATGCCGCGGCCGATCACGGTCTTGCACGCGATCATCGAAGGCCGCGGGTCCGTGCGGGCGATCGTCAGTGCGGCCGATACCGCTTCGAGATCGTGCCCGTCGACTTCGATCACATGCCAGCCGGCGACGCGAAAGCGCGCGCAGACGTCCTCGCTGATCGAGAGGGACGTGCTGCCGTCGTCGGTAATCTGGTTGTCGTCCCAGCAGAGAATCAGCTTGCCGAGTTGCAGATGGCCGGCCAGCGAAATCATCTCCTGGCCGATGCCCTCCTGCAGACAGCCATCGCCGACGAATGCATACGTGTAGTGGTCGATGAGATCGCTGCCGAATTTCGCCGCGAGATACGCTTCGGCGATCGCCATGCCGAACGCGTTGGCAATGCCCTGGCCGAGCGGGCCGGTGGTGGCCTCGATACCGTGCGCCGGTTCGTACTCGGGATGCCCCGCGCAATGCGAGCCTAGTTCGCGAAAGGTCTTGATCTGTTCCAGCCCGATCGCGTCATATCCGGTGAGATACAACAGCGAATACAGCAGCAGCGAGCCGTGGCCGTTGGACAGCACGAAGCGATCGCGGTCGGGCCAGGTCGGATCGGCGGGATTGAATTTCAGGTGGCGCGTGAACAGCGCGGTCGCGATTTCCGCCATGCCGAGCGGCACGCCCTGATGGCCTTCGCCGGCGCGCAGAATCGCATCGATGGAAAGGAAGCGGATCGCGTCGGCCAAAGGCAAGGGCGCGGTTTGCGCAACCTCGACCAACGGCGTGATCGAAGCAGGCGAAGCATTCAGTGCGGCAGACGGGGCTTCGGTGGTGGACATGGCAAAAGGCTCCTCTACGCCGCTGCTTCACGGGCAGCGGCGGCAGTCAGACAAATTGAATCAATCGAATGGCGTGGCGCGAAGCAGCGGGCGGAAGAACATCGCGCGAGGCATGACGAAGTTAGCCTCGCGCTTCAGAGGATCAAAGGCTCAATGCAGGAAGCCCGTCGAAATCCACGGCACCGCAGCCACGATGATCAGCCCGGCCATCAGCGCGGCGATGTAGCCGAGAATCGGCTTCATGCCTTCGTCCGGATGGATGCGGCTTACCGCGCAAGCGGAGTAGTAGCCCACGCCGAAGGGCGGCGCGAACAGGCCCACGCCCATCGAGAGGATCACGACCATGGCGTAATGCACGTCGTGGATATGCATGGCCCGCGCAATCGGAAACATCAGCGGGCCGAACAGCACGATGGCCGGAATGCCTTCGAGCACACTGCCGAGAATCACGAACATACAGATCGACGCCGCCATGAACATCGCCGCGCCGCCCGGCAAAGCGCCCAGGGTCTGCGCGAGTTGGCCCGAGAAGCCGGATTGCGTCAGCGCCCACGCCATTGCGGTGGCCGCGCCGATGATCAGCAGAATCGCGCCGGACAGCGTAGCGGTATCGATCAGCATCGGCTTGAGCCGTTTCCACTCGAAGCGGCGATAGATCAGCAAGCCGGCCAGCACCGCGTAGGCGATGCCGATGGTCGAGACTTCGGTCGCCGTCGCGATGCCTTCGACCACCGCTGCGCGAATCACGAACGGCAGCGCGAGCGCCGGAAACGCGATCACCAGCTTGCGCAGAATCTCGCTGCGCGTCGCGCGCTTGACGCTCGACATGTCTTCGCGCCGATAACGCCATTGCACGACGATGCACAGCGTGATCGCCAGCACGATGCCCGGTAGCATGCCGCCGGTGAAGAGCGCGGAGATCGACACGCCGGTCACCGAGCCGAGCGTGATCAGCACGAGGCTCGGCGGAATCGTCTCGGTCTGCGCGCCGGTCGCGGCGAGCAACGCGACCAGGTCGCCGGGTTTGGCGCCGCGTGCTTTCATCTCCGGAAACAGCACCGGCGCGACCGCGGCCATGTCGGCGGCTTTCGATCCCGAGATACCGGAGACGAGATACATCGCGCCGACCAGCACGTACGATAGACCGCCGCGCACGTGACCGAGCAGGCTCGCGAGAAACGCGATCATCGCCGCGGCCATGCCGGTCATCTCGATCAACTGGCCGAGGAACACGAAGAGCGGCACGGACAGCAGGATCAGATGCGACATGCCTTCGTCCATCCGGCCGACCACCACCGGCATCGGCGTGTTCGTGGTCAGCGCGAGATAACCGAAGGTGGCGAGGCCGAACGAGAACGCGATGGGCACGCCGCTCAGCACGCCGAGCGCCACGAGGCCGACGAAGAAGATCAGCAGGTTCAGATTGCCGAGGTCGCGCAACAGCGGCCCCAGTGCGATGAAAATGCCGACCAGCGCGCCGACCGTCGCGACCGCGCCCAGCACGAGACGCCAGTTGCCCATGCGCGCCAGGCGCACCACGGCCACCAGCATCATCAGCGCAGAACCGATCGGCAACGCGGCGGCGCGCCACGAATTCGACAGTTCGAGCGCGGGCGTGGTGATGAACGACTCGTCCTGCGCGAAGCTGATGGCCGGCCCGATCACCATCGCGAGAAACGCGATCGGCGCGGCGATCGCCACGACGTCGAGAAACGCGCGCACGCCCGGCGGCGCCATGCCGACCAGCGCCGTCATTCGCATATGCTCGCCGCGCCGCAACGCGATCACGGCGCCGAGCATGGCGAGCCAGAGGAACAGCATGGAGGCGAGCTCGTCGGACCAGACGAGCGGCGCGTGCAGGATATAGCGGCTCGTCACGCCGGCCAGCAGCACGACGATTTCCGCCAGCACGAGCAAGGCAGCGGGAATCTCCACCAGATGCCCGAGTGCGGAATCGAGCGCACAGGCGAAGCGGTGCTGCCGCTCGTGTGAATAAGAGATCGAGATCATCGCATCACCCCAGTTTTCCGACGGACTTCTCCAGCAGACCCCAGGCTTCGTCGCCGTATTTGCTCTTCCAGTCGTGGTAGAAGCTCGTCTTGGCCAGCGCGGCGCGGAACGACTCACGATCTACGTCGATAAAGGTGATGCCCTTGGTTTTCAGATCGTCGCGCAGCGAACTGCTCAGTTTCGCGATGTCCGCGCGCTGCAGCATCGCGGCCTTTTCGAATTCGCGCGTGACGATGGTGCGCATGTCCGCCGGCAGTCGCTCCCACGCGGCGCGGTTGCCGAGAATCCAGTAGCCGTCCCACACGTGCGAAGTGAGGCTGATGTACTTCTGCACTTCGTACAGCTTGGCGGTGGCGATGATCGGCAGCGGATTTTCCTGGCCTTCCACCACGCCCGTTTGCAAGGCGGAATACAGTTCGTTGAAGTTGATCGGCGCGGGGCCCGCGTCGAGCGCCTTGAACAGCGAAGTCAGCATCGGCGCCTGCGGCACGCGGATCTTGAAGCCTTTCAGGTCGGCCGGCGCACGCAGCGCGCGCGTGGACGAACTGATCTGCCGGAAGCCGTTGTCCCACACCTTGCTGACCGACACGATGCCGGATTTGGCGATCTGCCCGCGAATGTAATTGCCGAGGTCGCCGTCCATGGCTTTCCACACGGCGTCGTAGTCCTTGAACGCGAAGCCGGTGTTGACGATGCCGGCGGCCGGCGTGAGCGTCGCGAGAATCGACGAGGCCTGGTTGAAGAACTCCACGCCGCCGTTGCGCACCTGCGAGAGCAGGTCGGTGTCGGAGCCCAGCTGATTCTGCGGAAACAGCTTGATGTCGAGGCGGCCGTTGGTCGCTTCGCGAATGTGATTGATCGCCTCCTGCGCGCGGATATTGACCGGATGCGTCGGGTCCTGACCGGTGGCGAGCTTGTACGAGAACTCGGGCGCCGCCATGGCGCGCCGCGAGACGCTCCATAACGGCACGGCTGCGGACAGGGTCGCACCGGCCTTCAGAAAGGTGCGGCGGCTGATGCCCTGCGGGGCGTTCGAACGGGTAGTCATGGTGTCTTCCTCCAATATGGCGTGTCGTTATGTTTTTCTGACGTCTCGAGCGCGGCGGCTGCACGTGTCGCACGTCGCGCCCGTTTGTTTCTGCATCTGTACTGCAAGGTCTCCGCTGCTGCCGCCGGCCTCCCGCCGTGCAGCCCGTCCCGCTGGACGAATCGGCTTTGAATCAGCCGTGAATCAGCATGCCGCCGTTCACGTCGATCACCGCGCCGGTGATATAGGACGACAAGTCCGACGCGAGGAACAGGAACGCGCCGGCCACGTCGTCGGGAACGCCCAGGCGATTCAGCGGAATGCCCGAAAGAATCTCGACGCGCTTGTCGTCGCTGATCTTGCCGGCGTTGATGTCGGTCTGAATCAGGCCGGGCGTCACGCAGTTCACGCGAATGCCGTCGTTGCCGAGTTCGCGCGCCATCGCTTTCGCTAGACCAAGCACGCCGGCTTTGGCCGCCGAATAGTGCGGGCCGCCGAGAATGCCGCCGCCGCGCTGCGCCGACACCGACGACATGCAGCCGATCGACCCGCTCTTCTGCTTCTTCATTTGCGGCACGACCGCTTGCGACAGATACAGCACGCCGCGCAGGTTGACGTCGAGAATGCGGTCCCAGCTTTCCGGATCGATGTCGAGGAATTTGGCCGCCTGGGTGATGCCGGCGTTATTGATCAGGATATCGATCGAACCGAAATCGGCGACGGTGCGCTCAACAGCGGCCTGACAGGCAGCGCGGTCGGTGACATTGCACACATAGCCGCGATGCTCGGGCCCGATCGAAGCGGCGGCTTCTACAGCGGCGTTTTCGTCGAGATCGAAAATGGCGATGCGCGCGCCATGAGCGGCGAATTTGCGTGCGGTCGCCATACCGATGCCGCGCGGCGATGCGCCGCCGGAAATGACGGCGACCTTGCCGTCGAGAAGACGTGACTCTGACATGATGCGGATCTCCTGAATGTGATGCTTATGGTTTGCTACTTTCTTTGCTATTGGTGACTACGCTTGCTTGTATTAACGAAATCGACGTTTAGCGCAGCCAGCCTTTGATCGTGTCGCACATCGCCTCGGTCGAAATGCCGTAGCGGTCGTGCAGCGTCGGCAGCGCGCCGGCATCGAGAAAGGCGTCGGGCAGGCCGATCTGACGGAAGGGCGGCGTGACGCCGTTGGTCAGCAGCACGGTGGCCACGGCCTCGCCGAGCCCGCCGATCACCGTATGGTTCTCCGCGACGATCACGAGGCGCCCAGGCCGGCGCGCTTCGCGCAGCAGCGTGACGGCGTCGAGCGGCTTGATGGTCGGCACGTGCAGCACGCCCACGTCGATGCGGTCGGCGGCGAGCGCCTTGGCTGTTTCGAGCGCGCGCATCGTCATGATCCCGGACGAGATGATCAGCACTTCGGCGCCGTCGCGCAGCAGCTTGGCTTTGCCGAGTTCGAACTGATAGTCGTATTCGTCGAGCACGACCGGCACGTTGCCGCGCAAGAGCCGCGCATACACCGGGCCGCGATGATCGGCGATGGCCGGCACCATCTGTTCGATTTCGAGCGCGTCGCACGGGTCGATCACGGTTAGGTTCGGCATTGCGCGGAACAGGGCGAGATCTTCGGCCGCCTGGTGGCTCGGACCGTAGCCGGTCGTGAGGCCGGGCAGCGCGCAGACCAGCTTGACGTCGAGGTTGTCCTCGGCGATCGCCTGGTGGATGAAGTCGTAGGCGCGGCGCGCGGCGAACACCGCATAGGTGGTGACGAACGGCTGCGCGCCTTCGTGCGCCATGCCGGCGGCGGCGCCCATCAACAGTTGTTCGGCCATGCCCATCTGATAGAAGCGCTCGGGGTATTCCTTCGCGAACAGATGCAGGTCGGTGTATTTGCCGAGGTCGGCGGTCATGCCGACCACTTCGGGGCGGTTGCGCGCCAGTTCCACCAGCGCGTGGCCGAACGGAGCTGAGCGGGTGATCTGGCCTTCGCCGGCGATCGAGGCGATCATCGCCGAAGTTTTCAGGCGCGGTTTCGGTGCGGCGGCGCTCATACGGTTCTCCCGGCTTCGAGCGCTTGCAGCGCGAGTTGCCACTCGTCTGCATCGACGCGGATAAAGTGGTTCTTCTCGCGTGCTTCGAGGAACGGCACGCCACAGCCCATGCGCGTATCGCAAACGATGATCCGCGGCTGCGCTTCGGGATGCGCGCGCGCCGCATCGAACGCGGCGACCACCGCCGCGAGATCGTTGCCGTCCACGCGCTGCACGAACCAGCCGAACGCCAGCAGTTTGTCGACCAGCGGCTCGAACGCCATGACCGCCGAGGACGGCCCGTCGGCTTGCTGGTTGTTGACGTCGACCATCGCGATCAGGTTGTCGAGCTTCCAGTGCGCGGCGGACATGAGACCTTCCCATACCGCGCCTTCGTCGAGTTCGCCGTCCGAAAACAGCGTGTAGACGGTAGCGTCCGAACCCTTGCGTTTCAGGCCGAGGCAGCGGCCGACCGCGATCGTCAGCCCCTGGCCGAGCGAGCCGCCGGACATCTCCATGCCGGGCGTGTAGCTCGCCATGCCGGACATCGGCAGGCGGCTGTCGTCGCTGCCATAGGTCTCCAGTTCTTCGTCGGCGATGATGCGGGCTTCGATCAGCGCCGCGTACAACGCGATCGCGTAATGGCCGTTGGAGAGCAGGAAGCGGTCACGGCCTTCCCAGTCGGGATCGTCGGCGCGATAACGCATGGCGCGGAAATAGGCGACCGCCAGCACGTCGGCGATGTCGAGCGCCTGGCCGATATAGCCTTGCCCTTGCACCTCGCCCATGCGCAGCGCGTTGCGGCGGATCTGGTAAGCGTGCTCCGCGAGTTGGGCGTACGGTGCGGATTCTCCTGGATTCATTGTCTCGTCTCCTGTTTTGCGTGGGCCACATCGACGCCGCAGCCAGTGATGACAAGCGTAATCTCACGCCAGGCAGCGCTCAAACGAATTAACATGGCCGATAGATGAATTGAATTCACGTGGATGCTGCCATGCACAATCGCGTCACCCTCAAGTCGATACAAGCCTTCGAAGCGGCCGCCCGGCTTTCGTCGTTCGCGCTCGCAGCAGAAGAACTGTTCGTTACGCCCTCAGCGGTCAGCCATCAGATCAAGCTGCTCGAAGAGCAATTGAGCATTCGTCTGTTCCATCGCCTGCATCGAACGGTGCTGCTGACGGACTCGGGAAGGCAATACGCAGAGGAAATCAGCTCGGCGTTCGCGCGCATCGACGCGGCCACGCGCGAGATCGGCCGCGTGGCGAAGAGCGACATCCTCACGATCCACAGCACGCCGAGTTTCGCGACGCAATGGCTGATGCCGCGTATCGCGCGCTTCAGCGCGGCGCATACCGATATCGACGTGCGTTTGAATGCGTCATCGGAGGCGGCGGATTTGATATCAGGAGCGGTCGATATCGACATCCGCTACGGTCCGCGCAAGCTGCAGCCGGCCGGCACGCTGGTGCTGGCGTTGCCGCCGGAGACGATCGTGCCGCTGTGCGCGCCGGCGCTGATGAGCGGCGGCTATCCGCTGCGCAGCGTCGCGGACTTGCAGCACCATCCGCTGATTCATAGCGAGGGCTGTCTGGTCGGCTGGCGGGACTGGATGCGTTTGCATCGCAAGACGCGGATCGATATTGGACGCGGGCCGCGCTTCGACCGCTCGTTCATGGCGTTGAGCGCCGCGGTCGATGGGTTGGGCGTGTGTCTGGAGAGCCTGCTGCTCGCGCAACGCGAACTGGAAACCGGAAGGCTCGTCGCGCCGTTCGGCGTGGACGGCCTCGACGTGCACGGCTACACGCTGAATCTGTTGAAGTCGCGTGCCGACTTGCCGAAGCTGCGCAGCTTTCAGGACTGGCTGTTTGCTGAACTGGAGCGGTGAAATGCGCGCAGGCGGGCTTCGAGCGGCGAGGCATGTCCGCGCCTGTTCGAGCAGAGCCGGCGTGAAGGCGCGACGCGTTCCGCCTTAACGTAACGCGCCTAGCCAACGCGTGCGATGGAATCGTTAAACCGATGCGCTTCCCGCGGCGGCAATTCGAACACCGCCCGTTGCATTGCTTTGCCATGACGTGAGCGCAGCCTCCTGATCGTCGCGAACAGGGACCGCACATCGGTGGCGCTGGATGACGTGTCGAAATACGGTGCGATCTGTTCCAGCACTTCGATCGCTTCGTCATTCCGGCCTTCGTCGCGCAGCAGCGCCGCCATGGCCAGCGACGCGCGCAGTTCCCACATTCTCGCGCCCTGCGCGCGGGACGATTCGAGCGCCGTCGCGAAACAGGTGGCCGCGTGCGCGAGCTTGCCGCCGAAATCTTCGCCGGCACCGGCTTGCACGCCGGCTTCGGCGTGCGCGGCGATGCCCAGCACGCGCCAGATTTCCGGAACAAACATCAACTCACCGTGATGCTGGCAGAACGCCAGCGCGTCGTTCAGACGGCTGGCCGCTTCGCGCGTTCGTCCCACGCTCACGAGCGCCTCTGCATGGACGACGACAAACAACGTGACGAGACGCCGGAAGCCGCGCGCGATCAACGCATCGAGCGCGGCAGCCAGGTTCGGCAGCGCCCGCGCCACCTGTCCATCGAGAATGTCGCGGTAAGCGCCCAGGCAGCCGCAATACTCCACCCAGACATCGAAGCGATGCAGCGCGGCCTGCGAACGCATGATCTCCAGATACGCGGAGGCGCGGCTCAGATCGCCCGACAACAGCGCGAGCGGCGCGGCCACGGTGCCGAGCATGTGCGTGAGCGACGGCTCCATCGTTTCGGGGCGCACCAGGCTCACGAGCGTATCGACCAGCGTCATGGCCTCGCAGGGCTTGCCCTGAAGCCAGGCGATCCGCGCGAGCGTCCCGTTGCAATAGACGAGCGGATCGACGGCGAACCTGCTGTCCCGCTGTGACTCTCCTTCGAGCTGCGCAAAGCGTTCGCGCGCGCCCAGCAATCTCCGTTTGGCCTCCGCGTGCTGCCCGAGGCAATGCAGTGATATCGCCACTGCCTGGTCGCCCAGAACGGCTTGCCATGCATTGCCTTCGTCTTCGGCAAGGCGCTGGAATTGCCGCGCGAACTTTATCGATTCGTGGATGTTGCCGCTGGAGAGCATCATGTTCCACAGGCCCCACAGCGCGCGTGCCTGAAACCCATAGTCGCCGCTCGCGATCGCCAGCGCGAAGACATCGCGCCACAGTTCGGCCGACCGCGCCACGCACCCGCGAACGGACGGCAAGGCCGTCGCCAACGCCGCGCGCACGCGCATTTCGCAGGCGGCGTCCACCGTGGCGGCCGGAAGCTGGTCGAGTACGCCGACCGCGAGTTCGGCGCGCGCGCAAGCCTCCGCGATCATGCCGCCATCGAGCAGTGCACCGGCCAGGTTGGAGGCGAGGTCGACGCCGAGGCGCACATCGCCTTCGGCGGAGAAGGCCCAGTCGAACGCGCTGCGCGCGTCGTCGAATGTGTGGTGAAGAACCGTGGCGCACTCCGCGTCGCGGCGCACGGTCGGCGCCGTGCGCGTCTGGAAGCAGGTGGACAGATAGCGCGCATGGCGCGAAGCGAACGCCGAGCGCTCGCCCTCGGCCTGCAGTTTCTCCAGCGCATAGGCCCGCGTCGATTCAGGCAGCCGGTACTTCGCGACCGGCCCGTCGAACTCGACATTGGCGAGCGACTTGGCCAGCAGTTCGCTGATCCCGCTGATCGCGTTCGCGATCGTCAAAGTGGAATCGCAGACGACCGCGCACATGGCCTCGAACGTGAACACGCCGCCGAACACCGCGATGCGTCTGAAGAGGGACTGCGCCCCTTCGTCGAGCAGCGCGAAGCTCCAGTCGAAGGTGGCGCGCAAGGTCTGATGGCGCGGCAGCGCGGTGCGATAGCCGCCCGCGAGAATCGCCATGCGATCGTCCAGCCGCCGATGCACGCCTTCCACGCCGAGCGCCGCGACGCGTGCCGCCGCCAGTTCGATCGCGAGCGGAATGCCGTCCAGCCTGCGGCATATTTCGCCGACCAGCCGCAATTCGGCGCTCTCGGCCCCCACTTTGTACTGCAACGAGTTGGCGCGCAGCAGAAACAGATTCACGGCCGACTGCTGCAGGATCTCCGCATCGGTGCAATGCAAGTGCGGCACGTCGAGCGGATCCACGCGAAAGACGGCCTCGGGCATGATGCGCAGCGGCTCACGGCTCGTCACGAGCACACGCAGCGAATCGCTTTCCGCGATCAATGCCTCCACGATCTCGGCCACGAAACCGATCACATGCTCGGCGTTGTCGAGCACCAGCAGTCTGTGCCTGTGCGCGAGCGCCGCGGCGAGCTGCGCGACGGCGGGCGTTGCGCCTTCCGTGAGCAATCCGCAACCTTCCGCGATGGCGTCGAGCACGCCGTCATGCGTGCTCAGCGTGGCCAGTTCGATGAAGCAGACCGGCTCGGCAAAATCCCCCGCGGCTTGACGCGCCGCTTCGATCGCGAGACTGGTCTTGCCGATGCCGCCTGCGCCCACCAGCGTCAGCACGTGCGCGTCCCGCAGCATCGCGTGGATCTGTTCGACTGCCGCGTCGCGGCCCACGAGGCGGGTTTTCGGCGAGGGCAAAGGACGCCCGGTGCAAACCCGGCCGGCGGGCCGCACGGGGGCCGGCTTTTGCCGATGCACTAGCTGATAGCCGCGGCCAGGCACGGTGAGAATCAGATGCCGGTCCGCGCCGAGAATTTTGCGCAATGCCGAGAGATGCACCTGGATGTTGTTCTCTTCCACCACGGTGTTCGGCCAGACCGCATTCATCAATTCATCTTTCGTGACGAGACGGCCGGCGGCGGACACGATGACGGCGAGAATGTCGAAGGCGCGTGAGCCGAGATGCAGCGCTTCGCCGTCCCGCCGCACGGTGCGCATTTCCAGATCGATTTGAAAGCGGCCTAGTTCAATCATGTCGTTTTCAAGTCCCGGGACAATGAGCGTGATAAGGAGATGTGCTGCTCGGCTGCTGGTGAGCGCCTTGCATGTCCTTGCTGCGTCGACGCAGGCTCGAACGGCCATCGTCGATGTGCTCGAAAGTACCTTGGCAAATCACGCGCGTCTTGTCGGTTAGTGCGATGCTTTGTAGGAAAGTCTAACGGCGCATGCGAACACGGCTTGTTCGTTGCAATACCGGCATGAGTTCAAGAGGCGGGCGGCGTATTTAGCGCCGTTTGCTCACCGGCCCGGCCGCCTAGCCGGCCGCCTGTCTGCGCCATGTGCCGGGCGGCGTGCCGACCAGTTGCGAGAAGGTCCGCGTGAAATGGCTCTGATCGGAGAAGCCGCATGCAATGGCGATTTCGGAAAGGGAATAGTCCGAATTTTTCAGGAGATCGCGAGCCCGGTCGATGCGCCGTTCGAGCAGCCATTGATGCGGCGTGCGGTGCGTGGTTTCGCGAAAGGCGCGAATGAAATAGCTGCGCGAGAGGTTGCATGCGTTGGCGATTTCTTCGATCGACACGTTGCCTTGCGACTTGGCGAGCAACATGTCTTTGGCGCGCGCTTCCTGCAAACTCGAAAGGCGCCGGGTCTTGCTGAAGGATGAGCACGCCTTGTCGCCGTAGCGATCGAGCAGATGTGTGCCGATGGCGATACCTAACTGCTCGACAAAGAGCGGGCTTGCGTCGCTCTTGCGATCCAGCGTGAGCGAGAGGATCTGCGCGAAATGGCCGAGCGTTGGATCGTTGCGGCCTGCCAGTGTGGCGAGGCACGGCACGTTCGAACCGTTGCGCTCATAACAGGCGTTCGCGATGAAAGCGCGCGACAGTTCGATCAGCACGAAATCGAATCCGCGTTGCAGATCGGCTTTGTAGTCGTCCGCGAAGTCGCGGATATAGACGCTATCCTGGCCGAAGTCGTGGGTGGTCCAGCGGTGCGCCGAGTAAATGCGCCGCCGGTGGCCTGGCTTGAGCGACACGCCGATCAGGAAGCCGCGATCGGAACCGTGCATGGCGACCGCGCTGGTGTTGTCGTCGACGGTGGACTTGCGATAAAACTTGAACTCGCCGGTGTCGAGTTCGAGATCCCGGCCGAGCTGGTTCGACAGGCATCCCAGCGAGTCTTTGGATCGTGCGGCCGGGGCGGTGGTGGCGGTCAGTGTGGCGTTCAACATAATGGATCACCTCGATCGTCGCGCAGCGGTCGCACTGCTTTCAGCAATTTACCTGAAAATTAAAAAATGTAAGCAAGCGTCATTATGGCTTAATCGCCCCGGAATTTGAAAGTACTGAGTTAAATGGCGGCTGCTTTAATAATAGGCAGAGGGAAATATTTGAAATGGTCGGTGGGCCGCTTGCCCGCGATTGGCGAGAGGCGATTTTATTTTTGTCGAGCTTGTCGAAATGGTTTATTTTTGCGCCGACATATTGGCGTAATACATATCGATGCGGCGTGGCAATTCTGAAGCCGGCATTCGGCGCAGTGGCGGCGCAGAGCTAACACGCTGACGCCCATATTGGATGGGCCGATTCGAGCCGGCAAAGGCAACACGGCGCGGCGCCCGGCGAACCGGATCCGCCTGGCGGCCGCGCCGCGCGTCTACAACGTATCCACCGGGCGCCGCGTGGTTACATCCACACGTAGCGCCCTGGCGTCATCAGCTTTGCAGGAACGCGAGCAGATCGGCGTTGACCTTGTCCGCTTCCGTCGTGCACATGCCGTGCGGCGCACCCGGATAAACCTTCAGCGTAGCGTTCTTCACCAGTTTCGCCGACAGGCGGGCCGAGTCGTCGATCGGCACGATCTGGTCGTCGTCGCCGTGCAGGATCAGCGTGGGCACGTCGATCTTCTTCAGATCCTCGGTGTAGTCCACTTCGGAGAACTGCTTGACGCATTCATATTGGCCCTGGATCGAACCGAGCATGCCTTCGCGCCAGAACTCGTCGATGGTGCCTTGCGAGACTTTTGCATTGGGCCGGTTGAAGCCGTAGAACGGCACGGCAAGGTCCTTGTAGAACTGCGAACGGTTCGACGCCACGCTCGCGCGAATGCCGTCGAACACCGACATCGGCAGGCCGTTCGGATTGGCCTCGGTCTTGAGCATGAGCGGCGGCACGGCGCCGATCAACACGGCCTTCGCCACCCGCGCGGTGCCGTGGCGGCCGATGTAATGAGCCACCTCGCCGCCGCCCGTCGAATGGCCGACGAGCGTCGCGCCCTTCAGGTCGAGCGCGTTGATGACCGCGGCCAGGTCGTCGGCATAGGTGTCCATGTCGTTGCCGTGCGACGGCTGATCCGAGCGGCCGTGGCCGCGGCGGTCGTGGGCGATGACGCGGTAGCCCTTCTGCACCAGAAACAGCATTTGCGCGTCCCACGCGTCGGCGTCGAGCGGCCAGCCGTGCGAGAAGACGACGGGCTTGCCGGTGCCCCAGTCCTTGAAGAAGATTCGCGTGCCGTCTTTCGTGGTTACCGTATTCATTGTGTGACGCTCTCCATGCTGTGAGTGGGATGCATTGCCTGCGTGTGCGCTGCCGCTGCCGGCCGCCGCAGCGGCCATCGCGACGCCCGGCGCGGCCATCGCGGCGACTGCCGCGCCGGCTGCACCGGCGCCCGCGACGAGTAGCTGGCGGCGATTCGCCGACGCAATTCCAGATGGGCTAGCCAAGTTTTTTCTCTCCAGTCTTGTGATGTTGAAGGACGTCCCGTCCCGACGATGCATGACGTGACATCGCAGATTTCAATCGTACGGTGCGAGCCACTGTAGAGAACTTCAGATTGCTTAATTCTTCTGAATGCGACTGCTTGCGTGCGCCGATCCACCGGGGCGGGCCGTCACCATCTGGCGACACATCGCACTCACGTTTGCCGGAGTGCAAGCCACTCCGCGCCGTCATCATTTTTAAGAACGATTAAGGGCTTCCACAAGGACTCTGCAAAGCTCCGTCGATAGACTCGGTTCCAGTTTTCCTCGCTGTTCGAGCGAGCACGGCACGTCTCTCAGACTGCTTTGTCCATTCAATACGGAGCCCGTAATGCCTAAAGAACTCTTGACCCCCGATTCATGTGCGGTTGCCCTGATCGACTACCAGCCGCAGATGTTCTTCGGAACGACCTCGCATGAGCGGACCACCATCCTGCACAACGTCCAGGCGATCGCGAAGGCCTCGAAGCTCTTCAAGGTGCCGACGATCCTGACCACGGTGGCCGCCAAGTCGTTCAGCGGCGACATGGTGCCGGAAGTGCAATCGGTGTTTCCGGAGTACACGCCGATCGACCGCACGTCGATGAACTCGTGGGAAGACGTGAATTTCCGCAAGGCCATCGAAGCGACCGGCCGCAAGAAAATCGTGCTCGCCGGTCTGTGGACGGAAGTGTGTGTGTCGTTCCCGACCATCCAGATGATCAATGAAGGCTACGAAATCTACGTGCCGACCGATGCGTGCGGCGACATCACCACGGAAGCGCACGAACGCGCGGTGCAACGCATCATCCAGGCCGGCGCGGTGCCGATGACCTCGTTCCAGTACATGTTCGAACTGCAACGCGACTGGGGACGCAGCGAAACGTACGAAGGCTGCATGGACATCCTGAAGGCGCACAGCGCATACGGCATCGGCGTGCGTTACGCCAAGTCGATTCTCGGCGAGCACGCGAGCGAAGCGGGCTGATGGGCTAATCGGCTGACTCAGCGCAACCGGCATGGCATGACGCCGGCCAACCCGTATGGATGGATGCCGCGCCGCTCGGCGACCGTGGGCCGGCATATCCGCCAGGCTCACGCTGGCCGCGGCACCCGTTCGAACGCTCGATAGACGGCGCGCGCCGACCGCGCGCCTCCAGGCTTCCCTGTTTCCCGATTTCCGGGCTTGCCCGGAAATAGCTCCGTGCGTGCAAACCGGAGCGCTCTCCCATGAGGATCGCCATGACTTCCACACCTTCCGCGCCGACGCCGGCCGAGGTCGTCTTCTTCAACGGCAAGATCGCCACGCAGGACGACAAGCGCTCCTTCGCCGATGCGCTCGCCGTGACGAACGGCCGTATCGTCGCCGCGGGGTCCCGCGATGCCGTGATGCGGCACGCCAACGACGCCACGCGTCGCGTCGATCTGAAAGGCCGCACGGTCATTCCGGGTCTGAACGATTCGCACCTGCACATCATTCGCGGCGGCCTGAACTTCAATATGGAGTTGCGCTGGGACGGCGTGCCGTCGCTCGCGGACGCGCTCGACATGTTGCGCAAGCAGGTGGCCCGCACGCCTGCGCCGCAGTGGGTGCGCGTGGTGGGCGGCTGGAACGAATTCCAGTTTGCCGAGCGTCGTGGGCCGACGCTCGAAGAAATCAATGCGATTGCGCCGGATACGCCGGTGTTCATCCTGCATCTGTACGACAGCGCGTTGCTGAATGCAGCGGCCTTGCGCGCGGTCGGCTATACGAAGGACACGCCCAATCCTCCCGGCGGCGAGATCCAGCGCGACAAGCGCGGCAACCCGACGGGCATGCTGATCGCGCGGCCGAACGCCGGACTTCTATACGCGACGCTCGCGAAAGGCCCGAAGCTCGCGCTTGAGGATCAACGCAATTCCACGCGCCATTTCATGCGCGAACTGAACCGCCTCGGCGTGACGAGCGCGATCGACGCGGGCGGCGGTTATCAGGCTTATCCCGACGACTACGCCGTCATCATGGACATGGCCAAGCACAGCGAACTGACCGTGCGGATCGCCTACAACCTGTTCACGCAGAACGCCAAAAAAGAAATCGAAGACTTCGCCAAGTGGGTGAAGATGACCAAGCCCGGCGAGGGCGACGACTTCCTGCGCGTGAACGGCGCGGGCGAAATGCTGGTGTTTTCCGCTGCGGACTTCGAAGACTTTCTCGAACCGCGTCCGGATCTGCCCGACTCGCTCGAAGCCGAACTCGAAGCCGTCGTCAAACTGCTGGTGGCGAACCGCTGGCCGTTCCGTCTGCACGCGACGTATAACGAATCGATTGAACGCTTCCTGAACGTGTTCGAACGCGTCAACGCGGAAATTCCGTTCGACGGACTGCGCTGGTTCTTCGACCACTGCGAGACCATCACGCAGAAAAACATCGAACGCGTGCGCGCGCTCGGCGGCGGCATTGCGATCCAGCATCGCATGGCGTATCAGGGCGAGTACTTCATCCATCAATATGGCGAAGAGGCGGTCAAGCGCACGCCGCCGATCCGTCACATGCTCGACGCTGGCCTGCCGGTCGGCGCAGGCACGGACGCGACGCGCGTCGCGAGCTTCAACCCGTTCGTCTCGCTGTACTGGATGGTGTCGGGCAAGACGGTGGGCGGGACGTCGATGTATGGGAACGAGAACAGGCTCGACCGGATGGAGGCGTTGCGCCGTTATACGGTGGGCAGCGCGTGGTTCTCGAACGAGGAAGAGCGCAAGGGCGCGCTGGTGCCCGGCCAGTTCGCGGACTTCGCCGTGCTCAGCGAAGACTTCTTCACTATCGACGAGAGCCGCATCAAGTTCCTCACGTCGAACCTGACAGTGGTGGGCGGCAAGGTCGTCTATGCGGACGACGAGTTCGCGCCGCTCGCGCCACCCGATCTGCCGGTCAGCCCGTCGTGGTCGCCGGTCGCGGAGTTCGGCGGCTACAGCCGCTACAAGCCGACCGCCGTGGCCTGCGTGGACGGTTGCGTCAATCTGTGCGGCGTGCATGCCCACGCACACGGCTGGGCGTGGCGCAAGAACGTGCCGGTCAGCGATTCGAACGGCTTCTGGGGCGCGCTGGGTTGTAGCTGTTTCGCGTTCTGACCTGCACCGTTCCATGTCACAAGGCCAGCGAGAACCTTTATGCCGACCCTGAACGATGGTGTGCTGTACGGGCTGGGCATTCTGGTTCTCGATTTCCTCGCCTGGCGCTTCATGACCCGCAAGACGGACAAGGGGCGTCTCGCGCTGCGCGCGCTGATGTTCGGCTTGTCGACCTACGTGCTGTTCAGTTACGGCATGAATCCGCTGCGCGCGGCGCCCTGGCCGGACGAACCGGTGCGCCATCTGCTCGCGCAATTGCTGGAGGTGGTGTGGTGGCTGCAAGGCGCGCGGCTCGTGACGATCGTGCTGGATCGCACCGTGCTGCCGGAGACGTGGCACAAAGAGCGCCTGTTTCAGGACGTGTTCGGTGCGCTGGTGTTTCTGGCGGCCGCGGTCGGCGCGATTGCCTTCGTGCTGGAACTGCCGGTGCGCGGCTTGCTCGCGACTTCGGGAGCGCTCGCGATCGTGCTCGGTCTCGCGATTCAAAGCACGCTCAACGACGTGTTTTCGGGCGTGGTGCTCAACGCGACGGAGCCGTTTTCGATTGGCGACTGGGTGACGATCGGCGAGGTCGAAGGCAAGGTGGTGGAAACCAACTGGCGCGCGACCAGCCTGCTCAACGCGCAGGGCAACATCGTGGTGATTCCCAACAGCGTGGCGGCGCGCACCAATATCGTCAACGCCAACCAGCCTTCGCATACGCACGGCATCAGCGTGCTGCTGCCGGTCAAGCCGTCGGTGCGGCCCGCCACGGTGCTGCAGGCGCTCGCCAATGCGGCGGCCAGTTCGGAGAACGTCCTTGCCGAGCCAAAGCCGGTGGTCAGCGTGCGGCGGGCGACCAATGATGCGATCGAGTACGAGATCGTCTGCTATGTCGATGCGTTGAGCAAGAAGATCGAAGTGCGCAGCGAACTATTCGATCTCGCGCACCGGCATCTGTTATCGCGTGGTGTGGTGCTGCATCCGTTGTCCGTGTCCGAACCCGTGAACGAGGCCATGGATGAAAAGCAACGCCTGCTGCGCAGCGTGCTCATCTTCCAGACGCTCGACGGCGGCGGCATCGCGGAGTTGTCCGCGCAACTGACGCGCCATGAGTTCGACATCGGCGAAACCATTTACAGCGCCGCCGACGAAAGCGGCCACGCGTTGCACATTCTGGCGAGCGGCGTGGCGAAAGTCACCCTGCCGAAAGATAGCGGCGAGGTCGAACTGCGCCGGCTCGCGCCCGGCGACTCTATCGGCCAGTCGGGCATCCTGGCCGGCATAAGAACCGGCGTGATCGTTCATGCAATGACGCACGTCACCGTATTCCAGCTCGACAAGGCTGCGTTGACGCCGATTCTCGCGCGGCGTCCCGAGGTGGGACGCGAAATGTGCCGGCTGCTGTCCGAACACCATGAAACGGAGAAGCAACTGCTGGCGTCGCCGGACGACGCCGACTCGAATTCAGGCGGTTTGCTGCAGTGGATTCGCGACGGCGTCCGGCGCATCCATGAACTCACGTTGTGAGTCGAGTGCGAGCCGTGCCGCATCGATTAAGTCTTTTTAAGGATTCGCCAAAGTCTTTATGAGGTTAATTGGCTACGCTGCACTGATCAGTCGGTCGGCGATGCGCGCCCGCAAGCGGATGTCGGAGAGGGAGGAGAGGACATGAAGAAAACGATTGCGGGAGTCGACATTCCCGACAGTCCGTTGGCGCGGGCGGCAACCGATCAGATCCGGGCCACGGAGTCGAGCCTGATGTTTCATCACGCGCTCAGGGCGTATCTGTTCGGCGCGCTGACCGGTTTGCGCGACAAGCTGAGGTTCGACGCGGAGTTGCTGTACGTGAGCGCCTTGTTCCACAACGTCGGCTTGAATGTGCAACACCAGCGGTCCCCGTATCGCTACGAGGTGGACAGCGCGAACGAGGCGCGCGACTTCATGCTGCAGTACGGCGCCGCCGCCGGCGCGATCGACGAGGTCTGGACGGCGGTCGCGCTGCACACCACGCCGGGCATTCCGGAACATTTGTCGCCGCTCGTCGCGCTGGTGAGCGCGGGCGTGCAGATGGATATTCGCGGCGCGCGTTATGACGAATTCACAGCGCAGCAGCGCGACGAAATCGTGCAGGCCTGGCCGCGCGAAGCCGGCTTCAAGAAGAAGATTATCGAAGCCTACGCGCGCGGCATGGAGCATCGTCCCGAGACGACGTTCGGCACCGTGAATGCCGACGTGCTGGACCGGTGGGATCCGAACTATCGCCGGCTGAATTTCTGCGGGCTGGTGCTGGGTTCGGAGTGGGCGAATTGACAACGCGGTTCGCCGCGAGTGTGCATGGAAAGGAAATTGGCATGGGCTACATCATTTCATTGGGAGTCGGCTTCGGCATTGGACTTCTCTACTGGCTGCTCAAGGTGCAGTCGCCGGCGCCGCCGCTGATCGCGCTTGCCGGCCTGCTCGGGATGGTGCTGGGCGAGCACGCGATACCGGTCGTCAAGGCGCAGTTTTTCGCGCAGACGGCCACGGTTCAGGTCGCCGACCCGCGGCAGGGCAGTTCGGCGCAAAAGCCGGCCGCGCCCGGCGCGACAAAAGACGGCGGCTGATCCTGCAGGCCGTCCATTCAGATATTGCTAACACCATCGGGTAATCACATGTTCACATCGCTTCAACGCTTTCGTCCCCTTGCGGCTTTCGGCGCAGCCTTGCTGATCGGCCTCGCGCCGGTTTCGTCCGCGTTCGCCGATAACGGCCCGCCGGAAGTCCAGAATGGCAAGACCGCGCTCGCGGCGCGCATGCCCGACGTCTCGGTCGGCGCGCAATACGACACGACCCACGTGTATGTCGCGTCGGCGGATCTCGACGCGTTCGTCACCAGCTTTCTCGCCACGTTCGGCGGCAAGGCGTCGCCGCGCGCGGTGTTCACCGTGACGCCGACGCCGAGCAAGACCGCGTCGCAATACGTGCAGACGCCGGTCGGCATGCTGTCGGTGTTCGGCTTCGAAACGCCGATTCCCTATCCGTTCGGCAATGAGCGCACCGGCTATCTGGTCACCAACATCGACCAGGCGGTGAAGGCGGCGCGCGCGGCGGGTGCCGACGTGCTGGTCGACAGCTTCGACGATCCGATCGGCAAGGACGCGATCATCCAATGGCCGGGCGGCCTGACGATGCAGCTCTATTGGCACACCAAGGCGCCGAACTACGCGCCGTTGCACAGCGTGCCGGATAACCGCGTGTATGTGTCGCGTTATGAGGCCAACAACTTCGTGCGCCGCTGGGTGCACTTTTCGCACGGCAAGGTGGTGTCGGATAACCCGCGCGCCGATGCCGGCGTGATCGGCCGTCCGGGCG
The DNA here is from genome assembly GCF_046028095.1 of Paraburkholderia phytofirmans. Lineage (GTDB taxonomy): Bacteria > Pseudomonadota > Gammaproteobacteria > Burkholderiales > Burkholderiaceae > Paraburkholderia > Paraburkholderia phytofirmans_A. Next base: position 209,807 of record NZ_JAQQDJ010000013.1, read on the forward strand.
AGACGATTCGCGTGATCCGCATCAATTCGGGCTTCGGCCGCATGGTGGTGTTCGTCACGGACGGCAAGCTGCCGTTCCCGTTCGGACGTGAAACGACCGGCTATGCCGTCGAGGATCTGGCGCAGACGCTCGAGCGCGCACAAGCGGCCGGCGCGAAGGTGCTGTCGCAGCCGTACAGCAGCGAAGCGGGCAAGAGCGCGGTGCTCGAATTCCCGGGCGGGTATATCGCCGAAGTGCACGATGGCCAGTAAAGCAGGCCTCATGCCGACGTTGCAGGCGCCGCGGCCGCGCGAGCGTTCGCGGCGGCGCTCGGCGCTGCGCGCGGCCCGCGCGCTGTTGATCAGCACGGGGCTGGCGGCCGCGCTGCCGGCGTCGGCGGCGGATACCGCGCTCGGCGGTGCTGACGATACCAGCACGACCAGTACGCCCAGCACGGCGGCAACGGCGGCAAGCACTTCATGCGCGCGACCTGCCGTCATGTTCAACCGCTGGCAGGAAAACTGGTCGGCGCTCGCCAATCCGTGCGTGCCGAAGAAGCCCTTCGACTCGCTGAAATACATTCCGCTGTTCGGCAATCCCGACGCGTATATCTCGCTCGGCATGGTGCTGCGCGAGCGGCTCGAGATGAACGACGCGCCGCTCTTCGGCCTCGGTTCGGGCCGGGACGACACGTACGTGCTGCAACGGCTCGAAGTTCACGCGGATGTGCGCCTCGGCCCGCACGTGCAGATCTTCACGCAGTTCGAGGACGCGCGGCCGTTCGGTAAGGACAGCGTCTCGCCGGTCGACAAAAATCCGCTCGACTTGCGGCAGGCGTTCGTCGCCATCACCGAACCGCTCGGGCCGGGCACCTTCAAGTTTCGTGTCGGCCGGCAGGAGATGGCGTTCGACTTGCAGCGGTTCATTTCCGTGCGCGACGGCCCGAACGTGCGCCAGGCCTTCGACGCAATCTGGGCCGACTATGAAACCGGCCCGTGGCGCTGGATCGCTTATGCGACGCAACCGGTGCAGTACCGCGACAACTCGGACTTCGACGACGTGTCCAATCGCGACCTGACGTTCAGCGGCGTACGGGTCGAACGCAAGGCAGTCGGTCCGGGCGATCTGTCCGCCTATTACTCGCGCTACAACCGCAGCAACGCGCGCTTTCTCGACGCCACCGGCAACGAGCATCGCGACGTGTTCGACGCGCGTTATGCGGGCTCGGTCAATCACATCGATTGGGACGCGGAGGCGATGTATCAGTCGGGCCATGTCGGCGACAAGACGATCGGTGCCTGGGCGGTGGGCACGCTCGCCGGCTATACGCTGGCTTCGCTGCCGTGGACGCCGCGTCTTGGCCTGCAAGTGGATGCGGCCTCGGGCGACACGCATCCGGGAGATGGCCGCATCGGCACCTTCAATCCGCTCTTTCCGAACGGCTACTACTTCGCGCTCGCCGGTTATACCGGCTACTCGAATGTGATTCACGTGAAGCCGTCGCTGATCGTCAAACCGAACAGCAAGCTGTCGCTGCTCGCGGGCGTGGGGCTGCAATGGCGCGAGACCACCGCCGACGCGGTGTATCAACAGGGCTCGGCAGTCGTGCCGGGGACCGCAGGACACGGCAGCCGCTGGACCGGTTTCTACACGCAGCTGCGCGCCGACTATGCGGTCACCGCGAATCTCGCCGCCGCGCTCGAAGCCGTGCATTTTCAGGTCGGACCGTCGCTGCGCGACCTGGGTGCGCGCAACTCCGACTATGTAGGCGCCGAACTCAAGTTCGGCTGGTAACGCCGTATCGGCACCACGTCATCAGCGAGGCGTGTCAGAAGAGGTTATTTTTTATGAGCACGCCTGATCTACAGATCGAAGCGGCGACGCCGTCCGAACTCGAGTTTCCGTATTCGTCGCTGGAATACCGGCAGCATCAGATGTTCCCGCGGCTTTCGCCCGCGGAAATTCAAAGCCTCCGGCGCTTTGCCTCGCCGATGTCGTTCAAGGCCGGCGAACTGATCTTCGAAACCGGCAAGGTTGCGCTCGGTCTGTTCGTGCTGTTGCGCGGGCGCGTGCGCATTTATTCGCGCGACAGCTTCGGGCGCTCGACGCTCGTCACGGAACATGAAGACGGCCACTTCATGGCGGAGATGGCGCAACTCTCCGGCAAGCCCGCTTTGATCGACGGCGTGGCGTTGACCGACGCCGAGACGCTCGTGATCGAGCCGGAGCGGTTGCGGGCGCTGATCGTCGCCGATGCGCAACTCGGCGAACACATCATGCGTGCGCTGATTTTGCGGCGGCTCGGGCTCATCGAGCAGGGGCTGGGGCCGATCATCGTCGGCAATGGCGACGACGGGCGGCTCATCAGGCTGCAAGGCTTTCTGCGCCGCAACGCCTATCCCGCGATGGTGATCGACGCGCGCAGCGATCCCGAAGCCATCACGCTGCTGGGCGGCATGACCACCGGTCCCGGCGATTTTCCGCTGGTGTTCTGCCCGAACGGAAACGTGCTGCGCGCGCCGGACGAAGTGCAACTCGCGTCGTGCCTCGGTCTCGTGCCGACCTTCGAGCAATCGCATGTGTACGACGTCGCGATCGTCGGCGCGGGACCGGCGGGACTCGCGGCGTCCGTGTATGCCGCGACGGAAGGACTCTCGGTTGCGGTGTTCGATCAGAGGGCGCCGGGCGGCCAGGCCGGCGCGAGTTCGCGCATCGAAAACTATCTCGGCTTTCCCACCGGCATTTCGGGGCAGGCGCTCGCCGCGCGCGCGTTCCAGCAGGCGCTGAAATTCGGCGCGCATCTGGCGATCCCCGGCAAGGTCGTCGAGGTATGCCGCAACGAAGGCATGTTCCTGCTCACGCTGCTCGACGGCCAGCGCATCAACGCGCGCACGGTCGTGGTGGCGAGCGGCGCCGCGTACCGCAAGCCGGCGGTGACGGGCTTCGAGCGCTTCGAAGGACGCGGCACGTACTACTGGGCGTCGACGATCGAAGCGAAGCTGGTGAAAGGCCAGGACATCGTGCTGATGGGCGGCGGCAATTCCGCCGGTCAGGCGGTCGTGTTCCTCGCCAACTTTGCGCGCAGCATTCGCGTGCTGATTCGCGGCAAGGACCTCAACGCGAGCATGTCGAAGTATCTGATCGACCGGATCGGATCCTTGCCCAACGTCACGCTTTGCACCGGTTGCACACTGCGCGCGCTGGAAGGCGACGAAGCCGGACTCACGCATCTGCATGTGCGGCACGAAGACGATGGCGAGGACGAAGTGGTGGCGTCGCGCCATCTGTTTCTCTTTATCGGCGCGGACCCGAAGACGGATTGGCTCGACATGAGCGGCGTGGAATTGGATAACCGCGGTTTCGTCGTTACCGGTTTTGCGCGCAGCGAGCATGGGTTCTCGCAAGCCAGTGCGCGATATCCGCTGGAAACCAGCGTGCCGGGCATGTTCGCGGTGGGGGACGTGCGCTCGGAATCCGCGAAACGCGTGGCCGCCGCGGTGGGCGACGGCGCGGCGGTCGTCGCGCAGATTCATGCGTATCTGAGCCAGCTCACGACGGTGGCTGCTCAGGAGGATTAATAAAAATTAGCGAGTGTGATCGGCAGGTTGCCGCTACGCTTTTCAGCATGTTCACGAAGGGAACCATAGATCCGATCATGAAGGCGATACCGCGCAAATGGGCGCAGCTTGCAGGCATGTGGTGCGTATTCGCATTGAGCGTAGTGGCGAGCATGGCGAGCGCTTCCGCGTTCGCCGCCGCGCCTCAGGTGAAAACGCAGGGTCCGGGTTTTTACCGGATCATGCTCGGCGGCTTTGAGGTGACCGCGTTGCTCGACGGCACGCATCCGTTTCCAATCGACACGGTCGTGAAGGACGTGCCGAAAGCCGAAATCGCGCGCGATCTCCAGCGCGATTTTCTGCGGGCGCCGGTGCAGGGGTCCATCAACGCGTTTCTGATCAACACCGGTTCGAAGCTGATCCTGATCGATTCCGGCGCGGGCGTGCTGTACGGCGACTGCTGCGGCAAGCTGCCCGACAACTTGCGCGCGGCCGGCTATCAGCCCGGGCAGATCGACGAAGTGCTGCTGACGCATCTGCATAAGGACCATGTCGGCGGCATCGTGTCGAACGGTCAGATGGCGTTTCCGAACGCGGTTGTGCGAGTGAGCCAGGTTGAAGCCGACTACTGGCTGAACCCGGCCAACAAGTCGAAAGCCCCGGCTTTTCTCAGCACCTTCTTCGATGCGGCAAGCGCCTCTGTCGCGCCTTATGTCGCGGCCGGACGCTTCAAGCCGTTCAGCGGCGACGCCGAACTCGACCCGGGCATTCGCGCGGTCGCATTGCCCGGCCATACGCCGGGCCATACCGGCTATCTGGTGGAGAGCGAATCGCAGGATCTGCTGGTGTGGGGCGACATTATCCACGTCGCGTCGATCCAGTTGCAGAATCCCGCGGCTTCGGTCGAATACGACACCAGCGCGGCGGATGCGCAGCGCTCGCGCCGCTCGTCACTCGAACTCGCAGCCAACGAACGTTATCTGATCGGCGCGGCGCACGTTGCCTTTCCGGGCTTGGGGCACATCAGAAAAAACGGTCGCACGTATGACTGGGTGCCGGTCAATTACGAGGCCGCACCCGGCAGATGACATTCGTGCTCGTTGAAGACTACCCGCAAACATTTCGGGAGCAGCATCATGCAGATCGAAACCCCCTTGAAGCAATGCACGCAGACGGCTCAGCATGGGGGGCGCGGTCGTCGCGAAGCGTATTGCGAGGTTAGCGACACCCCATCGGCGCCATCGGACGACGGCCGCGCGCCGGTGTGGAGTCACGTGATCAGCAGGCTATTGGCGGACTATGGCAACGAGCATGAAGGGGCAGCCTATCTGAAGCCACGGGTGAAACGTGTTGCCGCTGCTGACATGCTGTCGCGTCATGTCCAGATCGAAGTGCTGGAGCGTCTGTCGGACACGTCGATTGCCGTGCTCTGGCAGGACGCGACCCGTTGCCAGTACGTCGATCAGGTGTGGATCTGCTGCCGCGCCCGCATCAAGGGACGCTGTGCATTGAGCGGCGCGACGATTCGCCGTGACGATGCAATCTACAAGCCGAGAATACGCGCCGCGATTCCGGCCAATGCGGACGCCATGATTCTGGCTTCCGTCATCGCGTGCATGGGGTCCGCGGTCGTGGCGGGCGACGCGCGTTAGCGTGCCACTGCGGGCACGCTGTCCGTAAGCGGCAGCCGCTTGCTCAGTACAAAAAATTTGATCGATAGGTTCAGTTTTTTCCGCGCATGCGTATTCGCGATTGATCTAGACTGCGGGGACCCAACGCTGGGCAGTCGATGCCCAGCGTTCCTCATCCCGCAGCGTCTTGGATAATCAGGCAATGATCCGCATTGGCCCGCTTCAGGTGGACCTCGCCAGCCGGGAACTGTTTCTCGACGGACAGCCTGTGCGCATCGGCAGCCGTGCATTCGACATCCTGGCCGTGCTGATCGGCGCGAATGGCGCGCTGGTGTCGAAGAGCACGATGCTCGAACAGGTCTGGCCGGACACCCTCGTTGAAGAGAACAATCTTCAGGTCCATATGTCCGCCTTGCGCAAGGTGCTGGGCGAAAGCCGCAACCTGATACAGACCGTGTCGGGAAGAGGCTACCGGCTGGTGTCGCGAGACGCACCCGCGGAACACACCGGCAAGCCCGCTCGCGATAACGCGCCCTACGCCGCCGACCACATCGCATCCCTTCACAGCATCCCCAACAATCTGCCCGCTAGTAGCTCGTCGCTGGTCGGGCGCGACCAGGCAATCAGCGACATTGCGCAAGCGCTCGCTTCGACGCGTCATGTGACGCTCGTCGGTTCGGGCGGCATCGGCAAGACCCGTCTGGCCATCGAGATCGCACGCAGCTTGCTGGCGCACTTCCCGGAAGGTGTCTATCTCGTGCCGCTTGCGTGCACCGTGGACGCTAACAGCGTGCTCGCCATGTTCGCCAATAGCGTCGGCGTGAGCGCCGCGAGCGGCCCGCTTACGCTGGCGCACATCAGCAAGGCACTCGGCGAAAGGCGCGTGCTGATCGTGCTGGACAACTGCGAGCACGTGCTCGGTCCCGCCGCCGAACTGGCCGAAGCGCTTCTGAACGCGAGTCCTGCCATGCGGATTCTGGCGACCAGCCGCGAGCCTCTGCGTGTCGTGGACGAACACCTGTACTGGGTGGCGCCACTCGATGTGCCCGCTCGCGACGATGAGAGCCAGCATGTCCTGCAACGCAGTGCCGTCCAGTTGTTCCTGTCACGCGCCCGCGCAATCGACGCGCGTTTTTCGTCCGACGACAGAAGCATCCATCTGACCGGCACCGTATGCCGCCGCCTCGACGGCATTCCGTTGGCTATCGAACTGGCGGCGGCGCGTGCCGCGATACTCGGCATCGAGACGCTCGCCGATCATCTCGACGACCGCTTCGACATGCTGACCGGCGGCAATCGCACGGCATTGCCGCGCCACCAGACCTTGAAGGCGACGCTCGACTGGAGCCACGCGTTGCTCGACGACGCGGAGCGCACGACGTTGCGCCGGCTCGGCGTTTTCGTCAACAGTTTCACGATCGACTCGGCGATCGCTCTGGTGAGCGACGAAGGCTTGCGCGAGTCGGACGTGATCGCAGCGCTGTCCGGGCTCGTCGAAAAGTCGCTCGTGGTGATGCAGGCGGAGCGCGGCAAGGCGAGTTATCGCCTGCTGGAAACCACGCGTGCCTACGCGATGCAAAAGCTCGACGACAACGGCGAGCGGCGCCTCGTCACGCTCACTCACGCGCGCTATTTTGCCAACCTGCTCGAACGCGATCCGTCGAGCGACGCCTCCTATGCGGCACATGAAGGAGACGCCGCGGGCGCCGATCGGCACGGCTGGCACTACCGCATGCGCGAGCAACTCGACGATTTGCGAGCCGCGCTGAGTTGGGCGCTATCGCCCAAAGGCGACGCCGCGCTGGGCGAAACGCTGGCGGTGAAGTTCGTGTCGCTGCTGTATGAGCTTTCGCTGGTCGACGAATGCTGCGTCTGGGCACGGCGCGCGCTCGACGCCGTGGGCGCGATGTATCAGGGCTCGCGCTCGCCGCGCCATCTGGGCGTGCGTATGCAGTTGCTGGCCGCGCTCGGTGCGGCGCTTGTGTACGTCAACGGACCGAACCGGGAAGCGCTCGGCAAGTGGGCGGAGGTGCTGGCGATCGCGATCGCGCTCGGTGATCAGACGTTCGAAGCGCGCGCGTTGTGGGGTATGTGGAACGCGAGCCAGTCGGCCGGCGAGGCGCGCAACGCGCTGGCGTTCGCGCAGCGCTTCGCGTTGCTCGCCGCGGAGACGGGCGATACCGCCAACGGCATTCTCGCTCATCGCCTGCTCGGCATTGCCTCGCATTACGCGGGCGATCAGCACCGGGCGCGCGCCTCGCTGGATCAGCTTTTGCAGCAGACGGGTCGTCTGCAACATCGGTTGCCGCTCGGGCAATCCATCGATCAGGGCGTGGTCGGCCGCGCAACGTTCGCTCGCGTGCTCGGCTTGCAGGGCGCGCGCGATCAGGCGTTGAGGATCGCCGAGGCATGCGTTGCCGAGGCGTGCCGGCAGGACCAGGCGATCGTCACGTGCTACGTGCTGATCGAGGCGGAAATTCCGCTGGCGCTGCTGGCGGGCCAGCGTAAGCGGGCGGCCCAGGCCATCGCGCTATTGCGCGACGTGTCGGCGCGTGGCGGGCTGCGCGTGGCGCATGCGTGCTGCCGCTGTTTCGACGAATACCTGCATTCGCTGGACGACAGCAGCGCCGAGCGTGTGCATAGTTTTCGCGCCGCGCTGGACGATCTCGACGCGCTCGATTACGCCGCGCCACGCGCCATGTTCGCCGCGCAATACGCCCTTGCGCTCGGCCGTGCCGGACAGCGCGAGGAGGGCATCGCCGTCGTGGTCGATGCGCTCGCGCGGGGCGACGAAACCGGTGACAAGTGGCATGCCGCCGAACTCAGACGCGTGCACGCCGAATTGCTGCTGATGGAGTACGGCTCTGGCCAATCACCGTTCGGCGATGCGGCGACGCATGCGCAGGCGAGACTGATCGCGGCAGTGGAAGAGTCGTCGGCACAGGGTTGCTGCACGTTGCAACTGCGAGCCGCGACCAGCCTTGGGCGGCTTTGGCATGCGCAAGGCCGGAACGCCGAGGCGGTGCAACAGCTGAAGTCCGCCTGCGCGAGACTCACGGAAGGCCGCGATTGGGACGACTTCAAGGCGGCTCAAGCACTACTGCGTGTCGCGAACGAAGCATGTGCGCCGCCCGGTATTTCCGCTGATATCGATCTGCGGATGGAGACGCATGCGGATACCAGTGCTGCGTCGTTCGAAGACCGCCCTCCGGACGAGATCAGCGAAGCCTGCTAGCCATCGAACCTCAACCGTGCAGCATGCGCTGTTGCACCACTTCGTCGATCAGATCCGGCCGGTTCAACTGATCGACCCACCATTGCAGCGCCTTGCCGCTTTCGTCGTCGCGCCACGCCAGATAGAAATGCGTGACGTCGCGCATGCCGACCACTTCTTTTTGCACCAGTTCGCCCTGGCTCAGCGCGTCGACGGCGAGGCATTCCGGAATCGTGCCCGCTGCGAGGCCCCTGATCTGCGCGGCGAGCTTGGCTTCGAGCGTGGGCACCGTGAGCACTTCCTGATTGATGGCGAGCGCGATCGTGCGCGGCGCGAGTTTGCGTGACGTATCGCCGATGGCAACCGCGCGATGGCGCGCGACGATGTCCATAGTGAGCGGTCCGGGTATCGACGCCAGCGGATGATCCGGCGCCACCACGAACACATGCTTCAGCGAGCCGATCGGTCTCGCCATCAGATTGGGAATGGGCGGCGGATCGCCGGCCGCGCCGACGATCAGGTCGGCGCGACGCGTGAGCAGCGCGTCCCACGAGCCGCCCAGCACTTCTTTCGACAGATGCAGTTTCGTGTCCAGCTTCAGCTTGTAGAACTCGCTGACGTGAGGCCAGAGCAGGTCGAACGGAATGATCTCGTCGACGGCGATGTGCAGTTCGGACTCCCAGCCGTGCTCGATTCGCTTCGCCTTGAATTCGAGTGCTTCGGCCGCTTCCAGCAGACGGCGGCCTTCCTCGACGACCACACGCCCCGCGTGCGTCAGCGTGGCGCGCCGGCCGGTGCGGTCGAACAGCTTGACGCCGAGATCGAGTTCGAGTTTCTGAACCAGATAGCTCAGCGAGGACGGCACCTTGTGAAGCGTTTCCGCGGCGCTCGCAAACGTGCCGGTTCGATCGATTGCATCGAGTACCTGCAGGACTTCAAAAGATAGATTCATGGAGAAGAGCCGGGGCTTCGGGTGCGTTCAGCGAGATGTTCAGGATACTGGATTTCGCGTGAAATAGGCCTTGCCCGGACCACTCCGGACGTAGGCTTTGCCGTATTCGGCAACATGAGTTCGCCCGTGCTTCGCTCCCCAGAGCATTTTTAACCAAGACGGCCTCCCACGCGACTGGGTATCCTAGGCGTATTCAGTCAATTCCTGCGAGGACATCACGGTGCCGCATTATCTTTGCCACGAGCAGCCGGATCTGCTGGACTTTGAAACGGCTGTAACCGCCGCGCGGCCCGGCGCGGTCGTGCTGGGTCGTTCCACCTTGCATCCGGGGGGCGGCGGCCAGGTGTCGGACGCCGCCACGCTGACGCACGCGCACGGCGTAGTGCGCATTACCGGCGTCGCGGCGGAAGGCAACGTGCTCTGGCATCTGCTCGACGAACCGCTCGAACTGGACGGCAACGTGCACGTGGCCATCGACGCGGCGCGCCGCGCCACGGTCGCCCAACTCCATACCGTCACGCATATTCTCAACGCGCTGGTGTATCAGCGCTTTGCCGGCGCGCTCGTGACCGGCGCGCAGATCAACGCCGACGGCACCGCGCGCATGGACTTCGATCTGCCCGAAGCGGATAACGACGCGCTGCGTCTGCTGGAAGAACCCGTCAACGAGGTGATCCGCAGCGCGATGCAGGTGCGCACCTATTATGTCGGCGCAGATGAAGCGAAAGCGACCCAAGGTCTGATCCGCAGCCTCTCGGTGGCGCCGCCGCCCACGCCGGACGGCACGGTGCGCATCGTCGAGATCGGCGATCTGGACCGGCAGGCGTGCGGCGGCACTCACCTGACCAATACCGCGCAGTCGCGGCCCATTCGCATCGCGAAGATAGAGAACAAGGGCCGTCGCAATCGCCGGGTCAGAATCGAACTGGTTTGAAACAGGGAGGCGCGAGCCGTGGAAACATCGGGTAAAAGCGAGCCGGAAGTGGTCTGCTGGCGCGACGGTGCGCTCGATGGCGCATGTCTCGCGAGCGCCCGTTACGGCAATCACAAATTCGACCGGCATCTGCACGATGAACTCGTCATCGTCATGACCGAAACCGGCGCGGGCCAATGTCATACGCGCGCGGGCAGCGAGGTCGCCGGCCCCGGCAGCGTGCTGGTCTTCGGGCCGGGCGAATACCATAGCGGCGAGGTGTGGGAAGGCCGCGAATGGATTTATCGCGCGATCTACCTGGACATGGAAGGACTCGGCGCGCTCAGCGCCGTCTTCTCTCCCGATGCACGCGCCGACAAACCGCTGCTGATTCCGCCGGGGCTGTATCAGGATCCGCACCTCGCGGGCCTGCTGGTCAAGGCGCATGCGAGTCTGGACGAACAGCGGGCCGTGTCGCTGATGGAGCGTCAGGCGAACTGGTGGGCTGCGATGGGGATGCTGGTCGGGCGCTATGGGCGCTCGGGTGAGGAGGCGGGAGAGCCCCGGCGCGAGGCGCGCAAGATGGAGCAGGTGCGCGAGTACGTCGCCGCCAATTACGAGCGCGATATCTCGGTCGATGAACTGGCGCAACTGGTAGGACTGAGCCGCTACTATCTCACGCGCGCTTTCTGCAAGGAATTCGGGTTGCCGCCGCACGCGTACGCGACGCAGGTGAGGCTGCTGGCGGCGAAGCGGATGCTTGCCTCAGGCCAGAGCGCGGCGACGGCTGCGGCGGCTGTGGGCTTTTATGATCAAAGCCATCTCAACCGGTTGTTCAAGCGGGCGTATGGGATCACGCCCGGGGCGTATGCGGCGTTGAAGCCGGGGCATTAGGCGGCGTGCGTTCGCGCTGCCGCTATCACACCGGCAAAGGCACATCTTCGATCAACTCTGCCTTCACCGCACGAATCCTGCGGTCCACGAAATACCCGCCGCCTTCCACGTAACGCAGATAAAGCCGCCCGCACTGCGAGCATTGCCACACGGCGCAGCGGTTGTACGGAAAGTAGCGCGGCGCAATAGGCGCATCCGCCGCCCAGTATGTCGTCTTGCCCGGCAGATACTCGCTGAACGTCGGCTCCGGATCGTCCTCCGGCATTAGCGTGCCGATTTCCTCGAACTGCGTTTCATCGAGCGATAAAGGCTGCGATTGCCAGCCGTCGAGCGGCGTTTTCGTGCACGTGCAGGGCGCGACAGCGCGCGTCTGCGCGGCGCGCGCGAGTTCGAGGAGTGTTGCAGCGTTCAGATATTGCGCCATGAGGCTCACAGTCAGTTGTTCATCATCCGTTCCCGGTGCGGAACGACCCACGAGCGGTCGAACTTGCCTTCGGCAATCGACTTCAGCGCCGCCGCTTCCTTCGCGTGCTGGCGGCGCGCGCCTTCGATCACCGCTGCCGCGTCGGCGGGTGCGATCGCGAGCAGGCCGTCTTCGTCGCCGACAATGATATCTCCAGGATGCACCACCGTGCCGCCGACCGTGACCGGCACGTTGATTTCGCCCGGTCCGTTCTTGTACGGCCCGCGATGCGTCACGCCGCGCGCATAGACGGGAAACTCGCGCTGTCGCAACGCACCGACGTCGCGGATCGCGCCGTCGATCACGAGGCCTTGCACGCCCAGACTCTCCGCGAAGCTCGCCATGATCTCGCCCATCAGCGCCTGTGTGAGGTCGCCCGCGCCGTCGATCACCAGCACGTCGCCGGGCCGGCAAAAGTCGAACGCGCGATGAATCGCGAGGTTGTCGCCCGGCCGTGTGTGGACCGTGACGGCGGTGCCGGCCATCGGGCGCGGCTGATGATAAGGCCGCAAGCCCACCATGCCACTCGCGCGCGCCATGTTGTCGCTCAGCAGCGAGACGGCCAGTTCACGTAGTGCTTCGAGTGTGGCCGCGTCGGCCTGTGGCGCAGATTCATATTCGCGCCATCCGATTGGATTCATACTGTTGCCCCTTGAGTTCCTTGCGCAGCGAGTTGTCGATCGAGTTGACGCGAGAGCCGCGGATAGACGCGGCGCGCGTTGTCTTCGTAAATACATTGACGGTCCGCGTCGCTGAGCCATTCGATGGCGTCGATATAGCGGCGCGTGTCGTCGTAATAGTGGCCGGTCTCCGGATCGATACCCTGCACCGCGCCGATGGTCTCCGACGCGAACAGGATGTTGTCGACCGGAATCACCTTGGCGAGCAGTTCGGCGCCGGGCTGGTGATAGACGCAGGTATCGAAGAACACGTTCTTCAGCAGGTATTCGCTGAGCAGCGGACGCTTCATGTCCTGCGCGAGCCCGCGATAGCGTCCCCAGTGATAGGGCACCGCGCCGCCGCCATGAGGGATGATGAAGCGCAGCGTGGGAAAGTCGGCGAACAGATCGCCCTGCAGCAACTGCATGAACGCCGACGTATCGCCGTTGATGTAATGCGCGCCCGTCGCATGGAAATTCGGATTGCACGACGACGACACGTGGATCATCGCCGGTACGTCGAGCTCCGCCATCGCTTCATAGAGCGGATACCAGGAGCGGTCCGTGAGCGGCAAGCCGGACCAGTGACCGCCGGAAGGATCCGGGTTCAGATTGCAGCCGATAAAGCCGAGCTCTTCGACACAGCGCCGCAATTCGCCGATGCAGTTCGCGGGCGCGACGCCAGGCGCTTGCGGCAACTGGCATACGCCGATGAAATTGCGCGGAAACAGCTCGCACACGCGATGCACGAGGTCGTTGCATTCGCTCGACCAGAGCGCGTTGGCTTCGGCAGTGGCGAGATGATGGCCCATGCCGGCCGCGCGCGGCGAGAAAATCGTGAGGTCGGTCCCGCGTTCGCGCTGAATCCGCAACTGGCCACCTTCGATGCTCTCGCGAATCTCGTCGTCGGTAATGACGGGCCGCGGCGGCGTGCCGCCGTCCTTCAGCGCGGCGATCTGCTGCGTGCGCCAGGCTTCATGCTGGCGCGGCGAGGTCGTGTAGTGACCGTGACAATCGATGATCATGGTGTGCAAATCCTGTGAGTTGTCCTTGCGCATGCATGGGGTGCGCGCGCAGATTCAGTCCGCTGTTTTTTCAGGCTTGATGTGTTGCCGCTCGGCCTTTCAGGCGCGCGGCGCGGCGTCGCCGGTGGCGAGCGAATTCGCTTCGTCTTCGGCCGGCGTGACCCGCATGACCAGCGCGATGATCGTCGCGACAATCAGAAAGGCGGCGATCGTCAGCAAGGCCAGCTTGAAATTGCCGGTCGCACTGCGCACGAGGCCGATGCTCCACGGGCCGACCAGCCCGCCGAACTGCGCGATGGTGTTGATCAGCGCGATCGTCGCCGCGCCCGCCGCGCCGGTTCTGAACGACGACGCGAGGCTCCAGAACAGCGGATTGCCCGCATAGATGAACAAGCCGGTCACGCACAGCAGCACATAAGCGATCACGGGGTTCGGCGCGTACGCGCTGCCGGCAATGGCCAACGCGCTCATGCCGTACACGAAGGCGAGGTGCTTCTTGCGGTCGCCGGTGCGGTCGGAACTGCGGCTGATCAGGAAAGTGCCCAGCACGCCGAGCAAGGGCGGCGCGGCCGACAGAAAGCCGACCTCCAGATTGCTCAGATGACCAAGACTCTTGACGATCTGCGGCAGCCAGAGGAAGAGGCCATAAATACCGACCAGCGCGCAACCGAAGAGACACGCGAGGCTCCACACGCGGATGTCGCCCGCTACACGCAGCAAAGGAAAATGCGCGTTGCCGCCTACGGCCTCACGCTCGGCGGAGAGCGTCGACTCGAGCCAGCGCTTTTCGTCGTCGGACAGCCAGTCGGCGTCGGCGGGGCGTTCGGTCATGATGCGCAGCGTCAACAGGCCGAGCAGCATGGCCGGCACGCCTTCGAGGATGAACATCCACTGCCAGCCCTGCAGACCGAGAATGCCGTTGGCGTAGGTCATCAACGCGGTCGAGATCGGGCCGCCCAGCACCGCCGAAAACGAACCGGCAATGATATAGCCGCCAACCGCCCGCGCACGGTAACGCACCGGAAACCATTTCGTCAGATAGACCGCGACGCCCGGCAGAAAGCCCGCTTCCATCACGCCGAGCAGAAAGCGCAGCACGTAGAAGCTCGAATCGTTGAACACGAAAGCCGTGGCCGCCGCGACCGCGCCCCACGTCAGAAGAATGCGGGCAATCCAGCGGCGTGCGCCGACGCGATGCAGCAATAGATTGCTCGGTACTTCCAGCAGCATGTAGCCGACGAAGAAGATGCTGCCCGCGAAGCCGAACACGGCCGGGCTGAAACCGAGCTGCTTGTTCATGTCCAGCGCGGCGAAACCGATATTGATCCGGTCGAGATAGTTGAAGAACATCATCGCGAAGAGCAGGGGCATGAGGCGCCCGTAGACTTTTCGCATGGTTACGGCTTCGTTGATCGCGGTCATCCTGTCTCCTACCTTGCGGCGATGGCCTTAGCCAACGCTGCGTTCTAATCATGTGTGAGGTCAATGATAAGAACGTGCGGACAGGGAGTCCAAGACCGCTTGCTTATTCTTCTATAACTTTTTTCTTATAGTGCACTGTCCTTCAGCGGCGCGGGAAGGCAAGCCAGAAACGCCCGCAGGTGAGGCGAAGCGTCGTCGGTGCGGAAGGTGGCGGCAAGCGTGGAGCGGTATGACGAACCCGGTCCCGTAAGGTGACGGTAAACCACATCGGTGCGTGCGTGCCGCGCCACCGATTCGCCAATGAACGTCACGCCGAGACCAGCCGCAACCAGGGCAATCGCGGTCTGGATTTCATAAGCCTCGTGCGCGACGAGCGGAGTGATGCCCGCGTCGCGATAGAGCGATTGCACCGAGCGCTTGAACTGCGCATTCTGATGCTTGGGGTACAGAATCAACGGCGTGTCGGCGAGATCGGCGATGCTCACCTTCTTTTGCGCGGCAAGCGGATGGCTGGGCTCGAGCGCCGCCACGACGCGCTCGCGCAGCAGCGTATACGAGGTGCAGCCCTCAACCGTCAGCGGCTGCCGGCCGATGCCGATGTGAATGCGCATGTCGCGCAGCGCATCGGTCTGTTCTTCGGTGAGCATCTCGAAGAGTTTGAGTTCGACTTGCGGATACGCCTGGTGAAACGCCTTGAGCGCGGGCGGCAAGACGCTGTACATCGACGAACGGGTGAAGCCCACACTCAGCCAGCCGCGCCGGCCCACGCCGATTTCCTGCGCGACGAGCGTCACCTGTTCCAGCGAGCCGAGTATCTGACGCGCCTCGTTGCACAGATAATGACCCGCTTCGGTGAGACTCAACGGACGTCGTGCGCGATCGACCAGTTGCGTGCCGAGCCGTTCTTCGAGTGAGCGGATCTGCTGGCTCAGCGCGGGCTGCGCGATATGCAGGCGCTCGGCGGCGCGGCTGAAATTGAGTTCCTCCGCGAGAATCACGAAGCATTGCAGGGCTCTGATGTTCATAGCGGTTTTCCCGCTCGCGTCTTACCGCTATCCGGCGGTTGATGGAACATGCCGTAAATCTCATCGAGCAACCACGCGATGCCCGGATCCGCCGAAAATTGCGAATGCGAGTGGACCTGGATCTCGATGGGCGGCAACGCGAATGGCAAGGGCAGAATACGAAAGGCTTTGTTGCGATTGAAGCGCTGCGCGATACTCCGCGGAAAAATCACGGCGAGGTCGGTATGCTGAACGATCTCCGGCGCCACCACGAAATGCGGCAGGCGCAGCACGATATCCCGGCGCAGATTCAACTCTTCGAGCCACTGTTCGACCATCCGGTGGCCGGTCGCGTTGGTGCTGGCATACACGTAGCGCAGGCTCGCGAGATCCTCCTTGGTCGGTTTCTGTTTGCGCAGCGGGTGACCGGCCCGCACCACGCAAACATGTTCGTCGACGAACAGCGTTCTGCTCACACACCCCGGATCGAGACCGGGCACATAGCCGAGCGCCAGATCGATCTTGCCGCTGCGCATAGCCGAACTCACCGAATCGACAGAGACATTCGCGATCTCCAGGCGAATGCCGCGCGCGTTGCGGTCGAGCATCGAAAGAAGCGGCGGCAGGAAATAGAACTCCGACATATCCGACATGGACACGCGAAACACGCGCTGCGCCGTGGCGGGATCGAACTTGGCGATTTGCTGGACCGCGTCGTTGATGATGCCGAACGCTTGAGTCAGCGGCGCGTGCAGGCGCAATGCGGCGTCCGTCGGCACCATGCCGGTGGGCGTGCGAACGAACAGCGGGTCGTCGAACAGGACGCGCAGCCGGCGCAAGGCGTGGCTGACCGCCGGTTGCGTGAGTCCGAGGCGCTCCCCCGCGGCGGTCAGGCTGCGCAGATCGGAGATGGTCAGGAACACGCGCAGCAGGTTCAAATCCGTAATGCCGGGGTGCGACTTGGTCATGACGTTCGGATCGCGGCGAGGGCGGACATTTATTTGGGTTTCAGATTACCGTAAATGCTACGCATAGGGAAATGCAGCGTCGCGCCGCTGTAGGGTGGAAAGGTGTTGAAGTCCTGCTTCATGCTCGCGCGTATCGGCGACGCCAGTGCGGCCGCTAGCGAAGCGGAATCGTCGAAGACCACTTTGTTGCGTTGCATGGCCGTGGCGCGCCCGATGTCGAGACCCGAGCGGTAATCGAGCCGCGTGTAGATTTCGAGCTCGCGAATGCCGGGCAATTGCGTCATCAGCGGTGGATGATGCGCAAGGTAATGCGAGAGCCACGCGTTGAGGTCCTGCGCTTCGCCTTCGTAGCTGACGAGGTAGGTGCAGCGTTCGGTGTGAGTGCCGAGGTCGCCTGGATTCGGAGTGGCGAATCGTCTGACCGCCATGGCTTGCTGCGTGAAAGAGAGACCCATGCTCGAAGATTCATTTGCGACGTCGTGTATCGCGCCCTTCGGTTGCAGCGCCTGTTCAAGTAGTTCGAGGTCGTCGAAATACCATTGGAGCACGCAGCGCGGTCGCGCGGAATTGTCGGTCTTCGATAGAGGATCGCAGTCGTTCGAATCCGCCGGCACGTGGATTACTAAACGGCGTAATCCCTCTACGTCTCGCGGTGTTGGTTGGAACAGCGGTTCGCGTGCAGGCGTACCGTGGCCAACGAGAAAGAAGCAGACTTCCACGCTCACCTCGCGCCCTGCGCGGCGACCAACGGCGGCGCCGCTTGCGGCCGTGTCAGCCGATGAAACTGGCGGCCGAAATAGATGAGCCCGTCGCCATCCGAGCGCAACGCGATGTGGCGAATCTGCGCGAACATGACCGAGTGAGAGCCGACCGTCTTGATGTCGACGATCTCGCCTTCGAGACTGGCAATCGCATCCGTGAGCACCGGCGCGGACAACGCGCCGCCAGTCCACGCGTGGCGTGCGAAGCGTTCGTCCATCGGGCACGCTGTCATGCCGGCGAAGTCACGCGCCACTTCCTGGCACTCGGCGGCAAGCACGTTGATGCACACGCTGCGGTTGCGATGCAGAACGTCATGCACGTAGCTGGCCTGATTGATACAGACGAGCATGGTCGGCGGTGCGTCCGTCACCGAGCACACCGCGCTCGCGGTGATGCCGCAGCGGCCGCCGGGTCCATCCGTGGTGATGATGTTGACAGCGGCCGGCAGGCACGCCATCGCATCGCGGAAACGCTTTCTGGTGTCTTCGATCGTCACGATCTTTTCCTTTTGCATGGCATGAGGCAGGGCGCGCCGCGTTACGGAAAAGGCGTGACCGGCGGCACGCCGGCGAATAGCGCGCCGGACGCGTCATACGTGCCTTCGCCGAGAAACGCATGCTGTGTCACCACGATCGAATCGCGCACGAGACGCTGCAAGCGGTTCTCGCGATAGATCGCGGCGATGCCCGCCATCTGATAAGCCTGCATCACCACTTCCGCGCCGATCTGCGCGGCGTGCGTCGCGCTGAGGCGCAGCAGATTGGCCTGTTCCTGCGAGACGGGATCGCCGCCGATAAGCGTTTGCCACGCGGCCTCGGCGGATTCGTAGAAGAACGCGCGTGCGCTGCGCCAGTTGGCTTCCGCCTTTGCAAGGCCCGAACGGTAATAACCGCGATCGGCGAGGCGCGGCGCGCCGGTGGTGGTTTTGGTCGAGCCGGACATATCCGTCAATAGATCGAGCGCCGCGCGCGCGAGGCCGATGTTGACGGCGGCGTGCACCTGCGCCTGATAGGCGACGGCCGGGTAGCGGTAGAGCGGCTCGTCGATCAGCGCCGCTCCGCCGCGCACGAAGGTCCATTGCGCATCGACGAATTTCTCGTGCAGCCGCAAATCGTGGCTGCCCGTTCCCTGCATGCCGACCACGTTCCAGTTCTCGACGATCTCGACTTCATGCGCGGGAAACACGGCGGTGAACGGCTTGCCCGCGCTGGCGTCGCCGGAATTGGCGGGCGTGCCGCCGATGCCGACGCCGATCCAGTCCGCGCCCTTGCAGCCGCTCGCAAAGCGCCACTGCCCGCTGACCACGAAGCCGCCCGGCGCCTTCGTCGCGGGTTGCAGCGGATAGAGGCCGCCGGAGAAAACCTGGTCCGGGCCGGTGGCATAAATCTGCTGCTGCGTTTCAATCGGCAAAGCGGCGAGGTAGGTATTCGCCGAGCCGAACGCGGCGACCCACGCGGCGGAGCCGTCGGCGATCGCGATGCGTTCGAGCATCCGCAGGAATTGCGCCGGCGGCAGCGCGTCGCCGCCAAAGCGCTGCGGTGTACTCGCCCGAAAAATGCCGGCGCGCTTCATCTTCGCGACCATGTCGCGCGGCACATGCGAGAGTTGATCGAACTCGTCGCGGCGGCGCTCGATCTCGCCGATCAGCGCGTCGAGTGTGAGCGGGCCGCCGTAGTCGGGATACGGATCCGCGTGATTGATCGCGCGCGGTTCGTAGGCGTAAGTCGAAAGAGTGCTCATCTGAAGGCTTTGCATGATGACGGCTTCGAAAGAATGTGAATGGGTGCGCAAGAAGCGGGCTTAGACGCTTTCGTGCTCGGCGTGCTCTTTGGCTTTCGCCTGAAGCCGTAGCGCCTTCGGAAAGGTCTCCGGTGCGAGGCAGGTGGCGAGCACCGTGATCAAGCCGAGCACGACGAGATAAATCGCTACCGGCGCGGCGCTGCGGTAATGCGCGAGCAGCGCGGTCGCCACCATCGGCGAGAGTCCGCCGCCGAGTACCGACGAAATCTCGCGGCCAATGCCGAGCCCCGAGAAGCGCAGATGAACGGGCAGCAGTTCGCTGATGAAAGCGGGCTGCGCGCCTTCCAGAATGCCGAGCGTGATGCTGTTGGCGAGTACGAGCGCCGTGATCACTTTCCACAGCACGCCGGAGCCGAGCAACGTGAAATACGGGTAAGCGACCAACACCATCGCCACGGCGCCGGCGAGATAAACCGGCTTGCGGCCGACACGATCCGTGAGGCGGCCCATCAATAGGGACACGGGAATCATCAGCAGCATCGACACGGTCAGGCCGCCGAGCACCCAGCTTGATTTGAGGCCGATGAACTGGCCGTACGCAATCGAGAACGCGAAGAAGATGTATGACGCCGCGCCTTCACCGAAACGCAGGCCGAACACGGTCAGCACTTGACGCGGACATTGGCGCAGCACTTCGATGACCGGCATGCGGGCGTCGCGGTGAGTCGCCTTGACGGCGGCGAACTCCGCGCTTTCGTCGACGGAGCGGCGCATCCACAGACCGAGCGCGACCAGTACGGCGCTGCAGAGAAACGGCACGCGCCAGCCCCAGCTGTGGAAGTCGGCGGGCGTGAGCGTTTGCACGAGCAGAAACGCGGCGGTGGACAGCACGAAGCCGAACGCCGCGCCGCACGGACTCCAGGCCGCGAGCCCACCGCGCCGGGAGGCGGGCGCGCTTTCGTGAATCAGCAGGATGCTGCCGCTCCATTCGCCGCCGGCGGCGAGGCCCTGCAGAATGCGCAATAGCACGAGCATGACGGGCGCCGCGAGGCCGACTTGCTGATAGGTCGGCAGCAGACCCATGCAGACAGTCGCCGTACCCATGACGAGCAGCGTCAGCATCATGACCGTCTTGCGGCCGTAGCGGTCGCCGATATGGCCGCACAACACGCCGCCGATGGGCCGCGCGATAAAGCCCACCGTAAAGCCGCCGAAGGCGGCGATCGTACCCGTCAGCGGATCGCTGCCGACCGGAAAGAACAGCTTGCCGAATACGAGCGCGGCAGCGGTGCCATACAGGAAGAAGTCATACCATTCGAGGACCTGCCCGAGCACGGCGGTCGTCACTGCGCGACGAACCTTGCTGGTGGGCCGGGTTGCGGTCAGAGATGTCAGAGCGGCTGTCGCGTCAGAATTCATGGCGGGTCATGGCAGGTGGAAGGTCACGATGTGGAGGGTCGCGCGTTCTCGCCATGTTGTTCGGCAGGAGCGGCGAGACGAGCCCGGCAGGCATGGTCGAACAATAGGACCGTGGAAAAATGCGGTCAAATTCAGGCCAAAAATGGCCGTCATGAATCGTGTGCATGACGGTTACGGTATTTCGCGCGAGGGGAGTTGCGGCGAGAGGGGGCTGCGTTCTCTTGAGAGGCGAACGCGTTTGGTCTGGCGACCTGCTGGATTTATTGCGGGCAAATGAGAACTGCCGCCTCGGCGCAGCGCTTCTCACAACTGGGAAGCGATGGCGTTCGGCGGCAGAGTGTTCAGGCGTTCAGGCGTTCAGGTATGCAGGTAGACAGGCACTAGCGGGATTGCGGCCCGTCAATCAAGCCCGCCCTGGCACATGTACTTGATCGACATGTAGTCGTCGAGTCCGTACTTCGACCCTTCGCGGCCATAGCCCGATTCCTTCACGCCGCCAAACGGCGCGGCTTCACTCGACACCGCGCCTTCATTGATGCCGATTACGCCCGCTTCGAGTTGCGCGGCCACACGATTGATACGCCGCACGTCCTGCGTATAGAAGTAGGCGGCGAGGCCGAACGGCGTGTCGTTGGAGAGACGGATCGCTTCGGCTTCGTCGTCGAAACGGAACAGCGGCGCGACCGGGCCGAAGGTCTCTTCGCAGCAGACGAGCATGTCGTCCTGCGCGTCCGTCAGCACCGTCGGCGCGTAGTAGTTCGGTCCGAGTTCGGTCAGACGCTTGCCGCCCACCAGGATTTTCGCGCCGTGTTTGACGGCATCTTCCACGTGACGGGCAATTTTCTCGATCGCGCGCTCGTTGATCATCGGGCCGATTTGCGCTTGCGGGTCAGTTGCAGGCGCAACTTTCAGCGCGCCGACGCGTTTCGCGAGCAGATCGGCGAAACGCTCATAGACACCCGCCTGCACATAGACGCGGTTCGGACACACGCAGGTCTGGCCGCCATTGCGGAATTTCGCTGCCATCAGGCCGGTGACGGCCGCGTCGAGATCGGCGTCGTCGAACACGATGAAGGGCGCGTTGCCGCCCAATTCCAGCGAGAGCTTCTTCAGCGTGCCCGCGGATTCGCGCGCGAGATGCTTGCCCACCGGCGTCGAACCGGTGAAGGTGATCTTGCGCACGCGTGCGTCGGCGAGCCAATCGGCAACCGCGGCAATGCCCTGTTCACGCGACGCCGACAGCATGTTCAGCACGCCATCCGGCAAACCGGCTTCCTGCGCGAGGGCGGCCAGCGCAAGCGCGGTGAGCGGCGTGTCTTCGGCGGGCTTGGCGACCACGGTGCAACCCGCGGCGAGCGCGGGCGCGATCTTGCGGGCGATCATCGCCAGCGGGAAATTCCACGGCGTGATGGCGGCGATCACGCCGACCGGTTCCTTCACCGCGCTCATGCGCTTGCCGCGTTGCTGCTGCGGAATCAGATCGCCGTAGATGCGGGTCGCTTCGTCGGCGAACCAGGCCACGTACGACGCGCCGTAAGCGACTTCGCCGCGGGCCTCCGCGAGCGGCTTGCCCTGTTCCATCGACATCAGTTTCGCGAGGTCGTCGGTATTGGCGACGATCAGCGCATGCCAGCGGCGCAAAATCTCGGCGCGCTCGCGCGGCAGCTTGTCGCGCCAGTCGGGGAACGCGCGGGCTGCGGCGTCGGTGGCGGCGCGCGCGTCAGCGGCGCCGCTGTCGGCAACTTCGACGATCGTCTCGCCGGTAGCCGGGTTGGTGACGGCAAAGCGGGCGCCGTCGGCGGCGCCGGTCCATGCTCCGTCGATCAGGTTCTGCGGGCGAATCAGTTCATTGCGTGTCAATGCGAGAGACATTCGGTTGCTCCTTCGGGTTGCCCTTGACGTAGCGAGGCTCGCGGCCGCGCACGCGCGTCGATTGATGGATCGATGCTACGCCTCTACCGCAATCGATGAAATTGCCAATCGAGGCGCTGGTGGTTCGCACGCCGTTTTTTTGCGGCGATCACAGCATTTTCTGCTGATTACCCTGCAAATTCATTTCAGCCGGCGCGGGCCGGTCGATGCGCGCACCACCAGAGCGGGCGGCGGCGCGAGCACCATCGACGGTTGCTGGTGCGGCGTCTGGATGAGCCGGATCAGACTCTCGATCGACAACTCGGCGATCGCCGCGGTCTGAATCGCGACCGTCGTCAGGGCGGGGTGCACCTGATGAGCGAGTTGAATATCCGTAATGCCGATCACCGAAACGTCGTTCGGCACGGAGCGGCCCAGCGTGATCAAGGCTTGCGCCGCGCCGATGGCGAGCAGGTCGTTAGTCGCGAAGATCGCGGTGAGATGCGGCCGGTTCGCCATGAGTTGCATGCAGGCGGCGTAGCCGGCGTCGATTGAGTCGCGAATCTGCAGCACCGCCGCCGCATCGGTCTCGATGCCGGCGGCGCGCATGGCGGCGCGAAAGCCGTTGGAGCGCGCATCCTGCAAGCCGCCGCAACCGTCGCCGATCAGGAGGCCGATTTCGCGGTGGCCGAGTTCGAGCAGATGCTGCGCGGCCAACTCGCCCGCACGCGCGAAGTCCACTGCGATGCAGGGCAGCGCCGGCGGCGCTTCGGGGTGCTCCCACATGGCCAGCAGAATCGGCGCGCTGTGCGTGGCGGAGGCGCACAGGTCGTTGATCGTGATGTCCGTGTTCATGACGAGCACGCCGTCGGCCAGCGTGCCCGCGATCTGGTTCAGATACGCGCGGCCGATCTCGGCGTCATCGTCAGTATTGCAAACCATCAGGAAGTGGCCGGCTTTGCGCGCGGCACGCTCGGCGGCCAGCACGAACTCGGGGTAGAACGGGTTCGAGATATTCGACAGCATCAGGGCGAGCGTCGACGAGCGGCCCTCGGCCAATGCGCGTGCGTTCAGGTTGGGCCGGTAGCCGAGATCGGCGATCGCTTTGAGCACACGCTCAGCCGTTTCCGGGCGCACCTTCTCGCGATTGCGCAGCACGTTGGAGACGGTAGCGGCGGTGACATGAGCGCGTTTCGCGACTTCGGACAGAGTGACCATATTCTCGATATCCCATATTCAGGGAATGTGATTCAAATGTTGCAAGCCGCTGGCGACGTTGATAACTTGCTGGAAAACACAGCGGAGACACCCACCATGACTTTTTCCCTCGAACTCGAATTTAAGCGATTAAATGCCTGCCGTGCAAGGGTTGGCCACTTATTTTTCACAGAAATTTAAGCGGTTAAATCCGGAGGAGGCAACATGGCAGCAATTCGTTTGACGAACGTGCAAAAGTCGTACGGTGACCATCCGCCGGTGATCCGGCGCGTGAATCTGGAAATTGGGCAGCACGAGTTCTGTGTCTTTCTTGGCCCTTCGGGTTGTGGAAAGTCGACCCTGCTGCGAATGATCGCCGGTCTCGAAGATTTGAGCGAAGGCGAGTTGCACATCGGCGGACGCCTGGTGAATGACGTGCCCGCGGCGGCACGCGGCGTGGCGATGGTGTTCCAGAGCTACGCGTTGTTCCCGCACATGACCGTGTTCGACAACATGGCATTCGGACTTAAGCTCGCGAAGCAACCCAAGGACGTAATTAATACCAAAGTGCGCGAAGCCGCGCGCATCCTGCAACTGGATGATTATTTGCAGCGCTATCCGAAGGCGCTTTCGGGCGGGCAGCGGCAGCGCGTCGCAATCGGCCGCGCGATTGTGCGCGAGCCTGGTGTGTTCCTGTTCGACGAGCCGCTGTCGAATCTCGACGCTGCGCTGCGTGGCCAGACGCGAGTCGAAATCGCGCGCCTGCATCAGCGCTTCGCCAATGCGAGCGTGGTCTACGTGACCCACGACCAGGTCGAAGCCATGACACTCGCCGACCGCATCGTGCTGCTGCACGCCGGCGCGGATGCGGAGCGCTTTGGCAGCATCGCGCAGAGCGGCGCGCCGCTCGAGTTGTATCACCATCCTAAGTCGCGCTTCGTGGCGGGCTTCATCGGTTCGCCGCGCATGAATTTCATCGACGCCGTGGTCGACTCAATCGAACCTGGCAGCGTAACGGTCACGCTGGCACAAAGCGGCGAGCGGCTGATCGCCCAGGTCGATGGTCAACGCCTGCAACGCGGCCAGCCGGTCACGCTCGGCGTGCGGCCGGAACATTTGCGTCTCGACGGCGACGGTCAATTCGTTCAGTGCACGACAGTGCTATCGGAACGGCTCGGCGAGCACAGCTACATTCACGCGGATCATGCAGCAGGCACGCTGATCGCCAAGGCTGCGGGCGATACGCCGATCGGCTCAGGCGAACGCATCGCCATCCACGTTCCGCCTTCCGCGTGTCATCTGTTCGACGCGGATGGGATTGCACTGCGGCGAAGCGCGTTCGAGCCCGAACGGGCCGCCGCCTGAGTTCCCGTTCATGAGCGCAGATAGCGCCCAATGATTTATCAAAGCCGAATTCCGCCACAGAGCGGGTTACATCGCCGGCAGCCGTTCGCTGCCGGCCAACAAGGTATCAAGGAGACACAAGATGATTGCTCTTCGCCTTCGCCGTCTTGCACACGTGTCGATCGCAGCCGCGCTGGTTGCCGGCTCGCTCTGCTGTGCCGCCGTCGACGCAGCCACGCTCAACGTCAATGTATCGGCGCGCGGTAATCAACGCTCGACATGGCAGGACGCGTTCGACAAGTTCAAGAAAGCCAATCCCGATGTCGATCTCAAAGTGACCTACATCACCGAAGAAGCGTACAAGGTGCAGATGAGCGGCTGGCTCGCCACCGATCCGCCTGACGTCGTCTCATGGCACGACGGCGAGCGCATGGCGTATTACGCGCAGCGCGGGTTGCTCGAAGACCTGTCGCCGGATTGGAGCAAGAACGGCTGGTCGCAGCAGTATGCGTCGGTGAAAGAAGCGTCGACGTATAAGGGCAAACAGTACGCGGCGCCGCTCGGCTACGACGCATACGGTTTCTTCTATCGCAAGGATCTGTTCGAGAAAGCCGGCATCAAGAGCGAGCCGAAGACGTGGGATGAATTCCTCGACGCCTGCAAGAAGCTGAAAGCCAGCGGCGTCGCGCCGATCGCCGTAGCCGCGCGCGATAGCTGGACGCTCGCCGCCTGGTTCGACTACCTGGATCTGCGCATCAACGGCAACGCCTTCCACCAGCAATTGATGGCCGGCGAAATTCCGTACACCGACGCGCGCGTGAAAAAGGTCTACACCGCGTGGAAAACGCTGATCGACGATCACTACTTCATCGACAACGCGCTCTCTTACGACCTCGATTCGATCGCGCCGTTTCTCGTGAACGGCAAGGCGTCGATGATGTTGATGGGCACGTTCTTCTCCGCGAGCATCCCGGCGAACCTCAAACCGCAAACCGGCTTCTTCCGTTTCCCGGTAATCGACGCCAATGTGCCGATGGCTGAAGACGGTCCGGTCAATGTGCTGCTGATTCCCGCGAAAGCGAAGAACAAGGCCGATGCGCGCAAGCTGCTCGCCTTCATGGAACAGCCGCAGATCAACGCGGATCTCGCGAAGGGCTGGGGCCAACTGCCGTCGAACAGCCAGTCGGCGGAGCCCGAAGACGCCATTTCCAAGGTCGGCTTCCAGACGCTCGCCAACACGAAGGGCGGTATCGCGCAGTTCTACGATCGCGACATGCAGAAGGAAATGGCCGACGAAGGCATGAAAGCGATGCAGCAGTTTTATAGCGATCCGTCGCAGCTCGACGCCGTGCTCGTGCGCCTCGAAGCGACCCGCAAGCGCATCTACCAGAAGTAAAGAAGTCAGCCCTGGAGCGCCGGCGGCGTAGCAACGGCCGGCGCTCGTCTTCGATTCGCCTTCGCTCTTCACCGAGGCCCGATCCATGTCTCATTCCGCAGCGCGCCGCTTGCCCGCGGCTTCGCACCGTCACGTCTCGACGACGCGCCGTCATCAGCACCGCGCCGCGTTTTTCTTCCTGTTGCCGGGCTGTGCGTTGTTCTGCCTGTGCGTGGTGTATCCGATCATCAGCAGCATTTCGCTCAGCTTTTATCACTGGGACGGCATGACGCCGAAAACCTTCGCGGGTTTCGATAACTACATCGAGCTGTTCCACGCCGACACTTTCTATACGGCCCTGAAGAACAACCTCATCTGGCTAGCGCTGTTTCTGCTCGCGCCGCCGCTCGGCCTGCTGTTTGCGTTGTATCTGAACCAGCATATCCGTGGCATGCTCGTCGTCAAGTCGCTATTTTTTGCGCCGTTCGTGCTCTCCGGCGTGGTGGTCGGTCTCGTGTTCAGCTGGTTCTACGACCCGGGCTTCGGCTTGCTGCGTTTGATCGTCGGTCACGGCATTCCGGTGCTCGGCGATCCGCGCACGGTGACGTTCGGCATCGTCTTCGCCGCACTGTGGCCGCAAACGCCGTTCTGCATGGTGCTGTATCTCACGGGCCTTACCGGCATCAATCCAGAAGTGGTCGAGGCGGCGCGCATGGAAGGCGCCAAGGGCGTGAAGCTGCTGTGGCACGTGATCCTGCCGCAGTTGCGGCCGGCCACGTTCATGGCCGTGGTGCTGACGGTGATTGGCGCGTTGCGCAGCTTCGACCTGATCGCGGTGATGAGCGGCGGTGGTCCGTTCGACAGCTCCACCGTGCTCGCCTATTACATGTACGACCAGGCCATCAAGTACTACCGCGAAGGCTATTCCGCGGCGATTGCCGTCGTGCTGTTCGCCATCATGCTCGTCTACATCGTGTTCCATTTGCGCCGCATGCTGCGCGAGGAACGCTGATCTTCAGGAGTTACGCGTCATGTATCCGCTTCCCGTCGAACGCTGGAAACCGCTTAATCGCAGGCTCTATAAAGCGTCGCTGCCCATCGCGCTGCTGATATGGCTGCTGCCGATGCTGGCCGTGCTCGTCACGTCGATTCGCTCTTCCGACGAGCTTTCGCAAGGCGATTACTGGGGTTGGCCGAAACACTTCGCGCTGATCGAAAACTACGGCGCCGCGCTGACGCAAACGCCGATGCTGCATTACTTCGCTAACAGTGTGCTGATCACGGTGCCTTCGGTGATCGGCGCGATCGTGCTGGCGTCGATGGCGGGTTTTGCTTTAGCGACCTATCGGTTTCCAGGCAATACAGCCGTGTTGTTCGCGTTCGTCGCGGGCAATTTCGTGCCGATCCAGATCCTGATGATCCCGGTACGCGACATGGCATTGAAGGTCGGACTCTTCAACAGCGTGTGGGCGCTGGTGATTTTCCACGTGTCGTTTCAGACCGGCTTTTGCACGCTGTTTCTGCGCAATTTCATCAAACAGCTGCCGTTCGAAATGATCGAGGCCGCGCGCGTGGAAGGTGCGAGCGAATGGACCATCTACCTGCGCATCGTGCTGCCGCTGATCCGTCCCGCGCTCGCCGCGCTCGGCATTCTGGTGTTCACGTTCGTGTGGAACGACTACTTCTGGGCGCTGTGTCTCACGCAAGGCGACGATGCCGCGCCGATCACGGTGGGGGTTGCTGCACTCAAGGGCCAATGGACGACCGCATGGAATCTGGTCGCGGCGGGTTCAGTGCTGGCCGCATTGCCTTCCGTGCTGATGTTCTTCGCGATGCAGAAACATTTCGTCGCCGGTCTGACTTTCGGCGCAAGCAAGGGCTAAGCGCCTGTTCGACGTCATCTAACAACGAGACTTTCTCATGCAACTTGGTGTCTGTTACTACCCGGAACAATGGCCGCGCACGATGTGGGCCGACGACGCGAAGCGTATGGTCGAGCTCGGCATCACGCATGTGCGGATTGCCGAATTCGCGTGGAGCCGGATGGAGCCGCGCGCCGGCGAATTCGAGTGGGAATGGCTCGATGAAGCCGTCGCCACGCTGGCGGATGCGGGCCTGAAACTCGTGCTCGGTACGCCGACCGCTTCGCCGCCGAAGTGGCTGATCGACGCCTATCCGGAAGTACTGCCGGTACGCGCCGACGGTACGCGCTGGAATTTCGGTTCGCGCCGCCACTACGATATATCCAGCGAAACCTATCGGCGCGAGTGCGTGCGATTCGTCACGGCGATGGCGCAGCGCTACGGACGTCATCCTTCCATCGTCGCGTGGCAGACCGATAACGAACTCGGCTGTCACGATACCGTGCCTAGCTATTCGCCTGCGGCGCTCGCGCACTTTCATCAATGGCTGCGGCGCCGCTACGAAACCGTCGAGGCGCT
This sequence comes from Paraburkholderia phytofirmans, assembly GCF_046028095.1. GTDB lineage: Bacteria > Pseudomonadota > Gammaproteobacteria > Burkholderiales > Burkholderiaceae > Paraburkholderia > Paraburkholderia phytofirmans_A. The sequence continues at coordinate 238,617 of NZ_JAQQDJ010000013.1, forward strand.
CAACGACGCGTGGGGCAACGTGTTCTGGAGCATGGAGTATCCGTCGTTCGAGGCGATCGGCTTGCCGAATCTCACGCCCACCGATGCCAATCCGATTCACCTGCTCGACTTCCGCCGCTTCATGTCGGACGAGGTGGCGAGTTTTCATCGCGAGCAGATCGATGTGTTGCGCGAGCATGCGCCATCGGCGGATTTGCTGCACAACTTCATGGGCTTTTTTACCACCTTCGATCACTACCGCTTCGCCAAAGACAACGCGCTCGATGTCGCCGCGTGGGACAGCTATCCGATCGCGCGCACCGAATCGATCGCGCTGCCCGACGAGCAGAAGGCGCGTTACGCGCGCACCGCGCATCCCGACGTTTCCGCGTTCGACCATGACCGCTATCGGGCGATCGGCGGCGGCCGTTTCTGGGTGATGGAGCAGCAAGCCGGACCGGTCAACTGGGCGCCGTGGAATCCGGTGCCGGCGAAAGGCATGGTCCGGTTGTGGGCTTACGAGGCGTTCGCGCATGGCGCGGAACTGGTGTCGTATTTCCGCTGGCGTCAGTGTCCGTATGCGCAGGAGCAGATGCATTCGGGCCTCAATCTGCCGAACAACGAACTGTCGCCGGGCGGCCTCGAGGTGCAGCAGGCGGCGCGCGAGATTGCCGCTTGTGCGGCGCTATCGGAACTCAAAGCGCCGTCGCGTGCGGCTGTTGCGCTCGTATTCGACTATGAGACACAATGGATGTTCGAGATTCAGCGTCATGGCAAGACCTTCGACTATCAGACGCTGGCGTTCGACTACTACGAGTCGTTGCGCGAACTCGGGCTCGACGTGGATATCGTGTCGAGCCGCGCGGATCTGACGGGCTATGCGTTAGTGGTCGTGCCGAGCATCGCCGTGATCGACGACGCGCTGGTCCATCAGATCGAGCGGAGCGAAGCGCAATGGGTTTTCGGCCCGCGCAGCGGCTCGAAAACCGACAGCTTCGCCATTCCGTCCACGCTGCCGCCCGGCGCCTTGCAACGCGTTCTGCCGATGCAGGTGCTCGAAGTCGAAACGCTGCGGCCCACGCTGGCGCCCGCAGTGTCGATCGACGGCACGGACGGTGTGGCGATGCATTGGCGCGAGCACGTACGGGCCAATGGCGGCACGCATGTCGACGCGCAATTCGACGACACATGGCCGGCGCTTCTCTCGCACGGCAGGGTTCGCTATGTGGCGGGCTGGTTGTCGCATGCGTTGCATCGCACGGTATTGCGGCAGGCGGCGCACGAGGCCGGGATCGACACGCGGCTATTGGCGGAAGGCTTGCGCATTCGGCAGCGCGGCGGTTTGACCTTTGCGTTCAATTTCGGCGCGGAGCCTGTGCACGCACCGGCTTCGGCTGACGCGTTGTTCGTGCTCGGCAATGCGCTGTTGAGAACGGGCGACGTGTGCGCGTGGAAGGGCGCATGAACCGGCTGGTCGATCGACCGAACCGATTCGGCAACGCGCTGACGTAGCAGGATGCGCTGCGCAAACGCTAGCGGCAGTTGCAAGCGCAAGCACAGGCGCTATTGCTTGGGCGTCTGCGCATTACGGTTCGCACAATCCGACGTGAACGCCATGCTGGCCTGATCCGGCGTCATGCGCGGCGCGTCCGGGCTGTAGATCTTCTCGATGATGGCGCTGACCGCTTGCCGGTCGGCCGCATCCTTGTAGTACCTGGCGGCCTGATCGAGCGCTTGAGCCTTGGTCTTTTTGTGCGCGCGCCACGAGGCGACCTGCCCGGCGATGTCGCCGATCGCAAAACATTGATCGCTGACGGTTTGCGCAACGGCTTGAACGGCCGGCTGCACGAGGCACGCCGCAAGCAGCGCGGATACGACTACGCGTTTCATTCCCTGAATCCTGTGGTTAGATGGGCACGGGTCAACAAGCGCGTAGTTTATCGGGAAAGTCGCGAACGCCTCGCTGCCAGGGACAACAGCTTTACGCCGAATCCGGCCTCAGAATCACGTGCAACCGGTCGTTCAGCCTCGTGGGAGCTAATCGACTCATGATTTGAGTCGATTAGGCACGCATTCGACTCACCCCCTCAATGCCCGAACGACTCCGCCTTCGGCGCACCCACATTCGCCACATGCGGCCGCGCCGCCTGCTTGATCAGCAACGCCACGCACGAAAGCAGACCCGCTACCGCGACCATCGCGAAGATGCCCGCGAACGAAAAGTGGCGTCGCGTCAGTTCGGCCACGAGGAACGAGCCGGCAATCCCGCCGAAGCGCCCAATGCCGAGCATCCACGCCACGCCCGTGCCGCGGCCTTCGGTCGGGTAGAACGCGGCGGCGAGCGCGGGCATCGACGATTGCGCGGTATTCATCAACACGCCCGCGACGAACACGATGAACACCAGCGCGCCCACGTTGCCCACCGCCTGGCCGATGAAATACACGCTCACCGCCGTCAACGCATAGCAGGCCGCGATGATGCGGTTCGCGTTGAAGCGGTCCATCAGCACGCCGCACAGCACGGCGCCCACGCCGCCGAGCGGGAACAGAGCGGAAATCAGCGTCGCGCGCTGTGGCGTGAGTCCGGCGTCTTTCAGCAGGATCGGCATCCAGTTGATCGACGCGTAGAAGATCACGAGGCCCATGAAATAGGCGATCCACAGCATCACCGAACCGATGATGTACGAGCGCGACAGCACCACCGCCATACCCTTGCCGCCGGTTTGCGGCGCGGTTTCGGTCATGATGAAGCTGCCTGCTTGCGCGGCTTCGCTCGAAATGCGCGCGAGCGCCGCGCGAATCCGTTCGACCGGTTTGTTATTGGCCACCATGTAGCGCACCGATTCCGGCATCTTGATCGCCAGCACGATCAGAAGCAGAAGCGGCGTGATGCCGCCGAGCAGCAGCACGCTGCGCCAGCCGAAATGCGGAATCATCCACGCCGCGAGGAACCCGCCGAAGGCGGCGCCGAGCGGGAAGCCGCAGAACATGAGGTTGATCACCGTTGCGCGGCGGCGGTCCGGGCAGTATTCGCCCATCATCGTCACGGCGTTCGGCATGGCCGCGCCGAGACCGACGCCGGTGATGAAGCGCAGTGTCGTCAGTTGTTCGATGCTGGTCGAGAAGGCGGAGCCGAGGCACGCCACGCCGAACAGCAGCACTGAGCCGAGCAGCAGCGAACGTCGCCCGAGGCGGTCGGACAGCGGTCCCGAACCGAGCGCGCCGCAGGCGAGGCCGAACAGCGCCGCGCTCAGCACGGGCGCGAGCGCCGGCCGGGTGATGCCCCATTCGGCGATCAGCGAAGGCGCAATGAAGCCGATCGCGGCCGTGTCAAAACCGTCCAGCAGGACGATGATGAAACACATGAAGAACACGAGCCACTGGAACGGCGAAAACGGATGCTCGTTGATAAAGGTCTGAACGTTCACAGCGGTGCTGCGGTTCATGGTTGTCTCCTGACTACGAAATACGGAAAGGCTCGCGCGAACGAGCCTGTTCTTTTCTATACGATCGGGCGCCGTTTTAGAAGCGGTGCGCTTCGACAGCGAATAGTACCCGGACGGGCAACCCGCCGGTGCTGCGCCGAACGCGCCGTGCCGCCTGGACTAGGGCCGCTGTTTGTTCGTATAAAGAACTGCGATTCTATATGTGAACAAACATTGAACTGTAAGTAATCTGGCAACGAAGGGTCAACGCGGGATTACCCGACACTGTGGCGCAGGGGCGTCGATTTGGCAGGCCGTGCTGGACGGCGCTGATGAGGGAAGCGACCGCGGCGCATGGACGCCGGGATATGCGGGTGACAAAGATGAGCGCCGGCCGCAGAGGGTTCAGTGCGGCACGGCGCCCGGAGTAACACGTGACGCGGCGTTCAGAAGATTACGTAGACCTTGCGCATGGTTTCCTCGACTTCCCAAAGCCCTTCGGTATTGGCTTCGAAGAAGAGCGTATCGCCGCTTTGAAAGTGAATGGTTTCCTCGTTATCGGGCGTGAAGCGTCCGCGTCCCGCGATGAAGTGCATCACTTCGGCCTGCTTGATCGAGCGGCGGTACGTGCCGGTGGTGCATTCGAAGATACCGGTATCGACGGCTTCGCTGCCCTTGATAACGCGTTGCACGCCCGACACCTGAATCGGCGTCGTGCCGGGCAACCCAACCTTGCCCCAGTCTTCGAGATTCTGCAGATTCACGCTTTGCTTGAGCTGCTGTACCTTCATCTTCACATTACCTTTTGAGTGTGAACGGGCCGTTTCACTGGCTGCTGGTTGAGTTGTTCGTCACGGTCTGCTCGATCTTGCCGAGCCGCACGACGGTCACGCCGGGCCGCAGTTGCCGCAGTGAAGGCATGACGAGCATGCAGTTGTCGTAGGGCGTGGTGACCGCCTCGCCGTTGGACCAGCCGATCACGGCGCCGGCCTGGGGGAAGATCTCGAGACCCGTGTAGGGCGCCGCGAATCGAAAATCCATAGTGGTGGCCACCACCGGCTGCGTCACGCGGACGATGTGCTGCACCGGCGGCAACGTCGCGAGCCAACCTTCCGTCAGATCCGCTTCGTCGATCACGCCGGCCAGCAGCAGGAAGCGCGCGGTGGTGTCGCGCGCGACCGCAACCGCGCTCTGTTCCCAATGCTGTCCGCATTCGATCAGCAGCGCGTTCTTCGGGCTGGACGAGTCGCCGAAACCTTCGTAGTCGCGCATGCGGCGGCCTTCCGGATGGCCTTCGTCGCAGATCACGGTGGCCGGCGTGCCGAGCCGCACGGCGAGATCGATGCCTTTTTGCAGCGGTCCGGCCACGATCAGCGGCTTGCTCTTCTCGTGCATGGAGTGCAGGTCGAGCAGGGCGTCGACCGTGTCGATTACCGGCCGCATGGCGCGCGCGCGAGCCAATTCGCTGGAGGTGCGCGAGGTGTCGTCGAGCACCGCGGCGGTCCACACGCGGTTGAAATCCTGATCGACGAAGCGGGCGGCATCGGGCTGCGCGGGATCGAAACTCTGATAAGCGTCGACGTTCGCGAACGCCAGCGTGAGACGCCCGCGCCGCGGCCGCAACCCACGCCGCAGCAATTCGTCGACGACGATCGCGCCGCACACTTCATTGCCGTGCGTCAACGCATTGATCATCACATGCGGACCCGGCGCGCCCGAGTCGAACGTATGCACGTAGGCGATGCCGGATGCCGATTGTTCGTGTGCCGAAATATCGGGGAATTCGACTTCGATGGGGTAGGCTTCCATGCTCATGCGAGTTGTCCTGGCAGAGAGTGAACGAAAGACTCAGGCGAGTTTTGCCGCGATCGCCTGGCCGACTTCGGTGGTGTTCGCCTTGCCGCCGAGGTCGCCGGTATGCGGGCCTTCCACCAGCGTTGCTTCGATGGCGGCGAGGATCGCGTCGTGCGCCTCGCGTTCCTTGCCCTCGTGATTGCCGAGGAAGTCGAGCATCATCGCGGCCGACCAGATCATCGCGATCGGATTGGCGATGTTCTTGCCGGCGATGTCGGGCGCCGAACCGTGCACCGGTTCGAACAGCGAGGGAAACTTGCGGTCCGGATTCAGATTGCCCGACGGCGCGAGACCGATCGTGCCGGTGCAGGCAGGGCCGAGATCGGACAGAATGTCGCCGAACAGATTGGTGGCCACCACCACGTCGAAGCGATCCGGGCTCAGCACGAAGCGCGCGCAGAGAATGTCGATGTGCTGCTTGTCCCACGTCACGTCCGGATACTGCGCGGCGATGCCGGCCGCGACCTTGTCCCACCACGGCATGCTGATCGCGATGCCGTTGCTTTTGGTCGCGACGGTGATCTTCTTGCGCTCGCGCCGTTGCGCGAGATCGAACGCGAACTTCAGCACGCGCTCGCTGCCGTGCCGCGTGAAGACGGATTCCTGCAGCACGAATTCGCGCTCCGTGCCTTCGAACATCACGCCGCCCACCGACGAGTACTCGCCCTCGGTGTTTTCACGCACGATCCAGAAGTCGATGTCGCCCGCCTTGCGGCCTGCGAGCGGCGAAGGCACGCCGGCAAAGAGGCGTGCGGGGCGCAGGTTGATGTACTGATCGAATTCGCGGCGGAACTTCAGCAGCGAGCCCCACAGGGAAATGTGGTCGGGCACCGTGTCGGGCCAGCCGACCGCGCCGAACAGGATCGCGTCGGCCGATTGCAGTTGCGCTTTCCAGTCGTCCGGCATCATCTTGCCGTGCTTCGCGTAGTACTCGCAGCTCGCCCATTCAATGTGCTGATACTCCAGCTCGATGCCGAAGCGCGTTTTCACCGCTTCCAGCACGCGAATGGCTTCCGGCATGACTTCGACGCCGATGCCGTCGCCGGGAATGACTGCGATCCGATATTTCTTCGACATGTTGTGCTCCTCCGCTTGGGTCTGTTTGGGGCTTCTGGACGATTCGACAACGGCTATTTTATTCCTGCTGTTTGAGACTAAAATGGTCGCTTTAGTTAAGCCACTGTGCACGATTCGTGTACAAACCCAGATGCGAGCAATCGATCCATGAACGCCGTCCCATCACCCGATCTCGGCGATTTGCGCGTGTTTTGCGAAGTGGCGCGCAAATCCAGTTTCAGCGCGGCGGCGGAGGCCATGTCGGTGTCCGCGGCCTACGTCAGCAAACGCATCAACGTGCTCGAGACTACGCTCGGTACGCGTTTGTTGCACCGTTCCACGCGCCGGGTCGCGATCACAGAGGCGGGCGAGCGCGTCTACACGTGGGCCGAAAAGATTCTCGACGACGTCGATCAACTCGTGGAAGACGTCTCCACCACGCGCCGCATTCCCGGCGGCAAGCTGCGCATTTCCAGCAGCTTCGGCTTTGGCCGGCGCTTCGTCGCGCCCGCGCTCGCGCGTTTCTCCGAGCGTTATCCGCAATTGAGCGTGCGGCTCGATCTGTTCGACCGTCTCGTCGATGTCGGCGGCGAAGGCTTCGACCTCGACGTGCGCATCGGCGACGAGATCGCGCCGCATCTGATCGCGCGGCGGCTCGCGTCGAATCATCGCGTGTTGTGCGCGTCGCCCGATTACATCGCGCGGCATGGCGCGCCGCGCCAGCTTGCCGAGCTGTCCTCGCATGCGTGTCTCGCGATCAAGGAGCGCGACCATCCGTTCGGTCTGTGGCGTTTGACGGTGCGCGGCGAGACCGTGTCGATCAAGGTCACCGGACCGTTGTCGACCAATCACGGCGAAGTGGCGGTGGAGTGGGCGCTGGCCGGACGCGGCATCGTGCTGCGTTCCATGTGGGACGTGCGGCCGCTGCTCGAAAGCGGGCAGCTGCAGCAGGTGCTGCCCGAGGTCACGCAACCGGCGAATCTGTGGGCGGTGTATCCGGCGCGGCTCGCGCAATCGGCGAAGGTGCGGGTTTGTGTGGACTTTCTGAGCGAGGAATTCGCGCAAGGGAATGCGCCAGGAAATGCGCCAGGAAATGCGCCAGGAAATGCGCCAGGCGACGATGCGCCCGGCGTGAACATGGCCGGCGTTGCCGAACGTTGAATACTGCACGCTGAACGACGGCAAGATCCGGCCGATCAAACAAGCCAACGCCTAGTGATGATTCTGCGAGAACAGCGTTTCGAGCGGGTAATGGCTCTTCACGAACGGCGACTTGATGATCACGTAGCTGAAGTACTTCTCGATACCGATATCGCGTTCCAGCAGTCCTTCCACGATGCTCTGGTAGTGGCTCACGCTGCGCGTGACGAACTTCAGCAGGTAGTCATAGCCGCCGCTCGCCAGATGGCACTCGACAATCTCGTCGACGTCGCGAATCGCATTCACGAACTTGATGAAGTCTTCCCGCCGATGATCGGCGAGCGTGACTTCCGTGAAGACGATCTGCACGTCGCCGAGCTTTTCGAGCTGGATCTGCGCGCCGTAGCCGATGATGTAGCCGGCTTTCTCCAGACGCTTGACGCGGATCAGGCAAGGACTGGGCGACAGCCCGACCGTGTCGGCAAGCTCGACGTTGGTTATGCGGCCTTTCTTCTGCAATTGGGAAAGTATGCGCAGGTCAATCCGGTCTAGCTTGCAGTCGCTGCTCATCGTAACGTTGTCGCTCCGGCGATCGGTGTGTGGGGCTGGGATGGCCCTCTACTCTAGCATGCGGTGGCATGAGTTTTGACCTTCAACGCGGCGCGCACATCGGCGTGTGCGAGAACGTCGTCGAGCGTCTTTTCAAGCCGTTCGAACATCAGATCGAACTCGGCCTCGGTGTACGAGAGCGCCGGTGCGAAGCCGAGGATGTTGTCGCCGAAAGCACGGAAAATCAGGCGGTTTTCATACGCGGCGGCGGCGATCCGTTCGGACAGTTTCAACGCCGGGTCGAAGCCCGCCTTGCTGTCCTTGTCGGCGACGAGTTCGAGCGCGCCGAGCAGGCCGCGGTGGCGCGAGTCGCCCACCAGCGGATGCGCGAGCAGCGCGTCGAGACCGCGCGCGAAACGCGGCGCGAGCGCCACGCCGTTCGCGAGCAGGCCGCCTTCGTGATACAGGCGCAGCACTTCGAGGCCGATCGCCGCGCTCACCGGATGCGCCGAATACGTATGGCCATGGCCGACCACGGCTTCGGCGTCGCTGTCGGCAATGCCCTGATAGATTTCGTCCGACATCAGCACGGCGCCCATCGGCGCATAGCCCGCGGTCAGACCTTTGGCCACCGTCATCAGATCCGGCTCGACGTTTTCGCCCTGGCAGGCGAACAGCGGACCCGTGCGGCCGAAACCGGTGATGACTTCATCGGCGACGAACAGAATGCCCAGCTTACGGCAGCTTTCACGCATGGCCTTGAGCCAGCCGACCGGCGGCACGATCACGCCACCCGAGCCCTGGATCGGTTCGCAGAAAAACGCGGCGACGTTGTCGGCACCGAGCTCGGCCACCTTCGCTTCGAGCGCGGCCACAGAGGCGGCGATCAGCGCCGCGTCGTCGGCGAAATCGTTGCGGTACGCGTACGGCGACGGCAGATGATGCTGGTTCGGCAGCGGCAAGTCGAAGTTGCGGTGGAACGCGGGCAGGGCGGTCAAGCCGGCACCGGTCGTCGACGAGCCGTGGTAGCCGCGTTGCAGCGCGATGATGTGCTTCTTCGACGGCCGCCCCGTGGCGTTGAAGTAATGCGTGATAAAACGCAGCGCCGAGTCGACCGCGTCAGACCCGCCGAGCGTGAAGTACACGTGTTGCAGCGAAGCGGGCGACACCTCGACCAGCTTCTGCGCGAGTTCGATGGCCGGCTTCGAGCCGAAATGAAAATAGCCGGTCGCGTAGGGCAGTTTCTGCATCTGCGCGGCGGCGGCGTCGACAATGCTCTGCTGGCCGTAGCCCACATTCACGCACCAGAGTCCGGAAAACGCGTCGAGCAGTTCGTTGCCGGCCGCGTCGCGCAGAAACGCGCCGCTGGCGGATTCGAGGACGGTGACGCCGCGTGCTTCGTGCGCGCGGTAGTTGATGACCGGGTGAATCAGATGCTTGCGGTCGGCTTCGATGAGCGATTGAATCGGCATGATGGTTTCTCGTCGCGGAAAGGGGCTGTTGACCGTTCCATACTACTGATCAGCGACGATCGCCCGCTCACCTAAACATTTGCCTGAAAAGCGCGCACGACGCGTTTTGATGCACGGTCTTGGCATTTTCTGCTGCGGACGCTGAAAAGCCGCGCCGCGCGGGCGTTTCATGCGGTGCCGCCCTCAATAGCCTTGCGCGCGGTCGATCTGGCCGAGCATCGGCAAGCCTTCGCGATGGCGGCGCAGGTTCTCCAGCACCACTTCGACTGCGGTTTCGGGCCGCGTCGCGCTGGCGATATGCGGCGTGATGCGTACGCGTGGATGCGTCCACAACGCATGACCGGCGGGCAACGGCTCCGGATCGGTCACGTCGAGAATGGCGTTCTGCAACTGGCCGCTCTCGAGCGCGGCCAGCAGATCCTGCTGATTCAGATGCGGACCGCGACCGGTTTGAATCAACGACGCACCGCGCGGCAGCTTCGCGAACAGCTCCGCATCGAGCAGCCCGCGCGTGGCGGGCGTGAGCGGCAGAAGGCAAATGAGGATATCGATGCGCGCGAGAAACGCATCCAGCGCGCTTTCGCCGGCATAACACGCCACGCCTTCGATCTCGCGAGGAGAACGGCTCCATCCCGCACAGTCGAAGCCGAACAAGCGCAGCCTTTCCAGCACGGCCGTGCCCAACACGCCGAGCCCAAGCACGCCGACGCGGCGCTGGCTGGCAGGCTTGAGCGGCAACTCGCGCCAGACCTGCTGCTGTTGCTGAAGGCCGTAGTCGAACAGATCGCGATGAATCGTCAGCACGGCCTGCGTGACGTATTCGACCATGCCTTCGACGATCCCCGGCTCGATCATGCGCACGACGGGCACATGCTCCGGCACGCCCGACAGATCGAACTGATCGATGCCGGCGCCCACCGAGAACACGACCTCCAGATTAGGAAAGGTGCGAGTCGGATCTTCCGGCGGCTGCCAGGCGGCGAGATAGCGGATCGCGGCCGGATCGCCGAGATCGGGCCAGATATGGAACGGCAACTCGGGCGCCTTTTGCGCGAAGAGTTTCGCCCACTGCGCGCCGCGCGCCGGATCGGCTTTATAGAGGAAGGCCATGATGGGTTAGAGGATCGCCTGGTTGATGATGCCGTATTGCAGGTAATGCGCGTCCTGCCCGCCGCTCGCGGGCTCGCCCGGCGTGGCGGGGCGGACCATCTTGACGACCGTGTCCACGCGCGGCAGGCCCAACTGTTCCAGCCATTCGGTCAGACCGCTTTCGCCCGGTGTGTCGATACGCACGAACACGCCTTCGTTCAGCGCCAGCCAGTGGCTGATGAGCGCCTTGGCGCGGCTCGAATCTTCCGAGGCGGGCGCGACCACTGGACCGATCGCAAAGCCGCGTCCGAAGCGGCGAAACAGCGCGAAGCCGATCAGTTCGCCGTCGCGGTCTAGCGCGATGCCGTCGGCGGTGCCTAGCAGCGCGGGCAACACTTCGCCGCGATCCAGACCGCTGGCCCGCGACGCCAGTTCAACGAGCCGCGCGGTGTCGCTCGAACCGAGCGGGCGCAACCGCTCGCCAGGCGGCAGCGATACGAGCGGCGGCTGGAATGCCGCGCCCTGATGCTGGTCGAGCGTGCCGGTTGCGCGAAAGCCGAGCTTTTCGTAGAGCGGCTGGCCGGCGGCGGTGGCGTGCAGGAACGTCACGCGGCCGCCCAGTTCTTCGAGCACCAGCTCCATCAGCTTTCTGCCGATGCCGCGCCCTTGCTGCGCCGGCGAGACGATCACCATGCCGAGCGAGGCACGCTCGGCGCCGTATTTCCAGCACAGCGCGGTGCCGATCACGCCGCTCGCGTCTTCCGCGACAAAACCCACGCCCAGCTGTACGACGAATCTCCAGTCGTCCGCGCGATGCGGCCATTTGAGTTCGACCGTCAACGCGTGCGCGGCGGCAATGTCGTCGAGGGTGAAACGTCTATAGGTAATCGAATCGGTAATCGAATCGGACACGCCGTACTCCCTGATTGACTGAAGGCTTACGCCGTCACTGTGTCATCCGGTGCGCGGTGTGACTAGGACGATCTTTTTATCGCGGCCCCCGGCAAGGGCCGCAGTGAAATTCGATGCAAAACGCCAGGTCTGGGCGCGCATTACAGGTGAGTTCTGCTGCGGAACGATTTTTGTCGGCGACATATGCCACGCCCGCGGCTCTACGATTTTGTCATCGCGGAAGCGTTCACGAAACGCACCGCACGGACCACCAGCCAGTCATACAGGAAACCTTGCTCATGGACAGCTTCAATCCGGACGACGTCGCGATTCGCAGCGGACATTACATCGGCGGGGAATATGTCGAGGCGGGCGAGCGCCGCATCGAGGTGTCGCGGCCTTCGGACGGCGTGGTGTACGCGTCGGTGCCGCTCGCCGATGCCGCCATGGTGGACCGCGCGGTCGAAAACGCATGGCAGGCATTCAAACACAGTGGCTGGGCGCGCATGGCGCCGCGTGAGCGGGCGAAGATCCTGCGCCGCTTCGCCGAACTGGTCGAAGCCGACGCACCGACGCTTGGCCGGCTCGAAGCAGTCGGCTCGACGCGTCCAATCGCCCAGGCGATCGGCTGGGACGTGCCGTTCACCGCCGAAGGCATCCGCTTTTACGCCGAGTTCGCCGACAAGCTGGGCGGCGACGTAGCGGCCACCGATCACGATCATCTCGGCATGACGCTCGCCGAGCCCTACGGCGTGATCGGCGCGATTGCGCCGTGGAATTTCCCGCTGGTCATGGCTTCGTGGAAGATCGCCCCGGCTTTGGCGGCGGGCAATGCGGTCGTGCTCAAGCCCTCGGAAATGACGCCGTTCTCGGTCTTGCGGCTCGCGGAACTGGCCGTGCAGGCGGGCGTGCCCGCGGGCATATTCAACGTGATCCAGGGCGACGGCCGAGTGACCGGCGACGAGCTGGTGCGTCACCCGAAGATCAGCAAAGTTACCTTCACGGGCTCCACGCGCACCGGCGCGTCGATCATGTCCGCGTGCGCTCAAAGCGGCACCAAGCCGGTCACGCTGGAACTGGGCGGCAAGAGCCCGCAAATCGTCTTCGCCGACGCGCCGCGTCTGGACGACGTGGCGCGCCGCATCGCCGGCGCGATCACGGGCAACGCGGGACAAGTGTGCGTGGCGGGTTCGCGTCTGCTGGTCGAGCGAAGTCTTGCGGAGCCGCTGGCCGAACGCATCGGCAAGATCTTCGCTGAATTGAAGCCCGGCGCGACGTGGGCCGCCGGCACCACGCTCTCGCCGATCATCTCGGCGCCGCAGGCGGCCCGCATCGAGGGCATCGTGGGGCGCACGCTGGAAGCCGGCGCGACGTTGCGCTACGGCGGCGTGCGCACCGACGGTGGCGCGGACGGCGCGTTCTACACCCCGACCTTGCTGACGGACGTCACGGCTCACTCCGAAGCGGTGCGGGAAGAAGTCTTCGGTCCGGTGCTGACGCTGCAAACCTTCGATACCGAAGAAGAAGCGCTCGCGCTCGCGCAGCATCCCGAGTACGGCCTTGCGGCCGGCGTCCATACCGCCGACCTCGGCCGCGCACTGCGTTTCGTGCGCGGGCTGGAAGCGGGCACGGTGTGGGTCAACCGCTATGGCCGCACTTCGGACTTCATGATTCCCACGGGCGGGTTCAAGCGTTCCGGCATCGGCAAGGACCTGGGCCGCCAGGCCTACGAGGCCAACCTGCGTTTCAAAAGCGTGTTGATCGACCTGCGCGCCTGAACACCCGATGCGCGCCTGGCGTTCCGGCCGCAAACCCAATCTGGGCAAGGCTTTCAGCCCGATCGCCGCATTCTGTGCTGTCAGCGGCCTTAAAACGCATGGTTTGTGTCACCAGCAATGCCCTAATCAGGAACATCTATGTTTTTGCGCTGATTAAATCTTTAACAGGGATGAGCAATCACTGTTTTCGCCAATGAGCTCCCATAGCGAGTTCACCATCACGATAGGACTGCACCATGATCGAATTCGAACCGAAATACATCACCTTCGACTGCTACGGCACGCTGACGAAATTCCACATGGCCGACATGACGCGCGAACAGTACGGCCACTTGCTGAACGGTGAAGACCTGGAAAAGCTCATCGCGTTCTACTCGGGCTATCGTCGCGATGAAGTGCTCGGCGCATGGAAGCCGTACCGCGATGTGGTGGTCAATGCACTGCGCCGCGCCTGCAAGCGCATGAACGTCGAATTCAACGAAGCGGGCGCCCAGAGCATCTATGAAGCCGTGCCGACCTGGGGTCCGCATCCGGACGTGCCGGAAGGCGTCGCCCGCCTCGCGAAGAAGTACAAGCTGGTGATTCTCTCGAACGCTTCGAACGATCAGATCCAGAGCAACGTCGACAAGCTCGGCGCGCCGTTCCATAGGGTATTCACCGCCCAGCAGGCGCAGTCGTACAAGCCGCGCATGCAAGGCTTCGAATACATGTTCGACCAGTTGAACTGCAATCCGGAAGACGTGCTGCACGTGTCGTCGAGCCTGCGCTACGACCTGATGACCGCGCACGACATGGGCATCAAGCACAAGGCCTTCGTCAAGCGCGGCCACGAACCGTCGACGCCGTACTACCAGTACTACGAGGTCAACGACATTCCGCATCTGGCTTCGGAACTCGGCCTGTAAGCGCCGGTTTTCACGCTCATTGCCCATTTCAAGGACAGACCGGATGAAGCTCGATTCCTACTGGCTCGACACCGCGCCGCCCCTGCTTTCGGCGTGCGAGGGTCCGGTCGACGGCCAGACCGACGTGGTGGTGATCGGCGGCGGCTTCACCGGGCTGTCGGCGGCGCAAGCGTTGGGCAAACGCGGTGCCGCGGTGACCGTGCTCGACGCGGGCCGCATCGGCGGCGGCGCTTCCGGGCGCAACGGCGGGCAGGTCAATACCGGCGTTGCGCAGGACTTCGTCGCGCTGGTCGCGCAACTCGGTGTGGAGCGCGCGAGCGCCTGCTACCGCGCGTTTTCGGATGCGGTCGATACAGTCGAGCGTCTGATCCGCGAGGAGAACATCGACTGCAATTACATCGCGACCGGCAAGCTGAAGCTGGCGTCGAAGCCGCATCACCTCGCGCATCTGGAGAAGACGGCGGAGGCGATTCGCCGCGAAGTCGATACGGATATCGAACTAATCGACCGCAGCTGTATCCGCAGCGAAATCCAGTCCGACAGTTTTCATGGCGGGTTGCTGCAACGGCACGGCGGCCAGATGCATATGGGCAAGTTCACGGTCGGTCTTGCCGAGGCCGCGGTGCGTCGCGGCGCGAAGCTATACGAGAACGCGGCGGTCACCGCCATCGCGAAAGACGGCAGCGGCTTTCGGATTACCACGGCGCGCGGTGAAGTGCGCGCGAAGCAGGTGCTGATCGCGACCGGTCCGTCGCGGCATGGTCCGTTCGGCTGGTATCGGCGGCGCCTCGCACCGGTCGGTTCGTTCATCGTCGTGACGGAGCCCGTGTCGCCCGAGTTGCTGGCGCAAGTGTTTCCGAACCGGCGCGCGTACACGACCACGCGTTTGATGCACAACTACTTTCGCGTGACGCCTGATTCGCGTTTGCTGTTCGGCGGCCGCGCGCGCTTCACGGCGTCCGAACGGCCGTCGGATGCGAAGAGCGGACGCATTTTGCAGGAAGGCCTCGCCGCGATGTTCCCGACGCTCGCGAGCGCGCGCATCGACTATTGCTGGGGCGGTCTGGTGGATATGAGCGCCGACCGTCTGCCGCATGCCGGGCAGCACGACGGCATCTATTTCTCGATGGGTTATAGCGGCCACGGCACGCAGATGTCGACGCACATGGGCCAGGTAATGGCCGACGTGATGGACGGCCACGAAGATAAAAACCCGTGGCGTGAGTCGGAGTGGCCCGCGATTCCCGGCCATACCGGCAAGCCCTGGTTCCTGCCGCTGGTAGGCACGTACTACCGTATCAAAGACATTTTTTATTGATCGTTCGTTGTTCGATTGGCAATTAAAACCACGCAGCCAGGTCTGCTCACCCCCACTGTTCACCCTCGCGGAGAAGTTCGATGAATAAGGAAAACTCGCAACATGGCGCTCTTCATCTCGGCAGCGAGCTGGAGCGGTTGACGGCCAAAGGTGCGTCGCGGCGCGGTGTGCTGCGCGCGATGGCCGCAGCCGGGATGATGTCGGTGACGGGCGCCGGTCTTCTGACCGCGAGCGGTGAGGCGCTGGCGCAAGCCACGCCGAAGCAGGGCGGCAAGATCCGCGTGGCGACGCAGTCCGCCTCCGCGGCCGATACGCTCGATCCCGCGAAGGGCGCGCTCGGCACCGATTACGTTCGTGGCTTCATGTTCTACAACTGCCTGACCGAACTCGACTCGCATCTCGGCGCGAAGATGTCGCTCGCGACCTCGCTCGATACGAAAGACGCCACGGTGTGGGTCGTCAAGCTGCGCAACGGCGTGCAGTTCCACGACGGCAAAGCGCTCGCGCCGGCGGACGTGGTCTACTCGATCATGCGTCACAAGGATCCGGCCACCGCTTCGAAAGCGAAGACACTCGCCGACCAGATCAAGGAAGTGAAGGCCACCGGCCCGAATGAAGTGACGATCACGCTGGAGGGTCCGAATGCCGATCTGCCGGTGATCCTCGCCACCTCGCATTTCCAGATCATCAAGGACGGCACCAAGGATTTCAAAACCGCGATCGGCACCGGCCCGTTCAAGGTCAAGGAATTCTCGCCGGGCGTACGTACCGTCGGCGTGAAAAACGAGAAGTACTGGAAGCCGGGCATGCCGCATCTCGACGAGATCGAACTGATCGGCATCGGCGATGAATCGGCGCGCGTGAACGCGCTGCTCTCCGGCGACGTGCAACTGATCAACGCGGTGAGCCCGCGTTCGACCAATCAGATCAAAGGCGCCGGTGGCTTCTCGGTGCTGGAGACGAAAACGGGTTTGTACACCGACCTCGTGGTTCGAGACGAAGGCGGCATTACCGGCAACGACGATTTTCGTCGAGGCATGATGTACCTGCAGGACCGCGAACAGATGCGCCGAGCGATCTTCCAGGGGTACGGCACGATCGGCAACGACCAGCCGATCGATCCGACCAACAAGTACTACCTGGCCGGCTTGCCGCAGCGTGCATTCGATCCGGACAAGGCGAAGTTCCACTTCCAGAAAGCCAAGGTAGGCAGCGCGCCGATCCAGATTTTCGCGTCGCCGGCAGCGGAAGGCTCGGTCGAGATGGCGATGTTCCTTCAGCAGGTCGCGCCGCAAGCCGGTTTGAATCTGCAGGTGTCGCGCGTGCCGGCCGACGGCTACTGGTCGAATCACTGGATGAAGCATCCGCTGGGTTTCGGCAATGTCAACGCGCGGCCGAGCGCCGACGTGATCTTCACGCAGTTCTACAAGTCGGACGCACCGTGGAACGAAGCGAACTGGAAGAGCCCGAAGTTCGACCAGTTGCTGATTCAGGCACGCGGCGAACCGGACGACGCCAAGCGCAAGAAGATTTACGGCGACATGCAGGTGCTGGTGCATGAAACGGGTGGCACCGGCATTCCGCTGTTCCAGAGTTCGCTCGATGCGTATACGAACAAGCTCAAGGGTCTTGGATCGATTCCGCTCGCCGGATTGATGGGCTTCATGTTCGCGGAAAACGTCTGGCTCGAAACCTGAGCCGGAGTCAAGGCACGCCCTGCAACACACGCGCCGCCTCATCAGCGGCGCGCAGCTTCAACTGCAATGGAGGCGAATCTCGATGAAAGCACATGCGCAACGTCTCATCGCCGCGCGCCTCGGCCTCGCGCTGCTCACGCTGCTGCTGGTGTCGGCAGTCGTGTTCGCCGTCACCGGGCTGCTGCCCGGCGACGCGGCCCAGCAGGCGCTCGGCCAGGCGGCGACGCCCGAAGCCGTGGCCGCCCTGCGGCATCAGTTCGGTCTCGACCAGCCCGCGCTGCAACGCTACTTCGTGTGGCTCCTTCATGTGGTCAGCGGCAACTTCGGCACGTCGCTGTCGAACAATCTGCCCGTCAGTCAGTTGATCGCGACGCGCCTGCCGAACTCGCTGGTGCTGGCCGGACTCACGGCGGTGGTCTCAGTGCCGGTAGCGCTGTTGATCGGCATTTCGTCGGCGATGTTTCGCGGCTCGCTGCTCGACCGCACGCTCAACGTGCTGACGCTCTCCACGGTCGCCGTGCCGGAATTCCTGATCGCGACGATCGCCGTGCTGATCTTCGCCGTCAAGCTGCGCTGGCTGCCGGCGCTGTCGTATCTCTCGGAAGTGCATTCGTTCGGCGCGCTGCTGCGCATCTACGCGATGCCGGTGATGACGCTGTGCTGCGTGCTCGTCGCGCAGATGGCGCGCATGACGCGCGCCGCGGTGCTCGATCAGCTCAATTCGTCGTACGTGGAAATGGCCTTGCTCAAGGGCGCCTCGCCTGTGCGCGTGGTGTGGCGGCATGTGTTGCCGAACACCGTCGGGCCGATTGCCAACGCCGTGGCGTTGAGCCTGTCGTATCTGTTCGGCGGCGTGGTGATCGTCGAGTCGATCTTCAACTATCCGGGCCTCGCGAGCCTGATGGTGGACGCGGTCACCAACCGTGACATGCCGCTCGTGCAGGGCTGCGTGATGGTGTTCTGCGCGGCGTATCTCGCGCTCGTGCTGATCGCCGACCTGTGTCAAATCGTATCCAACCCGAGGCTGCGTCGATGATGAGCCAACCTACCAATCCCCACCATGTTCCTCACGCCGGCACGGAGCTGTACGACGTGCGCCGTGACGAAGTGGTCGTCGAGCCCGCGCCTGTCGAAGCGCCGCCGCTGAAACAGGGCGTGTTCAAACGCCTCGTGCACCGCTTTTCCGTACTCGGCCTGATCGGTCTGCTGATGGTGGCGTTCTGGCTGCTGGTCGCGTTCATCGGACCTTTGGTCGCGCCGTATAAAGGCGGTGCGTTGACCTCGACGGAAATTTTCGGCCGTTACAGCGCGGCGTATCCGCTTGGCACCGACTATCTCGGCCGCGACATGCTGAGCCGGATTCTCTACGGCGCGCGCTACACCGTCGGCCTCGCGCTCGCAGCGGCCGTGCTTGCCAGTGTGATCGGCACGTTCTTCGGCCTGCTCGCGGCGGTGTCGGGCCGCGTGGTCGATGAAGTGCTGAGCCGTCTGTTCGACGCGCTGATTTCGATTCCGAGCAAGGTGCTCGCGCTCGTCGTGATCGCCGCGTTCGGTTCGTCGATCCCGATGCTGACGACGGTCGCCGCAGTGGCCTACATTCCCGGCGCGTTCCGCATTTCGCGCTCGCTCGCGGTGAACGTGATGAGCCTCGAATACGTGCAGGTGGCGCGAGCGCGCGGCGAAGGCATCTTCTATATCGCGCGGGTCGAAGTGCTGCCCAACATGATTCATCCGATGCTCGCCGATTTCGGCCTGCGTTTCGTGTTCATCGTGCTGCTGCTGAGCGGGTTGAGCTTCCTCGGCCTCGGCGTGCAGCCGCCGAACGCCGATTGGGGTTCGCTCGTGCGCGAGAACATCGGCGGCCTGTCGGAAGGCGCGCCCGCCGTGCTGATGCCGGCCGTCGCGATCGCGACGCTGACCATTGGCATGAATCTGCTGATCGACAACTTGCGGCGTCGCAGCCGTAAGCATGGAGGTGCGTGATGGCTGATCAGGACATGATCGAAGTAAAGGGCCTGAGAGTCGTCGCGGGTGCCGCGCCGGGGCCGGTGACGGAGATCGTCAAGGGCGTCGATTTCTCGGTGAAGAAGGGAGAAGTGCTCGCGCTGATCGGCGAGTCCGGTTCGGGCAAGACCACCATCGCACTGTCGCTGCTCGGCTATGCGCGCGCGGGCTGCGCGATCAGCGGCGGGTCGGTGCGCGTCGGCGAGGTCGAGGTGTTGTCGCTCGATGCGAAGGGCCGCCGCGCGTTGCGCGCGCGCACCGTCGCGTACGTCGCGCAGAGCGCGTCGGCCGGCTTCAATCCGGCGCGCACGATCATGGATCAGGTCATCGAGCCGGCGCTGCTGCATCACCTGATGTCGAAAGAAGCGGCGTCCGCCAAGGCGGTCGAACTGTTCCGTTCGCTCGCGCTGCCCGCGCCGGAAACGATCGGGCAGCGTTATCCGCATCAGGTATCCGGCGGCCAGTTGCAGCGCTTGATGGCGGCGATGGCCTTGATCACCGATCCGGCCGTCGTCGTGTTCGATGAGCCGACCACCGCGCTCGACGTCACCACGCAGATCGAAGTGCTTGCGGCCTTCAAGAAAGTGATTCGCGAACTCGGCACCACGGCCGTGTACGTGTCGCACGATCTGGCGGTGGTCGCGCAGATGGCGGACCGCATCGTCGTGTTGAACGGCGGCGCGGTGAAGGAGAACGGCGCGGTCGCGCAAGTGCTCGACGCGCCGGTCGATGCGTACACGCGCCAGTTGCTGGCCGCGACGCGGCGTCCGGAAGCTGTGTTGACGTTGCCGCCAAACCTGGGCAAGCACGTGCCGCCGCTCCTGGAAATTCGCGGACTGTCGGCGGGCTATGGACGGATCGACCGGCAAGGCGTGCCTGCTGTGCGCGTGCTCGACGACGTCAGTCTGTCGATTCCGCGCGGCAGCACGCTTGGCGTGATCGGCGAGTCCGGCTCCGGCAAGACGACGCTCGCGCGCGTGGTGGCGGGGCTGGTCGACCGGGCGCGCGGCGAGGTTCTGTTCAACGGTGAGCCGTTGCACGCGCAAATCTCGCGCCGCACGCCGGAGCAGTATCGGCAGATCCAGATCGTGTTTCAGAACGCCGATACGGCGCTCAATCCGAGCCATTCGATCGCCGATATTCTGGGGCGGCCGCTCGCGTTCTATCACCATCTGCGAGGCTCGGCCGCGAAGAAACGCATGCTGGACTTGCTCGATCTGGTCAAGCTGCCGGCTTCGATCGCCACGCGTACGCCGGCCGGACTCTCCGGCGGCCAGAAGCAGCGCGTGAATCTGGCGCGCGCGCTCGCCGCCGATCCAGCCTTGATTCTGTGCGACGAAGTGACTTCCGCGCTCGACACGGTGGTCGGCGCTGCGATTCTCGATCTGCTCGCCGAATTGCGGCGCGAACTGGGCGTGTCGTACATGTTCATCAGCCACGATATTTCGACGGTGCGCGCGATCTGCGACGAAGTGATCGTGCTGTACGCGGGGCATCGCGTGGAAGCAGGGCAGCGCGACGTGCTGGCGGCGCCGCCGTATCACCCGTACACGGGCTTGCTTGTCGATTCGGTGCCGGCGTTGAAACCCGGCTGGCTCGACGCGCGCCGCGATATCGTGGCCACTGCTTTGCCGGCGATGGGCGAGAGCGCCGACATCGCCGAGTTGTGCTCGTTTCGCGCGCGCTGTCCGGTGCGTATCGACGGCAAATGCAACATGACGCCGCCTTCGTTGAAGAAGCTGCCTTCGGGCGCGGAGATTCTGTGCCACCATCCGGCCGCCGAACTGAACCGTTTGCAGACCGTGGAGGCGACCCCGGCATGAGCGGACGATTTGTACGCGTCGCGGAAACGGGCCGCAAGACCTTTCCGATCACCGTGGATGGCGTCGTGCGCGAGGCCGCCGAAGGCGACACGCTGATGGTCGCGCTGCTCACCAGCACGGCCACGCTGCGCGACTCCGAATTCGGCGACGGCCGGCGCGCCGGTTTCTGTCTGATGGGCGCCTGCCAGGACTGCTGGGTGTGGACCGCGCAAGGCGAGCGCGTGCGCGCGTGCAGCACGCCGGCGATGCCAGGCATGTCGATCGTCACGAAGCTGACGGAAGCCGGGGAGGGTGTATGGCCGCGCGCGTAGTCATCATCGGTGCCGGGCCGGCGGGCGTGCGCGCCGCGCAGGCGGTGGTCGAAGCGGGGCTGCGGCCTGTCGTAATCGACGAAGGCCGGCGCGACGGCGGGCAGATTTATCGACGTCAGCCGGAAGGCTTTTCGCGCAGCTATGAGACGCTCTATGGCACCGAAGCCGAGCGTGCCGCGTCGCTGCATCAGAGCTTCGATGCGTTGAAAAGCCGGATCGACTATCTGCCGGAAACGCTGGTCTGGAACATCTCGCCGAACACCGTGCATCTGGTGAGCGGCACGCGGTATCACTCGCTCGCCTTCGACGCGCTGATCGTTTGCAGCGGCGCGACGGATCGGCTGATGCCGGTCAAGGGCTGGCACCAGGCCGGCACGTATAGCCTCGGCGGTGCGCAGGTCGCGCTGAAGTCGCAAGGCTGCGCGATCGGCTCGCGCATCGTGATGATGGGCAGCGGCCCGCTGCTGTATCTCGTGGCCGCGCAGTACGTGAAGGCGGGCGCGCAGGTTGCCGCGGTGCTCGACACTTCCACGTTCATGCAGCGCGTGGCCGCGTTGCCGCGTCTGCTGGCGATTCCCGCCGCGCTCAGAAAAGGCATTGCGTTGACGCGCGTGCTGGCCGACGCGCGCGTGCCGGTTCATCGCGGCGTAGAGCCGCTCGAAATCAAAGGCTCGGCGCAAGACGGCGTGAGCGCGGTCGAGGTCGCGTTGCCCGGCGGCAAGCGCCTCGAATTCAAATGCGATGCCGTCGCGCTCGGTTATCACCTGCGGCCCGAGACGCAACTCGCGGATCTTGCGGGTTGTCGCTTCGTGTTCGACGAGAACGCCCAGCAGTGGCTGCCGCAGATCGATGCCGATGGCCGCAGCAGCATCAAGGGCGTCTATCTTGCGGGCGACGGCGCGCGAGTACGCGGCGCGGATGCAGCGGAACGCTCGGGCCGTCTCGCGGCGCTGGCCGCTTCGCAGGACCACGGTATAGCGGTCAACGGCGTGGAGCACTTGCGCACCGAACTCGCACGCTTCTCGCGTTTTGCTCAGGGTTTGCGTGAAGCCTTCCCGTGGCCCGCGAAATTCGCCGCGTCGCTGCCGGACGAAACGATCGTCTGCCGTTGCGAAGCGATCACGGCAGGCGAATTGCGTCGCGTGGTGCGGGCGACCGGCGCAAAAGAAGCCAATCGCGCGAAGGCGTTTTCGCGCGTCGGCATGGGCCGCTGCCAAGGGCGCTATTGCGGCCACGCAGGCGCGGAAATCATCGCGGCGGCGGCGTGTGTGCCGCTGTCTTCAGTGGGACGGCTGCGCGGCCAGGCGCCGGTCAAGCCGCTGCCCGTTGCGCTGACCGAAGTGGTAGGCGAAGCGCTGAGCGACGAGGTAAGCGCCGAGGTGAGCAAATGAATGCGACGACCCGCAACGAAGCCGATGTGATCGTGATCGGCGGCGGCATCATGGGAACGACGACAGCGTTTTTCCTGCGCCAGCGTAACCGTTCGGTGATTCTTTTGGAGCGCGGACTCACCGGCCAGCAGGCGAGCGGCGTGAACTTCGGCGGCGTTCGCCGTCAGGGCCGTGCTTTATCGCAACTGGCGATGTCGAACCGCGCGCTGCGCACATGGCAACGCTCGACGGAACTGCTCGGCGAGGACGTCGAGTTTCTGCCGTCGGGTCATACGCGCGTGTGCTACCACCAGAAGGACGTCGAGAATTTCGACCAGTACGCGATCGACGCGCGCGCGTACGGTCTCGAACTCGAAGTGCTGCACGGCGAAGCGATGTTCAGGCGCTTTCCGTTTCTCGGCCGCGAGGTGCTGGCGGCTTCGATCTCGCCGCTCGACGGCCACGCCAACCCGCGCCTCGCCGCGCCCGCGTTCGGCCGCGCGGCGGCGCGGCTGGGCGCGCAGGTGATCGAGGACACGGAGATCGTGCGCGTCGAAAAAGACGGCGGACGGTTTCGCGTGGAAAGCGCGCGCGGCGACGTGTATTGGGCGGCGCAACTCGTGATCTGCGCCGGTGCGTGGGCGAGCCGGCTGGCCGAACAGTTCGGCGAATCCGCGCCGCTCACCACACGCGGGCCGCAAATGTGCGTGACGGAGCCGGTGCCTTACGTGTTCAAGTCGTCGATGGGCGTGTTCACGTCGATCAAGGAGGAGGGCATTTATTTTCGGCAGATTCCGCGCGGCAACATCATCGTCGGCGGAGGTCCCCCCGGTCCCGCCGATGCCGTGACGAGCCGCGCTTCGGTGTTGCCGATCAACACCGTGCGGCAACTCGCGCAGATGCGCCGGCTCGTGCCCGCATTGGCGCCGCTGCATGTGATTCGCGTGTGGAGCGGCGTGGAAAGCTATCTGCCCGACAGCGAACCGGTGATCGGTCCGAGCAGTCAGGTCGACGGTCTGTTCTACGCGTTCGGCTTCAGCGGCTCGGGGTTTCAGATCGGCCCGGGCGTCGGCGAAACGCTGGCGGAACTCGTCGATACGGGCAAGACGGCGATTCCTCTCGACACGTTTTCCATCCGGCGTTTCGCGAAACAACCGGCGGCCCGCTCGACCATCGTGACGTCATGAAACAGTCCATCAGCCTCAACGCGGCCCGCGCTTTCATCGAAGCCCATTTCGACGAACCGGTGACGCTCGCCCAACTCGCCGCATTGTCCGCGCTCAGCGTGTCGCGTTTCGCCACGGTGTTCCGGCAGCAATACGGATCGTCGCCCTACCGGTATCTGTGCGGGCTGCGGATTCAGCGTGCGCAGACGCTGCTGCTCGAGGGCGTGCCGGGATCGGTGGTGGCGACGGAGGTCGGCTTCTTCGACCAAAGCCACTTCGGCCGCCATTTCAAGCGCTGCTGCGGCATGACACCCAGCATGTTCATCGCGCGCGCCGGCGCCAATGCGGCGCGGCATGGTGGCGCGAGCGGCATGAGTGGTTTAAGCAGCTTGGGCGGCGCGCCTACTGCGTCGCGCTCAGCTTCCGCCATAACGTCGTCTTGCTGATGCCGAGCGCCTCGCAGACCGCGTCGCGATCGCCGTCATGCGCGGCGAGGGCGGCGCGGATTTCGTCGGCTTCGACGTGACGGCTGCGTTCGCGCAGGGTCAGCGCGGTTTTTTTCGTGCGTGCGTGCGGCTCGACGATTTCAGGCGCGACCGTGCGCAACATGTCGCGGGTGAGAACGGGCGCGACGGCGTCTACTGACATTGCGCTCATGTCCGCATCAGCATCCGAATCCACATCCACATCGGCCAGTTCCACCGCGATCCGTTCGACCACGTTCTGCAATTCACGCACATTGCCGGGCCACGCGTAGCGCTTGAGCGGTTCGGCGAGCGTGGCGAGCACGCGCTCGGCGGCGGCCGCGTCCGGCAGGCGCGCCGCGAGCCTCGGTTCGCGCGCGGCGGCTTGCAGCAGCAGTTCAACGGCGAGCGGCAGCAGATCGGTCGGCCGCTCGCGCAGCGGCGGCAGCGCGATGCTCAGAATGTTGAGCCGGTAGTAGAGGTCGGCGCGAAAGCTGCCCGCTTCGATACTTTCGGTCAACGCGCGATGCGTCGCCGCGACCACGCGAATATCCACCCGCGTCGGCTCCGTCGAACCGAGCCGTACGACTTCACGTTCCTGCAGCACGCGCAGAAGCCGGCTTTGCAACGACAACGGCATTTCGCCGATTTCATCGAGAAACAGCGTGCCGCGGTGCGCGACTTCGATCAATCCCGCTTTGCCGCCCTTGCGCGCGCCGGTGAACGCGCCTTCCTCGTAGCCGAACAGTTCGCTCTCCAGCAGCGCCTCGGGAAACGCGCCGCAATTGATCGCGACGAATGCGAAGTCGCGCCGTGGGCTCAACTGATGCATGCTCTGCGCGACCATTTCCTTGCCCGTGCCGCTCTCGCCGAGAATCAGCACGGTGGCGTCCGAACGGGCATAGCGCCGCACCAGCGCGCGCACCCGTTCGATCGATTCGGACGCGCCGACGATATCGTCGAGCCGGTAACGCGCGCTGAACTGCTGCACGCGCTGGCGCGAACGCAAGGTCCGGTCGAGCCGTTCGACCGCGCGCGATTCCTGAAACGTCAGCACCGTGCCCGCCGCCGCGCCGCTGCTCGCCAGCGGCCCGCGATGCACGACATAGCTCACGCCACGCACCGTGCACAACGCGTCGCCGTCCGCGTCCGGCAGGCTGCCCGCGAGATCGGGCGCGAGGTCGAGCAGCACGCGGCCCACGGCCTTCGCCGCGTCGAGGCCGAGCACGCTGGCGAGGCGCTGGTTCATCGCTTCGACGCGGCCTTGCGCGTCGAGCGCGACGACGCCGTCGCGCAGATGCTGCAGCAGATTGTCGAGCCGTTGACGCCGGATGGTTTCGCGGCGCGTGGCCTGCGCGACTTCGAGCGCGGTGTCGAAGGCCGCGCGCACCGACGCGCGCGAATAGAGAAACACCGCGCCCATGCCGGCATTCGCCGCGAGATCGGTGACCATTCCAGGACCGACCACCACGTCGATGCCGCGATCGCGCAGATCGAGCACGACGCTCTCCGCGTCCTGCGCCGATTGATACGAGGCGAAGGTGACGTCGAGCGCGTAGGCGGCGACGAAGCGGCGCACTTCGTCAGGCGTGTTGCCGTGCGTGACGAGCGCGACCTTTGCGCCGTCGCGCCGCGCTCGCGCCAGCGCATGCATTACGTCGAAGCCGGTTGGGCTGATCAACACGACCGGCACCGACACGCGCGTCTTCAGATAAGCGCCGTTCGAGCCGCCGGCGATCACGACATCCGGACGACCCGCGCCCGCGGCGTCGATCTCGCGCACGGCGTCTTCGAAACCGTGCGAGACGATGCGCAAGTCCGCGCGTTCCACGTATTCGCCCGCGATGTCGAAAAACAGATCGCGCAGGCGGCTGATACTCACGGCCCAGATGCGGGGGCGCTGGGCGGGTTCGAAAAGAGGTGTGCTCAAGGCTGGGCGGCTCGGGGCGAGGCTGGTGAAGTCTGTCTATTATGCGCGCATCCATTTCCGATTTGAAATCAGCATTTCAGTTGTGAAATCAAATGCGGATCGGCTTGGGCGGCGGTCTTTTGTGAAATCAGGCACTTAGCGCGCGCTGAAGCTGCTGGCCCGTTCTTTGCATTTCAGGCTGCGTTCAAAAAGCATCCCCCCATGCATCAGGAGACAAACTCATGAGCGAAGCAGACAACAGCACGCCGAACGCAGGCGCA
>NZ_JAQQDJ010000014.1:0-203731 GCF_046028095.1 Paraburkholderia phytofirmans
AACCGCGATTCAGGCGAACGACCTGATTGGCCGCAAGACGGTGCGCGATGGCGGCAAGGTGGCGAAGTCGCTGCTCGCCGACGTGGCTGCGACGATCGAGGCACTGGGCGCGCAGCAGGGCCCGGCGTTCGCGTCGATGAAGAAGTATCTCGCGCAGGGCCATCAATCGTTGGGCGCGGCGGTGGATTTCGTCGTGGCGAATACGAAGGGCGATCCGAACGCGGTGTTCGCCGGCAGCGTGCCGTATCTGAAACTCGCGGGCATCGTGCTGGGCGGCTGGCAGATGGCGCGCGCGTTGCTGGTGGCGGCGCAAAAGCGCGACGAAGATCCTTCGTTCTACGGCGCCAAGATCGCGACCGCGCAGTTCTACGCGGAGCATGTGCTGCCGCTGGCGTCGGCGCTCGAAGCGTCGATTGTCAGCGCAAAGGGTGGGGAGAGTGTGCTGGCTTTGTCGGAAGATCAGTTCTAACGCGGCTTTTTACTTCGCTTTAAAAAACAAACGGCGCCTTGTCAGGCGCCGTTTGTTTTTGTGGCGCTGGTCCGTGAGATCACGAACCAGCGCTACCGCTCTCGCGAAGCGTCGTCGTTAAAGCTTAGGCATAAGCCGGGCGATGCGCTCCGCCAATCTCGCCGAGATAGCGATGCACCGACAGATCGTCCGCCTTGATGGCCGGCTGCTTGCCCGACATCACGTCGGCGAGCAGTTGGCCCGAGCCGCACGACATCGTCCAGCCGAGCGTGCCGTGGCCCGTGTTCAGGAACAGGTTCGGTACGGGAGTGCGGCCGACGATCGGCGTGCCGTCCGGCGTCATCGGGCGCAGACCGGTCCAGAAGGTGGCCTTCGACGTATCGCCGCCGCCCGGGAACAGATCGTTCACGCACAGTTCCAGCGTTTCGCGGCGCGCCTGACGCAACGATTTGTCGAAGCCGACGATCTCCGCCATGCCGCCCACACGAATCCGGTCGTCGAAACGCGTGATCGCGATCTTGTACGTTTCGTCGAGCACGGTCGACACCGGCGCCGACGCTTCGTTGACGATCGGCGCGGTGATCGAATAACCCTTGAGCGGATAGACCGGAATCTTCACCAGACCGGACAGGAACTGCGTCGAGTACGAACCCAGCGCGACGACGAACGAATCCGCGCGCACCATTTCTTCGCCGCACTTCACGCCGGCGATGCGGTCGCCGGCCATCGCGAGTGCGTCGATCGGCGTGTTGTAGCGGAACTTGACGCCCAGTTCTTCAGCCAGCGCGGCGAGGCGCGTGGTGAACATCTGGCAGTCGCCGGTTTCGTCGCCCGGCAGGCGCAGACCGCCGGTCAGCTTGTGCGACACCGCGGCGAGCGCCGGTTCGGCCCGCGCGAGCTCGGCCGGCGACAGCAGTTCATACGGCACATTGGCTTCCTGCAGCACGGCGATGTCTTTCGCGGCGCCATCGAATTGCTGCTGCGTGCGGAACACCTGAAGCGTGCCGCCCGTGCGGCCTTCGTACTGGATGCCGGTTTCGGCGCGCAGCGCTTGCAGGCAATCGCGGCTGTATTCGGCGAGGCGAACCATGCGGCCCTTGTTCACCGCATAACGCGACGACGTGCAGTTCTGCAGCATCTGCCACATCCACTGCAACTGGAATTGGGTGCCGTCAAGGCGGATCGCCAGCGGCGCGTGTTTCTGGAACATCCACTTGACTGCTTTCAGCGGCACGCCCGGTGCAGCCCACGGCGACGCGTAGCCCGGCGAGATCTGGCCGGCGTTGGCGAAACTGGTTTCGAGCGCCGGGCCGGCCTCGCGATCGATAACGGTCACTTCGTGCCCCGCGCGAGCCAGGTAATACGCGCTGGTCACGCCGACAACGCCACTGCCCAAAACGACGACTCGCATAGATGCTCCAGGTATTCAATAAGGTCTGAGGACGGTGCGCTTGTCGATTCGTTGGAATTCGTTCGATTAACGAGGTGTTTCGCGGATCGTCCAGTGTTAACCGCTATACTATTAACAGTCAGGCAGGTTTTGTTATTGTATTTTCAAGATTTTCAGCAAAAACACCATGCGTACACAGCGCCAACCGGTCCGGACCCTCGACAAACTCGATCGCAAGATCCTGCGGCTGCTGCAGCAGGACGGCCGCATGGCCATGAAGGACCTGGCCGAACAGGTTGGACTGTCGGTCACGCCGTGCATCGAGCGCGTCAAGCGGATGGAGCGCGACGGCGTGATCACCGGCTACCACGCGCGCGTGAATCCGGCGGAGTTGGGCGCGGCGCTGCTGGTGTTCGTCGAGATCACGCTGGATCACAAGAGCGGCAACATGTTCGACCAGTTCCGCCGCGAGGTGCAGAAGATCCCCGAGGTGCTGGAGTGCCATCTGATATCGGGCGATTTCGACTATCTGATCAAGGCGCGCATCGGCGAAATGGCCGATTACCGGAAGCTGCTGGGCGATATCCTGTTGCAACTGCCCGGCGCGGTTCAGTCGAAAAGCTATGTCGTGATGGAGGAGATCAAGGAAACGCTGATCATTCCGGTAGGGGATTGAACGGCACGACGGCGCTCGGCAGGGCTCGACAAACGGCGTAAACACTGTATATTTGTACAGGTGTTTTGCGCCGTTTTCTGTTTTTACTTGTTCCAGCCGTGACCGACTCCGACTCCCACTTCGTCAACGAATTTCCGATCGCGCCGCCCGCGCCTCGCAAGGGCCGTGGCGCGGTGACGAACCTGCAAGGGCGCTACGAAGTCGACCAGCGGGAAGCGGTGGACGACGGCTGGCTGTCGGCGCCGGAAGACGATGACGAGCCCAAGGTCTTGCGCACGCAGGTCTTCCAAGAGCGGGCCAAGACCATTCTTACGCGCAACGCGTCGCCGGATATTCCGTTCAGCGTGTCGCTGAACCCGTATCGTGGCTGCGAGCACGTTATCCGTCACGAAAAAGTGTTCACAAGGGTAACTAGGTCTGCTGGTTTTGACTTTGATTGTTCTGTATTCTGAAAGAATACAGACTCGGCGTCGCGAAAAAAATTGTTCGCACACGACGAATAATGGGGTGTTGGCGCGAGGGTCCGAGCTCACCTGAACAATATCGTTCCAAACAGGTACTTAATCTGAGCTCGGTAGTGTTTTTCCGACTATTGACAGGCTAGCCAGATGGTCAGAAATCGATGGGCGGGTTTTTCTAGTTCCATCACTGCGCTTTCCGTGGTCGTCTGCCCGAATGCGCAGAATCAGTTCCGCATAACTAGTATCATACTGAGCAATCTTTGCTTGTTTTTCCCGATTTTCCTTTCGGAGACGATTCACCTTTTGCTTCAGCGTCTCTTCGACCGGATTCGCGTCCGATTCTCTTATCTCGCCTGTCGGCCGCGAGAGGGAACTAGATTGTCCGAGTTCCGTTTCTCTTGTTCTCGTGTCTTTGCCACGCAGATGTGCGATGCTTCCCGGTCTGAATCGTTGTCGTAGGATTCCTCGCTCAACGGCCCGGGTGCGTTCGATTAGCTGCTCTATAGAAAGTATACGCGCGCCGAGCTTAACGCCCAACTCGTTTTGCTCCTCCATGAGTCGTGTGATTTCTTTTTCGAGAAAGCTTCCCTTTTCTTGCTCCTGATAATCCTGAATTGTTCGCCTAACTTTGGGAAATCTGCATTTTTCATGTCCGATTAACGTCCGAGAATGGCCTGCCTCAATCGAGACTGATGAAATGTTGACTACAAGATTCCCGGCTGAAGCGAGAGGCTTTAGCTTTTCGCTTCTTGGAACGTTTTCCACGAGTCGAACGAACGCGTCGACGAACTCTTGTTCGAGCCCTCGCGATGTGTCCGATGGACCTTCGTCTCGGTCAAACTCCTTCATACGACTTCTCCTTGGAGATATTTAAGGAAGTTTCGCGCTTGCTCTGCTCGCGCGAGGTGCACGCGATACTCCCTTTCGTATCCTCTTTCTTTAGCCTGCTCGTAGAAAACGATTTGGCTCGCCAATCTATTTTGCCAGAATGGCAAATGGTCGCTATCAATGGCAAAGCACCCACATCCCGCGCACATCCCAGGCGACCGTGCGGCAAAGTCGGGCGTGATGGTATTCCAACTCGCGGCGTTTGTAGCTTTCCTGCACAACGAGGCTTTTGGATTTGCTCGAATACAGCATTTCCCATGGTCGGCGAAGAAAATTCTCAAATCGTGCGCGACGACGATACGTGCAACCCTGTGCTCCAAATCCGCGAGGTTGGGAGCTTCAGTAAACTCGGACCCACTAAAATAATCTTTTATCGATTCGGCCATTTTTCCCGCGATTTTCCGGCCTCGTACGGCCTCGACGAAAAAAGCTACCGTCTCCGAAAAGAGCACTGAGTCGAATTCGTTTCGTTGCTTCGCGTGAGACGGATAATATGCGCGTTCGGTGACCTCTTCGTCGAAATGAGCGAAATGGTCCGAAACAGCCGGCAAAAGCGACCTGCGTGTATCGAGAATGTATGCTGCGAAAGTTTTCCTTCCTTGCTGCGGTCGGATGAACAACCCACTGCTGTCACGATATTGCTTTAAATTTTCTCCTCGGAGACTTGTGTCAGGAAGGTTCGACAGGTCGACTTCGCTGTACATAAAATGCTTTGTGCCGCGAAGGAGCCGGCTTGCCCGAATTGGCTTGACAGTGCTTTTGGTCCACGGAAGCGATTTGGCCTGCGTGAACGTCAATACCAAGCGAGTCTGGCCGCTGAACTCACGCCAGGGTTGGAAGAGCCGCTGAAGCACCCGAATCGCTTTGACAGGAAGCGGTTCCCATGCTGCTCCATAGGGTCGAGAGCCGAGAACCCATTCGTGTTGTTCCGGTTTCTTTCTGCCTTTCGATACCAATCCCTTCAGATAAAATATTTCAAGCAGGCCGCTCTTGGAGGGGCGGCTAAGAACGCAGGGCGGGAGGTTTGTGTTGTCTTGCGCTGACCCTTCTAAGCTACAAATTTCGCTTGTGCGAATTCCAACCAGGAACCAAAGAAGAAGTGCCGCCGCTTCTCGCGTAAAAAAAATTAGATTGCGTAACACCTGCGTCGGAGCGAGTTTTACACCTCCCCAAACGGGATTTTCGGCTGTCTCCCAAGAGATTGCCTCACGCCAAGGATTGCCCTCCCCAGGCAGGCAGCGAAATCTGAAGCGACAGATTATCTCATTGCATTTTTGTAACTGCACTGGAGGCTGTAGATTTTCGGTCTGGCAACGGTGCCGGACCCGCAGATAGCGTCTCTGAAGTACTATGACGTCCTCAGAGATATGCTCAACCCATTTTATTGCTGCCGCTAACAAGGGCAATGCGACCTCGTCGGGCAACGGTGGAATGCGGCGAATTACCGTCGGAAGAATCGCGCCAGTTACCTTTTCAGCTTTCTTTCCGTTGAACGGAACCTCTGGCATCGGCTCCAACCCTCGGTCGATGAGCCTCTTGGATTGCGCATAAATGAAGTAGACGATGACGATACGCATGGCGAGTTGCCCGTGCGTGAACTTGTCTTCTGCGCCGATTGCTTTCGAGTTCAGCGTCGAATCGGTTTCTTCGTCGGTTAACTCGAACTGCGTTTCCTCCGATACGTCTTCCGCAATGCTCTCATCCAGAGAGCGAGAAGAAATTGGCCGCTCCCCATAAAACTTCGAGCGGTCAACCAGAAGAAGCGGTAAGTCATCGACAAACTCGTCGAGTTTTGATGGTGTTAGTTGACCGAAAGACACAAGACCTCGGAAAATCATCCATCAAACGTGAATGTACGAGCTACACGACGTCGTGTAGTCGATAATCAATCGAACTGACGGCAATTTGCCGATACCCGTCAGCATACTGTTTCAGTTTATTAGATGGCACGATGCTTTCCAGTTTGTGCCCGTAAATGCCGTACGCTGCAAACACGATTGTAGTTGTCGGTCCCTCGCCCTGCTACTAAATGTACGACAGTGGGAGGTTGCGGTGGCGAGGAACAGGCATCGGGCATTATCGCCGGGGACTCGGTGATGAGAGAAGAAATGGGCTAGAAAAGCTGCATCTGGCCTGTGGTATCGCACGGTCGCCGGAATACGTTTACATTCAACTGGCGCCTCGAAGTATTCAAAGCGAGCCTGCGACACGCCAAGGAAAACCTCTTCTGGACGAGTTCCGCGAATAGCCCCGTTCCGCGCATCCGCGTGCCAAAGCCTGATTGGTAGAGGTTTCCCTCTCGTATTTGTTCAATGAGGCTCAGGACGTGCTTTTGTCTGTCGGGATAGTGTATTGCCAGCCACTCTATAAATATGTCCCGCACCTCGAGGGGTAACCGGAGCATCACGTACCCAGCAGCTTCGGCGCCAGCGCCCGAAGCCTCTTCTAGGATGCGCTCTATGTCTGAGTCATTCAGCGCTGGAATGATTGGTGCGACTAAGACGCCCGTGGGAATTCCTTGCTCGGCCAGTTTTCGTATCGCGTCAAGCCGCCGTCTTGGAGCATTGGCTCGTGGCTCCAGCTTCCGAGCGAGTTCTGCGTCAAGAGTTGTAACTGAAAGGAAAACACGCGCAAGTCCTCTGGTCGCCATTCGAGCAAGAATGTCTGAATCTCGCACAACCAGCGCGGACTTCGTCGTGATTGCTACTGGGTGTCCATACGCTTCCAGTACTTGAAGGATTTCTCTTGTGAGCTTGCGGTCGTGCTCTATGGGTTGATAGGGGTCTGTGTTCGTTCCCATCGCAATTACTGACGGTTTATAGCTCGGTTTGTCTAGTTCACGTCTAAGTTGCTCAGCCGCGTTCGTTTTGGCGAACAGTTTTCTCTCGAAGTCGAGGCCGGGCGATAAACCAAGGTACGCATGGGTTGGCCGAGCAAAACAGTAGGAACATCCATGCTCGCACCCTCTGTAGGGATTGATGGATTGGTCAAACGGGACGTCGGGAGACTGATTCCGAGTGATGATGGTCTTTGCTGACACATCTGTGGTTTCAGTTTTCCATTCTGACAATGACTCATGCACGAAGTCAGCTGCGTGCCTTTCGTCGTCGGGCGACCTGCTCCACTCGTCGAAGCGGCAGTTGGCATTGGTCGAGGTGCCTCGACCCTTGATTAGGTGAATGTGTTGGATTTTCACAACGGACCCTCCTGCGTCGGCTACCCTGTATATATATACAGTAGTTCGCGCCTCTTCTCAACTGTTCGCACACTCTCGTACTAGTGAACAGAGTTCATGTCGTATAAAGCCGGGCTGCATTTATTGTTTCGCGCGGCCCACGCACGCTTATCTGGGGCTGTCGCCGGGGCTCGACTTCGAAAGCCGGATCTACGCCAAGATGAATGCGCCGGAATTGCTCGAGCGGGAATTGTCGAAGAAGTCCTATGTGCCGGAGCCGATCGCGCTGGGCGTCAATACGGACGCCTGGCAGCCTGTCGAGCGTGACTTGCGGCTCACGCGCAGGGTGATCGAAGTGCTCAGCGAACGTCAGCATCCGTTTGCGGCGATCACCAAGTCGTCGCTGATCGAACGCGATCTCGATCTGCTGGCGCCCATGGCGGCGCGGGGGCAATTCATGGCGGCCATTACGATCACCACGCTGGACGCCGAGATCGCTCGTACGCTGGAACCGCGTGCGGCCACGCCGTCACGGCGGCTGCGCGCCATCCGCACGTTGAGCGAGGCGGGCATTCCGGTCGGCGTCAGCATCGCGCCGGTGATTCCGTTCGTCACCGAACCGGACATGGAGCGCGTGCTGGAAGCCTGTGCGGAGGCCGGCGCGAGCAACGCGAGCTATATCGTGCTGCGGCTGCCGTGGGAAGTCGCGCCGCTGTTCAAGGACTGGCTCGCGGCGCACTTTCCGGATCGTGCCGATCGGGTGATGAGTCGCGTGCGGGACATGCGGGGCGGGAAGGACTACGACTCGTCGTTCTCCACGCGCATGAAGGGCGAAGGCTTGTGGGCCGATCTGCTCAAGCAGCGATTCCACAACGCGGTGCGCCGTCTGGGCCTGAATCGGCGGGACCGCGGCATTCTGGATATGTCGCACTTTCGCCCGGTAGACGTGCCGCGTGCCGATAAACCGGCACGCGACGATCCTCAACTGAATCTTTTCTAGCGCGACGCGCAGCGGCTCATTGCGAGAGCGCTTTGGCCGCCTGCACCTGGCTTTCGAAGTACGTCTGGAACGAAATGGCGAGACCTGTCATCAGCAGGAAGGCGCCGATCAGCAGCGAAAAGATCACGACGAAAATGACCGTCCAGCCGGAGCGGCTTTTGCGCTGGGTCTGAGCGTTGAACTGCGCGTCCCACTTTTCGTCCGGACGCAACCCGTAGACGATCGCGGCGAGAAACGCGGCGAGCAGCGAAACCGCGCCGGGAAAGGCCAGCACCCAGCCGAGCATCGAGGACCGTTCGCTCGCCACCAGCAGCATGGCGCCCGGAATACCGATCAGCGTGCCGATCACGTGTGCCCATCCGTAGATGTCGCGCATGCCGTACAGATAGAACCGGTGAGCGCCGAGGCTGCCGAAGAAGAACGCCAGTGCGGCCGTAATCGTCTTGGATCTGAAACGCGAGGAAGTCGAGACAAGGGTGGACATGTAGGCCAGAGCAGAGTGACAGGCGGTCGAAAGGAGCAGCGCGCGGCGCGCGGACCGACGCGCATTCTACGCCCGCCACGGGCCGCCGGTCACGTGATGGGTGGTCGCGGCATCGTTAGGAGCGCTCTCAGTCGCGGGGCGAAGGGTGGGTGGTTGCGGCAGCGGTGCAGAGGGTGATCATGGCAGCTTGGCGAGTGGTGCGAGGAGCGCTGGATCCGGCTGGATCGGCGGCGCGGGTACCGGCGCTCGATTGACTGGCCAAGCTTTTGGAGCGCACGGAGTTCGATGCCGCTTGCCACGCGAGGCGCCTACGGCGCCGAATAGGTCACGCGATAAACAGCGCCGGCGTAGTCGTCGCTGATCAGCAGCGAGCCGTCGGGCAGCGGCAGCACGTCGGCCGGGCGTCCCCACTCGGTTTCGCCGGATTGGAGCCAGCCTTCGGCAAACACTTCTTGGCGGGCATTGCTGCCATCCGGGTTCGTAGTCACGTGCACGACGCGATAGCCGACCTTCTTGCTGCGATTCCACGAACCGTGCTCGGCGACAAAAATACTGTTCCGGTACGCGGCCGGAAACATCGGGCCGTCGTAAAAGCGCATGCCGAGCGCCGCGACATGCGCGCCGAGTTTGACCGCGGGCGGCGTAAACGTGTTGCACGGATGGTCCTTGCCGAACTCGGGATCTGGCGTGTCACCGCCATGGCAGTACGGAAAGCCGAAATCCATTCCGGCGCGCGGCGCGCGGTTGAGCTTGTCGTCCGGCACGTCGTCGCCAAGCAGGTCGCGGCCGTTATCCGTGAACCATAGATCATGCGTCACGGGATGCCAGGCGAAGCCGACCGAATTGCGGATGCCGCGCGCCACGACCTCGTAATGACTGCCGTCCGGGTCCATGCGGCCGATCAACGCGAAGCGGTTGCGATCTTTCAGGCAGACGTTGCAGGGCGCGCCCTGCGGCACGTAGAGCTTGCCGTCCGGGCCGAACGCGATGAATTTCCAGCCGTGGTGCGTCTCCGTGGGCAATGTGTCGATCACGACGACGGGTTTGGGCGGATCGTTCAGGTGAGTGTCGATCGCATCGAAGCGTACAATTTTCGACACCGCGGATACGTAGAGCGCGCCATTGTGCCAGGCCACGCCTGCGGGCGTTTCGAGGCCGGAAGCGATCACGTGGCGGGCCGTCACGCGTCCGTTTTGCAATTCGAGCGCGTAGACGTGGCCGTCGAGGCTGCCTATATAAAGAACGCCTTCCGGCGAGAGCGCCATGGCTCGCGCGCTCGGGACGGCGCTCGACAAGACCTCGATATGGAAGCCCGGCGGAAGTTTGATCCGGTCCACCGGCAGCGCGGCGAGCGCTGGCAGGGCAGTTGCGGCGAGCAGCACGGCCGTGCCTATGCGAAGGGCCCGGCTTTGCAAATCACGCGCCGAGGAGGCGAACCGTATGGCGGCGGTACGGAAAGCGCGTAAAAACACAATTGGCGGCAGGAGTTTCACTGGCGCTCCGTCAGGTAATTCGGGCGTTTCGACGTGGTTCCGGGCTCCCGCCTGTATGGCCGGCGCAACCCCGTCGCTCAGTTTATCCGGGTAAGTGTTTGTTATGGCGTTGGTTTCCCGCTATAATCGCGTGTTTCAGTCGTTCCGAACCCCGGTTTTCAAGGATTCTAGTATGGTCATCATCCGCTTGGCTCGTGGCGGCTCCAAGAAGCGCCCGTTCTACAACATCGTCGCAACCGATTCGCGTAAC
This sequence comes from Paraburkholderia phytofirmans, assembly GCF_046028095.1. Classification (GTDB taxonomy): domain Bacteria; phylum Pseudomonadota; class Gammaproteobacteria; order Burkholderiales; family Burkholderiaceae; genus Paraburkholderia; species Paraburkholderia phytofirmans_A. Next base: position 10,287 of record NZ_JAQQDJ010000014.1, read on the forward strand.
CGTCGTGACGGCCGCTTCATCGAGCGCGTTGGCTTCTACAACCCGGTCGCTACGAAGGGTGAGTCCCTCCGTATCGCTCAGGACCGCCTGACGTACTGGCAAGGCGTTGGCGCACAACTGTCGCCGACCGTCGAGCGCCTCGTGAAGGAAGCTGCAAAGGCGCAGCCGGCTGCTTAATGGTAGCTAGCATGCGTGTCGTCGTCGGTTCGACCGGCGGCTCGCGCGGTGTGCGTGAGCAGTCCGATGCGCGAGTTGTTTTGCTGAAGCAGGCGTCGAAGCTGGCAGCGAGGTTCTCTTCGAGGTGTCCTTATGTCTGAGCGTGATTCCGGCAGTTCAGGTCGCGCAAAGGCCACAGCGGCAGCAGCCCCGCGCGCGAAGACGTCTGGTCAGGCGCCGTTCGGTGCATTCGTCCGCAAGCCGGTCGAAAAAGCTGAAGGCAAGGCGAAAGCCCAAGTTGCAAACGCCGGTTCCGGTGCGGCAGAAATGCACACGGAAACGGCGGAAAGCTGGCCGGCCGATGCGGTCGAGGTCGGCGCCATCGTCGACGCTTACGGCCTCAAAGGCTGGGTCAAGGTGGCCGCGCACGCGGATGCCGGTCACGGTGGCGATGCGCTGCTGAGCGCGAAGCGCTGGTGGCTGATCAAAGGCCCGGAGCGCAAATCGGCGCCGTCGTTGCAGGCGAAAATGCATAGCGATAGTGTGGTTGCCCATCTGGGCGGCGTCACTGACCGCGATGTCGCGCTGGCACTGCGCGGCTCCCGCGTCTATATCAGCCGCAGCGAATTTCCGGCTCTCGAAGCCGACGAATTCTACTGGGTCGACCTGCTCGGCCTGGACGTGGTGAACGTTGCCGGGGTCAATCTCGGCAAGGTTGCAGACATGATCGACAACGGTGCGCACTCGGTGTTGCGCATCGAATATCCGGATACCGACAAAAGCGGCAAGCCGGTCACCGGCGAGCGTTTGATCCCGTTCGTCGGCGTCTTTGTAAAAACGGTGGACCAGGCGGCGAAGCAGATCACTGTCGACTGGGAAGCCGATTACTAAATAATTTCGCTGAATGGAGAGAGCGATGCAGTTCGATGTCGTTACGCTCTTTCCTGACATGTTTCGCGCGCTGACCGACTGGGGTATCACCAGCCGTGCGGCGAAGCAGGAGCGCTACGGGTTGCGTACGTGGAATCCGCGCGATTTCACAACCGACAACTACCGCACGATCGACGATCGCCCATATGGCGGCGGCCCCGGCATGGTAATGCTGGCCAAACCGCTGGAAGACGCGATCGGCGCGGCGAAAGCGGCGCAGGCGGAGCAGGGCATCAGCGCGTCGCGTGTCGTGATGATGTCGCCGCAAGGTGCCACGCTGAATCACGACCGCGTCATGCAGTTTGCTGCCGAACCCGGCCTGATCCTGTTGTGCGGTCGCTATGAAGCGATCGATCAGCGTTTGCTCGACCGTGTCGTCGACGAAGAAGTCAGCCTTGGCGACTTCGTGCTGTCGGGCGGCGAATTGCCGGCCATGGCCTTGATGGACGCCGTGGTGCGTCAATTGCCCGGTGTGCTCAACGACTCGCAGTCGGCGGTGCAGGACAGTTTTGTCGACGTGCTGCTGGATTGTCCGCATTACACGCGCCCCGAGGAATACGACGGCGTGCGTGTGCCCGATGTGCTGCTCGGCGGCCATCATGCGGAAATCGTTGCGTGGCGTCGGCGTGAAGCCTTGCGCAACACGTGGAACAAGCGGCCCGATCTGATCGTGAAGGCCAGAAAGAACAAGATGTTGAGCCGTGCCGACGAGGCATGGCTTGCGAGTCTCGCGAAGGAAGAGTCGAAGGCGTAAAGCCTTGGGTCTTTCAAGCGGACATTAGGCGGCGCCGCGCATGCGTGCACGGCGCCAGATGTGAACCCATCCTCTATCGGGGCCGTAGCCAAGTGTTTTCACGAGGCAGGTACGAACGTCGACAAGATGGACTTAGGAGTCAGTGATGAATCTGATTGCAATTCTCGAGCAGGAAGAAATCGGCCGCGCTCTCGGCGAGAAAACCATCCCCGAATTCGCCCCCGGCGATACGGTGATCGTCAGCGTGAACGTGGTTGAAGGTACGCGTAAGCGTGTTCAGGCTTACGAAGGCGTCGTGATCGCCAAGCGTAACCGTGGTCTGAATTCGTCGTTCATCGTCCGCAAGATTTCGTCGGGCGAAGGCGTCGAGCGTACGTTCCAGACGTACTCGCCGCTGCTGGCAAGCATCGTCGTGAAGCGTCGTGGCGATGTGCGTCGTGCGAAGCTGTACTACCTGCGCGACCGTTCGGGCAAGTCGGCCCGGATCAAGGAAAAGCTGGTCGCGAAGAAAGACCGCGCTGCTCCGGAAGCGTAAAAGCTGTAAGAAAAAGCACCCCTCGCGGGTGCTTTTTTGTTTGCCAGGTCAAAATAGCGGCATGTCCCCTATCCGCTCATTTCGAGAGACCCGTTGACCCGCCCCGTCTTTGAGCCTGAAACCTTGCCTGTCGAAGCAACAGGCACCGATCTGCCGCCGGTGGCCGGCGACCGTCTCACGCCAGACGGCCTGCGCGCACGCTTCGAGCAACGCCTTGCCTGGACCCCGGAGCTCGTCGTCGATGCGCCCTGGCGCGATACGCATGCCGATCCGCGAGTCGCGGCGGTGCTGGTGCCGCTGGTGGTCCGCGAACACGGCCTGAGCGTGCTGCTGACTCAGCGTGCCGACCATCTGAACGATCATGCAGGCCAGGTGAGTTTTCCTGGCGGCCGTCATGAACCCTTTGACGCCGACGCTACCGCCACCGCGCTGCGCGAAGCGGAGGAGGAGGTCGGTCTCGATCCATCGCGTGTGGAAATTCTCGGCGCATTGCCCGACTATCTGACGGGCACCGGTTTTCGCGTGACGCCGGTGATCGGCCTCGTGCATCCGCCGTTCACGGTAAAGGCGGACGCGCTGGAGGTGGCCGAAGTCTTCGAAGTGCCGCTCGCGTTCCTAATGAACCCCGCGCATCACGAGGTGCGTGTGTTCCGTTATGAAGGCGGCGAACGGCGCTTTTTCGCGATGCCGTATCCGCGCACCGCATCGGCTGGTGCCGATGCGGAAGTTGACGAGAGCAGCAGCGAAGTCGGCAGCCACTATTTCATCTGGGGCGCGACGGCCGCCATGCTGCGCAACTTCTATCGCTTCCTCGCGGCATGAGCCGCATGGACTGTGCAGTTGTCGGCTGTTTGTCGAGGTCCGCGCTCAGTGGCATCCGACCCTGTGCTATCGTTATAAAACAATCGTAAAACTCGAAAAGCACGGCGCACCGCATGACTTTTTTCTCCGTATTGCTGGCTCTGATCATTGAACAGGTACGCGCGCTGTCGCCGAACAATCCGGTGTCCGCGTTGCTTCAATACCATGCGGAGTCGGCGGCGCACGGATTCGATGCAGGCAAGCCGAAGCACGGCTTGCTCGCCTGGCTCGTGGTGGTGGTGCCGTGGACGCTGGTCGTCGCGCTCGTCTACTACGTGCTGTATCACATTCACTTTGCGCTGGCGTTCCTGTGGAACGTCGCGGTGCTGTATTTCACGCTGGGCTTCCGCCAGTTCAGCCACTATTTCACGGACATCCACCTCGCGTTGAATAACGACGACGTGCCGCGCGCGCGTGAGATCCTGAACGAATGGACCGGGCTCGATACCGTCGACATGCCTGTCAGCGAGATCGTGCGTCACACGCTGATTCACGCGGTGGTCGCTTCGCATCGGCACGTGTTCGGTGTGTTCTTCTGGTTCCTGATTCCGGCCGGACCGGCGGGCGCGGTGCTATATCGGATTGCCGAATATCTGGCGCGCACGTGGGCGCGGCCGGTCGACGATCGTACCGTCGCGTTTTCGAGCTTTGCTCAGCGTGCGTTCTTCGTGATCGACTGGGTGCCGGCGCGGCTGACGTCGCTGGGCTTTGCGATCGTCGGCAATTTTGAAGACGCGATTTATGCATGGCGCAACCATGCGCGCCAATGGCCGGACGCGAACGACGGCGTGTTGCTGGCCGCGGGCAGCGGCGCCTTGGGCGCACGTCTGAGCGGGCCGCTGGCTGAACCGTCGAGTCTCGACGCGCTCGCCACCGGCGACGGCGGCCCGATGCAGGTCGGCGACGACTGCACGCCGCGCACGCTGCAATCGGCCGTGGGCCTGGTGTGGCGCGCGGTGGTGCTGTGGATGATTTTGTTGCTGATGCTGACGATTGCGGTGTGGCTGGCTTGACGCTATCAAGCTAGCGCTATTCGCTGTAGAGAAAGAAAGCCGCACTTCGGTATCAGTCTGCCGACAAACCCTACGCTTTGAAGAAACGTAGGGTTTTGTTTTTAAGGGCGAGAAATCGTATCGTGGAGCGCATCGTCACGGCATTTTCCATTCATGCCGTGACACCGTACGCACGCGCCGGTCAGCGATGAGCCGCTTCATCCGTCCAGCGGATCGCGTGCCGTCCCACACTGCCAGCAGACCGTAAACTGCGCCTCGAGCGCCTCGCCACACTGACGGCACTTCCACCCAGGCGACCCCGCCGCCGGTCCATGCGAAGCTGCGTCGATCAACCTCCGCGCCATCGCTTCGTCGCGTTCATCGACGAGCCAAAGCTCCGGCGAGCACTGATCCGCCGGAATATCGCCGAGCGCGCCGTTCAGATAACGGTTGTGCAACTCGCAAGCAATGCCCGCAGTGGCCAGCACATTGACCCAATGCTGGCCGATGATCAGATTCGGCGCGCGCATGAGTCTCATGTCAGCGGACGATCTGGCTGGCTTCGTGCACGAGTTGCGCATACAGCGCATGCCGTTCGCGGCGGATGCGGCCATCCGCGACCGCCTCGAGAATCGCGCAACCGGGTTCCTGCAAATGATGGCAGTTGTAGAACCGGCAGTTCGGCAACAGCGGCCGGAACTCCGGAAACGCGCGCTCGAGCCGGCCTTCAGTCAAATGATGCAGGCCGAATTCCTGGAAGCCCGGCGAGTCGATCAATGCGCCGCCTTCGCCGTCCGCGCTGTCGGGCAGCGGATAGAGACGCGTGAAGGTCGTCGTATGGCGTCCGCTGTTCAGTGCGGTCGAAATTTCGCGCGTGGCGACTTCGGCATCGGGAATCAGCAGATTCACAAGCGTCGATTTGCCCATGCCGGACTGGCCGAGCAGCAGCGTCGAATGCCCTTGCAAATGCAAGATCAACGCAGCCCGCGCGGCTTCGGGCTGTGTCTTGATCGACACTTCGACAACCGTATAACCCAGCGCGCGATACGGTTCGAGCCGTTTACGCGCACCTTCGAGTTCAGCAGTCACGTCGGTCTTGTTCAGCACGATCAGCGGCTTCAACTCGTTCGCCTCTGCCGCGACGAGCGCGCGCCCGAGCAGATCTTCGCTAAAATGCGGTTCGGTGGCCAACACGACCAGCAGCTGATCGAGGTTGGCAGCGAACAGCTTCGACTTGTACTGATCCGAGCGATACAGCAGATTACGCCGCTCGCCGATCTCGACGATCACGCCTTGATCCGCCGAAGCCAACTCATAAACCACGCGATCGCCAACGGCCACCTCGCTGCGCTTACCGCGTGGGAAGCACTGGAGCATGGGGCCGCCGTCATCCGGCGCGACCAGATAGTGGCGGCCATGCGCGGCCACCACGAGGCCGCCTACGCGCGTGCTGGACGGCGCGCGCGGCGCTTTCGGGGAGCGGCCGCTCATGCGTGCCGCAGCAGGCGGTCGATCCGCTGCGACGCCGGCGGATGCGAGTAGTAGAACGCGGTGTAGAGCGGGTCGGGCGTCAGAGTCGATGCGTTGTCCTCGTACAGCTTGACGAGCGCGTTGACGAGGTCTTGTGCGTCGGTCTGCGTCGCGGCGAACGCGTCGGCCTCGAACTCGTGCTTGCGCGAGCTGAGGCTGCCGAGCGGCGTCACGAAGAACAGGAACACCGGCAGCGCGAGGAAGAACAGCACCAGCGCGAGGCCACTATTGCCGCCGATCAGCGATGGCCGCACGCCCAGCCCTTCATAAAACCACACGCACTGCGTGAGCCAGCCGAGCAGGGCGAGCATCGCGAGAGAGATTGCGAAGGTGACGAGCATCCGCTTGATCACGTGACGGCGCTTGAAGTGGCCGAGTTCATGCGCGAGCACGGCTTCGATCTCGCTGCCCGACAGACGCGCGAGCAGCGTGTCGAAGAACACGATCCGCTTGGCCGCGCCGAAGCCGGTGAAGTAGGCATTGCCGTGCGCCGAACGGCGGCTGCCGTCCATCACGAACAGACCCTTGGCAGCGAAACCGCAGCGCTGCATCAGCGCTTCGATGCGGCTTTTCAGCGCTTCGTCCTTGAGCGGTTCGAACTTGTTGAAGAGCGGCGCGATAAACGACGGATACAGCACCAGCACGAGCATCTGGAACGCGACCCACACGATCCACGTCCACAGCCACCACAGACTGCCGGCCTGGTTCATCAGCCACAGCACGACGAACAGCAACGGCAGACCGAACGCGGCGCCGAGCAGCACACCCTTGATCCGGTCGATGAAGAAAATGCCCTTGCTCATGCGGTTGAAGCCGAAGCGCTGCTCGACCACGAACTGGCGGTAGTAATCGAACGGCAGATCGATCACGCTGGTGATCGCGATTACCGCGGCGACCAGCGCGATCTGGCCGATGTAACCGCGGCCGAGCCAGTCGGATATCCCAAGATCCAGCGCCTGCACGCCGCCGAGCAACGTGAGTCCGATCAGCACGGCCGCGCTGACGACGATTTCGATCATGGTGAGGCGGGTGCGCTCGACGGTGTAGTCAGCGGCGCGCTGGTGCGCGGTGAGCGCGATGGTGCCGGCGAACTGGCTCGGCACCTGCTCGCGATGGCCGGCCACGAAGCGGATTTGCCGCGACGCGAGCCACAGTTTGGTGCCGACCATCGCCACGACGGCGACGACGAACAGAACGGTGAAGTACAGGGTAGGCATCCGGGGATTCCGTGGTATCTATGCGAGAATTATATGTTTCTTCCCGCCGCGCGGCGGGAACACGCTCAAACCAATCTCAAACGAACAATCGCCGTGGCAGACGGGCTTGCACAAAGCCGTTTGCGCGGCCCTCAGGGTTGCCTTCATGACTGACATCCTCGCATCCACCGAACAGCCGCCGCTCGTGCGCAGCGACATGAATCTCGTCTGGCTGGACATGGAAATGACCGGGCTCGAGCCCGATTCCGACCGCATCATCGAAATCGCGGTGGTGGTGACGAATTCGACGCTCGACAGGCTGGTCGAAGGTCCGGTTCTGGCGATTCATCAGAGCGACGAGACGCTCGCCAAAATGGATCAGTGGAATCAGAACACGCATGGCCGTTCGGGCCTGATCGACCGTGTAAAGGCGTCCACAGTCAGCGAGGCCGACGCCACCGAACAGATTCGCGATTTCCTGAGCATTTACGTGCCGCCGGGCAAATCGCCGATGTGCGGCAACTCGATCTGCCAGGACCGCCGCTTCATGGCGCGCTGGATGCCGGATCTGGAGCGCTTCTTCCATTACCGCAATCTCGACGTCAGCACGTTGAAGGAACTGTGCCGCCGCTGGCAGCCGACCATCTACAAGGGCTTCCAGAAGCGCGCGATGCACACGGCGCTGGCCGATATCCACGAGTCGATCGACGAACTGAAGTACTACCGCGAGCACTTTCTGATTCCGTCTGCGCCGGACGCCGCCGACGGCGCGCAATAACACTGGCGAATAAAATCGCCTAAGCCGGCCGGGGCGCGCGCTGCGCGTTCTTCGGCCGGAACGCCTTCACCAGATCGGCGTTGGTTTCCACGTACGGTCCGCCGATCAGGTCGATACAGTACGGCACCGCGGCGAAAATGCCCGGCACCTTCACCGCGCCGCCTGCTTCGGCGTCGCGCAAACCTTCCAGCGTTTCCTTGATCGACTTCGGCTGACCCGGCAGATTGATGATCAGCGCCGCGTGCTCCGCCGTTTCGCGGATCACGGCGACCTGGCGCGACAGAATCGCGGTCGGCACGAAATTCAGGCTGATCTGCCGCATCTGCTCGCCGAAACCCGGCATTTCCCTGGTGGCGACGGCAAGCGTCGCCTCGGGCGTTACGTCGCGGCGAGACGGGCCGGTGCCGCCGGTGGTCAGCACCAGATCGCAGCCGACTTCGTCGACCAGTTCGGTCAGCGTGGCGGAAATGGTCGGCGCGTCGTCCTGAATCAGGCGCGTGACCACTTGCCACGGCGAAGTCAGCGCCGCGCCGAGCCACTCCTGCAAGGCCGGAATGCCCTTGTCCTCGTACACGCCGGTGGACGCGCGGTCGCTGATCGACACGAGGCCGATCACGATTTCGTCGGGGTGCTTGCGTGCCGCTTTAGGCGTCGCGGTCGTCATCGTCGTCTTCGTCCAGGGTGTCGTCGGCGTCGGAATCCGTCTGCGCGGACGGTCCGTCCGCGTTCTTGATCCACTGGAACAATTCGCGGAAGTAGCGCGGCGGCTTGCTCTGCAGCGCTTCCTTGCGGGCGTTGCGGATCAGCGTGCGGCCTTGCTGCGGGTCGGCGTTCGGGTGCTGGCGGATGAAATCGGTCAGCGCGGCGTCGTCGGCGAGCAGTTTTTCGCGGGTGCGCTCGATCCAGTGAAGCTTGGCCGTTTCCGCCTTGTTGACGCCGTTATAGGTGTCGAGCGCGGTGCGCAGCGCGGCGGTTTCCTCGTCCAGCAGCGAGCGCATCACGCGGCCCACGTATTGCACCTGGCGGCGCTTGCCTTCGTGATCGGTGATGCGGCGCGCTTCGCGCACGGCGTCGTCGAGCTTTTCGGGCATCGGCATGCGCTTGAGCGCGTCTTTGGGCAGCGCGATCAGCGCCGAGCCCAGCTCCTGCAGCTCGTGCATTTCGCGCTTGAGCTGGGACTTGCTGGGACGGTCGTAGCCGTTCTCGTCGACTTCCGGCTCGGCGGATTCGATGGGTTGAATGCGGGTTTTGCGTGTCATGCCGATATTGTAACGTGCCGCGTCCACCGAACCCGCGGTGCTGCCGCGCGCAAGATCTCGCGCATTGCGAAGCGATGACAATGCGGCGCCTCAGGCGGCGCCCGGTCGACGTGACGCGAGGCGCAGCGAATGCCAGGTACGGCGTCGCGTACCTTGCTATGATCGCGGGATACGTCACCCGACACACGCGCCGGACACACGCGCAGACGCGCTCGTGCACGCAGGCGTCAGGCATGCGCGTGACCGGTGCGAACTCAGCGAATACAGCGAACATAGCGAACCCACCCAGGGCCGCTCGGCCCCGAACAGGACGGCAACGACAATGGCAGCAGACATGGACGTCAAGCAGCGCTTTTTTCCGCATACCCAGGATGAGCTGAAGGAAATCGCCTCGGACATCCTTCGTCACGCGAAGTCGCTCGGCGGAACCGACGCGGCGACCGAGATTTCCGAAGGCGACGGCTTGTCCGTCTCCGTGCGGCGCGGCGAAGTCGAGACGATCGAGCACAACCGCGACAAGATGGTCGGCGTGACGGTGTTCATCGGCAACAAGCGCGGCAATGCGAGCACTTCGGACTTTTCTTCGCAGGCTTTGAAGGATACGGTCGCGGCGGCCTATAACATCGCCCGCTTCACGGCGGAAGACGATTGCGCGGGCCTCGCCGAAGCCGAGCTGCTGGAAACGGCGCCGCGCGACCTCGATCTCTATCACCCGTGGAATCTGTCCGCCGACGAAGCGGTGGAAATCGCCCGCCGCGCGGAAGACGCCGCATTCGCGACCGATCCGCAGATCAAGAATTCGGAAGGCGCGAGCGTCTCGGCGCAGCACTCGCAGTTCGTGCTGGCCACCTCGCGCGGCTTCCTGGCGGGCTATCCGTACTCGCGTCACTACATCGCGTGCGCGCCGATCGCCGGCAGCGCCCGCAACATGCAGCGCGACGACTGGTACACGTCCACCCGCAGCGCGGAAGAACTGGCCGATCCGGAAGCAGTCGGCCGTTACGCGGCGCAACGCGCGCTGGCGCGTATCGGCGCGCGCGGTCTGGATACGCGCAAGGTGCCGGTGCTGTTCGAAGCGCCGCTCGCCGCGGGCATCCTCGGCGCGTTCGTGCAGGCCACGAGCGGCGGCGCGCTGTATCGCAAGACCTCGTTCCTCGTCGACAGCCTCGGCAAGCCGGTGTTCGCGCCGCACGTGCAAGTGGTCGAGGACCCGCATGTCCCTCGCGCCATGGGCAGCGCGCCGTTCGACGAAGAGGGCGTGCGCACCAAACAGCGTTCGGTGGTGAAAGACGGCGTGGTGGAAGGCTATTTCCTGTCCACGTACTCGGCGCGCAAGCTCGGCATGCAGACCACCGGCAATGCCGGCGGCTCGCACAACCTGTCGCTGCGCAGCTCGAACACGCGTCCCGAAGACGACTTCGAAGAGATGCTGCGCAAGCTCGGCACGGGTCTGCTGCTGACCGAACTGATGGGGCAGGGCGTGAACTACGTGACGGGCGACTACTCGCGCGGCGCGTCGGGCTTCTGGGTCGAGAACGGCAAGATCCAGTATCCGGTCGAGGAGATCACGGTGGCGAGCACGCTGCAGGAGATGTTCCACCACATCGTTGCGATCGGCGCGGATACGATCACGCGCGGCACCAAGCAGACCGGCTCGGTGCTGATCGAACGGATGACGATCGCGGGGCAGTAAGCGGGTTTAGCCGCTGCCGGGCCGCGTTTTCAGTTGGCCCGTAAAAAGCAGAACGCCACGCAAGTCACTGCGTGGCGTTTTTTTATGCATGATCGGGCGCCAGCGCCGACCGTTTGCTTTGCGCGCGGCGCTAACGTCTCAAGCCAAAAAAACCTTCAAGCGCCTTTGCGCTTATACGTCACGAACGCGTAGTCGAAATCGTTCGGCGCATCCGCGCGATGCGTTTCATGCGCGACTTCTTCCCACTCGTTTTCATCGAGCGCGGGAAAAGTGGCGTCGCCTTCGAAGTCGGCGGAAATCTCGGTGATGATCAGCTTGTCCGCCTGCCGCAAACCTTCCGCGTACAACTGCGCGCCGCCGATCAGAAACGCTTCCGGCGCCTGATCCTGAGCGGCGAGCTTGAGCGCGTCTTCGAGCGTGGTGGCCGCGTCGCAGCCCTGGAAACGCCGCGTGGCGTCCCGTGTCACGACGATGTTGCGGCGTCCCGGCAACGGCCGGCCGATCGACTCGTGCGTCTTGCGTCCCATGATGATGGGCGCGCCCATGGTGGTGCGCTTGAAGAACGCGAGGTCTTCAGGAAGTCGCCAGGGCAACTGGTTGTCGCGGCCGATCACGCCATTATTGGCGCGAGCGACGATCAGGGTGAGCGTCGTCATCGAATGGAAAGGGGAACGTAACCGGACTGATTCTACCTGACGTGCGGGTCCGGGCCGCGGCGGCGGGTTTCGGCACGGCGGCCGTGCAGTCGGCCGGGACGCGCCCGGCAAGCCACGCGCTCGCCGCAAGGGGGATGCGGCTGCCTGACCACGCGGCGACGCAGCTTCACGCAACTTCACGCGGTGTCATGCAGCTTCACGAAACGCCACCGACCGGATCCAGCCCGCGCCACCTCATTCCTGAGCGCCATCATCCGCGCCGAGCGCCGCTTTCTCGTCGCTAGCGCTCAATTCGCGCAACCCATGCTGACCCATCAGCCGATACAGCGTCACACGCGAAATATTCAGATCCACCGCCGCCTCGTTCAGCCGATGACGATGCCGCAGCAGCGCCGCTTCGATCGCGCGCTTCTCGGCAGCCTCGCGCGCTTGCGTGAGCGTCATGGTCTGCTGCTCGGTGAAGTGCGCGAGATCGAGGTCGTCGGCGGAAATCAGCTTGTTCTCCGCCATCACGATCGCGCGCCGCACCCGGTTGATCAGCTCGCGGACGTTGCCGGGCCAGTTGTAGTTGTAGAGCGCCTCGATCGCCGACGGCGTGAAGCCGCGGATCTTGCGCGCGCTGTCGGTCTTGAACTTGTGCAGGATGTGCTGCGCGAGAATTTCGATGTCCTTGCCGCGCGCGCGCAGCGGCGGTTCGTCCACCCGCAGCACGCAGAGCCGGTGAAACAGGTCGGCGCGGAACTGGCCGTCGCGCATCGCGCCTTCCAGGTCGACGTGGGTGGCGGAAATGATCCGCACGTCGACCGGAATCGATTCGCGTCCGCCGAGCCGCTCGATCTTGCCTTCCTGCAAAAAGCGCAGCAGGCTCGCCTGGCTTTCGAGCGGCAGGTCGCCGATTTCGTCGAGCAGCAGCGTGCCGCCGTCTGCAGCCTCGACGCGGCCGATCTTGCGCTGATTCGCGCCGGTAAATGCGCCGCGCTCATAGCCGAACAGTTCGGATTGCAGCAGATGGTGCGGAATCGCGCCGCAATTGATCGCGATGAACGGCGCTTTGCGGCGCGGCGAACGCTCGTGAATAGCGAGCGCGGTCAGCTCCTTGCCGGTGCCCGACTCGCCCGAGATGAACACGCTCGCGTCGGTGTTCGCCACTTTACGGATGGTACGAAAGAGCTGCTGCATGGCTTCGCAGGTGCCGACCATTTCTTCGTCGCCCGACTCGCTCACGGGCGGCGCGGCTTCGGGATCGCACAGCGTCACCATGCCGTATGCGTGGCCGACCAGATAGTCGACCGTGGCGTTGGCCACCGGCACCTTGACGAAGTCGAAACAGTAGTGGCGCACGAGGCGCCGTACCACCGGATCGTTGAGCCGTTCACTGGTGGCGAGCGCGATCCAGCCGACCTGCTGCTGGCGCAGGCTCGCTTCGAGTCCGGCGAGGTCGCGCGGCGGAAAGCTCGCCAGATCGACGATGCCGGCGCAAGCCACATCGGGTTTCACCAGCCGGCCGAGCTCATGCGCCGAACGCGCCGCCAGGACGTGCCAACCGCGGCTTTTCAGATGCGCGATCAGCGTGTCGTCCGGCGTGCGCGCCACGTACAGCAGCAGGCGCTCGACGCCGGCGTTGGCCACCGCGGCCAACGGCGCCGCGCCGCCGATCGTCGCCACCACCGCCGCAGGCCGGCCTGTCGCGACATCGACGGGACAGCGCGCCGCCATCTCGTTCGGCAGCGCCCGTGCCCGCTGCGCGCCCGATCCCGCTCCGGCGGCCGGAGCAACACTGGTCAGTTGAGGTGATTCACGCACGTTCGACCTCGTTTCGTTGACACGTCAGAATGTGTAGGGAAACCGCATGCCGACCACGAAGTTCGGCGCGTCGGGCGTCAAGCCGACCGAGACCGAGCCGTTGATGGTCAGGTGCTTGTTCACGACGTGGTTCAGGCCAAAATTCAGCGCCGCGGCCGTCGTCTCGCTGCCCGGCACTTTTTCGTATGAGCCGCCGGGGGCGCGCGTCTTCGATTCGGGTGCGAGCGCCATCGTGTACGAGATGCTGGCCGAGTCCTTGTCGGAGAATGCGAGCGCCACGCCGCCGCCGAACTGCACGATGTCGCCGAGCTTGACCGTCGCCGGCTGGGTTTGCCCCTGCACCGACGAGATGTCCGCGAACGAGCGCGCGACGTTGTAGGTGTAAGAGAGGCTGCCGAACAGCACCACCGGGTCGTAGGTCTTCAACAGCGAGACGCCCGCCGTGATGTTCCAGAAGCCCGTGCCGGTGGGCAGCTTGCCCGGCGCCACCAGATTGGTGTTGTTGGCGTCCAGCTGCACCAGCTTCTCGCCGAACGGCGAGGTGCCGGTCGGCGCCTTGATGCGCAGGCTGCCGACCACGTCCGGCAGGCTGTTGGTCTCCTTCAGAAACTGGTAGTAGATGCCGAAGTTGACGTCGCCGATATTGCTGCTATTCACCGATGCATCCGACATCGTGCTCGCCGCGCCGCCCGCGCCGCCCACAATGAAGTTGCTATGCCGGTAGATGTACGGCACGTCGACGTCGACACTCATGCGGTCGGTCAGGCCGTAGCGCGTATCGAGATCCGCCATCAGCTGGTGCGACTTGGTCTCGCCCAGATTGATGTTGCCGAGGAAAATCGCGTCGAGCGCGAGGAAGCCCGACAGCTGCAGCTGACGGCGATCGTAGTAGGTGTCGCTGATGCCCCAGTCCATCGTCAGCTTGTGGTCGAAGAGTGGGGCGTGCTCGCGCTGCACGACCGCTTCTTCGGCCTGCGTGCGCACAGGCTCGGCCGCTTTCTGCGTCTGGCCGATGGCGCCGCTGCCGTCGCTCGCCGGCGGCAGGCCGCCTGCGCTGCTGCCTGCGGGCGTCGGCGGATAGACGGGCACGCCGGTCGCCGTGCCCGTGTTGCCGCCGGTCGCGGGGGCGCCGGGGCTGACCTGGGCGAGCGGCGGCAGCGGCACCGGCAAGCCGTCGGCGCCGGGCTGTTCAGCCACGGTGTCGCTGCCGGCCGGCGCGCCGGCGCCCGGTACGCCGCGGCCGCGTTGCGCCATCTCCAGATTGGTCACCTGGCGCTCGAGTGAATGAATTTGCCGCTGTTGCTCGTCGACGACCCGCATCAACGTATTCAAACGTTCTTCGACCGATTGTCCAGCGAGCGCCTGGGCGCCCGCCCCTTGCGAAAGTGCGAATAGCATGACGGCGGCCGGAATGGCCGCCAGTGCCATGCGCGGCACCTTCTTCGACGAAAGACTGTTCATTTTGTGTTCCCCCGGTGTTCGGGCCGCGTACCCCCGGTCCTGACGATGCGCGGCCTGACGTGTACTGCCTTGCTACGGTCGGCGGGTGGCGGCCCGCGTGCTCACCTCCTGTTTTGCAGCGCTTGTAGTACGCCTAACTGGCGGATCATCGAGGCCGACATTGGCTGAGTTTGCAAATGCAGCTGCAATGCGTTGACGACTTGCTGGTTATTGCCTGCAATCTGCAGCAACTGGGCGATTTGCCCGTTGCCCGGTGTGACCGTCTGGGTGGCGAGCCCAGCCGGCGTCTGCAGCGCGACACTGATGCCGTTGCTGCCGAACGAGATGCCGGCTTTGACGGAGCCGGTCGAATTGCTGGCCGCGGCTGACGGGGCATTGGCGGTGCCCGCGAGCGCCGCGGCGTTGTTGTTGAAATCGATGAGAGCGGAATTGGCGCCGCTGTTACGGTCGCCCGCCACCTGTGTCACTTGTGAAACACCGTTGACCGTGATGCTCTGGCCGCCGTTGACGTAAGCGTTGGGATTGGCCCCGGAGTTGGCGGCATTGGTGTGGCTGCCGGGGCCGCCGCCGGTCACGCTCGCGAGCGTGCTGACGGACGTCGTCACCTGGCCGAGCGCGTTCTGGGCCGCGCCGAGCGTGCCCTGGGCGACGGCGGTCACGCCGTTGGGCAGTTGCCATTGCGAGATGATGTTCAGAACGAAGCCGGAGATCATCGTAGCGCCGGCATATTTGCCGGTCTGTCCGGCGAGGACGTCGTCGTCCACCATCTGCACCTTGACGGCGGCGGAACCGCTGTCATGAGAAGCGATAAATTCAGGCAACTGCGGCGAGCCGGAGCCCGATGCCGCCTGGGCGCTGCCGCTGGTTCCGCTCAGGCCGCACATCATGGTGCAGATCGCGAGCCCGAGCTGGGTGAGGTGTTGCTTCATGGTTGGTTCAGAACAGGTCTGCCTTGATCAAGCCGTACTCGACGAAGGGAGTCGCAGCGGTGCCGTTGGCCAGCGCGCTGGCGCGCAGCTTGAGCGCGAGCGACTCGTTGTCCTGCAAGAGCGGGGAATCCTCCCTGAAGGGTTTGCCGAGGACCGCGAATACCAGACCGTTCCAGGTCCGCATGAAGTCCTCTTCGAGCACGATGCGATTGCCGAGGGCAGGATCCGCGATGAACACGCGGCCATCCTGCGCATGCTTGACGATCACGAAATGCTCGTACCCGTCGATGTTCATCAGAACCATCACGGGAATCTGCAAATGCTGGAGCGCGTCGGCGTTGACCCGGAAGCCGCGGCCGCGCAAACCGATGGTCTCGACGAATTTCTTCATGTCGAGCATGGAGAAGCCATTCTTGACAACGACTTCGGGCGTGGAGAACACCATCATCCGGCGGATCAGTTCGGTTTCCGGAATATCGATGCCATAGCCGTATTTGAGGAGCGTAGCCAGCGCCGCCGCACCGCAGCTGTAGTCGAACTGCTGATTGACGATGTGGCTGTAGCGGATGTCCTTCATCGAGCGCACCGTCTTTTTCAACGGAACGCCCGCCAGCGTGGACGTGTCGATGCTCGCCTGCGCGTAACTCTGGCCCACGCACAGGGTGCAGCTGGCCAGCGCTACGGCGAACCGTAGCGCCGGGTACCTCCGGAACCCCAACATGCTGGTCTCCCCCTTCTATACGCGCCGGCCGCTGCGATGGCTGCCGGCGCGTCCCCCCAACTACTTGCTGGCTTCTTTCTTGTGCCTGTCGCCGGCTTAGTGGCCGCTGTTCAGCGCAGCGATCGCGAGGCCGTTGTGCTGCAGGTTGCCCGCGCCGCCGGCGATATTCACGCCGATGTTGCCGGACGCGTTGGCGAGCGCGTTGGAACCCAGCATCGCGGTGCCCTGGAATTGACCCGTGACCGTCATGCCGGCGGTTTGCGAGTTGTCGTCCGTGGCGACCATCGCCGTGGTCAGCGCGTTGCCCGGCTTGGTCGTCGTCACGGCGCCGGCGAGGCTGTTGTTCTGCACGTTGCCGATACCCGAGGCGACGTTCACCCCGACGTTGCCCGTCACATTCGACAGCGAGCCGTCCCCGATCGACGCATTCAGATTGAAGTTGTTGATCCGGGCGTTGCCGCTCGACGATTGCGTGCTGAAGATCTGCGCATTGCCGAACACGTTGCCGATGTCGACTGAGGCGAGCGACACGTCATTGCTTTGGGCGTTGCCGATACCTTCCGCGATGTTGATGCCGAGGTTGCCCGAGACGCCGTTCGCCGCGTTGGTGCCGGTGGTGGCGTTCAGCGTGCCGGCCGCTTGCGTGTTGATGTGCTGCGTCACCGAGCCACGGGTCGTCACGTCGGTCGTGGTGAGGCTTGCGTCGACGCCGAATGCGGCGGCATAAGCGTCGGTGGACGAGGTCCGGCTCCTCGTGTAGCCGGACGATTGTTCGCCGACCGCCGCGAAGCCCGAACCTTCGCTGGCCTTGTAGCCCCACACCTTGCCCTGTCCGGATGCTTCCGATGCTTCGAAGCCGCCGGCCACGCCCGACGTGTTGGCGTAGCTCGATTCCCGGTAGCCGGCCTGCAGGCCGCCGGCCGCGTGGAACTGGCCGCCGCCGCCGAACGGCGTGTTGATGCCCGAATAGTTGTAGTTGCCGCCGATCGAGCCGCCGGCTGCGATATGGCCGCCGGAATTCTGGCTGGTGTGCGTGAAGCCGCCGGTGATCGCCGCTGCCTGCTGGCTGGTCTGATAGCCGCCGCCCGCGACCGAGCTGCTCTGGCTGCCATACACGTAGCCGCCCGATGCCTGATAGCCCTGCGCGCCCGATGACGAAGTCGAGTGGCTTTGCGATGCCACGGCGAACACCGAACCGCCGCCCTTGATCGACGAGCTATTGTTGTTGTACGTGGTCGTCACACGGCCGGTCGTGTAGCTCTGCGATTGCGGGTTGAGCGTCGCGTTGACGTTGACCGACTGGTTGTTGTTGACGACCGCGCCGGCCGTGCTGGACACGTGGACGCAACCATACAGGCCGACCAGACCTTCGATGCCGACCGCTTCGCCGACCAGCGTCGCATTGAACAGATAGGCCTTTTGCGGTGCGGCAAACGCGCTGCCGGATGCGGCAACGAGAACGGCTGCGGCAATAAGAGTGCGCTTCATGATTCGCTCCGATACTTTAAGTTTGGTCAGTTAAAAAAAGTGCCCGCCGGGGGACGGAGCACAAAACTGTTCGCCGTGGCATTACCGGCGCCGGCCGTCTGGTTGATCTGCACGATCCCGCTGATGTTCTTGAAGGCACCATCTGAAATCGTTGCTTCGCGTACGCTGTGAATCCCCACTGATTGCCCCAGACCTCCGTTTTTCGCGGCCGTCGCGGATAGCTCCCCATCCGCGACGGTCTCGACTCTGAGCGCAGCAGTGCCCAATTGGGTGCTGTTGCGCTGCAGATTTCCTGCTCCGGCGGACTGGTTCACCAGCACCGCACCGGATGAATTCGAAAAAGCATTGGCTTCGATCGACGCCCGCGCGTTCGTGACCTTCGCGGCCACGGCGGCGCTTTGCACGCTGGCGTTGTCGTTGCCGGCCACGCCGCCGTTCGACACCGTGATCTGATTGGCTTGCGCGTTGTTCAGGCCCGCCGTTTCGTTGACGGCGAACGCGCCCGTCACGCCGGCCGCCGCGCCGTTCGCAATGGTCGAGGTGGCGCCGATCGTCGGCACCGATTGCGCGTGGGCGTGGTTCGCCACGAGAGCGGCGCCCAGGCAGGCGAACAGCGCCGCCTGCAGCGTCCGAAGCTTGAGGGGATGCACGAGCGGGCTCATTTCATTCCTCCAAGCGCGCCGGTGAGCGCATTCGACAGCGGCGCCAGCGAGCCCGTCACCGTGGAGGTGATGGTCCCGCCGATGCCAGGCGCCGGCAGACCGATGCCGCCGGAATTGAGCGCCACGTTGTTGCCGGTCGCCTTGCCGCTGAGGATCTGGGTGACCGCCTGCATCCCGGTGCCGCCGAGCACGCCGCCGTCCGCCACGCCGCTCGACCCGTGCGCATTCGTCAGATCGGTATCGCCCACGATCTGGGCGACGGCCGGATTGAACGAGTTAGCCGGGAAAGTGGTGGCGCGCACAGCGACCGGGTCCTGACTTCTCGGCACCGGCACGAAGGCGTCGCGCGGGGTGACCGTGCGCTCGACGATGATGTCGCCAGGATTGACGGCCTGCTGCGCCATGGCGTCGATGGCAAACGAGGCGCTGAGCAGAACCAGGACGCTTGCCAGCGCCGCCGGCAACGAGGTGAGCGAGGACGCCCGCGACCAGCGTGCGCGCGGCGTCCGGTTTGAGGCAGTCATGTCGGTCCTTGCTTATGTCTTGTTGTCTTGCCTGCGGGCGGTGCATTCGCCGCACCGCCACCCCTGTTTGCTTTGCTAATCTGCTCGGCTAATTTCTTTGGCTACTTTCTTTGGTAGTTGGCGACGTTGCCCTGGGCGGCGCGTGCCGCGTCGATCGGAATCGGTAAAGGCGAGGGCGGGGCGATCTCGTCCCACAGCGTCACGTTGTTGCCGCTGCCGCCGTTGCCGCGCATGAGTTGCGGCGTCGCGGCCACCATCACCATGCCCACCGCGCCGCCGCGTTGCCGCGAGAGCACCTGGTCGTCGAGCGAAAAATCGTTCACGGATGCACCATCGGCCGGAATGCTCAGCACGTTGGCGGCAAGCTGGGAGAACAGGGTGGCGGCGCGCGTCGTCGTATCGGATGGGGCGAGTGTGGCGAGCGAGGCGTTCGGGAAGGTGGCGGAGTCTGCATCGGCGGATTCCGTCAGCGTGGCGGACGGAGCCTGTCCGGCCGCCTGTGCGTTGGCGCCAATGGGCAGCATGATCAGCGCGATTGCGGTGCAAAGTGCCGCGCATGGTGCAATGCTGCCCAGATCGATGCGGAAAGCGAGTCGCATGATGTGTCTCCTTGGTGCACGGCATTTAGCGAAACGTGTGCCATCGCTCGCAATCCATTGATGGATCAGGATGCGAGTCAAAACGTGGGAGTTGCAATTGAGAAATCGGACAAAAACGTTTCAATGCTGAAACGGCGAGCAGGAAATACCTGTAATTCGTTAATTCGGGCGGTACGAACTACCTTGGGTCTACACCCAGGAAAAGCGCTTCCACTAATGTTTTATTCGTCGGCTGAATAACTGTTTATCGCCCGCGGAACCGCGCTGGGTAAGGTGTTAGCGATTAAATTCGCATAATTGTTTTCCAAGCGGCGCGCGTATAGTAAGCTCTCGAAAAAGAGCTTCAGATTTAAAAAAGCCCGCTAACGGGCCGTCTCAAACACACACGCCGCTTTCTTGGGGATCAGCTGTCCGCACGGAATGGAATGGCCGTTCGGTTTTTGCTATATCGCGAATCCCGAATGAGTCAGCGTGTCTGAACTTGTTTCAGGTGCGTGCGTCATCCTTAACGTTCGTTGACGAGAGGATCTGAATAATGGAACCCGCAACGCGGCAACTGATTTACGTTTCGCGCGATCCGAGCGCGGAGCTGAATACTCGGTTTCACCAGCGCGGCTGGCATGTCGAAGTCGTGGGGTCGGCGCGCGACGTGCGTCGGGCCGTTCGCGCCGGAATGGCGGCTGGCGGCCTGCTGGATCTGTCTAGCGAATTTCAGCCACACGAAATCGCCGCCTTCGAATCCTGCCTGACCATGCCGAACGTCGGCTGGGTCGCGGCCACCATGCCGGGACAACTGCAAGACGCCGCGTTGCGCCGGCTCGTGCGCGACTACTGTTTCGACTACGTCACGGTGCCGTATTCGGGCGACAGGATCGTCGATTCCGTAGGTCATGCGTACGGCATGATTTCGCTCGGCGAAACGGCTTCCAACGATGCATCGCAAGGCGCCGAAGGCGAGATGGTCGGCTCGTGCGACGCCATGCTCGCGCTGTTCCGTTCGATCCGCAAAGTGGCGATGACCGACGCGCCGGTTTTCATCTCGGGCGAATCGGGCACGGGCAAGGAACTGACGGCGGTCGCCATTCACGAACGCTCGGCGCGGCGCAATGCGCCTTTCGTGCCGATCAATTGCGGCGCGATACCGCCGCATCTATTGCAATCCGAACTATTCGGCTATGAACGCGGCGCGTTCACCGGCGCCAATCAGCGCAAGATCGGCCGGGTGGAAGCGGCGAACGGCGGCACCCTCTTTCTCGACGAAATCGGCGACCTGCCGCTCGAAAGCCAGGCGAGCCTGCTGCGCTTCCTGCAGGAGCGCAAGGTGGAGCGCCTCGGTGGGCACGGCGCGATCGACGTCGACGTGCGCATCATCTCGGCCACGCACGTGGATATGACCGCGGCGATGATCGAAGGTCGGTTCCGCTCCGACCTCTACCACCGTTTGTGCGTATTGCAGATCGATGAACCGCCGCTGCGCGCGCGCGGTAAGGATATCGAACTGCTCGCGCGTCACATGCTGGAACGTTTCAAGAAAGATGCAAGCCGCCGCTTGCGCGGCTTCGCGCCGGACGCGATCGCGGCGCTGCATAACTACGGCTGGCCGGGCAATGTGCGCGAGCTGATCAACCGCGTGCGGCGCGCGATCGTGATGTCGGAAGGGCGCGCGATCACGGCGCGTGATCTCGAGCTCGCCGAATACGTCGAGATCGTGCCGGTGTCGCTCGCGCAGGCGCGTGAAGCGGCCGAACGTCAGGCGATCGAGCTGGCGCTGTTGCGTCACCGCGGGCGTCTCGGCGACGCCGCCCAGGAACTCGGCATTTCGCGCGTCACGTTATACCGGCTGTTGTGCTCGCATGGCATGCGCCATATGGAAGGCGAGCCGCTCGCTACGCCGCACGGCGAATTGCCGGCTTCGGTGCCGCATCTGTAAATCGTTTGACGGGCCTCGCGGGTCTCGTGGGCCGGTAACGATTTCAGCAGAATCTTCAGCATATCGAGCGATTCTGCGACCGGTTTCACGCCGTGCGCTCGCGCCAATCTCGCACCACCTCGGCTCACCTTTCTCTCGATATTTTCGATGCCGCGCGTCACGCCCGGGCGTCGTCCGGCCGCGCTTGTTAAAATCGGGTTTTCCGCTCAATCTCCGTGACGCCCGGATCGACCCGGTCAGCGTCTCGTCGAAGGAACCCGAATGAAACAATACCTCGACCTCGTCCGCACGATTCTCGATACCGGCACGTGGCAGGAGAACCGCACTGGCATCCGCACCATCAGCATGCCGGGCGCAATGTTGCGCTTCGACCTTCAGCAAGGTTTTCCCGCGGTCACCACGAAAAAGCTGGCGTTCAAATCGGCAGTGGGCGAACTGGTCGGGTTCCTGCGCGCTTCGCGCAGCGCGGCGGATTTCCGCGATCTCGGCTGCAAGGTGTGGGACGCGAATGCCAACCAGAATCCGCAATGGCTCGCCAATCCCTATCGGCAGGGTCCGGACGATCTCGGCGACGTGTACGGCGTGCAGTGGCGCCAGTGGCCGGCCTACAAGGTGCTGGATGCGGACGCGGGCGCGCAGCTGGCCGACGCGACCGCGCGCGGTTTCCAGGTGGTGACCGAATTCGAGGAAGACGGCCGCAACAAAATCCTGCTGTACAAGGCGATCGACCAGCTGCGCCAGTGTCTCGACACGATCATGCAGAACCCCGCGGACCGGCGCATTTTGTTTCATGCGTGGAACCCGGCGGTGCTGGATCAGATCGCCTTGCCGGCTTGCCATCTGCTGTATCAGTTTCTGCCGAATGTCGTGACCAGGGAGATTTCGCTGTGCCTGTACATTCGCAGTAACGACATCGGGCTCGGCACGCCGTTCAATCTGACCGAAGGCGCGGCATTGCTGCATCTGGTCGGTCGGCTGACGGGTTACACGCCGCGCTGGTTCACCTATTTCATCGGCGACGCGCACATCTACGAGAACCAGCTCGACATGTTGCAGCAGCAGCTCAAGCGCGAGCCGTACGAAAGCCCGGCCTTCGCGATCTCGGAGCGCGTGCCGGAGTATGCGAAAACCGGTGTGTACGAGCCGGAATGGCTTGAAAAGATCGAGCCGTCGGATTTCTCGCTGGTCGGCTACCGGCATCACGAGCCGCTTACGGCGCCGATGGCCGTTTGATCGTCTGCCGGTTCGGTAAGCGGGGTCGATAAGCGGCCCATTCGCATAAAGAAAAACCGCCGCGATGCGAATCGCGGCGGTTTTTTTACGCTCTCTGCCGACTCGCAGGCGGGAGGCGTTCAGCCTTTGCGATGCTCGTCGTGGTTGCCGCCGCCCGAATGCTGGTCGCCGTGCTGTGGCTGTGCCTGAGGACGCGGCTGCTGCGCCTGCTGCGGACGCGGTTCCTGGTGCGGCTGCTGTTGCGGCTGCGGATGAAACTCCGGCCGGGGCTGTTGTTGCACCTGCTGCTGGCGCGGCTGCTGTTGAGGTTGAGGCTGCGGCTGCGGATGAAACTCCGGCCGAGGTTGCTGCTGCGCCTGCTGCTGACGCGGCTCCGGACGCGGTTCCTGGCGAGGCTGCTGCACGGGCTGCGGATGATATTCCTGACGCGGCTGTTGCTGCGCCTGGGTTTCTGCCGGACGCGGCGCCTGCGGCTCGGGCTGACGCTGCAGTTGGGCCTGCTGCTGCGGCGGCTGTGGTTGCGGTTGCGGTTGCGGCCGATTTTCCGGCTGACGCACCTGCTGCTGTTGCTGCTGGGCCGCCGGATTCTCCCCGGGACGCGCCGCGCCGTTTTGCTGCACGCCGGGCTGTTGCGCGAACGCCAGTCGTCCGGCCTGCGGCTGCGGAGCGCCATGCTGTTGGGCTTGCTGCGCCATCGGCGTATGCGGCTGAGTCCAGGCGGGCTCGCGACGCCCGTTAAAAGCCGGGTTCACGCCCGGCTGCTGACCCGCCTGCTGCGGCAATCCCCGCTGCTGCTGCTGTGCAAACCCCGCCTGATTGCCGCCGATCGCTTGCGGCGGACGCGGCACACCGTTCGACGGATGTCCCGACTCGCCAAGCTGCGGCCGCTGGTTGGCCATCTGCGGCGGCATGCCCGGCCGCGCTTGCGGTTCGCCGCCATGCGCTGCTTCACCCGGCCGCTGAGCGGCTTGCTGTTGCATAGCGCCACCTCCACCCGGCGCACCCGGCGGCATCCCCGGACGCGCTTGCTGCTCTCCACCGCGAGGTGCTTCGCCCGGCCGCTGCTGCATCCCATTCGGACCACCCGGCGCGCCCGCAGCCATGCCCGGCGCACGTCCGGCGATATGCGATTGCACGACCCGCACGTTCTGCACCGGCAGCGCACTCGGTCCACCCGCCATGTGCGCCGGCACCGAGGTCCGCACGATCGGCTGACCGCCGCCCGGCACCCGTCCGCCGCTTTGCGCGAAACGCTGCGCGAGGCTGTCGTGGTAGGCCGCCGGCATCGCCGGACTACGCGTCGCCACCACCGGACGCGCCATCACCGCCGCCGGCGGCCGGTAATTCGCATTGCGCTGGCCCGGCCCGAAACTCTCCCGCACCGGCGCGATGCCCGGGCCGCCCGGGTTGATCTGCGCGTTGCGCCATTGCCGCGGATCGACCTTCTGGGCAAAACGCCCGACCGGCTGTCCGTGCACGAAGGCCGTCGCCGGCACTGCGGTCACGGCGCCCGGCGCGCGGTAGTTGATGTACGTGTTGTGAATGTTGGTCACATTCACGTTGCGGTTGTAGTTGTTGACGATCGTCGTCCGGTTGACGCGGTTGTAATAGCCGGGACTCCAGTGATCGTGACCGCCCCAATGCGGATGCCACGGCTCGCCTGGCCCGAGCGGGAACCACGCGACGCCGGCTGCGATCGCTCCGCCGATCGCCAGATCCACACCCCAGTTCACGCCGCCGCCACCGCCGCCCACGAAAGCGACGAGCGCCGGCGCGTAGACGGGCGGCTCGCTGACCGCGACCGGTCCCGGCACCCATGCCCACGTGTCGTCGACCTGCGCCCAGCGGCCGTAGTGGTAGGGCGCGAAGCCCCACGGCGCGTCGTCGACCCAGGTCCAGCCCCACGGCGCCTGCCAGACCCAGTGGCCGTCGTGATAGGGCGCCCAGCCGGCGGGCGTGCCGCGCGGCACCCACACTTCGCCGTATTGCGGCGAGCTTTGCCACGTGCCGTTGGCATCGAGGTCCTGGTAGCCGGGAATGTCGCGCGACACGTAGCGCGCCGACACCGAGCGGTCTTCCGCTGCGTCGCGGTCGGCGGCCCACTGATCGAAGGCGTCGAGGCCGGGCGCGCCGTTGTCGGCGACCTGTTGCAGGTTGGTGCCGCCAAAGCGGATCTGCTGGCCGGCCGCGACCGGCACCTGGCCGCTGTCGCCGTATACCGTCGCGCCGCCGCTGCGCACGGTGACGGTGGTGCTGCTGCCGTCCGGCGCGACATCGACGCGGTAGTCGCCGGGACCGTCCAGGCTGAGCGCGAGATTCGGCGTATCGATCTCATAGGACGAGCCCGGCGCGAGCTCGCGCACGCGTGCCGACAAAGTGCCTTGCGCGACTTTGAGCTGGGCGCTGTTGTCGTCGAGATTGAGCAGATCGAGACTGGTGGACGGCCCGAGGCGCACCGCGGTCGAACCGATGTGGAGTTCGGAGCGGGCGTTCTGATCGTTCCACAACTGGTCGCCGGTTGTGAGCGGGCGGTTGATCTGCGCGTACGACCAGTCGGTGGCGCCGGCCGGTTCGGTGGTCACGGCGCCCGCCGTGTAGTTCAGGCGCGCGACGCGGCCGGGCGGATCGGTGTTCTGCGTGGCGGCGGCGCTCTGCGGCGCCTCCTGCTCCTGGATCTCCTGAGCGAAGGTGGCCTGGCCTGCCAGCAGGAAGGTGGCGGCTGCGATCAGCGTATAGCCGATAACCCGGCGGTTCGAATAGCGGTGTGGGGTGACTGTTCTCATGATTTAGCTCCGACGGACGCGGCATCGTGCGGCATCCGTGCAGTCACTGTACCCGTGGCGTTTGTTTCAAGACCCCCACTTTTGTAAGGCCGCCTCACCACCGTGTAACAAAAGGTCTCGATAAGGCGATTCGTAAGCAGGTCGCCGATTTCCTGGCACCGCGTCAGGCAAAAGCCAGGCGCGCGTCACGCAGCGAGAAACGCGTCGAAATGACGATGCCCGGCCGGCGTGACGCGCAGAATTCGTGGCCGCTCGGTGCGCTCTACCCAGCCGTGCGACGTCCAAGAATCGAGCAGCGCCGCGCCGAGGGCGCCGCCCAGGTGCGGACGGCGCTCGCTCCAGTCGGGGCAAGTGCACGCAAAGCGGCGGCGCCGGGTTTTCTGGGCCGACATGTCGATGCCCCAGTCGGCGAGGCGGGCGAAGCCGTCGGCGGTGGCTTCCAGCGACGTGCCGTGCAGCGTCAGCAGGCCGCGTTCGACCAGCTGCTCGAACACGCGCACCGACAATTCGCCGGCCATATGGTCGTAACAGGTGCGCGCGTAACGCATGTCGAGCGGCACGGTGCGCACCGGGCGCGGCACGGGACGCTGCGGCGCGCTGACTTGAGCGACGTTGGCGAGCGCTTCGATCGACGCGGCGATATCTGGCGACGCGATCCTGAAATAGCGATGCCGGCCGCGCACTTCAAGCGCGAGCAGGCCGCCGTCGGTCAGGCGCGCGAGATGGGCGCTGGCCGCCGATGGCGAGAGCCCGGCGATCATCGTCAGCTCACCGGCCGGGCGAGCGCTGCCGTCCATCAGCGCCCACAACATGGCGGCGCGGCCGGGATCGGCGAGCAGTGCGCCGATGCGGCTCAAGCCGGGGAAATGGTTCTGTTCGTCTGCGAGGGTGGCGGGCATCTGATGTCTCCGGAGAGCGGCGCTTTTGTCGCGCCATGTAGTCCACTGTATCGGGCTGCGCGATTCGATGTTTCAGCTTAGCGTGAAGTGTCGAATGCGGCAGCTACGAAAACCTGGCAGGTGGGGAGCGTGTCGCGGGTTGGGCGTTGGCCCCCGAGGCGCGCTTTGGTGGCGCGGGACCGCTGCCGGGAGCCAAGGCTGCCCTTTGGTCGCGCTGGGTTGAGCTGGTCACACATGTCGCGCTTCGGTGGCGCCCAAGACCGCCAGGCTAGAATCGAAGCCTGTCCTAGCAGGAAACACGCAGCCATGAAAACTCTTCTTGCCGTTCTTGCTGCAGCCTTGCTGCTCGGTGCATGCGCGCAGGGCGGCGCGGCGTCGGGATCGGGCGCGGGCACCGGCAGCATCACGATGTACGGCACCATCGACGAAGGCATCTCGGTCCGCAAATAGGCGAGCTGTCGGCGATTAATCACTCATGGCAGAAATTGATGCATCATTGGCATCTCTGCCATCGGCGCTCATGTGACGATCGGGTCAACTCACTTCCGCCGCCCTGAGACCTATCGATGCCACCGTCCGCCGCTTCCACCGTCCCCGCCCATTCAACCGGCCTGCGCGACACCGATCCACACGACCGGCGCGCCGCGCGCGTGCTGGCCGTGTGTCAGGCGCTGTACACCTCATCGGTATCGATCGATCTGACGCTCACCGGCCTGGTCGGCTACACGCTTGCCGACGACAAAGCGCTCGCCACGCTGCCGTTCTCGCTGATCACCGTCGCCGCCGCGCTGACGACGATCTTCGCGTCGTTCCTGATGGCGCGCATCGGCCGCCGCGCGGGCTTCGTGCTCGGCGCGGGCGTCGGCGCGTTAGGTGGCGCGATTTCGGTGTGGGCGATCTTTCATCACAGCTTCTGGGCCTTCTGCGCCGGCACGGCGACGGTCGGCGTATTCCAGGCGTTCGCGCAGTATTACCGGCTGGCCGCCGCCGACGCGGTCGGCATCGAAGACAAAAGCCGCGCGATTTCGACCGTGCTGGCGGGCGGCGTGGTGGCCGCCGTCTGCGGGCCGCTGCTTGCCGCATGGAGCAAGGACTGGCTGGCGCCGGTCGCATTTGCGGGTTCGTATGCGCTGGTAACGGGCTTCGGGCTTTTGTCGATTGCCTTGCTGGCGCTGCTGTATCGCGACGCGGCGCCCATCGCGAGCACGACGTCGACTCACGAGGCGGCACGGCCGCTCGGCGAGATCGTGCGGCAGCCGATCTTCGCGGCGGCGCTCGCCAACAACGCGCTCGGCTACGCCGTGATGATGTTTGTGATGACCGCGACGCCGATCGCCGCGGTCGCCTGCGGCCACACGATCGGCGACGGCGCGCAGATCATCCAGTGGCACCTTGTCGGCATGTTCGCGCCGTCACTGTTTTCCGCGCGGCTCATCAAACACTTCGGCGTGCTGCGGGTGATCGGCGCGGGCATTGTGCTGTCGGCGCTGTGCGGCGTGCTCGCGTTGCGTTCGACCGATCTGCCGCATTTCTACGCCGCGCTCGCCTGTCTCGGCGTGGGCTGGAATTTCATGTTCGTCGGCGGCTCGACGCTGCTCGCGCAATCGTACCGGCCGTCGGAGCGGGCCAAGACGCAGGCCACCAGCGAGTTCACGACCTTCGCGTTTTCCGCGCTGGGTTCGCTGTTCGCAGGTCAATTGCTGGCCCGTTTCGGCTGGGCGACGATCAATGCCGCGATATTTCCGCTGCTCGCGGCGGCGGCGCTGGCCACGCTCGGGTACGCGTGGTCGCGCAAGCGGCAGTTAATGGCGGAGGTGTCCTGATGGCGGCGCGTCATATCGTTTTCGCGGTCGCACCGGATCTGGTGCTGCTCGACGCCTGCGGACCGCTGGAGGCGTTCTGGCGCGCGGAGTTGACGGTCGCCGCGACGGCGGGGGCGGGAGTCGCCCAAGCTGTGGACAGCGACGCGGGAGTCGCGCGCGATCCGGGCCTATCAGGCGTATCGGGTAGTGCGGCGAATTCGACTGGTGCTGCTAAGCCGGCGAGTTCGGACGACGCGGCTAATCCGTGCAGTGCGGCTAGTGCGGCCAGTTCCGCCAGTTCGCCCAGCCCGGGTGGCCGCGTACCGCAACCCGTGGCCTACCGCACGACAGTGGCCTCGATCGACGGCGGCATCTTGCAGACTTTCCCAGGCTTGCCGATCGTCACCGAACGGCTCGATTCACTCGACGATCAGCCGATCGACACCCTGATCGTTCCCGGCGTCCCCGTCGACGAACATTGCACGCTGCAACCGGAACTCGTCGCTTGGATCCGCCGCCATGCGCCGCGGGCGCGGCGCGTGTGCTCGGTGTGCACCGGCGCGTTCTATCTGGCGGCGGCGGGCCTGCTCGACGGCCGCCGCGCGACCACGCATTGGCGCGACGCGCCGCGCCTCGCGCAGCGGTTTCCCAAGGTCCACGTGGACGCCGATCCGATCTTTATCCGCGATGCCGGGCATCACGAAGGCGATGGCGTCGTCTGGACGTCGGCGGGCGTGACGGCGGGCATCGATCTGGCGCTGGCGCTGATCGAGGAGGACGTCGGTCACGCGGTCGCGATGCAGGCGGCGCGGCGGCTGGTGGTTTTCATGAAGCGGCCGGGCGGGCAGTCGCAGTACAGCGCGGCGCTGGCGGCGCAGGCCTCGGCGAACGGGCCGTTCGAGGCGCTGCATAGCTGGATGACGGCGCATTTGCGCGATGACCTGTCGGTCGAGCGGCTCGCCGAGCGAACCCGGATGAGCCCGCGCACGTTCGCGCGGCGCTACGTCGACGAGGTCGGCCGCACGCCGGCTAAAACCGTCTCGGCGCTGCGTCTGGAAGCGGCTTCGCGCGCGCTCGCCGAATCGCGCCGGCCGCTCAAGCGGATCGCGCTCGACTGCGGATTCGGCAGCGAACAGAACCTGCGGCGGGCTTTTCTGCGGCGCTTCGGCGTGCTGCCGCTCGATTATCGCGAGCGCTTCATGTCGGCGGCCGCGCCGCAGAACGGGGCCGTTTCCAGAGCCGCCTCAGAGGTTGCCGAGGCGGGTTGAACGCGCATCTACAGCGAAAGCTCCCCGCAAGCCAAACCCGCGCTCCGACCGGACTTCTCCCGCGCGCCGCATCCCGGCCACGACGTGTCAATATGGCGCTCGTATAATCGCCTCCTTTCAATGCATCCGATTGACCGGAGTCAACATGAGCAACCCTTCCGTAGCGCCGCTGGACCGTTCCGAAACCACTTTCCGTTTTCTGGCCGAGCCGAGCTCGGTCAACTTCGGCGGCAAGGTGCACGGCGGCGCGTTGATGAAGTGGATCGACGAGACCGCGTATGCGTGCTCGGCGGTGTGGTCCGGTCGCTATTGCGTGACGGTCAGCGTGGGCAATATCCGCTTTCGCCGGCCGATTCTGGTCGGTAACCTGGTCGAGCTGCGCGCCCGCGTCGTGGCCACGGGCCGCACCAGCATGCACATTCATGTTTCGGTGCAGGCGGGCGATCCGAAAGGCGGCGAACTGCTGCAAACCACGGATTGCCTGATCGTGATGGTCGCCGTCAACGAGAACGGTCAACCAGTGCCCGTGCCGGCCTTCGTGCCGGAGACGGACGAACAGAAACGCCTCGCCAGGTACGCGATGGACGTAAAGGAAGCGCTCGACGCGATCGTCGAACTGAAGCCGGAGGAGGTGGCGCAGGGGAAGGTTTGAGCGACGCCTGAAGGCGCCGCTCGCGGGCCGCGCGAAGTTGAAATCCGCGCGGCCTGCTGTTGTTTTGAATCACGCTGGGCTCGCGGCCTGCAAGTCAGCCAAGGCAGCCAAGTCAGCCAGGCCGCCCGAGCGTGATCGCGCAGTTGCTTAACTCGCCGAATTGCCGACCATATCCTTCGGCTGCACCCACTCATCGAACTGCTG
This sequence comes from Paraburkholderia phytofirmans, assembly GCF_046028095.1. Classification (GTDB taxonomy): domain Bacteria; phylum Pseudomonadota; class Gammaproteobacteria; order Burkholderiales; family Burkholderiaceae; genus Paraburkholderia; species Paraburkholderia phytofirmans_A. The sequence goes on from NZ_JAQQDJ010000014.1 coordinate 40,585, forward strand.
CTCGGTGACGAATCCGAGCGCCAGCGCCGCGGCCTTCAGCGTGGTGCCTTCCTTGTGCGCCTTCTTCGCGATCTTGGCGGCCTTGTCGTAGCCGATGTGCGGATTGAGCGCCGTCACCAGCATCAGCGATTCGTTGAGCAAAGTATCGATGCGTTCGTGATTCGGTTCGATGCCGACCGCGCAATTGTCGTTGAAACTGCGCGCGCCGTCGGCGAGCAGGCGGACCGATTGCAGCACGTTATGCGCGATCATCGGCCGGAACACGTTCAGCTCGAAATTGCCGCTCGCGCCGCCGATATTCACCGCGACGTCGTTGCCGAACACTTGCGAGCACAGCATCGTCAATGCTTCGGATTGGGTCGGATTGACCTTACCCGGCATGATCGAGCTGCCCGGTTCGTTCTCGGGAATCGACAGTTCGCCGAGGCCGCAACGCGGGCCGCTTGCGAGCCAGCGAACGTCGTTGGCGATCTTGTTCAGACTCGCCGCCACCGTCTTCAGCGCGCCGTGCGCGAATACCAGCGCATCGGCCGCGGCCATCACTTCGAATTTGTTCGGCGCCGACACGAACGGCAAACCGGTTTGCTTGCCGATAGCGGCCGCCACCTTGTCCGCGAACTGCGGATGCGCGTTCAAACCGGTGCCGACCGCGGTGCCGCCCTGCGCCAGTTCGTACAGATGCGGCAGCGCCGTTTCCACGTGACGAATGCCATGATCCAGTTGCGCGACGTAGCCCGAAAACTCCTGGCCGAGCGTGAGCGGCGTGGCATCCTGCAAATGCGTGCGGCCGATCTTGACGATGCCGGCGAATGCCTTCGCCTTGCCGTCGAGCGTATCGCGCAGCGTCTTCAGCGCCGACAGCAGATGCTTGACGATCGCATCCGCCGCGGCCACGTGCATGGCGGTCGGAAACACGTCGTTCGACGATTGCCCGCGATTCACGTCGTCGTTCGGATGCACTTTGCGTTCTTCGCCGCGCACGCCGCCGAGCAGCTCGCTCGCCCGATTCGCGATCACCTCGTTGAGGTTCATGTTGGTCTGCGTGCCGGAGCCGGTCTGCCAGACGGCGAGCGGAAATTCATCCGGATGCTTGCCGTCGATGATCTCGTCGGCTGCCTGCATGATTGCCTTCGCTTTGCTTTCGTCGAGCACGCCGAGGCCGAGGTTGACTTCAGCGGCGGAGCGCTTGATCACCGCCAGCGCAGTGATCAATTCGGGCGATTGCTTCTCGGTAGAAATGCGGAAATTCTGCAGTGAGCGCTGAGTCTGCGCGCCCCATAGACGAGCGTTCGGCACGGCGATTTCGCCGAACGTGTCGCGCTCCATTCGTACGTCTTCAGTCATGTTCAACTCCGCTTTCAAAGTTCTGCGTTGACGGGCAATAGGGAGAATAGACCTGTTAGCGCATTCCGGTACAAACCGGCCTGCGGATCGAAAATGTAGGTGCGGCGCGCGCCGTTTTCGACGTCGGTCCACACGAGCGGCGAGAGCGGCGCGCCGATCGAACGCAGGTAGGCGAGTTGCGCGTCGTCCGCGAGCGTGACGCGATAGCTTTCCTCGGGCCCCGTGGCGCGCTCGAAGATTCCCGCGACCTGTTCGGCGAGCGGCGGACTGTGGATCACCAGCGCCAGTTCAGTGTTCAGATTGGCCGAACGCGGGTCGAGGTTCATCGAGCCGATCACCAGAATCTTGCGATCGATCACATAGGTTTTCGCATGCAGGCTGGCGCGCGAACGCGAGCCGGCGACGCCTGCGGTCGGCGTGTTCTGCTGCGGCTTGAATTCGTATAACTCGACACCCTGTTGCAGCAGCGGCACGCGAAACGGACTGTAGCCCGCCTGCACGGCGACCGCGTCCGTGGCGGCGAGCGAATTGGTCAGCACAGCGATGCGAACGCCGCGATGCGTCAGTTCGCCGGCCGCCTTGACACCCGAATCGTGCGGCACGAAGTAGGGCGAAATGATCAGGAAGTCCTTCTGCGCGTCGCGCATCAATTCGCCGAGCCGCTGCATCGGCGGACTCACATAATCCGGCGACGGATGCACGATCTTCTCCGGCAAGTCCGCTTTGAATTCTGCCGGCGCCCAGGTCAGGCCGAGCTGATCGTTGGCGATCTGCGTAGCGAGCGGCGTTGCGTTCAGCGGCTTGGCGTTGTACGGATCGGCGTTGGTGCGCCAGTGCTGACGCAAGTCGTCGCGCGTCTGGTCCAGTTCTTTCGCGTCGAACTTCTGCTTGTTCAGCACGCGCAACGGATAGGCGATGCTGCTGTTCCAGTAGTCGTCGAAACTCGCGGAGACGTCGGCGGTGATCGGGCCGGCGGCCAGCACGTCGAGATCGCGGAACTGCAGCGTTTCGCTCGCGCTGAAATATTCGTCGCCGAGATTGCGCCCGCCCACGATCGCGATCTGGTTGTCCGCGATCATCGCCTTGTTATGCATGCGGCGCGTGAAATGGCCGAGCTGCGTGAACACGTTGGTGGTGCGTTCGAAGACGCCTTCCTGAGCGCTGCCGAACGGATTGAAGACGCGAATCTCGATGTTGTCGTGCGAGTTCAAGCCCGCCATCACCTGGTCGATGTCCTTGAAGTTCAGGTCGTCGACCAGCATGCGCACCCGCACGCCGTGGTCGGCCGCATAAAGCGCGGCGCCGAGCAGCAGCTTGCCGGTGGTGTCCTCGTTGGCGATGTAGTACTGCATGTCGAGGGTTTTGGTCGCGGCGCGCGCGAGCGCGATGCGCATCTGCAAGGCGTCGGTGCCGCTGGCGAGCACACGGAAACCGGATTGATCCGGATGCGCGGCTTCGAGCGGCGCGAGCGCCGTATGCAGCGGTGTCGATTCCGTGGCGGGGAGTGCGTGGGTGACTTGACGATCGAATGCAGTGGCGGGAGGCCTTGTCGCACAGGCAGTCAAAAATGCCGTTGCGCAACACAGCAGGAAGAAATGTCTCGTTGTCTCCCAGGCGGACTTCCTTCTGGGTATGCCGGACGCGCACATGCGTTGCAGTGCGGCCCAGCTTTGATCTTGATGCGACGGCACGCGTTTCCCCTAGTTTGCAGGCTTCTCATGGCGGCAGCGGGTGAGTGGCTCACGCTGTCGAGAAATGCATTCTAAGGGCAATCAGGCTGACGGGCTTTCGTTCTTGCAGATGGTCGCGGCGACGGGACTTTCGCGTTGGACGACGCGCGTTGCGGGCTCTGCCGTTACGTCGTGGACGCAACGGCACAAGCAGTTGTCGAATGCACGATCGTGCAGGCCATGCGCATCGAGAACTTGAAACACGCGCACCGCGCGCGGCCTGTTTGTTAACCGCGTTCGGCGTTCAACACTTGTTCGCCATCCACATGCGTCGAACCTTTCGCGGGACGTCCTGCCCAGTACCCGGCGAGCAGCGAGCCCGACAGGTTGTGCCACACCGAAAACAGCGCGCCGGGCAAGGCCGCGATCGGCGTGAAGTAGAGCTTGCCGAGCGTCACGGCGAGGCCCGAGTTCTGCATGCCGACTTCGATCGCGAGCGTGCGGCACACGGCTTCGTCGAAACCGAGCAGACGGCCGCCCCAATAGCCGCCGAGCAAACCGATGCCGTTATGCAGCACCACGCCCAGCATCACCACGAGGCCGACCGACGCGATGCTCTTCTGCGTGCCGCCCACCACCGCGCCGATAATCAGCACGATCGCGACCATCGAGATCAACGGCAGGACCGGTTCGATCTTGCGCACGACCTTGCCGAACAGGTGATTGACGATCAGGCCGACCACGATCGGCAACGCGACGATTTGCAGAATGCTCATCAGCATGCCGTGCACGTCGACGGCGATCGACGCGTCCACATAAAGACGCGTGAGCAGCGGCGTCGCGAAGACGCCGACGAGCGTCGACAGTGCGCTGATCGTCACCGACAACGCGACGTCGCCGCGCGCCAGATAGATCATCACGTTCGACGCCGTGCCGCTTGCCACGCTGCCCACCAGCACCATGCCGGCGGTGAGATCCGGCGGCATGCGCAGCGCCTTGGCGATCACCCAGGCGGCGAGCGGCATGACGAGATAGTGCAGCACGATGCCGGCGATCACCGGCGCGGGCCGTGTGAAGACGCGCTGGAAATCGGCCACGGAGAGCGTGACGCCCATCGCCAGCATGATGATCGTCAGCAGCGTGGTGACGTGCGGTGCGACGCCTGCGAACGAGGCGGGCGAGAAGTAAGCGGCAATCGAAACGAGCACGGCCCAGAGCGGGAAAAGACGGGTGACGCGGGCAAGCATGACGGGTGGTCCTTGATTATGTTTTATCGCGAGAAGCAGGGTCGGTCGGGCGGCGCGCCACCGGCGGTGGTGGCGCGCTTGCGGGAGTCTGCCGCGTGAACGCGGCAAGCCTTGTTGGCGGGTGATGGGCCTTCGGGCGGCGCTGGCCTTTTTGAGGCGCGCGAGCGGGTTTTCGCGTAGGGGTGCGGGTGCGCGTCTCTACGCCGGAACACGGTATTTTACCGTTCGCGGCGAATTGCTCGTGCGTCTATGGTTGCGCGTGCAACCAGGCGCGCATCTCGCGCGTGATTGATCCGCGAACCGCCGGGCGCGGCCGGCACGCGCCGCAGGCTCAGTTTGTGAAAGCGCAGCGTCATCAGCAGCGCGACGCTGGCGAGGCCAGCCGCGAGCCCCCACCACAACCCGCGCGCGCCGAGGCCGAAGTGAAACGCCAGCGTGTAGCCGGTCGGAAAACCGATCACCCAGTAGCCGAAGGCGGCGGCGATCATCGGTACACGTGTGTCTTTCAGGCCGCGCAGACAGCCGGAGCCGACCGTCTGCATGCCATCGACGATCTGGAAGATTGCCGCCACGCCGAGCAGCGAACTCGCGAGTTTGACCGTGGCCGCGTTGGCCGGATCGTCGAGATGCAGATAGAGGCCGACGATCCAGTGCGGCGCGGCGATCAGCACGACGCCCGACAGTGTCATGAAGGCGACGCCGAGCGCGAGCGCGACGAAACCGGCGTGGCGCGCGGCAAGCGGCTGGCCGGCGCCGGACCAGAAGCCGACGCGGACGTTGGCCGCCTGGCCGATCGCCAGCGGCACCATGAAGGCCACCGAGGCCACATTCAGCGCGATCTGATGCGCGGCCAGTTGCGACTCGCCCAGCAGACCGACCATCAGGCCGGTGGCCAGAAAGAGCGTCGACTCGACGCCGTAGGTGATCGCGACCGGCCAGCCGATGCCGAACAGTTCGCCCATCAGCGGCACGTTCGGCCGGGTGGCGACGACGAAATGGCGATAACGCGGCCGCAGGTGCAACAGCGCCATCAACACGAGCGCGCTCAGCCAGACAGTGATCGAGGTCGCGGCCGCCGAGCCGAGGAAGCCGAGCCGCGGCAGACCATAGGCGCCGTGGATCAGGCCGTAATTGAGAAAACCGTTCACGCCGACGCTCGCCAGCGATACCCACAAAAGCCGTTTGGCCGCGCCGATCGCCGGCAGAAACGAACGCATCAGGCCGACGCCGATCAGGCTGCCGAGCGAGCCCCACCGCAGCACCGCTGAGTATTCGCCGACGTTGTGCGCAAGCAGCGCGGGTTCGCCGAAAGCGAGCAGGATCGGCGTGGCGAACGACAGGAGGAAGAACGCCGGCACCGACAGCAGCACCGACAGCACCAAGCCGGTCCAGTAGATATGCGGCACGCGGCCTTCGTCCTGGGCGCCGCGCGCGTGCGACACGCTCACGCTGACCGAGGTCAGCACGCCTTGCAGCAGCGTGACCACCACGAAAAACAGATTAGCGCCGAGGCCGCCGGCCGCGAGCGCGTCGGGGCCGAGCGAGCCGAGCAGGATCGTGTCGGTGACGCCCATCGCCATCTGCGAGAGTTGCGCGATGGCGAGCGGCGCGGCGAGCCGCGCGGTGTCGGCCGCGTGGCGGGTCAGGGTCGGCGGCCGGGCGGCCACCCGGGTGATGCCGGATTGAGTCATGGAGCGCCTGGCGGCGGAAGTGGCGACAGCGCGACGGCGGGCGCGACGAGCGCGCGAGCGGTGGCGAGGGCAGCGGCTAGATGAGCCTCGGCGAACGCTGGAGGCAGCCGCCGGCCGGGTGTGTCAGCCGATTGTTGGTTTGTCGAAACTGACAGCTTATTGCTTAGGCGCGACGATGTCGATGGAATAGGCACGATTTTGGTGCGCCCGGTCCTCCGAGTTTTCGGACTGCGGTAGATAGGCCCGTGCGTCAGGCCCGTGCTTAGCCCGTGTGTCAGGCCTCGTGGACCGCAATCCGCGTATCGCCGAGCAGTACGACCTGACCCGCGCGGATCTTGCAGGTTTTACGCGTCTCGACCCGGCCGTCGACGGTCACCGCGCCGTCCGCCACCATCATTTTTGCCGACCCGCCGCTGTCCGCCAGCCCCGTTATCTTCAGGAGATTGTGCAGTTCGACGTAGTCGCCGGTGAGCGTGAAATCGAGGTTGGGCATGGCGTTTGCACCTTCAGGCAAAGGGTTCGCATCATAAGCCAGAAGCTTGCCCTGGATGAAGTTCGCGGTGTGCGCCGCCGTCGTGTGAGCATCTGCAAGCAGATGTTATGTGAATGTCAGAAAGTGAAACGTTCCGTAACGACGGTCGTAAAACACAAACTTCACTCGTAGAGTTCTGGTCAGTAGGGAAAGCCTGCTGGATTTTTATCTGGCAGCGAGCAGACCGGGCGAGGGACGCAGCGGTTCACATGCAGCGCCGGACAGGTCGCCCACGTCACAACAACTTTAGAGAGGATTAGCCATGACCCAGATTCGTACGCTTCTGATCGGTACCGCCCTTACGGCACTTGCTTCGACAGCCGCGTTCGCCCAGACCGCGCAACCGGCAGCGGGTGCGGAAGGCCAGCCGCAGGTTCAGGTGCAAGGCAACGACGCCGCGCAGGGCGTGCAACCGGTGACGCCGGCGCCGACGCGTCTGACGGCGTCGGGCTCGACCGATCCGCTGGTGCAGAAGCGCGACGCCAACGCGAAGGCTAACGCCGAATATCGGGCGTCGAAGAAGGCATCCAAGGCGGAGTTGAAGGACCAGCAGAAGGCCGCCAAGGTCCGGTACAAGGAGCAGGTGCGCGACGCCAAGATCAATCAGAAGGCGGATAAGCAGACCGCCAACAACGAAATGAAGATGAACATGCAAGGCCAGACGGGCGACCAGTCGGACGGTACCGACGTCAAGCATTGAGGCTGAGTTTTGAGCAGGCGGCTTGGCGGCTTGGTTAGCCGCCGCGGCCGCCGCTTTACCGGACTTTCAGGTCCGGGCATTTCGAATCAAAGGAGGTATCGTATGAGCATCGCCCATTCCACCAGGACCACGCTTGTCGCCGCGTTGATCGCGGGTTGCCTGTCGACGGCTGCATTCGCTCAGGCTAGCGATCCGGCTGCGGCGCCGGTTACGCATGCCGACAAGAAGGCGGCGAAGGAACAATCGAAAGCGGACAAGAAGGCTTCGATCGCGCAGGCCAAGGCCGACAAGAAAAAGACCGATGCGCAGGCCGACGCCGACAAGGCCAACGCCGACGCAAACGTCAAGGACGCGAAGAAGCAGTAGCAGGCTTCGCGGCGGCGGCCGACGCGAGGCGCGCAAGCGTCTTGAGGTTGTGCCTGCGAAAAATGGCTCGTGTGCATTCGTGCGACGGGCCATTTTTTTGTACTCGTGTTCGCTCGCACGGCAGGCGTGAAAACGTGGAGAGCGCATCCTGCTAAAAAAGGGTCTCTTGTCGGCGTAGGTTGTATGGATATACAGTATGCGTCGCCGCTCTGAATCCATCCAACGCCCAAATCAATCGTGCTCTCCGTCGCCGAATCCGCGCCTTCATCGCCTTCCTCGCCGTCGCCGACGTCCCCGACGCCCGACCTCGCCGCCTGGCTGGCGAAGCTCAACGACGCCCAGCGCGAAGCCGTCGACTACGGCGCCGACTCGCCCACCGCCCCGCCCGGCGCGCTGCTTGTGATTGCAGGTGCCGGCTCCGGCAAGACCAATACGCTCGCGCACCGGGTCGCCAATCTGGTGGTGAAGGGCGCCGATCCGCGCCGCATCCTGCTGCTGACCTTTTCGCGCCGTGCGGCGCTGGAGATGACCCGGCGGGTCACGCGCATCGCCGGCGCGGCGCTCGGTTCGCGTGCCGCGCTGGCGCAAGGGCTGACGTGGTCGGGTACGTTCCATAGCGTCGGCGCGCGGCTGTTGCGCGAATACGCGGATCTGATCGGCCTCGCGCCGGCCTTCACGATCAACGACCGCGAAGATTCCGCCGACCTCATGAACCTCGTGCGCCACGAACTCGGCTTGTCGGCGAAAGAGCGGCGCTTCCCGGCCAAGGGCACGTGCTTTGCCATTTACTCGCGCGTCGTGAACACCGGCGCGTCGCTCGGCCAGGTGCTCGACAAGGCGTTTCCGTGGTGCCGTGAATGGGAGGCCGATCTGCGCATGCTGTTCGCGTCTTACGTTGAAGCGAAGCAGAAGCAGAGCGTGCTCGACTACGACGACCTGCTGCTCTACTGGTCGCACATGGCCGCCGAGCCAGGCATCGCCGCCGACCTGTCGGGACGCTTCGATCATGTGCTGGTCGATGAATATCAGGACACCAACCGTCTGCAGGCGTCGATCCTGCTCGCGTTGAAGCCGGATGGCCGCGGCCTGACCGTGGTCGGCGACGACGCCCAGTCGATCTATTCGTTTCGCGGCGCGACCGTGCGCAACATTCTGGATTTCCCCGCGCATTTCGACCCGCCGGCCAAACAGGTCACGCTCGAGCGCAATTACCGCTCGACCGCGCCGATCCTGGCGGCGTCGAACGCGGTGATCGAGCTGGCCAGCGAGCGCTACACGAAGAATCTGTGGACCGACAAGGCGTCGGCGCAGCGCCCGCGCCTCGTGACGGTCGCCGATGAGGCGGATCAGGCGCGCTATATCGTCGAACAGGTGCTGGAAGCGCGCGAGCAGGGCATGAAGCTCAAGTCGCAGGCGGTGCTGTTCCGCGCCGCGCACCACAGCGCCGCGCTGGAGATCGAACTGACCCGGCGCAACATTCCGTTCGTGAAGTTTGGCGGCCTGAAGTTTCTCGACTCGGTGCACGTGAAAGACGTGCTCGCCGTGTTGCGCTGGGCGGAAAATCCGCGTGATCGCGTGGCCGGCTTTCGTGTCGTGCAGTTGCTGCCGGGCGTGGGACCTGCCACCGCGGCCAGGGTGCTCGACGAGGTCGTCGCGCGCGCGGGCAACGGCAACCCCGCCGACACCGCCGGCGGCGCGCTGGCCGCCTTCGCGGCGCCCGCCCGCGCGCAAGAAGACTGGCATCCGTTCGTCAAGCTGATGTCGAGCGTCTACGGGCGCCAGACGCCGTGGCCCGCCGAGTTCGAAATGGTGCGCCGCTGGTATGAGCCGCATCTCGAGCGCAATCACGAGGATGCGGCGATCCGTCACGCGGACGTGCTGCAGATGGAGAGTATCGCGGGCACGTACGCATCGCGTGAACGGTTTCTGACCGAATTGACGCTCGACCCGCCCGACGCCACCAGCGACGAATCCGGCGTGCCGCTGATCGACGAGGACTACCTGATCCTGTCCACGATCCATTCGGCGAAGGGGCAGGAGTGGCGCAACGTGTTCGTGCTGAACGGCGTGGACGGCTGTATTCCGTCCGATCTCGGCACCGGCAGCGAAGAGGAAATCGACGAGGAGCGCCGTCTGCTCTATGTGGCGATGACGCGCGCGAAAGAGGATTTGCATATCGTCGTGCCGCAGCGCTTTTACGTGCACAACCAGACGCATATGGGCGATCGTCACGTGTGGGCATCGCGCACGCGCTTCATTCCCGCGCATCTGATGCCGTTGTTCGATGCCTATGCATGGCCGCGCGTCCCGGTTCCGAGCGCACCGACGGCGGCCGGGCTGGCCGCGGCGGCGCAGGCGAAGATCGAGATCGGCGCGAAGCTCAGGAAGATGTGGGATTGAGAGTGCGGCGGCGCCGACCCGCTGCCGTTCAGGCGGAGATCGGGTTCGGCGCGAGACGCAGGAAGATGTGGGATTCGGAGCGCTGCGGTGCGCTCCCGTGCGTGACAACCGAGCCGCGATCCACGCCGAGCAAACGACGCGGCTGGATCGTTGGCCCGATCCGTTGTTCGACGCTACGTTCTTTTCGCGCGGCGGAGGGTTGCCGCTGCCGGCTACAGTAACTCGGTGGTGATTTCCGAGCCCCTCTTGCCTCAGCGCGGCTGCGACTGCCGCTGCTGCTGTTGCTGCGGAACCGGACGCGGCGGCACGAAGAAATTGCGCAGCCAGGCCGCCATCCGCGAAAACACATCGTACGGCTCTTCCACAAAAATTTCCGGCTTGAGCAGGCGCAGGAACTCCATGATCTGCTGCGCTTCCTGCTTCTGGAACGAGCCGTGCGAAATACCCAGCCGCAGCAGCCCGCGCAATTCGCCGAGCTTCTCGCGCGCCGTGCTGCCCACGCTCGTTTCGCACGCCACCTTGGCCTCGTAGACGCGCTGACGCAGTGATTCCACCAGCCGCCACGCCGGCGTCTGCATGACTTCCTCCAGCGCCTGAATGTCCTGCGCCGCGCTCTTGATTTGCGCGGCAAGCGGGTCGATCAGCGCGGCGTCGCCTTCCGCTTCCTTGACGATCGCCGCCGCCCAGTCGCGGCACTGCTTGGCGAGTTCCTCCGGCGTCCATTCCGAGCGGGCCGCGAAGCCGAAGCCGAACTCGCCCGCCTGCCGCATCAGAATCGCGACGACATCCGGAAACTCCTTGTCCAGCGTGCGTTTGGCCCACGCGTACTGGCCGCCCTGCAACATCCGCTGAACCGCGTGTTCGGTCAGCGGCACCATATTGTCGAGCAGCTTGGCGCGCAAAAAATCCTCAAACGACGGCGTCGCGAACTGCGGATCGAGCTTCAGCGAGACTCGCAGAAAAGCGTCGAAATCCTTGCGCAGCGTCGCGATGGTCTCGTCTTTGAGCGTGAGGGTGATTTGACCCATGTGTTATCCCGTTTGGTCCTGCCGCGCGGCTTCGCCACACCGCCCGGCCGCGCGGGCCTTGGGAGATGCGGCGTTCGATGCCGGCGCGCTTGATTCCTGCCTGATGCCGCATAACCGGCGGGACGTATCCCGACGAGCGGACCTCGACTGCATAACGGCGGATCGGGGGGAAACTTAAGGGAGTGCGGTGCGGGGGTGCCCGCTTTAGAGGGAAGCGTCGCCCGGCTTGCGCAGGCATGGCGCGAGCCGGGCGACGCTGTCGCTGCCTTGAAAGCGGCGTGCGTCTATTTCAGCACGACGCATTGCCAGACAAAAAACACCGTCAGCCCGACAGCGATGGTCAGCAGTGGCCGCCGCGTCAACGCGCTGACGAGTACCGCGGCCAGTGCGCCGACCAGTTGGGGATTGCGCCAGGTCAGCTCGGCATCGGCGCCGTGCGGCGCGACCGCCATGGGCACGATGATCGCGGTCAGCACGGTGACCGGCACGAAGCCTAGCGCGGTGCGCACCAGCGGCGGAAACACCAGCCGGTCGCCGAGCACGAAGACGGCGGCGCGGATCACCCACGTGATCGCCGCCATGCCGAGAATCAGGACGACGTAGTTCATCGCGATGCCTCCGCGGTTTTGCCGTTGCCGCGCAGGTTGGGCCGCGACGTCGACAGAAGAACGCCGATCGCCACACCCGCGAACACCGCGCCAAGCAAACCGAGCTTGTAGGGCCACGCCTGCCAGAAGAAGGCCAGCATGCCCGAGGTGACGGCCGCCGCGATATAGCGCAGCGCGACGAGTTGCGGCACGACGATCGCGATGAACGTGGCGACCATCGCGAAATCGAGGCCGAGCGATTGCAGGCCCGGGAAAGCCGCGCCGAACAGCAGGCCGGCGACCGTCCAGAGCTGCCAGTTCAGATACATGGCCAAGCCGGCGCCGAAGAAGTAATGCGGCCCGACCGTGCCGGGCTCCCGATGACGGTAGTGTTCCCACGCGACGGCGAAGACTTCGTCGGTGAGCAGCGCGCCGAGCACCCAGCGCCAGCGTGCCGGCAGATGCGCGACGTGCGGCGCGAGCGTGGCGCTGTACAGCACATGGCGCAGATTGACGACGAGTGTGGTCGCCCAGATCACGGCAAAGCTCGCGTGTCCGGCAATCAGGCCGAGCGCGATGAACTGCGCGGAGCCGGCGAACACGACGAGCGACATCAACTGGCCGTGCCAAAGATGCAGCGGCCCGGATGCGACGAGGGTGCCGAAAATGACGCCGAAAGGCGCCGCGCCGACCATCATCGGGATGATGTCGCGCGCGCCGGCGGTGAAGTCTTTGAAATGGCCTGGGCTCGTGGGCCGGCCTGCGGTGGAATGGGTCAATCTAGCCTCCTTGATTCGGGAAGCATAGCGGCGGCGGCTGGGCGGGGCTTGTACGTTCTTGCGGATGGGCAATGGTTCGATGCGGCGGAGCGCGCGCGAGGCCATGTCATGCGGCTGGCGCGAGCAAATAAGATGGTGCGCAGAAGGCGCTGGCAACGCAGGTTCGGCTTCGTGTCTGGTGGCTGGTTTGGTCAGGGCCGCAGCGCCCGGGAAGCAGCCGGCAGCGAACGTGCGAAAACGTGGGGCGGCTGAGGCCGCCGGGCAGGTAGGCTGTGGGCAAAGGACGCACTTGTGCCGTATCGTGCGGCTGAAGTGTTTGAGGCGGCCGGGCAGGCAGGCTCTGGGCAGAGGACCCACTTGTGCCGTGTCGTGCAATTGAAGTGTTTGAGGCGGCGGGGCAGGTAGGCTGTGGGCGATCTACGCACTCGCATCCTGTCGTGCCGCCGGAACGTCTGGGGTATCGGGACGCGCAGCTCGCCCGCAAAGCACGCGCCGCGTCAAACGCCCTGCCAGCGCCCGGGCGGCACGCCGAACATGCGCCGGAAGTGTCGCGTGAAATGGCTTTGGTCCGTGAAGCCGCTGGCGGCGGCGACTTCTGTAACGGAAACGCCCGCGCGCAGTGGCGCGAGCGCGCGCTGCAAGCGCACCTGATTGCGCCATGCGTGGGGCGGCAGACCGGTCGTCTGGGTGAAAAGACGCGCCGCGTGGAACGGCGAGAGTCCCGCTACCTGGGCCACTTCAGCGAGCGTGACGGGCTCGACGAGGTCGCCCGTCAGGCGTTCCTGCATGATCGTCACGCGGGCGTCGTCGGTGGCGAGGCGCGAACGCGCCGGTTGCGTTTGCGCGTAGCGCACCAGCAGCGTGGACAGGGCGTCGAGCATGGCGGCTTCGGCGGCGAGCGCGTCGCCGCTCGCCTCCAGCAGACGATGCGCGTGCGCCAGCCGCGCGGCCAGATCCGGATCGCGGATCACACCGGGCGCAAACCACGGCAACGCCTGAGCCTTGCCGCTGACCTCGCTGGCGAGGGCGTGGATGAAATCCACCGGTGCATACATCACGCGATACCGCCAGCCCGCCTCGACCGCCTTCGAGCCGGTGTGCAACTCGCCGGGATTGATGATCGGTACGCTGCCGGCTTCGGCGACGTAGTCGGAACCGAGATACCGATACCCCTCGGCGCCCGCCACGATCACCGGAATCGTGTACGCATCGTGCCAATGCGGCGTGAACTCGTGATCGTGATATTCGGCCGTGAGCAGGTCCGCGCCGGGCAGAAGCGGCGTGCGCCAGTAGCGGGCGGAATCCTGGAAACGATGGGCGGCGGTCATGATGAAGTCCGGCTGGACCGGTCAGTGTAGCGCGTCGCGACCATGACGCGTCATGCGCTGATGTGTCGGCCGGCTGCGTTTTGCCGTAGGGCGGCGCCTACTTGACCGGGATCGTTGTTCCAGCCGGCATCGGCACGGCGCTCACGCTGTTCTTCGCGCTGCCGCTGACCACGCGGTCGCTGTAGGTGAGATACACGAGCGAGTTGCGCTTCGCGTCGACCACCCGCACCACATGCAGCGACTTGAAGATGAACGACATGCTCACCGAGAACACGTCGGCCTGTTTCTTCACCGGACCCGTGAAGTGGATTTCACCAACCTGCCGACAGGCGATCGACGCTTCAGTCGGGTCTTCAGCAATGCCGAGCGTACCTTTGACACCGCCGGTACGCGCCCGCGACACGTAGCAAGTCACGCCTTGAACCACTGGATCGTCATAGGCCTCGACGACCACGCGGTCGGAGCCCGTGACGCGGAAATTGGTATTGACGCTGCCGACTTCTTCACTGTGCGCCGAGGGCAGCAGGAGGGCGGCAGCCGCCGCAAGCGAGATGCGCAACAAAGTGGGTTTCATGGGATGAGCTTGCCGGAAATTGAGCGCCTGGGTTGGGCGCGGGACGTGCGCCGGGAAATCGCCATCGTATAACGGCAGGCGGGTCAGATGGCCGACGATCCGGCCGACGCGCCGGTTGTAGCGGCGCGAGCATGGCGTCGACGAGGGCGGGCGACATGGTTTGGCAGCGTGCGGCGCGCAAAAAGAAAAAGGCCCGCACGGATGCGGGCCTTTCAAATTTTTTGGCTCCTCGACCTGGGCTCGAACCAGGGACCTACGGATTAACAGTCCGGCGCTCTACCGACTGAGCTATCGAGGAACAGCAATACAACTTAACCTACATAAAAAAGCCCGTCTTGGTTAACGGGCTTTTGCAATTCTTGGCTCCTCGACCTGGGCTCGAACCAGGGACCTACGGATTAACAGTCCGGCGCTCTACCGACTGAGCTATCGAGGAACAGAACAACAAACAGCAGAGAAACGAAATTGTAGGAGCAGCTTAAGCGCCTGTCAATACCCTGCGTTCATCTCAATTTCATTCGAATTCGGCTGCGCATGCGACAGGCAGCGAGGCTCAACGTACGAGCAGCTCGAGCTTTTCCTTCACGTCCTTGAACTCGTCGGCTTCCGGCAGCGGCGCCTTGGTCTTGGTGATGCTAGGCCAGTTCTTCGCGAGATCGGCATTCAGCTCGATGAAGTTCTGCTGGTCGCCCGGCACGTCTTCTTCGGCATAAATGGCGTTCACCGGGCATTCAGCCACGCACACGGCGCAGTCGATGCATTCATCGGGGTCGATCGCGAGGAAGTTGGGACCTTCGCGAAAGCAGTCCACCGGGCACACATCGACACAGTCGGTATAGCGGCACTTGATGCAGCTTTCGGTCACAACGTGAGTCATTCAGGCAGCTCCTGCATGCGGTATCTGGGGAGGCGGAAACGCCAAAAGCGCTATTGTATCGTAACGTCAAGAGGCGCATGCAGCATCGCGCAAGACCGTTTATACGTTTTCGTGATTAGTTTATGGCGTCCGCCTCATGGCTCCCCCGAGCGCCCGGCGCGGGAGTCTGCCGGCGCGCTGAACGGGGGCGCATTCGGGTAACATGCGTCAGGCCGGTGCGCACGGGGCGTGCCGTCGCGCATGGGTGAGTCGGGCCTTCGTGTCAGGCCTTCCGTTTCTCCGCAGTTTAGTTCGCACCATCATGATTATTACTTCGCTGCTCGACACCGATCTGTACAAGTTCACGATGATGCAAGTGGTGTTGCATCACTTTCCCGCGGCGAACGTGGAGTATCGCTTCCGCTGCCGTACGCCGAATGTCGATCTCGTACCTTACATCGGCGAGATTCGCGACGAAGTGCGCAAGCTCTGCCAACTGCGCTTCACCGACGACGAACTCGACTACCTCCGGCGCATGCGCTTCATCAAGGGCGACTTCATCGAGTTTCTCGCGCTGTTCCATCTGAACGAAAAATACATTTCGATCGAACCGTCGCCAAAGGGCAATGGCGAGATCGACATCGAGATCAAGGGGCCGTGGCTGCATACGATCCTGTTCGAGATTCCGATGCTCGCGATCGTCAACGAAGTCTACTTCCGCAATACGCAGCAAAAGCCGGACTACAGCGAAGGGCGCGGGCGCCTTGTCGACAAGATCCAGCTGCTCGGCGCGCGTCCGGAATTCGCCGACTGCAAGATCGCCGACTACGGCACACGCCGTCGCTTCTCGAAGCAATGGCACGAGGAGGTGATCCTCAAGCTCAAGGAAGGCCTCGGCGAGCAGTTCGCAGGCACCAGCAACGTGTTCTACGCGATGAAGCACAGCCTCACGCCGCTCGGCACGATGGCGCACGAGTACCTGCAGGCGTGTCAGGCGCTCGGTCCGCGGCTGCGCGATTCGCAGATCTTCGGCTTCGAAATGTGGGCCAAGGAATACCGCGGCGACCTGGGTATCGCGCTCTCCGATGTGTACGGCATGGAGGCGTTCCTGCGCGACTTCGACATGTACTTCTGCAAACTGTTCGACGGCGCGCGCCACGATTCCGGCGATCCGTTCGACTGGGGCGAACGCCTGCTCAAGCACTACGAAGCGAATCGCTGCGACCCGCGCACCAAGATCCTCGTGTTCTCCGACGCGCTCGACATTCCCAAAGTGCTGCAACTCTACGAGCGCTTCCGCGGCCGCTGCAAGCTGGCGTTCGGCGTGGGCACGAATCTGACTAACGACCTCGGCTATAACCCGCTGCAGATCGTCATCAAGATGGTTCGCTGCAACGGTCAGCCGGTGGCGAAGCTGTCGGACTCGCCGGGCAAGAACATGTGCGAAGACAAGGCTTATCTCGCTTATCTGCGCCAGGTGTTCGGCATTGCGCAGCCTGAGGAAGAGGCGGCGAAGTAACGCGGTGCATCGCTAGCTGTCAGTAGCTTATGCCGCGCGTGCGATGCGCGGCAATAGGCCGTTCGGCCAGGGTGTTCGGGCGCAGGGTGGCCGGTATAATTCTCGCCATATCGCACGGCTGTCGACACGAGGATTTCGCACATGGACACATCGCTTGCACGCCGCAACATCCTGGCGCGCATCCGCGCGGCGCAAGGGCGTGAGCCCGAGCCGTCCGCTTCCGAGCGCGAGGCCGCCGCGGACTATCTCGCGCGCCATCCTGCTGGCCCGCGTCCGGAGATGCCGGCCGACCTCGTTGCGCGCTTCATTGAAGAAGCGCAAAAAATGGCGACCACGGTGGACTCGGTTGAAGCACTGAGCGACGTGCCGGCCGCGGCGCACCGCTACCTCGCGCAGCATGCGTTGCCGCTGCAAGCCATCGCCTGGCAAACGCTGCAAGATCTGCATTGGGCCGAAGCCGGCCTCACCGTCGAATTTCGCAAGCCGCAAGACGGCGACGTAGTCGGTCTCACCGGCTGCTTCTGTGCGACCGCCGAGACCGGCACGCTAGTGCTGCTGTCGGGCCCTGAAACTTATGCTTCGGCCGGTCTGCTTCCGGAGACGCACATTGCGATTGTGCCGGCTTCTCGCATCGTCTCCGGTCACGAAGAGGCGTTCGCACTGATCCGCAAGGAGCGTGGCGAGCTGCCGCGCGCGGTCAACTTCGTCTCCGGGCCTTCGCGTACCGGCGATATCGAACAGACCATCGTGCTCGGCGCGCATGGGCCTTACCGGGTGCATGTGATCGTCGTGCAGGGCGCCTGAGCGGCAAGCACGGCAGTGCCACAGGACGCGTGCTCCGACGTGCGGTCGCAATCAATAACAAGGACTTCAAATCTATGAAAGGACGTGCCGTCTGGACCGGCATGGCGCTCGCGGCTGCATTGGCGCTGGCCGGCTGGCCGCAACTCGCATCGGCCGCCACGCTCGACGGCGCGACCTTGTCCGCGCTGTGGGGACTGCCGTTCGCGGGCGTGCTGCTGTCGATCGCGGTATTTCCGTTGATCGCGCCGGCGTTCTGGCATCACCATTTCGGCAAGATTGCAGCGGCGTGGGCGCTGGTGTTTCTCGTGCCTTTTGGATTTAGTTTCGGCACGGGCGTCGCATTCGGCACACTCGTGCATGCGCTGCTCGAAGAATACATACCGTTCATCGTGTTGCTGACGGCGCTCTACACCGTGGCGGGCGGCATCTGCGTGCGCGGCAATCTGCATGGCACGCCGCGCCTGAACACCGCGATCCTCGCACTCGGCACTTTGCTCGCGAGCATCATGGGCACGACCGGTGCGGCCATGTTGCTGATCCGTCCGTTGCTGCGCGCCAACGACAATCGCAAGCACGTCGTTCACGTGGTCGTGTTTTTTATCTTTCTCGTGGCCAACGCGGGTGGTTCGCTTTCGCCGCTGGGCGACCCGCCGCTCTTTCTCGGCTTTCTGCAGGGCGTGAGTTTCTTCTGGACCACCACGCATCTCGCGCTGCCGATGCTGTTCGTCTGCGGCGTGCTGCTGGTCGGGTTCTATGCGCTGGACTCGCACTACTTTCATCGGCGCGAAGAAGAGCTCTCGCGTTTTCTCGATCCGACGCCCGACTCGCCGCCGCTCGGCATCGACGGCAAAATCAATTTTGTGTTGCTTGCCGCGGTGATCGCGCTCGTGCTGATGAGCGGGCTGTGGAGACCAGGCGTGGAATTCGACGTGTTCGGCACGCACGTGGCGCTGCAAAACGCCGTGCGCGATGCGGCGCTGATTGGTGTCGCCTTGCTCTCGTTGGCGCTTACGCCGCGCGCGGCTCGCGCGGGCAATGACTTCAACTGGGCGCCGATCGAAGAAGTGGCCAAACTGTTCGCCGGCATCTTCGTGACGATCGCGCCGGTCATCACGATTTTGCGCGCGGGCGAGGCGGGCGCCTTCGCGGGCATCGTCCATCTGGTCAACGACGCCTCGGGCCAGCCGCACGATCTGATGTACTTCTGGGCGACCGGGCTGCTATCTTCGTTTCTCGACAACGCGCCGACTTACCTCGTGTTCTTCAACCTGGCCGGTGGCGACGCGCAGACTCTCATGACCACCGGCGCCACTACGCTCGCGGCGATCTCGGCCGGCGCGGTGTTCATGGGCGCGAACACGTATATCGGCAATGCGCCGAACTTCATGGTGAAGGCAATCGCGGAATCGCGCGGCGTTCGCATGCCGGGTTTTTTCGCGTATCTAGGCTGGTCAGCGGTGGTGTTGTTGCCGCTTTTCCTTGTCACCGGCTGGCTCTTTTTTTGACGCCGAGGCAATCGAACTCGACGCGCTTTACGGAGAATTGCAATGCAGAAGATCCTCGTCGCCCGTCCGATCTTTCCCGATGTGATCGAACGGCTCAAACAGTATTTCGACGTCGACTGGAATCAGGGCGACGTGTTGCCCGCCGACGAACTGAAACGCCGTCTCGCGGATAAAGACGGCGCGCTGACCGCGGGCGATCCGGTCGGCGCGGCCGAACTCGCGGCGGCGCCGCGTCTGCGCGTGGTGTCGAATATGGCGGTGGGCTACAACAACTTCGACATGGCCGCCTTCAACGCGGCCAACGTGCTGGGCACCAATACGCCGGACGTGCTGAACGAATCGACCGCGGACTTCGGCTGGGCGCTGATGATGGCGGCGGCGCGCCGCATCACCGAATCGGAGCACTGGCTGCGCGCGGGTCAATGGCAGAAGTGGGCCTATGACGCGTTTCTCGGCAGCGATCTGCACGGCTCGACGCTCGGCGTGATCGGCATGGGCCGTATTGGCCAGGCGCTCGCGCGTCGTGCGAAAGGTTTCAACATGCAGGTGATTTATCACAACCGTTCACGCGTGGCGCCCGAGATCGAGGCCGAGTTGAACGCGGAGTATGTATCGAAGCAGGATCTGCTGCGGCGCGCCGATCACGTCGTGCTCGTTCTGCCGTACACGAAGGAGAACCATCACACGATCGGCGCGGCCGAACTCGCGCTGATGAAGCCGACCGCGACGCTTACGAATATCGCGCGCGGCGGCATCGTCGACGACGCGGCGCTGGTCGAAGCATTGCGCTCGAAGCAGATTGCCGCAGCCGGTCTCGATGTGTTCGAAGGCGAGCCGAATCTCAACCAGGATTTACTGAGCGTGCCGAATGTCGTGCTGACGCCGCACATTGCCAGCGCGACCGAAGCCACGCGCCGCGCCATGGCGAATCTCGCCGCGGACAATCTGATCGCGGGCCTGGGTGAAGGTCCGCGCGCGGGGCAGCCGCCGAATCCGGTCAACCCCGATGTCATCGGCAAGGCGCGTTCATGACAATGTATCTGGTGGCGGCCGTAGCCGTGTTGGCGGTCGCCTTGGTTATCGCACTGGCCTTGCTGATGCGCGGCCAGAGCCGTGCGGAGGACAACGAGCAGTTCGAGTTGCTCAACGAACGCATCGACGTCGCGGCCGACGCGCAAGCGCACGCCTACGAGCGGCTTGAGCGGCAACTGCGCAATGACATCACCGAGACGGCGCGCGTGTCGCGTACCGAACAGAGCAGCGGCTTCGCGCATTTTCAGCAGACGCTGGCCGCGCAGTTCAGCAGCATGACGACAGTGCAGGCCGGCAAGATCGACGGCTTCGCGCAACAGCTCGACGCCGTGCGCCACAGTCTGCAGGCGCAGGCCCAGCAGGCGCGCGACGAACAAGGCCGCTCGCTCAAACAGTTCGGCGATACGTTGAGCCTCCAGTTAGGGCAACTCACCGAGGCGAACGACCGCCGCTTCGCCGAAGTGCGCGCGACCATCGAGCAGCGGCTGAAGGATATCGAGGCGAACAACTCGCTCAAGCTCGAGGAAATGCGCCGCACTGTCGACGAAAAATTGCACGCTACGCTTGAACAGCGTTTGGGCGAGTCGTTCAAGCTGGTGTCCGACCGGCTCGAACAGGTGCACCGCGGACTGGGTGAGATGCAGACGCTGGCGGCCGGCGTCGGCGATCTGAAGAAGGTTCTCACCAATGTGAAGACGCGCGGCACGTGGGGCGAAGTGCAGCTCGAAGCGTTGCTCGAGCAACTGCTCACCGCCGATCAGTACGCGAAAAACATCGCGACTGTGCCGAGAAGCGCGGAGCGCGTCGAGTTTGCGATCAAGCTGCCGGGACGCGCGGAGCAGGGCGCCGCGGCCACACCTGTATGGCTGCCCATCGACGCCAAATTTCCGCGTGAAGACTACGAGCGGCTGATCGAAGCGCAGGAGCGCGCCGACCCGGTCGCGGTGGAAGAGGCGTCACGCGCGCTCGAAGCGCGGATTCGTGCCGAGGCGCGCACGATCGCGGAAAAGTACGTGTCGCCACCGCACACCACGGACTTCGCGCTGCTGTTTCTGCCGACTGAAGGGCTATATGCGGAAGTGTTGCGTCGGCCGGGCTTGACGGACCTGCTGCAACGCGACTACCGGGTGACGATTGCGGGGCCGACTACGCTGACCGCCTTGCTCAATAGTTTGCAGATGGGTTTCCGCACCCTCGCAATCGAGAAACGATCGAGCGAGGTGTGGCAGGTGCTTGGCGCGGTGAAAACGGAGTTCGGCAAATTCGGCGACGTGCTGGCCAAGACGAAGGCGCAACTGGAAACCGTCACGCGGTCTATCGAAGCGGCGGAAACGCGCACACGCGTCATGAGCCGAAGACTGCGCGATGTCGAGGCGTTGCCGGGTGAAGAGGCGAGCGGGTTGCTCGGCGATGCGCTGTCGGGCGTGGATCCCGACGAGCAGTAAGGGAGTCGAGCTAGCGGTTTGGTAATCGCGGGGTGGGCGGCAAGTTGGCTCCGCGAAACCAATGCATCAACACGTCCGGCACCCGCTCAGGCCCTTGCGCCCGCCGCCAGCCGTTCCAGCGCCTCACCCGCCAGACGCACCACGCGCCAATCCGGCATGACAGCCGCGCCCAACTTTTCATAGAAGCTGATGGCCTGTTTGTTCCAATCGAGCACGGTCCATTCGAACCGCCCGCATTGCCGTTCCACCGCCAATGCGGCAAGACGCTGCAACAGCGCAGTGCCGAGACCGCTACCGCGTTGCGACGGTTGCACGTAGACGTCTTCGAGATACAGTCCGCGCTTGCCGACGAAGCTCGAGTAATTGTGGAAGAACAGCGCATAGCCGACGATGCGACCTTCGCTTTCCGCCACCAACGCTTCAATGGAAGGCCTTGCGCCGAACAGCGCGTCGCGCAAGCCGTCTTCGGTCGCGACGAACACGTGCGTGAGGCTTTCGAACTGCGCAAGTTCGTACGTCAGCGCGAAGATGGCGCCGGTGTCCGCGGGCGTGGCGACGCGGATCGTCGCGGGCATTACGCCTCTTCCGGCGCGTCGGTCAGCTGGATTTCAATGCCGCCGAAGCGCGACGCCACCCAGTTGTACGCATGACATGCGATCCACAGCAGGATGAAACCGAGAATCGCATTCAGCAGCAGCGCGCTGAACACCGTGCTCAGCTCCACCGAACCGTAGCGCACGAACGCGACCAGCACGCCCAGCAGCACGATCGGCACCGAAAACGTCAGATACACGAGGATCAGTGCTTTGGCCGTCTGTCCCGGTGCAATGAACGAGATCTGTTTTTTCATGTAAGTCAAACCCGTATGTCGTAGTGGTAATGGGTGAAGCAGCGAATGAGCGCTGGCGGGCGTGATGCCTCGGTCCCCCGTCAGCGGTCAGATGAGTCCGTCGAACAGCATGATCGCGACGCGCTCTCCTTCGGCGACCTCGCCTTCATCGTGCCCGAGCACGATGAAGCAGTTTGCTTCGCTCATCGAACTCAGCACGCCGGAGCTCTGCGAACCGGTCGGCGTGACATGCCATTGTCCGTGCGCGTGCTGTTCCGCTACGCCGCGCTGGAATTCGGTGCGCCCGGCGCGCTTGCGGATGGCCCGGCGGCTCATGGCGTGAATGACCGGCAGCGGTTGCGGCGTGGCGCCCGACATCAGCAGCAACACTTCTCGCACGATCTGATAGAACGTCACCATCACGGCAACCGGATTGCCCGGCAAACCGAAGAATAACGCGGGAAGCCCGACACCCGGCCGCTCGCCGGACCAGACGCGGCCGAAGGCGAGCGGGCGACCCGGGCGCATGGCGAGACTCCAGAACGCGACGTCGCCGAAAGTTTGCAGCAGTTGCTTGGTGAAATCCGCCTCGCCGACCGAGACGCCGCCCGAGGTCAGCACCACATCGGCGTTCGCCGCGGCGCTGCGCAAGGCCGCTTCCATCGCGGCGGGCTCGTCGCGCACCACGCCGAGATCGAGCGTGTCGATGTTCAGGCGCCGCAGCATGGCAAACAGCGTGTAGCGGTTGCTGTCGTACACGCAACCCGGATCGAGCGGCTCGCCGAGCGAGCGCAATTCGTCGCCGGTCGAGAAGAAGGCGACGCGCAACCGCCGCCTGACATTGACTTCGCCGATACCGAGCGAGGCGAGCAAGCCGAGGTCCGACGCGCGCATGATGCGGCCCGCCCGCAGCGCGGCATGACCGCGCGCGAGGTCTTCGCCGGCGAGGCGCCGGTTTGCGCCGGCCGTCACGGCGTTGCCCGCGAAGCGGATCGAAACCGAATCGGCGCCGCGCTCGACGAGTTCTTGCGGCACGACCGTGTCGCAGTCGGCCGGCATGCAGGCGCCGGTCATCACGCGCACGCATTGCGCGGCCTCGACGCGGCCCGCGAACGGATGCCCGGCCAGCGCCTTGCCGACGATCGCCAGTTCGACAGTGGCCGCGCCCGTGGCGAGTGCCGCGCGGTTGAACGCGTAGCCGTCCATGGCGGAGTTGTCGTGCGAGGGAACATTGATCGGCGACACGATATCGGCCGCGAGCACGCGGTCGAGCGCGTCGCGCAAAGCCACGCGTTCAACGGCCGTAACCGGCGCGGCCCACTGACGGACAATCGCCTGTGCGGCCGCGACAGGTAGCGCGTGAGGATCGTACTGCGCGACGCAGCGGGAAAATTCGTTAAGCGTGGTCATGAAGAGCTGAGCGTCGCGACCGGCGGCGGGTGCGGGAGCGGCGGTTGCCGTGCGGCCGGAGCGGGATTTCAACCGGGGCCTCAATCACGCTGGAGGTCGGCGAGTTCTTGTAGCGAATTGATATTGTAAAACGCGCGCTCGTCGGTAAAGACGACTTCCACCGTCTTGTGGCGCGCGTACCACGCGCGAACTTTACGCTCGCCGGCTTCCAGGAAGGCCGACAGATCGTCCGCGAGGCTCCTGCGCAAGAGCGCGAAGACGGGATGCAAGGAGGTTTGACCGTGCGCGTCGATGGTGGCGACCGTGGCGATGTCAGCCGCGTTAGAGTCCAGCGCGTACGCGAGGCGTTCGGCCAGGTCGGCGGGCAGCCACGGCGAGTCGCAGGGCGCACTGAGCACGTAGCCGGTTTCGGCGGCGCGCAGCCCGGTAAGCAGGCCGGCTAGCGGACCCGGAAATCCACTCAGGGTGTCAGCCACCACGGCGGCGCTGAATGGCGCGCCAAGCGCGGTGTAGGCCTCAGGGTGACGATTGGCGCTGATCAAGAGCGCGCCGGTCTGCGGCGCGAGGCGCTTGAGCACATGCGCGGCGAGCGGTTCGCCATGCAGCATTTGCAGGCCCTTGTCGGCGCCGCCCATGCGCACGCCGCGGCCGCCCGCGAGCAACAGTCCGGTGATGTGTTCGCGCGCCGGCTTCATGCGCCGCCGCTCAGCCGCCGATGTACGACATTTCGACGCGGCGGCCATCCCGCGCGCGCGAATCGGCCGAGGCGCTGCCGCGCAATTGCGAATAGCGGTCGCCGCGGTCCTGCCAGATTTCGGCGATGGCAGTGGCGATGGCGGCATCGCTCGCGCCGTTACGCACCAGCGCGCGCAGGTCGTGCCCCGACGAGGCGAACAGACACAGGTACAGCTTGCCTTCCGTCGAGAGGCGCGCACGCGTGCAGCTGCCGCAAAAGGCGCGCGTCACGCTCGAAATCACGCCGATTTCGCCGCCGCCGTCCACGTAACCCCAGCGCTGCGCGGTCTCGGCGGCGCTGTGCGCTTCGAGCGGCGCGAGCGGGAAGTGCTCGGCAATGCGCGTGACGACGTCGGCGGACGGCAGCACTTCCGTCATGTTCCAGCCGTTCGACGTGCCGACGTCCATGTATTCGATGAAGCGCAATACGGCGCCCGAGCCTTTGAAGTGACGCGCCATTGGCACGATTTCGCTGTCGTTGGTGCCGCGCTTGACGACCATGTTCACCTTGACCGGCGCGAGGCCCACCGCGTGCGCCGCCGCAATGCCGTCCAGCACGTCGCCGACGGCGAAATCCGCGTCGTTCATGCGGCGAAATAGCGTGTCGTCGAGCGCGTCGAGGCTCACCGTGACGCGGGTCAAACCGGCGTCTTTCAGGCTGCGCGCCTTGCGTTCTAGCAGCGAACCGTTGGTGGTCAGCGTCAGATCGAGCGGACGGCCCGCCGGCGTGGTCAGTTGCGCGAGGCGTTCGATCAGGAATTCCAGATTTTTCCGCAACAGCGGTTCGCCGCCCGTCAGACGGATTTTCTCGACACCATGTGCGACGAACAGCCGCGCCAGCCGTTCGATTTCCTCGAAGCTCAGCAAGGCGCTGTGCGGCAAAAACGTGTAGTCCTTGTCGAATACCGCGCGAGGCATGCAATAGACGCACCGGAAATTGCAGCGATCCGTGACCGAAATGCGCAGGTCGCGCAGCGGCCGCGCAAGCGTGTCGTGCAGCGCGCCGCTGGGCGTCTGCACGGGGCCGGCGATAACCGGCATGGCGCTGAGATCGGCAACAGGGATGATGCGTCGGGACATGAATTGCTTCGATGAATTACGTCGGTTAGTGCTTGAAATTAAAGCTAGATATTCATTCTATCGGAAATGATTCTGGCAGCGCTGGCACCCCGGGTCGTGTCGGGGTATACGGGGAGTGGCATGCCGCGGCGCGCCGGGCTGCGGCGCAAGCCCATGAAAACAAAAAACCCGCCGGTGAGGGCGGGCTTTTCGAGTGCGGCAGGGCAGCTTACTGCGGGTGCTGGCCCGTTTCCACCTGTTGCATCGGCGCGCTGTCGAGCGGCGGCAGCGGCTTGCGTTCGCGCGCCACGCGAGCCGGCTTGACGGTCTGCGCAGCAACTTCCTGCGCCGCGCGCAGCTTGTCGGCGTCGGTGTTCACCCAGACGAGGCCGGCTTGCTCCAGCACCGGCTTCAGGGCTTCCGCCGACACGGCGGCTTGGCGCGGCGCTTGCTGCGCAGCTTGCGGCGCGACGGCGACGGGCGCCGGTTCGACCGCTGCCGGTGCTACCGCTGCCACGGCCGGCTGCGGTTCGACGATCTCAGCCTGCTGTGCAGGTTGAACGACAGGCGCTTCGACGACCACAGCCGGAGCCGTGGTCTCGACCGGAGCCGGAGCAGCGGCTTGCGCTTCGACAACCGGCGTAGCTGCCGGCGCTTCGACTTGCGCGTGAGCCGGGGCTTCGACGCGTGCGACCGGTTCAACCAGCGAAACCGTTTCGCTTGCGGCCGGCGCAGCTTGCGCCGCCTCGACCGGCTCCGCGGCGGCTTGCGCCACCGGCGTTTCGGCGACCGGTTCGACGGCTGCCGGCGCAACCGGTGCTTGCGCGACCGGTACTACCGTTTCCGTCTTCGCAGCTTTTTCGACGGCCAGAGCCGGCGTTTCGGTTGCGGCGTGCAGTTCGGACACTACGGCGGTTTCCGTCGCGACAGCAGCGACCACTACTTCGACCGGCGTCACGTCCTTCGCCTCGGTAACTTCCGGCTTGCGCTCGACCGGCTGATGCGCGGTGCGCACCGGCGCTTCGTCGGTTGCGTTCGCGTTGTCGCCTTCGGCTTCTGCGACGTCCGCGGCCAGATTGCCGTTCACGTCCTCTTCCCGCTCACGACGGCCACCGCGACGGCCGCGACGGCGACGACGACGCTCTTCGCCTTCACGCGCCACTGCTTCCTGATCGATCGGCGCGCCGTTTTCGCCCAAGGCGGTCTGGTTCTGCACCAGTTCTTCCGCCCTGTGCGCTTCGCTTTGCGTCAATGCGTCCGCGGTTTCTGCTTGCGGCTTGCGGCGTTCGCCACGTTCAGCACGGTCGCCACGTTCGCGGCGCTCGCCGCGTTCCTGACGTTCGCCACGCGGTGCGGCTTCCGCCGTTTCCGCGCGCTCGGTGCCGCGATTGTCGCGGTCACGGTTTTCACGACCCTCGCGCGGCTCACGGGCCTCGCGCGGTTCACGGCCTTCCCGGGCTTCACGCGGCTCACGATTGCCACGCGGTTCGCGCGCTTCACGTGCTTCGCGCGGCTCGCGGCCTTCACGTGTTTCACGCGCCTCACGGCCTTCACGCGGCTCGCGTTCTTCGCGGCGTTGCGACGGCTGCTGACCTTGGGCTTGACGGCCGCCGGTCGTGCCTTCGCCACGGCCCGCTGCATCGCGAGTGCCCGTGCCGGTGCGGCGATTACGGTTGCGATCGCCGCCGCGTTCGCCAGTGCGCTCACCGCGCTCCGTGCGTTCGCCGCGTTGCGGACGTGCCTGCTTGTCGGTCGTTGCCGGCGCGACGGGCGCTGGAGCGGCCGGCTGCACGCCGAACAGATTCTTCAACCAGCCGATAAAGCCGCCGCTCGCCGGCGTGACCGCGACCGGAGCCGGGGCGGCGACCGGACGAACCGGCGCGCTCGGCGCCGGCTTTTCAGGCGTGATGCCCTTGACCGCCGCTTCCTGCTTCGGCTTCACTTCCTCGGCACGCTTGCTGTAGCCGGTTTCCGATTCCAGTTCGCGGGCTGCTTCCTCGGCCATCTTCCACGAAGCACGCGGCTCATCGAGGCGCGCGTCGTCGTGACGCAGACGCTCGAGCTTGTAATGCGGCGTGTCGAGGTGCTTGTTCGGGATCAGAACGACATTGACCTTGAAACGCGATTCGATCTTGTTGATCTCGGCGCGCTTCTCGTTCAACAGGAAGGCGGTTACTTCGACCGGCACCTGGCAATGAATTGCCGCGGTGTTTTCCTTCATCGCTTCTTCCTGAATGATCCGCAGCACTTGCAGCGCGGACGATTCGGTATCGCGGATGTGGCCCGTGCCGTTACAGCGCGGGCAGGTCACGTGGCTGCCTTCCGACAGCGCCGGACGCAGACGCTGACGCGACAGTTCCATCAGGCCGAAACGCGAGATCTTGCCCATCTGAACGCGCGCGCGGTCGTGCTTGAGCGCGTCTTTCAGGCGTTGCTCGACTTCGCGCTGGCTCTTGGCCGATTCCATGTCGATGAAGTCGATCACGATCAGGCCGCCCAGGTCGCGCAGACGCAGCTGGCGGGCGACTTCGTCGGCGGCTTCGAGGTTGGTGCGCGCGGCCGTTTCTTCGATGTCGGCGCCCTTGGTGGCGCGTGCCGAGTTCACGTCGATCGCGACCAGTGCTTCGGTGTGGTCGATCACGATCGCGCCGCCCGAGGGCAGCGGCACCGTGCGCGAGTACGCCGTTTCGATCTGGTGTTCGATCTGGAAGCGCGAGAAGAGCGGCACATCGTCGTGATACCGCTTCACCTTGCTGACATTATCCGGCATCACGATATCCATGAAGGCGCGTGCCTGGTCATGAATTTCGGTGGTGTCGATCAGAATTTCGCCGATGTCCGGCTGGAAGTAGTCGCGGATCGCGCGGATCACGAGGCTCGATTCGAGATAGATCAGCATCGGCTGACCGCTCGAACCGCTTTGCGACGCGGCTTCGATCGCGCGCCACAGTTGCATCAGGTAGTTCAGGTCCCACTGCAGTTCTTCGGCGCTGCGGCCAATGCCGGCCGTGCGCGCGATGATGCTCATGCCTTCCGGCAGTTGCAGCTGCGCCATGGTTTCGCGCAGTTCCTGACGGTCGTCGCCTTCAATCCGGCGCGACACGCCGCCGCCGCGCGGATTGTTCGGCATCAGGACCAGATAGCGGCCGGCGAGCGAGATGAACGTGGTGAGGGCCGCGCCCTTGTTACCGCGTTCTTCTTTTTCGACCTGGACGATCAGTTCCTGGCCTTCACGCAGTGCGTCCTGGATGCGCGCGGAGCGCATGTCCACGCCGTCGCGGAAGTACTGGCGGGCGACTTCCTTGAACGGCAGGAAGCCGTGGCGGTCTTCGCCGTAGTTGACGAAACAGGCTTCGAGCGACGGCTCGATGCGAGTGATGATGCCCTTGTAAATGTTGCCTTTGCGCTGTTCGCGCCCGGCGGTTTCGATGTCGATATCGATGAGTTTTTGCCCATCGACGATGGCGACGCGCAGTTCTTCCTGCTGCGTCGCGTTGAACAACATTCGTTTCATTGAACGGCTCCAGAGCGGCTTAGCCTGCCTCTCCGCCGCGCGGTTGTCAGTCGCGAGGGCGAAGCGGGCAGCGGCATGCCGCGCCTTATTGTGTTTTCACAAGCACGCTGGAGCGGGAAAGCTGGTGGGAGAATTGCCTGAGAGGGCCCGGCCCATAAAAAACGGGCGCGGTGCCGCAGGGCACATGCGAACACGGCTTCAAATAACGACCCGACACGCCGCGGGTTCTGCCGGCCGACCTTCATAAGCCTTCGTCCACTCGCGCCGGTGCGCCAACTGGGCGCGTGACCGGAGGGTCGAAGGCTGCGGTCGTGCCGCAGCGGGAAGTTCGCGCAGTCGGCGCGTCTTTTCCTGCTGGGGGTGTCTCGCCTCATTTTGACGTCGCCATGTCTTGTATTTTCTACAAGACGCCTTGGGCGCACGCCGTATTTTCGCAACCTGCAGCTTCGTAAAGCAGGGCGTCAGACCGCCCGATACCGAAGCTGAAAGTTAAATTCTTTTTTACCAAAATTCCGTTACCGTCGAAGCCGACCTTGACCGAACGCGCCTGTGGGCGCCGTCCCTGCCGGGCACTGACTTCGTGCGTGCAACTTGTTGCATCTCATTTTCAGGGTGAGCAACCAGACCCCGGCGCAAGTAAAATAACGGTTTATCGCTTGCACCCGCGCAATCCGCCCGAATTCCGGACACTGCGCCGGCCGCCGCAGACTGCTGGGCAAATTATATTCAGAATGAAAGAGTTAGGCAAAATATCCCAGAAATCGGTCGCAAGCGACCAGGTCTCGATGATCGAGATCGACGACAGCGCGGCCGGACAGCGCATCGACAACTTCTTGTTGCGCGTCTGTAAAGGCGTGCCAAAAAGCCATATTTATCGAATCCTGCGCAGCGGGGAAGTGCGTGTCAATAAGGGCCGGATAGACGCGCAGTACCGTCTCGAACTGGGCGATCTTGTGCGCGTGCCGCCCATTCGCGTCGCTCAACCGAGCGAAACGGCCGCCCAGGCGCCGGTCCCGGCCGCCCATTTCAAAATTATTTTCGAAGACGAGCATTTGCTTGTGATCGACAAACCGGCCGGCGTGGCGGTTCACGGCGGCAGCGGTGTCGCGTTCGGCGTGATCGAGCAGATGCGCGAGGCGCGTCCGCAGGCAAAATTTCTCGAACTGGTGCATCGGCTGGATCGTGAGACGTCCGGCATTCTGATGCTCGCCAAGAAGCGCTCGGCGCTCGTCAATCTGCACGAGCAGATTCGCGAGAACAAGATGGACAAGCGCTACTATGCTTGCGTTCACGGCGACTGGGCGAGCGACTGGGGGCGCCGCCGCGCCGTCAAGGAGCCGCTGCACAAGTATTTGACGGCCGACGGCGAGCGCCGCGTACGCGTGCAGCCGGACGGTCTCGCGTCGCACACGGTGTTCAATCTGATCGACCGCTGGCCGGAATATGCGTTGCTCGAGGCGGAACTGAAGACCGGGCGCACGCATCAGATCCGGGTTCACTTGGAGCATCTGGAACTGCCGATCGTCGGCGACGCCAAATACGGCGACTTTGCGCTGAACAAGGCACTGGCGCGCGCCAACGCCAAGCCTGGCCTGAAGCGCATGTTCCTGCACGCTTACCGGCTAAAGCTCACGCACCCGGCAACCGGCGCGCCGCTGCAGTTCGAGGCGCCGCTGCCGGCCGAATGCCGCAGCTTCATCGCACAACTCAACGAACTACGAAATGGGTCATACCCGGAGACGACACCGCATGGCTAGAGAGCAATTTGATCTGATCGTCTTCGACTGGGACGGGACGCTGATGGATTCGACCACGCACATCACGCGCAGCATCCAGTCGGCGTGCCGCGATCTTGGCCTGCCGGTTCCCGCCGACGAGGCGGCCAGCTATGTGATCGGCCTGGGCTTGCGCGACGCGCTGCAGATCGCCGCGCCCACGCTCGATCCTTCGGACTATCCGCGGCTGGCCGAGCGATACCGATTTCATTATCTGGTGAAGGATCAGACCACCGAACTGTTCGTCGGTGTGCGCGAGATGTTGCAGGAACTGCGCGATCAAGGCTACTTGCTGGCCGTGGCGACCGGCAAGAGCCGCGTCGGGCTGAATCGCGCGTTGGATCAGTCGCGCCTGACGAGCCTGTTCGACGGCACGCGCTGCGCCGACGAAACGTTCTCGAAGCCGCACCCCGCGATGCTGCACGAATTGACGCGCGAACTGGGGCAGGACAACGCGCGTACGGTGATGGTCGGCGATACCACACACGATCTGCAAATGGCGATCAACGCGGGCGTCGCGGGTATCGGCGTCACATACGGCGCGCATCCTGCGGATTCGTTGAGCGCGCTGTCGCCGAAATTCGTCGCGTCGAGCGTCAGTGTGCTGTCAGGCTGGCTGCGGGAGAACGCATGAACACCGCTGCCACAGAAGCGCAAGCGGAGGCGGTTCGCGTCTGCGCGTCGGACGAACTGGTCGACGGCGGCGCGGGCGTGCGCCACGCGGCGAAGCTCGGTGGCGACGACGTAGTCGTATTTTTTGTCCGCTACGATGGCCGTGCCCATGGCTACCTGAATCGTTGCGCCCACGTGCCGATGGAGCTGGACTGGGCCGAAGGGCAGTTCTTCGAATCGTCCGGTTTATACTTGATGTGCGCTACACATGGCGCGATTTACGCGCCGGATACGGGCAAATGCGTCGGCGGTCCGTGCCGCGGCGGCAGATTGCGGCCGGTTCAGGTGGACGAGCGCGATACGCCGGAAGGCCGAGCCGTTTTCTGGCTGCCGGACGGCGAATTGCGCCCGGCCACATCCTGATTTTTCTCTTCTTCGACCTTTCCACTGCATCGCATGTCCGACAATTTGACTCCCGAGCCGAAGGAACCGTCTCTAAATGGCCACCCCAGCACGCCTGCCGATGAGCCCGGCTGGGAACGCGCCGCGCTCGAACGTATCGCGCTCGCGGCGATAAACGAGCAGCGCGCGGCGCGGCGCTGGAAGATTTTTTTTCGTTTTGTCTTCCTGGTGATCGTGCTGCTGGCGATCTGGGTGGCCATCGACTTCTCCGGCGACAAGGTCGCCGCCACTGGCCGGCACACGGCTATGGTGACGTTAGACGGCGAGATATCCGCGGATACGAACGCGAACGCGGAAGATGTCAATACGGCGTTGCAGAGCGCGTTTGACGACTCGGGCACGGCGGGGGTGATCCTGCGCTGCAATAGTCCGGGCGGCAGTCCGGTGCAGGCGGGCATCATCTATAACGAAATTCGTCGATTGCGCGCTAAATATCCGTCAATTCCGCTATATGCGGTCGTGGGCGACATGTGCGCGTCGGGCGGATACTACGCAGCGGCGGCGGCCGACAAGATTTATGTCGATAAGGCCAGCATCGTCGGCTCGATCGGCGTGCTGATGGACAGCTTCGGCTTCACCGGCCTGATGGATAAGCTGGGAATCCAGCGTCGTTTGCACACATCCGGCGAGAACAAGGGCTTTTTCGACCCTTTCTCGCCCGAAACGCCGAAGATGGACGAACATGCTCAAGATATGCTCGATCAGATCCACGCGCAGTTTATCGATGCGGTGCGTCAAGGGCGCGGCAAGCGCCTGCATGAAACGCCAGACATGTTCTCGGGTCTTTTCTGGACCGGCCAGAAGAGCGTCGAACTCGGCCTTGCCGACGGTTTAGGCGACGCCGATTATGTGGCCCGCGACCTGTTCAAGGCGCCGGATATCGTCGACTACACGGTAAAAGAGAGCATTACGGACCGAGTTGCGCGCAAGTTCGGCGCGGCGGTCGGCAGCGGCGCGGTTCACGCCATGGCGCTCGGTGGGAAGATGAATCTGCGTTGAATTACCGGTGACAATTCAATAAGCGCCGCGCGGTCATGTTTGATGATCGCGCGGCGCTCTGTTTTAGTCTGACGGATTGCCGTCTGACCCGATCAGAGGGCCAAGATCAGAAAAATAGCCGGTCGCTTGTGCAAATCGATCGCCGGCTTTTTCTTCCAGTCGGCCACGGTGCGGCTGGCGATTGTTTCCGTTTCCAGCGTCAGATCCACTGCCACGCAAACGAGCGTGGAAGGCGCGCACGTCGCCAGCAGCGTATCCAGCAACGCGCGATTCCGGTACGGCGTCTCGATAAAGATCTGCGTTTGCTTGCCTTTGCGCGACTGCTGCTCCAGATCTCGCAGACGTTTGGCCCGCTCCGTGGCATCCACCGGCAGGTAGCCGTGGAACGCAAAGCTCTGCCCATTGAGCCCTGACGCCATCAAAGCCAGCAGAATAGAACTCGGGCCGACGAACGGCACGACTTTCACGCCGCGTTCATGGGCGCGGCGCACGAGCAGGGCGCCGGGGTCGGCGACCGCCGGACAGCCCGCTTCGGAAACAAGGCCCGCGTCCGTGCCGGCGAGAAGCGGCGCGAGCAGCCTGTCGATCTCGCCGGCCGGCGTATTCACATTCAGTTCGCGAATCTCGATTTCCTGAATCGGCCGTTCCGTGCCGACTTTCTTCAGGAAAGCGCGCGTGGTTTTCGCGTTTTCGCCGATGTAATAGTGAAGCGACGCCGCATGGGCGCGCACCGGTGCGGGCAGGACGGCGTCGAGCGCCGCGGTATCGCCTTCGCCCAGCGTGTTCGGAATCAGATAAAGCGTGCCGCTCATTGAGCCCCCAATAGTGGATAACCCACTGCGAGCAGCATGCGCGACAGTGCGATCAACGGCAGGCCGACGAGCGCGGTCGGGTCGTCGGAATGGATGGCCTCGAGCAAGGCGATGCCGAGCCCCTCGGACTTGGCGCTACCCGCGACGTCGTACGGCGTTTCGGTCAGCAGATAGGCCTCCAGCGTGGCATCCGGCAGATCGCGGAAATGCACGCGAGTGATTACGTCGACGGCTTGCACGTTTCCCGAGCGGCTGTCGAACAGACATAGCGCACTATGAAACAGCACTTCGCGGCCGCGCATCGCCCGCAACTGGGCAAGCGCCTTTTCGTGCGTGCCTGGCTTGCCGATCTGCAGACCGTCGTAAGTGGCCACCTGATCGGAGCCGATCACGAGCGCCGCTTCGCCGGCGACGAGTCCGCCGGCTACCGCGCGAGCTTTGGCTTGCGCGAGCCGCAACGCGGTGGCTTCGGGTGTTTCGCCGGCGAGCGGGGTCTCGTCGATTGCGGGCGCGACGACATCGAACGGCACGCGCAGGCGTTCGAGCAATTCGCGACGATAAGGCGAGCTCGACGCCAGAATCAGGCGTGGCGGGCGATTGGGAGAATCTGACATGGGTAACCGACGGCTAGGGAGGCGGGGCGTACGGGGTTGCGCAAAGCTCGCGCACGTACGGGCTTAAGTGTTTGACTCGAAAAGACAAAACGGATATGATTTCGGGCTTTTCATCGGTATGCTTGCGCTAGGCGAGTCTCGGTGCGTGTCAATGGCAGTGATCAATGGCTGTGGTCACTGCAGGCAAACACATGAGTCTCACGGGCTGTCTCGCAAATCGGTTATACCTCGCGGTTATATCCGGCGAAATCCTTGCCGACGCAGGAGCGCACATGACTCAACATCCTGGCAACCCTGCAGGTCTGTCCGACCCGCATGATATCGATCTGTTCGAATTCGCGCGGAGTGGGCGTCAGGCCGCGGGTGTCGTGCGCGTCTCGCAACTGCCGCGCATGTTAAGCGAAGTCCCGGCAGAAGCGCCAGACCGCGATGCCGCGTTCACCTGGCAAGCCGAAGGGGCGACGCAGCCGGAATTGCAGGACGACGGCACCGAGGGTCCTCAGCCTTATTTAAGGATGGCGATTCACGGCGCTGCCTGGCTCGAATGTCAGCGGTGCATGACACCGTACTTGCAGGCATTCAACGTCGATGCAA
This sequence comes from Paraburkholderia phytofirmans, assembly GCF_046028095.1. Classification (GTDB taxonomy): domain Bacteria; phylum Pseudomonadota; class Gammaproteobacteria; order Burkholderiales; family Burkholderiaceae; genus Paraburkholderia; species Paraburkholderia phytofirmans_A. The sequence continues at coordinate 75,407 of NZ_JAQQDJ010000014.1, forward strand.
CTTACCGGATCGTCAACACTGAGGCGGAAGCCGAAGAGTTTCCGCTCGACGAGGATGAAGTCGAAGTGATCGTGGGTTCGAACCATTTCGATCTCATCGACTTGATCGAAGAAGAGTTGCTGCTTTCCTTGCCGCTCGTGCCTAAGCACGAGGTCTGTCCCGAAGTGCACGAGAGCCTCGTCTCTGGTGTGGCCGGTACTGAAGGCGAGGGCGACGAAGGCATACTGGACGAAGCGGGTGAGGGCGGCGAGCCCGAACGGCCTAATCCGTTTGCGGCGCTCCAGAGTCTCAAGCGCGGTGAGCCGGACGACAAGAAGCACTGAACAGTTGCATGGGAGCGCGATGCGGGCGCATTGGCCATTCGGCCAGTGACGGAGACCGGATCGGGCTGTGTTAGAATTCGGAAAATTTTTAGGAGTTAGTCATGGCAGTTCAACAAAATAAGAAGTCGCCGTCGAAGCGCGGCATGCACCGTTCGCACGATTTCCTGACGGCAGCGCCGCTGGCAGTGGAACCGAGCACGGGCGAAGTGCATCTGCGTCACCACGTTAGCCCGAACGGCTACTATCGCGGCAAGAAAGTCGTCAAGACGAAGAACGATTAATCGTTTCATTGCGCGTTTCACTGCGTGTCGCTTTGTGGCGTTTCGCGTGGCGATCGGCTCGCTTGACATTTTCCCGGCTCGGCAAAAAGGCGGCATTCAATTGCCGCTTTTTTGTGTCGATCGCAGTTGGCGCCTCGGCGCTTACTATGATTCCATGCGGGGCGTCTGAAATTCGTCGCACTCCATGACAGTAAAGCTCACGATAGATTGCATGGGAGGCGACCACGGCCCGTCCGTGACCGTTCCCGCTGCCGTCAACTTCGTTCGATCGCATCCCGATGCTGAGCTACTGCTCGTCGGCATCGAAAGCGCGATTCGTGCGCAGCTGAAAAAGTTGAAGGCTCAGGACCTGCCGGCGCTGACCGTCGTGCCCGCTTCCGAGATCGTCGCCATGGACGATCCGGTCGAAGTCGCGCTGCGCAAGAAAAAAGATTCCTCCATGCGCGTGGCGCTGAACCGCGTCAAGGAAGGCGAGGCGCAAGCCTGCATTTCCGCCGGCAACACCGGCGCGCTGATGGCGGTCTCGCGCTACGTGCTGAAAACGCTGTCGGGCATCGAACGCCCGGCCATCGCGTCGGCACTGCCCAATCCCAATGGCTACACGATGATGCTCGACCTGGGCGCCAACGTCGACTGCGAGCCGCAGCATCTGCTGCAGTTCGCGGAGATGGGGCACGCGCTCGTGTCCGCGCTCGAGGGCAAGGATCGGCCTACCATCGGGCTGCTCAACATCGGCGAAGAAGTCATCAAGGGCAACGACACCATCAAACGTGCCGGCGAACTGCTGCGCGCGAGTACACTTAACTTTCACGGTAACGTTGAAGGTAACGATATCTTCAAGGGCACGGTCGACGTCATCGTCTGCGACGGTTTTGTCGGCAATGTCGCGCTGAAGACGTCGGAAGGCCTCGCGCAGATGCTGTCCAACATCATCAAGGAAGAGTTCGGCCGTTCGTGGCTCACCAAGGTGATGGCTGTGCTCGCCTTGCCGGTATTGATGCGCTTCAAGAAACGCGTCGATCATCGGCAATACAATGGTGCCGCGTTGCTCGGCCTGCGCGGGCTGGTGATCAAAAGCCACGGTTCGGCGGATGCTTACGGGTTTGAGTGGGCTATCAAACGCGGGTATGATGCCGTCAAAAACGGCGTGCTGGAACGCCTTGCGCGAGCGATGGAAGAGAATGCAGGTTCTCTCGAACAGGCGGCGCGCGACGCAAGCGGTGCGGGTCACGCAAGCCCGATCGCCGGCCAGCCAGCCGAGCCCTACGCTGCGCAATCCTCGAAGGCATAATGGCTCAATCGACAATTTATTCCCGCGTGCTGGGCACCGGCAGCTATCTGCCGCCCAACCGCGTCACCAATCAGGATCTGGCCGAGCGTCTTGGCAAGCAAGGTGTCGAGACGAGCGACGAATGGATCGTTGCCCGCACGGGCATTCATGCGCGCCATTTCGCGGACCCTGATGTCACGACCAGCGATCTCGCGCTCATCGCTTCGCAACGCGCGATCGAAGCAGCGGATATCGACCCGCAGTCCATCGATCTGATCATCGTCGCCACTTCCACGCCCGACTTCGTGTTTCCGAGCACGGCGTGCCTGTTGCAGAACAAGCTCGGCATCAAGAACCACGGCGCGGCATTCGACGTGCAGGCCGTCTGTTCCGGTTTTGCCTACGCGGTGGCCACGGCGGACAGTTTCATCCGCAGCGGTCAGCATCGCACGGCGCTCGTGATCGGTGCGGAAACCTTCTCGCGCATTCTCGACTTCAACGACCGTACGACCTGCGTGCTGTTCGGCGACGGCGCGGGCGCGGTGATCCTGCAGGCGTCCGAACAACCGGGCGTGCTGGCGAGCGCATTGCACGCCGACGGCAGCCATTCGAACATTCTCTGCACGCCGGGCAATGTGAACGGCGGCGTCGTAGCGGGCAGCGCGTTCCTGCATATGGACGGGCAGGCGGTGTTCAAGCTCGCCGTCAACGTGCTCGAAAAGGTCGCGGTCGAAGCGCTCGAGAAGGCCAATATGTCGGCTGAGCAGATCGACTGGCTGATTCCGCATCAGGCGAATATCCGCATCATGCAAAGCACTTGCCGCAAGCTCGGCTTGCCGCAGGAACGCATGGTCGTCACGGTGGGCGAGCACGGCAATACGTCGGCTGCGTCCATTCCGCTCGCATTCGACGTCGCGGTGCGCGACGGCCGCATCAAGCGCGGCCAGAACGTGCTGATCGAAGGTGTCGGCGGCGGCTTCACGTGGGGCGCGTCGGTTATCCGCTACTGATAGCGGCGACGTTATGGCGAGCGCTCTTCACAGCGCTCGACTACGCTTGAGCGCGCTCGCCATCAACTGGGCGCGCCACCCACATCTGACTAAATCGATTTTGGGGACGATATGAAATTTGCGTTCGTTTTTCCTGGGCAAGGTTCGCAGTCCGTCGGCATGCTCAACGCATTCGCCGATCACGCCATCGTGCGTGAGACGGTTCAGGAAGCCTCCGATGCGCTCAATCAGGATCTCGGCAAGCTGATCGCCGAAGGCCCCGTCGAAGATCTGAACCTCACCACCAACACCCAGCCGGTCATGCTGACCGCCGCTTACGCGATGTATCGCGCGTGGCTGCAGGCTGGCGGCCCGAAGCCGGCGATCGTCGCGGGCCATAGCCTCGGCGAGTACACCGCGCTGGTCGCGGCGGGCGCGATCGCGTTTCGCGACGCTGTGCCGCTCGTGCGTTTTCGCGCGCAAGCCATGCAGACGGCGGTGCCGGTCGGTGAAGGCGGCATGGCCGCGATTCTCGGTCTCGACGACGACGCGGTGCGCGCGGTGTGCGCCGAAGCGTCGGTCGCGGGCGTCGTCGAAGCGGTGAATTTCAATGCGCCGGCGCAGGTCGTGATCGCAGGAAACAAGGCTGCGGTTGAAAAGGCCTGCGAAGTCGCGAAAGCGAAGGGCGCCAAGCGCGCGTTGCCGCTGCCGGTCTCGGCACCGTTCCACTCGTCGCTGCTCAAGCCGGCGTCGGACCAGTTGTGTGAGTATCTGGCGAGCGTCGAGGTGCAGGTGCCGGCGATTCCGGTCATCAACAACGTCGACGTCGCCGTGGTCAACGAGCCGGTCAAGATCAAGGACGCGCTGGTGCGCCAGGCAGCCGGTGCGGTGCGTTGGGTCGAAAGCGTTCAGGCCATGTCGGCTCAAGGCGTCACGCACGTGATCGAATGCGGTCCGGGCAAGGTCCTTGCGGGTTTGACCAAGCGTATCGACGGCAACCTGGTCGGCGCTTCGATCTTCGATCCGGCTTCGCTCGAAGAAACGCTCAAGCTGGTAACGGCAGGCTGAACGCATAGTCTCGTGAGCGTCTGGCAGCGGGCGCTGCATGAGCAGCATCAGACGCAAGCATCAAGAATCAATCAGCCCTCCGAAGGGCATTCGGACTGACAGATGGAAAAGACTCTCGACAAGCAGATCGCAATCGTCACTGGCGCTTCGCGCGGCATTGGCCGTGCGATCGCCATGGAACTGGCGCGCCAGGGCGCGACAGTGATCGGCACGGCGACCAGCGAAAGCGGCGCGGCCGCCATCAGCGAAGCGTTTAACGCAGCCGGCGTGAACGGTCGCGGCGTAGTGCTCAACGTCAACGACGCGGCTGCGGCAGAAGCGCTGATCGACGGCACGGTGAAGGAATTCGGCGCGCTGCACGTGCTGGTGAACAACGCCGGCATCACGCAGGATCAACTCGCCATGCGCATGAAGGACGACGATTGGGACGCGGTGGTCGACACCAACCTCAAGTCGGTATTCCGTCTGTCGCGCGCGGTGCTGCGTCCCATGATGAAGGCGAAGGGCGGCCGCATCATCAACATCACGTCGGTGGTCGGCTCGGCCGGCAACCCTGGACAGATCAATTACGCCGCCGCGAAAGCGGGCGTGGCGGGCATGACGCGCGCGCTCGCGCGCGAGATCGGCAGCCGCAACATCACGGTGAATTGCGTGGCGCCGGGCTTTATCGATACCGACATGACCAAAACCCTGCCGGAAGAGCAGCAAACGGCGCTGAAGACGCAGATTCCGCTGGGCCGCCTCGGCAGCCCGGAAGATATCGCGCACGCCGTGGCGTTTCTGGCATCGCCGCAAGCCGGCTATATCACCGGCACGACACTGCATGTGAACGGCGGGATGTACATGTCGTAACCAAATTCGGTTACTATCCGCGCCTTGATGCGTTTGTAAATGCGTAAAGGCGCATGCCTTGACAGCAACCCGATGCGCCGCTTTTTTGCCGGGTCAAACCTGATAAAATGCGCGCACCTGTATTTTTGAACTTCTTTTCCCTTGGAGGGGTAATGGACAATATCGAACAGCGCGTCAAGAAGATCGTCGCAGAACAACTGGGCGTTGCAGAAGCTGAGATCAAGAACGAAGCTTCGTTCGTGAACGACCTCGGCGCCGACTCGCTCGACACCGTTGAACTCGTGATGGCCCTCGAAGACGAATTCGGCATGGAAATTCCGGATGAAGAAGCCGAGAAGATCACCACCGTTCAGCAAGCGATCGACTACGCTCGCGCGAACGTCAAGGCCTAAGGTCATTCGCGCCCGCGTTTCTGCGTTGGCGGCGTATGACGCCCTGCCGTGTCGGTTGCCGACGCCAGCAGGGTTGGTGCTTTTTGCCGCGCGTTTTGCCAAGCAGGAGCCAGCGATGTCGACAGCGCAAGTTTTCGCGCGATTGCCGAGTTAAACAGCCACAGGGCACACAGGGCAGGTTCCTGTGGCCGCTGTGGCTTTTGCTTTTGTCATCTATGAAAAAGGGGTTACCGTGAGCCGCCGTCGTGTTGTTGTTACAGGCCTGGGGCTGATTTCGCCTGTTGGCAATAATGTTGCCGACGGCTGGGCCAATCTGGTCGCCGGCAAGTCGGGTATTGCCAATATCACGAAGTTCGATGCGTCGAACTTTTCGACTCGTTTCGCCGGCGAGGTGAAGGGCTTCAATATCGAGGACTACATCCCCGGTAAGGAAGCGCGCCACATGGATACGTTCATCCATTACGGCGTGGCTGCAGGCATCCAGGCGATGCAGGACAGCGGTCTCGAAGTCACCGACGAGAATTCGGAGCGTATCGGTGTAGTGGTCGGTTCGGGCATCGGCGGTTTGCCGATGATCGAAGTTACGCAAACCGAACTGCTCAATCGCGGCCCGCGCCGTATTTCGCCGTTCTTCGTGCCGGCGTCGATCATCAACATGATCTCCGGCCATCTGTCGATCAAGTTCGGCATCAAGGGGCCGAATCTGGCGATCGTCACCGCCTGCACCACCGGCCTGCACTGTATCGGCGAGGCATCGCGCCTGATCGAATACGGCGACGCCGACGTGATGATCGCAGGCGGCGCGGAATCGACCGTGTCGCCGCTGGGTATCGGCGGCTTTGCGGCGGCGCGCGCGCTGTCGCAACGCAATGACGATCCGGCAACCGCGAGCCGTCCGTGGGACAAGGATCGCGACGGTTTCGTGCTGGGCGAGGGCGCCGGCGTGATGGTGCTCGAAGAGTACGAACACGCGAAGGCACGCGGCGCGAAGATTTACGCCGAAGTCAGCGGCTATGGGATGAGCGGCGACGCCTATCACATGACCGCGCCGCTGGAAGACGGCGACGGCGCTCGCCGCTGCATGCTGGCCGCGTTGAAGAACGCGGGCATCAACACGGATCAGGTGAATTACCTGAACGCGCACGGCACGTCCACGCCGCTCGGCGACCTGGCTGAAACCACCGGCATCAAGCGCGCTTTCGGCGACCACGCCAAAGACATGGTCGTGAACTCGACCAAGTCGATGACGGGTCACCTGCTGGGCGGAGCCGGCGGTCTGGAGTCGGTGTTCACCGTGCTGGCCGTGCATCATCAGGTGTCGCCGCCGACCATCAACATCTTCAACCAGGATCCGGCCTGCGACCTGGACTACTGCGCCAACACCGCGCGGGAGATGAAGATCGACGTCGCGCTGAAGAACTCGTTCGGGTTCGGCGGCACGAACGGCACGCTGGTCTTCAAGCGCGCCTGATCGCCTGATAGTTGGTGACGCGCCAGTCGACGGCGCCGGTTGTACCGGCGCTTTCCCCTGAATCGGCCACGCCCGACGGAGCGCCGCAGCAGATTGCGCTGCGGCGCTCCGTCGCCGTCTGGGCTGCGTTACGGGTTTTCGTTCTGACGGCGACATCGGCTGTCTTTGCTTGCCTCGCGTCGCATCTGGGCACGTGGCAGGCCGTTCCGTTGACGCTCGCGGTGTGGGCGTGGCTCGCGCTTTGCGCGCTCCGGTACGAGCGCACGCAACCTGTCGCGTTGAAAATCGGGCCGGACGGATTGTCTGTCTGGAGCCGGACCGGCGCGCTGCTTGCGCAAGGCCGTATTGCCGGTTGTTCGCAATGGAGCAGTCGCTTGCTATTGCTGGCGCTGATGCCGGAGCAGGGCGGTTCACGCACTCTGCTACTTGCCGCCGACGCACTCCCGGCGCCCATTTTCCGGGAACTGGCCGTGCTGGGCCGGCGTGGCGCCGGCGCCTGACTGTAACGACTGTAACCGCTGTTACCGGCGTAACGTACCCGGATGATGGGGACGCTACAATGGTCCCCCGCCATGCGCCCTATAGTTAACGGATTTATCAGGTGAGCGAAAAAGAAATTGATCAGGTGCTGGTCGAGCGCGTCCAGAAGGGCGATAAGGCCGCGTTCGAGCTACTGGTCTCCAAATACCACCGCAAGATTCTCCGGCTGATCTCGCGCCTCGTGCGGGACCCCGCCGAGGTAGAAGACGTCGCTCAGGACGCCTTTATCAAGGCGTACCGGGCGTTGCCGCAGTTTCGCGGTGAATCGGCCTTTTATACGTGGTTGTACCGGATTGCCGTCAACACGGCAAAGAACTACCTTGCGACCCAAGGGCGGCGCGCGCCGACCTCGACCGAAGCAGATGCTGAAGAAGCTGAAACTTTCTCGGACGCGGACCAACTAAGGGATATCAACACGCCTGAGTCGATGTTGATGAGCAAGCAGATCGCTGAGACGGTCAATGCTGCGATGGCGGTTTTACCGGAAGAGTTGCGCACCGCCATTACTCTTCGTGAAATTGAAGGTTTGAGCTACGAGGAAATCGCTGAGATGATGGGTTGCCCAATTGGCACAGTCAGATCACGAATTTTCCGCGCTCGCGAAGCCATTGCGGCAAAATTGCGTCCGTTGCTTGACACACCTGAAGGCAAGCGCTGGTAAACCACCAGCCGGTTGGAAGGGACGCGGGTGCAATATCTGGATTAGTGGTGTCACTACGGGGTATTTGTAAGATGGGGAGCATCATGGGGTCGGTCTCGATGCAATCGCAAGCCAGCTCGCGCGGCGAGCGTCTGTCCGCTTTTGTCGACGGTGAGCTGTTCGGCGAAGAGCATCTGAATCTGGACACGTTTATTTCCGGGTTGAATGGCGAGGATCGCGCCGCCTGGTCGAGCTATCACCTGATCGGCGACGCGTTGCGTTCCGACGATCTGGCGGTCAGCCCGGCGGCGAGCAGCGCGTTTCTGAGCGGTTTCGCCGCGCGCCTCGACAACGAACCGCACGTGCTGGCGCCCGCCGCCATGCCGGTTGCGCGTCGTTTGCTGGCGTTGCGCCGCCGTGTCGTGCCGGCTTTTGCGGTCGCAGCAGCGGCTGCCACGCTGACGTGGATCGTCGTGCCGCAGCTACAAGGCGTGCCGGGCGGCTCGGGCGCGGCGCAGCTTGCGTCGGTTCAGTCGCGTGTCGATTCGCTGCAGCGCGTGGCTATGGCTCCGACAGCTACGGTCCAGCCGGTCGCGCAAGACGCCAATATCATTCGCGACGCCAGTCTCGACCAGTATCTGGAAGCTCATCAGCAATTCGCGCAGCAACCGGTCATGCCGGGCTCGATGCCGCTGATTCGCGCTGCCGCTGTTTCTACGCAAGGCCAATAGTTTGATGCAGACTCCGCGGTTGAATAAAACGACTATCTGGGGGCGGCTGCCGGCATTTCTGTTCTGCGCAGCCGTATTGTTGTCCGCTACACCGCGGGTCTTTGCACAAACCGACGATCCGCTCGTTGCCCGTCGCACGGCTGCGGATCTGCTGGATCGCATCCATCAGGCCGCGCAGCAGCAGAATTACGAGGGCGCATTCGTCTATCAGCGCGGCAATTTCGTTCAAACGTCGCGGATCGCGCACTACGCGACCCGTGCGGACGGCGAATTCGAGCAACTCGAAAGCCTCGACGGCAAGCCGCGCAAAATGCTGCGTCATAACGACGAGCTCTACACGTTCGTGCCGGAGCGGCATTTGTGCGTCGTCGAAAAACGTCAGAACAAAGACTCGTTCCCCGCGCTGCTGGCCGTGAGCGGCGAGCAGGTGCTGTCGGTTTACGAGCCCAAGCTGCTCGGCGACGACCGCGTCGCGGGCGTCGACAGCCAGGTGATCGAACTCGATCCGAAAGACGCCTATCGCTTTGCGTACAAGCTGTGGGCCGACAAGAAAACCGGCCTCCTGCTGCGTGCGCAGACGCTCGACACGAATGGCCAGGTGCTCGAGCAACTGTCGTTTTCCCAGATTCGCATCGGTGTGCCGGTCGACAAGGCCGGCATCGTCAGCGGTATTCGTAATACGGCGGGTTGGACCGTGGTGCGTCCGCCGGTCGAGCCGGTCGACATGGCCGCGCAAGGCTGGCAGATCACGCCGACGGTGCCGGGCTTCCGCAAGATTCGTGAACTGCGCCGACCCATGGCCGCGCGCGATCCGGGCCAGCCGACCATTCCGGTGGACCAGGCGGTGTTCTCAGACGGCCTCGCGGCCATTTCGGTGTTCGTCGAACCGGTTGAAAACAACACGCGCAAGGAAGGTGCGGGAAGCAGCGGCGCCACGCACGTGCTCGTCAAGCGTCGCGGCGACTTCTGGATTACTCTGCTCGGTGAAGTGCCCCAGACCACATTGCAGCAATTTGCGTCTGCCATAGAATACAAAGCTCCGAAGTAATCCCCCGAATCCTGAATCCCTCGGCTTGCTACGATATGACGACTTTCTCGGTGCGCAAATTCCTCGCGGCCGCGGTGGTAGCGGCTTGTCTGCCGCTCGTGCCGCATACGGCATCGGCGGCTTCGGCCGCCAATCTGCCCGACTTCACTGATCTGGTCGACAAGGTCGGCCCGGCGGTCGTCAACATTCGCACGACTACACGCGTGTCGAACAGCGGTGCTCGCGGCGGTTTGCCGCCGGGCATGGACGACGGCGACATGTCCGAGTTTTTCCGGCGCTTCTTCGGCATTCCGTTGCCGCAGTCGCCGCAATCCCCCGGTGCGCCGGGTTCGCCGCGTGGCGGCGACAACGGCGGCAGTGGCGGCAGTCAGGACTTGCCGGATAACAGCGATGCCGAGCAGAACAGCGGCGTCGGCTCGGGCTTCATTCTGTCGGCGGACGGTTACGTGATGACCAACGCGCACGTCATCGACGACGCGGACACCATTTACGTCACGCTCACCGACAAGCGCGAATTCAAGGCGAAGCTGATCGGCGTGGACGATCGGACCGACGTTGCCGTCGTGAAGATCAGCGCCGCCAATCTGCCGACCATCACGATCGGCGACTCGAACAAGGTGCGCGTGGGCGAGTGGGTCGTGGCGATCGGTTCGCCCTTCGGTCTCGAGAACACGGTGACGGCCGGCATTGTCAGCGCCAAGGGGCGCGATACGGGCGACTATCTGCCGTTCATCCAGACCGACGTGGCCGTCAATCCGGGCAATTCGGGCGGTCCGCTGATCAATATGCAGGGCGAGGTGATCGGCATCAACTCGCAGATCTACAGCCGCACGGGCGGTTTCATGGGCATCTCGTTCGCGATTCCGATCGACGAAGCCATGCGCGTGGCCGATCAGCTGAAGGCGTCGGGTAAGGTCGTGCGCGGCCGGATCGCGGTAGCGATCGGCGAAGTGACCAAAGACGTGGCCGACTCGCTCGGCCTGCCGAAGGCGCAGGGCGCGCTGGTGAGCAGCGTCGAACCGGGCGGCCCGGCGGACAAGGCCGGCGTGCAGCCGGGCGACATCATCCTGAAGTTCAACGGCCATTCGGTCGATACGGCAACCGACCTGCCGCGCATGGTCGGCGACACCAAGCCGGGCACCAGGTCGACGATCACGATCTGGCGCAAGGGACAGACGCGCGATCTGCCGGTGACGATCGCCGAAATGCAGCCGGATAAAACGGCCAAGGCGGATCAGAAGAAACCGCAGCCGCCGAAGCAGCGCGCCACCAACGCGCTGGGTGTGGCCGTCAGCGATATCCCGGCCGACCAGCTGAAGGCGCTGAAATTGCGCAACGGCGTGCAGATCGACGCCGCGGACGGTCCCGCAGCGCGCGTCGGCTTGCAAAAGGGCGACATCATCCTGCGGGTGGGTGATACGGACATCACCAGCGCGAAGCAGTTCGACGAAGTGAGTTCGCATCTCGATCCGCAGAAGATGGTCGCGCTGCTGGTTCGCCGCGGCGAGAACACGCAGTTCGTGCCGGTCCGCCCGCGCAGCGTCCAGAAATGACGAAGGCGGCGCCGCTCACGCTTTACGGGCGCGCGTGGTGCCACCTTTGCGACGACCTGCGTGCCGCGCTCGAGCCCTTGCTGACCGAGTTCGGCGCGCAGGTCGAGGTGATCGACGTCGACATCGATCCTGTACTGGAAGCGCGTTACAACGAACTGGTGCCGGTTCTGGTCTGCGACGGCGTCGAGTTGTGTCACTATCACCTCGACGAAGCGCGGGTTCGTGCCGCGCTCGCCGCACGGGTCGCGGCCACGCCCTGAGCTTGACTCAAGGGTTCGAACACAGCGCCAACGCCGCGCCGTTCACATCGAGTTTCACGCCTCTCTTAAGCCGTCTTTTCCGCCCGAGCTTCGCAAGATGCGCCGGGCGATAGCCTTTTCGGCTAAAATAGATAGGTTTTTCACCTACTTACAAGGCGTGCTCCGCTATTGTCCGAGCGCGCCTTTTTTGCTTGATCGGCACTGAATGGATCATATTCGTAACTTCTCGATCATTGCGCACATCGACCATGGCAAGTCGACGCTCGCCGATCGCATCATCCAGATTTGCGGCGGCCTGTCCGACCGCGAGATGGAATCTCAAGTGCTCGATTCGATGGATCTCGAACGCGAGCGCGGCATCACCATCAAGGCACAAACCGCCGCACTGACGTACAAAGCCCGTGACGGGCAAGTCTACAACCTGAACATGATCGACACGCCGGGCCACGTCGACTTCTCGTACGAAGTCAGCCGCTCGCTGTCCGCATGCGAAGGCGCGCTGCTGGTCGTCGATGCGAGCCAGGGTGTGGAAGCGCAAACCGTCGCCAACTGCTACACGGCGATCGAACTCGGCGTCGACGTGATTCCGGTGCTCAACAAGATCGATCTTCCGGCCGCGAACCCTGAAAACGCGATCGCCGAAATCGAAGACGTGATCGGTATCGACGCAACCGACGCCACGCATTGCAGCGCCAAAACCGGCCTCGGCGTCGAAGACGTACTCGAAGCGCTGGTCGCCAAAGTGCCGCCGCCCAAGGGCGATCCGGAAGCGCCGTTGCAGGCGCTGATCATCGACTCGTGGTTCGACAACTACGTCGGCGTCGTGATGCTGGTGCGTATCGTCAACGGCACGCTGCGTCCCAAGGACAAGATCCGCATGATGGCGACCGGCGCGCAGTATCCGGTCGAGCATGTCGGCGTGTTCACGCCGAAGTCGAAGAATCTCGAATCGCTGTCGGCCGGGCAGGTGGGCTTCATCATCGCCGGCATCAAGGAATTGGCCGCGGCAAAGGTTGGCGACACCGTGACGTTGGTAAATCGTCCCGCAGCCGAACCGCTGCCCGGCTTCAAGGAAGTGAAGCCGCAGGTGTTCGCCGGTCTCTATCCGGTCGAAGCAAACCAGTACGACGCGCTGCGCGATTCGCTCGAAAAGCTGAAGCTGAACGACGCCTCGCTGATGTACGAGCCGGAAGTGTCGCAGGCGCTCGGTTTCGGTTTCCGTTGCGGCTTCCTCGGTCTGCTGCATATGGAGATCGTGCAGGAACGGCTGGAGCGAGAATTCGACATGGACCTGATCACCACGGCGCCGACCGTGGTGTACGAAGTCCTGCAGCGCGACGGCACGACCATCATGGTGGAGAATCCGGCCAAGATGCCGGAGCCGTCGAAGATCGAAGAAGTGCGCGAGCCGATCGTCACCGTGAACCTGTACATGCCGCAAGACTACGTCGGCTCGGTGATTACGCTGTGTACGCAAAAGCGCGGCACGCAGATCAACATGCAGTATCACGGCCGTCAGGTGCAACTCACGTACGAAATTCCGATGGGCGAAGTCGTGCTCGATTTCTTCGATCGTCTGAAGTCGATTTCGCGCGGCTATGCGTCGATGGATTACGAGTTCAAGGAATACCGCGCGGCAGACGTAGTGAAGGTCGACATGCTGATCAACGGCGACAAGGTCGACGCGCTGTCGGTCATCGTGCACCGTTCGCAGAGCCAGTATCGCGGCCGCGAAGTGGCGTCGAAAATGCGTGAACTGATTCCGCGTCAAATGTACGACGTCGCGATTCAGGCCACCATCGGCGCAAACATCATTGCGCGCGAGAACATTAAAGCGTTGCGTAAGAACGTGCTGGCAAAATGCTACGGCGGCGACATCTCGCGTAAGAAGAAGCTGCTGGAAAAGCAAAAGGCAGGCAAGAAGCGAATGAAGCAGGTGGGATCGGTCGAGATTCCGCAAGAGGCTTTTCTCGCGATTTTGCGTGTCGAAGACAAATAAGACGAACAACGGAACCCTATGAATTTTGCGCTGATTCTTTTTGTGCTCGTCATTTTGACGGGCGTCGCGTGGGTCGCAGATAAACTGGTTTTCATGCCGCAACGGCGCCGCGCGGCGGAAGCCGCGGTCGCCGAGTTCGACCGCCAGCAGGCACGCATCGGCGAGCGTTTCGCTGATGAAAACGCGGCGCAAACGCGCGCGCGTCTGCGTGACGACAAGCTGCGCCAACCGTGGTGGCTCGAGTATTCGGCGAGCTTTTTCCCGGTGATTCTGGTGGTGTTCGTGGTGCGCTCGTTCGTAGTCGAGCCGTTCAAGATTCCTTCGGGTTCGATGGTGCCGACGCTGCTGGTGGGCGACTTCATCCTCGTGAATAAATTCGACTACGGCATCCGTCTGCCGATCACCAACACGAAAATCACCGAAGGCCGTCCGCTCCAACGCGGCGACGTGGTGGTGTTCCGTTACCCGAAAGACGAATCGGTCGACTACATCAAGCGCGTGATCGGCTTGCCGGGCGACACCGTCGCGTATCAGGACAAGCAACTCACCATCAACGGCAAGCCTGTACCGGAAACGCCGCTGCCCGATTATCTCGACGACGAACGCATGGGTTACGCGAAACAGTTCGAAGAAGATCTCGACGGCCGCAAGAACGCGATTCTCAACAATCCCGCCGTGCCGCCGTTCATTGTCGGCGCCGAAGATTATCCGTATCGCGACAACTGCACATACAACGCACGCGGCGTGATCTGCAAGGTGCCGCCGGGCAATTACTTCATGATGGGCGACAACCGCGATAACAGCGCGGACAGCCGTTACTGGGGTTTCGCGCCGGACAAGAATATCGTCGGCCGCGCGTTTTTCATCTGGATGAATTTCAGCAATCTGAAACGCATCGGCTCATTCAACTGAGATCGTGTGCGTTGATTGCACGACACGCCGCGTGCTTGGCTCGCTGTTGGCCTTCACCAGGTCACATGAGCCGCGGCGTGTTCTCACGCTACTTTAAGATCCCGCGGTAACGTCGCTTCACCACGCTTTTTCCGCTGGCCGCCCCGCGTTTTCGCCGGGTCTGGCGCCCGCGTTATACTCTGCCCATGCCCCTATCTCCGTTGGAAAGCCGACTGCGCTACGAATTTCGCAATGCGGAATTGTTGCGCCAGGCTTTAACGCACCGCAGTCACAGTGCCACGCATAACGAACGGCTCGAGTTTCTTGGCGACTCCGTTCTAAATTGCGCGGTGGCCGCGCTTTTGTTCCAACGTTTCGGCAAATTGGACGAGGGCGACCTGTCGCGCGTCCGCGCCAATCTGGTCAAACAGCAGTCGCTTTACGAAATCGCTCAGGCCCTGAATATTTCCGAAGGATTGCGGCTGGGCGAAGGCGAGTTGCGCAGCGGCGGCTTCCGCCGGCCCTCCATCCTCGCTGACACGCTCGAAGCGGTGCTGGGAGCCGTGTTCCTCGACGGCGGCTTCGACGCCGCTCAGACGGTCATCAAGCGCCTTTACGTGCCGATTCTGGATCACATCGACCCGCGCACGCTCGGCAAGGATGCCAAGACGCTGCTGCAGGAGTACTTGCAAGGCCACAAGATCGCGCTGCCGACTTATACGGTCGTCGCCACGCATGGTGCGGCGCACAATCAGCAATTCGAAGTCGAGTGCACGGTGCCGAAACTGGACGTGAAAGTTTCCGGTTCCGGCGCGAGCCGTCGCGCGGCGGAGCAGGCGGCGGCCAAGAAAGCACTCGACGAAGTCATGGCCGCGGCGCCCGCCGTGGTCGCCAAGCCCAAGCGCTCGAAAGGCGCTCGCGCGGCCAAGCATGCCGAGCCGGAGATCGTTCCTGGTGTGACGGGCGTGCAAGCTGCGCTGGATTTACGCAGTCCGGATCGCAAGAGCGAGCGCGGAGCGGGGCGCGGTGAATCGCGCGCGGCTGCCGAGCCCGCAACCGAACGTCCGACATTGACAGCGACAGCCGCGCCACTGGCGGTGATTCGCGCCGCGCACGTGGAGTACAGCGGACAGGACAAAGCTGAGCGCGCCGAGAAGGTAGAGAAGGCGGCCGCTCACGCGGGCGACAAGTCCGCTGACAAAGCCGCAGCGGAAAAAGCCGCCGAAAAGCTCGACACCAAGGCCGCGGATGCGAAACCCGCTGAAGCCAAACCCGCCGAAGCCAAACCGGAAGCGAAGCCAGAAACCGCCGCAGTCCGCAGCGTCGACAAACACCGCAGCCGCGAGGCCACGCCCGGTCCCGCCGTGCCCGTGCCGAGCCCGGCAGCGGCACCCACCGAACACGAACCCGGCGTAGCCGACGCGGTGCAAACGCGCGTCGCCGACGCGGGCCATTGATTGCCATCGGCGCGCCATTCCCGCGCGTCGATCCGAACTTGCCGTAGCCCGAATATGAACATTCCCACTCCCACTGGTTTTCGCTGCGGCATGGTCGCGATCGTCGGCCGCCCCAACGTCGGCAAATCCACGCTGATGAACGCGCTGGTCGGCCAGAAAGTCAGTATCACGTCGCGCAAGGCGCAGACCACGCGCCATCGCATCACGGGCATTCATACGCTCGAAGACGCGCAATACATTTTCGTCGACACGCCGGGTTTTCAGACCAAGCACAGCGGCGCGCTGAACCGTTCGCTGAATCGCGCGGTCACGTCTACGCTGACTTCGGTCGACGCAATCCTGTTCGTGATCGAAGCCGGCCGTTTCGGCCCGGACGATCAGAAGGTGCTCGACCTGATTCCGCCGTCGGTGCCGACGCTGCTGATCGCCAACAAGCTCGATCGCGTGTCGGATAAGGCCTCGCTGTTCCCGTTCATGCAGCAGATCAGTGCGCTGCACAAGTTCGCTGAGATCGTGCCGCTGTCGGCAAAGAACACAGACGACATCAAGCGTCTGATGGCGACCGTCAAACCGTTCCTGCCGGAAGGCGCGCCGATCTACGGCGAAGACGACCTGACCGATCGCAGCGAGCGCTTCCTCGCCGCGGAAATCCTGCGCGAGAAAGTGTTCCGCTGGACCGGCGACGAGCTGCCGTACACGAGCACCGTGCTGATCGACAAGTTCGAAACCGAAGGGCGTCTGCGCCGCATTTTCGCGACCATCATGGTCGACCGCGACACACACAAGGCGATGATCATTGGGCAGAAAGGCGCCAAGCTGAAACAGATCAGCACCGAAGCGCGCCTCGATATGGAAAAGCTGTTCGACGGTCCGGTGTATCTGGAAACCTTCATCAAGGTGAAGAGCGGCTGGGCCGACAACGAAGCCGGACTTCGCGCGTATGGGTACGAATGACGCGTGGATGACGCTGAATTCCGACGCGGACCCGGACGATTCGGAGCCGGCCGCGCCGGCACGCGATTTGTCCAAACCCGCGTCTAAACCCGCGCGTAGCACCAGAAAATCTTCATCGACTAAAAGCGCACAGGGCGCCGAAGGCGAGCCACGCAAAGCGCCGCCTCGCCGTGCTCCGCGCACCTCCGCGTCCGACTACCGGATCGCGGAGCAACCCGCCTTCGTTCTCCATAGCTATCCGTATCGCGAGACCAGTCTGATCATCGACGTGCTGTCGCGCGATCACGGCCGTCTCGCGCTCGTCGCGAAGGGCGCGAAGCGTCCGCACTCCGCGCTGCGCGGCGTGCTGCAGACGTTCCAGCCGCTCGCGCTGTCGTGGTCGGGCAAATCCGAAGTGCGAACGCTGACCGGCGCCGAATGGGTCGGCGGCATGTTGCCGCTGGCCGGCGACGCGCTGCTGTGCGGCTTCTACGTCAATGAACTGCTGGTCAAGTTCTGCGCGCGCGAAGACCCGCATCCGCAACTGTTCCATCACTACGTCGTCACGATGACGCGTCTCGCGCACGACGAGCCGCCCGTGCAGGTGCTGCGTTCGTTCGAACGCGTGCTGCTGCGCGAAACCGGCTACGCGATGGCGCTGGATCGCACCGTCGCGCGCAAAGCGGTGCTGGCCGATGGCCGCTATGTGTTCGATCCGGAGCGCGGCGTGCGCGAAGCCTCCGACGATCTGCCAGCGCTTTGGCCGGTGATCGCGGGGCAAACCTTGCTCGACATGGAGCAGGACGATTACCATCGAGCGCAGACCGTGGCGCAAAGCAAAACGCTGATGCGCTTTCTGCTCAACACTTACCTTGGCGGCACGCCGCTCGCGACGCGCCAGATCCTGATCGACTTGCAGAACTTATGAGCTTCTTTCTTACGTCGCCGAATGTGATTGACCTGGGCGTGAACATCGATCACGTCGCCACGCTGCGCAACGCGCGCGGCACGTCCTATCCCGATCCGATCCGCGCCGCGCTGATGGCCGAAGAGGCCGGCGCGGACGTCATCACGCTGCATCTGCGTGAAGACCGCCGGCATATCGTCGACGCCGACGTGCGCAAGCTGCGCCCGCTTCTGAAGACGCGCATGAATCTCGAATGCGCGGTCACGCAGGAAATGCTCGACATCGCCAGCGAAGTGCAGCCTCACGACGTATGCCTCGTGCCGGAAAAGCGCCAGGAGCTGACCACGGAAGGTGGACTCGACGTCGCCGGCCAGTTCGAAGCCGTACGCGCCGCGTGCAAGCAACTCGCCGACGCCAACTCGCGGGTGTCGCTCTTCATCGATCCGGACGAAACGCAGATTCGCGCCGCGCACGAAGCCGGCGCGCCGGTGATCGAACTGCACACCGGACGTTACGCCGAAGCGCACGATCCCGCCGAACAGCAGCGCGAATTCGAGCGCGTGGTGCGCGCCGTCGAATTTGGCAGGACGCTCGGCATCAAGGTCAATGCAGGCCACGGCCTGCACTACACGAACGTCCAGCAGATTGCGGCGATCGAGGGCATTGACGAGCTGAATATCGGCCACGCGATCGTCGCGCACGCGATCTTCGCCGGCTGGGATAACGCGGTGCGCGAGATGAAGGCGATCATGGTCGCCGCGCGTCTCGGCGCGCGCGCATAGAACGCGGCGGCTCGCGCATGACAATCTACGGCATCGGCACGGACATCGTCCAGGTCAGTCGCGTAGCCGCGGTCATGACGCGCACCAACGGCCGTTTCGCCGAAAAGGTGCTCGGTCCGGACGAACTGCGCGTCTATCACGCGCGGCAGGCACGTTCGGCGGCGCGCGGTCTCGCGTTTCTCGCCACGCGGTTCTCGGCGAAAGAAGCGTTCTCGAAGGCGATCGGCCTCGGCATGCACTGGCCGATGACATGGCGCGCGCTGCAAACGCTCAACAAGCCGAGCGGCGAACCGATGGTGGTCGCATCCGGCGAACTGGCCGAGTGGCTCGACGCGCGCGGCATCACGGCGCGCGTGACGATCAGCGACGAGCGCGACTACGCGGTGTCGTTCGTGATTGCGGAAACGGCGCAAGCGGGCGCGGCCGACGTCGCCGAATAAAAATACTTTGAACGCGGCGAAGGTCTGCCGCGTCTCTCCTTGCTCCAGGCTTTTTTCCAGCGGAAATCGATGAAAACCATTCCCGGACCGGTGATGCTCGACGTGGTCGGCAAAACGCTGAACCACGACGACAAGCGCCGCCTTGCCCATCCGATGACCGGCGGCGTGATCCTGTTCGCGCGCCATTACGAGAGCCGCGCGCAACTGATCGCGCTGACCGATTCGATCCGCGCGATTCGCGACGATCTGCTGATCGCCGTCGATCACGAAGGCGGCCGCGTGCAACGCTTTCGCGCCGACGGCTTCACGGTGCTGCCCGCAATGGGCAAGCTCGGCACGTTGTGGGACAGCGATGTGTTGCACGCCACCAAAGTGACGACGGCCGTCGGCTATATCCTCGCGACGGAACTGCGCGCGTGCGGCATCGATATGAGCTTTACGCCGGTGCTCGATCTCAACTATGGACAATCGCAGGTAATCGGCGACCGCTCGTTCCACCGCGATCCGCGCGTGGTGGCGTTGCTTGCCAAAAGCCTGAACCACGGACTCGCGCTGGCCGGCATGAGCAATTGCGGCAAGCATTTCCCGGGACACGGTTTCGCCCACGCGGATTCGCATGTCGCCATGCCGGTCGACGACCGTTCGCTCGAAGAGATTCTGCGCGACGACGTGGCGCCGTACGACTGGCTCGGCCTGTCGTTGGGGTCGGTGATTCCCGCGCATGTGATCTATCCGCAGGTCGATTCGAAGCCGGCGGGTTTCTCGCGTGTCTGGCTGCAGGACATTCTGCGCAACAAGCTGCGCTTCGAAGGCGCGATTTTCAGCGACGATCTGTCGATGGAAGCCGCGCGCCAGGGCGGCACGCTGACCGAAGGCGCCACCGCCGCGCTGCAGGCCGGCTGCGACATGGTGCTGATCTGCAATCAGCCGGACGAAGCGGAGAAGGTGCTGGATGCGCTGCGCTTCACGCCGTCGAAGGAATCGCAACGGCGCTTGCAACGTATGCGGCCGCGCGGCAAAGCGTTGAAGTGGAGCAAGCTGGTCGCCGATCCGCAATATCTGCAAGCGCAGGCGCTGTTGCGTAGCGCGTTTGCATAGGCAGCCCAAACGCCGGCAAGCACCGCAAGAAAAACGGCGCCTTCGAATATGAAGGCGCCGTTTTTTCGCTCAAGGCGAACCGCAAAGATCGCTGTGGCTGTTAGTTCAAGCGCATACGTTGCAGCTTGTTGTACAGCGTCTTCGGACTGATGCCCAGCAGCGACGCCGCCCGGTGACGCGTACCGCCCACCGCGTCGAGCGTCGCGCGAATCAGCATTTCCTCGACGTCCGCGAGCGGCGTGCCCACGGTGACCTGCACGCGGCTGCCGTTCAGATCGCGGCCGTTTGCGGAGCCGGCCTCGTCGGCGCGCAAGGACTCCAGCACGTCGCCGGACGCGTGATACGCGCGCCGCACGCGGTCCTGCAATTCACGCACATTGCCCGGCCATTCATACGCGAGACATTCGCGCAGGAAATTCGGCGCGACCTGCTTGGCGGTCTCCGCGGCGCCGCGCGTCAAGCCTTCGTGATTCAATTCGTCGACGACCGCCTGGGCGATCAGCGCCGGATCCTCGCCGCGCTCGCGCAGCGGCGGCAGCGTGACGGCCGCGGCTTCGAGGCGCAACGCCAGGTCTTCGTGCAGGCTGCCGTCGGCTACCGCCGCCCGCGGCGCTTTGCGCGTCGACGCGATCAGCCGGAAGTCCGTCACCACCTGATTCGTGCCGCCGACCCGCATGAACGTCTGCGAGTCGAGCGCGCGCAGCAGCGCTTCCTGCTGGGCGCGCGGCAACTCGGCGATTTCCTCGATGAACAGCGTGCCGCCGCTCGCCTGTTCGAACAGGCCCGGTTCGCGCTGCTCGGCGCCGTTGAACGCACCGCGTTCGTGACCGAACAGCAGGCTGTCGAGCGAGCGTTGCCCGGCCGCGCTGTTCGCGCTCCGGCAGTCGAGCGTGATGAACGGACCTTTGCGGCGTCGGCTCATGTCGTGCATCGTGCGCGCCGCGATCTGCTTGCCGGTGCCGGATTCGCCGGAAATCAGCACAGCGGCTTCAGTCGGCGCGATATGTTCGATCGTGTCGTAGACGTGCTGGATCGCACCGCTGCGGCCGAGCATCGCGCCGAAACGACCTAGTTGACGCAGCGACGCGCGCAGCGTCTGCACTTCCTCGGTCAGTTCGTACGGGCGCGGGATGCGCGCGAGCAGGCTGCGCAAACGGGGAATGTTGACCGGCTTGAGCAGGTAATCCCAGATGCCGTGGCGCAAACCTTCGATCGCGCTTTCCACCGTCGCATTGCCGGTCATCACGATAACGGGCAGGGCGCCACCGGGCGGATGAGCGGGCAGGTGTTGCAGCAGGTCGAGCCCGCTGCCGTCCGGCAGGTTCAGGTCGACCAGCACGACGTCGGGAATGAAGCGCGTCAACGCGGCCCGGGCCTCCGCGATCGTCGTCGCGGTATCGACGGAGAAACCGTCGGCGGCGAGGATGGCGGACAGGCCTGACAGGCTATTAGGATCGTCTTCAACAATCAGGGCGTGTGGCATGGCGAGCGCAATTTTTTAGATGGATGGAATACCCGATGCGCTGCGCCGATACATTGGCGCGCGGCACGGGCGCGATGCTGGCCGGTACTGTCGGTCGGATGCCGAGTCGGAACCTGCGCCGCGTGTACAACCTGGACATGCGCGGCTGCGCTACAGGCGCGGCCGGCTGACGTAGGCAGATCGTCCGGTGCGCACACCAGGCGCGGCACCGGCAGAAAGGCGGCGATTCGACTCAAGCGGTTCGGGTCCTTTGCGTTATTACCTGGCAGCCGGTCCTGACGTTTTGTAAGCGCGGACCGGGCGCCTGTATTTCCTTCACTCGGGCTGTCAGAAATCCCGATTGCTGTCAAAGAAACGCCGCACTTCGCGTTCCGCTTCTTCGCGCGTCTTGCCGTAACGTTCCTGGATCAAACCGGCGAGCTTGTCGGCGCGGCCTTCGGCCTTGGTCAACTCGTCGTCCGTCAGTTCACCCCATGCTGTCTTGGCCTTGCCAACCATTTGCTTCCACTTGCCTTCAGCGATGTCGTTATTCATGCCGCATCTCCGGAGTTGAAGAAAATAAAGCCGTACTGGCCTGTATCCGGAGATAAGCATGGACCGTGCCACGACAACTTATATAAACTTATCAATGGTTTGTTGGACGGCATACGAGAAATTTGAGGTCGCGGTGCGGCAATTTGGAGAAGATTGCCGGTAAAGTTTTCCTTAACCATACACGGTGGCGCAAAAAAGAAAAAGCGCCCAAATTGGCAAGCCTATCGCTTAATCTGTTGATAAGCTGGTTCTGATTCTGCAAAATAGCCCCTGTCGGTCAATGACTTACAGGGGCTTCTTCATGTCGGGTCTTCCTGACCCTTCCGGGCCGGCCAGCGCCGCGTCCAGCAAAGTCCCTCCCGCTGTCGAGGCAGAGCTGCCTGACGGTGGCAAACGGCTTATCCAGGTCAACTTCTGCAAAAATCCGCGCTGCGCGAACTTCGGTGTTCCGGCAGCGTTGCCTCGTCACGCGCGTCGTGCGGCCGCAGTCGGCGCGCCAGGTAGCGCTTACACGATAGCCGGCGCTGGCAAGGGGTTGCCGTTGCTGCACTGTCGTCTGTGCAGCGAAATGCCCCCCATGAAGAGCAACCTGGGAATCGTTGAAGAACTCCTGCGGCTGTCCCTTTATCTCCGGGCCGCTCCGGAGGCTGGTTGCCGCAACGAGGCTTGCGCGAATTTCGGCCGGCCCGCTTCGGATTCAGGCGCCTACCAGCGGTTCGGGCTTACGGACAGGGGCTCGCCACGCTTCCGTTGTCGAATCTGCAAGAAGACGTTCTCTTTGCCCGTTACACCGGTGCTGAGGCAACGCCTGCCTCACAAGAATCGAATGATTCTGACGCTCCTGATGAACAAGTCGCCGTTGGCCCGGATTTGCGAGGTCGCCGACGTTAGCATGCAGACCGTCTACGACAAGCTGGACTTTTTCCATCGACAGCTAACCACGTTCGCCGCCCGACACGAACGGGCACTGTTGGATGGCTTTGCCCGGGACCGGCTATATGTCGCCGTCGACCGGCAGGAATACATCGTCAACTGGAGCCGGCGGAAGGACAAGCGCAATGTCGTTCTTCAGGCGCTCGGCAGCGCCGAACTCGAGACGGGCTACGTGTTTGGAATGCATCTGAATTTCGACGGCAGCCTTGACCCGACAGTAGTGGGCGCCGAGGCCGCCGCGGCTGGCGATTTCGGCGTTGCTTTGCCTTTCCGGCGCCACGCTCGCCTGTGGCTGGACCCGGACTACGCCGCGGCTCAGGCGGAGTCACTCAAGCGGCTGTCCCGGCGCTCCGCCATGCCTGCGCCGGGTCTCGCGGCCGACATCGAAGAGACCTACGACGGTTCCGAAGTTCGCTCCGACATTGAGAGCGCGGAGCTCGTCACCAGCTCGCGCCAATTTCCGAACGCAGGCATGCAGGTGCGCAGCGAATACACCTTGTATGCCCACTTCTTCCTGCTCAGGGAACTGTTCAAGGGCGTCGAGAAGGTGCGGTTCTATCTCGACCAGGAGGCCGGTATTCGTGCCGCATGCCTCGCCGCCTTTGAAGATGAGATTCGTCAACGACGTTGTGACGCATTTTATGTACGTATTGCCAAAGAACTGACTGTCGATGAGAAGCGTCGGCTGGTGAAGGAAAGCCGCGAACGTTTCGAAGATGTCGCAGGAGCTCATCCCGAGCTCAGCCATGGTGAGGTGGCAGTTCTGCTAATGCAGGACGAGATGGCTCGAGCTGCGACGATTGGTAAATGGAAAGACCGCTGGCTGGCGCATCCAGTTCCGAACGGGAGCGAGGCTCAAAAGGCCCTGTGCTACCTGACGGATTTCGAAGACTATGACGAGAACCATCTGGCCAATCTATATCTGAAAGGCAGTTTGCACGCGGTCGACCGCTTCTTCATGCAGGTGCGCCGGCGGCTCTCCCTGCTCGAGCGACCCATCGGCACAGCGAGCAAGGCTGGGCGGACCTGGTACGGCTACGGCGCATATCGTCCTGCGCATATCGAGAAGATACTGGCGGTGTTCAGGGTCTATTACAACTTCGTCCTCAAAGGCAAAGACGGGAAGACGCCTGCGATGCGCCTTGGCCTTGCTACGCATGTCGTGAAGCTCGATGAGCTGCTCGGCGTTCATGAGACAAGAAAAAGCCCCAAGGAACCGCGTTCCAAGGGGCTTTGAACCAGCGCCATCAACCGTTCAGCCGACGCAAATCATCAACAGATTAAGCGATAGGCTTGCCAAATTGGGCGCTTTTTTTGCCATTTTTTTCGCGGCGCCCGTGTTGCGGCGCCGGATTCAGGCGAGCAGGGCGCTTATGCGCGGCTGCGGTATTCGTGCGTACGCGTGTCGATTTCGATCTTGTCGCCGATGTTGCAGAAGAGCGGCACTTGCAGTTCGAAACCGGTGTTCAGCTTGGCGTTCTTCAACACCTTGCCCGACGACGTGTCGCCCTTGACAGCCGGTTCCGTGTAGATGATTTCGCGGACCAGCGTGGTCGGCAGTTCGACCGAGATCGCTTTCTCGTTGTAGAACACGACTTCGCAAGCCATGCCGTCTTCGAGGTAATGGAGCGCGTCGCCCATCATTTCGCCTTCGACTTCGAACTGGTTGTAGTCGGCGTCCATGAATACGTACATCGGGTCAGCGAAGTACGAGTACGTGACTTCCTTGCGTTCCAGCACGACGACGTCGAACTTGTCGTCGGCCTTGTAGACGCTTTCCATGCCTGCGCCGGTCAGCAGGTTCTTGAACTTCATCTTGACGACGGCGGAGTTGCGGCCCGATTTGTTGTATTCGGCCTTTTGCACAACCATTGCGTCTGCGCCGATCATCACGACGTTGCCGGTGCGGAGTTCCTGTGCGGTCTTCATAAAACTGTCCTGTACGAATTAAGTAGCTTCAACTTGTGCTCAACGGCATACGGCGCAAGCGGCTTCGGCGCTTTGCCCGCCGCGCGCCGCACCGCCGAAGCGGCTCGGCGGGTTGCGAGCGGGTCAAGCGTGGCCGGCTTGCCGCGGGGCGCGGCGGGAGCGCCGCAAACGCGCGGTCTCAGCCACTCCCAGCAATCCGTTACCTGCTTTTTTACCCTGTGCGGGCGTGTACACGAGTGGCGCCGATTCGCAACATACGTCCCTTTTTTAACATTTCCAGCATCGAGCTTTGACTTAGGAAATCTCTGGCCTCTTTCGAGCCCAAGGTTGCGGGCCGCCAAAGCGAGTTGTTTGGATTGCGCCGCTGCGATCGGGCCGCGCTTGCGTCGTCGGCCATTGGATAACCGCTTATTTTAACTGAGTTTTTGCGAACAAGGCCAGATTTCCGGCGAGGTCGCCCACTTGGGCCAGTTCCTCGGCCCACGCCGCTGCGCGTTGCCTGAGTGCCGGCAAGTGACGCTGGAATTCCGTCCAGTCCGGCCGGCCCGTGCCGTTCCAGGCGTGCCAGAAGCGCGCGAGCGCGTCGCGGGTGTCGGCGGGCAGGGTGCGCGCGTAGTGCGCGAGCGCGGCGTCGAGCTTCGGCAGATGGGCGTCGTCGGCTTGCGGGTAGATGTGCCAGACGAAGGGTTTGGCGGCCCACTGGGCCCGCACGAACGAATCCTCGCCGCGTACGAAATTGATGTCGCTCGCCCACAGCAGCGCATCGTAGCCGGGCTGGTCGGTGAAGGCGAGGGCGTGCGCGCTCAGGCTGCCGCGCACGGCATGCGAGCCGGCGTCGAACGCCGGGAGGTCGAAAAAGCGCGCCACCGCGCCTGAAATGCGGCCTTCGGGGACCAGCAGGACGACCGGCTCCGCGCTGTCGCGCCATTGTTCGAGCAGGCTGTCGACGGCGGGGTTTTCGTAGGCGAACAGCGAGACGACGGTGGCAGTGGTGGGTGGCGGCGCGTGGCCGGTGGTTTGCCGCCACCATGCTTCGCGCGCGTTGGGCGATGCCTCAAAACCCGCCCGCGCGCTGTCGAGATGCCGTTCCTTCAGCACGCCGCCGGTGCCGGGGCCGAGTCCGGGGAAAAAGAACGTCTTGGTCAGCGGATAGCGCGGATGAGGCGACGGCCGCAGATGAAAATCCGCGACCCAGTCCTCGGCGCTCAGATATTCGAGGTTGAACCACACCGGTGTGCGCTCCCGCGTTGCCATCGCGGCGACATAGATGGACGGCAGTTCGCAGCCGAACGCCTCGATCACGACGTCGGCGACTTCGAGCGTATCGCCCGCATGGGCCGGCTCGCGCCAATGTTCGACGACGATGCCGCCGACCGTCTGGCGAGCGCGCTCCAGCGTCAGCGACGGGCACAGCTTCCGGAACGCATGCAGATCGTCGACGAACACGCGCACCTGCCAGCCGTGTTCGCTCGAGAGTTGACGCGCGAGGCGCCAGCACACGCCGATGTCGCCGAAATTGTCGATCACCGCGCAGAAGATGTCGCAGGCGATTGCCGTGGGCGTGTCGGCGGCTTGCTCGGATTGGGGCGTAGCGGAAGACATGATGGCCTGGGTCGCGAATTCGGACGGATGGAAGGAGCGAGGCAGTGCGAGCGATCGGACGGCGTTGCACTTCGCCGCAGCATGACGAAGCTGCCGCCGAAGCGTGACCCGATCAAGCCAACAAGGCTCGGACGCACGCGGAATGTTCTAAACTGGCGATTCTAAAGCACTCGTTCACGATTGCGCGCGCATGGCGTCCTTCGGTTCGCCACGGCGCGCGGCAACGGAGCAACGCTTCGCGAGACCGTCCCACCCCCGACCGATTCTGCATGACCGAACCCGAAGCAACCGACGTTTTCGAGCCGAAAAAAGTGCTCGCCCAACTGCCGCATCTGCCCGGCGTCTATCGCTATTACGATACGCACGGCGCGGTGCTTTACGTCGGCAAGGCGCGCGATCTGAAGAAGCGCGTGTCGAGCTACTTCACCAAGACGCTGCTGTCGCCACGCATCGCGATGATGGTGACGCGCATTGCGCGCATCGAGACGACCGTCACGCGCTCCGAGGCCGAAGCGCTGCTGCTCGAAAACAATCTGATCAAGGCGCTCGCGCCGCGCTACAACATTCTGTTTCGCGACGACAAGTCGTATCCCTACCTCAAGCTGACCGGCCACAAGTTTCCGCGCATGGCGTATTACCGTGGCGCGGTGGATCGCAAGAATCAGTACTTCGGTCCGTTTCCGAGCGCGTGGGCCGTGCGCGAGAGCATCCAGATCCTGCAGCGCGTGTTCCAGTTGCGCACGTGCGAAGACTCGGTGTTCAACAACCGCACGCGGCCCTGTCTGCTGCATCAGATCGGCCGCTGCACGGCGCCGTGCGTCGCGGCGATCAATGAAGAAGACTACGCGCGCGACGTCGCCAACGCCTCGCGCTTTCTGCTCGGCCGGCAGGGTGAGGTGATGAAGGAACTCGAGCAGAAGATGCACGCGTTCGCGAGCGAGCTGAAGTTCGAGCAGGCCGCGGCGGTGCGCAACCAGATGAGTTCGCTGTCGACGGTGCTGCATCAGCAGGCGATTGAAGTCGGCAGCGACAGCGACGTCGATATTCTCGCGGTGGTCGCGCTAGGCGGCCGCGTGTGCGTGAATCTGGCGATGGTGCGCGGCGGCCGGCATCTGGGCGACAAAGCGTATTTCCCGGCGCACGTGGAAAGCGCGTTGACCGCCGACGAGGGCGGACTGGAAGAAGACGACGCGGCGTTGGTCGATGTCGCGCTCGCGTCCGACCCGCTCGCGCAAGGCGATGTCATTGATGATGAAACGGCAGCGTCGGCCGATACCGCCGACGCTCTTGCGATCGCGCAAGAGATGCCATCGGAGGACGAAGAGAGCGAACAGGACGACGCCGAAGAAGAAGTTGACGTCGCCGAAGAAGCCGGCTCCGAACCCGCAAAGCCGCGCAAAGGCCGTGCTGCAACCGGTGGAATCGAAGCCGAAGTTCTCGAAGCATTCATCGCCCAGCACTACCTGGGCAATCGCGTGCCGCCGGTGCTGGTAGTCAGCCACGCACCCGCCAACCGCGAACTGGTCGACGTGCTGATCGAACAAGCCGGCCACAAGGTCACCGTGCTGCGCCAGCCGCAAGGGCAACGGCGCGCCTGGCTCGCGATGGCCGAGCAGAACGCGCGGCTCGCGCTCGCGCGCCTGCTTTCGGAGCAGGGCTCGCAGCAAGCCCGCACGCGTGCGCTCACCGACACGCTCGGCATGGAGTGCGACGATCTCGCGCATTTGCGCATCGAATGCTTCGACATCAGCCACACGATGGGCGAGGCGACCCAGGCGTCGTGCGTGGTGTATCACCATCACAAGATGCAGTCGTCGGAATACCGCCGCTACAACATCACCGGTATTACGCCCGGCGACGACTACGCCGCGATGCGCCAGGTGCTCACGCGCCGTTACGAGAAGATGGTCGAGCAAGCCGCCGCGAACGCCGCCGACGAAGCCGCCGAGTTGCAAAGCGATGCGGCCGCCGATCCGTCGCTCACGCCGGACGCCGCGGAGCCGGTCGCGGCCGGCGGCGTCCTGCCGACCATCGTGTTGATCGACGGCGGCAAGGGCCAGGTCGAGATCGCGCGCCAGGTGTTCACGGAACTGGGTCTCGATACCGGCATGCTGGTCGGTGTCGCGAAGGGCGAGGGGCGCAAGGTCGGCCTCGAAACCCTGATTTTCGCCGACGGCCGGCCGCCGCTCGAACTCGGCAAGGAAAGCGCCGCACTCATGCTGGTCGCGCAGATCCGAGACGAAGCGCACCGCTTCGCCATCACCGGCATGCGCGCGAAGCGCGCCAAGACGCGCCAGACCTCGCGGCTCGAAGAACTCGAAGGCGTGGGCGCGAAGCGGCGTCAACGGCTGCTCGCGCGCTTTGGCGGACTGCGCGGCGTGGTTGCGGCCAGTGTCGAGGATCTGGCGAGCGTCGAAGGCATTTCGCAGGCGCTCGCGGAGCAGATTTACCGGCAATTGCACTGATTGCGGCGGTCGCGGCCGGCCGCTCAAGCGCTTCCGAGCAGCGCTGCGGCGGCTCGCCCGGCTAGCCCTGCGCGCCGCTTTGCCGCCGCTTTGCTTGTGGCAGGCCTTATGACACGGCACAATTGCATCTCCCTTGCCAGACGCTGCGCCTGCCCATGCCGTTTAATTTCCCGATTTTCCTGACCTGGCTGCGGATCGTCCTGATCCCGCTCGTCGTCGGTGTGTTCTATTTGCCCGACATGATGATGAGCCCCGCGCACCGTAATCTGGCGGCCGCGACGATCTTCATTCTGGCGGCGCTGACCGACTGGTTCGACGGCTATCTGGCGCGCAAGTGGAATCAGACCTCGGCATTCGGCGCGTTCCTCGATCCGGTCGCCGACAAGCTGATGGTGACCGCCGCGTTGCTCGTGCTCGTGCAACTCACGCGAATCGATTCGGCGATTGCGCTCGTGATCGTCGGGCGCGAGATCGCGATCTCAGCGTTGCGCGAATGGATGGCGCAGATCGGCGCGTCGAAGAGCGTCGCGGTGAATTCGCTCGGCAAGTTCAAGACCGTTTGCCAGATGGTGGCGATTCCCATGCTGCTGTTCTACGGCCCGCTGCAGTTCGGCGGCGGCGTGGTGGTCGACACGCGCGTGTGGGGGCTGTGGCTCATCTATCTGGCCGCGTTCCTGACGATCTGGTCGATGCTCTACTACATGAAGCTCGCGTGGCCTCAGATCCGCGAACGGGGCGGCGTGGCCTGAGGTTCCGTCGTGGTGGAGGGCGCTCGGAGCGTGTCCGAACTTTGCTGCCGCATGAGTGAAATCTGTTCAGTAAAAGAGATTCGCAAAAGGGGTTGACACGTTTCAGTCGTTTCTCCATAATCTCGTTTCTCCGATGCACGCAGTTCGAAACATCGGTGGCAGTAAGAGAGTAGTTGCAGTAACAAGGCAGCAGATAGCACGGCAAAAGCAGCACAATGCGGGAGTAGCTCAGTTGGTAGAGCGCAACCTTGCCAAGGTTGAGGTCGCGAGTTCGAGCCTCGTCTCCCGCTCCAAATTTTTGAAGCATCGCATTGTTTGGCAAGTAGTAGTGCAGTGCGTTGTGAAGCAGTTCAATGCGGGAGTAGCTCAGTTGGTAGAGCGCAACCTTGCCAAGGTTGAGGTCGCGAGTTCGAGCCTCGTCTCCCGCTCCATACATAAGGGGAAGCAACGCTTCCCTTTTTGTTTGGTGGCCCGGTTCTACCGGTTGTCCGCCCGACAAAATCTGCGAATCTGTTGCTAGGTTCCAGTCCGCTTGCGGCGCGATAGCAAAGCGGTTATGCAGCGGCCTGCAAAGCCGTTTAGGCCGGTTCGACTCCGGCTCGCGCCTCCAGTAGTTGATGTAAAGAAAAGCCCCGACTTGTCGGGGCTTTTCTTTTTTCAGCGTCGGGTTCGCCAGCGAAGCGGATGGGGGCGCTGGCGCGGTTGCTGTTTGAGTTGCAGGGCCACGGGGTAGTCAGAGCATGTCGGCCCTGGCGATCATCGGCACCTTAAGTAGCGCGACGAACGAGCAGGTGCGGCGCGACAGATTCGACCGCCGGCATCAAATGCATATTTACCAATCGCTTTGCGCGCACTTTCACTTTCGTTTTATTGTCTTTCAAACCTGTTTTGCCGATCGTTTAATACACGGAACGATGCATTGAGTGCATTCGGCAATTGCCATTAATGTAGAGTGTGCAATACCATTCTCGCGTTCATAAGCATTGCTTGTCATCGGTTCTAATTGAGGGCGATGCTTTGTATCGCGAAAGCACGGGGCCGGGCAACCCGCGACAACGACTACATATCGACCAATGAAAAAAACCATAACCGCCGCCGTGCTGTTCGCCGTCGGCATGCCGATGCTGGCTATTGCGCAATCAGCGCCGGCTCCCGCCGTCAAAACTGGCGACACGTGGACCTACGTGGACACGTTCGAGAAAGCGCCTTCGGTCTGGCGCCAGACCCACGACGAGGTGACCGTCCTGCGCGCGACGCCGTCGCACATCTATTACGCGTCGAAACCGTTGGGCTCGACCCAGCCGCCGAGCGAAACGATCGCCGGCGCGGACTGGAGTCGTGAGCGCAATGTGAATGGCGCGGAAGTGGTGGTCAACCGGCCGCTCGCGTTCCCATTATCGTCCGGCAAAACCTGGAACATCGACTACACCGAGCTGCATCCGAACAAGCTGCATGCTTCGGAAAAGTGGAGCACGCACTATCGGGTGGTGGATACGGAAACCGTCGAAGTGCCGGCGGGCAAATTCCAGGCGATCAAGATCGAAGCTGAAGGCGACTGGATCGCGCAACTCGAACCGACGCAGACCGTCACGCAGGCCGTGCAGGTCCAGCAAGGCGATACGGCCATGGTCACGCATGCGCAGAAAACCGGCCCGATTCAGGCAACCGGGCGGACTTATAAAGCGATCTGGTATGTGCCCGAAATAGGCCGATGGGTAAAGTCGGTGGAAGAGTATTACGCCAGCAACGGCGTACGAAATGAGCGTTATACGAGTGAGCTGGAATCGTTCAAAAAAAGCACTGAATGAATGCCTCGCATGCGAATAGGCAGCGGAAGATTTTTTCCCGCACGGTAAAGCCCCATCGACTGGGGCTTTATTTTTATCTGGGCCGATTCTCGGTGTTGCCGTTATCGCGGCAGATGCCGTGGCAGAAGCGGCGCACAATGCATTCTGCACGTAATCTATCGAATGGCTCGCGCGTCTGATTCCTGCGTCATTGCCTGTCCACACCGAGGCTGAATGTACTTACAACTCACCGGCACCCAAGTCCGCCTGCTCGGCTCGATGCATCTGTTTCCAGCGACGAGCCGCAGAACGCCGCCGTGGATCGCCGAGGCCTATGACTGGGCCGAAGCGCTCGTCTTCGAGTCCGATCCGCCGACGATCCTGCCGTTTCTGAAGGCCGACCAGGCAGGCGGCGCGCAGCAACTGCAGCCCTTTCTCTCCGCCGACGCATGGCGGCAACTCCAGGCGGCGTGGCCCGTCGACGGACCTCTGGCGCCACTCGCCGATCTGCGTCCGTGGGCTGCGCTGATCGTCGCGCCGACGTTGTTCCAGCAGGTCGTCGAAGGTGTCGAGCCGCGCATGCTGCGCTCGGCGATCACGCAGGCCAAACGCTATCGGTATCTCGAGACCGCGGACGAGGTAGCGGCGGCGCTCGAATCGATTCCGCTCGATGCGGTCGGCGCGGCGCTCGGCCTGCTGATGGCCGATCTCGACGAACCGCAGCGCACGCTCGAACGCATGCACGCGGCCTGGCTGGATGGCGATCTGCCGGCCGTGCACCGGATCGCCATCGAGTCGCCGATGTTCAATCTGCCGGGCATCCGGCATGCGATTCTCGACGCGCGCAATCACGCATGGGCGGCGCGCCTGACGGAGTTGCTCACGCGGCCGGAGCGCACGTTGGTGGTGGTCGGCGCGCTGCATCTGTGCGGCCCCGGTAATCTGATCGACTGCCTGGCGCGACCTGTCGAACCGGTCTTTGCCAATCCATAGCAGAGCTGTGTCCGCGCGAGCGTGGCAGCCCGATGCGGCCTGCATCGGCTCCGATGAGGATCGGGCGCGGATCCGACGCGCACGCAATCGGCGGGAACTCTTGCGCCGTGGTTTTGCCCCAACGTAAAGCACACCGCTATACACTACCCGCCTACCACTTCGGCCACCCCTGTCGCCCTAGGGAATACAACATGCATGTCCCACCGACGCCCACTAACGAAACCGCCCGTCTCGATACCCTGCGTGCGCTGCATATTCTCGATACGTTGCCCGAAGAGCGCTTCGATCGTCTGACCCGGCTCGCCAAGCGGCTCTTCAGCGTCCCTATCGCGCTCGTGAGTCTCGTCGACGCGGACCGTCAATGGTTCAAGTCGTGCGTCGGCCTGAACGCGAGCGAGACCTCGCGCGACGTATCGTTCTGCGCGCACGCGATTCTCGGCGACGAAATCCTGATGGTGCCCGACACGCTCGCGGACGAGCGCTTTCACGACAATCCGCTCGTCACGGACAACCCGAATATCCGCTTCTATGCCGGCTGTCCGCTGACGGTGCCCAACGGCAGCAAGCTCGGCACGCTCTGCCTGATCGACACCAAGCCGCGTGGCCTCGACGAAGAAGAGCGCGAACTCCTGCGCGATCTGGCGCGCATGGCCGAGCAGGAGTTGGCGGCGGTCCAGTTGGCCACGCTCGACGATCTGACGCTGCTGTCTAACCGGCGCGGTTTCGAGGCGCTCGCACAACATGCGCTGAACGTTTGCAAGCGGATGCACAAGCCGGCGTCGCTGCTGTTCTTCGACCTGAACGATTTCAAGCAGATCAACGACACGCTCGGCCACGCCGAAGGCGATCGCGCGCTGAAGACCTTCGCCGACGTCTTGCGCACGGCGCTGCGCGAAAGCGACGTGATCGGGCGGCTCGGCGGCGACGAGTTCGTCGTGCTGCTCACCGATTCGGACAGCGGCGCCACGCAGGAAGTGACGCAGCGTCTCACGCAGATGCTGGACGCGCGCAATGCCGAAGCGCGGCGCGGCTATCACATCCGCTATAGCGTCGGGCAGATTCAATACGATTCTGCCCGGCACCAGTCGATTGCCGAACTGCTGGCAGCCGCCGACGCCGCGATGTACAGCCACAAACAGGCATCGAAGGCGCGCGCTGCGCATCGCAACTGAGCGCGGTCGCGCGGCGAGGAAAAGCCGTCACGCGCGGCATAATCACGCATCGCCGCTTCAAGTGCGGTGCGACTCTTTTCTTCGAACGTTGTCATGACTGAACCACAGCAAACCGCCGCCTTGCGGCTGGCGCAACTCGATTGGCGCTGGAAATCCTTCAATGAACTCTCGGGCGTCGAGGTCTACACGATGCTGGGCGCACGCGCCGCGGTGTTCGTCATCGAGCAGAACTGCTTGTATGGCGACATCGATGGGCTCGACATGGATGCGTGGCATCTGCTGGTCTATGGAGCGGATGAACGACGCCCGGCGCTCGCGGGTTATCTGCGCGTGCTGCTGCCCGATGCGGACGACACCGATATCCGCATCGGCCGCGTGCTCACGACCGCCGAATTCCGCGGCATCGGGCTGGGCAATGCGATGCTCGAGCGGTCGCTGACGCATATTCGCGCGCAGTGGCCTGGCACGCCGATTCGCTTGCATGCGCAGGCGCATCTGCAAGGTTTCTATGGTGCGTTCGGCTTCGCGCCGATTTCGGAGATTCACGAAGAAGACGGCATCCCGCATGTGTGGATGCGGTCGGCCTGACGCGACTACAGCAAGCTGAACCCGGCGCGGGCGCGCTGGGTCGTATATTGAATCGTAGAATCAATGCTGGCCGCGCGCCGGCACCGAAGCCGCGGGTGCTAGCGTCTGCGAGGCTTTCGCGCGCCGTTCGCTGCGCAAACGTCCGCGCGCCGACAGCCGCATCCAGTGACGCAAGGCGAGCAGCGCGCCGATCACGCTCATCATCGAACCCGGAATCCACAGCAACAGCCCGCCGATCTGCTGATCGCGCATCGGGCTCAACCACGTGAACGCGCGGCCGCAGATCGAGTAGATCGGATACAACTCGTGCGGCGTGAAGAAGATGAACGCGCCGAGAATGATCTGCGGCGGAATCGCGGCGATCACCACCAGCACGCGCTTACCCGGCGACAAACGCGCCGGCGGTGCCGGACGCGGATCGAGCACGAGCCACCAGAACAGCAGGCCGTCGATCACCATGCTCCAGTTCATCACGCGATAAAGCCGCCAGTCGAGCATCGCCATAAAGTGAATCGGCGACATCAGCCAGAAGTAGATCAGCCCGACGAACAACGTGACCGCGACCACCGGATGCATCACCACGTCGAGCAGTTTGCGCACCGCTGGCGTTTCCAGCGCGGGCCGCACGAAGCGTTGCCGCCAGCTAAACGGAATACCCGCGCGCAACGCTGCGCCCGGATACGACAGCGCGATGAAGAACGGCCCGAGGTGATGCAGCACCAGATGCTGCGCGCGATGCATGAAGAACTCATGCTCAAAGAAATAATCGAGCCGCGTATGCAACGCGACGTATAACGCCACCAGCCCGAACCAGAAGGAGATACGCCGCGCGAGCGACACCTTCGCTTTACGCGCGCCACGCACGAACAGGATTGCGGGCACCAGCAGCGCGATCACGACGGTCGGCGAAAACTCCCAGGGATCGAGCCAGTAGAGCAGATTCATCGCGGCACGTGACCTGGTTACTTGGTTTGCGCCGGCGACTTGACGGCGAACGGCGTGTCGAGCGTTTCGCCGTCGGAGAATTTGAGCTTCAGATGCACGGTGTCGCCCGGCGCGACCTTGTGCTTCGCGTCTTCGAGCATCACGTGATAGCCGCCGGGCGCGATCGCGACCTGGCCGTGCGCGGGCACCGTCAGCTTGTCGACCATCACCATCTTCTGCGACGAACCGTTCGAGACGGTCTGATGCAGCATCGCGTCGCCGTAGTCGTTGCTGGAGATATCGACGAGATCGACCGCTTTGTCGCTCGCATTGACGAGCGTCGCGTAGCCGGCGGCGGGCAGGTTGTTGGGCAGCCAGCGAACCCACGCGTCCTTCACGCTGATCGCATTGGCGCCCGCGGCTTGCGCGGTCGATGCGACACCGAACGAAAGGGCGAGGGCGCAACTCAGTGCAGCGAACGTTTTGAACTTGATCGACATGGTTGAACTCAGGAAAGGTCAGGAACGGTCATCGATGATGCGGCGCAGGTCCTGCGCGATCGCATCGGGCGTGTCGTGATCGGTGGCCAGCAGGCGCGCGTGGCCCTGGCTGTCGAACACATAGACGGCGGAACTATGGGTGACTTCATAGTTGCCGGAGGGGTCGCGCTTTTCCATCTGATAGGCAACGCGGTAACGCTTGGCGAGCGACTCGATCTGCCAGTCGGTACCGGTCAGCCCTTCGGCATGTTTCGAATCGAAGGCGCCGACGTAATCGTGCAACGCCTGCGCCGTGTCGCGCGCGGGATCGACGGTGATGAAGAGAATGCGCACCTTTTGCGCGTCGGGGCCGAGCTTGCCGAGCACCTGCATCAGCCGGCCCATCGTTTCAGGACAGACGTCCGGGCAATGCGTGTAGCCGAAATAGACGAGCGAAGCGCGGCCCTTGAACGAATCGCCGGTGACGGGGCGGCCGTCGTCGCCGGTCAGCTTGAAGTCGAGATCCGGCAGATGGCCGGTTACATTGGTCAACTGCCACGTTTCCGTGCGATGCGTGCAGCCGGCGAGCGCCGTCAGCGCGCCCAGCATCAGCGTCAGCGCAAACAGACGCGCGGACCGCGGCCTGCGTGAAACTGCGAAGTGCGGTTGCGAGTGCCGGGATGAGAAGATCGGGAACAAAGCTGGGTTCGGTTACTCGATTGAATTGCGGCGCCGCTCGATGCGCGTGCGGCGCCTGCGCGGTCATAGTGTGCAAGTATGGTCGTAACGGCAATGTTTCGCGTGGCTGCGACTTTAGCGCAAATCAGCCGATGCCGTCGCGCAGCGCCCACGGGCGCGCGGTTTGCGAGGCAATTTGACGCAGTCGGCTGAAAGGCGGCTGAAGTCGGATTGTTGTCATTTTGAACGCAATCGCCGCCGAGGCTCGCCTGCGGCGCCCGGCTGGGCTTGTACCGAGCCTTACTTTCTCGAAAAAATGATGGATGCGCGGTAAGATGCGCACACTTTTCCGGCCGCAGAAGGCTGAAAGGCAAAACTAACCGATGCAAGCACTTCCGGCTGTTCTGTCTCCAAGCGAGACGGCATTTTTCTTCGATTTCGACGGCACGCTCGTCGAACTCGCTCCCACGCCGGACGGCGTGCTGGTGCAACCTCGCGTGATCGATTTGCTGAGCGAACTGCGCAGTCTGACGAACGGTGCGGTTGCGGTCGTCTCGGGCCGCGGTATCGACAGCATCGACAGTTTTCTCAACATGCCCGATCTACCGATCGCCGGCCTGCACGGCGCCGAACGGCGCGACGCGAATGGCGACACGCAGCGCATCGGCTTCCATGACGAGCGGCTGCTGCGCATGGAGCAGGTGCTCGCGCAGGTGGTCAACGAGAACGCCGGCATGCTTCTCGAGATCAAGGGCGCGGCCGTGGCGCTGCATTACCGCAATGCGCCGGATCGCGAGCCGGTGGCGCGCGAGGCGACCGAGCGGCTGGTGGCTGACTATGCCGGCTCCTACGTGCTGCAGCCCGGCAAGATGGTCTACGAAATCAAACCTAAAGATGTCGACAAGGGCCGCGCGTTGCGCGCGTTCCTCGACGAGCCGCCGTTTGTCGGCCGCAAGCCGGTCTTTGCCGGCGACGATCTGACCGATGAGAAAGGCTTCGCCGTCGTCAACGAACGCGGCGGCGTGTCGATCAAGGTCGGTCCGGGCGAGACGCTGGCGCATACGCGGATCGACTCGGTGTCGGGTCTGCTCGACTGGCTGGCGTCGATCGTCGCGGCGGCGCGCGCCGCATGATGACCGCGCCGTACCGCCCAAAGCAAACCACGCACTGCATCGGGAATCGCGCTTCATGAGTCGACTGATCATCGTATCGAACCGGGTGGCGCCGATCTCGGAGGGCGGCCCGGCGGCGGGTGGTCTGGCGGTCGGCGTGTACGACGCGCTAAAGGAAACCGGCGGCATGTGGTTCGGCTGGAGCGGCGACGTGCTCAGCTCGGGCCAGCCGCAGATCAAGGTCGAGGAGCGCGGCCCGGTGACCTTCGCGACCATCGCGTTGATGCGCCGCGACTACGATCAGTACTATCGTGGCTTCTCGAACGCTACGCTGTGGCCCGCGTTCCACTATCGCGCCGATCTGGTGCAGTACGACCGGCACGACTTCGAGGGCTACTGCCGCGTCAATGCGTGGCTCGCGCAACAGCTCGTGCCGCTACTGCGCGAAGACGATGTCATCTGGGTCCACGACTACCATCTGATTCCGTTCGCGCAGGCGCTGCGCGCCGCGGGCGTGAAGAACCGCATCGGTTTTTTCCTGCACATTCCGTTTCCGGCTTCGCAGGTGTTGCTGGCGGTGCCGCCGCATCGCGAACTCGTCGAAGCGCTGTGTTCGTTCGATCTGCTCGGCTTCCAGACAGCGCCGGATCTGCGCGCGTTCTGCGACTACATCGTCAATGAAGCGAACGGCACGGTCGACGCATCGGCGAAAGGCCCGCTGACGATCCACGCGTTCGGCCGCACGCTGCGCGCGGCGGCGTATCCGATCGGCGTCTATCCGGACGAGATCGCCGAACTCGCGAAAGCGGGCGAGCGCGGCAAACCGGTGCGCACCATGAAGGCGACGTTGCATTCGCGCAAGCTGATCATGAGCGTGGACCGGCTCGATTATTCGAAGGGACTGGTCGAGCGGTTTCGCGCGTTCGAGCGGCTGCTCGAACACGCGACCGCGCAGCGAAACAAGGTGTCGTTCCTGCAGATTGCCCCGCCGACGCGCGCCGACATGCACGCGTATCAGAACATCCGCTTGCAGCTGGAAGGGGAGTCGGGGCGCATCAATGGTCGCTTCGCCGAGCTGGACTGGACGCCGATTCTCTACATCCACAAGCAGTACGAGCGCTCAGTGCTGGCCGCGCTGTACCGCACCGCGCACGTCGGCTATGTGACGCCGTTGCGCGACGGCATGAACCTCGTCGCCAAGGAGTATGTGTCGGCGCAGGATCCGGAAAATCCGGGCGTGCTCGTGCTGTCTCGCTTTGCCGGCGCCGCGCAGGAGCTGGACGGCGCGCTGATCGTCAATCCGGTCGATATCGACGGCATGGCGGAGGCCCTCGCACGGGCGCTCGACATGCCGCTCGCGGAGCGTCAGGCGCGTCATCGCGACATGATGGTGCAGTTGCGCGAGAACAATGTGTCGGTGTGGCGCGATAACTTCATGCGCGATTTGCAGGGCGTCGCTGGTGCAAAGAGCACCCGAAGCGGGAAGGCGCGCGCGGTGTCGGGGAAAAAAGCGGCGCGCGAGACTCAGGCTGGGTAGGCTGAGGTCGGCGCTGCCGTTGCAACGCGTGTAAAAGAAAAGCCGCTCTCGAGCGGCTTTTCTTATGGCAATGACGGCTCGCGGCATGCCGCGCTCGCAGGCTTACACCACGTGCTGTTCGTCGACCTTCTTGCCGCCGATGTGCAGCGTGTGGCCCTTGCCATACTGCTTGGTCAGCAGATCGCGATACAGGCCCGGACGTTGGCGCAGTTCTTCCGGACTGCCGTCGTCGATGACCTTGCCGGCGCTCATCACGATGATCCGGTCGAAGTTGTTCAGCGTGGACAGACGGTGCGCGATCGCGACTACGGTGCGGCCGACCATCAGCCGGTCGAGCGCTTTCTGGATCGCTTCTTCCGAGGCGCTGTCGAGCGCCGAGGTGGCTTCGTCGAGCAGCAGGATCGGCGCGTTCTTCAGAATCGCGCGCGCAATCGCGATCCGCTGACGCTGGCCGCCCGACAGCTTCACGCCGCGGTCGCCGACGATCGTGTCATAGCCTTCCGGCATGGCCTCGATGAAGTCCGCGCAGCGCGCCTCGCGCGCGGCCGCGAGCACTTCGTCACGACTCGCCTCCGGGCGCCCGTAGGCGATGTTCTCGTACACCGTGCGGTGGAACAGCGAGATATCCTGCGGCACCAGCGCGATTGCATGGCGCAGGCTGTC
This sequence comes from Paraburkholderia phytofirmans, assembly GCF_046028095.1. Taxonomy (GTDB): domain Bacteria; phylum Pseudomonadota; class Gammaproteobacteria; order Burkholderiales; family Burkholderiaceae; genus Paraburkholderia; species Paraburkholderia phytofirmans_A. The sequence continues at coordinate 114,960 of NZ_JAQQDJ010000014.1, forward strand.
CTGCGTGATCGTTGCGATGTCCTGGCCGTCGATCTTGATCGCGCCGCCTTGTGTCTCGTAGAAACGTTGCAGCAGTGCCAGCACGGTGGATTTGCCCGCGCCCGACTTGCCGATCAGGCCGACGCGCTGGCCGGGCTCGATATGCAGGTCGAAATGATCGAGAATCGGGCGGCGGCGCGGGTAGGCGAACGTCACGCTTTCGAAATCGATGCGGCCGCCTTGCGGCACAAGTTCGGTCGCGCCGTCGCGATCCGGCATGCCGTGCGGCTCGAGCAGCGTGCGCACGGCTTCAGCAAGACGCGCCACGTGCTGCGTGACGTCGACGAGCGCCACGGCCAGATCGCGGGTGCCGTGCAGGATCGTGAAGCCGAGCGAGCTGACCAGCACGATGTCGCCCGAGGTCGCCTTGCCTTGATCCCACAGCCACAGCGCCCAGCCCAGCAAGCCCGCCGACAGCAGCGCGGTGATCACCGCGTGCAGCAGACGCAGTTTTTCCAGATACAGCAGGCTCTGCTGGCGCGCGTCCATCTCGGCCTTGACCGTTGCGCCGAACCGCTGCTGCTCGCGAAACGTCATGCCGAAGGCGCGCACGAGGCCCATGTTGCTGATCACGTCGACCAACTCGCCATCGACCGACGCCGCCTTGGTGGCGAAATGGTGATGGCGCGCGGAGCCGCGCCCGGCCAGCTTGTACAGCACGACCGACAGGATGGCCGAGCACAGCATCAGACCGCAGGCCATCAGCGGATTCACCGCGATGATCATAACGATCGCGCCGAGCACCGCGATACACGGCGGCAGTACGTTCCACGCGGTGGTGTTCTCAGCCGTGTAGACCGCGTTCGAGGTCGCCGTGATCCGGCTTGCGAGCATGCCCGGCTGCTTTTCGGAGTAGTAGGTGGGCGAGTGTCCGCTCAGATACTGGAACAGGTCGCGCCGCAGGTCGCCGGTCACGGCGACGAACGTATGCGCGGCGACCCAGCCGCCGACCCGCCACAGCAGGTTGTCGGCGGCGATCAGGCCGACCAGGATGGCGAACGCGCCCCACAGCGGGCCGGGATGGTGCCGGCCTTCGCCAAGCACGTCGATCAGATGCTTGATCGCGTACTGCGAAGCGAGCGCACAGCCCACGGCCGCGAACACGCTGCACAGGACGATGGCATGCGCGAGCGGATGGCGGCGGATGAAGCGGAAAAGGAACGCAAGCGGCCGGTGCGCATAGCTCGCGAGCTTTGCGTTCTCGGCATTACGCTGGGCGATGGTTAAATGTTCCAATTGATCGTGAGGTTGGTGTGATTCGGGTTGTGCATGCAAAGCGTGGGCCACATGGAAAAGGTTCGCCGCGAAGCCGATGCTTCGCATTGTAAACATGCAAAAGCGATTGCGCCCTGTGTATCCGGGCCTTGGCGCGATTGATTTCGCGATAGACGTCCGCGACCTACCGCTACTCGACCCGTCTATGGGGTCAGGGTTCGCGCGGGTCGCGAAAAATTTCGGGATATAATTACAAATTGCATTCAACCGCGGTGCGGCATTTCTTCAACACTTGCCGGCAAAGTTGACGCAAGAGCTTACGGGACCACCTCGGCGGTCCGTGTCGCAAGCCAGTTGCCACTGTAGAACTGTCTTAGAAAACAAGGGTTTGCAAAGTGTTTCGCGTTTGTAACAACGTAAAGACTTTGAAATGTTGTGGTGCAGCGTGAATCCCGGCATTGATAATGCATGCTCTGTAGGCCCCGCCGAATTTTCTGACAGTTTGTCAACGTAGGTGTCATGTGTGCGTTTACCGGCACATGCGCAGACACTGACCACGGGTCTGGGCTCACTACCCAAGCGATCCATCGCAGGATTTCTCGAAAGAATCAGGCCCGCGCCGGCAAGTCCGGCCAGACTGCCCTGGCGAGCAAGCGAGTCGCTTTTACCAAACGCAGTACCTTTGCCTGATTTTTTACGAGGAGTTCTTCATATGCGAATCGCTCAAATCGCTCCGTTGCACGAGGCGGTTCCTCCCAAGCTGTATGGCGGTACGGAACGCGTGGTGTCCTATCTGACTGAGGCTCTGGTCGAGCAGGGCCACGACGTCACGCTCTTTGCGAGCGGCGATTCGGTAACCTCGGCGAAACTCGAAGCTTTCTGGCCGCAGGCGCTGCGCCTCGACCCGACCATCCGCGACGTGATGGCGCCGCACATGCTGCTGCTCGAAGAAGTGCGCCGCCGCGCGGACGAATTCGACGTGCTGCATTTCCACATCGACTACTACCCGTTCTCGCTGTTCGCCCGTCAGCCGGTGCCGTTCCTGACCACGCTGCACGGCCGTCTCGATCTGCCGGAACTGCAACCGATCTTCAACACGTTCAGCGACGTGCCGGTGGTGTCGATTTCGGACAACCAGCGCATTCCCCTGCAACAGGCAAACTGGCTGCAAACCGTCTATCACGGCCTGCCGGAAAACGTGCTCACGCCGATCAAGGATGTCGAGCCGGGCTACCTCGCTTTCCTCGGCCGCGTCTCGCCGGAGAAGGGTCTTGACCGCGCGATCCGCATCGCCGGCCAGGCAGGCATGAAGCTCAAGGTCGCCGCCAAGATCGACAAGGCCGACCGCGCCTATTACGAAGAAGTGATCAAGCCGCTGATGGCGCTCCCGCACGTCGAGTACATCGGCGAAATCGGCGAAGCCGAAAAGCGTGAGTTCCTCGGCAACGCGCATGCACTGGTGTTCCCGATCGACTGGCCGGAGCCCTTCGGTCTGGTCATGATCGAAGCGATGGCGTGCGGTACGCCGGCGATCGCCTTCAACCGCGGTTCGGTGCCGGAAGTGATCGAAAACGGCGTGTCGGGCTTCGTCGTCGAAGACGAAATCAGCGCGGTCGCCGCAGTCAAGCGTCTGCACACGCTGTCGCGCGCCGGTGTGCGCAAGGCGTTCGAGTCGCGCTTCTCGTCGAAGGTCATGGCGAAGAACTACGTCGCGACTTACGAAGAACTACTGCGTCAGAAGCACCGCACCGTGCTGCGCGAAGTCAACGCAAGCTAATGCGCGACAGGTAGGAAAGTCGCACCGGCTCGAGGAACGCGTCAGGCGCTCCGAAGGCCGTCAGCAACGCCCCGTGAGGCACTTGCCCACGGGGCGTTGTTGCAGGCGCGCCGCGTTTTCTTAAATCAACGGACGAAAGTGCGGGTTTCCTGCCGGTAAGAATGAGCCACTCTCCGTAATATCCCTATAATGGCCGTGCCGTGAATTTGGCCGCGGCGCGCCGACGACAGGAGGATGCCTTGGCGAGAACGAAAGAGACGCGTGCGAACGCGGCGCCCGGCGCCGGAACGATTTTCGCGTTGCGCGCCATCGGTCTCGTGATCCTCGCTCGCTGGCTTTTTTCGATGGCCGACCTGGATGCGGGCGCGTCGCTGCTAGCCATGCTGTCCTCGCCGTGGGCGTGCATCAACCTCGTCTTCCTGTTTCTGCTGATCTTCCTGCCGGGTGCGCGCGCCGTGGCCGAGCGTCCGTTTCATCCGCTGCCGCAATGGCTGCGGCAGGCGCTGCGTCTGTTCGCTTTTCTCGGGTTTCTGTTTGCGGTCTGGTCGGTCGGCGCGTTTGCCGCGAGCGCCGGCTGGCGGCGTGCCGCCAATGCGGTGGCGGCCTCCAACGGCTGGTTGCTGGCCGCGCCCGCGCTATACGCGGCGGTGCTGTGGATCTGCCGGCCGCGCGCGCTGTGGCGAACCAATATCGCCGCGCGCCGTTTCGCGATCGGCCGCTATGCGGTCGCGCTCGATCCGGCCACCCGGACGGTGATCGTGTGGGCGGAGCGCCGCAAGGTGGGACAGTACGACGCGCGCGAATTGTCCGTGCGCTGGGCGGCGGGGCAGGAGGCACGAACCACGCCGACGCCGACCCCCACTCCCGCTGTCGCGTTCGGCGGCGCGGGCGAGCCGGGTGGATCCAACGCGTCGCTGGGGGCGGCGGCTGCGCCGTCGCTGGCGCACGGCGCCTTCGGCCGCCGTCCGAAGATCGAGTTACTGTGGGATTCGCCGGCCGCCGCCGGGCACAACCGGCAAACGGTATTTCGCACCGCGCTGACGACCGAGGGCGACCGGGTCGCCGCCCGCGCGCTTGACACATCCTTGCAGCAGGTCTGAATCTGCCGGTTTGTGCAGTCGGCCACACCCCGCGGCCGAAGCAGGCGTTGTAGATTGAGCCGTAGTCGATAATGAAGTCATGACGCCCGGCGCTTCAGCGCGGGCGAGTGAGACATACAACGATCGTATTGCGTCCTTTGCAGGAGTCGCCATGCTGGTTCGCTGGTTGCTTGCCGCCATCCATCTGCTTGCTTATGGCTTCGCGCTCGCGTCGATTATGCGGCGCACCTGGACGCTGCGCCGTGCCACCGTGCCCGCCGCGCTGCGCTCGCTCTTCCGCGCGGATTCACGCTGGGGCATTTCAGCGCTGGTGCTGCTCGTCACCGGGTTGATGCGCGTTTTCGGCGGTTACGAAAAGGGCGCCGACTACTATCTCCACGAGCCGCTCTTCCACATCAAGATGGCGCTGCTCGTCATCATTCTCATTCTTGAAGTCCCGTCGATGCTCGCGTTGATGCGATGGCGCGCGGCGGTCAGGAAAGGCGTCGCGCCGGATTTGCGCAAGGCGCGCTCTTATGCGCGCTACAGCGTGATCCAGACGATCTTGCTGGTGCTGATGGTGTTTGCCGCGACAGGCATGGCGCGCGGCGTGGGCTTGCCGGCGGGTGTGGTGTAACGGCGGTGTGGGCGCTTGCGTAGTCGGCGCGAGCGGAGCGGCGCTTACGCGCGCGCACTTCCGCGTGCGAAAAAAATGCGGCAGGTTGATAGTAAGAAGCGTCGCCACCTACCGGCGCGGCGATATCCAGATCACGCGAGCGTGCCTGACTAGCGCTCACTCGCGCCGAAAAAAAGGGCGGTGGAACGTCATCCAAAAGCGCCGCGATATCAGCGGTTTTCCGTCGACGTCCCACACCCCAATTCAATTTACTTCCCAACCAGCAAGCTGGAATCGTCCGTCCGGTTCGTGTTCGTCCGAGCGGTCCGAGTCGTGAATTCCTGCTCGCCCAGACCCTTGATCAGCTCCAGCGCCTGACGCTCGAACAACCGCCGGTACAGGCCGTTCTCGAGTCTGATCAGCGCGTCGTGGCTGCCTTCCTCGATCACCTTGCCTTTGTCCAGCACCAGCAGCCGGTCCAGCGCGCGCACCGTGGAAAGGCGGTGCGCCACCACCAGCGTGGTGCGGCCCATCATCAGCCGCTCCATGGCCTGCTGGATCAGCACCTCGCTCTCGCTGTCGAGACTCGACGTCGCCTCGTCCAGAATCAGGATCGGCGCGTCGGCCAGAAACGCCCGTGCGATGGCAACGCGCTGACGTTCGCCGCCCGAGAGTTTGACGCCGCGTTCACCGACCAGCGTGTCGTAGCCATTGGGCAGCGCCGCAATGAAGCCGTGCGCGCTCGCGAGCTTCGCGGCCCGTTCGATCTCGGCACGGCTCGCGCCGGGCCGCGCATACGCGATGTTCTCGGCGAGCGAGCGGTGAAACAGCACCGGTTCCTGCTGAACGATCGCGATCTGGCTGCGCAGCGACGCCTGCCGCACCTGGGCGATGTCCTGACCGTCGATCGTGATCCGGCCTTCCGAAATGTCATAGAGCCGCTGGATCAGCTTGATGAACGTAGTCTTCCCCGAACCCGAATGCCCGACCAATCCGACGCGCTCGCCCGGCGCGATGCGCACGGAGAAGTTGTCGTAAAGCGGCTGGCCGTTCGTTCCGTAGTGGAAGGTGACGTGCTCGAAACGGATCTCGCCTTTGCCGATCGTGATCGGACCCGCGCCGGGGCGGTCCTCGATGCCGAGCGGCTGGCTTTCCTGCGACACCAGTTCCTCCATGTCGTTGACCGAGCGTTGCAGGTTACGGATGTGCATGCCCACATCGCGCAGATAGCCTTGCAGCATGAAGAACATGGTCAGCGCAAACGTGATGTCGCCGACGCTCGCCTCGCCGCGCGCCCACAACAGCAGCGCCGCGCCGAGAATCGCGGCCTGGATCGCCACCAGCATGCCGCCCTGGACGCCGCCGTTGATTGTGCCTCGCATCCATGTGCGACGCGTGCGGTGCCGCCACTTGCCGATCACGCGCGCGAGCAGCGCTTCTTCGCGTTCTTCCGCGCCGAACGCCTTGACCACGCCGTTGCAGCTGACCGCGTCGGCGAGCGCACCGCCCATGCGGGTGTCCCACGCATTCGCGAGACGCGCGGCCGGCGCGACGAAGCCGAGCGACATGGCCACCGTCACCGCGATGTAGAGCACCGAGCCGATGCCGACGACCGCGCCCATCATCGGCCAGCGCCAGCCGAGCAGGACGGTCGCGCCGACCAGCATGACGAGCGATGGCAACAGCGCAATGAGCAGCGTGTCGTTGAGCAGGTCGAGCGCCCACATGCCGCGCGTGATCTTGCGCACTGTGGAGCCGGCGAAGCTGTTGGCGTGCCAGTCGGTCGAAAAGCGTTGCACGCGATGAAACGCGTTGGCCGCGATCTCGCTCATCATCTTGAGCGTGAGCCGGATGATGTTGAAGTACACGCCTTGCCGCAGCAAAGTGGCGCCGAGCCCGAGCGCGCCAAGCACGCAGAAAGCCGTGATCGCGGCATGCCAGGCGACGGCGTTGCTCGCCGCGCCGGACGCGATGGCGTCGACGAGACGTCCAGCGAACATCGGCGTGAGTACGTCGGCCACTGCCGAGAGCAGCACGAGCGCCGTGATGACGACGATGCGCCAGGGCTGCTGCGCCCAGTGATGGAAGGTAAAGCCGAGGACATCCTTGAAGGCTTGTCCGCGAAAGTCGAGTTTTTTTCTGGTCATTTGTCACGCCCTCGTGGCGCATGAGCGCAGCGAGGTTCCAGTCAGAAGCGAAAGGACGAGACAGTCAAAACGCGCCGGAATGCATCGGCGATTGAACTGCGGACTGTCTGGGAATCGCGCGGAGTGCCTTTTCAGGCGACACCACGTGAACGGCGAATCGGCGACTTAATCGGACAGATTAAGATCGCGAAAACGCTCGCGAGACCATGCCGGGGACGGCGATACGCATTGCAAACATGTGGCGCCTCCCTTTGGTCGAATGAGGTGGAAAAATGGACGGGGCGAATGCCCGAGTGCCAACTATATCAGCAGTATCAGGCGGTCGCAAACGTACGAAGATTCGGAGTTGGCGACCAGTCCGAACGTTGAGCGTTGGAATCTGCCTGGCATTCCGTAAGGTTTGCGCACGCCGATCTATGAGACGAACCAGGAAAATGAAAAAGGGCTCACGCATTTCTACGTGAACCCTTTAGTCTTCGGTGATCGACACACCAAAATTCTGGTGGGTAGTACTGGGATCGAACCAGTGACCCCTGCCGTGTGAAGGCAGTGCTCTACCGCTGAGCTAACCACCCGAAGAGAGCCGAATTATGTCAGGGATTTTCGGCCTCGTCCAGTACTTTTTAAGCGGTTTGCTCATCCGCAGCCGGCGCCGGTTCGAGGCGCCACACGCTCGTGCCCTTGACCGCCTTGTCGAGACCGTCGAGCACCGCCTGGTGCGCGGCGAGTTCGTCGTCGCTGGCGGAAATCACGATCAGGTCGAGCGAACTGATCGCGACGCGCGGCGCATTCGCGTCGCCGCCAACGTGCGACTCGCCGAGCATGTCGATGACAAGGCTTTCCTGGCCGCGCGTCATCGCCAGATAGACTTCGGCGAGCAGTTCGGAGTCGAGCAGGGCGCCGTGCAACGTACGGTGCGCGTTGCTGATGCCGAAGCGGTCGCACAGCGCGTCGAGTGAATTGCGCTTGCCGGGGAACATCTGCTTGGCGCGCGCCAGCGTGTCGATGATTTCGCCGCAGTACGTTTTCACCGGCGGCAAACCCAGCAACGCGAACTCGGCATCGAGAAAGCCGATATCGAACGGTGCATTGTGGATGATCAGTTCCGCGTCCTGGATGAAGTCGCGAAACTGATCGGCGATCTCGGCGAACTTCGGCTTGTCGCTCAGGAACTCGGTGGTCAGTCCGTGCACGGCCAGCGCTCCCGGGTCGCTATCGCGTTCCGGGTTGATATAGAAATGCAGATTGTTGCCCGTCAACCGACGGTTCACCATTTCGACGCAACCGAGTTCAAGAATCCGGTCGCCGGTGCGGGCATTCAGGCCGGTGGTTTCGGTATCGAGGATGAGTTGACGCATGTCGGATTAGCCTGCTTGAAGATAGTGGCAGCAAAAAAGATGGCGCGCGCGGCTAGCTGGCCGGGCGTCGCCGTCGCAGCAGGAATTACATCTGCGCGAGTGACGCGACGCCGCGATTGGCCAACTGATCGGCGCGCTCGTTTTCCGGGTGGCCGTTGTGCCCGCGCACCCAGCGCCACTCGATTTCGTGTTGCGCGACGAGCGCGTCGAGCCGCTTCCACAGGTCGGCGTTCTTGACCGGCTGCTTGGCCGCGGTGATCCAGCCTTTCTTCTTCCAGCCGTGGATCCATTCGCTGATGCCTTTCTGCACGTACTGCGAGTCGGTGTGCACGACAGCTTTGCAGGGGCGCTTCAGCGCTTCTAGCGCGGCGATCACGCCCATCAGTTCCATGCGGTTGTTGGTGGTGTTGGCTTCACCGCCGAACAGTTCTTTTTCCTGGTCGCCGAAGCGCAGCAACGCGCCCCAGCCGCCGGGGCCGGGGTTGCCCTTGCAGGCGCCGTCGGTATAAATATCGATGAGATCGGAAGTCATTGAGTGTGGTTGCGTGTATTCGGTGTGGCGGCGGGCGCAAGGCCCGCGGCGAGGACGGGTTTCTTCACTTTCAGCGGCCCGACGAGACGCATGCCGCGCACGCGCTTGATCGCCTTGATCATGTAGGTGGCGCCGAAAATCGGCCACCAGCGGTCGCCGGCGGCTTCCATGAAACCGTAGCGGGCGAGCCATTGTTCGCTGTCGAGCGGCGGACGATAGCAGCCGAAGCGCCCGCGTTCAAGGTCGAAGCCTAGCAGCTTGATCCAGTCTTTCAGGCGCGTGAAGGCGATCAGGTCGACGGCTGCCGGCACGAAAGGCCGGCCGGTCATCTTGCCGACCGATTGCCGCGCCCCCCACAGCGAGAGCGAATTGAAGCCGAGAATGATCAGCTGGCCTTCGGGCATCAGCACGCGCTCGGCTTCGCGCAGCAGACGGTGTGGGTCGCTGGTGAATTCCAGCGTGTGCGGCATGACGATCAGATCGACGCTTTGCGCTTCGAACGGCAGGTCCAGCAGGTCGCACCAGACGGCGCTGCGCCCGGCCGGCGCCGGCAGGCCCACGAGGCCGCTCTGTGCGGCGCCGTTGTTCAAACCGTTGCGATTGCCATTGGCCGTACGTCCCGCGCCGCGCGGATACGCATACGGCGCGCTCGCTCCGCTTGCGGCGTCGAGCACGAGCCCGCGGCACGGCATGCGGTTCTCGCGCAAGGCGTCGAGTTGCGGCAGGCCGAGTTGCAGCGCATGGTAACCGAACACGTCCGACACCACGCGGTCGAGCTGGGTTTGCTCCCACTCGAGCACGTATCGGCCAGGCGGCGAGTCGGTCCAGGCGGGCCAGTCTATAATCGCTCGGTCAGTCATATTAAAGAATGCGTCGCCTATGAATGCGCTCGAGTACGTACCGGTCCCGGCGTTTGATGACAATTACATCTGGGTCGTTTCCGACGGACACCATGCGGCGGTCGTCGATCCGGGTGAGGCCGCCCCCGTCAAAGCCTATCTGGCGAAACGGGGTTGGCGGCTAAGCGCTATTTTACTCACGCACCATCATCAAGACCATGTCGGCGGGGTGGCCGATCTGCTGAATGGCCAGGCCGTGCCCGTCTACGGCCCCGCCGGTGAAGCGATCGAGCATCTCACACACCGTCTGAAAAATGGCGATCACGTGTCGATTGCAGCACCGGCGCTCGAATTGAGCGTGCTCGACGTGCCGGGGCACACGAGTGGCCACATCGCCTATTTCCAGGCGGCCGACCCGCAAGGCACGCCGCACGTGTTTTGTGGCGACACGCTGTTCGCCTGCGGATGCGGCCGGCTGTTCGAAGGCACGCCGAAGCAGATGCTGGCCTCGCTGGATTCGCTGGCCGCGCTGCCCGGCGCGACCGAGGTCCACTGCGCGCACGAGTACACGCTGTCGAATATCCGCTTCGCGCTCGCCTGCGAGCCGGGCAACGCCGAACTGCAAGCCTGGCGGGACAAAGCGACCGAACTGCGCGCGCGCGATGTGCCCACGCTGCCCACCACGATCGCCCATGAGCGCGCAGTGAATCCGTTTTTACGCGCTGGCGATCCGGCGGTGCAGGCGAGCTTGCGGGAGCAGTTGCACGAGGCAGTGCCGGATCGATTGACGGCCTTTACCTTGATGCGCGAATGGAAAAACCGCTTCCGTTGACCCGCCCCCGCGCAGGGTAATCCTCACGCGAAGAATCGGAAAAATTCGCCAAGCCCAAGATTTACTTGATTTTTTTCGCAATTTTCCGATTGACGTAAACGTTGCCGTTTCGTACTATCGGCTGCAAATTCCAGCCCTTGTGGAAGCCGAGATTTTCATGCGATTTATCTTTAGTGCGTTGCTGGTCCTGACGCTCGCCGCCTGCGCGAGCCAAGGACCGACGACGAGCATTCCGAACGCCTCAACCAACCCCGCCAGTCAGCAAGCCGTAGCAGACGCCCTTCGCAAGTCAGCCACCGCCAAAGAGACGATCAACGTCGATCAAGGCTCCGTCACTCAGTTGACGAGCGCCGACGCCGACCTTTGGGGCCGTATTCGCCGTGGTTTCCAGATGCCGGATCTGCAAACCGACCTCGTCGACATGCAGGTCAACTGGTATGCGCAACGGCCTGACTACGTGCAGCGCATGACCGAGCGCTCGCAGAAATACCTGTATCACATCGTCGAAGAGCTCGAGGCGCGCCATATGCCGACCGAGCTCGCGCTGCTTCCGTTCATCGAATCGGCGTATAGCCCGCAGGCGTTGTCGGTGGCGAAGGCGGCCGGTATGTGGCAGTTCATGCCGGGCACGGGCCGCACCTACAACCTCAAGCAGAACATGTGGCAGGACGAGCGGCGCGACGTGCTGGCGTCGACCAGCGCCGCGCTCGACTATCTGTCGCGTCTGCATGACATGTTCGGGGACTGGCAGTTGGCGCTCGCGGCGTACAACTGGGGCGAGGGCAACGTGCAGCGCGCAATTGCGCGCAACGAAGCAGCGGGCCTGCCCACCGACTACCTCAGCCTGCGCATGCCGAACGAGACGCGCAACTACGTGCCGAAGCTGCAGGCGGTCAAGAACATCGTGATGAACCCGCAAATGTACGGGCTCGCGCTGCCGACCATTCCGAACCACCCGTATTTCGTGACGGTAACCACCTCGCACGACATCGACGTGGACATGGCCGCCAAGCTCTCGAACCTGTCCGCGGACGAATTCCGCTCGCTGAACCCGTCGTTCAGGAAGCCGGTGATTCTCGGCGCCACGCAGCCGCAGATCCTGCTGCCGTTCGACAACGCCAGCGCCTTCGAACGCAATCTGAAAACTTACTCCGGCTCGCTGTCGTCGTGGACCACGTACACGGTCACTGAACGCGCGACACCCGCGGCGATCGCGCAGAAGATCAGCGTCGACGCCGATACGCTGATGGAAGTGAACAAGATTCCGGTCGGCATGCGTTTGAAACCCGGCTCCACGATCGTGGTGCCGCGCGGTTCGGACGACGACGAGGACATCAGCGCCGACGTCGCCGAAAGCGCCGTGCTGGCCATGGAGCCCGACGTCCCCGATACGCGCAAGATGCTGATTCGCGTGCGCCGCAATCAGTCGATGGCGGCCATTGCCGTGCGTTACGGCGTGTCGGTCGGCCAGTTGAAGGCCTGGAACCGTACGCATCGCGACGCCGTTTCGCGCGGTCAGGTGATCGTGCTGCACGTGCCGGTCGGCAAGGCCATGCCGAGCGAGCCGGGTCCGGAACGCATCGCGACCGATGTGCAAGGCGGCGGTGTCGAGAAGATCGGCACCCGCGTCGCAGACACCCGAAGCGAATCGCGCTACGATAAAAAGAAGGGTCGTGGCCGGGCAGAAGTGGTGAAGGTCTCCGAACCGGTAGGTAAGGTCGTCAAGCCGACGGCATCCAGCGCCAGCAAGGGCAAGGTGACCAAAGTGTCGGCTTCCACGTCCAGCAAGGCGTCGAAGGCTGCGGCAGAGAGCCGCCCGAAGACCGCGGCCAGCGCGAAGAAGGGTAAGTAGACCAATAGCGGCTCACACGGTAGTGACCACATGCGTTGCGGGGGCAGCGCATGAATTGCGCTCCGATCACGCACCGTGCTTTTTCCAACGCCGTCACCTGTGGTGACGGCGTTTTTCATTCCGCAGATCATTTCGCGCAAAGCCGGCGCTTTTCCTTTATCTTTCGTGCTTCGGTCAAACCCAATCGGCCAGCCGTCTAACTAAAAACTCATGTCGTCGACCCAGTTGCGCGTCTTCCTGCTGTTCTCCGCCGGTTATTTCGTTTCCTACGTGTTCCGCGGCGTCAACCTCGGCTTTGCACCGTTCATCACGCACGATCTCGGTTTGTCGGCCGCGGATCTGGGCCTGCTCACCAGTCTCTATTTTCTCGGCTTCGCGGGTGCACAGATTCCGGCTGGCGTCCTGCTCGATCATTTCGGCGCGCGGCGTGTCACGGCCGTCACGCTGCTATTTGCAGCGCTCGGCATCTGGGTGTTCGGCGCTGCCAATAGCGTCGGCGTGATGATGGTGGGGCGGCTGCTGATCGGCGTCGGCGTCTCCGTGTGTCTTGGCGCCGCGTTCAAGGCATTGGCGCAGCACTTCGCCGCCGCGCGCCTGCCGCTGATGAACGGACTGGTGATGGCGATCGGCGGCTTCGGCGGCGTGATGGTCGGCTCGCCGCTGACGTGGGTTCTGACCTTCGCCAGCTGGCGCGCGGTCTGCGTCGGGCTGGGTTTGCTGACGGTGTTGGTTGCGCTGGCGCAGTGGACGCTCGCGCCGGACACGAAAGAATCGCATCATCAGGCGAGTCTGGGTGCCCAGTTCAAAGGCACGCTGCACATCTTGCGCAGCGCGGCGTTCTGGAAGATCGCGTCGTTTTCAGTCGTTACGCAAGGCGTCTTTTACGCGATGCAGTCGCTTTGGGTCGGCGCGTGGCTGCGTGACGTGCAGGGCTTCGAGCCGCGCGAAGCCGCCGCGCTGGTTTCGATTCTCGGTTTTGCGATGATGGCCGGCTGCGTGGGCTTCGGCGCGGCCGCGCGCGGTCTCGAACGGCGCGGTATCTCGCTCTATGCGTTTTGCGGGATCGGCATGGCGCTGTACGTCGTGACGCAGTTGCTCATCATGTTCAAGGCGCCGCTGCCCGCGGGCCTGATGTGGGCGGCGTACGGGATATTCGGCGGCACCGGCATTCTCAGCTACGCGGTTATGGCCCGGCACTTCCCGGCGCAGATGATCGGCCGCGTGAATACCACGCTGACGTTGATCATCTTTCTGCTGATTTTCGGTTTTCAGATTGGCGTCGGCGCCGTGCTGTCGCATTGGCCGGCGAGCGGCGGCCATTATCCAGCGGCCGCGCATCTGACGGCCTGGGGCATTCTCGTGGCGCTGCAGGTGGCGAGCGCGATCTGGTACGTGTTGCCGGGCCGTAAGCTGGTTCGTCCGGCCGAGGTCCACGCCGAGCAGGACGCTTGAGGCCAGATCGAACCCGTAGTCTGCCGCCGGGCACGCCCATTCGCTAGTCTTCACGGCGCTGGCGACCGGTAATTTGCCGGTCGTGCCCCATCTCCCGGCACTGCCCCGATTCGCGCTGACGGAAACGTTCCAGAGCACCGTCCGCGCCAAGCGCGGCAAGGCTTTCAGCGGTTCCGAGCCGCAGTGTTCCACGGGTCGACGCCATCTCGGATTTGGAGAGAAGGGCATTTTCACGCTATAATTCCGAGGTTTGAGCTTATCAACCCGCACCCTAGCGCCTACCTCTCCCATACCGTTCATCCGCCGCGCGCCACCGGCGTAGCAAGCAGGGCTCCGCCCCCAGCCGATCCGTCCACACAATGGACCCATCGCGCCCCTTGCAACGTCGAAGGCAGTTCGCGAGCGAGTCTGCGCGCGCATCCCGGATGCGTTTCGCTGCGGCTCGCAGTCGGATAGACAGGTCGGCAACAGGGTGTTCCCCCAAGGAGTCTCCCGTGTTGCCGTCATTTTCTCCCGCTTTGCTCGCACTCGCCGACGGCACGGTCTTTCGTGGTTACTCGATCGGCGCCCCCGGGCATACCATCGGCGAAGTCGTGTTCAACACCGCTATCACCGGCTATCAGGAAATCCTGACTGACCCGAGCTACGCGCGCCAGATCGTGACCCTCACGTATCCGCATATCGGTAACGTCGGCGTGAACGCCGAAGACGTCGAAGCTACGAAAGTCCATGCCGCCGGCCTGATCATTCGCGATCTGCCGGTTCTCGCGTCGAACTTCCGCATGGAGCGCACGCTCCCGCAATATCTGAAAGACGAAGGCGTGGTCGCCATCGCCGGACTCGACACCCGTATGCTGACCCGCGTTCTGCGCGACAAGGGCGCGCAGAACGGCGCGATCCTCGCCGGTTCGGACGACGAGGCCAAAGCCATCGAACTCGCTCGCTCGTTCCCGGGCCTCTCGGGCATGGACCTCGCGAAGGTCGTGTCGACGAAGGAAACCTACGAGTGGACCCAGACCGAATGGCGTCTGGGCGAAGGCTACGGCACGCAAAAGGCGCCGAAGTATCGCGTCGTGGCGTTCGACTACGGCGTCAAGTACAACATCCTGCGCATGCTGGCCGAGCGTGGCTGCCACGTCACCGTGCTGCCGGCGCAAGCCAGCGCTGCTGACGCGCTCGCGCTCAATCCGGACGGCATTTTCCTGTCGAACGGCCCTGGCGACCCGGAGCCGTGCGACTACGCGATCACGGCCACCAAGGAACTGATCGAGCGCGGCATTCCGACCTTCGGCATCTGCCTCGGCCACCAGATCATGGGCCTCGCGGTCGGCGCCAAAACCATGAAGATGAAGACGGGCCACCACGGCGCGAACCATCCGGTGAAAGATCTGGACGACGGTCGCGTGGTGATCACGTCGCAAAACCACGGTTTCGCGGTCGATGCCGACACGCTGCCCGCCAACGCCCGCGCCACGCACGTCTCGCTGTTCGACGGCACGCTGCAGGGCTTCACGCTGACCGACAAGCCGGCGTTCTGCTTCCAGGGTCACCCGGAAGCGTCGCCTGGTCCGCATGACATCGCCTATCTGTTCGACCGCTTCACCGGGTTGATGGACGCGAAGAAGGCCGGCAAGACCGCAGCGGCATAAAGCGGCAGACAAGTCCCGGCGGCGCACGGCTTACGCCGCGCCGCGCGTGACCGGCGCACACGCGACGTAGCACGGCGCACAGCGACGCACACGCGGCGAGCCGCACCGGACAGAGCACAGCGCGCGCAACGCCACAGCGGCGCGCGCCGACGGAAAGAATTCAGGAATACATTAGCGAGAGCGTTATGCCCAAGCGGACAGACATCAAGAGCATCCTCATCATCGGCGCGGGTCCGATCATCATCGGCCAGGCGTGCGAGTTCGATTACTCGGGCGCGCAGGCATGCAAGGCGCTGCGTGAGGAAGGCTACAAGGTCATTCTCGTCAACAGCAATCCGGCGACGATCATGACCGACCCGAACACGGCCGACGTGACCTACATCGAGCCGATCACGTGGGAAGTAGTCGAGCGCATCATCGCCAAGGAGCGCCCGGACGCGATCCTGCCGACGATGGGCGGCCAGACCGCGCTGAACTGCGCGCTCGATCTGCACGCGCACGGCGTGCTGGAGAAGTACAAGGTCGAGCTGATCGGCGCGTCGCCGGAAGCGATCGACAAGGCGGAAGACCGTCAGAAGTTCAAGGACGCGATGACCAAGATCGGCCTCGGTTCGGCCAAATCGGGCACCGCGCATTCCATGGAAGAAGCGCTGGCGGTGCAAGCGGACATCGCTTCGCAAACGGGCAGCGGCGGCTATCCGGTCGTGATTCGTCCGTCGTTCACGCTGGGCGGTTCGGGCGGCGGCATCGCGTATAACCGCGACGAGTTCGAAGAAATCTGCAAGCGCGGTCTCGATCTGTCGCCCACGCGCGAACTGCTGATTGAAGAGTCGCTGCTCGGCTGGAAAGAGTACGAGATGGAAGTGGTCCGCGACAGGAAGGACAACTGCATCATCGTCTGCTCGATCGAAAACCTGGACCCGATGGGCATCCATACCGGCGACTCGATCACCGTCGCGCCGGCGCAAACGCTCACGGACAAGGAATATCAGATTCTGCGTAACGCATCGCTCGCGGTGCTGCGCGAGATCGGCGTCGACACCGGCGGATCGAACGTGCAGTTTTCGATCAATCCGAAAGACGGCCGCATGGTCGTGATCGAGATGAATCCGCGTGTGTCGCGTTCGTCGGCATTGGCGTCGAAGGCGACCGGTTTCCCGATCGCGAAGATCGCGGCGAAGCTGGCGGTCGGCTACTCGCTCGACGAACTCAAGAACGAAATTACCGGCGGCCAGACCCCGGCATCGTTCGAACCGACCATCGACTACGTCGTCACCAAGATTCCGCGTTTCGCGTTCGAAAAATTCCGCGAAGCCGATTCGCGCCTGACCACGCAGATGAAGTCGGTCGGCGAAGTGATGGCGATTGGCCGCACCTTCCAGGAGTCGTTCCAGAAGGCGCTGCGCGGTCTGGAAGTCGGCGTCGACGGTCTGGACGAAAAGACCGATAACCGCGACGAGATCATCCGCGAGATCGGCGAAGCCGGTCCGGATCGCATCTGGTACGTGGGCGACGCGTTCCGTGTCGGCATGACGGCCGAAGAAATTTTCGAAGAGACCTCGATCGACCCGTGGTTCCTCGCGCAGATCGAACAGATCATCCTGAAGGAAAAGGCGCTGGCCGGCCGTACGCTCGCGAGCCTCTCGAAGGAAGAACTGAAGTATCTGAAGCAGAGCGGCTTCTCGGATCGTCGTTTGGCGAAGCTGCTCGGCGCGAAGCCGGCGGAAGTGCGTCAACGCCGTATCGAGTTGAACGTGCGCCCGGTGTACAAGCGCGTCGATACGTGCGCGGCCGAGTTCGCCACGAAAACCGCCTATATGTACTCGACTTACGAGGAAGAGTGCGAAGCGAACCCGACCAGCAACAAGAAGATCATGGTGCTGGGCGGCGGCCCGAACCGGATCGGCCAGGGCATCGAGTTCGACTACTGCTGCGTGCACGCCGCGCTCGCCATGCGCGAAGACGGCTACGAAACGATCATGGTCAACTGCAACCCTGAAACCGTTTCGACCGACTACGACACGTCCGACCGTCTGTACTTCGAATCGCTCACGCTCGAAGACGTGCTCGAAATCGTCGACAAGGAAAAGCCGGTCGGCGTGATCGTGCAATACGGCGGTCAAACGCCGCTGAAGCTCGCGTTGGATCTCGAAGCGAACGGTGTGCCGATCGTCGGCACGTCGCCGGACATGATCGACGCAGCTGAAGATCGCGAGCGTTTCCAGAAGCTGCTGCAGGACCTCGGCCTGCGTCAGCCGCCGAACCGTACCGCGCGCGCCGAAGACGAAGCGCTCAAGCTCGCCGATGAAATCGGCTATCCGCTGGTGGTGCGTCCGTCGTACGTGCTGGGCGGCCGCGCGATGGAAATCGTCCACGAGCCGCGTGACCTCGAGCGCTATATGCGCGAGGCCGTGAAGGTGTCGAACGACTCGCCGGTGCTGCTCGACCGCTTCCTGAACGACGCGATCGAATGCGACGTGGATTGCATCTCCGATGGCGAAGCCGTGTTTATCGGCGGCGTGATGGAGCACATCGAACAGGCCGGTGTTCACTCGGGCGACTCGGCTTGCTCGCTGCCGCCGTATTCGCTGTCGAAGGAAACCGTCGCTGAGCTGAAGCGTCAGACCGGCGCGATGGCGAAGGCGCTGAACGTGGTCGGCCTGATGAACGTGCAGTTCGCGATTCAACAAGTGCCGCAGGCGGACGGTTCGAAAGAAGACGTCATCTACGTGCTCGAAGTGAACCCGCGTGCTTCGCGTACGGTGCCGTACGTGTCGAAGGCAACCAGCCTGCCGCTCGCGAAGATCGCGGCGCGCGCGATGGTCGGCCAGAAGCTCGCCGATCAAGGCGTGACGAAGGAAATCGATCCGCCGTATTTCAGCGTGAAAGAAGCCGTGTTCCCGTTCGTCAAGTTCCCGGCAGTCGATCCGGTGCTCGGACCGGAAATGCGTTCGACCGGCGAAGTGATGGGCGTGGGTCAAACGTTCGGCGAAGCGCTGTTCAAGTCGCAACTCGCGGCGGGTTCGCGTCTGCCGGAGTCGGGCACGGTGCTGCTGACCGTGATGGACGCCGACAAGCCGAAGGCCGTCGAAGTCGCGCGCATGCTGCATGAGCTCGGCTATCCGATCGTCGCGACCAAGGGCACGGCTGCGGCAATCGAAGCGGCCGGCGTGCCGGTGAAGGTCGTCAACAAGGTGAAGGACGGCCGTCCGCACATCGTCGACATGATCAAGAACGGCGAGATCGCGCTGGTCTTCACGACCGTCGACGAAACGCGTGCCGCGATCGCCGACTCGCGTTCGATCCGCATGAGCGCGCAGGCGAACAAGGTCACGTACTACACGACCATGTCCGGTGCGCGTGCCGCTGTGGAAGGTTTGCGCTATTTGAAGGACCTGGAAGTCTATG
The DNA here is from genome assembly GCF_046028095.1 of Paraburkholderia phytofirmans. Classification (GTDB taxonomy): domain Bacteria; phylum Pseudomonadota; class Gammaproteobacteria; order Burkholderiales; family Burkholderiaceae; genus Paraburkholderia; species Paraburkholderia phytofirmans_A. The sequence continues at coordinate 133,755 of NZ_JAQQDJ010000014.1, forward strand.
ATTTACAAGGCCTGCACGCTCGCCTAAACTAAGGCTTCGAATACCTGTCCAAGATGTAAGTGCCGCGGTTAAGCGGCGTTCCGCAGGTGCTTGACGCCGGGCTTTGCCCGGCGCTCTGGCCCCCGCGGAATGCACTTAACCGCGGTGATTTTTTTTACGGCTGTTTTTTGCATAGAGTTGTTTATGAGCACTGTTCCATTGACTAAGCGCGGCGCGGAAATGTTGCGCGATGAATTGCAGCGCCTGAAATCGGTTGAGCGTCCTTCGGTGATCAATTCGATTGCGGAAGCGCGTGCCCAGGGCGATCTGTCGGAAAACGCGGAATACGACGCGGCGAAGGAAAAGCAAGGCTTCATCGAAGGCCGTATTGCTGAAATCGAATCGAAGCTGGCCGGCGCGCAAGTGATCGATCCGGCGGCTGTGGAAGCGGACGGGCGCGTGGTGTTCGGCGCGACGGTGGAACTGGAAGACCTGGATTCGGGCGCGTCGGTCAAATATCAGATCGTCGGCGACGACGAAGCGGACATCGACCATGGTTTGATCTCGATCAGCTCGCCGATTGCGCGCGCCCTGATCGGCAAGTCGGAAGGCGACGTCGCGTCGGTGCAGGCACCTGGCGGCGTGCGCGAATACGAAATCATCGCGGTTAGCTACGTTTGAAGGCGGTTCCGGTGTCCCTGATGCCGCATCGATTTTTCCGGTTATTGACGGTGGTGTGGGTCGGTAGTCTGCTGACTATCGGCTATGCGGTCGCGCCGGTGCTGTTCACCTCGCTCGACCGGATGACGGCCGGTGCGGTGGCTGCGCAGCTGTTTCGCATTGAAGGCGTGCTGGGTGCGGTGTGCGGCATTTTGCTGCTCGGTCTCGCGAACGTGCTGGTTCGGCGCGGCAGCGATGCGTATCGCCGGTTGCGCTGGCTGATCGCGGGCATGCTGGTGTGCGTACTGGTCGGTTACTTTGCGTTGCAGCCTTTTATGAATGCAATGCGCATAGCCGCGCTCGAGGCGGGCAGCGATGTCGGGCATTCGGCTTATGCAACACGCTTTGGCATTTTGCACGGCGTGTCGAGTCTGTTCTACCTGATCGAAAGCCTGCTGGGTGTGGCGCTGGTGTGGAAACTGCCCGCCGGCGCAGGCGTTGTGTCCGCAGAGCAAAGTGCTCGCGGCACGGCAGGGAAAGTGGTCGGCTGACACGAGCGGCAGTGACTGCTTGCAAGCGTAGAGTATGCAAGCCAGAGCGCGGTGAGCTTGCTGAGCGACCCTGAGTATTGAAGTCGTGATCAAGCAGCCTACGTCAAGGTGCGGACGCCGCCCGCACCGCTCATCATTCGCTTATTTCGACGACTGATGCGAGCGCTTCGCGCTGGTCTGGCGCTTCTTGGCGCGCTTGATGTTGCCGCCTTGCGTCACGCGTTCATTGCCGCGCACCACGACTGCTTTGGCCTTGGGTTTGCGCATCGGGATTTCGCTGGGCTTCACGACCGTCACGACGCGCGGCGCGCGGCCCTTACCCGGTTTGGCTTCCACCGCGGCTTCGCGGGCGCTCGGCAGGGCGCCGCGTTTGGTCTTCACGGCCGGCTGTGCGGTTTCCGGTTTCCAGATCACCAGCAGCTTGCCGATGTGCTGGATCGGCGCGGCGTTCAGCTTGTCGCAGATTTCTTCATAGATCGCGATGCGCTCTTCGCGTTCGTCGCCGAACACACGGATTTTGATGAGCTGATGAGCGCCAAGGTGGACCTTGATCTCGGAGAGCACAGCATCGGTCAAGCCTTCGGCGCCGACGAGCACGACCGGTTTGAGCGCATGTGCCTGGGAGCGCAACTCGGCGCGTTGGTCGGAAGAGACTTTGAGGGCGGGCATGGAAAGTGGGAGACTCGACTAAAATGGCGGCACCTGCATTTCCGAGAGATTCGGCCAATCGCGCAGGGCGGCGCGTCAGAACAACAGAATCGCGGATGGCTGCCAGTTTTGGCGGCGTCCGCGCGAATTAACCGCGTATTATCCCCTAAAGCGTGTCATAACGCAGCAAGAGTTCAACGCTTAATGGCAAAAAACAAATTCAACACGGCGTGGTTGCATGATCACATCAACGACCCGTACGTAAAAATGGCGCAGCGGGAGGGCTATCGTGCCCGCGCAGCCTACAAGCTCAAAGAAATCGACGAGCAGGACAAGCTGATCCGTCCCGGCCAGGTGATCGTCGACCTCGGTTCGGTGCCGGGCAGTTGGAGCCAGTACGCGCGGAACAAGCTTGCCAAGGGTTCGCAGCGCGACGCCGAGCGCGAAGGTGGGATCGACGGCACGATCATCGCGCTGGACATCCTCCCGATGGAACCGATTGCCGACGTCACTTTCATTCAGGGCGACTTCCGCGAAGACACCGTGCTCGGTCAACTGGAAGAATTGGTCGGCGAACGCCAGGTTGATCTTGTAATTTCGGATATGGCGCCCAACCTGTCGGGAGTGGCGGTGGCGGATGCCGCGCGAATCGAGCATCTGTGCGATCTCGCGCTGGAATTCTCACAAAATCACCTGAAGCAGGATGGTGCCCTTTTAGTCAAATGTTTTCACGGCAGCGGTTATAGCCAGATTGTCGAGAAGTTCAAGCATCAATTTAAGGTGGTGGCGGCCCGCAAGCCGAAAGCGTCGCGGGACAAGTCGTCAGAAACGTTTATTTTGGGTAAGCATCTCAAGCGGCCCGCATAGGACGCTGCAGGACGGTTCCGCATCTGCCGATAATGCGATCATGGCCTCGGAAATGGGTGCTGCAATGGCCCGCTGTCCTATTTCTGTGGTAGTGAAACCTTATGGCAGGGGTCTGCGGACTGGATTAGAATGCTTTCGTGGTGCCGCAAGGCAAATGTAGGCGCCCGTCTAAGTGAAGGAGTGGTGCTTTGAACAACAATATGTTTTCGAAAGCAGCAGTGTGGCTGGTTATCGCACTGGTGCTGTTTACGGTGTTCAAGCAGTTCGACAAGCCCCGTGTCCAGGAAGGCGTTTCCTATTCGCAGTTCATGGACGACGCGAAGAACGGCAAAGTCAAGAACGTCATTGTCCAGGGGCGGAACCTCACGGTCACTCCAGCAGACGGCCAGAAGTACCAGATCGTGTCGCCCGGCGACATCTGGATGGTCGGCGATCTGATGAAGTATGGCGTTCAGGTGAGCGGCAAGGCTGATGACGAACCCAATGCGCTTGTGTCCGCGCTGTACTACCTCGGACCGACGATCCTGATCATCGGTTTCTGGTTCTACATGATGCGACAGATGCAGGGGGGCGGGAAAGGTGGTGCGTTCTCGTTCGGTAAATCCCGTGCACGTCTGATCGACGAAAACAACAACGCAATCAATTTCACCGACGTCGCCGGTTGCGACGAAGCCAAGGAAGAAGTCTCCGAACTGGTTGACTTCCTGCGCGATCCGCAGAAATTCCAGAAGCTGGGCGGTCGCATTCCGCGCGGCGTGCTGCTGGTCGGGCCGCCGGGAACCGGTAAGACGCTGCTGGCTCGCGCTATCGCCGGCGAAGCGAAAGTGCCGTTCTTCAGCATCTCGGGTTCGGACTTCGTCGAAATGTTCGTCGGTGTCGGCGCGGCTCGTGTGCGCGACATGTTCGAGCAGGCCAAGAAGCACGCACCGTGCATCGTGTTCATCGACGAAATCGACGCGGTCGGCCGTCATCGCGGCGCCGGCATGGGCGGCGGTAACGACGAACGCGAACAGACGTTGAACCAGATGCTGGTCGAGATGGACGGCTTCGAAGCGAACTCGGGCGTCATCGTGATCGCTGCAACGAACCGTTCGGACGTGCTCGACAAGGCGCTTCTGCGTCCGGGCCGTTTCGACCGTCAGGTGTATGTCGGTCTGCCGGACATTCGCGGCCGTGAACACATCATGAAGGTTCACCTGCGCAAGGTGCCGATTTCGAACGACGTCGATGCAGCGGTGATCGCGCGCGGCACGCCGGGCTTCTCGGGCGCCGACCTCGCGAATCTGGTGAACGAAGCGGCCTTGTTCGCGGCTCGCCGCGGCAAGCGCATCGTCGAAATGAACGACTTCGAAGACGCAAAGGACAAGATCTTCATGGGTCCGGAGCGCAAGTCGGCCGTGATCCGCGAGGAATCGAAGCGCGCCACGGCGTACCACGAGTCGGGCCATGCGGTGATCGCGAAGCTGTTGCCGAAGGCCGATCCGGTGCACAAGGTCACGATCATTCCGCGTGGCCGCGCATTGGGCGTGACGTGGCAGTTGCCGGAGCATGACAACGAAACGTATTCGAAGGACTACCTGCTGGATCGTCTCGCGATCCTGTTCGGTGGCCGCGTCGCGGAAGAGCTGTTCCTGAACCTGCTCAGCACCGGCGCGTCGGACGACTTCAACAAGGCGACGCAAACCGCACGCGCCATGGTGGCTCGTTTCGGCATGACGGACGCACTCGGACCGATGGTCTACGTCGACGACGAAAACGACGCCACGCCTTTTGGCCGCGGCTTCACGCGCACCATTTCGGAAGCGACGCAGCAGAAGGTCGATGCCGAAATCCGCCGCGTGCTGGACGAGCAGTACAACCTCGCGAAGCGCTTGCTGGACGAGAACCGCGACAAGGTCGAAGCGATGACCGCCGCACTGATGGAGTGGGAAACGATCGACGCCGATCAGATCAACGACATCATGGCAGGCCGTCCGCCGCGTTCGCCGAAGAGCTCGACGCCGTCGGCAACCGACGCCTCGTCGGGCGGCAGCCCGGGAACCGAGGTCAAGCCGGGCAGCGCAACGGCGCCGGCCTGATAGGCGACCAGTAGAAAGTGCGGGCCGGTGTGTTTCACACCGGCCCGTTTTGCATTTATCCGTTTGCGTGAAGCACTACCACGTGTCGAAAGTCGAATTCCCTTTTTTGCCTATTCCCGAGCCGCTGCAGTGCGGCCGCTTCAAGCTGACTTTTGAACGCCCGTTGGTCATGGGCATTCTGAACGTCACTCCCGATTCTTTTTCCGACGGCGGCAAATACGCGATGCGCGGCGATGCGTTGCGCCAGGCCGAGCGTATGATGCTCGACGGCGCGGACATCATCGATATCGGCGGCGAATCGACGCGTCCCGGCGCGCCGCCGGTGCCGCTCGACGAAGAGTTGGAGCGGGTGATCCCGCTCGTCGAGCAATTGCGCGGCGCGAATGTGCCCTTGTCGATCGACACCTACAAGCCCGAAGTGATGCGCCACACGTTGTCCGCCGGCGCCGATCTGATCAACGACATCTGGGGCTTCCGGATGCCCGGCGCAATTGACGCGGTGCGCGACAGTGAGTGCGGCCTGTGCGTCATGCACATGCTCGGTGAGCCGCAGACCATGCAACTCGGCGAGCCGGTCTATGCCGATGTCGTGAGCGAAGTTCGCGATTTTCTCGAGGAGCGCGTCGCGACACTTGAGCAGGCCGGCATTGCGCGTGCTCGTATCAGCGTCGACCCGGGTTTTGGCTTCGGCAAGACCGTAGTCGAGCATAATTACACGCTGCTTGCGCATCTGCCGGATACGGCGCCGCGAGCCGAGCCGCCGTATCCGATTCTTGCCGGCATGTCGCGCAAGTCGATGGTTGGCGCAGTAGTGGAACGCCCGGCGCCGGAACGCGTTGCGGGCAGTATTGCGGCGGCGGTGTGCGCCGCTGAACGGGGCGCTGCGATTCTGCGCGTGCACGACGTCGCGCAAACAGTAGATGCATTGAAAGTATGGGCAGCCATGCGCGACGCGGCGAATCACAGCCGCGCGCGCGGTTGAACCCACAAGCCAAGGAGGAAGATAAACATGGCACGTCGTTATTTCGGAACGGACGGCATTCGGGGCAAAGTCGGCGAAGGACCTATCACGCCGGAGTTTGTACTGCGGCTCGGCTACGCGGCCGGCAAGGTATTGGCAGGCGCGGACCGCTGGGCCAAATCGGGCACGCGGCCAACCGTGCTGATCGGCAAAGACACGCGGGTGTCGGGCTACATGCTCGAGGCCGCGCTCGAGTCGGGTTTCTCCGCGGCGGGTGTGGACGTGATGCTGGCCGGCCCGATGCCGACTCCCGGCATCGCCTACCTGACGCGCGCGTTGCGGCTCGCTGCGGGCGTGGTCATCAGTGCATCGCATAACCCGTACTACGACAACGGCATCAAATTTTTCTCCGCCGACGGCAACAAGTTGCCGGACGAAGTGGAGTCGCAGATCGAGGAGCAACTCGATCTGCCGCTCGCCTGCGCGGCATCCGAGCAACTCGGCAAGGCGCGGCGTCTCGACGACGCGGCGGGGCGCTACATTGAGTTCTGCAAGAGCACGTTCCCGGCGGCGTTCGATCTGCACGGCCTGAAGCTGGTAGTCGACTGCGCGCATGGCGCCGCGTACGACGTCGCACCGCACGTCTTCCACGAACTCGGCGCCGAAGTGATTCCGATCGGCGTCGCGCCGAACGGCTTCAACATCAACGACGGTGTCGGCGCGACCGCACCGGATGCGCTGGTGCGTGCCGTGCGCGCGAATCACGCGGATCTGGGCATTGCGCTCGATGGCGACGCCGACCGTCTGCAGGTAGTCGACGCGGCAGGGCGTCTCTACAACGGCGACGAACTGCTGTACATCCTGGTCAAGGACCGTGTCGCGACCGACGGCAAAGTGGACGGCGCAGTCGGCACCTTGATGACGAATATGGCCGTGGAGGTGGCGCTGCAGGAAGCCGGCGTGAAGTTCGTCCGCGCGGCGGTCGGCGACCGCTATGTGCTGGAGCAGTTGCGCGAGCACGGCTGGCAACTCGGAGCCGAGGGCTCCGGCCATATTCTTTCGCTCGACCGCCATTCCACGGGCGACGGCATCGTCTCCGCGTTACTGGTGCTGGCGGCCATGAAGCGCAGCGATAAAACGCTCGCGGACCTGCTCGACGGCGTCACGCTGTTCCCGCAGAAGCTGATCAACGTGCGCATGAAGCCTGACGCGGACTGGAAGAGCAGCGATGTGATCCGCCGCGCCATCGCCAAGGCCGAGAGCGCGCTGAACGGCCGCGGCCGCGTGCTGATCCGCGCGTCCGGCACCGAACCGGTGCTGCGCGTGATGGTCGAAGCAGAAAATGCCGCCGACGCGCTTCTTCATGCCGAATCGATTGCCGGCGCGGTGAAAGAGGCCACGGCGTAAGCCGCACGTTGTTGCGGTGGGCAGGGCGTGGGGACGATGAGCATATTGTCCCCACGCCCTCGCTCGCGGCCCGCAGTGTGCGCTCTAGCTCCGCAATCATCGTGTGGCAACTGTGTCACCTATTGCCTGGATCGCGTCTCACCCACGTGACCATGCGTCGCCAACTCAGACGGCGAGCCGCGCAAAAGACACGTCGCCAAAAAAGGCACGTCGCCAGTAGACCGGCGCCCAAAGACGCAGCACCCGAAGGCGCAGCACCTAAAGACGCAACACCTAAAGACGCAACACCAAAACGCGCAGCGCCAAAAGACAACGCCAGCGCTCTAGCCTCCTCCAACTACCGTCTCACCCGCCGCAGCATCCCCGCACAGCTCCCGCCCGCATCTTTCCCCAAACGCGCACTCGCAAACGTTCGCGCCCCATCTTTCTTCGCCTAATCTAAAGAGCGGCGCAACCCTCGCCGCAAGATCAGCGTTTTCCCTGGCTAAACGCCTTTCACCTTAGTAATCCCACTGTCACATCCGTTTCACGTTAAGTCACGTTACTGTCACAAAGAGACCCTAAGCTTCGCGGTGTTCGTTACACGCTCACACCGCTCACACCTTTGGAGGTCTCATGAAATTGATGCAAACCGTGTTCGCTGGCGTCGCTGGCGCGCTTTTCGCGATCGCAGCGCAAGCCGCAGACATCACCGGCGCGGGCAGCACCTTCGCAGCACCGATTTACACGAAGTGGGCCGACTCGTATCAGAAGTCGGGCGGCGGCAAGGTGAACTATCAAGGTATCGGTTCGTCGGGCGGCGTGAAGCAGATCGTCGCGAAGACCGTCGACTTCGCCGGTTCGGACGCTCCGCTGAAGGACGACGAACTCACCAAGGAAGGCCTGTTCCAGTTCCCGACGGTGGTCGGCGGCGTGGTGCCGGTCGTCAACGTGCCAGGCGTGAAGCCGGCTGAACTGACGCTGTCGGGCGAAGTGCTCGGCGATATCTACCTGGGCAAGATCAAGAAGTGGAACGATCCGGCGATCGTTGCGCTGAACCCGAAGGTCAAGCTGCCGGATACCGACATCGCCGTGGTTCGCCGCGCCGATGGTTCGGGCACCAGCTTCATCTGGACGAACTACCTGTCGAAGGTCAACGCGGACTGGAAGTCGAAGGTCGGTGAAGGTTCGACGGTCAACTGGCCGACGGGCACGGGCGGCAAGGGCAACGACGGCGTCGCGGCCTTCGTGCAACGTCTGCCGGGCGCAATCGGCTACGTGGAATGGGCGTACGCGAAGCAGAACCACATGACGTATGTCGCGCTGAAGAACTCGTCGGGCACGGTGGTCGAGCCGAAGACGGACACCTTCAAGGCAGCGGCAGCAGGCGCGGACTGGTCGAAGTCGTTCTACCAGATCCTGACGAACGAGCCGGGCAAGAACGCATGGCCGATCGTCGGCGCGACGTTCGTGCTGGTTCACACGACGCAAGAGAAGGCGCCGCAAGGCAGCGAAACGCTGAAGTTCTTCGACTGGGCGTTCAAGAACGGCACGCAAGCCGCGAACGATCTGGACTACATCTCGCTGCCGGATTCGGTCGTGGCGGAAATCCGCACGCAATGGAAGGCGAAGGTGAAGGACGCTTCGGGCAAGGCAATCGCCGAGTAAGCGAAGCAACGGGTGCAGCAACGAGCAAAGCGCCCGGCACCCGCAGTACGTAACACGTTGGCCGTCCTCATGTGAGGACGGCCAACGGCTTTAACCTCTGGCATTACCGGCCGCATGACACGTGTCGTACGGCAACTGGAAACAGGTCCATCAGGCTCTCATGTCCGATATCCAATTAGCGCCCGGCGCGAGCAGGTCGACCCCGCCCGGCAGCGCGTCGCAACAGAAAGCGCCCAGCCGCGCCGGCGACGTGATTTTCGGCGGTCTCGCGCGCCTCGCCGCCATTATCACTTTGCTGCTGCTCGGCGGCATCATCGTGTCGCTGATCGTCGCGTCCATGCCGTCGATCAAGCAATTCGGCCTCAGCTTCCTGTGGACCGCCGACTGGGATCCACCCAGCAAGCAGTTCGGCGCGCTGGTGCCGATCTACGGCACGATCGCCACCTCGATCATTGCACTCATCATCGCGGTGCCCGTCAGTTTCGGCATCGCGCTTTTCCTGACTGAACTCGCGCCCGCGTGGCTGCGCCGGCCGCTCGGCATCGCGATCGAACTGCTCGCCGCGATACCGTCGATCGTGTACGGCATGTGGGGCCTGCTGGTGTTCGCGCCGATCTTCGCGACGTATTTCGAAAAACCGCTCGGCGCGGTGCTCGGCGGCATTCCCTTCGTCGGAGCGCTGTTTCAGGGCGCGCCGATCGGCATCGGCATCCTGTGCGCGGGTGTGATTCTCGCGATCATGATCATTCCGTACATCGCCTCGGTGATGCGCGACGTGTTCGAAGTCACGCCGGTCCTGCTGAAGGAATCCGCGTACGGCATCGGCTGCACGACGTGGGAAGTGATGTGGAAGATCGTGCTGCCCTTTACGAAGAGCGGCGTGATCGGCGGCGTGATGCTGGGTCTGGGCCGCGCGCTCGGCGAGACCATGGCTGTCACCTTCGTGATCGGCAACACCAATCTGCTCGACAACGTGTCGCTCTTTTCGCCGGGCAACAGCATCACGTCGGCGCTCGCCAATGAATTCGCCGAAGCGGATCCGGGCCTGCATACGTCGGCGCTGATGGAACTTGGCCTCATTCTGTTCGTGATTACTTTCATCGTGCTGGCAATCTCCAAGGTCATGCTGCTTCGCCTCGAAAAAGGGGAGGGCGCGAAATGAGCCAGCCCACTTTGAATATGCCGGGTTCGAACGACGCCGTCGCGCTCGAAGCGATGCGCGTGCGTCTGCAAGGCCGCCGCCGCATGAAGAACGCGGTTGCGCTGACCATGTCGCTCGCCGCGATGGCGTTCGGTCTGCTGTGGCTGGTCTGGATTCTGTACACGACCTTGCACCTGGGTATCGGCGGCTTGTCGGTCGAGCTGTTCACGCAATCGACGCCGCCGCCGAACACCGACGGCGGCGGTCTCGCCAACGCGATCGTCGGCAGTCTGATGCTGGTCGGGCTCGCGACTTTCGTCGGCACGCCGATCGGTATTCTGGCCGGCGTCTATCTCGCTGAATACGGCCAGAAGGGTTGGCTCGCGAGCCTCACGCGTTTCATCAACGACATTCTGTTGTCGGCGCCCTCGATCGTGGTCGGCCTGTTCGTCTACGCGCTGGTGGTGGCGAAGATGGGCCACTTCAGCGGCTGGGCCGGCGTCTTCGCGCTCGCCTTGCTGCAGATTCCGATCGTGATCCGCACCACGGAAAACATGCTGAAACTGGTGCCGAACGCACTGCGTGAAGCGGCTTTCGCACTCGGCACGCCGAAGTGGAAGATGGTGCTGTCGATCACGCTGAAGGCGTCGATCGCGGGTATCGTCACCGGCGTGCTGCTTGGCGTAGCGCGTATCGCAGGCGAAACCGCGCCGCTGCTCTTCACCGCGCTGTCGAATCAGTTCTTCTCGATGGACATGGGCCAGCCGGTCGCGAACCTGCCGGTCACGATCTACAAGTTTGCGATGAGCCCGTTCGCACAGTGGCAATCGCTCGCGTGGGCCGGCGTCTTCCTGATCACGCTCGCGGTGCTGGGATTGAACATCCTCGCGCGCACGATCTTCTCGAACAAGTAAGGGCGGAGTGTAATCCGATGAATATGGCAGAAACTCAACTCAATCCGATCGCGCGCCACACCGCGCCCGCCGGTTTCGATCCCGCCCAGAGCGGCCAGTCGCAGGCGCCGTCGCGCCCGAAGATCGAGATCAACGATCTGAACTTCTTCTACGGCAAGTATCACGCGCTGAAGAACATCAATCTGCAGATTCCCGAAGGCAAGGTGACCGCGTTCATCGGCCCGTCGGGTTGCGGCAAATCCACGCTGCTGCGCACGCTGAACAAGATGTACGCGCTCTATCCGGAACAGCGCGCTGAAGGCGAGATCCTGATGGACGGCGAAAACCTGCTGACCTCCAAGCGCGATATCTCGCTCCTGCGCGCGCGGATCGGCATGGTGTTCCAGAAGCCGACGCCGTTTCCCATGTCGATCTACGACAACATCGCGTTCGGCGTGAAGATGTTCGAAACGCTGCCGCGCTCGGAGATGGACGACCGCGTGGAATGGGCGCTGACCAAGGCCGCGCTGTGGAACGAAGTGAAGGACAAGCTCGGCCAGAGCGGCTACGGTTTATCGGGCGGCCAGCAGCAGCGTCTGTGCATCGCGCGCGGTATCGCGATCCGTCCGGAAGTGCTCCTGCTCGACGAGCCGTGTTCGGCGCTGGACCCGATTTCGACGGGCCGTATCGAAGAACTGATCGCCGAATTGAAGAGCGATTACACGGTGGTGATCGTCACCCACAACATGCAACAGGCGGCCCGCTGTTCGGACTACACTGCCTATATGTACCTCGGCGAGTTGATCGAATTCGGCGATACCGAAAAGATCTTCATCAAACCGGTCCGCAAGGAAACTGAGGATTACATCACTGGCCGCTTCGGCTAACACGCCGAACAAAACAAGGGAGTACGACATGTCCGACAAACACCTGTCCAGCCAGTTCGACGCCGACTTGAATCTGGTTTCTTCCAAGGTGCTCGAAATGGGCGGCCTGGTCGAATCGCAGATCGTCAAGGCCATGCAGGCGCTCAACGAATTCGATCTCGACATCGCCGAACAGGTGATCGCCGCGGAAGAGCGTCTGAACAAGATGGAAGTGGAGATCGACGAAGAGTGCAGCAACATCATCGCGCGCCGTCAGCCGGCCGCGCGTGACCTGCGTCTGTTGATCGCGATTTCCAAGACCATCACGAATCTCGAGCGCGCCGGCGACGAAGCCGAAAAAATCGCCAAGCGCACCAAGCGGTTGATGGAAGACGGCGCCTCGCGCACCATCAACATCGCCGAAATCAAGTTGTCGGGCGAAATGGCGGTGTCGATTCTGCGCCGCGCGCTCGACGCGTTCGCGCGCCTCGATACAGTCGCCGCCGCGCAGATCGTGCGCGACGATAAAGCGATCGACGAAGAATTCCGCGCCTTCGTGCGCAAGCTGATTTCGTACATGACCGAAGATCCGCGTTCGATCTCGGTGGGTCTGGACTTTTTGTTCATCGCCAAGGCGATCGAACGGATCGGCGACCACGCGAAGAACATCGCCGAATTCATCATTTACATCGTCAAGGGTACGGACGTGCGGCACAAGTCGCGCGACGCGCTCGAACGCGAAGCACTCAGTTAATCCAGACATAAGGACCAGAGGTGCCGATGCCCAGCAGCATTCTCGTCATTGAAGATGAGCCCGCCATTTCCGAACTGATTTCGGTCAATCTTCAACACGCCGGACACTGCCCGATTCGCGCGTACAACGCGGAGCAGGCGCAGAACCTGATCAGCGACGTATTGCCCGACCTCGTCCTGCTCGACTGGATGTTGCCGGGTAAATCGGGCATCGCGTTCGCTCGCGATCTGCGCAACAACGAGCGCACGAAACATATCCCGATCATCATGCTGACCGCGCGTGGCGACGAGCAGGACAAGGTGCTCGGCCTCGAAATCGGCGCCGACGACTACGTCACCAAGCCGTTCTCGCCGAAGGAACTGATGGCGCGCATCAAGGCGGTGTTGCGCCGCCGCGCGCCGCAGTTGACCGAGGACGTGGTTGCGATCAACGGTCTCAAGCTCGATCCGGCGACGCACCGCGTGGCCGCGCATGCGGAAGGCAGCGAGATCAAGCTCGATCTCGGCCCGACGGAATTCCGCCTGCTGCACTTCTTCATGACGCACCCCGAGCGCGTGCACAGCCGCACGCAACTGCTCGATCAGGTGTGGGGCGATCACGTGTTCGTCGAAGAGCGCACAGTGGACGTGCATATCAAGCGTCTGCGCGCAGCCCTCAAGCCCGCTGGATGCGATGCTATGATTGAGACGGTACGCGGCAGCGGCTACCGGCTTGCGAAAAGCGCCTGAGGCTTTGGCGGTAGCGGTGGTCGAGCCGCCCGCGTCGAATACGTTTTTTCGCAATGACAGGCGCCGCGATTCCCATCCCGGCGCATAGTTTTCTCTTCGATCGCTAGACCATGAACATCATCTGGGCGCGCTCCATCGTGTCGGTCGTGCTGCTGGCTGTTCTGTGCGTGGTGGTCGGCGCACTCGTGAACGTCAAGGCAGCGCTCGTCCTCGCGATCGTCATGCTGCTCGCGCAGAGCCTTTTCAGCACCTTTCATAAACAGCGTCTGTGGCGTTTGCTCGACGCGCCGGTTTACGGCGAAGTGCCGAGCGCTCCCGGCATCTGGGGTGAAATCTACTACCGTCTGCACAAGCTCGCAAAGCGCTGGCACGCCCAGGTGCGTTCGGTCGAGCAGCAGCATTCGCGCTTCATTCAGGCGATCCAGGCCTCGCCGAACGGCGTGGCGATGCTCGACGATCACGACCAGATCGAGTGGTGCAATGCGATCTCCGAACTCCATTTCGGGCTGGATGCGAAGCGCGACCTGCGCCAGCACATCACGCATCTGGTGCGCCAGCCGGACTTCGTTCGCTATCTGAATTCGCATCGCTACGAAGAGATGCTGATCATGCGCGGCATGGGCGACAAGCGGCAGAACGTGCTGTCGGTGCAGGTGTTTCCGTATGGCGAGAATCGCAAGCTCGTGCTCTCGCAAGACATCACCGAACTCGAACGCACCGATGCGATGCGGCGCGACTTCGTCGCCAATGTTTCGCATGAACTGAAAACGCCGCTCACGGTGCTCTCGGGTTTTCTGGAAACCATGCGCGAGTTGCCGCTGAGCGAAGCCGAACGTTCGCGTTACCTCGAACTGATGGAGCAGCAGGCTTCGCGCATGCGCCATATCGTCAGCGATCTGCTGGTGCTGGCCAAACTCGAAGGCGACAACAAGCCGCCGAGCGATCAGATGATCGATATGCGCGCGGTGTTGCGGCACCTGCGCGATGACGCGGAAAACCTGTCGAGCGATCATCACAAGATCACGTTCGATGCCGACGAAGGGCTCACGGTCACCGGCGTCGAAACGGAAATTCTCAGTGCGTTCGGCAATCTCGTCACGAACGCGATCCGCTACACGCCGGACGGCGGCGCGATCAAAGTGGCTTGGCATGCGCAGGGCGGCAATGCGATATTTTCCGTGACGGACAGCGGACTCGGCATTCCGGCTGCGGACATCCCGCGCTTGACGGAGCGTTTCTATCGCGTCGATCGCAGCCGTTCACGCGACACCGGCGGCACGGGTCTCGGGCTCGCGATCGTCAAGCATGTGCTGCAACGTCACGATGCACAGCTCGACGTGAAGAGCGAAGAGGGGCGTGGCAGCACGTTCACCGTGCGCTTCCCGGTGTATCGCACGGCGCGTCGGCAACCGGCGCCGGCTTGAGCGCAGCCGCATCGGAACGAAGAAAAGCCCGCACGTAGCGGGCTTTTTTACGCGTGTCACGTTTGTCGGTGGCTCGCCGAAGCGAGCGCAGCCGCTAACGCTCTACGAACAGAATTTCCCCAACAGACTCATCTGCGCATTGCGCGAGGACTTGCCTGGCCGGCGGCGCCGATAATGGCCGTCGCTTTGCATCAGCCACGCGGATTGATTGTCGCCGAGAAATGCCGACAGGCCTTCAGCGATCACACGCCGCTTCAAACGGCGGTTGTTGATCGGAAACGCCACTTCCACGCGCCGGAAGAAATTGCGGTCCATCCAGTCGGCGCTCGACAGATAGACCTGTTCCTTGCCGCCGTCGTAAAAGTAGAAGATGCGATGGTGTTCCAGAAAGCGCCCGACGATCGAGCGCACGGTGATGTTCTCCGAAAGCCCCGCCACACCCGGCTGCAATGAACACACGCCACGCACGATCAGATCGATTTTCACGCCGGCCTTCGCGGCTTCGTACAATTCAGCGATTACCGTGGGTTCGAGCAGCGCGTTCATCTTCGCGACGATGCGCGCTTTCTTACCGGCGCGCGCATGCTCGGCTTCGGCGCGAATCGCTTCGACCAGTTTCGGATGCAGCGTGAACGGCGATTGCCACAACTCGTGCAGCTTCAGTTCGCCGCCGATGCCGGTCAATTGCTGGAACACGTGATGCACGTCTTCGCAGATTTTCTGATCGGCGGTCATCAAACCGAAGTCGGTGTAAAGACGCGCCGTGCGCGGATGATAGTTCCCGGTGCCAAGATGCACGTAGCGCTTGAGCGTGGTCTTGCCGCCCACCGACACGCGCCGCACGATCAGCATCATCTTCGCGTGGCACTTGTGGCCCACCACGCCGTACACCACATGCGCGCCGACCGCTTCGAGCTGCGAGGCCCAATTGATGTTGGTTTCTTCGTCGAAGCGCGCGAGCAGTTCGACCACCACGGTGACTTCCTTGCCGTTGCGCGCGGCTTGCATTAGCGCGTCCATCAGCGGCGAATCGGTGCCGGTGCGATAGATGGTCTGCTTGATGGCGACCACGTTCGGATCTTTGGCCGCCTGCAGCAGCAGTTCGAGCACCGGCTGAAAGCTCTCGTACGGATGATGCAGCAACACGTCGCCCTGATCGATCACGTCGAACATGCTGGCGCTGTTGGCGACCTGCGGCGGAATCGCGGGGATGTGCGGCACGAACTTGAGATCGGGGCGGTCCACCATCTCCGGCAATTGCATCAGCCGCACCAGATTGACGGGGCCGTCGGCGTAATAGCAGTCCTTGTTGGACAGGCCGCTTTCGTCGAGCAGGCGCCGCACGACATGCGTAGGCGTTTCCGCCGACACTTCGAGCCGCACCGCGTTGCCCAGATGCCGCGCCGGCAATTCACCCTGCAACGCGACGCGCAGATTGGTGATTTCATCTTCGTCGACGAACAGTTCGCTATTGCGCGTGATGCGAAACTGATTGCAACTGCGCACCACGAGGTTCGGAAACAGCTCGCCGACAAAGCGTTGCAACAGCGAGCTCAGCAGCACGAAGCCATGCGGATAGCCCGACAGTTCCTGCGGCATGCGCACGAGCCGCGGCAATGCGCGCGGCGCCTGCACGATGCCCATCATCGCCTGACGGCCGAACGCGTCCTTGCCTTCGAGTTCGACGACGAAGTTCAGGCTCTTGTTGAGCACGCGTGGAAACGGATGCGCCGGATCGAGGCCGATCGGCGTGAGCACGGGCAGCAGTTCGTCGAAGAAGTAGTTGCGCGCCCACTCGGTCTGCGCTTCGTTCCACGCTTCCGTGCCGTGAAAATAGATGCCTTCTGCTTCGAGCGCGGTGAGCACCGTGTCGTGCAGCATGGTGTATTGGCGATGCACGAGCTTCTGCGCGCGTTCGACCACGAGGTCGTACACGTGCTGCAGCGACATGCCGTCCGGCGACAGCGCGCCGGGGTTGTCGCGCATCTGTTCCTGCAGTCCGGCCATGCGGACTTCGAAGAATTCGTCGAGATTGCTACTGGTGATGCAGATGAAACGCAGGCGTTCGAGCAAAGGGACGGCTGGGTCGGCAGCTTGTGCCAACACACGCTCGTTGAAACCCAGAATGCCCAGCTCGCGATTCAATAAGGGGTAGCGGATGGACATCGGCAGCGAGAATGGAATGTCAGGAAGAGAGGCGGAAAGACGCTCGGAAATTCTCACAGTATGATGACGTTGTTATGACATTCTCGATTTTTCATTCTACGCCGTAATCGCCGCGTGTCGTCAAGATGACGCAGTCGGTGTGGGACCATTGGGCACCCCCATTGCTGCGAGGTGACATCGTGAGGCCCGGTACGCTTAGAATGGCGTCTTTGAACAGCGCGGCCGGCCATAAGGCGCCCAGGGCACCCGATGGACACGGAGCGTTCCCCGCATCCAACGCCGCCGCGCTCGCGCGCATGGAGTCTGCTTACCCGATGGTCAATACTCCGCAACTCCTCGCTGCCGTCGATCTCGGCTCGAACAGCTTCCGGCTGATCGTAGGCCGGGTCGAGGAAACCGACGCGGGCAGCCAGATCTATCAGGTCGATGCCTTGCGTGAGCCGGTGCGTCTGGCCGCCGGTCTGTCGCGCGACAAGATGCTCGACCGTGCTTCGCAGGTGCGCGGCTGGGACGCGCTCAAGCGTTTCGGCGAGCGTCTGCGCGACTTTCATCCCGATCACGTTCGCGCGGTCGCAACCAATACATTGCGCATCGCCAAGAATGCCGGCGAATTTCTCGGCGAGGCGCAAGCCGCGCTCGGTTTCCCGATCGAGGTGATCGCCGGGCGTGAAGAAGCGCGCCTGATCTATGCGGGCGCAGCACACTCCGTGCCCGCGAGCCCTGGTAAGCGTCTCGTGGTCGACATCGGCGGCGGCTCGACGGAATTCATCATTGGCTCGCATTACACGCCCATCAAGATGGAGAGCCTGTATATCGGCTGCGTGAGCCATAGCCGGGCGTTTTTCCCTGCCGGCAACGTCGACGAATACACGATGCGCCAGGCCGAACTCGCCGCGGGCCGCGAAATCCAGATCATTTCCGCCGAGTACAAGAAAACCGGCTGGGAGCAAGCGATCGGCTCGTCGGGCACTGCGCGCGCCCTGGCCGAATTGGTGGAGGCAAATAACTTCAACGATCCGGGCATCACGCACGGCATCTCGCGCGGTGGCCTCGAACGGCTCAAGCGCGCGCTGATCAAGGCGGAGAACGTCAACCGGCTGAAGCTCGTCGCGTTGAAGGGCGATCGTATTCCGGTGCTGGCCGGCGGTCTGTCGATCATGATCGCGGTGTTCGACGAGCTCGGTGTCGATTACGTCGATACGACGGACGGCGCCTTGCGCCTCGGCGTGCTATACGACCTGCTGGGCCGTTCGCAGCACGAAGACATGCGTACGGTCACGGTGGAAGGCTTCATGCGCCGCTATGGCGTGGATCGCGCGCAGGCGGGGCGCATCGGAGAACTCGCGGTGCGCTTCTACGAACAGTTCGCGGAACCCGACGAAGAACGCCGCGCGGAAAACCGCATGTTTCTCGGCTGGGCGGCGGCGCTGCACGAAATCGGTCTGTCGATCTCGCACAGCGCGTATCACAAGCATTCGGCTTATATCGCGAGCAACGCGGACATGCCGGGCTTTTCGCGCACCGATCAGGCGCGGCTTGCCGCGCTCGTGCTCGGTCACGCGGGCAAGCTCGGCAAGCTGTCGCAAACACGCGAAGTGGAGTGGCCGCTGCTGTTCTGTCTGCGGCTCGCGGCGCTGCTCTGCCGTCGGCGTGCGGACGTCGGCCTGCCGGGCATTGCGGTGGCGCAGGTCAACGGCGGTTATGAGGTGCGTTTGCCGAACGAGTGGGTGGCCAACAATCCTTTGACCGACTACAGCCTGATTCAGGAAGCCGCGGAGTGGGAGAAGGTCGGCATTCCGTATCGCGTGGTTTATACGGACGATTGAAGCGTTGGGCGCTGCGTACTGCGCATGAAAGAGAAAGCCCGGCATGTTGCCGGGTTTTTTTGTGGCTGCTTGTTTTTTGTTTCGCCGACGCGCGTCAGAGCGCGTCACGCGAGCTAATCCGCTTAGCGCGGCAGCGCATCGCCGAGGAAGTGGCGAGCGTAACGTGCATTGATATCGGACAAGCGGAAAAGCGTCAGAAAGTCCGCGGTATTGAAGTCGGGATCCCATGCCGGTGCGCCGCAAATCTTCGCGCCCAGACGCAGATAACCCTTCACCAACGGCGGCGGTGCCACCTCGGCGCCCGTTTGCAGTTCATCGACCGGCAGCGGTGTATGCGGAAACGCGCGATATTCCGGCGCGGTCAGCGCGTTGTCGCGCAGCGAGCAATACAGATTCGCGGCGTAATGGCCGCCGTCGACCATCGCCACGCTCGCGCAGCCGAGCATCGTCTCGTAGCCGTTGTGCTTCATGTAGGCGGCAAGGCCCGCCCACAGCGACATGATCACCGAGCCGCTGCGATAGTCGGGATGCACGCACGAACGGCCCACTTCGACCATCTTGGCGCGCAGGTGCGTGAGACGCGACACGTCGAATTCGCTTTCCGCATACAGGCGGCCGATACGCGCGGCCTGATGCGGCGGCAACGCGCGATACGTGCCGACCACTTTCAACGTGTCGAGATCGCGCACCAGCAGGTGATCGCAGTAGGAGTCGAACGAATCGACGTCGAGACCCGCGGGGCCCGTCAGACGCGCGCCCATTTCGTCGGCGAACACGCGGTAGCGCAGACGCTGGGCTTCGCGCAGTTCTTCGTCGGTGCGGGCCCACGTGACTTGCAGGCGATGCTGGGCGGTGACCGTTTCCTCGGCGCGCGGCAGGCGGCGCGACTCGAAGATCGAAGCGAGGGGCAGGGTGGGCGTCGGCAGTTCTCGCATTGGGGGTCCTGGTCGAAAAAAGGGAGATTTCTTTTTTCGCCAATGTAGTAACGCCTGGTGACGCTCGCATGGCAAACCCATGACGATTGGATGACTGCCCGTAAGCTGCGTGCTCGCGGCTTGTAATGTCGGGCGTGATGAAGGCGGGTGTTGTTTCCGCGCGAAACGTGGGGAATCGAGGAAACGGGTGGGGGCAATTCAAGCGCCGGGACGGTGAGGTCCCGGCGATGTGGGTGAAGCGTGTGATCGGTTGGGTTAGTTCGGCGCCGCCTCGTGTGGCGCGTGGGTTTTTATGGGCACGGACCTCGCCTCGTCGAGGCGAATCCGGCTCAGACCAGATCGGGCGTCATGGCGGCGCGCAGCACGGCCTGGTCGTCGCCATCGCGCTCGCGGCTCGCGATCCACCACAAGCCCGCTTTCTTCAGCGGCCAGCTCGCGTCGCTGTTGCCGAGCAGCCGCGCGGCGACGTGGCCGAGCGTCGGCTGATGACCGACGATCACCACCGTCTGCGCGATGCCTTTGGGCCAGCCCGCGGCGTTGAGCACGCTGTCGGCGCTCGCGTTGGGCGCGAGTTCGCGCACTACGCGATATTGATCGCTCAGCGTTTCGGCGGTCTGGATGGTGCGCACGGCAGGGCTTGCGAGCACGACGGCGTCGTCGGGCAGGCGGGTGCGCAGCCATTTGGCGACGCTTTGCGCCTGCTTGCGGCCTCGCGTGGTGAGCGCGCGCGCGAGATCGGTGCTGGCGATGTCTTCGGCTTCGGCGTGACGCCAGAGAATCAGATCCATGCGTGTCTCCTTGACTCTGTCTGCGGCGCTTGAGCCTGATGAGGCCCGCGCCAGGTTTTAGTCACTGTCGCACGCGAGGCCGTCAGGCCGCAAGGCAAGGGCTCGGGCTGACCGTATCCGCGTGCGGGTGTATCGCAGGCGAGAGTCTGAAAGCCCGAACAAAGCCCAAAAAGCAAAAACCCGCGAAGCCGAAGGCTACGCGGGTTTTGTGTTGCTTTTCGTGGTCGGAGCGAAAGGATTCGAACCTTCGACCCTCTGATCCCAAATCAGATGCGCTACCAGGCTGCGCTACGCTCCGACGAATCCGGGATTCTACGTGGCATTGGGTGCCAGAGTCAATCACGAATTGCATCGGGGCGAAACGCAGGCTCGAATGCGCGAGTCGGCCGCGTTATATGCGGCCCATCAACAGCAGCACGATCACGATGATCAGCACGACGCCCAGCACGCCGGTCGGCCGATAGCCCCAGCCACTGCTGTACGGCCAGCTCGGTAACGCGCCGATCAGCAGAAGAATCAGCACGATAATTAGTATGGTTCCGATGGTCATTCGAGTTCTCCCTGTCTGGCCTGAGCCAGTTAGTCTGGTTGGTTCGGCGCATTCGCGCCGGGACGCTCGACGCGCAAGCTGCGCGTTCCCTGCACGCTTACAGGCAGCAAGGCATGTGCCTGAGCGAAATATGAGGCCGCAGGGGAAATGGTGGGCTAGTGGGTGCTTCAGCCGTGGCGAGGCGATGCGTCAGGGAAAAGGGCAGACCGGAAAAACTTGCTCGGTTACGGTGGACATGCCATGGGCGTCACCACGCAAGCAGCCGACGGGCGAGCGCGGACCCGCACGTGAAATGCAGCACGTCAACCGTTCGATTATCCGGGATGTCCGCAGGCGCAGTCGGCACCCCGGTTGTCCGTTCAGTGCCGGCGGCGCATCCAATGCGGCATGTGCTGATGAGTCAGCCAGTGGTGCACCATGCCTTCGCCGTCGTGTTCACGCCGATAGGTTCTCGATTCGTAGATCGACAACACGAGCAGCACGAGCAGACCTATTGCAAGTCCAACCAGACCCGCGATCGTTTCAGCGTCCATGGCAGTCTCCTGTGAGATGCGGCCGTGACTTCATAGTAGGTCACGCGCAACGAAATGGGAGGGGGCACGCGGCTGTGGCGGCGTCGCGGAATGCGCTTTGCGGTTAGACTCTCGGCGCTCGCGCTTGCCCGGTCGCCGCCGGGCAGCCGCTCTTTCATTCCGCTTCGAGAGACTCTGTTTATGATCCGCGTTTCGATGATTGCATTGCTGCTGGTTGCCGGCGTTGCCGGTTGCGCGAATGGTCCGTCCGGACATCACGGCGGGCCGCCGCCGCAAGATCCCGCCGACTACCATGGCGTGCCGACCGACAGCCGTCCGCCCGCAATGGTGCCTGCACCGGTCACGCCGTGAGCGTCGGCTGATTGCGGGCCAGGCAACGGTGACGAATAGCGGAAGCGAAGCACCGGCGCGGGCACGCCGGCGCTTCTGACCCGCGCAGACTGTTCGCGCGGAAAGCGCGGGCTGAAGTCATTCTAGGGCGAGCGTCGCGCGTGACATGTATGCGCTTGTTTCAAGCCGTAACCGGCTGCCGCGATGCGAAATGGGCAAGCCCGCGGGCTCAAGCCGCCGCGCCCGCCATGCCGCGCACGACGCCCGGCACGTAACGCGCGAGCGTGAGACCACGTAGCGCCATGAAGAGCAGCATCGCGGCCCATAAGCCGTGATTGCCGTACAGCGCCAGCAAGGCCCACGACGCCACGACGAACAACGCGAACGACACCACCATCGACATCATGAGTTCGCGCGTGCGAGTCGCGCCGATGAACACGCCGTCGAGTAGAAAGCCCCCCACGGACACCACCGGCGAGAGCGCGGCCCACGGCAGATACATTTCGGCGGCGGCGCGTACGGCGGCCTGATCCGTCAGACGTTCGACGATCCACGAGCCCGCGCCCCAATACACCAGCGAAAACCCCAGCGCGCCGAGCGTGGACCACAACGCCGTCACCTTGATCGCCTGCGCGAAAGCGTGCCGGTCGCGCGCGCCGATCGCCGCACCGACCAGGGCTTCGGCGGCGTGCGCGAAACCGTCGAGTCCGTAGGCCATGAACGTCTGAAAATTGAGCAGCAGCGCGTTGGCGGCGAGCGTGGCGTCGCCTTGCTCCGCGCCCAGGTGCGCAAACCAGCCGAACGACGACAGCAGGCACAAGGTGCGCACGAAGATGTCGCGATTGAGCGCCACGAGCCGCTTGAGCGCCGCCGCGTCGAACAGGGCGGCGCGGTTCAGCGCAGGCAGGCCGCGCGGCCTGCCGTGCCACAACAGGGCGGCGCCGAGCACGAAACCGAGCGCGTCGGCGGTGGCCGTCGCCGCGCCGATCCCGGCCACGCCCCAATCGAAGCCATACACATACAGGAGCACGGCCACGATGTTCACGCTGTTGATGAAAACCTGCGAGAGCAGCGCGAGCCGCACCTGCTGCGTGCCGAGCAGCCAGCCGAGCACGACGTAATTGCCGAGGGCGAGCGGGGCGGCCCAGATGCGCGCGTGACAGTAGAGCCGCGCGTTGCGCTGCACCGCCTCGCTGCCGCCGACCACGCGCAATACGTAATCGATCAGCGGCATTTGCAGCGCCAGCACCACCGCGCCGATCGCGGCCGCCAGCAGCAGCGCGCGCACGACGGTGTTGCGCAACTCGGCGTGGGCGTCTGCGCCGTGCGATTGCGCGACCAGACCGGTCGTGCCCATGCGCAGAAAGCCGAAGCCCCAGAACACGAAGTTGAAGAACAGGCCGCCGAGCGCCACGCCGCCGAGATACGACGCGCCATCCAGATGGCCCGCGACGGCGGTGTCGACCGCGCCGAGAATCGGCTGCGTCAGATTGGCGAGAACGATGGGAAACGCCAGCGCCAGCACCCGGCGGTGCCAGTGCACGGGAACGGCGGGTGCCGCTGCCGACGTGTCAGCGTCGCGCGCGGCTTCGCTCAACTGCGTTCCTGCACGCACACCCAAGGCGAGACGACGACGGCCCAGAGATCCGGGTCGCGCTCGGCGAAGTCGGCGGCGGTTTCCGCCTGCACGCGCTCGACGAGCCCGGCGGACAGCCATTGCGTGACCTGTGTGGTGTCGTCGCTGGCGATGGCTTCGGCAACGCTCACCAGATCGAGGTCGCGCGCGACGCGCAGCAGGATGCCGCGCGCGAAGAAACGTTCGAGTTCGCTCCAGCCGATCTTGGCGGTTTCGGCGAGCAGCTTGGCGTACAGCGGGCTATGGGTGGCGTCGTTGGAAGTCATCGTAAGCGGGTTCCGGCGGGGCCGTTACTATAAACCATCGGCGCGGACCGCCAGCGCGGTGCGTGTTCCGGTAGGCTATGGGTCCTGCGAAATTCATTCTGAACCTTCATGTCACTGGATTCAACGGCGCCGGTTTCGGGCGCGCAAGCTCACGTCGTGACCGACGCCGCGCTCACGCGCGCCGAGGTGGAGCGACTCGTCGCGGCCAGCCTCGCCGGCAATAAAGCGCCGCTTCATTTCACCGACTGCGATTTCGAAGGCGTCGACCTGTCGCGCCTCGATCTGCGCGGCGCCGAGTTTCACCGCTGCACGATCGTCGAGGCGTCGTTTTTTGGCGCGGCGCTCTCGCATACCCGCTGGGTCCGTTGCCGTGGCCGCGAGGCGGATTTCGCGTCGGCTGATCTGGTCGACGCGGCGTTTCAGTCGAGCGACCTGAACAACACCAGTTGGCGGCGCGCCAAGCTCGCTTCGGTGTCGTTTCATAGCTGCAAGCTGACCGGCGCCAATTTCGAAGCGTGCACGGCGCTGGGTTTGAGCTTCGTCGAAACGCTGCTGGTCGGCGCGCACCTGCGCGGCCTGTCGTTTCGCAAAGCTACGCTGCAACAACTGGATTTTTCGGATGCCGATCTGGCCGGCGTCGACTTCCGTGAAGCGATCTTCGACGGCGGCAGCCTGAAGGATGCGCATCTGAAGGGCGCGCGCTTCGACGGCGCTGACCTGCGCGAAGCCGACCTCAGCGGCGTGCGGCTGGTGGACGCGGCGCTCTTCAAGGGCGCGACGATCTCGCATGCCCAGGCGGCCGTGCTTGTCACCGAGCTGGGTTTGCGGGTCATGTGAGCGTGCGCTCAAGTTGGCCGATATTAGCCATGCGGCCAGCTTGAACGATTGGATGCCGATGCTTATCATTCGATTGGTCGAATCAATTAAGCCAGTCCATTTTCAGTGCGGCAATTTGTCGGCGGATTTAATCTGTTTAATATTTCCGCTATTTGCGAATTGTTGTGAAGAGGCTGACTACTTAATAAGTCGGTCAATATCGGATAATAATGCGAAAGAGTGCGGTGGCGCACTAAAGCTACGCAGTACGTAAAGCGTCCGATTCATGCTGGATGAGTTAGCGGAAATCCGCCAGCCGCCATTCCTCAGGCTTTTCCGGCCGTTTTCACGCAGATCCCTTGCCTCGCGCGGTCCGGCGGGCAATATCAGGTTTCGCGTCGCGCCATTTAAAGCGTTTCATGTTGAAACGGCGGGCGAATTTGGACTGTTTGTTTCCGACTTTTCCGCTTCACGTAACGCGGAATCGGTACGCCGCATCACACTGACTGCGAAATTAATATATTGCGCTTGTAAAAGGGGATTGTTAGATTTCGTTCTGGCGCATGGTGAACCGGTCCTTTGCCGATATGCGCCGAACCCCCGTTAGCCCGGCCTCGTGCCGGGCTTTTTTTTCGCCGCGCTGCGTCCGAGTCACCGCCGATTCATATGTGCAGTGGATCATGAAAACTTACCTTTCCTTCCTCGAGCATGACCGCGCTAATCATTTTCCTCGGCATCTGCCCTGTCGCGCTTGGCGTGCTGGTCGCCTTCGCCGCGCGCATCGATCCGCGCTCAGGACGCTGGCGCCGCCGCTAGTCCGGACGGCGGCGCCAGCGGCGGCGTCGTTATTGCTTGCAGCGAACCACCATCGACCGGTTCTTCACGTTCGCACCGAAAATGCCGCCGACCGTTCCACCCGCGGTCGCGCCGTTGTCGACGTCTTTCGAAACGACGTCGTAGCCGTAATTGCCGCAGACCTGACCCGCCTGCTTGTAGCACTCTGCCCAGCTCGAACTTGCGTCGCTGCCGCTGCAGTTGATTGCAAAGCCGGTGTCGCCGCTCGGCAGGTAGGTCATGGTGGTGGTGCTGGAGCAGCCGCCGAGGCTGCCGAGCGTCAGCAGGCCGACACCGATCGCCGCAGCCGTCGCGACGGACGCAAATACGCTCTTCATACAGATTCCTTACAGATAGACGGAGAAAGACGTGACGGGAAGCCGCGTCGTGTCCTGATTGAGCGTTTTATAACACGCCGGGTTCCCTCGGTCGCAGTTGCAGGGTGCATGCCCGCAACGGACGGCGGAAGCGGCAGGACGGCACGCGGACCGCACAGACCGGGCCAGGGGCGCCCGCTGACGCAAGCCAGCGCCCATGCCCCAGCGAGCCGCTAGCGGGGCGGCAGGGCCCGCGACGGATCGATTGAGCGGCCCTGATAGCGCAGTTCGAAGTGCAGCATCACGCGATCGGTATCGGTGTCGCCCATCTCGGCAATTTTCTCGCCGCGCGTGACCGACTGGCCTTCCTTCACGAGCAGCGTGCGGTTGTGGGCGTAGGCGGTCAGATACTCGGCGTTGTGCTTGAGAATCAGCAGATTGCCGTAGCCGCGCAGGCCGTTGCCGGCGTACACGACCGTACCGGGCGCCGCGGCGACGACGGGCGTGCCCGCTGCCGACGAGATATCGATGCCCTTCGAATTGCCGCCGTCGAACCGCCGGATGACCGTGCCGTCGGCCGGCCATACCAGCGAGATGGTCGAAGCCGGCGGCGCGGACGGTGCGCTGTCGGCGGGCGCCGGACGCGGCGTGGCCGAAGCGCTGCCGGTTCCGCTGCTGCGTACCGCGCCGCTAGTCGATGCCGTGCCGCCCGGCGGCGCGACGCGCAGCACCTGGCCGACCTCGATGCTGTCCGGATTGG
Source organism: Paraburkholderia phytofirmans (assembly GCF_046028095.1). Taxonomy (GTDB): domain Bacteria; phylum Pseudomonadota; class Gammaproteobacteria; order Burkholderiales; family Burkholderiaceae; genus Paraburkholderia; species Paraburkholderia phytofirmans_A. Next base: position 160,116 of record NZ_JAQQDJ010000014.1, read on the forward strand.
TCAGATTGTTCCAGCGCACGATGCTTTGCACCGATTGCCGGCTACTGCGCGCGATCTTCGACAGCGTATCGCCCCGTTCCACCCGATAAAAACCCGGCCCCACCGGCGCCGACCCGCACGCGGCGAGCAGTGCCACCAACGACGCGCAGGCGAGCCGTTTCATCATTCTTGTTGTGCTTACCATTGGACCTCGCAAAGCGCTGCCGCGCGCCGATCCCGATCACGCGGCAGGTAGATACAAAGCGCTCGATTCTAACGGTTTTGCGCTGCAGCACGCGAAAAGCGGGCAGCGCGGCAGGCTCGCGCGGCGTGGCATGTGACGAAATGCAGCGCATTTCGCCTCAGATCCGACCACGCTGCTGTGTCTGGAATCCTGCGGTCAACCCAGATTGGCCACGCTGATTCGCAGCGCGGCGACCTCGGTCTGCCCGGCTTCGAGCCAACGCAGACCCCTGCCGTTGTGAATGGCGTCCGGCAATCCGAGCCACGGTTCGACGCAGTAGAAGTCCGACTCCGCGGCTTCGGTCCACGTGGTCACCGCGTACCAGGGCACCGAGCCCGGCCGTTGCAGATCGATGGTGATGAGCCGGCTGAGGCCCGGCGCGACGAGCCGCACCGGTTGATCCGGCGTGCCGACGAGGCAATGGAAGCGGTCATGGATGCGCGCCTCGTCGAGCGTATAGCGCGCTTCGCCCGGCTCGGCGGCGCTGATCGAACCGTCCTCCTGCTGATAGCAGCGCTGCGTGCGCGGCAGCTCCAGCGAGGTCTCGCCACGCTGCGTGTGCGGCAGCGTGAAGTAGAAGTGATGGCCGGCGTAGTAGGGCAGGCGCGTATCGCCGGTATTGGTGGTGGTGAACGTGACGTCGAGCGTGTGCGCATCCACGAGGTCGTAGGCGGCCTCGAAACGGAAACCGAACGGATAGCCGCCGCGGGTTGCATCGCTGTCGGTCAGGATCATGCGCAGGCCGGCGCCGTGCACGTCGGCGTGGGCTTCGAACGGCAGGTCGCGGGCGAAGCCGTGCATCGGCAGTTCGCGCACCGTGCCATGAGCGTCACGCCAGTAACCGATCTTGCCGTCGACACGATGCCGGCCGAGAAACGGGAACAGCAACGGATTGCCGCCGCGAATCCGCGCCGGCTGGCTCCAGTCGGCATGCTCCGGCCAATGGATGACTTCTTCGCCGTCGATTATCCACGACATCAGACGGCCGCCGGCTTGCGGCGCGAAGCGGAGCACGGAGGCGTCCTGAGCGATCTCGAGAATGTCCTGTTGCGGGGAGAGGGGCATGGTCGATGGATTGATGAGTAAGAGGTTGAAGGCAGGTGCAGGTGGCCCGCAGGCGGCGCCATCCTGGCTTGCGAGCGTCGGAATTTGCCGCTCGGCGCCGCGCGAGAGAATGATTTTGCGCTGCTTTCCGCTACGGGGAAACCCTTCTGGGGAAATTGCGGGTGTCGCCGCAAGGCCATCCTTGCTGATAATTCGTCTGACTGCCCGGTAACTTCGACGACCGGGCGAGACTGCCTCAGGAGGCTGTATGGATCTCGCAATGGCAATGGCTGTCTCTTTGTTCGGCATGTTCGCGGCAAGCACGGTCTACTTCTTTTACAAGCTCGAACGCTGATCCGGGCGCCCCGCATCGGCTTGCTCTGCTCGTCAAAGCCGTCCAGCCCGTTGAACGATTCTCCTGGCGGGCATCACGCAGTTCGCTTCACGTCATTCTGCTGATCCCACCGGGCGGCCATTCACGGCGGCCCGTTTCTTTTTCTGCGCCGTAACAACGGTTTCGAGTTGTGACGCGACGCACAATATTTCCCCGAATGCGGCTCAAACGCTTGGCGCTGACATTGCAGCCAGGCATAATCGGTGCGCTTTGCGGCGGCCGTGGATTCCTTATCCGGCGCGCCTTTCCCCGACATTTTCCTTACAAGGACGCCCCGCGTGAACCTGTCGTTTCTCATTTTCCTGAGCGTGCTGCAAGGCGTCACCGAACTGTTTCCGGTGAGCAGCCTCGGCCATACGTTGCTGGTGCCCGCACTGTTCGGTATGCATATCGACAAACACGCGCCGCAATTACTGCCGTTCCTCGTCGCGTTGCACCTCGGCACGGCGCTCGCGCTGCTGTGGTACTTCCGCAAACGCTGGTGTGCGCTGGTGCGCGGTTTCTTCGCGTCGTTCGGCGGCCGCCGCAACGACGACGCGCACATGATGTGGGCGCTCATCATCGGCACCATTCCGGCGGGTCTGGTCGGACTGATTCTGGAGAAGCGGCTCGAGCGGCTTTTTCACGACTTGCGGATCGTGGCGATCGCGCTGATCGTGAACGGCGTGCTGCTGTGGTTCGGGGATCGCCTGCAACGTTCGCGCGCGCATCAGGCGCCGGAGAAGCTGAGTTTCGGCCAGGCGTTTTTTGTCGGTCTCGCGCAAATTGGCGCGTTGATTCCGGGTTTCTCTCGCAGTGGCCTGACGATGATCGCCGGCAATGCTGCCGGTCTGACGGCGGAGAAGTCGGCGGAATTCTCATTCCTGCTCGGCACGCCGATTATCTTTGCGGCCGGCGTGCTCGAGCTGCCAAAGCTCTTCCATGCGCCGGGCCAGCTCGCCGACGCGTTGCTTGGCGGCGTGCTGACCGCGATCGCCGCGTATCTCAGCGTGCGTTTTCTGATGCGCTATTTCGAAGGCCGCGGACGTCTCGCGTCGTTCGGCGTGTATTGCGTGATTGCCGGCATCGTGTTCCTCGGCTGGTTCATGCTGCATCCGCAACCGGTCTGATGGCGTTCGCCATGTCCGTTGGCGTGTGCCGGCGGGCAGGGGACGATCGGTTATAATCCGGGCCCGGCTCAACCTGCCGGGCCCGTTTATTTCGTGACTTGCGACGCCGGTGTGATGCGCGGATTGTTTGCCGGGCGCCGGAGTAGATTTCCCGTCTGCGGCACGGTCAGTTAGAATTTCGGTATCCCGCGAACCCTGTGGCTTGCAGAAGCACAGGTTCCGATACCCGAAAGCAGGTTTTCATTGCGGGCATGCACGTTGTCCAGGGTTGCATCGCCTCACTTCAATACGGCAGTAGCTCAGCTGGATAGAGCATCGGCCTTCTAAGCCGAGGGTGGGGGGTTCGAGTCCCTCCTGCCGTACCAATCAAAATCAAATCTGGCCCCGGGGCAGTGCGCGCCCCGGCTGGCTGCCAAATTTCTTCGTTCCGCGGCTGTTCCTTCAATGTCCGATGGTGCGTCGAGCTTGACCACACGCTGAGCGTCGAGTCACCCATTCGCTTAATCGTCACTTATCAATTTAAAGCTTCAGGCTTTTCGACTACTGTTAGATAGGTTAGGCGCGCGGCCGACCGCGACACGTGTCGCATCCCCATTTCAGACTTTATCGCCAGCCATGTTCAATATCCTCCTCGTTCCGCTGGACGGCTCGCCCCAAAGTTCCCACGTCATCGACCTGGTCAGCCGCGTCGCGGCGCCAGGTGCGGCAACCGTACACCTTCTGTGCGTTGTCGACCCATCCTATTTGTTGCCTCCCGGCAGCGAAAGCGGTGTCGCGCCCGATGGCCAGAACTATCCTTCCGCATACGCGCAGACATCTTTCGCACAATCCGTCCTGACTGCCGCAGGCGCACAGCTTGCCGACCGGAATTTCACGGTGGAACAGCACCTGTGCGCGGGAAATAGTCCGGCCGACGTCGTCGTCGAACAAGCCCGGCTGCTGACTGCGGAGGTCATTGTGATGGGACATCACCATTTGTCACGGCTGCGCCGCTGGGCCAACCCTTCGACCAGCGGAGAAGTCATCGACCGGTCGCCCTGTGCGGTGCTGGTCGAAACCCGGGACAAGGGCTAACTTCCTGACGTGGGACAGGCGGTGGTCCATTCCCGTGCCCGTTCCAGCAAGTGAGAATAACGCTGGATGTTGTGGGCCATCGCGGAGTGCATCCATCGTCGTCGCTGCACTTTTACAGAGCCCCGTCGGCAACCGAAGCGCCCAACCGCCGCGCTACGCGCAACTGTCACTGCGCCGGTTTCACATCGATCGAGTCGACGCGGTTCGGATAGAACGCCAGATGTTGCGCGATCTCCTTCACGGCCGCATACGGCGACTCATAAGTCCACACCGCATTGACTGTCTTTTCACCGCCTGACGGAATGCTGTAGTACGCGCAATCGCCCTTATACGGACAGTAGGTCGCGTGATCGGTGCGCTCCAGCAGCGTCATTTCGACGTCGTTGCGCGGAATGTAATACACCGGCGGATACGACGCTTCGCGCAGAACGAGTGCCTTGCCGGTATCCGCGATCACCTTGCCGGCGACGGTTACGACGACGCGCGCGTTGGACGGCTCGACCGTGATCGGATGGTCGGGACCGGGCACCTTGATGGTTTTTTCAGTCATGCTGTCGAACTCCTGAATGTGGGCAAGTCTGCAACGTGTTGCGGAAGATATCGAGCCGCGTTCGACGAGACGATCGCGTTCTGGTTCGAAGCATACGCCGCTCATGAAAACGCGTCGGACTCGGCGCGCACGAGGCGGCCATAAAAAAGGGCAGCCGAAGCTGCCCTGTCAAAGTCTCGCCCTCAGGCGGACTGTTGCTTAACGCTTAACATCTTCCGTCCGATCTCGAACGAGTTGCGCCTCTCGCTCACTGCTTGATGTTCAACGCGGCCGTGAGGTCGCCCATCGGCTTGCCGCCGTTGCTGACCAGCGCCGCGTCGCGCGCCGCGATACCCGGCAGCGTCGGCAGCGAGAAGCGGTGCGTGATGAAGCGCAGGATCGACGTGGTGTCGTACTGAGTGTGATCGACGTAACCCTTCTTCGCGTACGGCGAGATGATCAGCGCCGGAATACGCGTGCCCGGACCCCAGCGGTCGGCCTTCGGCGGCGACACGTGATCCCAGAAGCCGCCGTTTTCGTCGTACGTCACGACCACCACCATGTTGTTCCACTGCGGGCTCTTCTGCAGATGCGAGATGACGTCCGCGATGTGCTGGTCGCCCGACGCCACGTCCGTGTAGCCCGGATGCTCGTTCAGGTTGCCCTGCGGCTTGTAGAACGACACTTGCGGCAGCGTGCCGCTATCGATTGCCTTGATGAACTCCGAGCCGGCCAGGCCGCCGTCGAGCAGATGCTGCGAACGGTTCGCGGTGCCCGGTGCGAGATCGGCAAAGTAGTTGAACGGCTGATGATGCGGCTGGAAATTCGGCGCCGTCAGATTTGCACCGTAAATCACGTTCGACGTGCCGTTCTGCGCCGCCGACACCGCCGCGCCCCACGCGCCGCTGTACCATGCCCACGACACCTTCGCGTTGTTCAGCAGATCGCCGATGTGCTGCTGCGACTGCGCCGGCAACGTGGTGGCCTGGGTCGGATCGGCGAAGTTCGCATCGCCGCCGCTCGCCGGCTTGTTGCCGCTCGGCTGATACGGCGGCTGCATCGTGTTGATCGCGTAGAAGTCAGGCGTGAGGTTGCCCGAATTCACGTATTTGGGCGGGCCGCTCACCGCCGAAGCCGGCGAGTTGGAGGCGAGCTTGAGCGTGACACCGTCGCTTTCCACCGACGAGATCGAGCCGGCCGCCACGCTCTTGTCCGCGTTCGGATAAGTCGGCGTGCACGCGCAGATCAGCCACTGGTGGTTCAGGAACGAGCCGCCGAATGCGCCCATGAAGAAGTTGTCGGCGAGCGTGTATTGCTGGGCGATTTTCCACAGCGGCAGCTTGTCGGCGTCGAGCGTGTAGTGGCCCATCACGAGGCCGCCCGAATCCGCCCACGCGGCGAACTTGTCGTTCTTGCCGCCGTTGATCTGCATCTGGTTCTCGTAGAAGCGGTGGTACAGGTCGCGCGTCGTCGCCGTGATCGGCGTGTTGAAACCCTTCGGGTCGTCGATGGCGAACGGGCTGTTCGGCAGATTCGCCGTCATGGCCTGCGTGACCACCGGCGTCACGCCGGTTTGCGTCAGACCGTTCCACACCTGCGGCAGCGTCGCGAGCACGGTGCCGTTGCGATCCACCTGCGTGGCGCTCGCCGCCGTCACGTTCTGCAGACCGTTGGCGCCCGGGAAGTTGCCGTACAGGTTGTCGAAGCTGCGGTTTTCCGCGTAGATCACCACGACGTTCTTGATCGACGTGATGTCCGGTTCGTTGACCTTGTCACCGCCGCACGCATACAGGCTCAACGCTGCTGCGATCGCGATGGGCGTCGCGCAGATCAGTTTCTTGTTCATTTGATGTGGTTTCTCTCTCTCGCGTTGGGGACGGGCCATCTGAACTCCTTACACGAATGGCCGCGGGCGAAAGTTTGGCAAGGCAATTTGACAGAAAGATGTAATTAATTACGAATCGCTTCTGATCGAAAAATAACGTCGGCTGTATGTCATTTAAACGACATGCAGATGAAATACGCTCGCGGACTTCACTATCGCAAACTCACATCTTTCATATGCGGCCAGGTCTCACGGGGATTCGGAAAATAATGGCTCGGGTCGACGCACGGCATGACGCCGGGCTCGCGACGAAGCGCCTGCGGCAAGCGGCGGCGTTCGCGCTGGCGGCCATGACCTTGACGCTTGCCGCGTGCGATGCAGGCGCGCCGGCTACGGGTGCCGTCGCGAGTGCCGCGGCGAGCACGGGCGCCGTCGTATCGCCTTCGTCCGTGCTATCGGCGGCGTCGGTTGTGCAAGTCGCCGCTCATGAAGCGGGCCAGTCCCGCGCGCAGGTCTACGAATCCGTGCGGCAAATGACGGCGCTCGGCAAGCAAGTATTTTTCGACGTATCGCTGTCCGGTTCGGGCAAGCTCGCCTGCGCGTCGTGTCACAGTCCGGAACATGGGTTCTCGCCGGCCAATGGGTTGTCGGTGCAACTTGGCGGCAACGATATGCACCGCACCGGCATGCGCGCCGCGCCGACGCTGAAGTATCTGCAATCGGTGCCGGCGTTCGCCGAGCACTATCACGAGTCGGACGACGAAGGCGACGAAAGCGTGGATGCCGGACCCACCGGCGGCCTGACCTGGGATGGCCGCGTCGACCGGGGCGGCGACCAGGCGCGCATTCCGCTGCTGTCGTCGTTTGAAATGGGCAGCACGCCGGCCAAGGTCACTGCGGCGGTCAAGGCCGCGCCCTACGCCGACGCTTTCCGCGCGGCTTTCGGCGCACACGTTTTCGACAGCGACGACGCCACCTTCAAAGCGGTGCTGCAAGCGCTCGAAACCTTCGAGCAGACGCCGGAAACTTTCTATCCGTACACCAGCAAGTACGACGCCTATCTGGCGGGCAAGGCGCAGTTGACGCAAGCCGAATTGCGCGGCCTGCAACTCTTCAACGATGAGAAAAAAGGCAATTGTGCGAGCTGTCACATCAGCCAGCGCACCATGGACGGCGCGCCGCCGCAGTTCAGCGATTTCGGTCTGATCGCGATCGGCGTACCGCGTAATCGCTCGCTGTCCGTGAATCGCGATCCGCATTTCTACGACCTCGGCGCATGCGGCCCGGAGCGCACCGATCTGAAGGGACGCGCCGAGTTTTGCGGCATCTTCCGCACGCCGACGCTGCGCAATGTGGCGCTGAAGAAAAGCTTCTTCCACAACGGCATCTACCATTCGCTCGATCAGGTGGTGCGCTTCTATGCCGAGCGCGACACGAATCCGGAAAAGTTTTATCCGGTGGCGAAAGGCAAAGTACGGAAGTTCGACGATCTGCCTCAGCAGTACTGGGCTAATCTGAATACCGATCCGCCGTTCGACCGCAAGCCGGGTGACAAGCCGGCGCTCGACGAAGCCGAAATCAAGGACGTGGTCGCGTTTCTGAATACGCTGACGGACGGATACAAGGCGGGAAGCGGGGCAGCCGATTCAGTGGCCGCGAAGTGAGACGAGCGACGCGATTGCCGCTGGCGCAGTTGATCGCTCGGGCAAAGATTAGTTGCCGGCGCTCGCCAGCATGTAATAGCAAGCGGCGAGCAGCAGCGCGAAGGACAGCAACAGGCAGGCGACGCCGACGCGCGTCAACAGATTGGGCCAGCGAGCGCGAGGCAGAGCGTCCATCCGCACGACGCGCCGCGCGAGTCCGGGATCGCGGCCGATTGCCACCGGCACGAGCGCGACGCACAGCAGCGCAAGCGCGATAGCAATGATTTCGAGGGCGGAGAGGGTGTGCATGGCGGGGCGTCTTCAGATTCTGATTGGCGCGAGAGGCGCAACCGATCAATCTTAAGAAGGCGTCCTGGTGCCGGAAATGGGAGCTGTCCTAAAATTAGGTGCGCTCACCGTGTCCGCTGGCGCGCGATTCCGGGCATGAGGCGCGTCGTGTGCTGGGCTAGCGCTCGTTTCGTCCGCTGCGGCACGCGGCCGTTTCTCGCGGTCCCTTCGAGGGGGACATGCTATGCTTTTGGGGTCCAGATCACGAGACGCCATGCGCGCTCGAGACCGCCGAACACTTTCGAGGAGAACCCTTCATGTCGATGCGAATCCGTGTCCTGTCTCACCTGACCGCCGGTTGCCTGTTGCTGGGTGCCGCGATCGGCGCGCAAGCTGCGAATCTTGGCTTTCTGAACGACACGCCGATCAGCTACATGAAGCAACGCGACATCGACTCCGTCAAAAAGGCGGTTGTCTCCGCGCTGAACGATAAGAAGGACGGCGAAACCGCGAACTGGGTCAACGAAGGCACGGGCAATAGCGTGAAGATCGACGCCGCGATCACGATAGCCAGCACGGCCAAAGACGGCGATCGCACCTGCCGCGACGTCGGCGTCGTGCTGAACGCCAAGGGGCAATCGATGAACCTGCGTCCGCAGTTCTGCAAGCAGGGCAGCGGCACCTGGCAATTGCAGAAAAAGCACTGAGCATGCAGGCCCTGATGGCGGCGCGCGCCGGTGGGCGGCCGACGCGGCCCGAAGCCGTGCGCGTGCGTGTCGGCCGGTCTGTGCGTTTGCTTGAAATGGTGGGGCGATGAGCACACGGATTATTTCGTGCGGCATCGTCCTGCTCGACCCGGACGGCCGCGTGCTGCTCGCGCATGCCACCGAAACGTCGCACTGGGACATTCCGAAAGGGCACGGCGAAGAAGGCGAGGCGCCGCATGTCACGGCGCTGCGCGAGATGGTCGAGGAGACCGGTATCGCCATCGAGCCCGAGCGTCTGAAAGACCTTGGCCTGTTCGTCTATCGGCGCGACAAGGATCTGCATCTGTTCGGCGCGCGTGCCACTGTCGATGAACTCGATCTGAGCGTGTGCACCTGCACGTCGCTCTTTCCGCGCCGCTCGGACGGCACGCTGATTCCCGAAATGGACGCCTACCGCTGGGCGGCGCCAGACGAAGTGGATAAGTATGCGAGCCGCAGTCTTTCGCGGCTCTTTCAGACTACGCTGTCGCTCGCGGAACTGCATCGGTCGCTATAGCGGCGAGGCCGCAACTGCGTGACGCTTCAGTCGAGCGCGCGGTCGTTCGGATGCGCGAACAGTGCGCGGTTCTGCTCCGACAGCGGAAAATTCAGATTGATGCCGTGCGGCGGAATGGGTTGCGTGAACCACTGCTTGTACAGACGCTCCGCTTCGCCGGAAGTCTGGCTGCGCGCGATCACGCCGTTGACGAGGGTGCGGAACGGCTCGTCGCCTTTGCGGAACATGCAGGCATAGACTTCGTAGCCCAGCGGCGTGCCGGTCACCACGAAATCGTCGGGACGCGGATCGGTCGATTTGAATCCGTACACGATCGGCTCGTCCATCACGAAGGCCACCGCGCGTCCGTCCTTGAGCGTGTTGAATGCCTCTGAATGGTCGCGCGCGCTGGTGATGCGCATGTTCAGGAGCTTGTCGGTGTTCAGGCGGCGCAGCAGGCGTTCATCCGAGGTGCCTGCGGTCGTCACGACCGGTTTGCCGGCCAGATCCTGAAAATCCGTGATGCCGGCGTTCTTGCGCGCGATCATGCGCACCGCATACTGGAAAAAACTGTTCGAGAACGCGGCCACGTTTTCGCGTTCCACCGTGTGGGTGGTCGAGCCGCATTCCAGATCGATCTGGTTGTTCAGCAGCATCGGTGTGCGGTTCGACGAGGTCACCGTGATCTCGTGCACCTTCAGTTGCGGCATGCCGAGCGTTTTCTTGATCTCTTCGACGATCTGCAGCGCGATGGTCTGCGAGTAGCCGACCGTGCCCTTGCCGTCGAAGTAGGAAAAAGGAATCGACGCTTCACGCACGCCGAGCACGACCACGCCGTCGTCGTGGATTTTTCTCAGCGTGCCGGTGAGTTCGTCCGTCTGAGCGGAGCAGGCGAGCGACGCCGCGCCGAAGGTGGTCAGCGCCACGAGCGCGCAACGCGCGCCATGGACGAAACGCGCGGCGCATGCCGTGTGCCCCGTCGTGTGCCGGGTACTGGCCCTGCGGCGGCCTGCAACTTTCATCGGACCTCCCGGACGGGCGTTTGCGGATGCCGCGCCGTCACTGTCGATGGAACATGGTGCAACAAAACGGCGTGCATCTTTCGATCAAGACGCACGCCGTATCCAACCTCAGATGCACGGCAAAAGGGTGCGTTCCAGCTTACGCCGGCTTGCCCCAACTGTCGCGCAGACTGACGATGCGATTGAATACGGGCTTACCCGGCTTCGAATCGACGCGGTCGGCGACGAAATAGCCGTGACGCTCGAACTGATAGCGCTGTTCCGGCAGCGCTTCGCGCGCGCCCGGCTCGAGATATGCGTTGACCACGCGCTTCGAATCCGGATTCAGCGCTTCGAGGAAATCGCGGCCGCCGGCGTCCGGTTGCGGTTCCTTGAAGAGGCGGTCGTAGATGCGCACTTCGGCCGGGCACGCGGCTGCCGCGCTGACCCAGTGGATGTTGCCCTTGACCTTGTAGTTGTTCGCGCCTTCGGTGCCCGATTTGCTGTCCGGGAAGTAGTTGCAATGGACCGCGACGATGTTGCCGTTCTCGTCCTTGTCCGCGCCCACGCATTCGATCACGTAGCCGTAACGCAGGCGCACCTTGTTGCCCGGGAACAGGCGGAAGTAGCCCTTCGGCGGCGTTTCGTTGTAATCGTCGCGTTCGATCCACAGTTCGCGCGAAATCGGAAACTCACGCACGCCCATTTCAGGATGATGCGGGTGGACCGGCGCAGTGCACGGCTCGGTGACGCCTTCCGGGAAGTTGTCGATGATCAGCTTGACCGGATCGAGCACGGCGGCGGTGCGCGGCGCCTTCTCGTCCAGATCGTCGCGCAGCGCGCCTTCGAACACGCTCATGTCGATCCACGAATCGACCTTGGTCACGCCGATGCGCTCGCAGAACAACTGGATCGCTTCCGGCGTGAAGCCGCGCCGGCGCACGCCGACGATGGTCGGCATACGCGGATCGTCCCAGCCGTCCACATGGCCTTCGGTCACGAGTTGCAGCAGCTTGCGCTTGCTGGTGATCGCGTAGGTCAGGTTCAGGCGCGAGAACTCGATTTGCTGCGGCAGCGGGCGCGTGAAAATCCCGGCCTCGGCGAGCTCGTTCAGAATCCAGTCGTACAGCGGACGGTGGTCTTCGAACTCCAGCGTGCACAGCGAATGCGTGATGTTTTCCAGCGCGTCCGAGATGCAGTGCGTGTAGTCGTACATCGGGTACACGCACCACTTGTCGCCGGTACGGTAGTGATGCGCGAAACGGATCCGGTAGATCACCGGGTCGCGCATGTTGAAGTTCGGCGACGACATGTCGATCTTCGCGCGCAGCACGTGCTCGCCTTCCTGGAATTCGCCGGCCTTCATGCGGCGGAACAGGTCGAGGTTCTCCTGCACCGAACGCTCGCGGAAGGGCGACGGCGTGCCGACTTCCGTGGCCGAGCCGCGGTTCGCACGCATTTCTTCGGCCGACTGGCTGTCCACGTAGGCCTTGCCGCGCTCGATCAGCAGTTCGGCGAATTCGTACAGCTTGTCGTAGTAGTCGCTCGCGTAGTAGAGCTCTGACTTGCCGTCTTTTTCCCACTCGAAGCCGAGCCAGCGCACGGCGTCGATGATCGAGTCGACGTATTCGACGCTTTCCTTTTCCGGGTTCGTGTCGTCGAAGCGCAGATGGCACACGCCGCCGTAGCTGCGCGCCACGCCGAAGTTCAGGCAGATGCTCTTGGCGTGACCGATATGCAGATAGCCGTTCGGCTCGGGCGGAAAGCGCGTTTCGACGCGCTGGCCCCACTTGCCGGTGCGGTTGTCGTCGTCAATGATGTTGCGGATGAAATTGGATGCCGCTGGCGCGTCGTTGCGTTCGGTATTCATGCGAGATGGTGAGAGTCTGTCGGGGGCGCGCAATGCGTCCTCTTATCCGACAATTCTACCTGACGCGTCCCTTCGCGGCAGGCGAGTGCGGCGTGCAGCCAACGTTTGAGCCGTTTTGACGGTCATTCAGAGGGCAGGCCGGCGCTGTAACAGGAGGTAAAACGTTTTGTTCACGCGAGCGCCGCCGACTTAGGATGCGAGCGGCGCGGGTTTGCCCGCGAGGGCTGCGCGGGTTGTCCGCGTCAAGGTCCTGGCGCCGCAATGGGCCGTATGCGCCCACTTTCTGCCCGCCGCATCGAGCAGGCAGTCAGGCCGCATTTCGTGCGGTGTGAGTCCGTGGGCGGGCAACCATCGTGCATTGAGAGGCCCGTTAGCCGCCTCGCCTAGCCTTACATGCCCGCCGCCCGATTTTCCCCCGGGGCAGTGCAACTCGCGCCACGACGCGCAGCGCGTGCACTCGTCGCAGCCGTCCACGCAGGCCGCACCGCCCTTTGTCGCCTTGCACGAATTCCTGCCGTTCGTGCACCATGGCGCCCTCAGTTGCCGGAGTTTCTCGGATGTCTGTCCCGACCCACGGCGCGCCTCGCGCGCCTTTCACCTTTCTTTCCCTGAGCCGGATCCTGACCGTGTCGGCCGTGCTCGCCGCTTTTGCGGGCGGCGTGGCCGCGCCCGTGGTCGCGCTGGCGAAAACGCCGCCGCCCAAGGCGGTGTTCGACGCATCGGCGGTGGCCGTGCCGGACCGCTACAGCGCGGACACGGCGCAGCAGATCTTCGCCGCCGGCGGCAACGCGGTGGATGCCGCCGTCGCCGTCGCCTTCACCCTGGCCGTGACCGCGCCGGATGCGGGCAATCTCGGCGGCGGCGGGTTCATGACCGTGTTCATGGACGGCAAGCCGTACTTTCTCGACTATCGCGAGAGCGCGCCGCAACAGGCGACCCGCGACATGTATCTCGACGACAAGGGCAATCTGCTGCCGGGCATGAGCGCCGTCGGGCATCGCGCGGTGGCCGTGCCGGGCACCGTCGAGGGCATGTGGGAGGCGCAGCAGCGTTTCGGCAAACTGAAGTGGAAGCAGGTGCTCGCGCTCGCGATCCGCTACGCCACCGACGGTTTCCAGGTCGAACCGTGGTTGCAGCAGCGCCACGACGCGGCGGCGAAAAGCTTCGCCGGCAAGACCAACTTCGACGCCTACTTCTCCAATCTCAAGGCGGGCGTGACGTACCGCCAGCCTGAACTGGCGCAGACGCTGTCGCGCATTGCAAGCGACGGCGGGCGCGAATTCTACGAAGGCCGCACCGCCGACCTGATCGCCCAGCAGATGTACGGCCACGGCCTGGTCACGAAACAGGATCTGCTTCAATACAAGGCCGTGTGGCGCCAGCCGCTTAGCGCCGACTGGAACGGCTATCAGATCGTCACCGCGCCGCCGCCCAGCTCCGGCGGCGTGGGGCTGATCCAGATGCTGAAGATGAAAGCCGACCTGAAGCAGGCGTTCGATGGCCTTGAGCTGAATTCCGTGCCGTACATCCATCTGATCGCGCAGATCGAGGACCGCGTGTTCGCCGATCGCCAGCAATACCTGGGCGATCCGGATGCGTACAAGGTGCCGACCGGCAAACTGATCGACGACGCCTACCTCGCGCAGCGCGCCGACGAAGTCAAACCCGACGAAGTGCCGGGCGCGACGCCGGTCAAGCCTGGCCTCGGCGACGCGGCGCCGGAGAAGGCGCAAACCACGCATTTCTCGGTGGTCGACAAGTGGGGCAACGCCGTGTCGAACACTTATACGTTGAACGGGGACTTCGGTTCGGGCGTGGTGGTGGACGGCGCCGGCTTTCTGCTGAACGACGCGATGGACGACTTCGTCACCAAGCCCGCCGGCGCAAGCAGCGCCGAACTGAATACGGTGGCGCCGGGACGCCGTCCGCTGTCGTCGATGACACCGACCATTCTGCTGAAGGACAACAAGGTGTCGCTCGTGATCGGCACGCCCGGTGGCTCGCGTATTCTGACGTCGATTTTCCAGGTGATGACCGACCTGTACGACTTCAACATGTCGCCCACGGACTCGCTCGCCGCCATGCGTTTTCACCACCAGTTGCTGCCGCAGAAGACGATCTATTTCGAGCCGTATCGTCCGATCACGGGTGAGCTGGCCGAGCAGTTGCAGGCCAACGGCTACACGCTCGAAGGGCAGTCGTTCAACGGCGACGTGCAGATGATCCGGATCGAGGGCACGACGCCCGTGCCTGCGGCGGATCCGCGCGGCGTGGGCGTGGGGCGCGTGATGCATTGACGCGGCGATGCGCTGCTGCTTTGACGCCGGCCCGCGGGCAAAACCGCGGGCAAAAACAATAAACTGCGATTCACAACCTTCGACGGGGAACGCGGATGAGCGTACGAAAACAATTCACCACGCTGGTTTTGCCAGGCTACCAGAACTCCGGCGCCGGCCACTGGCAGACGCGCTGGGAAGAACTGAATCCGGCATTCGTCCGCGTGCGGATGCCGGACTGGGATCACCCTGAGCGCGACGCCTGGTGCCGCACGCTGGACGCAGCCGTGGCCGCCGCCGATGCGCCCGTGGTCTTCGCCGCGCATAGCCTCGGCTGCCTGACGACGGCTTTCTGGGCGGCGCAATATGCGAGCGCCGCGCAGCTTGCGAAGGTGGCGGGCGCGTTGCTGGTTGCGCTGCCCGATCCGGGCGCGGCGCATTTTCCACGCGACGCGCGCGGTTTCGCACCTGTGCCGCTCGAGCGGTTGCCGTTTCCGACCATTGTCGTCGCCAGCAGCGATGATCCTTACTGCGGCATGCCGTTTTCGCAGACCTGTGCGAACGCGTGGGGCAGCCGCTGGATCGACCTCGGCCCGCGCGGCCATATCAACGCGGACAGCGGACTCGGCGATTGGGACGAAGGGCGTGAGTGGCTTGAGTCGTTCGGGCAAGGCTAGCCGCCCACGCAGTCGAGTTGGAGGTGCGTTTCTGCGCTGTGTGCATCGCGGCGTTGCGCTGCGCACCTTGCATCTTCGGACCTCGCGGCGCCCTGACGGCAGATTCAAATCACGGACTGGCTTCGCAACGCCGCAATCCTCGCTTCGTCATAGCCCAGCACGTCGCGCAAGATGCTCTCCGTGTGCTCCCCAAGGGTGGGCGGATGGGCAAGCGCTTCAGGCGGCGTGCCGGTCATGTTGATCGGATTGCGCACCAGCTTGACCGTTCCGCCCGACGGATGCGGCAGATCCACCTGCAGTCCGCGTGCCACCACCTGCTCGTTCTCGAAGACTTCGCCGAGATCGTTGATCGGCCCGC
Organism: Paraburkholderia phytofirmans; assembly: GCF_046028095.1. Lineage (GTDB taxonomy): Bacteria > Pseudomonadota > Gammaproteobacteria > Burkholderiales > Burkholderiaceae > Paraburkholderia > Paraburkholderia phytofirmans_A. Next base: position 175,669 of record NZ_JAQQDJ010000014.1, read on the forward strand.
ACGGCACACCCGCCGCCTCGAGCGCGGCGATCCATTGCTGCTTGCCCTGCAGGCGGACCATCTCCGCGAGAATCGGCACAAGGATGTCGCGGTTGCGCACCCGCGCCGGGTTGGTGGCAAAGCGCTCGTCGTCCGCCAGTTCCGGGCGGCCGCCCGCTTCGACGAACTTGCGGAACTGACCGTCGTTGCCGACCGCGACGATGATCCAGCCGTCGCTCGTCTGGAAGGTCTGGTACGGCACGATGTTCGGATGCGCATTGCCCCAGCGCACCGGCGGCTTGCCGCTCGCCAGGTAGTTCGAATTCATGTTGGCAAGCATCGCGACCTGCACGTCGAGCAGCGCCATGTCGATGTACTGGCCTTCGCCCGTCCGGTCACGGTGGGTGAGGGCAGTGAGCACGGCGACGGTCGAATACATGCCGGTCATGAGATCTGCGATCGCGACGCCCGCCTTTTGCGGGCCGCCGCCCGGTTGACCGTCGCGCTCGCCGGTAATGCTCATGAAGCCGCCGATGCCTTGCACGATGAAGTCGTACCCGGCGCGCTGCGCATACGGCCCGGTCTGCCCGAAGCCGGTCACCGAGCAATAGATGATGTCCGGCTTCACTTCCTTGAGCGACGCGTAGTCCAGGCCGTACTTCTTCAACTGGCCGACCTTGTAGTTCTCCAGCACCACATCGCTTTGCGCGGCCAGTTCGCGAATGATCCGCTGGCCTTCGGGCGAGGCGATGTCCACGGTGACCGAGCGCTTGTTGCGGTTCGCCGCGAGGTAATACGCGGCCTCGCGCGTGTCCTCGCCTGCCGGCGTCTTGAGGTACGGCGGCCCCCAGTGGCGGGTGTCGTCGCCCACTTCGGGGCGTTCGATCTTGATCACGTCGGCGCCGAAATCGGCGAGAGTCTGCGCGCACCAGGGGCCGGCGAGTACGCGTGTGAGATCCAGCACGCGGATATGACTGAGAGCGCCCATATTGTTCGATGTCTCCTTTGTCGACCAGAGTTAGCGCTTTAGCGCTTAGTCTGGTCCCATGCACGTAGTTGCGAGTAGCCAGGCGGCGCGCGAGGCGCTGCGGGATGGAGGCAATCTTAAGCGATTCCCGCGCGCAGGCGCAGTCGGCCAAACGGCATAGGACGAATGACGGGCCGCGCAAAGTGCCGCCATGTCCCACGCTGCCCGCTCAAACCTGGCCGAACGGCCAACCCTGCAGCCCGCGCCGCCGCGCACGGGCGCCGATCCCGTATAATCAGTCGTTTAAGAAACAAACAGTTGGCGCATCCCATGATGCCGCCGGTAACAGCCAGGGAACTGGCAAACCCGTCCCCCGCCCGCTATGAAAGCCGCCGAAATCCGCGAGAAATTCCTCAAGTTCTTCGAATCGAAGGGCCATACGATCGTTCGCTCGTCGAGCCTTGTGCCCGGCAACGACCCGACGCTGCTCTTTACCAATTCGGGAATGGTGCAGTTCAAAGATGTGTTCCTCGGCGCGGAATCGCGCCCGTATTCGCGTGCCACGACCGCGCAGCGCAGCGTGCGCGCCGGCGGCAAGCATAACGATCTGGAAAACGTCGGCTACACCGCGCGTCACCACACGTTCTTCGAAATGCTGGGCAACTTCTCGTTCGGCGACTATTTCAAGCGCGACGCGATCCACTACGCGTGGGAACTGCTCACGGGCGTGTACCAGCTGCCGAAAGACAAGCTGTGGGTCACCGTCTATCACGAAGACGACGAAGCGCACGACATCTGGGCGAAAGAAGTGGGCGTGCCGGTCGAGCGCATCATCCGCATCGGCGACAACAAGGGCGCGCGCTACGCGTCGGACAACTTCTGGCAAATGGCCGATGTCGGCCCGTGCGGCCCGTGCTCGGAAATCTTCTACGACCACGGCCCGGACGTTTGGGGTGGCCCGCCGGGGTCGCCCGAGGAAGACGGCGACCGCTACATCGAGATCTGGAATCTCGTGTTCATGCAGTTCAGCCGCGACGCGCAAGGCAACATGACGCCGCTGCCCAAGCAGTGCGTCGACACCGGCATGGGTCTGGAGCGGATCGCCGCCGTGCTGCAGCACGTGCACAGCAACTACGAGATCGACCTGTTCCAGGCGCTGATCAAGGCCGCCGGCCGCGAAACCGGCGTGAGCGATCTGACCAACAACTCGCTGAAGGTGATCGCCGATCACATCCGCGCGTGCTCGTTCCTGATCGTCGACGGCGTGATTCCGGGCAACGAAGGCCGCGGCTACGTGCTGCGCCGCATCGTGCGCCGCGCGATCCGCCATGGCTACAAGCTGGGCAAGAAGGGTTCGTTCTTCCATCGCATGGTGGCCGACCTCGTCGCGCAAATGGGTGACGCGTATCCGGAGCTGAAGGACGCCGAACAACGCGTGACCGACGTGCTGCGTCAGGAAGAAGAGCGCTTCTTCGAGACCATCGAACACGGCATGTCGATTCTCGAGAGCGCGTTGGCCGACCTCGAAGCGAAGGGCGGCAAGACGCTCGACGGCGAACTCGCATTCAAGCTGCACGACACGTACGGCTTCCCGCTCGATCTGACGGCGGACGTGTGCCGCGAGCGCGAAGTGACGGTCGACGAAGCCGCCTTCGACGAAGCCATGGCGCGTCAGCGCGACCAGGCTCGCGCGGCGGGCAAGTTCAAGATGGCGCAAGGCCTCGAATACTCGGGCGCGAAGACCACGTTCCACGGTTACGAAGAAATCGTCTTCGACGACGCGAAGGTAATCGCGCTGTATGTGGACGGCGCCTCGGTGAAGGAAGTGCGTGACGGCCAGCAGGCGGTCGTCGTGCTGGACCACACGCCGTTCTACGCGGAATCGGGCGGCCAGGTCGGTGACCAGGGCGTGCTGGCCAACGCGAGCGTGCGCTTCGCGGTGAGCGATACGCTGAAGGTGCAGGCCGACGTGGTCGGTCATCACGGCACGCTCGAACAGGGCACGCTGAAGGTAGGCGACGTCGTCAAGGCAGAGATCGACGCGGTGCGCCGCGCTCGCACGGCTCGCAACCACTCGGCCACGCACTTGATGCACAAAGCGTTGCGCGAAGTGCTCGGCTCGCATGTACAGCAGAAAGGCTCGCTCGTCGACGCGGACAAGACCCGTTTCGACTTCGCGCACAACGCGCCGATGACGGACGAGCAGATCCGCCGCGTCGAGGAAATCGTCAACGCCGAAGTACTGGCGAATGCACCGGGCATCGTGCGCGTCATGCCGTTCGACGAAGCGGTGAAGGGCGGCGCGATGGCGCTGTTCGGCGAGAAGTACGGCGATGAAGTGCGCGTGCTCGACCTGGGCTTCTCGCGTGAATTGTGCGGTGGTACGCACGTGCATCGCACCGGCGACATCGGTCTCTTCAAGATCGTGATGGAAGGCGGCGTGGCGGCGGGCATCCGTCGCGTGGAAGCGATCACGGGCGACAACGCCGTGCGCTTCGTGCAGGACCTCGACGCGCGCATCAACGCAGCCGCGGCTGTGTTGAAGGCGCAACCGTCGGAACTGACGCAGCGGATCACGCAGGTCCAGGACCAGGTGAAGTCGCTGGAGAAGGAACTGAGCGCGCTGAAGTCGAAGATGGCGTCGAGCCAGGGCGACGAACTGGCGGGTCAGGCGATCGAAGTCGGCGGCGTGCACGTGCTGGCCGCTACGCTCGAAGGCGCGGACGTCAAGACGCTGCGCGAAACCGTCGACAAGCTGAAGGACAAGCTGAAGAGCGCGGCGATCGTGCTGGCGTCGGTCGAAGGCGGCAAGGTGAGCCTGATCGCCGGCGTCACGGCGGACGCGAGCAAGAAGGTCAAGGCAGGTGAACTGGTCAACTTCGTGGCGCAGCAAGTCGGCGGCAAGGGCGGCGGCCGCCCGGACATGGCTCAGGCTGGCGGCACCGAGCCGGCGAATCTGCCGGCGGCGCTGGCTGGCGTCAAGGGTTGGGTCGAAGGCCAGCTTTGATTCTGATGTGATTGGGCCACGCGGGGCGCCGGAAATTTGGGCGTCTAGCGCGGCCTAAGTTTTTTTCAGAGTCAGGCGCGTCGGATTTTCAGCTAGCGCGGCGCGCCGAGCCTTGATTTTGCTGGCAGTGTTCGTTTTGACGGATACCGCAGAAGGTACAGCCAAAATTCAGACCGCACCTTCCGCGGCGGCGCTCGCAATCTCAGTCGAATTCACGGCGTCCTGCAGCACCACCAGCGCCTGCTTCAGCGCATTCAGCGCGGACGAAAAATGTCCGCGTCGCCATACCAGCAGTGTCTCGATCACGCCGATATCGGGCAGTTCATGCACCGCGATATTGCTGGCGTCGGTCTGCAAATTCAGCACCGACCGAGGCGCGACCGCAACCCCCGCGCCGGCGGCCACGCAAGCCACGATCGCGTGATACGAGCCCAGTTCCAGCACGCGCGCCGGCCTCACGCCGTGTTCCAGATACCACTTCTCGATATACGACCGGTAAGCACAACCGCGCTCGAACGCGATGAGCGTCGACAACGCGATGTCCCGAACGTCGCGAATCGGCCGATGCCCGCGCGGCGTTAGCATCACCAGCTCTTCCCGAAACACCGGCACCGACTCGAATAAATCGCTGAGCGTGGCCGGATCCAACGGCGTCGCCACCAACGCCGCATCCACTTCGAATTCACGTACCCGCTCGATAAGCTTGCCGGTCGTGCCGATCTCGAGTTCCAGCGCGACGGCAGGCCACTGCTGGTGATAACGCGCGAGCAGGGCGGGAAGACGCGTCGCGGCGACACTCTCCATCGTGCCCAAACGCAGCCGCCCGCTCGGACGGTCCTCGCGCACCGCGTGACGCGCTTCATCCGCGAGCGCGAGCAGGCGCTCGGCATACGGCAGCAGCGTCTCGCCGGCGGGCGTCAGCACGAGGCGGCGGCCGTCGCGGATGAACAGGTCGGTGCCCAGTTGTTCCTCGAGCTGCTTGATGCGCGTGGTCACGTTCGATTGCACGCGGTTGAGCTTGGCGGCGGCGCGCGTCACGCCGTTTTCCCGCACGACGGCGCGAAAAATGGTCAAAGCGGCCAGATCCATGATTCTCTCTCGGCGATGGGTGATATCCGAATTATTCATTTTTCGTGATTGAAAGGTCAAGCTAGTATGGGTGTACGCCATCTGACCCGTTGATTGCATCTATTGCCCTTGCCCATGAACGACCTCGCCTCCACCGCGCACGGCGGCCTCGCCGAACGCCACGCCGCCCGCCGCGCGGCGCTTGCCTGCATGGTCACGCTGGCCGTTGCGCTCGGCATCGGGCGATTTGCATTCACGCCGCTCTTGCCGCTGATGCTTCACGGCAATGGGTTCGGTCAGCCGCAGCTCGATATTCAGCATGGCGGCTGGCTGGCGTCGTTCAATTACGCGGGGTATTTCGTCGGCGCGGTCACGTGCGCGGCGCTGCGGATCGAGCCGGCGCGCATGGTGCGCGCGGGCCTCGCCGCGACGGTGTTGCTGACGCTGATGATGGGCGTGACGAGCCAGTTCTGGATCTGGGCGGCGGTACGGTTCATCGCGGGCGCGATTAGCGCGTGGACGTTCGTATTCGCGTCCCAGTGGGGCTTGCGGCGGCTCGCCGAACTCGGTGCGCACGGGTGGGGCGGGGTGATCTACACGGGACCGGGCGTGGGCATCGTCGGCACGGGGCTGCTGGTCAGCGTGGCGGGTGGGTACGGCGCCACGATGGGATGGCTCGGGTTCGGGCTGATTGCGGCGGTTCTGTCGGTAGTGGTTTGGCCGGTTTTTGGGGCGGCGTCCGGCGGTGGAGAAAAAAGTCGGAGCGCCCGCATGGTCGGTTCCGGTAGCGGAGACCAGGCGGGTGCTGGCACATCGAGCCAACGTGTCGCCGGCCAACCCGCCGCCACCCACGCCACCCACGCCACCCACGCCACCCACGCCACCCACGCCACCCACGCCACCCACGCCACCCACCACACCGCCACCCACCGCGCGGACGCCCTCTGGCTCATCGTCCTCTACGGCATCCCCGGTTTCGGCTACATCATCACCGCGACGTTCCTGCCTGTCATCGCGCGTCACGCGTTGCCCGGCTCAGCGTGGCCCGACCTGTTCTGGCCGATGTTCGGCGCGGCGCTCATAGTCGGCGCGCTGCTGGCGGCGCGCTTGCCGGTGCATTGGGACAACCGCACGCTGCTCGCGGGATGCTATGTGCTGCAGACGTGCGGCATCGCCCTCGGTATCGTCTGGCCGACAGCGGGCGGCTTTTCATTCGGCAGCATTCTGATCGGCCTGCCGTTCACCGCGATCACGCTGTTCGCGATGCGTGAGGCGCGGCGTCTGCGTGGCGACGACGCTGCCGGTCTGATGGGCTACGCGACGGCGGCCTACGGCGTCGGCCAGATCGTCGGCCCACTGGTTGCCGCGCCGATCGCCGAGCAGACCGGATCGTTTTCGCCGGCTCTGTGGCTGGCGGCGGGCGCGTTGCTGGTGGGCGCGGCCGGGTTGATCGTCGTCGCGCGCATCCCGCGCGGCCGGGGCCGCATGCCCGACTGCGGCTGCCACTGAGCACGTATCGCGGCGCGCACTCCCGCCGAGCGAGCAAGCTCCGGAAAACAAATAACCGAAGGCCGCACTAAAATGACCGCTTTCCCGTCATCCCAGCGCGCCCATCGCCGGACGCGCCGCCCGCCATGCAACATTTCGCGTCCGACAATTACGCCGGCATTTGTCCCGAAGCGCTCGACGCGCTGATCGCCGCCAACAACAGCGGCCACGAGCCGGCCTACGGCGACGATTCCTGGACCAACCAGGTGTGCGACCGTCTGCGCGAACTGTTCCAGACCGACTGCGAAGTGTTCTTCGTGTTCAACGGCACGGCGGCCAATTCACTGGCGCTCGCGTCGCTGTGCCAGTCGTATCACTCGGTGATTTGCCACGAACTCGCGCACATCGAAACCGACGAATGCGGCGGCCCGGAGTTCTTCTCGAACGGTTCGAAGCTGCTGACCGCGCCGGGCGTCGGCGGCAAGCTCACGCCGGATGCGATCGAAGCCGTGGTCACGCGCCGCGCCGACATCCATTATCCGAAGCCGAAAGTCGTCACGCTGACCCAGTCGACGGAAGTCGGCACGGTGTACAGCGTCGAGGAGGTGCGGGCGATCGCGGCCATCGCCAAACGGCGCCATCTGAAAGTGCACATGGACGGCGCGCGTTTCGCCAATGCGGTCGCCGCGCTGGACGTGCATCCGTCGGAGATCACGTGGCGCGCGGGCGTCGACGTGCTGTGTTTCGGCGGCACCAAGAACGGCTTGCCGGTGGGTGAAGCGGTGGTGTTCTTCGACCGCGCGCTAGCCGACGATTTCGCCTACCGCTTGAAGCAAGCCGGCCAACTGGCCTCGAAGATGCGCTTCATCTCCGCGCCCTGGCTCGGTCTCCTCGATAACGACGTGTGGTTGCGCAACGCGCGTCACGCGAACGCGATGGCGCAACTGCTGCAAACGCGGTTGCAGGAAATTCCGGGCGTGAGCATTATGTTCCCCTCAGAATCGAACGCGGTCTTCGCGCAATTGCCGGCGCAAGCCGCCAAGGCCATGCGCGCGCGTGGCTGGAAGTTCTACGAATTCATCGGCGCGGGCGGCTGCCGGCTGATGTGCGCGTGGGATACGCAGCCGGAAACCGTCGAGCGGTTCGCCGCCGAGGTGCGCGAGTTGTGCGCGGCGTGAGTGCTCGACGGGGAGTTTGCGAGATCAGCACTCGACCGAACGCGCGGAAACGGCAGCTCGGGATCGCGCCGCATCGTCCACTGTCCCGAAGCACCGATCCTCACGCCGGCTGGAATGCGATCCGCAACACGATCGCGCGCACCGAACAGGACGGAATCTGAATACCGGGCACCACGCAGCAGAAGCCACACCAATCCGCTACTGCACGCGTCTAGCCCGGCATAGTGCCGCGTCGTAAAGCGGCAAGCGCAAACCGAACGTCACACGCAGAAGCTGCAAGCCATCACACAAGACAAACGAGACGTCCTCTTCGCCATGACCGAATACCGATTTTGCCCACGCTGCGCCACGCCTTTGACCGAGCGCGCCGACGCCGAACACGAGGGCGGACGCATCCGCCAGACCTGCCCTGATCCGGCGTGCGGCTACGTCCACTGGAACAACCCGCTGCCGGTGGTGGCGGCGATCGTCGAATACGAAGGCAAGATTCTGCTGGCGCGCAATGCCGCCTGGGCGGAGGGCATGTTCGCGCTGATCACGGGCTTCCTCGAAAACGGCGAGACGCCGGAAGAGGGCATTGCCCGCGAAGTGCTCGAGGAAACCTCGCTGCGTGCGGAGACGGTCGAGCTGATCGGCGTGTACGAATTCATCCGCAAGAACGAACTGATCATCGCGTATCACGTGAAGGCGTACGGCACGATTGCGTTGTCGCCGGAATTGCTGGAGTACCGGCTGGTCGAGCCGGCCAGATTGCGGCCGTGGCGCGCGGGCACCGGCCAGGCGCTCGGCGAATGGATGCGGCGGCGCGGCCTGCCGTTCGAGTTCGTCGAAAGACCGGGGCAGTGAGCCGGCTGACCAATCCGCCGATGAGCCGCGCAGAGCGAGCAGCGCGGCGCGGCTAATATTCCTGCCTGATCATGCGCCTTCAGCGAAGGCGCTCGCAGCGCATGCCGACCGACTCGCATTGACGAAAACAACCCGCCGCACCACGTTCACGATAACGCCCGAGACGACCACGCCAGCATGAACAAACACGCATCCGCCCCGCGCAGCGCCTACCCGCATTTCCTGACGATCCCTACCCGCTGGATGGATAACGACGTCTACGGTCACGTGAACAACGTCGTCTACTACAGCTACTTCGACACCGTGGTGAACGAGTATCTGCTGCGCACCGGCGTGCTCGATTTCGAGCAGGGCGAGACGATCGGCCTCGTGGTGGAGACGCAGTGCAACTACTTCGCGCCGGTGGTGTTTCCCGACCGGATCGACGCGGGCCTGCGCGTGATACGGCTCGGCACGTCGAGCGTGCGCTATCAGGTGGGCCTCTTCAAGGAAGGCGAGGATCGACCCGCCGCGCAAGGACACTTCGTGCACGTGTATGTGAATCGTGTCACACGGCGCCCGGTGACTCTGCCCGCCGAATTGCGCGCGGCGCTCGAACCGTTGAGCGTCGCAGAACAGCCGGATTAGGCGCGTGCAGTCGTTCGTTATCAATCTGCTCAACGGCGTCAGTTACGGCCTGCTGCTGTTCATGCTGTCGGCGGGCCTGACGCTGATTTTCAGCATGCTCGGCGTGCTGAATTTCGCGCACGCGAGTTTTTACATGCTCGGCGCGTATGTTGGATTTTCGGTGGCGGCGCGCGCGGGTTTCTGGAGCGCGTTGGTCGTCGCGCCGCTCGTCGTCGGGCTGATCGGCGCAGCTCTCGAGCGTTGGCTTTTACGGCGCGTGCGCGTGCAGGGTCATCTTGCCGAGTTGCTGCTGACATTCGGCGCCGCGTATCTGCTCGGCGAGCTGGTCAAGCTCGGCTGGGGCCTGAGCCCGCTGTCCGCGACCGTGCCCGCCGTGCTCGACGGGCCGCTCTTCACCGTCTACGGCGCGGCGTTCGCTCGCTACCGCGCGTTCATGATGGCGGTGTCGCTCGCCATGCTTGCCGTGCTGTTCGCGGTGCTGCGCGTGTCGAAGGCGGGGCTGATCGTGCGCGCCGCGCTCACGCACGCGAGCGCCGTCGAAGCGCTAGGCCACAACGTGCCGCGCGTGTTCACCGGCGTGTTCGCGGCCGGCACGGCGCTCGCCGCGCTGGCCGGCGTGATCGGCGCGCCGCTCTTCGTGATCGAACCGGGGATGGCGGAGTCGCTCGGCTCGATCGTGTTCGTGGTGGTCGTGATCGGCGGGCTGGGCTCGCTGGGTGGAGCGTTGGCGGCGTCGCTGCTGGTCGGTTGCGTGCAGACGCTGGCCGTGGCGAGCAATGTGTCGCTGGGCGACGTGCTCACGATCTTTGGCGCCACGCTCCCCGTCGAATGGGACGCGTTGACGCTCGCGCAACTCGCGCCGCTGATTCCGTATCTGCTGCTGGTGGCGATGCTGGCGCTGCGCCCGCGCGGCCTGTTCGGACGGCGCGACGATCATGCGTGAAGCCGATGCATCGCCAGAGAAATCCGTAATGGCATGCGCGCCGCGTGCGCTGTGGCGCGTGCTCGCGCCGTGGCTTGCGTTGATTCTGTTCCTCGCCGTACCGCCTTTCGTCTGGCCGCAAAGCTGGCTGCTCGCCTATCTCGCGCAGACCGCGACGATGATCGTGTTCGCGCTTTCATACAACCTGCTGCTCGGCGAGACGGGGCTGCTGTCGTTCGGTCATGCCGCTTACTCGGGCCTGGGCGCGCTGGTGGCCGCGCAGGTGTTCAACCGGATCGGCGTGCCGCTCGCGCTGCTGCCGCTGGTCGGCGGAATTGGCGGTGCGCTGTGCGGCGTGCTGCTCGGTTTCATTTCGACGCGGCGCGCCGGCACGGCCTTCGCGATGATCACGCTCGGTCTCGGCGAACTCGTGGCGGCCGCGGCGTGGACGCTGCCCGACTGGTTCGGCGGCGAGGCGGGCGTGGCGATCGATCGCGCGAGCGGCGTGCCGCTGGGAAGCTTGAGCTTCGGCCCGGCGCGCGAGGCTTATGCGCTGATCGCCGTGTGGTGCCTGCTCGCATGCACCGCGATGTTCGCGCTTTCGCGCACGCCTTTCATGCGCCTTGCCAATGCGGTGCGCGACAACCCCGTGCGGGCCGCGGCGATCGGCTGCTACCCGCGTCGCATTCGCTACGGCGTCGTGGTGATGTCGGCGTTTTTCGCGGGTATCGCGGGGACGTTGGCGCTGATCAACGTGGAGCTGGTGTCGACGGAAAGCGTCGGCACGATGCGCTCGGGCGCCGTGTTGATCGCCACGGTGATCGGCGGCACGGCGGCGTTTTTCGGGCCGGTCGCGGGCGCCGTCGTTCTGACGTTTTTCAGCGTTGCGGTCGCGAGCGTCACGCGAGCCTGGCTGTTTTATCTGGGGCTGTTCTTCATCGTGGTCGTGGTGATGTCGCCGGACGGATTGGCGGGCTTCGCGCGGCGTTTTATGGCGCGGGTGGCCGCGCATGGCTGGCGCCGGTGCGGGGCTGCGTATTGGTGGGGCACGGTTGCCGCATTGCTGTGGAGCGTGGCCGCCGTGCTCGCCGTGCAATGGGCCTACGCGGTCCAATTCGGTGCGGGTGATGGCGCGGTGTTCAATGTGCCAGGCGTGCCCTCGTGGATTATCGCGTCGCCGGTTTATTTCGGCGCGACGGTCTTTGTGCTGGCCGCATTGGGCGGACTGGCCGCGCATTACGCGAGGCGCGCGCAAGCGTTGCTCGCCACCCCGCGCTCAAGCGCCACGCCCACCGCCGGAGCCTCACGATGATCCCCGCGCTCGCGCTCTACGGCATCGAAAAACGCTTCGGCTCGACTCGGATTCTGCGCGGCGTCGATCTCGCGATCCAGCCGGGCGAGCGTCACGCGCTGATCGGTCCGAACGGCGCGGGCAAGTCGACGCTCTTCAATCTGATCGCAGGCGGCGCGCGGCCGAGCGCGGGGCGCATCGATCTGTTCGGTGCCGAGATCACGCGGCTCGCGCCGGCCGCGATCACGCGTCGCGGACTCGCGCGCAGCTTCCAGAGCACCAGCGTGTTCGCGCGGCTCAGCGTGTTCGACAACCTGCGCTGCGCTGCGATGCTGGCTGAGCGTGACCGCACGCGCTGGTGGCAGCGTTTCAGCGGCTCGCCAACGGTCGACGCGCGCGCCGCCCAAGTGCTCGACGCGGTAGGCTTGAGCGAGCGCCGCCACGTTCAGGCCGGCACGCTCAGCTATGCCGAGCAGCGCGCGCTCGATCTCGGCATCGCGCTCGCGGGCGGCGCGCATACCTTGCTGCTCGACGAGCCGACGGCCGGCATGAACCGCGCGGAAGCGGCGCGCACCATCGAGCTGATTCGCGAGACCACGGCGGGCCGCACGCTGTTGATGGTCGAGCACGACATGGACGCGGTTTTCGCGATCGCCGATCGCATTTCGGTGCTCGTGCAAGGACGCATCATCGCGAGCGGCACGCCGGCGGCGACACGCGCGGACGAGACAGTGCGCGCCGCCTATCTCGGCGAAGGGTTCGGCACATGAGCGCCTTGCTCGAAATTCGCGCGCTGAACGCGTGGTACGGCGCGAGCCAGGCGCTGCACGGCGTCACGCTCAGCATCGAAGCGGGCGAAGTGCTGGCGCTGGTCGGCCGTAACGGCTCGGGCCGCTCGACGCTCGCACGCGCGATCATGGGTCTCGTGCGCAGCGAAGGCGAGTTGCGTTTCGCGGGCCGCCCGCTCGGCGGTCTGCGTACCTTCGAGATCGCGCGTCTCGGACTCGGCTATGTGCCCGAACATCGCGATGTATTTCCGACGCTGAGCGTGCACGAGAATCTGCAACTCGGCGTCGCCCCACGGGATCGCGGCCGCGCGCCGCGCTTCACCTTCGACGATGCCTACGCGCTTTTCCCCGTGTTGCACGAACGAAAGCGCACGCGCGCAGGCTCGCTCTCTGGCGGCGAGCAGCAGATGCTGACACTCGCTCGCGCGCTCCTTGGCGACCCCGATCTGCTCGTTATCGACGAACCCGGCGAGGGTCTCGCGAGCCTCGTGATGGAGCAGGTCGCGCAATGCTTGCGGACCTTGCGCGATCGCGGCGTGGCGATGCTGCTGATCGAGCAGCGTCTCGTGATTGCGCAGGACATCGCCAGCCGCGTCGCGGTGATGGGGCACGGCGAAATCGTGTTCGACGGCGCGCTCGCGTCGTTCGTGCAGCGGGCGGACGTGATGCGGGAATGGCTTGGCGTCGGTTGATCGATTCACGTGCGCTAGCGGCGTTTTATTGCAGCGCCGCATCGTGATAGGTGCTCGCTTTGCTGTCGTTGCCGCATGCCGCTCACGTCGAACGAGTCTGACAATCGCGCTGGGCGTTCGAACCGCGCTGATCGTGCCGTTTGAAACCCATTCGCCAATGCTCGGCTTAAGCCCACGGCACGCGGTTCTCCGCTCGCCCGCCGCAACGATTCAAACGCTTGATCGTTTGGTGAGCGTCCTCCAGAAATCTTGTCGGCAGCGCACTGACAAATAAAGACAATCGGGTAAAAGGCTCGCGCCGGCGGCTTGTTGTTTAAAGCCGCCGTATGCGCGACGAACCATGTCGTGCCCGGCGCGCGAAAAATGCGCCACGGCTTCAGGAGGAGACATCATGAGACAGAGACGCGGATTGCATGCGGCGTCGGCGAACGATCCGCGGACGACGACGTACTCGCTGCAAGATCTGAAGTCGAAGCACGCGTGGTGGTATACGCCGATCTGCGCGGGCGCCACGCTGTTGACGGCCGCGCTGCTGATGTCCGCCTGCGCCGATGCGTCAAGCAACGAAGCCAGCACCACCGACCGCCGCGCGAACGCCACGACATCGCCGGACGCCGCGCTTGCCGCTCAACCCGCGTCGTCGACGCGACCCGCACTCGAACTCGCCAAGGCCAGACAACTCGCCGTGGAGCAAGGCATCGCCGCGCGCGTGCCGTCGGCGAGCGGAATGAGCGAGAAGCGCAGCCGTCCGCTGACGCTGCGTGATTCCGGTATCGACGGCTCGCTGATGTTCGCGCGCGACGTCGACTTTCGCGTGACCGGCGACATCGGCTTCATGATTCACGACATGGCGGCGACACTGAGCCCGGCGCGTCCCGGCCAGCCGATCGTATTCGACGATCCGACCAGCGTGACGATCAACGTCCACCGCGGCCATGTGACGCTCGACACCGCGAAGCTCACGGCGATCTTCAACCGTTATCTATTCCAGTATCAGGGCTCGCCGCTACGCAACATGCGCGTAGTGCCTCAGGACGGCGGCAATCTGCGCATTACCGGCGAAATGCATCGCGAGACGTGGGTGCCGATCGTGCTGAGCGGATCGCTGTCGATGCGCAACGCCGACGAACTCGTCTTTCACGCCGATCACGTCGAAGTGGCCGGTGTCGGCGCAGACAAACTGATGCAGGCCGCGCACGTGAAGATGGCCGACCTGCTGAAAGTGGACACGCCGATCGCGCGTCTGGAGGGCGACGACGTCGTGATGCAAGTGGCCAAACTGACGCCGCCGCCCGCGTTGCATATGACCATCACGCAGATCGAGACGAGCGCCGCGGGCGTGCGCTTCACGCTCGACGACCGTAGCGTGCCGAACATCGTCTGGCCCGCGACGATGCCCGCGCGCGGCATGCTGGTGCAAGGCGGCGACGTGAAGTTCATGCGCTCGATGCCGATGAACATCGACATGGCGCTCACGCCGGTCGACGGCAAAGCGCCGTTCGTGCTGGACCTGTACCACTATCGCGAGCAGATGGCGGCCGGCTATTTCACCTTCGACGAAGCGGGCGCGCTCGACGTGCATCTGCCGTCATATACGACGCTAGCCAGCGCGGACAAAGACACGCCGTTGCAAACAGGCAGCGCGAGTGCGCGCTTTAACGACAGCTTCATTCGCGCGCAGCAGGCGGCGCTCGCGCAGGCGCGGCTCGTGTGGCAACACGCGCCGCAGACAATGCGGACCGCCGCGGTGGCGCGCGCGATTCCAGTCGGCACGCGCGCGGCATTCTCAGGGCAAAGCATGGCGACGCCGGGTTCGGCTTTAAACGACGAGCGTCATTCGTCAGGCCCCGCGCCGTTGATTCATGTCGAGAATGTCGACTTCTACGTGTCGGGGCGCATCGGTTTTCATGTGCGTACGCTGGACGCGCAGATGGTGCCGAAAAAACCGGGACAACCGGTCGATCTGGACGATCCCGATCAGTACGATATCCGCATCATCAGCGGCGAAGTTGTGGAGCCGTGGCCCGCGATGGCGGCGCTTTTCAACGACTATCTGCTCGACTACGAGCCGCGCTCGCTGAACGATTTGCAGTTGAAGCCGGTGGACGGCAAGCTGGAAGTGAGCGGCGGCATCAAGTTATGGAATCACTTTCCTGGTGTCTGGCTGCCGACCACGATGAGCGGTACGATCGTCGCCAAAGACGAGCGGCATCTCGTGTATGAGCCGACGTCGGTGAAGGTGCTCGGCGTGCCGCAGGCCGGTTTGCTGCGCGCGTTGGATATTCCGCTCGCGTCGCTCACGCCGTTCACGCGCAAGGGCGTGGCGCTCAAGGGCAATGAGCTGGTGTTCGATCAGTACACCGTGTTTCCGCCGCCGGTTTTACAAGGGCGTCTCGCCAGCGCGACGGTCACCGACGAAGGTCTCGTGCTGAAGTTCAAGCGCGACGGCAACGTCGCCGCCGCGCGGCCGCCCGCGGGCGCGGGCAAGAGCTTCGTCTGGATCGAGTCCGGCGACGTGAAGATGTTCAACTCGCTGGTGACGAATACGCGCACCTTCATCAAGGACAGTTCGAACCCCGGCGTGATGAAGTTCGATCTGTACGGTTATCGCAAGGACGTATCGAAGGGAACGGTCAAGATGGGCGAAGACGGCGGCCTGGATGTCGATCTGGCCGTTAGAAAATAGCCTGTGCGGTGCTTCCCGAAAGCACCGCACAGGCTGCTACATCAAGCATCCTTATTGATGATCCATTCGTGCGCCGGGTCGTTGCGGAAATGCCAGACCCGCTGTCCGCCCGCCATCGCGTTCAGATAATACGAGTCGTACCCATACGGTACGATCACCGGATGATAGCCACGCGGCACCATCACGACGTCGTGATTCTCGACGGCCATCGACTCGTCGATGTCGCGCATGTCGGTGTACACGCGTTGAAACGCAAACCCTTGCGGCGGATCGAGCCGGTGATAGTAAGTCTCTTCGAGCGAGCTCTCGTGCGGGACGTTGTCGGTGTCGTGCTTGTGCGGTGGGTAGCTCGAAGCGTGTCCGCCAGGCGTCCTGACTTCCACCACCAACAACGACTCCGCCGGCTCGGTCTGCGGAAGAATATCGCATACGTATCGCGTATTCAGCCCTTTGCCGCGTGTCGAGCGTTTCATCGAACCCGGCTCGATCAACCTCGCCGGTAATTCCCCTTTGGCCGGTGCGCTCGCCACGCCGATCTCGGCATCGCGGCAAGCGCGTACCGTGATCCGCACGTTCGGCGGCAGATAGACCGCATACGGCGCGGCGTCTTCGAACACGCTGTCGCGCGAACCCAGCGAACTCCATTTGGTGTCCGCGGTTTCGATATCCACTGCGCCCGTAAGCACGACGATGCACACTTCACGCGACGATTCGAACACGTGCACAACTTCGTTCTCACCCAATCGATAAGCGGCAAAACCGACATAACGCCAGCACGCCGACTGCGGTGTCACTCGCGCGATCGTCTGGCCTTCGCGCTGCGCCTTCACCAATAAACTCATGCTGCCTCCTGCACTGTGCCGTCGAGCGGCGCATCGACCAGCGCGCGCAACGTCTTGTAGCCTTTCTGCGCGTATTCGAACGATGGCGCCACGACCGGATCCTGTTCGGCTTCCACTACCAGCCAGCCGCAATAACCGTGCCGCTTCAGGCGCTCGATGATCGCGGGGAAATTCACCGCGCCGTCGCCCGGCACCGTGAAGGCGCCGGCGATGACGGCGTCGAGAAAACTCCAGTTGCGATTGCGCGCGAGCTTCATGACGGCGGGGCGCACGTCCTTGCAATGCACGTGGCAAACGCGCCCGATATGTTTGTCGAGCACCGCGAGCGGATCGCCGCCCGCAAACGTGATGTGTCCCGCGTCGAACAGCAGGCCGACGGCGTCGCTGGTGCGCGCCATCAGTTGATCGACATCGGCCGGCGTCTCGACATAAGCGCCCATGTGGTGATGATAGGCGAGCCGCACGCCGCGGCTTAACGTATAACGCGCGAATTCATCGACACGGGCCGCATATTCGGCCCATTGCTTCTCGCTGAAAAAACGCGGGCGTTGGTAAAGGGGTTGCGCTGCGCCCTGAATCGAATCGGCGACCTCGCCGTACACCATGGCCGTCGCGCCGTTTTGCGCAAGCAACTCCAGATGTGGGCCGACCTCCGCGATTTCTTCCTCGACGCTGCGTCGCGCGAGGCGTCCGGAATACCAGCCGGAAACCAGCGCGAGATCGTATTGCGCGAGCAGCGTCTTCAACGCCTGGGGCTCGCGCGGAAACTTGTTGCCGAGTTCGAAGCCTTGATAGCCGATCTCGCGGCCTTCCGTCAGTGCCACTTCGAGCGGCGTTTCGCCGCCGAGCGAAGGCAGATCGTCGTTCATCCACGAAAGCGGATTGATGCCGATATGTACGTCGAAAGCAGTCATGCGGGCGTCCTCATTCGTTGTCGGCCGAGCCGGTGTTCTGCGCGGAGCCGGCCGGTTCGGCGCGGGCCGCGAGTTGCGTTTCGTATTTCGAGCGCGCGTCGCGAACCGTGGGGCGCGTCGAGACTTCCGGCACCGCCACTTCCCACCACCAGCCGCCATCGTCGGTGGTGCGGGCGGGATCGGTATCGATGCTGATGACGTAAGTGCGATCCGCCGCGCGGGCGCGTTCCAAAGCTGCTTCGAGTTCAGCGACATTCGCCGCATGTTCGGCGTGCGCGCCAAGCGCACGCGCATGCGCGGCGAAATCGATCTTGGGCGCGCCGAGCGGTCCCTGCATGCAGTTCTCGAGAAGATTGTTGAACGGCGCGCCGCCGCACGCCTGCTGCAAGCGGTTGATGCAGCCGTAGCCGCGATTGTCGAGCACCACGACGATCAGTTTCGCGCCGATCATCACCGAGGTCGCGATCTCGCTGTTCATCATCAGATAGCTGCCGTCGCCGACCATCACGATCACTTCACGCGCGGGCCGCGCGAGCTTCACGCCGAGCCCGCCGGCAATCTCGTAGCCCATGCACGAGTAGCCATACTCGACGTGATACGCGCCCGGCTTACCGGCGCGCCACAGCTTGTGCAATTCGGCGGGCAGGGTGCCGGCCGCGCAGACGACGATATCGTTCGCGGGTGAACTGGCGCTCGAACGCTGCACGGCGCCGATTACGTCGCCCTCGTAAGGCAGCACGGTATCGCGCTGCGGCGCATGCGTGAGCGAGCTCACCGTATCGCGCCAGCTTGCCGCGAGTTTGTGCGCGCGCGCGGTCCACGTGCGGTCCGCATGCCAGCCTTGCAGCGGTTCGGCGAGCGCTTCGAGCGCAAGGTGCGCGTCGGCTTCGACCACTTGCGCGCGATGCTTGAGACCGTCGAACGCATTCGCGTTGATGGCGATCACGTCGGCTTGCGTGAACAAGGTGTTCGAGCCGGTCGTGAAGTCCTGCAAGCGCGTGCCGATGGCCAGCACGCAATCGGCGTCGTGCGCGAGCGCGTTTGCTGCGGGCGAGCCCGTCACGCCCAGCGCGCCCGCGTTCAGCGGATCGTTCCACGCGAGCGCGCCTTTGCCGGCCTGTGTTTCCGCGACCGGAACGCCGTGCGTGGTGGCGAAACGGTGCAGCGCGTCGGTTGCGCGGCCGTAGAGCACGCCGCCGCCCGCGACGATCAACGGCCGCTTCGCATGACGCAGACGCGCGATCGCGGCTTCGATTTCATCGACGCGCGGCGCGGGCGAATAAAACGTGACGATGCGCGGTTTGAAGAAGTCGACGGGGAAATCCCATGCCTGCGCCTGCACGTCTTGCGGCAACGCGAGCGTGACAGGCCCGCACAAGGCGGCGTCGGTCAGCACGCGCAACGCGCGCGGCAACGCAGTCAGCAATTGCGCCGGATGCACGATGCGATCGAAGTAGCGCGACACGGGTTTGAACGCGTCGTTGGCGGAGACGCCGCCGTCCTGGAAGTCTTCGACTTGCTGCAACACCGGATCGGGCGCGCGCGAGGTGAAGATGTCGCCGGGCAGCAGCAACACCGGCAAACGGTTCACATGAGCGAGCGCCGCCGCCGTCACGAGGTTGGTGGCGCCCGGTCCGATCGACGTCGTGACGGCCATCATGCGGCGGCGGAAATGCGCCTTCGCATAGGCGATCGCGCTATGCGCCATCGCCTGTTCGTTGTGGGCCCGCAGAGTGGGCAACTCTTCGCGGTGCTGATACAGCGCCTCGCCGATCCCCGCCACGTTGCCGTGGCCGAAGATGGCGAACACGCCGCCGAACAGCGGCTCGGTGCCTTCGCCGTCTTCCGTCGCGACGCGTTGCGCGGCGAGATAGCGGACCAGTGCCTGCGCGGTCGTCAGGCGCACCGTGCCACCCGTGCGCGTGCTGGCGTGGCTGGCGTCGTTGGCGGACGCCGCGTCGTGATGCACTACGCGCTGATTCATGCGGCTTGCTCCTGATGGACAGGGTTCGGCGCGCTGGGCTGCGCGGCGCTTGCGCCACGCGTTGCACGCCATGAAGCGATCAGTGTTTCAAAGGTGCGGCGCACGCGCGCGATCAACTCGTCGTCGCCGATTTCTCCGGCGAGCCACGCATGGCTCGGCTCGTGGAAGATCGTGCGTCCGACCGTGAAGCCGCGGCACGTTGCCGATTGCGCGGCCGCGCGGAAGCCCTCGTCCAACTGCTCGACGGCCGCCGACAAACCGAGCAGCACCACGCCGCGGCAATACGGATCGCGCTCGGCGATCAGCGCGTCGACGTCGCGCCACTGCGCGGCGTCCATCGGTTCGAGCTTCCACCACTCGGGATAGATGCCGATGTTGTACAGCCGCTTTAACGCGCGATACACGGTGTCCGGCGCTTGCGGCAAATGCGCGTGTTTCGGCGGGATCACTTCGAGCAGCAATTCATGGCCGCTCGCTTGCGTCGCGTCGTAGAGCGCGCGCAGTTGCGCTTCCTGTTCGAGACGCTGCTCGATGGGTTCGTCCGGATGGAACTGCACGAGGCACTTGACGATATGTTCCTGCGGCCACGGAATCAGCGTGGTGCCGATTGAACGGCCGTGATCGAACACGAGCGGCACCGAGCCCGGCAATTCCACCGGCCGGCCGATCCACCAGCCGCGGCCGGTAGCCGCGTTCAGCGCGTCCTGGCCATAACGGTCGTCGATCAGCACGCCGATGCGGTTCTGCAAACCCAACGCGCTTTCGGTTTGCGCGACGGCTTCGACGAACAGGCCCTTCAGACGCGCAATGCGCGCTTCGTCGGCGCCGGTTTGCTGCGCGAGTTCGAAGAACTGGTTGCGATGGTCGAAGGCAAAACCGAGCACTTCGTCCCATTGTTTGCGGGCCGGCGAGACGCGATGCAGACGTGCGAGCGTTGCGTCGCGATCCGGGCGGCGCATGCGCTGCGGATCCGCTTTCGCTTCGCGCAGGAAGTAGTCGAGTTCGGCCGGCGTCGGCATGGCCGGCGCGCAGCCGTGGCGCGAGACGACCAGCGCGCCGCTCGCGTTTGCAATGCGCGCGCAGGCTTCGAGCGGCTGATCGCGCAGCCATCCGGAGAGAAAGCCCGAGGCGAACGCATCGCCCGCGCCGAGCACGTTCAGCACTTCGACTTCTACGCCGCCGTGAATCGGCAGATCGTCGAGGGAGGCGGGCACCGCGCCGTCGATGATCTGGCAGCCCATCGGTCCGCGTTTCAACACCAGTGTGGCCGGCGTGACGGCGCGCACCATCGCGAGTGCGTCGACCAGCTCGGTCTTGCCGCCGGCAATGCGGAATTCCTCTTCGGTGCCGATCACCAGATCGAACAGCGGCAGAATGCGCTGCAAATGCGCGGTGACGCCTTTGCTCGCGACGAAGCGCGTTTCACCGTCCGCTTTACCGGTGAGGCCCCACAACACCGGGCGATAGTCGATGTCGAGCACGGTGCGCACCTGGTTGCGACGCGCGTAATCCAGCGCGCGGCGGCTCGTGCGGTTCACCTGTTCGGTGGAGAAATGCGTGCCGGTAATCAACAGCGCTTTCGACGACGCAATGTAGGCCTCGTCGAAATCCGCTTCGTCGACCGCCATGTCCGCGCAGTTCTCGCGGTAGAAGATCAGCGGGAAAGTATCGCGGTCTTTCAGGCCGAGCAGCACGAGGGCGGTCAGGCGCTCCTGATCGATGCGCACGTGGCTGACGTCGCAGCCTTCCCTGGTGAGCGTCTCGGTGAGAAAACGGCCCATGTGATCGTTGCCGACGCGCGCCAGCATCGACGACGCGAGGCCTAGCCGTGCGCAGCCGAACGCGATATTCGCCGACGATCCGCCGAGATACTTCGCGAAGCTCGACACGTCTTCGAGTCGCGCGCCGACTTGCTGCGCGTACAGATCGACGGCGAGGCGGCCGAGACAGACGATATCGCGGCTGCGGCCCGGCGCGAAGCGGCTGCCGGTGGCCGGAGCCGATGCGGACGCGATGCCGCTGGATGTGCTGGAATGATCCATGAAGTTTCCTGAATAGCTAAGCGCGGCGGCCGGCGCGACTGCGCCGAGCCGTCGCGCGAATGAATCAGATCGTCGCGCCTTCGAGTTCGCCGATCATCTTCTGCATCTCGGCGCCGCCGGCCATCATGTCGAGCACTTCGTCCTTGCTGATGGTTTCCTTGGTGAACGTGCCGAGCGATTTGCCGCGATTGAGCACCGTGAACGAATCGCCGATCGGATACGCGTGGTGCACGTTGTGCGTGATGAAGATCACCGAGATGCCCTTGGCGCGCGCCTTGTGAATCAGCTTGAGCACGTTGAAGCTCTGCTTCACGCCGAGCGCGGCGGTCGGCTCGTCGAGAATCAGCACGCGCGCGCCGAAGTGAATCGCCCGCGCGATCGCCAGACACTGTTTCTCGCCGCCGGACATGGTGCCGATCGGCTGATGCGCGTCGCGCACGTTGATGCCCATTTCGGCGAGCTTGTCACGCGCGGTGGTGGCGCTGGTTTCGAGATCCATCACGCTCAGGAAGCCGAACAACTTCTTTTGCGGCTCGCGTCCCATGAAGAAGTTGCGCGCCACGGAGAGCAGCGGCACTAGCGCGAGATCCTGATACACGGTGGCGATGCCGAGATCGAGCGCATCTTTCGGCGACTCGAACAGCACTGGCTTGCCGTCCACCAGATACTGTCCGGAAGAGGGCTGATGCACGCCGGCAAGCGTTTTGATCAGCGTCGACTTGCCCGCGCCGTTGTCGCCGAGCAGGCAGTGCACTTCGCCGCGTTTCAGGCGCAAAGTCACGCCGCTTAGCGCGATGACTTTGCCGAAGTATTTGTTGACGTTTTCCAATGCGAGGATCACGTCTTCCTGTGGCGCGGCTGCGGTCGCGTTTGCGTTCGATTCAGGCGAGGCGTTCGCCGCGGTATTCATATCGGACATGTTCGTCTCCTTCTTACGCCTGCGAGACGCGGCGGCGCACATAGTGATTGAACAGCACGGCGATCAAGAGCATCACGCCGAGGAACACGCGGAACCAGTCGGAACTGACGTTGGTGTAGGTGATACCGATCTGCACGACGCCGAAGATCAACGCACCGAAACACGCGCCGACCACCGAACCATAACCACCCGTGAGCAAGGTGCCGCCGATCACCGCGGCGATGATCGCTTCGAATTCTTTCTGCAGGCCACGATCCGCAGCAGCCGAGCCGATGTCGCACACTTGCAGCACCGCGAACAGGCACGAGCAGAACGCGGTCAGCACGAACAGCGAAATCTTGACGCGACGCACCGGCACGCCGACATTCTTGGCCGCGTTGGCGTCGCCGCCTACCGCGAGAATCCAGTTGCCCGCGCGCGTTTTTGCCAGCACGAACGCGCACACCGCCGCGAGTCCGAGCCACCACAGAATTACCTTGGGAATGCCCGGCACGAGCGCGTGGCCGTTATCGAGCATGGTGCCGATGCCGTGGCGCGCGAGCATCGTGAACAGACCGTTCAGCGCGACGCCGTGAAACAGCGTATTCGCGAACCAGTCCTGCTGCGCGAGGTCGCCGACACCGGAGACGATGGTGCGGTCCGCGAACATGATCGAGAGCGCGAGCGTGAGGCCGCGCAGGATGAATAGAAACGCGAGCGTGACGATGAACGACGGCAGGCGCGTACGCATCACCAGATAGCCGTTCAGCGCGCCGAGCAGCATGGAACCGGCGAACGCGAAGAGGATCGCGAGCGAAATCGGCCAGTGAAAATACACCGAGGGAATCGCGACCATCATGCCGGAGAAACCGATCATCGAGCCGATGGAGAGATCGAACTCGCCGGCGATCATCAACAGACAGGCGCCCACGGCGAGAATGCCGAGATACGCGGAGACCTGCGACCAGTTCATCACGCCGTCGAGGTTGAACATGCCGGAGTTGCCGGCTGTCAGCGCGAAAACGAGAAACACCAGCACCGCGCCGGAAATCGCGGCGAATTCGGGGCGATTCAGCACGTGGCCGAATCGGGATTCCTTGCGCAGCCGTTCATCCGAATCGGGCAGCGAGGGCGCTGCTTCGCCGGTATTCGTCTTGACGTGCGGTGGGAAGTGTTTGCCGGCTACACCCATGATGTCTCCTTGGAGCCCGGCCGTGTGCGGCTCGCACGCGAGGATGCGTGGCGAGAACGACAGCCGGTGAAATGCGCGGTGGCGGCGGGCGGCCCGCTGCGGATCGAAAGCGGTGCCCGCCGTGCGCGTGACTAGCTAAAGAAAAGAATCAGCGATACTGCCCTGCGTACTTGATGACCTTGTCGAGGTTTTCCTTGGTGATGAAACCCGGGCCCGAGCGAATGTTCTTCGGCCCATAGGAAGGTGCGAGGCCGTAGGTTGCGAGCCGTTCCTTGAACTTCGGATTGGCTTCGAGAATCTGGCGGATCTTCGCGGGATCGGTGGTGTGTTCTTTCTTCACGATCGCCAGCACGGCCACGGGGATATAGCCCTGCAGGTACGGCTGCTGATCGATCGCGAACTGGATGGTGCCGTTCTGGATCGCCTTGGCGATGTCGTCGGAGAAGTCGAACGTGCAGAAGTAGATCTTGCCCGCCAGACCCATTTGCGTGACCGCTTTCAGCGTGGCCGAAGCCGGGGTCGGTCCGAGCGTCAGGATCGCCCCGGTGTTCGGGTGGTTACGCAAATACGCGCTGACCTTCGACTGGATTTCGGTCGGATCCTGGCCGGAGTCGATGGTGGACGACTTGTAGTCGACGCCGATCGCTTCAGCAAAACCACGGCAACGGTCGAACGACACGGTGTTGGTAGCGAGGTGATTCACGCACAGGAACGACTTCACGCCCGCCGCCTTGGCTTTCTCACCGGCTGCCTTGCCCGCGACATATTCGGGCTGACCCACGTGCATGATCGCGCCGAGTTGGGCGCTCTGTTCCTCAGTGCCCGAGTTGATCGTAACGAGCGGGATCTTCTTCGCCGTCACCTTGTTGATCGAGCTTTTCAGCACATCGAAATCGGCGATGGTGACGATCACGCCGTCGTAGTTGCGCGCGGCGGCCTGTTCGACCAGACGCGCCATGTCGGCGATGTCGCCGTTCGGCGGATTGCGATAGTCAGTCTCGACGTTGAAGTCCTCGTCGGCCTGTTTGATGGCGTTCTTGATGGTGTTCCACCACGAATCCGAATCCGGCGCGTGGCTGATCAGCACGAAGTGCGCGTCAGCCGCGCGGGCGGCCGAGGCCGCGCCGAATCCCGTCGCCAACGTCAATGCCGTCACCAGAATCCTGAGCGTAGCCTTGCCCTTGCAAAGTCTCATTGTCTCCACCTTTCTCGGTATGTCGTTTTTGAAGGGAGCGTCTGGCGGGCGGCTTTGCATCCGCGTACAAACCCGGGTGTTTCCACCAAAGCACCATCGCTCACGACCAAGATTAGGCGATCTTCAAAGACGTTGCAATGGAAATTTCATTACAAATAAAAATGGAAAATACGTTCCATTTGACTGGCCTGCTGCCTATAATCGGCAGCGTCAGGAGGCCGTGTGGCGGCGGTTTGAGGCCGCTGCCGCACTGCAATAAAGCACCCGAGAGAGAGCCATGGCGGAAGACAGTACCGAGGAATTGCCCAGCGTCGAAGAATTGATGCAGCGCATCGCGGAAAACTACGACGCGTTGCCGCGTCAGTTGAAGAATGTCGCGACGTATATCGAGCAGCATCGATCGAGCGTGATGGTGGACCGCACCAGCGACATCGCCGCGAGCTGCGGCGTGCATCCGTCCGCCGTGGTGCGGTTTGCGCAGCGCTTCGGCTTTTCCGGCTTCTCCGATCTGCAGGCGGTTTTTCGCCAGGCTTACACGGGGCAGGGCAGTTCGTCGCCGAGTTATCAGCAGCGCATTCGCAAGCTGATCGACGAGAAGCCGGGCGCGCTGTCCGGCGGTTCGGTGGCGCGCGAATTCATCGCGGCCTCGCGCGGCGGTCTGGAAGAACTCGAAGCGGGCCTCGACGACAAGGAGTTCGACGCCGCGGTGAAGATGCTGCAACAGGCCGACAACATCTACGTGATCGGCGTGCGGCGCTCGTTTCCGGTGGCGAGCTATATCGTCTACGCGCTGCAGCACACGCCTAAGCGCGTACACCTGGTGTCGGGTTTCGGCGGCATGTACCGCGAACAGATTCGTAGTGTGAAGAAGGGCGATGTGGTGATCGCGATCAGCTTCGCGCCCTATGGCAAGGAAACGCAGTATTGCTTGCGAGTCGCGCATCATCATCAGGCCAAGACGCTGGTTATTACGGATAGCCAACTATCTCCGCTCGCGCGTTATGCCAGCACGCAACTGTATGTGAAAGAGGGCAGCGCGTTCGCGTTCCGCTCGCTGACCAGCACGATCTGTTTGTGCCAGGCGTTGTTCATCGCGCTCGCGTACAAGCTCGAATTGAATGTTGAAGAATCCAAAGACACTGGAGGATACGATGACTGATGGGGCAAAGACGATCGACGTGGCGGTGTTCGGCGCGGGGCGTATCGGCAAGATTCATGCGGCGAATCTCGCGCGGCAGCCGGGCGTGCGCCTGAAGTACGTGGTCGACGTGAATCGTGAGGCGGCCGCGGCGCTCGCCGCGGCGCACGGTGCGCAGGTCGCCGATATCGACGGCGCGATGGGCGATGCGTCGATCGGCGCGACCGTGATCTGTTCGAGCACCGACACGCATGCCGATCTGATCATGCAATCCGCCGCGCAGAAGAAGCATGTGTTCTGCGAGAAGCCGGTCGATCTCACGCTGGAGCGCGCTCGGGCTTGTGCGGATGCGGTGGAGCGCGCGGGCGTGGTGTGCATGATCGGCTTTCAGCGGCGCTTCGATCCGACCTTCTCGGCGTTGAAGGCGCGGCTCGATGCCGGTGAGATCGGCACGCCGGAAATGCTGGTGGTGACGAGCCGCGATCCGGGCGCGCCGCCGGTCGAGTACATCAAGCATTCCGGCGGTATTTTCAAGGACATGCTGATTCATGACTTCGACATCTTCCGCTGGATTCTCGACGATGAGGCCGACACGCTGCACGCCACCGGCAGTTGTTTGAGCGACCCGGCGATTGCGGAGGCAGGCGATATCGATTCGACCGCCGTCACGATCCGCACGAAGCGCGGCCGCCTGTGCCAGATCAATACCGCGCGCCGTGCCGCGTACGGCTACGACCAGCGTTTCGAAGTACTGGGCAGTCACGGCATGTTGCAAGCGGGCAATGTGCGGCCCACGGAAGTCACGGCTTATTCGAAAACCGAGGTGTCGAGCGACGTGCCTGAAGCGTTTTTCCTCGAACGCTACCGCGCGGCTTACGCGCATGAGATCGCGCATTTCTTCGATGCGGTGACGCATGGCAAGGCGGTGCGCACGACCGTCGCCGACGGTTTGAAGGCGCTCGAACTGGCTGAAGCCGCGACCCGGTCGTGGCGCGAGGGCCGCGCGGTCAAACTCGGCGAGGCCTCGTGATGACGGCCGCCGCGGCGCGGGTTCGTGTGGGCGTGGTCGGCCTCGGGCGTCTCGGCAAGCGGCACGCGGAGAATCTGGCGTATCGCGTGCCGGGCGCGTCGCTCGTGGCCGCCTGCAGTCCGGTGGAAGAAGAGCGGGCGTGGGCGCGGGAAGCGTTGCCCGCGCCGCGTCTGTACGAGGATTATGCGGAGCTGCTGGCTGACCGCGAGGTGGATGCGGTGTGGCTTGTCACGCCGTCTTCGTTGCACGCGCGGCAGATTGTCGATGCGTTGCGGGCCGGCAAGCATGTGTTCTGCGAGAAGCCGTTGTCGCTCGATCTCGCCGAGTGCGAGGGGGTGCTGGCCGAGGCCGCGCGCTATCCGCATTTGCAGGCCACGATTGGTTTCATGCGGCGCTTCGATCCGAGCTATAAGGACGCGTTCGACAAGATCGAAGCCGGCAAGATCGGCCGGCCGTTTCTGGTGCGCTCGCAGACCGCGGATCAGAACGATAGCGATGGTTTTTTCGTGCGTTTTGCGGCGACCTCAGGCGGGATCTTTCTCGATTGCACGGTGCACGATATCGATGTCGCGCGCTGGCTGCTCGGGCGACCGCGCGCGAAACGCGTCTTTGCCGCGGGGGCCGCGGTGATGCATGAAGGGCTGCGTGAGTTCGGCGATGTCGATAACGGTGTCGCCATCTGCGAGTTCGAGGGCGGCAAGCTGGCCATGTTTTACGCGTCGCGGACGCAGGCGCATGGCAATGACACGCATAGCGAGGTGATCGGCACGGCCGGCGCGCTGGCGATTGGGCGTAATCCGCGGGCGAATCGGGTCGAGATTTATGATGCGACCGGGATTCGGAACGAGTGCACGGCGAATTTTTTTGACCGGTTCGAGGATGCGTTTTTGTTTGAGGCGCGGGCGTTTGTTGCGGCTGTGCGGGGTGGGGTGGATTCTGCTGCTGCGCAGACGGGGGCCTCGCTTGCTGATGCGTTGGAGGCTACGCGGATTGGGGTGGCGTTGCGGGAGTCTTTGTTGAAGGGGGAGGCTGTTGTGTTGTAGGGTTTTTTTTGCCTGCGCGGCGGGGTGGGATTGTGTTTTTTGGGGTGTTGGGCTTTTCTTGAATCCGTGGAGGTTTGGGTTGCTTGCGGTGTTGGCCTTTCCTTGAGTTCTTTGTGGTGTATTAGCGTTGCCCCTGTGCGGGGCGGCACCTACTTTCTTTGCTTGCCGCAAAGAAAGTAGGCAAAGAAAGCGGCTTCACACCGCCAGCTTATAAGCGGGTCCCCAGGCTTGGAGGGGGCAGTGGCG
>NZ_JAQQDJ010000015.1:0-171041 GCF_046028095.1 Paraburkholderia phytofirmans
GCGGTGCAAAGAAAGTAGGTGCCGCCCCGCACAGGGGCGACGCTAATAGACCACCGAGAATCGCCCTTGCAAAAGATTCTAGTCGTCCATCGGGTGGCGATTGTGACTAAATGTCGTAAATGCAGCGCTGCCCGAAGCAGGTTGGTAAACGACACACGGCCCTGAACAGTAAAGTCCAAGGCCGCGTGAGTGGAGCGCCAGCCAGAAGCAGCGCGAGCGACGCCTATCGCAAAGCTTCGATCAACTTCTCCAACTTAACCGCATCAGCGGCAAACGCCCGAATCCCTTCAGCGAGCTTCTCAGTCGCCATAGCCTCATCATTAACAAGAAACCGGAACGACGCTTCATCAACCGGAACGCGTTCGATATCCGCATCTTTCGCGCTATCCGGCGACAGCTTCCGCTCCACTTTCTCCGTGCTCTCATGCAGCTTCTGCAGCAGATCCGGACTGATAGTCAGCAAATCGCAACCAGCCAGTTCGAGAATCTGCCCCGGCGTGCGAAAACTCGCGCCCATCACCTCGGTCTTGTACCCAAATTTCTTGTAGTACGCATAAATGCGGCGCACCGATTTAACGCCCGGATCATTGGCGCCGCCATCTTTCGCTTCATCCCACGCGCTGCCGGCATTCTTCTTGTACCAGTCGTAAATCCGCCCGACGAACGGCGAGATCAACTGCGCGCCGGCCTCAGCACAGGCCGCCGCCTGAGCGAGCGAGAACAGCAGCGTCATGTTGCAGTGAATACCTTCCTTCTGCAGCACTTCCGCGGCGCGGACACCTTCCCAGGTGGAAGCCAGCTTGATCAGCACGCGTTCGCGGCCGATGCCGTGCTCCTTGTACAGCGAGATCAGTTCGCGGCCCTTGGCGATCGAAGCTTCGGTGTCGAACGAGAGGCGCGCGTCCACTTCCGTCGACACGCGGCCCGGAATGATCTTGAGAATTTCGGTGCCGAAGGCGATCAGCAACTGGTCGATGATCGCGCCGACCGGCTTCGACGCGTGCGCCTTGACGGTCTTTTCGAGCAGCGGCTTGTAGTCGTCTTTCTGCACCGCTTTCAGAATCAGCGACGGATTGGTGGTCGCGTCCTGCGGCTTGTACTGGGCAAGCTGCTGGAAGTCGCCGGTATCGGCCACGACGGTGGTGTATTGCTTGAGTTGATCGAGTGCGGTTGTCATGTTCGGGCCTTCAGGGCGCGTGCGCGCCGTGGTTCAGGAGAAATGAGGTTGCCACCGGTCTGCAACGCAAACCAGATCCGGCGGCCGCGGGTCACGCTGCAGCGCTGCCCGTCATCCTGCCGGGGAATTTTGACGGAAAGCGCTGCCGGATGCTTCTATTCTATGGCGGATCGGCTGATGCAGTGTTGACACTTGCCCAAGGCGATCCGTTCACACCAATTTCAGGCGGCATTTTCCGCCGACTGATCCGGCGCTGACCGATTCTAGCGAGCGGTTTTTTCCGACTGGTTTTGCCAACAATAGGCGGTCGGACCGCGCGTCGTTGCTTCGCGTTGCAGGCCCGTCAGGCACGCGGCGCGTTCTATATCATTTGCGTCAGCGCGGCGGTCACCCGCCACCAGAACACCGAGCCGCCGCCTCGCGCAGCAATCGCATCAAGCGCGCCGCGCATTCAACACCACTTGCGTCAGCACACCCGCCACCAGCCCCCAGAAAGCCGAGCCGATAGACAGCAAAGTCAGCCCCGACGCCGTCACCATGAACGTGACCAGCGCCGCCTCGCGCTGCTTCAGGTCCTGCATGGCATTGGCAAGCCCGCTCATGATCGAGCCGAACAACGCCAGCGCCGCGACGGACACCACCAGCGCCTTCGGCAAGGCCGCGAACAGCGCGGCGATGGTTGCGCCGAAAACCCCGGCGATCAGGTAGAAGATGCCGCACCACACCGCCGCCATATAGCGCTTGTCGCGGTTTTCGTGCGCTTCGGGGCCGGTGCAGATCGCCGCAATGATTGCCGCAAGATTGATGCCGTGCGAGCCGAACGGCGCGAGCAGCAGCGAGACGATGCCGGTGGTCGAAATTAGCGGCGACGAGGGCGTGGTGTAGCCGTCCGCGCGCAGCACGGCGATGCCCGGCACGTTCTGCGACGCCATCGCCACGACGAACAGCGGGATCCCGATGCTGACACTGGCCGCCACCGAAAACGCCGGCATCGTGAACACCGGATGCGCCAGCGCGACGTGAAAGCGGCTGAAATCGAGCAGCCCGAGCCCACCGGCAGCCGCCGTGCCGACGATCAGCGTCGTGACGATCGCGTAGCGCGGCGCGAGTCGTTTGACGATCAGATAGGTGAAGAACATGGTCAGCACGAGCGCGGTCTGGAACTGCGCGGCGCGGAAAATCTCGATGCCGATCTCGAACAGGATGCCCGCCAGCAAGGCCGAGGCTATGCCCGCCGGAATCTTCCTCATCAGCGTGTCGAACCAGCCGGTCAGGCCGACCAGCGTAAGCAGCAGCGCGCAGACGATAAACGCGCCGATCGCCTCCGCATACGCCACATGCGGCAGCGAGGACACCAGCAGCGCCGCGCCGGGCGTCGACCATGCGATCACGATCGGCGCGCGAAAGCGCAGCGACAGGCCGATCGTGCAGACGGCCATGCCGATCGACAAGGCCCAGATCCACGACGAAATCTGCGCGTCGGATAGATGCGCGGCCTGGCCCGCCTGGAACATCAGCACGAGCGAACTGGTGTAGCCGGTCATCATCGCGACGAAACCGGCGACGATGGCGGACAGCGAAGTGTCGGCGAAAGGATTGAGGCGCCCGGGCGGCGCGACGGCAGGGGACAAATCGGGCGTGGAAGACGGACTCATACGGATGCTTTCTTATCGTTGAAGGTAAAACGAAGGTGAACCGTGATTCAACTATTTGCTCAGCATGCGCATGGCCGTCTCGAGGCCGGCGAGCGTGAGCGGGTACATGCGATGGCCGAGCACTTCGCGGATCGCGCTGACCGACTGCCGGTAAGCCCACAAGCCTTCCGGTTCGGGA
This sequence comes from Paraburkholderia phytofirmans, assembly GCF_046028095.1. GTDB lineage: Bacteria > Pseudomonadota > Gammaproteobacteria > Burkholderiales > Burkholderiaceae > Paraburkholderia > Paraburkholderia phytofirmans_A. The sequence goes on from NZ_JAQQDJ010000015.1 coordinate 3,011, forward strand.
TTGAGCCACGCGTGATGCGGGAAATGATCGGCAAGCCGGCGCAGCCACACCGCGCCGGCTTCGGCATTGTTGTACTCCACCGAGCCGCCTGGTTGCAGCACTTCGTACGGGCTCATGGTCGCGTCGCCGACAAAGATCAGCTTGTAGTCGGACGTGAATTTGTGCAGCACTTCCCACGTGGGCATGCGCTCGGCGTGACGGCGGCGGTTGTTCTTCCACAGAAAGTCGTACACGCAGTTGTGGAAGTAGTAGAACTCCAGGTGCTTGAACTCGGCTTTGGCGGCGGAGAACAGCTCCTCGGTGCGCTTGATGTGATCGTCCATCGAGCCGCCCACGTCGAGCAGCATCAGCACTTTCACCTTGTTGTGCCGCTCGGGCACCATCTTCAGATCGAGCCAGCCGGCGTTCGCGGCGGTGCTGCGGATCGTGTCGGGCAGATCGAGTTCTTCGGCGGCGCCTTCGCGAGCGAACCGCCGCAGGCGGCGCAGCGCGATCTTGATGTTGCGCGTGCCGATTTCCACCTGGTCGTCGTAATCGCGATAGGCGCGCGCTTCCCAGACCTTCACGGCGGTGCGGTTGCCCGCCGCGTCGCCGCCGATGCGCACGCCCTCCGGGTTGTAGCCGCCATTGCCGAACGGCGACGTGCCGCCCGTGCCGATCCACTTGCTGCCGCCTTCGTGGCGCTCCTTCTGTTCGTCGAACAGTTCCTTCAGGCGCTCCATGAGCTTGTCGAGGCCGCCCATCGCTTCGATCTGCGCTTTTTCTTCGGGCGACAGATCGCGTTGCAGCTTCTTCGTCAGCCAGTCGAGCGGGATGTCGAAGGCGAGTTCGGAGGCTTGCGCGACGCCTTTGAAATACGCGCCGAACGCCTGATCGAACTTGTCGAAGTACTGCTCGTCCTTGACCAGCGTAATGCGGGCGAGATAGTAGAACTCGTCGAGCGACGGCGCGATCACGTTGGCCTTGAGCGCTTCGAGCAGCGTCAGGTATTCCTTCACCGACACCGGCAGTTTGGCGGCGCGCAGCGAGTAGAAGAAGTCGATCAGCATGCTGGGTCCTCTGCGGCGGCGGTTGGTCGGGGCGGCGCGCTTTTCAGTGGCGGCCTCTCGATCATCCGGCTCCTGGTCACGATCAATACGCGCTGATTGAGCGTTCGTTGAGCGCTCAATCAGCGCCCAATCAGCGCTCAATCAACGGTTATTGCGGTTCATGAAGATCAGCCGCTCGAACAGGCTCACGTCCTGCTCGTTTTTCAGCAGCGCGCCGTGCAGCGGCGGAATGATCTGCTTCTGGTCGGACGAGCGCAGCGCTTCAGGCGGAATATCTTCGGCGAGCAGGAGCTTGAGCCAGTCGAGCAGTTCCGAGGTGGACGGCTTCTTCTTCAATCCGGCGACGTTGCGCAGTTCAAAAAAGCTCTGCATGGCGGCCGCGAGCAGCTCCTTCTTGATGCCGGGATAGTGCACCTCGACGATCTGCTGCATGGTGACCGGATCGGGGAACTTGATGTAGTGGAAGAAGCAGCGGCGCAGGAACGCGTCCGGCAGTTCCTTCTCGTTGTTCGACGTGATGATCACGAGCGGGCGCTGCTTCGCGCGGATCAGCTCGTGCGTCTCATACACGTAGAACTCCATGCGGTCGAGTTCACGCAGCAGATCGTTCGGAAATTCGATGTCCGCCTTGTCGATCTCGTCGATCAGCAGCACGGTTTGCTCGTCCGACTCGAACGCCTGCCACAGCACGCCCTTGACGATGTAGTTGCGGATGTCCTTGACGCGCTCGTCGCCGAGCTGCGAATCGCGCAGGCGCGACACCGCGTCGTACTCGTACAGACCCTGCTGCGCCTTGGTGGTGGACTTGATGTGCCATTGCAGGAGCGGCATGCCGAGCGCGGCGGCGACCTCTTCGGCGAGCATGGTTTTGCCCGTGCCGGGTTCGCCCTTGATCAGCAACGGGCGCTTGAGCGTCATCGCGGCGTTGACCGCGAGCTTGAGGTCGTCGGTGGCGACGTACTGCGATGAGCCTTCGAAACGCATGGCGAGATGCTCTTTTTTGGGAAAAAACCCAGTATAAGTCAGAAGACCTGTTGGCCTGAAACCGCCTCGCGTAAGGTGTCATCCGCGGTGCCGTGGCGTGCAGCGAGTGCGCATGCGGCTTCGGCGAACGGGCCGAAGACTCGCCCGGCGGGCCCGGTGGGCGGGCGCGCCGGGCGCGAGCGGGCTGAATGCGGTGTCGCTTGCGGTGCTGAACGCGGAGTCGAAAGGGTGCGAACCAGCGCGAGCGGCCCGCATGCGACGGCATGCCGCCATGCCCTGCGGTTCGGCGCGGCAGAGCAAAGCGGCGCTAGCCGTGGCTTTGCGGCGGCCGGATGCGCCGCGGCCCCGCGCGGTGGACGTTCGGCGCGGCGTCGCGGTACAATTAGCCCGATTTTTTTGGCCTGCGTGGCTACCCTATAAGAATAACGGCGCGGGCCGTTGCCTCTTGGTCGCCCGTTTCCCCTCAAGCCAGGTTACATGCTATGAATAAATTCGTTGGCAAAAACGTCGTGATCGCAGCGCTGTCGGTGCTCGCGGGCTATACGGCCAGTGCGCAGGCAGCGGATGTCGTCGGCAACGCGAAGGCGGGCCAAGGCAAGGTCGCGATGTGTATTGGCTGCCACGGCATCCCTGAATACCGCACGGCTTACCCTGAGGTCTACCGCGTGCCGATGCTCGGCGGGCAGAACCAGGCGTACCTCGAGAACGCCCTGCATGGCTACAAGAAGGGCGACCGCCATTTCGAAACAATGCGCGCCATCACCGCGTCGCTGTCGGATCAGGATATCGCCGACATCGCGGCCTACTACGCAGCGCAAAATTCCTCTTCGAAGAGCAATCCCGACAAGTGACCGGCTGCGGCTCGTCCATCCAGTCACCCGGCTAATAAATTCGCGGGATAGGAGAATTCATGAATAAGCCCCAACAGGCACTCCAAACGGTGTTCAAGGCTGCATGCGCGTCGGCGGCAGTGATCGGTCTGGTTGCAGCGAACCTCGCGCACGCGGCCGACGCCGGCAACGGCAAGGTGCTGTCCGACAGCCACAACTGCGCGGCATGCCACGGCGTGAACCTGAACAAGCCGGTGAGCCCGGAATATCCGAAGCTCGCGGGTCAACATTCCGACTACGTCTACTGGGCGCTGCGCCAATACCAGATGGGCAACGGCAACCCGCACCTCGGTCGCAACAACCCGATCATGCAGGCGCAGGTGCAAAGCCTGTCGCAAAGCGATATGAAAGACATCGCCGCTTATGTCGAATCGCTGAACGGCGATCTGGTGCAGAAGAAGTAAGCGCGTCGCATAACCTTTGCGCTGCTTTTGGATTGAACGACACCCCGCTTCGGCGGGGTGTTGTGCTTTCGGGGCCGAGGTTTTTGCCCGCTTGCCCGTGTTCGCGCGACGCCGGTATCAGTCGCGCGTGGCGCGTCGCTCGATGCGTTGCAGATACGCGTCGGTGTCCGGCGGCGTGCCGGTGCGCTGCGCTTCCCAGATGGTTTCGCCGAGGCAGTCCATGATCGCGTGCTGCGCCTCGTGGGTCGAGCCGAGGCGTGCGGCGAGCCGTTCATGCGCCGCGCGAATGCCGGGCGGCTGGTCGATCGACAACTGTTCGGTGATCGCCAGATGCATCGACAGATGCAGAAACGGATTGGTCTGGCCGCGTTCGGGTGAGTAGTCCTGAGCCTGGGCGGCGTCGCCGTCGGTCAGGTCGGCGTGGTATTCGGGGTGTTCGACGATCCAGTCGGCGGCAATTGCCTCCAGCGGCGTCAGAATTTCGCCTTTGCGCTGCTTGCGCCAGGTGTCGGTGAAGAAGAGACGGACTTCGTCGCGGCTGGGATTGAACATCGTGAGACCGGTGCGTTGAGTGGGGCGTTGGACGTGAGCCTGTGAAGCGTCAGCTCGTGAAGCGGACGAGCTGACGAGGCAGGGCGCCATTTTACGCCGGGGCGGCGCGGGCTGCTGGCGGCGCTCCGGTGCTTCAAGCGGCGCCGGTTGCGCTTAGAGATCCGGCGGCGGCGTTTTCGGCCGGAACTCGCACAGCGGCTCGATCACGCAATGCCAGCATTCAGGGCGGCGCGCCTTGCACACATAACGGCCGTGCAGGATCAACCAGTGGTGCGCGTCCTGCTTGAACTCGGCGGGCGTGAATTTCTCCAGCGCCACTTCGACCGCGCGAACGTCCTTGCCGGGCGCGAGACCGGTTCGATTCGCAACCCGAAAGATGTGCGTGTCGACCGCAATGGTCGGATGACCGAACGCGGTGTTCAGAATCACATTGGCCGTTTTCCGGCCGACGCCCGGCAGACTTTCGAGCGCTTCGCGATCCTCGGGCACTTCGCCGCCGTACTGGTCGAGCAGAATGCGGCAAGTCGCGATGACGTTCTTCGCCTTGGTGCGATAGAGGCCGATGGTCTTGATGTAGCCGGTCACGCCTTCTTCGCCGAGATCGAAAACCTTCTGCGGCGTGTTCGCGACGGGGAACATCTTGCGCATGGCCTTGTTGACCGACACGTCCGTGGCCTGCGCCGACAGCAGCACGGCGATCAGCAGTTCGAACGGAGTGGTGTACTCGAGTTCGGTTGTCGGATGAGGATTGAGACTCTGAAGCGTCTCGTAGATGGCGCGGCGTTTGTTCGCGTTCATGCTGGGCGTGACGGTGCGGTTAGCGCTTGTCGGACGGCGTGCCGGTGTCGTCCGCGGCGAGGCCGAGACGGCGGCGGCGTGCTTCGGCGGCGTCGATCTGCGCCTGCACATCCGCGCTCACGCGCTCGGTGTTGAGCGGCCCCTGGCCCTTGGCGGCCAGATCTTCTTTTTTCTTGCGAGCACGTTCGAGCGCGGCCTGGATAATCGCGCGTTTTTTGGCTTCGGCATCGTCCGCGGCGGGTGCGGCCGATGGCGCCGCGTCGGCGGCCGCAGTTGTTTCGGTAACCTGAGCAGTGGCAGCGCTGCCTGCTCGCCGCGCTGCAGCACGTGCTTCGGCAGCCTCGCGCTCGCGTGCGAGACGCGCTTCGCGCCGGTCGTGGCGTGCGCGCGCGGCGTCGGCTTGAGCCTGGCTCCACGCGTCCCAACCGGTCGCTTCACCCGTGACCGGCGGCAACGCGATGCAGTCGACGGGGCAGGGCGGCACGCACAAGTCGCAACCCGTGCAGAGCTCGACGATTACCGTATGCATCTGTTTCGGTGCGCCAACTATTGCATCGACCGGACAGGCCTGCATGCACAACGTGCAGCCGATGCAAACTTGTTCGTCGATAACCGCCAACGGGCGCGGCCTTTCGACGCCATTGGCGGAATTGAGCGGAATTACCGGCTTGCCGAGCAACGCAGCGAGTCGCGCGATGCCTTCGGCGCCGCCCGGCGGGCATTGGTTGTAATTGGCCTCGCCGCTTGCAACGGCTTCGGCATAGGGACGGCATGCGGAGTAACCGCACTTGGTGCATTGCGTCTGGGGGAGCAGATCTTCGATGCGGTCTGCGAGGGTTCTGGTATCTGTCACGGTCACGGCGTGGGGCTCTGACTGGTGCTTTGGCTTGCGGCCGCACAGCTTGAACTAAATAGCACATTATCGCCGATTTCCCCAATTGCCATCCGCAATCCATGTGCCATAATCGAAGCGCTTTTTTCGAAAGACCGCAGAAGGGTATTCCCCCAACCAGCCCGTTCAGTGCTGTCGGTGCAAGGCCCGAGGAGAGGCCGGCGGCGCGATCCGGATAACGCGGCTCACGAAGACGATGCCACCATGAATCAGCCGAAAATCAAAAGAGATCCTGAAGGCACACGGCGCCGCATTCTGCTCGCGGCGGCCGAAGAGTTTGCAAATGGTGGGCTATTCGGCGCGCGCGTCGATCAGATCGCTCGCCGCGCGGAAACGAATGAGCGCATGCTCTATTACTACTTCGGTAGCAAGGAGCAGCTTTTCACCGCGGTACTCGAGCACGCGTTCAGCGCGCTCAACGAAGCGGAGCGCACGCTTGAACTCAATGGCATTGCCCCGGTCGAGGCCATCACGCGTCTCGCGCATTTTGTTTGGGATTACTACCGCGATCATCCCGAGTTGCTGCGTCTCATCAATAACGAGAATCTGCATGAAGCACGCTATATGCAGAAGTCGACGCGCATCCGCGAAATGATCTCGCCGATCGTCGCCACGCTCGGCGGCATTCTCGAGCGCGGTCAACGCGCGGGGCTGTTTCGCACCAATGTCGATCCGCTGCGCTTCTATGTCACGCTGTCCGGCATGGGCTACTACATCGTGTCGAACCGCTTCACGCTCGAAGCCACCCTCGGCCGCGATTTCAGCAGCGCGAGCGAGCGCAGTGAAGTGATTCAGATGAACACCGAGTTGCTGCTTGCCTACCTGTTGCGCAAGTAACTCTGCGTCGCGCGCGGCGCTGCGCACTGAGGCTTCGGGATCCTCATAAACGACAACGGCCTCCGAAGAGGCCGTTGTTTATCGACGATGCGTGACTACGCGTGCGAAGCTCAGGCTTCGACTTTTTCCTTCGCTACCTTCGGCGCCTTGTTGTGCTCGAGGATGAAGTCGCGCAACTGCGGGTAGATGATGGTGCGCCAGCGGCGCCCCGAGAAAATGCCGTAGTGCCCGCACTTTTCCGCGGTGAAGTGACGCTTGTGCTCTTCCGGAATGCCCGTGCACAGATCGTGTGCGGCATAGGTCTGGCCGTCGCCGGAGATATCGTCCAGTTCGCCTTCGATCGTGAAGAGCGCGGTCTTCGTGATGTCCTGCGGTTTCACCCGTTCGCCGGAGACGTCCCACGTGCCTTCGGCAAGGCTGAATTCCTGGAAGACCACGCGGATCGTGTCGAGGTAATAGTCAGCGTCCATGTCGAGCACGGCGTTGTACTCGTCGTAGAAGCGGCGGTGCGCTTCCGCGTCGTCTTCGTCGCCGCGCAGCAGGCTCTGGTAGTAATCCCAGTGCGACGCCGCGTGGCGTTCCGGATTCATCGCCACAAAACCGGTGTGCTGCAAAAAGCCCGGGTAAACCTTACGGCCCACGCCCGGATAATTAGGCGGCACCGTGAAGATCACGTTGTTCTCGAACCACTCGTACGAATGCTGCGTGGCGAGCGAGTTGACCGAGGTCGGGCTCTTGCGCGCGTCGATCGGGCCGCCCATCATCGTCATGGTTCGCGGCGTGTCTTCGCCGCGGCTCGCCATCAGCGAAATGGCGGCGAGCACCGGCACGGTCGGCTGACACACCGAGATCACGTGCAGATTCTTCGCACCGATGTGACGGATGAATTCCTGAATGTAGGCGACGTAGTCGTCCAGACGAAACTCACCGGCTTCGAGCGGCACCATGCGTGCGTCGATCCAGTCGGTCAGGTACACCTTGTGGTCTTGCAGCAACGTGCGCACGGTGTCGCGCAGCAGCGTGGCGTGGTGCCCTGACAACGGTGCGCACACCAGCACGACCGGCTCGTCTTTCAATTGGATGACAGCGTCGCTGTCATCCGCAAAACGCTTGAAGCGCATCAGGCGGCAAAACGGCTTCTCGATGATCGTTTGTTCGATGATCGGAATGTTATGGCCGTCTTTAACAATCTGATGAAGATTGAACTCAGGCTTTTCGTAATCTTTACCAAGCCGGTAGAGTAGTTCGTAACCGGCTGACAGGCGCGTGGCGCCAGGCACGTAGGCCAAAGGGCTGGCGGGATTCGCGAAGGATTTCGACGCGGCCTGAGCCCAGGCGGTGAGGGGGCTCAACATCGCCCGTTGGAATTCGTGCAGTTGGTAGAGCATGGGTGCTCCGTTTTAAGCGGTTCGCATGGGGCTTCGCAAACACGCGTGTGGCGTTGCAGCGGGCCAAATTGGTTGTGGGCACATTGTTTTTCGGCCGACATTCTCGTCGATCATATCGAACAAAGCGTACTTGTGCAATGCAGCATTTTGCGTCCACCTAGCACGCAAACTGTCATTAAATCATGCTACTGGCGATGTTGCCGCGCCGCTATCCGGGGTTGCAGCAGCATCAAGTTCCGTTTCTCCGGTGCCGTTATGGGGCGGTTGCCCGGTCGCCTGCGCCATCGCCTGTTCATGTTTCATCAGGTTCAGGCCGGTGTGTACGAGCGCCACGTGCGAAAACGCCTGCGGAAAATTGCCGACCAGACGCTTCGCAGCCGGATCGTACTCCTCCGCGAGCAAACCGACATCGTTGCAGAGCGCGAGCAGCCGTTCGTACATTGCGATAGCTTCGTCGAGGCGGCCTTGCAGCGCCAGGTTGTCCACCATCCAGAACGAACACGCTAGAAACGTGCCTTCTCCCGGCGGCAGGCCGTCGTCGTATTCGGTCGTGCGATAGCGCATCACGAAGCCATCGTGCATCAGGTCGCGTTCGATCGCGGCCACGGTGCCTTTTACGCGCGGATCGTTCGGCGGCAGGAAGGCGACTAGCGGCATCAGCAGTACGCTTGCATCAAGCTGGTCGGTGCCGTAGCACTGCGAGAACGCGTTGAGCGCGGGATTCCAGGCCTTCTCGCAAACTTCCGCGTGGATTTGCGCACGCGTGGCGCGCCATTCGTCGAGCGGGCCCTCGAGTTCGAACATTTCCGCCGATTTGATCGCGCGGTCGTAGGCGACCCACGCCATGACCTTAGAGAAGGTGAAGTGCTGCCGGCCGCCGCGCGTTTCCCAGATGCCTTCGTCGGGTTCCCGCCAGATCGTGTCGAGGTGCGAGAGCAGCGCGCGCTGGACGTTCCACGCGGTGTCGTCCGCCTGCAGGCCGCCGACGCGCGCCAGATGCAGCGCATTCATCACTTCGCCGTAGACGTCGAGCTGGCGCTGGCCGACCGCGTTATTGCCGATCCGCACTGGTTTCGCGTCCTGATAGCCCGGCAGCCAGTCGATTTCGAACTCGGGCAGACGCCGCTCGCCGGCAATGCCGTACATGATCTGCAACTGGTCCGGCGCACCGGCCATTACGCGCCCAAGCCAGCTGCGCCACGCGCGTGCTTCGTCGTAGTAGCCGCCGCGCATCATGGCGAGCAGCGTGATGGTGGCGTCGCGCAGCCAGCAGTAGCGGTAGTCCCAGTTGCGCGTGCCGCCGAGCTGCTCCGGCAGCGAGGTAGTGGGCGCGGCGACGATGCCGCCGGTCGGTTCGTAAGCGAGCGCCTTCAGCGTGATCAGCGAACGGCGGATCGGTTCGGCCCAGCGTCCTTCGACCGTGCTGCGCGCCGACCATTCGAGCCAGTGATTCTCGGTGCGCGCCAGTGAGGTGTGCGGGTCGCGTGCCGGCGGAATGCGCAGATGCGAGGCCGCATAAGCCAGCGAGAACGGCACCCGTTCGCCTTCGCTGACCGTGAATTCGGCGACTGTCTTCATGTCTTCGCCGCGCAACTCGACCGGCGTGCGCAACACGGCTGTGTCCGGTCCGACGATCGCCTTGACGCCGCTGTCGTGCTTCAGGCGGTCGACCCACGGCACTGAGAAGCCGTAATCGAAGCGCAGCACCAGTTCCATTTTCATGCGCACGGTGCCGCGTCTGCCGACCACGAGCCGCACCATCTCCGACCAGCCGTTACCCGGTGGCATGAAATCGATCAGCGTGACGGCGCCCTCGGGCGTCTCGAAGTCGGTTTCGAGGATCAGCGTCTCGCCGCGATAGCGGCGGGTGATGGTCGGCGGCGTGTCCGAGACCGGCGAGATCAGCCAGCGGCCGTTTTCGGGCGTGCCGAGCAGGGCGGCGAAACAGGCGCCGGAATCGAAGCGCGGCCAGCAGAGCCAGTCGACGGATCCATCGCGGGAAACTAGCGCGGCCGTGTGGCCGTCGCCGATGAGCGCATAGTCTTCGATGAGTGCGGGCATGGAGAGCGAGTCAGTGTGGCGCGCGGCGAGCACTGCCGCGCGTGGTGTCGTTGAAGTGTCGTTGCCTTTTCCCGACCCGCGCGATGCGTTTTGGTTCATTACGCAACGCAGCAAAACGCGGGTTGGTAATTGTCAAATCAATGCCTACAATCAGATTTCATGCCGACGCCCGGAGGAGCTTTCCGGATTATGAACCGGCCCCGCCCATGGCGCATACAGACGCCGTTTCCGAGGACCAAAGCTATGCTGAACCCGTCGAAATCTGATTGCATCACGATTCTCTCGGCCGCCAGCGAACTTGCCGACGATTCGATGTTGCCGCTCGATCATGGCCGCCTCGGCCTGACTCGCAACGGCTTGTTGACCGCCGCCGCCTTTCTGGTCGAACGGGCCTGCTTTCGCCGTTATCAGGCAGGCGACGGCCATTATGCCGTCGGCGCGCTGTCGCTGCAGGGAAGGCTGCGTCTCGACCAGCTTTCGAACGGCTGACCAACGACGCTTCGCGCACTCGCGCTGGTGACTTCACCGCACGGGGCGCGAACTCACCACGCTTCGGGCGAACTTAAAACAGTTCGCCGCGCTGTCCAGTTTGATCGCTTGCCTCAAAGCTTCACGGCCGTCGGCGCGTGAAGCTTTCGCACGTCTTGTGCCTTCTCGATGCGAGACGCCACCGGGCCGACACCGCACCCGGGCGCGCGTTTCATGCCTGCGTAACCGTTGCGTAAGCGCTTGCCGCCGCCGCTCAGAAGTGCGACGACCCCACACCGAAGATCCCAATGATGCCGATGATGATCAGATAGAGCGCGACGATGTAGTTCAACAAGCGCGGCATGACGAGAATCAGAATACCGGCGATCAACGAAACCAGCGGGCCCAGGCTGAGTGTGACGTTCATGAAGACTCCGTAGTGTGAGACGTGATTGAAAAAACGCCCCGCCAGGCGGGACAATTGCTACTCATGCTGCCGATTGCCGGCCGACCGATGCCGGTCTACGGCGGATTCGCTGCATGATCCGACACAACGCTTTTATACTTCTTTCGATAAGAACAACGCTCGACCGATTGCGCGGCAGACCAGCGACACCATGACAACCGATTCAACCAAATAACCGCTGTCCGAGGAGGTCATATGCTTCGTCGTCACCGAGCCGCCGCGATGCGTGCCGTTGCGGATTCCCGCTTGCCTTCTGCTGCTGATTCCACTTCATGGCGCGTCGCGCATGCTCCATTGCGCTCTGCCCGCTCGATAATAAAAGGTTTCGTGCTCATGGTCTCGATTGTTGCTTCGCATGCGTTTGCGCAAGATTCCGGCCCGGCTCCCGCCGACGGCGTGTATGACATGCTAGTCGGCACTTATACCGGCCCAAAGAGCGACGGACTCTACGTCTATCGCTTCGACACGAAGACGGGTGAGGCGACGCGCGTCTCGGTCGCGCAGACGGTCAACCCGTCCTACCTCGTGGTGAGCCGCGACCGCCGCTTCGTCTACGCGGTCAACGAAATGCCCGGTGACAACGGCCCGGCCACGCAACGCGGCGGCATCAGCGCGTTTCGTTTCGACGCCGCGAGCGGCCAGTTGACGTTTCTCAACAAGGTCTCCTCGGACGGCAATGATCCGTGCTATCTGAGCCTGTCGCCGGACGGCAAGTATTTGCTGACCGCGAACTATTCGGTGGCCGCCGATCCCGGCGGCAGCTTCGCGGTGTTCCCGTTGCAGGCCGACGGCCAGGTCGGCGCCTCGGTGCTCACCGTGCATCACGAAGGCGGTGGCCCGGTGAAGGGCCGTCAGGACAACTCGCACGTTCACTCCACCGTGTTCTCGCCGGACGGCCATTATCTGTTCGCGCAGGATCTCGGGGCGGACAAGCTGTATTCGTATCGCTACACGCCCGACGGCAGCCGCGGCCTGTTCGGCCCGACCGACTGGCGCTACAACCAGGAAAAAGCCGGTTCGGGTCCGCGCCATCTGGTGTTCGGCGCCGACGGCAAACACGCGTATTTGACGAGCGAAATGGCCGCCACGGTCAGCACGTTCAACTACAACGACGGCAAGCTCACGCAGGTGCAAACGCTGCCGGTGACCGAACCTGGCTTCAAGGGCGCGGTGGGGGCGGCGGCGATTCATCTGTCGCCGGACGGGCGCTTTCTGTATGCCACCAATCGCGGCGACGCGAACGACATCGTGATCTTTTCGGTCGACCCCACCAACGGGCATCTGAAGAAGGTCGGACATCAATCGAGCATGGGCAAGTCGCCGCGTGAGTTCGCGATCGATCCGACCGGCAACTGGCTGATCGTCGGCAATCAGAACAGCGATACCGTGTATGTGTTCAAGCGCAATCAGCAGAGCGGTCTGCTCGACGCGAATCCGAAACATTTCGAGCTCGGCGCGCCGGTGGATTTCAAGCTGGTTTCGCCGTCGTAACACGAGATACCGACGACACGCGGTGAATGACGAGGCGGGTGATGTCGACACGCCGTGCGCGCCGGATGAAAAACGGGCCGCTTCTGTGAAGCGGCCCGTTTCTATTTTGTGGTCGAACTCCCGGCGAGGTTGTTTGCGCTTGCGTCTTGCGCCTTGCGCCTCTCAGAAGCGCCGGCAATCAGCGGCGTTCACCGGCCATTCGCCGCTCATTCCGCCGGCCCGGGCGCCAGCACTTCGCGGCTGCCGTTGATGCCCATCGCCGACACGAGTCCCGCGGTTTCCATCTGCTCCACGAGCCGCGCCGCGCGGTTATAGCCGATGCGCAACTGCCGCTGCACCGACGAGATCGACGCGCGCCGCGTGCGCACCACGAAGGCGACCGCTTCGTCGTAGAGCGGATCGGCTTCCGCATCCGGCGACTCGCCGAACAGGTCTTGCGCCGCGCCGCCGTCGGTGGCCGGGCCGTCGAGAATGCCTTCCTCGTACTGCGGCTCGCCGAACTGCTTCAGATACTCGACGATCCGATGCACTTCCTCGTCGGCGACGAACGCGCCGTGCACCCGTTGCGGATAGCCCGTGCCGGGCGGCAGGAACAGCATGTCGCCCTGGCCGAGCAGCGACTCGGCGCCCATCTGATCGAGAATCGTGCGCGAGTCGATCTTCGACGACACCTGGAACGCCACGCGCGTCGGAATGTTCGCCTTGATGAGGCCGGTGATCACATCCACCGAAGGACGCTGCGTGGCCAGAATCAGGTGGATGCCGGCGGCGCGCGCCTTCTGCGCGAGGCGCGCGATCAGCTCTTCGATCTTCTTGCCGGCGACCATCATCAGGTCGGCGAGCTCGTCGATCACGACCACGATCAGCGGCAGCGGCGCGAGCGGCTCGGGCGCTTCCGGTGTCAGCGAGAACGGGTTGCCGAGCTTCTTGCCCTTGGCTTCGGTGTCGCGGATTTTCTGGTTGAAGCCGGCCAGGTTGCGCACGCCGACCGCGGACATCAGCCGATAGCGCTTTTCCATTTCGCCGACACACCAGTTGAGCGCGTTGGCCGCCAGCTTCATGTCGGTAACGACGGGCGCGAGCAGATGCGGAATGCCTTCGTAGACCGACAACTCCAGCATCTTCGGATCGATCATGATGAGGCGGACTTCTTCCGGCGTCGCCTTGTAGAGCAGCGAGCAGATCATCGCGTTGATCGCCACCGACTTGCCCGAACCGGTCGTGCCGGCGACCAGCATGTGCGGCGCCTTCGCCAGATCGGCGACGACCGGATGGCCGGTGATGTCCTTGCCCATGGCGAGCGTCAACTGCGAATGCGAGTTCTGATAGACGCTCGCTTCGAGGATTTCGGAGAGGCGGATCGTTTGGCGCTTGGCGTTCGGCAATTCGAGGCCCATGCAGGTCTTGCCGGGGATCGTCTCGACCACGCGGATCGACGTGAGGCCGAGGCCGCGCGACAGATCCTTCATCAGGCCGACGATCTGACTGCCGCGCACGCCGAGCGCCGGCTCGACTTCGAAGCGCGTGATGACCGGGCCGGCCGATGCGCCGACGACGGTCACCGGCACCTTGAATTCCTGCAGACGCTGTTCGATCAGCAGACCGGTTTCGATGAGCTTGTCTTCGGAGACCGGTTCGACGTCGATGTCCGCGGGCGCGAGCAGGTCGAGCGTGGGCAATTCGACCATCGATGCCGCGGGCGCGCGGAACTCGAAGCCGTTGGCGGGGCTGTGGCCGCGCAGGGGAGGGCGGGGTTGGACGGCGGGTTCGGCGGGCTCTGTGGGCTCGGTTGCCTGTGCTGCCTGTGTTGCCTCTGCGGATGGGCCCGCGCTTGTGAATGGCGCCGCGAGTGGTGCCGATGTTGCCGGCGCGAGCGGCGGTATGGCGGCTTCGTTCGGACGTTCTTCAACGGCGAAAGATTCATGGTCAGCGACATCAGATGCCACGGGCGCAGTCTGAACCGCGAAGCCCGGAAAGCGAACCACGTTTGACGCTTGCGGCACGAGGCTCTGCGGTGGCACCGCGGCGGGCAGGTTCGACGCGTGCGCGTTCGCCGGCGAGTCTGAGGTCTGTGGTGTAATGCTTTGCGGCGCCACTGCGGTGGTTGGGTTCGCCGCGTGCGCGGTGCCCGATGTCTCCGAGACGTGCGGCGCGACATGCTGCGGCGGCATTGCGGCGGTGATGTTTGCAGCGTGCGCGGCGGTCGGCGAGTCCGATGCTTCAGGTACGTCCGACAGGGCAGGGGAATCCGCCGTTTCCGTTTCGACGGGCGTGGCGGCGTCAAGCGTCACGCCGGTTCCGCCCGACACAACGACGTGACTGACAGCCGGCACACTCGATGACGAAGCGGCGTGTTGCGCCAGTACCGCATCGAGTTCAGCTTCCCAAGGCGCGAGTGTTTTATCGATCACGACTTCAGCAGCCGACGCAGGCGCGGCGTGTTGCGGCTCGACAAACGGTGTGGCTTTTTTCACTTGTTCGGCAGTTGCCGGCGCAGTGGTGTGCTCGGCGACGCGCGGTGCGATAGCTTCCGAATGGTGCGCAGGCTGGCTGAGCGTCTGTGCCGCTTCAACGCTCGTGCTCGCGTGATGGTGGGCGTGAGTTGTCGATACGGTCGGATCGTCTTCGAACGGCGGTTCATCTTCGTGCGCTTCGCTTGCTTGCAACTGCGCAGCGAAAACCTGGAACGGCGTCGGCGTGGCGACCGGCGGCACATATCGCGATGCCGGCGAAGGCGAAGGCGAAGGCGAAGGCGAAGGCGAAGGTGCAGGTGCAGGCGAAGGTGCAGCAATCGGCGCGTGCTCAACCACTGGCGCAGGCGCAGGCGCAGGCGCAGGCACTGGCGCAGACGCAGACGTCGGCGCTGGCATAGCAACTGGCGCGTGCTCAACCACCGGCGCCGCCGTCAACGGCGGCTGAATAATTGGCGGCTCGCTCGGCCACTGCACGACGGGCTCGTGGCTGACTTCGGGCGGCACCTCGAACGCGGCTTCCACGCGCGGCGCATCGGCCGGCGCGTGTATCGCGTGATCGATCGGCGCGCTGTCCGCAACTTCAAGCGAAGGACGATGCGCATCCGGCGGCAAAGCCGGTTCAGCCGAATCCGTCCGCGGCACATCGACAATCGACCGCTCAGGCTCGAACGAAGGCGCTGCGTCCGGCGCACCCGTCATCTTCGCGTTTTCCGAGCCGGTGCTGCGCGCGAGGCTCACGCCCGCGATATCGGTCCAGCGTGCGGCGTTTTCCGCGATGCTGCGAAGGGTCTCCTGCACGCTGGCAGGCGGCGTGACTTTCTGCGTCTGCGGTATCGGACGCGTGTAGCTTGGCGCCAGCCGGCTCGATGCCGGCGTCGGCGCGACGTCGTTCGAACGCGGGGCAGGCGAGAAAGCTTGCCGGGGCGCCGGCGTGCGATTGACGGAAGCCGCCGAGGCCGTGCCTTGGGCCATCGTCGAAGGACGGCCCGCGCCGGTCGCTGCGGTTCCAACTGAACCTGCGGTGGAATGAAAACCCGCGCTGTCCGACACGGCCCGCGCCGTCGCTGACGCGTGCACCGCTGCCTGAGTTACCTTGGCCGCAGCGCCCGCAGCGCCCGCAGCGCCCGCAGCACCCGCAGCACCCGCAGCAAAAGCGCCGCCGGCCGTTAACCCCGCGCCGGCACCCGCCAATCCCACGGGCCGTTGCTCGCCGGCCGAACGACGTCCAACCTGCGACGCGCCAACGCGAGCGGAAGCACCGGAAGCACCAGACACCCCCGACCCACCTGCCGAACCTGAGACAGACCCCGCCACCGAACCCACCCCCGCCACACCCGCCCGCGACCCAGACTCGCGCAACCAACCAGCCGGCGCAACCGGCTCAGCCGGCATCCACGCAGCCTTGTCCGCTTTGAGTGGCTGCGTCTGCATCGGCACATGCCGCGGCGGCGTCGTCGCGGTGCCCGTGCGCAGTACCGGCTCGGCCTGCTTCGCCTGGCTGCGTGGCGTTGTCGTGCCCGCGCGCCAGTTCGGCGCAGCGGCACGCGCCGCTGCATCCTTGCCCGCCGCGCTTGCCGCAGCGCCAGCCGCAGCCGCGTCGCGTCCACGCGCCGGCGGACGCCAGACCGTTGGGCGCGCATAACGACCATTGGCCTTCGGCGCCATCGTATTGGTGGCCGGAGAAACATGCGATGGCAAACCATCGTCGACGCTGCGATGACGGCGCGCTTCCTCGTCGCGTTTGGCGAGGCCGTGCGACAGGCCGAGGCCGAACGCACCGTCGGCCCAGGCGGCGAAATCGCGCCAGCGGAAATCGATCAGCCACGGCAGGCTGATGAAAAGCAGCGCGAGCGCCGCCAAGGGCGTGCCGATATGCCCAAGCAGATGGCCGAAGCCCGCAGCCAGCGCATGGCCGAAGCCATTCACGCCGGCCACGGCGATCAGCGACGCCTCGAGTGTGCAGCTCGCCACCAGCACGCAGACGAAGCCGAGCCACAGCCGGATCGTGCCGGGGCCGCGCAGACCCGCGCCGCCCGGCAGAGCCGACTTCACGAGACGCCACAAAAGAGGAATGAACCAGACGGCTGACCCGCCGAACCAGCCGAAAACTACCGTGTGCATACTAGACATCGACGAATGACGGACGCGCAAAAACGCAATCCGTCGAGTTTAACCGGCGAAGCCCGATGCTTCGAAGGCAGACGCAAGTATGCTTGCGTCCAATTGGAAAACAGACCGGCGCGCGGCCTGCCGTCGGTGAAAAACAACGGCTGTCGGGACAGCCTTCACCGGTCATTCGGACCGTCCGGATCGCGGCGCCGCTGTGCGCAGCCCGCTTCGCTCATCAGCGCGCCAGGGCATCGACGGGACGATCCGCGACGCGTTCATTTCGTGCCGCTGTCGAAGGTCAGCGTGTCGCCGTTGTCGAGCACCAGTTGCATCTGCTGCGGCGCGCGCATCTGCACGCCGGTGCGGTCGATGTGCGTGAGCGCATTGAGATACGCGCCTTCGATCTGTCCGCCCGGCGTCATGCAGGCCATGCGCGTGCCGCCCAGCGTGCCGAAGCTCAGCTTGCCGTCTTTCAGCGCGTACGAGCCCATGTAACGGTTGCAGCCGGAGAAGCCGCTGGCGTGGCGCTGGCCGGTCGAGGTGGAGAGCGTCAGCGTGATCGGCGCGCCCTGGCCCGCGGTCGGGATCGCGCGCACCGTGCCGTCGGCCTGTTTCCAGGCGCTCAGCACCCAACTGGTGTCGTCGAGCAATTGCGCGGCGGCGGGATTGAATGGATCGGGCGCGGCGGCTTGCTCGTCGGGATGTTTCGGGATCGCACAGGCGCTCAACAGCGCGGCGACGCTCAACGCGGCAATGGCGGTGCGCAGATACGGGGTGAAGCGCGCAACACGTCGCGCGGAGGAGCTTTGGAGCATGGCGTCGTTCCTCTTCAAACTGGCGAAGGCGTAAGGGTAACGCACTAAGCTCGCCGCACGCGAGAGCAACGGCACGCGAAAACGCCGATTCGGAGCGCCGCGGCGCCCTTGCGCGCCGCCTTCGTGGCACGCCGTTGCCCTGCACGCGCAAATCATGTGCGGTCGCCGCGAGCAAGGCGCGGCGAGGGGCCCGCATGTTAACATCGTGCTCTATCCAATCCCACCCTCATCCGACTTTTATCTGGAGACCTCATGCAGATCGGCCAACGGATCGGCACGCCCCTTTCTGAATCCGCCACGCGCGTCATGCTGCTCGGCGCCGGCGAGCTCGGCAAGGAAGTGATCATCGCGCTGCAGCGGCTGGGCGTCGAAGTGATCGCCGTCGACCGTTATCCGAATGCGCCGGGTCACCAGGTAGCGCACCGCGCGCACGTGATCGACATGACCGACCATGCCGCGCTGCGCGCGCTGGTCGAACAGGAGCGGCCGCATCTGATCGTCCCCGAGATCGAAGCGATCGCCACCGACGCGCTCGCCGCCATCGAAAGCGACGGTCTCGCCGAAGTGATCCCGACCGCGCGCGCCACGCAGCTCACCATGAACCGCGAAGGCATCCGCCGTCTCGCCGCTGAGGAACTCGGCTTGCCGACCTCGCCGTACGCCTTCGCCGATTCGCTCGACGAACTGCGCGCGGGCATCGCCAAGGTCGGCTATCCGTGCGTCGTGAAGCCGGTCATGTCGTCGTCGGGCAAGGGGCAGTCGGTGCTGCGCAGCGACGCCGACGTCGAAGCCGCATGGCAATACGCGCTGGCCGGCGGCCGCGTGAATCACGGCCGCGTGATCGTCGAAGGTTTTATCGACTTCGAATACGAAATTACGCAATTGACCGTGCGCGCCATCGACCCGGCGAGCGGCGAGGTCAGCACGTATTTCTGCGACCCGATCGGCCACGTGCAGGTGGCGGGCGACTATGTCGAATCGTGGCAGCCGCAGCCCATGAGCCCGCTCGCGCTGGAACGTTCGCGCGAGGTCGCGCACAAGGTGACGGCCGCGCTGGGAGGCCGGGGCCTCTTCGGCGTGGAACTTTTCGTGCGCGGCGATGACGTATGGTTTTCGGAAGTGAGTCCGCGTCCGCACGACACGGGTCTCGTCACGCTGTGCTCGCAGCGCTTTTCGGAATTCGAATTGCACGCGCGCGCGATCCTCGGTTTGCCGGTGGATACGTCGTTGCGGGCGCCGGGTGCGTCGGCGGTGATTTATGGCGGGCTCGACGAAGCCGGCATTGCCTTCGAAGGCGTGGCCGCGGCGTTGGCGGTGCCGAACGCGGACCTGCGTCTGTTCGGCAAGCCGGAGAGTTTCGCCAAGCGCCGCATGGGCGTCGCGCTCGCCACCGGCGAGAACACCGACGAAGCCCGCTCGCGCGCGAAGCAGGCCGCGGCGGCAGTGCGGCCGGTGTCGGCGAAGTAAGTGACGGCGCGGCGCACCGCGAATCGCGGTAGCCGAAGCGATTCGCCGTGCGCCGTCCAACCCGCGTGTCCGGCGCCATCGCCGCGCGCGCAATCTGAGTGCTTGGGCTCGTCGAGCCTACCGGAGTAGAGGTACGTATGGCGCTGGAAATTCGCAACACCACGCGGCGCGGTTGGACCGGCCGCCTCGGCGCACTCGGCGTGCTGCTCGCGCTGTGCGCCGGGCTGACGGGATGCGGCCTCGCGGCTGCGCCGTGCCGGGTCGCGTCGGCAGGCTTGAAGATCGTGCCGCTGGTCGGACATGTCGCCGCCGCGCCGACCGACGCGTGCGCCGACGTGATCGATCCATAACCGATCCTTCGCCGGTCGTTTAGCCGCAGTTCCAGGCGCAATGTGCGCCGCGTCACCCGTGTTTGATTGGTAGCAACGATCGAGGCATCTCATGAAGAAATGGCTTGTTGCAGTCACCACGGCGGCGGGTCTCGCGGCGCTTTGCGGCGAGACGTGGGCCGCGCCGTTGCAGTTCTCCGAGATTCAGACCAAAAACCGTCAGACGCACAAATACACCTGCGCGACCGGCAAGATCCTGCACGTCACTTACTGGAACACGGCGAACGGTCAAAGCTTCGCGCTCGTGCCGGTGAAGGGCAAGCAACTGCTGTTCGTCAACACGCTCTCGGCGTCCGGCGCGAAATATCAGGCCGGCAGCTACACGTGGTGGACCAAGGGCCCGCGCGCCGACCTGTATGACGCCATGGCCGGCGAAAACGCGCCGCCCATGCTCTCCGACTGCATCACCATCAATCGCTGAGCGCGAAGCGGCGGCTTTCCTTTCCCATGCCGCCGCTTCGTCTTTCGACCCCTGCCTTGCGCTTCGCAGCATTGTCCGCCAGCGCACGCCGTTTCCATTCGAGTAGTAAGCTGTCCCGCATGGCATTGCCGCCGTGCCGCCGCGTCTTGCCATCGTAGTCATGCCGGGTGCTGCCGGCGTGGCCGTCGTCGTTTTCGATCGTCCGTTTCCGGGCCCCAGCGATGGGGTCACGGCCCGCGTCCGTATCATCAAGCGAGACCCTCAATGAAAGCATCGGACCTGTTCGTCAAATCGCTGGAAGCCGAAGGTGTCGAGTACGTGTTCGGTATTCCCGGTGAAGAAAATCTCGATCTGCTCGAATCGCTGCGCCGCTCGAAAATCCGTCTGATCCTCACGCGTCACGAACAGGCGGCCGGCTTCATGGCCGCCACGTACGGCCGGCTCACCGGGCGCACGGGAGTGTGTCTGGCCACCCTCGGGCCGGGCGCGACCAACTTCGTGACCGCCGCGGCGTATGCGCAACTCGGCGGCATGCCGATGCTGATGGTCACCGGGCAAAAGCCGATCAAGTCGAGCAAGCAGGGCCATTTCCAGATCGTCGACGTGGTGCGCATGATGGAGCCGCTCACCAAGTACACGCGCCAGATCGTCTCGATCGCCAATATCCCGGCGATGGTGCGCGAGGCGGTTCGTCAGGCGGAAGAGGAGCGGCCGGGCGCCACGCACCTCGAATTGCCCGAAGACGTCGCCCATGAAGAAGGCGACGGCAAGCCGATTCCGAAGAGCTATAGCCGCCGTCCCGTGGCCGAGGAAAAAGCCGTGGCGCGCGCGGTCGAGGCGATCACCAGCGCGAAGCATCCGTTATTGATGATCGGCGCGGGCGGCAATCGCAAGACCACCACCAAAATGCTGCGCGAATTCGTCGACCAGATCGGCATTCCGTTCTTCACGACGCAGATGGGCAAGGGCGTGATCGACGAATCGCATCCCATGTGGCTCGGCAATGCGACGCTCTCCGACGGCGACTTCGTGCACCGCGCGATCGATCACGCGGACTGCATCATCAACGTCGGTCACGACGTGATCGAGAAGCCGCCGTTTTTCATGCGCAGCGGCGATGCCGGCGAGAAAACGGTGATTCACGTCAACTTTCTCGGCGCGGAAGTGGATACCGTGTATTTCCCGCAGATCGAAGTGGTCGGCGATATCGCCAACGCGGTGTGGCAACTCAAGGAAAGCCTCAAGGAGCGGCAGGAGCATTGGGACTTCACGCGCTTCAAGGAGATCAAGGAGCACTTCGAGGCGCATCTGGCCAAAGGCCAGCACGACGACCGCTTTCCCATGTATCCGGTGCGCGTCGTCAACGACGTGTACGAGACCACGCCGGTGGACGGCATCGTGTGTCTGGACAACGGCATGTACAAGATCTGGTTCGCCCGCTACTACCGCGCGCACGAACCGAATTCGCTGCTGCTCGACAACGCGCTGGCGTCGATGGGCGCGGGCTTGCCGTCCGCGATCGCCACCAAGATCGTGCACCCGGACCGCAAGGTGATGGCCGTGTGCGGCGACGGCGGCTTCATGATGAATTCGCAGGAACTGGAAACGGCGGTGCGTCTGAAGCTGGATCTGGTGATCCTGATCGTGCGCGACGACGCCTTCGGCATGATCCGCTGGAAGCAGGAAAACATGAACTTCCCGGACTACGGCATGACGCTGAGCAATCCGGATTTCGTCGCGTATGCCGAGAGCTACGGGGCGAAGGGGCATCGCATCGAAACGGCGGGGGAGTTCGCGCCGTTGCTGCGCGAATGTTTCGCGACACCCGGCGTGCATGTGATCGATCTGCCGATCGACTATTCAGACAACGAGCGCGTGCTGAATCGCGAAATCAAGCGGCTTTCGGCGCAACTGTGAACTGTCAGGCATTGCATCAAGGAGACGCGTCATGTTGCAAAAGACTTACCCGTACTACCTGGCGAACGTTGCGGTGGCCGCCAACACCGATCTCGAAGTCACCGATAAATTCAGCGGCGAAGTCGCCACCCGCGTCGCGATGGCCGACGCCGCCGCGATCGACAAAGCGATCGGTTACGCCGTCGACGCCATGCCCGCTTTGCGCGCCTTTCCCCCGTTCAAGCGCCAGGCGGTGCTCGAACATTGCGTGAAGCGCTTTCGCGAGCGCTACGACGAACTGGCGCTAGCGCTGTGCATCGAAGCCGGCAAGCCGATCAACGACTCGAAAGGCGAGGTCACGCGCCTGATCGATACGTTCAAGGTGGCGGCGGAGGAGTCGGTGCGCATCGACGGCGAGATCGTCAATCTGGAGATCTCGCCGCGCGCCAAGGGCTATCACGGCTATGTGAAGCGTGTGCCGATCGGCCCGTGTTCGTTTATTTCGCCGTTCAATTTTCCGCTGAACCTGACCGCGCACAAGGTCGCGCCGGCCATTGCGGCGGGCGTGCCGTTCGTGTTGAAGCCGGCTAGCCGCACGCCGGTCGGCGCGCTCATCATGGGCGAGATTCTGGCGGAAACCGATTTGCCGAAAGGCGCATTCTCGATTCTGCCCGCGCATCGCGACGGCGCCGATCTGTTTACCACCGACGAGCGGTTCAAATTGCTGTCCTTCACCGGCTCGCCCGCGGTGGGCTGGGACTTGAAAAAGAAAGCCGGCAAGAAAAAGGTGATTCTGGAGTTGGGCGGCAACGCGGCCGCGATTGTCGACGGCGACCAGGGTGAGAAGCTCGACTATGTGGTCGACCGGCTCGCGTTCGGCGCGTTCTATCAGTCGGGGCAGAGCTGTATCGGCGTGCAGCGGATTCTGGTTCACACGAAAATCTACGATGCGCTGCGCGAGAAGCTGATCGCGAAGACGAAGTCGCTGGTGATGGGCGATCCGAAAGACGAAAAGACCTTCGTCGGGCCGATGATCTCCGAATCGGAGTCCAAGCGCCTCGCCGGCTGGATGGAAAGCGCGGTGCAGGCGGGCGCGAAAATCGTCGCGGGCGGCAAGGTCGATGGCGCGATGTTCGAGGCCACGCTGCTCGAAGGCGTGAAGCGGGACACGGATCTGTATCGCAAGGAAGCCTTCGGTCCGGTGGCGATTCTGGAGCGCTTCGACGATTTCGGCGCGGCGCTTGCAACCGTCAACGACAGCGACTTCGGCCTGCAAGCGGGCGTGTTCACCGATTCGCTCGCGCATGCGCATCGCGCGTGGGACGAACTCGACGTGGGCGGCGTGGTGATCAACGACGTCCCGTCGTTCCGGGTCGACAACATGCCCTATGGCGGCGTGAAGGATTCGGGGCTGGGGCGCGAAGGCGTGCGCTACGCAATCGAGGACATGACTGAACTGCGCCTGATGGTGATGCGCGAGACGTGGTGAGACGCGCTGTCACGCAACTGTCGTCTCCACGAACTACGCTGCGAGCGAGGCGCGCCGGTGCTTTGCCGCCATTCGCCGGCGGGTGCGCCGCCTGCCGGCACCCG
The DNA here is from genome assembly GCF_046028095.1 of Paraburkholderia phytofirmans. Lineage (GTDB taxonomy): Bacteria > Pseudomonadota > Gammaproteobacteria > Burkholderiales > Burkholderiaceae > Paraburkholderia > Paraburkholderia phytofirmans_A. The sequence goes on from NZ_JAQQDJ010000015.1 coordinate 26,455, forward strand.
GCTTTCGCGAGCGTAAGCAGAAAGCCGGCGCATGCGCCATGAGTGTTTTTGCTGAAGTGCTACAATACCGGCCTTTCCGGCGGGTGTTTCCGCCGGCCGGAGCCGGCCGCAATTTTCCCGCCGTACCGACAGTACCAACGGGTCCCGTGCGGAACGCCGTGGCTCCGCCTTCATCACAATGCCCTCTGCGGTTCCGACCGCTGCCGCGCGCACGCGCGAAGCGCATTTTTAGCGAAAGCCACCATGTCCGACACAGCCGTCACGCCCAGTACTGCGACTTTTGATCAATTCGGCCTCGCGCCCGACATTCTGAAAGCCGTCAAAGAGTCGGGCTACACCATCCCCACGCCGATCCAGGAGCAGGCGATCCCTGTCGTGCTGGCCGGCCGTGACATGATGGGTGCCGCGCAAACCGGCACCGGCAAGACCGCGAGCTTCTCGCTGCCTATCATCCAGCGTTTGCTGCCGCAGGCCAGCACGAGCGCTTCGCCCGCCCGCCATCCGGTGCGCGCGCTGATTCTCACGCCGACCCGCGAACTGGCCGACCAGGTCGCCGCGAACGTGCAGGCGTATGCGAAACACACCGCGCTGCGCAGCGCGGTGGTGTTCGGCGGTGTGGATATGAATCCGCAATCCGAGCAACTGCGCCGCGGCGTCGAGATTCTGATCGCCACGCCGGGCCGTCTGCTCGATCACGTGCAACAGAAAACGGCCAATCTCGGCCAGGTGCAGATCCTCGTGCTCGACGAAGCCGACCGGATGCTCGACATGGGCTTCCTGCCGGATCTGCAGCGCATCCTGAACCTGCTGCCGAAAGAACGTCAAACACTGCTGTTCTCAGCCACGTTCTCGGGCGAAATCAAGAAGCTAGCCGCCACGTACCTGCGCAACCCGCAGACCATCGAAGTCGCGCGCAGCAACTCGACCGCGACCAATGTGACGCAGGTCGTGTACGAAGTCGCCGAGGGCGACAAGACCGGCGCCGTGGTGCAACTGATTCGCGAACGCGGTCTCAAGCAGGTGATCGTGTTCTGCAACAGCAAGATCGGCGCGAGCCGTCTGGCGCGCAGCCTCGAGCGCGACGGCGTGATCGCGACCGCGATTCACGGCGACCGCACGCAGAATGAGCGGATGCAGGCGCTCGACGCGTTCAAGCGCGGCGAGATCGAAGCGCTGGTGGCGACGGACGTCGCCGCGCGTGGCCTGGACATCGCCGAACTGCCGGCGGTGATCAACTTCGACCTGCCGTTCAATGCGGAAGACTACGTGCACCGGATCGGCCGTACCGGCCGCGCGGGTGCTTCGGGCGATGCGTTGTCGCTGTGCAGCCCGAACGAGCGCAAGCAGTTGGCCGATATCGAGAAGCTGATCAAGCGTCCGCTGGACGTGCAACGCCTGACGGTGGAAGCACCGGTGCGGCATCATCATGAAGAACGCGCGCCGCGTCGCGAGCGCAGCAGCGAAGGCCGCGAGGATCGCGGCGGCCGTCGTCGCACGGGGGCGTCGTCGTCGGGTTCGTACGACCGGCCGCATCATCATCGCGCGCAGCCCGTGGATGATTTCTTCCTGAAGCCTTATGAGCCGTCGCCTTCTTCGGTTCGGAAGATCGAGGAGGCTGCTGCTTCGGCTGCGCCGCAGAAGTCGGCGTCCAAGCAGCCGCTGGCAGCGCTGCTGGGCGGGTTTGGGATGCCGAGGAAGTCGTCCTCGTCTACCTGATTGGTAGTTCGCTGACGCGGCTCGGTTTATCTCAAGGGACCGGGCTACGCCGCAAGCGGGGCGCCGCTTGAAGCGCAGCAAGATTTGGGGCGCTTCGAAAACTCACGCCGCACCGCACCTTGTACCGCATACCACGCACCGCGCCGGTTGCCGCAGCCGGTTTGCGCAATGCCGGCCGCGCACGGCGATCTTGCTTTCAAACGCGAATCGCGTTCACGCTGCTGCTAACCCATCCGTTTTGCCCATGCCACCGTGGCGGCAGCATAAAAGCCGTCTAGCGTCGTATGGGCCGCAGCGTTTTCCAGATCGAGCCCGAGGTGCCGTGCCGCCGCGCACAGCGCTTCGAGCGGCTTGTCACTGTCCAGTGCTGTGGCTCCGTTCTGCTTGCTGAGTTTTTCGCCCTCTTCATTCGTGACGACGGGCACATGCAGATATGCAGGTGTCGGCACGCCCAGGCAGCGCTGCAAATAGATCTGCCTCGCCGTTGAATCCATTAAATCCGCGCCGCGCACGATGTGCGTGATGCCCGCGTCCGCGTCGTCGACGACCACCGCCAGTTGATACGCCCATTGGTCGTCCGCACGCTTCAGCACGAAGTCGCCGACCTCTGTGGCCAGATTCTGCGTCTGCTTGCCTTGCCAGCGGTCTTCGAACGTGATGATCGCACTGTCGCCGTCGGGCACGCGCAGGCGCCATGCGCGCGCCGGTTTGCCGTGCAGGCCGTCGCGACAGGTGCCCGGATAGGCGAGGGTCGTATTGCGTGTGCGCGCGTTGAGCAGCGAGTCGGCGATTTCCTTGCGCGTGCAGCCGCACGGATAAATCACGCCGTTCGCTTTCAATTGCTCCAGCGCTTCCTGATAACTCACCATCCGCGTGCTTTGCCAGACAGGCGGTTCGTCCGCGTGCATGCCGAAGCGTTCGAGCGTGGCGAGGATGTCTTCCGCGGCGCCGGGCACGGTGCGCGGGCCGTCGATGTCTTCAACGCGAACGAGCCATGCGCCGCGATGCGCGCGCGCGTCCAGCCAGCTCGCGAGCGCGCTGACCAGCGAACCGAAATGCAATGGCCCGGTGGGCGAGGGCGCGAAACGTCCGCGGTAGGTCATGGCCGAGTGGTGGCGTGGTGCGCCGCCACCATCACGCGGCGCGCGCCGCCTTGCTGTCCGGATGGCATTCCGGACACGTCTTGCCCGCCACGTAAAGCGGCGATTCTTGCGCTTCCGGCGGGACCACCGCGCGGCAGCCGAAGCATTGCGTGGTCTTGCTAGGCTCGAGTTGCGGATTGAGCGCGGTGCGGTAGTCGAACACGAAGCAGTCGCCGTGATAATGCGCGCCGCCCACTTCCTCGAAGTACTTCAGAATGCCGCCCTCGAGCTGGTACACGTTCTCGATGCCGACTTCCTTCATGTGGATCGCGGCCTTCTCGCAACGAATCCCGCCCGTGCAGAACGACACCACCGTCTTGCCTTCCAGGTCGGCGCGATTTTGCTCGATTACCTCGGGAAACTCGCTGAATTTCGTAATGCGGTAGTCGAGCGCGTTGTCGAACGTGCCGACGTCGACTTCGAACGCATTGCGCGTGTCGAGCATTACGACCGGGCGGCCCTGGTCGTCGTGACCGCGGTCCAGCCAGTGTTTCAGCGTAGGCGCGTCGACGAACGGCGCGCGGCCGAGCTCCGGCCGAATGGCCGGTTTTTTCATCGTGATGATCTCGCGCTTGAGTTTGACCAGCATGCGGGTGAACGGCTGCTTGTCCGACAGGCTTTCCTTGAACTGCAGATCCACGAACTTGCCTTCGAACAGCGGGTCGTGGCGGATGTAGCGGATGAACGCGTCGGTGTTTTCGCGCGTGCCGGCGACGAACAGATTGATGCCTTCCGGCGCGAGCAGAATGGTGCCCTTCAAGCCAAGCGCGTTGCAACGTTCCGTGACGAACGGGCGCCATGCGGCGGTGTCTTCGATAGTCGCGAAATGATACGAAGAGAGATTGACGATACTCATGAGTGTCCAGCGGTAAGAAGTGACCGGCCTCGCGGAAAACGGGGGCGCATTGGGCTGCCCGCCTTCAAACGCCATGCGGCGCGGCCACGTCGAATAGGGCGAAACCCGTATTATCCCTCAACCCGGCGCTTTCCCCGACCCGGCCGAATGGCCAACGGGTTGCGGTAGCGCAAATCGTTCGTCAACTTGCTGTCGATTCCCTCTGCGCGAGCGTCCGTTCGCGTGCTCGGCCAACGTAGAAGCGCCTGTGCACGCGGCTTGCCTATTTGCGTCCTAAGCCGATCGGCTAACGCGCTGCTTTGGCCTGAAAACTCCGGAAGGGTGGAGTTACAATGTCGCCCATGTCAGATCCCCGCTTCGTTCATCTCCGCGTTCACTCCGAATTCTCGATTGCCGACGGCATCGTGCGTCTTGACGACATCGTCAAGGCCGCGGCCAAAGACGGCCAGGGCGCGCTCGCCCTCACCGATCTCGGCAACGCATTCGGCCTCGTCCGTTTCTACAAGGAAGCCCGCGGCAAAGGGGTCAAACCCATTGCCGGCTGCGACGTCTGGATCACCAATCCGGACGACCGCGACAAGCCTTCCCGTTTGCTGCTGCTCGTCAAAGACCGGCGCGGCTATCTGAATCTGTGCGAACTGCTCAGCAAGGCATCGCTCACCAATCAGTACCGCGGTCGCGCGGAGGTCGAAGCCGGCTGGCTCGAATCCGGTCTCGGCGAAGGCTTGCTCGCATTGTCAGGCGCGCAACAGGGCGACGTCGGCCTCGCGCTCGCGGCGGGTAATGAGGAGGCGGCCAAACGCAACGCGTTGCATTGGGCGAAGGTCTTTCCGGGCGGCTTTTATATCGAGTTGCAGCGTAGCGGTCAGCCTGGCGGCGAGCAGTATGTGCAGCAGGCGGTCGCGCTCGCGGCGTCGCTGAAATTGCCGGTGGTCGCCACGCACCCCATGCAGTTCATGACGCCGGACGACTTCACCGCGCACGAAGCGCGCGTGTGCATTTCCGAAGGCGACATTCTGGCGAATCCGCGCCGCTCCAAGCGCTTTACGTCCGAGCAGTATTTCCGCACTCAGGAAGAGATGGCGGCGCTATTCGCGGACATTCCGTCGGCGCTCGCCAACTCGGTTGAAATCGCCAAGCGTTGCAACCTCACGCTCGAACTCGGCAAGCCGAAGCTGCCGCTGTTCCCCACGCCCGACGGCATGTCGCTCGACGACTACCTCGTGCAGCTGTCGAAAGAGGGTCTCGAAAAGCGTCTCGAACAGTTGTACCCAGACGCGGCCGAGCGCGAAGCGCAACGCGAAACGTATTACGCGCGCCTCGAATTCGAGTGCGGCACGATCATCAAGATGGGCTTTCCCGGCTACTTCCTGATCGTGGCGGACTTCATCAACTGGGCGAAGAACAACGGCGTGCCGGTCGGTCCGGGCCGGGGCTCGGGCGCGGGTTCGCTGGTCGCGTACGCGCTCGGCGTGACCGACCTCGATCCGCTGCGCTACAACCTGCTGTTCGAGCGTTTCCTGAATCCGGAGCGGGTGTCCATGCCCGACTTCGACATCGACTTCTGCCAGCACGGCCGCGATCGCGTGATCCAGTACGTGAAGGAAAAGTACGGTGCGGACGCCGTGTCGCAGATCGCCACCTTCGGCACGATGGCGGCGAAGGCGGCGGTGCGCGACATCGGGCGGGTGCTCGACCTCGGCTATATGTTCACGGACGGCATCGCCAAGCTGATTCCGTTCAAGCCGGGCAAGCACGTCACCATCGCGGACGCGATGAAAGAAGAGCCGCTCCTGCAGGAGCGTTTCGACAACGAAGACGAAGTGCATCAGCTGCTCGAACTCGCGCAGCGTGTAGAAGGGCTGACGCGTAACGTCGGCATGCACGCGGGCGGCGTGCTGATCGCGCCCGGCAAGCTGACCGATTTCTGCCCGCTGTATACGCAGGGCGATGAAAGCGGTGTCGTGAGCCAGTACGACAAGGACGACGTCGAAGCCGTCGGCCTCGTGAAGTTCGACTTTTTGGGTCTGACCACGCTGACGATTCTCGATTGGGCCGAGCGCTATATTCGCCGCCTCGATCCGTCCAAGCAGGACTGGTCGCTCGGGCAGGTGCCGCTCGACGATCCGGCGTCGTTCTCGATCCTGAAGAAAGCGAATACGGTCGCCGTGTTCCAGCTGGAAAGCCGCGGCATGCAAGGCATGCTGAAAGACGCGCAGCCTGACCGCTTCGAGGACATCATCGCGCTGGTCGCGCTGTACCGTCCGGGCCCGATGGACCTGATCCCGAGCTTCTGCGCGCGTAAGCACGGCCGAGAAGTGGTGGAGTATCCGGATCCGCGTGTCGAATCTGTTCTGAAAGAGACCTACGGCATCATGGTCTACCAGGAGCAGGTCATGCAGATGGCGCAGATCATCGGCGGCTATTCGCTGGGCGGCGCCGACTTGCTGCGTCGCGCGATGGGTAAGAAGAAGGCCGAGGAAATGGCCGAGCATCGCGAGCTGTTCCGCCAGGGCGCCGCGAAGAACGGTCTGACCGCCGAGAAAGCGGACGAAATCTTCGACTTGATGGAGAAGTTCGCGGGCTACGGCTTCAACAAGTCGCACGCGGCCGCGTATGCGCTGCTCGCGTACTACACCGCGTGGCTGAAGGCGCACCATCCGGCGGAATTCATGGCGGCGAATATGTCGCTCGCCATGGACGACACGGATAAGGTCAAGATCCTGTTCGAAGACTGCCTCGCGAACAAGATGGCGGTGCTGCCGCCGGACGTGAATCTGTCCGCGTACCGCTTCGAGCCGGTTGCCGAGCCTGACGGCAAGCGTTCGAAAACGATCCGCTACGGCCTCGGCGCCATCAAGGGCAGCGGCCAGAACGCGATCGAAGAAATCCTGCGCGCGCGTGAAGAAGGTCCGTTCATCGATATCTTCGATTTCTGCAACCGGGTCGATCGCCGCATCGTCAATCGTCGTACCGTCGAAGCTTTGATCCGTGCCGGCGCCTTCGACACCTTGCATGCAAATCGCGCGCAACTGATCGCGTCGGTCTCGCTCGCCATGGAAGCCGCCGAGCAGGCGAGCGCCAACGCGTTGCAGGCGGGTCTGTTCGACATGGGCGACGCGCCCTCGCAAGGACATGAACTAGTCGACGAACCGGAGTGGCCAGAAAAGAAAAAGCTGCAGGAAGAGAAGGCCGCGCTCGGCTTCTATCTGTCGGGCCATCTGTTCGACGCCTACAAGAACGAAGTGCGCCGCTTCGTGCGCCAGAAGATCGGCGAACTGAAGGAAGGGCGCGACAAGCTGGTCGCCGGCGTGATCGCATCGTTGCGCACGCAGATGACCCAGCGCGGCAAGATGCTGATCGCGCTGCTCGACGACGGCACCGGCCAATGCGAAGTCACGGTGTTCAACGAGACATTCGAAGCTTACAAGCAGCTGTTCAAGGAAGACGAACTGCTGGTCGTGCAGGGCCAGGCGCGTAACGACGCGTTCACGGGCGGCATCCGCTTCACCGTCGACACGGTCATGGACCTCGGTCGCGCGCGCTGCCGTTACGCGGAAGCGGTCAAGGTGCAGATGAACGGCAACGCCGACGCGCTGGCGTTGCGTCGCGTGCTCGAAGCGCACAGCGCGGGCAAGGACGAGCCGCAAGCGGTCGCGGCGCCGGCGGCTTCATCGCGAGGTGGAAATGGCGGTGGCAACGGCGGCGGCCGTAATGGCGGCGGTTACGGCGGAGGCGGCCAGCGTCAGGCGGTACAGATCCCGAACGGGCTTGCCGTGCAGGTGGTCTATCGCAGCCAGAATGCGGAAGGCGAAATGCGTCTGGGCGACGCATGGCGCGTGAAGCCGACCGACGAACTGCTCGCAGCGTTGCGCGGCGAGTTCGCGGGAAGTTCGATCGAGATTGTCTATTGATGCGTGATTCTGCCTGTGCAACTAGCGTGGGCAGAACCCGCTGTGAACCGCGACGGCGAATTTTTGCGGCGCGAGGCATGAGCGAATGCCGCCGCGCCAGTCCGCTGCTTGGCACCGCGTACCGCATGCCATGAAGCCTACCGCCGCGCCTTCTCCCCCAAACGCGCCAGCTTCAAAAACCGGTAATACACCGTCTCCGCATTGAACACCGCGATCATGAAACCGGCGCGGCCGTCCAGGAAACCACGCCGCAGCAGGTAAGTCCGCACGAACGCCCACGCTCCGCGCCCGAGCGCCTTGCCGAAGCTGCCGCGCTGACCCGCCGCATGACGTTGCCGGGCGCCCGCGGTCGAATACGCGTCGAGCTTGCGCAACACGCCTTCGAAGTCCTCGTAGGAGTAATGCATCAGCTTGCCGTTGAGTCGCTGCGCCGGCGTGTCGAACATCAGCCGCTCATGCACCAGGTCGTCGGAGAAACGCGCGGCGCCGCGTTTGAAGAGGCGCGGAATCCAGTCCGGATACCAGCCGCTGTGATGAATCCAGTGGCCGCAAAAACTCGACAAACGGTCTACCGCGTAGACATCGGCAGTGGGGGCCAACAGCGCCGCGCGAATCGCCGACGCCAGTTCCGGCGAGACGATTTCATCGGCGTCGATCGAGAGAATCCAGCTCGTGCTGAGCGCGTCGACCGCGCGATTCTTTTGCGGGCCGAAGCCCGGCCAATCGGTCTGTTCAATCACGCGAGCGCCGTGCGCGCGGGCGATCTCCGCGGTGCCGTCGGTGCTGCCGCCGTCGATCAGGACGATCTGATCGGCAAAGGACACGGCTTGCAGGCATTCAGCCAGCCGCGCCGCCGCGTTTTTGGTGATGATGGCGACGCCGAGGGTGGTTTCTTGCATACGTGAGTAGCGTGAGGGCGGAGTGACGGAGCGAAGCGCGCAGGCAAGCCGCGCGAAACGAGTCGCACCGGGAGTATACACAGCCGGCTTCTAACCGCCGACGCTCACCCCCAAGCGTTTACAATGCTCCTTTTCGATATTCCGCCCGGCCGGCATTCCGTCCGCCGCGCGGCAGCCGTTCCGCCTTCTCAGAGGATTCCTTGAGCGCGAAGCCAACGTTAAGCAAACCCATCGGTTCAGGCGAGGCGTCGTCGGCCGCCGTCGTCTTTAAACGGCTCTGGCCGTATATCCAGCCGCTGATCTGGGTTCTCCTCGGCGCAATCGTCGCGATGGCCGTCAGCGCCGCGACCGACGCGGCGATCCCCGCCTTGCTCAAGCCTCTGCTGGACAAGGGCTTCGGCGCGCACGCCAACGACAAGACCAAGTGGTTCGTGCCGGCCGCGGTGATTGGGCTCGCCCTGGTTCGCAGCCTGTCGCAATACGCGTCCGGCTATCTGCTCGCCTACGTGACCAACAAGATCCTGCTCGACCTGCGCCTGAAGATGTTCAGCCGCATGATTCACACGAGCGTCGCGTTCTTCCAGCGCGAAACCGCGAGTACGGTGATCAATGCGATCGTCTTCGAGGTGAACCAGATTCTCAACGTGCTGCTAAGCGTGCTGGTCACGCTGGTGCGCGATTCGCTCACCGTGGTCTTCCTGCTCGGCTATCTGTTCTATCTGAACTGGCGCCTGACGCTGATCGTCGCGGTGCTGCTGCCGGCCATCGGCTGGCTTGTCGGCAAGATCAACCGCCGCTTGCGCCGCCTGAACCGCGAGCATCAGCTGCTGACCAATGAGCTTTCGTACATCGTCGAAGAATCCGTGGGCGGCTATAAGGTCGTCAAGGTGCACAACGGCGAGCAGTACGAGATGGACCGCTTCGAGTCGATGAGCAAGCGTCTGCGCGGCTACGCCATGCGCATGACGGTGTCCGGCGGCCTCGCGCAGCCGTTGACGCAGTTCCTCGCGTCGATCGCGCTCGCCGTCGTGATTACGATCGCGGTGGTGCAGTCGTCGTCGGATCAGACTACGGTGGGCGGCTTCGTCGCCTTTGTCACGTCGATGCTGCTGATCATCTCGCCGCTCAAGCACTTGATGGACGTGAACCAGCCGCTGCAACGCGGCATGACGGCGTGCGAACTGATCTTCGGTCTGATCGACGAGCCGTCCGAGCCGGCAGGCGGCGGCAAGCCGCTCGAGCGCGCGCGCGGCGAAGTGGAATTCCGCGGCGTCTCGTTCAACTACAGCGCCAACGCCACGCACAACCGCCACACGCTCGACCAGGTGTCGTTCAAGGTGGCACCGGGCGAAATGGTCGCGCTCGCGGGCCCGTCAGGCAGCGGCAAGACCACGCTGGTGAATCTGCTGCCGCGCTTTTTCGATCCGACCGCCGGTGAGATTCTGGTCGACGGCGTGGCGATCCCCGAATACGACCTTCACGCGCTGCGCAGCCAGATCGCGATGGTGAGCCAGGACGTGGTGCTGTTCAACGACACCGTCGCCAATAACGTCGCCTACGGCCAGACCGCGGATCCCGACAAGGTCAAGGCGGCGCTGCGCGCGGCCAACCTGTGGGACACCGTCGAGGCCATGCCGAAAGGCATCGACACACTGGTCGGCGACAACGGCTTGATGCTCTCGGGCGGCCAGCGGCAGCGTCTGGCGATCGCGCGCGCGATCTACAAGGACGCGCCGATCCTGATTCTCGACGAGGCGACCTCGGCGCTGGATTCAGAGTCAGAGCGCCACGTGCAGGCCGCGCTGGAAACCTTGATGAAGGGCCGCACGACACTCGTCATTGCGCACCGCCTGTCGACCATCGAGCGCGCCAACCGCATCCTCGTCATGGAGGCGGGGCGGATCGTCGAGAGCGGCAGCCATCGGGAATTGCTGGCGCAAGACGGGCTGTACGCGCATCTGCACCGCATCCAGTTCCAGCAGACCGCGGCCTGACGCGCGCGACACGTCGCTCCGCCCTTCGGTTTTCCATTCGCGCGGTCCGCCAGCCCGGACCGCGCCTGATTTCCCTCTTTAATATTTGACGAGGCGCAGGCGCGCGCTGTCTGAATGAAGAAACTTGGACTCTCCAGTAACGCCCTGCGGCACAGCGGCGGGCTCGAGCGCTACGCCATGGATCTGGTGCGTGGCTTCGCGGCACTCGGCGTCGAGCCGGCTTTCTTCGCGCGCCGTTTCGACGCGTCGTTGCCCGAATTCAAACTGGTCGAGCCGCACCGTATCAACGTCTCGTTCCTGCCGGGCAAGCTGCGCGATCGCTGGTTTTCGTGGCGCTTGCGCGCGGCGCGGCGCGCGGCGCAAGTCGATGTGCTGATTGGTTGCAACCGCGTCGATTCATCGGAGATGGCGATTTGCGGCGGCACGCATCTCGGCTTCTTACGGGCCACGGGCCGCGAGCGGAAGCGCTCGGACGATTGGCAGATTGCGCTGGAGCGCCGCCAGTACGAGCGCTCGAAGGTCGTGGTGGCGCATTCACAGTTGATGCACGACGAACTGCGCGAACTATACGGCGTCGACGAAGCGAAGATCCGCGTGTTGTATCCGCCCGTCGATGCCACACGCTTCGCGCCGACCGACGCCGCCACACGCGCCGCGTTGCGCCATAAATATGGTTTCGCCGACAACGAAATCGTCCTGCTGTTTCCGTCGAGCAGCCATGAGCGCAAGGGCTTGCCGCTCATCGAAGCCGCGCTGCGTGACACGTCGCTGCCCGTGGTGGTGGCCGTGGCCGGGCGGCCGCCCGCGCGCACATCCGAACGGCTGCGCTATATCGGCTATGTGAAAGAGCTCGCGGAGTGCTACCAGGCCGCGGACTTCACGATCCTCGCATCGACGTATGAGCCGTTCGGCCTGGTCGGCATCGAATCGGTGATGTGCGGCACGCCGGTTATTTTTCCGTCGAGCATCGGCTGCTGCGATGCGATCGCGCCGCACGCGAAGTTCGTTTTCGCGCCGGGCGAGGTCGCCGACCTGCGTGCCACCCTCGAGCGGGCGGTGCGCGCGCATCGAGACGGCACGCGTCGCACGCCGTCCGAACTTGCCCGCGACGCGGTGCTTTACGACGCAAGCGTGGCCGCTCACGCAAGCGCGCTGTTGACGCTGGCGCGGCAGATCGACGCCGCGCGCCAGGACCGCCGCAGCGTTGCCGTGTAAGGCGCGGGCGGCCCTGCTGGCGCGGTTTTGCGTCGTTCTGCGGCAGGGCCACATGTTATAATTTCATGCTATCAATGCTCGAACTCAATTCGAGCCGAACACCCCATTTATTTCATCGAGCTTTCCATGCCGGCCTGGACAGGCGGCGGGCGAGAGGTGCCGTGTCCGAGCGGCGCCAGCCCGTCGTGACTGGGCCGTCGCCGCTGCACTGGAGGCCTTCGGGAAGAATACCGCTGGAGATTGTGCATGGCGAACGCGACCTCGCGCCGGGTATCGGCGTACAGCAAGATCGCGGCGGGAACCCACGCGCCGATGAGCCTATGAGTCGGCTTGCCGGGCGTCTTCGTATTTTTGCGCGGGCCATTCCGCGACTGCTGATCAAGCCATTGCGCCGCGAGCCACGGCACCCGCGCCGTATCCTGATTGCGCATCATCTATTGCTGGGCGACACGCTGCTGCTCACGCCGTTGCTCGCCAAGCTGCGCGAGCAATACCCCCAGTCGCAGATCGTTCTTGCCTGTCCGAAGGCGATCGTGCCGCTGTACGCCGGCCGTCCTTTCGACGTCACGGCCTTGCCGTTCGATCCGCGTGATGTGAAGTCGGTGCGCGACGTTTTGCTTTCCGGACCTTACGATCTCGGCATGGTGCTCGGCGACAATCGTCACAGCTGGCTTGCGTTGGGCGCGGGCTGCCGCTGGATCGTTGGACACGCGGGCGATCGGCCGGCCTGGAAAAACTGGCCACTCAACCGCAGCGTGCCGTATCCCGATACGGCGGCGGCCTGGGCCGACCTCGCCACTGAACTGATCGACGGGCCGCCGCCGCGCGCTTATCGCCCGGCAGACTGGAACGCGCCGCAACACGCGGCGCTGCCCGAGCCGTCGCTGCTGACCAAGCCTTACGTCGTGCTGCATCCGGGCGCGAGCACGAGCGTCAAACGCTGGCCCAACGCGCGCTGGCGCGAGCTTGCGCAACGCGTGGAAGCACTCGGCTATCTGCCGGTATGGACCGGCGGTCCGGGCGAAGCGGAACTGATTCGCGCGATCGACCCGGACCCGCATCATCCGAATCTGGCGGCGCGGCTCGGTCTCGGCGAGTTATGGCATCTGTTTGCCGGCGCGCAAGCCGTGGTTTGTCCCGATACCGGCGTCGCGCACCTGGGGCGTCTGATTGGGGTGCCCACCCTCGCGCTGTTCGGGCCGGGCAACGCGCTGATTCACGGCGCGGGCCGCTATTGGCGCGAGGTGCCCTTCGTGCCGATTACGATCGCCGATATGCCGTGCCGCGATCAGCCTTTTATTTTCCGCCGGGAGGTAGCATGGGTGCGACGCTGTGATCGCAACGAGACGACCTGCGTCGCGTGGCGCGGCGACCATGCCGACTGTATGGGCCGGCTGTCGGTCGAGTCGGTATATAACGCATTGCAAAATGTTCTGGTGAAAGTGTAATGACTCACACGGCTGCGCGAGTGGAGCGCGTGTTCTGGGTTGCCTGTCCGGTCATTCTGTTCGTGGTGATGTTCGGCCACATGACGGCGATCGTCTTCAATGCGCTCGCCCTGATGGCGCTCGGCGTGGCGGCGGCGGCCTGGTCGCCGGAGCGGCCCTCGCTGTGGCACTGGCCGCTGGCGCTGCCCATCGTCGGCTGGGCCGGCTGGAGCCTCGCCTCGGTCGCGTGGTCCATGTATCCGTCGATCAGTCTGCACGCGTGGTGCGACGAAGTGCTCTATCCGCTGGTGTCGTTCTGGGCCTTCTGGCTATTCGGCACCCAGCTGCGGCGGCCCGAGCCCGTGGTGGCCGTCAACTGGATCGCCTGCGTGGCGGTCGCCGTGATCAGCGCGCTCAACTGGGGGCATTTGCAACCGCCCACCGCCAATACCTTCCCCATGCATTTCTATAACCGCGTCGGCCACACGAGCACGCTCGCGGTATTTTCCATGGCGCTGTTCGCGGGCTTCATGCTGCGGCCGCGTTGGCGCGTGATCGGCGCGAGCGGCATCGTGCTGTGTCTCTTCATCGGCCTCGCAACGCTCAACCGGTTCTTCTGGCCGGCGGCCGCCGCGACGCTGCTCGTCGCGCTGTTCCCGCTGTACCGGCGGCGCCTGCCGCTGGCGTTGCTGGTCATCGCCGTGGTGGGCGCGGCCGGCGTCGGCACGCTCGAGCTGAGTTCCCGTCTGCGCACGGCCGCTCTGCCCGCGCCCGCGGTGCAGCAGCCCCACGATCTGGCGATCGACGGTCATCAGGTCTATGTGCCGGGTTCGCTGTCCGCGATCGGCGACACGGTATCCGCCGACACGCGTCCGAAGCTGTGGGCGTTTTATATTCGCGAGGCCGAGCGCCATGCATGGGTCGGCGTGGGCTTCGGCAAGCCGCTGCCGGGTATCGTCTATCGCAGCGAAATGCCGGCCAGTTTGCTGGCGGTCGAACCGCAAGCGCTGACACATGCGCACAACCTGTTCATCAACACGTGGTTGCAGACGGGATTCGTCGGCGTGGTGCTGCAGACCGTGCTGTTGCTGTGCCTCGTCCTGCGTTTCTGGCGGCTGCGGCGAGTCAAGCCCTGGCTGTGCGCCGCGGGCGTTGCGCTGGTGGCCGGCATGATCGCGAAAAATTCGACCGATGACTTCATGTGGCAGACCACCATGCTGGCATTCTGGGCTTTTGCGGGCCTGCTGCTAGGCTGCGCGGAACAGGCTCGCGCGCCCGGCGCGGCGTCGGCCGGGACTGCACGTGGGCAATCCACGGTGCCACGCAGTGAACAGCGGCGTGAAGCGCCAACGGCCGAGTTGGGCGAATAACCAGGATGACGAACGTGAACCCCCACTCTGTTGAAGCCGACCGCACCCCGCTGCGCATCCTGTTTCATATCAACGATTTTGGCAAAGGCGGCACCGAAACCGCGTTGCTCTCGTGGCTGAAGACGCTCGATCGGCGCCAGTTCGCGCCGAGCCTGTCGGTGGCGTATCCGACCGACGATCTGACGTTCTGGCGCGCGCAGTCGATTCCCGAAGACGTTCCCGTCCACGTGCTCGCCTCGTCGAAATGGATGTACGCGCTGCATCAGGCGGCGCGCCGGCGCAAGCTGGGCACCGGCGAGAAGTTATTGCACAAGCTGTCGACCTACGGCGCGATCCGGCCGCTGCTGGCGCTGCGTATGCGGCATCTCGTCAAGCAACACGATCTGGTCTGCGATTTCGACTTTTCGCTGCGTCATATGGCGGGCAGTTGCAACGTGCCCTGGTTCGGCGTGAACCATTTCAGCCTCGCGGCACGGCTCGGCAGCAAGAGCGCGCGGTACATCGCGCGGCGCGTGAGGCATTACGCGCGTTACTCGGCAATCACGGTGCTGATCCCCGCCATGCTGCACGAGGCGCGCGAACTCTTTGCGACAACCGGCGTGGAGATGGACATCGTCGAGTTGCCGAATGTGATCGACGTCGACGCGCTGCGCTCCGCGGCGCGCGCGGAGATCAAGCGTCCGGCGGAGTCATTCATCGTTTCCGTGGCGCGTCTGGACGAAGGTCAGAAGGACCACAAGACCTTGTTGCGCGCGTACGCCCAGTTACGCGAGCGCGGCCGCTGCGAGGCGGCGCTCGTCCTGATTGGCGACGGGCGCGACCGAGGCGAACTCGAGCAACTCGCCGACCAACTGGGGATCGGTGCATCGGTGCAGTTTCTCGGCTTCTGCGCCAATCCGCTGCCTTATATCCGGCAGGCGGAAATGCTCGTTCTGAGCAGCCGCTACGAGGGTTGCGCCGTGGTGCTCGGCGAGGCGATGGCGCTCGGCACGCCGGTGCTGTCGACGGATTGCCCCACCGGTCCGCGAGACATGCTGGAAGGCGGCAAGGCCGGCGTGCTGGTGCCGGTCGGCGACGTGGACGCCATGGCGCTCGCCATGGAACGCCTGCTGACGGACACCGAGCTGCGCCGCAGCGTCGCGCAGGCCGCGCTGCAAAAGGTCGAGACCTTCACGCCGCCGCGCGCCAATCAGCGGATGCTGGAACTGGCGCTGCGCCTGCTGGCGAAGCAGGGTTCGCCGTCGGGCGTGCTGGAAGCTCGCTGAAGCGCAAGCCCGAGGTTCATACGCCGCCAGTCACCAGCGGCAATACCGTCAGGTCTGGATGCGTGCCGTCCACGATGCTGCGGCCCACGTGCACCGCTTCATAGACGGCTTCGTCCTCGCCGGCAAAACTCTCCTCGCCGTCGGGGTGAAACGGCACCGCATGGCCGGGAATGGCCGGGTCGGCGCCCGGATGGCAAACGTAGCCGATATACGTGTAGCGCTGATTCGCCGCGCTCGGCGTGTGCCCTTCGCTCGGCGGGTTCTTCAGAAACGGCGCTACGTGAATCTCGAATCCCTCGTATTCCACCATCTGCCAGGCTGCGGTTTGATCGGCCATGGCCGCCTCCGTCTCGTCACGTGCTTGTCAAAAAGTCTAGGTGATTTCAACGTGAAGCGCGCTCAAAACGGCTCCGGCTAAACCACTACGGCTTGATGGCGCCGAGTTGCTTGAGCAGCGTCAGATTGTCTTCGAGGTGCCAGTTTTCGACGATGCGGCCGTCTTTCACGCGATACAGATCGAAGGCCTGGAAGTCGACGGTCTGGCCGTTGCCTTTGAGGTCCTGGAACTGCCCGGTGAAGTGACCGTAAAAATGCAGATGAACCGAGGCACGATCGCCGGCTACCACGAGGTCGTCGATCTCCGCGTGCAGGTCGGGCACCGCCGCGCGAAAACCCTTCGACGCCTGCAGCGGGCCGTCGGGACCTTGCGGGCGTCCATCCGGCAAGGTGCGGTCCACAAAGGCGGGCGACAGTGCGAGCTTCGCGCAGGCTTCGTCGCCGGTGTTCCAGAAGGCGGCGTAGCGGCTGGCGGTCCGCACGACTTCGGCGCTTTGCGCCGAGTTCGACGCGACGGCAACGTGGTGCGGCACGGGCAGGTCGGCGTCGCTTGCGGCGTGGGCGCTCAAGGCGCCGGCGAGGCTCGCGGCGACCAGCAGGTGACGGGTGATCCGGGAGAGAGAAGAGGCGAACATGGCGCGCTCCAGAGAAACAGTTGAAGTGGATGAAGCGCATTCTCCAGCGTAAGACCGCATTTGATAATCGGTCTGTCGCTTAAAGGATTTTCTGTTTTTATTTGAAAATGACCGCCGCGCCGGGAACGCCCGGGCGACGAAGTAACAGAGTCCTTCCAGCCGACCGCGCGACGTCTATCGTCAGATAGAATGGTGCGCTTTGCCCGTACACGACTCCGCCCATGTGGTTCAAAAACCTTCAGCTGCACCGTCTTCCCGCTCCGTGGTCCGTTACCCCAGAACAGATGCAGAAGTGGCTCGCGCCGCACGCGTTCGCGCCCGGCAATAGCGTCGAGATGCAAAGCCATGGCTGGGCGTCGCCACGCGATAACGACTCGCTGGTGTACGCGCTCAATGGCCAGATGCTGCTGGTGTTTCGCGCCGAAAAGAAACTGCTGCCGGCCTCGGTCGTCACGCAGGTGACCAAGGAGCGCGCGCTCGAACTCGAGGATCAGCAGGGCTTCAAACCCGGCCGCAAGCAGATGCGCGAACTCAAGGAACAGGTCACCGACGAACTGTTGCCGCGCGCTTTCAGCATTCGCCGCGACACGCGCGTGTGGATCGATTGCAAGAACGGCTGGCTCGTGATCGACGCCGCTTCGCAAGCGGTCGCCGATGAAGTGCGCGGCCTGCTGGTCAAGTCGATCGATCAATTGCCGCTCGGCACGGTGCGCGTCACGCACTCGCCGGTCGCGGCCATGACCGAATGGCTGCTGTCCGGCGAAGGCCCGGCTGGATTCACGCTCGACCAGGACACCGAGTTGCGCTCGCCCACCGAAGGCAACGCGACCGTGCGTTATGTCGGACATACTTTGGATGCCGAAGATATGCGCCGTCATATCGAAGCCGGCAAGCAATGCATGCGGCTCGCGATGACGTGGAACGATCGCGTGTCGTTCGTGCTGACGCCCTCGCTGACGATCAAGCGCATCGCGCCGCTCGACGTGCTGAAGGAAGCGAGCGATCCCACCGCGCAAAACGACGACGAGCGCTTCGACTCCGACGTCACGCTGATGACCGCCGAACTCGACCGCATGCTGAGCGATCTGCTCGATGCGTTGGGTGGCGAGCAGGGCGGCGAAGCCATGCCGCAGGCCAAGGCGGCGTAACAGCTTCTGGTTTTATGGTTCGTTGCAGGCCGGCGCGTTGAAGTCACTCCGCGCCGGCCTTTTTCATGGCCGAACGATCTTAAGCGAGAGCGCATCGGCATGAGCGGCTCAGAGAAACGCGAGAAAGGCGTGGCGAACCTACGTTGTCACCTGGCGGGTCACGCCCGGAGCCTCGCGCGCCCGCACCGCGAAACTGGTTAAGATGGCGATCAGCAGAACGTATCTGTCACGGAGGACTTGCAATGGTTCGTCTGGTCATGATTCTGTTGGGCGTCGATTATCTGCGCACGCGCTGGCGATCGTTGCGGATCGCCGGATGCATCAGTTTTCTGCTCGGTGTCTTCGTATTCATCGACGCGCTCGATAGCGCGCTCTATTTTCCCATCACCCCGTTCGTCTCGTTGCTGCTGCTCGAAGGCCTTGCCACGCTGGCCGTCGCCTGGACCGGCATGGGCGGGCAACGCACGCTGCGCTATGTGAAGGGCATCGCGTTCACCACCGCGGCGGCGCTGATTCTGATCGGCCACGAGCACGGCAATTTCATTCTTTCGATGATCTTCGGCACGCTCTTTTTCGCAGATGGCCTCTTGCAGATCGTCGCGGCGAAAGTGGTTCGCTTTCGCACGTGGCGGCTTGCGATGATCGGCGGCGCCGTCGAAATCGCGCTGGCGATCTTCTTCTATCAACCCTATCCGACGCACTACGTGGGTACGGTGCCGTACTGTGTCGGACTCGGCCTGATCTTTGGCGGATGGAACATGATCCTGCTGAGCGCGCGGGTGCGGCGACTCGCGTCGAACCCCGCGGTCGCCGCGGGCGATTCCGCGGCGGACGCCGGCATTGCCGCCGCGAGCGCGCTGGCCGCGAGCCGTTTGATTGCGCACGAGTGGGACGGCCCGCCCGCCGCCGACGAAGCCGCGTTGACCGTGCATGTGTGGACGCCGGTCGGCTCCGCCAAGGGCGAAGCGCGCCGGCAATTGATCGTGGACCGCTATATCGCGGCGGTGGATCGCAACGGCGTGATATCGACCGGCCATGCCGCGCTCGAATCGCCCGAGGGCATCTATATCAGCCTGTATCCGGGCGTCGAGATCGATCGTTCGCCGGACGATTTCGCGCGGCTTCTGCGTGCCACGCGCGAGAACGACGTGCCGGGGCTATTCCAGCCAGATTACCCGACCGAATCGAAAGCGTGGTGTCCGTCGACGGTGCAGGTGCGCATCCGCAACTACGATCCGGTTCGCCTGCGCCGCTTCTGGGACACATATCGACAGGACACGACCTACAACCTCACGCACCGCAACTGTTCGAGCAGCGTCTCTCGCGCATTGGAAGCGGCGATCGAAGGCGCCTCGTCGCGCGTGTGGGGCAATCTCGGCGGCTGGCGGCCGTTTCTGCGCGTGATCTCCACGCCGGAATTGTGGGTCGCCGCGCAAGTGCGCAAGCGCGCCGCGACGATGGCGTGGACACCCGGCCTCACGCTCGACTACGCGCGGGCGCTGAGCATGCTGGCCGACCCGCGGCCTTCGGGCTGGGTCAAGATGGCGCGGCTCGCGGTGCGCAGAATGGTTCGCTCGCGTCAGCAATGGCGTGAAGAGGCCCGTCACGCACACGTCGCCGACGACTCGGCGCGCGCGACCGTGCGCGAGTGACGCGCGTTCGCCGCGCGCTCTGCCCAACTTCCGTCGTGCGGTAAAAACAGCAGTCGCATCAACGCCTTGCAGTTTTTGCCGAATAGTTATGCACAGATTTGCGAACAGATTCTGTTGATAACTTCGAGCGCGCGACGCCGGGGCCAAATGAGTGTTTTCAACCAATATGGCGGGTGTATGCTCAACCCGTCAGTTTCTGTTTGAGAGCACTCGACCACACCGCAACCCGGCCGTGGCTCATTGAAGATCAAAACCGCGCCGCGCGCTTTTTGCCCGCTGTGGCCGCGGGCTTTTTACAAGCGTGAACGCGATGGACAGGATGAACCCGGCAGTATCCATCGGGCGGTCGGATGAATGAGCCGCAGCGTTTCACGGTGCGCCACGTCAGCGTCTACCGTTACTCGGAACCCGTGCGCTTCGGCGAACATCGCATGATGTTCCGGCCGCGCGCGAGCCACGATTTGCGTCTTGTCACCAACAAGCTGGTGATCACGCCGGAGCCGTCGCGGCTGCATTGGCTGCACGACGTGTTCGACAACTCGGTGGCGGTCGCGAGTTTCGCCGACAAGGCGAACGAATTGCGCTTCGACAGCGAGGTGACACTCGAACACTTCGAAGCGCCGATGCCCGATTACGCGCTTGAACCGTATGCGGTGAACTGGCCGTTCGCATACACCAACGAGGAAGCTTCCGATCTCGTCAACGCGCGCAGCCGCCAGTATCCGGACAGCGATGTGGATGAATGGGCGCGCCGTTTCGTGCCGGCCGCGGGTGTCGCTGCAAAGAGCGGTGCAGGCAGCAAAAGCGGCGCGGCAGGCAGTGGCACGATGGCGCTCCTGCGCGCCATGACGCTCGAAATCAAGAGCACGTTTTTCTATGTGCGCCGCACGGAAAAAGGCGTGAATCGTCCCGGCGACACGTTGCGCAGCCGCAGCGGCAGTTGCCGCGATTTTGCCGTGCTGATGATGGACGCGGTGCGCTCGCTCGGCCTCGCGGCGCGCTTCGTGAGCGGCTACATATTCGTGCCCGAGCACGACGCCACGCAAGGCGGCGGCGCGACGCACGCGTGGTTGCAGATCTATTTGCCGGGCGCCGGCTGGGTCGATTTCGATCCGACCAATAGCATCGTCGGCAATCGCCATCTGATTCGCGTGGCGGTGGCGTGGAACGCCTATCAGGCGCTGCCCTTGTGGGGCACGTGGCATGGCGCGCCGCATTCGTTTCGCGGTTTGCAGGTGGACGTGAGCGTGACCGAAGGCGAATGAGGCGAAGCAAAGGCGGATAAGGGCGGATAAAGAGCGAATAAACGCGCGCCGAAATCACGGCGCGTCGAATCGAAACGTGTTTGCGGGGAGTGCCGTTTTTGGGCGGCTCGCCGTGCGTGTCAATTGAATGTTTTAACTGGAAGAGGGCGCCGCGATGAAATTGCGCGTTGGCTACGAGCTGGTCTATGAGTGCGTGCAACCGACGCCGATGATGCTGATGTTGAACACCCACTATTCGCATGCGAAAGAAGTGCTGAATCCCGATTTGCTGGTGGTCGATCCGCCGGTGCCGATCAGCCAGTATCGCGATTCATTCGGCAATCTGTGCAGCCGGCTGGTGGCGCCGCCGGGAAAAATTTCGTTTTCGACGAGCGCGGTGCTCGAAGTATCGTCCGAGCCGGAGATGCGGCCGCCGTACACCGAACAGCATCCGGTGGAAATGCTGCCCGACGACACGCTGGTCTTTCTGCTCGGCAGCCGCTATTGCGAAACCGATCTGCTCTCCGAATTCGCGTGGCAGACCTTCGGCAAGCTGCCGCTCGGCCGCGGGCGCGTGGAGGCGATCTGCGACTACGTGCACAACCACATCGTGTTCGGCTACGACTTTGCGCGTTCGACCAAGACCGCATGGCAGGCCTGGCAGGAGCGCAAAGGCGTGTGCCGTGACTTCGCGCATCTGGCCGTGGCGCTATGCCGGGCCATGAATATTCCGGCGCGTTATTGCACGGGCTATATCAGCGACGTCGGCCTGCCGCCGCCGTACGCCGCGATGGATTTCGCCGCATGGTTCGAAGCCTATGTCGGCGGATGCTGGCAAACGTTCGACCCGCGCAACAACGCGCCGCGCACGGGGCGCGTGCTGATGGCGCGCGGCCGCGACGCCGCCGACGTGGCGCTCAGCAACGCGTTCGGGCCCACGCAGCTGTTGAAGTTCGCGGTGGTGTGCGAGGCTGTCTAGTCGCGAGTAGCGTTGCGGATAAAGACCTAAAGTTTTAAAGGTGAAATGCCGACATGTTCGGTATCCACCCGCTTCGCGAACCGAATTGTGAACACCATGATGTTCCGCCCCTTAGCCGCCATATCGGCGGCCATTCTTCTGGCTATGCCGCCGGCGCAAGCATTGCAGGCCGCGCCGGCGGAACTCGCCTCGATCCCGGTAAGTTTGACCGTGCAGGAAGCCTGCCTCGTGCAGTCCGCAGACGCGCTGATCAGTACGGCGAATCAGCCGGTGGTGTCCTGCATCCACGGGGCGCCGTTCCAGATCACGCAGGCCGGGTTCGATCCCGGCACGTCAGCCGACACGGCACGCAACACGACGCAGCCCGTGGAATTCGTCGCGACCCATGAGACGCAGCAAACCGTCTGGACCGTCAACTTCTAGCGGTTTGCTCGCGCCTGGCCTCCCTCAGAAAGTGATCGTCGCGGTGATCGTGTCGCTGTAGCTGCCGGGCATGGGTGTGCTCTGTGCCGGCACGCGGCCATACACGTTGATCGATACGGCATTGCCGCTACCCGTGCCGGTGGACATCGTGGTGCCGGCCGTGCCGTCGCCCCAGGCGCTCGTGTGGCCTGAATCCGTGTAGAGCTGGTAAGTCACCGTGCCGCCGCCGCCCAAGCGCTGCATCTGCCGGGCCGCGACGTTGCCGCTCGAGCCGCTGCTGAGCGCGATCCGGTACGCGTCGCCGTTGGTGCAGCGCGCCGTGATCGCGCCGGTCGCGTTGAGCGCGGAACTCAGTACGCCCGTCGACGTGAACGCGATGTTCGTCGCGCTGATCAGGCAGTTGTTGACGACCGTTGCGTTGACGGCGAAACCGAAGCTGCCGCCGCTCGTCGTCAGCGCGGCACAAGTTGGCCCGAGCAGTAGATAAAAAGCATAGGTCAGCGAGGTCTGGCTCAACGTCTGCGAATAGTTGGTGCTGCTGTTGCCGGTGGTCGGCACGGTCGGCTGATTGGCGGCGATCTGGCCGTAGAAATTTACCGTCGCCGAGGCGGTCGTGCCGCTCACCGGTTTCTGCAGCGTCAGCGATATCGGCGTCGTGCCGAGCGTGGTCGAGCCCCACGCGAGCGAATGCGCCGCGTCCTGGTACAGATCGTATTGCAGCTGGTTGCTGCCGGCGCTCAGATAGCGCGGCGTCGTGCCGCCCATGTTCAGGCATACCTGCACACTCGGCGTCAACGTGACCGCGGGCCACGTGCATTGCACCGTGACGCTGCCGGTTGCGGCCACGGCGCTGAGGTTGATGGGGCTCACGTTGCCGAAGCTCAGCGCCGATGGACTCGCCGTGCAGGTCTGCGCGCTCGCGTGCCGCGGCACGATGCCGAGCAGGGCGCACAGTGCGAGGAGCAGGAGGAGCCGTTTCATTGCGGTGCTCTTGCGTGGTGCGGCAGGATGTCGAGCAGGGCGGGTTGCAGGAAGGGCAAAAGGAAGCCGTCTCATTGCGCCGCCTTCACGTTTGTCGCGGCATTCGTGACTGCGCTCGCCGCTGCATTACCCGCTGCGTTCTCCGCAGCGGCCGGCATTGCATCCGCTGCCGTATTGGAGCCACGCGCGCCGCAGGTCAGCGGTCCGATGGTCGGCAATGAGCCGTTAGCAGGGCGCTCGTAGATGAATTCGACGCTGCACGTCGCGGAGCCGTTCTCGACTTCCAGATGATTGTCGTGCTGCAGGCTCTCGATGAAAGTCAGGCCGTCGTAGCCGACGATCGTGTCCACGCCGCTTTCCACGTGATGCACGCGCGTGCCCGGCGGCATCAGGTGGCCGTCGGCGCCGCGCAGAATCACCGAGGCGGCGCTATAACGCGACACGCGGAAGCTCGCCAGCACGCCGGCATGCGACTTCGGCACGAGGTCCATCGCGGTCGTGGCGATACGCGCGTCGGCGGGCAGATTCATGCTGTCGATCCCGACCTGGTTGTGCTGGTACGCGTTCAGATCAGGAATCAGAAGGTGCCCGCCGCCGTCGGTCGTACCGATCACGCGGTTTTCGTGTAGCACCGGCACGCTCGCCACGCCGTCGGTGGAAACCAGCGCGAAGCCGTCGTCGATCCGGCGCGCGGGTTGCACGGTGCGGTCCATCAACACGATCGCACCGGTGACGTCGAGCGACGCGCCCGCATGCCGGTCGATGTCCTGCGCAACTGCCGTCGCCTCGCCATATCTGCCGAGATATTGCGCCTGCGCCTGACGGTACGGCACCGCGCCGGAGCCGCCCGCCTGCACACCCCAACCCCAGCCGCCGGCGTAATCGGGTGGACGCTGCGCATTGACGTTGTAGGTGGACTGGCCGTTCTGACGGCCCACGCTCGCGTTGATCGCGGTGTTGTTCCCGAGCCCGAAGCTCGCGGTCAGAAACACGCCTTGCGCGTTGTGCTGCAGAAAGTCCTTGTAGGTGCTGAGCGTGAGCGAGGCGAGATTGCCGAAGTTGAGCGTGTACGACAGCGAGCCGATGCGCGACGCCGGCACGCCGGGATAGCGGTAGCCGATGTAGCTCAGCGACAGCGTCTGGCGACTGAAGAAGGGCAGCGCCAGCGTGACGCGGTCGGTGGCGGTGGGCACCGGCGTGCCGTCGCGCGCGGCGAGGTCGCCGTAGTTGCCGTAAGCGCGCAAGGTCTGCGCATCGATCGAGAAGTGCGGCTCGATCAGTTGATAGCCGAGACCGAGTTGGGTGCCGTTCAGCTTGCCCGCGCTCGCCGACACTGAGCCGTTGATCACGCCCGCCATGCCCATGCGCACCAGCGCGCCGGCGCCTGCGTTGACGAGTCCGCCGGTCGCTTCCGCGTGTCCTTCGAGCGTCAGCGTGTCACTCATGCCGCGGCGCGCGGTGGCGCTGACGGCGGGCCGCGGATCGTAGGAAAACGAATCGATGCCGTAGGCGCGGCGCAGGAAGCCGGCTTCGAACGAATAGCTCGACAGGCCCGCGGCCAGCATGCGCGTATCGACATAGAGCGGCAGCGAAGTCGAAATGGTGCGGCCGAGCGCGTCGTGTGTGATCACGGTGGCTTCGCCCGCGCCGGTGATGCCCGGCACGTTGTTGACGATGAACGGTCCACTCGGCACGTTGCCGCTGAACTGGCGCACGTTGTTGATATACAGGTCCACCGCCGACGGCACTACGGCCGTGCCCGACAGCGCCTGCACGGGAAAGGTCACGAGGTCGGGGCGCAGCGCGAAGTTGCTGCGCCACTGAAACCCGCCGATGCGAATCGAGCGGCTCCAGTCGAGCGATGACGAAATGGTGTCGCCGAACTGCGTGGTGCTCAACGCCGCAGGATTCGACATGCTCCACGACGTGTCGTATCGCACGTAGCGATGCAGATCGCGATACAGATACGCAATGCCGGTGTTGCTCAGCACACCGGCCGGGTCGAAGTAGCGCTGCTCGCTCCATAGCGCGAACTGCGCGTTGGTGTCGGTTTGCGCGAACGCGTCGTAGTTGATCAGAAAGCCGCGCGACGCGGTGGCGTTCGGCGTCTGCGTCAGCTCGCGCGTGTCGAACGTGTATGGCTTGCGGATCGCGTCGGGCACCTGCAGGTCGATGCTCTGACGCCCGGCGTCGTAGTGATAGCGCAGGCCCGGGATCTGGTCGAGTTCGAGCGTGGCGGTGTCGGCGGCGCCGAGCTTCTCCGTGGCGACGCCGATGTCGTTCAGGTCCCTGGCCGTCGCGCTGAGCCGGCCGTCGCTTTCGCGAAAGTGTGCGATCAAAGAAGTGCGTTGGCCGTTCAGCATGACTTCCAGATACAGATCACGACCCGCAGCGACGGCCTGCGCGGGCTTCGCTGTGACGGGCTTGCCGCTGTCCACGTTGGCGGCCGGCGTAGGCGCGCGGGCATGAGCGTGGCGGCCGCCCATATCCACGCCCGAGTCGGTGCGCGCATCGACGCCCGCATCCGCGAACTGCAGTGAAGGCTGCGCTTCGGCCCGGTCCATGCCCAGCATGTACAGCGTGGCCGCGAGCGCGATGGCATGCGGCTTCCATCCATGACGTATTCGCCGTCGTGTCATTCTCATTGGTTGAATGGCGGTCGATCGTGTCCGTTCCCCATGACCGGGGCGCGCTCATGGCCGGCGGCGTGCGCTCGCCGGCTGTCCTATGCCCTCGCATGTTCACTCGACATTCACGCTGGCTTCGGCTGGCAGAGAGTTGACAGCGGCGCGCACCTTCAGCGGACCGTTCTGCGCGACGTTGTCGGGTAGCGTGACCGGCCAATGCCGTTGACGCCCGGCGAGCGCATAGCCGAGCAGTCCCTTGTTGATCGGGTAGGCGTTGCCGGCGTTGTCGATCAATTGCACGGCGGCGATCTGCGCGCGCTTACGGCCCGTGTTATCGACGCGCAGCATCCAGCTTTGAGCGCCGTTGCCGCGCGATAGGTGCCACGACAGCCTGGGCTGGCCGACGTCGACGACCGGTTCGACGAACACCGGCACCGAGTAGCGCAGGCGAATCGTTACGCCGCTGGTGGGCGCGGAGTCGGCTTCCGGCAACTCGTCGATCAGCACGCGATATCCCTGCTCGGATGCGGATGGCGCCGGCGCGGTACGCACCAGCCGCACCAACTGGTCGGCATGGCCGGCGATCTGGATCAGCGGCGGGCTGGCGACGAGATCCTGTGTCGGCGTGAGGGTGTCGTCGCCGTTAGCCTGATCCCAGCGGAACACGCGCACCTGGCCGAACAGCGGCTTCTCGCCGGGGTTCTTCAGCGTGATGCCGGTGGCGTTGGCCTCGGCCGTCATGTCGACCATGACGGGCGAAATCTGCATTGTGGCCGCGTGCGCGAATGTCGGACTCAGACACCACGCGCAGGCGCACGCTGCGAGGAGCCTGCGAGGCGCGCTCATGGCGCTCGCGCGACGCGTCAAAAGTAGACCGTGGCGGTGATGGTGGTCTGGTAGGTGTCAGGTTTCGGAGTGGTCTGCGCGGGCACTTGACCGTACACCACGATCGATTGCGCCGACCCGGTGCCGGTGCCGCTGACGGTATTCGTACCCTGGGTGTTGCCCCACGCCGTGGTGTGGCCGGCGTCCTGATACAACTGGAAGCCGACGGTAGTGGACGTGTTGCCGGTGGCGGTGCCGGCCATCAGACGGTTGGTCACGGTTGAACCGGTGACGGTGCCGGCGTCGAGGCCAACGTTGTACGGCGTGGTGTTGGTGCAGGTCACGGCGACCGTGGTCTGCTGGTTGATGGCGGTGGCGAGCACGCCGTTACTGCCGAAGTTCAGCGGGTTGGCGCTGATCGAGCAGTTGGCGTTGAGCGTGAGCGTGACGGTAAAGGTGGTGACAGCGGTGCCGTTCGAATAAACGGCGGCGCGGGCGAGCTGCAAAGGCAAGCCGAACATCAAGGCGACGATCAGGCTGGACGACAGCAATTTTTGTTTCATCACGATACCTCTCTCTCAGGCCGACGGAACACCGGTTGTCATTGCGCGGTCATTAGAATCGAACCCACCAGATAACGGGATCAATTGCCTGAAAATGCCGTGCTGGATAATCGCGTTATGTGAGTAGTCAATGCGATTGATGAAAATTAGTCTACACAGACTTTCTTGATCATACAAATTATTGCGTAATGAATTGCTGTTAAATGCTGCGTAAGAGGCGCGCTGTGATTGGACTTTGAGGGGAGTGCGAGAAATTGTTTCTGAATGGGAGTTGGGGCAATTACCTAAATGCGGTATTTTTTTCTAATTGATAATTGTGCGTGGTTATTGAGTAGTAGCATTGAGGATGCATGATTATGCGAATCGAATTATTTAAGAAATGCTGATCGGCTAATTTGAAACGTGCGTATAAGCGAGGGTCGATGTAATGGCGCGGCCGGCGCTCGATATTAATCACGGCATTCGGGTGAGCCGACGCGGCTTCATTCCCCGAGCACCAATGCGCGCTTCCTCCTCCGCACCAGCGCCGCGCCGACCGACACCGCGGCACCGATGCCACCCATCGTCAGTGAAAGAATCACGATCAGCGGGCCGGTTTGCGTGCGCGCCGAGAACACGCTGACCAGCAAGCCGGCGAGCGGCTGCGTCATGTTGTTCAGAAGGATCACCACGCCGGTCGTCTTGCCGTAGTCTTGCGGTGGAATGATTTGTTGCCGCGCGCTGCGGATGTAGACGTTGAACATCTTGTCGAAGCCGACGATCAGCAGGAAGCCGAGCGCATAGCCCCACGGCGCCGCGCTTGCGCCGGCGATCACGCCGCCCGCGCAGATCGACACGAAGGCGACCAGTCCCAGCGTGCGCGCCGGCCATGCGGCGCGTGCGATCGTCAACAGAATCAGCACCGTGGCCACGGCGCCGGCTGTTTGCAGTCCGGCATAGTAGTGATTCGATTGCGCGTGAAGGCCGGTGACCATGGCCGCCGACGTGGCGAGCGTCACGCCGATCACCAGATTTTCGGCGGCGGCGAGCAGCACGACTTTCTTCAGTCCCGGCAGCACCAGCACATGCCGCAGCGCGATGCGCAGCGGCAGCGTCCAGTGGCCCGGCGCGAGCGGCGGCGGCTCGGCGGCGCGAAAACCGCTGGTGCGTTGCCACAGCAGTAGTGCGGCATCGGCGAGTAGAAACAGCATGCCGGTTGCGCCGACGACCCATTCCCAACGCCACAAGCCGAGCAGCAGTGCGGCGAGCATCGGACCGAGCACGAAGCCCAATTGATCGGCCAACTGCGAGTAGGCGAGTACGCACTGAAACTGCTGCGTGCTGAAGATTTGCGGCAGCATGACTTCACGTGCGACGAAGCCCTGGCTCGTCAACACACCGCACACCGCCGAGAGTGCGATCAACCAGCCGATGCCGCCGAACAACGCATAAGCGAGTATGCCGCCGAAACATGCCAGCGCCCGCACCGTCTGGCTGACGCGCATCAACCTGAGCGGCGAGATGCGATCACACAAGGCGCCGAACAAAGGAAACACCAGATAGCGCGGCAGCGTTTCGATAAAGAACGCGAGGCCCGACCACGAGACTTGATGCGTGGTCTGGAAGACGACGAGCGGCACGAGAAACAGCAGAACCTGATCGGCGAGACGCGCGACAAACAGCGAGCAGAAGAAAGCCTGATGGTTGACGCGCACCGTTCATGTCCCGCCGTTAATAGGTCGAGACCGATCCTATCAAAAGTGGAGCTGTCGCGTCCTTGGCTGGCAAGCTTGCTGCGCTGTAAATGCTCAGCGCACTGCAAGCAGACCGCGCGCCGACGGCGACGTGCGGTCTGTGGCGCACTTCAAGCGCCGCGATAGGCCGCTTCGAGCGGCGCGATATCGAGCTTGACCATGCTCATCATCTGCTTCATCACGCGGCTCGCCTTGACGGTGTCCGGGTCGCGCAGCATCTCGCCGAGTACGTCGGGCGCGATTTGCCACGAGACGCCGAAGCGGTCCTGAAGCCAGCCGCATTGCCACTCCTTGCCGCCGTCCAGAAGTTTCGTCCAGTAACGGTCGATATCCTCCTGCGACTTGCAGTGCAAGAACAGCGAGATCGCCGGCGTGAAGGGGAATTGCGGGCCGCCGTTCAGGGCCATGAATTCCTGGCCCTCGATCTCGAACGTGATGGCCAGCACGCCGCCCTCCGGCCCGGGCCCGGCGTCCGTGTAGTGCATCGTCGTGACGATGCGGGAATCCGAAAACACGGACGTATAGAAGCGGGCCACTTCTTCGGCATTGCCGTCGCACCACAGGCACGGCGCAATCTTTTGCATGACGTCTCTCCTCCTTCTCACCGGACCGGCCGCGTTTTATTACATGCAGTCCATGGCTTTCTGGATTTCTTCCGGGCTCAGGTCGCGCTTGTGCGTGGCCAGCGACCAGCTATGGCCGAACGGGTCTTTGACCTGGCCGTAACGGTCGCCCCAGAACATGTCGGTGACGGGCATCACGACGGTCGCGCCGGCCTCGACGGCCTGCTTGAAGCTGGCGTCGACATCTTCCACGTAGTAGTGAATCGTGACCGGCGTGCCTTTCAGCGTATTCGGGCCGAACGACTGGTGCTCGGGCCATTCGTCGGTCAGCATCAGCATGGAATCGCCGATCTTCAGCGTGGCGTGCATGACCTTGCCGCCCGGGCCCGGCAGTCGGACCTGTTCGACGGCGTTGAAGGCTTTCGTGTAGAACGCGATGGCTTCGGCGGCGTTGGCGCAGATCAGATAAGGGGTGAGCGAGTGCATTCCCTCGGGGATCGGTTTGACAGCGTTGCTGGACATGACGGCGACTCCTTGAAGTAACAGGTTCGTGAGTTGAAAGACCGACTCGTCGAGTCAGGGCTTCAACGTTACGACGAGTACATGACCGTTGAATCGACACTCCGGAAAAAATATTTTTGGTGCGCGTCTCAACCCGCCGCATTGTCCTCGTCCGGCGGCGCGGCGGACGGCGCCGGCGCGCCGAGGATGCTGATCTGGAACGTCGGCGTCGCCGCCAGCGATTGCAGCGTAGCGTCTTCGGGAATGTGTTCGAACAGCGGCAGAATCACCGAGCCGCCGATCACCGCGCGCCGGCTGTTGTCGGAAGGCCGCAAGCCCCATACGTCCTGATAGACGACCGGCACCGCGCTGCCGTTGCGGGTGGTGTTGCCGATATACAGCATCACATGGCCGCCGATGTAGATCAGCGTGCGCAACGGTTCGCCGTGCTGCGCCAGATAGTCGAGCCGCTGCGCGGGCGTGGACGAAGACAGGTCGATCATGCGGCCGGCGCTCATCTGCGTGGACGAATGGCGCGGCAACCAGACACCGAACGCGGCGAAGATGCTTTGCAGTTCCGACGAGCAATCGTTATAGAGCCCGCTATTGCCCCAGCCGTAGGGGCGGCCGATCAGCGTTTTCATCAGCATTGCCAGATGGCGCGGCGTGGCGGCGAGCGGCGCCGGCGCGATTTGCGCGTCGCTCAGGGCGGCGGTGCGGATCAGCGCCTGGCCGTCGGCGTCGCGGGCCGGGACGAGTATTTGCCGCGCGGCTGCCGGCTCGGCTACGGCGCCAATGTCGCTCGCGGCAGGCTTGGCTTGCGCCGGCCGCGTGGCGTTGGCGGCCACGATCGGCAGCAGCGTGCCGGCCGGCGCGTCGAAGCGGAACACACCGCGGCTGTCGCGCACCGGCGCCGACGCCACGATCACCGCACCGAGCGATTTGCCCGTTGCGGCGCGCCATATATCGACGAAGCGATCGTCGGCCATGCCGACGCCGTCGCTGCGCACCCAGCCTTGCACGTCGGGCGTCTGCACGTACAGCCACGCGCCGTCCACACTGCCGCCGAGCACGTAAAGCGGCGTGCCGGGACGCACCGCCGAGATCTGCAGGTTGTCGAACGGATAGCCTTCGCCGGCCAGGTGGTGGTCGTAGAACGACGGATCGGTTGTCGGCAGTTCGCGCACCATCAGGTTGCTGGTAGCGATCGCGCGGCGCTGCGGCTGATAAACGGCCGTCTGCGTGAACTGCGCGACATTCATGTTTTGCGCGATGGCGTCGATCCATGCCTTGTCGTGCGGCCTGAAATTTTCGCCGTAGCCGATGTCCGCGCCGCTCTTGCCGGTGTTATCGAATCTGGCGATGCGCCGCTGCTGCAATGCGGCAATGTCAGCGCCTTGCTGGCGATAGACGCGCATCGCGACGTAGCTTGCATTCCACGGCGACGGCGCCGCAGTGCCGGTGCCGAAGTAGCGCGCGTAGAGCGCTTTGAAGTGCGCCTGCTGATCCGCCGGGTTCAGGAACGGCTGGTCGTAGCTCGGGCTGTCCGGCTCTAGCCAGTGATCGACGTTCTGGTCGTAGTGTGCGATGGGGAACAGCGTGACATTGTCGAGCGGCGCATGTGTGTCGTGTGTCGGCGACGGGTTGCTGCAGGCGGTGATCGCCGCGAGCGCGGCGCACAGCGTGGCGGCACGGCAGGCGTTCGGCCAGGCGGCGGCAAGGCGGGATAGAACGGCAACGGGCATGAGGTTCGGCGAAGAAGGTCCAGGGCACGATGATACGGTGTCGGCGCACTGTGCAGCACGTTGTAGCGGCACTGCGTTGTGCACACGCATGCATAGTGCTTATGTGGTTTCATTGGGGGTTCGCATCGTCCATAGCGGCTGCGCGATACCGCGCTTCACGCGCGGGCTGCCGCAGCTGGCGAGTGTTTCACTACACTCAATGTTCAACCCAACGTTTGGCCTCGAAACAACGCTCGCGCGAGGCCGCCTGATCAAGGAGAACAACATGCAAACCAGCGCACGCAATCAATTCGCCGGCGAAGTCACCGAACTCAAACACGGCGCCGTGAACGACGAAGTCACGCTGCGCACCCAGGACGGTCTTGAGATCGTCTCGATCATCACCCATGGCAGCGCGACGTCGCTCGGCCTTGCGGTGGGCAAGAAGGCCTTTGCGCTGGTCAAGGCTTCGTCGGTGATCGTGATGGTCGATGTCGCGAAGGAGCAGGTGTCGGCGCGCAATTGCATCGCCGGTACGGTGTCGGCGCTCACGAAGGGTGCGGTGAACTCCGAAGTCTCGATCAGCGCCGGCGGCGCGCAGATCGCGGCGATCATCACGAATGAGAGCGTCGATCGCCTCGGCCTCGCGAACGGCAAAGCGGCGACGGCGATCTTCAAGGCATCGAGCGTGATCATCGGCGTCGATCAGTAATCGGCGCGTGGTTTTTCCCGTTGGTTTCCGCTTTGCCTCGGAGGCCGGCGGGTCTAACGGAACCGGAACGAAAGAGGGCTTTACTGTGTGCCCGTCGCCGCGCGGCGCGGGCGCGCGCCGTGAAGGAAACGGCGGCTTGCTTTAAACTGCACGACTCGCTGCTCCTCTTTCCGCTTTCATCACGGACGCCGTCATGTTCGAAGTCTCCTCCGCCTCGCATCTGCCCAAAGCCGCGCACTACGAAGAACTGGTCGCGCAGGCGCGCTCGCTGCTCGCCGGCGAAACCGACTGGATCGCCAACGCCGCGAATTTTTCCGCGTTCGTGTTTCATTCGCTCAGCGATCTGAACTGGGCCGGCTTCTATTTCCATGATGGTAAGGAACTGGTCGTCGGACCGTTCCAGGGCAAGCCGGCATGCGTGCGAATTCCGCTCGGCAAGGGCGTCTGCGGCACGGCTGCACAAACGCGGCAAACGCAGGTGGTGCGCGACGTGCACGAGTTTCCCGGCCATATCGCTTGCGATTCGGCTTCGCAATCGGAAATCGTCGTGCCGCTCGTCGCGCCGGACGGCACGCTGATCGGCGTGTGGGATGTGGACAGTCCGAGCGTCGCGCGCTTCGACGAAGAAGACGCGAAGGGCATGGAAGCGCTGTGCGCAGTGTTTATCGAAGCGGCGCTGCCGCGCGCCGCGTAAAAAGCACTACAGGGCTGCGGCGGCACCGCATGCTGTTCCGTACATAGAGTCGATGCAGTTCAGGGGGGTGGGTCGGCGGACCTCATCCCGCTATCGTTCTCTTCAACGCGCTCGAGACAGCTCATGAGCGCGACGAACCCCCAGCAGATTTTGGCGATACGCATGAGCTCCGCCACTGCGACCGCCACCGCTGCACCGCTGACTTTTCAACGTTCCCCCGCCTTACCCCGCAACTCCACTTTCGATAGCCACGACTGGGAGATTCTCAGCCGCTACTGGAACGGTGCCGCAAAACGGCGTGTTTTTATTGGCCGGACGGGCAACGAAATATATCCACGGATATAGCACCATTGCGCACGGGCTCATGAAGGATCGACCATCCTGGCGATAGCGAACTTTTTATGGCGCGCGGATGCGCGAGTGCGCCGGTCGGGAAGATTGGGGATTACACCAAGGGAAACGATTGCCGCGAAGATTGCGGGGCGGCCAATTCGGCGGGGGCGCGAAAGCCGTTATCATACGCACGGTTGCCCGAAACATCGGACCGGAATTTCGGGGCTTTACTGGTTGCGCCCACGCGTCAAGAACACGTTCGATCGCTTTCACTACTCAGGAAAATCAAAAGGCCGGCGCGATGCAAGTCCCCCTCTACGCCGAAATGCGTACGCGCGACGCCGCGCTTGCGTCGGCGCCTTACGGCATGTTTACCTGCACCGCGGACGGCACGTTCGACTCCATCAACGCCGCTTTCGAAAAGCTGACGGGACTGGCGGCTGAAGAACTGATCGGCCGGCGCACCTTCGAGTCTTTGTTCGATCCAGCCGAACTGGCCAAACGCCGCGCGGAATTGCCGCCGCTTGCAGCAGTGACTTCGCGCTATGAAGGCGAGTGGAGTTTTTTGCGGCGCAACGGCACGCCGGTTCGCGTGGTGCTGGCGTTGGCGCCGCTCGTCACCGAGCCCGCGCAGGCCGCTTGCCCCACGCTGTATGTGGGCATCGCCATCGACATGACGCGTTACGCGCAATCGGAAGCGCGTCTCTGGTACGTCGCGCATCACGACGGCGTGACCCGCCTGCCGAATCAAACGCTTTTCACCGAACGGCTGGAACTCACGATCGCGCGTTGCGAGCGTAGCGGCAGCGGTTTTACCGTGCTGGTCGCCGAACTCGATCATCTGCGCAAACTGCGCGACGCGCTCGGCTTGCATGCGGCTGAACTCGTGCTGCAGATTGTCGGTGAACGGTTGCGCGGCCTCTTTCCGAACGACGGTACGATAGCTTCGATCGGCGGCACGCAGTTCGCGTTGCTGGTCAACGAAACCGGCCCGGCTGCCGATGCGTTCGCCGACGAAGCGCTAGGCCGTATCGCCGAGGCGATCGACTACGCCGGCACCGCGTTGAACATTACCGCGAGCATCGGCATCGTGGCTTATCCGGCCGACGGCGCCGATGCGCCTACGCTGATGCGTCGCGCGGGCGTGGCGTTGTCGGCGGCCTCGGCGGTGAACGGCAATGCGGTGCGGCGGTTTTCCACCGCGCTCGAAGGCCAGGCCGCGCGCCGCTTCGAACTGCAGACTATGTTGCGCGACGCAATCGATCGTCAGCAACTGCATCTCGTGTATCAACCGCAGGTCACGCTCTCCAACGGCCACATCGCGCAGGTGGAGGCGCTGCTGCGCTGGAACCATCCGCAACGCGGCCTGATCAGTCCCGTCGAATTCGTGCCGGTTGCGGAGGAGGCGGGCTTGATCGAGCAGATCGGCGAGTGGGTGATCCGGACCGCGTGCCGCGACGCCGGCAAGTTGCTGCGGCTGACGGGCAACTTGCCGCGCTTCGCGGTGAACGTCTCGCCGCAGCAGTTCCAGCGGCACAATCTGTTCGAGACGATCCGCGAGGCGTTGGACGATGCCGCGCTCGACCCGTCGTATCTCGAAGTGGAAATCACCGAGGGCGTCCTGCTTGGCGATACCGACCAGGCGTTGCAGACGCTCTTTGCCTTGCGCGATCTGGGCGTGGAAGTGGCAGTAGACGACTTCGGTACCGGCTATTCAAGCCTTGCTTATCTGACGCGCTTTCCGTTGAATCGCCTGAAAATCGACCGCTCGTTTGTGATGCGCATGAGCACCGATCCGCAGTGCGCGGCACTGGTGGGCGCCATCATCGCGATGGCGCACGCGCTCAAACTGCGTGTGACGGCCGAAGGCGTCGAAACGGCTGAGCAGGCCGCGCAACTCGAAGCGCTCGGTTGCGATGAAGCGCAAGGCTTCTGGTTCTCGCGTCCAATTACTGTTGCGGCACTGCGTAATTTGCTGAGGCCGTTGGGCACTCTCTGACGCCGGGGTGCCGGCGGCAGGGATTGTCGTGTGCGTGGATGTGCTTAGCCATCCGTATCATTTTTCAGTCGATGCAGCGCGTCGCCGCGATGAACGGCATGCTTGCCGCTTTTCTCGCTTTGCACCTCGTAATGTGGATCGGCTGTCGACGCGTCGACGGTTCTGCCATCCACGGTCGTATGGGTAGAAATGACACGCACGACTTTGCCGTGCGTAACGCCTTGCGGCGTGTTCCAACTGACACGGTCGCCAGACTTCAGATGTTGGGACATGTGACGCTCCACGGTGGCTGTCCGCATAGGCGAGCAAGCCGCGTGCCTTCGCGCATGAAATGTAAAGGGCGGGAACGTATCCTGCTTCGATGCGTCACGCTACCTATACCGTCACGGAACGAGACTCAAGATGAACGATCTCCTAAGCCGACTCTTTCACTTCCAGCCGTCGTTGCTCGTCACGCTGACGCACGACGCCCTTCATATCGTGCTCGCCGTGCTGATCCTCGTGGTCGGCTGGTGGCTGTCGAACCGCGTCGGCTCCATGTTCGCCCGCGCGCTCGCGCGCACGCATGCCGACCCGACGCTCGCGCCGATGCTGGCGGCCATGAGCACCTGGGCCGTGCGAGTGCTCGTGTTCATCGCGGCGCTCAGCGAAGTCGGCATCGCGACTGCTAGCGTGCTCGCGGTGCTGGGCGCCGCCGGTCTCGCGATCGGACTCGCGCTGCAAGGCACGCTGCAAAATATCGCGGCCGGCATGATGCTGTTGATGCTGCGGCCGTTTCGCGTCGGCGATGTGATCGAAGGCAGCGGCGCGGCAGCGGGCA
Organism: Paraburkholderia phytofirmans; assembly: GCF_046028095.1. Lineage (GTDB taxonomy): Bacteria > Pseudomonadota > Gammaproteobacteria > Burkholderiales > Burkholderiaceae > Paraburkholderia > Paraburkholderia phytofirmans_A. The sequence goes on from NZ_JAQQDJ010000015.1 coordinate 62,745, forward strand.
TTGTGCGCGAAGTGGGGCTCTTCACCACCCGCATCGAACGCGGCGACGGCAATGCCGTGTTCGTGCCGAACAGCCAGATCTGGAGCAATCCGGTGATCAACTACAGCAGCGGCGGCACGCAACGTATCGAGGTCGAAGTGGGCCTCGCGCAGCGCAAGGACGTCGATGCCGCGATCGGCGAATTGAAGAAACTCGTCGCCGACGAACCGCGCGTGCTGAGCGGCGCCACGCTCGCGCCGATCGTGACGGTCGCCGACTATCCGGACAATGGCGGCGCGACGCTGCGCATCGCGGCGTGGGTCCGCACGCCGGACGCGTCGCTGACGAGCGGCGACCTGCACGAGCACGCGCAGGCCGCGCTCGAACAGGCCGGCTGCCCGGTTGCGGCTTAGGTCGCGGCGCTGTCTCTAGCGGGGCCTTTTGCTTTCCGTCTGCGCTGTTATAGCGCGAGGCGTGTCGTGTAATCAGGCCACCGCCTCGATAGCCAGATTCCGGTCACTCATGTTGAACGCAACCGGTCTGGCTCGAAGCCGATGTGCCGGCTCAATGAGTGCGCGGATGGGCGAGGAAGAATCGCACCATTTCCGCGGCGGCGTCGGGGCCGGACGGGTCCGTGTACGAACCGCGCTGACTGCCGCCGGCCCACGCGTGACCTGCGCCGTGAATCGACCACGACTCCGCTTCGACGCCATTCGCCGCGACATGCCGTTGCTGCGTGTATGCACGCTGGCCGCTTGCAGCCCCTGATTGCTGGCTGACGGTGGTGGTGCCCGCGTCGAAGGCCGCGAGGATCTCCGCTGCATTCGACGGATGCACTGTCGTGTCAGCGTCGCCATGAAACACGATCAGCGGACGTTGCGGCGTGCCACGCGTGCGTTTGCGTTGCGCGTTGCCGCCCTTCATCGCGCCGAGTGCCGAAGGCAAGTCCTTCGCGCTACCGTAGGCGAGGCCCGAATGCACGCCAGCCGCCGCGTAGAGATCGGGCGAGGTCTTCAGCATGATGTCCGCCATCGCACCGCCCGCCGACAGACCCGCGACATACACGCGCGCCGGATCCACACGATAGCGGCCCATCACTTCTCGCGTGATGCCGGCGATCAACGACGGCTCGCCCTGGTCGCGTAGTTGATCGGCAGGCTTGAACCAGTTCCAGCATTTCGAATGATTGGCCGCTTGCGCCTGATTCGGATACACGACGATAAAGCCATGACGCTCGGCCATTTCGTTCATGCGCGTGCCGGCGGCGAAGTCGTCGGCGTTCTGCGTGCAGCCATGCAGCATGACGATCAGCGGCAATGGTTCGCTGTTGTAGACAGCCGGCACGTAGAGCTTGTACTGGCGTTGTCCCGCCGAGTTGCTGAACGTGTGCGTGCTGAAGGTGCCCGGCGAGTCGGCGTCGATGGTCGGTGCGCCGGGGGTGTGCGGGGCGGGCCGCGTCTGAGCTTGCATCTGGGTTTGCATCTGCGTCCACGTTTGCGCCCATTCGCTCGCATTCGACGGCGTGTTCGATGTTGGCACGTGGTCCGCGCGGGCCTCGTTCGCTTTGCCGCCCGAGAGCGCGCGTTGAACCGCCGCGGTGGCTTCCTGCGGGCCCTTCGTGCGCAATAGTTCGAAGGCGTCTGTCATCGATTTCAGGAAATCTTCGTTCATTTTCATGATGGTTTGGGTTGACCTGTGTGGGGCGTGGGGTGAGCGAGTCGACGATGAGTCGCCGCTTCAGCCACGGTAATGAGTCGAGCGTCGCGCCTAGCTGATGCGGCCGGCGAGCACCGCCTTGACCGCGGGCGACGCATGAAAGGCGCCGAGCACCACCACCGATGCAATCGTGGCCGCCGCGAGTTCGGGCGGCACATCGGCTGCGATGCTGGCGAGGCCTAGCACGTGAATGTCCAGTTGTTCGTGCGCGGCCTGAGCCGCCTCGAGATCCTGCCGCGAGAAGTGCTGCATGCCCAGCACCATGGCGCGCCGGGTCACCGTCTCCGCGACGACCTGGGCGTGCACCGCGATCTGGTTGCGGATCGCCGTGCGGATCAGGTCGGTGCGGTTCGAGTAAAAGCCTTCTTCGACCAGTAAATCGATCTGGCCAAGGTCGATCGGGCCCAGGTTGATGGTGATTTTTTCGGTCTCGCCGCCTTTCGGGCGTGAGGTGTCGATGAGTTTGAGTTTTGACATTTGCACTCCGGTAGCCATCTGATGGCCATCCAATTAACATCCAGTGGGATGGTTATACGCCTCGCGGCGGAGTGCGGTCAAGCAGGAAATTGAGGGTTCGTTCGGGGTTTGCCGTTGGCAGCGGGTGTCGGGGAAGCGCCTGGCGGGGCGCTTCATTCGTTTTCGGACTCCGGTCCCAGTGGCCCCATGCGCCGCAATCCGCGTGGGACCACAGCATTCTTTTTTATCAGTAGAATGCTGCAATCGCAAAGGGCCGTATTGCTCCGAAAGCGGCCTTCAGGCCGACCAGGCTAACGAGTCTTGTTAGAACCGTGATGCCAGTAGCACGGGTGCTGTCGCGAGATGGTGTGGACAAGTTAAACGCATAACCTGTCCGGCCGATGCAGTTCGGGAGGAAGTGGTGCGCCGCCCAGAAAGAAACGGGTTGCCGCGGCGACAACTGAAATACCGATGGCGACGCTTCGTCACCTGGACCTGAGGAACCATCGACGCTGAACCGGCCGCCCACCGGCCTGGTAGAGCACCAGATTTCAAACCAACTTCTCGTGGTACTTTCCTGGCCGCCATACTGTGTATTCCAAAACGCAAATCGATCCGGTAGTGAGCTTTCTCAACTCGCAGGGCGAGCAGGTGCGGGGCACGATCATCAATCTCCAGCGAAAGTCGTTGGTGATGGAGGTCTATAACCCGTACTCGATTGTCCAGGTCAGTGAGGTGCTGAGCGACCTGTCGGTCAAGATGGGCGTGGAACACGCCTATTCGGGCAAGGCGGTCGTGATCAGTATGGTCAACACCGGCCTGACAGCCATTGTCTCGGTCACACTGATCGAAGAGTGGCGGGAATTGAGCGGCGGCACGCTGGAAGCGCGCGCAGTCGGCGAGGAAGCTCGCCGGTTCTCGCAAGACTGGGCCGAGCGTTTCAAGATCCGCCGTGACTACCAGATCGCGGTCAACCAGATCCGGGCCTTTCTCTCGGACATGTCGCGCTGGGTCGAGCAGGCGGACCTGGCCGACAGCATGCCGAAGGAAGGCAAAACCCTGCGCGAGGACTTCTTCCTCGAGCTGGCGTCGCCGCTGATGGAAAGGACCAAGGTCTACTTCGACGAATTCGAAGGCGAGGCGCGCCTCGTCGACGAAGAACTGGCGCCGGCACACCGTGCCTTTGCCCAGGCCGCGCTACATCCGCTGCTGCTGCGTTCGCCCTTTGTGTTCCGCACGTTCACCAAGCCGCTGGGCTATGCCGGCGACTACCAGATGGTCAACCAGATGCTCGACGATCCCCGCCAGGGCCCGAGCACGTATTTCCAGATCGTCAACGCGGCCTTCCTGCAGACGGCCGTGGCGCGCGCGCACCGCAATCGCGTCGAGCTGCTGGTGGACTACCTGACCCGGCTCGCCAATGAAGCGCGCGCCGCGCGGCGGCCGTTCCGGGTCCTGAACGTGGGCTGCGGCCCCGCTCAGGAGATCCAGCGCTTCATGCATGAATACGACGAACCGGAGTGGCTGACGTTCGAACTCCTCGACTTCAGTCAGGAGACGCTGGACTGGACGCGCGAGCGCCTCGGCGCCATCGCACAGAAAACGTCAAGGCGCATGACCATTAGCTACACGCACGATTCGGTGCACCACCTGCTCAAGCGCCGGATGGATCCGGACGCACCGGACGTCCGCGAGTTCGACGCGGTCTATTGCGCCGGCCTGTTCGACTACCTCTCGGACAAGGTCTGTGCCCGGCTGAACCAGCATTTCGCCAGCCGCACCAGACCGGGCGGCCGCCTGCTGGTCACCAACGTCCACGCCGACAACCCGGAGCGCTTCAGCATGGAGCACGTGCTGGAGTGGTACCTGATCTATCGCAACGAGGCACAGATGGCCGAAATCATGCCGGAGAACTGCGGCGAGCCGCGCCTGTACACGGACGCGACCGGCGTGAATGTGTTCGCCGAGGTGGTGATCGGCCAGCAGCAAGTAGCCTGAGATGACGACATCGCTGGCTGGGCTACGTTCGAACTATCGTGAGGAATTGCGCGACTACCGGTTGCTGTGCAGCAAGGCTGGCGGCCTGACCGTGATCGTGCTTGTGCTGATGGGCGTGGCGCTGGACTATGTGGTGTATCCGGCCGAGCAGAAGCGTTTTGCCATCGTTCGGGTGCTGACCAGCGCAGCAATCGGCCTGGCATTGCTCTCGCTTTACACGCAAACGGGCAAACGCCACGTGCAGGTCATCACCTTCTTCTGGCTGCTGCTGCCGCAGGCAATGATCTCGTGGATGATTTATGTCACGCAGGGTGGGGAGTCGCTGTTCTATGCCGGGCTTATGCTGACGATCTTCGCGGTCGGGATCCTGTTCCCCTCCGGCTACTGGCAGACGCTGGCATTCGGCCTGGCCACCGTCTTGTTGTACTACATCGCCTGCGCGGCACATCCGGGCGGCATACAGAACCCAAGCAAGTTTCAGTTCCAGCTCATCCTGATCTTCTTCTGCGCGTTGGCCAGTTCCATTTACACCTACTTCAACGAGAAGGGCCGCTTCCAGCTGTTCCGGTTGAAGGATGAGGTGGCGCACAAGAACGACCAGCTTGCCCTGACCAACGAAAACCTCGCGCAGATCAAGGGCCAGTTGCTGCAGCAGGAGAAGATGGCTGCCATCGGTACGTTGTCCGCGGGGCTGCTCCACGAGGTCAACAACCCGGTGAACTTCTGCCTGATGGCCATCGAAATAGCCATGGAGGAACCGGAGGTCAAAGACAGCGCGTCGCTGCAGGAGTGCCTGACGGACGTCAAGCAGGGCATGCACCGCATCCAGCATATCGTGTCGGACCTGAAGACCTTTGCCTACCGCAAGCCCGGCGCGGCGGCAGACGACGTGCCGTTCCTGTTCGAGAAAGCCCTTGACTCGTCGATCCGGCTGAGCGCACATGAACTGCGCGGCGTGAGCGTTACGCGCGAGCTGCCCGGCGACACCCTTGTGCTGGGCGACGAAGCCGCCATCATCGGCGTGCTCATCAACCTGTTCTCGAATGCCGCGCTGGCCATGCACAAGGCCGGCACCGTTTCGCCGAAGGTGCATGTGACGGCGCAATGGAGGGACGACCGGCTGCACGTGAATGTGCGCGACAACGGCCCGGGGATCGCCGCGGAGAATCTGGCGCGGGTGTTCGAACCATTCTTCACGACCCGCGAAGTCGGCCAGGGCCTCGGCCTTGGCCTGTCCATCAGTTACGCGGTGGTGGAGCGGCACGGCGGCACCCTGTTTGCGGAAAGCCAGTTGGGCGAGTGGACGGCGTTCAACTTCGACCTGCCGCGTCTGGAGTGATGTCGAGATGAGAGAGACCCAACAAGCGCGGCCCACGGTCCTTTATGTCGATGACGAGGAGTTGGCTCGCAAGTACTTTGCGCGCTCGGCCGGCCGAGAGTATGAGGTGCTGCTCGCCGGCGACGCGGACGAGGCCATGTCGATCCTTCGCCGCGAAGGTGCGCGCGTGACGATCCTGGTGACCGATTTCCGCATGCCGGGCCGGCACGGCGACGACCTGTTGCGGCAGGTCTCACAGGAGTATCCGCATATCGTGCGGATCCTGGTGACAGCCTACGCGGATAACCACGCGCTCCTGGGAGCGGTCAATTCCGGCGAGGTGTTTCGAATCCTGGAGAAGCCGCTAGGCGTGGCTACGGTGCGCGAGGTGCTGGCGTCAGCGGCAACGGCCGCGGCAACGCGCCCGAAATGATGCAGCGCCTGCGGGTCGGCCCGGTTATCACGAGCGCCGGCGTGAGCGGCTGCTGCATGATTTTCTGCAACCGCGTCATGCAGTCCTTCGGCGGGAGGATCAGGATCGTATCCGCGTCCGGCGCCGGCACGACCGTGACGCTGGAATTCCCAAATTTGAAAGATCGAATCAGGAGTTACCCATGAGCGATACGATTGCCAACCAGACACCGCCCCCGGCGATTCTGTTCGTTGATGACGAAGCCACCGCGGTCAAATATTTCGAGCGCGCCATCGGCGCGATCGCGCCGGTGGTGACGGGCGCCTCCGTGGAGGACGGCAAGGCAATGCTGGATGCCCACGCCGGCAGCCTGGCCGTGCTGGTGTCCGACCAGCGCATGCCGGGCGAATATGGCAACGAACTTCTGCGCTACGCGCGCGAGCGCTATCCGCACATCGTCCGGATTCTGACCACGGCCTATTCGGAGCTGGACCAGACCGTCGAGGCGGTCAACCAGGGCCAGATACATCGGTATATCAAGAAGCCGTGGGACATCAGCGCGCTGCGCATGGAGATGAAGCAGGCGCTGGAGCTGTCGGGACTGCGCAAGGAACGCGACCAGCTCGTGCGCGAGAAGCTGAGCGTGCTGCAGACGCAGACCGTGGCCACCCGCATCGGCATCGTGCAGACGCTGTGCGCCAGCCTGATCGGCCCGGGCCGCTTCCAGCCGGTTGAGACTTACCTGGCCGGCGCCGACCTGGCTGGCACGCGCAAGGTGGAGCCGGACTGGCAGCGTATGGACTACGCCGACCTGGTGCGTGTCGAGAGCGAAGGCAGCGGCAGTTTTGGCCATGCGGTCAGCACGCGTCTCGCGGAGTTGCGTACGCAGAATGCGGGGCGTAGCGCTGCCGAGGCAGTGCAGGTCTTCACTGAAGTGCTCGGCGCCGCAGTACGCGGCGATGGCGATGCATTGATCTGGACTTCGCCGTCCACGTTGAGTGAGTTCCTCACCCGGCCCGTGGCTCAGGCCGTATCGGCCGAGCACGCCGGCTGGCTGGCTGGTCTGCTGTGGCTGGAAGAAGCCGGCGGTGCGCTGCGATTCGTGCGTGAAGGCGACACCATCGTCTGCCGCGCCGGCACACGCGCCGCCAGTTTTGCGGCCGACCGCCTGGCGCTCTGGATCGAGCGGTTTTCGGAGCGGGCGTTCGACTAGGTGACGGAGACGATCCGCTGTGCGAGAAGCAACGCATGAAGCCGACCGCTGCAACGCGTTGTCAGGCGTCCGCGCGCCCCTGGCGCCGTAGGACGACGTGCGTGGCTTTCTCCGATGCTACGAACTCGACGCATTCGTATCCCAGAGCCCGCAAGTCAACCCCTTCGAACAGCCGTTCTCCTCGACCGAGCAGGACGGGTGAGATGGCAATGTGCAGTTCGTCAATGAGGCTCTCGCGAAGATACTGCTGGATGGTGTTCGCTCCACCGCCGATGCGTACGTCCATTCCGCCGGCCGCGTCGCGTGCCCTTTCAAGCGCTTCGCGAATGCCGCCCGTGACGAAATGAAACGTCGTGCCGCCTTCCATCTCGATGGGAGCACGCGCTTAAGGCAGACGAGCGCTGCCTCATCCCACTCAAAAAGGGGGGGCGTCAGCATGCGAACGGAGGGAACGGATTTGCCAAAACTGGCAATGAAGGCGGCGATGTTGGCAGCGCTGGAGAAATCGAGTCGGCCAGTGCAGGCCATAAAAAATTTGGCGGACCGGTCGGCATTGGGCGGTCCGCCGTCGGACTGAGTTCGCTCACCACTATCATGGGTCACATTCGCCCCGGTCAGTCCTAGGGACTTAGGAAAACCACGTCCGCCGTGAGATAGAAAAGCAGTTGACGATACCTGCGCCGTGACCACCAGCGCGATTCCCGACCGCTATCCAATCGAAGCCGGATGCGAGGCGACATGGCTCCCGCATCCGAGTTCTACGCGGCAATCTCATCGAGCATACGGCCGCCCGTCTCCAGCGCGAACGCACCCACCACCATGGATCCAACCAGCGACACGACAGCGAAATAGCCAAACACCGCTTCAACATTCAGATACGTCAGCAGCCCGCCGATAATGATCGGACCGACCACCGACGAAACCCGCGTGATGGCGGACGCAGCGCCAGCGCCGCTGGCGCGGATTCGGGTTGGGTACACCTCGGGCGCATAGACATAGACGCCGCACTGGACGATAGCGATCATGGCGACGCTGATCGACGCGAGGACAAGGACCTGTTCAGCCGGCACACGCGTACCGCTGAACGCCAGATAAAGCATCGGAATCGCCGCGCCGAGAAACGCGATTGAAAAAGTCTTCTTGCGGCCGAGAAAATCGATGACGAACACGCCGATCACCGTGCCGATGAGCGTCGCGATCATGCTCACCATGCCGTAGCGCAGCGCGATATTGAGCGGCAGGTGATAGACCGTCCTGTACAACGACGGCAACCACACTAGAATGCCGTAGGTCGTGAGGCTCGCACAGCACGCCATCAGCCAGACCACAGTGGTTCGCATCGCAAAGCCACGCTTGAACAACGCGCGGAACGATTCCCTGTCTTCATCTGCTGTCGTTCTGACAATGTTCAGTGCGGGCAGGCGAGCATAGTCGACAGCCGGCACCGACTTCTCGATTCGTTCGACGATCCGGTGCGCTTCGGCGGCGCGTCCGTTGATCGCGAGCCAGCGCGGCGATTCAGGCGCGGTTCGCGGCAGGATCACGGCGAGCAGGATCGGCAGCGCGCCGACCACGAACATTGCCTGCCACCCATAGGCGGGAATCAACCACATCGCGGCGACGGCGGCGATCAGATTGCCGAGCGCGAACGTCGATTGAAGAATGAAGATCAACCGGCCGCGTACCTTCGCGGGACACAACTCGTTCATGTAAGTGGCCGAAACCGGCGACTCGCCACCGAGGCCAATGCCCTGAAAAAAGCGCAGTGCGATAAAGATCGCATAGCTCGGCGCATAGGCCGATGCGAGACTGCCAAGCGCGAGAATGACCAGAATCCAGCGCAGCACGCGCAGCCGGCCGTAACGTTCGGCGGCGGCGCTGAAAGCCAGCGCGCCGATGGTCTGCCCGACGTAGCCGCCGGAAACCAGCCAGCCCGCATCCGCGGGCGTCAGATGCCACAGGCCGATCAGCACCGGCATCACGAAGGCGATCGTCAATGCGTCGAACGCGTCGGTCATGTGGACGAAGCCGACCACGCCCAACACGCGCGTATGCCAGCGCGTGAGTGGCAGCCGTTCGATGCGCGCGGAGATAGCCGCCGCGTCTTGCAGAGTATCCGCGCGCGTGACGACGCCGGCGTCGTTCTGTTCGATTGTGCTCGAGAGTTCCATCATGTCCTCAGAAGGGATACTGCGGGGAAGGTCGCGGCTTCAGATGAAGTTCATGCAAGGTCGAGCGCGAGCGTCTCGCTCTTCGCGCCGGACACGCAAATCATCATCACGTTGCCGTTGGCTCGATCGGATTGCGTCAACACGGAGTCGCGGTGATCCGGGCAGCCGCGCAGCACCCGGGTTTCGCACGCGCCGCATAGTCCTTCGCGGCAGCTGTATTCGACGTCGACGTTCGCTTCGAGCAACACGTCGAGCAGCGCTTTGCCTGCCGGTACGAAAAGCATCCTGCCGCTGCGGGCGAGTTCGACGGTGTAACCGGTCTGCGGGCTAGCGGCGACGGCACTGTTCGCCGCAAAACGTTCGATATGCACGTTGCCGATGCCGCACGCCGCGCAAGCTGCCTCGAATGCGCTCAACATCGGGCCCGGTCCGCAGCAGTAGGCGTGCACCCTTTCGTGTTGCTGGACAAGGAAGGCAGCAAGATCGAATGCGCGGCCCTCGTGTTCGTCGTCGAAGTGCAGACGGACGTTGCCGCCGAGCGCGTCCAGTTCGTCGAGGAACGCTGCCTGCGCGCGACTCCGCGCGCAATACACCAGCTGAACGTCACGGCCTTGCTCACGCAAGCGGCGGTACATGCACAGCATCGGCGTGATGCCGATGCCGCCCGCCACCAGCACGGTCGACACGGCTTCTTCATCGAGGGCGAAGTTATTGCGCGGCTTGCTGATCGGCAGCGTCGAACCGCAGCGCAGCTGCTCGTGTACGTAGCGCGAGCCACCGCGGCTTTTTTCGTCGTCCAGCACGCCGATCACATAGCGAGCGTGTTCGTCCGGCGAGTTGACGAGCGAATAGCTTCGCGTGATGCCGTTGGGCAGATGCAGGTCGATGTGCGCACCTGGCGCAAAAGGCGGAAACGCGGTGCCTTCCACCGGCACGAGTTCGATGCTCAAAACCCGCTCCGCCTCGTGACGGATGGTGCGAACGCGCGCTCGGAGGTTAGTGCCCGCGCTCGCTCGCCTCGCGCTGTCGGCGACTCTTTGCTCGTCCATATATGCAGACTCTCGATAGATAGCTTGAACGCGTCTTCAGGACGACTCTGTTTCGGGCTCTTCTTTCTGACGCGCGCCGTGCACGGAGAAAAAGCGCGCGCGATTCACCTTCTGCCCGATCGCGGCTTCATACGCTTCACGCACTTCGTCAGGCTGGCCGTATTGCCCGATGAAGTCGCGCAGATAGGCGCCGAGCAGCGGATGCGCCGACAGCGCCTCACGCGTCATTCCGTTCAGCATTTCATCGCGGCAAGCCGAAGGCAGATAGACGTCGTGGTTCACGGCGCTATCGGTGATCAGGCCTTTCGGTGTTTTGCCGGCAGCCACGGCTTCGAGTTCCTCGAAGAAACGTCGGCGCAGCATCACGATGCCGCGGTCGCTCGCGCCGAGCGTCTCTTTGGTGCGGTCGGTGATCGCGCCTTGGCCCACCCACGCGGCGAAGTCCTGGTTAGCCACGTGGCTCGTGATCCAGTCGCCGTTTTCGTCGCGCACGGGCCCGTACCAGGAAGGGATACGCTTCTGAACGTAGGGCTCCTGTTCTTTTGGCACCTTGTTGAACACCCACAGCAGACTCAGCGTGTTTTCATCGTCGATAGGCACGCGCCATTCGAAGTGGTGTCCCAGATAAAAAGCGTTCGGCCACAGCGTCACGCGGCCGGTGGTCCACATCGGGTTCTCTTCGTTCTCATGCGCGCGCAGCCGCTTGTAGACGAAGCCGTACTCGAACTCTTCGTACTGCGTGCGCAAATGGGTCGGCACGTGTTCGGCCTGGCTGTCCTGTTGCCGCTCGGTCCAGTTGTTGTGCGTCCATTCGAAATGGATCGGATCGATCGAGTTCTCCTGGCATTGAAACCAGTTGCACGGAATCTCCGCCATCACGACCTGCGCGAAGCCATTCGTATAGTTGAACGGCTCCCAGTCCGGCAATTCCGGCGCGGGTGTGGGGCCCATGTAAGCCCAGATCATTCCGGCTTTCGCGCGCACCTCGTAGGCGGTGATCTTGGTCTTTTGACGCAGCCGCGCTTCGGCATCGACGATTTCTTCATAAGGCTGATGCGTGCATTGGCCGCCCGCATCGAATTCCCAGCCGTGATACGCGCAACGCAGTCCACACTTCTCGACGAAGCCGAAGGCGAGATCGGCGTTGCGATGCGGACAGCGTCGCTGCACGAGACCGAATTTGCCGCTCAGGTCCTTGAAGAGGACGAGGTCCTCGCTGAACAGCCGGATCGGCCGCACGGCTTTCTTTTCGAATTCGCTGACGCCCGCGACCGGATGCCAGTAGCGGCGCAGATAGTCGCCCATCGGCGTGCCTGGACCTACCTGGGTGAGTAGCCTGTTCTTTTCCTGACTCAACATGTCTGTGTCCTCGGTGATTGGAAACGCAGCCCGGCGCTTTAGCCCATGTACCTCCTGCGATGAGCGAATTCTTCGCGACAGCCACGGGGCGCACAACCTCTTCAAAATCCAAAAAGGTTGCCGATCGTCTCGGCCTGCGTTGCACGTGATCGGGCGATGGGAGCGGGTTTTTCCCTAGGTCTTTTTCGCTTGCCGTCAAAAATAAACGCCCTCAGAATAATTGTTCATTTATGTTCTATGTGTTCAAAAATGAACAAACGGGACGATTTACGCGAGAGTGGACATGCTGAAGATCGGGATCATCGGTGGCGGAATTGGCGGACTGGCAGCGGCAATCGCATTGCGCAAAGCCGGGCATCAGGTCACCGTGTTTGAACAGGCGGAGCGCTTCGGGCGTGTTGGCGCGGACATTAATCTGACGCCCAACGCGGTCCGCGCGCTCGACGGACTTGGCGTCGGCGCGCAGTTGCGCGAAACGGCGGCGCGGCCGAATGCGCGGATCAGCCGGATGTGGGATACCGGCGAGGAGACCTCGCGGCTGGCCATGTCGGACGAAGCCGAGCGCAAGTACGGCGCGCCGCAGTTGACCATGCATCGCGCGGACGTGATGGCCGCGCTGGAAGGAGCGCTTCTGCCGGGCGAACTGCATCTGGGCAAGCGTACCGAAGCCTTCGGCCACAGCGGCGAGGGCGCCACCGTCACGCTCGCCGACGGCTCGACTCACGCGTTCGACCTGCTGATCGGCGCGGACGGCATTCATTCGGGCGTGCGCAAGTTTCTGTTCGGCGACGAGCGGCCGCAGTTCACCGGCATCGTGTCGTATCGCGCGGTGGTGCCGGCGGAGCGGCTGAACGGCGGCGATCTCGGTGCGTTCGTCAAATGGTGGGGGCCGACGGACGACCTGCAGATCGTCACGTTCCCGCTCAACCGGGGCCGCGACGTATTCATCTTCGCGACCACGTCGCAGGCCGACTGGACGCATGAATCGTGGACCACGCCCGGCGACCCCGACGCATTGAGGCAGGCCTACGCCGCGTTCCATCCCGAAGCCCGAGCCTTGCTCGCCGCGTGCGACACGGTACTGGCGTCGGCGTTGTATATTCGCGATCCGTTGCCCAAATGGACCGGCGAACGCATGGTGCTGCTCGGCGACGCCTGCCATCCGATGATGCCGTTCATGGCGCAAGGCGCGGGCATGGCCATCGAGGATGCGGTCGTGCTCTCGCGCGCATTGACGGACGTCACGCCGGACGGCCTCGGCGCGGCGCTGTTGCGCTACGCGAATGCGCGTCAGCAACGCACGGCGCAGATCCAGATCGGCTCGCGCGGCAACAACTGGCTCAAAACCGGCGGCAACGCCGATTGGGTCTACGGTTACGATGCGTGGACCGTGCCGCTGGCGGAGCCCACACCGGAACCGGCGTAACCGCGCTCACCACCCAACCTGCATCGATGACAGACACACCCGACAATTCGAAGAGCGCCGACAATTCCGCATCGCCGGTGGAGCGCGCGTTCCGCCTGCTGCGGTTCATTGCCGACGGCGGCTCGACCGCGAATCTGAGCGACGTCGCCCGGCAGATCAACGTGAACCGCGTGACGGTAATGCGGCTGCTCGAATCGCTCAAAGCCGCGGAGTTGATCGAAGCGAATCCGACTGGTGGATCGTATCGTCTCGGCATGCCGTTTTTGACGCTTGCGGCCAGTGCGCTCGGTGGATCCGACCTGACGGCGCGCGCGCGTCAGGTGCTTGCCGGCTTGGTCGAAAAGACCGGCTTGTCGTCGTACCTTGCGGTGCTGGAAGGGACCAATCTCATCTATCTGCTGTGCGAGACGCCGGACACGCCGCTGGTGAGCCGGATTCGCGTCGGCAGCCGGATTCCTGCGCATCGCGCAACACCTGGCCTTGCCATGCTCGCTCACCTCGAGCCAGCGGCGCTGCGCGCGCTTTACGCCGATCATCCGCATGACGACGACACGCCCGATTGGGACGCGTTGCTGCTCGCGCTCGACATCGTGCGCAACAACGGTTGCGCGTGGAGCTACTCGGGCCTCGAAGCCGGCATCGATTCCTGCGCGGCGGCGGTCAGGGACAGCCGCGGCTCGGTGCTCGCGGCCGTGAGCGTTGCCGGTCCGAATACCGCATTTGCCGCGGACAAGACGCTGCACCAGACCGCCGAAAACAGCATCAAGGCGGCAGCAGACGCGCTGTCCCGTTCCAGTCTCTAAGCCAAATTCCTTTCTTCTGATCCAGCGTCGTCCAGGCGCTGTCGTCGATTCCCAAATCGAGACGATCGGCTACTTTTTCGGGCGGTCCGGTCCTTGGCGCGCTTTTTTGCGTCGCCAAGAATTCCCCTCATCTGCTCGTCGTCTACATCTTCGGATGAGCGGCGGCCGATGCGCGACGCGCGATGTGCGGCATCGGAACCGCACGCTGTTCGTGCAACGCGCCCTTGGGGAGACCGGTCGTCGCGACCGGCTCCAGACCCACACTAACAAGCACGGCTGCATAAAGGTTTGGTGAAAAATGAAGGTCACACGAACAGCTCTTTCCGCGACATTTCTGGCGGCGGTTACCGCATCCGCATTCGCATTCGCATCCGGCGGCGCGCAGGCGCAAAGCAGCGTGACGCTGTACGGCATCGTCGATACGGGCGTCCAGTACTACAACCGCGCGACGGGCGGCGGCTCGGTCGTCGGCATGCCTTCGCTGACCGGTGAAGTGCCGTCGCGTTTCGGGCTGCGCGGCGTCGAGGATCTTGGCGGCGGCTACAAGACGTTCTTCGTGCTGGAAAACGGTTTTGCGATGAACAGCGGCGCGCTGAACTACGGCGGACGCCTGTTCGGCCGCCAGGCGAATGTCGGCGTGAGTTCTCCGTACGGTTCACTGACGCTCGGCCGCCAGATGAACATGTCGATGTACGTGCTGCTGAACGCCGACGTGATCGGACCGTCGATTCATTCGATGGCGAGCTTCGACAGCTATCTGCCGAACGCGCGCAGCGACAATGCGGCGGGCTATCTCGGCAAGTTCGATGGCTTCACGATAGGTGGCACGTACAGCACCGGCCGTGACGCGGCGGGCCCGGCCGGACCGTCCGCGACGAACTGCGCGGGCAACGTCGCCGGCGATCCCGTGGCGTGCCGCCAGTACACGATGATGGTCGCGTACGACGCGCCGCAATTCGGCGTTGCCGCCTCGTATGACGTAATGCGCGGCGGGACCGGAGCGTCCGCGCCGCTGTCGAACCCGGCGGACACCGACACCCGCACGATCGTCGACGCGTACGCCAAATTTGGTCCGGCGAAGATTGGCGGTGGCTGGATCCGCCGCAATACATCGGCGGCGGCGCATAGCCAGTCCGACATTTATTTTTTGGGCGCTACGTACTATGCAACCCCGGCGCTATCATTTGACGCTCAGGCGCTGCGCTATCTGTTGCGCGAAACGTCGGACTCGACCTTGTTCGTGGGGCGTGTGAATTACCAGTTGTCCAAACGCACGTTGGTGTACACGTCGGTCGGTTACATCACGAATAGTTCGCGCGGCGCGGCGGCGGTGGCAGCGGGCGGATCGGTGGTCACCGGCGAAAATCAGCTTGGCGTCATGGCGGGAATCCAGCAGCGCTTCTGAGCGCGCGAAGCTTAACCGGGCCCTGTAGCGGGGTCCGTCGAGCGCGCTTCCGCCTTGGTGCGATGTACGGAGAACCACGATGGCAACCGATCTTCTGAGCGACATTCTCGCCGACTTGCGTGCCGACGCTGTGGTCACCGGGCGCTTCACGCTGAGTGCGCCGTGGGCGATTCGCAAACCCGCGGTGTCCGGCGCATCGTTTCGTATGTGCACCGGCAGTCCGTTCTATCTGAGCGTCGCGGGCGAGCCGCCCGTGCATGTCAAGCCGGGCGATTTCGTGTTGCTGCCGCATGGCGACGAACACATCATGGCGTCGTCGCTCGACGAACGGCCCGTGCCATTCGATTCGCTGATGGCCGACAAGGGCATTCAGCCACGCCTGGATACGCCGCTCGAATTCACCGCGGGCGGCGGGGGCGCCACCAGTGAGCTCTATACCGGCATCGTCGTTTATCGGGACATCATTCGCAGTCCACTTTTCTCGGTGTTGCAGAGGCTGATCCACGTGCGCGCGGACGACACGGCCGTGGCGCCGTGGCTGGTGAGCACGTTGCAAAGTTTCATTCAGGAGTCGATGGCCTGCCAACCCGGCTGGGCGATCGCGGCGTCCCGGCTCTCCGACGTGCTATTCGTTCAGTTGCTGCGCGCGCATTTGCAGTCGACGGCGAATCAGTCCGGCTGGTTGCGCGGACTTGCCGATCCGCAGATTGGACGCGCAGTGGCGCTGATTCATCGCGAGCCGTGCCACGAGTGGAGCGTCGCGGGGCTCGCGGCGGCTGCAGGCATGTCGCGTTCGCGATTCAGCGCGCGGTTCATGGAAGTGGTCGGCGAGACGCCGATCGGCCATCTGACTGCATACAGGATGTATCTCGCGAGCGGTGAATTGACGCGCGGCAGACGGACCTTGATCGAGATTGCGGAAACGGTCGGCTATACCTCGGAGAAGGCATTTGCACGAGCATTTCACCGCTGGTCGGGGATGGCGCCACGGCGTTACGCGCGCAGTGCGCACGCGCGCGACGAGCTGGCTACACAAAGTTGAGGCGCCTATGGGCGGCGCCGTTTGAACTGGCGACAGGCTTTTTTGCGAGGCGATGGACGATCACGCTTGAGACTTTGTGAAAGTCACATCAACACGATATCGTACTGCTCCTGACTCAAGTTCGACTCCACCTGCAGCGACACCGGCTTGCCGATAAAATCAATCAGCATTGCCAAATGCTGCGACTCCTCTTCAAGAAACAGATCGATCACCTGCTGCGAAGCCACCACGCGAAACTCGCGCGGATTGAACTGCCGCGACTCGCGCAGAATCTCGCGTAGCACGTCGTAACACACCGTACGCGGCGTCTTGACTTGCCCCTTACCCTGACAAACCGGACAAGGCTCGCACAGCACATGCGCGAGCGACTCACGCGTGCGCTTGCGCGTCATCTCCACAAGCCCGAGCTGCGAGAACCCATTCACCGTCACACGCGTGCGATCGCGCGACAACGCCTTCTTCAATTCGCCCAGCACCTGATCGCGATGCTCCACGTTCTCCATATCGATGAAGTCGATAATGATCACGCCGCCCAGATTGCGCAGACGTAATTGCCGCGCAATGGTGTGCGCGGCTTCGAGGTTGGTCTTGAAGATCGTATCGTCGAAGTTGCGCGCGCCGACGTAGCCGCCGGTATTCACGTCGATGGTCGTCATCGCCTCGGTCTGGTCGATCACGAGATAGCCGCCCGACTTCAAATCCACGCGTCGCGACAACGCGCGCTGAATTTCCGCCTCGATGTTGTACAGATCGAAGAGAGGCCGCTCGCCGGTGTAGTGGTGCAGCTTCGACGACACCGCGGGCGTGAACTCAGCCGCGAAATCCGCCAGCATCTGATACGTCTCGCGCGAGTCGACCTGAATGCGCGACGACTCATCGTTGACGAAATCGCGCAGCACGCGTTGCGCGAGATTCAGATCCTGATACAGCAGACTAGTGGGCGGCATGCGCTGACCTTGGGACAGAATCGTCGCCCACGTCTTGCGCAGATACGCGACGTCGCCGGCCAGCTCTTCGCTGGTGGCATCTTCCGCGATGGTGCGCACGATGTAGCCGCCTTTCTCATCCGCGGGCAGCACGGCGGTCAGACGCGCACGCACGGCTTCACGCTCGGCTTCGCTCTCGATCTTCTGCGAGATGCCGATATGCGGCTCCTGCGGCAGATATACGAGCGTGCGACCGGCAATGCTCACTTGCGTGGACAGGCGCGCGCCCTTGGTGCCGATCGGATCCTTCACGACTTGCACCATCAGCGTCTGACCTTCGAAGACGATTTTCTCGATCGGCTGATGCGGTGTCTGATGCTGCGGTTCGCCGGCAATGCGCGGGTGCCAGATGTCGGCGACGTGAAGGAACGCGGCGCGTTCGAGACCGATGTCGATGAAGGCGGATTGCATGCCCGGCAACACGCGTACGACCTTGCCGAGATAGACGTTGCCGACGCGGCCGCGCGACAGCGTTCGTTCGACGTGAAGTTCCTGGACGGCGCCTTGCTGGACCAGCGCGACGCGCGTTTCCTGCGGCGTGACATTGATCAGGATTTCTTCATTCATGGTGTTATTTTAGAAGTCGATGCGCGCTGCACGCAGGAGGGCAGCGCATTCAAAAAGCGGCAAACCCATGATACCTGAATAGGACCCGTCGATATGCTCGATAAACTCCGCGGCGCGCCCCTGCACGCCGTACGCGCCCGCCTTGCCGAGCGGCTCGCCGCTCGCCGCATAGCGGCGGATCGCGTCTGCGTGCAGTGCAGCAAAACGCACCTTCGACACGGATAGCGCGGCCGGCAGCAGCGCGCCTTCGGCATCGACCACGGCCACGGCGGTCAGCACTTCGTGATCGCGGCCGGCGAGGCGCTTGAGCATCGCGACGGCGTCGTCGGCATCGACGGGCTTGCCGAGAATCGCGTCGTCGATCGTGACGGTTGTATCCGCAACCAGAATCGGCCGTGCGGCATGGCCGCCGGCCACGAGGCGCGCGCGCGCGGCATGCGCCTTGGCGATGCACACCCGCTGCACGTAGTCGTGCGCGCGTTCGCCGGGCAGCTCGGCTTCGAGCGCTTCGGCGTCTTCATCGGGGCGCGGCAGCAGCAGTTCGAAACGCACGCCGAGCTGTTGCAACAACTCCTGGCGGCGTGGACTTTGCGAAGCGAGGTAGACGAACGGATGCAGCGAAGCGGCGGACGTGGACATGAACAGGTCTCGATGAAGCGGATTGCGTGAGGGCGCGACAGGTGTCGGGCGTCGATCAATGCGGTGGGCAAATCAGCGGTGCGAGCATGACGACGCGTACTGCGCGCACGCCGTTGTGCACGCCAGCATGCGCGTCACCCAGCGCGGCAAATGCGGCCCGAAAAACACGGCGACAAGGCGCGATCCGAACGTGCGATACAAGGCGCGACTAAGACACGCGACTACAAGACGCCGCTACGAGACGCGACTTGACGTCGCGACCAGCAACGCGCGCCCGCGCCGCGCATTCTGCGCGCCGCCTCGTTTGCTCACACGCGATGATAGGGGTGATTTTGCGTGATGGTCCATGCGCGGTAAAGCTGTTCGGCCAGCAGCACGCGGACCATCGCATGCGGCAAGGTCAGGCTTGAGACGCGCAGCAGCATATCGGCACGCGCTTTCAACTGAGGATCGAGCCCATCGGCGCCGCCGATCAGGAACGCCACGTCGCGTCCGTCCTGCTGCCAGCCGGGCAGGGCGCCGGCGAGCTGCATGGTGGTCCAGTCCTTGCCGCGTTCGTCGAGCGCGACAATGCGCGCGTTCTTCGGCAACGCGGCTTCGATTTTCAGCCGCTCGGCGGCCATCACGCTGTCCGCCTGCCGTCCCGACGAGCGCTGCTCGGGTTTGATTTCGCGCAACTCGATGCGCAGCTCGGGCGGCATGCGCTTCGCGTATTCGTCGAAGCCGGTGGCGATCCAGTCCGGCATCTTGTGGCCGACGGCGAGGATATGCAGTTTCATGACGGATCGAAAAACGCGAATGTCATCACGGACCAGGGCGTTGTGAAGCGCCCGCAGCCCGCCGGCTGACTGACTTACTTGCGGCGTGCGGCCGTCTTGCGCGCGGGCTTTTTCACAGCCGGCGCGTCGCCGTCTTCGTCCTCGTCTTCATCGGGTTCGCTCGAACGCGCGCCGCCGAACGGATCTGGCGTGGACAGCTTGATGCGCACCGGCTTGTCGCCCCAGATTTCCTCGAGGTTGTAGTACTGGCGCAGCGCCGGTTGCAGGATGTGCACGATCGCGTCGCCGCAATCCACCAGCACCCATTCGCCGACGTCCTCACCCTCGGTACTGACGATGTCGCCGCCGTTTTCCTTGACGCTCTCGCGCACGCTAGAAGCGAGCGCCTTGGTCTGGCGGTTGGAGGTGCCGCTCGCGACGATCACGCGATCGAACAGCGCGGTCAGGTGGCTGGTGTTGAACACCTTGATGTCTTGCGCCTTGACGTCTTCGAGAGCGTCGACGATCACGCGTTGCAGTTTGCGAATATCCATTGAGGTTACCGGTGGTACAGATGATGTTGAAGAATATAGTCCCACACCGCGGTGGGGACATGGCTCGCCGCCTGGTCTTGCTGTTCGTCGCCTGCGAGGGCGAGCCGCTGGCTCACCTGTTCGCGCAGATGCGCGCGAATGTCGGTGGCCGAAACGTTGAACGCAAGCGTCGTATCGATCAGCAAGTGGCCGCAGGGCGTGGCTTGCAGAACGTCGGCGCGGGCACGGCGCGCGTCGATTTCTTTTGCGACCACGGCAGGAATCGACGCGAGGTCGAAGCCGGGCCGCGTGGCCGCGCAAATATGCGCATAGTCGAACAGGCGCCGCCAGTCGCGCCATGTGTCGAGATGCACCAGTTGATCCGCGCCGATCAGGAGCGCAAGCGAGGCGTCCTCGCCTTCGCGTTCCCGCCAGCGTTGCAGCGTGTCGACCGTGTAAGTCGGGCCGTCGTGCTCGATTTCGTCGGTCGCGACGCGCACGGTGGCGCCCGGCAGCACGAGTTCGCTAGCCGCCGCGCGCGTCATGGCAAGCCGATGCACGGCCGGCGAGACGTCCGCTTTCTGCCAGGGCTGGCCAGCTGGCAGCAGCACGAGTTCGGTCAGGTTCAGCACGTGTGCGAAACGCCGCGCGAGCGCGAGGTGGCCGTCGTGGATCGGATCGAAAGTGCCGCCGAGCAGTCCGATCCGGCGAGGCAGGGCAACAGGATGAGCGTTCGGCTTCAGGTGAAGATCCTTTGTCGTGACGATGCGCGGCGCGGTGCGGGCCTGAGCCTCACACCCACTCGCGCGGCACGAGAAAATCGCTATAAAGACGCGCTTCCGGCGTGCCCGGTTCGGGGTGCCAGTTGTAGCGCCAGTTCACCACAGGCGGCATGGACATCAGGATCGATTCCGTGCGCCCGCCGCTCTGCAGCCCGAACAGTGTGCCACGGTCGAAGACCAGATTGAACTCGACGTAGCGCCCGCGCCGGTACGCCTGGAAATCACGCTCGGCCTGACCGTACGGAATGTTGCGGCGCTTTTCGATGATCGGCAGGTACGCTTTGAGGAACGCGTCGCCTACGCTCCTGAGCATCGCGAACGATTGATCGAAGCCTGGCGCCGAGAAATCGTCGAAGAAAATTCCGCCGATGCCGCGCGCTTCGTTGCGGTGCTTGAGGAAGAAATACTCGTCGCACCAGCGCTTGAAACTTGGGTAGAGGTCCGCGCCATAAGGTTGCAGCGCGTCGCGGCAGGTGCGATGGAAATGCTGCGCGTCTTCCTCGTAGCCGTAGTAGGGCGTGAGATCCATGCCGCCGCCGAACCAGAACACCGGCTCTTCGCCGGCCTTGGTCGCGATCAGCAGACGCACGTTCATATGCACGGTCGGGCAGTGCGGATTGTGCGGATGCAGCACGAGCGACACGCCCATCGCCTCGAAGCCGCGACCGGCCAGTTGCGGACGGGCCGCGCTCGCCGAGCCGGGCAACGCGTCGCCCGCCACGTCCGAGAAACCGATGCCGGCCCGCTCGAAGAACTTGCCGCCTTCCAGAATCCGTGTGTAGCCGCCGCCGCGCAGCTTCTCGCCGGGCGCGCGCTGCCATGCGTCGGTGGCGAACGGCGTGCCGTCGAACGCGCCGAGCGTGTCCGCGATATGCGTTTGCAGGCCTTGCAGCCAGCTGCGCACGGCCTGTGCGTCGTAGCTCGAATCGGTCATGAATGCAGATGCTGAGGGCGGCACGCTCGTCGTGCCGCGGGTTCTTCGTGAAGGGCGACGGCCGGGCTTGCGTCAGGGTGAAACCTGCGAAGGCGCGGCCATACGGTTTTTCGCTTCGGGCGGCCGGGATATTGCCGCCGCGGCGGGCTTTGGTCAGGCTACGTCGGGCCAACGCCGGTTCGCTCATATCGGCTCACGGTCATGCGGTGGGCGCCGGCAGCGACGCATAACCCGACGAGAAAACCCGCAGTGTAGCGCCGTTGGCGCCGCACGCGGGCGAGTGGGGTCGTAGCTTAGTGCTTGCCGTCCGTCTTGCCGTCGTGCTTGCGGTTCAACGCACGGTAGCCGATGTCGCGGCGATACTGCATGCCGTCGAACGAGATCTGGTTGATCGTTTCGTACGCGACCGACTGCGCGCTGCGCACCGAATCCGCCAGACCCACCACGCACAGTACGCGGCCGCCCGAGGTGGTCAGCTTGCCGTCCGCCAGCGTGGTGCCGGCGTGGAACGTGACCGAATCCGCGGTTTCAGCGGGAATGTCGTTGATGCGGTCGCCCTTGCGCGGCGTGTCCGGATAGTTGTACGCAGCGAGCACGACGCCGAGCGCGGTGCGGCGATCCCACTCCAGTTCCACCGTATCCAGCGTGCCGGCAATCGCCTGCTCGACCACCTTCGAATAGTCGCCCTTCAGACGCGCCATGATCGGCTGCGTTTCGGGGTCGCCCATGCGGCAGTTGAATTCGAGCGTTTTCGGGTTGCCTTGCGCGTCGATCATCAGACCGGCGTACAGGAAACCCGTATAGCGGATGCCTTCCTTCTCCATGCCGCGCACCGTGGGCAGGATGATTTCGCGCATCACCCGGGCGTGCAGTTGCGGCGTGACGATCGGCGCGGGCGAGTAAGCGCCCATGCCGCCCGTGTTCGGACCCTGGTCGCCGTCGAGCAGACGCTTGTGATCCTGGCTCGACGCGAGCGCCAGCACATGTTTGCCGTCGACCATCACGATGAAGCTCGCTTCCTCGCCGGCGAGGAATTCCTCGATCACGACACGCGCGCCGGCGTCGCCGAGCTTGTTGTCCGACAGCATCATGTCGACCGCGGCGTGCGCTTCTTCCAGCGTTTGCGCGACCACTACGCCCTTGCCCGCCGCGAGGCCGTCGGCCTTGATGACGATCGGCGCGCCCCTGGCGTCGAGATACGCGTGCGCGGCGGCGACGTCGGCGAAGGTTTCGTATTCGGCCGTGGGGATCGCGTGGCGCTTCATGAACGCCTTGGCGAAGTCTTTCGAGCTTTCGAGCTGAGCAGCTTCTTTGGTCGGTCCGAAAATCTTCAGACCGCGCGAGCGGAACAGATTGACGATGCCGGCCGCGAGCGGCGCCTCCGGCCCGACCAGCGTGAAGGCGATCTGTTCCTGTTCGACGAAATCGGCGAGCGCAGCCGGCTCGGTGATGTTGACGTTGCGCAGACGCTCGTCCTGGGCGGTGCCGCCGTTGCCCGGAGCAACGTAGACGAGCTGAACCCGCGGCGATTGCGCGAGCTTCCATGCAAGTGCATGTTCGCGACCGCCGGAACCGACGACGAGTAACTTCATGTGAATCCCCGAGACTTAAAAACCATAAACGGCTGACGCAGCACGCTCAGCCGTGGAAAGACAGCAAGGTTCGCATGAGGCCCGCAGCAGCCGGTGGCGGCGCGCAGGGCACAGTGCGAACCCGGGTGGTCGCGCGGCGTGAGGCCACACGCACGCCTGCT
The DNA here is from genome assembly GCF_046028095.1 of Paraburkholderia phytofirmans. Lineage (GTDB taxonomy): Bacteria > Pseudomonadota > Gammaproteobacteria > Burkholderiales > Burkholderiaceae > Paraburkholderia > Paraburkholderia phytofirmans_A. The sequence goes on from NZ_JAQQDJ010000015.1 coordinate 86,044, forward strand.
CAGCAACGACGCGAGGGCCGGCCGGCGGCGCGGGCGTGGTGCGATGCAAGTGAAAGTGCATGCGCCACGCAGCACGCGCCGCCGGGGCGCGCTCATTCGTCGGCGATCGCGGCGTTTGTATAGACTTCCTGCACGTCGTCCAGATTCTCCAGCGCGTCGAGCAGCTTCTGCATTTTCACGGCGTCTTCGCCCGTGAACTCGACTTCCGTCTGAGGTTTCATCGTCACCTCGGCCAGTTCGGCCTTGAAGCCCGCGGCTTCCAGCGCCGACTTCACCTTCGGGAAATCGTTCGGCGGGCACAGCACTTCGATACTGCCGTCTTCGTTCGTAACGACGTCGTCGGCGCCGGCTTCGAGCGCGGCTTCCATCAGCTTGTCTTCCGCCGTGCCGGGCGCGAACAGGAACTGGCCGACATGATCGAACATGAACGACACCGAGCCGTCCGTGCCCATGTTGCCGCCGTTCTTCGAGAACGCGTGACGCACTTCCGCCACCGTACGCGTGCGGTTGTCGGTCATGGTGTCAACAATCACCGCCGCGCCGCCGATGCCGTAGCCTTCGTAGCGGATTTCCTCGTAGCTTGCGCCGTCCACGCCGCCCACGCCACGCTGGATCGCGCGGTTGACGTTATCTTTCGGCATGTTGGCGTCGTACGCCTTTTCGACGGCGAGCCGCAGACGCGGGTTCGAGTCGATGTCGCCGCCGCCCATGCGCGCCGCGACCTGGATTTCCTTGATGAGCCGCGTCCAGACCTTGCCGCGCTTGGCGTCGGCCGCTGCTTTCTTATGCTTGATGTTGGCCCATTTCGAATGACCCGCCATACCTATTCTCCATCGCGCGCGCCAGTGGGGCGCACGCATTGTGCAATTGTCGTTGCGATGTCGGGCGCTTGCTCGTGTTCGCGCGCCAGTGCGCGCGTTCGCGGTATTGTGCGCCTCGCTGTCAACCCGCCCGCTGCCTGACTGTCCGGCTCAACTGTTCATGGCCAACCGCCCGTGGCTGGGCGTCTCGCGCCTGATCACGGCCAGCCGGGCCCGGCTGGCGGGACCGCGAGTCGGCAGCGCGATTGGGACGGGGCGGTGCGGCTGGCACGCGGCAAACGCCGCGCCGGCCTGCCAGGCCCCGCGAAAGGCGCGGTGCGCCAGGCGGTGTGGTCAACGGTAATGCGAGTTGAGCCGCTCTTTGAGCGGATTCGAATTTTATCACGCCGCAGGGGGGCGGCAGAGGACGAGATAGCGGCCAACGCCGCGAAAAGTGCGTGGCGACGGCGGCTGGCGCACGCCGTCACGCGCTTTTCTGGCCGCTTTCAGTTTTTCGTGCCGAACAGGCGGTCGCCGGCGTCGCCGAGACCCGGCACGATGTACGCGTGCTCGTTCAGATGCGAATCGAGCGAGGCGACATACAGCTTGACGTCCGGATGGGCGTCCTGGAACACCTGCACGCCTTCGGGCGCGGCGACCAGCGCGAGAAACAGGATGTTCTCGCCGGCCACGTTGCGGCGCTTGAGCACGTCGACCGCGTGCACGGCGGAATAGCCGGTCGCGACCATCGGGTCGCACAGAATGAACACGCGGTCTTCGAGATCCGGCAGGCGCACCAGGTATTCGACCGGCCGATGGTCCTCGGCGCGATATACACCGATGTGGCCCACCCGCGCCGACGGCACGAGTTCCAGCAGGCCGTCCGACATGCCGATGCCCGCCCGCAGCACCGGCACGATCGCCAGTTTCTTGCCGGCGATCACCGGCGCGTCGATCTCGACGAGCGGCGTGGTCAGGCGGCGCGTGGTCATGGGTAGATTGCGGGTGATTTCATAGCCCATCAGCAGCGTGATTTCACGCAGCAGTTCGCGGAACGTGCGGGTCGAAGTATCCCGGTCGCGCATATGCGACAGCTTGTGCTGGATCAGCGGGTGATCGAGGATGAAGAGATTGGGAAAACGGCTGTCCTGGGTCATGGCGGGTGCGCACGGGGCGGCTAGAGGGATCGGTTCGGCGCGCCGCGCGGCCGGAGTACCGGCTGGCTGGCGGACGCGCCACGGCGCAAGTTTACCGAAAGAGTGCCGCCCGAAGATACCGGAGATTGCACAGGCCCGGCGCAGTCCGGCACCGATTCTTCTAGAATCGGGGAAACTTTGCCGCGAGAGGGCTCCGGATCTGTCGCCGGGGTCGAGGCCGAGGGGAGAGCGCTGGATTCGGTCCGCGGTTTCTCGAGAATGCGGTCCCAGCCCTGTCGCCTTGCGCCAGGGCTCCGAGGAACGGCAAAAACTTGCGGCAACCGGCGTCTCGCACGCGGCACAACTTCACGAGGAGTACACACATGGACATGGGAATCGCAGGACGCACCGCGCTGGTCTGCGCGGCCAGCAAGGGCCTGGGGCGCGGCTGCGCGGAAGCGCTCGCCGCCGAAGGTGTCAATCTGACGATCGTCGCGCGCACCGCCGAGACGCTGGAGGCGACCGCGGCGGAGATTCGCAAGCAAAGCGGCGTGGAAGTGAAGACGGTGGCCTGCGACATCACCACGCCGGAAGGCCGCGCCGCGGCGCTCGCCGTTTGTCCGCAGCCGGACATTCTGGTCAACAACGCGGGCGGCCCGCCGCCGGGCGACTTCCGCGACTTCACGCATGAAGACTGGATCCGCGCGCTCGAGAGCAACATGCTCACGCCGATCGAGCTGATTCGCGCGACCATCGACTCGATGAGCGCGAACGGTTACGGGCGCATCGTCAATATCACGAGTTCGGCGGTGAAGGCGCCGATCGACGTGCTCGGGTTGTCCAACGGCGCGCGCTCGGGGCTGACCGGCTTCGTCGCGGGACTCGCGCGCAAGGTCGCGCCCACCGGCGTGACCATCAACAATCTGCTGCCGGGGCTGTTCGACACCGACCGCATCGGCGTCACCTTCGCGGCGCAAGCCAAGGCGCAAAACATTTCCGTCGACGAAGCCCGCAAGCAGCGCACGAAGACGATCCCCGCCGGCCGTTTCGGCACCCGTGAGGAATTCGGCGCCGCCTGCGCGTTCCTGTGCAGCGTGCATGCCGGCTATATCACCGGACAGAACTTGCTGATCGACGGCGGCACGTATCCCGGCACGTTCTGAACGGCACGTCCTAAAGCATCACCACAACAACGACAATCACAACGGTTTCAGGAGTCTTACGTCATGACCACCCGCATCGCGCTGATCGCGCACGATCACAAAAAGGACGACATCGTCAAACTGGCGGGCGAATACGTCGACACGCTCAGGCGCTGCGACATCGTGGCGACCGGCACGACCGGCGGCCGGATTGCCGACGCGCACGGCCTCACGGTCGAGCGGATGTTGTCCGGCCCGCACGGCGGCGATCTGCAGATCGGCGCGCAGCTCGCGGAAGGGCGCGTGGACATGGTGATCTTCCTGCGCGACCCGATGACGCCGCAGCCGCACGAGCCGGACATCAACGCGCTGGTTCGCGCATGCGACGTGCACAACATTCCGTGCGCGACCAACATTTCGACGGCGCGCATGGTGCTCGACTCGCTGACCTTGCGACTCACGCAACAGGTTTGAGCGTTCGCTCCGGCCACGCCTGAATCAAAACCAACCTCAAGGAGACGTGATGACCAAAGCAATCCGATTCGATAAAACCGGCGGTCCCGAAGTGATGAAGTGGGTCGACGTCGAAGTCGGTGAGCCGGGCGCGGGCGAGATCCGCGTCAGGCAGACGGCGGTCGGGCTGAACTATATCGACGTGTACTTCCGCACCGGTCTTTATCCGTTGCCGTTGCCCGGCGGCCTCGGCATGGAAGCGGCCGGCGAAGTGACGGCGCTCGGCCCGGGCGTGACCGGTCTGAAGGTGGGCGACCGCATCGCGTACGTGGGACGTCCGCCCGGCGCGTATGCGCAGGAGCGCGTGCTGCAGGCGGCACTGGTCGTGAAAGTACCCGACGCGTTGAGCGACGAGCAGGCCGCCTCGGTGATGCTGCAAGGCCTGACCGCGCAATATCTGCTGCGCCGCACGTATCCCGTGAAAGCCGGCGACACGATCCTGATCCAGGCCGCGGCGGGCGGCGTCGGTCTGCTGGTGTGCCAGTGGGCGAAGGCGCTCGGTGCGACGGTGATCGGCACGGTCGGCTCGGATGAGAAAGCGGAGATCGCCACGGCGCACGGTTGCGATCACGCGATCGTCTACACGCGCGAGAACTTCACCAAACGCGTGCGCGAGATCACCAACGGCGCGGGCGTGCCGGTGGTGTACGACTCGATCGGTAAAGACACGTTTACGGGCTCGCTCGATTGCCTCGCGCCGCTCGGCCTGTTCGTGAGCTTCGGCAACGCGTCGGGGCCGTTGCCGCCGATCGACTCGTCGGAATTCGCGGGACGTGGTTCGCTGTTCTTCACGCGGCCGACGCTCTTTACCTACATCGCCAAACGCAGCGACTACGAGGCGGCGTCCACCGAGTTGTTCGACGTGCTGGTGTCGGGCAAGGTCAAGACGAGCATCAATCAGCGATACGCTTTGTCGGACGTCGGCCAAGCGCATGCGGATCTCGAAGGGCGCCGCACAACGGGCTCCACGGTGCTTCTGCCGTAACGCACGACGGCGACCCGAGCGCGCCAGTGGCGGTCGTATAAAAACGAACGCACATCGACGAACGTGCCCGAGCCGTAGCCAAACCGGCGCCGCCCGCCGCAAAGCCAGACACAGCCAACCGAAGGCCGTTCCATCGCAGGATGGAACGGCCTTGTCCGTTTACGCGATTTTTATACGCGTCACGCCATCTTTGACCAGGCCTTTACGCGGATCGGCATAACGTTGCGGCTATCCAAAGTCCGTGTAATGGAGAACAAAAATGGATGTGCTGTATGTCGGGGGGCTGGTGCTGTTTGCCGCGCTGACCTTCGCATTGATTGCCGGCTGCGAGAAGTTGATGCAGTTCCGTCGTGGGCAGGGAGCGCGCTCATGAACTGGATTCTGTGGTTATCGGGCGCGGCCACCGCGCTGCTGTTCGCCTATCTGGTCTATGCGCTGTTGCGCGCGGAGGACATTGAATGAACTCGAACAATGTCCTGCAAGCGGGCCTCTTCATCGTCGTGCTGCTGGCAGCCGCGGTGCCGATGGCCCGCTATCTCAGCGCCGTGATGGACGGCAGCTCGCGCGTGGTCCGCTTCGGCGGTCCCGTCGAACGTCTGCTGTATCGCATCGCGGGCGTCGATGCGTCGAAGGAGATGAGCTGGAAGCACTACGCGATCGCCACGATCGCGTTCAACGTGCTCGGCGTGGCGTTCCTGTACGTGCTGTTGCGCGTGCAAGGCTGGCTGCCGGGCAACCCGCAGCAGTTCGGCCCGATGACGGTCGACGGCGCATTCAACACCGCGGTCAGTTTCGTGACCAACACGAACTGGCAAGACTATTCGCCTGAGCAAACCGTCGGCTATCTGACGCAGATGCTCGGCCTCACCGTGCAGAACTTCTTCTCGGCCGCCACCGGCATCGTGGTGGTGATCGCGTTGATTCGCGGCTTTGCGCGTCACACCGCGCAAACCATCGGCAACTTCTGGGTCGACCTCACGCGCGTGACGCTCTACGTCTTGCTGCCGATGTCGGCGATCGTCGCGGCGCTGTTGATGAGCCAGGGCGTGGTGCAGAACTTCAAGGCCTATCAGGACGTGCCGACGCTGCAAACCACGACGTACGCCGCGCCCAAGCTCGACGCGCAAGGCAACCCGGTGAAAGACGCCAAGGGCAATCCGGTGACGGTCGATACGCCCGTGAAGACGCAGACCCTCGCCATGGGCCCGGTCGCGTCGCAGGAAGCGATCAAGATGCTCGGTACCAACGGCGGCGGCTTCTTTAACGGCAACTCGGCGCATCCGTATGAAAACCCGACACCGTTCTCGAACTTCCTGCAGTTGCTCTCGATCCTGATCATCCCCGCGGCGCTGGCGCTGGTGTTCGGCCGCATGATCGCGGACCGCAAGCAGGGCGTGGCCGTGCTCGCCGCCATGACGATCGCGTTTGCCGTCTGCGTGTTCGGCGAGATTAGCGCCGAGCAGGTCGGCAATCCGGCCATCGCCGCCTTGCATGTCGACCAGTCGGCCAATGCGCTGCAGTCGGGCGGCAATGCGGAAGGCAAGGAAACGCGCTTCGGCATCGCGCAGTCGGGCATCTTCACGGTCGCGACTACCGCGGCATCGTGCGGCGCGGTCGCCAACACGCACGACTCGCTGACGCCGATCGGCGGCCTCTATCCGATGCTGCTGATGCAACTCGGTGAAGTGATCTTCGGCGGCGTGGGTTCCGGCATGTACGGCATGCTCGTGTTCGCGATGCTGGCCGTGTTCGTCGCGGGCCTGATGATCGGCCGCACGCCGGAATACGTCGGCAAGAAGATCGAAGCGTACGAGATGAAGATGGTGTCGATCGTCGTGCTGCTCACGCCGCTGCTGGTGCTGGTCGGCACGTCGATCGCGGTGTTGAGCGACGCGGGCAAGGCGGGTATCGCCAACCCCGGCGCGCACGGTTTCTCCGAAATCCTCTACGCGTTCAGCTCGGCCGCCAATAACAACGGCAGCGCGTTCGCGGGCCTCACCGTGAGCACGCCGTTCTACAACTGGCTCACCGCGATCGCGATGTGGTTCGGCCGCTTCGGCACGATCATTCCGGTGCTCGCGATTGCCGGTTCGCTCGCCGCGAAAAAGCGCATCGGTGTGACGGGCGGCACGTTGCCCACGCATGGACCGCTGTTCGTCGTGCTGTTGCTCGGCACGGTGCTGCTGGTCGGCGCGCTGACTTATGTGCCCGCGCTCGCGCTCGGTCCTGGTGTCGAACATCTGATCATGATGGGCGCCCATTGAGGCGGCCCTTGCGATCCAACGACTGAACAGGCGCAAACGGGAAATTCGAGGATTCAATGACTGAACATAATGCAACCCGGTCCATGTTCGACCCAGCGCTGCTGCGCCCGGCGATCGTGGACTCCTTCAAGAAGCTGACGCCGCGCACGCAGTTCCGCAATCCGGTGATGTTCTGCGTGTACGTGGGCAGCATTCTCACGACCATTCTCTGGATCGCCGCGCTCGGCGGCCAGGCCGAGGCGCCCGCGGGCTTCATTCTCGCGGTCACCTTGTGGCTGTGGTTCACGGTGCTGTTCGCCAACTTCGCGGAAGCGCTCGCCGAAGGCCGTTCGAAGGCCCAGGCGGCTTCGCTGCGCAGCGCGAAGAAAGACGTGATGGCCAAGAAGTTGAACGAGCCGCATCCGAAGTCGCCGATCCGCATCCTGACGGCTTCCGATCTGCGCAAGGGCGACGTCGTGCTGGTCGAAACCGGCGACGTGATTCCTGCCGACGGCGAAGTGATCGACGGTGTCGCGTCGGTCGACGAATCGGCGATCACGGGCGAGTCCGCGCCGGTGATCCGCGAGTCGGGCGGCGACTTTTCGTCGGTGACGGGCGGCACGCGCGTGCTGTCGGACTGGATCGTGGTGCGCGTCACCGCGAATCCGGGCGAAGCGTTCCTCGACCGTATGATCGCGATGGTCGAAGGCGCGAAGCGTCAGAAAACGCCGAATGAAATCGCTTTGACGATTCTGCTGGTCGCGCTGACGATCGTGATGCTGTTGGCAACGGCCACGCTGTTGCCGTTCTCGATGTTCTCGGTCGAAGCCGCGAAAGCGGGCCACGTGGTGACGATTACCGCGCTGGTCGCTCTGTTGGTGTGTCTGATCCCGACGACCATCGGCGGCTTGTTGTCGGCGATCGGCGTGGCCGGCATGAGCCGCATGATGCAGGCGAACGTGATCGCTACTTCGGGCCGCGCCGTGGAAGCCGCCGGCGACGTCGATGTGCTGTTGCTCGACAAGACCGGCACCATCACGCTCGGCAATCGCCAGGCATCGCAGTTCGTGCCGGCGCCGGGTTTGACGGAAGAAGCGCTCGCGGATGCCGCGCAACTGTCGTCGCTCGCCGATGAAACGCCGGAAGGCCGCAGCATTGTCGTGCTGGCGAAGCAGCGCTTCAACATTCGTCAACGCGACATGGCCTCGTTGCATGCCACGTTCCTTGCGTTCACTGCGCAAACGCGCATGAGCGGCGTCGATCTGCCGGGCCGCGAAATTCGCAAGGGCGCGGCCGACGCGGTGAAGAACTACGTCGAAGCCAACGGCGGCCGTTTCCCGAATGAAGTGAGCAACGCCGTGGCCGAAGTCGCGCGGCGCGGCAGCACGCCGCTGGTGGTAGCCGAGAAAGGCGAGCAGGGCGCGCGCGTGCTCGGCGTGATCGAGTTGAAGGACGTGGTGAAGGGCGGCATCAAGGAACGTTTCGCCGAGCTGCGCAAGATGGGCATCAAGACCATCATGGTGACGGGCGACAACCGCCTGACCGCCGCCGCGATTGCAGCCGAAGCGGGCGTCGACGATTTCCTCGCCGAAGCCACGCCGGAAGCGAAGCTCGCCACGATCCGCGCGCACCAGGCCGAAGGCCGCCTCGTGGCGATGACCGGCGACGGCACCAACGACGCCCCGGCGCTCGCGCAGGCGGATGTGGCGGTGGCGATGAACACCGGCACGCAGGCCGCGAAGGAAGCGGGCAACATGGTCGACCTCGATTCGAATCCGACCAAGCTGATCGAGATCGTCGAGATCGGCAAGCAGATGCTGATGACGCGCGGTTCGCTCACCACGTTCTCGATTGCCAACGACGTCGCCAAGTACTTCGCGATCATTCCGGCCGCGTTCGCGACGACCTATCCGGCGCTGAACGCGCTGAACGTGATGCATCTGGCCACGCCGGCCTCGGCCATCATGTCGGCGGTGATTTTCAACGCGCTGATCATCGTGCTGCTGATTCCGCTGGCGCTCAAGGGCGTGCGTTATCGCGCGCTGGGCGCGGCGATTCTGCTGCGCCGCAATCTGCTGATCTACGGTTTGGGCGGGATCATCGTGCCGTTCATCGGCATCAAGCTGATCGATATGGTGCTGGCCGCGTTCGGTTGGGTCTAAGCGCTAGCGCGCCAGTTCACAAGGAATCATTCATCATGAAAAATCTGTTCCGTCCGTTGATCGTGATCTTCGCGGTGCTCACCGCCCTGACCGGACTTGCTTATCCTGCCGTGATGACCGCCGTCGGTCAGGCGGCCTTCGGCGATCAGGCCAACGGCAGCATGCTCGAACAGAACGGCAAGGTGGTCGGCTCGAAGCTGATCGGCCAGCAGTTCGATGCGCCGCAATACTTCTGGGGCCGCCTGTCGGCCACCAGCCCGATGCCGTACAACGCGCAGGGTTCGAGCGGTTCGAATCTCGGCCCGACCAACCCCGCGTTGCTCGACGAAATCAAAGGCCGTCTCGACGCGCTGAAAGCGGCCGGCACGGATATGTCGAAGCCGGTGCCGGTCGATCTGGTGACGTCGTCGGGCAGCGGTCTCGATCCGGAGATCAGCCCGGCCGCAGCGGCCTATCAGATCGAGCGCGTCGCTAACGCACGCAAGCTCGCAGCGAACGACGTGCAGGCGCTGGTGGATCGTTATACGAGCGGCCGTCAGTTCGGCATTCTCGGTGAGCCGCGCGTGAACGTGCTGCAACTGAACCTGGCGCTGGACGAGATGAAGCACGGTTGATCGACGAAACGCAGTAGCGCTTCGCTTCACAAAGGCGGCGTCCGCGCGACTCCGCCTTTGCCTTTTGACGGCGCGACGCAATATACGTCACAGTGCCGTCATTTGCGGCCGGCCCGCCGCCGTGCCACCATGCACACACCGAAGCTCGCCCAACGATGAAAACCATTGAGCATGAACCGCCCCGATCCCGATGAGTTGCTCGACAAGCTGCAACGCGACGAAGAAAAACGTCAGCGAGGCAGGCTGAAGATTTTTTTCGGCGCGTCGGCGGGCGTCGGCAAAACTTATGCGATGTTGCAGGCCGCGCGCCGCCGTCACGACGAAGGCGCGGACGTGGTGGTCGGCATCGCCGAAACGCATGGCCGCACCGAAACCGCGGCGCTGCTCGACGGTCTCGACGTGCTGCCGCTCGCGCATATCGAGTACCGCGGCCGCAAGCTCGGCGAATTCGATCTCGACGCCGCGCTGGCCCGCAAGCCGGCACTGATTCTCGTCGACGAACTCGCGCATTCGAACGTGCAGGGCGCGCGCCATCTGAAGCGCTGGCAGGACGTCTACGAACTGCTCGACGCGGGCATCGACGTCTATACCACGGTCAACGTCCAGCACCTCGAAAGTCTGAACGACGTGGTCGGCCAGATCACCGGCATTCGCGTCTGGGAGACGGTGCCCGACCGCGTGTTCGATCGCGCCGACGAAGTCACGCTGGTCGACCTGCCCGCCGAGGAACTGCTCGACCGCATGCGCGACGGCAAGGTGTACATGCCGCAGCAGGCCGAGCGCGCGGTGCGCAACTTCTTTCGCAAAGGCAATCTGATCGCGCTGCGCGAACTGGCGCTGCGCCGCACCGCGGATCGCGTCGATGCGCAAATGCGTGAATATCGCGCCGACCGTTCGATCCAGCGCATCTGGCAGGCGCGCGAGCGCTTGCTGGTGTGCGTCGGCCCCGGTCCGGAAGCACCGATGCTGGTGCGCGCGGCGGCGCGCCTCGCCGCCAGCCTGAAAGCCGACTGGATCGCCGTCTATGTGGAGACGCCGGCGTTGCAGCGTCTGCCCGACGCGCGTCGCGAACGCACGCTGAACGCGTTGAAGCTCGCCGCGGAACTCGGCGCCGAAACCGCCACGCTGGCGGCCGCCGACGCGGCCGTCGCGCTGATCGGCTATGCGCAGGCGCGCAACGTGTCGAAGCTGGTAGCCGGCGCGTCGGCACGCACGGGCGTGAAGCGCTGGCTGCGCCGGCCGCTCGGCGACCGGATCGCCGAGAAGGCGGGCGATCTCGATCTCACGCTGATTCGCGCGTCGTCCGAGCGCGACGGCGGCGAGCATCGGCATCTGTTGAACACCACCGCGAACGCATGGCGCGAGGCGCTGAGCGCGGCGCGTGAACGCCGCTCGCCGCCGCGCGCCTACGGCTTCGCGCTCTTGATCTGCGCGGCCATCACGCTGCTGGCGAGCCAGTTGATCGACCATATCGATCTGGCCAATCTCGTCATGCTGTATCTGCTCGGCGTGATCTTCGCCGCGGTGAAGCTGGGGCGCGGGCCCGGCGTGGTGCTGTCGTTCATGAGCGTGGCCGCGTTCGATTTCTTCTTCGTGCCGCCGCGCATGTCGCTGTCGGTCTCCGATACGCAATACCTGCTGACCTTCCTCGGCATGCTGCTGACGTCGCTGGTGATCAGCCATCTCACGTCGAGCCTGCGCCGCGAGGCGAGCGTCGCGCGGCGTCGCGAACAGCGCACCGGCGCGATGTACGCGATGGCGCGCGAACTGGCCGCGGCGCTGACCACGGAACAGATCGTCGAAATCGGCAGCCGGCATGTGAGCGAGGTGTTCGGCGCGCGCGTCGCGATTCTGTTGCCGGACAGTGCCGATCAGGTGAAGCAGAAGATCGAGGATCCCGACGCGGCGATCACGCTCGAAGGCGAGCTGCTCGACAGCGACGTCGGCCAATGGGTCTACGACCAGCAGAAGCCGGCCGGCCACGGCACTGACACGCTGCCCGCCGCCGCCGCGCTCTACCTGCCGCTCAAGGCGCCGATGCGCACGCGCGGCGTGCTCGCAGTGGTGATGCGCGACGAGGGCGAGCTCGACGTGCCCGAGCAGCAGCGCATGCTCGACGCGTTCGCCGCGCAGATCGCGCTCGCGCTGGAACGGGTGCATTACGTCGACATCGCGCGCGATGCGCTCGTCAACATGGAGTCGGAGCGCTTGCGCAACTCGTTGTTGTCGGCGATCTCGCACGATCTGCGCACGCCGTTGACGACCATCGTCGGCTTCTCGTCGATGCTCGCGCAAGCGCCCCAGGCGCAGCCCAACAGCGAGCTGGTCGAAGCGATTCACGAAGAAGCGCTGCGCATGACCGGCATCGTCACGAATCTGCTCGACATGGCGCGTCTGCAGGCGGGCAGTCTGCAGCTGAACCAGCAATGGACGCTCCTCGAAGAGACGGTGGGCGCCGCGCTGCGGGCGTGCAAACGCGTGCTGGCGAATCATCCGGTGCAAGTGAAACTGCCCGCCGATCTGCCGCTCCTGCACCTCGACGCCGTGCTGATGGAACGCCTCTTCTCCAACCTGTTCGAGAACGCCGCCAAATACACCGCGCCGGCCACGCCGCTGACGATCGGCGCGCAGCGGCTCGACGCGGACGGGAAGTCGTTCGTGCGCGTGAGCGTCGACGATACCGGCCCGGGTCTGCCCGCCGGCATGGAAGCGCGCGTGTTCGAGAAATTCACGCGCGGCGAGAAGGAGTCGGCCAAGCCGGGTATTGGTCTCGGGCTCGCGATCTGCCGCGCGATCGTGGAAGCGCACGGCGGTACAATCGGCGCGCTCAATCGCGTGTCCGCGGACAGCCGTGTCGAAGGCGCGCGCTTCTGGTTCACGCTGCCGGTGGAAACGCCGCCCGACGCACCCGATGCACTGGAAAACGAAGGCGCCGACTCCTTGACCCACGCCGACACCGACCCCGGCGGCGATTCAACTCTTAACCCGCTTTCCAAGCCTAGCCATGAGTGACCCGAGCATCACCGTCGTCCTGATCGAAGATGAAAAGCAGATTCGCCGCTTTGTGCGAACGGCGCTGGAAGGCGAGGGCATCGTCGTGCACGACGCCGAAACCGGCAAGCAGGGTCTCGTCGAAGCCGCGACGCGCAAGCCCGATCTGGTGATCGTCGATCTCGGCCTGCCTGACACCGACGGTCTCGACGTGATCCGCGAACTGCGCGGCTGGAGCGAATTGCCGGTGATCGTGCTGTCGGCGCGCACCCAGGAGAGCGAAAAAGTCGCCGCGCTCGATGCCGGCGCGGACGACTACCTCACCAAGCCGTTCGGCGTATCCGAGTTGCTGGCGCGGATTCGCGCGCATATGCGGCGGCGCAATCAGGGCGGCGCCAACGAAACGCCGCAGGTGCGCTTCGGCACGGTAACCGTCGATCTGGCCCTGCGGCAGGTGAGCCGAGACGGCGCGGTCGTCCATCTGACGCCGATCGAATACCGGCTGCTCGCGACGCTGGTGCGCCATGCCGGCCGCGTGCTGACGCACCGCCAGTTGCTGCGCGAGGTGTGGGGGCCGTCGCATGTGGAGAGCCATCACTATTTGCGGATCTATATGGCGCATCTGCGCGGCAAGCTGGAGCGCGACCCGGCGCAACCGGAGCACATCATCACGGAAACGGGTGTCGGATACCGGCTGGTAGGCGCGGTTTGAGCCTGTGTGGGCAATTTGCCGCGGCCGGACGCGTGTCCCGGCAATGAACGGCTGGCAGTCGCCTCAGGGCAGTTTTGGTATAATTACAGTTCGTAAGGACGACCTTGCGGTTTCACAAACGGGGACGGCCCCATCTGACCATGGAGCTGTCTCATGTCCTGGATTCTTCTGTTGATCGCCGGTTTGCTCGAAGTTGCGTGGGCGGCCGGTCTCAAAACCTCCGACGGTTTCACCCGCCTCTGGCCGTCCGTGTTCACGATCGTGACGGCGCTCGGCAGCTTCGTGCTGCTTGCCATGGCCATGCGTCAGTTGCCGCTCGGCACGGCGTACGCGGTATGGACGGGAATCGGCGCGGTCGGCGCGTTCATCTTCGGAATCGTGATGATGGGCGAGGCGTTGACCGTCGCGCGAGTCGCCAGCGCGGCGCTGATCGTGATCGGATTGATCGGCCTGAAGCTGTCTTCCGGGCATTGAGCCCCGCATTTCAACGCGTTGCCGGGCGTCTTGTCCCAATCTGCGCGCGCCCGGCTCGCGCCTCCATTCAAGCCGCCCATTTGTTCGCCGCTCTGCGTTCTGCGAATTAACGTGGCTATAATGAGATCGAATCCAACCTGAAATTGTCCGCGGCCCATTTGGCGCGACCGGCTTGGCGCGGGTCTGACGACTTCGATGCGCGGCCTCATTCGTGGCCCGTCGAAGCGCCCGGCACGCACAGCGCGCCTGGAGGCGGCCATGCTTGAATCACTTTCGCTCGCGGCGGGCCTCTCATGGGGCAGCGGCCTGCGCCTCTACCTGACGGTCCTGCTGGCCGGCGTGTTCGCCCGGCTCGGCCTTGTCCATCTTCCCGATACGCTGTCCGCGCTGTCCTCGCCGTGGGTCATCGGCGTGGCGGGTGTGCTGACCGTCACCGAATTTCTCGCCGACAAGATCCCCGCGTTCGATTCGCTGTGGGACGCGGTCCATACCTTCATCCGTATTCCGGCTGGCGCCGTGCTGGCCGCCGGCGCGCTCGGCCATGCCGATCCGGCGCTGCTGACAGTGGCCGCGCTCGCGGGCGGCACGCTGGCGGGCACCGCGCACCTTGCTAAAGCAGGCACGCGCGCGTTGATCAATCTGTCGCCGGAACCGGTGTCGAACGTGGTGACCTCGACCGCTGAAGACGGACTCGTGTTCGGCGGCATGCTGCTCGCGCTGTTCGTGCCGCTGGTGTTTCTGGTCCTGATGATCGGTTTCCTGATGCTGGCCGGCTGGGCGTTGCCGCGGCTCTGGCGTGGGGTGCAGGGTGGTTTTCGCGGCATGGCGACGCACATGGTGTCGCGCTTCGCCAGGAGCAGGCACGATTGAGCGATACGGTACGGGGTTCCACGGCGCGCAGGGCTTTACCGACGACGACGCGCCGGTTCGGCGGCATGGATCTGGTGCGCCAGTCCATTCGCATGACATCGCGCGACTGGCGCGCCGGCGAGCTGACGATGCTGCTGCTGGCGCTGGTGCTGGCCGTGGCGGCGCTGTCGAGTGTCGGCTTTCTGGCTGACCGTCTGCATCAGGGGCTCGAGCGCGACGCGCGGCGCATGATCGCCGCCGACTTCATCGTGCGGGCCGATCATCCGGTCGATCCGCAATTCGCCGGGCAAGCCAAGGCGCTCGGCCTGAATACCGCCAGCACGGCGATCTTTCCCAGCATGATCAATTCGACCGGTGCGCAGCCGGTCTCGCGGCTTGCCGCTATCAAGGCGGTGTCGCCGGGTTATCCGTTGCGCGGCGCGTTGCGGATTGCGTCGGCTCCGGGCGCGGCGGATCATCCGGCGCAGTCGATTCCGCCGCCGGGCGTCGTGTGGGTCGATCAGGCGCTGCTCGATGCGTTGAAGGTGCATGTGGGCGATAGCGTGAAAGTCGGCGGTCGCAACTTCACGATCGGCGCTGTGATCACGCGCGAACTCGATCGCGGTTTCTCGTTCGTGAATTTCTCGCCGCGCCTGATGCTGCGCGCCGACGACGTGCCGTCCACCGGCCTCGTCACCTACGGCAGCCGCGTGACGTACCGCTTGCTGGTCGCGGGCACGGACGAGTCGGTGGCGCGCTTCGCGCAGTTCGCGCATGAGCGTGTGGACGGCGGCAAGATGCGCGGCGTCGCGCTCGAATCGCTGCAGGACGGCCAGCCGCAAGTGCGTCAGACGCTCGATCGCGCGAGCCACTTCCTCACGCTCGTCTCGCTGCTCACCGCGTTGCTGGCGGCCGTGGCGATTGCGATGGCCGCGCATCGGTATATGCGCCGGCATCTGGACGGCTGCGCGGCGATGCGTTGCCTCGGCGTCAGTCAAACGACTTTGCGGGCGCTGTTCACGCTCGAATTCGTCGGGCTCGGTTTGATCGGCGGCGCGCTTGGCGTGGCGCTCGGTTTTCTGGGGCATCTGGCGTTGCTCACGTGGCTCGGCAGTCTGATCGACGTCGCGCTCCCATATCCGACGGCATGGCCGGCACTCGAAGGCATCGCGGCCGGTCTCGTGCTGCTGCTGGGCTTCGCGTTGCCGCCGCTGTTGCCGCTCACGCGCGTGCCGCCGGTGCGCGTGCTGCGCCGCGAATGGGGCGAAGCGGGGCGCACGGCGTGGGCGGCTTACGCGCTCGGCATCGCGCTGTTCGCCGCGCTGCTGATCATCGCGGCGGGCGAGTTGAAGCTCGGCGGAATCGTCGCGGGCGGCTTCGCGGGCGGGATGCTGGTGTTCGCGTGCATCGCGCGGCTGGCGCTGTGGGGCGCGGCGCGCGTCGTGCGCAGCGAGCGCGTAAATGCGAGCATCGGCTGGCGTTATGCGCTGGCGTCGCTCGAACGGCGCAGCAGCGCGAGCGCGCTGCAGATCACCGCGCTCGGCATCGGCCTCATGTGCCTGTTGCTGATCGCAATGACGCGCAACGACCTCGTGGCCGGCTGGCGCAAATCGACGCCGCCCGATGCGCCGAACGAATTCATCATCGACATCCAGCCCGACCAGCGCGACGCCGTCACGCAGTATCTGAACACGCACGGCGTGCCCGGCACGGTGCTCGCGCCGATGGTGCGCGGCCGGCTGACGGCGATCAACGGCAAGCCGGTCAACCCCGATTCATTCAAGAGCGACGACGCCAGGCGTCTCGTGGATCGCGAATTCAATCTGTCGTACACGACCGAGCTGCCCGACGACAACCGCCTCGCGGCCGGCACCTGGTATGGCGACACGAAAACGCCGCAGATTTCGATCGAGCAGGGACTCGCCAAGCTGATCGACGTGAAGCCCGGCGACATGCTGCGTTTCGACGTGACCGGCTTGCAGATCGACGCGCCTGTCACGAGTGTGCGCAAGCTCGACTGGGGTTCGTTCAAGGTCAACTTTTTCGTGCTGATGCCGCCCGCCGCGCTGCAGGATTTCCCGGCGACGTTCATCACGAGTTTCCATTTGCCGCAGGAAAAACAGTCGACTATCGACGGCCTGATCGCCGCCTATCCGAACCTCACGGCCATCGACACTGGTCCGATTCTCGCGCAGGTGCAACGCGTGTTGCAGCAGGTGATCGGCGCGGTGCAGTTCCTGTTCGCGTTCACGCTCGCGGCGGGCGTGCTCGTGCTGTACGCGGCGCTCGCCGGCACGCGCGATGAGCGTATGCGAGAATCCGCGCTGCTGCGCGCGCTGGGCGCATCGCATCGTCAGGTGCGGGCTGTGCAGATCGCTGAGTTCGTCGCGGTGGGCGCGCTGGCGGGCTTGATGGCGGCGGCCGGCGCGCAGGCCATCGGCTACGTGCTGGCGACGCGCGTGTTCGAGTTCTATCTGAGTTTCAATCCCTGGCTGTTGCCGGCGGGCATTGCCGCCGGCATCGCGTGTGCCGGCGTGGGCGGCTGGCTGAGCCTGCGGCATGTGCTGGCGCGGCCCGCGTTGCAATCGCTGCGGGACGCGTGATTTTTCTTATCGGTTGGTGAGTGGGTATGAGTGATCTGAACGACGAAGTGTCCGCGGCGCAGCCGACGGCCTTCGAACTGGTGGGCGGCGAAGCGCGTGTGCGCGAACTGGTCGACCGCTTTTACGACCTGATGGATCTCGAAGCGGACTTCGCTGGAATCCGCGCGTTGCATCCCGAATCGCTCGAAGGTTCGCGCGACAAGTTCTTCTGGTTCCTGTGCGGCTGGTTAGGTGGACCCGATCACTACATCAGCCGCTTTGGGCATCCGCGTTTGCGCGCGCGGCATCTGCCGTTCGCGATCGCGTCGAGCGAGCGCGATCAGTGGCTCAGGTGCATGGCGTGGGCGATGGAAGATGTCGGTCTCGATGAGCCGCTGAGGGAGCGCCTGCTCGGCTCGTTTTTCGAAACGGCTGACTGGATGCGCAACCGGAATGGCTAACGGGTTGGACTCGGGCCAGCTTTCCGCTGAGTACGCTAATTTGCCTCAGGAAGCACGCGAAGTTCTCGACTGCTGGTTCGGCCTACCCGGCGCGCCGGAGTACGACACCGAGCGCAAAATCTGGTTTTCACGCAATGCCGACTACGACGCGATGCTGCGCGAACGCTTCGGTGCGCTGATCGACGCGGCACGCGAATCCATGCTCGATAGCTGGACGCAAACACCGCTCGGCGCACTGGCGCTCGTCATCGTGCTGGATCAGTTCTCGCGCAATTGTCATCGCAATACAGCGCGTGCGTTCGCAGCTGACCAGAAAGCCTGGCGCATCGCGCAGCAGATGATTGCGAGCGGGGCTGACCGCTTGTTGCCTACCGCGCATCATCGTGCGTTCGCTTATCTGCCGTTCGAGCACGACGAAACACTCGAGAGCCAGCACGAATCGCTGCGTCTGTTCACCCAGTTGAAAGCGGAGCCGGGCGGCAAATCGTATTACCGCTCCGCGGTGCGGCACGCGGAAATCATCGAGCGTTTCGGGCGCTTTCCGCATCGCAATGCGCCGCTCGGGCGCACTTCGACGGCTGACGAAATCGCCTTTCTGCGCACACCCGGATCATCGTTTTAGGCGCGCGACGCCCGTACTATGCGTCGATCAGCGCTTTGGCGGCCCTCGGCGTAAGCACGTAAATCACGCCAGTTCGTTCGCGTCACCCGCGAAAGGCAAAGCGGCCGTTCGTGCATGCATGCGGCGCGTTATAACGGGAGAAGCGGGAAGCGAGCGGGCGCCTAGCGTCCGCCGGACACGTCGAGCAGCGCGCCCGTCACATACGAGGCGGCATCGCTCAACAACCACACGATGGTCTCGGCCACTTCGTCAGCCGTGCCGGGGCGGCCCAGCGGCGTGGTCGCGCCGAGTTGCGCGGCGCGCTCGGGCTTGCCGCCGCTCGCGTGGATCTCGGTGTCGATCAAGCCAGGGCGCACCGCGTTCACGCGCACGCCTCGCGGGCCGAGTTCCCTTGCGAGGCCGAGCGTCATCGTATCGACGGCGCCTTTCGAGCCGGCGTAGTCGACGTATTCGTTCGGTGAACCAAGACGCGAAGCCGCCGACGACACGTTGACGATCACGCCGCCCGCGCCGCCGCGATCGGTCGACATGCGCCGCGCGGCTTCGCGCGCGCACAGATACGCGCCCAGCACGTTGACGTCGAACATGCGCTTCAGGCGCGCGAGGTCCATGTCGGCAAGCTGGCTGGACGGCGCGACGATGCCGGCGTTATTGACGAGTGCATCGATCCGGCCGAACTTCTGCTGAAGCGCGTCGAACATTGCGAGCACGTCGGCTTCATTCGCGACGTCGCCCGCAATCGTCAACGCGCGGCCGCCGGCGCGCTCCACCTCAGCGGCGGTGTCCTGCGCGGCAGCGAGATTGCGCGCGTAATTCACGCCGACGGACCAGCCGTGCGCACCCAGCAAACGCGCGGTCGCGCGGCCAATGCCGCGGCTGCCACCGGTGATCAGAACGGCTTTCGTCATCGCAACCTCGAGGTTCGGGAAAAGTCAGACCGCGTCGCGCTTGATCGCCCACTTGTCGGCGACGGGCGGCTGGTAGCGTTGCAGCTTGCCGATCAAGCCGACAGGATCGGCGTCGATCTGCAGGATGTCGAAATAGGTCTGTCGCATGAAGCCTTCTTCGACGGTGTGTTGCAACAGGTTGACCAACGGATCGTAGAAGCCGTCGATATTCAGCAGCGCCACCGCTTTCTGGTGGTAGCCGAGTTGCGCCCACGTGTAGACCTCGAACAGTTCTTCGAGCGTGCCCGCGCCGCCCGGCATCGCGACAAACGCGTCGGACAGGTCGGCCATCATCTTCTTGCGATGATGCATGTCGGGCACCACATGCAGTTCAGTCAGGCCGTTATGGCCGACTTCCTTGTTGACCAGCAACTCGGGAATCACGCCGATCGCGCGGCCGCCTTCGGCCATCACCGTGTCGGCGATCACGCCCATCAAGCCGACCTTGCCGCCGCCGTACACCAGCGCAAGATCCGCTTGCACCAGCGCGCGGCCGAAGGCGCGCGCCGCTTCCGCATACAACGGTTTGGCTCCGTTGGAAGAGCCGCAATACACACACACCGACTTCATGCTCAAACGTCCTTCGGTTCGTTGCGGGGCGCGGCGCCTTCCTTGGGCGGCAGGTAGTCGTAAAACTCGCGCTTGGGCAGCTTGCCCGACACGAGGTCGTCGAAAATCTGCCGTGAGCGGCCGCGCAGATAAGGCGCCATCAGCGACACGATCTGCACGCTCACCTGATGCAGCTCCGCGCGAATCGCTTCCTGCTCGTTGTATTTGCGCGGGTTCATCACGAACTGATACGAGAGCCAGTACGTGCCGATCACGCCGACGTTGGTGGCGATTACATGCAGTTCTTCCGGCGTGACGACCATTTCGCCGTCGGCCACGAGCTGTTCGCAGAACTGACTCGCAAAACGCACCTTGTGGCTGATGATCTGCTTGAAGTGCGTTTCGAGCGTGCGATTGCGCGCCAGCAGATCGTTCAGATCACGATACAGGAAACGATAACGCCAGGTGAAATCGACCATGTATTGCAGATACGACCACATTTCGTCGATGGTCGCGCGATGGTCGTCGGGGAAACGCAGACGTTTTTCGATCTCCTGCTCGAACTGGCTGAAGATGCTGTTGATGATGTCGTCTTTGTTGCGGAAGTGGTAGTACAGGTTGCCTGGACTGATTTCCATTTCCTCGGCGATCGTCGTCGTCGTGACGTTCGGCTCGCCGATTTCGTTGAACAGCTTCAACGACAGCTCGAGAATCCGTTCGCGCGTGCGGCGGGGAGGTTTGGCTTCCATGTCGTCCGGCCCTGGTTACGCCGGGCTGGGGCACACGGCGGCGTGCCGCTCTTTGCGTGATCCGCCCGGACGCGGTTGGTGTATCGGACGATTATAAACCGAGCGTTCTTATATCAAGCGGATAGTCAGGGTTTTCATTGCTCGCGACGATTTCGCGCGTCGATCGAATGCGCTTGTACGGCGCTCGGCGTGCCTTCATAGCCATGCCTCGATCCAATGCACGACAAGCGGCCCGACGATCAGCAGCCACGTCATCAGGCACATGCCGAGCGCGACCATCACGGCCGCGCTGCCGAGATCTTTCGCGCGGCGCGAGAGTTCGTGGCGTTCGAGCGAAATCCGGTCGATGGCCGCTTCCACGCTCGAATTCAGCAGCTCGACTATCAGCACGAGCAGTACGGAGCCGAGCAGCAGCACGCGCGAAACGGGATCGACGGGCACCAGCACGCCGCAGGGAATCAGGATCGCGGCGAGCGTGAGTTCCTGGCGAAACGCACTTTCCTCGCGAATCGCCACGCGAAATCCCGCGAGCGAATTTTTCATCGCGTGCCAGGCGCGCGTGAGACCGCGATTGCCTTTGTAGGGATTGAAAGGCAGCGTCGCGAGCGGATCGTCGGGACTGAGGGGTTCGTTCTGCGTCTCGTGTTGCGTGCCGTTCGCATTGCTCGCGCCGTTCGCGCCGTTCAAACCATGCACGCGATCTGCATGATTCGGCGTGCCTGGTTCGCTCACGTCGTCGAACGGTTCGATGCTCGCGGTGTGGTTGTCGTTGTCGGTTTCGACGGCACGCAGCGCGCCGTTCGGCGCGCGCCCCACGGTAGATGGTCTGGTTCGCATGGACGGCTCGGCACGCCGCATCACGCGGCGGCGCTTTCCTCGCGATACGAGGCGCGCGGCAGCGGCTTCAGATGCGCCGCGAATTGTTCGGAGGCCGCCGCCCACGAGAAGCGTTCGGCCCACGCACGCGCATGATTGCGATCGATCTTCAAGGCTTCGAGACAGGCTTCGCGCAGATCTTCATGCATCGCGCCCGCGCCGCCGTCGCCGAGCACATCGATCGGGCCGGTGACCGGATACGCCGCGACCGGTGTGCCGCAGGCGAGCGCTTCGAGCAGCACGAGCCCGAATGTATCGGTGCGGCTCGGGAACACGAAGACATCCGCCGCCGCATAGACCTTCGCCAACTCGGCCTGCGTCAGCACACCCAGGTAATTCGCTTGCGGATAGCGCGACTTCAGTTCGGCGAGTGCCGGACCTTCGCCTGCGACCCACTTCGAACCGGGCAGATCGAGCTTCAGAAACGCCTCGACGTTTTTCTCGACTGCGACGCGTCCCACGTACAGAAAGATTGGCCGCGCGCTGTTAAGCACCTTCGAGTCCATCTGGTGAAAGATGTCCAGGTCGACGCCGCGCGTCCACAGCACGACGTTGGTAAAGCCGAATTTTTCGAGGTCGCTCTTGACGACCGGCGTGGGCGCCATCACAGCCAGCGACGGCTTGTGAAACCAGTGCAGGAACTTGTAGGTCGCGGCGAGCGGAATGCCGAAACGCGCCTGCACGTACTCCGGAAAACGCGTGTGATACGCGGTGGTGAACGGCAGTTTGTGCTGGATCGCGTAGGCGCGCGCGGCCATGCCGAGCGGACCTTCGGTGGCGATGTGCAAGGCGTCGGGCGAGAACGCGTCGATACGTTCGCGCAGTTTGCGGCGCGGCAGCAGCGAGAGGCGGATCTCCGGATAGGTCGGGCAAGGGATCGTTTTGAATTCGAGCGGCGTCAGCAGATCGACGTGATGGCCGAGCGCGCTGAGTTCGCGCGTGGTGTTTTTCAGCGTGCGCACGACGCCATTGACCTGCGGTTCCCATGCGTCGGTGACGATCATGATCTTCATCGGTTTCGGCCCAATAGAGGAGTTGACAAGCAGGGACTACGCGGTTGCCCGGGCCTTTTGCACGCCCACTTCCGGGGAGCGCATCACGGTCCAGTAGATCACTTTGAGTTCGCCTTCGTACGTCTCGACGAGCGCCGACAGGCTTTCGACCCAGTCGCCGTCGTTGCAATACAGGACGCCGTCGATATCGCGTATCTCGGCTTTATGGATGTGCCCGCACACCACGCCGTCGCAGCCGCGGCGGCGCGCTTCGTCGGTCATCACGCGTTCGAACGAGGAGATGAAATTGACCGCGTTCTTCACCTGGTGCTTCAGGTACTGCGACAGCGACCAGTACGGAAAACCGAGCCGGCTGCGGATCCGGTTGAACCAGCGGTTCAGGATCAGGATCATCGTGTAGAGCGTGTCGCCGAGATAGGCGAGCCACTTGGCGTGCTGGATCACGCCGTCGAACAGATCGCCATGCACGATCCACAGGCGCTTGCCGGCGAGCGTGGTGTGAAACGCCTCGCCGCGCACGTGGATGTCGCCGAACGCGAGGTCGCAGAACTGGCGCGCGGCTTCGTCGTGATTGCCGGGCACGTAGATCACCTGCGTGCCTTTGCGCGCCTTGCGCAGCACCTTCTGCACGACGTCGTTGTGCGCCTGCGGCCAGTACCAGCCTTTCTTCAACTGCCAGCCGTCGATGATGTCGCCCACCAGGTACAGATACTCCGACTCGTTGTGACGCAGGAAGTCGAGCAGATAGGGCGCCTGGCAGCCGCTCGAGCCGAGATGGATGTCGGACAGCCAGATGGTGCGATAGCGATGCGGCTCGGAGTGATCTTCATCGTGCTGGCCGGTGTGGGCGTCGAGCGGCAGTGGCGCCACGGGCAACGGCAAGCCGTGACTGAGGTTGGGTTCCGGGCGGAACGCGACGGGGTCGACGCTCGGGCCGGTCTGGCGGAACAGGGAAGTCGCGGACGTTTTGGGGTCCATGGCTCACGCGTCGAGTTGCGGTGCCTGTATTGGGCCAAGTGTGCGTGACTGTGCCGTGACAGTCATGAGAAGTTCTTATTACTGGGAAGATCTGGCGGGCGTGAAGGGCAGAGCTCGGAATGCTGATGGCCCGCGACAGGCATCACTCGCGCGGATTGGTGGCGGACCGACGGTAGGGTGAAGTAACTGAGAGGTCAGCTAAGCCGCGGCTCGCGTGAGGCGCGTCGTGTGGTAGCGGCCCGACAGCAGCGCGACATAATCAGGCGGTTAGTGCGGCGGCGTCTGGCGAGTCTCGCGCGAGGCGATGGCGACTCGGCAGGAGGGCGAAATAAACGACCGGCTGACCCGCGACAGCTCAGCGCGAAACGCTGATAACCCGTGTGCCGGCGAGGCGATCGTGCAGGAATTGGCGCTGCGAATCGAAACGGCCGGTAGCCGCCCACAGCACGAACCAGATGCCGGCGATCACCAGCGTCTGCGGCAGCTTGAGCCCGAGCAGCGGATGCAGCGCAAGCGGTGGCAAAAACCACAGCCACGCAAGCACGTAGCGGACGATCGCGCGGCCGGTTGAGAGCGGCGCACCGTCGGCGGCGACCACGCGCAGACGCCAGGTTTTCATCGGCAAGGTCTGGCCGCTGTGGGTCCAGAACCAGACAAAGTACACGCCGACCACGAGGCCGATCCACGTCGCCAGCAGATTGTGATGCGTCAGGCCGTTGCGCTGTTGCGTCAGCGTGCTGAACAGATAGCCGGCGATGAACACCACGCCGAACAGGATCAGCGCTTCGTAGAGCAGCGCCGCGAGGCGCCGCCGGACGGTGGGTGTGTTGCCGTTGTTGCTATCGGCAGCGATGGTCTGGGTCGCGAGCGGCTGGGACACGGCTGCGGCGCTTGGCTCAGGAGCCATTGAAGATCGACGGCGCTTCGGCCGGCGAAACCGGCAGCGGCGTAGCGGGCACAAAGCTGCCGGCGGCGGGAATCGGCGGCGTGACGACTGGGCTCGGCAACGAAGCCGCAGCGGCGGCGCTGGCCGCAGCCACACCGCTTGCGCCGTGCTCGCGCGCATTGACGAGGCGATCGAGCCCCTTGATTTCGCTGCGTCCCGACGGCGGCGCGCTGACTACGCTGGGCCGGCGCTTGCGTTCGCTGGCGGCGAGCCGTTCCTTCTGCTCTTCGGGCAACTGCTGATAGGCCTTCCACGCGTTTTGACGGGCTTCGCGCGGCAATTCCTTCGATACCTGATAGTTTTCACGCGCGACGCGCCGCTGGTCGGGCGTCATGCGGGTCCATTCAGTCATCCGGTCATGCAAGCGTTTTTGCGCATCGGCCGACATCTTCGGGTAACGCGACGCGATCTTGATCCATTTTCGCTTGCGTTCCTCGCTAAAGGAATCCCATTGGGCTTCGAACGGCGCGAGCGCGAGATGCTCCGCGGAGGTCAGCCGTGACCACGCCATCGGGCTGTTGCTGCCGGGCAGGCTGGGGAGTTCAACGGCGAGCGTCGGCGCGGGCGCCTTGGCGGTCACGTTACCGGCCGCGGCAGGCGCGCTGACGGGCGACGGGCTCGGATGAAAGCGCGGATAAGTCGCGGCAAACGACACCAAGGCCGCGATCGTGCATCCGAAAACAACGGCCAGGCCGCGCTTGTAACTCACCCGAAGAATCTCCCGCTCAGTGGGCGCGTGAAAGATACGCGTTGAAACCGTGGTCGAGATAGGCATTGAGCGGCAGGTCGTCGCTTAGCATGGCGGCATCGATATCGGCGAGTTCGGCGGTGCGTTGCTGGTCTTCCCAGTAGGCAATGCCCACAAGGCTGATGACCAGCGCGGCCAGCGGCCACGCCAGCGCGAAGCGGCGCAGCGGCGAACGGCGGCGCTGCGGCAGTTCGACCGGCGGCATGCCGGCTGCCATGCCCGCGCCGGCGAAGGCCGGCACGAACACTGGCGCGCTCACGGTTTCGGGCTTCTTGCGGGCGAGCGCGGCACGGCGCGCCGCGGCGAGTCGATCGACGGTGGCGGACGGAATGCTGGCGGCGTTTTCGTCGAGCGCGCGGCGCACCTGGCGGGCGAACTCGAGTTCTTTAGTTTCTAGGGAGCTCATAGCGTGATTCCTTTGGCCTTGAGCGCTTGCGCCAGCGTATGGGTGGCCCGCGAGCAGTGCGTTTTCACACTGCCTTCGGAGCAGCCCATAGCGGCGGCAGTCTCGGCGACATCCATATCTTCCCAATAACGCATGAGAAACGCCTCCCGTTGACGTGCCGGTAACTTTTGGATCTCGTCGTCGATTAACTGCAGGACCTGTTCGCGTTCGAGCTTCTGTTCGTTGCTCTCGGAGCCCGCCGAGCCCTGCTGGGCCTCGAAGGTTTCGAGCGGGTCGAAATCTTCGTCGTCGGCGCTGCCGAGCGACGAGAAGAGGCTGACCCAAGTATTACGCACTTTGGCACGACGGAAATAGTCGTGCATCGCATTCTGCAGAATACGCTGAAACAGCAGCGGAAGTTCGGCCGCCGGACGGTCGCCGTATTTTTCGGCGAGCTTGATCATCGCGTCCTGCACGATATCCAGCGAGGCGTCGTCGTCCCGCACGGCGTAGACCGTCTGCTTGAATGCGCGCCTTTCGACGCCCGCCAGAAAATCGGCGAGTTCCTTGTCTGATGCCATCCGTTGGGGGTCGGCGCAGCGAGCGTGCGCGTAATCGGTCGAAAAATGTCGTAAAACTCGCGGATGCTAACAAACTTTTGCGCCGCTGGGGCGAAACGTGATGCACCTTGCATCTCTATAACAAGGTTTCGGTCGCTTTTGGCTAGTCAGCGAGATTGGGCCGATCGCGCCACGGCAATATTTGCTTGACCGCGCGGGCGTCTGCAGATATCGTCGCTGGTTCGCAACATAAGTGACTTGTCTCATTTGAGGTGTGGCCCAAGAAGCTCACCTGTCAACTGGACGCGCCGCTTGAACCCGAGCCACAAGCCCGGCAGAGAGCACCCGATCAAATTTTTGCCGAAATTTCGAAAGGTGAATTAATGAATATGCCCAGCGCGGAATTCTCCACGTCGGATACGACACCCCATCCTGAAGCTGACTCTATCGGCGCCACCGTGCTCATGAAGGCACTGGCCGACGAAGACGTCGAGTTTGTGTGGGGCTATCCCGGCGGCTCGGTACTCTACATTTACGACGAGCTGTACAAGCAGGACAAGTTCCAGCATATCCTCGTGCGCCACGAGCAGGCCGCGGTCCACGCCGCCGACGCTTATTCGCGTTCCACCGGCAAGGTCGGTGTGTGCCTCGTGACCTCCGGCCCCGGCGTCACCAATGCGGTGACCGGCATCGCCACCGCGTATATGGATTCGATTCCGATGGTGGTGATCAGCGGCCAGGTGCCGACTGCCGCGATCGGCCAGGATGCGTTCCAGGAATGCGACACGGTCGGCATCACGCGTCCTTGCGTGAAGCACAACTTCCTCGTGAAGGACGTGCGCGACCTCGCCGCTACCGTCAAGAAAGCGTTCTTTATCGCCCGTACCGGCCGTCCCGGCCCGGTGCTGATCGACATTCCGAAAGACGTGTCGAAAGCGCCTTGCCAGTACGAACCGCTCAAGACCGTTTCGCTGCGTTCGTACAACCCGGTCACGAAGGGCCACTCCGGCCAGATCCGCAAAGCGGTCTCGCTGTTGCTGTCGGCCAAGCGCCCGTACATCTACACCGGCGGCGGCATCATTCTCGCGGATGCATCGCGTGAGCTGAACCAGTTCGCCGATCTGCTCGGCTATCCCGTCACCAACACGTTGATGGGTCTGGGCGGCTACCGCGCGAGCGACAAGAAATTCCTCGGCATGCTCGGCATGCACGGCACGTACGAAGCCAACATGGCGATGCAGCACTGCGACGTGCTGATCGCGATCGGCGCGCGTTTCGACGACCGTGTGATCGGCGACCCGGCGCACTTCTCGTCGCGTCCGCGCAAGATCATCCATATCGACATCGATCCGTCTTCCATCTCCAAGCGCGTCAAGGTCGACATTCCGATCGTCGGCGACGTGAAAGAAGTGCTGAAGGAGTTGATCGAACAGTTGCAAACGGCCGAGCATGGCCCGGACACCGCGGCGCTCGCCGACTGGTGGAAGGACATCGAAGCCTGGCGCGCGAAAGACTGCCTCAAGTTCGACCGCAAGAGCGACATCATCAAGCCGCAGTACGTGGTGGAAAAGGCGTGGGAACTGACCGACGGCAATGCCTTCGTGTGTTCCGACGTCGGCCAGCATCAGATGTGGGCGGCGCAGTTCTATCGTTTCAACAAGCCGCGTCGCTGGATCAACTCCGGCGGTCTCGGCACGATGGGCTTCGGCCTGCCGGCGGCGATGGGCGTGAAGATGGCGCACCCGGACGACGACGTGCTCTGTATCACGGGCGAAGGCTCGATCCAGATGTGTATCCAGGAGCTCTCCACCTGCAAGCAGTACGAGACTCCGGTGAAGATCATTTCGCTGAACAACCGCTATCTGGGCATGGTGCGCCAGTGGCAGCAGATCGAATACAGCAAGCGCTATTCGCATTCGTACATGGATGCGCTGCCGGATTTCGTGAAGCTCGCCGAAGCGTACGGCCACGTCGGCATGCGTATCGAACGCACGGCAGATGTGGAGCCGGCGCTCAAGGAAGCGCTGCGCCTGAAAGATCGCACGGTGTTTCTCGATTTCCAGACCGATCCGACCGAAAACGTCTGGCCAATGGTCCAGGCCGGCAAGGGCATCACCGAGATGCTCATGGGTTCGGAAGATCTATAACGACGGCGTCTGTGCCGGCTTCGTCATGCGCGCCTTCATGAAAGGCGAGGGCGGACGAAGCGGCGCGAAGCCGTTCGCGGACATCGACAAAACATCTGGAAGAAGCGAATCATGAGACACATTATTTCCGTCCTGCTGGAAAACGAACCGGGCGCGTTATCACGCGTGGTGGGTCTGTTCTCGGCACGCGGCTACAACATTGAAACCTTGACGGTGGCTCCGACCGAAGACCGTTCGCTGTCGCGCATGACCATCGTCTCCATTGGCTCGGACGACGTGATCGAACAGATCACGAAGCATCTGAACCGCCTGATCGAGGTGGTGAAAGTGGTCGACCTTACCGAGGGCGCCCACATCGAGCGCGAGCTGATGTTGATCAAGGTGAGGGCGGTCGGCAAGGAACGTGAGGAGATGAAGCGGATGTCGGATATTTTCCGCGGCCGCATCATCGACGTCACCGAAAAGACCTACACGATCGAACTGACGGGCGCGAGCGACAAGCTCGATGCCTTTATCGAAGGGCTCGACGCTACGGCGATTCTCGAAACGGTCCGCACGGGCGGCTCGGGTATCGGTCGCGGCGAGCGCATTCTGAAGGTGTAACGCGTAAGCGTTCAACCGTCTCGATCCAGGCCGGGCCGTGCCTGCACCAACCCGGCCACGCAACACACTATTTGCAGCATTTGAATTTCACTGAATCATCGAATTTAGCCAAGGAACCGACATGAAAGTTTTCTACGACAAGGACGCTGACCTCTCCCTCATCAAGGGCAAGCAAGTCACGATCATCGGCTATGGCTCGCAAGGCCATGCGCACGCGCTGAACCTGAAGGAAAGCGGCGTGAACATCACGGTCGGTCTGCGCAAGGGCGGCGCATCGTGGAGCAAGGCTGAGAATGCCGGCCTGCAAGTCAAGGAAGTGGCGGAAGCCGTCAAGGGCGCAGACGTGGTCATGATGCTGCTGCCGGACGAGCAGATCGCCGAAGTCTATGCGAAAGAAGTGCACGCCAACGCCAAGCAAGGCGCTGCGCTGGCATTCGCGCACGGCTTCAACGTTCACTACGGTCAAGTGATTCCGCGTGCCGACCTCGACGTGATCATGATCGCGCCGAAGGCGCCGGGCCACACGGTTCGCGGCACCTACTCGCAAGGTGGCGGCGTGCCGCATCTGATCGCCGTCGCGCAAGACAAGTCGGGCGCAGCACGTGACATCGCTTTGTCGTATGCAGCAGCGAACGGCGGCGGCCGTGCCGGTATCATCGAAACCAACTTCCGCGAAGAAACGGAAACCGACCTGTTCGGCGAACAGGCCGTGCTGTGCGGCGGTACGGTCGACTTGATCAAGGCCGGCTTCGAAACGCTGGTGGAAGCGGGCTATGCGCCGGAAATGGCGTACTTCGAATGCCTGCACGAACTGAAGCTGATCGTCGACCTGATCTACGAAGGCGGCATCGCGAACATGAACTACTCGATCTCGAACAACGCCGAATACGGCGAGTACGTGACGGGTCCGCGTATCGTGACGGCTGAAACGAAGAAGGCGATGAAGGCCGTGCTGACCGACATTCAGACGGGCGAGTACGCGAAGAGCTTCATCATCGAAAACAAGGCTGGCGCACCGACGCTGCAATCGCGCCGCCGTCTGACGGCCGAACACCAGATCGAAACGGTCGGTGCCAAGCTGCGTTCCATGATGCCGTGGATCGCCGCGAACAAGCTGGTCGACCAGTCGAAGAACTAAGCTGCTCGTAGCTGATGTCCGGTGCGGCGCTATGCCGTAATGGCCGGACAGATCAAAAAGCCGCCCAAGGGTGCTGAACCCTGGGCGGCTTTTGCTATCCTACGGTTTTACGTGCGACACGCACGCTCGTGTCCGTCAGCCCCACGTTACGGGGCATCGACTAGAGGGTTATTGAGGAAGGTCTCGACTGGACTCACCATGCCCTCCGCAGGCGGCTCCCTTGTGAGCCGCACTTTAAGCAGTAGATGTGTCCTTAGGGGCACACCTTAGTAGTGAACACGGGACACGGTGCATTCCGCCGTCAACCGTATTGCATTGACCTGATTACCGTCAGGTCCCGCCCAGTCAGCGGCTTCATCTCCGCCGACAGGGCGGGGTGATGTTTGCAATTCCTGCGCCTCAGGGCAACGGAGTCGCTAAACGATACGAGCGAAAAGCTCGGTGTGTCATTGTTCGGCCTCGCTGGCTGCATTGGCGAGGGTAGTGAACCTGCTGTACGACCAGCAGTAGCCTAGGAAGACATGTGTCACTGGCAACGGTGGGGTGTGAAGCTCTTCTAACAATGTACCCCCCGGAAGTTCGGGCGGATGGTGGTTGCGAGATGACCATCCGGAGACTCCCAGCAGCAACGGGGTTGAGGGGCTAGGCTGGCTGATATGGTTAATGCAAATGAACTGCTGATAAACCTCGTAAGTAGGACGGTGCCAAAGCTGCTGACAGGCATCAACCAAACAGGTGTGCGGTCGGATAACCCGCTGTAAATTCGGGTTACGTCGTCATCGGACCGCCGGGGAATAGGCAGAACCTAAGTCAGTCGTGTGACATGCCGGGAACGTGGTAAGCCTGTATGGTTGCCGGTCGTAGTTTGACTGGCAGGCGAACCGTGAGGGACGCTGTTGATTGTGCAGGTATGGGATGACGGAGAAAGCGAAAGCCGGTCTGTAATGGGTCGGATAGGGGTTGGAACATTACCCCACGCGAAAGCGGGCAGACTTCCGTCTGGTCTACCGTCGCAAGATGGCTGACTAACCCTTAGCTGGAAGATGATTGCTGTCGGGCTTCTGGACCGTCAGCATATGTTTTTAACCCCCTTGCGGGAGCAGATCGCTCCCGCAAGGGGCGATCTGTTCTTCGCTCGGGATTCACTTCTTCGAGTAGGAGAGCAGCATGAGAGTATCTGTCCGAAAGGACGGATCTGCGCTTTCCCACGCGCCGGACAACTGGTACGCCGTAGATTGGCGGCGGGTTGAACGGAACGTGAGAGGGATGCAGATTCGAATTGCGAAGGCGACGCGGGAAGGCAACTGGCGCAGGGGGAGAGCCCTGCAACGGATGTTGACCCGCACGTTGTCCGCAAAGCTGTATGCGGTACGACGTGTTACGCAGAATCAGGGTGCGCGAACGGCTGGAGTCGATCGCGAACTTTGGGACTCGCCTGAGAGCCGATGGCTTGCTGTCGGCAGGTTGAAGCGGCGTGGATATAAGCCTCTGCCTTTACGGAGAGTCTTTATCCCCAAGGCCAATGGAAAGGAGCGCCCTCTGGGCATTCCGACCATGCGGGACAGGGCGATGCAAGCCTTGTATCTGCTGGCCTTGGAGCCGGTGTCGGAATCGACGAGCGACCCGAACTCTTATGGGTTCAGGTTAAACCGCTCGACGGCTGACGCCATGTCACAGATATTCGTCGCCATGTCCCAGAAGGGCTCAGCCCGTTGGGTGCTGGAGGCGGATATCAAGGGATGCTTCGACCATATTAGCCATAACTGGTTGGAGACCCATGTCCTGATGGACAAGGAAATCCTCCGGAAATGGCTGAAAGCTGGCCTGATTTACAAGGGGCAGCTTCAGGCGACAGAGGCCGGTACGCCGCAAGGAGGGATCATTTCTCCGACGCTGGCGAATGTGACGCTGAACGGGCTGGAGCGAGAACTGCTAGCGCACCTTAGTGCGAAGTTTGGGATCGCAAAAGCCAACAAGCTTAAAGTCAATGTGGTGCGGTACGCGGACGACTTCGTGATCACCGGTGACTCGCAAGAGTTGCTGGAGCAGGAAGTTCGACCTTGGGTGGAAACATTCCTTGCCGTTCGAGGTCTGCAACTGTCCGAGGAGAAAACGCGGATCACACACATTGACCAAGGCTTCGATTTCCTGGGGTGGAATTTCCGTAAGTACTCGGGGACGCTACTCATCAAGCCGAGCAAGAAGAACGTGAAAACGTTCTATCGCAAGGTGGCGGATACGATCAGCGGTCATAAGACGGTAAAGCAGGAGAATCTGATTCGACTGCTGAACCCGATGCTACGGGGCTGGGCGCAGTATCACAGTCCTGTGGTCGCCAAAGAGGCATACAGCCGCATGGAGTCTTTGATTTTCCGAAGGCTTTGGCGGTGGTCGAAGAGGCGGCACCTGAACAAGAGCGCCGAATGGGTGAAGAAGAAATACTTTCACTCGGAGGGCAATCGACACTGGGTGTTCGCTGTTCCTGTAGCTCGTGACGACGGTGGTAAGGGGTTGCTTAGCCTGTACCAGATCAGCGGTACGGAAATTAAGCGACACAGAAAGGTCAAAGGAGCATTCAATCCCTTTGATCCTGAGTGGGAGCAGTACGGCGAACAGTTGCGACAGGCGCGCATGGAACACTCAATGCGTTATCGGAAGCAATGGGTTTCGCTGTATATGTCGCAAGACGGGCTTTGCTCGCATTGTGGCTGTGCCCTGACAAAGGAGACCGGCTGGCATGACCATCATCTAGAGTATCGGATGCACGGTGGCACTGACGCTCTCTCGAACAGGGTTCTGCTTCACCCGCACTGCCATCAGCAGGTGCACGCAGGTAAAATTGCGGTAACTAAGCCGGCCCGGTCCTAAGACCGGGCTTTGTTTGTAGATTTGAGCCGTATGCGGGGAAACTCGCACGTACGGTTCTTAGGGGGCCCTTCTTCCGCGAGGAAGGGGGGCTACCCTCCAAAAACACAGAAGCCATTCATGAATTACCCTCATCCGATCATCGCGCGAGAAGGCTGGCCGTTCATTGCCATCGCGGCCGTCGTTGCACTGCTGGTTCACTTCATCGCGGGGTTCGGCTTTTCATGGCTGTTCTGGCTCCTCCTGATCTTCGTCGTGCAGTTCTTCCGCGATCCCGCGCGCCCGATCCCCACGCAGGCGAATGCCGTGCTGTGTCCGGCCGACGGCCGTATCGTCGCAGTGGAAACCGCGCATGATCCGTACGCCAATCGTGAAGCGCTGAAAATCAGCGTGTTCATGAACGTCTTCAACGTCCACTCGCAACGCTCGCCCGTGGATGGCGCGATCTCCAAGGTCGAGTATTTTCCGGGTGCCTACCTGAATGCCGCGGTGGACAAGGCTTCGACCGAAAACGAGCGCAATGCGGTGGTGATCGAAATGGCCGGCGGCCAGACGGTGACTTCGGTGCAGATCGCCGGTCTGATCGCGCGGCGCATTCTTTGCTACGTAAGGGCAGGTGAGCCGCTCACCCGTGGTCAACGTTACGGATTTATCCGCTTCGGTTCGCGCGTCGACGTGTATCTGCCGGTGGGCAGCCGTCCGCGTGTGTCGATCGGCGAGAAGGTTTCGGCGTCGTCCACGATCCTCGCTGAACTATAAAGCGGCACCAAGGAGGTTTTCCGAATGGCCGCATTCAAACCGCGTCGACCCCGTAATAGCGGACCGCTTCCGCGTCCGTTCCGCCGTAACAAGCCGATGGTGACGGAGGCGGCGGTCGACAGCCGGCGCGCCAAACGTCAGCAATTCCTGAGAAAGCGCGGCATTTATCTGCTGCCGAACGCCTTCACCACGGCGGCGCTGTTCTGCGGCTTCTTTGCCGTGGTGCAGGCCATGAATGTGCGCTTCGAGATCGCGGCCATCGCGATCTTCGTGGCGATGGTGCTCGATGGCATGGACGGCCGCGTCGCCCGCATGACGCATACGCAAAGTGCGTTCGGCGAACAGTTCGACAGCCTGTCGGACATGGTGTCGTTCGGCGTGGCGCCGGCGCTGGTCATGTACGAGTGGATTCTGAAGGACCTCGGCCGCTGGGGCTGGCTCGCGGCGTTCGTCTACTGTTCTGGCGCGGCATTGCGTCTCGCGCGGTTCAACACGAACATCGGCGTGGTCGACAAGCGTTTCTTCCAGGGCATGCCGAGCCCGGCCGCGGCGGCGCTTATCGCCGGTTTCGTGTGGCTCGCCACGGACAACCGCGTGCCGCTCAAGCTGGTGTGGTTGCCGTGGGTTGCTTTCGTGCTGACGATTTACGCCGGCGTGACGATGGTGTCGAATGCGCCGTTCTACAGCGGCAAGGCGCTCGACGTGCGTCATCGCGTGCCGTTCGGTGTGATTCTGCTGGTGGTGGTCGCGTTCGTGCTGGTGTCCTCCGACCCGCCGCTGATGCTGTTCGGCCTGTTCGTGCTGTACGGCCTGTCCGGCTACGTCTTCTGGGGTTATCAGGCCGTGCGGGGTAGGGCGAATCCGGCTCGGTCGGTGTCGGTCGACAGGTAGCGATCGGTTTGCGTGCGCTGCCAGGCACGGCATGGAAAAACGGCGGCCTTCGGGCCGCCGTTTTGCTTTTGGCGATGCCGTCCGGCGGCGCTCCGCGGCCTGTCGCAGGCAGGTCCGGCGCTAATTGCACGGCGGCGGGAATGCCGCTATAGTCGTTGGATCAATGCGTTCACGTTCCTTGCCGAGCCGCGGAACAAGTCTCGACAGGCGGCGCGCCGCTGAGCGCGCCTATGCTGGAGCGTCTGCCGCGCCGACCATCACGCTTTCGGCCACGCTGATCGTTTTTGCCCTCGGTTCGCCTCGTCCGTGATCGAGCGTCGCCAGCGGTGGCGCAGACAGCCAGATTCCAATATCCCCTCCCCACAATTGAACGACTCCGCAGGAGACTCGACATGTCCGACAAACTGATCATATTCGACACCACGTTGCGAGACGGCGAACAATCGCCCGGCGCGTCGATGACGAAGGAAGAGAAAATCCGTATCGCCAAGCAACTCGAACGGATGAAAGTGGACGTGATCGAAGCCGGCTTCGCTGCAAGCTCGAACGGCGACTTCGATTCGATCCATACGATCGCGGGCCTGATCAAAGACAGCACGGTCTGCTCGCTCGCCCGCGCGAACGATAAGGACATTCAGCGCGCGGCCGACGCGCTCAAACCCGCCGATCACTTCCGCATTCACACGTTCATTGCAACCTCGCCGTTGCACATGGAAAAGAAGCTGCGCATGACGCCGGACCAGGTGTTCGAGCAGGCGAAGCTGGCCGTGCGTTTCGCCCGCAAATTCACCGACGATGTCGAGTTCTCGCCGGAAGACGGCAGCCGCTCGGATAT
This sequence comes from Paraburkholderia phytofirmans, assembly GCF_046028095.1. GTDB lineage: Bacteria > Pseudomonadota > Gammaproteobacteria > Burkholderiales > Burkholderiaceae > Paraburkholderia > Paraburkholderia phytofirmans_A. Next base: position 121,319 of record NZ_JAQQDJ010000015.1, read on the forward strand.
GGATTTCCTGTGCCGCGTGCTGGAAGCGGTGATTGCCGAAGGCGCGACCACGATCAACATCGCGGATACGGTCGGTTATGGCGTGCCGGAGTTGTACGGCCAGCTCGTCAAAACGCTGCGCGAGCGCATTCCGAACTCGCATAAAGCGGTGTTCTCCGTGCATTGCCATAACGACCTGGGCATGGCGGTGGCGAACTCGCTGGCCGGCGTGCAGATCGGCGGCGCGCGTCAGGTCGAGTGCACGATCAATGGCCTCGGTGAGCGCGCGGGTAACACGTCGCTCGAAGAAATCGTGATGGCGGTGAAGACCCGCAAGGATTACTTCGGCCTCGATATCGGTCTGGATACCACGCAGATCGTGCCGGCTTCCAAGCTGGTGTCGCAGATCACCGGTTTCGTCGTGCAGCCGAACAAGGCGGTGGTCGGCGCGAACGCGTTTGCGCACGCGTCGGGCATTCACCAGGACGGCGTGCTGAAGGCGCGCGACACCTATGAAATCATGCGTGCCGAAGACGTGGGCTGGAGCGCGAACAAGATCGTGCTCGGCAAGCTGTCGGGCCGTAACGCGTTCAAGCAGCGTCTGCAGGAACTGGGCATCGCGCTGGATAGCGAAGGCGAGTTGAACACGGCGTTCGCGCGCTTCAAGGAACTGGCCGACCGCAAGTCGGAAATCTTCGATGAGGACATTATCGCGATCGTCACGGAAGAATCGGCCGAGGCGCAGGAGAAGGAGCACTACAAGTTCCTGTCGCTGTCGCAACATTCGGAAACCGGCGAGCAGCCGCATGCGAAGATCGTGTTCTCCATGGAAGGCAAGGAAGTGACCGGCGAAGCGCGCGGCAACGGCCCGGTCGACGCCACGCTGAATGCGATCGAAACGGAAGTGGGCAGCGGCTCGGAACTGTTGCTGTATTCGGTGAACGCGATCACCACCGGTACGCAGGCACAAGGCGAAGTGACCGTGCGTCTGTCGAAGAGCGGACGTATTGTCAACGGTGTGGGCACCGATCCGGATATCGTCGCGGCTTCGGCAAAGGCGTATATCTCGGCGCTCAACAAGCTGTATTCGAACGCTGACAAGTTGAATCCGCAACGTTCGGAGTGAGTGGCTCAGTAGCCGCGCGTTGACAGCGCGGCTGCGTGGCTACCGTTGCCGTATGAGTTAACAAAGCCCCGTGCCTTGATTGGCACGGGGCTTTGTTCATTGCGAGCGGCGTTATTCCGTTGCCGTGCGTCGCATCGACCAGCCACGTGAGGCGCGCGCTTGCGCCTGGACCTGGTGCCGCACTTCGACGGCGATGCCGCGGCGCGGCGCATCGGCCACGAACGTATCGAGCAGTTCGCGCACGTCGTGATCGACGAAATCGGCGCGCGTTGCATCGACGATCACGGTGGCGCCGTCGGGAATCTGCTGCAGGTAGTGCTTGAGCGGCACTTTGCCGAGAAACGACACGTCCTTGCGAAACGACAGCAGATAGTGATCGCCGTGTTGCGCGAGCACGATCGGGCTGCGCAAATTCGCATACAGCGCGAGCAGCACGCTGCACAGAATGCCGAGGACGATGCCGATCAGCAGATCGGTCGCGAGCACGCCGACGAGGGTGACGATAAACGGCGCGAACGGCGCAAAGCCCTGTTTCGCGACGGCGACGAACAGCGACGGCTTGGCGAGCTTCAGTCCCGTGAAAATCAGAATCGCCGCGAGACAGGCCAGCGGAATCAGGTTGATCACGCTAGTGAGCGCAAACACGCTGACGAGCAGCAGCACGCCGTGAATGATCGCCGAGAGCCGGCTTTGCGCGCCCGCATGCACGTTGGCCGAACTGCGCACGATCACCGACGTGATCGGCAATCCGCCAATGGCGCCGGCAATCAGATTGCCCACGCCTTGCGCCTTCAGTTCGCGATCCGGCGGCGCGGCGCGTCGTTCGGGATCGATCTGCTCGACGGCTTCGAGGCTCAACAGCGTTTCCAGACTCGCGACGATGGCCAGCGTGATCGCGACGCGCCAGACATGGGGATTGACGAGCTGTGCGAAGTGCGGCCCGAAGTCGGCCCACTCCAGTGCGAGTTGCAACGCGGCGAACGATTCCAGCGGCGGTAGGGTGACCCGATGTTCGGCGGGCGGCGCCAGCGATGGCGCCAGCACACTGAGCAGCAACGTCGCGCCGATCCCTAGCAGAACGACCGCGAGCGGCGCCGGCACGCGGCGCACCAGTGCGAAGCGTCGAAATGCGCGGGTTTCCCAGCCGATCAGAATTGCTAGCGATAGCAAGGTGATGACGCAGGCCGCCAGCGAGATCGAACCGAACGGCGTGGCAATCGCACCGGCTGTGTGCGCAGTGGCTTGCGCACCGGAAGCCACATTCACGCCGGATAACCCGAGCGCGAGCGGAAACTGTTTGACGATCAGCAGCACGCCGATGGCCGCGAGCATCCCCTTGATCACCGGCGACGGCACATAGGCGGCAAAACGACCAGCCTTGAGCATGCCGAAGCCGAACTGGATCGCGCCGGACAGCAGCACGGCCAGCAGGAACGCGGAGAAGCTGCCGAGCTGCGCGATCCCGTCGACGACGATCACGACGAGGCCCGCCGCTGGCCCGCTCACGCTCAAGCGTGAGCCGCTCAGCACGGCCACCACCAGCCCGCCGACGATGCCCGAAACGAGTCCGGCAAATGGTTCGACGCCCGATGCGTTGGCGATGCCTAAACAGAGCGGCAGAGCCACCAGAAAAACGACCGTGCCCGCAAGCAGGTCGCGCTGAAACGTGGAGAAGAAAGCTCGAAGGTTCATGGTGTCGGTGCCGTGAGGAGTGGGGCCTGGAGTGCGGCGAAAGCTGAACCGGATCGGATTCGCATGAGGTGTCGCCGAAGTGTCGCCGAAGTGTCGCGCTAGGCGGCGCTGTGGGCGGCGGTCGCGCAGGTCATCGCGTCGTCGGCTTCGTAGCCGGACGTAAGGACCTTGATGCGTCCGTCTTCGAGCGCGAAGATCCAGCCGTGCACGAGCGGCGCCTGGTCGGCGTCCCGCACGATGGGGTGCGCGCGCAACCCGCGCACCTGTTCGAGCACGTTCAGTTCGGCGAGACGGTTGACGCGCTCACGCTCGCCCTCGTGACCCTGCAGTTCTTCGCGATGCGCTTTGGCGAGTGAGCAAAGCGGCGCGATTCGCCGATTCACATGCGGCAGGCTCGGCTCGGGTGGCAGCAGCGCGGCGCGCACGCCGCCGCATCCGTAGTGGCCGCAGACGATCACATGACCGACCTTCAGCACCTTCACCGCATATTCCAGGACGCTCGCCGAATTGTCGTCGTCGGGCTGGAAGAGGTTGGCGATGTTGCGGTGGACGAACAGATCGCCCGGCTCGCAATGCGTGATGGTCTCGGCCGGCACGCGGCTGTCCGAGCAGCCGATCCACAAAACGTGGGGATTCTGACCTCGCACCAGATCGCGAAAAAACTCAGGGTTGCGCACGGCGGTTTCGTGCGCCCAGGCGACGTTGGCGACCAGCAGGCGTTTGGGGCGGTTCATCGATAGTGGCTCCGTAAGTGGGGCGAATTCATTCGGCGCCGAAATCACGGCTGCGCTCGTGCGGCTCCAAGGGGGAGGCCAGCACCGAAACAATTCTTACGAAAGCCTTTCTATCAAAAAATAAATCCTCTGTGCGCGAAATAAAATTCGCCGTCATGCGCAATAAATAAAAAAAAGCCGCTTGGGAGGGCGGCTTTGTAGATTTATGCGAAGCGGCTTGAGCGGCGCTCAGAACAGGCTGCGGCGATCCGGATCGTGCAACGGGTCGGGCGTTTTCTGCGTAAGACGCACGATGCCTTGCTCGTCGAAATAAAAGCTGTACATCATGTACCAGACGTTGTCTTCCAGATAGCGATAGGTCCAGACTTCGCGCTTCATCAACGGGAAGTACGACGTTTCGACCGGCCGGCCGAAGTTCACCAGCACGTCACTCTTGGTCCATTTGCCGATTTCCGCACGATAGAACTCGTTGGGCTGCAGCACCTGGCGCACGTTGACGATTTTGCCGGCCGCGTCGATGTCGGCCGCGGTGGTAGTTTCGCCCATCGGCTGGGTCGGCCACATCAGCCGCTTGCCGCCGTTCGGCAGGTCGTAGCTTTCGCGCGGCGGGCCGAGGCGCGCGACGATGGTCGATTCGTCCGCGCCTTGGGTGTATTGCTGCCACGGCTGTACGCAGCCGGCGAGCGCCAGCGCGCTCAGGCAGACGAGCGCCGCGCGGCGCAGACGCCCTGCGGCCGGCGCTCCGATCGAGGCCGCCGTGGTGTGATGGCGGTTGAACATGTATTCCTCCGATGGCGTTTGAGTAGCGGTTTTTATCATCGAGACGCATTATTTTGACACGCGCTGTGGCAAAAGATTTGCGCTTCGTGAAGAGCCGGCTGGGCACTACGATAACGCTTGCGCCGGCTTGCTTATTCCGTCCCGAACGACCTATGATCCGCGCTTTCACCAATCAGGCGGGGCGATGACGATGGCGAAGTGGCAACGGAGCGCGGCGATGGCGTTGGCGGCGATGTCGATGGCGGCGCTGGCCGCGGTGGCATATGCGGCGAGCGAGCCAGGTGCGACTGCGACTAACCGGGTGGTCGGCCCCGCAGCTGGTCCGGCGGTTGGCGCCGCAGCTAGCCCGGCGCCTAACCTGGCAGCTAACGCGGCGGCGAAGCCCGCGAGGAAGCCCACCGGCGCGCCGATCCAGCTGGCGCTGATCGAAGGCATGTCCGGCCCGTTCGCCAACGCGGGCGCGGCGGTGGAGCGCAACTTGCGCTTCGGCGTCGAGCAGGTGAATGCGCATGGCGGCGTGAAGCTCGCCGACGGCGCGCATCCGTTCGAGCTGGTCGTGCTCGACAGCAAGGGCGGCACCGAAGAAGCGCTCACACAACTGCGCGCGGCCGCCGACCGCCATATCGGCTACATCATGCAGGGCAACAGCTCGGCGGTCGCCGCCGCGCTGATCGGCGCGATCGACAAGCAGAACAGCCGCGAACCGGGCAACCGCGAACTGTTCCTCAACTATTCCGCCGACGACCCCGCGCTGACCAACGCCAACTGCAGCTTCTGGCATTTCCGCTTCGACGCGCACGCGGGCATGCGCATGGATGCGCTGGCCGACGTGATTCAGCGGGACAAGGCGGTGAAGAAGGTCTATCTGCTGAACCAGGATTACAGCTTCGGACACGACGTCAGCAGCCTCGCGCGTTCGACGCTGGCGACGAAGCGTCCGGACATCGCGGTGGTCGGCGACGAATTTCATCCGATCGGGCGCGTGAAGGACTTCGCGCCGTACATCGCGAAGATCCGCGCGAGCGGGGCGGACGCCGTGATCACAGGCAACTGGGGCAACGACCTGACGCTGCTCGTCAAGGCCGCGCGCGAGCAGGGGCTGGACACGAAGTTCTACACCTTCTACGGCAACAGCCTCGGCGCGCCCGCCGCGTTGGGCGACGCCGGCGTCGGCCACGTGATCGCGGTGGCCGACTGGCACCCGAACGCCGGCGGCGCGGCGTCCGACGCCTGGTACGCCGCCTTCCGCGCCCGCTTTCCGGCCGCGCAGGACGATTACCCGGTGCTGCGCATGCCGCTGATGATCGAGACCCTGGCCGCGGCGATGACCCGCGCCGGCAGCGCCGACCCGACGGCGGTGGCGAAAGCCCTCGAAGGAATCAAGTTCGACAACGGCTTCCACGCCTCGTGGATGCGCGCCGACGACCATCAATTGATTCAGCCCCTTTACGTAATGGAGATGGACAAGGCCGGTACGCCGGGCGTGCATTTCGATAACGAAGGCTCCGGCTACGGTTTTCGCACGGTGCTGGCGTTGCCGCCCGAGCGCACGGTCCTGCCGACGGTCTGCAAGATGAAGCGGCCGTGACGCGGGCGAGGCGCGCGTCACGGCCCGGTGCAGCGGGCTTCGCGGCCGGAATCGGCTGTGCTACAATACGCGTCCCGTTGTGAGGCGAACCTGTATCAAGGGTGCGTCGGCAATATTGAAAGCACACGGGTAACCCACGGCACGGCCTTTCTTCCGTGACCGCCTGTCTAGTTCTTAAGGAAATCGACATGTCCGCAGTTGAAACAAGCAAGAAGTCTGAAGTCGTTGCGCAATTCGCACGCGCAGCTAACGACACCGGCTCCCCCGAAGTTCAGGTCGCGCTGCTCACGACCCGCATCAACGAACTGACCGTTCACTTCAAGGCACACACGAAAGATCACCACAGCCGCCGCGGTCTGCTGCGCATGGTGAGCCGCCGTCGTAAGCTGCTCGACTACCTGAAGGGTAAGGACGCGGATCGTTACCGCGCACTGATCGAGAAGCTGGGTCTGCGTAAGTAATCGGCCAGTCGTTCAGCAAGATGCCTGTGTCAGTTCCACTGATACAGGCATTTTGTTTTTGCACGGTGCGCTTCATGTGATGCGCGCCGGCTGTTTTCCGCAGTGGCGTGCCGGTTCATGCGGCGGGAGCAGGCAGTAGTAATCAGGCAGTAGAGCAAGCAGTAAAGAAGAGATTCATGGCCGGGCTTCAGGGGCGGAGCTTTGTGTCATTCCAGCGGTTCGCGCGCGTACTTGACGTAAGGCGTGGTTCTCTGGAATGGCATAACACTACTCTTCCCATGCGGCGCCGGTCCTGGCGTTGCCGCGCCGCTTCTGGTCCGCGCGGCATTACGAAGAGGAAAAGCAATGACTATGTTCAATAAGATCGTCAAAGAATTTCAGTGGGGACAACATAAGGTTCGCCTCGAAACCGGCGAAATCGCTCGCCAGGCGAGCGGTGCCGTGATCGTCGACGTCGAGGATACCGTGGTGCTGGCCACCGTGGTCGGCGCCAAGACGGCCAAGCCGGGTCAGGACTTCTTCCCGCTGACCGTCGACTACCTCGAAAAGACCTACGCAGCCGGCAAGATCCCGGGCGGCTTTTTCCGCCGCGAAGGCCGTCCGTCGGAAGGCGAAACGCTGATCTCGCGCCTGATCGATCGTCCGTTGCGTCCGCTGTTCCCGGAAGGCTTCTACAACGAAGTCCAGGTCGTGATCCACGTCCTCTCGCTGAACCCCGAAATCCCCGCTGACATCCCCGCGCTGATCGGCGCGTCGGCGGCGCTCGCCGTGTCCGGTTTGCCGTTCAACGGCCCGGTCGGCGCAGCACGCGTGGCCTACATCAACAACGAATACGTGTTGAACCCGACGCGTCCGCAAATGAAGGAATCGGCGCTCGACCTGATCGTCGCCGGTACGGAACGCGCGGTGCTGATGGTGGAATCGGAAGCGCAGCAACTAAGCGAAGAAGTGATGCTCGGCGGCGTGGTGTTCGGTCATGAGCAAATGCAGATCGCGATCGACGCGATCCATGATCTGGTCCGCGAAGGCGGCAAGCCGGAATGGGACTGGCAACCGGCGGCGAAGAACGAGCCGCTGATCGCACGCGTGGCGGAACTGGCGCAAGCCGACCTGCTCGCCGCATACCAACTGCGCGACAAGCAAGCCCGTTCGACCAAGCTGAAGGAAGTCTACGCAGCGACGTCGAAGAAGCTGGAAGAAGAAGCTGCAGCAGGCGGCACGGTGGCGGCCGACAAGGCAACCGTCGGCAACGTATTGTTCGATATCGAAGCGAAGATCGTCCGTACGCAGATCCTGAACGGCGAGCCGCGTATCGACGGCCGCGACACGCGTACCGTGCGTCCGATCGAAATCCGTACCGGCGTGCTGCCGCGTACCCACGGTTCGGCACTGTTCACGCGCGGCGAAACGCAAGCGCTGGTGGTGGCCACGTTGGGCACGAAGGGTGACGAGCAGAACATCGACGCGCTCGAAGGCGAGTACCGCGAGCGCTTCATGCTCCACTACAACATGCCTCCGTTCGCGACCGGCGAAACGGGCCGCGTCGGTTCGCCGAAGCGCCGTGAAATCGGTCACGGCCGTCTGGCCAAGCGCGCGCTGGCTGCGTGCCTGCCGAGCGCCGACGAATTCGGCTACTCGATCCGCGTTGTGTCGGAAATCACGGAATCGAACGGTTCCTCGTCGATGGCTTCGGTGTGCGGCGGCTGCCTCGCGCTGATGGACGCCGGCGTGCCGATGAAGGCGCACGTCGCCGGCATCGCCATGGGCCTGATTCTCGAAGGCAACAAGTTTGCCGTGCTGACCGACATCCTTGGCGACGAAGATCACCTCGGCGACATGGACTTCAAGGTGGCGGGCACGGAACAAGGCGTGACCGCGCTGCAGATGGACATCAAGATCCAGGGCATCACCAAGGAAATCATGCAGGTCGCCCTCGCGCAAGCGAAGGAAGGCCGTATGCACATCCTCGGCAAGATGACCTCGGCGGTCTCGGGCGCGAACACGGTGCTGTCGGACTACGCGCCGCGCATGATCACCATCAAGATCAATCCGGAAAAGATCCGCGACGTGATCGGCAAGGGTGGTTCGGTGATCCGCGCGCTGACCGAAGAAACCGGCACGACGATCGATATTTCGGACGACGGTGTCGTCACCATCGCCAGCACGAGCAGCGAAGGGATGGCCGAAGCGAAGAAGCGTATCGAGAACATCACGCTGGAAGTCGAAGTGGGTCAGGTGTACGAAGGCACCGTGCTCAAGCTGCTCGATTTCGGCGCGATCGTGAACATCCTGCCGGGCAAGGATGGTCTGCTGCACATCTCCGAAATCGCTAACGAGCGTATCAAGGACATCAACGACTATCTGAAGGATGGCCAGCAAGTGAAGGTCAAGGTCATCCAGACGGACGAAAAGGGCCGCGTGCGTTTGTCGGCCAAGGCGTTGCTGAACGAAGGCGCGAATGGCGCAAACGGCGCGCCGCAAGGCGAGCCGACGCCGCAGTAATGCGGTAGCGGAACAACGGCCGGCAGCGCGAATGCGCGCCGGCCGTTTTTTATGAAACGTGCAGGATGGATTGCATTGCAGGTTTATAGAAACGGGTACTCTATTTGTACATCCCGGCATGCAACGCAATCCAATCTTGGAGTTGACGCAGATGAAAGCGATCGAAATCACCGAATTCGGAGCGCCGGACGTCCTGAAGCTGGCTGAACGGCCCACGCCGCAGCCGAAAGCAGGCGAGGTGCTGATCAAGGTGGCCGCATCCGGCATCAACCGTCCGGACGTGTTCCAGCGCAAAGGCGGCTATGCGCCGCCGCCGGGCGCGTCGGATCTGCCGGGGCTGGAAGTGGCGGGCGAAATCGTCGAAGGAAACATCGACGAGAAGAACAATCCGTTCGGTCTGAAGGTTGGCGATCGCGTGTGCGCGTTGCTGGCCGGCGGCGGCTACGCGGAATACGCGGTCGCGCCGTTGCCGCAATGTCTGCCGGTGCCGGCCGGTTTGTCTGATGTCGAAGCTGCTTCGCTGCCCGAAACGTTCTTCACGGTCTGGAGCAATGTGTTCGACCGTGCGCAACTCGGCAAGGGCGAGGGCGGACCGAACGAAACGCTGCTGGTGCAGGGCGGTTCGAGCGGCATTGGCGTGACGGCGATCCAGATTGCGCATGCGCTCGGTTTTCGCGTGTTCGCGACCGCTGGCTCGGACGAGAAGTGCCGCGCGTGTGAAGCGTTGGGCGCCGAACGCGCGATCAACTACAAGACTGAGGATTTCGTCGAAGTGATCAAGTCGCTGACCAACGATCGCGGTGTCGACGTCGTGCTCGACATGGTGGCTGGCAGTTATGTGTCGCGCGAGTTGACGGCGTTGGCGGACGGCGGCCGCATTGTGCTGATCGCGTTGCTGGGCGGCGCTAAAGCGGAGCTGAATCTGAATGAAGTGCTGCGCCGCCGTTTGACTGTGACGGGTTCGACGCTGCGTCCGCGGCCGATCGAATTCAAGGCGAAGATTGCCGCGCAGTTGAAAGAGCACGTGTGGCCGCATCTCGAGGCTGGCCGCATCAAGCCCGTGGTGCATCGCGTGTTTCCGGCGGCGCAGGCTGCCGACGCGCATGCGCTGATGGAGAGCAGCACGCACGTCGGCAAGATCGTACTGTCTTGGGGTCAGGACGCTTGACACGGTCGGTTTGACCCGATCCACCCCACGCAGTAAAATTGCGCGTTTTGCGCACGCCGCATGAAACCGAAAGGCGGACTGTAAGCGCAAACGAAGTCCGCCGCCAAGACAAGACGAGACGATGTCGAAACAACGAGCCAAGCTGGTAGTCGGTAACTGGAAGATGCACGGGCGCCTCGCCGAAAATGCCACGCTGCTGCAAGCGGTGGCGCAAGGCGCGGGCGAATTGCCGGCCGACGTGCGCGTCGGCGTCTGTGTGCCGAGTCCGTATCTCGCGCAGTCTCAATCGTTGCTGGAAGGCAGCCGGGTGGGGTGGGGCGTGCAGGACGTGTCAGCGTTCACGCATGGTGCCTACACAGGCGAAGTGGCCGCGCCGATGGTGGTGGAGTTCGGCGCCACGCTCGCGATCGTCGGACACTCGGAGCGCCGCGCCTATCATCGCGAAAGCGCTGAGCTGGTTGCGGTGAAAACGCAGCGCGCGCTGGAAGCAGGCTTGACGCCGATCGTCTGTGTCGGCGAAACGCTTGAGGAGCGCGAAGCCGGTTCGACCGAGCAGGTGGTCGGCGCGCAACTGGACGAAGTGCTGGCGAAATTGTCGGTGCAAGAGGCGGCGCGGCTTGTTGTCGCGTACGAGCCGGTTTGGGCGATCGGTACCGGCAAGAGCGCAAGCTCGGAGCAGGCGCAGGCGGTCCATGCGTTCCTGCGTGCGCGTCTGGCGGCAAAGGGCGCGGCGGTGGCGGATGTCCCGCTGTTGTACGGCGGCAGTGTGAAACCGGAGAACGCGGAAGAATTGTTCCGCCGGCCGGATATCGACGGTGGCCTGATCGGCGGCGCGTCGTTGAAAGACCAGGATTTCCTGGCGATCTGCAAGGCCGCGGCCGCAACGAGCGTCGCGGGTTAAGCAGGGCGCCTTGGCGAGGATGACCCCATCCCGCGCAACACGCAGTGTGTAGCGCGGTTAAATAAAGACTCAGGTGAGTGTGATGCTGTATTTGAAAACATTGATTATCGTCGTTCAGCTGTTGTCGGCACTCGGGGTGATTGGCCTCGTCTTGCTGCAACACGGCAAAGGCGCCGATATGGGCGCGGCTTTTGGTAGCGGCGCGTCGGGCAGCCTGTTCGGCGCGACCGGTTCGGCGAACTTTTTGTCGCGTACAACGGCGGTGCTCGCGGCGGTGTTTTTTGTCACCACGCTGACGCTCACTTACCTCGGCGCGTATCGTGCGAAACCTTCCGCAGGCGTGCTGGGCGCGGCTGTCACTGCACCGGTCGCGGCTTCGGCTGCTTCGGCACCGGCAGGTGGCTCGGCTGTTTTGCCGGCCTCGGCTGCGTCCGTTCCGGCAACCGACGTGCCGAAATAAATTTTCGTTCAAACGTGCTTTTGTGCGTTGAACAATCTGTTTAGACCAGTTACAATCTAAGTCTTGAAGCGATTCGCGGGTTTTATAAGTTGTTTTCCCGGATTGCATGCAGTGCCGACGTGGTGAAATTGGTAGACACGCTATCTTGAGGGGGTAGTGGCGAAAGCTGTGCGAGTTCGAGTCTCGCCGTCGGCACCAAAATGTTATCTAAATGCCAGCCGCTTGCTTCGCTTCGGCTGGCATTTTCACTTCTGGCGTGCGGCTTGCGTTGGGCTTGCGGCATGTGCGTTTCGGAAGTGATTTCGCGTCAGGAGTGCTATGCTCCTGACGGCACTCAGAACCAACCGATTGAGGATAGTCTTGAACCTCGCAGCCTATTTCCCCGTCTTGTTGTTCCTCGTTGTGGGCACCGGTTTAGGCGTAGCACTGGTCAGTATCGGCAAGATCCTCGGTCCCAACAAGCCCGATACCGAGAAAAACGCACCGTACGAGTGCGGCTTCGAAGCATTCGAAGATGCGCGCATGAAGTTCGACGTGCGCTATTACCTCGTCGCCATTCTTTTCATCATTTTCGATCTTGAAACCGCGTTCCTGTTTCCGTGGGGCGTTGCCCTGCGCGACATTGGCTGGCCTGGCTTCTTGGCAATGATGATTTTCCTGCTCGAATTCCTGTTGGGCTTCGCCTATATCTGGAAGAAAGGCGGCCTCGACTGGGAATGATGGATTAATCGCCGGTTTGCGTGGGTGGCCAAGGCTTGCCGCCCCGTCTGGAGTGGAAAGCAAATGAGTATCGAAGGGGTCTTGAAGGAAGGGTTTGTCACCACCACGGCTGACAAACTGATCAACTGGACGCGCACCGGCTCGTTGTGGCCAATGACGTTCGGTCTTGCGTGTTGTGCGGTCGAGATGATGCATGCGGGTGCTGCCCGTTATGACCTTGACCGTTTCGGCGTGGTGTTTCGTCCGAGTCCGCGTCAGTCGGACGTGATGATCGTCGCCGGCACGCTGTGCAACAAGATGGCGCCGGCTCTGCGCAAGGTCTACGACCAGATGGCCGAGCCGCGCTGGGTGATCTCGATGGGTTCGTGCGCAAACGGCGGCGGCTATTACCACTACTCGTATTCGGTGGTGCGCGGCTGTGACCGGATCGTGCCGGTCGACGTCTATGTGCCGGGTTGTCCGCCCACTGCGGAAGCGCTGGTGTACGGCGTGATCCAGCTTCAGGCCAAGATTCGCCGCACCAATACAATCGCCCGTCAATAAGGCCAACGCCTCCCCCACAATATGGCAAGCAAACTCGAGACCCTGAAAGCGAACCTCGAGGCGGCCTTTGGCGGCCTCCTGCTGAACCTCAGCGAAGCAATCGGTGAGTTGACGATCGTCGTGAAAGCTGGCGACTACCTCAACGTGGCAACGCGTCTGCGCGACGACCGCTCGCTCGGTTTCGAGCAGTGCGTGGATCTGTGTGGCGTCGACTATCAGACTTACGCTGAAGGCGCTTACGACGGTCCGCGTTTCGCGGCCGTGCTGCATTTGTTGTCGGTGCAGAACAACTGGCGTCTGCGTCTGCGCGTGTTCGCACCAGACGACGAAGTGCCGATCCTGCCGTCTGTCGTCGAAATCTGGAATTCGGTCAACTGGTACGAGCGCGAAGCATTCGACCTGTACGGCATCGTCTTCGAAGGCCATCCGGATCTGCGCCGCATCCTGACCGACTACGGTTTCATTGGTCACCCGTTCCGCAAAGATTTCCCTGTCTCCGGTTATGTCGAAATGCGTTACGACCCGGAAGAGAAGCGCGTCGTCTATCAGCCTGTGACGATCGAGCCGCGAGAAATCACGCCGCGCGTGATCCGCGAAGATCGCTATGGCGGTCTGAAACACTAAGAGAACGCCATGGCAGAGATCAAGAACTACACGCTCAACTTCGGCCCCCAGCACCCGGCAGCGCACGGCGTGCTGCGCCTCGTGCTCGAACTCGACGGCGAAGTCATCCAGCGCGCCGATCCGCACATCGGCCTGCTGCATCGCGCGACTGAAAAGCTCGCTGAAACCAAAACATTCATTCAGTCGGTGCCGTACATGGACCGTCTCGACTACGTGTCGATGATGGTCAACGAGCACGGCTATGTGATGGCGATCGAAAAGCTGCTCGGCATCGAAGTGCCGGTGCGCGCGCAATACATTCGCGTGATGTTCGACGAGGTCACGCGCGTGCTGAACCACCTGATGTGGATCGGCGCGCACGCGCTCGACGTCGGCGCGATGGCAGTGTTTCTGTACGCGTTCCGTGAACGCGAAGACCTGATGGACGTGTACGAAGCGGTGTCCGGTGCACGGATGCACGCGGCTTACTATCGCCCGGGCGGCGTCTATCGCGATCTGCCTGACGCAATGCCGCAATACAAGGCGTCGAAGATTCGCAATGCCAAGGCATTGTCGAAGATGAACGAGAACCGTCAGGGTTCGCTCCTCGACTTCATCGACGATTTCTTCACGCGTTTTCCGAAGTGCGTCGACGAGTACGAAACGCTGCTCACCGATAACCGGATCTGGAAGCAACGTCTGGTCGGTATTGGCGTGGTCAGCCCGGAACGCGCGCTGAATCTCGGCATGACCGGCGCGATGTTGCGTGGTTCGGGTATCGAATGGGATCTGCGCAAGAAGCAACCGTACGAGGTCTACGACAAGCTTGATTTTGACATCCCGGTGGGGGTCAACGGCGACTGTTATGACCGATATTTGGTACGCGTCGAAGAAATGCGCCAATCCACGCGGATCGTGAAACAGTGCATTGAGTGGCTGCGCAAGAATCCGGGCCCCGTGATGGTCGACAATCACAAGGTTGCGCCGCCGTCGCGCGTCGGTATGAAGTCGAACATGGAAGAGCTGATTCACCACTTCAAGCTCTTCACGGAAGGCTTCCATGTGCCGGAAGGCGAGGCATACGCCGCGGTCGAGCATCCGAAGGGCGAGTTCGGCATCTATCTGATCTCCGACGGCGCCAACAAGCCGTATCGCCTGAAGATCCGCGCGCCGGGCTATGCACACCTGTCCACGCTCGATGAAATGGCGCGCGGTCACATGATCGCCGACGCCGTGACGATCATCGGCACGCAGGACATCGTGTTCGGCGAAGTGGATCGCTAGGACGTATTCATCAGAGCGCGCCTTCAGATTGCACCGAAGCGCGCGTCAAGCAAAGGAACGCCGGGTCTGTCGCATCATGCAGCGCGCGACAGGTTTTCGTTCGGTAGGAATTGAAAGAGTCGTGTCTGAAAATGATCTCAGCTGAAGGCCTGAAAGAAATCGATCGCGCGATCGCGAAGTATCCCGCCGATCAGAAACAGTCCGCCGTGATGTCGGCGTTGGCCACTGCTCAGGAAGAGCATGGCTGGCTGACGCCCGAACTCATGCAGTTCGTCGCGGACTATCTCGGCATGCCGGCTGTCGCCGTGCAGGAGGTGGCTACCTTCTACACGATGTACGAGACCTCGCCGGTCGGCAAATACAAGATCACGCTCTGCACCAACCTGCCGTGCCAGCTCGGCCCGGACGGCGGCTCGGACAGCGCTGCTGAATATCTGAAGCAGAAGCTCGGCATCGACTTCGGCGAAACCACGCCCGACGGCAAGTTCACCCTGAAAGAAGGTGAGTGCATGGGTTCGTGCGGCGACGCGCCGGTGATGCTGGTGAACAACCATCGCATGTGCAGCTTCATGAGCCGCGCGAAGATCGACCAGCTGCTCGAGGAACTTTCGAAATGACGTCTTTGCACGATCGTCACATCAAACCGCTGATTCTCGCCGGCCTGAACGGCGACAACTGGCATCTCGAAGATTATGTGGCGCGCGGCGGTTACGCCCAGCTGCGCCGTATTCTGGAAGAGAAGATTCCGCCCGAGCAGGTGATCGCCGACGTCAAGGCGTCGGGTCTGCGTGGCCGTGGCGGTGCCGGCTTCCCGACCGGTCTGAAGTGGAGCTTCATGCCGCGTCAATTCCCCGGCCAGAAGTACCTCGTCTGCAATTCGGACGAAGGCGAACCGGGCACGTTCAAAGACCGCGACATCCTGCGTTTCAATCCGCATTCGCTGATCGAAGGCATGGCCATCGGCGCGTATGCGATGGGCATCACGGTCGGCTACAACTATATCCACGGCGAAATCTGGGAAGTCTACAAACGTTTTGAACAGGCGTTGGACGAAGCTCGCCGCGCCGGGTTCCTCGGCGAAAACATCATGGGTTCGGGCTTCTCGTTCGAACTGCATGCGCACCACGGTTACGGCGCCTATATCTGCGGCGAAGAAACCGCGTTGCTCGAATCGCTGGAAGGCAAGAAAGGCCAGCCGCGCTTCAAGCCGCCGTTCCCGGCGAGCTTCGGCGTGTACGGCAAGCCGACCACGATCAACAACACCGAGACGTTCGCCGCAGTGCCGTTCCTGCTCGCGATCGGTCCGCAGAATTACCTCGAGATCGGCAAGCCGAACAACGGCGGCACGAAGATTTTCTCGGTCGCTGGCGACGTCGAACGTCCGGGCAATTATGAAATTCCGCTCGGCACGCCGTTCTCCACGCTGATGGAACTCGCCGGCGGCATGCGCGGCGGCAAGAAGATCAAGGCCGTGATTCCTGGCGGCTCGTCGGCCCCGGTGATCCCGGGCGACATCATGATGCAGACCGACATGGACTACGACTCGATCGCCAAAGCCGGCTCGATGCTCGGTTCGGGCGCGGTCATCGTCATGGACGAGACGCGGTGCATGGTGCGCTCGTTGTTGCGTCTGTCGTATTTCTATTACGAAGAATCGTGTGGTCAATGCACGCCTTGCCGCGAAGGCACGGGCTGGCTTTACCGCGTCGTGCATCGTATCGAGCACGGGCTCGGCCGTCCGGAAGATCTGGATCTGCTGAACTCGGTCGCTGAAAACATCATGGGCCGCACGATTTGCGCGCTCGGCGATGCAGCGGCCATGCCGGTTCGCGGCATGCTCAAGCACTACTGGGACGAATTCGAATATCACGTCGCCCATAAGCATTGCCTCGTCGGCGGTCATGCCGGCGCAGCGGCGGCGTCGGAAACCGTAGCGGCTTGAGTCTGCGAATCGATAAGCAGAAAAGCACGCAGAAGAACACGTCATCCGCGGGATTCATCGCCTGAAACGGGCGATGAACGGGCGAACGATTGAGCGGTAACAGGTTAAGGAAGATTGACCATCATGGTTGAACTTGAAATAGACGGCAAGAAAGTAGAGGTGCCTGAAGGCAGTATGGTGATCCAGGCTGCGCATAAGGTCGACACATACATTCCTCACTTCTGCTATCACAAGAAGCTGTCGATTGCGGCCAACTGCCGGATGTGTCTGGTCGATGTCGAAAAGATGCCGAAGGCGGTGCCTGCATGCGCCACGCCGGTATCGGCCGGCATGATCGTGCGCACCAAGTCGGACAAGGCGGTGAAGGGCCAGCAAGCCGTGATGGAATTCCTGCTGATCAACCATCCGCTGGATTGCCCGATCTGCGACCAGGGCGGCGAGTGTCAGTTGCAGGATCTGGCCGTGGGCTACGGCAAGTCGGCGTCGCGCTATAGCGAAGAAAAGCGCGTGGTGTTCCACAAGAACGTCGGCCCGCTGATCTCCATGGAAGAAATGTCGCGTTGCATTCACTGCACGCGTTGTGTCCGTTTCGGCCAGGAAGTGGCCGGCGTGATGGAACTCGGCATGCTGGGTCGCGGCGAGCATTCGGAAATCACGTCGTTCGTCGGCAAGACGGTGGATTCGGAACTGTCGGGCAACATGATCGATCTGTGCCCGGTCGGCGCGCTGACCAGCAAGCCGTTCCGCTACAGCGCCCGCACGTGGGAACTGTCGCGCCGCAAGTCGGTGAGCCCACATGATTCCGTCGGCGCCAACCTCGTGGTGCAGGTGAAGAACAATCGCGTGATGCGCGTTCTGCCGTTCGAAAACGAATCCATCAACGAATGCTGGATTTCGGACAAGGACCGCTTCTCGTATGAAGGCCTGAACAGCCCCGAGCGTTTGACTCAGCCGATGCTCAAGCAAGGCGGCAAGTGGGTCGAGACCGACTGGCAAACCGCGCTCGAATACGTGGTGAAGGGGCTGAAGGGCATCAAGGGCGATCACGGCGCGAACGCGCTGGCCGCACTCGGCAGCGCCCACAGCACCGTCGAAGAACTGTTCCTGTTGAAGCAACTGGCGCAAGCGGTCGGCACGCCTAACGTCGACTTCCGTCTGCGTCAGTCGGACTTCTCGACACCGGTCAACGGCACGCCGTGGCTCGGCACCGCGATCGCCGATCTGTCGAACGTCGACGCCGCACTGGTGATCGGTTCGGATCTGCGCCGCGATCATCCGCTGTTCGCCGCGCGTCTGCGTCAGGCCGCCAAGGGCGGCGCGAAGCTCACGCTCGTGCAGTCCACCAACGACGACGCGCTGATTCCGCAAGCGGAGCGCGTGGTCGCAGCGCCGTCGGCATGGCTCGACGCGCTGGCCGGTATCGCCGGCGCGGTGTCGGAAGCCAACGGCGTGGCACTGCCGGAAGCTTTCGCCGGCACGCAGCCGACGGACGCGAACAAGAAAGTCGCGAAGTCGCTCGCCACAGGCGAACGCCGCTTGGTGCTGCTGGGCAACAGCGCGGTTCGTCATCCGGACTTCGCCGTCATTCACGCCGCGGCGCAATGGATCGCGGACGCGACCGGCGCGACGCTGGGCTTCCTGACGGAAGCGGCCAACACGGTCGGCGCGCATCTCGTGAACGCGTTGCCGGGCGAGGGCGGTTTGAACGCTCGCGAAGTGTTCGAGCAACCGCGCAAGGGTTATGTGCTGCTGAACGTCGAACCGGAGTTCGACACGGCCAATCCGGCGCAGGCTTTGGCCGCGCTGAAGCAGGCTGAAATGGTTGTCGTGATGTCGCCGTTCCAGACCGGCGCGGAATACGCGGACGTGCTGCTGCCGATCGCTCCGTACACGGAAACGGCTGGCACGTTCGTCAACGCCGAAGGCACGGTGCAGACGTTCAACGGCGTCGTGCGTCCGCTGGGCGACACGCGTCCGGCATGGAAGGTGTTGCGCGTGCTGGGCAGCCTGCTGGGCCTGCCCGGCTTCGAATTCGACACATCGGAAGAAGTGCGCACGGCTGCTCTCGGCGACGGCGAACTGACGTCGCGTCTATCGAACAAGACGGGTGCCACGGTTGCACGCGGCAAGGCGGCGAAGGCGGCGGAAGGCAAGTTCGAGCGCATTGCGAACGTGCCGATCTATCACGCCGACGCGCTGGTGCGCCGCGCCGAGTCGCTGCATCTCACGGCAGCGGCACGTGCGGCGAACACGGTCGGCCTGCCGGCTGCGCTGTTCGACAAACTGGGTTTGAAGGAAGGCGACGCGGTGCGCGTGCGCCAGGGCGAGCAATCGGTGCAGTTGCCGGCCGTGCGCGACGCGAATCTTGCGGAGACGGTCGTCCGCGTATCGGCGGCTACGCCTGCCGGTGCAGCGCTGGGCAGCCTGTTCGGTGAACTGGTGGTGGAGAAGGCGTAAATGAGCTTGTTCGATACGATCAACTCGGGCGGCACCCAGCTTCTCGGTGTGGCATGGCCCACGGTGTGGGCACTGGTGCGCATCCTGGTGGTGGCCGTCGTGATCCTGCTGTGCGTGGCTTACCTGATTCTGTGGGAGCGTAAGCTGATCGGCTGGATGCACGTGCGTCTCGGCCCGAACCGCGTCGGCCCCGCAGGTCTGCTGCAGCCGATCGCCGACGTGCTGAAGCTCTTGCTGAAAGAAGTGATTCAGCCGGCGCAGGCGAGCCGCTGGATCTACCTGATCGCGCCGATCATGGTGGTGGTGCCGGCCTTCGCGGTCTGGGCGGTGATTCCGTTCCAGGCAGGCGCGGTGCTCGGCGACATCAACGCCGGTCTGCTGTACGCGATGGCGATCTCGTCGATCGGCGTGTACGGCGTGATCCTGGCCGGCTGGGCCTCGAACTCGAAGTACGCGTTCCTCGGCGCCATGCGCGCCGCGGCGCAGATGGTCTCGTACGAAATCTCGATGGGCTTCGCGCTCGTCGTCGTGCTGATGACCGCCGGCACGCTGAACCTGTCGGGCATCGTCGCTTCGCAGGAACACGGCATCTTCGCGTCGTACGGCTTGAACTTCCTGTCGTGGAACTGGCTTCCGCTGCTGCCGATGTTCGTCGTGTACTTCATCTCGGGCATCGCCGAAACGAACCGTCACCCGTTCGACGTGGTGGAAGGGGAGTCGGAAATCGTCGCGGGCCACATGATCGATTACTCGGGTATGGCGTTCGCGCTGTTCTTCCTCGCCGAGTACATCAACATGATCGTGATCTCGGCATTGGCTGCAACACTGTTCCTCGGCGGCTGGAGTGCACCGTTCGGCTTCCTGTCGTTCGTCCCGGGCATCGTATGGCTCGTCGCCAAGGTTTTCTTCCTGTTGTCGGTGTTCATCTGGGCGCGTGCCACATTCCCGCGCTATCGCTATGACCAGATCATGCGTCTCGGCTGGAAGATCTTCATTCCGGTCTGCGTGGTATGGCTGGTGGTGGTCGGCTTCTGGATCATGTCGCCGTTGAACATCTGGAAATAAAGGGCGGATGAACCTATGACCGCAATCCAAAACTTTTTCAAGACCTTCTTCCTCACGGAGCTGCTCAAAGGCCTCGCGCTGACCGGACGTTATACGTTCCAGCGCAAAGTGACCGTGCAGTTCCCGGAAGAGAAGACCCCGATCTCGCCGCGTTTCCGCGGGCTGCACGCGCTGCGCCGCTACGAAAACGGCGAAGAGCGCTGCATCGCCTGCAAGCTGTGCGAAGCAGTGTGCCCGGCGCTCGCCATTACCATCGAGTCGGAAACGCGCGCGGACAACACCCGCCGCACCACGCGTTACGACATCGACCTGACCAAGTGCATCTTTTGCGGTTTCTGCGAAGAGAGCTGCCCGGTCGATTCGATCGTCGAAACGCACATTCTCGAGTATCACGGCGAGAAGCGTGGCGACCTGTACTTCACGAAAGACATGCTGCTGGCCGTGGGCGATCGCTATGAAGCGGAGATCGCGGCGAACAAGGCAGCCGACGCACCGTATCGTTGAAGCGCTTTAGTTAACAAAGTAGTCAATGCGGCAGTAATGCAGCAATCACGGCCTGTTGTCGGGCCGGCCGCCGCGGTCTGAACGCCGCGGCACGGCGCACCTGTGCGGCAGTTCTGGCGCTATGCCAGTTGTATGCCGGCCGCAGGTGCCGAAGAACAATGCCTGACGATGGCCTAACGATGAACCGGTAATCATGGAATTCACGACCGTACTGTTCTACATCTTCGCGCTGCTCCTGGTGGTTTCAGGGCTGAAGGTGATCACCTCGCGCAACCCGGTGTCGTCCGCACTGTTTCTGGTGCTGGCGTTCTTCAACGCAGCCGCGATCTGGATGCTGCTGCAGGCCGAGTTCCTCGCAATTCTGCTGGTGCTGGTCTACGTCGGCGCGGTGATGGTGCTGTTCCTGTTCGTTGTGATGATGCTGGACATCAACATCGACGTGCTGCGCAAAGACTTCAAACGTTTCGTGCCAATGGCCACGCTGGTGGGCGCGATCATCGTGATCGAAACCGCGCTGATCCTGTGGCACGGCTACGGCGCGACCGCCACGGCGCTGCGCGACACCACGGCCGCCGCGAACGGCATGGGCGACTGGTCGAACACGCGCCTGATCGGCAAGGTCATCTACACCGACTACATCTTCGCGTTCGAAGTGGCCGGTCTGGTGCTGCTGGTGGCGATCATCGCCGCGATTGCGCTGACCACGAGCCACAAGAAAGACAGCAAGCGTCAGAACGTCAGCGAGCAGGTCAAGGTGCGTGCTCAAGACCGCGTGCGCGTCGTGAAGATGAAATCGGAAAAGACCGCGGCAACCGTCGCGGCGGAAGAAGCCGCGGCAGCGGCAGCAGCAGCGGCCGACTCGGCACCAGCCAAGAACAGCTGAGCGGACAGGAGATAGAAATCATGTTGACCCTTGCCCATTACCTTGTCCTCGGCGCGATCCTGTTTGCGATCAGCATCGTCGGCATTTTCCTGAACCGTCGCAACGTCATCATCATTTTGATGGCGATCGAACTGATGCTGCTCGCGGTGAACACCAATTTCGTCGCGTTCTCGCATTACCTCGGCGACGTGCATGGCCAGATCTTCGTCTTCTTCGTGCTGACGGTTGCAGCAGCGGAAGCGGCAATCGGCCTCGCGATTCTGGTGACCCTGTTCCGTAGTCTCGACACGATCAATGTCGAGGATCTCGATCAGCTCAAAGGTTAATTTCAGGAAAAGCGGTTATGTCCACGATACTCAATGAAAACCTGCTGCTGGCGATCCCGCTGGCACCGCTGGCCGGCTGTCTGGTTGCCGGTCTGGCCGGAAAAGCGGTAGGGCGAGCCGGCGCGCATTCGGTCACGATCCTCGGCGTCGCGATCTCGTTCATCCTGTCGGCCATCGTCTTCTTCCAGGTACTGAACGGCGCGAGCTTCAACGCGACCATCTACGAATGGATGTCGATCGGCAAGACGAAGTTCGAGATCGGCTTCCTGGTCGACTCGCTGACGGCCATGATGATGTGCGTGGTGACCTTCGTGTCGCTCATGGTGCACATCTACACGATCGGCTATATGGCCGACGAAGACGGCTACCAGCGCTTCTTCTCGTACATCTCGCTGTTCACGTTCTCGATGTTGATGCTCGTGATGAGCAACAACTTCCTGCAGCTGTTCTTCGGCTGGGAAGCGGTGGGTCTGGTGTCGTATCTGCTGATCGGCTTCTACTTCACGCGCCCCACGGCGATTTACGCGAACATGAAGGCGTTCATCGTAAACCGCATCGGCGACTTCGGCTTTCTGCTGGGTATCGGCCTGCTGTTCGCGTTCGCCGGTTCGATGAACTACGGCGACGTGTTCGCGAAGCGCACTGAACTCGCGGCACTGAGCTTTCCGGGAACGGACTGGGGTCTGCTGACGGTCGCCTGTATTTGCCTCTTCATCGGCGCGATGGGTAAGTCGGCGCAATTCCCGCTGCACGTCTGGCTGCCGGATTCGATGGAAGGCCCGACGCCGATTTCCGCACTGATTCACGCGGCAACCATGGTGACGGCCGGTATCTTCATGGTCACGCGCATGTCGCCGCTGTTCGAACTGTCGGATACGGCGCTGTCGTTCGTCATGGTCATCGGCGCGATTACCGCGCTGTTCATGGGCTTCCTCGGAATTATCCAGAACGACATCAAGCGCGTGGTGGCGTATTCCACGCTGTCGCAGCTGGGTTACATGACGGTCGCGCTGGGCGCGTCGGCATACTCGGTCGCCGTGTTCCACCTGATGACGCACGCGTTCTTCAAGGCGCTGCTGTTCCTCGGCGCGGGTTCGGTGATCATCGGCATGCACCACGATCAGGACATCCGGAACATGGGCGGCCTGCGCAAGTACATGCCGATCACGTGGATCACGTCGCTGGTCGGTTCGCTGGCGCTGATCGGTACGCCGTTCTTCTCGGGCTTCTACTCGAAAGACTCGATCATCGACGCAGTGAAGCTGTCGCATTTGCCGGGCGCGGGCTTCGCGTACTTCGCGGTGGTGGCGAGCGTGTTCGTCACGGCGCTGTATTCGTTCCGTATGTACTTCCTCGTGTTCCACGGCGAGGAGCGCTTCCGTGGTCCGAAACATCCGGAATCGCCGATGGGCATCGAAGCCGCCGCTCACGCGCATGACGGCCATGGTCACGACGCTCACGGTCACGATTCGCACGGTCATGGCCACGGTCACGACGACCACGCTCACGAGCCGCACGAAACGCCGTGGGTGGTCTGGCTGCCGCTGGTGCTGCTGGCGATCCCGTCGGTGGTGATCGGCGCGATCGGCATCGGCCCGATGCTGTACGGCGACTTTTTCCAGCACGGCGTGGCGTTCGACAAGGTGATCTTCATCGGCGAAAACCATCCGGCGCTGCATGAGATGGCTGAAGAGTTCCAGGGCTGGGCGTCGATGGGCCTGCACTCGGTCGCGGGTCTGCCGGTCTGGCTGGCGTTGGCCGGCGTAGTGGTCGCGTGGTTCCTGTACCTGGTTCGTCCGGACTTGCCGGCTGTCATCAAGCGCGCGTTCGGCCCGATCTACACGTTGCTCGATAACAAGTACTACATGGACAAGATCAACGAAGTCGTGTTTGCGCGGGGCGCCGTGGCGATTGGCCGTGGTCTCTGGAAGGAAGGCGACGTCGTGGTGATCGACGGCATCGTCAACGGCAGCGCACGCTTTATCGGCTGGTTCGCCGGCGTGATCCGCTTCCTCCAATCCGGCTACATCTATCACTACGCGTTCGCCATGATTATCGGCATGCTGGGGCTCCTGACCCTGTTTGTAACGCTCGGCGGCAAATAAGGCGAGGGACACTAATGCACGCTTATCCGATTCTCAGTATTGCGATCTGGTTGCCGATCCTCGTCGGCCTCCTGGTCCTGGCCATCGGTTCCGACCAGAACCCGGCTCCCGCGCGCTGGATTGCGCTGATCGGTTCGGTCGTCAGCTTCATCGTGACGATCCCGCTGATTACCGGTTTTGATTCGAGCACCGCCGATCTGCAGTTCGTCGAAAAGGCAAACTGGATCGAGCGCTTCAACATCACGTACCACCTGGGCGTCGACGGCATCTCGATGTGGTTCGTCGTGTTGACCGCATTGATCACGGTGATCGTCGTGATCGCCGCGTGGGAAGTGATCACGAAGAACGTGGGCCAGTACCTGGCCGCGTTCCTGATCCTGTCGGGCATCATGGTCGGCGTGTTCAGTTCGGCCGACGGCATGCTGTTCTACGTGTTCTTCGAAGCGACGCTGATTCCGATGTACATCATCATCGGCGTATGGGGTGGGGCGAACCGCGTGTACGCGGCGTTCAAGTTCTTCCTGTACACGCTGATGGGCTCGCTGTTGATGCTGGTCGCGTTGCTGTACCTGTACATCGAGACCGGCACGTTCGACCTCGCCACGTGGCAGCATGCGCAGATCGCCATGACGCCTCAGGTGCTGATATTCATAGCGTTCTTCATGGCCTTCGCCGTGAAGGTGCCGATGTGGCCGGTTCACACGTGGTTGCCTGACGCCCACGTGGAAGCGCCGACCGGCGGCTCGGTCGTGCTGGCCGCGATCATGCTGAAGCTGGGCGCATATGGTTTCGTGCGCTTCTCGCTCCCCATCACGCCAGACGCCAGCCACTTTCTGGCTCCGGTCATCGTCACGCTTTCACTGATCGCGGTGATCTACATCGGTCTCGTCGCGATGGTGCAGACGGACATGAAGAAGCTGGTCGCGTATTCGTCGATCGCGCACATGGGTTTCGTGACGCTCGGCTTCTTCATCTTCAACCAGCTCGGCGTGGAAGGCGCGATCGTGCAGATGATCTCGCACGGCTTCGTGTCGGGCGCAATGTTCCTGAGCATCGGCGTGCTGTACGACCGTATGCATTCGCGTCAGATCGCCGATTACGGCGGTGTCGTCAACGTGATGCCGAAGTTCGCGGCGTTCGTCATGCTGTTCTCCATGGCGAATTGCGGCCTGCCGGGCACCTCCGGTTTTGTCGGCGAATTCATGGTGATTCTGGCTGCCGTCCAGTACAACTTCTGGATCGCGGGCGGCGCGGCAGTCACGCTGATTCTCGGCGCGGCCTACACGCTGTGGATGTACAAGCGCGTGTACTTCGGCGCGATCGCCAACGATCACGTGAAAGGCCTGCTCGACATCAACCGTCGCGAATTTTTCATGCTGGCAGTGCTTGCCGCACTGACGCTGTTCATGGGCCTGTATCCGAAGCCCTTTACCGATGTGATGCACGTATCCGTGGAAAACCTCCTCGCCCACGTTGCGCAGTCAAAGCTGCCGTTGCCTCAGTAACGCAGAGCGAGGAATTCAAGACCATGCAAAACGCCCCTATGACTGCTCTGTTGCCCGACGCGCTGGTGATGCTCGCCGTTGTCGTCGCGTGGCTCAACGATACGTTCGTCGGCCAGGCCGGTCGCCGTACCACGTACTTCATCGCGTTCTTCTCGACGCTGGTCGCCGGCGTCTGGTTCGCGATGAACGCGTTCGATCCGCAAGTGCGCTACTACTTCGGCCACATGTACGTGGTGGATTCGTTCGCCAACGTGATGAAAGCGGTGGTGACGCTCGGCTACGCGGTGTCGATCGTGTATTCGCGACGTTACCTCGAGGATCGCGGTCTGTTCCGCGGCGAATTCTTCCTGTTGGGCATGTTCTCGCTGCTCGGCCAACTCGTGATGATCTCCGGCAACAACTTCCTGACGCTGTATCTCGGCCTGGAACTGATGTCGCTGTCGCTGTATGGTGCGATCGCCCTGCGTCGTGACGCAGCGCCGTCGAACGAAGCGGCCATGAAGTACTACGTGCTCGGCGCACTGGCTTCTGGTTTCCTGCTGTACGGCATCTCCATGCTCTACGGCGCGACCGGGTCGCTCGACCTGAACGAAGTGTTCAAGGCGATCGGCACGAGCCACTACGATCCGAGCGTGCTGCTGTTCGGCGTGATCTTCATCGTGGCGGGCGTGGCGTTCAAGATGGGCGCGGTGCCGTTCCACATGTGGGTGCCGGACGTCTATCAAGGCGCGCCGACGGCGATGACACTGATGGTCGGCGGCGGTCCGAAGGTTGCCGCGTTCGCCTGGGGCCTGCGTTTCCTGGTGATGGGCCTGCTGCCGCTGGCGGTGGAGTGGCAGCAAATGCTGGTGATCCTCGCTGCGCTGTCGCTGATCGTCGGCAATATTACCGGTATCGTGCAACGCAACGTCAAGCGCATGCTCGCGTATTCGGCGATCTCGAATATGGGCTTCGTGCTGCTGGGTCTGCTGGCCGGCGTGGTCGACAGCAAGACCACGGGCGCGGCCAACGCGTACGGCTCGGCGATGTACTACAGCATCGTCTACCTGATCACGACGATGGGCACGTTCGGCGTCATCATGCTGCTGGCGCGCCGCGATTTCGAAGCGGACACGCTCGAGGACTTCAAGGGTTTGAATCAGCGCAGCCCGGTGTTCGCGTTCGTGATGATGGTCATGATGTTCTCGCTCGCCGGCATTCCGCCCGCGGTCGGTTTCTACGCGAAGCTCGCGGTGCTGCAGGCCACCATGAACGCCGGTTTGACCTGGCTGACGGTGCTGGCCGTGATCACCTCGCTGTTCGGCGCGTTTTACTACCTGCGTATCGTCAAGCTGATGTATTTCGACGATCCGCAAGACAAGTCGCCCATTGTCGCCGACACCAGCACGCGTGCGTTGCTCGCGTTCAACGGTGTGGCCGTACTGGTGCTCGGTATCGTGCCGGATCCGTTGTTGAAGGCCTGCCTGCAGGCTATCCAGCACACGCTGCTGCTCTGATGTCGGCAGCGGGTTGGTTTATTGTGCTGTTGGCGCTGGTCGGCGCCAACCTGCCGTTCCTGAACCAGCGCCTCTTCGCCGCCGTGCCGTTGAAAGCGGTGAAGAAAAGCGCCTGGATCCGGATTGCCGAATTGATCGTGCTGTACTTCGTGGTCGGCGCGCTGGGTTTTCTGCTGGAAGCGCGCGCGGGTAACCGCTTCGAACAGGGTTGGCAGTTCTACGCAATCACGTTCGCGCTGTTCGTGGTGTTCGCGTTCCCTGGCTTCACCTTCCAGTATCTCGTCAAACGCCGCTGACGGCTTCTCGCCGTCGGCGCACCGTGTCCCCAAGGTCCGCATATGGCTGAACTTCCCGATCACGACGCCGCGCTCAAAGAGACCTGCATCGAGAGCAAAACGATCCATCAGGGACCGTTTCTGACGCTCAAGTGCGATACCGTTCGCCTGCCGGATGGTAAGCACGCCACGCGCGAATATGTTCAACATCTCGGTGCCGTGATGGTGATTCCATTATTCGACGACGGCCGTGTGTTGCTCGAAAGCCAGTATCGCTATCCGATGGGCAAGGTCATGGTCGAGTATCCGGCCGGCAAGCTCGATCCTAACGAAGGCGCGCTGGCCTGCGCGATACGTGAACTGCGGGAGGAAACGGGTTACACGGCGCGCGAGTATGTTTATCTGACGCGCATTCACCCGATCATTTCCTACTCGACCGAATTCATCGATATCTACCTTGCGCGCGGTTTGACCGCCGGCGAGCGCAAGCTCGACGAAGGCGAATTTCTCGAACTGTTCACGGCGACTGTGCCGGAGATGTCCGAGTGGGTGCGCACCGGCAAGGTCACTGACGTCAAGACGGTGATCGGCACGTTCTGGCTGGAGAAGGTGTTGTCGGGCGCGTGGCCGTTGGCGGAGCCCGAATAACGCCCGCAGCGAAGAAGGTGCGGGCGCTGCGTGCCGCTTAGGAAGTCTGAGAAAAGCCCTTGTTGGTCTAAGACCGGCAGGGGCTTTTCTCATTGCGAGGTGTGCGGAATCGGGCAGTTGCTGGCATGTTGGCCGACGTCTTAAAAGTGCGTCGTTTGCCTTATGCCATTCGACAGTCTCGCCCCACGGCCTTTGTCCCTCTAGTATCGACCATTGAGAGCGACTGCCACTGTTCGTTTTATTTCGGATGACGAAGTTGTGGTGGGCGCATTTGATTCCGGGTGGCGAATGAGTTGTCACTTGACAACCCATTCGCCACTCGCTAAATTGGAGGGCATTAGATGGTTCGAGGAACGCATTCTAAGAAAGAGGTCGAGGCCGCGTTGGCGTATGCCGAGAAAAATGGCTGGCGTGTTCAGGGCGGTGGCAAAGGTCACGCTTGGGGAAAAATGTACTGTCCTGACAAAGACGCGGAATGTCGGTGCGGCGAGTTCTGCATATCGAGCGTCTGGAGCACGCCGAAGAATCCCGGCAATCACGCCAGACATCTGCGGCGCATCGTCGACAACTGCACGGCGCGGCGGTAGCGAATCTGTTCTTTGGGCGAAAGCCTTGGGACTGAATGAAGGCAGGAGTAACTTATGGAATATGTGTTCACATTGAAGTACCGGCTCGCGGCTGAAGACTGCGATCTTGACGCGATCGTCGAGCGTCTGGGCGAAGCCGGGTGCGACGACGCCACGGTTGGTATCGGGCAACCGGGCCGTATCGCGCTGTTTTTTACTCGCGAAGGCGCGTCCGCATTCGAGGCGCTGGTCAGCGCTCTCCAGGACGTAAAACGGGTGGTGCCATCCGCGCGTCTTGTCGAGGCCGGCCCCGATTTCGTCGGCCTGACTGACGTCGCCGAAGTCGCCGGCGTGTCGCGGCAAAACATGCGCAAGCTGATGCTGAGCCACGCACTCGACTTTCCGCCGCCGGTCCACGAGGGCAGTGCGTCGGTATGGCATCTGTCGGACGTCCTTGACTGGCTCGCTGCGCGCGGCGGCTATGAAATCAAGGCAGACGTGTTCGACATTGCAAGAGCGGTCAAGCAGATCAACCTCGCGAAAGAGGCACGCGAGCTCGAGCCGCGGCTTGGCCGTCAACTGGAATGTCTTGTCGCATAGAAGCAGTACGGCATGCAGCGTGCGAAGCCGCGCACGCGTGTGTGATCGGCAAGCCTGTTTGCCTTACGGAGCGCCTTCGGCAGGCGTTTGCGCAAAGCGTTAAAATCGCCCACCGCGTTCGAATGTCAGCAACTTTTGGCGTCGGTACCTTCGTCCGTAAAAATTTACGAACGACCGTTCACAAATTTACGTTTTGCGCTAAACTGGCACGCAAGCCCTGATTCCACATGAAGGTCCTCGATTTACAGTGTCCGCATGGCCATCGCTTCGAAGGCTGGTTCGCTTCGGCTGATGACTTCGAATCGCAGCGGTCCCGCAAGCTCGTCGAATGTCCGATCTGCGGCGCGAACGAGGTGAGCCGTTTGCCGTCGGCCCCGCGCCTGAACCTGTCGGGTGCGACCGAAACGAAAGCCCCAGCGGGCGCAGGGGAAATGCAGGCGCGTGTGATGCGCGCCTTGCGCGAGGTACTGGAAAAGACCGAGAACGTGGGCGACCGCTTCGCCGAGGAAGCAAGGCGCATTCACTACAACGAAGCGCCCGCACGCAATATTCGCGGTGTCACGACGCCGGAAGACGCGAAAGCCTTGGTCGAAGAAGGCATCGAAGTGATGCCGCTGCCAATCCCGGCTGCCTTGAAGGAACCGCTGCAATAGCGCAGTGGCTCACTGGCGGCGGGTGGTAGCGGCCAGGAGGCACGACACATGGATCTGGACTATTCCCCCGCTGATAACGCGTTCCGCGCAGACATCCGCGCCTGGCTCGAAGCGAATCTGCCACGCGAGCTGAGCGACAAGGTACTCAATCACAAGCGTCTTGCCCGCGAAGACTACGCAGGCTGGCATAAACTGCTCGGCACGCGTGGCTGGTCGGTAATCGCGTGGCCGAAAGAATATGGCGGCCCGGGCTGGGACGCGACCCAGCGGCACATCTGGGACGAAGAGTGCGCGCGCATCGGCGCGCCATCCGTGCTGCCCTTCGGTGTTTCCATGGTGGCCCCCGTGCTGATGAAGTATGGCAACGAGGCGCAGAAGCGCTACTACTTGCCGCGCATTCTCGACGGTACGGACTGGTGGTGCCAGGGCTATTCCGAGCCGGGCTCGGGTTCGGATCTCGCCTCGCTGCGCACACGCGCCGAGCGCGTCGGCGACCATTACGTGGTCAACGGTCAGAAAACCTGGACCACGCTCGGCCAATACGCCGACATGATGTTCTGCCTGGTGCGCACGGACAGCGGCGCCAAAAAACAGGAGGGCATCTCGTTCCTGCTGATCGACATGAAAACACCGGGCATCACCGTGCGGCCGATCATTACGCTCGACGAAGACCACGAAGTCAACGAAGTCTTTTTCGAAGACGTGAAGGTACCGGTCGAGAATCTGGTTGGCGAAGAGAATCGCGGTTGGACTTACGCGAAATATCTGCTGGGCCACGAGCGCACCGGCATCGCGCGGGTCGGTCAGTCGAAGCGCGAGCTCGTTTTTCTGAAACGCCTTGCGCTGAATCAGAAAAAGAACGGCAAGCCGCTGCTGCAAGACCCGGTGTTCGCCGCGAAAGTCGCGAGCCTCGAGATCGAGTTGATGGCGCTCGAAGTCACCGTGCAACGCGTCGTCGCCAACGAGACAGGCGGACGCGGACCGGGGCCGGAAGCGTCGATGCTGAAGATCAAGGGCACGGAAGTCCAGCAAGCCTTGACCGAACTGATGTTCGAAGCAGTCGGGCCGCTTGCCGCACCGTTCGACATACCGTTCCTCGAAGGCGAACGCGAACACAGCCTGGCCGGCGACGACGATGCCGCGCCTCTTGCCGCGTACTACTTCAACTTCCGCAAGACGTCGATCTACGGCGGCTCGAACGAAATTCAAAAGAACATCATCGCGCAGATGATTCTCGGACTCTGAGGAGCGGCGCATGGACTTCACTTTCAACGACGAACAGCAGCAATTCGCCGACGCGCTGCGTCGCTATCTGGACAAGAGCTACGGGTTCGAAGCGCGTCAGGCGATTGTGCGATCGGAAGCCGGCGTGTCTGACGCGCATTGGGCCGCGTTTGCCGAACTGGGCCTGACAGCGTTGCCGGTGCCGGAAGCGCAAGGCGGTTTCAACGGCGGCCCGATCGATATGCTGGTGGTCATGCAGGAACTGGGTCGCGCGCTGGTCGTCGAGCCTTATTGGGCGACTGCGGTCGGCATCGAGGCATTGCGCCTCGCGGGTGGGGACCAGGGCGAAGACGCGTCGCTGCTTGAGCGCGCAGCTCAGGGCGAGATCAAACTGGCGGTGGCATTTCACGAACCGCATTCGCGCTACGACCTGTTCGCGGTCGAGACAAGCGCAAGCGGGCAGGGCGAGCAACTGACACTGACAGGCACTAAGTCGGTGGTGCAGCACGGCGCGCAAGCGGATCACTGGATCGTCCCGGCCCGGCTGAACGGCGAGATCGCACTCTTCGTCGTGACGCGCAATGCGGCAGGCGTCAAGATTACGGACTACCGCACGATCGACGGCCAGCGTGCCGCCACACTCGAATTCAACAATACGCCCGCGCGCCGCCTTGCCGGCAAACACGCCGGTGCGGCCGCGCTCGAACACATCGCAGATTACGGCACGGTGCTGTTGTGCGCCGAGGCGATCGGCGCGCTCGACGCCTTGAACCTCGCCACTGTCGACTACACCAAGACGCGTCAGCAGTTCGGCCAGCCGATCGCGCGGTTTCAGGCCTTGCAGCATCGCATGGTCGAGATGTTGATTCACGCCGAGCAGGCGCGCTCGGTCACGTATCTGGCCGCGATGCGCTACACGAGCATGGATGCAGACGAACGTCGCCGCGCGGTTTCCGCCGCGAAGGCACGGGTCGGTCAGGCCGCGCGTTTCGTTGGCCAGCAGGCGGTTCAGTTGCATGGCGGCATGGGCGTCACGAACGAAGTGGCCGCGGCGCATCTGTTCAAACGGCTTGCTATCATCGAAACCACATTGGGCGATGTCGATCACCATCTCGCGCGGTTCGCCGCGCTACCTGGCTTCGTGACCGCCGAAGCCTGATCAGACATTCGAATCGGATACAAGGAGGTGCGACGATGGGTTTGAGTTACGAGGACTTGATAGTCGGCACAAGCATTGAAATCGGCAAGCACACGTTCACGCGCGAAGAGATCGTCGAGTTTGCACAGAAGTTCGATCCGCAGCCGTTTCATCTGGATGAAGCCGCAGCCGCCGAGTCGCCGTTCCGCGGGTTGGTCGCGAGTGGCTGGCATACCTGTTCGGTCATGATGGGCATGCTGGTGCGCAACGCGTTCGCCGGTTCCACGTCGATGGGCTCACCCGGTATCGACGATATCCGCTGGTTGAAGCCGGTGCGTGTCGGTGACACGATCACCATGACGAACGCCGTGCTCGACAAGCGCATCTCGGAGAGCAAGCCGGATCGCGGCATCGTGTCGACGCAGTGGGAAGGCATCAATCAGCATGGCGAAACGGTGATCACGGTGCGCTCGAAGGGACTATTCGGGCTGCGCAATCCAGGCGCCGCATCATGACGGGCAGCGCGGCGCCCGCCGCAACCTTCGGCAGCGCTGCGGCTTTGGGCGCGTTGGTGGGCGCCGAGCCGCTCGTGAGCGAATGGCTGACGGTGGATCAGGTGAGCGTCGATCGTTTCGCTGAAGCGACCGGTGACCATCAATGGATTCACGTCGACCCGGAGCGGGCGCGGCGCGAGTCGCCGTTCGGCGCTCCCGTGGCGCACGGTTTCCTGACGCTATCGTTGATTCCGGCGCTACTCGGTAAGACGGTGGCGCTCGAGCAGCGCATGGGCGTCAATTACGGATTGAACCGCGTGAGGTTTACGTCGCCGGTGCCGGTCGGTTCACAGTTGCGCGCGAAATTCGCGGTCGAGTCCGTTACCGAAGTTGATAACAACGGCGTGCAAGTGGTGTGGAACGTGACGCTGGAGCGCCAGGGCAGTGAGCGGCAGGTGTGTGTCGCGGAGTTCATCACGCGGCATTATTTCTAGCCGCGGCGTAGGGAGAAAAACGCGCGAGCGGCATTCATGCCTGCTCGCGCCTTTCTCCAGAAGCAGTTTCAGATTCAGCCGTAGCTGCGAATTCAATGTTTCGCGTATTGCGTCGCGCCGAACAACACTTCCTTCGCCTTGTCGTCCATGAGCGGTTGACGCGCGGACGCCAGCACTTCCACACCGCGCACTACCGCCGGACGTGCGGCGATCTCTTCATGCCAGCGCTTCACATTCGGAAACGCGTCGAGTTCCAGACCCTGGTTTTGCCACGACCGTGTCCATGGAAAAGCGGCGATGTCCGCGATCGTATAGTCGTTACCCGCGAGATACTGCGTCTTGGCTAGTTGTGTGTCCATCACGCCATACAGGCGCTTCGTCTCGTTCGTGTAACGGTTGACCGCGTATTCAATCTGCTCCGGCGCGTAGTTGCGGAAGTGGTGCGTTTGGCCGAGCATCGGCCCCAGACCGCCCATCTGGAACATCAGCCATTGCAGCGTCGAGTAACGCGCGGCCGGATCGGTGGGTAGAAACTTGCCGGTCTTCTCGGCGAGATAAATCAGAATCGCGCCGGATTCGAACAGGGCGAACGGCTGGCCGGCGGCGCCCTTGGGGCCTTCGGAATCGACGATTGCCGGAATCTTGTTGTTCGGGCTGATGGCGAGAAACTCGGGTTTGAACTGGTCGCCCGCACCGATATTCACACCGTGAACGTTGTACGCGAGCCCCGTCTCCTCGAGCATGATGTGGATCTTGTGGCCGTTCGGGGTTGCCCAGCTATAGACGTCGATCATCATAGTTCCTTTGTCTCGTGAAAACGGCGCCTCGAAGGGCGCCGCTGTTGACGAAAATTAGAGCATAGATCGCGCGATGCTGCTTGCGGCGCTGCAAGTCAACCGCGACCTCGCGGCGCCGTGCTGAACTTCTGGGCTGGGCTCGACTCAGCATCAAACCCGCGTGATCGGCCTCTCCACACGAGCCGCCGCGCCCGCATCCATATAACGCGCGAGTTCGAGCTTGGCGATCGCGTTGCGGTGCACTTCGTCGGGACCGTCGGCGAAACGCAGCGTTCGCGCCGACGCGTAGGCATACGCGAGCGGAAAGTCGTCGCTGACACCGCCGCCGCCGTGCGCCTGAATCGCCCAGTCGATCACCTGACACGCCATGTTCGGCGCGACGACCTTGATCATCGCGATCTCGCCGCGCGCGCCCTTGTTGCCGACGGTGTCCATCATGTAAGCCGTTTTCAGCGTGAGAAGACGCGCCTGCTCGATCATGCAGCGTGCTTCGGCGATACGTTCCTGCGTGACGCCTTGCGCGGCGACTGGCTTGCCGAACGCGACACGTTGCAGCGAACGTTTCGACATGAGTTCGAGCGCGCGTTCAGCAAGACCGATCAGACGCATGCAGTGATGGATGCGTCCCGGCCCGAGTCGGCCCTGCGCGATCTCGAAGCCGCGGCCTTCGCCGAGCAGCATGTTGCCGGCCGGCACGCGCACATTTTCGAGCGTGATTTCCATGTGCCCATGCGGCGCGTCGTCGTAGCCGAACACAGTGAGCGGCCGATGCACGGTGATGCCGGTGGCGTCGGCGGGAATGAGGATCATCGACTGCTGCTGGTGACGCGGTGCCTCCGGATCGGTCTTGCCCATGACGATATAGATCTTGCAGCGCGGATCACCCGCGCCGGACGACCACCACTTGTGGCCGTTGACCACGTAATAATCGCCGTCGCGCACGATGCTGGTCTGGATATTGGTCGCGTCCGACGACGCCACTTCAGGCTCCGTCATCAGAAACGCCGAACGGATCTGACCTTGCAGCAGCGGTTCGAGCCACGCACGCTTGTTGTCGTCGCTGCCATAGCGCTCGATCGTTTCCATGTTGCCGGTGTCGGGCGCGTTGCAGTTGAATACTTCAGGCGCCCAAGGCACGCGGCCCATGATCTCGCACAACGGCGCATATTCGAGATTCGTCAGGCCGGCGCCGCGCACGGAGTCGGGCAGGAACAGGTTCCACAAGCCGGCGTCGCGCGCTTTCTGTTTGAGTTGTTCGATCAGTTCGGTCGGCAGCCACGCGTTGCCGCTTTGGCGATTGCGTGCGATCTCCGCATAGAACGCCTGCTCGTTCGGATAGATGTGCTCGTCGAAGAAGGCGAGCAGTTTCTCGCGCAACGCCTGAACCTTCGGGGTGTAATCGAAATTCATGTAAGACCTCGCGGATGACGGGTAACAGACGACGTTTGTTCGGAGCGCAGCAGAACGCAGGACCGGACGCGCAAGCGGACGCGCAATTCAGCACGCGATGCCAGTCAGCGCACTTTCTGCGCGTAGCGCCAGGCGAGTTCGGCCATCGGCTTGGCGCGGCGGCCGGCATCGAGCGCCTGAGCGCTGGCTGCTGTGCCGTCGACGACGCGTTTCATGATCCCCTGAAGGATCGCAGCGATACGAAACATGTTGTACGCCAGGTAGAAATTCCAGTCGCCGTGAATCTCGAAGCCGGTGCGTTGGCAGTAACGCGAGACGTACTGTTGCTCGTCGGGAATGCCAAGCGCCGCCCAATCGAGTCCCGCGATGCCACGGAATTGCGCCGGGTCGACGTGCCACGCCATGCAGTGATATGCGAAGTCGGCGAGCGGATCGCCGAGCGTCGATAACTCCCAGTCGAGCACAGCAAGCACGCGTGGTTCCTCGGGGTGAAAGATCAGATTGTCGAGCCGATAGTCGCCATGCACGACCGATGCACGCTCACCCGTTTCCGCCGGCATATGCTGCGGCAACCATTCGATCAGACGCTGCATCGCATCGATCGGTTCGGTCTCGGATGCGATGTACTGCTTGCTCCACCGACCGATCTGACGCGCGAAGTAATTGCCCGGCTTGCCGTAGTCGGCGAGACCCACAGCCGCGACGTCGACGCTGTGCAGCGCCGCGATCACGCGGTTCATTTCGTCGTAGATGGCGGCGCGTTCGGCTGGCGTCATGCCGGGCAACGATTGATCCCACAGCACGCGGCCCTCGACGAACTCCATGACATAGAACGCGCGGCCGATCACGCTTTCGTCCTCGCACAAGGCGAGCATTTTCGCGACCGGCACGTCGGTGTCGGCGAGCGCGTGCATCACGCGGTATTCACGTTCGACGGCGTGCGCCGACGGCAGTAGTTTCGCCGCTGGCCCAGGCTTGGCGCGCATCACATAGGAGCGCGACGGCGTGAGCAGCTTGAACGTCGGATTGGACTGGCCGCCGGCGAATTGTTCCAACGTGAGCGGTCCGGAAAATCCGTCGACATGCTGCGTCAGCCAGACGGCAAGCGCGTCGGCGTCGAAGCGTTGCCGCTCGCTGACGGGGCGCGTGCCTTCGAAATCCGAATAATCCGGTCGATGTTCTGGTTCGCCGGTCTGTGTGGCTTGCACCATCTGTCTCCTCCAGTTCGGGGTTCAGCTACGCTTGTATTGGGTGAATTGTGCGTAGAGCATTTCCATCATGGTGTTGCGGACGTCGCGATGCAGCGGCGACGGTGGTGAATAGTTGATCGTGCGCAGGACCCAGTCGCGCGGCGCGGCGCCCACGTCGAGCGCGTTGATGCAGCCGGTGGCTTGCGCCAGATGGCCGAAGAACGTGCGGCCGCCGGCCGTGAGCGCATGCGACAGGATCGCCCGGTTCACGCCACCGTGCAGAACGAGCAGCACGGTGTCCCACGACGTGTCCGCGCGCAGCGCCGCGACCGCGGGCAAGACGCGATCGAAGAGCGCGCCGATGGTCTCGCCGTCGAGAAACCGCGTGCTTTCCGGCACGATGCCGTCGAACACGCCGAGAAACGCGGCCTCGATGTCCTGCAGCGGAATATTGCTGAGCTTGCCGCCGCGAATCTCTTCCCAGGCGGGCTCGATTT
Source organism: Paraburkholderia phytofirmans (assembly GCF_046028095.1). Taxonomy (GTDB): domain Bacteria; phylum Pseudomonadota; class Gammaproteobacteria; order Burkholderiales; family Burkholderiaceae; genus Paraburkholderia; species Paraburkholderia phytofirmans_A. The sequence goes on from NZ_JAQQDJ010000015.1 coordinate 158,129, forward strand.
CAAGTTCGATCTGCTGGCCGGTCTCGGCCAACACACGCCGCGCGGTTTCGATGGTGCGCGGCAAACCACTAACGATCACCCGGTCGAAACGGACCTGCTGTTCGGCGAACACGCGGCCTGCCGCGCTGGCCTGCTCGCGGCCGTTAGCGTTCAGCGGCACGGTTTCGGGATCGATCGCGCGGCCGGATTCGTCGAAGTAGGTGACGTCGCCGTGACGCATCAGAAAGATGCGACGGCGCTTGGGCAGTTGATAGTCAGGCATCGTCCCTTCGTTCACTCGTTGTTCACTTATAGACCGGCGCGCGTTTTTCGAGGAATGCGGAAATCCCTTCCAGCCCGTCGCGATGATGCAGCGAGGCGACAAAGCTGTCGCGCTCCGCCACGAGATGATCGGCGAGCGACTGCGTGCCGGCCGCGCCGATCAACCCCTTGATGCGGGCGACCGAGTTCGGCGAAATCTTGCCGAGTTCGTCGGCCCAGGCGACTGCGGCGTCGCGCACGGCGCCGGTCTTCGCCAGCTTGTTGACGACACCGAGCTCATGCAGACGCGTGGCGCCGATCGGTTTGCCTTCGATCAACACTTCGGTGGCCAATTGACGCGGCAGGGCTTGAGCGAGAAACCACGACCCGCCGCCGTCGGGCGTCAGGCCGACGCGTGCGTACGACATGACGAATTTGGCTTCGTCCGCGGCCACGATCAGGTCGCACGCGAGCGCGAGCGAGAATCCCGCGCCGGCGGCCGCGCCATCCACTGCGGCGATCACCGGCTTCGACGAAAGACGCACCGCCGAGATCCATTCGCCGAGCAGATCGATGCTCTCGGCTTGCACGGACGGATCTTTCGCGCGATTTTCCAGCAGGCGGTTCAGATTGCCGCCCGCGCAGAAGAAGTTGTCGGCGCCGGTAATCACGACGGCGCGAATGGACGGATCGCGCTCCACCGAGTCGAGCGCCTCGATGCCGGCGGCGTACATGTCCGGATGCAGCGCGTTGCGTGCGCCGGGGTTCGAGAGCGTGAGGACCATTGTCGATTCGCTTTCGGTGGGGCGCGAGGTGAGCAGTTCGGCGCTCATTGTTGTGTCTCCTGAGTCTTCGTTTCGATGTCAGCTGCGTCGGGTTGGGTCAACGACATGCCAAGTTGCGCTCGCCGCGCAAGCCAGGGCGAAGGACGATAGCGCGGATCGCCAAGCACACTGAACATGTTGCGCAGGATCGTGAGAATGGTTGTCGAGCCGAGCGCGTCGCCGAGACCTAGCGGGCCGCGCGGGTAGCCGAGGCCGAGCGTCACGGCGAGATCGATGTCCTCGGGTGTGGCGATCTGTTTTTGCGCGATGTCGCAGCCGATGTTGACGATGGTCGCCACCACGCGTTGCGCGACGAAGCCGGTCGAGTCGCGGATCATGGTGACGGGCACGCCGTCGGCGGCAAAGAGCGCATGCGCCGTGTCACGCGCGTTGCGCGTGGTGGCGGGCGTTGTCATCAGCGTGCGGCGTTGCGCGCCGACGAGCGGGAAGAGCGCATCGATTGCGACGACGCGAGTTGCGTCCAGCGCTTCATCGACTGCGGCCGTGGTCGCGTCGTGGCCGAACGGTGTAACGACGATCAGCGAGTTCGCTGCGGGCGAGGCGCCGTCGTCGAGCTTCACGCCGGCTTTCTCGATCAGTTGCACGACCGCGTCATGGGCTTGCGGATAACGCTTGCTGACCCACACGCTGACCGGCAACTCGGTAGGCGCGGGCGCTTCGGCGGGCACTTGCTGCTTGCCGTCTTCGTAGCGATAAAAGCCTTCGCCCGTCTTGCGGCCGATCAGTCCGCCCGCGAGCCGCGTGCCGGTAATGGGCGACGGCGTGAAGCGCGGCTCTTCATAGAACTGGTGATAGATCGATTCCATCACCGGATGCGAGACGTCCAGCGCCGTCAGATCGAGCAACTCGAACGGGCCGAGGCGAAAGCCCGCTTGCTCGCGCATGATGCGGTCGATGTCGGCGAAGCTCGCCACGCCTTCACCGGCCACGCGCAAGCCTTCGGTATTCATGCCGCGGCCCGCGTGATTCACGATGAAGCCGGGCATATCTTTCGCGCGCACCGGCGTGTGACCCATGCGGCGCGCGAGATTCATCAGCGCGTCGCCTGCTGCGGGGTCGCTGCGCAGACCGTCGATCACTTCGACGACCTTCATCAGCGGCACGGGATTGAAGAAGTGATAGCCGACCACGCGCGACGGGTCACTGCAGCCGGCGGCAATCGCGGTGATGGACAGCGACGACGTATTGGACGCCAGCACGCAACGGCCACTGACGACGGTCTCGAGTTCGCGGAACAGCGCCTGTTTCACGTCGAGTTTCTCGACGATCGCCTCGACGACCAGATCGCAACCGGCCAACTCGCCGATGCTCTGCGCACCGCTCACATTCGCGAGTGCCGCAAGCGAACGGGCCTGGTCGAGCTTGCCTTTGGCGGTCAATTTGGCGAAAGTCTCGGCGAGGTAGTCGCGCGCGGCGCCGATCGCAGCAGGGTTGGTGTCGTACAGGCGCACGGTGAGACCGGCCAGTGCGGCAATCTGCGCGATACCACGGCCCATTGCTCCGGTTCCGACAATGCCGATAGTGTCGATGCTGAAATTGCGAGAGGTCATTGGAATGCTCGACTCCATGGTTATTTTAGAATAGCACGATCGTGCAATTTACTGGATGATGACTGTCCGAAGACCGCTGTCGTGACATTGATGGGCGGTCGCATACAACATGAAGCAAGGAGACACCCCATGATCAAGCTGTGCGGTTTCGCGCTCTCTAACTATTACAACAAAGTGAAGTTCGTGCTGCTCGAACACGGCATTCCGTTCGAGGAAGTGTCCGTGAAGCCGAGTCAGGACGAGGCCATGCTCGAGCATTCGCCGCTCGGCAAAGTGCCTTATCTTCAAACTGAAGACGGCGATCTGAGCGAATCGCAATGCATCGTCGAGTATCTGGCGGCGCGTTTTCCCGACAAGGCGATTTTCTCCGCCGACCCATGGGAAGCGGCCAAAGAGCGCGAACTGATCATGTTCGTCGACGTGCATCTCGAACTGACCGTGCGCAATCTCTACAAGGAAGCCTTCTTTGGTGGCACCGTGACCGAGGCGACCAAAGGGCGTGTCGAGAAACTGCTCAGGCATCACATTGCCGGCTTCAAACGGATCGCGAAGTTCGGGCCGTATCTGAGGGGCGAGCGCTTCAGCGTCGCGGATACGGCCGGCTATGTGAGCTTGCCGCTGGTGGGCATGGCGACGCAGACCATCTACGGCAGCGATTTTCTGCTCGACGCCGGGATCGACTGGAAGAGCTATCAGAAAGCGATCAACGTGAGGCCGGCCGCGCAGCGTGTGACCGACGACCGCAAGGCGTATATCGCGGCGTCGCGCCCGGCTTGACGGGCGCTGCCCGCAAGCAGGCGAACCGGAGCGTGCCGCGCACGCCCGGGCCGCTGCGCGCAATGGCGAGGAACGTTGGTTCGTTCGCTGCATCGCGCGGGGCATGCTAGAGGCGCGCCAGCCGCTCGAGCGCGGTGGCCAGTGTGCTTTCCTGCTTGGCAAAGCAGAAGCGCACCACGCCCGATTCATGGGCCTCGTGATAGAAGGCCGAAACCGGGATGGCCGCGACGCCGATCTCGCCGGTCAGCCATTGCGCGAATTCGGCTTCGGGCAAATCGCTGATCGCCGAATAGTCGACGCACTGAAAGTACGTGCCCGTGCACGGCAGCAGCTTGAAGCGTGAGTTCGCGAGGCCGGCGCGGAAGAAGTCGCGCTTCTTCTGATAGAACGCCGGCAGGTCGAGATATGGAGCGGGATCTTTCATGTAGTCGGCGAGGCCGATCTGCATCGGTGTGTTCACCGTGAACACATTGAATTGATGCACCTTGCGGAACTCTGCGGTGAGCGCGGCGGGCGCTGCTACATAGCCGACCTTCCAGCCCGTTACGTGATACGTCTTGCCGAAGCTCGACACCACGAAACTGCGTTGCGCCAGTTCCGGATAGCGCGCCACGCTCTCGTGCGGCGCGCCGTCGTAGACCATGTGTTCATACACTTCGTCGGACAGGATCAGCACGTTGGTGCCGCGCACGATCTCTTCGAGCTTGCGCATGTCTTGCGCGCGCCACACCGTGCCGGTCGGATTGTGCGGCGTGTTGATCAGCAGCAGCCGCGTTTTCGGCGTGATCGCGGCAGCGAGTTTGTCGAACGGGATCGCGTAGTCGGGCGCGTCGAGCGTGACGAACACCGGCTTGCCGCCGGCCAGTTCGATGGACGGCAAGTAGCTGTCGTAGGTCGGCTCGACCACGATCACCTCGTCGCCCGGGTGGACTGTGCAGAGAATCGCGGTCAGCAACGCTTGCGTTGCGCCCGCTGTAACGGTGATTTCGGTGGTGGCGTTGTAGCGGCGGCCGTACAGTTTCTCGATCTTGTCCGAGATCGCCTGACGCAGCGGCGCGACGCCGCCCATCGGCGGGTACTGGTTGTGGCCGTCGCGCATGGCGTTCGCGACCGCGTCGACGATGCGCGGATCGCAGTTGAAATCGGGAAAGCCCTGACCCAGGTTCACCGCGCCTTTTTCGGCGGCGAGCGCGCTCATCACGGTGAAAATCGTCGTGCCGACGTCCGGCAGGCGAGACGGAAACGTGGGACTCGAAGGCGTGTCGTGCGGTGCATTCATGGCGCTGTCCGGAGCGTGGGCAAAAGGGTTAGACAAAGGCGTCGTTTGAAACGGGCGAAGCCTGATTGTAGGGAATCGCGGCGCCGTGTGCGCACCGCGGAGTTCACGTTAGCCGTCTGGCCAAGGCCATGTGGCTCGAGGGTCATGCGCTTAAAGGCTCGCCGGCGGCGCTCAGGGACATGCCGATAGCGGCAACGAACGGCGCCGGCTGGGCGATCTGAAAGCCGAAGTCACGCGCGATCCGCCTGGCCAGCTTCAACACAGCGCGATCTTTCGAGACCAGCCAGTCGGCCCGCGCGGCGTGCGCGAGCTCGAGAAACTTCTGGTCGTCGCGGTCTTTGCATTTCGGCAAGGGCCTGGCGTCTTCCGCGTGCGCCTCGGGTTCGATCAACTGCGCGAGCCGTGAAACGACCGCCAGCGCCACGGCCTTGTCCACATTCCGATGCACGAATTGCGGGTAGTCGAGCACGTAGGTCAGTTCGGCGAGGCAGCGCGAGTCGATCAGCGCGGTCAGCGCGCCGCTTTCGAGCGCGGCCGCGATAGGCCGCGTGTGCGGGTCGTCGAACACGAGAATGTCGATCCACACATTGGAATCGAGGACGACGCGCAAAGCGTCGGGTGAGGCATGGGAACCGGGCATTCGTTACAATCTGGCTTTCGTCTTTGACCGCCAGGCACGGCGTGCCTGCAAGCCTCTATGATAATCGTTCTGTCGCCGGCGAAATCGCTCGACTACGAAACCCCGCCTCACGTCAAAAAGCACACGATCCCCGATTTTGTCGACGACGCGGCCGAATTGATCGGCGGATTGCGCCGTTTGTCGCCGCAGCAGATCGCTTCCCTGATGGACATTTCGGATCAGCTCGCGCACCTCAATTTCCAGCGTTACGCAGAGTGGTCGCCCAAGTTCGGCATGCACAACGCCAAGCAGGCGGTGCTGGCGTTCAACGGCGACGTGTACGAGGGCTTCAATGCGAAGACGCTGTCGTCGGCGGATCTGGACTATGCGCAAAATCACGTGCGCGTGTTGTCCGGCCTGTACGGTTTGCTGCGTCCGCTCGATCTGCTGCAACCGTACCGGCTCGAAATGGGTACGCGTTTCGCTAACCCGCGCGGCAAGGATCTGTACGCGTTCTGGGGCGAGCGGATCACGCAGGCGTTGAATGCGCAATTGAAGAAGAACACGGTGGCGTCGCGCGTGCTGGTGAACTGCGCATCGGGCGAATACTTCAGATCGGTCAAGCCGAAGCTGCTCGAAGCGCCGATCATCACGCCCGTTTTCGAAGACTGGAAGGGCGGCCGCTACAAGATCATCAGTTTCCACGCAAAGCGCGCGCGTGGCCTGATGGCGCGCTATGCCGTGGAGAACCGCCTCGACAGACCTGAGCAACTGAAGGACTTCGACATCGACGGCTATGCGTTCGACTCCGACGCCTCGAACGATTCCACTTACGTATTCCGCCGCCGCGTCGCTGAATAAGCGTCGCCGCGGGGACAAGCAGGGAAGAAAATCATGACGTTATCGATTACAAGCAACTTCGACGCGGGCGCGATCGAAGTGCTCTCCTGCGAAGACGCAGGCAATATCCGTCTGCGCGTGCGGCCGGACAGCCATGCCGAGTTCGCGCAATGGTTTTATTTCCGCTTGTCGGGCGCCGCTGGCGAACGCTGCGTGATGACTTTCGAGAATGCGGCGGCGTGCGCCTTTGCCGAAGGCTGGCGCGACTATCAGGCAGTGGCGAGCTACGACCGCGTGAACTGGTTTCGCGTGCCTACCTCGTACGACGGCCGCGTGCTGACGATCGATCACACGCCGGATTTCGACCGTATTTACTACGCGTACTTCGAACCGTACAGCGAAGAGCGTCACTCGGAGTTTCTCGGCGCGGTGCAGCAGATGCCGCAGGCCACGCTCACCGAGTTGGGCACGAGCGTGGAAGGCCGGCCCATGTCGCTGCTCACGCTCGGCACGCCGCAAACCGGCGATACGCCCAAGAAGAAGATCTGGCTGATCGCGCGCCAACATCCAGGCGAGACGATGGCCGAATGGTTTATCGAGGGTCTGGTGAAGCGGCTCGCGGGTTGGGGCGATTGGGCGGGCGATCCGGTGGCACGCAAGCTCTACGATCACGCAGTCTTTTACATCGTGCCGAACATGAATCCGGACGGCAGTGTGCACGGCAATCTGCGCACGAATGCGGCCGGCGCGAATCTGAATCGGGAGTGGATGGAGCCGGATGCCGCGCGCAGCCCCGAGGTGCTGGCGGTGCGCGACGCAATTCATGCCACCGGTTGCGATCTGTTCTTCGATATCCACGGCGACGAGGCGCTGCCCTATGTGTTCGTGGCCGGCTCCGAAATGCTGCCCGGTTTTACCGAACGGCAAGGGCAGGAGCAGAAAGCGTTCATTGAAGCATTCAAGCAGGCGAGCCCGGATTTCCAGGACAAGTATGGCTACGCTGCGAGCAAGTATCGCGAGGACGCACTGAAGCTGGCGTCGAAGTATATCGGCAACGAATTCGGCTGCCTGTCGCTGACTTTGGAGATGCCGTTCAAAGACAACGCCAATCTGCCCGACGAACGAGTGGGCTGGAACGGCGAGCGCAGCGCGGCGCTCGGCGCTGCGATGCTGCAGGCGATCTTGCGGCACGTGGAAACATTTGCCTGAACGTCGCTGCACATAAAAAAACGAGGCACACACTTCACAGTGTGTGCCTCGTTTTCATTGGGACGCGTGGTTGATCTGCCGCGCTGGCGGGTGGCTGCCGCAAGCGTGAGCTGCTATTGAGTTTTCTTCTTCGCCGGCGTCTTTTTCGCAGTTGCTTTGTTCGAGCTTGTTCGCGACGATTTGCCCGAGCTCGGTTTGGAAGACTTGGTGGTGGCTTTCTTCGTTGTCTTGCCGCTCGCTGAATGCTTGCCCTTGGCGCTCTTATGCTTGCCCGACGATACACGCGACCCCGAAGGTTCCGAACTGCGCGCACGGGCCGGCGGCACCGGATCGTTCCAGCTGAACGCCAGCATCTGCGCGCCGACATAGCCGCAGCGGAACTTGAGATCGGCAGGATCGCCGCCGCCGCTCTGGCGGATGCCGAGCCCTTCGACGGTGACAATATTGTCTACCTTGACGCGCTGCTTGCCCTCGTCGAACGAATCGTTCCACGGCGTGACCGACGCATGCGCGCTGTCGAACGAACTAGGTGGAAATTCGACATGGTCGAAGGCGGTCGACGTGCTGGCGACAAAGTTGCCATGAGCCGCGCAGTCCGCAACGAGCGGGTCCGCGTGCAGGTCATTGACAAATTTGTTGACGAGATCGTTGTGCTGTTCGAGTTGATCGGCGAATGCGGGCGCAGAGCATATGAGCGAGAGACTCGCCGCACATGTTGCCAACCGGCCGACCATCCGCAGCAATCGGCGCGGTACGTTGGTGCGATCCATCTAGGTAGTTAGACGCTAATCAGACATGAGGCACGTAAGATGCCCGGCAAGAGGGTGGAGTTCAATCCTGACACAAATATTTTGTCCTGTTGGTAGTGTGTGGGCACAGGCGGCTCGACGTGGCCGAGTCGCTGATCGTCGTTAGTGCGCGCGGTTAGTACGCGTTCAGTGCCCGCGTGAGTGTCAGGTGCGTGGTCCGCCCAGTCGGTATCTCCGCACATCATAAGTGGTGACCCATGCAGGGCGGTAGACCGCGATCAACGCTGTTGACATGCCGGTGAACCAGGATTCCCCGGTGGCAAGCAGGAACACGCTGAACGCGTAGCCGGCGGGCACCACGGTCATCGAACCGTCGGCGAGCGCGATATGAATGCCGAGGGCGGCGGCCGCCGTAAGCGACACGGCGATGGCAGGCGAGACAAAGCCCTGACCGAGGATGAACATGAACAGATTGCGCGGCAGCCACGCGATGCTGATGCGCTGGAGCAAAGTGGAAATGCCGACCGGCAGTGCGCCGTACACGAGGAACGTGAGTGCGATGCCCTGCCATGGCGCATCGAAGACGACGGCGGCAAGACCCGTGACCACCGCCATGGCAATCAGCGCCAACGCCCAGTCGAATAACGTGACAACTAACGTGGCGCCAAGCAGATGCATGACCGTGCCGTCGTCGAGCCACGCATTACTTGCCCACAGCACCGACACTGCGACGATGATCGCAAGCCAGACATGCTGCAGTGTGCCGTCCTGAAGTCGTTTGAAAGGATTTTTCCACAGCGCGAGCGCGACCACTATCGCAGTGGCGGCCCAGCCACCGACAGCGACCCAGAACGGAAGCGGTGTGTAGAGGAAACCCATGAGTCTCATATTACTCGTTGGACGAGAAAAGGTGTGAGCGGATTCCATGCCAGCAGGCGCAAACGCTGCCGGAAAGTGCCCGCCCGGATTCTGTTGCGCGCGCCGGCATGCGTTCATGCAGGACCTTGTGCAAGCGGGTCGGATGCGGGCCCGGTGGACGGTGTGTCGCCATACGGTGCGCCGGGTTCTGCCGCCATGGGCAACAATGCGGCAGTGTCGTTAGTCGGCAACGGATACTGAAAGCGCCGCCGCGCGCGACGCCGCAACGGCACTACGCCGGGCTGACCCATGATTGGGCGCACCGGGCCGTCGCCGCCATTGCGCAGCACTTGCAAATGGTTGGACAGCCAGCCGTTATAGAGCGCGACCGCGGCCGCGCGATTCGGCGCGCCGAGTTGCTGGAATATGCTGGTCAGATGGATCTTGACGGTGCCTTCGCTGATGCCGAGCGTGCGCGCGATCATCTTGTTGGTACTGCCCATATGGACGCAGCGCATGATCTGCTGCTGACGGGGCGACAGTACGTTGGCCAGTCTGGCGCGGCGCGGCGGCGGGCTCTTTTCGTCGAACGGCCGGATAGTGATGTCCGGTGGCAGCGGAGGATCGAGCGCCAGCGCGCCAGGCGGTACGTAGTGCCCGCCCAGCAGCACCATTTCGAACGCGCGCACGATCAAGCAGGGATCGGTGTCGCGCGGCACGACGCCGAGCACGCCTTCGTCCATGAGATCTCGCACGGCGGCCGGCGAGATCTGGTCGGAGAGCACGGCGATGCGCAGGTCAGGGTAATGGCTGAGCAGATGGCGAATATCCGCGATCGACATCCAGTCCTGCCAGTCGACCAGCAGCAGATCGGGCCGCTGACGCTTGAGCGTGCGTTCGACCTGACGCCAGTCTTGTGCTTCGTTGAAACGCGCCAGACGGTCGATTTGCCGCAGCAGTGCCTTGAGCCCGTCACGTCGTTCCGCGTCTGAGTTGAGTATCGAGAATCGCATGCATGTCTCCAGATGAGTCGGGCGAAGTGGCGCGATGCGTGCGCACGGCGCGTGAGAGCCGGATGCGTTTGCGATGCGTCGCCATGCCTATGATGACAAATTCCCTTCAGTTTGACGGCCTGTCCAAAAGGCATAAGAGGAATGACGTAAAACCGAACGGGCACAAAAAAACCCCGCGCGCGGCGAGGCTTTTTTATGTCGACTCCGACGCACAAAATGCGCCGGCGAGGATGATCAATGGAAGTGCGGCTGCGCGGGCTCCGCGTCCTCCGGCATTTCGGCGTGGACGATTTCGCCGAGCGGATCGGCATACAGCGGTACGCCGCAGTCGTCGCAATATTCCGGCTCGAAGCGGCCTGCATGGCGGCGCACTTCGGTCACGCCGGTTTCCTTGAGCAACGCGACGATTTCTTCGAGCGGATCGTCCGACGCGGCGGTTTCCTGCGGTTCTTCGTCGATGCCGGGTTCGCCATTTTCACGGCCGTACAGCGGCCACACGACGCCGTAGATCACGTCATTGCTGCCGCGGCGCGTGAAGCCGACGCGGTATTCGTCGATGCGGCGCTCGCCGAAGCCTGCGACAACGGCGCGCAACTCCTGCGGCGCCGCGCCGATCGTGTCGAACAGATAGCGCACGGCGGTGCGCACCGTGTGAGGACGCACGCGTTCGTCGGCGTCGCGGCAGGCCGAGTAATAGGCGTCCGGCAGCAGGCACTCGAATTCGCAGCCCGGCAACACCAGCGACAGATTGGCGCCGCCTTGCGTAGCCCATTGTTCCAGGCATTGCCCGCGTTCGATCCGGTTGCCGTGTTCTTCTTCCTGCCAGCGGAATGTGGGTTCGCCGACCGGCGCCGCGACCATGGCCAGCAGGAAGCGCGGGTCAGCCAGGATCGGCGAGGTTTCCGGCAACTCGCCGAAATTCAGTTTGACGTTTCCGCCAGCCATGGCCGCCTGCGCGAGTTGCTGGGCGATGCGCCAGGTTTCGACATGATGGCGTGGCAGTTGATCGATGCTGTACAGGAACGGCGCCATGGCGACCCGCGTGTTGGCCGCGAGCACATGCGCCTGCAGATGCGCGCGCAGGGCGTCGGCGGCGTCGGCCTTGAGCGGGCCGGACGGGATCATGTAGCGCGTCCAAGCGAGCACGGGCGCGGCGATCAGCAGCGCCTCGTAAGGCACGCCTTCATGTTCGACGATGAACGATTCACTATGGGTTTCCGCCATATCGGCGAGCGCGCCGTAGGCATCGGGATGATTTTGCTGCAGATGATCAAGCGCGGCGTCCAGCGTAGTCTGGTTGGCGTTGCGGACGATCTTGGCCAGCAGCGCGTCGAGTTTCGCTTCCCAGAAGCGGTCCTCGGTGCGGCTGCCCGACGCGAAAAGCGCGAGCGAGAGACCGACAAGCTTGTCGGCATCGGGGGGGAGACGTTTGGCGATTCGCGAGCGCATAAATCCGGAAATTGGGGTGCACAGAACCTTATATTCTAGTCTTTTCTATGCCGCCATATTGTTTAGCCGGCAATGCCGGAAGAATTAGGACGTTTCTACAGGGAAAATCAGCACTATTGAGCGGACCCGTCGGGCCTTTGCTAGGCGACCTGGCCTGATGATATAAGACGCCCCGGGCGCACGCCTCGCTTCTATACTGACCCTTTCAGAGAGCGCTCTACAAACTTACGTCCGCTCGACACGGGAGTTTGGCGTAACAGGAGATTCATCGTGAAATCGGACCAACTGATCGAACGTCTTGCCGCGGTGTTCGCGCTAATTATTCTGGTGGGCGGCTCGCTGCTAGTGCTGGCGCCTTTCACGACCGCGCTGCTGTGGGGCGCGATTCTTAGCTATAGCTCGTGGGGCTTGTACCGGCGGCTGACCGCGGCCTTGGGCGGCCGTCGCAAAGGGGCCGCCACGTTGATCGTGTTGATCATTCTGATTGTGGTGCTTGGACCGTTCGTCTACGCGGGCTTTGCCTTTGGGGCGCACGTACACGAGATCGTCGCGCTGGTGCAGCGGCTCTTCGAGGCCGGCTTGCCGGATTTGCCGCCGTGGGTTGCTCGAATTCCGCTGGTGGGTTCTAGCATCGAGGCATTCTGGGAGCGGCTCACAAGTAGCAATTCGGAACTGATCGCGCAATTGCGTACGCTCGCGGCGCCCGCCGGCAAGTGGATTCTGGCGGCCGCGATTGCTGTTACGCATGGTCTCGGGTTGCTGGCGTTGAGCATCGTGCTGGCTTTCTTCTTTTATACAGGGGGAGAGGGCGCGGCTGCCTGGCTGAATGCGGGCATGCGGCGTATTGCCGGCGAGCGTGCCGATTATCTGCTGGCACTGGCTGGCAGCACGGTTAAAGGCGTCGTCTACGGAATTCTCGGCACGGCGCTCGTGCAAGGTATCCTGGCCGGTTTCGGATGCTGGATCGCTGGGGTTCCGGCGCCGGCGCTCCTCGGGTTGGCGACATTCTTCCTGTCGGTGATTCCGGGCGGTCCTGTTGTCGTCTGGTTGCCCGCGGCAATCTGGCTGTACCACGGAGGCGCGACGGGATGGGCGATCTTCCTGGTGGTGTGGGGCGTGTTGGCCGTCGGCATGTCCGACAATGTCATCAAGCCAATCCTGATTGGCAAGAATAGCGACATGCCTCTTATCCTGGTGATGCTCGGTATCCTGGGTGGTGCATTCGCTTTTGGCTTCCTCGGTGTTTTCATCGGCCCGACTTTGCTGGCGGTCGCATATACCGTGCTCCACGATTGGACGATAGGCGCGCCAGCTGCGCGCGCCACGACACCCGACGTGAAGGCGCTTGTTGTCGATGAGCCGGGCCCTGTAAAAAAGGTGCCTTGAATAAATTCCAGATAACGCTTGCAAGGCGGTGTGCGGCTCGCTAGAATCTCGCTCTTTCGTGCTTCGGACACCGAGGCGCGGGAGGCGGGAGAGCCAGCG
>NZ_JAQQDJ010000016.1:0-166073 GCF_046028095.1 Paraburkholderia phytofirmans
CAAGCGTATTAACGATTCTTAAAGACCGGTTTGCGCTTCTCAACAAACGCGGCCATACCCTCCTTCTGATCTTCGGTGGCGAAGAGGGAATGGAACAGGCGGCGCTCGAAATGCACGCCTTCCGCAAGTGTCGTTTCATAGGCGCGGTTGACCGATTCCTTCACCATCATCACGGCCGGCAACGGGAATTCAGCAATCGTCGCCGCCGCAGTTATCGCTTCATCAACCAGGGACCCAGCCGGAATCACGCGCGATACCAATCCGGCGCGCTCGGCTTCGGCGGCATCCATGAATCGCGCGGTCAGGCAGAGGTCCATCGCCTTCGCCTTGGAGACGGCGCGCGGCAAGCGCTGCGTACCACCGGCGCCCGGCATGATGCCGAGCTTGATTTCCGGCTGGCCGAACTTTGCCGTGTCGGCGGCGAAAATGATGTCGCACATCATCGCCAACTCGCAGCCACCGCCGAGCGCGAAGCCGGCCACCGCCGCAATAATCGGCTTACGAATGGAGCGGACCGTCTCCCAGTTGCGGGTGATGTAGTCGCCCTTGTAGACATCCATATAGGTATAGGTGGACATCATGCCGATGTCGGCACCGGCCGCGAACGCCTTTTCGCTGCCCGTGACCACAATCGCGCCGATCGCGTCGTCGGCATCGAACTCGCGCAATGCCGCCCCCAGTTCGTCCATCAATGCGTCGTTCAGAGCGTTCAACGCCTTCGGACGATTCAACGTGACCAAGCCGACCCGTCCCCGCGTCTCAACCAGAATGTTCTCGTAAGCCATGCCGCCTCCTAAAGTTAGAAAAATCGCGCGTGAAAACACTTCGCGCGGCCATCTTAATAATGCTACCATTCACCAACCAACCGGTCGGTCAATTATTCGACAGGCTTTTCCCAACGTACAGCCAAGCCCCCTCTGCCATGACACATCCGCTATTCATCAAGCACGAAGACACGCTGCAAAAGGCACTCACCGCGGTTGAAACGCGCGGCTACTGGAGCCCGTTCGTCGAAATGCCCAGTCCGAAAGTGTACGGGGAAACAGCTAACGCGGACGGCGAAGCCGCATTCAAAGCGCATCTCAACGCGACTTTCCAACTGGACCAACCCTCGACGGGCGAAACCGTCGGCGCCGAAGTCTCACCGTTCGGATTCCCGCTCGGCGTGCGCTACCCGAAGGCCGACCCCGCCGCCCTGATCGCGGCTGCCGCCGCTGCCCAGCGCGACTGGCGTGCGGCAGGCCCGCAGGCATGGATCGGCGTGTGCCTCGAAATCCTTGCCCGCGTGAATCGCGCCAGCTTCGAAATTGGCTACAGCGTGATGCACACAACCGGCCAGGCATTCATGATGGCCTTCCAGGCCGGCGGCCCACACGCACAAGACCGCGCGCTCGAAGCCGTCGTGTATGCGTGGGACCAATTGCGCCGCATTCCCGGCGACGCCCATTGGGAAAAACCGCAAGGCAAGAATCCTCCGCTCGCCATGCACAAGCGTTACACCGTCGTGCCGCGCGGCACCGGCCTCGTGCTCGGCTGCTGCACCTTCCCGACGTGGAACGGTTATCCGGGCCTCTTCGCCGATCTGGCCACGGGCAACACGGTCATCGTCAAGCCGCATCCGGGCGCAATTCTGCCGCTGGCGCTGACCGTACGAATCGCGCGTGACGTTTTGCGCGAAGCGGGTTTCGATCCGAATGTCGTCACTTTGCTGGCTACCGAGCCGAACGACGGCGCACTTGTCCAGGATCTAGCCCTGCGCCCGGAAATCAAACTCATCGATTTCACTGGCAGCACGCAAAACGGCACGTGGCTCGAGCGCCATGCCCACCAGGCCCAGGTCTATACCGAAAAAGCCGGTGTGAACCAGATCGTGATCGACTCGGTCGACGACATCAAAGCCGTCGCTCGCAACATCGCCTTCTCGCTCGCGCTGTACTCGGGCCAGATGTGCACCGCGCCGCAAAACATCTACGTGCCGCGCGGCGGCATCCGCACTGCGGAAGGCACGCTCGGTTTTGACGAAGTTGGCCAAGCCATTGCCGGCGCTGTGCAAAAACTCGTCGCCGACCCGGCTCGCGCTGTCGAGCTGCTCGGCGCGATTCAGAACGAAGGCGTGACTCAACGCATCGACGAAGCCGCAAAGCTCGGCCGCGTTCTCGTCGAGAGCCTGACGCTCGAACATCCCGCTTTCGCCGGCGCCCGCGTACGCACGCCGCTCGTGCTCCAACTGGATGCTGCCACCGACCATGCGCAGTTCACCAAAGAGTGGTTCGGCCCGATCTCGTTCGTGATCGCGACGGACTCGACCGCGCAGTCGCTCGATCTCGCCGGCGCAATCGCCGCCGAGCACGGCGCGCTGACGCTGTCGGTGTACAGCACGGACGAAGCGGTGCTCGAAGATGCGCACGAAGCATCGATCCGCGGCGGCGTGGCCTTGTCGATCAATCTGACCGGCGGCGTGTTCGTCAATCAGTCGGCAGCGTTCTCGGACTTCCACGGCACGGGCGCAAACCCGGCGGCCAATGCCGCGCTGGCTGACGCAGCCTTCGTCGCGAATCGCTTCCGCGTAGTTCAAAGCCGCGTTCATGTTGAACCGAAAGCGGCGCCGGCGGTAGCTGGCTGAATGGCATAAGACAAAGCACGGCTTCGTCCTATGCCGTTTGGCCGAATGGACCGGGCTGCGCACCCCAACTAACATGAGACATCGGATCGGCACCTCCCGCCGATCCGCCCCAGCAGGAATCCATATGAACGACGCCTTCATTTGCGATGCGATTCGCACTCCAATTGGCCGCTACGGCGGCGCACTAAAGGATGTCCGCGCCGACGACCTCGGCGCGGTGCCGATCAAGGCGTTGATCGAACGCAATCCCGGCGTCGACTGGCGCGCTGTAGACGATGTCATTTATGGCTGCGCGAATCAGGCCGGCGAAGACAATCGCAACGTCGCCCGCATGTCGGCGTTGCTAGCCGGCCTGCCTACTGAGGCGCCCGGCTCAACCATCAACCGCTTGTGCGGCTCGGGTATGGACGCGGTCGGCACCGCGGCGCGCGCTATCAAGGCGGGCGAAGCGCGCCTGATGATCGCCGGCGGCGTCGAAAGCATGACACGCGCGCCGTTTGTCATGGGCAAGGCGACTAGCGCGTTCGCGCGCCAAGCCGACATTTACGACACGACCATCGGCTGGCGCTTCATCAATCCGCTGATGAAACGTCAGTACGGCGTCGATTCGATGCCGGAGACCGCGGAAAACGTCGCCGTCGAATTCAGCGTGAGCCGTGCGGATCAGGACGCGTTCGCGCTGGCGAGCCAGCAAAAGGCCGCCCGCGCCCAGCAAGATGGCACGCTGGCCCAGGAAATCGTCGGCGTCGAAATCGCGCAGAAGAAGGGTGATCCCGTGCGCGTGCTGCTCGACGAGCACCCGCGCGAAACGTCGCTCGAAAGTTTGGGCAAGCTCAAAGGCGTGGTTCGCCCGGACGGCAGCGTGACGGCCGGCAATGCGTCAGGCGTGAACGACGGCGCGTGCGCGCTGTTGCTAGCTAACCGGCAGGCGGCCGATCAATACGGACTACGGCGCCGCGCACGCGTGGTGGGGATGGCGACGGCGGGCGTCGAGCCGCGCATCATGGGTATCGGTCCGGCGCCGGCCACGCAAAAGCTGTTGAAGCAACTCGGCATGACGCTCGAACAACTGGATGTGATCGAGTTGAACGAAGCCTTCGCATCGCAAGGTCTCGCTGTTCTGCGCACGCTCGGTCTGCGCGACGACGACCCGCGCGTCAACCCGAACGGAGGAGCCATTGCACTCGGCCATCCGCTGGGTGCTTCGGGCGCGCGTCTGATCACGACCGCACTGCACCAACTGGAACGGACCAACGGCCGCTTTGCCCTTTGCACGATGTGCATAGGCGTGGGCCAGGGCATTGCACTGGTCATCGAGCGGCTCTGACATCAGCTGCAGCGCCCATCGGTCAAAGAGACTTTGAGGAGACACCCAATGTCATATGAAGCGATTCGCCTGGACATCGATGCATCGAGCCATGTCGCAACCATCACGCTGAACCGGCCGGACAAGCTCAACAGCTTCACGCGCGCGATGCATCGGGAACTGAGCGCCGCGCTCGACGAGGTCGAGACATCCGGCGCACGCGCGCTCGTACTTACCGGAGCGGGCCGCGGCTTTTGCGCCGGCCAGGACCTCGCCGATCTCGACTTCACGCCAGGCGCCATGACCGATCTGGGTGAACTGATCGAGCAACATTTCAATCCGCTGATTCGCCGCTTGCAAGCATTACCGCTGCCCGTCATCGCCGCGGTGAACGGCACGGCCGCCGGCGCAGGCGCCAATCTCGCGCTCGCGTGCGACCTCGTGCTCGCGGCTCGCTCCGCCAGCTTCATTCAGGCGTTCGTGAAGATCGGCCTCGTGCCGGACTCGGGTGGCACATGGTTCCTGCCGCAGCGTGTCGGCATGGCTCGCGCGTTGGGGCTCGCTATCACCGGCGACAAACTCAGCGCGGAAAAAGCCGAAAGCTGGGGCTTGATCTGGCAAGTAGTCGACGACGCGGATCTCGCCGCCACCGCGACGAAACTCGCGGCCCAACTTGCGCAACAACCCACGCACGCCATCGCCGCCATCAAGCGGGCCATGCGTGCGGGCGCGACGCAAACGCTCGACCAGCAACTCGATCTCGAACGCGATCTGCAACGCGAACTGGGCGCTTCCTACGATTACGCGGAAGGCGTGCAAGCCTTCGTTGAAAAGCGCGCGTCGCGCTTTGAGGGCCGTTGAACATGTCCACCCAAGCCAATCATCCCGATCAGATGACGCCCGACGAACTCGCCCGCGCCACTGCTGCCGCGATGTACGAGAACGACGCGTGCAGCCGCGCGCTCGGCCTCGAAATCGTCGAAGTACGCCCCGGATACGCGCGCCTGCGCATGGCCGTACGCGACGACTTTCTGAACGGCCATCAGATTTGCCACGGCGGCCTGATTTTCACGCTCGCGGATTCGACGTTCGCATTCGCCTGCAACACGTACAACATCAACACGGTTGCAGCCGGCTGCTCAATCGAGTTTCTGCGGCCTGTGAAAGGCGGCGACGTGTTGACGGCGGAAGCCGTCGAGCAAACGTTGAGTGGCCGAACCGGCATCTACGATATTCGCGTGACGAACCGTGCCGAAGAAACCGTCGCGATGTTCCGCGGCAAATCGGCGCAAATCAAAGGCAACCTGGTTCCCACGGGCGATTGATAACCGCAAGCTCGCAGCAAACCCATGACAGATTCGCGGCTCGGTGGCGGCTCTTCGCCGCCACACCGTTAAACAGCAGCCAGCCCCCGGTTTTTTGCGCGCACGCGCACGTACATCAGACCCAAGCATTGAGGCAGCAAGGAGACATTCGATGACCACCGCCCTTCCGCTCGATCCGATCGAGACCGCCAGCCGCGACGAACTTGCCGCGCTTCAACTTGAACGGCTTAAATGGTCGTTGAACCACGCTTATGAAAACTCGCCGGTTTATCGGCACAAATTCGATGAAGCCGGTGTCCACCCAAGCGAAGTGAAAACCCTCGCGGACCTGGCGCGCTTCCCCTTCACCACCAAGAAGGATCTGCGCGATAGCTACCCGTTCGGGATGTTCGCCGTGCCGCAGGAACGGATTTCGCGGATTCATGCGTCGTCCGGTACGACAGGTAAGCCGACCGTGGTCGGCTACACCGCGCGCGACATCGACACCTGGGCGAATCTCGTCGCGCGTTCGATCCGCGCCGCCGGCGCGAAGCGCGGCGACAAGGTTCATATCAGTTACGGTTACGGTCTGTTCACGGGAGGTCTTGGCGCGCACTACGGCGCCGAGCGCGCGGGGCTCACCGTGATCCCGTTCGGCGGCGGCCAGACTGAAAAGCAGGTGCAGCTGATCCAGGACTTCCGTCCGGACATCATCATGGTAACGCCGAGCTACATGCTCTCGATCGCGGACGAGCTCGAGCGTCAAGGCGTCGACCCGGCCAATTGTTCGCTGCGCATCGGCATCTTCGGTGCGGAACCGTGGACCAACGACATGCGTCAGGCGATCGAAAAGCGCATGGGCATCGATGCCGTCGACATCTACGGGCTGTCCGAAGTGATGGGTCCGGGTGTGGCGTCGGAGTGCGTGGAAACGAAAGACGGCCCGACCATCTGGGAAGATCACTTCTATCCCGAGATCATCGACCCCGAGACCGGTGAGGTGTTGCCGGACGGCGAACTCGGCGAACTGGTGTTCACGTCGCTGACCAAAGAGGCGCTGCCGATCGTCCGTTACCGCACGCGTGACCTGACGCGCCTGCTGCCGGGCAGCGCCCGCACCATGCGGCGGATGGAAAAGATCACCGGCCGCTCGGACGACATGATGATCGTGCGCGGCGTGAACGTGTTCCCGACGCAGATCGAAGAACTGCTGCTCAAACAGCGTGCGCTGGCGCCGCACTATCAGATCGTGCTGACCAAGGAAGGCCCGCTCGACGTGTTGACGCTGAACGTCGAGCCGTGCCCGGAATCGGCGCCGGATACGGCCGCGTTGAGCACGGCCAAGCAGGCGCTGGCCTATGACATCAAGGCGCTGATCGGCGTGAGCGCAGTGGTGAACGTGCTGGCTGTGAATGGGATCGAGCGTTCGGTAGGCAAGGCGCGGCGCGTGGTGGACAAGCGTAAGTCGGGGCTGTAACGAATAGCGCCCTGTACGACGCATGCAGCACGATGCATGCGTCGCACCCGTTTGCCCGCGCGACCGAATTGACCGGCCACGCCAAAGACAATGTGTAGCAGATCAAGTAAGCAGCTCGGCCTCGCTCGCCGCGCCGCTTACGGATCGCATCAACCGGAAATAGCGGCGGCGTTAAACGTAACGTCGACCACCGAACCTCAAGAATTCGGCAGCAACAACCACATCCGGCCGCCCTGCTTCATCTTGCCAGCCAGATCGCCGGCGTCGTCGCCGAGGCCCCAGAAGTAATCGGCGCGCACGCCGCCTTTAATCGCGGAACCGGTGTCCTGCGCGAAGACGAGGCGATTCATCGGTGAATTCGTCAACGGACGCGTGGTCTGCAAAAACACCGGTGTACCGAGTGGAATCGAAGTCGGATCGACCGCGATCGACCGCTCCGGCGTCAACGGCACACCCAACGCGCCGATCGGGCCGTCCGCGCCGCCGCTCGGCACACTCTCGCCGGACGGCATTTCGCGGAAGAACACGAAGCGCGGATTCGTGTCGAGCAGCGCATCGACGCGCGTCGGGTTCGCGCGCGCCCACGCCTTGATGCCCTGCATGGTCGCCTGCGCGGGCGTGAGTTCGCCGCGGTCCAGCAGCCAGCGTCCGATCGACTTGTACGGCTGGTTGTTAGTCCCGCCAAAGCCGAGACGCATCACGCTGCCGTCTTCCATCACGATGCGCCCGGAGCCCTGCACCTGCAGGAAGAACGCTTCGATAGGATCGTCGACCCACACGAGTTCGTTGCCGTTGAGCACACCCGCGCGCTCGAGTTGCGCACGCGCCGGCAGCGGCGCACCCGCGCGATAACTCGCCGGCCAGCGATACAACGCGGTCTGATACACGCCGTGCCGCGTGCGCGAACCACGCAGCAACGGCTCGTAGTAACCGGTGACTAATCCGTCCAGCGTGCCGTCGGTATTCGCCAGTTGGAAAGGCGTGAAATAGGCTTCAAAAAAAGCCCGCGCACTGGTGACGTCGAGGTCGTCGATTTGCGAGGCCGCGGCACAGGCGCGCGCCCAGTTCGGTTGACGCGCGAGCCTCGCGCAGTTTTGCCGCAACGCGGCCGTCGCGCCGATCAACGAGTCGTCCTGCCAACCCGGCACCTGTTGCCAGGCAACGGCGGTCAGCCGTGTCGCGGCAATCTGTCCGGGTATGATCGCCGCACCCGTGGGTGGCGAAACCGAGGGCCGGACCGCGCCGCCGCCACCGCAGGACGCCAGCATCACCGCAACCGAAAGCGCTCCGAGCCATGCTCCGGCCGTGCGGACAAAACGCATACAATGTTCGTTCTTGATGGAAACCGCCATGTCTGATCTGTTCGACGAATACCCGATGCTCATCTTCGCGCTGGAATCGCTCCTCGCGCTCTTCCTGCTCGTCTTTATCGTTGTATGGACGTCGTCCGGCAAGAAGAAAGCGGCGCGCGCCAACGCAAGTGAACAGCAGAAGCAGCAAAAATCGCAGTAAGCTGCGCGTTCAACCGCGCGTTGAGCTTCTTAAAGACCGCGGGCCGCGCCCTCGGTTCAATGCAACGTACGCGGCATGCGCAGGATGAACTCCGGCACCGGCGCGTCGAAACGCTCGCCGTCCTCGGCCACGCAAAAATACTCTCCGCGCATGGTGCCGACCGGCGTGGCGATCACCGCCCAACTCGTGTACTCGAAATGCTCGCCCGGCTTGAGCAACGGCTGATGTCCGACCACGCCCAGGCCCTTCACTTCCTGCACGCTCTTGTCGCTGTCGGTGATCACCCAATGACGCGCGATCAATTGCGCGGGCACCTGGCCGGTGTTACGGATAGTCAGCGTGTATGCGAATGCATACTGGCGGCGCTCCGGGTCCGACTCTTCGGGCAGATATTGCACCTGCGCCGAGACGCTGAATTCGTACTGGCTCATCCTGATTCCGGTCTGCTGAAACGGGGTGTGAAAAATCGCGGGAAAGCCCGAACGCCAATGGTTTGCGGGCGCATTGGCGATGCGGCGCTGATGGTTTTGGCATTCTGCTTGATGCGCGCCACGCCCGCAACCGGACAAATCCCTTTGGCCAAGGGCCAGTAAGACGTTTTGTCACATTCGCCGCTTGAACGAAGGTTCACGCCCGAAAGCGTCCACGAACCGGAACGCGCGCGCACAAAACGGTAAAATGGCGCTTTCCCCGCTTGCCTCCGCCCCCGCCATGACGCAATTCCGCATCGCTCCAAGCATTCTGTCAGCCGACTTCGCCCGCCTCGGCGAAGAAGTCCGCAACGTTGTCGCCGCCGGCGCCGACTGGATTCACTTCGATGTGATGGACAACCACTATGTGCCGAATCTGACCATCGGCCCGCTCGTGTGCGAAGCGGTCCGCCCGCACGTAGACGTGCCCATCGACGTGCATCTGATGGTGCGTCCGGTCGACCGCATCGTGCCGGACTTCGCGAAAGCCGGCGCGAACCACATCAGCTTTCATCCGGAAGCCTCGGAACATATCGACCGCACGCTGTCGCTGATTCGCGAGCACGGCTGCAAGGCCGGCCTCGTATTCAATCCGGCCACCTCGCTGAACTATCTGGATCACGTCATGGACAAGGTCGATATCGTCCTGATCATGTCGGTGAATCCGGGCTTCGGCGGCCAGTCGTTCATTCCGGAAGCGCTCAACAAACTGCGTGAAGCGCGCAAGCGGATCGACGCTTACACGGAACGCACCGGCCGCCAGATTTTCCTGGAAGTGGACGGCGGGGTGAAGGTCGACAACATCGCGGAAATCGCGGCGGCCGGCGCGGACACGTTCGTGGCAGGCTCGGCGATTTTCGGCCAGCCCGACCACAAGGTCGTGATCGACAAGATGCGCGCGGCACTCGCGGACATCCATCACTAAACCAACGCACGCGATGACCATTCCGTTCCCCGCCCCGACTTTCACGGGCCCACGCCTGCGAGCCGCGATCATCGACCTCGACGGCACGATGATCGATACCGCCGACGATTTCACCGCCGGCCTGAACGGCATGCTCGCGCAACTCGACGCGGAAGAAACCTCGCGCGAGGAAGTGGTCGGTTATGTCGGCAAGGGTTCGGAGCATCTGATCCGCAGCGTGCTGGCGCCGCGCTTCGAAACAGAGCACGCGCAGGACCGCTTCGACGAAGCGCTCGCGATCTATCAGCAGGAGTACGCGAAGATCAACGGCACGCACACGCGGCTCTATCCGGATGTCGAAGCCGGCCTGATCGCCATGCGCGACGCCGGCCTCAAGCTCGCCTGCGTGACCAACAAGCCGCATCGGTTCGCGGTGGAATTGCTGCAGCAGTATGGGCTTGCCCAGTATTTCAGCGTCGTGCTCGGCGGCGACAGTCTGGCGAAAAAGAAGCCGGATCCGCTGCCCATGCTCACCGCGGCAGCGCGGTTGGGCGTCGAGCCGCAAGCCACGGTTGCCATCGGCGATTCGGAAAACGACGCGCTTGCAGGCCGCGCTGCAGGCATGGCGACGCTCACGGTGCCCTACGGCTATAACCACGGCCAAGCTATACAAACAATAAAATCCGATGGTATAGTTGGCTCGCTGCTCGACGCCGCCAAGGCGATCGCAGCGCACCATTCCACGACCTGAAAAGTCCTTCATCCTCATGTTTCTGAATAAAAAACGGAGTCTGATTAGCATCGACCGGGGAGCCTGGCCCTGGCGTCGCTGGTCGCGCTAACCTCGCCTGAGGTACGCTGAAGCTCGTCTTCGGCAACCGTTTTTTACTTCGCTGCGCTCACGCGTTTTTTCCATCATCTTGTTTCGCTGCATCGGTTGATTCGGCCTGCGTGTACCCGCAAAGTACAGTTGTGCGCCGAAACCGCTTGCACGCGTCGATGGGAAACTCGCGCCGGTCGGTATCATCTGTCGACTCGTCGAACGAACGCCTGACCGGGCACGCAATGACCCGCTTTGTCCGACGCACGCTGCCGCCGGACCACCGTACAGGATCGGAACATGACCGAACTCGAATTCCAGTCCCTCGCCAATGAGGGCTTCAACCGCATTCCGCTGATCGCTGAAGCGCTCGCCGACCTCGAAACGCCGCTCTCGCTGTATCTAAAACTCGCGCAGAGCGAACGCAACGGCGCCAACTCGTTCCTGCTGGAATCGGTGGTGGGCGGCGAACGGTTCGGCCGCTATTCGTTCATCGGCCTGCCGGCGCGCACGCTGCTGCGCACCCGCAACGGCGTGTCGGAAGTCGTGCGCGACGGCAAGGTCGTCGAGACGCACGAGGGCGACCCGCTCGAATTCATCCAGCAATTCCAGGGCCGCTTCAAAGTGGCGCAGCGCCCCGGCTTGCCGCGCTTCGCGGGCGGTCTGGCCGGTTATTTCGGCTACGACGCGGTCCGCTACATCGAGAAAAAGCTCGCGCACACGGCGCCGAAAGACGATCTGAATCTGCCCGACATCCAGTTGCTGCTGACTGAAGAAGTCGCGGTGATCGATAACCTCGCGGGCAAGCTCTACCTTGTGGTCTACGCCGATCCTACGCAGCCCGAGGCCTACACGAAAGCCAAGCAGCGTTTGCGCGAACTGCGCCAGCGCTTGCGCACGACCGTGCAACCGCCGGTCACGTCGGCCAGCGTGCGCACCGAGACCTACCGCGAATTCGCCAAAGACGATTACGTGACGGCCGTGCGCAAGGCGAAGGAATACATCGCCGCGGGCGAGCTGATGCAGGTGCAGGTCGGTCAGCGCCTGATCAAGCCGTACCGCGACAATCCGCTTTCGCTGTACCGCGCGCTGCGCTCGCTGAATCCGTCGCCGTATATGTATTACTACAACTTCGGCGACTTCCACGTGGTGGGTGCATCGCCGGAAATCCTGGTGCGTCAGGAAAAGCGCGGCGAGGATCGTATCGTCACGATCCGGCCGCTCGCCGGCACGCGGCCGCGCGGCAACACGCCGGAACGCGACGCGGAACTCGCCACCGAACTGCTGAACGATCCGAAGGAAATCGCCGAACACGTCATGCTGATCGACCTTGCGCGTAACGACGTGGGCCGCATCGCGCAGATCGGCTCGGTGGTCGTCACCGACAAGATGGTGATCGAAAAGTACTCGCACGTGCAGCACATCGTGAGCTCGGTCGAAGGCAAGCTGAAGCCCGGCACCACCAATTTCGACGTGCTGCGCGCCACCTTCCCGGCCGGCACGCTGTCGGGCGCGCCGAAGGTCCGCGCCATGGAACTGATCGACGAACTCGAACCGGTGAAGCGCGGCCTGTATGGCGGTGCGGTCGGCTATCTGTCGTTCACGGGTGAAATGGATCTGGCCATCACGATCCGCACCGGCGTGATCGCGAACGGCAATCTGTATGTGCAGGCGGCAGCGGGTGTAGTCGCGGATTCGGTGCCGGAATCCGAATGGCAAGAGACCGAGAACAAGGCGCGCGCCGTGCTGCGCGCCGCGGAACAGGTTCAAGACGGCCTCGATAGCGACTTCTGACCGGAGACACACCATGCTGCTCATGATCGACAACTACGACTCGTTCACCTACAACCTGGTGCAGTACTTCGGCGAACTCGGCGAAGACGTGCGCACCTATCGGAACGACGAAATCACACTGGATGAAATCGCGAAGCTCAACCCGGAGCGCATCTGCCTGTCGCCCGGTCCGAGCAATCCGCAACACGCCGGCATCACGCTCGACGTGCTGCGCGAATTCAGCGGCAAGACGCCGATTCTCGGCGTGTGTCTCGGCCATCAGGCAATCGGCGAGGCCTTCGGCGGGCGCGTGGTGCGCGCGCAAACCATCATGCACGGCAAGGTCAGCACGATCGAAACCGACTGCAAAGGCGTGTTCGCCGACCTGCCGAAACACTTCGTGGTGACCCGCTATCACTCGCTCGCGATCGAACGCGAATCGCTGCCCGACTGCCTCGAAGTGTCCGCATGGACCGAAGACGGCGAGATCATGGGCGTGCGTCACAAGGAACTGGCCGTTGAAGGCGTGCAGTTCCACCCTGAATCGATCCTCTCCGAACACGGCCACGCACTGCTCGAAAACTTCGTGAAGCAGTCGAAGCTCGCCGCCACGCAAACGTCCAATCGCAACGCTTGATGAAGAGAGACGAAATCATGACGATTACGCCCCAGGAAGCGCTGCAGCGGACCATCGAGCACCGCGAGATTTTCCACGACGAAATGCTGCATTTGATGCGGCTCATCATGCGCGGCGAACTCTCGCCCGTGATGGCCGCCGCGATCATCACCGGCTTGCGCGTCAAAAAAGAGACCATCGGCGAAATCACCGCCGCCGCCACGGTGATGCGCGAGTTCGCCCGGCACGTCGAGGTGCCGGACAACTCGAACTTCGTCGATATCGTCGGCACCGGCGGCGACGGCTCGCATACCTTCAACATTTCCACGGCAACCATGTTCGTTTCGGCCGCGGCCGGCGCCAAGGTCGCGAAACACGGCGGCCGTGGCGTATCTAGTAAGTCGGGCAGCGCGGACGTGCTCGAAGCGCTCGGCGTGAATATCGACTTGCAGCCGGAGCAGGTGGCGGCGTCGATCGCGGAAACCGGCATGGGCTTCATGTTCGCGCCGAACCATCATCCGGCCATGAAGAACATCGCGCCGGTGCGCCGCGAACTCGGCGTGCGGACCATCTTCAACATTCTCGGGCCGCTGACCAACCCGGCCGGCGCACCCAATCAATTGATGGGCGTGTTCCACGGCGACCTCGTCGGCATTCAGGTGCGCGTAATGCAGCGTCTCGGCGCGAAGCACGTGCTGGTGGTGTACGGTATGGACGGCATGGACGAAGTCTCGCTCGGCGCGGCGACGCAAGTCGGCGAGTTGCGCGACGGTCAGATCCACGAGTACGAGATTCATCCGGAAGACTTCGGCATGCAGATGGTGTCGAACCGCACGCTGAAAGTGGCCGACGCCACCGAATCCAAAGCGATGCTGCTCGACGCGCTCGACAACAAGCCGGGCGTGGCCCGCGAAATCGTCACGCTGAATGCGGGCGCCGCCTTGTATTCGGCGAACGTGGCTTCGTCGATTGCGGACGGCATTCAGTTGGCGCGCGAAGCAATCGCGAGCGGCAAGGCGCGAGCCAAGGTCGACGAACTCGTTCGTTTCACCCAGCAATTCAAGCAGTAATCACGTAGCGAGACACTTATGAGCGACATCCTCGACCGCATCATCGCGGTCAAACGCGAAGAAGTCCGCGCGGCCGAACAGAGCGCGCCGCTCGAAGAGCTGCGCCTCGAAGCGTCGTCGCGCGACATTCGCGACTTCGTCGGCGCATTGCGCGCGAAACACACGGCGGGCCTCGCCGCGGTCATCTCCGAAGTCAAGAAAGCGAGCCCGTCGAAAGGCGTGTTGCGCGAGCACTTCGTGCCGGCCGAGATCGCGCGTTCGTATGAAAAGCACGGCGCGGCCTGCCTGTCCGTGCTCACCGACGTGCAGTTCTTTCAAGGCAGCGTCGCGTACCTGCAGCAAGCGCGCGCGGCCTGCAATTTGCCGGTGCTGCGGAAAGACTTCATCGTCGATCCGTACCAGATCGTCGAAGCACGCGCGATGGGCGCCGACGCGATCCTGCTGATCGCCGCCGCGCTCGAAACTGCGCAAATGCAGGACCTCGAAGCGCTCGCGCATTCGCTCGGTCTCGCCGTGCTGGTCGAAGTGCACGATCACGACGAGTTGATGGAATCACTCACGCTGAAAACGCCGCTGATCGGCATCAACAACCGCAATCTGCGCACCTTCGAGACGTCGATCGAAACGACGATCGGCATGCTCGAAGCGATTCCGGACGACCGCATCGTCGTCACGGAGTCGGGCATTCTGTCGCGCGCCGACGTGGAGCGCCTGCGTGCGATGGACGTGCATACGTTCCTCGTCGGCGAGGCGTTCATGCGCGCGGACGAGCCGGGTGTGGAGCTTGCCCGGATGTTTTTCTGAGCACCGTGTCGAGACGCGGCACGCGGCGTACGTAGCGGAGCAGATCATGGGCATGGAACGCGAAATCAAACTGGCGCTGCCGCCCGCGCAGGTGCAGGCCGCGACGCAGTGGTTCGTCGCGCGCACCGGGGCGCAGGGTCGTCCGATCAAGCTGGTGAATATTTACTTCGACACGCCTGCGTTGGCGCTGGCGGGCTCGAAAAGCGCCTTGCGTTTGCGGCAGACGCCGGACGGCTGGCTGCAAACCTTCAAGACGGTGGGCAACGCCAAGGATGGTTTGCACAGCCGGCATGAATGGGAAATGCCCGTGGCCGGTGAAAAGCTGGAGATCGACGCGTTGCTGGGCGAATGCGACGAGCACTCCGCCGCAGACGCTTTGCGTCAAGCCGCGCCTGAGCTGACAGAGCTATTCCGCACGAATTTCACCCGCACACTGTGGCATGTCGAAGTAGACGGCTCGGACATCGAAGCGGCCATCGATCAGGGCGACGTGTTCGCCAAAGTCGAAGGCGAAACGCGCCGCGCGCCGATTTCGGAAGTCGAACTCGAACTGAAGTCCGGTGACGAAGCCGCGCTTCACACGCTCGCAGCGGAACTCGGCAAACAGATAGCCGGCCTCGCGCCGGACAACATCAGCAAGGCGCAGCGCGGTTATAAGTTGCGGGCTGGCTGAGGCACGGTAAAGCGACCCGGCAAACGCGACAAGCGCCCGCCCACACCTTGAGCAACGCCGCGTTTGCTGCGACACTTCCCCGCCATGACCTCCGCTTCCCGTACCCGTTCCAGTTCGTCGCAGGCTTCACTGTTCGGCGACGCCGCATCCGCACCGGCCACTGACATCGCAGCCGCCCCGCCGCCCACTCTCGAAGCGCAATTCGACGCCCTGCCGCCCGCATGGCGCGCGCATCTCAAGCCGTTCATCGCAAGCGACGCCTACGCGCCGCTTTGCCGTTTCGTCGACGGTGAACGCGCCGCCGGCAAAACCGTCTATCCCGCCGATGTGTTCCGCGCGCTGCGTCTGACCAGTCCCGACGAAGTGAAAGTCGTCATCCTCGGCCAGGACCCGTATCACGGCGAAGACCGCGGCACACCGCAAGCGCACGGACTCGCGTTCTCCGTGGCGCCGAACGTGCGCACGCCGCCGTCGCTGCGCAATATCTTCAAGGAAATCGCCGCAAGCCTCGGCCACGAGACGCCGCGTCACGGCTGTCTCGATACATGGGCGAAGCAAGGCGTGCTGCTGCTGAACACCGTGCTGACCGTCGAGCGTGACTCAGCCGCCAGCCACGCGAAACGCGGCTGGGAAAAATGCACCGACACGTTGATCCATGAACTGGCGATGCGCCATGACGGCTTGGTGTTCATGCTATGGGGCGCGCATGCGCAAGCCAAGCGCGCGCTGCTCGGCGGCAAGTCGCATTGCGTGCTGGAAGCGCCGCATCCGTCGCCGCTGTCGGCGCATCGCGGTTTTCTCGGCTGCGGGCATTTTGCGAAGGCCAACGAGTATCTCGCGCAGCACGGCCGTGAACCGATCGATTGGCGCCTGCCCGACGAAGCGCAAATGCTGGCGTAGAAACGACCGGCAACCGCAATCGGCACTCACAAAGCCACGCCACAAAACAAAAACGCCACGGACCCAAAGATCCGTGGCGTTTTTCATTCCGGCAGTCTATTCACCGCCTCAATGCGGCACAGCCAAGCTTACGCAGCAGCGATCGCTTCACGCGCCGAAGCCAGCGCAGCACCAGCAGCGTCCGGGCCCATGTTCAGGCCTTCGGCGTAGATGAAGTTCACGTCGGTCATACCGAGGAAGCCGAGGAAGCTCTTCAGGTACGGCGTCTGGCTGTCGTTCGGCGTACCCAGATACTTGCCGCCGCGTGCCGACACGACGTAGACCTTCTTGCCCTTCACGAGACCTTCCGGACCGTTCGCCGTGTACGCGAACGTGATGCCGGCACGGGCGATGAAGTCGAAGTACGTCTTCAGTTGCGACGAGATACCGAAGTTGTACATCGGCGCGCCGATCACGACGATGTCGGCGGCTTGCAGTTCGGCGATCAGCGCTTCGCTGCGCGCGGCGATCGCGGCTTGCTCGGCGGTGCGTTGCTCGGCCGGCGTGAAGAACGCGCCGAGGACGGCGTCGTCCAGGTGGGGCAGCGGTTCAGCTTGCAGATTGCGGACGACGACTTGCGCGCCCAGATTCGATTGTTGCAGCTTAGCGGTCAGTTCGTTGACGAGCAGCGTCGAGTTTGCGCCTTGCGAACGGGCTGCCGAATTGATTTGCAGGATCGTGGTCATGGTTGACTCCAGTTGGGGCGCGCAGTGTTGCGCGAATGGAGCCATTGTGGTTTTTTGCCGCACCCGGAACAAGCCATCCGGCGGCGACGGATTGTTGCACTGGTAGAACAATCCGCCCGTCCAGGCCGTCCATTGAAGACGGCCCGGACGACGATCAGCTGGCCAGCCAGCGCTCACGCGCCTTGCGCGCAGCGGGTCGCTTATCGCTGGCGGTGAGCTTGTAGCGTGCCACCTCAGGGCCGTCCAGCTTGACTTGCGTGGTGCGCAGCTCGTCGCGGCGGAACGCGTGAACCTCGACTTTCGCGCCCGGCTTGTAGCGCGCGAGCAGCCCGTCAAGATTCGAGCCGGTCACACGCAGGCCGTCGAGCGCGATCAGCACGTCGCCGGCCGAGAGTCCGGCTTTTTGCGCGGCGCTGCCGTCATGAACCGCCGCCAGCGTGCAATCCGTGCCGCCGCGCACGCGAGCGCCGAGCGACGGCTTGCCGTTTTTGTCCAATTCGGGCGCGATGTCGACGCCGAACGGCGCGAGCAGCGCGTCGAGCGGCAGATCGCGCGTGCCGTGCACAGCTTCGGCAAACAGCTCGGCCAGTTTCGCACCGGTTGCTTCCGCGAAAAGCGCCTCGATCTCGCTTTCGTCGACGCCGACCGGTTGGCCGCGATAGAAGTCACGGCCGAAGCGCTGCCACAGCAAACGCATCACGTCGTCGAGCGATTTGCGGTTATTGGTTTGCGCGCGGATCGTCAGATCGAACGCGAGTGCGACGAGCGAGCCCTTGGTGTAATAGCTGACGATCGCGTTCGGCGCGTTCTCGTCCTGCCGGTAGTACTTGACCCACGCGTCGAACGAGCTTTCGGCGACGGTTTGCTTGAGACGCCCGCTGCCGCGCTGCACGCCGCCGATCACCTTGCCGAGCATGCCGAAATAGTCGTCCTGCGAGATCAGGCCGCTGCGCACGAGGATCAGGTCGTCGTAGTAAGAGGTGAAACCCTCGAACAGCCACAGCAGCGACGTGTAGTTCTCCACGCTCAGGTCGTACGGCGCGAACACGGCCGGCTTGATGCGCTTGACGTTCCAGGTGTGGAAATATTCGTGGCTGCACAGGCCGAGGTAGGTTCGATAGCCTTCGGTGAGCGCTTCGCGGCCTTCCACCGGCAGATCGCCGCGATTGCAGATCAGCGCCGTCGAAGCGCGGTGTTCGAGGCCGCCGTAACCATCGGTGACGGCCTGGGTCATGAACACGTAGCGATCCACCGGCGCCTTCTTCGACTTCGGCTCGAACAACGCGATCTGCGCTTCGCAAATGCGCTTCAGGTCGGCGGACAGACGCGCCATGTCGAGCCCGACCACGCGCCCGGCGATCACGATGTCGTGCGGCACGCCATGCGCCTTGAAGGTCGCCAGTGCGAATTCGCCCAGCGTGACGGGATGATCGATCAGCTCGTCGTAGTTCTGCGCGCGATACTCGCCGAAGCCATAACGCTTCGTGCCACGCGCCTCCGGCAACGCGGTCGCGACACGCCAGTTGCGATACGCAGCACCTTCGGGCTTCTGAATATCGACCACGCACTGCGCCTCTTCGTGACCGAGCGGCGAGAGAAACACGCTCGTGCCGTTGAAAAAGCCCGTCGTGTCGTCGAGATGCGCCGCGCGCACCGACAGATCCCACGCATAGACCTCGTAGCGCAGCGTCAGCGCGCCCTTGACCGGCGCGGCTTGCCACGTGTGCTTGTCGGTCTTTTCGACACGCACCTTGCGGCCCGCGTCGTTGAAAGCGCGCAGCGTCACGATGTTGCGCGCGAACTCGCGCACCATGTAGCTGCCCGGAATCCACACCGGCAGCATGAAACGCTGGCCGGCCGGATCGGGATCGGCGACGGTCAC
Organism: Paraburkholderia phytofirmans; assembly: GCF_046028095.1. Lineage (GTDB taxonomy): Bacteria > Pseudomonadota > Gammaproteobacteria > Burkholderiales > Burkholderiaceae > Paraburkholderia > Paraburkholderia phytofirmans_A. The sequence goes on from NZ_JAQQDJ010000016.1 coordinate 18,860, forward strand.
GGTGACTTCGAACAGGTGGGCGGCGGGTTGCTTGGGAACGATGGTGTAGCGGATCGGCTTCATCGGCGGCAATTAGAAGAGGTCAGGCGGGGATGTTCGGGCTTGATGTGAAAGGAGGCGCACGACGCGCCTCCTTTGCTTGCTTTGTTGTGCGTGCTCAGTGCACCGCGGACATTTCCTTGTCCAGCCGGTCGGCCGGCACGGCGCCCGGCAGGCGGCGGCCGTCGGCGAGAAACACGGTGGGCGTGCCGTCGACGTTCATGGCGTGGCCGAGCGCCAGGTTCTTGTCGATCGCGGCGGTGTCGCAGGTGCCGGCGGCGGTGGGCGCCTGATGATCCTGCATCCACGATTCCCAGGCCTTCGCGCGATCCGTCGAGCACCAGATCGACTTCGACTTCGCAGTCGAATCCGGCGACAGCACCGGGTACAGGAAGGTGTAGACCGTCACGTTGTCGATCGACTTGAGCGACGTTTCGAGCTGCTTGCAGTACGGGCAGTTCGGATCGGAGAACACGGCGATCTTGCGCGCGCCGTTGCCCTTCACGACCTTCACCGCGTTGCCAAACGGCAGGCTCGCGAAATCGATACGGTTGGTTTCCGACAGGCGCGCTTCGGTCAAATTCTTGCGGGTCTTGGCGTCGACCATGTCGCCGAGCAACAGGTAGTCGCCATTCGCGTCGCTATAGACGATCTGCGTGCCGAGGTTCACTTCGTACAGGCCGGCAATCGGCGACTTCGTCACGCTCTTGATCGACACGTCGGAAAGACGCGTTTGCAGCGTGGCTTTGAGCTTGTCGGTGGTCTGGTCGGCTTGTGCGGAGCAGCCGATCGTGACCGCGGCGATGGCAAGCACGGCGGCTGCCATGCGGAAAGTTTTTTTCATGCTGAATTCCTGTTCGATCGCGCAATGAGCGCGCAGTGCTCGTTTCCTGACGTTTCCGGTCTGACTGGAACGGCGTCCATTCCGTTCATGATACCTGTCTCGCCGGCCGCGGCATGCCCGGCCGGATGCTTCAACCCAGCGCGGCCGACACCAGCCAGCGCTTGATGAACGGTTGTGCCCCGACAAACGCCATGCCGGTATTGCGCAACACCTTGGCAAACGGACCGGGGACGGAGAAGAGTTTTTGCAGGCCGTCGGTGGCGATCATCAGCGCGCGGATGTCCTCGCGGCGGGAGCGTTCGTAGCGGCGCAGCAGCACCATGTCGCCGAGATCGCGGAACGACTCCTTGCCGGCGACGGTGTCGGCGAGCGCCGCGACGTCGCGCAAGCCGAGGTTCATGCCCTGCCCGGCCAACGGATGAATCAGGTGCGCGGCGTCGCCGACCAGCGCGACGCGCGGCGCCACCAGCCGGTCGACCGTTTGCAGCGCGAGTGGGAAGCCTTGCGCGGGCGTCACGCAATCGAGCGCGCCGAACTGGCCGCCGGTCATGCGTTCCACTTCAGCGGCGAGCTGCGCCGGATCGAGCGCAACCAACTGCTCGGCGTGCTCGGTGCGCGCCGACCAGACCAGCGAGACGTGACCGTCCGGCATAGGCAGCAGCGCGATGATCTCGCCGTCCTTGAACCATTGGTACGCGGTTTCGCTGTGCGGCTTTTCCGCCTTGAAATTGGCGACCACGCCGGTTTGCTTGTAGTCGCGCCGGACCATTTTCGAGCCGATCTGCGCGCGCACCCACGAATGCGCGCCGTCCGCGCCGACCACCAGATCGACGTCGAGCACATTGCCGTTGGCGAGGCCGACGCTGGCGCTGTCAGCGGTGAAGTCGAGCGCCTGAGCGCGCGTATCGATCCAGGTGAGATTCGGCTGGAAGCGCAGCGCCGCATCCAGCGCACGCTCGATCACCGACGATTCGACGATCCACGCCAGTTGCGGCACGGAAGCCTGGAACGCGGAGAAATGCAGTTCGGCGTGCGCGTCGCCGTAGACGCGCATGTCGTACACCGGCCCGAGCCGCGCCAGATCGAGCGCCTGCCACACGCGCAACCGCTCCAGCAAAGCCTGCGAGCTCGACGACAGCGCGTAGACCCGCGAATCGAAGGCGGCGCCGGCAGGCAGCGCCGCACAAGGCTGCGCGAGCAGCGCGACGCGCAGTCCGCCTTGCGTCAGCGCCAGCGCCGCGGTCTTGCCGACGAGCCCGCCGCCGATCACGGCGGCATCAAAGGTCTGGTGGTGTGCGTTCATCCGCGCATTATAGCCGCGGGGGTTGCGGGGGACGGATCGATGTATGCGGCGCTTGCGCCCGTTTTTGAGCCCGTGTTTGCGCCCGTGTCACCGCAACGCTGTCACAGGTGGCCGGCCGCCGCCAGCGCCGCGTTCGCTTCGCGCAGCCGCGTGAATTCGCGGTCGGAAGACAGAAGCCGCCACGCGCTCGCCTCGAGGTCGCCCTTGCGCTCCCGCTGATCGCCGCGCACGGCGCAGTCGGGGAAGATGCGGTCGTACACGCGCCAGAGTGAGTCGAAGTCGTTGGCATCGGCGAATTGCGCGATCCGCTTTTTATCGTCCAGCGTTAAGTGGCTTGAGAGGCAGTTGACCGTCTGCCGGTCGGAGCTCGCCTGAGCGTCGTCGAAGTTCGGCGACACCCATGACGCAATCGCGCTGCCCACCGCGATGACAACCACACCCGTGAAGACCCACCGTATTGTTCTCATTTTTTCCTCGGATTCGGGCTCTAGCGGCCCTGAACTGGCGATTCTACAGTGCCTCCGAGAAAACCTTACCTGAACCTTGCAATCGCGGACCGAGCGGCGAGCACCGCTTTCCCGCAGCCGCCTCGGTGAGCCGATCCGAACGGGTTACAATTGCGCTTTCCGTGAAAACTCGCACCCGGTCGTCGAGCAACGCCCCGATCCGGTGTCTTGTCCCGCTCCGCTGCACCGGTCCGCCACGCCACTCGCGAAGGCTTCTCGAATCCTGCACACAGCGTCGAGCGCATCACGCAACTTACTGATTCACTGAAGGATTTCCATGAGCCTCAAATGCGGCATCGTCGGCCTGCCCAACGTCGGCAAGTCCACCCTGTTCAACGCGCTGACCAAGGCGGGCATTGCCGCCGAAAATTACCCGTTCTGCACGATCGAGCCGAACGTCGGCATCGTCGAGGTGCCGGACGCCCGTCTGAAGGCGCTCGCTGAAATCGTCAAGCCGGAGCGCATCCTGCCGGCCGTAGTGGAATTCGTCGACATCGCCGGTCTCGTGGCCGGTGCGAGCAAAGGCGAAGGTCTGGGCAACCAGTTCCTCGCCAACATCCGCGAAACCGATGCGATCACGCACGTGGTGCGCTGCTTCGAAGACGAGAACGTGATTCACGTCGCGAACAAGATCGATCCGCTGTCGGATATCGAAGTGATCAACACCGAACTGGCGCTGGCCGACCTCGCAACGGTCGAAAAGGCGCTGGCGCGCTATTCGAAGGCGGCCAAGTCGGGTAACGACAAGGAAGCCATCAAGAACGCGGCTGTATTGGAAAAGGTGCGCGCGCAGCTCGACCAGGCCAAGCCGGTCCGCGCGCTCGACCTCACGGACGAAGAAAAGGCCACGCTCAAGCCGTTCTGCCTGATCACCGCCAAGCCGACCATGTACGTGGCCAACGTGAAGGAAGACGGCTTCGAGAACAACCCGCATCTGGACGCAGTCGCGAAGCACGCGGCGGCGGAAAATGCGCCGGTCGTCGCCGTGTGCGCCGCGATCGAAGCGGAGATCGCCGATCTCGACGAAGCCGACATGGAAGTGTTCCTCGCCGACATGGGCATGGAAGAGCCGGGCCTGAACCGCGTGATCCGCGCCGGCTTCAAGCTGCTGGGTCTGCAAACCTATTTCACGGCCGGCGTGAAGGAAGTGCGCGCGTGGACGATCCATATCGGCGATACGGCGCCGCAGGCCGCGGGCGCGATTCACACGGACTTCGAACGCGGCTTCATTCGCGCGCAGACGATCGCGTACAACGACTACATCACCTACAAGGGTGAACAAGGCGCGAAGGAAGCCGGCAAGATGCGCGCGGAAGGCAAGGAATACGTCGTGCATGATGGCGACGTGATGAACTTCCTGTTCAACGTCTGAACTCCGGCTTCAGCGTGCGGCGACGGGTGCAGATCTGAGCGCCGCCAACCGCAGCAAGTGACATCAAGAGAGCCCGCTTTTCGAAGCGGGCTTTTTTATTGGCCACTACTTGCCTTGGAACGCGCGCAACGCAACGGCAACGCGATACCGTCCCTGATGGCCGCCATTTTCGACGGTGAATCCGCGAGCACCGCATCGATGCCGAGGCACGCCGCCATACGGTAGTCGTCCGCCTCGTTCACCGCAATCGCGACGATCCGCACCTCCGGCTTCTGCTTGAAACAAGCGACCGTTGCCGGCGTCCACAGCGTAGCCTGCACGTCCGAGCGCCCCTCCCCCAGCGTGAACTTCTCCACCACCGTCAGCGCGCGATGCAACTCGAACGCGCTCATGGTGCGTTCGGCCGGCGCGTCCACGCAGCCCTGATTCAGCAGGACTCGCACGAGACGCCCACGCGTTGCATCGCGCGATTCGAACAGCCGCGCTTGTGGATATGCGGCAAAGCTCTGTTGATAATCGGCTTCGGTCGAATAGATCGACACACGCTGCCACGCGTTTTCTTCATCGAGCACGCGCACGACGGCTTGCGTCTGCGGGCCGGCGGGCAGCGCTTTCATATCGAGGATGATCGGCATGGCCGCAGGCATGGCATGCAGCGCCTCGCGCAGCGTCGGAATTCCCACAGGATGATCGCGGTACGGATACGCCTCTGCGCGGCGGAAATTCCAGCCGGCATTGACGCGGGCGAGCTCAGCCGCGGTATAAGTGGACACCGGCCCTTTCGCGTCGGTCAACGCCGACAGATCGGCCGGGCGATACAAGACCGGCACGCCGTCCCTGCTCAACTGCACGGTGAGCCACATCGCGTCGGCATGATGCTCGACCGACAGGCGGATCGCTTCGAGCGTGTTCTCCGGTGCGTCGCCCGTGCCGCCGCGATGCGCGATGATCGCCGGCAACGAATTCACCTGCGTAACCGCATCGGTATTCATTACGGGCGTGAGCGAACACCCGGCCAGAACGAGGCCAGCCATCCAGCTACCTGCTGCCAACCGCATTGAAAAACTCAGCATCTGCAATCCTGATCAAACGCACCGTGACGTAACGTACACGAATCCACCAGCGCGACTCAAACTCACGTGCGTCATGCGCGTCGCGCAAACCGCCGCGTGCAGCAACGAAGGCCGCGCCCCAGCCTCACGCAGATCTTCTGCCTTCCACTGCCGGTTGTTTCCGTTTTGTGACACCAGTGTTAAATTGCGGCATTCGGCGTCCGTTGAAAATGGGGCACGCCGCCCGGCCGCCGTCGCCGGACTGTCATCGAACACAAATAGAATCGCGCGATTCGCATCTGCGCCCGTTTCGCCAAGGAGACAAATCGATGAGTTTCAAGCCGCTAATCCGTTCGCTTTCCCTTGCCGCCGTGTTGAGCGTCGGCCTCAGCCAGGCGGCTCACGCCGCCACTGAGATCCAGTTCTGGCACGGCATGGAAGCCGCGCTGGGCGAACGGCTGAACGACATCGCCAATGCGTTCAACGCATCGCAAAGCGACTACAAGATCGTGCCGGTCTTCAAAGGCACCTACGATCAGACGCTTGCCGCCGGCATCGCCGCGTATCGCAGCGGCAATGCGCCCGCCATCCTGCAGGTCTACGAAGTCGGCACCGCCACGATGATGCAGGCGAAGAAGGCGGTGATCCCCGTTTCAGAAGTGTTCAAGCAAGCTGGCGTGCCGCTCGATGAGAAGGCCTTCGTGCCGACCATCGCCAGCTATTACAGCGACGCCAAAACGGGCGAGCTGATCTCGATGCCGTTCAACAGCTCGACGCCGGTGCTGTACTACAACAAAGACGCCTTCAAGAAAGCCGGCCTCGACCCGAACCAGCCGCCGAAAACCTGGGCCGAGTTGCAGGCCGACGCGCAGAAGCTGAAGGCATCGGGAATGGCCTGCGGCTACTCGTCGGGCTGGCAGAGCTGGATTCAACTCGAGAACTACAGCGCGTGGCACGGCGCGCCGTTCGCGTCGAAGAACAACGGCTTCGACGGCCCGGACGCGCAACTGGAATTCAACAAGCCGCTGCAAGTCGCGCATATCCAGTTCCTGCAGAACATGCAGAAGGAAGGCACGTTCACCTACGTCGGCCGCAAGGACGAACCGGTGTCGAAGTTCTATAGCGGCGACTGCGGGATCATTACCAACTCGTCGGGGTCGCTCGCCACGATCAAGAAGTACGCGAAGTTCAACTTCGGCACCGGCATGATGCCGTACGACGCCAACGTGAAGGGCGCGCCGCAGAACGCGATCATCGGCGGCGCGAGCCTGTGGGTGCTGTCGGGCAAGGATCCGGCCGTCTATAAGGGCGTGGCGAAGTTCCTTTCCTACCTGTCGTCGGCGCCGGTTGCCGCCAAGTGGCATCAGGACACCGGCTATCTGCCGGTCACCACCGCCGCCTATCAACTGACGCAGCAGCAAGGCTTCTACGACAAGAATCCGGGCAGCGACACCGCCATCAAACAGATGCTCAACAAGCCGCCGCTGCCGTACACCAAGGGCTTGCGTCTGGGCAACATGCCGCAGATCCGCACGATCATCGACGAAGAACTCGAACAGGTCTGGGCACAGAAGAAGACACCGCAACAGGCGCTCGACGCGTCGGTCTCCCGTGGCGATGAACTGCTGCGCCGCTTCGAGAAAGCCGGCAACTAAGCGGGCGAATGAGCTAGCAGGGTTCCGGTGCGCCCGCGCCGGAACCCGCAGTTGCAGCAGAACCTTGGAAATCATCGATGGAAAAGCGCTCCAGCTTCGGCACCAGCCTGCTGCCCTACCTGCTCGTCGCGCCGCAACTCGCGATCACGCTGCTGTTTTTCCTGTGGCCGGCCGGTGAGGCGCTCTGGCAATCCACGCAAAGCCAGGACGCGTTCGGCACGTCGAGCGAGTTTGTCGGCCTCGCCAATTTCAAGCAGCTCTTCGTCGATCCGCTCTATCTGTCGTCGTTTTATACGACGCTGATCTTCTGCGCGCTGGTCACCGTGTCGGGACTCGTGATCTCGTTGCTGCTCGCGGTCTGCGCCGATCGCGTGACGCGCGGCGCCAAAACCTATCAAACGCTGCTGATCTGGCCGTACGCCGTCGCGCCCGCGATCGCCGCGGTGCTGTGGTCGTTCCTGTTCAACCCGAGCATCGGCCTCGTCACCTACACGCTCGCCAAGTACGGCATTGTGTGGAATCACGCGCTGAATGCGGGCCAGGCGATGTTCCTCGTGGTGCTCGCCTCCGTCTGGAAACAGGTCAGCTATAACTTTCTGTTCTTCTACGCGGGCTTGCAGGCGATTCCGCGCTCGCTCATCGAAGCGGCGGCGATCGACGGCGCGGGTCCCGTGCGGCGCTTTTTCGGCATCGCGCTTCCGCTTTTGTCGCCGACGAGTTTCTTCCTGCTGGTGATCAACATCACCTACGCGTTCTTCGACACCTTCCCGGTGATCGACGCGGCTACCGGCGGCGGCCCCGCGCAAGCCACCCGCACGCTGATCTACAAGATCTTCGCCGAAGGTTTCCAGGGGCTCGACATCGGCAGTTCCGGCGCGCAGTCGGTGATCCTGATGGTGATCGTCGTCGCGTTGACGGTCGTGCAATTCCGCTTCATCGAACGCAGGGTTCAATACTCATGATCGAGAACCGCCGCGGTTTCGACCTCTTCTGCCACGCGGTGCTGATTCTCGGCGTCGTGCTGGTGGTGTTTCCGGTGTACGTCGCGTTTTGCGCGGCGACCATGAGCGAGCACGAAGTGTTCAGCGTGCCGCTGTCACTGGTGCCGAGCACGCATCTGCTTGAAAACGTCGCGACCGTCTGGTCGCAAGGCAGCGGCAACGCGGCGGCGCCGTTCGGCCGCATGCTGTTCAATAGCCTCGTGATGGCGCTGGTGATTTCGATCGGCAAAATCGCGGTGTCGATGATCTCCGCCTACGCGATCGTGTTCTTCCGTTTTCCGTTTCGCAACCTCGCGTTCTGGCTGATCTTCATCACGCTGATGCTGCCGGTCGAAGTGCGGATCTTTCCGACCGTGCAGGTCGTGTCGTCGATGCATCTGAGCAATACCTATAGCGGTTTGACGTTGCCGCTGATCGCGTCGGCTACCGCGACGTTCCTGTTCCGCCAGTTCTTCATGACGCTGCCGGACGAATTGATGGAAGCGGCGCGCATCGACGGCGCCGGCGCGATGCGGTTCTTCTGGGACGTCGTCTTGCCGCTGTCGAAGACGAACATGGCGGCTCTGTTCGTGATCACATTCATTTACGGCTGGAATCAATACTTGTGGCCGATTCTGATCACGAGCCAGCAATCGCTGACCACGGCGGTGGTCGGCATCAAAAGCATGATCGCGTCGGGCGACACCGCTACCGAATGGCATCTGGTGATGACCGCGACGCTGCTCGCGATGCTGCCGCCGCTCGCAGTCGTGCTGACGATGCAGCGCTGGTTCGTGCGCGGACTGGTGGACGCGGAGAAATGAGCCGCACCACGTAAGCGAGCTTTTTCCGGCATCGAAAAATAGACAACACCGCGCGCTCCGCGGCAAGCAACGAAAGGCTAAAACGGCATGGCTGCACTGACTCTGCAAGGCGTTAAAAAAACCTACGACGGCAAACAGTTCGTGCTGCACGGCATCGACGTGGACGTCGCCGACGGCGAGTTCGTCGTGATGGTCGGCCCGTCGGGTTGCGGCAAATCGACCTTGCTGCGGATGGTGGCGGGACTCGAACGCATCTCGGAAGGCAGCATTTCGATCGCCGGCAAAGTGGTCAACCAGTTGGAACCGAAAGATCGCAACATCGCGATGGTGTTCCAGAACTACGCGTTGTATCCGCATATGAGCGTCGCCGAGAACATGGGCTATGCGCTGAAGATCGCGGGCGTGGACCGCGCGCAGATTGCGAAGCGCGTGGACGCCGCCGCGCAGATTCTCGAACTCGAAGCGCTGTTGCAACGCAAGCCGCGCGAGCTGTCCGGCGGCCAACGACAACGCGTCGCGATGGGTCGCGCGATCGTGCGCGAGCCGGCCGTGTTTCTGTTCGACGAACCGTTGTCGAATCTCGACGCGCGCCTGCGCGTGCAGATGCGGCTCGAAATCCAGCGCCTGCACGCGCGGCTGGCCACGACGAGTCTGTACGTGACGCACGATCAGATCGAAGCGATGACATTGGCGCAGCGTGTGATCGTGATGAACAAGGGGCATGCCGAGCAGATCGGTGCGCCGACCGAAGTCTATGAACGGCCTGCCACGGTATTCGTGGCGAGCTTCATCGGTTCGCCGGGGATGAATCTGCTGGAAGGCCGCGTGTCCGACGACGGCGCGCTTTTCGAAGTAGCGGGCAATGGGCCGAAGTTGCCGCTGACGGGCGTGCTGGCAATCGGCCGCGAAGTCGCCAAAGGACGCGAATGGACGCTCGGCATTCGTCCGGAACACATGAGCCCCGGCCAGGCGGATGCGCCTCACGCGACGCTCACCGTCGATTCCTGCGAGTTGCTCGGCGCGGACAACCTGGCGCACGGCCGCTGGGGCAAGCACGACGTGACGGTGCGCTTGCCGCACGCGCATCGGCCCGCGGCGGGTGAAGCGCTGCAAGTGGCGCTGCCCGCGCGGCAACTGCATTTCTTCGATCCGGCGAGCGGACGGCGCGCGAATTGAAGCCCGGCAAAGCGCGTTGGAAGTCAGAACAACAAGCGCAAGAAAAACAATGACAGGCACGATCCGTAAGACCCTGCGTTCGTGCGCGGCAGTCGCCGCAGCGCTGCTGTTCAGCGCATCCTCCGCGTTCGCTTATGTAGCGCCGGGCACAACGCCCGACGAAGCAGACCTCAGCAATCACAATAGCTATACCAACCGCGACGGCAACGCCGTGCACGCGCCGGCCCGCTCGTTATCCGGCAAGACCCCCGAAGGCGCGACCGCACGCTGCCGCGACGGCACCTACAGTTTCAGCCGGCATCGCACCGGCACATGTTCGCGACATGGCGGCGTGGCGGATTGGCTCTGAACATCCGAACGGGCCCTGGCCGAACGGACAGCCACTGCCGTCCAGCGCTTGCGCCGAAGTACAATGCCACCTGAACCACCCGCCCGCGCGCGGGGCGTCGCGAAGTTCGACGCCGCGCTTCACGCCGCGCCGGCCGGCGCCGGGTGCTCTGCCCGGCCATAACACCGATTACCCATCCACCCACGACCGCCCGCCCCCACGCGGCCGGCGTCGTCAACGTCTATTGCAAGCAAATGGCCCAATACGTCTTCACCATGAACCGGGTCGGCAAGATCGTGCCGCCCAAGCGTCAAATCCTGAAAGACATCTCGCTGTCGTTTTTCCCCGGCGCGAAGATCGGCCTGCTCGGCCTGAACGGCTCGGGCAAGTCGACACTGATCCGCATCATGGCCGGTGTGGACAAAGACATCGAAGGCGAAGCCACGCCGATGCCAAACCTGAACATCGGCTATCTGCCGCAGGAACCGCAACTCGATCCGAACAAGACGGTGCGTGAAGCGGTCGAGGAAGGTCTCGGCGATGTCTTCGGCGCGCAAAAGAAACTGGACGAAATCTACGCGGCCTACGCCGAACCTGACGCCGACTTCGACGCGCTCGCCGCCGAACAGGCGAAGTACGAAGCGATCCTCGCCACCACCGACGGCAGCGCCGAGCAGCAGATCGAAATCGCCGCCGACGCGCTGCGCCTGCCGGCTTGGGACGCGAAGATCGAACATCTGTCGGGCGGCGAAAAGCGCCGCGTCGCGCTGTGCAAGCTGTTGCTCGAAAAGCCGGACATGCTGCTGCTCGACGAGCCGACCAACCACCTGGACGCGGAATCGGTCGACTGGCTCGAGCAGTTCCTCACGCGCTTCCCGGGCACCGTCGTCGCCGTGACCCACGATCGCTACTTCCTGGATAACGCCGCCGAGTGGATTCTCGAACTCGACCGCGGCCACGGCATTCCGTGGAAGGGCAACTACAGCAGCTGGCTCGACCAGAAGGAAGAGCGCCTGAAGCAGGAAGAGTCGTCGGAGTCGGCGCGTCAGAAGGCGATCAAGAAGGAACTGGAGTGGGTGCGCCAGAACCCGAAGGGCCGTCAGGCGAAGTCAAAGGCGCGGATTGCCCGCTTCGAGGAACTGAATAGTCAGGACTACCAGAAGCGCAACGAAACCTCGGAAATCTTCATCCCGGTCGGCGATCGTCTGGGCAATGAAGTGATCGAGTTCAAGAACGTCAGCAAGTCGTATGGCGACCGCCTGCTGCTCGACGACGTCAGCTTCAAGATTCCGGCGGGCGCGATCGTCGGCATCATCGGGCCGAACGGCGCCGGTAAGTCGACGCTGTTCCGCATGCTGACCGGCCGCGAACAGCCGGATTCGGGCGAGATCGTGCAAGGCCCGACCGTCAAGCTCGCGTACGTGGACCAAAGCCGCGACGCGCTGGACGGCTCGAAGACCGTGTTCGAGGAAATCTCCGGCGGCGCCGACGTGCTGACGGTCGGCAAGTACGAGACGCCGTCGCGTGCCTATATTGGTCGCTTCAACTTCAAGGGCGGCGATCAGCAGAAGATCGTCGGCAACCTGTCGGGCGGTGAGCGCGGCCGGCTGCATCTGGCCAAGACGCTGATCGCGGGCGGCAACGTGCTGCTGCTGGACGAACCGTCGAACGACCTTGACGTCGAAACGCTGCGCGCGCTCGAAGACGCGTTGCTCGAGTTCGCCGGCTCGGTGCTGGTGATTTCCCACGATCGCTGGTTCCTCGACCGGATCGCCACGCACATCCTGGCGTTCGAAGGCGATTCGCAAATCACGTTCTTCGACGGCAATTACCAGGAATACGAAGCGGACAAGCGCGCGCGTCTGGGTGAAGAAGCTGCGCGTCCGAAGCGTCTGCGTTACAAGCCGATCGCGCGATAAGTTCGGATCGGGCGGCCTGCGCGTGGGATTTATCGACGCGTGCGCCGCCTCGATGGCCGTGTTTCAGGCGCTCGCACGGCGTCAATTCGCGGCGCAAACAGGCTTAGGCCTCGCCCGTATGAGCGGTAGGGCACACGCATTGCGTGCCACGGCGTGATAAACGTCATCGCGGCGGGATGCGTGTGTTTCGTGTCCCGCCTTAAACAACACATCTAAGAGCGCGCGCCCACCCGGCGTGCGCGCAAGCCGATCACTGCCACACCGCGCCGACGCGGTGACGAGGAGGCAAGCATGGCGATGTCGAAGGGCAAGCGCTGGGCCGTCGCAGTGGGCGGCGTGCTGCTGGTGCTGATCGTCGTCGTAGTCGGCGCGTTCCAGTTCGCGCAACGCGAGGTCAAGGAGCGTGTGATCGCGGCGCTCGGCCCCTTGGGCAGCGCCGAAAACATCGAGGTCGGCCTCACTTCGGTTCGTCTCACCAACGTTCGTCTCAAAGCGCCGCCCGGCTGGCCGGCCGGCGATCCGCTTCGAGCGGACGAAATCACCCTCACACCCGACATTCGCGATCTGATCGCGCGGCGCATGCATGTTCGCAACGTGGTGGTGCGCGGCTTCGATATCGCGGTGCTGCGCACGAAGGACGGCGCGATTCGCTTGATGCCGAATCTGCGGGAAACGGTGAATCAATCCGACGCCGAAGCCAGCGGCACGGCGGCATCCATTCCACGCGAAAAGCAGATCGACCACATCAGCTTCGAGCAAGGCAACTTCCATTTCTACGACATGACGGTCGGGCCGCCGGCGTTCAAAGTCACGGTCAGCAATGCCAACGCGACCGTCGATAATCTGCGCCTGCCTGCACTCACCGACCCGACCAATGTCAATGTCACCGGCTCGATCAAGGGCCCGGCGCACACGGGCACAGTGTCGTTCGGCGGCTGGATCAAGGTCGCCAACAAGGATTCGCACACCACGAGCAAGCTGCGCGGCGTCGACATCGTGATGCTCGACCCGTATCTGATCAAGAAAGCCGGCGCCAAGGCGCAAGTGGCGGGCGGCACGATCGATCTGACTGTCGACTCGACGGTGAGCAACTATCAGTTGCACGCACCCGGCACGCTAACTATCCACGATCTGCAACTCGCCGACAGCGGCAATCCGCTCGACACCTTCATGTCGATTCCGACCAAGGCCGCGGTCGCCGCGCTCAAGTCGCACAACGGCGACATCACGCTGCATTTCGTACTGGACGGGAATTTGCGCGATCCGAAATTCTCGGTGCAGGAAGGGCTGATGAAGCGCATCGGCAACGGCTTTGCCAAGGCACTCGGCGTGAGCGTCGAGGACGTGGCGAAGGGCGCGGGACAAACCGTGAAAGGCTTGGGTAACGCGTTGAAAAATCTGCTTGGACAGTAGGCCGGGGCAGACGCCTCAGCCTTAAACCGGCAGCCCCAGCTCGCGCAATTTCGCTTCGGTTCGCGCGGCGCTGGTGTGATGCACGCCGTGCCAGCCGAGCGCCGTCGCGGCCTCGGCATTCTTCAGGTTGTCGTCGATGAAGACGAGTTCGGCGGGCTCGATGCCCGGCAATTGCGCCTCGATCCGTTCGCGCATGGCCGCGAAAATCGCCGGATCGGGCTTCACCATCTTCACCCGCCCCGACACGACAATGTCGCGAAAGCGCCGCAGCACCGGGTAATGCTCCCACGCATAGGGAAAAGTTTCCGCCGACCAGTTGGTCAGCCCGAAAAGCGGCACCTCGGCCGCTTCGAGCTTCTCCATGATCGCCACGCCCTCTTCCAGCACGCCGGCCACCATCTCGTGCCAGCGCTCGTAGAACGCGCGGATCAACGTTTCATGATCGGGAAACCTGGCTACCAGTTCGGCGGTGGCCTCGACAATCGGCTGGCCGCCATCCTGACGGATCACCCAGTCCATCGAACAGACGTGGGTCAGAAACCAGCGGCGCTCGGTTTCGTCAGGGATCAGTTCCCGATACAGATACTCGGGACTCCAGTCGATCAGCACGCCGCCGAAATCGAACACCACTGCCTTGATGGCCATGCGCGCTCCGTAAGCTCGTTCCTGGTCGCGATCAGATGGGTTGCGTGCGCAACTCCAGCCACGCCTTGGCGTCGCCCGACACGTGCGGCGACAGACGCGTGCGCACAGTCTCGTGATACGCGTTCAGCCACGCGCGCTCGTCCTCGCGCAGCAGCGACAGGTCGAGGCAACGCGTGTCGATCGGGCACAGCGTCAAGGTCTCGAACTTGAGGAAATCGCCGAATTCGGTCTGACCGGCGGACACGTTCAGCACGAGGTTCTCGATCCGCACACCCCATTTGCCCGGCCGGTAAATGCCCGGTTCGACCGAGGTGATCATGCCCTCTTCCATCGCCGTCCACGGCTCGGCCGGCGCGTAGTGCGAGATCACCTGCGGACCTTCGTGCACGTTCAGGAAGTAGCCCACGCCGTGACCGGTGCCGTGGCCATAATCGGCGCCGGCTTCCCAGATCGGCGCGCGGGCGATCGCGTCGAGCATCGGAGAACGGATGCCGCGCGGGAACTGCGCGCGCGACAACGCCATGGTGCCTTTCAGCACGATCGTAAAGTCGCGCCGCTGCTCATCGCTAGGCGTGCCGATCGGCACCACGCGCGTGATATCGGTCGTGCCGCTCAAATACTGCGCGCCGGAATCGATCAGCAACAGGCCGTTGCCTTCGATCACCGAATGCGATTCCGCGGTGGCGCGGTAGTGCGGCATCGCGCCGTTCGCGTTGAAGCCGGCAATAGTCGCAAAGCTCAGCGACACGAAACCCGGACGGCGCGCGCGAGCCGCCGTCAGCCGTTCGTCGATGGTGAGTTCGGTGATCGTCTCGTTGCCCAGCGCGCTTTCGAACCACGCGAAAAATTCCGCCAGCGCCGCGCCGTCCTGTTCCATCGTCTCGCGCACATGCTCGGCTTCCGCCTCGGTCTTGCGCGATTTGAAGAAGGTGGACGGATTGACGGCCTCGACCACCGTGACCGTCGGCGGCACCGATTGCAGCGAGCCGAACGTGATGCGGCGCGGGTCGATCAGCAGCGTGCTGCCAGCGGGCAGCGCGGCGAGCGCGTCCGCGGCCTTGGCATACGGCTCGACGCTGATGTGGTCTTTCGCGAGCGCATCGGCCAGCGCCTGCGGCACCTTGCCGTCGGCGACGAACAGAGACGCGTGGTCGACGCCGATCAGCGCGTGCGCTACGAACACGGGGTTATAGCTGACGTCGGCGCCGCGCAGATTCAGCAGCCACGCGAGGTCGTCGAGCGTGGAGATGAAGTGCCATTGCGCGCCTTTGTCCGCCATCGCGCGACGAATCTGCGCCAGCTTGTCCGACCGGGCGACGCTTGCATGCGGCGCGGCGTGCTCGAACACGGCGGCCGCCGGCAGCGACGGACGCTGCGGCCAGATCGCGTCGAACAGATCGACGTCGGTGCGCAACTGCACGCCGCGGGCGTTGAGCGCCTGGCTCAAGGCCCGCGCCGCCGCCACACCGAGCACGGCGCCATCCACGCCGACCGTGGCGCCTGCCGGCACGTTCTGAGCGAGCCATTCGAAATGCGGCACGGTCTGCTGGCCGCCGGTCATCTTCATCAGCTGAACGCCGGTGCCGGCCAGTTGCGCGTTGGCCTGTTCCCAATAGCGGCTGTCTGTCCACACGCCGGCGAAGTCCGCGGTCACGACCAGCGTGCCGGCCGAGCCGGTGAAACCGGACAGCCACTGCCGGCCTTGCCAGCGGCCGGGCAAGTATTCGGATAGATGCGGGTCGGCGGACGGCACCAGGTAGGCGGCGACGCCTTCGCGCGCCATTGCGCTGCGCAAGGTGGCAAGCCGTTCGGGAATGGAGGAAGTTTCGGGGAGTCGGGCATTCATCGGAGTCACCTGCAAATATTCATCGACGGGAAAGCAAGCCGACCGTCACGGCAACGGCGATCAACGCGACGCCGGTACACACCGGCCATTCGAGCGTATCACCGTCATGGAAGAGACCAATCACGTTGCCGGCCATGTGCGCGACAGCCGCGCCCAGCACGCCGGCCAGCAGCGCCACCCACCACCGGGCGCGGCTCGCGCGCCGCAGCGGATGCAACCACCAGCCCGCGAGACCAATCGCCGCCCCCAACACTACAAGGCCGGGCCACCCCATTAACGGCTGGCCTCGCGCAGTTTCGGATTCGTCTCATGGGCGCAGGGGGCCAACACAGCTAGCATTTTTGTCTCATTAACTATAGAAGTTCAGCACGGCGCTTTCCGCATAGCGGTTGAGTTTAGGGGTCGGGGTGATGTTAGGCAAGCTGTCGGTCTTACGGAAAAGCCTGGTCCCCGGTCATTGCCACGCTGAAAGCGCGTCATGCGAATCGCCCTTATCGAGCCGGACTTGCGGCATGCTGAACTGATCGGCCGGCTGGTCTTCGCCGGCGGTCATCTGTGTCAGCACTTCATCGCGAGTGTGCCGTTTCTCACGCGCGCCAATGAAGAATTCTTCGATCTTCTCATCACCGAAAGCTGGGCCGGCGACCATTCCGCCGAAGACGTCATCCCGCGCGCCCGCGCCATCCTGCCGGGCTTGCCGGTGATCGTGCTGATGTCCGCGCCGCGCGAAAGCCAGATTGTCGCCGCGCTACACGCCGGCGCCGACGACTGCCTGACCAAACCGGTCCGCGGCCCCGAGATGCTGGCCCGCGTGGATGCGCTGCTGCGCCGCGCCGGCTTGCGGCGGCCGCCCAACCGGCGGCGCGACATCATCGGCGAATATGCGTTCGATGCGGCGCAGTTTGCCGTCACATTCCGCAAGCAAACGGTCACGCTCACGCCCAAGGAATTCCGCCTTGCTTTGCTGCTGTTCAGTAATCTCTCACGGCCGGTGTCGCGAGCGCATATTCTTGAAAACGTCTGGACGCGCCGCCGTGACGTAAGGTCGCGCACGGTGGATACGCACGCGTCACGGGTGCGCAGCAAATTGCAGCTTCATCCCGAGCACGGCTATTGCCTGACGCCGCTTTACGGCTACGGCTATCAACTCGACGCGATCCCGCCGGAAGCCGTTGTAAACGCGGAATAAGCTGCGCACAATGTGAAAATCGTGGAAACGCTATAATATTGGGCTAAACCATAGCTCCCCCAAATGCAGCTTCTAACGATCGGAATCAATCACCACACTGCGCCTGTCGCCTTGCGCGAACGCGTGGCGTTTCCGCTCGAACAGATCAAGCCCGCATTGGACACCTTCAAGAGCGTCTGGCTGGGCCCTTCGGCCCGCACGGCGCCGGAAGCGGCGATCCTGTCCACCTGCAATCGCACCGAACTCTACTGCGCGACCGACGACCAGGCCGCGCGCGAAGCCGCGATCCAGTGGCTTTCCAAGTACCACAACCTGCCCATCGACCAACTTGCGCCGCACGTCTACGCGCTGCCGCAGTCGGAAGCCGTGCGCCACGCGTTCCGCGTCGCGTCCGGGCTGGATTCGATGGTGTTGGGTGAGACGCAAATCGTCGGACAAATGAAGGATGCAGTGCGTACCGCATCCGAAGCCGGCGCGCTCGGCACGTATTTGAACCAGTTGTTCCAGCGCACCTTCGCGGTGGCGAAGGAGGTGCGCAGCACGACCGAAATCGGCGCGCAATCGGTTTCCATGGCGGCCGCCGCCGTGCGCCTCGCCCAGCGGATTTTCGACAAGGTCTCGAACCAGCGCGTGCTGTTCATCGGCGCGGGCGAAATGATCGAGCTGTGCGCCACGCACTTCGCGGCACAGCAACCGCGCGAACTCGTCGTCGCGAACCGCACGGCCGAGCGCGGCACGCGTCTCGCCGAGCGCTTCAACGGCCGGGCCATTCCGTTGTCGGAACTGCCCTCGCGCATGCATGAGTTCGACATCATCGTGTCGTGCACGGCGTCCACCTTGCCGATCATCGGCTTGGGCGCGGTCGAGCGGGCAGTGAAAGCGCGCCGCCATCGGCCGATTTTCATGGTCGATCTGGCCGTGCCGCGCGATATCGAACCCGAAGTCGGCAAGCTCGAAGACGTGTTCCTGTACACCGTCGACGACCTCGGCGCGATCGTCCGCGAAGGCAATGCGTCGCGGCAAGCAGCGGTCGCGCAGGCCGAAGCGATCATCGAAACGCGCGTGCAGAACTTCATGCAATGGCTGGACGCGCGCAGCATCGTGCCGGTGATCCGCCATATGCACACGCAGGCCGACGTGTTGCGCCGTGCCGAAGTCGAACGCGCGCAGAAAATGCTCGCGCGCGGTGACGATCCGGCCGCCGTGCTCGAAGCGCTGTCGCAATCGCTCACCAATAAACTGATCCACGGTCCCACGCACGCGCTCAATCGCGCGAGCAGCGAGAACCGTGACACGCTCATCGAACTCATGAGCGGTTTCTACAAACACTCCGGTTCCACGGAGCGTTAGCGGCGCAGCCACCGCCGCGCTGTCCGGGCTACCCGCAAGTGGCCCGCGACGTGCTTCTGACCAGGGCATCCGCCCACTCCCCTAGTCGCCGTCCTTGCCGGAGCCCGCTCCGATACCCGTCCGATGAAAACGAGCATGCAACGCAAGCTCGACCAGCTCACTACCCGGCTGGCCGAACTGAACGATCTGTTGAGCCGCGAGGACATCACCTCGAATCTCGACCAATACCGCAAGCTCACGCGGGAACACGCCGAGCTCGGGCCGGTGGTGGATCACTACGCGCTGTGGCGCCAGGCCATGAACGACGCAACCACCGCGCAGGAGTTGCTGGCGGATGTGTCGATGCGCGACTTCGCCGAAGATGAAATTCGCGCCGCCCGCGAGCGCATGGAAAAGCTCGGCGCCGAGTTGCAGAAAATGCTGCTGCCGAAAGATCCGAACGACGACCGCAACATCTTCCTCGAAATCCGTGCCGGAACGGGCGGCGACGAGTCCGCGCTGTTCGCGGGCGACCTGCTGCGCATGTACCTGCGCTTTGCCGAACGCAACCGCTGGCAAGTGGAAATGATGTCGGCGAGCGAGTCGGATCTGGGCGGCTACAAGGAAGTGATCGTGCGGATCGCGGGCGAAGCCGCTTATTCGAAGCTCAAGTTCGAATCGGGCGGCCATCGCGTGCAACGCGTGCCGGCGACCGAAACCCAAGGGCGCATCCACACGTCGGCCTGCACGGTCGCGGTCATGCCGGAAGCGGACGAAATCGGCGAAGTCGAGATCAACCCGGCGGACTTGCGGATCGACACGTTCCGCGCGTCGGGCGCGGGCGGGCAGCACATCAACAAGACCGATTCCGCGGTGCGCGTCACGCACTTGCCGACGGGGATCGTCGTCGAATGTCAGGACGACCGGTCGCAGCACAAGAACAAGGACCGCGCGCTGAAGGTGCTGGCCGCGCGCATCAAGGACAAGCAATCGCACGAGCAGCAGGCGAAGGAAGCCGCCACGCGCAAGAGCCTGATCGGCTCGGGCGACCGCTCGGAGCGGATTCGCACGTACAACTTCCCGCAAGGGCGTCTGACGGATCACCGCATCAACCTGACGCTCTACCGTCTGGACGCAATCATGGACGGCGATCTCGACGAGCTGATCGCGGCGCTCGTCAGCGAGCATCAGGCCGAGTTGCTGGCCTCGCTCGGCGACGCGGACTGAAGCGCGCATGAGTTCGGCCAGCTCCGCCACACCCGCCACGCCCACCACACTTTTGCGCGCCTCGCCGTTGCCGCCGCTGGAAGCGCGCATCCTGCTAACGCATGTGCTCGGCTGGCGGCCCACGCAATTGATTACGCGCAGCGACGAAGCGCTCGACGCCGAGTTTGTCGAGCGTTACCAGACGCTGGAAGCACGGCGCGTAGCCGGCGAGCCGGTGGCGCAACTGGTCGGTGCCCGGGAATTTTTCGGGCTGGATTTCGAAGTCACGCCGCACGTGCTGATTCCGCGCCCTGAAACCGAATTGCTCGTCGATACGGCGCTAAAAGCGCTGGAAAACCTCTCGCGGCCTCGCGTGCTGGATCTCGGCACGGGCACCGGCGCCATTGCCGTCGCGATTGCGTCGATGCGGCCGGATGCGCGAGTCTGGGCGCTAGACCGTTCCGCCGAAGCACTGGCGGTCGCCACGCGCAACGCCACACGCCTGCTCGACGCGAAACGCCCCGGCGGCGCCATGGCGTTGATACAAAGCGACTGGTACGACTCGCTCGACGCCACCTTGCGCTTCGACGTGATCGTCAGCAATCCGCCGTATATCGCGAGCGGCGACCCGCATCTGGACGAAGGCGATCTGCGCTTCGAACCGCGCAGCGCACTCACCGACGAAGCCGACGGGCTCAGCGCGATCCGCGCCATCATCGCCGGTGCGCCAACACGGCTCGCCGCCGATGGCGTATTGTGGATCGAGCACGGCTACGATCAGGCCGAAGCCGTGCGCGCGTTATTGACGGCACAAGGATTCGCGCAAGTGCGCTCGGAGCGGGATCTGGCGGGCATCGAACGGATCAGCGGCGGGCGTCTGGACGGCTGACGGGCATCGCCCAATATCCACAAACGCTGCACGGACAAAGCGGCGCCCGGCCGGCTGTATCGAAATCCGCTATCATTTCAGCCTATTCCCTACACATAACGGAACCGCAAGGTCAGTCATGGATACGCAACAACGCATCAAGCAAATCGTCGACGAGAACAATGTCGTCCTCTTCATGAAGGGCACCGCTCAGTTCCCGATGTGCGGCTTTTCGGGCCGCGCCATCCAGATTCTGAAGGCGTGCGGCGTCGGTGAGATCAAGACCGTCAACGTGCTCGAAGACGACGAAGTCCGCCAGGGCATCAAACAGTTCTCGAACTGGCCGACCATTCCGCAGCTGTACGTGAAGGGCGAATTCGTCGGCGGCTCGGACATCATGATGGAAATGTACGAATCGGGCGAACTGCAGCAGCTGTTCGCCGCGGCCTGAGCGGCCTCGGTTCACACGCTTCTCTCCTTAGGCGCCGCGAGCCATGGAAACACGCGCTGCGGCGCCACGCCGGCTGATCGTCGCGATCACCGGCGCGACGGGTGCCATCTACGGCATCCGGATACTCGAAACGCTGCGCCGGTTGGGCGGCGTCGAGAGCCATCTGCTGATTTCGAGCGCGGGTTGGCTCAATATTCAGCACGAACTCCAGTTGAGCAAAGAAGACGTGCATCCGCTCGCGGATGTCGTCCATTCGGTGCGCGACGTCGGTGCGAGCATCGCCTCCGGCTCGTATGCCACCGACGGCATGGTGGTCGCGCCTTGCTCCATGAAGACGCTCGCCAGCGTCGCACATGGTTTCTCGGACAATCTGATCACGCGCGCCGCCGACGTCACTCTCAAGGAGCGCCGCCGCCTCGTGCTGCTCGTGCGCGAGACGCCGTTCAATCTGGCGCATCTGCGCAACATGACGGCCGTCACTGAAATGGGCGGCGTGATTTTCCCGCCCTTGCCCGCCTTCTACAATCAACCTGCTTCCATCGACGAAATGGTCGATCGCACCGTGGCGCGCGTGCTGGATCTGTTTGCGCTCGGACCGGCTTTGTCGCCGGCGTGGCCTGGACTGCGCGGCGCGCAGGAATAGCGCGTCAGCTAGGGCGGCGATGTCCGTGCATACGCACGGATTCACAACATCCGCGACACAATCAATTCTGTTTTAGCCCGTTTATCAAATCGCGGTGCAGCCCTATATTGGTAGCAACCCAATCTCTGTGCCGCGCTCTCGCGGCCGCGTTGCTGCCATGAACCGCTTACCCTCGCTTTTCCTGTCCCACGGCGCGCCCACGCTGCCGATCGACCCGTCGTTGCCGTCCGCCGAATTCGGCGTGCTGAGCGCCCAGTTGCCACGACCGGAGGCCGTACTGATGCTGTCGGCCCATTGGGGCACGGCGCAGCCGGTGGCGAGCACGTCCACGGCGCCGGAAACCATCCACGATTTCTATGGCTTTCCGCGTCAGTTGTACGAGATTCAGTACCCGGCTCCGGGGGCGCCCGATGTGGCGCGCCGCGCGGCCGTGTTGCTCGGCGAGAGCGGCATCCTCGCGGGTGCCCAGCCGCACGGACTCGACCACGGGGCGTGGGTGCCGATGCTGCTCATGTTTCCTGATGCCGACTTGCCCGTCGCTCAGTTGTCGATCCAGCCGCACATGGACGCGGCGCATCACTTTCGCGTCGGCCGGGCGCTGCGGTCGTTGCAAGACGACGGCGTGATGGTGATCGGCTCCGGCCAGATCACGCACAACCTGCGCGCCGCTGACTTCTCCGCGCGCCCTGAGGACGCCGATCCACGCGTCGCCGAGTTCACCGACTGGTTCGAGGAAAAGCTCGCCGCGCACGATATCGACGCGCTGCTCGACTATCGCCGCCAGGCGCCGCACGCGGTGCTGATGCATCCCACCGACGAGCATCTGCTGCCGGTATTCGCCGCATTGGGCGCGGCAGATGACGACTATTCGCTGGCTATCCAGTCGCTCGGAACCTACCAGCGCTCGCTCGCCATGACGAACTATGTGTTCGGCACAGCCTGACGCAGTGTCATAAGCACCGCAGAAAAGAAAAACCCTCGCCTGAGCAACTCAGGCGAGGGTTTTTTACAGACTCGAACGCAGCACCTTAATGAGCGCCCATGCCTTCGAGCACTTCGTCATGCTCGCTACGCTCGTCCAGATATTCCGAGCGATAACCGCTCGTCACGCCCCAGTAATAGAACACCAGCGAAAACGCGATAACCACCACCATGTCCCAGCCATAAGGAATCAGGTCGTGACCGCCGAACTGCTTGCTGCCGATCAGCGACAGAATCGCCATGACCGGCAGATAAGCGACCAGCCACCACGCCGCCTTCAGATCACGGCCCCAGCCGGCAAAACCCGACTTCGCCTGGAAGTAGAAGTACACCGGCAGCGCGACGACCATCAGCAGAATGATTTCGCCGGTCAGCGGCCACTTCGCCCAGTACAGGATCAGCGACGCGCAGACGAACGCAAACGGCGCAATGATCTTCATGCCCGGAATATGCAGCGGACGCTCGAGGTCCGTCGCCGCGCGGCGCAGGGCCATCAGGCTGATCGGGCCGGTCAGGTACGAGATCACGGTTGCGACCGAAATCACCGCCGCGAGCGAACTCCAGCCGCGGAAGAAGAACAGGAAAATGAACGACACCAGCAGGTTGAACCACATCGCCTGACGCGGCACGCCGTAGAACGGGTGAACGTTGCCGAACATCTTCGGCATCGTGTTGTTGCGCTCCATCGCGTAGATCATGCGGCTGGTGGTCGCCATATAGGTCGTGCCGGTGCCGCTCGGGCTGACGAATGCGTCGACGTACAGCAGGATCGCCAGCCAGTTCAGGTTCAGCGCGATCGCGAGCTCGGCGAACGGCGAAGCGAAGTTGAAGTGGCTCCAGCCCTTCATCACGTCGCTCGGATTCACCGCGCCGATATACGCAATCTGCAGCAGCACGTAGATCACCAGCGCGAGCAGGATCGAGCCGATCACCGCGAACGGCACGCTCTTGGCCGGATTGCGCGCTTCACCCGCGAGATTGATTGGGCTCTGGAAACCGTTGAACGCGAACACGATGCCGCTCGTCGATACCGCCGTCAGTACCGCCGACCAGCCGTACGGCGCAAAGGTACTCGCTTCACCGAAGTTTTCCTTATGGAAGCCCGTGAACATCAAACCGAGGATCGTCGCGCCGGGAATCAGGAACTTGAAGATCGTGATCGCCGAATTGGCACGCGCAAACAGTTTCACGCCCCAATAGTTCAGCATGAAGTAAATGATCACGAGCGCCGCAGACAGTGATAAGCCGTTCGTGGTTAATGAGCCATCCACGAATAGCGCATGCGCCCACGGATAGGGCCACGTACTCATATATTGAATGGACGCTTCAGCTTCGATCGGAATCACCGAGACGATGGCAATCCAGTTGGCCCATGCGCTAATGAAACCCACGAGCGCGCCGTGCGAATAGCGCGCATAACGCACCATGCCGCCGGACTCCGGGAACATCGCGCCGAGTTCGGCGTAGGTCAATGCGATCGCGAGAATCACGACCGCGCCGATCACCCATGCACAAACGGCAGCGGGACCAGCAATTTTTGCAGCCTTCCACGCGCCGAACAGCCAGCCCGATCCGATGATGGAACCTAAGCCCGTCAGCATCAGCGCGAACGGGCCGATGTTCCGTTGTATAGAACTTTTCACGTCTTCTCCTGTGTCGGCCGGAGTGAGCGCTTTCGCACTGACTCCGGCCCATGCAAATTTGCAGCAGAACCATGTCGGCACCGCGTTAGATCGCCTTGGAGGCGCTGCAAACGGGTGACGCGCATGCGTACGCGACGGCCCATTCCAAACAGGTGCAACCGACGCGAGGCGCGTAGTTTAACGGTTGCACCCAGTCCCTGCAGCAAAACCAAGGGTTCTCCCTAGCAAAAAAATCGGACGAATAGCAAGCTTTGTAAGCAACTTTTACGCCACGTTGGCGAAAGTTCGTAAAGTTGTGGGGAGACTGTTGACCTTCTCTCAAAATCGCCGTATAACGTTCGGGCAGGATTTCAAGCGGCGAGTGAATTGGTCTTTCGTAGTTCGCCCATCAACGGTACTCCGGTTGGTCCCATTACCCCCTTCCTTGATTTTCATGCACCCTCTGGGCTTCGGCCTTATTTACCATCTTTAGGAACAAGTAATATGGAAACCGGTACCGTCAAGTGGTTCAATGACGCAAAGGGCTTTGGCTTCATCACGCCGGACGGCGGTGGCGAAGATCTGTTCGCGCATTTCTCGGAAATCCGCACGGAAGGCTTCAAGACGCTGCAAGAAAACCAAAAGGTTACGTTTGAAGTGAAGACGGGCCCGAAGGGCAAGCAAGCTGCTAACATCAAGCCGGTGTAAGCAACACGCTTCCTTCTGGACGCAAAAAAACCCCGCCTCGGCGGGGTTTTTTTATATCCGTCGCTATTGCGAATGGTGATTATCTTCGCAGTATGCGGTTGATGATTTTGGTTATCCGAATAGACGTCGCGCGTGAATGCCGAGTCCAGTCGCGACACTCGCGAGACGGTCGCCGAATACCGCTTTAGCATCCGGGAATGCCGCCGCCAATGCGCCCGATAGAAACGCCAATCCGGTTGAACCGCCCGTAAAGTAAATCGCGTTAACGTCGCGTGTCGCCACGCCGGCCGCCTGCACCGTGTCGCGCGCCGCCTGCACGATGCGCAGCGTTTCATCGTGGCCGGCCTTGATCAATTGCGCCTCGTCGAACGCGAGACGCAGGTCGTCTTCCACTTCATCGAGATCGATCACGGTCTCGCCGCCCGCCGCCACGCCGATCTTCGCTTCTTCCGCGTGCGCTGCCAGCGCGTGACCCAAGCGGCGCTCCACAACTCGCATCAGGCGGTCGTGATGCTTGGCTTCGGTGAACAGGTGCCGCATCAGCGCGAGTTCGCTGACGCGCTTCGGGGCGTAGACGGTGTTGATCAGATGCCAGGTCGCCAGATCGAAATAGATCCGGTTCGGAATCTCGCGGCCTTCCGGATCCAGCGTCTGATAGCCCATTTCGCGCAGGATCGTCGCCAGTTCCACGCGACGGTCGAAATCCGTGCCGGCAACGTGCACGCCGTGATGCGCCAGCACGTCGTCCTTGCGCTCGACGCGCTTCATCCGCTCCGGCCCAACGCGCACCAGCGAAAAGTCCGAGGTACCGCCGCCGATGTCGGCCACCAGCACGAGGCCTTCTTCCGTCAGATGCGACTCGTAGTCGAACGCGGCCGCGATCGGCTCATACTGAAAGTGGATTTCCCGCAGACCGACCGAGCGCGCGGCGGCTTCGAGCTGCTGCTGCGCCATCTGATCGGCACGAGGGTCGTCGTCGACGAAAAACACCGGGCGGCCCAGTACCGCGCGTTGAATCGGGCCGCCAGCGCTTTTTTCCGCCGAACGCTTCAGGTGATCGACGAAAATCGCGATCACGTCCGTGTATTTGATCGCGGAGCCGTCGCCGAGATCGGTGGAGTTCTCGGCGAGCGGCGAGCCGAGAATGCTCTTCATCGAACGCATCAGACGGCCGTCGAAGCCGTCGATATAAGCTGCGAGCGCCGCCCGCCCGAATTCGCGGGTGTTTTCGTCGGTATTGAAAAAGACCGAGGTGGGCAGCGTCGTGTAGGCGCCCTCGACCGGCGCGAGCTTGAGCGCACCGTCGACGGGAACGGCCACAGCAGAATTGGAAGTACCGAAGTCAATCGCGCAATAGTTCATGGCAGGAATCGCCGCTCACGGCTGGCGCGGACAGAAGGGGGAGCGGCTTTGTATCACGAAAGCCCAATCAGCATCAACTGACGTTTCGGGTGCGCTCGCGATCATGCTAAAGCCCAGCTCGACGGAACGAATATTGCTCATTTTGACAGGATACGCCGCCAATTTTCGGAATTGAGGAGACTTCAAGCAATGAGCGCGCCGCCTACTGCCGCCGTCCACGAAAAAAACGCCACGGTCGTTGAAACGGATCTGCCTTCGCGGCTGGACCGTCTGCCGTGGGGCCGGTTTCACTCGCTGATCGTGGTGGCGCTTGGCGTCACGTGGCTGCTCGACGGTCTGGAAGTCACGCTGGCGGGCGCGGTGGCAAGTGCGTTGAAGTCTAGTCCATCGTTGCACTTTACCAACGCCGACGTCGGTCTGGCCGGCAGCACCTACATCGCCGGGGCGGTGCTCGGCGCGTTGGGATTCGGCTGGCTGACCGACCGGCTCGGACGCCGCAAGCTGTTTTTCATCACGCTCGCCCTGTATCTGGCGGCGACGGCGGCCACCGCGCTGTCTTGGAATCTGGCCAGTTTTCTGCTATTTCGGTTCCTGACCGGTGCCGGCATCGGCGGCGAATACACGGCAATCAATTCGACGATCCAGGAATTCACGCCGGCGCGCGTGCGCGGCTGGACCGATCTGGGCATCAACGGCACGTTCTGGGTCGGCGCGGGGCTCGGCGCGGCCGGCTCGCTGGTGCTGCTCGATCCGCATCTGCTGCCGCCCGACTGGGGCTGGCGCGCCTGTTTCTTTATCGGCGCGGTGCTCGCGCTGGGCATCCTGCCGATGCGCATCTGGGTGCCCGAAAGCCCGCGGTGGCTGCTCACGCACGGCGACGAGCGTGACGCGCGGGCGATTGTCGAAGGCATCGAAACGCGCTTTCGCAACGAAGGCCACGCGCTCTCCGACGACGATCTCACGCGCCTGCGCTTACGCGCTCGTGGACATACGCCACTGCGCGAGGTATTCCATACGCTCTTTAACGTGCATCGACGGCGCGCGCTGGTCGGCCTCTCGCTGATGACCGCACAGGCGTTTTTCTACAACGCGATCTTTTTCACCTACGCGCTGGTGCTCACCGACTTCTACCACGTCCCGGGCGACAACATCGGCTGGTATCTGCTGCCCTTCGCGCTCGGCAATTTCCTCGGACCGCTGCTGCTCGGCCGGTTCTTCGACGTGATCGGGCGACGCAAGATGATCGCGGCGACATACGCGATCTCCGGCATTCTGCTGACGCTGAGCGGCTACCTGTTCGCGCACGAGATGCTCACCGTCGTGACGCAGACGATCGCATGGATGGTGATTTTCTTCTTCGCATCGGCGGCCGCGAGTTCGGCTTATCTGACCGTCAGCGAATCGTTTCCGCTGGAAATTCGCGCACTGGCCATCGCCGTTTTCTACGCGTTCGGCACGGCGCTCGGCGGTATCGCCGGGCCGGCGTTTTTCGGCCGGCTGATCGACACGCATCAGCGCAGCGAGGTCTTTTCGGGTTATCTGGTCGGCTCGGGTCTGATGCTGGCGGCAGCGGTAATCGCGGGGATCTGGGGCGTGGACGCGGAGCGCAAGTCGCTGGAGAGCGTGGCGACGCCGCTGTCGAGCGTCGCGGACGGCGTCGAATGAAAAACGCGCGGTCAGCACCGCGCGTTCGTTTTACTCAATACATAACCTGAAAAACCGCTCAGAACGCCTTCTTCCAGCCGCCGCCATAGGCGATTTCCGCCAGCGGCAAACGCTGACGCACCGACTTCTCGCGCTCACGCAACACCGGATCCAGTTTGTCCACGTCGCCGTAATGACCGAGCGAAATCATCGCGATCACTTCGACGTCGTTCGGCAGCTTGAATGCGGTGCGGAACGCGTTCGGATCGAAGCCGCTCATCTGATGCGCGGCAAGTCCGAGCGCATGCGCCTGCAACACCAGCGCCATCGCTGCGGCGCCCGCATCGTACGGTGCGCAGCGATTCACCTCGCCCTTGTTGGTGAGCGTGTGCGTGGTCACCGCGATCAGCACCGGCGCCGGCGCATTCCAGCCCTGGTTGAACGGCACCAGCGTGGCGAAAGCCTGCTTGAACGAGACTTCATCGACGCTGCGGTCGAATACGAGAAAACGCCAAGGCTGCGCGTTATACGAAGACGGCGCCCAGCGTGCCGCTTCGAGCACGGAATGCAGATGCTCGCGGCTCACCGGCTCGCTCGAATACGCGCGCGGGCTCCAGCGGCCTGCAATCAGCTCGTGAATGGCAATTGCGGTAGGGGCGGGTTTGTTGGTCATGCGCTTCTCTCGGTCGAAATTCATGAACGACGGGCAACTGCCCGGGGGTCACATAGCATAACCGGGCTTCGGCACGCGTGCGCCTACATGCGAGTAGTTTGTTTGACGGCGGCTGCAATAGCAAAACGGCCCCTTGCGGGGCCGTCGTTGTCGCGATACCCGAATCGCCGGGCGCGGTTCAAACCGGCGCAGTTTCCGGCATCGTGCCGGTCGATTGCGTACGGTTTTATGCCGCCTGCGGTTCCGGCACTTTGGCGGGCCGGTTGATCCGCAACACGATCACCGCCGCCACGAGGCACAAGCCGCCGGAAATCATCGACGCCACCGTGTACGTGCCGAGGCTCGCGCGCAGCATGCCCGCGCCGAGCGCCGCGAACGCCGCGCCGAGTTGATGGCCGGCAACGACCCAGCCGAACACCACCGGCGCCGATTCCTTGCCGTAGACGTCGGTGGCCAGACGCACGGTCGGCGGTACGGTCGCGATCCAGTCGAGGCCGTAGAACACGGCGAACAGCGGCAGCCCGAAGAAGTCGATGCCGAAAGCGTGTGGCAGATACATCAGCGACAAACCGCGCAGACCGTAGTACCAGAACAGCAGCACGCGGCTATTGAAGCGGTCCGACAACCAACCGGAGAGCGTCGTGCCGAACAGATCGAAGATGCCCATCGCGGCGAGCAACGAAGCGCCCTGCACTTCTGTCATGCCGTAGTCGCCGCACATCGCGATCAGATGGGTGCCGACATAGCCGTTGGTACTCGCGCCGCAGATAAAGAAGCTGAAGAACAACAGCCAGAAATCGCGCGTCTTGCTCGCCATGGCGAGTGTGCCGAAGGCGATCGCCAGCGGATTCTGTTTGGTGACGGTGCTGTTGATGGGCGAATCGTGCGGTTCGCCGTACGGGCGCAGCTGCATGTCGGCCGGGCGCTCGGGCAGCAGAAACGCAACCAGCGGAATCACGATTGCGGCCGCAATGGCGACGACCCACACCACCTGCCGCCAGCCGTGGTGCTCGGCGATAGCCGCGAGCATCGGCAGGAACACGAGTTGGCCGGTCGCCGAACTCGCCGTGAGAATGCCCATGACGAGGCCACGCCGCGTGGTGAACCAGCGTGTCACCACCGTCGCCGACAACGACAGCGCCGCGACACCCGTCGAGCCGCCGACCATCACGCCCCAGATCAGCACCATCTGCCACGGGTGCGTCATCAGCGACGACAGCGCGACGCCCGCCGCCATTGTTCCCAGCGCGGCCAGCAGCGTGGGGCGCACACCGAAACGTTGCATTGCCGCCGCCGCGAACGGTCCCATCAGACCGTAGAGCGCGATGTTCACGGAGATCGCGAGAGAAATCGTTGCGCGGCTCCAGCCGAATTGATGCTCGAGCGGCACCATCATCACGCTCGGCGTGGCGCGTGTGCCGGCCGCCGCCAGCAGTACCAGAAACACCACCGCGACCGTCAACCAGCCGTAGTGGAAACGTCCGCCAATCAGTCTTGCTGCCCAGTTCATCGGTTCTCCAATCGACGCCTGCTCCGCAGGCGACGCCGCCAATATTGTTACGCGTTCGGTAAAGGACTTGTGACAGATCAGTCACAATAGGTGTTGCGATATTAGTTACTGCTCGGTAACATGTCAAGGCGTTAATTGAGTTCAGGTGGTCATCCATGTCCGACAGTCAAATCCCAAAGCCGGCCGCTGCGCGTCGCACGCGCGGCGCGCAGACCGCCGGCCCGCAGGCGCAGCAGCACTTGCTGCGTGCCGCGGACGAGCTGTTCTATCGCGAGGGCGTGCGAGCCGTCGGCGTGGACGCGGTGGTCGAGCGCGCCGGCGTGAACAAGATGAGTTTGTACCGGCAGTTTTCGTCGAAAGACGAGCTCGTCATGGCTTACCTGGAGCGCAAAGACGAGCAGTTCTTCAGCTATGTGGAGCGCAGCTTCGCCAAGCATCCGGGCGAGCCGGCAAGGCAGCTTCAGCAATATTTCGACGACCTCGCGGTGCGCGCGTCTGTCGACGATTATCGCGGCTGCCCTTTCGTGAACGTGTCGGTGGAGTTTCCGGAGGCGGCGCATCCGGCGCGGCAGTTCGTGTCTCGCAACAAGGCGCGCCTGATGGCGCGGCTCACGGAATTGGCAACGGCGGCGGGCGCCGATGATCCGGTGGCGCTCGCCAATGCGCTGGGTCTGATGATCGAAGGCGTGTATGCGGCCAGCCAGACTTATGGGCCCGGATGCGGGCCCGTTCTGGCCGCTCCGAAAGTCGCCGCGCTGTTGATCGGCGCGGCGTGCGGCGCGTCGGCGTCGGCGGGGTCGGCCGCGGCTGATTGAATTTTTTGCTTTGACGTTCTGTTTCAGCGAGGCGCGAATCGACTCCGGTCCGCCCCGTTAAAATGGCGCTTTATCTCCCGCGCCGCCTGCCATGTCGTTGCCCGCCGAATCCCACGATGCCGTTGTTGCCGCTACTCGCCACTGGCTGACCGAGGCTGTGATCGGCCTCAATCTCTGCCCGTTCGCGAAGGCAGTCCACGTGAAGGGGCAGATTCGCTACGCCGTCAGCGATGCCGTGGACATGGAAGGCGTGCTGACCGATCTGGAAACCGAGCTTCAGACGCTGGTCGCCGCCGACCCTGATGCCGTGGATACGACGCTGTTAATCGTGCCGCAGGCGCTCGGCGATTTTCTCGACTACAACGATTGCCTGTTTTTCGCCGAGCGTATGCTCAAGCAGCTTCGGCTCGAAGGCGTCGTTCAGATCGCGAGCTTCCATCCCTTTTACCAGTTCGAAGGCAGCGAACCCGACGATATCGAGAACTACACGAATCGCGCGCCGTATCCGATTTTGCATCTGCTGCGCGAGGACAGCATCGAACGCGCGGTTCAGGCTTTTCCCGACGCTGAAGAGATTTACGAGCGGAATCAGGAAACGCTGCGGCGAATCGGGCTAGCCGGCTGGAATGCGCTGATGAAGCGGTAATTCGCGCCACGCGCCCGCCACGAGCTACTGCGCGACTTCGCCTGATCAGGCCGAAACAAAAAACCGCTCCTTCAGCTCTTCGATCCCGAGCGTTTCCATCACCTCGTTCAAGCGTTCGGCCGGCCGACGCCTCGGCAGATCCTTGTACTGGGCGATGATGAGTTCATTCTTCATGGAATGCTCCCAACCCACCAGCTCGGTCACGCTGACCTGATATCCGTGCGCTTCGAGCTGCAGACACCGCAGTACATTCGTGATCTGGCTGCCGAACTCCCGCGTGTGCAACGGATGCCGCCAGATCTCCGTGAGGGCGTTGCCGAGAGATTTGCCCTTGTTCTGCCGCAGCACCCCCGCCACCTCCGCCTGACAGCACGGCACGACCACGATGTACTTCGCCTTCTTTTCGAGCGCGAAGCGCAGCGCGTCGTCGGTCGCGGTGTTGCAGGCGTGCAGCGCGGTCACGATGTCGATCTGGGCCGGCAAGCGGTCCGACGTGATCGACTCGGCCACCGACAGATTCAGAAACGACATGCCCGTAAATCCCAGCCGGCCAGCGAGCTCTTCCGACTTCGTGACGAGCTCTTCACGCGTCTCAATGCCGTATATATGTGCCGCACCGCCCGCATCTGCCTGAAACTCCTTGAAGAAAAGGTCATACAGGATAAAACCTAGATAGGACTTGCCCGCGCCGTGGTCGACGAGGGTCACGGCGCCCTGCTCGTTCTTGAGGTCTTTGAGCAGCGGCTCGATGAACTGGAACAGGTGATAGACCTGTTTCAGCTTGCGGCGGCTGTCCTGGTTCATCTTGCCGTCGCGCGTAAGGATGTGAAGCTCCTTCAACAACTCGACGGATTGATTTGGGCGAATTTCGTGCGTTTTGCTGGACATCGAGGGAAACCGCCAATAATTGCAGCGCGAACGTGCGACAGGTGACGGAAAAAGGGAAAAGTTGCTGCCAGTTTACCCAAAGTGCGGCTTGCCGACTGAAAGAGCCGCGCAAACCAAGTCAGAAAGAACTTAAACCTGGAACACTTCCTGCTCGAACAGCATGACGTGGAAGGTTCCGGAAAGGTGCAAAAGCAGCTTGCGTGACGCCAGGCCCAGTGGTGCTGGCGGTCGCGCCTATAACAACGGGCTGCGGCCGTGGCTTTCACCACGCGAACCGAGTGCATGTGGGGAGGACGGTCCCGGAACACGGGCCGAACGTTACGTAACCAGCAGCGCGCCGAGACGTCAGGCGGACGCGCGCTCGGAAAATAGAAGAGGCGGCAATGGATACGGTACCCAACGGAAACGTCGAACAGAAATTTCAGGAAATGCTGGCGAGACTCATCGCCACCCCGGCCTGGTCCGAGAAGCAGCAACTCGAACTGGAAATGGCCCGCGATATCTCGACGGAAATGCTCCGTCTGGCCGAAGTCATGCGCGACGGCAGCGTGGACATGGAAACTTGCCTGACCATGCTCAAGTACGCCAAGGTGCTCGACTTCGTCATGACTACGCTTGCTTCGCGGCGCGATATCAAGCCGCAAACGCTGCGGGTCATCTTCAAGCTCGCCGGGTTGAAAGTGGACGAGGCGTACCCCGGCTAGGACATCGTTCGACGATGCTGCGACCCGCGCGGGCGGCAAGACGCCGTTCGCGCGGGTCGCTCGTTCTGTAGCTCCCCAAAAGACAGCAACTCACGCGCGCGGCGCCTCGACCGGCGGTGTGCCGTCGTGGAAGAGCGTCTTGAGTTGCGAGCGCAATTCCGGCGAATCCGTGTGCTTATGCACCGTGACCGCATGCTGCACGGCGGCGTCGAGCAATTCGCTCTCGCTGTCAGCAGACAGGGCGACGGTGCAGTTCGTTTCGCTCGGAAACTCGCGGCAATCGATGTATTTGCGGGACATGGCAGTCTCCTTGATTCAGACGACGTTCAGACATCCACGCAGGCAGCAGACGCGCGGACCGCATCGCCGGCCGTGACACGGCGGCTCCGATCGCGCGGATAGCGCCGGGTGGCGGGAAGTTGGCGAGTTGGTTTGACGCGAGGAAGACGCGCGCGGCGTCCGATGGAAGGTGTCTGAAAAGTATAGGTCGCGTCGTCGGATAACACAGTAGCGGATGCAAGCCCCGGCGAATGCGCGACCGCCTGAACCCAACCTTTTTCCGCCCGCCGGCCCGCTCGCGCGTTTGCCCTGCGCTGCCCAGGGTGTGAGAATAGCGCCCTCCGCGCCGCCAGATCATTTGAGCCATCGGCGCGCCGCCACTTCCGCTCTTCCGCAGGCCCGCATGTCATCCTCATTCCACTCCGCCCGCGTCGCCGTGATCGGCGGCGGCCCCGCCGGCTTGATGGCCGCCGAGGCGCTCGCGCAGCAAGGCGGGCAGGTCGACGTCTATGACGCCATGCCGTCAGTCGGCCGCAAGTTTTTGATGGCGGGCAAAGGCGGCATGAACATCACGCACTCGGAGCCGCTCGAGCCGTTTCTCGGCCGCTACGGCGCGCGCCGCGAACAGATCGCGCCGCTCGTGCGGGCCTTCGATCCCGACGCCTTGCGCGCGTGGTTGCACGGGTTGGGCGTGGAGACATTCGTCGGCAGTTCGGGGCGCGTTTTCCCGACGGATATGAAAGCCGCGCCGATGCTGCGCGCGTGGCTGCATCGACTGCGCGAAGCGGGCGTGCGGTTTCACATGCGCCACAAGTGGTGCGGCTGGGACACCGAAGCCGGCGACGCCGCCGCGCATACGTTCCGTTTCGCGACGCCCGACGGCGAGCAAGCCTTCACCTTCGACGCCGTGGTGTTTGCGCTCGGCGGCGCAAGCTGGCCGCGTCTCGGATCGGACGCCGCATGGGTCCCACTGATGACCTCGCGCGCTGTGCCCATCACGCCCCTACTGCCAGCGAACTGCGGTTTCGACGCGGACTGGAGCCCCTACCTGCGCGAGCGTTTCGCGGGTCAACCGGTCAAGCCGGTGGCCATCTCGCTCACCGACGTAGACAATAAAGTCCACAATCGACAAGGTGAAATACTTTTGACCGAAACGGGCCTCGAAGGCAGTCTGATCTATGCCTTGTCGGCGGCGATTCGAGACCGGATTCTGGTTGACGGCGACGTAATGATCACGCTCGATCTGGCGCCAGGCTTGGCTTTGGAGCGGGTCGTCGCCGAAGTTACGCGACCGCGAGGCTCACGTTCGATGTCCAGCCACTTGCACGGCCGAATCGGCATTGGCGGGGTAAAGCTGGCTCTGTTGCACGAGATTTTGCCGAAAGAAGCCTTCGCCGACGCCAACGGTCTCGCGCACGCCATCAAGGCGCTGCCGGTGCGGCTTACGCGCACCCGGCCGATCGCGGAAGCGATCAGCACTGCCGGCGGCATTCCCTTCGAGGCGCTCGACGAGCATCTGATGATCGAGCGCCTGCCCGGCATCTTCTGCGCGGGCGAAATGCTCGACTGGGAAGCGCCGACGGGCGGCTACCTGCTCACCGCCTGCTTTGCCAGCGGCCTCGCGGCAGGGCGCGGGGCGGCGGCGTATGTCGGCGGCGCATCGACCTGACGCGCCGCATTGCCGCTCTCATTGTTGAAAGAGCCGCAATGCGTCTCACCTCTTCGGGTAGAGGGAGCCCCATCGGTCGTCCCACAGCGGAACGGCGATCCGGCTTCCTCGACGCGGCCCTACCCGACCCGCGCGCCTATCTCACGCCTACCGCGCCTTCAGACGCCACAGCGACGTCACTTCGGCCATGCGCGCCGTGTGCAGCGCATCGGTTTCATCGGTCGACTTGGGGTGGTGCGGACGAATGTCCTCGCGACTCACCACCGTCAGCCCCGCCTTGTCGATAGCAGCCAGCAGCCAATCGCGCGTGCGCAAACCGAGATGCTCCGCGAAATCCGACATGATCAGCCAGCCTTCGCCACCCGGCGACAGATGCTCCGCCAGCCCGTTCAGGAAGCCTAGCAGCATGCGGCTTTCCGGATCGTAGATCGCGTACTCGATCGGCGACGCAGGTCTTGCCGGCACCCACGGCGGATTGCACACCACGAGCGGCGCGCGGCCCTCCGGAAACAGATCGGCCTGCACGACGTCGACCTGCTGGTCGTAACCCAGACGCGTGAGGTTTTCGCGCGCGCAAGCGAGCGCACGCGGATCCTGATCGGTAGCGACGATTTTCTTCACGCCCCGTTTCGCGAGCAGCGCCGCCAACACGCCCGTACCCGTGCCGATATCGAACGCCTTGTTCAGCGAAGGCAGCGGCGTGCGCGCGACGAGATCCACGTATTCGCCGCGCACCGGCGAGAACACGCCGTAATGCGGATGAATCCGGTCGCCTAGCGCGGGAATCTCGACGCCCTTCTTGCGCCACTCGTGCGCGCCGATCATGCCGAGCAGTTCTCGCAGCGACACGACGGACGGTTCGTCGGTCGACGGTCCGTAGGTTTCAATGCAGGCTTGCTGGACATCGGGCGCGCGGCGCAGCGGAATAGCGTAGGCGGCGTCGAGCGGAATCAGGATCATGCCGAGCGTGCGCGCGCGTTGCGACTGCGCCTGCCGATGCAGATTGAATGCGTCGAGCGGCGTTTCGCCCTGCTTGCGCGGCTTGCGCTCCAGTCGGCGCGTCACCGCTTGCAGCAGCTGGCGAGCGTTCTGGAAGTCGCCGTTCCACAGGAGCGCCGTCCCTTCGCACGCCAGTCGGTAGGCGGAATCGGCGGTGGTGCGGTCGTCCGCAACGATGACACGCTTGGGCGGCGGCACGGCTGCTTCGGAGCGCCAACGCGCTGAGCGGGGGCCGTCGGCTTCGGGCCAGGTGAGGGTTGCAGGGCTGGTCATGGTGAGGTGGGATCGGTGTTGCGGGAGCGACGCGCTGAGAAGCCGCGTCATCGGGGGCGTTGCCCGCCGGAGTACTTGGAAGCGTTGCCGACTGACGCCC
Source organism: Paraburkholderia phytofirmans (assembly GCF_046028095.1). Taxonomy (GTDB): domain Bacteria; phylum Pseudomonadota; class Gammaproteobacteria; order Burkholderiales; family Burkholderiaceae; genus Paraburkholderia; species Paraburkholderia phytofirmans_A. The sequence goes on from NZ_JAQQDJ010000016.1 coordinate 55,321, forward strand.
GAATAGTACCTCTGTCGTCCGGATTCGCGGTGCGCTATTCGCCCATGGAACGGATGAAGCGTACGGTATGCCGGCCTCGCCCGAGGAATTTGTAGACTTATAAGTCCATAATCGACAAGGTGAAAGAGATATGGTGATTTTGGACCGTTCAGCGGCTCACCAATGTTTCATGAAGCCGGTCCGTTTGCAGCCGGAAGCGCCGTGCAGCGGCACGAACATGGCGTCTTATCGATAAGCGCGCACCAAGAAAAAACGGGGTTTCTGATTGAACAGAAACCCCGTTTAGTACAACTGGTGCCGGCTGCAGGACTCGAACCCGCCACCTCATGATTACAAGTCAAGCGCTCTACCTGATGAGCTAAGCCGGCATGAGGCCGTGATTCTACTTCATTTTACGATCTTGAGGCGAGCCCTTCCGCCGCCTTTCGATCCATCGTCGTCAGGCTGCGGGCCGGCCGTGTCGCTATCCGCTTTGACGGCGGCGGCATCCGTAGCCGGTGCCGTTTCGACAGCGCGCGGCGCGGGCGCTTCGGTCTCGTCGGCCACTTCCGCATCGGCGCCCGAATCCTGCGCTTCGCCGCCCGTCGACTCGACCGGGAACGCCATGCCCTGGCCGTTCTCGCGCGCGTAAATCGCGAGAATATTGGCGATCGGCACCTCGATCTTGTGCGACTTGCCGGAGAAACGCGCGCTGAACTCAATCCACTCGTTGCCCATCTGCAGTTGGCTGGTCGCCTCGAAGCTGATGTTCAACACGATTTCATTGTCGCGCACGAACTGACGCGGCACGCGCGTCTGATTGTCGACCCGAACCGCGATGTGCGGCGTATAGCCGTTATCCGTGCACCACTCATAGAGCGCGCGCAGCAGGTAAGGCTTGGTGGAAATCTCTTGCATCAACTGTCCTCTTACCGGGCGCGGGCCCGCGCTCAATCCGCCGCGCGGCGCCCTCGCCCCAAAGCCACACTCAACGACGCATCACCTTTTCCGAAGGCGTCAGCGCTTCGATATAAGCCGGGCGGCTGAAAATGCGCTCGGCGTACTTCATCAGCGGTGCGGCGTTCTTCGACAGTTCGATGCCGTAGTGATCCAGACGCCACAGCAACGGCGCGATCGCGACGTCGAGCATCGAGAACTCTTCGCCGAGCATGTACTTGTTCTTCAGGAAGATCGGCGCGAGTTGCGTCAGACGATCGCGGATCGCAAGACGGGCTTTCTCGTGATTCTTTTCCGCGGCCTTGCCCTTTTCGTTTTCGAGCGTGCCGACGTGCACGAACAGTTCTTTCTCGAAGTTCAGGAGGAACAGGCGGGCGCGGGCGCGCTGAACCGGATCGGCCGGCATCAGTTGCGGGTGCGGGAAGCGCTCGTCGATATACTCGTTGATGATGTTCGATTCGTACAGAATCAGGTCCCGTTCGACGAGAATCGGCACCTGACCATACGGATTCATCACGGCGATGTCTTCCGGCTTGTTAAACAGGTCGACGTCGCGGATCTCGAAGTCCATGCCCTTTTCGAACAACACCAGCCGGCAGCGCTGGGAGAACGGGCAAGTTGTGCCGGAATACAGAACCATCATGTTTACGTTTCCTCAAAAAGCTGAAAGGCCAGCGCGCGGAAAAACCGTCCAACAGGTTTTTCCTGGCGCCGGCCCCACGCCGGGTGACGGCGTGATTATTTGATATGTTTCCAGTACGCGGCGTTCAATCGCCAGGCGAAAAAGCTCAGGATACCGAGGAACAACAGCACCCACACGCCAAGCTGCTTGCGGGTTTTCTGAGTCGGTTCGGACATCCATGACAGGTACGACACGAGGTCGGCCACAGCAGAATCATAATCTACCGGCGACATCGTCCCCGGAGTGACCTGCTGGAAGCCGACAAATTTGTGTACCGTCTCGCCAGTTTTTTCGTCGGTTTCATCCCCGAACTTCGCGGTACGTTCGCCCTGAAGCTGCCACAGCACGTGAGGCATGCTCACGTTTTCATACACCAGATTGTTCCAGCCGGTCGGCCGCGTATTGTCGCGATAAAAAGTGCGCAAATACGTATACAGCCAGTCTTTGCCGCGCGCCCGCGCTTCCACCGACAGATCCGGCGGGCTCGCGCCGAACCACGCTTGCGCGTCGGCCGGCCGCATTGCCACGGTCATCGTGTTGCCGATTTTGTCCGTGGTGAACAGCAGGTTCGCCTGAATTTCGTTCGGCGCAATGCCGATGTCGGTCAGGCGGTTGTAGCGCATCAGGTTCGCGCTGTGGCAATTCAGGCAGTAGTTTACAAACAATTGCGCGCCGTGCTGCAAGGAAGCGAAATTCTCCGCGTTATCCGGCGCGCGGTCGAGAGGGAAATTCTCGTCCGCGTAAGCCGGGGCGGCCAGCACCGCGAGCAGTGTCGCGCCGATCAGCGCGCACTTCGTAAGCAGTTTTTTCATTCGTGTTCTCCTGGCTCGCGATTAGTGAGGCTTGAACCGCACCCGTTCGGGCGGCTGCTTGAACGTGCCAAGCCGCGTCCAGAACGGCATACCGAGGAAAAACGCGAAGTAGATCAGCGCGCAGACCTGCGCGATCAACGTGGCGACCGGCGACGGTGGCTTGGTGCCGAGGAAAGCCAGCGTCAAAAACACGAGCACGAAGATCCCGTAGAACACCTTGTGGAAAAACGGCCGGTAGCGAATCGACTTGACCGGCGAGCGGTCGAGCCAAGGCAGGAAGAACAGCGACACGACCGCGCCGCCCATCACCACCACACCCCAGAATTTCGACTCGGTGAACGCCATGGCCAGAATCACCAGCACGGCGAGCACCGGCAGGCCGAATTTCCACTTGCCGCGCGCGCGCACCAGCGCAAGCAGACCGAGCAACCCGATCACGACCATCAGCACGATCTTGAACGGATCAGTCGTGGCGCGCAGCATCGCGTAGAAGGCCGTGAAGTACCACACCGGCGCGATTTCAGGCGGCGTTTGCAGCGGGTTGGCCGGCACGAAGTTGTTCGCTTCGAGGAAGTAGCCGCCCATCTCCGGCGCGAAGAAAATGATCGCGGCGAAGATCATCAGGAACACCGTGACACCCATGAAATCGTGCACCGAGTAGTACGGGTGGAACGGAATGCCGTCGAGCGGAATGCCGTCCGGGTCCTTCTTCGCCTTGATCTCGATGCCGTCCGGGTTGTTCGATCCTACTTCGTGCAGCGCGACCAGATGGGCGACCACCAGACCGATCAACACCAGCGGAATCGCGATCACGTGAAACGCGAAAAAGCGGTTCAGCGTGACGTCCGAGACCACGTAGTCGCCGCGAATCCACAGCGACAGGTCGGGCCCGATGAACGGAATCGCCGAGAACAGGTTGACGATCACCTGCGCGCCCCAGAACGACATTTGCCCCCACGGCAGCAGATAACCGAAAAACGCCTCGGCCATCAGGCACAGGAAAATCGCGCAGCCGAAAATCCACACCAGTTCACGCGGCTTGCGGTACGAGCCGTACATCAGCCCGCGGAACATATGCAGATAGACGACGACGAAAAACATCGACGCGCCCGTGGAGTGCATATAGCGGATCAGCCAGCCCCACGGCACCTCGCGCATGATGTACTCGACCGACGAGAACGCGAGCGTCGCGTCGGGCTTGTAGTTCATGGTGAGGAAGATGCCGGTGACGATCTGGTTGACCAGCACCAGCAGCGCAAGCGAACCGAAGAAGTACCAGAAGTTGAAGTTCTTCGGCGCGTAGTACTCGGAAACGTGTTTCTTCCAGGTGGAAGTCAGCGGAAAGCGCCGGTCGATCCAGCCGACCAGCCCGGTCGTCTCTACTTCGTGTTCGATCGCCATTACGCTTCTCCTTTCTCGTCCTTGCCGATCACGAGGCCGGTGGCCGAGGTGAACATGTAAGGCGGGATGTCGAGGTTCTGCGGCGCAGGTTTGTTCTTGAAGACGCGGCCGGCCATGTCATAGGTCGAGCCGTGGCAAGGGCACAGGAAGCCGCCTGGCCAGTCGTCTGGAAGATTGGGCTGCGCGCCCTCCTGGAAGCGCGGCGTCGGCGTGCAGCCCAGATGGGTGCACACGGCGACGGCGACGAAAAGGTTCTTGTGGTCGGTGCGTGAACGGAACTCGTTATTGCAGTACTCCGGCAACGGCATCGAAAAAGGATTCTTGGTGTGGGGATCCGCTACTTCGTTATCGGCTTTCTGGACATCGGCGAGCATACGGTCGGTGCGGTTGATGATCCACACCGGCTTACCACGCCAGGCAACGGTCTTCATGTCGCCGGGCTTGAGATCACTGATATCGACTTCGACCGGGGCACCTGCTGCCTTGGCCTTTTCAGATGGTGCAAACGAACTAACAAAGGGTACGACAGTGGCAACGCCTCCAATGCCACCTGCTACGGTCGTCGCTATCAGCCAGGTACGGCGGCTGCCGTCGACGCGTTCATCTTCCTTGTCTCGCATCACACGCCCCACTTCTGAGTTGGATTTTTCCTTCACGTCGCTTCTACCGCCGCTAGTTTGCGCGAATGGAGTCGCCATTTACAAGGCCCGATTGCCAAAAACCGTGCGAAGCCTTTGATAAATCAGGGTTTCTCCGTACTAATCGCAAACCTTTTTGCACCTCCTTTTAAGTGCCCTCTCCGTTATTCCTGCCTTTTGCTTCGCTAATGCGTTTTGCGTCGCTCTCGCGATTGCGATTGCGATTGCGATTGCGATTCAAACGGGATTAGGGATATCGATAAAGAGGTGCTCGATATCGAACTGCTCTGAGAGATGCTTGCCCACCGCCTGCACGCCGAAGCGCTCGGTGGCATGATGGCCCGCCGCGAGAAACGCGACGCCGCTTTCCGCCGACGTGTGCATCACCGATTCCGACACTTCGCCGGTCAGATAGACGTCGGCGCCCGCGTCGATGGCCGCGTCGAACATGCCTTGCGCGGCGCCCGTGCACCAGGCCACACGCCGGAGCTGACGGTCAGGGTCGCCGAACACGAGCGGCGTGCGGCCAAGCGTCTGCTCGATCTCCGCGGTGAAGTGCTCGAGCGTGATCGGCATGGGAAAGGTGGCGAGCCAGCCGAGGTCGTTCTCGCCGAAGCGCGCGTCGCTGATCCAGCCCATCTTCTGGCCGATCTGCGCGTTGTTGCCGAACTCGGGATGATCGTCGAGCGGCAGGTGATACGCAAACAGGCTGACGTCGTTGCCGATCAGCAGTTTCAGCCGTGCGTGTTTGCGGCCGGTGATCTGCGGCGCTTCGTTGCGCCAGAAATAGCCGTGGTGGACCAGCACGGCGTCCGCGCCCCAGTCGAGCGCCGCCTCCAGGAAGGCCGCCGAAGCGGTCACGCCGGTCGCGAGCTTATTGATCTTGCGGCGCCCTTCGACCTGCAATCCATTGGGGCAATAGTCCTTGAAGCGCGCGGTTTCAAGGAGATTGTTCAAGTACAATTCAAGTTCGATCCGATCCATATAAACCTCTAGTCTTCAGATGCTTAGACGCTTTTGGCTGTTCTTTGCCCAAGCGGTGACCGTGCTGTTGGCGCTCATGTTCATCATTGCGACCCTCAAACCGCAGTGGCTCCAGCGTCAAGGGCAATTCGGCAAGCAACTCGCCGAACCGATCGTCGCCCTGCGGGAAGTAGCGCCAGGCATCGGTAGCGGCCCAGCTCAGGCGTCGTACGCGGATGCCGCGCAAAAGGCCATGCCCGCGGTCGTCAATGTGTTTTCCAGCAAGGATGGCTCACTGCCGCCGGACCCGCGCGCGAAAGATCCGCTATTCCGCTACTTCTTCGGCGACAAGAACCGCAAGCAGCAGGAACAACCCGCATCCAATCTGGGCTCCGGCGTGATAGTGAGTTCGGAAGGTTACATTCTAACGAACCAGCACGTCGTGGACGGCGCCGATCAGATTGAAATCGCGCTGGCCGACGGCCGCACCACGAATGCGAAGGTGATCGGCATTGATCCGGAAACGGATCTGGCCGTGCTCAAGGTCAACATGACCAACCTGCCCACCATCACGCTAGGCCGTATGGACCAGACGCGCGTGGGCGACGTGGTGCTCGCCATCGGCAATCCGTTCGGCGTCGGCCAGACGGTGACCATGGGCATTGTCAGCGCGCTCGGGCGCAATCACCTCGGCATCAACACGTTCGAAAACTTCATTCAGACCGACGCGGCCATCAACCCGGGCAACTCGGGTGGCGCGCTGGTCGACGTGAACGGCAACCTGCTCGGCATCAACACCGCGATCTATTCGCGCTCGGGCGGCTCGCTCGGCATCGGCTTCGCGATTCCCGTTTCGACGGCGAGGAGCGTGCTCGAGAGCATCATCACCACGGGTTCGGTCACGCGCGGCTGGATCGGCGTCGAACCGCAGGACGTCACGCCGGAGATCGCCGAATCGTTCGGGCTGGAGCAGAAGTCGGGCGCGATTGTCGCGGGCGTGCTGAAGAACGGCCCGGCTGACCGTGCGGGCATCAAACCGGGCGACATTCTCATGAGCGTGAACGGTCAGGAAATTACCGACACCACGCGTCTGCTGAATGTGATCGCGCAGATCAAGCCGGGCACCGCCGCGAAGGTGCATCTCGTGCGCAAGAGCCGCGAGATGGATCTGGACGTCACCATCGGCAAACGCCCGCCTCCGCCGAAGCAACCGGCCGAGGACAATGGCGGCGGCAGCGGCGATCAGGACGACGACGGCGGTTGAGAACGTAGCGAAGGGCCAATAGAACGCAACGCCCCGCAATAAACAAATGCAAACCGTGCGCCGCGCACGCAAACAAAAAGGGCAGTCCATCACGGACTGCCCTTTTTGTTTGCATTAGTTCGCCGAAGCGCTAAACCATCATTCCGACGGGCTCGCGTCTTCGATCACCACCGGCTGTTTGCCGACGATCAACCGCGCCGCAATGATCCCCGCCTCGTACAGCACGATCAGCGGAATCGCCAGAATCAGTTGCGAGAACACATCCGGCGGCGTGACCACGGCGGAAATCACAAACGCACCGACGATCACATACGGACGAATCTCCTTGAGCTTCTTGAGCGTCACCACGTTCATACGCACCAGCAGCACCACGACGATCGGCACTTCGAACGTCACGCCGAACGCGATGAACATGGTCAGCACGAAGCTCAGGTAATTGTCGATATCCGTAGTCATCTCCGCGCCGAGCGGCGCGTTGTAGTGCGCCATCACGCGGAAAATGGTCGGGAACACCACGAAGTACGCGAACGCCATGCCGCACAGGAACAGCGTGTAGCTGCTTCCCACCAGCGGCCCGACCAGTTTCTTCTCGTGCTGATAAAGACCGGGCGCGACGAATGCCCAGATCTGATAGAGCACGATCGGCAGCGCGATCACGAAGGCCACCAGCATCGTCACCTTCATCGGCACGAAGAACGAGCCGGTGACATCGGTGACGATCATCTTGCCGTCCTTCGGCAGGTTCTGCATCAAAGGCCGCGCCAGCAACCGGAAGATATCCGGCGCCCAATACACGAGTCCGACGAACACCACGACGACGGCAAGGCCGGCGCGAATGATACGGTCGCGCAATTCAACGAGGTGGGAAATGAAGGTCTCTTCAGTGCCTTCGTCCTGGGTATGCTGGGGGTCGCTCACGCCGGCCCTCGGTTAGAGATTGTCGTTCTGATCATCAGAAGAACCGCGTCGGGCGACGCATGCTGGTCGGCGTATGCCGCGCCACGCGCGCCGCGCCCGACTGCACACGCGTGCGGCGCGTGGTCGCGCGTTTGTACCAGGTGGGCATGGCCGTCTGCTTGACGCGCCAGTTCTTGCGTTTGGCGGCCGCGGCAGGCGTGCTGCCCGACCACGAGGTATTGCCCACGTCTTCAAGCGCGCCGCCGGCAATGCTCGGCGACACCGACGAGCCGCTGCTCCACGCGTCGTTCAGTTCGGACTCGTGCTTGCGCAGGTTGTCCTGAACGGAAGTTTGGACGTTGGTCGCGGCAGCCTCGAACTCGCTTTTCATCCGACGCAATTCGTCGAGTTCGATTTCGCGCGTGACTTCGGCCTTCACGTCGTTGATATACCGCTGCGCGCGGCCGAACAGCGCGCCGGCCGTGCGGGCGACGCGTGGCAGGCGCTCAGGCCCGAGTACGACCAGCGCGACGACGCCGATCAGCGCCATCTTGGTTAGACCGAGGTCCAGCATGAAGTGGAATGTCCGTCAGTAACGCGGTTGAGCCGCGGCTTAGCGGTAATCGCCGGAACGCGGCGTCTTTTCCTTTGCTTCCACGTCCACCGCGCCGTTGCGCGGCAGTTCGCGCTGCTGCGCTTCGGCCGCCGGCGTTTCGCCTTCCTTGATGCCTTCCTTGAAGCCCTTCACCGCGCCACCCAGATCGGTGCCGATATTGCGCAGCTTCTTCGTGCCGAACACGAGCGCTACGATCAACAACACGATCAGCCAATGCCAAATACTCAACGAACCCATGACTACTCTCCTTAACCCCGATACCGCACCGGATACGGCGATACTCGGGCGCCTTGCGGCATGAATCGAAGCGCGTACGCTTCATCTATACGTTACCGCGAACTTTTCGGCGGCAACCCGCGACACGGAATGTCATATGACCAGACGATCGCGTCGGCGTCGTTACAATGCGGCAAAAACAACGGCCGCGCTATTGTCCGTGACCAAAACTCGCCACACACACCTGCACTGCCGCGTCAGCCCATGCGCTGCCAGGGGCGCGGTCCGGCGAGAATGTGCGCGTGCAGGTGATACACCTCCTGGCCGCCGCCCGGCCCGGTATTGATTACCGTGCGAAAACCCGTTTCGCCGCCGGTGTACGCCACGCCCAGCTGATCGGCCAAACGCGCCGCCAGGACCAGCATTCTACCAAGCAGCGGTGCATCGCTTTCGGTGCAGCTCGATAGCGTGGCGATGTGCTTGCGCGGGATCACCAGCACATGCGTCTCGGCGGCCGGACGAATGTCGCGGAAGGCGACGAACTCGTCGTCTTCGTGGACTTTGGTCGACGGGATTTCGCCGGCGGCGATCTTGCAGAAAAGGCAGTTCGGGTCGTGGCTCATCGTATTCCTGACACAGTATGGCTGAAGCGCAAAGCCCAAGCGGCGCGATTCATGTCAGGCCCGGCAACCGTCGGACGAAACTCAGAACCAGCCACGTGGATTCGCGAGCGGCTTGTTATCGTACAGATACAGCCAGCCCTTGATAATACGGTACAACATCCAGATGCTCACGGCCCACAGAACCGGAATGCCGATCACGACGAACAGCAGCACGCCACCGATCGCGTAACCCAGCAAGGCCATCCAGAAGGAGCGGATCTGCCACTCGAAATGGGCTTCGTACGGCGTGCCCACCACGTCGGGCCGCTTTACGTAGTTGATGATGATCGCGATCAGGATCGTCAGGCCGCCCGTCAGCCAGTGGACCGCATACAGCGCGTACAGCACGTGGGTGAGCGTGCGCAGGCTGCGCTCGCGCTCCGGTTCGATAGCATTGCGATAGACCGGCGGCGGATAGCTCTCGTGCGACTGTTCCATGCTTGCGTCCTCCCAAGGATGCGATCAGATGCGTTCAGTGCAATATGGGCGCCGGTGCTCTCCACTTCAAGACGCGAGTGGACCGACGACGATCAGTCGCCGTTCTGCTCGCGGTCGCGGCTCTTGCGCAGCGCTTTTTCCTCGATGCCCGACATGCCTTCGCGGCGCTCCAGTTCGGCGAGCACGTCCGCCGGGCTGAGGTCGAAGTGCGACAGCATCACGAGGCAGTGAAACCACAGGTCCGCGACTTCGCCGACCAGCGCTTTCGGTGCGCCGCCGTGGCGTGCGTCCTTGGCGGCCAGCACGACTTCGGTGGCTTCTTCGCCGATCTTCTTCAGCACCGCGTCGTCGCCCTTGTGGAACAGGCGCGACACGTACGAAACATCCGGATCCCCGCCCTTGCGGCTGTCGATGATCGCCGCGAGGCGCATCAGCGTATCGGTCGTTGAGGCGGTGTCGGACGAGGTGGTTTGCGTGGATTGCGTCATTTGTAAATGTGTTCGGGGTCTTTCAGCACGGGATCGACGGCGACCCAGTCGCCATCGTCCGCCGAGCCTTCGAATTTCTGGAAGAAGCACGAGTGGCGGCCGGTGTGGCAAGCAATGCCCGACACCTGCTCCACTTTGAGCAAGACGACGTCTTCGTCGCAATCGAGCCGCACTTCGTGCACATGCTGCACGTGGCCGGACTCTTCGCCCTTGAACCACAGGCGCTGGCGCGAACGCGAGAAATACACCGCGCGATTGGTTTCGATGGTCTTCGCCAGGGCTTCGCGGTTCATCCACGCGAACATGAGCACGTCGTTAGTCGACGCTTCCTGCGCGATCACCGGCACGAGGCCGTTCGCGTCCCATTTGACCTTGTCGAGCCAATTGACTGCCGAGGGATTCACCACGTCACAACCTCACCGAAATGCCCTGATCGGCCATGAAGCGCTTGGCCTCGCCCACGGTGTGTTCGCCGTAGTGGAAGATGCTCGCAGCGAGCACCGCGTCCGCGTGGCCGCTTTTGATGCCGTCGGCCAGATGTTGCAGGTTGCCCACGCCGCCCGAAGCGATCACCGGAATCGGCACCGCGTCCGAGACCGCGCGCGTGAGCGCGAGGTCGAAACCGCTCTTGGTGCCGTCGCGATCCATGCTGGTGAGCAGGATTTCGCCGGCGCCCAGTTCGGCCATCTTGCGCGCCCATTCGACCGCCTCCAGCCCGGTGGCTTTACGCCCGCCATGCGTGAAGACTTCCCAGCGGGGCGGCTCGCCGTCCGCGGAGACGCGCTTTGCGTCGATCGCGACGACGATGCATTGCGAGCCGTACTTGTCCGTGGCGTCTTTCACGAGCTGCGGATTCGCCACCGCCGACGAGTTCATGCTGATCTTGTCCGCGCCCGCGTTCAGCAGACGCCGCACGTCTTCGACGGCGCGCACGCCGCCGCCGACCGTCAGCGGAATGAACACTTGCGAGGCGACCGCTTCGATGATCGGCAGGATGAGATCGCGCTGATCCGAGGTCGCGGTGATATCGAGGAAGGTGAGTTCGTCGGCGCCCTGATCGTCGTAGCGGCGGGCGATTTCGACCGGGTCGCCCGCATCGCGCAATTCGACGAAGTTGACGCCCTTGACCACGCGGCCAGCCGTGACGTCGAGACAGGGGATGATGCGTTTAGCTAGAGCCATGATCTTGCAATTCTGCCAATACCGCTGATGAGGCCGCTCGCTTTAAAACTTCAACGAGCGGCACAAGGTCGGCGCGGCGCAGCCGCGCTGCGCCGCCGGTGAGTCGCACGCGAACGGCGTGAGGCGCTCTGCCGGTGCATTACCGCGTCCGTTTGGGCCGCCGGTGATTCGTTCACCGCGACGCCGGACAAAAAACACAAGACGCGGGCGGCGAGCCTGAAGGTTCGCCTGAGCAGCCTTAAGCGTCGTCCGATTCGCGCAGCCGGTCAGCCAAGGTTTGCGCGGCCGCGAAGTCGAGATCGCCCGAGTAAATCGCCCGGCCGCAAATCACGCCTTCGATGCCTTCGTCTTCGACTTCGCACAGCGATTCGATGTCGGCCAGGTTGGACAAGCCGCCGCTCGCGATCACCGGAATCTTCACTGCGCGCGCGAGGCGCACCGTCGCTTCGATGTTGATGCCCTGAAGCATGCCGTCGCGGCCGATGTCGGTGTAGATGATCGACTCGCAGCCGTAGTCCTCAAACTTGCGCGCGAGATCGGCCACTTCGTGGCCGGTCAGCTTGCTCCACCCGTCGGTCGCGACCTTGCCGTCTTTCGCATCCAGTCCGACGATGATATGGCCGCCGAACGCCGTGCAGGCGTCCTGCAGAAAACCGGGGTTCTTTACCGCGGCCGTGCCGATGATCACGTACGACAAACCGTCGTCCAGATAGCGCTCGATCGTATTCAGGTCGCGAATGCCGCCGCCCAGTTGCACGGGAATCTCGCCGCCCACTTCCTCGATGATCGCGCGAATCGCGTCTTCATTCTTCGGCTTGCCGGCGAACGCGCCATTCAGGTCGACGAGGTGGAGACGCCGGGCACCGCGATCGACCCAGTGTCGGGCCATCGCCGCCGGTTCCTCGGAAAATATCGTCGCCTGGTCCATATCGCCTTGTTTGAGGCGTACACACTGACCGTCTTTCAGGTCGATGGCGGGAATCAGCAGCATAGCAATCGGGTGTTGTCTGGGAAGGGGTTGAAGGTCGGCGGCAGCGGCTGGTAGTTCAGCCCGCCGGGACGCCGTTTCGCTAGTTTAGTACAACTCTTTCGACGCCCTTGCGTGGCGTCGTGAGGCAGCGAAAGCACGGTGTTGCGATTGCGGCGCGCGGCACACGTTCCGCTTGTGGCGAAACGGCGCACGGCAACAGGATGAAGAAAGGCGCTCACGGGTTCCAGTGCACGAAGTTTCGATACACGCGCAGCCCCGCTTCGGCGCTCTTTTCCGGGTGGAATTGGGTCGCGAAGATGTTATCCCGCGCCACCGCCGAGGTAAAGGGCACACCGTACACCGTTTCGCCCGAGGTATGGGCGGCGTTGTCCGGCACCACGTAGTAACTGTGCACGAAGTAGAAGAACGCGTTGTCCGCGACGCCGTCCCACAGCGGATGCGGCTGCGCCTGGCGCACGCGGTTCCAGCCCATTTGCGGGACCTTGAAGCGCGAGCCGTCGTCCTGCAGCTGGCCTTCCAGGTCGAAGCGCAGCACTTTGCCGGGCAACAGGCCGAGACCTGGCGTGCCGCCCTCCGCGCTCCAGTCGAACAGCATCTGCTCGCCGACGCATACACCCATCAGCGGCTTGCTGCGTGACGCCTCGACCACCGCTTCCTGCAGGCCGGACTCGGCCAGACTGCGCATGCAGTCTGGCATCGCGCCCTGGCCGGGCAACACGACGCGGTCGGCCGCGCGAATCGCTGCCGGCCGGTCGACGATCGCCACGTCCGCTTCCGGCGCGGCTTTGCGCAGTGCCTGGGCAACCGAGCGCAGGTTGCCCATTCCGTAATCCACAATCGCTATCGAAGTTTTCATTTCAAGTTAGGCAGCAATGCCTTCAATCCATCGACGATGAATTCCACCGCCAGCGCCGATAACATCAAACCCATGAGCCGCGTGCCGATGTTGATACCCGTGCGACCGACCCAGCGCGCAATCGGTTCGGCGAGCCGCAGCGAAAAAAAGCAGATCGCCGCCAACACCGCGCCGATCGCGACGAGGCTGATCCGGTCGTACCAATGCGCCGAGCCGGCCGCATAGATGATCGTGGTGCTGATCGCGCCCGGGCCGGTCAGCAGCGGAATCGCCAATGGAACGACCGCGATGTTGTCCTTCTGCTCGGCTTCATGGCGCTCTTCCGGCGTCGAACGGCTGTTGCCGATCTGCGCGTTCAGCATGTTGATCGCCATCAGCAGCATGATGATTCCGCCGCCCACTTCGAGCGAGCCGACCGAAATGCCGAAGAAGCTGATGATCTGCTGCCCGAGCAGCGTGGTGATCGCGATCACGCAGAACACCGAGATCGCCGCAATCCGAATGGTTCTACGCCGCTCGGCATCGCTCTGATTCGCCGTCAGGCTCATGAAGAACGGGATGGCGCCGACCGGGTTGATCAACGCCAGCAGCGAAATAAACGACTTCAGAATGTCCATCGCACACCGGGCGCGAGCGCGATCCGCGCCGATCCCGGTCCTGGTAATTGAGTTGGCCTACGAGCCGGCTACTAGTCCGCTAATGAGCGCTTAAAGGCTGCCCTTGGTCGACGGAATCTGCCCCGCCGCGCGTTCGTCCATTTCGGTGGCCATGCGTAATGCACGCCCGAACGCCTTGAACACCGTTTCCATCTGATGATGGGCGTTCAGGCCGCGCAGGTTGTCGATATGCAAAGTGACGCCGGCATGATTCACGAAACCGCGGAAAAACTCGATCGAAAGATCGACGTCGAACGTGCCGATGCGCGCACGCGTGAACGGCACATGGAATTCGAGACCCGGACGGCCCGAGAAATCGATCACGACGCGCGACAGCGCTTCGTCGAGCGGCACGTAGGAATGACCGTAGCGGACGATGCCCTTGCGGTCGCCGATCGCCTTCGCGACGGCCTGGCCGAGCGTGATACCGGTGTCTTCGACCGTGTGATGGTCGTCGATATGCAGGTCGCCATGCGCTTCGATTTCGAGGTCGAACAATCCATGCCGTGCGATCTGGTCGAGCATGTGGTCCAGAAACGGCACACCGGTAGCCAGCTTTTGCTGACCGGTGCCGTCCAGATTGATCTTCACACGGATCTGCGTTTCGCTGGTGTTGCGAACGACTTCCGCAAGGCGCATGGTAATTCCTCGAATCTAGCTAGAAAGCGTCAGGTAGGTGGGATGGGAAAACGGCGGGCCACGCATGCTTTCCGCATTATGGGAAAGCGCTTGCGCGGCCGTTCGGCACGCCATTCAGTTCAGCACGAGTTTCAGTCCAGCGAGCAATTGGGCGTTTTCTTCCGGCGAACCGACGGTCAACCGCACGCAATTGGCCAGCAATGGATGCATTTTACTCACGTTTTTGATCAGAACCCGCGCCGTCAGTAGCGTTTCGAACAGAACCGACGCGTCGGGCACGCGCACCAGCAGGAAATTGCCGGCGCTCGGGAACACTTCGGCGCCCGGTAATTGGGATACTGCGGCCGCCAGTTTCGTGCGTTCGTCGCGCAACTGCGCCGCCTGCGAGTCGAGCACGTCGACGTGGTCGAGCAGGAAATCGGCAGCGGCTTGCGTGAGCACGTTGGTGTTGTACGGCGGCCGCACTTTGTCGAATTCGGTCAGCCAGCCGGGTTTGCCGACCAGATAGCCGAGGCGGATGCCGGCGAGGCCGAGCTTGGACACCGTGCGCATCACGACGACGTTGTCGAACGCGTCGGCGCGCGGCAGCCAGCTTTGTTGCGCGAACGGCTGATAAGCCTCGTCGATCACCACGAGGCTCTTATTGGCCGCGGCGATGATGCGCTCCATGTCGGCGTCGTCGTACAGCGTGCCGGTCGGGTTGTTCGGGTAGGCAAGATAGATGATCGCCGGCTGGTGCTCGGCGATCGCGGCCAGCATCGCTTCGGTGTCGAGCGTGAAATCCGCTTTCAGCGGCACGCCGATGAATTCGAGATTCGCGAGCTTCGCCGACATCTGATACATGACGAAGCCCGGCACCGGCGCGAGCACTTTGGCGCCCGGCTGCGCGCACGCGACCGACACCATGCTGATGATTTCATCCGAGCCGTTGCCGAGCAGCACGTCGCAGCCGGCCGGCACTTGCATGACCCGCTTGATCTTCTCGATCAGCGCATCCGGACGCGGCGCCGGATAGCGATTCAGCGCAACGCCGGCCAGATGTTCGCCCAGATGCGCGGCCAGCACCGGCGGCAGCGTGAACGGATTTTCCATCGCGTCGAGCTTGATGTAGCCCGTGGCGTCCGGAACCGGATAGCTCGTCATCGCGAGCACGTCGCGGCGGATGATGTCTTGAGGTGTCGTCATAGGTCGGTGAAGCGGGTCGCAAGGAACGCCGGCCCGGCGTTGGCGGCATGCGGGCCGCCCTTGGTTGGTCTGTGCTGTCTTTATTAAACGCAGAAGCGCGCGCAATCCGTCGGCGGTGTTGGCGGGCATCGGTCAGATGCCCGCTCGGCCTCAGCTTTGTAACAACCGCATTTAGCCCGAGTGTCGCATCCGGTATTCGGCGCTGCGGGCGTGCGCCTGCAGGCCTTCGCCGTAAGCGAGCTCGGCGGCGATCTCGCCGAGCGTCTGCGCGCCTTCCGCGCTGACCTCGATCACGCTCGAACGCTTGAAGAAATCATAGACGCCCAAGGGAGACGAGAACCGTGCGGTACGAGACGTAGGCAAAACGTGATTCGGCCCCGCACAGTAGTCACCGAGGCTTTCACTGGTGTAGCGGCCGAGGAAGATCGCGCCGGCATGGCGGATCAGCTGGCCCCAATGATGCGGCTCCAGCGCGGAGATTTCGAGGTGTTCCGGGGCGATGTCGTTGGCGATCGCGCAGGCCTGCTCCATGTCGCGCACCTTGATCAGCGCGCCACGGTCTTCCAGCGACTTGCGGATCACGTCGCGGCGCGGCATGGTGGGCAGCAGTTCGTCGATCGCGTCTTTCACGCGGCCGATGAACGCGTCGTCCGGGCACAGCAGGATGGATTGCGCGAGTTCGTCGTGCTCGGCTTGCGAGAACAAGTCCATCGCGACCCAGCGCGGGTCCGTGGTGCCGTCGCAGAGCACGAGGATTTCCGACGGCCCGGCGATCATGTCGATGCCGACCGTGCCGAACACGCGGCGCTTGGCCGACGCGACATACGCGTTGCCGGGACCGCAGATCTTGTCGACCGCGGGAATGGTTGCCGTGCCGTACGCCAGCGCGCCCACTGCCTGCGCGCCGCCGATCGTGAACACGCGGTCCACGCCGCCCAGCAGCGCGGCCGCGAGCACCAGCGGATTCTTCACACCGTCCGGCGTGGGCACGACCATGACGATTTCGCGCACGCCGGCCACGCGCGCCGGAATCGCGTTCATCAGCACCGACGACGGATACGCCGCCTTGCCGCCCGGCACGTAAATACCCGCGCGATCCAGCGGCGTGACTTTCTGGCCGAGCACGGTGCCGTCGGCTTCCGTGTACTGCCAGCTATGGCTGCCGCATTCGATCTTCTGCTTCTCGTGGTAGCCGCGCACCCGCGCCGCCGCCGCTTCGAGCGCCGCGCGGCGCTTAGGTTCGAGGCCTTCGAGCGCCGCTTCGAGTTCCGACATCGGCAACTCGAGCGCATCGACGCTCTTCGCCTCGAGACGATCGAAGCGCTGCGTGTATTCGAGCACCGCAGCGTCGCCGCGCGCCTTCACGTCGTTCAGAATCTGCGCGACCGAGCGCTCGATTGCTTCGTCTTCGCTCGCCTCGAACGCGAGCACCGCGTGCAGCGACTTGTGGAAGTCGGGAGCGGCGGAATCGAGTTTGCGAATCTTGATAGACATACGGGTATCCGTTTCGGTAAGGCGCGCTTTAGAACGTGGTCACACTGACACTTCAGGCCGTCGCGGCGCCGGCCTTCGACGCGCGTTCGAACGCGTCGAGGATCGGCCGCAACGCGGCGCGCTTGAGCTTCAGCGCCGCCTGGTTCACCACGAGGCGCGACGAAATCTGCATGATCTCCTCCACCTCGACAAGATTGTTGGCGCGCAAGGTATTGCCCGAACTCACCAGGTCGACGATCGCATCGGCGAGACCGACGAGCGGCGCCAGCTCCATCGAACCGTACAGCTTGATCAGATCGACGTGCACGCCCTTGGCGGCGAAATGCTCACGCGCCGTTTCAACGTACTTGGTCGCCACTCGCAAGCGCGCGCCCTGACGCACCGCGTTCGCATAATCGAAACCGGCGGCGACCGCGACCGACATGCGGCAACGCGCAATATCCAGATCGACCGGCTGGTACAGGCCGCTGCCGCCGTGTTCGAGCAGCACGTCCTTGCCCGCCACGCCGAAGTCGGCCGCGCCGTATTCGACATAGGTCGGCACGTCGGTGGCGCGCACGATGATTACGCGCAGATTCGCGTCCGTGGTCGGCAGGATCAGTTTGCGCGAGGTTTCCGGGTCTTCGGCCACTTCAATGCCGGCTGCGGCGAGCAGCGGCAACGTTTCTTCGAAGATACGCCCTTTCGACAACGCCAGCGTGAGCGGTGCGCTCACCGCCGGCGACGACGAAGTTTGCGGCATGGCGCTCATGCCTGGCTCCCCGAAACCCGGCGCACCTTCGCGCCGAGAGCGGTGAGCTTGGTTTCCATGCGGTCGTAACCACGGTCGAGGTGATAGATCCGGTCGATCAGCGTTTCACCGTCGGCACGCAGCGCCGCGATCACGAGACTCGCGGACGCGCGCAGATCGGTCGCCATCACCTTCGCACCCGAAAGCTGTTCGACGCCGGTCACGAGCGCGGTGTTACCGTCGATCGTAATGTTGGCGCCGAGGCGGTTCAATTCCTGCACGTGCATGAAGCGGTTTTCGAAGATCGTTTCGACGACCTGCGAAGTGCCCGTCGCGATCGTGTTCAGCGCCATGAACTGCGCCTGCATGTCGGTCGGGAACGCCGGGTATTCGGAGGTGCGGAAGGTGACCGCGCTCGGACGCTTGTCCATGCGCACGCGCATCCAGTCGTCGCCCTCTTCGACCGTGACACCGGCTTCGCGCAGCTTTTCGGTGACCGCTTCGAGAATCAGCGGACGTACTTTACGCAGCGTGACGTCGCCGCCGGCTGCCGCCACCGCGCACAGGAACGTGCCGGCTTCGATCCGGTCCGGAATCACCGTGTGCTTCGCGCCGTGCAGCTTGTCGACACCCTGAATCACGAGGCGATCCGTGCCGATGCCTTCGATCTTCGCGCCCATCTCAACCAGCAGATGCGCAAGGTCGCCCACTTCCGGCTCACGCGCCGCGTTCTCGATGACGGTCTCGCCCTCGGCCAGCACGGCTGCCATCAGCAGGTTTTCGGTGCCGGTCACGGTGATCATGTCGGTGACGATGCGCGCGCCCTTCAGGCGCGTCGCGCGCGCTTCGATGAAGCCGTGCTCGATCGTGATCTCGGCGCCCATAGCCTGCAGGCCCTTGATGTGCTGATCCACCGGACGCGCGCCGATCGCGCAGCCACCCGGCAGCGAAACCCGCGCGTGACCGAAGCGCGCGACCAGCGGGCCCAGCACGAGGATCGACGCGCGCATGGTCTTCACCATTTCGTACGGCGCCACGAGGTTATCCACCTTCGACGCGTTCAGCGACACGCGCCCATCGCCGCTTTCGATCTGCACGCCCATCTGGCCGAGCAGCTTGAGCATCGTGCGCACGTCCTGCAGGTCGGGCACGTTTTCCAGATGCACCGGCTCCGCGCTGAGCAGACTCGCGCACAGAATCGGCAACGCCGCATTCTTCGCACCCGAGACGACGACTTCACCCGACAGCGGGTAGCCACCTTCAATGACGAGTTTATCCATGCCTGTCAGTTCCTGATTGACCCGGACTTCGGCCGGGGCTGCTTTGACTGTGTTCGGCGCGCCGCTACCGGCGTCACGCCCTTCTTGAGTAATTCGCACTAAATTTCCAGATTACGCGTTCTGCCATTCGGCGGGCGTCAGCGTTTTCATGCTGAGCGCGTGGATTTCTTCGCGCATGCGGTCGCCGAGCGCCGCATACACGAGTTGATGTCGCTGGATCAGACGCTTGCCTTCAAAGCTCGGCGAAACGATGGTCGCAAAGAAATGCTGGCCGTCGCCTTCGACTTCGAGATGCTGGCAGGCGAGCCCAGCCGCGATGTATTGCTTGACCTGTTCGGGAGTCGGCAACATGAGAGAAGCTCCTGATCAGTGGCGCAGTTTGTAGCCGGAAGCGAGCATGCGCATCGCCACCACGGCCAGCACCACAAAGAAACCGGCAACGATCGCAAGGCTCGCGAGCGGATTGATATCCGACATCCCGAAGAAACCGTAGCGAAAGCCGTCGATCATGTAGAAAAAAGGATTCAGCCGCGACACTTCGCGCCACACCGGCGGGAGCGTGTGCGTGGAGTAGAACACGCCCGAGAGGAACGTGAGCGGCATGATCAGAAAATTTTGAAACGCGGCAAGCTGATCGAATTTGTCAGCCCAGATACCGGCGATCAAACCGAGTGTGCCGAGAATCGCCGCGCCGAAAATCGCGAACAGAATGATGTAGAACGGCGCGCTGAAACTGACCGGCACGAACCAGATCGTCACGATGAATACGCCGAAGCCGACCGCCAGCCCGCGCGCCACGGCCGCGAGCACATAAGCGCCGAACATTTCGTAGTGCGACAGCGGCGGCAGCAGCACGAACACCAGGTTGCCCGTGATCTTCGACTGGATCAGCGAGGACGAGCTATTGGCAAACGAATTTTGCAGCACGCTCATCATCACGAGACCCGGAATCAGGAAACTCGTGTATTCGACGCCCGGATAAACCTCCACGTGACCGCGCAAAGCGTGACCGAAAATCGTCAGATACAGGAGCGCGGTGATGACGGGCGCCAGCACGGTCTGGAATGCCACCTTCCAGAACCGCAGGAGCTCTTTGTAAAACAGCGTACGGAAACCGCTCATGCAAGCCCCTCGATCACTTCCGGACCGTTCATCACCTGAACGAACACATCTTCGAGATCGGCTTTGCGGACCTCGATTTCTTCGAATACGCAACCCGCCGCGCGGCACTGCGCGAGAATTCGCTCGACGTCGTCGTAGCTTGTTAGACGCAGCAGATGCTGGCGGCCATTGCCGCTGCCCGTGCCGCTTTCTACTTCGAGCGGACGCAGATCGACCGGCAGCACGCCTTGCGAGAACCGCAGGAACAGTTGCATGCCGGCAAAGCGTTGCAGCAGCGTGCTGGTGCGTTCGAGCGCCACGACCTCGCCGCGCCGCAGCATCGCAATGCGGTCGCACAGCGATTCGGCTTCTTCCAGGTAGTGCGTGGTCAGCACGATGGTGTGGCCTTCGCGGTTCAGGCGCGAAATGAATTTCCACAGCGTTTGCCGCAATTCGACGTCGACGCCCGCGGTCGGCTCGTCGAGCACGATCACCGGCGGACGATGCACCAGCGCCTGCGCGACCAGCACGCGACGCTTCATGCCGCCCGACAGCGCGCGCATGTTGGCGTCGGCTTTGTCGGTGAGGTCGAGATTGGCCATGATCTCGTCGATCCACGCGTCGTTGTTGCGCAGACCGTAGTAGCCGGACTGGATGCGCAAGGTTTCGCGGACCGTGAAGAACGGATCGAACACGAGTTCTTGCGGCACCACGCCGAGCGCGCGGCGCGCGTCGCGGAAATCGCCGACGACGTCGTGGCCGCGCACCGCGATGCTGCCTTCATCGGCGCGCGCGAGCCCGGCGAGGATGCTGATGAGCGTCGTCTTGCCCGCGCCGTTCGGACCGAGCAGTCCGAAGAACTCGCCTTCTTCAACTGTGAGGCTGACGCCCTTGAGCGCCTGCAAATCCTTGTAGCGCTTTTTGACGTTACGAATTTCTATGGCTGACATGACTGTGGGCCGCGTGCGTCGCGGCGCCTAAAGGAGCCCTGAGAGGGCGCGCAAATGCTTGGAAGGAACGGAATTGGGGCCGGTTAGGTGCCCCAAAAAACGTTTGATTATAGGGCAAAAATCTGTGGCCCTATCTCAGTAGGAGGTGTTCGGAGGTGACGCGTCAGAGCGTCAATGTCGCG
Organism: Paraburkholderia phytofirmans; assembly: GCF_046028095.1. Classification (GTDB taxonomy): domain Bacteria; phylum Pseudomonadota; class Gammaproteobacteria; order Burkholderiales; family Burkholderiaceae; genus Paraburkholderia; species Paraburkholderia phytofirmans_A. The sequence continues at coordinate 76,580 of NZ_JAQQDJ010000016.1, forward strand.
CGCCGATGAGGGTATCGACGCCGTAAGCTTGCGCGAGACTGGCGAGACCAGCCGGCAGATTGACGATCTCGAACGTGGCGCCGCGTGCCTGGGCGGCACGCTCCCACGCGAGGAGGACGGCCAGGGCGGACGAATCGAACTGCGTGAGCGGTGCGCAGTCCACGCCGTTCGCGCCCGCCGCGATACGCTGCAAACCCGCCGCGAGCGCGGCTGTCGCGCTCGCGTGGGTCAGCGTCGCGCCGCTCTCGAAGCGGCTGACGACGGGGCTCAACACTTCGCTCACGACTGCTTGCCCGCGGCGAGTTGCTGGTTGCGCTGCGTAAGGAACTGGATCAGTCCGTCCACGCCCTTCTGCTGGATCTGCTCGTTGAACTGCTGTTGATACGCCTGGATCAGCCATGCGCCGAGCACGTTGATGTCATACACGCGCCAGCCTTGCGGCGTCTTGTACAGACGGTAATCGAGTTCGATCGGCGAGCCGTTGTTCATCACCACCGAGCGCACCACCGTGTCCGTGTCGTCCGGGTTCATGCGGAACGGCTTGTACTGGATCTGCTGATCGCGCACCTGAGCCAGCGCGCCCGAGTACGTACGGATCAACAACATCTTGAACTGTTCGACCACCGCGTTCTGCTGCTCCGGCGAAGCGGTGCGCCAGTTGCGGCCCATGGCCAGTTGCGTGGTGCGGCGGAAATCCGTGTACGGCAGGATCTTTTCGTTGACCAGCTTCGTGATGTGCGAGATGTCGCCCTGCTGGATCGACTTGTCCGCGCGAATTGCGTCGATTACCTGCTGGGTGACCGTCTTGATCATGCCGTCGGGCGAATTGCTGTCGACCGTCTGTGCCGATGCGCCGGCACTGGCAAACGAGAACAACGCGGCGAACAGCGGAATCAGGAAGAATTTTTTCATTTGGAGCCTTGCCTTAAAAGATAGTGCAACCGTTTGAGCCGACATTAACACGCGAGTTCAGCCGCAATCCATGCGCAAACTGCGAGAGTCGTATCGATCTGTTACGGCTACACGATCAACGCAATTTGAATGACGGAAAGTTGAAACGCGTAGGCGGCACCAGTTGGCCGGCCGGGATCTGCGTCGTTTCAGGGCCGCCGTTCAGTTCCAGCGGCGGCGATTCCGAACTGCCCGAAGCGGCCTCAGGCGCGGCTGCCGTGCCCGACGCCGCTTGCGGCGGCGTTGCCGCGGTCGCACCCGAAGCCGGCGCCGCCTTGGCGGCAGCAGCACCCTGCGTGCCCGCCGCGCCGGCCGTACCGGTCACAGCGCCCGCCGGCGCACCGGCCGCGCCGCTGTCCACGTCGTCGTACTTCGGCAGCGGCGCTTCGTCGCCATAGTTGGGCAGCGCCTGCGACTGCTTGCCGTCCGACAACAGATACTGACGGCGTTGCAGATACGCGCTACGCACGAACGAGTATTTGTCGAGCGCGGCGCCTTCCAGCACGTCGCCGGCGTTCAGCAGATTCGCCCGCGTGTTGACGATGTTCAGGCCGTACAGCGCCCAGCTCAGCCCATCCGGATGAATGTAGCTGAGCGGATTCACATAGTAATTGCCGATCGAGCCGACCGCGTCGCGCACGGTGCTCGGCCCGAACAGCGGCAGCACGAGGTATGGGCCCGCCGGCACGCCGTAGTGGCCAAGCGTGAGGCCGAGGTCGTTGTCGTGCTTGGGCAGCTTGGCGAGCGTCGCCACGTCGAACAGACCGCCAACGCCGAACACCGTGTTGATCACGATCCGCATGATGTCTTCGACACCGTCGGTGATCTTCAACTGCAGCAGGTTGTTCGCCGCAATGTAGACGTCGCCGATGTTCGAGAAAAAGTTCGTCACGCTATCGCGCACCGGCTGCGGCGTGATGAACACATAGCCCTTCGCGACTGGCTTGAGCGCGTATTGATCGAGCTTGTCGTTGACAGTGAAGATCGTGCGGTTCAAGCCTTCGAGCGGATCGCCCGGGGTCGGCGTCTGCACTGTCGTACAGCCGGCGAGCAGCGCTGCGGCTACCGCCAGCTTACCGGCCTGGAAGGCGCGCGCGCCGCTGATGCGTGTGGTCTGCATTCTTGTTCTCCTTATTGAGCGGCCGCGCCGGAGGCGGGCAAGCTCGACGCCGCGGGCGCTGCGGAAGGCGCCGGCGCGGGAGTGCCCGCCGCCGCGCCAGGTTTGGACGCACCCGAATCCGCGGCCTTGCTGTACAGAAATTGGCCGATGAGGTTTTCCAGCACGATCGCCGATTGCGTCATGGAGATGGTGTCGCCCGCCTTGAGCATTTCGCTGTCGCCGCCGGGTTCGAGCCCGATGTATTGCTCGCCGAGCAGCCCCGAGGTCAGGATCTTCGCCGAGGTGTCTTTCGGAAACTGGTATTGCTTGTCGAGGTCGATCGTGACGAGCGCCTGATACGCGTTGCTGTCGAAGCCGATCGAAGCGACGCGGCCGACCGTCACACCCGCGCTTTTCACGGGCGCGCGCGCCTTCAGTCCGCCGATATTGTCGAACTTGAGCTTGACCGGATAGGTTGCCTGGAACGACAACGAGCTCATGTTGCCGGCCTTCAGCGCGAGAAACAGCAACGCCACGAAACCCAGCACCACGAACAGGCCGACCCAGAAGTCGAGAGCAGCAGTCTTTTTCATCGTCATCCCAAAGTGAATCCGCCACGCCGCCGATACTCTCCGCCGCGCGCGCCCAGTGACGCGCCGCCGGCGAAAAACGTGCAGCGCAGTCTTAGCTGAACATCAGTGCGGTCAGCAGAAAATCGAGGCCGAGCACCGCAAGCGACGCGTACACGACCGTCTTGGTCGTGGCGCGCGACACGCCTTCCGGCGTAGGCTTGGCTTCATAGCCTTGAAACAGCGCAACGAACGTCACCGCGAGGCCGAACACCACGCTCTTGATAACGCCCGCGCCGACGTCGCGCCAGACATCGACGCCGCCTTGCATCTGCGACCAGAACGCGCCGGAGTCGACGCCGATCAGCAGCACGCCCACCACATAGCCGCCGAACACGCCGACCGCGCTGAAGATCGCGGCGAGGATCGGCATAGAGATGATGCCGGCCCACAGACGCGGCGCGACCACTATCTTGACCGGGTCGACGGCCATCATTTCCATCGCGGTCAGTTGCTCACCGGCCTTCATCAAGCCGATCTCGGCGGTGAGCGACGTGCCGGCACGCCCGGCGAACAGCAGCGCCGTAACCACCGGACCGAGCTCGCGCACGAGCGACAGCGCGACCAGCAGACCGAGCGCCTGCTCGGAACCGTAGCGGTTCAGCGTGTAGTAGCCCTGCAAGCCGAGCACGAAGCCGACGAACAGACCCGACACCGCAATGATCACCAGCGAATAATTACCTACGAAGTGGATCTGCTTCGTGACAAGGCGCGGACGGCGCAACAACGGGAAAAACTCGAGCAGCAGCCGGAAGAAAAAGCGCGTGGCGTAGCCGGCTGTGCCCAGCCCGTCGATCACCGAGCGGCCGATCGCACTGATCATGACTGACCTCCGCCGATGCCGAAGTCCGCCGCGAGCGGCGTCTTGCTGGGATAGTGAAATTTGAACGGACCGTCAGGCGCGCCGTCAATGAACTGACGCACGGTGGGATCGGTCGACGCGCGCAACTCGGCGGGCGTGCCTTCGGCGTGAACCCCGCCGTTGGCGAGAAAGTAGACGTAATCGGCGATCGCGAACGATTCCGGCACGTCGTGCGTGACGAGGATCGAGGTGGCGCCGAGCGCCTGATTCAGCGCGCGAATCAGGTTCGCGGTAATGCCGAGCGAGATCGGATCGAGACCGGCGAACGGCTCGTCGTACATCATCAGTTCGGGATCGAGCGCGATGGCGCGCGCCAGCGCCACGCGCCGCGCCATGCCGCCCGAAATCTCCGACGGCAGCAGGTCGCGCGCGCCGCGCAGACCGACCGCGTTGAGCTTCATCAACACGAGGTCGCGGATCAGTTCTTCAGGAAGGTCGGTGTGTTCACGCAGCGCGAAGGCGACGTTTTCGAACACGGACATGTCAGTGAACAGCGCGCCGAACTGGAACAGCATGCCCATCTTGCGGCGCAGCGCGTACAGGCCGTCACGCGTTTGCTGGCCGATGTCCTGGCCCTGGAACAGGATCTGGCCGCGCTGCGCGCGCACCAGGCCGCCGATCAGACGCAGCACCGTGGTCTTGCCGCAACCCGACCCGCCCATGACCGCGACCACCTGACCGCGCTTGAAGCGCAGATTCAGGTTCGACAGGACGAGCCGGTCGCCATAACCGAAGTCGACGTCACGCAGCTCGAGTAAGGTCTCGGGGGAGGAAGACACGAAACTGACAGTCCTTTTACACGGAAGGCGAATTATAGGGCCACCGTGCAAAAGTTGCCGTGAGGCTGCCCTGTCCCTTAACCAATCATGACGATTATCGCGTAAACCCTTGTTGCAATGCAGAAACGGCGGCCGCCGGATCCGCCGCTTCCGTTACCGCCCGCACCACTGCCGCGCAACCGACACCCGTCGCCAGCACGTCGGGCAGCACCTGCAGGTCGATTCCGCCGATCGCCACCAGCGGCACGACGCCGTCGAGCAGACGCACGTAACGGGCCAGACGCCTGAGGCCCTGCGGCGCGGTCGGCATGACCTTGGTCGTGGTCGGAAACACCGCGCCCAGTGCAATGTAGCTTGGCCGGAAATGCAGTGCTTTCAGAATCTCGTAGAAACCGTGGGTCGACAGGCCGAGCCGGACGCCGCCCGTGGCGAGCGCGGCGAGATCCGCCGTATGCACGTCCTCCTGACCGAGGTGGACGCCGTATGCGCCGGCTTCGAGCGCGGCCTGCCAGTGGTCGTTGATGAACACCTGAGCGTCGTGCTGACGGCCGACGGCCACGCAGCGGGCAATTTCACGCTTCAGTACATCGACGGGTTCGGCCGATTTGCGGCGCAACTGCACCGTCTTTACGCCGAAGCCCACCACCCGCTCGACCCACTCCGCCGTCGGCAGAACCGGATACAGGCCCAACCGGTCCGGGCAGCGCGGGAACGCCTGCGCCGGCGCGTCGGGCAAGCCGGCGAGACGCGGGAAATGGCTGAGATCGGTGGGGAAGGCGTCGTTGGCACGGGTTTCGTCGCCGTCGCGCCAGGCCAGCGCCAGCACCAGCGCGTCATGCGGGTCGAAACCGCAGTCGAGGAAAGCCGCCAGCGCGGCAATCCAGTCTTCCGCCAGATGGCCTTCGAGGCGGTATTTTTCGCCGCCCAGATGCAGCGTGGCCTTGTCCTCGGCGGCTTCGATCACGCCGGCGCCCCGCACCAGCCAGCGCGCCACCTGCTCGCCATGCTGCTGCGCGTCGGCGATCACGATCAGATCGCCGCCGTTCGGTTCGTCGGGCGCGGTCAGGCAGATGCGCCACGGCGCGTGCGTCGGCGGCCAGTCGCCCAGCCGGGCGCGGATGCGCTCGGCGGCTTCGGTGAGTTCGTCGGCGGGCGGCCAGAAAAGGTCGCGGTCCTTCAATGTCAAAGTCTGCGTCATGCGGCGCTCCCGTCTTGATGCCAGAACGGCATGCCGACCACCGGCGTGCTCGCGTGCGCGCTTTCGCGCTCGGCCATCGGCCCCGCCAGAAAAGCCTGGCGGCCCGCTTCGACACCCAGCGCGAAGGCGCGCGCCATCGCGTCGGGGTGGGTGGCCTGGGACACGGCCGTGTTCAGCAGCACGCCGTCGAAACCCCATTCCATCACCTGCGCCGCGTGCGACGGCACGCCGAGACCGGCGTCGACGATCAGCGGCACGTCCGGCAGACGCTCACGCAACACACGCAGCCCATAGGGATTGATCACGCCCTTGCCGGTGCCGATCGGCGCGCCCCACGGCATCAGCGCTTCACAGCCGGCGTCCAGCAGACGGCGGCCGATCACCAGGTCTTCGGTGCAATACGGCAGGACCTTGAAGCCGTCCCTGACCAGTTGCGCGGCCGCTTCGATCAGGCCGACCGGGTCGGGCTGCAGCGTGTAGTCGTCGCCGATCAGTTCGAGCTTGATCCACTCGGTTTCGAAGATTTCGCGCGCCATATGCGCGGTCGTCACCGCCTCGCCGACGGTCAGGCAGCCGGCCGTGTTCGGCAGCAGCGGCACGCCGTGGCGCTTGAGCAGGTCGAAGAAGCCGGCTTCCGCGCCGCCTTCGTTCATTTGCCGGCGCAACGCGACGGTCACCATGCCGGGCCGCGCGGCGTCGATGGAATCGGACAGCGATTGCAGCGACGGATAGCGCGAAGTGCCGAGCAGCACGCGGCTCGCGAAGGTCTGGCCGTAGAGCGTGAGCGCGTCGGCGGTTTGGGGGGAAGTCATTTGCATAATCCTGTGTGTCTCCGGCAATCCGGTGTTCCCGCAGTGCGCGGCAGGCGTTCAGCCGCCGGCCACGGGTTGCACGACGTCGAGCTTGTCGCCCGCTTGCAGCGCGCGCGCCGCATGCTGGGTGCGCGCCACGAAGTCGCCGTTTAGCGCGACTGCAAACGGCGGACGTGCGCCGAACGCGGTGAGCGCGTCGGCGACGGTTGCGCCTTCGGGCAGCGACAACGGCTTCTGATTGATATGAATGTCCATGGTGTTTGAATACGTTTCAGTCGATGGCGAAAGCGGCGTGGCGTGCAGCGCTCGTCGGAGTAATGACGAATCGCGCAACGCTCATGCCGGCTCCCGCGCGGAGTCCAGTTGAAAGAGCTCGCTCCAGCGCGCGTCGCGCTGCCAGTCGGCGAAAGCGTAGGCGTCGCCGATGCGGCCGTCGAGCAGCGCCGCGGCGAAGCGCACGGCTTCGTCGGCGACTTCGGGCACGATCATGTAGCCGTGCCGGTACAGGCCGTTCACGCGCAATGTCTGCGCGCCGTCCCACAGCAAGGCCGGACGGTGGTCCGGCAAAGTTGGGCGGCACTGCGAATTCAGTTCGAGGATGCGTGCCTCGCCAAAGCCGGGATGCACGGAAAACGCCGCGCTCAGCAGTTCGAGCGCGGAGCGCACGCTGACCGGCGACATGTCCTCGCCTTCCACTTCGGTGGCGCCGATCACGTAGAGGTCGTCCTGCTTCGGCGCGATGTAGAGGGGATAGCGTGGATGCAGCAGCCGCACCGGCCGCGTCAGCTTGATACCGGGAGCATGCACACGCGCGACTTCGCCACGAATGCCGCGCAGCGTGGGCAGCACGGGCTTCGCGCCGAGGCCGCGGCAGTCGATCGTGATACGCGCAGGCGGCAGCGCGTGGTCGTCGACCGGCGTATTCCAGTGCGCGTCGACTCCGCGTTGCGCGAGGCCCGCGGCCAGCGAAGTGAGCACCTGACGGTTATCCAGTTGGCCTTCACGCGGCAGCAGCCAACCCTGGTTGAAGCGGCCCGCCAAAGCAGGCTCGGCGGCGCCGAGCTGCGCGCCGGCCAGCGTGACGAAGCCTCCGTCCAGCAGTTCAGCGGGCGCATTCGAACGCACCCGGCGTTCGAACAACGGCGCTTCGGTTCGATCCGAGTGATGCCACACCACCAGCGTGCCATTGCGTTGATAAAACACGGGCTCGGGCAACTCGGCCAGCACTTGCGGCCACGTTTCGAGCGAACTCGCGCCGAGGCGCGTGATCAGCAGTTCTGCGCTGGCGGCTTCCGCGAGCGGTGCCAGCATCGCCGCGGCGACCCACGCAGCCGATTGCGTACCGGCGGCATCGCCACGCTCATAGAGCGCCACGCGATGCCCCTGTCCGGCGAGCCGCCACGCGACCAGCCGCCCGCACAGGCCACCGCCGAGCACGGCGAAATCGGGTTGTGCAGAACGGGTCATCGCGCACACTCCGTTTCAGGAGGGCAAGCAAAGCTGAAGCGCGGCGCGCCGACGGCGGCGTGACGAAGAGCAAAACACATATCTGAAGAATAGGCGGTCATCGAGTCCTTTCCGTACGGCAACAAAACGCACGTACCCAGGACGAAACCGGCGGGTGAGGCCGGCCGGACAATGCGCGATCCAATGACGGACGCTGCCCGGCGGGGAATGGAAGACTGGCTGCTTCCGGAAACTTCCCGCGCCGGTATTACCCGGATCGGGTGCAAAGGGTGTCTCTCAGCCTCGCCGCTGCGCCATGAAAATCATGCCGCCTGTGCGCGAAGCACCCCTGTTTCGTCGAAGGTCATTAGACCATAAAAGGCGCGGCGCCCGCAAACCAGCGGCTGGCGGCGTCGCGCGGGATTTGATCCGGCACCATCTTTCACGTTATCACTGCGGCCGAAGGCGGCGCTCTGGCACAATGCCAGCACAGGATGCCGCGCGAGCGCGGCGCGGGCGGCACGCCGTCCCGCCATGTTCGCAGCGGCACCGGCGCGGGGCCTCGCGGCGCAAATTAATTTTCGCTTAAGGGCTTCACGCCAGAATCTGACGCTCACCCGGGCGTGCGTTCGTCGAGCACGACGCCCGGGCATGTACCGCAAACCCGCCGCAGGGCAGCCCGCCGACGGGCTCGCCCCAAATGGGTCAGCCCCAACGGGCCAGCACTACTTCAGGATGCTCATGACACCGAATACCTCTGCCAGCCCCGCGCTGCCGCCGGACGAAAAAGTCTCCGCCTGGAGCCTGATCAAACCTTACTGGGTTTCCGAAGAACGAAAAACGGCATGGGGCCTGCTCATCGCGATCATCGTGATGAATCTGCTCGTGGTGTGGATCAACGTACGGCTGAACCGATGGAGCGCCGACTTCTACAACGCGCTGCAAACCAAGAACGTGCACGACTTCCCGCACCTGCTGATGGTGTTCTCGGGGCTCGCGTTCGGCTTCATCATTCTCGCGGTGTACGGCCGTTATCTGCGCCAGATGCTCGGCTTCCGCTGGCGCCAGTGGCTGACCACGCGCTATCTGAACGAGTGGCTGAAGGACAGCGCGTTCTACCGGATCGAGCGCGACCGCCTCGCCGACAACCCCGACCAGCGGATCAGCGATGACCTGCAATCGTTCGCCACCAGCACGCTTTCGCTGACGCTCGACCTGCTGTCCACCGTCGTCACGCTGGTGTCGTTCATCACGATTCTGTGGTCGCTGGCCGGCGCGCTGACCATTTCACTCGGCGGCATGCCGATCGAGATTCCCGGCTACATGGTGTGGGCTGCGGCGCTCTACGCCGTGGTCGGCTCGCTGATCATCCAGAAGGTCGGCCATCCGCTCGTGCCGATTAATTACCAGGCGCAGAAAGTCGAGGCGGATTTCCGTTTCGGCCTGATCCGTCTGCGTGAAAATGCCGAGCAGATCGCGTTCTACAACGGCATGGACACCGAAAAGGCGAATGCGCACTCGCTGTTCGCCCGCATCCGCGACAACTGGTGGCAGGTGATGAAGTACACCAAGCGGCTCACTTTCGTACTGAGCTTCTATGGCCAGATCGCGATCATCTTCCCGCTGGTGGTCGCCGCGCCGCGCTACTTCGCCGGCGCCTTCACGTTCGGCGTGCTGATGCAGATCTCCAGCGCCTTCGGCACCGTCAGCGATTCGTTCTCGTGGTTCATCAACAGTTACGGCACCTTGGTCGAATGGCGCGCTACCGTGAACCGGTTGCGTGAATTCAAGCGCGTCGTGCATGCGCCGCGTCTGAAGGAATCGGTCTCGCCGGCTACCGCGCATGGCGGCATCAACCTGCACTTCGTCGACGAAGACAAGCTCTCCACCGACGGCCTCAAGCTCGCCCTGCCCAACGGCAACCCGCTGTCGCGCATTCGCGATGTGGCGATTCAGCCGGGCTCGCGCTGGCTGGTGCGCGGTCCGTCGGGCTCGGGCAAGAGCACGCTGATGCGCGCGCTCGCCGGCTTGTGGCCGTTTGGCGATGGCTCGATCGATGCCCCGGTCAACGCGCGCATGATGTTCATTCCGCAGGTCAGCTACATGCCGATCGGCACGCTCAAAGCGGCGCTCGCTTATCCGTCGGCGGCAGACAGCTACACGGACGACGAATGCCGCGAAGCGCTGATCGTCTGCCATCTGTCGGAATACGCGGACCGTCTGCAGGAATCGGGACACTGGACTCGTATTCTGTCGCCGGGCGAGCAACAGCGCCTCGCCGCCGCGCGCGTGCTGCTGCACAAGCCCGACTACCTGTTCCTCGATGAAGCCACCAGCGCGCTCGACGCGGAAAACGAGGCGCGTCTGTACCGCCTGTTCACGGAGCGACTGCCGAAGGCGGCGATTGTGAGCGTCGCGCATCGCGAGTCGCTGGCTGCGTTCCACGACGAGACGCTCGACGTCGAGCGCTCGGGCGAAGCGGTCGCGGCATGACCACCGTGAGCCGCGTGAGCGACCTGAACGAAGCGGGCAGCGCCGGATTCGAGCGCGTCGTGCTGATCACCGGGGCGGGCTCGGGCATCGGCGCGGCGCTGGCCCGGCGCATCGCCGCGCCGCGCTCGGCCTTGATGTTGCACGCACGCGGTGCCGATCAGGAAGCGCGTGAACGGCTCGCGCAAGTCGCCGCCGATTGCAGCGCGAACGGTGCGCGCTGCGCGACGGTGTTCGGCGATCTCGCCGAACGTGGCGCCGCGGAACACGTGGTCCATCAAACGCTGGCGAGCTTCGGCGCACTCGATCAACTCGTCGCCAACGCGGGACATGCGCAGCGCCAAACGCTGAATGCGCTCGATGCCGATGCGCTCGGCGCGGCCTTCGCCGCGATGCCGGCGGCGTTCGCGGCGCTCGTCAAACGCGCGACGCCCGCGTTGGAAACCTCAAAGCGCGGCCGCGTGGTCGCGCTCAGTTCTTTCGTCGCGCACCGCTATCGCGCGGACACGCCGTTTGCCGCGACGGCTGCTGCGAAAGCCGCGCTCGAATCGCTGGCGAAAACCGCGGCAGCCGAACTTGCGCAGCATGGCGTGACGGTCAATTGCGTGGCGCCCGGCTATACGCGTAAAGATCGCGGGCCGAGTGCCGATAATGCATCGGTGTGGCATCGCGCCGCGGAGGCAACGCCGCTCGGCCATGTCGCCGAACCCGAGGATGTCGCCGCGCTGATCGCGTTTCTACTCTCCGACGAAGCGCGTCATATCACCGGCCAGGTGATTCATGTGGACGGTGGTCTCACGCTTGGGTGAGTGACAGGCGAGCCAGAGCCACACCGGATCCCAGGCAAACCCCGCAACACCCGGCAACATCCCGAAACACGCGAGAAGAGTTCGAAAGCATTTGCGAAGCGGGCAAGCTGTTCCGCGCTTTGAAAATGCCTCCCAGCGGCGACGATAGTCGTGCGGGCCGTACCAGGCTTGCCCCACGTCATTCATCGCTACTGGATTCTCCGCCCATGTCATTCGATCGCCGCTCCCATCCTTTGACCCAGCGTCTGGCGCTTGCTCTCGGCGCCGCGCTGCTCGTCACGAGCGTTGCGCATGCAGCCCAGGTTAACCAGGCCAACGAACCGGCCGACGTTTGCCCCGCGCTCAAGCACATCGTCGACGCCGCCGATTTCCGGCAGTTGCAAACCCAGGCCGCCGCGCAATTGCCGGGCACGTCGAGCGCCGACGACTGCCGCGCCAGCACGCACGCGTACGATTGTCACTGGCGCGCGCACTGGCAAGCAGACGGCGTCGTCACCGATCCGCTCGAAGAATTCGGCGCCGATATCGCTGCCTGCTTCCCGAACGTCGTGCACGACCTCAACACACCGACGCGCCAGCATTTCATCGTAAGCACGCCCGAGCGCCGCGTCAGTGTCACGGCAAGCGTGCAGGGGCAAAACGAACTGCGCCTGCGCGTCACGCGCTGAGCGTGATCCTGATCGCAGCTACCCGCGGTGATTCGCTGTAATTCACCGCATCGACCGACCGCCACCAGGCACCGCCTCATGACCTTCATGCCGAGCATGCGCGCTTATGCTTTCACGCGAGCCCCACGGGCCGCGTGGGTCACGTTGCGGCGTCCCTGCGCGTGGCTCACCGTGTCCGCCACGCTGGCGGTCGGCCTGAACGGCTGCGCCTGGACATTGATCCAGGCCGCCGACGCCACCGGCTCCGTGATTCAGGCAGGCTACGCGATCGCGGCGAACTATTCGTCGCCGACCTTCATCAACGGCCGGCCAGCCGAGGTGAGCAACGTCTGCATCGAAGTGAACCAGAACGTGTCGGTCGGCGATTTCGTGCCGGCGCTGCAACTCGCGCTCGACCGCCGCGGCATTCGTTCGGAGGTCTACAATCCGGGCACCTCGCCCGCCGGCTGCGAGGCGCGCCTCGTCTACAACGCCGCGATCGATTACGGCCGCCGCTCGTTCAGCGACGAAACGATCCAGTATCTGTCGATCATCGACCTGACGCTGATTCAGAACGGCCGCATTCTCGTCACCGCCCGCTATCAGACCGGCGGCCTGAACACCGATCGATTCTCTTCGGCGTCGACCAAGCTCAACGGCCTGATCGAGCGAATGGTGGTCGATCGAACCGACTTCGCGCGGCAGCCGCTGCAGACCATTCAGACCTCCCAGGCGAACTAGATACGCGGGCTCTTGCCATCTCTTACGCGGGAAAGGATTCGAAAGCGTTACGCGCTTTGCTCCGCGCGCGTGCTTCTCTAAGATGACCTGAATGAACCAATCCATTCTGGTCGTCGATGACGACCCCGTCGTACGTGAACTCGTCAGCGGCTATCTGCAAGGGCGCGGCTTCAAGGTCGACACGCTTCAGAACGGCCTGGCGCTGCAGCGTCGCTTGCAGGACGAGCGCCCCGCCCTGATCGTGCTCGACATCATGATGCCGGAGCTCGACGGCATCAGCGCGCTGCGCGCGTTGCGCGTGGCCGGCGACGACATTCCCGTGATTCTGCTGACGGCGCGCTCCGATCCGATCGATCGCGTGATCGGCCTCGAACTCGGCGCGGACGACTATCTCGGCAAGCCTTTCGAACCGAGCGAACTGGTCGCGCGGATTCGCACCGTGCTGCGGCGTCGCGGCACGATTGCGCCGAGCGCGCCGGAGCAGCGCGCGCCTTATCGCTTCGGCCGTTTCGAAGTCAATTTTCCGGCGCGCGAATTACGCCGGGACGGCGAGCGCATCTCGCTGCGTTCGAGCGAATTCGCCATGCTGAAGGTATTCGTCAGCCACGCGATGACCGTGCTGACGCGCGCGCAGTTGCTGGAAAAACTGCACGGCAACAGCGAGGTGCATCGCAATCGCAGCCTGGACGTATCGATCTGGCGTTTGCGCCGGCTGATCGAAGTCGATCCGTCGGAGCCGCGCTATGTGCAAACCGTGTGGGGACGCGGCTACGTGTTCGTGCCGGACGGTGAAATCGGTGCGGCTGAACGCAGCGCCTGACGGGTGCGTGAAGTGCGCTGGACCTCCCGCTTCATGCGTCGCCTGCGTCTCAGACCTGTAGCGCGCTAACGGCTTAGAACGTCAGCACGCTCATGAACATTCTCTGTAGCCAGCCCATCGTCGTGGAGTCGGACACCATGCCCACGCCGGCCTGCTCGATGCGCGCGTTCGCCACCTTGCTCGACGCCACGTAGTTACCCGCTTCGATATCCTTAGGATTGACGATGCCCGACAGGCGCAGCCGGTCGCGGTTGCCGCTCATCGCAATTACCTTCTCACCCGACACCACGAGATTGCCGGTCGACATCGTGCCGATTACGGTGACAGCGAGTGTGCCGTTCATCCCGCTGACGTCGGTGAGACTGCCCTGCCCTTTGTATTCGGTGCTTGCCGAGCCGATGTTGAACAGTCGCGCGAGCCGCGCGGCAGCGTTGGTGGAGTGATCGGCGGCGTCGGCGGTGATGCTGCTCGAGCGGCTCGCCGCCGCGGTCGCGCTGTTGTTGCCGCTGTACGATTCCGCAAGCCGGATCGTCAGCACGTCGCCGATATGTTGGGCGCGCGGTGTTTCGTACAGCAGCAGCGGCGTGCCGGCCTGATAGATCGCGCCTTGCGTGTTGACGTTCAGCGGCGCCGAGGCGAGCGGCGGCGCCATCGGCGTATCGACGATCGAGTTTTGCTGATTGCCCGCGCAAGCCGCAAGGCAAGCAGCCGCGCCTAGCGCGACAGTCAGACGTAGCGCAGTCATGCATGCTCCTGGTTGGAAACGGGCCTCGCGGCCACCTTTAGTGCCGCACTCATTGGCGTTCATCAACCCGCCTCCGCGCCGCTCGCCTGCCATTGCCGCACCACCGACTTCACCCACGAATCCGAGCCCTTCAGCAGATAGGTGAGCGTGCCGTTGCGCGTGCCCGGCAGAAAGCACAACGTGATCGAACTCACCGCGTTTTCCCAGACATACGTGGGCATCGCGCCAGTCGCCGACACGTTCTGCGTGGCGAGACGCGGCGGCCCGTAGCGGTCCGCGAGCGCGTCGCGCAAATCCTCGGCGGTGATCTCGTCGATCACGAAAGAAATCTCGTACAGATGCAGCGCGCTCTGCCCATCTACGCGCGCGAAGCGCAGCACATGCTCCAGCGCGGGCGCGCCGTCGACCACCGCTTGCGACACCGCCCAGCCGTTGTCCGCGCGATGCGCCCAGCGGCAGGCCACCGTCAGGCTGTCGTGCGACTTGAGCCGCATGCCGAGCGCACCCGCCTGCACGTCCGTCTCGCAGACCGGCACGCTGCCGAGCGGCGTCGCCCGCACGCTCGAACCCGCGCGGAATTCGTCGAGCGTGATGCCGAGCGCAATGCCACGGAACGCGAATGGCGCGTCTTGCGAGCGCCGCCGTGCATCGGCGGAAGGGTCTTTCGACGCGGCGCTCGCCGAACTCGCATCGCGTGCGGGCGGCTGCGCTTTAGCGCTCGACGACAGCACGCCGCCCAGCAACGCCAGCGCCAAGGCAATCCGTTTGAGTGTCATGATTCAGTCGATGGCGGATGAACACATGTCGAACGGCGAGGCCGCGGCATGGCCCACGACCGGGATGATTTTCAGCGTGGCCGAAGTCAGCCGGCACGGCAGCGCGGCGACGGCGCAGCCACCGAGAGGCAGCAGCGCCGCGCCGAGCGTCAGCCACGCAACGACACGCATGAAACGGTGAAGAATTCTCGGAGTCGACACGTGGGCCTCGGTACGTCAGGCGGTCGTATTGACGTGGTGCCCGACGAGCCCGGTGGGCAGCGACGGCGGCGTTTGAGCGCCAGACTCTCGCGTCGGCGCGCCGGCGCCCGGGTTGTTGGCGGCAGTGGGCCTTTCGGCTGGCGACGTCGGCGCCAGAGAAGAGAAGCGGGTTGAAGACAGATTGCTGGGAACGGTCATGATGAGCCTCGCGTGGCGCTAGGTTTCGATTTCACGCCGCCTGCCGTGGGCCCAAGGCGTTAGGCTGTTTTCAGCATGCGGCGCAACGTACTGCACGACGAATCATCTCGCCGGCCACGCGGTGCCGATGCACGAAGGAAAGCGCGCTTTCCGCCGGTTCTTACGACCCGTTCCGACCTGTTTCGACCGGTTCCAGATGCGCGCAATTTCTTTCCTGCGAGAAATGTTGGTGCTGCGAAACGAATCCGGCGCGGCTGCGCGCGTTGCCCAAGGCGGCGCGGCTGAAATATTGCGCGAGCCTTGCGTAGCGGGCCTGACAAGCAAGCCCGGCGAAGCGGCGCGGCCTGTCGTAAGCGTTGGTAAGAAAACAGTCGGCCGCGCGTCGTGCGCGTCAGCTTAAAATTTCAGCATGAATCCACAGGTCCTTATCGTCGACGACGATCCGGTCGTACGCGATCTGCTTTGCAAGTTTCTGCAGTCGAACGGCTTCGACGCGTCCGTGCTCCACGACGGCACACATCTCCAGCGCCGGCTCGAACGCGAACGGCCGTCCGTCGTCGTGCTCGACATCATGATGCCGAACACCGACGGCTTGCGCGCCCTCACCGCGTTGCGCGCCGCCGGCGACGACATTCCGGTGATCTTCGTGACGGCGCGCGGCACGGTGGCCGACCGCATTGTCGGGCTCTCGCTCGGCGCGGACGACTACCTGACCAAGCCGTTCGATCCGCGCGAATTGCTCGCCCGCATCCACACGGTTTTGCGCCGGCGCGGGCCGTCCACCACGAGCGCGCCGGAAGCCCGCAAGCCGTATCGCTTCGGCCCGTTCGAGCTCGACTTCGCCACCCGTTCGCTGTGCCGCGACAACTCGAAGCTGCCGCTGCGCGACAGTGAGTTCGCGCTCCTGAAGATCTTCGTCAACAATCCGTACAAGGTGCTGTCGCGCGTGTTGATTCACGATCTCGTGCATCGCGACAATCTCGCCTTTCGCGACCGCAGCCTCGACGTGCCGATCTGGCGCCTGCGCCGCGTGATCGAAGACGACCCGTCGAATCCCTGCTACGTGCAGACGGTGCGCGGCAAAGGCTACGTCTTCGTGCCCGACGCCGATGGCACGCCCTTCGCCGACGAGGCCGCCTCAAGCGCATGAAAAACCCGCTGAACACGCTGTTCGGCAGAATGGCGTTACTCTCGGCCGCGGTGTTGTTCGCAATTCAGGCCGGCTGGTTCGTGCTGGTGGTGATGCAGCCGCCGCGCCATGAAATCGACGGCTTCGCGCGCGGCATTCTGCTGGTGCTGCAGGCCGTCAACGGCGAGCCGATGAAGGGCGCCGCGCTCGCGCCCGCCATGCGCGTGCACCTCGTGCCCACCTGGAACATGCCGGCGAGCGTGCATCTGCACAAGCCGACGCAGCATCCGCTGGAAGAACTGAGCAGGCATTTGCGCGAGAATCTGCCGCCCGGCACGCAGATCGCCGTCGACGATCTACGCCCGCCGCAGTTATGGGTGCTGTTTCCCGGCAAGCCGAACTGGGTCGTGGTGCCGGTCGACGTGCCGCCGCGCCCGCGCTTTCTGATCGAGTCGATCTCGATGCTGCTCGCCGCGCTGATCCTCTCGCTGTTCGCGGTCTGGCAGATGCAGCGGCCGCTCTCGCGCGTCGCCGATGCCGCGCGTGCGTTCGGCTCGGGCGGCCGTCCGGAACCGGTGACGGTGCAAGGCCCGCGCGAGTTGCGCGATCTGATCGGTTCGTTCAACGACATGATGCGGCGTCTGAACGAAGCGGGCGACGATCAGGCCGTGATGCTGGCCGGCGTGGCGCACGATCTGAAGGCGCCGCTCACACGCCTGAAGCTGCGCGCGAGCGTGCTGGTGGCGGAAAACGAGCGCGCCGGTCTGATCCGCGACGTCGACTCCCTCACCAACATCGTTCAGCAGTTCCTCGAATTCGCGGGCCAATCCGCCGACGCCGGGCCGCCGGTCGAAGTCGACGACTTCCTGCAGGAACAGTTCTCCGCCAGCGACAGCACCGAAGCACCGCTCTTCACACTCGACCTGCGCGCCGGTTCGGCGTTCAGGCTGCCGCGCACGCTGCTCGACCGGCTGGTCACGAACCTCGTCGACAACGCGCTCGAACACGGCGCGCCGCCGGTGGATATCGCCACCGCCCGCGCTGACGGCCATTGGGTGATCAGCGTGCGCGACCACGGTCCCGGCATTCCCGACGACCGCATCGCCGCCGCCATGAAGCCGTTCGTCCGGCTCGACGCGGCGCGTGGCGGCGAAGGCCATTGCGGCCTCGGCCTCGCGATCGTCGCGCGGCTCGCGCACGATCGCGGCGGACGCTGTCATGTGCGTAATCACGCGCAGGGCGGTCTGGAAGTGCGGATCGAAATGCCGCTTGTACCGGCGTTGACGTGAGAAAAGTTGGGCGGCGCTTACGCGCCCTTACTGGATCGACAATCGCAGGCGCGGCGGCTTTATAGTCGTCTCCGGCAACCTCGATGCCGCCCTTCTCTGTCCGCCCCGTCATTTAGGGCGGACTTTTTTTTGCCTGCGTTTTTCGTGTCAAACGCTTGGCGCGCGGCCGTGACGTCTCAGACCACGAGGCGGCTGTGCAAGGTGTCGATGGTCGTCTGCGAGACGCCGAGGCCTTGCGTCAGATAGCTCACCATCGTGCCGTAGATCGCCTGCACCTGGTCGAACCCGGCCTGCAGATAATTTTCCTGAACATTCATCAACGGCGCTTCGGCGGAAGCGATGGCGTCGCCGTCCTGTGCGCGCAGCCTGTCGGTTTGCGTCTCGATCGACGGCGCCAGATAGACGTTGCTCAGCAGATAGTCCTGCATGATGACGTCGAGCGGAACGTTCGCAATGCTGAGCAGGAGCGCCGCGACCCAGCCGGTGCGGTCCTTGCCCGCGTTGGAGTGAAAGAGTTGCGCGCCGGGTCCTTCGGCGAGACTCGTCAGCAACGCACCGTATGCGGCGCGCTGAGCGGCGCCGGTGACGTAGCCGCGCGCCTGCGATTCCATGAACGCGACAGCGGCGCCCGCCGTCTCGAAGTTTGGCGCGACGAAGTCAGTGATGCCGAGCACGTTGAGCGTCTGGCTGGTCGCGCCGCTCGGCAGGATATCGGCGGTCCGCGCGATTTCACCGGGCGTGCGCAGATCGTAGACCGAGGCAATGCCGAGCCGGTCGATCGTCGCCTGGTCGGTGGTGTTGAGCGTCAATGCGTTCGCGCGGTAGAACGCGCCCCGGCGCATCTGTTTGCCGTCGACGGTCGGATACCCCGCGGCCGCTCCCGCCAGATCGCGGAAGTTATCGACCGATGCGAGGCGCGGCGTGGCCGGCTGGTCGGCATTGAGGTTGCCGCCGCCACACGCGGACAGCAGCGAGCTGCTCATGCCGGAAACCAGCAGCACGCTGGCCGAGCGCTTCAGAAATGTCCGGCGCGAGGCCAGCGGCGTCTCGTCCGGAATCTGGCTTGTCCGCGTAAAAGTGCTCGCGGAGCGACGGGATGGCGAGCAGGTTTTTGCGGTGGCGGGCATTCGGCGTGGCTGGCGCAGGCGTGAGTGGATTAGTCGCAGCATCGACGCTGCGAGCGCAGTTTAACCATGCTCAATATCGTTTGGGTTACACGGTAGTAGTTGGTAAGGAAAAAGCGGCTCGCGCGCGTTACCCGAACAGAGCGATCGCCAGCCTGGCCGCGGCGTTGGCTTTTCCTCGGGCAGATTTCTCCGGCTTTTCATCTCTTATCGGTTTCTTACCGTTGCCTGCCATTTTTGACCACAACTGGCCTCACCACGCCCCATCCCCGTAGAATGCAAGCACCCCACATTCACGCCGACGGCAGGCCAACAAGCCCTGGAGACCACAACAAAACATGCCTTCTCTCCAATGGTTCACCGAACTGACCCAGCGCGAACGCCGCACGCTGTACGCCGGCTTCGGCGGTTACGCAGTCGACGCCTTCGACTTCATGATTTACTCCTTCCTCATTCCGACGCTGATCGCGACGTGGGGCATGACCAAAAGCGAAGCCGGCATGATCGCCACCAGTTCGCTGATCTCGTCGGCGGTGGGCGGCTGGCTCGCCGGTATTCTGGCCGACCGCTACGGCCGCATCCGCGTATTGCAGTGGACCATCGCCACCTTCGCGCTGTTCACCTTTCTATCCGGCTTCACGCACTCGTTCTGGCAGTTGCTCACCACGCGCACGCTGCAGGGCATCGGCTTCGGCGGTGAGTGGTCGGTCGTGACGATCATGATGGCCGAGACCATTCGCTCGCCGCAGCATCGCGCGAAAGCGGTCGGCACCGTGCAAAGCAGCTGGTCGTTCGGCTGGGCGGCCGCGGCCATCATTTACTGGGCATTCTTCGCGCTGCTGCCGGAACAGTATGCATGGCGCGCCTGCTTCTGGATCGGCCTGCTGCCCGCCGCGTGGATCATCTACATTCGCCGCAACGTAAGCGATCCGGAGATCTTTCTCGAAACGCGCCGGGCTCGTGAGAGTGGTTTCGACACCTCGCACTTCCTGCAGATCTTCTCGGGCGCTCACCTCAAAACCACCCTGCTCGGCAGCGTGCTGTGCACCGGCATGCTCGGCGGCTATTACGCGATCACCACGTGGCTGCCGACCTATCTGAAAACCGTGCGGCATCTGTCGGTGTTCAACACGAGTGGGTATCTGATCGTGCTGATCGTCGGTTCGTTCACGGGGTATATCGTCGGCGCGATTCTGTGCGACAAGATCGGCCGGCGCGCGTCGTTCGTGCTGTTCGCGATCGGCTCTTTCGTGCTGGGCATGTTCTACACCATGCTGCCGATCACCGACGGCATGATGCTCGCGCTCGGCTTTCCGCTCGGCATCGTGGTACAAGGGATTTTCGCGGGCGTGGGCGCTTACCTGTCCGAGCTTTATCCGAATGCGATACGCGGTTCGGGACAAGGATTCTGCTACAACCTCGGGCGTGGACTCGGCTCGTTCTTTCCGATTCTGGTCGGTACACTGTCGCAAACCATGACGCTGGTGAAGGCGATGGGCATCGTGGCCGGCTCGGGCTACCTGCTCGTGATCGTCGCCGCGTTGTGTCTGCCTGAAACCAAGGGCAAGGTACTCGGCGCGACCCAGCCTGCCGCCTGAATCCGCAGTACACACACATGAAAACGATTGTTCTGGGCGGCGGCGTGATTGGCGTCGCCACCGCTTTTTACCTGCGCCAGCAGGGCTGCGAAGTCACCGTGATCGAGCGCGAACCGGACGTCGCGCTCTCCACCAGTTTCGGCAACGCGGGCGTGATCGCGCCGGGCTATGTAACGCCCTGGGCCGCGCCCGGCATGCCGGCGAAGATCCTCAAATACCTGTTCAAGCCGGCCTCGCCGCTGATCTTCCGCCCCACCTTTGATCCGGCTCAATGGCGCTGGATCGCGCGCTGGCTGCATGAATGCGATCTCGAACGGTTTCGCGTCAACAAGCAGCGCATGCAGCGCATTGCTTACTACAGCCGCGACTGTCTGCATGAGTTCCGCGCCTGCTATCCGTTCGACTACGGCCGCAGCCAAGGCTATCTGCAGTTGTTCCGCAGCGAGTACGACGTCGAACTCGCGCAGCCGGCGCTCGCCGTGTTGCGCGACGCGGGTATCGCGCATCGGGAAGTCAGCGCGGCGCAGTGTGTCGAGATCGAGCCGGGTTTGAGCTGGGCACGTCAGGCGCCGCTCTCGGGCCTCTATCTGCCCGACGACGAAGCCGGCGATTGCGCCCGCTTCACGCGCGAACTGCGCGCTATCTGCGAGCGCAACGACGTGCGCTTTCGCTTCGACACGCGTGTGACGTCGCTCGATGTGCAAGGCGGTGCGGTGCGCGCGGTGCGTATCGAGAGCGAACGCGGCGCCGAGATGCTGCATGCGGATGCGGTGGTGGTGGCGCTGGGCGTCGACAGTGCGGGGTTGCTCGCGCGGCTTGGCGTGAACGTGCCGCTTTATCCGGTGAAGGGCTATTCGGCAACGCTGCCCGTCACCGACGAAGAAAAAGCCCCGCGCGGCGCGCTGATGGATGAATCGCTGAAGACGGCGATCACGCGATTCGGCAACAACTTGCGGGTGGCCGGCACCGCGGAACTTGGCAATCGGCAGACCACCTTGCGCGAACAGGCCTTGCAAACGCTGATGAAAGTGTTGAGCGACTGGTTCCCGCACGCGGCTAATCCTACCTCCGCGCATTTCTGGGTCGGCCGCCGTCCAATGACGCCCGATGGCGCGCCGCTGCTCGGTCCGTCCGGCATCGAGAAGCTGTGGCTGAACCTCGGCCACGGCTCAACGGGCTGGGCGATGTCGATGGGTTCGGGGCGCGTGGTCGCGGATTTGATCACGCACCGTAAGCCGGAGATCGATCTCGATGGGTTGACGGTGGGGCGGTACGGTAAATCACGCACATAGCGCCGTTATGCGTTGAAGTTAAAAAGCCGGGTCACCCTCTCAGGTGCCCGGCTTTGTTTTTTCACCGCTTGATGCGCCGCTGACGCGGCACATTGTCGTCTCCACCTCTTCCTGCAAGCAGTAGCCGGTTTCCACGCCTCAGCTTGAAAACCGGACAGGAGACGTTTAACGCGGCAGTTCCGAATGACCCATCAGGAACGCATCGACCGAACGCGCGCACTGACGGCCTTCACGAATCGCCCACACCACCAGCGACTGACCGCGGCGCATATCGCCCGCGGTGAACACCTTGTCCACCGAGGTGTAATACGCCTTGTCGCCTTCCGTAGAAGCACGCACGTTGCCGCGATTATCCTTGTCGACGCCGAACGCTTCGAGCACCGGCGACACCGGCTGCGTGAAGCCCATAGCGAGCAGCACCAGATCGGCCTTCATTTCGAATTCGGAACCCGGCACTTCCTGCATCTTGCCGTCCTTCCATTCGACGCGCGCCGCGATCAGCTTCTCGACCTTGCCGTTCTTGCCTTCGAGGCGCTTGGTCGCGACCGCCCAGTCACGCGAGCAGCCTTCGTCGTGCGACGACGACGTGCGCAGCTTGATCGGCCAGTACGGCCACACGAGCGGCTTGTTTTCTTCTTCCGGCGGTTGCGGCAGCAGTTCGAATTGCGTGACGCTCTTCGCGCCATGACGATTTGACGTGCCCACGCAGTCCGAACCCGTATCGCCGCCGCCGATCACGACCACATGCTTGCCCTTCGCGAGCAACTGGTTCGCGACCTTGTCGCCGGCATTGACCTTGTTCTGTTGCGGCAGAAATTCCATCGCATAGTGGATGCCTTCCAGCTCGCGACCCGGCACCGGCAGATCGCGCGGCGTTTCCGAACCGCCGGCGATCACCACGGCGTCGAACTCTTCCTTCAGTTGCTCCGGCGAAACGGTTTCCTTCGCCGTGTTGCCGATATGCGCCGGCAGCGAATCCGCCTTGCCGATGAACACGCCCGCGCGGAACGTCACGCCTTCGGCTTCCATCTGACGCATGCGGCGATCGATCAGCCACTTCTCCAGCTTGAAGTCGGGAATGCCATAACGCAGCAAACCACCGATGCGGTCGTTCTTCTCGAACACGGTGACATCGTGCCCCGCGCGCGCGAGTTGCTGCGCGACGGCCAAACCAGCGGGGCCGGAACCGACCACGGCAACCTTCTTGCCGGTCTTGTGCTTCGGCGGCTGCGGCGCAACCCAGCCTTCAGCCCAGGCTTTGTCGATGATCGCGTGTTCGATCGACTTGATGCCGACCGGGTCGTCGTTGATGCCGAGCGTGCACGCCGCTTCGCACGGCGCCGGGCAGATGCGGCCCGTGAACTCGGGGAAGTTGTTGGTCGAGTGCAGCACTTCGATCGCGTTCTTCCAGTCCTGATGGAACACCAGGTCGTTGAAGTCCGGGATGATGTTGTTCACCGGGCAGCCGTTGTTGCAGAACGGAATGCCGCAGTCCATGCAACGCGCGCCTTGAATCTTCGCTTCGTCGTCGGTCAGTGCGGCGACGAATTCCTTGTAGTGCTTCACACGTGTGAGCGGAGCTTCGTACGCCTCGTGGCGGCGTTCGAACTCGAGAAAACCGGTTGCCTTGCCCATGTGGTTCTCTTCTCTATCTAATCAGGTGGGGTGATCTACACCCGCCGCGTGCACCGTTGGACGGTGGGGCGCGGCGGGTACGGCTTGTTTGTGACGTCTTTGGCTTGAGGCCAGTTGCGAATCAGGCGGCGAGCACTTCCTTGTTCGCCTTCTTCGCGGCCATTTCGCCCAGCGCGCGCTTGTATTCGGTCGGGAACACCTTCACGAATTGACGGCGCGACGCGTCCCAGTTTTCGAGCAGCGCTTTGGCGCGCGGCGAGCCCGTGAACTGGAAGTGACGCTCGATGAGTCCCTTGAGCAGCGCTTCGTCGGTCGCGCCGGCGTGCCACAGGCCCTTGTCGACCGTGCGTTCCTGTTCGGCCGTTTGCAAGACCGGATCGAGCGCGACCATCGACTTGTTGCACTTGCCCGCGAACGAGCTGTCCGGGTCGTACACGTAGGCGATGCCGCCCGACATGCCGGCCGCGAAGTTACGGCCCGTTTCGCCGAGCACGACCACCGTGCCGCCCGTCATGTATTCGCAACCGTGGTCGCCCGTGCCTTCGACAACCGCCGTTGCGCCCGAGTTACGCACGCAGAAGCGCTCGCCTGCCACGCCGCGGAAGAACGCTTCGCCTTCGATCGCGCCGTACATCACCGTGTTGCCGCAGATGATGTTCTCTTCCGACTTGCCGCGGAAATCGTTGGTCGGACGGATGATGATGCGCCCGCCCGAGAGGCCCTTGCCGACGTAGTCGTTGCCGTCGCCGACCAGATCCAGCGTGACGCCCTTCGCGAGGAACGCGCCGAAGCTCTGACCCGCGGTGCCCTTCAACTGGATATGGATCGCGTCGTCGGGCAGGCCGTCGTGGCCGTACTTCTTCGCGATCGTGCCGGACAGCATCGCGCCGACCGTACGGTTCACGTTACGCACCGGCTGGATGAACGAGACGTGCTCGCCCTTCTCGATCGCTGCCTTCGCCTTCTCGATCAGCGTGTGGTCGAGTGCCTTGTCCAGACCGTGGTCCTGAACGTCGACATGCTTGCGCGCCACTTCAGCCGACACTTGCGGCAGATAGAACACGCGCGAGAAGTCGAGACCCTTGGCCTTCCAGTGCTCGATGCCCTTCTTCATATCGAGCAGTTCGGCGTGGCCGATCAGGTCGTCGAACTTGCGGATGCCCAGTTGCGCCATGATTTCGCGCGCTTCTTCCGCAACGAAGAAGAAAAAGTTCACGACGTGTTCCGGCTGGCCCTGGAACTTCGCACGCAGCACCGGATCTTGCGTCGCGACGCCGACCGGGCAGGTGTTCAGATGGCACTTGCGCATCATGATGCAGCCTTCGACGACGAGCGGCGCCGTGGCGAAACCGAACTCGTCCGCGCCGAGCAGCGCGCCGATCACGACGTCGCGGCCGGTCTTCATCTGACCGTCGGCCTGCACGCGGATACGGCCGCGCAACTGGTTCAGCACCAGCGTTTGCTGCGTTTCGGCGAGACCGAGTTCCCACGGCGTGCCGGCATGCTTCACCGACGACAGCGGCGACGCACCCGTGCCGCCGTCATGGCCGGCGATCACGACGTGATCGGCCTTGGCCTTGGCGACACCTGCGGCAACCGTACCGACGCCCGATTCCGACACCAGCTTCACCGAAATGCTGGCCGCCGAGTTGGCGTTCTTCAGATCGTGGATCAGCTGCGCCAGATCTTCGATCGAGTAGATGTCGTGGTGCGGCGGCGGCGAAATCAGGCCGACGCCCGGCACCGAGTAACGCAGCTTGCCGATGTAGTCCGACACCTTGTGGCCCGGCAACTGACCGCCTTCGCCCGGCTTCGCGCCTTGCGCCATCTTGATCTGGATCTGATCGGCGGAGGCGAGGTATTCCGCGGTCACGCCGAAACGGCCCGATGCCACCTGCTTGATCTTCGAGCGCAGCGAATCGCCTTCCTTCAACGGAATGTCGACGATCACTTCGTCGCCGATCACCGACTTCATGGTGTCGCCGTTCTTGATCGGAATGCCGCGCAGTTCGTTGCGATAACGGTTCACGTCCTCGCCGCCTTCGCCGGTGTTCGACTTGCCGCCGATGCGGTTCATCGCGACCGCCAGCGTGGCGTGCGCTTCAGTCGAGATCGAGCCCAGCGACATCGCGCCGGTGGCGAAACGCTTGACGATTTCCTTCGCCGATTCGACTTCGTCGAGCGGGATGGCCTTGGTCGGATCGAACTTGAATTCGAACAGGCCGCGGAACGTCATGTGACGTTTGGTCTGATCGTTGATCAGATGCGCGTATTCCTTGTACGTCTGATACGAGTTGCTGCGCGCCGAGTGTTGCAGTTTGGCGATCGCATCCGGCGTCCACATGTGTTCTTCGCCGCGCACGCGGTACGCGTATTCGCCGCCCGCGTCGAGCATGTTCGCGAGGACCGGGTTGTCGCCGAACGCGTCGCGGTGCAGACGGATCGCTTCTTCCGCGACGTCGAACAGGCCGATGCCGCCCACCTTCGACGACGTGCCCTTGAAGTACTTCACCACCAGGTCTTCGGCCAGGCCGACCGCTTCGAAAATCTGCGCGCCGGTGTACGACATGTAGGTCGAAATGCCCATCTTGGACATGACCTTCATCAGGCCCTTGCCGACAGCCTTCGTGAAGTTGTAGACCGCCTTCTCCGCCGACAGGTCGCCCTTCAGGCCGGCCGCGAGCTGGCTCAGCGTTTCCATCGCAAGGTACGGGTGCACGGCTTCCGCGCCGTAGCCCGCGAGCAGCGCGAAGTGGTGCGTTTCGCGCGCCGAGCCGGTTTCCACGACGAGACCCGCGCTCGTGCGCAGACCATGCTGCACGAGGTGCGTGTGGATCGCGGCGGTAGCCAGCAGCGCCGGAATCGCGACGTTGTCGCGGTCGGTCTTGCGGTCCGACACGATCAGCATGTTGTAGCCGGACTTGACCGCATCCACGGCTTCCGCGCACAACGAGGCGAGGCGCGCTTCGATGCCTTCCTTGCCCCACGCCACCGGATAGCAGATGTTCAGTTCGTACGAACTAAACTTGCCGCCCGTGTACTGATCGATCGCGCGGATCTTCGCGATGTCCTTGAAGTCGAGCACCGGCTGCGACACTTCGAGACGCATCGGCGGGTTGATGTTGTTCGTGTCCAGCAGGTTCGGCTTCGGACCGACGAACGACACCAGCGACATCACCATGTTTTCACGGATCGGGTCGATCGGCGGGTTCGTCACTTGCGCGAACAGCTGCTTGAAGTAGTGGTAGAGCGTCTTGTTCTTGTTGGACATGACTGCCAGCGGCGAGTCGTTGCCCATCGAGCCGACGGCTTCTTCGCCGGCTTGCGCCATCGGCGCCATCAGGAACTTGAGGTCTTCCTGCGTGTAGCCGAACGCCTGCTGGCGATCCAGCAAGGCAGCGGCCTCGCGGCGTTCCGTGGCGACGTCTTCGGCCTTCGGCTCGATCTCGTCGAGCTTGATACGCACGGCGTCGATCCAGCTCTTGTACGGCTTGGCGTTCGCGAGGTTGTCCTTCAGTTCCTTGTCGTCGATGATGCGGCCGTGTTCCATGTCGATCAGGAACATCTTGCCCGGCTGCAGACGCCACTTCTTGACGATCTTCGACTCGGAGATAGGCAGCGTGCCGGCTTCCGAGGCCATGATCACGAGGTCGTCGTCCGTAATGATGTAGCGCGCCGGGCGCAGACCGTTACGGTCGAGCGTCGCGCCGATCTGGCGGCCGTCGGTGAAGGCGATCGCAGCGGGGCCGTCCCACGGCTCCATCATCGCGGCGTGGTATTCGTAGAACGCGCGGCGGTTGTCGTCCATCAGCGTGTGCTGTTCCCAGGCTTCCGGGATCATCATCATCATCGCGTGGACGAGCGGGTAGCCGGCCATCACCAGCAGTTCGAGACAGTTGTCGAACGAGGCGGTGTCCGATTGGCCCGGATAGATCAGCGGCCACAGCTTCGGCAGATCGTCGCCGAGCACGTGCGACGCGATCGCGCCGGTACGGGCGTTCAGCCAGTTGACGTTGCCCTTCACCGTGTTGATTTCGCCGTTGTGGGCGATCATGCGGTACGGGTGAGCCAGTTCCCACGCCGGGAACGTGTTGGTCGAGAAGCGTTGGTGCACCAGCGCCAGCGCCGAGACCGTGCGCTCGTCCTGCAGGTCGCGGTAATACACGCCGACCTGGCCGGCTAGCAGCAGGCCCTTGTAGACCACCGTGCGCGCCGAGCACGACGGCACAAAGTATTCCTTGCCGTGCTTGAGCTTGAGCGCCTGGATGCGGTGGCTCGCGGTCTTGCGGATGATGTACAGCTTCCGCTCGAGCGCGTCCGTCACCATGATGTCCTTGCCGCGGCCGATGAAGATCTGGCGGATCAGCGGCTCGCTTGCCTTCACGGTGGGCGAGATCGGCATGGTGTGGTCGACCGGCACATCGCGCCAGCCCAGCACGACCTGGCCTTCGGCCTTCACCGTGCGTTCCAGTTCCTGTTCACAGGCGAGACGCGAAGCGTGTTCCTTCGGCAGGAAGACCATGCCGACGCCATATTCGCCGTGCGGCGGCAGCACCACGCCCTGCTTGGCCATTTCCTCGCGATAGAAGCCGTCCGGAATCTGGATCAGGATGCCCGCGCCGTCGCCCATGAGCGGATCGGCGCCGACGGCGCCCCGGTGGTCGAGGTTCTCGAGAATCTTCAGGCCCTGCTCGATGATCTCGTGGCTTTTCTTGCCCTTGATGTGAGCGACGAAGCCGACGCCGCAGGCGTCGTGCTCGTTTTGCGGGTCGTACAGACCTTGCGCGGCGGGAACCGGGTGAATCGGTTGCTGGTGGTCGTTCATGGGGACACCGTCTGTGAGGGGCCGGACAGGCCGTTAAACCGTTTTTCTATTGCCGCAGTGCGATTCACAACCGCGACGGCGCGCTCAACGCTGGATGCTACGCGCGTCAAAAAGCGCCGGAATTCGGAATATACGCGACGAATCAATGGAATAGCAAATAAAACGTGATCATCGAACCCCAATTATCAAGTTGGTGCATTGCGGTGCATTTTTATTGGTGCCACATCAACTTGGGGCAAAAGAAAACGGCATGCGAACATGCCGTTCCGATGCAGCCCATTGATGCGAAACGCTTTATTGCTGCTGCGGCGTCTCGCGCACCTTGCGCGGCCGCCCGCGTGGCAATGGCGACACACGCCGGTTCGCAGCCCGCGCCGCCCACTCGCGGTATGTATCGCTGCCCAAAACCCAGCCCTTCAGCGTCGCCTGCTGAAGCTGACTGGCTTCGCGTTCGTCGAGCGGCTGCTCGCACAATTCGCGGTAAGCGCGCTGCCGTTCGAACGGCGTATTGCCAAGCGACCAGTACAGCGGATGGTCGGTGATCAGGCTGTCGAGCGTCAGGCCGATGTGATGGCGGTAGCTCGACCAGCGGTAGTCTTCCGGCGTGCTCACGAGTCCCGCGCGCACCGGACACATCTCGACCACGCGGCTCGCTAGCAGAAAGTAGCGCTCGCCTTCGATCACCGTGGCTCTGTAGCGCCCTTCCCACAACGTGCCACGGCGCGCGTAGCGCCTGTTAAAGTGCGCCACGTAACGGCGCCCAACCGCCTGCATCGCCTTAGGCAGACTCGACTCCTCGGTCGGCGTGACGAGCAGTTGCACCGCGCCCGGCATCAGCGCATACGCGTGGATGGACAAGTGGTGATCGCGCGAAGCCGCTTTCAAACAATCGATGAACAGCTCGTAGTCCTGGTCGTCGACGAAAGCGGGCTGCTGATCGAGCCCGCGGAGGATGACGTGCTGCGGCTGGTCAGGGACATAGAGACGTGCAAGCCGTGCCATGCTGGAGTATCCGATAGTCGCGTTGGTACATACCCGAAGGTCCGAAGAACCGCATGCGCTCAAGCTTCGGCGCCATGCGGCAGAGCCAGAAACCACGCGGCGCTTAGGGAGAAAGCTCTAACCGCCGCGTATGGTTTGTTTCAAACGTTGTAGTCATAATGAGCGGGCCTTTTTTGGAGGAGCACATATGAAATTAAAACAGGCCGTAACGGGGATCGCGGCGCTAGCCTGTATGACAACGGCAGCGCACGCGCAATCGGCCGGTAGCTTTTACGTCACCTCGGGCTGGTTCCATCTAGCGCCTCAATCGAGCAGCCAACCGTTGAAAGTGACGAGCATCGGCGGCAGCCCGACCAACATCACCGAAGCCAACACCGGTGCAACACTCAGTTCAGCCGACACCATCGGTTTCACTGCCGGCTACTTCGTTACAGATCACATCGCAGCCGAGTTCGTCATTGGCGTGCCGCCTTCGTTCGACCTGGAAGGTTCCGGCAGTCTCGCCCAGTTCGGCAAGCTGGGCCAGGCAAAACAGTGGAGCCCGACTCTGCTGTTCAAGTACTACTTCAATGCCCCCACTGCGACGTTCCGCCCGTATCTCGGCGTTGGTGTGAGCCGCATCTGGTTCACCGACGAAAAGATCACCAACAGCGCATTCGAGGCCAACGTTCTGCATGGTCCGACCACCGTCACTACGGATAGTTCGTGGGAGCCGGTGTTTAATGCCGGCTTCACTTATGCGTTCAACCAGCACTGGTTCGCGGGCGTCTCGATTTCGTACCTGCCGCTCAGCACGACCGCCAAGCTGAACACCGCAGCGAACACGCCAGTCGGCACACTGAACGTGCAGTCGCAAACCAAGATCAAACTGAACCCGATTGTTTCCTACGTCAACATCGGTTACCGTTTCTAACGCTTCAAAAAAATTAGGGGCCGTTGAGGTAGGGTAGTCGAATTTTCGTGGCTTGGACAACGCCGTCATACATCCAATGGCGGCGTTTTTATTTTGTGCGCGCTTCGTGAAGGCCGGTTCGGCGCTCATGGAAGCGCGCGCGGATCATCGGTCGGCGTTTGTAAATTTGACGCGGAATCGCGCCATCCTGTGCAATACCTGCTGACGAATCTGCGCTCGGGCCACGGTGGCTAGGGCTTGCGGGGTTTGGCACCGAAGTTGCGTTCGCATGGTGTTTCCCGCGTCTGACGTGAAGCTGCGTCTTCGTGACAACGCGCGGGACCCTTTTCACCTCATCGACGGAGCGACCATGACTGCACTTCCGAATACGCGAGACGCCCTCGGCGAATCCTGGACCAGCACCAGCCGCCGTGCGCGGCGTATCGCTCGCCACAGCCGCCACGCGGCCGAAGATATCGCAGGCGAACTGCGCACGCTAATGTCGGAACTCGAATCCACGCTGGCAGACGGCACCCAAGCCGACGCGGTAGCGTTGCGCGGCAAACTCCGCAAACAACTCGACGTCGCGCGCGCCCGTTTGAACGATACGCGCGACGCGGTGCGCGAACGCGCCCAGGTGGCGGTCGCCGACGCCGACGATTACGTGCATGAAAATCCGTGGCAGACGATTGCGATCGTCGGCGGCGTCGCGCTGATTGCGGGCGCGTTGTTCGCGTCGCGGCTGCGTTAAGGCGTCTGCCGCGCGGGGCTGCCGCCGATCGGCGGTAGCTAGCTGCAAGTGTTCTATACGACGCATTCCACTGGCGCGCGGCCGCGGTCGTCGCGGCCGGCGCTAGTTCGTGCCGCACTGCTCAATTGTCGTCGATCACGAACAGCCGCTGGTATTCCTTGACCGCGTAACGATCCGTCATGCCCGCGATGTAGTGGGCGATCAGACGCGGTTGCTGCGTCGCGTCGGTTGACTGGTAGCTTGGCGGCAGCAGCCGCGGATCGTCCGTGAACGCGTCGAACAAACCGGCGACGACGCGGCGCGCCTTGTTGGCCATACGCATCACACGGTAATGGCGGTACAGGTTCTTGAACAGAAAGCGCTTGAGCGCCGCAGCCTGCGCGGCAATTTCGTCGCTATGCGCGACCAGCGCGGGCGATAGGCGCACCGCGTCCAGCGACGCCGGCGCGTGCCGGTCCAGATTCAACCTCGTCGTATCGATCAGATCGACAATCAGCGTATTGATGATGCGGCGCACCGTCTCGTGAATGAGCCGCCTTCCTTCGATCTGCGGAAAATCGCTGCGCGCCGTTTCGTAGTGCACCTGCCACAACTCCACTTCGGCGAGTTGCTCGACGGTGAGCAGGCCCGAGCGCAGACCGTCGTCGACGTCGTGGTTGTTGTATGCGATCTCGTCCGCCACGTTCGCGATCTGCGCCTCGATGGACGGTTGCCGGCCTTCCAGAAAGCGCTCGCCCAATGCGCCGAGCCGCCGCGCGTTCTCGCGCGAACAGTGCTTCAGAATCCCCTCGCGCGTTTCGAAACAGAGGTTCAGGCCATTGAACGCGCCGTAGTGCTCCTCCAGATCATCGACAACCGCCAGGCTCTGCAGATTGTGTTCGAAGCCCCCGTGCTCGCGCATGCATTCGTTGAGCGCGTCCTGTCCGGCATGGCCGAAGGGCGTATGCCCGAGATCATGGGCAAGGGAGATTGCTTCGACGAGATCTTCGTTCACCCGCAGATTGCGCGCGACCGACCGCGCGATCTGCGCGACTTCCAGGCTGTGAGTCAGACGCGTGCGAAACAGATCGCCCTCGTGATTCACGAACACCTGAGTTTTGTACTCGAGCCGGCGGAATGCCGTCGAATGGACGATGCGGTCACGGTCCCGCTGGAATTCGGTACGCGCGCTGGGGGCGGCTTCCGGATAGCGGCGACCGCGCGACTGCGCCGAATGCGCCGCGTACGGAGCGAGGTGCGCTTCGAGTGCTTCCTGCGAAGGCACGTTGATTACCGCCGCGCCTGCCGCCAGTTCATGCTTTACATCGTCGCTGCGCCTGTCAGTCACCGGGTTCTCCGAAACATGGGCGGCGCCTCGTGACGCGAGTGCGTGCTGCGTTGCTGGATGCCCCGCGAGACTCAGACGGCGGCGGCCAGCGTGGCGTGCACCTCGGCGTCGGGCGCCTGGGTGATGAGCGTCTCACCGAAACGCTTCAGCAGAATGAATTTGATCGCGCCGGCTTCCGCCTTCTTGTCGACCCGCATGAGTTCGACATAACGCAAGTCGCCGAGCGCGGGCGCGCGCGTCGGCAAATGCGCGGCGACGATCACGTCGACCAGACGCTTGCGGGCTGCTTCGTCGAGATAGCCGAGACGCACGGACAGGTCCGCCGCCATCACCATCCCGCAGCCCACTGCTTCACCATGCAGCCACTCGCCGTAGCCGAGGCCGGCTTCGATTGCATGGCCGAAGGTGTGGCCGAAATTGAGGATGGCGCGCAGTCCGCCCTCGCGCTCGTCCTGCGCGACCACCGACGCCTTGATTTCGCACGACCGCTTGACCGCTTCGGCCAGCGCTTCGGGTTCGCAGCGATTCAATGCCTCGATATTGGCTTCGATCCAGCGAAAGAAGCCCGCGTCCGCGATGGCGCCGGTCTTGATCACTTCGGCGATGCCCGCCGCCAGCTCACGCGGCGGCAGCGTGCGCAGCGCGCCGATGTCGGCGATCACGGCCTGCGGCTGATAGAACGCGCCGATCATATTTTTGCCAAGCGGGTGGTTGATGCCCGTCTTGCCGCCCACCGACGAATCCACCTGCGAAAGCAACGTGGTCGGCACCTGAATGAATGGCACGCCGCGCATGTAGCACGCCGCCGCAAAGCCCGTCATGTCGCCGATCACGCCGCCGCCCAATGCGATCAGCGTGGTCTTGCGATCGGCGCGGCCGCCGAGCAGCGCGTCGAAAATCA
This sequence comes from Paraburkholderia phytofirmans, assembly GCF_046028095.1. GTDB lineage: Bacteria > Pseudomonadota > Gammaproteobacteria > Burkholderiales > Burkholderiaceae > Paraburkholderia > Paraburkholderia phytofirmans_A. The sequence continues at coordinate 109,548 of NZ_JAQQDJ010000016.1, forward strand.
GGTTCAGGGTTTCCAGGTTCTTGTACGCCTCGCCGTCGGGCAAGACGACCGTGGACACCTGCTTGCCGAGCGGCGCCAGCGCGGCGCGCAGCTTGTCGCCGTACAGCGGATCGACAGTGGAATTGGTGACGATGGTGACCGAGCTGCCGGCGATATGCGGCGCGAACAGCGCGGTCTGGCTGATCAGATCAGTACCGATATGGATGGGGTAGGCTCGCTCGCCCAGTTCGACGTTGACGGTATTCATACGGTCCATTATGACGCAGGATGTTTGGCGACGCCGGCCATCTCGAGCTGCATCAGAACCATGTTGACGAGTCCGTTGACCGAAGGCCGGCCGGTTTCGATCACGAAATGCGCGCATTCCCGGTATAACGGGTCGCGCACTTCGTAGAGTGCTTCGAGACGCGCTTTGGGGTCTTCGGTCTGCAACAGCGGGCGATTCTTGTCGCGCCGGGTGCGCAGCCACAGGTCGTGCGGATTGGCGCGCAGATAGATCACCACTCCGCGATTTTGCAGCGCTTCGCGGTTTTCCGGCCGCAGTATCGCGCCGCCACCGGTGGCGAGGACGATATTGTCACGCCCGGTCAGGTCGGAAATCACGCTGGCTTCGCGCTCGCGGAAGCCCGCTTCGCCCTCCAGCTCGAAGATCACCGGGATGCGCGCGCCCGTGCGCGCCTCGATTTCATGGTCGGAATCGAAGAACGGGCGATCTAGACGGCGCGCAATGGCCCGGCCCACGGTGGTTTTTCCTGCCCCCATGAGCCCTACGAAAAATACATTGGCGTGTGCGTCCCGCGCTTGCAACGGTGTCCTCTGGCTAATCCGGTTTGGTTCGTGCCGCAGCTTACTGGCAAAGCGGCCGCCTTGTCGAGCCTGCGCCCCGCTTGAAAGCGCCCTCAGCCCTGTCGCTTCGCGCCAGGCCCTTGATAGGGCATCCGGCGGAGCGGAAAAGCTGGGGGCGGTCCGGCGTTCTCCTGCAAGCGGCGGCAGCGTGCCCCTAATTTGTCTGAACGACGCGCGGCGTAATGAAAACAGCCAGTTCGCTGCGCTGGTCGCGATGAGCCCGATGGCGGAAAAGCGCACCCAGAACCGGTATTTTGCCCAGGACCGGAACCCGCGTCACATCGTCCCGGTCGTCGGTCGCATAAATTCCGCCGATCGACACCGTACCACCATCCTCGACCTCGACGCGCGTTTGCACGTGCTTGGTGTTGATCGCGGGCCCGGCGTCGGTCTGTTCGCCGACGCTGTCCTTGGCGACGTCGAGGTCAAGCACCACCCGGCCGTCCGGCATGATTTGCGGCTCGACCTCCAGTTTGAGCGTGGCGCGGCGAAACTGCACGCCCGACACGCCCTGCCCCACTTTCGCCTGATACGGCAGCTCGGTGCCCTGCTCGACGACCGCTTTCATCCGGTCGGCCGTGACCACGCGCGGGCTCGAGACGATTTCGCCGCGCCCCTGCGCTTCCAGCGCGCTCAGCTCGATGTTCAGCAGCCGCGTCGCGCCGGCGGCGAACAAGGTCAGGCCGGCAGTCGCGACGTCGAAGCCGGAAATCGGGCGGGCCGACAGATCGTAGCCGGCGTCGGTCAAGCCTTTCGCGGTGCCGTCGGCGTTCGTGGCCGCCATGGAGAGCTTCACGCCGAGATTGCGCGAAAAACCATGTTCGCCCTCGACGATACGCGCTTCGATCAACACCTGGCGCGTCGGCCGGTCAACGGAGGCGAGCAGCGCCGCAATCTGCGCGAGGCGCCCTTCGAGATCGGTCACGAACAGCAGATTGGTGCGCGGATCGGCAGTCGCGGCACCGCGCCTGGACAGTACGCGTTGAGCGCCCGAACCGGTCAGCAGACGCCTGACGTCTTCGGCGTGCGCGTAGTGCAGCTCGAAAGTGCGGCTCGCGAGCGGCTCGAGATCGGCGGCCCGGGCGTGCGCTTCGAAGCGCTGCCGCTCGCGTGCGGCCAGATCCGCGATCGGGGCGACCCAGATCACGTTGCCGTGGCGCTCCATCGCGAGGCCGTTGACGTCCAGCAGGGTGTCGAACGCGGTGCGCCACGGCACCTTGTCGAGCCGCAACGAGACCGCGCCGCGCACTCTCTCGCTCGCGACGATGTTCAGCCCGGTGAATCGCGCGAACGCATTGAGGACGGCGCCAAGTTCGGCACGCTGGAAATTCAGCGAGATTGGTTTGTCGTCGGGGGCGAGGGCCGCGTCGGCGGCACTGCGTGGCGCGTTGCTCAGACGAGCGAGCGGCGGCAGCGGCACCGGCGGGCCTTCGAGCGTGGCGGCGGCGCGAGCCGACGCAGCGAACTGTCTTCCCAGTGGCACGGAGCCGTCGGAATCGGCATCGGTGTCTGCGTCGCCAGGAGCTGGAGCGGAGGGTTGCCCTCGCGACGGCGACGGCAGTAAACCCTCGGCGTCGTCGGCGGCGGCAGGCTCGTCCGTGCGATTATTCGCCGCTGCCGCACTCATACGCGGTGCGTCTCGATCGTCTGCGGAATCCTGACGAAACGGATTGGGCACCTCGGCGGAAACGTCGCGTGGCAGCGGCGGTGTGCCGTTGTACGAAGCATCGCGTGGCGAGACCGCGTCGTCGAGCGGCATGTAGGCCGGTAGCGGCGGCAGCGGTTGAGTCGAGGCCTGCGTGACGCCGGCGCCCAGCGCCGTGCTAAGACACAGGCCGAGACACACGATCAGGCGAGACGACGCAAGCGTATCAGCACTCGACAAGGCAAAAGGAAATGGCTTCGCCAGTCTCATCAGGAAGCCTCCGTCAGCGCCAACGTGCGTGTCGCGCCGTCCCTTGCCAACGTAATGCCGGACGCGTCCAGCTTCGTGACACGCTCGGCGCCGATCCGCTCTCCGGGCTCGACGCTCGTCACGCCGCCCGGTGTATCGAGCACCGCCAATCCACGCGTGCGATCGCTCAGCACTCCGACCAGACGCATTGACGAGCCATCGGGCAGATCGCCGGCAGCCTGCATTTGCGGCTGCGAAAACGGATCGAAGAAGACAACCTCTTCATCGTCGTCCGAATCGAGGCTGTCGTCGTCGAGTGCTTCCACCGAGTTTGCCGACGACGCCGGCCGCAGCGCGTCGAACACGCGCAGCGTGGCGCTCACCGACAGCGCGGCGGGGTCCCGCTTGACGGTCACATCGACGGGCACGATCAGCACCGGCAGATCGGACAGTCCACGCAGAAATGCCATCAGGTGAACGAAGTCCGTGCGCGCGGTCAGTTGCAGCGGACGCATGCTCTCAACGCCCGCGCCGCTCACCGCACCGGGTTCCACCGCCAGCAACGCGACGCTATTTTGCGCAGCCAGTTCGGAGACGATGCGGACGTCGTCGGCGGAGCTCCACGGCCCTGAGGAACGCGCAGTCGAAGCAGCAACCGGCATGGCGGCAGCTTCGCGGCGCAGCGCAGGCAATTGCGCCAGTGCGTGCCGCGCGTTTGCGAGACGCAAGCGACTGGCCTCCAACGCCACCCGGCTCGCTTCGACGCCACCGAGATCGGCCACCACCCAGCCGTGCGCGCCCAAACCGAACACCACGACGGCAATCAGCAAGGCGACCAGCCAGCGGCGGCGCCGGCTCCATGCATCGAGCGGCACGCGCACGCGCTTCATCCAATGGGAAAGAAAAAGCCGCGCGTTTGCCGCGCCGCCGAACTCGACAAAGATCGTACTCATTTCGCACCTCTTGATTGTTCAGACTTCACAGGACGCTGCGTGGACGACCCAGCCGGGCGAGCCGCTTTTTGCACCGGTTCGCTCCAACGCAGATGCGCGCCGAATTCGATCGGACCGGCCAAGCTCGCCTGTGCAACCGCACCGCCGCGCGGGACCGAACGATGCAGGTCGCTCACCTCCGCCCCCTTCACGCCGCGGATCGCACTCAAGCGCTTGAGCCACTCGGCCGAAGCGAGATGTCCACGCGACGTCGCCAGCAACTCGGTCTCGTCTTCGCGCTGACGCAACTGCTGCAACACCACACCGTCGCCCGGTTCGAAACTCAGCGCGTCGAGCAGGTCGCGTAGATGTACGAGCGGTTCCGACAGGCTTTTTGCGCGGGCGCCGTTCTGCCGCTGTTCGTCTCGCGCGCGCAGCAACGTGGCGTGCTCGGCGAGCGGCGCCGATAGCTGCGTGAACGTGTGTTCAATCGACACGCGCTGTGCCTCGAGCCGCGCCCTCTCGATTGCCTGCCAGGCGGCCAGTGCGAAGACGGCGACAAAACCGGCGCAAACCGCGGCAATCCATTCGAGCACGCGCCGCCGGCGCGCAAGCCGCGCATTGCGTTGCCGATAAGGCAGCAGATTGAAACCCCCGAGCCACGATCGCGCGAAGCGCGTGCCGCGTTCCGGCGCTCGCGTGTTCGAGGCCGCCGCACGCAACAGGCCGCCCGTCATTCGAGCACCCCGCGCAACGCAAGTCCGAATGCGACCGCGCCGGACGGGTCGAGCAACAGCGAATCGTCCAAGGGTCGAGCGACGCCGCCGAGCCTCGCGCATTCGAACGGCAGAACCGTGCAGCCCAATACGTCAGCGATATCCGCAGTCGAGAAACCCACGCCGCCGAGCAGATCGACCTCGCCGCTCACCAATGCGCAGTCGAGTTCCGGGCCGTGCGCCAGATCGCGCAACGCATCGGCGAGATCGGTGTGTTCCGGCGCGGGGTAGCGCATTTCGCGGGCGACGATGTCGTCCACGATGCGCCAGCCGTACACGCCGTCCGTGCCGATCCACAACGCGACATACGGCTCGTGCGGATCGAGCTCGTAACTCGCCGCGTAGCGCATGGCGCGCAATGCGGCATGCGGCTCACCGTCGATGGCCGTGAGCGAGATGCCGGCAATCGCCGCGCATTCGATTCGCGCTTCGAGATGTTGCCGCGCGGTCGCGGCAATGGTCACGGAGCGGACCGGCGCATACGCTTCGTCGAGATACCAGTCGACAGCGAGAGCATGCCGCTCGAGGCCCGCAATGCGCTCGACTTCGCTCATTACCGCCGGCTCCAGCTCGGCCAACTGATGCCCGCCGTCTTCCGAACAACCGCTTTGCGCGGCAAGCCGCGTGAGCGGCACTGTGGTGGTCATGGTCGCCGATGCGGGCAGCGCCATCGCGCACCGCAAGGCCTGCGTCGCGCATGCATGCGGCAGATCGGCGAACGCGTCGCGCAACGCACGCGCCACCGCGTGCCGGTCGGCAATCTCGCTGCCGGCCATCGCACCGGCGACAAGCGGGACCGTGCTCGCGTATTCGATATGCAGCGCGCCTGGTGAACGCACGCGCTGACTCAGCACGACCAGACGCACAGTCTGCGAGCCCACATCAATCCCCGCGGCGAAACGCTGCGCGCCGGGTTGCACTGCCTGAAGCCAAGATCTTTTCCACGCCATCACGCCCTCCCTCTGACTCACGCGACGAACCATTCGAACGCGAGTGATGAGGAAGAATTGTGCGTAGCCGCGCCGCCGCGCGACACTCAGCCAAACGGCTAACGTTGAGCAACGCACGACCTGCACGCCATCAAAGCGACTACAGTGAAGTCATTCCCGCGCGGCGCGCAGACTTGTCAAGAAGTGTCAGTAAGCATGCCGAAAGCTGAAAAGCGAGGCGGCTATAATCGCGGGACTGCTTTTTTGGTGCCTACATGCAATCCACGTCTTCTACGTCCCCGCCGCCCGCGCCTAAAAAGCGCAAACGCCCGTTGTGGCTGAAGCTCATCCTGGGCTTCGTCGGTCTGATCGTCGCAGGCATTCTGTGCGTGCTGCTGGTGCTCGGCTATGCGCTTGTCGTCGCCACGCCCAATCTGCCGTCGCTCGATGCGTTGACCGACTATCGTCCGAAGGTGCCGCTGCGCATCTATACGGCCGACCATGTGCTGATCGGCGAATTCGGCGAGGAACGGCGCGACATCGTCCATATTCAGGATGTGCCCGATAGCCTGAAGAAGGCGATCCTCGCCATCGAAGACGCGCGCTTCTACGATCACGGCGGCGTCGACCTCACGGGCATTGCGCGCGCGGGCTTCGTCGCGCTGACTAACGGCCACGCCACGCAAGGCGCAAGCACGATCACCATGCAGGTGGCGCGCAACTTCTTCCTTTCGAGCGAAAAGACCTACACGCGCAAGATCTACGAGATGCTGCTCGCGTACAAGATCGAGTCGAAGCTGTCCAAAGATCAGATTCTCGAGGTGTACATGAATCAGATCTATCTCGGCCAGCGCGCCTACGGATTTGCGAGCGCGGCGCGCGTGTATTTCGGCAAGGACCTGAAGGATCTGACATTGGCGGAATCGGCCATGCTGGCCGGTTTGCCGAAGGCGCCGTCCGCGTATAACCCGGTGGTCAATCCGAAGCGTGCGAAGGTGCGTCAGGAGTACATCCTGCAGCGCATGTACGAGTTGCACTACATCACGCAGGAACAATACGACGAAGCGAGCAAGCAGCCGCTCGTGGTCAAGGGCGCGGGCAAGGAATTCAGCGTGCACGCGGAGTACGTAGCAGAAATGGTGCGTCAGATGATGTACGCGCAGTATCGCGAGGAAGCCTATACGCGCGGCCTGAACGTGGTGACCACGATCGATTCGGCCGATCAGGACGTCGCGTACCGCGCGCTGCGCAAAGGTCTGATGGACTACGAACGGCGTCACGGCTATCGCGGTCCGGAGGCGTTCATCGATCTGCCGTCCGACGCCGACGACCGCGAACAGGCCATCGACGACGCGCTGCTCGAACACCCGGACAACGGCGAGATCATTGCCGCCGTGGTCACCGCGGCGAGTCCGAAACAGGTGCAGGCTGCTTTCATCGACGGCAATGTCGCGACGATCCAGGGCGACGGCCTGCGCTTCGCGCAGTTCGCGCTCGGCCCGCGCGCGCAGCCGAATCAACGTGTACGGCCCGGCGCGATCATCCGGCTCGTCAAGAACGACGACGGCAACTGGTCGATCACGCAATTGCCGCAAGTGGAAGGCGCGTTCGTTTCGGTGATCCCGCAAGATGGCGCGATCCGCGCGCTGGTCGGCGGCTTCGACTTCAACAAGAACAAGTTCAATCACGTCACGCAGGCGTGGCGTCAGCCGGGGTCGAGCTTCAAGCCGTTCATCTATTCGGCGTCGCTCGAAAAAGGACTCGGGCCGGCAACCGTGATCAACGACGCGCCGCTTTTCTTCAGCGCGGCTGAGACCGGCGGCCAGGCGTGGGAGCCGAAGAACTACGGCGGCGGCTTCGACGGCCCGATGACCATGCGCACCGCGTTGCAGCGCTCGAAGAACCTGGTGTCGATTCGTATCCTGAACCAGATCGGCACGAAGTACGCGCAGCAGTACATCACGCGTTTCGGCTTCGACGCGGATCGTCACCCGGCTTATCTGCCGATGGCGCTGGGCGCCGGTCTCGTCACGCCGTTGCAGATGGCGGGTGCGTTCTCGGTGTTCGCCAACGGCGGCTATCGGGTCAATCCGTATCTGATCGCCGAAGTCACGGATCAGCGCGGCATGGTGGTCGCGCATGCGCAACCGCTGGTGGCCGGGCAGAGCGCGCCGCACGCGATCGAGCCGCGCAATGCGTACGTGATGAACAGCCTGCTGCAAAGCGTCGCGCAACGCGGCACTGGCGCCAAGACCAACGTGTTGAAACGCACTGATCTCGCCGGCAAGACGGGCACGACCAACGACTCGCGCGACGCGTGGTTCGCCGGTTATCAGCACACGCTCACGGCCATTGCGTGGATCGGCTACGACAACCCGCGCAGTCTCGGCGACAAGGAAACCGGTGGCGGCCTCGCGTTGCCCGTGTGGGTCGAATACATGGGCCGCGCGCTGAAGGGTGTGCCGGAGTACAAGATGCCGAAGCCCGACGACGTCACGGAAATCGGCTCAGAGCTTTATTTCGACGACTTCACGCCGGGAAATGGTTTCGTTGCCGCGGTCGGCGTCAGTCAGGCGACACTGGATGCGCAGTCGAGTGCTGCGTCGGCGGCGGCGCCTGAGCAGGTCGGCGAGCAGGAGAAGCAGGACATCATGAATCTGTTCCGGGGACACTGACGGACGCGTTCACACAGTCCGGTAGAAAAGCAAACGGCCGCGCTCAATGCGCGGCCGTTTGCTTTGTACTGTGCGATCAGAACCAACCGATTCGGCCGCTCTGGCGGCGCTCGCCCAATCGGCGGATCTTACGCTTCGAAGTGAACCGGCTCGCCGGCCTGCTGCGTCGCGTACTCCGACAACGCGGCGAAAAACTCCGTGCCGCTGCGCGTATCACGCCATTCACCATCGACGAAACGGAAGTGGAAACCGCCCGCTTTCGCGGCGATCCAGATCTCGCTCATGGGCGGCTGAAGGTTGACGATGATCTTCGTGCGGTTCTCGAATTCGAGGGTCAGGACGTTGCCGCTGCGCTCCAGTTCGATGTCGGCATCCGTGTCGTCGAGCGCGCGTTCGATGGCGGCTAGCGCGGCTTCCGCGCGGGTCAGGTATTCACTATCGGACATGCTAAACTCCATCGATTATTTATTCAGGGACAGTCATGCGAGTCGTATCTCGGATGCGCGCGGCGGCGCCCGGCCGCGCGATTGTAGCGGTTTTAGCCATTCTCGCAGGTTGTGCACTTGCTGGCTGCGGACAACGCGGTTCGCTCTATTTGCCCAACGTGCCGCCGCTACCGGCCAAGCCGACCGATCGCACGCAAACGCCGGACGTCGCGCAACCCGCGCCGGCTACATCCACCGACATGAGCACCGTCCCGGATACCTCCGGCACGCCGCTTTCGTTGGCGCCGGAAAACGAACTCGCCGCGCCGCCCGCCTCCGCTGCATCCGCCACGGCGGCTCCGCTGCCTGCTTCCGCTGCCACACCTGTTCAATAAGACTTTCGCATGACTCGATCCGCATTTGACTACGTCGACGGCGTGCTGCACGCCGAAGGCGTGTCCGCCGTCTCCCTCGCCGAGCAGTTCGGCACGCCGCTGTACGTGTACTCCCGCGCCGCGCTCACCGAGGCGTGGAACGCTTACGCAGGCGCTTGCGCAGGCCGTCGCGCGAGCGTTCATGTCGCCGTGAAGGCCAATAGCAATCTCGCGGTGTTGAACGTGTTCGCGCGCCTCGGCGCCGGCTTCGACATCGTGTCGGGCGGTGAACTGGCGCGCGTGCTGGCCGCCGGCGGCAAAGCGGAAAACACCGTGTTTTCCGGCGTCGGCAAGAACGCGGACGAAATGCGCGACGCGCTCGCGGCCGGCGTGAAATGCTTCAACGTCGAATCGATTCCCGAACTCGACCGCCTGAATGCGGTTGCCGCGGCAATGGGCAAGAAGGCGCCTGTCTCGCTGCGCGTGAATCCGGACGTCGACGCGAAAACGCATCCGTATATTTCCACCGGCTTGAAGTCGAACAAGTTCGGCGTCGCGTTCGAAGACGCGCGCGCCACGTATCAGGCGGCCGCGGCCATGGCGAATCTCGAGGTGGTCGGCATCGACTGCCATATCGGCTCGCAGATCACTGAAGTGGCGCCGTATCTCGACGCCGTCGACAAGGTTTTGGAACTGGTCGAGCAGATCGAGCAGGACGGCGTGAAGATTCGTCACATCGACGTGGGCGGCGGCCTCGGCATCACGTACGACGATGAAACGCCGCCGGAAATCGGCGAGTTCGTGCGCACCGTGCTCGATCGCATCGAAGCGCGCGGTCACGGCCATCGTGAGGTGTATTTCGAGCCGGGCCGTTCGCTGGTCGGCAATGCCGGCGTGCTGCTCACGCGCGTCGAGTTTCTGAAGCCGGGCGCGGAAAAGAATTTCGCTATCGTCGACGCAGCCATGACCGATCTCGCGCGCCCCGCCATGTACGAGGCGTATCACGCGATCGACCCTGTGGTGAAGCGCGACGTGCCGGCGCACGTGTATGACGTGGTTGGTCCGGTTTGCGAGAGCGGCGACTGGCTTGGACGTGAGCGTCTGCTGTCCGTTGAAGCGGGCGATCTGCTCGCGATTCGTTCGGCCGGCGCGTATGGCTTCGTGATGAGCTCAAACTACAACACACGTCCGCGCGCGGCTGAGGTGATGGTTGATGGTACACAGGTTCATGTGGTCCGCATACGCGAAGAGATGAAGCAGCTGTTTGCGGGCGAAAGCATTCTGCCGGCATAACCTTCAACAGTTGCTCCAACATCAAAAAAGGCGATGCCACTGTGGCATCGCCTTTTTCTGTTTACGACGCGAGGCGCACCAACGCCCGTCAGCGAGTCTTCAATTTCCTGTCACGCAGCCACACGATCAAACGCCAACCAAGCAACGCCACCATGATCGCGCCGTAAATCTTCGGCAGGATCAGATCGTGTTTGCCGGCCTTCATCCACCAGAAGTGCAGGATCGCGAGCGCGCCGATCGCATAGATGGACCGATGCAGCATCTGCCAGCGGCGCCCAAGCTTGCGCACCATCGCGCGCGGCGAGGTGACGGCCAATGCGATCAGCAACACGAACGCCGCGAAGCCCACCGTGATGAACGGCCGCTTGCCGATGTCCTTGATGATCGCGGCGACGTCGAACCACTTGTCGAACCAGAGGTAAGTGGTGAAATGCAGCGTCGCGTAGAAGAACGCATAGAGTCCGAGCATGCGGCGAAAACGCACCAGCGCGGCAACACCGGTGAGTCTGCGCAACGGCGTTACGGCCAGCGTGATGCAGAGGAAGACGAGCGTCCATAGACCGGTCGAGCGCGTGATGAACTCGATCGGATTTGCGCCCAGCCGGTCAGTCACGCCGAACAGCACGATACGCGCGAGCGGATACCACGCGGCGATGAATACCGCGATCTTGGCAGGCACTATCCAGCGCGCGCCAGTTGTGGGCCGCTTTGCCGTCGTCGTTTTCGCTGACGCCTGCGCGCGCGGTGCTTTGCGTTCGGTCTGCGTGGCGGATTGCGTGTCAGAGGAAGCCATGTTCACGCCGCTCAGAAATTCTTCTTCAGGTCCATGCCCTGATAAAGCGACGCGACCTGATCGCCGTAGCCGTTGAACATCAACGTCTTGCGCTTGGGCGTGAAGAAACCGTCTTCGCCAATACGGCGCTCGGTCGCCTGACTCCAGCGCGGATGATCGACGTTCGGATTCACATTCGAGTAAAACCCATACTCGTTCGACGCGTATGTGTTCCAGCTGGTCGGCGGTTGCTTATCGAGGAAGCGGATCTTCACCAGCGACTTCGCGCTCTTGAAGCCGTATTTCCAAGGCACCACGACGCGCACCGGCGCGCCGTTCTGATTGGGCAGCACCTGGCCGTAGAGGCCCATCGTCAGCAACGTCAGCGGATTCATCGCTTCGTCCATGCGCAGCCCTTCGGAGTACGGCCAATCGAGCACGGGCGTCGACAGCCCGGGCATTTGCGACGGATCGGCCAGCGTGATGAATTGCACGTATTTGGCGTTGCCCGTCGGTTGCACGCGCTTGATCAATTCCGCGAGCGGCACGCCGATCCACGGAATCACCATCGACCACCCTTCGACGCAGCGCATTCTGTACACGCGCTCTTCGAGCGGCGCGAGCTTGAGCAATTCGTCGATGTCGTAGACCTTGGGATTCTTGATCTCACCCTCGACGCTCACCTTCCACGGATGCGCCCGCAGCGTCCCGGCGTTATGCGCGGGATCGGCCTTGTCGGTGCCGAACTCGTAGAAATTGTTGTACGTGGTGATGTCCTTGTACGGCGTGATCTTGTCGAGCGCGACGAATTTGGCATTGGTTTTCGCCGCCAGCTTCTGCGCCTTCGGGTCCGGCGACGTGTAAGCCGCCATCGCCTCGCCGTTCACCCCGATCAGACTGCCCAGCGCCACCGCGCCGGCCGTTTGCAACACGCGCCGCCGGTTCTGAAAAACACGTTGCGGCGTGATTTCGCTGCGCGCAATGTCGTCGCCGATGAGTTGAATTCTGTCGCTACGCTTGATCCACATCGTGCTGCTCCTTACCGGCCCATCGGTCTATGCATATCAAGGGGCCATGTTGATGATCGCTCGTCCGTCCAGCCATCTATAGGTACTGTGAGGGCGAACACTTTGGATGCAGCGGATATTCCATCAGCCATAAAAAAACCGCCGGTGCGCAGCACGCGGCGGTTTTGAGTCGGTTCAGCGCGGCAGATCTTACAGCTTGCCGTAGCTATGCAGGCCCGACAGGAACATGTTGACGCCGAGGAAGGCGAAGGTCGTCACCAGCAGGCCAGTCAGCGCCCACCATGCCGCGACCGCGCCGCGCAGGCCCTTCATCAGACGCATGTGCAGCCAGGCTGCATAGTTCAGCCAGACGATCAGCGCCCACGTTTCCTTCGGGTCCCAGCTCCAGTAACCGCCCCAGGCTTCAGCGGCCCACAGCGCGCCGAGAATCGTGGCGATCGTGAAGAACGCGAAGCCGACGGCGATCGACTTGTACATCACGTCGTCGAGCACTTCGAGCGCCGGCAGGCGATCGGCCAGCACGCCGCGCTCTTTCGCCAGATACGCGACACCCACCATGGCAGACAGCGCGAAGCTGCCGTACCCGATGAAGTTCGCCGGCACGTGAATCTTCATCCACCAGCTTTGCAGTGCGGGAACCAGCGGCTGGATCTGCTGCGCGTCGCGCGCCACCGAATACCACATCAGGAAGCCGACTGCGGCGCTGATCACCAGCAGCACGAACGCGCCGAGCGCGCGGGTGTTGTAGTGCTGCTCGTAGTACAGATAGAACAGCGCGGTGATCAGGCTGAACAGCACGAACACTTCGTACAGGTTCGAAATAGGAATATGGCCGACGTCCGCGCCGATCAGGTACGACTCGTACCAGCGCACCATCAGGCCGACAAAGCCCATCAGCACAGCCGCCCACGTCATTTTCGAGCCGATCGCGGCGCCGGTCGGCGAGCGCGACAGCAGGCCGATCCAGTAGAACACCGTGGCGAACACGAAGAGCGCGCTCATCCACAGAATCGCGGACTGGCTCGACAAGAAATATTTGAGGAAGAAAGCGTTATCGGCGCGGCTGAGATCGCCGTGATAAATCTGGATGGCCAGCAGCGACAGCGCGGCGATGCCGACCATCAGCGGCCGCACCGGTTTCCAGCGCCAGCCGAGCACCACGAAAACCGGCACGGCGCAGCAGAGCACCAGCTTGTCGTAGTAGTTCATGAACGGGTGATAGCGCGATAGCGCGAACCCGGCGCCCGCGACCATTGCGAGGGCAAACAGCCAGTCGACAATGCCGAGCCGTTTCAGCAACGGCCGTTCGTCGTACTCGCCGATGTTGAGCGACTCGCCTGCCAGCGCCTTCTGGGGCCGCGAGGAGGGAGATTGGGAAACCTGAGTCAAGTCCATGATCTTACCGGGTCGAATCTTGTGAGCTTGCGGACGGCGCGCCGGCGTTGCCGGATTGAGCGGAGGCGCCGGCGGCGTCGGGTGCTTCAACGAGTTTGGCGCCCAGTGCGGCGCCTACCGCGTCGCGCGTCTGAACGAACTCTTTCTCGAAGTCGAGCGTCTTGCGCGCGCTCGACATCGCCATCACGACATTCGTGCCGTGCTCGGTGTCTTTGAGCCAGAACCAGAGGCGCCGTTCGCGGACGTAGAACATCGAAAAGATGCCCAAAACGAGGAGCAGGCTGCCAAGATACACGACTTTTTTGCCCGGTGCGCGCGTCAGCTGAAATACCGAAGCTTGCACCTGCTTGAATGAGTCGAGTTGTAAGTAGACCGGCGATCCATACAAAAAGCTGTCGGATATCGCGTTGATCGAGCTTTGGATGAAGCGGCTGGCGTCGGCATTGGCCGTCGCCTGAGGCTCGCCGAGTTGCTGGCGGGACAGCTGATACAGGTCCCACGTCGAGCCTTCCAGCATGCGCAGCAGCAGGCCGGCGGCCTTTTCCTGCTCGCCCTTCGGCACCGAATGGTCGATAAAGCCGGCGATCGCCTGGAAGCCACCGACCGTCTGGCCGTTCGGCATCTTGATGCTGTTATCTGCGCCAGCAAAAAGGGTCAGCACGCGCAGCGCGCTTTCCTCCAGATGCTGTTGCAGTTCGGCATTCGAGCCGGGCACCGAGCGCAGCGCGAAACTGTGCGCCGCCGAAGCGCGCATGGCCGGGTCCTCGAGCGTCGCACGCAGGTTCATCCATTCCTTGACGGTGCCGCCGCTGTCGGCGGGAATGCGCAGGTAGCGGAACGGATCGTCCGGGTTCAAGCGCATGCCGGCGAGGAACATCTTTTCGCCGGACACGTCGACCGGCAGCATGTAGTTGTTGTACTCGCGCGCCTGGCCGTCCTTGTCGCGCACCTTGTATTGCACCGACGGCCCGACGTTGTGCAGATCGAGCGGCTTCGAGGTCTTCGCGCCTGAGCCAAGGCGTTCGTCGAAAGCTTCTTTCAGCGTGCGCTGCGCCGCGACACCGCGCGCGTCGGTCTGGCCGCTGCCGTTCTGGATGTTTTCGACGTTGATCGCGCGGAAATCCGTGAATTCGACCGTCTGGCCGTCGGCGAGCGGCGTGGCCGTGCTCAACGGCGCGTTACCGCCGATCGTGCCGCCGAACGGCGCGGTTTTCGCGCTTGCGCCGCTCATCGGGTAGGCCGTCATCTGCATTTGCGAGCCGCCGTCCTGGAAGCTCGACTGATAGATCGACACGCCGTCGTAGGTGAACGGCTTGTTCACTTCGACGCGCGCCGGCACGCGCGCGCCCGTCTTGTGATCCACCACCACGATGTCGCTCGCGAACAGCTTCGGCATGCCCGTCGAGTAGTAATCGACGATGAACTTGTTCAGTTCGATCGAAAACGGCAGATCCTGGATCAGCGAGCCGTCCGGCTGGTTGAGAATCGCCGTGGACACGTGCTGGCCTTCCGGCACCCATGCATAGCCGCGGAACGTTGGGTTGGACTGCGAGAGACGATGATCCGGCGTGATGTCGTTGATCACCGTGTTGGCGCGGATCGGCGACTTGTCGAACAGCCACATCTGCAGCTTGATCGGCAGATTGCTGTCGAGCAGACCGCCGAGGCAGATCACCACGATCGCGAGGTGAGCCGAGATGTAGCCGAACTTGGTCAGCGCGCCGCGCTTGGCGGCGATCAAGGTCGCGCCGTCGGACTCACGCGTGACGAACTTGTAGCCGAGCTTCGCCGAGAGCCGCGCGAGCAGCGCCGCGGTCTGCGCGCGGGAGCCATGCACCGCGAATTCGCCCTTGTGATGGAAGGCGCGCAGGCTGCCTTCGCGGACCTTGTCCTTCCAGCTCTTTACGTCGGCGATCATTTTCGGCGCATTGCGGATCACGCACAGCGACACCGACACCATCAGGAAGCCGAGAATCAGCATGAACCACCACGAGCTGTACACCGTGTACAGGCTAAGCGAGCGGAAGATGTCCGCCCAGAACGGGCCGAACTGATTGACGTAATTGGGATACGGATCGTCCTGCGTGAGGACGGTACCGATGATGCTGGCGATCGACAGAATCACGAGCAACGAAATGGCAAAACGCATCGAACTCAAGACTTCGACGACGCTGCGCATGACCCGATTGCTCGACTTCGACTGCAAACCCGACGTGGTGACGCTCATTCATACTCCGACTGAACAGCAAAAAAGGGTGAAGGGCTGTCGTAGGCACGACGCCCTCACCCTTTTCTTGTTTTGTACCGGCCTCGCCGGGCCGGTTGCACTTGCGTGCGGACTTGTGAGAAAACGCCGGGCCGCCCCAGGTTTTCTCACGCCCCCGCGTGGGGTCCTGGCGCAAAGCGCCAGGTTCGGGGGCACTCTATCCTAGTGCAAGCCCGCGATGTAATCGGCTACTGCCTTGATCTCACTATCCGACAGACGCGTTGCAATCGCATGCATCGGCTCGTTGTTGTTGCGTGCGCCCGGACCTTGCGTGAACGCGAGCAACTGCGCCACCGTGTATTCCGACCACTGTCCCGAGAGCCGCGGATACTGCGACGGAATCCCTTGACCGGTCGGCCCGTGACAGCTCGCGCACGCCGGTACGCCCTTGTCCGCGATCCCGCCGCGATAAATCTTCTGGCCAAGCGGAACGGTGTCTTTGTTGTGCGCGTAGCCTGGTTTCGGGGTCTGCGCCGCGAAATAGGCCGCGACGTTGACCATATCCTGATCGGACAGCGCCGCCGCCATGCCCGCCATGATCGCATTGTTGCGCGCTGGCTGCTTGGCGCCCGGCTGGGTCTTGAAGTCCTTGAGTTGCTTGACGAGATACTCCGGGTGCTGGCCCGCCAGCTTCGGGTACGCGCCGCCGGCACTGTTGCCGTCTGCCCCGTGACATGACGCGCATACCTGCACCGCGATTGCCTGCCCCCGATTGACGTCCGGCTTTGCCGGTTCTGCTGCTCGTGCCTGAATTGCCAAACCTGAAAGACCTGCCGCTACATGAAGCACCATCAGAGTCTTGCTCAGTCGATTCATTCGCACACCCTGTCTCGTCTTGTGGGATTTTTAGAGAGCCCCTAGACCTGCCGCTACGCGCCAGGCCCGGCGTTTTCTTGAAGGTTTTGCAAAACACGACGGCGACCGAGTGACCGCCAGGAGCCGCCAAGGCACGTGGGCTGGCCCCCTCAGGTTTTCAGTAAACCATCGTATTGTACAATAACTCGCTAATCGCTAAGACGCCAGTCGGGCTTGACCCGTCCCCACTCCGGGTTCCCCGGCGTCTCGAATCTCGGCCTGATCATGTCCTTCCTGCTCCACCAATCCCGCTTTTTCACGACCGTCAATCACTTGCGTGATCTGCCGGCCACTTCGCAACCCGAGATCTGCTTTGCGGGGCGCTCGAACGCGGGCAAGTCGACGGCGATCAATATTCTGTGCAATCAAAAGCGGTTGGCCTTTGCCAGTAAGACGCCGGGGCGCACGCAGCATATCAACTACTTTTCGGTGGGCAAGGCGGACGAGCCGACCGCGCATCTGGTCGATCTGCCGGGCTACGGCTACGCGGAAGTGCCGGGCGCCGCCAAGGCGCATTGGGAAGCGCTACTGTCCACCTATCTGCAAACGCGCTCGCAACTGCGCGGCATGATCCTGATGATGGACTCGCGCCGCCCGTTGACGGATCTGGATCGCCGCATGATCGAGTGGTTCGCGCCGACCGGCAAGCCGATCCACACGCTCCTGACCAAGTGCGACAAATTGACACGCCAGGAAAGCATCAACGCGTTGCGTGCGACGCAGAAAGGTCTGGCCGAGTACCGCACCGCCGGCTATCAGGGCGAACTGACGGCTCAGCTGTTCTCCGCGCTCAAACGCGTCGGCATCGACGAAGCGCACGAGCTGATCGAAAGCTGGCTGATCCCCGACGACAAGGGCGAAACGGACGCCGCTCGGTAAGCGAGGCGAGCGTCGCAGGCAAGCACAGAAACGCTATTCCGGCCGCCCATAAAAAAACCCGCCGCTTTAACGGCGGGTCAAACAGCCTAATCGAAAAACGACAGGCACCCGCTCAGGGAGGAGAAGCGGGGAGGTCAGCGCAAGGCGCCTTGCTCGATCGGTATGATATACCATTGTCTCGAAAAGTTTCCGGGAGCGGAGGCAGGCGTTACTTGTCCACTCCACACATCCACGTTTCCTAGATTCGCTATGAGCTTCTATCCGCACCACCGTCCGCGCCGCATGCGCCGCGACGACTTCTCGCGCCGTCTGATGCGGGAAAACATCCTCACCACCAACGATCTGATTTACCCGGTCTTTATCGTCGAAGGCACCAACGTGCGGCAAGCCGTGCCGTCGATGCCGGGCGTCGAACGCGTGTCGGTCGATCTGCTGATGGGCGTCGCTGAACAATGCGTCGAACTGGGCGTGCCCGTGCTGTCGCTGTTTCCGGCAATCGAGCCGTCGCTGAAAACGCCCGATGGCCGCGAGGCGACCAACCCGGCCGGTTTGATTCCGCGCGCGGTTCGCGAACTGAAGAAGAATTTCCCCGAGCTGGGCGTGCTCACCGACGTGGCGCTCGACCCGTACACGAGCCACGGCCAGGACGGCGTGCTCGACGAAGCCGGCTATGTCATCAACGACGAGACCGTCGAAATCCTGGTCGAACAGGCGCGTGCGCAGGCTGAAGCGGGCGTCGATATCGTCGCGCCTTCGGACATGATGGACGGCCGCATCGGCGCGATCCGCGAAATGTTCGAGAGCGAGGGTCATGTCCACACACGGATCATGGCTTATGCGGCCAAGTTCGCGTCGGCGTTTTACGGCCCGTTCCGCGACGCCGTCGGTTCCGCGACGAACCTCGGCAAAAGCAACAAGATGACCTACCAGATGGACCCGGCCAATTCGAATGAAGCGCTGCGCGAAGTGCAAGCGGACATCAACGAAGGCGCGGACATGGTGATGGTCAAGCCCGGCATGCCGTATCTGGACATCGTGCGTCGCGTGAAGGACGAGTTCCAGTTTCCGACGTACGTGTATCAGGTGAGCGGCGAGTACGCGATGCTGAAAGCGGCCGCGCAGAACGGCTGGCTCGATCACGACAAGGTGATGATGGAATCGCTGCTGGCTTTCAAGCGGGCGGGTGCCGACGGAGTGCTGACCTATTTCGCATTGGATGCCGCGCGGATTTTGCGTTCGCAGAAGTGACTCGACGAGACGCCTTGCGGGCGGTTCGGGCGTTGTAATGACCGGAGGACGACTTATGTGTCGTGCCTCCGTTTTTTATTGGACGGCGAGGGCGTTTGGCGCTCGGCGCTTGCTCCACACGCTCCGTTAGTTTTTGCGAAGCCGTGGTCACGCCGCGGCCGGCTGCTCGCTAGTCCGCCTCCACCACGATTGCTTTGCGCTCCGCAGTCAGAGCCAGACGCCGCCCTTCGCGCTCGATCCCCAGCTTCACTGAAATCGCCGGCTGGCCTGGAATCAGACCCGCGATCTGGATGAGCGACATCTCGGCGGTCGACCGGCCGTCGATTGTCGTGATCTGGTCGCCGCGTTTCACGCCAGCGAGTTCGGCCGGCGCGCTGGGCGCCGCGACCGACCACCCGCTACCCGTTACGCGCCGGGCGCACTCGCCCGATCCAGACTGCGCAAGAATTTATCCGCCGACTCGTATCCCACGACGCGCAGCACTTCCTTGCCACGCTGATCGAAAAAGATGATCCCCGGCGGCCCAAACAGGCTGAAGCGCTTGAGCAGCGCTTGATCGTCGATGTTGTTCGCGGTCACATCGGCGCGCAGCAGATTCATCTGCGTCAATTTCGCCTGAACACGCGGGTCGCTAAAGGTGAATTTCTCCATTTCCTTGCAGCTGACGCACCAGTCCGCGTAAAAATCGAGCATGGCGGGCTGTGCGGCCGATTTGACGGCCTGGTCGAGTTCATTTGATGAGCGAACCGGGGCGAACGTCAGATCGCCCTGCGGCGCGCTGTCGAGCCTATTCGACGCGCTCGCAACACCCGCTTCCCCGCCACGCGCCGCCAGCACGGCAAGCGGGCGCAGCGGATCGGAAGAGCCCGCCGCCAGCCCAACCAGCAGGACTGCAGCCCAGATAACGAGCGCAGCGCCAATGCCTCGGCCAAGCCTGCGCCACACGGAAGCCTCCACAGCCGGCGCAGAGAATAAGCCGAGAGAGGCCGAAGCGACCAGCAACCAGAGTGCGCTCAATAGCATCGTCGCCGTCGCGCCAAGCGCCGGCCACACAATCCATAACGCGGCCGCAAGCAGCACGACGCCGAAGAACACCTTGACGCCGTCCATCCATGCGCCGGCACGCGGCAACAGCGTGCCCGCGCCAAAACCGAGGATCAGCAGCGGCACGCCCAGACCCAGCCCCATCGAGAACAGCGCCGCACCGCCGAGCACCGCGTCGCCCGTATGCGCAATGAACGCCAGCACCGCAAAGAGCGGCGCGGTCATACACGCCCCGACCACCAGCGCGGACAGCGCGCCCATGACGGCAACCGCCGCAAACTTGCCGCCGGTGCGCCCAGACGACGCGCGTGAAACGCCGTCCTGCCAATGTTGCGGCAGCGCGATGTCGAAGCCCGCAATCAGAGTCAGCGCGAAAATGGTCAAAAGTACGCCGAATGCACCGAGCACCCATGGGTTTTGCAGCCATGCGCCGAGACTCTGCCCGACCAACGCGGCGGCGATACCGAGAGCCGTGTACACGAGCGCCATGCCGACAACATAGGCCAGAGACAGCGCGAATCCGCGGGCACGCGTCACACGCGCACCTTCGCCGATGATGATCGCCGAGAGAATCGGAATCATCGGATACGAACAGGGGAGCAGGCTGAGCACAGCGCCGGCGACGAAATAGAGCCCGACGATCGCGAAGAAGCCACCGCCTTGCAGCAGCGACTGCGCGTAGTCGGCGCTGGTGGCGCGGTCGTACCACGAGGTGCCCGCGGCGGCGGAAGGCTGCGCGACGTCGGCTGCCGGAGCTGCCGCGCTGCCGGCCGGCTGAAGAGCTGCGCCGCTCACGTGGTACACGCGCTCCATCGGCGGATAGCAGATGCCGGCATCGGCACAGCCTTGCGACGTCACCACCAGGTCGAACGGCCCGGCTGCCTGTTTAACGGGAATCCGGATCGTCAGTTCATTCCGATAAGTCTCGACGTTCTTGTTAAAAGTCTGATCGAACTTGATGTGCCCAGCCGGCAATTGCGGCTCGCCGACCGTTGTCGTGCCGTTACGCGTCGCGAAGGCGAAGCGCTCGCGATACATGTAATAGCCGTCCGCGATTTTGTAGGTCACGTCGACTTCGCCGGGCTTCTCCGACGCGCTGAATTTGAACGCGACCGCGGGATCCAGGAAATCGTCCGCCGCTCGGGCGAGCGTGCCGAACTGCGCGAGGATCAGGCAGCCGAACAGGAAGAATACGGTGCGCAGCGCGTTGCGCGTGCGCCGGTCTAGGCCTTTAAACATGGAGAGGACGTTGAGTTTCAGCAATGATCCACTGGCCGTAAGCGGCGGACGCCGTCGCTTGCCATGAGAGAATTTCCGGTGTGTCGTAGGGATGGTGAGCCTGAATGTACTGCTCGAGTTCAAGCGCGCGTGTCGCGCTGGTCTTGAACAGCAACTGGATTTCCTGCGCGGTTTCAACCGCACCCTGCCAGTGATAGCTGGACTGCACGGAGCCCAATTGCGTGACACAGGCGCATAGCCGCGCGGCCAGAGCACCCGCAGCAAGCTTCTGAGCCACCGCCGCATCCGGCACCGTCGTCAGAATCAAGGTCACATTCACGCTCACAGATGGCTCCGGCACGGCACGATTCAGGTGCCGATATCGTATCACCTAGCCTTGTCTGCTCGCAGACCGCTCCGCAGCGACCATGCGGCGAATGGCCGCTGGCGCTGGCTGGCGCCACAAACAAAAAAGCCAGGCTTGGCGCCTGGCTTTTTTAGATGCTCGGAAGCTTACTCAGCTTCTTGCACTTCGACTTCTTCAACTTCCGGACGGTCGAGCAACTCGACCAGTGCCATCGGAGCGTTGTCGCCGACGCGGAAGCCGAACTTCAGGACGCGCAGGTAGCCGCCCGGACGGGTAGCGTAACGCGGGCCCAGAACTTCGAACAGCTTCGTGACCGAGTCACGATCGCGCAGGCGGTTGAACGCCAGACGACGATTTGCCAGCGACGGCTTCTTGCCGAGCGTGATCAGCGGCTCGACAACTTTACGGAGTTCTTTTGCTTTCGGCAGCGTGGTCTTGATGACTTCGTGCTCGATCAGCGAGTTGGACATATTACGGAGCATTGCCAGACGGTGGCTGCTCGTGCGGTTCAGTTTCCGCAAACCATGACGGTGACGCATGTTAATTCCTTCGATTCAAAGTTTTGGTCCAGCTCTTCTATCGCGCTCAGTTCACCCGAAGGTGTGAGTGCACGGGCCGGTATTGAAAAAAGACAAGACGCGGATTTTAAAGGAAAATCCGCGTCTTTGCCAGTGCAGCGGCGGGTTGTGTCCCGGGATTACTTGTCGACTTACTTGTCCAAACCTGCCGGCGGCCAGTTTTCGAGTTTCATGCCGAGCGTCAAACCACGCGACGCCAGTACTTCCTTGATTTCGTTCAGCGACTTGCGGCCCAGATTCGGCGTCTTCAGCAACTCGTTTTCCGTGCGCTGGATCAGGTCGCCGATGTAGTAAATGTTCTCGGCCTTCAGGCAGTTCGCGGAACGAACCGTCAGTTCGAGGTCATCGACCGGGCGCAGCAGGATCGGATCGATCTGCGGCGCACGCGACGGCGCTTCAGCCGTTGCTTCGGTGCCTTCCAGTGCAGCGAAGACCGACAGTTGATCGACCAGAATGCGCGCCGACTGGCGGATCGCTTCTTCCGGCGAAATGACACCGTTGGTCTCGATGTTCATCACGAGCTTGTCGAGGTCGGTACGCTGTTCGACGCGAGCGCTTTCAACGGCGTAGCTCACGCGGCGAACCGGCGAGAACGACGCGTCCAGCACGATACGGCCGATAATCTTGGCCGACTCTTCGCCGTAACGACGCACGTTGCCCGGCACATAACCGCGGCCCTTTTCGACCTTGATCTGCACGTCGAGCTTGCCGCCCTTCGACAGGTGCGCAATCACGTGATCCGGGTTGATCACTTCGCAATCATGCGCGAGTTCGATGTCGCCAGCGGTGACAACGCCTTCGCCTTCCTTGCGCAGCGTAACCGTCACTTCGTCACGGTTGTGCAGCTTGAACACCACGCCCTTCAGGTTCAACAACAGGTTGACCACATCCTCTTGCACACCGTCGAGCGTCGAATATTCATGTACGACGCCTGCGATCGTCACTTCGGTCGGCGCGTAGCCGATCATCGACGACAGCAGCACGCGCCGGAGCGCGTTACCCAAGGTGTGGCCGTAACCGCGTTCAAACGGTTCCATGACCACTTTCGCATGGCTCTCACCAAGCGATTCAACAGCGATGATCTTGGGCTTCAACAAACTGGTTTGCATAGGTTTTCCTTTTCAATACCCTCGGCTCGTTACACCGATAAGGCTGACCGGTAACAACCTGAAAATAAACAGCCGAGACGCCCCCTTGCTTAGCGCAATCGAGGTGCCCCGGCCGTTAATCCGATTACCGCGAATACAATTCGACGATCAGGCTTTCGTTGATATCGCCAGCGATGTCGCTGCGTTCCGGCTTTTGCTTGAACGTGCCTTCGAACTTCTTCGAATCGACAGCGACCCAGCTCGGCAGACCGCCTTGCTCAGCCAGCGACAGCGCTTCGAGAATACGCGCCTGCTTCTTCTTCGTTTCGCGCACCGCGACGACGTCGCCAGCCTTCACTTGCATCGACGGGATGTTCGACACGACGCCGTTCACGACGATCGCCTTGTGGCTCACGAGCTGACGTGCTTCAGCGCGCGTAGAGCCGAAGCCCATGCGATACACGACGTTGTCCAGACGCGATTCGAGCAATTGCAGCAGGTTTTCACCCGTGTTGCCCTTCAAACGGTCGGCTTCAGCGAAGTAACGACGGAATTGACGCTCGAGGACACCGTAGATGCGCTTCACTTTTTGCTTTTCGCGCAGCTGCGTGCCGTAGTCGGACGTACGGGCACCCGAGGTGCGGCCGTGTTGGCCGGGCTTGCTGTCAAGCTTGCACTTGTCAGCGAGCGAACGACGGGCGCTCTTCAGGAAGAGGTCAGTGCCTTCACGGCGGGACAGCTTGGCCTTAGGGCCGATATAACGTGCCACGTTGATTCCTTTGTTGATTGATCACGCGGATGCATGCACCCGCGCTAGTCCGAACCCTTTGGGTCGAACGGTGGGCTTAGTCAATTCAATAACGCAAGCAGCCTGCCGCCGCCCAAGGCGGCAACAGGCGCTAGCAAAATCGGCGTCTTAGATACGACGACGCTTCGGCGGACGGCAGCCGTTGTGCGGGACCGGGGTCACGTCGGAGATCGCGGTGATCTTGATGCCAAGACCATGCAACGCGCGCACCGCCGACTCACGGCCAGGACCGGGGCCCTTGATCCGCACTTCGAGGTTCTTCACGCCGTATTCCATCGCCACGCGGCCAGCCGATTCGGCTGCCACCTGGGCTGCAAACGGGGTCGATTTACGCGAACCCTTGAAGCCCTGACCACCCGACGTTGCCCAAGCAAGTGCATTGCCTTGACGATCGGTGATCGTGATGATGGTGTTGTTGAACGACGCGTGAACGTGAACCACGCCCTCGGCGACGTTCTTCTTGACCTTCTTGCGAACGCGTTGCGCCGCGGAGTTGTTCGAAGCCTTAGCCATTACGTTTTCCTGTAACTGTCAGTTCCGCTTACTTCTTCAGCGATTGCGCTGCACGACGCGGACCCTTGCGCGTACGGGCATTCGTACGCGTACGTTGGCCGCGCAGGGGCAAGCCCTTACGATGCCGAACGCCACGGTAGCAGCCGAGATCCATCAGGCGCTTGATGTTCATCGTCGTTTCACGGCGCAGATCGCCTTCAACGATGAACTTGCCGACTTCTTCACGCAGCTTTTCGAGGTCTGCGTCGTTCAGGTCTTTGACCTTCTTCGAAAATGCCACACCAGCAGCGACGCAGATGTCGCGCGAGCGCGTGCGGCCTACACCGTAAATAGCCGTCAGGCCGATTTCGGTATGCTGGTGATTCGGGATGTTAACCCCTGCGATACGAGCCATTGTTTTTCCTCAAACAAAAAGCGCAGCAAAAAGCGCGGCGTTCAGCCTTGACGCTGTTTGTGGCGCGGATCAGAGCTGCAAATCACGCGCACAACGCCTTTGCGCTTGATGATCTTGCAATTGCGGCAAATGCGCTTAACCGATGCCATCACTTTCATGATATTACCCTTTTTTCAAATCACTTCGCCCGGAACACGATCCGCGCACGCGACAGATCGTAAGGCGTCAATTCAACCGTCACCTTGTCGCCCGGCAAGATTCGGATGTAGTGCATCCGCATCTTTCCGGATATGTGTCCCAATACGACATGGCCGTTTTCCAGCTTTACCCTGAAGGTAGCGTTAGGCAGGTTTTCGATGACTTCACCCTGCATCTGGATAACATCGTCTTTGGCCATAAGTCCTTTCAACGCATCGGGACGCCGCCGCCTTTGAAATTAGCTTTCTTCAGCAGCGATTCATACTGTTGCGACATAACGTACGACTGCACCTGCGCCATGAAATCCATTGTGACGACGACAATGATCAGCAGCGACGTTCCACCAAAATAAAACGGCACGTTCCAGCGCAGCACCAGAAACTCGGGCAGCAGACAAACAAACACGATGTAGATCGCACCGGCCAGCGTCAGACGCGTCAAGATGCGGTCGATGTATCGCGCCGTTTGATCGCCCGGGCGGATGCCTGGGACGAAAGCGCCACTCTTTTTCAGGTTGTCGGCCGTCTCTCTGCTGTTGAACACCAGCGCGGTGTAGAAGAAACAGAAGAAAACGATCGCCAACGCGTACAGCAACACGTACACGGGTTGACCGGGCTTGAGGGCTTCGGCCACGTTGTGCAACGTGTCTGCGAACCAGCTGGTACGCGACCCCGAACTAAACCAGTTCAGGATGGTTGCCGGGAAGAGAATGATCGACGATGCAAAGATCGGCGGAATCACGCCCGACATGTTCAACTTCAGCGGCAGATGCGAAGACTGACCGCCGTAAATCTTGTTACCGACCTGCCGCTTCGCGTAGTTCACAAGAATCTTGCGCTGGCCGCGTTCAATGAACACCACCAGATACGTAACAGCAGCAATCAGCGCAACGACGATAATCGCGGATATCGGGCTCATCGAACCGGTTTGCACCAGCGAAACAAGACCACCGATCGCATTCGGGAAACCCGCTGCAATCCCGCCGAAAATAATGATCGAGATACCGTTGCCAAGCCCGCGCTCCGTGATCTGCTCACCCAGCCACATCAGGAACATCGTGCCGGTCACCAGCGTCACGACCGTCGTCAACCGAAAAACCATCCCCGGATCGATCACCAGGCCAGGCTGATTTTCCAACGCGACGGCAATGCCGAACGCTTGGAACGTCGCCAGCAGGACCGTGAAGATACGCGTGTACTGCGTAATCTTCCGCTGACCCGCCTGCCCTTCCTTTTTCAGCGCTTCGAGTTGCGGCGAGACAATTGCCAGCAACTGCATGATGATCGACGCCGAAATGTACGGCATGATCCCCAGCGCAAAAATCGTGAACCGCGATAGCGCGCCACCCGAGAACATGTTGAACATGCCAAGGATGCCGCCCGACTGACTTTGGAACAACTTTGCCAGTTGGTCCGGGTCAATACCCGGCACCGGAATATGCGCGCCGATACGGTAGACGATCAGCGCCAGCAGCAGGAACACTGCCCGCCGACGCAGATCGCCGAACTTCGCCGCGCTGCGACCGGGTTTTGCGAGACTCGGGCTGTTAGCCAAGTACCTTCTCCGATGCAAATGCTAGTGACGGCAAATAACTTGCGCGTTACTCGGCGAACGAGCCGCCAGCTGCTTCGATAGCAGCGCGCGCACCTTTCGTCGCACCCAGACCCTTCACAACGACCTTACGCTTCAACTCGCCGGTCTTGATGATCTTGGCGCTCGTGATCATCTCGCCGATCAGGCCGGCTTGTTTCAGAGCCAACAGATCGATCTCGTCGACCGGCAGCTTTTCCAGATCCGAGAGACGCACTTCTCCGACGAATTCCTTCGTCAGCGAGGTGAAGCCACGCTTCGGCAGACGACGTTGCAGCGGCATTTGACCGCCTTCGAAGCCAACCTTGTGAAAGCCGCCCGAACGCGATTTCTGACCCTTGTGACCGCGGCCAGCCGTCTTGCCCAGACCGGAGCCGATGCCACGGCCGACGCGACGCTTAGCGTGCTTCGAGCCTTCAGCCGGCTTCAGGTTATTCAATTCCATTATCAACTCCTTGAGTCCTGGTCAGCCGCTTAGCTGATGACCTTAACGAGGTACGAAACCTTGTTGATCATGCCGCGCACAGCCGGCGTGTCCTGCAACTCGCTAACCGAGTTGAGTCGGCGCAAGCCCAAGCCACGCACTGTTGCACGGTGCGTTTCACGGGTGCCGATCAGGCTCTTGACGAGCTGGACCTTGACAGTTTTATCAGACATGGTGTCCACCTTAGCCCAGAATATCTTCGACGGACTTGCCGCGCTTCGCCGCGATGTCGCCCGGCGTGGACTGCTTGCGCAGACCGTCGAGCGTTGCACGAACGAGGTTATACGGGTTCGTCGAACCGTGGCTCTTGGCCACAACGTTCTGCACGCCCATCACGTCGAACACTGCGCGCATCGGGCCGCCAGCGATCACGCCGGTACCGTCCTTGGCCGGAGCCAGGAGGACCATCGATGCGCCGTGCTTACCGTGCACTTCGTGTTGCAGGGTACCGTTCTTGAGCGGCACCTTGAACATGTTGCGGCGAGCCTGTTCCATCGCCTTCTGAACAGCGACCGGCACTTCCTTCGCCTTGCCCTTGCCCATACCGACGCGGCCATCACCGTCGCCAACCACGGTCAGTGCGGCGAAACCGAGAATCCGGCCACCCTTCACGACCTTGGTCACGCGATTGACCGAAATCATTTTTTCACGAAGGCCGTCGTCGCGTTCGTCAGCCTGAACTTTCGCTTGCATCTTTGCCATGACGAATTCTTCCCTTAGAACTTGAGTCCGGCTTCGCGCGCCGCATCAGCCAGCGCTTTCACGCGGCCGTGGTAACGGAAACCCGAACGGTCGAAGGCGACGGATTCGATGCCGGCAGCCTTAGCCTTTTCTGCGATGCGCTTACCGATCAGGGTCGCAGCATTGACGTTGCCGCCCTTGCCGGTCTGATCAGCGAGTTGCGCACGCACTTCGGCCTCGAGCGTCGACGCGCTGGCGAGCACCTTGGTGCCGCACGGCGAGAACACTTGCGCGTAGATGTGCGTGTTCGTGCGATGCACGGCGAGACGCGCGACCTGCAGCTCAGCGATCTTGATACGCGTCTGACGAGCGCGGCGCAGGCGAGATTGAGTCTTATCCATGATTGCGCACCCTTACTTCTTCTTCGTTTCTTTGAGGATCACAACCTCATTGGCGTAACGCACACCCTTGCCCTTGTAGGGCTCCGGCGGGCGATAGCCGCGCACTTCTGCAGCGACCTGGCCAACTTGTTGTTTATTGATCCCCTTGATCACGATTTCGGTTTGCGTCGGGGTTTCAGCCTTGACGCCTTCCGGCATCTGGTGCACCACGGGGTGCGAGAAACCCAGCGACAGGTTTAGCTTGTCGCCTTGCGCCTGTGCGCGGTAACCAACGCCAACCAGCGTCAGCTTGCGCTCGAAACCCTTCGTCACGCCGTTCACCATGTTCGCAACCAGTGCGCGCATCGTGCCCGACATCGCATTCGCTTCGCGGCTTTCGTCAACCGGCTCGAAATTCAGCGTGCCGTTGTCGTTCACCACTTTCACGAGGCGGTTTGCCGCCTGCGTAATCGTACCCAGCGGGCCCTTGACGGTGATGCGATCGTCGCTCAGGGCCACTTCTGCGCCTTGCAGCGCGACCGGGCTTTTACCTACTCGAGACATGTTTCTCTCCTTTCGGCCTTAAGCGACGTAGCAGATGACTTCGCCGCCAACGCCCGTTGCGCGCGCCTTGCGGTCCGTCATCACGCCCTTCGGCGTCGACACGATTGCCACGCCGAGGCCATTCATGACCACGGGGATGTCGTTACGGCCGCGGTACACACGCAGACCAGGTTTCGAAACGCGTTCAATGCGTTCGATAACCGGACGGCCAGCGTAGTACTTCAACACGATGTTCAATTCAGACTTCGCACCTTCAGACTTCACTGCGAAATCATCGATATAGCCTTCGTCCTTCAGGACCTGCGCAATCGCAACCTTGACTTTCGACGAGGGCATAGTCACCGAGACTTTCTCAACCATCTGCGCATTGCGGATGCGAGTCAGCATATCGGCGATAGGATCACTCATGCTCATTTACGTTTCTCCTATTACCAGCTCGCCTTGGTCAGGCCAGGGATCTCGCCGCGGAACGCGATTTCGCGAATCTTGTTACGCGCCAGCCCGAATTTACGGAACGTGCCACGCGGGCGACCGGTAATTGCGCAACGGTTGCGCTTACGGGTCGGGTTAGAGTTGCGCGGCAGTTGTTGCAGTTCCAGACGTGCTGCGTAATGCTCTTCGTCCGACTTGCTCATATCGCCGATAATCGCTTTCAGCTCAGCACGCTTGGGAGCGTACTTGGCGGCCAGGCGAGCACGCTTCTTTTCACGTTCGATCAGTGCCAGTTTAGCCACGGTAACCTCAGTTTCTGAACGGGAACTTGAAGCTGGCGAGCAGAGCCTTTGCTTCGTCGTCAGTCTTCGCAGTCGTCGTGATGCTGATGTTCAGCCCACGCAGTGCGTCGATCTTGTCGTAGTCGATTTCGGGGAAAATGATCTGCTCTTTCACACCGATGTTGTAGTTGCCGCGACCATCGAACGCACGACCCGACACGCCACGGAAGTCACGCACCCGGGGGAGCGCAACCGTCACGAAACGGTCCAGAAATTCGTACATTGCCTGACCACGCAACGTGACCATTGCACCGATCGGATAGCCTTGACGGATCTTGAAGCCAGCGATTGCCTTGCGTGCCTTCGTGATCACCGGCTTCTGGCCTGCGATCTTCGTCAGGTCGCCAACGGCGTTTTCGATGATCTTCTTGTCAGCAACCGCTTCGCCAAGACCCATGTTCACGGTGATCTTGGTGATGCGCGGCACTTCCATCACGGACTTGTAACCGAACTTCTCGATGAGGCCGGGTACAACCTTCTCTTTGTAAAACTCTTGCAAACGAGCCATTTTTTTACTCCGCAGCGTCAGGCGCTCAGCTCGGCACCGGTCGTTTTAAGGAAACGGACTTTCTTGTCTCCTTCGACCTTGATGCCTACACGCGACGCCTTGCCATTCGCGTCGACCAATGCGACGTTCGAAATTTGCAGCGGCATCGTCTTGGCTTCCACACCGCCCGTCGTACCCTTCATCGGGTTCGGCTTGACGTGTTTCTTGACGAGGTTGATGCCCTCGACAATCACTTTGCCTTCGCCAACGGACAGCACGACGCCGCGCTTGCCTTTATCTTTGCCGGTGATGACGATAACTTCGTCACCTTTGCGAATCTTGTTCATCGCGACTCCTTACAGCACTTCAGGTGCCAACGAAACGATCTTCATGAATCGTTCGCTGCGCAACTCGCGCGTGACAGGCCCGAAAATACGGGTGCCAATAGGTTCGAGCTTGGCATTCAACAACACAGCGGCGTTGCCATCGAACTTGATCAGCGAGCCGTCCTGACGGCGCACGCCCTTGGCGGTGCGAACCACCACGGCGTTGTAAATTTCGCCTTTCTTCACGCGCCCGCGCGGCGTTGCTTCTTTGACGGTCACCTTGATGATGTCGCCAATGCTGGCATAACGACGCTTCGAGCCGCCGAGCACCTTGATGCACATGACTTCACGCGCACCCGTGTTGTCGGCCACTTCAAGCCGAGTTTCGGTCTGGATCATGGTTTATCTTTCCCAACTTAATCCGGTCACACCACCATGGCGTACCCGGTCAGTCTTGGTCCCGTCAGCCAATCGGCTGCTTGGGTATGAACAGCAGCGACGGCAAACGAAACCCGCCATCGCAATCCGGTGAATCCTACGGAACAGACTGGCGCCCGAACCGCTTCCCCCACCAACTTCGCCCGCGACGGGGCTCCCATAAAAGAGGGAAGACCGAGATTATAACAAATAATCTCGGTCTTGCAAGCGAAACTTACTGCGATTTCAATTACTTCTACAACTTTGCGGCGTCAGATGACGCGAGCAGCCTCGACCAGGCGAGCCACAACCCAAGCTTTCGTCTTCGAAATCGGACGCGTTTCCTGGATTTCAACGAGGTCGCCCTCGTTATACGTGTTCGCATCGTCGTGCGCGTGGTACTTCTTCGAACGCACAACGTACTTGCCGTAGATCGGATGCTTCACGCGGTGCTCGACCAGCACGGTGACCGTCTTGTCCATCTTGTTGCTGACGACCTTGCCGACCAGCGTCCGCTTGAGCGAGGTTTTTACGCTATCGTTCATTTCTGGTTCGCCTTCTCAGTCAGGACGGTCCGCACACGTGCGATGTCGCGACGGACCTTCTTCAGCTGGCTCGTGTTCGTGAGCTGCTGGGTCGCGAGTTGCATGCGCAGGCCGAATTGCGCCTTCAACAGGTCCGACAGCTCCTTGTTGAGCGCGGCCTGATCTTTCTGGTGAAGTTCGGAAGCCTTCATCATTTGCTCCTTAGGCGCCGAGCTGACGCACGATAAACGTCGTCTTGAGCGGCAGCTTAGCTGCAGCCAGACGGAACGCTTCGCGTGCCAGCTCTTCGGTTACGCCGTCCATTTCGTACAGCATCTTGCCCGGTTGAATCTCTGCGACGTAGTACTCAGGGTTACCTTTACCGTTACCCATCCGTACTTCAGCCGGCTTGTGCGAGATCGGCTTGTCCGGGAAGATGCGGATCCAGATGCGGCCACCACGCTTGATGTGACGCGTCATTGCACGACGTGCCGCTTCAATCTGGCGCGCGGTCAAGCGACCACGACCGATAGCCTTCAGGCCGAACTCACCGAACGACACCGCGTTGCCGCGGGTGGCGATACCGGTGTTACGACCCTTCTGCTCTTTGCGATACTTTCTGCGTTTCGGTTGCAGCATCGTTATTCTCCAGTCTTCCCGTCGCCGCCGGCACCGCCAGCACGACGAGGAGCGCCACGGCGTGCACCTGCCGGGCCACCACCTTCACCATCGCGACGCGGACGGCGATCGCCACCCGGACGTGCGTTACGGCGCGGACGCTTTTCTTCAGCGACTTCTTCGACCACCGGTGCGTCGTTGCGGCCGAGCGTGTCGCCCTTGTACACCCACACCTTCACGCCGATGATGCCGTACGTCGTCTTCGCTTCCGAGGTTGCGTAGTCGATATCAGCACGCAGCGTATGAAGCGGCACGCGACCTTCGCGATACCATTCCGTACGAGCGATTTCGATACCGTTCAGGCGGCCAGCGCTCATGATCTTGATGCCTTGAGCACCCAGACGCATGGCGTTTTGCATCGCACGCTTCATCGCGCGGCGGAACATAATCCGACGCTCGAGCTGTTGCGTGATCGAATCCGCGATCAGTTGCGCATCGGTTTCCGGCTTACGGATTTCTTCGATGTTGACGTGAACCGGAACGCCCATGCGCTTTTGCAGCTCGGACTTCAGCAGTTCAATGTCTTCACCCTTCTTACCGATCACGACACCCGGACGCGAGCTGAAAATCGTGATGCGGGCGTTCTTTGCAGGACGCTCGATCACAACGCGGCCGACGGACGCGTTCTTCAGCTTCTTCTTCAGGTATTCACGAACACCGATGTCTTCCTGCAACATCGCCGCGAAATTGTTGTTGTTCGCGTACCAACGCGACGCCCAATTGCGGCTGACGGCCAAACGGAAGCCAGTCGGATGAATTTTCTGTCCCATCGTATGACCCCTTAATTCCCGACCGTCACAGTGATGTGACAGGATTGCTTCTCGATGCGGTTACCACGGCCTTTAGCGCGCGCGGTAAAACGCTTGAGCGACGCAGCCTTGTCGATGTAGATGCTCGTGATCTTGAGCTCATCGATATCGGCGCCTTCGTTATGCTCCGCATTCGCGATCGCCGACAGCACGACCTTTTTCACGATTCCCGCAGCCTTCTTCGGCGAGAACGTCAGAACGTTCAGCGCCTTGTCGACCGGCAAACCGCGGATCTGGTCAGCCACAAGGCGCGTTTTCTGCGCCGAGATGCGGGCACCGCGATGAATTGCTTTCACTTCCATCATGAGCCCCTTATTTCTTAGCCTTCTTGTCGGCTGCGTGACCCTTGAACGTACGGGTCAATGCAAACTCGCCAAGCTTGTGGCCGACCATGTTTTCCGAGATGTACACCGGAACGTGTTGACGGCCGTTGTGAACGGCGATCGTCAGACCGATGAAATCCGGGAGGATCGTCGAACGGCGCGACCAGGTTTTGATCGGCTTCTTATCCCGCGAAGCTGCTGCCGCCTCAACTTTCTTCAGCAAATGGGCGTCGCAGAACGGACCTTTTTTTACAGAACGTGCCATTGCCTACTCCTTAACGCTTGTGACGGCGCTGGACGATCATGCTCGTCGTGCGCTTGTTGCTGCGGGTGCGATAACCCTTAGCAGGCGTGCCCCACGGGCTCACCGGATCGCGACCTGCAGCCGTCTTGCCTTCACCACCACCGTGCGGGTGATCGACCGGGTTCATTGCAACGCCACGCACCGTCGGGCGGATACCGCGCCAGCGGTTCGCGCCAGCCTTACCGATTTGACGGAGGCTGTGCTCTTCGTTGCCAACTTCACCAATCGTCGCGCGGCATTCAACGTGAACGCGGCGGATTTCACCCGAGCGCAGGCGGACCTGTGCGTAGATGCCTTCACGAGCCAGCAGCATCGCCGACGTACCAGCCGAACGCGCCATTTGCGCGCCCTTGCCCGGCAGCATTTCGATGCAGTGAATCGTCGTACCAACCGGGATGTTGCGGATCGGCAGCGTGTTGCCTGCGCGGATCGGAGCTTCCGAACCCGACATCAGTTGCTGGCCAACCGTCACACCCTTCGGAGCGATGATGTACTTGCGCTCGCCGTCTGCGTACAGAACCAGCGCGATGTTCGCGCTACGGTTCGGATCGTACTCAAGACGTTCGACCTTCGCTGCGATACCGTCCTTGTTACGGCGGAAATCGACTACGCGATAGTGATGCTTGTGACCACCGCCCTTATGGCGGGTGGTAATGTGACCGTTGTTGTTACGGCCGGCGGTCGAGAATTGCGAGTCGAGCAGCGGTGCGTACGGCTTGCCCTTGTGCAGTTCCTTGTTGACCACCTTGACCATCGCACGGCGACCCGGCGAAGTCGGCTTAACTTTAACGATTGCCATGATTACTTGGCCTCCGCTTCAAAGTTGATTTCCTGGCCGGGCTTCAGGCAGACGTACGCCTTCTTCACGTCCTTGCGCTTGCCCATGAAGCGGCCAAAGCGCTTGGCTTTGCCCTTCGAGACCAGCACGTTGACGGAATTGACTTCCACCTTGAACAGCAGCTCGACTGCAGCTTTCACTTCCTGCTTCGTGGCATCGGGCGCGACTTCGAACACGACTTGCTCGTTCTTGTCGGCCACCAGCGTCGCCTTTTCGGAGATCACCGGCGCGAGCAGGACCTGCATCAAACGATGATCGTTCTTGCGAATCTCGCTCATGACAGCAACTCCTCGATCTGGGCGACCGCAGCCTTCGTGATCAGGATCTTCTTGAAGTAGATCAGCGACAGCGGGTCGGCGTAACGCGGCTCGACAACTGCCACATGGGCCAGGTTGCGCGACGCGAGGTACAGGTTTTCGTCAACCGTGTCGGTAATCACCAGCACGGAGTCGAGACCCATCGCCTTGAATTTTTCGGCCAGCAGCTTCGTCTTCGGCGCTTCGAGCGTCAGCTCGTCGACCACCGAGATGCGGCCTTCGCGGGCCAGCTGCGAGAAGATCGAGCAGAGGCCTGCGCGATGCATCTTCTTGTTAACCTTGTGCGAAAAGTTTTCTTCCGGCGAATTCGGGAAGATACGGCCACCGCCGCGCCACAGCGGGCTCGACGACATACCGGCACGAGCGCGGCCCGTACCCTTTTGACGCCACGGCTTCTTGGTCGTGTGCTTGACTTGCTCACGGTCCTTCTGCGCGCGGTTGCCGCTGCGGGCATTCGCTTGATACGCCACTACCACTTGGTGAATCAGGGCTTCGTTGTAATCGCGGCCGAACACGACGTCCGACGCGCTAACGCCTGCACCTTCCTGACCATTGGCATTCAGGAGCTTAAGTTCCATTATTTCGCTCCTTTCACGGCACGCGTCTTCACGGCCGGCGTAACGAATACCTTGCCACCCTTCGCACCCGGAACGGCGCCCTTGACCAGCAACAGCTTGCGGTCAGCGTCGATACGAGCGATTTCGAGGTTTTGCACGGTTACCGTATCGTCACCCATGTGACCGGTCATGCGCTTACCCGGGAAAACACGACCCGGATCCTGCGCCATACCGATCGAGCCCGGCACGTTGTGCGAGCGCGAGTTACCGTGCGATGCACGGCCGGATGCGAAGTTGTAACGCTTGATGGTACCGGCGTAGCCCTTACCGATCGACACGCCTTGCACGTCGACCTTCTGGCCCACTTCGAACAGGTCGGGACCGACCACGGTGCCGTTCGACAACTCGGCAGCCTTGGCAGCATCGATCTGGAATTCTTTGAGGATTTCACCGGCTTGAACACCGGCTTTGGCGAGATGACCGGCCAACGGCTTCGTCACGCGCGATGCACGGCGCGTACCGAATGCAACCTGCACGGCCGTGTAGCCGTCGGTTTCAACAGTCTTGATCTGCGTCACGCGGTTGTCGGACACGTCCAGCACGGTAACGGGAATCGAATCCCCTTCTGCCGTGAAGATACGGGTCATACCAACCTTGCGACCTACGAGTCCAAGGCTCATCGTTTTCTCCATTCCCGACTGCGATTGGTCGGGGCTAATTTACAAAATGCCGGCGCCGTTTCGGGCATGAATTCATGCTGCAGCACGCCGACTTTTTTGCGCAAATGCGCGAAAAGCCCACTATTATAGCGAGGCTTTTCGTTTTCCGCAAGCAATCAATGACTTAGCGTTGCCTGGCACGCCAGGCAACGCTTTGAAGCTTTATTGCAGCTTGATTTCCACGTCCACGCCAGCCGGCAGGTCCAGCTTCATCAGTGCGTCAACGGTCTTGTCCGTCGGATCGACGATGTCCATCAGGCGTTGGTGCGTACGGATTTCGAGCTGGTCGCGCGACGTCTTGTTGACGTGCGGCGAACGCAGGATGTCGAAGCGTTGAATGCGGGTCGGCAGGGGCACCGGACCACGAACGATTGCGCCAGTCCGCTTTGCCGTGTCCACGATTTCAGCTGCCGATTGATCGATCAGGCGATAGTCGAAAGCCTTCAGGCGAATGCGGATTTTCTGGTTCTGCATGACAATTCCTTGGAAAAGAGCGAGGCGGTATTGCACCGCCAGACAGTAAAAGAACGTAGAGCCGGGTGCCCGCTGAGGGCCCGGCGCCCGGCTCCGGGCACCACTTACAGCAAATACGTCAATCCGCGATTTTACTCGAGAATCTTGGCAACCACACCTGCGCCGACCGTACGGCCGCCTTCGCGGATTGCGAAACGCAGACCTTCTTCCATCGCGATCGGGTTGATCAGCTTCACCGTGATCGACACGTTGTCGCCCGGCATGACCATTTCCTTGTCCTTCGGCAACTCGATCGAGCCCGTCACGTCCGTCGTACGGAAGTAGAACTGCGGACGATAGTTGTTGAAGAACGGCGTATGACGGCCACCTTCGTCCTTGCTCAGCACGTACACTTCAGCCGTGAAGTGCGTGTGCGGGTTGATCGAACCCGGCTTCGCCAGAACCTGGCCACGCTCCACGTCTTCACGCTTCGTGCCGCGCAGCAGGATACCCACGTTGTCGCCTGCCTGACCCTGATCGAGCAGCTTGCGGAACATTTCCACGCCCGTGCAGGTCGTCTTCACCGTCGGCTTGATACCGACAATTTCGATTTCCTCGCCGACCTTCACGACGCCGCGCTCAACGCGACCCGTCACCACCGTGCCGCGACCCGAGATCGAGAACACGTCTTCCACCGGCATCAGGAACGCACCGTCAACTGCGCGCTCCGGCGTCGGGATGTACGTGTCCAGCGCGTCGGCCAGATTCATGATCGCCACTTCGCCCAGCTCGCCCTTGTCGCCTTCCAGCGCCAGCTTGGCCGAACCCTTGATGATCGGCGTGTCGTCGCCCGGGAAGTCGTACTTCGACAGAAGTTCGCGAACTTCCATCTCGACCAGCTCCAGCAGCTCAGCGTCGTCCACCATGTCGCACTTGTTCAGGAACACGATGATGTACGGCACGCCAACCTGACGCGCCAGCAGGATGTGCTCACGCGTTTGCGGCATCGGGCCGTCAGCGGCCGAACACACCAGGATCGCGCCGTCCATCTGCGCTGCGCCCGTGATCATGTTCTTCACATAGTCAGCGTGGCCCGGGCAGTCGACGTGTGCGTAGTGGCGGTTAGCCGTTTCGTACTCGACGTGTGCCGTGTTGATCGTGATACCACGTGCCTTTTCTTCCGGCGCCGCGTCGATCTGGTCGTATGCCTTCGCTTCGCCGCCAAACTTCTGCGTCAGAACCGTCGTGATCGCTGCCGTCAGCGTGGTCTTGCCGTGGTCAACGTGACCGATCGTGCCGACGTTCACGTGCGGCTTGGTCCGTTCGAATTTACCTTTAGCCATGTTTCTCTTCTTTCAAAAAGTTAATCGTTGAATGACTTGCCGCGCGATTACTTCGACTTCGCGTTGATGATCGCTTCGGACACGTTACGCGGTGCTTCGGAGTAGTGCTTGAACTCCATCGTGTACGTTGCACGACCTTGGGTCAGCGAACGCAGCGACGTCGAGTAGCCGAACATTTCCGACAGCGGGACTTCGGCGCGAACGATCTTGCCGCCGCCAACCATGTCGTCCATGCCCTGCACGATGCCGCGACGACCCGACAGGTCGCCCATCACGTTGCCCATGTAATCTTCAGGCGTTTCGACTTCAACAGCCATCATCGGTTCGAGGATGACCGGTTGAGCCTTGCGCATTGCTTCCTTGAACGCCATCGAACCGGCCATGCGGAACGCATTTTCGTTCGAGTCAACGTCGTGGTACGAACCGAACGTCAGGTGAACCTTGACGTCGACGACCGGGAAGCCTGCCAGCACGCCAGCCTTCAGCGTTTCCTGGATACCCTTGTCCACCGCCGGGATGTATTCGCGCGGAATCACGCCGCCCTTGATCTCGTCGAGGAACTCGTAGCCCTTGCCTTGCTCATTCGGCTCGAGCGTGATGACCGCGTGACCGTACTGGCCGCGACCACCCGACTGCTTGACGAACTTGCCGTCAACGTCTTCCGCCTTGCCGCGAATCGTTTCGCGGTATGCAACCTGCGGCTTACCGACGGTTGCTTCCACGCCGAACTCGCGCTTCATACGGTCAACCAGAATTTCCAGGTGGAGCTCGCCCATGCCCGAAATAATGGTTTGGCCCGATTCTTCGTCCGTTTGAACGCGGAACGACGGATCTTCCTGCGCCAGACGGTTCAGCGCCAGACCCATTTTTTCCTGGTCAGGCTTCGTCTTCGGCTCGACAGCCTGCGAAATCACCGGCTCCGGGAAAATCATGCGTTCGAGCACGATCGGGCTTTGCGGATCGCACAGCGTGTCGCCGGTCGTTGCGTCTTTCAGGCCGACTGCAGCAGCGATGTCGCCTGCGCGGACTTCCTTGATTTCTTCGCGCTGGTTTGCGTGCATCTGCAGAATACGACCCAGACGTTCCTTCTTGTCTTTGGTCGCGTTCAGCACGGTGTCGCCCGAATTCACGACGCCCGAGTACACACGGAAGAAGATCAGTTGGCCGACGAACGGGTCGGTCATGATCTTGAATGCCAGTGCCGAGAACTTCTCGTCGTCGGCAGCGCGGCGCTCGCCCTTTTCACCGTTTTCCAGCTCGCCGGTAACCGGCGGGATGTCGATCGGCGACGGCAGGAAGTCGAGCACTGCGTCCAGCATGCGTTGCACGCCCTTGTTCTTGAACGCGGTGCCGCACAGCATCGGCTGGATTTCGCAAGCGATCGTACGGTCGCGCAGACCCTTGATGATTTCCGCTTCGGAGAGCTCGCCCTCTTCCAGGTACTTGTTCATCAGCTCTTCGCTCGACTCGGCGGCCGCTTCGATCATCTTCTCGCGCCACTCGTTGCAAGAGTCAGCCAGTTCTGCCGGGATTTCTTCGTACGAGAACTTCGTGCCTTGGGACGCTTCGTCCCAAATGATCGCTTTCATCTTCAGCAGATCGACGACGCCCGTGAAGTTTTCTTCCGCGCCGATAGGCACCACGACCGGAACCGGGTTCGCCTTCAGACGCAGCTTGAGCTGGTCGTAAACCTTGAAGAAGTTCGCGCCGGTACGGTCCATCTTGTTGATGAACGCGAGACGGGGAACCTTGTACTTGTTAGCCTGACGCCACACGGTTTCCGACTGGGGCTGAACGCCGCCCACAGCGCAGTACACCATGCATGCGCCGTCGAGCACGCGCATCGAGCGCTCAACTTCAATCGTGAAGTCGACGTGGCCCGGGGTGTCGATGATGTTGATGCGGTGCTCAGCGCGGTCGCCGGCCATGCCTTTCCAGAACGCCGTGGTAGCAGCGGACGTGATCGTGATGCCGCGTTCCTGCTCCTGCTCCATCCAGTCCATGGTGGCAGCGCCGTCGTGAACTTCACCAATCTTGTGGTTCACGCCGGTGTAGAACAAGATGCGCTCGGTCGTCGTCGTTTTGCCGGCGTCGATGTGAGCGCTAATACCGATGTTACGGTAGCGCTCGATAGGTGTCTTGCGAGCCACTTTGATCCTCTATTGGGATGACGCGATGCGAGAAAATGCCCATCGCGCTGTAACACAAACGGGCGAGGCGCTTTGTAAGCGCACCCGCCCGGAATTTCTTTCCGCTTTTTCTGCTAAACCCGGATTCGGGAAGCTTAGAAACGGAAGTGCGAGAACGCCTTGTTGGCTTCTGCCATCCGGTGAACTTCGTCGCGCTTCTTCATTGCGCCGCCACGGCCTTCGGCCGCTTCGGAGAGTTCACCTGCCAGACGCAGGGCCATCGACTTCTCGCTGCGCTTCTTCGCGGCTTCACGCAGCCAACGCATCGCCAATGCCATACGACGCGACGGGCGCACTTCGACCGGAACCTGATAGTTCGCACCACCAACGCGTCGGCTCTTCACTTCGACCACCGGCTTGACGTTGTTGAGCGCTACCGTGAACACTTCCAGCGGGTCCTTGCCACCCTTGGTCTGGATCTGTTCGAAAGCGCCGTACACGATACGCTCGGCAACCGACTTCTTGCCGGAGAGCATCAGCACGTTCATGAACTTAGCTACATCAACGTTACCGAATTTCGGATCCGGCAACACTTCCCGCTTGGGGACTTCGCGACGACGCGGCATGTTTCTTCCTTTAACTTTTCAGTTGGAGCTATTTTCAGCCCCGCGGCCACCAACTAACCCGATTTATCTCTTACGACTTACCAGCCCGGTCGGGTGACCACTTACTCGACAGCACCGGCGATTCCGGTACCACCGCTATTACCGCCTTTGCAGGCGACCTGAAATACTGACCGGCTAATTACTTGCCAGCCTTGGCACGCTTCGCACCGTACTTCGAGCGAGCCTGCTTACGATCCTTGACGCCCTGGGTATCCAGCGAGCCGCGAACCATGTGGTAACGCACACCCGGCAAGTCCTTGACACGGCCGCCGCGAATCAGCACGACCGAGTGTTCCTGCAGGTTGTGGCCTTCACCACCGATGTACGAAATAACTTCGAAGCCGTTCGTCAGACGAACCTTGGCAACCTTACGCAGTGCCGAGTTAGGCTTCTTCGGCGTCGTGGTGTACACACGGGTGCACACGCCGCGACGCTGGGGGCAGTCCTGCAAAGCCGGGCTCTTGCTCTTCGTCGTTTCCGACGCGCGGCCTTTGCGAACCAGTTGATTGATGGTTGGCATTGTTTATTCCTGAAATTGAACAAAATCGACGCATCTGTTTCCGGGCAAAGCAGAAACGATTGCGCATCGAACTTCCGGACCGGGTACCGATGCACGAGTTAACTACGCGCGCAGGCATTCCAAGAACCGGAACCTAGCATAATAGTCCGAATTTACTAAAGGAGTCAACAGGTTGCGATGTTTCGCACCCCTGCCGACCTGCTCAGGCATTCGCTGAGCACTCAGTCGGCAGCGACAACTTCCAGCAGTTCGTCGCCGAAACGGTCGAGTTTGCGCGCGCCCATACCCGGGATGCCGCGCAAATCGTCAATCGAGTCGGGGCCGTTGCGGGCAATTTCCGCCAGCGTCGCATCGTGGAAAATCACATAGGCCGGCACGCCATCGCTCTTCGCCGTTTCTGTGCGCCATGCCCGCAGCCGCTCCCAGCGCGCACGTTCGCGCGGGCCCATGCCGATCGTCGGGTCGGCGCGCTCACTGGTG
Organism: Paraburkholderia phytofirmans; assembly: GCF_046028095.1. Classification (GTDB taxonomy): domain Bacteria; phylum Pseudomonadota; class Gammaproteobacteria; order Burkholderiales; family Burkholderiaceae; genus Paraburkholderia; species Paraburkholderia phytofirmans_A. The sequence continues at coordinate 150,704 of NZ_JAQQDJ010000016.1, forward strand.
CGGCCGGACGATTGACGCGTGCGCGTAGGCTTCACATAGCGGCGCATTGTGACGTTCTGCTCACCTTTGAGCACCGGCTTGCTCGCCTCGGTCAGGACGAGTGAGCCGAAGCCTTCGTGATCGACCGTCAGATATCCGAATGCGACCAACTGGCGGAACACAGCTCGCCACTCCTGCTCGCCAAGCGCCGAACCGATACCGAATGTGGTCAGCTTCTCGTGACCACGCTGCAGGATTTTCTCGCTGCTGTTACCGCGCAGGATGTCGATCAGATGGCCGGCGCCGAAATGAAAGCCGCTCGCACGCTGTGCGCGGAACACACACGATAGCGCCATGCGCGCCTCGCGCGTCGCATCCCATGTATCCGGCGGTTCAAGACAGTTGTCACAGTTGCCGCAAGGCTTGCTCGATTCACCGAAATAGCCGAGCAGGCGCACGCGCCGGCAGGTCGCCGCTTCGCACAATCCGAGCAACGCGTCCAGCTTGCCGGTCTGTACGCGCTTGTGCGCGTCGTCGGCGTCGGATTCGTCGATCATTTTGCGCTGCTGCACGACGTCGCCGAGACCGTAGGCCATCCATGCATTCGCCGGCATGCCGTCGCGGCCCGCGCGACCCGTTTCCTGGTAGTAGCCTTCGACGCTCTTCGGCAGGTCGAGGTGAGCGACGAAACGCACGTCCGGTTTGTCGATCCCCATACCGAATGCGATCGTCGCGCACATCACAATCCCTTCCTCGCGCTGAAACATCTCCTGATGCTTCTGGCGGATTTCGAACTCCATGCCGGCGTGATACGGCAGCGCGCGCATGCCTTTTTCCTTCAGCCATTCCGCCGTCTCTTCGACCTTGCGGCGCGACAGGCAATAGACGACGCCCGCGTCGGTCGTGCCGTCCGGCTTCGAGTGCTCCGCGCGGATGAAGTCCAGCAACTGCGTACGCGCATTGTCCTTCTCGACGATGCGATAACGAATGTTCGGCCGGTCGAAGCTCGACACGAAAATGCGCGCGTCGTCCAACGCCAGGCGGTGGACGATCTCGTCGCGCGTGATGTCGTCAGCGGTGGCCGTCAGCGCGATTCGCGGCACGTTCGGGAACCGCTCGTGCAGCACCGACAACTGAATGTATTCCGGACGGAAATCATGCCCCCATTGCGACACGCAATGCGCTTCGTCGATGGCGAACAAACCGATACGCGTGCGCTCCAGCAACTCCTGGAAACGGGGTGTGATCAAACGCTCCGGCGCCACGTAGAGCAGATCGATATCGCCGTCGCGCAACGCGCGCTCGGTCGCCATCGCTTCCGCGCTCGAGAGCGTCGAATTCAGATACGCCGCGCGCACGCCCACTTCGGTGAGCGCGGCGACCTGATCCTGCATCAGCGCGATCAGCGGAGAAACGACGATGCCGGTGCCGAAGCCGCCTTCACGGCGTACCAGCGACGGAATCTGATAGCAGAGGGACTTGCCGCCGCCCGTCGGCATCAGCACGAGGCAGTCGCCGCCGCCGGCGACGTGCTCGACAATTTCGCCCTGCTGCCCTCTGAACGCGGGGTAACCGAAGACTTCGTTGAGAATTTCGAGCGGACGGGACATGAATTTGAGAGAAGCAGCGTGATGCCGGTGACACGAATTTTACCAACGCATTCGCGTTGCGCCCGCGCTTTGATGCAGCGTTAGCCGTTTGGCCAACTAGTCCGCAAAAAGAGCGCTGAAAGGAAAGCGCATAAAAAAAGCCGCTCAGTCGAAACTGAGCGGCTTCGCTGGCTCGTGAGCCCAAGCGGCTTACGCCGCCTGGACTTACTGACCTGAGCTTACTCGCCTGAGTGCTGCTGTTCGGCGGCCGGGGTTTCCGGCGTACCGAATTCGAACGACTCTTCCGCTGCGATCTGATCGAAACGCTCGCGGTCGGACAGTTCCTTGCTCTTGCGTGCCTTGTGGAACGCGAGACCCGTACCGGCCGGAATCAGACGGCCGACGATCACGTTTTCCTTCAGACCACGCAGGTCGTCGCGCTTGCCCATGATCGCCGCTTCGGTCAGCACGCGGGTCGTTTCCTGGAACGACGCCGCCGAGATGAACGAATCGGTCGACAACGAGGCCTTCGTGATACCGAGCAGCACGTTTTCGTACGTTGCCGGACGCTTGTCTTCCGCGATCATACGGTCGTTCTCGTCGAGCATATCCGACCGCTCGACCTGTTCGCCCGGGATGAAACGCGTGTCGCCGTTGTCCGTAATCTGCACGCGGCGCAGCATCTGACGAACAATCACTTCAATGTGCTTGTCGTTGATCTTCACGCCTTGCAGACGGTACACGTCCTGCACTTCGTCCACGATGTAACGCGACAGCGCTTCGATACCTTGCAGACGCAAGATGTCGTGCGGATCGGCCGGCCCGTCGACAATCATTTCGCCCTTATTGACGACCTGACCATCGTGCACCAGAACCTGCTTTTCCTTCGCGATCAGGAACTCGTGCTGATTGCCGTCGAGGTCCGTGATAACGAGACGCTGCTTGCCCTTCGTGTCCTTACCGAACGACGTCGTACCCGTGACTTCCGCCAGGATACCTGCGTCCTTCGGCGAACGAGCTTCGAACAGTTCGGCCACACGCGGCAGACCACCGGTAATGTCACGCGTTTTCTGCGATTCGACCGGGATACGTGCCAGCACTTCACCGACCTGCACTTGCTGACCATCCTTCACGGTGATCAGAGCGCCGACCTGGAAGCCGATCTGCACCGAGTGCTCGGTGTTCGGGATCTTGACTTCTTCGCCGTTCGCGTCGAGCAGCTTGACCTGCGGACGCACCGTCTTCGAAGCTTGCGAACCACGACGCTTCACGTCGATCACGACCAGCGTGGACAGACCCGTCACATCGTCGATCTGCTTCGCAACGGTCACGCCTTCTTCGACGTTTTCGAACTTCACCGTACCGCCCCACTCGGTGATGATCGGACGCGTCATCGGATCCCACGTTGCCAGTTGCGTGCCGGCCTTGATCTGCGCGCCGTCCAGTTGCAACAGCGTCGCGCCGTACGGCACCTTGTGACGTTCGCGCTCGCGACCGTGGTCGTCGGTAATCATGGCTTCGCCCGAACGCGAGATGACGATCTGCTCGCCCTTCGCGTTGGTGACGTAACGCATGGTTGCCGTGAAACGCACCGTACCGTTCGACTTCGCTTCAACCGACGAAGCCACTGCCGCACGCGATGCCGCACCACCGATGTGGAACGTACGCATCGTGAGCTGCGTGCCCGGTTCACCGATCGACTGCGCAGCAATCACGCCGACTGCTTCACCGACGTTGACCGACGAGCCGCGGCCCAGGTCGCGGCCGTAGCAGGCTGCGCACAGACCGTAACGCGTTTCGCAAGTCAGCGGCGTACGTACGCGCACTTCGTCGATGCCGAGGCGCTCGATTTCTTCGACCGCGTCTTCGTCGAGCAAGGTGCCCGTTTCGTACAGCGTTTCCTGCGACTCCGGATTGACGACGTCAGCCACCGTCACGCGACCCAGAATACGGTCACGCAGCGCTTCGACGACTTCACCGCCTTCGACCAACGCCTTCATGGCGACGCCGTTGGACGTACCGCAATCGTCCTCGACCACCACCAGATCCTGCGTCACGTCGACCAGACGACGCGTCAGGTAACCCGAGTTTGCCGTCTTCAGTGCCGTATCAGCCAGACCCTTACGTGCGCCGTGGGTCGAGATGAAGTACTGCAACACGTTCAGGCCTTCACGGAAGTTCGCCGTAATCGGCGTCTCGATGATCGAGCCGTCCGGCTTCGCCATCAGGCCACGCATACCAGCCAGCTGACGAATCTGAACCGCGGAACCACGAGCACCCGAGTCCGCCATCATGTAAATCGAGTTGAACGATTCCTGACGCGTTTCGTTGCCGTCGCGATCCGTGACCGGTTCCGTCGACAGCTGTTCCATCATCGCCTTGCCGACCGCTTCCGACGTTGCCGACCAGATGTCGACCACGTTGTTGTAGCGCTCTTGCGACGTGACGAGACCCGACATGTACTGACGGTCGTATTCCTTCACCTTCTTCGCGGCGTCGCCGACGATGGTTTCCTTCTGCGGCGGCACGAGCATGTCGTCGACGCAGATCGAGATACCAGCGCGCGTTGCCAGACGGAAACCCGACTGCATCAACTGGTCGGCGAAAATCACCGTTTCACGCAGACCGCACTTGCGGAACGCGGTGTTGATCAGGCGCGAGATTTCCTTCTTCTTCAGCGGCTTGTTGAGCACCGAGAACGGCAGGCCCGGCGGAAGAATTTCCGACAGGATTGCACGGCCGACGGTGGTCGGGTACAGCGTGATCTTCGGCACGAACGCCGGCGCACCTTCCGACTTGTCTTCGTTATGGACCATTTCGGTGATCCGCACGTTGACGCGCGAGGCAAGCTCGACTTCCTTGTTCTCGTATGCACGCAGCGCTTCCGAGACGCCGGTGAACGTCAGGCCTTCGCCCTTTGCGTTCACTGCTTCACGGGTCGCGTAGTACAGACCGAGCACGATATCCTGCGACGGCACGATCGACGGATCGCCGTTGGCCGGGAACAGGACGTTGTTCGACGCCAGCATCAGCGTGCGCGCTTCCATCTGCGCTTCCAGCGACAGCGGCACGTGAACAGCCATCTGGTCACCGTCGAAGTCGGCGTTGAACGCTGCGCAAACGAGCGGGTGCAGCTGGATTGCCTTACCTTCGATCAGCACCGGCTCGAAAGCCTGAATGCCAAGACGGTGAAGCGTAGGCGCACGGTTCAGCATGACCGGATGTTCGCGAATGACTTCTTCGAGAATGTCCCACACCACCGGCGTCTGGTTCTCGACTTCCTTCTTCGCAGCCTTGATGGTGGTAGCGACACCCATTACTTCGAGCTTGTTGAAGATGAACGGCTTGAACAGTTCGAGCGCCATCAGCTTTGGCAGACCGCACTGATGCAGCTTGAGCGTCGGGCCGACCACGATCACTGAACGGCCCGAGTAGTCGACGCGCTTACCGAGCAAGTTCTGACGGAAACGACCGCCCTTACCCTTGATCATGTCAGCCAGCGACTTCAGCGGACGCTTGTTCGCGCCGGTCATAGCCTTGCCGCGACGACCGTTGTCGAGCAGCGAATCGACGGCTTCCTGCAGCATCCGCTTTTCGTTGCGGACGATGATTTCAGGCGCCTTCAGTTCGAGCAGACGCTTCAACCGGTTGTTACGGTTGATCACGCGGCGATACAGGTCGTTCAGGTCCGACGTCGCGAAACGGCCGCCGTCCAGCGGCACCAGCGGACGCAGTTCCGGCGGCAGCACCGGCAGCACTTCGAGCACCATCCAGTCAGGCTTGATGCCCGAACGCTGGAAAGCCTCGAGCACCTTCAGGCGCTTCGCGTACTTCTTGATCTTCGCTTCCGAACCCGTGTTCTTGAGTTCGGTGCGCAGCATCTCGACCTGTTCGTCGATGTTGATCGCGCGCAGCAGTTCACGCACGCCTTCCGCGCCCATCTCGGCACGGAATTCGTCACCGTATTCTTCGACCTTGTTGTAGTAATCCTCTTCGGTCATGATCTGCCGCGCTTTCAGCGGCGTCATGCCCGGATCGATCACCACGTATGCTTCGAAGTACAGCACGCGTTCGATGTCGCGCAGCGTCATGTCGAGCACCATGCCCAGACGCGACGGCAGCGACTTCAAAAACCAGATGTGCGCAACCGGCGAGGCCAGTTCGATGTGGCCCATGCGTTCGCGACGCACTTTCGCCAGCGTCACTTCGACGCCGCACTTCTCGCAGATCACGCCACGGTGCTTCAGGCGTTTGTACTTGCCGCAAAGGCATTCGTAGTCTTTGATCGGCCCGAAGATCTTCGCGCAGAACAAACCATCGCGTTCCGGCTTGAACGTCCGGTAGTTGATGGTTTCCGGCTTCTTCACTTCACCGAACGACCACGAACGGATCTTGTCCGGCGAAGCCAGACCGATCTTGATCGCGTCAAAAACTTCAGGCTGTTGGACTTGCTTGAATAGATCGAGCAGAGCTTTCATTGCTTTCTCTCCGTAGTCCGATTAGTTGCGGTCGAGGTCGATGTCGATACCGAGCGAGCGGATTTCCTTCACCAACACGTTGAAGGATTCCGGCATGCCGGCGTCGATCACGTGATCGCCCTTGACCAGGTTTTCATAAACCTTGGTCCGGCCTGTCACGTCGTCCGACTTCACCGTCAGCATTTCCTGCAGCACGTACGATGCGCCGTACGCTTCGAGCGCCCACACTTCCATTTCACCGAAACGCTGGCCACCGAATTGCGCCTTACCGCCCAACGGCTGCTGCGTCACGAGCGAGTACGGGCCCGTGGAACGCGCGTGCATCTTGTCGTCGACCAAGTGGTGCAGCTTCAGGTAGTGCATGTAGCCGACCGTCACCGTACGTTCGAACATTTCGCCCGTGCGGCCATCGTACAGACGCACCTGGTTCTTCGACGGCGTCATGCCGAGGTTCTTCGCGATGTCGTCCGGGAATGCCAGATCCAGCGCGCGCGACATTTCTTCTTCCGTCGCACCGTCGAACACCGGCGTAGCGAACGGCACGCCTTCGCGCAGGTTCTTCGCCAGTTCGACGATCTCGTCGTCCGTGAAGCTGTCCAGCTCTTCGGCGCGGCCCGACTCGTTGTAGATCTTGGTCAGGAATTCGCGCAGTTCAGCGATCTTCGCCTGACGCTGCAGCATTTCGCCGATACGCCAGCCGAGACCCTTCGCGGCCCAACCCAGATGCACTTCGAGAACCTGACCCACGTTCATCCGCGACGGCACGCCGAGCGGGTTCAGAACGACGTCAGCCGGACGGCCGTCGGCCATGTACGGCATGTCTTCGATCGGAACGATCTTCGACACCACACCCTTGTTACCGTGACGGCCGGCCATCTTGTCGCCAGGCTGCAGGCGGCGCTTGACTGCCAGGTACACCTTGACCATCTTCAACACGCCCGGCGGCAGTTCGTCGCCTTGCGTGAGCTTCTTGCGCTTTTCTTCGAACGCCAGATCGAACTGGTGACGCTTCTGTTCGATCGAGTCCTTGATGGCTTCGAGCTGTGCCGCTGCTTCTTCGTCCGCGAGGCGGATGTCGAACCAGTGGTAGTGATCCAGATCTTGCAGGTAAGCCTGTTCGATCTTCGTGCCCTTCGCCAGCTTCTTCGGACCGCCGTTCGCGACCTTGCCGTCGAGCATACGTGCGAGACGCTGGAACGCGTCGCCTTCCACGATACGCAGCTGGTCGTTCAGGTCGAGGCGATAGCGCTTCAGTTCATCGTCGATGATTTGTTGCGCGCGCTTGTCGCGCTGAATGCCTTCACGCGTGAACACTTGAACGTCGATCACGGTGCCGCTCATGCCCGACGGCACGCGCAGCGACGTGTCCTTCACGTCCGAAGCCTTTTCACCGAAGATCGCGCGCAGCAGCTTTTCTTCCGGCGTCAGCTGGGTTTCGCCCTTCGGCGTGACCTTGCCGACCAGCACGTCGCCTGCTTCGACTTCAGCGCCGATGTAGACGATGCCCGACTCATCGAGACGGCCGAGTTGCACTTCAGCCAGGTTCGAGATGTCGCGCGTGATTTCTTCCGGTCCGAGCTTCGTATCGCGAGCAACGACGTTCAGTTCTTCGATGTGGATCGACGTGTAACGGTCGTCTGCAACCACCTTCTCCGAGATCAAGATCGAATCTTCGAAGTTGTAGCCGTTCCACGGCATGAACGCGACCAGCATGTTCTGGCCGAGAGCCAGTTCGCCGAGGTCGGTCGATGCGCCGTCAGCCAGCACGTCGCCACGCGACACGATGTCGCCGACCTTCACGATCGGGCGCTGGTTGATGTTCGTGTTCTGGTTCGAACGCGTGTACTTGATCAGGTTGTAGATGTCCACGCCGACGTCGCCAGCAACGGCTTCATCGTCGTTCACGCGGATCACCATACGGCCTGCGTCGACGTAATCGACCACACCGCCGCGGAATGCCTGAACCGTCGTACCCGAGTCGACTGCCACCGTGCGCTCGATACCCGTACCGACCACGGCCTTTTCAGGACGCAGACACGGCACAGCCTGACGCTGCATGTTCGAACCCATCAATGCGCGGTTCGCGTCATCGTGCTCGAGGAACGGAATCAGCGATGCTGCCACCGACACGATCTGCGACGGCGCCACGTCCATGTACTGGATGCGGTCCGGCGTGACCATCAGCGTTTCGCCAGCTTCACGCGACGACACCAGTTCGTCGGTCAGCGAGCCGTCTTCAGCAACTGCCGCGTTCGCCTGAGCGATCACGTAACGGCCTTCTTCGATCGCCGACAGATAGTCGATCTGATCCGTCACCTTGCTGTCCACGACCTTGCGATACGGCGTTTCGAGGAAGCCGTATTCGTTCAGGTGCGCGTACAGAGCGAGCGAGTTGATCAGGCCGATGTTCGGACCTTCCGGCGTTTCAATCGGGCACACGCGACCGTAGTGAGTCGGGTGCACGTCGCGGACTTCAAAGCCAGCGCGCTCACGCGTCAAACCGCCCGGGCCAAGAGCCGAAACACGGCGCTTGTGGGTGATTTCCGACAGCGGGTTCGTTTGGTCCATGAACTGCGACAGCTGCGACGAACCGAAGAACTCGCGAATCGCCGACGAAATCGGCTTCGAGTTGATCAGGTCGTGCGGCATCAGGTTTTCGCTTTCGGCCTGGCCGAGGCGTTCCTTCACAGCACGTTCGACACGCACGAGACCTGCGCGGAACTGGTTTTCCGCCAGTTCGCCGACGCAACGCACACGACGATTGCCCAAGTGGTCGATGTCGTCCACTTCGCCCTTGCCGTTACGCAGCTCGACCAGGATCTTGATCGTGGCCAGGATGTCGTCGTCTTGCAGCGTCATCGGGCCGACGATTTCGTCGCGACCGACACGGCGATTGAACTTCATACGACCCACCTTCGAGAGGTCGTATGCGTCTTCGCTATAGAACAGACGGTTGAACAGCGCCTCGACCGCTTCTTCGGTCGGCGGTTCGCCCGGACGCATCATGCGGTAGATCGCGATGCGCGCGGCCATCTTGTCCGCGGTTTCGTCGATACGCAGCGTCGACGAGATGTACGGACCTTGATCCAGATCGTTCGTGTAGAGCGTCTGGATGTCTTTGATCTTCGACTCGCGCAGCTTCTCGAGCACGGTCTCCGTGATTTCGTCGTTCGCGTTAGCGATGACTTCACCCGTGTCGCCGTCGACCACGTTCTTCGCCAGCACGCGGCCGAGCAAATAGTCTTCCGGGACCGAGATGAACTTGGTCTTTGCGTTGTCGAGATCGCGAATGTGCTTCGCGTTGATCCGCTTGTCCTTCTGGACGATCACGTTGCCATCACGGTCCGTGATGTCGAAACGCGCGACTTCACCACGCAGACGCTCGGGAACGAATTCCATCTGCGCGCCTTCCGGCATCAGCGTGAAATTGTCGAACACGAAGAAGTTTGCGAGGATCTGTTCCGGCGTGAGGCCAATTGCCTTCAGCAGGATCGTGACCGGCATCTTGCGGCGACGGTCGACGCGGAAGTACAGCACGTCCTTCGGGTCGAACTCGAAATCGAGCCACGAACCGCGGTAGGGAATGATACGTGCCGAGAACAGGAGCTTGCCCGAGCTGTGCGTCTTGCCCTTGTCGTGTTCGAAGAACACGCCCGGCGAACGATGCAACTGCGAAACGATCACACGTTCCGTGCCATTGATGACGAACGAACCCGTCGGCGTCATGAGCGGAATTTCGCCCATGTACACTTCCTGTTCCTTCACTTCCTTGACGACCGGCTTGCTCGGCGATTCCTTGTCGAGCAGCACCAGACGCACTTTCGCGCGCAGGGCCGAACAGTACGTCAAACCGCGCTGCTGACATTCCTTGATGTTGAATGCCGGCGGCGACAGCATGTAGCTGACGAACTCTAGACGAGCGAACCCGTTATGCGAAACAATCGGAAAAACGGAGGTAAACGCAGCTTGCAGGCCTTCCGGCTTGCGTTGCGTGGACGACGTGTCTGCTTGCAGAAACGTGCTGAATGATTCAAGCTGGGTAGCCAGCAGGAAAGGTACTTGGTGAACGATGGGGCGCTTCGCAAAACTCTTGCGAATACGCTTCTTCTCGGTGAAGGAATATTGCATACGATCTCCGAATCACGGCGGGCATTGTTGTCGAGGCAGGATACCTTGATGAGACAACCCGAGTGTTCACCGACTGAGACCCGATGGCCGTCCGATGGCTTGAACGAGCCTAGAAGCTTGGTGGTTGGCCGCTACCAACCGCTGGCTGACGGCAGCGGATGCCTATGTTGCCCGCTACCCGACCAAACTTGCCTTCTGCAGTCGCTTCAGAAGACAAAGAGAAACGCCGGTCAATGTTGCCGAAAGGCGATTTTCTTTGGCTTCTGGGGCTCCGGTTCTTGCCGAAACTAGCAGGCAAAAACGTTGTCCCCACAAAGCACAAAAAGGCCGGCGGTGGAAAACCGCCAGCCTTCGCACAGCGCGCTGAAACTTACTTGATTTCAGCTTTCGCGCCGGCTTCTTCCAGCTTCTTCTTGGCTTCTTCAGCAGCAGCCTTCGGTACCGCTTCCTTAACAGGCTTCGGTGCACCGTCAACCAGGTCCTTCGCTTCCTTCAGGCCGAGACCCGTCAGTTCACGAACAGCCTTAATGACCGAAACCTTGTTCGCGCCGACTTCCGTCAGGTTGACCGTGAATTCGGTTTGCTCTTCAGCAGCAGCAGCAGCGCCGCCGCCAGCCGGGCCTGCCACTGCAACAGCAGCTGCCGACACGCCAAATTTTTCTTCGAACGCCTTGACCAGCTCGTTCAGTTCCAGAACCGACATCGAGCTTACTGCCTCGAGGATGTCTTCTTTTGCGATTGCCATTTGAAATACTCCTAAATTGAATTCGGATACAGCCAGCGATCAATCACGCTCGACTGAAGTGCATTACGCAGCGGTTTCTTCGCCTTGTTTCTTTTCTGCCAGCGCGGCCAGAGCGCGCGCAAAGCCGGAAACAGGTGCTTGCATAACGTACAACAGCTTGGAGAGCAGTTCTTCGCGGCTCGGGATGTTTGCCAGCGCTTGCACGCCAGCTTTGTCCATCACCTTGCCTTCGTAGGAACCAGCCTTGATGATCAACTTGTCATTGGTTTTGCCGAAGTCGTTGACGACCTTAGCAGCAGCAATTGCATCTTCCGAGATGCCGTAGATCAGCGGACCAGTCATCTGCTCTGCCAGCGGAGCGAACGGGGTACCTTCGACAGCGCGACGCGCCAACGTGTTCTTCAACACGCGAAGATAAACCTGTTGCTCACGCGCTTTCGCGCGCAGCTTGGTCAGATCGCCAACCGCGATTCCACGATACTCAGCCAGAACCACGGTCTGGGCTTTCGCGACTTGCGCGGCAACCTCAGCGACGACGGCCTGCTTGCTTTCTTTGTTAAGTGGCACGGTTAACCTCCAGATTCGATACACGCGGCGTGCGCCTTGTGTACCGCGTTCAATAACGGCGTCCGACCAGTCAGGAGTATTTCGACCGCCTGACGTCCACATTGCTGCAGACTTCAACCGGCTTCATCACTACAAAACCTTTTCGGGTTCGCCATCTGCGTTGGCTTTACATTAAGGACACGCCTACCTGCTGCGTGCCCGCCAACGGTCTTTGACAACCGGTCGCTTGATGCAGACTGCCACCTAACGACCGCCCAAAGCCCATAAAACCGCCCCGACTCACGCCGAGGCGATGAAATCTATTACTGTGCTGCGATCGATGCCTGGTCGACGCGAACGCCAACGCCCATCGTGCTCGACAGAGCAACCTTACGCAGATACACACCCTTGCTCGTTGCCGGCTTCGCTTTTTGCAGGGCGTCGACGAGAGCGTTCAGGTTGCTACGCAGAGCTGTCGGCTCGAACGAAGCGCGGCCGATGGTAGCGTGGATGATACCGGCCTTGTCGACACGGAATTGCACCTGACCAGCCTTGGCGTTCTTCACGGCAGTCGCGACGTCCGGCGTAACCGTACCGACCTTCGGGTTCGGCATCAGGCCACGCGGGCCGAGGATCTGACCGAGCGTACCGACAACGCGCATCGTGTCCGGCGAAGCGATCACAATGTCGAAGTCCAACTTGCCGGCCTTGACTTGCTCAGCCAGGTCTTCCATACCGACGACTTCTGCGCCAGCTGCACGAGCTTGCTCAGCTTTTTCGCCCTGTGCGAACACTGCAACGCGAACAGACTTACCAGTACCAGCCGGCAGGACGACCGAGCCACGAACCACTTGGTCCGACTTCTTCGCGTCAATGCCGAGCTGCACTGCGACGTCGATCGACTCGTCGAACTTCGCGCTTGCGCATTCCTTCACCAGCGACAGAGCTTCGTCGATTGCGTACAGCTTTTGACGATCAACCTTGGCTGCAAATGCTTGCAGACGCTTTGAAAGCTTAGCCATTTACACGCCCTCCACGGTGATGCCCATCGAGCGGGCGCTACCAGCGATCGTACGAACCGCTGCGTCCAGATCAGCTGCCGTCAGATCGGGCATCTTGGTCTTGGCGATATCTTCAGCTTGAGCGCGGGTGATCCTGCCGACCTTGTCGGTATGCGGCTTGCTCGAACCCTTATCGATCTTCGCTGCCTTCTTGATCAGAACCGTTGCCGGCGGCGTCTTCAGAACGAACGTGAAGCTCTTATCCGCAAACGCGGTGATCACGACTGGAGTCGGCAGACCCGGTTCCAGTGCTTGGGTCTGCGCGTTGAACGCCTTGCAGAACTCCATGATATTCAGGCCGCGTTGGCCCAGTGCCGGACCAACCGGCGGCGACGGATTGGCTTTACCTGCAGGAATCTGCAGCTTGATAAAGCCGATAATTTTCTTTGCCATGTTGAAAACCTCTTTGGAACACCGCACGGGTACATGCGGACGTTCAGTGAGTAGTAGCGCGCGTTCGCCGAAATATGGGGTACTTACGCTCCTCAACGGCCATTACGCGGACCGTAAGCGCGAAATACGGAACGCACCGCGCGGTGCGCCCCGTAGAATTCTGGACTACAGCTTTTCGACCTGGCCGAATTCTAGTTCGACCGGCGTTGCGCGGCCGAAGATTGTAACGGAAACACGGACGCGCGACTTTTCGTAGTTCACTTCTTCGACGCTGCCGTTGAAATCAGTGAACGGACCGTCCTTCACCCGCACCATCTCGCCAACTTCGAACAGGGTCTTTGGACGCGGTTTTTCAACGCCTTCCTGCATTTGCGACATGATTTTCTCGACTTCCCGCGGGGAAATCGGGCTTGGACGATTACGCGCACCGCCTACGAAACCTGTCACCTTTGCCGTGTTTTTCACGAGGTGCCACGTCTCGTCAGTCATTTCCATTTCAACGAGCACATAGCCCGGGAAGAAACGACGCTCGGTCACCGACTTGTGACCGCCTTTTACCTCGACCACCTCTTCGGTCGGAACGAGGATTTGACCGAACTGATCTTGCATGCCGGCACGTTCGATGCGCTCTTGAAGCGCACGTTGCACGCTCTTCTCCATGCCGGAGTAGGCGTGCACGACGTACCAACGTTTGCCGCTCGGGGATGCCGGAGTATCGCTCATATCATTTCCAACCCAGAATCACCGAGAAAATCGCCCATTCGATGGATTTATCACCAATCCAAAGAAAGATCGCCATGACGAACACGAAGCCGAACACTACGAGCGTTGTCTGGGTAGCCTCTTTACGAGTCGGCCAGACAACCTTGCGGACTTCCTTGTACGAATCTTTGGCGAAAGCGATGAAACCCTTGCCAGGCGCGGAGAGAAGACCGACTGCAACACCCGCGATCGCACCAACAGCCAAGGCAGCTCCGCGGACGTACCATTCCTGGCCGCTAAGCCAGAAAAACCCCACGAACCCGGCCAAGACCAGCAATACGCCCGCGACGAGCATCAGCTTGTCGCCCGATGTACTTACAGTTTCGACGGAAGGATTCGCCATAACACCTTAACGAAGCGCCACATACGACGCGAGAGTTGGCAGGGGCAGAGGGAATCGAACCCCCAACCTTCGGTTTTGGAGACCGACGCTCTGCCAGTTGAGCTATACCCCTAAACCATTTGGGGTTGACGACACCGCCAACCCCGAAACTACCGATTAACGAGAACTATCTGGCGTTACTCGAGAATCTTGGCAACCACACCTGCGCCGACCGTACGGCCGCCTTCGCGGATTGCGAAACGCAGACCTTCTTCCATCGCGATCGGGTTGATCAGCTTCACCGTGATCGACACGTTGTCGCCCGGCATGACCATTTCCTTGTCCTTCGGCAACTCGATCGAGCCCGTCACGTCCGTCGTACGGAAGTAGAACTGCGGACGATAGTTGTTGAAGAACGGCGTATGACGGCCACCTTCGTCCTTGCTCAGCACGTACACTTCAGCCGTGAAGTGCGTGTGCGGGTTGATCGAACCCGGCTTCGCCAGAACCTGGCCACGCTCCACGTCTTCACGCTTCGTGCCGCGCAGCAGGATACCCACGTTGTCGCCTGCCTGACCCTGATCGAGCAGCTTGCGGAACATTTCCACGCCCGTGCAGGTCGTCTTCACCGTCGGCTTGATACCGACAATTTCGATTTCCTCGCCGACCTTCACGACGCCGCGCTCAACGCGACCCGTCACCACCGTGCCGCGACCCGAGATCGAGAACACGTCTTCCACCGGCATCAGGAACGCACCGTCAACTGCGCGCTCCGGCGTCGGGATGTACGTGTCCAGCGCGTCGGCCAGATTCATGATCGCCACTTCGCCCAGCTCGCCCTTGTCGCCTTCCAGCGCCAGCTTGGCCGAACCCTTGATGATCGGCGTGTCGTCGCCCGGGAAGTCGTACTTCGACAGAAGTTCGCGAACTTCCATCTCGACCAGCTCCAGCAGCTCAGCGTCGTCCACCATGTCGCACTTGTTCAGGAACACGATGATGTACGGCACGCCAACCTGACGCGCCAGCAGGATGTGCTCACGCGTTTGCGGCATCGGGCCGTCAGCGGCCGAACACACCAGGATCGCGCCGTCCATCTGCGCTGCGCCCGTGATCATGTTCTTCACATAGTCAGCGTGGCCCGGGCAGTCGACGTGTGCGTAGTGGCGGTTAGCCGTTTCGTACTCGACGTGTGCCGTGTTGATCGTGATACCACGTGCCTTTTCTTCCGGCGCCGCGTCGATCTGGTCGTATGCCTTCGCTTCGCCGCCAAACTTCTGCGTCAGAACCGTCGTGATCGCTGCCGTCAGCGTGGTCTTGCCGTGGTCAACGTGACCGATCGTGCCGACGTTCACGTGCGGCTTGGTCCG
>NZ_JAQQDJ010000017.1:0-142116 GCF_046028095.1 Paraburkholderia phytofirmans
TGGCGCGGGTTCCCCCCCCTGGGGGGGGGGGGGCGGCACCCCGGCCCCCCCGCCGCTCGATGACTCAGGTCAGTGGGAAATCGACGTACTTCTTGAAACCCGTACGCGTCGCAATACGCGAATACCAGCGTTCCAGATTCGGCAGCGGCGGACGCGCCACGCCGTCGAGCCCGAACCAGCGTTTGGCGTACGCGCCGATCACGATATCCGCAAGCGTAAACTTCTCGCCTTCGAGGAAGAAGCGCCCTTGCAGATGCGTGTCCAGCATGCGCCACAGCGTGGTGACGGCGTCGAAGTCGGTGGCGAGTTTGGCGGCGTCGCGCCCGGCGGCGGGCGTGCGCACCAGCGCCCAGAACACCGGACGCTCGGCGGGTTGCAGCGTGGACAACGACCAGTCCAGCCAGCGATCGATGCTCGCACGCGCTTTCGGCTGCGCCGGATACAGCAGGCTGGCTTCGCCGTATTGCATGACCAGATAGCGCAGGATCGAGTTCGATTCCCACAGCACGAAGTCGTCGTCGACCAGCGTCGGGATCTTGCCGGTCGGGTTCATCGCGAGATAGGCGGGTTCGTTGTTGCGGCCGAATTGCAGGCCGGCGTCGATCCGGTCATACGGCAGCACCAGCTCATCGCAGCACCACAACACTTTCTGGACGTTGACCGAATTGGCGCGTCCCCAGATCGTAATCATCCGGTAAATCCTTATTTTTACGTTGGCAAGCCGCGCCCTTCGCGCGGCGTTCAGCCAGTAACGATACACGATGAGCGCGTTCTTGCGCGCCGCAGCGCCGCAACCGGCCGCCTGAAACATGGCGGCAGGCCCGTCGGAAAACGACGCCCCCGCAGGCATTCGGGTATGCATGCGCGTTGCGTACAATGAGCCCACCCGAATCCGACGAGGCACGCATGGCCCGCATTGTTCCCGACGACTGGAAGAGCCTCGCCGCAACCGGCGCGGCGGCCCGCGAACGCGAAACGCTGGCGTTGCTGGAAGAGACGCTGCCCGATGGCTACACCGTCTATCACGGCGTGCACTGGACGCGCCTGAACCAGAACTTTTCGGTGTTCGGCGAAGCCGACTTCGTGATCGTCAGCCCGGCCGGACGCGTGATGATCGTCGAACAGAAAACCGGCTTTCTGCGCGAAACACCCAAAGGGCTCGTCAAGGTCTATCTGCAAACCGAGCGCAACGTGGCGATCGCGCTCGCGCACACCATCGAAAGTCTGCATCGGCGTTTTACCGCCGCGTTCGGCGCGGGCACGTATTTCGTCGAGGAATTGCTGTATTGCCCGGACCACATCGTCAAGGACGCGGCGATCGCCGGAGTGAACCCCGCGCGGATCGTCGATGCAACGCGTAAAGACCGGCTCGCGGCGATCATCCGCGAAGCCTTGCCTGCCGATGAGCCACGTCTAGCCTGTGCGCCGAAAATCCATCACTTTCTCGCCGACGAACTGGCGCTCAGCCCCGACGCCAGCGCGCTGGTCGGCCAGGCGGGCACGCTCGTCACGCGTCTCGCGGGCGGTCTCGCGACCTGGGCGCGGCGGCTCGAATTCGCGCCGTTCCGGCTGCGCGTGATTGGCACGGCCGGCTCGGGCAAGACGCAACTCGCGGTGCAGGTCATGAAGGACGCGGTGGCGCGCGGCCAGACGCCGCTATACGTGTGCTTCAACCGGCCGCTGGCGGATCACATCGCGCGAGTCGCGCCGCCCGAAGCGAAGGTGGCCAACTATCACCAGCTCTGCGACTGGATCGCGCGCGACGCGGGCCGCGCACCGGATTTCCAGGCGGGCGATGTATTCGATCAGCTCGAAACCACGTTCGCCGACACGCCGATCGATCCGCGCTGGCAATTCGACGCGCTGATCGTCGACGAAGGGCAGGATTTCCAGCAGCCGTGGGTGGCGGCACTCGAGCGTTTGTTGCGCCCCGGTGCCGCGTGGTGGTGGCTCGAAGATCCGCTGCAGAATCTGTATATGCGTGAACCCGTCGCGCTACCGGGCTGGACCACG
Source organism: Paraburkholderia phytofirmans (assembly GCF_046028095.1). Taxonomy (GTDB): domain Bacteria; phylum Pseudomonadota; class Gammaproteobacteria; order Burkholderiales; family Burkholderiaceae; genus Paraburkholderia; species Paraburkholderia phytofirmans_A. Next base: position 2,014 of record NZ_JAQQDJ010000017.1, read on the forward strand.
CTGAAGGAAACCACCAACTATCGCAGTCCGCGCGACATTCTCGATTATGTGCGCGACGTGGTCGGCGCTTCGGTTCCGCTCGCCGCCGCGCTCGCGTCGGGCAGTCCGTTCGACGGCTCCGACATTTCGCTCTCGGTCTACGACGAAGCGAATGCCGCCGAAGGCAGCATCGAGGCCACCAAGCGTGCGATCACGCAGGCGCTCTCGCTCGGCTTTCGCAAGCAGGACATCGTGGTGCTGTCGTTTCGCGGCCGCGAAGGCTCGGCGATGACCGCACTGGATCACCTCGGGCCGCATCGGCTGCGCAGTTTCACCGGCAAGTACGATCTGTTCGGCAACCCGGAGTACCGCGAAGGCGACGTGCTGTTCGAGTCGATCTACCGCTTCAAGGGGCAGGCGGCGCCGTGCGTGATTTTTACGGAGATCGACTTCGAGACTTTCGACGAACGCATCGCGCGCAAGCTGTTTGTCGGCGCCACGCGCGCGACGATGAAGCTGATCGTCGTCGCGTCGCAGCGCGCCGCGCAGCATCTGCGTTTGCGCGACGGCAAGGAGAGCCGCGAAGCAAAGGAAGCGAAAGAGGTCTAGCGCGCGGACGCTCGGGTCATGTCCACGCACGCGCGCCGACCAGCATGCCGGTTTGCGTGTGCGCATCCCACCAGATCACCCGCAAGAGCGGCGCTTGCTGCGCGATCAGCAGCGCCTGCACCGGATCGCTCTCGATGAAATGCGTGACGCCGCCGCGCAATGCGGCCGCGGCTTTGTGCGCGGCGCTGCCGGCGGGACTTTCATCGTGCGTGTCGGGCGTGCGCATCACCAGTTGCAGATGGCCGAAGCCGTGCCGCTTGAGCCACGTTTCGGTGCGCGCGCGATCCAGCTCCGGCCGGCCGGTGATGATCGTGCGAACCTGCTGCAAGTCGATATCCGGCAGTTCCTCGAACGGCAGCAGCGCATCGCGTTCGGCGAGCGCGGCGGCGAGATCTTCGTCGTAACGCGCGAGCGGCACGTCGGGCAGCAGAATGCCGTCGAGGTCGATCGCGTAGGTGGCGTATTCGTGATCGTCGGCCATCGCGGATGCGGCGCCTGATTCGACGCGCGCCCAGTCGTCGCGATAACGCTCGGTGTACGCCTGGCGCTCCCACGGAAACAACGCGAAGTAGCCGCGCGCGTCGATTGCATAGTCGGGTTGCGTGCGGCTCAACTCGTCGACGGCGCCGGTCAGCGTCCTGACCACGAGGCCCTGCTGCTGAAGAAACGCAATGCAATCGGTCAGCGTAAAACCGCGCCCGGCGATGTCCTCGCACAGCAGCACGGTCGATCCCGCGGGCGGGATGGGCAGCGTCGAATCCCATGCGACTGTGCGCGTCAGGCGGTCGTAGCGCAGAAAGGCTACCGGCGTGCCGACGGCGTGCGAGACCATCAGCGCGAGCGGCGCGCCGCCGCGCAGAATGCCGATCGCCATGGCGAAGCGCTCCGCCAGCAACGCAGGCTGCAGCGATTCGATCCAGTGGTCGAGTTGTTCGTACGTCAGGGGCAAAACCGGCTTGTTCATGACTCGTAGGGCGTCGCGTGGCGCGTGTGGGGCGAGCGTCTCTGACGCGGGAGCGGCAAGCGGCGCGCGCGGCCGCGAGCCCCCGTTTTTGAGACAAAGAATTTTGGCGATATTATGCATGCGGTTCAAAGATCGCGCGTCGGGGTGACACGCGGTAACCCGATGCGCGACGCTACACTGCGGCCGCTGCAGGGAACAAGAAACAAGGGCCAACGGGCGGCGGGCCGGCACAGACCAGGCCGGCGACTATCAAGCCGCCCGCAAGAAAAATAGATAACGGAATAAAAAAGCACATGACCAAGTCGACCGCCTGGGTGAATGACCGACAACGCGCCGTTTCGGGCGCTCGCTGGGCCGCGGGCCTCGTGCTCGCGCTGGCCGCCTGGAGCGTGCAGGCCCAGCCGGCGCCGGCGCCTTTATCGCTCGACGTGCAAGGCAAGATCGGCAAGACTACCGACGCCGCGCACAAGACTTACCACTTCACCGAAGCTCAACTGCTCGCGCTGCCGGTCCATTCGATCACGACCTCGACCACGTGGACGCCGCGTTCCACCTTCACAGGACCGTTGCTAGCGGATATTCTGAAGACAGTCGGCGCCAGTGGCAGCCAGGTCGAGATCCATACGCTCGACGACTATACCTACACCATTCCGGTGTCGGACTGCGATCGCTACGGCGTGGTGGTTGCATACAGCATGAACGGCAGGCGTCTGAAGATCAGCGACTTCGGCCCGCTGTTCCTTATCTATCCGCGCGATGCGTTCCCGGATGAACTCACGGGCGCCTCGGGCGATTCGAAATTCGTATGGCAGATCAAGGCACTCATCGTCAAATAATGCGCCATCCGTGGCGCCGCGCGTTCTACGTGCTGATCTGGCTGACCGCGCTCGCGGCGCCGGTCGGCGCGATCGGCTATCTGTTGTACGCGAATCTGCTCAACCCGCGCGCCACCGAGCAGTTGACCGGCTCGTACGACGGGTTCTACTGGGACGCCGCGCAACTGCAAATCGCCTATGCGCGCTTCGAGAATCAGCTGCTGCTGTATCAGTCGGGCGTCGACGACGACTATCAGCGGCTGATGCTGCGTTATCAGTTGCTGCAATCCAAGCTGCACGTGATGGCGGGTTCCACGCGCCGGCTGACCACGCAGCTCTCGCTACTGCAAAGGCAACTGGACGAAATCCATTCGCTCGATCAATTACTGGGCGGCATCGAACCTGAAGTTGACGCGCTGCCCAAAGACCGCAGCCAGGCCAACCGGATCGTCGCGCAACTGCGCCAGCACTGGAACGAGGTCAACGATCTCGCGCTGAGCCGCCGCTTTGCCGATGTCGCCGATCGCGAGGCGATGAACCGCGACTTCATCAACAAGCGCCGCATGCTGTTCGCCGGCGGCCTGTTGCTGCTGTTGCTCTCGGCGGCGGCGACGCTGTTGCTCGTGTTGAACGGCCGGCGCCGCACGCGCCTGATGCATCAGCAGCACGCGGCGCTCGAAGCCGAGCACCAGGCGAGCCGCGCCGCGCGCGAAGCGAGTCACGCCAAGGACGCGTTTCTCGGCATGATCAGCCACGAGCTGCGCACGCCGTTGCATGCGATCGTGTCGTCGATCGAATTGCTGGGCTTCAACTATCACTCCGAGGCGGATCGCAAGGTGATCCAGCGGCTCGAAACCGCGGGCCGGCATCTGGAAGCGCAGATGAAGGATCTGACCGACTACGCGCGCCTCGGCGCCGGCAAGCTCGAGTTGCGTCACGAGCATTTCGAGCCGCGCGAACTGCTGGCGTCGATCGTCGACGAACACGCGATGGCGGCCGCCGCGCGCGGTTTGCAACTGGAGAGCGAGGCGGGCGGCATGAGCGGTCTCGTCGATTCCGATCCGCACCGCATTCGCCAGATCGTCAACAACCTCGTCACCAACGCGATCCGCTACACCGAAGCCGGCATCGTGCGCGTGCAGTTGCGGCAGCGGCCGGCGCTGCTGGTCTTCGTCGTCAGCGATACGGGGCCGGGCGTGCCGCAGGCGCAGATTCCGCTCATCTTCCAGGAGTTCACCCAGCTGGACGCGTCGCGCACGCGCCGCTTCGAGGGCGCGGGCATGGGGCTGACCATCGTGCAGGGGCTGGTCAAGCTGTTCGGCGGCACCGTCGAGGTGGCGAGCAAAGTCGGCGAGGGCACCAGCTTCACGGTGACGATTCCGGTCACGCCGGTCGCCGCCGCGCAGCCGCAGGATGTGGCGGCGCGAGCCGAGCCAGGCGGCGCGCGTCCGTGCGTGCTGATCGTCGACGACAACCGCCTGATCCGCGAGTCGCTCAGCGAAATGATCGCGCACATGAATTTCGACGCGCACGCCGTCGCCAATGCCGACGATGCGCTCGCCTGGCTCGACACGCGCCGCTGCGACGTGGTGTTGCTCGATCTGCATATGCCCGAGCGCGACGGCTATACGTTTCTCGCGGACTTTGCCGCGCGGGGCGGACCGTCGGCAGGCGTGCCGGTGATCGTGGTCAGCGCGTATGCGCCGGAGGAGGCAGTAGCCGGAGGGGCGGGAGAAGGGGAAGGCGGCTCGCAGCCGTTCTTCGACGCGTTATTAAAGCCGGTACATTACGAGGAGCTCCGCAGCGCGTTGCAGCGGGCGTTGGCTTCGCGGCATACGGTGTGAGGCGAAGCGTGGGCGGCCGGGCGAAGGTGGGCATCAACCTGAGCACACGCCTTCAGCCGTTTGCCGGCGCGGGTGGATCGGCGGGTGGATCCGCTTAAGGCCGGTTCAGCCGCTTGGACAGATCGGCGACCAGGATCGCCATGCGCGCGGGCTTTTCATAGCACGCGACGTCGTAATTTCGGATCACCTGACTGATCTCCGATTCGCTGGCCTTGCCGGTCAGCAATTCGCCGGTCAGCACGAAGATCGGCGCGTCCGGATTTTCCGAGGCGCGCACCGCTCGAATCGCAGCCGCCGAGGTCTGCGCGCCGAACAGCCAGTCGATCACGACGCCGTCGAACACCTGGGTTTGCAGTTGATCGGCAAAGGCGGCGAGTCCGTAGATCGCCACCGCCGCGAAGCCGCTGCGCTCCAGATAGTCGCGCAGGTTGTCGGCGCTCGCCTGATCGTCGTCGACCACCGCGATGGTCGGCTTGTCGGTTTCGGCGCGGCGCGGATAGATCTCGATCTTGTGAACCTCGTACGCGCTCTGGTAAAGCGTGCCGTCGTGGCGCGCCACGCGCCATTGACCGAGCCTGGAGTACGCGACGAATTCGGGGCGGCTGCCCGCCTCGAGCGCGGCGCCGACCCAGGCCGTGCAGGCCAGTTCGATCGCGCCGATGCTGAACACGGCTTCCTGGGCGATCGCGCCGACCATGCCCGGATCGAGCGATTGCGCGCCGAATAGCTGGGCGGCCGGTTCGCCGAACACCTCGGCGACCTTCTTGATTTGCGAGAGCGTCCACGGGCTGTTGCCGCGCAACTTGCGATGTCCCTGGGAAAAACTCAGATCGAGGATGCGGCACAGTTCCGTGGTCTGCTGGCGTTTGCCGATTCCGTGCCGGCTCATCAACTCGCGCACGCGCTCGGCGACTGCGATGGAGTCGGGTGAGTGTGTTTCGTTGGCCATACTGCGTGAGAATCCGCCGTCTTAAAGGGTACTGGGGAGTGCGATACGGACAGGCGCGGCGCGGCCATGCACATGCAATGCGCAGGGGACGCGGCGACGCAGGGGACAGCAAATGTACCGTAAAAAGTATCGCAGTCTGTGGTTTTGTACGACCGCCGTCCGGCCCGTCAATGCAAGAGTCGAAACGGACCGGTTTGGCGATCTTTTTATGCATTAAGCATCAATGTATTTTACCGATGAAACCTCGCCGTATCTGAAGAGAAATATGTCACGCGATGCCAGCCGCCTGAAACATCTAGCCAGCAGACATCGTGCCGAGCTTCGCCGCCGAGTTTTTCAGGCCTTTGAAAATCCGTTCGGCGACCTTGGCCGGAAAACGTTCGGGCAATTCCGCGGAGACCCGCTCGATCACGCCGGGCGTCTGTTCGATCAACCGCTGGATCAGCGGTTCCGCGTCCGCGCCGTACGAGCACTTCAGCGCCATGGTGTTGAAGTGGCGCCGCTGCACGTCGCGAAACGCGTCGTGCTTGCTGCGCGACCACATGCCCATGGCGAGCCGCGCCTTGAACCATGACCACTGGTTTGGGCCGCTGCCTTCCACCGGCCAGATCGACATCACGTCGTAAAGCGGCGTGAGTCGGTAGTGGCCGCCGGCCAGCAGGCGGATGCTGAAGTTCTTGGCGTGGCCGTCCGGCGCGGCCAGCATCCAGAACAGAATCTGGCTCGCCAGCAGCGTCTCGATGTCCTGCCGCGCCTCGACCGATTGCTGCAGAATTCGCGCGAGGTCGAGCACGCCAGGGCCGCCTTCGTTTTCGTATTTGCGATGCGACGGCACGCCGTACACCTGGCAGAAGTCTTCCTGCGGCAGACGCAGCAGCCATTGCCCGCTCGAATGCATTTGCCGGTCGAAGCGCTCGACACTCAACACCCGCTGTTTGCCGAACGTCATGATCTCCGTGTTGGCGACCGGCAGGCCGTAGGCGTGCAGAATCCGCAGACAGAGCCACTCGTTTTCGACCGAGGTGCTGAGGTCGGCGAGCTTGTTGCCGACAAGGCCGAGCGGCAGCTTGAAAATGTGCGTGGTGGGCGTGGCGCCGTGCGGCCGTTGCCACTTGCCGTCGTGCCACAGCAGCGCGGTTTTTTCCTGCGCGCCGGCGAGCGAGATGCGGAAATCGTCGGTCTCGTCGGGCGCGCCGAGCGCGGGGTTGCTGACCGTGCGCGCCAGCATGGCCTCGATTTCGCTGTCCGTGAGCGGCGTGCCGTCGATCCGCTCGACGCCTTGCGGCACGTCGTCTTCGGCGAGCAGCTGGACGGCGCCCACGCAATCGCGGCCGATGGCTTGCAGCAGATCGAACGCATCGAGCGTCTCGGTCTGGTAGCGTTGGGCGATACGCTTTCTGATCGCCTCGCTGTCGGGCAGCAGATTGTCGAAATAGTTGAGAACGCGTGGGCCTTTTTGCGCCAGATTGCCCGGCGTGAACGGCAGCGACAGCGACAGCGGCCGTCCCGCCGGCGAGGCAACCCACGCGGGATCGTAGGCGAACTCCGTGGGCCCGCGAGCGGGCAGGCGCCAGACGCCGACCCGCTCGCCATTGGCCCATACCGATAGTGCGCGCGAGTGAGTTTGGCGACCCATGCTTACCACTCGATCAACGGTGTGGGGCCGGGCAGCGTCTGGCTCTTGTCGCGCAGTTGCAACTGCAGACCGTAGACGCCGCACAAGGCCAGCAATTGTGCGAGGGTGAGGGCGGCGGCGTCGGTTTCGAATGCCGAAATACGGCTCTGACTCACGCCGATCCGCGCGGCGGCCTCGGCCTGGGTGAGCCCCGCTTGCCGCCGGCTGGCGGCAAGCAGCTGGGCTATCTGGTCCGGCGTGGCAATGAGGTGAAGCATGGCAGATTATCCGCGAGACGAATAAATGCACTTTATGCGTTACACGAATATCTGTCAAATATTCGTGTAACGCATATTTTACGAATATCTGTTTGGCGAATAAAATGCAGATATCTGTGTGGCGAATAAACGGCGTGAATGGGAGCGAGCACCGCTGCGCACGCGCTTCTGCGCGCCTGCATCGCCGGTCGTCAGCCAAACGGGCATTGCGGACAACCGGGCCGCCTGCGAAGATTACGCCCACACTTAAAACCTGCCTGTCCGATGACCACGACTTACCCGCTGCACGCGAACCTCACTTCCGCCGATCAGGCGTTCCCGAAACATGCCGATGTGGTGATCGCCGGCGCCGGCATCATGGGCTGCGCGGCCGCCTACTATCTGGCGCGCCGCGGCCTCTCGGTGGTGGTGCTCGACAAATCGCGGATCGCCGGGCAGCAGTCGTCGCGGGCATGGGGATTCGTGCGCCAGCAGGGCCGTGAATCCGCCGAAGTGCCGCTGATGATGGCCGGCATCCCGCTGTGGAAAAAACTCGAGAGCGAGCTGAATTTCGATCTCGAATGGCGTCAGGGCGGCTGTCTCTATGTCGCGACCGGCGAGGAGGACTGGGCCTCGTTCCGGCAATGGATGGACGTCGCGCGTCAGCACGGCCTCGACACGCGCACGCTCGATCGCAAGCAGATCGACACGGTCGTGACCGGCATGCACGCCCCCGCGCTCGGCGGCCTCTACACGCCGAGCGACGGCCAGGCGGAACCGCGCCGCGCCGCGGCCGCCTTTGCGGCGCGGGCGAGGGAAGCCGGCGCGCTGTTCTTCGAAGGCTGCGGCGTGATCGGCGTCGAACGCGCGGGCGGCGCGATTGCCGGCGTGGTCACCGAGCGCGGCACGGTGCGCACTTCGCGCTTTATCTGCGCAGCGGGCGCCAGCAGCTGGCGTCTGCTCAAAACGCTCGGGCTCGAACTGCCGCAGCAGGCGGTGCGCGGCACCTGCATGCGCACCAATCCGCTGCCGCGCATCACCGCGTCGACGTTCTGGGGCCACGGCCTCGGCGTGCGGCAGCGCGCGAACGGCGCGATCAATCTCGCCGACGACATGCAGGTGGACGTCGACATGACGCTCGGCCATTTCCGCGCGCTCAAGTGGTTCTTGCCGGAGTTGTGGGCGCAGCGCGAGAAGTTCAGCTTCCATCTGAACGGCGCGAGCCTGCGTGATCTGCGCGAGCGTTTGCCGGGCGGCGTGCCGAAACACGAGCGAGTGCTGCATCCGCGTGACCCGCATCCGCAGCCGAACGTGGGCCACGCGCCGCGTGCGTTGAAAAAACTGCGCGCCTTGTTCCCGGCGTTGAAAGATGCGCAGGTGGTCGAATCGTGGGCCGGCCTGATCGACGTGCTGCCCGACGGCATTCCGGTGATCGACGCGCCGCCGCAGGTCAGCGGCTTGACCATCGCCACCGGTTTTTGCGGCCACGGTTTCGCGATGGGGCCGATCGTCGGCAAACTGCTCGCGGAAATGAACGACGGCGGCCAGCCGTCGCTCGATCTGTCGGCGTTCCGTTTGCAGCGTTTCTTCGACGGCACGATGCAGCGGCCTCGCAGCATGCTGTAAAAACCGCGCCTCTCAACCAACCCCAACACCGCCAATGAACGAACCGTTTCTGCGCCACGCCGGCGTGCCGTACTACACGCAATGGGGCAGTCCCGAGTGGGTCGGCCGGATCGTCGAGCAGCAAGGCGACCCATGCGACGATCCCGGCTGGCAGCGCAGCGGCTTTTGCGACCCCGAGCGTTACCGCTTCTGGGCCAAGCGCCTGTGCGGCCTGACATGCCTCGAGTCGGCGCTCGACTATTGGCGCATCGACCACGCGCCGCGCGCCGCGCTGCTCGACGAAGCGTTGCGGCATGGCGTGTACCGCATGCGCGAGGATGGCGGCGTCGACGGTTTGATCTACCGGCCGTTTGCCGATTGGGTGGCCGGCGCGTTCGGCGTACAGGTCGACGTGCTGCCGCAGGCGCCGCTCGAAGATATCGCCGCGCGCCTGAACGCCGAGACGCTGGCAATCGTCTCCGTGAGCCCCGAGATCCGTTATCCCGACCGGCCCAATCAGCGCCAGGGCGGTCATCTGATCCTGCTGCACGGACGCGGCCGCGATGGCGTCTGGTTTCACAATCCGTCGGGTATCGCGCCGCATCAGGCGGACGTGTATCTGCCGTTCGACACCATGACGCGTTTCTACGCGGGACGCGGCATGACGCTCAGCCGGATCGCGCGCTAGCCGCGGCGCGGCGTTTTTGGGGTTCGCCCGGTGAGCGCGTTGATCGGGCCCGGTTTCTGCTGTATCGCCAGTACCGACATCTGCGATCCCGGAACCATGATGAAACGAACCTACGCCCTGCTTGCCGCCAGCCTGATTGCTCTCGGCTCCGCTGCCACCGCGGACGCTGCCAGCCGTGACGAACAGACCAAGGCCTGCCGCGGCGACGCCATGCATTTTTGCGCCGCCGACATTCCCAACGAAGACAAGATCACCGCCTGCATGAAGCAGCACGTCGATGAACTGAGCCCGGCGTGCCGCGCGATGTTCAAGGGCGGTAAGAAGGGCGGCGAGAAGAATACGTCGCAGTGACGGCGGCGCGGCTGATTTTGGGTTTGGCCAGGCGCCATGTACGGCTTTGCGCTTAGCCCGGCTTCAACGTGCGAGCTTGCACGCGGCTGAGCCAGCTGTGCCGCAACCAACTTCAACCGCGCCGTGTTAAGCCGCCTTTGAACCGCCATTTACGTCGCGGCTTATCGTCACGCGTTCGCGATCCGGCCCCGCGGCGCTCCCGGCGTCGTAGAATCGCTTGTCATCGACTGCCGGAGCCGCCGCGTGCCTGATTCACCCAAGCCGGAGCCACGTCTGCCGCGCTTCCGTTTGCCGCGTCGTGCCCGCACGCCCTGGCAGGCGCCGCGCGCCCGCACGCTGTTCACGCGGCCGGCGGCGTCGCCGCAGCGCATGCTGCTGCATCGCGTCTATCTGGTGGTCGGCCTGTGCGTGCTCGCCTTCGCCGTGCTCTATCTCGACCGGGACGGTTTGCGCGATGCCAACCGCAAAGTTCTCGGCATCGTCGATCTGATGTACTTCACCATGGTGACGGTAGCCACCGTCGGTTACGGCGATATCGTGCCGGTGACCGCCCGCGCGCGCCTTATCGACGCCTTTTTCATCGTGCCGATCCGCATCGTCATCTGGTTCGTGTTTCTCGGCACCGCCTATCAGTTCGTCATTCAACGCGTCATCGAGGAATTCCGCATGAAACGCCTGCAAAAGCAGTTGCGCGATCACGTCGTGATTTGCGGCTATGGATTGAGCGGTTCGGTTGCGGTGCGCGAGTTGCTGGAAAGCGGTTTCACCGCGGCATCGATCGTCGTGATCGATCCGCAGCAGGCGGCGCTCGAAGCGGCCACGGCGCTGGGCGTCGCCGGCCTGCTCGGCGACCCGTCGCGCGAGGATCTGTTGCAGCAGGCGCAGGTGCAGATCGCCCGCGCGGTCATCATCGCAGTCACCGACGATGCCACCGCCATTCTGCTCACGCTGACCGTGCGCAGCGTCGCGCCGCAGACCAAGATCGTCGTGCGGATTCAGGAGCAGACCTATCAGCGACAGTTGCGCCAGGCCGGGGCGAACGTGATCGTCTCGTCGACCAAGATCGGCGGCTTGCTGCTCGCCGACGCGGTCGACAGTGAATACATCGTGCCCTTCGTGAACGATCTGTTGTCGGCACGCGGCCGCGTCAACCTGGTCGAACGCCGGGCGACGGCGCAGGAAGTTGGCCGCTGGAGCAATGCGCTGCCGGGCGCGGTGGTGGTGGGTCTCGTGCGGGCGGGGCGCGTGCTGTCCTTTTACGAAGACGAGCCGTGTCCGATCGAGGCGGGCGATCTGCTGATGCTGATCCAGTCGTCGCGCCAGCCGAATGAAACGCCCGCCGCCTGCTAGCCGATTCGAACTCAAACTTCTGCCAGAGACTGGAACAACCTGCCCATGACCCACCCGACCACGCAGACTTTCGACGCCGCCGCGACCACGCGGCTGATTCCCTACGCCGCGCTCGTCGATGCGCTCAAGCGCGCGACGATCGACTACGCACAGCGGCGTATTGCGAGTCCCGAGCGGCTCGTCGTGCCGCTCAACGAAGACGGCATCATGCTGTCGATGCCGGCCACCGCGCCCGATCTCGCGATCCACAAGCTGGTCAACGTATGCCCGGCCAATCGGGCACGCGGCCTGCCGACCATCCACGGCAAAGTGATGGCGTTCGACGCCGACACCGGCGAGACGCTCTTCATCCTCGACGGCCCGACCGTTACGGGACGCCGCACGGCGGCAATCTCGATGCTCGGCGTCGACACCTTTGCTGCAGCAACGCCGCGCGAATTCCTGCTGATCGGCACCGGCACGCAGGCGCTCAACCATCTGGAGGCGATCGGCGAACTGTTTCCCGACGCACGTGTGTGGGTGAAGGGCAGCGCGCCCGCGCGCGCCGAGGCGTTTTGCGCCGCGCATCAGGACAAGGCGCATGATCTGCGACCGCTGACTCAGACCGGCGCCACGATCCCCGACTCGGTCGATGTCGTGATCGCGCTGACCACGAGCAGACAGCCGGTCTACGACGAAGCGGCGCGCGCGGAGCGCCTCGTGATCGGCGTCGGCGCATTCACGCCCGCCATGGTCGAGATCGGCGCACGCACCCTCGGCGAAAGCGCGCTTTTCGTCGACGACGAAGCCGGCGCGCGCCATGAAGCCGGCGACTTCATTCAGGCGGGCGTGGACTGGGCTCAGGTCGGCGGCATCGCTTCGGTGCTCGACAATGCAGCGCTATCGCCGCAAAAAAAACCGATCGTATTTAAAAGCGTCGGCTGCGCGGCATGGGATCTGGCGGCGTGCCGCGTGGCGCGCGAGGCGTTGTCAGGAGCTTGAAGGTTTGGCAAAAAACGGCACGTGAGAAAGCCGCGTGCGTGGTCTGCGGAGCGTGCTTTGCAGCAGAGTGGCACGCGCCCGCCAACGCCGAAAAAGGTCCTGAAAACAGGCCTTTAGCACCTCAGGTTGGCATATTGCGCGAACCTGAGGCGCATGTTGCCGTGCAAACAATCTCAAAACGTTGCACCATAGGCGTTTGCCAGAAAAAGTGCCGGTCCGCCGGCACCGCGCTGCTGCTTTTTTTCTGCCCGCTTTTTTCTGCCCCTCACCGACGCCTTATCCCTCACGACGCTGCGACCGCGCTATGACGACCCAACACGCTTCTGCCACTCCCGACCTGCCGCTCGACATGATCATCTTCGGCGGTACCGGCGATCTGTCGTTTCGCAAGCTGCTGCCCGCGCTCTACATGGCGCATCTGCACTGCAATCTGCCGCCGAACACCCGCATTCTCACGATCGGCCGCAAGCCCTGGTCGCGTGAGGAGTACATCAACGAATTCATGGAGCTGAAGGCGAAGCCCTTCATTGAAAAGAAAGCGTTCGATGCCGGCGCCTGGGACAAATTTCTCGCGCTGTTCGAATACGTGCGCATGGACGTCGACTCAGTCGAAGATTATCAGCGCCTGAAAGAAGTGTCGCGCGAAGGCGTGCGCCGCGTGTTCTATCTCGCGACGTCGCCGGATCTGTTCACGAACATCTGCGACAACCTTGCCGCCGCGGGCTTGATCGACGCCAACTCGCGCGTCGTGCTCGAAAAGCCGCTGGGTCACGATCTGGCCTCCGCGCAGGAAATCAACACGGCGGTCGGCAAGCATTTCAGCGAAGCGCAGATCTACCGGATCGACCACTACCTCGGCAAGGAAACCGTGCAGAACCTGATGGTGCTGCGCTTCGGCAATCCGATTTTCGGTCCGCTGTGGCAGGCGCCGTATATCAAGAGCGTGCAGATCACGGTGGCGGAAACGGTCGGCGTGGGCACGCGTGCGGGCTTCTACGATAAGACCGGCGCACTGCGCGACATGGTGCAGAACCACTTGCTGCAATTGCTGTGCATCGTCGCAATGGAGCCGCCGGTGTCGCTCGACCCGGATGCGGTCCGCGACGAAAAGCTCAAGGTGCTGCGTTCGCTGCGGCCCATGACGCCCGAGGACATCGCGCGCGATACCGTGCGCGGGCAATACACGGCGGGCGCCGTGGACGGCGAGGCCGTGAAGGGGTATCAGGAAGAAGAAAACGTGCCGGCCGGCAGCCGCGCCGAAACCTTCGTCGCATTGCGCGCGCATATCAACAACTGGCGCTGGGCCCACGTGCCGTTTTTCTTGCGCACCGGCAAGCGGATGCAGAAGAAGGTGTCGGAGATCGTGATCGAATTCGCCGAACTGCCGTTCTCGATCTTTCCGAAGGGCGGGCGCAATTACGGCAATCGTCTGGTGATCCAGTTGCAGCCGGAAGAATCGATCCAGTTGCAGGTGCTCGCGAAAGAGCCGGGCAGCGGCATGCATATGCTGCCGGTGAATCTGAATCTGGATTTGCAGCAGGCCTTCACCGAGCGTCGCGCGGAAGCGTATGAGCGCTTGCTGATCGACGTGATTCGCGGACGCCTCACGCACTTCATGCGGCGCGACGAACTCGAAGCGGCATGGGCATGGGCCGAACCGATTCTGGAAGGCTGGGGCAAGTCGGGTGAAAAGCCGCGCGGTTATACGGCGGGCACGTTTGGACCGGCTGCGTCGACGGCGCTCATGGCGCGCGAAAATGCAGTGTGGGCGGAAGAGTCGCAATAAGCTTTGCTTCACCAGTGCCAAACGGAAATGGCCCGCAAATGCGGGCCATTTTCAATTATTTGTCGACGTACGCTCAGGGCAACGAAATCGTCAACGTAGCCGATTGCGGCCCGAGTTTGACCACCTGCGAATACGGCGCGAGCGAGCGCAACGTCTGATCGCGCAGATACGTATTCAGGCCGAGATAAGCCAGCAATCCCACCAGTGCGAACACCGCGCCGATCGACCACAACGGCACCTCGCGCTTCAGACGGTGCGCGACCTGATCGGGCAGCGGCCAATGCGGCGCGAACGGCGCGCGCTTGCCTTTCATATGCGCGATTTCATCACCGATGCGCGCGGTCAGATACGCGAGCTTCTCCGGCCCTTCGAGCAGATACTTGCCCTGGAAGCCGAGCAGCAGGCACATGTGAAACACCTCGAGCGATTGCAAACGCGCTGCGCCTTGTGCGCGGCATTCCTCGAGATACTGGAAAAACTTCTCTCCCGCCAGTTGCTCGCCGAACAGCACGAGTTGCAGCGGCCGGCGCTCCCATTCCGTGCGGATCCTGAAGGTGGACGACAGCACCGATTCGTCGATGGCCGCGCAGAACGCAAACTTCGACGCATAGACATCGTCCGCCGACGCATTGAGCTTCTTCGCCCCGCGTTCGAAGTCGCCGAGGAACTGCTGGATGCGCTGGCTGAACTCCTGCGCGTCGCCGGGTTCGCGGCCGTTCTTCAACAGGAACAGCATGAAGAAACCGTCGTACAGCAGGTCGAGCAGCGAACGAACCTGATAGCTCGGCTCGGTGATCGGGGCGGGCGTGGCGGTAGGCGTGCTGCTGCCGCCAAAAAGGGATGGCGCGTAGCTCATGATGTGACGGCGATCAGTTCGAGTTGAAGATCGTTGATGCCCGACGGCGCGTAGATCATTGCCGATTGAGCCTGCAACATACGGTCATACAGCGCGCCGCGCGATTCGAACGAGAAGTAGCACGCACCCGGACGTACCGGAATGGCGGGCGGCACTTGCGGCGTATAGACGAGCCGCACGCCCGGCATGGCCGAGAGCACCAGCTTGTCGACGTCGTCCGGCGCGCCGACCTTGAAGCGCGCGGGCACGGCTTCCACGAGCTCGGCGGTCGGCATGTCCGCCGACACCGCGATGTAGAACATGGTTTTGTCGTCGATCTTGCCCGAGTCGAGCCGGCCCGCATGGAACGACGGACGCACTTCCTCCAGCGCGATCGCGAAGTAGCGCGTGGAGATCACGGTTTCGAGCAGATCGCGCAGGATCGTGTCGAGACGCGCGAAGCCGGGGCCCGGATCGTCGTGGCGATACGCCGGCAGATCGGAGAGCGCGTAGCCCTTCGAAAACGTCATCAACTGACCGGCGAGGCGCAACAATTCCTGAAACAGACGTTCCGGATGCAGCGCCGAATGCTGGTACAGATGCGCGAGCGAAGCGAATGCCGCGCTCGCGGTATGCAGCAGCCAGAACGACGCGATGTCGCCGGAACGGAACTCGATGATGTTCTTGGTCGGCTCGCGGTGAAAACCGTATAACGCGTTGACCTTGGCCTGCAATGCGTCGATCAGTTGACGCAGGCGCTGATGCAGGATCGGCGAGGCGTCGATAGCGAGGCAGGGCGGCACGAACGTGTCGTCGATTTCGAAACCGCTCGTAGCGGTGCGGCGTACACGCACGAGCGGCACCGAGAGCAGTTGATCGCGCGGCTCGCTATGCGCGATCAGCTTGACGCTGGTCTTCAGGAAGGTGATGTCGGCTTCGGCGGCGTCAGTGAAATGATCGGCCACCGGCGTTTGCTCGCTCACGTAACGCGACACGAAACCGGCGTTGCTGTCCTGCGCATAGTTCGCACCGGTTTCGCGCAGCGGATGCAGCGCGAGATAAAACGTGAATTCATTAATGCCGTCGGGCAGCGTATCCAGCGCGATGGGCGGCGGCAGGTCGTCGGCCTGCGGCGCGGAGTAGAGTGCGCCGTCGGGAAACACCAGTGAGAGTTCGCTCACGCGCAGCACATTGCTGCCGAGCGCGTCGCGGTCGAAGCGCGCCGAGCGCACGCCCCAGTTATACGGCTGGATCGCCTGGATCGATTCGAACAGGCGTGCCTCATGATAAGCGTCCTGACGCTGAAAATGCTGCGGCCTCAGAAACAGGCCTTCCCCCCAGAGCACTTTTGCGGAATAACTCATCTCAAACCTGTTATATGCGTTCAGCGTGTGGCGCACCCGGAGATAACCGATTCGAGCGCCGCATTGTTAATTGTTTAAAAAATGTTAAATCGCATTTGACCGGCATCTTTATCTGCAGCTTACCGAAGAAAGCATATTCAGCGCTTGCGCGGGCAATCCCTGGTCTGGCGGGATCACAGTGCCATTGGTCACCGTCATTGCACAGTTATGCAGGCCGATCATTATGCCGGATTTCTCCGACTTCGCCGGGTCGAAGGCGAATTTCCAGCGCTGCATAGCCGGATCACGGAATAGCGCGACGATACCGAATGCCTGCGCTTCACGCGAGACTTTTTCGGTAACAACGTAGCGCTGGCCCGGGATCAGGGTAACTTCACGCACGCCCAGCAAATCGCCGCCCAGTGTGGTCTTTTCCTTTGCCGGATCGGTAAATGCGTCGAATGGCGCCTGCTGGAATGAAG
Organism: Paraburkholderia phytofirmans; assembly: GCF_046028095.1. Lineage (GTDB taxonomy): Bacteria > Pseudomonadota > Gammaproteobacteria > Burkholderiales > Burkholderiaceae > Paraburkholderia > Paraburkholderia phytofirmans_A. The sequence continues at coordinate 18,467 of NZ_JAQQDJ010000017.1, forward strand.
TCGGGTCTTTCAGCACGTAAAGCCGCACTACCAGCGCCAATGGGCGTTTGTCATTCGCGGCATTCAGATTCGGTGCGGCATATAACGTGAGGCCGACATTGCGCGGCGGTTTCTGGGCATCCGGCAGGTCCGGCTTGCCGAGCCCGCTTGCCTGCAAAGCCGCGTTGGCAGCGGCTCCGAGCACCGTCACGCCGGCCGCGCAGCCGCCCAGAAGCGCGCAGACGGCAGCATTGGCAATCAATAGCGATGCATAGCGAATAACACGCGAATTCATATACATCGACCGGCTCGGCGCCGTCCCCCGTCAAAACATCAATAACGAAATCAATCCGGCAAATTTTTAGCCACGCTATGCCGCGTAATGCCGCTTTATGCAAACGGCATGTAACTACCGCTGTTGCGGGGCTGCGGCTGGCGAGTGGAAATTTTTTCCGGTATCCCCATTACTGCTATTGCAGCAGGAAACAATTTCTGCATGCTTCGTTTAAATGATCCACATGCATTTTTTTTGTGCAATCCTTCTTCACACGAAAGTTGAATTATCGAAAATTGGCCTGTACTATACCCGCGCACTTGAAGCAAAGCAAAACTCCGGTTTCTCCTTGAATTAAAAAATTCGCACGTCGGTGAAAAACGATGAATGAGCGTCTGTTAGTAAAACTATCTGGGGTTGTGTTGGCATGCGGCGTGATGGCCGGTTGCGCAACACAGGGCAACAACGTGGCGACCACACCGGAGGCTTTTAATAAGCAACTCGCGGATGCCGATACCGTCGCAAAGGGCGGTGATCAGGATCGCGCTATCGCGCTTTATCAGCAGCTTTCCAAATCCGATCCGACGCGCGAAGAACCGTGGTCGCGTATTGCGCAGATCCAGTTCACACAAGGTCATTACGGCCAGGCAATCGTTGCCGCGCAAGAAGCGCTGCAACGCGACCAGACCGATCGTCAGGCCAAGAGCGTGCTGGCGGTGGCCGGCTTGCGCGTCGCCACGCAATCGCTCGGCGAATTGCGGCAGGACGCGTCGCTCGCGGGCGATGCGAAGTCGGACGCGCAAGCGCTCGCCAAGCAGCTGCGCGACACGCTCGGCGAAGCTACGCTGTTCCCGCCCGACCCGAGCGACAAGCAGGCGGTGAAGAAGAAGCGCGTGGTTCGTCACGTCGCCAAGGGCAAGCCCGCAGCGGATACGCCGGACGCTACGACCAGCGCCGCGGCGCCCGCGGCCACGCCGCCAGCTCCCGCTGCGCCGGCAGCGCCTGCGGCACCCGCCAAAGCCGCGCAAAGCGGCGGCGCGTCCGATCCGTTCAGCGCGCTGCGCTGATCCACACGCCTGATCCATCAGCACCGGGAGCCGACGATGGCGAAGAAAGAAAGCATTCAGAAACGCTTGCAAAAAGTGCGGCCGCCCCGCGTTCAATTGACCTATGAGGTCGAGCGCGGCGATGCGATCGAGGTGAAGGAGTTGCCGTTCGTGGTCGGCGTGGTGGCCGATCTGGCGGGGCAGTCCGAAGTCGAGCAGCCGAAGCTGCGCGATCGCAAGTTCGTCAATATCGACCGCGACAATTTCGACGACGTGATGAAGGCGATCGAGCCGCGCGCCGCGTTTCAGGTGGAAAACCGCCTGAGCGAAGCCGGCGGCAAATTCGCGGTCGACCTGCGCTTCAAGTCCATGGCCGATTTCAATCCGGACGAAGTGGTCGCGCAAATCGAACCGCTGCGGCGCCTGCTCGAAGCCCGTTCGAAGCTCGCCGATCTGCGCAACAAGCTGGCCGGCAACGACAAACTCGAAGACCTGCTGAGCGAAGTGCTCAACAACACGCAGCAGTTGCAAACTCTGGCGAAAGACCAGAGCAACGCGGCGGACCAGCACGGCGGCGCGCCGGACCACGACAAGCAGGGCGAATAAGCACGGGGTGTGAGATGAATCAGCAAACGGCAGCAGCCCAACTCGCGACCGCGCAAAGCGGTACGGAATCCACGCTGCTCGACGAAATCGTCGAGAAAAGCCGCGTGGCGAAATCCGATTCCGAGCACGCGCGCGCGAAAGACCTGATCGGCGAACTCGTGCATCAGGTGCTCGACGGCACGGTGGTGGTGTCCGACAACCTGTCGGCCACGATCGACGCACGCGTCGCCGAACTCGACCGCCTGATCTCCGCGCAGTTGAGCGCGGTGATGCACGCGCCGCAATTCCAGCGCATGGAAAGCACATGGCGCGGTCTGGACTATCTGTGCAAGGAAAGCAATACCGGCGCAACGGTCAAGATCAAGGCGCTGCATGCGCCCAAGCGCGACCTGGTGCGCGACTTCAAGACCGCGATCGAATTCGATCAGAGCGCGCTCTTCAAGAAGATCTACGAAGAAGAATTCGGCACCTTCGGCGGCTCGCCGTTCGGCGCGATCGTCGGCGACTTCGAAGTGACGCGCCAGCCGGAAGACATGTACTTCATCGAACAGATGTCGCACGTTGCCGCGGCCGCGCATGCGCCGTTCATCGCGTCGGCGTCGCCCGAATTGATGGGCCTCGATACCTTTGCCGACCTCGGCAAGCCGCGTGATCTCGGCAAGGTGTTCGACACGGTCGAATACGCGAAGTGGAAGTCGTTCCGCGATGCCGAAGATTCGCGCTACGTCGGTCTCACGCTGCCGCGTTTTCTCGGCCGCCTGCCGTTCAATCCGAAAGACGGGGCCACGGCGGAGGGTTTCAACTTCGTCGAAGACGTGGACGGCACGGATCACAGCAAATACCTGTGGTGTAACGCGGCGTGGGCGTTCGCCGCACGCCTGACGGCCGCATTCGACGACTTCGGCTGGTGCGCGGCGATTCGCGGCGTGGAAGGCGGCGGTCTGGTGGAAGACCTGCCCACCCACACCTTCAAGACCGACGACGGCGAAGTCGCGCTGAAATGCCCGACTGAAATTGCGATCACCGATCGCCGCGAAAAAGAACTGAGCGACCTTGGTTTCATTCCGCTCGTGCATTGCAAGAATTCGGACTACGCCGCGTTCTTCGCCGCGCAATCGGTGCAGAAACCCAAGAAATACAGCACCGACAGCGCGAATGCCAACGCGGTCCTGTCCGCGCAATTGCAGTACATCTTCTCGGTATCGCGCGTCGCGCATTATCTGAAGGCGATGATGCGCGACAAGATCGGCAGCTTTGCATCGGCACAGAACGTCGAAGTATTCCTGAACCGTTGGATCTCGCAGTACGTGCTGCTGGACGACAACGCGACTCAGGAGCAGAAGGCGCAGTTCCCGCTGCGCGAGGCATCGATTCAGGTCTCGGAGATTCCGGGCAAGCCTGGTGCGTATCGTTCGGTCGCATTCCTGCGTCCGCACTTTCAACTGGACGAGCTGTCGATCTCTTTGCGGCTTGTCGCTGACCTGCCGAAACCGGCCAATTCATAAAGCAAAGCAAGTCAGCTGACCTGGGCTGGCCGCCCGGGTTAGCTGTTGAAACCACCTCTTTGGGGAGTCGATGAGTTATGAAGGATATCTATTTAAAATTCGGCAATCCGGCGATCAAAGGCGAGTCTGCCGATAAGGATCACGCTGGTTGGATCGAAATCGATTCGTGGAGTCACGCGATCACGCAACCGCGTTCGGCAACCGCCTCGACGGCAGGTGGTCACACCTCCGAGCGCTGCGAACATGCCGACATGCAGTTCACGAAAGACATCGACGTGGTCAGCCCGTTGATCTATCAACATGCGTCGGGCGGCACGACGTTCGACGAAGTCACCATCGACTTCATGCGCTCGGACGGCGAAGGCAATCGCATCAAGTACCTGGAAGTGAAGCTCAAGTACGTGATCATTTCTAGCGTGACGCCGAGCGTGGTGGGCGAAGGCCTGCCGACCGAACAGTTCTCGCTGAAGTACGCTGCCGTGCAGTGGAAGTACACGCAGCAGAAGATCGGCGGCAACCAGGGCGGCAACGCGCAAGGCGCGTGGAGCCTGACGAAGAACGACAAGACGTACGCGGTCTGATGCACGGGCGCGCGCGGCGTGCGCGGCTCGAAAGAGTTGCCGCGCGCCGGGTACGCCTCGCATCGATCCGCTTCTTCGGACGCTGATGAAACGCTTCGAACCCAGCTTTCTCGACAAGCTGTTCGACGACGAACCGCATCTGCCGGCATCTCCGGCGATGCGGCAATTGTCGTTGGAGGAATTGAAGAGCACCGTCGCGCGCGACGTCGAGGCGATCCTGAATACGCGTATCGCGCTGACCGAGCACGAGCTGGCGGCGCTGCCGGAATGTCAGCGCTCGGTGCTCACGTACGGCCTGAACGATTTCGCGGGTTTGAGCCTCGCGAGCCATTACGACCGCACGTTCATCTGCAAATCGATTCAACAGGCCATTGCACGGCACGAGCCGCGCTTGCAGCAAGTGGCGGTCACGCTCGAATTGAACGAACAATCCACCAATGCGCTGAACTTCGCGATTCAGGCGCTGCTGGTGGTGCATCCGGCGGAAGAACCGGTGAGTTTCGATGCGATGTTGCAGCCGTCCACGTTGCAGTATTCAGTGACGCGCGCACGCGCGAAATTGTAGTTTGCGATTTTTGGTGGGTGTTGTTGAGCAGTGGTGTTGAGTACCGCTTTACCGCAGCCGTTACGCGCAACGGTGGCGATGAACCAGGCGGAGAAGTTTCAGGTCCGGGGATAGATCGATGGAAGAATTGCTGCCGTATTACGAGCGCGAGTTGTCATTTCTGCGGCGCTATTCGCGCGACTTCGCCGAGCGCTATCCGAAGATCGCGGCGCGTCTGGCCATGTCCGGCGAGCACTGCGAGGACCCGCACGTCGAGCGGATGATCGAATCCTTCGCGCTGCTCGGCGCGCGCATCAACAAGAAACTTGACGACGATTACCCCGAATTCACCGAAGCGCTGCTCGAAGTGCTCTATCCGCACTACCTGCGGCCGTTCCCGTCGTGCTCGATCGCGCAGTTGGGCACCTCCGCCGCGCTGAGTCATCTGACCGAACCGGTTCTTGTCGAGCGCGGCACGGAACTCAAATCGCGGCCCATTCGCGGCGTGCAATGCCGTTTCCGTACCGCGTACGATGTGACACTGGCGCCGATCCGTATTTCCGAGGCGAAGTACACGTCGGTGGCGATGGCGCCGAGTGCGACCGTGCTGCCGGGCAATGCCACCGCGATCATATCGATCACCTTCGAATCGACTGCGGCGCAACTCGATCTCTCGGCGCTGAAAGTCGGCAAGCTGCGCACGCATTTGCACGGCGAACAGTCGTTTATCGCGGCGCTGGCGGACTGTCTGTTCGTCAACGGTATGGCCACTTACGTGGAAGCCGACCGGCGCGGCGTGTGGAAACAACTGCGTGAGTCGCCGCTCGTGCAAGCCGGTTTCGACGAAGACGACGCGCTGATCGACTATCCGGCCAAATCGCATCCGGCCTACCGGTTGCTGACCGAATACTTCGCGTTCCCCGAGAAATTCAATTTCGCCGACTTCGATCTGGCGGCGATGACACGCGCGAGCGGCCGCTGCCAGCGTTTGACGCTGCATGTCGTGCTCAAGGAGGTGCGCAGCGATTCGCACATGGCGCGTCTGCTGGATTCATTGGCCGCGCATCATTTCCGCCTGTTCTGCACGCCGGTGGTGAATCTGTTCGAACAGCACGGCGAGCCGATCCGTATCAGCCATCAGGCGATTTCGTATCCGGTGATCGCCGAAGCGCGCCGCGCGTTCGCCTACGAAGTCTATTCGATCGATTCGGTGAAACTCGTCAGGCAACAGGCGCATGAAGAATCGGTGATCGAGTTCCGGCCGTTCTATTCATTGCATCATGGCGAAGCGGCGCGCGCGGGGCACTACTGGTTTGCGCGACGCAACGACTGGGTTGCACAGAAAAGCCCCGGCTACGAAACTGAAATCTCGATCGTCGATATCGACTTCGAACCGGCCGCGCCGCAAACCGATACCTTGAGTCTCGATCTCACCTGTACCAATCGCGATTTGCCGGCCGGTCTCGCGGTGGGACTCGAAGGGGGCGATCTGTTTCTCGAAGGCGGCTCGCTGACCGGCAGCATCTCGATGCTGCGCCGGCCTACGCCAAGCGTGCGTTTCGAACGCGGCCGCGCCTCGCATTGGCGATTGATTTCCCATCTGGCGTTGAATCATGTGTCGCTTGCCAATAGCGGCCTGTCGGCGCTCAAGGAAATGCTCGTGCTGTACGACTTGCGGCGCACGGCGGTGTCCGCGCGGCATATCGACGGACTGGTCGGCATCGAACAGCACGCAGCCGTGCAATGGCTGCCGGGCAAACCGTTCGCGACTTTCGTGCGCGGTATCGAAATTCGTTTGACGATCGACGAAGAACATTTCGTCGGCACGAGTCTCGCGTCGTTCGTGCGCGTGATCGATACGTTTTTTGGGCTGTACGTGCATCTGAACAGCTTTGTGCAACTGGTCGTCGTGTCGAAGCGCACTGGCGAGGAGATCCTGCGATGCAAACCGCGCAGCGGCGAATCGATCCTGGCGTAGTCGAGCAGCTTCTCGACGAGCCGCATCGCTTCGAATTTTTTCAGGCGGTGCGGATTCTCGAGAAGTGGTTCGCGCAGCAATCGCCATCTCACCCCGGACGTCCCGGCGAAATCGTCGCGCAGCGGATTGCTTTTCGCAATTCGCTGTCGATGTCGTTCCCGCCAAGCGAGATTCACGGCGCGCAGTCTTATGACAACGCAGGCGCGGCGCTGAAAGAAAAGTCGCAACGCACGGCAGCGCTCGAAGGCGGTTCGCTCGACAAAGTGGATATCACGCCGGCCTTTTTCGGCTTGCTCGGCGGGCAGGGCGCATTGCCGCTGCACTACACCGAGCAGATCATCGCGCGTGAACAGATCAAGCGCGATCGCGCCGCGCGCGAGTTCTTCGATGTGTTTTCGAATCGTGCAACGGCGTTGTTCTACGCGGCGTGGAAGAAATACCGTCTGCCGTTTCATTACGAACTGGATCGCGACGAGCGCTACCTGCCGCTTCTGCTCGCGCTCGCCGGCGTCGCCGACGACGACACGCGCAACAGCCTGCAAAGCGGCGAGGGCGCGCTATTCGACGAGGCGATTGCCGGCTACGCACTGGCCGCGCGGCATCGGCCGGTATCGGCGGCGTATTTGCAACGCACGCTCTCGGAGTACTTCAAGGTGCGCGTGCGCGTCGAGCAGTTCGTCGGCAAATGGTACGACGTGCCGCGCGATCAATTGACCTTGCTCGGCAGCGTCAACGCGACGCTCGGCGCGACCGCGTTGGCGGGCGAGCGCGTCTGGCAGCGCGACATGCGCGCGCGGCTCGTGATCGGACCGCTCGATAAGGCCGATTACGAAGCGTTTCTACCCGGCGCCGATCGCGCGGTGGCGCTCGAACGCATGCTCACGCTGCTGGCCGGCGTCACGCTCGAATACGAGGTGTCGCTGGTGCTGCGCCGCGAAGCCGTCGGGCCGAGCCTATTGAGCAAGGGCGCGCGCCTCGGTTGGGACGCGTTCCTGTGCACGAAAGATGCCGACCGTGACCGCGCGGATGCCCGCTACGAATTACACGTGATTCACTGATCATAACAACAGAACCCGGACCCGGATCGCACGACATGAGCACGTCCCTCAACACCCTGATCGCCAAACTGAATCCGACCTGCCGGCAGGCGGCTTTGCTGGCGGCGAACAATTGTCTCGCGCGCGGTCACTACGAGGTCGACCTCGAACATCTGCTACTCGCGCTGCTGGACGAACCGGCGAGCGACGTCGCGCTGGTGCTGCGCGCGAGCAGGGTCGACGCGCACGCGTTGCGCGCGGATCTCGAGCGTGAGTTGCAGCGTTTGAAAACCGGCAATACGCGCACGCCGGTGTTTTCGAAGCATCTGATCGAGCTGCTCGAACAGGCGTGGCTGATTGCGTCGCTCGATTCGCAGATCGGGCGGATCCGCTCAGGGCATTTGCTGCTGGCGTTGCTGAGCGCACCGGATCTCGCGCAATTCGCCGAGCGCATGTCGCCGCTGCTGCGCGACGTGCGCGTGACTGAGCTGAAGCACAAATTCGATGAGCTGACCGCGGGTTCGCGCGAAGTCGAGCGCAGCAATGAGACGCAAAGCGAAGGCGACAACGCGAGCGATCCAGGAGCGACCGCTGCCACTCCGGGCGCGCCGTCTAAAACGCCCGCGCTCGATACATACACCAGCAACCTTACGCAACGCGCGCGAGAAGGCAAGATCGATCCGGTGATCGGCCGCGAAAGCGAGATTCGCCAGACCATCGACATTCTGATGCGCCGCCGCCAGAACAATCCGATCATGACGGGCGAAGCGGGCGTCGGTAAAACGGCCGTGGTCGAAGGTCTCGCGCTGCGCATTGCCGCCGACGACGTGCCCGCGCCGCTCAAGGGCGTGGCGCTGCATGTGCTCGATATGGGGTTGCTGCAAGCCGGCGCGAGCGTGAAAGGCGAGTTCGAAAACCGCCTGAAGAATGTGATCGACGAGGTGAAGAAGAGTCCGCATCCGATCATTCTCTTTATCGACGAAGCGCACACCATCATCGGCGCCGGCGGTCAGGCCGGACAGAACGACGCGGCCAATCTGCTGAAGCCGGCGCTGGCGCGCGGCGAATTGCGCACCATCGCGGCCACCACATGGAGCGAGTACAAGAAGTACTTCGAGAAAGACGCGGCGCTCGCGCGGCGTTTCCAGGTCGTGAAGATCGAGGAGCCGAGCGAGACGCTCGCCGCCGCCATGTTGCGCGGCATGGCCGCGCTGATGGAAAAGCATTTCAACGTGCGCGTGCTCGATGATGCGATCACCGAGGCGGTGCGTCTGTCGCACCGCTACATCAGCGGCCGGCAACTGCCGGATAAAGCGATCAGCGTGCTCGACACCGCTTGCGCGAAAGTCGCGCTCGCGCACAGTTCGACACCGGCGGCCATCGACGACACGAAAAAACGCCTCGAACGTATCGACGCTGAAATCGCCGCGCTGGAACGCGAAGTGGCGAGCGGCGCGCTGCACGACGAACGCCTCGCTGAATTGCGCGGCCTGCGTGAAGAGGACCTCAAAGATCTTGCCGAAGACGAAGCGCGCTACGACAAGGAACGCGCATTGGTGACGGAGATCGTTGGTTTGCGCGCGGACATCGACGCGGCGCGCGTGAGCAGCGCAGACCCGGAGCAAGCGGATAAGGCGCAGCAGGCGCGCGAAACGCTTGCCGCGCGCGTCGCCGAATTGCACGCCTTGCAAGGCGGCCAGCCGATGGTGCCGTTGCAGGTCGACGCTCACGTGGTCGCGGAAATCGTCGCCGCGTGGACCGGCATTCCGCTCGGCCGCATGGTCAAGGACGAAATTCAGACCGTGCTGAATCTGCAGCCGTTGCTGGCCGCGCGCGTGATCGGTCAGGACCATGCGCTCGAAGCGATCGCGCAGCGCGTGCGTACCGCGAGTGCGAATCTCGAAGACCCGAACAAACCGCGCGGCGTGTTCATGTTCGTGGGACCGTCGGGCGTCGGCAAGACCGAAACCGCGCTCGCACTTGCCGATGTGCTGTACGGCGGCGAGCGCAAGATGGTCACGATCAACATGAGCGAGTATCAGGAAGCGCACAGCGTGTCCGGCCTTAAAGGTTCGCCGCCGGGCTATGTCGGTTACGGCGAGGGCGGTGTGCTGACCGAAGAGGTGCGCCGCAATCCGTATTCGGTGGTGCTGCTCGACGAAGTCGAAAAGGCGCACCCCGACGTGCTCGAAATGTTCTTCCAGGTGTTCGACAAAGGCACGATGGACGACGCCGAAGGCCGCGAGATCGATTTCCGCAACACGCTGATCATTCTGACGTCGAACGTCGGCTCGCAGGCGGTGATGCAGGCGTGCCTGAACAAGAGCGCGGAAGAACTGCCCGACGCCGATGAACTTGCGGAAACTTTGCGCCCGCAGTTGTACAAAGCATTCAAACCGGCGTTTCTCGGCCGCATGAAAGTGGTGCCGTACTATCCGATTTCCGACGACGTGCTCGCCGAAATCATCGAGTTGAAACTCGACCGGATTCGCCGCCGTATCGAGTCCAATCACAAGGCGGTGTTCGAGTGGGACGAGTCGCTGGTCGATGCGGTGCTCGCGCGTTGCACCGAAGTGGATTCCGGCGCGCGCAATGTCGATCACATTCTGAACGGCACGCTGTTGCCGGAAGTGGCGCAGCAGGTGCTGGAACGCGTGGCGAACGGCGCCGCGATCGAACGCATTGCGGTGCGCGCGAGCGAGACAGGTGAGTTCGACTACACGGTGGTGTGAGCGGACGCGCCAATCTGATTTAATGCCGTACCCGATACTTATTGCTTTCTCTCATGCCCATTAATCTTGACACCTTGCTGGCTCCGCTCAGCGAAACCTCGCCCTGTGGCGAAGATCTGCTGTTCTCGGCCGAATTCGATGCGATCCAGCATGCGCGCCGTTTCGAAGATCCATCGCTGGATCAGGGCGAATGGGTTACAGAGATCAAGGAGGCGGATTGGGCGTTCGTGGTCGAGCGTTCGGGCAGCTTGCTGCAAACGCAGACCAAAGATTTGCGCCTCGCCGTCTGGCTCACTGAAGCGCTCGCGATCGATGAGGGCATCAACGGTCTTTCACAGGGTTACGCGCTATTGACAGGGCTTTGCGAGCGCTACTGGGACCACGTACATCCGCTGCCGGAAGGCGACGACACCGAATATCGCCTCGGCAACGTCGCATGGCTGGTCGGGCGCACGGGTGATCTGCTGCGCGCCATGCCGCTCACGTCGTCGCAAGGCAATGCGTACAGCACGATCGATTGGGACGTGGCCACGCACGTCGCGCAAGCCGTTAAACGCGATCCGGATCACGCCGACGATATCGCGCGCGGCAAGCCGTCGATCGATCAGATCGAGGCATCGAAGCGCGCTACGCCGCCTGCGTTCTATTCGGCGCTACTAGTCGATCTGAAAGCGTTCGAAGCGGCCATGCTCGCGCTCGAACAGGAACTGGACCGGCGCGCCGCGGATTCCGCGCCGAGTTTCCGGCAGGCGAAGGACGCTTACGAAAACGTGTACCGGTTGGCCGAGCGCTTTGCACGCGAAGTCGGCGTGAGCGCCGAAGCGCCGCCGCCCGCCAAAGCACCCGCGCTGAACGATCACAAGCACGATCGCGCCGAGCCTACCTTCAAGACCGCACCGCAACGCGAGGAACCTGTGTTGACGACCATGCCGACGAGCCCGATTGCAGGAATCCAGAGCCGCGCGCAGGCCGTCGCGCAATTGCGCGCGGTGGCCAGGTTCTTTCGCGCGACGGAGCCGCACAACCCTGCCGCGTATTTCGCCGACAAGGCTGCGGAGGCCGCGGATATGCCCCTGCATCAATGGCTTTCGACCGTGGTGAAGGACGATGGATCGCTCGCGCATATTCGCGAGTTGCTGGGTGTGAAGCCGGAAGAGAACAGCTGACAAAGCGGTCCAAACAAAGAAAAAAGCCTGGCTTCGAAGCCAGGCTTTTTTCATGCACGCTGCGCAAACAACAACGGCTCAAGACCCCGCGCGAAACTCGATGCGCCTATTCCGCGCGCGCCCATCTGTCGTGTCGTTCGATGCAATCGGCTGATCCGGGCCAACGCCGGTCGTCGACATCTGTTGCGGCGGAATGCCCTTGGCGACCAGATAACCCTTCACCGCATCCGCACGCGCCTGGCTCAGCGCAATATTCGACGTGCGGTTACCCGAGTTGTCGGTGTGGCCGATGATCGCAACGGTCTTCGTCGTCATCTTCCCCATCGCGGCGGCCATCTGATCGAGAATCGCGCGGCCTTGCGGCGTGAGCGTCGCGCTGCCGGTTTCGAATTCGATCGTACGATTGGCGAGCGTCTGATCGAGCAGGCCTTGTTCGGACGCACTCACGCGCAGACCGTTCTTGATCGTGTAAGTCGGGTTCAAAGCATTCGCCATGTCGCTCGCAAGTTGCTGGCGCTGCGATTCGTTGTGTACTTCGCCCTTCACGTCGATTTGCGTGCCGTCGATTTTCAACTGGCCTTTGCTGATCTGCTTCAACTGCGGGCCGATCAGCTTCTGCACATTGGCGGACCAGTTCGGCGGCGTCGCCACATCGGCGACTTCGATCTGATCGACCACGTTGGCCGCGCCGTACGTGTCGCGCAGGCGCGCGAGCACGGCCGCCTTGGTCGCTTCGTCCGGCACCTTGCCGCCGACCACGACCTGGCCGGGCGTCGCGTTGGCGGGCGGCGGCGCCGCGGTGATCGCGCCGGTGCCGGCGCCGGTCGTGCCGCTTGCGAGCCCGGCCGAATTCACCGCGGGCCCTGCATTGCCAACGGAGGCCGAAGAAGCCGGCGGCAGCACCGCGGTGTGAATCGAAACGCCGCTATTGTCGACCGGCGTGACGCGAGCGGGGCCGTCGTTGTCGGCATGCACAAGCGCGCTGAGCAGAAGACCCGTGAGCAGCACCGTCATGCGTGCGGTGGATGTGTTGTTCAGCATCGTGTCACGCTCCCGTGAATGCTTCGCGGAACGTGTCGATGCTGACGCGCAGCGACAGTTGCGGTTGGTCGAGGTAACTGACGAGCTTGCTGATGCCATGATCGTTTTGTGCGTGTTCGTCGATCCACTCGGGATCGTCGATATCGATGTTGTGCGCTGCGTACGACTGCGGATCGACCACGCTATGCAGCGTTTTGGCCGAGGCGCCGTTAAAGCCGATGATGAGCCGCTCGCGCTCGGCAATCGTGCCGATGAAAATCGCCAGCTCGAAATCCGCCTGCGCGACGAACGGCGCAATCAGTTCGAGCCAGAACGCGGCAACGAGACTGCGATAGAAGGGATCGTTCGGCAGCGGCAAGGTCAGCCCGCGTTCGAGATGCGACGAGCCGCTTTGCATCACCGGACGCAGCAGCGAGCCGAGCGCCAGCATCGCGCCGCGCAAGCGCACCGGATGGCCGCTCGCCAGCAGCATCTGTTCGAGCCCGGCGAGCGTCTGGTGTTCGACGAAGTCATTGAACGTGCCGTCGTGCGGATTGCCCGGACCACCGCCTATCTCGATCGGCACTTGCGTTTCGCCGAGCGCCTGCAGCGCGCCGGGCGGCTCGCTGGCGCCGAGCAGCGGCTTCATTTGTGCCGCGACGCGCGACCACAAGCGCGCGAACGCGAGCGGACTGTGGGCCAGAAACGTCAGCGGCTTTTCGACTTCGAGCGCGGTCGCGGCAAGAAACGGAAAGCGCCGCGACGACTGATCGTGGCTGGCCACCATATGCCCGGCAATCGCCAGCTTGCTGCGCGAACCGAGGAACGCGAAGTGCATCGGCTTGGCGTTTTCGTAGACGATCTTCCAGCGCGGATCGTCGGTGAGCAGCTCCATGGCTTCGGCGATCCAGCGGTCGAGCGTGGCCAGCAATTGCGGGTTATGCGCGCTCTTCACGAAGTCGCCGCGCGACGGGATCTTGCCGAAGTAGGCGATTTGCGCCTGCACGGTCTGCGTCATTGCGCACCCCCTGTATTCGAAACCGCGGTGGCGGCCGCAGCCGGCCGTGTCGCGGGCGTTGCGGGCACGGGCGCACCCGCAGCCGTCGCATTGACCGAATTCGCCGCCGCGCTCACATCCGCCACCGAGGACGGCAGCCGCAAGCCGCGCAGGCTCTGCTGTTGCGGCGCATCGCTGCTGCCGCTCGAAGCCTGCGACGTGCTGATGATGCGCATGCTGACCGCCACCGTTACGCTGCCTTGCGTCCACGACAGATCAAACGTGCCATCCGGACGACGCTTGCGCTGCGCCGAGTTGATCAGCTTCTCCAGACCGTAGCGGCCCGGCTCGTTGACGAGTTGCAGCGTGCGGCCGTCGAAGGTCGTCGCGTTCAGCGTCGCGCCCGGCGAGCCCGACGGATTCGGCCACACAAAGTTGGTCCACTGCGGCGGCGTGTTGCGGTAGCGCATCTGCTGGCCGTCGATCGCCAGCGTGTATTCCGTCGTGCCGCTGCTCGGCTGCGGCAGGATCTGGAACACAGTCTGCGGTTCGGCCGAACCCTGGCCTGCCGTTGCGCCCGCCGCGCCACCGGCGAGCGGCGCCACCCAGCGCGCGAAGCCGCTGGTGAAGTCGGGCGTGAGGGCGAGGCCCATGTCGCCCCATGTGCGGGCCGTCAGCGTGTCGCCACGGCGCACCGCGAGCGGCCCGAGCGTGGTGCCGACGAACTTGGCGATCGCGCCGTCCGGGCCGAACACCTGGGCGATTTCGCCGGCGCCGGCTTCGACCTTCGCGTCGCTGGCAAACGGGTACTTGTTGGCGAGCGAGCCCTGGAAGCTCTGATACACCTGCGCGTTCCACACCTTGTTGACTTCGACGCTGGCCGGCTGGATCACCACTGCGTAAGCCGCCATCAACGGACGCACGAGCAGCGGACGCAGAGCTTTGCGCTGCGAATCGGTGAGGCCCGTGAGCATCTGTTCGTCGACGTACTTGAGCGAATCGGCGAGTTCGGAGCCGCTGCCGTCGAGCGTCTGCTGCATCAACTGACGCGCACCCGGTCCCGGATCGCCCTGATTCTTGATCACGTTAAAGCGCGTGCGAACTTTCGACAGCGTGTCCATATAGCCCTTGAGCATCGACCCGTTGTCGCCGCTCACGACGATGCGGCCCAACGCCGAGAACTCCTGGCCGATCGGACCCATCGGCACTTCGACCGGATTGCCGTTGATGTCGATGTTCGCGTTGATCTGGCCAGTGGGCGCGCGCGAGAACAGGTTCTTGACCCAGCTTGTCACGCCGGTTTGCGCGCGTTTCAGGTTCGCGTTGAAGAGCGACGGGTTGTCCCACGAAGTCTGGTCGTACGCGGTTTCGAGTACCTTGCGGATCGGCGAGTCCTGCGGATCGCCGAGACGGTTCATTGCATCCACCGCCTGGCCGAAGCTGCCGAAGCTCTGCACCGCAATGCCTTGCATGAACTTCTGCCAGTGCATCGCGTACTCGGTCTTGTACATCGCGACGAGCGCTTTCTGGATCTGTTCAGGGCTGCCTTCCAGCGTCAGATCGTCGTGAGCCGATGTGTTGAGCACCCAGTCCTTCGCCTGCAACTCTTTCGTCGCGGCATCGCGAATGGCGGGCTGCACGTACTGGAACCAGGCTTCACGCGTGAAGGTGCCGGGGATCGCATAGCTGCCCGCCACCAGCGCCGTGTTGTTTTCGCCGACGATGCGCGCGATCGTCATCGGCGCGAAACGGGTCGACGCGCGCGCCTTGATTTCCTCGTAGACGCGCTGACGGGCCGGCATGCCGCGCACCACGCGTCGCAGGTTCTCTCGCGTTTGATCGACGAGGCCGAGGTTCTGGTCGATCATCGGCCAATCGTCATCCGACACGCGCGCGAGGTAGAACGTGATCATGCGTTCGGCGCTGCGGATCATCTCGTCACGCGGCATGTTGCCGCGATTCGTTTCGAGCCAGCCGCGCCAGAAGCGCGCGACCTGATCGGTCAGGTGAGCCGTTTCAACATGACGCTTGTCGCTCAGCATCAGGTAGGTCTTGAGCGCGTTGTACGCATCTTCGACGTTGGTCGGCGAGGCGTCGCTATACAAGCCGCCTTGGCTGTTGGCGCTCATGGCCGAGTGTGTGGAGACCGGAATCGCGGCCGCGTCCGGCGCGCGGTTCAACGGCGCGAGCTGGTCGGGATGCGCGTTGACGTCCTTCAGGAACGACGCGAGATTCTGCGAAACCGGATCGAGCAGGATCTGACGCACGCCGTTGTAGTACTCGGTGAGCAGGCGTTGTTCGAGGCGATCGCCCTGATACAGACCGAGCGACACCGCGAGCGGCCGGTCGCGGCGGAACTGTTCGAGTTGATCGATGCGGTCCTCGAGCACGTCCATGGCTTGCAGGCGCGATTGCAGATCGTTGCGGTTCTGCTGCAGACGCACGACATTGTCGAGGTCGGCCTGCACGTTCGCCGTGAGCTGCTGGTTATTGACCGTCGACCAGGTCCACCCGCCGAGCGCCAGTGCGAGCACCGCGACGAAACCGAAGAAGGTCGCATAGCGCATGCGCGTCTTGGCGGGGCTGGCGAATTGCTTGACCGTTTGCCGGTCGGCGAAGATCACCTTCGAGAACAGATCGCGCAGGAAGAAACCGTTCTTCGAGAACGCGCTATGCGGCTTGGGCAGGCCGTCCGAACTCAGGCCGAAACGGTTGGCGATGCGTGTGGCCGCGGCGCTATTCGTTTCACCTTCCTGCAAGGCGCTGGTGAAGTAAAAGCCGCGGAAAATCGGCTTGTACTGGAACGGGTTGGTCTCGAACAGCGTGGCGAGAAACGCGCGCAATGCGGGCTTGATCGTCGAGAATTCGAGCGGGAAGCTCAATTGACCCGGAGAGAGCTTGTTGCCGCGATTGATCGACATCTGCGCGACGCTGATCTCTTTCAGGCCGTCGTACAGTTCTTCGAAGTGTTCGTCGAACAGACCGACCACGTCGCGCTTCTCGTCCGGCTCATAGGGCAGTGTGGCGCCCCACACGCGATCGTATTCATGGCGCTCGCTGCCGCTGAAGAATTCGGTGAAGCCGGTAATCAGGTCGGCCTTGGTGAACATCACATACACCGGCGCGAACACTTCGAGCTTCTCGGTCAACTCCTGCACGCGCTGGCGCAGGTTCTTCGCGAGATTGATTGCGAATTCAGGCTTGCTGTTGGTCAGTTCCGCAATGCTCGCCGTGACGATGATGCCGTTGATCGGCGCCTTCGGCCGGAAACGTTTCAGCAGGCCGAGAAAGCCGAGCCATTCGGTGCGGTCTTCCTCATGCACGGAATAGCGGCCGGCGGTGTCGAGCAGAATGCCTTCGGTCGTAAAGAACCAGTCGCAGTTACGCGTGCCGCCAATGCCGTGGATCACCGCGTTGTTCTTGTCGGCGAAGGGAAATTGCAAACCCGAATTCAACACAGCGCTGCTCTTGCCCGCGGCGGGGTTGCCGATCACGATGTACCAGGGCAACTCATAGAGCGCCGAGCCGCCCGAGACCTGACCGATCTTCGAGGTCTTGATGGTCTTCACCGCATCGACGAGACGCGTGCGCAGCACGTCGAGTTCGGCCTGGCGCGCGGGCGTGGGCGCGGGACCGGCTTCGGCCTGCTTCTCCGCTTGCTGCTCGAGCATTTCGCCGAGCTTGCGATTGGCACGGCGCGCGCGCAGGCGGCGCACGATCCACACCAGCAGCCACAGCGCGATCACGGCGCCGAGCACGATGGCCGGCCACATCAGATCGATCTGCAGGGTATCGGCGCCGATGAATAAAACAGCAGCGAGCGCGAGCAAGCCGATGATCGAGAGCGTGCGTGTGTGGGTCAACACGTTGAGAATGCGTCGCATAAGCCGTTCAGGTCTTGGTGATGAGTGTTGTGGCGCGTGCTGTGGCAGACAGCATGGCGCGCGTACGGCGTTTGAAATAAAACGAAAGCATATTCAGGCGAAAGCGAATACGGCGGAATTGTTAAATGGACAGGTTTTGCCCGTGACGACGCTGATCGGAGCAATGCCGTTATGCGTGCGGCATTTCCGCTTTTCGCCAGAAAATTTCATTGAACGCCCCATGTCAACCTCTTTATTACCCGGTTTCGCCCATTGCGCCTTAATGACCGCGCCCGAGGACGAAGCCGGGTTTGTGATATTCGACGTGCCCGAGATCCATCATTTTCCAGCGGCCACCCCAGGTGAGGCCGACCTGTTCGGCTGTCTGCCCGTATAACTGATAACCGCGCATGGCCCAGGGATCTTTTTCTGAAATGACGAGCTTGCCGTCGCGCAAAAATGCATTGTCCGAGGCGAGACCGTATTGGTGATAGCTTTGAAACGCCGCGGCATTGGTGACGTTGCCTCCCATTTGCGCCAGCCGGTTTTGCCGCTCCGGACTGCGATAACCTTCCAGCAAAGCCATTTCATACCCGTATTGCTCGCGCATGATTTTGTACACGAGCAATAAACGCGTTCTGAAATCGGCGTCGAGCAAATTCCAGTCGCGGCTCGCGTCTTTAAGCGCGGGCCGGATCTGCTCGACTTCCTGCGTTGCGAATACCTCCGGCGGCAACGGCGGCGGGGGCACGAGCTGTTCGCCATTCAATAACGCGGCAATTTTCTCGTCCGGAACCCGTGCAGTGTCATCGAATTGGAATAATTGCCGGCCGCGTAAAGCCAATGCCACCAATGGAGGCGTCGCAAGAATACCTGTCGTGGTAAAAATCAGCAAGCGCCGCTTTACCAGTAAGTTTTGCATATCGACTGCGGTCGATTGCGAAATTTTTGCCGAGCGTGCTAATTGACCGCGAGCGCGCGATGCACTACGCGATGCTCCGCGCATAACACGGCCGTGAATAGCGAGCGCCGCGCCTAATAAAGAGGCGCGAACCGCCGGCAATAGCAGCATTGCGGCGATCACAACGGCGATGGCGAAATAGGCGAGAAGTACTACGGCAATCAAAGTCGACCCCGGAAATTGGAAACAATTGTATTTTGTAATGCTTGCTCTTAGAATCAGGCCTGCTCGGAGACGAGCCGGAACGTATTATCACGGCGAAATAATCTAGGATTCAATGAGACAGTGAATGAGTGCGCCGGAAAGTTCGAATTCCAAAGCCCCGCCTAGCCTGTTATCCGATAAGGCTAAAGGCGCTGATGGCAATGGTTCGCGAATCCTTGCGAACCTCGAAGGCCGCGTTGCGCCGCCTACGGAGAAACCACGCCGGTCCAGGGCGCCATTTCTATTGGTCGCGTTGCTCGTGATCGCAGCCGGTGGCTGGGGTGCGTGGCATATGCAGCAGCGTGTGCAGAGCGAGTCGCTGGCAGCGGCCGCGCCTGCGAGTGTGCAGAAAAGTGCTGCGCCGGCGGCGGCCGCGAGCGCCACGCCGCAGCTTGTCGCCAAAGCGGAGGCGCCGGCTCCGGCATCCTCGCAAGCGGCCACGATCGTTGCGGACGATAGCGACAGCAAAGCCGCCGCGGCGTCCGCTACGGCGCCTGCCAGCGACGGCAGCCGTCTGTCGCGCGCGCTCGCCGACGGCGCGGAGCCGAGCAGCGCACCCGCACCGGTGGCATCCGCAACGGCCGCTTCCGCGGTCACGGCGCCAGCGGCGAAGCACAGCAAGAGCGCCACGGCGGTGGCAAGCAAAGAGAAACACGAGAGCGCGGCGCACGGTAAGAAGGAAAGCGCGACTGCCAGCAACCGTCATGCGAGCGCGCCGACCGCAGTCGCTCAGTCGAAGAAAACGCGCACGAACGGCAATGCATCGAAAGATGATTCGGATGCCGATCTATTGGCTGCACTCGTCGCGCGGACCAAGCCGGCGGATGCGAAACCAGCGGACGGCAACACCGCGACCAAGGTTAGCGCATCCGCAACGCCTGGCAACGCCAGGCTCGCTGAGCGCGTGAAAGAGTGCGGACAGCGCGGCTTCTTTGAAGACCAGTTGTGCCGCTGGCGTGTATGTGACGGCCATTGGGGCAAGGATCCGGCGTGCCCGGGTTCGGCGCAGCAGGCTCGTCAGCCTTAATCGCGCTTAGTCATTCAATCAGAATGACGCACCGTATGAGCGTTATCGGCCGCAGCAGACTTTGCTCTGTTGCGGCTTCGCCTGCGCGTCATTGGCGCGCATGCACTCTCCGTGAATTATTCACTCGACATGACGAGTTGATTTCATCTGGATTACGTCTATCATGAGCCTCCTTCGCGCGATACAGCGCTATAAAAAAGGAGACATGAGTGAAGCGACTTCTCGTAGCAATGACGTGCGTGGCTGGTGTGGTGGCTATCACCGCGCTCTCGGCCTGCGGCGGTAGTGAAATCAATGCGCAGACCCCGCCGAAAGTGATTATCGACAGCGACTACAACACACTGAGCGACGATGGCCAACTCGGCGTCATGGCCGCGCAATTGCAGGCGCAAGGCTCACTGAAAGTGCTGGGTATTACGGTGGTCTCCGGCAATCAATGGTTGAAGCAGGGCGTGGCGGATGCGTTGAAATCGGTCGAACGTCTTGGTGTCGAGAATCAGATCGGCGTGTATGCGGGCGCCAATTACGCCTTGTCGCACGACCTCGCCACCATTCAGGCCGAGCAGAAGCAATTCCCCGGCGGCGACGGCTATCTTGGCGCATGGAATACACCCGAGCCGAAATCCGACAGCGACCTGGTCGCGCCACCTGACGGCTTCGCCACGCACACCAAGGTGCAGAGCAGGAGCGCGGTGGATTTCATCGTCGATTCGGTGAAGCAGAATCCGGGCGAGGTGACGATTCTCGCGATCGGCCCGCTGACCAACATTGCGCTGGCCACGCGTCAGCATCCCGAGATCGTGCCGTTGATCAAGCAGATCATTTACATGGGCGGAGCGATCGACGTGCCGGGCAACACCACGCCGACTGCCGAGTTCAACTGGTGGTTCGATCCGGAAGCGGCGAAAACCGTGTTGCGCCTGCCGATCAAACAGGTGGTGATTCCACTCGATGTCACCGACACCGTGAAGATGGACAAAGCGCTTTACGACCGTGTCGCGCACGACCCGACGAAGCAGACCATCATCACGCAATTGTTCAAGACGTTGAACGGTTATGGGTTCGACGGCAAGAACGGTTTCGAGACCAACCCGAACTACACGACGAACATCTGGGATACGCTGACGCTCGCGTATCTGATGCACCCTTCGTTCGCCACGCAGACCGTGGATGAGTGGGTGGACGTGGAGATGAGTTTCGGTGCGAACGATGGCAAGGCGACCGGCTATACGAGTTCGCCGCCGGCGGGGTTGCAGAAAATGACGGTGGTAAAACGCTTCGACAATCCGAATTTCTTTAACTTCTATGTCGACCTGCTGACGCGGCCGGTGCCGGTCAAGTTAGCAAACTGACGCGGTTTGCTACCGCGCTGCGTGCCTGCATTCAACCCGCCTCAGGCGGGATGCAGGCCGCGCAGCAATTGACGGACACGCGAGAGATCCTGATCGACGTGCTCCGCTTTCTCGAACAACTCCGCCAGCCAGTCCACGAACGCGCGCACGCGCGGCGACACGCGGCGATTCTTCACGTAGGCAACCGAGACCGGCATCGGCACGGGCTTCCATTGCGGCATGACTTCGCGCAATAGTCCCGAGTCGAGATACGGTTGCGCGGCGATCCGCGCGGGCTGGATCAAGCCGAGGCCTTGCAGGCCGCAGGTGAGATAGGCCTGTTCGTCGCTGACTTTGACGAAGCCATTCACCTTCACGTTTTGCGCTTCGCCGTTCACTTCGAAATCGAAGTCCACTTCACGGCCATTGTGTGGCGACATGCAATTGACGGCTGTGTGGCCGCGCAAATCGTCGAGATCCGTGGGCGTGCCGTAGCGGGCCAGGTAGGCCGGGCTTGCGCAGGTCACGTGTTCGAGCGTGCCGAGTTGGCGCGCGACCAGATTCGAGTCCGGCAATTCGCCGAGCTGGATGCTGCAGTCGATCGCTTCGGTGATCAGATCGACTGTGCGGTTGCTGATGCTGATCGCGAGATCGAGGTTGGGGTAACGGGTGTGGAAGTCTTCGAGAGCGGGCAGCACGATGGCGCTGGCTACGGCGCCGGGCATTTCGATGCGCAGACGGCCGGTCAGGTTATCCGTCGCGTGACGGATGCTGGCTTCCATCTCGTCGATGTCGGCGAGGATTTGCGCGCAGCGTTCGTAGTACGCGGCGCCTTCGGGGGTGACGCTTAGGCGCCGCGTTGTGCGGGCTAGAAGGACTGTGCCTAGCAGGGCTTCCAGGTTCTGGACGATGGTGGTTGCCGTGGCGCGTGGAATGTTTAGTGATTCCGCTGCGCGGGTGAAGCTGTTGGTGTCCACGATTCGGATGAAGGTGCGCATTGCAGTTATTCTGTCAATCACGGTTCATGCTCCAGTCGAGGGTTGCTTTTGGGTTTTTTTTGCCTGTTTTTTTGGCGGTTTTTTTTGTTTGGGATGCTTAGGGTGTTGGCCTTTCCTTGCTTTGCTTGTGGTCTATTAGCGGTGCCCCTGTGCGGGGCGGCACCTACTTCTCTTTGCCGCCGCAAAGAGAAGTAGGCAAGAGAAAGCGGCTCAAACCGCTAGCTCATAAGCGGGTCCCCTGGCTCGGAGGGGGCAGTGGTGCATCTGGAATCCGTGTTCTCGCGCATTCCATGCACGTGACACAGCAGTCATGCTTCCCGCCTCGCGCTCCGCGCTCGCCGGGACGGTCCGCGAAAAACCAGTGGGTTTGTTTGTGTGTGGTGGGGCCGTCGGCTTCGCCTCGGCGATGCGCGAAAAAAACGATGGGTTTACTGATGTACCGGGGGGCGCGCGCAGCGCCGCCGGAAGAATGACTGCTTTGTCACTCATGCGGAATGTGCGAGGGCACTAATTCCAGATGCACCACTACCGCGGCTGTGCGGGGGACCCGCTTAAGAGTTAGCGGTGTGAGCCGCTTTCTCTTGCCTACTTCTCTTTGCGGCGGCAAAGAGAAGTAGGTGCCGCCCCGCACAGGGGCAACGCCAATAGACCACTAACAAAGCAAGGAAAGGCCAAAACCCCAACCCAACAACCAATCAAAGGCCAAGAAAAAAAACCAGAAAACAGCCCGCGCCGCGAGCCCAAAAAAACGACCCCCAGCGCAAGCCAAAAAAACCAAAAAAATCACTTCCGCAAGGAATCCAGATCAATCACAAACCGATACTTAACATCACTCTTCAGCATCCGTTCAAAAGCCTCATTGATCCCCTGCATAGGAATCACCTCAACATCAGAAGTAATCCCATGTTCCCCGCAGAAGTCCAACATTTCCTGCGTCTCAGCAATCCCACCAATCAACGACCCAGCCAACCGGCGACGCTTGAAGATGAGATTGAACACCTGCGGCGA
Source organism: Paraburkholderia phytofirmans (assembly GCF_046028095.1). GTDB lineage: Bacteria > Pseudomonadota > Gammaproteobacteria > Burkholderiales > Burkholderiaceae > Paraburkholderia > Paraburkholderia phytofirmans_A. Next base: position 41,324 of record NZ_JAQQDJ010000017.1, read on the forward strand.
CGGATGATCATGCTCCGGTGCACCAACCAGCGTCATAGTCCCATCCCGCTTGAGCAGATTCAAAAACGGATTCAAATCATGCGGAGCAGCAACCGTATTCACAATCAGATCGAAGCTATTCAAATGCGCTTCCATTTCCTCGGCATTCTTCGAAATCACAACTTCATGCGCACCCAACCGCTTCGCATCTTCGATCTTGGAAGGCGAGGTAGTGAACAGCACAACATGCGCACCCATCGCGCGAGCGAGCTTCACACCCATATGCCCCAGACCGCCAAGCCCGACAATGCCCACCTTCTTGCCAGGACCAGCACCCCAGGTCCGCAGCGGCGAATACGTCGTGATCCCAGCGCACAGCAACGGCGCGACACCAGCAGGATCGAGATTCGCCGGCACACGCAGCGTGAACGCTTCATCCACGACGAGCTGCGTGGAATAACCACCGTAAGTGACCTGACCGTCGACCCGATCGACACCGTTATACGTGCCGACAAAACCGTTCTCGCAATACTGCTCGAGATCTTCCTTGCAACTCGCACACGTGCGGCATGAATCCACCAGACAGCCGACGCCGACCAGATCGCCAGCCTTGTACTTCGTTACGTCCGGACCAACCGCGGTCACGCGGCCGACAATCTCATGGCCCGGCACAACCGGAAACACCGTGTTCTTCCATTCGTTGCGCGCCTGATGCAAATCGGAATGGCACACACCGCAAAACAGAACTTCCATCTGCACGTCATGGGCGCGCAGTTCGCGGCGCTGGATTTCGAACGGGGCGAGCGGCGCGGTCGCGTCGGTCGCTGCATAGGCGTAAGTCGTGCTCATGGGTAGCTCCAGCAAAGAGGGTGAAGTCGCAAGGCGCCGGCGATGGGCGACGCATGTCGCCGATGTGGCCAACCTCGTCATGAACCGGGATCACTGCGCGGGCGGTGGCTGGCAAATTCGTCAAACTGGGAATCGCCAACCGAGCCCGGCGCAGCGCGGAAAAGGATGATCCGGCAGGGTTCCCATGATAGGAGTGGGCAGGCACCCCGGGAATACCTGAATGTCTTGAAGATTTGCCTAAAACTCCTGGCGAGGAGCGCGATAGGTCGTTTGATGCTAAATTTCAAGCATTATTCTCTCGCACGTCACTATACCGTCATGTCACCCCGTTCCGCTGAACCCGTATCGGTCAATCCGGCCCACCAGCGCGTGGTCGAGTTATTCGATGTGCTCGCACCCACGCCGGGCCTCACGCGCACGAGTCTCGAAGGCGTCAATCTGATGCGCGCGAACGCGCCCATGCCGCGTATGCCGGTCATGTACGAGCCGAGCATCGTGATCGTCTGCCAGGGTCGCAAGCGCGGCTTTCTCGGCGATCAGGTGTTTCAGTACGACGCACAGCAGTATCTCGTGCTCTCGGTGCCCTTGCCATTCGAATGCGAGACCGAGGCGAGCGCGGAAGAGCCTTTTCTCGCCATCTCGGTGCGCGTCGATCTGACCATGGTGGCCGAATTGCTGATGGCGTTGAATGAAACGCAGGGCGCCGCGCAGAACGAACCCGTTGGCATTTATTCAACAGCGCTCGACCCGGCGCTGAGCAACGCGGTGCAACGTTTGATGGACGCGCTGGCTTCTCCGCTCGACGCGCGCATTCTCGCGCCCGGCGTGGTGCGCGAAATCTGTTATCGCGTGCTGACCGGCGAGCAGGGCGACGCGATTCGCGCGGCGCTCACGCATCAGAATCATTTCGGCCGCGTTGCCAAAGCATTGCGGCGAATTCATGCGGATTACCACGGCGTGCTCGACGTCGATACGCTCGCGTCCGAAGCGGGCATGAGCCTCGCCGTGTTCCATGCGCAGTTCAAAGCCGTCACCGCCACTTCGCCGATGCAATACGTGAAGACCACGCGCTTGCATCACGCGCGTTTGCTGATGGTGCAGGACGGGTTGAATGCGGGCGCGGCCGCGGCGCGCGTCGGTTATGAAAGCGCGTCGCAGTTCAGCCGCGAGTTCAAGCGTTTGTTCGGACTGAGCCCGGTCGACGAAGTGAAGCGCATGCGCGCCCTCTACGATGCGCCGGCGCCACGTTTGGTCAAACCGGTGGCGCGTTACGTCACCGCGGTGTGATTGGGCAAGCCCGCTGCGCCATACGTTACAAACCGCTGAACCAGTTGTACCCCTGGTCTTCCCAATAGCCGCCGGGATTCGTGTTGGTCACAAAGATCGCCGCGATGTGCTTGGGATTCTTGAAGCCGAGTTTGGTCGGCACGCGCAGTTTCAGCGGATAGCCGTATTTAGCAGGCAGTGGTTCATTGCGGAAATCGAGCGTGAGTTGCGTCTGCGGATGCAGCGCTGTCGCCATGTCGAGACTGGAGTAATAACGGTCCGCACATTTGAAACCGACATAGCGAGCGCTCAGATCGGCGCCGACGCGCTCCAGAAACGTGCGAAACGGTACGCCGCGCCATTGTCCGATAGCGCTCCATCCTTCAATGCAGATGTGGCGTGTGATCTGCGAAGCCTGCGGCAACGCGCGTAGTTGATCGAGATTCCACGTGCGCTTGTCCGATACGAGCCCCGACACTTCCAGTTGATAAGTCGAGCCGTCGATGTCGGGCGCGTCGAACTCTGGATAAAACGCATTGAAGGGAAACGGGTCGGTGATTTCGCGCGCCGAATAGGTTGGCGCGAGCTTGTTGCGGTCGAATAGCCAGCCCTGCACGCGATCGTTCCAGCGCGACATGGCCCAGAGTACCTTGTCGACCGAATCGCCGTCCTGCATGTTGCAGCCCGAGAGCATCGCCAGTGCGCCGATGGAGAGCGACGAACGCAGGAACAGCCGCCGTTGCAGCCGCTCGATTTGCGGCTGATGATCGGCAAGCACGATGCGGGAGCGCCGCGCGTCATTGTTGGGTTTGGATGCGCTCATGCCTGGCTCCCTTCATGCGCCGAATGTGCCCGTGCGCGCCCTGTCAGCATCGGCAGCAAGGTGCGCGGCACGAGCAGCACCAGCGCCAGATGCACGACCACGAAACCGACCACGCCTGCCATTGCGATGAAATGCACGCGCCGCGCAAAGTCGAATCCGCCGAATAGCGCGGTGAGCCACGAGAATTGCACGGGCTTCCAGATGGACAGCCCCGACGCCACCAGCAACACGCCAAGACACAGCACGAGCAGATACAGTGCACGTTGCACCGCGTTATATTTTCCGGAATCGTGCGGCAGCTTGAAGCGCAGCGCGAGGCTTGCGTCATGCACTACGTCGCGCGGATGAACCGGCAACAGCTTGCGGCGGAAATGCCCGCGTCCAACGCCATACGCGAAATACAGCAGCCCGTTCGCGCACAGCAGCCACATCGCCGCGAAATGCCACGCGATCGAGCCGCCCAGCCATCCGCCGACGGTCGCCCAAACCGGAAACCGGAACGGGAAAAACGGCGACGCGTTATAAATGGCCCAGCCGCTCATCACCATGCAGACCATCGCGAATGCGTTGATCCAGTGCGTGATTCGCACGACGAGCGGGTGTACGAGCAGGCGCGGTTTTGATTCGGGCATGGTGCGAAGGTCACGAGACAAACAGGAAATCGAAAAGCCGCGTCATGCAAGAACGCGGCTGCCCGACTCAAAGTGAAAACAGCAACACCGTCTTACATCGGCGGCGTCACGCCATGCTCGCCCGCGGAGATAAAGTTGGCGGCCATCGAGCCGTCGGCTTCCTTGTGCGCGAACAGCACGACTTTCGCGCCCGGCACGAGCAGCGAACGGTCACCCGGTTCCAGCGCGACGATAGGTACGTCCTGCGGAATCACGATTTTCTTTTCGCCGTCCTTGTACTTCACGGTGATCGTGCGGCCGTTGCTGACCACCAGCGAACCGACGGTGCCGTTGGTCATGGAGCTGTTGCCGCCGAGATCCCACGGACGATGGCCTTCGCCGGAGCCGCGCATGCTGGCCGGGAACACGTGTACTTCGAGCGCCTTCAGCGTGCCGTCCGCCTGCGGAATCGCGGCGGTGCCGACGTAGCTGTCCGGCTTGATATCGTTGATGTTGGCGAGCACCACGCCGCGGATCGGCGTGTCCTTGGCGAGCTTCACGTCGACGTCTTTGCCGTCGCGCGTGTGGATCTTGAGCAGATCGCCCGACAGCGAGGTCACCGTGCCGCGCACGCCGGTGGGCGCGGCGCTCTGGGCCTGTGCAGCCGGTCCGGCAGCGAGCAAAGCAGCGGCGACGAGCGCGGGGGCGGCGAAAGCGCGCAACGCACGCGCGGAAACGATCTTCATGAATCTGCTCCAGGTGGTGAAGGATGGGGGCAGATTAGTCTCGGGACCGGCTCCGGCGAGTGACAGACGGATGACAAAAACGTCATGAACGGCGCGCAACGGCCACGTAAAATGACTGGCATATCCACGTCCAGGATTCGGCGAGCGGCAGGGCGAGGCTCTGCGTCAAAGCCGAATCGGAGCACCGAGCACCATGAGCATCCTCGTCATTGAAGACGATCCGAAAACCGGCGACTACCTGAAGAAGGGTTTGCGCGAGAGCGGCTATGCGGTCGATCTCGCGCGCACCGGCACGGACGGCCTGCATATGGCGCTCGAAAACGCGTACGACCTCGTGGTGCTGGACGTGATGCTGCCCGGCATCGACGGTTGGGAAATCATGCGGGCGCTGCGCGCGCGGCGCGATCTGCCGGTGATTTTCCTGACCGCGCGCGACCACGTCAGCGATCGCATTCGCGGTCTCGAACTCGGTGCGGACGACTATCTCGTCAAGCCATTTTCATTTACGGAACTGGTGCTGCGTATCCGCACACTGCTGCGCCGTGGCGTGATCCGCGAGAGCGACGTATTCGAAATCGCCGACCTCAAGCTCGACGTGCTGCGCCGCAAGGTGACGCGCGAAGGCGTGGAGATTCCGCTCACCAACAAGGAATTCATGCTGCTGCATCTGCTGGTGCGCCGTCAGGGCGAAGCCCTGTCGCGTACGCAGATCGCCTCTGAAGTGTGGGACATGAACTTCGACAGCGACACCAACGTGGTCGACGTGGCCATCAAACGGCTGCGCGCCAAAGTCGATCATCCATTTGAAAAGAAGCTGATCCATACCGTGCGCAGCATCGGCTATACGTTCGGCGACGGCTCATGAAATTCTGGACCGGGCGCTCGCTCACGGCTCGCACCACGGTGCTGTTCGCGTCGATTGCGTGCGTCGTGATCGGCACGCTCGGCGCGTACTTCTATCACTCCGCGGAGGTGTCGTTGCAACGCCGCGCCGACGTGGTGCTGACGGCCCGCGTCGAGCATTTCAGCCGTATCGTGCGCGATCTCTATTCGGTCGGCGAACTGAAGAGCCGGCCGTTGCTGTTCGAGACCATGCTCGGCGCGGAACAGGACGTGCTGCTGTTTCGCCGCCCGGGCGAAGCGCCGTTCATCGACGTGAACCCGGCGGGCGTGGCAGTGCCCGCGCTGCAAGCCGGCGTGGAGGGCCGCTTGCCGACCTTCGCCGACGTTCACCAGACGCAGTTGGCTAACGGTGTGCCGGTGCATTGGGCGATCGCCACCGCCCGAGCGCGCGAGGATGGCACCGAAGTCGAAGTGATCGCCGGCCACCCGATGACGGAGGAAGTGCGCATGCTGGCCGCGTACCGCGACCGCATCGTGCTGGCCACGCTGATCGGCATGCTGGCCGCGACGCTGCTCGCCTGGTACGTGCTGCGCCGGGCGCTGCGCCCGGTTCGCGAGATTGCCACGCGGGCCGCGCAGATCAATCCCACGAGCCTGTCGGTGCGGCTCGACAGCGAGGCGGCGCCGCTCGAATTGCGCCAGCTCACGCATGCGTTCAACGCCATGCTCGACCGTCTCGCCGATGGTTATCAGCGGCTCTCGCAGTTTTCCGCCGATCTGGCGCACGAGATTCGCACGCCGGTCGGCGCGTTGATCGGGCAGACGCAAGTGACGCTCGCGCGGACCCGCGAGCCCGACGAGTATCAGCAGGTGCTCGAATCGAATCTCGAAGAACTGAGCCGTCTGAGCCATATCGCGGAGAACATTCTGTTTCTCGCGCATGCGGACCATGCGGCGCTTTCAGTGGAACGCGAGCCGGTCGATCTGCGCGAGGAACTCGTCAGGATCGCAGATTATTTCGAAGGTCCCGCCGACGAACGCGGCATGCGCTTCGTGGTCGAGGCCACGGGGGTAGCGTCAGCCAATCCGATGCTGTGCCGCCGCGCGATCAATAACCTGGTTGTCAATGCCGTGCGCTACGGGGCGAGCGATACGGTGGTGCGTCTGCGTGGCACGCAGGACGACGCGGGTGCCACCGTTGTGGTCGAAAACGACGGCGCGCCGATTCCCGAGGAGCAACTAGGCCGCCTGTTCGATCGCTTCTATCGCGCGGACGCGGCGCGTAGCGCCTTCACCGAATCGAGCGGTCTGGGTCTTGCGATCGTCAAGGCAATCATGCATCTGCATGGCGGCACGGCGCGCGTGGTGTGTCCGGCGCCGGGCGTGGTGCGCTTCGAGCTGCGCTTTCCGGGCGCATAAGTGCTGGTCGCGCTAACGGGTTTCCGGTTCGTGACAGCACACGCAGAGCTTGTTGCCGTCCGGATCGCGAAAATACGCGCCGTAATAGTCCGCATGATATTGCGGACGCAAACCCGGCGGCCCCTCGCACGTGCCGCCGTGAGCGAGCGCCGCGGCGTGCGCGCGATCGACCGTGACGCGGTCGGCGGCGAGCAGGGCGATCATCTGACCGTTGCCGGCCGAGGCAGGATGGCCGTCGTAGGGCTTACCGATTACGAACAGCGGGCGCGGCGCATCCACCGCCATCCAGCCGGACCAGCATGCGTCCGGATCGCGGAACTTGAGGCGCAGATCGAGCGTGCCCATCAGTGAGTCGTAAAAGCTGCAGGCACGCTCGAAATCGCCGATACCGATGAAAACATGGGAAAGCATCGCTGTCGCTCCTCGTGAGTGCCGCCTGTGCTGGCCGGCGCCGTTCGTTCAGACTCAAACCTTCTTCAGATACGCGGCCTTCAGCATGAAGCTGCCGGCGTCCATCTTGCAGTCCACTTCGTGATCGCCGCCGACAAGGCGAATGCTCTTCACCTTGGTGCCCATTTTCAGCGTGATCGACGAGCCTTTCACTTTCAGGTCCTTGATCAGGACGACGGCATCGCCATCGGCCAGCGGGTTGCCGTTGGCGTCCTTGACCACGCGTGCGTCGGCTTCGTCGACGGACGCGGCGGCGTTCATCGGCCATTCATGCGCGCAGTCGGGGCAGACATAGTTGTCGCCGTCCGGGTAGGTGTTTTCCATTGCGCACTGCGGGCAGGCGGGAATTGTCGACATGATTTTTCCAGACCGCGGCGCCGGGCCGCGGAAAACTTCAGGGGCGGCGAGTATAGCCGACGGACGCCGGCCGGCCGGCAGCCGCAACACGGAATGCTGCGCTAGCGCAAACCGGCGCGGCGTGTGTGGATCTTGGCGCGAAGGGCGTGTGACGGCGCTAGACGGGCAGCGGACTATACTCGTCCGATAGACCGGCGGTCCCCAATGTCTCGTCGTGCTTTGCGAACCCTCGCACAGCACACCATTGTTCGCATCTCACAGCAGGAGTTCTGTCATGGTCAAACTCGCACTGTACGTTCGTCTCGAAGCCAGGCCCGGCAAGGAAAAAGAGGTCGAAGCGTTTCTGCTCAGCGGTTTGCCGCTGGTCGAGGAGGAGCCGGGCACCGTCGCGTGGTTCGGTTTGAAGCTGGGGCCGTCCACCTTCGGTATCTTCGACGCCTTTCCGGATGAAGCCGGCCGCGACGCGCATCTGAACGGCAAAGTGGCGGCCGCGTTGATGGCGAAGGCCGGCGACCTGTTCGCCTCGCCGCCCACGATCGAGAAGGTCGATGTGCTGGCGGCCAAATTGCCGGGCTAAGCGAACTATCGACCGCGGAGCGGGGCCGGTCGCTCCGTCGTCCGGTCCGCCGACGCCGTAACGCAAATACGCGCTAGTCATCCCGACGACGCCACGCCATGACCCGGCGCGGCCGATGCAATGTTCAGCGCCCCGCCGAGTCGCCCGCCGGCTGGCTCGCGTAGGTCGCGCGCTTGTCCTCGTACATCAGCAGATCGGCGCGCTGCACGCCCGCTTCGAGCCGGTCGCCGCGCTGGCAGGTGGCCGCGCCCATCGAGAAACTGAGCGGCGAGCCCGGATAAAACTGATTGTTCAGCTCCACCAGTTGCCGGATCGCATCGACCATCGCGGCGCCGCCGCGCTCGTCGGTGTCCGGCATCAGGATCGCGAACTCGTCTCCGCCAATGCGCGCCGCGTGAAACGGTGTCTCGGTCGCCTTGGCAAGCACCTCGCCGGCACGCCGCAACAGCGCGTCACCCGCCGCGTGGCCGAGCTGATCGTTGACGCGTTTCAGACCGTTCAGATCGGCCATGATGATCGTCACGGGCCACGGGCCCTTGCGTTCGAGCCGGTTGAGTTCGTCCACGTAGAACGAGCGGTTGCGCAGTTTGGTCAGCACGTCGTGCTTGCCGAGGAACTCCAGGTAGGCTTCGGCCTTCTTGCGCGCCGTGATGTCCGTGAGCGCGACCAGCACCAGATCCCAGCTCTTTTCATGCCCCGGCAGCACGGAAAACTGCAGGTGCACATGCACTTCGCTGCCGTCGAGCGAATAGTTGAGCACTTCGCGCTGCTGGAACAGCTTGCCGTCCCACAGATCGACCAGCTGCTCGCGGAAATGCGGACGCATGTCGTCGCGGAATACGTCGGCGAGATGCGACAGCAGCGTTTTCTTGTCTTTCGCGGCGAACATGTCGAGCGTGTGCTGGTTCACGTCGAGCACGTGGATTTCCTGCATGCAGCGCTCGACGAACTCGGGATGCACGTCGGTAAACACACGGAAATCGTTGATGCCGGCCGCCCGCGCTTCGTCGAGCAGACGCTTGACCGCGCTGAAATCCTCCACCCAGAGCGATACCGGCGAATATTCGAACAGGCCGCGCACATACTGTTCGGCAAGCGTCACGCGATGCCGCGCGCCTTCCAGTTCCGTAATGTCTTCGACCGACACCAGCACGCGGTCCCAGCGCGCCTCGTGGCCGGGCAGCACGGCGCCCTTGAGCAGCACGTCCAGGCGCCGTCCGCCGAGCGTGTAGTTGACCGTCTGGCTGGTGAACTGCGATTGGCCGGACCACAACTGGCATAACTCTTCAAGGTGCGTCTTGAGCATGTCGTCGCGGAACACCGAGGCGAGATTGCTGGTGAGCGCGTCGAAATCGGCGGCCTCGAATTGCGTCAGTGTCTTCTGATTGACCTTGATGACGCGGATGCTATGCGCGCATTGCGCGACGCAGCCCGGATTGGCGGCGAAATGTGCACGCAGATCGGTTACGCCGTCTGCCCGCCATGCATCGAACAAAGCGCGCACGCCGCTGAAGTCTTCGAGCCACAGCGAGACGGGCGCGAGTTCGAACATCTCGGAATCGTCGTTGGCGGGCGCGGGGCCGCGCGGGAGGATATCCAGCATGAGGTTCTCAAAAGCGGAAGTGCCGCTATTTTAAGACGGGTTGGGCTGTGGCTGAAAAGAAAGACCGGTTACGCATCATTTTTGCGTCGGGTCATTCAACGGGATAACGGCGGGGTTCCGTTGGACTTGAGGCGCGCCGGGGCGCAGCCGGCAAGGCATCCGGCTCGTGAGCGGGCTTGCCGGCAAGCCTTCGGGAGCCTTGTTACACTGGCCTGGAAATTGTCCTGTCCATCCACGTCGCCAGGAAAAAGCGCCGCCATGAAGCCATCCCTGCTGGTTCTGATCCACCTCAACGATGCAAGCCGCGCGAAGATCGAGGCCGCGTTCGACGTCGTCTACGCGCCCGATGCCGCCGGCCGAGCCGCCGCGCTCGACGCGCACGGCGAGACGATTCGCGCCGTGCTGACCAACGGCACGACCGGGCTCGCCGCCGCGGACATCGACCGCATGCCGCAGCTCGAACTCATCAGCGCGCTGGGCGCGGGCTACGAAAACCTCGCCGTCGACCACGCCCGCTCGCGCGATATCGTGCTCGTCAACGGCGCGGGCACCAACGATCATTGCGTGGCCGATCATGCATTCGCGCTGCTGCTCGCGGTGGTGCGCGACGTGCCGCAACTCGATCAGGCCACCCGCAAGGGCGTCTGGCGCGACACCTTGCCGATGCACCCGAACGTCTCCGGCAAGCGCCTCGGCATTGTCGGGCTCGGCAATATCGGCGAGAAGGTCGCGCGGCGCGGCGCGGGCTTCGAGATGGAAATCGGCTATCACAACCGTAAGCCGCGTGAAGGCTCGCCGCATCGGTACTTCGATAGCGTGGAAGGCCTTGCGCGCTGGAGCGACTTTTTGATCGTTGCGACGCCGGGCGGTGCGGGAACGCGTCATCTGATCGGCGCGGCGGTGTTCGAGGCGCTCGGTCCGCAGGGCTTCGTGGTCAACGTCTCGCGCGGCAGTGTGCTCGACACGGCGGCGCTCGCGCAGGCGCTTACAACAGGGACGATTGCCGGCGCCGCGCTCGACGTCTACGAGAGCGAGCCCCATCCGCCCGAAGCCTTGCTAACGCTGCGGAACGTGGTGTTGACGCCGCACGTGGGCGGCCGCTCGCCGGAAGCGATCACGGCCTCGGTCGACAACTTTTTGAGCAACGCCCGCCGGCATTTTGCGGGAGAAGCGGTACTGACGCCGATCTGACGTTTAGAACCCGCGCGGTCCGCGGCTACTTTTCTTCGCTGCTGCCCGGCCGGTTGCCGATGTACTCGTACTCTTCGGTGTTGAGCCGCGAAACCCGCAGCTCGACCACGGCACGATGATACGAGTAGGCAATGCGCCGGATCTCCAGCAAGGGCGCGCCGACCTCCACGCCTAACTCGGCGCTTTCCAGTTCGCTCGCCAGACCCACGCTGACGCGTTCATCGGTCTCGACCACGTTGATGCCGAAACCGTCCTGATAGAAGTTGTACAGCGTGTTCGGCCGGTTGCGCAGTTTCGTTTCGGTGAGACCCGGAAAGTGCGCCTCCGGCACGGTGATATGTTCGATCAGGACCGTTTTGCCATGCAGCGCGAGGCCGTTGACGAACTGGAACACGCGCGCGCCGGTTTCCACGCCGAGCACGGCCGCCACTTCGCGCGAAGCACGAGCCTTCTTGAAATGGATCAGCGTGACGACGGGATAGGCCTTGTCGCCGTCGCGCCGCACGACCCGGAAGAAACGGAAAAAATGCCGGTCGCGCTGATGCATGGACACGAACGTGCCCAGCCCCTGATGACGGATCAGGATGTTCTCGGCGCACAGTTCGTCGATCGCCTTGCGCAGCGTGCCGATGGACACACCGAAGCGCTCGGCGAGCCGCTTCTCCGAAGGAATGCATTCGCCGCCTTTCCATTCGCCCGCCGAGAGCGCGGCGAGTATCGCGCTCTTGACCTCTTTGTAGCGCGTGCCGCCCAGCGCGGGCGGATTGATGGCGAGCGTGCTCATGAATACCTCTGCAATGCGCGAGCCGTGCGATGCCGCTCGCGAGTTAGACCTGCGCCGATTTTAAACGACAAACTCATCTAGTCCATCCAGATGACCTGAATTCCTGGGCCCTACTGGAAAACACTCATGTAACACATATAGATGACCTAGTTGACATCCACCGATGTGCCGCCTAATATCCATTCCACAGCAGCGCATCTGGCTGCGCTTTCCCAGCGGCACGACACCGCATTCAATTCACGAATGGAGACGCTAATGAGCAATCCCACGGCAGACATCAAGGGCACCGCGGCAGCGGGCGCGTCGCCCGAACGCAAGACGATTCACATCGTGTTGCACGAGGCGAAAGACACAGTCGGTGTGGCGGTCGTCGAGGGCATCAAGGCGGGCACGCAACTGAACGCGTGGATCATGGACGACGACGAGATCGTGACCTTTCGGGCCAGACAGGACATTCCGATCGGGCACAAGGTGGCGCTCAAGGACATGGCAGTGGGCGACACGGTGTTCAAGTACGGCGTGGATATCGGCAAGGTGGTCGCGCCGATCAAGGCCGGCGAACACGCCCACGTGCACAACATCAAGACGAAGCGCTGGTAAGCCGCGCTCGCCGGCTACCCGCACTGCCGCAATCGAATCGCCCCACATCCGAACGATCTGAACGAGAGACACACCATGAGCGTGATTGACCTGGATACGACTTTCCGCGGCTATCGTCGCGACAATGGCCGCGTTGGCGTACGCAACCACGTGATCATCCTGCCGGTCGACGATCTGTCGAACGCCGCGGCGCAAGCCGTCGAGCACAACATCAAAGGCACCATGGCGCTGCCGCACCCGTACGGGCGGCTGCAGTTCGGCGCCGACCTCGATCTGCACTTTCGCACGCTGATCGGCGCGGGCAGCAACCCGAATGTCGCGGCGGTGATCGTGATCGGTATCGAGGAAGGCTGGACCAAGCGCGTGGTGGACGGCATCGCCAAAACCGGTAAGCCGGTGATGGGCTTCGGCATCGAACTGCATGGCGATCACGACACCATCATGCGCGCCTCGAAGGCGGCCAAGGAAATGGTGCAGTACGCCACCTCGCTCGATCGCGAGGAATGTCCGATCTCGGACCTGTGGGTCTCCACCAAGTGCGGCGAGTCGGATACGACCTCGGGCTGCGGCGCCAATCCGACCGTCGGCAATGCTTTCGACAAGCTATATGGACTCGGCACCACGCTCGTGTTCGGCGAGACGTCGGAGTTGACCGGCGGCGAGCAGATCGTCGCCGCGCGCTGCGCCAACGACGGCGTGCGCGAGCGCTTCCAGTTCATGTTCGACCGCTATCAGGACATGATCAACCGCTGGAAGACGGACGACCTTTCCGAGTCGCAACCCACCAAGGGCAATATCGCGGGCGGCCTCACGACCATCGAGGAAAAGGCGCTCGGCAATATCCAGAAGATCGGCAAGAAGTGCATGGTTGACGGCGTGCTCGACAAGGCAGAGGAGCCGACGCACGCGGGGCTGTGGTTCATGGATTCGTCGTCTGCGGCGGCCGAGATGGTGACCTTGTGCGCGGCGTCCGGTTTCGCGGTGCATTTCTTCCCGACCGGGCAGGGCAACGTGATCGGCAATCCGATCGTGCCGGTCATCAAGATCTGCGCGAACCCGCGTACGGTGCGCACGATGGGCGAGCATATCGATGTCGACGTAACCGGCATTCTGCAGCGCGAACAGAACCTCGATCAGAGCGGCGACAAACTGCTCGAATGCATGATGGCCACGATCAACGGCCGCTTTACCGCCGCGGAAGCGCTCGGTCATCGCGAGTTCGTGCTGACCCGGCTGTTCGAAAGCGCCTGAGTCTGGCTCTGGCGGCGAGGCAAAGCGCGGCCGCAGCGGTTGCCGCGTTTGCCACGTTTGCCACGTTTGCCGCATTTGCCTGGTAGTATCGCAGTGGACCCCAAATCCCGGCGCTCGCCGGCACGGAGAACGGCCACGACGCCGCCCGTTGCCGGCAAGCCATGCCGCTAACGGCGCCGGTTCGACACCTGGCGGCAGCGAGTGGAGGAGACACCATCTTGCGCGTGCTCAAACATCTCTACGTGCAAGTCCTGATCGGACTTGCGGCCGGAATTGTCGTCGGTTACTTCGCGCCCGCGTTCGGCGTCGAAATGAAACCGCTCGGCGATACCTTTATCCGCCTCATCAAGATGCTGATCACGCTGGTGATCTTCTGCACCGTGTCGGTGGGCATCGCGCGAATGGAAAGCCTCAAGCAGGTCGGCCGCGTCGGCTTCAAGACGTTGCTCTATTTCGAAGTGGTGACCACCATCGCGCTCGTGATCGGGCTGGTGGTGGCGAACGTGCTGCATCCGGGCGCGGGGCTGAACATCGATCCCGCCACGCTCGACACGCATGCCATGACGCACTACGTGGCGGACGCGCATTCGGCATCGTCGAGCTTCTTCGATCTGCTCGTGCCGAATTCGGTGGTCGGTGCATTTGCACGGGGCGATCTATTGCAGGTGCTGTTGTTCTCGGTGCTGTTCGGCATCGCGCTGTCGATCATGTCGCAGCGCAGCCGGCTGCTCATGCGCGGCATCGAACAGTTCGGCGACACGCTCATGCGCATCGTCGAGATGATCATGCGGCTCGCGCCGCTCGGCGCATTCGGCGCGATCGCCTTCACGGTCGGCAAATACGGTATCGGCACCTTGCAGCAACTCGGGCTGCTGATTCTCTGCTTCTACATCACCAGCATCCTGTTCGTCGCCATCGTGCTTGGCGCGGCGGCGCGCTGGGCGGGCGTCGGACTCTGGCCGCTCTTGCGCTACTTTCGCGAGGAACTGCTGATCGTGCTGGGCACGTCCACCACGGAATCCGTGCTGCCGCGGCTGATGGAGAAGCTCGAACGCATGGGCTGCCCGCGGGCGATCGTCGGACTCGTGCTGCCTACCGGCTATTCGTTCAACCTCGACGGCGCCGCGATCTATCTGACGATGACTTCGCTCTTCATCGCGCAGGCCACCAACACGCATCTCTCGTTGATGCAGCAACTGGGTCTGCTGGCGATCCTGATGCTGACTTCGAAGGGAGGCGCGGGTGTGGCGGGAGCGGCGCTGGTCGCGTTGACGGCGACGCTGTCGACGCACAACATCATCCCCGTGGCGGGCATCACGCTGATTCTCGGCGTGGATCGTGTGCTGAACGAAATTCGCGCGTTGACCAATATGATCGGCAACGTGGTGGCGACGTTGGTGGTCGCGCGTTGGGAAGGTGCTTTCGATGCGCGCGCGGCAAGGGAATTTCTCGCGGCGCCGCGTGAAGTGCGGGATCAGGTGCAGTCCAAACCGCAGGTCCAGACGCCGTCGACTCAACCTGGTCTTGAGGAAAGACATCCGTCTGCCGGTACGACGCTGCTGGAAAAAGGCGGTTGAGTAGGACAATCACAATAGCGATCCAGAAGAGGATCATCACGGACAATGCCGCAATCCACACATTGCGGCATTGCTTTGTGTGCGTTTCGATCTCACACTCGTCGCCGAACGCGCGGCGGCGTTACCAGCCGAACGGCTCGCCGCGGTGCCCGACCCGTGCCGAACACCAACAACACAACTTGAGGAATCCCCGATGGCCCGACTGTCCCCCGATGCGCTCACCACGCTTGCCGTCGATTCGCTGTGCCGCGCGGGCGCATTGCCGGCCACCGCCGAGTCCACGGCTCGCGCGCTGGTCTATGCCGACCTGCGCGGATTGTCGTCGCACGGCGTATCGCGTCTGCCGATGTATTGCGCGCAGTTGCGCAACGGCCGCGTCGATCCCGCCGCGCAAGCTGCGATCGTGGCGGATCGCGGCGCGGCGGTGCTGATCGACGGCGCGGACGGTTTGGCCTATCCCGCGTGCGACCTCGCGGTCGCGACGCTAGCCGAGCGCGCGAAGCAATTCGGCAGCGCGGTCGCGGGCGTGAAGCGCAGCCACCACTTCGGCGTGGGCGCTGCCCATCTGGCCGCGCTCGGCGCGGCAGGCATGGTCGCGCTCGCGTTCAGCAATTCGCCGGCGGCGATGCCCGCGTGGGGCGGCCGCCGCGCGCTGTTCGGGACCAACCCGATCGCCGCCGTGTTCCCGCGCCGCAAGGGCGAGCCGCTCGTGATCGACCTCGCGCTGTCGCAGATCGCGCGCGGCAAGATCGCGCTGGCCGCGCGCGACGGCAAGCCGATTCCCGAGGGCTGGGCGACCGCCCGCGACGGTCAGCCGACCACCGACGCCCGTGCGGCCCTCGACGGCATGATGCTGCCGTTCGGCGGTGCCAAAGGCGCGATGCTGGCGCTGGTCGTCGAGTTGCTGGCGGCGGCCCTGACGGGCGCGAACTTCGGCTACGAAGCCGGCTCGTTCCTGACCGAAGAGGGCGAGCGCTCGCGCATCGGCCATCTGTTCTGGGCGATCGATCCAGGCGCGCTGGCTGGTCACGACACGTACCTGTCGCGCGTGGAAACCCTGATCGACATGATGCTGATGGACGACGATGTACGCTTGCCCGGCGATCGAAGAGAGCGTCTCGCGGACACGGCGCAGAAAGACGGCGTGGAGATTCCGGACGCTTTGATCGCACAACTCGAAGGCCGCGCTTAGCCAAGGCCAAGGTCTAGCTGGGTGCCGCACGACCACGCCACACGCCGGTCGTCCGGCGAGCCGCCGCATGTCGGGATGCGGCAGCGCATGCCGACACGCAGCCGACTCGCCATTGAAAGCCAAACATAAACTATCGGCGCGGCGGATAGTTTCTCTCGAAAATGGCGATTTCCCTTGTGGGGCGACGGCGCATAGGATGGGCGGTATTGCATCACCACCGCTTCGGCGCAGCCGGAGCAGCGAGGGAGATCCCGCATGGAACACCACGCCCGCACACAGAACGAACGGCTCGACATCAAAACGACTACCTGCTACATGTGCGCCTGCCGTTGCGGCATTCGTGTGCATCTGCGCGAAGGCGAGGTGCGCTACATCGACGGCAATCCGGAGCATCCGCTCAACCAGGGCGTGATCTGCGCGAAGGGCGCTTCCGGCATCATGAAGCAGTACTCGCCCGCGCGCCTCACTCAACCGTTGATGCGCAAGCCGGGCGCCGAGCGCGGCAGCGCGCAGTTCGAGCCGGTGTCGTGGGAACACGCGTTCGAGGTGCTCGAAAAGCGTCTCGGCCACATTCGCGCCACCGACCCGAAAAAATTCGCGCTCTTCACCGGACGCGACCAGATGCAGGCGCTGACCGGACTCTTCGCCAAACAGTTCGGTACGCCTAATTACGCGGCGCATGGCGGCTTCTGCTCGTCGAACATGGCGGCGGGCATGATCTATACGATCGGCGGCTCGTTCTGGGAATTCGGCGGGCCGGACCTCGATAACGCCAAGCTCTTCTTCATGATCGGCACGGCGGAAGACCATCATTCGAATCCGCTCAAGATCGCCATTTCGAAGTTCAAGCGCGCGGGCGGCCGCTTCATCGCGATCAATCCGATCCGCACCGGCTACGCGGCGATCGCCGACGAGTGGGTGCCGATCAAGCCCGGCACCGATGGCGCGCTGTTCATGGCGTTCCTGCACGAACTGATTGCCGCCGACGCGTGGGATCACGAATTCGTGCGCCGCTACACCAACGCGGCGGAGCTCGTCTCGCTCGACGAAGCCAGCGAAAACTTCGGCCTGTTCGTGCGCGATCCCGAGCGGCCGGTCGGCAATCCGCTGTTTCCGCAGAATCATCTCTGGTGGGATGCAAAAGCCGCACGCGCCGTGCCGCATCACGCGGCCGGCGTCAATCCCGCGCTCGACGGCCGCTATACGCTCGACGACGGCACGCCGGTCACGCCGTCGTTCGCCTTGCTGCGCGAACGCGTGGCCGATTGCACGCCCGAGTGGGCCGCCGGCATCACCGGCATTTCAGCCGACACGATTCGCCGCCTCGCCGGTGAAATGATCCAGACGAGCCGCGCTCATCGCATCACCTTGCCGATCCGCTGGACCGACGCATGGGGCGAGACGCACGAAACGGTCACCGGCAACCCGGTCGCTTTCCACGCCATGCGTGGCCTCGCGGCGCACTCCAACGGCTTCCAGTCGATCCGCGCGCTAGCCGTGCTGATGTCGCTGCTCGGCACGATCGACACGCCCGGCGGCTTTCGTCATAAATCGCCGTTTCCGCGCGCCGTGCCGCCGTCGGCGAAACCGCCTAACAGTCCCGACGCCGTCAAGCCGAACACGCCGCTCGCCACCGGTCCGCTCGGCTGGCCCGCCGCGCCCGAGGACCTGTTCCTCGACGATCAGGGTGGACCGGTGCGCATCGACAAGGCCTTCTCGTGGGAATATCCGCTGGCCGTGCATGGCCTGATGCACAGCGTGATTACCAACGCGTGGCGCGGCGATCCGTATCCCATCGACACGCTGATGATTTTCATGGCCAACATGGCGTGGAATTCGTCGATGAATACGATGAAAGTGCGCGAGATGCTGGTCGACAAGCAGGCCAACGGCGAGTACAAGATTCCGTTTCTGGTGGTGTGCGACGCGTTCCAGTCGGAGATGACTGCGTTCGCCGATCTGATCCTGCCCGACACGACGTATCTGGAACGGCACGACGCGATGTCCATGCTCGACCGGCCGATCTCCGAATTCGACGGTCCGGTAGATTCGGTGCGCGTACCGGTCGTGCCGCCTACCGGTGAATGCAAGCCGTTCCAGGAAGTGCTGATCGAGCTTGCGTCGCGTCTGAAGTTTCCTGCCTTCACGACCGCCGAGGGCGCAAGGCGTTATCGCGACTATCCCGACTTCGTCGTCAATTTCACGACGTCGCCCGAGTCCGGCGTGGGCTTTCTGATCGGCTGGCGCGGCAAGGACGGCGACAAGGCGCTGGTGGGCGAACCCAATCCGAACCAGTGGGAACAATACGCGAAGAACAATTGCGTGTTCCACTACCCGTTGCCCGAGACGCTGCAGTACATGCGCAACTGCAACGGGCCGTATCTCGAGTGGGCGGTCAAGCACGGTTTTCGCAAGTTCAGCGAGCCGATTCTGATCCAGCTTTATTCCGACGTGATGCAGAAGTTCAGGCTCGCCGCGCAGGGCCGCACGAGCGGCAGGCAGCCGCCGGACCACTTGCGCGCGCGGGTAGAAAAGTACTTCGATCCGCTGCCGTTCTGGTATGCGCCGCTCGAAAGCGCGGCGACCGACCTCGACAAGTTTCCGCTCGCCGCGGTGACCCAGCGGCCGATGGCGATGTACCACTCGTGGGACTCGCAGAACGCATGGCTGCGGCAGATTCACGGCGAGAACTATCTGTACATGAATCCGTTGATGGCGGCCGAAAACGGTATCGCCGATGGCGCGTGGATCTACGCCGAATCGCAGTGGGGTCGCGTGCGCTGCATGGCGCGCTTCAGCGAGACCGTCGAGCCGGGCACCGTATGGACGTGGAACGCGATCGGCAAGGCGTCGGGCGCATGGAGCCTCGGCCCGGGCGCGAACGAATCGCAACGTGGCTTCCTGCTCAACCACCTCATCACCGACGAGTTGCCCAACCGCGCCGACGATGTAGCGCGAAGCATGTCGAATTCCGATCCGGTGACGGGCCAGGCCGCGTGGTACGACGTGCGCGTGCGCATCTATCCGGCGGAGGCGGACGCGCGGCACACGCTGCCGCAGTTCGCGCCGATGCCCGCGGTGCCGGGCGAGAACGGCGTTATCTCACGGATCGTGCAGACCTACTTCGCGGGGCGAGGGGAGTTCGCGGCGCGGCTGCGCGGCGCGACGGGGCGCAAATAACATCGGGACAGCCGCAAGGAGCCTTTGATGACACAGATGGCATTGGTGATCGACCTGAACGTGTGCGTGGGGTGCCATGCTTGCGTGACGAGTTGCAAGGAGTGGAACACGTCGGGCGAATCGGGCAGTCTCGCCGATATGAATCCGTACGACGCGGATCCGTCCGGCACCTTCTTCAACCGGGTGCAGAGCTTTGAAGCCGGCAGTTTTCCCAACGCCGAGACGATCCATTTTCCCAAGTCGTGCCTGCACTGCGAGGATCCGCCGTGCGTGCCGGTCTGTCCGACCGGTGCGAGCTATAAGCGCAAGGAAGACGGACTCGTGCTGGTGGACTTCGACCGCTGTATCGGCTGCAAGTATTGCGCGTGGGCGTGTCCGTACGGCGCGCGCGAACTCGACGAAAGCCGCAAGGAGATGACCAAGTGCACGCTGTGCGTCGACCGGATCAACGATGAAAACCTGTCCGAGCGCGATCGGCAGCCGGCTTGTGTGCTCGCTTGCCCGACTTCGGCGCGGCTGTTCGGCGATATTCACGATCCGCAGTCGGTGGTGTCGAAGGCGATCGAGGAGCGCGGCGGCTATCAGTTGATGCCCGAGTGGAATACGCGGCCGGCGAATCACTATTTGCCGCGCGTGCCCACCGAGGCCGCGGGTTGTGGCAGCGGTTCGTGCTCGTGCAAATCGTCGGGCTCGGTGCAGGAACCGGAATCGCTCGATGCGCAATTCGAGCGCGGCGAGTTGCATCTTGCGTCGATGGCGACGCGCATCTAACGACTGATAGGACCTCACGATGAATCCCGCATTCTCCGTGGTTTTTCTGACCACTTTGAGCGGCGCGGCCCAAGGCCTGCTGATCGCGCTCGTCGGCGTGGAAACGGCCGCGCATCTGGGACTGCTCGCGTCGCCCTCCGGTGCGTTCTATATCGCCGGCGCGGGTGTGTCGGTGGTGTTAGGCGGGCTCGGACTGATCGCGTCGTTCTTCCATCTCGGCCATCCCGAACGCGCATGGCGCGCGATCGCCATGTGGCGCACGTCGTGGTTGTCGCGTGAGTGTCTGTGCCTGCCGGCGTTTCTCGCCTGCGCGTTTTTCTATGGCGTCGCGCATTGGTTCGGCTCGCCGTGGTCGCTCGCGATCGGCTGGCTCGGCGTGCTGGCGAGCGCGGTGCTGTTCGTCTGCACGGCGATGATCTACGCGTGCCTGCGCTTTCTGCAGGAGTGGGCCACGCCGCTCACGCTGGTGAACTTCACGCTGCTCGGCTGCGCGTCAGGCTTCACACTGGCGACGGCTTTGAGCGCGTGGTTCGCGCCCGAGTGGACCGTTGGACTCGCTGTTTGCGCATGCGTGCTGACGCTCGCCGGCTGCGCGAGCCGCTCGGCGTCGCTCATGCGCAATGCGCGCTTGCGGCCGAAGTCGACGGTGCAGAGCGCCACCGGCATTCACAATCCGAAGCTGGTGCAGGTGTCGCGCGGCTTTACCGCTGGTGCGTTCAATCTGCGCGAGTTCTTTCACGGCAAATCGGCGGGGACGCTGCGCAATGTCAAATGGGGGTTTCTCGCGACAGCGTTTGTTGTGCCGGTTTTGTTGATGGCGTTAGGGGCGAGCTTGCATTCGATTGGCGTTTCGCTCGGCTTGCTGGCTGCGGCGTGTCTCGTGCAGTACGCGGGGTTGGTGGCGGAGCGCTGGTTTTTCTTTGCTGAAGCGAAGCATCCGCAGAATCTTTATTACGCGAGGGTGGGTTAGAACGTTAGGGCCCGGTCGTGCCGCGTATGCGATTTACTCAATTGGCAGCGTGCGCGGGACGAGAGTCGGTTGATGACGGCGCGCTTGGCGATCTCAGTTGGCGCAAAAAAAGCGGCCGCGAAGAATAGCGGCCGCGACTTTTTTCACGCAGAACAATCTACCCGCACGCCCCCACCTCACCACACGCGGTGCAAAAGTCACACCCATCCTTGCGAATCACCGCATTCGCCCCGCACGACCCGCACTTGCGCCCGAGCATCGTATGCAAGCCTTGCGCGCCGCCGGGTTGCGTCAACGCGAGAGCGTCGGCATCAGTCTCAACGGGATGCGGACGAATGCCGAAATCCGCCGGTAACGCCGTCTCAGCCCGCATCTGTCCGCGCGGCAAACGCGCCAGCATGCGCGAGGGCACCTGATTGCCTTCGGCATCGAGAAAGCCGCGCCGATGCAGAATCTGCTGGATCGCGAAGGCGAGGGCGGCCACTTCCGAATCGTGCCAGCGTGGCGCGCGATGTCCGTCGAGACGCTGCACCTCACCGAGCCGCACTTGCCCCCGATCCCACGAAACCTTGCGCATGTCCTGCAGATTGCGCGCGACAAAACCGCCGCGCGCCGCCAGCGACAGCGAACGCATCGTCGCCGTGATCCATTGCTGCGATTCGTCGCGCTGACCCGTCGGAATGAAGAACTCGATAGGCCGTTCGATGGTGACGTCTTCACCACCCAGCCGCCCCGTGACCTCGATGAACGACACCGCCACGTAAAGCGACTTCTTGCCCAACTGCGTCAGATATTCGACCTTCTCGATGATCGCGGGCAACTCGCCCCTGGGCCGATGATCGATCGCGATACGCAGCGGATCGAGGTCGCTCTCGGTCAGCGTGTCGTCGGCTTGCGGCGGGCTCACGCTGAGCACCGCGCCGAGCGTTTCGTTCGGACGATAGGTGGCGAGACCCTTGAGGCCGTTTTTCCAAGCATCGAAGTAAAGGCTTTCGAACGCTTCGAACGGGTAGTCGGCGGGTACGTTCACCGTCTTCGAGATCGACGTGTCCACGTACGGCTGCACGGCCGCCATCATGTCGAGATGGTCGCGTGCCGACATCTCCAGTGCGCTGACGAAATAGTCCGGCAGCTTGTTCGTGTCGCCGCCAAGCTCGCGATAGAGCCGATACGCGTAGTCTTCGACATCGAAGGATTCGCGGCCGCCGTCGGCCATCACCTTCATGCGCGTGTAGGTCCACGAGAAGGCCGGCTCGATGCCGTTCGACGCGTTGTCCGCGAAGGCGAGGCTCACGGTGCCGGTCGGCGCGATGGAGAGCAGATGGCTGTTGCGAATGCCGTCGCGGCGGATGGCCTCTTTGATGTCTTCGGGCAAGCGCGAAGCGAACGTGCCGGCTTCCAGATAACGCGCGGCGTCGAAAAGCGGAAACGCGCCGCGCTCGCGCGCCAGGTCTACGGATGCGCGATACGCCTCGTCGCGCATCAGTCGCGCGATGCGCACGGCAAAGTCGCGGCCTTCCTGCGAGTTGTAGCGCAAGCCGAGCATGACGAGCGTGTCGCCGAGGCCGGTGAAGCCCACGCCGATGCGCCGCTTGGCGCGCGACTCGTCGTATTGCTGCTGCAGCGGCCACAGCGTGACGTCGAGCACGTTGTCGAGAAAGCGCACCTGCGTGCGCGTGCGTTTGGCAAGGCCGTCCCAATCGAATGAAGGCTTGCGGCCTTCCATCTGCGCGAACGGATCGATCACGAAACGCGTGAGGTTCAGCGGTCCGAGGTTGCAGCAGCCATACGCCGGCAGCGGTTGCTCGCCGCACGGATTGGTGGCGCGGATGGTTTCCACGGCGCGCAGATTGTTGTCCTCGTTCATGCGCGAGATGAATACGATGCCGGGTTCCGCGACGTCGTAAGTGGAGCGCATGATGCGATCCCAGATCGCGCGCGCCGGACGTTCGCTGTACACCCACAGGCCGTCTTCGCGTTGCCGCACGTCGTCGGCAGCGCGTTGGGCCGGCGAGGGCTCGGCGCGATGCACGAGTTGCCACGGTTGATCTTCTTCGACGGCGCGCATGAATTCATCGGTCACGCCGACCGAGACGTTGAAGTTGTTCCAGCGGCCTTTCGAATGCTTGGCTTCGATGAACTCCAGCAAATCGGGATGATTGCAGTCGAGCACGGCCATCTGCGCGCCGCGCCGCGAACCGGCGCTTTCGACCGTGCGGCATGACGCGTCGAACACGTCCATATAACTGCACGGACCGGACGCCGACGAACTGGTGGTGTGAACGCGCGCGCCTTTGGGACGGATCGCCGAGAAGTTATAGCCGACTCCGCCGCCGCGGCGCATGGTTTCGGCTGCTTGCAACAGCGCGACGTAAATACCGGGCAGGCCTTGTTCGTCGACGCCCTGAATCGCGTCGCCCACGGGCTGCACGAAGCAGTTGATCAGTGTGGCCGCAATGCCGGTGCCCGCCGCGCTCATGATGCGGCCGGCGCCGAGCGCGCCGTGCCGCAGGTTGTCGACGAAGAGCGCCTCGACCGATTCGCGCAGCGCCTGCGGTTCAGCCTCGGCGACGCCGCGCGCGACGCGCTTGAACACATCGTCGGCGGATTGCTCGTCGCCTTTCGCGTACTTTTCGAGCAGGACGTCGAGAGAAAATTGTTGCGGTGCGACGAGTGGTGCGGGAGGCGCGGAGGGCGCTATTGGCGTGCGGGTTTCCGGCGTGTCTTCGGCCATGGTATGCCCTCAATCGGCGCCGCAAGGGGCGCGGCGCGGTGGGTGGAGTGCGGGTCACGATAACGCTGTGCGTGGAACAGGCAGGTGACTTGACGCAACGTCGTCCACCTTAACGCACGTGGCGAGGGGCCGCAATCAGAGGGTGTTTTACCCACGGTGTGAAGCGGGTCACGCGATGCGCGTGCCGCTATGTGGGTTGGCGCGCCGGGCAGAGCGAGCGCGTCAGGCGCGTTGGCCAGGACGTGCGCGCGACGCCGGCAGGGAGATTGAGGCTCAGGCCTCGACGCACTCCAGCAGTTCAGCGCAGATCATGGCCGAAGCATTCAAAGGCGCCGGCCGCTCGGCCGGTTTGAACACCGCGTCGCCGCGGCGAATCTTGCGGCGCGACACTGCACATGTTCCCGAGGTATGTGCCGACCTGCGCCGCCACCGCTGCTCGCCGTAATGACATTTTCCCGGCTCGACCCAGCGAATCACGAGCGTCGTGTCCGAGCGCTCGAGAATTTCGATGCGGACGCCATTGGTACCGTCAAGGGGGATGGACTCTAAGGTCATCGTCGTCGGCTCCGTATTGTGTGGTGTGCCGAATGTAGTCCCGCGCGCGCCGGATAGCCATTGTGTCGCAGTTGAAACACTGTTCTTCAAACAGCAACAATGAAACTTGACATTCGCGCTATCCCGAAAAGACGGGCCTTCGCGGGCCATTGTTATGCTGAATTTACGATAGGACGGATTTTTGCAACGCAGTGTTGTACGTAGTGAGACAAGCGTACCGCCTGCAAGAGGCGACGGTGCTTCCTTTAAGATGTGGTTATTGATGAGCGACCGTGCCGCGCCAGTGTAGCGGTTTTGCATTTTTCCGGTCGGCTCGCGCGCACATCGAAGGAAGTCCCATGAGGGCGCCTTCACAAAACCATAAGAGCTCACATGAATTCACGCCCGCCTGTCGCACCGCCTGAATCGCCTGAAGCGCCGCACTGCCTGAAGAAGCAGAGAGCGGCCTCGCTCGTGCTGTACATCGGCCTGGTGTTGCTGGCGTTGTGGGTCGCGCGCGACTTCATCGCGGTGGTGGCATGGGCCGCCGTGCTTGCGATCGCGCTATGGCCGCTGTTGCGCAGGGTCGAGGGCAACCGCTGGTTCACCGGGCGCACGACGCTGATCGCGGCCGTGTTGACGCTGGCGATCGCGTTGCTGGTCGTGCTGCCGGTGGGCATCGGCATTGCCCAGGCGCTTCGCGAAGCGCACGACATGAGCGACTGGTTCAAAGACGCGCAGGAAAACGGCATTCCGTTGCCGGATTTCATCCAGCATCTGCCGTTCGGCGTGCAGCAGATTTCCGCGTGGTGGCAGGCCAATCTCGCTCAGCCGCTGCGCGGATCGGCGGCCATGAAAGGCTTGCACAGCCCGACGGTGATGACGCTCGGCCGGCACTTCGGCGCCCGCGCGGCGCATGCCGTAGCGGTGTTCGGTTTCATGCTGATCACGCTGTTCGTGATTTTTCAGGCGGGGCCGCGCCTGTCGGGCTCGCTGCTCAAAGGCATGCGGCGTGGCTTCGGCGAAGACGGCGCGCAGCTTCTGCTACGCATGGCCACGGCGGTGCGCGGCACGGTGTCGGGACTGGTCGTGGTCGGCCTCGGCGAGGGCGCGTTGTTGGGCGTCGCCTATTTCGTGACGGGCTTGCCGCATGTCGCGCTGCTCGCGCTCGTCACCGCGATCGCCGCGATGCTGCCGTTCTGCGCGCCGCTCACGTTCGGTCTCGCGGCCTTGTGGCTGGTCTCGCAGGGCTCGGTGGCGGCGGGCGTCGGCCTCGCCGTGTTCGGATCCGTCGTGGTGTTCATCGCCGAGCACTTCGTGCGGCCGGTGCTGATCGGCAACTCGACGCGTTTGCCGTTCCTGCTCGTGCTGTTCGGTATTCTTGGCGGCGCGGAAACGTTCGGCCTGCTCGGCATCTTCATCGGCCCCGCACTGATGACCGTGCTGATGGTGTTGTGGACCGACCTCGTGCGATAGTTGCACGGGTTTTCAAACTGGCTTCAGGCAGTACTGCTGAATCGCTCAGGGCCGACCTCGTGGAATAGTTGCACGGGTTTTCAGACCCGCTTCAGGCAGTGTTGCTGAATCGCTCAGGGCCGCTGGTTTGACGGATGGTCCTGCGGCGGCGGCTGCTGCGGTTGCGACTTCACGCAACCGAGCGTGTATTTGAGCGCGGCGGGCAGCAGCGCGCTCCAGACGTCCCACGTGTGGCCGCCGTCGATGATGCGCAGCGCCGCCGGATTGCCCGCCAGCCGCAGGTGCGTGTACAGCGTCGATGCATCGGCCTGGATCGCGAGGTCGTCGTCGCCGGCGGCGATGAACATCGGCAGGCGGTAGGGCCGGCTCATGTAGCGATCCCACTGCGCCGGGTAGTTGAGTTCGTGCCAGATACGCGCGTCGAATTCGCGCTCGCCGAACACGCCGACGCGGCGCGCAGCCGACGCGCGCGGCGGCTCGTTCGGATAGATCGCGGGGCTCAGCAGCAGCGCGCCGCAAAAGCGCTCGGGTTGCGTCATCGCATAACGCAGCGCGCCGAAGCCGCCCATCGAGACGCCGCCGATCATGCGCGCGCCGCGTTGCGTCGAGACCGCGTAGCGCGTTTCGATCTCGGGCAGCAGATCGTCGAAGAACGCGGTCTCCATCTTTTCCTTGCGATCGACGTACCAGTCCGTGCCGCCTTGCGGCATCACGATCACGACGGGCGGCATGTCCTTGTGGTCGATCAACGCGTCGGCCACGCCCTGCAGATGGCCTTGTGTGATCCAGTCGTTGGCGTCGCCGTTATTGCCGTGCAGGAGATACAGCACGGGCAGGCGGCTGCCGTTATGGCGATAGCCGGTCGGCAGATAGATCGTGTAGGCCCAGTCGCGGCCGAGGGCGTCGGAATGGAAGCTGCGGCTGATCACGGTGCTGGCGAGCACCGGCGCGCTGATCGAGGCCGCGCAAAGCGCAACGAGGGCTGAACGTAGGAATAGACGCATGTCAGAGTAGGAGGCCGCCGCACAGGTTGCGCGCGGCCGTCATGCTATCAGGATCGGCGGAGCATTTTGACCGCTAACAAGTTCAGCGGACGGCGGTATGGAGCGTGATTGAATAGCAGAAAATAGCTGTGGCCACCACGCGGTGAGCCCACACCCATACGCGTGCATGCCCCGCTCACGGCGACGTGCGCAACCACCCGCCATACAACCGGCCGGCCAGACGCTTGAGCGGCTCCACGCCCAGCGCCACCGCGAACAGCGCGCCGATCGCGATGGCATCCGCGAGCAGTCCGAGCGGATAGTTCAGATAACCGTCCGTCGCCGCGTACAGCACGGAGTCGACCACCAGCGAGATCACCGCGCCGGCGATAAAGCACAGCAACCCCTTGCGCCCAATCACGCCGACCCACGGCACCCATTGCGCGAGCTTTCTTGCCCAGCCGAGCTGAATCAGATTCGCGACCAGCCACGCGATGGCGAGGAAATTGACAGCCCGCAGGTACGAGAGGTTTTGCTTGAGGCTGGCATCGAGCGGTTCGTGTTCGATGAACAGCTTGTAGTAAGCGGCCGCCGCGACCACGGCGAACGCCAGCAGGCTAACGAGCCAGCTCAGACGGTGCGCGCTCACGCGCTGATAAACCGGCTGGCAACGGGCCAGCACGCCGAGCACGAACAGCAACTGCCAGGCGAACGGATTGAAATCCCAGTGCATGTCCGGCGCGGCGGGCAGGTAGGCGACGATGGCCGGCGCGCCGGCCCACAGCGCAACGCTGCCGGCCAGCAGCAGCCACGGCTTGCTGCGCGCGAGCGGCAGGATCATCGGCACCAGCAGCGCGAAGAACGCGTACATGGGCAGCACCGAAGCCAGATACGGCTGGCGGCGGAACAGCAGGATGTCGCCGAGCGCCGCGAGCGGGGTGTCCATCAGATCGTCGAGATCGGTGGTGGCGAGGTTCGGCCCGTCGATGCTGAATGCGCTGAGCACGGCGCTGACCAGCAGCATCAGCGCGGCGGTGACGAGGAACGCGCGATAGATTTCCAGCGAGCGCCGCAGGAAGCGGCTGCGCGCGATCGTCTCGTTGCGCCGTTCGGCCAGCGCGGCGTAGGCCGTGGCGGTCGCAAAGCCGCCGAGGAACACGAACACCTCGGCGGCGTCGCATAGCGCGTAGGCGTGCAGCGTGACGCGCGACAGAATGCTGCCGCCGATGTGGTCGACGACGATGATCAGAAGGACCAGCCCCCGAAAAAAATCGAGTTCGATCAGGCGGGATTGCGACTTTTGCATTGTGTTCGCCAAAAGCAAACCCCGTGCGACGGCGCGCTGGTTCAGCGCGGCAGGCGTCTCACAAGGCTTTTAGAAATTGGATTTGGGATGCTGCGGCGGATACGCGACCCGCGTCGCCGCTTACCAACCGGCCGGACGTGGCACGGTTGCAGGGGGCAGTCAAAGTGACCCGCGTGGCGGCGCGGAGTTCCGCTGCGCCGCCGCAAGAAGCCTGCGATTATATTTCTTTTCGTGACAAATCGGCTTGAGACCGGCCAACGCGGCGCGCGTAATGTGCCGCCGGTATCAAGTCCGCGCGGCGTTGCGCCGTTTACCTGAATGAGCGCCGCGACAAAAGGGCCCAGCGCACCAAGTGGAGATTTCGCAACATTTTGAGACATCGACACGACACCCAATGGACGGCGCTCTAACGGCGTGTGAGGATTTCTGTAAAGCGCGTCAAGGGCGGTGCAGCGCCTTTTGAGGCGCAAAGAACAAAGCGGCCGGATCGAGTTGTCCCATTGCTCGAGTGCAGGGAGATCGTCATGAACAAGCAAGTGTTCGCGCTAGCTGTCTCCACCGCTATGTCCGCCGCTTTAGCCGCGCCCGCCCTGGCGCAGACGAGCGTCACGCTGTATGGCGTGCTCGACGAAGGCATCAACTACACCAACAATGTCGGCCGCGGCCATGTCTACGAGCTGGCGAGCGGCTATGCGCAAGGCAGCCGCTGGGGGCTGAAAGGCGCCGAGGAACTGGGCGGCGGCCTGAAGGCGATCTTCCAGCTGGAAAACGGTTTCGACGTGAGTTCCGGGCGGCTCAATCAGGGCGGCCGCATGTTCGGCCGCCAGGCCTTTGTCGGTTTGAGCGCGAACCAGTTCGGCACGTTGACGTTCGGCCGCCAGTACGATTCGGTGGTCGACTATCTGGCCCAGACCACGGCCAACGGCAACTGGGCCGGCTCGCTCTTCTCGCACCCGTACGACAACGACAATACCGACAACTCGTTCAGGCTCGACAACTCGGTCAAGTACACGAGTCCGTCGCTGTCCGGCTTCCAGTTCGGCGGCGTGTATAGCTTCAGCAACGACACCAACTTCGCCAACAATCGCGCGTACAGTTTCGGCGGCCAGTATTCCTATGGCGGACTGCTGGTGGCCGCGGCGTATCTGCAGGCCGACAATCCCGGCAATGGCGCGAACGGTGCGATCGCGGCGAACGACGCCAGTTTCATCGCCGCCCGCATGCGCGTGTTCGGCGGCGGCATCACGTATACGTTCGGTCCGGCGACGGCCGGCTTCGTCTATACCAACTCGAATTATCTGGACCCGACCGGCAACGGCTATCTCGGCGTGACGCCGCTCGTGCCGCCGGGCGTCTTGCTGAACTCGCTGAAGTATCAAAACTTCGAGGTGAACGGCAAGTATCAGATTTCGCCGATGCTGTTCGTCGGCGCGCAGTACGTGTACACGATGGAAACCTACGACGCCTCGAGCGGCGGCGTGAAGCCGAAAATTCACTCGTTTGGCCTGATGGCGGATTACAACCTGTCCAAACGCACCGACGTCTACATCCAGGGCGAGTATCAGCAGGTAACCGGCGACTCGACCTATTCGATTCTGGACGATGCCTTCAACGTCGGCACGCAGTCGCCGTCATCGACCTCGAAACAGGTCGTGGTGCGCGCGGCGATCCGGCATAAGTTCTGACTCCAGCTTACTTAGCCGGGCCGCGCGGCCGTTTGTTTTTGGACGCTGCCGCGGCGGGCGTTCGCTTGCCGATCAACTCCGCCACCCAGTCGACGAAAATCCGCACGCGCGGCGCCAGATGCCGGCCATGTGGAAACACCACCGACACCGGCAGCGGCGGCGCTTTCCAGTCCTTGAGCACTTCGACGAGTTCGCCGCTCTCGAACAGCTGCGCATCCACGCTGCCGACCGGCCCCTGAATCATGCCGAGTCCGGCGAGGCAACAGCCGATATAGGCATGCGCGCTGTTGACCGAGACGGCGCTGCGCATCGGCACTGTCTTCAGTTCGCCTTGCTCCAGATATTCCCAGTCGAGATCGCGCCCGCTGCGGCTGGAGAAAAAGCCGACGGCGACATGGTCGTCCAGATCGGCGGGCGTGCGCGGCAGGCCGTATTTTTCGATGTGGCCGCGCGATGCGCAATTGATCTGCTCGAACTCGCCGATGCGCCGCGCGACCAGCGTCGTGTCGCCCATGTTGCCCACCCGCACCGCGCGATCCACGCCGTCCTCGATCAGATCGATCATGCGGTCGGTCGCGCTCAGCACGACGCGAATGTCCGGATAGCGCGCGAAGAAGTCCGGCAGCGCGGGAATCACCGAGTGCAGCGCCAGCCGCTCCGGCAAGTCGACGCGGATCGCGCCGCGCGGGCCGGTAGCGACATCGGCGAAGAGCGCCTCGGCGTCGTCGATATCGGCCAGCACCTGAACGCAGCGCTCGTGATAGGCGGCGCCTTCGGGCGTGAGCGCGACGCGCCGCATGGTGCGCTGAAGCAGCCGCACGCGCAGATGGCTTTCCAGGTATTGGATCGCGTTACTGACGGTGGGGCGCGGCAGTTGCATCTGCTCGGCGGCTTTGGTGAAGCTGCCGAGTTGCTGGTCGGCGGCGCCGACGAACTGGCGCGCATCGAGGCGGCGATTCCGCCTGAAGCCGTGGCGGGCTCACGCTACAACGAGGTGCAGATGGCGCATCTGGACAGCGAACGCAGCGGGCATTGATCGGCTGGTCGACTATCGGATCAAGCCGCGGCTGGGAAAAGGAAGAGCTAAACGAACTGCGCGCCTTGGACAACGGAGTATCACAAGGCGCGCGAATTAAAGATGACGAATATCGAGCGGCTTATTAAAGCTGATTAACGCTCAATTCATCACGCAATTCTGAAACAGAATGCCGACGATCACGCCGAATGGAATGCCGAAAGTCCGGCCGCGAAGCGTGGCGTTGATATCTTCATCGAGGACGAAGCTGCAGCGGCGCTCGCGCCACACGGTCTTATAGGCCAGCGGTTTGGCGTCGACGATTACGATGGAAATCAGCGCGGTCACGATAACCTGTTCCAGCGCATGCAGTTTGGCCATAAACGGCGAAAATTCGCCGGCATTGCACAAGAGCACCATGATGACGGCGGCAATCAGGGTGCCGAAGAAAAAACCGCTCATGAATCGACTTGCTGAACTGAGAGAATCCAATTGAACCTCGGCTTTATGCGCCGCCTTGAGAAAAGCGGCGAATCAAAAATATTCTGACGGAAAGGGTTTCCATTCGATAAACCGGCGCCGCCTTGATTGCGGCGCCGGTCGACCTCAATGGGATACGCAAGAATATTTTTATTGCCGGGTCCAACCTATCGGCTTTTTCCTAATGCCCGATAGGATGAATCCGAAAAGCGGGGAAACTCGCCACGTTCCAGCTATGTGCGAAAAAGGTTCAGCCTGGCGTACTGCAACAGCATGATGGTTTTTCCGTCGACGATTTCACCGCGCTCGATCATCGCCAGCGCTTCGTCCACCGGCAGTTCCAGCACCTCGATGTCTTCGCCTTCGTCGGCGAGGCCGCCGCCCGCGCCGACTTTCGCCACCGCATCGTATTCGGCGACGAAAAAGTGCAGTTTCTCCGTGACCGAACCCGGACTCATGAAAGCCTCGAAGACCTTGCGGACGTCGTGCACGCGGTAGCCGGTTTCTTCCTCGACTTCGGCGCGAATCCGCTCGTCCGGCGACGCGGTCTCCAGCAGCCCGGCCGGCGTTTCGATCAGCATGCCGTGATGGCCGTTGACGAACGCCGGCAGGCGGAACTGCCGCGTCAGCACGACCGTGCGCCGGCGCGGTTCGTAAAGCAGCAGCGTCGCGCCGTTGCCGCGGTCGTAGGTTTCGCGGCTCTGCCGCTGCCAGCTGCCGTCGGCGCGCCGGTAGTCGAAGGTGGTTTTTTTCAGCACGTACCAGTCGTCTGACAGCACCTCGACGTCGACAATCCTGACCCGTTCGGCGATTTCGTTCATGGCTCGCACCCTGTCCCGTGGAAACGCGGTTCGCTCCGCATGCGAATCATGGTATCGTGCGATATCGTGCAAAAACAAGCAATTTCGTGCAAACCCACGAAACTCGCCGAGGACCGTCGCCGTGCTCACATCGCAAAGAAAGCAGCTGATACTCGACGCACTCAAGCGCAATGGGCAAGTGATCGCCAAAACCTTGAGCGCTGAATTCGAAGTCTCCGAGGACACGATTCGCCGCGATCTGCGCGAACTCGCCGCCGAAGGCCAGCTTCAGCGCGTGCATGGCGGCGCACTGCCGGCCTCGCCGGCGGCGGTGGATTTTGCCGGGCGCGAGCGGATCGAATCGGCGTCGAAGGCGGCGATCGGGCGGGCGGCGGCGGCCATGATCGCGCACGGCCAGATTGTGTTCGTCGACGGTGGCACGACGGCCGTGCAGCTGGCGCGCCATCTGCCGCGTGACTTGCGCGCGACGATCGTCACGCATAGCCCGAGCGTCGCCGTTGAACTCGCGGAGCATGCCGAGCTCGAGGTCGTCATGATCGGCGGCCGCCTGTTCCGGCATTCGATGGTCAACGTCGGCGCCGCGGCCATCGAAACGCTCAGCCACATTCGCGCGGACCTGTATTTCATGGGCGTGACCGGCGTGCATCCGCAAGCGGGTCTGAGCACCGGCGACAGGGAAGAGGCCTACGTGAAGCGCGCGTTCGCGGAACACGCGGCGGAGACGGTGGTGCTGGCGTCGGCGGAAAAACTCAATGCGGCCTCGGCATACAAGATCGCGGACGTGACAGCGGCCAGTACGATCGTCGTCGAGCGAAACACGGATGAGGCGTTGACCTCGCCGTTCGACGCACTGGGCATTAGCATCGTGCGCGCATAGTTTGGCATGCTGATTAAAAGATCGAAAATCGCCGAAAATCGCCGAAAGCCGCTGTAAACCTGAAAATACAGCGCTTCATACCAGATCCGTTATTTGCGAGATAGCGCACAAAATTTGACGCACGCTGCGGCCAATCAACGCGATAATCCCGCCCCTTGCCCTCTGTGGGGCGAGGAAAGGCAACTCACGGTAGTTCAAGGTCAATCAGATCGACTGCGGCACGACCGAAGTGACGGTTGTCGCAGGTCGCCGGTACGCCCGGACGTTAGATAGCGTCCGCGGTTCGAATACCTCCCTCGTGGTGACGGCCGTCCAGCGCAAGTTCGTCGTGTGCCGGCACGCACGCGGACGCTCGCGCGCGATGCTGCGCGTCTTTCAGACGACGCCCGAAGGCAGTCACCTCACGGGCCGCCTCGATGGATGCCCCTTGGACGACGCCTCGAAGGAAGCCCCGCGAGGCCGGGTTGCCGCCGTATTCACTAAAGGAGAAGTCCATGGGGAAACTCGACCTTTCGCGTCGCAGTTTTCTGAAGGCCAGCGTGCTGGCGGGTGTGTCGGTGTATATCGCGCCGATGGGCAGCCGCGCATTCGCTGCGTTGTTCGAAGAAAAATTCCTGACGCCCGTGCAGTGGGATGCAGCCAACGGCCAGGCGAAATTCCGCATCGACGGGATTGCTAAAGTGACCGGCTCGAAAGTGTTCGCCCGCGACATTCGCGCCGCCGACATGCCGCACTGGCCGCAGCAGCAATCGCACGCTTTCATTCTGCGCACGACGCAAGCCGACCGCAGCTATGAGGGCTTCGACCTGTCGCTGCTCAGCGACGAACTGAAGCCGGACCGCGTGATTACCGCCGCCGATCTGGCGCGCGACGGCCTGATCTTCCCGGCGTTCTATGGCGACGACATGCTGCTACCGCCGGGCAAGACGCCCGCGTATCTCGGCCAGGCGGTGGCGATCCTGATCTATCACGACTTCGCGCGCTTCCGTTTCGCGAAAGACAAGCTGAAATTCCAGGATCAGATCATCCGTTACGGCGCGCCAACCGGCGCGCTCGAACGCGATCCGTGGGGCACGTTCCGTTTCGTGCGCGTCGGCGGCAAGACGCCGTACGACGACGACACCTTCTCCAGTCTGAAAGACGCTCCCGTTTTCCCGAGCATGATGCGCAAGCATCAACCGGTGTGGCCGGACGGCGTCGAACACGGCAAGCTCGACGAACAGGGCATGTTCCACGCCGCGCGCATCCAGCAGGAACTCGATCAGCCGTCGCCGGACTGGCTGGTGATGCAGCGCGAGTACAACACGCAGTCGATCGACACGGCCGCGCTCGAGCCCGACAACGCGAACTGCTGGTACGACGCGGCGACGCAATCGCTGCATATGGTCGTGCCGACCCAGGCGCCGTCCGAGGTCGCCGACAGTGCGGCCGAGATGGTCGCGAAGTGTGCGTTCCCGGTGAAGCATCTGTTCATCCACCCGTGCTACACGGTGGGCTACGGTTCCAAGGATCACTTCAACGTGCCGTTCTACGGCCTCGTCTGCGCGATGTATTCGGACGGCCGTCCCGTGCGCCTCGCCAACGATCGCTACGAGCAGTTCCAGACTTCGTTGAAACGCCACGCGTTCAAGATGAACTACCGCATCGCCGTCGATAAAAAGAGCGGTCTGCTGCAATCGTTCAAGGCGGAGATGGAAGCGAACGGCGGCGGACGTTGCAACTTCTCGCCGTCGGTGGCGATGGTCGGCGCGACGGCCGCGCAGTCGATCTACTACTTCCCGAAGAACGACCTATCGGCGGTGGCGATTGCTTCGCGCGCGATCGACGCGGGTTCCGCACGCGGTTACGGCACGCTGCAGAGCATGGCCGCGACCGAGATGATGATCGACGAAATCGCCGCGCAACTCGAACTCGATCCGATCGAGTTCCGCCTGAAAAATGCGCTGCGTTCCGGCATGAAGAACACGCAAGGCGCGGTGCCGGCCGGCGCGATTCGCGTCGACGATGTGCTGAACAAGGCGAAGCTGCATCCACTGTGGACGAATCGTGCGAAGCGCAAGGCCGAGTTCGAAGCGGCGCATCCGGGCAAGCGTTACGGCGTCGGCTTCGCGTGCGTGCAGAAGGACTTCGGCACCGGCGCGGAGACTTCGTTCGCGAAGGTCGAATTCACTGCCGATGGCAAGATCGGCCTGCAACACACCGCCGCCGAAATCGGCACCGGTATGTCGACCTCGCAAGCCGTCGCGGTGGCGAAGTGGCTCGGCAAGCCGGCCACCGACGTGCACGTCGCCATCACCGACTGGCCCGATCTGCCGGTGGTGACGAGCGGCGATCCGTACATGATGTCGCAAGCGGATCAGGACAAGCTCGCGGCGAATCCGCGCTGGTCGCCTGGTTACGCGTCGCCCTCGAGCGCGACGAATTCCGCTTACTACTTCACGCACAGCACGCGTGAAGCGGCGCGCGTGCTGTTCACGCATGGTCTGTGGCCGGCGGCGATGTCGATCTGGAGCCAGGGCATCGGCGGCGGCCAGGCCGCGCCGCTGGAAGTGCGTATCGAAGACGCGCGCTGGGTCGACGGCAAGCTCTCCGCGGCAGGGCTCGAAGCGCTGCCGTTCGAACAGCTCGCGAAGAAGGCGCACGAACTCGGGCTCGTGACCGGCGCGACCGTGCACGTGTTCAACCGCTGGCAGTGGACCGAAGCGGACTTCGAGATCGACGGCAGCGTCGAGCGCTGGCCGCTCGACGGGCTCGCCGTGCGCTACGGCGACAGCGCTCCGGCCGATAAGCAGAAGACGCAGACCACGCCGAATCGCTACCGCGTGCTGGATCGTCAGCGCGTGTTCATTCCACCGGTCCAGCGCAACAACGCGGCCGTGACGTATTACAGCGCGGTCGGCACGCTGGTCGAGCTTTCGGTGCATGAAGCGAGCGGCAAGGTCGATCTGCTCGCGCATCACTCGATCATGGAGTGCGGCAATCAGATCTCGCCGCAACTCGTGTCGGGCCAGTTGCAAGGCGGCCTCGCGATGGGCATCGGCCACGCGCTGCATGAATATTTGCCGCTCTACGAAGACGGTCCCGGCAACGGCACGTGGAACTTCAATCGCTACCACTTGCCGCGCGCTACCGATGTCGCCGTCTGGACCCAGACCGGCGAAGTGCTTCCGCCGCTGACCGAGACCGATCCGCCGAAGGGCATCGCCGAAGTGGTGATGATCCCGGTGGTCGGCGCCATCGTGAATGGGATCGCCCACGCGATCGGACATCGCTTTACCGACCTGCCGGTCACCCCGCAACGTATTCAGGAGGTGCTCGCATGACGGCCCCTAATCAAACCAACGCTAATGTCGCTAGTGGAGCGGTGAGCGCTGCTGCAGCAAGTGGCGCTTCCGCAGCGCTCGGCACGGCTCCCGCAAGCAGCGCTAACGCCGCCTCTGCAAGCGGCTCTTTTGCAGCTCCCGCGAGCGGCGCCGCTGCGGCTTCGGCTGCCGTCGCTGCGAGCACGCCTGCCGGCGCGTCCGTTGCCGCCGTGGTCGAGCGGCCGCTGACGCATTTCCGCTCGATGCCGCTGTCGATCAAGGTGAACGGCGAGATCGTCGGCCCGACCGATGTGCCCGCCGGGCTGATGATGATCGATTACCTGCACGAATATCTGCATCTGACCGGCTCGCGCCTCGGCTGCGGCCAGGGCCTCTGCCACGCGTGCGTGGTGATCGTCGACAAACCGGACGGCACCAGCGAAGAAGTGCGCACCTGCATCACCGGTGCGAATTTTTTCCACGGCAAATCCATTCGCACGATCGAAGGCCACGCGAAGCGCAACGAAGCGGGCGAGGTCGTCGAGTTGGCGCCGATCCAGCAGAAGTTTCTCGAGCATTTCAGTTTTCAGTGCGGCTACTGCACGCCGGGCTTCGTCAATGCGGCCATCGTGTTGATTGAACGCCTGAAGCGTCAGCCGGTCGCCAAAGACAAAGTCGAGGCGACCATTACCGAAGCGTTGAACGACCACATCTGCCGCTGTACGGGCTACGTGCGCTATTACGAAGCCGTGAAGGAAGTCGTGCTGACGACGCCGGGCCTCGTAAAGGACGCTGCATGATGAGGCGACCGATCACCTTGCGCCGCACGCTATTGCTGCTCGGTACGATGCTCACGCTGAGCGCGTGCGGCGGTAAGCATGACGACTCCGGTGCGCTGGCCGCGGCCGCCGCATTGGGACCGCAATCCACCGCGGCCGATCCACTCGCGCGCGGCCGCTACCTCGTCAAAGCCGCCGATTGCGCCGCCTGTCACACGACCGTGGAAGGCGCGCCGTTCGCGGGCGGCGTGAAGCTGGCTTCGCCGTTCGGCACCTTCTACGGCACCAACATTACGCCGGACAAGGACCACGGCATCGGCAACTGGAGCGCGGACGATCTGTACAAGGCGCTGCACGACGGCGTCACGCCGGACAAGCAACTCTATCCGGCGATGCCGTACACGTCGTACCGACAGTTATCACGCGCGGACAGCGATGCGATCTACGCGTACCTGATGGCGCAGAAGCCGGCCGCGGTGGCGAACCGCGAGCCCGACCTGTCGTTCCCGTTCAACCTGCGTTTCGGCGTGCGTTTCTGGAACTGGGCGTTCCTGAAAGACGCGTTGCCGGATGCGTCGACGGGACAGACAGCGCAGTGGAATCGCGGCCGCTATCTGGCGAGCGCGCTCGGCCATTGTGCCGAGTGTCATACGCCGCGCGGCACGTTCGGCCAGCTCGACGGCGCGAAGCCTCTGACCGGCGCGGCGCTCGGCCGGATCGCGGCGCCGGATATCACGCCGCACGGTCTCGCGGCGCGTGGCTGGACCGCCGCCGATCTGCAGACCTTCTTCGCCACCGGCATCGCGCCGCAAGGCTCGGCATTCGGCGAAATGTATCCCGTGGTGCATCTGAGCAGCCAGTACCTGACGCACGACGACTTGCGCGCCATGTCGACCTATCTGCTCGGCGACCAGGCGCCCGCGCCGCAACCGCTGCAGCCGGTTTCCGCAGATGCCGCTCAGCTCGAAGCAGGGCGCAACGTGTATCTCGCCGTTTGCGCGGGCTGCCATGGCCTGAACGGCGAAGGCAAGCCGCATGTCGCCGTGCCGATGCACGGCAATTCGACGCTGCGTCAAAGCGATGCCCACAATCTGATCGTGGCGATGCTCGACGGCATCGGCGCGCAGGATTTTCCGGGCCTCGAACGGATGCAGGAGATGCCCGGCTTCGCCACGCAGCTCAGCGATGCGGAACTCTCACAACTCGCCAACTATCTGCGCGCGACGTGGGGCGGTCAGCCTGCCGATGTGACGGCGGATGCGGTGAAAGCGCTGCGTTGAATCGTTGCTGCATTTCTGGCGCTTTGTCTCAGGCGCTAGGTGTAGGCAGTTAAAGAAGAAACCGACGCTCTCTGGTTAAGGGCGTCGTTTTTTTGCGCGGTGATCAGGCACAGCAAGCCTGGACAAAAACCGTCGAGGCCACGCACGCACGTCAATCCCGCTCTTCGAGCAACGTCTTCAGCTTGCGCAGATCCCGCTCGACCCATTGCGCGTCGGCGGCAAATTTCTCGTCAGTCATGCCGGGCACGCGAAACAGCGTGAATTGCACATCGCAGCCGCTGCCGTTCGCGATCACCCGCAGCGGTATATAGATCTCGCTGCCGTCGGGCAGAAGCACGAAGTGATCGAGCACGCCATACTCGTTCGGCGCACAGAAGCGCACGGTCGTCGTGCCTTCGCTGCCTTCGAAGCGCCAAATCGCACCGTCGTGGCCCAACGGGCGGCCGAGTCCCGATGCCCACTCGGGAAATGCTGCCGGATCCGAAGTGAAAGCGTAAACCTCGCGCCAGTCGCGCGCGATATGAACGCTGATTACTCGGGCTTGTGCCGCCTTTCTCATCATGTCTCATCCTATCGAGCCGGAGGCACTCCGTGCTGTCTCCGCGCGCCGCCCCGACTTTTACTGCACGCGTACGGCCAGCCGGAGCCGGCGATTCAAGTTTCCATGCCACTTTGCCGTTAATGCAAACGTTATCGTGCGTTTGCCGAGGCGTCGCCGTAGGTGCGTTTTACATGACTTGCAAACGCGCACCCGATTCGCCAGCGGCCCACGAAGCGCGGTCCGATAACGACCGGACTTGCGGCGGTCACGCGGATGCCTGACGGGCACGCGCCGCCGCCGTACACGTTGCATGCGCAACGATGACCGCAATACCCTGCGTAAGGTTTGTATCAAAGTATGTGGGTTGGCGCGTTTCGTATAAAACGCACTTTACAATTCCGCTTGAATTTTAATCGGCAATCTGGCCCTTTTCGCGGAAGATCGGCTGCTCTGGTGGCATCCGGCAGCTTGTGAAGGCGAGGGGTTGGGTTGGTCGGCAAAGGCATGGGTGAGCGCCGCACGAGGCGGCTTTGCCGTGTCGCAGGGAAAGCAGCGCGCCGTCCGGGCGTGCGCGTCGCTTGCGGCAAGGCGGCATCCGGCTCGCCAATGAATGAGGCAGGAGTCGAACAAGATGGGAAAGCGCTTCGACAGAACAATGATGGCCAGTATGGCTGGCGTATGGGTCGCGCTGGCGGTCGGCGGTTGTGCGAATGTGGGGCAGCAGGGCGCCCAGACAGGCGCCGCAGCGGGCGCGGCGCCTGTGTCCGGTGCGCCGGCGGCAAGCGCGCCCGCATCCGATGCGACGGCGACCGTACCGCCCGGCATCAGCGCCGACCAGAGCGCGCTGCTCAAGAAATCGCCGCCGCTCGTGTATCGCGTCAAACGTGGCGACAGCCTGGCGCGCATCGCGCAGCATCATCATTGCAGCGTAAAGCAGTTGCAAACCTGGAACGGATTGAAGGCCTCCTCGCGCTTGAAGTTGGGGCAGGTCTTGCACGTCGCGTCGCCGGAAACGGTGCGGGCGGTGAACGCGGCCAATGCGGCAGCGAAAGCCGCGGCGGCATCGGCGGCGGCATCCGCGCCGGCGGCTTCGGTCGCTTCGGTCGCTTCGGTCGCGGCGCGGCAGGCGGTGGCAACCGCGTCGGGTGCTATGCAGTCACCGTCGCAAGCCGCGCAAGCGGCGCAATCAGCGCAGTCACCAGCGCTCAGTGCCGCCGAAGCACGCGAAGTGGCGCAGCAAGCCGCGCGGCACGCGAACGGCGTAGCGCTGGCCTGGCCCGCGGGCGGACGCGTGGTCGAAGGATTCCAGCCGGGCGAAACACGCGGCATCGAAATCGCCGGTAAGCCGGGCGATCCGGTACGCGCCGCGGCCGACGGCAAGGTGATGTATGCCGGCACGGGTCTGAACAGCTACGGCAGTCTGATTATCGTCCAGCACAACAAGGACTTCCTGACCGCCTATTCGCACAACCGCAAGCTGCTGGTCAAAACCGGCGATATCGTCGCGCAGGGGCAGCAGATCGCCGAGATGGGCGACGAAAACAACTCGCGCGTCTCCGTGGGCTTCGAGTTGCGCCGCGACGGCAAACCGATCGATCCAATGCCGTACCTGCCGCAAGGGCGCGGCTAGGCGCGCCGCTTCAATCCAGCCACAGCAGCGCCGCGGCGACGATCGCTTCCGGCGCATCTTCCTGCATCAGGTGGCCGGCTTTCGGCACCGCCTGAAAGCGCGCTTCCGGTATGGCCGCGGCCAGTTGACGGCCGCGCGCCAAAGGAATCCATTGGTCCTCTTCGCCCCACAGGATCTGCACCGGACAGCGTAACTGCGGATAGCGCGCTTCGACCTCGTCGGTGTAGCGCTGATCCATTTGGGCGATCTGCCGGTAGAACGCGGCCTGGCCAGTTGCGCCTAGCCATGGCGTCACATAAGGAGTGAGTTCGTCGTCTGGAATCTCGCGCGCTATCGCGCCGCGCACGTACGCTTTCACGACCGCTTCGTGGATATACGGCGGCAGTCCGGCGAACGCGTCGCCGTGCTCGCGCACGTGCCGCACGAACGGCGAACCCCATGGCGCGACCGCCACCGGATCGATCAGCGTGAGGCTTCGATAGTCGCAGCCATCGATCAGATGCGCCCGCAATGAAGTCGCGCCGCCGAAATCATGCGCGATGACATCCGGGCTTGTCAGTTGCCAATGCGCGAGCAATTCCGCCAGCAAAGCATTCTGCACGCCGAGCGAGACGTCCTGTCCATCGCGCTGTTCGGATTGCCCGTAGCCGAGCAGGTCGTAGTAATAGACCGAGCGTGTCTGTGCGAGATGCGGAGCGATGCGATGCCACACATACGAAGAAAACGGTGTGCCGTGCACCAGCACCAGCGGCGGACCATTGCCGGTAACGTTGAAACGCACGGCTTGGTCGCGGAAGGTATAGCTTTCAGGGAGCGGCCAGATTTGCATAGCGATGAGCGTCGCGAGGGAGTCTGCCTACCATAGCAAAGCTTCGTGCAGCATGCTGACCGGCTTTTCGTAGCGCCCGCTGAACTCTCCCGCAGAAGCTCACCTTTGTTTTATTCAGCAAAGCCAGGCAAATTCAGCCACGACTCGTTCGCGCACTCGTTTCAATCGAAAACGAGTGGGGCCGGCAACATGCACTCTTACGAATCGCGCATAAATTGGCCTGAAATA
The DNA here is from genome assembly GCF_046028095.1 of Paraburkholderia phytofirmans. Classification (GTDB taxonomy): domain Bacteria; phylum Pseudomonadota; class Gammaproteobacteria; order Burkholderiales; family Burkholderiaceae; genus Paraburkholderia; species Paraburkholderia phytofirmans_A. Next base: position 82,863 of record NZ_JAQQDJ010000017.1, read on the forward strand.
AGGCCCCGTTGTGTTGGCCGTGTTCGAAAAGCCTGGTAATCGCCCGGCGACGCACGCGTGTCGCAATCGAACAGACAAGGCGCGATCGGTCGAAACGCGCGCTTTCGATGGTGAGGAAATTCGGGAGCCGAGGCGGGGTGAACGCCACGCGCCGCACACGCGATCATGCCGACGGCAAATCGCAACCAACGCGCAAACCAAGCGCGGCCCGAACCCGCATCACGCGAGCACACGAAGCCGCGCGCAACCGGCTACTTCGATTCGATCCCGCGCAACAGCTGCGACACCTGGCCATGGTGATGCAGGATCGCCGGATCGGCCTGCAACAGCGGCAGATAGCGCGGCAGAAAAGCGTTGTTCGGCTGATCGGGCGAGAAGAGTCCCGTCACGGCTTCGGCCGCGGCGGTCCGGTCGACGGCGTCGGCTTCCTTATCGTCGAGAATCTCGTCGACGTTCGCAATGACCGTCGAGAGCGGCGTAAGCCAGCGGAACCCCGATCCGTTGATGAGCACCTGCAGGAAAGCCGCCGGCGTGACCGGGCCGAATTCCTTTTCATACACGGCACGCTCGTGGTCGAGAATGGCTTTGTGCAGCGCCAACAGCGGCCGGCGAATGTCCGAGAGGAATTGAGTGCATTGCGAGTCGTTCATGTGTGCTGCTCCTTCGGATAGTCAGTCAGACCGGACCATGCTAACAAAATCGCCCGGTATTGATTCAACAAGATTCACGGGTCGCATAAAGGCCGGCCGTTCAGGCCGATGCGCGGATCGTCTCCCGTCGATTAACAACAGCTTTCAGACGCGCGATCACCATCCGCGAAATGCTTTGAGCCGGCCACCGGTGTGCAGCCGCGAGGCGAACTTTTTAATGCGCGTCTACAATTCGCCGGTCAGCATCGGCGCGGTCGCGCCCGTGCATTTATCGCCGTTTTCGATGACCGGAAAAACACTACACGTATTAGTCCGGTCAGTCGAATAAACGCGGCGAGTCTTTATGTTTTGGTTCGACGTCTCTGTCTAAACAGCCTGATAAACAATAAACCCCACTCGGAGCCGCTCAATGACAACGCTGAATATCAATGGCCAGACGCACACTGTCGATGCGCCACCCGACATGCCTCTACTGTGGGTCCTGCGCGATATCGTCGGTCTGACCGGCACGAAGTTCGGTTGCGGCATCGCGCAATGCGGCGCGTGCACCGTGCACCTCGACGGCGTGGCGGTGCGCTCGTGCGTACTGCCGGCAGCGGCCGTCGGCGATAAAAAAATTACGACGATCGAAGCGGTGGGCAGCACGCCGGCCGGTCAGAAGGTGCAGCAGGCCTGGCGTCAACTGGACGTGGTGCAATGCGGCTACTGTCAGTCGGGGCAGGTCATGTCGGCGGCGTCGCTGCTGGCGAGCAACCCCAATCCTACCGATGCGGACATCGACGCCGCCATGGCCGGCAATATCTGCCGCTGTGGGACCTATAACCGCATCCGCGCGGCGATCAAGCAAGCCGCCAAGGGGGCATGACATGTCCCAGGGATTGCTTGATTCACAGAACGGCGGGCAAGCGTCGAAGGGCGGCGCGCGCGCTCCAGGTGGCATTTCACGCCGCAGCTTTCTGAAACTCGGCGTGACGGTGGGCGCGGCAGCGGGCGGCGGTCTGTTGCTCGGCTTCAGCATGCCGGCATCGAGCCAGGATCAGAAGGCGGGCAAGTCGGTGATCGGCGGCGACGGTGTCGAAACGCCGCAAAGCGGCGTGTTCGCGCCGAACGCGTTCATTCAGATCGACACCGCGGGCAAGGTCACGCTAGTGATTCCGAAGGTCGAGATGGGCCAGGGCGTCTACACGTCGATTCCGATGCTGATTGCCGAAGAACTCGAAGTGCCGCTCGACGCGGTCACTATCGATCACGCGCCGCCCAATGAAAAGCTCTTTATGGATCCGCTGCTCGGCGGCCAGCTCACGGGCGGCTCGACCTCGATCCGCTATGCGTGGGAGCCGATGCGCAAAGCGGGCGCCACCGCGCGCACCATGCTGATCGGCGCGGCGGCGCAGCAATGGCAGGTCGATCCGGCAAGCTGCCATGCGCAGGGCGGGCAAGTGATTCACGAGGCCAGCAAGCGCAGTGTCAGCTATGGCGAACTGGTGACCGCTGCCGCCGGTCTGCCCGCGCCGCAGAACGTCAAACTGAAAGACCCGAAAGACTTCAAGCTGATCGGCACGGCGGCCAAACGCCTCGATTCGCCGGAGAAAGTGGACGGCACCGCCATGTTCGGGCTCGACGTGCGCGTGCCCGACATGGTCTACGCGGCGATTGCGAACTGCCCGGTGTTCGGCGGCACGCTCGCCAGCGTCGACGACACCAACGCGAAAAAAATCCCCGGCGTGCGCCAGGTCATCAGGATCGACAACGCGGTCGCGGTGATCGGCGACCACACGTGGGCCGCCAAACGCGGCGTGCAGGCGCTCGTCATCAAGTGGAACGAAGGGGCGGGCGCGAACCTGTCGATGAAGCAGATCGTCGACGATCTCGCCAATGCCTCGCAGCGCAACGGCGCGGTGGCGCGCAAGGACGGCGACGTCGGCAATGCGTTCTCCAATGCGAAGACGCGCGTCGATGCCGTGTATCAGCAGCCGTTCCTCGCCCACGCCACCATGGAACCGATCAACTGCACGGTGCACGTGCGCCCCGACGGTTGCGATGTCTGGCTCGGCTCGCAGGTGCCGACGCGCGTGGTGGATGCCGCCGCGGCCGTCACCGGTTTGCCGGCCGACAAGATCGTCGTGCACAACCATCTGATCGGCGGCGGCTTCGGCCGGCGGCTCGAGTTCGACATGGTCACGCAAGCCGTGAAGGTCGCGAAGCAACTGTCGACGCCGGTGAAAGTGGTCTGGACGCGCGAAGAAGACATTCAGCACGACATGTACCGCCCGTATTACTACGACAAGATTTCGGCCGGGCTCGACGCGAACGGTAAACCGATTGCATGGCAGCATCGGATTGTCGGCTCGTCGGTGATAGCGCGATTCGCGCCGCCCGCGTTCAAGAACGGCATCGATCCGGACGCGGTCGAGGTCGCGTCGGACTTGCCATACGACTTGCCCAACCAGTTGATCGACTACGTCCGCCAGGAACCGCACGCGGTGCCCACCGCATTCTGGCGCGGCGTGGGACCGACGCGCGGCACCTTCGTGGTGGAGAGTTTCATCGACGAACTCGCGGCGCAGGCCAAGGTCGATCCGGTCAAATATCGTCAGGATCTGCTCGGCAAGACACCGCGCGCGCTGAACGTGCTGAACGTCGCCACGCAGGCGGCGAACTGGGGCAGCGCCGTGCCGAAGGGGCAAGGGCGCGGCGTGTCGGTCATGCATGCGTTCGGCAGCTTCTTTGCGATCGTCGTCGACGTCGCGGTCGAGCAGGGCGAGGTGGCGGTCAAGCACGTGGTGTGCGCGGTCGATTGCGGCATGGTGGTCAATCCGAACACGATCGAAGCGCAGGTGCAGGGCGGCATCATCTTCGGCATCACGGCGGCGCTTTATAGCGAGATCACGATCAAGGACGGCCGCGTCGAGCAGAACAATTTCACCGACTACCGGATGCTGCGGATCGATCAGACACCGCCTATCGAGGTGCATATCGTGAAGAGCAGCGAGGCGCCCGGCGGCATTGGCGAACCCGGCACCGCGGCGCTCGCGCCCGCGCTGACCAACGCGATTTTCGCGGCCACCGGCAAGCGGCTGCGGCAATTGCCGGTCGGCAGCCAACTGCAAACCGTCTGACCGGAGCCCGACATGAAAAACACTCTGAAGGGTTTCGGCGCGGCGTTGTGCGTGACGCTGCCGTTGTTCGCGCAGATTCCGGCGCAGGCGGCAGATTCGGCGTTGGTGCAACGCGGCGCTTATCTGGCAAAGGTCGGCGATTGCGTCGCCTGTCATACGGCGCCCAAGGGCAAGCCGTTCGCGGGCGGCCTGCCGATGACCACGCCGATGGGCCAGATCTACACCACCAACATCACGCCCGACCCGCAGACCGGCATCGGCGGCTACACCGAAGAGGACTTTGCGCGGGCGATGCGTGAAGGCGTCGCAAAAGACGGCCACAACCTCTATCCGGCGATGCCGTATCCGTCTTACGCCAAGGTCAACGACGACGACATGAAAGCGCTGTACGCGTATTTCATGAGCGGCGTGGCGCCGGTGCAGCAGGCGAATCGCGAGCCGGACATCAAGTGGCCGTTGAACATGCGCTGGCCGCTGAAGTTCTGGAACATGGTGTTTCTGGAGAAGGGCGTCTATCAGGACAAGCCGGGCAAGGACGTGGCGTGGAATCGCGGCGCGTATCTGATTCAGGGGCTCGGGCACTGCGGGTCGTGCCACACGCCGCGTGGCATCGCGTTCCAGGAAAAGGCGCTCGATGAAAGCGGCAGCGCGTTCCTGACGGGTGGCGTGCTCGACGGCTGGTTCGCGGCGAACCTCACCGGCGAGCACAACGTCGGTCTGGGCCGCTGGAACGATCAGGACTTGCAGGCGTTTCTGAAGACCGGCGCGAATCGCCATGCCTCGGCGTTCGGTTCGATGACCAGCGTGATCAACAACAGCACGCAGAACATGAACGATACAGATATAGCGGCCATGTCGACGTATCTGAAGTCGCTGCCGCCGGCCGGCGGCAGCGGTGCGCCGCCTTACAAGTACGATCCGCAGGCGACCAAGGTGTCGCTGAACCGTCCCGCGAACGATGCCGGCGCGCGCGTCTATACGGCGTATTGCATGCACTGCCACGGTGTCGATGGACGCGGCTTCGCGCCGATGCTCGCGCCCTTGTCCGGCAATCCGAACGTGCTGGAGAAGGATCCGTCGTCGCTGATCAACGTGACGCTGAACGGCACCGAGGACCTGGTGATCGGCGGCATTCCCGCGCCGTATCCGATGCCGAAGTACGCGCCGGTGCTCAACGACCAGCAGATCGCCGATGTGCTCACTTTCGTGCGCGCCGGGTGGAACAACGGCGCGCCCGCGGTGACGGCGGACGACGTGGCGAAGTTGCGCAAGTCGACGCACGCGGCCCGCTAGTTCTGCGAGGCTGGCAATAAAAAACGGCAACCGTATGAAGCGGTTGCCGTTTTTTCGTTCATGCGCTGGAGCCAGGCATCAACGATGTTGCCCCACCTTCTGCCGCTTCTCCAGCACCCGCGCATACCACGTCAGCGGGAAGCACATCGCGAAGTAAATCATCGCGACCATGCCGTAGATCGGAAACGGGCGGAACGCGGCGTTAGTGATCATGGTGCCGGTCTTGGTCAATTCGGTAAAGCCGATGATCGACGCGAGCGCCGTGCTTTTCACCACCTGCACGAGAAAACCGACCGTCGGCGCCACCGCGATTTTGCGCGCCTGCGGCCACACGATGTAACGCAACTGCTGACCGAACGTCATGCCGAGACTCGCGCCAGCGGCCCACTGGCCGCGCGGCACGGCTTCCACGCAGCCACGCCAGATATCGACCAGATACGCACTCGTGTAAAGCGTCAACGTGACGGTGGCGGCGACCCACGGCGATACATCGACACCGAGCAGCGGCAAGCCGAAGAACGCCAGGAAGAGTTGCATCAGTAGCGGCGTGCCCTGAAACACTTCCACATACACGACGACGATACGCCGCAGCCAGGCGATCGGCGACACGCGCATCGCGAGCAGAATCAGCCCGACAATACCGCCGCCGACAAACGCGATCAGCGAGAGCAGCACCGTCCAGCGCGCGGCGAGCAACAGATTGCGGGCAATGTCCCACAGCGTGAATTCGACCATGATCAACGCTCCGTGGGCAGGGTGCGGGCGCCGCGCCACATCAGGCGGTTGCGCCAGTTACGCGGCGCGCTCTCGTTGCCGCGCGCCACACGGCCCGCGAACAGACCGCGGCCGAGCCGGTTGAGGATTTGCCGCAACACGATCGACAGCACCAGATACGTCGCGGTGATGATCAGGTAGCTCTCGAACGAACGGAAGTTGCGCGACTGGATGAAGTTGGCCGCATACGTGAGATCGGGCACGGAGATCTGCGAGACGACCGCCGAGCCGAGCATCACGATCAGCACCTGGCTCAGCAGCGCGGGAAACACATTGGCGATGGCCTGCGGCAGCACGATGAAGCGAAACACTTGCCGCCCGTGCAGACCGAGCGCCTGCGCCGCCTGCACCTGGCCGCGCGAAATCGAGTCGATGCCGGCGCGCACGATCTCGATGGCGTAAGCGCCGAGATTGACCGTCATGGCGAGAATCGCGGCCTGCACTTCATCGATATGAATGCCGAGGCTCGGCAAGCCGAAGAACACGAAGAACAACTGCACGATAAACGGCGTGTTGCGGATCAACTCCACGTAACTCGCCACCACCCAGCGCGCCCATTTCGGCCCGGCCACCGCCACGCTCGCACCCGCAATGCCGACGATCCCGCCGAGCACGGTCGAGACGGCCGTCAGCCCCAAGGTCACGGCGACGCCGCGCGCGAGCATCCCCGCATAGAGGCCGAAGCCGCTGAAGTCGAACGCATAGGTCATGGCGTGGCGCTCATCGTGAGGTCAAACTCCGGCGCGGACCACGCTTCGTGGGCCGCGCAAAAAAAGGTTCAGAGGTCGGCCGGCAACGGCGCACGCAGCCACTTCTGCGAAATCGCGTTCATGGTGCCGTCCTTGCGGGCCTTGGCAATCGTTTCGTCGACCTTCTGCTTCAGACGCGGCTCGTTCTTGTTCAAACCGACGTGATCCGGCGAGCTGAACAGCGAGAATTTCTGCTCGGGATCGTTAGCGGGATGACGCGCGAGAATCGTGGCGCCGACGTCGTTGCCGACTACCATCAACTGTACCTGACCAGAAAGAAACGCCGAAATTGCGCCGTTAGGATCGTCGAATCTTTTGATGTTCGCCGTGGGCGGTGCGATCTTGGTCACGCTCAGGTCTTCCAGCGTGCCGCGCGCGACGGAAATCGACTTGCCGGCGAGATCGGCGGCGTTCTTCACGGGCAGGGCTTTCGGGCCGAACACGGCGAGGTAGTACGGCGCGTACGGCTGCGAGAAGTCGATCACTTTTTCGCGTTCCGGCGTCTGGCCGACCGACAGCAGCATGTCCGCCTTGTGGTCGGCGAGATAGGCCATGCGGTTGTCGCCCGTCACCTGCACGAGTTCGACCTTGGCGTTGAGCGCCTTGCCGATCAGGTTGGCGACGTCGATGTCGTAGCCCATCGGCTTCATGTCCGGGCCGATCGAGCCGAACGGCGGATAGTCCTCGAACACGCCGATGCGCACCGTGCCCGATTTGGCGATGTTGTCGAGCGCGTCCGCATGCGCGGCAGACGGCAACGCGCACAGCGCGCCGAGAGCGGTGAAGGCCAGCGTCGCGGCGAGCGTGGCGAACACGCGGCGGGTGCGGGTTGGGATAGCGCAGCGGTGGTTCATGGTCTGTCCTCTGTCGAAAAATGTCGGTATTGGAATGGGTTCTAGTGACGTGCGACTCAATGCGCGGCGCGCGCGGCGATCAGTTTGCACGCGTGCGGTGGCAATTCCGCGAGCACCGGCATGCCGAGCGCGAGCCCTGGCGTTTCGCGCGGCGTGGTGGCGGCCGTCAAGGTGAAGCCGGCGCAATCGATGGTCGCTTCGAGCGACGCGCCCACGTCGCGGATAAACGTCACGGTGCCTAGCAGCCGGTTCGGGCCCGCGGCGTCGGACGCCGCTTTCACGCACACGTCTTCCGGTCGGATCAGCAGGCGGATATCGCTGCTCGACTCCGGCACGCGCGCCGGTTGCACGACGCTGATGCGCCGGCCGCCCGGCAGGCTCACGCTGCCCGCGCCGTCGTAGGTGACCGGCAGGATATTGCCAAGGCCGATAAAGTCGGCGACGAACTCGCTGACCGGATCGCGATAGATATCGAGCGGCTTGCCGACCTGCGCGATGCGGCCTTTCTCCATCACGACGATTTCGTCGGCCATCGTCATCGCTTCGCGCTGATCGTGCGTGACCATGATCGTGGTGATGCCGAGGCGCTGCTGCAGCAGGCGGATTTCCACTTGCATGGCTTCGCGCAGCTTGGCGTCGAGCGCGGAGAGCGGTTCGTCGAGCAGCAGCAGTTTCGGTTGCGAGGCGATCGCGCGCGCAATCGCCACGCGCTGGCGCTGGCCGCCGGAGAGTTGCGTGACCGGCCGGTTCGCCATGTGCGGCAACTGGATCAGTTCCAGCAACTCGGTCACGCGGCGCGTCTGCTGGTCCTTCGCGGTCTTGCGCAGCTTCAGCGGATACGCGATGTTCTGCGCGACTGTCATGTGCGGAAACAGCGCGAGCGACTGAAACACCATGCCGAAGTCGCGCTGGTTCGCGGGCAGGCGCGTGATGTCGCGCCCGGCGAAATGGATGCTGCCCGAGGTCGGCGTTTCCAGCCCGGCGATCATGCGCAGCAGCGTGGTCTTGCCGCAGCCGGACGGGCCGAGGAAGCACACCAGCTTGCCGTCGGGCACGCTCAGATCGACGTTGTCCACGGCATGCGCCGCGCCGAAACGCCGGGTCACGGCCTGCAACGTTAAATGGGTCATCGGATGCTCCAGCAATCAAGCGCCATAAGCGCGTCTGTTCACAACGCGACGCCTTCGTCGCCGATCAGCTTTTCGAGCAGCCAGATCAGCGCGAAGTCGATCGCGACGATGAACACGGCGAAACAGAACACGGTCGGATCGAGCGACGACACCGTGCGGCTGTAGAGCCACACCGGCAGCGTCATCGTATCGATGCCGTAGAGGAAGAACGTGACCGTGAATTCGTTGAACGAGATGATGAACGCGAACAGCATGCCGGCGAGAATGCCGGGGCGCATCAGCGGCAGGATCACGTCGACGAGCGCGCGGCTCGGGCTCGCGCCCATTACACACGCGGCCTCTTCGAATTCCGGGCCGATCGACGCGACCGACGCCGCGCAATTCTTCACGGTGAACGGCAGCGCCAGAATCACGTGCGCGATGATCAGGCGGAACACGCCGAGTTCGACCGGCAGCACGTTGAACACCAGCAGCAGCGACAGGCCGAGCATCACGAGCGGATAGACGAGCGGCAACGCGACCAGTTGTTCGACCGCGGGCTTGCCGCGAAAGCGGTAGCGGCTCAACGCGTAGGCGGCGGGCACCGAGACGAGCGTGGCGATCACCATGGTCGACAGCGCGACGACCAGGCTCGTGCGCAATGCGTCGCCCATCGAGAGCGTGTCGCTCGCGTCCGGCGACACGAAGCTGTGCCACGCGGCGCAATACCAGTGCAGGCCATAGGCGTGCGGCGGGAATTCAAGCGTGTCGGCCGCGCTGAACGACATGGTGATCATCGTGAGGATCGGCAGCGCGGCGAGGAACAGCACGAGCGCCGCGAGCAGGGCGGTGGCCTTGCCGAGCTGGCCGGGCATGACGGTCGCGAGGCGTGGTAAGCGCGGCGAGCCCGGCATGCGCGAGGGAGCGGTTTGGACGGGCGTGCTCATGCGTGCGGCTCCTCGGCGAGTTTTTGCGTGCGGCGCACGAGGCGCTGCGACAGCGCCATCACCGTCAACGTGGCGATCATCAAAACGACACCCGACGCGGAAGCCGCCGGCCAGTTCAGCAAAGGCGCGACCTGATCGTGGACCAGCACGGCGAGCATCGGCACGCGGCGTCCGCCGAGCAGCAGCGGCACGGCGAAAGCGCTCGCGTTGTAGGCGAACACGAGCAGCGCGCCGGATACGAGGCCGGGCATCGCCAAAGGCAACAGCACGTGACGCAGCGTTTGCCAGCGTGTCGCGCCGAGCGTGGCGGCGGCTTCTTCGTAGGAACTCGAAACCGCGCGCATCGCGCTCGAAAGCGGCAGCACGGCGAGCGGAAACGCCGTCTGGATCAGCCCGAGCAACACGCCGTTTTCGCGATACAGCCACATCAACGGACGTTGCACGAGGCCGCTGCCGAGCAGCGCGTGATTGAGCAGACCGGCCGGCCCGAGAATGATCAGCCAGCCATAGCCTTGCAGCAGCAGATTGACGAGCAGCGGCAGCAGCACGCCGGCGAGGAGAAGCCGCCGCGCGAGCCGCGACTTCGTGCGTGCCATCGCCAGCGCGACCGGAATCGCCAGCAGCACCGCGCAGATCATGCTCTGGAACGCGAGCTTCAAGGTGAGCCACAACGACTTCAGGAAGTAGCCGTCGAGCAGGTCCGCGTAGTTTTGCAGCGTGAAGCCGTGCCACTCGTTGCCCTGCGTGCCGAAGCTCATGCGCAGCACGACCAGCGCGGCCGCGCCGAGGATGGCGAGAAACAGCAGGATCGGCGCGAGCAGCAGCCACGGCCGCGCCTTTGCCATCGCGGTGGCGGCAGGCGTGTCCGGTCCGAGACCGGACGCACCCGACGCCGCGTCCGATGCCGGCCCGGACGAAGAAACACGCCGCGAGAAGCGCGCGAGCATCGTCGTCATGCCGCGAAGATTTCGGTGTAACGCTTGATCCACGCCGGCTGCACCACGGCGAGCGCCTTGTCGTCATGCAGCACGGCTTTCTCGGCGATCTGCTGCGGGCTCGGCACGAACGCGCGGCTCTCGGCGGGAATCACCGCTTTCGAATTTACCGGGCCGTTCAGCACGTCGGCGGCCATGCGGCCTTGCACGCCGGCGTCGAGCGAATGGTTGATGAAGGCGTGGATCAGATCGCTGTCGCCCGGATGCGATTTGGGGATCACGGTGAACATCAGTTGCGTGGCGAAGCCTTCTTTCATGCCGTAGGTCACGCCCATCTTGTACTCGGGCTTGCGGATCTGGGCGGGGAAGAACGCCGGCGAATAGATGCCGCCGATATCCAGCGAGCCGGTGCGGAACAGATCGGCCACCTGATTCGGGTTCTCGCCGAGCGTCATCACGCGATCTTTCAGCTCCATCAGTTTCTTGAAACCCGGCTCGATGTTCTGCTGCGAACCGCCGTTCATCTTCGCGGCGATGATCGCGAGGTCGACCGCTTCGGCCCACTCGGGCGGCGGCAGGAACAGGCGCCCGGCGTATTTGGGATCCCACAAGGCTTCGTACGATGCCGGCGCGGTCTTGACCGTCGACGTGTTGTAGATCAGGCCGTCCGACCACAGCAGATAGCCGACGCCGAAGCCGTTCGCGCCCGTGCGGTACTGCGGCGCGACGTCTTTCAGGTTCGGCAGTTTGTCCAGATCGGGCTTCATCAGCAGACCCGCGTCGCCGAGACCGGAGGCGCCGACGCCGGCGAGGGTGATGACGTCGTAGGTCGGGCGATCGCCCGCGGCCTTGACCTTCGCGACCATGCCGGAGGTGCCGTCGGCGCGGTCGGCGATGACCTTGGCGCCGGTTTTCGCGGTGAAGGTGGCGGCGATATTGCGCAGCGCGGCCGCGCCGGTGTCGTCCGACCAGGTCAAGAGGCGCAGCGTCTTGCCGCTGAAGTTGTGCTCCTGCGCGCGCAGATTGATGAACGGCATCGGCAAGGTGGATGCCGCGAGTGCGGCGCCGAGTGTCTTGATGGCCTGCCTTCTACCCCGTTTGATCTCTTGCATGGCGGTCTCCTGTGTTGAACGCCTTGTTGCCGGATATGTCACTGTGATTGCCGCCGTCGCCTCGCTAATCGGCGTTGTCTGCCTGCGCTGCGTGTTGAAGCACTCTAGATTTGCCAAAATCCCTCAACAAACGAAATCTGCGCATGGACGGCATGACATAAGCTCATGCGGCGGCCGTCGCGCGATTGCGGCGGCGCAGGCCCGTCAGACGGCGGGAGCGCCGAGGCAGTAGCGCATGCGGGTTAACGTCCATGTTTCGCCGACGCTTTCCGCCCTTGTGGAGGTATGAGGAAAGCTCGGTTCTGGTGCGATCGTGGACACGCTTTGCCCTGTGCCGGTGCATGGCGGCTTGCCGCGCCACAAGGTTTGGCGGCGGCATGAGCCGAATGCATGAGGCCACGTTGCACGCTTGTCGTGCGGAAAGCTGTGATCGCGTATCCTGTAGGCCCGGGAGCGGCGTTCCGGCGGCCTGCGACGAGCCGCCCCGCCACGCTCACGCAATGACTTTTCCTGATCGTACTGGACACTCACGATGCGACGCCTACCGCCGCTCAACGCTCTGCAGATTTTCGAAACCGTGGCGCGGCATCGCAGTTTCACGCGTGCCGCCGATCATTTATGCCTGACGCAGGGCGCGGTCAGCCGGCAAATCATCGCGCTCGAGGATTACTACAAGTTTCCGCTCTTCAAGCGCCATGCGAAAGGCCTGACGCTCACCGCCGAAGGGGAATTGTTGTTGCCGGCCGTGAAGGAGAGCTTCGCGCGCATCGAGGAAATTTCGCTGCGCCTCACACGGCAGCGCACCGATCTCGCGTTGAAAGTGCCGACCTGTGTGATGCGCTGGATGTTGCCGAAGATCATGCGCTTTCAGGCCGAGTATCCCGAACTGCACGTGCAGATCACGACCACGTGGCAGCACGACGTCGATTTCCAGCTCGAACCGTTCGACGCGGCGATCATTTACGGCTCGTCGCCGGGGGCGGGCGTGCAGGCGGTGTCGTTGTTCGAGGAGCGTCTGACGCCCGTGTGCGCGCCCGATCTTTTGAAGGACAAGCCGCTTGCCGAAGTGGCCGACCTCGCGCGTCATACGCTGCTGCACCCCACGCGCGATCATCGCGACTGGAAGATGTGGCTCGCCAAAGTAACCGAGATCGATGCCGCGAACGCCGTGGCGATCGACGCCGAGCACGGCCCGAGTTTCGATACGCTCGACATGGCGACCAACGCCGCGCTACAGGGCTTCGGCGTCGCGATCAGCGACCTCGCGCTGATCGACGAGGACGTGGCGGCCAAGCGTCTCGTGCGGCCGTTCGATACGGTGCTCAAGACGGGGTGGCGCTATTACTTCGTTTATCCGGACTCGGTCGCGCATCAGCAGAAGCTGAATCTGTTCCGCGACTGGATCGCGGCGCATTGGGAAGAGTAGGCGCGCCGTTGGGGCGCCGCGGGGCCGCCGGCCCGACGCCTTTCTTTAAAGGATCGGCCTTCAGGCTCAAGGCGCGAACGACAGAAACAGATACGCCGCGAACAGCGACAGATGCACGGCGCCTTGAAGAATCGTCGTGCGGCCCGAGCTGAGCGTGAGCGTGCCGACGATCAGCGTGAGGACGAGCAGCACGGTTTCTTTGCCGTCGATGCCCAACACCAGCGGCTGACGCGTATACAAAAACACCCCGGCGACGGTCGGAATGGTCAGCCCGATACTGGCCAGCGCCGAGCCGAGCGCGAGATTCAGGCTGTTTTGCAAACGGTCGGCGCGCGCCGCGCGCACCGCGGCCAGCCCTTCAGGCAACAGCACGAGCGCGGCAATGATAATGCCGACCACCGCCGGCGGCGCGCCCGCATTCTTGACCGCGGTTTCGACCACCGGCGAGAGCACCTTCGCAAGCAACACCACCGCGACGAGGCACACCAGCAGCAAACCGCCCGCCGCAAGCGCCTGGCCGGCGCTAGGCGGTGCGGCGTGAACGTCCTCATCCGGCGTGCCAGCCAGGAAGTAATCGCGATGGCGAACGGTTTGCACGAACACGAACACGCCGTACAGCACCAGCGACGAGACCCCGGCAAACGCCAGTTGTGAAGACGAGAGAAGCGGGCCGAGACTGATGGTCGTGTAGTTCGGCATGACCAGCGTCAGTACGGAGAGCGACGCGAGCACGGCCAGCGCCGCAGCGGCGCCGCGGCTCTGAAAATCCTGCTCGCGATGGCGAATGCCGCCCACCAGCAGGCAAATGCCGACAATGCCGTTGCAGACGATCATCACCGCGGCGAAAACGGTGTCGCGCGCGAGGCCGGCTTTTTCCGGACCGGATGTGAGCATGACCGAGACGATCAGCGCCACCTCGATCACGGTGACGGCCACCGCCAGCACTAGCGTGCCGAACGGTTCACCGACGCGATGCGCAACCACTTCCGCATGATGCACGGCAGTGAAGACCGCCGCGCACAGCGCCACACCGACCAGCACGAGCAGCAGCCCACTGTCCGGCATGGCGTACGCGATACCGAGCACGATCCACGCAACGAACGGCGCGGCAATGGTCCAGCGGGGCAGAACGATCGCGGGCGTGGTCATTCGGGCTTCCTTTTTAATGCTTGTCGTGAATGGCACGGCGGGACGCGAATGGCTTCCGCCCTGGTTCGGAGCGAGCGTGCATGTTCATGAATCTTGTCAACAACACGCTCTAACGCTTTAAATTATAAAGGATAGTTGTTCGTGTACGGGGCTATGTCGATTCTCAGGGACACGTGACGACGGCGTGCGTCCTGCATGCTGTAGCGCAAACGGCGACTGCTGGAGAAAGGGATCGGGTCACGCAGAATTGCGCGGATAACGCGTGGCGGGCGTGGCTGGCGCGTGCTTAATGCGCGGCGGCGATGGCGACCGGTATGCATTGAGGTCCGCTGGCTAAACGCGGATGCAGGGCGAATCTCAGTGTGCCGAGCATACTACGGGCGCGCGGCACCCGGCGAAACTGCTCGACACCGCTCCGGTAACGCCAATGCCCTGCGAGAAGGCATTGGCGTCCGGCTATATTGCTACAGCAGGGTCACTCGATTACTGGCCGACCGGACGAATCGTCAGCGCGTTCTTGACCGACGTCACGCCTGCCACGCCTTGTGCAGCCTGGGTGGCCAGATCGACTTGCGGTTGTTCGGGCACGGAGCCGGCCAGCGTCACTGCGCCGCCACGTGCGCGCACGGTGATGTTCGCCACGCTCAGGCCTTTCGTCTTCGACAGGGCCGAGCGGACCTTGCGTCCCAAAGCGCGGTCTGTTGCCTTGGTCTGCTTGGCCGTCGGCGCTGCCGCGGCCGGGGCTGCATCGCTGCTCTGTGCATATGCGTTCAAGGACGCGAGAACGATCAGCGCGCCGCCGATCATCTTGATTGCCGGGAATGCTTTCATTCAACTCTCTCCTATTGTCATGGGTACAACCGCCCCCGAATGAGGCAGTGCGCTACACCAGCAGGTACATCGGGATCAAAACTGAATGGAACGGTGCTGCGGATCGTGCGAATGCTTTCAATCTGTATGCTGATTCGGGCGGGCCGAAACACACGCGAGCCGGCAAAGGCTGTGCTGCAGGCCGGAAACACACGATACTCCAATTAGTGCCATGGTGATGGCGGCGCAGCACAGAAGTGAGGTTTTGGTACAACGAATGGGCCGATGAAAACTGGCCGATGGCGCTCAATCGCTGGAACCGATGCGTGCATCGCCCTGTTGACGGCTCGCGCGGCGGCCTGATTGCACGCCCTTTCATGCCGTTCGCATTTTCTCTTAAGCCCCACACCATGAGGCCTGACGCATGCGGAAACATCAACTTCCGATCCTGCCATTGCTTCGTGACGATTTGCCGGTCGATACCGTCGAACTCGCGCGCTTCATGATCGGCAAATACCTTGTGCACGATCAGTCCGAAGGCCGCATGAGCGGACGCATCGTCGAGACCGAGGCGTATCCGCTCGGCGATTCGACCAGTCATGCATTCATGGGCCGTCGGCCGCATAACGGTTCGATGTTTCTCGCGCCGGGTCACGCGTATGTGCGGTTGACCTATGGGCTGTCGTACATGCTCAATATGTCCGCCGAAGCCGAGGAAGTCGGCGCCGGCATTCTGTTGCGCGCGATCGAGCCGCTCGAAGGCCTGCCGTTGATCGAAGCGCGGCGCCCCGGCGTGCCGTTGCGCGACCTCGCGCGCGGGCCTGGCCGACTCACGATGGCGTTCGGTGTCGGACCGTCGTTCGACGGCTGGGATCTGTGCTCGGGGCAGGGCTTGTGGATCGGGGTCATCGAGCGGGGCGAGGTGCCGGTCGGCGTGACGACTCGCATTGGCTTGTCGCGCGAAATGCATCAACCGCTCAGGTTCTTCGAACCCGGCAGCGCCTTTGTCAGCGGGCCGCGCAAACTCCTGGTAACGCCCCAGTCCGGTGCGCCTAAGCGTGCGTAAATTTGCCCGGCAATCCCGTGTATGACGGTAGAACACGCTCAGATCAGACGTATTTTTGAAACGTCAGACACAAAGGGTTACGTTCCCGACAATTATTACGCCAAAGATGCTATTTGAATACGAGCTTGCGGTAATTTTCGGACCATTCTTGCGATTTCAACAATTATCTATCTCTTAATCAAGGGTTTTCCCTTGGCGATCTGATGACTAGACTGAATTCACTCGCTTCTCACATGGTGTGGCAAGCGTCGCAAATAAAACCAGGTCTGGAGGTAAATCATCATGAAATCGCTCATCAAGGCAGTTGCCATTGCAGCCGTTCTCGCCGCTCCGATCGCTTCGTTCGCTCAGTCGAGCCAGCAGCCCGTAACCCGCGCGGATGTTCGCGCCGATCTGATCCGGGTTGAACAGGCGGGCTATAACCCGGCCGCGTCGAACGATCCGACTTATCCGTCGGATATCCAGGCCGCTGAACAGCGCGTCCAGGCGCAAAACCCGGCCGTCGCGCAGACGCAGGAGCCGGTCGCCGATACCAGCGGTTACGGTGGCGCGACGAGTGGTTCGTCGCAAGCCGGCGGCGTGGTTCAGCCGATGTCGGGCCCGAAGTCGGTCTACTTCGGTAATTAAGATTAGCTGAGGTAGCCGGGCAAGCGGATTCGGCGCTCAGTGGCCGGCTTGCCCGGTCGGGCGCCGAACGACACGGAGCCGCGCGGATCAGTCGAACCGTGCTTCCAGGAAGGAGCGTTGCGCCGCCTGGAAATCGAAATGGAAACCGCAGCAAGCGGTCTGAAGTTGAGAACAACGTGCGCGTCCCGTCATGACGCGCGCGGTTGCAAAAACGGTGAATGGGTTGAGCGCGCCACGCGCCAGCAGCGCTGCGAGCGCCACAAGCGCGCCGTGCCGCGCGCAAGTTGCCCACCAGTCAGGAAACCTCCGCTGCCGCAAGGTAGCTTCGCCCAACCGATTGACCGATTGGGCTTTTTTCGCGCGTCCGGTGCCGCGACGTGGGCTCTGCGTCAGGGCCGCTCGCCGTGAATATAGAACTCGAGTTGCTGAATGGTGAACTGCTGTTCGGCGATGATGTTCTTCACCAGGTCGCCGATCGATACCATGCCGACCAGCCGGTCATTCTCGATCACCGGCAAGTGGCGCATGCGCCGCTCCGTCATGAGGGCCATGCAGTCGTCGGTGGTCTGATCGGGACGCACGAAGCGCACCGCCTTGCTCATGATGTCGCGCACCGGCGTGGCCTTCGACGAACGGTCCATCAGCACGACCTTGCGCGCGTAGTCGCGCTCCGTGACGATACCGGCGATGCTGTCGCCGTCTGTCACGACCAGCGCGCCGATGCCTTTTTCGGCCATCAGCTTGATTGCCTCATAGACTGAATCGTCGGCCCCGACAGTAAAAACGGTGGTGTTGTTCGGTTTCGTTTTAAGAAGCTGTGCAACGCTTGTCATGGAGCGGCTCCGTTTCGCAGTGCAGCACGCCGGCGCGGCGCGCTGTCGTGAGGGACAGGCCATTCCAGTATAGGCGTGACGCGGCACCGGGGTACTTCGGGAATACCTGTGGCGCGCCGGACGTTTAACTCGGGTAGCGCCGCGCCGGCGGTTCCGTGCTGCATGCAAGGGCATACGGGTGCGGGACGCCGATTAGCGGTAAACTCCCAGTCCGTACCTTATTCCCGGTTTGATCGGGTTCATGTCAGCACCATTGTCTAACGCCATGCTCACGTCTCACGATCCGTCGCCCGCAGTAGACGGCGCAACCAACGGCGAATGCGTCATTCTCGACGCCACCGCCACGCTTCCCACGCGCTACGGCACGTTCACTTCCTACGTGTTCCGCGTATGCGAAAGCGGCGCCGAACATCTCGCGCTCGTGATGGGCGACGTCGCCAACCAGTCGTCCGTGTTGACGCGCCTGCATTCCGAATGCCTCACCGGCGACGTGCTCGGCTCCTACCGCTGCGACTGCGGCGAGCAACTCGACCTCGCGCTGCGCTACATCGCGGCGGAAGGCTGCGGCGTGCTGCTGTATCTGCGCGGCCACGAAGGGCGCGGCATCGGGCTGTCGAACAAGATTCGCGCGTATGCGCTGCAGGAGCAAGGGCGCGACACCGTGGAGGCCAATCTCGATCTCGGCTTGCCGGACGACTCACGCGAATACGATTCGGCCGCCGGCATTCTGCGCACGCTGAAGGTCACCTCGGTGCGTCTGATGAGCAACAATCCGGAGAAGTTCGACACGCTGTCCAAGCACGGCATTCCGGTGTGCGAGCGGGTCGCGCTGGCCATTCCAATGCGCGAGGAAAACGAGCGCTATATCCGCACCAAGCAGGTGAAGTTCGGTCACTATTTCGACGAAAACGAATAGTGACGATTTGAGGTCTATCCACTCTCTGCCAAAGAGAGCCAAGACTGTCTGCAACTGATTGAAAATAAAATGAAAAATATCAGTGGTGAGGGTCTCGGCCGGCACAGCGACGCGTGTCTCCGTCTGTCTGAACTTGCAATGTAGGCGTAGGCTTCCTCGGCGTTGCCAAGGAAGCCTACGCCGGATATTTTTCCCTCAGAAAAACCTACGCCGGGGGAAGAATGCGCTTCGATGCACGTGCCGCGGCCAAGCCAGTTGCGGTCAGTCGACCGGCGAAGTAGCGGGACATTCGAAGGTCCGCTGCACGCTAAGCGACGTTCAGGCCATCATTTTGTTCATTGGGTCAATTGCCGCTATCGATGCCTTGGCGCTCGCCTGGCGGAAGACAGCGCATAGTCGCGCGAGGACGTTGGCGTGACCGTATCAAGGTGACCAATAAGGGCATCAATGAAGGCGCGGAGCTTTCCTGACATGCTGCGGCGTGTCGGATACAGCGCGTGAAGCTCGACGGGTTCGCGTCTCGGTGAGCTAAGTACCCGCGCTAACGTGCCTGCCCGCGACTTCGACAGACTCAGTTCGACCCAACTGATTGACTATTGTTGTCAGATTCATCGCTAGCTTCAGCTCTAAAGTTCGGAGGCCCGCGCCAGTGCAAGCGTGTCGATGTACTCCCGGATGTTCGTCACTTTGCCATTTCGAACGGTAATGGCGAAGACCCAATCGTCCTCGAACGTCCTGTTCGTGGCTTTGATCCTGCCCGTGGCGAAGCCGACGACCAGAACCCGGTCGCCCTGCGCGACGAATTCGGGGGGCTCCGGGTATGACGTTTCCACCATTTCGGAAGCCTTCTGAAGCAAAGCCGCCAATCCCGCATGCCCGCGATGGGTGCCGGCCAGCGGCCACTCGCCCGGAATGATCCACTCAATGTCTTCGGCAGAAATCGCCAGCAGACCTTGCTTATCGCCGCGGCCCATTGCTGCAAAAAACTCCTTCACAATCTGGACATTCTCATGCGTGCTCATCGAAATCTCTCCATTTCTGTTGCATCGGATCGTCCCACGCTCTTCGGCATGATTTCATGTGGTCGAAAAGCCGCCGTCGATAAACAACCCCACTGGAATGGGTTAACGAGAACGCCGTGAGAGATGGCTTGCTCCCAGTGGTGTTGTGGACCTGCCGGTGAGGACGTGGCGTCGGCGATTCAGCCGATCTCGACGTTCAAGGCGATGTCCCAGGTGCCGGCGCCGTTTTTGGCCAGGCCGATCATCATCAGACCGAGCGCCTCGAGCGTCGAGGCCATGTGCAGGCCGCCGACATCCAACGGACGCAGTCCGAGACTCTCGATGAAGGTCGAAACGCGCGCCTTGGCCTCCGCGTCGTCGGCCGCGATGAACGCGTCGAGGCGTCCACCCTTGGCAAGCACGTGGCCGAAAATAGTGTTGAACGCCTTTACGACGTGCGCGGTGGCCGGAAGACCCCTGGCGATCTCCTGCGCGCCGGAACTGCCGTGCGGGGTGACGAGGCCGGAAAGCTCCGGGGCGACCGGATTGGTGATATCGATGATCACCTTGCCGTCGAGCGCGTCTCCGTAATCGGCCACTACCGCCGCCGCACTGCCATACGGCACGGCGAGGATGACGATATCGCCCGTCGGCGCGGCGGCGTAAGTCCCGGTAGTCGCTCCCGCTGGGAGCTTATCGGCCAGCGCCCGCGCTTTGGCGGGGTCGCGGCTCAGGACCTCGACGGTATGTCCTGCCGTGGCGATACGGGCGGCGACCGCCGTGGCCATGCCTCCTGCGCCAATGATGCTAATAGTGCTCATGTCAAATATCCTTCTGAGTTGGGGTATGCCCGTGATCTGTACGAGGCTTTCGCCCCATGATGTTTTCCGTGCGCCGAGCCACTTGCGTCACCCTCCTACCGCTCCGGGTGGATAGTGTCCTGGTCGGGCTCGGCGCGATGCGGGAGTCGCTGCCGTCCGCTTAGCTCAGCTGGCAGGGAAGTAGTGGCCATTGTCCATATCGGCAAACAGGCCGGGCTGCGTTGGTGTCCAGCCGAGCGTCTGGCGCGTGATGGCACTCGACGCCGGGGTATCCAGCGTGACCAGATTCGCAAGGAACCCGAAATACCCCGGCAGCATCAGCACGTCAGCGGGAATGGGCACGGCGGGCAGCTTCAGGCGACTGCCGATGGCCTCGGCGATCTCGCGGTAAGGAATGCTCTCGTCCGCAACCGCGTGCCAGCTTCTGCCGGCGGCGCCCTTCTCAAGCGCCAGGCGGAACACGGTGGCGAGGTCGCGGGCGTGCACGGCGGCCCACCGGTTCGCACCGTCTCCAGGGTAACCAACGACACCCTTTTCCTTCGCCAGCCCGATCAGCAACGGAAGGAAGCCGACGTTATCGGTCGTGCTGTGCATGATTTCAGGAATCCGGACGACTGAAGACCGCACGCCTTTTTCGGCGAGGCCGATTACGGTGGTTTCCACAATGTTGCGAACCCGCAAGGTGTTCTTGTATGGATCGCCGCCGGGAAGAGGCGGATCCTCCTCGGTGGCCGGCCGACCCAGGTTCTCCCAGCCGGGCGAGCCGATGCTTCCCGATGAGACCAGCGGCTTTCCGGTTCCGGCCAGCGCCTCGCCATATGCGAGCATGATCTGAAGCTCCGCGTCGGCCACGGCGTTGATCCCGCCGACCGGCATCAGGTCTTGCCGGTGTGCGACATGGATGACACCGTCGGAGGCGGCGGCCGCTTCTTTAAGACCGTCAAGATCCTCGAGGGTACCGGGACGCGCCTTCGCACCGAGTGCGGACACTGCAGCCGCCGCCTTGTCTGAACGAGCGAGGGCGGTGACCTCATGGCCGGCGGCGATGAGCTCGGAGATGATGTACGGACCGGAATGGCCGGTCCCGCCAGTGACGAATACGTGCATGTTAGGGCTCCTGTTGATGATGTGATGCGAGAAGTTCTGCGAGCGCGCTCAGCCGGGAAGGCTGGCGCCGAGTTTGAAGGTGACGGGTTTTGTAAAATGCATGGGCCGTTTGCTCATGACCTTGGGTATGACGGCCGGGTGCTTTGCTACCGGCTCCCTGCCGTCAGCTTGTCAGCCGGCGGGGAAGTAATGACCGTTGTCCAAGTCCGCGATCAGGCCGGGCTGAGTGGGCTCCCAGCCGAGGACCTGGCGCGTGATCGCGTTGGACGCCGCGAGGTCCAGCGTCACCACAGCCGTCAGGAACCCGAAATAACCTGGCAGCATCAGTTCGTCAGCGGGAATGCTCACGGCGGGCAGGCCCAGGCGGGCGGCAATGGCCTCCGCTATCTCGCGGAACCGGATACCCTCGTCGCCGACCGCGTGCCAGGTCTTGCCGGCAGGTCCTCTTTCGAGCGCCAGGCGCAACAACGAGGCCAGATCGCTGGTGTGCACCGCGGGCCACCGGTTTTCGCCGTCACCGGGATAGCCGACGAAGCCCTTCGTTTTCGCGAGCCCGATCAGTTGCAGGCGCCCCGTCGAACTATGCACCAAGGTAGGAATTCGCACGACCGAAGACCGCACGCCCTTCTCTGCGAGCCCGACTACAGCAGTCTCCACGATGTTGCGAGCCACCAGCGTGCCCGCGTCCATGGGTCCAAAAGGAAGGGCCGGGTCATCCTCGGTCGCCGGTCGGCCGAAGCTGGCCGGTGCGAGGAGCGGGCCTGCCCGCCCCAGGTTCGTGGGCGCGCCGATACTCCCCGCCGCGACGAATGGCTTTCCAGTGCCCGCCAACGCCTCGCCGAACGCGAGCACGATCGAAAGCTCCGAGTCGCCTAAGGCAGTGATCCCGCCGGACGAAAGCAGTTCGGCCCTGTACCCGAGGTGGATGACGCCGTCGGAATCCGCCGCCGCCGCCTTCAGACCGTCAAGGTCGGCAAGGTTTCCACGTCGTACCCTGGCGCCGAGCGCAGACGCCGCTGCCGCAGAGGCGTCCGACCGGGCCAGGGCGACCACCTCATGCCCGGCGGCGATGAGGCCGGGAATGAGGTATGAACCGACCTGGCCGGTCCCGCCAGTGACGAAAACGTGCATGTGAATGTTCCTTATGAGTAATGCGATGCGAGAAGCGGTGGTACCGTGCACTCAGCCGGGAAGGCTGACGCCGATTGAAAAGTTGGCGTGCTTGACGGAATGGGTGCGGAGGCCCAGCGACAGCAGGCAGGCGTGCTCCAGCGTCCTCGCCATGGGCAGCGGCCCGGTATCCATAGGGCGCAGTCCGAGGCTCCCGATGAACGCCGAGACGCGTGCCTTTGCCGACACGTCGTCCCCGGCGAGGAACACGTCCAGCGGCGGGTGGCCCGCAACCGAACCGGCAGCCAGGACGTGGGAGAACTGGGTGTTGAACGCCTTGACGACTTTCGCATCGGCAGGCGCGGCCTTGGCAATCTGCTGGGCACCGAAACTGTCGCTGGGGGTCACGAAGCTCGCGTGGTCGGAGGCGACGGGATTGGTGATGTCGACTAGAACCTTGCCTGCCAGCTCTTCGCCGTACTGCTTCACCACATCGAGAACGGCGGAGTAGGGAACCGCCAGGATGACAATGTCCCCGGCCGGGGCGGCGGCGAACCTTCCTGTCGTCGCGCCGGCTCCGACCTGCCCGGCGAGCGCCCGCGCCCTGGCGGCGTCGCGACTCATCACCTCGACGGTGTGTCCGGCCCTGGCGGCAAGACCGCCGATCGCCGCGGCCATGCCGCCTGTGCCGATGATGCTGATAGTGCTCATATGCAGCCTCCTGGTTGCTGGGTGCTGCTCGTACTCCCGAACAACCATGCTAGACACATTGCTTGCAAAAAACAAGTAAACAACAGAATTTACTTGCGATATGCAAGCGATGTTAATATCTAGCCATGAAGACGACATCTAAAGAAGACCTTCGGTCCCATTGCGCAGTGAACTATGGCGTGGAGATCTTCGGCGACCGGTGGTCGCTCCTGATCATTCGCGACATCGTTTTTGTCGGCAAGAAGACGTATGGCGAGTTCCTGAAATCGGAGGAGGGAATCGCGACCAATGTCCTTGCTTCCCGCCTTGCGTTTCTTGAGGAGCAAGGAATTCTCTCGAGGGCACCCAGCCCCGACGACAGGCGCAAGGACTTTTACACGCTGACCGAGAAGGGCCTGGACCTCATTCCCATCGTGCTTAACATAGTCCTTTGGAGCGCGAAGCACGATTCGAAGTCGTACGTGCGGCGCTGCAAGCAGTTCGTTGCTCGATTAAATCAAAACCCCATGCAGGTGAGCGAAGAGGTGAAGGCGCTGATCCGTAATGGCGGATGTATGTTCCCTGATCCCGAGATTGAGCCGAGAACGCAAACAAAGTGAAACACCTCGAACAGCTGTGATCGCACTCAAGGAGGCGTTGCACTGAATGACGGACGGCGGTGCCGCACGCACCGGCCGCCGTGCGTGCATGGCGGCCGGTGCTGTAGCGGCGGATTCGTCGATATCTTGCGCCCGGCATGCCGGGCGCTTTGCTTTGTGCCTTCCATGGATCGAAGCGCGGCCGCTCAGAACAGGCTGAAGTCGTCGTTGCTGTCGGGGATGGCGTTGAGCATATCCCGCAGCGCGCGCCAGCCGAGCCATCCCGCAAGACTCGCCGATATCGCCAGCCAGCGGTGCGCGCGTGTGCTCGTGCTCGTGCGTGTCGACTGCGTTCGATGTTGGGATTCGACCTTGCGCGCGTCGATCGATGCGCGGAGCAAAGGGCAGGTATGCATGCGATCTCTCCTGTTTATCGAGCGGTGCCGGTGCCGGTGGCAGGTGCAGCAGCCGCGGCCACGCGCGGCAGAAGCGCAGCGAATACTTCCGCTAGCGTCGTCGCGCCGAAACGCCGCTCGCTGATCTCGGCTTCGACATCGATACGGCCCGCGTTGTGCGCGTCGTAGAGATCGGTGATCAAACGCGCATGGTGTTCGCCGAGCCCCGTGCCTTGCAGCACCGCGGCCCATTCGCCGCGCGGCACTTCGCGTGCTACGACGGTACGGCCCGCCAGTTCGCTGATCGTGCGCGCCACATAGAATGCGCTGACACGCTCATCGCTTTCTATGCTCACCACGCGCGGCGACACCGGCTGCGCGCCGCCGTCGAGCAACACCTCGGCGGCGAGCACGCCCACGTCCTGCGCGGCGACAGTCGGAAAGCGCTTGCTCAACGGATGATGCAAACTCGGCAGCGCGCCGCTCGCGAGCGCGACCGGCAGCACGCGCGCCCAGTTGTGCATATGTTCGGCGGCGCGCAGAAACGTCAGCTGCGAATCGACCGTTCGCAGTTGCGTTTCAAGCTCGTGAAACAGCGTGGTGATGCCCGTGCCGGCTGCATGTTCCGCGCCGTAGTCGGAGAGCGCGAGGATGCGCGGCGGCGGATCGGCGCGCAGTGCGGCGACGCTCACGTCGATCATGCGGCGCATTGGCTGCGCGGGATCGGCGTGCCCACGCGGCAACGGACACAGCAGTTGCACCGCATGCGCGCCTTCGATGGCGCGCGCCACCGTCGCGGCGTCGAGCAGATCCGCGACGACGATTTCGCAGCCGAGCCCTGCAAGAAATTCACCCTGTTGCTTATCACGGACGACCGCGCGCACGTTGCGGCCCGCCCGGCGCAATGCCGCCGCGCTTACTTTGCCGACATTGCCGGCAGCTCCAAAAATCACGAACACGTTGCGCTCCCTGGTTGACTCGGTACGCCCTCATCTTAGGGACGCAGCGGCGGGAAAGCGCGCGGGCAAGGATCGCGCCGCGCAGATTCGGATGACGGTTTTACTTGCCGCGCCGCAGCAGAAACGTTGAATCGCGTAGAGTCGAGCGAAGCCGCGCAAAACGCCGCACAATGCAGACTCACTCGCCGTCATCCACGAGGGAAGCAATGAATGCAGTGACACCGAAACCGGTAGGGCAACCGCAACCGCGACCACAACCGCTGCCACATAGCGGTTCCCGCCTCACGTTGCGCTCGAGCAGATTGCTCGGCTGGCAGGGCTTCGGCGCGGAACTGGTCAACGTGTCGGCCGGGCTGCACCGTATTCCCGCGTTCAAGTATCACCGGGTGGGCGTGCATGTCGGCGCGCCGGTCAGGGCGCGCTGCCTGTGCAACGAGCGGCGCCACTCGCGAATCCAGGCGCATGGCGACGCCGACGTGATTCCCGCCGGTCTCGACGGGCAGTGGAGCGACGAGGCCGCCTGCACGATTTTCAGCGTGTGGATCAGCGAGGCGTTCGCGCAGCGGACCGTCGAGCAACTGTCGTTGAAATCGGCCGATGCGCAACTGCGTCCGCAATTCCAGATGCGCGATCCGCGCTTCCAGCATCTCGCCTGGGCCTTGCGCGCCGAGCTCGAAGCGGACGAGACATCCGATCCGCTTTACGCCGAAAGCCTGTGTACGGCGATGGTGGTGCGCCTGATCGGCGGTGCGCCGACGCTCGAGAACAAGGGGCGCACGCTCGCGCCAAAAACGGCCGCGCGCGTGATCGAGTTCATCGAAGCGCATCTCGACCAGCGTCTCACGCTGAGCGAACTGGCCGCGCTCGCCGAGCTGAGCGTGCCGCATTTCAAGGTGCTGTTTCGCGAGACGCTCGGTATGCCGGTGCATCAATACGTGGTGCAGCGGCGCGTGGAGCGCGCGCGGACGCTGCTGCTGCAAGGCAAGCTCAACGCGAGTCAGATCGCGCTCGATACGGGCTTCGCGCACCAGAGTCACATGGCGCATTGGATGGGCCGCCTGTTGGGCGTGACGCCGCGCGAGCTGATCAGGTCGGGTGCGAATGCGGGCAATATTGTCGAGTTCGATTCGAACCAGGTGCGCAGCATTGCCATACCGCGATAGAGCCTAAAAACAACGCGATGCGCACGGCCTCACACGTTCGAGGCCGCGTGCCCGCAAAATAAAAAGCCCAGCGATCAACCCGGCGCCACGCCCGTCAACTGCGAATACACGTCATGCGACAGTTGCAGCAACTGCTTGCGGTCGATGCCTCCCGACACCGCATAGCCGAAGTCGCCGTCGATCCAGTAGAACACGTTCACCGGGCCGTCCTGATACAGCTTGAACGCCGTCGTGTTCGAATTCTGCTGGCGACGCGAGATGCACAGCGTGACCCGCTCGCCGTTCGGCCCGCGATACATGAACTGCGCGGTCGGGCCATCGGCGCCAGGCAGTAGCCGTCCACCCGAGAGGTTGAAACCGCTCTTCGAGAGAACTGGCGGATGCACGTTCGTGCCGAGCCGGCTGGCGAGCCACTGCACGAAATCCTGTTCGTGGTCGTCGGTGCTCAGCTCGGTCGGCCGGTCCACTGCTGGCATGTAGACCACATGCGCCACCGCCGCCTGCCGCGCGAACATTTCCGAGCTGTCGGCGCTGACAGGGCGCGTGTCCGAGTGGCCGCCCGCGACCGGCGCGATCGCGTCCTGTCCCATATGCGTGCCCACGCCGATGCCCACGCCCAGCACCAGCGCCGCCGCCATCCCGGCGAATTGCGGCCAGTTGGCGGCAATCCGCCAGCGGCGCGGGGCGGGCGCCTGCAGGCGCTTCGGCACGGGCTCGTTCAGTACGCGGTCGTAGCGCTCGTGGAACATGCTGTTCAGCGAGAAATAATCGCTGACGCGCGCGGCCAGGTCGGGATTCTGTTCGAGCGCGCGTTCTACATCGGCACGGCGTTCGTCGGACAGCGTGCCATCCACGTACGCGTGCAGGTCTTCTTCGCCGATCGGCATAGTCTGGTCGCTCATCGCACCACCTGTAATTTTGCACCGGGCTGCGTGCCCGCCATCAACGCCCGCAAGCGTTCGCGTCCGCGCGACAGCCGCGACATCACCGTGCCGAGCGGAATGTTCAGCGCAAGCGCCACATCGGCATAGCTCATTTCCTCGAGGCCCACCAGCAGCACGACTTCGCGCTGCTCCATGGGCAGACGCTGCAACGCGTAGTCGAGGTCGCGCATTTCCAGCGAGCGGGTCTGCTCGGAGGGCACGGCGAATTCGCTCTCGGACACGCTTTCGTCGTCGACCGCCACGTGGACGGCGCGCGCCGACGCCTTGCGCGCCTGATTGGCGAACACGTTGTGCATGATCGTAAACAGCCACGCGCGCAGGTCGGTGCCCGGCTGAAACATGCCGGTGCGGCCGAGCGCACGCTCGAGCGTGTCCTGCACCAGGTCGTCGGCGAGGTCGCGGTTGTTGATCAGCGCTCGCGCATAGCGCCGCAATCGCGGCACATGTTCCATCAACTCGTCACGGACATCCATTTTTTATCCCAATCGTGGGGTTTCCCGCAGGCGAGGAGGCGTGCTCCTGTCGCGCGAAAAGACGCATTTGAGATGCGAACACGTTTGTGTGCACTTTATTCCGCCGCAGTGTCTGAGATCGTGAATCGCGTGCTGTATTCATCACATCGTCATCGCATGGTCATTGCGTCGGCGGCGCGCATCAGGCCGTGGGTGCGAGCGTCGCCGGCGACCACGAAACGCTGCCGCTGCGCGGTCCACAGCAACAGGCGAATCTCGCCGATGCGTCTCGCGGACCACTGCGCCTGCACCGGCGCGAACAGCGCCAAAGCCGACAGCAGCACGACCGGTTGATTGTCGCCGTTCAGATAGATGAATTCGCTGACCCGCTGCAGCGGGCCCAGCGCCACCACGCGTCGGTCCACGAGACGCAGTCCGATCGCCGAGAGATTCGGCGCGGACGCATCGACGCGTGTGGGCGATGCAGCCGAAACCTGGCCGGCCGCACTTTCCGCGAGCGCCATCACCGCGGCGTTGTTCAGCGCCTGGGCGGACACCTGGGTCGCGGCGAGCCAGCCGCTTGCCACTGCGAACGTCAGCGCAAGCGCCGCCAGCGCGTTGAGCCACTTCCGCGTGCGTTTTGACATGTTGATGCGCGCGATTGCGCGGCGCCACGCCGTGACGCGGCCCGGCACGGGTTCGTCAGTTGTTTGAAAAGCCTGCTGGATCTGCGCGTTCAGCCTGCCGTAAAACGCCACGCGGCGCGCCTCCGCCGGATCCTTGCCCAGATATTCCCGCAAAAACGCGGCGCGCTCGGGCGTCAGCGTGCCGTCGGCGTAGGCCTGAATGTCCGCTTCGGAAAGCGGCGAATCGGATGGGGCGTCAGTGGTCATGGTGTCGGCGTGCGTCGGAGTTCGGCTGTCGAGGGGCGAACACGCACACACCCCAGTTTATTCCATATGTTCGCACGCCAATTTCTACGCTGCCGGTTCGCGCGTGCGCACTTTCACGCAGCCCGCACCGCACCGCCGAAAGCGCGAGCTAACCCGATTGCGGGTCCGTTTATTCCCGCTTTCGAATATGTTTTTTCTCTCGCTTCGAGGCAGGAATAAAAGCCGCGGACCTGTGGTTCTCCCTCATGCAAACCCGCACAAAACTCATTGGAGTTCATCATGAAGAAGATCGCTTTCGCCGCATTGTCCGTTGTCGTTCTCGCTGCTTCGTCGAGTGCTTTCGCGCAAGGCAAGACGCGTGCTGAGGTGTACCAGGAATTGATCCAGGCCCAGCAGAACGGCCTGAATTACGTCACCGATGCATCGTATCCCGACGTGAGCCCGGTGTTCGCGCAGCAGGTCGCGCAGCACAAGGAAGCACTCGCCAAAGAAGCGGCGGCTACCAACCACGTCGCAAGCCAGGACGCGCAGGCAGGCAGCGTCAATTGAAGTGCCGATACCCGGCGCGCAACTGGAACGGGCGCGCCGGATATCGAATGGAATAGATCGCTGCGTCGTGTGTTTGCCCGGTAAGCGCATCTATCCGACAGAGGAGTTTTCGTGGCAAAACCATCCGTTCCCAATCCGGCGCCTGTCTGCGTGCCTTGCCGACTCGTCGCGATCGGCGCGGCCGTGCTGGTGCTCGCCGGCGGCTTCGCTTACACGGCAGGCTGGCTGACGCCGGCACGTCTCACCGCACCGCGCATCATCAACACATTCGAAGCCGTGGCGGGTCAGCCGCATCCCGGTTATCGGCGCAATCATGCGAAGGGTCTGTGCATTGAAGGCTATTTCGACAGCAACGGCGAGGGCGCGGCGCTCTCGAGCGCGGCGGTGTTCGCGGCCGGCCGCACGCCCATCACGGGACGCTTCGCGGTGCCCGGCGGCAATCCTTCCGCGCCGGATACGAGTTCGCCCGTGCGCAGTCTCGCGTTGCTGTTCCAGTTGCAAAACGGCGAGCAGTGGCGCACCGGCATGAATTCCACACCGGTGTTCGCGGTGCACACGCCCGAGCAGTTCTATCAGCAACTGAGCGCGGCGAAGCCCGACCCGGCGACCGGCAAACCGGACCCCGCCAAACTCAAGGCGTTCTATGCCGCCAATCCCGAGACCCAGCCGTTTCAGGCGTGGGTGAAGGCGCATCCGCCTTCGTCGAGTCTGGCGAATGCCGCGTACTACAGCATCAACGCATTCCGTTTCACCGACGGCGCCGGCAACACGCGCGCGGTGCGCTGGGCTATGGTGCCCGAGACGCCGTATGCGCCGATCACGGACGCCGAAAAAACCGCAAAGAATTTCCTCGAAGCCGACCTCGATCAGCGCCTGCAAGACGGACCTTTGCGCTGGCATCTGATCCTGACGGTCGCGAAGCCCGGCGACCCGACGAACGACGCCACGCTGCAATGGCCCGACGATCGGCAGCATATCGACGCGGGCACGCTCGTGATCGATCACACCACATCGCAGGCAAACGGCACGTGCCGCGACGTCAACTTCGATCCGACGATCCTGCCCGCGGGCATCGCGCCATCGGACGATCCCTTGCTCGCCGCGCGTTCGGCGGCGTATGCGCTGTCGTACCAGCGCCGCACACGCGAGGAAGCCCTGCACCCCGCGGTTCATCAAGCCCAGACAAACGGAGATCACTCATGAGGCCGACGCGCACCCATTTCAGTCCGCTCGCGCGCCTGTTGCACTGGACGATGGCGCCCCTGATCATCGCGATGCTGTTCATCGGCGTGGGCATGGTCGCCACCGTCTCGCGCGCGCACAACACGCTGATCGCGATTCACCGGCCGCTCGGCATTGCGTTGCTGCTGCTGGTGCTGCTGCGCGTGGGCGTGCGCATCACACGCGGCAGCCCGCCGTTGCCCGACGATATACCCGCGCCGCAGCGCCTCGCGGCGAAGGCCTCACATCTGGTGCTGTATGTGTTGATGGCGGCCATGCCGTTGATCGGCTGGGCGATGCTGTCCGCAGCGGGTTATCCGGTCACGCTCTACGGTCCGCTGCACTTGCCGCCGATCGCGCCGCACAACGTCGAGTTGTTCGCGTTGCTGCGCGCGTTGCACACGTGGCTCGCGCTCGCGTTGTTCGCCACCGTGCTGCTGCATCTCGCGGCCGCGCTGTTTCACGGGCTGATCCGGCGCGACGGCGTGTTTTCGAGCATGGCGCGCGGCGAGCGTTAGCGCTTCTTTAACTCTTCACGCGTTCCGAGCGAGGATCATAAGGCGCCTTCAGATGCAGCGTTGCCGGCAGCAGTTCGCCGGCGACGTCGATCGCATAGCTGCCGCTGTTCAGATACGCGGCGTCCGCTGCGCCGTCTGGATTGTTCACGTAGCCCATTGCCACCGGACAGCCCAGCGTGTGGCCGAACGCCGCCGAACTCACGAAGCCCACCGGTTTGCCGTCGCGCAGAATCGCTTCGCCGCCCCACAGCATGCGATCCGCGGCGCCGTCGGCGGTCAGCACGACCATGCGGCGGCGCACCGGTTCGGCGCGCAATTTCAGCAGCGCGTCGCGGCCGCGAAACGCAATATCCTTGTCGAGTTTGCACGCGAATGAGAGGCCCGCTTCGAACGGGTTCGTATCCGGCGTGAGTTCGCGGCCCCATGCGCGATAACCTTTCTCGATGCGCAAGGAGTCGATCGCGTAGTAGCCCGCGTTGACGAGGCCGAATGCTTTACCCGCTGCGTGCAGCGTCTCGTACACGCCGACCGCGAATTCCACCGGCACGTACAATTCCCAACCGAGTTCGCCGACATAGGTGAGGCGAGTGGCCCGCACTGTCGCATAACCGAGATCGACCTCACGGCTCTGGCCGAATGCGAACGCTTCGTTGCTCCAATCCGCTTTCGACACGCTTTGCAGCAGTTCGCGCGAACGCGGGCCCATCACGGCGAGCACCGCATATTGGCCGGTCACGTCGACGAGCGTGCAGTGTTTGTCGTGCGGAATCAATTTTTCGATGGTGTCGAAGTCGCGCGTGGTTTGCGCGGTGCCGGTGACGAGCAGGTATTGATCGTCGGCGAGGCGCGTGAGCGTGAAGTCCGATTCATAGCCGCCGCGCTCGTTGAGCATGGCGGTGTAGACGGTGGTGCCGTTCGGCACGTCCACGTCGTTGGCGACGAGGCCTTGCAGCACGCTTTGCGCGTCGCGCCCCTTGACGAGAAATTTGGAGAACGACGTCATGTCGAACAGCGCGACGCCTTCGCGGCACGCGCGGTGTTCGGCGCCGCTCCAGGGCAGCCAGTTCTGCTGGCCGAATGCGTACTCGATCCTGGCCTCATCAGGCGAAGGCGCGAAAAAGTTGGCGCGCTCCCAGCCCATCTTGCTGCCGAAACATGCGCCTTCGTCACGCAGCAGCGAATACAGCGGCGAGCGGCGAAACGGCCGCGCGCTGTCGAGTTCGCGATTCGGCCAGGGCATTGCGTAATGCAGGCCGAGCGTTTCCTTGACGCGATCGTGCAGCCACGTATCGTTGCCGTTGAAGCGCGCGAAGCGGCGAATATCGACCGGCCACAGATCCATGGTCGGCTCGCCCGCGACGATCCATTCCGCGAGCGCCATCCCGGCGCCGCCCGCCGACGCGATCCCCATCGAATTGAAACCCGCGCCGACGAAAAAGCGCCGCAGTTCGGGCGCTTCGCCCAGCATGAAGTTGTTGTCCGGCGTGAACGATTCGGGGCCGTTATAGAACTGCTTCACTTGAGCGGTTTCCAGAGCGGGCACGCGCTGCAGCGCGTTTTCCATCAGGATTTCGAACTGATCCCAGTCGTCCGGCAGCAGTTGAAACTCGAAATTCTCGGGGATGCCGTTCATGCCCCACGGTTTCGCATCCGGCTCGAAGCCGCCCATCACGAGGCCGCCCACTTCTTCCTTGAAATAGATGAAGCCGTCCGGGTCACGCATCACCGGCAGATCCGGATGCACGCCGGCAATCCGTTCCGTGACGATGTAGTAGTGCTCGGCCGAATGCAGCGGCACGGTCACGCCGCACAGGCGTCCGACGGCCTTGGCCCACTGGCCCGCGCAATTCACGACGATGTCCGCGCCGAGCGTGCCTTCCTCGCCGTCCTTGTTGCGCCACGCGAGGCCGCTGACTTCGCGCGCGCCGTTCGACTTGCCGTCGTGTGCATTCCGCGTGTGGATCGCCGTGACGCGGGTATTTTCGACGATGCGCGCGCCGCGCTGGCGGGCGCCGCGGGCGAGTGCCTGGGTCAGGTCGGTGGGATTCGCCTTGCCGTCGCCTGGCAGCCAGACGGCGCCGAGCAGGTCGTCGGTGCGCATGACCGGCCACAGGTCGCCGGCTTCGCGTGGGCTGATCACGTCGCAGGCCACGCCGTAAGCACGGGCGACGGCGGCGGTGCGCTTGAGTTGCGTCATCCGCTCGGCCGTGCGCGCGACCGAGAGCGAGCCGCATTGCTTCCAGCCGGTGGCGAGGCCGGTATCGGCTTCGAGTTCGGCGTAGAGCGCAGTCGAATAGCGGATCAGCTTCGTCATGCTTTCCTGCGCGCGCAACTGGCCGACGAGCCCGGCCGCATGCCAGGTCGTGCCGCACGACAGTTGGCCCTGTTCGAGCAGCACCACATCGGTCCAACCCAGTTTCGTCAGATGGTAGGCGACCGAACAGCCGATGATCCCGCCGCCGACGATGGCGACGCGAGCGTGAGTGGGAAGGGATGTGGACATGTGTGGAAATGCGTGGAGGAGGTGTGGGTAGATTGCCGTAAAAAAACACGAAATGCAACGAGCACGCGACCCTGTTGTGATTTCGGCGGCGTCATGCAACGGTCACACGATCGTGTTTTTAGAAGGAACCGACTTCACCGCAGCCCCGTTTCAGCAGAATAGAACGGGCCGTCATCGCCGTGGACATGTGGTTTTAGTTGGAAACGTGTGGCTATTCAACCCGCAGAACTGTGTCTTTTGCTAGACTCCACCGAACCATCACCGCCCAATCGCCATGTTTTCCAACCAGCGCCAAGCCGAAATCCTGCGACTCGTCCGCGAGCAGCGCACCTGCACGATCACGGACCTAGCCGGCCGTTTCGACGTGTCCGACGAGACCATCCGCCGCAACATCAAGCCGCTCATCGCGGACGGCCTGCTGATCAAGGTCCACGGCGGCATCATGCTGCCGGAGCGGCTCGACGAGCCGCCGTTCCAGCGACGCATGACGGCGAGCGCCGAAGGCAAGCGGGCAATCGGCGCGCGCATCGGCGAGCTGGTGCGGGATGGCGATTCGCTGATCCTGGAGGGCGGCACGACCTGCCTGCATATCGCGCAGGCGCTTGCCGTCCGCTCGCGGCTCACGGTCGTGACCAATTCCATCGAAGTCGCGCGCGTGCTGGCGCCGCGCAATGGCAACCGGGTCTTCATCGCGGGCGGCGAGTTGCGGCCGGACGATTGCGCCGCGGTCGGCGACAGCGCGCTGGCTTTTCTGCGGCAGTTTCACGTGCGCTACGCGATCGTTTCGGTTACCGCGATCGACATGCAGGGGCGTTTCATGGACGCGCTGCCCGCCGATGCGACGTTTTCGCAGGCGGCCTTCGCCCAGGCCGAACGGTGCGTGGTCGCGGCCGATCACGCGAAATTCGGTCACAGCGCGCTGGTGCACGCGTTCGGCGCCGACGCAGTCGATCAGCTGGTGACGGATGAAGCACCGGCGCCCGCACTAGCTCAGGTGTTCGCGGCGGCTGGCGTGGATGTGGAGGTGGGCACACAACCCATTTTGTCCAACGCGTAAAATGGCCGGTTACCACAGGCAATCGATGCCGCACAGATATTCACCGGCCGGCGCCATCCGCGCACCGGACTGATTCTGTCCGCGCGTTTGCCTAAGCCGGCTTGAATAGGATTGGACGCTGATGTCGTCAGTTTTCTTTGATCGGGAACGGATTGCAGAATGGCTCGGGGACCACACCGTCGCCAAGGCGCGCTCGGTCGGCCCCGTTGCCAACGTGAAATGGCACGGCGCCACGCTCAGCGGCGACGTGCAGGGCACCCGGCCGATCCCCTACAAAACGCGGGTGCGATTCCGTACCGATGGCGGTTCGCCCTGGGCGCAGGGCGACTGCACGTGTCCGGTCGGCCGCAACTGCAAGCACGTCGCCGCGCTGCTGTTCGCCGAGCTCGAGTACCACGACGAGATGGACCATATCACCCAGGTCGAACCGGACGACAGCGAGACCACCGGCGATCTGCCGCCGAAGCGGATTGCACACATGGGGCACATGGGGCAGCCGGCAGGCGTGCGGCCCGAACTGGTCAGCTGGCTCGAACGTTTTCGCGCCCGCGCCGAGGCCGCGGATGCCGACGCGCAGAAGGCGAGCGCGCCGCGCACGCAAACGCTCGCGTACCAGCTGAACTGGTCCAGCTTCCACAAGCGCCACGAAGTGGTGCTGTACCGCGCGCGCTGCAATGCTGCCGGCGCGGTCGTCGCGGTCGACGAAGCCTGGGGCAATGTGGAAGCGGCGCTGCTCAAGCAGCCCAAGTTCGTCTCCGACGAAGACCTGTCGATCCTGCGCGGTCTGTGGCTTGGCCGCTCCCGTGAAGATTTCGGCCAGTTCATTCTGCGCGGCACGAGCGGCGCGGAGATGCTGCAGAAACTGATCGCGACGGGGCGGCTGTTCTTCGACTTCAAGCCCGCGCCCGGCGAGGCCGGACCGGCCGCGCTGTCGCGCGGCGCCGACCGGCCTGGCCGGATCGAATGGGAGCCGCTCCCCGACGAACGCCTGAGGCCCGTGCTCTGCACCGAACCGCGCGCCAGCATGGTGCTGCCGACCGAGCCGGTCTGGTACGTGGACGGCGTCGCGAACGAGGCGGGCATCGTCCAGTCGTCGCTGCCGTTCCAGCAGTTGCCCGATTACCTCGCCATGCCGCCCATCTCGCTCGCCGAAGCGCCGCTGGTCGCTTCGGTGCTACGCGAGATCGCGCCCGAGTTGCCGCTGCCGCCCACGCAAGACGCGTCCGCGATTCGCGTGATCGACGTCGAGCCGGTGCCGGTGCTTTCGCTCAATAGTCACGCGCTGCCGTCTTCGACGAGCAAGGCGGGGCTGCGTCAATCCGGATCGGTCGAGCTGGCTGGCGTGAGTTTCGATTACGAAGGCGTGAGCATCAACGTGGACAGCAGCGTGACGCTCGTGCCGATGCCGGGCGGCGATGTCATTCATATCCGCCGCCGTTACGAGGCCGAGAAAAAGCGTCTGCTCGAACTGCGCAAGACCGGTTTGCAGAAGGTGCCGACCAGCCGCGTCTACGCCTCGCGCCTGCTGCCCGACACCATGCTCGGTTTGCCCGATGCCGAGGCGTGGTCCGCGTTCGTCAACGACGCCGTGCCGGAGCTCGTGAGCAAAGGCTGGCGTGTGACGATGGCGCCCGAGTTCCGCTACAACGTGATCGAGATCGACGCGATCGAAGGCACCGCGCATCAGGCCGGCGACGGCTGGTTCGATCTCGAGATGGGCATTCGCATCGGCGAGCGCAACGTGCGGCTCGAACCGCTGCTCGCCGACCTGTTCCGGCGCGACAAGCGCTGGCTGGGCGGCGCGCTCGAAGCCATCGCCGACGATGAACCGATCGAGCTGAAGACCGAGGAGAACAAACGTCTGCGTTTGCGCGCCGATCGACTGAAGCCGGTGGTGCGCGTGCTGGTCGATCTGTTCGACGCGCTCGGCGGCTCGCTCGCGGACGGTGCGCCGCTGCGCGTGGCATCCGTCGACGCCGGCCGCCTGGAAGCGCTGAACGGCACGGGCCGCTGGCAATTCCGTGGCGACGATTCGATCCGCCAACTCGCGCAGCGTCTGCAAGCCGGGCCTGGTCTGCGCGAAGTTCAGGTGCCGCGCGGCCTGAAGGCCGAACTGCGGACTTATCAGCACCAGGGCCTGAACTGGATGCAGTTTCTGCGCGAGCAGAACCTCGCCGGTGTGCTCGCGGACGACATGGGTCTGGGCAAGACCGTGCAGACGCTCGCGCATATCCTCGCGGAGAAAGAAGCGGGGCGTCTGACACGGCCGGCGCTGATCGTCGTGCCGACCACGCTCGTGCACAACTGGCGCGAGGAAGCGCGCCGCTTCGCGCCCGAATTGAAAGTGCTGCTTCTCAACGGTCCGCAGCGCAAGGAGCGCTTCGAGCAGATCGGCGAACACGAACTGATTCTGACCACGTACGCGCTGCTGTGGCGCGACCAGAAGGTGCTCGCCGAGCATGAGTATCACTTGCTGATTCTCGACGAAGCGCAGTACGTGAAGAACGCCACCACCAAAGCCGCGCAGGCGATTCGCGGGCTGCGCGCGCGGCATCGGCTGTGTTTGACGGGCACGCCGCTGGAAAATCATCTCGGCGAGCTGTGGTCGCAGTTCGACTTTCTGTTGCCGGGTTTTCTCGGCAGCCAGAAAGACTTCACCAGGCGCTGGCGCAATCCGATCGAGAAGAACGGCGACGGTGTGCGTCGCGCGTTGCTGGCGCGGCGCATCCGGCCGTTCATGCTGCGCCGTCGCAAGGACGAGGTCGCCAAGGAGTTGCCGGCCAAGACCACGATCCTGTGCTCGGTGGACCTGGAAGGCGCGCAGCGCGATCTCTACGAAACCGTGCGCACGGCGATGCAGGAGAAAGTGCGCGCCGCCGTCAGCGCGCAGGGTCTCGCGCGCAGTCACATCATCGTGCTCGATGCGTTGCTGAAGCTGCGCCAGGTGTGCTGCGATCCGCGACTCGTCAGAACGCTCAAGGCAGCCGGCGAGGCGGGCGACGTTCCTGAAAAAGCCGAGAGGACGGGCAAGATCGAGAAGGGCGCACGCGCCATGCGCTCGGCCAAGCTCGACCTGCTTCTGTCGATGCTGCCGGAACTGATCGAGGAAGGCCGCCGCGTGCTGCTGTTCTCGCAATTCACCGGCATGTTGTCGTTGATCGCGCAAGCGCTCGAAGAGGTCGAGATCCCCTACGTGATGCTCACCGGCGACACGACGGATCGCGTCACGCCGGTCGAGCGTTTTCAGAAGGGCGAGGTGCCGCTGTTCCTGATCAGCCTGAAAGCGGGCGGCGTCGGCCTGAACCTGACCGCCGCCGACACGGTGATCCACTACGACCCGTGGTGGAACCCGGCCGCCGAGAATCAGGCGACCGATCGCGCGCATCGGCTGGGACAGGACAAGCCGGTGTTCGTCTATAAGCTGATCGCGGCGGGCAGCATCGAGGAAAAGATCGTCGAGTTGCAGGAGCAGAAGGCCGGGCTCGCCGACAGCATTCTTTCCGAAGACGCCGCCGGCGCCGCCAAATTCTCGGACGACGATCTCGACGCGCTGTTCGCGCCGATGCCGGAAATCGAAAGCGGCCGGTAGGAACCGGTTATCCGGAAAACGATCTCGAAACGTTCCGGCGCGCATGCCGCGCCGCGCGACGTTGCGCCCGTTCGCGGGCGCTCAAATATCTCCACATTTGATGCTGCCATGAGCGCAAGCGTGACAAATGGTCAAGGAACGCCCCGTTCCCGGCGATGCCGTCAACGCTTTGTCCTGACACTCGTTGAACACGCGACCGTGAAGCGGTCATTCAACGCAGTTCGTTAAGGAAATACCGTCCATGAAGAAGCACATTTTCACCGTTGCCGTCGCGGGTCTGTTCTCGATCGGCGCATTCGCCCAGGCATCCAACCCGGTCGCAGCATCGTCGCAAGCAGGCGTGGCTACGCAGGAAGCCTCCGCGCCGGCCGCCAAGCATCACCACAAGAAAAAGCATCACAAGCACGCGCATCGCCATCAGGCGGCGTCGGCTGCCAGCGGCGCGCAAGATGCGCCGTCGAACGACGACGCAGCGCCGGCTAAGCCGTAAGCATCACCCGACGATGTGACGATGCGGGCCGGCGCAGGTCGCCGGCCCGGTTCGATTGATCCGGATCTCCCCGATGAAAACCTGTTCGTCCCGTGTTACCAAATCGGGCTCTTCCGTGCTGTTCGCGTTGTTGCTGGCCGCGTCGTTGACAAGTTGCGCGCTGCCTTCGTCTGGCGCACCGCCGGCACGTCCGACCCATGTTGACGAAGCACCGCCGCCCGCGACTGCATTCTCGAATGCGCCTACGCCGGTGCCCACTTCGCAAGTCCCTGCGGGCTTTTACCGCGTCAACCCCGGCGACACGCAGATCGGCGTCGCCAAGGCGTTCGGTCGCGAGCCTTCGGCGCTCGCGCAATGGAACCAGTTGTCGCCCACGGACGGCCTGCGCGTCGGTCAGGTGCTGCGCGTTGCGCCACCGCTAGTTGCCGGCGCACCGTCTGCAACCGGCGCGTCATCGAATTCACTCGCACAAGCGCGCGCCATCTTCGCGGATAGTCCGAGCGAGCCTGCGTCCGCGAAGGCACGACTCGCGTGGCCGGTGAGCGGTCAGGTGAGCGCGCCGTTCGTGTCGGGCAAGACGAAGGGGATCTTGATAGGCGGGCGCGTCGGCGAACCCGTGCGGGCGTCGGCGGGCGGCCGGGTTGTGTACGCGGGCGGGCGCATCGCGGCGTACGGCAAGCTGATCATCATCAAGCACGACGCCCACCTGTTGACGGCGTACGGCAGCAACCGCGCGCTGCTCGTCAAGGAAGGCGCGGACGTCAAGGCAGGCG
Source organism: Paraburkholderia phytofirmans (assembly GCF_046028095.1). GTDB lineage: Bacteria > Pseudomonadota > Gammaproteobacteria > Burkholderiales > Burkholderiaceae > Paraburkholderia > Paraburkholderia phytofirmans_A. The sequence goes on from NZ_JAQQDJ010000017.1 coordinate 122,066, forward strand.
AGGTGGTCGCCGAAATGGGCGCGGACGACAAAGGCCAGGCGTCGCTGCGCTTCGAAGTGCGCGCCGACGGCAAGCCGGTCGATCCGCTCAAGTACCTCCCGAAACGCCAGTAACACGGCGCGCTCGCGGCCTCGCCGCTCATCTGCAGTGACCTTGAATTCGAACGGGACGCGGAGCCTGCCGCAGGCAGTGCGCCGCGCGACGTGATGCCTATGATTTTCTCTCCACATTGCTTTGCGGCGGCCCGGCGCGCGTCGGCAGTCCTGCTGCTCGGCGCGCTGTTGGTGCTCGCCGGATGCGCGCAACCGGACGCCGGTCGCGATTCGCTTAGCGGCGGTGCAGCCGTCGATCGCCAGGGTCAAAGTGCAGCACAGCATGCGATGCAAATTGGCGGGTCCCGCGCATCGCACGCATCAGACACCGCGAACGACGAGCCGCCGCCCGATCCACTGGTGAACGACGATACCGCATCGTCCACACCCGCCTGCGCATGCGGCAACACCCTCCGGCAAACCGGTACGGCGACGTGGTACGGCAAGCAGTTCCACGGACGCCGCACCGCGAGCGGCGAGCGCTACGACATGCACGCGCTCACGGCGGCGCATCGCACCTTTCCGCTGGGCACCTGCGTACGGGTAACGGCGCTCGGCGGCGCGCGCTCGGTGATCGTTCGTATCAACGATCGCGGACCGTTCGTGCGTGGACGGATCATCGATTTATCGTATGCCGCCGCGCAGGCGCTCGGCATCGGTTCGGTGGGCAAAGCGCTGGTCACGCTGGAACGCGTCGCGGCGGCACGCCGCTGCATGGGTGCCTGATGCCGGTCGTGGGTACGAGAGGAGCTTGGCCGAACAGCTAACAAATTGATTGATTAAAGGTTGCCGTAGTAATCCGACAATCTGTCCCACAATCGCATCGACTGTAACAAAATGGCTGCGTATGTAAATTCCCCATTGCGAACGCTTCAATTCATACGATTTTCAGCGCATATGGCGCAAGCTCTCCCTCCCGCGCGAATTACGTCCGACGTAATAACTACCTCGCTGCCAGTTACAAAGGCAGTTTTTTCATCTTGAGCTCGATTTTATGACGGGCTAATTTGACTTTACTCGTGCGGCTAGACCCCTTGCGAGCGTGTGATGTTTTGAGCGGCGCGGGCCTTCGGAATGAGGCCGCGCCGCATTTTTTTGTCCGGATCGCGAGCCCTGCGGTTTGACAATTCTTAAACGATTTATTTTGAGACTGTTCCTATACTGACTCGCAAATTGTCAAATCGCCGCGAGCTGAATGTAAGACGCGGCCTGCAAAGACAACGGCGAACGGGGCCAATCACCGTGCGAGCGAGACCAGCCGACCCGAACCGCGACCCGAGCGGTCGATACCAATAAATGGCGTCGCATAGCCGGACCGGATAGCGGCTTAATCGCATCCGGAAAACAGCAGCCGTTTTTCGATTATGATGGCCTTCCCCCTCGATACCTCGGCGATAAAGCGAATCACGCGTCCTAATATCGAGATGGCGGCGGAAGGCCTGAACAGGGCGCAAGGCAAAGGACCACTAGTCGAAAAATGTGCAGCCGAAGATGAAATTGAAAGCCGGATCGTCGGTGCTTACGCCGTCATCCCGGTCATCTGCCGGCCAGCCGGCCACCAGTTACGAAGGATGTCGCGTTGCGGGGTGTTATGAGAATTGCTGTCCTGGATGACGATTCGGCTCAGGCCGACCTGGTTTGCCAAACGCTGTCGGCGGCGGGCCATATCTGTCACGCATACGGTGCGGGCCGCGAACTGGTGCGGCAGTTGCGGCGCCAGACGTTCGATCTGCTGGTGCTCGACTGGAACGTGCCCGACATGTCGGGCGAAGAGGTGCTGCGCTGGGTGCGCGAAAGCCTCTCCGAGCGCCTGCCGGTTCTGTTCATGACGAGCCGCGGCCGCGAAACCGACATCACGTCGATTCTCAACACGGGCGCGGACGACTACGTCGTCAAACCGGTGTCCGCGGCGGTCTTGCTGGCGCGCGTCGGTTCACTGCTGCGCCGCGCGTACCATCTCAAGCCGGCCGCGGCGAAGGAAGTCTTCGGCGAATTCGAATTCGATCTGGGCGCCAAGCACGTGGTGGCGCGCGGCACGACGGTCGCCGTTACGCAGAAGGAGTTCGAACTCGCGCTTCTGCTGTTCCAGCATCTGAGCCGGCCGCTGTCGCGAGCGCATATTCTCGACGTGATCTGGAAGCAGGCGACCGACATTCCGTCGCGCACCATGGACACTCACGTGTCGATGTTGCGCAGCAAGCTCGGCCTGCGCCCGGAGCAGGGCTATCGGCTGACGCCGATTTACGGCTATGGCTACCGGCTGGAGAGAATCGATTCCGCCACGCCGCCGGCAGCGGCCGGCGAACGCCCTGAAGCGGGGGAGGCGTGACGGTTTGCGTTGATGGAGCAGCACGCGGCCGCCTGGTTTCGCCGGGCCGACGCAGCGGCGCATGGCTCGCGGCCGCCGGCCTGCTCGCGATGACCTGTTTCGCGCCGGTGTCGGCGTCCGCGCAAGCGTCGCGCGCGCCGAAACCGCGTGCGAAAGCCGCCGCGCCGGCCTATGTCTCGTATCTGACTCACGCAGGCGACACGCTCTACGAGATCGCCGGCCGCTATATGCGCGACTCGAGCGATTGGGCCGTGCTGAGCCGCCTGAATCATGTGCCCGCGCCACGCCGCATGCCGGCCGGCATCGCGTTGCTTCTGCCCGCCGACAAGCTCAAACAGGAACAGGAATCCGCTCGCGTGATCGCGACCAGCGGACCGGCCGAGCACGCCTTCGGCAAGAACCCCTACGTGCCGCTCGCCGAAGGGACGACGCTCGGCGAAGGCGACCGCGTGCGCACCGGCGACAACGGTTTTGTGACGCTGGAATTGCCCGACGGCTCGCACGTCACGGTGGGGCAGAACGGCCTGCTGGATATCGGCACGCTGAGGCGCACCACGCTGACCGGCGCCGGCGATCGTCTGCTCGAACTGCGCAATGGCGAAGTCGAAAGCCAGGTCACGCACGCGACGAAAAAGGACGACCGCTTCCAGATCCGCTCGCCGTCCGTCGTGGCGGGCGTGCGCGGCACGCGCTTCAAGATCGCCTACGACGGCGACGCGCGAAGCACCGCGGTAGAAGTGCTGGACGGCGCGGTCGGCGTCGACCCGGCCGCGCTCGGCGGTCGCGCTTTCGCGTCGCCGCCCGGCGTGCCGCTGCAAGCCTCCGTGCAACTCGTGAAGGCGCGCTTCGGCAGTGTGACGCGGGCGGGCGGCACGATCGGCGGCCCGGTTGAATTGTTGCCCGCGCCGGCGCTCACGCAGCCGGCCAAGGTGCAGGACGGCAAAACGGTTGCGGTCGACCTCGTGCCGGCCGACCGCGCGGTGGCCTACCGCGTGCAGATCGCGCGCGACGCCGACCAGCTCGACCTGATCCGCGACCAGCGCGTGAGCGAGCCGCACGCGGATTTTGGCGACCTCGCCGACGGCACCTATTTCGTACGCATTGCCGCGATCGACGCCCACGGCCTCGAGGGCTTGCCGCAGGTGTACGCGTTCGAACGCCGCCAGCTCGGTTTGGCCGCGTCGGCGACGCAGCGGGCCGGCAGCCGCGACTATGAATTCCGCTGGTTCGTCAGCCGCGCCACGGTCGAGTCACGCTTCCGTTTCGTGCTGGCGAGCACGGCCGATCTGCGCCATCCGCTCGTGGACCGCACCGATCTGTCGGGCGGTCAACTGATCGTGAGCGATCTGCCGGCCGGTGTCTATTACTGGACGATCGTCGCCGAGCAGTTCGAGAACGGCCGCTTCTATGAAAAGAGCAGTGCGGTGCGCTCGTTTACGCTTGCGCGCTGACGCTGGTAGATTCACGGGGCTGAGCCATGCATCAGCCCGCTTCCTGGTTTCGAACCAAGCAACCCTTTGCCGACCACACCTACGCGCCTGAGCCTCGATCCGCGCGCCCGTCTCGGACGGCGCGCCGGCCGCCGCTTCCTGATCGAATGGGTGGCCATCGGCTGTCTCGGCATCGTGGTGATTCTGCTCAGCTCGCTCGGCCGCCTGAGCGCGAGCGTCGACCATCTGGTCTACGACCGCTTTCTGAGCCTGCGCGCGCAACCTCTTCTGCGCGATCTCGTGGTGGTCGAAATCGACAACGCGAGCATCGCGCAACTCGGCCGCTGGCCATGGCCGCGCAGTGTTCACGCGAAGCTGCTGGAACAGATCGCCGGCGCGAAGCCCGCCGCGGTGATCTACGACGTGCTGTTCACCGAAGCCAATCCGCAAGACGCCGAACTCGCCCACGCGATCGCGCTGAGTCCGACCTATCTGCCGATCCTGCTCACCGCGTCCGATGACAGCGGCCGCCGCGTCGCGGTTGAGCCGGTGGCGCCGCTCGCGCATGCGGCGGCGGGGCTTGGCCATATCAATCTCGAAGTCGATAGCGACGGCATCGTGCGCAGCGTCGCGCGCTACGAGGGCGGCGCCGATTCACGCTGGCCGCAACTGATGGTGCCGGTCGCCCAGGCGGTGGAGCACGGCTCGCTCCATCTGAACAGTTCGCAGCGTGGCCACGCGTTGCGGGAAGCCGAAGCCGCATCCGACGACGGCGGCGAAGGCCGTTTCCTGATCCCATTCGGTCCGAACGCGCAGAACTACACGAAGCTGAGTTTCGCGCGCGTGCTCGCCGGCGATGTGGCGCCGGAGCAGTTGCGCGGCCGCATCGTGCTGATCGGTGTGACTGCGTCCGGCTTGTACGACCGTTTCGCGACGCCGGTGTCCGGCAAGCTCGGCCCGCTGCCCGGCGTGTACATCCACGCGAACGTGCTCGACACGCTGCTCACCGGCCGCGAGATCGAGCCGGTCTATCCGTGGATTCTGTTCGCGGTGTCGCTCGCGCCGCTTGCCGCGTTGCTGGCCGGATTTCTGGTGTTGTCGCCGCGCCGTTCGTTGCTGCTGACCGGCGCACTGTGTCTGCTCGCGGCGGCCGGCAGCGCCGCCTTGCTGTACGGCGCGCGGCTCTGGATGTCGCCGGTGCCGGCGATCGTCGGTCTCGTGGCCGTCTATCCGATCTGGAACTGGCGGCGCCTCGAGATGACGATGGCCTACCTGCGCGGAGAACTGCAACGCCTCGCCGACGAACCCCATCTGCTGCCCGAAACGCCGCAGCGCCGCCGCGAGTTCGGCGGCGACGTGCTGGAGCAGCACATGGCGCTGATGGCGCAGGCCGCGCAGCGCGTGCAGGACATGAAGCGTTTCGTGTGGGACAGCCTCGACAGCATGCCCGAGCCGATCCTCGTGAGCGATGTGCGCGGCGTCGTGCTGATCGCCAATCATGCCGCCAAGGCGCATTTCGCGCGTCTCGGCGCGCCGCTGCCCGAAGGCCGTCCGATGCAAGCCGTGCTCGGCGGCCTGACGCTCGTGAAGACGATCGACACCGATGCCGCCTCCGATGCCGAAAACAATCTGCTCGCCCGCACGCACTGGCCCGCGCCGCTCGATCCCACGCGCCGTGAATTCGCCGCGCTGATGGCGCACGGCGTCGAAGTGCGCGATGCCCACGAGCGCGACCATTTGCTGCGCTACGCCAACTGCACCAACGCGCAGGGCGAGACCACCGGCTGGATCGCGGGCCTCGTCGACGTGTCGGCCTTGCATGCGGCCGAGCGTCAGCGCGAAGACGCGCTGCGGCTCCTTTCGCACGACATGCGTTCGCCGCAGGCGTCGATTCTCGCGCTGGTGGAGATCGAGCGTGCCCGCCGCGAGCCGGTGCTTGCGCGCGGTTTGCTCGAGCGCATCGAACGCTATGCGCAGCGCGCGCTTACGCTGGCCGACGACTTCGTGCAACTGGCGCGCGCCGAATCGCAAACCTATGTGCTCGAACCGGTGAGTCTCGCCGAGTTGCTGATCGACGCGAGCGACGAAGTCTGGCCGCAGGCACACGCCAAGCGCATCACGCTGCACACGGAGACAGGCACTGCCGACGCTGCCGACGACGGCCACTGGATCTGCGCCGACCGTTCGCTGATGACGCGCGCGCTCGTCAACATTCTGAACAACGCGGTCAAGTACAGTCCGCCGGATACGCGGATCGTGTGCAGCCTCGCGAGCCTGACGCCGAACGGCGTGCCGGCGGCGGCAAGGCGCGTGTCGTGCACGATTCGCGATCAGGGCTACGGCATCCCCAAGGAGCAGCAGGCGGGGCTGTTCGAGCGCTTCCGGCGGTTTCACGAAGCCGAGCGGCCGGAAGTGGGCGGCGCGGGGCTCGGCATGGCCTTCGTCAAGACGGTCGTCACGCGTCATGGCGGCGACGTCGAGGTGGCCAGCGAACCCGGCCAGGGCACGGAATTCACGATCTGCCTGCCGGTGCTCGAAGACGCACAATCGGGCGCCTCCTTCACGCCGCGCCCATGACGTATGACCAAGCACCTTATCGAAGCGAGAAGACTGTGAAAGCGATGCTGATCTGTGCCGCGTTGGCCGCGGCGAGTCTCACTGGTTGCGCGGGCCTGAGCGCCGATGTGCATACCGCGGACGCCACGAACGCGGCCGCCGCGCTGCAAGGCGAGCGGACTTACACGATCGCGCGCATGCCGTCGCAGGAGACCAGCGCGGATCATCCGCAATTCGAGAGCCTGCTGATGGATGAGTTGGCGAAGCAGGGCTTTGTCGCGGCGACGGCGGAAAGCGCGCGTTATCTGCTCTCGGTTGCCTACGACACGCGGCCGGCGACGATCGGCGTCAATGAAAACGGCTGCACGTCAGGCGACTGCCAACGCGGGCCCGCCGCACCGTTCTCGCTGTTCGGCGGCCCCGGGTACCGCCATGCGCTGACGCTGCGGTTTTTCGAGCGCGCGAGCGGCCAGGAAGTCTACAAAGTCAGCGCGGTGAGCAGCGATCGCGACGCGGACCCACTGCATGCCATGCCTACGCTCGTCAAAAGCGCCCTCGCCAGATTTCCCTTCGATGCGCCGCCAGATTGGCGCGTGAAATTGCGCGCCGACGAAACTGGCGGCGTGCCGACGGTGACGTCGGTCAAACCGCTTCAGCCGTAACGCGCGTCGAGCTCATTGCGGCGCATCGCTGTCTTCCGGCCAGCGGTTTTCGAACACGCAATCGGCGAGCGGCAGGCGGCTCGCCCAGCGTTCGGTTTCCAGCATCGGCTCGCTATAAAACCGGTCGACGTGGCCGAGACACAGAATCGCCACGGGACGCGCGCCCTCGGGCATGCGCAGCAGCTGGCGAACCGCGTCGACGTCGAATAGCGACACCCAGCCCATGCCGAGACCTTCGGCGCGCGCGGCCAGCCACATGTTCTGGATCGCGCAGGCCACCGACGCGAGGTCCATCTCGGGCAGCGTGCGGCGGCCGAAGATGTGGCGCTCGCGGCCGTCCATCAGCGCCATCACCAGCAGTTCGCCGCAATCCAGCATGCCTTCCACTTTCAGCTTCATGAACTCTTCGCGGCGTTTGCCGAGCGCATCGGCGGTGGCGAGTCGTTCGCTTTCCACCGCGTCATGCAAGGCCGTGCGCAGCGCGGGATCGGTGATCCGGGCGATCCGCCACGGCTGCATGAAGCCGACGCTCGGCGCGTGATGCGCGGCGTCCAGCAGGCGCTGCAGCACGGCCGGATCGACCGGATCGCGCACGAAATGGCGCATGTCGCGGCGTTCGTAGATCGCGCGGTAGACGGCGTCGCGCTCGGAATCGTTAAAAGGCTTCGCCATGGAACAGGGCGGCCGTGAAGGCCGGGTTGGAGGGCCAATAAGCGTGCATGTAAGTCGCCACGATCGAGCCGGCGCGATAGACGGCCTCGCCGGGCGCGTCGCCCTGCGGCCTCGTGGCCGAGCGCAGCGGCGTGAGCGGCGTGTTCAGCTTCGAGTAGTGAAACGTGTGGCCGGTCATCGGCCCGTGCAGGCTGTCGATCTGTTGCATGCCGAGCGCGGTGAAGCGCGTTTGCATGGTCGCGTGGCCGGGCAGCAGGCCGAGCATCGGTGTGGTCACGCCGTGCGTGTCGGTGAGTTGGTCTAGCAAATAGAGCATGCCGCCGCATTCGGCGACGAGCGGTTTGCCGGCGGCCACGTGCGCGTGGACGCTTGCGGCGCTGCGGGTGTTGTTCGCAAGCGCTGCGGCGTGCAGTTCCGGGTAGCCGCCCGGAAGATACAAAGCGTCGGCGTGTTCGGGCAGTGCTTCGTCGGCGAGCGGCGAGAAGAAGGCGACTTGCGCGCCGAGTGCTTCCAGCAGCGCGATGTTGGCCGGATAGATGAACGAGAACGCGGCGTCGCGCGCAACGGCAATCGTCTTGCCGTCCAGCAGGCGCGGCAGGACCTCGGGTGTGGGCGTGCCGAACTCGACGGGCGGCGGTAGTTCGGCCAGCGCGGTGCGGCCCAAAGTGTCCGCGGCGTGATCGAGGCGCGCGTCGAGGTCGTCGATTTCGTCCGCCTGATGCAAGCCGAGGTGGCGATCGGGCAGCGCGATTTCATCGCTGGCGGCAATGTGCCCGCACCAGCGCAACTCCGGCGGCAACGCTTCTTCGAGCATCTGCGCATGCCGCGCGGAACCGACGCGATTGGCGAGCACGCCGTAAAACGGCACCTGCGGCCGGAATTGTGCGAGACCGAAAGCGACCGCGCCGAAGGTCTGCGCCATTGCCTTCGCCGAAATCACCGCGAGCACCGGCACGCCGAACGTGGTGGCGAGATCGGCGCTGCTCGGCGTGCCGTCGAACAGACCCATCACGCCTTCGATCAGGATCAGATCGGCTTCGGCGGCCGCTTGCGCGAGCAGCGTGCGGCAGGCGGCTTCGCCCACCATCCACAGATCGAGCGACAGCACCGGCGCGCCGCTCGCGCGCGCCAGAATCATCGGGTCGAGAAAGTCCGGTCCGGTCTTGAAGACGCGCACGCGTCGCCCCAGCCGCCGATGGTAGCGCGCAAGCCCCGCGGTGATCGTGGTCTTGCCTTGACCCGACGCGGGCGCGCTGATGAACAGGGCGGGGCACGCGGCCATCGCTCAGAACTCCACGCCGCGCTGCGCTTTCACGCCTTGCTCGCGATACGGATGCTTGACGATGCGCATTTCGGTGACGAGGTCGGCGGCTTCGATCAATGCATCCGGCGCGTGACGGCCGGTGACGACCACATGCAGCATCGGCGCGCGCGCGTTGATGACCGACAGGACTTCGTCGAGCGGCAGGTATTCGTACTTGAGCACCGTGTTCAGCTCGTCGAGGATCACCATCTGGTACTCGCCGCTTTCGATCATGCGGCGCGCTTCGTCCCAGCCTTTGCGCGCGGTCGCGATGTCGGCGTCGCGGTTCTGCGTGTTCCAGGTGTAGCCGTCGCCCATTGTGACGAAATCGCAGTTGGCGATTGCGCCGAGAAAGTCGCGCTCTGAAGTGTGCAGCGCGCCCTTGATGAACTGCACGACGCCGAGACGCATGCCGTGGCCGAGCACGCGCACGGCCATGCCGAACGCGGCGGTGGTTTTGCCTTTGCCCGTGCCGGTGTTGACGATCAGCAGGCCTTTTTCGACGGTGGCGTTGGCCTGCTTTTTCTCGTGGCCTTCGCGGCGGCGCTCGGTCATGCGTTGATGCGATTCGGGGTCGGTCTTCATGGCAGGTCCTGTTGCTGTGTGTCGTTGTCTGGGTGTTCGTCTTTGGCGCGAGCGGTAGCTGAGGCGATCGCCACGGTCACGCCTTCATGAACGGTTTTGCGCACGAGGAGTGTGGCGCGAGGCGCATGGCTTATGACAGATTCACCGAGCCCGGCACCGGCGTCGGCCACCGCGCCAAGCAGCGCGCAGGGCTCGCAGACGCCGTCCACGCCGAGGTGCCCGCGCGCTGCCGCCGAAGGCGCCGCGACGGGCATCGCCGCGATCTGTTCAAGGCTGAAGAATGTCAGCGGCAGCGCATGCCGCGCGCAGAATTCGAGCAGGCCCGCTTCGCGGGCTTTGGTATCGAGCGAGGCGACGATACGGATTTCGTCGAAAGAATGCGCGCCGAGCGCGGCGCGCACGGCTGCCTCGATCTGCTCGGCCGGGCTGTGCAAACGGCAACCGATGCCGACGCTCAGCGTTTTCATAGCGTATCCGTTCCGTCCGTGCGCGGTGTCGCGGCGAGTTCCGCCTGCGCCGCCTCACGCGCCAACGCGAGCGACGCCACCCCGCCGATCACCACGATCGCCGGCGACCCGAGTCCGGCACGCGCGACGGCGTCGGCAAATTCATCGAGCCGCGCGAGCGCATGGCGTTGCTCGGGACGCGTGGCCGATTCGATCGCCGCGCACGGCGTGTCGGCGCTCATGCCGGCCGCGAGCAGCGCACCGACGATATCGTTGAGCCGCCGCATGCCCATATAGATCACGAGCGTCATGCGCGTGGCCACGAGCGCGACCCAGTCCGGCTCGCCGCTGCCCGCGCCGTGCCCGGTGACGAACACCACGCCCTGCGCATGATCGCGATGCGTGACCGGAATGCCGATCGCCGCGGGCGCCGCGATTCCCGCCGTGATGCCGTTGATGACTTCCACCTCGATACCCGCCGCGTGCAGCGCCTGCTGTTCTTCGCCGCCACGGCCGAATACGAACGGATCGCCGCCTTTCAAACGCGCGACGCTACGCCCGGCCCGCACATGTTCGAGCATCTGCGCGACGATGCCTTCCTGCGGCGTGGACGGATGGCCGCCGCGCTTACCGACGTAGACGACCAGCGCGTCGGCGCGCGCGAACTGCAGCACCTCGGGATTCACCAGATCGTCGACCAGCACGACATCGGCCTGCGCCAACGCACGGGTGGCCTTGATGGTCATGAGTTCGACGTCGCCGGGGCCGGCGCCGATCAGCCAGGCGCGGGTCATCGCGGCGTGCATGGCGGGCGCCATGTCGTAACAAGCGGGAAAGAGTAAAACGCGAAGGGTCGCCAGACGGCGGACTTTGGGGTCATGCAGTGCTACGGATTCAGGCACGGCGCAATGCGTGGTTCGTGGCGATTCCAGACGGAACTCGCCTACGCGGACACAGTGCGTCGTGCTTCAGCGCCTTCACATCCGTCCCTCGCGGATTCCGGCGGCCGGCGGCGCGATGATGCCCTGAGGTTCGCCGCCTCCGCGTCTGGCCGGTATCCGGGCTGGCGGCCTCACGCGCTTTGCCTTCCCGTCCGCATTCGCTGGAAATTGCCGGACAGTGGCTTAAAAAAACGCATGCGCGGCGCAAGTCGATTCAACATCGCGCCGCAGGTCGCTTACCGTTGCGGGGACAGCACAGGTTGAGCGCATGGCGCGCTGCCTGTTTCCCGTTTAACTGCACACGCGAACGCATGTGCGGGCACCAAACGCGCGCATACGATAGCACATGGCGCCCCGCCCGATAAGCGCTTGCGGCCTGGGTTTCCTTGACGGCACCGGGCTGCGGGCCTACACTCGCACGCACTTTGGTGCTCGTGTGCGCGCTCGTGCGCATGCAGTTAAACGGGAAACAGGGTGCCCACCTGCCATGGACCGGGTCAACCTGTGCTGCCCCCGCAACGGTAAGCGAAATGTGGTGCTAACTGCAGTGTTAAAGCAGTCGATCAGCATCGCGGAGCCGGCTTCGATGTCCACGCGCAAGGCCGCGTCGGCATATCACCACTGGGCGAGAAATCACTCGCCCGGGAAGGGGAAGCGGCGCTTTCGCCAGCCCGGATACCGGCCAGATAACGAAGGACGAACGCCGCGGGGATGCGGCGCTGCGTTCATGACCTCATTCCCGCTTTCTGTTTTTTGTTGTCGCGGCAACGCCGTCGTTCGTCCCCGTGTTTTGATATTGTCGTGGCTGGCCGGGCGCGTGCTCCGTTTGCCGCGGCATAAGCTGAAAACACGCCGGCGTGCACGTGCAACTCCTACGGATGGACCTCACGATGCAAACTCAAATGCGCAAGATCCCCGTCACCATCGTCACGGGCTTTCTCGGCAGCGGCAAGACCACGCTGCTGCGGCATATTCTTCAGCATGCGGGCGGCAAGCGCATCGCGGTGATCGTCAACGAATTCGGCGAGCTCGGTATCGACGGGGAAATCCTCAAGGGTTGCGGCATCGGTTGCGATGAAAACGGCGTCGAGACCGAAGGCCAATTGTATGAACTGGCGAACGGCTGCCTGTGCTGCACCGTGCAGGAAGAGTTTTTTCCGGTGATGGAAAAGCTCGTGGAGCGCCGCGACCAGATCGATCACGTGCTGATCGAGACCTCGGGCCTCGCGTTGCCGAAGCCGCTGGTGCAGGCGTTCAACTGGCCGCAGATCAAGAACAGTTTCACCGTGGATGCCGTGGTCACCGTGGTGGACGGCCCGGCCGCGGCAAGCGGTCAGTTTGCGGATAATCCGGTCGCCGTGGATGCGCAGCGCAAAGCCGATCCGAATCTCGATCACGAGTCGCCGTTGCACGAATTGTTCGAAGACCAGTTGTCGGCCGCCGACCTGGTGATTCTGAACAAAACGGATCTGCTCGACGACGCGCAGCAAAGCGCTGTTGAAGTTTCGATCCGCGAAGAAATTCCGCCGCAAGTGAAGATCGTTCGCGCACATATGGGCCAGCTCGATCTGCATACGTTGCTGGGCCTCGAAGCGGCGTCGGAAGATTCGATCCACTTGCGCCACGACCACCACGGTTCCGCCGAAGATGCCGATCATCACCACGACGAGTTCGACTCCGTGGTCGTGCAGGCGAACGCGTCGTCGCGCGAGGCGGTGATCGCCGCGCTGCAGCAGCTGGTCGAAACCAGCACGATCTATCGCGTCAAGGGTTTTGCGGCGCTGCCGGGCGCGGCGATGCGTCTGGTCATTCAAGGCGTTGGGCGCCGCTTCGACAGCTATTTCGATCGACGCTGGCAGGCCGGCGAAAGCGGCCCGAGCCGCTTCGTGCTGATCGGTGAAGACCTCGATCAGCCCGCGTTGCAACGTGCGTTCGACGCGGCGCTCGGCGTGCCGTCGAGCGTCGAAACGCAGCAGGCGTAAGCGCATATGCATCTGCTGCGCACCACGCCGGGCGGTTTTGTCGACGACACGCAAGGCGTGATCCGGATCGATCAGCAGCCCGCGGATATCGTGGTGCTCAGTTCCGCCGACACCACGCTGTCGCTGCTGGCGAGTGTTTTTCCGCGGCTGGGTGAAGGTTTTCCGAGCGTGCGGCTCGCGAATGTCACGTATTTGCGGCAACCGGCGTCGGTGGATTTTTATCTCGAAGACGTCTTGCAGCATGCGCGCGTGGTGGTGGTCGATCACTTGGGCGGCGAGGCGTATTGGCCTTACGGCATCGAGCAGGTCGTGGCGCTTGCCGAGCGCAAGCAGCAGACGCTCGCCATGTTCTCTGGCGATCTGCAGGAGGATCCGAACCTGCTCGCGCGCAGCACCGCGAGTGCGGATCTGTGCCATCAACTGTGGCGCTATCTGCGTGAAGGCGGCCCGCAAAATGCCGAGGCGTTCCTGCGCTGTATCGCGCACCGCGCCTTCGGCTGGGGGCGCGAACCTGCGCCGCCGCGCGCGTTGCCCGCCGCCACGCTCTACCATCCCGAACGCGACACGCCGACCGTGGCCGACTGGCAGGCGCGCTGGAAACAGGGAGCGCCGGTCGCCGCGATCCTGTTCTACAAGGCGCATCTGCAGGCCGCCAACACGGCGGTGTTCGACGCGCTGATCGACGCACTCGAATCGCAAGGTCTGAATCCGCTGCCGATCGCGATTACCTCGCTGAAAGATGCGATGAGCCGCGACGTCGTGCAATCGCTGTGCGCGCAGCACGATGTCGCGCTGGTGCTGAATACGACTGCCTTCGCCGCGTCCGCGATCGACGACCCCGAGCCGCTCGCGCTCGCCGGCGACGCGCCGGTGTTGCAAGTGATCCTGAGCGGCGGCAATCGCGAGGATTGGGTCAAGGACAATCAGGGTCTCAATTCGCGCGATATCGCCATGCATATCGCGCTGCCGGAAGTGGACGGCCGCATCATCACGCGCGCGATCAGTTTCAAGGGGCTGGCGTACCGTTGTCCGCATACGCAGGTCGATGTGGTGCGTTATCAGCCGGACCTGGAACGCGTAAGCTTTCTCGCCGAACTGAGCCGGCGCTGGTGCCGTCTGCGTTCACTCGATAACGCGGACAAGAAACTCGCATTGATCCTCGCCAACTATCCGATGAGCGAAGGGCGCATCGGCAATGGCGTGGGGCTCGACACGCCGGCCTCGGTGGTCGGCATTCTGTCGATGCTGCGCGCCGAAGGTTATCGTCTCGCGGATTTGCCCACGGACGGTGACGCACTGCTGAAAAAGCTCACCGAAGGTGTGACCAACGATCCAGTCGTGCGCGATCTGCGTCCCGCGCTGCAAAGCCTCGCGCTCGACGACTATCTGGCGCACTTCAACGCATTACCTCTTGAAGCACGCAACGCGTTGAACGCACGCTGGGGCGCGCCGGACCTGGATCCCACGCTGCGACGCGGCCGCTTCATGATCGCGGGCTGGCGTTGCGGACAGGTGTTCGTCGGCATTCAACCGTCGCGCTCGCGCGAACAGGGCGACTACGCGAGCTATCACGACGCCGAACTCGTGCCTCCGCATGCGTATCTGGCGTTCTATTTCTGGTTGCGTCACCAGTTCGGCATCGACGCAATCGTGCATGTCGGCAAGCACGGCAATCTGGAATGGCTGCCCGGCAAGAGCGTCGCGTTGAGCGATACCTGCTGGCCCGATCTGATTCTCGGGCCGATGCCGCATCTGTATCCGTTCATCGTCAACGATCCGGGCGAGGGCAGCCAGGCGAAACGCCGCGCGCAGGCTGTCATCATCGATCATTTGATGCCGCCGCTCACGCGCGCCGAAAGTTACGGACCTTTGCAGGATCTGGAGCGCCAGGTCGACGAGTATTATGAAGCGCTGATGGTCGACCCGCGCCGCTCGAAGCTGTTGCGGCGCACGATTCTGGCGACCATCGTCGAACATAAGCTGCATGAGGAACTGAGTCTCGCGGCGCCGAACGGACAGGACGATGAAGACGCGCTGCTCACGCGCGTCGACGCGTGGCTGTGCGAGTTGAAGGAAGCGCAGATTCGCGATGGCTTGCATACGTTCGGGCAATCGCCTGATGGCGTGCAGCGGCGCGATACGTTGCTGGCGCTGGGGCGTTTTCCGGTCGGCGACGGGCAGGGCGGCAAGGCCGGTTTGATCGATGCACTGGCGCGCGATCTGCAGATGGATCATTTGTTCGATCCGTTGTCGGTGGATTGGTCGGCGGTGTGGGACGGTCCGCGTCCCGATGTGCTGCAATGCGTGAGCGATGCGCCGTGGCGGCACTGTGGCGATACGCGTGAACGGCTGGAATTGCTGGCGGCTGAGTTGCTGCGCGACGTGTGTGGCGACAGAACTGATGCATCTTCCGGGCCGCTTGCCACGTGCTTGCCGCAAGCGGAGCAGGTGATCGAGCGTCTGCGCAACGACGTGCTGCCGCGGCTCGACGCCTGCGGTCCGCAGGAAATGCATCAGCTAAAGCGTGGCCTAGAAGGCCGTTTCGTGCCGCCGGGGCCGAGCGGTTCGCCGTCGCGTGGCCGGCCCGACGTGCTGCCCACCGGCCGCAACTTTTATTCCGTCGACACGCGTGCGGTTCCCACGCAAGCTGCCTGGTCGCTTGGTTTGAAATCCGCCCAGCAACTGATCGAACGGCATTTGCAGGAGAAGGGCGATTATCCGCGCGCTATTGGTCTGTCCGTTTGGGGCACCGCGACCATGCGCACGGGTGGCGACGATATCGCCCAGGCGCTCGCGTTGCTCGGCGTGCGGCCGAAGTGGGCGCCGGGCAGCCATCGCGTGACCGATTTTGAAATCATGCCGATCGAGGTGTTCGACCGGCCGCGAATCGACGTCACCTTGCGGGTGTCCGGTTTCTTCCGCGACGCCTTCGCCAACGTCATGCATTTATTCGACGCCGCCGTGCAAGCCGTCGCCGAACTCGACGAACCCGAACACATGAATCCGATTCGCGCGCGCGTGCTGCGCGAACGCGATGCGCTGATCGCGCGCGGCATGGACGCCGCCGAAGCGCGCAAGCGCGCCGGCTGGCGCGTGTTCAGTGCGCGGCCCGGCGCTTATGGCGCGGGTTTGCAGGACATGATCGACTCGCAGCAATGGCAGACCGACGCCGATCTCGCGAACGCGTATCAGGCGTGGGGCGGCTACGCGTACACGCAAAAAAGCGCGGGCGAAGAGGCGCGTCACGCGTTCGGCGCGCGTCTCGCCGCAATGGACGTGGTGCTGCAGAACCAGGACAACCGCGAACACGACCTGCTCGATTCGAACGATTACTACCAGTTCCAGGGCGGCATGGTCGCCGCGGTGCGCCATCTTGCCGGCGATCAGCCGAGCGTGTATCACGCCGACCACAGCAATCCGGCCGCGCCGCGCGTACGCACGCTGCATGAGGAGATCGCGCGCGTGATCCGCTCGCGCGTGGTCAATCCGAAATGGCTCGATGGCGTGAAGCGTCATGGATACAAAGGCGCGGCCGAAATCGCCGCGACCGTCGATTATCTGTATGGCTACGATGCGGCCGCGCGCGTGATCGCGGATCATCAATATGCGCTCGTGACCGACGCCTATCTGAACGACGCGGACACGCGCGAGTTCTTGCAGCGGCATAACCCGCACGCGTTGCATTCGATCTGCGAGCGTCTGCTCGAAGCCATGCAGCGCGGTTTGTGGCAGGCGCCGGGCGACTATCGCGCGCAAGTCGAACAGCATCTGCTTGCGAGCGAGCAACAGATCGAAGGAATGCAAACATGAATCCAGCGATGAGTGCCACCGCCGCGCGGCCCGTTTTTCCCTTTGCCGCGCTGATCGGCCAGGCGCCGTTGCAGCAAGCGCTGCTGCTGGCCGCCATCGATCCGGGCTTGGGCGGCGTACTCGTCACCGGGCCGCGCGGCACGGCGAAGTCGACCGCGGCGCGCGCGCTGGCTGAGTTGCTGCCGGAAGGTCAACTGGTGAATCTGCCGCTCGGCGCCAGCGAAGATCGCCTGATCGGCACGCTCGATATCGAAACCGTGTTGCGCGACGGTTCGGTGCGCTTCTCGCCCGGCCTGCTCGCCAAGGCGCACCGCGGCGTGCTGTATGTGGATGAAGTCAATCTGCTGCCCGACGCGCTCGTCGATGCGTTGCTCGACGCGGCCGCGAGCGGCGTGAATACCGTCGAACGCGATGGCGTATCGCATAGCCATGACGCGAGCTTCGTGCTGATCGGCACGATGAATCCTGAAGAGGGCGAACTGCGGCCGCAATTGATCGACCGTTTCGGCTTGATGGTCGAGTTGCAGAACTGTTTCGAGCCGCGCGTGCGTCAGGCGATCGTGAAGGCGCGGCTGGCGTTCGATCTGGACCCGCAGGGTTTTCGTGCGGGTTATGCGCAACAGCAGGCGGCGTATGTCGAGCGGATTCGTGCGGCGCGTTTCAAATTGCCGCAACTCGCATTCGACGACGCCGTGCATGCGCATGTGAGCGCGCTGTGCATCGACGCCGCCGTTGACGGGCTGCGCGCCGATCTTGTAATGCTGCGCGCGGCGCGTGCGTTGGCGGCGCTCGAACAGGCTGCCGCGGTGACGGCGGAGCATGTCGATCGGGTGGCTGAAGCGGTGTTGGCTCATCGGCGGCATGTTCGCGAGTCGCCGGCCGAAGGTGGCCCGCGTGAGGGCGACGCCGAACGTGCGGCTTCTTCCGATAGCCGGTCCTCATCCGCGGAAGGCAATGGGCCGCTGCCGGCCGACGCCACCGGCGATAGCGATTGGGGCTATCTCGCGCCCGAGCCGGCCGCGACCACGCACGTCAAGGGCGTCATTCCACTTAACGTAAAAAAACGCTGAGCCATCGGAAGGGCGCCGCCGCTGACTCGCGCAGCGGTTTTCGATGGTTGCAAGGCGCGGGCACAGCTCCCGGTATGCGCGGGCGCTTGCGCGGCGAACCGGGCAAACGCATCGACTGGCTGCCGACACTCACTGCGAAACGCCAGGGCGCGTTGCGCGCCGGGCATCTGCGTTTCGTGCGTGAGGCGCCGCGCGGAGGCGTGCTGCACTGCTTCGTACTCGATTGCTCCGGTTCCATGCTGGCCGGGCAGCGTCTCGCGCTCGCCAAAGGTTTGCTGATTGCCCTGTTCGACCGTGCAAGCGCGGAGCGTGCCGAGGCGGCGCTGGTCTGTTTCGGCGGCGTCGCTGCGGATGTGCGTTTCGGCCCCGCTGTGCCGCGCTGGTGGAACGAGCGCTGGTTGAGCCCAGTGGGCGGCGGAGGCGGCTCGCCGCTGACGGCAGGCGTTCAGCGTGCATCCCAGCTGCTGGATCGCAGCGCACGCCGCAAGCCCGGCCAGCAACGCTGGTTGTGGATTCTGACCGATGGCCGCACGCGTGACCTGCCGGCGCGGCCGCTGGATGCGGACGAAGTGGTGTTCGTCGATTTCGAGCGCGAGGCGATCCGGCTGGGCCGCTGCGAAATGCTCGCCGATGCCTGGGGCGCGCGGCGTTTGACGCCGGAAGAACTGATGCTGATGGGCTGAGCGGCTGAGCGGCTGAGGAAGTGATTGGCTGATGGTCTGATTGACTGAGCGGCACGCGGGCCGTGCTGCTCACAGGCCAGCGCTTATTTCAGGCCGCTCGACCAATACACCACATCGTCCTGACGGTCGAACACGAAGACTTTCATCACCATCTGCTGGGCTGCATCGAGTTGATCGAGTTCGAGCCCGTGCGTCGAAGGCTCGCCTGGGCTGTTGCCTTTCTGCACGTTGCGGATCACCGCCGTGGTTTCGATCTCCGTGTCGAGATCCTTCGACTTCAGGCGGAACGCAACGCGCAAACGGTCGCCGACGGCGCCGAGAGTCCACGAGGCGGCCAGCGACATGCCGAGCGCGCTGATGCCTTTCGCGAGTCCGAGGCCTTCATAGGATTCACCGGTTTCGCCGATGCCGAAACGCACCGCGAGGTGCGCGCGAACGCGGATCGATTTGCGTTCGCGCAGGCGGCGGATCACGCCGGGCTTCGACAGCACGACGTAATCGAACGGCGTGCGGCAGATCGCTTCGATCGTGCAGACGAAACGAAACACCGCATGGCTCGCGATCGCGACGATTTCGATGTTTTCACCGATGCCGAGCGGGAAGATACGGCCTTCGTGCATCGGCGGAGTGACGAAAAGCGAATGATTCGGCGCGAAACCGATGATGCGGCACGGATGCATGGGCGCGCCGCTGCCGAGCTGCGAGCGCACACCGATCAATGCACCGATTTCCAGATGCATGTCCTTGAGCGTCAGTTCGCCGTTGGGATCCGCTTGTGGCTCTGTCTGCAGCGGCGGTTGCGTGGCTGCATCCAGTAAGTCGCCGCGCTGCGGACGGAAGTGCCCGAACAGGAACCTGCACTCGTCCGTGGTTGCCAGAATGGTGCCGCTGGCGAAAAGCAGCGTGCCGTCGGCGTCGACGATCGGCCAGTCGAGAGGTTTGCCTACCGGCACCTGCTCCGGATTCAGGGCCTTCGTTTGGGCTGCGGATGAGGCTTCCTCGACGTGTTCCTCGACTGGATTGTCCATGGTCGGCGGCTATTTAAGTGACGGGATATCTTGGTTGACGGCTGACGAAAGAGAAACTTTAGTTCTTTGCGGCGGTGCCGGCTTTCCATTCTTTCGATGCTTCTGCCAAGTGTGCGCCGGATGTGTGTCGTGGCTCTATATAGTAAGGAGGATCGCTTGGCTGATTTGACGGCGCGGAGGTGCGGCCGCTGATCACCTGGCTGGCGTCACGAGTACGATTGCCTCATGAGTAGGCAATTAAATCGGATGGCTAACTAATTTGCCGGCGTTGTGGTGGTGGTCTGTTTTCGTGTCTCTCAACTTTCTGAAAAATATTGCGCGAAGGGGGTTGACGACCTGTCGCTCGCTCTCCATAATCTCGTTTCTCTGCTGCTGATGCAGCGACGCAGAACGAAGCGGTACCGGGTGATTGTGATGTTGATGGCTGATATCAGAAGCGTGCGGTGCCGGTTTGGTAGTGAG
>NZ_JAQQDJ010000018.1:0-137612 GCF_046028095.1 Paraburkholderia phytofirmans
GGGGGGGGGGGCGGCGCCCCCGGGGGCCCCGACCCGCGCGCGTCAGGAGCCTCCGAACCAGTTGTAGCCCTGGTCGACCCAATAGCCGCCGGGATACGTGTTGGTGACGAACATCTCGACGATGTGCTTCGGATTCTTGTAGCCGAGCTTGGTCGGCATGCGCAGCTTCATCGGGAAGCCGTATTTCGCGGGTAGGCGCTCGCCGTCGTACGAGAACGTGAGCAGCGTTTGCGGATGCAACGCGGTCGGCATGTCGATGCTTTCGTAGTAGTCGTCGGCGCATTTGAAGCCGACGTACTTCGCGCTCGTGTCCGCGCCGATGCGCCGCAGAAAGTCGCTAAACGGCGTGCCGCCCCAGCGGCCGATCGCGCTCCATCCTTCCACGCAGATATGCCGTGTGATCTGCTCGGCGTGCGGCAGCGCGTACAACTCAGGCAATGTCCAGACGCGCTGACCGGTCACGAGCCCGCTGATCTGCAGCTTGTAGTCGACGCCGTTCACTTCGGGTACGTCGTCGATGCCGTAGAACGCGTTGAATGGAAACGGCCGCGTGATCTGCGCTTCGGTGTAGGTCGGCGCAAGTTGCTTCGGGTCGAACAGCGCCGCTTGCGCGCGGTCGTTCAGGCGCGAGACGGCGGTGAGGAATGTGTTGACCGAGTCGTCGTCGGTGAGCGAGCAACCGGTCAGCATCGACAATCCGCCCAGCGTCAGAAGACGTTTGCCGAACAGACGCCGCGACGGCATCGCGAGTTCGCGGCGGGCGTCGATCAGGATCGATTCGCGGTCGAGCTTCTGGCCGGCGGAACGAGTGGGGTTTCGATCGGGTTTGTTCATGATTCGGTATCCGTAACGTTTGCTGTGGCGGATGCTCGGCTCAGCGTCCGCGCAACATGGCGAGCAGCGAGCGCGGCACGAGCGCCACCATCACCAGATGCACGGCGATGAACGCAGCCATCAGCGACATCGCGCAGAAGTGGACGATGCGCGCGTTGTCGTAGCCGCCCATCAGTTCGCGCAGCAGCGGAAACTGCACCGACCTCCAGATCGCGAGACCCGAGAGCACCAGCACGATCAGATCGCAGACCACGAACAGGTAGGCGAATTTCTGCACCGCGTTATAGACGCGCAAGTCGGCGTGCGAGAGCTTGCCGGTCAACGCGGCGACGAAATCGTGCAGCACGGCGCGCGGCGACACCGGCAGAAACTTGCGCACGAAGCGCCCGCTCGCAAAGTTCAATGCGAGATACAGCAAGCCGTTAAAGACCAGCAGCCACATCGCCGCAAAATGCCATTGCAGAGCGCCGCCGAGCCAGCCGCCGAGCGTAATGCCGGGCGGAAAACGGAACGCCGGGAAGATCGGCGAGGCATCGTAGATGCGCCAGCCCGACAGCATCATCAAGATGGCCGCGAGCGCATTGAGCCAATGTGTGAGACGCACCCACAGCGGATGAATAGCACCGCTTTTTTTCGGCTCGGCCGAGGGCACAGTGTCGCGAAGTGCATGATGGGTTGCCATGAAATTCTCCTGTGAGCGCGGACGCGGCGATCAATGGCACGCGGCCAGCTCGGCCACTTGCAGAACATCGCCGGTCGCCTTGTTTTCGACGAAGGCGACCACGCCGAAGCGGTCGGCGGGCGCGTTGAGGTTGGCATCCGCGGCGGCGTCCTGAATGCGGATATCGCGGCGAATCTGTGCGTTGCCCGCGACGAGCGGCACCGGCCCGATCCATTGCCGCACGACGCGTTCGTGATGCAAGGTGACGCCGCTGTTTTCGCCGGCGCCGACTTGCGAGCTCAGCGAGTTTTCATAGACGGCGACATAGGCCTCGAGTTGGCCCGCCGTGTCCGCCAGCTTGCTGGTGAATTGCGCCGCCACGTTGAACGCACCCGACGCCTGCTGCGCTTTGAGTTCCAGCGCGACGTTCGCTTGCGCCGGCTCGGCGACGACCCGGCCGATGCGGCTCTCGAAACTGTCGCGTTGCGACCAGCTACGCAGCTCGCGTCCCGAGACGAAGATTTCCGGCGTGTAGATGGTGTGGCCGCCGGCGAGATCGGTGAGCGTCTGCTGGCGTTCGGTGAAACGATGTTGCGAGAAGCGGTCAGTCCAGCCGAGACTGTTCCAATAGTCGACGTGCAGCGCCAACGGCACGATGCTTTGCGTCGCGCCGCTGTTCTTCCATTGGCTCAGCCAGTTGTCGGCGGGCGGGCAGCTATTGCAGCCTTCGCTGCTGTACAGCTCGACCAGCGCCACGCGATGCGCCGGGCTATGCGCGCTGCAGATGGCGCTGGCCGCGTCCGCGAGACCGCTGGTCGCAAACGTGGTCAGCGCGACTGCGAGCGCGATGCTTCGAGTGAAACGCCGAGCGTCTCGGCGGGGTCCGGCGGTTTGCATGACGTGCTCCAATCAGGATCTGCACGTTTGTCGAACCGCACGGCCGGTTATGACAGCCCGTTTCCAACTTTTTTCCTGCAGCGCGAACGCGCCGGGCGATGCACGACTCGCGTGCTAACATTAGCCTTTCTATTGCGCGCATTCGGTCAGATGAATGGCGGCGCCCTCTTGACTCTCTTTCGCTACCTGCCGGCTACCTCGATGCACTTTCCGACTTCCCGTGCCTTCTTCCGCTTGCGCCCCCGCCGCGCAACCGGCTGCGCGCGCGCGGAATTCATGCCGCGCCACGTCGGCGAGCCGTCCCGAACGCTCCCGCTCCACGCCGCCCGGCGCCCGATCTAACGCTGCTCGCTCCATTGCCTGAGCCGCGTTGTCGGGCTCCGGGCCGATCTCATCCGCACGCTGTTCCCTCAAATGCAGATCGAATTGGAGTACCCGTCGTGAAAAAGACGAAAACCTGTTATCTCACCGAACTCGACGTCGCCCGTCTCGAGAAACACGCAGCCAAACCCGGCGCGGAAGCGCACTTGCAAGACATGCTCGACGACGTGCTGGAGCGCGCGGTGATCGTCGATTCACGCGAGATTCCGGCCAACGTCGTTACGATGAACTCACAAGCCACGCTGGTCGACGAAACCAGTGGCGAGCAGATGACCTGGACCGTGGTCTATCCGCCCAATGCGGACTTCGCGCACGGCCGCCTGAATGTGTTCTCGCCTGCCGGCATCGCCTTGCTCGGCGCCAAACGCGGCGAGCGCATCCGCTTCACGCCGCCGAGCGGCACGGAGAAAGTGTTGAAGCTGGAAAAGATCCTGTTTCAACCCGAAGCCGCCGACGATTTCACGCTGTAAGCAACGCCCCGCACGTCACGCAAAAGTTCTGCCGCATCATCTCCGGCTGCCCCGTCGATTCATCAGAAGCGCGTAGCGGCCCGCTGCAATTTCCGTCATTCGAATTTTCAAGATGGGTTGCCAAGCAGCGGCCGGCCGGTGTATCGTGTGCGCTGCTAACGCGGGGGTCCTGCGTCGCACGGAGGTTGGAGGTCCGTGCTGCGTGGGTGAGAAATACCCTTTGAACCTGATCTGGATAATGCCAGCGCAGGGAAGCGTACGGATTTCGCACCCAAGCCTTATCGCCTCATCTCTCGCGAATTCCGACTACTTCCGTCTCGTCTCCTGCTTAGCCGCCCCACACAACGCCATGCTCTGCATGGGACCGGAGTAAGGCGCTAAAGCGCCAACTCTGGTCGTGCTCTGCATGGGACCGGAATAAGGCGCTAAAGCGCCAACTCCGGTCGACACAGGAGATATGATGAACGCCAATCCGAAGTTCCTTTCCGCCGACGCCCACGTCGACGAAGCCGCTGTCGCGCCGCTGCCCAATTCGCGCAAGGTCTACGTGACCGGCTCGCGCGCCGACATCCGCGTGCCGATGCGCGAAATCTCGCAGGCCGATACGCCCGACAGCTTCGGCGGCGAAAAGAATCCGCCGGTCTATGTCTACGACACGTCGGGTCCCTACTCCGATCCGGAAGCGAAGATCGACATCCGCGCCGGTCTGCCCGCGCTGCGCCAGGCCTGGATCGAAGAGCGCGGCGACACCGAAGCGCTGACGGGTCTCTCCAGCGACTTCAGCCGCGAGCGCGCCGCCGACACGGCCACCGCCGATCTGCGCTTCAAGGGCCTGCATCGCACACCGCGCCGCGCGATCGCCGGCAAGAACGTCTCGCAGATGCATTACGCGCGTCAAGGCATCATCACGCCGGAAATGGAATACATCGCGATTCGCGAGAACCAGCGCCGCGCCGAGTATCTGGAAAGTCTCAAGACGAGCGGCCCGAACGGTGAAAAGCTCGCGGCGATGATGGGCCGCCAGCACCCGGGCCAGGCGTTCGGCGCGAGTGCGTTCGGCCCGAACGGTCTCACGGCGATCACGCCGGAATTCGTGCGCGAGGAAGTGGCGCGCGGCCGCGCGATCATCCCGAACAACATCAATCACCCGGAAAGCGAACCGATGATCATCGGCCGCAACTTCCTCGTGAAGGTGAATGCGAACATCGGCAATTCGGCGGTGACCTCCTCCATCGGCGAAGAAGTCGACAAGATGACGTGGGCGATCCGCTGGGGCGGCGATACGGTGATGGATCTGTCGACTGGCAAGCACATCCACGAAACGCGCGAATGGATCATCCGCAATTCGCCGGTGCCGATCGGCACGGTGCCGATCTACCAGGCGCTCGAAAAGGTCAACGGCAAGGCCGAAGATCTGACGTGGGAAATCTTCCGCGACACGCTGATCGAACAGGCCGAGCAAGGCGTCGATTACTTCACGATCCACGCGGGCGTGCGTCTGCAATACGTGCCGCTCACGGCCAAGCGCATGACGGGCATCGTCTCGCGCGGCGGCTCGATCATGGCGAAGTGGTGTCTCGCGCATCACAAGGAAAGCTTCCTGTACGAGCATTTCGAAGACATCTGCGAAATCATGAAGGCGTATGACGTGGCCTTCTCGCTCGGCGACGGCCTGCGTCCCGGCTCGATCTACGACGCCAACGACGAAGCGCAGCTCGGCGAACTGAAAACCCTCGGCGAACTCACGCAGATCGCGTGGAAGCACGACGTGCAGACCATGATCGAAGGCCCCGGCCACGTGCCGATGCAGTTGATCAAGGAGAACATGGACCTGCAACTGGAATGGTGCGACGAAGCGCCGTTCTACACGCTGGGACCGTTGACGACCGACATCGCGCCGGGCTACGACCACATCACGTCGGGCATCGGCGCGGCGATGATCGGCTGGTTCGGCACGGCGATGCTCTGCTACGTGACGCCGAAGGAACACCTCGGCTTGCCGAACAAGGACGACGTCAAGACCGGCATCATCACCTACAAGCTCGCCGCGCACGCCGCCGATCTGGCGAAGGGCCATCCGGGCGCGCAGGTGCGCGACAACGCTTTGAGCAAGGCACGCTTCGAATTCCGTTGGGAAGACCAGTTCAACCTCGGTCTCGATCCGGACAAGGCGCGCGAATTCCACGACGAAACGCTGCCGAAGGATTCGGCCAAGGTCGCGCATTTCTGCTCGATGTGCGGCCCGCACTTCTGTTCGATGAAGATCACGCAAGACGTGCGCGAGTTCGCCGCGCAGCAAGGCGTCACCGACGACGAAGCGCTGAAGAAAGGCATGGAAGTGAAGTCGATCGAGTTCATGAAGAAAGGCGCTGAGATTTATCAGCGGCAGTAAGGTTGGGCTCGCGGGTCGGGCGTCGTTATTACGCCACCCGATCCGCCAGGCCCCTGCATTGCAGCAACGAAGCCCGCCACTGGCGGGCTTTTGCGTTTGCGGGACCCGGGCACGCCACGTGCTAAAAGAAGGACAACATTTGATTACGAAACCGTCGTTTCGCTGACAAGCGCACACATCCGGATACAGAATGCGGCGATACCATCAAATGCAAGGGGCGGTGCTTACTGCCGACGATAACCACTGGAGTCAACATCATGAAATCGATACGTCAAATCGGTACGTTTGCGGCCATCGCGGCCGTCCTGGTGAGCCTTTCCGCATGTGACGGCATGAGCCGCCAGGGGCGCGACACGGCAATCGGCGCGGGTCTGGGCGGCGCGGCGGGCGCGGCGGTCGGCGGCAATGCACTGTCGACGCTCGGCGGCGCGGCGGCGGGCGGTGTGATCGGGCATGAGGTGGGCAAGTAAAGGCAACTGAAGCGGGCCGATGAAGGTACGGCAACAGGTCGCGACGCGCTCTGCAATGAGGTGAAATAAGCCGTTACGGTTTTGCAATCCTGTTGGCCCAGAGGCGGCGTAAGCTCATGACATGACGCCCCTGATTGCGGCGTTCGATTCAACCAGGAGCGCGTCATGAAGTCCCGCCTCATCAACACGGTGTGTGCGATCGGCCAGCGGTTGCCGCTGCGCTTTTCCCCGTCTTTTCCACGTCTTTCGCAAACAGGCATCGCGCTCGGTGGCGCGGTCTGTTTGCTCACGCTGTCCGGCTGCTATTACCCGTACGGTTACTATCCGGCGGGCTATTCGCCGTATTACGCGACGGCGGTTCCCGCAGCGGGAACGCAACAGGCAGTCCCGGTCGGGCAAGACGACTACTCGGCGGCTCAACAGCAACAACAACCACAGCAGTTGCAACAGGCGCAGACAGGTCAGCCAGTCCCGCCGCCGACATACGCGGTCGCCGCCCCGCCCGTATACGTCGCACCCGCTCCCGTTTACTATCCGCCACCGGTCTACCCGGCCTACTACGGGTATCCGGGTTGGTATGGACCGTCGGTGTCGATCGGCGTCGGATTCGGTGGTTATTGGGGTGGCCACGGCGGCGGATGGGGCGGCCATGGCCATTGGCACTGACGCCAACCTGCGCCGTTCAACCTACTGATCTTCACGCGATGCGCTTGCACGGCAGATTCCCGCGGTGCCGTGCGGTGCCTGCGCGACATCGCGCGCCTGCGTGCCGCATCGTCCGGCCCGCGCAAGCCGCGCTCCCAGCGCCCATCGGCGTCGCCCGTAGTTTCCCTTCTTGACGCAGCCGGACTGGGTTCTATCCTTGGTAAGCCACATGCAGTATCCGTTTAAAAAAGCGCTCCCGGCCGCTCCCGCGTGCCGGCGACGCCCATCCGTCATGCCATAGCGACGCGCTCCGGAGTGCGTGGTGCCGCGTCGAGTCCGAACAACAATGAAGGAGACGTGATGTTTCACCAACTACTCACTCCTGTCGGCAACTCGCTATTGCCATCGTTCCTCGTCGCGGCGTTGCCGATCATCGTGGTGCTGCTTCTGCTCGGCTGGGCACGCCGGCCCGCCTGGCAGGCGTCGCTCGCGGGGTTGATCGTCGGCTTGATCGTGGCGATCTTTGTCTGGCAATTTCCGGTGGGACTCGCGGTCGATTCGGTGGTCGCGGGCGCGGTGTTCGCCTGCTGGCCGGTCATGTGGATCGTGTTCGCGGCGATCCTGCTTTACAACATCTCGCAACGCTCGGGCCGCTTCGCGGCCTTTCGCATGTGGATGATCGACAATTTGCCGAACGACCGGCGCGTGGTGCTGGTGGTGATCGGGTTTTCGTTCGGCGCGCTGCTCGAAGGGATTTCGGGCTTCGGCACGCCGGTCGCCATCACCAGTTCGCTGCTGATTCTGCTCGGCTTTCCCACGCTCGAAGCGCTCACCTTCACGCTGATCTTCAATACCGCGCCGGTCGCTTTCGGCGCGCTCGGCGTGCCGATCACCGTGCTCGGCGCGGTCACCCATTTGCCGGCCGATTCGCTCGCCAAGATGGTCGGCCGCCAGTTGCCGTTCTTCGCTTTCCTGCTGCCCTTCTATGTGATCGGCGTCTATGCGGGCTTTCGCAATATGCTGCGGGTCTGGCCGGTGCTGCTGGTGTCGGGCGCGAGCTTCGCACTCACGCAGTTCGTCGCGTCGAACTATGTGAACTACAGCCTGACCGACGTGTTGTCGTCGATGGTCTCGCTGATCGTGACGATCGCTTTCCTGCGCGTCTGGAAGCCCGCGGCGGATCCGAAGTTCGCGGTCAACATCGACCGAGTGGGCGAAGTGCGCGGCAAGATCGGCGGCGGCCAGGGCTGGTATCCGTGGATCATCGTGTCGGTGGTGGTGATCATCTGGACCGTGGCGAAAATCTTCCTGATCGGCGACGTCAAGGTGCCGTGGCCGGGGCTCGACAAGGCCGTCTTCATCACGCTGTACAACACGCCGTACGGCGCGGTGTGGGACTTCCAGCCGCTCGCCACCGGCACCGCGATCCTGGTCGCCGCGCTCATTACCGCGGCCGTGGTCAAGCTGAGCCCGCGCGAGTTCGGCGCGGCCATCGCCGACACGTGGGTGCAGACGCGCATCGCCATCCTGACGGTGGCGACCATCGTCGGGCTCGCGTATCTGATGAACTACTCGGGGCTCACGTATACACTCGGCCTCGGCGTGTCGTCGGTGGGACCGTTCTTTCCGCTGGTGTCGGCCTTCCTCGGCTGGGTCGCGGTGTTCCTGTCGGGCAGCGACACGTCGGGCAACGCGCTGTTCGGCAACCTGCAGGTGGTGGCGGCCAATCAGCTGAATCTCAACCCGATTCTGATGGCGGCCACGAACTCGTCGGGCGGCGTGATGGGCAAAATGATTTCGCCGCAGAACATTTCGACCGGGGTGGCGACCACCGAACTCAAAGGCAAGGAAGGCGTGGTGTTCGCCAAAACCTTCAAGCATTCGATTCTGTTGACGGTGCTGCTCGGCGTGCTGGTGTGGCTGCAGCAGAACTTCTTGCAGTGGATGATTCCGCATTGAGGTGGGTTGGGTTGTGCGGGCTGTCCGGCCCGCACAACCCGTTTGCTCGACTCACGCGATGCACTTCGAGTAGCGGGCAGCGGCCGCCTGAACACTAGCGCGCAGCTTCAGGTGGAACAGGCGCGAGTGAGTTCTCCGGCTATCCGCGGCCGATGCGCTGCCTCGCTGCCTCGCTGCCGTAGAATAATTCACGTTGCGCGCCCAGGCTTTTTCCTCCACCTCTGCATCTCAGCCGCGCTCCATCATCCTGATCGCAATATTTCTCACATCAGCGTGAGAATTGCTCGTTTTGCGCGAGCCGCCGCTGCGCTTACGATGACCGATTATCAAACGCCTCCGTCTCCCGGATCTTGCCGTTTCATTCCAGCCTGAAACGTTTCGCACGACTGCGCTGCTACGATGCACAGGCGTCGCGACTCAACCGCGCGTGGCGCCACCTCGATGAATGCTAAAAGCCTGCTTCAGTTGCTGATCCTCGCCGCCTTGTGGGGCGCCTCGTTCCTGTTCATCCGGGTTGGCGTCACCGATTTCGGCGTCGCGCCTTTGATGGCGCTGCGCGTCGGCATCGGCGCGGCCTTTCTCGCGATCGTGCTGATCGCGCGGCGTCCGCTGCGCCAGTCCGCGACGATCCTGCGCACGCGCGCCTTCCCGCTGCTAGTGGTCGGCATCCTGAATTCGGCGGCGCCCTTCTGCCTGTTCGCCTATGCCGAGTTGACGCTGTCGGCGGGCGTCACGTCCGTGATCAATGCGAGCACGCCGCTGTGGGGCGCGCTGGTCGGTTTTCTGTGGCTGCGCGACAGATTGAGCGCGCTGCGCACGCTCGGTCTGGTGATCGGCTTTCTCGGCGTGCTGATGCTGGTGTGGGATCAGATCGCCGCGCCCAACGGCACGCCGGCCACGCCGCTCACCACCGCGCTCGCAGCCGGCGCCGCGCTCGGCGCCACCTTGCTGTACGGCATGGCGGCCAACTACACCAAGCGCCATCTGACCGGCGTCGACGCCCTGACCGTCGCCACCGGCACGATGACCGGCGCCACCATCGTGCTGCTGCCGCTCGCCGTGATCTACTGGCCGGCGGCGCCGATCTCGCTGCACGCATGGGGCGCGGTGATCGCGCTCGGCGTCGCCTGTACCGGCGTCGCGTATATGCTGTTCTTCCATCTGATCGCGGTGGCCGGACCGGCGCGCGCGATTACGGTGACCTTCGTCATTCCGATCTTCGGCATTCTGTGGGGCGCGCTGTTTCTCGGCGAAGGCGTCTCGCCCGGCATGCTGGAAGGCTGCGGCGTGATCCTGGTCGGCACCGCGCTCGCCACCGGCGTGATCAAGCGTCTGCCGTGGGTCGGCACGCGCCGCGCCGATACCTGAAAACTCGCGTCATTTCGCGCGACGCTTCCCCGGCGTCGCCGACTTCTCATCTCTCCCGCCGCCAGCCGGCCGCAACGAATCCCGAACACAAAAAAAATAGCCCGCACTCCATGTCGGAGTGCGGGCGAAACCGTCGCCCTACGAGGATAGGCGACGGGGCCACCGAGGCCGCGCGCTGCGCGCGCAGGCCGTCATCGGGCGAAGCATCGGTTCGTCGGCCGATGCTGGAATGGGTCTGGAATGGCTTGGGATCGTCGCTCGAGACTCGCCGCCAACTCACGCCGGGTTATGCAATCCGGCCCCCTGAGTCTGTAAAAGCAGCTTGTGTGCCAGTTTTCACATATTGTTAAAAACTAGCGTCAACCTATTGATTTATATTGATTTTTTATGCGACTGCAAGATACGAAGGGACGTATTCACGAAGGCTTGGAAAGTAACGTCACCGGGGTAACGTCACGTTACATGCGGCCGCACGAGGCGACCGCATCAACAGGCTGGCTCAAAGCGTCGGCCACTTCGTGCGCTGAACCGCACCATGGCGAAACCGCAGGCCGGTTGGCCTCCGCGATTCGCGCGGGCTCAAGGCTGCACCGCATACCAGCGCCAGGACGAGCAAGCTCGCCGCCCACATCCAGTAAGGAATCACGTCGAACATGGCCATCTCCCGTTGAACGCCGGCTCGGACCGGTATTCGGGGAATCAAGCAAAAGACGTGCGCATGCGTCGGCCGATCGCTTGTCGGCCAGGTATTGCCGGAATCTAAAGGCATAAAAAAACCCGCCCGGAGTCTTTCCGGGCGGGTTTCAGATAGCGTCGCTGCCTGCGGCGGCCTTGCTCAGTGCAACTGGTCGGCCATCAGACTCATGATCTGCTTGGCCTGCGGGCTCTGGTCGATCGTGCCCTTGTCGTCGACCACGGCCACGCGCGTCTGATTAGGCGTCACCGCGCGCACGTTCACCAGATACTGCTTGGCAACTTTTTCCTTCTTGCCGTGGAAAACCTGGCTCCAGAAGCCCTGTTCCGCCGACGACATGTCCTTCGGATCGACATAGCGCACGAAGTACAGGCCGCGGGTCAGGTCGCGGTCGTCGACGGTGAAGTTGCTGCGGTCGAGCGCGAGGCCCACGCGCAACCAGGCGCGGTCGTACGGCTCGCCGAGCGTGAGTTCCGTCGACGAAAGCTGCGCTTCGGTGCCGTTCGCGTCCGCATCCGGCAAGGG
This sequence comes from Paraburkholderia phytofirmans, assembly GCF_046028095.1. Classification (GTDB taxonomy): domain Bacteria; phylum Pseudomonadota; class Gammaproteobacteria; order Burkholderiales; family Burkholderiaceae; genus Paraburkholderia; species Paraburkholderia phytofirmans_A. Next base: position 11,297 of record NZ_JAQQDJ010000018.1, read on the forward strand.
TTGCTGGGCGGACAGCGAGACGTTTTGCGCCGCCGTGGCCGCAGCCGCCGACTTGGCGCCCGCGGTTGCCGCGTTCGGCGCCGTTTGCGCGCCGGCCGACAGGTCGGCGTTTTGCGCGTCAGCCGATTTCGAGCGCGAATCGGCCAGCGCCAGCGCCGCCATCAGCCGCTTCAGATATTCCTGCTCGAGGCCCGGATCGTTCGGCTTGGCCACCCACGTGCTCGAATCGTTGTTCGTGCCGGTCAGCGCCTCGCGCATGCCCTTCTGGCTGACGAACACGTACGTGCCGCCGTTCGGCGCCGCTTCCAGACGCGTGCGGTACTTGTTGCGCTCCGAGGTCACGTAGCTGTTGCCCATGGCCTTGGAGAGCGTGCTACGGATCAGGCCGTCGTTGATCTGCGCGTGCGTTTCGTTCCAGTCGGTTTCCATCACGCCCTTGTCGCGCTGGTCGACCACCAGCAGGAAACCCTGTTCCTGCCAGAAGCGGCGAATCTGCGGCCATGCCTGTTCGGGCGCCTTGTTGTCGATGACGAGCCAGCTTTCCGTGCCGTCGCGCTGGATATGCATGCCGTTGACCGCCGGCGCCACCACCACGGAATTGGCCGACGGCGCTTGCGCCTGAACCTGCTTGAGGGTGGACAACGAGGTTTCGCCGCCCTGCGGGGGCAACGAACGCTGATCGGCCGTCTCATCGATCATGTTCGGCGGTACGGCAAGTGACACCTGCTTCGATTTCGAGTCGCTCTTGTAGTCGACTTTGGTCGGCGACGACGTGCCGCAGCCGGCGACCAGACCGCCTGCCATCAGCATTACTGCAAACCGCTTGGTAAGACGAAGATCAGTCATGTTCGGGGAATCCTTCCGCTACGCCACGGCAAGTTTCCGTGGATCAACCCAACATTTTACCGATCCCGGCGAGTCATGTGCAAAAACCCGGGTTTGCCCGCGAATTGAGCAGCGCGAGGCGCGTGCAAACGACGCGGAATTGACGCGCGAGAAGGACACCGAAGCGTCCACTTTTGTCGACCTTTCCGTGAGTCGCGAGAGCCTCATTTTCGCGCCTGAAAACGACCTCACGCACGGCATATTTAACAATTGCCCACATTTCCCAACGCATTGTCAGATGCGCCCTACGCCATTGTCAGATCATTGATTCGACAGCACTTTCCGACTTCCCGCCACGGTCAATTTTGATATATCCAAATTAGCCGGATACGGCTTCCAGTAACGGTTCAAAAACCCGAGTGATATCTTGAAATGGACATCACCAGAAGCCTTCGAGTGCTTCAGCCACGGGACCGACCGTCATGCCATTGCCTACTCTTACGCCGGCTTTCGCAGCCTCGGCGATTGCCTTTGCCGCGTTGTGCTCGAGCCTCGATGCGCGCGCCGAACTGGGCGGCGTCATGCCGTCCAGGGCGGATGCGAGCGCCAGCGCGCCGCGCGCCATGTTGAACGGAGCGCTGCGCATGCGCACGCTCACCGACGCGGGCAACACCACCATCACCGAGTACGCGACGAACACCGGCCAGATCGTCGCCTACGCGTGGCAAGGCCCAACCATGCCGGACTTGCGCGCGCTGCTCGGCAAGTACGCCGACTCGTATCGCACCGGCGCGGCCGCGGCGACAGCGGACGGCAATCTGCATGTCTCACGGGTGGCGCGGCCGGACGTAATCGTGGAATCCGGCGGCCCAATGCGCGGCTACGCGGGCCGCGCATGGCTGCCGACGGCGCTGCCGCCCGGCGTGACGGCCGACGATTTCCAGTGATGCGCCCCGCACAAGCACCCGGCTTCAGCACTACGCCTCGACGACCATGCGCCACGCCATGAAATCCGCCCTTTCCTTTTATGCCTTGCTGCTGGTCTGCGCCGCCTTCGCGGGATGCGGTGGCGGCGGTGGCGGCGCACCGGCCGCCACGTCCCAGACCAGCTCGGCCGCACCGGGCGGCAACCCAGACGCTTCCAGCGCGCCGGTAGCCGCCGCGCCGCCCGCCGCTTCAAGCGGTCCAGGCGCCTCGGTGCCGCAGTCGAACACGCCCAACGTCCAGCCGATCGCCGTCAGCGCCGCGCCGGGTCTGACGCGCAACATGCTGACGACGAGCGTGACCGTCTGCCAGCCCGGCACCAGCCATTGCGCGACGATCGACAATATCCAGGTCGACACCGGCTCGCACGGACTCAGGATTCTCGCGTCCGCATTGCCGGCGGACATGCCGCTCGCGGCGATCGCGTCGGGCAGCGGGATTGCGGGAGAATGCGCCGTGTTCGGCGGCGGCTACACCTGGGGCGCGGTGCGCAGCGCGGACGTCCGCATGGCCGGCCAGTTGGCCGCCTCGATCCCGATCCAGACGATCGCCGATCCTGCGCTGCCCACCGTGCCCGCCGACTGCGCGGGATCCGGCCGTGCCATGCAGACGGTGGCCGGCCTGCGCTCGAACGGCATTCTCGGCGTGGGCCTGTTCGCGGCCGACTGCGGCGGCGGCTGCGTGAGCGCCGCACTGCCGCGCTGGTACTACAGTTGCGACGCCGGCGGCGCCTGCCTTGCCAGCACGCAAGCCCTCGCGCAGCAGGTGACCAATCCGGTCAGCCGCTTTGCACTCGACAACAACGGCGTGGTGATCGACCTGCCGGCCATCGCCGATGCCGGCGCGGCCAGCGTATCGGGTTCGATGATCTTCGGCATCGGCACGCAGGCCAACAACACGCTGAACGGCGCCAGCGTCCTCAAGGCGAATCCGGTGACGGGCTACGTCGTCACCACGAGCGGCGGGCAGACTTATTCGCAGAGCTATGTCGACAGCGGTTCGAATGGGCTGTTCTTCCGCACGAGCCAGTTCCCGCAGTGCGGCTTCTGGTACTGCCCCGCTTCGACTCAAGCCGGTAACGCCGCGATCACCGGTACGGATGGCGCGTCGAACACCGTGTCGTTTGCGATCGGCAATTCGAGCGCGCTGTTCGCGTCGTCGAACAATGCGTTCAACAATCTGGCCGGCGTGGCCAGCAGCGGCTTCGGCTGGGGCTTGCCGTTCTTCTTCGGACGACGCGTCTATACCGCCATCGCGTCGCGCGAGACGTCGGCGGGCCCGGGTCCTTACTACGCGTTCTGAACCGACGGCTTCTTTCGACGCTGAAATTTCGCAAACTCATCTGGCGAACAGATTTGGGATACATCGGCTGAGATAATTCCACGCTTCGGCTAACTCCATTTCAATTAGTTAGTCATGCAAATTCTGGACTTGTCGGCAGATGGAAGAACCCACTTTTTCGCTCGATCATTTCGAGCAGCTCGTCTACACGCGGCAGCATGTGAAAGCCGCGATCCAGTTCATTGCCGCGCTGGCGCTGCTGCAACAGAAGCGCGGCGAACTGGACGGCAGCTTTCGCGCCTCGGGCATGGCCGATCTGCCACCCGCCGAGCAACGCAAGCGCTTCTGCACACGCCTCGCGAGCGCGGCTTCGACCCTGTTCGCGGACCCGACATTCCAGTTGCCGCCCGAGTGCTTCAGATTGCTTCTGACACTGCACGAATGGGTCGGACTGGTGTTTGCCTGCACGCCGTTCGGCAATGCGGACCACGTAAGCCGTCACCTGAATCCGCGTGGTCCGGACAACACGCAGTTTCTGCCCGGCGACAGCTTCATCGAGAAACTCTGCGTGCTCTATTCGACCGAGTCCGAACTGGAACTCGACTTCGCCGCGCTGTGGGCCTATGACAAATCGCTCGCGGCCTGTCTTGCACTCGTTCTGCTGGCGCCGGTCTTCAAGGGCTCGGCGAGCGCGCATATCAAACGCGAAGCGCTAATGGAATGGCTGCCCGGCAAACTGCGGCAGATCGATGATCTCGACGACCTGCCCACCGCCCTGCTGCATAACGCCTATATGTTCTGCAGCTACGCGGACACGCCGCGGCGGCACGAAATCAAGCGGGACATTAACGCGCTGGTGCGCCGCAAGCTGGACCAGTTGGGACTGACCGATATTCCCGCGGCGAAACTGGCGCGCGCGAAAAGCCGCAAGCAACGTGGCAAAAAACCGCTCATGGTGGTCGTGCTCGAGTGGTTCAGCGGCGCCCATTCCATCTACCGCACGCATTCGCTCACGCTCGAAGCCGCGCGCGAGCATTTCGAAGTGGTGGCGTTCGGCTTCGGCTACGCTGTCGACGATATCGGGCGCGCGGTGTTCGACCGTTTCATCGAACTGGAAGAGCCGGAATATATCGGCGAGTGTCTGAAAACGATTCGCGATTTCGCCGAGGCGGAACAGCCCGACGTGCTCTATATGCCGAGCGTCGGCATGTTCGCGCTCACGGTGTTCATGTCGAACCTGCGCATTGCGCCGCTGCAGATCGCCGGCCTCGGCCACCCGGCCACAACGCACTCCGACAAGATCGATTACGTCAGCGTGGAGGAAGACTACGTCGGCAACCCAGCCTGTTTCAGCGAAGCTCTGTTGAAGCTGCCGAAAGACGGCCAACCGTACCGGCCGTCGGTGGCGCTGCCGGACATCGTCGCCGAGATTCCGCCGTCACGCGAAACGCTTGAGATCGTCATCACGGCCAGCGCAATGAAGCTCAATCCCGGCTTTCTCGAAGCGTGCCGTGAAATCGGCGAGCGCGCGGCAACGCCGGTCCAGTTTCACTTCATGAGCGGCGTGCCCTTTGGTTTGCCCCTCGAACGCATGCGCAATGTGATCCGCCAGACGCTGCCACGCGCCTTCGTACATAGCTTTCACGAATACTCGGGCTATCTGGCGCGCGTCAATCGTTCCGATCTGTTTCTCAGCCCGTTTCCGTTCGGCAATACCAACGGTATCGTCGACGCGCTTACGCTGGGTTTGCCCGGCATCTGCAAGCGCGGGCCGGAAGTGTTCGAGCGGATCGACGGCGCGCTGTTCGAGCGCGTGGGCATGCCGTCGTGGACCACGGCGGAGAGCGTCGAGGATTACATCGCCGCCGCCGTGCGAATGATCGACGCCCACGACGAGCGCACGGCCTTGCGGCAGCGTCTGATCGATACGCGGGCAGTGGAGCGTTGCTTTGAAGGGCGTCCGCAGGCGTTCTCGGAATGCGTGCTGGAACGGTTGCGGGCGAAGCAACGCCGGCAAGACGAGGCAATGGCTTGAGTTTCAGCGCCGCGCGCTGCGCTATTCGGTCGCGCTGGTGGCCGGCGTCACCAGATTGGCCGGCGCGAGCCAGTTGAATACATTCAACGTCGGGCCGTTGAACGTGCACTCCGCGGCCGCCGGCGTGACGGTCTTCTGCGTCCTGGCAGATTTGAACCAGAACGCTTTGGTTGCCGACGCATCTGATGCGCCCGACGCACCCGCCGCACCTGCAGCCACCGCCGAAGCTGCGAGCGGCGCACTCGCCGCCGCGGCCTCGGATGCCGGTGTGACCGCATGTTCGATCGATCCTTCGACCACCACGCGCGAGCCGTGAATACCGGTGGCGGCATGGGTAATCTTGAGCTTATCGGGCGACGTTTCCGCCAGCTTGCTTCGCATCAACTGTTCGCACGCGTCCGTGTTCTTGTAGACGGCCGTGCAGCCCGCCAGCAGCGCTGCAGCGGTCGTGACGCAGACGAGAGGGAGAATCCGAATCTTCATTGATGTTCCGTTTTTCAAGCCGTCGGCAATTGTAGCTTACGGCCTGCTTCACCGGCAGCGGATTGGGCGCCGGCTGGGCGCATCGATCCGGCGCTACGGCACCGCGCTGCTTTTGCTGATCCTGGTGATCATCGGCGTCTCTGTGATCGCGCAGAGCGGTACGCTGCGAATCGCGTTCGGACTTTGCCCGTGCCCGCATTCAGGCCACGCGCGGCCCATCGCCTGAAAGAAGCTCAATTGAATTGAACAAAACAGTCCGTGCAGGGATGCGCTGCTGTTCAGCGCGCGATGCGGCACGACCGTCGTCCGCGCGTCCGCTCAATTCGACGGCGTTGGCGGTTGCACGTAGGTGCGCACACCGGCGAGCGGCGAACCATAACCGCCGGAATTGGTGTGATTCGGCAAACCGTTGACCAGTTGCGCGCGCGGGTCGGTCGGATTCAGGTTCATTTCCCCTGCCTGCTGGTTGCCGTGCGTCGGATATTCGCTGCCTCGCGCCGCGTTCGGCATCAACCGCGTGCTGTTTTGCGGCGCGTTCATGTCGTCCTGCGGGCTCAGACCCTGCGCGCCCGCCTGCGCGGCGATCGCGCATGCGGCCGCGCACAGTAAAACCCGCCCTACCTGCAACATCGTCGATGTTCGTTTCATACCTGCCTCCGGCAAAATGAAATGAAAGGGATCAAGTCACGCCCGGCACACAACAAGCCGGCACGCGACGGCTAACGCTGACCACACCATTTATACGCGCCACGCCGCGCTTCGGATTCGGCGACCTTCAGGACGTGCCGCGTCAATAGGCAAACCGTTGGGCACGGTCTTTTATTCCGGCTGCGGCTGCGGTTGCGGCGACCGCCGCGCAAAACCCGGCAAGCGCCTATCCTTATGCCGATTACCGATTTCCTTCCCGCGCGATCGCGCCCGATAATGGACGTCATGAACCCACGACCCAAACTTCAGGCTCGCACGCTGCGCGCCACGCTCGCGACGCTCACCGCAACGCTGCTGCTGGCGGCCTGCGCCGGCCCATCGGCCTCGACTTCCACTTCGACTTCCGCATCGTCCAGTCCGGCGCTGCTCGATGCCGCGATTTCCGGACCGCAACGCGGCGAGAAGGCCCGCGCCCGCGACATCTACCGCCATCCGAAAGAAACGCTGCAATTCTTCGAACTTGCGCCCTCGCAAAGCGTGCTGGAGATCGAACCGGGCGGCGGCTGGTACACGGATATCCTCGCGCCGTATCTGCGCGACCACGGCAAGCTCTACGAGGCGCAGTACGACGGCCCGCAGAATGCGCCATCGGCGGAGGCGCAGGCCAATCGGGCCGCATTTGCGCGCAAGCTGGCGGCCACGCCCACCGTGTACGGCCATGTCGTGGTCGGCACGCTGCACGCCGGCCAGTTCAGCGGTTTTCCGGCCGATGCCAGCATCGACGAGGTGCTGACCTTCCGCAACATCCATAACTGGATCAAGGACGGCCAGATCGACGCCAACCTGCGCGCGTTCTACGCGGCGCTCAAGCCGGGCGGTGTGCTCGGTGTCGAGGAACATCGCGCGGCGCCGGGCACCTCGCTGCAACAGACCATCGACACCGGCTACGTGACGGAGGACTACGTGATCGAACACGCGCGCGCGGCCGGCTTCGAACTGGCCGGCAAGAGCGAAGTGAACGCTAACCCGCGCGACACCAAGAATTATCCAAACGGCGTCTGGTCACTGCCGCCTACCTTCCAGGGCGGCGACGTCGACCGGGCGAAATATGCGGCGATCGGCGAATCGGACCGCATGACCTTGCGCTTCGTTAAAGCGGCGCACTGATCTGGCGCCATCAGGAAACGGCAGGGACGGCGCTTGACGCCGTCCCAATAATATGGTCCTATTGCGCACTATGTACCGCGCCCAGACCATCCTATCGCTACTACTAGCCCCCTCTACCGGGCTAGGTCTGCTGCCGCGCGCTTCCATCTGAATTACCCGAAGCACCGCAAAATTCCCCAGTAACTGACCCAGCCCCGGTTTTCGACCGGCGCCTCGTCATGTCTTTCGTCGTCCGGTCGACTCCCAGCTACCTGGTCTCACCCACGGATGATGAAAATGTTGAAGAACCCCGCTACCAAGTATCGCTCGTTCAAGCCCGTCACCTTGACGGATCGCCAGTGGCCGTCGCGCACCATCACGCACCCGCCGATCTGGATGAGCACCGACCTGCGCGACGGCAATCAGTCGCTGTTCGAACCGATGGACGCGCAGCGCAAAATGCGCATGTTCAAGACGCTGGTGCAGATCGGCTTCAAGGAAATCGAAGTCGCGTTTCCGTCCGCTTCGCAGACCGACTTCAATTTCGTGCGTGAGTTGATCGAAGGCGGCCACATCCCCGACGACGTCACCATCGAAGTCCTGACCCAGGCGCGCGACGACCTGATCGAGCGCACCTTCGAATCCTTGCGTGGCGTACCGCGCGCCATCGTCCACCTGTACAACGCGACCGCGCCGGAATTCCGCAAGATCGTCTTCAATCTGGAAAAGAGCGGCGTGAAGGAACTGGCGCAAAACGCAGCACGCACAATGAAGCGCATCGCCGCCACCATGCCGGAAACGCAGTTCACGTTCCAGTACAGCCCGGAAGTGTTCAGCGGCACTGAAATCGAATTCGCAAAGGAAGTCTGCGACGCCGTGTTCGACGTCTGGCAACCGACGCCGGAACACAAAGCCATCGTCAACTTGCCGGCCACCGTCGAAATGTCCACGCCGAACATCTACGCGGACCAGATCGAGTGGATGCACCGCAATCTCGCGCGCCGCGATTCGCTGATCATCTCCGTGCATCCGCATAACGATCGCGGCACCGCCGTGGCCGCGGCTGAACTCGCCGTGATGGCCGGCGCGGATCGTATCGAAGGCTGTTTGTTCGGCAACGGCGAGCGCACCGGCAACGTGGACCTCGTGACGCTTGCATTGAACCTGTACACGCAGGGCGTCGATCCGGGCCTCGACTTCTCGAACATCAACGAAGTCGCGCGTACCGCTGAAGAATGCACGCAGTTGCCGATCCATCCGCGTCATCCGTATGTCGGCGATCTGGTGTTCACGGCATTCTCGGGCTCGCATCAGGACGCGATCAAGAAGGGTTTCGCGGTGCAGAAACCGGACGCGGTCTGGGAAGTGCCCTACATGCCGATCGATCCGGCCGATCTCGGCCGCACCTACGATTCGGTGATTCGCGTGAACAGCCAGTCGGGCAAGGGCGGCATCGCGTATCTGCTCGAACAGGGCTACGGCGTCGTGTTGCCGCGCCGCTTGCAAGTGGACTTCAGCTCGGCCGTGCAGCGCTTCACCGACGACAGCGGCCAGGAAGTCACGTCCGCGCAGATCTGGGAATTGTTCCAGCAGGAATACGTGCAGACCACGGCGCCGATTCATTACGTGGGCCACAGCCTGTCCGAGCGTGAAGGACGCGAGCGCATCAAACTGACGGTCGAGATCAACGGCACGCGGCGCGTGTTGACCGGCGAAGGCAATGGCCCGCTCGACGCGTTGATGCACGCGATCGGCGTGCCGGTGCGGATTCAGCACTATGAAGAACGCGCGTTGACGCAGGGTGCGGATGCCCGCGCGGTGGCGGTGGCCGAAATGGCCGGCGCCGATGTGACCGGCAGCGCGTTCGGCGTCGGCATCGACGCCAATCTGGTGACGGCGTCGATTCGCGCGGTGATCAGCGGGGTGAATCGCGCTTATGCACGAGTCAATGCGCAGGCGCAGGAGAGTTTCTTCGACGCCGCGATGAACGATGCCACGGAGAGCGTGGGCGTTTAAGGGTCTCTGCAGTCAGTGAGAAATGTGTAGCGGTTATGTGCGAAGGGGGCGTTCTGACGACGCCCCCTTTTTTTATCCCGCCGCACGGCCGCAGTGTCGCGTAACTGCCTTTCAGGCCCGCGTCATTGAGTCCACTCATCCGGCAGACTATGCGTCAACGTCGAAACGAAACGCTCGGTTTCCGGCGCTCGCGGCTGCATAAATATCTCGCGCGACGGCCCGGCTTCCACCACCACGCCGTTATTCAGAAACACCACATCACGCGCGATCGTCGCGGCGAGCCGCAAGTCGTGCGTGGCCATCAGCATGGTCATGCCTTCAACGGCGAGTTGCTTGAGCACCTCCACCACTTCGGCGGCGAGACCGGGGTCGAGCGCCGAGGTCGGCTCATCGCACAACAGCACTTCCGGCGACGGCGCCAATGCCCGCGCAATCGCCACACGCTGCTGCTGGCCGCCGGACAGTGTGGAAGGCCACGCATCCGCTTTGTGCGCGATGCCGACCTTCTCCAGCAATTCGTCGGCGCGAATCCGTGCCTTGTCCTTGTCCCACTTCTGTACGGTCAGCAAGCCTTCCATCACGTTCTGCCGCACCGTCAGATGCGGGAACAGCTGGAAATTCTGAAACACCATGCCGGTGCGGCGGCGGATCGTCAGCACCGCTTCGCGCGAAGGCCGGTGGTCGCGGCTGAACTCCAGCCGCTGATCGCCGAGTTCGAGCGAACCGGACTCGGGAATCTCGAGCAGATTCACGCAACGCAACAGCGTGCTCTTGCCGCTGCCCGACGGACCGATCAACGCAGTGACATTACCCGAGGCGAGTTGCAGATCGACCGAGTTGAGCACCTTCTGGCCGCCGAAATACTTGTCGATTTTTTCCAGTCGGATCATCAGTTGCCTGCCTGGAAAAGTGCGTGGCGCCCGAACTTGCGCTCGAGTCTGACTTGCGCCGACGACAACACCGAACTGAACACCAGATAAACCAGCGCGGCTTCCGTGTACAGAATCAGCGGCTCGTAAGTCACCGACGCGATCCGCTGCGCCGCCTGGAACACCTCGGGCACGGTCAGCACCGCGGCGAGCGAGGTGTCCTTCACCAGCGCGATAAACGAATTGGACAACGGCGGCAATGCCACGCGCGCGGCTTGCGGCAGGATCGCGCGACGCAGGGCCTGCTCGCGCGTCATCCCCATCGAATACGCCGCTTCCCACTGCCCTTTCGGGATCGACTCGATCACGCCGCGTATCACTTCGGAGTTATACGCGCCGACGTTCAGCGAAAAGCCGATGATCGCCGCCGTCAACGGATCGAGCACGATGCCCACGTTCGGCAAGCCGTAGAAGATCACGAACAGTTGCACGAGCAACGGCGAGCCGCGAAACAGCCACACATAGAAGCGCACGACCGCCACCGCCCACTTCGGTCCGAACAGGCGGACCAGCGCGACGAGAAACGCCAGCGCGAGCCCGATCGCGAACGAGATCAGCGTGAGCGGCACGGTAAACACGAGCCCCGCATACAGCAGGGGCCACAGCGACTGCGCCATCAGATGCAACCATGCCGGCATGATTCAGACTCGCGGAAGGCGTTTACTGGGAGACGTCTTTGCCGAAATACTTCTGCGAGATCTTCGCGTAGGTGCCGTCTTTCTTGATGTCGGCGAGCGCCTTGTTGATCGCGGCCTGCAATTCCGGGCTGCCTTTGCGAATCAGCACTGCGGACTTGTCGCTGCTGTCGGCCGACGTATCGAGCGCGGCGATCTTCACTTTCGCGTCCGGCTTGTGCTTCTTGAAGTCGAGAAACGACAGCGAGTCGTTGACGGTGGCGTCGACGCGGCCCGAGGTCAGCAGATCGATCGACTCATTGAAGCCCTGCACGGGGATCACTTCCGCGCCGTGCGCGGCCGCGATCTTGCCGAAGTTGCTGGTCAGCGTATTGGCCGACTTCTTGCCCTTCAGGTCGTCGAAGTTCTTGATCGTGGTGTTGTTCGACGCCACGATCAGCGCCGCGTGCGACGTGATGTACGGGTCGGAGAAATCGTATTTGGCCTTGCGCGCGTCGGTCACGGCCACTTCGTTGATCACCGCGTCGTAACGGTTCACATCGAGGCCGGCAATCAGACCGTCCCATTTGCCTTCGACGAATTGCGGCTTGACGCCGAGACGCTTGGCGATCTCCGTGCCGATCTCCACGTCGAAACCGGTCAGCTTGCCTGATTCGTCGTGGTACGTGAACGGCGCATAGGTGCCTTCGGTGCCGATCTTGAACACGCCGGCGGATTTGATCTGCGCGAGTTCGTCGGCGGCGAATGCGGAGCTCGCGGCCACGGCCTGGAACAACGCGATCAGCAGAATGGAACGAATCGATTTCATCAGGCGGCTCCGTCAAATGTGCCACGTCGGTGGCTGAGTCTTGTGTTGGACAGTCCCCGCCGGCGTTTGCGCCGGGCAGAGTGGGCGGACTGTAGCAAACGGCCTGCGTTTTTACAAAGGATCAGGTTTTCGATCGATATGCGCTTGCGTGCTAAGTGAACAGCCGTGGCCTCTGGTATGACGTGGATTCCAACTCTACAGCAGATAGGACAGACGCGGGATGCATCGCAACACGGAACCTATGCCGCGCGCCATCGGGGAAAACGCGAGAGGTCTCGCCGCGGCGAACGCGCGGCAGGAAAAAGACGGGCGGCGCCGCGTTTGAAAACGGCGCCGCCCGTCGGTTTGCGAAAGGCTTACCGCTCCACCGGATGCGGTTCCTTGCGCTTGTTGGCCACGCGAATCGCGTCGAAGTAGGCGCCGTTCGGCGGACGTTTCAGATAGCGGCCGGCGCCGCGCTCCGCCCGCAACTCGCCGTCGGTCCAGGCGAGCGCGCCGCGCGTGAGCGTATGCATCGCCACGCCTTGCACCGTCATGCCTTCGAACACGTTGAAGTCGCCCTTCTGATGATGCGTCTTCACCGAAATCGTTTTGCTCGCGTTCGGATCCCACACCACGAGGTCGGCGTCCGCGCCGACCCGCACCGCGCCCTTGCGTGGATACAGGTTGAAGATCTGCGCGGCATTGGTCGACGTAATGCGCACGAACTCGTTCGGCGTGAGACGCCCCGAATTCACACCGTGATGCCAGAGCACCGCCATGCGGTCTTCCACGCCGCCGCAGCCGTTCGGGATCTTCGTGAAGTCGTCGCGTCCCATGGCTTTCTGCGACGCGCAGAACACGCAGTGATCGGTGGCCGTGGTGTGCAACTGGCCGGCTTGCAAACCGCGCCACAATGCCTCGCGATGCTCCGCCGAGCGGAACGGCGGGCTCATCACGTGGGCCGCCGCGCGGGTCCAGTCGGGATCGCGATACACCGCTTCGTCGATCACCAGATGGCCCGGCAACACCTCGCCGAACACGCGCAGACCTTCGCTGCGGGCTCGTGCGATCGCATCGACCGCGTCTTTCGAGGATACGTGCACGATATACACCGGCACGCCCAGCACCTGCGCGATCCGAATCGCGCGATTGGCGGCCTCGCCCTCCACTTCGGGCGGCCGCGACAACGGATGCGCCTCCGGACCGGTAAAGCCTTTCGCCAGCAATTGACGCTGCAATTGAAACACCAGCTCGCCGTTTTCCGCATGCACGGTCGGCAGCGCGCCGAGTTCGAGCGAGCGCGAGAAACTGTTCACCAGCACTTCGTCGTCGGCCATGATGGCGTTCTTGTAGGCCATGAAGTGCTTGAAGCTCGACACGCCGTGTTCGTGCACCAGCGTGCCCATGTCGCGATAGACCGAGTCGTCCCACCACGTCACCGCGACGTGAAAGCCATAATCCGAAGACGCTTTCTCGGCCCAGCCGCGCCATTCCTTGAAGGCGTCCATCAGCGGCTGCTTCGGGCTCGGAATCACGAAGTCGATGATGCTCGTGGTGCCGCCCGACAAACCCGCCGCCGTGCCCGTGTAGAAATCGTCGCTCGCCGTGGTGCCCATGAACGGCAATTCCATATGCGTGTGCGGATCGATGCCGCCGGGCATTACGTACTGCCCGCCCGCATCGACGATCGTGGCGCCGGCGGGCGCCTCCAGGTCCGCTCCGATCTGCAGGATCGTGCCGCCGTCCTGCGGGTCCGCACACAACACGTCCGCACGATACGTGTTCTCCGCGTCGATAATCGTGCCGCCGCGAATCAGGGTCGTCATGTTGCCGCCTCCTTATGAACTGCTGGTTTCGGTGCTACGTAATTCATTGGTGCTCGTGCGCGTGCCTCTATGCACTGGCGACGCGCGCACTCGGTCCTTTACTCAGCTTCATCCACGCGCTATATACGATCGACGCCAACGCGAGTCCGACGAACCACGCATACGTATAGAGCGTATTGAAGATCGCCGGCACGTTCGGGAACGAGGCCGGAAATGCGGTGTGCAAAAAGCCCGGCAGATTCGGCAGCACGCCGATCACGAGCGCGACCACCGCGCCGATATTCCAGCCGCCGGTGTAGCTGTATTCGCCGTGTTCGTCGAACAGTTCACGCGTATCGAGCCGTGTGCCGCGGATCAGGAAATAGTCGACCATCAGAATGCCCGCTACAGGACCGAGCAGCGCCGAGTAACCGACCAGCCACGTAAAAATATAACCTTGCGTGGTGGCGAGAATCTTCCACGGCATCATCACGATCGCGATGGTCGCGGTAATCATGCCGCCCACGCGATACGAAATGCCCTTGGGCCACAGGCTCGAAAAATCATAAGCGGGGCCGACGAGATTTGCCGCGAGATTGCAGCACATGGTGTCGAGCGTCAGGATGATCAGCGCGACGCCCACGCCGATGCCGGTCATGCGGCTCGTCAGATCGATCGGATCCCAGATTGCCTTGCCGTAGATCACCACGGTCGCCGACGTGACCACCACCGAGATCACCGAGAGCAAGGCCATCGGCACCGGCAAGCCGACCGACTGGCCGATGATCTGATCGCGCTGCGTTCTTGCAAAGCGCGTGAAGTCGGGGATATTCAGCGCAAGCGTGGCCCAGAAACCGACCATGGCCGTGAGTCCCGGCCAGAACGTGGCCCAGAACAGGCCTTCTTTCTTGCCGCCCGGCACGAATTGCGACGGCGCCGACAACATCGAACCCAGACCGCCCGCTTTCGAAGTCGCCCACCACACCAGCGCAATGCACATCACGATCTTGATCGGCGCGGACCAGCTTTCGAGCCAGCGGATCGAATCGGTGCCGTGCACGATGAAGTAAATCTGCAACGCCCAGAACACCAGGAAACACGCGAGTTGCGCGAGCGAGATGTCGAGAAACGGCAAAGCCGCGCCGTGCAGCGCGTTGCCGGTGAGAATGTTGAGCAGCGTATAGATCGCGCTGCCGCCAAGCCACGTCTGAATCCCATACCAGCCGCACGCAACAATGGCGCGCAACATCGCCGGTAATTTGGCGCCTTGCGTGCCGAACGAAGAGCGCACCAGCACCGCGTACGGAATGCCGTGCTTCGCGCCCGCGTGGCCGATCAGCAGCATCGGCACCAGCACGATCAGGTTGCCGAGCAGCACGGTCGCCACGGCTTGCCACGGCGACATGCCCTCTTCCGTCAAGCCGGCGGCGAGCATGTACGACGCGATGTTCATCACCATGCCCACCCACAGCGCGGCGAAGTGATACCACTTCCACGTGCGCTGCGCGACGCCGGTCGGCGCAAGATCGTCGTTGTAAAGACTGCTGCCCTGCACGCCGGCCGCGAACTGCGGGTCGGCGGGTTGCGCTGTCTGCTTCATCTAGAGCTCTCCACTCGATCGTTGAGGCCCGCGCGGCTTCTATCGGCGCGTCGGGCCTTTGGGGAATGACAGGTTCAGTACTAGCGCTGCGTTTGTTTCAGTTTGCTTCAACCACGTCCTGTTTCAGGCGGTTTTTGCCGCGTGAGCGTGGGCGTGCTCGGCGGTTTCAGGCGCGTCCGCCGATGCGCTCGCGCCTGCGTCCACGCGCGCCGGATTGTTCGGATGCGTGGTCCAGTTCGCGTATTCGCCGTTGTCCACGCGCTCCATCGAGATGCACTGCTCGACCGGACACACGTGCATGCACAGATTGCAGCCGACACATTCGGAGTCCATCACTTCAAAATGCCGGACGCCATCTTTTTCTTTCATGATGGCCTGGTGAGCCGTGTCCTCGCAGGCGATATGGCACAGGCCGCACTGGATGCACTTGTCCTGGTCGATGCGCGCCTTGATATCGTATTTGAGGTTGAGGTACTTCCAGTCGGTGACGTTCTGCACGGCGCGCCCGCGAATATCGTCGAGTGTCGCGTAGCCTTTTTCGTCCATCCAGTTGGAGAGGCCGTCGGTCAGGTCGGAAACGATACGGAATCCGTAGTGCATCGCCGCCGTGCAGACCTGCACGCTGCCTGCGCCGAGCACCATGAATTCCGCGGCGTCGCGCCATGTCGAAATCCCGCCGATGCCGGAGATCGGTAGATTCGGCGTTTCCACATCGCGCGCGATTTCCGCGACCATGTTCAGCGCGATCGGCTTCACGGCCGGGCCGCAATAGCCGCCGTGCGTGCCCTTGCCGTCGACCATCGGCAACGGCGACATCGCATCGAGATCGACGGCGACGATCGAGTTGATCGTGTTGATCAGCGACACGCCGTCCGCGCCGCCCTTGTAGGCCGCGCGCGAACCCGTTCGAATGTCACTGATGTTCGGCGTGAGCTTGACGAGGCACGGCAACTTGGTGCCTTCCTTGACCCAACGCGTGACCATCTCGACATACTCGGGCACCTGGCCAACCGCCGCGCCCATGCCGCGTTCGCTCATGCCGTGCGGGCAGCCGAAATTCAATTCGACCGCATCCGCACCGGTGTCTTCGACGAGCGGCAGAATCCACTTCCAGTCGCGTTCGTTGCACGGCACCATCAGCGAGACGATCATCGCGCGGTCCGGCCAGTCGCGTTTGACTTGCGTGATCTCTTTCAGATTCACGTCGAGCGGACGATCGGTGATCAGTTCGATGTTGTTCAGGCCGGCCATGCGCTGGCCGTTCCATTGCACCGCGCCATAGCGCGAGCTGACGTTCACCACGTGCGGGTCGAGGCCGAGCGTTTTCCACACCACGCCGCCCCAGCCCGCCTCGAAGGCGCGGTTGACGTTATAGGCTTTGTCGGTCGGCGGCGCGGAGGCAAGCCAGAAAGGATTCGGCGAAGTGATGCCGGCAATCGTACAGCGCAGATCGGCCATGTTCGGCTCCTTGGGGACTGCTGTTTTTTGTCTGGTATGACGCTTGGTTTGGCTTGGCTCGATTCGCTTCGCTTCAGGCGGCCTTCACCGCTGTGCGGGCGAATTGCGCATCGATCGCGGCAGCGGCGATCTTGCCGTCCTGCACCGCTTGCACCGTGAGGTCGATGCCGCCAGTGGCCGCGCAATCGCCGCCGGCCCACACGTTCGCCAGCGAGGTCTGGCCATTCGCATCGACCGCGATACGGCTGCCGTCCAACGTCAGCAACTCACGCTCGATGCCGACCGCCACCAGCGTTTGCCCGATCGCCTTGAGCACCATGTCGGCTTCGACCACGAAGCGCTCCTCTCCACCCTCTCTCGACGTACGCGCGAATTCGACACCTGTCACCACGCCGCCGTCGCCGATCAGACGCATCGGCGTGGCATGCGTGACGAGCGTGACGCCGCTGGTCTGCGCGAAGTCGCGCTCCGCCCAGGTCGCGCTCATCGCTTCGACGCCGCGCCGGTACACCATCGTCACCGAGGTCGCGCCGAGCTTGCGGCTTTGCACGGCAGCGTCCACCGCCGTATTGCCGCCGCCGATTACAACCACGCGACGGCCCACCGGCACCGTGCCGAGATCGCTCGCGCTGCGCACCTGCTCGATGAAGTCCACCGCGTTCATCACGCCGCCCAAGTCTTCGTCGTCCATCGCAAGCGCCCGCACGCCGGTGAGGCCGATCGCGAGAAACACGGCGTCGTTTTGCTTGCGCAGCGTGTCGAGGTCGACGTCACGTCCGAGCGCCACGCCGTGTTTGATCTCGATGCCGCCGACCGAACACAGCCACTCCACTTCACGCTGCGCAAAGTCGTCGACGGTTTTATAGGCGGCGATACCGTATTCGTTCAGGCCACCGGCTTTTTCGTGAGCGTCGTAAATCGTCACATTGTGGCCCGCCAGAGCGAGCCGATGCGCACAGGCAAGTCCCGCCGGACCTG
Source organism: Paraburkholderia phytofirmans (assembly GCF_046028095.1). Taxonomy (GTDB): domain Bacteria; phylum Pseudomonadota; class Gammaproteobacteria; order Burkholderiales; family Burkholderiaceae; genus Paraburkholderia; species Paraburkholderia phytofirmans_A. The sequence goes on from NZ_JAQQDJ010000018.1 coordinate 28,910, forward strand.
CGCCGACCACCGCGACATGCCGTCCGGTTTCGGCCGCGCGTTTGAAGAGCACCTCGCCGCGCGCCATTGCCCAATCCGTCGCATGACGTTGCAGCGCGCCGATGGCCACCGGCTTCGCATCCTGATGGTTCCGCACGCACGCGCCTTCGCACAGAATCTCCGTCGGGCAGACGCGCGAGCACATGCCGCCCAGCGGGTTGGCCGACAGAATATCCACTGCCGCGCCCTTCAGATTGCCGTTGCTGATCTTGCGAATGAAGCTGGGAATGTCGATCTGCGTCGGGCAGGCGTTCACGCACGGCGCGTCGTAACAATAGTGGCAGCGGCTCGCCGCCGCGGCTGCGGCGCTTGCGTCGAGCAAGGGCGCGATGTCGGAGAACTCGCACGAGAGCTGCTCGGGCGATAGCCGCTGAGCGGCAATGTCGCCGGTTTGCTTGATGGCCATACTCGTTCCTTCTTCGATGTGAGGACGTAGCCGCTCCTGCCGGCCGCGCTTCGAGCGGAGCCGGGACGGCATGTTTTATGGGCACTACGGTAAAGCGGGTCAAACGGGTTGATAAGAACCGCAACCGCTAAAGCGTTATGAAACCGGCTCGCACGCACGCTCGAGCATGGCGTGCAGCAACACGTTCGCGCCGGCCTCGATCCATTCGAAGGTGGCGTCCTCGATTTCGTTGTGACTGATCCCGTCCACGCACGGCACGAACACCATCGAGGTCGGCGCGACTTGCGACAGATAGCAGGCATCATGTCCGGCACCGGACACCATGTTGCGATGCGGATAACCGAAGCGTTCCGCCGCGGCGCGCACGGACTTCACGCAGGCTTCGTCGAAGGCGACCGGCGCGTAGTAAAAGATCTGCTCGAGTTCGGTTTCGAGGCCGATACCGTTCGCTATCTCGGCCACGCCCTTGCGCAAGGCGGCGTCCATTTTCGCGAGCACCGCATCGTCCGGATGACGGAAATCGACGGTGAAGAACACGCGGCCCGGAATCACGTTGCGCGAGTTCGGATAGACCTGCATCATGCCGACCGTCGCGCAGCCGAACGGCGCGTTGTCCAGACCGATACGATTGACCAGATCGACCACGCGCGCGGCGCCGAGCAACGCGTCGCGACGGCGCGGCATGGGTGTCGGACCCGCGTGCGCCTCCTGTCCCGTCAGCGTGATTTCGTACCAGCGCTGACCTTGCGCGTCGGTCACGACGCCGATGATTTTCTGCTCGGCCTCGAGAATCGGGCCTTGTTCGATATGCAGTTCGAACGCCGCATGCAGCGGCCGTCCGCCGCACGGAATATCGCCCGCGTAGCCGATGCGTTGGAGTTCTTCGCCGATGGTCTTGCCGTCCACGTCCTTGCGCGACAGCCCGTAGTCGAGCGTGAAGACGCCGGCGAACACGCCCGACGCCACCATCGCGGGCGCGAAACGCGAGCCTTCCTCGTTGGTCCAGATCACCACTTCGACCGGATGCTCCGTCTCGATGCCGTGATCGTTCAGACTCCGAATCACTTCGAGACCGCCCAGCACGCCGTAGATGCCGTCGAAGCGGCCGCCGGTCGGCTGCGAGTCGGCGTGCGAGCCGGTCATGACCGGTAGCGCGTCCGGATTGCGGCCGGCGCGACGCATGAATACGTTGCCCATCTGATCGACACTGACCGTGCAGCCGGCTTCTTTCGCCCAGCTAACGATCAGGTCACGTCCTTCCTTGTCGAGGTCGGTGAGCGCCAGGCGGCAGACGCCGCCCTTGGGCGTCGCGCCGATCTTTGCCATCGTCATCAGGCTGTCCCACAACCGTTTGCCATCGACCTTGATCGACGTCGTGGGTTGTGCGCCCTTCAGCGCTTCGGATACCGCATTCATTCGTCTCGCTCCTTTCGGTGAACCGACATGAAACTGGTGCATTGGCGGCGGATTTTGGGGCGTGCCCGCACGGCGGCGGTGCACATCTGATGCCTTGGATCGCCACTTGTATAAAGGGCAAACCCTGGGCATAGGCCGATCTTCCAATCCTGTCCAGTTGGACAGGTTGTAGCCGATTAAACTCGCCAAATCAACACCTTTCGTGCGGTGAGAAACATAGCGAGAAGCGTGCCATTGCACCGCAGCACGCCTTCGACGCGTGCGACGAATGCGCGTGTGGGCAGCGCGCCAAACGACTAGAATGAAGCGCGACGCGGCACCCATGCCGGCGAAGGCAAACATGAGAGACGACGACGTGGCGGCTGACATCACGGAAAACGAGGAAACACGCGCACCTTTGCGGCGGCGCAAGGCGCACATTCGCGAGTCGAACGAAGCGCATCTTCTGGCGTGCGCCGAGGCGGTTTTCGCCGAGCGCGGACTCGACGGCACGAGCACTGCGATGATCGCGGAACGTGCGGGTTTACCAAAAGCCAACGTGCATTACTACTTCCCGACAAAGCTCGCGCTGTATCGGCGCGTGCTGGAAGACCTGTTCGAAGACTGGCATCGCGCGGCGGATACGTTCGAGTGCAGCGACGACCCGGTCGAAGCGATCGGCGGGTACGTGCGCGCGAAAATGGAATTGTCGCGGCGTCGGCCGCTTGGTTCGAAGGTGTGGGCGAGCGAGATCATTCACGGCGCGGAGCATATGGAGGACATTCTCACGGAGCGGGTGAAGCCGTGGCTCGAGAGTCGCGTGAAGGTGATCGACGACTGGATCGCACGCGGGCTGCTCGCGCCGGTGAATGCGCAGACGCTGATGTATATGATCTGGGCGACGACGCAGCACTATGCCGACTTTGATGCGCAGATTCGCGCGCTTAAAGGCAAGCGCGCGTTGACGCAGAAGGCGTTCGATGCGACGACGGAGGAAGTGGTGCAGTTGGTGATTCGGGCTTGCGGGGCGATGTCGCCGGGGAAGGCGGATTCGGCGTGACCGACGGCGAGATCGTCGTTTCGGCCATCTCCGCGTGGGAGATCGCCATGCTCGTGGAACGAGAAAGGCTCGCGCTGTCGATGGATGTCAGCAGCTGGCTTGCCAAAGTTTCCGAGATCGAAGCCGTACGCTTTGTGCCGGTCGATGTTGAAATCGCGACGAAGTCGGTCGACCTTCCAGGCGAGTTCCATAAAGATCCCGCCGACCGCATGATCGTCGCGACGGCGCGCAAGTTTGCCGTCCCTCTCGTCACGAAAGACGAAAAGATCCGCGCCTATCCGCACGTCAAAACCATCTGGTGACTTATGGCACGGGCACACAGTGCCCATGCCGATTCTCGATTGGACACCATCCGGTCAGTATGTCTCCAGATGCAGCCTCCCCTCCTTCTTCAACTTCACCCACAGCGCTTCCCAATCCAGCTGATGCTGCTCACCAATCTCCTTGAGCGCCTGCAGCACACCATCCTCCATTCCCTTCAACCCGCACACGTAAATATGCGTGTTGTCGTCCTTGAGCATTTGCGCCACATCGACGGCGCGCTCGCGCATGGCGTCCTGAACATAGCGCTTCGGTTGACCGGGCGTACGCGAAAACGCCAGATTCGTATCGATGAAATCCTTCGGCAGATTCGTGAGCGGCCCGAAGTACGGCAACTCTTCTTTGGTCCGCGCGCCGAAGAACAACATCAGCTTCCCGGTCGCGCCCTTCAGCCGACGCCGGCGGCGATACTCGGTCATCGCGCGCATCGGCGCTGAGCCCGTGCCGGTGCAGATCATCAGCAGATGCGAGTTCGGATGGTTCGGCATCAGGAACGTGCCGCCGAACGGGCCGATCACTTTGACCACATCGCCCTTCTTCAGATCGCACAGGTAGTTCGAACACACGCCGTCCAACGAATCGCCGTGTTGCTGCGAAACGCGCTTGACCGTCAACGAGACGTTGTTATAACCGGGCCGCTCGCCATCGCGCGGGCTCGCAATCGAATACTGCCGTGCGTGATGCGCGCGACCGTCGGCGGTCGCGCCGGGTGGCAGAATGCCAATCGACTGGCCTTCCAGCACCGGAAACGGCATCGACCCAAAATCCAGCACGATATGATGAATGTCGCTATCGGTCGATCCGTCCGTGAGCCGGTAGTTGCCGACCACCGTCGCGCTAGTCGGCTCCTTGTGCGTGTAGAGATTCACGTAAGGCTTCGCGGCGGACCAGGGCGGCACGACCGAGCCGCGCACCGTATCCACTTCGATGCCGCTCGCCTCCGTCGGCGTATCACCCGACGCGCCCGCGCCCGGCGATTCGTCCGCGGCGGGCACGGCCATCGTGTTCTGTTCCGGCAACACGTCCCACGTGAATTGGTCTTCAATCGGATACGCGTCGGCCTTCAGCACCGTGCGCCAGTTGTCGATCGCGCCGGTCGGACACGGCGGCACGCACGCCATGCAGCCGTTGCAGATCTCCGCCTTGACCACATAGTTGTTGTCGTCGTGCGTGATCGCATCGACCGGGCATGTCTCTTCGCAGGTATTGCAGCGAATGCAGATTTCCGGATCGATCAGATGCTGCCTGAGAACTTCGATCGATACTGGGCCGTTCATGACTTCCTCCACCTTGAGATGCGGCGCACGCGTGCATGGCGCCGTTCGCCGCTCGCGCGCTCAGTTAAAGCGCACGTATTCGAAATCCACTGGCTGACGGTTCACGCCCATCGCGGGCGGCGCGATCCAGTTGGCGAACTTGCCGGCTTCCGTGACGCGGCCCATCAACGACGCAACGTAAGCGCGGTCTTCCGGCGTAGCGAGCCATTTCGCTTCATTGGCGGCCCATTCGGTTTCGCTGACCACGCGGCCATCGGGCGACACGCGCGTACCCGCGAACGTGCCGATCTGCCGATTGAACGCTTTATGCGGCACCGTCATGCGGAAATCGATGCCGGCCTTTTCGAGCACCTTGTTCCAGCGCCCCACGCCCGCCACCGAATCCTTGATGTAATCGTCGCGCAGCACTTCGTTCATCGCGTTGAGCATCGGCACTTCGCGCTCGACCAGCTTGCCGTCCTGTACGTCGAGCAGCTTGTAGCTCTGGCCGTTCAACTGATGATCGTCGTCGCGCTTGTTTTCTTCGTAGCGGCCTTTGAGGCCCGAGCTATAGAACGTGGCCGCGTTGGACGAATGATCGGCGCCAAACAGGTCGATCGTGACCGAGTAGTGGAAGTTCAGATAGCGCTGAATGGTCGGCAGATCGATCACGCCGGCCGCGCGAAGCTTCGCGACGTCGTCCGTGCCCAGTTCGTTCATCACCTGAGCTGTGCGCTGGATCACGCGAGATACACCCGACTCGCCGACGAACATGTGGTGCGCTTCTTCGGTCAGCATGAACTTGGTGGTGCGCGCGAGCGGATCGAAGCCGGACTCCGCGAGGGCCGACAACTGGAACTTGCCGTCGCGATCGGTGAAGTACGTGAACATGAAAAACGCGAGCCAGTCCGGCGTTTTTTCGTTGAACGCGCCGAGAATGCGGGGATTGTCTTCGTCGCCCGAACGGCGGCCGAGCAACGCTTCGGCTTCCTCACGGCCATCACGGCCGAAGTAGCGATGCAGCAGATACACCATCGCCCACAGGTGGCGGCCTTCTTCGACGTTCACCTGGAACAGGTTGCGCAAGTCGTACATGGAGGGCGCCGTCAAACCAAGGTGACGCTGCTGCTCGACCGACGCCGGCTCAGTATCGCCCTGGGTCACGATGATACGGCGCAGGTTCGCGCGATGTTCGCCGGGCACGTCCTGCCAGGCCGCTTCGCCCTTGTGTTCGCCGAAGTGAATCTTGCGGTCCTGCTCGCCGGGCGTGAGGAAAATGCCCCAGCGGTAGTCCGGCATCTTCACGTGATCGAAATGCGCCCAGCCGCCCGCGTCGACGCTCACCGCGGTCCGCAGATATACGTCGTAGCCATGCGAGCCTTCCGGGCCCATATCGCCCCACCACGCGAGGAAATTCGGCTGCCATTGTTCGAGCGCGCGCTGCAGCGCGCGGTCGTCGGCGAGGTTGACGTTGTTCGGAATCTTTTCGCTGTAGTTGATCGTTGACATGGTCGGTTCCTGATTCGGAAACTGCAGTGACGGTAAGAGGCTCGTATCGGGCGAGTGGCGTCGGTGGCGTTCAGACGCCCATCACGCGCGCATCAATTGCGTATCAAATGCGTATCACACACGCGAGACGTCGAATTGCGCCTTGCTGCCTTTGCCGTACACCTTGAGCGCGCCCTTCTCGCCCACTGCGTTCGGCCGGTTGAAAATCCAGTTCTGCCACGCGGTGAGACGGCCGAAGATACGCGTCTCCATCGTTTCCGGACCGTTAAAGCGCAGATTCGCTTCGAGTCCGGTCAATGCGTCCGGCGACATCGCGGCGCGTTCTTCGAGCGCAATGCGGATTTCGTCGGCCCAGTCGATGTCGTCGGGCGATGCGGTGACGAGACCGAGGCGTTCGGCTTCGACGGGTTTGATCGGCTGTCCGATCAGAGAGCGCACGGCATCGAGCGGCTCGGTTTCTTCATAGAAACGCCGGCCGAGACGCGATTGATGGGTAACCATCGGATAGAGGCCGAAGTTGACTTCTGAAAGCGTGATGACCGGCTCCTCCTCTTCATTGCTCGGCAGCGCCGCCATATACGTGCGGTCGGCGGCGAACGCCAATTCCGCGAAAGTGCCGGCAAAGCACGAGCCCGGCTCGATCAGCGCGAACAGCGAACGCGACGAGACGTCGATGCGCGCCAGCGTGCGGCGCAAAAGGCCGATGGTCTCGCGCACGAACCAGTGTTCCTTGTGTTGCATGAGCGAGGCATCCGCGGCGAGCAGATTGCGGGCGTCGCCTTCGGTCTTGAAGACCCACGTGCCGACCGCCAGTTCGTTGGTACGCATGCACAGAATCGCGTCGTCGAGTTCGCGGGCGAATTGCAACGGCCACCAGTTCACGCCGGCTGCGACGATCTCATCGATATTCGTGGGCGGTGCGCTTTGCGGCGCCTTGGCGGTGAACGTCGCGATACGTTTTGCACGATCGATCGTGACGTCGAGCGTTTTATAAGTGAGGCCGTCTTCGCGATCCGTGCGTTCGATACGCGCGAGCACAACGCCTTGTGCGTCAGCGGGACGATCGCTCTGCTCGGCGAGTTCGAGCGCGCGTGCCTGGATCGCCTGATCGAACTGGTTCGGCTTCACGACTTCATCTACGAGACGCCATGCTTTCGCGCGCTCGCCGCGTACGCCCTCGACCACCGTGCAGAAGATATCGGCGCGATCGTGCCGCACCTTGCGTTTGTCGGTGACGCGCGTCAGGCCGCCGGTGCCCGGCAGCACGCCAAGCAGCGGCACTTCCGGCAGCGACACCGACGACGAACGGTCATCCACCAGATAGATTTCGTCGCAGGCCAGAGCGAGTTCATAACCGCCGCCGGCGCACGCACCGTTCACGGCAGCCAGAAACTTCAGTCCCGAATGCCGCGACGAGTCTTCCAGACCGTTGCGCGTTTCGTTGGTGAATTTGCAGAAGTTGACCTTCCACGCGTGCGTCGAGAGACCCAGCATAAAAATGTTGGCGCCCGAGCAGAACACGCGGTCTTTCAAACTCGTCAGCACCACGGTTTTCACTTCGGGATGTTCGAAGCGGATGCGCTGTATTGCGTCATGCAGTTCGATATCGACGCCGAGGTCGTACGAATTCAGCTTCAGCTTGTAGCCGTCACGAATGCCGCCGTCCTCGGCAATATCGATGCCGAGCGTCGCGACGGGACCATTGAAGCTCAGCTTCCAGTGCTTGTACTGCGAAGGATCGGTGCGGTAGTCGACTGGCGCGACGACGGTTTCTGCTGTGGACATGGGGCGTCTCCTGACTGGACGATGCAAAACTTGTCTTTTGAACAATAGTGCATCGTCATACCCATGTAAAGCACTTTAGTGCATGTTTGCTAGTAAACCCTGGCACCGAAGTGCACTTCAGCTGAGTCGCGCTTCGTCGGGAGATTCCGCGGCGAGCCTTGCGGCAAGGCGGTCGCGCAGTTGCAGGTAGGCGTCGGCCAGAGTTTTTTCGCTGGTGTCGAAGGTCATGTCGGCGCGGGCGTACAGTTCGCTGCGCCCCGCCAGGATGCGCTTCAGGTCGTCCATCGCCTCCTTGTTGCCCGACATCGGCCGCAGGTCGCCCTGCGCGACGACGCGGCGCATATGCTCCTCCGGCGCCGCCTGCAGCCACACCGTATAGCAATGCGACAGCAGCGTATTGAAGGTGCCCGACTCCGACACCAGTCCGCCCGGCGACGCGATCACCGCGCGCTCGTGCTCCTCAATCACGGCCTCCAGCGCGCGGTGTTCGTAACGCCGGTAAGCGGCCGCCCCGTAAAGCGAATGAATCTCCGACGGCGGGCAGCCGGCCAGTTGCTCGATCACGCGTGTGAGCTCGACGAACGGCACTTTGCGCTCCTGCGCGAGCATCCGCCCAAGCGTCGATTTGCCCGCGCCGCGCAGGCCGATCAATGCAATCCGGTCCTTGCGATGCGGGTCGCGCGGCGCCTGCGCGAACATCTCGGCGAGCGCCACGCGGGCGCGCTGCAAGGCCGCCTGATCGCGTCCCTGCAGCAACTCGCGGATCAGCAGCCATTCGGCGGAGGCCGTGGTTTCGTCGCCGATCACCTCGGCCAGCGAACAGTTCAAGGTGGCCGCGATTTGCCGCAGCACCAGCACCGACGCATTGCCCACCCCCGATTCCAGATTCGCCAGATGGCGCTCCGACAGGCCCGTTTCTGTCGCCAGTGTCTTGCGCGTCATGCCTCGGCGCGCGCGCAGCAGGCGCACGCGGTCACCCATCGCCGTGAGAAACGGATCGCGCTCGGCGGCACGCTCCGGCGCCCGTTCGGCACGGCCTGCGTCCTCGTCGGCTGAGTCGTCCAGCGGTGCGGAAGAGTAATTCTGGTTCATGTTTTGCTGCCTCTTAACTGCGATACATGTACTATAGTGCTTGACAGGCACCGGGTGAACGGTTAATTTTCGCCAAATATTGATCCAATAACAAACGCTGTCGAGAACTTTCGGCAGCGTCACGGAGATGGCGCGACGACTCGCATGCATTAACGTGCGTGTGCGGTCGAAGGCGTCGATCTGGAGGCTCGCATGTCCCCACATGAATTCCAGCGCCTGATCGCGGGCATCACGGAGCAACTCGACGGCCGGCCGCTCGACGGCAAGCTGGCGGACTGGCTGAACGACACCTATCCCGCAGGCGGCGACGCGTTCCGCGAGTTTGCACAGGCGTGCCGAACCGGCGTCGCCGAAGGCTGGCTGTGCAACCGCGAAGGCGGCGGCATTCGCTACGGCCGCATCTTCAAGGCGCTGCCCGAAACCCACGGCTTTTCCGTCGACGTCGTCGATATGAAGGATATTGCCGGTCCGCATCATGTTCATCCAAACGGCGAGATCGATCTGAGCATGCCGCTCACCGAAGGCGCCACCTTCGACGGCCACCCGGCCGGTTGGTGCGTGTACGGCCCCGGCTCCGCGCATCGTCCGACGGTAGCGAACGGCGAGGCGCTGGTGCTGTATCTCCTGCCGCAAGGCGCCATCGAATTCACTCCTGCCTGAGCACCGCCATGACCGAACTCCTGAAGAACCATGTAGCCGGCCAGTGGATCACCGGCGGCGGCGTGGGCGTCACGCTCACCGATCCCGTGACGGGCGTTGCGCTCGTGCGTGTGTCGAGCGAAGGTCTCGATCTCGCACACGCGTTCGGCTTTGCGCGCGATACCGGCGGCACCGCGTTGCGCGCATTGACCTACGCGCAGCGCGCCGCCCGCCTCGCCGATATCGTCAAGCTGCTGCAAGCGAAACGCGACGACTACTACGCGATCGCCACCGCGAACTCGGGCACCACACGCAACGACTCGGCCGTCGATATCGACGGCGGCATTTTCACGCTCTCGTACTACGCGAAACTCGGTGCGTCGCTCGGCGAGGTGCATGCGCTGCGTGACGGCGACTGCGTCTCGCTGAGCAAGGATCAATCGTTCAGCGTGCAGCACGTGCTCACGCCGACACGCGGCGTCGCGCTCTTTATCAACGCCTTTAATTTTCCGTCCTGGGGCTTGTGGGAAAAAGCGGCGCCGGCGTTGCTATCCGGCGTGCCCGTCATCGTCAAGCCCGCTACGGCAACGGCGTGGCTCACCCAACGCATGGTCGCCGATGTGGTCGATGCGGGCATTCTGCCGCCTGGCGCGCTCTCGGTGATTTGCGGCAGTTCGGCGGGCCTGCTCGATCAGATTCAGTCTTTCGATGTCGTGTCGTTCACAGGCTCGGCGGAGACAGCAGCCACGTTGCGCGCGCATCCGGCCTTCGTGCAGCGCGGCGCGCGTTTGAACGTCGAAGCGGACAGCCTGAATAGCGCGATTCTGTGCGCCGACGCCACGCCCGACACACCGGCGTTCGATCTCTTCATCAAGGAAGTGGTGCGGGAAATGACCCTGAAATCCGGGCAGAAATGCACGGCGATCCGGCGCGCGTTCGTCCCCGAGGCCGCGCTCGAAGCCGTGCTCGAAGCGCTCAACGCGAAGCTCGCGAAAATCACCGTCGGCAATCCGCGCAACGACGCCGTGCGCATGGGTTCGCTCGTGAGCCGCGAGCAATACGAGAACGTGCTGGCCGGCATCGCGGCGCTGCGCGAAGAAGCCGTGCTCGCTTTCGACGGCTCCGCTGTGCCGCTCATCGACGCAGATTCGAATATCGCCGCTTGTATCGCGCCGCATCTGTTCGTGGTCAACGATCCGGATAACGCGACGCTGCTGCACGACGTCGAAGTGTTCGGACCGGTAGCGAGCGTGGCACCCTATCGCGTCGCCACTAACGGGACTGCGTTGCCCGAAGCGCACGCCGTCGCTCTCGCGCGACGCGGCCAGGGATCGCTCGTCGCCTCGATCTATTCGAACGACGAAGCGCATCTCGGCCGCCTTGCGCTCGAACTCGCGGATTCGCACGGCCGCGTGCATGCCATTTCGCCTTCGGTGCAGCAGAGTCAAACCGGTCACGGCAACGTGATGCCGATGTCGCTGCACGGCGGCCCGGGCCGCGCGGGCGGCGGCGAGGAACTCGGCGGCTTGCGCGCGCTGGGTTTCTATCACCGGCGTTCGGCCATCCAGGCAGCGAGCGCGGCAATCGGCTCGCTGACGCAAGCGACTCATTTGCCCGCGGCGTGACGGCGCACGAGTCTAACGATAAGGACCGGGCAAGCACATTAGCCTGACAGCATCGAGCGGATCATGAGCACAGAACAGCCGGACCGCGCCCACCCGATGGAGGAGACACATGGAAGCCCTGTTGGAAAAGGCAGCGAATCAGCCCGCCGCGACAGTCGAAGCGCCGCCCGCGCTATTCAATTTCGCGGCCTACCTGTTTCGGCTGAACGAAACACGCGCCGCCAAGACCGCCTATATCGACGACACCGGCAGCACCACCTACGGTGAACTCGAAGAGCGCGCGCGGCGCTTTGCGAGCGCGCTGCGCACGCTCGGCGTGCACCCCGAAGAGCGCGTGCTGCTGGTGATGCTCGACACCATCGCCCTGCCGGTTGCCTTTCTCGGCGCGCTCTACGCGGGCGTCGTGCCGGTCGTTGCGAACACGCTGCTCACGCCCGCCGACTATGTGTATATGCTCACGCATAGCCATGCGCGCGCGGTGGTCGCCTCGGGTGCGCTGCTGCAGAACGTGACACAGGCGCTGGATTCCGCCGAACATGACGGTTGTCAGTTGATCGTCTCACAGCCGCGTGAAGGCGAGCCGCTTCTTGCGCCTTTGCTCGAAGAACTGATCGACGCCGCCGCGCCCGCCGCCAAAGCCGCGGCAACCGGTGGCGACGACATCGCCTTCTGGCTGTATTCGTCAGGCTCGACCGGCAAGCCGAAGGGCACGGTCCACACGCATGCGAACCTGTACTGGACCGCCGAGTTGTATGCGAAGCCGATCCTCGGTATCGCCGAGAGCGACGTGGTGTTCTCCGCGGCCAAGCTGTTCTTTGCGTACGGTCTTGGTAACGGTTTGACGTTCCCGCTGTCGGTCGGCGCCACGGCGATTTTGATGGCGGAACGTCCCACTGCCGACGCGATTTTCACGCGCCTCGTCAAACATCGCCCGACGGTGTTCTACGGCGTCCCGACGCTCTACGCGAACATGCTGGTCTCACCCAACTTGCCCGCACGCACCGATGTCGCAATGCGCATCTGCACGTCGGCGGGCGAAGCGTTGCCGCGTGAAATCGGCGAGCGTTTCACCGCGCATTTCGGCTGCGAGATTCTCGACGGCATCGGCTCGACTGAAATGCTGCACATCTTCCTGTCCAATCGCGCGGGCGCGGTCGAGTATGGGACGACGGGCCGCCCCGTGCCGGGATACGAAGTCGAGTTGCGCGACGACGCCGGTCATGCGGTGGCGGATGGCGAAGTCGGCGATCTGTATATCAAAGGGCCGAGCGCAGCCGTGATGTACTGGAACAACCGCGAGAAAACGCGCGCCACCTTTCTCGGCGAGTGGATCCGCAGCGGCGACAAGTACTGCCGGCTGGCGAACGGCTGCTATGTCTACGCGGGCCGCAGCGACGACATGCTCAAAGTGAGCGGCCAGTATGTGTCGCCCGTCGAAGTGGAAATGGTGCTGGTGCAGCACGGCGCGGTGCTCGAAGCAGCGGTGGTCGGCGTCGATCACGGCGGCCTCGTCAAGACTCGTGCATTCGTGGTGTTGAAGCGTGAATTCGCGGCCTCTGAGATACTCGCGGATGAGTTGAAGGCTTTCGTCAAGGACCGGCTCGCGCCGCATAAATATCCGCGCGATATCGTGTTCGTCGACGATTTGCCGAAAACCGCCACCGGCAAAATTCAACGTTTCAAACTGCGCGAGCAGTCATAAGGTGATTTATGCAGAACCCCGCCATTGGCAACGTTGCAGCGACGACCGCCAGCGAATTCGCTGACTTGCCTGCTACTGCGTCGCATGGGCCGTTGCGCATCGAGTATCGTTGGGTCAATGAAGCGGCAGGCGATGCGCCGATTGCCGTCTTCCTGCACGAAGGTCTCGGCTCGATCGCGATGTGGCGCGACTGGCCGCAAGCGCTGTGCGAACGGCTCGGCATGCGCGGGCTGGTTTATTCGCGGCCCGGCTACGGACTTTCCACGCCGCGTCCGCATGCAGAGAAGTGGCCGGTCGATTTCATGACGGCGCAGGCTCGCGACATTCTGCCCGCTCTGCTCGACGCACTCGATATCGATAAGCGCGAACGCCGGCGCATGTGGGTGATCGGCCACAGCGACGGCGGCTCGATCACGCTGCTGTATGCAGCGCTACATCCGGAAGAGTTGGCCGGCGCGGTGGCAATTGCGCCGCATGTCTTCGTCGAAGATATTTCAGTCGAGAGTATCGCGCAGACCAAACAACTCTACGAAACGACGGACCTGCGCAGCAAGCTCGGCCGCTATCACGCGGACGTCGATTCCGCGTTTTATGGCTGGAACGACATCTGGTTGAATCCGGCCTTCAGGCAGTGGTCGATTGCAGGAGAACTGGCGTCGATCCGCAAGCCGCTGCTCGCGGTGCAAGGCCACGACGACAACTACGGCACGATGGCCCAGATCGATACGATCGCCATACAGGTGCCGCATGCGCAACTGGTCAAGCTCGACGCTTGCGGGCACTCGCCGCATCGCGACGCGCCGCAACCGCTGAACGAAGCTATTGCGGCATTCGTTTCGAGCGCGGTGCGTTTGGGCCATTGAGGTCATGAGCGCGGCACGTCTTTCCGACGCGCCGCGTTGCAGCGCTTTTGCTGTCCAACCGCTCAGATCACCGTCGACAAACCCAGCGTCAACAACAACGCTGTCACCGAGATGATCGTTTCGCAAACGGTCCACGTCTTGAAGGTTTGCGGCACCGTCATACCGAAGTACTCCTTCACCAGCCAGAAACCACCGTCGTTCACGTGCGAGAGGATCAGCGAACCCGCACCGGTGGCCAGCACCAGCAACTCGGGGCGCACACCGCCCACCGTACCGGCTGCCGCGGCCGCGATCGGCGCGATGATGCCGGCAGCCGTTGCCATCGCCACCGTCGCCGAACCGGTCGCCACGCGAATCAGCGCCGCCACCAGCCACGCGAGAATCAGCAGCGGCACGTGCGCGCCGGTCGCGACATCGACAATCGCTTTCGACGCGCCGCTGTCGATCAGAATGCGCCCGAAACCCGCGCCCGCTCCCACCACCAGCGTAATGCTCGCGGTCGGCGCGAGACATTCGTTGGTGAACTTGAGGATCTGGTCGCGGTTGAAGCCGCGCGCCTTGCCGAACGTGATGAAGCTCAACAGCACAGCCAGCAGCAGCGCCATGTCCGGGTGGCCGATCAGGCGCAGCACGTTATTCGCCGTCGATTTGGCCGGCACGATCAGATCGGCCCAACTGCCGACCAGCATCAGCAGCACCGGCAGCAACACCGTCAACAGCGTGATGCCGAAGCCCGGCAATTCCTGGTGCGAACGCTTTGCGTCCTGTTCGATGAATTGCTGCGCCATCGGATTGACGCCGTCGAGCACGACAAAGCGCGCGATCAGCTTCGAGAACAACGGACCGGCAATCGCGGCGGTCGGAATGCCGACGATCAGCGCGTAGAAAATCGTGTGGCCGATATCCGCGTTATACGCGGTCACCGCGAGCAACGCGGCCGGATGCGGCGGAATCAGCCCGTGCACAACCGAGAGACCCGCCACCATCGGAATGCCGACGCGAATCATCGAAGTGCCGGTACGCTGCGCCACGTTGAACGCAATCGGAATCAGCAGCACGAAGCCGACTTCGAAAAACACCGGCAAGCCGACGAGGAACGCGATGCACATCATCGCCCAATGCACGTTCTTCGGACCGAACAGGTCGATCAACGTGCGCGCGATGCGCTCCGCGCCGCCCGATTCGGCCATCATCTTGCCGAGCATGGTGCCCAGACCGACCACGATCGCGATGTGGCCGAGCGTGCCGCCCACGCCGGTTTCGAACGACTTGAGAATCGAGGTCGCCGGCATGCCGACGGCCAGCGCCAACGCCACCGACACCACCATCAAGGTGATGAACGGATTCATCTTGAAGCGCGCGATCAGCACGACGAGCGCGATGATGGCGATCAATGCATAGACGAGTAACAGACTTCCTTGAACGGTCGCCATAGGTGCTCCTGAAGGGAAAGAACCGCGCCGCCGCTTTTGAGCGCTTTCCAGCGCTCCCTCTGCCACGTATGTCACGCGGCATGTCTCGAATGCGGCGACGCGGGCGGCGTGCTTAGAACTTGTGGCGAATGCCGGCGACGGTCACGAGTTGGCCGTTGTTGCTCGACGGATTGGAAATGCCTTCAACCCACGCTTTCGAACCGGACGAGCGCTGGTAGATGCCGTTCAGGTACAGGTCGGTCGTCTTCGACAGGAAGTACTCGCCGCCCAGGCTCAACTGGTTGTAGTGCGCGTTGGTCGCCGTGGTGCCGCTGGTGTTCTGCGTCGTGTAGATGTAGCCGAGCGCGAGCAGCGTGGCCGGCGTGAGCTGGTACTTCAGGCTGGCTTCGTAGTTGGCGAACCGCAGGCTGCCGCCCGTCAGCAACTGGAATTGCGAGTTCGTGTAGAGCAACGCGACGGTGGCCGGGCCGAACACGTACGCACCGCCCGCGCCCCACACCTGATTGCGCTTCACACCGCTGATGATCGACGAGCCGGTGTTGTAGTAGTTGTCCGAAGGCGCCGCGCCCGCGGTGCTGGTGGCCGGCTGATTGACCAGCGAGTACGCCGCGTCCAGGCGCAGGGGGCCGTTCACGTAATCAGCGCCGACGCTCCATGCGCGGTTGTTGGCGAAGTCGCCGGCAGCGTTCGAGAACGCGTACATCGCATTGGCCGTGAAGCCCGCAAACGTCGGCGTGGTGTACTTGACCGCGTTGTTGGTGCGGTACGTGTTGTTGATGTCGTCGTTGTCGTAAACCGCGTTGCCGTACTGGCTCATGGCGCCGACGCCGTTGATCTGCAGATTCGACAGATAGTCCTGCACGCTGTTATACTGACGGCCCAGCGTGATCGTGCCGGCCGTGTTGTTGGACAGCGCGACCCATGCGCTACGGCCGAAGATGCGGCCGCCCTGGCCCGATGCGCCGGTCTCCAGGCTAAAGCCGTTTTCCAGCTTGAACATCACCTTGTTGCCGCCGCCCAGATCTTCCGTGCCGAGCAGGCCCCAGCGCGAGCCCTGCACATTGCCTTGCGTCGCCTGATAGGCCTTTTCGCCTTTCTGATTGTTCGTGAACGTAAAGCCCGCGTCGACGATACCGTAGAGCGTCACGCTGCTTTGCGCCTGCGCGGCTTGTGCGGCAAGTCCGGCCGCTGCGAAGGCGATAGCCGTACGGAGAATCTGCTTGTGCTTCATGGTTTCCTCAAGTCGAAAGAAAAACGAACGCCGGTGACATCGAGCGTGTTCCGGCGATATAAGTAGTACTAATCGGGCGAGTCAAAGCCGCACCGGAACGACGTCCGGTGCTGCGGTCAAGCCAGGTCATCGGTAAAGCGAAATCAGTCGGGCCAGTTGCGGCGCGCGGCGATGCGGCGAGCGTCGCGCTGGTAAAACGGTGTGACGATAGGTTCGGGCGACAGACGCGCCCGCTCGAGTTCGGCGGTCAGTCTGGCCAGCACGATCTGCTCTTCACCCGGATGCAGATTGCACGGGTCGATAAAGAAGAAATGCAATTCGGCTTCGTGATCGCGCACGATCACCGGCGCTTCTCCCGCAGAGGGACGCGCCAGTGCATCGGCGAGGTCCCATGCGCTGATGCGCGCCTGCTTCGGATCGATGTGCAACTTCAGACGGTCGAGCGGATTGCCGGTCGGATCGGCGTCGATCTCGGCCCACACACCGTCGCAGCGGTTCAGCGTTTCGCGCCACAGCGTCAGGTAGCCGCGCTCGCGGGCGCGGATCGCGACGTGGTCGCGTTGCTGCCACTGCTCGAGCGCGGCGATCGCGCCGACGACGCCTTCCTTACCGACTTTCATGCCGCGGCCGATGCCGCCATTCTGGAAATAAGCGGCACGTACCAGCGCTTTCTTACCCGCGACGATGCCGGCAGTCAGTCCACCGAGAAACTTGTGCGCCGAATACAGCACGAGGTCCGCGCCGGCCGCGATAAAACGCTTGAGGTCGTATTCGGAAGCCGCGTCGACGATCACCGGCACGCCCTTCTCACGCGCGATCGCTATGAATTCTTCGAGCGGGATCATGCCGAATTGCACGGTGTGATGCGACACCACGTACAGTGCCGCAGCCGTGCGTTCGGTGATGGCGGTGTTCAGTTGATAACCGTGTGCCTCGGTGGCCGCGCCGACCTGCACGACGCGCGCGCCCGACAAACGGATCGCCTGATCCACCGGTGCGCCATAATTGACGAGATGGCCGGTCTGGATCACAACTTCATTGCGCAGCCCCGGCAAGCTGCTCGTATCCGGCAAGCGTTCGATCAAGCCGTGGTCGTCGCCCGTCATGGTGGCGGCAATGGCGAGCGTGATAGCCGCCGAACACGACGCGGTGACATAGCCGGCTTCGCTGCCGCACGCGGCGCTGATCGCGGCGGATGCCTTGCGTTGCAGATCGTCGATTTCGACGAATTGCGGCAGCATCTGCGCCACCGTGTCGATCACCGGCGCGCCGACGCTGGACGCGCCCAGGCTAGTCATCGTGCCCGAAGCATTGATGACGGGGCGTAAGCCAAAACGAGAGCGAATGTCCATGAAGCGCCTCCAACCGGGTATTTCTTAATTATGGAATATATGTTGTAATTACGGATCAGTCTAGCATACAATCACCCTGCGTCAACTGGCCAAAAACATAGCGACAGAGGAGCACGATGGCTCGCACGTTCCGACCTTCCGCGTCCGCCGGCGAATCCTCGGCGGCAGCGGCACATCCGTCCGCAGAGCAATCGCAGGCTGAAACCGCGGCTCCGCGCACGCGCACCAGCGCGCTCGACCGGGCCGTGCAGATTCTCGACGCGCTCCAGCAGGCGAACCGCCCCGCCACCGCGTATGAAGTCGCGCGCATCGTGGGCGCGCCGTTGTCCACCGTGTATTCGATCATCAACGACATGGTCGAGAAGAGTCTGCTGGCGCGGCGTGTCGACGGCACGATCTGGCTCGGCTCGCGCCTGTACGGCTACGGCCTCACTTACGCGAGTTCGCTCGACTATCTCGCGGTCGCGCATGAGGAAATGCAGCGGCTCTCGGCCGAGGTCGAAGAGACCGTGCAAGTCTGCGGTCTCGAAGACGGCATGATGGTGGTTCAGCAAATGGCCGAAGGGCCCGGACATTTTCGCGTCACGTCGCGAGTCGGCAGCCGCGTGCCGCTCAACTGGACGGCTTCGGGCCGATTGCTGGTGGGCCACTTGCCGGACGCCGAACGGGTCGCGTTTTTCGCACAGCACGCGCAAAGCTCGCCCACCGGGCGCGCGGAAACGCGGCCGGAAGTGCTCGCGCAAATCGCGCGCGAAGCACTGGAGGCGCGACTGTCCATTCAGATCGGCGAATCGGATGCGTCCGTGGCATGCCTCGCGGCGCCCGTGCTCGACAACAGCGGCGCGTGCGTCTTCACCATTTCGATCGTGATGCCCGAGGCGAAGGCCGCGCTCGGCACCGAACGTTTCGCGCAAGCCGTGCAGTCGGTGGCGGCGCGGATCGAAGCGCGCCTCGGCTGGCGGCATCGCGAACAGGAGCCGGCCGCGTAAGCGCCGCCGCCCAGCTCAATTCTCAACGACCGCTCACCCTCACGTCTTTATCGATGAACTGCTACGACCGGCTGCACACGCGCGGCCTCAAGCTCCCGCAAGTGCCGACGCCGATCGGCAATTTCACGCACTGCACTCGCGAGGGCAATCTGCTGTTTCTGTCCGGCCAGGGTCCGCTCGACGAAACCGGCTCGCTGATGACCGGCAAGGTCGGCGCAACTGTCAGCGCGGACGAAGCCTACCGGCATGCGCAGATGGTCGGCCTCAATCTGCTGGCGGTGCTGCACAACGAACTCGGCGATCTGCGCCGCGTGAAGCGCATCCTCAAACTGCTCGGCATGGTCAACGCGGCGCCGGATTTCACTGAGCATCCACGCGTGATCAACGGCTGCTCGGATCTCTTCGTCGATGTATTCGGCGACGCCGGTCGCCACTCGCGCTCCGCGGTCGGCGTGGGCTCGCTGCCGGGCAATATTACCGTCGAGATCGAGGCCATCGTCGCGATCCAGGATTGACGGTCGCGCAGTTCTCAACAAATACCCAAATTTCCACATCTTCACAAAAGTTACACAGGTAAGCGACTATTCTTGCGCATCGCTGACCTGGGCACATGGATGCCCTGGCGCAACTTCCCCGTGCCGGAGACATTGCCATGTCTGTTGTGTCGAACCCGTCGATTGCCTTGCATCGCAAACGTTTTTGGCGGCCGCGCTGGCCGCCGTGTCGCTGTGCATGCTGCTCGGCGCATGCGGTAACGACGACGGCAAAACCCCGGACACGCGCGCGGTTAGTTCTACCGTGAGTCCCGCGGGCGACAGCAACGCCGCCGCCGTGCTGTCGGCGAATCCGTCCTCCGCGTCACCCGCGCCCGCTGCCGTTACGATTCAAACCCCCGCACTACCCGCATCAAGCGCCGACCCGGCATTGTCCGCCGCCGCGTCGACGCCGCTCGCCACACCCGTTATCCACACCGTCGACTGAGTTTCGCGCGTCACGCGACGCGCGGGCGCGTCTCGCGTGTTGCGTGCATCGTTCCTTCACCGAAGATCGAAAGCCAATACCATGACCTCAAAAAATCGCCGTGATTTTCTGCGCTCCGCCGCGCATGCAGCCGGTTCCGCCACCGCGTTGAGCATGCTGCCGCTGGGCATTCGCAACGCACTCGCCATTCCCGCCAACAACAAGACCGGCACCATTCGCGACGTCGAGCACATCGTCGTGCTGATGCAGGAAAACCGTTCGTTCGACCACTACTTCGGCACGCTCAAGGGCGTGCGCGGTTTTGGCGACACGCGCGCGACCAATCTGCCGAACGGCAAGCCCGTGTGGTATCAGCCGCTCGCGGCGGATGCCGGCTACGTGTTGCCGTTCCGCCCAAGTGCGCCAAACCTTGGTCTGCAATTCCTGCAGGATCTCGCGCACGACTGGACCAGCACGCACGCAGCTTGGAACGGCGGCCGCTACGATCAATGGGTGCCCGCCAAGGGCGCCACGACAATGGCCTATTTCACGCGCGAGGACATTCCGTTTCACTATCAACTCGCCGACGCGTTCACGATCTGCGACGCGTACCACTGCTCGCTGATGGGACCGACGGACCCGAACCGCTATTACATGTGGAGCGGCTGGGTCGGCAACGACGGCAGCGGCGGCGGCCCGGTGATCGACAACTCCGAACTCGGCTACGGCTGGTCCACGTACCCCGAAGTGCTGCAGAACGCGGGCATTTCGTGGAAGATCTATCAGGACATCGGCACCGGTCTCGACGCGAACGGTTCGTGGGGCTGGACGCAGAACCCGTACATCGGCAACTACGGCGACAACTCGCTGCTCTACTTCAACCAGTACCGCAACGCGCAGCCCGGCAATCCGCTTTACGACAACGCGCGCACCGGAACGAACGCGGCGAAGGGCGACGGCTACTTCGACATCCTCAAGCGCGACGTGCAGAACAACGCATTGCCGCAAGTGTCGTGGATCGTCGCGCCCGAAGCCTACTCCGAACATCCGAACTGGCCGACCAACTACGGCGCGTGGTACATCGACCAGGTCTTGCAGATTCTCACGTCGAATCCCGAGGTGTGGAGCAAGACGGTGCTGCTGATCAACTACGACGAGAACGACGGTTTCTTCGATCACATGGTGCCGCCGTTCGCACCGTCGTCGAACGCGAACGGGTTGTCCACCGTCGACACCAGCAACGAAATCTATCCGGGCGACGCGAAGATTCCCGCGGCCCCGTACGGACTCGGACCGCGTGTGCCGATGCTGGTGGTGTCGCCGTGGTCGAAAGGCGGCTATGTGTGTTCGGAACTGTTCGACCACACGTCGGTGATCCGCTTCATCGAAAAGCGCTTCGGCCACGAGCACAATCTCGGCGAGTCGAACATCACGCCGTGGCGCCGCGCCGTGTGCGGCGATCTGATGTCGGCGTTCAACTTCAGCAATCCGAACGACGCCTTCCCGACACTGCCGGGCACGAGCGGCTACGTGCCGCCGGATCAGAACCGCCATCCGGATTACGTGCCGCTGCCGCCCGCCTTGCAGGCCGTGCCGAAGCAGGAACCCGGCGTGCGCCCCGCTCGCGCGTTGCCGTACGAGTTGTTCGTGCGTGTGCATGGCGAAGGTTCGGCCAACCAGCTTACGATGCGCTTCGTCAACACGGGCCGCACCGGCGCGGTGTTTCTCGTCTATGCCGCGCACAGTCTGGACGCGCCGCGCACCTATACGGTCGAGGCCGGCAAGCGCTTGCAGGATGCATTGCCGCTTAATGCCGACGGCAGCTACGATTTCACCGTGTACGGTCCGAATGGCTTTCTGCGCCGCTTCGCGGGCAAGCCGGTCGCGCGCAGCTGGTGGAACGGCTCCGATATCGCGCGGCCTGAAGTCGAGGAAGGTTACGACGTCGCGAACGGCAATCTGCAGTTGCGTCTTGAAAACGTGGGCAGCGCGCCCACCCAGTTCAAGATCATCAACGCGTACGACCCGAACAACGTGATCCGGCATACGGTGCGCGGCGGCGATACCGACCAGATCTACCTCGATCTGCGCAATGCTCACGGCTGGTACGACCTGGCGATTACGGTCAATACGGATCCGCTGTTCGCGCGGCGTTTTGCCGGACACGTGGAAACCGGCAAGAGCAGCATGAGCGATCCGGCTCTGGGTAGCTAAGCCTTAGCCGAACGTCTCCGTGAAATACAGCGGCCGCTGCGATGAAAAACGCAGCGGCCGTTTCTTCTTGCACAATCCCTCACAATCGCATCGAGCACCGTCACGCAGCGACTGCGGCCGATAACGACGCGCGCTCGCGCGCCTTCTCGCGAATCGCCTGCACGATGAACTCCGCATCGCGTGCGACGCCGGAGAAACGCCCCGAGCCCCACGTATGCAGCCACGGCAAGCCGACGAAATACAAGCCATCGATCGGCGTAATGCCGCGCGTATGCGCCGGATAACCGCGACCGTTGAACACGGGTGCGTCGAGCCAGCTGAAGTCCGGCGTAAAACCGATGCACCAGATGATCGCGGCAATGCCGCTCGTTTCCAGGTCAAGGGTGGTGCGTTCCTGTGCCGGACGCCAGACAGGTTCGTACGCGCCGCCTTCCGGCGCATCGATACCGCGCTTCTCGATGAAGTTGTCGATGCTCACGTTGATCCGGTTATACGTATCGTCCGCCGCATCGAGATTGGCCGCGAGCGTGGGTGAGAAATGGAATTGGCCGTCGCGCAGATCGTCGAGGCGGCCGTACAACTCCATGCCTTCGGCTGCGAACTTGCGCAGATCGATATCGCGGCCACCGTCGCGGCCCGTCACGTAGTGATTGGTGTTGTCGCGCACGCCTTCACGCAACGGATGCTTTTCGACCGGCATGTCGTAGTACTGCATGTCGGCTAGCCAGTCGACCACGTCGCGGCCACGATAGAAGCGCGCGCAACGCGGCGCCTCGCCAACCGCCAGCACCACTTTGCGGCCGGCCAGATGCAGGTCTTCCGCGATCTGCGCGCCGGATTGCCCAGTGCCCACCACCATCACCGCGCCATCAGGCAGCGCCTGCGGGTTGCGATACGCCGACGACTGCAGTTGCACGATTCGCGCGGGCAAGCGCTCGGCGAGGCGCGGCACGATCGGCGTGTGGTAGCCGCCCGAGGCCACCACCACCTGATCCGCGCTGAAATCGCCCTGCGTCGTCGTGATCGCGTAGACGCCGTCGTCGCGTTGCTTGACGCGTTTGACTTCAGTGCGCTCCATCAGCGGCGCATCGACATGTGCAATGAAGCCGTCGAGGTACGCCACGATCTCGTCCTTCTTCATGAAGCCGTGCGGATCGTCGCCGCGATACGGATAACCGGGCAGCGCGCATTGCCAGTTCGGCGTGACCAGACAGAACGCGTCCCAGCGCTGCTCGCGCCATGTGTGCGTCACGGTATTCTTTTCGACGACCAGATGGTCGATGCCGGCCTCTTTGAGGTAATAGCTGACCGACAGACCCGCCTGCCCGCCGCCGATGACGAGCACGCTGTAATGGCCCTCGGCGCGCGCGTGATGTGCTGGATTCGACATGATGCGTCCTCTGAAAGAATAAGCGCCTAGCTGAATTCGATAACCTTGACGGTTGCGTCCGGCCGCTCGCGAAAGCGCGCCGCGTCGCGCTCGATCTGCGCAAGCTGGTCCATCGCCGCCGAGCAGGCGAAGCCGTATTTCTCGCGCACCCGCTCGGACGCGATGCCCAGCGCCTGCCGCGAGCGCGCCACAAAATCGTCCAACGCGTAGGCCTCGCCCGGGATGAAAAAATCGCCGATCACATGCGAGGGCGAGTAACAGTTCGCTTCGTCGCCATCGGGCCATTGAATGCGAAAGTGCATGACAGGCATCGCTGATCCTCTAATCATTTAGTGAGCACGAACACAGGTCGCGTCGTGCGCATGTATCGTCAAAGGCGCGCTCATGTCACGCCATCCTTCCCGACAATGAACGGCTCGCGCTGAAAGTCCCACAGCATCGCAGCGTCATCTTCCTGCTGCACGACCACCTGACTCGTCGCATCGACGGATCCGATCACCGCACACGAAAGCGCTCGGGCGTCGAATAGCGCCTGCACGGCATCCACATGCTCAGCCCGCACGGATAGCAAATAGCCGAAACTCGGAAACGCGGTCACCCAGCGTTCCAGTGCCACGTCGTCGGGTTTGGGAATGCGAGCGAGATCGATCCGCGCCCCCACTCGCGAGCACTCGAGCAACATCAACGCCGTGCCGAGCGTGCCCGCCATGCTGATATCTTTCGCGGCGTCGCATAGGCCGTTTTCCGCAAGCTGCGGTAGCAGTTCGAGATCGCCGCGCAAACGCTCGGCCGGCGCATACACCGACGCATTCCAGAACGGATACGGTTCTTCAAAGCGGCCGCGCAGATCGACTGCCATCATCAGACTGTCGCCCGGTTTCGCGTTGAAGCTCGACAGCAACGCCTTGGCGCGGCCGATAATCGACACCGCCAGTTGCGCCGCGTCGCTGCGCGTATTCGTGTGGCCGCCGACAATCGGCACGCCATACGCGACCGACGCCGCCGCCATGCCCGCCAGCACCTCGTCGGCCGCGCCGATGCCCGGACTCCACAGCGCATCCACCACCGCCAGCGGCCGTCCGCCCATCGCATAGATATCGCTGACGTTGACCATCACGCTGCTGTAGCCGGCAAACCATGGCATGGCGCTGACAAAATCGTTGACCATGCCTTCGATGGCAAAGAGCAGATATCCGTCGCCATCGGCGAGCGCGGCGCAGTCGTCGCCGAGCGCCACGGCTTGCGCGAGATCGTGCGTGCCGTGAGGCAAACGCTTCGCCAGCGCGCCGACCACGTCGACGATATCGGTCTTGTGGCGGAACCCGCGGCTTTCGCGCAAGCTGGCGACGAGATCGGCAACGGTCATGCCGCACTCCGCGCGGGTTCGATACGACGCGAATACACTTGTGCTTGCGCGCGCGTGACGAAGCCGACAAAGGGCGTCACACACGGCGGATAGCGGTCCAATTGCGCCTGCATCAAATGGTGCGGCCTGCCGAGCAGCGTTTCCTCGGCGAGCACGTCCCAATGCATCGCGCGAAAGAGCGGCACATTCTGGCTCTGCACATGGGCCAAAAACGTCTCACAGCCCAACGCATGCGCGCTGCTCACCGCGAGACGAATCAACGTCGCGCCGATCTTGCCATGCCGACGAAACGCGGCGTGCACGGCAAGGCGCGAACCGAACCACACGTTGTCGTGATCACGGTGAATCCGCACGGTGCCGACCACCTGCTCCGGCATGCCGCCAAGGCAACTGACGGCCACCAGTTGCTGCGCGTGCCGATCGATGTCGTCGCGATCGTCCGCCACGAAAATGCCTTGCTCGATGCAGAATACGGCGCGCCGCAATTTGAATGCCTCTTCGGCTTCCCAATCCAACGTGGTCCACTTGATGCGGAATTCACTCGGCGCATACGGTGCGGAATCGATGTCACCGTCCAGCGCCTCGCCTGCAATCGCTTCACCGAACATGATCACTCCTCGTACGACGACAGCGACGAACACGCGCCGCATTTACCGCAGCCCGCCTTGATATCGCTCGAACGCATGGCCGCGGCATTGAGCATGCCGCCAAGCGGCTGCAACACCGACTTCATGAACTCGGGCGTGGGCGCCGGATGATCTTCGAGCGGCGTGCCGCTAATCGGCACGAAGGGCACGACGAACGGATAGACGCCCAGCTCGATCAGTTCGCGCGACATCGCCAGAATCGCTGCCGCGCTATCGCCGAGCCCCGCGAGAATGTAGGTACTGACCTGGCCGCGTCCGAATACGGCTACGGCGGCCTTGAACGCTTCCATGTAGCGCGACAGCGGCACGCTCGCCTTGCCCGGCATGATGCGTTCGCGCAAAGCGGGCGTCACCACTTCGAGATGCATGCCGAGCGTGTCGATGCCGCTCGCTTTCATGCGGTCGAACCAGCGGTCGTCGTCGGGTGGCTCGCATTGCGCCTGGATCGGCAGATCGACCGCGGCCTTGATCGCAAATGCGCTCTCGCACAGAATCTGCGCGCCGCGATCCGGCGTGGGCGGCGTGCCGGTGGTCAGCACCATATGCTTGACGCCGTCGAGCAACACTGCCGCGCGCGCCACTTCCGCGAGCTGCTCCGGCGTCTTGCGCGCAATCGTGCGGCCCGCCGCGAGCGACTGCCCGATCGCGCAGAACTTGCAACTCTTGCGCCGGCTCTCGTAGCGAATGCAGGTTTGCAATACGGTCGTCGCGAGCACGTCCGCGCTATGCAATGCGGCGATATGCGAGTACGGCACGCCGTCGAGCGTCTGCATGCCGTAAAAACGCGGCGCCTTCGGGAAGCTGATGTTGGCGATTGGAATCGTGCCGCGCAACAGCGCGCTCGAACCGCTCGCATCCGGCGTCTGTGCGACGAAGGGCGAGTGCCACGCGGTGCTCGTATGCACGGGCACCATGATCGTCACGCCGTCCACCGTCACCGCCTTGTGATCCGACGGACCCGCGCCGCCGCGCCGGCTCGCCGCGCCCGCATCCGGCGACACGAGGCGCAAACCGGTCGACTGCAATTCAGTCATCAATTGCCGGCTCTGCGCCGACAGCGACTCGCTGGCGTTCATCGCATCCTCCTTCGGTTGAATTGAAATCGACGCTCGATGCGGCCGGCCACGCCGGCATCGGCGCGACAGTTTCCGCGGGCCGCCGGTTGATCGCGAGACTCAGCAATTCGGGCCGCGCGTAATGGCCGACCGAATCCATCATGCGTTTGCGCTTGGTGATCAAGGCCATGTCGAGATCGGCGATCACCATGCCTTCGCCCTCGCGCAGCGGTTCGGCGAGATGCTGTCCTTCCGGCGACACGATCGCGGTATTGCAGCCGCCGCGCAGCGCCTTCTGCAAATTCGTATCCGGCGTCACGGAGGCGATCTGCGCTTCGGTGAGCCATCCCGTTGCATTGACGACGAAGCACCCCGACTCCAGCGCGTGATGCCGGATCGTCACCTCGATCTGCTCGGCGAAGATCGGCCCCACGAGAGAACCGGGGAACTGGCTGCAATGAATCTCCTCGTGCTGCGTCATCAACGCATAGCGCGCTAGCGGGTTGTAATGCTCCCAACAGGCCAGCGCGCCGACACGCCCCACCGCCGTATTCGCTACCGTCAAACCTGCGGCGTCGCCCTGCCCCCAGATCATCCGTTCATGAAACGTCGGGGTGATCTTGCGGCGCTTGAGGACGATCCGGCCATCCACGTCGAAGATCAACTGCGTGTTGTAGAGGCTGCCGTGATCGCGTTCGTTGACGCCGAGCACCACCACCATCCGGTGCAAACGCGCCTGCTCGGCCACCGCCTGCGTCACCGGCCCCGGCACGATCACGGCCTCTTCGTAGAGTTTCATGTGATCGGCGCCGGACACGACCGGCGGCCGCACGAAAGAAAAGTACGGGTAATACGGCACGAAGGTTTCGGGGAACACGATCAGCTGCACGCCCTCGCGTGCGGCTTTCCCGATGGCCTCGCAAACCTTCTCGAGCGTGCCGCCGCTGCGCTCGAAGTCGGGTGCGATCTGAACCGCTGCGGCGCGCACGATACGTTTGTCGGACATGGTGGTCACTTGCCTCTCGTCAAACAGCCGTCAGACCGTCCATGTGTGGATGACCAACGCATTGTCCTTGCGGTGAAGCAACTGAATGTCGAGCACGTCGAGCGGACTGATCGGCCGGATGCCTTCGATCAGCGAGGCTTCGCCGTGGCCATACAGCGCTTGCAGTGCGAAGCGGCACGCGTAGACCTTGCCGCCCTCTTCCATGAACTTCGTCAACTGTTTGTTGAAGTTCAGATGGCCGGGAAACGCTTCGTCGCCGAGCGTCGGAAAGCCGCGTTGCAAGCCGAGCGTAACGCCCGGCCCATACAGCAGCACCGACGTTTCGAAGCCCTTACGTTGCAGGCGGGTGGCCTGCAGCATATTGACGAAACCGATCGAACCTTCGAACGCGACCGTATGAAACGTGACGAGCGCCTTCTCGCCCGGCTCGGCTTTTACGTCTTCGAAGACTTTCTCCTCGTAGTCGACAAGGTAATCGCCTTTCTGATGCAGCGGTTTGTTGACGGCTGGCATGACACTCTCCGATCAGGTTTGCTAAGTAAAAGAGGGCGCGCGTTCAAGCTGTGCGCGCTTCTTCCAATGCAACGGCCGTGCCATTGATCGGCCACGCGAATGCGATCAATCAGCAATCAATTCCGTCTCGATTCGAAGTGCGACTCGAAAAAATTTTAGGCGCGAAGGTTGCATACGACTCGGGCACTCGGCGCGAACGCTGCTGGCGCGGCTTTATCGCACCAGCCATGTGCGATTCGCGCATAACGACGTGTCGGCGTGGTGCAGTCATTCACCACAGTCGATCAATCCGATCATTGATCGCATACGGATGCGATCAAGTGCTTTCAACGTGAATAGAGACCCGAAGCCAATGAGCAGCCCGACACATCACTGGATCAAACGTCTCGCCGACATTCGCAAACCCGCCTATCTGGCGATTCCCGATCTGATCGAAGAGGATCTCGCCACCGGGCGGCTGCGCCCACGCGACCGCTTGCCGGGGCTGCGCGATCTCGCCCAGGAACTCGCGCTGAACTACACGACGGTGGCGCGCGCTTACGCCGAAGCTCGCAAACGCGGCTTGCTCGATTCGCGCGCGGGCAGCGGCACGTTCGTGCGCGGACGTACCGCCACTTTGCCGCTCGCGGGCGGCAGCAGCATCGAGATGTCGATGAACACGCCGCCCGAGCCGCCCGACTACGCGATACGTCTGCGCGAATCCGCTGCGCGCCAGATGGCCGAAAGCGATCCCTATCAGTTGCTGCGTTATCAGGACTTCGGCGGCTCGGCGGCTGACAAGGACGCGGGCGCCGAATGGTTGAGGCGCCGCGTGCCGCATTGCGACGCGCAGAACGTGCTGGTTTGCCCCGGCATCCATAGCGCGCTGGTGGCGCTCGTCTCGCAGCTCGCGCGG
Source organism: Paraburkholderia phytofirmans (assembly GCF_046028095.1). Classification (GTDB taxonomy): domain Bacteria; phylum Pseudomonadota; class Gammaproteobacteria; order Burkholderiales; family Burkholderiaceae; genus Paraburkholderia; species Paraburkholderia phytofirmans_A. Next base: position 57,653 of record NZ_JAQQDJ010000018.1, read on the forward strand.
CCGGGCGGCACCATTTGTCTCGATTCACTCGCCTACCCCGGCATCAAGGCAATCGCCGCGCAACTCGGCGTGCGTCTGCAAGCGTTGCCGCGCGATGACGAAGGGCCGCTCGCGCACGCCTTCGAGGCGCTCTGCAAGACCGACAAGCCGAGCGCGTTCTATTGCAATCCGACGCTGCAGAATCCGAGCACGCTTACGCTCACGCACAAACGGCGCGAGGCGCTCGCCGACGTGGCGCTGCGCTACAGCGTACCGATTATCGAAGACGATGCGTACGCGATGCTGCCGCAGAACGCGCCCGACGCGCTCGCGAGTTTCGCGCCCGAACTGACCTATTACGTCACCGGCTTGTCGAAGAGCTTCGGCGCCGGTTTGCGCGTCGCGCATCTGCATGCGCCGACGCCGCGACAAACGCAGCGGCTAGCCGGCGCATTGCGCGCCACCACCGTGATGGCGAGTCCGTTCACGGTCACGCTCGCGACGCAATGGATTGTGGACGGCACCGCGGCTGACATGCTCAACGCGATTCGCAACGAGTCGCGCGCCCGCCAGATCATCGCTTCGCGCATGCTCGCAGCGTGGCCTTACGAAGCGCATCCGGATGGCTTTCATTTGTGGTTGCCGGTGCCGGTGGAAAGCGGCTGGAGCGCATCCGAGCTCGCGTTGCAGTTGCGCAATCAAGGCATCGCCGCCGTGGCGGGCGCCGCGTTTTCGACCGACGGCAATCCGCCCAACGCCATGCGCGTCTGTCTCGGCGGATCGAAAACGCGCGACGAATGCGAAGAGGCGCTGCGCATCGTCGCGGAGACACTCGATCATCCACATCATCTGCACTCTCCGGTGATGTAAAGCGATCCTTAAACGCCGCTAGCCAGCGTTATTGTCATACGAATACAGCGTGTCGCCAGCGGTCGATAAGCGCGCGATAAAGCGCCGTTTCCGTGCGCATTGAAAAAGCCAACGCGCAAGAAAAATTTCGCGCGCATTCGACACGCCGTCCCGCACCGCTCACCCGCCGTTGGTGAGCAATTGAAAGCATTCCCCGCTCAAGTCCCACTAATTGGAGCCGTATACAACGTGTGAGGCCCCCGCCTCACCGACTCCGACTCCGACTCCGGTTCACCGCTCACTCCGAAAGACTCCCGACATGTTCACCTCCATTCGCGCGCGCATCGTCGCCCTGTGCGTCGCTATCGTTGTGGTCGCGCTCGCCGCCAACGCGGTTCTCAACTATGTCGTCGCCAACTCGTATAACGCCGATGCCATCGACAGCAGTCTGACCGCGGTCGAAAGCGGTCACGCGGGCGGCATCGGCGACTGGGTCGCCGCCAACAGCCAGATGATCAATTCGCTGCAGGACGCGGTGCTGCAAGCGGATCCGTCCGCCGCGCTGAAGCAGATCGCCGCGGCCGGCAAGTTCACCAACGTGTACGTGGGCTATGCGGACAAGACGGCGAAGTTCTCAGATCCAACCGGCATTCCGCCCGACTACGATCCGACCGGCCGTCCCTGGTACAAACAGGCGGCGGAAGCGGGCAAGCCGGTGGTCACGCCGCCTTACGTGGACGTGGGCACGGGCAAGCTGGTGGTGGCGTTCGCCGCGCCCGTGGTGCGCGACGGCGCGGTGAAAGGCGTGGTCTCCGGCGACGTGGCGATGGACAGCGTGATCGCCAACGTCAAGGCGATTCATCCGACGCCGGCGAGCTTCGGCATGTTGATCGATGCGAGCGGCCATATCGTCGCGCATCCGGATGCGAAGCTGACCTTGAAGCCGGTCTCCGATTTGGCGCCGGGCCTGACGAGCGACAAGCTCGCTGCCCTCTTCAGCGCCGAGCGTCCGCTCGAAATGGACGTGAACGGCAGCACGAAGCTGCTGCGCGCACAGGCGATTCCCGGCACGGATTGGTACGCGGTCGTCGCGCTCGATAAAGCCGAAGCGACCGCCGGCATGCGTTCGCTGCTGACCGTTTCGGTGATCGCGTTGATCGTGATCGCCGGCATCGCCGCCGCGGTCGTGGCGGCGGTCACTGCCGTGTCGTTCCTGCGTCTGTCGAAAGTGCGCGATGCGATGGATGCCATCGGCTCCGGCGAAGGCGACCTCACCCAACGCCTGCCGGCCGCCGGCAACGACGAAGTCGCGCAGATCGCGCGTTCGTTCAACACCTTCATCGACAAACTCAGCCACGTGATGCGCCAGATTCGCGACGCCAGCGAATCGGTGCGCGTGGCGGCGAATGAAATCGCCGCGGGCAACGTCGATCTGTCGGGCCGCACGGAGTCCGCGGCGGCGAGCTTGCAGCAAACCGCCGCGTCGATGGAGGAAATCACCTCGACCGTCACGCAATCGGCAAGCGCCGCGAAGCAGGCCGACAACACCGCCGTGTCCGCCTCGCAGGTCGCCTCGCGCGGCGGCGTCGTGATCTCCGAAGTGATTGCGACGATGGGCGAGATCCAGCATGCGTCGGTGAAGATTTCCGACATCATCGGCGTGATCGACGGCATTGCGTTCCAGACCAACATCCTCGCCTTGAACGCCGCGGTGGAAGCCGCGCGCGCGGGCGAACAGGGCCGCGGTTTCGCGGTCGTGGCCGGTGAAGTGCGCAGCCTCGCGCAGCGCAGCGCGCAGGCGGCGAAGGAAATCAAGGCGCTGATCGAATCGACTGTGGCGAGCGTGACGTCGGGTTCGGGCCAGGTACGCCAGGCCGGCGAAACGATGACGGAGATCGTCAGCAACGTTGCCAACGTGACGACCATCATTTCCGAAATCACCCAGGCGGCCAACGAGCAGACGCGCGGCATTCAGGAAGTGAACCGCGCGGTCAGCCAGCTCGACGAGATGGTTCAGCAGAACGCCGCGCTGGTCGAGGAATCCACGGCGGCGGCCGCCGCGCTGCAGAGCCAGGCCGTGAGCCTCGCCAGCGCGGTAACGCAATTCAAACTCGATTAAACGCCTTCGCAGGGACACCGTTGTGACGTTCTATAGAAATCTGAAGATCGCCGTTAAGCTGGCCTTGCTCGGCGCGGTGTTGCTGGCCGCGACGATGATCGTGGGCCTGGAAGGCTGGCACGCATTGTCGAAAACGCACGCGCTGCAAATCGAGTCGGCGCAATCGCTCAGTCAATATGCGCAAGCCGCCGACACGGCGCGCGTCGCACAGGTCGAGTTCAAGAAGCAGGTGCAGGAATGGAAAGACCTGTTGTTGCGCGGCGCCGATCCGGCCGCGTTCGCCAAATACCGCGATGCCTTCAGCAAGGAAAGCGGTACGACGCACGCCGCCCTGCTGCGCCTGAAGGATCAGTTGAGCGCATTGGGCGCGAACGTGGACGGTGTCGACAAGGCGCTCGCCACGCACGCTTCGTTACAGGACAGTTACCTCGATGCGCTCAAGCATTACGATGCCGCCGATCCGAATACCGCGCACGTGGTCGACGGTCTCGTGAAGGGCATCGACCGCGCGCCGACCGCCGCGATCGACGACATCGTCGCTTCCGTCATGCAACAGGCGCAAGATTCCAGCGTGCGCACGAGCGAAGCGGCGGAACGTTCCTACACGATCGCCACGGCGCTGTTGCTGTCGGTCGTGATCGGTTCGCTCGGCGTCGGCGCATTCGCGGTGTGGTTTCTCAGCCGCAGCATCACGCTGCCGGTCAGGCAGGCCGTCGGTGTCGCGCAAGCGGTGGCGGCAGGCGATCTGCGCGCGGACGTGGCCGTGGTGAGCCGCGATGAAACCGGCCAGTTGCTCATCGCGCTCAACGATATGAACCAGCGCTTGCGGCATATCGTCAGCGAGATTCGTGAAGGCGCGACGACGATTTCGTCGGCCACGCAGGAGATCGCCGCGGGCAACCTGGACCTGTCGGCGCGCACCGAACAACAAGCGGCCTCGCTCGAAGAGACCGCTGCGTCGATGCAGCATTTCACCAGCTCGGTTCAGCGCAACGCCGCCAATGCGCGCGAGGCCACCACGCTCGCGCAAACCGCCGCGCAAGCGGCACGCGACGGCGGCGCCGTGATGAACGACGCGGTACGCACGATGGGCCAGATCGATGCGGCGTCCAAGCGCATCGTCGATATCATCGCGGTGGTGGAAGCGATCGCGGCGCAGACCAATATTCTCGCGCTCAACGCCGCGGTCGAAGCGGCGCGTGCCGGCACGCAAGGGCGCGGCTTTGCGGTCGTGGCGAGCGAAGTGCGCAGTCTCGCGCAACGTTCCGCCGATGCCGCGCAGGAGATCAAGGCGCTGATTCGCGAGTCGGTCGCCACGATCGACGCCGGCACGCAACTGATCAATCACGCGAGCAATACGATGGACGGTGTGGTGGCCAGCGCGGGCAGCGTGACGCGCATCGTCGAATCGATCGCGACGGCAAGCGTCGATCAGGCAGCGGGTATCGCGGAAGTAAACGATGCCGTCACGCAGATGGATCAGGTGACGCAGAGCAACGCGGCGCTCGTCGAGCAGGCGGCTGCCGCGGCCGATGCGGTGCAAAGCAAGGCATCGGGGCTCGTGCAAAGCGTGAGTTTCTTCCGGCTGGGCGCCGCGGCTTGACGGGTTGGCGCCGGGCCGCGCCCGTTGTTACGCGCGGGTGAAGCGGCGCGCAATGCGCCGCCGCTTACGACTCGAAATCGAGTCCGCCGATCAACACCAGAGGATCGGCCTGCGTATGCGAGAGAAAATCCAGTTCGCGCGCATGATTCCAGGCTGCGAGCTTGCGCGGCAATGCGGCCAGATAGCCGGCAAAACGCAACGGCCCCTCCGCGCCCATCAGTCGCTCGATTTCGTCGCTGTCCCAGGTCAGATACAGATTCAGCGGATACGGGTACTGCCCCATGTCTTCGATGGGCGCTGCGTGAATCCGTACGCGAGTGGGATGCCCATGGCCGCCGTACGGCAGCACTTTGGTCTGCACGGTTGTCGCGAAACAGGCGGCAATAGCCTCGGCGATGCGAGGCGCGAACTCTTCATCGAAACGGGCGGCACTCTCGGGACGCATCCAGTTCTCCAGCTTATGCGTGATGAGCTGGACATCGTAGCATGCGGGTAGGCGTGCACCTGTTACGTCACCGCATGTCTGCCACGCGGTCACTCCCAACCGCAGCGGCGGCCCCGCGTTGCCCTCCCGCCTCAAACCGTCTTCAGAATCCGCGGCTTCGCTTCGCTCACCGCAGCCGCCAGTTCAGGCGCCGCATCGGGCGCGCTGGCGCCCTTCTCCGCGCGCATGGACAGATAGCGCAAACAGCACACCCGCAAAAACGATGCGAAGTTGGTCGGCATCTCGCCGCGCAACGCGATCAGTTCGTCGTAGAGCTTCACGGCGAACTGGCTGGTCGTCATGCTCTCGCGCGCGGCGATTTCGTGCAGCACGTCCCAGAATAGATTCTCCAGCCGCACCGTGGTGATCACGCCGTGAATGCGCAACGAGCGCGTGCGCGACTCATACAGGATCGGATCGGCGTTGATGTATATCCCACACATAACGTTTGCTCCTTGTTTACAGGCACGCGCGCCGTGGCGCTTTTCATGCAGCCACGGCGCACCGCCCGCCTTCATCAACATACGCCGGCATCCGCCGCCCGACAATCGCATCGAACCCGAACGCCGCGCCTGCCCCGTCGAACCGCTTTACACCGCGCGTTTATTCATCTGCCCCGCGATGTGATCCGCCTGACGGATCGCCAGTGTGACGATCGTCAAGGTCGGATTTTCCGCCGCGCCGGTGGTGAACTGGCTGCCGTCCGAAATAAACAGGTTCGACACTTCATGCGTCTGGCCGAAGCGGTTGCACACGCCGTCTTCGGCTCGCGCACTCATGCGCGCGGTGCCGAGATTGTGCGTGGACGGATACGGCGGCACGCGATACACCGTCTTCGCGCCCGCCGCTTCGTACACTGCCGTACCCTGCTTGTAAGCGTGCTCGCGCATCGCTTCGTCGTTCGGATGATCGTCGAAATGCACGTTGGCGACCGGCTGGCCGTACTGATCCTTCACGTCCGTGTTCAAGGTCACACGATTGCTCTCGCGCGGCATATCCTCACCGACGATCCACATGCCCGCCGTGTACGCGTATTGATCCATCGCCTGGCTGAAGGTGGGCCCCCACGCGCCCGGATTCAGAAAAGCCGCGTAAAACGGCAGGCCGAGCGACACGGTCTCCATGTGATAGCCGCCCGCGAAGCCGCGCTGCGGATTGAACACCGCTTCGTCCTCGATGATGCCGGCCATCGTGGTGCCCTTGAACATCTCCACCTTGTCGTTGAACACCGCATACACCGAGCCCGTGGTGTGACGCATGTAGTTGCGGCCCACCTGGCCCGAGCCGTTCGCGAGCCCCTGCGGGAATTTGCTCGAATGCGAGTTCAGCAGGAGCCGCGGCGTCTCGATCGAGTTGCCGGCAACCGCGACGACGCGCGCCTTCTGCCGCTGCAATTTGCCGTTGCCGTCGTAGTAGAGCACCTCCTTCGCCTTGCCGCGCGCATCGGTTTCGATACGCACCACGTGGGCCTGCGTGCGCAACTCCATATGGCCGGTTGCCTGAGCGCGCGGCAATTCGGTGTAGAGCGTCGACCACTTCGCGCCCGTGCGGCAACCCTGAAAACAGAAGCCGCGCTGGAAGCAATGCGCGCGATCGTCGCGCACCACGCTATTGATCGCCATGTGGCCGGTATTGCAATCCTTGTAGCCGACTTTCATCGCGCCGGCCGACATCACCTTGAAGTTGTTATTGCCCGGCAGGCCCGGCAAACCGTTGGTGCGCGTCACGCCCATTTTCTGCGAAGCGCGGTCGTAGTACGGATCGAGTTCTTCACGCGTGAGCGGCCAGTCGAGCAGATTGGCGTCCTTGATATCGCCGTAGGTCGTCTTCGCCTTGAACTCGTACGGCTGGATGCGCAGACTCGCGCCGGCCCAGTGTGTGGTCGTGCCGCCCACCGTCTTGCAGATCCACGCGGGCAGATTCGGGAAGTCTTTGGCGATGCGCCAGCTGCCCGACGTAGTGCGTTTGTCGAGCCACGACAGCATCTGGAACGCGCCCCATTCGTCGGTCGTGAAATCGCCCTGCGTATGCAGCTTGCCCGCTTCCAGTACGACGACGTTGATGCCCTTCTGCGCCAGCTCGTTGGCGAGCGTGCCGCCGCCCGCGCCCGAGCCGATGATCACGACGACCTTGTCGTCGTTGTGCGAAAAACGCACTTTGTTGTTGTCCTGATCCATTTTTTTCTCCACTGTCAGTCGTCGCGATTAGCTATCCGTCGGGATCGGGCCGCTGGCTGCAGCGGGCGGATTGGGCAGCCACGAGAGGCTGTTGAACCCTTTGGTCAGGTAGCCGCCGTCGCCTTCCGAAGCGCCGTAGCCAAAGTGCGCATACGCCATGGTGTTGGCGTACAGCGACACCACCGCCGTGCTGCGTATCGTGTTGAAGAACGGCGTACCCGCGAGCGCTGCGACGTCTTTCGCCTGGTCCGCCGGCGGGCGCTTGAGCCAGTCGGAACCCGCTTGCGCGTCGAGTTGTTTGACGCCGTCCGCAAGTTGCTGGCGTACCGCCGGATCGGCTTTCGCTTTCGCGTCGAGGTCCTTGACCACCAGCGCGTAGACCGCGTTGTCGAGCGTGGGGTGCGGATAGAGTTGCCGCGTGAAGGCCAGAATCACTTCGCCCTGGTGCGTGTCGAGACCTTGCAGCTCCAGCGCCCACGCGCGGCTCGGCGCCAGCGTCGACAGTACCGACGAGAACGCCAGCGTGCCCATCAGCACACCCGTGCCTCTCAATAGCTCGCGGCGCGTGAGCGGTATGCGCAACGCGGCCGCGGCAGCCTTCGTCGCGCGATGCCCGCCGCCGTGTTCATGATCGTGTTCGTGGGGATGCTCATGACGTGCGTGATCGGACGCGACGATCGGGATGACCGTTGTCTTCATGGTTGTCTCCTGTCGACCGGCGTTGGCGCTTCTGCGCCTTATTCCGGTCCCATCCAAGATGGTTGCTTGTGGGGTATTGCAACTGCGCGCGGCGGCCGCCGGATGATTTTTACTATTGATAGTGGCCGTAGCGTTCCAACACTTCAATCTTGTAACCGTCAGGGTCCTGAATGAAAAAATAACGCGCCAGCAACTCGCCGTCGTCGTTGTGAAACTCGCGCAGATCGTTGGGCGTCATGCCGAGATCGAGCAGACGCTGCCGTTCCTGTTTCGCATCGTCGACCACGAAGGCAACGTGACCGTAGCCGTCGCCGTGCGAATACGGTTCCTCGCGGCCTTTGTTCCAGGTCAGTTCTATTTCAGCGTCGGCTTCGGCGTTGCGCAAATAGGCGAGCGTGAAGTCCGGAAAATCGAGCCGGTGCGATACGTCGAAATTGAAAGCCTTTTGATAGAACGCGAGCGAGCGCGGCAGATCCTGCACACGGATCATCGTGTGGATGAGTTTGGCCATCGGTGTCCCCTCCTGTCTGAATCAAGTTTAGGAGCCCGCACACGCGAGTGGTAATGCACGGCTAAATCGCGCCAGGGACTTGCCCTATGTTGCAGCAGCGTCGATTGCGGGGATTTCGCTCGCGCGTCGACGGCGCGAACAGCGAGGGACGTGGCGCCGCGTCAGGTTGCATTGCAGCACGCCAGTCTGTTCAAGCGAGCATGCGCCGAATGGCATTAGGCAAAACCCCACGTCGACGTAGTGCTCACGCGCATCCGGTGAAGCCCATTCGTTTTTGCGCGACTGCCGTACACACGCGCGCCGAGTTTCCATAAGATCGGGTTTGGCTGTTTTTCTAAATGCTGTGGAGCGTAGTGCGTTATGGAATTCGATACGAAAGTCGCGATCGTCGTGCTCGACGATCTCGCTGTCTGGCAAAAACTCAATGTGACCGCGTTTCTCGCGACGGGGATCGCGGGCGCCGCACCGGAAGCGATGGGCGAGCCGTACGAGGACGCGGCGGGCCGCCGGCACGCACCGCTGCTCGGCCAGCCGATGATGGTGTATCAGGCGGACAATGCGGGTTTGCTGCGCGCGTTTCGCCAGGGCATCGAACGTGAATTGACGCGCGCAGTGTATGTGCGCGCAATGTTCGCGACCGGCCACGATCAGGCGAACCGCGAAGTGTTCCGCGCCGAACCGGCCGATGCGCCCGACCTCGTCGGCATTGCGGTGCGCGGTCCGAAGAAGGCTGTCGATAAAGCCGTGAAAGGTCTTTCACTGCATGCGTGACACGCAGCGCCCCGGTCGAACTCAAGGCTCAGAGTTCAGGACTCGGGCCGCGCTCCAGATAAGTAGTCAGCGCGATATAGCTGCGCGTGCCGGTAAAGCCTTCGATCGCGTGAATACGCGCGAGCAGTTGTTCGAGCGATTGCGTATCGCGCGTGCGGACCTTGAGCAACATCGCGCTCTCGCCCGTCACGGTGTGAATCTCCTCAACATCGGGTAGCTCCTGCAGCGCGAGCAGTTGCCGCGTCACCGCCCAACTCGTCGTATCGACATGCACGAACGCGAGCAACGGGCGGTTCAGCCTCGCGCCGTCGAGCGCGGCGACGGTGCCCTTGATCACGCCTTCCTTCTTCAAACGCCGGGTGCGTTCGTGGACCGCGGGCGCCGACAGGAACAGCAGCTTGCCGAGTTCCGCATAAGTGCGCGTGGCGTCTTCGGCGAGCAGCGCGAGCAGCTTGCGGTCGGTGTCGTCGAGCGAGGCCGCGCCCGGTTGGGCGCCCGCTGCCCGGAGCGCCCTGCCGCTGCGGGTGGAAGGTGAGCGCGAACCCGTGCTCATGGCTTTACCGCGGAATTGTCTCCGGCTTGTCCGAGTCCCTCGCGCAAGGCTTTGCGGATCACCTTGCCGGTCGCGGTCAACGGCAGGTGGTCGACAAAGCGGATCTCGCGCGGATATTCGTGCGCGGCGAGGCGCGTTTTGACATGGTGCTGGATCTCGCGCACGAGCGCCTCGTCGCCGACAAAACCGGCCTTGAGCACCACGAACGCCATCACGATCTCCGTGCGCTCGGGATCCGGCGCGCCGATCACGGCCGCCATCGAAACAGCCGGATGACGCAGCAGTGAATCTTCAATCGAAGCCGGCCCGATTCGATAACCGGCACTCGTGATCACGTCGTCGCCACGGCCGACGAAGCGGATGAAACCGTCCGCGTCGCGCGTGCCGAGGTCGCCGGTCAGCAGAAACTTGCCGCGGAATTTTTCGCGCGTGGCCGCCTCGTTGCCCCAGTAGCCGAGGAACATGACCGGATCGGGCGCGGCCACTGCGATATCGCCGATTGCGCCTTGCGGCAGTTCGTTGCCGTCCATGTCGACGATCGCGACATGATGCCCCGGCACCGCGCGGCCGATCGCGCCGAAGCACGGCTCGAACAGTGCCGCGCACGACGACACCACCACGTTGCACTCCGTCTGCCCGTAGAACTCGTTGATCGTCACGCCCAGCGCCGTGCGGCCCCAGCCGATCAATTCCTCGCCGAGCGATTCGCCGCCGCTTGCCACCGAGCGCAACGCGAGGCTCCAGCGTTCGGGATGCTCGACGCCGCGCATCATCTTCAGCGCGGTCGGCGGCAAAAACGTATGCGAGACCGCGTGACGCGCCATCATATCGAACGCGGCCTCGCCGTCGAATTTTGCAAAGCGGCGCGCCAATACCGCGACACCGTGATGCCACGACGGCAGCAGCACGTCGAACAGACCGCCGATCCACGCCCAGTCCGCGGGCGTCCACATCAGCGTGGCGTGCGCGGGAAATCCCTGTTGCGACATCTCGACGCCCGGCAGATGACCGAGCAACACGCGATGCCCATGCAGCGCGCCCTTCGGTTTGCCGGTCGTGCCCGAGGTATAGATGATGACGGCGGGATCGTCGGCGCCGGTGTCGGCGGGCGTGAAACTGGCGGACGCGCTGTTCAGCGCCTGCCAGAATGAACGCACGGGCGCTTGCGGATCGCCGTTGTCCTGATCGATATCCACGCTGAAGACATTGCGCAATGCCGGCAACGCCGCGCGGATTTCATCGACCTTGCGCACACCAGCGTGATCGGTGATCAATGCGACGGCGCCGCTGTCGCCGAGCCGGTGTTCGATCGCGTCGACGCCGAACAACGCGAAGAGCGGCACGGCCACCATGCCGGCCTTATAGGCGGCGAGATGCGCGACCGCCGTTTCGATCGATTGCGACAGGAAGATGCCGATGCGGTCGCCACGTTGTGCGCCCGCTGCGAGCAGCACATTGGCGAAACGGTCGGACAGCGCCTTCAACTGGTCGAACGTATAGCGGGTGGCGTTGCCCTCGGCGTCCTCGTAGATCAGCGCGAGGCGGCCCGAACCGTCGGCCCATTTGTCGCATACGTCGACGCCGATGTTGTAGCGCGCCGGGATGTCCCAGACGAAGTTTGCCGCGAGCGATTCGTAGGTCTGGCCGTCGAGATTCATCGTGTCTGCTCCTGCAAGCCCGTCGGCGGTTGATAGCGCGGAAAGCCGTTATATTCGATCGTACGCTGCGCTTCAGCAAGCGGCCATGAATGGCGCGCGTTCGGCACGCCGCCGTCGACACGGATCACCGTACCGTTGATGAACGCCGACGCCTCCGACAACAGAAAAACCGCCGCGCTGGCGAGTTCCGATTCCGTGCCGAAACGCTGCAATGGCACCTTGTGCTTCAGCGTGCGCAGCAGCGCCTGGTACTCTTCGTTGTAGCTGTCCATGCCTGCTGACGCAATCCAGCCGGGCGCGACCGCGTTGACTCTGACGCCGGCGTGGCCCCATTCGCAAGCAGCCGTTTCGGTGAAGTTCCATACGCCCGCGCGCGCCGCGCCCGAGTGCCCCATGCCGGGCATGCCGCCCCAGATGTCCGCCAGCATGTTCACGATCGCGCCGCCGTGATGCTGCATCCATTGGATGTAGCACTCGCGGGACATCAGAAACGTGCCGTGCAGATTGTTGCGCACGACCGCGTCCCAGCCGTTCAGGGAGATGTTTTCGAGCCTTGCGGGGAATTGGCCGCCCGCGCAGTTGAAAAGACCGTCCACGTGGCCCAGATCCGCGATGATCGAAGCGATCGTTTCACGGACCTGCTGCTCGTTGCGGATGTCGCAGGAGTAAATCTTGTGGCCGCTGGCGGAAGACGGATGATCCGCGGCCAGTTCGGCTTGCACCGCTTTCAGCTTGTCTTCGCTTCGACCGACCAGCGCCAGGGTCGCCCCCAGGGACGCGAGTTCGTGAGCCGTGCATCGGCCGAGCCCGCTGCCCGCGCCGGTGACGATGACCACCTTGCCGGCGAAAAGACCTGCGCGGAAAACTGAACGATAGCCGCTGGAGAGCGGCGAGGTACTCGACGAAGCTGCGGGCATGCGGGTGTCTCCTCCAGGTGCTGCGCTTTCGATGTTTTCTGAGTTTAGCTCAAGTTTTGAAAGCGCGTTGTTGTCATCCGCAACTTTCTTTGCCTTATTTCCTGCGAGGCATTTCATTAATTTTTGAGCCAGGCTCAACTCCAGCCCACTCGACTTCCCGTGCGGCACCCATCGTCACGCGCTCATCGAGCGCGCCGGCCGGATCAGCAACCGGCCGCGAACGTGGCCGCGCCAACGCCGCCCTCAGCTTGTCCCGATCCAGCTCCTTCTCCCACGCCGCGATCACAATCGACGCCACGCCGTTGCCCATCGTATTGGTCAGCGCCCGGCACTCGGACATGAACCTGTCGATGCCGAGTATCAGCACCATCGCCGTCACCGGTACGGTCGGCACCACGGAAAGACTCGCGGCCAGCGTGATGAATCCCGCCCCCGTGACGCCCGTCGAACCCTTCGACGTCAGCATCGTGACCGCCAGCAGCGTGATTTCCTGAGCGATCGTCAAATGCGTGGTGGTGGCCTGCGCGAGAAACAGCACCGCGAGCGTCATGTAGATATTGGTGCCGTCGAGATTGAACGAGTAGCCGGTCGGCACCACGAGCCCGACAATGCCGCGCGAGCAGCCGAGCCGCTCCAGCTTCTCCATCAGTTGCGGCAGCGCGGCTTCCGACGTGGAAGTGCCGAGCACGATCAGCAACTCGTCCTTGATGTACACGACGAAGCGCCACAGGCTGAATCCGCATGCTCGCGCAATCAGACCGAGGCCGCACGAGACGAACAGAAACGCGGTCAGATAGAACGTGCCGATCAGTTTCATCATCGGCAGCAAGGAGACGATGCCGTATTTGCCGATCGTGAACGCGATCGCGCCGAACGCGCCGATCGGTGCGAGGCTCGTAATCATCCGCACGATGCGGAAGAACGTTTTCGACAGCAGGTCGATCAGGCTGATCAGCGGTTTAGCGGGTTCGCCCAGCACCGCGAGCGCGGTGCCGAACAACATCGCAATCAGCAGCACGGGCAGAATATCGCCCTGCGTGAATGCACCGGCGAACGTGTCGGGAATGATGTGCATGAAGAAGCCCGCGAGCCCCTCGCCGTGTGCGGCTTGCGCGGCATAACCCGCGATCGCGCCGGCATCGAGCGTGGCGGGATCGACGTTAAAGCCCACGCCCGGTTTCAGCACATGCGCGGCGAGCAGGCCGATTGCCAGCGCGAGCGTCGACACCACCTCGAAATACAGCAAGGCCTTGCCGCCGACGCGCCCGACTTTGCGCATGTCGTGCATGCTGGCAATGCCGGTCACGACCGTGCAGAAAATCACCGGGCTGATGATCATTCGCACGAGTTTGATGAAGGCATCGCCGACTGACCACAGCGAGTTGCTGCTTCGGCCGGCGCACGCGCCGCGTTCTCTCAGCCAGCGCGCTGAACGCTTGCGGGCTGGTGTATTCGTTCATCAGATGAAGATCGACGTACAGCAGCACGTTCTGTTCATCGACACGCGTCACGACATGCGAATCGACCAGCTTCTGGTAAAGGGTTCGTGTTGACATGATGAAGGCCCGCGCGACTAGGACTGCAGAAACGGAAGGACGCGTTCGAGCAATAACTCGGGCGCTTCCTCGGGAATGTAGTGACCGCACGGCAGTGCTTCGCCGCTCACATTGGCCGACCACTTCCGCCATTCGGAGAGCGGCTCGAAACATTGCTCGATCACGCCTTGCGCGCCCCACAGCGCCAGGAAATCGCATTCGATCTTGCGCCCTTCAGCGAGCGACGCGCGGTCGTGTTCGAGGTCGATGGTGATGCTCGCGCGGTAGTCCTCGCAGATGCCGTGCGCGGTGCCGGGGTCGCTCAGGCAGCGCAGATATTCGGCGTAGGCCGCGTCTGTGAATGGCGCGAGGCCGGCGCTGCGCGCGCCGATGGTCTGCTTCAGATAGAGGTCGGGGTCCGCGCGAATCAGCGTCTCGGGAAACGGCGCGGGACGCACGAGAAAGAACCAGTGCCAGTAGGCGCGCGCGAAATCGAACGAGGTCTGTTCGTACATCGCGAGGGTCGGCGCGACGTCGAGCGTCACGAGCCGCGTCACGGCCTGCGGATGATCGAGCGCCATGCGGGCCGCCACGCGTCCGCCGCGATCGTGGCCGATCACGGCGAAGCGGTCGAAACCTTGCGCACGCATCAGCGCGACCTGATCGGCGGCCATACGGCGCTTCGAATAGTTGGCGTGGTCTTGCGTGCCCTGCGGTTTGCCGCTGTCGCCGTAGCCGCGCAAATCCGCGGCGATCAGCGTGAAGTGCCGCGCCAATGTCGGCGCGACCTTGTGCCAGATCGCGTGGGTCTGGGGATGGCCATGCAACAGCAGCAAAGCCGGCCCGTTGCCGCCGCGAATCGCGTTGATCCGAATACCGTCGACCTCGGCCGACGCGTCTGTGAAACCTGCAAACATCATTGCCTCCCCTGTTTGAATGAAGTCTAATTGATGCCTGCAGCGATATGGTTTCTCATAGCGCAATCCGGAATTAACTTTTGGGAACGAATCGATGGACGGCTTTTCCGACCTGAATCTGTTCGCGCTGGTGGCGCGCCATCGCAATCTCGCCGCGGCCGCACGCGAACTCGGCGTCACGCCGCCGTCCATCAGCAAGCGGCTCGCGCAACTTGAACAGCGTCTCGGCGTGCGCCTCGTGAACCGCACCACGCGGCGCGTCAGCCTGACGGCGGAGGGCGAGATTTATCTGGCGAATGGCTCGCGCATCCTCGACGACCTCGCGGAACTCGAACAACTGGTCACGCAGAGCCGCGCCGAACCGGCCGGACTGTTGCGCGTGAATGCGTCGTTCGGTTTCGGCCGCGCGCACATCGCACCGGCGATTTCGCGTTTCAGCGAGCGGTTCCCATCGATGAAGATTCAGTTGCATCTGACGGACCGGCCGGTCAGCTTGCAGGAAGAAGGCTTCGATCTCGGGATTCGTTTCGGCGAAGTGCCGGATGCGCGCATCAACGCGCGTTTGCTGCTGAAGAACCAGCGTGTCGTATGCGCATCTCCAGCTTATGTGAAGCGGCAAGGCGCACCGCAAATGCCGCACGATCTCACGCGCCATGCGTGCCTCGTGTTACGCGAAAACGAATCGGCGTACGGCACGTGGCATTTTTCGCGCGGCAAGAAATCGGAGACGGTGAAAGTGGACGGTCCGCTGAGCAGCAACGACGGCAGCGCCGTTTTGAAGTGGGCGCTCGACGGCCGTGGTGTCGCCGTGCGTTCGGCGTGGGAAATCGCGGGCCATCTACGGCGCGGCGAATTGGTGCCGCTTCTCGCCGACTGGACGCTGCCGAACGCGGACATTCACGCGATCTATCTGGAGCGGCACCGTTTGTCGGCCAAGCTGAGGACGTTTATCGATTTTCTCGGCGACGAGTTGCGCGAGAGCGTTCAGGCTGCCTAGCGAAACGTGTGCTCACCCTGCCTGCTTTTTGCGCTGTTGCGCGCGGCTGGCACGCCAGCGCAGCACCAGGCTGACGAGCGCAGCAAACGCGGCAGTCCCCACGTAACCGGCGAGACGAATCGCGTCTTCGCTCGGTAAGCGCGAGATCAACAGAACGACTACGGCGAGTGCCAGCACGGCTAGAAGTCCGATGATCCATTTCATCTCTTGTCTCCGCTCTTTTTTGCGTAGCATACCTGCGCGAGATGCAAGATGAATCTCGTCGTTTACGCGGGCAAGCCTCTGCCCGTGCCATGCGCCTGCTGCAAAATGAAATCGATGAACGTCGACGCCGCGCGCGTGTGATGCCGGTTCGGCATATACAGCATGTACATGTGCGTGCCGAAGATGCTCAAGCGCCATTCATCGAGCGTGGTGAGTATGTCGCCACGGCGCAGATCGTCCTGCACGACGTAGTCCGGCACGAGGCCCACGCCGAGTCCGGCGAGCACCGCCTGGCGTAAGAACAGAAAGTTCTCGGAGATGATGCCCGGCTCCAGCAGCACTTCATGCCGTTCGTCGCGCAAATAAGCGGCCACCCGCAACTGCCGGCCGACCACTGCCGCGGTAATCAGCGGCGCCGTGCGCAGGTCGTCGAGTTGCTGCGGCATGCCGTGCCTGTCCGCAAAATCCGGCGACGCGCACGCCACATACCGCACCGGCCCCATGTCTCGCGCGACGAGGTTTTGCGGCGGCTCGGACATCACGCGTACGGCGATATCGACTTCATCGCGCATCAGGTCTTCAACGCGGTTTTCGAACATCACATCCAGCACGATGCCCGGATAAAGCCGCTTGAACGCGATCAGCCAGTCCGACATGACGAGTTGCCCGTAACCGCTCGGCACGCTCAGCCGCACGCGCCCTTGCAGGCTCTGCCCGAGCGTGGTGACGGATTCGCGCGCGGCGAGCAGCGCGTTCTGGATCGTGCGGCCATGTTCGTAAAGTTGCAGGCCGATCTCGGTCGGCTCGACGCGGCGCGTGGTGCGCCTCACCAGTTGCAGCCCGATGGAACGCTCCAGCTGATTCAGGTGGTAGCTCACGTTCGCGCGGCTCATTTTCAGCCGGCGCGCGGCTTCGCTGAGATTGCCCGCGTCCAGAATGTCCACCAGCAGGGTCAGGGAATTGACGTCCATGGGGCGCCTTTGTCAAAGAAACCTTGACAGTCTGTCAACCGTCCATGTGATTGTCAATAAACCTTGACCGACCCACAATCAGGACAGTTTGCCAGACCCGGCATGCTTTGCCATGCGACCCATCACAATCAGGAGACGCCATGACCCCCAATCCTTCGGCCGATGTGCTCACGCGCGAATTGCGCGGCAAGGTGCTGCTGGTGACGATCGACCACGCGCCGGTCAACGCGCTATCCGCCGACGTGCGGCGCGGCCTGCTCGCAGCCGTCGAAGCCGCGGATGCCGACCGTGCCGTGGAAGCGGTGCTGATCGTCGGCGCGGGGCGCAATTTCATCGCCGGCGCGGACATTCGCGAGTTCGGCAAGCCACCGGTGCCGCCGTCGCTGCCAGACGTGTGCAACCGCATCGAGGCGTGCACGAAGCCGGTGGTCGCCGCGATTCACGGCGCGGCGCTCGGCGGCGGTCTGGAAGTCGCGCTCGCGGCGCATTACCGGATTGCCGTCGACGGCGCGAAGCTCGGTTTGCCTGAAGTACAACTCGGCCTGTTGCCGGGCGCGGGCGGCACGCAGCGCACGCCGCGTTTGATCGGCGCGCAGGCCGCGCTCGATCTGATCCTGAGCGGCCGTCACACCAGCGCGAAGGAAGCGCTGGCGTTCGGTCTGATCGACCGCCTCGGCAGCAGCGACGACATCCTCGCCGAAGGGCTCGCCTACGTGCACGAGTTGATTGCCGCCCACGCGCCGGTGCGCCGCACGCGCGACGCCGCGGCACTCAGCGACCGCGCCGCGAGCCTCGCCGCCGTCGCCGCGGCGCGCGCGGAAACTGCGAAGAAATCGCGCGGCCTCTTTTCACCGCTGAAAATCGTCGATGCCGTCGAGGCCGCCATCGAACAGCCTTTCGACGAAGGCCTGCGGCTCGAACGCAAGCTGTTCCTGGAATGTATCGACAGCCCGCAGCGCGCCGGCCTGATTCACGCGTTCTTTGCCGAGCGCGAAGTGCTCAAGGCGCCGGAAACGCGCGATGCCAAATCACGCGCCTTGAATACGATTGGCGTGGTGGGCGGCGGCACGATGGGCGCGGGCATCGCCGTCGCGGTGCTCGACGCGGGCTTGCCGGTAACGATGATCGAACGCGACGACGCGTCGCTCGCACGTGGCCGCGCGCACATCGAAAAAGTCTACGACGGCCTGATCGCCAAAGGCCGCCTGAGCGCGGAGAAGAAAGCGGCGCTCATGGCGCGCTGGAGCGGCAGCACGTCGTACGATGCGCTCGCCGGCGCCGACCTCGTGATCGAAGCCGTATTCGAAGACCTCACGGTCAAACAGGCCGTGTTCGCCGAACTCGATCGCGTCTGCAAAGCGGGCGCGGTGCTCGCGACCAACACCTCGTATCTCGACATCGACGCGATCGCGTCGAGCATTTCGCGTCCCGGTGATGTGATCGGCCTGCACTTCTTCTCGCCCGCCAACATCATGAAGCTGCTGGAAGTGGTGGTGCCGAAGCAGGTCAGCGCCGACGTGGTCGCGACCGCGTTCGAGCTGGCCAAAAAATTGCGCAAGACGCCGGTGCGCGCCGGCGTATGCGACGGCTTTATCGGCAACCGCGTGCTGGCCGTGTATCGCAGCGCCGCCGACGCCATGATGGAAGACGGCGCCTCGCCCTATCAGATCGACGCGGCCGTGCGCGCGTTCGGCTTTCCGATGGGACCGTTCCAGGTGGTGGATCTGGCGGGCGGCGACATCGGCTGGGCGGCACGCAAGCGGCGCGCGGCCACACGCAATCCGGCAGCGCGTTATGTGCAGATCGCCGACCGCCTGTGCGAGCGCGGCTGGTTCGGCCAGAAGACCGGACGCGGCTTCTATCTGTACCCCGAAGGATCGCGCAGCGGCACGCCCGATCCGGAAGTCGAAGCGATCATCGACGCCGAGCGCGTGCGCGCCGGCATCACGCCGCGCAGCTTCACTGATGACGAGATCATCCGCCGCTACATGGCCGCGATGATCAACGAAGGCGCCAACGTCGTGCATGAACGCATTGCGTTGCGGCCGTTGGACGTCGACGTGACGTTCCTGTACGGCTACGGCTTTCCGCGTTATCGCGGCGGTCCGATGAAATATGCGGACATGGTCGGCCTGCCGAAGATCCTCGCCGACATCCGCGAGTTCGCCAAGGAAGACCCGCTCTTCTGGAAGCCCTCGCCGCTGCTGGTCGAACTGGTGGAACGCGGCGCCGATTTCGCGAGCCTGAACCAGAGCGTCTGAAATGGCGCATCATCATCGACGTGCATCATGATGACCGGCGCGCGCCCCGTGCGCGCCAGTCGCTCAACCCTATCCGGAACACCCGCCATGGATCTGAACTTCGCTCCCGAGGAAGAAGCCTTCCGTGCCGACGTGCAGGCCTTTCTGCGCGACAAGCTCCCCCAGCGTCTCGCCGACAAGGTGCACGGCGGCCGCCGTCTCACGCGCGACGACATGGCCGAGTGGCACGCGATTCTCAACGCGCAAGGCTGGCTCGCCAATCACTGGCCGAAAGAGTACGGCGGCCCGGGTTGGAACCCGGTGCAGAAATTCATCTTCGAAAACGAATGCGCGCTGGCCGGTGCGCCGCGCGTGGTGCCGTTCGGCGTCAACATGCTCGGGCCCGTGCTAATCAAATACGGCAGCGAAGCGCAAAAGCGCCATTGGCTGCCGCGTATTCTCGACGGCTCGGACTGGTGGTGCCAGGGCTATTCGGAACCGGGCGCCGGCTCCGATCTCGCGTCGGTCAAAACCACCGCCGTGCGCGGCGTGGATGCGCAGGGCGAGCATTACCTCGTCAACGGACAGAAGACGTGGACCACGCTCGGCCACTTCGCGAACATGATCTTCTGCCTCGTGCGCAGCGCGACCGACGTGCGCAAACAGGAAGGCATTAGCTTCCTGCTGATCGACATGAAGACGCCGGGCGTCGAAGTGCGCCCGATCATCACGCTCGACGGCGAGCACGAAGTCAACGAAGTGTTTTTCACCGACGTGCGCGTGCCGGTCGAGAACCTGGTCGGCGAAGAGAACAAAGGCTGGACCTACGCCAAGTATCTGCTCACGTATGAGCGCACCAATATCGCGGGCGTCGGCTTCTCGGTGGCCGCGCTCAACCGCCTGCGCAAGATCGCCGCGCAACAGCGGCGCAATGGCCGTCCACTCGCGGAAGACCCGGCGTTCGCGGCGCGCATGGCGCGCGTCGAGATCGATCTGGAGAACATGAAGACCACCAACCTGCGCGTAATCGCGGCGGTGGCGGGCGGCGGCGTGCCCGGCGCCGAAAGTTCGATGCTGAAGATTCGCGGCACCGAGATCCGTCAGGAAATCTCGTCGCTCACGCGGCGCGCGATGGGTCCGTACGCGCAGCCGTTCATCGAGGAAGCCTTGCATGACGGCTTCGAGGGCACGCCGGTCGGCCCCGACGAAGCCGCGAGCGCCGCGTCGCTGTATTTCAACAATCGCAAGCTGTCGATCTTCGGCGGCTCGAACGAAATCCAGAAGAACATCGTTTCCAAAATGATCCTGGGACTGTAAGGGGCGCACCTCATGAATTTCCAGCACACCGAAGACCGCCGCATGCTGGCGGATACGCTGAACCGTTTTGTCAGCGAGCAGTACGCCTTCGCGACGCGCGACCGGATCGCGCTGTCTGATGAAGGCTATAGCAGCGAATTGTGGGGCCGCTTCGCCGAGCTCGGCATTATCGGCGCACTGTTCGATGAAGCGGACGGCGGTTTCGGCGGCGGCGGTTTCGATATCGCGGTGGTGTTCGAGAGCTTGGGCCGCGGTCTCGTGGTCGAGCCGTTTCTCGACACGCTGATCGTCGGACGCGCCATTGCACGCAGTGGCAACGAAGCGCAAAAAACCGCGCTCGGTGAATTGATCGACGGCTCGCGGATCGTCGCGCTCGCACACGGCGAGCCGGACAGCCACTATGAACTGTCCCGCGTGACGACGCGTGCGGAGCGAAGCGGCTCCACGTGGCAACTCAACGGAGCCAAGGCCGTGGTTCAGCACGGCGAGCATGCTGCGCTTTTTCTGGTCTCGGCGCGCACCAGCGGTGAGGACGATAGCGACGCTGGCATAACGCTCTTTCTCGTGCCGCGCGATGCTCCCGGTGTCAGCGTGCGCGGCTATCGCAAGATCGACGGCGGCCGCGCTGCTGAAGTCACATTCGACAACGTCACGCTCAGCGACGGCGCATTGCTCGGCACGCCCGACGCGAGCTTCGCGACGCTCGAATACGCGATTGGCTGCGGCGTGCTCGCGCTGTGTTCCGAAGCCGTCGGCGCGATGGATGTCGCCAGGGACTACACCCTCGAGTATCTGCGCACGCGCAAACAGTTCGGCGTGCCGATCGGCAGCTTCCAGGCGTTGCAGCATCGCATGGCCGATCTGCTGCTGGAAATCGAACAGGCCCGCTCGGCGGTGATCAACGCAGCGGCGGCGCTCGACGCCGAACGCAAGGTGCGAGAGCGCGCGCTGTCGGCGGCCAAGTACAGCATCGGACGGATCGGCGCGCTAGTCGCGGAAGAATGCATTCAGTTGCACGGCGGGATCGGCATGACGTGGGAATTGCCGCTCGCACATTACGCAAAGCGCCTCGTGATGATCGATCACCAACTCGGCGACGAGGACCATCATCTCGAACGGTTTGTCGCGCTGGGCCGTTGACCTTGACAGCCCGATGATGGAGTCTTTAACGCCGAGGCCGCTGCGCCGGCGTTCAGTTCGCCGTCCCGTCGACTATTCGCTAAAGCGAACTCACTCCGGCGCATCCATTCCCGATTGCAGATAGTTCTGGATGCCGACCTTGTCGATCAACTCAAGATTCGTCTCGAGCCAGTCTATATGTTCCTCGGTGTCGTCGAGAATATGGGTCAGGATCTCCCGCGAGATGAAGTCGCGAACCGATTCGCAATAGACGATGGCCTCCTTGCAGGTGGCCTGCGACATCTGTTCCAGCTTCAGGTCGCACTCCATGATCTCTTTGGTTTCTTCGCCGATCAGCAGCTTGTGGAGGTCTTGCAGATTCGGCAGGCCGTTCAGCAGGAAGATGCGCTCGATCAGCAGATCGGCATGCTTCATCTCGCCGATGGATTCGTCATATTCATGCTTGCCGAGCTTGTCGAGCCCCCAGTGCTTGTACATGCGGGCATGCAGGAAATACTGATTGATCGCGGAGAGTTCGTTCTTCAGTTGCGCGTTCAGGTATTCCAGGACCTTTGGGTCGCCTTGCATGTTACCTCCCTGTTTCGCGTGCGTAGACCCCGGCGCCAGCGAAGGATAATGGATCGGGCCGGCTCCCCGGTGGCATTGCACCAGCACGGAACCCGCCTCACGGTTTATATTTTTTAGCCGTCATCCCAGCATAGCGCATCGAGTCGGCAAGGCAAAAAATGATAATCGTTCTCAATGGCTAACGACGAGCTTACGTCAGTGTGGACGACGCACCGCAAGCGCTATGCCATAGGCCGCGCACGTTGCCACCACGCCGACAGTCGATGCGATGCGCGCAATGCGCTGC
This sequence comes from Paraburkholderia phytofirmans, assembly GCF_046028095.1. Taxonomy (GTDB): domain Bacteria; phylum Pseudomonadota; class Gammaproteobacteria; order Burkholderiales; family Burkholderiaceae; genus Paraburkholderia; species Paraburkholderia phytofirmans_A. The sequence goes on from NZ_JAQQDJ010000018.1 coordinate 80,147, forward strand.
GGATTCGATAGTGCGCAGGAAAACTCCCGACCCCGACAAACGCCGCAATCCGGCAATCGACGGCGGAGGCGCTGAGCCGCCGAAAAGGCGGCACGACACTAGATAGAGTGCTTGGCTCGCTTCGATAAACGACTAGTATGTTTTGGTGAGCGCCCTCCTCGGACCTCGGGGAATACAGCATGGATCGCGACTCATCTGTCGCACAGACCCGCACAAGATTCCGCCCTGATGCCCGCTCACGACGCCAATTAAATGCGGTGCGTGATGACTTGAATGCGCCCACTCCCTCACGCCGCGTAAGAACCTGTTTGCACGTTGCAACGCAAAAGCGTTCGCCGTCGACAAGACGCCAGACCGTCTCTTGTGTCGCGCGATCGATGAAACGATGCCTGTCCGGCGCGAAGGAGCGACAAGATGAACGCGAGTCTTCAGGCAGTGCGTTCGGGTTCCCCGGACACCGTGGTGATAGCGCGCACGAAAGAACTCGAGGACGACGGCATCAAGGCGGCGAGCATCGACGGAATCGAATTGATCGTTCTGCGCCACGGCAACGCCATTTCGATTTTTCAGGGCCGCTGCCCGCATCAAGGCACGCTCCTATCAGAAGGAACAGTAAAAGATGGCGTGCTCACCTGCCGGGCGCACGGTTGGCATTTCGACTGCGCGTCAGGCTGCAAGCAAGCGCCGGGTAGTTCGAATCTGAAGCGATTCGATGCAATAGTCGAGAGCGGCGAAGTTAAAGTCGATCGCAACGAGGTGCGCGAATGGAATGCGCAGTGCCCTGCCCCGGCGGGGATAATGCCGTGCCGCGAATCTCGCGTGAGGTCGCTTGCCCAGCTTCCTGGCCCCAAGCGCGTTCCGTTTCTCGGCAATACGTTGCAACTACGTCCCGAGAAGCTGCACCTCGTACTCGAACAGTGGTCCAGGGAGTTCGGCCCCGTGTACACGTTCAGATTGATCGGCCGCCCATTCGTTGCGATCGCCGATCCGGCTCTCATCAGTCAAGTGTTGCGCGATCGCCCTGGGGCTTATCGGCGCTGGAACGTGATCGAAACCGTTGCGCGCGAGGTGGGCATCAACGGCGTTTTCTCCATGGAAGGCGAGGCCTGGCGACGGCAACGGCAACTCGTCGCCAAGGCACTGGACCCTTTGCATCTGCGTGCCTTCTTTCCGTTGCTCTGTGAAATGACACGTCGATTGCTGCAGCGCTGGGAGAAAGCGAGTCGCGAGCGGCAATCCATCGATATCCAGAGGGACCTGATGCGATACACGGTGGACGTCACCACCAATCTCGCGTTCGGATATGACATGGACACCATCGAAAGCGAGGGCGACGTGATCCAGCGGCACCTCGAAGTCGTGTTCCCGATGATCAACCGGCGGATCAATGCGCCCTTCCCCTATTGGCACTACGTCAAGCTACCCGCCGACAAGACGCTGGATCGCGCCTTGATTGCAGTTCAGGCGCTCACGAAGGACCTCATCGCCGCCAACCGCGCGCGGCTCGTGCAGCGCCCGGAAACGGACGCGATGCCCACGAATCTGCTCGAGGCGTTGCTCATGGCGCAACAGGAAGGAGAAGCACCGCTGACAGACGACGAAGTGCTGGCCAATGTGTTCACCATCCTGTTGGCCGGACAGGACACGACGGCGAACACGATCGCCTGGGTGGCGTACTTCATGGCGTCTCTGCCAGACGTCCAGCGAAAAATGCAGGAAGAAGTCGATGCCGTTATCGGATCCGCGGCCATGCTCGAAGATTTCGACGCCGGCGACGCGCTCCTCTATCTGAACGCGGTCATCAGCGAGTCCATGCGGCTCAAATCGGTTACGCCCGTTCTCGCAGTCGAGCCGAATTACGACGTGCAAGTGGGTGACATTGCGATCCCGAAGGGCGCGGTGTTGTCGCTATTGACGCGCGAGGCAGGACTGCAGCAAGGCGGCCAGTCGGCGGCCGACGTATTCGATCCGGACCGCTGGCTCACCGGCGAGAGTGCCGCCAGCCATCATCGAGCGGGGTTCATGCCGTTCGGCTCGGGACCGCGTCTGTGTCCGGGACGCAGCCTCGCCTTGATGGAAGTGAGATCGGCAGTCGCCATGCTGTGCCGCAACTTCGATCTGTTACTGGTCGACGGCGCGCCCGAGGTGGAGGAAGTGTTCGCGTTTTCGATGGTGCCGCGAAACCTGCGCATCGAATTGCGTCGACGCGGTTAGTCGATCCCTTCAACGACTACGAAAGCGAGGACATCATGAGCTTTTCAAGCATCCTGCGTCATGCGCGCACGTCTTTCGCGGATGGTGTCGGCTCGGGCTATCTCGGCGACGTTTCCCACGCCGATATCGAGCGTGCACAGGAGACGATCCGGGGGACCGTCGTCCGCACACCACTGTTGCACTATGCGGCCGCCACGGATCGAACGCACTTGCCGCGGCTCTCCACCCTTATTTTGCCGGTAACCGGGCACCGGAATTGAACGGCATGCTTACGAAAGTGCGTCCAGCAACGCATACCACGCCACCCCCGCGCTGATATAAAACCGCTGCAACGCATGCAACGGAACCGGCTCGATCGACGTCGGCGGGAGCGGCAAGCCCTTCGTCGCCCCTGCGAGACAGGCAGCCAGGTGCTTGCCTAACGTCGTCGCCATCGCGATGCCGCGCCCGTTGTAACCGAGCGCGATCGTCATGCCTTTGTCCGGCATATGCACGTGCGGCAAGAAGTTGCGCGTAATGGCGATACGGCCAGCCCAGCGGAATTCGTATTCGGTGTTCTTCAACTGCGGAAACATCAGTTGGGCGGCTCGCTCAAGATGTGCCCAATCCGCCGCGTCGCGAGGTTCGCGAAACGGACCGCGTCCACCCACCAGCAAACGTCCGTCCGCATCTTTTCGAAAGTACAGCAGCAGACGCCGCGAATCGGAAGCCACTTCGCCGCCGGGCAGAATCGTTGCGCCGACGTCGTGCGCCAGCGGCTTGGTCGCAACAATGAAGCTGTTTGCCGCGATCACCGATTGCGCAAGACGCGGCCAGAGTCCGTCAGTGTAGCCGTTGGTGGCGAGCAGCACCTGTTTCGACTCGATGACCGGCCCATGCGCCGTGCGAATGCGCCATCCGTTCGCGCCGTGCTCGACGCTCGCGGCGCGAGTCCCGCCATGAATCGCCGCGCCCGCAGCTTGCGCCGCGCGCGCGAGGCCGCGTGCATAACTCAGCGGTTGCACGCTACCCGCGCGCCGATCGACCCAGCCGCCGACAAACGCTTCAGTGCCGAGCCGTTTCGACACCTGCGTACGGTCGAGAAACTCGACCGGCGCGCCACGCGCTTCCCACTGCCGCGCCCGGGCGTGCAGCGTATTCAGTAACTTGTGCGAATGGGTCGGTTGAATCCAGCCCGCGCGCGTCGCATCGCAGCGAATGCCGTGGCGCGCGACCAGGTCGAAGACCGTATCCGCCGCGCCGCCCGCCATTTGCACGAGCGCATCGCCGTCGCGCGGACCGTAGCGTCGGATGAGTTCATCGGGATCGTATTTCAGGCCTGGAATGACCTGGCCTCCATTACGGCCGGACGCTCCCCAGCCGGGCTCGTTGGCGTCGATCACGCAGACGCGCAAGCCCTGCTCCGCCAGATGCAAGGCCGTCGACAAACCTGTATAGCCGGCGCCGACGATCGCCACGTCCACAATCGTGGAGTTATCGAGTGGAGGCGTTACGACTGCGGGTTCTGCCGTCGCTGCCCACAGCGAGGGCGGCAACGGCTTTGCAACTTCAGCTTCAACTTCAACCAGGCTCATGATGGTCTTCAACTCCGGGGCGCTTCGGCTAGCGCGGGCATCTTGCCGAGAAACTCGCGCGTGCGGGCATGGCGCGGACGGTCGAACAACTCGGCCGCGCTGCCTTCTTCGTGGATCGCGCCGTCGTGAAGAAAACACACACGGTCGGCCACTTCGCGCGCAAACGCCATTTCATGCGTGACGACGATCATCGTCATGCCGTCGTCGGCCAACTGGCGCATCACGCCGAGCACTTCACCGACCAGCTCCGGGTCGAGCGCCGAGGTGGGTTCGTCGAAGAGAATCGCTTTGGGCTCCATGGCCAGCGCTCGTGCGATCGCCACGCGCTGCTGCTGTCCGCCCGACAATTCCGCGGGATACGCGTTCATACGATGCGCAAGCCCGACCTTGTCGAGCAGATGCCGCGCCCGCTCGCGTGCCTGAGCGCGCGCCTCCTTCTTCACGAACACGGGACCCTCGAACACGTTTTCGAGCGCCGTGCGATGCGGAAACAGATTGAAGCGCTGGAACACCATGCCGACCTGCGCGCGCAGTTCGTGGATCTGTTTCGATTTCGCATCGACGGCATGACCTTCGACGGTGATCTCTCCGGCGTCATGCCGTTCCAGCCCGTTGATACAGCGTAATAGCGTGGATTTGCCCGAGCCCGATGGCCCGATCAGACATACCACCTGGCCGCGTTCCACATTCAGACTGACGCCCTTCAGCACGTGCTGATCGTGAAAGCGCTTGTGAATCGAGTCGACCTTGATCATCGTTTTCCCTTCAGTCCAAGGCGGCGTTCGAGCCGCCGCAATCCATAGACGAGCGGCAGGCTGAGTCCGAGATAAAGCAGTGCGACCAGCGTGAAAACCGTCATGTTCTGAAACGTGGACGATGCAATGAGCTGCCCGGCACGCGTCATTTCGGCAACCGTAATCGTCGAGGCGAGCGACGAATCCTTGAGCATCATCACGAGCGTATTACCGTATGGTGGCAGCGCGATCCGGAACGCTTGCGGCAGCACCACGCGCCGCATGATCATCGCGCCGCGCATACCGATGGACTGCGCCGCTTCGATCTGCCCGTGATCGATCGCCTGAATGCCCGCGCGGAAGTTCTCCGCCTGATACACCGAGTACGCGATGCCGAGGCCGATAAAGCCGGCCTGGAAGGCCGACAACTGCACGCCGAGATCGGGCAGCACAAAGTAGATGTAGAAGAGCTGAACGATGATCGGCAGTCCGCGAATCACGTTGATGAAAGTAGCGGCCGCATTCGACACGATGCGGTTGTCGGACACGCGCATCAGCGCGAGCAGCAACCCGAGCACGGTGCTCAGAATGAACGAGCAGAAAGTGATCTCGATCGTGACGACCGCGCCTTTAAGCAGGATCGGCAGGAATTCGACGGCGTTCTGGAAGAACATGGCGGGCAGTCCTTATTCTGGAAACGGCGTCATTCAACCTGCCACTTCTTGACGATCTGCGTGAGCGTGCCGTCGGCCTTGATCTTCTTGATACCGGCATTCAATTGCTCCAGCGTGGCCGTGTCGCCCTTGCGCACGACGAAGCACAACTGGCCTTTTACTGAAGGTTGATAGCCGCTGACGAGGCGCAGTTGCGGATTCGGATTGTGCTGAAGCTGATAGGCGATGATCGGGTGATCGCCGAAGCCTGCCTTGATACGGCCCAGTGCTACGTCGCGCATGATGTCGGCGACCGAGTCGTAAGTGCGCACTTCCTTGAAGATGCCCTTCTTGTTCAACGCGTCGACGAACGCAGTGCCGACCTGCGCGCCCACGATCTCGCCCTTGAGATCGTCCATGGACGTGTACTGGCCTTTGTCGTCGGCGCGCACGATCAGGCCTTCGCCATACGAATAGACCGTATCGGAGAAATCGACGACCTGTTCGCGCGCAGGCGTCTTCAGCATCGCAGCCGAAATGATGTCGATCTTTTTGGTGGTCAGCGACGGAATCAGCGACGAGAACGTGGTCTGCTCGATCTTTACATCGAAGCCTGCCGCCTTGCCGGTTGCCGTGATCGCATCGACCAGCAGCCCCTGGATCGAATTGCTCTTCACGTCGAGAAAGGTGAACGGCACGCCGGTGGCCGTCGAACCGACCTCATAGGTGGTGGCGGCAACCGACCAGGCCGGCGCGCCGGCGAGCAGCAATCCTGTTGCAAAGACACTAGCGAAGCGTTTGGCGAACTGGAACATGAGTCTCTCCACGGGTTGGCGAGGGCCGACAGGAATATCGACCACCATCGATAACATCATCATATTCGAATCAAAAATATCGACTAACGTAAATTGCGTATCGATATTCGATATGCTAGTCTCGATGTCATGCCTAAACAATTGGGTAATTCCATGACACGCAAGACGCCCGACGCGCGGCCGGAAGCCTCTCCGGAACCGGATGAGACGCCGGATGCGCTGTTCAATCAGTCGCTGGAGAAGGGAATCGCGGTGCTACGGGCGTTCAGCGCGCAGCGCCGGTCGATGACGCTGCCTGAAGTCGCGGAGGCGACGTCGATTACCAAAAGCTCTGCGCAGCGCATGATCTACACGCTGGAGAAGCTCGGCTACGTGAGAAAGCATCCGCGTACGAAGCGGTATCAGCTCGCACCGCGTGTGATGCAAATCGGTTTCAACTATCTGGCCGCCGACACGCTGATCGACGTCGCCAACCCGTTTCTGTCCGAACTCACCAATGTCACCGGAGAGACCACCAATCTGACCGAGCCGGACGGCGTCGACATGGTCTACGTTGCGCGCTTCGTCTGCACGAAGTTCGTGCCGATCCACATGCCGATAGGCAGCCGTATTCCGATGTACTGCACGGCGTCGGGGCGGGCCTATCTCGCGGCGCTGCCGGACGAGGAGTCACGCGCGCTGCTGGTGGCCAGCGATCGTGTGACGCACACGCAGTACACCGTCACGGATCTCGAGGAGATCGGAACGCGTCTTGTGCTTGGGCGGCGCAATGGTTATGCGTCGAACCGCGAGGAGTTGTTTATCGGCGATATGACCATCGCGGCGGCGGTGCTCGACGGCGAGCGCCGCCCAGTCGGCGCGGTGCACGTCGTCGCGCCGACGAGCCGCTGGACGCTGGCGGAAGCGGAAGCGCGGCTGGCGCCCGCCGTGATCGATTGCGCGCGTGGCATCAGTAATTCGATCAGGACGCTGGTTTGAAATGATGTGTCGTGCGGGGCGCCTGGGGCCACGCTACAGAATGCTCACCGTCGTGCGACTGTGTTCGCATCCTGTTGGCCTGGAATAGACGAAGAAGATGGGAACGCCATCCCTCCTTCGGCCTCGCTCCAGCGCGCGACCCATTCCGGCAACGCCGGCGATGACTGCGTCACGCCGGACAGTTGCATCAACTCGGCGGTCGTCACGACACCACCGCTTCGCTTCAGAAATCGCGCACGCACGACGGCCAACGCGACCTGTACGTCGTCGCGCACGAACCCTTGCTCGATGAAGATATGCTTGTCATCCCAGCCGATCACGCGGGTCCGGACGTCATAGCGATTGCCGAGTTCGAGCGAGCGGTGAAAACGCATCGTTTCCAGCGTGACGACCGGATACCAGCGTTGTGCCTTCAACTGGCGCCACAAGCCGCTGCGCATCATCAGATCGACGCGCGCCAGATCGAGGATGGTGAAATAGCGGCCGTTGTTCATGTGAAGCAACACGTCGAGGTCATTCAACCAGACGCGAAACGGCGTGACGCACGTATCGAGCACATGCAGCCGGCTGCGGCGCCGGCTGGTGAATATCAGAAGCAACAAACGAAGTAGCAGACTCGTGCGGAAACCCGTTGATCATGGCGCGCCGCACGCGGCGGGCAAACGTGCATGGTAGACGCGCGGATGGGATACGGGACGCGGGTGATGGGCAAATCTATAGAGCGCTTATTCGAAAACGAGCGGCTGCGATCGAACCGCTCGTCGCCCTTGCGCCGGACTCTTCGCGGGCATGATCAACATACGGTTATGTTTGAAAATAAGGAACGTCAGCTTTGGCTGTAGCTCCGCCAGCGTGTCATGCCGCAGGATGATCCACGCATTCGTAATGTAGTGAACCATCTATGCGAACGCTGTGGTTCTTGGAAAAGCGGTTGATATTTATTCGTGGACAGCAACGCCAGCACGAAGAACACTAGCGGCGAATGCGCTGCGTCAACAATTGATTTGCGCTGCTCGATCGAAGAGCTCAGCGCCGGTCAGTGGTGACTGCGGCGGCTCCTGTGGCTCTGCTGTCATTGCACCGCCTCGATCTTGGAAACCGATTTGACGCGAAGGTTTGTGTGAGGGTCTTTGCGGGGGTCTGGGCTCGGAAACGAAAAAGGAGTTAGTGGCGATTAGCCGCTAACTCCTTGATTTCTTTGGTCGGGGCGAGAGGATTTGAACCTCCGACCACCTGCACCCCATGCAGGTACGCTACCAGGCTGCGCTACGCCCCGAACAGCACAAAATTATAACAGACACTTTATTCGATTAGAACCGCCTTCTGCCAACAAAGGCGACTAGTGCCCCAACAGATCGATTACGTGCAGCAATTCTTTACGCAACTGCTCGACGTCCACCGTTGCGGCTGCTGTGGTTGCCGTCGGCACCACTGCGCCCTCGCCTTCATCGACCACATCGCCCGGCGCACCGTGCGCCCCGCCGCCATGCGAATCGAGCCGGTTGCGTGCGCCGTTGATCGTGAAGCCCTGCTCATACAACAACTCACGAATCCGCCGGATCAACAGCACCTCGTGATGCTGGTAGTAGCGACGATTGCCGCGCCGCTTGACCGGCCTCAACTGCGTGAACTCCTGTTCCCAGTAGCGCAAGACATGCGGTTTCACGCCGCATAGTTCGCTGACCTCACCAATCGTGAAGTAGCGCTTCGCCGGAATCGGAGGCAAGACGACTTTTTCGATCGTCGCTGTCATCGTCAGTTAGCCGTCGTGGTGGGTTGCGCAGGAACGCGCCAGTCGGTTAGCGCGTGAAGCTCGCTTCAGCGCCGTTCTCGACCAGTGCTTTCAGCTTTTGACTTGCATGGAACGTCACAACGCGGCGCGCGGCGATCGGAATCGCCTCGCCGGTCTTCGGGTTTCTGCCGGGACGCTGGGGTTTGTCGCGCAACTGGAAGTTGCCGAACCCCGACAGCTTCACGCTGTCGCCACTCTCCAGCGCGTCGCGGATCACTTCGAAAAACGCTTCGACCATGTCTTTCGCTTCCCGCTTGTTGAGTCCGACATTGTCGAACAGCAACTCAGCAAGTTCCGCCTTGGTAAGCGTCGGCGTTTCAGTGGAAACGACGGCGGGTGATGTCGGAATTTCGCGAATCATGGCGCTGCGTTGCGCCGTAAGAAGGGCTTCGAAATCACTCGAGTTCATTTCATTCATATCTATCAAATGGCGCGCCAAGCAGAAAACAATGGATGCGGAAACAGCCGTGCAATTGTTAAATGCGGGTTATCCGCGCAACCGTGCGCCATATACTCGAGCCAGACGTTCCACCAGAGTTTGAATAGCCAGATCGACCGTTTCATCCTGAAGGGTTCCGCCAGTATCTTGCAAGGTCACACGGAACGCAAGGCTTTTCTCGTGAGCGCCCAGACCACCGGAAGTGTTTGATTTTGGACGGAATTCGTCGAAAAGCGCAACCTTCTGAACAGTCTTGCAGGCGGGTTCGGACTGGGCCTTCTGAAGCTCGTCCAGCAGTGCCTGGACCTCGATTTTCTGATCGACGACCACCGCAATATCACGACGCACCGGCTGAAACTTTGACACTTCAGACGGAATGGGCAATACGCGCTGCATTAATGCTTCGGCTTCGATTTCAAACAGAATCGGCGCATGCGGTAAATCATATTTTTGCATCCAGCGCGGATGCAATTCGCCAATCCAGCCGACTGCGCGGCCATTCAGTTCGATACGCGCGCTGCGTCCCGGATGCAACGCCGGATGTTCCGTTTTAACGAAGCGCGCGACGGCCGGCGCCAGCACAGCCTCCAGGTCGCCCTTCACGTCGAAGTAGTCGACCGTGCGCGTCGGCGCGCCCCACTGCTCTTCGAGCGCGGGACCGTACGCGAGGCCGCCGATCATCTTCGGCTGCGCGAAACATTCGACCGTCAGCTCACCGGCCTTGATCGACGGATCGTGCAGGAACACGCGGCCGGCTTCGAACACGCGCACGCGATCCGCCGCGCGGCGGTTCAGGTTCGTACGCAGCACGTGGATCAGGCTGCCGAACAGCGTGGTGCGCATCACCGACAACTGGCTTGCAATCGGATTCAGCAGACGTACCGGCTTGTCGTTGCCGGCGAAGTCCTGCTCCCACTCCGCATCGACGAAACTGAAGTTGACCGTTTCCGCGTAGTCGCGTGCGGCGAGCGCGTGACGCAGCACGTGGATCGAACGCTGCGTTTCGTTGGTCGCGCGCATTTCGCTGGTCGCGACCGGCGGACGCGCCGGAATTTTCTCGAAGCCATAGATGCGCGCGACTTCTTCGATCAGGTCTTCTTCGATTTCGATATCGAAGCGATACGACGGCGGCATCACCGAGAACGAGTCTTCACTGCGCTCGAACGACAGGCCGAGGCGCGTGAAAATTTGCGCGATTTCATCGGCGTCGATCTTGATGCCGATGATGCGGTTCGCACGCGAGACACGCATCTTCACAGGCTCGCGCTTCGGCACGTTGACGACCTGATCGTCGACCGGACCGGCTTCGCCGCCGCAGATGTCGAGGATCAGTTGCGTGATGCGTTCGATATGTTCGACGGTGGTCGCGTAGTCGACGCCGCGCTCGAAGCGATGGCCGGCGTCGGTCGAGAAGTTGTATTTGCGCGAGCGGCCGCGAATGCTGTCGGGCCACCAGAAGGCGGCTTCGAGATAGATGTTGGTGGTGTCGAGCGTGACGGCCGTGCTGTCGCCGCCCATGATGCCCGCGAGACTTTCGATGTGTTGCTCATCGGCGATCACGCCGACGGTTTCATCGAGTTCGACCGTGTTGCCGTTCAGCAGCTTGAGCGTCTCGCCCTTACGGCCCCAGCGCACGTCCATGCCGCCGTGGATCTTGTCGAGATCGAACACGTGCGACGGACGGCCCAACTCGAGCATCACATAGTTCGAGATATCGACGAGCGCGGAGATGCTCCGCTGACCCGAGCGCTCCAGACGCTCCACCATCCAATGCGGCGACTTGGCGCGTGCATTCACGCCGCGAATCACGCGACCCGAGAACCGGCCGCACAGATCAGGAGCCGAGATTTTGACGGGCAGCGTCTCGTCGAGTTTGACTTCGACCGGCTTGATTTCCAGCGGACGCAACGGCGCGCCGGTAATTGCCGAGGTCTCGCGCGCGACGCCGAACACCGACAGGCAGTCTGCCTTGTTCGGCGTCAGCTTGATTTCGAAAACGGTGTCGTTGAGATTGAGCGTTTCGCGGATATCCTGGCCAATCGGCGTATCTTCCGGCAGGATCATCAAGCCGCTATGATCTTCGGAGAGCTTCAGTTCGCGTGCCGAGCACAGCATGCCCTGGCTTTCCACGCCGCGCAGCTTGGAGAGCTTGATCGCGAACGGCGCGCCGCCTTCCTCGGCGGGCGGCAGTTGCGCGCCGACCAGCGCGACCGGCACCTTGATGCCGGGCGACACATTCGGCGCACCGCACACGACGTTCAACGTCGCGCCCGTGCCGGCGTCGACCTGACACACGTTGAGCTTGTCCGCGTCCGGGTGCTTGACGACTTCCAGCACCTGGCCGACAACGATCTTCGAGGTCGGCGGCGCGGCCGGCCGCAGGTCTTCGACTTCGAGACCCGCCATCGTCAACGCGTGCGACAGTTCGTCGGTCGTCAGTTGCGGATCGACAAAGGTTCTCAGCCAGGATTCCGGGAATTGCATGGTTCTGTGTACGTTCTGATCAGGTTAGGTCCACGTCCGGCAGTGCTTTGACTCGGCGCGATGTTCCTGCGATGCAAATCATCGGACACTGCCGGGGACGCTGCTGGCGGCAGGCACTGCTTGCCTTGCCGCGCTCTATGCTTGTCGCGCTCGTACGCGCCGGTTCAGGCGAATTGACGCAGGAAACGCAGGTCGTTTTCGAAGAACAGACGCAGGTCTTGCACGCCATAACGCAACATGGTGAGCCGCTCGAGGCCGCTGCCGAAAGCAAAGCCGATGTAACGCTCCGGGTCGAGGCCCATGTTGCGGATCACCGTGGGGTGAACCTGGCCCGAGCCCGAAATTTCGAGCCATTTGCCGGCGTTCTTGCCCGTTTCGAACAACATGTCGATCTCAGCCGACGGTTCGGTGAACGGAAAATACGACGGACGGAAGCGCACGAGAATGTCGTCGCGCTCGAAGAATTTCTTGAGGAAGTCGGTGTAGACGCCCTTCAGATCCGCGAAGCTGATGTTTTCGTCGATCCACAGGCCTTCGACCTGATTGAACATCGGCGAATGCGTCGCGTCGCTGTCCACACGGTACGTGCGGCCCGGCACGATCACCTTGATCGGCGGCTTGTTGGTGCGCGCGTAGCGAACCTGCATCGGGCTGGTGTGCGTGCGCAGCAGCAGCTGGCGGCCGTCGGCATCTTTGCCGTCGACGTAGAAGGTGTCCTGCATGGAACGCGCCGGATGATTTTCCGGGCTGTTCAGCGAGGTGAAGTTGTACCAGTCGGTTTCGATTTCGGGGCCGTCGGCCACGTCGAATCCGATCGTACGGAAAATCTGTTCGACGCGCTCCCACGTGCGCATCACCGGGTGCAGACTGCCTGCGCCGGTGCCGCGGCCCGGCAGCGTGACGTCGATGGCTTCGGCGGCGAGGCGCTGATTCAGCAGCACGTCGGCCAACGCCTGACGGCGCGCCGTCAGCGCGGCTTCCACTTGTTGCTTGACGAGGTTGATCCGTGCGCCTTCCGACTTGCGCGTTTCGGGATCGAGTTTGCCAAGGCCCTTCAATAGCTCGGTCAGCGCACCCGATTTGCCGAGAAAGCGTGCTTTCTCGTTCTCGAGGGTGGTGACGTCGGAGGCTTCTGCGAAGGCTTTTTGCGCGTCGGCGACAATCTGGTCCAGATCCATTGATCCCATCATTTCAACGTCAGTGTTCAATCGAAGCAAAACTGGTTCTACCAACAAAAACGGGGCTCGGTGAGGAGCCCCGTATTTGCTGCAGCGTCACCGAGACTACCGGATGTTCGCTGCAACGAACCACGCAGTATTAATTGCCAGAAGCGCAATCAGGCTGCAACGGCGGCTTTCACCTGCTGAACGATCGCAGCAAAAGCAGCCTTGTCGAACACAGCCATGTCGGCCAGCACCTTGCGGTCGAGTTCGATCGAAGCCTTCTTCAGGCCGTTGATGAACACACTGTACGTCATGTCGTGCTGACGCACCGCCGCGTTGATACGCGTGATCCACAATGCGCGGAACACACGCTTCTTGTTGCGGCGATCGCGGTAGGCGTATTGGCCTGCGCGCATGACCGCCTGCTTGGCGATGCGATAGACGTTATTGCGGCGGCCGCGGTAACCCTTGGCCAGCTTGATGATCTTCTTGTGACGGGCCCGTGCGGTAACCCCACGTTTTACTCGAGGCATGTCTTGCTCCTATGAGTGTCGGTTAAGGGTTAAGCGAACGGCAGCATTGCGCGCACGGAGTTCATATCTGCATCATGAACTGCCGTCGAACCGCGCAAATGGCGTTTGTTCTTGGTGGTTTTCTTGGTAAGAATGTGGCGCTTGAAGGCTTGACCGCGCTTGACGGTACCGCCCGGACGCACCACGAAGCGCTTTGCAGCACTCTTCTTGGTCTTCATCTTCGGCATGACAACTCCATTATTTGATGGATATGGGTGTGCGGTCGGCCATTGGCCATTACCCGCCCTTCGAAACCCACTCCACTTGGTATGCAGACCGCCCGAACTGCCGGCAGCCGCTTTTCGGGAAGCGACGCGCATTGTACACACGTCGTTCCGAAACCTGCTGACACCGCACCGGACACCCGGCGCCGCGCCTTTCAAACTTTCACGACCAGAGCGCGCGCCACACGGCGCGCCGCCGCTCTGATTGCTTACTTCTTTTTCTTCGGAGCGAGCACCATGATCATCTGGCGCCCTTCCATTTTCGGCATCTGCTCGACCTGACCGACTTCGTCGAGGTCCGTGCGCAGGCGCTCGAGCATGCGCATACCGATTTCCTGGTGAGCCATTTCGCGGCCACGGAAACGCAACGTGATTTTCGTCTTGTCGCCGTCGTCGAGGAAGCGGATGAGGTTGCGCAGCTTGACGTTGTAGTCGCCGTCGTCCGTGCCCGGGCGGAATTTGACTTCCTTGACCTGGACGATCTTCTGCTTCAGCTTGGCCTCGTGTTGCTTCTTCGCTTCCGAGTACTTGAACTTGCCGTAGTCCATCAAGCGGCAAACCGGCGGAACCGCTTGCGGAGCGATTTCGACCAGATCCACGTCTTGCTGTTCCGACATGCGGAACGCATCAGCGAGTTTCACGATGCCGAGCGGTTCGTTCTCGACGCCGACCAGACGCACCTCGGGTGCCGTAATTTCACCGTTGATGCGGTGCGCAGACTTATCAGTAGCGATGTTACGTTTCCTCTAAAATTTAAAAAAACGAGCCGGGCTGCCAAGTGGCTCAGTTGAACGACTGCACATCCTGGCGCAGACGCTCAATGAAAGTGTCGGGAGGCATCACACCCAGATCGACACCACCACGGGCACGCACGGCTACCGTTTGGGCTTCACGCTCTTTGTCGCCGACCACCAGCAGGTACGGCACCTTTTCCAGCGTGTGCTCGCGTATTTTATAGCTAATCTTCTCGTTGCGCAAATCGGCCTCCACTCTAACCCCTTGTTTTTGCAACGATTGGGCTAAAGATTGCGCATATTCGGCCTGACTTTCCGCGATATTCATCACCACGACCTGCATCGGCGCGAGCCATGCAGGCATTGCACCGGCATGGTGCTCGATCAGAATGCCGAGGAAACGCTCCATTGATCCGACGATTGCCCGATGCAGCATGATCGGACGGCGGCGACTATTGTCTTCGGCGACGTACTCGGCGCCCAGACGCTCCGGCAGCACCATATCGAGCTGCAACGTGCCGCATTGCCACGAGCGGCCAAGCGCATCCTTGATGTGGTACTCGACCTTCGGGCCGTAGAACGCGCCCTCGCCCGGCAACTCTTCCCATGTCACGCCGCAGGCCGTCAGCGCCTCGCGCAGGCCCTGCTCCGCGCGATCCCACGTTTCGTCCGTACCGGCGCGCGCGTCCGGACGCAGCGACAGCTTGATCTCGACATTATCGAAGCCGAAATCCTTGTAGACGCTCATCGCCAGCGTATTGAACGCGATCGATTCGCTGATGAACTGCTCTTCGGTACAGAAAATGTGCGCGTCGTCCTGCACGAAACCGCGCACGCGCATCAGGCCGTGCAACGCGCCCGACGATTCATTGCGGTGGCACGAGCCGAATTCCGCGTAACGCAGCGGCAGATCGCGATACGAGCGCAGACCGTGGTTGAACACCTGCACATGACCCGGGCAGTTCATCGGCTTGATTGCGTAGTCGCGCTTTTCCGATTCCGTCGTGAACATGTTTTCACGATAGTTCTGCCAGTGGCCCGACGCTTCCCAGAGCGAGCGGTCCATGATCATCGGCGTCTTGATTTCGAGGTAGCCCGCGTCGTTCACCCGACGGCGCATGTACTGCTCGACCTGCTGCCACAGTGTCCAGCCGCGCGGATGCCAGAACACCATGCCCGGCGACTCGTCCTGCATGTGAAACAGATCGAGTTGCTTGCCGAGCTTGCGGTGATCGCGCTTTTCCGCCTCTTCGAGCATGTGCAGATACGCTTCCTGGTCTTCCTTCTTCGTCCAGGCCGTACCGTAAATGCGCTGCAGTTGTTCGTTCTTCGAATCGCCGCGCCAGTAAGCACCCGCGACCTTCATCAGCTTGAAGACTTTCAGCTTGCCGGTGGACGGCACGTGCGGACCGCGGCACAGATCGGTGAAGCCGCCGTGCGAGTACAGCTTGATGTCGTCGGTAGCGGGAATCGATTCGATGATCTCGGCCTTGTACTTTTCGCCGATGCTCTTGAAGTAATCCACCGCTTCGTCGCGCGACACCACGCGGCGCGAAACCGGCTCGTCTTTCTTCGCGAGTTCCTGCATGCGCTTTTCGATCTTTTCGAGATCTTCAGGCGTGAAGGGACGGTTGTACGCGAAATCGTAGTAAAAGCCGTTGTCGATGACCGGGCCGATCGTGACCTGCGCTTCCGGATACAGATCCTTCACCGCGTACGCGAGCAAGTGCGCCGTGGAGTGACGGATGATATCGAGACCGTCTGCGTCTTTCTCGGTGACGATGGCCAACGCCACGTCGTGATCGATCAGCGCGGACGTATCGACCAGTTCACCGTCGATCTTGCCGCCGAGCGCGGCTTTCGCGAGGCCGGGGCCGATCGAGGCGGCCACTTCGGCGACGGTCACCGGATGCTCGTACTGTCGAACAGAACCGTCAGGCAGACGTATCGAAACCATTGCGTTCTCCGTGGTGCCGACCGGCGGTGGCACATACAACCAGTTCAAAAAAAACAAAAAAAATGCGGCCCCGCTTTCGAGGGGCCGCATTCACATTTCCTGCTAACTACAGTGGCGAAAGTGGTCCTCGACTAGCGTCGCTCCGAAGTAGTTTCGGTCAACGTTCGCGGTGTCATAACCGTATTCGCCTTTTGCGCCAAAGGCGCTTACTGCAGCTTGCGAAACCCCGGCAAAACCGGAATTTCTCTTTCGTTGGTAGGCTCGATTGGACTCGAACCAACGACCCCCACCATGTCAAGGTGGTGCTCTAACCAGCTGAGCTACGAGCCTGAAGAAGCAAGATTATATGGAGCGCCACACTGCTTGGCAAGTACTTTTATGCACCGACTTTAAATTTCTACTCACGCGCTCACGCATGCCCAGCAGATACGTCGACTGGCTATGCATGCGCCGCACACTCATCAACTCTTGCGCGAAGCGCGCACCACGCCCGTGACTTCGCCGAGCAACGTACACGCGCGCTGAATCTGCGCCGCGCTCGACACCTCGACGGTAAATTGCATGAACGCAGCGTTACGTCGCGTCTGCGTTTTCACGCCGATCACATTCATCTTCTCGCGCGCGAACACTTCGGATATATCGCGCAGCAGACCCTGCCGATCCGTTGCATCGATCGAGAGATCGACCGGATAGACCGACTGGCCACGGCCGCTCATCACCTCGGCCGACCAAGCCGTTTGCAACACGCGCTCGGGCGCCCGGTCTGCCATGCGCAGAAACGTCGGGCAATCGCTGCGATGAATTGACATGCCTTTTCCGCGCGTGACGAAGCCGCAGATATCATCGGGCGGCGCGGGACGGCAGCAACGCGCTAGTTGCGTGAGCAACGCATCGACACCGACCACCAGCACGCCCGTGGACGCGCCACGCGCCACGCTCGCGCCGCTGCTACGCTTTTCGAACTGCTCCGGCGCTTCGACCACCGGTTCCGGCGGCGGCGCATCGTGCAGCGCCTGCTCGACGAGCCGCAAACTGAATTCTTCCTTGCCTACCACTGAGAACAGGTCGTCAGTGGTCTTGAAGCCGAGCTTGGCCGCGAGCTGATCCAGATTGACCGACGTCTTGCCCTCGCGTTGCAAGGTCTTTTCGACCATCGCACGGCCGCTCGCGATATGTTCCTGCACTTCGACCGCATTGAACCACGCGCGCACCTTCTGCCGCGCGCGCGGACTTTGCAGATAGCCGAGTTGCGGGTTGAGCCAATCGCGCGACGGACCACCCTCCTTCACCGCGACGATCTCCACCGTCTGACCGTTTTGCAAAGGCGTGTTCAACGGCACCATCGCGCCGTCGACGCGCGCGCCGCGGCAACGGTGCCCCAACTCGCTATGCAAGTGGTACGCGAAATCGACAGGCGTGGCGCCGTGCGGCAACGGAATCACCCGCGCCTGCGGCGTCAGCACATAGATGTGATCGTCGTCGAGCGTGGCCTGGCGCAGTTGTTCCCACGGCTGCGACGCGCGCTTCTCACCGTGCTCGCCCTCGGAGACTTCGTCTTTCCACGCGAGCAATTGACGCAGCCACGCGATCTTCTCGTCGTACTTCTCGTTGGCGACGAACTGGCCGCCGTAGCCGCGCGTGCCTGCTTCCTTGTAACGCCAATGCGCGGCCACGCCGTATTCGGCGAACTGATGCATTTCCTGCGTACGGATCTGCACTTCGAACGCGCGGCCGTCGTCGCCGATCACCACCGTGTGCAGCGACTTGTAGCCATTCGGTTTCGGTCGCGAGATATAGTCGTCGAACTCTTTCGGTACCGGTTGCCACAGGTTGTGCACGATGCCGAGCACCGTGTAGCAATCCTTGATGTCCGGCACGATCACGCGAAACGCTCGCACGTCGTAGAGCTCGGCGAAATCCAGCTCCTTGCCGCGCATCTTGCGCCAGATGCTGTAGATGTGCTTCGGCCTACCGCTCACTTCCGCGCGAATATGCGCCGCGGCCAATTCCTTTTGCAGGCGTTCGATAGCCTGCGCGACATAGCTCTCACGCTCGACGCGTTTCTCGTCGAGCAACTTGGCGATGCGCTTATACGTGACCGGCTCTTCGAAGCGTAACGCGAGATCCTCGAGTTCCCACTTCAATTGCCAGATGCCCAGGCGGTTGGCGAGCGGCGCATAGATATCGAGCGTCTCGCGCGCCACGTCCGGTGAAGGCGTGATTTTCGCCGCCGCGTAGTAACGCAGCGACTGCAGACGCGACGCGAGCCGGATCAGCACCACCCGAATATCCTGCGCGAAGGCGAGCAGCATCTTGCGTAGCGCCTCGACCTGCGCGCGGCGTGCGGCCTGCGCATCGCGCCCGGCTTCGGGCATGGCATTCTGTGCGGCACGCAAGCTCACGGTGCCTAGACGCAACAACTTGCGCACGTCGCCGACCAGTTGCGCGACTTCTTCGCCGAAGTTATCGGCGATCACGCGCTCCGGGTCCTGCAGATGCGGCGTCAATGCAAACAACGCCGCCGCCAGCACGGCGGGCGGATCGACATTGAGCTTGCGCATGATCGACGCCGTGCCCGCCGCGTGATCCGCCAGCATTTCGCCCGACGACAGCCGCACCTCTCCCGCATGTTCGCGCACGAACGCCATCGCTTCATCGAAAGAAGGAAGGGGGTTCGGCGCGTTCGTAACGGTTTCGGTATTCATGGTGCGACGGCCCACCGGGCCAGACAATTCAACGGAAATTCAACTACACGTGCCAGGCTTAAGCGCGCTGCGCAGCGACCACGCAGATTTCGACCAGGCACTTCGGATTGGCGAGCTTTGCTTCGACCGTAGCGCGCGGCGGCGTGGCGCCTTGTGCAACCCACTCGTCCCACACCGCGTTCATGCCGGCGAAATGCACCATGTCCGAGATGTAGATCTGCACCGACAGCAAGTGCGACTTGTCGCTGTTCACTTCGCCCAGCAGACGGTCGATGTGGCCAAGCACTTCGCGCGTCTGACCCGTGATGTCCTGATCCGCGTCTTCAGCGATCTGGCCCGCGAGGTACACGGTGCCGTTGTGCACGGCGATTTCCGAGAGGCGCTTGCCGACGTGGTGACGAATGACTGCCATGGCGAATCCTGAGTTGGTTTGAAAATTGATCGGAGATGCGTTCCGCATCGCGCCCCGTCGAGGATGCCGCGCGGAACTGCATATTATGACGCGTCGGCGGCCGGTCCGATAAAGAACTGCCTCGCGATGTCGATCTGATCGGCCGACAGAAACGCCGGCGCGTGTCCGACCCCGGCGATTTCCGCGCTCGACACCGCACGCCCGGTCTGGACCATCTTCGCGACGGTTTCGCGCGAAAGCAGATCGGACAGCTCGCCGCGCACCACCAGCACCGGCCCCTGGAACGACGCCAGCGAATGCCACAGCGCGGCCTCGCCGAGCTTGGCCGCTTGCTCGGTGGTCGCGGTAAAAGGCTGCGCGATCCGCGGGTCGTAACGGAACAGCCACTTGCCGTTTTGTTCGTGCAGAAGCGGCGTGTTGATCTCGCGCCACTCGTCCGGCGTGAGCGGGCCAAAAGTCTGCGCGAGCAAGGCTGCGTAGTCGATACCTTGCTGCAGCGTTTCGAACTGCACGGGCTTGCCGAGATAATCGCCGATGCGCTTTACCGCAGCCGGCTCCAGATGCGGACCGACATCGTTCAGCAACATCTTGCGGATCGGCGTTTCGGGCAGGCCGGCGAGTCCAAGCCCGATCAGGCCGCCCATCGACGTGCCGAACCAGTCGACCGTCTCGACATTCAGGCGCGCGATCAGCGTGACCATGTCGGCGACGTACTGCGGGATCGTGTAGAAGTTGGGGTTGGCGAGCCACGATGACAAGCCCCGACCCGCGACATCCGGGCACACCACGCGGTAAGTGCCGGCGAATTCCTCCGCGAGGCGGTCGAAGTCGCGCCCTGAACGGGTCAAACCGTGCACGCACAGCAGCACACGCGGATTGGCGGGGTCGCCCCACTCGGTGTAAGCGATGCGATGCAAGCCTCCAGCGCTCGCGCACTGCACGTACCGTTGACGCGGCGCGAGCCGCCCGGCGGGGGAAGCGGACGTGATTTCGGTCATCTGGGTTCCTTGCAAAAGCGCTGCGAGTTCGGCCTGGGCACAACAGGGATCGACGTGCGTTCAATCTTCAAACGATTGTAAACCGCTTTGCCGCGCGGCAAGAGTCGGCCAGATGGCATAGGAGGGCTCCGAACGAATGTCCTGCGCAAAAAAGAAAGCGGGCGAGACTCACGCCTCGCCCGCCTTGGAACCGCCTCGCGGCCGCCTGCCGCTCACACTTAACCGCATCCGGCCGCACAGCGGCCCTCATACAGCCTCAAACCGCTTCAGACGGCCTCACCGCACGCCATTCAGCTAACCGCGCTGACATCAAGCGGTGCGCCGGTCTTCGCCTTGATTTCATCGACGCTCACGCCCGGCGCCAGTTCGGTCACCTTCAGCCCGTTGTCCGTGACTTCGATCACTCCGAGGTCGGTGATGATCTGGTCGACCACGCCCACGCCCGTGAGCGGCAGCGTGCATTCTTCGAGGATCTTGTGCTGGTCGCCCTTCGCGACGTGTTCCATCAGCACGACCACGCGCTTGACGCCCGCGACCAGATCCATCGCGCCGCCCATGCCCTTGATCATCTTGCCCGGGATCATCCAGTTGGCCAGATCGCCCTTTTTGCTGATCTGCATGGCGCCGAGAATCGCCAGATTGATGTGCCCGCCGCGAATCATCGCGAACGAATCCGCCGACGAAAAAATCGACGAACCCGGCAGCGTGGTCACCGTCTGCTTGCCGGCGTTGATCAGGTCGGCATCCACTTCTTCTTCGGTCGGCGACGGGCCGATCCCGAGCAGGCCGTTTTCCGACTGCAGCCACACTTCGACGCCCGCCGGCACGTGATTGGCCACCAGCGTCGGCAGGCCGATGCCGAGGTTCACATAAAAACCGTCCTGCAATTCTTTCGCCGCGCGTGCGGCCATTTCGTCACGAGTCCATGCCATGATCAGTCTCCTTTCGCGCGGACAATGCGTTGTTCAATGCGTTTTTCCGGATTCGCATTGAGCACAATGCGCTGCACGAAAATGCCAGGCGTATGGATCGCGTCCGGATCAAGTTCGCCCACTTCGACGATCTCTTCGACTTCCGCGACGGTGATCTTGCCGGCCATTGCGCACATCGGGTTGAAGTTGCGCGCGGTGCGGCGGTAGATCAGATTGCCCGATTTGTCGGCTTTCCACGCCTTCACCAAAGCGACGTCGGCGGTCAGCGAGTGTTCGAGCACGTAATGGTTTTCGCCGAACTGGCGGGTTTCCTTGCCTTCGGCGATCAGCGTGCCGTAGCCGGTATTGGTGAAGAACGCCGGAATGCCCGACCCGCCCGCGCGCAGCTTCTCGGCGAGCGTGCCTTGCGGCGTGAATTCGAGTTCGAGTTCGCCGGCCAGATACTGGCGTTCGAACTCCTTGTTCTCGCCGACATACGACGAGATCATCTTCTTGACCTGGCGCGTTTCGAGCAGCAGGCCGAGGCCGAAACCGTCGACGCCCGCATTGTTGCTGATGCAGGTGATGCCCTGCACCTTCGAATCGCGCAGTGCGCCGATCAGCGCCTCCGGAATGCCGCACAGCCCGAAGCCGCCTACGGCAAACGTCTGCCCGTCCTTGACGATGTCTTTCAGCGCCTCGGCGGCGCCTGGATAGACCTTGTTCATCAGTATGTCCCTTCCTTTATGGAAACCCGAATCCCGAACGCGGGCCGCCGGATCGTTGCGGCTGATATGACGTTGCGCGGGCCCGAGCCCGACACGTCATTCTAGTCATCCCCGGCGGGCTGTGCGCCCAGGTTTCCCTGCGCGCCGTGCAAAGCCCGCCGCGAACTGCTTCGCCGCGTTGTCATGTGCTCGAAAGAGTACGCTGGGCGCACCATGCGGCACAATACGCAAAAATACATAAGTACTTGCCGCCAATTCATGCCCGCACTGGATTATCAAACCGCGTTCCACCTCGCTCCGATCGGACTCGTGCTGTCGCGCGAACGGACTATCGAAGACTGTAATGACGAGCTCGCGTCGATATTCGGCTGCACGCGCGAGTCGCTGCTCGGCCAGTCGTTCCAGGTGTTGTATCCGTCGACGGACGAATTCGAGCGGATCGGCGCACGGATTCCGCCGATCATGACCGCACACGGCAGCTATGCGGACGACCGCATCATGAAGCGGGCCAACGGCGAATTATTCTGGTGCCACGTGACAGGCCGCGCGCAGGAACGCGCCGACCCGCACGCCGCGGGCGTCTGGACTTTCGAGGACTTGAGCGCGACGCGGCGCGTGGCGGTCGAACTGACACCGCGCGAACGCGAAATCGCCGCGCAACTGGTAACGGGCAAAACCAGCAAACAGATCGGCCGGGTGCTGGATATCAGCCCGCGCACCGTCGATGTCTACCGCGCGCGGCTGATGCGCAAATACGATACGGGCAACGCGACGGAGTTGTTGCAGCGCCTGCTCGGGCATTGAAGCAGCGGGCGCGCGTGTCGGGTTGCTGGTTCGCGCGACGCTGAGTCGCGCCTTCGGCAAGCCACCTCAGAGGCAGGCGGCAATGTGCGGCGACGTTAGCGAACGCCGCCGGTTCGCAACGAAAATCGGCTGAAGGTCGGCTGCGTGTCGCCTATTACGCGATCTTGACCAGCGCGGCCCGCTCGATGGTTTCGCGCAGCAAGTCCGGCACCGGCACCGACTTGCCAGCCGCGTAATCGATCCAGACGCAGCGCGCGGCGCCGCGTGCATAGACGGTATTCGGATCGTCCGCGCGCACCAGCTCGAAACCCGTGTCGAAGCTGCTGCGGCCGGGCGTGGCCACCGTCATCCGGCCGATCACGTCGCCGGGATAATGCAGTTGCTTGAGAAACTCCATCGACGCATTGACGATCACCGGCCCCTGGCCGTCGGCGTTGTTACCGGCCAGGCCCAGCTGTTCGAACCAGGAAATCCGCACCTGCTCCATGTAGCGGAAATAGACCGTGTTGTTCACATGGCCGAAGGCGTCCATGTCGCCCCAGCGGATCGGCATCGACATCTCGAAAACTGCGTGAAAATCGCTCATCGTACTTCTTTAACGGGTTGAAATCAGGTTGAAGCCGGCGCGTGGACCGGCGTAGAGACAGACAGCACCATAGCGCGCGCCCTCAGGCGGCGCAAAGGCCGGAGCGCGTAAAACAGTTTCTTCGAATGGACGCCAATCCGGGCTCTCGCGACCTGAAAACGCGAGCGCCGGCTGCGCCGTCTTGCGTTCAGGAGAGCCCGAAGCCGTCGTCGGCGGCGATCACCGAGCCGTTGATGAACTGCGATTCGTCCGCCGCCAGCAGCAGCAGGAGTCCGTCCAGATCGTCCGGTTTGCCGACGCGGTGACGCGGCAGCATCGACACGAGCTTCTGCCCTTGCTCCGTCGACCAGTGATGGTGGTTGATCTCTGTGTCGATATAGCCGGGACAGATCGCGTTCACGTTGATGCCGTGCTTGCCCCACTCGAGCGCCATGGCTTTCGTCATATGCACGACAGCCGCCTTGCTGATCGAATACAGGCCGATCTGCGGCAGCACCCGCAAGCCGGCCATCGACGCGATATTGATGATGCGGTACGACGGCTTCTGCGCGTTGTTGCCGCGCATGATCATGCGCTTGGCGACTTCCTGAGCGACGAAGAACGCACCGCGCGTGTTCGTATCGAACACATATTCGAAGTCGGCCGGCGTGACTTCCGACAGCTTCTGCGTGGTCGACACGCCCGAATTGTTCACCAGAATGTCGATCGTGCCGGCCTCGGTTTCCGCATGGGCAACCGCCGATTTGATGCTCTGGTAGTCGGTCACGTCGAGCGAAACGACGTGCGCCGCGCCGCCGGAGGCCTCGATCTCGGCGCGCAACTCCTTCAGGCGCTCGGTTCGCCGGCTCGCCAGCACGACCTTGGCGCCCGCCTGCGACAACACTTGAGCAAAGCGCTTTCCCAACCCGCTCGAGGCGCCGGTAATCAGCGCGACCTTGCCTTCCAGATTGATCGAACGGCCCATTGTCGTTCCTTGTTCGGTTGTTGTTACGGCTGCGGTGGACGGGTGCGGTAAGCCCGTCACTACGGGTCATACCGTATCACAAAAATAGAACGGTCGTGCTAATCTCTGCTCATCTGGTTGCAGTGCGGGTGTGCATCGCCCACAATACGAACCCGAAAAAAGCATTCTAACGGTAAGAGGAGCATCAATGACCCCCGCAAGTCTCATTGAGCAATACGGTCCACGCGAGTCGATGGAATACGACGTCGTGATCGTCGGCGGCGGCCCGGCTGGCCTGTCCGCGGCGATCCGCCTGAAGCAGCTGGCAGCGGAAAAAGGCGTCGAGATTGGCGTGTGCGTACTGGAAAAAGGCTCGGAGATCGGGGCTCATATCCTGTCGGGCGCGGTGATGGATCCGCGCGCGATCACCGAACTCATTCCTGACTGGAAGGAAAAAGGCGCGCCGCTCACGGTGGATGTGACCGAGGACAAGTTCCTGTTCCTCACGGAAACCGGTTCGAAGAGCGTGCCGACCTGGGCGCTGCCGGATAACTTCAAGAATCACGGCAATTACGTGATCAGCCTTGCCAACGTTACGCGCTGGCTAGGTCAGCAGGCTGAGGCGCTGGGTGTCGAGATTTTCCCGGGCTTTCCGGCGGCTGAAATCCTGTACAACGACGACGGTTCGGTTAAAGGCGTCGCCACTGGCAACCTGGGCATCGGCAAGGACGGCGAGCCGACCGAGAACTTCCAGCTCGGCATGGAGCTGCACGCGAAGTACACGCTGTTCTGCGAAGGCGCGCGCGGTCACCTCGGCCGTCAGCTGAACGACAAATTCAAGCTGCGCGAAGGCGCCGATCCGCAGGTCTACGGGATCGGCATCAAGGAACTGTGGGAAATCGATCCGTCGAAGCACAAGCCGGGCCTGGTCATGCACACGGCCGGCTGGCCGCTGGAGAACGATACGTACGGCGGCTCGTTCCTGTATCACATGGATAACAACCAGGTGGTGGTGGGCTTCGTGGTGGGCCTCGGCTACACGAACCCGTACCTGTCGCCGTTCGAGGAATTCCAGCGCTACAAGACGCATCCGGCGATTCGCGCTGTGCTCGAAGGCGGCAAGCGTGTGTCATATGGCGCGCGGGCGATTACCGCCGGCGGTTTGATGTCGCTGCCGAAGCTGGTGTTCCCCGGCGGTGCGCTGGTGGGTGATGACGCGGGCTTCCTGAACGCATCGCGGATCAAGGGCTCGCATGCGGCGATCAAGACCGGCATGCTGGCCGCAGAAGCCGCTTTCGACGCTGTGCAGGTTGGACGTCAAAACGACGAACTCACCGCGTATCCGGAGAGCTTCAAGACCTCGTGGCTGCACACCGAACTGCATCGTGCGCGCAACTTCAAGCAGTGGATGAGCAAGGGTCTCTACCTCGGCACGCTGATGGTCGGCATCGAGCAGAAGCTGCTGGGCGGCAATGTGCCGTGGACGCTGCATCACCAGCATTCGGATCACGAGATGCTCAAGCCTGCATCGCAATGCAAGCCGATCGTCTATCCGAAGCCGGATGGCAAGCTCACGTTCGACCGGCTCTCTTCCGTGTTCATCTCGAACACGAACCATGAGGAAAACCAGCCCGCTCACCTGACGCTTAAAGATCCATCGGTGCCGGTGAACGTGAACTGGCAGACGTATGCCGGTCCGGAGTCACGCTATTGCCCGGCAGCGGTGTACGAGTTCGTGAAGAACGACGACGGCAGCGAACGCCTCGTGATCAACGCGCAGAACTGCGTGCACTGCAAGACCTGCGATATCAAGGACCCGACGCAGAACATCGTGTGGGTCACGCCTGAAGGCGGCGGCGGTCCAAACTATCCGAACATGTAATCGATGCTTCACTTGCCTTCGCAGCGCCTGCCTCTGAATGCCGGCGCTGCGAAGGCAGGCAACTCAACGCCGTCCCACCGCTTCAATCCGCTCCCGCACCCTCGCCACCACCGGCGCCCAGTCGCCGACGCGTGGCTGTCGAACCAGCTCAATCGAATCGTACCAGGCCGTCTGCGGCGACCCATCGCCCCAGAACCAGGCGGAGACGTGGTCGATCATCAAACAGGTCGGCACGCCAAGCGCCCCCGCCAGATGCGCGGGCCCGCTGTCGATCGTGACCACCAGATCGAGATTCGCCAGCAATGCCGCGACATCGTCGAAGCCGGACTGAAAATGATGCGTCAGATCGACGACGTCGAGACCCTTGGCGCGCCACTGCGCGACCGTCTCTCCGCGCCCCGGCGACACAGCGAAATAGGTCACACCGGCTACAGTCAACAGCGGTTCGATTTGCTCGACCGGCACCGAACGCCGCATGTCGCGGATATGGTCCGGATTGCCGTTCCACACCAGACCGACTTTGCGATTGCCCCGCTTGCCGGCCGTATGCGCTTCGACTCGCTCACGCCATGTCTGCTCGAGCGCGGCATCAGCGCTCAAGTACGGCGCGCCCCACCCCGTTGCGTCGATAATCCCGAGCCGCAGCGGCAGACTCATCAGCCCGCAGTGAAAATCCGGCTGCGTCTCCAGACTCGTTTCGAGCGGCAAATCGGCCGGCAGCATTCGTTCGAATAGGTGCCGCAAAGGTCCGTCGTGGCCGAAAATCACCCGGCCGCCCTCGTGCCGCGCCCGCTCGGCCAGCAGCGGCAAAAAACGCACCGCCCAGAGGCAATCGCCATTGCCTTGCTCGCCGTACACCACCAGCGTTTTGCCGGCGAGCGATTCGCCCTGCCAATGCGCGCTGATCGCAGCGAGCGCTTGCTGCGCGTTATTCAGTTCGCCCGCGGCAAACGCGATACGCGACTCGTAATGCGCCCAGCCTCCGGCAAGACGTCCACTGCGAATCTCGAGTTCCGACAGATCGAACAACGCATGGGCATTGTCCGGTGAAAGCGTCAGCACTTGCCGCAGCAAACCCTCGGCCTCGGCGAAGCGCGCCTGCTCCTTGATACACAGCGCCAGCTTGTGAAGCGCCACCGGATTGCCCGGCACGACGCGCACGGCTTCGCGCAACAGCGCCTCCGCCGCGGCAAAGTCGTCGCGCTGCTGGACGGCCGCCGCGCGCCAGATCAACGCGTTGGCGTCTTCGGCATGGCGCGCGAGCAGCAGGCCGGTGGCCGAGTCGACCAACGCCCAGTCGCGCAACACGAACGCCGTTTGCGCAATCGTATGCAGCAGTGTGGGTTCGCAGGAAGGATCGAGTTGATACGCGCGCACGAGCGCAGCAAGTGCCTCGCGCTGGCTTGCCTTGTCGCGGCCGGCGTGTTGCACCAGCGCTTGACCGAACGCCAGGCAGTCGCCGGCGGCGGCATCGGGCGCGGCGGCGCGCGCACGCAGGCCCGCGAGGGGGCTCGCGGACGGCCCGGAATTTAGATCGGTCATGGAGACGGCACTGCCCACGCAGAACGGCTACAGAGGCGCGTGAAGCAGGCCCGTTAAGGCGCGCTCGCCGCGATCTTCGGCGTGCTGACAGCCACGTCGCCGCATTGCGCGCGATGGCGCAGCGCATGGTCGATCAGCACCAGCGCGAGCATGGATTCGGCGATCGGCGTGGCGCGAATGCCGACGCACGGGTCATGCCGTCCGAACGTTTCGACGACGACCGGTTGCCCCGCCTTGTCGATCGAGCGGCGCGGCGTGCGAATGCTCGACGTCGGCTTGATCGCGATCGACACCGTCACGTCCTGTCCAGTCGATATACCGCCGAGCACACCGCCCGCGTGATTGCCGACGAAGCCCTCCGGCGTCAATTCGTCGCCATGGACCGAGCCGCGTTGCGCGACGCTGGCAAAGCCCGCGCCGATCTCGACACCCTTCACCGCGTTGATGCCCATCATGGCGTGCGCAATGTCCGCGTCGAGGCGATCGAACAGCGGCTCGCCGAGGCCGACCGGCACGCCGGACGCCACGACGTTGATGCGCGCGCCGATCGAGTCGCCGTCTTTGCGCAGCGCGTCCATGTACGTTTCCAGTTGCGGCACGATCTCCGCGTTGGGCGCGAAGAACGGGTTCTCGCGCACGTGCGCCCAATCGACGAACGGCACGTCGATCTCGCCGAGCGCGGCCATATAGCCGCGAATTTCGGTGCCGAATTTCTCGCGCAGCCATTTCTTGGCAACCGCGCCCGCGGCCACCGTCGGCGCCGTGAGACGAGCCGACGAACGGCCGCCGCCGCGATAGTCGCGGATGCCGTATTTCTGCCAGTAGGTGTAGTCGGCGTGGCCCGGGCGGAACGTGTCGGCGATGTTGCCGTAGTCTTTGCTGCGCTGGTCCGTGTTGCGGATCAGGAGCGCGATCGGCGCGCCGGTGGTCTGGCCTTCGAACACGCCCGACAGGATCTCGACCTTGTCTTCTTCCTGACGCTGCGTGACGTGGCGCGACGTGCCGGGCTTGCGCCGGTCGAGTTCGAACTGGATGTCGGCTTCGTTGAGCGCCATGCCCGGCGGGCAGCCGTCGATCACACAGCCGATAGCGGGACCGTGCGATTCGCCGAAGGTCGTGACAGTGAAAAGCGTACCGAGCGTGTTGCCGGACATGGGCGTCGTCCAAAGAAATGCGGGGAAGACGCTATTATGCCAGCCCCGTGGCGGCTGGACTGCGCCGCGCAGTCGCGTTGGCCGATCGGCCAAGGTGTGCATGGGCAGGCGCTTCCCGCCGGATCACCTGGCTTGTCGGGAGGTTCGCTGCGCCGTGTAGGACTGTTCGCATCGCCGCCTCTGCCTGGGTCACTCAGGCGCGGCCGCGCAAAACATCGCAAGTCAGGAATTTCTGCGCCGATATTGCGCGCTACTTG
Source organism: Paraburkholderia phytofirmans (assembly GCF_046028095.1). GTDB lineage: Bacteria > Pseudomonadota > Gammaproteobacteria > Burkholderiales > Burkholderiaceae > Paraburkholderia > Paraburkholderia phytofirmans_A. The sequence continues at coordinate 109,402 of NZ_JAQQDJ010000018.1, forward strand.
CGCGAGCAATCGGCGTTCGGGCGGCGCAGGCATTCCAGCACCTTGCGCCGGTCCCGCGTCCGCGCGGGCATCTTTCGTTTTCCGTGACGCCGCGCGCGGGCTTCAGCGCTGCGGCCGCGCTACTTGCGCGCCCCGCGCAACTCGGTGACGAGCTGCTGCAACGTCTCCGGCGTCGCCAGTTGCGGCTCGATCGGCTCGCCTACCGCCAGCGTCAGACGGCTCATGACGCCCTTCTGGATCGGCCGCGGCCAGCGCGCGTCGCCCGCGCGCGAAAACACGCTGCCCCACAGGCCGCGCAGCGCCATGGGAATGACCGGCGCCGGCGTGCGCCGGATGATCTCGGTGACGCCATGACGGAACGGATTCATGTCGCCGGTTCGGGTCAGCTTGCCCTCCGGGAAGATGCAGACCAGATCGCCCTCCGCAAGCGCCTGCGCGCAGCGTTCATAGGCGCGCGTCAGCACCTGGGGGTCCTGATGCGCGGGCGCGATCGGAATCGCCTTGGCGTGACGGAACACCCAGCCGGCAAACGGCGTTTTGAAGATCTGATGGTCCATCACGAAACGGATCGGCCGCGGGCTCTCGGCCATGATGACAATCGCGTCGACGAAACTCACGTGATTGCAGACCAGCACGGCTGCGCCCTCTTCCGGAATCCGTTCGGCATGCACGAGGCGAATCCGGTAGAACGTGTGCACCAGCACCCAGGCGATGAAGCGCAGCAGAAACTCCGGCACCAGCGAGTAGATGTAAGTCGCCACCACGATGTTGAGCAACGCGGTGACGAGGAAAATCGCCGGAATGCTGAAGCCCGCCGAGGTCAGAGCGACGGCCATCAGCGACGAAACGATCATGAACAGCGAGTTCAGAATATTGTTCGCCGCGATGATGCGCGCGCGGTGGCTCGGCTGGCTGCGGCTTTGGATCAGCGCATACAACGGCACGCTGTAGAAGCCGCCGAACATGGCGAGCAGGAACAGATCGGCCAGCACGCGCCAATGCGCGGGCCGCACAATGAACTCACCGACGCTCAGCAGATGTCCGGGCAGCGGCAACGCATGGCTCGCGAAAAACAGGTCGATCGCGAACACGCTCATGCCGATCGAACCGAGCGGCACGAGGCCGATTTCGATGCGCCGCTTCGAGAGCTTTTCGCACATCAGCGAGCCGAGCCCGATGCCGATCGAGAAGGTGCCGAGCAGCACGGTCACGACGTCCGGATCGGCGGACAGCACATTCTTCGCGAAGCTGAAAAACGACGACAGGAAGATCGCGCCGACGAACCACAGCCAGGAAATCCCGAGCAGGCTCAAAAACACAGTGCGATTCTCGCGCGCCAGTTTGAGGTTGCGCCACGTCTCGCTAACCGGATTCCAGTTGATGCGCAGATCGGCCTGCGGCGCCGGCGTCACAGGAACGAAGCTCGACACCACGCGCCCCACCAGCGCGATCGCGACGCACGCGCAGGCCAGCACCACCGCGCCATGCTCGACGAAACCCGCGCCCACGCCGCCGACGATCGTGCCGATCAGGATCGCCACGAAGGTGCCCATTTCGACCATGCCGTTGCCGCCGACCAGTTCCGCCTTCGACAGATGCTGCGGCAAATAGGAGTATTTGACCGGCCCGAACACGGTGGAATGCACGCCCATCAGAAACGTGCACAGGTACAAAAGCGGCGCGCTATGCAGCCAGAAACCCGCTCCGCCGATCAGCATCACGACGATTTCGAAGCTCTTGACGAAGCGCGTGAGCATCGCCTTGTCGTACTTGTCGGCGATCTGGCCAGAGGTGGCCGACAACAGCACGAACGGCAGAATGAAGATGGCCGAGATCAGAAACGCCGCCGTTTTCGGATCGACTCCGGAAAAGCGCGCCGCCTGATACGTGACGAGCGACGTGAAGCCGATCTTGAACACGTTGTCGTTCATCGCGCCGAGGAACTGGGTCCAGAAAAACGGCGCGAAACGGCGCTGGCTGAGCAGCCTGAACTGGGATTCGTGCGCCTCGTGTTGACGCGCGGCGCGGCGGGCAGCAGGTAACGGACGATCGCTCATGGAGTTCCGGAAGCAGGCTAGAAGAACGACAGGGAAGAAAGTGCCATGCGCGGTGTCGTGTGCGGACGGGCCGCCGGGCGCCGCGCGGTGCCGGATTGCAAACCCATTGGCTCGCACCGTCGTGGCGTCGAGACGGCTACCGAACCGGACCCAAGACTCCACATGACGCCGAACCCAGCGCCGGACACAAAAAAAGCGCACGCTTTCGCGCGCGCCTTGACTGCCTTTTCGCGCTCACGGCAACGGCTAGCGCGTCGCAGTGAATCGCCGCGCATTAACGCGCCGGCTGCTGTTCCTGCTGTTCTTCCGGCCAGTCGCGGATATAGGCCTTCAGCATGCGGTTTTCGAAGCCCTGCTCTTCGACCACCGCCTTGGCGACGTCGTAGAACGAGATCACGCCCATCAGCGTGCGGCTTTCGAGCACCGGCAGATAACGCACGTGATGCTCGAGCATCATGCGGCGGACTTCGTTGACGTCCGTTTCCGGCGTGCAGGTGAGCGGATGGTCGTCCATCACCTTGCGGATCGTCGACGTGCCGACGCTGCCGCCGTTCTTGCTCAGCGTCAGCATGATTTCGCGAAACGTGAGCATGCCGACGAGGTCGCCATACTCCATCACCACCAGCGAGCCGATGTCGTGCTCGGCCATGGCGTTGACTGCGTCGTGCAGCGTGGTATCCGGCGTGACCGTGAATAGGGTATTGCCTTTGACTTTGAGGATGTCGCTGACTCGCATGATCTGTCTCCCGTAATGCCCGCTAAGCAGGGTAATGCATTGATGTTTTTCGATCCTAGCGGAAAGACCCATAAAAGGAAAGCGGCCCGCCCACCAAGGCGCAGCGGGCTTTCGCAGGTTCGAAGCCGTGCTCGCGCGCGCACGCGCATCGGGAAAACCGCGCTTGATGCGCCGCATGCCGGTGATAGGATGGCCGCCACTTTCACCTTTCGCGAGGCCGTCCGTGGCCTCGCCGCCCAGCATGTCCGCCAACCGTTTCGACACGCTTGCGCTGCACGCCGGCGCTGCTCCCGACCCGACAACCGGCGCGCGCGCCACGCCGATTTACCAGACTACCTCGTTTTCGTTCCGCGACTCGGACCACGCCGCGGCGCTCTTCAATATGGAGCGCGCCGGCCACGTCTATTCACGCATCTCGAACCCGACCGTCGCCGTGTTCGAGGAACGCGTCGCCGCGCTGGAAAACGGCGCGGGCGCGATCGGCACGGCAAGCGGCCAGGCGGCCTTGCACCTTGCAATCGCCACGCTGATGGGCGCGGGCTCGCATATCGTCGCCTCCAGTGCGCTGTACGGCGGCTCGCACAATCTGCTGCACTACACCTTGCGGCGCTTCGGTATCGAGACGACCTTCGTCAAACCCGGCGACCTCGACGCGTGGCGCGCCGCGCTGCGCCCGAACACACGGCTGCTGTTCGGCGAAACGCTCGGCAATCCGGGCCTCGACGTGCTCGATATCGCCGCCGTAGCGCAGATCGCGCACGAGCACCGCGTGCCGCTGCTGGTCGACTCGACCTTCACCACGCCTTATCTGCTCAAACCGTTCGAGCACGGCGCGGACTTCGTCTATCACTCGGCCACCAAATTCCTCGGTGGCCACGGAACGACGATCGGCGGCGTGCTGGTGGACGGTGGCACGTTCGACTTCGAAGCCTCCGGGCGCTTCCCCGAGTTCACCGAGCCTTACGACGGCTTTCACGGCATGGTGTTCAGCGAGGAAAGCACCGTCGCACCGTTCCTTCTGCGAGCACGCCGCGAAGGGCTGCGCGACTTCGGCGCCTGCCTGCATCCGCAGGCCGCGTGGCAGCTGCTGCAAGGCATCGAAACGCTGCCTCTGCGGATGGAACGGCACGTTGCCAATACACGCCGCATGGTCGAATTCCTCACCGGTCACGCGGCAGTGGAATCCGTCGCTTATCCGGAGTTGCCGACGCACCCGGATCACGCCCTTGCGAAGCGCCTGCTGCCGCGCGGCGCCGGCGCGGTGTTCAGCTTCAATCTGCGCGGCGACCGCGCCGCCGGGCGTAGTTTCATCGAGGCGCTCTCGCTGTTCTCGCATCTCGCGAACGTGGGCGACGCGCGCTCGCTGGTGATCCATCCCGCATCGACCACGCACTTTCGCATGGACGCCGCCGCGCTCGCCGCGGCCGGCATCGCCGAAGGTACGATCCGCCTTTCGATTGGCCTCGAAGATCCCGACGATTTGATCGACGACCTCAAGCGCGCGTTGAAAGCTGCACAGAAAGCGAGCGCTTCGAGCGCGCCACATGGCGGCGCAGCCAGCACGTCCGCCCAACCTCGCCCGGAGTCCGCATGATCCTGACCGTTCAAGGCAAACCTGCCTACGCGTACACCGGCGGCAAAGCGTTCGATGCGAGCCTGCCGACCGCCGTATTCATCCACGGCGCGGAGCACGATCACAGCGTGTGGGCGCTGCAAACCCGCTACTTCGCGCATCACGGCTTCAGCGTGCTGGCCGTGGATCTGCCCGGTCACCGCCGCAGCGCCGGCCCGGCGCTGACCACCGTGCCGGCCATGGCCGACTGGCTGGCCACGCTACTCGACGCCGCCGGCGTGCAACGCGCCTTCGTGGCCGGCCACAGCATGGGCTCGCTGATCGCGCTCGACTTCGCCGGCCGCTATCCGGAGCGGGCGACGCATCTCGCCCTGCTCGCCACGGCGATTCCGATGGCCGTCTCCGATGCGCTACTCGACGCCGCCTTGCACCGCGAACCCGAAGCGATCGGCATGGTCAATCAATGGTCGCATTCGACCTTCGCGGCCAAGCCCTCCTGCCCCGGCCCTGGCTTCTGGCTGCACGGCATGAACCAGCGCTTGATGGAACGCGTCTCGGCAAGCGGCGAACCGAACCTGTTCCACACCGACTTCGCCGCCTGCAACAGCTACGCGGACGGCCTCGCCCGCGCCGCGCAGGTGCGCTGCGCGGCACGCCTGATCGTCGGCCGGCGCGATGCGATGACGCCGCCGCGCGCCGCCAAAGCGCTCGCTGGCGCCCTGGCGCAAGCCGGTGTACCGGTCGACACGGTCACGCTCGAAGCCGGTCACGCGCTCATGTCCGAGCAACCCGACGCCACGCTCGAAGCCCTCTTCAGCTTCGCTTCCAGAGCGCCTCGCGAGGTCCGATAAACGTCACGAGTCGTCACGATAACGGCGTGAAGAGCGGTGCGCCATCGGCCGAATGGCCAGGTTGCGCGCGTCGCCCGATAGCCGCACAATGGATCAAGCCTGTCCTGTTTCGAGCGCGCGTGTCCGGCATGTTGGCGCACGCCGAAGCATCGAGAAGCGTCGCAATCCGGAGGCCGTGATGGCTCAAACCGCGCACACCGATCACTTCGCGAGTTTCGCGGAGTTCTATCCGTACTATCTGAGCGAGCATCGCAACACGGTCTCGCGGCGGCTGCATTTCGTGGGATCGCTCGGCGTGATCGGCTGTCTCGCCATGGCGCTCGCCACCGGCGACTGGCTATGGCTGCCCGCTGCCGTGATCTGCGGATACGGCTTTGCCTGGGTCGGACATTTCTTCTTCGAGAAAAACCGGCCGGCTACCTTCCGGCATCCGCTTTACAGCCTGATGGGCGACTGGGTGATGTTCAAGGACATCTGCGTCGGCAAGATTTCGCTGTAGCGATGCACTAGTTTCAGCGCCGACCAGGACGCACTCCGCGCGCCTCAAGCCGCCTGATGCGGCATGGAGGATGTGCCGGATTCGCTCTCCTCGGCACGCGCCGCACGGGCGGCCGCGCGCGCAGCCAGCAACGCGGCGAGTGTGACTTTCAGCTTGTCGTTTTCCAGCGCCGCCAGCAGCATCTGGCCATCCACGCGGGTGGACGCCAGCTGAAGCTGATACTCGAGTTCCGCGTGGTCGATCACGAACAGCTCGAACAGGCGCTCGACCGTGATTTGCGCCGGATTCGCCAGCAGCAGGAAATGCGGACGCGTGCCGTCCTCCTGCAAGCGCGCGATCCACTCGATCTCTTCGAGCTTTTGCAGCAGGTTGATCGTGGTGTCCATATCGCGCCGAAGCATGCGCGAAAGTTCGGGTACGGTGTAGCCGCGCTTGCCTGCATCACGCGCTTCCGAGAGCCGCGCGAGCAGTTCGAGCGAGTCGAACAGATTGCTGCCCTCGAAGGTCGGCCGGTGAAACTGGCCGATGCGAATGGCCGGCAACGCGGACGCGATCATCGCGCCCGCGAGCGTGATGAACCAGCACAGGTACATCCACACCAGAAATAGCGGCACGGCCGCGAATGCGCCGTACACCGCGGTGTAGGTCGGAATGCGCCGCACGTAATAGCCGAAGCCGCGCTTCGCCAGTTCGAAGGCGATCGCCGCGGTCACGCCGCCAATCACCGCGTCGCGCCATTCCACACGGCAATTCGGCAGGTAGACGTAGAGAATCGTGAAGGCGACCGCGGTGAGCGGCAGCGCGGCGCCGGTGAGTGCCCACTCGATGACGGGCGTCATGCGCTGCGCCGCCGTGAAGGTCATGGACTGCGTGAACAGATACGACGATATCGACAGACTCACGCCGATCAGAATCGGGCCCAGCGTGATGATCGCCCAATACACCAGAATGCGCTGCGCGATCGGCCGCGCTTTACGCACGCGCCAGATCACGTTGAAGGCGGATTCGACCGTCATCATCGTCATCACGGCGGTGACGAACAGAAAGATCATGCCGATGGTCGTGAGGCCCTTCGCCTTCGACGCAAACTGATTCAGATAGTTAAAAATCTGACTGTTGAGCTGCGCGGGCATCAGATGGTCGGCAAGAAAAATCTGCAGCGACATCTGGAACGAAGCAAAGATCGGAAACGCAGTGAACAACGCGAACGCGACCGTCGCAAGCGGCACGAGCGAAAGCATGGTGGTGAACGTGAGACTGCCGGCCACCTGCGGAATGCGGTCTTCGCTGCTGCGCTGCGCGGCAAATTGCGCGAGCCGTTTGAGCGTGTCGAGATCGAAACGCACCCTGGACAACAAACCCACCTCCTTGCTGCGTGCACCGGTATGACAGGACCGCGCGAGACCTGGCCGAATGGCTATGGGCGGCCTGTGGAGCAGACCCAGCCCCTATAATACCCGTTCACCGATGAGGCCTATGAAAGACATTCTCGTGCTCTATTACAGCCGTCACGGCGCCACGCGCGAACTCGCGCTGGCGATCGCGCACGGCGTCGACAGCGTTCCCGGCATGCAGGCGCGCGTGCGTACCGTGCCGGCGGTCTCCACCGTCTGCGAAGCGACCCAGCCCGATATTCCCGCCGAGGGGCCGCCCTACGTCGAACTGCGCGACCTCGAAGAGTGTGCGGGCCTCGCGCTCGGTTCGCCTACCCGCTTCGGCAACATGGCCGCGTCGCTGAAATACTTTCTCGACGGCACCACGCCGCAGTGGCTGTCCGGCGCGCTCGCCGGCAAACCCGCTTGCGTGTTCACGTCCACCGGCAGTCTGCATGGCGGCCAGGAGTCCACACTGCTCTCCATGATGCTGCCGCTTCTGCATCACGGCATGCTGATCGTCGGCATTCCGTACACGGAGAGCGCGCTGAGCACCACGCAAACCGGTGGCACACCTTACGGCGCGTCGCATTTCGCGCGCGCGGGCAGCGCCGAACACGGCATCTCCGCGGACGAGAAGACGCTCGCCATCGCGCTCGGCGCACGCGTCGCGCGCACGGCGGCATGCATGAGCGAAAGGCCGTGAACGAGCCGCACGCGCAACCGGCCGCCGCGTCGAACGCTGACATCGGCGCTCAGGCGCCCATGACCACCACCGCTGCGCCCGTGCCGCGAAATCGCGCCGCCGCGCTCGGCGCCACCACTGCCCTGGTTGCGCTGATCGTCGTGTCCGTCGTGTGGGAATGGTGGCTCGCGCCGCTGCGCCCCGGCGGTTCGGCGCTCGTGCTCAAGGCTGTGCCGTTGCTGCTCGCCCTGCCCGGCGTCTGGCGGCAACGGCTGTATACGCTGCAATGGGCGTCGATGCTGATCCTTCTGTATTTTGCCGAGGGCATTGTGCGTGGCTGGAGCGAGCGCGGGCTGAGCGCCGGCCTCGGCTGGCTGGAAGCCGCGCTCTCCGTGGTCTTCTTCGTCTGCACGCTGGCCTACGTCGGGCCGTTCAAACGCGCGGCGAAACGAGCGGCAAAGCAGGCTGCCACTCAGGCTGCAAACCGGCCTGCGGATCACGCCGGAAGCGAGCCCGCCGACCACGCGAATCCGTCCGGCTGACAAAAACACTCCGCCTCACCCGACATTTCCGCCCGAATACGCTGACCGACCAACATGACCCAAACCGCTTTCCTCGCCGCCTGCCGCGACGCCATCGGCGCCGCGCAGGTGCTGACCGACCCGCACGACACCGCCCCGTACCTGACCGACTGGCGCCGCCGCTACACCGGCGCGGCCTGCGCGGTGCTCTGCCCGGCCACGTCTGACGAAGTCGCGGCACTCGTGAAGCTTGCCGTCGAACATCGCATCGCGCTGGTTCCGCAAGGCGGCAACACGGGCCTCGCCGGCGGCGCCACGCCGGACGCAAGCGGCGCGCAGGCGGTCATCAGCTTGCGGCGCCTGAACCGGGTGCGCGACATCGATCCGCACAACAATACGATCACGGTCGAAGCCGGCGTGATTCTCGCCGAAGTGCAGAAGCACGCCGACGACGCCGGCCGCCTCTTCCCCTTGAGCCTCGCCGCCGAAGGCAGCTGCACGATCGGCGGCAATCTCGCCACCAATGCGGGCGGCACCGGCGTGCTGCGCTACGGCAACGCGCGCGAGTTGTGCCTCGGGCTGGAGGTCGTCACGCCGCAGGGCGAACTGTGGGACGGCCTGCGCGGCCTGCGCAAGGACAACACCGGCTACGATCTGCGCGACCTGTTCATCGGCGCGGAAGGCACGCTCGGCATCATCACCGCCGCCGTGCTCAAGTTGCATCCGCAACCGGCCGCGCGCGTCACGGCGCTGGCCGCGCTCGCGTCGCCGCATGCCGCGCTCGACTTTCTGTCGCTCACGCAGCGTGTCGCCGGGCCGCTGTTGACCGGTTTCGAATTGATGTCCGATTTCTGCCTGCGGCTGGTCGGCCGGCATTTCGAGCAGATGCGCTATCCGTTCGCCGAGCCGCACGCGCAAGTCGTGCTGCTCGAACTGTCGGACAGCGAAAGCGAGGAGCATGCACGCGAACTGTTCGAGCGTCTGATGGAAACGGCGCTCGAAAGCGGCCTGGTGCAAGACGCGGTGGTCGCGGAAAATCTCAGCCAGTCGCGGGCGTTCTGGAATCTGCGTGAACACATTCCGCTCGCCCAAGCCGAGGAAGGTCTGAACATCAAGCACGATATCGCGGTGCCGATCTCGCGTGTCGGCCACTTCATCGAGGAAACCGACGCGGCGATCGCGCGGGCCGTGCCCGGCGCGCGCATGGTGACGTTCGGCCATCTCGGCGACGGCAATCTGCACTACAACGTGCAGGCGCCCGAGGGCGTCGACTCGAAAGCGTTCCTCAGGCAATACCAGAGCCCGATCAACCAGATCGTCTACGACAGCGTGCACCGGCATCGCGGCAGCATCAGCGCGGAACACGGGCTCGGCCAGTTGAAGATCGACGAGGCGATGCACTACAAGCAGGACGTCGAAGTGCAGTTGATGCGCGCCGTCAAACGTGCGCTCGATCCGCTGAATCTGATGAATCCCGGCAAGGTGCTACGCTAACGTCTGATGCTCCGCATTCCCCTGCGGAGCCCTTGCAGGAGTCGCGGTCGTGAAGATTCGAGTGCTGTCCGATCTGCATCTGGAGAACGACGAGCCCGAGCTGGTCCCGCATGCGCAGGCGGATCTGATCGTGCTGGCCGGCGACATCCACAATCACGCGGCCGGACCGCGCTGGGCCGCGCAGACTTTCGACGGCGCCGTGCCGGTGGTCTACGTGCCCGGCAATCACGAATACTACGACGGCGAGTTCAGCGCGCTTGACGCGGCGCTCTACGACGCGGCCGCGCAGGTCGAGAACGTGCACGTGCTGAACAACGCCGCGCTGGTCGACCCGCAAGGCCGGTGGCGCGTGCTCGGCACGACCTTGTGGACTGACTTCGCGTTGTACGGAAACGACCCGGACGCGCTCGCCGACTCGATCGAGGCATCGCGCAAGGTGATGCTCGATTTCCGCGGACTGATCCAGATGAACTGGCCGCACGACACCCACGACGCCACGCGCCACTTCACGCCCGACGACTCGCTCGCACTGCACCGGCGAGCGCGCGCCTGGCTCAAAAGCGAACTCGCCAAGCCGTTCGGCGGCAAGACGATCGTCGTCACGCACCATGCGCCGCATCGGCTGAGTCTGGCCGAGCGCTATGCGGAAGACCTCGTGTCGGCGGGCTTCGTCAATCATTTGCCGGACCTGGTCGGCCCGCCTGTCGCGCTGTGGATTCATGGGCATACGCATACGCCGTTCGATTACAACGTGAACGGCACGCGTGTGGTCTGCAATCCGCGCGGCTATCTCGATCGGCGCACTGGCCAGTTGGAGAATCCGCTTTTTGCGTGGGATAAGGTCGTAGAGATATAGCGGTCGCTTGACGTGCCGGGGGCGCGCACTGCCTGGCGCCGCTGATCGCTCGGGACGGCTGGGTTGGGTTAGGCTTCGCTTGGGTCGGCTTCGCTTGAATCCGCTTGGCTTGAATCGGCATGGCTCGGATCCACTCGGGCCGACTCGACTCCCTCGGCATGTTTGCCCCCCTTGGGGCCGATCTGAATAGCGCGCCCGTACAGCACGCACTACGCTGTCGAGGTTGTCGAATCGCGGTTATCCAACCGCCGTCATCGAAACCCACGCCGGTCGTCCCCGGAGGTCGCTCATGTGTGGTCGAATCAGCCAGTACCGCGATCCGCATTTCTACGCAGAGCACCTCGGCCTTGCCGACCCGCTCATGCTCTTCGATGCCGCCGACCGCCGCCCGGGCTACAACCTCGCGCCGGGCACTCACCCGCTCGCCATCTATCCGGATCAAACGATGCACGCGGTCCATTGGGGTTATTGCCCTGATTGGGCACGCGAACAGCATCTTCCGCAGACGATCAACGCGCGCGCCGACGCCGCGCCGAACGGGCGCTACTTCAAGGAGTTGTGGAAAACCGGAAGGGTATTGGTGCCGGCCGACGGCTGGTTCGAGTGGCGTATGGAAACCGCGCTCACGACCAGCATCGCGGACAGTAAAGACCGGCTAGACGAACCACCAGCCCGCCAACCCTACTTCGTGCATCTGAAGAGCGACGCGCCCATGTATCTCGCGGCGCTCTCGAGCGTGCGCGGCACTGAACCGCAAACGGAAGGCATGGGGATGGTAATCGTCACGGCCATCGCCGACGCGGGTCTCGTCGACGTGCACGACCGCCGTCCGCTGGCGTTCGCGCCCGACGCGGCGCGCCGCTGGCTGGACCCTGGATTGCCGCTCGATGAACTCGAGCAGTTGACGCGCACCGGCGGCATCGCCGCCGCGCGCTTTCGTTGGCACAGAGTGAGCCACGAAGTGGACCGCACGCTCACCGACGAGCCGGGCCTGATCGCAGCAGTGAACTGAATTTGAGCGCCGGCTATAAGCGCGGAAGGTGGTTGAACCGCCACGCCGCAACACGAATGCGCCGGGTCGCCACACATTGAGGTGAAATCAGGCGCCGGACGTATGGCCGGAGGCCAGAGCGCGAATCAACCGCATCGCCCTCAGCACAGAAAAACCGGCTGCCCGCTAGCGAGGAGCCACGACAACCTCAACGATCGCGCCGCTGCCCCTGCAAATCCGGGCGCTCGACCTTGACTGGCACCAGTTGCGGCTGCTGATCGCGCAGCCGGCGCAGCAAATCGCGCGACGCGGCAATCGCGATCAAGCCAAACATGACGGCCACGCCGATCATCAGATGCGTATCCATGAATCCCTCGTCCTTCTGTCGTTGCGATTTCGTTGCGATTTCGTTGCGATTTGCCGAACGGCGGCGAACTCAGCGCGCCCGGTGCAAGACCGCAGCGCATGAACGACACGTTAGCAAATCGACCGCGCGGCAGAAGTAAGGAAATGTTGCGACGCGGCAGCTATGTAACAGGCGCTCGCGCCAGCTCCCGGCAGACCGCCGACAATCCCGAAACGCCGGCGCGGTATCAAGTGCGCGCGAACTCGCGCAGTTCTTCCTGATCCGCGGCTAGCGTGGCGGGCAATTCGTCGCGCAGGAACTCGACCCACGTGCGGATCTTGGCATCCAGATACTGCCGGGACGGGTACAACGCGTACAGATTCATTGCCTGCGACGTGTATTCCGGCAGCAGCCAAACGAGTTCGCCCTTGCGCAAACCGCTGATCGCCGAGTAGATCGGAATCAGCCCGACACCCATGCCGTTCGACACCGCCACCGCCATGGCTTCGGCGACGTTCACCTGGAAGGTGGTCGCGCCGAGAGCAACGGTTTCCTCGCCGTTCGGGCCGTCGAAAATCCATTTGTCGGTCGGGAAGACCGGCGTGACCATTTGCAGACACGTGTGGCGCGCGAGGTCCGCCGGCGTTTGCGGCACGCCGTGCCGCTCCAGGTAGGCAGGCGACGCGCACGCAATGCTGAACGCGCTGCCGAGCCGCTGCGACACCAGCCCCGAATCCGGCAGCCCGGTGGCAAGCGTGAGCGACACGTCGAAGCCTTCGTCGAGCAGATCGGGCATGCGCTGCGCGAGCGTCAATTCGATTTGCACGTCCGGATAACGGTCCTGATAGCGGCCGACGGCCGGCACCACGTAGTGCTGGCCGAAGCTCGTCATGGCGTGGACCTTCAGCTTGCCGGACGGGCGGGCGTGGGCGTCGCTCGCCTCGGCTTCCGCCTGATCCACGTACGCGAGAATCTGCTCGCAGCGCTGCAGATAGCGCTCGCCGGCTTCGGTCAACGCGATGCGGCGCGTGGTGCGGTTCAACAGGCGCGTGCGCAGATGCGCTTCCAGATCGGACACCGCGCGCGACGCGTAGGCCGTAGTCGTATTCAGATGCTGCGCGGCGCCCGTGAAGCTGCCCGCTTCGACGACACGGACAAATACGCGCATGTTTTGAAGCGTATCCATAACTTTCCCTAGTGATCGGAAGCGATTGTTACACGATTCGCAAAGGCGATTGTCTCATATCTCGTAAGAATGCCTTGCATCTTTACCGGTTATTCCCCAATCAATCAAAAAATATAATGACGCACATGCTTCTATAGCCAAATTTGGAGGAAATCGTGCAGTCTCCGGTACACAAAGGGATCGCCGCAGCCGCGGTTCTTACGATCCTATTAACAATCGCCGGCTGTGCAAGTACCGGAGGCGTCGCGCCGCAGGCTAGCGGAATCGAGCCCGCTTCGCTCGACGCGGGCAACGCGATCCGCGCCGCCAACGCGGACGCCGAATGGCCGGCGGTCGACTGGTGGCGCGCCTACAACGATCCGCAACTGAACCAGTGGATCGAAGACGCGCAAGCCGGCAACCCGAGCCTCGCCGCCGCCCAGGCGCGCGTGCGCGAAGCCATGTCGATGGCCGGTGTGGCCCGCTCGGCGTTGTCGCCGCAAGTCAACGGCAGTCTGTCGATCCAGCGCCAGAAGTGGGCCGACAACCTTTATTACGGCCCGGGACCGCTGGCCGGCGAGCAGTCGTGGAACAACACCGGCACGCTCGGCCTGTCGTATCACCTCGACATCTGGGGCAAGGACAAAAACGCCGCCGAGCGCGCGCTCGATGCCGCGCACGCCAGTTCGGCCGATGCGCGCGCCGCCCAGCTCGAGCTGGAAGGCAACGTGGTGCGCACGTACATAGAGATGTCGCTGAACTACGCGCTGCTCGATATCGCCAAGGCCACCTTGCAGCAACAGCAGCAGATCGTGGATCTGGCCGCCCGGCGTCTGAAAGGCGGCATCGGCACGCAGCTCGAAGTGAGCCAGGCCGAAACGCCGCTGCCGGAATACGAACGCCAGATCGACGAAATCGAAGAAAAGATCGCGCTTGGCCGCAATCAGCTGGCCGCGCTGGCCGGCAAAGGTCCGGGCGCGGGGGATTCGATCCAGCGTCCGAGCCTGTCGCTCGAGATGGGGCCTGCCGGATTGCCGAGCGCCTTGCCCGCGGACCTGATCGGCCATCGGCCGGACGTGGTCGCGGCGCGCTGGACGGTCGCGGCGCAAGCGCGCGGCATCGACGTCGCCAAGGCCGATTTCTATCCGGACATCAACCTGCTGGCGTCGATCGGCGGTTATGCGGCGATGGGGCCGCTGTTCCAATTCCTGAAGAACCCGTCGCATAGCTGGAGCGCGGGGCCTGCGCTGTCGCTGCCGATCCTCGATGGCGGACGGCTGCGTTCGCAACTCGGCGCGGCGTCGGCGGGCTATGACGAAGCCGTCGAGAGCTATAACCAGTCGATTGTCGGCGCGCTGAAGGACATTTCCGATCAGGTGATCCGGATCCGTTCGCTCGCCACTCAGGCCGACGATGCCGATCGTTCGGTTGCGGCGGCCCGCAAGAATTACGATCTGTCGCGCGAAGGATATCGGCGCGGGCTGACTGACTACCTCAACGTGCTGATTGCGCAGAATCAGTTGCTGCGCGCGCAGGAAGGCGTGGCGAAGATTCAGGCCGAGCGGCTGGGCGCGCATGCGTCGCTGGTCACGGCGTTGGGCGGTGGACTCGACGATCCGGCTAATGGGCCGCAGGCGAATGAAACGCTGCCGGCGCATGGGAAGAGGAAAGCGGCGGGTTCGGCCGTTGGCGTTTTGCCGGCGAACACGGCGGCGGGTTCGAACGCTGCTGCCCGGTCGGCTAAGTCGGGAAGCTGATCATGTCCGCCTCCCCTGCTTCCGCGTCGCGGCCGGCGTCCACAGCGAAGTGCGCCGCGCTCTACGCGGCCGCCGCCGACTGGGCCCGCAACGACGGCCTCACGTGGATCTACCTCTTCAAAGCGCTCGCCGCCTGTTTCCTCGCGCTCGGCGTCGCGATGAAACTCGACCTGCCGCAGCCGCGCACCGCGATGACCACCGTGTTCATCGTGATGCAGCCGCAAAGCGGCATGGTGTTCGCGAAAAGCTTCTACCGGATCTGCGGCACGCTGGTCGGCCTTGTCGTGATGCTCGCGTTGATCGGCCTGTTTGCGCAGCAGCCCGAACTGTTCATCGTCACGACGGCGATCTGGGTCGGCATCTGTACCGCCGGCGCCGCGCGCAACCGCAACTTCCGCTCGTACGGTTTCGTGCTGGCCGGCTATACCGCCGCGCTGATCGGCATTCCCGCCTCGCAACATCCGGACGGCGCGTTTCTGAGCGCGCTCACGCGGGTGGCCGAGGTGGTGGTCGGCATCGTCTGCGCGGGCGCGGTGAGCGGCCTCGTGTTTCCGCAGTTCGCCGGCTTGCAGATGCGCGGCACCGTGCGCGCGCGGTTCTCGGCGTTCGTCGAGTATGTATCGACGTCGCTCGCCGGCCGCAACGACCGCGCGCAGATCGAAGCGGCCAATGCGCGCTTTGTCGCCGACATCGTCGGTTTCGAGGCGGCGCGCAGCGTGGCCGTGTTCGAAGGCCCCGATTCGCGCATGCGCGGCGGACGTCTCGCGCGTCTGAACAGCGAGTTCATGACCGCGTCGACGCGCTTTCACGCGTTGCATCAGTTGATGAACCGCTTGCGCAGCACGAACACGAGCGGCGCGGCCACCGCGATCGACGCGCTCGAACCGTACTTCAAGGAAATCGCCCCGCTGCTCGCGAAGTCCGGCGAACCGGTGCTGAGCGCGACCGACGCTGCGCACGCCGCCGCGCAACTCGAGGCCTACAAAGCCGAGTTGCCCAAACGCGTGCGCGCGACGCGTGCGCAACTGGAGGCGCATCCCGACGCGCCGCTGCTCGACTTCGACACCGGCGCCGAATTGCTGTATCGCTTCATCGACGATCTGCATGCGTATGCGGCCACGTACGCGTCGCTCGCCGTCGATACGCACGAGCGCGAGCGCTGGATCGAGCGTTACGAACCGAAAACCAACGCGATCGCGGCGGGCGTCGCGGGCGTGCGCGCCGCCCTCGTGATGATGGCGCTCGGCGCGTTCTGGATCGCGACCGCGTGGCCAAGCGGTTCGACCTTGACGCTGAATGCCGCGGCGGTTTGCGCGCTGGCATCGTCGTCGCCGAATCCGAAGCGCACCGCGTTCCAGATGGCCGGCGGCACGCTGGTCGCCACGGTGATGGGCATGATCGCGGTGTACGGCGTATTTCCGCACATCGACGGCTTTCCGCTGCTGTGCGCCGCGCTCACGCCGTTCCTGCTGCTCGGCGTGTTCATGACGACGCGGCCCGCGCTCGCCGGCTACGGTGTCGGCTATTGCATCTTCTTCTGTTTCCTGGCCGGGCCGGACAACGTGATTCACTACGACCCGAGCGCCTTCATGAACGACGCGATGGCGCTGGTGCTGTCCATGCTGGTGTCGTCGATCGCGTTCGCCGTGTTGCTGCCGCCTTCGACGCCGTGGCTGCGCAACCGCCTGCTGGTGGATCTGCGCCGCCAGGTCGTGCTGGCGAGCCGCGCGGGCTTGCGTCGCGTGAGGTCGCGCTTCGAGAGCGGCGCGCGCGATCTGATGTTCCAGATCAATGCGCTCGCGCAGAACGAGCCCGAGTTGAAACGCGACACCTTGCGCTGGCTCTTCTCGGTGCTCGAAGTGGGCAACGCGATGATCGACCTGCGCCGCGAAGTGGCGGCGCTACCTGCCGACGCGCGTTATGCGAAGTCGATGCCATGGCGCGTCGAGTTGCGTTCGATGCGCGATGCCCTGGCCGCGCTCTTCGAGCGGCCGCGTGAGGACCGCTTCGACCGCGCGCTCGCCGCGACCAGCGACGCCATCGCCGCCGTCCAGCAGATGCTGGTCACTTTCACGCCGCCGCGTGATGAGCGGCATCGGCTGCAACGCATTTTGAGTCAACTGCATTTCATTCGTACGGCGCTGCTCGATCCGCAATCGCCGCTTGAACCGCTGATGAGCGGACGTGCCGACGCGTCAGAGGGAGTTCTTCATGCCACGTGATATCGCCGTTTTCGACGCCTACGTGCCGGCCATTGTGCTGCTGTTCATCGCGGGCGCCGCGCTTACCTGGGTGCTGGACCGCGTGATCGCCTATACGGGCGTGTATCGCGTGGTGTGGCATCCGTCCTTGTTCCGGGCCAGCTTGCTCGTGTGTGTGTGCGGCGTGCTGGGTCTCGCCGTTTATCGTTGATCAGAGTCGAAACATGACCATCCGAAATCTTGTGGGCTTCGTCGCGACAGCCGTTATTTTTATCGTTGCGATTTTGATTGGACGCGTGCTGTGGGTTCATTACATGGACGAACCGTGGACGCGCGATGGGCGCGTGCGCGCCGAGATCGTGAATGTCGCGCCGGATGTTTCTGGCGCGGTTGTCGATCTGCCTGTGAAGGACAATCAACTCGTGAAGAAAGGCGATCTGTTGATGCAGATCGATCCGTCGCACTACCAGATTGCCGTTGAGCAGGCGCAGGCGGCGGTGGCGGCGCGAAAGGCCGAGTTGCAGATGAAGCGCGATGATGCGCAGCGGCGCGCGGATATGGATGCTCTGGTTGTGTCTAAAGAGAGCCGTGAGAATGCGACTCATACGGCTTCGGCTGCGGAGGCTTCTTATCAGCAGGCTTTGGCCGCTCTGGATGCGGCCAAGTTGAATCTCGAGCGGACGCGGGTTGTGTCGCCGGTCGATGGGTATGTCACTAATCTCAGCGTGTTTCGGGGGGATTATGCGACTGCTGGGGCCGCCAAGCTGGCGATTGTCGATAGTCACTCGTTCTGGGTTTATGGGTATTTTGAGGAGACTAAGCTTCCTCATGTTCGGGTCGGGGATAAGGCTGAAGTTCGGTTGATGAGCGGGGGCACCTTGCAGGGGCACGTCGAGAGTATTTCTCGTGGGATTTATGATCGGGATAATCCTGAGAGCCGGGAGTTGCTGGCTGATGTGAATCCGACTTTTAATTGGGTTCGGTTGGCGCAGCGCGTTCCTGTGAGGGTTCGGATTGATTCTGTTCCCGATGATGTTGTGCTTGCTGCTGGGATTACTTGTACTGTTGTTGTTACGCCTGGAGTTCGGAAGGTTACTGGGTGAATTGTTCGGATTTCTAAGGTGTTGGCCTTTTCCTGACTTGCTTTTGGTCTATTAGCGTTGCCCCTGTGCGGGGCGGCACCTACTTCTCTTTGCCGCCGCAAAGAGAAGTAGGCAAGAGAAAGCGGCTCAAACCGCTAATTCTTAAGTGGGTCCCCCGCGCAGTCGCGGTAGTGGTGCATCTGGAATCCGTGTTCCCGCACATTCGACGTCAGTGACAAAGCACTCATTCTTCCGGCGGCGCTGCGCGCGCCGTCGCGGTCGTTCGGAAAACCAGCGCTCGGTTTCCTGTACTTCAAATAGTTAGGAAACCTACTGCACGGCACCTAAGTGCAACATCGAAAAATGAGCAGCGGAGTTTAGTATCTGCCAGTGCCGAGGCGGAATCGACGCCCCCATACCCGAACGAAGCTGCTGTTTTTCCAGCCGGACCGCTCCGGCGAGCGCGCAGCGCGAGGTGGGAAGAATGAGCCCTTTGTCACTCACGCGGAGTGTGCGAGAGTTCAGATTCCAGATGCACCACTACCGTGACTGCGCGGGGGACCCGCTTAAGAATTAGCGGTTTGAGCCGCTTTCTCTTGCCTACTTCTCTTTGCGGCGGCAAAGAGAAGTAGGTGCCGCCCCGCACAGGGGCAACGCTAATAGACCACTAAAAATTCAAGGAAAGGCCAACACCCTAAGCACCCCGAACAACCCCACCCACTGGAACAAACAAACCTCACAACCTAAACTTCCCCACCATCACCTTCAACCCCCGCGCCTGATCATCCAAAGACCTGGCAGCAGCAGTAGCCTCCTCCACCAACGCAGCATTCTGCTGCGTCCCAGAATCCATCTGCGTCACGGCAAGATTAATCTCCTCGATCCCGGCACTCTGCTCGGAAGAAGCAGCAGAAATCTCCCCCATGATGTCGGTCACGCGCTTCACCGCCTTGACCACTTCATCCATGGTCTGTCCGGCGTCCTGAGCCAGAATCGAGCCATTGCTCACGCGCTCCACCGACGTGCTGATCAACCCCTTGATCTCTTTCGCGGCAGCGGCACTACGCTGAGCCAGATTACGCACCTCAGCCGCTACGACAGAAAACCCACGCCCTTCCTCGCCGGCTCGCGCTGCCTCGACCGCCGCGTTCAGCGCCAGAATATTGGTCTGAAACGCAATCCCTTCGATCACGCCAATGATGTCGCCGATACTGCGCGCGCTATCGTTGATATCGTTCATCGTCGCGACCACGCGGCTCACCACGGCGCCACCCTTCTCCGCGATCTCGGATGCGTTGTTGGCCAGCGTGCTCGCCTGCTTCGCGTTATCGGCGTTCTGCCGAACCGTCGACGTCAACTGCTCCATGCTGCTCGCCGTGCGTTCGAGCGCCATCGCCTGCTGCTCGGTGCGCTGCGACAGGTCCAGATTGCCCATCGAAATCTCACCCGACGCCGTCGCAATCGCATCAGCGCTCGACGCAATGTCGGCGACCGTCGTGGCGAGCCCGCTTTGCATGTCGTGCAGCGCGAACAGCATGCTCGACTTGTCCTTGCGACCCAGCGCAATCTCCACCGACAGATCGCCCGCGGCGATCCGGCTGGCAATTTCCTTCGCATACGCCGGCTCGCCGCCGAGCTGGCCGGCGAGGCGCCGCACCACCCACTCGCTGATGCCGAACGCGAGCACGATCAGCCCGAGCGTCGCCACCGCGAGCATCACGAACGACGAGTGGTAAATAAAGCCCGACGCCTCGATGGTCGCCTTGGCCGCCGTGCCGCGCTGCGCGACGAGTTCGTCGACCATTTTTTCAAGCTTGCCGGTTTCGACCAGCATCGACACATCCTGCGTGCCGACCTGCCAGTTCATCTGCGAGAGGTCGAGCGGCTGCGCTTTCACGAGCGTCACGAAGTCGCGCAGATGCCCGCTCCACACGGTCACGGCTGCGGCGAATTTCTTCTGCTGATCGACGGCCTTCGCATCGGACGTGTCGACGTACTGCTGCAGGGTGCCGAGTTGCGCGGCGAGACCGCTCAGTCCCGCCTCGATGTCGGTGCCGAGCTCGTCGCGCTCCTTCGCGGTGGTGGCGGTAAGCAGCATTTTTTGCGCGCGGCTCGCGCGCAGCATGTGGCCGCGCGCTTCTTCGGCGGCACGGCTGGCGACGTGGCCCTGATCGTAGATCGATTGGGCCGACGCATTCAGACGGCTGATCTGGGTTAGCGAGAACACGCCGATCAGCAGCGTGCCGACCAGCAGCACGGCAAACGCGAGGCGCAACATCGCCTTCACCGACAACCCTTTGAGCCTCACCGCCCGCGAGCGGCTGCTCTGGCCACGCGGCGGCTTGCCCGCCGCTTCTCCCTCCGGTACGAATCCCGCGCCCGTCCGGCTACCCAGCGAAACTGCTTTCATATTCCCCGTCCCCACGTTTAGAGCTGCCGGAAAGGTCGGTTCCGGCATTGCTGCTTATCTCTCCGGGTCTACGGCAAGAACGCCCGCGATCTTTAACGTCGCTCGCGAAATGCCAGCCGCATTCGTCACACGTGTCGCCACGCGTTTTGCCACGGTTCTTGCCACATTTGTCGCCCGGTCCTCGACGCGCCGCCTCGTAAGCCTCGCGCCCGCGACCGTTTTATACATGGCCAAAAATCGGTGGTCGGCATATATCAGACGACTTGCCAGCCGTGCGTAGACGTGGCAGCACACTCGTCCCCGGCACCGCCGATGCGCGCGCGGCTCCCAGTTTCGGCGCATGCTCTCTGGCCCTTATGAACAAGACGTGTCCGATTCGCGACAAAACTTGTCCTTACAATTCAGTCAGGCCACATTAAACTTCGACAATTAGTTGACGGCGCAAACTACCGCGTCGAAATGCCGCAGCGCTGGAAACGTTGCCGAAGCAGCCTCCGGCTACTCCAGACTCATCTTTCTTCTCTCTCATCTAGCGTATGGAAACGAGCCTCGATAAAAGCGCCCTCGCCGGCGCGCCAGCCGGAGCCGGCGGAGCTGGAACAGGAACCGGCGCGGCCGCCGCCGCGCAACCCGCCGCCAAAGTGCAGCGCACGGTGTACTCCGTGCTCGGCGCGATCAGCTTCTCGCACCTGCTCAACGACATGATCCAGTCGTTGATCCTGGCGATCTACCCGATGCTGAAAGACAACTTCTCGCTGTCGTTCGGCCAGATCGGCCTGATCACGCTGACCTATCAGATCACCGCGTCGCTGCTGCAACCGCTGGTCGGCAGTTATACGGACAAGCATCCAAAGCCTTACTCACTGCCCGTCGGCATGGGCTTCACGCTCGCGGGTCTGCTGCTGATGTCGGTCGCGCCCAACTTCGGCGTGCTGCTGGTGGCGGCCGCGCTGGTCGGCTGCGGTTCGTCGGTGTTCCATCCGGAATCGTCGCGGGTCGCGCGCATGGCGTCGGGCGGCCGGCACGGGCTCGCGCAGTCGCTGTTCCAGGTGGGTGGCAATGCGGGTTCGTCGCTCGGGCCGCTGCTCGCCGCGTTGATCGTGATTCCGCACGGCCAGCGCAGCATCGCGTGGTTTTCGGTGGCGGCGCTTGTCGCGATCGTCGTGCTGACGCAGATCGGCCGCTGGTACAAGGCGCATCCGTCGGTGAAGAAGGCGCGCAGCGTCGCCGGTCACGCCACGCTGTCGCGCAACAAGGTCATGTTCGCGATGGGCGTGCTGATCCTGCTGGTGTTCTCGAAGTACTTCTATCTCGCGAGCATCAACAGCTACTTCACCTTCTATCTGATCGACAAGTTTCATCTGCCGGTGCAGGCCGCGCAGGTTCATCTGTTCGTGTTCCTCGCGGCGGTCGCGGCGGGCACGGTGATCGGCGGTCCGATCGGCGACAGGATCGGCCGCAAGTATGTGATCTGGGTGTCGATTCTCGGCGTGGCGCCGTTCACGCTGCTGCTGCCGTATGCCAATCTGTTCTGGACCGGCGTGCTGACGGTGATCATCGGCGTGGTGCTGGCCTCGGCGTTCTCGGCGATCCTCGTGTATGCGCAGGAACTGATTCCCGGCAAGGTGGGCATGGTCGCGGGTCTGTTCTTCGGCTTCGCGTTCGGCATGGGCGGGATCGGCGCGGCGGTGCTCGGGCAACTGGCCGATGCCACCAGCATCACGTACGTGTACAAGGTCTGCTCGTTCCTGCCGCTGATCGGCGTGCTGACGGTGTTCCTGCCCGATGTGGAAGGCAAGCGCGCGAAGGCGTGATGGCCGTCTGACGGCAACTCTGGTTAGAAGAAGGCGCTTCGGCGCCTTTTTCTTTGTCTGTGCGAGAAGCAGGTAACCACGGCGCTATCGGGGAGCGCGACTCATCACCACGCCCGCTAGCGCGCCGCATCGCTCATGGTGAACCCGCGTTGTCCGCCGAGCCACGCCTGCTCTATGCTTGTGCGGATACACGCCCTGCTCTCGCGCCGCGCCACACGGCCGCACGACTCGACATCCGTTCACTCACGCAGCAGAAGGATCGCCGCAGATGACAAGCTATCGCGACTTCCACCGCCGTTCGATCGAAGACCCCGAAGCATTCTGGCGCGACCAGGCGCGGCGCATCCATTGGCACACGCCGTTCGACACCGTGCTCGACCGTTCGAATCCGCCGTTCGCGCGCTGGTTTGTCGGCGGCCGCACGAACCTGTGCCATAACGCGGTGGACCGTCATCTGGCCGAGCGCGCGCAGCAGAACGCGCTGGTGTATGTGTCGACGGAAACCGGCATCGAGCGGCGCTACACCTACGCCGAGCTGTACGGCGAGGTCAACCGGATGGCGGCGGTCATGCGCTCGCTCGGCGTGAAGCGCGGCGACGTGGTGCTGCTCTACCTGCCGATGATCCCCGAGGCCCTGTTCGCGATGCTCGCCTGCGCGCGGCTCGGCGCGATTCATTCGGTGGTGTTCGGCGGCTTCGCGGCGCCGAATCTCGCGGCCCGCATCGACGACGCAAAGCCGGTCCTGATCGTCACCGCCGACGCCGGCGCGCGCGGCGGCAAGGTGATCGACTACACGCCGCTGATGGACGAAGCGCTCGCCCGCGCGAAACACAAGACGCCGCGTGTCCTGCTGATCGACCGGCAACTCGCGCCCGAGCGGCTCAATGCCAGCTACCTGGTCGCCTACGAACCGCTGCGCGAGCAGTTCTTCGACGCCCACGTGCCGTGCGAGTGGCTCGAATCGAACGAGCCATCCTACGTGCTGTACACGTCGGGCACGACCGGCAAGCCGAAGGGCGTGCAACGCGACGTCGGTGGCTACGCGGTCGCGCTGGCCGCTTCGATGGAGCACATCTTTCAGGGCAAGGCGGGCGACGTGATGTTCACCGCGTCGGACGTGGGCTGGGTGGTCGGCCACAGCTATATCGTCTACGCGCCGCTGATCGCGGGCCTCACCACCGTGATGTACGAAGGCACGCCGATCCGTCCGGACGGCGGCATCTGGTGGCGTCTCGTCGCTCATCACCGGATCAATCTGATGTTCACCGCGCCGACCGCCCTGCGCGTACTGAAGAAGCAGGACCCGGCGCTGCTGAAGCAAGCGGACCTGACGAGCCTGCGCGCGCTGTTCCTCGCCGGCGAGCCGCTCGACGAACCGACCGCCGCCTGGATCGCCGGCGCGCTCGGCAAGCCGGTGATCGACAACTACTGGCAGACCGAGACCGGCTGGCCGATGCTGGCGATTCCGCGCGGCGTCGAAGCACTGCCGACCAAGCTCGGCTCGCCGGGCGTGCCGTCGGCGGGATTCAATCTGACCTTGCGCAACGAACTGAGCGGCGAGCCCTGCCCGCCCGGCGAAAAGGGCGTGCTCACGCTGGGCTATCCGCTGCCGCCCGGTTGCATGTCGACGGTATGGGGCGACGACAAACGCTTCGTCAGCACGTACTGGTCGAGCATTCCGAACCAGCAGGTCTATTCGACCTTCGACTGGGGCGTGCAGGACGAAGACGGCTACGTGACGATCCTCGGCCGTACCGACGACGTGATCAACGTCGCCGGCCACCGGCTCGGCACGCGCGAGATCGAAGAAGCGTTGTCGAGTCACGCGGCCGTCGCGGAGGTAGCGGTGGTCGGCGTGACGGATCCGTTGAAGGGCCAGGCGGCGATGGCCTTCGTCGTGCTGCGCGACCCGCAGGCTTACGCGGACACGAAAAAGCGCAGCAAACTGGATGCCGAACTCACGGCGACGGTAGACCGCCAGCTCGGCGCGATTGCGCGGCCGTCACGGGTCGTGGTGGTGTCCATGCTGCCGAAGACGCGCTCCGGCAAGCTGCTGCGCCGCGCGATCGCGGCGCTCGCCGAAGGACGCGAGCCGGGCGATCTGCCGACCATTGAAGATCCGGCAGCGTTGCAGCAGGTGCGCGAGGCGCTGGACGACGGCGGGGGGAAGTAGGTTGCAAGGCTGCGGCATGTCGTTACGAATGTATCGACACTCGCACCCCGACGCCGACGTCAGACCGTCGAACTACGCGCCTGTAAAAACCGCTTCAGGATCGCGTTCGAATACGTCCCCGCGATCTCCGTGAGAAACGACACGAAAGACTCGGGCGCGTGATCGTCGGCGGTATCGGAAACGGTACGCACGACCGCGCACGGCACGCCGTATTCATAACAGACCTGCGCGATCGCCGCGCCTTCCATTTCCACGGCGAGCGCATCCGGCAACGCCTCGCGCAAGGCCTGAACGCCGGCCGCGCTGGCAACGAACTGATCCCCGCTGATGATCAAACCGCGATGCACGCGCGGCTCATGCGTACCGAACCGCGCCGCCGATGCCGCGCCCTCTTCCGCGACGAAGCGCTCACAAGCTGTAGCGAGCTGATTGGCCAGCGCTGCGTCCGCGTCGAATCGCGAGACGCCCAGCAACGGCACTTCGAAACGCGGAAACAGCGGTGATGCGTCGAGATCGTGCTGCAGCAACGCGTCGGCGACGACGATATCGCCCACTCGCACTTCGCTCCCCACGCCGCCGGCCACGCCCGTGAAGACGATCGCTTCGACATCGAATGCATGGATTAGCGCGCTGACCGTGGCCGCCGCCGCGACCTTGCCGACGCGCGCCAGCGTCACCACACACGGCGTACCGTGGACTGTGCCCAGGTGATAGTCGCGCTGACCGTGCGTGATCGTGCGTACGCCGGACTCGGCGCGCATCGCTTCGATCAGATCGCCGAGCTCTTGCGGCAAGGCCGCCAGAATCCCGAGCGGCCGATGCGAAAGCGGCGCGCCGCTGCGGTTCGGATCGATCGCGGACATGCTTGCGGCTGACGAGTGCCCCACAACCGCTGGCGTGCCAACAGCTTCAACGCCGTGAGCCTCGACGCCCGCCGTTTCAGCCCCATGCGCCTCTTTGCCCGCTGCGTCGACGCCGGACGCTCCGACACCCACGCCCGTCCCGCTCATTCCACCGCCTGCAACTTAGCGACCGCGAGCGCCAGCCACTTCTCGCCGTGCCGCTTGAATTTGACCTGCGCTTTCGCATCGGTGCCGCCGCCTTCGAGTGCGGTGATCGTGCCTTCGCCGAACTTGGTGTGGAACACCTGCTGGCCGACGCGGAAACCCGTTTCCGCCGCACGCTGCTCGTTCGCGAACGCGGGCAACTGCGCGGGCGTGGACGAAGCAGGCCCCGTATAACCCGGTCGCGCGAACCAGTCGCGCCCATAACCCGCGTTGTCGGAGCGGCCGCCCCAGCGCGCGCCCGCCTCGACCTTCGGCGTGAGCCACTTGAGCGTTTCCTGCGGCAGTTCGTCGAAGAAACGCGAACGGATGTTGTAACGGGTCTGGCCGTGCAGCATGCGGCTCTGCGCGAACGACAGATACAGCCGCTCCTTGGCGCGCGTGATCGCCACGTACATCAGGCGACGCTCTTCTTCCAGACCGTCCGATTCCATCGCGCTGTTTTCGTGCGGGAACAGCCCCTCTTCCAGACCGGTGATGAACACCGCCGTGAACTCGAGGCCCTTCGCCGCGTGCACCGTCATCAGTTGCACGGCTTCCTGGCCGGCTTGCGCCTGGTTGTCGCCCGCCTCCAGCGACGCGTGCGACAGGAAACCGGCGAGCGGCGTCATCGTGTCCGGGTTTTGCGCCGGGTCGGCGATGCCGGGCGCGTCGAGAACAACGGTATTCGGATCGTCGGTGGCGACCGCGAGTTCGGGCGCGGCGGTCGCGCCCGGACGCAGCGGAATGGAGCGCGCCGGCGTGTCCATGCCGTAGCCCTCTTCACTGACGAACGCGGCGGCCGCGTTGACCAGTTCCTGCAAGTTCTCCAGCCGGTCCTGGCCTTCGCGTTCGTTCTGATAGAACTCCGAGAGACCGCTCGTGCGCACCACGTATTCGACGGTTTCCGGCAGGCTCATCTGCTGCGTTTCCGCGCGCATCTTGCCGACCAGGTTCGCGAAGGCCGCGAGGCTCGAACCCGCCTTGCCCGCCACGTACGGAATCGCCGCGGCCATCGAGCAGTTGTACAGACGCGCTGCGTCCGCGAGCTGCTCGATCGAGCGCGCGCCGATGCCGCGTGTCGGAAAATTGACGACGCGCGCGAACGCGGTGTCGTCGTTCGGATTGTCGATCAGGCGCAGATAGGCGAGCGCGTGCTTCACTTCCTGGCGCTCGAAAAAGCGCAAGCCGCCATACACGCGATACGCGATGCCCGCGTTGACCAGCGTGTGTTCGATCGTGCGCGACTGCGCGTTGCTGCGGTAGAGAATCGCGATTTCGCTGCGCGACGTGCCGGTGCTGATCAGCGCCTTGATTTCTTCGACGATCCAGCCGGCTTCCTGCGAATCGGTCGCGGATTCATACACGCGGACCGGTTCGCCGTGACCCGCGTCGGTACGCAGATTCTTGCCCAGACGCCGCGAGTTGTTGGCGATGAGCTGATTGGCGGCGTCGAGAATATGGCCGTGCGAGCGGTAGTTCTGCTCGAGCTTGATCAGATGGCGGACGTTGAACTCGTGTTCGAAGTCGCGCATGTTGCCGACGTTCGCGCCGCGGAAGGCGTAGATCGACTGGTCGTCGTCGCCGACGGCGAAGATCGAGTTGGTCTGGCCCGCCAGCATCTTGAGCCACGCGTATTGCAGCTTGTTGGTATCCTGGAACTCGTCGACCAGAATATGCCGGAAACGCGCCTGATAGTGGGCGCGCAACGGCGGATTGTGCGCGAGCAGCTCGTAGCAGCGCAGCAGCAGTTCCGGAAAGTCGACGACGCCTTCGCGCTGGCACTGCTGGTCGTAGGCTTCGTAGAGTTCGACGAATTTGCGGTTGAAGTTGTCGGTGGCGTCGACGTCTTTCGGGCGCAGGCCCTGTTCCTTCGCGTTGTTGATGAAGTACTGGAGATTTTTCGCCGGGTACTTTTCGTCGTCGATGTTGAGGCCCTTCATCAGACGCTTGATCGCGGACAGCTGGTCGGCGGTATCGAGAATCTGGAAGGTGGCCGGCAGGCCCGCGTCGCGGTGATGCGCGCGCAGCATGCGGTTACACAGGCCGTGGAAGGTGCCGATCCACATGCCGCGCGTGTCGATCGGCAGGAGCGCCGACAGCCGCGACATCATTTCGCGGGCGGCTTTGTTGGTGAAGGTCACCGCCAGAATCGTGGCCGGCGACGCCAGGCCGTGCTGGATGAGCCACGCGATGCGCGTGATCAGGACGCGGGTCTTGCCGCTGCCCGCGCCGGCGAGAATGAGGGCGGGCTCGTTCGGGAGGGTGACGGCGGCGTGTTGTTCGGGGTTTAGATTGGCTAGCAGGTCGGGCATTTTTTCGGAGGGGCGGCGGGTCGTTCGACATTATATGCCCCGGAGGGGTGGGTGATTTTTTGCCTGCTCGGCGGGGTTTGGGGGTGGGGTTTTGGCGTCTTGTGGGGTTGGGGCTTGGCCGTTCCTTGAGTTCTTTGTGGTGTATTAGCGTTGCCCCTGTGCGGGGCGGCACCTACTTTCTTTGCTTGCCGCAAAGAAAGTAGGCAAAGAAAGCGGCTTTACACCGCCAGCTTATAAGCGGGTCCCCAGGCTTGGAGGGGGCAGTGGCA
>NZ_JAQQDJ010000019.1:0-120378 GCF_046028095.1 Paraburkholderia phytofirmans
AGGCTTAGGCGAGCGAGCGGCAACGGGCGTTAATCACCCGTTGCGCGAGAGATAACAGGCGACGAACCAATCACAGCCGAAAACCCTCTCGAAAGCATTCTATTTGCCCTGCGCCAAGAACTGCTGTGCGAGTCGTACCCAGTACGTCGAGCCGATCGGCAACAACTCGTCGTTAAAGTCATAGCTCGCGTTATGCAACATGCACGGACCCGCGCCATGGCCCGAATCTCGGTGCCCTCCATCGCCATTGCCAAGGAACGCGTAACAACCCGGTTTGGCGAGCAACATGAAAGAGAAGTCCTCCGCGCCCATCGTCGGTTCAACCGCGTCGTCGACGTTATCCGCGCCGACAATTTCCTTCATCACCGTCGCTGCAAAGCGGGCCTCTTCGCTGCTGTTAATCGTCGGCGGGTAGTTTCGGTGGAATTGAATATCGACCGAGCAATCGTAGGCCTCGGCAGTGCCCTCCGCGATTTTGCGCATGCGCGCTTCGATCAGATCAAGCGTATCGGTCGTAAACGTCCGCACTGTGCCTGCGATCCACGCATTGTTCGGAACAACATTGACCGCGTCGCCAGCGTGAATCTGGGTGATCGACAGCACGGCGGTGTCGAGCGGCTTCTTGTTCCTCGTGATGATGCTCTGCAGTCCGTTCGCGATCTGCACCGCAGTGAAGACAGGATCGCGGCCATTGTGCGGCAGCGCGGCGTGCGAACCCACGCCTTTGATTTCAATGTGAAACTCGTTGCTCGACGCCATGATCGGACCTTCGGTCACGCCGAAGTGTCCCGCCGGCATGCCCGGCCAGTTATGAATGCCGAACACCGCGTCGACCGGAAATTTCACGAACAGGCCGTCGTCGATCATGGCTTGCGCGCCGGCGCCGCCTTCTTCAGCAGGCTGGAAAATGAATACGATCGTGCCGTCGAATTCGCCATGTTTGACCAGGTGCCGCGCGGCACCGAGCAGCATCGCGGTATGTCCGTCATGGCCGCACGCGTGCATCTTGCCGTCGTTTTTCGACCGATGGTCGAAGCTGTTCAGTTCCTGTATCGGCAGCGCATCCATGTCGGCCCGCAGCCCAATGGAGCGTGAACCATTGCCGCGTTTCAGCACACCGACGACGCCGGTTTTGCCCAACCCTCGATGTGTTTCGATACCCCAGGATTCGAGAGTTCGTGCCACCAGATCGGCCGTCGCCGTTTCTTCGTAACGCAATTCCGGATGGGCATGGATTGTTCGTCGGAGGGTCTGAATTTCGCCGTGAGCGGCTTGGATTTCGGGAATCAGTTTCATGATGGAGTGGTGACGCGTCTGTGCTTTGGCTTGCGTGGAATCGCTCGGGGCCCCATTGGCCCGGGCACGGTAACAACCGATTCTACGCCCAAGGCCTTTTTGGCGGCGCCACGCAGACCAGGCAGCAATTGCCGTAATAGAATCCCGCATCGCTCCACTGCTCACTGCCTTCTTGGACGGATCGCCGATGAATGCCCCGACTGAATTCGCTCGCGCCGTATGCCCGCACGATTGCCCCGACACCTGCGCGATGCGAGTGACGGTCGCAGCCGGACGTGCGATCAAGGTTGTCGCTGATCCTGAGCACCCGCCGACGCAAGGCGCGCTTTGCACCAAGGTCAGCCGCTATGCAGAGCGCGTGCATCATCCGCAAAGATTGACAATGCCGATGAAGCGCGTCGGCCGGAAAGGCGAGGGCCGCTTTGAACCGATCAGTTGGGACGAGGCATTTCAGATCGCTGCTGGCCGTCTCGCGGAGATTGCGCGCCGCGCGCCAGAAGCGATCCTCCCCTACAGCTATGCGGGCACGATGGGTTTAGTTCAGGGCGACAGCATTGCGCAGCGCTTCTTCCACAAGATCGGCGCATCGCAGTTGGACCGTACGATCTGCGCGTCCGCTGGCGCCGCCGGGTTGAAGTACACCTATGGCGCGAGCCTTGGCATGCTCACCGAGTTTTTCGACGAGAGCGAAGTCATCCTCGTCTGGGGCTCCAATCCCGTCGCGTCGAGCCTGCATTTCTGGACACGCGCCCAACAGGCCAAACGCCGCGGCGCACGGCTGATCGCGATCGATCCGTACCGATCGCTGACCGCCGAAAAATGCCATGAGCATATTGCCCTGAAACCCGGCACCGACGGCGCCTTGGCGCTCGGCATGATGAACGTGTTGATCACGGAAAATCTGCTCGATCACGCTTACATCGAGGCCCACACATTAGGTTTTGATGAACTGAAGGCCCGCGCGCTGAATTACCCGCCGTCGCGCGTTGCTGAAATTTGCGGTATTGATGAGCACGTTATCATTGATCTTGCACGACTTTACGGTGGTACTAAAAAGGCCGCAATTCGCATGAACTACGGTCTGCAGCGCGTGCGTGGCGGCGGCAACGCCGTGCGCGCGATTGCCTGTCTGCCGTCGTTGACGGGCGCGTGGCGTGAGAGAGCGGGTGGCGTGCTGCTGTCTTCGGGCGGTTGGGCGCCGGTCGACTCGCACGCATTGCAGCGTCCGGACCTGATGCCGGGCTGGCCGTCCAAGGTGAGCCGCGTCATCAATATGAATACAATCGGCGATGCGTTGCTGCACAAGGGCGACGCCGCGTTCGGCCCTAAAGTCGAAGCGATCGTTGTCTACAACTCGAATCCCGTGGCCGTCGCGCCGGATTCCGAGCGAGTCGCTGCGGGTTTCGCGCGCGAGGATCTGTTCACCATCGTGCTGGAGCACTTCCAGACCGACACCGCCGACTACGCCGATCTGCTCCTGCCCGCGACCACTCAACTCGAACACCTCGACGTCCACAAGTCATACGGCCACACGCACGTGATGGTCAACCTGCCGGCAATCGCACCCGTCGGCGGCGCACTTCCAAACACCGAGATTTTCCGCGGCTTCGCGCGCCATATGGGGCTCGACGAACCGGCACTGTTCGAGAGCGATGAGACCATCGCACAGGCTGCGCTCCGCTGGCAGGACAAAACGCTCGAAGGGGTGGATTGGCAAACGTTGAAGCAAACCGGCTGGGCCCCGCTGAACCTGCCAGACGCGCCTTTTGCGGAAGGCGGCTTCCGAACGCCATCCGGCAAATGCGAGTTCTATAGTGAACGCCTCGCACAGCAGGGACTCGACCCGCTGCCCGACTACCTGCCGCCCTACGAATCCGCCGACGGCGCACCGGAGCTCGCCGCCCGCTACCCGCTTGCGATGATCTCGCCGCCGGCCCGCAACTTCCTGAACAGCACCTTTGTGAACGTGGAAAGCCTGCGTTCGACGGAAGGCGAGCCGCATCTCGACATGCATCCGGCCGACGCTCAATCACGAGACATCGTCGATGGCGCTCAGGTGCGCGTCTTCAACGATCGCGGTTCGATGCAGGCGCGCGTGCGCGTCACGGATAAAGCCCGTGAAGGGCTCGTGGTCGGCCTGTCGATCTGGTGGAAAAAGCTTGCGCCCGACGGCTGCAATGCCAATCAACTCACCAGCCAGGCGCTCACCGATCTGGGCGGCTCGGCAACGTTCTACGACTGCCTGGTCGAAGTCGAACGCGTCTGAAACCCGCTCAGCCATCCCGCAGCGCGCGTCCCTCACGGGTTCGAGGCTGCAGTCTAACCAGGCCGCTTTTCGCGAATAGCACCGAGGTGCCCATGCTACGATGCGTTTTTAGCACGACCATTCGAAAATAAAGGAGGAGACGCTGCATGGACAAAATCTGGCTGAAATCTTATCCGCCCGGCGTTCCCGCAGAGATCGACCCGAGCCGCTATTCGTCGGTGGGAGAACTGCTCGAAGAAGCCTTCCGCGAGCACCGCGCCAAACCGGCGTTCGTCTGCATGGGCAAGGAGATCAGCTACGGCGAGCTAGACGCGCTTTCGCGCAAACTCGCCGCATGGTTTCAGTCGAAGGGCCTGGCCCGCGGCGCGCGCATCGCGATCATGATGCCCAACGTGCTGCAATATCCGGTTGCCATTGCAGCCATCTTGCGTGCGGGCTATGTGGTCGTGAACGTGAACCCGCTCTATACGCCGCGTGAACTCGAGCATCAACTCAAGGACAGCGGAGCGGAAGCGATCATTCTGCTCGAGAACTTCGCGGTCACGCTGCAGGCGATCGTACGCAACACGTCGATCAAGCATGTTGTCGTGGCGGCAATGGGCGACCTGATGGGGATCAAAGGCACGCTGGTGAATTTCGTCGTGCGCAAGGTGAAGAAGATGGTGCCGGCCTGGAGTCTGCCGGGGCACGTCAAATTCAACACCGCCATCGCGGAAGGCGCACGCCAGAATTTCAAAGCGGTCCAGCAAGGCCCTGAAGACGTCGCTTTTCTCCAGTACACGGGCGGAACGACAGGTGTAGCCAAGGGCGCGACGCTGCTGCATCGGAACCTGATCGCCAATGTGTTGCAGTCGGAGATCTGGCTCGATCCGGTTCGCGCGAATCGCACGGATATCGATCAGTTCGTCACCGTCGTTGCGTTGCCGCTGTATCACGTGTTCGCGCTGACCGTGTGCGGGCTGCTGACGATCCGTACCGGTGGCCTCGGCATACTCATTCCGAATCCGCGCGACATTCCGGGCATGATCAAGGCGCTGGAAGGCTATCCGATCACGACGATTCCCGCCGTCAACACGCTGTACAACGCGTTGTTGAACAGCCCGGATTTCCATAAGCTGGATTTTTCGAAGCTGATCGCCGCGAACGGCGGCGGTATGGCGGTGCAGGAAGCCGTCGCCAAACGTTGGTACGAGCAGACGCATACGCCGATCATCGAAGGCTACGGTTTGTCGGAAACGTCGCCGTGCGTGACCTGCAATCCGGTCACCGTCACCGAATACAGCGGAACGATCGGCCTGCCGCTGCCGTCGACGGAAATCTCGATTCGTGACGACGAAGGCAACGAAGTGCCGCTCGGCCAGCCCGGCGAGATTTGCATCCGCGGCCCGCAGGTGATGGCGGGCTACTGGAACCGGCCCGACGAAACCGCGAAAGTGATGACGCCGGACGGTTTCTTCAAATCGGGCGATGTCGGCCTGATGAACGACGGCGGCTTCGTCAAGATCGTCGACCGCAAGAAGGACATGATTCTGGTGTCCGGTTTCAATGTCTATCCGAATGAAATTGAAGACGTGGTCGCCAAGCTGCCGGGCGTGTTCGAGGTTGCCGCGGTCGGTGTGCCGGACCAGCATTCGGGCGAAGCGGTGAAGCTGTTCGTCGTGAAGAAGGATCAGGCGCTCACCGATGCCGACATCTTCGCCTACTGCAAGCAGCAGTTGACCGGCTACAAGCGCCCTAAGATCGTCGAATTCCGCACTGAATTACCGAAGAGCAACGTCGGCAAGATTCTGCGTCGCGAATTGCGCGACGGACGGGCGTAGGCGGAATCGCGCACTGTTCAGGCAGGAAGCCGGCAAGAAGTGGCGAGTAAGCGGAAAAGGCCGGGCAGACGCAAAGTCTGCCCGGCCTTTTCTTTTGCGCAGCCATCGCATCGCGGAACTGTAGTGATCAAGCCCGCCGGTAGCGAGCGCCATAAAAAAAGGCGCCCGAAGGCGCCTTTGAGGCAAACTGCTTTTTTACGACTTATTAGAACTTGTGGCGGATACCGATGCGAGCCGTGAACTGGTTCTGGTTCGACGAACCCGTCAGGCCGTTGATGCCTGCCGTTGCGTCGACCGTAGCACCGGTTGCGGTGATCGTGTCGCCCAGAGCGTGTTGGTACACACCCGTCACGTACACGTCGGTACGCTTGGACAGGAAGTAGTCCACGCCGACTGCGCCTTGGTGGTACTGAGCACGCGAGTTGCCGTTGATTTCCGCGCCGCGCGTGTAGTCATACGCTGCGCCGACCAGCAACGCCGGGGTCAACTGATACTTGAAGTTCAGTTCCGCGTTGTTGAACGTAGCCGACTGGCCCTTGAACGGCGATGCGAACGAAGCGCCCAGGTTGCCGAAGCGGATGTTCGAGTACGTCAAGCCAACCGTTGCTGCGCCGAACGTGTACGCGCCGCCTGCACCGATCACTTGATACGTGTTAGCCGACGTGAAGCCAGCGTAGACCGGCGACGTCACAGCCGCGGCCGGTGCTGCAGCCGTACCGCCGTTGTTGAACAGGCCGCCCGAAGCTGCCGGCGTGCGTGCGTTCAAGTAGCCAACGCCCAAGACCAACGGACCGTTGTTGTAGCCAGCGCCCAACGACCAGATCTGGTTCGACGTGACGTTGCCGGCGATGCCGCCGAAGCTGTAAGTGCCGCCGAACGTCAGGCCGCCGTAGTTTGCGCTCGTGTACTTGACCGTGTTGTTGGTGCGGTACGCGTTGTTGAAGTTGTCGATGTCGCCCGGGTGAGCAGCGATGTAGCCGCCCCATTGGTCGCCGGCTTCCAGCGGACCGACGTAGTCGACGACGGAGTCGTACTGACGACCCAGCGTGACCGTACCGAATTGGCTCGACAGGCCGACGTAAGCTTGACGACCGAACATCAGGCCGCCTTGACCCAGCTTGCCGCTGTTCACGTCAAAGCCGTTTTCGATCACGAAGATGGCCTTCAGACCGCCGCCCAGATCTTCCGTGCCGCGCAGGCCGAAACGCGAGCCTTGCAGAACGCCGCTGGACAGGTTGTACAGGTGCTTGCCACCCGAGTTGGTGTTGATGTTGAAGCCTTCGTCAATGATACCGTACAGGGTCACGCTGCTCTGAGCATGTGCGACGCCTGCGAATGCGCCCAGTGCTGCGAGAGCGAGAAGCGACTTTTTCATCGAATGATCTCCAAGGATTACGAATCTTTTGTACAAGGCAGAATATTTATCTAGCGTTGAGGCCTTGCATGTCCAACTTCGCGAGAAGTTGCACGTAATGTAACAAAAGGCATACATGGCACAAAGAAAAAGGAGCGGGGCGCGAAGGCTCCTGTTTCGTTTACGCAACATGGTCTAAAATCAGAAATTGGCCGCCCGATTCATGCGGTTTGAAGGTTTCCGTGAAGCCGGTTTTGCACTGCAAAGCCTTGTCGAGCGGACCTGGAGGATCGGTGGGGCGGTGGTTGAATGAGGGAGTGCTGAATGTTTCTGGACGAGTTGATTAGCGAGTTTGATCGGGGTTTACGCTCAATGACCGGCGTGTCGCGGATGAGTCGCCCGTTGCCGGTTCCGCAAGAATCCATGGTGACGGAACCGGCGGTCGAACTCTCACCGGCCGAGCGTGCGCACGCGGCTGGCTTGATGCGCGTGAACCACGTCGGCGAGGTCTGCGCCCAGGCGCTCTACCAGGCTCAAAAGCTCGCCACCAAATCGCCGTCCTTGCGGGCTGTGTTCAATCGCGCCGCAATCGAGGAAGAAGATCATCTCGCGTGGACTTCCAAACGTCTCGAAGCGCTCGACTCGCGTCCCAGTCTGCTGAACCCGCTCTGGTATACGGGTGCACTTGCCATCGGCCTCGCGGCAGGGCGCATGGGCGACCGGGTCAGCCTCGGCTTCATGGCCGAGACCGAGCGTCAGGTGGAACTGCATCTCGACAGCCATCTGAACGAACTGCCGGCAGCCGATCACGAGTCGCGTGCCATCGTCGAGCAGATGCGCGTGGACGAAGCGGAACACGGTAAGGCGGCGATGGAAGCCGGCGGCCTCGAGCTACCGTTTCCCGCGCGCGCACTGATGCGCGCCGTGTCGAAAGTCATGACCCGCACCGCCTATTACATATAAGTTAAAGACAGCCGTTCACGCACCTCTCGGAAGTGGGACGGCGCCTCGCGCGCCGTCCGCCTGAAGTACCCGGAAACGCCATCCCACACCCGCCGATCCCGCTTAACGATCTCTTTCATTCCGCGCCTTTCCTCCGCACTTTTCACGTATCACCTTCACAAGCTGTACTAGCTCATTCATTTATAACGGTTTTCCGTTTTATGCGTGACGTGAAGGAGTCGCGCTAAGTCCTTGTTCTAACAAACAAAATTCGCCGGAAAAGCGCGTATCTCCCTTGACCCCTGTTTAGCGTTCCTCTAAAGTGGGAGACAGTGTGAGAAAGTGTATTTTTGTGTGATCTCGCAAGCGGTTTCGGGTAGATTTTCATGGGTCGGGCAGCTGGCGCGCCAATGCGCCAAATGGGGAGAGCGAAGTGTTCCAAGGGGCGTCGGCGCTGACGCTCGATGCGAAAGGGCGGATGTCTATTCCCTCTCGATATCGGGATGCGCTGCAGACACAGGCAGAGGGCCGGGTGACGATCACCAAGCACCCGGACGGCTGCCTGTTGCTCTTTCCGCGCCCGGAGTGGGAGATCTTCCGCGACAAGGTCGACAAGCTGCCTATGAACGCGACCTGGTGGAAGCGCATTTTTCTCGGCAATGCAATGGACGTGGAAATGGACGGCGTAGGGCGCGTGCTCGTGTCGCCGGAATTGCGCACGGCTGGTGGGTTGGAAAAAGAAGTGACCTTGCTCGGCATGGGTCGTCACTTCGAGTTGTGGGATGCACAAACATACGCCGCGAAGGAACAGGCGGCAATGGCCGAGGGCATGCCCGACGCGTTAAAAGATT
Organism: Paraburkholderia phytofirmans; assembly: GCF_046028095.1. Lineage (GTDB taxonomy): Bacteria > Pseudomonadota > Gammaproteobacteria > Burkholderiales > Burkholderiaceae > Paraburkholderia > Paraburkholderia phytofirmans_A. The sequence goes on from NZ_JAQQDJ010000019.1 coordinate 8,530, forward strand.
TCACGTTCTGATCGCGGCTTACATATATGGCACCTGCGATGGGAAACGAATTGCAGCATCGCACGGTGCTGCTGGACGAAGCGGTTCAAGCGCTGGTCACGCGCGCGGACGGCGTGTATGTGGACGGCACGTTCGGGCGCGGTGGGCATAGCCGCCTGGTGCTGGAGAAGCTGGCTGAGTCGGGGCGTCTGATCGCTTTCGACAAAGACCCGCTCGCCATCGCCACGGCGCAGCAGATTGCGGATCCGCGCTTCGGCATCGTGCACGAGAGTTTTGCTTCACTGCGCACCGCGATTGCGGAGCGCGGCGTAGGACGGGTGTCGGGCGTTTTATTGGATCTGGGCATATCGTCGCCGCAAATCGACGATCCGGAGCGGGGTTTCAGCTTCCGCGCCGACGGCCCGCTCGACATGCGGATGGACCCGACGCGCGGCGAATCAGCGGCTGATTGGCTCGCGCGGGCCACGGTGCAGGAATTGACGGAGGTGATACGAGATTATGGGGAAGAACGGTTTGCTTTTCAGATTGCAAAGGCGCTTGTTGCTCGCCGGGCAGAGTCCGACCGTCTTGGGCCTCTCGTCAGCACGGGCGAGCTTGCCCAAATCGTGGCTAACGTCGTCAAAACCCGTGAGAAGGGCAAGGATCCGGCAACCCGCACCTTTCAAGCTATACGGATTCACATCAATCAAGAGCTTGCGGAGCTGCAAGTCGTTTTAGAAGCAGCGTTGTCGCTGTTGGAGCAAGGGGGGCGGCTGGTGGTCATCAGCTTTCATTCGCTCGAGGACCGGATCGTCAAGCGATTCATGCAGGCGCACGCCAGTACGCCCGCGGTGGATCGCCGTCTGCCGATTCGCGCCGTCGATCTGCCGAGCCCTCCGCTCAAAATCATCGGCCGTGTATTCGCGAGCGACGCTGAAGTCGCCGCGAATCCGCGCGCCCGTTCTGCCGTGATGCGTGTGGCGGAGCGGATCGCACCATGAATCGTCTCAACATCTTCCTGCTGATCATCGTGATGGGCTGCGCTTTGTCCGTCGTCAACGCTACCAATCAGCAGCGCCAGATCTTTATCCAGTTGCAGCGCGCTCAATCGCAGGAGCGCCAGCTGCAGCAGGATTACTCGCAGCTTCAATATCAGCAGAGCGCGTTGTCGAAAACGTCGCGCATCGAGACTATCGCCACTGATTCCCTGAAGATGCAATCGGTCACCACCGGCCGCACGCAATACCTCACGCTCGATCCGGGCGCGGCGCGAGCCGAAGATGCACCGATTCCGACTTCCGGCCCGGCATCGGCGCCGGCAGCGACCCGTCGCGGAGGCGTGCGATGAAAAAATCGTCGACTCGCAAGAGCGTGGCTTTTTCGGCCAATCCGATCCTGTCGGTGCGTCTGCCGATGTGGCGTTCGAAACTCGTCGTGTTCCTGCTGTTCATGGCGTTCGTCGCGCTTACCGCGCGCGCCTTCTGGATTCAGGGCCCGGGCAACGCGTTCTATCAGAAGCAGGGTGAAATCCGCTATCAGCGCCGGCTCGAACTGCCGGCCACGCGCGGCAAGATTCTCGACCGCAACGGTCTCGTGCTGGCCACGAGTCTGCCGGTGCGCGCGATCTGGGCGATTCCCGAATCGGTGCCGGACGACCTCGGCGCGGACAAGCTGACGTCGCTCGGCAAACTGCTCGGCATGACTAATAAGGAACTGCGCGCCAAGCTCTCGGAAGACAAGACCTTCGTCTACGTGAAGCGCCAGGTGCCGGTCGACGTCGCCGCAAAAGTCGCCGCGCTGGAGATCCCCGGCATTTACGCGCGCGACGAGTACAAGCGCTTCTATCCGGAAGGCGAGATCACGGCCCACCTGATCGGCTTCACCAATGTGGAAGACGAAGGCCAGGAAGGTGTCGAACTCGGCGACCAGAAGCTGCTCGCCGGCATGTCGGGCAGCCGTCGCGTGATCAAGGACCGCATGGGCCACATCATTGAAGATGTGGACGAGCAGGTCGTGCCGCACAACGGTCAGGACGTGGATCTCTCGATCGACAGCAAGATTCAGTACATCGCCTATACGAACCTGAAGGCGGCCGTCGAGAAATTCAAGGCGAAGGCCGGTGCGGCCATGGTGATCGACGTGCGCACCGGCGAAGTGCTGGCGCTCGTCAACTACCCGACGTACAACCCGAACGACCGTTCCCACCTGACCGGCGATCAGTTGCGCAACCGCATCCTGACCGACACGTTCGAGCCCGGCTCGATCATGAAGCCGTTCACGGTCTCGCTCGCGCTCGATCTGCACCGCGTCACGCCGACTACACTGGTTGATACAGGCGGCGGCCGCTTCGTGCTTGACGGTGCGCCGATTACCGACGACAGCGCGTTCGGCGTGCTGACGGTGGGCGGCGTGATCCAGAAGTCGAGCAACATCGGCGCGACGAAGATCGCCATGCAGCTCAAGCCCGAAGAGATGTGGAACATGTACACCAGCATCGGTCTCGGCCAGGCGCCGAAGGTCGGTTTCCCGGGCGCGGCGGCCGGCCGTCTGCGTCCGTGGAAGGGCTGGCGCCGCATCGAGCAGGCCACCATGTCGTACGGCTATGGTCTGTCGGTGTCGCTGTTCCAGTTGGGCCGCGCTTACACCGCGATCGCCCATGACGGCGAAATCATGCCGGTGTCGATTTTCCGCACGCCTGGCGATCAGCCGGCCACCGGTCCGCAGATCTTCGCGCCGACCACCGCTCGCCAGGTGCGCGCGATGCTCGAAACCGTCACGGCCCCGGGCGGCACGTCGCCGGATGCGGCGGTGCCGGGCTATCGCGTCGGCGGCAAGAGCGGTACGGCGTACAAGCATGGCGCGCACGGCTACGACCACTCCAAATATCGCGCTTCGTTCGTCGGCATGGCGCCGATGCCGAACCCGCGCATCGTCGTCGCCGTTTCGGTCGACGAACCGACGGCGGGCAGCCACTTCGGCGGTCAGGTGTCGGGCCCGGTGTTCTCGAGCATCGTCGGCGATACGCTGCGCTCGTTGAATGTGCCGCCGGACATGCCGGTCAAGCAAATGGTGGTGTCGGACGATTCGGCCCCGGCCGCGCCGACCGCGCCCGCCACGCCGGCCACGGCCAAGAAAATCTCCACCAGTGCCGGCGCGAAGAAGATGACGATTTCTGCGAACGCGAAAAGCCATCCGGGAGTCGTGCGATGAGCATGTTGCGGAAGAAGCATCCCGCACAGCGGCAGATCGCCGACGCCCTCGCCTGGCTGCATGCTCACGTGCAGCCAGGCGCGCATCTGCACGCCGACACGCGCTCGCTCGCGGCCGGCGACGCGTTTTTCGCCTACGCCGTTGATGGCGCGGACAACCGCCCGTTCATCGAGGGCGCCATCGAAAGTGGCGCCGCCGCCGTGCTGGTTCAGCCCGAAGGCTTCAGCGGCGCGATCGATCCGTCGAACACCCTGGCCGTGCCGGCTTTGAACGAACTCGCGGGTTCGATTGCGAGCGGCTGGTACAACGATCCGAGCGACAGCATGCTGACGCTCGGCGTTACCGGCACGAACGGCAAGACCTCGTGCAGCCAGTGGATTTCGGCGGCGCTGACGGCGCTCGGCACGCCCTGCGCGATCATCGGCACGCTCGGCACCGGCTTGCCGGGCCACCTGGTGCACACCGGCTTCACCACGCCCGACGCACCGCAACTGCAGCGCAGTCTCGCGCAGTTGCGCGATGCGGGCGCGCAGGCGGTGGCCATGGAAGTGTCGTCGCACGCGCTGCATCAGGGGCGCGTGAACGGCACGGCGTTTGACATCGCCGTATTCACGAATCTCACGCAAGACCATCTCGACTATCACCACACGTTCGAAGCCTACGAAGCGGCGAAAGCGCGTCTGTTCGCCTGGCCGGAACTGCGCGCAGCCGTGATCAATCGCGACGATGCCGCCGGCCGGCGTTTGCTCGCGAGCACGCAGGGGCACGCACGCACGATCGCATACGGCCTGGACGACACACTGCAAGACGCGCCTCAAGCCGACGCGCTTCTGCTCGCTTCAAACGTGCGCGCCACTGCCACGGGCACGGCGTTCCATCTGAGCACCTCGGATTGGGGCGATGCCGAAGTGGAAGTGCAAACGCTCGGCGCGTTCAACGTGAGCAATCTGCTCGGCGTGCTGGGCGCATTGCTGGCCGCCGACGTCCCGTTCGACGCCGCCGTGGCCGAACTGGCAAAGCTCGAATCGGTGAACGGTCGCATGCAGCGTCTCGGCGGCCGCTTGCAAAACGACGAACCGCTCGTCGTGATCGATTACGCGCACACGCCGGATGCGCTGGAAAAAACACTCGAGGCGTTGCGCCCGATGGCGACCGCGCGCGGCGGCGAACTGATTTGCATGTTCGGCTGCGGCGGCGACCGCGACGCGACCAAGCGTCCGCTGATGGGCGCGATCGCCGAGAAAATCGCCGACGGCGTCGTAGTGACCAGCGACAACCCTCGCAGCGAAGATCCGCAAGCCATCATCGAGCAGATCGCGGCTGGAATGAAAGACGCGTCGAAGGCGCGCCGTATCGAGGACCGCGCGAGCGCGATCCTGCAAGCGATCCGCAGCGCCGCGCGCGAAGACGTCATCGTGCTGGCCGGCAAGGGGCACGAAGCAACACAGGAAATCATGGGCAAGAAACGCGCTTTCTCCGATCAGGACCACGCTCGCCTCGCGCTGGCCGCACGCGCGACGCACGCACGCGGAGGTGGCGAATGACCATGTTCTCGCTGCGTGAAGCCGCCGTGCAGATTGCGGGCGCGACCGTGGTCGGTGACGATACAGTCACGTTCGAACGCGTCTCGACCGACAGCCGCAGCGCGGGCCCCGGCGATCTGTTCGTCGCGATCAAGGGCGACCGCTTCGACGCTCACGACTTTCTGCCGGACGTCGCCGCCCGCAACGTGACGGCCGTTCTCGTCACGCGCACGCCGCAAGACTGGACTGTGCCGGCGCTCAAAGTCACCGACACGCGCGTGGGTCTCGGCGCGCTCGCACGCGGCTGGCGCCGCCAGTTCAGCATGCCGCTCGTCGCCGTGACGGGCAGCAACGGCAAGACCACGGTCAAGGAAATGATCGCGTCGATCTTCGCCGCCGCGGTCGGCGCCGACGCGCGTCTCGCGACCGCAGGCAACTTCAACAACGACATCGGCTTGCCGCTCACGCTGTTCCGTCTGCACGCATCGCATCAACTGGCGGTAGTCGAACTCGGCATGAACCATCCGGGCGAAACCTCGGAGCTCGCGAAAATCGCCGAGCCGACGGTCGCCGTGGTGAACAACGCGCAGCGCGAACATCAGGAATTCATGGCGACGGTCGAAGCCGTCGCGCTCGAACATGCGAGCGTGATTCACGCGCTGTCGCCGGAAGGCGTCGCGGTGTTCCCGGCCGATGACGCCTACGCGAGCATCTGGCGCGTAGCCGCAACCGGCAATCGCATCATGGACTTCGCGCTGAACACCGCCGAGCGCATCACCGAGGCGGCAGTGAGAGGCACGTTCTCCGGCAACGTCCTGAGCATCGATACGCCGGAAGGCCAGCTCGAAGTCACGCTGCAAGTGCTCGGCGACCACAACGCGCACAACGCTTTGGCCGCAACGTCAGCAGCTTTAGCCGCGGGCGTTTCACTCGACGCGATCAAGCGCGGGCTCGAATTGTTCGGCGCGGTGAAGGGACGCTTGCAGGTGAAACAGGCCGTACTCGGCTCGCTCGCCGGCGCCACCGTCATCGACGACACCTACAACGCCAACCCCGATTCGATGCGCGCCGCGATCGACGTGCTCGCCTCACGCGCCGCGCCGCGCGTGCTGGTAATGGGCGACATGGGAGAAGTCGGCGACAACGGTCCGGCATTTCACCGCGAAATCGGCGCATACGCCAAAGAACGCGGTATCGACGCGCTGTACGCAATGGGCGACGCCTCGCGCGACGCCTGCACCGCGTATGGCGCCAACGCGCATCACGTCGCCGACATCGGCACGCTGGTCGCGCAATTGCAGCAGGCCGGTTTCGGTCCTGCCGCAACGCTTCTCGTGAAAGGCTCGCGCTTCATGCAGATGGAGCGCGTGGTGGACGCCGTAACGAGTCCACAACCCAACGCAGCGGGCAGTACGCCCGCCGCACATTGAAATAGAAGGACCGAAGCATGCTACTGGCGCTGGCGCAATGGCTGCAGAATGACGCAAGCTTCTTGCGCGTGTTCAGTTATCTGACTTTCCGTGCGGTGATGGCGACCATCACCGCGCTGCTGATCGGGCTCGTCTGCGGCCCGGCGGTGATTCGCAAGCTGACCGCCATGAAGGTCGGTCAGGCCGTTCGCAAAGACGGCCCGCAAACTCACCTCGTCAAATCCGGCACGCCGACCATGGGCGGCGTGCTGATTCTGCTCGGCATTGCCGTGGCGACGTTGTTGTGGGCCGATCTGACCAATCGCTTTATCTGGATCGTGATGCTTGTCACGTTCGGTTTCGGTGTGATCGGCTGGGTCGACGATTACCGCAAGGTGGTCTACAAGGATCCGCGCGGCATGTCGTCGCGCGAAAAGTATTTCTGGCAGTCGGTGATCGGCCTGTTCGCGGCGGTTTATCTGGCCTTCAGCGTGTCCGAAGCGAGCAACGTGCGCGTGTTCGACCTGTTCATGGCGTGGGTGCGCAGCGGCCTTTCGATGGGCTTGCCGGCGCGCGCCGACCTGATGCTGCCGTTCGTCAAATCGATCAGCTATCCGCTCGGCGTGTGGGGCTTCATCGTGCTGACGTATCTGGTGATCGTCGGCGCGAGCAACGCGGTCAATCTCACCGACGGTCTCGACGGCCTCGTGATCATGCCGGTCGTGCTGGTCGGCGCGTCGCTCGGTGTGTTCGCTTATGTGATGGGCAGCTCGGTCTACTCGAAATACCTGCTGTTTCCGCATATCGCCGGCGCGGGTGAACTGCTGATCTTCTGTTCGGCGATGGGCGGGGCAGGGCTCGCATTCCTCTGGTTCAACACGCACCCGGCGCAGATGTTCATGGGCGACGTCGGCGCGCTCGCGCTCGGTGGCGCGCTCGGCACGGTGGCGGTGATCGTGCGTCAGGAAATCGTGCTCTTCATCATGGGCGGCATTTTCGTCGCGGAAACGCTTTCCGTGATGTTGCAGGTCACCTGGTTCAAATTCACCAAGCGCCGTTTCGGCGAAGGGCGGCGTCTCTTCAAGATGGCGCCGCTGCATCACCATTTCGAATTGTCGGGGTGGAAGGAAACGCAGGTGGTCGTGCGCTTCTGGATCATCACGTTGATGTTGTGTCTCTTTGGTTTGTCCACGCTCAAACTGCGTTAAGCAGCAGGTAATTAAGGAAGCAGGCGATGTTCGGCGAGAAGTTTCGGGATCGGCAAAAGCCGATGGTGCTCGTGCTGGGACTGGGTGAATCCGGTCTCGCTATGGCGCGCTGGTGCGCGCGGCACGGCTGTCGGCTGCGTGTGGCCGATACGCGTGAAGTGCCGCCGAACCTGCCCGCGCTGGAAGCGCACGGCATCGACGCCGCATTCGTCGGCGGCCCGTTTTCGCCGGTGTTGCTCGAAGGCGTCGAACTCGTCGCCATCAGCCCGGGCTTGTCGCCGCTTGCCGCTGACCTGTTGCCGCTGATCGAAGCGGCGCGCGAGCAAGGCATTCCCGTGTGGGGCGAACTCGAACTCTTTTCGCAAGCGCTGAAGACGCTCGGCGAAAGCGGCTACGCGCCGAAGGTGATCGCGATTACCGGCACTAACGGCAAAACCACGACGACGAGTCTGACTGGCCTGCTGTGTGAACGCGCCGGCAAGAAGGTCGCCGTGGCCGGCAACATCAGCCCGTCGCTGCTCGACAAACTTTCGGAAGCGATCGACAACACCGCATTGCCCGACGTGTGGGTGCTCGAACTGTCGAGCTTCCAGTTGGAAACAGCGCACACGTTCTCGCCGGATGCGGCGGTCGTGCTGAACATCACGCAAGATCATCTGGACTGGCACGGCGGTCTGGACGCGTACGCCGCCGCGAAGGGCCGCATCTTCGGTGCGCAGACTGTGCGCGTGCTGAATCGCGATGACTCGCGCGTCATGAAGCTGACGCCCGCGGAAGACAGCGAAGCCGAGATGGTCACGTTCGGCGTCACCGAGCCGAAGAACGACGGCGACTACGGTCTGCTGCGCGACAACGGCATGATCTGGCTCGTGCAGGCGCACGATCGCGACGCCAGCGACGAACCGGTGCCGAAGCGCCGTCGCAAGAACGAAGTGGTCACGCCGCCGAATATCGCACTGAAACGCTTGATGCCCGCGGACGCCTTGCGTATTCGAGGCCTGCACAACGCCGCCAACGCGCTCGCCGCTTACGCGCTTACGCGCGCAATCGGTCTGCCGGGCGCACCGCTGTTGCACGGACTGCGCGAATATCGCGGCGAGCCGCATCGCGTGGAATTAATCGCGTCGATCGACGGTATCGACTATGTGGACGACAGCAAGGGCACTAACGTCGGCGCGACGGTTGCCGCGCTTGACGGGCTCGCGCAGCGCATCGTGCTAATCGCCGGCGGCGATGGCAAGGGCCAGGATTTCGAACCGCTGGCCGCGCCGGTCATGCGCTGGTGCCGCGCCGTGATGCTGATCGGCCGTGACGCGCCGCTGATTCGCGCCGCGCTCGAAGAAACCGGCATCGCCATGACGGATCACGCCACGCTCGAAGAAGCGACGCGCGCAGCAACGGCGCTTGCGGAACCGGGCGACGCCGTACTGCTCTCGCCGGCTTGCGCGAGCTTCGACATGTTCAAGGGTTACGCGCACCGCGCCGCGGTATTCCGCAGCACGGTAGAAGACATCGCGGCCGAACGGGGGACGATGATATGAGCTGGTCGGAACGTTTCGGTTCGCGTCAGGCTGCCGCCGGCGACGCGGGTGGTTCGGGCGGGGCGGCTCGCGTCGGCGGCCGCACGGGCGGCAGTGGTCTCGCGAGCGCCGTCAACGGAGTGCGTCCGCTGCGCTCGCGCATGCTCGACTACGATCACTCGCTGCTGTGGGTGGTCGTCGCGCTGCTCGGTCTCGGCGTGGTGATGGTGTATTCGGCGTCGATCGCGATGCCCGATTCGCCCAAGTACGCGTCGTATCGTGATTACGCGTTCCTCGTGCGCCAGATCATCTTCGTGGTGATGGGTTCGGTGATCGGCATCGTGTCGTTCCGCATTCCGATCGCGACGTGGGACAAGTACGCGCCGAAGCTGTTTCTGATTTCGCTGGTCGCGCTGGTGATCGTGCTGATCCCGCACGTCGGCAAGGGCGTGAACGGCGCGCGTCGCTGGATTCCGCTCGGCATCACGAACATGCAGCCGTCGGAAATCATGAAGCTCGCGGTGACGATTTACGCGGCGAACTACACGGTGCGCAAGCAGGAATACATGCACAGCTTCGCCAAAGGCTTTTTGCCGATGGCGGTGGCGGTGGGTCTCGTCGGCGCGTTGTTGCTGCTCGAGCCGGACATGGGCGCGTTCATGGTGATCGCGGCGATCGCGATGGGCGTGCTGTTTCTCGGCGGCGTGAACGGCAAGCTGTTCGGTGGCCTGGTGGCAACTGCGGTTGGCACGTTCAGTTTGCTGGTGTGGGCATCGCCGTGGCGTCGCGAGCGGATTTTCGCGTACCTCGATCCGTGGGACGACCGTTACGCGCAGGGCAAGGCTTATCAATTGACGCACTCGCTGATCGCGTTCGGCCGCGGCGAGTGGTTCGGCGTAGGTCTTGGCGGCAGCGTCGAGAAGCTCAACTATCTGCCGGAAGCGCATACCGACTTCATCCTCGCGGTGATCGGCGAGGAACTGGGTTTTATCGGCGTGCTGGTCGTGATCCTGATGTTCTACTGGATCGTGCGCCGTTCGTTCGAGATCGGCCGTCAGGCGCTCGCACTCGACCGCACGTTCGCGGGCCTGGTGGCGAAGGGCGTCGGCATCTGGTTCGGCGCGCAGACCTTCATCAACATGGGCGTGAACCTCGGCTTGCTGCCGACCAAGGGTCTCACGTTGCCGCTCGTCAGTTACGGCGGCTCGGGCATTGTGCTGAACTGCGTCGCGGTTGCCGTGCTGATGCGTGTGGATTATGAAAATCGTGTGCTGATGCGTGGGGGGAAGGTATGACCCCCATGCAGCAGCGCACGATATCGGCGAAGGCTAACTTCGTGCGCGAAGCGCGCGAAGTTAAGCGAAGCGGCCGAAGCCAAAACGGGTTTTCGTCCATGCTGATGCGTGGGGGGAAGGTATGACCGCTCTGCCGCAACGCACGCTGATGGTGATGGCCGGTGGCACCGGGGGACACGTGTTCCCGGGGCTCGCGGTCGCTCATCTGATGCAGGCGTGGGGCTGGAAGGTCGTATGGCTCGGCAATCCTGCGGGCATGGAAGCGACGCTGGTGCCGAAGCACGGCATCCCGATGGAATACGTGCGCTTCGGCGGGCTGCGCGGCAAGGGCATGAAAACCAAGCTGATGCTGCCGTTGAATCTGCTGCGTGCCTGCACGCAAAGCCTGAGCGTGCTGCGTCGCGTGAAGCCGGATGTCGTGCTCGGCATGGGCGGCTATATCACGTTTCCGGCCGGCTTGATGACCGCGTTGAGCGGCCGTCCGCTGGTGCTGCACGAACAGAATTCGATTGCGGGTCTCGCGAACAAGGTGCTCGCGAAAGTCGCCAAACGCGTGCTGGTTGCGTTTCCGAATGCACTGCCGCACGGCGAATGGACGGGAAATCCGATTCGTGAGGAACTTGCGCGCGCAATTGCACCCAAAGCACGCTACGCGCAACGCAGCGGCCCGTTGAATGTGCTGGTCGTGGGCGGCAGTCTGGGCGCCGCGGCGTTGAATGAAGTCGTGCCGCGTGCGGTGGCCTTGCTCGCGCCGAATGAGCGTCCGCGCATCGTGCATCAGGCGGGCGCGAAGCATATCGAGGCGCTGCGTGAGAACTACGCGGCAGCAGGTCTGCAAGCAGGCGCCGACGTCGAACTCGTGCCGTTCATCGACGACATGACGAGCGCCTACGCGAACGCGGACCTGGTGATTTGCCGCTCGGGCGCCATGACAGTTTCAGAGATTTCAGCAGTAGGCGTGGCGGCGTTCTTCGTGCCGTTCCCGTATGCAGTAGACGATCACCAAACCACTAATGCAGCGTTCCTCGCCGACAACGGCGCGGCGCTGGTCGTGCAGCAACGCGATCTGTCGGCGGAAACCCTCGCTGACTGGTTGCGCAGCCAGACGCGAGAGACCCTCGCGGAGATGGCGGAGCGTTCGCGCTCGCTCGCGAAACCCGACGCCACTGAACAGGTTGCGCAGATTTGCGCGACCGTGGCGGGTTCGATTTCGGGCGCGAGCCCAGAAGGAAAGCAATGAAACACATCGTCAAACACATTCATTTTGTCGGCATCGGCGGTGTCGGCATGAGCGGCATCGCGGAGGTGCTGGTCAACCTCGGCTATCAGGTGAGCGGCTCGGATCTCACGAGCAACGCGATCACCGATCGCCTCGCCGCACTCGGCGCGCGGATCGCGATCGGTCACGCGGCGGAGAACATCGAAGGCGCGAACGCTGTGGTCGTTTCCACGGCGGTGCGTAGCGACAATCCGGAAGTGCTGGCCGCGCGTCATCGACGCATTCCGATCGTGCCGCGCGCGGTGATGCTCGCGGAACTGATGCGCCTGAAGCAAGGCATCGCGATTGCCGGTACGCACGGCAAGACCACGACCACCTCGCTGGTGGCGAGCGTGCTCGCGGCGGGCGGTCTCGACCCGACTTTCGTGATCGGCGGCAGGCTGATTAGCGCAGGCGCGAATGCGCGACTCGGCACGGGCGACTTCATCGTCGCGGAAGCGGATGAATCGGATGCGTCGTTCCTGAATCTGTTCCCGGTGATCGAAGTCATCACGAACATCGACGCCGATCACATGGACACCTACGGCCACGATTTCGCGCGGCTCAAGCAGGCGTTCATCGAATTCACGCACCGTCTGCCGTTTTACGGTATCGCGGTGTTGTGCGTCGACGATCCGAACGTGAAGGAGATCCTGCCGTTCGTGTCGAAGCCGATCATTCGCTACGGCTTCGCGCCGGATGCGCAGGTGCGCGCGGTCAACGTAAAAGCGCACGACGGCAAGATGCATTTCACGGCCATGCGCGAAGACGCGGCGCCGATCGACATCGTCTTGAACCTGCCGGGCGAGCACAACGTGCAGAACGCTTTGGCCGCAATTGCAATTGCGACTGAACTTGAAGTGAAAGATGCCGATATCCAGCGAGCGCTGGCGGATTTCAACGGCGTGGGCCGACGCTTTCAGCGCTACGGCGAAGTGCCGGTCGTAAGCGAAGGCAAAGCGAGCGGCGCCTACACGCTGGTGGACGACTACGGTCATCACCCGGTCGAAATGGCGGCCACGGTGGCGGCGGCGCGCGGCGCATTTCCGGGGCGTCGCCTGGTGCTGGCGTTCCAGCCGCACCGCTTCACGCGTACGCGTGATTGCTTCGAGGATTTTGTGAAAGTGCTGTCGACCGTCGACGCGCTCGTGCTGACCGAAGTCTATTCGGCCGGCGAGTCGCCGATCGTCGCCGCGGACGGCCGCGCATTGGCGCGCGCGCTGCGCGTGGCGGGCAAGGTCGAGCCGGTCTTTGTCGATACGGTGGATGAAGTGCCGGACGCTCTCTCAGCAGTGGTGCGCGACGGCGATGTGGTGATCACGATGGGCGCGGGTTCGATCGGCGGAGTGCCGGGTCGCCTCGCGCAAGAAAACAAGGTGTGAGTGAGATGAGCAGTATCGATCCGAAACAATTCGGCAAAGTGGCAGTGCTGCTCGGTGGTAATTCCGCCGAGCGCGAGGTATCGCTCAATTCCGGCCGCCTGGTGTTGCAAGGTCTGCGCGACGCCGGCGTGGACGCGCATCCGTTCGATCCGGCCGAGCGTCCGCTCGCCGCATTGAAGGAAGAAGGCTTTGTGCGCGCGTTCAACGCGCTGCACGGCGGCTACGGCGAGAACGGCCAGATTCAGGGCGCGCTCGACTTTTACGGCATCAAGTACACGGGCAGCGGCGTGCTCGGCTCGGCGCTCGGTCTGGATAAATTCCGCACCAAGCTCGTGTGGCAGCAACTCGGCATTCCGACGCCGCCGTTCGAAGCCGTGCTGCGTGGCGACGACTACGAAGCGCGCTCGAAAGAGATTGTCGCGAAGCTCGGCTTGCCGCTCTTCGTGAAGCCGGCGAGCGAAGGTTCGAGCGTCGCGGTGATCAAGGTGAAGAGCGCCGAAGCACTCCCGGCCGCGCTGATCGAAGCCGTCAAGTACGACAAGATCGTGGTGGTCGAAAAGAGCATCGAAGGCGGCGGCGAATACACCGCGTGCATCGCCGGCAATCTCGATCTGCCGGTGATCCGCATCGTGCCGGCTGGCGAGTTTTACGACTACCACGCTAAGTACATCGCGAACGACACGCAGTATCTGATCCCGTGCGGTCTGGCGGCGGACGAGGAAGCGCGCCTGAAAGTGCTGGCGCGCCGCGCCTTCGATGTACTCGGCTGCACCGACTGGGGCCGCGCGGATTTCATGCTCGACGCCGACGGCAACCCGTATTTCCTCGAAGTGAACACGGCGCCTGGCATGACCGATCACTCGCTGCCGCCGAAAGCGGCGCGCGCGGTGGGCATCAGCTATCAGGAACTGGTTGTCGGCGTGTTGGCGCTGACGCTGCAGGACTAACCGGGGCGACCCGAAAGCAACACCATGTGGAACAACGTTCGCCAGCTCAATTTCGCCTCCAACGCATTGCATGTGTTGCTGGTGCTCGTGCTGCTGGCGGCAGGCGGTTACTGGCTGATCCAGCGCCCGAATTTCGCGCTGCGCGAGATTCAGATCGACGGCGATACCGAGCACATCAATTCGCCGACGGTGCGCGCGGGTGTGGTGGGGCGCTTGAAGGGCAACTTTTTTACGGTGGATCTCGACGTGGCGCGTCAGGCGTTCGAGCAGATGCCGTGGGTGCGTCATGCGAGCGTGCGGCGCGTTTGGCCGAATGCACTGGCTGTCACGCTGGAAGAGTACAAACCGCTGGGAACGTGGGGCAGTGATCAGCTGGTGAGCGTCGACGGCGAGCTGTTCACCGCGAACCAGGGCGAGCTCGAAGAAGACCTGCCCGCGTTCGACGGTCCGGACGGGACGGCAAAAGAGGTGGTCGCGCGGTATCACGACTTCCAGAAATGGTTTGCGCCGTTGGGCGCGACGCCTGAAGAAGTGACGCTGTCGCCGCGCTACGCGTGGACGGTGAAGCTCTCGAACGGCACGCAGGTGGAACTTGGGCGCGAACGCAATCAGGACACGCTGCTCGATCGGAGCAAACGTCTGAGCGCGGCGTGGAGCGCGGTGACGCAACGTTGGGGAAAGGATATCGAGTATGCGGACTTGCGCTATCCGAACGGTTTCGCGATTCGCGCGGCAGGGATGCGCTTTATCACCGAACCCGACAAGGGCAAGAAGTAAACGGACATCACACGCAATGAGCACGCTATGAGTAAAGACTATAAAGATCTGCTGGTCGCCCTCGACATTGGGACGTCGAAGGTCGTGGCCATCGTCGCCGAGTTGAAGGGCGAAGGTCACTACGAGGTGATCGGCCTCGGCCAGAGCGAATCGAAGGGGCTCAAGAAAGGCGTGGTGGTGAATATCGAGGCCACCGTGCAGTCCATTCAGCGCGCGCTCGAAGAAGCCGAGCTGATGGCCGACTGCAAGATCACCAACGTATTTACCGGGATTGCCGGCAGCCATATCCGCAGCTTCAATTCGAGCGGCATGGTGGCGATCAAGGAGAAAGAAGTCACGCAGACGGACGTGGCGCGCGTGATCGAAACGGCGAAGGCGATCAACATCCCGACCGATCAGCAGGTGCTCCATATCCTGACGCAGGAATTCATCATCGACGGTCAGGAAGATGTGCGCGAGCCGATCGGCATGAGCGGCATTCGTCTCGAAGTGAAGGTGCATATCGTCACTGGCGCGGTGAGCGCGGCGCAGAACATCGTGAAATGCGTGCGCCGCTGCGGGCTCGAAGTGAACGATCTGATCTTGCAGCCGCTGGCGTCGTCGCTCGCGGTGCTGACGGAAGACGAGAAAGAACTCGGTGTGGTGCTGGTCGATATCGGCGGCGGCACGACGGACATTGCGATTTTCAGCGAAGGCGCGATCCGTCATACGGCGGTGATTCCGATCGCCGGCGACCAGATCACGAGCGACATCGCGATGGCGCTGCGCACGCCGACGCCGGACGCGGAAGACATCAAGGTGGATTACGGCATCGCCAAGCAGGCGCTCGCCGATCCGGACGAGATGATCGAAGTGCCGGGTCTCGGCGAGCGCGGTCCGCGCACGCTGTCACGCCAGGCACTGGCGGCGGTGGTCGAGCCGCGTGTCGAAGAACTGTTTTCGCTCGTGCAGCAGGTGGTGCGCGAGTCGGGTTACGAGGAACTGCTGAGCTCCGGCGTGGTGCTGACCGGCGGCGCGTCGATGATGCTCGGCATGGTCGAACTGGGCGAGGACATTTTCCTGAAGCCGGTGCGTATCGGCGTGCCGGAGTACGCGGGCGGTCTCGCCGATGTAGTGCGCAATCCGCGCTACTCGACGGCGATGGGCCTGCTCGTCGAAGGACGCTCGCAACGCATGCGCGGCCGCAAGGTCGCGGTGCAGTCGGGCTCGATGGGACAGGTGTTCACGCGCATGAAGGACTGGTTCCTCGGCAACTTCTAAAGCATTCGTAGTACCGCTGCATAGAACGGGTTTTCGAACAGGTTTCAAAAAAAATACGCGCTGGTGCCGGCGGCCGGCGCGCGACAGGGGGTTGCCCGATCTCCTGCCGAATAACGGCCGAAGTGGCTGTAAATTTTTATCTTGACGGAGGCATCATGGATTTCCAAATGCTGGAAACCGAAACGAACGGCACCATCATCAAGGTGGTCGGAGTAGGTGGCGCTGGCGGCAATGCTGTTCAGCACATGATCAACAAAGGCGTGCAAGGCGTCGACTTCATCGTGATGAACACGGACGCGCAGGCTTTGTCGCGTTCGCGCGCCACCGCGGTGATCCAGCTCGGCAACACGGGTCTGGGCGCCGGCGCCAAGCCGGAAATGGGCCGCGCCGCAGCGGAAGAAGCCCGTGAGCGCATCGCCGACGCACTGCGCGGCGCGCACATGGTCTTCATCACGGCCGGCATGGGCGGCGGCACGGGCACGGGCGCAGCACCCGTGGTCGCGCAGATCGCCAAGGAAATGGGTATCTTGACCGTTGGCGTCGTCAGCAAGCCGTTCGAATTCGAAGGCGGCAAGCGGATGCGCGTGGCAGAAGCCGGTTCGCAGCAACTGGAGGATCACGTCGACTCGCTGATCGTCGTCCTGAACGACAAGCTGTTCGAGGTGATGGGCGATGACGCCGAGATGGACAAGTGCTTCCAGTGCGCAGACGACGTTCTGAACAACGCAGTTGCCGGCATCGCGGAAATCATCAACGTCGACGGTCTGGTGAACGTCGACTTCGAAGACGTGAAGACGGTGATGGGCGAGCAGGGCAAGGCGATGATGGGCACGGCGACGGTTGCCGGCGTCGATCGCGCTCGCCTCGCTGCTGAGCAGGCTGTTGCCAGCCCGCTGCTGGAAGGTGTGGATCTGTCGGGCGCGCGTGGCGTGCTGGTCAATATCACGTCGAGCCGTTCGCTGCGTCTGTCGGAAACGCGCGAAGTGATGAACACCATCAAGAGCTATGCCGCGGAAGACGCAACGGTCATCTTCGGCGCAGTGTACGACGATGCAATGGGCGACGCGCTGCGCGTGACGGTCGTGGCAACGGGTCTGGGCCGCGCGGCCAAGAAGCAGCAATCGGCACCGATGACGCTGCTGCGCACCGGCACCGACAACCAGCCGATCAACGCACACGCTGCCTACGCACCGCAGTCGTCGCACGCCAGCACCGCCGATTACGGCGCGCTGGATACGCCGGCAGTGTGGCGCACGTCGCGCGATACGGCCGCTTCGCATGTGCAGGCGCTGCAGGAAAAGGGCGTCGACACGTACGACATTCCGGCATTCCTGCGCAAGCAGGCGGACTGAGCGCAGGGGCAGGCTTTCGTTGCGGCGTCGATTCTGGCGCTGGCGGACGAATGCACGAGCGTGGCGGGTGAACGGCGAACAAGTCGCGTATCGTTGAGGATTCGCGACAAGGACAACTGCCCTCTTCGGATTCGCGAAGCGGAGTGGGCGACTGTCGCCGGACGGCGGAGCATGCAGTGGTTGGTGCCCACGCCGGATTTTTCACTGCGACACGACGACGTGCGAGCGTGCTTCGCATCGATGCAAAGGACTGAGCATGATTCAGCCAGGTGAAAAGCTGCCCGACGCAACGCTCTTCGAGTTGATCGAAGACGAGCGGGCGGGCTGCACGATCGGGCCTAACAGCTTCGACGTGCGCGAACAGACGGCGGGCAAGCGTGTGGTGATCTTCGGATTGCCGGGCGCGTTCACGCCCACCTGTTCGGCCAAACATGTACCGGGTTATGTCGAGCACGCCGAGCAGTTGCGCGCTCTTGGCATCGACGAGATCTGGTGCGTGTCCGTCAACGACGCGTTCGTAATGGGCGCGTGGGGACGCGATCAGCATGCCTCGGGCAAGGTGCGCATGATGGCGGACGGTAGTGCGGCTTTCACGCGAGCGCTCGGTCTCGAGCAGGATTTGTCGGCGCGCGGCATGGGAATCCGTTCCCAGCGCTACGCGATGGTGGTCGACGACGGCGTGGTCAAGACGTTGAACGTCGAGGCTGCCGGCAAATTCGAAGTCAGCGATGCAGGGAGTATTCTCGCTACGTTGAGCTAGGCACGCGGGCGTCATGGCCTTCGCCGCGGGCACGCGCCGTTAGCGCGTTGTGCCTGGGCAACGGTCGATAAGACGCTTTTGTGACAGGCCGTTACGCGGGCCGATGACCGGAAACGCCTCCGTTCCGGGGCATCGGCCCGTCACGCTTTCCCTGACGGGCGCCCAAGGGTAATGCAGCGAAACAGATTGATACGTTCCGGGAAAAGACGCTCCTAAGGGTATTGGAGTATAATTCGCGCTATGGAATAAAAAGTCCCGATTGGGATTTTCAATCGAATAGAAGATCACCATGCTGAAGCAGCGCACTATCAAGCAAATCGTCAAGACAGTCGGCATCGGCCTGCATTCGGGCCGCAAAGTCGAACTGACGCTCCGTCCGGCCGGGCCGGACACGGGCATCGTGTTTTCGCGCGTGGATCTCGCCACGCCGGTGGACATTCCTGCGTCGGCGATGGCGATTGGCGATACGCGTCTGGCTTCCGTGTTGCAGAAGGACGGCGCGCGCGTCTCGACCATCGAGCATCTGATGTCCGCCTGCGCCGGTCTCGGCATCGACAATCTGTATGTCGACGTCACCGCCGAAGAAATTCCGATCATGGACGGCAGCGCCGGTTCATTCGTGTTTCTGATTCAGTCTGCCGGTATTGAAGAGCAGAACGCGGCGAAGAAATTCATCAAGGTCACCAAGCCGGTCGAAATTCGTGACGGCGATAAATTCGCGCGTCTCGATCCGTATTTCGGTTTCAAGCTCAAATTTACGATCGATTTCCGTCACCCGGCTGTGGATAAAACCGGTCAGGCGTTGGAAGTGGATTTCGCCAATACGTCGTACGTGCGCGAAATCGCGCGTGCCCGCACCTTCGGTTTTGCGCATGAAGTGGAAATGATGCGCGAACTGGGTCTGGCGCGCGGCGGCAGCATGGACAACGCAATCGTGCTGGACGAGTACCGCATTCTGAACAACGACGGCCTGCGCTACGACGACGAGTTCGTGAAGCACAAGATGCTCGACGCGATTGGCGACCTGTATGTGGTCGGCCATCCGTTGCTGGCGGCGTACGACGCGTACAAGTCGGGCCACGGCCTGAACAACGCGCTGCTGCGCGAACTGCTGGCGCACGAAGATTCGTACGAAATCGTCACCTTCGACGACACGCAGAAGGCGCCGCGCGGTTTTGCCTACGAGACGCAGACGGCTTTTGCCTGACGCTTTCGCTTTCGCTTCGGGTGAAATTTCCGAATCAAGCGCATGAAAAGTAAGCGGCCCAGTCGGGCCGCTTTTCTTTTGCCTAGCGATTTCTCCGATGCCGTGCTGCCATTTTCGCCAGCGCTTCCTGTAACGGCGAAGGCGCCAGCGATTCGCTCAGCGCGTGGAGCGCATCAGCGCCAGCCGGCGTCATGCGCGCCTGTTTGACCGGCGGCGGTTCCTTCACAGCCTGCGGCCGCACGCGAATCCGCAGCGAATTCACGGGCCAGCCGCGCTGCTGCAGATCCGCCAGCAGCCGTGGCTCCAGATGCCGCAGCCGCGCCGCCAGCGCGTTATGGCCGGCGAACAGGGCCAGCACGCCTTCCTTGATAAAGCTGGGTTCGACGCTCGTCGCCAGATAGTCGGGCAGCAGCGCCCGCAGATCCTTTTCCAACGCCGCAATCTGCTCGACGCCCGCGCGCAGGGCCGCGAACGCGTCCGTGCGATTGAGCACCTCGGCGACCGGCTGCGGGCGGCGCGCCT
This sequence comes from Paraburkholderia phytofirmans, assembly GCF_046028095.1. GTDB lineage: Bacteria > Pseudomonadota > Gammaproteobacteria > Burkholderiales > Burkholderiaceae > Paraburkholderia > Paraburkholderia phytofirmans_A. The sequence goes on from NZ_JAQQDJ010000019.1 coordinate 28,139, forward strand.
TGAACTGCTGGGGCGGCGGCCTTGAAAAGGAAGGAAAACGGCTCATGTTCGATGGGTAACGGCGTGTCCGCACCCTATGCGCGTTCACGCCGCGATTGTACCGCGCAGGACGCACGCGGGCCCGCCTCAATACGGACTGCCAGAGCTTGCTGCGGCGGGCTCCGGATGCCCCGCCGCCGTCTCGCTGCTGACATAAGCGTGGGCGGGGGCGCGTGCTAAAATGCGCGATTCGAATTCACTCTTGGACTAAGCCGCCGAGGCCCTTCCGACCCCGGAGCGCACGTGCATGAACTGCACGCCGCGACCCAGCCGAAGCCGCGACGCAGACACCGATCCGATGACCACCGGTTTTCTACAGAAGATTTTTGGCAGCCGCAACCAGCGGCTAGTCAAGCAATATCAAAAGACCGTCACGGCGATCAATGCGCTCGAGCCGCAGATCGAGCAATTGACGGACGATCAACTGCGCGCCAAAACGGGTGAATTCCGCCAGCGCGTCGCGAGCGGCGAATCGCTCGACAAGCTCCTGCCGGAAGCCTTCGCGGTGTGCCGTGAGGCCAGCAAGCGGGTGCTGAAAATGCGCCACTTCGACGTGCAGCTGATCGGCGGCATGGTTCTGCACTACGGCAAGATCGGCGAAATGCGCACCGGCGAGGGCAAGACGCTCGTCGCCACGCTGCCGGTGTACCTGAACGCGCTGTCGGGCCGCGGCGTGCACGTGGTCACGGTCAACGACTACCTCGCCCAGCGCGACGCCGAATGGATGGCGCGCCTGTACAACTTCCTCGGTCTGTCGGTCGGCATCAACCTGTCGCAGATGGATCACGGCGCGAAGCAGGAAGCCTACGCGGCTGACATCACGTACGGCACCAACAACGAATTCGGCTTCGACTACCTGCGCGACAACATGGTCTACGAGACCGACGCGCGCGTGCAGCGAGCCCTGAATTTCGCGGTGGTCGACGAGGTCGACTCGATCCTGATCGACGAAGCCCGTACGCCGCTGATCATCTCCGGCCAGGCCGAAGATCACACCGACCTGTACGTGCGCATGAATGCGCTGCCGCCGCTGCTCGAACGCCAGATCGGCGAAGAGAAAGCGGACGGCACCGGCGTCGAAAAGCCGGGCGACTACACGCTGGACGAAAAAGGCCGCCAGGTGTTCCTGACGGAATCGGGCCACGAAAAGGCCGAGCGTCTGCTCGCCGAGTGGGGCCTGATCGGTGAAGGCGAAAGCCTGTACGCGCCGCAGAACATCACGCTGATGCACCACGTGTACGCCGCGCTGCGCGCGCACACGCTGTTCTTCAAGGACCAGCATTACGTGGTGCAGAACGGCGAGGTGGTGATCGTCGACGAATTCACCGGCCGTCTGATGTCGGGCCGCCGCTGGTCGGACGGGCTGCACCAGGCTGTCGAGGCGAAGGAACACGTCAAGATCCAGAGCGAGAACCAGACGCTCGCGTCGATCACGTTCCAGAACTACTTCCGCATGTACGCGAAGCTGTCCGGCATGACCGGCACGGCGGATACGGAAGCGTTCGAATTCAACGAGATCTACGGTCTGGAAACGGTCGTGATCCCGACCAACCGTCCGCCCAAGCGGATCGACAAGCAGGATCAGATCTACAAGACCGCCAAGGAACGTTACGACGCGGTGATCCGCGATATTCGCGATTGCTACGAGCGCGGACAGCCGGTGCTGGTCGGAACGACGTCGATTGAAAACTCCGAGTTGCTGTCGCATCTGCTGAAGCAGGCCGGTTTGCCGCACGAAGTGCTGAACGCCAAGCAGCACGCGCGTGAAGCCGAGATCGTCGCCGAAGCCGGCCGTCCGAAGCGCATCACGATCGCCACCAACATGGCCGGTCGCGGTACCGACATCGTGCTCGGCGGCAACGCGGAAAAGCAGGCGTCGTTCCTCGAACTGGACGAAACGCTGGCTGAAGACGACAAGCAGCGCCGCATCCAGAAGCTGCACGACGAATGGCAGGCGCTGCACGATCAGGTGAAGGCCGCGGGCGGTCTGCACATCATCGGCACCGAGCGCCACGAATCGCGCCGGATCGACAACCAGTTGCGCGGCCGTGCCGGCCGTCAGGGCGACCCGGGTTCGTCGCGCTTCTATCTGTCGCTGGAAGATCCGCTGCTGCGCATTTTCGCCGGCGATCGCGTGCGCGCGATCATGGACCGCCTGAAGATGCCCGAAGGCGAAGCGATCGAGGCGGGCATCGTGTCGCGCTCGATCGAATCGGCGCAGCGCAAAGTGGAAGCGCGCAACTTCGACGTTCGCAAGCAATTGCTCGAATACGACGATGTGTCGAACGATCAGCGCAAGGTGATCTACCAGCAGCGCAACGAATTGCTCGAAGCGAACGACATCACCGAAACGATCGGCGCGATGCGCCAGAGCGTGATCGGCGAAATCGTTCACCAGTTCGTGCCGGCAGGCAGCATTGAAGAGCAGTGGGACGTGCCCGAGCTGGAAGAAGTGCTGCGCAACGAATGGCAGCTCGATCTCGCGATCCAGGAAATGATCAACGAGTCGAACTCGATCAGCGCGGACGAGATTCTCGAAGCGGTCGAAGCCGCCGCGGACGAAGCGTACGAAGCGAAGGTCGAACTGGTCGGCCGCGAATCGTTCAGCGCGTTCGAACGCTCGATCATGCTGCAAACGTTGGACCGTAGCTGGCGCGAACATCTGGCCGCGCTCGATCACTTGCGTCAGGGTATCCATCTGCGCGGCTATGCGCAAAAGAACCCGAAGCAGGAGTACAAGCGCGAGGCGTTCGAACTGTTCGCCGCCATGCTCGACGCGGTGAAGCTTGAAGTCACCCGCGTGGTGATGAACGTGCAGATCCAGTCGCCGGAACAGTTGGAGCAGGCTGCCGAACAGCTCGAAGAGCAGGGCGGCCACCTTGAAAACGTCGAGTTCCGCCACGCCGAATTCGCCGAAGCAGCCGCCGCGGCGCCCGTTGCCGCGGAAGCAGCCACCGCCGCCATGATCGGCGATGCAATGAGCCATGGCTCGTCGCAGGCGCCCGCAGCGAACCTGAGCGCGGACAACGTGCCGAAGGTCGGCCGTAACGACCCGTGCCCGTGCGGCAGCGGCAAGAAGTACAAGCAGTGCCACGGCAAGATCGTGTAATGCCCAATGCGGCGCGCTGAGAGGCGCGCCGCGTCGTTTTACGCGCTAGGTTGCCTTGATTTCGCGGTGGTCCGGCAGCACGCCCGGGCCATCAGTTCCGTTTCCCCGATGCCGGCGCCTGCCGGCATTTTCTTCGACAGGTCGCGACCATGGCTGTCAATTTCCCCTCGATCGATCCCGCTCAACTTCACCCCGTCGCCGGCGTTTCGCTCGGCTGGGCGGAGGCGAATATTCGCAAGCCGAACCGCAAGGACGTGCTCGTCATTTCCGTGGGCGATGGCGCCACGGTGGGCGGCGTGTTCACGCAGAACCGTTTTTGCGCGGCGCCCGTCACGGTGTGCCGTGAGAATCTGGAACGCGTGCGCGCCGGCGGCAAGCCGATTCGCGCGCTGGTGATCAACACCGGCAACGCGAACGCGGGCACGGGTGAGCCGGGCCTCGTGGCGGCACGCGAAACCTGCGCCGAGCTCGCGCGTCTCGCGGACATTACGCCGGAGCAGGTGCTGCCGTTTTCGACGGGCGTGATTCTGGAGCCGCTGCCGGTCGATCGTTTGAAAGCGGGTCTGCCGGCCGCGCTGGCGAACCGCAAGGAAGCGAACTGGTACGACGCCGCGCAGGCGATCATGACCACGGACACGCTGCCCAAGGCCACGTCGCGCCAGGTCACGATCGAGGGCCACACGGTCACGCTGACCGGCATCAGCAAGGGCGCGGGCATGATCAAGCCGAACATGGCGACCATGCTCGGCTTCCTCGCGTTCGACGCCGCCGTCGCCCAGCCGGTGCTCGACGCGCTGGTCAAGCACGTGGCGGACCGCTCGTTCAACTGCATCACGATCGATGGCGATACGTCGACCAACGACTCGTTCATCCTGATCGCGTCGGGCAAATCGAGCCTGCCGGCGATCACGTCCACCGACTCGCCCGCTTATGCAGCGCTGCGCGACGCGGTGACCGAAGTCGCCCAGACCCTCGCGCAACTGATCGTGCGCGACGGTGAAGGCGCGACCAAATTCATGACCGTGCAAGTGGAAGGCGGCTCGAGCGTCGGCGAATGCCGCCAGATCGCCTATGCGATCGGCCACTCGCCGCTCGTGAAGACGGCCTTCTATGCATCGGATCCGAATCTCGGCCGCATTCTCGCGGCCATCGGCTATGCCGGCGTGGACGATCTCGACGTCGGCAAGATCGATCTGTATCTGGACGACGTGCTGGTTGCGACTGCCGGCGGCCGCAATCCGGCCTACCGTGAAGAAGACGGCCAGCGCGTCATGAAAAAGAGCGAGATCGGCATTCGTGTCGTACTCGGCCGCGGCGATGCGCAAGCCACGATCTGGACTTGCGATCTGTCGCACGATTACGTGAGTATCAACGCCGACTATCGTTCGTAACCACCAGGTTCATTACGCGGCTCCAAGGCCGCTTATTTCACAGCCATGGATAAACTCGAACAGTTTTTGACCCGGGCCGAAGCCGTGCTCGTCCGCCTCGAAGCGATGCTTCCGCCCGCTGCGCCTGACATCGACTGGTCGGCGGCAGTGGCCTTTCGCTGGCGCAAGCGTCAGGGGCGCGGCTACCTGCAGCCGGTGCCGGCCATCTCGGCGATCACGCTCGACGACCTGCAAAACATCGATCGCCAGAAAGGCCTGATCGAGCAGAACACGCGTCAATTCGTGCACAAGCAGCCGGCCAACAACGTGCTGCTGACGGGCGCGCGCGGCACCGGCAAGTCGTCGCTGATCAAGGCGTGTCTGAACGCGTACGCGAAAGACGGCCTGCGTCTGATCGAAGTGGATAAGGACGATCTGCACGACCTCGGCGATATCGTCGATCTGATCGCGCAGCGGCCGGAGCGCTTCGTGGTGTTCTGCGACGACCTCTCGTTCGAAGACGGCGAGTCGGGCTACAAGGCGCTGAAGGTCGCGCTCGACGGCTCGATCGCCGCGCAATCGGACAACGTGCTGATTTACGCGACATCGAACCGCCGCCATCTGTTGCCGGAATACATGAGCGACAACGAGACGTACAAGCACACGTCCGACGGCGAGATTCATCCCGGCGAACTCGTGGAAGAAAAGATCTCTCTGTCCGAGCGTTTCGGCCTGTGGGTCAGCTTCTATCCGTTCAAACAGGACGACTACCTGTCGATCATCGGCCACTGGCTGCGGCATTTCGGCTGCGATGACGCCGAAGTCGAGGCGGCGCGCGGCGACGCGCTGGTGTGGGCGCTCGAGCGCGGCTCGCGTTCAGGACGCGTTGCGTGGCAGTTCGCGCGCGACTGGTCCGGCCGCAAAACCTCAGCGTGAGCGTCGGCATGAGCGATGACGTCGAGAAGAACGCCGCCGGCCGCAAGGTGACGCAAGTCGCGGTCGGCGTGCTGGTCCAGCCCGATGGGCGCTATCTGCTGGCGCAGCGCCCGGCCGGCAAGCCGTACGAGGGCTACTGGGAGTTTCCGGGCGGCAAGCTGGAAGCGGGCGAATCGGTCGAAGCCGCGCTCGCACGTGAGCTGCACGAGGAGCTGGGTATCGACGTCGAGGCAAGCCATCTATGGCATACGCTCGAACACGATTACCCGCACGCGTATGTGCGGCTTTTTTTCTGCAAAGTGACGCAGTGGTCCGGCGAGCCGCACGGCCGCGAAGGTCAGGCTTTTGTCTGGCAGACGCTGCCGGCGGACGTCGAGCCGCTGTTGCCGGCGACCATTCCCGTGCTGGAATGGCTCGCAGCCGAAAAGAACTGAAGCGGAAAGAGAAGGACGCGCGACACCGGGCGCTGCTCTAGCGCAGCGCCGATCGGCATGGCCCGGCTAGCAGGCCGCGCGCTCAATGCGGAGTGTAATCCCCACCGCCAGGCGTCTCGTCCGACGACGCCTCCTGCTCGGCCCCGCCGATCTTGTACTTCTCAGCGGCCCAGGCGCCGAGGTCGATCTGCTTGCAGCGATCGGAACAGAAGGGGCGGAAGCGGTTTTCAGGTGTCCAGCGGACGTCCTTTCCGCAAGTGGGGCATTTGACGACAGTAGGCATACGGTCAGGCAATCAATCGCAAACGGAACAAGTAACGAATATAGGGGCATTTTTCGCCGCTTTAAAGGCGCGCCCCTTCCTTTGTGATTTACCCGATGAATATGACAGGTTTGCGAGCGTGTTTTACAGGCTGCAAAGCGTGAGCTGGAAAGGTACGTCGACATCGACCGCACGCGGACGCAGATCGCCGTCCTGCACCGTGAAGCGCACCCACAGCATGTACTTGTTCGCACTGGCTTCGGGGATCACGCGCAATTCCGGTGCTACCCGCACTTGCATCAATTGATACGAACGGCCTGAGAGCATCTGCTGATAGCTGCCCTGCATGGCCATGACCTTGGATGCCTGGCCGGATTCGCGCGCGAGCCGCAACACGATAATGGCCGCGTCGCGCAGCGGCAGCAGCGGCGTTACCCACTTGGCGATGTCCTGGCGGCGCTGATCGGGATGAATCTGCTGCCAGGCGTAATAGGACGGCAAATCGAACTTGCAGGTGCCGCCTGGAATGATCGCGCGGCTGCGGATACTGGCGAGCCACTCGTTGTCTGCAAGATGCTGGCCGGTCTTGCCCTGCATCTGCGAAAGCCCCGCGAGAGTTTGCTCGATCTCGCCGAGTACGGCCTCGAGCGCACTCTGTTCGATTCCCGGATTGCCGCGAAACGGCGCCAGCGTTTGCCGTTGGCGTTCGAGTTCTTTCATCAGATCCGACTTCAGATCCGCGCGGCCCGCAACCTCTGAGATTTCGAACAACGTTGTCAGTGCGACGTGATGTTCCCTGGCGTCTTCCTGAGTCAGAAAGAACGTGAAGCGCTCGAACAGATCTTCGAGGCGCAATAGCGTCCGGATTCGCTCGTTGAAGGGATACTCGTAAAGGATCAAGCGGGCTCGCCTCGGGCGTGGTCGGTGACGGGAATGCAGAACATTCTAATGCCGTGAGACTACCCTAGCAATCACGCACTTTTTCAGCACGCATTTGCAACTTTTTTCACGTGTTTCGGGCGGTTTTCAACGCACTTTGGCATGCGCATCGCTGCGAAGTTCAACCGGGATTTCCCGAGGTATCACGTCGGCGTCATGCGCCGGCGAGCGACAGATACACGCGATGCAACGCGTCGACTTGCGCTTTTAGCGCGTCGAGCGGCGCGTTGTTGTTGTCGATCACGTCGTCGGCCGCGGCGAGGCGCGCTTCACGCGTGGCCTGACGGGCGATGATCGCCAGCACCTGTTCGCGGCTGAAATTATTGCGGCTCATCACGCGCGAGATCTGCGTTTCGACGCTGCAGTCCACCGTCAGCACGCGATTCACGCGCGTCTTCCATTTGCCGGATTCGACCAGCAGCGGCACCACGACAATCACATAAGGCCCTTGCGCCTCGCGCTGCTCGCGTTCGGTCTCCGCGCGAATCAATGGATGCGTGATGCCTTCGAGGCGTTTGCGCGCGCTGTCGTCGCTGAATACGAGTGTGCGCATGCGGGCGCGGTCGAGTGAGCCGTCGGGGGCGACGAACGTCTCGCCGAACTCCGCCGCGATTGGCGGCATGGCGATGCCGTGCGGCGCTGTGATGCGGTGCGCGATCAGGTCTGTGTCGACGAGCGGCACACCGTGCGCCGCGAACAGGTCGGCGACAGTCGATTTGCCGCTGCCGATGCCGCCGGTTAATCCCACAGCAAACATGCTTCAGCCTCCCAAAGCCAGATAGAGTGGCGTGCCGAGAAACAGCGTCAGTGCGCCGCCTGCCGCGAGGAACGGCCCGAAGGGCAGCGGCTCTTCGAACCGCATACGGCCGCGCCACGTTGCCAGCAGGCCGACGACCGCGCCGCTCACCGCAGCGATCAGCACGATCTGCGGCAGCGCTGCCCAGCCGAGCCACGCGCCGAGCGCCGCCAGCAATTTGAAATCGCCATGACCCATGCCTTCGACGCCGCGTATGAGTAGAAATACCCAATGCACGACCCACAGCACCAGATAGCCGAAGATCGCGCCGAGCACCGCATCGTGCAAGTTCGTAAACATACCGTTGAAGTTGACGATGATGCCCGCCCACAGCAACGGCAGCGTCATGGAGTCGGGCAGCAGATGCGTGTCGATGTCGATCGCGCTCATGGCGAGCAGCGTAGCGCACAGACCAAAGGCTGCGAGCGCCGTGAAGGTCGGGCCGAACAACGCGAGCGCGCCGGCTGCGAACGCTGCACTGGCGATTTCGAGCAGCGGATAGCGCAGACTCACACGCGCCTTGCACGCGGAGCAGCGGCCGCGCAGCAATAGATAGCTCAGGACCGGCAGGTTCTCCCATGCGCTCAACACGTGGCCGCAATGAGGACACGCACTGCGCGGCACCCACAGGTTGTAGCGTGCCGGCAAGCCGTCTTTTTCCTGTGGTTGATCGGTGGCGTCGCTGACTTCAGCGCGCCAGGCGCGGTCGAGCATGATCGGCAGCCGATGCACGACAACGTTCAGGAAGCTGCCGATCACGAGCCCGAACACAATGGCGAATGTCATCTGCGATGCTGCGGGCAAGCTGCCGAACGCCTGGCCGAGGCCGGTCGCGAAATGGTCGGGCAGCAAGCCCGAGAGCAGGCTGAAAGAGGTGTCTGGCACGAGTGGAAGAGTAGCCCGCATAGATTAAGGATGGATTCGGCTGCGATCCTACACCACGTTGCCGAGTTGAATAATGGGAAGATACATCGCGATCACGAGGCCGCCGACCAGCGCGCCGAGCACGACGATGACGAGCGGCTCGCATAGGCTCGACAGCGTGCCGATCTTTTCGTCTACCTGACGATCGGCCAGCGACGCCACGTCGATCAGCATGGTGTCGAGTGCTCCGGACTCCTCGGCAACGGCAATCGGCTGCACGACCTCCGGCGGAAAGCAGCGTGCCGCGCGCATCGCGGCGGCGAGCCGCTCGCCGCGCCGCAGACGCGCGGCGATTTCAACGGTAGCGCGGTCGAAGAATGCGTTGCCGGTGGCGTAAGTCAGCGAATCGAACGCGTCGGCCAGCGGCGTGCCGGCTGATAACAAGGTGCCGAGCGCGCGGCTCCAGCGCGCCGCGCACAACGTGCGCAGCAGCGGACCGGCAACCGGTATTGTCAGCGATACGCGCGCAAAGCGGATGCGCGCGGCTTCGGAACGTCGCAGTAGAAACGTCGCTGCTGACCCGGTTGCGAAGACCATGGCGAATGCCGGTATGCTCCATCGCGCCACACCGGACGACAATGCCAGCACGAATTGCGTGGGTGCAGGCAGTCTGGCGCCGAAGCCGTCGAAGATCTGTTTGAAGGTCGGCACGACCCATACGAGCAATGCCGCGGTGATTGCCATCGCCAGCACGAGGATCGCGACGGGATAGGTCAGTGCCGCGCGCACTTTGGCGCGTTGCGCGGCGGCGCGTTCGCGGTCATCGGCGATGCGGGCGAGGACGGCCGCGAGTGCGCCAGCCGCCTCGCCGACTTCGACGAGCTGGCAGTACAGTGCGTTGAATTGCGCGGGATGCCGCTGCAACGCCGCGGAAAAACGCAGTCCGCCGGTGATGTCGCGCGCGAGAGCGCCGACGATCCGCGGCATGCCTTGGCGGCGTGAACTCTGCGCTTGCGCGAGCAGGTCCAGCGCGGGCGCGAGTGGCAGACCCGCGCGTAGCAGGCTGGCGAGTTGCCGAGTGAATAGTGTGATGTCCGCAGCGCGCGTGGTGGGACGCGGTGCCGGTCCGTGCGCAGTCAGTTCGAGGATGAACAGATTGTCGCGCTTGAGTACCGAGCGCGCGATGGCTGCGTCCGGCGCGATGAGTGCGCCGTTTTTCCGCACACCGTCGGTATCGACGCCGCGCCATTTGAAACGCATGTCGGAGGCCGGTGGTCTTGGGATCGTCGCGGTGTTCGCCGTGTTCATGCGACCTCGGTGGCGGCGAGAGCTTCGGCGAGGCTGGTGGTGCCGTCGCGCACACGCGTCAACGCCGCGTCGCGCAAGGTGCCCACCTGTTCAGTTTGCGCTAGCCGCGCGAGTTCATGTGCGCCGGCGCTCGCGACGATCAGCTCGCGCATCGCATCGGATACGGGCATCACCTGATGAACGCCGACGCGGCCGCGATAGCCGATACCGTGACATGCTGCACATCCGGCTGCGGCGTAGGGCTGCCAGCCATCGAGTTGATGCTCGCTGAAACCCGCCGCTCGCAGTGCCGCGACCGACTCCGGCGACGGCACGCGGCACGCGACGCAGAGCCGCCGCACCAGCCGTTGCGCGGTGACCATGCGTAACGCGGCGGCGAGGTTATACGGCTCGACGCCGATATCGATCAGCCGCGCGACGGCTGCCGGTGCGTCGTTCGTATGCAGGGTCGACAGGACGAGGTGGCCCGTTTGCGCGGCTTTCACGGCGACGTCGGCGGTCTCTTCGTCGCGAATTTCGCCGACCATGATCACGTCGGGATCCTGGCGAAGAAATGCACGCAGCGCGACCGCGAAAGTGAGCCCGGCTTTTTCGCGCACGCTGACCTGATTGATGCCGGCCAACTGAATCTCCGCCGGATCTTCCACCGAACAGAGATTGCGGGCCTCGCCGTTAAGCAGATTGAGGAAACAGTACAGCGACAATGTCTTGCCGCTCCCAGTGGGGCCGGTGACAAGCATGAGACCGTGCGGCGCGCGAATCGCGGCGTCCACTGTTTTGCGCTGATGCGGATCGAGGCCGAGCGAGTCGAGTGAAAGATCGGCGGGCAGCGCATCGAGTCTGCGCAGCACGAGCTTTTCTCCGAATAGCGTGGGCAGCGAGTTGACGCGGTAGTCTTCAACGCGTCCTGGCGAAGTGGAGATGCGCAGCCGGCCGTCTTGCGGTACGCGACGCTCGGCGATGTCCATACGAGCCAGCACCTTCACCCGAGTAATGAATGCGTCACGCAGATGCGCGGGCGGCGGCGGGATTTCGTGCAGCACGCCGTCGATTCGCAAGCGCACGCGCCAGCCGTGTTCCGCCGGCTCGATGTGAAGGTCCGACGCGTTTCGGCGAGTTGCTTCCTGCAAAGTGTCGGTCAAGAGACGCACGGCGGGAGCGTTGTCGGTGTCGGCGGGATTTGCTGCGCTGAGCTCGGGTGCGAATGGTTTCAGCTTCGCTCTGACGGCGCTTTCGTGGGTGCTTGCGACGGGACGCGGCGATGCCGCTGGCGCTGTGGGCTGGAAAGATGCTTGCATGAGAGACCGGTGATGAACCGCCTGTAGAACACGACGGCTTCATCTTCCGGCAAGGCGGCGGGCGCCGCTATTCGGCCATTCGGCTAATGGCGCGCGCTGCGTCTGTGTGCGATGCTGCTGCAGGTTTGGCCGCTGTGCTTGGCGCGTGTTCTGCTGTTGCCTGCCGTCCTTGGCTGCGGTGCTCGCCCATGTCGCGCGCTGTTGCGGTCGTGCCTCGCTGTCGCGTGCGCCGCGTTGCGAAGTTGCGCAGTCACGTCGACTAACCTAGCCGCGCAATACCTTGCCGGCTTTCGCACGCGTCGGCGGTCTGAACAGCTTGACGGTACGAATCGCCTGATCGTCGCTGCGCATCACTTCGAGTTTGACTTCGCCGATCTGCACGCACACGTCGCCGTCGGGAATATCTTCGAGAATTTCGAGGATCAGGCCGTTGAGCGTTTTCGGCCCGTCGGTGGGCAGCGTGAGATGCAGCCAGCGGTTCAACTCGCGCAGCGGCATGCTGCCGGCCACGATGCATTCGCCGTTCTCATTCCAGCCGCCGCGCGAATTGGCACCGCGCGGAATCGAGGTAGTGAACTCGCCGATCAGTTCCTCGATGATGTCTTCCGGCGTGACGAGGCCCTGCAACTCGCCGTATTCGTTGACGACCAGCGCCGTGCGGTGGCGGCTCTCCTGGAAGAATTGCAATTGCTGGAAAACCGGCGTGCCGCTCGGCACGAAGTACGGCTCGGCCAGCAGCTCGCGCAGCGTCTCGCGCTCGAGCTCCTGGTTGTGCAGCGCCGCCAGTGTCTTGCGTACATGCAGCACACCGAGCACCCGATCGATGTCGCCTTGATAGACGATCAGCTTGTTGTGATAGCAGGTTTCGAGTTGATGCAGGATCTGTTCGAACGGCGCGTCGAAATCCAGCGCCTCGATACGGCGGCGCGGGATCATCACGTCGTCGACGGAGATGTTTTCCAGGTCGAACAGGTTCAGCAGAATGCTACGGTGTTTGGTCGGCATGAAGCTGCCGGATTCGAGCACGATGGTGCGCAGCTCTTCGGTCGACAGGCGCTGGTCGTGCGCGCCTTTCGTATTGATGTGCAGCACGCGCAGAATGCCGTTTGCAAAAAGATTGACGAACCACACCAGCGGTCTGGCGACGCGCATCATCGGCGCAATCAGCAAGCTGGCCGGCAGCGCGACTTTCTCAGGGAACGTCGCGCCGACGATCTTCGGCGTTATTTCCGCGAACACGATGATCAGAAACGCGACGATACCGGTCGCGATCGACAGCACCAGGTTGTTCCGACCGAAAGTGTGCAGCGCGATCGAAGTGGTGAGCACCGGAATGATGGTGTTGAACAGATTGTTGCCGATCAGCACGACGCTCAAAAGCTGATCTGTCTGCGCGAGGAGGCCTTGAGTGGTCTTTGCGCCGAGCGCGTTCTGATTGGCAAGATGTTTCAGGCGATGGCGATTGATCGCCATCATCGCCGTTTCGGAAATCGAAAAGAAGCTCGAGCAGATAAGCAGCAGAAAGACGGCGCCAATCTGCGCCCATAAGGGAAGTTGTTCCACGCGTCGTGAAGGATAGGGAAAAGGATGAAGAGAATATAGCAGAGGGGCTTGCGCGCGCCGTCCGGGCTGGCGGCAAAAGACAGGACGGCGATGGCGGTGCGGGGCGCGTGAGCGAGATAACACGCCGCGCGGCCCAGAAAACAAAAAACCGCCGAGCAAGCTGGGCGGTTTTTTGAGCCTTGAACTAACAAGGCGAATCTGGTCGGGGTGAGAGGATTCGAACCTCCGGCCTCTACGTCCCGAACGTAGCGCTCTACCAGGCTAAGCTACACCCCGATGTGTACTGCAGACTCGATTCAGACTAAGCCGGCGTTTCAGTCTCGTTCAAGACTGTCTCGCCGTCGAGTAAGAACATAATTCTAGCAGGCTCTCTTTAAAAATGGAATCCGGAAATGAAGAAATTGCTGCTGCGGCGGCCTGAGCTTCCTTTTTCGCGCATTCGAGCGTGTGATCCAGCGCGCCGGAGCGCGTGATCGCCTCGAAAATGGTGTCGAAACGGTCCGTGCCGCCTTGCTCGATAACTTCTCGAGCGAGCGCCGATTGCTCCGGCGTGCCGCGTTCGATCAGATAGATCAGCGGCAGCGTGGGTTTGCCTTCGCGAAGGTCGTCGCCGGCGTTCTTTCCCATCGATTCAGCCGTGCCCGTGTAGTCGAGCCAGTCGTCCATGATCTGGAACGCGGTGCCGATGCGCCGGCCGAACTCTGCCGCGGCGGCTTCCGTTTTCGCGTCCGATCCGGCCAGCACCGCGCCCAGTTGGGCGGCTGCTTCGAACAGCTTGGCGGTCTTGTAGCGGATCACCTGCATGTAGCGGGCTTCGTCCACGTCGGCGTCGTGCATGTTCAGGAGCTGCAGCACCTCGCCCTCGGAGATGATGTTGGTCGCCTCCGACAGAATCTCCATCACGCGCATCTTGCCCACGCCGACCATCATCTGGAACGAGCGTGAGTACAGAAAGTCGCCCACCAGCACGCTCGCGGCGTTGCCGAACAGCGCATTGGCGGTCTGGCGGCCGCGCCGCAGGTCGGATTCGTCGACCACGTCGTCGTGCAGCAGCGTGGCCGTATGGATGAATTCGACGACCGCGGCCAGCTCATGCCGGTGCCCCGTGGTTTCGCCCAGCGCACCCGCCACCAGCAGCAGCAGCGCGGGCCGCAGCCGTTTGCCGCCGGCGCTGATGATGTACTCGGAAATCTGGTTGATCAGCATCACGTCGGACGCAAGACGGTGCCGTATGACGCGATTGACCTGCTGCATGTCTTCGGCGATCGGAGCGAGCAGGCTGGCGGCGTTGGAGGAGGGGGTGGCAGTCGACGACATGATGGCTGAATTGGGTAGTGCCGCGAATTATAAGGCGAATCGCGACAGTTCCGGGTCGCAGGCTGCGGCGCGGCGCGTTCCGGGCGGCGGCAGAACCGCGCGCCGGGGCTATGCGGCAAGGCGCCGGGCGCTACGCGCGGCGCCACTCAATGAGTTTTGACCGAGCAGCTAACTCTATGTATAATCACGGGTTTCCGCGCGCGGTGCGTGGGAAAAATGAACACAGAGTGAGGTTCTCAATGTACGCGGTCATAAAAACCGGTGGCAAGCAGTATAAAGTTGCCGTCGGCGAAAAACTTAAAGTAGAACAGATACCGGCAGACATTGACGCTGAAATCACGCTCGACCAGGTTCTCGCAGTGGGCGAAGGCGAATCGATTAAGTTCGGTACGCCGCTGGTCAGTGGGGCTTCCGTCAAGGCTACCGTCGTGTCGCAAGGTCGTCACGCAAAAGTGACCATCTTCAAGATGCGTCGCCGGAAGCACTACCAGAAGCATGGCGGCCACCGCCAGAACTATACCGAACTGCGCATCGACGCGATTAACGCGTAAGCGCACCGGTTAAGGAGCAAATCAAATGGCACACAAAAAGGCAGGCGGATCATCCCGCAACGGCCGCGACTCCGAATCGAAACGCCTTGGCGTGAAGGTTTATGGCGGTCAGGCTATCAACGCTGGCGGCATCATCGTTCGTCAACGTGGCACGCGTATGCACCCGGGCGAAAACGTCGGCATCGGCAAGGATCACACCTTGTTCGCGCTGACGGACGGCCACGTCAATTTCTCGACGAAGGGCGCAGCGAAGAAGCACATGGTCAACGTCGTCCCGGCAGCAGTCTGAGCTTACTCAGGCACGGGCTTCAGGACCGGAAAAGGCCCCGCGAAGTTAGCGGGGCTTTTTTTATTCCGGCAGGTTTTCGCCGGATGAATGGGCAGGAACGCCCTTCATGCCGATATGTCCTATGCCGTTCGGCCGATTGATCGGCGCACGGCGGGCGCGGCAAAATAGCAGCATCCAGTAGCAACAAATTTAGCAGCACCATCTGGCAGCACACCACGGGACGGAGTTACGCATGAAGTTCATTGACGAAGCGAGGATTGAAGTCATCGCCGGCGACGGAGGGGATGGCAGCGCGTCGATGCGCCGCGAGAAGTTCGTTCCGTTCGGCGGCCCGGATGGCGGCGATGGCGGCCGGGGCGGCAGCGTGATAGCGGTCGCGGACCGCAACATCAATACGCTGATCGACTACCGCTACGCGAAGAAACATCTGGCGCGCAACGGTGAAAACGGCCGCGGCGCGGACTGCTACGGCAAGGGCGGCGACGACATTACGTTGCGCATGCCGGTCGGCACCACGATCACCGACATGGAGACCGGCGAACTGATCGCCGATCTGACCGAGCACAACCAGAGCGTGCAGATCGCTCAGGGTGGCGCGGGCGGTCTCGGTAACCTGCATTTTAAATCCAGTACGAACCGCGCGCCCCGTCAGAAAACGGACGGCAAGCCGGGCGAGCGCCGCATGGTGCGCCTTGAGCTGAAGGTGCTGGCGGACGTCGGCCTGCTCGGCATGCCCAACGCCGGCAAATCGACCTTCATCGCGTCGGTGTCGAACGCGAAGCCTAAGATCGCCGACTACCCGTTCACGACGCTCGCGCCGAATCTCGGTGTGGTGCGTGTCGGGCCGAGCCGCAGCTTCGTGATCGCGGACATTCCTGGCTTGATTGAAGGCGCGGCGGAAGGCGCGGGCCTCGGCCACCAGTTCCTGCGTCACTTGCAGCGCACGGGCTTGTTGCTGCATATCGTCGACTTGGCACCGTTCGACGACGCGGTCGATCCGGTCGCGGAAGCCAAGGCGATCGTCAACGAACTGCGCAAGTACGACGAGCTGCTGTATGAAAAGCCGCGCTGGCTGGTGCTGAACAAGCTGGACATGGTGCCCGAAGACGAGCGCGAAGCGCGTGTCTCGGCGTTCCTCGAAGGCTTCGGCTGGGATGGTCCGGTGTTCGAAATCTCGGCGCTGACTGGTCAGGGCTGCGAAAGCCTTTGCTACGCGGTGTTCGACCACATCGCCGCGCATTCTGACGCGCAGCGCGCAGCGGAAGCCGAAGATCTCGCTGCGGACGTGCGCTTCCGCGAGAAGCCGCAAGCCCCCGCCGCCGCAGACGACGCCGGCATCGACCCGCAGGCATAAAAGCTCGAGCGCCGGCACCCGACCGGGCCGCCGGTTGCATCACGCGTCATCTTGGGAGACCGCGCACAATGCGTTCCGTCATCGCAGATTCACGGCGATTGGTAGTGAAAGTCGGTTCGAGCCTCGTCACGAATGACGGGCGGGGCCTCGATCATGCTGCTATCGGCCGCTGGGCCGCACAGATTGCCGCGCTGCGCGCGCAGGGCAAGGAAGTGGTGCTCGTCAGCTCGGGCGCCATTGCCGAAGGAATGCAACGGCTCGGTTGGACCAAACGGCCACGCGAGATCGACGAACTGCAAGCAGCCGCGGCCGTCGGCCAGATGGGTCTCGCGCAGGTGTACGAAAGCCGCTTTGCCGAGCATTCCATTCAGACGGCGCAGATTCTGCTGACCCACGCCGATCTGGCCGATCGCGAACGCTATCTGAATGCGCGCTCTACGTTGCTCACGCTTCTACGCTTAGGCGTGGTGCCGATCATCAACGAGAACGACACGGTCGTCACCGACGAAATCAAATTCGGCGACAACGACACGCTGGGCGCGCTCGTTGCAAACCTGATCGAAGGCGACGCACTCGTCATCCTCACCGATCAGCAAGGACTTTTCACCGCCGATCCGCGCAAGGATCCGACTGCCACACTGGTCCAGCAAGCCGATGCTGGCGCGCCGGAGCTCGAAGCCATGGCAGGCGGCGCGGGGTCGAGTCTCGGCCGTGGCGGCATGCTGACCAAGATTCTCGCCGCCAAGCGTGCGGCGCACAGCGGCGCCAATACGGTGATCGCCAGCGGGCGCGAAGCAGACGTGTTGTCACGGTTGGCGTCGGGCGAGGCGATCGGCACGCAGTTGATCGCGCGCACGGCGCGCATGGCGGCGCGCAAGCAATGGATGGCGGATCATCTGCAGGTGCGTGGCCATGTGGTGATCGACGATGGCGCCGTCGAAAAGCTGACCGAAGGGGGCAAGAGCCTGCTGCCTATCGGCATCGTCGGCGTTCAGGGCGCCTTTGCGCGCGGTGAAGTGATCGCTTGTCTGAGCGCCGCGGGGCGCGAAGTGGCGCGTGGTCTGACGAACTACAGCAGTGCGGAAACCAAGCTGATTCAGCGGCGCCCGAGTGGCGAGATTGAATCGGTGCTCGGCTATATGCTGGAGCCGGAGCTGATTCACCGCGACAACCTGGTGCTGGTCTAAGTCATTTCTAACCGGCGCAGTTACAGGCACACGAGCGAGGCAAACAAAAAGCCGTTCCAGCGAAAGCTGGAACGGCTTTTTTCACGCGCACAGCCGCATGAATCCAAAGCTCAGTGAATCGACGAACTCGCTGTGCGCTTATAGCGGATGTTTTCCAGAATCGAGGCCGCGTTCCCCATGGGCATCTTGTTCGCGCACAGATAGTCCTGATACAGCGCAGCCTGATAAGCGTTGAGCGCGCCATTCTCAATGCGCGTGAAGTTGTTCGCGACCGTGGTGTCCCAGCCGTCGTGATCCGAATTCAGACCCGCATACTGGCGCCATTCGTACGTGTCGCAACGAATCCCTTCGTAAATTACGTTACGAGCGCCGCTCGGGCTTGCCACGACGACGGTAAAGCGAACCACGCCGTCCGTACCGACAGTTAGCGAATTCCGGTCGACCGCGAACTGCAGCGGCGTATTGCCGGAGACTTCGAAAGGCAGCAGATTCGACTCTTGCGGCAGCGGCGGCAGAGCGTCCACCTTGTTCTCAACCCAGTTGCTCTGGCGGTCCAGCAAATAGGTAAACGCGCTGTCGTCTTTATTAGTAGGTTTGCCGGCGCTCGAACAACCAGCCAGCAGGGCGCCGGTGGCGACGCACGCCACGACGAGAGCAAGTGCTTTCAATATGGTTTCCTCGAAACACTGACGCGGCTCGTCGAGCCGCGCCAGAGAGAGGCGGCGTGAACAGCCGCTCAGAGTTGTTAATTGCGCACGCCCGGGCGGAACAGCGAGCCGGCCGTTTCGCCTGCCGATTCGTCTTCGTGATCCGGTGCGGCGTCGACTTCTGCCGTTGACCCGGATCCCGGACCGCAATCGGACGCGATCGTTACGTGAACCGATGTTTCGATGCTGACGGTGGTCACAGAAGTCACCGTCATTACCGTGGAATCCGGCGGACTTTCCATTGACGACGCTATCCGGGGATAGCGCGGCCCATGGTGCCCGCCAGGTTTTTCCGCACGCGGCGCAGCCCGGCGCATAAAACGGGATAGCTCCGTCAGCGCCAACTGATATACATCCCGCTTGAACTCGATCACACAGTCGAGAGGCACCCAGTACTCGTTCCAGCGCCACGCATCGAACTCAGGGTGGTCGGTGGCGCGCAAGCAGATGTCGCAGTCGCGTCCAACCATCCGGAGCAAAAACCAGATTTGTTTCTGGCCGCGGTAATGACCGCGTACTTCGCGCTTGATGAACTTGTCAGGCACCTCGTAACGCAACCAGTCGCGCGTGCGACCAATCACCTTGACGTGCTCAGGAAGCAGCCCGGTTTCTTCGTGTAACTCCCGATACATCGCTTGCACGGGGGTCTCTCCGTACTTGATGCCCCCTTGCGGAAACTGCCAGGAATGTTCACGGAGCCGTTTGCCCCAAAACACCTCGTTGTGCGCGTTCAAGAGGATGATGCCGACGTTCGGGCGAAAGCCTTCACGATCCAGCATACAACCACCTTCGAATCCTTTAAAATTGCTTTGATTATAAACAGATAACGGGTCTGACGCACCGATTCGCACCAGATTGGAACGATTCGCCGCCAAAGGCCCGCGTTTGCGGTAGCCTGTCAGTCTTTCCGTGCCTTATCCCTTGTGCAAAGGCTTTGCGCGGCGGCTTCGGCGCTGCGGTCGGGCTGTGTTGTGCCGAGATCAGGCTAGCCGTGCCGGCTCAGAGCCGGATCTGTGTCGATTTCCCCACCGTTTTCACCTCTCGGGCGGTCCCTCCGGAGCCGCCGCTTTTGGATAATCTGAATGAAAGCTTCCCGTTTCTTTATCGGTACCCTCAAAGAAGCTCCCGCCGACGCAGAGATCGTCAGCCACAAGCTCATGGTGCGCGCCGGCATGATCCGTCGCGTTGCCGGCGGTATCTATAACTACCTGCCGGTCGGCCTGCGCTCGATCCGCAAGGTGGAAGCCATCGTGCGCGAAGAAATGAACCGGGCGGGCGGTATTGAATTGCTGATGCCGGCGGTGCAGCCGGCCGAGTTGTGGCAGGAATCGGGCCGTTGGGAAAAGTACGGTCCCGAACTGCTGCGCTTCAAGGATCGCAGGCAGTCCGATTTCGTGATCGGACCCACCCACGAAGAAGTGGTTACTGATATCGCGCGCAATCAGATCAAGAGCTACCGCCAGCTGCCGGTGAACTTCTACCAGATTCAGACCAAGTTCCGCGACGAGATCCGTCCGCGTTTCGGCGTGATGCGCGGCCGCGAATTCATCATGAAAGACGCGTACTCGTTCGACAAGGACATCGAAGGTCTGCGCGAGTCGTATCGCAAGATGTACGACGCGTACGTGCGCATTTTCACGCGCCTCGGTCTGGACTTCCGCGCGGTGGCGGCGGACAACGGTTCGATTGGCGGTAGCGGTTCGCACGAATTCCACGTGATCGCCGAGACCGGTGAAGACGCGATCGCCTACTGCCCGACCTCGGATTTCGCGGCAAACGTCGAAGCGGCCGAAGCGCTGCCGCTCTACGCGGAACGCGCGGCGCCCGCCGAAGAAATGAAGAAGACCGCCACGCCGGGCAAAGCGAAGTGCGAAGCGGTGGCCGAGCTGCTGAACATTCCGCTCGAGCGCACGATCAAGTCGATCATCCTCGCCACCGAAAATGAAGGCGCCGAGCCGACCATCTGGCTGCTGATGCTGCGCGGCGACCACGATCTGAACGAGATCAAGGCGAGCAAGCTGCCGGGTCTGGCGGACTTCCGCATGGCGACCGAGGCTGAAATCATCGAAACCTTCGGTACGCCGCCGGGTTACCTCGGTCCGATCGGCACGAAGAAGCCGATCAGGGTCGTCGCGGATCGCACGGTCGCGAACATGAGCGACTTCGTGGTCGGCTCGAACGAGGTGGATTACCACACCACCGGCGTGAACTGGGGCCGCGATCTGCCGGAGCCGGTCGTCGCCGATATTCGCAACGTGAAGAAGGGCGATCCGTCGCCGGACGGCAAGGGCGTGATCGACATCTGCCGCGGGATCGAAGTGGGCCACGTGTTCCAGCTCGGCACCAAGTATTCCGAAGCCATGAACGCGACCTGCCTCGACGAAACCGGCAAGCCGCGGCCGATGGAAATGGGCTGCTACGGGATCGGCGTGACGCGTATCCTGGGCGCCGCGATCGAACAGAATTTTGACGACAAGGGCATCATCTGGCCGGAATCGATCGCGCCGTTCGAAGTCGTGCTGTGCCCGATGGGCTATGACCGCAGCGAAGCCGTGCGCGCAGAAGCCGATAATCTGTATGCGACGCTGGTCGAAGCGGGCATCGACGTGATCCTCGACGACCGCGGCGAGCGCCCGGGCGTGATGTTCGCCGACTGGGAGCTGATCGGCGTGCCGCATCGTCTCGTGATCGGCGACCGTGGCCTGAAGGAAGGCAAGCTCGAATACCAGGGCCGCCGCGACGCTGAAGCGACGCTGCTGCCGGTCGAAGACGCCGCGCAAACGGTGATCGGGAAAGTTCGCGCAGCGTTGGCGCGTTAAGCGGAGCGGACGGTGGAGTACACCTTCCTGTCCGCGACCGTCCTGCTGATTCTGATCACCGATCCGCTCGGCAACATTCCGCTTTTCATTAGCTGTCTGAGAGGCGTGGCGCCGAAGCGGCGCACGATCGTCATCCTCCGCGAGGTGGCAATCGCGTTTGCGATCCTGCTGATCTTCATGGTGGTCGGCGACCGCTTTCTACGCATGATGAGCCTGACCGACCAGTCGTTGCGGATCGGCGGCGGGATCGTGTTGTTTCTGATTGCGCTCAGAATGGTATTTCCGCATCCGGACGGTCCGTTCGGCGGCGACACGCGCGGCGGCGAACCGCTCATCGTGCCGCTCGCCATTCCGGCGCTGGCGGGTCCGTCGGCGCTGGCCACGGTGATGCTGCTGACGTCGCAGGCGCCAGGCAAGATGTTCGAGTGGATCGGCGCGCTGACTGTCACGATGGTGGTCTGCGCGATCGTGCTGATGCTGGCGGAGCGTATTCAGGCGTGGCTCGGCGAGCGCGCGATGATGGCGTTCGAAAGGCTGATGGGTCTGGTTCTGGTGGCGATTTCGGTGGAGATGATGCTCGGAGGGATTCGGTCGTTCGTGCATCAACTTTGAAAGGCGGTCGCCGTCGCACGAGGTAATCCGCGACTTGCAGCTCTTAGCGCAATGCAGCGCGACACAACGCGACGCAAACAGCGCAGCGCAAAGCCCAGCGATTTCATAAAAAAAGCGGCCCCAGAAGGGCCGCTTTTTCGTCTCCTCGCTGCACCGCGAAACATCACGCGGCGGCGAGAAAATCATGCATCTTACGCGCCTTCGGTCAGCGCACGAATCGTCGGCAGGTTACGCCAGTAACCCTTCGCATCCATCCCGCAACCGAACACATAGCGGTCGGGCACTTCGAACCCGCAATAATCCGGGCGCAGCGGCTTGGCCTTCGGAATGATCTTCTCGCACAGCACCGCGCTCAGGAAGCGCTTCGCGCCCATCGCGAGAATGCGGTCGCGAATCGCGGCCATCGTTTCGCCTTCGTCGAGAATGTCGTCGAGCACCAGCACGACGCGATCCTTTACCGACTCTGCCGGCGCCACGCGCCACTGCATCTCGTTGCCGCCCTTGGTGGTGTTGCGGTAGCGGGTCAGGTGGATGTAGTCGAACTCGAGCGGGAAATCGAGGTGCGGCAGCAGCATGCCGGTGAACACCGCCGCGCCGCCCATGACCGACAGCACGAGCGGGAAGTCCTCGCTCATCTCGTTGCGGATGGCGGCCGCCATGCCGCTGATCGACGCGTTGACGTCGTCGGCCGAAACGATTTCTTCGGAGTGGCTAAAAATGTGGAGAGCTTCTTCGCGGTTCATGACGTCTGACGGGCGGTGACTGTATACATAGTGTGAGTGAGGACGGCGGCGCGCGGTACAGAATAAACCCGCACAAAGCGGGAGTCGGCCCAGCGGAGTCAGGGGCGCGTTCCGTGGTTCATACGCGGAACGCGCGCCGCCGTCTTGCTAAAGCTTAGCGCATGCCGGGCAACATGCCCTTCATGCCGCGCATCATCTTTTGCAGATTGCCGCCTTTGAGCTTTTTCATCATGGTGCGCATCTGGTCGTACTGGTTCAGCATGCGGTTGACTTCCTGAACTTGCACGCCCGCGCCAGCGGCAATACGGCGCTTGCGCGTGGCCTTGATCAGATCCGGCTTGGCGCGCTCCTGCGGCGTCATGGAATTGATGATGCCTTCCATGCGACGCATCTGCTTCTCGGCCTGGCCCATGTTGGCGCCCGCGGCGGCTTGCTGGAACTGCGCGGGCAGCTTGTCCATCAGCGACGACAGGCCGCCCATGCCCTTCATTTGCGTGAGCTGGGCGCGGAAATCGTTCAGATCGAAGTCGCCGCCCTTCTTGACCTTGTCGGCGAGCTTCTGCGCGGCCTGCACGTCTACGCCGCGTTGCGCTTCTTCGACGAGGGCGAGAATGTCGCCCATGCCGAGAATCCGGTTCGCCATGCGATCCGGGTAGAAGACTTCAAGACCGTCGAGCTTTTCCGCGACGCCGACGAACTTGATCGGCTTGCCGGTGACGTGACGCACGGAGAGCGCCGCGCCGCCGCGCGAGTCGCCGTCGAGCTTGGTAAGGACCACGCCGGTGAGCGGCAGCGCGTCGCTAAACGCCTTGGCTGTATTGACCGCGTCCTGGCCGAGCATCGCGTCGACGACGAACAGCGTTTCCGCCGGCTTCAGCGTGTTATGGAGCGCGGTGATTTCCTGCATCATCGCTTCGTCGATACCGAGACGGCCGGCGGTGTCGACCAGCAGCACGTCGTGATAGTGACGCTTGGCCCAATCCACCGCGGCGCGCGCGATGTCGACCGGTTTCTGATCCGGTTCGGACGGGAAGAAATCCGCGCCGACCTGCTCGGTCACCGTCTTCAACTGCGCGATAGCGGCAGGGCGGTAAATGTCGCACGAGACGGTCAGAACTTTTTTCTTGTACTTCTCGCGCAGCAGCTTGGCGAGCTTGCCGACGGTGGTCGTCTTACCCGCGCCCTGCAGACCCGCCATCAGGATGACGGCCGGCGGCGTGACGGCGAGGTTGAGCTCGACCGCCTTGCCCTCGTAGTCGCCGCCGATGATCGCGGTCAGCTCGCGCTGTACCACGCCGACCAGCGCCTGGCCCGGCGAGAGGCTGCTGATCACTTCTTCGCCGAGCGCCTTTTCCTTCACCTTGGCGATGAACTCGCGCACGACGGGCAGCGCCACGTCGGCCTCGAGCAGCGCGAGACGCACCTCGCGCAGCATTTCCTGGGTGTTCGCCTCGGTGAGCCGGGCTTCGCCGCGCAGCGTCTTGACGACGCGCGCCATCCGTTGAGTCAGATTGTCGAGCATGGGGAGCGATGAACAGTGCGGCCGGAGCGGGGCGCGATGCAGGAGACGTCGCGGAGCAGGGGCCTAGTGTAAACTTCGAATATGGATATTGTACTGTATGCCCTCACTGCGCTCCTCTACGGCGGTTTAGCCGTGGCTGGCTGGCGCTCGCACCGGCACGCCGCGTTGCGTCCCATGCTCGAAAGCGTGCCGCCGGTGCCTGCCGCAGCGGCGTCCGTGTCGACACCGTCGGCTGCTTCGGGCATGAGTGGCTCGGGCCGCGCGCTGCTGTTCGTGGCGCTGCTCGCCCACGGCGTGCTGCTGCATACCACCATCTTCCCGCAGAACGCGATGGTGTTCGGTTTCGCGTTCGCGCTGTCGGCCATGTTCTGGCTCGGCGCCGGCATCTACTGGATTGAGAGCTTTTTCTTTCCGCTCGACGGTCTGCGCCTGCTGGTTCTGCCGCTCGCCTGCGTCGCCTCGTTGTTACCGCTCGCGTTCAACGGCGTGCGCGTGCTGCCGTATTCGGCCGCGCCGATGTTCAAGCTGCACTTTCTGATCGCCAACATCGCCTACGGTTTGTTTGCGATCGCGGCGCTGCACGCCATTCTGATGCTGCTCGTCGAGCGGCGTCTGCACGCCATGCGCGGCGGCGTCGCGCAGCGTCACACGGCCGCGGCGGGCAACGGCTGGCTGTCGAGCTGGCTCGATACGCTGCCGCCGCTTCTCACGCTGGAGAAGCTGCTGTTCCGTCTGATCGGCGCGGGTTTCGTCCTGCTGACGTTGACGCTGGTGTCGGGCATTCTGTTCAGCGAGCAACTGGTGGATCGCGCATTGCGGCTCGATCACAAGACCGTGTTCGCGATTCTTTCCTGGGTGATGTTCGGCGCGCTGCTGACCGCGCGCAAGGTTTCCGGCTGGCGCGGCCGTGCGGCATTGCGCTGGGTGCTGGCGTCGTTCGTCGCGCTGTTGCTGGCGTACGTCGGCAGCCGTTTTGTTTTCGAGGTGCTGTTGCACCGTGCTGTAGTGTGAGCGTGTCCCATGCGACAAATTTTTCTGCTGATCCTGTTGTTCATCGTCGGCCAGTGGCTGGTGAAGGCGCTGCGTCGTCATGACGCGCAGGCGTCTCAACGCAGCGGCGCGAACGGCGCCGCGGGTGCCAAAGGCGCGAATGGCGGCGCGGGTCCAGCCGCTGCCGCGCCGGCGCAACTCCCCGAGCCGATGATCCGTTGCGTCGAATGCGGCGTGCACGCGCCGAAGAGCGATTCCGTGGTGGTGGCGGGGCAGCCGTTCTGCAGCGCCGCGCACGCGCAGCGTCACGGCGCGCGACCCACGGGCCGCGACGCTCGATGAGCGTCGAGTTCACCGTCGACGCAGACGGTTGGGTCGCCGCCGCACGCAAACTGCCATCGCCGAATTTCGAAGCGCGGCCCGAAGCGGCCGTGCCGACGCTGATCGTGGTTCACAACATCAGCCTGCCGCCCAACGAATTCGGCGGCACCGCGATCGCCGAACTGTTCCTCAATACGCTCGATTGCAACGCTCACCCGTACTACGACTCGCATCTGCGCGGCGTGCGGGTGTCGGCGCATTTCGTGATCCATCGCGACGGCGCGCTCGAACAGTTCGTGTCGTGCAACGAACGCGCGTGGCACGCCGGGCCGTCTAATTTTTTCGGCCGCGAGCGCTGCAATGACTTCTCGATCGGCATCGAGTTGGAGGGCAGCGACACCACGCCTTTCGAAGCGGCTCAATACCGCACGCTCAGCGCCCTGGTGAGCGCGCTCAAGGCTCGCTATCCGGTCGAAGCGCTCGCTGGCCACTCGGATATCGCCCCCGGTCGCAAGACCGATCCAGGGCCGCATTTCGAGTGGCAGCGTCTGCAGCGCGACACCTCGCTCGACGCTCAGTATTTCCCCTATCTCAAGTTTTCCAAAACGCCGTAACGACCCTTCGCGCGACTTCGCGTGATGCGAGGAGAGCAAGGCGCTGCCTTGTTCTCCGGGGAGTCGTCTTCGCGTCGCGCTAAGCAAAAGTCAAGACTTCGAAAGCAAATAAAACGATTTGACCTGTCTCGAATCTCCACTATACTTGGTGCCACCAAACCAGTTGTGCACTATATCTAGTGTTGCTCTGTGCATAACCATGTGAATAACCGCGTGCACAACTGGGTGAATAAGTCAGCGGCGTCCGCTCTCCGAGCACGGCGCCGCAAGCATTTCAGGCAGCGAAAAAATATTCCTGTGGCGTGGCCGGAGAGACCACCGGCGGCATCCAGAAGCATTCAGGAAAGGGGCTTAGCAAGTGATCGCGACATACACGATGAAGACCGTTATCAATTCGAACCAGGCTTCATCGCATTCGCATCCCGCCAGCCGGCTCGGCCGGTCCCTTTCCTGCACCCCATCGCTTGCGCACGCGGCGGCGCAGCGTTCGTTTTAATCCGCGGATCTTCCCGCAACATTTCCAGGACCAGGAGCTTTGCACATGCAAACCACCGACAACGTGACGACCCGGTACGAGGGCTCACCGACTGGCCAGGCCTTCGGCCAGGCACAAGGCGCACAAGCGCTCGCGCCGCAAGCGACCTTCGCCGACTACAAGGTGATCCGCCGTAACGGCAGCGTCGTGTCGTTCGAACCGTCGAAAATCGCCATCGCCGTGACGAAGGCATTTCTGGCCGTGAACGGTGGTCAAGGCGCCGCGTCGGCGCGTGTGCGCGAACTGGTCGAGCAACTCACGCAGAACGTGGTGCGCGCACTCGTGCGCAGCCGCCCGAACGGCGGCACGTTCCATATCGAAGACATTCAGGATCAGGTCGAACTCGCGCTGATGCGCGGCGGCGAGCACAACGTCGCGCGTGCGTACGTGCTGTATCGCGAGAAGCGCACGCAGGCGCGCGGTCATGACGATCAGATCGTGGCGAACACGCCGGGTCTGAACGTGACCGACAACGGCGTCACGCGTCCGCTGGACATGGCCGCGCTGCGCGGCATCATCGAACTGGCCTGCTCGAATCTGGGCGACGCCGTGAGCGCCGATCCGATCATCGCGGAAACGGTCAAGAATCTGTATGACGGCGTGCCGATGAGCCAGGTCTACGACTCGGCGATTCTGGCTGCCCGCACGATGATCGAAAAGGATCCGGCTTATAGCCAGGTCACCGCGCGCATCCTGCTGCACACCATCCGCCGCGAGATCCTCGAAGAGGAAGTTACGCAAACGGAAATGGGCGAGCGTTACGCCGAATACTTCCCGCAGTTCATCAAGCGCGGCGTGCAAGCCGAGCTGCTCGACGACAAGCTGCTGCAGTTCGACCTGAAGCGCCTCGGCGCCGCGCTCGACAACAACCGCGATCTGCAATTCGGCTACCTCGGCCTGCAGACGCTGTACGACCGCTACTTCCTGCATCACGACGGCGTGCGCATCGAAATGCCGCAGGCATTCTTTATGCGTGTCGCGATGGGTCTGTCGCTGAACGAGATCGACCGTGAAGCGCGCGCGATCGAGTTTTACAACGTGCTGTCGAGCTTCGACTTCATGTCGTCCACGCCGACTCTGTTCAACTCGGGCACGCGCCGTTCGCAACTGTCGTCGTGCTACCTGACCACGGTCGACGACGACCTCGACGGCATCTACGAAGCGCTGAAGGAAAACGCGCTGCTGTCGAAGTTCGCCGGCGGTCTGGGCAACGACTGGACGCGCGTGCGTGCTCTGGGCTCGCACATCAAGGGCACCAATGGCAAGTCGCAAGGCGTCGTGCCGTTCCTGAAGGTGGTCAACGACACGGCAGTCGCCGTGAACCAGGGCGGCAAGCGCAAGGGCGCGGTCTGCGCATACCTGGAAACGTGGCACCTGGACATCGAGGAATTCCTCGAGCTGCGCAAGAACACCGGCGACGACCGTCGTCGCACGCACGACATGAACACGGCGAACTGGATTCCCGACCTGTTCATGAAGCGCGTGATGGAAGGCGGCGACTGGACGCTGTTCTCGCCGTCCACTTGCCCGGATCTGCACGACCTGTTCGGCGCCGATTTCGAAAAGGCTTACACGACTTACGAAGACAAGGTCGCGCGCGGCGAGATCAAGCTGTTCAAGAAGATCCCGGCGGCGCAGCTGTGGCGCAAGATGCTGGGCATGCTGTTCGAAACCGGCCACCCGTGGATCACGTTCAAGGATCCGTGCAATGTGCGCTCGCCGCAACAGCACGTCGGCGTCGTCCACTCGTCGAACCTGTGCACGGAAATCACGCTGAACACCAGCGACGCCGAAATCGCCGTCTGCAACCTGGGCTCCGTGAACCTCGTCGCTCACCTGAAGGAACAGGCCGACGGCACGCTCGTGCTCGACCACGACAAGCTCAAGCGCACCGTCAGCGTGGCCATGCGCATGCTCGACAACGTGATCGACATCAACTACTACGCGGTCGCCAAGGCGCGTAACTCGAACCTGAAGCACCGTCCGGTCGGCATGGGCATCATGGGCTTCCAGGACTGCCTGCATCTGCTGCGCACGCCGTACGCGTCGGAAGAAGCGGTCAAGTTCGCCGACACGTCGATGGAAGCGGTCTGCTACTACGCTTACTACGCGTCGACGGAACTGGCACAGGAACGCGGCCGTTACTCCAGCTACCGCGGCTCGCTGTGGGATCGCGGCATCCTCCCGCAAGACTCGGTGAAGCTCTTGGCCGACGCGCGCGGCGGTTACGTGGAAGTCGATTCGAGCGAGTCGATGGACTGGACCGAACTGCGTTCGCGCATCGCCACCTACGGCATGCGCAACTCGAACTGCGTCGCGATCGCGCCGACGGCGACGATCTCGAACATCATCGGCGTGTCGGCCTGTATTGAACCGACCTTCCAGAACCTGTATGTGAAGTCGAATCTGTCGGGCGAATTTACGGTGGTCAACGACTACCTGGTGCGCGACCTGAAGGCACGCGGTCTGTGGGACGAAGTGATGGTCGCCGACCTGAAGTACTTCGACGGCACGCTCTCGCGCATCGACCGGATCCCGGCCGACCTGCGCGCGATCTACGCCACCGCGTTCGAAGTCGATCCGAAGTGGCTGGTCGAAGCGGCATCGCGTCGTCAGAAGTGGATCGACCAGGCGCAGTCGCTGAACATCTACATGGGCGGGGCATCGGGTAAGAAGCTCGACGAGATCTACAAGCTTGCCTGGGTGCGTGGCCTGAAGACCACGTACTACCTCCGCACAATGGCGGCGACCCACGTCGAGAAATCGACGGTGGCGCACGGCGCGCTGAATGCGGTGAGCTCGGGTGGCGGCGAAGGCTCGGGCGGTGCCGCGGGTGGCGCGGCCGGTGGCTTCGGTGCGAACAACGGCGCGGCTGGTGGTGCCGCAGGTGGCTTTCAGGCTGCAGCGGCCACGCCAGCAGTCGCGGTTGAAGCAGCGCCGGAAGCGGATGGTCCGGTGTGCATGATGCGTCCGGGCGACCCTGGCTTCGACGAGTGCGAAGCTTGCCAATAAGAGGCACGCAGAGAAGCACGCAGTTAGCAGGATCGCTGCTTGCTGACGGGTTGTAGGTAATGACCCGCATGCAGCGAGCAGCGAAGCTGAAGCAAGTGAAGCAGAAGTGAAGCAGAAGTGAAGTCGATGAGCGGCGCGGCGAGTGAAGTACGAAGCGCGCTGTTCATCGCAACGCAGCGAAGCGACGCAGTGAAGCAGGGCAGTCACTGAAGTCACGCAGTCGAAGCGCGCGGTCGAAGTCAGACGGTCAACTAGCAGTCAGCAGTCGGCAGCACCAGACGAAGCGCGCGACACAGTGCGCGCAGCAAACGCTTCGATCGATGGGTCGATCAACGCAGCCGGCCCGATGCATCGCTCGACATGGCATTGAACTTCACCTCGCCGGCACTGACGAACAGACAAGTGCGAGGCAAACGCGAGACGAATGCGAAGCACACGCAGGGCAAGCGCGAAGCAAGCGCGGACCACCGCGACGAGCAACGCGAGTCAGCAGTCAGCAGTCGCAAGACGCTACAAGCACGCTCCGCAATACAGATAGATAGAGCAGCGAAACGTCGCATCGACACGTTGCTCTTCGAGCTCGCGACGCACGTCGACGACACACGTTCAACACGCTTCACATGAGGTGATGCACACACTCCGTTGAACAAAGTGTTGTATGAACGTAGCAACGCGAATCGAAAACAGGATTTTTCATCAGCGAACTCTTTTATCGCTCGTGAAAAGATGGTACAAACCGTTCTAAATTGATGGTGACATTTATGCTCAACTGGGATGACGAGATCACTGCCGTAACTCCCTCGAGCGCTACGCAACAGAATGTGTTGCGCAACGCTGCGGGATCGGCTGTCGGTTCGCAAGTCGGAACGCGTTCCGCTCCTCATGCTCCCTCGGCTCAAGACGTCTTCGCGAACGACATCGCTGTCGCTCCCGTCGCTCATGTGACCCACGCTGCTGCTGAAACGGCTGCCGTTTCGGAAGCGCGAGTCAACGTCGCCGACAAGCGCATCATCAACGGCCAGACCGACGTCAATCAGTTGGTGCCGTTCAAATACAAATGGGCTTGGGAAAAGTATCTGGCCGGTTGCGCCAACCACTGGATGCCGCAAGAAGTGAACATGTCGCGCGACATCGCCCTCTGGAAAGACCCGAACGGTCTGACCGAAGACGAGCGCCGCATCGTCAAGCGCAACCTGGGCTTCTTCGTCACGGCCGATTCCCTCGCCGCCAACAATATCGTGCTGGGCACCTACCGCCACATCACGGCGCCCGAATGCCGCCAGTTCCTGCTGCGCCAGGCGTTCGAAGAGGCGATCCACACGCACGCCTACCAGTACATCGTCGAATCCCTGGGTCTCGACGAAGGCGAAATCTTCAACGCGTATCACGAGGTCTCCTCGATCCGCGCGAAAGACGAATTCCTGATTCCGTACATCCACGTGCTGACCGATCCGGCCTTCAAGACCGGCACGCTCGAGGCAGACCAGACGCTGCTGCGCTCGCTGATCGTGTTCGCCTGTGTGATGGAGGGGCTGTTCTTCTACGTCGGCTTTACCCAAATCCTGGCGCTGGGTCGCCAGAACAAGATGACCGGCGCGGCGGAACAGTACCAGTACATCCTGCGCGACGAGTCGATGCACTGCAATTTCGGCATCGACCTGATCAACCAGATCAAACTCGAAAACCCGCAGCTCTGGACGGCTGAGTTCCGCGCGGAAATCCGCGAGATCTTCCAGCAAGCGGTCGAACTTGAATATCGTTACGCAGAAGACACGATGCCGCGCGGGGTGCTCGGCCTCAACGCGTCGATGTTCAAGAGCTATCTGCGCTTCATCTGCAACCGCCGTTGCCAGCAGATCGGTCTCGATCCGCTGTACCCGAACGAGGAAAACCCGTTCCCGTGGATGAGCGAGATGATCGACCTGAAGAAGGAACGCAACTTCTTCGAGACGCGAGTGATCGAATATCAGACTGGCGGCGCGCTGACCTGGGAGTGATCCGGGTTCGTGCTGCAGATGCATTCATCGATGGGGATGCCGTCGGCTTGGGCCGCGGCAATTTTGGCTAGGAGCAGAATCGCCTGATGCAAAGCATGCCCGGTGCGCCGCGTGCCTTCGCGGCCCACAACTATGACAGGCACTTTGCGAACCCTTCAGTGGGATGGGCAAACTTCCCCCCGGAAAAAGCCGCTGGCGTCGTTGCCGGCGGCTCGATCAAGCAATTGCCGGCGTTGAGCTTTCACGCCGAACAGATCTGGCGCGCGGTGCCTTTTGGCACGGCGCGCCTTACCGCATTCATTAGCGTAAGCGCGCAGCACCTGCGTACGCCGATGAATAGCCCGCTTCGTAGCGCGCGCCCTGAGAAGCGTCCGCGGGAAGCGGGTTTTGACGAAGGGTGTAGTTTGAACTGACTCTCATCTGAAAACCTGAAGGAGAAAATGATGGCAACTATCAAGAAAGCCGCCGCTAAGAAACCCGCAGCCAAGAAGGTCGCAGCAAAGAAGGCTGCTCCGGCTAAGAAAGCTGCTCCGGCAAAGAAAGTCGCTGCCAAGAAAGTGGCAGTGAAGAAGGTCGCAGCGAAGAAGGCAGCACCGGCCAAGAAGGTTGCAGCGAAGAAAGCTGCTCCGGCCAAGAAGGCTGCAGCCAAGAAAGTCGCCGTGAAGAAGGTTGCGGCGAAGAAGGCTGCACCGGCTAAGAAGGCCGCTGTGAAGAAGGTTGCAGCAAAGAAGGCAGCACCGGCCAAGAAGGCTGCAGCGAAGAAGGCTGCGCCTGCTAAGAAGGCTGCTGCCAAGAAGGCTGCGCCTGCGAAAAAGGCTGCTGCTAAAAAGGCTGCGCCCGCGAAAAAGGCTGCCGCTAAAAAGGCTGCGCCTGCCAAGAAGGCTGCCGCGAAGAAAGCCGCTGCTCCTGCCAAGAAGGCTGCCCCTGCGAAGAAGGCTGTCGCCAAGAAGGCGGCTCCCGCACCCGCAGCGACTTCTGTCTCGAGCGCACCGGCGGCGACGGTGAAGACCGCGCTGAACCCGGCAGCGGCATGGCCGTTCCCGACGGGCAGCCGTCCGTAAGCTGGACGACAAGCGGTAGAAGTACTTCGACACGTCGCATGATGTGTCCGATGATCGAGTAGCGCTTGGGTAGCGTGGTGAGCGCTACTCGGTCAGTCCCGTTGCTGGTTTCCGGCGACGGGATTTTTTTTGCCCGGAGAAATCACCCGGCGAACAACGTACAGGCGAAAAAAAACGCATGCACAGGGGAGGGCATGCGTGTGAGGTCGTCGCGGCGGCAGACAGCCTCGCCGCGCGAGAGGGGAAACTTAGTGCGTGACGCGCGTCACGCCGCCGCTGGAAAGCAACCGCACGCGCTCGCCGGCGCGGAAGATCTCGCCGGTGGCGCTTTGCGTGATGGCGCGCATGTCGCCGTTATCGAGCCGGACCGTGATCTCGAGGCCGTCGTGCACCGCGACGCCGTTCTCGACCGCATTGCCGGCCACCGCACCCGCCAGACCGCCGATGATGCCCGTGACGATCGCGCCGGTGCCACCGCCGATCCTGCTGCCGGCCACCGCACCCAAGGCGCCGCCACCGATCGCGCCGAGACCGCTCGGCTGCCCGTTGTTCGAACTGATCTTCACGGCGCGCACGCTATCTACCGTGCCCATGCGAACCGTTTCTTCACGCTGCGCCTGCGACGCCGTGTAGACGTCCGCAGAGCTGCTGTTGTACGCACACCCCGACATGGCCAGCGAACCGGCAATCAAGGCGGCCACGATCAGGCGACTCGTTGTTCTCATTCCCTAAACTCCAGTAGCTCTCGGTATTACGGCAGGTCGTATCCGAACGCCTGCTTGAACCGCTCGTTGATCTCGGCCCGGTTGGGCGCGTAATTTTGCGGGCCCTGATGTTCGATCTTCAGCGCGCCCATCAGGCTCGCCAGACGCCCGGTGGTGGCCCAGCCAAGCTTGTTCTCGATGCCGTACAGCAAGCCGCCGCGGAACGCGTCGCCGCAACCTGTAGGGTCGAGCACTTGCTGTGCCTTGACCGCCGGAATCTCTTCGATGCCGCCCGCGTGATGGATCTGCGCGCCATGCTCGCCGAGCGTGACGATCAGCGCCTCGACCTTGCCGGCGATCTCTTCGATCGACCAACCCGTCTTGTTGCTCACCAGTTTGGCTTCGTAATCATTGACCGCTACATAAGTGGCGAGTTCAATCATGCGCCGCAGCGACTCGCTGTCGAAGAGCGGCAAGCCCTGGCCTACGTCGAAGATGTACGGGATGCCCGCGGCCGCGAGATGCTCGGAGTGCTGGATCATGCCGTCGTAACCGTCCGGCCCGACGATGCCGAGCGTGATGCCCTTCGCCTCGTCGGCGCGATTCAGATGCGACTGCATCATCGCGCCCGGGTGGAACGCGGTGATCTGATTGTTTTCCAGGTCGGTGGTAATCATCGCCTGCGCCGTGTACGTGTCCGGCACCACCAGCACGCTCTCCGTCGACAGCCCGAGTTGCTCGAAGCGGTCCATATAGAGCTGCGCGTCGACCGAGCCGAGTGTGCCCATGATGCGCGCGTCGCCGCCCAGCAGATGCAGCGAGTAGGCGATGTTGCCCGCGCAGCCGCCGAACTCGCGGCGCATGGTCGGCACCAGAAAGCTCACGTTCAGGATGTGGACCTGCTCCGGCAGGATGTGCTCCCGGAACCGGCCTTCGAAGGTCATGATGTTGTCGTAGGCGAGCGAGCCGCAAATCAGCGTAGCCAAGGCGAGCGTTCCTGTAAAAACGATAAAGAGAATGGGCGCGACGATGTGACAGCGCCGCGCATGAAGCGCGGCGCCGGGTTCGTGCGCGAAGGTGTTACTTCAGCGCGGCGAGTGCTGCGTCGTAGTTCGGTTCGTTCTTGATTTCGCCGACCAGTTCAGCGTGAACGACCTTGTCGTTCTCGTCGACCACCACCACGGCGCGCGCCGTCAGGCCGGCCAGCGGGCCGCTCGTCACGTCGACGCCGTAGGCTTGCGCGAACTCGTGGCCGCGGAACGTGGACGCCGTGACGACGTTCTCGATGCCTTCGGTCGTGCAGAAGCGCGAGGCGGCGAACGGCAGGTCGCCCGACACGACGATCACGACCGTGTTGGTCAGCTTGGCCGCGGCTTCGTTGAACTTGCGGGTCGAGGTGGCGCAGGTCGGCGTGTCGAGGCTCGGGACAATGTTCAGCACTTTGCGCTTGCCGGCGAAGTCGGCGAGCGACACCGGCTTCAGATCCTTGCCGACCAGCGAGAAAGCGGGAGCCGCCTGGCCCACCGACGGGAACGTGCCGGCTACTTCGATCGGGTTGCCACCCAGCGTAACTTGACTCATGTTGTCGTGCTCCGAAAATTCGTCAGGATTGACGGTGAACGCGCCCGGTCAGTGCCAGGCGCGCGGGAAAGCGTTACGGATAAAAAATCTGTACGCGGAAATTGGAAGCGACCGCATTGCCCGTGTCGAGATGCACGATCATGGTCTGGGTCGTATGCGCGGGCAGGCCGGCCGCGATCTGCGTGCCGGGCGGAACGTAGTCTTGCGGCCACAGCACGCGGCGCACCGCGACGTTGTTCTGGTCGTCGAGCAGCGTGAGTTCGATGGCCGGATAGGCGAGCGCGATATTGAAGCGGTTACGCAGCGGCATCTTCAGTTCGAGCTTGTGCGGACCGTCGATCTGCCGCAGATCGGACGGCTCGACCTGCAAGCCGTCGATGTCGTGCGGCGGCGTGACCTGGCAGCCGAGCGTCAAGCAGGCCTTCGCATAGAGCGTCTGCGAGCGCGGGAAGTACACCATCACCGTTTCGCGTTGCCACCAGGCGAGCTGTGCGAGCAGCGCGATGATCAACAGCGCCGCCACCACCGAGCCGGCGATGATCCAGCCCATGCGCCGTGGTTCGGCCGGGCGGGTTTCGCGCACCACGGGGAAGGGATCGGGGCCGTCGTTGACTGGCTGCACGGAGAAGGGTTCGCCGCTGGCGGAGACTGGGCCGGTGGCGGCGGGACTGGCAGCGGCGAAGGGCGTCGCGGCTGCGCCTGTAGACACACCTGCTGCACGTGGTTCGGCGGCGCCTGCGCCAGACGCGCCTACACCGGCCGCACCTAAGCCGGCCGCACCTAAGCCGGCCGCGCCGAAACGCGGCTCATTGTCAGGAATGCCATACAAGGTAGCCGGCTCGTCCAGAACCGGCTCTTCGAGCGGTTCGCTCGGCGCCGTATCGGGAGCGCGCTCGGTCTTGTGCCAGACGCGCGGTGCGTCGGTATCTTCCTCAGGCGGGTCCAGGTGATACGCGAACGGGTCGAGCGGCGCGTCCGCGAGCAGTGGTTCATCGTCTGGAGGAATCGGTGCGCTGGATGCGCCGGGCGGCAGTTCAGGCTCCGTGGCATGGCGCGGCGTGACGGCGACGCCCGCGCCGGTAGAGACCGGCGAGAGCGGCACATTGCCGGCATTGTGGCGCAGACGGTTGTCGATGGCGGCGTCGGGCGCGGCCGCCCACGGGTCCCAGGCTTCGCCGCTGAAGTCGGGCCCTTTCGGCCGCACGCCCGAGAGCGCTTCTATCGCCGCAGCCACGGCGACCGGTTTCGCGGTGGAAAAATCACCGCCTTCGCTGATGTCGAACAGGCTGCTCGATGCGTCGAATACTTCATGGCAATGTCCGCAGCGCACGAGGCCGCGACGCAGCGCAAGCTGTTCCGTTTGCAGACGAAAGACGGTTTCGCAGAAGGGGCAACGCGTTGCCAGGAGCATATTGAGCCGGTGAGCCGGAAGGCCGTTGGTTGGACAATACGCCTTATTCTAATGGCTTTCGCGACGCGTTCCCGACAGGCATACCCAACCTTCGTGTTCGCGCCATACGCTGATGTCGATCCACCGTGAGTAGACCTGCGCGACCTCGTCCGCTTGCCGCGCCAGAATGCCGGACAGCGCGATCTTGCCGCCCGGCTTGACCTTCGACGTGAGCATCGAGGCCATCAGTTTGAGCGGGTTGGAGAGGATATTGGCGACCACGATATCGAACTCGCCGGTGGGGCATTCGTCGGGCAAGCCGTAGATGACTTCCGCGCGGTTGCGCTCGCTATTGTGACGGGCCGACTCGACCGCTTGCGGATCGATGTCGATGCCGTACACGGGATTCGCGCCGCACTTTTTCGCGAGGATCGCGAGGATGCCGGAGCCGCAACCGTAGTCGAGCACGGACTGCTCGGGCTGCACCGACTGCTCCAGCCACTCCATGCAAAGCCGCGTGGTGGGATGGCTGCCGGTGCCGAACGCGAGGCCCGGATCGAGTTCGAGCACAAGTGCGTCGGGGTCCGGCGCATCGTGCCAAGACGGCACGACCCAGATGCGCTCGCCGATCTTGATCGGATCGAACTGCGACTGCGTGAGCCGCACCCAATCCTGATCTTCGACTTCACGCACGGTGAACGACGGCGCCGCGTCTAGGCCAATCTCATTGGCCGCGGCGGTGAGCAAGACTGCCGGCTCGTGCTCCGGCGCGAGCAGCGCGATCACGCGCGAGCGCTGCCACGCCGTGCGATCCGGCGTGAGACCGGGTTCGCCGAACAACGGCTGTTCGTCGGGCGTGTCGGCGTCCGCATCTTCAACCGACACGGACAACGCGCCCAACTCGAGCAGCGCGTCGGAGAATTCCTCCGCGTGCTCGCGTGCCAGTTCGGCGATCAGTTCCCGGTAGCTCATGAGTTACGCTTCTTCCGGCGCGGCCTGCAGCTTCGCGGCCAACCGGTTTTCGAGGTAATGAATGCTGGTGCCGCCTTCGACGAATTTCGCGTCCAGCATCAGTTCGCGGTGCAGCGGGATGTTGGTCTGAATGCCTTCCACCACCATCTCCGACAACGCGATGCGCATGCGCTTGATCGCCTGCTCGCGCGTCGCGCCGTAAGCGATCAGCTTGCCGATCATCGAATCATAGTTCGGCGGCACGAAATAGCCGTTGTAGGCATGCGAGTCGACGCGGATGCCGGGGCCGCCCGGCATGTGCCACGACGTCAAACGTCCCGGCGACGGAATGAACTTGAACGGATCTTCCGCATTGATCCGGCATTCGATCGCGTGACCCTTGAACACGATGTCGCGCTGACGGAAGGCGAGCTTCTCGCCGGCCGCGATGCGGATCTGTTCCTGCACGATGTCGACGCCCGTGATCAGCTCCGTGACCGGATGCTCGACCTGCACGCGCGTGTTCATTTCGATGAAGTAGAACTCGCCGTTTTCGTACAGGAATTCGAACGTACCCGCGCCGAGATAACCCATCTTCTTGCAGGCGTCCGCGCAACGATCGCCGATGCGGTCGATCAGGCGGCGCGCGATACCCGGCGCCGGCGCCTCTTCGATCACTTTCTGGTGACGGCGCTGCATCGAGCAGTCACGTTCGCCCAGCCAGACCGCGTTCTTGAACGAATCGGCCAGCACCTGAATTTCGATGTGCCGCGGGTTCTCCAGGAATTTCTCCATGTAGACCTGCGGGTTGCCGAAGGCACGGCCGGCTTCTTCGCGCGTCATGTTGACCGCGTTGACGAGCGCCGCTTCCGTGTGGACCACGCGCATGCCGCGGCCACCGCCGCCGCCGGCGGCCTTGATGATGACCGGATAGCCGACCTGGCGGGCAATCTTCACGATCTCTTTCGGATCTTCCGGCAACGCGCCTTCCGAACCCGGCACGCAAGGCACGCCGGTCTTGATCATGGTCTGCTTGGCGGTCACCTTGTCGCCCATCATCCGGATGGTTTCCGGGCGCGGGCCGATAAAGGTGAAGCCGGACTGTTCGACACGTTCGGCGAAGTCGGCGTTTTCCGAGAGGAAGCCGTAGCCGGGGTGGATCGCTTCGGCGTCGGTGACTTCCGCCGCGCTGATCAGCGCGGGCATGTTCAGGTAGCTCAGGTTCGAAGGCGCCGGGCCGATACAGACGGCCTCGTCGGCGAGCTTCACGTACTTGGCTTCCTTGTCGGCTTCGGAATAAACGACGACCGTCTTGACGCCGAGTTCGCGGCAGGCGCGCTGGATACGAAGCGCGATCTCGCCACGGTTGGCAATGAGGATTTTTTCAAACATAGCGGTTTTTCGACTCATCAATGGGCGCCGGGTTGCTCACAACGCCGGCTGCCTCAGAGGATCGGTCGCGCGCCTGGGAACGACGGGCGCGCGGGCGGCATGCGTAAAGCCTGCCGCGTCAGCCGACCACGAACAGCGGTTGGCCGTACTCGACCGCCTGACCGTTTTCGACGAGGATTTCCTTCACCACGCCGGACTTGTCCGACTCGATTTCGTTGAGCAGCTTCATCGCTTCGATGATGCAGATCGTCTGGCCTTCCTTGACCGTGTCGCCCACCTGCACGAACGGATCGGCGCCCGGCGACGGCGCCCGGTAGAAGGTGCCGACCATCGGCGAGGTCACCACATGGCCTTGCGGCGCGACGGCGGCCGGCGTGGCCGGTGCGGCTGCCGCAGCGGCCGGCGCTTCGCCACCGATTGCCGGTGCCGGCTGCGCGTACTGCGGCGCATACGAGGCGGACGGCTGCACGTAAACCGGCGGCGCATTCTTGACGATGCGGACCTTGCCTTCGCCCTCGGTCACTTCGAGTTCGGAAATACCGGACTCCGAGACGAGGTCGATCAGAGTTTTCAGTTTACGTAAGTCCATCAGGCAGCCCCTTTAATGCGAAAAGTGCCGGCGCGTGCGCAGCCGGCGCAAATTAGACGTGTTTGGAATCAGCCGCGCGACGAGCCGGCGGACAGCCGGTCGAGCGCGAATTCGAGCGCGTACAGATATCCCTTCCAGCCGAGGCCGCAAATCACGCCCTCAGCCTGGTCGGAGAAGTACGAGTGATGCCGGAACGGTTCGCGACGATGCACGTTCGACAGATGAATCTCGACGAACGGGATGCCGACCCCCGCCAGTGCGTCCCGAATGGCCACGCTGGTGTGCGTGTACGCGGCGGGATTGATCAGTATGAAATCGGTTTTTTCAGTCCGCGCGGATTGGATGCGGTCCACCAGAGCGCCTTCGTGATTGCTCTGGAACGACGCGAATTCGACGCCTGCGTCCGCTGCGCGGTCCGCCAGCGCTTGATCGATCTGCGGCAAGGTTACGCGACCGTAGACCTCGGGTTCCCGGGTGCCGAGAAGGTTGAGGTTGGGGCCGTGCAGTACCAGCAGTCGCGTCATGGTCGCTTCTTTTTCCGTGGAATTGGGCGCACTTTAGCGCTGATTAGAGAAACTTGTCTAGTTTCGCGCACGTACGGATCGATGCGGGCGGCGCTTTGCCGCCGCGCCGGGCGCCCATCTTCTCTCAAATCCGTGGAATTTGCGCGTAATTTCGCGCCTTCCGCGGGTAATCGAGCGTCAAAAGAATGTGAAATTTAAAGCGTATCGAGCGTTTGTTTCAGCGCTTGCGGGTCGATTTGTCCTAATTTTGTCGAGCGAATGTTGCCTTTTGCGTCGATTACGACGGTAAACGGCAGCCCGCCCGCAGTATTGCCGAACGCAC
This sequence comes from Paraburkholderia phytofirmans, assembly GCF_046028095.1. Classification (GTDB taxonomy): domain Bacteria; phylum Pseudomonadota; class Gammaproteobacteria; order Burkholderiales; family Burkholderiaceae; genus Paraburkholderia; species Paraburkholderia phytofirmans_A. Next base: position 68,141 of record NZ_JAQQDJ010000019.1, read on the forward strand.
GCGCGAGATCGGCGCCGCCGAAGCCGGTGATATAAATTGGGTACGCCACTTTCACCTTTTGCAGGAAAGCCTGAACGTTTTTCTCTGAATCGACGCCAAGTCCGACGAACTGGATGCCTTTTTTCGCGTAATCGCGCTGAAGCTGCGACAAAGCGGGCATTTCTTCGACGCAAGGCCCGCACCACGAGGCCCAGAAGTTGACGACGATTGGGTGTCCTTTAAGCAAACTTAGCGTTTGTGGCTTACCGTCCACCGTCGTGACGGGGGCCGTCCACAGTTGCGCGACCGCGCTTTGGGAAGAGGCCGGTTGCGCGGCGTGCGCGACTTCCTCGACGCCGCCGTTCAGCCAGTGGTTGGCCAGCACTCCGCCGCCCGCGGCGACGATGGCGACACACGCGCCCGCCAGAATCCGTCTCGTATTCATCTTGGTCAGTCTAGTTGGTTGAAGGTGCGACATCGCTGCCGTCGAGCAGCGTTTGCACGGCCTGCAGATTTGCGCGCGCCGTGCGGCCGCGCGCGTCGGCACGTACCGCGCCGCGCAGGTCGTCCGTTTCGTAGAGCGCCACGTGCACGCCGACCGGCTCCGCCTCCCGCCCTTCATTCGTGGGGCGCCACAGGAAGCTGAGCGTCTCGACATAGCCGCGGCCGGCGAAATGCCGCGTTTCGGAAACGTCGTACTGAATGTCGGCGTTGAGAAAATAGATCGCGACTTCCTTCGGGTTGTCGCAGAACACCTGGAGGTGAATATCCGAGTGCTCGCCGGCGGTGCCGCCCAGCACCGCGCCGGTCAAATAAGGATTGAACGGCGCGAGCCGCTCCATCCAGTCGACCGCGATGCGGCGCAGCCGCCGCAGCAGCGCGGGCTGGCTGTCGCCCTGGAACAGCGACTGATACTCGCGGATTTCTTCTTCAATCTGGTCGTTATCCGGCAGCCATTCGCCGGCAACACGGCTTTCGCCGACCACTTGGCGGGCGGCTTTGCGCTTTGCCGTGGCGTAATCCAGACCGTCTTCGGCGATCATGCGGGCAGCCGCGATGGCGATTTCCTCGCGCACGCGCTGCGGATCGAAGTGTGATTTGCGAACCATCCCTCGATCATACTAGAGATTGACGACGGCCTTTCCTGGCGGGTCGCGCAGCGCGCCGGGCGCGGCGGCGCGGGCGAGCGCGCATAGGGCGATCGAAAGGCGTCGGTTACAATAGCGTCCTTTGCAGACGGTCGTTTCGGCCGCTCTTCTGCGCTCCCATCCCTCTCAGGAAAACGCCGGGCCGGGCCCGCGTTTCTTGCCCCCTCGGGGGACTGGCGCGAAGCGCCGGATTAGTAGGGGCCCTTCCAGGAAAACGCCCGCGCGGCACGACAGGCTTATGCACATCCACATCCTCGGTATCTGCGGCACGTTCATGGGCGGTCTCGCGGTCCTCGCGCGCGGCGCGGGCCACACCGTGACGGGTTGCGACGCCGGTGTCTATCCGCCCATGAGCACGCAGCTCGAGGCGCAAGGCATTGGCCTGATCGAAGGTTACGACGCGGACCAGTTGAATGGTCTGAACGCGGACCTGTTCGTGATCGGCAATGTGGTCTCGCGCGGCAACCCGCTGATGGAAGCCATTCTCGACCGCGGCCTGCCGTACACCTCCGGCCCGCAATGGCTCGGCGAGCATGTGCTGAACGGCAAATGGGTGCTGGCGGTGGCCGGCACGCACGGCAAGACGACCACCAGCTCGATGCTGACGTGGCTGCTCGAAGACGCCGGCCTCAATCCGGGCTTTCTGATCGGCGGCGTGCCGTTGAATTTCGGCGTGTCCGCGCGGCTAACCGATTCCAGCTTCTTCGTGATCGAAGCCGACGAGTACGACACGGCCTTCTTCGACAAGCGCTCCAAGTTCGTCCACTACCGGCCCAAGACCGCGGTGCTGAACAATCTCGAATTCGATCACGCCGACATCTTCCCGGATCTGGGCGCGATCGAAACGCAGTTCCATCACCTGATTCGCACCGTGCCGGGTATCGGCCGCGTGGTCACGAACGGTCGCGAAGACGCGCTCGAGCGCGTGCTGACGCGCGGTTGCTGGAGCCAGGTGGAGCGTTTCGGCGTGCAGGGCGGCTGGGAAACCTTGCCGGCGGAAGACGGCGTACCGGTCGATGAGCGTTTCGCCGTCTATCACAACAGTGCGCGTGTCGGCGTGGTCGAGTGGCAGGTGCAAGGCGAGCACAACCGCATGAACGCGCTGGCAGCGATTGCCGCCGCGCGCCATGTCGGCGTGCCGCCGGCGCAGGCCGCCCGGTCGCTGGCGAGCTTTCGCAACGTCAAGCGGCGCATGGAAGTGCGCGGCAGCGTCGACGGTGTGACCGTGTACGACGACTTCGCGCATCACCCGACCGCCATCGATACAACCGTGGCCGGGCTGCGCGCCCGCGTCGGCCGCGACAACACGCGGATTCTCGCCGTGCTGGAACCGCGCTCGAACACCATGAAGCTCGGCGTGATGAAAGCGCAATTGCCGGCCAGTCTCGCCGACGCCGATCTCGTATTCGGCTACGGCGCGCCGAGCGGCCGCGACGCGCTCGGCTGGAATCTCGGCGAGGCGCTCGCGCCGCTCGGCGGCAAGGCGCAGGCTTTCGACAATCTCGACGCGCTGGTCAAAGCGGTTGTCCACGCAGCGCGCCCCGGCGACCAGATTCTGGTGATGAGCAACGGCGGCTTCGGCGGCGTGCATCAGAAGCTGCTCGACGCCCTTTCCGCGCGAGGCGCTTCGTGATCCTTTATCTGCACGGTTTCCGCTCGTCACCTAATTCGTTCAAGGCGCGCGTGCTGGCGGCGCGGCTAGTCGAACTCGGCCGCAGCGACGAATGGTGCTGTCCGATGTTGCCGGTTTCGCCGTTCGAGACCGTGGCGCTCGCCGAATCGCTGGTGGCCGCAGCCCAGCCGAAGAACGTCACGCTGATCGGCAGTTCGCTCGGCGGCTACTTTGCCACCTATCTGGCCGAGAAACACGGCTGGCCGGCGGTGCTGCTGAACCCGGCGGTCGTGCCGCAGCGCGATCTGAGCGCTTATCTCGGCGAGCAGCCGTTGTGGCATGGCGGCGGCAGCATCGTCGTCGAGCCGCATCATCTGGATGAGTTGCGTGCGCTCGGCGTCGCCTCGATCACGCGGCCCGAACGCTATTATTTGATGGCCGCCACCGGCGACGAAGTGCTCGACTACCGCGAAATGCTCGCGCACTATGCCGGCGCACGGACTACGCTGATCGAAGGGAGCGACCACGCGATCAGCGAGTTCGCGCAATACGTCGACGACGTGCTGGCCTTTTGCGACGCGGAAGACGTCGAGCCGCCGGCGCCGCGCGAAGCCGCTTGATGTTGCGTTAAGTCACGTCACGCCGGGCGTTCCGGCAGCGCGGCAGTTGCCGCGCATCATGATTCATGCCGCAGGCGCGCGCGTACCGCGCCGCGGATCCACTACCACGAACACGTTGCCGCGCCGCGCACGCAATGACCGATCGCTGAACCAGATCGGGCGCGCCGGCAGATGCAAGTCAGAACGAGAGTATTGAGTGAACGTTTTCTTCGAGGAATCGGGCAGTTTCAAGGCCGGCAGCGTGCTGTCGCGTCAGGGCGATGCTTTTCAGGTCGAGCTGCCGGGCGGCCGGCGCGCCAAGGTGCGCGCGAAAGACGTGCTGATCGAATTCGAAAAGCCGAGCGCGGCCGAGCTGATGCAACAGGCCGACGCCGCCGCGCAGGAGATCGATCTGGACTTCCTGTGGGAGTGCGCGCCTGACGACGAATTCCCGTTCGCGACCCTCGGCGCCGAATATTTCGGCGAAAGCTTCGGGTCGATCGAGCGCGCCGCGCTGGTGTTGCGCATGCATGGTTCGCCGGTGTACTTCCGCCGCAAGGGCCGCGGCATGTATCAGCGCGCGCCGCAGGAACAATTGAAGATGGCGCTCGCCGGACTCGAGCGCAAGCGTCAGCAGGCACTCGTGCAGGCAGGCTACGAAGACGAGCTGAAAGCCGGCCGTCTGCCGGAAGCCTTCACCGGCAGCAAGGCTTTGGGCCTGTTGACCAAGCCGGACAAGAACACGATCGAATACAAAGCGCTCGAAGGCGCGGCGGCGGCGCGCGGTATTTCGCAAGCGCGTCTGATGCTGGAAAACGGCGCCATTCCGTCTGCGCGCGCGCTGCACGAGGCAAAATTCCTCTCCGAGTTTTTCCCGCACGGCACGGGCTTTCCGCCGGTTACCGTCGGCAGCTTGCCGGAGGATCTGCCGGAAGCGAACGTGCAAGCGTTCTCGATCGACGACATCACCACGACTGAAATCGACGACGCCTTCTCCGTCGAGCATCTGGCCGATGGCCGCGTGCGGATCGGGGTGCACATCGCCGCGCCGGCGCTCGGCATTCAGCGTGGCGACGAGGTCGATGCGATCGCGCGCACGCGTCTGTCGACCGTGTATATGCCGGGCGACAAGATCACCATGCTGCCCGACAGCGTCGTCGAAGCGTTTACGCTGGCCGAAGGCGGCTTGCGTCCGGCGCTCTCGCTGTATGTGATCGTCAATCGCGAGACGCAGGAGATCGTCGCGAGCGAAACGCGCGCCGAGCGCGTGTTCGTGAAGAACAACCTGCGCCACAACACGCTCGACGAGTTGGTCACCGAAGAGGCGCTCGCCGCCGGCACCGGCGACTATCCGCACAAGGACGACATCGCCGTGCTGTGGCCGTTCGCGCAGGCGCTGTTCGAAAAGCGCCAGGCCGCGCGCGCCGGTTATGGTTTGCGTCGCGAAGTGCAGCGCAATACCGACTTCAACTTCTACGTGGAAGGCGAGCACATCACGATCACGCCGCGTCGGCGTGGATCGCCGCTCGACACGATCGTCGCCGAACTGGCGATTCTCGCGAACTCGTCGTGGGGCGCGTTTCTGCATGACCACGGTGTGCCGGGCATTTATCGCACGCAGCGCGCGTTCGGCGCGCCGACCGGTCCGAAACGCACGCGCATGCAGACCAATGCCGCGCCGCACGAAGGCCTCGGTGTCACGCAGTACGCGTGGAGCACGTCGCCGCTGCGCCGTTACGTCGACCTGGTTAATCAGTGGCAGTTGATTGCCTGCGTGCAGCATGGCGTGACCGCGAAACTGGCCGCGCCGTTCAAGCCCAAAGACGCCGATCTGTTCGCCGTCGTGCAAGGTTTCGACGATACCTACACCGCGTATGCCGATCATCAGCGTCGCATGGAATATTTCTGGTGTCTGCGCTGGCTGAAGCAGGAGAACAGGAAGCAGGTGGTGGCGTCGGTGGTGAAGGGCGATCTGGTGCGCCTCGAAGAGATTCCGCTGCTGCTGCATGTGCCGGGCCTCGGCGTGCACGCGCGAGGCACGCGTTTGCAGATGGAAGTGATGTCGATCGATGAGTTGACCGTCGAAGCGTCCGTGCGTCTGCTGCACGTGCTCGACGCGCCGACGGTGACGAGCGGCGGCGAGGCTGAAGAAGCGGACGAGAGCGAAGAAGAGATCATCGACGCTCCAGACGAGAGCGCCGAAGGCGAAGCCGAGGCGCAGGCCGAAGCCGACCTCGACGGCAACGGCGCGGCTGCGGCTCAGAGCGAAGCCGAGAGCAGCGACGGAGCGGACGATGCCGTCAAGCATCAGCACATTGCGGAGCCGGGACGATGAGCACCCAAGGTTCACGCGACCGGTATGCGGTCATCGGCAACCCGGTCGGCCACAGCAAGTCGCCGTTCATTCATGGGCGCTTCGCCGCGCAGACCGGCGAGCCCGTCGAGTACGGTCACCTGCTCGCACCGGTGGATGCGTTCGTGCCGCACGTGCGGGCCTTTATCGATGCAGGCGGGCGCGGGCTGAACGTGACCGTGCCGTTCAAGCTCGATGCACATGCGTTCGCCGATACGCTCTCGCCGCGTGCGGCGGCGGCGGGCGCGGTGAATACGTTGCGCTTCGACGCGAATGGTATCTACGGCGACAACACTGACGGCTTCGGTCTGGTGCGCGACATCGAGGTGAATCTCGGCGTGTCGTTGAAGGGCGCGCGCATTCTGTTGTTGGGCGCCGGTGGCGCCGCGCGCGGCGTGGTGCTGCCAATGCTGGACCGCGCGCCGCATACGTTGACCATCGTCAATCGCACGGCGGAAAAGGCCGAGGCGCTGGTGGACCAATTCGCGCAAGCCGCGCGTGACGCCGCATGCAAATTGAGCGGCGGCAGTGCGCGGGCGATCGAGGCGGGTACGTACGACGTGATCGTCAACGCGACGGCGGGCAGTCTGGATGCATCGTTGCCCGAGTGCGACGACCGCGCGTTCGGCAATGGCACGCTCGCCTACGACATGATGTACGGCGCGCATCCGACGGTCTTCATGGAACACGCGCGGAAGCTGGGCGCGCGCGGCGCCGATGGGCTCGGCATGCTGGTCGAGCAGGCCGCCGAGTCGTTTTACGTGTGGCGCGGTGTGCGGCCTGACGGCGCGCCGGTGCTGGCCGAATTGCGCGCGCTGTTGACGGCGCCGTCGCACGCTTAAGGCGGCGTTTACCTTGCAGCGGCCTTCGACACGAGGACTCGACGCACGATGACAGCAACGCGGCGCGTGAGCCGGCCAGGTCCGGTGCGATGGATGTTCTATCTGGGCGCCGTGGTGGCGATTGCGTGGCTCGCGACGCAGGCGTTTTACTTCGGGCAGATCGCGGTGTGGAATTACGTCAATCCACGGACTACGTCGTTTATGCGGTCGGACGCGTGGCGGCTGTCGCAGGATCGGCCGGATCTTTCAGTGCAGCATACGTGGGTGTCGTATGACCAGATTTCGCGGAATCTGAAGCGCGCGATTATTGCTTCCGAGGATGCGAATTTTGTTAATAACAACGGGTATGAGACCGACGCTATTTTGCAGGCCTGGGAGCGGAACAAGGCTAAGGGCAAGATTGTGCGCGGTGGGTCGACCATTACTCAGCAGTTGGCGCGGAATCTGTTTTTGTCGCGGGAGAAGAGTTATATCCGGAAGGGGCAGGAACTCATCATTACCTGGATGCTTGAGACCTTGATGGATAAGGAACGGATCTTTGAGATTTATCTCAACTCCGTTGAGTGGGGGAATGGGGTTTATGGGGCTGAGGCGGCGGCTCATTATTATTACAAGACGTCGGCGAGTAAGTTGACTGCTGCGCAGTCGGCTCGGTTGGCTGTAATGCTGCCGCAGCCTAAGTATTTTGATGAGCATCGGGGGTCGGCGTATCTGGCGCAAAGATCGCGGGTGATTGCTCGGAGGATGGGGGCGGCTGAGTTGCCCGATTGATGAGGTTTTTGCCTTGCGCGGCGGTTTGGTTGTGTGTCTTTGAGGTGTTGGCCTTTCCTTGATTTCTTAGTGGTCTATTAGCGTCGCCCCTGTGCGGGGCGGGCAAAGAAAGCCGCTTCACACCGCTAGCTCATAAGCGGGCCCCTCGCGCAGTCGCAGTAGTGGTGCATCTGGAATCTGTGTTCTCGCACATTCGGCGCGAGTGACAAGGCCGTCATACTTCCCGCCTCGCGCTCCGCGCTCGCCGGAAGGGTTTGCTTCCACCAGTGGTTTTTTTTGTGTGCGGTGGGGCCGTCGGCTTTGGGCCGTAACGGCTATCTGTATTTGGTGCGCGTCAATTCGAAGCGCACAGCCGTCATTTCCGAAATTCCTTGGCATTACTTCCGATTTGGAGTTATCGCGCTAAGCAAATTCCCCAAGGAAGTGCGGCACCACTCCTAAGAGACAACCGTGGGTGTGACGACAACACATTGCCATGGTCTTCGACCATCCCATTTCAAGCGACTACTTCTCAAGGACCGGCACTTAAGCGCTGCGCCGAGGCGAAGCCGACGGCTCCCACCGCACACAAAAAACCACTGGTAGAAGCAAACCCTTCCGGCGAGCGCGTAGCGCGAGGCGGGAAGTATGACGGCCTTGTCACTCGTGCGAAATGTGCGAGGGCACAGATTCCAGATGGACCACTGCGCCCTCCAAGCCGAGGGGCCGCTTATGAGCTAGCGGTGTGAAGCGGCTTTCTTTGCCTACTTTCTTTGCCGCGGCAAAGAAAGTAGGTGCCGCCCCGCACAGGGGCGACGCCAATAGACCACCGAGATTTCAACCAAAGGCCAACCCCCTACAGAACACACCCCAAAAGCCCGCGCCAGCGCAAAATCCCATTATATGAATCCGACACTCACATATTGGAGCTTTCTCAAAAACCGCCCTACAATCCAACCCAACAGGCAAAAAGCGCCGCACGGGCAAGCAAAACGCACCCACGCAACGCGCCACCTGCGACAGCAAAAAAACCGGAGACAACGCCCAACCATGCCTAAACAGCAAAGGCAGCACGCCCGCGCCCGCGGCACCGCGAGCAACCCAGGCCCACTCTCCGGCCCCGCGCTGTAAGCGCAAAAAAACCACCGAAAAGCGAATCGCCATGAACAAAGCGATGCCTACTCACGCCGCGAGCGAATCCGAAGCCGACCTGTCGCCATCCGCCGACCACGCGACTAGCGCCACACCGCCGCGTCCGTTGCCGGCCGCCGCCAGAACACCGCGCGCGAACGCCAGCATCCACCCGGCCCCGGTGGACGGAATCGCGCTCCCCAGCACGCTGCTCGACATCACCCCGCAGCAAGCCGGCACGCAAACGCTCCTGCGTGGCCTCGCGATCCTCGAAGCCGCAGCAGCCGGCGTCCGCGACCTGCGCACCTTCGGCGCCGCGCTCGGCACGACCCGCAGCACCACGCATCGCCTGGTAAGCAGCCTCGTGCAAGCCCGCTACCTGCGCCAGGTGCAAGGCGGCTACCTGCTCGGCCCGAAACTGATCGAACTCGGCACCATCGCACTCGAACAGATGCCGCTCACCGCGGTCGCCCGCCAGCACCTCGAATCGCTCGCGGAACAAACGCTCGACACGATCCACCTCGGCGTGCGCGACGGCGACGACGTCCTGTACATCGACAAAATCCCCGGCACCCGCGGCCTCGAAATGCGCTCGCGCGTCGGGCACCGCATGCCGCTGGCATCGACGGGGATCGGCAAGGCCATGATGCTCGACCTCACGCCGGACGTCTGGCAGTCGCTCTTCGACGCCTCGCGCCGTGCGCTCGCCGGCGTCAGCTTCAAGCCGGATAACCGTCCCGACGCGCAGACCTTCATGCAGCGCATGACCAACTACGCGGCCGGCGGCTACACCTTCGACCTCGAAGAAAACGAAGCGTCGATCCGCTGCGTCGCGGCACCCGTGCGCGATGCGTCGGGCGCGGTGGTGGCGGCGCTGTCGGTGGCGAGCACGATTCCGTACATGTCGCTCGAACGCATGGACGAACTGATTCCGGTCGTGCAGCGCGAAGCGCGCGCGATCTCGGAAGAACTCGGCTGGCGCGCCCCGCAGCCGGCAACCCGCAGGATCAAGCGATGAAGCGAGCGGGTTCTCCCACCCAGGCAGCCGGCCACGCCGCAGCCGCTTCGGTCGACGCGAGCCACGAGCACGCCGCCTTGATCGCGCTCGACTGGGGCACGACGTCGCTGCGCGCCTATCTGTACGACGCGTCCGGCAACGTGCTGGCGACGCGCGCATCGACGGCGGGCATCATGAATCTGCCGCGCAGCGCGGAGCAGGGCGGCTTCGACGCGGCCTTCGACGACACCTGCGGCGCCTGGCTCGAACACGCGCCCGCCGCGCCGGTGATCGCGGCAGGCATGGTCGGCAGCGCGCAAGGCTGGCTGGAAGCGCCGTATGTGGACACGCCGGCCAGCGCCGATGCGCTGGTGGCCGGCATCGTCCGCGTCAAGGCGGCGTGCGGCGCGACGCTGCATATCGTGCCGGGCGTCCTGCAACGCGGCGAGTTGCCCAATGTGATGCGCGGCGAAGAAACACAAATCTTCGGCGCACTCGGCGAGGAAACAAACACGGTCGACAGCAGCAAGCGCTCCCTGATCGGTCTGCCAGGCACCCACGCGAAATGGGCGGTGGTGCAGGCGGACCGCATCGAACGTTTCCACACCTTCATGACCGGCGAAGTATTCGCGGCACTGCGCGAACACACGATCCTCGGCCGCACGATGCTCACGCCCGATAGCCCGGATACCGGCGCGTTCCTGCACGGCGTGAACATCGCGCGGGAAAAAGGCCAGGCGGGTGTGCTCGCGACCGTGTTCAGTTCGCGCACGCTCGGCCTCACCGGACAACTTTCGCGCGAACAGCAACCGGACTATCTGTCGGGATTGCTGATCGGCCACGAACTCGCCGGCCTCGACGCCGTGCTTGCACAACAGCAAAGCGCGCTCGCTGGCCAGAGCCTGCGCCTGATCGGCAACGAAGCGCTGTGCGAGCGCTATCGGCTCGCGCTGGCGCAATTCGGCTGCACCCAGGCGGAACTGGTCAAGCACGCCACCGAGCGCGGCCTGTGGCGCGTCGCCTCGCAGGCGGGGCTCGTCAAACCGGCCGCCAAGACGGCGCGCGCCTGACCCACAGCGCCCTCGCTCACGAAACAAGGAACCGACATGCAACCTCACATCAATCTGCCCGCTCCGTACATGCCGCACGCGGGTTTGATCGCGGCTTTCGAGGTGTGTCCGCTGATCGCGATCATGCGCGGCGTGACGCCCGCCGATGCCGCCGAGCACGGTCAGGCGCTCTACGAAGCCGGCTTCCGGATCGTCGAAGTGCCGCTCAATTCGCCGCAGCCTTTCGACAGCATCGCCGCGATCCGCAAGGTGTTGCCGGCGGATGCGATCGTCGGCGCGGGTACGGTGCTGCATCCGAGTTTTGTCACCGACGTGAAGTCGGCGGGCGGTGAACTGATCGTCATGCCGCATAGCGATCCGGAAGTCGTCAGTGCAGCGAAAGCGCAAGGCATGGCCTGCGCGCCGGGCGTCGCGACGCCCAACGAAGCGTTCATCGCGCTGAAGAACGGCGCGGACGTGCTGAAGATGTTCCCCGCCGAACAACTCGGCTGCCAGGTCGTGAAAGCATGGCGCGCGGTGATCGCGGCGGAAGTGCCGCTGGTGCCGGTCGGCGGCATTACGCCCGACAACATGGGCCCGTTTCTGAGCGCGGGCGCGAACGGCTTCGGCCTCGGCTCGGCGCTGTATAAGCCGGGTCAAAGCGCGGCGGTGACGGCTTCGCACGCGAAGGCGTACATCAACGGTTTGCGCATCGCTCGCGCGGGTGCGAAGAAATGAAACGGCTCACCGGCAAAGTCGCACTCGTCACCGGCGCCGGCCGCGGCATCGGCTCGGCGATCGCGCATGCTTTCGCGCGCGAAGGCGCGGCGGTCGTGCTGGCGGAACTCGATATCGAAACCGCGCAGCAGACGGCGGAGCACATCAAGGCGCAGACCGGCGCGCGCGTGCTCGCGGTGCACACGGACGTGACGCAATCCGCGTCGGTTCAGCACGCGGTGAGCGAAGCCGAACGCACATTCGGCGCGCTCGACGTGCTGGTGAACAACGCCGGCATCAACGTGTTCTGCGACCCGCTCACCATGACCGACGACGACTGGCGCCGCTGCTTCGCGGTCGATCTCGACGGCGTGTGGAACGGTTGCCGCGCGGCGTTGCCGGGCATGGTCGAACGCGGCGCGGGGAGCATCGTGAATATCGCCTCGACGCACTCGTTCAAGATCATTCCGGGCTGCTTTCCGTACCCGGTTGCAAAGCACGGCGTGATCGGACTGACGCGCGCGCTCGGCATCGAATACGCGCCGCGCAATGTGCGGGTCAACGCGATCGCGCCGGGTTACATCGAAACGCAATTGACGCACGACTGGTGGAACGAGCAGGCCGATCCGGCCGCCGCGCAGCAGGCGACGCTCGATCTGCAGCCGATGAAACGTATTGGCCGCCCGGAAGAAGTGGCGATGACGGCGGTGTTTCTCGCCTCGGACGAAGCGCCGTTCATCAACGCCACCTGCATCACCGTGGATGGTGGGCGCTCGGCGCTGTATCACGACTGATTTACAGAACTCGGATTGCGCAGGGGCGCAATGAGTACACCGGACGACGCGCTGGCCGCGTGTGTCAGACCCGGTACAAGAAGACGCGGCCGATACCTTCTCGTTATCAATTAGTCAGGAGACACGCATCATGAAACGTAGAATTTTCCTCACGCTGGCAGCAGCGGCGACGGGTGTGCTCTTCAACGCACCGGTCGCGCAAGCCGCCGATCCGGTGAAGATCGGCTTCCTCGTGAAGCAGCCGGAAGAACCGTGGTTCCAGGACGAGTGGAAGTTCGCCGAAATCGCCGCCAAGGAAAAGGGCTTCACGCTTGTGAAGATCGGCGCGCCGTCGGGCGAGAAGGTGATGAGCGCAATCGACAACCTGTCGGCGCAAAAGGCGCAGGGCTTCGTGATCTGCACGCCTGACGTCAAGCTCGGACCGGGCATCGTCGCGAAGGCGAAAGCCGACGGCCTGAAGATGATGACGGTGGACGATCGTCTGGTCGACGGCGCGGGCAAGCCGATCGCGTCGGTGCCGCATATGGGTATCTCGGCGTACAACATCGGCAAGCAGGTCGGCGACGGCCTGGCTGCGGAAATCAAGAAGCGCGGCTGGGACATGAAGGACGTGGGCGCGATCGACGTGACCTACGAACAGCTGCCGACCGCGCATGACCGCACGAGCGGCGCAACCGACGCACTGATCGCCGCCGGCTTCCCGAAGGCGAACATCATCGCCGCGCCGCAAGCGAAGACCGACACGGAAAACGCGTTCAACGCCGCTAACATCGCGCTGACGAAGAATCCGCAGTTCAAGCACTGGGTCGCTTACGCGTTGAACGATGAAGGTGTGCTCGGCGCGGTGCGCGCAGCGGAAGGCCGCGGCTTCAAGGCGGACAACATGATCGGTATCGGCATCGGCGGCTCGGAGTCGGCACTCAACGAGTTCAAGAAGCCGTCGCCGACGGGTTTCTACGGCACGGTCATCATCAGCCCGAAGCGCCACGGCGAAGAAACCTCGACGCTGATGTACGACTGGATCACGCAAGGCAAGGCACCGCCGGCACTGACGCTGACCAGCGGCATGCTGGCCACGCGTGACAACGTCGCCGATGTGCGCCAGAAGATGGGTCTCGCGGCGAATTGAGCTGGGCGATTCAGTACGCGATGAAATGAAGTGAACTGCCGGCGCGCCTTTTGCCAAAGATCGGCGCGCCGGCAGCAGCAATAAAAGATCAGCAGTAGAGACAGACGGTTCATACGAAGCAACAGGAGGCGAAGTGTCAGCGACGCTACGTTTTGACAATATCGGCAAAGTCTTTCCAGGCGTGCGCGCGCTCGACGGTGTGTCCTTCGACGTCAACGTCGGCCAGGTGCACGGCCTGATGGGCGAAAACGGCGCAGGGAAATCGACCCTGCTGAAGATTCTCGGTGGTGAATATCAGCCCGACTCGGGCCGCGTGATGATCGACGGCAACGAGGTGCGCTTCTCGAGCGCGGCGTCGTCGATCGCGGCGGGCATCGCGGTGATTCACCAGGAACTGCAATACGTGCCCGATCTGACGGTCGCGGAAAACCTGCTGCTCGGCCAGCTGCCGAACTCGCTCGGCTGGGTCAACAAGCGCGAAGCCAAACGCTTCGTGCGCGAACGCCTCGAAGCGATGGGCGTGGCGCTCGATCCGAACGCGAAACTGCGCAAGCTCTCGATCGCGCAACGGCAAATGGTCGAAATCTGCAAGGCGCTGCTGCGCAACGCGCGCGTGATCGCTTTGGACGAACCGACCAGCTCGCTTTCGCATCGCGAGACCGAAGTGCTGTTCAAGCTGGTGCGCGACCTGCGCGCCGACAATCGCGCGATGATCTACATCTCGCACCGCATGGACGAGATCTACGAGCTGTGCGACGCCTGCACGATCTTCCGCGACGGCCGCAAGATCGCCTCGCATCCGACGCTCGAAGGCGTGTCGCGTGACACCATCGTCAGCGAGATGGTGGGGCGTGAAATTTCGGACATCTATAACTATTCGGCGCGGCCGCTCGGCGAAGTGCGCTTCGCGGCGAAAGCGATCGAAGGTCATGCGCTCGCGCAGCCTGCCAGTTTCGAAGTGCGGCGCGGCGAGATTGTCGGCTTCTTCGGTCTGGTGGGCGCGGGCCGCAGCGAACTGATGCATCTGGTGTACGGCGCCGATCACAAGAAGGGCGGCGAGTTGCTGCTCGACGGCAAGCCGATCAAAGTGCGCAGCGCGGGCGAAGCGATCCGCCACGGCATCGTGCTGTGCCCGGAAGACCGCAAGGAAGAAGGCATTGTCGCGATGGCGACGGTGTCGGAGAACATCAATATCAGTTGCCGCCGTCACTATCTGCGCGCCGGGATGTTCCTCGACCGCAAGAAGGAAGCGGAAACCGCCGACCGTTTCATCAAGCTGCTGAAGATCAAGACGCCGAGCCGCCGCCAGAAGATTCGCTTCCTCTCGGGCGGTAATCAGCAGAAGGCGATTCTGTCGCGCTGGTTGGCCGAACCAGATCTGAAAGTGGTGATTCTCGACGAGCCGACGCGCGGTATCGACGTCGGTGCGAAGCACGAAATTTACAACGTGATCTATCAGCTTGCCGAACGCGGCTGCGCGATCGTGATGATTTCGTCGGAGCTGCCGGAAGTGCTCGGCGTGTCCGACCGCATCGTCGTGATGCGCCAGGGCCGGATTTCCGGCGAGCTGGCGCGCAAGGATGCCACGGAGCAATCGGTGTTGAGTCTCGCGCTGCCGCAAAGCTCGACTGCACTGCCCGGAACGGAAACCGCTGCCCAACAGGCGGCCTGAACATCATTCGGACGAAAGTCCGGCAACCCGTGGGGAACGGGAGGAGTCTTCAACATGCAAGCCAGAGAAAACCTCGCGCAACAGGCCGCCAAGAGCGCCGCTGACGCGCTGATTCCGCAGTCGAACGACAAGGCCAAATGGTGGCAACAGATCACCGAGTACAGCCTGATCGTGATCTTCGTCGTGATGTTCGTCACGATGTCGCTGACCGTCGATCACTTCTTCTCGATCGAGAACATGCTCGGCCTCGCGCTGTCGATTTCGCAGATCGGCATGGTCGCGTGCACGATGATGTTCTGTCTCGCCTCGCGCGACTTCGACTTGTCGGTCGGTTCGACGGTCGCGTTCGCCGGCGTGTTGTGCGCGATGGTGCTCAACGCGACCGGTAACACCTTCATCGCGATCGTCGCGGCGGTGGCGGCGGGCGGCGTGATCGGTTTCGTCAACGGCGCGGTGATCGCGTATCTGCGCATCAACGCGCTGATCACGACGCTCGCTACGATGGAAATCGTCCGCGGTCTCGGCTTTATCGTCTCGCACGGTCAGGCGGTGGGCGTGTCGTCGGATACGTTTATCGCGCTGGGCGGTTTGAGCTTCTTCGGCGTGTCGCTGCCGATCTGGGTCACGCTGCTGTGCTTCATCGTGTTCGGCGTGATGCTCAACCAGACCGTGTACGGCCGCAATACGCTTGCGATCGGCGGCAATCCGGAAGCGTCGCGTCTGGCCGGTATCAATGTGGAACGCACGCGCGTCTACATCTTCCTGATTCAGGGCGCGGTGACGGCGCTGGCCGGTGTGATTCTCGCCTCGCGTATCACGTCGGGTCAGCCGAATGCCGCGGAAGGCTTCGAGCTGAACGTGATCTCGGCGTGCGTGCTGGGCGGCGTCTCGCTGCTCGGCGGTCGCGCGACGATTTCCGGCGTCGTGATCGGCGTGCTGATCATGGGCACGGTCGAGAACGTGATGAACCTGATGAACATCGACGCGTTCTATCAGTACCTCGTGCGTGGCGCGATCCTGCTCGCCGCCGTGCTGCTCGACCAGTTGAAGAACCGCGGCTCGCGCGATTAAACCCGCGGCCCACTCACTTGCTCTAAAAGGAATCGAACGATGTCGTCTCCGGCCAATGCAAACGTCCGTCTCGCGGACAGCGCCTTCGCACGTTATCCGAGCCTCGTCGACCGCACGGTGTTGATCACGGGCGGCGCGACCGGTATCGGCGCATCGTTCGTCGAGCATTTCGCGGCGCAAGGCGCGCGCGTCGCGTTCTTCGATATCGACGCAAGCGCCGGTGAAGCGCTCGCCGACGAGCTCGGCGATTCGAACCACAAGCCGCTGTTTCTGTCGTGCGATCTGACCGACATCGACGCGCTGCAAAAAGCGATCGCCGACGTGAAGGCCGCGCTCGGTCCGATTCAGGTGCTGGTGAACAACGCCGCGAACGACAAGCGCCATACGATCGGCGAAGTCACGCGCGAGTCGTTCGACGCGGGTATCGCGGTGAATATCCGTCACCAGTTCTTCGCGGCGCAAGCGGTGATGGACGACATGAAAGCCGCCAACAGCGGCTCGATCATCAATCTCGGTTCGATCAGCTGGATGCTGAAGAACGGCGGCTATCCGGTCTACGTGATGTCGAAATCCGCGGTGCAGGGTTTGACGCGCGGTCTCGCGCGCGACCTCGGTCACTTCAATATTCGCGTCAATACGCTGGTGCCGGGCTGGGTGATGACCGAGAAGCAGAAGCGCTTGTGGCTCGACGACGCGGGCCGTCGTTCGATCAAGGAAGGGCAGTGCATCGACGCCGAGCTGGAACCGGCCGACCTCGCGCGCATGGCGCTCTTCCTCGCCGCCGACGACAGCCGGATGATTACCGCGCAGGACATCATCGTGGACGGAGGCTGGGCGTGAGCGCGAGCGGTTCATCCAGCACGGCCGCGCTGCTGCTCGATACGAAATGCACGCTCGGCGAAGGCGCGACATGGTGCGCGCAAACCGGCCGTTTCTACTGGACGGATATCGAAGGCGCGCGCCTGTGGCGCTATGACCCGCGGGACTGCAGCAACATGTCCTGGCACATGCCCGAACGCCTCGCCACCTTCGCGCTGTGTGCGGATCCGCGTTACCTGTTGCTCGGCCTGGCCACGCATCTGGCGTTTTTCGATTTGGCCACCGGCGAGACGCGGCGCATCATCGACGTCGAAGCCGGCTTGAATACGCGCGTGAACGACGGCCGCTGCGACCGTCAGGGCCGCTTCGTGTTCGGCACCAAAGATGAAGGCGCGCCGTTGCAGGCAATCGGCGGCTTCTACCGGCTCGGTCACGATTTGTCGCTGGAGCGGTTACCGTTGCCCGCGCCGGCGATCTCGAACAGCATCGCATTCAGTCCCGACGGCGCGACGATGTACTACTGCGATTCGCCGACGCGCGAAATCCGTGCGTGCGATTATCGCGCGGACGGCAGCATCGCCAACGACCGCCTGTTCACGCGGCTCACCGACGCCACCGGCGAACCCGACGGCTCGACCGTCGATCGCGACGGCGGCCTATGGAACGCGCAATGGGGCGGCCGGCGCGTGGTGCGTTACGGACCGGACGGCGTTGAAACGGAGCGCGTCGACGTGCCGACCGCGCAGCCGAGTTGCGTCGCGCTGGGCGGCACGCAGCTCGACACGCTGTACATTACGAGCGCGCGCTGCGGCCTCGATGCGGCGGCGCTCGTCGACGACATGCAGGCGGGCGGTGTGTTTATCGCCACGCTCGGACGGCAAGGTTTGCCGGAGCCGGTGTTCCAAGGCGCGCCCGCTTAGCGCAGAATGACGCTGCCTCGCTCCCGAGGCAGCCATGCAGCAATCAAGCGCGGTCGGGCAGTGAATCAGAAAGTGAATCGCAAGTTGATGGTGCAATCCCAGTGGCAGCAAATCGGCAGCATGCAGTTCGGACCAGAGGCGACCCGTTTTAAAAAAATCGCCCAACAGCATCCGTCAGCAATGACGGCAACGTCCCAAGCCTCTCGATGGAGCCAGATATGACTGTTGCGAATCTTGTTTCCTCCTCCCCTCAGACCTCACAGAGTCGACGCTCGCGGCTCGCCGCGGCGGCCAATCCGGTGCTGCCGGGTCCTAGCACGTCGGCAGTGTCCGTCGGCGAAGACAGCGGCGGCGATGTCGCATGCATCACGCTCGCCAACGCGCATTTGCGTCTCGACGTCGCGCCGACGCTCGGCGGCGGCGTCACCCGTTTCGACTGGCGCAACGACGGCGCACTCACGCCGATCTTCCGCCGCTGCCGCCACGTCGCGGCTGATACGCAACCGAACCAGTTGGCCTGTTATCCGCTGCTGCCGTATTCGAACCGCATCGGCGGCGGCCAATTCAACGTGGCGGGAAAGCGCGTCGAAGTGCCGCGCAATCGCGCCGACGAACCTTTGCCGATTCATGGCGACGGTTGGCAATCGGTCTGGCAGGTCGCGGAGTCGGATCGTGAAAACGTCCGCCTCACGCTCGACCGCCGCGACGGCAAGCCGTACGCCTACCGCGCGACGCAAACTTATACGCTGGACGGCCCGACGCTCGTCGTCGCGCTCGAAATCGAAAATGCCGGCCGAGAGGCGCTGCCTTTCGGGCTGGGCGTGCATCCGTTCTTCGTGCGCGACGCGGACACCGAGTTGTCCGCCGCGGCTGGCGGCCTGTGGCTCTCCGGCGACGACTGGCTGCCGGTGCGGCATGTGCCGGCGCCGCCCGCCTGGCAATTCGGCGTGGCGTACCCGCTGCCGGAAACCATGGTCAATCACGCTTTTACCGGCTGGAGCGGGCAAGCGGCGGTGGTGTGGCCGAAGCGCCGCCTGTCGCTGAACATTGCCGCCGACACCGATTACTACGTGCTGTACACGCCGCCCGGCGAAGACTTTTTCTGCTTCGAACCGGTCGATCATCCGATCAACGCGATGAACCTGGCCGGCGGCGCGAGCGAAAACGGCATGACTTTGCTGGGACGTGGCGAACGACTGACGCGCACGTTCCGCTTCACCGTGGAACGCACGGGTTTGCGCTCGATGCCGGGCGCGCGCGGCTCGAAGCGGCGGCAGTAGCGGGGGCGCGAGGGTGGGGCGATAGGGCGGACGCTTGCGTGGCCTGACGCGCTGCGGACAATCGGCTCGCACGCTTTGCGAGCGCCCGGCCGAGCATGCGCACACTCAGGGCGCGTTGCGGGCGTTAGCCGCGCGCCTGTCCGCATCTCGCGCCGGACCGCCGCTGCCGAACGCTCCTGGCGCGGCCCGCCGCGCGGGACGGGTAAAATACGCGCCTCTTCCGTTTTCCCGCTCGCCGCGAGACCACCATGCCCAATTTCATCCAGACACTCAACGACGCCTGGCAGCGCACCAACTCGCTGCTGTGCGTCGGCCTCGATCCCGAGCCGAGCAAATTCCCGGGCGCGCTCGCGGGCCGTCCGGAGGCGATCTTCGACTTCTGCCGCACGATCGTCGACGCGACCGCGCCGTATGCGTCGTCGTTTAAGCCGCAGATCGCCTACTTTGCGGCGCATCGCGCAGAAGACCAGCTCGAGCAGCTGATCGCCCACATTCATGCGAACCATCCGGGCTTGCCGGTGATTCTGGACGCGAAGCGCGGCGACATCGGCAGCACCGCCGAACAATATGCGCGCGAGGCGTTCGAGCGCTATCGGGCGGACGCGGTGACGGTGAATCCGTACATGGGCTTCGACTCGATCCAGCCGTATCTGGAACATGAAGGCAAGGGCGTGATCGTGCTGTGCCGCACGTCGAACCCGGGCGGCTCCGATCTGCAATTTCTGGAGGCGGGCGGCCGTCCGCTGTATCAGGTCGTCGCGCGATTGGCGGCAGAGAAGTGGAATGCGAGCGGGCAACTGAGTCTGGTGGTCGGCGCGACTTTCCCGAAGGAAATCGAAGTGGTGCGGGGGATTGTCGGCGATATGCCGCTGCTGATTCCGGGCATCGGCGCGCAAGGCGGCGACGTGCAAGCGACCGTCAACGCCGGCCGCACCGCGAACGGCACGGGGATGCTGATCAACTCGTCGCGGGCGATTATTTACGCGGGCAAGGGCGACGATTTCGCCGAAGCCGCGGCGAAGGCCGCGATGGAAACGCGGGATCGGATCAACGCGTTTAGGTAATCTGCGGGCTGTTGTTGTTTGGGAGCGTGTGGAGTTCGGTTTGGGCTCTGCCGCTCGATCAACGCGGCATGCCGCGCTTCCAACGCGTCGACATCCGCGAGGTCGGCATAAGCGCAGGCAACCTTTGTTGAAGACTGCCTATGAGCGCTTGGGACTCAGGTTGGGCCCAGCCGCTCGATCAACGCAACATGCCGCGGGTACTGCACTTTCAACGCGCCAATATCCGCCAGTTCGAACTCGCTGAATTCAAAACCCGGCGCGACCGTGCAACCGACCAACGCGAAGGTCGCCAGGTCGGCGCATTCCGCCGCGAACCACAAACCTGCCGGCACCATGGCTTGAAACACCGCATCCGCGTGCGTCAGCGCATTGCCCAGCTTATGCGTCACCAATGCGCCCATTTCGTCGAGCACGTGGACGTTCAACGGCTCGCCCGCATAGAAATGCCAGACCTCGTCGGATTTGATCCGATGCCACGCCGAATGCGCGCCGTCGCACAGCAGGTAATAGATCGCGGTCGACGCCGAGCGCGTTTCCGCGGCACCGCTGTCGTCTTTGTCGCGAATCACGCGCTCCACTGAGCGGTATGTCTCGCTGAAAAATCCGCCTTCGGGATGCGGCTTGAGATCGAGCCGGCGGATTAGTTCGTCTTTGACTGCGTGCGAATCAGGCATGGGCTTCCCGCTTCGAATAAAAGCTTAGTGCTCGCGTTCGTCGAGTAAAGCGAGCACACCGCGCAACGCATGCGCGGCAGCCTGCACGCGAATCTTTTCGCGGTCGCCCTTGAAAACCTTCGTTTCCACCGGCGTATGCAGCCGGTTGCTCCAGCCGAACGAGACCATGCCGACAGGCTTGGTTTCGGTGCCGCCGCCCGGTCCGGCCACGCCGGTAATCGACAGCGAGACCTGCGCGCGGCTATTGCGCAGCGCGCCTTCGGCCATGGCGCGCGCCACTTGCTCACTGACCGCGCCGTGCTTGTCGATTAGTTCGGCCGGCACGCCGATCATCTCGCTCTTCGCCTGATTCGAATACGTGACGAAGCCGCGCTCGAACCAGCCGCTGCTGCCGGAAATATCGGTGATCGCGGTCGCCACCATGCCGCCCGTGCAGGACTCGGCGGTGACGAGCATGAGGCGCTCGTCGCGCAGACGGTTGCTCACGCGAATCGCAAGCTGGTGAACGACGGAATCGGTAGGCATGGCGTCAATCCGGAAAACGGGGGCCGGCGGTGAATGCCCGGCGGCGCGGCGGGCGCCGGGCAGCAATCAAACGGACATGCGCCAGAGCGCAATCACGAGCAGCGTGAAAAACGCGGCGACCAGGTCATCGAACATGATGCCAAAGCCACCTTTCAGACGGCGATCGAAATAGCCGATGGGCGGCGGCTTCACCATGTCGAAAAAGCGGAACACGATGAACGCCCAGAACTGGCCGGTCAGCGTAACCGGCGTGACCATCAGCAGCACTAGCCAGAACGCGATGATTTCGTCCCACACGACCGGCGACGGATCGTCGATGCCGAGTCTCTTCGCGGTGAACCCGCAAATCGCAATGCCGCCGATAAATCCCGCGACGATCAGCACACCCCACTCGATGACCGTCAGATAGCGGCTGAGCACGGCGAACGACGCCCACGCGAACAACGTGCCGATCGTGCCAGGCGCGACCGGCGACAAGCCGCTGCCAAACCCAAGCGACAGAATGTGCAGCGGATGCGACAGCATAAAGCGCGCGGTGGCGCGGCGCGGTTGACGGCCCGGCGGGCGCGGATCGGGCGCGCGCGGCACCGGGGATGGCTCGGCAGCGATGAGTTTGTCGGCCGGGCCGAGCGGGGGATCAGTCTGCATGAAAGTGGTCGAAGCCTTGCAACGTCAGGGAGAGCGGCGCGCCGGCGGCGTCGCGCCAGCCGATCGTCGGGCGGTCGGCCGCCGTTTCGAGAGCGCTTATTGTACCGATGCGGGTGAGCTGGATGCCCACCTCGCGGCCGGCCTTTTCGACTTCGGCGCCCGCCGCGACCGGCGCGGTAAAGCACAACTCGTAGTCGTCGCCGCCGGCGAGCGTGCAGCGTCGCTGGATTTCGGGAGCGAGGCGGCGCAGCGCGGCGGAACGCGGTACGGCGTCGACGTCGACCGTGGCCCGCAGGTTCGAGCGTTCGAGGATGTGCAGCAGATCGCCGGCAAGGCCGTCCGAGAGGTCCAGCGCCGCGTGGGCGATGCCGCGTAGGGCCAAGCCGAGCGCCACACGCGGCTCCGGGCGTTCGAGGGCGCGACGAAACGTCGCAGTGTCGCTGGCATCGGCGGACCATTCGCCGCGCTGCACGCCGAGACCGGCGCGCGCGTCGCCGAGCGTGCCGGAAATCCAGATGTCGTCGCCCGGCTGCGCGGCGTCGCGGCGCAGCGCCGCTTGCGGCGGCACGCTGCCGAACACCGTGATGCACAGATTCAGCGGGCCGCCGGTCGTATCGCCGCCGATCAGCTCGCAACCGTAGCGTTCGGCCAGAGCGAACAGCCCTTCACTGAACGCGGCGAGCCAGGCTTCCTCTGCCTTCGGCAAGGAGAACGCCAGCGTGAACGCCTGCGGTCGCGCGCCCATTGCGGCGAGGTCCGACAGATTCACCGCGAGCGCTTTGTGGCCCAGCGCCTCGGGATCGACATCGGCGAAAAAGTGGCGGCCTTCGACCAGCATGTCCGTCGATATCGCCAGCATCTCGCCGGCACGTGGCGCAAGCAGCGCGCAGTCGTCGCCGATGCCGAGCGTGCCGGCGGCGGCGTCGGATGGCCGGGCAGCGGCGCGGCGGGCAAAGAAACGATCGATCAGCGAAAACTCGGAGAGCATGGTGGCGATGGGTGAACGCGAGGGTGAACGATGAAGTGCCGCGAATTTCGGCTAACGGCGCGCATTGTACGGAGCGAACGAAGGGTAAACATTCGATTTGCCCGCAACTCCGATTCGGGTCGCATTTCGCCCACAGCATGCCACGTCAGCCTTTCGCTATGTTTCAGTCGCGGCAGTTGTACCCGTATTGAAGGAATCGGGCCGGCAATTAGGGCTACAATGCCGTCGAACGTCTATTCTAATCCGCCCTCCGAAGCCCGCCTTATGTCGACTCCCGTCAATAGCAAACTCCGCGAAGCCGCCCTCGATTACCACGAGTTCCCCACCCCCGGGAAGATCGCGATCGCCCCGACCAAGCAGATGATCAACCAGCGCGACCTTGCGCTGGCGTACTCGCCTGGCGTCGCGTTCGCGTGCGAGGAAATCGTCGAAAACCCGTTGAACGCCGCGCGCTTCACCGCGCGCAGCAACCTGGTCGGCGTCGTCACGAACGGCACCGCGGTGCTCGGTCTCGGCAACATCGGACCGCTCGCCTCGAAGCCGGTCATGGAAGGCAAGGCCGTCCTGTTCAAGAAATTCGCCGGCATCGACGTGTTCGATATCGAGCTGAACGAGTCCGATCCGCACAAGCTGGTCGACGTGATCGCGGCGCTGGAGCCGACTTTCGGCGGTATCAACCTTGAAGACATCAAGGCGCCGGACTGCTTCATCGTCGAACGCGAATGCCGCAAGCGCATGAAGATTCCGGTCTTCCACGACGACCAGCACGGCACGGCGATCGTCGTCGCGGCGGCCATCACCAACGGTTTGAAGGTGGTCGGCAAGGACATCAAGGAGGTCAAGCTAGTCTCCTCGGGCGCGGGCGCGGCGGCGCTGGCCTGTCTGGATCTGCTGGTCGACATCGGCCTGCCGCTCGAAAACATCACCGTCACCGATCTGGCCGGCGTGGTCTACAAAGGCCGTGTCGAACTGATGGACCCGGACAAGGAGCGCTTCGCGCGTGAAACGGACGCCCGCACGCTCGCCGAAGCCATCGGCGGCGCGGACGTTTTCCTCGGTCTGTCGGCCGGCGGCGTGCTCAAGCAGGACATGGTCAAGCAGATGGCGGACAAGCCGCTGATTCTGGCGCTGGCCAACCCGACGCCGGAAATCCTGCCGGAACTGGCGCTGGAAGTGCGTCCGGACGCCGTGCTGTGCACCGGCCGCACCGACTACCCGAACCAGGTGAACAACGTGCTGGTGTTCCCGTTCCTGTTCCGCGGCGCGCTGGATGCGGGCGCGACGACGGTGACGCGGGAAATGGAAATCGCGGCGGTCAACGCGATCGCCGAGCTGGCGCGCCAGGAGCAGAGCGACATCGTCGCGACGGCGTATGGCATTCAGGATCTCTCGTTCGGTCCGGAATACCTGATTCCGAAGCCGTTCGACCCGCGCCTGATCGTCAAGGTCGCGCCGGCCGTCGCGAAGGCCGCGATGGATTCGGGCGTCGCCGAGCGTCCGATCGAGGACATGGAAGCCTACGAACAGCATCTGCAGCAGTTCGTGTATCACAGCGGCACGACCATGAAGCCGATTTTCCAGCTCGCGCGCGGCGTCGAGCCGGAGAAGAAGCGCATCGTGTTCGCGGAAGGCGAAGAAGAGCGCGTGCTGCGCGCAATGCAGATCATCGTCGACGAAAAGCTGGCCAAGCCGATCCTGATCGGCCGTCCGGCGGTGATCGAGCAGCGTATTGCGCGCTACGGTCTGCGTCTGATCGCGGGGCAGGACTACACGGTCGTCAACACCGACCACGACGAGCGTTATCGCGACTTCTGGCAGGAATATCACAAGATGATGTCGCGCAAGGGCATCAGCGCGCAGATGGCGAAGCTCGAAATGCGCCGCCGCACCACGCTGATCGGCGCGATGCTGGTGGAAAAGGGCGAGGCCGACGGCATGATCTGCGGCACGGTGTCGACCACGCATCGTCATCTGCACTTCATCGATCAGGTGATCGGCAAGAAGGAAGGCGCGAAGGTTTACGCGGCGATGAACGCGCTGGTGTTGCCGAACCGCCAGATTTTCCTGGTCGATACGCACGTGAACGTCGATCCGACGCCGGAGCAACTGGCCGAAATCACGATCATGGCGGCTGAAGAAGTACGCCGCTTTGGTATCGAGCCGAAGATCGCGCTGCTGTCGCATTCGAACTTCGGCACGAGCAACGCGCCGACCGCGCAGAAGATGCGCGACACGCTGGCGATCCTGCGCGAACGCGCGCCGGACCTGCAGGTGGACGGCGAAATGCACGGCGACATCGCGCTCGACGCGAATCTGCGCCGCGAAGTGATGCCCGACTCGACGCTCGAAGGCGACGCCAATCTGCTGGTGCTGCCGAACATCGACGCCGCCAACATCTCGTACAACCTGCTGAAGACCGCCGCGGGCAATAACATCGCGATTGGTCCGATGCTGCTCGGCGCAGCCAAGCCGGTGCACGTGCTGACGGCTTCGGCAACGGTGCGCCGGATCGTCAACATGACGGCGCTGCTGGTGGCGGATGTGATCGCGGCCCGTTAATCCGCGATCCAGACGAAGCATGGCGCCGGCTTGAAGGCCGTGCGCCATGCAAAAAAAAGGCGCGCCCGCAACGGGCACGCCTTAGGGTGAACTGGGGATTGCCACCCAAGAAAAACGGCAAGTCAGAAAATTCCGCCTCGGAACGCTCAAGGGCTCATCGCCCTTGCCACGGGAACTCGAACTGTCTGCAGATTCGTGCAAAGCGGCCTGGCATCCGCTCCCCACTTGCCTGCTTTCACACCTATTCGCACCGTTGAGATCAAGTTTAGCTTGCCTGAGCTAAACAATCTGTCAAAAGTCGTCAAAGCCGCGCCAGTGGCTGTTTCGCACCTCATCTGAGGATTTCGCCCGCCCGGCGAGCGTTGATTCCGGGGGCTATTAGCGATACCCTTACGACTTTCATGGTCGTCAAACTCGTGATCTAACAGCGGGGAACCCTGATACATGGCACGCAAGTGGCAGCGCATGAAAGGCGTGCTGATCGGTGCTATTACGCTGGGCGTTTTATCCGGCCCCGTGCCTGGCGCGTTTGCGCGCGACTCCACGGCACCCGTCGACACGAACGCGCAGTTGCAGGGCACCATCGCGCTGGCGCAGTTGCCACGCGAAGCGGTCAATACATTGAACTTGATTGCCGCAGGCGGGCCTTACCCGTATGAGAAGGACGGCATCGTATTCGGCAATCGCGAACGGTTGCTGCCGGCCCATCGGCGCGGCTATTACCACGAATACACCGTTCCCACGCCTCGCTCACGTAACCGCGGGGCGCGTCGCATCGTCTGCGGAGGTCCGCTGAAGCGAACCGACAATTGTTATTACTCGGACGACCACTACACCAGTTTTAATCGTATTGTTGAATGACATCGGGATGAACGGCATGAGCGACAACGTCTACGCGCACGACTCCGGAGTCGCGACGGATCTTTTCGCGGCCGGCGACGGCAATTTGTTCCAACGCGTCATGCAGATGCGAGCCGGCGATCAGGGCCGCGAGAACCAGAGCGAAGCAGGCACTGTGGTTTCATCGAACGAGGAACCCATGAGTCTTTTCAAGACCGTACGACCGAACATCGTACAGTCGATCCGCGCGTTCCGCGTGCAGGATCTCGCCGACGAGGCCAACCAGCTCGGCCAGCACTTTCTCTACGCGTATTGCGCCAACGCGCAGTCCAAGCAGGAAGTGCTCGAAACTATCGCGACCTCGTTCCTGTTTCCGAAACATTTCGGCAAGAATTACGACGCGTTGTACGACTGCCTGACCGATCTGGTTCAGAAGGCGGGTACGCAGCCGGGCTTTGTGATCGTGCTCGAGCAATTGCCGGTCGCCCAGAAGTTCGACAAGGAAGGGCGCGAGACGCTGCTGGACGTGTTCCGCGAAGCCGCCGAGTTCTGGGCCGAGCGCAAAGTGGCGTTCCGGGTGTTTTACTCGTTCGCTTGAGTTTTTTGCCCGCGCGTTGCGCGCTTAGGCTAAATGAGAAAGGCCCGCCAATCGGCGGGCCTTTGCTTTTGGCGCGAATGTCGAGATGGGCTTGCCGCCCTTAATCAAGACGGCCAGCGCGCTACGCAAGCGTCTTACCAGCCGCCCCAGCCGGCCGCCAGCGCCGAGAGAACGGCGATGCCGGCAGTTTCGGTGCGCATCACGCGCGGGCCGAGGCCGACGGCGGTAAACCCGTGGGCGGCCGCGGCTGCTTCCTCGGTCGCGGAAAAGCCGCCTTCCGGGCCCACCAGCACTGTCACGCGTCCTTTCGGCGGTTCGGAGGGCAACGCGGAAAAGCTGATGCTGGCGCGCGGCGAGAGCAGAATGCGCAGGTCGCCTTCCTCAGGCGTGCGGGGCATCGAGCCGAGCCAGGTGGCGATCTCGCGCACCGGCATCACTTCCGGCAGGCGATTGCGCCCGCACTGTTCACACGACGCCCGCACGATGCCTTGCCAATGCGCATGGCGGCGCTGCGCGCGATCGCCGGAAAGACGCACGACGCTGCGCGTGGTGGTCAACGGCACGAAGCTGGACGCGCCCAGTTCGACCGCTTTTTCGATCAGCCAGTCCATCTTGTCGCCGCCGGCAATGCCCTGCGCGAGCGTGAGGCGATAGGGTGCCTCGACCTCGATATCGCGAAATTCGCGGATTTTCACCATGGCTGAGCGCCTTTCGACTTCGACGAGTTCGGCGCTGTATTCACCGCCTTCGCCGTTGAAAAGGACGATCGAATCGCCTGGCTGCAGGCGCAGCACGAGCACATGCCGAACGACGTCATCGGGAAGCGGCAAGACGTCCTCGGGCTGGAGAGGCGTACCGACGAAAAAGCGGGGCATCAGAAAAATACTCATTGGTTCACGAAAGGTGGCGAGCGAGCGCCCAGCGGTAGCCGTCCAGATCTTCGACCTGGGCGAAGCGGTCGCCCCAGAACTGATCCTGTGGCTCGCTCAGCGACTTTGCGCCGGCGGCCAGCGCCCGCGCATAAATCGCGTCGACATCGTCGACATAGACATAGAACGATTGCGGTGCGATTGCGCCCGCGCTTTTGGGTGTTTTCGCGGCCGAGCCGAACGCGCCTTCCGGAGCGAACATCACAATCAACTGGCCTTGATAGGTCATCTCGACATGCATGACGACACCGTCGTCTTGGACACTGTCACGCACTTCGAAGCCGAACGCCGCTGTGAAGAACGCGGATGCGGCACGTGCGTCGCGCACCGTCAGATAGGGGGTCAACCAGGGCACACCGGCTGGGCGGGAGGCGGTCATGCGATTCTCCGGATCGATGGGGTTGGCGGGGCACGTGCTGCGAGTCCAGGTGGACGTTTGCGTATCGTCATGCCGATAGCGCAGTCCGACGGAATCGTGCATTTTGCCCACGCGTTAGCTTGATGGCTTTAAGAATTGACTTAGTTTATCTTGCACTGAGCGGGATGCCGAGAAGAGTCCGGCGTGCATGGCCGCGTCGTAATGCATCAGGGTGTCGATTCCTCGGGCGGCGAGGCGGTGCGCGAGCGTATCGACGGAGAGGGCGGCTGGGTCGAGCGTGTCGCTGGCGGCCGCCATCATCCACAGCGAGCCGTATAGCGGCACGAAAGTGCTCATGGTGCGGACGACGGCGAATGCCGCGCTCAGGTCGTCGAGCAGGCGCGCGACGCGTTCGGCATGAAAATACGGCGAGCCGAGATGCACCGAGAGCGCCGCGGTCGGCCTCATGACGCGTTTGAGCCGCCGGTAGAAGGCTTGCGTGTAAAGGCCAGCGGCGGGTGAATCCGGCGGCGTCAGGTCGAACACGACGAGGTCGAACTGCGCCGCCGCGGCTGCCTCGACGTATTGCGCGGCGTCGCCGATTATCAGTTCGACGCGTGGATCGTCGAATGCGCCGCCGTGCACCTCGGGCAAGTATTCGCGCGTCAGACGTACGACTTGCGCGTCCAGCTCCGCTACCACGATCCGTCCGATGCCGGCATGCCTCAGCAATTGCCGCGCGGCGCCGCCATCGCCGCCGCCCAGCACGAGCGCTGCTTGCGGCGACGGATGCGCCAGTGCGGCCGGATGCACCATGCATTCGTGGTAGATGAATTCGTCGCCGGTGGACGTCATCGGACGGCCGTCGAGCGTGAAAAGCCGGCCGAGTTGCGGTGTGTCCCAAACCTCGATCCGCTGATAAGGCGAATCGACGCACGCGAGGCGTTTCGCGTGCGGAAATCCGTAGACGGCGTCGGGACTCGGTCGAAACAGCAGTGGAGCGCTCACGGATGGCGGGCTCCGTTCGGAGCGCGGTGGGTCGAGGTTGAGCAATTGTAAAGGCCGAAGCGCGGCGCGGGTTCGGCCGGCGCAACGTGCCACATGGCCGGACGGCTTTCGGAGCGGGGCGCCGGCAACGTTCTGTTAGAATGTCACGCTTTCAGCCTTGTCCGTTTGCTCTGCCCGTTTCGCGTCTCCTGGCGCCGCACCGTGCGCCAAAGTGAACCGGCATTCGAGCATCCGGGCCTCAAGCGCGCACCGCTTTCTGACTCTGTCTCCGGACTCGACATGACGACCCCGTCTCCCGCACCCACCTCCTTGATGGCCAACGCAATCCGCGCGTTGTCCATGGACGCCGTTCAAAAAGCGAATTCCGGCCACCCCGGCATGCCGATGGGCATGGCCGAAATCGGCGTGGCTTTGTGGTCGCGCCATCTGCGTCACAACCCGAAGAACCCGCAATGGGCCGATCGCGACCGTTTCGTGCTGTCGAACGGCCACGGCTCGATGCTGCTGTACTCGCTGCTGCACCTGACCGGCTACGATCTGCCGATCGACGAGCTGAAGAACTTCCGCCAGATGCATTCCAAGACGCCGGGCCACCCGGAATACGGCATCACGCCGGGCGTCGAAACGACCACCGGCCCGCTCGGCCAGGGTCTGGCGAATGCGGTCGGCATGGCGCTCGCCGAGTCGCTGCTCGCTACCGAATTCAACAAGCCCGACGCGAAGATCGTCGACCACCACACGTACGTGTTCGTCGGCGACGGCTGTCTGATGGAAGGCATCTCGCACGAAGCGGCGTCGCTCGCCGGCGTGCTGAAGCTGAACAAGCTGATCGCGTTCTACGACGACAACGGCATCTCGATCGACGGCGAAGTGGTGCACTGGTTCCACGACGACACGCCGAAGCGCTTCGAAGCGTACGGCTGGAACGTGATCCCGAACGTGGTCGGCCACGACGTCGAAGCAGTGGACGCAGCGATCAAGCAAGCCAGGCAATCCGACAAGCCCACGCTGATCTGCTGCAAGACGGTGATCGGCGAAGGCTCGCCGAACAAGGCCGGCAGCCACGATTCGCACGGCGCGGCGTTGGGCGACAAGGAAGTCGCGGCCACGCGCGAAAAGATCGGCTGGAAGTGGGAGCCGTTTGTGATCCCGCAGGAAGTCTACGCAGCATGGGACGCGAAAGAAGCCGGCGCGCGCAACGAGTCCGAGTGGGACAAGGCGTTCGCCGCGTACGCAGCCAAATACCCGCAGGAAGCCGCTGAATTCAAGCGCCGCGACGCGAAGCAATTGCCCGCCGACTGGAAAGAAAAGGCCAAGGCGATCATCGCCGGCGCGAACGAACGCGCGGAAACCGTCGCGACGCGCAAGGCATCGCAACAGGCTATCGAAGCTTTGTCGGCCGTGCTGCCGGAACTGCTGGGCGGCTCCGCCGACCTGACCGGTTCGAACCTGACCAACTGGAAGGCCGCCAAGCCGGTGCGCGTGAACGCGGAAGGCCAGGCTGCCGGCAACTACGTCAACTACGGCGTGCGCGAATTCGGCATGAGCGCCGCGATCAACGGCGTCGCGCTGCACGGCGGCTTCAAGGCTTTCGGCGGCACGTTCCTGACGTTCTCGGACTACAGCCGCAACGCGCTGCGCGTGGCCGCGCTGATGAAAGCGCCGTCGATCTTCGTGTTCACGCACGACTCGATCGGCCTCGGCGAAGACGGCCCGACTCACCAGTCCATCGAACACGTTGCAAGCCTGCGTCTGATTCCGCACCTGCAAGTGTGGCGTCCCGCTGATACCGTTGAGACTGCGGTGGCCTGGACCCACGCCGTCGAACATCATGGCCCGTCGGCGCTGATCTTCAGCCGTCAGAACCTGCCGTTCTCGGAGCGCACGGATGCGCAGATCGCCAACATCGAGAAGGGTGGTTACGTGCTGCGCGACTGGAACGACGAAATCGTCGCGCGCAAGATCATCCTGATCGCCACCGGTTCGGAAGTCGAACTGGCGCTGAACGCGGTCGAGCCGCTGGCGCGCGAAGGCATCGCGGCGCGCGTCGTGTCCATGCCGTCGACCACCGTGTTCGATAAGCAGGACGCCGAGTACCGCGAACGCGTGCTGCCGCAAGGTGTGCGCCGCGTCGCGATCGAAGCGGGCGTAACGGATTTCTGGCGCAAGTACGTGGGTCTGGAGGGCGGCGTGGTCGGCATCGACACGTTCGGCGAATCGGCCCCGGCGGGCGTGCTGTTCAAGCATTTCGGCTTCACCGTCGAGCACGTGGTAGAGACGGCAAAAGCCGCCCTCGGCTGATCCTGAACAAGCGTTGCCGCTGGCGTGCGAACGCGCGGCAACGCTGTCAGTCAGACGAACTGGACGAATTTTTTTCAGCCATCAGGAGATAGACCATGACGATTCGCGTCGCAATCAACGGCTACGGCCGGATCGGCCGCAACACGCTGCGCGCCTTCTATGAAAACGGCAAGAAGCACGATATCGAAATCGTCGCCATCAACGATCTCGGCGATGCCAAGACCAACGCTCACCTGACGCAATACGACACGGCGCACGGCAAGTTCCCGGGCGAAGTGTCGGTGGACGGCGACTACCTCGTTGTCAACGGCGACAAGATCCGCGTGCTGGCCAACCGCAACCCGGCTGAACTGCCGTGGGGCGAACTGAACGTCGACGTCGTGCTGGAATGCACGGGCTTTTTCACGACCAAGGAAAAGGCGAGCGCGCACATCAAGGGCGGCGCGAAGAAAGTGATCATCTCGGCGCCGGGCGGCAAGGACGTCGACGCCACGATCGTCTACGGCGTGAACCACCACGTGCTGAAGGCATCGGACACGGTGATCTCGAACGCGTCATGCACGACGAACTGCCTGGCACCGCTCGTCAAGCCGCTGAACGACAAGATCGGTCTGGTGAACGGTCTGATGACCACGATCCACGCGTACACGAACGATCAGGTTCTGACCGATGTGTATCACGAAGACCTGCGCCGCGCGCGCTCGGCCACGCACAGCCAGATCCCGACCAAGACTGGCGCGGCTTCGGCTGTCGGCCTGGTGCTGCCGGAACTGAACGGCAAGCTGGACGGCTACGCGATTCGTGTTCCGACGATCAACGTGTCGGTCGTCGATCTGTCGTTCATCGCCGCGCGCGACACGACGGTCGAAGAAGTCAACGCGATCATGAAGGAAGCGTCGGAAGGCTCGCTGAAGGGCATCCTCGGTTACAACGAGGCACCGCTGGTGTCGATCGACTTCAACCACAACCCGGCTTCGTCGACGTTCGACGCGACGCTGACCAAGGTGTCGGGCCGTCTGGTGAAGGTGTCGAGCTGGTACGACAACGAGTGGGGCTTCTCGAACCGCATGCTGGATACGGCTGTGGCGCTGGCCAACGCGAAGTAACTGACTGCGCCTCGCGCGCATTACGCCCTGCAAAGCCGGCTTCGCGCCGGCGGTGGCTGGGCAAAGAAAAACCGCTCTTCGGAGCGGTTTTTTTTCGCCTACGCCTGCGGTTGCGCTTGCGGCGTCGGGAAATAAACGCCGGCGCGCTGCGCGGCGTTCGAAATATGCGTCTCGATGGCTTTGCCGGCCGCGGCGGAATCGCGCGCCTTGAGCGCATCCAGAATCACACGATGCTCGTTGTACGTGGACAGCACCAGTTCGCGCCGGTAGAACGGCATGCGCTGGCTCTCCTTCATGATTTCCGCGCTGCTGCTTAGAATCGATTCGATCGCCGCGTTGCCGGCAATGCTGACGATACGCATGTGGAAGTCGTAGTCGAGGCGGGCGGCTTCGTCGAGTTCGTCGCAGGCGAGCGCCGTTTGCATGGCCGTGATGTTCTCTTCGAACCAGGCGAGGTCGGACTCGCTGACCGCCAGCGCCGCCATGCGCGCTATAAAGCCTTCCAGCGCAAAGCGCATCTGATAGGTGTCCGGCAGCGATGACTGCTCCGCGAAGCGCCATGCATGCGCGGCCGAGGCCTGCGCGCTTTCCACATACACGCCCTTACCGGGCCTGATCACCAGCAAACCGAGCGCTTCGAGCGTGGAAAGCGCTTCGCGCAACGACGCGCGGCTGATCGCGAGTTCTTCGGAGAGCTGACGCTGCGCCGGCAGCAAACTGCCCACGGGATAGGCGCCCGCTTCGATCCGTTCGCGGATGGTCGCGATGGCGGCATCGGTAACGGTATGCGGGACGTTTTTCATCGTTAGCTCATTATGGAAGCGCGGTCTGACCAGCATTGTAATGCGTGGTCTGAACGCTCGTACGACTTGTCACTCGTCGCCGCTGATCCGGCCCGAAACCGCCACAAAAACAGCGGGTAAACACCGTTCCATGAATCCTTGACGTCAGTATATCGGCTTCCTACTATTCGAGATAACAGCACTGGTCGGACCAGTCTGAACAGATGTGAATCGCAACCAGGAGGAAGCCGTGTTGAAATTTTTCAATTCGCTGTTTGGCCGGGTCGTCATAGCGCTAGTGGCGGGCATCGTGGTCGGCGCCGTTTTTCCGCATTTCGCCCAATCGCTGCGCCCGCTCGGCGACGGCTTTCTCAAGCTGATCAAGATGGTGATCGGGCCCATTGTCTTTTGCGTGGTGGTCAGCGGCATGGCGCATGCCGGCGACTTGCGCAAGGTAGGGCGCGTCGGCCTGAAGGCCGTGATCTACTTCGAGGTGATGACGACGATCGCGCTCGTGATCGGCGCGATTCTCGCGTATGTCACGCGTCCGGGCGTCGGCATGAACATCGATCTGCACTCGCTGGATCCGGCCTCGCTCTCGACCTACACCGAGCACGCGAAAAGCCTCAAGGACACGGCCGGCTTTCTGCTGAAGATCATCCCTGACACGGCGATCAACGCGTTCGCCACCGGCGACATTCTGCAAATCCTGGTGTTTTCGGTGCTGTTCGGCTCGGCGCTGTCGCTGCTCGGCAATAAGGCGCAGCGCGTGAGCAGTCTGATCGACGAACTGTCGCAAGTGTTTTTCCGCATAATGGGCTTCATCATCAAGCTCGCGCCGCTCGGCGTGCTCGGCGCGATCGCGTTCACCACCGGCACGTACGGCGTCGAGTCGCTCAAGCAGCTTGGCATGCTGGTGCTCGTGTTCTATCTGAGCTGCTTCGTGTTCGTCGCCGTCGTGCTGGGCGTCGTCATGCGGCTCGCGGGCTTCAGCATCTTCAAGCTGATTCGCTACCTGCGCGAAGAACTGTCGATCGTGCTCGGCACCGCTTCGTCGGACGCCGTGCTGCCGCAGATCATGCGCAAGCTCGAATGGATGGGCGTGAAGGACTCGACCGTCGGTCTCGTTATCCCGACTGGCTACTCGTTCAATCTCGACGGCTTCTCCATCTATCTCACGCTCGCGGTCATCTTCATCGCGCAGGCCACCAACACGCCGTTGTCCATGCATGACCTGATCGTGGTGGTGCTGGTGTCGCTGGTGACGTCGAAGGGCGCGCACGGCATTCCCGGCTCGGCGATCGTAATTCTGGCCGCCACGTTGTCCGCGATTCCGGCGATCCCCGTACTCGGCCTCGTGCTGATCCTGCCGGTCGACTGGTTCGTCGGCATTGCCCGCGCGCTGACCAACCTGATCGGCAACTGCGTGGCGACGGTGGTGGTCGCCGTGTGGGAAAACGATATCGACCGGGCGCGCGCCCACCGCGTGCTGAATCGCGATGCGGCTTTGCGCTACGTACCGGCCGGCGAAGATGCCGAACCCGCTGCCGCCGGCGAGCACGCTCCGGCTGTCTGAACCTGAGAAACCTCATTAGAAACCGCGCGCCATCGCAGCGCGCTCCCAGCGCCGGCAGTTCCGAAGAACGCCGGCACGCCTTCACTTTTCGCTGCCTGACCGAGACTAGAGACTATGGCTAATCCGATCCTCGACCCCAACGCTCCCGCTTTCACGCGCCG
This sequence comes from Paraburkholderia phytofirmans, assembly GCF_046028095.1. Taxonomy (GTDB): domain Bacteria; phylum Pseudomonadota; class Gammaproteobacteria; order Burkholderiales; family Burkholderiaceae; genus Paraburkholderia; species Paraburkholderia phytofirmans_A. The sequence continues at coordinate 103,120 of NZ_JAQQDJ010000019.1, forward strand.
CTACATGAACCTCGCCGATCCGCGTCTGGGTGCGAAGGCGCTCTTCGCCAGCGACGAATTCTTCGCGCCGAAAGAACGCATGCTGGAGCCGCAGCCGGCGGTGTTCATCCCCGGCAAATACGACGACCACGGCAAGTGGATGGACGGCTGGGAAACCCGCCGCAAGCGCACCACCGGCCACGACTATTGCGTGATCCGCCTCGCGCATCCGGGCGTAGTGCACGGCGTGGATCTCGATACGAGCCACTTCACCGGCAACTTCCCGCCGGCGGCGTCGATCGACGCCTGCTACGCGGACGGCGACGTGCCGCCCGATAACGCCGACTGGCAAACGCTCGTGCCGGCCACCACGCTGCAGGGCAATCAACACCACTACATCGACGTGAGCGACGCGCGCGCCTTCACGCATCTGCGCGTGAATCTGTATCCGGACGGCGGCCTCGCGCGTCTACGCGTGTACGGCCAGCCGAAGCGCGATTGGGAGCGCGTGGAGCGCGGCACGTTGCTGGATCTGGCGGCGATCGAGAACGGCGCGTACCTGGTCGCGGCGAACAACCAGCACTTCGGGCCGGCCTCGCAGATGCTGATGCCCGGCCGCGGCGTCAACATGGGCGACGGCTGGGAAACCCGGCGCCGTCGCGAGCCGGGCAACGACTGGGCGATCGTCGCGTTGGCGCGGCCGGGCGTGATCCGCAAGATCGAAGTGGATACAGCGCACTTCAAGGGCAATTTCCCGGACCGCTGTTCGCTGCAAGCCGCGTCGGTGACGGGCGGCACGGACGATTCGCTCATCACGCAGGCCATGTTCTGGCCGGTGCTGCTCGGCGAACAGAAACTGCAGATGGACCACGTCCACACCTTCGCGGACAACCTCGCCGCGCTGGGCCCGGTCACGCATGTTCGTTTCAATATCTTTCCTGACGGCGGCGTGTCGCGCCTGCGCCTGTGGGGCGAAATCGCATAGCGGAGTGGCGTCGATGAAGACATTGCAGTTGGAACGCCTCACGCGCGCGGCCTTCGCGCCGTTCGGCGACGTGATCGAACTGGACGGCGCGCGGCATTTCGCCATCAACGGCGGCACGACCGAGCGCTATCACGATCTGGCCAGCGTCGACGTGACGGAGAACGGCGGCCGGCCGCTGATCAACCTGTTCCGCGCGCAGCCGCGCGCTCTGCCGGTCGAGATCACGATGATGGAGCGGCATCCGCTCGGCAGTCAGGCTTTCATTCCCTTAACTGCGGGGCGTTATCTGGTGGTGGTCGCGCCGGCTGGCGAGTTCGATCCGACGCAGATGCGCGCCTTCTGGACCGACGCGTGGCAGGGCGTGAACTATGCGAAAGGCGTCTGGCATCACCCGTTGCTCGCGCTCGACCGGGTGAGCGATTTCGTGGTGGTCGATCGTGGTGGCGAGCAGCCTAATTGCGACGAATTGTCATTGGCGGAGCCGTGGCAACTGACGTTCGAACCCAGCGCAGAACTGGTGGAATAGGGTCGCAACCGCTCCCGCAAAAACACCGCCGCGGATGCAAAAAGACCCGGCCGATTCGCATCGGCCGGGTCTTTTTTTGCCCGCCTGACCGCGCACCCCAGCGCGGCCGACACCGCGTCAATGCTTGCGATGCGGGCAGTTTTCCTTGGTGCAGGCGCCGTACAGCGCCAAAGCGTGTTCCTGCAGCTTGAAGCCGCGTTCTTTCGCGATGGACTGCTGACGGCTCTCGATTTCCGAGTCGAAAAATTCTTCGACGAGCCCGCAATCGAGGCACACGAGGTGGTCGTGGTGCGACCCTTCGTTCAGTTCGAACACTGCCTTACCCGACTCGAAATTGCTGCGCGAGAGCAGGCCCGCCTGCTCGAATTGCGTCAGCACGCGATACACGGTTGCAAGACCGATATCGAGTTCTTCGTGCAGCAGGTTGCGGTACACGTCTTCGGCCGTCAGGTGGCGCACCGGGCTGTGCTGGAAAATCTCAAGGATTTTGAGGCGCGGAAGGGTCGCCTTGAGCCCGATATTCTTGAGATCGGTTGGATTGGTCATGACAAGGGATCCCTAGAGTACAATGCTGGGCTCTCATAGTAATGTGTTTTTGCCGTTCTCTGGTCATCTTCGATGGAATGAAACTCGCGCGGCTCGTCAGCGGGCCCGCACGGTGAGTGAAATGATTTCAAAATCTCAATTGATCTACCGGGGGAGCCGCATGCGGGGTACCTTGATCGCTGTTGCGACTGTCGCGGTTCTTGCCGGATGTTCCACTTACGACAGCCTGACGCAGCGTATTGCCCAAAGCATCACGCCGTACCGCATTACAGTGGTGCAAGGCAATTTCGTCTCGAAAGAAGCGGCTGCACAGATGCAGGTCGGCTTGTCCCGTGCGCAGGTCAAACAGCTGCTCGGCACGCCGCTCCTGGCCGACATGTTCCACGCGGATCGCTGGGACTACGTGTTCTATTTCAAGCGCGGCTCGACTAGCGTCGTGCAGCAGCGCGACTTTGTAGTCATGTTCGCCGGCGACCGCGTCGCCAGCTGGTCGGGTGGCGAAGATCTGCCGTCCAACCTCGAGTTGCTGGCTGAAATCGACGGCGACAAGCTCGGCAAGAAGAAGGCCGCAGCGGCCGTGGCGAGCGGTGCAAGTGGCGCAAGTGGCGCAAGTGGCGCAAGTGGCGCAAGCGCGCCGCAGGCTGCTGCAGCGCCGGCAACGCTGGACACCACGCGTTTGCCGTCTGTCGCCGGCGCCACCGCAGCAGGCGTTCCGTCCACGGACGCCAACGCCGAAGCCGCGCAAGCCGCCAATCGTGCGACCAATGCGGTGCAGTTGTCGCCCAATGCGCGTCCGAGCGTGCCGAGCGCGCCGACCGCCAACGGCGGCGGCATTCCGCAGCAAAGCCCGACCGCCGCGGGCCAGCCGCAGTTCCAGTTCCACCGTCCGCCGCCGCCGCAAAATCCGGGTACGGACAACAGCAATCCGGTTGGACCGACGGGCCCGCAAAGCAGCAACGGCGGCCCGACGTACAACGCGCCGCTGACCTCTGCTCCAGCTTCGGGAACGGGCGGCTAATCTCGCTGTCCGTGTGTTAAGACGGGCGCTGCGCGCGGGCAACCGCACCGCGCAACGCGTCCGTCCGGTTCTTCGTTTTTTCAGTCATGCGCGGCGCCCGGGTGTGCTGCCCACCGCCGCTTTCGCCCGCCCTTGCCGGGTTGTGCCTTTCGAACCCTCGTAGCCATGAAAATTGCCATTGCTGGCGCATCGGGCCGTATGGGCCGCATGCTCATCGAAACAGTCCTCAACGATTCCGACGCCACGCTGTCCGGCGCGCTCGACCGCGCGGGCTCCCCGCAACTCGGTCAGGACGCCGGCGCATTTCTGGGCAAACAGACGGGCGTCGTGTTGACCGACGACGTCGAGCGCGTGTTCGCCGAATCCGATTACCTGATCGACTTCACGCGCCCGGAAGGCACGCTGATGCATCTCGAAGCGGCCCAGCGTCACAACGTCAAAATGGTGATCGGCACGACTGGCTTCGACAACGAGCAGAAGGCGCAGCTGCGCGCCGCGGCGGACAAGATCGCCATCATGTTCTCGGCGAACATGAGCGTGGGCGTGAACGTCACGCTGAAGCTGCTCGAATTCGCGGCCAAGCATTTCGCGACCGGCTACGACATTGAAATCATCGAGGCGCATCACCGTCACAAGGTCGACGCGCCGTCCGGCACCGCGTTGGTCATGGGCGAGGTGATCGCCAACGCGCTCGGCCGCAATCTCGACGACTGCGCGGTCTACAGCCGCGAAGGCGTGACCGGCGAACGCGACCCGTCCACGATCGGTTTTTCGGCGATTCGCGGCGGTGATATCGTCGGCGACCATACGGTGCTGTTCGCGGGCATCGGCGAGCGCATCGAAATCACGCACAAATCGGCGAGCCGTCTGTCGTATGCACAAGGCGCGCTTCGTGCTGTGCGTTTCCTCGAAGGCCACGCGACCGGCCTCTTCGACATGCAGGACGTGCTCGGTCTGCGCTGAGCATTTCCTGAGCGAACTTCAGGGGCATTGCGCCCCGTGTTCGCGCCCCTGAAATCACAACTCCATGGCGAGGTCAGATGGCAGGCAGCAGCGGCATCATCCATTACCTGCAAACCAGCGACGCCATCACGCATGGCGTCGCGTACGTGCTGCTGGCCATGTCGATTGCGAGCTGGTGCTTTCTGATCGTCAAAAGCTGGGTTCTTACGCGCGCCAAACGTCAGGCCGCACGCGCTATTGCGCTGTTCTGGCAGGCGCCCACGCTGTCCGAAGGCGTCGCCGCGTTAAAGCGCGCGGACCGCGAGCGCGTCTTCACGCCGCTGGCTGAGGCGGCGCTGCATGCGTCTGAAGTGGACATTCCGGGCGCGCTGCTCGCTCGTGTCGAGCGCGGCGAGCGGGTGCTGCGGGCGTTGCGGCAGGCGCTCAGCGCGTCGCAGCGGCGGCTCGAATTCGGCCAGGTGCTGCTGGCCTCGGTGGGCAGCACGGCGCCGTTCGTCGGCCTGCTCGGCACCGTGTGGGGCATTTATCACGCGCTCGGCAGCATCGCGGCGAGCGGTCAGGCGCAGATCGAAAACGTCGCGGGGCCGGTCGGCGAGGCGCTCATCATGACCGCCTTCGGCCTCGTGGTCGCGATTCCGGCTGTGCTCGCCTACAACGTGCTCGGGCGGATGGTGCGGCAGTTGTCGGAGGAACTCGACGGCTTCGCGCACGACCTGCACGCCTACGTATGCGCGCCGGCGGAGCAGGGCCATACGCAGGCGCCGGCGCGGGTCCAGCAGGCCCCGACCCACTAAGCTCGCTCGGGCGGAAGGAGGCGATATGGCATTCGGCGGACTCGAGAAAAAGCAGACGGCCGCGCCCATGGCCGAGATCAACATGACGCCGCTGATCGACGTCATGCTGGTGCTGCTGGTGATTTTTATCATTACCGCGCCTTTATTCACGCACGCGATCCGGCTCGATCTGCCGAAAGTCGCGGCCGCGCCCGCGCGCCAGACGCCGCAAACCATTTCCCTTTCCATCGATGCCGCCGGCAAGCTCTATTGGGACGGCAGCGTGATCACGCTCGAGCAGATGCGCGCGCGCTTCGCGCAAGCGGGCAAGCAGAGCGACCAGCCGGAGATCCAGCTGCGCGCCGAGCGCTCCACGCGCTACGAGGTGATCGCGCAGGTGATGGGCGCGGCGCAGCAGGCCGGTCTCGAGCGGATCGGTTTCGTGACGGATCCGCCGCCGGCCGCAAAGCCGTAGTAGCCCGGATTCTTCGGAACGGGCGGCTAGTGTGGCCGTTGCGCTTCCGAATCGCGTGCGACTTACTTTCGCACCGCGCGCCGCAAATACTTTCCGAGCCGAGCCGAGCCGAGCCGAGCCGAGCCGAGCCGAGCCGAGCCGAGCCGAGCCGAGCCGAGCCGAGCCGAGCCGAGCCGGCTCCCCGCCGACGCATGCAGCACGCCGCGCGGCGGACCCGTCCGCGGACGGTATAATCAGCCCTTTCCCCCGCCGACGGGGAAACGAAGCCATTTCATCCAGCAGAGCACCAAAGCGGCCGGTGCGAAAGCACCGACCCAGCGACTCCATCACACCATGCACGAAAAATACGTTCCCTCCGACGTCGAATCCGCCGCGCAAGGGCAATGGCGCGCCATCGACGCGTACAAGTCGACGGAAACCACCGACAAGCCCAAGTTCTATTGCGTCTCGATGCTGCCGTACCCGTCGGGCAAGCTGCACATGGGTCACGTGCGCAACTACACGATCAACGACGTGATGTACCGCTATCTGCGGATGAACGGCTACAACGTGCTGATGCCGATGGGTTGGGACGCGTTCGGCATGCCGGCGGAAAACGCCGCGATGGCCAACAACGTGCCGCCGGCCAAGTGGACCTACGACAACATCGCTTACATGAAGAAGCAGATGCAGTCCATGGGCCTCGCGATCGACTGGTCGCGCGAAGTCGCAACGTGCAGCCCGGACTACTACAAGTGGAACCAGTGGCTGTTCCTGAAAATGCTGGAAAAGGGCATCGCGTACAAGAAAACCGGCACCGTCAACTGGGATCCGGTCGATCAGACCGTGCTCGCCAACGAGCAGGTGATCGACGGCCGCGGCTGGCGTTCGGGCGCGCTGGTCGAAAAGCGCGAAATCCCGATGTACTACATGCGTATCACGCAGTACGCGGACGAACTGCTGAACGACCTCGAAGGCCTCGGCTGGCCCGAGCGCGTCAAGATCATGCAGCAGAACTGGATCGGCAAGAGCTTCGGCGTGAACTTCGGCTTCCCGTACGAGATCGACGGCGAACAGAAGCTGCTGCGCGTGTTCACCACGCGCGCCGACACGATCATGGGCGTCACGTTCTGCGCGATCGCCGCCGAGCATCCGCTCGCCACGCGTCTCGCGAAAGACAAGCCGGAATTGCAGGCTTTTATCGAGGAATGCAAACGCGGCGGCGTGGCTGAAGCCGACGTCGCGACCATGGAAAAGAAGGGCATGGCGACCGGCTTCTACGTCACGCATCCGCTGACGCAGGAACAGGTCGAAGTGTGGATCGGCAACTACGTGCTGATGAGCTACGGCGAAGGCGCCGTGATGGGCGTGCCGGCGCACGACGAGCGCGACTTCGCGTTCGTGAAGAAATACGGTCTGCCGATCAAGCAGGTGGTCGCGGTTGAAGGCAAGGAATACTCGACCGATGCCTGGCAGGAATGGTACGGCGACAAGACCGGCACGCTGATCAACAGCGGCAAATACGACGGCCTTGGCTATGAAGCAGCGGTGGACCAGATTGCCGCGGACCTGAAGGAACTCGGCCTCGGCGACAAGCAGATCACGTGGCGTCTGCGTGACTGGGGCGTGTCGCGTCAGCGTTACTGGGGCACGCCGATTCCGATCATCCACTGCCCGACGTGCGGCGACGTGCCGGTGCCGGAAAAAGATCTGCCGGTGGTGCTGCCGGAAGACCTCGTGCCGGACGGCACGGGCAATCCGCTCGCCAAGTCCGAAGCGTTCGTGAACTGCACCTGCCCGACCTGCGGCGGCGCGGCCAAACGCGAAACCGACACGATGGACACGTTCGTCGATTCGTCGTGGTACTTCTACCGCTATGCGTCGCCGGATGCGAAGACCATGGTCGACGAGCGCACCGACTACTGGGCGCCGATGGATCAGTACATCGGCGGGATCGAGCACGCGATTCTTCACCTCTTGTACTCGCGCTTCTGGGCGAAGGTGATGCGCGATATGGGTCTCGTCAAATTCAGTGAGCCGGCCAGGAACCTGCTCACGCAGGGCATGGTGCTCAACGAAACGTATTACCGCGAAAACGAAGCGGGCAAGAAGACCTGGTACAACCCGGCCGACGTGACCGTTTCGTTCGACGACAAGGGCCGCCCGGTCGGCGCCGTCTTGAACGAAGACGGTCAGCCGGTCGTGCTCGGCGGCGTCGAGAAAATGTCGAAGTCGAAGAACAACGGCGTCGATCCGCAATTGCTGATCGATCAGCACGGCGCGGACACCGCGCGTCTGTTCGTGATGTTTGCCGCACCGCCGGAGCAGTCGCTCGAATGGTCCGGCTCGGGTGTGGAAGGCGCGAGCCGCTTCCTGCGCCGCGTGTGGAACTTCAGTCAGACGAATGAAGCCGCTTTGCGCCAAGGCGGCAAGTTCGACGCCGCGCAACTCAGCGACGTCGAGAAGACGCTGCGCCGTGAGATCTACAGCGTGCTGAAGCAGGCCGACTTCGATTACCAGCGTCTGCAGTACAACACGGTGGTGTCGGCCGCCATGAAAATGCTCAACGCGCTCGACAGCGCGAAGGGCGCCCGGCCGGCCGTGCTGCGCGAAACGTGCAGCGTGATGCTGCGCGTGCTGTATCCGGTCGTGCCGCACCTCACGTTCCAGTTGTGGCAGGAACTCGGTTACGCCGACGAACTCGGCTCGCTGCTCGACGCGCCGTGGCCGAAGGTCGATGAGAAAGCGCTGGAGCAGTCCGAGATCGAACTCGTGCTGCAAGTGAACGGCAAGGTGCGCGGCGCGATCACGGTGGCGAAAGACGCCACGCGCGAAGCGATCGAACAGCTCGCCGCCGCGCATGAGATGGTCGCGAAGTTCAGCGAAGGCAAGGCGCCGAAGAAGATCGTCGTGGTGCCGGGACGCCTCGTGAACGTAGTCGTGTGAGCATCGACGAAGACATGACAGCAGGCAGGACGCCGCGGCGCATCGCGGCGCTTGTCCGCGCTGCCGAATCTACTGCGAACCAGGAGCCAATGTGACTCGCAGATCGTTTTTGACGCTGGCTTGCAGCGTATTGATGTTGACCGCTTGTGGCTTCCAGTTGCGCGGCCAGCAGAACTACGCATTCAAACGCCTCTATATTGCCGGCGGTTCCGCGGCGGCGGGCGCGCGTCTCGCGCGTATCGTGGAAGGCGGCAGCGACACGGTGGTGGTCACGTCGGTCGCGAATGCCGACGCCACGCTGCAGATCACCGAAGGCCGCGGCATCGGCACGCTGACGCTGAACTCGCTGGGTGTGGTCGAAGAGTATCAATTGAATCTCAACATGAACTATTCGCTGACGGCTAAGGACGGCACGCTGCTGATTCCGCCGAGCGTGATCGCGTTGAACCGCGCGATGACCTATAGCGATCAGTTCTCGCAAGCGAAAGCCTCCGAAAGCGACATTCTCTTCGCCGACATGGAAAGAGACGCGATCGACCAGCTCACGCGCCGTCTGGCCGTCGTGCGCTCGATGCGTCCGGCGCCGGGCGAGGCAGTGCCGTCTGTTGCGCCGCGCGCGCCGTTGCCGCCGCCGCCGCTGTGAGCGTCGTGCTTCGTTCAATGTGCCGCACCTGTTCAACCTCGCCGATCGGTAGCCATGCAACTGCGACTTGACGCGCTCGAAGCGCATCTCGCCAAGGGACTCGCCGGACTGTACGTCGTGTACGGCGACGAGCACCTGCTCGCGCAGGAAGCGTGCGACCGCATCCGCGCCACGGCGCGCGCGGCAGGCTTCACCGACCGCTCGGTGTTCACGGTGGAGCGCGGTTTCGACTGGAGTTCGCTGCTCGGCGCGAGCCAGTCGATGTCGCTGTTCGGCGACCGGCAACTGGTCGAGTTGCGCATTCCATCGGGCAAGCCCGGCAAGGAAGGCGCGGACGCGCTGAAAGCGCTCGCCGCTGCCGTCAATGACGACGTGCTCACCATGATCACACTGCCGCGGCTCGACGCGGCCACGCAGAAGTCGGCGTGGTTCACGGCTTTGTCCGACGCGGGCGTCGCGTTGAAGATCGATCCGGTCGAGCGCGCGCAGTTGCCGAACTGGGTTGGGCAGCGGCTTGCAGCGCAGGGTCAGCGAGTCGCCGCAGGCGAAGAAGGGCGGCGCGCGCTGGCCTTCATCGCCGAGCGCGTGGAAGGTAATCTGCTCGCCGCGCATCAGGAAATACAGAAGCTCGGGCTGCTGTATCCGGCGGGTTCGTTGAGTTTCGAACAGGTTCAGGACGCCGTGCTCAACGTCGCCCGTTACGATGTTTTCAAGCTGAATGAAGCGATGCTGGCTGGCGACGTCGGCCGCTTGTCGCGCATGCTCGACGGCTTGCGTGGCGAAGGCGAGGCCGCGGTGCTGGTTCTGTGGGCGGTGGTCGAAGAAGTGCGCACGCTGCTGCGAATCAAGCGCGGCGTCGCGGCCGGCAAGCCGCTTGCGATGCTGGTGCGCGAGAACCGCGTGTGGGGTCCGCGTGAGCGGCTGATCGGCCCGGCGTTGTCGCGCGTGAGCGAAGGCGCGCTGGAAAAGGCGCTTGCGTTGGCGGCGCGGCTCGATCGTCAGGTGAAGGGGTTGTCGGGCGGCACGCCGGGCAATCATCGCAACGATCCGCCGCCTGATCCGTGGGACGGTCTGTTTGAACTCGCCATGACGGTGGCTTCGCCGAAAACGGCGCCCGTGCCGCCGCCACGACCTCGAAGCTCAGCGGCAGCGGCGCCGGCGCGAAGGCCTGCTTGAACCGCAGCGGCTAGCTCGATGGGCCTGCTGCATGAAGAGCACGAGCCGCTGACGCAAGCGCGCCGAGTCGCGCTCAAGCGAGCGACGCTCGGTAGCTGACGGCTCAGGCTACCTCCATGCCACCGGCGTTGTCACCGCAAGCAAAGCGCCTTCACCCGACTTACAATCGCTTGATCTTTCGCTAATTCTGCCTGTCCGCCGCACCTCGACGTGCGCGGCATCACGAGACTCACCATGGATATCGACCAGTACATGACCGACCTCGGCCGCCGCGCCCGCCAAGCTTCACGGGCGATGGCACGGGCGTCGACGGCGGCCAAAAACGCCGCGCTCGCGGCTGTTGCGCAGGGTATCGAACGCGATGCGGCGCTGCTGAAGGAAGCCAACGCGCGCGACGTCGCGCGGGCTCGCGAGAAAGGCCACGACGCCGCGTTTATCGATCGTTTGACGCTGTCGGACAAAGCGCTGAAGACGATGGTCGAAGGTTTGCGGCAGGTCGCCGCGCTGGCCGATCCGATCGGCGAGATCAGCAATCTGAAATATCGGCCGAGCGGGATTCAGGTCGGCCAGATGCGCGTGCCGCTGGGCGTGATCGGCATCATCTACGAATCGCGTCCGAACGTGACGATCGACGCCGCCGCGCTGTGCCTGAAGTCGGGCAACGCGACGATTCTGCGCGGCGGTTCCGAAGCGCTCGAATGCAATACGGTGCTGGCGAAGTTGATCGGCGAAGGGCTGGAAGCCGCCGGCTTGCCGCAGGACGCCGTGCAAGTGGTGGCCACGTCGGACCGTGCGGCCGTCGGCAAGCTGATCACCATGACCGAATTCGTCGACGTGATCGTGCCGCGCGGCGGCAAGAGCCTGATCGAGCGCTTGATGAACGAAGCGCGCGTGCCGATGATCAAGCACCTCGACGGCATCTGCCATGTGTACGTGGACGACCGCGCGGATCTGGCCAAGGCGCTGACCGTCTGCGACAACGCCAAGACGCACCGCTACGGCACCTGCAACACGATGGAAACGCTGCTGGTCGCGCGCGGCATTGCAGCCGAAGTGCTGCCGCCGTTGGGCAAGCTGTATCGCGACAAGCAAGTCGAACTGCGCGTGGACGCGGCGGCGCGCGCGGTGCTGGCGGACGCGGGCGTGGGACCGCTCGTCGATGCCACCGAGGAAGACTGGCGCACCGAATATCTCGCGCCGGTGCTGGCGATCAAGGTGGTCGAGAACCTCGATGCGGCGATCGATCACATCAACACGTACAGCTCGCAGCACACCGACGCGATCGTCACGGAAGACCACGATCGCGCCATGCGCTTCCTGCGCGAAGTGGATTCGGCGAGCGTGATGGTCAACGCATCGACCCGTTTCGCGGATGGTTTCGAATTCGGTCTGGGCGCGGAAATCGGCATCTCGAACGACAAGCTGCATGCGCGTGGGCCGGTGGGACTGGAAGGGCTGACGTCGCTGAAGTACGTCGTGCTCGGGCACGGCGAAGGCCGGCAATAAACAAGAGGAACGCTGATGCTTTGGGTAAAGACGTTTCACATCGTTCTGATTGCTTCATGGTTCGCCGGCCTGTTCTATTTGCCGCGCATCTTCGTCAATCTGGCGATGGAAACGGAACCCGCGGCGACGGCGCGTCTCCTGACGATGGCGCGCAAGCTGTTTCGGTTCATGACGTTTATTGCGGTGCCGGCGTTGGCTTGTGGACTGTGGTTGTGGCTGGTGATCGGCATTGGGCGTGGGCAGGGGTGGATTCACGCTAAGGTTGGTGTGGTGGTGCTGCTTCTGATTTATCACGCTTATTGTGGCGTGCTGCTGCGGACGTTTGAGCGTGGGGAGAATCGGCGCTCGGATAAGTGGTATCGGATGTTTAATGAACTGCCGGTGCTGGGGATGTTGGCGGCGGTGGCGTTGGTGGTGATTAAGCCGTTTTAGGACGGCGGTTGGTCGGGTGGGTTGTTCAGGTTGCGGGCTATGATCTTGTAGAAGGGTGGTTTGCTGAGTTGTTCGGCGAACCACCCTTTTTTATTGTTGGCGTTGGGGTGCGGCGCGGTGTCCTAGGCCGAATGGCTAGCTCGGTTGCCAGCCTATATTGGGACGGCCAATGCACGTGCGGGCTGATTTATAATTTCCGAACCATCGGCACCAACCGGTGGTCTGGTTTAGCAGCCAGTCGTTCCAACCGCACACCCGTCCAGGCGGGTCGTGCGTCTGCTGCTGCACGTCTATATTTCTATGGGCGGGCTGTAGTGGGAGAGCCGCAAGGCTCGCTGGTTTGTTGGAACGCCAGTCTGCTAACCCGCTACGTGCCCGCTCACCCTCCTTGCAAGCGAGTGTCGGGCGATCCAGGTAAGTCTTAGGGAGATCGCACCATGAGCAAGTCCAACAAAAAGCAACCCGCATCACGCCCGCCAGTGGATGCCTTGCAGTACGAAAAGCTCGCCATGTCGGCATTCGGTTCGTGCGAACGACAACTGACTCAACTCAACAGACTGGCCACACTTGCGACCTCGATATATAGGAATCCTGCACTGACGAACCACGAACGACGCAGCAGGCAAGTGCTGCTCGAGTTGCTGGTGGAGGCGTGCGAGGAATACGAGCGAGAAGTGGAATGCGACCGCGAGTTGTATCAGGTGATTGCGCTTGATGCGCGTGGGATTGCTCATCGCCGGATTACGGCTGGTGCTGCGGCGAAACTTCTTGCGAAAGCGGGGAAAGAAGCAAAGAAGGACCATGCGATCGTCGCAGGAAACGTGACAGCGACGCGCAAATCGGCACGGAATCCGGCCGATGCAGCCGTTGGTGCGACTGCGCACTGAGATGGCCCACAAATACGCTCAGCACGTTTCCACGCCGCGCTAAAGTCGGCAATGCAGGTGATCGTGCGCGGCGGGGTCGTGCGGCTGCCGGCAAGCTGTCCACGATGACCTAATCCGTCGACGTGATCGTGACGCGCTGCCCGCAGCGGGGCGGCGCATCCTTTCCAACCGGCTGGACGCTTCTGGTCACGCGGGTTCGCATCTATTTATCTCAACTCGAATCAACTCATGTGACGTCGCTCGCCGTACGCCAGGAATGCGCGACGAAAATTGCGTCAATGCGTTTGCGCGCTCAACGCAGATTCGCCGTTTTGACTTGCGTTATTAATTGCAGACCGTACACCGATGTTTAATTTAAAGCACGATTAATCGCGGCTTCGATTAAGACTTTTCCGAAGCAATGCGCAATAGTTTCGCCACAAATGTCTGACGCCTAACAGGTGTCACCGCTGACATTCCGCGGCCCACAGTTCAGCACATTCCTATTGTCCGCGCGTCTTGCGCAACGGACGTCTGCACCTTTTCATCTCTCAACTGCCGACAGCGCTGTCGCTGTGACAGTTGCACAAACAATCTGCACTCGAATCTCTCGTCTCCTTTGTCTGAAATGCCCGCGCTTCTGAAAGGGAGTTTTAGTCCTTGTCTGATTCTGTCTGTTGCTCTCGTCTCATATTCTGCAAATCGAACATTAGCAAAGCACGACGGCACTAGCCACGCTTAGCTCGATGTCGGGCCGCAAACGTGGCTGTCGTGTTTTTAATTTTTTTACCGTGAGTATTCATGAACAAGAATCGATTTCGCCGGGTATTTAGCAAACGTCTCGGCATGCTGGTCGCTGTTGCAGAGAATGTGGCGAGCCAAGGCAAACAGGCGGGCGAAAGCTCCGCAGCCGGCGTAACCGGCCGCGAACTGGGCGTCATTTCAACAATGACCACCACGGCACTCGCGCTGCTGGTATTTCACCCTTCCCTGAGTCAGGCGCAGTCGCTGCCCACCAATGGCCAGGTGACAGCGGGTCAGGCGAGCATCTCGCAGACCAATCCGAACACGATGACCATCAATCAGGGTACGCAGCGTACCGTGATCGACTGGAACTCGTTCAACGTGGGGAAGGACAACACGGTCCAGTTCATTCAGCCGAACGCACAGGCGCAGGCGCTAAACCGCGTGACGGGCGGCGTGGCGTCGAACATTCAAGGTTCGCTGCTGGCCAACGGTCAGGTGCTGATTCAGAACGCAAACGGCGTGCTTTTCAGCAAGGGCGCAGTGGTGAACGTCGGTTCGCTGCTGGCGACGACGAAGTCGATCGACTCGAACGCTTTCATGGCCGGCAATCCGCTGGCACTGAAGTCCACGGGCACGAACGCAAGCGTGGTCAACGACGGTTCCATCCAGGCACTCGGCTACGTGGTCATGGTCGGCGATCAGGTGCGCAACAGCGGCACGATCACGACCGCGCCGGGCGGCCAGGTGGCGCTCGCCGCAGGCGACAGCGCGACGGTTGCGCTGCCTAATGGCCAGGGCATCATGCTGACGCTGACGAATGCGTCGGCTAACGCGCTGGTGGAAAACAGCGGCAACATCCTCGCCAACAATGGCTCGGTGCTGCTGACGGCACGCGGCAAAGACACGCTGCTCAACACGGTCGTGAACCTCTCGGGCGTGACGCGCGCGGGCACGGTGGTGGCCGATGCAGGCGCGACGGGTGACGTGGCGGTCACGGGCAAGATCGATGCATCGAACAAGGCGGCTGGCGGAGTGGGCGGCACGGTGGTGCTGTCGGGCGATCGCGTGGGCATGTTCGGCAATGCAACTGTCGACGTGAGCGGCGACGCGGCTGGCGGCAAGGTCATCATGGGGGGTGACAGCCTGCATCAGCTCGATGGCACGCAGGCGATGGGCATGCTGCAGGATGGCGTGCACTTCGCGAACTACACGCAGGTCGACAGCGGTGCGACGATCAAGGCTGACTCGGCGCGTGGTAACGGCGGCTTCGTGGAGACGTCCGGCCATAGCCTGGACGTTCAGGGTACTGTGAGCGCGGCGGCTGCGAACGGCAAGGCCGGGCAGTGGCTGATCGATCCGACGGATGTGACGATCAGCACAGGCGCGGACGCCAATTACAGCGGCAACGTGACGGGCGGCTTCAGCGGCGGCGCGAACACGAGCGCGACAGTGAAGAACACGACGATCAGCAACGCGCTGAACGCGGGCACGGACGTGACGATCACGACGGCGAGCTCGGGCACAGCCACCGGCAATATCGTGCAGCAGTCGGGCGCTGACATTACGAAGACGGCCGGCGGCGCGGCGAATCTGGCGCTGGCGGCCAACGGCAGCATTCAGCTCAACGGCAACATCACGTCGACCAGCAACAAGCTGAACCTGAACCTGACCGCTGACATGAGCGGGAACCACAATGGGTCGGCGAGCATCCGGGGTGCCAACACGGACCTTAACGGCGGCAGCCTCACCATTTCGGGTAACACCCAGAACGGGAACGGTCTGGATGGTACGACTGGCGTCTACCTGACAGGCAACATCGCGAACGTCGGCGGCGGCTCGATCACGGGTGCGGCGAACACGGGTGCGGGCGTATCCTTCGGTGGAAACTTCACGCAGACCAGCGGGGTCATGCACGTTACCGGCACGTCGAACACGAGCCACGGCGTCTTGTTCGGGGTCTCACATACCACCGTCACGAACCAGGCAAATCTGAGCGTGACCGGTACCTCGAACAGCGGAGTTGGGATCTACGGCTATGTGTATGGCGGCAATGAGGCCACCGTCTTCACCGCAGCCGACAACGCGACGGTGTCGCTGGATGGTCACTCTGCGAACGGCGGCGGTGTGATGCTTGGAGACGGTCTCTATGGCGCCTTGGCAGCTGTCAGCGTATCCGACAATGCAGTCGTTAACGTCAATGGCACGAGCACCGAAGGTGTCGGCGCGTACGGACACGCCATCACCAACGTTTCAGGGCATGGGGTATTGAACGTCAACGGCACGTCAATGAACTCTACCGGCGCGGTATGGGGCGAAAACCCCTACGGCACGAATTCGAGCATCAATCTGTCGGAAGACGGAGCGTTTCATATCAACGGCCACAGCACGAACGGATCAGGAGTCTACGGAGACACGCTGATCAACGTTTCCGGCAATGCATCGCTGGACGTGTCTGGTACGAGCACGACCGGCACGGGCGCGTCGCTGAGTGTGACGGGCAACGTGACGGGCAACGCATCGCTGGACGTGAGTGGGAATAGCACGAATGGCACGGGCGCGTCGTTGAGTGTGACGGGCAACGTGACGGGCAATGGATCGCTGGGCGTGAGTGGGAATAGCACGAATGGCACGAATGGCACGGGCGCGTCGCTGAGCGTGACGGGCAACGTGACGGACAATGCATCACTGGGCGTGAGCGGGAATAGCACGAATGGCACGGGCGCGTCGCTGAGTGTGACGGGCGACGTGACGGGCAATGGATCGTTGGACGTGTCTGGTAACAGCACGAGTGGCACGGGTGCGTCGCTGAGTGTGACGGGCAACGTGACGGGCAATGGATCGCTGGGCGTGTCTGGTAACAGCACGAATGGCACCGGTAGCTTCATGTCGGGTTCCCTCAACATGTCGCAGAACAGCACGCTAAATCTCAGTGGGCGTTCTGTGAACAATGACGGCGTAGATTTCAGTGCCTGGACCACCGGATTTGACGACACGGGGCGGCCGCAAGGTGCGACGGCTGGAATCTCGCATGTCAACATGACCGACAATGCCGCGGTGACGGTCAATGGTCAGTCCCAGAATGGCACGGGCATCGCGGACTATGTCGTCTACAACATGACGGACAATGCCAGCATCACGTACAACGGTACGGGTGGCAAAGCCGGCGTAGTTGATTGGTCCAACCTGAGCGTGACTGGCAATGCTACAGCCACCGTCACCGGTACCGGCGCCACGCAGGCGGGCGTTGTGACGCCAAGTATGAATGTCACCGGGAATGGCGCTGTACATATTTCCGGCGCTTCCGACAGTGGCGATGGCGTCGCCCAGAACTACAAGGACAACGCTAACGTCTCTGGTAATGGCACGATCGACATCACCGGTCAGTCCAACACCGGCGACGGCGTCGAGATGCGCATGAACGGAGCGGTCATTGAAAACGGCACCCTGAACATCAGCGGTACGTCCAACGCAGGCGCCGGTGTCAACCAGAGCAACGGGACGATTATCATTGCGGGCAACGGCACCACTGACATCAATGGTGCGTCTGCAAGCAACGAAGGTGTACTGCTGAACGGCAACACCAGCGTGAGTGAAGACGGCACGTTGAACATCTCCGGAGAATCGACCAATGGTTCGGGTGTGATCGAAGGCGCCAACGGCTCGATCAACATCTCGGGCAACGGCGCAGCCGACATCTCG
>NZ_JAQQDJ010000002.1:0-962138 GCF_046028095.1 Paraburkholderia phytofirmans
TTTCGGTGCTTTCGGTGCTTTCGGTGCTTTCGGTGCTTTCGGTGCTTTCGGTGCTTTCGGTGCTTTCGGTGCTTTCGGTGCTTTCGGTACGGTCAACGCACTCACGCGCTCAGCGCAAACGGCACGTTCAGTACATTGCGCGCGGCCCGTACGTTCCTCGCTGTCGGCACGCTGAGAGCAGCCAGCAGCCGGCCCGTTCAACGCACCTCGGTCACGCCCTTCCCTTTATTCACAATCGTCAGCGCCGACGCGATCATCGAACTCATGTCCGCGAGATTGCCCGGCACGATCAGCGTGGTGCCCTGCTTCGCCAGATTGCCGAACGCGTTCACGTATTGTTCGGCCACCTTGAGGTTCACCGCTTCCATCCCGCCGTTCGATTGAATCGCCGCGGCGATCTTCTGAATCGCCTGCGAGTTGGCCTCGGCCACGGCCAGAATCGCCGACGCCTGACCTTGCGCCTGATTGATCGCCGCCTGCCGCTCGCCTTCGGACTTCTGGATCGCCGCCTCACGGCCGCCGGACGCGATGTTGATCTGCTCCTGCTTGCGCCCTTCCGAAGCGGCGATCAGCGCGCGCTTTTCGCGCTCGGCGGTGATCTGCGCCTGCATCGCGTGGAGAATTTCCTTGGGCGGCGTCAGGTCCTTGATCTCATAGCGCAGCACCTTCACACCCCAGTTCGTCGCGGCTTGATCGAGCGACGACACGATGCTGTGGTTGATGAAGTCGCGCTCCTCAAAGGTCTTGTCGAGTTCGAGCTTGCCGATCACCGAGCGCAGCGTGGTCTGCGACAACTGCGTGATCGCGAACACGAAGTTGCTCGACCCGTATGACGCCTTCATGGGATCAGTGACCTGAAAGTACAGCACGCCGTCCACCTGCAACTGCGTGTTGTCGCGCGTGATACAGACCTGGCTCGGCACTTCGAGCGGAATTTCCTTGAGGATGTGCTTATAAGCGATCCGGTCGACGAACGGAAACGCGAAGCTCAAACCCGGTGTGAGCGTACGGTGATAGCGACCGAGCCGCTCCAGCACCCACGCATGCTGCTGCGGCACGATCTTGATGATCTGCGCCGCCAGTACGATCACGATGATCAGAAGCACCGCCCCGACGATGGTCGAATCCATTACTGCCCTCCGGTCCGTAGTTCGAATAGTTGTGTGTGATGCGCGTGTGACGCGATGGTGCTCAGGCCGTGGTGGCCCGAGTGTTTGAATGACGCGCCGCCACCACGACGAGGCAGCTGCCGCGCAACTCCGTGATTTCGTAGAGCGGCGCGTCTTCCGGCTCGCCCGCGGCCAGTTCCACGTCCCATGCCGCGCCGCGATAATCGGCGCGCGCCCGCCGCTCGTGCCACGCCGGCACGGCGAGCGTTTGACCGATGTCCAGATTGACGTCCGGGTTGCGCGACGCCTCCTTGCGCGTTCTGCGGCCGAACCGCGAACGCCTGAGCAGCAGCACCGCGGCCAGCGCCACCACGGCCGCGACGGCGAACTGCACGTCGGCTGCGGCGCCCGCGAGATGCGCGAGCGCGGCCGCGACACAGCCCAATGCGATCATCAGCAGATAGAAAGTGCCGCTGAGCAACTCCAGCACGACCAGCACACCCGCCCCGATCCACCAGAACAATCCACCTGGCGCCACGTCGACCTCCACAAAGCAAAACACCCCGGATCTACCGGGGTGTTTATAGCACGAAGCAAGCGCGTTTAACGGGCGATACAGCACGGTTTCACGTGCATTCGACGCGCGCTTGACCTACCGCATCGCACGTTATGCATGCCGCTTAGGAAGCGGCATGCCATTCGCCTTATTGCTTCGCCGATTTCGCCAGTTGCTGCCACGTCTCGACGATCGTGTCAGGGTTCAGCGAGATCGACTTGATGCCTTCATCGGTCAGCCATTGCGCGAAGTCCGGATGATCCGACGGGCCCTGGCCGCAAATGCCGACGTACTTATCCAGTCGCAGACACGTGTCGATCGCGCGTTTCAACAGGAACTTGACCGCCGGATCGCGTTCGTCGAAATCCACCGCCAGCAGTTCCATGCCGGAGTCGCGGTCGAGGCCGAGCGTGAGCTGCGTCAGGTCGTTCGAGCCGATCGAAAAACCGTCGAAGAATTGCAGGAATTCTTCAGCGAGAATCGCGTTCGACGGCACTTCGCACATCATGATCAGGCGCAGACCGTTCTCGCCGCGCTTCAGGCCGTACTTGGCCAGCAGCCCGACCACGCGTTCCGCCTGCTTCAGCGTACGCACGAACGGCACCATGATCTCGACGTTGTCGAGGCCCATCTCTTCGCGCACCTTCTTCAGCGCGATGCATTCCATCTGGAACGCTTCGGCGAAATCGTCGGCGATGTAGCGCGACGCGCCACGGAAGCCCAGCATCGGGTTTTCTTCGTCCGGCTCGTAACGCGAACCGCCGATCAGCTTCTTGTACTCGTTCGACTTGAAGTCCGATAGACGCACGATCACGGGCTTCGGATAGAACGCCGCCGCGATCGTGGCGATACCTTCGGTCAGCTTGTCGACGTAGAACGCGCGCGGCGAGGCGTGCCCGCGAGCGACGCTTTCCACGGCCTTCTTCAGGTCCTGATCGATGTTCGGGTACTCGAGAATCGCCTTCGGGTGAACGCCGATGTTGTTGTTGATGATGAACTCGAGCCGCGCCAGACCCACGCCTGCGTTCGGCAGTTGCGAGAAGTCGAAGGCCAGTTGCGGATTGCCCACGTTCATCATGATCTTCACCGGAATCGGCGGCAGTTCGCCGCGCTGCACTTCGGTGATTTCGGTTTCGAGCAGGCCGTCGTAGATCCTGCCTTCGTCGCCTTCCGCGCACGATACCGTGACCAGCGCGCCTTCCTTCAACACGTCGGTCGCGTCGCCGCAGCCGACCACCGCCGGCACGCCCAGCTCACGCGCGATAATCGCCGCGTGGCAGGTACGCCCGCCGCGATTCGTGACGATTGCCGACGCGCGCTTCATGACCGGTTCCCAGTTCGGGTCGGTCATGTCGGCGACCAGCACGTCGCCCGGCTGCACACGGTCCATTTCCGACGGATCGTGAATCACGCGCACCGGACCCGCGCCGATCTTCTGACCGATTGCGCGGCCGGTAGCCAGCACGTTCGATTGACCCTTCAGCTTGAAGCGTTGCTCGGCCTTGCCTGCCGCCTGGCTCTTCACCGTTTCCGGGCGCGCCTGCAGAATGAAGATCTTGCCGTCGCGGCCGTCTTTGCCCCACTCGATGTCCATCGGACGCTCGTAGTGCTTTTCGATGATGACGGCGTATTTGGCCAGTTCGATCACGTCTTCGTCCGTGATCGAGAAGCGGTTGCGCTGCTCGTGCGCCACGTCGACGGTCTTCACGCGGCCTTCTTCGCCCGCCTTGGTGAATTCCATCTTGATCAGCTTCGAGCCGATCGAACGGCGGATGATCGGGTACTTGCCTTGCGCGAGCGTGGTCTTGTAGACGTAGAACTCGTCCGGATTCACCGCGCCTTGCACCACGGTTTCGCCGAGACCGTAGCTCGACGTGATGAAGACAGCGTCCTTGAAGCCCGATTCGGTGTCCAGCGTGAACATCACGCCGGCCGCGCCGACGTCCGAGCGCACCATGCGCTGCACACCCGCCGACAACGCGACTTCAGCGTGAGTGAAGCCCTTGTGGACGCGATAGGAAATAGCGCGGTCGTTGTACAGCGACGCGAACACGTGCTTCATACGATCGAGCACGTCTTCGACGCCGACCACGTTGAGGTAGCTTTCCTGCTGACCCGCGAACGATGCGTCAGGCAAGTCTTCTGCCGTGGCCGACGACCGCACGGCGAACGACAGCTCTTCAGGCGAGCTGTTTTGCAGGGTGTCGAAGCCCGCGCGGATATCCGCCTCAAGTTGCGGCTGGAACGGCGCGTCGACGATCCATTGACGGATCTCCTTGCCCGCTTCGGCGAGCGACTTCACGTCGTCGACGTCGAGCGTTTCGAGACGTTTGGCAATGCGTTCGGTCAGGTTGTTGTGATGCAGGAAGTCGCGGAAAGCCAGCGCCGTGGTGGCGAAACCGGTCGGCACGCGCACGCCGGCTTCGGCGAGTTGACTGATCATCTCGCCAAGCGACGCGTTCTTGCCACCGACGATTTCCACGTCGGTCATCCGCAACTGCTCAAACGGAACTACATACGCCTTATCCTTTGCGACGGTAACTGCGTTAGTCATACAAGCCCCTAAGTGTGAAAGAAATTCACGGCTGTGCAAGTGGGCTCGAACGCGAGACGCCCATTGGGAGCGTGACCTCGCGTCTTGCACAACCTGTTGGAGAAGCAATCGCTGCAAATTGCCCGATGCGCGACGAAGAAGGCGAATGGACGAATTTACCGATCGATCCACCACGTTCCCGGCAACTTAACGACTAAAATACCGGCCAAAAGCGAGGCGTTGAACGACCGTTCGCGGTAAGTTAGACGCCAATCGCCTGCAATTGCTTATCCAACAGGTTGCCGCTATTCTACCGTGCCGACTCTCGAAATGTGACAGTCGGACGAGAATTGCGCCTCGAATCGCGCCCCGGACCGGCCAACGGGCTTTTGCGAGGCCCCTCCGCCATCCGGGTGCGGTTGCGGTGCCCACGGCGCGCTGCATGAACGCCGCTGCGGTTTCCGGTTAGCCACCGGGCAGCGCCGTCCAAACAGCGATGTTTCATTCGAGCGCTTTTTTTCGCTCACGTTCCCCAGCCCCACTGATGCCGCCCACCGTATTCATCGTCTCCGACGGTACCGGGATCACTGCCGAAACCTTCGCGCATTCGATCCTCTCCCAGTTCGACCAGAAATTCCGCCTGGTTCGCGTGCCTTTCGTCGACTCGACGGAAAAGGCCTACGCCACGCTTGAAAAGATCAACGAAGCGATCGTGCAGGACGGCCGCCGTCCGATCGTTTTCACGACGCTGGTGGACAGCGCGTCGAATCAGATCGTCAAAGGCTCGAATGCGCTCGTGCTGGACATGTTTCAGACCTTCGTCGAGCCGCTCGAGCAGGAACTGGAACTGAAGTCGAGCCACGCGATGGGCCGCGGCCACCAGAACGCGGACACCGAGGAGTACAAGAACCGGATCGAGGCGATCAATTTTTCGCTCGCTCACGACGACGGCCAATCGAACCGCAATCTGGCCGACGCCGACGTGATTCTGGTCGGCGTGTCGCGCAGCGGCAAGACGCCGACGAGCCTCTATCTGGCCATGCAGTACGGGGTGAAAGCGGCCAACTATCCGCTGATTCCGGAAGATTTCGAACGCGGCAAATTGCCCACGCCGTTGCTGGCGCATCGGCAGAAGATGTTCGGTTTGTCGATCGATCCGCAGCGGCTTTCGGAGATTCGCAACGAACGCCGGCCCGGCAGCAAGTACGCCGCGCCGGAAAATTGCCGTTATGAGATCAACGAAGCCGAAGCGATGATGCGGCGTGAAGGGATCAAGTGGTTGTCGTCGACGCACAAGTCGATCGAAGAGATCGCGACGACGATTCTGCAGGAAATCAAGCTGGACAGGCCTTCGTATTGAGCCTGTGCGCATGGGTCGCGCGGGCCCGGCGGTCTTGAACACGGGCACGCGCGAGAACATGCGTGGTGTCGAGGCGCGGCGTAAGCGCGATCCAAGCCCGGCAACCTGAAACAACAGACTCGCGCGCAAACGAACGCCTGAGCGCGCACGCCTCCTGCGTCAACTACGGCCGCGCTGCTGCCGGCACTGCTCGAATACGCACACGGCCGCCGCGGCCGCCACATTCAGCGATTCCATGCCGCCCGGTTGGGGAATCGTCACCCGCAACGAGACTGCGTCGCGCCAGATCTGCGAGACGCCCGCCCCTTCGTTGCCGAACACCCACGCAAGCGGGCCGCTCAGGTCGCAATCGTAGATCGCCTCGGCGCCGTGCGAATCCGTGATCACAATCGGCACCGCGAGGCGCTCGATCAGCGCCTGTGCTTCCACGTCCTCGTGAATCTGCAGCAGGAAGTGCGCGCCCATGCCCGAACGCAGGACTTTCGACGACCACGCGTACGCCGTACCCGGCGCGCAGAACACCTGCTGAATGCCGGCAGCCGCCGCGCTGCGCAGAATCGAACCGACATTGCCCGCGTCCTGTACGCCGTCGAGCACGAGGCAGGTTTGCGCGACCGTGTCGGGCAGCGGCGTATCGAGCTTTTCAACCAGCAGCAGAATGCCGACGCCGTGCACGACATTCGACAACTGCCCGAACAACGCATCCGGCAGCGTCACGACACGATGATCTTCGATGCGCGAAACGATCGCCTGCGCTTCGTCGTGGCGCAGCGCGCCGTCGGTGACGATGCACATTTCCGGTTGCCCGGCGACGTCGAGATAGGCGCTCGCGAGGTGAAACCCTTCGAGCAGCGCGTGGCCGCTCTTGCGCTGTTGGTGCGTCGAGCCGGCCAATGCCTTCAGGCGCTTGTAGAGCGGATTGTCCCGCGAGGTGATGGCTTTCACAGGCAGCGAAGAAGGCAGTGAGAATGAGGAAAGGGTTGGTCACACGCGGCGCTCATGAGGCGCCCGTGTGAAGCTCAGGCGGCGCTGCCGCGTTCGCCGAAGGCGTCGTCGTCGAACATTACTTCGGACACGACGATCACTTCACCGGCCGGCAGCGGCACGCCCGTGCCCAGGCGCAGATGCGCCTCACGCACCGGCGCGAACGAACGCCGATGATGCTCGCAAGGTCCATGCTCGCGCAACGCCTTGAGATGCTGCGGCGTGCCGTAACCGGCATGCGCGTTGAACCCGTAGACGGGATGCGTCTGATGCAATTCGAGCAGCATCCGGTCGCGCGTGACCTTGGCGAGAATCGACGCCGCCGAAATGCTTTTGACGAGCGCGTCGCCGCCGATCACTGCTTCGCTGCGCACGCTCAGCGTCGGACAGCGATTGCCGTCGATCTTGACGAGCGTCGGCACGACGGACAGGCCTTCGACGGCACGCTTCATAGCCAGCATGGTGGCGTGCAGGATATTCAGAGAATCGATTTCTTCGACGGTTGCCGAAGCGATGCAGTAAGCGAGCGCCCGGTCGACGATCTTGTCGTACAGTTCGTCGCGCTTTTTCGCGGTCAACACTTTGGAATCGTCGAGGCCGCGAATCATCGGCCTGGACGGGTCGAAAATCACCGCCGCGGCCACGACCGGGCCGGCCAACGGGCCGCGCCCTGCTTCGTCGACGCCGCAGACGATGTCATCCGGCGTCTCGAAGTTCAGGCCGACCTGTTGCGCCGACGCTCCTGCGACGGTTTTACGGCGCGGCGCGCGTGACACGGTCACGGCCGCCCCTTCCGCTTTTCGATGACGCTCGCCACGACTTCCGCCGCACGCTGCGCGGTGTTCTGCTTCAGCACGTGATGCATCTCCGTGAAGATTTCCGTCAGCGTGCGCCGGTTGGTCTCGTCGCGCAACTGTTTCAGCGTGGCTTCGGCCAGCGCCTGCGGCGTGGCGAAGTGTTGCAGGATCTCCGGCACCACGAAGCGCCCCGCCAGGATGTTCGGCAGCCCGACATACGGCAGATAGCCCTGGCGGCGCATGATCTGGCCAGTCAGCCAGGGCACCTTGTACGAGATCACCATCGGTTTTTTCAGCAGCGCGGCTTCGAGCGTCACGGTGCCGCTCTTCACGAGGATCGCGTCGGCCGCGGTCATGGCGAGTTGCGCCTGGCCCTCGGTAATCGTCAGCGCGAGGCCGGGGTGCGAATCGACCAGCGGCCGCAGCATCTCGCGCAACGCCGGCGTGGCCGCCGGCATCACGAAGCGCAGATTCGGCTCCTGGTGCTGCATCATTTCCATCGCGGCGAAGAACGTCGGGCCGATCAGATCGATCTCCGAGCGCCGGCTGCCCGGCAGCACCGCGATGATCGGACCGTCTTCCGCGAGACCCAGTGTTCGGCGTGCGCCCAGCGTGTCCGGCACGAGCGGAATTTCGTCAGCGAGCGGATGGCCCACGTACGCCGCCGCGACGCCCGCTTTTTCCAGCAGCGCCGTTTCGAACGGGAACACGCACAGCATGTGGTCGACCGCCTTGGCGATCTTCTTGATGCGGCCGCCGCGCCACGCCCAGATGGACGGACACACGAAGTGAACGGTTGGAATCCCGGCCTCGCGCAACGGATGCTCGAGCCCGAAATTGAAATCGGGCGCATCCACGCCGACGAACACCGACGGCGGTTCAGCCAGCAACTGCCGCTTCAGTTCGTTGCGAATGCCGAGAATGCCGGGAATATGCTTCAGCGCCTCGACGTAGCCGCGCACCGAAAGCTTTTCCATCGGAAAGTGGGCGTCGAAGCCCGTGGCGATCATGCGTGGGCCGCCGATCCCGTAGTACTGGGTGCCGGCGGGCAGGCGGCTCGTGAGGCCGTCGAGCAGCGAGGCCGCCAGCAGGTCGCCGGACGGCTCGCCGGCCACCATCGCGACACGCAATGGACTGGGTTGCAATGCCATCGCTTAGCGGATGATGCCGCGTTGCGACGCTTCGACAAACGCGAGCAGCGTCTGCACCGGCGCATCGCCGTCGCCGCCCGCGGTCGCGAGTTCGCGCAACTGCACCTTCGCTTCTTCAAGCGACAGGCCGTTCTTGTACAGCACGCGATACGCCGCGCGCAACGCCGAGATCGCGTCCGGCGAGAAACCGCGGCGGCGCAGGCCTTCGACGTTGATGCCGTGCGGCTCGGCCTTGTTACCGGCGGCGATCACGAACGGCGGAATATCCTGCACCAGCGCCGAAGCGCCGCCCAGCATGGAATGCGCGCCGATGCGCACGAACTGATGCACGCCCGACATGCCGCCGACGATCGCATGGTCGCCGATCGTGACGTGACCGGCCATCTGCGCGTTGCTCGACAGAATGACGTTGCTGCCGACGTGGCAATCGTGCCCGATGTGCACATACGCCATGATCCAGTTGTCGTCGCCGAGCGTGGTGACGCCCGCGTCCTGCATCGTGCCGGTGTGGATCGTGGTGAATTCGCGGATCGTGTTGCGGTTGCCGATCACGAGCCGGGTCGGCTCGTCCTTGTACTTCATGTCCTGCGGACGGCCGCCGACCGATGCGTAGTGGCCGATCCGGTTGTCTTCGCCGAGCGTGGTGTGACCTTCGATCACGCTGTGCGAACCGACCGTGGTCCGTGCGCCGATCGTCACATGCGCGCCGATCACGGCATATGGACCGACTTCGACGGATTCGTCGAGTTGTGCGCCCGGTTCGACGATCGCAGTGGGATGAATCCTGCTCATGCGTCCTCGCTTCTGATTCTGTTGCGTTGTCTGGATGGGCATCTGGCGGGAGGTCAGCGCGCGCGTAATGTCGCCGACCGCCCGGACGCTGGCTTAAGCGCCTCGCGCTCAAGTGCGTTTAAGCGTCCTTGTCCGTGTGCCGCACCGCGCACATCAGGTCGGCTTCCGCCGCGACCACGCCATCCACTTCGGCGCGCGCCTTGAACTTCCAGATGCCGCGCATGTGACGCTCGAACGTGCAGTTCAGGATCAACTGATCGCCCGGTTCCACCACGCGCTTGAAGCGCGCGTTGTCGATGCCGACGAACAGGTACAGCGTGTTCGACGGGTCGCTCGGCTCTTCCGAAAACGTCAGCAGGGCCGCCGTTTGCGCGAGTGCTTCGAGAATCAGCACGCCCGGCATCACCGGACGCGTCGGGAAGTGACCCTGGAAATACGGTTCGTTGATCGACACGTTCTTCAACGCTTTGATGCACTTGTGCGGCTCGAGTTCGAGCACCCGGTCGACTAGCAGGATCGGGTAACGATGTGGCAGCAGCGTGAGAATCTTATGAATGTCGAGATTGATTTTTTCGGTGCTCATGGTGTTTCTGCTCACGCATTGACTGCGCGGTGATGACTGCGGATGCTGGTGCAGGTGGATTGGTAAAGCATGCTGCCGGCGCTCGCCGTGACCCGGCGGCCGCGCCACCCGGTCACGGCAACCGACTTTGCTTCCTGATGCTTGCCCGCCATTTTACGCGGTGCCGGCGGGTTGCCCGGCGAAATGCTGAGTCTGCTGAGTCAATTGCCCTGCGAGCTACTCTGATGTTCAGCTTTTGCTGCCCGCGGGATTGCTTGCCGCGCCGTCCTGCTTCTCAGCCGCGGCGTTTTCAAGCGCCTTGATACGATCGCGGAGTTTGTCGATATTGCGCAGCAACGCCGCGCTCTTGTTCCAGTCTGCATGGTTCACGGCCGGGAAGGCAC
Organism: Paraburkholderia phytofirmans; assembly: GCF_046028095.1. Taxonomy (GTDB): domain Bacteria; phylum Pseudomonadota; class Gammaproteobacteria; order Burkholderiales; family Burkholderiaceae; genus Paraburkholderia; species Paraburkholderia phytofirmans_A. The sequence continues at coordinate 10,249 of NZ_JAQQDJ010000002.1, forward strand.
TGGTGTACATACCAGGCTTGAGCAGCGACTTCGAGACGCCCGACTTCGCGGTGACGATCACATAGTCGGCCAGCGTGACGTGCCCGGCGATCCCGACCGCGCCGCCGATCATGCAATGGCGGCCAATGGTCGTGCTGCCGGCGATGCCCGCGCAGCCAGCAATCACCGTATAAGCGCCGACCTTGCAGTTGTGGCCGATCTGCACCAGGTTGTCGATCTTCACGCACTCTTCGATGATCGTGTCCGCCATGGCGCCACGGTCGATGGTGGTGTTCGCGCCGATTTCGACGTCTGCCGCGATCGACACACCGCCGACCTGCGGAATCTTCACCCAGCTGCCGGTACGCGCCTCACCTTCGCCGACAAAATCCGGCGCGAAGCCGAAACCGTCCGAGCCGATCACCGCGCCCGCGTGCACGATCACGCGCTCGGCGAGCTTGCAACCGTGGTACACCGCGACATTGGGATAAAGATGCGAGCCCGCGCCAATGCGCGTGCCACGGCCGATCACGACATTGGCGTCGAGCCGCACGTTCTCGCCGATCACCGCGCCCGCTTCCACCGTGACGTGCGGGCCGATCACCGCGCTCGCGGCGATCTGCGCGGACGGGTCGATGGTCGCGCTCGGATGCACGCCGGGCGCCGCCTTGGGCGTAGCGAGATCGATGAAGGTTTGCGCGACGCGTGCGAAGAAAGCGTACGGATTCGGCGTGACGATGAAGTTACGATTCTCGCGGGAAGCGAGCTTGGCGAGGTCGTCGGCGTTGATCAACACCGCGCCCGCACGGGTCGTTTCGACCTGCGACAGGTACTTCGGATTGGCGAGGAACGCCAGCTGGTCCGGGCCTGCCTGGTCGAGCGGCGCGAGACTGCCGACGCGCTGCGAACCGTCTCCGACTACTTCACCGCCGAACCGCTGGACGATGTCCTCGAGCGTAAATGCCATGCCTATCCTGTCTCCTGTGTCGATGGTGACTGCGCTCAGTCCACCGCGCCTGATTGACTATCGGGCCCTTCGGCCCGGCACCCGCATTCAGTTACCCGATGCCGCCAAAGCCTTGAGCACCTGATCGGTAATATCGATGCGCGGGCTCACGTACACCGCTTCCTGGACGATCAGGTCGTAGTGCTGCGCCTCGGCGATCTGCTTGATCACCTTGTTGGCGCGATCGAGCACCGCCGCCAGTTCTTCATTGCGGCGCTGATTCAGATCCTCGCGAAACTCGCGTTGCTTGCGCTGGAAGTCCGTGTCCAGTTGTGACAGATCGCGCTGCTTCTGCGCGCGGTCGGCGGGCGACATGGACGCGCCGTTTTTGTCGAGCGAATCGGACATCGACTTCAGCTTCTGCGCCATGTCGGCAAGGTCCTTGTCACGCTTGGCGAACTCGGCCTCGAGCTTGACCTGCGCGGCCTTCGCGGCAGCGGATTCGCGCAGGATGCGGTCGGAGTTCACCGCCGCGATCCTCGCCTCCTGCCCATGCGCGACCCCGACACCCAAGGTCATTGCCAGCGCCAGTGCGCACGCCACACGTTTCGAAAACATACCGGTTAGCAAAGTCATCCTCTCGATACTGTAGTTTGGCCGGGCCGGCCGCCGGGCGCCTTCCGCCGCCCGATCAGAATGCCGTCCCAATCTGGAACTGGAATTTCTGATACTGGTCGCCAGTGTGCTTCGTGAGCGGGAAGCCCAGGCTGAGCTTGAGCGGGCCGATCGGCGAGATCCACGCCAGACCGACACCATAGCCGTAACGCAGGCCGTTGGCGCCGATACTGTTGCCTTCCGTGCCCCACACGTTACCGGCGTCGAGGAACGTGAAGACACGCAACGTGCGGTCGTAGCCCGTGCCCGGCAGCGGGAACGTCAATTCGACGTTACCCACCAGCAGCTTCGAGCCGCCGATCGGGTCGTTCGTCTTGGCGTCGCGCGGACCCAGCGAGCTCGGCTCGTAGCCCCGCACCGAACCGATACCGCCCGCATAGTAGTTCTTGAAAATCGGATAAGGCTTGCCGCCGAGACCGTTACCGTAACCGCCCTGGAAGTTGAAGCCCAGCACGAACCCACGCGCAAACGAGTAATAGTACTGCGCGTTGATGTCGGCCTTGTAGTACTGCGTACCGCCGATCGGCGTACCGTATTCGGCGTTCGCCTGGGTGAAGTAGCCACGGCTCGGCACCAGCGCGCTGTCACGCGCGTCGCGCGACCAGCCCACCGTGATCGGCACGTTGTTCGACACGCGGCCGAATTCATTCACGTAGTCGATGTAGCTCTGCGGCGTGTTCGCGTCGACATCCAGCTGGTTCTGCTCGAGGCCGGCACCGAAGTACACCGTATCGACTTCCGAGAACGGAATACCGAATTTCAGATCGCCCCCGATCGTGACGATCTTGAAGCTCGAATCCGTCGAGTAGTACAGCGGCTGGTACGTGCGGTAGTAGACGTCGGTAATACGCTTGATACCGTCGACCGTGAAGTACGGGTCGACCTGCGTGACCGTCAACGTACGGTACGTCTTGGCGGTATTCACGTTCACCGAGAGACTCGTGCCCGAACCGAACACGTTGTCTTGCGACACGCCGGCCGAGAGCACCACCTTGTCGGTCGACGAGAAGCCCGCACCCAGCGTGATCGCGCCGGTCGGTTTTTCGGCCACCTTGACGTCCACATCGACCTGGTCCGGCGTGCCTTCCACGGGCACCGTGGTCACGTCGACATCAGTGAAGTAGCCGAGACGGTTGATCCGGTCTTTCGACAGCGCGAGGCGGTTCGAATCGAACCACGAGCTTTCGAGCTGGCGCATTTCGCGGCGCACCACTTCGTCACGCGTACGCGTATTGCCGACCACGTTGATACGGCGCACGTAGACGCGGCGGCTCGGGTCCACCTGCAGCGTCAGGTCGACCTTATGGTTGGCCTGATCGATCTGCGGCTGCGCGTTGACCGTGGCGAACGCATAGCCGTATTCGCCCAGCTTGTCGACGATAGCCTTGGTGGTGGCCTGCAGCTTTTCAGCCGAGAAGCGGTCGCCCGGTTTGATCTTGATGAGCTTGGCCAGCTCCGGCTCGCGGTCGAGCAGATTGCCCGCCAGCTTGATATTCGAAATCGTGTACGGCTCGCCTTCGTGCAGCGTGACCGTCAGATACATGTCCTTCTTGTCCGGCGTGATCGACACCTGGGTCGACTCGATATTGAACTCGAGGTAGCCGCGATTCAGGTAATACGAGCGAACGTTTTCGAGGTCGCCGGTGAGCTTGTCTTTCGCGTACAGGTCGTTCTTCGTGTACCACGAGAACCAGTTCGGCGTGGACAGCTGCATTTCGTCGCGCAGCGTGCCCGTGCTGAACGCCTTGTTGCCGATGAAGTTGATCTGGCGGATCTTCGCGCTCGGACCTTCGGCCACCGAGAACAGCACCGAGACGCGATTGCGGTCGATCGGCGTGATCGTGGTGGTGACTTCAGCGGCGTAGTAGCCGCGCGTAAGGTACTGACGCTTCAGTTCCTGCTCGGCCTTGTCGACCAGCGCCTTGTCGTAATAACGGCCTTGCGACAAACCCACGGCGCGCAGCGCCTTGGTCAGGTTTTCCTTGTCGAACTCATGAATGCCGGCAAAGTCGATCGTGCCGATGGCCGGACGTTCCAGCACCTGCACGATGACGACGTTGCCTTCGGTCGCGATCTTGACGTCGTTGAAGAAGCCCGTGGCATACAGGGCGCGAATGGCCTCCGATGCCTTGTCGTCGCTGAAGGTGTCGCCTTGCTTGATGGGCAGATAGGCGAACACGGTACCAGGTTCGACGCGTTGCAATCCCTCGATCCGGATGTCTTGCACCACGAAGGGCGTCGTTGCGTGAGCAACCAGCCCATGCGCGGCGAATGCCGCGGCTATAACCGTCTTTGGAACAAAGCGATGAGGTTTAAACAACGTGCTTCCCCAGTGTGTATAGCTGCATCAGGTCGGGCGGTCGCCATCGTGAACGCCGCCGAACACTTTAAAAATGGATTAAACGAGCCAGATCGTTGAACAGCGCGATCGCCGACAATGCGACGATGCAGGCGAGACCCGCCCTCTGAAAAACGAGTTGCCAGCGATCGGAGACAACTTTACCGGTCACAGCTTCAACCAAATAATATAACAGATGACCCCCGTCCAATACCGGAATTGGTAACAGGTTCAGTACACCAAGGCTAATACTGACAAGGGCCAGGAACGACAGGAATGCAGAAGGACCTAGACGTGCGCTCTTTCCTGCGTAATCCGCGATCGTCACCGGACCAGAAAGATTTTTCAGCGACGCCTCGCCTACGATCATCCTGCCGAACATGCGCACCGAGTAAACCGCAAGATCCCACGTGCGGCGCGCACCCAACTGGAGGCTTTCAATCGGTCCGTAATGCACGTCGATCGACGGCACCTGCGTGGCCAGTTCCGCGCCGATGCGGCCGATCTGCTGCCCGGTCGTGTCATCGCGCTGGGCCTGCGGCACGATGTTCACGTCTTCGAGCTTGCCCGCCGCCTTACCGCCGCGCTCGACCTGCAGCGTCACCGCTTTGCCGGCGTGCGATTTTACATAAGCGATGAAGGCCGTGGCGTTATCGGTAGGAATACCGTCGACGGCACGCAGACGATCGCCCGCGGCGAGACCCGCTTTTTGCGCCGCGCTACCCGGCTGCACACCCGCGACCGTCAGCTTGCCACCACCCGGTTCGAAACCGAGATGCGACATGAAGTCGTCGTCGACATCTTTTTCGGTAAGGCCGCGCAGATCGAGCTGAAAATCCGAAGTGCCGTGCGCGTCTTTCGCGCTCAGCACGACGCGCTTGTGATCGAATGCCGCACCCAGCAATTTCCAGCGCAGGTCCGACCACGAGCGCACCGGTTCGGATTCGCCGGCGTTCTCGGCACGCACGGCAACGATCGTTTCACCGCCGTCGAAACCGGCAACAGCCGCGGGCGTATTCGGAGCCGGCGCCGCGATCACCGCCGCCGGCTCCGTCACGCCGGTGGCGAAGACGAGTGCGAACAGCACGATGGCCAGCAGGAAGTTCGCGACCGGACCGGCCGCGACAATCGCAAAACGGCGCCACACGGACTGCCGGTTGAACGCATGCGGCAATGCTTCGGCGGGAATCGGCTCAGCGCCCGTTTCGCGCTCGTCGAGCATCTTCACGTAACCGCCGAGCGGCAGCGCGGCAATGGTCCATTCGGTGCCCGTCTTCGGACTTACCCACTGGAACAGCGGCTTGCCGAAGCCGATCGAAAAGCGCAGCACCTTGACGCCGCACAGGCGTGCCACGCTGTAATGCCCATATTCGTGGACGACCACGAGTACGCCAATCGCGACCGCGAAGGCGAGCAGTTCGATCAGCAGGTTCATGAGCGCCTCACTGGACGGCGCGTTCCGTGCGACGGGCGCCGTCGGGCAGACGCGCGATGAATTCGGCAGCGGCGCGGCGCGCGGCGGTATCGGCTTCGATCACGTCTTCGAGCGCGTGTGCGCTGCGGTTCGGCAATGCGTTGAGCACCGAGTCGACCACCTGGGCGATCGCCATGAAACCGATCTGGCGCGCGAGGAACGCTTCAACCGCGATTTCGTTCGCGGCGTTCAGTGCCGCGCTTGCCAGGCCGCCTTCGGCCAGCGCCTTCACTGCCAGTGCAAGACACGGAAAGCGAGTGTAATCCGGCTTTTCGAACGAGAGCGAGGCGACCTGCAGCAGATCGAGTTGCGCCACGCCCGAATCGATGCGATCCGGAAACGCCAGCGCATGCGCGATCGGCGTGCGCATGTCGGGATTGCCGAGCTGGGCGAGCACCGAGCCGTCGGCGTAGGACACCATCGAGTGAATCACGCTTTGCGGGTGAATCAGCACCTCGATGCGCTCGCCCGGCAGACCGAACAGCCAGTGCGCCTCGATCACTTCGAGGCCCTTGTTCATCATGGTGGCCGAGTCGACCGAAATCTTGCGGCCCATGACCCAGTTCGGATGCTTACAGGCTTCGTCCGGCGTGACGTCGACGAGCGTGGCCGGTTCGCGCGTGCGGAACGGGCCGCCCGACGCGGTCAGAATGATCTTGGAGACGCCGCCGTGCAGCGCGGCTTCGCGCGGCAGGCATTGGAAAATTGCGTTGTGTTCGCTGTCGACCGGCAGCAGCACGGCGCCGTTGTCGCGCACCGCATCCATGAAGATCGCGCCGGACATGACCAGCGCTTCCTTGTTGGCAAGCAGGATGCGCTTGCCGGCGCGCGCGGCGGCAAGACTCGGCGCAAGGCCGGCCGCGCCGACGATCGCCGCTACCACCGTATCGCAGCCGTCGCTCTTCGACACATCGACAAGCGCCTGCGGTCCGTACGTGACCTCGGTCTTGCAACCCGCCTCGCGCAGTTTCGCCGCGACGCTCGCGGCCGTATCGGCGTCGCCGACCACCGCGACTTCAGGCCGAAAGCGCAGGCATTGCTCGACGAGCTTGTCGCCGTTGCGATGCGCGGTGAGCGCATAAACCGAAAAACGCTCGGGATGACGCGCGACGACGTCGAGCGTGCTGTCTCCAATCGAGCCCGTGGAACCGAGCAATGTCAGACGTTTTTGCATATCTCTTTCTCTAGCCGAGCAGCAGCATGGCAAGCGGCAGCACCGGCAACAAGGCATCGATGCGGTCGAGCACGCCGCCGTGCCCCGGCAACAGGCCGCTTGAATCTTTCACACCGGCCTGGCGTTTCATCATCGATTCGAACAGGTCGCCCACCACGCTGAATGCCACCAGCAAGGTCAGCGCGAGCAGCGTGCGCACGGCGCCCCAATGCGCCAGCAGCGCAGAATACAGGGTCGGCTCGAACGCATGCAAATAGACCGCCGCCGCCGCGACGATCATCACCACCAGCCAGCCGCCGATCGCGCCCTCCCAAGTCTTACCCGGACTGATGGCAGGCGCCAGCTTGTGTTTTCCGAACGCTTTTCCGGAGAAGTATGCGCCGATATCGGCCAGCCATACCAATAGCAGCAGCGACAGCACGAACGGCACGCCCTGCATGCGCGCGGCGACGAGAGCATGCCAGCACGCGACGAATACCACAATGCCGGCAAGAAACAGGAAGGGACGCCAGGCGCCCTGCGCGAGCGTGGGTTTGCGCAGCAGCACGAACGGGCCGGCGATCACCCAGAAAATGGCAGCCGCTTCAAAGAGCGGTCTGGCTGGTTCGATGCCGGTACCGAGACGCGTGCTGGCCACCAGCGCCACCGCGGCGATCAGCGCGTAAATCACGGGGCCCGCGCCGCCCAGCTTGAGCAGGCGCGCCCACTCCCACGCGGCGAACACGACGACAAAAGCGATCAGCGCGCCGAACGCGCCCACCGGCGCGAACAACGTGACCGGCAGGAACACTGCCAGCAGGATGATCGCCGTGATGACACGGGTTTTTAGCATGGAAGCGAATCGACGTTTTGCGATTGCGGCTCGAGTTGAGCACTGGTGCGGCCGAAGCGGCGTTCGCGCTCCGCGTACGAAGCGATGGCGTGGCCGAGCGCGTCGGCGTCGAAATCCGGCCAGAACGTGTCGGTGAAGTAGAACTCGGTGTAGGCGAGCTGCCACAGCAGGAAGTTGCTGACGCGGCGCTCGCCGCCGGTGCGGATGAAGAGGTCCGGCTCCGGCGCATAAGCCATGGAGAGGTGTTCGGCGAACGAGTCTTCGGTCACCTCGACCGCCTTGCCCGCCAGCGCCGACTGCTCGGCGAGCTTGCGGGTGGCCTGCATGATGTCCCAGCGGCCGCCGTAGTTCGCGGCGATGGTGAGCGTGAGACGGGTGTTGCGCGCGGTCTTGGTCTCCGCGCGCTTGATCAGATCACGGATGCGCGTATCGAAGCGGGCCAGGTCGCCCACCACGCGCAAGCGGATGCCGTTCGCATGCAGCTTGCCGATCTCGCGCTCCAGCGCGGTCACGAACAGGCGCATCAGGAACGAGACTTCCTCGTTCGGACGGCGCCAGTTTTCCGAGCTGAAGGCGAACAGCGTCAGATATTCGACACCCTGACGGGCGCACGCCTCGACGGCCGCACGCACCGCGTCGACGCCGCGCGTATGGCCCGCCACGCGCGGCAAGCGCCGCTGGGTGGCCCAACGGCCGTTGCCGTCCATGATGATCGCGATATGTCGCGGCACCGCGGCGACATCAGGCACGCGCACGGTTGAGCTGGTATAGGTCATGGCCGTCGGGACAGTGACTGCAAATAAAAGAAGTGGGGAACGTGAGCAGCTGAGCCGGCCGGCCTCAGACCGTCATGATCTCGGCTTCTTTCGTCACGACGAGCTTGTCGATTTCGGCGACGAACTTGTCCGTCAGCTTCTGAACGTCGTCACCCGCGCGACGCTCGTCGTCTTCCGAAATTTCCTTGTCTTTCACGAGCTTCTTCAGCTGCTCGTTGGCGTCGCGGCGCAGGTTACGCACTGCCACCTTGGCCGTTTCCGCTTCGCTCTTGACCACTTTGGTCAGTTCGCGGCGGCGTTCTTCGGTCAGCGCGGGCATCGGCACGCGGATCACGTCGCCTTGCGTGGCCGGGTTCAAACCCAGGTCCGATTCGCGGATCGCCTTTTCGACGACCTGCACCATCTTCTTTTCCCACGGCTGCACGCCGATCGTGCGTGCGTCGATCAGCGTCAGATTCGCGACTTGCGAAATCGGCACCGGCGAACCGTAGTAATCGCACTGGATGTGATCGAGCAGGCCCGTGTGCGCACGGCCCGTGCGGATCTTCGACAGGTCGTTCTTGAACGCGTCGATGGAGCGCTGCATCTTTTGTTCAGCGCCCTTCCTGATATCAGCCACAGACATTTTTAAACCTCCGAACCTTCAAAACGGTGCGAGCCGGCCAGCGCGCGCAAGATGCGGCGGCCCGGGCTCGCGCTAAAGCCCACGTTATGTGAACGAGAGTTTACACGTGGACGAGGGTACCCTCGTCGTCGCCTTGTACGATGCGCTTGAGCGCGCCCGGTTTGACGATCGAAAACACCCGGATCGGCAGCTTCTGGTCGCGGCACAGCGCGAATGCCGTGGCGTCCATCACCTGCAGATTGCGGCCGATCGCCTCGTCGAAGCTGATCGTGGTGTAACGCGTCGCGCTCGGGTCTTTCTTCGGGTCGGCGGAATAAACGCCGTCTACCTTGGTTGCTTTCAGCACGACTTCCGCGCCGATTTCCGAGCCGCGCAAGGCGGCGGCCGTGTCGGTCGTGAAGAACGGGTTGCCGGTGCCGGCCGCGAAAATCACGACTTTGCCTTCTTCAAGCTGGCGAATCGCGCGGGGCCGGATGTACGGTTCGACCACCTGGTCCATGCGCAGCGCCGATTGCACGCGCGCCTCGATGCCGGCGTGGCGCATGGCATCCTGCAGCGCCAGCGCGTTCATCATGGTGGCCAGCATGCCCATGTAGTCGGCCGTGGCGCGATCCATACCCGCTGCGCCGCCCGCCACGCCGCGGAAAATATTGCCGCCGCCGATCACTACGGCCAACTGCGTTCCGAGACGGACCACTTCGGCCACGTCCGCCACCATTCGTTCGATGGTCGCGCGATTGATGCCAAAGGCATCGTCGCCCATCAGAGCTTCACCGGAGAGTTTGAGCAGGACGCGTTTATAGGCAGTGGGCATAGGGGTATCCAGATCGCGCAGAACAGGGCAACAACAAGGGACTAATGTAGGGGTGAAATGCTGATTCGGGCAAGCGTCGCCAAATTGACGAACCCTGGGGTCCGCCAGCGGCGGCTGCGCCACGAGGGTCAACCCGCGTGCAGCCTTGCGGCGCTGCCGACCGCGGCAAAGTGTTGCTCCGCCGCGGGTCCAACGATACAACAGTGATGCTTAGGTAAAACTTATTGTTGCTTTGCAGCAGCGACTTGAGCGGCCACTTCAGCTGCGAAGTCGTCCTGCTTCTTCTCGATGCCTTCGCCGACCACGAACAGCGCGAACTTCTGCACGCTCGAGTTGCCGGCCTTCAGCATCTGTTCGATCGTCTGCTTGTCGTTCTTAACAAACGTCTGGTTCAACAGCGACACTTCCTTCAGGTACTTCTGCACGCTGCCGTCGACCATCTTGGCGACGATTTCAGCCGGCTTGCCCGATTCGGCGGCCTTCTGTTCAGCAATGCTGCGTTCCTTGGCGATCAGATCCGCCGGCACGTCGTCCGACGACAGCGACACCGGCTTCATCGCGGCGATGTGCATTGCCACGTCCTTGCCGACCTGCTCGTCCGCGCCGGTGTACTCGACCAGCACGCCGATGCGCGTGCCGTGCAGGTACGCTGCCAGCTTGTTCGAGGTTTCAAAACGCACGAAACGGCGGATCGACAGGTTTTCACCGATTTTGCCGACCAGCGCCAGACGCACTGCGTCGACCGTCGAGCCGTCCAGCGGCAGGGCCGCCAGAGCGGTGACGTCAGCCGGGTTTTGCGTGGCGACCAGTTCAGCGACCTTCTTCGAGAAACCCAGGAAGTCGTCGTTCTTCGAAACGAAGTCGGTTTCGCAGTTCAGTTCGACCAGCGAACCCGCATTGCCGCCAATGAACGAGGCGACCACGCCTTCAGCCGTCACGCGCGACGCTGCCTTGCTGGCCTTGTTGCCCAGCTTCACGCGCAGCAGCTCTTCAGCGCGCGCCATGTCGCCGTCGGCTTCCGTCAGCGCCTTCTTGCATTCCATCATCGGCGCGTCGGTCTTTGCGCGCAGTTCTGCAACCATGCTTGCGGTAATTGCCGCCATCATTTGCTCCTTGAGTTCCGTCTGTCACACGCCGCCCGGACTTCGATGCCGGCGGCAAGAATTCGTTTCAGCATTCCGCGTATTTTTTACGGAGAACGCCTTGAGCGCTGGTTCGGACACTGCCGGCAGCGCTCCACTACAATGTCGCGGCTTAAAAAAAGGGGGCCTGTAGAAAGCCCCCTTTTTTGCCGGACACGGGGCAGCTTTACGCTTCCGAGTTGACCTCGACGAACTCGTCGCCGTCGCCACCACGTGCAGCTTGCACCACTTCGTTGACCGCGTTCGCACGGCCTTCGACGATCGCGTCAGCCACGCCAGCCGTGTACAGAGCGACAGCCTTCGAGGCGTCGTCGTTACCCGGGATCACGTAGTCGATGCCTTCCGGCGAGTGGTTCGTATCGACCACGGCGATGACCGGAATGCCGAGCTTGTTCGCTTCGGTCACGGCAATCTTGTGGTAGCCGACGTCGACCACGAAAATCGCGTCCGGAATGCCGCCCATGTCTTTCACGCCGCCGATCGACTTGACCAGCTTGGCCATTTCACGTTCGAACAGGAGCGCTTCTTTCTTGCTCATGCGTTCGGTTTCGCCTGCTTCCAGCGCTGCTTCCATGTCCTTCAGGCGCTTGATCGAGACCTTCAGCGTCTTGAAGTTGGTCAGCATGCCGCCGAGCCAGCGCGCGTTGACGAACGGCATGCCAGCGCGTTGTGCCTCTTCAGCGATCGTGTCGCGCGATTGACGCTTCGTGCCGACGAACAGGATGGTGCCGCGATTGGCTGCCAGTTGACGCGCGTACTTCAGCGCGTCGTTGTACATCGGCAGCGTCTTTTCGAGGTTGATAATGTGAATCTTGTTGCGATGACCGAAAATGAAGGGGGCCATCTTCGGGTTCCAGAAGCGCGTTTGGTGACCGAAGTGGACACCGGCTTCCAGCATTTGACGCATGGTAACTGCCATGAAAATCTCCGCGAGGGTTGGGTCTTAAGCCGGCTGCCGTATCGGCCGCGCTGCCATCTCTCTGGCTGAACGCGGCGGACACCCTGGGTGCGCCGGCTTGCGAGTCTGCTGCGTGGTGCTGCCTTTTATTGCCTTTTTATGCTTCTGCTTCCGCTTCTGCATAACCTCTTAGCGCAAGCAACCGGCGCTATGAGAAGCCATTCCTGCCGCTTTTTTGCCCGCATGGACAAATAATGCAAGACAGAGATCGACTTAGCCAAAGATTATAGCACGCGACTATTGCACGACTCAACCTGCCCGGTAGCCCTGTTTGTGGCCGGCGGGTTGCACCCGCGAGAACGCCGGCCGCCTTGCACAAGCCCGCATCGGACTCTGTGAAAGCCGCCGGCCCGGTCGCAAAAGCCTGCGGCGGCGGAAATATGGTGCGATAATCTCGCAATAAATCGCATTTCAGGCCCGACTCATGGCTATTACGCTCAAAAACGAACACGATATCGCGCAGATGCGCGTCGCCTGCAAACTGGCAAGCGAAGTGCTCGACTACATTACTCCGTTCGTCACCGCCGGCATCACGACCGGCGAACTCGATCGTCTGTGTCACGAATATATGCTGAAGGAACAGGGCACGGTTCCGGCGCCGCTGAACTATCAGCCGCCCGGTTACCCGCCCTACCCGAAGGCCACCTGCATTTCCGTCAACGACGTGATCTGCCACGGCATCCCTGGCGACAAGACGCTGAAGAACGGCGACGCGCTCAATATCGACGTCACCGTCATCAAGGAAGGCTATTTCGGCGACACCAGCCGCATGTTCATCGTCGGCGAAGGCTCGATCATGGCCAAACGCCTCGTGCAGACCACCTTCGAATGCATGTGGCTGGGCATCGACCAGGTGCGCCCGGGCGCCCATCTCGGCGATATCGGCTACGCGATCCAGAAACACGCGGAAGGCCAGGGCTACAGCGTGGTGCGCGAATACTGCGGCCACGGCATCGGCACGGTATTCCACGAAGACCCGCAGATCCTGCACTACGGCCGTCCCGGCACCGGGCTCGAACTGCAAACCGGCATGATCTTCACGATCGAACCGATGATCAACGCCGGCCGCCGCGACATTCGCACCATGCCGGACCAGTGGACCGTCAAGACCAAAGACCGCAGCCTGTCGGCGCAGTGGGAACATACCGTCCTCGTCACCGAAACCGGCTACGACGTGCTGACCGTATCCGCCGGCACGCCCGCGCGCCCGCCGATCGTCGCGGCGACAGCCTGACCGACTTCCCACCTCTGCGCCTCCCTGCCAATGAGTAGTGTTCCAGCCGTCGCCCAATCCCCTGCCACGTCGCTCAAGGCGGAGTACAAAGTGGCCAAAGCCCAACTGCTGGAACGCTTCAGGACGGCCACCAACGTCGACGCGTTGATGGCCTCGTTGGCGCGCGCCACCGACGACTCCCTGCGCGCGGCCTGGAACACCTGCGAACTGCCGGCCGAGCTGGCGCTAGTGGCCGTGGGCGGTTACGGGCGCGGCGAACTGGCGCCGCATTCCGACATCGACATTCTGGTCCTGCTGCCCGACGCGCCGATCGAGCATCTCGAAGCGCGCATCGAACGCTTTATCAGCCTCGCCTGGGATTTGGGGCTGGAGCTCGGCAGCAGCGTGCGCAGCGTGTCGCAATGTCTCGAAGAAGCCGCCAACGACGTCACGGTGCGCACCTCGCTGCTCGAGGCACGGCGCATTACCGGCAGCGCCGGGCTGTTCGACGACTTTGCGAAGCGTTACCGCGAAGCGCTCGACCCGAAAGCCTTCTTCCAGGCCAAAGTCCTGGAAATGCGCCAGCGCCACGCGAAGTTCCAGGACACGCCCTACTCGCTCGAACCCAATATCAAGGAAAGCCCCGGCGGCCTGCGCGATCTGCAGTTGATCCTGTGGATCACCCAGGCGGCCGGTTTCGGCAGCAGCTGGCGTGAACTCGAAGCACGCGGCCTGATCACCGAGCGCGAGGCGCGCGAGCTGCGCCGCAACGAGAGTTTCCTGAAAGCGTTGCGAGCCCGGCTGCATGTGATCGCCGGGCGTCGTCAGGACATCATGGTGTTCGACCTGCAAACGGCGGTGGCCGAGAGCTTCGGCTACAAGCCGACCGCGACCAAGCGCGCGAGCGAACAGCTCATGCGCCGCTATTACTGGTCCGCCAAGGCGGTCACGCAGCTCGCCACCATCCTGATCCAGAACATCGAAGCGCAACTCTTCCCCAGCACGAGCGGCATCACGCGCGTGCTGTCGGACCGCTTCGTCGAAAAACAGGGCATGCTGGAAATCGCCAGCGACGACGTGTTCCAGCGCGAGCCGAACGCGATCCTCGAGGCCTTCCTGCTGTACGAACAGACGCCGGGCGTGAAGGGCCTGTCGGCGCGCACGCTGCGCGCGATCTACAACGCCCGCGACGTGATGGACCAGCACTGGCGGCGCGATCCGGAAAACGGGCGTCTCTTCATGGCCATCCTGAAGCAGCCGGCCGGCATCACCCACGCGCTGCGTCTGATGAACCAGACCAGCGTGCTGGGGCGTTACCTGCTGAACTTCCGGCGCATCGTCGGACAGATGCAGCACGATCTGTATCACGTCTACACCGTCGACCAGCACATTCTGATGGTGCTGCGCAATCTGCGCCGCTTCGCGGTGGCCGAACACGCGCACGAATATCCGTTCTGCAGCCAGTTGATCGCCAACTTCGACCGGCCGTGGGTGCTGTACGTCGCGGCGCTGTTTCACGACATCGCCAAAGGCCGCGGCGGCGACCATTCCACGCTCGGCATGGCCGACGCACGGCGCTTCTGCCGCAATCACGGCATCGAGGGCGAGGACGGCGAACTGGTCGTGTGGCTGGTTCAGCAACATCTGACCATGAGCCAGGTCGCGCAAAAGCAGGACACGAGCGACCCGGAAGTCATCAAACGTTTCGCCGAACTGGTCGGCACCGAGCGGCGCCTCACTGCGCTCTATCTGCTGACAGTGGCCGACATTCGCGGCACCAGCCCGAAAGTCTGGAACACGTGGAAAGGCAAGCTGCTGGAAGACCTGTACCGCGCCACGCTCGCCGTGCTCGGCGGCGCGCGGCCGGATGCGCATTCGGAGCTGAAGTCGCGTCAGGAAGAAGCGCTCGCGCTGCTGCGTCTCGAAACCGTGCCGGAAGGCGCGCAGAAGGCGTTGTGGGACAAGCTCGACATCGGCTATTTCCTGCGTCACGACGCGGCGGATATCGCGTGGCAAACACGTGTGCTGTACCGCCACGTAGAAACGCCGACGCCGATCGTGCGGGCCCGTCCGTCGCCGATCGGCGAGGCGCTTCAGGTGCTGGTGTACGTCAAGGACCAGCCCGATCTGTTCGCCGGCATTTGCGCGTATTTCGACCGCAATGGCCTGTCGGTGCTCGATGCGCGGGTCAGCACGACCCGTCACGGGTACGCGCTCGATAATTTCCTCGTCGCGCATACCGAAGAAGACGTGCATTATCGCGATATTGCGAATCTGGTCGAACAGGAACTGACCGCCCGCCTCACCGGTGACGGCACCCTGCTTCCGGGACCGTCGAAAGGCCGTTTGTCGCGGCTGTCGCGGACCTTCCCTGTCACGCCGCGCGTTGATCTTCGGGCCGACGAGCGCGGCCAATATTACATCCTGTCCGTGTCGGCGAACGACCGGCCAGGCCTTCTTTATTCGATCGCGCGCGTGCTGGCCGAGCATCGGGTCGGCGTCGCTTCGGCGCGGATCAATACGCTCGGCGAACGCGTCGAAGACGTTTTTCTGCTTGATGGACGCGGCCTCTCTGACAGCCGCCTGCAAATTCAGGTCGAGACCGAACTGCTGCGCGCGATCGCAGTGTGAGATTTCATGCGAGTCAAATTAACAGCCAAGCACCCGCGGCCGGCTTCGTCCGAACGCGCCCCTGTCCGTACCGGCAGCACGTCGGCGCGTAAGCCGACACGCCCGGCCGGACCCAGGCCGGCGACGCCGGCTCCTGGCGGGGCGCGGGGTGAACGCGCCGGCGCGGCCGGCGGCGGTAAGCGGCCGGCGGGTGCTGGCAAGCCGGCCGGTGCCGGCGCGCGTCCTGCGCGTCCGGCCAGGGCTGAAGGGTCGTTTTCGCGCGAGCGGGACGCTGGTGGCGCGGCGTCGGATCGACCGCCGCGTCGCGAGGGCACGGGTGGCGCGCCGCGCCGGTTTGAAGGCGGCGGCGATCGTGCTCCGCGTCGGGATGATGGTGAGCGTGCGCCGCGCCGGTTTGAGGGCGGCGGCGATCGTAGCGAACGCGCGCCGCGCAGGGCTGACGGTGAACGGGCTCCACGCCGGTTTGAAGGCGGCGGCGACCGCGCACCGCGTCGGGACGATGCGGAACGCGCGCCGCGCCGATTTGAAGGTGGCGCGGACCGTAGCGAACGTGCGCCGCGCCGGGCCGATGGCGAGCGCGGCCAAGGCGCTCCGCGCCGGTTTGAAGGTGGTGGCGAGCGGACTGGTAGCGCACCGCGTCGGTTTGAAGGTGCTGGCGACCGTGCCGGTAGCGCTCCGCGCCGTTTTGAAGGTGCAGGCGATCGCGGTGAGCGGGCTCCACGCCGTTTTGAAGGCGCAAGCGATCGGGCCGAACGCGCTCCGCGTCGCTTTGAAGGCAATTCAGATCGCGGCGAGCGCGCGCCGCGCCGTTTCGAAGGCGCTGCCGACCGCAATGACCGGGCGCCGCGTCGTGAAACCGGCGACCGAACCGAACGCTCGCCGCGTCGCTTCGAAGGCAGCACGGATCGCAGCGATCGCGCGCCGCGCAGCTTCGACGATCGCGCCCCGCGCCGCGACGACGGCGAACGCCGTCCGTTCAGTGGAGCGCGTCCGGGCGCAGGCCGTCCGTCGGAAGGCGCTCCGCGTGGCGAGCGTCCGGAACGCCGTGAACGCGACGCGTCCGACCGTCCGCGTTTCAGCAGCGACCGTGGCGCGCCGCAAGACCGCCGCGGCGGCGAGCGTGGGCCGCGCAACGATAGCGCGCCGCGCCGTTTCGAAGGCGAGCGCGGTTCATCCGAACGTGGCGAACGCAGCTTCGCCAAGCCCGTCAAAGCCGGCTTCAGCGACCGCGCAGACCGCCCGGCACGCGCTCCACGCGACGAGCGTGGCGAACGCGCCCCGGCCAAACGCGAATTCGGCGACCGTCCGGCGCGCAGTGCTGAGCGCAATGAACGCACCGAGCGTGGCGAGCGCCCGGCCCGCAGCTTTGACAAGACGCTGCCGGCCGCCGGCCGCCGTTTCGGCGACGACCGTCCCGCGCGCGCCGACAAGCCGCGTGGCGCGGCCCGAGCCGGGCGCGACAGCGAAATCGACGCCGCTCCGCGCACCCCGCGTCGCGATTACGAAGACGCGCCAGGCATGCTGCGCCTGTCCAAACTGATGTCCGAACTCGGTATGTGCTCACGCCGCGAAGCCGACGAGTGGATCGAAAAAGGCTGGGTGCTAGTGGACGGCGAGCGCATCGACACCCTCGGCACCAAGGTCCGTCCGGACCAGCGTATCGAAATCGACCCCGCCGCCGAGGCCGCGCAATCGAGCCAGGTGACGGTGCTGATCCATAAGCCGGTGGGACTGGTCTCAGGTCAGGCGGAAGACGGCTATCAGCCGGCCATCACGCTGGTCACGCCGGAGAATCGCTGGGAAGGCGATCACTCGGACATCCGCTTCTCCGTCGCGCATTTGCGCCAGCTTGCGCCGGCCGGCCGCCTGGACATCGATTCGACGGGCCTGCTGGTGCTGACGCAAGACGGCCGGATCGCCAAGCAACTGATCGGCGGTCATTCCGAGATCGACAAGGAGTATCTGGTGCGCGTGGCATTCGGCGAGCACACCACCGACGTCGAAAGCCACTTCCCGCCGGAAAGTCTCGAGCTGCTGTGCCACGGACTGTCGCTCGACGACGTACCGCTGAAGCCCGCGCAAGTGAACTGGCAGAACGGCGAGCAATTGCGTTTCGTGCTGCGCGAAGGCAAGAAGCGCCAGATTCGCCGCATGTGCGAACTGGTCGGCCTCGAAGTGATCGGCCTGAAGCGCGTGCGCATGGGCCGTGTGATGCTCGGCGCGCTGCCGCCAGGCCAATGGCGTTATCTGTCGCCGGACGAGTCGTTCTGAAGCCGCAGGACTGACTGACGCATCAACAAAAAACCCACGCAATCAATCGCGTGGGTTTTTTTATCCCTGCGCTGCGCCAGGCCTAAGACGCCAGCGCCGCAGTGCCCCAGGCAGCACAAGCCACTTCAATCGTCGCTATTCGGATCCATATCCGGAAACAGCACTTCCGTGAAGCCGAACTTCGCGAAGTCGTTGATCCGCATCGGATACAGCTTGCCGATCAGGTGATCGCACTCGTGCTGGACGACACGCGCGTGAAAGCCCTCGGCGACACGGTCGATCGGCTTGCCGTACTGATCGAAGCCGTGATACTTGATCATCGAAAAGCGGCTCACCGCGCCGCGCAGGCCCGGCACCGACAGGCAGCCCTCCCAGCCCTCCTCCATATCCAGCGAGACCGGCGTGATGGTCGGGTTGATCAGTACCGTTTCCGGCACCGGCGGCGCGTCCGGATAGCGCTCGTTGTGCCCGAAGCCGAAGATCACCACCTGCAGATTCACGCCGATCTGCGGCGCGGCAAGGCCCGCGCCATTGGCGTCGTGCATGGTCTCGAACATGTCTTTGACGAGCTCATGCAGCTCGGGCGTGTCGAAGTGATCGACCGGATCGGCAATGCGCAAAAGGCGCGGATCGCCCATCTTGAGAATTTCGCGGATCATAACTGCCCCTCCAGGAGCTTACGCATACCATCTTCGTCGAGTACGGGAACGCCGAGTTCCTCAGCCTTCGCCAACTTGCTGCCCGCGTCGGCGCCCGCCACCACATAGTCCGTTTTCTTCGATACGGAGCCGGCCACTTTCGCGCCGGCCGCTTCCAGCATTTCCTTCGCCTCTTCGCGGGCAAGGCTCGGCAAGGTGCCGGTCAGTACGACCGTCTTGCCGGCCAGCACGCCTTGCGGCGCCTTCGGCGCGGGCGGGCCTTCGGGCCACGTGACCTTGCCCGGCGCGCGCAACTGCTCGATCACCGTGCGGTTGTGTTCCTCGGCGAAGAACTGATGGATTGATTCCGCAACCACCGGCCCTACGTCGTTGACCTCCAGCAAGGCTTCGACCGAGGCGTCCATGATCGGGTCGAGCGAGCCGAAGTGCCTGGCGAGATCTTTCGCCGTGGATTCGCCCACATGCCGGATGCCGAGCGCGTAGATGAAGCGCGCCAACGTGGTGTGCTTGGCCTTTTCGAGCGAGTCGAGCAGATTTTGCGCGGACTTTTCGGCAAAGCGGTCGAGTTCGGCGAGCGTCGCAAACCCGACGTTGAACAGATCGGCTGGCGTGCGCACGAGGTTCTGCTCGACCAGTTGGTCGATGATCTTTTCGCCGAGCCCGTCGATATCCAGCGCGCGCCGCTGCGCGAAATGCCAGAGCGCCTGCTTGCGCTGCGCGGGACAGAACAGGCCGCCGGTACAGCGCGCGATCGCCTCGTCCGGCAGGCGCTCGATATTCGAGCCACACACCGGGCACTGCGTGGGCATCACGAATTCGCGAGCGTCGGCAGGACGACGGTCGAGCAGCGCGCTCACCACTTCGGGAATCACGTCGCCGGCGCGCCGCACGATCACGGTGTCGCCGATGCGGATATCCTTGCGGCGCACTTCGTCTTCGTTGTGCAGCGTGGCATTCGTAACCGTCGCGCCGCCGACGAACACCGGCTCCAGCCGCGCTACCGGCGTGATCGCGCCAGTCCGGCCGACCTGCACGTCGATTGCGACGAGTTTCGTCAGCGCTTCCTGCGCGGGGAATTTGTGCGCCAGCGCAAAGCGCGGCGCGCGCGACACGAAGCCGAGCGCATTCTGCTCATCGCGCCGGTTGACCTTGTAGACCACACCGTCGATGTCGTACGGCAGCTTCTCGCGTTTCTCGCCGACGCCGTGGAAAAAGCCCAGCAAGCCCTCGGCGCCCTGCACCACTGCCCGCTCGCTATTCACCGGCAAGCCGAGTTCCTTGTACCAGTCGAGCAGTTCGCTATGCGTGGCTGGCATCTCCATGCCTTCGAGCACGCCAATGCCATACGCAAAAAACGACAGCGGCCGCTGCGCGGTGATCTTCGAATCGAGCTGCCGCAAACTGCCCGCCGCGGCGTTGCGCGGGTTGGCGAATTCCTTCTGTTCCGCGGCCCGCTGGCGCTCGTTCAGGCGCTCGAAATCGCGCTTGAACATCAGCACTTCGCCGCGCACGTCGAGCACGTGCGGCACGCGTTTTCCCTTGAGCTTGAGCGGAATGGAGCGAATCGTGCGGACGTTTTCGGTGACGTTCTCGCCGGTCGTGCCGTCGCCGCGCGTGGAGGCTTGCACGAACGCGCCGTCGACGTAACGCAGCGAGATGGCGAGGCCGTCGAATTTCAGCTCGGCCGCGTAGTCGACCGGCACCGGCGGCTCGCTCGCGTTCTTGCCGAGCGCGTCGCCGACGCGCTTGTCGAACGCGACGATGTCTTCGTCGGCGAAACCGTTGTTCAGCGACAGCATGGGCTGGTCGTGCACGACCGGCTCGAAGCCGCTCGCCGCCTCGCCGCCCACGCGCTGGGTGGGCGAATCCGGCACGATCAGGTCCGGATGCTCCGTCTCGATGCGCTCCAGCTCCTTGAACAGCTTGTCGTATTCCGCGTCGGGCAGGTCCGGCTGGTCGAGCACGTAGTACGCGTAGTTGGCGCGTTCGAGTTCCGCGCGCAGCCACGCGGCACGCTCAGCCGGGGCGTTGGTTGCGGGATGTGAGGCGGAGGTTCGGGCCATGCTGTCGGAAGGTTCTTCAATGAAGTTCAGACATTGGATTATCGCAGGAAGCGTGCCCCTTTACATCGGCCGAATGGCCAGTTTTGGCGCGTTGCGCGCCGGCTCGAAATACGCACGTGAAGCCGCGGCCTGAAACGACGACGGCCGCACATCGTGCGGCCGTCGGAGACAACGATAAAACGTAAAAAATTTACTGACTGAACAACCGCCGCGTGGCCGGCGAGCCTGCCGGAATGCCCGCCTGTTCGAGCTTCGCGTAGAGCGTCATCAACTGTTTCTCGATGGCGAGCAGCGCGGTTTCCGGCAGCGGACGGCGGCCGTCGTCGACCACCCGCCCGCCGATGCGCTCGGCCAACGATTTCGCGTAGTCGCACATCAAACGGAACGGCAGAATGTCTTCATCGGCCACCGGCACGTCGAGCACCAGCGTGATCATCTGGCCGCCCTTGTAGGTGAGATCGTCGCGCAAAAAATTGGTGTCGCCGAATTGCAGCATGAACACCGGGCTTTGCTTCGAGTCGAGCTTGACGAAACGCGTGCCGTCGCGCGAGAGCAGCAGGCCGTCTTGCGACGCGACCGCCTGCACGTAGTTGGCCGACCACGGCGCGCCGTCGGAGAGCACGTTGATCGACAACTGCGCGTCGCACTGCGCGGCAAAGCCGTCGAGCTCGCGCGCCATCGCGACCGTTTCGAGCATGTCGGGAAATTCCGGCGCGGCATCCAGCGCGTCGGCGAACTGCTGCACGCCGGTCACAAACTCGGAAAACTCCAGTTCGTTAAGAGCGCCACTGCGATTGGCCAGTTGCGCGGCCGCGCGCAGTTCTTCGTAACGCGCGCCGTTTTGCAGCAGCTCCCACGCGCCGCCTTCGAGCTTGCCCTCGATATGCACCGGCTTGCTGCCCGCGCGGCGCAAACGCTGCGCGAGCGGAATCACCTTGTCGCCCGCGACCGGACCGTTCAAACGGACCAGCACGATACAGTCGATGCGGCGATCGACGATAGCCGGCGGCGCCGACG
Organism: Paraburkholderia phytofirmans; assembly: GCF_046028095.1. GTDB lineage: Bacteria > Pseudomonadota > Gammaproteobacteria > Burkholderiales > Burkholderiaceae > Paraburkholderia > Paraburkholderia phytofirmans_A. Next base: position 31,836 of record NZ_JAQQDJ010000002.1, read on the forward strand.
AGATCGTCGTAGCAGCGGGCAGAATCGGCTCGACCGGCTCGCCGGACTGGCGGGCTTGCGCGGTCTCGGCGCTCGCGTCGCGTTCGGCTTCGGCCACGCCCTCGGCTTCCGGATAGCCGTTCGGCGTAGTCGTCTCGGCCTGAATATCGGCCGCCGTGTCGAGCGGCGCCGTGCCGGCCGCCTGGCCGCCGAACGTCGGCTCGACGCGCGCCGCCGTGGTTTGCTCCGCGGCTTCGGCGCCCACCACCGGCTCGCGCCGCGTGGTCGGCCGGGCCGGTTCGATGAACGGGCTCTGTTCCTCCTGATCGTCCCGCGCGAGATTTTCGGCGGTGTCGGCCGGCATCGGCCGCGGCATCTTGCGGCGCACCTTCGCGCTCTGCCACGCGTTGTACACGACCACGCCCCCGACCACCACGGCACCCGCGCCGATCAAACCGAGTGTCAACTCGTCCATGCATGCTCCATCAGCAATTCTTTTATCTGCGCGGCTCTGCGCCCGCTCCACGTGTCGCGCGACCACCGGCCGCTGCGCTGAACGCGGACACCCGCGAGGCTCAATTCAAATCAAACTCAAACGATATTCTGGGCGAAACCAGCGGCCGATTCCATGTCGACGGCAACGATCCGCGACACGCCCTGCTCCTGCATGGTCACGCCGATCAACTGCTGCGCCATTTCCATCGCGATCTTGTTGTGCGAAATGAACAGGAACTGGGTTTTGTCCGACATTGCCCGCACGAGGTTCGCGAAACGTTCCGTGTTGGCGTCGTCGAGCGGCGCGTCCACTTCGTCCAGCAGACAGAACGGCGCGGGATTCAACTGGAACATCGCGAACACCAGCGCGGTCGCCGTCAGCGCTTTTTCGCCGCCCGAGAGCAGGTGAATCGTCGAATTCTTCTTGCCCGGCGGCTGCGCCATCACCTGCACGCCGGCGTCGAGAATTTCGTCGCCGGTCATGATCAGCTTCGCCTGGCCGCCGCCGAACAGACGCGGGAACAGTTCGCCGAAATGATGGTTCACCTGGTCGAAGGTGCCTTGCAGGAGCGTGCGCGTTTCGGCGTCGATCTTGCGGATGGCGTCTTCGAGCGTTTCGATCGCGCTGTTCAGGTCGGTGGATTGCGCGTCGAGGAACGACTTGCGCTCGGTCGCCGCCTTCAGTTCGTCGAGCGCGGCCATGTTGACCGGACCGAGCGCGGTGATGGCGTTGTTGATGCGCGTGACTTCGCCTTGCAGGTACGACGGCTTCATGTCCGGCGTGAGCTTGGCCTGCAATTGCGCCTCGTCCACACCGGCCGCGGCGAGTTGCTCGATGAACTGCTCGCCGTTCAGGCGCGCCGCCTGTTCCTTCAATTGCAATTCGTTGATGCGGTCGCGCAGCGGCTGCAGCGCGCGCTCGGCGGTCAGACGTGTTTCGTCGGCGGCACGCAGCTTGGCGGTGAGATCGTCCAGTTCGAGGCGCGCGGCGTGCAGCGCTTCTTCTTTGACCGCGCGAATGTCGAGCGCGTCCTGCAAGCCGGTGTGCGCGGTCTGCTCGTTGATGGCTTCCAGCTCGGCGCGCGCATCTTCCAGCGACGCCGCGACACGCTCGCTCTGCTCGTGCGCGACCTGGATGCTGCGCTTCAGTTCGTCGATGCGGTTCGCCATGTTGCGCGCGGCGAAGCGCGCGTCGGTGGCGGCGCGGTCGAGATCGCGCGCCTGGCCGCGAGCGGCGGTGAGTTGTTCGTCGAGCGCCTCGAAGGCCAGTTGATGATCTTCGAAACGCGCCTGCAATTCGGCGAGTTCGCCATCGTGACGCTCGAAGTTTGCTTCCGACTCCGCGCGCATGGCGCGCTGCTCTTCGATCTGCGCGGTGATCTCGCCGAGTTCCTCGCGAATCTGCGTGCTGCGCTGGGTGTAACGCTCGTGCGCCTGGGTGAGCTTGAGCACGTCCATTTGCAGGGCGTGCACGCGCTGCGTGGCGCGCTCGGCCTGTTGACGCACATCGGTCAACACCTGGGCGGCTTGCGTGTGCGCGGCTTCGGCGCGGATCGCGGCGGCCTTCGCTTCGTCGGCGAGCAAGGCTTGCGCGCGAACCTGGCGCGCCAGATTTTCGATTTCCTGCTGACGGGCCAGCATGCCGGCCTGCTCGGAATCGGCGGCATACAGTTGCACGCCGACGCGCGTCACCACGTGCCCCGCCTTGACGACGAACGAGCCGCCTTCCGGCAACTGCGAGCGCATGGCGAGCGCCTGCTGCAGATCGTCGGCGACGAATGCGAGGCCGAGCCAGTCGTTCAGCACCGCGCGGATGCCCGCGTCGTCGATTCGTACCAGCGACAGCAGCGGCCGCAATGCGGGCGGCGTGGCGGCAGGCTGACCGGCGACAGGCGGCGCATAGAAGGCGAGCTTGGCGGGCGGCGCGTCGGTGGCGAAGGCCCTGACCCAGTCGAGGTTCGACACTTCCAGCGCGGCGAGCCGCTCGCGCAGCACGGCCTCGAGCGCGGCTTCCCAACCGGCTTCGACGTGCAGTTTCTTCCACAAACGCGGCAGGCTGCCCAACTCGTGCTTTTCGAGCCACGGCTGGATCTTGCCTTCGGTCTGGACGTTTTCCTGCAACTGCTTGAGCGCGGCCAGGCGCGCGTCGAGCTGATGAATCTGGGCGCTTTCCGCCTGCACGCGTTCTTGCGCGGTGCGGCGTTCGCCGTCCAGACGCGGCAGGGTTTCCTGCGCGTCCGACAGACGCGTTTGCGCGTCGTGCAGGATTTCCTCGTGCTCGGCGAGCTGCATGCGCAGGTCTTCGAGCTGCGCTTCGTCGGGGGCGTCCAGACCGCCCGCTTCCGACTTCAGGCGCTCATGACGCGCCTGCAGTTGCTGCAATTGCTGGTCGGCATTGCGCTGATGCGCGGCTTCGAGCTTGAGCGCCTGCTCGGTCTGCGCGATACCACCGCGCTCCGCGTTCAACTCCGTTTGCGCATCGCGCCAGCGCGCTTCGAGCGCGGGCATCGCGTCGTGCTTGGCGGCGGCTTCCTCTTCGGCGATTGCGGCTTTTTCTTCAGCGACGGCCAGTTGTTCTTCAGCGTCTTCGAGATCGTCCTGCGCTTTTTGCGCTTGCGACTGCCACTGCTCACGCTGCGCGTTCAGCGCGGCGATCTGCGCCTGCACGCGATTGCGCGATTCGACGATGAACTTGATCTCGGCCTCGAGCCGGCTGACTTCTGAATTCGCCTCGTAGAGCGCGCCTTGCGCGCCTTGCATTGCGTCGCTGGCGGAGTAATGCGCGACGCGCAGCGTTTCGAGTTGCGCTTCGACTTCGCGCAGCTTGGCGGTGTGCGCTTCGAGATCGATCTGGGCCTGTTCGATCGCGCGCTGCTGACGTTCCTGCTCGCTGCCGGCTTCGTTCTTGCGCAACAGCCACAGCAGGCGCTGCTTCTCTTCGCCGTCGGTCTGCAGTTCCTTGTAACGCGTGGCGACCACGGCCTGCGCTTCCAGTTTCTCCAGATTCGAACTGAGTTCCCGAACGATATCTTCGACCCGCGTCAGATTTTCCCGCGTGTCGTGCAGACGGTTCTCGGTTTCGCGGCGGCGTTCCTTGTACTTCGACACGCCCGCGGCTTCTTCGAGAAACACGCGCAGCTCTTCCGGCTTCGCCTCGATCAGGCGCGCGATCATGCCCTGCCCGATGATCGCGTACGCACGCGGCCCGAGGCCGGTGCCGAGGAAGATGTCCTGAATGTCGCGGCGGCGCGCCGGCAGATTGTTGATGTAGTAGCTCGAGGTGCCGTCGCGCGTGAGCACGCGCTTCACGGCGATTTCGGCATACTGCCCCCACTGGCCGGCGGCACGGCCGTCTGCGTTGTCGAACACCAGTTCGACGCTGGCGCGGCTGCCGGGCTTGCGCGCGGTCGAGCCATTGAAGATCACGTCCTGCATCGACTCGCCGCGCAGCTCGGAGGCGCGCGATTCGCCGAGCACCCAGCGCACGGCGTCGATGATGTTGGACTTGCCGCACCCGTTCGGTCCCACCACGCCGACTAACTGGCCAGGAACCTGGAAATGCGTGGGATCGACGAATGACTTGAAGCCAGCGAGTTTGATCGAGGTCAGACGCACGGCGATTTCGCTGTTTGAAAAGGGAGAAAAATAGGTGGCTCGTGAAGGCCGCGCCAGCCGTTCGCCGACAGAGCGACACGGCCCGCGAACCCTCGCGCCTCGGGCGCCGGCTTCATGCGTTGAAGCATGCGCCGGCTAATGAGGGGCAATCATACCATCGCGCGTGGGTGGTTTTTGCCGTCCTTACGGTCGTCGAGTCCGGCATCGCGCCCGTCAGCCAGACCGGCCTCCTGAATGGCCGGATCGGGCGGCATGGCCTTGGTCCGATGCACCCAGCTGGACAGCGCCGAAGCCAGCACGATGCACACGCCGCCCGCCCATTCGCGCGGACCTGGCGTCTCGCCGGCGAACAGCCACGCGGACAGCGCCGTGACCACGATCTCGAACAGCATGATGATCGACGCGCGATTGGCCGGCACGCGCGACAGCCCGTACTGCACCAGCATATTGTTCGACGCCAGCAGAAAGCCGAGACCGAGCACCAGCCAGACGGCCGTGCCGAGATGCGCGCCGGTGGGCGGCGCGGGCATCGCCTCGAACAACGAGGCACAGGCACCGAACAGCGCCGCGCCGCCGAAGATCGTCGCGGTGCGCATTTCCGGCTTCATGTCCGGCAGCACGCGGCTCGTCTTGAGAATCAACACGTTGCTCATGGCGAAGCCCATGCCGCCCGCGAGGCCCGCCCATTCGGCGAGATTGCCGGGCACCGGAATGCCCAGTTGCGGCGACCACAGCATGGTCATCGCGCCGGCCAGTGAGAGCGCGGCGAGTCCCGCGCCCGCCCAGGTCAGCCGCTCATGCAGGATGAAATGCGCGAAAAGCGCGGTCCATGCGGGGGTGAGATAGAACAGCAGCAGTACGCGCATCACCTGGCCGTGAATCGAGCCCCACACGAAGCCGAGATTGGTGATGCCCGCCGCCAACGCAAGAGCGGGCAGCAGCCAGTGCCAGCGCACGGTCTTGAGCGCGCGATAGCGCACCAGCAGCACGAACAGGCAGCCGGCGCCGCTCGTCAGCGCGCTCGCCGCCGTGCCGGTCACACCGAGCGCGTTCAGCATGCGCAAGGGATACCAGATCATCCCCCACACCGACGCGCCGAGCATGATCGCGAGCGTCGGCCAACCATTGCGAAGCCAGTTGGTCATGGTGCGGGGCTCCTTGCGGAGGTGTTCGGGCTGTAACTATCGCGGACCGCGATGCTTGTTGCGCGGGCGCTGATGAAGCTTGGGCCGAGAACTGCGGTGTTTTCGATAAAGGCGCAGGTGGCGTTCCTTCCCGGGACCGCGGCGCTCCTGCGCCTGTTGTGTCCGGATGTCTCCAAGACTGCTGCGTACATTGCTGCTCCTGCTTCTTCTTGCGCGAACCGTCGGCGGCTCGCGCCGTTCCCGCTGCAGCGCATTGCCTGCGCCGCCTGGCGGGTTGCGCCGTTGCTCGACGGCGCGATGTCCTTCATCTGCTCAACTCTTCACTTGCTCTTCACCGCGCAGCCGTGGATCGCCTGCGCGACGCCGCCGTGCCATACGTGCTCGCAAACCGCCACTCCACCGTATGCCCGCCATGCCAGGCTCGCCACGCTATAATCATCCGCTCGCCGTTGCTGCCGGCCGTTCAGCGTGTTTTGTGCGTTTTACCGCCGCCGGCGCGTGCCCCGCTTTTCGCTGCATCCTTGTCCGCATCCGTCTCTCGCCCATCTTCGATCAGGCTCGATCCGCCCCAGTGAATCCGCTCCTCGACTCCCTTCAGCCCTACCCGTTCGAAAAGCTGCGCGCACTTTTCGCGGACGTCACGCCGAACGCCGGCCTCGCGCATATCAGCTTCGGCATTGGCGAGCCGAAACATCCCACGCCTGCCTTGATCCGCGACGCCGTGGTGGCCTCGCTCGGCGGGTTGTCGTCGTATCCGGCCACGATCGGATCGCCGGCGCTGCGCGAGTCGATCGCGAAGTGGGTCACGCGGCGCTACAACCTGCCGCCGGTCGACCCGGCCACCCAGGTGCTGCCGGTGTCGGGTTCGCGCGAGGCGTTGTTCGCCCTCGCCCAGACCGTGCTCGATCCGAAAAAGAATGCTGACGGCGAGCCTGCGATCGTACTCTGTCCGAACCCGTTCTACCAAATCTACGAAGGCGCCGCGATCCTGGCCGGCGCGCAGCCGTACTTCGTGAATAGCGACCCGGCGCGCAACTTCGCCTGTGACTACTCGGCGGTGCCGGCCGACATCTGGGCGCGCACGCAACTGCTCTATGTCTGCTCGCCCGGCAATCCGACCGGCGCGGTGCTCACGCTCGACGACTGGCGCGAACTGTTCGCGCTGTCGGACCGCTACGGCTTCGTGATCGCCTCGGACGAGTGCTACTCCGAAATCTATTTCGACGAAGCCAACCCGCCGCTCGGCGGCCTGGAAGCGGCGCACCAGCTCGGTCGCGGTTTCGAGCGGCTCGTCATGCTGTCGAGCCTGTCCAAGCGTTCGAACGTGCCGGGCATGCGCTCGGGCTTCGTCGCGGGCGACGCGGCGATCCTCAAGGACTTCCTGCTATACCGGACATACCACGGCGCGGCCTTGTCGACGGTGTTCCAGGCTGCCAGCATCGTGGCCTGGAACGACGAGACGCACGTGCGCGAGAACCGCGCGAAGTACGTGCAGAAGTTTTCCACCGTCACGCCGATGCTCGCCGAGGTGCTCGACGTGCGCCTGCCTGACGCCGCGTTCTACCTGTGGGCGGACGTCTCGCGCACGGGCCTCACGGACACCGAGTTCGCCCAGCGCCTCTACGCCGACTATAATGTGACGGTTCTGCCGGGCTCGTTCCTCGCGCGCACTGCGCACGGCGTGAACCCCGGCCGCAATTTCGTGCGCATGGCGCTCGTCGCCGACGTCGACGAATGCACGCAGGGCGCGCAGCGAATCGTCGATTTTTGCCGCGCGCTGGCGGGTTGAGTTTTCGTTGAGCGTAACCCCGCGCACCGCATCCCTTCTTCAGACTTCAACTCTTCGATAAAGCACGCATATGTCGCAACAACTTCAGCAGATCATTGACACCGCCTGGGAAAACCGCACCGAACTGTCGCCGAAGGCCGCTCCGGCCGACGTGCGCGAAGCCGTCGCCCACGCCATCGAGCAACTGGACAAGGGCCTGCTCCGCGTCGCCGAAAAGAAAGACGGCGACTGGGTCGTCAATCAGTGGCTGAAGAAAGCCGTGCTGCTGTCGTTCCGCCTGGAAGACAACGCACCGATGCCGGCCGGCGGTTACTCGCAGTTCTACGACAAGGTGCCGTCGAAGTTCGCCAACTACACCGCTGAAGACTTCGCCGCCGGCGGCTTCCGCGTGGTGCCGCCCGCCATCGCGCGCCGCGGCTCGTTCATCGCGAAGAACGTCGTGCTGATGCCGTCGTACACCAACATCGGTGCGTATGTCGACGAAGGCTCGATGGTCGATACGTGGGCCACCGTCGGTTCGTGCGCACAGATCGGCAAGAACGTGCACCTGTCGGGTGGCGTCGGTATCGGCGGCGTGCTGGAGCCGCTGCAGGCGAACCCGGTCATCATCGAAGACAACTGCTTCATCGGCGCGCGTTCGGAAGTGGTGGAAGGCGTGATCGTCGAAGAAAACTCGGTGATCTCGATGGGCGTGTACCTCGGCCAGAGCACCAAGATTTACGACCGCGAAACTGGTGAAGTGACGTACGGCCGCATTCCGGCGGGCTCGGTGGTGGTGGCGGGCAACCTGCCGTCGAAAGACGGCTCGCATAGCCTCTACTGCGCCGTGATCGTCAAGAAGGTCGACGCCAAGACGCGCGCGAAGGTCGGCCTGAACGAGCTGCTGCGAGGCGACTGATGGCGCGCGGCACCAAAACCGTCGTCTACGGCATCCCGAATTGCGACACCGTGAAGAAGGCCCGCGTGTGGCTGGAAGAGCACGGCGTCGAGTTCGAGTTCCACGACTTCAAGAAACACGGCGTGACCGAACCGCTCGTGCAGGACTGGCTCAAAGACGTGAAGCTCGACGCCTTGCTGAACCGGCGCGGCACCACGTGGCGCGCGCTGTCCGACGACATGAAAGCGGCCGCGGACACGCAGTCGGGCGCGATCGCGTTGATGATTCACAAGCCGTCGGTGATCAAGCGGCCGGTGCTGGTGGTCAACGGGCGTGTCAAGTCGCTCGGTTTTTCCGCGGACGAGTACACGGCGCTGTTCGCCTGAGAGCGGTATTGCTTTTCTGAGCGCAGGGCCGTTTGCCTGGTTCAGAGCGCGACTCGCCCGGTTTGGCGTGCAGCGCTGGATACCTGGGCTGGCGGCGAGTTCGGCGCGAGTCTCAGCGCATGCGCCGAACGCCTCGCGCCATGTAGTAAAAACGCGGCCCGGCCGCGTGACTCAAAAAGCTGTTGCCGGCTGCGGTGTCCAACCGCCAGCCGGCATTTTTTCATTTCAAAGTGGCTGTATCGAATCCATGTCCGGCACCCTCGCCCTTACCGAACAACTGATCGCGCGCGCGTCCGTCACGCCCGACGACCAGCATTGCCAGCGCCTCCTGATCGAGCGCCTGTCCGCGCTCGGCTTCGAGCACGAGACCATCGAATCGAACGGCGTGACCAACCTGTGGGCCGTCAAACGCGGCGTCGACGGCACCGCGGGCAAGCTGCTCGCATTCGCCGGCCACACTGACGTAGTGCCGACCGGCCCGCTCGAACAGTGGCAATCGGCGCCGTTCGAGCCGACCCATCGCGACGGCAAGCTGTACGGCCGCGGCGCGGCGGACATGAAAGCGTCGATCGCGGGTTTCGTGGTGGCGAGCGAGGAGTTCGTCGCCGCGCACCCGGCGCACCGCGGCACGCTCGCCTTCCTGATCACGAGCGATGAGGAAGGCCCCGCCACCGACGGCACCGTCAAGGTCGTCGAAGCCTTGCAGGCGCGCGGCGAGCGCATGGACTACTGCATCGTCGGCGAGCCGACTTCGAGCGCGCAGTTCGGCGACATGGTGAAGAACGGCCGGCGCGGTTCGATGTCGGGCAAGCTGATCGTCAAGGGCGTGCAAGGCCATATCGCCTATCCGCATCTGGCGAAGAATCCGGTGCACCTGCTCGCGCCCGCGCTGGCCGAACTGGTGGCCGAACGCTGGGACGACGGCAACGAATATTTCCCGCCCACCACGTGGCAGGTGTCGAACATTCACAGCGGCACCGGCGCGACCAACGTGATTCCGGGCCATGCTGACGTGATGTTCAACTTCCGCTTCTCGACGGCGAGCACGGTGGAAGGTCTGCAAGCCCGCGTGCATGCGATCCTCGACAAGCACGATCTCGACTACGATCTGCAATGGACCGTGAGCGGCCTGCCGTTCCTCACGCCGCGCGGCGATCTGTCCAACGCGCTTGCCAAGGCGATCAAGGACGAAACCGGCGTCGCCACGGAACTGTCGACCACCGGCGGCACCTCGGACGGCCGCTTCATCGCGCGCATCTGCAAGCAGGTGATCGAGTTCGGCCCGCTGAACGCCAGCATCCACAAGATCGACGAACATATCGAAGTCGCACACATTGAGCCGCTGAAGAACGTGTATCGCCGCGTGCTCGAACAACTGATCGCCTGAACCAAGGACTATTGCGATGACGCTCCCGTTTTCCACCGTTCGCGACCTGCTGCGTTTTGCTGTGTCGCGCTTCAACCAGGCCGAACTGTCGTTCGGCCACGGCTCGGCCAATGCCTACGACGAAGCCGTCTATCTGGTCCTGCACACGCTGCATCTGCCGCTGGATCTGCTGGACCCGTTTCTCGACGCGCGGCTGACCGCGGCTGAAATCGACGCCGTGCTGAACGTGATCGAGCGCCGCGCCACCGAACGCGTGCCGGCCGCCTACATCACGCAGGAAGCCTGGATGCATGGCTTCCGCTTCCACGTGGACGAGCGCGTGATCGTGCCGCGTTCGTTCATCGGCGAACTGCTGCAGGACGGTTTGCAGCCCTACGTGGAAGATCCCGAGCAGGTGAGCGCCGTGCTGGAGTTGTGCACGGGTTCCGGCTGCCTGGCGATTCTCGCCGCGCACGCGTTCCCGAACGCGGATATCGACGCCGTGGATCTGTCGGCGCCGGCGCTGGAAGTCGCCGCGCGCAACGTCACGGACTACAAGCTCGACGACCGCGTCGCCCTGTTCGAAGGCGATCTGTACGCGCCGCTCGCGGAGCGCCGCTACGACGTGATCATCAGCAACCCGCCGTACGTGAACGCGGCGTCGATGCAGGATCTGCCGGCCGAATACAAGCATGAGCCGGACATGGCGCTGGCGGGCGGCGTCGACGGCATGGACATCGTGCGCCGGATCATCGCCGACGCGCGCAACTGGCTGACCGACGAAGGCGTGCTGGTCGTCGAAATCGGCAACGAGCGGCAACACGTGGAAGCGGCATTCGGCGGGCTCGATCTCGTCTGGCTCTCGACCAGTGCCGGCGACGACAACGTGTTCCTGATCCAGGCGGCTGATTTGCCGGTTTGAGGTTATAGCGCTTCTCCGGGATGCGGTGCGCGCAGCAGGATTGTTATGCCGTGTACACCGCGCCTGAGCGAGGCCGCTTTGCCAGGCGTTCTTAATCGCGCCCATCGCGCAATGTCGCGCTTCCGAGCGAAGCATCTCCGACGAGCGCTCCCTTCGAGCCGAAATCTCGACCAGGCTCCCCAGGGCCCAACTCACGCGCTTGCGGCGAGGCAAACGCAAAAATGTTTTGCGCACATCGCCCACACCGCATTCAGGCACTCGCCCTCAAAGCCTGACCGCAGCTCGACCATTCCACCCCCAACGCACACACGTTCGGTAAGATGAGCGCGGTCAGCTGCCCGGCGCTCATCGAGCCGGCCCAAGCAGCGCTTCGCCAACCCAACGCCTGCCTATGCAATTCGACCTGCTTCACATCGGCACGCTGGTCGCCCTCTGCCATATTCTCGGCGTGGCCGCGGCATGTCACGCGATTCTCAACACGCGCACTTCGCAAGGCGCGATTGCGTGGGCCGTGTCGCTGGTCGCGATGCCTTATCTGACGCTGGTGCCGTATCTGTTCCTCGGCCGCAGCAAGTTTGCCGGCTACGCGGACGCACGACGCGTCGAAAACGAACTGCTGCGCACGCGCGCGCATCCGCCGGAATGGGACACGCGTGCTTCGTCGGCGGGACTGCCGACGCTGGAACTCGGCGGCCGGCTCGTGCATTCGCTCACGCGCCTCGGCGGCATGCCGTTTCTGCCCGGCAACTCGGTGCGCACGCTGGTGAACGGCGCGGCGACCTTCGAGGCCATTTTCGACGCGATCGAACACGCGCGCCGCTACGTCATCGTGCAGTTCTTCATCGTGCGCGACGATGCGCTCGGCGAGATGCTCAAAGACGCGCTGATCGCGAAAGCGCAACAAGGCGTGCGCGTCTACTTTCTGTACGACAGCATCGGCAGCTTCGATCTGCCGCATCGCTACGTGGCCGCTCTGCGCGCGGGCGGCGTGGAGACGCATCCGTTCGCCACCAATCGCCGCTTCGTCAACCGTCTGCAACTGAACTTCCGCAATCACCGCAAGATCGTCTCGGTGGATGGCGAACGCGCCTTTGTCGGCGGGCACAACGTGGGCGTGGAATATCTCGGCGGCAAGCCGCCGCTCTCGCCGTGGCGCGATACCCATATCGAGGTCCGCGGGCCGGCGGTCGCCAGCATCCAGTTCGTGTTCACGGAAGACTGGCACTGGGCCACGCAGCAGTTGCCCGAGTTCGACATGCCGCCCGCGCCGGCCGCCGAGTCCACGGCGGGACACAACATGCACTGTCTGGTCGTGCCGAGCGGTCCGGCGGACAAGCAGGAGACCTGCTCGCTCTTTTTCGTCGAAGCGATCAATGCGGCGCGCGAACGCGTCTGGATCACCTCGCCCTACCTGATCCCCGACGAGGCGGTGTTCTCGGCCCTGCGGCTCGCGGCGCTGCGCGGCGTGGACGTGCGCATTCTGATTCCGAGCCGGCGCGATCACCTCGTGGTGTTCGCCGCCTCGAAACTGTATGCGTACGACTCGCTACGCGCGGGAATCCGGATCTTCCGCTACCAGCCGGGCTTTCTGCACCAGAAAGTCGTGCTGATCGACAGCGCGGCCGCGGCGATCGGCAGCGCGAATCTCGACAACCGCTCGTTCCGGCTGAACTTCGAGATCATGGTGCTGACCGTGGACCGCGGCTTCGCCAAAGAGGTCGAAACGATGCTGCTGGCCGACTTCGCCGAATCGCGCGAAATCGACCGCAATGAATACCGCAAGGCCACCGCCTTGAAACGCGTGCTCATGCATGTGGCGCGTCTCTTCTCGCCGATCCTGTAGCGGCCGCCGCCTTACAGCAGTTTTTCGATGTCCTCGGTGATCGCCTCGGGCTTCGTGAGCGGCGCATAGCGCTTCACCACGTTGCCATCGCGGCCGATCAGGAACTTGGTGAAGTTCCACTTGATCGCTTCCAGCCCCAACAGACCGGGCGCCTCTTCCGTCAGATAGCGGAACAGCGGATGCGCGTTCGCACCGTTCACGTCGACCTTGTCGAACATCGGGAACGTCACGCCGTAGTTCTTTTCGCAGAAGCTGCCGATCTGCGCGGCGTCGCCCGGCTCCTGCTTGCCGAACTGGTTGCACGGAAACCCGAGCACCGCGAGCCCGCGTGCCGCATAGGTGTCGAACAGCTTCTGCAAGCCCGCGTATTGCGGCGTGAACCCGCATTCGCTCGCCGTGTTGACGATCAGCAGAACCTTGCCCTCGTACTGCGCGAGGCTGACTTCCTCGCCGCCCAACGTGCGTGCCGAAAACGAATAAATCGATGTCATGTGCTCCCCCCGTGAAAGCCGTCAGTCTATGCCAAAAGCCTCGGCGGTACAGTCGGCCGAATGGCCGATCCCGGTTGAGCGCCCGGTGTCGGGCCCGGCAGTCTAAAATAGCGGTTTTCTCCAGCCGGCCTCTTCGTGATCCGCTTTAACCAGTTCAGCCTCGCGCGCGGCACCAAGCCGCTCTTCGACAACACCACGTTCACCCTCAACCCCGGCGAGAAAGCCGGTCTGGTGGGGGCGAACGGCGCGGGCAAGTCGACGCTGTTCGCCGTGCTGCTCGGCGAGTTGCACGCGGACGGCGGCGATTTTTCGATCCCGCCGAACTGGCAGATCGCCCACGTCGCGCAGGAAACGCCCGCCGCGGACAAGACCGCCCTCGCCTACACGCTGGACGGCGACGCCGCCTTGCGCGCGATCGAAGCGGCGATTGCCGCCGCCTCCGCCGCGCATGACGGCGCGGCCGAAGGCGAAGCGCACGCCGCGTTCGCCGACGCCGACGGCTACACCGCGCCCGCGCGCGCCGAAGCTCTGCTGCTCGGCCTCGGCTTCACGCTCGACCAGACCCGCGAGCCGGTCAGCAGTTTCTCCGGCGGCTGGCGCATGCGGCTGAATCTGGCGCAGGCGCTGATGTGCCGCTCCGATCTGCTGCTGCTCGACGAACCGACCAACCACCTGGATCTCGACGCGATCGTCTGGCTGGAAGACTGGCTGGCTCGTTATCCCGGCACGCTGATCGTGATCTCGCACGACCGCGAATTTCTCGATTCGGTCTGCAATGTCACGCTGCATCTGGAGCAGCAGCAGATCAAGCGCTATGGCGGCAACTACTCGCAATTCGAAGTGCTGCGCGCGCAGCAGATCGCGCTGCAACAAAGCGCGTACGAGAAACAGCAGCGCACGGTCGAGCATTTGCAGAGCTACATCAACCGCTTCAAGGCGCAGGCCACCAAGGCGCGCCAGGCGCAGAGCCGCGTCAAGGCGTTGGAAAAGATGGAACTGATCGCGCCGGCGCATGCGTCCTCGCCTTTCACGTTCGAATTCCGCACGCCCGATTCCGCGCCGAATCCGATGATGGTGATGGAAGACGTGCGCTGCGGTTATCGCAGCGAGGGCGAACCCGGCGTCGAAATTCCGATCGTCGATCACGTCATGCTGTCGATCCAGAACGGTCAGCGCATCGGGCTGCTCGGTGCGAACGGCCAGGGCAAGTCCACGCTGATCAAGACGCTGGCCGGCACGCTCGAGGCGCTCGGCGGCCATGTGCGCGAAGGCAAGGGGCTGCGTATCGGCTACTTCGCGCAGCATCAGCTCGAAACGCTGCGTCCGGACGACACCCCGTTGCAGCACCTCGCGCGTCTCGCACCGGACACGCGCGAGCAGGAATTACGCGACTTCCTCGGCAGCTTCAATTTTTCCGGCGAGATGGCGACCTCGAAGATCGCGCCTTTCTCCGGCGGCGAAAAGGCCCGCCTCGCACTCGCGCTGATCATCTGGCAAAAGCCGAACCTGCTGCTGCTCGACGAACCGACCAACCACCTGGATCTCGAAACGCGTCACGCGCTGACCATGGCGCTCGCGCAGTTCGAAGGCACGCTGATTCTGGTGTCGCACGACCGGCATCTGCTGCGCGCCACCACCGATCAATTCATGCTGGTCGCGAAACATCGGCTGCAGGAATTCGATGGCGACCTCGACGACTACCGCGACTGGCTGCTCCAGCACGCGGCTGAGCAACGCGCGGCGCTCAAGGCGGGCGCGGCGTCGAGCAGCCCGAATGGCGGTGACAGCGCGGACAACGGCGTGAACCGCAAGGAACAGCGGCGCCTCGAGGCGGAGACGCGTCAGAAGCTCGCGCATCTGAAAAAACCGCTGCAAAGCCGGATAACGAAGATCGAAAAGGAAATGGACGCGCTCAACGCGGAGAAGGCGACGCTCGATGCGTTCGTCGTCGATCCGGCGAGTTACGAGCCCGAGCAGAAAAGCAAACTGACGGAAGCGATCCGCCGTCAGGCAGATGTGAACGCGCGCCTCGAAGCGCTCGAAGCCGAATGGCTCGAGACTCACGAGGAACTCGAACAAATCGGCTAGCGGCACGCTGTTGCAGGTCCGCGCCGGCATCGACGGGAGCTTGGCTTTGTCATCCGCGACATCATCCGTCTCAACGCCTGGGGCGTCGGCGACGGCTTCGGGCAAGTCGTCTGCTACCTCATCGGCGACGGCTTCGGCCGGGTCTCCGGCTGCGTCTTCGGCTGCCGCTTCCGCCGTATCTTCGGCTGCCGCTCCGGCCGCATCTCCGGCTGCCGCTTCGGCTGCATCTTCGGGTACCCACTCGGCCGCATCTTCAGCTACTTCACGGGCAGCATCCTCGGCTACTTCACGTGCAGCGAGTTCGGCCGCTTCGCCGGCCGCCTCCGCGCCTCCCGCGCTCCAGGGCTTGCGCGTGCTCGACCTCACGCGCCTGCTGCCGGGCCCGGTCGCCGCCTTGCGGCTCGCCGAACTAGGCGCCGACGTGCTGAAGATCGAAGCGCCCGGCGCGGGCGACCCCACCCGCACGATGATGCAATCGTCGAGCGATCGCGTGGCCGGACGGCCCGGCGCGTTTTACCGGCTAGTGAATCGCGGCAAGCGCGAAACGCGCCTCGACCTCAAGTCCAAGGCGGGACGCAACGTGCTGTGCGCGCTCGCCGCCGAAGCGGACGTGCTGATCGAGAGTTTCCGGCCCGGTGTGATGGAGCGGCTGGGCCTCGGCTACGAAACGCTGCGCGCGCTCAATCCCCGGCTGGTTTACTGCGCAATCAGCGGAT
Organism: Paraburkholderia phytofirmans; assembly: GCF_046028095.1. Classification (GTDB taxonomy): domain Bacteria; phylum Pseudomonadota; class Gammaproteobacteria; order Burkholderiales; family Burkholderiaceae; genus Paraburkholderia; species Paraburkholderia phytofirmans_A. The sequence continues at coordinate 47,548 of NZ_JAQQDJ010000002.1, forward strand.
ACGGCGCGAGCGGGCCGTTTGTCGACCACGCCGGACACGATCTGAACTACATCGGCTACGCGGGCGTGCTCGATCAACTGGCGGGCCGTGACGGCGCGCCGATCCTGCCCAATTTCCAGATTGCCGACCTGCTCGGCGGCGCCCTGAGCGCAGTCACGCAGATTCTCGCGGCGCTATGGCATGTGTCGCGCGGCGGCGAAGGCCGTTTCGTCGATGTCTCCATGACGCATGTCACCTACGCGCACAACGTGGTGGCTCAGGTCTCGCTCGCCAATGATGGCGCGGCGCCTGGCGTGGGCGCCGGTCTGCTGAATGGCGGCGTGCCCTGCTACAACCTGTACCGCACGCTCGATAACCGCTGGCTCGCGGTCGGCGCGCTCGAACTGAAGTTCTGGGAGACGCTCTGCATGGCGCTCGACCGGCCCGAGTGGGCCACCCGCCACTGGAGTCTCGGCCAGGCGATCGGCGGCCCGGACGCCGCCGCGCTCACGCAAGAACTCGCCGATGTGATCGGCAAGCGTCCGCTGGAAGAATGGGTTTTGCTGCTGGAGTCGCTCGACTGCTGTGTCTCGCCGGTGCTGACGGCGGCGGAAGCCGCCCGGCATCCGCTGTTCGATCCGCAGGCTTGCGAGACGGCGAGCGCCGACGGTGCAGACGAGGAAGACTGATTGATCAGGTAGCGTGCGGGTGAATTAGCTCGGAGGGCCACAGCCCAAGCTGGTCGGCAAACGGCGCTTGAGACAAAGCGCGTTGCTCCCGTTAGCTTGATCAGCCGCACTAGCCGAATTGGCGGCGTCGCCTCGTCCACGGTTTGCGGCATTCGCCTCGAGCGGCATGACCGGCAGTTGGGCACAAAAACCGATCACCAACCGCCGCTCCCACAAATTCGCGCCACGTAAGCCCTCAGCGCCGCGCCACCGTCTGCCGCGGCAACGTCTGACGCGGCGTCTTTTCGTCGTCGTACAGCACATGCTTGCGGCCTTCCACATGACGGTTGATCGTCGCGCGGACTTCGGCGGCCGTGGCGTCTTCCGCCACCACCCGCCGGGAAATCTGCCCTGCCGTGTCGATCCATTCGACAATGCGGCAAGCGCCGCCCCATGGCTGGCGAATAGGCGCGGAGACGCGGCAACCGCGCACCTGTATCGGCCGCTCGGCTACGGTTTCATATGGCTGTTTCAAGGCGCGATCCTTTTTCGGGCATCAGAAGGGATGCATACCCTTGCAGCTTAGGAAAAAGGAATGTCGGGTAGGTTACAGCCAATATGGAGATATTTACCGGCCATTACGGAACGTCGGGCGCCTTAGGACGCCCGAACCCCGCCTATTCAAGCGTGCGGACCCGGTCGATGGCCTGTTCGATCCGTTCGACCGCAACGACCTGTAAGCCTTCGATCGGCTGTTTCGGCGCATTGGCCTTGGGAATCACCGCAACCGAAAAGCCCAGCTTGGCGGCTTCCTTCAGGCGCTCCTGACCGCGCGGCGACGGCCGGATCTCGCCGGCGAGGCCCACTTCCCCGAACACCACCAGCCCCTTGGGCAGCGGCTTGTTGCGCATGGACGAATGAATCGCCAGCAGCACGGCCAGGTCGGCGGCGGGCTCGGTGATCTTCACCCCGCCCACGGCGTTCAGGAACACGTCCTGATCGAAACACGCGATGCCGGCATGCCGGTGCAGCACCGCCAGCAGCATCGCGAGCCGGTTCTGCTCCAGACCAACGGCCAGGCGCCGCGGATTCGGCGCGTTGGCTGAGTCCACGAGGGCCTGCACTTCGACCAGCAGCGGCCGCGTGCCCTCCTGCGTCACCAGCACGCACGAGCCCGGCACCGACTGCTCGTGCTGCGACAGAAACAGCGCCGACGGATTGGCCACGCCGCGCAAGCCGCGCTCGGTCATGGCGAACACGCCGAGCTCGTTGACCGCGCCGAAGCGGTTCTTGATCGCGCGCACCAGACGATACGAGGAATGCGTGTCGCCCTCGAAGTACAACACCGTGTCGACGATGTGTTCGAGCACGCGCGGCCCGGCCAGCGCGCCCTCTTTGGTCACGTGGCCGACCATGATGATGGTGGTGCCCGACTGCTTGGCAATGCGCGTGAGCTGCGCCGCGCACTCGCGCACCTGGGCTACCGAGCCCGGCGCGGAAGTCAGCGCGTCGGAATAGACCGTCTGGATCGAGTCGATGACCGCGACATCGGGCCGCTGCTCGGCAATCGTCGCCTGGATTTTTTCGAGCTGGATTTCGGCGAGCAATTGCAGTTCGCTTGCCTTCGAGTCCGGCTCCAGCAACGAAAGCCGTTGCGCGCGCAACGCAATTTGCGCGGCCGATTCTTCGCCGCTGATATAGAGCGCGCGTTTGTCGGCGGCGATTTCCGCGAGCGATTGCAGCAACAGCGTCGATTTGCCGATGCCCGGATCGCCGCCGATCAGCACCACGCCGCCCGGCACCAGACCGCCGCCGAGCACGCGATCGAACTCGCTCACGCCGGTGGAAAAGCGCGGCACGTCGGAGGCTTCGATATCGGCGAGACGGCGCACCGGCGCGCTCTTCGCGAGCGACTGGAAGCGGTGCGTGGACGGCGCTTCCGCCACCGACTCGACCAGCGTGTTCCACGCATTGCACGAGGGGCACTGCCCGGCCCATTTCGGCGATTGCCCGCCGCATTCACTGCAGATGTACAACGTTTTGGGTTTTGCCACGCGTTATTGCCTGTGTTGCTGTTCTTTGGATTGATACGCTTGCTGCGAGGCGAGGCGCGCGCCCGGGTCGCGTTACCTTATTCCGCCCGCACCGGCACGCGCGGCGCCACCGCGCACATCAGCTCATAGCCGATGGTGCCGCACGCCTGCGCGACGTCGTCGATCGGTAGCGAGGTGCCCCACAGTTCGACGCGCGAGCCGACATTGGCGGTCGGCACCGGCGTCAGGTCGACGGTGAGCATGTCCATCGAGACGCGCCCGACGACCCGCGTGCGCACACCGTCGACGATCACCGGCGTGCCTTCCGGCGCGACGCGCGGATAGCCGTCCGCATAGCCGCACGCCACCACGCCGATGCGCATCGAGCCGCGAGCCTTGAACGACGACCCATAGCCGACCGTATGGCCTTCGCTGAGCGTCTGCACGGCGATCAGTTCCGAGGCGAGCGTCATGGCGGGCTGCAGGCCGGTGCCTTCGATCGCCGCCGTGACGCCGGACGGCGACGCGCCGTACATGATGATGCCCGGGCGCACCCAGTCGAAGTGCGTGGCCGGATGCCACAACGTAGCCGCCGAATTGGCGAGGCTGCGCGCGCCGGCAATGGCTTGCGCGCCGCGCTCGAACGCCTGCACCTGGTAGTCCACGCCGCGATCGCCGTCCGCGTCCGAGAAATGGGTCATCAACGTGATCTGGCCGACGCCTTGGGCAGCGCGCGCCCGTTCCCACGCGGCGCGGAACTTCTCCGGCGTGTAACCGAGGCGATTCATGCCGGTGTTCATCTTCAACTGGATATTGACCGGTTTGGACAGGCGCGCCATTTCGAGCATGCGCAATTGTTCGTCCGAATGCAGCGCGGTGGTCAGGCTGTAGCGGTCGATCACGTCGATATCGGTCGGCCGGAAGAAGCCTTCAAGCAAAAGAATCGGGCCGGCCCAGCCCAATTCACGCAACTTCACGGCTTCTTCGAGGTCCAGCAACCCAAAGCCGTCGGTTGCGCGCAGGCCCGGAAAAACGCGCGCAAGGCCGTGCCCGTAGGCGTTGGCCTTGACGACGGCCCAGATTTTGGATTTCGGCGCGTAGCGCCGGGCAACGGCGAGATTATTGGCGAGAGCGGAGGTATGAATCGTGGCTGAGAGCGGGCGCGGCATGGGATATTTTCGTAAAGACGCTTGCGAATCAGCGGCTTACAGGGCGTTTTCAGCGCTCCGTAGCCCGCTGGGCGGTGCGATCAAGGATTCTGCTAGTCCGAATCCATCTATTTTCATGATATAAAGCCGTGCGCACAACCCATTTCGACGAACGGCATAAGCCCGGACGCTCAACCAGCGGCCGGGGCGGACAGACCGCAGCGAGGACAGCATCGCATCAGATGAAAAAAGGTTTTTACACCATCATGGCCGCGCAGTTTTTTTCGTCGCTGGCCGACAATGCGCTTCTGATCGCTGCTATCGCACTGCTGAAAGATCTTCACGCCCCGAACTGGATGACGCCGCTGCTCAAGTTGTTCTTTGTGCTGTCGTACGTCGTTCTCGCCGCCTTCGTGGGCGCCTTCGCCGACTCCCGTCCGAAAGGACGCGTGATGTTCATCACCAACACCATCAAGGTGCTCGGTTGCATCACGATGCTGGTGGGCGCGCATCCGCTGCTCGCGTATGGGATCGTCGGCTTCGGCGCGGCGGCCTACTCGCCCGCCAAATACGGCATTCTCACCGAGCTGCTGCCGCCTGACCGGCTGGTCGCGGCGAACGGCTGGATCGAAGGCACAACCGTGGGCTCGATCATTCTCGGCACCGTGCTCGGCGGGGCGCTCATCAGCCCGCACATTGCCGCGCCGATCTTGCGGCACCACATTCCCTCGGTCAACACGCCCGCCGAAGCCGCGATGCTGGTCATCATGGCCATCTACGTGATCGCCGCGCTGTTCAATCTGCGCATTCCCGACACGGGCGCTCGCTATCCGAAACAGGAACGCGGCCCGATCAAACTCGTCACCGATTTCGCCGACTGTTTCCTCGTGCTGTGGCGCGACAAGCTCGGCCAGATTTCGCTTGCCGTCACCACGCTGTTCTGGGGCGCCGGCGCGACGCTGCAGTTCATCGTGCTGAAGTGGGCCGAGGTGTCGCTGAACATGTCGCTCTCGGAAGCGGCCATTCTGCAGGCGGTGGTGGCCGTGGGCGTGGCGGCCGGCGCGATTTTCGCGGCCTCGCGGGTGCCGTTGAAGAAGTCGCTGTCGGTGTTGCCGGTCGGCATCATGATGGGCATCGCCGTGATGCTGATGGCGTTCTACACGCGCGATCTGTTCCCTGCCCATTGGGGTCTCTATTTCGGCCGCGTGCATGTGCCGGGCTATCTGATCGTCGCGTACATTTTCCTGATGATCGTCGGCGGGCTGTCGGGCTTTTTCGTCGTGCCGATGAACGCGCTGCTGCAGCATCGCGGGCACGTGCTGCTGTCGGCCGGTCACTCGATCGCCGTGCAGAACTTCAACGAAAACCTCTCCGTGCTCGTCATGCTGTGCCTCTACGCCGTGCTGGTGTGGCTCGACGTGCCGGTCACGGCGGTGATCGTGCTGTTCGGCACCTTCGTCTGCGTGATGATGTGGTTCGTGATGCGGCGCCACCAGGCCAACCAGCGCGCGTTCGACTCGGTCGCGCTGATCGGCGAAGTCAAGCACTGATCCGGCGGGCCGCCCGCTCGCGTCGCGGCCCGCGCCTTCCTCCTTCCTCGCTTTGCCATGACTCAACCGATTCCCAATGTGCTGACGATCGCCGGTTCCGATTCCGGCGGCGGCGCCGGCATTCAGGCCGACCTCAAGGCTTTCTCGGCGCTCGGCGCGTACGGCGCGAGCGTGATCACCGCGCTCACCGCGCAGAACACGCGCGGCGTCACCGCGATTCACGCGCCAGACCCCGGCTTCATTACCGCGCAACTCGACGCGGTGTTCGACGACATCCGCATCGACGCCGTGAAGATCGGCATGCTGGCGAACGCGCCGATCGCGCGCGCGGTCGCCGACGCGTTGCGCCGGCACAAGCCGAAGCACATCGTGCTCGACACGGTGATGATTTCGAAGAGCAACCACGCGCTGCTGCTGCCGGACGCAGTCGCGGCGGTGCGCGACGAATTGCTGCCGCTCGCCGATCTGCTGACGCCCAATCTGCCGGAGGCGGCCGCGCTGCTCGGCGTGGAGGCCGCGACCGACGAAGCCGGCATGGTCGAGCAAGGCGAAGCGCTGCGCGCGCTCGGCGCACGCGCGGTGCTGATGAAGGGCGGCCATTTGAGCGCGACGGATAGTCCGGACTGGCTGGTGCAGGACAGCGGCACGCTGCGTTTAGGCGGCCCGCGGGTACCGGTGAAGAATACGCATGGGACGGGCTGCACGCTGTCGTCGGCGATTGCGGCGCTGATTCCGCAGCGTGGCGACCTGGCGAGCGCCGTCGCCGATGCGAAGCTGTATTTGACCGGCGCGCTGCAGGCGAGCGATCGGCTCGACGTCGGCGGCGGCGTGGGGCCGGTGCATCATTTCTATCGGTGGTGGTGAGGGCGGCTGGGCGTCGCAGTGGTCGGGCTGCGTTCGCTAGGTCGAAGGGGCTTGGCCGATGGATGCGCGGCGCTTGTGCGTTGTTGGAGACCCGCAGCGTTGCCCGGCCCTACTGCGTGCTTTTATCGATGTTGGAGACGGATCTTGTGCGTCGCGGCCGACAGGCTGCTTTCGTAGAGCCTGCACCCGATCTTTCGCCGGCTTTTCGCTAGTCCTTCCGGCTTCTTTGCTGATCGCCCGCCGCTACTGCCGCGCGTAGCTTTGCGCCAACTCCGGCCATTCGTCCGGCACGATAAAGCCGCGCGAGCGTTCTATCAGATTGCCTGCACTGTCCTCGCTGAACGCGGCGACCATCGACGGTCCGTGCTGATGCGACGTTTGCCCGGCGAGCGTTTCTGCATCGACGAACGCCAGACCCGCGGCCTGCACTTCAAGAGACGTATGGCGTCGCGGCGCTAACCACTCCAGTCGCGGCAAGGTGCGCCATTTCTCCGCATGCGCCGCCGCGAACGCCGGCCAATCACTGCGCGTCACCCACCAGCCGCGACCATGCGCCGGGTCGAGCTCGACCGGATCGGGCGGCGTTTCGCCATGCCGGTAAAACAGCCAGCCTTTGATGAACATCTGCGGCGTCCACGGACCCGCGTAGCCGACGGACGCAAACTCCTCACGCGCGCTCAACGGCAACTGATGATTCAGCACATGCGCGAGCTTGAGGTCGAAGCGGTCTTTCAGATTCGGGCCGACGTAATCGGATAATCGAGCGGATAACTGCGCACGCCCTTCGCCGGCATGCAGATAGCACTTCACGGCCAGCTCCCAATGCAGCCGCGCGCCCTGCCGCGTCCGCACCAGAAAATCGCATTCGCCGAGCGTGACGCCCGCACGCCGTAACGGCACGCCCGCCGCCACCAGCCGCGCCGCCGGGCCATGTTGCAGGAACCAGCCGAGCAGCCGTTCGGCATAGCGGCCGAGGCGTGTGATGCGCGTCGCCGCGAGTTCCTGATGCAAGGGTTCGGGCGCTGCGTCCAGCGCGCGCAGCCAGTCGAGGGTCGCCTGCGCTTCCTGCAGCGTGTCAAAGGGATTCGCCAGCGCGCCGACCGGTGGTTGCGGGCGCAACAGATCGGCGCTCAGCAGCAGCCACGCCAGATCGCGCACGGCAGCGTCGTGCAAGGTGTCGAGCAGCGCAGCGCGGCTCGCGGCGGCATGGAGTATGCCGGGCGCCGCGGCGGAACCGGCCGCTGGATCCTCGCCGGCCGTCACTTCGACGCGTTCGACGGCGCACCGCCCGCCGCCCGCCACGTGTCGCGGGCGAGGCACAGGTCGGCCCAGGCCTTCGCCTTATCGGGCAGGCTGCGCAACAGATACGCCGGGTGATAGGTGACGATCACGGGCACGCCTTCGTATTCGTGCACGCGGCCGCGCAGCGACGAAATGCTCGCCTCGGTCTTCAGCAGACTCTGCGCCGCGAAGCGGCCGAGCGCAACGATCAGCTTCGGCTTGACCAGCGCGACCTGACGTTGCAGATACGGCTCGCAACGCGCGACTTCATCCGGTTCGGGATTGCGGTTGCCGGGCGGCCGGCACTTGATCACGTTGGCGATATAGACGTTGGTGTCGCGCGCGAGCGTCAGCGAACGCAGCATGTTGTCGAGCAGCTTGCCGGCCTGGCCGACGAACGGCTCGCCCAGACGATCCTCGTTCTCACCCGGCGCTTCGCCGATCAGCATCCAGTCGGCGCCGCGATCGCCGACGCCGAATACCGTGTTCGTGCGCTTCTCGCACAGACGGCAAAGCTGGCAGGCGGCGACGCGCTCGCTCAGCGCGTCCCAGTCGAGCGTATGGATTGCCGGCGCCGCGGGGGCTTCTTGGCGTGCGTCCGCGGGGGCTTGGGTCGGCAGATCGTCGAACCAGGCGAAATCGTCGTCGGGTGGCGCGTCGAATGTCGGCGGCTCGGGGCTGCGGGGTTGCTGGGGTCGCGTTGACTGCGGTGTCTGCGGCTGGCTTGCCTCGACCGAGGCTTGCGTCTGGCCTCGCGTTGGGCCTTGCGTCGGTGGTTGCGCTGGGCCTTGCGCCGGAACATGCGTTGGGCCTTGTGAAGACTGCCTTTGACCTTCAGCTTGTTCGCCGCTCTGCATGGAACGCGGCGACTCGCCTGAGCGCGTTTCAGCCGCCGGCTGGCGATCAGCGAACCGATCGCGAGCGCCGGCTGCGGGCGATGCCTGATCCAGACGTCCAGACGAGCCGCGTTCTCCCTGCGCCGGCGCGGCGTTGGCTTGTTGAACGCTGGCCGCGCGCATCTCGGGCTGCGAGGTTTCCTGCACGCGAGCAACCGGCGGCATCCCTGATGCCACGCCACGCGCCTCATCACGAAGCGCACCCGCACCCTGCCTGATCACGGCTGCGGCTTGCGCTTGCGGTTGTTCGGCAACCGGCTCCGGCGCCGCCGCCATCCCGCGACGTACCCACAGCGGTGTGAGTCCGAACTCTTCCAGAACCGATTCATGCAGCGCCATCTGCGCCCTCCGTGGCAAACGAGAAACGCATCACGATGGCGTCCTCCCGGCTGCGATGCCGCGCCGGATAATAGTTTTTGCGCCGGCCGATCGAAGCAAAGCCGAAGCGCTCATAAAGCCGGATCGCCCGATGATTCGACGGCCGCACTTCCAGCAACAGCCCCTCGAGTTTTTCAGCGCGGGTAATGCGGACGGCTTCGCGCAGCAGCGCGAGCCCGGCGCCGGCGCCTTGCGCCGCGGGCGTCACGCACAGATTGAGCAGATGCATTTCGTCGACGACCGGCATCAGCACGCAATAGCCGATCAGCGTGCCCGTGACATGGCGCAGACAGACGCCGAAGTAGCCGTTGCGCAGCGAATCGCCGAAATTGCCCCGGCTCCATGGAAACTCATACGCGATTTTTTCGATGGCGGCGACTTCGTCCAGATCGCCTTCAGTCATCGGCGACATGTAGCGGTCCGCGAGCAACACGCCACTCATTGCCGGCCCTCGCCTTGCGCTGCGTCGTTAGCGAGTCGGGCAGCCTGCTCGGCCCTGGCGGCTTTCTCGGCTTTTTCGGCGACCCGCTCGGCGGTGGTCTGGGCGACCTTGTCGCGCACATATTCCGGCGCGGCCTGGTCGGCCGGCACCGTGCGGCCCGCGCGTAGCGCGCGCAATGCGGCGTGGGCAAGCGGCACGGCGTGCGGCAGCGCTTCGCTGTCGACGCTGCGCGCTGCGGCAACCGCGGGCAGCCGCGCGCCGAACGCCGCGGCGGCATTGCCTGCCAGCGTGAACGGGACGTCGGGCAGAACGAGCCGATCCGGCGTATCGAGCGAAGCCGCCTGCAGCGTGCGCCATTCACCTTGCGCGTCGCCCCAGGCGTAGTCGGCCCAATAGATTTCGTCCATGCGGGCGTCGAGCGCGGCGAGCACGCGCGTCGCCGACGGATCACGCAGACGGGCGCTCTCGGCACAGGCAAGCAGCGTGCTGACCGGCACGACCGGCAGATTGAGGCCGAACGCGAGGCCTTGGGCAACACCGGTCGCGGTACGCAACCCGGTGAACGAGCCCGGGCCGGAACCGAAGGCGATGGCGTCGCAGTCCGCCAGTGTCAGGCCGGCTTCGTCGAAAAGTTCGCGGATGGCGGGGAGCAGGCGCGTGCTCGAAACCGCGCCGGTTTGCTCGTGGCGCGCCCACAGACGCGGTTCGGCGCGTGCCTCTTCAGGTGTCGCGCCGGCCGCATTGCCGGCGGCGGACAGAAGCGCTACCGAGCAGAATTCGGTCGAGGTATCGAGGGCGAGGAGCACAGTTTGAGTCATGGACCGTATTGTAATCGGCACGGCGCGCGCAAATGTGGTTTGCGCATGCGCCAGGGTGGTTTGGCATGCGCCAGGGTGGTTTGCCTCGCGCCGGGGTGCGTTTGGTCGCGTGGAGTGGATTGCCCCGCCAAGCTGGGTTTTGGTCGCGCGAAAGTGGTTCGCCTCCCGCCAGGATGGTTTCGAGTCGCGCGTGGCCGTGCGGCTCGCAGCCGAGACCACCCGTCTTGCGCCGGATCGCCGTCCGGCGTTTGGAATAAGCCCTCGGCCCCCGCGGCGGCATCCAGTTGTTATGATCGTCAGCCGAGTTCAATCCCGATCCCGCCTGGCGGGCAAAACGACAATGACCGACATCGACACCCAGTTCACCCAAGCCCATGAAGACGTCCAGCAACTGCCGGAGCGTCCGGGCAATCTCACGCTGCTGCGCCTCTACGCGCTCTACAAGCAGGCCACTCGCGGCGACGTTCAGGGCGACAAACCCGGCTTCACCGACATCGTCGGCAAATACAAGTACGACGCCTGGGCCGCCCTCAAAGGCACCGCGCAAGACGCCGCGAAGCAGCAATACGTTGAACTGGTCGAATCGCTCAAGAGCGGCGCGTCGGCCTGACTCGTTCCCGATCGGCCGCGCGACTGAAGGCGGCCACTCCCGCCTCGCACCAGGCTACGGCGAATCGGCCTGAACCACGCCGGCAGGGCGATTGCGAGCCTGTGCAGCCGTCCATCGAGCCGCCAAAACAGCACCCGGCACAATCTTTTCCGCCAGGAAAACTCCTAATAGTGGCGCAGTGCAACAAAAGGCTATACAATGCTGCCTGCGCTTCACTGCTTTGCCCGGCTTTCCTCTAGCGGCCTTTGCGGCGCAGCGCCTCGTAGCGTTTAGCTCCAATCCAGTTTAGAACCTGTCCCCTCCTGCCTAGCCCCCTACGGGCGATCATGTCCCAGGCTGGCGGCACGCCGTGTTGGCATGTCGCATCCGATACAGCTTCTAACGAAAAGCTCGCCTTCATTGTCGCGAGCTGCCCCCGTTTTTCGATTTGCTCGCTGCTTCTTTGCTCGCTGAATCCGACGACTTGGGTATGCCGATTGGCGCCGACGTTTTAATTCCCTGTGTACCAAGGATTCTCATGACTTCGAGCAATACCCCCAGCAGCCCGTTGAACGCCATCGCCGATCAAGCCCTCGGTCTCGCCGACGCACCCGCACAAGCCGCAGCCGTTGCTGCCGCTCCGGAAGCCGTCGCCGCAGAAGCCGCAGCGCCGACCGGCCCGTCGTTCGCGTCGCTCGGTCTCTCCGCGGATGTCGTCTCCGCGCTGACCGCCGCTGGTTATCAAAACCCGACTCCGGTTCAGCAACGCGCAATTCCGGCTGGCATCGCCGGCCGCGATCTGATGGTTTCGAGCCCGACCGGTTCGGGCAAGACTGCCGCCTTCATGCTGCCCGCCATCGAGCGTTTCTCGCAACTGCAAAAAGCACAAGCCAGCCAGCCGCGCGAACCGCGTCCGGCTGACGGCGCCCGCACGCGTCGTCCGCAACCGGTTGCCCGTCCGACCATGCTGGTTCTGACGCCGACCCGCGAACTCGCCATGCAGGTCACCACCGCCGCTGCCACGTACGGCAAGCACCTCAAGCGTCTGCGCACCGTCAGCATTCTGGGCGGCGTCGCCTACGGTCAACAACTGATGCTGCTGGCCAAGAACCCGGAAATCCTGGTTGCCACGCCGGGCCGTTTGATCGACCACCTGGAACGCGGCCGTATCGATCTGTCGCAACTGCAGATCCTCGTGCTCGACGAAGCCGACCGCATGCTCGACATGGGCTTCATCGAAGACATCGAAACGATCGTCGCCGCTACGCCGGCTTCGCGTCAAACCATGCTGTTCTCGGCCACGCTCGACGGCAAGATCACCTCGCTGACGGGCCGCCTGCTGAAGGATCCGGAACGCATTGAGATCGTTCAGCGTCTGGAACAGCGCACCAACATCGCGCAAACCGTCCATTACGTGGATGACCGCGATCACAAGGACCGTCTGCTCGACCATCTGCTGCGCGACGAAGGCCTCGACCAGGCGATCGTCTTCACCGCAACCAAGATGGACGCAGACCAACTGGCAGGCCGTCTGGCCGACGCCGGTTTCGAATCGGCCGCCCTGCACGGCGATCTGCCGCAAGGCGCGCGTAACCGCACGATCAAGGCCCTGCGCGAGCGCCGTGTGCGCGTGCTGGTGGCCACGGACGTCGCCGCTCGCGGCATCGACATTCCTGGCATCACGCACGTGTTCAACTACGACCTGCCGAAGTTCGCCGAAGACTACGTGCACCGCATCGGCCGTACCGGCCGTGCTGGCCGCTCGGGTATCGCGGTGAGCCTCGTGCATCACGCCGAACAAGGCGCGCTGAAGCGCATCGAGCGTTTTGTGCGCACCCCGCTGCCGGTCAATGTCGTCGAAGGCTTCGAGCCGCGCAAATCGGCTCCGTCGGGTAACGGCCGTCCTGGCTTTGGCGGCCGCGGCCGTCCGGGCGGTGGCAACGGCGGTGGCCGTCGCTTCGGTAGCGGTGCGGGCAAGCCGGCCGGTAACGGCGGCGGTGCGCGCAGCGGTAGCGGCAATGGCAGCAGCTGGGCCGGCAAGTCGGCTGGCGGCGGTTCGCGTGAAGGCGGCTTCGGCGGCGGTTCGCGTGAAGGCTACGGCGGCTCGCGCGACGGCGGCTACGGCGCACGCCGCAGCGACGGCCCGCGTACGGCGCGTCGCGGCAGCTAAGTACGAAGACGGGCGCACTCTGCTTCAGGACCTTCGGTCCGTTGCGGCGCCGGTGCAGTACTGTCAGCAGTCAGCTTGAAAAGACCTGGGCGGCCTCGCGCCGTTCGTCAGTCGAAAAAACCGGTGCTCAGGCGCCGGTTTTTTTTCGTCCTTCGCTCGGCGCGCCCCAAATTTCACGATGTGGAAAATTTTTTTGCGTCGTAAAAAATCGTGCTGCACGGCACAAGACGGTCCATTGCAACATGGAAAAAGTCGTTTCTTAATGTGAAACAACCAATGTAATCGATTGATTTTAAAAGTAAATAAATATCCAAAAAGGCCGTTCCGGCCGCTGTTGCGCGACCATTGATTTGCCTAGACTCTTATACAAGACTTCACGAAACGAAACGCCTCAACCGGCTGACCGCTTCGACGAAGAAAAGAGTCACCCATCCATACAGGCAACCAAGGAGCACACCATGTCCCGTCAAGAACAAGTCAAGCAACTCCAACAGCAATGGGAAACCGATCCGCGCTGGAAAGGCGTGAAGCGCACTTACACGGCGGAAGACGTGATCCGTCTGCGCGGTTCGGTGCAAGTCGAGCACACGCTCGCCAAGCGCGGTGCGGAAAAGCTCTGGGAAAGCGTGAACAACGAGCCGTTCGTCAACTCGCTCGGCGCGCTGACCGGCAATCAGGCCATGCAGCAGGTCAAGGCCGGCCTCAAGGCGATCTATCTGTCGGGCTGGCAGGTGGCGGGCGACGCGAACGTCGCCGGTGAAATGTACCCGGACCAGTCGCTGTATCCGGCGAACTCGGTGCCGCTCGTCGTTAAGCGCATCAACAACACGCTGACGCGCGCCGACCAGATCCAGTGGTCGGAAGGCAAGAACCCGGGCGACGAAGGCTACGTGGACTACTTCCAGCCGATCGTGGCGGATGCGGAAGCCGGCTTCGGCGGCGTGCTGAACGCGTTCGAACTGATGAAGGCGATGATCGAAGCGGGCGCCGCGGGCGTGCACTTCGAAGATCAACTGGCTTCGGTGAAGAAGTGCGGTCACATGGGCGGCAAGGTGCTCGTGCCGACGCGTGAAAACATCGCCAAACTGACGGCCGCGCGTCTGGCCGCCGACGTCTCCGGCACGCCGACCGTACTGCTGGCGCGCACCGACGCGGAAGCCGCCGACCTGATCACGTCGGACATCGACGAAAACGATAAGCCGTTCCTGACGGGCGAGCGCACGGTGGAAGGTTTCTACCGCACCAAGCCGGGTCTCGAACAGGCGATCTCGCGTGGCCTCGCCTACGCGCCGTACGCCGACATGATCTGGTGCGAAACCGGCAAGCCGGACCTCGAGTTCGCGAAGAGATTCGCCGACGCGATCCACAAGGAGTACCCGGATCAGCTGCTGTCGTACAACTGTTCGCCGTCGTTCAACTGGAAGAAGAACCTGGACGACGCGACGATCGCCAAGTTCCAGCGCGAACTCGGCGCGATGGGCTACAAGTTCCAGTTCATCACGCTGGCCGGCTTCCACGCGCTGAACTACTCGATGTTCAACCTCGCGCACGGCTATGCCCGCAATCAGATGACGGCCTTCGTCGAAATGCAGCAGGCCGAATTCGCTGCCGCCGAAAAGGGTTTCACCGCGGTCAAGCATCAACGCGAAGTCGGCACCGGCTACTTCGACGCCGTGACGCAAACGGTCGAACGCGATGCATCGACGACCGCGCTGCACGGCTCGACGGAAGACGAACAGTTCTTCGACAAGAAGGTCGCGTAAGCAACCGCGCGGTCTGATCGCTGGAACAAGGCAGATAGACGAAAAGCGGCTCCGTCAGAGAGCCGCCGTCACAGGGAGGAGCAAGGCTGTCGGGGCGCGAATCGAACCGCACCCGACTGCCGAAGTCTCGCAGCGGAACTTGGGAGAGCTCGCAGCAGCAGTGGAGAGAAAGCCAGCACAACGGATTGTGCGGCGAACACAGCGCGCGCCGGCCTCACCGCCGGCGCGTTTTTTTCGCCCGCGATTTCAGCGATACACGATCACCGGAATCTTCGTATGCGTGAGCACCCGCTGCGTTTCGCTGCCGATCAGCAGGCTGCCCAGACCGCGGCGGCCATGCGACGCCATGAAGATCACGTCACAGCCGCCCTGCTCCGCCGCTTCGATGATGCCGAGATACGGCGCCGGGTGCACGCTGGTCCGGCTGTCGACCGTGACGCCGACGCGGCGCGCCGCCATCTCTACCTCGCGCAGATGCATGCGCGCTTCGCGCTCGCTGCGCTGCAGGAATTCCGAGGGCGGTTCGACCACGACGTCGGAGAACGGCGAGTACGGGTATTGCGGCAGACACGCGTAGGCGGTGACGTGAGCGTTGACGGCTTGCGCGAGGTCGATGGCGCCGTCGATCGCCTTGCGTGACAGGTCGGAACCGTCGGTCGGAACCAGGATGTGCCTGAACATGATGCCCTCCGTCACCGGCTGCACGCAGCGCGGCCTCAGCGTCCAACGAGGCCCGGCTGACAAGCCGCTTCAATCGATTGTAGGTCGCGGAATTGAGCGTATGAATCTGTTGAGGGTCTGTCCGCATATCGGAAACCCCTTGTTCGCGGCGCTGCCATTGGCTGCGCGCCCAGGCTCCGCATTCAACCCCAGTAGTCAGGGTGCCCATACGTATGCTTGAGAAAATCCAGAAACAATCGCACGCGAAGCGGCAAATGACGGCGTTGCGGAAATACCGCGTGAATGCCGATGGGCGGCGCAGCGAATTCGTCGAGCACGCTGACGAGCCGCCCGGCCGCGATGTCCGTGCCGACTTCCCACCACGAGCGCCACGCGAGTCCGTAGCCTTCGAGACACCATTCGTGCAGCACCGCGCCGTCCGAGCATTCCATCGTGCCGGACACCTTGATCGACACAACCTTGTCGCCCTGCTGGAACATCCAGCCGCGCTGCTGGTTGGCGCTCGCGCCGAGCGCGAGACAGTTGTGATGCGCGAGATCGGCGAGGCTGTGCGGCGCGCCGCGCCGGCTCAGATACGACGGCGACGCCACGCAGACACGGCGGTTCTCGCCGAGCTTGAGCGACACCAGCGACGAATCCGGCAACTCGCCGAGACGCACCGCGCAGTCGAAACCCTCGTTGACCAGATCGACGAGGCGGTCGGACAGGTCGAGCGTGATCGACACGTCCGGATGCGCGACCGTGAAGGCCGGCACCAGTGGCGCGACGTGCCGCCGCCCGAAACCTGCGGGCGCGGACAGCCGCAAATGGCCGCTCGCCTTGACGCCGCCCGCCGACACGCTGGCTTCGGCGTTCTGCATCTCGTGAATGATGCGCTGGCAGTCTTCGAGAAAAGCCGAGCCCTCGAAAGTCAGCGTGATCTTGCGCGTGGTGCGCACCAGCAATTTGACGCCGAGGCGCTCTTCGAGCGCGTCGATGCGGCGGCCGATGATGGCGGGCGCGACGCCTTCGGCCGAAGCCGCGGCAGACAGGCTGCCTTTGGCCGCGACGGTCACGAAAGTCTCGATCTGCTTGAAACGGTCCATGAGCGATGGAAGCCGCGCATAGGCGGGAAAGTGGTCGGTGCGCGTCAGATTAGGTGGATGAAAGTAAAAGATCAAGTGATGTTTAGCCTCTTTTTTAGCGCCTGACATCACTAATACAATCCGTCCTGACCTCTGACAGGAGTGCACGGCAATGTCGGCCACAACGACACTCTCCCCTAAAGCAGTGATTTTCGACGCCTACGGCACGCTTTTCGACGTGCATTCGGTGATCGCTGCCGCGGAGCAGATGTTCCTCGGCCACGGCGACGCGCTCTCGCAGCTGTGGCGGCAAAAACAGATCGAATATACGCAGCTGCGCACGCTCGCCGATTCCGCTCATGCACCCGGCGTGCATTACCGGCCGTTCTGGGACATCACGCTCGACGCGTTGCGCTTCGCCGCAAAAAAACTTCAGCTCACGCTGGGCCGCACGGCCGAGAAGCGTCTGATGGACGAATACGCGTGCCTGTCCGCTTTCCCCGATGCCGTGCCCGCGCTGCGCCAGTTGCGCGAAGCTTTCCCTGACTCAGCAGCGCGCGCGGGTGGCGAATCCGCCCCGCGTCCACGCCTCGCGATTCTCTCGAACGGCAATCCGCAAATGCTCGACATCGCCGTGAAGAGCGCCGGCATGACGCGCCTGTTCGACCGCGTTCTTTCCGTCGACGCCGTGCGTGCCTACAAACCCTCGCCCGCCGCTTACGCGCTCGGCACACAAGCCTTCGACGCGCTGCCGCGCGAGATCGTCTTCGTGTCGTCGAACGGTTGGGACGTGGCGGGCGCGACGTGGTTCGGCTTCACCACTTTCTGGCTCAACCGGCAAAACGCCCCAGCCGAAGAACTGGGTGTCATGCCGCATGGCGCAGGCGGAGGCATGACCGATCTGCTCGCTTTTCTGAAGAACCCCGCGTCGTCCGGCCGCAACAGCGGCGCCGGCGGCAGCCGCACGCGCCACAGCCCTGGCGCATGACGGTTACTACTGGCTAACGCGACGCACATCAACCGCACTTCAACATTTGCATCTTTGCAATCTGACCGACCAAGGAGAAAACATGGCAAGCCCGCAGTCCTCGCATTCATCGTTGCAGTTGCCGCAGGGCATGGAAATCACGGCTGAAATCAAGCCGGGCTATGACGCGATTCTCACGCGCGAAGCGCTCGAACTCGTCGCCGCGCTGCATCGCACGTTCGAGCCGCGTCGCCAGCAGTTGTTGCAGGCGCGTGCGGAACGCACGAAGCGCCTCGACGCAGGCGAGCGCCCCGACTTCCTCGCCGAGACGAAGAGCGTGCGTGAAGGCGACTGGAAAATCGCGCCGCTGCCGCAGGATCTGCAATGCCGCCGCGTGGAAATCACCGGTCCGGTCGAGCGCAAGATGATCATCAACGCGCTGAATTCGGGCGCGGACTCGTACATGACCGACTTCGAGGATTCGAATGCGCCGAGCTGGGATAACCAGATCACCGGCCATATCAATCTGAAGGACGCGGTGCGCCGCACGATTTCGCTGGAACAGAACGGCAAGTCGTACACGCTGAACGACAAGGTCGCCACGCTGATCGTGCGTCCGCGCGGCTGGCATCTGGACGAGAAGCACGTGAAGGTGGACGGCAAGCGCGTGTCGGGCGGCATCTTCGACTTCGCGCTCTTCATGGTGCACAACGCGAAGGAACTGGTCGCGCGCGGCTCGGGCCCGTACTTCTATCTGCCGAAGATGGAAAGCCATCTCGAAGCGCGTCTGTGGAACGACATCTTCGTCGCCGCGCAGGAAGCCGTCGGTGTGCCGCGCGGCACGATTCGCGCAACGGTGCTGATCGAAACGATCCTCGCCGCCTTCGAAATGGACGAGATCCTGTACGAGCTGCGCGAACATAGCTCAGGCCTGAACGCCGGCCGCTGGGACTACATCTTCTCGGCGATCAAGAAGTTCAAGGCCGACCGTGACTTCTGCCTCGCCGATCGCTCGCAGATCACGATGACGGCGCCGTTCATGCGCGCCTACGCGCTGCTGTTGCTGAAGACTTGCCATCGCCGCAATGCGCCGGCGATCGGCGGCATGAGCGCGCTGATTCCGATCAAGAACGATCCGGCGGCGAACGAAAAGGCGATGGGCGGCGTGCGCTCGGACAAGGCGCGCGATGCCGGCGACGGGTACGACGGCGGCTGGGTCGCGCATCCCGGCCTCGTGCCGATCGCGATGGAAGAGTTCGTCAGGGTGCTCGGCGACAAGCCGAACCAGATCGGCAAGCAACGCGACGACGTGCTCGTCACCGCCACCGACCTGACGGACTTCCGTCCGGAAGCGCCGATCACCGAAGGCGGTCTGCGCAACAACATCAACGTCGGCATTCACTACCTGGGTGCGTGGCTCGCGGGCAATGGCTGTGTGCCGATTCACAATCTGATGGAAGACGCGGCCACCGCGGAAATCTCGCGCTCGCAGGTGTGGCAGTGGATTCGCTCGCCGAAGGGCAAGCTCGACGACGGCCGCAAGGTGACGGCGGAACTGGTGCGCGAGTTGTCGGCGCAGGAACTCGAGAAGGTGAAGCAGGCCGTGGGCGGCGACATCAAGCCGTATGAGCGCGCCGCGCAGATCTTCGAAGAGATGTCGACGTCGGAGCAGTTCACCGACTTCCTCACGCTGCCGCTGTACGAAGAAATTTGAGGCTGGCGTCAGGCCTCGTGGATGCATCGGATGCACTCCGCTGCATTGATATGGACGACGCAGTAACAAGCCCGCTTAGCGCGTGTTTAGCCCGCGGCGTGAAGCGGCTTGAGTCGCAAGGCTGACCGACCGGACGGCCCGACAGGTGTATGCCTGCCGGGCCGTTTTTTATGGGCCGGTCACGCGGTTTGGTCAACGCGTGCTGCGGTACTCGATCCAGTCGCCCGATTTGATTTCGGGCAAGCCCTTCACCACATTCGGCGCAACCGGATAAAAGCGGCAGTTCACGACGTTGCCGTCGACTTTCACCATCACTTCGCGCGCGAGGAAACGGTCCTCGACGCCCGGATAAACCGCCTCGATTTCGTCGAGCACGGCGACCAGTTCGTCGTCGATCTCGTACACGTCGCCGATCACGTCGACGCCGGCTTCGTCGACCACGAGGCCCGGATACGAGCCGAAGTCGAACAGGTGGCCACGGACCGTAGCCGTGCCGAGCAGATTGGGGGCGGCGATCTCGTTGCGCGCCGCGGCGTGGCGGATGTCGTTCACTTCACCGGCGCGCAATGTGCCGTATACAAAGACGGTCTGCATCGTCGTTTGCTCTCCTTGAATCAGGGTTGGGTGGGGTCTGTTTCTGGGTCTGTTCGAGTTCGAGTCGCGGCTGCGATTCAGTTCAATTGAGTTCCGCGCTTGCCACGAGCACGCCGTCGATATCCGCGTAGATCCATTCGCCGGGACGCACCAGCGCGCCGGGCAATTGCACCGCCACGTCGCGCTCGCCGGTGCCGAGCTTCTGGCCGCGCCGCGGTGAGGTGGTCAAAGCCGCAATGCCGACGTTCACCTCGTTGAGTTCCAGCGCATCGCGCACGCAGCCGTTCAGGACGATGCCCGCCCAGCCGCTCTGTTCTGCGATCTGCGCGAGATTGCCGCCGACCAGCGCGCAACGCAGGCTGCCGCCGCCATCGATCACCAGCACACGGCCCGCGCCCTTCTCCTCGAGCGTGGCCCGCACGAGCGCGTTGTCTTCGAACACCTTTAGCGTCACCGCTTCACCGCTGAAACACTCGGCGCGGCTGAACAGGTGGAAGACCGGCTCGAGCACGCGCAACGTGCCGAGCGCCAGTTGATCCTCGTGCGCGTCGCACAAGTCGGCTGTGGCAAAGCTCATGGGGTTCTCCTCGGGTCCGGTAGTCGGGACATTATGCAACGCCCTGTGCCTTGCAACACCTACAATGAGAAGCCCGCGGCGGTTTGCCCGCCCGCGCGTGTTTTTGCCTTGCGGCGCTTTCGGCGTACTTATGGAAGCCCGCGTTCCGTTATCGTGATCGTTTTCAGCATGACTTCGTCCGCCGACTCAAACCTGTCGAGCCTCGTGCGCTTCGCCGATATTCCGCCCGAGTTCCAGCCGAACGAAACGCATCCGATCCGTGTGCGTTCGCGGCAGATGCCCTCGGGCTGGCACATCGCGCGTCACACGCATGCGTGGGCGCAGGTGGCTTATGCGTCGCGTGGCGTCCTGCGGGTCGCGACCACCGGTACCACGTGGATGGTGCCGCCCTCGCGGGCGATCTGGGTGCCGCCCCACGTGACGCACGAAGTGGTCGCCGTCGAAGACGCGTTCCTGCGCACGCTTTACATCACCGAAAGCACCGTGCCGGCCGGCCTCGATACGCCACGCGTGGTCGAAGTCTCGGATCTGCTGCGCGAAGTGATTGCCGCGCTCGACACGCCCGGCATCTCGGCTACGCGCGAACAGTTGCTGGGCGCCCTCGCACTCGATGAACTGACTCGCTCGGAGCCGCTGCCGCTCTCGGTGCCGATGCCT
The DNA here is from genome assembly GCF_046028095.1 of Paraburkholderia phytofirmans. Taxonomy (GTDB): domain Bacteria; phylum Pseudomonadota; class Gammaproteobacteria; order Burkholderiales; family Burkholderiaceae; genus Paraburkholderia; species Paraburkholderia phytofirmans_A. Next base: position 68,381 of record NZ_JAQQDJ010000002.1, read on the forward strand.
AACGAAAAGCGTCTGCGCGCGCTGTGCGAAGCAGTGATCGCGGACCCGACGCATGGCGAGTCGCTCGAACAATGGGCGTCCAGCGTGGGCGCTAGCACGCGCACCATTGCGCGGCTGTTTCGTCAGGAGCTGGGGGTGAGTTTTTCGCAGTGGCGCCAGCAGGCGATTCTGGCGCGCGCGATTCCGCTATTGAGCCAGGGGCGGCCGCTTTCGCACGTCGCGCTGGAACTGGGCTATCAGAGTCAAAGTGCGTTTTCCGCGATGTTCCGCCGTGCCTTCGGCGAAAGTCCGCGCGCGTTTATCGAGCGTGGCTCGGAACATCGGGCGGCGCAAAGCGAGCACGGCGATACGGAACTGGACGACGAGACTGCGCGGGATCGCGCGGATGCGCAGAGCGATGCTGGGCGTTGAGTGAGCGTGTCAAACCGCGGCGTCGAACGCGCGCTTCAGACGCGGCGCGCCCAGTTCGGCGCCGCAAACATTGTGGGGAATCACTAACGTCTTAGGGTCCCGCAGGTCATACTCGACACTTCAAACCAGCGTTCGGACAATTGAGCCACAGACCTCGCGTATCAAACGCCACCTCAAACCCGTCGCGCCAAATGGCGAATCGCACCAAGTTGCGCGAGACGCGGCCCGGCCAGCTTGTAGCCTTTGCGCTGATAGAGGCGAGCCGCAGGGTTGTCGACGAACACCCGCAATTGCAACTCGCGCAGGCCGCGCTCGCGCGCCCATTGATGCGAGACATCGAGCAGATACGTGCCGGCACCGAGCCGACGATGGCCTTCGGCAATCTGCACGTCGCGGATGTGCAGTGAATCGCCCTCTTGCGTGATGCGCAACACGCCGATCGGCGTGCCGTCCATTTCGAGAATGAAATTTTCCGACTCGCGCCAGCTGCCGAGAAACAGATCGCCACGCCAGACGAGATGATGGCGGCGGTAATAACCGCCCATGTTGTTGCGAGTCAGCGCCTCGGCGAACTCGAAATCGTCCATGCTTGCTTTGCGCAGATGAAACGGTAACGGAGCTTCGGTGGGATCGAACATGGCGGGGCGACAAGGGAGAGTCGGGTCAACGGTAAAACAGGCCGCGCGCGCTGGCAATGGCTGTTTGTCCCGAGCATACCCAGGCGCGCTGGACAGTGGAATAAAAAAAGCCCACTTCTTTCGAAGTGGGCTTTTTCAAATCTGGCGGAGCGGACGGGACTCGAACCCGCGACCCCCGGCGTGACAGGCCGGTATTCTAACCAACTGAACTACCGCTCCAGATTTCTTGCGCCGCGGCGAATGAGACTGGCTCATTCACCACTGCGTTACCGCTGCACCGTTCAAACTTCCAACCGAACGACGCCGATGTGCTGGCGTCCCCTAGGGGATTCGAACCCCTGTACTCACCGTGAAAGGGTGATGTCCTAGGCCTCTAGACGAAGGGGACAACGTACTGCTTACACCTTTAATGAAAAAGCCCGTTCAAGTTCGTATGAACGGGCTTTGTCTGGCGGAGCGGACGGGACTCGAACCCGCGACCCCCGGCGTGACAGGCCGGTATTCTAACCAACTGAACTACCGCTCCAGTTTGCCTATCAATGACTTGCGAGCGTTGGTTTTCTCTCTGCAAGCTGCGCTGCTTACTACTCGAATTAATCGAACACTAAAGCGACGCTGATGTTTGGCGTCCCCTAGGGGATTCGAACCCCTGTACTCACCGTGAAAGGGTGATGTCCTAGGCCTCTAGACGAAGGGGACATAATCTTTTCAGATTTGTCTTTATCTTGCTGCTAACTCACGCTAACTTCTGTTTCGCCAGCAGCAAAGACCAATATTCTAACTACGTTACCGCTGTTTGTGAAGTCTTTTTTGCTACAAGCTCCAGACTTCGAAACAACTTCACTCTGCTCTGATGGTGGAGGTAAGCGGGATCGAACCGCTGACCTCTTGCATGCCATGCAAGCGCTCTCCCAGCTGAGCTATACCCCCCTTGCAGAACAGAAACGAGATTCTAGAGGCCAATTTGCGCTTTGTAAATACCCTTTGAGCAATTGCATGCGACTTTTTTCAGAAGCCGCATGCAATCCCGCTCAAGGCAGGCGCGAACGCGCTCAGACCAGCGCTTTTTCGATACGGCCCACGACGACATCACGCCCGAACAGCATCAGCACGCTGTCGATCGACGGCGTATGGGTGGTGCCCGCCACCAGCAGACGCACCGGCATGGCCAGTTGCGGCATCTTGAGCTTGTGCGCGCCGAGCGTCGCCTTCAAAGCGGCGGCGATCGCTTCCTTGGTCCACTCCACGGTCTTGAGCGCGGCGGCCAGATCGGCGAGCGCCGGACGCACCACGTCGGTCACGTGTTGCGCGAGGGACTCTGCATCCGGCGCGGGTGTGCGGTAGAACATCGCGGCGTTCTCGGCGATTTCCTTCACCGTCGACGCGCGGTCCTTCAGCAAGCCCACCACCGCCACCAGATCGGCGCCTTGGGCGAGTGCGGCTTCGTCGATGCCCAGTTCGGTGAAGAACGGCTTGGCCAACTCCGCGAGACGTGCGTTATCCGCTTCTTTGATGTAGTGCGCGTTCAGCCAAGCCAGCTTGTCGTGGTCGTACTGGGCCGGGGACTTGCCCAGATGCTCCAGATCGAACCATTCCACAAACTGCTCGCGCGAGAAGATTTCCGCATCGCCATGCGACCAGCCGAGGCGCGCCAGATAGTTGACCACCGCCTCAGGCAAAAAACCGGCGTCGCGATAACCCACCACGCTCATCGCGCCGTGGCGCTTGCTCATCTTCTCGCCCTGCTCGTTCAGCACGGTCGGCAAGTGCGCGTAGACCGGCGGCTCGCCGCCGAGCGCGCGCAGAATGTTGATCTGCCGCGGCGTGTTGTTGACATGGTCGTCGCCGCGAATCACGTGCGTGATGCGCATGTCCAGATCGTCCACCACCACGCAGAAGTTGTAGGTCGGCGTGCCGTCCGGACGCGCGATCACGAGGTCGTCGAGCTCTTCGTTCGAGATCTCGATGCGGCCCTTCACGGCGTCGTCCCACGCCACCACACCGGTCAGCGGGTTACGGAAGCGCAGCACCGGTTGCACGCCCGCCGGCGGCTCAGGCAGCACCTTGCCCGGCTCCGGACGCCACGTACCGTCATAGCGCGGCTTTTCGCCCGCCTCACGTTGACGCTCGCGCAGCGCGTCGAGTTCTTCCGTCGACATGTAGCACGGGTACACCAGCCCCGCGTCCTGCATCTGTTTGAGCACTTCGCCGTAACGGTCCATGCGCTGCATCTGGTAGAACGGGCCTTCGTCGAAATCGAGGCCGAGCCACGCCATGCCTTCGAGAATGGCGTCGACGGATTCGCTGGTGGAGCGCTCCACGTCGGTGTCCTCGATCCGCAGCACGAAGGTCCCTTTCATCTTGCGCGCGAACGCCCACGGATAAAGCGCGGAGCGAATGTTGCCGAGGTGGATGAAGCCGGTGGGACTCGGTGCGAAACGGGTACGAACGGAGGTGGTCATTAGCGGTTACTCGGAAGACAGGCGCCGGCGCTCGAGGGAGACATCGCCCGCAAAGCGCGGCAGCGGAGCGCGCCCATTCGGCAAAACAGCGCCGTGCATGGGCACGAAGGAAATAAATGCGAGAGGCGAATTATACCTTCGAGAAGCGTCTTACCTGCCCTCGTCCGAACGGCCAGGTGCGGCGTGCATCCAGTGCCGGACAGCGTCCGAGGGCTTCCTCTGCAACGTTTCATTACCGCGCCGCCGCGCGCGCGGAGCTTTGCTTTATGATGTGCGCGCGCTGCGGCCGGAGATGGATCCACAGCGCATGGAATCGCCGCCGGCGATGCCGTCCGTCTGACTATCCGCCTGATCGCGGCCACCGGCGACGCCGACTGCGTTGCTCGCGCCGTTGCTGGAGAACTCGTTGAAGCCCTCATCGCCTCGCCTCGCCCGCCGTAACTTTTCACTGGCCGCCGCCTCGGCGGTGCTGGCCGCCTGCACCACGACCGGCGGCAAAACCGACACTACGCCCGTCGCCGCCACGCCCGTTACGCCCACGACGACGCCGCCGCTCGACAAGCCGCAGCGGCCGTTGCGCGTCGCGCTGGCGCTCGGCGGCGGCGCCGCGCGAGGCTTCGCGCACATCGGCGTAATCAAGGGACTCGAGGCGCGCAATATCCAGATCGATCTGGTGGCCGGCACCAGTGCCGGCTCGGTGGTGGGCGCGCTGTACGCGTCGGGCATGAACGGCTTTGCGCTGAACAAGCTCGCCCTGACCATGGACGAAGCGTCGATCAGCGACTGGGCCATGCCTTTTCGCACGCGCGGATTTCTGCAAGGCGTCGCGCTGCAGAACTACCTGAACACGACGCTCAACAACCGCCCGATCGAGAAGATGGCCAAGCCGCTGGGCGTTGTCGCCACCGACCTGAAGTCCGGCCAGCCGATCCTGTTCCAGCGCGGCAACACCGGTATCGCGGTGCGCGCGTCGTGCAGCGTGCCGTCGATTTTCGAGCCGGTGAAGATCGGCGGCCACGAGTATGTGGACGGCGGGCTGGTGAGCCCGGTGCCGGCGTCGTTCGCGCGCAAGATGGGCGCGGATTTCGTGATCGCCGTGGATATCTCGCAGCGCCCGGAAAGCGGCCTGACGGCCAGTTCGTTCGACGTGCTGATGCAGACCTTCACGATCATGGGCCAAACGATCAAGGCCTATGAACTCGACAAATACGCGGACGTCGTGATCCGCCCGAATCTGGCCGCCATGAGCGGCAGTGATTTCTCGCAACGCAACGCGGCGATTCTGGCCGGCGAGGAAGCCGTGGCGAAGATGATGCCGGAATTGCAACGCAAGCTGGCGGCGGCGAGCCGGGCCACAGCCTGAACCAATCTGCGCGGCCTCTGAGGCGGCCTCGTCCGCCGCTCAAGCGCAAAAAAGCCTGCTTCGCTCGAAGCAGGCTTTTTTATGCCGGGAACCGCCGACGCAATCGCTTACTGATTGCCGCCGATTGCCGCGTTCACGCGCTTGCGCAGATCCTGGCCGTCCTGATACGACGCCTCGATCCGACGCGCGCCTGTGAAGCGCTTTTCCCAGTAACCGTCGTCCATGTCGTCGACACGGATCGTGCTGCCCGTGGAGGGCGAGTGCACGAACTTGTTGTCGCCGATATAGATGCCGACGTGCGAGAACGTGCGGCGCATGGTGTTGAAGAACACCAGATCGCCCGGCTTCAGGTCGCTCACGCGCACCTTTTCGCCGACGCGGCTCATTTCTTCGGCGCGGCGCGGCAGCGCCATACCGAGCGTGTCCTGGAACACGTAGCGTACAAAGCCGCTACAGTCGAGCCCCGAATCCGGAGTGTTGCCACCCCAGCGGTAGCGCACGCCGATCATGTTCAGCGCGCCGACGACCACGTCGCCTGCCTTGCCGGCCATGCCGGAGAGGAACGATTTGGCGCCGCTGTCGCTAGCTGGAGCGGTTGCTTGCGTAGTGGGAGCGGACAAAGAATTCGACCCGTTGAGGGTCGAATATGAGGCATTCTGATTGAAACTGCTTACTTCGTCGGCGAACGCGCCGGGAGCTGCTGCCATCAAGACGCCAATGAACATCCCGGCGACGACGCGCGTGCAAGCCTGGGTTAGGTTTCTGTGCTGCATTGGTCGGTATTTTTTGCCTAAAAATCAGGGGTCTACGGAAAAAGTTTGGTCGATACTAGCCAGTAAGTATTCACATGTCAAAAGAAATAGAAAAATACAATCGAGACACGCACCCAATTGGTGAAAAAGCGGTAAATCAATGGTCTAGCGCTGCTTTCAGCAGCTTTCGAGTGTAGGGGTGGGCGGGTGTCGCAAAAATCTTCTCAACCTCGCCGCTTTCGACGATCGAACCGTTTTGCATGACCGCGACACGATGCGCCATTGCCCCGATTACCGCCAGGTCGTGGCTAATAAAAACGAAGCCAAGGTTGTACTTCTGTTGCAACCCGGCGAGTAGTTTCAGCACCTGCTGTTGAATGGAAACATCGAGCGCGCTGGTCGGTTCGTCGAGGATCAGGATGCGTGGTTCGAGCACCAGCGCGCGCGCAATCGCGATCCGCTGGCGCTGCCCGCCGGAGAACTCGTGCGGATAGCGTTGCAGCACCGTGCGGTCGAGGCCGACTTCGCGCAACACCGAGATCACCTTGTCGCGGCGCGCTTGCGGCGTCATGGCCGGCCGGTGCAGCGCAAGCCCTTCGCCGACGATCCGCTCGATCGTCTGGCGCGGCGAAAGCGAACTGAACGGATCCTGGAAGACCACCTGCATGTTCGAGCGTAAGGCGGTCTGTTCGGCGCCGCGATAACTGCCGAGCGCCCTGCCCTGAAACTCGATCTCACCGTGCACGGTGCGTTGCAGGCCGAGCAAGGCCATCGCCAGCGTCGACTTGCCCGAACCCGATTCGCCGACGATCCCGAGCGTCTCGCCTTGGCGCACGGACACGTTCGCGTCCGCGACGGCGCGAAACCGCCCCGAGCGGAACCAGCCGCTGAAGCCCGGCAGCTTCGTTTTGAAATCGACCGAGATTTCGCGCGCTTCGAGCAGCACCGGCGAAATCGGCAGCACCGGCACCACCGTGCGTTCAGGCCGGCTCGCCAGCAGACGTTGCGTGTACGGATGCTGCGGCGACTCGAACACCTGCTCGACTGGCCCGCTCTCCACCAGAACGCCCTTCTCCATCACCGCGATGCGGTGCGCGAAGTGGCGCACCAGGTTCAGGTCGTGGGTGATCAGCAGCACGGCCATGCCGCGTTTTTCCGCTTCGTCGCGTTGCAGTTCCAGCAGCAGCTCGACGATCTGCGCGCGGATCGTCACGTCGAGCGCCGTGGTCGGCTCGTCGGCGAGCAGGAGACGCGGACGGCACGCCAGCGCCATGGCGATCATCGCGCGCTGGCGCTGGCCGCCTGAGAGCTGATGCGGATAACTGTTCACGCGCTTGCCCGGCTCGGCGATACCCGTGCGTCCCAGCAGCGCCACGGCGCGCTTGCGTGCCTCGTTTGCGCTCACGCCGTCGTGCACGACGATGGTTTCCGCGATCTGGTCACCGACCGTGTAGAGCGGATTGAGCGCGGTCATCGGCTCCTGAAAGATCATCGCGATGTCCGAGCCACGCATACCGCGCATCTCGCGCTCGGTTTTGCCGAGCAGGTCCTCACCGTCGAAACGGATCGAGCCGCTCACCTGCGCGTCGCTCAACAGCCGCAGGATCGACAGCGCGGTCACGCTCTTGCCCGAACCCGATTCGCCGACCAGCGCCACGCGTTCACCGCGCTGGATCGCGAGCGTGACGTCGCTCACCGCGACGGTGTCGCCGAAACGCACGTGCAGATGGTCCAGTTCGAGCAGCGGCGGTGGCGTGGTCCGTGACGCCGTGTTTCGCAAGTTCGCGCTCATTGATTGCCTCCGGCGCGCATCGCATCGGAGATGCGGGTATCGAGCGCATTGCGCAGCGCGTCGCCCATGAACGTCAGCAGCAACAGCATCGCCACCAGCACGCCGAAGGTGGACAGCGAAATCCACCAGGCGTCGAGATTCGCCTTGCCTTGCGCGAGCAGTTCGCCGAGGCTCGGCGTAGGCGACGGCACGCCCAGGCCGAGAAAGTCGAGGCTCGTCAGCGCGAGAATGGCGCCGCTCATGCGAAACGGCAGAAACGTGATCACCGGCGTCAGGCTATTCGGCAGCACATGCCGCCACATGATCTGCCAGTTCGACAGGCCCATCGCGCGCGCCGCGCGCACATAGTCCTGGTGGCGATTGCGCAGGAATTCGGCGCGCACGTAGTCGGACAGACCGATCCAGCCGAACAGCGAAAGCAACACGATCAGCAGAATGAAGCCCGGCTCGAAGATCGACGAAAAGATGATCAGCAGGTAAAGCTCCGGCATGGCGCTCCAGATTTCAATCAGACGCTGCCCGATGATATCGGTACGCCCTCCGAAATAACCTTGCACGGCGCCGGCCGCGATGCCCAGTATCGTGCCGATCAGCGTCAGCACCAGTCCGAATTCCACCGACACCCGGAAGCCGTAGAGCAGACGCGCGAACAGGTCGCGGCCGCGGTCGTCGGTGCCGAGCCAGTTGTCGCGCGACGGCGGCGCCGGGTTCGGCGCCTTCGAAAAGTAATTCAGCGTGTCGTAGTAGTAGCGATTCGGCGGATACAGCGCGAAGTTACCCGGCGCGTCGAAACGATGCTTGATATACGGATCGAGATAATCGGCCGGTGTCGGAAAGTCACCGCCGAAAGTGGTCTCGGCGTAGGTCTTGAACATCGGAAAATACAGGTTGCCTTCGTAGCGAACCACCAACGGTTTGTCGTTCGACCACAGCGGACCAGCCAGACTCGCCGCGAACGCCACGACGAACACGATCAGGCTCCAGTAGCCCAACCGCTGCTGCCGAAAACGCTGCCACACACGACGCGCCGGCGAGGGCGAGACGAACGCGCGCGCCGGTTCGGTGCGCGGCGACGCATCGGCGGAAAGACGGGCTCGATTCATCAGCGCTCCAGTTGTTCGAATTGGATGCGGGGATCGACCCACACATAGCAAAGATCGGAGATCAGCTTGGTCGCGAGTCCGATCAGCGTGAACAGATACAGCGTGCCGAGCACGACCGGATAGTCGCGCCGCACCACCGATTCGTACGACAACAGCCCGAGGCCGTCGAGCGAAAACAGCGTTTCGATCAGCAGACTGCCGGTAAAGAACGCGCCGATAAACGCGGCCGGAAAACCGACGATCAGCGGCAACAGCGCATTGCGGAACACGTGCTTCCACAGCACGCGCTTTTCAGACAACCCTTTGGCGCGCGCGGTGAGCACGTATTGTTTGCGGATCTCGTCGAGGAAAGCGTTTTTCGTCAGCATGGTGACGACCGCGAAACTGCCTACCACCGAAGCCGTGATCGGCAACGCGATATGCCACAGATAGTCGAGAATCTTGCCGGCCACACTCAATTGCGCCCAGTTGTCCGAAGTGAGATTGCGCAGCGGAAACAGTTGCAGAAACGTGCCGCCGCCGAACAGCACGAGCAGCAACACGCCCAGCACGAAGCCCGGAATCGCGTAGCCGACCAGCACGACGAGGCTCGTCGCGACATCGAAGCGCGAGCCGTTGCGCACCGCCTTCGCAATGCCGAGGGGCACCGATATCAGATACGTCAGAAAGAACGTCCATAAGCCGATGCTGATCGACACCGGCAGCTTGGAGACGATCAGCGACCACACGCTTTGATGGCGGAAATAACTCTGGCCGAGATCGAACGTCGAGAAGCGCTTGAGCATCAGCACGTAGCGTTCGAGCGGCGGTTTGTCGAATCCGTAGAGCGCTTTGAGTTGCGCGATCTGCTGCGCGTCGACGCCGCTATGCGCGCGCAGACCGAACGGCGCGCCGTTTTCCGCGCCTTTGCGCAACTCGTGCTGCATCTGCTCGACCGGGCCGCCGGGAACGAACTGGATCACGACGAAGGTCAGCGTCAGCACGCCGAGCAAGGTCGGGATCATCAGCAGCAGGCGTTTGAGGATGTAGCTCCACATGGCGGCGTTTCCGGTGCGAAGGCGGTGAATGAATGACGCGTTAGCGCGCTTATGGTTGCGCTGACGGCTGCGGTGGCGATGGTGGCTGCGCGAACCACCACATCGACGTAATCCAGCCTTCCGCTGAATAGTACAGGGGCAGCGTTTTGGGCCACGCAAGACCGCGCTTGAACGCCACCCGATGCGTTGCGCTGTACCAATGCGGCACGACATAGTAGCCATGCATCAGCACACGGTCGAGCGCATGCGTGGCGTCGACGAGCTGCTCGCGTGTTTGCGCATGCACGAGCGCATTCAGGATCGCATCCACGACAGGCGACTTCAGCCCGATCATGTTATCGGAACCCTGCGTAGCGGCCGCCTTGCTGCCGAATCGTTCGATCTGCTCGGAGCCGGGCACCTGCACGTCCGGCATGCGGATCGTGGTGGTGTCGAAATCGAAGGCATCCAGACGCTTCTGATAGACCGCGAAATCCGACACGCGAAATGTGGCCTCGATGCCCAGCTTCTGCAGATTGCGGATGAAGGTCGCGACGATCGGCTCCATCTGCGCGGATGAGCCGGAATCGTCGAGAATCTCGAAGCGGAACGGCTCGCCCTTGGCGTTGCGCAATGTGCCGTCGCGATAGGTCCAGCCGGCCTGCTGCAACAGCGCGCGCGCCTCCAGCAGATTGACGCGCAGCGAACCGGGCGGATCAGTGTCCGGCTGCTTCGGCGGCGGACCGAACACGGCCGGGTCGAGCTTCGCGCGCCACGGTTCGAGCAACGCCAATTCGCCCGGAGAAGGCAGACCCTTCGCCTGCAGATCGGTGTTGGCGAAAAAACTGTCGATACGCGTGTACTGATTGAAGAACAACTGGCGATTGAGCCATTGAAAGTCGAGCGCGAGATCGAGTGCCTTGCGCACGCGCACGTCCTGAAACAAGGGCCGCCGCGTATTCAGCATGAAGCCCTGCATACCGGTGCCGTTATGTTGCGGAAACACCTGCTTGATCAGCTCGCCGCTGTCGAATTTCTTGCCGACGTCACGCCGCACCCAATTGCGCGCGACGTACTCGACTAGCGCGTCGTACTCGCCCGCCTTGAACGCTTCCAGCCGCGCCGTGCTATCCGAATACAGCTTGTAGACGACGCGATCGAAGTTATTCATGCCGACGCGCACCGGCAGCGCCGCGCCCCAGTAATTCGGGTCGCGCCGATAGGTGATGGTGCGGCCGTTGTCGTATTGCTCGATCAGATAAGGCCCGCTGCCGATCGGTTTTTCGAACGCGAGCTGGTCGAATGGAATGCGGCTGCCGTCCGGCTTCATCCCCCACTTGCGCGAGAACACCGGTATGCCGCCCGCGAGAAGAGGCAACTCGCGATTGCGCTGGTGAAACTCGAAGCGGATCGTATGCGGATCGACCACGACCGCACGCGTGATTTCGCCGAAGATCGATGCGAATTGCGGCGCGGCCTGCGGGCTTTTAAGCGTGTCGAGCGAGAACTTGACGTCGTCGGCGGTGACCGGGTCGCCGTTCGAAAACCGCGCGCGCGGATTGATGTGGAACGTCACCGAGAGGCCATCCGTCGCGATGTTGATGTCGTCGGCGAGCAGCCCGTAGGCGGACGCCACTTCGTCGCTGCTGCCGACGGTGAGGCTTTCGAACATCAGGTCGACACCTGGCGCTGTATTGCCGCGCAGCGTGAACGGATTGAATTTGTCGAAGCTGGTCAGGCGGCTCGGATTGGCGAGCACCAGCGTGCCGCCCTTCGGCGCATCGGGGTTGACGTAGTCGAAGTGCTTGAAATCCGCTGGATATTTCGGCTCGCCGTATTGCGCGATCGCATAGACCGCGTGCGCCCGCGGCGCCACGAGAAGACCTGCCACGGCCAGCACACCGCAAATCACCGCGAAGCAAGCGGAGCGCCATGCACGCGGCGCAATCGCGAGGCCGGCACGCGAGGGTCTATGAATCACGCTGCACCAGAGTGCACGAGGCGTTGGAACCCGTCGCGAGCCAGTTGTCATAGGGGCCTTGTTGGTCAGTGGGCAAGTGCAGTATGAGAGAATTCTACCCAATAAACCCGCGCGATCCGCACGTACGTTGCGCACAACGTCGACGGGCGCGGCGCGCCGATCCGATCAGGAGATTCCATGGGCTTCCTCGCTGGCAAACGCATCCTGCTGACCGGCTTGCTGTCGAACCGTTCGATTGCCTATGGCATCGCGCAAGCGTGCAAGCGCGAAGGCGCCGAACTGGCGTTCACCTATGTCGGCGAGCGCTTCAAGGACCGCATCACCGAGTTCGCCGGCGAGTTCGGCAGCGACCTGGTGTTCCCCTGCGACGTCGCCGACGACGCACAGATCGAGGCCCTCTTCGTCTCGCTCAGGCAACGCTGGGACGGACTCGACGGCCTCGTCCATTCGATCGGCTTTGCGCCGCGCGAAGCGATTGCCGGCGACTTCCTCGACGGCATGACGCGCGAAAATTTCCGCATCGCGCATGACATCTCCGCGTACAGCTTTCCGGCGCTCGCCAAGGCCGCGCAGTCCATGTTCACGCCGGACGCGTCGTTGCTCACGCTCAGCTATCTCGGTGCCGAGCGCGCGGTCCCGAATTACAACACCATGGGTCTTGCCAAGGCTTCGCTCGAAGCCAGCGTGCGTTATCTGGCGGTCTCGCTCGGCGCGAAAGGCGTGCGCGTCAACGGTATTTCGGCGGGTCCGATCAAGACGCTGGCCGCGAGCGGTATCAAGGGCTTCGGCAAGATTCTCGAGTTCGTCGAACAGAATGCGCCGCTCAAGCGCAACGTGACGATCGAACAGGTTGGCAATACGGCGGCGTTTCTGCTGTCGGATCTGGCGGCCGGTGTGACGGCGGAAATCGTGCACGTCGATAGTGGCCTCAACGCGGTGGTGGGCGGCATGGCTGCCGTGGCGGAGTGACCGACGAATCTCGTGCGTGAACGGTGGCGCTTTTGTGCGCGCCGCTGTGTTTTGCGGGCTCGTTGTAGAAGCCCAACGAAAAACCGCCCTCTCGGGCGGTTTTCTTTGACCTCGCGATTCGATCAACCGCGGCCTGGGCGCTTAGTGCCAGCCGCGATGATTGTCGTAATGGTCGCGGCCGTAGTTGTAATGGCCCGGGGGATGATGACGGTACCAGTCATCGCGCGCCCAATAGCGGCGGCCATCCCAGTAGCGGTCGCCGTGCCAGCCGATCACGATCGCCGGGCCACCGTAGTACACGGGCGCCGGTTGATAGACGACCGGCGGCGGAGGCGGCGGAGGCGGTGCGTAGACCGGTGCCGGCGCTACATAAACCGGCGCCGGGATGCCGATGTTGACACCCACGTTAAGGCCGCCGGCCATTGCAGCACCCGACGCGCCCAGCGCGAAAACCCCGATCAAAAGTGGAACAAGACGAGCGGACTTCATCGATCACCCTTTGGAAGAATGTGTTGTTGGCGGAAATATAGCGCAAGGCGTCGCACCGCGTATTTCAACTTTGTAATAACTGATGCATAACATCGCGCGCAGGGCCGTCGGGTTACGTCTCGTTACATTGGACACGGATTTGGTGAAAAGGCAGTGGGGTTGTAATCAGAGCACGGTGCGAGGCGAGACGGCTCTTACTTGCAGCGCGTTCATGTAGCGAAGTTCGGCATGCGGCGCATATGCGCGGCCAGGCGCCTCGGTATTTGCGCACATTAACGTTGTACGGTGTCGTCGACAACGTGTTCACCTTTGTCAGCAATCAACGCGGTCACGCCATCTTCCACATGAGCCACGGTAACCTGCAGGCGAGCAAGTTCGGCCTGCTCGATTCGGAAGACATCGGCGGCGGTTACGATGGCGATTTTCCGGCTCGAGAGCAGCTTGAAATCGCTGACGGGCGCACAGAGCAATGCGGGCTTTCTATGCACCCGGCAGGCATACATCGGGTTCAGTAACGACCGGTACGGGACGTTCACGCTCCGGTGGCAATACACGCCCTACTTCCAGTTGGTCGGCGCGCTCGGGGCGACCGACGTGCACCCACGCGATGTCGACTCGCCCGACACCACATTGCGCTTTAATAATTCGGTAACCTATCTATCGCCAAACGTCGCCGGCGTGCGATTTAGCGCAGTGACGGTGGTCGGGGATTTGCAGGATACGACGCCGTCTTGGGGGCCTTCCCAGTTGGTCGGGATGATGGGGTTAAGGCACGCGTTTTAAGAGTGATCTGGAGGGGGCATTAATCAATGACGGACCCGCGCACGGAATGGCCTGCGTGAGCACGCCGAAGCACTTCGAGGGATGCAGAAGCGAGTCGTGCTAACCTCGCTGGACAAGCACTGTGCTTCAGTGCTGGCTCTCGTACGGAGACCTGGACGATGGACTGCGCCGCCCTGCCGATCCTTGACTGTCACCAACACTTCTACGACACCCGACGCTTCCATTACCCCGTGTTCGCGACGCGCAGCGAAGGCTTCGAAGCGCTTGTCGGCGACTACGGCGCGCTTCCCCGCATCTATTTGCCCGACGACTACGCGCGCGACACGAGCGCGTTGAATGTCGTGGGCACAGTCTGGGCGGAATTCATTTCGACCGACCCGGTGGACGAAGCATGCTGGGCGCAGGAGCTTGCAAACGCAACAGGACGCCCGGACGGCATTATCGCTCTGGTCGATTTTTCGAGTCCTGATCTGCCGGCCACGCTAGAAGCGTATGCGTCAGCGCAACGGATCCGTTGCGTTCGCCAACACCTGGGCTGGCATCCGGCGAACCCGCTGCTTCGCTATGCGCCAAGGCCGGACCTCATGTCCGGCCTGGCATGGCGACATGGACTCGCGTCGCTGCGGGGGCGTGGCCTGATTTGCGAACTGGAAATGTTCGCACCGCAACTGCCCGAACTTGCATCGCTGGCGACTGCGTTTCCGGACATTCAGTTCGTGCTGCCCGTCATGGGTTGGCCACTCGATCTGACCAGCGAAGGCCAGGCAGCATGGAAACGCGAAATGACCGCGGTGGGCGCGTGTCCCAATGTGGCGGTGAAAATATTCGGGCTGGAGTGCATCTTCGGCATTCATTGGACGGTCGCTCAGGTCCGGTCCTGGATACTGGAAACCATTGAAATTTTTGGCCCCGATCGATGCATGTTTGCCAGTCATATGCCGATCAGCAAGCTAGCCTGCAGCTTCGAGAAACTGTATTACGCGTACTTCGAGGTGATCGCGAAGTTCAGTGTTTCGGAGCAGCGAAGACTCCTGCATGACACGGCTGCGGCGATTTACAAGCTGAGCTAAATGTCGGCGGCGGGGGACCGGACCGCGCATGCCGTCGCGAACGAGGTTAAAGCGACTCGTCGTCGTATCGGCCCACTCAAACTGCAACGCCCCAAAAACAAAACCCCGCAGAGCCTAGACTCTGCGGGGTTCTCTCTACCACTTCTGGCGGAGACGGAGGGATTCGAACCCTCGATCCAGGTTTTGGCCCAGATGCTCCCTTAGCAGGGGAGTGCCTTCGACCTCTCGGCCACGTCTCCCAAACTTTCGGTCGCGCAGGGAGTCAGCGCGACGAAGCCAAGATAATAGCGGGCCGAACCGCGAAGGTCAATGTCTGGCGGACAGTTTTTGTGCCAGTTTCGTCATTGGCGACGCAATTTATTCACCTCGGCCACCTTGGCCGCACAAAACAAACGGGGCGCTCTTGTACGCCCCGTTTATTCAAAACCACTTATGCCTGATCCAGTTCGAACGCTTTATGCAGCGCGCGCACGGCGAGCTCCATGTACTTCTCGTCGATCAGCACCGAGATCTTGATTTCGGAGGTCGAGATCATCTGAATGTTGATGCCCTCTTCCGACAGCGTGCGGAACATCGTGCTCGCGATACCCACGTGCGAACGCATGCCGACGCCCACCACCGAGACCTTCGACACCTTCGGATCGCCCAGCACCTGCTCGGCCTGCACGTGGCCCTTCACCTGGGTCGTGAGGATGTCCATGGCGCGCTGATAGTCGCCGCGGCCGACCGTGAACGTGAAGGCCGTCTTACCTTCCACGCTCTGGTTCTGGATGATCATGTCGACGTCGATATTCGCGTCCGCCACCGGGCCGAGAATCTGATACGCGATGCCCGGCTTGTCGGGCACACCCATCACGGCAATGCGAGCTTCGTCGCGCTGAAACGCGATGCCCGAGATGACTGCTTTTTCCATGGTCTCGTCTTCTTCAAAAGTAATCAGGGTGCCCGACTTCATTTCAGCGTCGAGCGGCATCAGCGGATCGGTCAGGCTCGACAACACGCGTGTCTTCACCTGATATTTGCCGGCGAATTCCACCGAGCGGATCTGCAGCACCTTCGAACCCAGGCTTGCCATTTCCAGCATTTCTTCGAACGTCACGCGGTCGAGCCGGCGCGCTTCTTCCACCACGCGCGGGTCAGTCGTGTAGACCCCGTCGACGTCCGTGTAAATCAGGCACTCATCGGCTTTCAACGCGGCCGCGACCGCAACCGCCGACGTATCCGAACCGCCGCGGCCGAGCGTGGTGATGTGGCCGTCAGGGTCGATGCCCTGGAAGCCGGTGATCACCACCACCTTGCCCGCTTCGAGATCGCGCAGCACGCGCTCGCCGTCGATTTCGCTGATGCGTGCTTTCGTGAACGCGCTATCCGTTTTGACCGGCACTTGCCAGCCGGCGTAGCTGACCGCGTCGACGCCGGCTTCCTGCAGCGCGATGGCGAGCAGCCCCGAGCTGACCTGCTCGCCCGTGGCGGCGATCATGTCGAGTTCGCGCGGGCTCGGCTGACCCGTAATTTCTTTCGCGAGACCGAGCAAGCGGTTGGTTTCGCCGGACATCGCCGACGGCACGACGACCATCTTGTGGCCAGCCTTGTGCCATTTCGCGACGCGCTTGGCGACGTTCTTGATGCGCTCGACTGAGCCCATCGAGGTGCCGCCGTATTTGTGTACGATGAGTGCCATTGTCGTTCTGAACTGGAGGAGAAACCGCGCTGGCGCGCTGGAGACGACCGCACAAAAGCACAGGGAGCGCAACGTCTTGTGAACGACGGCAGAGTGTGTGGCGGCGTAAATGCAGCACGCGTGCAGCACGCGCGGATTTGCCCGGGAATGATCGCTGATGGCTTACCGGAAACGACGGATCACGATCGAAAACCGACTAATTCAACAAAAGCGAAGGCGAAATCGGGTCGGGCAAACAAGTTAACGTACCCGATCGAGCGCAAAAAGACAAGCTGGAAAGGCCATCGGATTGCGCTGAATACGCGCTGCAAAGGACTGTTTCATGTGGGATTTGCGCCCTATTTCCGATTTTATGGCCCGGACAACCGAGGTGTCCGACCGGCCGGTCAGGCGATCAGCAGATCCTCACGCCAGACGATCCTGACGCGCGGTTCGGCCTCGTCGATCTTCTCCGGCAGCACGGCGCGATTGACCCCTAGCCCGGGTACGAATAGCAGATCGCCGCCGATATAAAGCAGCGGCACGTCGCGCTTCCACGCGGGAATGGCGCGCTCCTGGAAGAGGTTTTTCAACGTGCGGCTCGGTGCGCGAGGCGCGTCGCTCGTGCGCATGCGTTCGCCGCCGCTGCGCGAACGCGCGCTCAACACGGCACGTTGCAGAACGCTCACCGGAATCGTTGCGTCGGCCTCGCCAACCGCGGCGTCGGCGTGGGCAAATACGAACGTGCCGCGCCATTGTGGCAAGCGCCAGATCGACTCGCCTTGCCACGCAAGTTCGCTGACTGCGCGCGCGGCGAGCGCGGTTTCATCGGCGGGATCGCTGCTGTCTCCCGCTTCCCAATAGACCAGGCCGCGATAGCTTCGCAACGCCTGGCCTGCGTGATCGATACGCAGACCATGGCCCTCTCCCGCCGCGCCAATCTCACGCAACTGACGCAGTGCATCGCCGAGACGCGCGCTCGATGCGGCGACGAGGCCCAACGTACGCATCCAGTAACGCAGGAGATTGAGCGCGCGGTCGTCGTCGAATGCTAGCAATGCGTCGTGCGATAGAGCGCGTCCTTCGTCGCGTGACGCTTCTTCCATATCCATGCGAGCCAGCGCGTCGAGCAAACGCTGCGCCGACGCCGCGTGCGCCGCCGTGCGCGCGAGCGCGTCGCGAAAACCGGGAAAGTGGACGGTCAGCGCCGGCGTCACTTCGTGGCGTAACGCATTGCGAGCGTAACGTGTATCGGCGTTCGACTCATCGTCGATCCAGCGTAACGCACGCTCGCTAGCATATTGCTCGAGCTGCGCGCGCAGCAGATGAAGCAAAGGCCTCACGCGTGTTGCCGACGCCCCCGCCGGCAAATACTCCGGCGCCATCGCGGCAAGACCGGCGAGACCGGCGCCGCGCAGCAATTGCAACAACACAGTCTCAGCCTGATCGTCCGCATGTTGCGCGAGCCACAGCGTGGCGACACCGCGCGATGCGCACATCTCGTCCAGCGCGCGATAACGCGCATCGCGCGCAGCTGCTTCGACGCTCACGCCCGCGTCGCGCGACACCTCGACGCGCTCTGCCGCGAACTCGACGCGACGCTCCTGTGCAAACGCTTCGCAGTGCGCGAGCCACGTATCGGCATGAGCACTCAACCCATGATGCACATGCAGCGCGACACAACGCGACGCGCCCGCAACATGCACCGCGGCATCGAGCAGCACACTCGAATCCACGCCGCCACTGAACGCAATCGCAATACGCGCGTTAGCTGGAATCGCAGACAAAGAAAAGCCGACCGCCTCGAGTACGAGGCGGTCGGCTGGCGTTTCGGCGGTGGAAGTCACGTCGTTAGCGCGTCGAGCGCTGAAGGACGAAAGAGAACGCGCGCGGGCTTACGCACCCGGCGTCGTTTCCTTGAACTTGCCGTACGACATGAGCCGTTCGAAACGGCGTTGGCGCAGATCGTTGATGCTCATGCCCTGGAACTGGCGCAGCGAATCGGCAAGCGCCCGGCGCAGCATGGCGGCCATGCCCTTCGGATCGCGATGCGCGCCGCCGAGCGGCTCGTTGACGATCTTGTCGATCAAACCCAGCGCCTTCAGACGATGCGCGGTCAAGCCGAGCGCTTCCGCGGCTTCCGGCGCTTTCGCGGCGCTCTTCCAGAGAATCGACGCGCAGCCTTCCGGCGAGATCACCGAATAGGTCGAGAATTGCAGCATCAGCACGCTGTCGCCGACCGCAATCGCCAACGCGCCGCCCGATCCGCCCTCGCCGATGATCGTCGCGATCAGCGGCGTCTTCAGTTCGGCCATCACGTAAAGATTGCGGCCGATCGCTTCCGACTGGCCGCGCTCTTCCGCGCCGATGCCCGGATACGCGCCCGGCGTGTCGATGAACGTGAAAATCGGCAAGCCGAATTTTTCAGCGAGACGCATCAGACGTTCGGCCTTGCGATAGCCTTCCGGACGCGGCATGCCAAAGTTGCGCAGCGCGCGTTCCTTGGTATCGCGGCCCTTCTGATGGCCGATCACCATGCACGCCTGACCGTTGAAACGCGCGAGGCCGCCGACGATCGACAGGTCGTCCGCATAGTTGCGGTCGCCATGCAGTTCGTGGAAATCGGTGAACAGCTCGTTCACGTAGTCGAACGTGTACGGGCGCTGCGGATGACGGGCGATTTGCGAAACCTGCCACGGCGTGAGGTTCGCGTACAGATCTTTGGTGAGCTGTTGACTCTTCTTGGACAGCCGCTCGATCTCTTCCGAAATATCGACGGCCGAATCGTCCTGCACGAAGCGCAATTCTTCGATCTTCGCTTCGAGTTCAGCGATCGGCTGTTCGAAATCCAGAAACGTGGTCTTCATTGTTTGTAATCCTTGGACTTACCGGCAGCGCGTATTCTAACCGCGCGCGCCGATGTCAAAACCATCTCGCAACTATCAATTCTTAACATTGATAGCTTTTGAAACGATCCCGTTTCTTTTTTTCAGTAGTCGACCGGCAACGGGTCAAGACTACGCCACATATACCAGGTGGCGACGGTGCGCCACGGCTCCCAGTTGGCGGCGACTTCACGCGCTTCGCTGCGCGTGACCGGTTCGCCACTGAAATAGTTGACGCTGATTGCACGAATCAGGCCCAGGTCGTCGAGCGGCAGGACGTCGGGGCGCGACAGGTTGAAGATCAGGAACATCTCCGCCGTCCAGCGGCCGATGCCGCGAATCTGCGTGAGTTCGGCGATCACCGCCTCATCTTCCATCGACGTCCATTTGCCGACGTGCAGCGCGCCCGACACGAAATGCTGCGCGAGATCGAGCACGTATTCGGCTTTGCGCTTGGACAGTCCGCACGTGGTCAGCTTTTCCAGACCGAGCTTGATGAATTGCTGCGGCACGAGCTTGGGACAAGCGGCTTCGACTTTCGCCCACGCAGCCTGCGCGGACGCGACCGAAATCTGCTGCCCGACCACCGAACGCGCAAGCGTGACGAACGGATCGCCGCGACTCAGCAGATGCACCGGGCCGAACTTCGGAATCAGTTTCTTCAGAATGCGATCGCGCTTGACGAGGTCGGCACACGCCTTGTCCCAATAGGCCGGACGTGTGACTTCAGGCGTGAGGCCGGCGATCTGCACCGGCACCGCGACCTCACTCGCGCTCGCCGCTTCGCCGCCCGCGCTCGCGGACGCGCGCGTCTTGCGCACGACTTCGCCTTCGCGTCCGTCGACGGTGATGCGGGCGAGTTCCTGGACGTCGCCGGCCAATTCTGCCGGCAAGGCGCCATTGCTCTTCGCACGCGGCGCCTTCGCGCGCTTCGCGACAGGCGCATGCGCCGACGCGCCGTTGAGCGCGCGCTTCACGGCCGTTTTTTTCGATGTGCCCGCTGCGGTCTTGGCCGCCACCCCGGCGACTTTCGACGATGCTTTACTTACCACGCCGCTGCCTGTGCGAGCCGACGTGCGTGTCGACTTTGCCGCGGCTGCCGCGTTTGTTTGAGACGCGGCCCGTTTAGCCGGCGTCTTCGTGGCCGTTGCCATCCTGCCTCCTGCCTGGCGAGTCGATCAAAGGGTAAGTCGAGGTGCGCTCACACGCGCCGCCACTCGGTCAACCCGCCGGGTTTGTCTTCAAGTGCAACGCCGGCCTCGAGCAATTCGGCTCGGATCCGGTCTGCTGCCGCATAGTCCTTCGCCTGCTTGGCGGCCACGCGCGCCGCGATCTTCGCTTCAATCGCGGCGGGCTCGAGCGCGCCCTCGGCTGCAGCCCCCGCTGCCTGCTGCAGGTATGCACGCGGCTCGCGGCCGAGCAGTCCGATCACCGCGCCCAACGAGCGCAATTGACGGGCCAGCGCGGGGTCGCGCGTGCGGTTCACTTCTGTTGCCAACTCGAACAACACCGACACTGCAACCGGCGTGTTGAAGTCGTCGTTCATTGCTGCCTGGAAACGCTGCGCATGCGCTTCGTTCCAGTCGAGTTCGGCGGCGTCCGGCGTGACGTCTTTCAGCGCGGTGTACAAACGCGCGAGGGCGTTGCGGGCGTCGTCGATATGCACGTCGCTATAGTTCAACGGCGAGCGGTAATGCGCGCGTGCGATAAAGAAACGCACGACCTCGGCATCGTACTGCGCCAATACTTCGCGGATCGTAAAGAAGTTGTTCAACGACTTCGACATCTTCTCATTGTCGATCTGTACGTAGCCGTTGTGCATCCAGAAATTGACGAAGGTTTGACCGGTAGCGGCTTCACTTTGCGCTATTTCGTTTTCGTGGTGCGGAAACTGCAGGTCCTGTCCGCCGCCGTGAATGTCGAAATGTTCGCCGAGCAATGTGCAGCCCATTGCCGAGCATTCGATATGCCAGCCAGGACGGCCGCGCCCATACTTCGAATCCCAGCCTGTATCCGCCGGCTCTTCCGGCTTGGCCTGCTTCCACAACACGAAGTCGAGCGGATCCTGCTTCGCGTCGTTCGCCGCGACGCGTTCGCCCGCGCGCAGATCTTCGAGCGACTTGCCCGACAGCTTGCCGTAGTTCGCGAACTTGCGCACCGCATAGTTCACGTCGCCGTCGCTCGCCTGATAGGCGTAGCCGTTCGCTTCGAGCTGCTCGATCATGCCGAGCATCTGCGGAATGAAATCCGTGGCGCGCGGTTCGATGTCGGGCCGCTGGATGCCGAGCGCGTCCGCGTCTTCGTGCAACGCGTTGATGAAGCGATCGGTCAGCGCCTTGATGGTCTCGCCGTTCTCCACTGCGCGCCGGATGATCTTGTCGTCGATATCCGTGATATTGCGCACGTAGGTCACGTCGTAGCCGAGCGTGCGCAACCAGCGCTGCACGATGTCGAATACGACCATGACCCGCGCATGACCGACGTGACAATAGTCGTACACGGTCATCCCGCAGACGTACATCCGCACAACGCCTTCTTGCAGCGGCACGAAAGTTTGCTTGTCACGCGCGAGCGTGTTGTAGATGCGCAGTGATTCCATAGAGAACGGTGCGTGGGCCGAAAGAAATCCGCAATGTGTTTCATGCGCGCCGCGCCCCGCCAGTCAAGAACCGGACGGCGGACGCGTCGCATACAGCAAAACCGGTGCACCTGGTGCGGCGGTCAGGCTGCGATCAAGGCGGAGACGACCACGAGTGGCGAAAAGACAGTTTGCGGTTCGACGGAACGCGCAGACCTTTTGTTAGAATGGGTCGGAGTATAACATCCAGACCTGAGCCTATGAAACCTTCAAGCGGCCGCGCGCACAGCGCTGCGACCCTCGCCGCGACGGCCTTCGGTAGCGCCACGCGCGCCCTCACCTTGCGCGTCACCGTGGCGCTCGCACTTGCTGCCGTGCCGGCCGCGGCCGCCTTTGCGCAGAAAACCGCCACGCTGCCGCAGGGCCCCGCCGTGCGCGACAACACGCCGGAAATCGACGCGTCGATCGCGCAGAAAAACTGGGCGGCCTCGCTGACCCAGCTCGACGCGCGCATCGCCTCGAATCCGCGCGACGCGCAAGCGAAGTTCAAGCGCGGCACGGTGCTCGCCCACCTGAATCGCGACGACGAAGCCATCGCCGCGTTCACCGAGCTCACGCAGACGTACCCCGAGTTGCCCGAGCCCTATAACAACCTCGCCGCGCTTTATGCGAAGCATGGTCAATATGCCGAAGCGCGCGCCGCGCTCGAAACGGCGACCAAGGTCAACCCGGGCTACGGCCTCGCATACGAGAATCTCGGCGACCTGTATCTGCGTATGGCGAACGAGGCCTATCGCCGCGCGCAGAGCCTCGGCAAGGTGAGCCCCACCACCACGCAGCGTCTCGCGGACATTCAGAAAGTCATCTCGCCGGTCAGGACCGCGGCGCAGGCTAAACAGGCCGCCAGCCCGGAAGACGACTACACCGCCCGCGCCACCTCGAACATGACGCAAACGCCGAGCTTCCAGTACGGCGGCGCGAATGGCTCGCTTGCCATGCCGCCCTACATGGCGCCGTCGAAGTAAAGCCATTACGTTTCGCGCAATACGTTTTTTCCAACCCTGAGGATCTTCATGAAATGGTTGATGTTGGCGCTCGGCAGCGCCGCCCTGATCGCAAACGCGCCCGCATTTGCCCAGTCCGGTTCGCAAGCCGCGCATCCGTCCGTCCTGTTCAAGACATCGGAAGGCGACATCCGCGTCGAGTTGTATCCTGAGAAGGCGCCCAAGACGGTCGCCAACTTCCTCGACTATGTGAAGTCCGGCCAGTACAGCGGCACGATTTTCCATCGCGTGATTCGCGGCTTCATGATTCAGGGCGGCGGCTACACGCAAAGCTTCGCGGAGAAGCCGACGCGCGCGCCGATTCCGCTCGAAAGCCATAACGGTCTGAAGAACATGACGGGCACGCTCGCCATGGCGCGCACCAGCGACCCGAATTCGGCCACCGCGCAATTCTTCATCAACACGGTGGACAATGCCGGCCTCGACTATCCGAATCCGGACGGCAACGGCTATGCGGTGTTCGGCAAGGTCACGGGCGGCATGGACGTCGTGAAGAAGATCGAAGGCACGCCCACCACCTCGCGCGGCCCGATGAGCGACGTGCCGCAAAAGCCGGTCGTGATCGAGTCGGCCACGCTCGTCGGCAAGTAATAGCAGCAACAGGACGCGCGCCATTGTCAGGCGCGCGCACGAGAAAAGCGTCAGCGCTCAATCCACGCCCCGGCGCGGCTGAAAGTCAAATCATGACGACTCGCCGCGCCTTTTACCCACCCTGTTCATCAAAGGATTCCATCATGGTTGAACTGCATACGAACCACGGCGTCATCAAACTCGAACTGGACGCTGAAAAGGCGCCGAAGTCGGTTGAGAACTTCCTCAACTACGTGAAGGCCGGCCACTACGACAACACGGTGTTCCACCGCGTGATCGACGGCTTCATGATCCAGGGCGGCGGCTTCGAACCCGGCATGAAGCAGAAGCCGACGGCCGAGCCGATCACGAATGAAGCGAACAACGGTCTGAAGAACGTCAACGGTTCGGTCGCCATGGCGCGCACGAACGACCCGCATTCGGCTACGGCCCAGTTCTTCATCAACGTGAACGACAACGACTTCCTGAACCACTCGTCGCCGACGCCGCAAGGCTGGGGCTACGCCGTGTTCGGCAAGGTGGTCGAAGGCCTCGACATCGTCGAGAAGATCAAGAAGGTCAAGACGGGTTCGAAGGGCTTCCATCAGGACGTGCCGGCGGACGACGTGGTGATCGAAAAGGCTGTGATCGTCGACTAAGTGTCGTAGCGAGCATCGATTCGTTCGAACTGATATCAGGCACCTTCAATGCTGCAAGAAACGCCGCTGCGAAGCGTCGCCGCGGGCGTGCCTGGCGAGGGCAAACGCCCGCACGCCGCACGCCCGTTTTTTTTCCTCTCCGATATTCATCTGAGCGAGGCGATCCCGCATACGGTCGCCGCGTTCGAGCATTTCATCCGCTTCACGGCTGAGCAGGCCGATTCGGTGTTCATACTCGGCGATCTGTTCGAGTACTGGATCGGCGACGATATGCTCGTCGAGCCGTTCGTCGCGCGCATGGCGGCGCTGCTGCATACGTTGTCGGAGCGCGGCATCGCGCTCTATATCATGCACGGCAACCGCGATTTTCTGCTGGGCAAGCGCTTCATGAAAGCGGCCGGCGCGATCTGGCTGCCCGATCCGTTCGTGATCACCGCATTCGGCACGCGGCTCGTGCTCGCGCACGGCGATGCGTTGTGCACCGCCGATCGTGGCTATCAAACGTTCCGACGTTTTGCGCGCAACCGTTTTGCGCAGATGCTGTTTCTCGCGTGGCCGTTTCGCTGGCGCCAGAAGCTCGCCGAGAACATGCGCTCGAAAAGCGAGCAAGGCCGCGCGCGGCCGGTTTCGCCGAAGTACGACGTAACGGCGGCAGCCGTGGCCGCGTTATTCAAGTCGTCGAAAACGGCGACTCTCATTCACGGGCACACGCACCGGCCGGCGCGGCATCGCGAGCCGGGCGGCACGCGCTGGGTTCTGCCGGATTGGGATCTGGATCACGGCGAGCGCCGTGGTGGGTATTTGCGTATCGACGCTGAAGGGATTCGGGCGTTGCCGTTGGGTTGACGGTGGCGGCGTTGATTGCGCCTGTGTCGACGTCTCAGGTACCGACGTTGCTTCGGCATGTGTTCTACGCCGCGCTTGCCAGCGTTGTGGCCGCTCTCCACGCCACGTGTCGCGTTGCCGTTCGCGCTCGCCGCGCGCGCCAGCCTCGATGCGGCGCGCGCGCATAACTTCACCGCTCCGCCGCCACCGCGTCCACTTTCCCTGCAATCGCGGCCGACAACCGCCGCAGGTCGAGCAACGCCGCATCCGCCCCTTGCAGTCCCTCGAGACTCGTACCCAGCCGCTCCAGCGCATCGACGATTTCGTCGATGCGCTTTGCTTGCGTGGCGGCGTGATCGATCAGCCCATGAATCGCCAGCGACACCGGATCGTCCGCGTTCGGCGTGATGCCGTATGCGCAGAAGCCGCTGCTCGCAGCGGAGCGTTTCCCGTCGCGCGCGGCGCCATTGGAACCGGCGTTGGCCGCCGCTTCCGGAGCCACCGCGGCGGCCGCCGGCACGATGATCCGCGCCGGATTGCCCACTGCCGTGCCACGCGCCGGCACGGGCTTGGTCACCACCGCGTTCGACCCGATCTTCGCGTCCGCGCCGATCGTGAAGCCGCCGAGCACCTTCGCGCCCGCGCCGACGATCACGCCGCGCTCGAGCGTCGGATGCCGCTTCGCGCCGCGCGTGAGCGACGTGCCGCCGAGCGTGACGCCCTGATAGATAGTGCAGTCGTCGCCGATCTGCGCGGTCTCGCCGATCACCACGCCCATGCCGTGATCGATGAACACGCGCCGCCCGAGCGTCGCGCCCGGATGGATTTCGATGCCGGTCATGAAGCGCGCCATCTGCGAGACGAAACGCGCGAGCCAGCGGCGTTTGGCTCGCCAGCACGCATGCGCGAGCCGGTGCAGCACGAGCGCGTGCAGGCCGGGATAACACGTGAGGACCTCCCAGGCGCTGCGGGCGGCGGGGTCGCGCTCGCGGATCGTGGCGATGTCTTCGCGAAGTCTCGTGAACATGGCAGCAACTGTGTTGTGGAGAAAGAGTTGCACGCGCAACCTGGCGCGCACGACGGCGTGGCTCGCCGCATAGCACGGCGGCAGCTTTGCTTAGAACGTTTTGGGGATTGTAGGGGGATTGCGGAAAAGCTGCCGGAAGTCCACGCTGCCGGCGGGGTCGTCGCCGGCTAAGGGGGAAGCATTCACTTCCATTCACTTCGGTATGACACGCAGCCTTCAGGACGCGTCGTCCTTGGGCTTGCTCTTCAACAGAATGTGTTTGGCGATGCCGCGCACGATATTCACTTCCTCGCGCTCAAGACCCGAGCGCGCAAAGAGACGCCGCAGGCGCGACATCAGCTTCTTCGGATTGGCCGGATCGAGAAATTCGAGCGCGACCAGCGCGCTTTCCAGATGCGTGAACATGCTTTCGATTTCGTCGCTCGCGGCGCGTGCACCGACGTGCTCGCCCTCCCCCGTTGCCGCCTGAGGCGCGGCTTGCGCCCCGTCCTTTGCGGTGTCGCTCGACAGATACATCGTGCGCAGTTCATACGCCAACACCTGCACGGCCTGCGCGAGATTGAGCGAGCTATAGGCCGGATTGGCGGGAATATGCGCGAGCGCGCTGCATCGCTCGACGTCCTCGTTCGACAAACCCGTGCGCTCGTTGCCGAACACCAGCGCGATCTCGCCATGCACCGCCTGTTCACGCGCAATGCCGGCCGCGGCACGCGGCGTCCATTGCGGCGGCCCGTATTCGCGCAGCCGCGCGGTCAGCGCGATCGACCAGTGCACGCCGCTCAGGGCATCGGCGAGGGTCGGCACGACGTGCGCGGACGCCAGCACGTCGTCGGCACCGCTTGCCATCGCGATGGCTTCCGGATCTGTTTGCACGTGCGGCACGCGCGGCGACACCAGCACGAGCCGCGAGAAACCCATGGTTTTCAGCGCGCGCGCCGCGGCGCCGACGTTGCCCGGATGACTCGGTTCGACCAGCACGAAACGCGTCGAGGTGAAGCCGCCGCGCAGTTCGGCTACGGCAGGATCGGAGGAATGGTGGGTGTGGTCCACGATGGAATTCTGCAAGCTAAAAACGCGTATGGTAGCGCCAACGCCGCAGGCGGTCCGAAATGAACGCAGAGATGAGCGCAGATGCGCATGCAGATGCGTACGGCAATGCGCTTGCGAATGCCGGGCCGCGCCGCGTAAAACTTCGGCAGGTTGGCCGCCGGCCCCGCAAACGCTGCCGCGGCGTCCGGACTCAGGTAAAATGCCGAAATTCGCCTTCTGCTTTGCCGTCTGGCACCGCGTGAACGCCTCGTTCTTATCCAATTCGTCTCCGTCGGCGGAATGCGCACCGGTTTTTACCGGGCGAGCGTTCCGTGCTGTTTCCGCGCCTCTCAGAGGGCGCCCAATTAGCGCAGGTTAGCGCTCATTTACCGGCCAGCAGCCGTGCTGCCCCGGCACAAGGATCCAGTCTCATGCATCCCATGCTCAATATCGCTGTGAAAGCCGCGCGCCGCGCGTCACAGATCATCACCCGCGCGTCGCTCGATCTCGATCTCGTCCAGGTCAGCAAGAAACAGCACAACGATTTCGTCACGGAGGTCGACAAAGCGTCTGAAGCGGCGATCATCGACACGCTCAAGACCGCCTACCCCGATCACGCCATCCTCGCCGAAGAATCCGGCAAGTCGGATAACGAATCCGAATACCAGTGGATCATCGATCCGCTCGACGGCACCACCAATTTCATCCACGGTTTTCCGTACTACTGCATCTCCATCGCGCTGGCTCATAAGGGCATCGTGACGCAAGCCGTGGTCTACGACCCGACCCGCAACGATCTGTTCACCGCCTCACGTGGCCGTGGCGCGTTCCTCAACGATCGACGCATCCGCGTGGCCAAGCGCGACCGTCTGGCCGATGGCCTGATCGGCACCGGCTTCCCGTTCCGCGAAAAGGACGGCCTCGAAGCGTACGGCCGCCAGTTCGCTGAAATGACCGAAGCGTGCGCCGGTCTGCGCCGTCCGGGCGCAGCCGCGCTCGATCTGGCGAACGTCGCCGCCGGCCGCATGGACGGCTTCTTCGAGCAAGGCCTGAATGCGTGGGACGTCGCCGCGGGCAGCCTGCTGATCACGGAAGCCGGTGGTCTGGTCGGCAACTACACGGGCGATTCGGACTTCCTGCACGTCGGCGAAATCGTCGCGGGCAACGCGAAGGTCTACGCGCAGATGATCCCGATCCTGTCGCGCTACAGCCGCACGCGTCAGCAAGCGGCGTAAGTCCTACCAGGGCGGCGCTGACAAGCGGAACATGAGAAAGCGGCTTCGGCCGCTTTTTCGTTGGCGCGCCTGCATGTAGCGGGCGTTCGTGCTACAAAGCGGGATGCCGCGCCGGCGCGCCTGATTGCCGGCTGCGTTTCGCGCGTTTTTCGCTGCGCCCTGCTTTGCGCCTGACTTCTCGCGCAGCTTCCAATCCGCTTCATGAAAAAAGGCTTCTACACAATCATCGCGGCGCAGTTTGTTTCGTCGCTGGCGGACAATGCACTGTTGATCGCGGCCATCGCGCTGCTCTCCGTGATTCGCTCGGCCGCCTGGGTCACACCGCTGCTGCAGATTTTCTTCACCGTCTCGTACGTGCTGCTCGCGCCGTTCGTCGGCGCTTTTGCCGACTCGATGCAAAAGCGGCACGTCATGTTCATCTCCAACGCGTTGAAGGCGAGCGGCTGCCTGATGATGATCGCGGGCGTTCATCCGATGATTGCCTACGGTGTGGTCGGCTTCGGCGCGGCCGCGTATTCGCCGGCCAAGTACGGCATCCTCACTGAACTGCTGCCCGCGGAAAAACTCGTCAAGGCGAACGCGTGGCTCGAATCGGCCACCGTGCTGTCGACTATCGTCGGCACGATGGTGGGCGGCGCGTTGATCAGCACCTTCGCCGACAAATTCGTCGCGCACGCGCATCTGCCGCTGATCCGCTCCTCCGCCGATCTCGCCATGTTCGCGACGATGGTGACCTATGCGATCGCCGCAGCGATCAACATCTTCATTCCCGACACCGGCGCGCGTTATGAAAATCGCCTGAGCGAACCGAAGAAACTGGTCGGCGATTTCTATCATTGCTTCAACGTGCTGTGGGCCGACAAACTCGCGCAGATCGCGCTGTGGGTGACGACGCTGATGTGGGGCGGCGCGGTCACTCTGCAGTTGCTGGTGCTCAAATGGGCCAACGTGAATCTCGGGCTGTCGCTCTCGAAGGCGGCGGTCATGCAAGGCGTCACGGGTCTCGGCATTGCGGTCGGCGCCTCCGCGGCGGCCGCGTTGATTCCACTGCGCAAATCGCTGCGCGTGCTGCCGGTCGGCATTCTGACCGGTGCGGTGGCGATCGCCATGGCGTTCTACAACAAGGATCTGTTCCCGCCGGGTTCAGGCATTCGCATTGGCACGTACGTCATGCCGTTTTACATTCTGCTCGCCTATCCGCTGATGATTCTGCTCGGCGCGCTGTCGGGCTTTTTCATCGTGCCGATGAACGCGATTCTTCAGCATCGCGGCGCGACGCTGCTGTCCGCGGGGCATTCGATCGCGGTGCAGAATTTCAACCAGAATCTCGCGGTGCTGCTGATGCTCGGCGTCTACGCGCTGCTGCTTACGGCGAAGATGCCGGCGCAGTGGATCATCGTAGTGTTCGGCACGTTCATCACCTTCATGATGTGGCTTGCCAGGCGGCGTAGCGCGGTGAATGAACGCACGGTGGATATGCGGGCCATGGTGGAAAAATGAAGCCTTCATGCGGGTAAAGCGGGCACGGCGCGGGGCGCGTCGGCTTCTCGCCGCGGCGTAGGCTGCAATGCGGATTCGCAGCGCAGATTGGCCGTCCGGCCAGGGTCCGCTCGCCGCGCCGGCAGGTTAAACTCACGCCCTGAACAGCTAACGCAAGAAGATACCGAGGATGGGCATTCAAACCGCAGCGGCCAACGAGGTCGCACAGCACACGCCGATGATGCAGCAGTACCTCCTCCCCGCCAGATAAGCCTTTGCGCCACGGCTTACGCCATAACCCGCGCTCGTCAATTTCCCGTCGGACCGCTCGCGACCCGAAGCAGTCCTTTCGCGAGGCAAGTTGCCTGTCCGTTCTAATGCGGACATCGGACGCTCAACTATCACGCAATCACGGTGAACTATTCGCTGCATCATCATTGGTCGGCAGTTTCGTGGGTCTTTCGTTGTGGCACGCGTGTTCACGCTGCCGTCTCCCTCCTGGTGGACCGCTGTGGTATCAGCGCGATACAAGCCACGATGAAAGTGAGCAGGATGCCGGAGGCATAAAAACGGCTAACGTGCAGTCCGCCCTGCGCGACCGGCTTATCGAGGAAGTCCCCCAACGTCGCGCCGAGTGGTCTGGTCAAAATAAACGCTGCCCAGAAGAGCGCCGTGCGCGACACACGAGTCCAGAAATATAGAGCCGCTACGACAATCAGGCCGGCTCCAAAGAGCATCGCGCCATATTCGTATCCAATCCCGAGACCGCCGCGATCATCACCCGCTACCCAGTCCCCGAGCGCCGTGCCGAGCGTCTGCGAGAACAGGATCGTGATCCAGTAAAACCATTCAGCCTTGGCTGTAACGATGCTCTCGACCGAGACCGTCCCCTCCGATCGATACCATAAGGCCAGACTGCCGATCAACAAGGCAACGACAATGGTGGTGCCTCCGGGATAGCCAACGCCCAGCGATCTATCGGCGAAGTCCGCCATGGTCGTGCCCAGCGTAGTTGTGGCGACAATCGTCGCCCAGTACAGGAAGCGATGGAAATCCCGTGCCCTCACCTGCGCGGATACAAGGCCAATGAACAACACGAGAAAGATCGCGGAGCCGACTAGGTAGCCGAGGTTCAGCGACATCGATACCCAATCGCCGCCGGTTTCACCCAGCGTCGTCGCGGCCACCTTGATCACCCAGAATCCGATCGTCACTTCGGGAACCTTGCTGACGGCCTGGCTGGCAAAGCTCACAGTGCTTCCTTTCATGTCACACTCCTTTGTTCATTGAGAGTTGGTTGAGCGTTACGCATAGAAGCTCTTGCGCCGCGCGCGAGCTCCGTCGGCGACGTACGCGACAAATCTGAACGAGCCAGGTTAACACTTGCTTAACCGTGCCGATCCAGTCGCCTGACGCACGGATGTTTCGTATAACTCCCGGACTGGGGCCACAGGAAAGTGTCCCGTCTGCCGTCCATTGCCGCCTCGTCGACGCAGCTTCGGCACGCGCACGCCTCTCTACCGATACCCGCGCACATCATGTCGAACGCAGGAGTGCTGGCTCGGATAAATCCAGACGGAAGCCGGATAAGCCTCGCCTAAGCTTGGACTCGTAACCTGATGATGCACGCCGCGAGATTCCGTGGCGCGGCGGTCCGGGTCCGCGCGCAAGAATCCGAGCGTGAAGGTCTGGAATATCAATTTCGACTCCGAAGGAAAATGCACCATGAAACGCCTCCTCTCCATCAGCATCCTTGCCATCGCCACTACGCTGCCTGTCGCGACCGTCGCGCAGACGACAAACGGTCCGCTCACGCGCGCTGAGGTGCGAGCGCAGACAGCCGAAGCCGAGCAAAACCACACCCTGCATCAGTCCAAGATTGGCTATCCGGATTCTCAGCAAAACTCAAGCCCATACCGAACAGCCAATGCGACCGGTTACGGCGCGCAAACTGGCGGATCGTCAGAATCACGGATGCCCGGTCACGTTCTGTCGTACGGCACGGACACCGGGCTGTTCACGCACCACTAGGCCATGCATACGTAGTCCGTCGACCCGCGTGTCGCGCCGTCCCGTAGCGCTTTTTCCTGCTCCAGAACTCGGCGGCGTGTATCGAAGCTCTGATCCGCCTGCACACACAGGACTGGATGATATTGACCGAACGCTTAACAATAGCTTAAGGAAACGTTAATTTCGGATGCGCGACAATGACGCATGGTGACAAAGCAAAGGGGGGGCAATGCGTCTGCTTTTGGTAGAGGACGATGAAATGATCGCGGAGACAGTGCTCGAA
Organism: Paraburkholderia phytofirmans; assembly: GCF_046028095.1. Taxonomy (GTDB): domain Bacteria; phylum Pseudomonadota; class Gammaproteobacteria; order Burkholderiales; family Burkholderiaceae; genus Paraburkholderia; species Paraburkholderia phytofirmans_A. Next base: position 100,514 of record NZ_JAQQDJ010000002.1, read on the forward strand.
TCGATGGGGCGCGAAGGGTATGCCATCGACTGGGCTCAAGACGGCCGGGCTGCCGAATTGTCGCTCGGCAATGGTGTGTATGACCTTGTCCTGCTGGACCTTGGCCTGCCCAAGAAAGACGGCATCGATCTGCTCAATAGCTACCGGAAACAAGGCGGCCAGGCACCCGTCATCATTCTGACGGCGCGCGACTCGGTGAACGACCGCATTCGCGGTCTCGACGCAGGCGCCGACGACTACCTGATCAAGCCCTTCGATCTCGATGAACTGGCAGCAAGAGCGCGGGCGTTGCTGCGACGGAGAACCGGCCAGAAACAGCCGATCTATTCGCATGGTGAACTGACACTTGATCCAGCCGCTCATGAAGTGAGAAAAAGCGGCGTACAGATGACGCTCGTGCCGCGGGAGTTCGCACTGCTGCAGGCGCTGATCGAAGAGCCTGCACGCGTCTTCACCAGATCCGAACTCGAAGACAAGTTGTATGGATGGGGTGAAGAAGTGGGCAGCAATACGATCGAAGTCCACGTGCACAGCCTGCGGCGCAAGATTGGGGCAGAACAGATCGTGACAGTGCGCGGCGTCGGCTATCGTCTGAAGAGGCGTTAATGACGTCGATCCGCCGCTGGCTGCTTGGCTGGCTGATCTGCGGCCTCGCCGCCGCCTCCGGTATTGCTGCATTCGGGATTTTTCATACGGCACGCGAAGAGGCAAATGAGCTGTTCGACTATGAACTGCGTACCGTAGCCTTGTCTTTGCCATTGAATCTCGAAACGGCGGAAACAGTCGATCGACAAGGCGCAGAGTTCGAAGGCATTTCGGACGACCGGATTCTGATCGAGATATGGGACAAGGAAGGAGCACTCGTCTATCACTCACGGCGCTCGCCAGTCCTCGCGCGCCTACCGGAGGGATTTCGCACCATCGAACGGGGCGAGGGTCATTGGCGCGTCTTCGGGTTGCAACAGGCGGATCGCTTCGTCCAGGTGGCGCAACCGGTCTCCGTGAGAGAAGCGCTGGCGCTGCACCTCGCGCTCCACACCTTGTGGCCGTTAGGCCTGCTGATGCCCGTGACCATCGTGCTGGTGCTGCTTGTCGTTGCGAGAGGCCTTGCACCGATCGGCGGATTGTCACGTTTGCTCGCAACGCGTTCGCTTGATTCGCTCGAACCATTGTGCATCGACGGTAGCGTACCTGTCGAAATCCGTCCGCTTGTCGACGCTCTGAACGACCTGCTGCAGCGTCTCAACGTCGCCTCACAGGCCCAGCGCACGTTCATTGCAGATGCCGCCCACGAGCTTCGTTCGCCGCTTGCAGCGCTGAAACTGCAGTTGCAGGCAGCGTCGAATAACGGCACCCTGAAGGACGATGGTCACACGATCGAGCGAATCAATACGCGGCTCAACCGTATCATCCGACTCGTGCAGCAACTACTGACCCTCGCACGCGAGGACGCTCAGCCTGCAAGCGAAAGCACATCTGTCAGCCTGCGGAGAATCGGCGAGCAGGCAGTCAGCGATTTCTCACTGCTCGCAGAAGATCGGCAAATCGATCTGGGCCTGGAGTTCCGGCATCCGGTGACTCAAAAGGATCCATGCAACGTTCTGGCCGATCCACATGGGGTGAGCGTGCTGTTGAATAATCTGATCGACAATGCTATCCGCTACACCCCGCAAGGAGGCAAGGTTGACGTTGTGCTCACAGTCACAGCAGACCGCATGGGCTTTGCCGTGGTGGACAACGGCCCCGGCATTCCGGAAAAAGACATGGAGCGGGTACTTGATCGCTTCTACCGTGGTGAGCACACCAAGGGCATGGGTAGCGGACTGGGGCTCGCAATTGCCGCCCGCATTTCGCAGCGACAACAACTGACCCTCGCGCTATCAAATAACGGTGGCGGATCAGGGCTGACAGTGTCAGTGAGCGGATTCGCCAGAGCAGGTCAGCGCAATCCCGTAAGCAACGGATAAGTGATGCCCGAGCGCAACTTCCGACGCACGGAGTGTGGTATGAACATGTGGGCACGGCAGCCTAGGACATATCGGTCGGCACAGGAGCTATATCCATGACGCGAGGCCGCCGGTCGCTCGGGCGCAATTAGGTAGCCCCGGTTACCAGATCGCGTCCGGTGTTGACAGAAGAGCAGCCAGACGAGTCAACCTCCCGAGAGTCGCTTCATGGCCGGGAACGGTAGATCGGCGAGCAAAACAGCTGCGCGCTGATACGCTCCTGCGGCCAAAGCAACTTTACATCTGACCCATGATTGCACCCGCAACAGCCACCAGATCGTCTACTTCCCATTCTCCCGTGATGCAGCAGTATCTCCTCCCAGCCAGATAAGCCTTTGCGCGACGGCCTACGCCATAACCATGGGTAAAAAACACTTACCTTAATCAATGCTCCCGAGGGTTTAATGGTCGTCAAAACAATCTTGAAGCGGGGTCTTGAAATACTAGTTGTAATCGCCGTAGTGAGCACCGGCGTGCACTACTGGGACACGTACCACCAAGGCCGTGCCGTGGATGCCTGCACGGCCGAGGTGACCGACTTCGAGCATCGGCATCCTCGCAAGGACGAGAACGGCAACGCGGAGACATACAACGACTACAACGCACGCATCCCTGCCGAAACGACTCAATGCATGGCAAGGAAGGGGTACGAACTCTATAACAACACGAGCTTCGATTGCGTCGGCCGCGTAGTGGCCGATTGCTATCAGCGGCCCTAGGTAGCGGGGCAATTGATTGCACAGGCCGAAATACGTAAGCGCAGCGACATAAAAGCATAGCCGGGGTACATCTGTCCGATTGGGCACTGCAGAGCGGGCGCCCGAATCCTGTGAATTGGTAGACTCTTGTTGGCCGAACGTTGCCGATCGTCGAGGGATGGCCCCAGCGTTGTCACCATCGACAGAACTCCACCGGAATTGGCCGCACGCAATGCGCGAAAGCGGCCGTCCGGGGCAACGTTCAACTTAATGGGCCATTACACGGTTCTTGGCTCATTCTCTTATCGCAAACTACTTGCCCTTCGGTAAAGGGCCGAGCAGCTCTTCGAAAACGTGCTCGCAGCTCTTCGTCACAACATGCAATCTTCCCTTATGCGCGTCCGAAAAGCGCTGCTTACCACGCTGTACCTTTGTGTCGATCTTCGGATATCGAGTGCACGCAATCAAAGCAGCAATTCTCTCTCCATCCTTCTTCTCTCTCTCGGCCAACTTGGCTGTCGCCATCACCTGTTCGATCGCATGGTCAACGTCAGAGCCTTTCAGCTCAACAACGATATGCCCTACGTTAGGCTTGGATAAAATCCAATCGGCGGCCGTGGCCTCTTTAACGAGGCAGCCATCCACTCTTATTTTTATATGTTTCACCTTTTCTTTATTGAGGAAGGTGGCGCTCCTTTCCCCTCCTCTATCATCCAACTTGATTTTGCTTACCTTGGTATCTTCTCGACAACAGCATTCAGCCATGACCCCTCTCAATATCTAAGAGACGATCGAATTCCTCGGCAATATCCCCCGAGACCTCATCCAAATATTCACCATCAATCAAGCCAGTATCATCAATAATATTGGTCAACACGCCGTCTATAATCGCGTAGGCATTAACAGTTCCCGGCCGAAGGGCGCATTTAATTTTTAGAATTTCATCTAATTTCCCAATCACCGTTGCACCAAATTTTTTCTCTATCGCACCAGCTTTAATCATATTATTGATTTTTGCAAGTACGTATGGACTATGCGTCGTCACAAGCAAATCTTGTGACTTTGTGCGAAGCCTGACCAGCGCGCAAAGCAACTGCACCAGATTATTTTGTGCATGAGGAAATAAATGTGCTTCCGGCTCCTCAATGTACATAATTCGTCTGTACAGTGGCGGCGCCACTCCAGCTCCGCGCGGAACGTTAGAAAATGGCGCGAGTGTTTGCAAGATCAGAACAAGCGGCAAAAGCTCTTGCTGACCGGATGACAACGCATTAAACGGAAGCAGACGCCCGTCGGCAGCCCTTAGATACTCTTTGCCGCCTTCCAAGACAACTTTTCCGCCCAGCATTTCCTGAAATACTCTTTCGGCGTAATTGTCGTGAACTGGTCTGCGATTTAGACGCGCTCTAGCAGACGCGTAACGCCGACCAAATTCAGCGGTGACAAAATCGATTAGCCCACTATGCTCAAATGCCAGCAATGCTTTTCCAGGCCCGGTAAAGAACGACCGCCCGGCTGGAATAAATATTTGATTTGAGACATAATTTTCTCCGAGCGATGCAGACAATGCCTTCGTAGCTGCGGCACCGAGTCGGCGCAACGAATTATACTCAGCAACAGTCGACCTTTCAGTATCAGAAACCTCAATTTCGCTGAATAGATTTGAAGCCTCATTAATGAAATTTTCAAAATCCGATGAAAATGTAACGGAGGCAGTATCAAGCAGCTCGCCACCACTTGATTTGCGTAAAAGTCGAATTTTAAAATCGCCGAGATAGAATTCTATAGAGAAGCGATCGCTCCCCCACGCAGAAACTGGAAACCATTCCTGAAAATTCTCAAGAACTTTTTTTCTCGCGACCTGACTGGAAAGACCTTCTTTCACAAGTTCGGCCGAATTGACGAAAAAATCTGTAAAAAAATACGTGAGCTTAAGAAGCACGCTCTTCCCACTCGATTGCGGCCCTATGATCGCGGTTAGCGGCGCGAGATCTAAAACCGCGCTTTTGAGGCAAGAGAAATTTTTTACGACGAGGCGGCGCATCGGTTCGACTTTAGAGGTTGGTCTGTCAGCAATTGTTACACAATTTCCAGCTATGGACTTGCCTCAGTACGAACAATTACTGCACCCGACTGCACATCGCTCGCAATCGTCGTCCATCTTTTGCGGCGAGTATGTAGTTGAATCCTTGCCGAGAGAGGCGAACTCGCTATCGATGGATCGGTGCGTTTACGGGACCCATCATAGGGATAACCCTCACTTTTTGAGGCGGACACGCGATCGAATGATCTGTCATTGGAATTGCTACTATCGCGCTATAAATTCTGATACATCGTGGGGGACAAAATAGTTGACGACAGAGACCATTAAACCGACGCTCGACAATCGCCGCTTTTTCCACAGCTTTCCGAGACCGAAGAAGAAGGACCATCCCTCGGCAACGCTGGATCGCGGCCTTCGCATTCTCAAACTGATGCGCGATACAGGACTCATCTTGGCTCCAGAGGTGGTCGACTGGGATCTGACCAGCTTAGGAGTGGCGGAAAAGGAGAAACTTCAATTTCTTCAACGACGGGCATGCTTCACAGAACTCTCATTTGACGAGCTTCCGCAACATGCAGAGACGTTTGGTCCGATTTCGCTGGCATTCGATATTACAAGGCTGCGTCTCTCCGGCGCTGTGCCAGTCAACTATGTGCCACAGGGCTCAGCGGACAATCCGGCGAGCGCATTGCCGACGCTTTTCGCTAGGGGCGTGTATCACACCCAATTAGTCTTGGGGAAATTGAGAGACATCCACCGGAACTGTTACCCCGAGCACGTGAAGAGCTTTGCACCAAACGGGATATCACCCGACGCCAAGTTTCATTTTCCGAAAACTTCGGATGGTAACGGTGGAGTTGAAGTGCCCATCAGCCACGTTAAGGCTTTGCTGGACAATGTCACTTTCGGGTCGATCCCATTCGACCATAGCGAGGCGGTTCTCGGCGCCCTGCTTAACCTCTACTATCCCACCGATAACGCCCGTCACGGCGAGACTTTAGCTTACTATCGCCAGCGCGAGTGGCGACTCTTCGGTGGTGGGTTTAACCTGAACGGGCGCCCAACAGCCTCACCACTGACCGGGCCACAGCGTACGGAACTCGAAGCGATTGACCCTCACTTCTGGCAGCGGACAGAGCGATATAGGGTCGGCTTGGAGGAGCACAGCGGAACACGCTCAGAACTGGCGCTCCGATACACTCCATCCGACCGCTTCGATTTCCTCGAACTTGTCGAGGCCATCTATGCCCCGCCGGGCGCGATTGACAAAATTAAAGAGGTCGTGGGAACCAAAGTCCCCATTCACCCTATTGGCCACGTTGGGGCCTGACTTATACCCTGCAGCGGTGTTTCCGCTGCACTTTCTCACGCAGAAACAAATTACCTTTGCTGCTGATCCGCTACCAGACACCAAAGTATCACTCGATCACTCGACGAAATACTGTGTGTTTACACAGTATTTCGTCGAGGTGCAATGTGAAACTTCCTCCTTTCCACCCCCTACACTCGCCGATCTGCGCAACTGGTGCCGAGATCATCGCGGCGAAGGCGATGTTGAGCGGTTGATTCTGGAAGAGCAATATCTGCGGCTTGTGCTGCTGCGTCTGCGCTGCGGAGCGGACGCCGCCGTACGGCTGGCGAAAGGGGTGGACCGCAGCCTCATTGCCCGCGAATCACCGATCATGGAACTTCGAATACGACTTGCCCTGGAGGTGCTGCGCATCGGCGAGATCGACGACACACCGAGGCACGACGCCGTGCCAAAAAACGTCCGAGAATACGCTCGCGATCCGGACGCGGTCAAGTTCGAGGCCGATGCACGGCGTCGGCGCGGACAACGGGAATAGACTGCCCGCCGCTCACGTTCGTCAAAGAACTGCGACAAGCGCAGATCTCGATCATTAATCAATGTTGGGTGGCAACCGATACTCGCTCGATCGTCGCCCGCCGGTGAACTAGCCTGCCCAGATACGCTGTCATTGGGCACTCTACAAACCAATATGTTGCAATGCCCGTAGCTACACATCCCGCAACGGCAAACGCAACATAAGACACAGCGTACACCGGGGCGGACGATGTAGTTCCCAATATCCCCCAAAGCGCTCTAGTCATTCCGAACGAGAAAAATTGCATCAAATAGATTGAGTAAGAGGCGTCACCGATTAATCCGAGCAGGCGACTTCTATAATGGCAAAGGGCGACGAGCGCTCCGATCACAATTGCAGCAGCAGGAACGCCCTTGTTGATACCCCGGTTCCCAGCGCCAGTCGTACAAAGCATCAAGGCGGCAACGAATATAATTATCCAAGCAACAGTGCGAGTTGGCAGCACATCTCGGCGATATGCAACAGCAATCCAGACGCCCATGACAAACTCAAGTAGGAGCGTGTTTGTAAATGTTAGCGCAATTGGATCTGCCGGACGAACGATGAATCCGCTGATGACCAGAGCGACAAAAACGAACGACACTAACGTCGCTCGTCTTAGCTGAGTAGCGGGTATAAACAGAGCGAAGACCGCATAAAAAAACACCTCATAACTTAGGGTCCAGCCAGGGACAACGATGGGCCAAACATTGCCGGGGTGGGCGAGCGAGAAATGAGGGATAAACAAAAGGCTCTTGACGCTCGTCGGAACATCGACAATCGTTGAACGCATCAGATGAGGCGCGAAGAGCGCCAAGCCCACAGTCAACAGTGTGACAACCCAATACATGGGGACAATTCTGACAATTCGTTTGAGAACAAATTCAACTCTCCCTCCTTTGCCGGTATCACCAAGCGATCCCATGATGAACCCACTAATAACAAAGAATATGTCGACCCCGACAGCTCCAACGCTTAGTGGAGGAAGCGTATCGCTGAATCCTGCGATCGTGGCCGGTGCGTGATATGCGGCCACAAGGAGCGCTGCGAGAGCCCGCAGATACTGAATCTGATCGATTTTTTTCATTTGCTCGCCGTCGCGCGTTGAGCTTGTGCCCTCGGCGACTAACAGAGAGGAGCACAAGCATGGGAATACATGATCTTTCCCAGCGGTAAGGACTGGTAAGACAGGGCTTAAAAAGACATCGTTTTGACCGAAATCAACCCGCGTCGCAGCCGTAACGAGTGGTGGCGTCGGACATGACATACCCGTACACGATGTCCGGAGAAGGCAGTGTCCGACGGCACCCTAGAACGTTGAGCGGGTACCCATACACGGCGTGTTTATACTCAAAACAGTCCAGTTGGCTCGGCAGCATCGTCCCAACTGAAAATGATCACCTCTTTCCGCGCTGCTTCCTTTCCGCCACCGCCAACGGTGTATTTAATGTCCACCGTCTCGGTGTGGAAATCTTGGAAAGCGTGCCGGATTTCAGGGTGGTCGTTCAGGCTGATGATTGCCTTTCCTTTCAGCGCCCGCAGACGCGCGGCCATGGCGATGTATTCCTCGTACGGGAATGGCACACCATAGCCCTCCGTCTGCCAATACGGCGGATCGAGATAAAACAACGTATGCGGCCGATCGTATCGATCAATGCACGTTTTCCAGTCCAAGTGCTCGACGAACGTATTAGAGAGGCGGAGATGCGCCGCAGACAGGCTTTCCTCGAGACGTAGGAGATTCAGGCCCGGTGGCGCAGTGGTTGCCGTGCCGAACGATTGCCCCTCCACCTTCGCACCAAAACAGTTGTGCTGCAGATAATAGAAACGGGCTGCGCGCTGGATATCGGTGAGGGTTTCCGGGACCGTGTCCTGCAGCCATTTGAAAACCTGTCGGCTCGTGAGCGCCCACTTGAACTGACGCACAAACTCCTCGAGGTGGTGCTGCACGACGCGATATAGATTGATCAGATCGCCGTTGATATCGTTGATGACTTCGACCGCTGCCGGTGGCCGGAGAAAGTACAGCGCCGCTCCGCCCGCGAATACTTCGACGTAGCACTCATGCTTCGGAAAGCGCGGGATCAGATGATCCGCAAGCCGGCGCTTTCCGCCGATCCAGGGAACGATAGGGTTTGCCATATTTGGAATTGCCTTTTCTTTTTGCGTTAGAATTCGGCCCGCCTACCGGTAGGTGTCAGGGCCTTGGCTAATTCACTGGTCTATTCAGTGGAAAGGTGGCCGGGGGAAATGCGCGAACATCATCCCGGTCGCCCTGTCTTTTCCCGTGCCGCGAAGCACGTCAAAGTCACTTTGGTCTGTCTGCATAGAGCGTATTTCCCGACGGGGATTTACGCGCGCAGTCTTTGAATCGCGTCGATTCATGGCGTTAAACACGCACCACGCCTATTACTGTCTCCGATGCAGTCGGTTTGATCCCCCGATGCTTCGGCCTATCTGCATCGATGGGCCATTTTTTTGTTGACCCATTCCGCCAATACGTGGCCCTGTCCCGCAGTTCGTCTTCCGAATAGCCTACTGGACCGTACACTCGCCCGGCCTCGGATCGTTTGAGGGAGCCTAGGTGGCGAACTCCATCCCTCAAAAGCCTTTAGCCTGCCAGTAGTCAACGGCAGGCTTCCTTTTCGTTGTAAGACGGCGACAAAAGCGGGGCGCGCTGCTGCATTGGTGCGGTGCGGAATTTTTCTTGTTTATAATTCCCACAGGACTTTTAACGCCAACCGCGCCGAAAGCTCCTTCCTAGTTCGAGGCAGCCGCACTTAGCGCGGCTGCCTTTTTTTTACTTCTTCGAACCCACACACGCAACCAGCAACGCCTCGAGCTGCCCCTCCCACTGTTTGCGCTGCAGGCGGTCCCGCCAGAGCCGGTCGACGGCCGAGCCGTTGGGCGGCGCCAGCAGATCAGTATCCACGAGGAAAGCAGGCGCAGTTGGCACCGCGTCAATGCACGAAACCGGCACCTGAACCTTCGCCTCGACAGTCTCTGTGTGGACAACTGGTGAAATCGGCGCCAACGGCGCCGAGCCGCAACCCGGAACGACTAGCAGCGCGCTACAGAGCGCCGCGCAAACGATCGAATGCCGCATCGCATGTCTCCGACTGGTTGGATGGATCCTGGATCCGTTGGGAAAGTGCGTCGATCTGACGCTGGTATGACTGCGCCTGCGTCACCGCCTTCGCCTGCGCCGCTGCGGCTGCCGCTCGAACGGCGAATGCTTCGGAGGCTGCCTGCGTGACCGAAGCCGAGCAGGCTTGCACGCCTGATGCAGCGGCGGCCACATCCGCCTGCGACGTCGCGAGCAGCGAGCGAAGCGTGCCGATCGACTGATCGTCCGCCTGCGCCTTCTGCTGTGCCGTCGCGAAGTCCGAGCGCGCGCTGCGCAACTCGAAAAGCTCCACCGTGCATGCGATCGCCAGCACCACAGCGATCAGGCCGACAACGACAAGCGCGATACGCCCGACAATATCCGTCATGGTTTTTCTCCCTGAATGCGGCGAAGGCCGGCATCGAGCGCCTGATCCAGCACGCGCTTTCCGCCCCAGCTCGCCAGTGTGATCACGAGTGCCGTGAGCGGCGCTGGCCACCCACGCCACTCGCAAAAAAAGAAAGCGGACAGGCCGGCCACGATCGATGCGGTAATCACGCTGCCGATTTCGATCAGCGCCGAACGCGCCGGCGGATCGCTCGAGGCGAACCGCTGGAACGTACTGGCCGTCCCGCCGATGAGTGCCAGCAGAATCGCCAGCAGGAGCGACGCCCCCTGAATACCCGCCAGGCCATCAGCGAGCACCGTCTCGGTCTGCCGCACCATCGCGTACGCTGCCGCTGCCCAAAGCAGCGCGCACGCTCCCCAACCCCATAGAATCAATCGGCGCACGTTATTCCCCGTTTTGCCTGCGTTTCGCGATAACCGAGCACCAGCCCGAACAGCGCCATGCCCACGTAAAAAAAGACCTGCGCCGCGTTGACGAAGTACGCACTTGCCGCGAACAGCGGCGTCACATAACAGGCCGCCGCTATCGCGTACAACCAGTGCCGGCGGGCCTGAGCCCAGCGGAATATGTATCTTTCCGGCAACCAGTCATTGACCGCGACGTCGGCGGCAACGACAAGGGCAAGCACAGCAGTCCCGGCCGTCACCGCGTAACCCCAGAAGCCATCGCGCGTGAGCATCACCGACGTGGCCGAGCACGGCGCAGTAAATGCGGACACAGCGATATAGACCGCCAGGTACGCATAGATGAATCTCGCAAGGGCATCGTTTTTCATGCGGCGGCCCTCGCGTGGTTTGCGCCAAGCTGGAACAGCACGCGCTCTGCTTCACGCCGCTTGACCAACCCGGCCAGCACCTTGCCGCCAGCCAGGTTCCAACGCGCGAATTCGGCGATTGCGCCGTCCGTATCGCCGGCATTGAGCTTGCGCAAAAGCGTCGACGTGTCGAAATTGCCGCTGCCGATGTTGAACACCAGGTCGACGAGCGCGTCGTATTCCTCCTGGTTCAAAGTAACTTTGACGTCGCGCTTCACCACGGCTTCGGCACCGCGCACGTCCGCGCGCAACCAGTCGACGGCCATGTCGCGCGTGATCACCTTGCCGGGCCTGACGTCCGGGCCGGTATGGCCCCAGCCGCCCGTCCACGGGGCACCGTTCAGCGAGCCGAGGTCGGGCGAAATCGCACCACCAGCGAGCACCCGCTGCCATAGCCCCTGCGCCTGCAGCGCTTTGGCGAGTGGCGACGCTGGATCCGGATACGCGAACAGCACAAGCGTCTCTGCGTTCTCCGTAAGCGACATGCCCTGGTCGGAGTATTTAAGGTTCTCGTTCAAGCGCTGCCCCCAATGAAAAAGGCCGCGCCGATGCGAGATCGGAGCGGCCATAAAAAAACCACCCGAAGGTGGTCGAAAAAAATCTGCTTTGTCGGTGGACTATCTGGCGAAACAGACGAGCCCGATCAATCCGCCCGTCAGCGTTGCAACGACATCCCAGACGGATACGTCGCCGCCAGTGAAATGATCCAGCACCTCCTTGAGTATTCCGGCGACGGCCACGAGGGCAATACCGACCTGCCAGTTGACGAGGTCCGCGACAGCGAAAATAAGCACACCCAGGATGACGTGCAGACACTTGTCCTGCGGAATGGCTTTCATGATTGCCGCTTCGATTGATCGCATGACTTCCCCTATCCCATGTACCAGACACCGTTGTATTGTGTGAAGGTGTACATCGTCTTGTCCGCAAGGGCCACGGCCGCACCGGTGGGCGTGTTGATACCCGAGCCATTGGCGATTGTGACCTGCGCATCACCGAGCACACGGATCGTGTCCCCTTCCGCGCCCCCCGTAAAATTGGTCACCGTCGTCGCCGTGGCATAGCCTGCGAATACCACGAGGCTCGTGCCTGTCACATCGACTATCGTTGTTTTATCGGCTGGGCGGATGGCCTGAGGCGGATTGACCACGCCTGAGCCGAGAAATCCCTGAGTCAGAAACAGTCCCGAGGCGTTGTAGAACCCACCGCAGTCAATGTAGCTGTTGCGGACGTTGGCGTTCGAATTACTGACGTAGTCCTCATAGCCATACTTTTGTGGGATCGTCGCGTCGTGACCATCCGATCTGCAGGAAGAGAATTTGCAGCCGCTCGATGTCGCGCTGGCATAGAAGCCAGAGTAAAGGCCAGAACCTGCCAAGCTATTGTTATAGGCCGTACAAACCGAGCCGATCACGTTGCCATCAATCCAGAATCCCACGCCACCGTTACTATCGCCGCGACACAACGCCATACGATGGCCAGCTCCGGACTGAGGGCCGATGTAAATCCCACGATCCGCTTGCTCCCCAACAGCATTGCTCAAGAAGCTGTTAGCGCCATAGACAGCAATCGCTGCCCGAAAAAGATTAGCGTCGGTCACAGTGGCGGCAGACTGCCCGGCCATCTCGACTCTATTGATAAAGTCATCCGTACCATGCGTCTCCAGAACCCCAACAACACCAGTGCGAGTCGGACTTAGGAGACAGTTGGTGGCCAGCAGATCTTCGAATACCACGCCCCAGCCGTTGCTATGAAGAAACGCCTGATCGGCGAAACCATTGGCGGAGCAGCACTTGATCGCTCCCCACCTTGTTCCCTGGAAGCGCACACCTCCGCCTGCATAGGCTGCACCTAGCCCCTGAAAGTTGATGCCTTTTACGCTCAGCACGCCCCGCTTCAGGGTGGCCGGTGTGTCGACCACGAAACCGGGCGCCGCCTGCGACAGCGTGACGCCGGCAATCGGGCCATCTACCTGAGCCAGATAACCGAAATGCTCCGCACCGCTAACCAGATGCACGCCATCCTTGAGCACGACATTGCAGAAATAGTTGCCGTTCGGGAAACGGATCACCCCGCCGCCGGCTGCGGCCAGTACATCGATCGCCGATTGAATTGCTGCCGTGTCGTCGGCGCTGCCATTACCCTTGGCACCAAAGCGCTTCGGGTTTGCATAACCGTCATTGAGATCATCCGCTACTGTTCGCGCAACGGAGCCGGCCAATGCACCTTTGAAGCCGACCAATGATGCACCGCTCGGTGCGGCAATCAGGCGATCGTCGGCAGCGTGCGCAACCATCGACACGCCTTTTTCCGGGTCGGCCAGGTCCCGATCGTCCACGGCGTGTGCGACCATCCTGACGCCTTTGTCAGGGCTGGCCAAATCCGCGTCCTGGGTGTACGGACTCATGTCGACCCATGCCATGGATGCCCCGTCCTCACCCACGCCCAGCATGCGACCCGCGTTGCCGGTCAGCAGCGGAATATTGACAGTCGCCGCGTCCGCATGCGCCGCTGCAGCTGCGGCCTCAGCGGCCTGACGATCTTGCGCCACGATCACCGCGTCATGAGCCGTAGCCTGCGCATGATCACTGGCCTGGCTTGCTGACTCCAGTGCCGAGGCCCGCGCATCGATCGCCGACTGGGCGGTATCAACCGTTTCCTGCAGCATCGGCAACAGGTACTCTGTATGCCCGCCGTCAAGCATGTCACGATCGGTACTGCCGTCGTCGGAATACTGATGTCCGGTCAGGGGGAAAGTTACTTTGCTCATCGAATTTCCTCGAGCTCGAAGGCGTTGGTATGGTTGTTGAGGAACGAAAGCTGCAGCGGATTGATCTGCCGCATGCGGGCGAGAAACGAGTGCCGCAGCAGATTGATCGCGTCATCGCTGTCCCACACAAACAGCAGCTCCTGGTCGATGCCTGCCGCCCGCTGTGTTTCGAACACCTGACCGTACGCTTCGTCGTCGGAGAGCCAGTCGAGTGAGAACTTCTGTACGCGCCGGCCGTTGCGCCGCTCGAAATACGGCGTTCCGTCCACCGCTCTATCCATCGTGGTATCGAACTCCCAGCCGAGCTGCGGGTTGTAGCTCGCGTTATTCACCGGCGACCACGCCTGCGAGACGAACACACGGCCGAATTCGAGATACCCATCCGGATTGCCCTCGTCAGAGAATTCGAATCGGACGTAGCGGCCGAAAACAGGTGTCCTGATCACGCAAAGTATCAACGCTGGATAGCTCTTGCGCTGATCCTCAGGCAGCCGCCCATCCCACCAGTTCGGATCTTCCCAGTCAAGCATCGACGGGCTGTAAAGTCGTGGCCATGCCTGCCGCCACACTGAGCCGTAAAGCGGTGAGCTGAGTGTCGAGTCAAACACGGACGTATTGAAATCCGGATCGCGCGACACCCGGATCCGATAGCGTCCGTTGAGCGTCAGGTTGTGGCGAACCATCGCGAACATCGACACCTTGCGCGAGACCTTGAGATCCACGTCGAATTGCGTATCAGCCATTTCCGCCGTCTTGCTGCGCGCCACACGTGACAGACGCGGGTCCTGCAGGTTCGTCAATGGCACTTGCCACGCACCGCCCGAAAGCACCCCGGCGTCCGTCTGGTTCGGAAACCCCAGCATGAGTTTTGCCATGCGCTTGTCCCTTGTTACCGTTCGTCAGCCCCACAGCACGAGCGCCGCAAGCCCGTGTGTGAAACCGGTATTGATGCCGATCACGCGAAAGAGCCGACCGTGCAGTCCAAAGCGCGGGGTATCGAGCGCCACGACGTCGCCCAGGTCCACTTCACCAAGCTCAGTCACGGGCACGTCGACGTCGAGCGTGAGACGCCGCACGCCGTACAAAGCAAGACGCCGCTGCGATTCCGCAACGGCGTCCGGTTCATTCGCGAGCCCTGTATCGAAGCTCAGTTCGTCCGCGTGTGGCCACGGCACCTTGATTGCCGGGTCTTCGCTGGTCGACGTGCGGTATTCCTGCGCGAGCCACGCTACCGTCCGCGCTGACGCCGCAGCAACGTCGGTCTGTGTGGTGTAGTTGCGCGCATAGTTCACAGCGACGCTCCACGCCGGCACACCCGCAGCACGGACGGTCAGCGCCATCTGCGTTTCCTGGCCCCACGTGACGACGGGCGTGCCCGCTGGCGCGTCGAGCCGTCCCATACGCAGGCGGCTTAAACGGTCGAATCCGTACCAAGCACCGATCGAACCCGCAATCGTGTCCATCAGTGTTTGCGGCGTCGCATCCGCGTCGGCCCACGTCCCGGTCACCGCGCCGTTCAATGCATCAAGCGCGGCGGCGTCCGTCATCACAATGTCCGCGTCGGGCACACCCGCATCACGCGCAATCGCGACGAGCAGATCCGCAGCACTTGTTTGCGCGCCCTGTGCGTCGCATGTCACCGTGCCAGCGGGCGCACTGCCGAGCCGAAAAATACCGGTCGCGCAGCGGAATTGCCCAGGCGATGGGGCCGTTGCCTGCATGTCGTCCGTGCTGGCATAGTCCGCACCTCGGGCGAGCGCGACGCCGTTGTCATACACTGCGGCCACGACACACGCTGCGTCGCTGACCTGATAGATCAGCTTCGACGTGTTCACGCACTTTGGCGATACGTTCAGCACCAACCCATAGACACGCGGCTTGAACTGATCTTTCAGATCATCCTTCGTGCCCTCGATACCGGATGGCAGCACGTTATTGCCAAGGTATCTGGGACGATTGGCGATCGTCAGATCCGCGAGCCTGTCCTCGATCACGACCGAGAGTCCAGTGTCCTGCACTGAAACGTCCGACAGCGTGCCGGTCATCACCACCGCCCACTGCGAGTACGGCACGCTGAGCTCGCCCATCCGGACGACGAAACGCCGCCCGGAGAAAGCGTAGTCGGTAACCAGATCATCAAGATGACCATCCTGATTCACCAGCAGCACATTGCCGACGGTCACTCTGGTCGCACCGAACGTTGCCGCCCCGTCGAACAGCAGCCGGTCAAGCGTGGGCGCCGTCTTGATAACGGGCTCGAAATAGATGTTCGGCGGCACATCGTCAGGCCGCGTCATGAAGCCGGCCTCCGAGAAATACCACGTATGCACCTGACCGGTCGGCAGGTGATACGCATCTGCCTCCATTGCGATGATCATTGCTGGCCTGGCCTCCTTTGCTGTTGCAGCACCGCAGTCTGCTGGTCCATTTTTTCCGACCCGTCACGCGCAATCGCGTCGGCCTGCTGGAGCTGTGCGGCAAGTAACTTTGCGATTGCTTCCGCCTGCTTCGCGTTCTGCTCCCGCAAAGCCTTCAACTCCTGTAGCAGTGGATCGTTGGCGCTCGACTGGTATCGCGTGAAATCGACCGCCTGCATTGCAGGCAATCGCGCATCGAGCGACCGTGCTTCATTGGCAGTAAGCACCCGTTCGCCCGCGTGCAGTTCGGCGATATAGCCGTCGAACGGCACACGGTACAGACCCGACGCATGCGAGCCGTTGACCGACGTCCATGCCTGCAGACTCGAGATCGCTTCGGCCACGGTTTGCACCGACGAATTCACGTCGACGATGCCCTTCACCATCTCTTTCAACTGATCGAGTTGGGCATCCGCCGACGAGCTCGCGTAGTCCATCGACTGCATAACTTCCGCAAGGTCAGATTGATACTGGCCTGAGCTCGCGTTGTACGCTTTCGACGCATTGAGGAAATCCTGCGCGGCCGACGTCAGGCCGGCCTGCGCGGTGGCGTCCCCGCCGATCGCCTTGCCGTACAGATCCTCGAAGCGCTGGCGGGTCTCTGCGTATTGCTGCTCCGGTGACGCAGTCGAAAGATCGCCCGTTGTGAGTGACTGGCGAAACTGGTCGACCTGATCCCTGAACGATTGCAACGCCTGCGACTGGGTGCTGTACGCAGAGGCCACCGCGGACTCATATGAACTGACGACATTGTCGAACGCAGGCGCCAGCGCAAGCAGCGAGACATAGGCCTGCTGTCCCGCTGCCGTCGACAGGTCGAGAGACTCGACAAGGTCACGGAACTGATCCCGCGTGTGAATACCGCTATAGCCGAGCGCGGCCAGCTGATCCGTCACGGACTTCGACGCGTCATCAGCCTGCTGGGCTGCCGACGTGAAATGCTGATAGAAGTACGTCGCGCTCGTGTTGAACGAGTCCACACCGCCGGCCAGACTCAGCACGGCGGTCTGTGCATCGACCGAGGCGTTCTTGAGATTGTTGAAGTCGTCGCCCATCTTCTGGATGGAATCGAACAGCGACTTCAACGAATTAAGCTCGCTCAGCAACGAGGTGATGTCATCGGCCGACAGCTTCGACGCGTCGACGCCCTGCAGTACAGCGGCATATGGCGTGTCCAGATTCGCCTTTTGCAGGGAGTCGATAACTGAGCGCTGCAATTGCAGGCTGAAGTCGTTCAGCACCGTCGTCGAATCCTTGACGCCATTCAGATCCTGACGGTTGACGTCCGTGTTCAGATCACCGAAGCCGGCCGCCACGAACGAATTGCCTTTCTGCGGGCTGATTTCATACGTCGCGGAATACTGCCCCAACCCGTCGATCGACCCGCCCAGTTGCGAGGCGAGCGATTTGATCGAGTCATACGTGTTTTTGATCGAGGCCTGAACATCCGTTGCAGCCGGATCTCCTCCAGACGGGCCGCGCACCTTGGTGATGTTGTCGTTACTGTCGATCGTATAGTCAGCGCCATAGCGGGTCTCACCGCCACCGATGAAAGAGCCGACCAGCGATCCCAGTACCATCCCGACAACGGCGCCGATCGGGCCGGCCAGTGAGCCCAGTGACGCACCGATTGCGGTGCCCGCCACGGCCGAAGACGCCCCGATTGCCAGACCGCCCATCGCACCAAGGGATCCACCAAGGTTGGAATACCCCTTGTTCCCGAACAGTGCGCCACCCGCCAGACCGCCCAGCAGGCCAGCGCCGCCGTACATCAGCCCGGCAGATGATCCAAGCGTGCCACCCAGGCCACTGCCCGCCTCGCCCGCCGTGAATCCATACGCATTGGAGCCAAGCGCGGATGCATAGCTGCCGGCGCTTGCTGCCACGTCTCCAGCGGTCCCACCACCCAACCCACCCAGCAGGACGCCGCCGCCCGACAATGCGCCCGTGCCCGCACCCGCGATCGCCGACGCACCGAGCGCCGTGGATGCCCCCCCGTATCCCTGAATCCACCCCATCACGGTGTTATAGCCGTTGGACAGGTTGTTGTACGTGCCGTACGGATTCGACAGCAGATTGTTTAGCGCACCGCTGCCGCCCGCTCCGTTGTTCTGCAGGATCGAGTTCTGCACCCCGCTGCCGCCGGCAATGCCGGCAATCTGCGCGATCACGCTGACGACGAAAGGTTTTGCAAACGACTTGTACAGCTCATCGACAACCGTCGTCTCAAAGGTGTTCTTCAGAGACTTCGTGAAGCTCGACCAGCCGTTCTTGCCGTCCGTGAGCATCTGCAGGAAACCGTTGTGGAAGTCGGTCCCGATACCGTCAATCGTGCTCTGCCAGCTCCTGACCAGATCGTCCTGCTGTTTCTTTGCCTGCGCAAGATCGTCGAGGGTCGCCTGATCGCCAGCGACACCATGCAACGCGGTCGAAAGTGACTTTGCTTTCGCGATCGCTTCATCCCAGGACTTCGTGTCCGCAAGATTGCCCTGCAACAAGGCAATAGCACGTCCCTGGTCGAGCGCGGCGACGGTGTCGTCAGCACGCGATGCCCTGAGATCATCGATCGCGGACTTCGTCATGCCGAAGGTGTCGATCTGGTCCCGCAGCGACTGCCCCTGCTGGTTCGCTGAGTCGATCTGCTTCTGCATTGCATCGAGCTGGGACTTGCCGTACTTGTCCCACACCTCGTCTTCCTGCGCGGCCGACTGCGCGACCTTCTGGAAGAAGTCCTCGACGGCCTTGCTACCGTCAGCAAGAGCCTTGCGTTCCTGGTTGGCGAGCTGCGCACGCTGCACGGCACTCAGGTTCCGGTTGTTCATGCCCTGCGCGATCAGGGTAGCTTCCCTGTTCGCGGCGTCGATATGATCGGATGCGGCCTGGGCGAGCAGATTGCGATCCAGCGTGTAGTAGTCGGTGACCGAAAGGGCACCGCCCTTGTACTGCGCGTCGAGCACCTTACGTGCACTGTCGACCGCCGACAGTTCCTGTGCAAGCGCATCTTTAACGGCCTGCACTTCGCCCGCGAGCTCGGCACGATCGACGAGCCCCGTGCCGCCTTTGCGGCCGGTCCTGTCCTTGTCCTTATCGTTGATCTTCTGTTCGTCGGCGAGCTGCTGCTCCGGACTCAGATTCAACGCGGCGGTTTTGTCGAGATAGTCGTTGACGGCCTTGACGCGCTTTTCGGCGGGCGTCGCAAACTGATCATTCCACGTTGCATACCAGCGCTTCGCGTCGATCAGCTGCTGCTGTTGCTCATTTTGCGACGCCCTGTCACGGGCCGCCTTCACCGCCGCATCGCGCGCGGCGATTGCCTTTTGCAGATCGGCTTCGTCGTCGGCATCCCACGTGCCGAGCGGATTGCGCGCCTCTTTGTTAGCCAGCATGCGCGCGACGACTTCAGCCGGCCCGGCGGTGGCGCCGAATGAACCGACGGCCTCGATCGCGCCGTTGATCATGCCTTTGATATCCCGCCAGCCGGCGAGAATGATGCCCTCGTTCCTTGCGATCTCGCCCGTGCGCTCGTCCATCGCCTTCGAGAACGCCTCGACGGCAATCTGCGCAGCGCCGGTCGCATCGCCCTGCTTTTCGAGCGCCGCAATCTGATCGTACGTCGACGCGGTCAGATAGTGATACTGGTCGTTCAATGCAACCGACGCCTTGACCGGGTCTTCCGCAAGCCTGGTGAAATCGTCCACCATCTGCTTGACCGAGATCGACGTGTGCGTCGCCGCATCCGCCGTCGTGCGGCCGAGGTCGGCGATTTCCTGCCCGGTGAGCCGCCCGGTTGCCGCCAGCGCCGTCACCGCCTGCGCAGCGGTGTCGAAGGTTGCTCCGCCGGCCGTCGCGGCCTGTGCCATGCCGCGCAGCTCCTCGGTCGTGACGCCGGCATATTCGCCGGTCATCACGAGCGCCTCGTTCATTGCGGCGTTCTGTTCAGACACCTTGTACATCGCAGCTCCGGCCACCAGGATCGGCGCCGCGATCGCCCCGACTGCGAGCCCTGCGCCAGATGTCGCGACCTCCATCAGGTCCATCCGCTCGGCGAGCACCATCAGCGATCCGCCGAAGTTGCTCCAGCTACCCGTGGCAGCTTCATGAGCGAGGACGATCACTTCCCTGCGTGCGCCCGCCGTTTTCAGACCGAAACCTTCTACGGCAGCGCCCGCAGCCTGCGCGCCGGCCGCGACCGAAGTCAGCGCCTGGCGACTGGTCGCAATATCCGCCATCACCCGCCTGAAATCTGCTGAGGCCAGTGCGCCCGAGCGAAACGACGCCTCGAGCTGCGCTTCCTGCTGGGCGAGTTGACGAAGACCGATGCTCGCCTGCTCCGCCTTGATGCCGTTTAGCGCTCGCTCGTAATCCGCCGCAGAAACTGCGCCCGACCTGAAGGCATCTTCGAGCAGCGCCTGATCAGATTCAAGCTTTCGCGTGGCAGCGCCGAGGGGATCGTACTTCGCCGTGAGTGCTGCGAGTGACTTCGAGCGCGCATCCTCATCCTTGCCGATGGCAGCAAGCGCCGCGTCGTATTCCTGCATCGACAGCCTGCCCGTCGCCATCGCGCGATCAAGGCGCGCATACTGATCGCCGATGGTCGCGAAGCTCGAGCCGCCTTGAGCAAGCGTTGACCTCAACGCCTGCATTTCGTCATTCATCGCGACCGTCGCACGCTGGGCGTCGATCATCGACTGGGTTTGCGCTGCAATATTGACGCGTACCTGGTCTGCCGTTGCGCCCACCGTACCGATACTGCCCGTAGCGCTCTGCGAAGCCGACGACAACTGGACCATCGCCTGCTGCGCCTCCAGCGAGCGTGCAACCATGTCCCCGATGCGCGCGGCGGCCTGCGCTTCAGCGTCAGCCAATAGCGTCGTGCTGCTGGCAAGTCCTGCGCCGGACGCACTCGCTGCCTGCATCGCAGCGGCCAGATCCTTCGCGCCAAACGAACCAGCCGATAGTGCCGCGCCAATCTGCGCCGCTGTCGTAACCGTGCGGTTCTGGCTTTCGGTCAGTTCGGCCAGATACTGCGTCGAATCGAGCGTCAGGGTGACGTTAATGGCTCCGGCCGAAGCTCCCATAGTGCATTTCCCCAGAAGCGCCCGCCGGCGCAATTACGTTCGTGACGCGCGGGCTGAAAAAACATCGAGCGCCGCACGCTCCATCACGCGCACCGCGTCAAACAGCTCGCGGTGTCGCTTTCTCTTGAAGCCAAACATGCGGAGGACTGACTCGACTGCGGAGTAGTCGAGTCCCTCATAAAAGACGCCGCCGCCACTCAACGATGAGACGACCAGTTTCTTCCACTGCGTGCCGAGTGACGTGAAGACCTCCACCGCGTCCCAGTTTTCCGGCAGGACTTCGAAGTCATCTTCACCGGGACGCGACCGTGCCACATCGACCACGTCAGCCGGTGCACCGAACGCCGCCATCGCATCAGCGACGTCAGCGTCGACGGCAAAGTCGTTTCGCCGCTCTCCTGCCCAATAGCGGGCGGCGTCCGTCAGTTTTTTTCCGGCAACGCCACGTTGGCCCGCACATATTCCTGCGACAGTTGCCGCACACGATGCGGATCGGCAATCAACGCTTCGAAATTCTCCGGGGAATATTCGATCGGGCCATCGCTGCCCAGCACCTCACCGCTCGGCCAGCCGACAATTACTTTCTTGAGCAGGTCGGCCTGGGATTCCTTGATCAGATCCTGAAACTCCGGCTCATCGACGCGACGCACAGTCAGCGTTATCGCGGACTCGACGACCTCGCCGCTTTCGGCGATTTCGCGCAGCTTGAATTTCCACTTGAATGTATTGCTGCGGGCGAGAACGATCGGCATGAAACTCTCCTTGGAAATGAAACGGGCCGCACTAATGCGGCCCGAGGTACTACGACAGAAACTGCGGAAAAGTAACTTTGCTCAGGTGAGTGCGATCGAGATTTCGTCGTTACCGAGCAGCGTGTTGAACGTAAGCGTCGCCGAGAGGCTGGCGATGCCGTTGTTGTCCGTGTAGGACGGCGACGTGAGTTGCACAGCCGGCGCCGCGATGGTCACAATGTTGCCGGGCGCCTTACCATGCTGCAGCGACAGGGGAAGGTTCTGCGCGCCCGCGATCGAACTCCAGTAATCCTTGTCGCTCACCCGCGCGAGCTCGAACACGACGTTGCCCGTCGGCTTGCGATCGGTGATCAACGCGCCAGCCGCGCCCGGCAGGCTGCGATAGGTGACCGTGTTGGCCAGATCGGCGGTGAACGCATTGAGTACGGCGGAATAGCCAGCCAACGTGAAAGCGGGCGTATTCTCGTTGTTGACCACCAGCGGATCCCTGAACTTCGAGAAGTCAGGCGTGGGCAGCGCCAGATCGGTGACCGGCACATAGTCGCCGGTAAATTTGAACTTGAACTTCGGCACCGCGTTCGACGTGAGGTCGAGCGACACCGTGCCGAATGCATTCGTGATCTTGTGCAGCAACCCATCGAGGAAGTAATAAATCGTCGCCGGTAACGGATCGTCGCTGATTGGATGGTAGGTCACGCTGGTGTCGGCAACGACTGTCGACGCGAATGAGCAGGCGAGCAGCAAAGGCTCCCATGCAGGCGCTTCCCCTGCGGTGCCGCTGCCGGCGATTTCGACGCTGAACGACAATTCGGCGTGCTTTTCCGACACAAGCTGCTGGTCGTTGCCGAGATAGCCCTTCACGTTGTTACGCTGCGCATATTGCGCAGCAATCGGTGTCGAGCTGACGTCGCTGACGAGCATTGCATCGTCGGCGCCGGTCGGAACACCTGGGATGCCGATCGCCGTCTGCAGCACGGCGAGAACCACTGTCTTGCGGGTACGCTTGGTCATGAGCCTGATTCCTGTGTGAATGTGAAAAGGCGACGCGCTGTCCGGCTCGCCTGACCTATCCAGTCAGGCTGTTCGACCGCGTTCGATACGTGTAGAGATAATGGACGGTACGAAGACAGGACTCGCCGTCGACGTTCGCGAAAATGGGCGGGTCCGTCTGCCCTTCGTCGCTGCCGATCAGCGCCGGTGCGTCGAAATCCATGATGATCGGATGGGCCAGCTCGAGCACGCTGTCGGCCGCCTGATCCGGCGTCGTGTCGCGCGTGATGACCGTACAGAGGATTTCGGTCTGTCGCGTTGCGAACCCGATTGCGGATCGGTCAGGTGGTGCATCGGCCCCCAGATGCAGGATCAGCGCGAGCGTGTGCTGCGCATCGAGCGCATCCACAATGGAACGGCCGACCTGCACGTTGAGCTGCTGCATGCCGGGGTCGGCCGTCATCAGATCGAGTAACGCACCGACGTACTGCTCGCGGAGTGTCGTCATAGGCGTTTGAGAGGTGCAAAACTGAACATGCCTGCCTCATCTTTCGGGCGACCCGCTCGCGTCACCTCGTAACGACGGCCAGCGATCTGGATCACCGCCTGTTTCGGCAGGACCGGGGCATCGGTCGTGCGGTATTCGATCCCGTAATCGACCGCCTGCGCCATGTTCTCCAGAATGTCGGAGCCAGGCTGCAGGAAGTCTGCCCAGAACGGTTGTGGCACGTCGGCGCCGCTGATGACCGTGACTTCGGCCAGCATGCCGGCGTCGACGGCCGCATCGAACAGCGCACCGAGATCGAAATCGCTCACAGCCAGAGCCGCACACTGGCTGTCGAGTCGGTTGCCGCCTTCGGTGCAGCGAAGTGGCCGATCGGGTCGTTGTTTTGCGCGGTGATCGTCGCGACATTGTTGGCCGAGTCCCAGTACGCCTTGTCGCCCACCACCGCCGCGCCGGTAGTCGCGCTGGGCAGCGCGTAGACGCCGCCGGTGTTGTATTCGCCCTCCGCGTTGGCAGCGTATGTACCGGAGGCGACTGCCGGCAGCTTGCCGTTGCCGAGCAGGACGAGCTGGCCCGAAGTGACCGCGGCGGCCAGCGTCGCGGTGATCGTGCGGCCCTTCTGGATAAAGTTGTTCATGGATCAGTTCTCTCTGAAGTAGACGGATGCAAAGTCGAAGGATGCAGACAGTGCCAGCGTCACGCCGGCACACTCGGCGTCTTACTGGCCCGGATTCCTGAAAAGACCGCGCCAGTCGATCGCCTTCGCCGCGAAGTCGAGCCGTGCCTTGACCTTCAGGCCGTCGACATCGAAATCGAGATCCTGCTCGGTGTACAGCCCCTGCTCGCCTTCTAGGTAGCAGTACTCGATCGTGTCGATTGCTGCGGGGTCTGCCGCGAGATACCAGGCCGTCGTACTGATCGCATCGAGGCGCGGCTCGACGACCGGCGTGAGCGTGCTGTAGAACGGGTTCTGCTGGTTCGCCTGATTCGGCACGTACTGGTTGCTGGTCATCTGGCCGGCGGTCGTTTCCAGCGTGGCCGGCACCAGCAGGAATTTCGGCGCACCGTTCAGCGGCGTGCCGTCACCCGGCGATTTCTGCAGGCGCATCGCGGTACGCCCTGCCGAAAGCGTATCGATCGCGATTGCGCCACCAGCACCGAGATTGCCGTGCTGCGCGTGGAACAGCGGCTTGCCGTCCGACATCACGGCGTTACCCGTCAGGGCGCCATACACCACGTCCGATTCCAGGTTTGCTGCGGAGCGGCCGAAGTAGGTCGGGACGCGCTGCAGCGCTGAGAGATCGTCGTTGATGATCATCTGACGCGTGAAGCTGATGATTTTCCCGTACGAGCCGAGCTGGATCACTTCGCCGCCGTCGATCAGCTTGCCGTATTTGTACTCGCCGGATTCGTTGACCTTTTCCAGCTTCAGCGCACCGTCGACCATCACGCGCGTGGCCGGGCGGAAATCGGTCAGCGTGCCCTGACGCGCCCAGCTCGTGAACGAACGCGGCGCAGCGCTGTAGGCGTCACGCAGCGTGCGGTTGATCACGTTGCCGAACACGATCGGCAGGTCGGAGGTCGTGTTATAGCCGGCACGGGTCAGCCCGAGCGCCATACCAGCGAGCTGGCGAAGCTCCATGCCACGGGTGTCGATGCCCACCGCTTCGAGCCCTTCACGGCACATCTCGCGCAGCGTCATGCCGCGATACTGTCGGGCCGCGTCATTGATCTCCTGACGCGGATTCACGCGATGCATCACTGCATCCGTCATTGCGGCACGGCGCACATCGGTCTCGTCGGTCACCGTGACAATGTTCGATGCGCCCCGCTGCGGATTCGCGTTCGAGCGCTCGGTCTGCAGGCGCAGGATTTCCGCGCGTGCAGCGTCGACGGTCACGCCGCGCTCGATGAAACCGTTCAGCAGCTCGTCCTGATTGTCGAGCACGCTCGCGCGAACCGCCGTGCGCAGATCGATCATGCGCTGACGTTCCGCCGCTGCACCTTCGTTGCGGGCGGCTTCGCTTTGGGCCGCAGCTGCAGCGTTTCGTGCCGCCTCCGAGGTATCCGGACCGGACGGATTGGCGGGGTTTTGAGGTTCGTTTTCACCGGGCATCACAGCTCCTTGGTTATGTTGCGAGGCGCGTGCCCCGTCAGAAGAACCCCCTGCGCTTCGATCGACGAACTCGCAGGGGAAAAAGCGTTGGTCAGGCGTGCCGCCTGCATTGCGCACGGTGGCGTTCGGATCGGCCGGGATGGAAACCAGCGAGATTTCGTACGGCTCCCAGTCGGTCGCGCGGTAAATCCACTGGTCGTTGCCTTCCTGGCCGGGCGCGATCATGTCGTACCGGTACGTCCGGTAGCCGAACGAGATGTTGCGGAGGATGCCGTCCTGCACGTCCTGAAAATACGGCTGTACGGCATCGCGCGATGAGAAGCGAAGCTGCGCCTGTCCCGTACTGCTCGCGCTGTCGAGCGACGCGCTGGACACGACACCGAGCACCGAATCAAGGCCGCCCCAGCGGTCGTGATCGTTCAGGACCGGCGCATTACCGGACTGCAGGCGATCCATCCGGACGGCCCCTGGATCAGTGCTCAGCTCTTCCATATAGGTGCGGTCGCGCATCCAGTCGTAGCGCTGCACCTGCGCGCCTGCCGTCCAGGTGACATCCACCGTGCGGTTTTGCGCATCGACAGTTCCAACCGGCTGCAGACGCGTTTGAAGCGGCATCGCCGACGGTGCACCGGCACCGCCGCGACGACCATTAACGGGTTCGGGCATGGTTCACTCCAATAGGAAACGCCCGCATGGGAGCGGGCGTTTCCGAAGTTTTCAAAGTTGCTTTGCGACGACTACTGCGGCAACTGTTGCGGCAACTACTGCGGCACCGCCGAGAGGATCTGCTCCAGCCGGTCGAGAACGTCGTGTGCCGATTTCGCGTCGAGTGCGCGGCCCGAAATGGGCACTTCGATGGCGAGCGGATCCGCATTGATTTCGGCATCGACTTCATCCGGGTCTTCACCGAGGTCACGAATGCTTTGATGCCTGCTCTTCAGACGGGCGTCGATCAGCGCGATGATGCCGTTCGCTTCGCGCAGGGGGTCGATAAATTCGATGCGCTGCGGCGACCATGACACGTCGGCCACCGGCTGTTTCGCCTTGCCGGCGAGATAGGCCGTCGAAACGAAGCGGCTGGCGACCGCTTCGCAGAACATCGGAATGAAGATGAGCCAAAGGTCCTGCTCGAGGAAACGCTTGAACTCCATTTTCCCCATGCGACCGCTGGTGAAATTGACCTGCGAATAATCGCCGGTTAATTGTTCATACGTGGTGTCCGTGCCGGCTGCGATCGCACGCAGATCGACGCGTACATTCCCCTCATAGTCGTTGCTCGTCGCAGGCGCGGAAAAATCAACGGTCTCGCCCGGCCGCAGATACTCGACCATGCCGGGCGAGAGCGACTCGACACGGCGGGAATCTCCCGGCGTCGACGCCGCCGGGCGCCCAACCTGAAAACCTTCATCGCTCGACGTGACGAACGCCGCAAAGCACGCCTCGATCTTTTTACGCACGAGCTCGGCGTCCTGATACTCGTCGAGGTCGCGGGCTTTCCAGATCGCAGAAGCAAGCCACGGGAACCCACGCACCGCGTTGGGCCGATCGATCGCATCGAACAGGTGGATGACCTCCGAAGCTGGCACAAAGCGGCTCAGCATGTTGCGGGGCATCTGCGCCACTTCTCCGGGATGCTGATCGAATAGCCAGTAACCTGTCCTCTGGCCGATCATATTGAACTGCACTCCGGCCACAATAAACCCGCCGTCGATGGCACCGACCTTCAGCGTGTCGAGAAAATCGATCTCAAGGATCTGCAACTGGAGCGGCACCTCCATGCCGTCCTGCGGCAGGCGCGTGCGAAACCTGAGCAACACCTCACCCGACTCCTTGAGTGCCTTGTATGCCTGCGCCTGCAGGCCGTAGAAGTCCAGCAGTCCGCCAGCATCACAAACCTTGACCCACCGCTTCCAGACCTTCTGAAGAGCCTTGTCGCCGAATTTGGCCTGCACGCCGGTCCCGATCGCATTGGCCACCAGGATCTTGAGCGCGCGGCGAATGTGCGGATTGTTGCGCACCAGATCGCGCGCACGATTGCGCAGGATGCCGAGCGCGGGCAGCACCTCTGCCGTCGAGCTGGCGCCCGAAGCACGCCACCCCGCCGAGCGCGGCCCGCCCTTGGCCCCGTCGAATCCGCGCGCGACGTGGATCGAGACCCGCGCGCGCATCCGTCTCGCAGCGAGCCCCGGCGCCACGTACTCAATGGCCCTGTCGATAAAGTTTGTCTTCATGTCAGAACCGTTGATAAATGGCGATGCTGGATCGAGGTACGCTGGGCGACTGCTGCTTTGCTAGCTCGGTTTTGATCACATCGCGCGCCTTTAACAGGTCGCCCATGGAACGATAGGTGATGCGCTTGCCGTTGTATTCGACCGATAGCGTGCCGGTCGCAATGGCTTTCTCGATCGCGTCGAGGTTCTGCTGGGTAAATGCCATATCTATCGCCTCAGCCAGTTGTCCCGGCGTGGAATCCATGAGTTCTGGGTCGCACCCGCGTCTGTCGCTGGCGTCGCCGGTTCGCTTGCCGTTTCGGCCACCGCCAGCTCCGCGTCCGGAACAACCTCAAGCACAGCGGTGTCTGCGTCAGCCTGTTGCGCCGTACCGGCCGGTTCCGGCGCCGGAACTTCATGAGCCGGAACAGACGCGAACAGATCCTGCACGCGAGGCTCGATCACCGCTTCGAGCGCGGCCCAATCGGCATCCTGATAAGCATTCAGGCGCAAACGTGGGTGATACGCGCACGCGAAGTTGTAGACCTTCAGGTCGAGCGCTTCATTGCGCTTCCGGAGCTTGTCCCAGCGGTCTTTCGACGGGTTGTACGCCTCTGCCGTGAGCTGCTCGAAGTACTCGTCGTCGAGATCAACCGAGAAGTGCATCCGCCGGTCGACGACCTCCCGCTCCTCGTCGCCGAGCAGCGCACCGAAGATGCGGCTCTTCGCGGTGTCGGTGCCGACCGGCCAGAGCTTCACGCCGTTCGGGTAGGTCTTGCCCTTGACCGTCACGTCCTGATCAGTCGGGCGGCCGATGATCGGCTTGTGTTTCTCTTTAGCGCCTTTAATGGCGAATACGCCACGGTGGCGCCGCAGCCGGCAATAGTCGTACACGTCCTGCGTGCGGCTGCCACCGGAGTCGACAGCGCACAGTTCGATGCGCATCGATACGCCAAACTGGTTGACGATCGGCGTGTCGAGATACCTGTCGAGCTGGTTCCATACGTCAGGCAACGCCGGATCGCCGCGAAAGACGACGTGATCGATCGTCCAGTTGCGCAGGCCACGCCCCCAGCCGGAGATCTCTCCTTCGAGGCGGTCGTTCTGCGTGTCGACCGCACAGGTCAGCAGCAGACAGCCGTAGGGAATCGAGCGCAGCCTGTACGGCTCGGCACGACGCTTGATCGTCTCCCACTTCATCTCCGCGCTCTTGTCTTCCCAACACTCGGCGAGCGCGTTGTTGACGAACGCAATCATCTTGTCGGTGTCGCTTTGCGCGGCCTCCCAATCGTCCATCAGATCGGACCACGGACGCCATCCGAGCGGCGCGTACAGCGCACTCAGGTGGAAGCTGGCCGTCTTGCCGTCACCGGGTGCCGTCGGCATCCAGTAGGCGCCCTCATAGCCTCGCGTTTTCCAGACGCTCTCAGGATTGCCGGCGCCGCAACCGGTCTGGCAGTAATACAGCACGATGCCCGGATCGTCCGGCGAGCGGCGCATGCCCTTGCGCCAGTCAAAGAACTGCGGGGATCCGCAGTCCGGACAGTGGATGAAATAGCGCCGCTGATCTCCAGTCTCGAACAGCTTCTCGATCTGCGAGCGCCGCTTGATGGTCGGCGTGCTGTTCGCGAAAATCTTCGCGCGACGGCCAAAGTTACTTGTGCGGTTTTTCGCGAGCTCGATCGGATTGCCCTGACCGTCGACGTTGAGCAAGTACTCGTCGATTTCCTCGAGCAGCACGTAGCGAACCGTCGTCGACTTCAGGCGGCCTGCTCTCGTCGCACTGACGAGGTTCATCAACCCACCGGGGAATTTCTTGCGCAGCTTTGTGTTTTCGCTGCCCTTCTTCATCGCGTCCCGCACGCGGCGGCGCAGATCCGGCGTCGACGAGCGCATCGGCTCGAAGCGGTCCATTTCCCACTTCTCGGCATCGTCGTATGTCGCGAACACTGCGAGGATGTTGCCGGCCGCCGTCGTGATGCAGCGACCAATGAAGTTTTCGCCCAGCGCCGAGCCGCCGAGCTGGTGCCCCTTCATGAGGCCGACCGTGATCACGCGGCTGTTATCGAAGGGCCGGTCATTGTCGTGCGCGTAACGCGTTACGGCGCTCGCCTGACCCGAGAGCGCATCCATGATGCCGACGAGGTACGGCGTGCGCTCATTTCGCCATTTACCGGGCTCCGGGCTGCTCTCCGGCAGGACGCGATGCTTCTCCGACCACTCGGCAATGCCGATCCGCCTGTCAGGCCGTATCGCCTCCGTGATCGTCTTCAGAAATGCTTCGGTCGCTCCCATCAGCGTCATCCGTATCGTTGTCGCTCAGGAGCGCCGTCACGTCCACAGACGCAAGCGCGCGAACGAGTTCCGCATCGAGCATTGATTCGACCCTGACCGGATCAGTCTCTGCAGCAAGCGCGTCTTTCAGGCGAACAGGAATGTTCATCACGTTATCGCGCACCGTCCGAAACGCGGTGAAGGCGAGGCGCTGCGCATCAGCGAGCGGCAGCGTCGTACCACGCTCACGCTCGAGGTCCATGCGCTCGCGCTCAAGCCGCGTCTGTTCTCTCGCTGCCCGCGCAGCGCGATAGGCGACCATCGAAGGGTCTTCCCTGCTCGCGGCAGCAGGAACGTCGTCGTCTTCATCCTCGTCGTCCGGATTAGCCGGAGGAGACGGCATTAAAAACGCGGCATTCACGGGAGATGGGCGCGACTGATCGGTGATCGAGCGCCGCGACTCGTCCGTGTTGCGACGCCAGGCCGCAACAGCCGCATCGGCATCGATCTTGCCGTCTGCATCGACAGCAATGCGCCCGGACTGGATCGCCTTCTGCACCGCGCGCAGCGTCACGCCGATGTGCCGGGCAAATGCCCTTTGCCCAAGCTTGGCCATGCGGCCTCCAGAAACAGAAAAGGGGCAGTCGGTGACTACCCGACTACCCCCACAATGACTACCTGACTACCAGAGTGACTACCCTGAAAAGTTGCTTTGACGACGCGTGTGATGGGGCTCGAATTACCCGCATAACCGCCCTTTGAGAAAGGACCCACGAGCCCATGGCCGACTCGCGACATGGGCACACCCCTCACCATCGCGCGGTCGCGAGCGCCATCATCAACGCCTGCTGCATCGCAGGCTCGAGCGTCGCGTCGACAGTCTGCTCTGCTACATCATAGAACGGGTAACGCTCTTCGTAATGCGGCGTCGCACTGAACGCGAACACCGGACGAATCGCGCTGCCATGCCCGAACGTGTAACGCGCCCAGATGCCGAGAGCGAATCGGCCACCGGCGGGCTTGCCAACGAAGTAGCGCACACCCTTTGCC
The DNA here is from genome assembly GCF_046028095.1 of Paraburkholderia phytofirmans. GTDB lineage: Bacteria > Pseudomonadota > Gammaproteobacteria > Burkholderiales > Burkholderiaceae > Paraburkholderia > Paraburkholderia phytofirmans_A. The sequence goes on from NZ_JAQQDJ010000002.1 coordinate 131,618, forward strand.
GGATCGCGCGGCTTGCGCTTCTTCGAGCGTGCCGTTTCGTTCTGCGCGCTGTCACGTGACGCGCGGATCTGCGACGCCACCGACGAGTAGACGCCGGGCGGCACATTGCCGAACGCGTCGCGCACGTTAGCGTTCGTCGGCATCGCATAGTCGCCGTTCGGCAACGCGCCCGACAGCGCGAGCATCTGCTCGAATCGGGTGTAGCCGCGCGAACCTCCGAACACCTGAGGCTGCAGGTACGTCGCGGCCGGCGTGCCCTTATATGCGAACTGGCGGAAACCGATCTGCGCACTTGGTTGCGCCGAACTTGCGCGCTGCATGATCGACACCGAGTTCAACGTCCATGTCGTCGGTCGATCAAATACGTCACGCATCTCGCGTTGCTGCGCGAGGACGATGTTCTGCGCGACGATGTTGAGCGCACTGCGCGCGGCGTACACGAACTGTTTGCCCGCTTTCGCTTCAAGCGCTTGTAACAGCGGCAACGCTTTAACCTGCGCGGTCACATGATCCATACGAAGCCCAATGCAAAAAGCCCCGACGCTTTCGCGATCAGGGCTTGACGATTCTGTGTTTCGTGAAGGCGCACGCCTCCACATGACCTAACGGGCTCCAGTTTTTATTTTTTTGTCGCCGAGAGGGTTGCGCCACGAGTTGGCGGGCGCTCCATGTATCCAGTGACTCGGTAAAGGATGGCCGAAATATATTCGATCGAATCTTGATTTGCAAGATTTTCATACTCGCATCTGCCTGCGGACTGTGTCCGCCGCACTGCCATCCACCTTATCAAGCATCGAGAAGACCATGTGAAAGTATCGTTCCCATTGAGCTCGATAGAGTTCGATCGACACGCCGAGCGCTAGGGCACGTTCGGCGTCGTCGACCGCTAACCGTGCGGTACCGCCGCAGTGCGGACAGATCTGGCGACCATCGCGGCTGGGCTTCTGCTCGTTATGTATCGATCCGCGTCCGTTGCACGTGTCGCACCGCTGATATTCGCGAAAGACCATCGGCGCACGACCATTGTGGGCAAATGGAATGCGCTCCTCACTCACGACGACGGAGCGCTCGCCATGGCATGTTGGACATTCCGACTCAATGACTTTCGCAGACGGTGGCTTGCCAGAACGGCCGAACACTCCGCGACCTTCACAATGCGGACAGCGGTCAGCCACCCATTCCACGATTGCGCGTTCAGCGAAGCGCTCCACGATATCCGCATGAGAACGCTCGAACTCATGTCCCGACCGGCGAGCGCGGTTTTCTTTCCGATCGAGGCCGGTGAATTTTCCGCGTGAGAACTTTCCCGACCAGCGGACGCGATTGGCAAGTAACAGCGTGGCACGCCGCAGCCCTTTCCGCTTCACGTCCTGACCATACTTCATTCGCCACAACAGGCTTCCAAGTTCGGCGGCGAACGCAAGTGCACCCAAAGTTACTTTTGGATCGCCTGTCGGTTCGCCCAATTGACTGCGAACATTCATCGCCACGCCGGCTTGCTCTTTAAGGTCGATCATCGCCTGCTCCCTTATTGTCCCAATGTCCTAATGTCCCAAAGGAAAGGCTTGTGGGTGCGTGCGCGCCCGCGACATGCGCACCCTCACGTCGCGCATGTCGCGGGTGTGCGCACACACGCAAGGTGGCCGCTTGGGACGTTGGGACACGAGACGATCTGAAACCCCAAAAGGCAGCGCGCCAAAGCTGGCGCGAGCGCGCGCCGAGGATAGGCAGTCAGCGCGCCGGAAAAGGTGAGGATCAAAGCGGCGCGTCATCGTCGGCACCTTCGGTTATGAGTTCGGTGGCCGGCTGCGGGACTTCCTCTTCCTTCACATAAAACCATTCACGACGGCCTGTCGATTCTCGCTTGCGCACCCAGCCGAGTGACTTCAATGCCTTGCCGACCCGCCGCTGCTCAGGTGGCGTCCACTTGGACGTGTCGAGCTTCAGGATGTCGGCGAGAATTTCTTCCATCGTGACGCGACCGCGCAGCTCAAGATCACGCGCGATGCGATCCTCGTACACGTCACCTTCATAGCGCTCCGCCTGCTCACTTTCGAACAGCGGCTTCTCCGCTTCCGTCACGTGCCAGATGACGCCTTGCCGGTATAGATGTACCGCTTCAGCCCAGAGCTGGTCGCGGTCGCGGCGAAGGTCGTCAATCAGGATCGGGCCGCCGACACGAAGCGGCCAGTAACGGCGATTTCCCGATTCATCCTTGAGGTACGTATCAAAGTTGACTGAACCCGCGAACACACCCTGCCGGTGCACGTCCGTTGCACGCTTTCCATAGAAGTTGCGAAACCGGTCCGTCTCGGTGGCGAAGAAGCTTTTGGCGGCCGACGAATCGCTTTTGTTGAGCGAGTCGAGTTCCGCCAGTTCGATGATCCACTTGCCCGCCATGACGGCGTATGTATCCTTGTCACCGATGCGGATCGGCGAGTTGGTGTACCACTGCTTGCCCGCGATCACTTCCAGCGCCGTCGACTTGAACCAGCCCTGCCTGCCTTCGAGGATCAACACGTTGTCGGCCTTGCAGCCGGGACGCATCACACGCGCTACTGCAGCAATGAGCCACTTCGTACCGGCCAGCCGGACGTATTCGCTGTCCGCCACCCTCATATAGCGAGTCGGCCAGTTGCGCACGCGTTCGACGCCATCCCAGACAACGCCTTCGAGGTATTCCCGCACATCATGAAAGTGCGTCGCATCGGCGACCAGCAACACAGCGCTCATCACGATGTCTTGCCGCACCGAGATGCCATATTTCTGCGACAACCAGAGCACACAGCGAATGTCATCCATGTCGGACCACTCGCCGACCTCACCCTGCGCGAACGGTGGCCGCTTTCGCTTCATGACACGGCCGGCGAAATCATCCTGCGCAATGACGCCCTGCCATGCCTTGTGATTCGACAGGATCAGATGCACGTTGCCGAGCGTAGGCAGCAAATTGCCTTTTTCGGAACGCGCAAGATCGCGCTCCCAAGTGTGTGCGCCGCTTTCAACATCGTGATTGGGCGCGTCGTCTGTCGCAGCGCCAGCGGACATCGCGGGCCCCGCTCCCGCGATGGTCAGTACAGTACGCGTTCCATTCGGATGCTCGTCCGAAACGATGCCTTCGACCGCCATGCGTTCGATCAGCCGGGCCGCACGATTGAATTCGATGCTCAGGGCGCGCTGCACAAGCGAGATGGATGCACGAGCTGCGTCCCGCACGACCGCGACTGCGCGGTCATACAGAGGATCGGCAGCAAGATATTGGTCCTGCATCAGAGCCGTCAGAGGAACATCTTCTGCTGCTGGCGCCAACGCGACAAGTAGCGCCGACTGGATCTGCTGGCGCACGCTTTCGAGCCCTTCGGCGCAATGCAGATCATTGAAGTCTGTCAACTTGCGATCACCGCGATCGGCAAAGCGCGGAAACACCACGCTTGCGTGCCCGATGTCCGCGACCGCTTCGTACGCATACTTCAGTCCCGCATTCTCGAAGCGTCTGCGACGCTCCGGCATGACGTCATTCCAGATCGTCAGCTCGATGAACTCGACGCCGCCGTTGATCTGTTTGCGCTCGGCGCGCAGCATGTACCAGGTGTTCCTCGTCTCGACGCGGACTGCGTCGCCACCGGGCACCAGCTCTCCGCTGTAGCCGAAGTCTTCCAGAAGGCAGTCGCGCAGGCGCTGCTCAATCTTCCAGTCGTCGTCGGCGCACACCAGCACATGGAGATCGGGATGGCGTTCGCGCAGGTGACGCGCAGCCGAAAGAATGCCGCCAGCGTCGAAGCAGATCACCAGCGGAATTGCCTCGTCGGTAGCCATCCGGATCGAGCGAGCCGTAGCGTAGCCCTCTGCGATCGTGGCGACCTTGTCATCGTCGCCTATATCACCGAGCAGGTAAGCCGCGCCTTTCTTCTCCATTCCTTTGTTAAAGCGCTTCGCGCCATCCGGCGTGATTTTCTGCAGGCCGACAAGTCGGATGGTGTCGGCGTACTGGAACATCGGAACAAGCAATGTGCCCTCGGCGTCGAAGCGCACACCCTCAGGCGTGATCTGCTTCCTGTCGAGATAGGCGGACACGCCGTCGTCGTTTGCCTTGTGCCATTGATCGCGCGCGCGATTCGCGGCGAGCTTTGCCGCTTGCGCCTTCTTCTCTGCTTCCGCCCGTTCCGCCGCTTGCTGACGCTGGCGTGCCGCGTTGACGTCTTCCTGCGTCAGTGCCTCGCCATGCCACTGGAAAGGTTGCGCACCGTTGTCATTGCCCGACCAGCGCCCGAATGCGCCCGTGTAACCGAGAACCCTGCCAGAACGCTCGATCTGGTGCAGCGAGTACCAGAATTTCTTGCCCGCTCCGTACCGATGCGGTTTGCCGTCCGCGATCGGATGGCCGTCAGGCAGCGTGGGATGACCCTCCGCCGCGAGCTGCTGAACGATCTGCTCTAACGTTGACATTCGTTGATTCTCCTTTGGCGTTCACGTTGATGGGAAAACGCACGCCACACCGCACGACCGGCGACGTACGTCTGTGGGCCGGACGACAGGCGCCCGAACGAAGGGTTACAACGGCGAAGCAAGGAACTCGCACCGCTCAAAGTCACTTTGGCGTCCCCCTGATTACTTGCCGCGAAGGCGGCGCCATTCCGCCGACATGAGCTGATCGAAGCGCTCCAGATCGGCAGGCGAGAGCCCGCCCTCCAGTTGGCGCCTGAATTCATGTCGCTCGGATTTTGTCGGCAGCGCCGCGCAGATGGATGCGGCCCGCTGTACGAACACAGGAACAACCGCCGCGCGTAATGCTGCCTGGCGAATCAGCGCGAGGTTGGTCGGAAAGGTATTGATGAGTGATGCGAGGAATTGGGGCACCTGATGAGGATCCCGATCGGCGACCCACTGCAGGGCGGACATGCCGCACGCGAGCTGCTGGTTGACGTCGCATGACAATTCGACGCGCTCGCGGTGTGGGTTGCAGCATGACATTCCAGCGCAAAACCTCATGCTGAGCGACGTCCCATCCTGCTAACGGCCTGCACAGTGCGCAGCAGCCGATCGAGCAACCTCTGGTTCTCCCTTGCAGCCACGGCTATGGAGTCGGCTTCATGCTGGGTGATGTGACCATCCGAGATCGCATCGATCACCACACTCGAGACATCGCCAGATCGCTGGGCGGCTTGCGACGCCGCTCGCGCAATAGCCTCGACGGTGCCGTTCGAGTCCTGCTCTGTTGCCGGACTGGCGCTCAAGCCGAATCGCTCATTGAGTGCACAAAGTGCATCAAGGTATTGCGGCTGCCGCTTCTCTTCCATCCACTCGAGCAGCAACTCAAACATCTCCATGGACAGGCGGTTTTCGCCTTCGCCGCGCAGGCGCAGGCGCAGCGACTCAGTGCCAATGCTCTTGCCACGACGATTGGTCAGGAATGCCGCTGCGTCCGCGACTCCGCCTGGGGTACTGCGTACGGCCGTGTACAAGACATCGAGCCAATCAGTGCCGCTATATCTGCAGGTCATAGGCCCTCCGGTTTCTCTTTAGAAATGTGGTTTTCCATACTGTTTACCGATGAAAGGCTCTCGTACCATGCAGGCTTCCGCGCCTCTTCGCGACATGCCCGCAAGAAATGTCAGTAGGGCGCGTGAGAGCTTTCAGTCGTCGACGGATGCTCCGGCCGACCAGCGAAATAGTCGAACAGACTCTGTACGGTGGAGACGCGCGGATCTGCGTGGATGCGACAGGCAATCTTCGTTAGCGTCTGGTACGGCACACCGCTGCGCTCCGAGATTTCCGGCCAGGTGCCGCGTGTTTCGGCCAACTGTCGCAGGACGGCGTCGAGCATTTTTTCCTGAGCCATCTTTCATTCCTCAAACAATGAGATCGACGCGATCATATCCTCTTAGGGATATTTACTCAAGAGTAGCATCGCCATCAAATATCCCGCGAGGGGTATCCGCATTCGGCATGATTGGCCCTATGAAAAGGAAACCAATCAGGGAAGTGTTGGCGGCAAACGTGCGAGCTCACATGAGCCGGAACCCGGCCGTCGACACCCAGACAAAGCTGGCCAACAGAGCCGGCATTTCACAGAGTTCCGTCGCACGTGTTTTAGCGGGCAATGTAGATACGCAGATAGGCATCGTGGCAGCTTTGGCAATCGCGATTGGGGTTGAGCCAGGCCGTTTGCTGGATGATGCGGACGCGAGCCCAGAGCTGCAGATCGACAGAGAGCGGTTCGCGAAATTACCCGCAACCGAGCGGGCAAAAATCCAAAGCTACATCGACTTCGTTATGGCCCAGCCCGACCTGACAAGCAGCGAGACGCTTTCGATTTCTCAAAAGCTGACTCAATCCAAAGACCAGGAAGATCGCAATCGCCAAGCCGCTCAACGTCCAATTTCCAAAGACTCGTTGAGCATCAATGAAAACCACGACCAAGCCGTTCCGGGGAATCGAGGCCGCAAACGCGTCAGGTAAAGTTCTCCACTTTCCCGATTCCGCAATTTCACCTGACGCGCAAAACGTCGCCTCTCGCCAACGCGCTGTGCGCGACGTCCTAATGGGTCTCACGCGCACGAGCAATCCCGCTGCCCCCGTTGCCTATGCTCTCGCCATAGTCCTACCTGACGGGACCGTCGAATTCTCCACCCAAGGCATCGAAAGAGACTTCGCCATCCCATTGGCCGATTCTTTAGATCGACTATCGGCAATCCTGCGGAACCACGGCAGCTCGCCAAGCCGTGGGCGGCGGAATCAGCGAGGCATAGCGAAACTTGCCCCGCTCGTAGCCATCGCGTTTATGGCAGCAACATACCTGAATGATCTCGCCTGGCTGGACAGCCTCCTGATGATCGCCGGCCAATTGTCCGTCAACTGGCTGCTCCGCCGGGGAAGCCCAACCGGGTAAGCCCAATCCCCGAGCGGGTATTTTCAGAAAAAATTCAAAGGCAAAACGCCCAATCCGCAGCCCCTCCGGGCATGGATATCCCTTTGGGGATTGACATTAAATATCCTTACGGGGATACTTGGATCCGAAGCCCGCCATTCCGGCGCGTCTCATTGCGGAGATCACATGGATTCCCTACCCGATCAAGCCAGACGAGCTCGTCAAGCCTGGCTTTGCGAAATGCAGAACTGCCAGACACGATCGCAAAGTGACTTTGAGAACTCTGCCGTTTGGCGCGGCGTATTCGTCGCCGCATTCATCGTGATCGTGATCAATATCCCGGTTTCGCCACCGACGGCGCTGACACACGCTCCCGTCCGCGCCACGGTGTAGCCGCTCGATGACTCGGCGATTCCCCGTGACCAATGCCGACATCGCTCGGGAACACCGCCTCCGCCATCTGGCCGGCTCCGCCATCGACGCGATCACCAATCCCGCGCTTCGAATCTGCCTCGCCAATTGTGCCGAGCTCAGGAAAAAGCAAGCGCAGCCCAAACAACCAACGCTGGACGGCAAGCGTCTTGCCGCTGGCGATACGGACTAACGCCACATGCCAAGAGCAAAACTCAACGCTCCGCCGGAGCCCACACGGCGCGACACCATCGGTCTACGCTCGACATTCCACTACGATCCGATGGCACCGCGCCCCCCAACGCCGGTCATGGTCGGAAAGTATGTTGTCGCACGGAGACCGCTTGCTGACAGCGTGCACACGCTTTACATGATCCTCGACGGCACGGATGTCGTCGGAACATCGATCTCCTATCCGAACGAGGACGACTGCGCGACGGCGATCAAGAAAAATCTTCGCAAGCGGGCCGAATCAATTGCCGCAACGACGATTGCCAAGGCGAAAAAGCGCAAGCGGCGCGCACTGCGCGTGAAGGAGGCTGCATGACCTTCGCCCTCCTCGTCGCCATCACCACATGCTGTGCTGTGTGGTTTCTTACCGGCCATGCTCAGCAACGACACATCGGCTTTGTCCTCGGTCTGGTCGACGCAATTCTGTGGCTGTTCGCTGGTGTGTCAGCCGGCAAGCTCATCGTTGTCGCGATCGCGGGATTCTGTGCTTTGTGCTTCGCACGTCCGTTTCTGCTCGCATGGTCGGTGAGACTTTTCGGGAGGCGCCATGCGCAATGACCTCTCTCCAATCTGCAAAGCGTTGATCGCATTTTTAGCCGGCCAGCGTGAACCGCTGACGATCGACAATGTCGAGGCCGCATTGCCACATGCCGATCGACATGCGCTCCGTCTCGACCTACACATGCTGGTGCGAGGTACGGTCGTGCGCCAAGCCATCCGACGCTCGGACGAACGGCTCGTGTACTGGCTCGCCGGCCTGACTATCGCTCCGTTTGACGGCACGTTGTTTCACTATGCCCCGGATGCCACGTTTGCCGATGTTGGTGGAATCCAGTCCACGCTGGAGGCGAATCATGGCTAGGACCAGCCCGCTCGTTCTCGACGCAATGATCGTCACTGGCAACACGAAGGCCGCAGTTAAGGCCGCCGGCGGTGGATCTTCTGACCTGTGGACCGTACCGCCGAGCGAGATTCATTTTGACCCGCGCGACAACGTACGCCCGCTCGATCAGGACCGTGTCCGCCATCTCGCAGAACTCATCAAAGCAAACGGATACGATCGCAAACAGCCGATTGGCTGTTTCGTCCGCAAGGTCGGCGGCGAAGATCGAATCTTCGTCTACGCCGGCCAGCACCGCTTCCACGCCGCATTGCTCGCGATCGAGGAAGGTGCGCCAATCGACCGACTCCCCGTCGTCATCGACGAAGCCAAGTCGGTCAGTCGCGCCAACCTGATCTACGCCGGCATTAATACAAACGATGGCGAGAAACTGACGCCGCTGCAACTCGCCGAGAAGGTCATCGAACTGCAGGCGCTCGGTGAAGCAAACGCGACGATCTGCAAACGCCTCAACGTTACTGACCAGACGATCAGAGACGTCCTGCTACTCGCCAATGCGCCCGTCGCTCTGCACAAGCTGATTCGAGACAAGGTCGTCGCGTCGACACTGGCTATCGAGGAAGTGCGCGCACACGGTGGAGAGAAAGCGTTAGAGCGCTTGCAAACCGCTGCGTCGAAGGCAAAGGAATCGGGAAAGACCAAGGTGACTGCGAAGGTGCTGGCCGCAGCCGCACCGAAGCCCATTGCAAAGCAGATCTCCGAAGTGCACGCAAAGCAACTTTTGCAGGCGCTGCAGTCGGTCCTTCATGATCCGATATTCGGCAAGCTTTCGCCGGGGACTATTGCGGGTGTGCACGCGGCATTATCACCTCTCGCAGATCTGCTCGACGCGGTTTCAACGAAGCGGTCCCGGCACCCGATTCACCAGCCGAACGAACATGGTGTTTTCGTTGCACATGAGACTTTGAGTTGCCCTCCGCTGAAGCGCGGCGCCAAATCTCCAATTGAAATTCGTCTTGCTCAGCCCGAGGAAGGCAGCTGGATTTTTGCAACGTCCTACACAGTCGGCTCGTCCCACGCTTCCGGCGCGCTCAAGATGAGCGAAATCACCGCAATCTTTAAAACGCGCGGCCTGGCGATTCGCGGTGCCGTGCAGTCGCTCCGAAAACAACTCGATCAGCGGAATACTCGCAACGCCAAAGAGATGCCAGCGATTCATGCATGGCTAGAGAAACTGTGGATCGCGCCGGATCCCGACTGGACCGAAGAATTAGCTCGAGGGAGAGTTCAATGATGGTCCGCCCGGCCACTTTCACCCCACGCCCGCTGCCGCGTAAGCGGGAAGCAGCGGATAAACGCCACCGGCTTTCGCGCGCTGGCGCCGTCCGGTCACTTGCATCGAGCGACGACATCAACGGCAGCGGGCTCGCGCCCGCCGAAGCGATCCAGACGGACGAAGGCCAGTCGGATTCCCGACTGGCCACCCTCGAACGGATCACAGCCCTCCGTCTCGAGCTCCGCCAATTGGTTCAGCACATCGCACACGGTGCCGACATCGGCCTGCTCGACGTGATATGCGACGAGGTCGGCAGCTATAGCCGGCACAAAGCCGCGCAGGAAGCGCGCACATGGGCCGAACAGGCTCGTCTGTCTATCGAAACCGGTTTGATGCAGCTCGATCGCGCGCTGCATCCTTTGGTATGAGAACTGTTGTGACCAAACCAGACCAGATCACCGCACGCAAAGTCGACGTCGACGCGAGGCCCCTAAAAATGGCTAACACGAAAACCGCGCTTATCAAGCCGCTATATCTCGACCTGGAAACTGTTTGCACGATCGTGTCGCTCGCGCCGGCGACCGTTCAACTGCTGGTTCGTCAGGACCAGTTCCCAAAGCCAAGACTTTTGTCCGGCCGGCGCGTTGGGTGGCTGCTTCGCGAGATTGAAGAGTGGGCAGAGCAGCGACCGATTTCCGATCTGCTTCCACCGCCGAACACCGGCGCTCGTCGCAAAAAGTCGGTTACCGCATCGGTCAACGACCACCCGACAACTGCTCTAACCGCTCCGACACCCGCGTGAGCCATACGCGGCGTTCCGCATCATATGCGTGCCGGTTATACACGCCCTTGATACCCTCCTGCATGTGGCCGATCACAGCCTCACCCACTTCGTCGGGGCACCCCATCGACGCCAGCATCGTTCGTATAGTGCGGCGTAGATCGTGCGGCGCCCAGACGATTACAGGTAGACGCGGGCGCACCATCTCAGGCCTAGTTCTTGAGTAAGGCTGATGGTAGTGGACCGCCGTTTGCACAACCTTTTGCTCAATGTGAGCCGCCGCTCCGTTCGCCGGCGGGAATAAATGCCCCTTTCCATATACGCTCAGCCGGCGGCGCACCACCGTTTCCGCACGACCGATTAGTGGGACGCGTAAGTCGGTAGCACCTTCATGCCGCTCGTTCTTGGTCTTCTCTTTGGGTATCGTCCACCACCACCCATCGCTTTCCTCGGTTATCTCCCGACCCTCCATGGCCACGATCTCGGAGCCACGCGTGGCCGTCCATAGGTAAAGTGTCAACGCGTCGCAAACACTTCGACTGAAGTTCGGCAGCCACGGAATCAAGGCCGCCAGTTCGGCATCCGTCAACGTCCGCTTTTTGCCCACGCGCTTGCCGCCGATCGTCTTCCCCTTGCTTTTCAGCTTGCCGCGCATGATCAGCCGCCACCAGTTTGGCGCATCTTGCGACAGGCGGCCGGCGTCGTGCGCGTATTCCCACGCCGCTCCTAGCTCGGCGCGCAACTTCGCCGCCTGAACGGGAATGTGGGCGTGCGACTCGATAAGGTCGAATGCTTGCGCGCGGGTCATCGTTTCGGCGGCGACGTCGGCGAGCGGCCCGAGCATTGTGCGGAACATGCGCGCAATCTCATTCGCTCCTTTCGTCTTGCGATTGCGCTCGACATGCCCCACGAGGTAGTCGCGACAAAGGTTTCCCATCGTGTATTTCGACGTCTGCGTTACCATATCGCCGATCGAGGCTGTATCCGGTTGCCGCTTCTTAGCGACCGGCTCTTGCCCCTCATTGCGCGCCTCACGAAGCTTTTCCCAAGCGACCGTCGCAGCAGCTGGCGACATTGCCGGCCACTCCCCGATTTTGGTTTGCTTCATGCGCCCGTTGACGGGCGATTTATAGCGGTAGGTCCAGCTCTTTGTCGTCTTTGTCGCTACCAGGCGTAAGCCGGGACAATCGGCGACAGTGAGGTGTTGATCAGGCCCAAGTTGCTTTGCCGCGCGAGCATCAAAGTGCATGTGAGTCAGCGTAGGTTTTGCCGGAAACTCGCAAAGTGCCACCGGCGTAGGTCGAAAAGATTTTCTGACCCAAAACCTACGCTAATGGCTCAAGTTTTGCAATGTGCTATCGCACGTAGGCATGCTTAGACAAAAACATGCAAAAAGACCTCGCGCCTTGCTGGATATAGGATAGATGGACGAAACGAGCGCAAAACCTGACGTACAAGGCATCGACATTAGCAGTCACACGCCGATGATGCAGCAGTACCTGCGCATCAAAGCGGATCATCCGGGCACGCTGGTGTTCTACCGGATGGGCGACTTCTACGAACTCTTTTTCGAAGACGCGGAAAAAGCCGCGCGTCTGCTCGATCTGACGCTAACGCAGCGTGGCGCGTCGGCGGGTAATCCGATCAAGATGGCCGGCGTGCCGCATCACGCGGTCGAACAATATCTGGCCAAGCTCGTGAAGCTCGGCGAATCCGTCGCGATTTGCGAGCAGATCGGCGACCCGGCTACGTCGAAGGGCCCGGTCGAGCGCAAAGTGGTGCGCGTTGTCACGCCGGGCACGCTCACGGATGCCGCGCTCCTGTCCGACAAAAGCGATGTCTATCTGCTGGCCATGTGCGTTGCGCATAACCGGCGCGGCGTGGCGACCAGCGTCGGCCTTGCATGGCTGAATCTGGCGAGCGGCGCGTTGCGCCTCGCGGAGGTCGCGCCCGACCAGGTGGCGGCCGCGCTCGAACGCATTCGTCCCGCGGAAATTCTCGTTGCCGACACACCAGGCGACACGGCGAGCTGGACGCCGCCGGTCAATGCGGGCGCCCTCACCCGCGTGCCGGTCTGGCACTTCGACGTTACCTCGGGCACGCAACGCTTGTGCGATCAGCTGGAAGTGGCGGGACTCGACGGCTTCGGCGCGCATTCGCTGACCTGCGCGTGCGGCGCGGCCGGCGCGCTGCTGCTGTATGCCGCGGCCACACAAGGCCAGCAGTTGCGCCACGTGCGCAGTCTGAAGGTCGAATACGAATCCGAATATATCGGCCTCGACCCCGCCACGCGCCGCAACCTCGAACTCACGGAAACACTGCGTGGCACTGAATCGCCCACGCTGTGTTCGCTGCTCGACACCTGCTGCACGACCATGGGCAGCCGGCTGCTGCGTCACTGGCTGCATCATCCGCCGCGCGAATCGGCGGTGGCGCAGGCGCGTCAGCAGGCGATCGGCGCCTTGCTCGACGCGCCGCCGGGCGCGAGCGTCGATTCGTTGCGCGGCGCGCTGCGGCAGATCTCGGACATCGAGCGCATCACCGGGCGTCTCGCGCTGCTGTCCGCGCGGCCGCGCGATCTGTCGAGCCTGCGCGATACCTTCATTGCGTTGCCCGAGTTGCGCACGCAGCTCGCGGCCGTTGCGCCGAATGCGGATTCGCTGGCCCGCATCGACGCTTCCCTTGAACCGCCGCAAGCCTGCGTCGAACTGCTCAAGCGCGCGGTCGCGCAGGAACCGTCGGCCATGGTGCGCGACGGCGGCGTGATCGCGCGCGGCTACGATGCGGAACTGGACGAACTGCGCGATATTTCGGAGAACTGCGGGCAGTTCCTGATCGACCTCGAGACACGCGAGCGCGCACGCACGGGCATCGGCAATCTGCGCGTCGAATACAACAAGGTGCACGGGTTTTATATCGAAGTCACGCGCGGCCAGACCGACAAGGTGCCCGACGACTATCGCCGCCGCCAGACACTGAAGAATGCCGAACGCTACATCACGCCGGAACTGAAAACGTTCGAGGACAAAGCCCTGTCCGCGCAGGAACGCGCGCTCGCCCGCGAACGCTCGCTTTACGACGCGCTGCTGCAGGCGCTGCTGCCCTTCATCCCGGATTGTCAGCGGGTCGCCTCGGCGCTCGCCGAACTCGATCTGCTGGCGGCCTTCGGCGAGCGCGCCCGCGCGCTCGACTGGGTCGCGCCCACGTTCTCGGCAAACACCGGCATCGAAATCGAACAGGGCCGGCATCCGGTCGTGGAGGCGCAGGTCGAGCAGTTCATCGCCAACGACTGCTCGCTCACGCCCGAGCGCAAACTGCTACTGATCACCGGCCCGAACATGGGCGGTAAATCGACCTTCATGCGGCAGACCGCGTTGATCGCGCTGCTCGCGTACGTGGGCAGCTATGTGCCCGCGCGGCGCGCCGCCTTCGGACCGATCGACCGCATCTTCACGCGCATCGGCGCAGCGGACGACCTCGCCGGCGGCCGCTCGACCTTCATGGTCGAGATGACCGAAGCCGCCGCGATCCTGAACGACGCCACGCCGCAAAGTCTCGTGCTGATGGACGAGATCGGCCGCGGCACGTCCACGTTCGACGGGCTCGCGCTGGCTTGGGCCATCGCGCGGCATCTGCTCGCGCACAATGGCTGCCATACGCTGTTCGCCACGCACTACTTCGAGTTGACGCAGTTGCCGGCGGAGTTTCCGCAGGCCGCTAACGTGCACTTGTCGGCGGTCGAGCATGGGCACGGTATCGTGTTCCTGCACGCGGTCAGCGAAGGTCCGGCGAACCAGAGCTACGGCCTGCAGGTCGCGCAACTCGCCGGCGTGCCGAACGCGGTGATTCGCGCCGCGCGCAAGCATCTTGCGCATCTGGAGCAGCAATCGGCCGCGCAACCCGCGCCGCAACTCGATATGTTCGCCGCACCCATGCCGATGCTGCTCGAAGACGCGGACGACGAGCGCGATGTGAAGGAGGAGCCTGCGGTGCCGCCCGCCATGCAGGAGCTCGTCGAGCGTCTGCGCGGCATCGATCCGAACGATCTGCGGCCCCGCGAAGCACTCGATCTGCTGTACGAATTGCACGAACTGGCCGCCGCGCCGGATGCGGATCATTGACGCACACAGGCCCTCGCAGCGTCCGCGCAAACTCCGCGCGGCGCTGACCCTCGCCCTCACACTCACGGGCGGCGGCGTGCCGCTCGCTGGACTGTTCGCGGGGTTGTCAGGTTTCGCGCCGGCTGCTTACGCCGACACGTCGCGCTACACCTTCGCGGTCATCGCCAACACAATGCAGAGCGCCGCCGACGAAGCGCCCACGCAGCGGTTGATCGAAGCGATCAGCCGCGAGCGCGACATGTCGTTCATCGTGTACGACGGCAATCTGAAGGGCGCGAAAGAGGCTTGCCGCGACGCGCTTTACGAACGGCGCCACGCGCTGCTCGAAACATCGCGGCCCGCCCTCTTCTTCATTCCCGGCCAGCACGACTGGGCCGATTGCGGCACGGCCGAAGCCGGCGGCTTCGATCCGACCGAACGGCTCGACCAGTTGCGCCAAACGCTTTTTGCCGACGCCACCTCGATGGGCCAGAACCCGATCGCATTGACGCGTGAAAGTGAAGTCTCGCGCTTTCGTCCGTATCGCGAGAACGTGCGTTGGCAAGTGGGCGATACGGTGTTCGTCGGCCTGAACGCGCCGAGTCCGAACAATCACTATCTGACCGCGGGCGGACGCAACGGCGAGTTCGAAGACCGCGTGATAGCGAATGCATTCTGGCTCGAACATGCCGGTGAATATGCGAAACGCCGCGACGCGCGTGCGATCGTCGTGTTCATTCAAGGCGATCCGGACCCGGAGCGTTACGAACGGCCCGACCGTTTCGCATGGCTGCGCTTTGCACGCAACACACGCCGCGACGGTTTTCTGGAATTCAAACGCAGCCTCGTGAAGCTCGCGCAGATTTTCCGCGGACCGGTGCTCGTGATTCATTGCGACGACGAACGCGCAAGCGCCGGCTTCGTGATCGATCAGCCGCTACGCAATGACAAGGGGATGCTGGTGACGAATCTCACGCGAGTCGCACTCGCGCCGCATGATCGTCTCAACCAGTGGATTCAGGTGGACGCCGATCTCGGCAGGAAACCGCCGTTCCGCGTGAGTGTGCGCGATGTGCCGAAGCAAATGCCGATGCCCACCGCGCAACCCGTGCTGCCGCACGACGAACCGGCTGCTTCGATGCCGGCTGTGCCGGCGCTCGGACCCGCGTCGGAATTGCCGCCGCTGTTGCAGACGCCCGGAGAGTTGCAACTGGATCAGCAACCGCGCATACCGGCGGATCAGGGCGGCGGTGGCTACGGGCCGGCCACGTCGACGCCGCCCGCCCCGGTCACTCAACCGCGCATGCCGGGCGCTTCTTCAAGCGTACCCGGCATGCCTGCAAGCTCAGTGCAGCGTGGGCCCTGACTTGCCTTCTTCCTCGTCGTCCTCGTCTTCGTCGAGGACTTCGAGGCCGTCGGCGCCATGCGCGTGTTCGTGCTGGATTTCGTCTTCGGTAGCGGGACGCACGTCTTTCACCGTCAGCGCAAAACGCAACGCCATGCCTGCAAGCGGATGGTTGCCGTCGAGCACGACTTTGTCTTCGGCGACGTCGGTCACTACGTAGACGAGCGAGTCGAGGTCCTCGTCGCCTTCTTCCGGCGTGCCTTCGAATTGCATGCCGACTTCGAGCGGTTCCGGGAAGCGATTGCGCGGCTCGATCTTCACGAGATCAGGGTCGTACTCACCGAACGCGTCTTGCGGCTCGAGCTGGATCTGGGTCTCGAAGCCGGCCTCGTGGCCGTCGAGCTCTTCCTCGATCTTGGGGAACGTGCCATCATAGCCGCCGTGCAGATAGACCATCGGCTCGTCGCTTTCTTCAATCAGATTGCCCTGCGCATCCGACAGCTTGTAAGCGACCGACACGACGGTGTTCTTTGCGATTTTCATTCGATTCTCCAGAATACAACTCACATTATACGATGCCCAAGCGGCCCACTGACCACCCGGCCGACGCAGCTTCGGCACGGGATTCATCGCCGGCTTCAAAGCCGGCTGCTCCGGTTCTCCCGCCTTCGCCAGACACGCCGACACCGCTGCTCGGCAATCTGACGCCGTCGCAATTCATGCGCCGCTACTGGCAAAAAAAGCCGCTGCTGATTCGCCAGGCGATTCCGAACGTCGAGGCGCCGCTTTCACGCGACGAATTCTTCGAACTGACCGATCAGGACGAAGTCGAAGCTCGCCTGATCACGCATTTCCGCAATAAATGGCAGCTCGAACACGGGCCGTTCGCGCCTGACGAACTGCCTTCGGTGAAGCAGCGCGCATGGACGCTGCTCGTGCAAGGGGTCGATCTCCACGATGATCGCGCACGCGCGCTGCTCGACCGTTTCCGCTTCGTGCCGGACGCCCGTCTCGACGACCTGATGATTTCCTACGCGAGCGACGGCGGCGGCGTAGGGCCGCACTTCGATTCCTACGATGTGTTTCTTTTGCAAGTAAAAGGCAAGCGCCGTTGGCGCATTAGCGCGCAGAAAGATCTGACACTGCAAGCCGGCTTGCCTTTGAAAGTTTTACAGAATTTCCAGCCCGAAGAGGAGTGGCTGCTCGAACCGGGCGACATGCTTTACCTGCCGCCGCACATCGCGCACGACGGCATCGCCGAAGGCGAATGCATGACCTGTTCGATCGGTTTTCGCGCCCCTTCGGCAAGCGAATTGACTGGGCAATTCCTCTACCATCTGGCCGAGCGCGGCGAGTCGGCGGGTCAGCCGGGCGCGCTCTATCGCGATCCGCAGCAACCTGCCGTCGAGCGTCCGGCCGAACTCCCCGCGGCGTTGGTTGAAAGGGTTGGCGCAATCCTTGCTGGCATCAAATGGAATGAGCAGGATATTGCGTCGTTCCTTGGCACGTATCTCAGCGAACCTAAGCCGAGTGTCGTGTTTGATCCGCCGCAAAGGCCGCTTAATGAAGCCCGTTTCATCAGTCAGGCATCGAAGTCAGGTATTCGGCTGGACCGCAAGACTAATTTGTTGTACAACCGCCGTTTTTTCTTCGTAAATGGAGAGGAAACGTCATTCAATGGCGCAAAAAAGTGGTTGTTTGACCTCGCAAATCACCGCTGTATGAGTGCGAAACGCTTTGTAACACTCTCACACGATTCGTCGGTGACAGCACGGCTACACGAGTGGTATTGTGCGGGCTGGATACAAGTGGGCGAGCTTGCGTAACTCTGCCTGCCTGCTATACCGTACAGTGAAATTTTGTATGAGAAAGACAACGTATTGACCCCGGATTTATGGATTGTCAGTACGAAAGTGCATATAATTTCCGCCCAAGCCGTAGGGAAGATTCGAGCTCGTCAAAAGAGCTTCTCCACCAGCGGCCCAGGTCGGTGTTGGAGCACATTACCGGTTTTATTTTGCGCTGTTGCTTACCTTTAAACCATAAAAGGACGTGATCATGAAGAAATCCCTCCTCGTAGCATCCCTGTTGGCAGCTGTGGCACTGGCTGCATGCAACAAGAGCAACGACCAAGCCGCTGCCCCGGCTAGCGACGCAGCTGCTGCTTCGGCACCGGCTGCTGCTGCTTCGGATTCGGCTGCTGCTGCTTCGGGTGCTGCTGCTGCTGCGAGCGACGCTGCTGCTTCGGCTACGACCGCTGCTTCGGACGCAGGCGCTGCTGCTTCGGACGCTGCTGCTTCGGCTGCTGCTCCGGCTTCGGGCGCAAGCCAGTAAGCTGTCGCATAGGGTTCGCCTCTGGGCGAAAACTGCATCGGGAAATCATCGCGATTTTCCGGGCAGTAAAGCAAAACGCCACGGGTTCACATCCGTGGCGTTTTGTCATTTAAGCGCCGCTTTTTATAGCGGCATTCACTGATTCTAATCAGCCTGATCAGCCTCTTGCGCCGGCGTCGCGCTCTCTTCAAAAAACTCGCGCACCACCTCGATCTCACGCGTACGTTTGAACGGCGGCAGGCTCTGCCAGATACGGCGCCCATACGGTTTGTCCACGAGTCGTGTATCGCAGATCATCAGCACGCCACGATCGGTCTCAGCGCGAATCAGACGGCCCGCGCCCTGCTTCAGCGTGATGACGGCCTGCGGCAACTGATGCACGGCGAACGGGCTCAAGCCTTTCTTGGTGAGCGCTTCGAGTCGAGCTGACAACACCGGATCGTCGGGCGGCGCGAACGGCAGCTTGTCGATCACCACCAGCGACAAAGCGTCGCCGCGCACGTCCACGCCTTCCCAGAAGCTCTGGCTGCCCACCAGAATCGCGTTGCCATATGAGCGGAAGCGATCCAGCAATTCGGTGCGGCTCGCATCGCCCTGCACGAGCAGCGGATAGTCCCAGCCGCGCGCTTCGATCGTGTCGCGCAGTTTGGCCGAGATGCGGTCCACCGCGCGCAGCGTCGTGCACAACATGAAGACGCCGCCGCCCGATGCTTCGATCGCCGGCAACGCGGCGTCGAAGACGGCGTCGGTGAACATCGGCGAAGATGGCTGCGGCAAATTGCGCGGCACGTAGAGCAGCCCTTGGGTCGGATAGTCGAAGGGACTGGGCAGCGTCATCGAACGCTTCGCGTTCAGGCCCATCTGCGCGGCGTAGTGCGTGAAATCGCCGCGCACCGACAGCGTGGCCGACGTGAAGATCCACGCGCGCGGCACACCGGCGCGTTGTTTCGCGAAGATCGGCGCGACCGACAACGGCGTTTCGTGCAGCTGCACCGTATGCGAGAAGACTTCGATCCAGCGCACCTTTTCGTTCGGGTCGGCGCGCTCGGTTTTGCCGTCGGCAGAGGCGCCGTCAGCGGCTTCGCGTTCGGTCTGCGTGGGCGGCGTGGTCCAGCCGGCCAGCACGCCTTGCAACTCGCGTGCGCGGCGCAGACACGCGCCGATCGATTCGGCTCGCTCGGCCTGACCCGCCAGCGCGGACGCCAACGCATCAAGCTCGGTTTCGAGCGTTTCGAGCGCGGGGAACAACGGATGATCGTCGGGCAACTGGCCGATCGACAGGCGCACCGAGTCTTCCTTGAAGGCGAGCCGCACATCGCGCGCCGCGCGCTCCAGCGTCGCGCCGAGCTTGACCCAGTCGACCGTTTCGCGCGCATGGCCCAAGCCTTCGGCCACCGAATCGCGCGCGAGCTCGAGAAATTGCGTAGTCGAAAGCGTCTCGCCGAAAAACAGCGTGGCTGTCTCGGGCAATTGATGCGCTTCGTCGAAGATGATCGTGTTGGCGGTAGGCAGCAACTCGGCCATGCCCGTATCGCGCAGCATGATGTCGGCGAAAAACAGATGGTGGTTCACCACCACGATATCCGCCTGCTGCGCCTCACGGCGCGCCTGCATTACAAAGCAGTCCTTGTAATGCGGACATTCCTGGCCGAGACAGTTCTCGCGCGTGGACGTGACCATCGACCACACCGCAGCCGTTTCCGGCACGCTCGCCAGTTCGGCCTTGTCGCCGGTGCGCGTGATCTTGGCGAAGCGCACGATATCCTGCAGATACGAGGTTTCCTGGCGCGACGGCAGACGGCCGTTATCCGCGGTGCGCTGCAGATAGTAGTGGCACAGGTAATTCGCGCGCCCCTTGAGCATGGCGACCGACACCGGCACCGCGAGCGCATCGCGCACGGTCGGAATGTCGCGCTGAAAGAGCTGATCCTGCAAGTGCTTCGTGCCGGTGGAGACGATCACCTTGCCGCCCCACAACATGGCCGGCACCAGGTACGCGTAGGTCTTGCCGGTGCCGGTCCCGGCCTCGACGATCAGCGTGTTTTCGCTGCCGTCGAGGCCGCCCGATTCGGCGTTCTCAACGGCCTCGGCGACGGCATCGGCACCTGCCCCCTGCAGACGCCGCGCCGGGCGCTTGTGCGCCTCGAACATGGCGGGCTCGGGCATTGCGCGGCCCGACGCTTCCATGGCCGCGGCCACGGCGCGCGACATTTCGATCTGCGACGCGCGCGAGCGGTAGCCGTCGATCTGACGGGCCAGCAAACCGTCGGCGGCGAAGATCTCGTCGAGTTCGGCGACGCGGCGTGGATTCAGCGACGCGCTCAGTGCGGACGCGGCAGGACGCGGCGCCGGTGTGACGGCTCCAGATGCGTCGCCCGGCGTGGCACGGGATGAAGTTTCAAGCGGTGAATTCAAGGCAAGCGTTTCCTGCAAAGTCCGGCTCGCGCGGCGCGCGCCCGGCGCCTGCCAGGCCGCGAACTCAGGCGCGTGCGTCCGGTTCGAGCTGCAATTGCAGCAAGATGATGGTGTCCTTGACTTTGAGTTTGCGCTTTTTCAGGCGCTGCAACTCGAAGTCGTCGATGCCGGGCTCATCCGACATTCGGCCGATCAAACGATCGAGCCCACTATGCTCCGATTCCAGTTGCAGAATACGGTCGCGAAGTGTGTCCGCGTTGATGACGTGATGTTGATCGCGCATGCTCGCCTCCTCTCGTCGACGGCGCGGGCTGCGTGTGCGGCCCGATGCCTGAGGTTGCTGTCCGGCTTAAAACGCGTTACGGCGGCTACGGCCCTGCCATGCTCGCTCAGGGCCCCTTCAGCACGCTTACTGCTGTTGTTGCTGCTGCTTTTGCTGCTCTTCGAGTTGCTGCTGTTTCAATGCATCCTGACGCTTCTGCTCGGCTTTCTCGGCCGCCTGCTTCTGACGCGCCTCCACGTCGGCCTTGTGCTGCGCGGCGTCCGCCTGCTTCTTCTGGAAGCTCTGCTGCTTCTCCACGCGCTCCTGGGCCTTCTGCGCGCCTTGCGCACGCGCCTCGTCGAGCTTGCGCTGGAAGTCGCCCTGCTTCTGATCGTACGCCTGCTGGTTGGCCGCCGCCTGCGACGGGCTGATGCCGCGCTGCGCCTGATCCAGCGCGTGCTGACGCAGTTTGTCCTGATAGGCCTGCGCATTCGCGCTGCGCTGCGGCGCCTCGGCGGCGCGCTGCGCCTGATCGATCTGATGCTGTTTCTGCTTGTCTTCGTACGCCTGCGCGTTGCGTGCGTCGTCGGCGGCACGCTGCGGCGCGTTCGCTTCGTCCTGCGCGCGCTTGATCGCCGCCTGTTCGTCACGCACCCGAGCGCGCTGCGTGCGCTGTTCGCCGTCGAGCGCGAGTTGTTCCTTGCGAATGTCGGCCTGCACCGTACGCATGCTGTCGCGCGCCTTGTTAAGGCAAGAATTGACGAAGAACTTGCTATAGCAGTCGTGTTCCGCGACGCCGTAGCGGTAGTTGTTCTCCTCGGTGCGCTGATCGAGGACCTTTTGCCGTGCGTCGAAATCGCTATCCGACGCTACCGCGTTGCCGGCGCTGTCCGTGCTCTCGGCGCTCGTGGAGCCCTTGCCCGTGGTGGCCTGCGCGCCCGACGCGGCGGCCGGCGTCAAGGCGCCTGCGGGCCGCGCGGCGCTGCTGCTCGCAGGCGTCGCGGACTGCGCCACGGCCGGCGTGGACATCGACAGCGCGACGGCAAGTACACACGACGCGCACGACGCGAAAAACACGCCACATGAGAGGAACGCGGACCCGGACACGGAGCGCGGCGCCGATACGAGCGAAGAGAGCGAAGAACGTGGCGAACCCGGTGCCAGACCCGGCGACAAAAACGGCGGCAGTTGTGACAAGCGAGAGACCAAGCGGGAGCCCAGGCAGTTGAGGAACAAGGAGATCGGCAACGTCGTAGAGGGTCAGCGGAACATGCCCGAAATTCTATCACCCTGCGGTTGAGCCCTTTTGCATTTATGGCAAAATGCCCCGCTCCAGCAACCTGGTCGCAGCGTGCACGCCCGGCGTGCCCCGACGTGTCACACGTGGCCCTCACGTAGCGTCAGCGCGCGGCCCCCGAACTGAGTCCGCAGGAACACCAAGACCTTATGACGGAAACCGTAGCACTCAAGATCGTACAGCGCATCGCCGCCGAACTGTCCGTCCAGCCGCGCCAGGTCGCGGCCGCGGTGCAACTTCTCGACGAAGGAGCGACTGTTCCGTTCATCGCCCGCTACCGTAAGGAAGTGACCGACAATCTCGACGACACGCAACTGCGCAACCTCGAGGAACGCCTGTTGTATCTGCGCGAGCTGGAAGACCGGCGCGCCGCGATCATCGCCAGCATCGACGAACAGGGCAAGCTCACCGACGAGCTGCGCACCGCGATCGAAGGCGCCGACAGCAAGCAGGTGCTGGAAGACCTGTATCTCCCGTATAAGCCGAAGCGCCGCACGCGCGCGCAGATCGCCCGCGAAGCCGGTCTGCAGCCGCTGGCTGACGCGCTGCTGGCCAATCCCCTGCTCGACCCGCAAACCGAAGCCGCGGCCTACGTGGACGCCGAGAAAGGCGTCGCCGACGTGAAGGCCGCGCTCGACGGCGCGCGCGACATTCTCTCGGAACAGTTCGGCGAAACGGCCGATCTGCTCGGCAAGCTGCGCGACTACCTGTTCAACCAGGGCGTGGTGTCGTCGAAAGTGGTGGAAGGCAAGGAACACGCCGAAGAAGAGAAATTTCGCGACTACTACGACTACGCGGAAACGATCCGCACCGTGCCCTCGCATCGCGCGCTGGCGCTGTTCCGCGGCCGCAATGCGGGTGTGCTGATGGTCAAGCTGGGTCTGGGCGAAGAACTCGACGCGCAGGTGCCGCATCCGGGCGAAGCGTTGATTGCGCGCCACTTCGGCATCGCGAATCAGAACCGTCCGGCTGACAAGTGGCTCTCCGACGTGTGCCGCTGGTGCTGGCGCGTGAAGGTGCAGCCGCATATCGAAAACGAGTTGCTGACCAATCTGCGCGACGAAGCCGAGCACGAAGCGATTCGCGTGTTCGCGCGCAATCTGAAGGACTTGCTGCTGGCGGCGCCCGCCGGCCCGAAGGCCGTGATCGGCCTCGATCCGGGTATGCGCACCGGCGTGAAAGTCGCGGTGGTCGATCGGACCGGCAAGGTGCTCGCCACCGACGTGATCTATCCGCACGAGCCGCGCCGCGACTGGGACGGCTCGATCGCAAAACTCGCGCGCATTTGCGCGCAGACGCAGGCTGAATTGATCAGCATCGGCAACGGCACGGCGTCGCGTGAAACGGACAAGCTCGCGAGCGAACTGATCGCGCGTCATCCGGAATTCAAGTTGCAGAAGATCGTCGTGTCCGAAGCGGGCGCGTCGGTGTACTCGGCCTCCGAACTCGCGGCGAAGGAATTCCCCGACATGGACGTGTCGCTGCGCGGCGCGGTGTCGATTGCGCGGCGTCTGCAGGACCCGCTCGCCGAGTTGGTAAAGATCGAGCCGAAGGCAATCGGCGTCGGCCAGTATCAGCACGATGTGAATCAGCGCGAACTGGCGCGTTCGCTCGATGCGGTGGTCGAGGACTGCGTGAACGCGGTCGGCGTGGATGCGAATACGGCGTCTGTCGCCCTGCTCGCGCGTGTGTCGGGTCTGAATGCCACGTTGGCGCGCAATATCGTCGACTATCGCGATGCGAACGGTCCGTTCCCATCGCGCGAGCATTTGCGCAAGGTGCCGCGTCTGGGCGATAAGACGTTCGAGCAGGCCGCAGGATTCCTGCGCATCAACAACGGTGAGAATCCGCTCGACCGCTCGTCGGTTCACCCGGAAGCGTATCCGGTCGTCGAACGCATGCTCGCGAAAATCAGCAAGCACGTCGGCGACGTGCTGGGCAATCGCGACGCATTGCGCGGCCTCTCGCCCGCGGAATTCGTCGACGATCGTTTCGGCCTGCCGACCGTGCGTGACATTCTGCTCGAACTCGAAAAGCCGGGCCGCGATCCGCGTCCCGAGTTCAAGACCGCGACGTTCCGTGAAGGCGTCGAAAAGGTCAGCGATCTGACGCCGGGCATGGTGCTCGAAGGCGTCGTGACGAACGTGGCGGCATTCGGCGCGTTTATCGACATCGGCGTGCATCAGGACGGTCTGGTGCACGTGTCGGCCATGTCGACGAAGTTCATCAAGGACCCGCATGAAGTCGTCAAAGCCGGTCAGATCGTCAAGGTGAAGGTGCTGGAAGTGGACGTGAAACGCCAGCGCATCGCTCTGACGATGCGGATGGACGACGAGGTCGGTGTGGCGGCGGCACGCAGCGGTGGCGGCGCCCAGCAGGATCGCGGCGGCTCGGGTCGTTCGGGCGGCGGCGGACGCGGCGCGCAGCAACAGCGCTCGCGTGAGCCGGAAGCGGGCGGCGCGATGGCGGCTGCTTTCGCCAAGCTCAAGCAGAAGTGATTTTTTGCTGTACTAGAGGCGCGTGATTCGCTCGCGCGCTTATTGAGCTTGTCGAGCACCGCGCAATGCCGATCAGTCGATCGCTCGCTCCAGCGCCAAACAAAAAGCCCACGCATTGCGTGGGCTTTTTTTTCACACCTCGGGCGTGGGGCGCTCGAGCATCAGCGGCTGCGTTCAAATCTCGATCTTGGTCCCCAACTCCACCACCCGATTAGCCG
Source organism: Paraburkholderia phytofirmans (assembly GCF_046028095.1). Classification (GTDB taxonomy): domain Bacteria; phylum Pseudomonadota; class Gammaproteobacteria; order Burkholderiales; family Burkholderiaceae; genus Paraburkholderia; species Paraburkholderia phytofirmans_A. The sequence goes on from NZ_JAQQDJ010000002.1 coordinate 156,495, forward strand.
GAATACTAAAGAAGTCCGTCGGCTTCGCGGCATTCTGATGCATCCATGCGAACACACGTTCGCGCCACACCGACATGCCTGGCAGTTGCGTCGGCACCACCGTTTCGCGCGCGAGGAAGAACGACGTGTCCATCATCTCGAAGGTCATGTCACGGGTGCGTCCAACTTCGAGCAGCACCGCCTTCACGTCCGGCGTTTCGTTGAAGCCGTAAGCCGCCTTGACGAGATACAGACCGCCGTCGATATCCTTGACCGTCACACGCTCCGAGTCGTTCACGTACGGAATATCGCGCGTCACGAAGGTCAGGAAGATGGTGCGCTCATGCAGCACCTTGTTGTGCTTCAGATTGTGCAGCAGACTCACCGGCACGAGCGAATCGCTGCCGGTCAGATAGATCGCCGTGCCCGACACACGATGCGGCGGATGCGCAAGCAACCCCTGCAAGAACGGCATAAGCGGAATACCGTCCGCGGCCGTGCGTTCCTTGACGATCATGCGGCCCTTGAACCAGGTCATCAGCAGGAAGAACAGCAGCGCGCCGATGCCGAGCGGCAACCACCCGCCTTCTTCCACCTTCAGCAGGTTCGCGCCGAAAAATCCTAGATCGACCGTCATGAACACGCCGATGATCAGCGCCACCAGCAGCTTGTTCCAGTTCCACACGTTCACCATCACGACGCAGGCGAGAATCGTGGTGATCACCATGGTGGCCGTCACCGCGATACCGTACGCGGCCGCGAGATTGTCCGAGCTCTTGAAGGCAATCACGATGCACAGAATGATGAACAGCAGCATCCAGTTCACCACCGGCACATAGATCTGGCCGATCGCCAGTTCCGACGTGTGCAGGATCTTCATACGCGGCACGTAGCCGAGCTGGATTGCCTGGCTCGTCAGCGAATAAGCGCCGGAAATCACGGCCTGCGAAGCGATCACGGTCGCTACCGTCGAGAGCACGACGAGCGGCAGCAAGGCCCAGTCCGGCGCGAGCAGGAAGAACGGATTTTCGATGGCCTTCGGATCGTGCATCAACAGCGCGCCCTGCCCAAAGTAGTTCAGCACCAGCGAAGGCATCACCAGGAAATACCACGCCATGCGGATCGGCTTTGCGCCGAAGTGGCCCATGTCGGCGTACAGCGCTTCGGCGCCGGTCAGCACCAGCACGACCGAACCGAGCACCACGTAGGCCTGCAGCACATGCGCGGCCATGAAGGTGTACGCGTAATACGGGTTCAGTGCGCGGATCACGTTCGGCGACTGCAGGATATGCCACAGGCCGAGCACCGCGAGCACCGCGAACCACACCACCATGATCGGACCGAACAGACGGCCGACCATCGCCGTGCCGTGCCGCTGAATCCAGAACAGCAGCACGAGGATCACCATGGTGAGCGGCAGCACCAGATGCGACAGATGCGGCGCGGCGATTTCCAGACCCTCGACTGCCGAGATCACCGAGATGGCCGGCGTGATCACCGCGTCGCCATAGAACATGCAGGCGCCGAAAATACCGAGCATCACCAGCACGCCGGCCATTTTCGACTTCTCGTCGAGCGAGCGCAGCGCCAGCGCCATCAGCGCGAGCACACCGCCCTCGCCGTTGTTGTCCGCGCGCATCACGAACAACACGTACTTGACGCCGACCACGATCACGATCGCCCAGAACAGAAGCGAGATCACACCCAGGATTGATTGATCGGTCAGCGGAATGCCGTGAGAGGGGCTGAAGGCTTCTTTCAGCGAGTACAACGGGCTCGTGCCGATATCGCCGAACACCACTCCGATCGCAGCGAGAGCGAGGGAAGGCAGAGGCTGTTTGTGCACGTGATTGTTATCTGTCATAAACGCGAGGAAATCCGTTCCCTGAGCGGAAAAACGACCGCCATTCTAAACTGCCAGCATGGCGCCGCCCGGCTTGTTGTGGATACACCACGTGATGGTCCGCGCAGTGTAGCACTGCGATATGGGCGCGTCTGCTGTGCGAGCCGCATTGCCGGCATCGGCGATGCGCGGTTTGCGAAGCGCGCGCGCACAGCCCGCACATAAAAAAACGGAGCCCAATGGGCTCCGTTTTGCGAGACTACGCAGGGTACGGCGCGACGAAGATCCAACACGTTCGGCGCCGAAGTGCGCATCACTTCTCCGACGACTCCTGCGCTTGCGCCGTGCCGCGCTTGATCCACGCGCCGAGGTTATGCGGACGCACCGTGTCCCACTCCTCGAACGGTTGATGGATCCACGGATTGGTGGGCAGATATTGCACGTGGTAATCGGGCTTCACCTTCGAGCAGCCCTTGTACCAGAGCACCGCCGAACGCACGGCAGTGATCGCCGGATAACGCTCTTTCAGATGCTGCTGAACACGCGCGAGCGTCACGCCCGAGTCGACAAGGTCGTCGACCAGCAACACGTTGCCGTGCAGCTCGCCACGCGTCATGGTGATGTATTGCGCGATGTCGAGATCGCCCTGCTCCGTGCCGGCAGCTTCGCGATACGAACTCGTGGCAAGAATCGCCAACGGCAGATCGTAAATGCGCGAGAGCTGATCGCCGACGCGCAAACCGCCACGCGCGAGGCACAGGATCTTGTCGAACTTCCAGCCCGACTCGTGGACCTGCAACGCCAACAGTTCGATCAGCCGGTGATACTCGTCCCAGCCGACCCAGAGGTTCTTGTCGTCGTTGCGCGGATCTTTCATCGCAATCATGGGTACACCTTGCACCATGGCTTAAACCTTGAACGGATGACGGAGCAGAATCGTTTCGTCGCGATCCGGACCGGTCGACACCATGTCGATCGGAATGCCCGCGACTTCCTGCACACGCGACAGATAAGCGCGCGCATTCGCGGGCAGCTTGTCCCATTCCTTGATGCCGACGGTGCTTTCCTTCCAGCCCGCGAAGGTCTCGTACACAGGCACGCAACGCGCGACTTCCGACGAGCCACGCGGCAGCAGGTCGACATTCTTGCCGTCGACCGTGTAGCCGACGCACAGCTTCACTTCGTCGAGACCGTCGAGCACGTCGAGCTTGGTCATGCACAGACCCGACACGCCGTTGATCTGGATCGAGCGGCGCAGCGCGGCGGCGTCGAGCCAGCCGGTGCGGCGCGGACGGCCGGTGACCGAACCGAATTCCTTGCCGACGGTAGCCAGTTCGAGGCCGATCGCTTCCTGACGGGCGGCGTTGTCCGCGTCGTACAGTTCGCTCGGGAACGGGCCCGAACCGACGCGCGTGCAGTATGCCTTGGTGATGCCGAGAATGTAGTTCAGCTTTTGCGGACCGACACCCGCGCCCGCCGTGGCAGCACCCGCCACGCAGTTGCTCGACGTGACGTACGGATACGTGCCGTGGTCGATGTCGAGCAGCGTGCCTTGCGCGCCTTCGAACAGCAGGTTGCTGCCGGCCGCGTTCGCGTCGTAGAGACGGCGCGACACGTCGGTGACCATGGGCTTCAGACGGTCGGCATAGCTGAGCATCGTGTCGAGCGTTTGCTGGAAGTCGACAGCGGCGACGCCCAGGTATTGCGTCAACACGAAGTTGTGATAGTCGAGATTTTCACGCAGACGTTCGGCGAAAGTTTCCGGCTCGAACAGGTCTTGTACGCGCAAACCGCGGCGCGCGACCTTGTCTTCGTAAGCCGGGCCGATGCCGCGACCGGTGGTGCCGATCTTGCCCGCGCCACGGCGCGCTTCGCGGCCCTGGTCGATGGCGATGTGATACGGCAGGATCAGGGTGGTGGCTTCAGAAATGAAGAGGCGATTCTGAACGTCGACTCCGGCGGCTTCGAGCTCGCCGATTTCCTTGAACAGTGCTTCCGGCGACAACACGACGCCATTGCCGATGTAGCACGCGACGCCGGGATGCATGATGCCCGACGGAATCAGACGCAAGATGGTTTTCTTGCCGCCGATGATAAGCGTGTGACCGGCATTGTGACCGCCCTGAAAGCGAACGACGCCTTGAGCGTGGTCCGTCAGCCAGTCGACGATCTTGCCCTTGCCTTCATCACCCCATTGGGTTCCCACGACGACGACGTTACGCCCGGGGTTCACATTCACTGCGCTGGCAGACATGTTGTTTCGTAAGCTGGTTAAAAACGTATTCTACCTATGTTCGCGGAACCTTCCGAATTTTTCCGTTTCCGCTCAACGGTATGCACGTTATGTTGGGTATTGTGAAAGTGGCGCGGCCGGTGGCCGCACCGCGGTTCAACGACACGTTCGATGCTGTCTGAGATGCCGTCTGAGACGCACTCAGGTCGGCCCTCGCACGGGTCTGCCGGAATGCGCTCAGGCGCGCGCTTCGACGACCCAATTGCCGTTGCGCTCGACCAACACGCGGTCGAATGCGAATTCGTCCAGATCGTGTTCGTGGCCGGGCAGCGCCTGTATCACGACTTCGCCGGCATCGCGCAACGCGGCGACGCTCACGCGCAGTGCTTCGTCGTGCTGCCACGGCGCGAGAATCGCGCTGCTGCGCGCTTCGACCGGCGAAATCCGCGCCACTTCGCGCAGATCGAGCGAAAAGCCGGTGGCCGCCCGCGCGCGGCCGTACGCCTGGCCCACGTGGTCGTAACGGCCGCCGCGCGCGACCGCGTTAGGCACGCCGTCCACATACGCCGAGAACATCACGCCGCTGTGGTAAGCATAGCCGCGCAGATCCGCGAGATCGATCATCACTTCGGCGCCGTCCACCTGGCTTGCGAGGAACGCGAGGTCGTCGAGCGCGCGGGCTATCGCCGGCGCGTTCGGCAAGCGTGCGCGGGCTTCGTCGAGCACCGAGGCGTCGCCGTACAGCGTGGGCAGCGCGCGCAAGGCGTCGCGGATCACCGGTGTCAGGTTCGCCGTCAATTCGACGAGACGCGGCACGTCCTTGCCCGCCAGCGCGTCGTACAGCGACTGCCCGAGTTCGGCCGCGGCCGGCTCGGCTTCGATCAGGGCCGCGAGCACACCCGCGTGGCACAGGTCGAGGCGCACTTTCGCGAGGCCGGCCAGACGCAGCGCGTCGAGCATCAGTTGCTGGATTTCCAGGTCCGCTTCGAGGCCCGCGTGACCGTAGATTTCCGCGCCGATCTGGATCTGCTCGCGCGTCGCATGCAGGCCGCGCGGACGCGTATGCGCGACGTTGCCCGCATAGCAAAGACGCGTCACGCCCTGGCGATTCAGCAGATGCGCGTCGATGCGCGCGACCTGCGGCGTGATGTCCGCGCGCAGACCGAGCGTGCGCCCGGACAGCTGATCGACCAGTTTGAAGGTCCGCAGATTCAGATCGTGTCCGCCGCCGGTCAGCAGCGACTCGATGTATTCGAGCAACGGCGGCATGACCATTTCGTAGCCGTACGAACGGAAACGGTCCAGCAAATGGCGCCGCAATTCTTCGATCTTGCGGGCTTCCGACGGCAGCACGTCGGCAATATTTTCGGGAAGTAACCAGGTCGACATCGATACAGTCCTACGACGTTGAACACGGCGGCTGGGTGCGCCGGTAAGTGAGAGTGAATGGCGGGCGGCGGCTCGATTTTGGCGGCCATCGCGGGCGTCCGGGTTGCTTGCAACCGCCGCATCCGGCTTTTGGCCACAGGGCGATGCACGGCGCGGCGTTCGGGGCACTGCGGACAATGACGGTGGGTCGCATCCGGCCGCAGCGATCACGCGTAATCGCGGGCGATCGCACGTGCCGCCAGACCGCGAGGCCGGCGGCAAACCAGGCCCCATCAAGTCACGATAAACAGCAGGATCAGCCCAAGCACCATCACGATCAGGCCGCCAATGCGAATCTGATGCGGCGGCCGTTCCGCTATTTTACGGAACGTGTCGCTCCAGGCGCTCGGAAAAACGAAGGGAAACATTCCCTCGATAATCAGCATCAACGCGATCGCGAGCAGTAACGAGCCGGCTATATCCATGCGAATTAAAGCGCCGCGATGCGGATGCCGCGGCGTTCCGGTTATCAGGGTTTGCGCGAGGCCGCGGGAGCGTCCGGGGCGGCGCCGCCGGTCGAGCTACGCATGAAGCGGAAGAACTCGTTGCTCGGATCGACCACGATCACGTCGCCCGGCTTGAAGGTGTTCTTGTACGCCTGCATGCTTTGATAGAACTGGTAGAACTGCGGGTCGCTGCCGTAAGCATCGGCGGCGATCTGCGCTGCCTTGGCATCGCCCTCGCCCTTGATGGTCTGCGCCTGACGATAACCGTCCGCGAGAATCGCCTGTTGCTGGCCGATCGCGTCCTGCCTGATCCTGTCGGCTTCGGCGGTGCCCTTCGCGCGTTCGTCGGCCGCGACCTGCTGGCGCGCGGCGATCATGCGCTTGTAGACGGAGTCCGCCATCGACGCGGGGAAATCGACGCGCGTCAACTGCACGTCGACCACCGACACGCCGAGCGATGCCGCCGCCTTGTCCATCGCGGCGCGCGCTTCGTCGGCGACGGCCTGTTGCCTCGCGAGCGCGTCGGCCAGCGTGACCTTCGCGAACGCATCGCCGAGCGCGCCGCGCGACAGCAACGCGAGCCGGTCCGGCAGGCTCTGCGCGTCGCCGCGGGTTTCGGCGAGCAGCTTGAGCGGATCGGTCACGCGATATTTGAGAACCGGGTTGGCCAGCAGATCGATTTTGTCGGACGTCACGTAGCGGTCTTCGTCCGGTGCGTCGAGCGACTGGATGCGGTTATCGACCAGCGTGACCGTTTGCAAGGGCGGCGGCAGTTTCACATGCAGACCGGGGCCGAGCAGGCTCGGCGCCTCGTCGCCATGCGAGGACAGCACGGCCATGTGGCGCTGATCGACGACGAACACCATCGACGAAGCGGCGAACAGCACGATGACGACAGCCACCACGAGCGCAATGATCTTGTTCATGAGGTGCGCTCCTTATTGAACGTCGTCTTCACGCATACGGCTGCGGAAGGAGTCGCGTGAACGCAGCGCGTCGCTGCCGGATGCGGCCTGGCTGGCCGGTGCCGCGGATGCGGCAGGCGCCGAGGCCGCAGCGCCGGTTGCGGAGGCAGACGGTGTAGACAAAGGCGACGCGGCACTGCTCGCCGCTTGCGGCACGGCAGCGGCCGTGGCGCCTGCCGCCGCACCTGAGGCGGCGGCAGCGTCGGCGACCCGCTGGCGAGTCTGCTCGACGAGCTTGTCGAGCGGCAGATACAGCACGTTGTTGCCGCTCTTACTGTCCACGTACACCTTGGTCGTATTCGAATAGATCTGCTGCATGGTGTCCAGGTATAAACGCTCGCGAACCACGGCGGGCGCTTTCGAGTACTGCGCGTAGACCTGCTTGAAGCGCTCGGCGTCGCCTTGCGCTTGCGCCACCGTCTTGTCGCTGTACGTTTTCGCTTCGTCGATCTGGCGAGCCACGTCGGCTTGCGCGCGCGGCAGAAGATCCGCGGCGTAGGCTTCGGCATCGCGCTTGGCGCGGTCGTTTTCCTGACGGACTTTGGCGGCGTCGTCGAAGGCGGCCTGCACCCGGTCGGGCACCTGCACGCCCTGGATCGTCACACCGGTCACGGCGAGGCCGGACTGATATTCATCCAGGGATTGCTGGATCGCCGCCATGAGTTGCTGGCGAATTGTTTCGCGATCCTGATAGAGGATGTCATTAGTGCTGCGCGCGCCGACGATGCTGCGCACCGCCGCCTGGGCAGCCTGCATCACGCCCTGATCGGGATCGACGCTGCGAAACAGATAATCGGTCGGCTTCTTCACCTGGTATTGCACGGCGAAGCGCACGTCGACGATGTCCGCGTCGTGCGTAAGCATCGACGCGTCTTTCACATTCGCGAGACGCACCACGTTGTTGCGGCCGACTTCCACCTGGCGGATCTGGCCGATATTGACGAGCTCATGCGCTTCGAACGGATACGGCAGACGCCAGTGCACGCCCTGTCCCGCCGTGTAGCGATACTTGCCGAACTGCATCACCACGCCGGCCTGGCCATCCTGCACGACGAACACGCCGCTGCCGAGATAAATGGCCAGCAGCACGCCGATCACGATGCCCACGCCGATACGCGCGCTACGACCGTTGTCGGGACGGCCGCCGCCCGCACCGCCGCCCTTGCGGCCGAACACCCGGCTCAAACGACGGTTGAAATCGCGCCACATCTCGTCGAGATCGGGCGGGCCTTCACCGTCTTTGCTCGGCGGACGCTTCGGCTCATTGGGACGCTGCCGGTCGCCATTGCCGTCTCCCCGGCCCCAGCGCGGATCGTTCAGTGACAGCATGGCGCGCATGCGCAGCCAGATACTCCGCTCGTTGTAATCGTTCACCTGTGTTCGTTCACCAGAGTAGACAGCGGGTCAGTGCAATTGGAACGGGTCAGTGCCCGAGTTCTGAGACCTTATGGTCGTCGCGTGGTGCTGCCGACCGGTCTTCTTCCGAGAGATCGACCAGCGTTTCGGGAAGAGGTTCGGCAGTAGCGATTTCAGCGATGGCAGCGCGCAGTGTGTCCAGCCCTTGCCCCGTGCGCGCGCTCAAAAAGACGCGCGAAATATTACCATACTCGTCCCTTTCAACCGCGTCCCCGCGGGCCGCCAACTCCGGCACCGCGTCGATCTTGTTGAAGACCAGCACCTGGCGGATCGTGTCTGCACCGATTGCGTGCAATACCTCGTTCACCTGATCGATCTGGTCCAGGCGCACCGCGCTCGACGCATCGACCACGTGCAGCAGCAGGTCGGCGTGAATGGTTTCCTCGAGCGTGGCGCGAAACGCCGCCACCAGTTGGTGAGGCAGTTCGCGGATGAAGCCGACCGTATCCGACACCACCACCTGCCCCGCTTCGTCGCCGAGATAGACGCGCCGCGAGGTGGTATCGAGCGTCGCGAACAACTGGTCGGCGGCGTACGCCTGAGCCTTGGTGAGCGCGTTGAAGAGCGTGGACTTGCCCGCGTTCGTGTAACCGACCAGCGACACCGACATGGTCTGATTGCGGCTGCGCGCGCGGCGCTGCGTGCCGTGCTGACGACGCAGTTTCTCGAGCCGCGTCTTGAGCGCCTTGATGCGCTCGCCGATCAAACGACGGTCGGTTTCGAGCTGCGTTTCGCCAGGGCCGCGCAAACCGATACCGCCTTTTTGCCGCTCCAGGTGGGTCCATGCGCGGATTAGCCGCGTCGACAGATACTGCAGTTGCGCGAGCTCCACCTGCAGCTTGCCTTCATGGCTGCGGGCGCGTTGCGCAAAAATGTCGAGGATCAGACTGGTGCGATCGATCACGCGCCGATTAAGCGCTTGCTCCAGATTGCGCTGCTGCGCAGGCGCCAGAGCGTGATTGAAAATGACGAGTTCGATGTCGTTCGCCTCACACGCAAGACGCAGTTCTTCGGCCTTGCCGCTGCCGACGAACATCTTGGCATCGGGACTGGACCGGCGCCCGGTGAGGGTGACTATGGGATTCGCGCCCGCGCTTTGCGCGAGCAGGCTGAGTTCTTCTAGACTGGCTTCGAAATCGATCTTACCGAAGTCGATGCCGACAAGCGCTGCATTGATCAAATTGGAGGGTATCAAAATGAGGCGGCCGGAAGTAATCGCCAACGGGCGACGTTACGCCGGCCGCGACGGGGGTTAGGACTGTTCAGAATCCGGGTGGAAATTCACCGGACGGGCTGGCACGACTGTCGAGATTGCGTGCTTGTAGACCATCTGGGTGACCGTATTCCGGAGCAACACGACGTACTGGTCGAACGATTCGATGTTCCCTTGAAGCTTGATGCCGTTGACCAGGTAGATCGACACCGGCACATGCTCTTTACGCAGTGCGTTCAAAAACGGGTCTTGTAACAATTGCCCTTTGTTGCTCATAGCAAACTCCGTATTTTTTTGCAGGTTGACTTAATTGACGAGGAAGAAAAAGAGATCCACCGTCAACCGCTACACTATAGCCGATTTTCATTTTTGCGCGGGAGGCCTGGCCAGGCGGCCAAAGCCAGCACACACGCGGGTTTCAGCCGGAAATTAGCCTTTATCCGCGTAAGGGTTCGTCGACGATCTGAACTCTATGCGCAATGGAGTCCCAGTCAGCTTGAAAGTTTCCCGGAAGCGGTTTTCCAGATAGCGTTTGTACGTTTCGGTGATCGCGTCGAGCGCATTGCCGTGAATCACGATGATCGGCGGATTCTGTCCGCCCTGGTGCGCGTAACGCAGTTTCGGGCGCACCGGACCGCGTCGGCGCGGTTGCTGGAATTCGACGGCATCGATCAGCGCGCGTGTGAGCTTCGGTGTCGGCAGCTTGGCCATGGCGGCTGCGTAGGCGTCGTCGACCGAACGCATCAACGGGCCGATTCCGGTTTTTTCCGCGGCGGAAATGAAATGGAATTTGGCGAAGTCGAGAAATTTTAGTTTGCGCTCGAGGTCCGCTTTGGTGCGGTCGCGCACATGCGGATCGAGACCGTCCCACTTGTTCACGCCCACCACCAGCGCACGGCCCTGCTCCACCACGAAGCCGGCAATGTGCGCGTCCTGCTCCGAAATGTCCTGGCGCGCGTCGAGCAGCAGGATCACGACGTTGGCGTCGGAGATCGACTGCAGCGTTTTCACCACCGAGAATTTCTCGATCGCTTCGAACACCTTGCCGCGGCGGCGCAAACCGGCCGTGTCGATCAGCGTGTACGGCTTGCCGCCGCGTTCGAAATCCACGTAGATCGAATCGCGCGTGGTGCCCGGCATGTCGAACGCGATCACGCGCTCTTCGCCCACCAACGCGTTGATCAAGGTCGACTTGCCGACATTCGGACGGCCGACGATCGCGATCTTCACGCCGCGCGTTTCTTTCTCTTCGTCGCTTTCTTCCGGCTGGCCGGCGTAGGCGACTTCGAGCGCCTCGTTGATCATTTCGGTGACGCCGTCGCCATGCGCCGCGGAAATCGCGCGCGGGTCGCCGAGGCCGAGTTCGTAGAAGTCGGCGGCGACGTTGCTGTACTTCATGCCCTCCGCCTTGTTGACGACCAGGAAGATCGGCCGACCGACCTTGCGCAGATAGTCGGCGATCGACTTGTCCTGCGGCGCGAGCCCATTGCGGCCGTCGACGATGAACACGACGATGTCCGATTCCTCGACCGCCTGGCGGGTTTGACGCGCCATCTCGTGCAGGATGCCGTCTTTCGCGACCGGTTCGAAACCGCCGGTGTCGACGACCAGATACGGCCGGTCGCCGGCGCGCCCCTCGCCGTAATGGCGATCGCGGGTGAGACCGGGGAGGTCGGCAACTAGCGCGTCACGCGTGCGCGTGAGACGGTTGAACAGCGTGGATTTCCCCACATTGGGGCGCCCAACCAGGGCAATAACGGGTTTCATCAGATGTTGTTCACGGTGAAACGCGGGATCGAAATCGACCGGCCGCGTAGCGACGCCATGCGGCCGCTACACGGCAGCGTTTGACGAAAATTATCACGAATTCGGCCAGCCCCGGATGTGCTGTCAATATGCACGTCCGGGCGGACGGGGGTTTGGCTGTATGGGCGACGCCAGCTGGCCGCCAGATTCAGTCTTTACTGCTCGACGGCTCGCACGCCGGTTCGAATACGATTCTCTGCGGTATTGGCGAAGATGCCGCCGAGGGTGGTGCCGCAAGCACTCACCGATGGCCACGTGGGCCGTACGCCATGTCTGATCCGACTCGCCGGACCAGCCAGTCCGGCGTAATTCTTCTACTTACTCTGCCCTGCAACTTCAACTCAAACTAGCACTTACGAAAACGCGTGCGGCCGGCAAAGCCGGCCTGCACGCCAGACGGCGATTGCCGCGCGCGATTAGCGCGGGCGGTAGCCGTACAGGTCGCCGTCGTGCGTGAGCACCACCAGCGTTTCGCCGGCGAGTACCGGCGCTGCCGTAATCGGGCTGCCGTCGGTCTTCACGCGCGCGACGAGCGTGCCGTCGTCGCGGGACAGGAAGTGCACGTAACCCTGATAGTCGCCCAGCACCGCGGCGTGACCCAGAATGAACGGCACGCTCAGGTCGCGGTTCTTCAGCTTGTCGTTCTTCCACAGCGGCGCGCCGCTGTTGGTGTCGAACGCCGACACCACCGACCAGTCGTCCGCGGCGACCACGGCGCGCTCATCCTGCGCCAGACCGCTCGTGCTCGAGAACGCCTTCTCCCACACGGCACGGCCCGAATTCGCGTCGAAACAGCCAATCTGGCCCTGGAACGTCACCGCGCAGGTTTCCGAACCGACCAGCGTGGGCGGACCGGTCACGTCGTTGATCCGCTCCACTTCCGTCACACCCTTTGGATAGGACACCGGCGTTTGCCAGTAGTTGTCGCCCGTCTGCACGTTGATCGCGGCAAACGCGCCGCCGGGGAAACCGGCCAGCACGGCTGCGTCGCCCGCGAACGTCATGCCCGACGACACGCGCAGATTGAGCGGCACAGCGCGATTGCGGTAGTTCCACTTCTGCTCGCCGGTTTGCGCGTTGAACGCGGTGATCTGGCCGTCGACCGTACGCACCACCACGAGGCCGTTGCCGACGAGCGGCGGCGAGATGATTTCGCCCGGCGCCTTGGCGGTCCAGAGTTGCTTGCCATCCGCGCCGAGCACGTAGACGTCGCCCTTCAGGCCGCCGACTGCTGTCAACGTGCCGTCGCTGCCGACGCCTGCCGAGAGGTCGTCGTGCAGCTTGACGCGCCAGACGTCCTGACCGGTCTGCGCGTCGATCTTCGCAACCGAACCGTTCGCGCCGGCCGCGTACACCGCATTGCCGACCGCGACCGGCGAGAACAGGTAACGCCCTGCCTTACCGACGCTTGCCTTCCAGGCCTGCTGCACGTCGAGCACGGGTTTGAACTCGGTGAGCGGCGTGGGCACGCGGCGCTCGTCTTTCGTGGATGAGCAAGCCGCCATGGTGAGCACGGTCATCGCACAGGCAACGGGCACAGCGTAACGTTTCAGCAGATTCATCGGTGGACGAAGCATTCAGGAAATTAGTTAAAAGAGACCGGTTGGTCGTTGCATGCGGCGCGGACTGTTGCGCTCATATGCGGCGATCAGCCGCCCAGCGCGTCCAGCTTGAACTGAATCAACTGGCGTGCGGAGCTATCGTTTTTCGACAGCGAGTCGAGCGCGAGCTTGTAGGCCGCGCGTGCGTCGTCACGCTTGCCTTGAGCGGCGAGCAGATCGCCGCGGCCGTTCGCCACGATGCCTTTGAACGCGTCGGACTGCGGTTCGGCGAGCAATGCGAGGCCCTGATCGTAAGCCTTGTCGTCGAGCAGCAGCGAAGCGAGACGCAGCTTGGCGATCTGCTTGAACTCGTCATCTTTCGCGTGATCGATGGTCCATTGCAGTTGCGCCTTCGCGGCGGCTTCGTCGCCCGCGGCGTAGAGCGCCTTGGCGGCGCCCAGCGCGGTCATCTGCGCATACGCGGTGCGGCTGAACTTGTCTTCCATGTCGGTGGCGACGCGCGTGATCTTCGCCTTGTCGCCCGACGCCACGGCTTGCTGCACCTGGTCATACAACACAGCAGCCTCAGCCGCCTGGCGCCGTTGCCAGAAATTCCAGCCGTTCCAGCCGGCCGCGGCCACCAGCGCCACCAGCACGATCCATGTGGTTGCATTGCCCCACTGCGTCCACCATGCCTTCAGACTTTCAATCGATTCTTGTTCGTCGTGGTAACTCATTGCCCGGCGATTTCCTCTTTCTTGCTACGTGTGCGTGTCGAACCCGATTGGCACCCAACCGGCTCGACGACATCGCGATCAGTCGTCGCCGTCTTCGGCGGTTGCAACCATCGCATTGATTAGAAATTCGGTCAAGTCTTCGGCCGGCACGTTTTGTTGCTCGTTTTTACCGCCGTTAGCATTTGTATCGCGCAGCGGTTTCACGCCGACCGTGCCGTTGGCAATCTCGTCTTCGCCGAGCACCACGGCAAAGGCCGCGCCGCTTGCGTCGGCACGCTTCATCTGGGATTTGAAGCTGGCCGATTGACCGTCGGCGCTGCAATGCAGGATCACGTCGAGGCCGGTGTCACGCAGACGCTCGGCGATGATGAAGGCCTGCTCGCGTGCAGCGTCGCCTTGATGGACCACGTACACGTCGCAACCTTCGTCTTCCGGCACGAGTTGTTCTTCCTTCAGCAATTCGAGGATCCGCTCAATGCCCATTGCCCAGCCGCATGCCGCCGTGGGCTTGCCGCCGAGCTGTTCGATCAGCGGATCGTAACGGCCGCCGGCCGCCACGGTGCCTTGCGCGCCCAGCTTGTCGGTCACCCATTCGAACACGGTCAGATTGTAGTAATCGAGGCCGCGCACGAGACGCGGATTGATCGTGAACGGGATGTTGTTCGCCTTCAGAATGCGCTGCAAACCCTCGAAGTGCGCGCGCGATTCCTCGCCGAGAAAATCGATCAGCTTGGGCGCGTTCTGCGCGACTTCCTGCATGGCCGGATTCTTCGTGTCCAGCACGCGCAACGGGTTCGTGTAGAGCCGGCGTTTCGCTTCCTCGTCGAGCACGTCCATGTGTTTTTCGAGGTGCGCGATCAACTCGACGCGATGCGCCGCGCGTTCTTCCGCGAGGCCCAGCGAGTTGATTTCGAGCTTGATGCCCATCAGCCCGAGGTCGTCCCACAGACGCTGGCACATCATGATGATTTCAGCGTCGGCGTCCGGACCGGCAAAGCCGAGCGCTTCCACGCCGACCTGATGAAACTGGCGATAACGGCCGCGCTGCGGACGCTCGTGACGGAACATCGGGCCGATGTACCACAGGCGTTTCGGACCGTCGTACAGCATGTTGTGTTCGATCGCCGCGCGCACCACCGCTGCCGTGTTTTCCGGGCGCATGGTCAGGTTTTCACCGTTCAACGCGTCGGTAAAGCTGTACATCTCTTTCTCGACGATGTCGGTCACTTCACCGATACCGCGCTTGAACAGCTGCGTATGCTCGACGATCGGCGTGCGAATATTCTGGTATCCGTACGAACGCAGCATCGACTTGACGGTCGTTTCGAAAAATTCCCACAGCCCGGCTTCCTGCGGAAGGATGTCGTTCATGCCCTTCACGCCGGAGAGCTTTTCGAGCTTTTTCTTCTGTTCAGTCATCTGTATTTCGAGAGCCGATATTTAGTTGGCTACCGTGGCGCGGCCATAGCTGCGCTCGACGTAGTCACTCACGATTTGCTGGAATTCTTGCGCGATGTTATCGCCGCGCAGCGTCTTGACCTTCTCGCCGTCGATGAACACCGGCGCGGCCGGGTTCTCGCCCGAGCCCGGCAGGCTGATGCCGATGTTGGCCTGCTTCGACTCGCCCGGACCGTTGACGATGCAGCCCATCACCGCGACGTGCATCTTCTCGACGCCAGGATATTGATCGCGCCACACCGGCATCTGCGTGCGCAGATAAGTCTGGATTTGCGACGCGAGTTCCTGGAACAACGTGCTGGTGGTACGGCCGCAACCCGGGCACGCGATCACCATCGGCGTGAACGAGCGCAGACCCATGGTCTGCAAAATTTCCTGGCCGACGATCACTTCGCCGGTGCGCGAGGCGCCCGGTTCCGGCGTGAGCGAAATGCGGATCGTGTCGCCGATGCCCTGCTGCAACAGCACCGACAACGCCGCGGTCGACGCAACGATGCCCTTCGAACCCATGCCCGCCTCGGTCAAGCCGAGATGCAGCGCGAAGTCGCAACGACGCGCGAGTTCACGGTACACGGCGATCAGATCCTGCACGCCGCTGACCTTGCACGACAGAATGATCTGATTGCGCGACAAACCGAGTTCGACCGCCCGCTCCGCCGAGCCGATCGCCGACTGGATTAGCGCTTCGTACATGACGCTTTGCGCTTCCCACGGCGTGGAACGCGCGGCGTTCTCGTCCATCATCTTCGCGAGCAGGTCCTGATCGAGACTGCCCCAGTTGACGCCGATGCGCACCGGTTTGTCGTACTTCGCCGCCGCTTCGATCATCTGCGCGAATTGCGTGTCGCGTTTCGCGCCGTGGCCGACGTTGCCCGGGTTGATGCGGTACTTCGACAACGATTCCGCGCATGCAGGATAGTCGCGCAGCAGCAGATGGCCGTTGTAGTGGAAGTCGCCCACGAGCGGCACCGACACGCCCATGCGGTCGAGCTGCTCGCGCACGGCCGGCACGGCTGCGGCCGCTTCCGGCGTGTTTACCGTGATACGCACCAGTTCCGAGCCGGCTTGCGCCAGTTCCTTGATCTGGATCGCGGTGCCGATGGCGTCCGCGGTGTCGGTGTTGGTCATCGACTGGATGCGCACGGGTGCGTCGCCGCCGATGGTAACGAGCTGGCCGCCCCACCGGACGTCGACCGCGTGCGACTTGCGCCGCGGTGCGTGGCCGCCGAACACCGGCTCGTTGGAAACGATCTTGCTACTGGATTGGGATTGAGCTTCGGATTGCATCGAAAAACCCATTTACGCCGCATGCGCCACACAAAAGACGTCGCGCCTGAATTGAAAAAGCGCCGCGGACCGGTTGGCCGCGGCGCATACCGTATCTGTCAAGGCAGCGCGAAACGCGCCACGTTGCCTTTGGCCGCCGCATATTTCGACGGATCGACCGGCTGGCCATCGAGCGTCAGCGAGTCGAGGCCGGCCCTGTTGCCGAGCGTGACCTTGAACGGCGCTTCGCCCGTTACTGCCTTGGTATCGCCTGCGTGCACGAGGCCGGAGAAGACTTCCTTGCCATCTTTGCCACGCACGCTGAACCAGCTGTCCTGTTTTACGCTCAACGCAACGATCGACTGACCTGCAGCCGGCGCAACCGTAGCCGCCGGTGCGCTCGCGCCCGGCGCCGTTGCCACTGCCGGTGCTTGCGAGCCCGTCTTGGGCGCGGCCGTCATTGCCGTGACTGCCGGCGCCGACGAAGGCGCCGCACCAGTGGCGAGCGGCGCGGGCATCGGCGTAGCCGACGCTGCATTCTCCGCTGCCGCCTGCGTGTCCGTCGCTGAAGCAGCCTCTTCCGCGGTCGCTTCCGAACCTGCCGATTGACCCTGTGCCACCGCGCCCGATGCGCCGGTCGCGCCGCCAGTGGCACCATTCGCGCTCGCTTTCAAGCGCGCCAGCCAGGCCGACGAATCGCCGCCATTGGTATGCCACATGCCGAGCGCGATCACCGCGACGATCACCGCCGCCACGCCCCACAACCACGAGCGGCTCTTTTGCCCGCTGCCACCCAGCGAGAGCGATACCTTGCCGCGCGGCAAATCTCTACCCGACGACGCCGGCATTGACAGATCCGGCGCAGGCACACCCTTTTCGCGGCGCAGTGCCGCCGTGAACAGCGTGGGATCCGCACCGAGCATTTTCGCGTAGCTGCGCACCACGCCGAGCGCGAAGGTCGTATCCGGCAAGTGACTGATGTCGCCCGATTCGAGTGCGCGCAACTTGATGACGGACACTTTCAAACGCGCCGACACGTCGTCGATCGTCCAACCTTTCGATTCACGCAACTGGGTCAAGCGCGCGCCAACCGCCGCCAACGAATCCATGCCCGGCTGCACAACAGGCTGCACCGCCGCCCGTGCGACCGGCGCCGGATGGCCTTCGTTCGTGTCTGTGTCCTGCGGCTGCGGGTGCTGCGGCTCACTCATCCCAAATCCTTTCGCGTCGATTCTTTTTCACTCGTGCAACCCGGACGGGTTCAAGCCTCACGTCCGAATCGCAGACCGTTTATAACAAAATGTGCGGCCTTGTGCGCCGCTTCCGATCGCTTCTGCAAACTTTCTTTTCAATCGACGCCGGCACACCAGGTTGTCGCGCGTTCGCGGAGCTTTCTCCGAACGCCGACGCCCTGCCGTCCCCGCGCGATTACACGGCGCGAACCTCGATCACCTTGGCTGCCTTCCCGGTGCGCTCAGCGAGGCGGGTGCGGTCTTTCACCGCGCCGGCCAGCTGACCGCAGGCAGCGTCGATATCATCGCCGCGTGTCTTACGCACCGTGGTGACGACGCCCGCGTCCATCAACACTTGTGCAAACCGCTTGATCTGTTCCGATTTCGAGCGGACGAGGCCCGATTCGGGGAACGGATTGAACGGAATCAGGTTGAACTTGCACGGCACGTCGCGCGTGACCGCCAGCAATTCGCGCGCTTGCGCTTCGCTGTCGTTCACGCCGTCGAGCATGCAATATTCAAATGTAATGAAGTCGCGCGGCGCGACCTTCAGATAGCGCTGGCAAGCCGCCATCAGTTCGCGCAGCGGATACTTCTTGTTCAGCGGCACCAGCATGTCGCGCAGCGGGTCGCTAGGCGCATGCAAGGAGACCGCGAGCGCCACGGGCAGATCGGCGCCGAGCCGGTCCATCATGGGCACGACGCCCGAAGTGGACAGCGTGACACGGCGGCGCGACAGGCCGTAGGCGTTGTCGTCGAGCATCAGGCGCATGGCCGGCACGACCGCGTCGTAATTGAGCAGCGGCTCGCCCATGCCCATCATCACGACGTTCGTGACGACCCGATCGCCTTTACCGTCGCCGCCTGTGGCGCGGCCACCGTCACCGCCGGCGCGCGACGCGCGCAGCGCAAACTCAGCCATGCGCAATTGGCCGATGATTTCGCCGGTGGTGAGATTGCGGGAGAAACCCTGTTTGCCGGTGGAACAGAAACGGCAGTTGACCGCGCACCCGGCCTGCGACGACACGCACAGCGTGCCACGCGTTTCTTCGGGAATGTAGACGGTTTCAACCGCGTTGCTGTTGCCGACGTCGATCAGCCACTTGCGTGTGCCGTCGGTAGAAATATTGTCGCTGACGATGCCCGGCATCGAGATCGTGGCGCGCCCCTTGAGCTTTTCGCGCAAGGACTTCGCGAGATCGGTCATGCCGTCGAAGTCGGCAGCGTTGTACTGGTGAATCCAGCGCTGCAATTGCTTGGCGCGAAACGGCTTCTCGCCCAGGCTGTCGCAGTAGGCGACAAGCCCTTGGGCGTCGAGGTCGAGAAGGTTGACGGTGGGACTGCTCGTCATATCGAATCCTGCCATTTCAGTGCGAGACTACGTTCATGCAACAAGCTGCATGAACGCAATGCCGTTCGCGCCCATTCCTGCTGCTTTTACCTTACTACTTTGCCGGGCGATTCGTGCGATAAAACCAGTCGGCTGCACGAACCGCGCAAGGCAAGTTCTGCTTAACGCGAGTAGACGTTCACTTGCGGGAAGAAGAACGCGATTTCGACTGCTGCGGTTTCAGCGGCGTCCGAACCGTGCACTGCGTTCGCGTCGATGCTGTCGGCGAAGTCGGCGCGGATCGTACCCTTTTCCGCCTTCTTCGGGTCCGTTGCACCCATCAGATCGCGGTGCTTCAGAATGGCGTTTTCGCCTTCCAGCGCTTGCACGACGACCGGGCCCGAGATCATGAAATCGACCAGGTCCTTGAAGAACGGACGTGCGGCGTGCACAGCGTAGAACTTCTCCGCGTCGGCGCGCGACAGGTGAACCATGCGCGAAGCCACGATCTTCAGACCAGCGTTTTCGAAACGGCTGTAGATCTGGCCGATCACGTTCTTGGCCACTGCGTCCGGCTTGATAATCGACAGGGTGCGTTCGATCGCCATAAAAACTCCAAAAAATTAAGAGGTTACAGATTCAAATGAATCCGCTATTGTAGCATGTTCCCGTGTATGATTGCGATTGAACCCTTACAGTGTTGAAAGACTCCAAGCAGGAGTTTCCGATTACTGGTAGCGTAGCCGTGTGGGTATTTTCAGGGCATTGAAACTCCCTGCCCGCGCGCCAATCTTAGGGATGAGAGCGCCGCGGCCGGCGGCAGGAAATCCCACCGGCGCTGCACGACTCGCTACAACCGCTTTAACCCGCATCACAACCATACGCAACACGCTTCTGAGGTAAGGAGAGACCATGAACGATCATCCGTATAGCTTTGGCCGCAATGGCGCGGTCAGCACGGTCGAAACGCGTAACCGCGTGCTACGGAACACCTACTGGCTGCTCGCGCTGTCCATGATTCCGACAGTGCTGGGCGCGTGGGTGGGCCTTACCACCGGCTTCTCGCTGTTCGCCGCCACGAGTCCCGCCATGAGCATGCTGGCGTTCTTCGCGATCGCCTTCGGCTTCATGTTCGCCATCCAGAAGACCAAAGACAGCGCGGCCGGCGTGTTCGTGCTACTCGGCTTCACGTTCTTCATGGGCCTGATGCTGTCGCGCATCCTGAGCTTCGTGCTCGGTTTTTCGAACGGCCCGTCGCTGATCATGCTCGCCTTCGGTGGCACTGGTGTGATCTTCGCGTCGATGGCAACCATCGCCACGGTCAGCAAGCGTGACTTTTCGGGTCTCGGCAAGTGGCTGTTCATGGGCGTGATCGTGCTGCTGCTCGCGTCGGTCGCGAACGTGTTCCTGCATCTGCCAGCGCTGATGCTCACGGTGTCGGTCATGGCCATCGTCATCTTCTCGGCCTACATGCTGTTCGACGTTCAGCGCGTCGTGAACGGCGGTGAAACGAATTACATCACCGCCACGCTCGCGATTTACCTGGATCTGTACAACGTGTTCGTCAATCTGCTGGCGCTGCTCGGCATCTTCGGCGGCAATCGCAACTAAGCCTGATTCGGGGCGCGGCGTTCGAAACGCGCCGCCCTGAAAGACAAAGCCCATAACGAGCGATCGTTATGGGCTTTTTTCATGAGTGAATCAAACACTCAGCCACGCAAACCCCTCATCCTGCGAAGCCACCACCACTTCCGTCGGCGCCGCGCCCAGCACACCGGCCATCGCCGCCTGCGCCAATTCAGGCAGATTGTTCTGCTGGCTCAGATGCGCGGCAACCAGATGGCGTAATCGCGAACGGTCGAGCGAAGCGAGAATTTCAGCCGCCGCGTCGTTGTTCAAATGCCCGTGATTGCCGCCGATGCGCGCCTTCAGCGACTGCGGATAGCGGCTGCCCGCCAGCATCCGCACGTCGTGATTGCATTCGAGCACCAGCGCGTCGCAACCGCTCAGCACCGAGCTGATATGCGGCGTGGACGTGCCGACATCCGTCAGCACGCCAAGCCGGCTCGCGCCGTTCGAGAGCACGTATTGCAGCGGCTCGCGGGCGTCGTGCGGAACGGTATAAGGAAGAATGCTGAGGTCGCCGACCGCGACCGCTTCGTCGCCCCACAGCACCTGCAGGTCGACGTCGGCCTCGTCGGCGCCCACCGCGCGGGCGGTGCCCCAGCTCATGTACAGCGGAATCGACCACTTGCGCGCCAGCGTCAACGCGCTGCCAATGTGGTCGCTATGCTCATGTGTAATCAGAATCGCGTCGAGACCTTCGACGCTCGCGCCGAGCCGCGTCAGACGCCGCTCGACTTCCTTGGCGGAAAAACCGCAGTCGAGCAGCACGCGCGTGGTGGTCGCGCCGCTTTGCGCTTCCACCAGCAACGCATTGCCTTCACTGCCGCTACCGAGACTGGCAAACCTCACGGTCCGCTTAATTCAGTTGCGCATGCAGCAGCGTCACGATGCGCTGCGCATCCGACGAATTGTCGACCTGCCCGTTCGCCGTCAGCACCGCCACCTGCGTTACCGTGTCGCCCTTCGAGCGAACGTTGACGAGGAATTCCTGGCTCGGCTTCTTCGACGAATTGCCGCTGTAGAACAGCTTGCCGAGCAGGCCTTCTTTTTTGAGCTCCTGCATCGAGTCCGCATAGCGCACGTAGTAGATGCCCTTCGCGCGATCGCGGTTGTCGACCGTGAAGTTGGTGCGGTCGAGCGCGAGGCCCACGCGCAGCCATGCGCGGTCGAACGACTCCGGCAGGTCGAGCGTGGATGCGCCCGCGCTCTGGTCGATCGTGGCCGGCGCGACAGCTGTACGCGCGTCGGTCAGCAGCTGCTTCGATTGCGCTTCGGTCAGGCCGAACTTCTGCATAAGCTTGGTGAGGAACAGCGCCTCGAGCGCCGGATCGCGCGGGCGCTCTTCCCAACGCGACGACGTCTTGTCCTGCCCCGTCAACACTTCTTCCATGGCGCTGTGCGTGATGGAGATGTCGGTCGTGTCGCCCGGCGCACGCGATACGAGCGTGCGGAAGCTGTCACGCGTGCCAGACGAATACGCGAAGTCGATGACCTTGCCGACCGTGCGGCGGAACCAGTCGTCCGGAATGTTGGCGCGGTTTTCAGCCCAGTCGGTCGTCATGATGCCGGTGGCCGGCGCGTCGGTCTTCAGCGCGAAGCCGTTTTCCTGCCAGAACTCCTGCAACTGCGGCCAGAGCTGATCCGGCGTGCGGCCGTCGACGACCAGCCAGCGGCGATCGCCGTCACGTTCGATATGCATGCCGAGCGGATCCTGCGCGTTCGGCTGGCCTTCGGTCGTATTGCCGGCGGCCGTCACCGCGCGCGTCTGCGCGCCGCCCAACGCCAGATTGGCCGGCGGCGCGACATAGCGCTCGTCGGTCTTGGTGGTGCTCAAATCGTTCGGAACGGCCAGCGGCGGCGCGCTGCCCGCGCCCTTGTAGTTGACGCGGTCGGAAGCAAACCAGTCGTTCAGCGTGTCACAGCCGGCGAGCGTCGTGAGGGCAAGCGCCAGCGCCGCCATGCGGGTTGCGTGGAGGGAAAGTGCGGAACGTTTCATGAGGTCCTTCGTGATGCTGGAACGCGGTGCCTTGGTTCTGTGTGCCGGGAACGTGGGCTGGATCGACGTCGGTTAAGGGAGTGCCGGTGGCAGGCTTTGGTTGGCGCTGTGGGTGCCGCGGACGCTGTCCGCCTACCCCAGCAGGCCCGCTTCGCGCAGCGCGCCGCGCACTACTTCGTGGTATTGCGCGTCGAGCGGCGTGAGCGGCAGGCGGATTCCGCCCTGCACACGACCCAGTTGCTGCAGTGCCCATTTGGCCGGAATCGGATTCGATTCGATGAACAGGTTCTTATG
The DNA here is from genome assembly GCF_046028095.1 of Paraburkholderia phytofirmans. Classification (GTDB taxonomy): domain Bacteria; phylum Pseudomonadota; class Gammaproteobacteria; order Burkholderiales; family Burkholderiaceae; genus Paraburkholderia; species Paraburkholderia phytofirmans_A. The sequence goes on from NZ_JAQQDJ010000002.1 coordinate 179,304, forward strand.
CAGCGACAGGAGTTTCAGATGAATTTCACGCGCGGTCTTCGCGTCTGCAGCCAGGGCGGCCTTGCAGAGCTCGCTCATGGCGCGCGGCGCGACGTTGGCGGTGACCGAAATATTGCCGTGGCCGCCGAGCAGCATCAGCGCGATCGCGGTGGGATCGTCGCCGCTGTAGATGCCGAAATGCGCGGGCGCGGACTTGATCAGATGCGCGGCGCGATCGATATTGCCGGTCGCTTCCTTCACACCGATGATGCCCGGCACCTGCGCACAACGCAGAATGGTTTCGTTGCTCATGTCAGCAACGGTGCGACCCGGCACGTTGTACAGAATCACCGGCAGATCGACGGTTTCCGCAATCTTCGCGAAGTGGCGGTAGATGCCTTCCTGCGTCGGCTTGTTGTAGTACGGCACGACCTGAAGCGTGGCGTCCGCGCCGACTTCTTTGGCCTGCTGGGTGAGTTCGATGGCTTCCGTCGTGGAGTTGCCGCCCGAGCCCGCGATCACCGGAATCCGGCCCGCTGTGTGCTCGACCGCGGTCTTGACCATCAGCACGTGTTCTTCGACCGACAGCGTGGCCGACTCGCCGCTCGTGCCGACCACGACGAGAGCGTTCGTGCCCTCCGCGATGTGCCAGTCGATCAGTTTGCGAAACGCCGGCAGATCGAGGCCGCCGTCTTCGAGCATCGGGGTGATGATGGCGGGAATGCTGCCGCGAATCTGAACACTGTCGTTGCTGCCGAGCTTGCTGCTTTGGTTGCCGTTAGTCATGAAACGCCATGAATTTGATCAGGTAAACCGCGATTGTAGCGGATTAGCCAGCCAACTCGTAACAAGGCGGAGATGCCGCCTGCGCGGGGTCGTCTGAGCGCTCCGCCTCCAGAATTGCGCAGATCCGCTGGACGTAGGCGGGGCGCGGCTGCGCGAGAAAACCGTCCTGAAAAGCGACCACCCGGAGCTGGCCGCGCACCCGGTCGAGAAGCTCGCCGGGCGCCAGCAGAAACGCCGGATTAGAGGGTTTGCCGATGCTTTCGTTTCCTTGCGCGAAGGTCTCGTAAACCAGTACGCCGCCGGGCGCGAGCGCGCGCAAAAGCTGCGGAAAGAGCGGGCGGTGCAGATAGTTCGTCACTACGACGGCGGCGAATTTTGCGTCGGCGGGCACCGGCCACGCGGTGCCTTCGAGGTCGGCTTGCAGCGCAGTGATTAGCGGCTCACCGCGCAGCACGTCGAGCGCCGCTGCGTCGCGGTCGATGGCGGTCACCGGATGCCCTAGCGATGCGAAGAAACGCGCATGCCGCCCTGCCCCGCACGCGACATCGAGCACAGCACCACCCTTGGTAACCAGATGAGCCCAATCGCGCACCCACGGCGACGGCTCGCCCAAGCCATGCACGGCGCAGGTAGCGGAAGTACTCATGAGATGGACGCCGCTCGTCAGTTGTACGAGAGCCCCATGGCTTCGCGTACGTCGCGCATCGTTTCCGTGGCGAACCTGCGGGCCTTGTCGCAACCGTCGGCAACGATCGCGCGCAACAGCGACGGATCGTCCATGTACTTCTGCGCGCGCTCAAGCATGGGCTGCTGCTCGCGCAGAATGCCTTCGATCACCGGCTGTTTGCACTCCAGGCAACCAATGCCCGCCGTGCGGCAGCCCTTCTGCACCCATTCGTGGGTGGCTTCGTCCGTGTAGACCTGATGGAGCTGCCACACCGGGCACTTGTCGGGGTCGCCGGGATCGGTGCGACGCACGCGGGCCGGATCGGTCGGCATGGTGCGGACTTTCTTCGTGATGGTCTCCGCGTCTTCACGCAGGCCGATCATGTTGCCGTATGACTTCGACATTTTCTGGCCGTCGAGACCCGGCATGCGCGACGCTTCGGTCAACATGACCTGCGGCTCGACCAGAATGATCTTGCGCGAACCTTCGAGGTAGCCGAACAGACGCTCGCGGTCGTTCATCGACAGGCTCTGCGACTCCTGCAACATCGCGCGCGCCTGTTCGAGCGCCTCGTCGTCGCCTTCCTGCTGGTAGGCGTTGCGCAACTCGTGATAGAGCTTGGCGCGCTTGCCGCCGAGCTTCTTCGCGGCGTCGTTGGCCTTCTCTTCGAAGCCCGGTTCGCGGCCGTACAGATAGTTGAAACGGCGCGCGATTTCGCGCGTCATTTCGACGTGCGGCACCTGGTCTTCGCCGACCGGCACGAGCGAGCCGCGATACAACAAAATGTCCGCCGCCATCAGCACCGGATAGCCGAGGAAGCCGTAAGTGGACAGATCCTTGTCCTTCAGTTTCTCCTGCTGCTCCTTGTAGGTCGGCACACGTTCGAGCCAGCCGAGCGGCGTGCTCATGCCGAGCAGCAGCGCCAGTTCGGCGTGCTCCGGCACCTTGCTCTGAATGAACAGCGTGGCCTGCGCCGGATCGATGCCGGAGGCCAGCCAGTCGATCAGCACGTCCCAGACGTTTTTCTCGATCACTTCGGGCGTTTCGTAGTGCGTGGTCAGCGCGTGCCAGTCGACCACACAAAAGAAACACGGATACTCGGACTGCAGTCGCACCCAGTTTTTCAGCACGCCGTGATAGTGGCCGAGGTGCAACGACCCGGTGGGCCGCATGCCGGAGAAGATACGGTCTGGGAACATGGTTATCTAAAAAAGCGAAACGAGGGGAGTCAGAATGGCGGTGATCGCGCTGTAGCCGATCGTGACCAACGGGTTCAGCCAGTATCGCGTGAGCGTGCCCGTCATGACCAGCGCCATCACGATGAAAAACCCGTACGGTTCGAGGCGCGACAGCGTGATGGACTGCCGCGGCGGCAACAGCGCCATCAGCACGCGGCCGCCGTCGAGCGGCGGCAGCGGAAACAGGTTGAGCACGCCGAGCACCAGATTCACGCCGACGCCCGCGCCCGCCATGCGCGTGAAGAACGGCTCGTCCACGTTCATGACCGCGAGCGCGACGCCGAACAGCCCCCAGATTATTGCCTGCACGAAGTTGCAGGCCGGACCCGCCGCGGCGACCCACAGGCTGCCCCAGCGCGGATTGCGCAGATTGCCGAAGGCGACCGGCACCGGCTTGGCGTACCCGAACATGAACGCGCCGCTAGTGGCGAAGTACAGCAGCAAGGGAATCGCGATCGTGCCGAGCGGATCGATATGCCGCATCGGATTGACGGAGACGCGGCCAAGCACGTAGGCGGTATTGTCGCCGAGCCAGCGCGCGACGTAGCCATGGGCGGCTTCGTGCAGCGTGATGGCGAAAATCACCGGCAGCGCGTACACCGCAATGGTTTGTATCAGGGAAGAATCCATAGCTCGTTATTGTAACAACGCGATTGCGTGCGTCTGTCCGCTTTCACTCATGCCGTCTCTTCAAGGCCGAACGGCGCGAGAGAACCGCGCCCCGGCCGCACCAGCACCGGTTGCGCGCCGGTCAGATCGATCACCGTGGACGGCTCGCACACGCACGGACCGCTGTCGATCACCAGATCCAGTTGCTTCTCGAGGCGCTCGCGGATTTCCTCCGGGTCGTTCAACGGCTGGGTTTCGCCCGGCATGATCAGCGTCGAACCGAGCAGCGGCTGGCCGAGTTCTTCGAGAATCGCCAGCGTGATCGCGTGGTCCGGCACGCGCAGGCCGATGGTCTTGCGCGACGGATGCGACAGGCGCCGCGGCACTTCCTTGGTGGCTTGCAGGACGAACACGTACGGGCCCGGCGTCACCGATTTGATCAGCCGGTACTGGCGGTTGTCGACCATCGCGAAATTGGCGAGTTCCGACAGGTCGCGCACCAGCAGCGACAGCAATTGCTTCTCGTCGAGTCCGCGAATGCGCCGCAGACGCTCCACCGCGTCCTTGTCGTCCAGATGGCAGGCGAGCGCGTAGCTCGAGTCCGTCGGCAACGCGACCACGCCGCCATCGTTGATGATCTGCACGGCCTGCTTGACGAGGCGCGGCTGCGGGTTATCAGGATGAAGCCGAAAGTATTGGGACATGGCGACTAACGTTGGCTCACGGAGGGAAAGCGAATAGACGGCAAAGCGAGTTGCGGCTGAAGTGCGGCCGGAAGATCAGACGAAAGCGCGCGCTGCGGCCGTCTGAATTTCGCAATCGACGTGCCGCGACGGCACGGCGCGGTCACAGCCAGCGTTCCCAGACGGGTTTCAGATCAGCGGGCAGCGGCGGCAGCGTGCCGAGATCGACGCGGCCTTCGCCGGGTGCGTGGAAGTCGGACCCGCGCGACGCCTCGAAACCGAAACGGCGCGCGACATCGGCGTATTCGCGGTACTGGTCTGGCGTGTGGCTGCCCGTCACCACCTCGATCGCCTTGCCGCCGAGATCGATGAATTCGGCGAAAAATGCGTCGAATTCGACGGGCGAATAAGCGTAGCGGCCCGGATGCGCAATGATCGCTTCGCCGCCGGCGGCCTGGATCCAGCCGACCGCGTCGGCCAGTTTGGCCCAGCGGTGCGCCACGTAGCCCGATTTGCCGTCGCCGAGAAAGCGGGTGAACACGTCCTGCGTGGAACTGGCGTAGCCGCTGTCCACCATGAAGCGCGCGAAATGCGTGCGCGAAATCATGTCCGGATTCGACACGTATTTGAGTGCGCCCTGATAGGCGTCGGGAATGCCGAGCGTGGCGAGTTGCTCGCCGATCGCCTCTGCCCGCGCCGCGCGCCCATTGCGCGTGCGCGCGAGGCCGTCGATCAGGACCGAACTGGTCGGATCGATACCCAGCCCGACGATGTGCACCGTGCGCGATGCCCACGTGACCGAAATCTCGACGCCGCTCAGATAGTCCATGCCGAGCGATTCGGCGGTGCTTCGCGCTTCGTGCTGGCCGCCCAGTTCATCGTGATCGGTAAGCGCCCACAGCGTCACGCCGCCCGCATGCGCGCGGCGCGCGACGTCGGCCGGCGCGAACTGGCCGTCGGAAACGGTGGAATGACAGTGGAGGTCGGCGTTCATCGTTGTCTAGAAAAGGTTCTACGCTCATTTTACTGCAACGCAGTAAGCGGACGCAGAGCTATCTCACAACGAACGCCCGGAAGCGCACGCGCCGGAAATCCTCGAACTTTCCGAAGGCGCTACGCGCAGAATCCCTCGATCAACGCGGCCACCTGCTCCGGCTGGTCGTGATGCACCATGTGCCCCGCTCCGTCGATGATCTTCTCGCGCCAGTCCGGGAACGCCTGAAAGCGCGCCTTGAATTCGTCGAGCGGAATTTCGCCGGCAATCTGCGCGAGCGTCGGCGAGTTGGCCGCCTCCACATGCAACACCTTTGCGCTTACCTTGCGCCAGGTCGCCATCACTTCGTCGAGACGGTACAGGGCCGGGCCGCGCAGCTTGTGCGCGGGATCGGCGAGCAGCATGAAGCGCCCCTCGCCGTCCGGCTTCGACCAATGCTGCGCGAGAAACTGCGCGCGCTGCGGGTCGAGCCTCGGATTGGTCTTGATCAGGCGCGCGGCGACGTCGTCGAGCGACGCGTAGCGCTTCAATTGCGGCGGATCGCGCAATTCGTCGAGCCAGTTGCGCAGACGTTTAGGCGCTTGCGCCGAGTGCGACGGCGCAAGCCCGAAGCCTTCCAGATCGACCACCCGCCGCACCCGCTCCGGCCGCACGCCCGCATACACACAGGCGATGTTCGCCCCCATGCTGTGGCCGACCAGATTCACTTCGCCAGTCGACGCGTAGTGGTCGAGCAAGGCGTCGAGATCGGCCAGATAGTCCTGAATCCAGTAGTTGCCGCCGCCGTGCTCCGCCACCGGCCAGTCCGACAGGCCGAAGCCGCGCATATCCGGCGCCAGCACCTGCCAGTCGCCGCCCAGCGCATCGACGACGAACTGGAACGACGCGGCCACGTCCATCCAGCCGTGCAGCATGAAGAGCATCGGCGCATCCGGATTGCCCCACCGCCGCACATGCAGACGGATGCCGCGCACGGCGACGAATTCAGACTGGGAAGTGTTCATGAACGGCACGTCCAAAAAAAGAATGGTCGTTCGATTATAACGAGATAGCCCGCCGATGCGCGGGGCCGGATGGCGAAGGAAGTCTCAGTCGCCGGCGGACGGCGGCGCCGCTTCCTGCGCGTCGAGGCCCGCCACGGCGGCCAGCGCGGCCAGTTCGGCTTCGTCGAAACCGGCGTCGCGGCGCGCCTCGAAATTGAACGGACCGCGTAATTTCGGTGCGTGATACTGGTCGGCGAGGCGCGTGTAAGTCTCGTGAGGGTCGAGGCCGCCGGCGTCGCACAGATGGCGGAACCAGCGGTTGCCGATCAGCACGTGGCCGATTTCGTCGCGCAGGATCACGTCGAGAATCGCCGCCGACGCCTGATCGCCCGCCTGCAGCAGACGCGCGCGGATCGGCGGCGAGGCGTCCAGGCCGCGCGCTTCGAGCGTGCGCGGCACCAGCGCCATGCGTGCCAGCACGTCGCCGCGCGTACGCTCGCACATGTCCCACAGGCCGTCGTGGGCCGGAAAATCGCCGTAGACGTGGCCGTACTCCGTGAGGCGCGCGGTCAGCAGGGAGAAATGGTAGGCCTCTTCGGCGGCGACCTTGAGCCAGTCTGTGTAGAACTCGGCGGGCATGCCGGCGAAGCGCCAGACCGCGTCGAGCGCGAGGTTGATGGCGTTGAATTCTATGTGCGCGAGTGCGTGCAGCAGAACCGCGCGACCTTGTGGCGCTTGCATGCTGCGTCGCTTCAAACCGCGCGGATCGACCAGGTCGGGGCGCGCGGGACGGCCCGGCAGGCCGGACGGTTCGGCGAGTTCGGCGTGAGCGGCGCATGCCATGCTGCCGTCGAGCACCGCGGCGTATAGCGCGCGGGCCGCGGCGGCCTTGGCGGCTGGATCGGCTTCGCGCAATGCGGCGAGCGCTGCGGCGCGCGCGCAAGGGGCTTGGCGCGCGGCATCAGCGGCCGGTGAGTCAGGCGAAACGGACGGTGCGGACGGTGCGGCGGACATCATGGCAAACGGATCGACGAGGAAACAGCAAAGAAAGCCAAAAACGGCATGGCTAGCGGAACGACAAAATTCGTTGCATACGACGCGTCAGCATGCGGATGTCCAGCGAAGTCCGCACCGCAATTGCGTGAATGGCAAACTGGGCAGCGAAGCGGCCATCCAGCCAAGTCCGTACCGCAATTGCGCGAACGGCGGCCGCAGCAGCAAAACGGCCGTCCAGACGCGGCCGCGCCGCCATTGCGTGAACGTCAACTCGAACAGCCGGGCGGCCAGGCAATTTGGACACGGCCGGCGCCGCATCGGCGGGGGCCTCGGCCCCAAGGTCCGAAGCGAGCGCCCTGTGGCCGGACCAAGCGTCCCAACCACACAACCGTTTACAATACCCGATTCGACCATCCAACGCGCCCGATGCGCCGGCGAGGCGGGACAGCCCGGCAAGGCAAGACGTTCCGGCCAGTTCGGCGCCCTGGCCTGCGCACGTAGCGACCGATCAAGAGGAGACACCGTGACCATTTACAAGCTTGGCGAAGCCGCCCCAACCATCCATGAAAGCGTCTTTGTCGCGGATTCGGCGAGCATCATCGGCAACGTGACGCTCGGGGAGAACGCCAGCGTCTGGTTCGGCGCGACGATTCGCGGCGACAACGAGCCGATCACCATCGGCGCCGCCAGCAACGTGCAGGAAAACGCCGTGCTGCACACCGACCCCGGTTTTCCGCTCACGATCGAGCCAAACGTGACGATAGGCCATCAGGTCATGCTGCACGGTTGCACGATCAAGGAAGGATCGCTGATCGGAATTCAGGCCGTGGTCTTGAATGGAGCGGTAATCGGCCGCAACTGTCTGGTCGGAGCGGGCGCCATCGTCACCGAAGGCAAGGTATTTCCCGACAATTCGCTGATTCTCGGCGCGCCCGCCAAGGTGGTGCGCGAACTGACCGAGACGGATATCGCCAACATGCAGCGCGGCGCGGCAGTCTATGCCGAGCGCCGCGAATATTACAAGGCGCAGCTCGTGCGCATCGGCTAACCAGCCGGAGCGCGCGGCGCGCACGGCGCGGCATCACGCTGCGTCATCTGACCGAGGAAAAGTTGTGAGCGACCAGTTGCAAAAATTCATGTTCAGCGCGGCGCCGGTGCGCGGCGAGATCGTTTCCTTGCGCAATACGTGGCAGGAAGTGCTGACGCGCCGCGACTATCCGGCGCCGGTGCGCACGGTTCTGGGCGAAATGATGGCGGCGTGCGCGCTGCTGTCGGCGAATCTCAAGTTCGACGGCACGCTCATCATGCAGATTTTCGGCGACGGCCCGGTCAAGATGCTGGTGGTGCAGTGCGGCTCCGATCTGTCGATGCGCGCAACCGCCAAGCTGTCCGGCGAAGCCGCCAACGTGGTCGGCGAGACGACCAGCATGGTCGACCTGCTCAACGCGAGCGGCCACGGCCGCTGCGTGATCACGCTCGACCCGGCCAGCAAGCAGCCCGGTCAGCAGCCGTATCAAAGTATCGTGCCGTTGTCGGGCGTGGACGGCCCCCTCAACTCGATGGCCGAAGTGCTCGAGCATTACATGCATCACTCGGAGCAACTCGACACGCGGCTGTGGCTCGCGGCGAACACCGAGCGCGCGGTCGGCATGCTGCTGCAAAAGTTGCCGGGCGACGGCGGGATCGTGCCCCATCCGGGCGATCTGGACGCGGATACGTGGGAGCGCGTCTGCACGCTCGGCGGCACGATGTCGCAAGACGAACTGCTGAAGGAAGAGCCGGAAACCATCTTCCGGCGCCTCTTCTGGCAGGAAAACGTCCAGCATTTCGAACCGGCCACGGCGCGCTTCGAGTGCACGTGTTCGCGCGAAAAAGTCGGCGGCATGCTGAAAATGCTGGGCCGCGAGGAAGTCGACGGCGTGCTCGAAGAGCGCGGCCATGTCGAGATTCATTGCGAGTTCTGCAACCAGCGTTACGAGTTCGATCCGGTCGACGTGGCGCAACTTTTCGTCGCCGAAGCGCTCTCACAAGGCGTGACGCCCGCGGCTGAACAGCGGCACTAAACGAGTCGCCATTCGGCGCGCTTTTCACGTGCGCGGAACGGCGGTTCGTCACACCTGTATCACGGCAGTAAAAATACCGCGCCGCCCGCTGCCTTTTCAGGGCCCGGGCGGCGCAGTATCTTTGATCATTGCGTTGAATCATTGGCGGTGCGCGCGGCGCATGATTTGCTTAGGCATCCGACCGATGGAGATCGAACATGAACCACCCTACTTCGTTGATTCCGTTGCTGCGCCGTGCGCGCACGGTCGCTGTGCTGGCTGTTTTGATCGGGAGTGGCGCGCTGGCGGGCTGCATGATGGATCCGCCGGGCCCGTCGCCGATTTATAGCCGGCTGCCCGCCGACCAGTCGGGTGTGGCCGCCACCGCCCAACCGCTGACGCCTGAAGAACGCCAGCGCTATGACGCGATCGACCGTCAGGTGATGGCCGAACAGAATCAGGCGATTGCGGCCGATAACGCGGCGCAGGCGTGGTCGCGCTACTACACGCCGCCTGTCACCGTATACGGTAGCTATTACGGCGGTGGTTGGGGACACGGCTGGGGTACGGGTGTCGGCGTCGGTTACGGGTCGTATTGGGGCTGGTGAGCGGCGGCAATCGCGACTCGGCGCGCCGCGGCGCGAGACCAAAGAAAAAGGCACGGTTCTCACCGTGCCTTTTTTGTCCTTCGTACCAAGTGAAGCTCTGCGCTACGGCAAAGCTCAGTGCGCAGGCTTCTTGTCTTTCGCAGCCGCTGCCTTACCACCATGCTTGCGATCCGGCTTCGCGCGCGACTCCGGATTCGGCACCACATGCAGCGGCGCCGCCGACATCTCACCCCGCGTCGAAGTGGTAACCGAAGGCGTGTTCGCCGACGGCAACGGCGCGTTCGGCGACACGAACTGCACGAACACTTCGCCGTCCTTCACCATGCCCATTTCATAACGCGCGCGCTCTTCGACAGCGGCCGTGCCGTTCTGCAAATCCTGCACTTCGCCTTGAATGCGTTCGTTGCGCAGTTTCGAATCGGCGTTCTTTTGCACCTGCTGCGCCAGTTGCTGCTGCAACTCGTGCACGCGCAACCAACCGCCGTGCCCCCACCAGAGCGGGTACTGGATCAGCGCCAGTAGAACGATCAGGACAGCAGTGACAAGCCGCATGAAGTAAGCACAATAAATACACGCCGCCCTGCGCTATACGCAGGGCGGCGGGGTCAATCAGAAACGAAGGATAACCGGCTCATCGGTCAGCGCTTGCAAACCAGCCATTAGCGCAGATTGTAGAACGCCGACTTGCCCGGGTAGCTGGCGATATCACCGAGGTCTTCTTCGATGCGCAGCAACTGGTTGTACTTCGAGATGCGGTCCGAGCGCGACAGCGAACCCGTCTTGATCTGACCGGCATTCAGGCCGACCGCGATATCCGCGATGGTCGAATCTTCGGTTTCGCCCGAACGGTGCGAGATCACTGCGGTGTAGCCCGCGCGCTTGGCCATTTCGATCGCCGCGAAGGTTTCCGTGAGCGTACCGATCTGGTTGATCTTGATCAGGATCGAGTTGGCGATGCCCTTCTCGATGCCTTCCTTCAGGATGCGCGTGTTGGTGACGAACAGGTCGTCGCCCACCAGTTGCACCTTCTTGCCGAGCTTGTCGGTCAGTGTCTTCCAGCCGGCCCAGTCGCTTTCGTGCATGCCGTCTTCGATCGACACGATCGGGAACTTGTCGGCCAGATTCGCGAGGTAGTCCGCGAATTCGGTCGACGACAGTTGCAGGCCTTCGCCGGCCAGTTGGTACTTGCCGTCGTGGTAGAACTCGCTGGCTGCGCAGTCGAGTGCGAGCAGCACGTCTTCACCGGCGCGGTAGCCGGCTTTCTCGATGGCTTGCAGGATGGTCGACAGGCACTCGTCGTTACTGCCGAAGTTCGGCGCGAAGCCGCCTTCGTCGCCGACGGCCGTGCTCATGCCGCGATCCGACAGGATCTTCTTCAGCGCGTGGAACACTTCGGCGCCGCAGCGCAGTGCTTCGCGGAAGGTCGGCTGGCTAACCGGCACGATCATGAATTCCTGGATGTCCAGGCTATTGTTGGCGTGCGCACCGCCGTTGACGATGTTCATCATCGGCACCGGCAGTTGCATCGCGCCCGAGCCGCCGAAGTAGCGGTACAGCGGCAGGCCGGCTTCTTCAGCGGCAGCCTTCGCGACGGCCATCGAGACAGCCAGCATCGCGTTCGCGCCGAGGCGCGACTTGTTGTCCGTGCCGTCGAGTTCCAGCAGGGTCTTGTCGAGGAAAGCCTGTTCGGAAGCGTCGAGGCCCATGATCGCTTCGGAGATTTCGGTGTTGATGTGCTCGACGGCCTTCAGCACGCCCTTACCGCCGTAACGGCCGGTTTCGCCGTCGCGCAATTCGATTGCTTCACGCGAACCCGTCGACGCGCCCGACGGCACCGCAGCGCGGCCCATCGTGCCCGACTCGAGCAGCACGTCGCATTCGACGGTGGGGTTGCCTCGCGAATCGAGAATCTCTCGACCGATGATATCTACGATAGCACTCATGGTTTCCTCAAGAAATGACGTTGAATTCTTTACTTTGACACCGCAGTGGACGCTACAGCCGGTCTCCCCGGCAGACAACTCTTGCACCACTGCGTTCGACGACCATTGGCTGCCTTCGCCGCGTGCCGACAACCGTGCCGATTATGCGCACCGATCGTGACACGCGATGAACGCCTGAATCAGTTGAAATCGCTTTCGAGAAACGGTGCGCGCTTGACGGCCTGATCGAGCGTAACCAGCGTCTCGAGCAGATCGGCCATGCGATGCAGCGGCACGGCGTTCGGACCGTCCGACTTGGCTTCAGCCGGATTCGGGTGAGTCTCCATGAAGAGACCCGCGACGCCCACGGCAACCGCGGCACGCGCCAGCACCGGCACGAATTCGCGCTGACCGCCCGAGCTCGTACCCTGTCCGCCCGGCAACTGCACCGAGTGGGTGGCGTCGAACACGATTGGCGCATTGGTTTCGCGCATGATCGCGAGCGAACGCATGTCCGACACGAGGTTGTTATAGCCGAACGACACGCCGCGCTCGCACGCCATGAAACGGTCTTCCGACAGACCCGCTTCACGCGCGGCATCGCGCGCCTTGTCGATCACGTTCTTCATGTCGCCCGGTGCGAGAAACTGGCCTTTCTTGATGTTGACCGGTTTGCCCGAACGCGCGCAAGCGTGAATGAAGTCCGTTTGGCGGCACAGGAAAGCCGGCGTTTGCAACACGTCGACCACCGAGGCGACCTGCTCGATCTCGTGCTCGGCGTGAACGTCGGTCAGCACCGGCAGACCGAGCTGACGCTTCACTTCCGACAGAATCCGCAAACCTTCGTCCATGCCCAGACCGCGAAACGACTTGCCGCTGCTGCGGTTGGCCTTGTCGTACGACGATTTGTAGATGAACGGAATGTTCAGCTTCGCGCAGATTTCCTTGAGCCGGCCGGCTGTGTCGATCGTCATCTGTTCGGATTCGACGACACAGGTGCCTGCGATCAGGAAAAACGGCTTGTCGAGCCCGATTTCGAAATCGCCCAGTTTCATGCTTTCTCCCCGACTGCGACCGGCGTGCTCGCCTCGTGATGCGCGAGCGCCGCTTCGACGAACGACTTGAACAGCGGATGCCCGTCGCGCGGCGTGGACGTGAATTCCGGGTGGAACTGCACGCCGACGAACCACGGGTGCATGCTGCGCGGCAATTCCATCATTTCCGGCAGATCTTCGCTCGGAGTACGGGCGCTGATGATAAGGCCGCCGGCTTCGAGTTGGGGCACGAAGCGGTTATTGACTTCATAACGGTGGCGGTGACGTTCGTTCACGTCCTTGCCATAAATCTCTTCGGCCATGGTGCCGGGCTTGATCGGGCAGCGTTGCGAACCGAGGCGCATCGTGCCGCCCAGATCCGACTCTTCCGTGCGCTTCTCGACGCGGCCTTCGCGGTCGTACCACTCGGTGATCAGCGCGACCACGCGGTTCGGCGTTTCCTGATCGAACTCGGTGCTGTTCGCGTCTTTCAGACCGACCACGTCGCGGGCGAATTCGATCACGGCGAGTTGCATGCCGAGGCAGATGCCGAGATACGGCACCTTCGCTTCGCGCGCATAGCGGATCGCGGCGATCTTGCCTTCGGTGCCGCGACGGCCGAAGCCGCCCGGCACGAGGACGGCGTCCAGATGCTTGAGGCTCTCGACGCCTTGCGTCTCGACTTCTTCCGAATCGATGTATTCGATGTTGACCTTGGTCGACGTATGCATCGACGCATGGCGCAGCGCTTCGATCAGCGACTTGTACGACTCGGTCAGATCGACATACTTGCCGACCATGCCGATCGTGACTTCGTGCTTCGGATGCTCCAGCTTCTCGACCAGATCTGACCACATGGACAGATCCGCGGCCTTCGGCGTGAGCTTGAGCTCTTCGCAAATGATTGCGTCCAGACCTTGATCGTGCAGCATTTGCGGAATCTTGTAGATGCTGTCCGCGTCCCACACGGAGATCACGGCGTCTTCCGGCACGTTCGAGAACATGGAGATCTTGGCGCGCTCGTCGTCCGGAATGCGGCGGTCGGCGCGGCACAGCAGCACGTGCGGCGAAATACCGATTTCACGCAGCTTCTGCACGCTGTGCTGCGTGGGCTTGGTCTTCAGTTCGCCGGCGGTGGCGACCCAGGGCACCAGCGTGAGGTGCACGAAGCACGCGCTGTTGCGGCCCATGCGCAGGCTCATCTGACGCGCGGCCTCGAGGAACGGCAGCGATTCGATGTCGCCCACGGTGCCGCCCACTTCGACGATGGCGACGTCCGGCTCACCGCACGTCGCGGAAGCCGCGCCGCGTTCGATGAACGCCTGGATTTCATTCGTGATGTGCGGGATGACCTGCACCGTCTTGCCGAGATAATCGCCGCGGCGTTCCTTGCGGATCACCGATTCGTAAATCTGGCCCGTGGTGAAGTTATTGGCCTTGCGCATCTTCGTGCTGATGAAGCGCTCATAGTGGCCGAGGTCGAGGTCGGTCTCCGCTCCGTCTTCCGTCACGAACACTTCGCCGTGTTGAAACGGACTCATCGTGCCGGGGTCGACATTGATGTAGGGATCGAGCTTGAGGAGGGTGACTTTAAGACCGCGCGATTCGAGGATCGCGGCGAGGGAAGCGGCGGCAATACCCTTGCCGAGGGAAGACACTACGCCGCCGGTGACGAAAACATATTTGGTCATCGCTGGATGCTCGCGGGAAAAACGGATTATACCGTAAAGCAGGGCCCCGACCCCAGCAAAATCCTGGCGGCATCCACACGTGCGCGCGCCGCGACGGCGGCCGTTGCCGCGCGTGGATCATGCACCGTTTCTGGCGGCGCGTGCCGGCGCGGCGCGCTATGGCCGGCGTCGCGGCGCATGGCTGATGCTGCTGCCGTCGCCGTCCGCGCTCACGTCCGCGCTGATGTCCGCGCTAATGTCCGCGCTAATGTCCGCGCTAATGTCCGCGCGTGCGTTCGCGTCAGCCGCGCTGCTCCAGTTCATGCAACATGCTTTGCACCGCGCGCGCGGTTTCGACGGGTTTTTCCATCGGGTAAAGGTGACTGCCCTCGATCCATTCCACATGGCCGCCGGTCACGCGGCGGGTGGCGTCGAGACCGGCCTGGCGGATTTCCTTCGAACGCGTGCCGGCGATGAAGCCCACCGGCACCGGCGCGCCCCGGGCGAGCCGCGAGCCGAGCGTGTGCGGCAAGGTCTTATAGATCTGATATTCGGTACGACGGTCGAAGGCCAGCGAGCGCGAGCCGTCGGGCGAAGTCTGCGGAATGCCGAAGTCGATGTAGTCGGACAGCATGCGCTCGTCCCAGCGCGCGAACGCCGGCTTCGAATGGAAATGGCGCCACGCTTCGTCGCGGCTCGCCCATTGCGTGCGACGCGTGCGGGTGGCGGCCGCGGGCGAGAGCCGCTCGTCGAGGCCGGTCCATTGCGACACGCGCAGCATGCTGCTGCGCCAGCCGGCGATCACCGGCGAATCGAGCATTACCACGCCCCTCACCCACTGCGGCTTTTTGAGCGCGGCCATCAGCGACAGATAGCCGCCGAGCGAATGTCCCACCAGCCACACCGGCTGCTCGTACGTTCTGCGGATGTCGTCGAGCAACTGTTCGACCAGATGCGGCCAGTCCTGCGTCACCGGAAAGCGCGCGTCGTGGCCGATCCGCTCGATGGAGCGCAGCTCGTAGTCGTCGGCGAGTTCGGCAAAGATCGTGCGATAGGTCGACGCCGGAAAGCCGTTCGCGTGCGAGAAGTGAATGATGTTTTTCAACTGCGGCTGTCTCCGTTCTGTTCTTGCGTGCGGGTCGTGGCACGCACCTGCCGTGCAGTCAACACGCCCGGCGCGCGTTTCTTCTATCTATGCGGCCGGCGATTCACCAATTGACCGGTCAGCGATCCATCCAGTAGCGGCGCTGCGTGTCGCGATAGCGCTCGAGCGTGACCGCGGCGCTGCTGCCCGCGGCGTGACTTGTCTCGCCGCCCGGGTTCACCTCGACGCGTACCGCACCGTCCGCATCGCTGCGCCCGAGCTCGATCCGCCGCGCCTTGTAGCGCTCGAACACACCCGCATTCGGATGATGAAAACGGTTGCGATAGCCTACCTGAAATAGCGCGATGAGCGGATCGATAGAGTCGAGGAACGGCTCGGTCGACGAAGTCTTGCTGCCGTGATGCGGCACGACCAGCACCTGCGCGCGCAACGCCCCGCGATCGCGCGCGAGCAGAACGCGTTCGACGGGCGCCTCGATGTCCGCCGTCAGCAAGGCCGTCATGCGCGGCGGTTCTGTTTCGGTACGTCTGATCGACGAGCTTGGGGCGGCGGGCACAGCGCTGACCCGCAGCACGCAGCAATGCGCATTCGGCTTGCCTTGCAGCGGACCGGCGTCCGGCCAGAGCATCGCGAACTCGACGCCGTCCCACCGCCAGCGCTGACCCGCCGCGCACGGCAGCGTGTCGGCGCCGCGTTGCCGCGCGTTCGACCACAGCGCATTCGACGGCGCCAATGCCGCCACCATTTGATGCACCTCGATCGCGTCCAGCACGGCGGGCGCACCGCCCGAATGATCGGAGTCGGCGTGGCTCACGATCAACGTATCGAGCGCCGTCACGCCACGCGCCTGTAAAAACGGCACGACCACCCGCTCGCCCGCGTGAGTCGACTCCGGCCCCGGTCCGGTATCGAACAGCAAAGTGTGATGCGCCGTTTCGACCAGCACCGAGGTGCCTTGACCGACGTCCAGCGCGGTCAACCGGAAACTGCCGTGCGGCGGTCCGGACGGCGCGGGTAACAACAACGGCAGCCAGGTCAGCGGCGCGGCCCAGCGCAGCGGCCAGCCGCGCGGCGCCAAACACCAGAGCACGCCGACTGCCGCCGCGGCCAGCGTCCACGCATCCGGTTGGGGCAGACGCCAGAGCGCCCAGGCGGGGCCGGATAGCGCTTGCAAGCCCACGGCCAGCAAGTCCAGCAAAGCGTGTGCGCCATGCCATGCGTAGGCGTCGAGTGGCGCGGGCAACGCGACGCCCGCAAGCACCGCCGGCGTGACCAGCAGGCTCACCCACGGAATCGCGAAAGCATTTGCGAGCGGGCCGATCAGCGGAATCTGCGCGAACCAGTAGACGGTCAACGGCGCGAGCGCGATCGTCACGGCGAACTGCACCTGCGCAGCGCTGCGCAACCTTGCCCCGGCATCGCGCATACGGCGGCGCAAGACGAAACCCAGCCTCGACAGCCGGGTCGCCGCCTCGCCGTCTTCGGCTGTTTCGTCGCGGTGCTGTTCGTGATCCTGCACATGCGGCCGCCCCGACATGGCGAACAGAATCGCCGCCACCGCGCAGAACGACAACCAGAATCCCGCCGACACGACCGCCCACGGATCGACCACCAGCACGAGCCCCAAGGCCCACGCAAGCATCGCCGAGCGCGGCACATTGCGCCCGCCGATAAACGCGAGCGCGACGACCCCTGCCATCCACAGCGCGCGCTGCGCCGGCACATTGAAGCCGGCCAACGCGGCATGCAGCGCGGCGAACAGCGCGCCGCCCGTCACCGCGACGACTTGTGCCGGCAGCCGCAACGGCCAGTTGCGGCCGATCCATCCCGAGCGCCGCCAGAACGCTCCCGCCAGCCAACCCGCGAGGCCCGCGACGAAACCGATATGCAGCCCCGAAATCGCCACCAGATGACTCGTGCCCGTGCCGCGCATCAGCAGCCAATCCGCGGCGCTGACTTCGTCCTGTGCGCCGATGGCGAGCGCCACGACGATTCCGCGATGCGGCGCGTCGGCGAGCACCGCGTCGATCCGTTCGCGCAGAGCGGCACGCCAGCGGTCCACCGTCACGCCGACCCCGCGCGCCCTGCCAGGCAATCGCACAGCATGAGCCGGCGCGCTCACATAACCTGTGGCGCGCACGTTGCGTGCGAGCAAAGTCGCTTCAGCATCGCGCACGCCGAAATTGGCATTGCCATGCGGACGTTTAAGCCGCGCGGCCAGCCGCCAGCGTGAGCCTGGCTCTAGCAAAGGCGGCGGCGCATCTTCGGCGATCCATGAGAGCTGGATCACGCGAGGGAAAGCGTCGATTGGCACTTCGGCTGATTCGACGTCGAATAGAAAACGCGCGCCGTTTTCATCGCGTGACGGCAAGCCTTTGATACTGCCGACGACCTCGATATCGCGCCCTTCCCACGCGTTCGGCAAGCTCACCGCAAGGCGCATGTCCGCGCGTATGGCTGCGTACCCGAAGCCCGCGCACATTGCCGCGCACCACACGGCGCTCCAGCCCACGAAGGAACGCACGCGACGGCTGAAGCGGATGCGATGTACGAGCGACGCGAGGGTCGTCGCACACGCGTGCTGCCGATCCCCGGGCGCCACCGTTAGCCTTGTCG
Source organism: Paraburkholderia phytofirmans (assembly GCF_046028095.1). Classification (GTDB taxonomy): domain Bacteria; phylum Pseudomonadota; class Gammaproteobacteria; order Burkholderiales; family Burkholderiaceae; genus Paraburkholderia; species Paraburkholderia phytofirmans_A. The sequence goes on from NZ_JAQQDJ010000002.1 coordinate 197,236, forward strand.
AGGCCGCAGCTCGCGGCACGGTTGTTCCGACCTCAGCATCACTTTCCGCTATAGGCGCAGCTCCACCTGCATTGGTAGTTCCGGCCTCAGCCGAAACCGTAGCTGCGCGAGCCATCGCATGATCCGCACTGGCCGCCGCGCGGCTATCCTCGCCCAAACCCCACGCCGCCGCCACGACCGCAGCACAAGCGAGCATCACCAACCCGCACAACGCCGTCCAATCCGGTAACACCGCCTGCCGTTGCAGCCCGATCACGCCCAACGCAAATCCACACCACCATGCCCGCATCCGCCCTCCGCCTGCAATCGCCGGACGACGGAACACTCGACGCGCAGGCGTCAGCGAGCCCGCCGGGCGTGGGTATCGCCCGGCGCGAACCACTCAGACCATCGAGTTCAATTATGCAGAGGAAAGAGCCAGCCGCGGCAGCGCGGCGAGCGCGTTAGCCGTTGTGCCTAGGGCGGCTTCGTCGGCGGCCATGCCGCGCAGTTGCGCGAGGCCCGCGCCGATCGCGGGAATCTGCTCGGGCGTGTTGCGCTGCTTGTAGATCCACGACGGCGCGATATCCGGCGCGTCGGTTTCGACGACCAGCGCGTCGAACGGCAATTGCTCGGCGAGACGGCGAATTTGCCGCGCGCGCTCGAAAGTCAGATTGCCGCCGAAGCCGAGATGCATGCCCTGATCGATATACGCCTGAGCCTGCTGAAAACTGCCGTTGAACGCATGCGCGATGCCGCGATGAATCTGATGCCGCCGCAGTCCCTTGATCACCTGATCCTGCGATTTGCGCACATGGCAGATCACCGGCAGATCGAATTCGCGTGCGAGCTGCAACTGGCCGTTGTAGAAGAACTGCTGGCGCGCGTCGTCGAGACCTTCGACGAAATAATCGAGTCCGATCTCGCCGATGCCGACGAACAGCGGATCGTCGAGACTCGCCTCGATTTCCATGCGCAGCAGATCGAGATCGCTGTCTTGCGCGCCCGGCGTGAACAACGGATGAATACCGAGCGCATACGCGCCGCCGTCAACCCGCTGCGCCAAGTCACGCACCGCCGCGAAATTCTGCCGGCCGATCGCCGGAATCACGATTCGCCCCACACCCGCGCGGCGCGCTGCCGCCGCGACTTGCGCGCGGTCGGCGTCGAATTCCGATGCGTCGAGATGACAGTGCGTATCGATCCACATCACAGACCTCGTTGGCGGCGCGGCGTCTATGCCGAATGGCCGGCCGGTTAAACCGGCACCGGCGGCTCTTCGTGCAGCACGCCGTCGCGCAGCCGCACGATGCGGTCGCAACGTCCCGCGAGTTCGGGATCGTGGGTGACGATCACGAAGCTCGTGTCGAGCGTTTGCGACAGTTCGAGCATCAGGTTGAACACGGTGTCGGCGGTGCCGCCGTCGAGATTGCCGGTCGGTTCGTCGGCCAGCACGCAGGCGGGCTTCGTCACCAGCGCGCGCGCAATCGCGACGCGCTGACGCTCGCCGCCCGATAACTCGCCCGGACGATGCTTCGCGCGATGCCCCATGCCGACGCGCTCCAGCACCGCGAGCGCTTCGCGGCGCGACGCTTCGGTCGTCATGCGGCGGATCCGCAGCGGCATCGCGACGTTATCGAGCGCGGTGAACTCCGGCAGCAGATGGTGGAACTGATACACGAAACCCAGCGCGCGATTGCGCAGGTCGTTGCGTTCGCGCTCGGAGAGCTTGGTGAAGGGCTTACCCATCACCGAGACATGGCCGGCGCTCGGATCGTCGAGGCCGCCGAGCACGTGTAGCAGCGTGCTCTTGCCGGAGCCCGACGCGCCGACGATCGCCAGCTTCTCGCCGCGCCGCACGCTCAGCTCCGTGTTGTTGAGCACCGTCACGTTCAGACCGCCCTGCACGAACGACTTGGAAATGCCGGTTGCTTCCAGCACGTAGGGATGCGGCACGGTGTCGGAAGAAGCCATGGATAAGTTAGCGGAACGGTCATTCATAGCGTAGTGCCTCCGCCGGACGGACTTTGGCACCACGCCAGCTCGGGTACAACGTGGCCAGCGCGGACATCACGAAGGCGATGACGCCGATTCGCGCGACGTCGGCCGGCACCAGTTCGGACGGCAGTTCGCTGATGAAATACACCGACGGCGGCAGGAACTGCACGCCGAGCGTATGTTCGATCATCGGCACGAGCCACGGAATGCTCCACGCGATCAGGCAACCGAGCGCGACGCCGGTGGCCGTGCCGATAAAACCGATCGTCACGCCCTGCACCACGAAAATCTTCATGATCGAACCAGGCTGCGCGCCGAGCGTGCGCAGAATCGCGATGTCGGCCTGCTTGTTGGTCACCGTCATCACGAGCGACGACACCAGATTGAACGCCGCCACCGCGATGATCAGCGTGAGGATGATGAACATCATGCGTTTTTCGATCTGCACCGCGGAGAACCAGGTCTTGTTCTGCTGCGTCCAGTCGCGAATGTATAGATCGCCGGACAGGGTGCGGGCAAGCTGATGCGCGACTTCCGGCGCGCGCTGCATGTCGGTCAGGCGCAGTCGCACGCCGGTCGGCGCGGGCAGCCGGAACAGCGCCTGCGCGTCCTTGATGTTGATCAGCGCGAGCGTGCTGTCGTATTCGTAGTGACCCGACTCGAAGATGCCCACCACCGTGAACTGTTTTAGCCGCGGCAGCATGCCGGCCGGTGTGATGGTGCCTTCCGGCGCGACCAGCGTGATCTTGTCGTTGACCGTCACGCCGAGAGCGGTGGCGAGGTCGGCGCCCAGCACGATGCCGAAGTCGCCCGGCACCAGCGCATTCAGACTGCCGCCTTTCATCTCCTTACCGATATCGGACACCTGCGGCTCCAGCGAAGGCTCGACACCGCGCAGCGCCACCCCGCTCACCGCGTCCTGGCGCGTGAGCAGCGCCTGGGCTTCGACATACGGCGCCGCGCCGATCACTTCCTTGTTCTGGCGGGCTTCTTTGGCGGTCAGCTCCCAGTTGGGCATCGAGCCGGTCGGCGAAAAGATCTCGACGTGCGCGAGCACCGACAGCATGCGGTCGCGCACTTCTTTCTGAAAACCGTTCATCACGGACAACACGACGATCAGCGCCGCGACGCCGAGCGCGATGCCCGACATCGACACGAGCGCGATGAAAGAGATGAAGCCGTTACCGGTCGTGCGTTTGCCGGCGCGGGTGTAGCGCCAGCCAATCTGCCATTCGTAGGGAAATTTCAAGCGAATCCTTTTCTGCGTTCTTCGGCTTTGTGCCGCGCACGGAGGCGTGAAGCGCCTTTCGTGCGGCCCGAGCGTCGTGATTGTTGGTGTCGCCGCGACGCGGATGGTTCCGGTGCGGCGCGCCGTTGCATAGCAATGCGCGCGCCACCGCGGTCCGCGGCCGCCTGGAAGGTGGCTCCTGTCGTCGCCGCCATTGCCGCCATCACCAATCAAGCGCGAAGTTTGCCATACAATGCGGCCCGCTCGCGCAAAGGCAGCGTGGACCGGGACCTCGAACAGAAACGCTGGCCGCATGAGGCCGCGTCGGCTCGGCGGCGGCTCCTGAATCGGCGCCGCGTCACCGTGCGCCGGGTCCGGGCGCTGTGCGGGTTTCGTCTAACGGAGGTTGTAACGCTCGCGCAGCTCGTTGATGATGCCCGCGGCGGCGCTGTTGGCGATCCCGGCCACGTCGGCGTCCTTGCGGTCGCGGTGCAGATGACTGATGTCCCAGTTGCAGCCTGTTTCGTCGTCCACGGTCTCGTGGAAGCCGGTCGGGATCCAGCCGGCCGTGGCCGGATTCGCATCGAGCGCCTTGACGACCAGTGCTAGCAATTCCTGCTCGGTTTTGAGTTCACGCGACATGCCGGTCTCCTCGTCATGTGCGCGGTGCCGCCGCGCGCGGCTGTTGCTCCGGCGGCCGGCCGGCGGCGGACTTGAAGGTCCGCTGCCGCCGAGCTTCGTCGAGCGGGTGCTGATGGTCGGAATACTCGCACTCTTTGCCCTACAATGCGCAGCATCATGCTCGCCAACCGTCTCCATTTTCTCCTGCCCTTCGCGCTGCCCGCCGCAGCGGACGCCTCCACCGCCCTTCACGACATCCGCAGTCCGGCCCTCGACCGGCTGATCGCGCGCGCGTCGCTGGTGGAGCGCGTGGTCGGCGAAGACTTTCAGCGCACGCTGCCGCACGAGCGTTGGGTGGCGCGCCAGTTCGGCGCGCTGCCGAGCGGCGCGGCCGCCGCCGACGAAGCGCCGCTCGCGCCCTACATGCTGCGCGCCGACGGCGGCGAACCCGGCACCGCGACATGGGCCTGCGTGCAGCCGGTGCACGTGCGGATCGCGCACGATCATCTGGTGCTGATCGACCCGGCCTCGCTCGACTTGTCCGACGAAGAAGCCGGCGCGCTGCTCGCGGTCGCGCGGCCGTTGATCGAGGAGCTCGGCGTGCGTATCGAAGCGCCGCGGCCCGCGCGCTGGTATCTGTCGGGCGACGGCTTCGGCACGCTCGCAGGCGCGTCGCCGTTGCGCGCGAGCGGGCGCAACATCGAAATCTGGCTGCCGCACGAGGCGCATTCTGGCGAGCGCTCGCGCGCGTGGATGAAGCTGCAGAACGAAGTGCAGATGGCGTGGTTCGAGCACCCGGTCAACGAAGCGCGCGAGGCGCGCGGCCTGCCTGCCGTCAACTCGATCTGGTTCCACGCGCAGGGCGCGGTCCAGCCGGTACGCAGTCCGTTCGCACGCGTGTTCTCCGATGCAGCCGCAACGCGCGGTCTCGCGATGACCGCGGGCGTCGCGGCGGCTGCGCCACCGGCGTCGTTTACGGCACTGCGGGCGGCTGGCGCTGCGCGCGGCGCGTCCGAACTCAACGCCGACGCCAAAGCAAACACGAACACGAGCGGGCCCACGCTGGTCGAACTCGATCCGTTCTCCGCGCCCTACATCGAACAGGACTGGGCGCGCTGGAACGACGCCTTCGCCGCATTGCAAACTGACTGGTTCGAGCCTGCGCTCGCCGCGCTGCAATCCGGCGATCTCGCCGAACTCGGCCTGACCTTGTGCGGCGACACCGGCTCGGTGACGCTGTCGGTCACGCGCGGCGATCTGCGCAAATTCTGGCGGCGGCGCGTGCTCGCCTCGCTCTTCATCGAATGATCGATTGCATGACTCAACGAATGACCCACGGCCTCTCCGAATGACTCGAATCGTTACGCGCGCCTGTTCTCCCGTCGACGCCGAAATCCTCACCCGCCATGGCCTGCACCCGGTACTCGCACGCCTCTACGCGTCGCGCGGCGTGTGCATGCCCGACGAAATCGAAACCGGCCTCGCGCGGCTCGTACCGCCGGTCGCGCTCAAGGGCTGTGAAGACGCCGCCGCTCTGCTCGCCGACGCGATCCAGCAGAACCGCCGCATGCTGGTGGTCGCCGATTACGATTGCGACGGCGCCACCGCCTGCGCGGTCGCCGTGCGCGGCCTGCGCATGTTCGGCGGCCGCATCGAGTATCTGGTGCCAAACCGCTTCGAGTACGGCTACGGCCTGACGCCCGAGATCGTCGCGCTCGCCGCGCGCAACGCGTCCGGCAAACCGGATCTGCTGATCACGGTGGATAACGGCATCGCCAGCGTCGACGGCGTGGAAGCGGCCAACGCGCTCGGCATCGACGTGCTCGTCACCGACCATCACCTGCCCGGCGACGAACTGCCGGCCGCCCGCGCGATCGTCAATCCGAACCAGCCGGGCTGCACGTTCCCGAGCAAGTGCATCGCGGGCGTCGGCGTGATGTTTTACGTGCTGCTGGCACTGCGCGCGGAATTGCGTCGCCGTGGCGCCTTCAACGACGCGTTCCCCGAACCGCGCCTCGACGGCCTGCTCGATCTGGTCGCGCTCGGCACGGTCGCGGACGTCGTCAAGCTCGACGGCAATAACCGCGTGCTGGTCGCGCAAGGGTTGCAGCGCATCCGCAAGGGCAAGATGCAGCCGGGCATCGCCGCGTTGTTTCGCGCCGCCGCGCGCGACGCCCGCAGCGCATCGGGCTTCGACCTCGGCTTCGCGCTCGGGCCGCGCCTGAACGCGGCGGGCCGCCTGTCGGACATGTCGCTCGGAATCGAATGTTTGACCACGGACGACATCGGCCGCGCATGGGATCTCGCGCAGCAACTCGACACGATGAACCGCGAACGCCGCGAGATCGAAGCCGGCATGCAGCAGCAGGCGCTCGAAGACCTTTCCGCGATCAATCCTGACGGCGCGACCACTATCACGCTGTTCAATCCGAGCTGGCACCAAGGCGTGATCGGCATCGTGGCCGGGCGGTTGAAAGAGAAATTCCACCGGCCGTCGTTCACCTTCGCGCTCGCCGACGACAGCGGCCAGACCGTCAAAGGCTCGGGCCGCTCCATCTCGGGCTTCCATCTGCGCGACGCGCTCGATCTGATCTCGAAGCGCGAGCCGGGCCTGATCGTCAAATTCGGCGGCCACGCGATGGCCGCGGGCCTCACGCTCGCCGCCGCCGACGTGCCGCGTTTCACGGCAGCGTTCGAAGCGGTCGGCCGCGAATGGCTGTCCGAAGACGCGCTCTCGCGCACCGTGGAAACCGACGGCGAACTGGAAGACGCGTACTTCACGCCGCAATTCGTCGAAATGCTCGACGCCGCCGTGTGGGGCCAGGGCTTTCCGGCGCCGGTGTTTTCGGGCGAATTCGACATCGCCTCGCAGGCACTCGTGAAGGACAAGCACCTGAAACTGCAACTCGTGCGCGGACGCCAGCGCTTCAACGCAATCTGGTTCAATCACACCGACACCCTGCCCGCGCGCACCACCGTCGCCTATCGCCTCGCGAGCGATACGTGGAACGGCGTGTCGCGCGTGCAACTGATCGTCGAGCACGCGGCGAGCTAAGGCGGCCAGCTGAAAAGCCCAGCCGGACCGGGCGAGTTGTAATCGCAAGCCGAAGCGCGGACCTCACGCGACCAATGCAGCCGATGAGTCGACGCCGGCGCGTCAAACGCCCTGCCGGCCCTGCCGGCCCCGCCGCACCAAAAACCTCGAAAATCTCCGCAAAATCAACCGCAAACACGCGCCGGATCGCTCAACAGCCGCCGGCGCGGTGTGCCGATCGGCTATAATTTCCCCTTTTTACGAAGCTATAAAAGATCGACATGGAAGCGGAACGTCTCAACGCGATCGAAGCCTCACTGGCGGACCTGCGCACTCGCGCGGACTCGCTACGGGGGTATCTTTGACTACGACGACAAAGCACTGCGTCTAATCGAAGTCAACCGGGAACTCGAAGACCCGGACGTCTGGAACGACTCGAAGCACGCCCAGGCCCTCGGCCGGGAAAAGAAGCTGCTCGACGACACCGTCGGCAAACTTACGGCGCTCGACAATGACCTGCGCGACGCGCAGGACCTGTTCGACATGGCCCGCGAGGAAGACGACGAGGAAACGCTCCTCGCTTGCGAATCCGACGCGCAAGGCATTGAACAGCGTGTCGCCGACATGGAATTCCGCCGCATGTTCGCGAACCCGGCCGATCCGAATAACGCGTTCCTGGACATCCAGGCCGGCGCCGGCGGCACCGAGGCATGCGACTGGGCGTCCATGCTGCTGCGCCAGTATCTGCGCTACTGCGAGCGCAAGGGTTTCAAGACCGAAGTGCTGGAACAGACCGACGGCGACGTCGCGGGCATCAAGAACGCCACGATCAAGATCGAAGGCGAATACGCGTACGGCTTTCTGCGCACCGAAACGGGCGTGCACCGCCTCGTGCGCAAGTCGCCGTTCGACTCGTCGGGCGGCCGTCATACGTCGTTCTCGTCGGTGTTCGTGTACCCGGAAATCGACGACTCGATCGAAGTCGACATCAACCCGGCCGATCTGCGTATCGACACGTACCGCGCGTCCGGCGCGGGCGGTCAGCACATCAACAAGACCGACTCCGCGGTGCGTATCACGCACATGCCGTCGGGCATCGTCGTGCAGTGCCAGAACGACCGGTCGCAGCACCGCAACCGCGCCGAAGCCATGGCCATGCTGAAATCGCGCCTGTACGAAGCGGAAATCCGCAAGCGTCAGGAAGAGCAGGACAAGCTCGAAGCCGGCAAGACCGATGTGGGCTGGGGTCATCAGATCCGCTCGTACGTGCTGGACAACAGCCGTATCAAGGATCTGCGCACCAACGTCGAAATCAGCAATACCAAGAGCGTGCTCGACGGCGACCTCGATCCGTTCATCAGCGCCAGCCTGAAACAGGGCGTCTAAACGCAGCCGGCGCGGCTTGCAACGCCGCGCCGCAGTTTCGCCGTTTGTTCGTCGCTGCTCTTCGCTGTTGCCTCGCTGTTTTCTAACACCGCCTGAGGTTTTTACTGACTGGCCACCCGCATGCGAGCCACTCCCGTGCGGGCCACCGAATATCAGATCATCATGACCGAACCGACCCAGCCGAATGCGGCCCAGCCTAGTGTCGTCCCCGAAGTCGACGACAACAAGATCATGACCGAGCGCCGCGAAAAGCTGCGCGAGCTGCGTGAACAAGGCATCGCCTATCCGAACGATTTCCGCCCCACGCATCACGCCGAAGATCTGCAATCGCAGTTCGAGCACGCCGATAAAGAAGCGCTCGAAGCGAATCCGCTCGAAGTCGCGATTGCCGGCCGCATGATGCTCAAGCGCGTGATGGGCAAGGCGAGCTTCGCGACCGTGCGCGACGGTTCGGGTCAGATCCAGTTCTTCATCACGCCCGCCGACGTCGGCCAGGAAACGTACGACGCCTTCAAGAAGTGGGACATGGGCGACATCGTCGCGGCGCGCGGCGTGCTGTTCCGCACCAACAAGGGCGAACTCTCGGTGCGTTGCACGGAACTGCGTCTGCTGTCGAAGTCGCTGCGTCCGCTGCCGGACAAGTTCCACGGTCTCGCCGATCAGGAAATGAAGTATCGCCAGCGCTACGTCGATCTGATCGTCACGCCGGAAACGCGCAAGACCTTCGTTGCGCGCACCAAGGCGATCTCGTCGATCCGCAACTTCATGGCGAACGCTGACTTCATGGAAGTCGAAACGCCCATGCTGCACCCTATTCCGGGCGGCGCGGCGGCCAAGCCGTTCACCACGCACCACAACGCGCTGGATATGCAGATGTTCCTGCGTATCGCGCCGGAGCTGTATCTGAAGCGCCTGGTGGTGGGCGGCTTCGAGCGTGTGTTCGAGATCAACCGTAACTTCCGCAATGAGGGCGTGTCCGTGCGCCACAATCCGGAATTCACGATGATCGAGTTCTACGCCGCGTACACCGATTACAAGTGGCTGATGGACTTCACCGAGCAGTTGATCCGCCAGGCGGCGATCGATGCTTTGGGCACCGCCACGATCACGTACCAGGGCCGCGAACTCGATCTGGCGAAGCCGTTCCATCGCCTCACGATCACGCAAGCCATCCAGAAGTACGCACCGCAATATACGAACGAGCAGCTCGCCGACAGCGACTTTCTGCGCACCGAGCTGAAGAAGTTCGGCGTGGATGCATCGCAGCCGCAGTTCCTGAACGCGGGCGTCGGTTCGCTGCAACTGGCGTTGTTCGAAGAAACCGCCGAGTCGCAATTGTGGGAGCCGACGTACATCATCGACTACCCGATCGAGGTGTCGCCGCTGGCGCGCGCGTCGGACAAGGTCGAAGGCATCACCGAGCGTTTCGAGCTGTTCATCACGGGCCGTGAGATCGCCAACGGCTTCTCGGAGCTGAACGATCCGGAAGACCAGGCAGCGCGCTTCAAGAAGCAGGTCGACCAGAAAGAGGCCGGCGACGAAGAAGCGATGTTCTACGACGCGGACTACATTCGCGCGCTCGAATACGGCATGCCGCCGGCCGGCGGTTGCGGCATCGGTATCGACCGTCTGGTCATGATGCTGACCGACAGCCCGAGCATTCGCGACGTGATTCTGTTCCCGCATCTGCGCCGCGAAGACTGAACGTTGCGTGGTTCAAAGCATGTGCAAACGCCCGGCTCGATGCCGGGCGTTTTTTTGCTCCATCACGTGTGTGGCGCTCGCCTGACGGTTTGTAACCATCGGTAAAAGCTGCATGCTGCGCGAGGATTCGACCGCCCACGTTCATTGCGTGAGCTCTTGCCGGAAGCGGCGCCCAGCCGGGTTGCGCAGTTTTCATGCGCCGTCGGCGCTATGCTTGACCGGAAATCGTTACAAATTGAAACCCTCAGGGAATCGATTTATCCGACACTCGGTCTTACTAAAAGTCGACTCTGTTGAAGACGGAGGCCAAAAATGGACAATCCCAACACGCAACCCACCACTCAATCCACGCCGCCTGCGCCACAACGGCGGATTCATCCGCTGATCGCGACCGCGGCCGGTGCAGTGATCATCGCAAGTCTTGCCGCGACGGCGGCTGTCACCGGCCTGTTCACGAAGGCATCCAGCAACGGCGTGCAAAACGATCAGACGCAAGCAGCGCAAGTGTCGACACAAGCCACGTCGCCCGGCGTGGTCGATTCGGCGGCGCCTGCCAACCTGACGGCGCAACAGGCCGCGCAGCAACAGGCAGCCCAACAGCAAGCCGCGCAACAGCCGCAACCCGCACCCGCTCCGGCGCCCGTACCCACACAGCAGCAATACGCCCAGCAGCAACAGGCGCAGCCGGCACCTAACTACGCACAGCAACCGCCGCCGCAACCGGCGTACTGCACGAGTTGCGGCACGGTCGAAGCGATCTCGGCGGTGCGTCAGGAAGGTCATGGCACCGGTATCGGCGCGGTCGGCGGTGCAGTGGCCGGTGGCGTGGTCGGCAATCAGTTCGGCAGCGGCGGAGGCCGCACCGCGATGACCGTTCTCGGTGCGCTCGGCGGCGGCCTTGCCGGCAACTCGGTCGAAAAACATATCCGCAGCACCACGTCGTATTCGGTGCGGGTGCGGATGGAAAACGGCAAGACGCGTTACTTCACTTACCATGAAGCGCCGCCGTTCCAGCAAGGTCAGCGCGTTCGGGTTCAGAACGGCACGCTCGTGGCGAGCTAACCGCACACAGGTAGAGTTTCCGCCAGACGCAAAAAAGGCGATTCCAAATGGAATCGCCTTTTTCTTTGCCGCAACCGGAAGCGCAATCAAATCGCCGACCGATGCCGGAAAACTCAGTGACGCTCAGTAATCCGCGTCTTCAATCCATGCAGCCTGAATCGCCTCGAGGATCTTTTCGTTCGACCGGTTAGGATCGTCGTCGAATCCTTCCAGCTCGGTGACCCAACGGTGCAAGTCGGTGAAGCGCACCTGTTGCGGATCGATGTCCTGGTGCTTGTCAGTCAGGGCCATCGCGATGTCTTGCGTATCGGTCCACTTCATGGCTGCATCCTCCTGTTAGTGATTTTCCTTCGCGTGATTGATCGAGTAGCGAGGGATTTCGACAACCAGATCCTGCTCAGCCGGCACCATGGCCTGGCACGACAGACGCGAGGCCGGTTCGAGCCCCCACGCCTTGTCCAACAGATCGTCCTCGTCTTCCTCCGACGGCGTCAAGGCGGCGAAACCCTCACGCACGATCACGTGACAGGTCGTGCAGGCGCACGACTTCTCGCACGCGTGCTCGATTTCAATGCCGTGTTCGAGCAGGTTGTCGCAGATGCTCTTGCCGGGCACGGCATCGATCACCGCGCCTTCCGGGCACAGTTCGACGTGAGGCAGCACAACGATTTGAGGCATACATTTTCCGTTTGGGTCTGCGGCACGGCGGCCGCAAACAGGCTCCGTACCATTTTACTGGCGCCGCGCGGACTTTTTAAGTCCACGCGGCGCGATTCGGTTTTTTGCGGCGGACTTTCGCAATTCGAGGCCGCCTGCCGTTAGCGCAAGGCTCAGATCTCGTCGAGCTTGCGGCCGGCGAGCGCGCGGCGAATGCCCTTGTTCATGCGGCGGGCGGCGAATTCGTCGGTGCCTTCGGCGAGCGTTTTGGTGGCGGCTTCGATCACGTCGACGTCGTCGCTCTGCACGACGTTGCGCAATGCATCGAGGAGCGCGTCGAGCTCGGCGCGCTCGCTGTCGTCGAGCAGTTCGGCGTCGGCGGCGAGCGCGGCGTCGGTGGCTTCCACGAGACGGCGCGCTTCGACTTGCGCTTCGCGCAACGCACGCGCGCGCATGTCGACTTCAGCGGTCGAGAAACTGTCTTCGAGCATGCGGGCGATGTCGTCATCCGCGAGACCGTAGGACGGCTTCACGACCACCGACGCCTCCACCCCCGAGCCCTGCTCGCGCGCGAACACGGACAGCAGACCGTCCGCGTCCACCTGATACGTCACGCGGATGCGCGCCGCACCGGCGGCCATCGGCGGAATGCCGCGCAGCTCGAAACGCGCGAGCGAGCGGCAGTCGCTGACGAGCTCGCGCTCGCCCTGCACGACGTGGATCGCCATGGCCGTCTGGCCGTCCTTGAAGGTCGTGAAATCCTGCGCGCGCGCGACCGGAATCGTCGAATTGCGCGGGATGATCTTCTCGGTCAGACCGCCCATCGTCTCGACGCCGAGCGACAGCGGAATCACGTCGAGCAGGAGCCAGTCGTCGCCGTCCGCGCCGCGGTTGCCCGCGAGCAGATCGGCCTGGATCGCGGCGCCGAGCGCGACCACCTGATCCGGGTCGAGATTGATCAGCGGCGGCTGGCCGAAAAACGATTCGACCGCACGGCGAATCACCGGCATGCGCGTCGCGCCGCCGACCAGCACCACGCCCTTGATTTCCTTCGTCGTGACTTTGGCGTCGCGCAGCGCCTTTTTCGTCGGGCCGAGCGTGCGCTGCACCAGCGCTTGTGTGATGGCTTCGAAAGTGGCTTCGTCGATCGTCAGATCGAGCTTCGCGCCGTTCGAAAGCGTGGTCTGTAGCTTCGCACTCGGTGCGTCGGACAAGGCCTCCTTGGCCTCGCGCACGCTGTCCAGCAGCAGGCGCACATCTTCCGGCACGAGTGTCTGCGGCGCGATGCCGGCCTGCTCCAGAACATGGCGATACAGCGCGTGGTCGAAGTCGTCGCCGCCGAGCGCGGAGTCGCCGCCGGCCGCGAGCACTTCGAACACGCCCTTGGTGAGCTTGAGAATCGACAGGTCGAAGGTGCCGCCGCCGAGGTCGTACACCGCGTACAGACCCTCGGAACCGTTGTCGAGGCCGTAGGCAATCGCGGCCGCGGTCGGTTCGTTCAGGAGGCGCAGCACGTTCAGGCCGGCCAGACGCGCGGCGTCTTTGGTCGCCTGACGCTGGGCTTCGTCGAAGTAAGCCGGCACCGTGATCACAGCGCCGACCAGTTCGTCGCCGAGCGTGTCTTCGGCGCGCTGGCGCAGCGTCGCCAGAATTTCGGCCGAAACTTCGACCGGGCTCTTCACGCCGTCGATGGTACGGATCTGCACCATGCCGGGTGCGTCGATAAAATCGTACGGCGCGTTTTCAGCGCCCTCCACTTCCGCCTTGCCACGGCCCATGAAGCGCTTGACCGAAACGATCGTGTTGCGCGGATCGCTTGCCGCCTCAGCCTTGGCCGTGCGGCCGATACGCCGGCCGCCTTTTTCGAGGTAGCGCACCACCGAAGGCAGCAGCGCATGGCCGTCTTCGTCGGGGAGCACGTCGGGCACGCCGCTGCGCACGGCGGCGACGAGAGAATTGGTGGTGCCGAGATCGATACCGACCGCCAGACGCCGCTGGTGGGGCGCCGGCGCCATGCCGGGTTCGGAGATTTGCAGTAGGGCCATCTGGATCTTCTCGGGGCCGCTTCGCCCCGTCCTGAATTTTCGCGTTGCTGGATGTAATGCTACGGCTTTTCTGGCGGCCATTGCCGCACGCGCGGCGCGCTCGGGCTCGGGCTCGGGCTCGCTAGTTCTCGAGCCGCTCGATCTGCGTGCCGATTTCCGACGCCACCCGCTCGATGAACATCAACTGCCGCACGGCCTCGCCCGCGGCCTGATTCGCGCCGCTGTCGAGCAACGCGCCGAGCTTGTCGAAACGCATGCGCTCTTCGTCGCGCAATTCGGTGAGCAAGGCGTCGAGCGCGTCGACGTTCTTCGCTGCGGCCGCGTCCTCGATGCCTTCGCGCCATTCCATCTGCTGCATCAGGAACGCCGGCTCCATCGCCGTATTGTTCTCCGCGCCGACGTCGATGCCGCGCAGATGCAGCAGATAGGTGGCGCGCTTCAACGGATCGCGCAGCGTCTGATACGCCTCGTTGGTGCGCGTCGCCCATTGCATCGCAATGCGCTTCTGCGCGTCGCCGGCCGCTGCGAAGCGGTCCGGATGCACTTGCGCCTGGACCGTGCGGTAGGCGTGATCGAGCGCGGATGCGTCGAGCGCGAATTGCGCCGGCAGATCGAACAGGTCGAAGTGGCTGTCGTTCAGCGAGGCCATCGGATAGAAGAAGTCCGTTCAGGAAAGCGCACCGGAGTGCAGTCTAAAAACGCGGCTCGTCGAAGCAGAGCGTAGCGGCACAAGCGAATTCGCGGATCAAACTAAAAAGGCGGCACGCGCCGCCTTTGATCCGCTGCACGCGGAATGTCCCGAATTACACGCGGAACGATTCGCCGCAACCGCATTCGTCCTTCACGTTCGGGTTGTTGAACTTGAAGCCTTCGTTCAGCCCTTCACGTGCGAAGTCGAGTTCGGTGCCGTCGATATAAGCGAGGCTCTTCGGGTCGACAATGATCTTCACGCCGTTGCAATCGAAGACTTCGTCTTCGGGCGCGAGTTCGTCCACATACTCGAGCTTGTAAGCCAAGCCGGAGCAACCCGTGGTGCGCACGCCGACGCGCAGGCCGACGCCTTTACCGCGCCGGATCAGATACTTCTGGACGTGCTGTGCTGCCTTTTCGGTCAACGTAATTGCCATAGCGTTTCTCATTGCGCAGTGCGCGGCGGTCATGCCTCTACCTGCTTACGCGCTGCTACCCTGTCTGCATCAAATATCGCTCGTACCGGACGACGGCTCGCTTGAATCCACGCCGCCTTCCGTTTCGATTTACCTGAAACCGCGCCGCAACCGCCGCTCTGGTTAAGCGTGTTGCTTGTCGCCTTCGACCGAAGCGGTTTCACCGTGACGCTGCTTGTAGTCGGCGACCGCTGCCTTGATCGCGTCTTCCGCGAGGATCGAGCAGTGGATCTTCACCGGCGGCAGCGCCAGTTCTTCGGCGATCTGCGTGTTCTTGATCGACATAGCTTGATCGAGCGTCTTGCCCTTCACCCATTCGGTAACGAGCGAGCTCGACGCAATTGCCGAACCGCAGCCATACGTCTTGAACTTCGCATCTTCGATGATGCCGTCCGCGCCCACGCGGATCTGCAGCTTCATCACGTCGCCGCATGCCGGTGCGCCGACCATGCCGGTGCCGACTGCATCGTCGTCCTTCGCGAAGGAACCGACGTTGCGCGGGTTTTCGTAGTGGTCCAGAACCTTGTCGCTATAAGCCATGATGACACTCCTTGATTCGTTTCAACCTGCAATTCGTGCAGTACGCAATTCGATAAGTTCAACGTCGTCCAGACGGCGCGTCAGTGCGCTGCCCACTGGATGGTCGAAATATCGATCCCGTCCTTATGCATTTCCCACAGCGGCGACAAATCGCGCAGCTTCGAAATCTTGGTCTTCAGCAGGTTGATCACGTAATCGACATCCTGCTCGGTCGTGAAACGGCCCACCGTAAAGCGGATCGAGCTATGCGCCAGCTCGTCGTTACGGCCCAGCGCGCGCAACACATACGACGGTTCCAGCGAAGCCGACGTACAGGCCGAGCCCGACGACACCGCCACGTCCTTCACCGCCATGATCAGCGATTCGCCTTCGACGAAATTGAAGCTGATGTTCAGGTTGTGCGGCACACGCTTTTCCATGTCGCCGTTCACATACACTTCTTCCATTTCCGACAGGCCGCGCAGCAGACGGTCGCGCAGCATACGGATACGTTCGTTTTCCGTCGCCATTTCTTCACGCGCGATACGGAACGCTTCGCCCATGCCGACGATCTGGTGCGTAGCCAGCGTGCCCGAACGCATGCCGCGCTCGTGACCGCCGCCGTGCATCTGCGCTTCGATACGGATACGCGGCTTGCGACGCACGTACAGCGCGCCGATGCCCTTCGGGCCGTACGTCTTGTGCGCCGAGAACGACATCAGATCGACCTTCAGCTTTTGCAGATCGATCGCGATCTTGCCGGTGGCTTGCGCTGCGTCGACGTGGAAAATGATGCCCTTTTCACGAGTGATTTCACCGATCGCCTCGATGTCCTGAATCACGCCGATCTCGTTGTTCACCGACATGACCGACACCAGAATCGTGTCCGGACGCAGCGCGGCCTTGAACTTTTCGAGGTCGATCAGGCCGTCGTCCTTGACGTCCAGATACGTGACTTCGAAGCCTTCGCGTTCGAGTTCGCGGCAGGTGTCGAGCACGGCCTTGTGCTCGGTCTTCACCGTGATGATGTGCTTGCCCTTGCTCTTGTAGAAGTGCGCGGCACCCTTGATCGCGAGGTTGTCCGACTCCGTGGCACCCGAGGTCCAGATGATTTCGCGCGGATCGGCGTTCACCAGCGCGGCGACATTCTCACGCGCTTCTTCGACCGCGCGCTCCGCGTCCCAGCCGTACGAGTGGCTGCGCGATGCGGGGTTGCCGAACTGCTCGCGCAGATACGGAATCATCTTGTCCACCACGCGCGGATCGATCGGCGTCGTCGCGCTGTAGTCCATGTAGATGGGCAGATGGAGAGTGTCGTTGTTCATCAATTGCTCCGGGGACGTCATGTGCTCTGGCTTCTGGGTTTCTGATCAGGCTGCGGTGATTGCTAAATACCGCGCCTAGGAACCGGCCATGTTGAAAACTGAATTCGGCCCTTTCGGCGCCACGCGGACGGGTTCGACCGCCGGCGCTTCGTTGCGTCTGTCGCGTATCACGGCCGGCGCGCCTTCCCGCGAGCGCTGCTGATCGACCAGATCCTTCAGGGAGACCGAATCGAGGTACTCGACCATTTTCTGGTTCAGCGTAGACCACAGTTCATGCGTCATGCAGTGGCCGTCGTGCTGTTTGGTGCCCTCGCACGAGCCCTTGCCGCCGCATTGGGTGGCGTCGAGCGGCTCGTCGACCGCGATGATGATGTCGGCCACGGTCACGTCTTCAGCGCGGCGGGCCAGATTGTAGCCGCCGCCCGGTCCGCGCACGGACTCGACGATTTCATGACGACGCAGCTTGCCAAACAGCTGCTCGAGGTATGACAGGGAGATGTGTTGGCGCTGGCTGATACCCGCAAGCGTCACCGGGCCCTGCTCCTGGCGCAGTGCCAGGTCAATCATCGCCGTGACGGCGAAACGGCCTTTCGTGGTGAGTCTCATATGGTGTGGGAACCGCAATTCTCGACAAGTTTTGTCAAGTATAAATACATGAGCGATTTAGTCAAGTATCCCTACCGCGATTTGGGTCATTTGCTTAATTGCTGGATAAGCTCGGCACGCTTTCTCGCCGGACTCTATGCAAGCAATTGGGGACGCAGCGCAGCGATGAGGCCGCGGCAGGCAACTTCACACTGATCCAGCACTTGCTCGAAACCTTCCGCGCCGCCGAAATACGGATCGACGACTTCGCGGGCGCCACTCCAGCGAGCGTCCGTTTCGGAGACAAATTCCATCAGCAGACGGATCTTGTCGCGTTGCTGCGGCGGGCAGATCTGATGCAACGCGACGATGTTTTTGTCGTCCATGGCGATCAGCAGGTCGAAGCGGTCGAAATCCACCGCGGCGATCTGGCGGCCGCGCAAGTCGGCGAGTTCATAGCCGCGCCGGCCGGCTGCCTGTTGCGCGCGCTCGTCCGGCGGCTCGCCGATGTGCCAGTCACCCGTTCCGGCGGAGTCGATCACAATGTGTTCCGCGAGCTTCGCCTCGCCGACAAGATGACGCATCACACCTTCCGCGGTCGGTGAACGACAGATGTTCCCGAGGCAGACAAAGCAGATGGACACGGTTTTCATCGAGGGCTTTTTAGGTGCGTCAGGTGCGAAGTCTGACTGTCAATAAATGTTGCCGCGATTATACAAAGCTGGCCGGAATCTCGCCGGGAGCCGGCGCGCGGCTCGCGCGAGCCTTGGCGTTCCGCATGGCAGCCGATCGCGGCCGCGCTCAAAACCTTGTGTTTACGACGCTTCCGCGGCCGGCATCACCGTGGCGCCGCGCATCGGTTTGGCCGGCAACGTCGAGGCGTCGTCGATCATGCCGTACGAAACGGCACGCGCGAGTTCAGCCGTCAACTGGTCGGCGGCGAGCGGAGCTTGCGGGACGCGCGACGCGGCGTCGCCACAAATATGCAAATAAGCAGCCGCAGCGAGCGGCACAACGATGGCAAGGGGCCAGTACACCGATATTGTCTTTTTCATGATGTCGATTCTTCCGATTGGGGGCAGATGAGTTCGTTACCCACTATGCCCAGTCGAAATCTTATAGAAATTCACAATCGGGAAAAACCTACTGGCGCGAGATAGAGCGTTGCGCTGAGTGGAACAGTGAATTCACATTTCGCGGCGCATGACGTGGACGCGCGTCATGGCACAAAAAAGAAATCCTTACAAACACATACAAAGCTCTTGCGACGGATAGCGATAATAGCGGTCTTACAGAAACAAAACCTCGCATCGGTCGATCACATGAAACGCTTTGTTTTTGCACCACTCGCCTGCCTCGCTGTCGCTGCCCTGGTCGGCGGCTGTGCCGTCTATCCGGACGGCACGCCGATGTACAGCAACGGCTACGGCGGCAGTTATAGCGGCTACGACAGTTACGATGGCTACGCCACTGGTGTGCCGGTCGTGCCGCAGACCAACGTCTACATGGGCTATAGCAACTACTCGGGGCCTGGCTACTACAACGACGGGCCGGGCCGCTATTACGGCCCGGGCCCCGGCTACGGCGGCTACCCCGAACGGGGCCGGCCGAACAACGGCAATTATGGAAACAACGGCAACCACGGCGACAACGGCGGCTGGCACGGCCAGCCGAATGGCGGGCCGCGCGGCGGGCCGCCGCCGCAAGGTGCCGTGGGCGGCCCACGCGGGCCGAGCGGATCGAACGCGCCTCGACCGGGCGCTGTCAGCCCGCCGCCGCCCCCACCGCCGCCGCAGCAACAGCAGGCCGGCGGCGGCGGCGGTCGCGGCAACGGGAATAACGGCGCACCCGTGCGAGGGGTGCCGGGTCGCCAGTCGGGCCAGATGACGGATCACTGATCTGGACTAGCCGCATGGTGGTTGCGCGGTACGCACGTGCTGATGCGCAGGCGTACCGCGCTCTAATTTCTGAGGCCGCAACGTCCGGGTCGCATCGGCGATATCAAACAGACTGCCTTGCGGTTCGATGCAAGGCCAGACCACGCGATACCGGCATCACCGGCTCACGCTAAATGCCAAACGAATAGCAAAAGACGATAGCAGGGTCGGCGCACCAACGTCCGCTCAGCCAATATGACTGCGCTGCGCCGCGTACAACTCCCTGAACGTCCGACCGACCGGAGCGGGCATATCCCGCGTATTGGTCCAGCCCGCGCCTCCCAGCGGCAGCCTGGCGATCGACCGGCTTCTCCCGCCCATGCGTTCCAGCACACGCACAGCCAGTTTGGTGAAAAGCGCGTAAGCATCCGGATGCAGCGCCAGAAAACCCCAAACGGCAAGTCCGGCGCGCTCTTTCCACGGCCGCAAACGCCGCTCCACCTGCTTCTCGCGCAGCTTACGCAACAGATCGGATAGCGGAATCCCAACCGGGCAAACGCTATTGCACTCGCCGCACAAGGTTGCGGCCTGCGGCAGATCCAGCGCCTTGTCGATGCCGACATAGCTCGGCGTCAATACCGAACCCATCGGGCCGGGATAGACCCAGCCATATGCATGGCCGCCCACCTTCTGATACACCGGGCAATGGTTCATGCACGCGCCGCAGCGGATGCACCTCAGCATTTCCTGGAAGTCGCCGCCGATCAGCCCCGTGCGCCCGCCGTCGACGAGCACCACGTACATATGCTCGGGACCGTCCTGGTCACCCTCGCCGCGCGGCCCCGTCAACACGGAAAAATAGTTCGAGGTGGCCTGCCCGGTCGCCGAGCGCGGCAAGAGACGCATCGCCGTGGCCAGATCTTCGAGCGTGGGCAGCACTTTCTCGATGCCCGTCACCGCCACATGCACGCGTGGCATCACGGTGCACATGCCCTCGTTGCCCTCGTTCGTGACCAGCACGACCGAGCCCGTTTCCGCCACCACGAAATTGCCGCCGGTCACGCCCATGTCCGCGGTCATGAAATGCGGACGCAGCATCTCGCGCGCTTCGCGCGTCATGTCGGTGATTTCGGTCAGGCGTGGGCGATTGTGAGTCTTCGCAAACAGGTCGGCGATCTCGTCCTTATCTTTATGGACGACCGGCGCGATGATGTGGCTCGGCGGCTCGTTGTCGTTGATCTGCAGAATGTACTCGCCCAGATCGGTTTCGATGGATTGCACGCCCATCTGCCCGAGCACTTCATTCAGGCGCATTTCTTCGGTGACCATCGACTTGGTCTTGATCACCTTTTTAACCTCGTGCCGGCGTGCAATGTCGCCGACGAGCCGCGCGGCCTCCTGGGTCGTCTCCGCGAACAGCACCGTCACGCCGCGCCGGGCCGCTTCGCGCTCGAAGGTTTCCAGCCACACGTCGAGATTTTCCAGCGCGCGATTGCGGCGCTCTTTCAGTGCGGCGCGCGTGGCGGAAAAATCGATCGCGGTCATGGCCGTGGCGCGCGCCGACACGAACTTGGTCGACAGCTTGGTGAGATTCTGCTGCAGACGCTGGTCGGCGAGTTTCTGACCGGCACGTGCTTTGAATTGCATCGATTGGACTTGCATGGCGGCCTTATGCGTAGTCAGGCAAAGCGGGCGAACCGCGAGTTAGGGCGAGTCAAGCGCGCATTTCTGGATAAAGACGGCGGACGTGTAGCCGCCCGCGTTATACGTCGCCGGCCAGCACCTGCGCGATGTGCAGCACGCGCGTGGTGGCGTCGCCGGTCCGCCGCAAACGGCCCTCGATATTGAGCATGCAGCCGAGATCGCCAAGCACGACCGCGCCAGTGCCGCTTGCCCGGATATTCGCGCATTTTTCGTCGACGATCGCCGTGGAGATATCGCCGTACTTGACCGCGAAGGTGCCGCCGAAGCCGCAGCAATGCTCGCAGTCCTTCATCTCGTTCACCGTCACGCCGACCTGCGCCAGCAAGGCGCGCGGCTGCGTCTTCACGCCGAGCTCACGCAGCCCGGAGCAGGAATCGTGGTATGTGACCTGACCCGCGAACTCGCCCGGCTGCAACTGCACCTTGGCCACGTTCACGAGGAAATCGGTCAGCTCGAACACCTTGGCGCGCAGCCGGCCGAAGCGGTTCATCAGTTCGGGATCGTCGGCGAAAAGATCGCCGTAATGCGCGCGGATCATGCCGCCGCACGAACCGGACGGGACCACGACGTAATCGAACTGCTCGAACTCGCGCAAGGTCTTCTCGGCCAGATCGCGTGCGATACGCCGCTCCCCGGAGTTGTACGCCGGTTGCCCGCAACAGGTTTGCGCAGGCGGCACCATCACCTCGAATCCGGCGCCTTCGATCAGCTTGATGACCGAAAAACCGATCTCGGGACGCATCAGGTCGATCAGGCAGGTAACGAACAATCCGACTCGCATGAGCCCTCCTTCGGGAAAACGTCCCTGATTATCCGCTGTTTGCCGCACAATACCAACGGCCGGATGGCATAGGACGAAAGCGACTTAATTTGGAATAGACGTTCCAACCGCTTTCCATCTTTTCACAATACGGGATACAATCAATTTCCGCTGTTTGACGCGTCAACCGATTCCTCCCATGAGCGATACGAACCCGGATCCCAAAACTTCGATCCAGGTGATCGAACGCATGATGCGCTTGCTCGACGCACTCGCGGCGCACAGCGACCCGGTCAGCCTGAAAGAACTCGCCATCCGCACGGAGCTGCATCCGTCCACCGCGCACCGCATCCTGAACGACATGGTGATGTGCCGGCTGGTCGACCGGTCGGATCCCGGCACTTACCGTCTCGGCATGCGCCTGCTCGAACTGGGCAATCTGGTGAAGGCGCGCCTGTCGGTGCGTGACGCGGCGCTCACGCCGATGCGCGAACTGCATCGTCAGACGGGCCAGACCGTGAATCTGTCGGTGCGTCAGGGCGACGAGATCGTCTATATCGAGCGCGCTTATTCCGAGCGTTCCGGCATGCAGGTGGTGCGCGCCATCGGCGGACGGGCGCCGTTGCATCTGACCTCGGTAGGCAAGCTGTTCCTCGCCGCCGACGAATCCACCCGCGTGCGAGCCTACGCCACGCGCACCGGTTTGTCGGGCCACACGCAGAACAGCATCACCGACCTGACCAAACTGGAGCGTGAGTTGTCGCATGTGCGCCAGCAGGCGTGCGCGCGCGACAACGAAGAACTGGAACTCGGCGTGCGCTGCATCGCCGCCGGTATCTACGACGACACCGGCAAGCTGGTTGCCGGTCTGTCGCTGTCGGCGCCGGCGGATCGCTTGCAAGACTCCTGGATTGGCCAGCTTAGCCAGACCGCGCTGATGATCTCGGCATCGCTCGGCTATCGGCCGCAACCCGCGCAGGACCATTCGCATAGCCATCACGCGTAAGCCGGCACTTCGCATCCTCCGTTCAAAACAAAAAGCCTCGCAAAAAATGCGAGGCTTTTTGTTTTCATGCGGCCGGTCCGAAAACCGGCCACCGAGGTAAAGCTTCAGGTACCCGGGCCGCCGGCGTCCGCGCTGGTAATACGCGCCTGGTCGCCGCCGTTATCCAGCCACGTGCGCAGACGCGTGGCGTCCGCGAAGCGCGAATACTTACCCGACGAGTCGAGCAGCACCATGATCATCGGACGGCCATGAATGGTCGCCTGCATCACGAGGCACTCGCCCGCTTCGTTGATGAAGCCGGTCTTTTGCAGACCGATGTCCCACGTCGGATTGCGCACCAACGCATTGGTGCTGTTGTACGCCAGCGAACGCTTGCCGGTGTACACCTCGTAGCTGTGGTCGGTCGAGAACCTGCGGATCACCGGATATTGATACGCCGCGTTGACCATCTTCACGAGGTCGCGCGCGCTCGACACGTTCTGGCTCGTCAAACCCGTGGGGTTTTCAAAATGCGTGTCGGTCATGCCGAGCTGCTTGGCCTTCGCATTCATAGCCGCGAGGAACGCCGGACGGCCGCCCGGAAAATAACGCGACAGCGCCGCGGCCGCGCGATTTTCCGACGCCATCAGCGCGATGTGCAGCATGTCTTCACGCGAAAGCACCGATCCCACCGACAAACGCGAGCCGGTGTTCTTTTCGTAATCGCGGTCTTCGTCCGTGACTTCGATCTGGTCGGTCATCGGCTCCTTCGAGTCGAGCACCACCATCGCGGTCATCAGCTTGGTGATCGACGCGATCGGCACCACGGCGCGCGAGTTCTTGTCGAACAGCGATTCGCCCGAGTTCTGATCGATCACGTATGCGACGCTCGAGCGCAGCATGAGCGCGTCCGGCGTTTCGTGCAGACCGAAAGCCTGGCCGACGCTCGGCTGACGCGGCTCGTACGCGATACGGCGCACCACCGAATGGTGACGGCCGTTCGACGTATACGTTACGCGCTTGCGCTTGACGCCCGCGCGCGGTGCGTCGTCGTCAGCGGCTACGGTCTTTGCAGCCGCGCCCTTGGTCGCTTTCGAGGCCTTGCTCGACACCTTGGTGTCAGGCGCGGCAGCAGGTTTTTTGGCCGCTTTGGCGTGTTTGGAAGTTTTTGCAGGTGCAGCAGGCGTGGCGGCAAAAGCGCTCACGGGCGTAGCAAACGCCGCTGCGATGACCATGGAGGCGGCCACCGACAGAGCGGTGCTGCGGGCCGCGCCGTGGATCACTTTTAGCGACGAAAACATGTCGGTTTTCATGGGTGTTCGGTAGGGAGCGGCGAGTGGGTTCCGCAAGTGTAGTAAAACAACGAAAAATTAGCAATTTGAAGCACTTATGAGCGCTCTTTAAACCGGCTTGTAAGCTCCGATCGCAAAAACACGAATAAGTGCCGCGCATTGATCGAAAAAAACGATCGCCGACGCGTTACGCCTCGCCGCTGCCGCCATACGCCGGAATCGAGGTGATTCTTCCAGCATAACGGCAATTTCGAGACAACCTTGATCAGGGGAAATACGGTCAGAGCGCGGGCGGTCAAGACCGCCAGAGCAACAGCACGTGGCGAGAGTCGCGCAGCGAGCTTGTTAAATGCCTGCTGCAGACCGCCAACGCGCATTCGACCAGCATCAAGCATTAACGTTCCGTGACACTTTCCGGTTTACACCGAAACGGCCTTCGAAAGCTTTTTTAACAATGGCCGGAATTTAGTGTGCCCAGCGCTAGCGTGCGCTTGCCGGCCAAAATAACCTTACGATTTAGTAATAAATGCGGCATGATTGAGCACCAGCGCGGTGCGGCGGTTAAATTGACCTGCGTCACGCGGATGTCATGCCGATCGCATAACACTCTGTTTTATCAGTAGTTTCTTAATATTGTGCGACGCACAAAAAGCGCTTGACATTCTTTGCAGCCATCCTAAAATGGGAACCATTGCTGCGATGCACAATTCATCGCGGTCCGGCGGGACGCACCAATGTGTCTCACCATTCACCCAATGCGGTCCGCACAGACAGACCGCGATCCAGGAGCGTAAACCATGACTTTGCTGACCCCTGAGCAATTCGCCGCAGCCCAGAAAGCCAACTTTGAAACGTTGTTCGGCCTGACGACCAAAGCATTTGAAGGCGTCGAAAAGCTGGTTGAGCTGAACCTGCAGGTCGTGAAATCGACGCTCGCGGAAAGCCAGGAAAATGCCCAACGCGCGCTGTCGGTCAAGGACGCGCAGGAATTGCTGGCACTGCAAGCAAGCCTTGCACAGCCAGTGGCTGAAAAGGCGCTGTCGTACGGCCGTCACGTGTATGAAATCGTTTCGGCAACGCAAGGTGAATTCACCCGCGTCGCAGAAGCCCAATTCGAAGAGCAAAACCGCAAGGTGCAATCGCTGGTCGAAAACGTCGCGAAGAATGCACCGGCTGGTTCGGAAACGGCTGTCGCCGTCCTGAAGTCGGCTATCACGGCTGCCAACACCACGTACGACACGGTTCACAAGGCAACGAAGCAAGCTGTCGAAATCGCTGAAAGCAACTTCAATGCAGCTGCAACGGCCGCATCGAAGGCAGCTTCGCAAGCCGCTGCACAAGCATCGCGCTCGGCCAAGAAGGCTGTCTAAGCTTCCGTCGCAAGTATCACGCTTCAAGCATTACCCGGCGCCGGCACAGCTCAAGAGTTGTGCCGGCGCTATCGCAAGCAACAGCGTTGTGCCGTTGCCGCTCACACGGTATTAACTGGCCGAACGCTCCGATACGTTGAATAGCGTATCGTTTGCCCGGCGAAAGGCCGGGATTTTTTTGTCCCACGCTTTTTCGCCGTCGCCCGAGTCGTTCAGCATGTATTGAGGACGCCGTCGTCGCGCGGCAGTCGCCCCACTCCGCTGCCCAAAGAAAAACGGCGCGCCCCGCAAAGGGCGCGCCGTTTTTTTCTTCTTCGAGCCCGCCTGCACGAATGCAGACGGACCGAATCGCGTTACTTCTTTTTCTGCGGCGGCAGGTCGGTACAGACGCCTTCATACAACTCGGCGGCCATACCAATCGATTCACCGAGCGTCGGATGCGGGTGAATCGTCTTACCGATATCCGTTGCATCCGCACCCATCTCGACCGCGAGACAGACTTCGCTGATCAGGTCGCCCGCATTCAGACCGACGATCCCGCCGCCGATCACGCGATGCGTTTCCTCATCGAACAGAAGTTTGGTGAAGCCTTCGTCGCGGCCGTTGGCGATCGCGCGCCCTGACGCGGCCCACGGGAACACCGCCTTGCCGTACTTGATGCCCTCGGCCTTCAACTGGTCTTCCGTCTTGCCGGCCCACGCCACTTCCGGATCGGTGTACGCCACCGACGGAATCTGCAGCGCATCGAAGTACGCCTTTTCGCCGTGTGCGACTTCGGCGGCGACGTGAGCCTCATGCACCGCCTTATGCGCGAGCATCGGCTGACCGACGATATCGCCGATCGCGAAGATGTGCGGCACGTTAGTGCGCATCTGCTTGTCCACGTCGATGAAACCGCGATCCGTCACCGCGACGCCTGCCTTGTCCGCGCCGATCTTCTTGCCATTCGGCGAACGGCCGACGGCAACCAGCACGAGGTCATAGCGTTGCGCTTCGGCCGGAGCTTTCTCGCCTTCGAACGACACATAGATGCCGTCGTCCTTCGCTTCCGCCGCAGTGGTCTTCGTCTTCAGCATGACGTTAGCGAAACGCTTGCTGTTGTACTTCTCCCAGACCTTGACCAGATCGCGGTCCGCGCCGGCCATCAGACCGTCGAGCATTTCGACCACGTCGATCTGCGCGCCGAGCGTGGCGTACACCGTGGCCATTTCCAGCCCGATGATGCCGCCGCCGATCACCAGCATGCGTTGCGGAATCTGCCGCAGTTCGAGCGCGCCGGTCGAATCGACCACCCGCGGATCTTCCGGAATGAACGGCAGCTTCACGGCTTCCGAGCCCGCGGCGATGATCGCCTGCTTGAACTTGACGACCTTCTTGCCGCCTTCGACCTGCACTTCCATATGATGCGGATCGACGAACGAGCCCGTGCCCGTGACCACTTCGACCTTGCGCATCTTCGCCATGCCGGCGAGACCGCCGGTGAGCTTCTTGACGACGCCCGACTTGAAGTCGCGCAGCTTGTCGAGATCGATTTGCGGCTTGCCGAACGTGATGCCGTGCGAGCCGAGCGCTTCGGCCTCGTCGATCACGAGCGCGGTATGCAACAGCGCCTTCGACGGAATACAGCCAACGTTCAGACACACGCCGCCGAGCGTCGAGTAACGCTCGACCAGCACGGTCTTCATGCCCAGGTCCGCCGAACGGAACGCTGCTGAATAGCCACCGGGACCCGAACCGAGCACGAGCATGTCGCATTCGATATCCGCGTTGCCGGAGAAGCTGCCCGCCTGCGGAGCGGGCGCGGCGGCCTTGGCCGGAGCCGCCGCTTGCGCGGCTTGCGGTTTTGCTTCCGCTTGAGCGGGCGCCTTCTCGGGTTCCTTGGCCGGCGCCTTCGGCGCATCTTTCGCGGGCGCTGCATCCGCCGACGTTTCGACGAGCGCGATTACCGTGCCTTGCGAGACTTTATCGCCGGCTTTGACGCGAACTTCCTTGACCGTGCCGGCAGTATCGCTCGGCACTTCGATGGAGGCCTTATCGGACTCGAGCGTCATGAGAGCTTGTTCGTTCTCGATGACATCGCCCGCTTTGATATTGACTTCGATGACATCGACGTCTTTGAAGTCACCGATATCCGGCACTTTTACTTCGACGAGACTCATTAGTGTCCCCTTCTCGTATTGATCGTGATGAAGGAAGAACCCGAAAAAAGCAGCCTACAAGCTAGCAACGCGGCGAACAGAATCATCCTTTGCAGTCCGCCGAAGGACGCGCCTTTCTTTTGCCTACTTTTCTTTGGAAGACAAAGAAAAGTAGGTGCCGCCCCGCACAGGGGCGACGCTAATAGACCGACAAGAAATCAGGTTCTACAGAGAGACGCGGATAACAGAAACAGAAAAGAAACCCGCGCCCCACGCAACTACACGATCAAAGAATCACACGCCGGAAATCGGCAAGAAGCGCCCCAAGATACGCATTGAACCTGGCCGCCGCCGCACCATCAATCACCCGATGGTCATACGACAGGGACAGCGGCAAAGTCAGCCGAGGCACGAACTGCTTACCATCCCAAACCGGCTTCATCGCGCCACGCGACAGCCCAAGAATGGCGACTTCAGGCGCATTGATAATCGGCGTGAAGTTCGTGCCACCAATGCCACCCAAAGAAGAAATCGAGAAGCACCCACCTTGCATCTGATCCGGCTTGAGCTTGCCGTCACGCGCGAGCTTGGACAACTCGGCCATTTCCTTGGCGATATCGATCAAGCCCTTCTTGTCCGCATCGCGAATGACAGGCACGACCAGACCGTTCGGCGTATCCGCGGCAAATCCGATATGGAAATACTGCTTGAACACCAGGTTATCGCCGTCGAGGCTGGCATTGAACGTCGGGAACTGCTTCAAAGCCGAGACCACGGCCTTGATTACGAAAGCCAGCATGGTGATCTTCACACCCGACTTTTCGTATTCCTTGTTCAACTTCACGCGCAATGCTTCGAGCTCGGTGATATCCGCTTCGTCGTTATTGGTGACGTGCGGAATCATGACCCAGTTGCGATGCAGATTCGCGCCCGAAATCTTCTTGATGCGCGACAGCGGTTTCGGATCGACCGGACCGAACTTCGTGAAGTCGACCTTCGGCCACGGCAGCAGGTTCAACTCGCCGCCACCGCCCGCGGCAGCCGGTGCGGCCGCACCAGCCGGCGCAGCACGCTGACCAGTCATGACGCCCTTGATGAAGGCGGTCACGTCGGCTTGCGTGATACGGTTCTTCGGACCCGTGCCCTGCACCTGCGTTACATCGACACCCAGCTCACGCGCGAACTTGCGCACGGACGGCGACGCATGGCTCGCGTGCCGCGCGCCACCTTCGCCAGCCGGAATCACCGGCGCCTGAGCGAGCGCCGACGGAGCCGCCGGAGCCGGCGACGGAGCGGCCGGCGCATCCGACGGCTTCTCGACCGCCTGCTTCGGAGCCGGAGCGGGGGCCGCAGCCGCCGCGCCGCCTTCCGCTTCCACGATCACGATCACCGAGCCTTCCGACACGGTATCTCCGACCTTGACCTTCACTTCCTTGACGACGCCGGCAGCCGAACTCGGCACGTCCATGGTCGCCTTGTCGGACTCAAGCGTCACCAGCGACTGCTCTTTCTCGACGCGATCGCCGACCTTCACCGCGACTTCGATCACGGGAATGTCTTTGTAGTCGCCGATATCCGGCACTTTGACTTCCTGCAGACCGCCGCCGCTCGCAGCGGGCGCGGGCGCAGCCGCGGGAGCCGCAGCCGGTGCCGCCGACGGAGCCGGAGCAGCAGCAGGCGCCGGAGCGGGCGCAGCCGCGCCACCTTCCGCACTTTCCAGCACGACGATCAGCGAACCTTCCGACACGTTGTCGCCGACCTTGACCTTCACTTCCTTGACGACGCCGGCGGCCGAGCTCGGCACGTCCATGGTCGCCTTGTCGGATTCCAGCGTAACGAGCGATTGCTCTTTTTCGACGGTGTCACCCGCCTTCACCAGCACCTCGATCACAGGAATGTCCTTGTAATCGCCGATGTCCGGCACCTTGACTTCGATCGCTTGACTCATTGTTAGTGTCTCCTGGGCCGCGCACGCGGCCTGCCCCTGCAAATGCAGGAGCGGGCGCGCACGCCATGGCACACGGGGAAGGATGCCTTAGACGGTCATCGGGTTGGGTTTGGCGGGATCAAGGTTGTACTTCTTGAGCGCCTCGGCGACTACCTTGCGTTCGATCGTGCCTTCATCTGCGAGTGCATTCAACGCGGCAACCGTAACCCAGTAGCGGTCGACTTCGAAGAAGTGGCGCAGCTTTTCGCGCGTGTCCGAACGGCCGTAGCCATCCGTGCCCAGCACGACGAACTTCTGCGGCACGAACGCGCGGATCTGCTCGGTCAGCGCGCGCACGTAGTCGGTCGATGCGATGACCGGACCTTGTGCGTCCTTCAGCAGCTTCTCGACGTGCGAGAGCTTCTTTTCTTCGGTGGGGTGCAGCAGGTTCCAGCGCTGCACTTCGTGGCCTTCGCGCGCGAGTTCGGTGAAGCTCGGCACGCTCCACAGATCGGCGGCGACGCCCCAGTCGTTCTTCAGCAGGTCGGCGGCGGCGATCACTTCGTTGAAGATCGTGCCCGCGCCCATCAACTGCACGCGCGGCGCCTTCTTGTCCGCTTCGGCCTTACGGAACGCGTACATGCCCTTGATGATGTCGTCAGCCACCGAGTCGCCCTGCGGAATCGCCGGGTGCTCGTAGTTCTCGTTCATCACCGTGATGTAGTAGTACACGTCTTCCTGATCCGCGACCATGCGGCGCAGGCCGTCCCGCATGATGACCGCGAGTTCGTAACCGAAGGTCGGGTCGTAGCTGATGCAGTTCGGCACCGAAGCCGCCCACAGCAGCGAGTGGCCGTCTTCGTGCTGCAGACCTTCGCCGTTCAGCGTCGTGCGGCCGGCCGTACCACCCAGCAGGAAGCCGCGCGAACGCATGTCGCCAGCTGCCCATGCGAGGTCGCCGATACGCTGGAAGCCGAACATCGAGTAGAAGATGTAGAACGGGATCATGATCTCGCCGTGCGTCGAATACGACGTCGCGGCCGCGATCCAGTCACACATACCACCGGCTTCGTTGATGCCTTCCTGCAGGATCTGACCGGTTTCCGACTCACGGTAGAACATCAGCTGGTCGGAATCTTCCGGCACGTACTTCTGGCCTTCCTGATTCCAGATACCGATCTGACGGAACAGGCCTTCCATACCGAAGGTACGCGACTCGTCCGGCACGATCGGCACGATGCGCTTGCCGAGCGCCTTGTCTTTCAGCAGGATGTTCAGGATCCGCACGAACGCCATGGTCGTGGAGATCTCGCGGCCTTCGCCCGTGCCTTTGAGCAGCGGCTCGAATGCCGACAGTTCCGGCACCGGCAGCGATTCGGCCTTCTGGCGACGCGCCGGCAGATAGCCGCCGAGGTCCTGACGGCGAGCACGCATGTACTCGAGTTCCTTCGAACCTTCTTCGAACTTGAGGTACGGCACGTTGACGAGATCGTCGTCGGCGATCGGCAGGCGGAACTGGTCGCGGAATTTCTTCAGCTGATCCACGTGCAGCTTTTTCTGCTGGTGGGTGATGTTCATCGCCTGACCGGCTTCGCCCATGCCGTAGCCCTTGATCGTCTTCGCGAGAATGACGGTCGGCTGGCCCTGCGAATTCGACGCTTCCTGGAACGCTGCGTAGATCTTGTGCGGATCGTGGCCGCCGCGATTCAGGTTCCAGATTTCCTCGTCGGACCATTCGGCGACCAGCGCCTTCAGTTCCGGCGTATTGAAGAAGTGTTCGCGCACATACGCGCCCGACTCCGATTTGTACGTCTGATACTCGCCGTCGACCACGTCCATCATGCGGCGCATCAGCGCGCCGGACTTGTCGCGTTGGAACAGCGCATCCCAGCGGCTGCCCCAGATGACCTTGATGACGTTCCAGCCCGCGCCGCGGAATTCGCTTTCCAGTTCCTGGATGATCTTGCCGTTGCCGCGCACCGGACCGTCGAGTCGCTGCAGGTTGCAGTTGATCACGAACACGAGGTTGTCGAGGCGTTCGCGGCCCGCCATGCCGATCGCGCCGAGCGATTCCGGCTCGTCCGTTTCGCCGTCGCCGAGGAACGCCCAGACCTTGCGGCCGTCGGTCTTCGCAATGCCGCGCGCCTGCATGTACTTCATGAAGCGCGCCTGATAGATCGCCATGATCGGGCCGAGGCCCATCGAGACGGTCGGGAATTGCCAGAAGTCCGGCATCAGCCACGGGTGCGGGTACGACGAGATGCCCTCGCCGCCCACTTCCTGACGGAAGTTGTCGAGCTGGTTCTCGGTCAGGCGGCCCAGCAGGAACGCGCGCGAGTAGACGCCCGGCGACGAGTGGCCCTGCACGAACACGAGATCGCCGCCATGTGCGGCGGACGGCGCATGCCAGAAGTGGTTGTAGCCGACGTCGTACAGCGTGGCGGCGGAAGCGAACGAGGCGATGTGGCCGCCGACATTGGTGTCCTTGCCGGCGCGCAGCACCATCGCGATGGCGTTCCAGCGCGTGTACGAGCGAATGCGGTGTTCGATGTCCTGATCGCCGGGGATCTTCGCCTGACGCGAAACCGGGATCGTGTTGATGTACGGCGTGTTGGCCGAGAACGGCAGATGTTCGCCATGCACGCGGGCGAATTCGATCTGTTTCTCGATCAGGTAGTGAGCGCGATCTGGGCCCACAGCAGAAATCACGCCATCCAGCGCTTCAAGCCATTCGCCGGTTTCCTGGGGATCGTCGTCTTTTTCAGCAGCGACATATTTCATGACTTCGTCGGGTACAGCGGACATGCTCGTCTCCTGGATGTAGAGGAACGCTCTTTGAACAGACGACGCGGACGAAGCACGGCCGCGGCAGCTTCGGCCGATTGTAATAAGGGTCCCGACGTCAGTGCAACAAAATTTTCGAATTACGAGATCGAATCTCATAATGCGGAAAATTGTTGCGGCGCAACCTGATTTGACTGCCGATCGACGGATACGCTGGCTAGTTTGCGCCGATTAATGGTCCTTTCCGCGCTTTTTTGCGCCATTTGCTAGCTTCGCGCTGCGCTACAATGCCACGCATGTTGACCGAACGGCTTTTCGCACGCTCGGCGCGCACCGCCGGTTCGCCCGCGGATTCGACGCCGTCCTCCCGCTGGCACCATGGACCATGGTGGTCCAATTCCTATTTGCTCACGCCGCTTCTGTCGATCCTGGTGTTCCTGGTCGTCATGAGTCTGATTTTGTGGAGCCTGAACCGGCGCGAACAGCAACAGCAGGAAGACACGCTTTACCGTAATGTCGCGTGGGCGCAGCAGCAGATCCGCCTGTCCATGACCGGCGCGCAGGAACAGATCCAGGCGCTCGCGCGCGATCTGGTCGCCGGCCGCGCCGATCCGCATTCGTTCCAGGTGTCCACCACGGACATCATGCAGGGGCATCCCGAGATCCTCTACATGAACTGGTACACCAGCGCGCAGCAACCGCGCTGGCCCAATACCGCGTTGCCCGTGTTCGGCCAGCGTCTGGCCAAGCCGAACGACGCGCAGATGGACGAAGCCGTCAAAGCCGCCTTCACCGAGGCGCGCAACACGCGCCGCCAGGTGTATTCGCCGCTCATCTACGACGACCTCGGCAACGGCTACATCACGCTGCAAACGCCGGTGTTCCGCGACCGCGACTTCCTCGGCACGATCGCCGCCGTGTTCTCGGTGGAAGGGATCCTCAAGCACGACATTCCGCCTGAGCTGTCCGCAAAATACAAAATCTCGATCATCGACGTGAACAACCGCGAGTTGACCACCACGTCGACCCGCCCGCGCCTGCCGCGCGACATGTTCTACGACCTGCCGCTCGATCCGCCGGGCCAGGGCGTCTCGGTGCGCGTCTACGCGTTCCCGCAGATGACCAACTTCACCAACAACACGCTGGTGTGGCTGGTGGCGGGTCTGTCCTGTTTCGTGCTGTGGAGCCTGTGGAGCTTGTGGAAGCACACGCGGCAACGCTTCGAGGCGCAGCAGGCGCTGTACGCCGAAGCGTTCTTCCGCCGCGCGATGGAAAACTCGGTGCTGATCGGCATGCGCGTGCTCGACATGCATGGGCGCATCACCCACGTCAATCCGGCGTTTTGCCGCATGACCGGCTGGGACGAAAGCGATCTGGTCGGCAAGAACGCGCCGTTCGCCTACTGGCCGCGCGACGCCTACCCCGAAATGCAGCGCCAGCTCGACATGACGCTGCGCGGCAAGGCGCCCTCTTCCGGCTTCGAATTGCGGGTGCGCCGCAAGGACGGCTCGCTGTTCCACGCGCGGCTCTACGTGTCGCCGCTGATCGACAGCTCGGGCCGCCAGACCGGCTGGATGTCGTCGATGACCGACATCACCGAGCCGAAGCGCGCGCGCGAGGAACTCGCCGCCGCGCACGAGCGCTTCACCACGGTGCTCGAAAGTCTCGACGCCGCCGTCTCCGTGCTGGCCGCCGACGAAGCCGAACTCCTGTTCGCCAACCGCTATTACCGGCATCTGTTCGGCATTCGCCCGGACGGCCATCTGGAATTGGCGGGCGGCGGGTTCGATAGCGCACAGGCGTCGTCCGATTCGATCGATATGGTGGACACATACGCTGGCCTGCCCGCCGCCGCGTTGACCGAAAGCACCGCGGATGCGCAGGAAATTTACGTGCAGAGCATTCAGAAGTGGTTCGAAGTGCGCCGCCAGTACATTCAGTGGGTGGACGGCCACCTCGCGCAGATGCAGATCGCGACCGACATCACCACGCGCAAGCAGGCGCAGGAACTGTCGCGTCAGCAGGACGAGAAGCTGCAGTTCACCAGCCGCCTGATGACGATGGGCGAAATGGCTTCGTCGCTCGCGCACGAACTGAATCAACCGCTCGCCGCGATCAATAACTATTGCTCCGGAACTGTGGCGCTGGTTAAATCCGGTCGGACGACACCTGACAATCTGCTGCCCGTGCTCGAAAAAACCGCCCAGCAGGCGGTGCGCGCCGGCATGATCATCAAACGCATTCGCGAGTTCGTGAAGCGCAGCGAGCCGAAGCGCCAGGCCACGCGCGTCGCCGATATCGTCGCCGACGCCGTGGGCCTCGCCGAAATCGAGGCGAGGAAGCGCCGCATTCGCATCGTCACGGATCTGCGCTCGCGCCTGCCGGTGATCTACGTCGACCCGGTGCTGATTGAGCAGGTGCTGGTGAACCTGCTGAAGAACGCCGCCGAAGCGATGGCCGAGGCCCGTCCGAATGCGGTCGATCCGGTGATCCGGGTCGTCGTGCGACTGGAGAGCGGGTTTGTCTGCATCAGCGTCGTCGACCAGGGGCCGGGCGTCGACGAAGCAACAGCCGAGCGGCTGTTCGAACCGTTTTACAGCACCAAGTCCGATGGCATGGGCATGGGGCTGAACATTTGCCGTTCGATTATCGAATCGCACCGGGGCCGTCTGTGGGTGGTGAATAACGTCGAATCTGACGGCCACATCACAGGCGCCACGTTCCATTGCAGTCTGCCTATTGGAGAGCCCGATGGCCCGAGCAACGGCGGGACACAGGCGCCGACACCACAAACCGTTACGGGAGAGCTATGAATAGCCCAGTCACCACACAGGAAACTGTCTTTGTCGTCGACGACGACGAGGCCGTGCGAGATTCGCTGCGCTGGCTGCTGGAGGCGAACGGCTACCGCGTGCAATGCTTCTCCAGCGCCGAGCAGTTCATCGACGCATGGCAGCCGCATCAGCATCCGGGCCAGATCGCGTGCCTGATTCTGGATGTGCGGATGTCCGGCATGAGCGGACTCGAATTGCAGGAACGCCTGATCGCCGACAACGCATCGCTGCCGATCATCTTCGTGACAGGCCACGGCGACGTGCCGATGGCCGTGTCGACGATGAAAAAAGGCGCGATGGACTTCATCGAAAAGCCGTTCGACGAAGCCGAGTTGCGCAAGCTCGTCGAGCGCATGCTCGACAAGGCGCGCAGCGAAAGCACCAGCGTGCAGCAGCAGCGCGCCGCGGCGGAGCGTCTCGGCAAGCTGACCGCGCGTGAGCATCAGGTGCTGGAGCGCATCATCGCCGGACGCCTGAACAAGCAGATCGCCGACGACCTCGGCATCAGCATCAAGACGGTCGAAGCGCACCGCGCGAACATCATGGAAAAGCTCAACGTCAACACGGTCGCCGATCTGCTGCGACTGGCGCTGTCGAACAAGCCGCAACCGGCGCAATAAGCCGCAACCGGCGGCACGCGCCCCGAAGGAAGCGCCTTTGGGAGTGAAGTCGCCGGATTAGAAGTGACTGCGCATCAACGGCCGGACTATTGAAGAGTCCGGCCTGTCTCGCCCCTCTTTTTCCTCGTATTTTCCCTCGCTTTACCGCTCCTGCATCGCATGGCAATCACCACTAACCGCGTGATTTCGACGCAGTTCGCCCGCGCAAAATAATACGCATCGACAGCCCGATGCGGTGATCAACGCGGGAGCGACGCGTGCTGCGAAACGTCGCATCCGGCATCGCCTGGTGATGCGAAACAATGGGAACGATTCGAGCGTTTTCCGCGCCGTAGGGTCGTGTCAGTCGAGGCTTCCGACCACGTACCCGCCGCCGATCCGACCCGCCGTTTCCTCGTCATTTTCCCTAGCGGCCAAGCGACGCAGCTCGTGCCGCGCATCGACATCTCGTCGTATAAACCCCACCGGGAGGACGCGGCCGAACACTACTCCGGCCGCAACCGTTGAACAAAAAAAGGAAGCCATCCGATGATGCATCTATTCTCAAAGCGCAAGCTGCGCGCCCAGGTTCTGACACTTACGATAGCTCTCGCCACCACCGGCACACTGCTGCTGGCGCCGGTTCTGCTGATCAGCGCGATCCCCGCCCATGCCCAGGCGGTTTATCCCAGCGCGGACGACGCCGCCAACGCCTTCGTCGAAGCCCTCGCCCGCAACGACGAGGACGCGCTCAAGCGCGTGCTCGGCGGCGATTTTCATCGCGTCATTCCGACCGAAGGCATCGGCCAGGACGACATCTATCAGTTCCTCGGCGAATGGTCGAAAAACCATCAGATCGTCGAGGATCCGGTCAATGACAAAGGCCGCGCCACCGCGCATCTGACGGTCGGCGACAGCGGTTGGACCTTGCCGATTCCGCTCGTACAGTCCGGCAACGGCTGGCGTTTCGATTCACCGGCGGGACGCGATGAAATGCTGACACGCCGCATCGGCCGCAATGAACACGGCGCGATCCTGAGCTCGCTCGTCTATCTCGACGCGCAATACGACTATCGCAACCTGACCCGGCACTACGCGCAGCGCTTCGTCAGTACGCCGGGACAGCACGACGGCCTGTACTGGACGACGGCGCCCGGCGAAGCGAAAAGTCCGCTTAAACCGCGCGCCGGCACCATGCCCGACGGCACGCACCCTGAAGAGGCATATCACGGCTATCGCTTCCGCATCCTCACGGCCCAAGGGGCGCACGCGAAGGGCGGCGCCGGCAACTACGTCGAGAACGGCGTGCTGAGCAAAGGGTTCGGACTGATCGCATCGCCAGCCGAATATGGCAGGACCGGCGTGATGAGTTTCATCGTCAACCAGGACGGGCAGGTCTATCAGAAGAACCTCGGGCCGCGCACCACGCGCGCGGCTGCCGCCATCACGGCATTCGATCCGGGTTCGGGTTGGCAAGCGGTCGAGCCTTAGCCGTCGCGTTTGACAGCCGAGCCTCCGCCCGCCGCGCAAAGGGGCACGCGCCAGGCTCCCGGTGGCAGGCACGGCTCCGAAGACGCGTCTGGCAGCGCACTCGCGGCCGCCACCGCTCAAAGCGGGCAGCCATGCCCGCCATGTGAAGCACGCACGGCCCGCGTCCCCACTGCGGCCACGCAGTCTGGAATCCGTACGCGGCACGCCTGGCAGGGCCGGTATAATGTCGCACTTTGCAGCGCCGCTTAACCCCGATTCGCGCCGCGCGCTTTTCACGTGCCGACCCATTCCCGTTGAAAAGCGCCATCGCGCGCGGCACGCACAAGCGTCTGCGCCCCGCCCCGCTTTCCAAACTGCCCATCTCGACCCGACCATGACTGCCAAACTGATCGACGGCCTAGCCCTTTCCAAGACCCTGCGCGCCGACGTCGCCGCGCGCGCCGCCGCCCTCACCGCCCGCGGCCATCAGCCGGGCCTCGCGGTGGTACTGGTCGGCGACAATCCGGCCAGTGAAGTGTACGTGCGCAACAAAGTGAAGGCGTGCCACGACAACGGGCTCGGCTCGTCGTTCGACCGCTATCCGGCCGACCTGCCGGAAGCCGAACTGCTCGCGCGCATCGACGAACTGAACCGCGACCCGCGCATTCACGGCATTCTGGTGCAACTGCCGCTGCCGCCGCATATCGACAGCCACAAGGTGATCGAGGCGATCGCGCCGGAAAAGGACGTCGACGGCTTTCACGTCGCCAACGCCGGCGCGCTGATGACCGGCCAGCCGTTGTTCCGTCCGTGCACGCCGTACGGCGTCATGAAAATGCTCGCTGCGTACGAGATTCCGCTGCAAGGCGCGAACGCGGTGGTGATCGGCCGCTCGAACATCGTCGGCAAGCCGATGGCGTTGCTGCTGCTCGAAGCCGGCGCGACCGTCACGATCTGCCACAGCAAGACGCGCGATCTGGCCGCTCACACGCGCAACGCGGATGTCGTGGTCGCCGCCACCGGCTTGCGCAACATTCTCACGGCGGAGATGGTGAAGCCGGGCGCGGCGGTGATCGACGTCGGCATGAATCGCGACGAAGCCGGCAAGCTGTGCGGCGACGTGGATTTCGCGGGCGTCAAGGAAGTGGCCGGCTACATCACGCCGGTGCCGGGCGGCGTCGGCCCGATGACGATCACCATGCTGCTCGTCAACACGATCGAAGCCGCCGAGCGCGAAGCGGCGGCGAACGCGTAAAGCGGTAGGAGAAAAGCCGGTGGAGGGTCTTCGCCGGCTTCGGGACTTTATGGCCTTGGCGTCGTGCCAGGGTATCGACACCATCGGTGCTAACGCGCGCCACACTTCTTAGCGCTCGCATTGGTCGCCTGAACGCCGGCGAAGCAAACTCGCCGGCATCGGGATGCTTGCGGCCTCGGCATCGTGCCAAGGTATCCGCAGACATCGGCGCCGCACGCCCCCTCTCACGTCAGCGCATCTCAGCGCACAGCTTGATCTCCAGCAGGCAACCCTGCCGCAACCGGCGTCGACGACCGCGCCAGACGCCCGCGGCACCACTTCAGCACCGGCCGCTCCACGAAGTGCCACGACAGCGCCGCGCACAGCAGAATGACCGGCGCGGCGATCAACACCGCCGTCACATGGTTCAACTGCGGCGCGATGTTCGCGACGCATTGCTGCACCATGAAGCCGTACAGATAGATGCCGTACGAGTAATCGTGACGCGGCACGAAGCGCCGCAGGAGCGGCGTCGTGCCGATCCATAGCACGCCGTACACGAAGGCCAGATAGAACAACGGCTGCGCACCGGCCGTGTCGCGGAACACCAGAAACACCATCGTGAACGCCAGCGCCGTCAAACCGTTGATGTCGATCCGTTCGCGCCAGCCATACAGCAGCATGCCCAGCATGAAAAACGGCTCCGGCCAGAACGAATAGCCGTCCGGCGTTTCGCTGAAATCGCGCAAGCCGATCTGCCAATGCGCGTGATCCACGTGCAGCATGAAGAAGGCGCAGCCGAGCGCGGCCGCGAGCACGACGCCGCGCGAGCTTGAAAGCAAACCTACCAGACCGGTCAGGAGCACGAGCAGATAGCAGCGCACTTCGACCGGCAGCGTCCAGAGCGGTCCGCAGATGTCGATGGGATAGCGGTTGTGCTCGAACACGCCGGGCAGCGCCCAGCCGCGCGAGCGCACGATCGTCGCGAAGTTGTCGAGATTGGCCCAAGTCATGCCGGAGGCGAAATATTCGCGCAGCGGCAGCGTCGTAAACAGCGGACCAATGATGAACACCGTCACCAGCGACCCGGCCGCCACCGCCGGCCAGATCCGCGCGATGCGCAACACGGCGAAGCGCGGCACCGAGCGTTGCCGGTCGAAGCTGGCAGTCACCAGCATGCCGCTCAGCAGGAAGAAGGCGTAGACGCCCAGCGCGCCGAACCCGTCGAAACCCAGCGCGTTCTGGACCCAATCCGTTGTACCGTCGGGCGCCTGAAGCACGTACGAATGGCCATACACGACGGCAATGGCGGCGAGCAGCCGCACGAGATCGAAATTATTGCCCTTGTGCGCGAGAGCGTCCGAAAGCGGATTCATCGATACCTCTTTACAAAAAACGCCGCCGACCGATAGCGACGCTCCACATTGCCGCATAGCAGCAATCGAAACCGTGCGCTCTCGCACAGAGCGCAGCGGCGAATTTCGGCGCGCGCGATGCTCGACCGCGATGTCGCGTTCGCGCACCGGGCCGCGACATCTGATAATTTGTCTGCCGACGGATTGGAATCAACGCGCCCTGCCCCAATAATGTCTATATCGGCTGTTATGGGGCGTCATAGCGCGCGCCCCGAAGGCAGTCCCCTCGGGGGACGCCCGTCGATGCACCGATTACCCGTTCACCCGCGTCAGACAGGAAGCCTCATGTCCACTACCGCCTCGAATCACGACAATCCGCTCCTCGATTTCTCCGACCTGCCGCGCTTTGGCGAAATCCGCCCCGAACACGTCACGCCCGCCCTCGATGTGCTGCTCGCCGATGCGGCCGCCGCCGTCGAGCGCGCCGCCCAGCCGATCACGCCCGCGTCATGGGCCGACGTGGTCGAACCGGTCGAGCGCGCCACCGAACCGCTCTCGCGCGCCTGGAGCGTGGTCGGCCATCTGAACGCGGTTGCCGACACGCCCGAGCTGCGCGCCGTGTATGGCGAGAATCTGCCGCGCGTCACCGAGTTCTGGTCGAGCGTCGGGCAAAATCTCGCGCTGTATGAGAAGTACAAGGCGTTGAATGCCAGCGTCGACTTCGAATCGCTGACCGGCGAGCGCAAGAAGATCCTCGGCAATGCGCTGCGCGATTTCCGCCTGTCCGGCGCGGAATTGCCTGAAGACCAGAAGCCCCATTTCGCCGAATTGCAGGAACGCCAGGCGGCGCTTTCGAAAGCCTTTTCCGATCACGTGCTCGATGCGACCAACGCTTACGCGTATATCGTCGAAGCGGGCAACGAAGCACAATTGGCCGGCCTGCCGGAAGACGTGATTGAAGGCGCGAAGGAAGCGGCCGAACGCGAAGGCAAAACCGGCTACAAGTTCACACTGCACTTCCCGTCGTACTTCCCGGTGATGCAGTACTCGGAAAATCGTCCGATGCGCGAAGCAATGTATCGCGCCTATGTCACGCGCGCTTCCGAACTCGGCCCGCAATATGGCAACGGCAAGCCCGAGTGGGACAACACCGCGGTGCTCGCCGACCAGCTGAAACTGCGCGCCGAAGAAGCGCATATGCTCGGCTTCAACAACTTCGCCGAAGTCTCGCTCGCGCCGAAAATGGCCGAATCGCCCGCCCAGGTGATGAGCTTCCTCGAAGACCTTGCCACGCGTGCGCGTCCGCATGCCGAGCAGGACTGGAAGGAACTGCGCGAATTCGCTGCGAACGAACTCGGCATGACTGAGCTGCAACCGTGGGACATGACGTTTGCCGCTGAGCGTCTTCGTCAGAAGCGCTACTCGTTCTCCGAGAACGAAGT
The DNA here is from genome assembly GCF_046028095.1 of Paraburkholderia phytofirmans. Lineage (GTDB taxonomy): Bacteria > Pseudomonadota > Gammaproteobacteria > Burkholderiales > Burkholderiaceae > Paraburkholderia > Paraburkholderia phytofirmans_A. Next base: position 238,316 of record NZ_JAQQDJ010000002.1, read on the forward strand.
CAAACAGTACTTCCCGGAAGACGCCGTGTTCAAGGGTCTTTTCAAGGTCACGGAGACACTCTTCGGTGTGCGTATCCGTCGCGACGAAGCGGCCGTGTGGCATCCGGACGTGCGCTTTTTCCGCGTCGAGAATCAGGACGGCGGCCTCGTCGCGCAGTTCTACCTCGATCTGTATGCACGCGAAGGCAAACGCGGCGGCGCCTGGATGGACGATGCGCGCGGCCGTCACAAGCACACGCATGGCAGCGTGCAAACGCCGGTCGCGTATCTGACGTGCAACTTCTCGGCGCCGGTCGGCGGCAAGCCTGCCTGCTTCACGCATGACGAAGTCATCACGCTGTTCCACGAGTTCGGCCACGGTCTGCATCACATGCTGACACGCGTCGATGAGCTGGGCGTGTCGGGCATCAACGGCGTCGAGTGGGACGCGGTCGAACTGCCGTCGCAATTCATGGAGAACTTCTGCTGGGAGTGGGACGTGTTGAGCGACATGACCTCGCACGTCGAAACGGCGAAGCCGCTGCCGCGCGATCTGTTCGACAAGATGCTCGCCGCGAAGAATTTCCAGAGTGGTCTCGGCACGCTGCGTCAGATCGTGTTCTCGATGTTCGACATGCAACTGCATACCGGCTTCGACGCTTCGGGCACCAAGAACGCCACCGAACTCGCGAGCGAAATCAACGAGCGTTTCCATGTCGTGCCGCAGGCGCCGTTCTCGCGTTGGCCGAATACGTTCAGCCATATTTTCGCGGGCGGTTATGCGGCGGGCTACTACAGCTACAAGTGGGCTGAAGTGCTCTCCGCCGACGCCTACGCGGCATTCGAAGAAGCGGCGCAAACGGCGAGCGGCAGCGTGCTCGATCAGGCGACCGGCCTGCGTTATCGCAAGGAGATTCTGGAAGTGGGCGGCAGCCGCCCGGCGATGGAATCGTTCAAGGCGTTCCGCGGTCGCGAGCCGAATATCGATGCCTTGCTGCGCCACAACGGCATGTCGCCGGGCGCGGCGCATTGATCGGTTGATGCAAACCTCGGCGCTTTGCATGCGTCGATAAAAAACCGGTGACCTGTGTTATGCAGGCACCGGTTTTTTTATTCCGCGCAAGGCTCCGCGCCCTGCTGCTTTCAGCCGCGATGCAGCTTGAAATCCACTTGCGCAGGACGGCCTTCGAGCGACAGCGACGCGCGCGCAGCCGGCGCACGGCTCACCACCTTGCCGCGGCTCACCACCGCAAGACGCGCGGCACGCAAACGAATTGCTTCCACCGGATCGCGCGCGTCGAGCAGCACCAGATTGGCCGCGCAACCCGGCGCGATGCCGTAGCCTTCCAGACCGAGAATGCGCGCGGCGTTCACCGTCACCGCGTCGAAACAGGCGCGCATGCCGTCGACGCCCGTCATCTGCGCCACATGCAGGCCCATGTGCGCGACTTCGAGCATGTCGCCCGAACCGAGGCTATACCAGGGGTCCATCACGCAATCGTGGCCGAACGCGACGTTGATGCCGGCCGCCATCATCTCCGGTACTCGCGTCATGCCGCGGCGTTTCGGATACGTGTCGCTGCGTCCTTGCAGCGTGATGTTGATCAGCGGATTCGCGATCGCCGCGACGCCCGAATCGCGCATCAGCGGCAGCAGCTTGCTGACGTAATAGTTGTCCATGGAATGCATCGAGGTCAGATGCGAACCGGTGACGCGCCCATGCAAACCGAGCCGGTGCGTTTCGGCCGCGAGCGTCTCGATGTGCCGCGACATCGGATCGTCCGATTCATCGCAATGCATGTCGACGCGCAAGCCCTGCTCCGCTGCGTATTCGCACAACAGGCGCACGGACTGCGCGCCGTCGGCCATGGTGCGCTCGAAATGCGGAATGCCGCCGACCACGTCCACACCCATTGCGATCGAGCGCTTGAGGTTCTCGAACGCGCCCGGGCTGCGCAGCACGCCGTCTTGCGGAAAGGCCACCAGTTGCAGGTCGAGATACGGCGCGACGCGGCGTTTCACTTCCACCAGCGCCTCGACCGCGAGCAGGCGCGGATCGCACACATCCACGTGGCTGCGGATGGCCAGCAATCCGCGCGCGACGGCCCAGTCGCAATACTGCAGCGCGCGCTCGATCAGCGCCTCCTGCGTCAAATCCGGCTTCAGTTCGCCCCACAACGCGATGCCTTCGAGCAGCGTGCCCGACGCGTTCACACGCGGCAGACCGTACGAGAGCGTTGCGTCCATATGGAAATGCGGATCGACGAACGGCGGCGTGACGAGCGAGCCCGCGGCGTCGATTTCCTCGCGCGCGTTGGCGGCCAGATTCGGCTCGACCGCAACGATGCGGCCCGCTTCGATGCCGATGTCGACCGGCTCCTTGTGTTGCGGCGCGGCGCCTGGCGGCACCACCGCGCGGCGGATGATCAGATCCATCTATTGCTCCCTTTGACCCCGTCCTGATTGATTACGATTCTATCGGCGTCAGAAAGCGCGTGGCGGCGATTTTGTTCGACGTTTTTTTCATCCAGGCGTACCGGCGAGCGGCGCGCGATCCGTACCGGCAATGCATCGGGCCGCCCACCTATACTCGCCAGACAGACGGTCGATGCCGCGCCGTCATGCACTCACGGAGCAAGCACATGAAAACGATCGGCGTGATCGGCGGGATGAGTTGGGAATCGTCCACCGAGTATTACAAGCTGCTCAATCGCCATGCCAAAGCGCGCCTCGGCGGCCACCATAACGCGCGCAGCCTGATGCTCACCGTCGACTTCGCGCCGATCGAAGCGAACCAGCGCGCGGGCGACTGGACCGCGCTCGGCCAGCAGATGGCCGACGCCGCCCGCCAACTCGAACGCGGTGGCGCCGATCTGGTGATGCTGGCGACCAATACGATGCATCGCGTGTACGAATCGATCGAAGCGGCGATCGACGTGCCCTTCCTGCATATCGCCGATCCTACCGGCAGCGCGCTGCGGGCGGCAGGTATCGAGCGGGTGGGCTTGCTCGGCACGCGCTATACGATGGAGCAAACTTTCTACACGGGACGCCTGCGCGAGCGCTACGGCCTCGAGACACTCGTTCCCGACGAAGCCGAACGCGCGGACGTGCATCGCATCATTTACGACGAGCTATGCCACGGCAAAGTGAACGACGCTTCGCGCGCGGTGTATCAGCGTGTGATCGAAGCGCTCGCCGCGCGCGGCGCACAGGCGGTGATTCTCGGCTGCACTGAGATTACCTTGCTGATCAAGCCGGAAGATTCCGCGTTGCCTGTGTTCGATACGACTGCGTTGCATGCGCAAGCGGCAGTGGAATGGGCGATTGATTCGGAGTGAACGGCGGAGTGCGTGTGCAGTTGAATGGCAGGCACACGCGGATGCACGCCAGAATTTAAAAAGCCCGCGTGGCTTGCGCCAGCGGGCTTTCAACAATGCTTGGTTGCGGGGGTAGGATTTGAACCTACGACCTTCGGGTTATGAGCCCGACGAGCTGCCAGACTGCTCCACCCCGCGTCAGAGAAAACGGATTGTATAGAGATGTTCGCAAGACGTCAAACAATCGCGCGAATTATTTCACGCTCGTGAAATGACGCACACGCGACTCACAGATCCTGGACCGTCGCGCCTTCCACCTTGCCGTCGATGATATCCGCGCCGTACTGGCTCGCGCTGCGTTTGGCCACACCGAAATCGGAAAACGTGAGCGGCAGCACGAGACGAAACACGCGGCTCGCCTTCGAGCCGCTGATCGCGCCCGGACGGCAGACGCGCACCGCGACGTCGTAGCCTTCGGAGTGGCGCTTGTGGCCGTCGAACTTGTCGAACGCCCGCGAAAACACCAGCGGATGCACTTCGAAGTCCTTATAAAGGGCTGGGTAAAGCTCGGCCATGGTACCTCCCCGATGCGCAAAAGTGCGAGTGTGAGTGGTCCCACTATACGCCGCGGCATGAGCGGCTCGCGCTTTTATTTTCGATGCCGCGACGAGGCCATTTTCACCGCCTCCTCGTCCGCGCGATAAGATGCGGGACTATCGGAATCACGCAAGAAAAAGAGAATGTCATGAAAATCGCCACCTGGAACGTCAACTCCCTCAAAGTCCGCCAGCAGCATGTGATCGACTGGCTCGAAACCAGCGGCACCGACGTGCTGTGCCTTCAGGAACTGAAGCTGCCCGACGAAAAATTCCCGCGCGCCGAACTCGAAGAGAAAGGCTACCGCAGCTGGTTCGCCGGGCAGAAGACCTATAACGGCGTCGGCATTCTGGTGCGCGGCGGCCTGACGGTCGACGAAAGCAGCATCGTGCGGAACATTCCGGGCTTTGAAGATCCGCAGCAACGCGTGATTGCCGCGACTATCGAAGGCGTGCGCATTATCTCCGCGTATTTCCCCAACGGCCAGGCGCCGGGCACCGACAAGTTCGCGTACAAACTGCGCTGGCTTGCTGCGCTGCACGACTGGATCGCGAGCGAGATGGCGCTGCATCCGAAGCTCGCGCTGCTCGGCGACTACAACATCGCGCCGGACGATCGCGATGTGCACGATCCAAAAGCGTGGGAAGGCCAGAACCTGGTGTCGCCCGAAGAGCGCGCCGCGTTCGTGCGGCTCATCGAGCTCGGTCTGCTCGACGCGTTCCGCCAGTTCGAGCAGCCGGAGAAGATCTATTCGTGGTGGGATTACCGGATGATGGCCTTCCGCCGCAACGCGGGACTGCGCATCGACCACATCCTGCTGTCGAAGGCGCTGGCCGACGTGTGCTCGTCGTGCGACGTCGACAAGGTGCCGCGCAAATGGGATCAGCCGTCGGACCACGCGCCGGTGGTCGCGCAACTCGGCTGACCGTTCCAGACATCGTCAGGCCCGCGTGGAGACGTTCAACGTACGCCACAGAAACTCGAACACCATCGCATCGTGCTCGGCCTGCTCCAGTTCATCGGAGCCGCCGTGTCCGCCCTCCGTATTCTCCCGATACCAGACGTGCTGCGCGCCCAGCGCCTGCATGCGCGCGGCCATCTTGCGCGCGTGGCCGGGATGCACACGGTCGTCGGCCGTCGATGTGGTGAACAACACAGGCGGATACGCGACGTTCGCCGCCACGCGGTGATACGGCGAGTAAGCGGCCAGCATGCCCGCTTCATCGGGTTCGTCGGGGTCGCCATATTCGTCGATCCATGATGCGCCCGCGTGCAGCAGGTGATAGCGGCTCATGTCGAGCAGGGGCACCTCGCACACCACGGCGCCGAACAACTCGGGGCGCTGCACCATGCACGCCGCCACCAGCAGACCGCCGTTGCTGCCGCCCTGTATGCCGAGTTGCGGGGCGCTCGTCACGCCTGTCTCGATCAACGCTTCGGCCACCGCGATGAAATCGTCGAACGCGCGCTGGCGATGCTCGCCTTGCGCGGCCGTATGCCATCTCGTGCCGAACTCGCCGCCGCCGCGAATATGCGCGACCACGTACACACCGCCGCGCGCCAGCCAGCCGATGCCCTGCCCGGTGAGATAGCTCGGCAGCAACGGAATCGCAAAGCCGCCGTAACCGTTGAGCAGGCATGGCCGCGCGTGCTGTTGCGCATCACGCGGGCCGACGACGGTGTACGGCACGCGCGTGCCGTCCGCGGAAACTGCGTGGCCACGCGTGACGGCGAACTGCGTCGCGTCGAATTGCGTCGGCCAGCGGTCGAGCAACTCCCAATCGCCCAGATCGTCGCGCGCGAGGTCGGCGAGCCAGTACGCGGGCGGCTGCAGATAATCGTCGGTATCGACGAATACCTCGTCGTCGAGCGTCGGCTCGACGGGCGAGACATCGGCTTGCGCATCGTCGCGCGTTGGAAAGACGCGTTGCTGCCAATGCCACGCCTGGTTGTCGGCTTGCGACGGCGTCAATAGCAAGGTCTTGTTCTGCACATCTTCCAGATACGACACGATCAGGTGGTTGCGCGTATGCGTCCAGTCGCAGGCCGACGTTTGCGACGTGGGCGTGAATAACGGCCGTACGTCGCGCTCGCCGCGCAGGAACGCATCTTCGCGAATCGCCAGCAACGCGCCGCCCGGATAGTGCACGCCATTGCAATCCCAATCGAGCCGCGGCTCGAGCAACAGCCAGCCTTGCCATCCGCTCACCGCGACATGCGACGGCACCTCGTAGCGGCGCCATGCATCGGAGGCACCCTGGGCGCCATCGAGGTAATACGTGTGGGAATCGAAGAAATCGACGCTGCTCACCACTGTATGCCGCTGCTCGACCGGATCGTAGTGTGCTTCCACGCCGATATCGCCGAACGCGCCCTTGAACACCACGGGCGCGTCGGCGAGCGCCGTGCCGCGTGTCCAGCGCCGCACTTCGCGCGGATAGCCGGAGCGCGTCAAGCTCTTGCGACCGTTATCCCAGCCGACGTAAAGCGTGTCCCGATCGATCCACGACGCCGTGTGCTTGCCGGCCTTCGCGATCGCGAAACCGTCTTTGACGAAGCGTCGCGCGTCGATGTCGAACTCGCGCACCACGAGCGCGTCCGAGCCGCCCGGCGACAGCGTGACCAGCGCGCGGTCGCCATCGGGATAAAGAATGTCCAGCTCCACGCACACCCACGGCGTGCCTTCGGCGGCGCCGAGCGCGTCGAAGTCGAGCAGGTTCTGCCACTCCGGCTTGCCGCCACGCCATGCCGCCCACGTCGTACGCCGCCAGATGCCCTTGGGATTACGCTCGTCCTGCCACAGGTCGTAAGCCCAATCCTTCCAGCGATCGGGAATCACCGGACGTTCGCGCGGCAGATAGGCGTCGGCGAGCCGCTGCCTGAGCGAGGCGAATTCCGCGCTGCTGCACCACGCGGCGCGCGTGCGCGCGTTCTGCTGCTCGACCCACGCGAGCGCGTCAGGGTCGTCGAGCGCTTCGAGCGACAGGAAGGGATCGGGGGAAAGCGGCCAGGAGAAAGGAGCGGTGAGAGTGCGAGGTGCGGGCATCGTCGGCTGTCGAATGAAAACAGCGTTGATTATGCCTTGCGGGGGCACTCGACTCGTTTGACAAGCGAATCAGCGGGGCGGCTCACGCGCCGCCCCGCTCTACAATCAGACACTCAGGGCTCGAGATTGAGCTCCTGAATCTTGCGCGTAATCGTATTGCGGCCGATGCCGAGACGCTCCGCCGCTTCGACCTTGCGGCCACGCGTGAAGTCGAGCGCTTCGCGAATCACCGCGGCTTCGAAACGGCGTGCGAGTTCGTCCATGACGTCTGCGGCATTCTCGCGCAACATGCGCGCGACTTCGGTGCGCAAGCCGCCTTCCCAGGCGCTGACCGTGGTTGCGACCGGCATGCCGCCCGCCGCGGCCGGATGCGTTGCCGCACTCGTGCCGTTGACCGGCGCGCCGCCTGCGAGAGTCGCATCACCTACGCCGATCGCACCGCCGCCACCGCCGGCCAGATCGTTCACGCCGGCTTGCGCGGGTCCGAGATCAGGCGGCAAGTCCTTGATCTCGATGGTCTGCGCCGGCGCCATCACCGTGAGCCAGTTGGCGAGGTTCTCTAACTGACGCACATTGCCCGGAAACGGCAGCGACGCGAGATAAGCCAACGCCTCTTCGGACACGCGCTTCGGCTCCACGCCAAGATCGCGCGCGCTCTTTTGCAGAAAGTGTCGTGTGAGAAGCGGAATATCTTCGCTACGCTCGCGCAACGCCGGCAAGCGCAAGCGGATCACATTGAGGCGGTGATACAAGTCCTCGCGAAACAGACCCTGACGCACGCGCGATTCGAGATTCTGGTGCGTCGCCGCGATCACACGCACATTGGCGCGCAACGGATTGTGGCCGCCGACGCGATAGAACTGCCCATCCGACAACACGCGCAACAGACGCGTCTGCAGATCGAACGGCATATCGCCGATTTCATCGAGAAACAGCGTGCCGTTCTCGGCCTGTTCGAAACGGCCCTGGCGCATGGCCTGCGCGCCGGTGAAGGCACCGCGCTCGTGACCGAATAATTCGGATTCCAACAGATCCTTTGGAATCGCGGCGGTGTTCAGCGCGATGAAGGGACCGTTCGCGCGTGGGCTATGTCGGTGCAACGCACGCGCGACCAGTTCCTTCCCGGTGCCTGATTCGCCGGTAATGAGCACGGTTGCCGCAGAATGGGACAAGCGGCCGATCGCGCGGAACATATCCTGCATCGCTGGTGCCTGGCCGAGCATTTCCGGTGCTTCGGTGACGCGTTCGTCCCACGTCTGTTCGCCGCGCATGCTTTCGTCCACGGCACGGCGAATCAGTTCGACCGCCTTGTCGACGTCGAATGGCTTGGCGAGGTATTCGAATGCACCGCCCTGGAATGCGGCGACCGCGCTATCCAGATCCGAGAACGCCGTCATGATGATGACGGGCAAGCCCGGCACCTTGTCACGTACGGTTTGCAGCAACTCGAGGCCGGAGCCGCCGGGCATCCTGATGTCAGACACCAGCACCTGTGGGCTGTCGTGGTCGAGCGCGGCCGACGCTTCGCGCACGTTCGCGAAGCTGCGGGTCGCGAAGTTTTCGCGGGCCAGTGCCTTTTCGAGCACCCAGCGAATCGATTGATCGTCGTCTACTATCCAGATCGGCTTCATATGGGTCGGTCAGAAGTCTTGAGTACGTTTGAGTACGTATGGTGTTAGCAGTCGAGCGGCAGCAGAATCTGAAACTCGGTGTGGCCCGGGCGGCTTTCCACTTCGATCAAACCGTCATGCTGTTGCACGAAGGTCTGCGCGAGCGTCAGTCCAAGACCGCTGCCGTCCTCGCGCCCCGACACGAGCGGATAGAAAATGCGGTCACGGATCTCTTCGGGAATGCCTGGGCCGTTGTCAGTGATATGCAAGTCCAGTGCCAGCTTACATAAGCGTTTCGACACCGTAATCTTGCGGGCAACGCGGGTGCGCAATTCGATTCGCGCATCGCCTTGCGAAATACGTTCGCGCAGCGCTTCGGCCGCATTGCGCACGATGTTCAGGAGCGCCTGGATCAACTGCTCCTTGTCGCCGCGCAGGTCCGGCACGCTCACGTCGTAATCGCGTTCGATGGTGAGGCCGCGCGGAAACTCCGCGAGAATCACCTGGCGCACGCGCTCGCACACTTCGTGAATATTCACGTCGCCGACGATATGCGGATGACGGTGCGGCTCCAGCAGCCGATCGACCAGCGTTTGCAGCCGGTCCGATTCCTTGATGATGACCTGCGTGTATTCACGCAATTCATCGCGCTGACGCTCGCCGAGTTCGAACTCGAGCAGTTGCGCCGCGCCGCGAATCCCGCCGAGCGGATTCTTGATTTCGTGCGCGAGATTGCGGATCAGTTGCTTGTTGACCGCCGTGAGGTCGTTGATGCGCTCCTCGCGGTCGGTGCGTATATGGCGCTCGTTTTCGAAAAGTTCGAGCAGCACGTAGTCTTGCGCGCCTTCCAGGAAACCGACGATCGCATGCACATGCAGCGGCTCGTGGCCCGGACGCTCGAGCACGGCGTCCAGATGCGTCGCGTGAAAACGGTGGGCGGCGATCGCGGAAATGGTCGCGACCAGTTCGTCGGCATTCGAGAAGATGTCCGGCCACGCCATCTGCGTCAGTTGCCGGCGCGAGAGCTCCAGCATCGACTCCGCCGACGGATTCGCAAACGCAACGCGCAGCGTGCGCTTTTCGAGCACCAGCACGACCGTCGGCAACGCCTCGAAGCCCGGCAGCAAACCGGAGCTGACGAGTTGAGCGTCGTCCGAGAGCGCCTGCTCGTGCCCTTTCCTTGCCTTGATCAGATTCTTAAGAACCATCTTGCAGTCTGGCCGATAGGAGATGGTGATAAATCAGGTAGTCCGCCTGCTGTTTTGCTCAATACCTCAACAACGCCCATACGCCGCAAACGTTGTGCACGGCCTAACGAAAAAGGGACGGCGCCGCCGTCCCTTCGTGACCGATCGCGAGCGTCGGGCAAAGCGCTTCGCCGTGTGAAGGGCGAAGCGCCATGGCCGCTTACAGCGAGTAGTACATTTCGAATTCGATCGGGTGCACCGACTGACGATAGCGTTGCAGCTCGCCCGTCTTCAGTTCGATGTACGCGTCGAGCATCGAATCCGTGAACACGCCACCGCGCGTCAGGAATTCGCGGTCCGCGTCCAGCGCGTCCAGAGCCTGGTCGAGGCCGGCGCACACGGTCGGGATCTTTGCATCCTCTTCCGGCGGCAGGTCGTACAGGTTCTTGTCGGCGGCTTCGCCCGGGTGAATCTTGTTCTGTACGCCGTCCAGACCCGCCATCATCAGCGCGGAGAAGCACAGGTACGGATTCGCCATCGGATCCGGGAAACGCGTTTCGATACGGCGGCCCTTCGGGTTCGACACGTGCGGAATGCGGATCGATGCCGAACGGTTGCGAGCCGAGTAAGCCAGCTTGACCGGTGCTTCGAAGTGCGGCACGAGGCGCTTGTACGAGTTCGTCGACGGGTTCGTGATCGCGTTCAGCGCGCGAGCATGCTTGATGATGCCGCCGATGTAGAACAGCGCGAATTCCGACAGACCTGCGTAACCGTTGCCCGCGAACAGGTTCGTGCCGTCTTTCCAGATCGACTGGTGAACGTGCATGCCCGAACCGTTATCACCGACCACCGGCTTCGGCATGAACGTTGCCGTCTTGCCGTACGTGTGCGCGACGTTGTGGATGATGTACTTCATTTGCTGCAGCCAGTCGGCGCGTTGCACCAGCGTCGAGAACTTGGTGCCGATTTCGTTCTGGCCCTGGCCCGCGACTTCGTGGTGATGCACTTCGACCGGAATGCCGATCTGTTCGAGCAGCAGACACATTTCCGAACGGATGTCCTGGAACGTGTCGACCGGAGCGACCGGGAAGTAGCCGCCCTTGGTGCCCGGACGGTGGCCGGTGTTGCCGCCTTCGAATTCCTTCGCCGACGACCACGGTGCTTCTTCCGAACCGATCTTGATGAAGCAGCCCGATTGATCCGTGTTCCACTGGACCGAATCGAAAATGAAGAATTCGGGTTCCGGACCGAAGAATGCCGTGTCGCCGAGGCCCGTGCTCTTCAGGTAGGCTTCAGCGCGCTTTGCCAGCGAGCGCGGGTCGCGCTCGTAGCCCTTGCCGTCCGCCGGTTCGACGACGTCGCAGGTCAGCACGAGGGTGGATTCTTCGTAGAACGGGTCGATGAAAGCCGTGTTCGCATCCGGGACCAGCAACATGTCCGAGGCTTCGATGCCCTTCCAGCCGGCAATCGAAGAACCGTCAAACGCATGGCCGCTTTCGAACTTGTCTTCATCGAATGCCGACACCGGCACCGAAACGTGTTGCTCTTTGCCGCGCGTGTCGGTGAAACGAAAGTCGACAAACTTGACGTCTTCGTCTTTGACGAGTTGCACGACGTCGGCCACGGATTTACTCATAACCTATCTCCTGATTAACGAATTCGGCGGATTCAGCCGCCGCCCAATCTAGCTGACCCGTCCCGGCGCGTCCACCCTCAATCGTTGAGGATGAGCATAAAAGTCTGCCTGGACAAATCGATCGGGACCAATAAAGCAGCTTCTGTGCCATGTATGCGCCAACCCGGCGCAAAGCCAAAGTGCGCGCGCGTTTGCGGGGAATGGACGCACCGCGCGGCATGCAGCCCTCAAATCATCTGGCCAAACTCCGCACCAAACATGTGCATTCGCCAGATTGACAACGGCCAGCATCTTTATTTTGGTGCATTTCACGAAATTTGCACCAAATTTGCGCATTCGACGGATCTCGGCGCACGCCCGTTCTCTGCCGCTGGCGCCATGCGCGCGCCGCACGCCGCGCGCTAGAATGGTCATTTGGTCCGAAGGAGATTTGCGCTCATGAGCACGCTCGAACAGTTGTACGCCAGCGCGGACAAGCGCCGCACCGAGAATCAGTTGCCGTACGCGGGTGCGATATCGCCCGCCGAAGCGTTCGAACTGCTGCAACTCGATCCGCGCACGCGTCTCGTCGATGTGCGCACCCGCGCTGAACTCGATTGGGTCGGCCGGCCGGTGATTGGCGACGGTCAATACGCGCACGTGGAATGGACCCGCTATCCGGGCGCGGTGCCGAACCAGGAATTTCTCGCGCAGTTGAAACAGGTCGCCACACCCGATACGCCCGTGCTGTTCCTGTGCCGCAGTGCGGCGCGCTCGAAGCTCGCCGCGATCGCCGCCACGCAAGCCGGCTTCACCAAGGCGTATGACCTGCTGGAAGGCTTCGAAGGCGACAAGGACGGCCAGGGGCATCGGAAGACGGTGTCGGGTTGGTGCTTTCGTGGATTGCCGTGGATCGGCGCGTGAGTGCGGCGATTGCGTGACTGCTGCGCAGCGGCTGTGTGGCGCTTGCTCGCGCGCTAGCGTTCCGTGGCCTGCTTGCTTGATAAGTGCCCGCAAGCAGTTATGGCGGATTCTCCTCGGGAGCGGTTCTGCGCCAGCTTCCTGGGGCTCGCATGTGGGACCACAGCGTATCCTCGGCGCTCAATGTGACAGGCCGATGATCCGCGGAAGCCGCGCTCAGCATCGGCAACGCACGCAATGAAAAACGGGCGCCGCAGCGCCCGAACAAAGTCAAACCGAATCAAACGTATGTCGTGCGGATCAGCCGCGCGGCTTCGCCGCCGCAGCAGCCGCCTCGGGTTCGACGATATCGCCGCCCAGCAGATGCACACCTTCCCGCAGCTTGACGAACGCCGCGGCCACCGCTTCCGGCTCGCCTTTCACGCCCAGATCGATGTGATGCCGCGCGTACACGCCGCCGCGCTCCGCATCGCCCACGCTCGGCAGACTGAAGACCCGCACGCCCGGAAAATCGCGTTCGATTCTTTCCATCAGCGGCGTGACGCGTGACTCCGGCAACTCGAACACCAATAGCGACCTTTCCGCGTGCGGCATGGCGTGATGCAGATGCGCGTATTGCGTGTCCAGCACCCACTCGATCATCGGCCACGCCATCACCGGAAAGCCCGGCACGAAGTGATGATGATGGATCGAAAAGCCCGGAATCTTGTTGTAGCCGTTCGGAATGATCGACGCACCCTGCGGATACGTGCCCATATTCAGCCGATGCCGATTCTCCGGCGACTCCAGATCGAGCGGCGCGGGCGAGTTCGCCGGATACATGTCGCGGATGCGCTCCTGGATCAGCTTGGCGGCCTCCGGATGCAGTTCGAGCGGCACGCCGAGCGCGGCCGCCGCGCATTGACGCGTGTGGTCGTCTGGCGTGGCGCCGATGCCGCCCGTGGAGAACACGATGTCGCCGGAGGCGAACGTGCGCCGCAGCGTCGCGGTGATGCGCTCCGGATCGTCGCCGATGTACTCCGCCCAGCCGAGCGACAGCCCGCGCGCGCCCAGCAATTCGATGACCTTCGGCAGATGCTTGTCGATACGCCTGCCCGACAGAATTTCATCGCCGATGATGATGACGCCAAATGCCATTGCCGCCTCTTTTTCGCTTAGTCAGTAATGCATCAGTAGGGAACCGGCGCCGCGTGCCGCACGCCGCCGTGCTCTTCTGCGCGCATGCGCTGCAGCGCGCGCAGACAGTAGTAGCCGAACCATAGCGCCGAAAATATGAGGATGAACGCATAGATCCAGATCGTCACGGCCGTGACCACCGGGAACAGCACGATCAGCCAGACCGACGACGCCCACAACAACGTCGGCAGCGAACCCAGCAAGCCGCTCGCGATGCCGATCAGCAGCAGCGGCAAGCGGAAGCGCCGCACCAGCGCGCGCCGCTCGTCACGCGTGGCATGCAGCGCGAGCGCGTCGTAGCTCATCACACGATACGTCAGCCAGCCCCACAGGAGCGGCGGAATCAGCGCGAAGAACGGCGGCACGAGCCAGAGCGGCAGCGTGACGATCAGCAGCACCAGACACACCAGCGTGGTCCACAACGCCTGGCCCAGGCTACCGTACCACGTTCCGCCGCGACGCATTTCCAGGCTCGGGAATTGCCGCGCCGACAGGAAGCGGATCACCGCGGGCATCGACAGCGTGGCGATCAGCAACAGCACCGTGACGACGATGAGCGGAATCGCCATCGCGATCACGATAAACGGCGCGATCGCTGCATGCAGCGCCGAAAAACCGAGCCAGTCGAACAGATGATAAAGCGTGATCGTGAACGACCAGCCTTCGAGCCAGCTGCGGGTCGCACCGATCAGCGTCTGCCAGGAAAACCACAGGATCACGCCCCACCCGACCGTCGCCGCCAGAAACGGCATGAAGGTCAGCCAGAGCATGCGCGGGTGGAGCGCGCTTGCGAGCGCGCGTCCAAACGAGCGCAACAGATCATTCATGCGAGCCAGTGCCGGTGAACGAAACGATGGAATGGGGCGAACCGCGCGACGCACCCGCCGGGCAGCCCCGCGCTTGGTCGCAAACGTGAACAGGATAAACCACGTGACGCGCCGCCGGGGAAACCGGCGGCGTGGGAGGAAGCGCGCTCAAACGGCGGCGGCGTCGTTGCTTTCGGTGCGGCGCTTAGGCGAAAGACGCCCGGCGATGCGCACGAAGGCGAGCCAGTGCTGCGCCCAGAAGCCGTCGCCGTAGCGGCGGCCTTCGAGTTGATCGCTGATGCCGGTCGGCTCCATTTCGCGGCTCCAGGACACACTGCGAAACAGCATGTCCCACCACGGAAACAGCACGCCGAAGTTGCAACCGTATTTCAGCCCTTCGTGGCCGTAACCGATCGCATGGTGGCGGCGATGGAAAGTCGGGCTGACCAGCAGGCGCTCGCCCAGCCAGCCGAAGTACATGCGAATGTTCGCGTGCTGCACGCTCTGCGCGAGATTCGTGATGGCGACCAGCACGACGAATTGCGACGGCGGCACGCCGATCACCAGCGCGATCACCGCGAAGAACGAGGCTTGCAGCAGATCGTCGAGCAGATGGTTGCGGTCGTCGGACCACAGCGACATCTGCTGCTGGCTGTGATGGACCGCGTGCAGTTCCCACCACACGCCGATCCGGTGTTCCCAGCGGTGATACCAGTAGCCGGCGAAATCGAGCACCAGCAGATACATCACAAACGTGACGAGCGGTTGCGTGGTGACGCCGGGCCACAGATTGTCGAACTCGATATTCGAAATGTTATGCAGCCGCAGCCATGCCTGCACGGCGTCGAAGAACGGCTGCAGCGCGAAGAAAAAGAACAGGTTGAGAATGCCGAGCTTGGCGATCCACGTATAGATCACGTCGACGCGCACCGCCTTGCGGCTCTGCCATTTCTCCACCGGACGCAGCGCTTCGAGCGGACGCAGAACCGCGTACATGGCCAGCACTTCGATCACACCCACGATCACCCAATACAGGCTGTCGTAGGTGTCTTCGTCGTAATCCATCAGATTGAAGCGGAACAGCAGCGGCTGCACCACGTCGACGTACAACAACGTCTGCACGGCGGAGACGAAGTTGTCGAGGGAAGAAAAAATCAGATGGAACATGGTGCTGGTCTGGTTAATTCATCCGTGACGGTTCGCGTGGTGCGGCATGAGCCTTCGCATCAGGCGCCGTTCGGCGCCGTGACCGGCGCGCGATTGAAGAAATAGATGCCGTGTGGCGAACGGCCGACGGCAATCGTCTGGATCAGCTTACGCGTGTTCAGGTCGATAATACCGACGTGCTTCGCGAAGCGGAACGTAACCCACAGATAGCGTTTGTCGGCGGAAAGTTCCATGTCGTCCGGTCCAGGCATCAAACCTGTAATGTCGCCGACGTTGGTAAGCGTGTCCTCGTCGATGATGCTGATCGTGCTTGCCACGCGGTTCGACACCGCGACGTGCTTGCCGTCGGCAAGCGACCGGAAGTTGTGCGCGCCGTTGCCGGTGTGGATCGTCTTGACGATCTTCTGGTTGCGCCAATCCACCACCGCGACGTAATCCGAGCCGGTCATGCCGATCAGCAGATATTTCTCGCCCGGCGTCATCCACAGGCCCGCCGGCACCTTGCCGACCTTCATCTTCCACTTGACGGTTTGCGTGGCCAGGTCGATCGCGGCCAGTTCGCCCGACACCTGCAACGTGACGAAGACCGTCTTGCTGTCATTCGTGAACGCCATATGGCTCGGCATGACGGCGAGCGGCAGGCGCGACGCCAGCGTCATCTGGTTCTTCTGGCCGTCGTAATGATAGATGTCCAGACGGTCCAGACGCAGGCCAGTGGTGACCAGCCATTTGCGATCAGGCGAAAACCCGATCTGATAAGGGTCTTCGATATTTTCGACCCAGCGCTGCACCTGGCCGGATTTCGGATCCACGAACATCAGATTGTTCGACACCGAATTCGCGACGATCAACGACGAATTGTCCGGCGTGGCCATCAGGTGATGCGGTTCCTTACCCGTGGGCACCGTGCCGACAACCTGGCGGGTCGCCTCGTCGATCAGGCTCAGCGTGGCTTCGCCGGAATTGAGCACGATCACGTTGTTGGCGTGAGCCGCCGGAGAAAAAAAGCCTGTGGCGGCGACTAGCACCGCGCCCGCGGCGACCGTGGCAGTCAAGCCGGGAAGAAAAAATTTACGCATGAAAACTCACTTCGGAGAACAACCGTCATTGTAGAACGTTTGCCGGGGCCAGCGGTTGACGCAGGTCGGGGTATGGCCCAGAGAAATCAAGGGCGGGATGCTCTGGCTCGCGGTATGGCGAGCCAGAGCGAACACAGGACGTGACCGCGTCTTTCTGAACGCGCCGGTGACGGATTATCAAGCTTGAAACCACGAATCTCAATGAGAGCGGATAGGAACAAGAATCCGCTTAAATTAAATAAAAAATTACCAGAATTTATTTTGAAGATTCCTTATTTATTGTTTCTCACACATTAATCAATCAAGACACGCCGACACAAAGAGATTTTTCCGCAATCACTTCGGATATAACTGATCCCCTGCGCCGCCGCCAAACATCACAATCGTCTCGTCTCATCCCTATCCACTGATAGCTGGATGCACAGGCGCTACGCGGGTGTTGCGCAAATCAAGAAAGAACGAACGACTGAATCGGGCAATGCCAAAGTCTCGAGATTTTTTGTTGCGCGGTTTATCGGTACGATAAACCCTTATTCGAACACCCGCGCTCATGTGCCGTGCACTCTCGCACTACCGCGGAGTTTCTAAAACAATGAATAGCAATAACCCATTGGTTTGGTGTGAAGCGACAACAACGTCGCCGGCAGCGGCAGTATCGGCAAGATCGAAGACAAAGCGCAGAAAAGCCATCGCGCGTGCAGTGCTGATTCTGGCGGCACTGGCGGGGGGCGCGCCGGCGGCGCAGGCCGCCGTCTTCGTAGATACGAGCGTCAATTCCCCCGGTAACGATCTCGCTCCCTATGCGGCGGGCCCAGGCGCGATTGCGATCGGCATCGGTGCAATCGCAGGGGGCCCCTACGCAATCGCGACTGGCTTTCAGGCAGGTGCGCAGGGCAATATGTCGATTGCAACCGGCGTTCAGGCGGAGGCCTACGGCGACAAATCGGTTGCAATGGGCGTGCAGGCGACAACCGCACCTGCGGCGCTCTACGGAATCGCGATCGGCGATCAGGCTTTCGCCAGCGGAGTGGGGGCCACGGCGTTTGGCTCAGCCGCGCGGGCTAGCAACCTGAACTCGGTCGCTATCGGCTATGCGGCGTCAGCACGGTCGCGAACAGTGTCGCCCTCGGCGCGGGTTCACTCACGACCGTCGGCGCCCAGACCGGATACACCGCCTATGGCCTCGCCGCACCACAAACCTCGGCTGGCGAGGTCAACGTCGGCAACCGGTCCGTTACCGGCGTCGCCGCCGGCGCGGCCGACACCGATGCCGTCAACGTCAGCCAACTCAGAGGCGCCATCACCGCAGCTACTGCCAACGCTGTCACTTACGGCAGTAATGCGAACGGCACAGTCAACACGAACAGCATCGCGCTCGCGGGCCCCGCCTCCACGGACGGCGGCGTCACAGGCGGCACGACCATCACCAACGTGCGTCGAGGTGCCGTGTCCGCCGGCAGCACCGACGCCGTGAACGGCGCCCAGCTCTACGCTGTCACCGGCGACACCAGCACTGCCTACGTCAGTCAGAACGGCAGCGGCATCAGGTACGTCCGGACCAACGATGACACGCTGACGCCGGACGACGCTCACGCAACCGCCGCCGGCGCGTCGGCGGTCGGCTACAACGCTCAGGCAGACGGCGCCGACTCGGTCGCGCTCGGCCACGGCGCTCACTCGGAAATGGCCGGCACCGGCGCCGTTGCGATCGGCTACAACGCCGACGCAGCAGCAACCGGTGCCGTCGCTACCGGTTATCAGGCGAACGCATCGGCAGCGAATGCCGTCGCAGTCGGCTATGCAGCATCTGCGGGCAGCCTGAACGGCGTTGCCATCGGCAATGCGGCGCTGGCGAACGGCACGAACGCCGTGGCGCTCGGCGCGGGTGCTCGCGCCTGGCAAAATGGCACCGCGCTGGGACGCAACGCGACTGCTTATGGCGCGTACGCGTCCGCGCTCGGCAACAACTCGCTCGCTTACGCCGACGGCTCGACAGCGCTCGGCGCCAACGCGAAGGTCTCCGGCACGAACAGCGTGGCACTGGGCTACAACGCCAGTGTCACCGCTGCGAACAGTGTGGGGCTCGGGGCGAACTCGACCACCACCGCGAATCTCAGCCAGCCCGGCGAGGAATTCGGTACGAGCGGCGTGGTCCAGGCGACCGCGGCCCTCGGCGAGGTGTCCATTGGCTCGCCAGGCAACGAGCGCCGCCTGACTAACGTCGCAGCGGGCGCGGCGGCGACCGACGCAGTCAACCTGAGTCAATTGAGTGCGGTCGATGGCAAGGTCGGCGCGCTCTCGCAAAGCGGCACGCAGCACTACTTCAAGGCCGATGGCGCCGCCGACGGCACGGACGATGCCGTCGCAAGCGGCACGCATGCGGTCGCAACAGGGGTGCTCGCTGGCGCATCGGGCGACTACGGCACGGCGCTCGGCGCCAACTCCGCCGCGGCGGGAACAGGCGCTGCCGCGCTCGGCGCGTACGCTTCGGCTGCGTCGGCCGGCAGCATCGCCGTGGGTTACAACGCCGTTGCCGGCAATGTCGATTCAATTGCGATCGGCCACGACGCGGACGCATCCGCTGACGGTTCGATCGCCCTGGGCCAGGGTTCGGTCGCCAACCGTGCGAACACCGTCTCCGTCGGCTCCGCCGGCAACGAACGCCAGATCGCGAACGTCGCGGCCGGCACCCAGGCAACCGACGCCGTCAACCTGAGCCAATTGCAGGCAGCCAGCGCGACCGCCTCGCGCTACTTCAAGGCGAACGGTCTGAACGACGGCAACGACGACGCAGCGGCCACCGGCGACAACGCGGTCGCCGTCGGCAGTTCGGCGCTTGCGGCGGGACAAGCTGCATCGGCCGTCGGCACGAGTTCACTGGCGAGCGGCGATTTCAGCACGGCGGTCGGCGGGTTCGCCAACGCGCAGGGCAACGGCTCCACCGCGCTGGGCTATCAGGCAAGCGCCGCGGCCGACAACTCTGTAGCACTGGGTTACCAGGCCGGCGCAGCGGGCGCAAATTCCACCGCTCTCGGCTACCAGTCCAGCGCAGCGGCTGACAACTCCGTGGCGCTAGGCTACCTGGCTGGCGCAGCAGGCGCGAACTCCACCGCGCTCGGCTATCAGGCCCGCGCCGCCGCGGACAACTCTGTCGCCCTGGGCCAAGGTTCGATCGCCAACCGCGCGAGCACCGTCTCGGTCGGCTCCGTCGGCAACGAACGCCAGATCACGAACGTCGCGGCCGGCACTGCCGACACCGACGCCGTCAACGTCGCGCAGCTCAAAGCGGTGAGCGATCAAGGCGCCGCCAATGCCGCCAAGCTCGACGGCGCGGTGATGTACGACCAGAACGCCGACGGCAGCGTCAACAAAAACAGCGTGACGCTCGGCGGCGACGCCGCGAACGGCGGCACGGCGATCCACAACGTCGCGGCGGGGGTGGACGGCACCGATGCGGTCAATGTCGAGCAGTTGAACGCGGCCATTGCGGGCGCGGTCAACAACGTCGTGGTCAACTCGGGCAATCCGTTCTTCAGCGCGGAAGGCGATCGCGATACCCAGGGCGCCGTGTCGTCCGGTACGCAGTCCGTGGCCGCGGGCGCCAACGCTCAGGCCACCGGCACCAACGCGGTCGCCATCGGCGCCAACTCACTGGCGAGCGGCGCGAATGCCACCTCACTCGGCGCGAACTCCATCGCCAGCGGCGTCAACGCCACCGCGCTCGGCGCAGCAGCAAACGCCAGCGCCAGCAACTCCGTCGCGTTGGGGCAAGGCTCGATCGCGGACCGCGCAAACACCGTCTCCGTCGGCGCGGCAGGCCAGGAACGCCAGATCACCAATGTCGCAGCTGGCGTGCAAGGCACCGACGCGGTCAACGTCAACCAGTTGCAGCAAAGCGTGGGTGGAGCGGTCAGTCAGGCGAACAGCTATACCGACGACCAGATCCGCTCGGCCCGTCGCGACGGTTACGGCGGCACGGCATCCGCCATGGCAATGGCCGGCTTGCCGCAGGCAATTCTGCCGGGTCACGGCATGGTCGCGATGGCCGGCGGCACCTATGCAGGTCAGTCGGCGTTGGCCATCGGCGTATCGCAGATCTCGGAAACGGGAAAGTGGGTCTACAAGCTGCAAGGCACCACGGATTCGCGCGGCCAGTTCGGCGCGGCGATTGGCGCCGGTATGCACTGGTAACGGAACTAGATGGACAGGCGAGGCCAAAGCGAGTCACAGCAAAAGGCCGATCCATCGACTTTTCATGTACGACGAGCGCGGGCTCGACCCTAGCCCACGCCCGTTTTTGCGCGCGACGCCATTCCCACAAGGCATGGCGTCGCGCGCTCTTTTACCTCGCCGCGAAAGGCTGCCGGTCTATCACGCCGATCGGTAGCCGAAACCACTCACGCGAGGCGCCCCCTCCTCGCCCCGATCAGCGCTGCATCGACTCCCACACCTTATAAAGCCGCTTCACTGAAATCGGCATCGGCGTACGCAACTCCTGCGCAAACAGCGAGATCCGCAACTCTTCCAACAACCAGCGGAACTCTGACAAGCGCGGATCCAGCACGCCGCCGCGTTGCGCCACCGCCCGCTGATAGTTCTGCAGCAGCGGCTGGAATTCGGCGAACTGCCGCGCGTCGCGCGCGGGGTCCGCCTTCAGCTTGTCGATGCGCAGCGCGATCCCCTTCAGATAGCGCGGGAAATGCGCCAGTTGCGCGTACGGCGTGTCGACAACGAAGCGCTTGCCGATCAGTCCGTCGAGCTGGTTCTGCAAATCGGCATGCGCCGCCGTGAACGACCGCGCCTGCACCAGCTTCTTCGTCACGCTCGCGTATTCGCCCAGAATCTGCCCGACCAGCCGGGCAATTTCCTGAGCGAGCAAGGTCAGACGGCTGCGGCCTTCGTCGCGGCGCGTGTGGAAACTGACGTCGTCGTCGGGCAACGGGTCTTGCAGGCAGGCGCGGTCGAGTGCGGTGTCGATCAGCTGATCGCGCAACTCTTCCTGCGTGCCGCGCGGCATGAACTGCATCGCCATTTCGCGCAGACCCGGCAGATTCTTTTCCAGATACTTGATCGGCTCCTTCAACTGCAACGCGAACAGTCGACGCAATCCCGCGCGATGAATCCGCGCGGCTTCGTCGGGTGAATCGAACACTTCGACGTCGCAATGCGTGCCGCGGTCCACCAGCGCCGGATAACCGAACAACGTCTGCCCGCCGCGACGGATTTCCAGCAACTCGGGAAGCTTGCCGAAATTCCATGTCGTCAGCTTTTCATACAGCGCCGTGCCCTGCGCCCCGCCCTGCGGCGCGGTCTGCGGACCTGACGCGGCGGCCGCACCGCCCTTGCCCCGCGGCGCGCCCGCGCCGGCCGCGCCGGAGGTTTGCGACGGCGTCGCGACACCGCCGCCGCCCGCGTCCGCCAACGCCGCCCCAGCCGCGCTCGACGCGATCTTCTGAAAATGCTGCTGCGCCTGGCCGCCGAGTTCGGCGCGCAGTTGCGACATATTGCGGCCCATCGCGAGCTGGCGCCCATGCTCGTCGACGACCTTGAAGTTCATGAACAGATGCGGCGGCAAGGTCTCGAGCTTGAAGTCCGACTGCTTCATCGCGACTTGCGTCTGCTCGCGAACATCGGCGATCAGCGACTCGAGCAGGCCGCCCGCACCGAAGCGCGGACCGCTGTGCCGGTCGACGAAACCCGCCGCGTACTCGGGCAGCGGCACGCAATGCCGCCTCAACTTCTGCGGCAAGGACTTGAGCAGCAGTTGCGCCTTCTCTTTCAGCATGCCGGGCACGAGCCATTCGCAGCGTCGCGCGTCGACCTGATTCAGTGCATAGAGCGGCACGGCGAGCGTCACGCCGTCGCGCGGCGAACCCGGCTCGAAGTGATAGGTGAGCGCCATTTCGACGCCCGCCATCGTCATCCGTTTCGGGAACAGATCGGTGGTCACGCCGGCGGCTTCGTGCCGCATCAGGTCGTCACGCGACAGATAGAGCAGGCGCAGCTTGTCTTCCGGCTGGCCGCTCTTTTTCACCTCGTCGCGATACCAGCGCTCGAACGACGCGCCGGTGTAAATACCCTTCGGCAGCGCCTGGTCGTAGTAGGCGAAGATCAGTTCGTCGTCGACCAGCACGTCCTGGCGGCGCGACTTGTGTTCAAGCTGCTCGATATCGGCGAGCAGCTTGCGGTTGTGCGCGAAAAACGCGAGCTTCGTATCGAACTCGCCTTCCACCAGCGCGCCGCGAATGAACAGTTCGCGGGCACGCGCCGGATCCTGTTTGCCGAAGCTCACGCGCCGCCGGTGATAAATCGGCAGCCCGTACAACACCGCGCGCTCGAACGCCGAGACCTGCGCCGCGCGCTTCTCCCAATGCGGCTCGGAGAGCGACTTTTTCAACAGATGCGCGCCGATCTTCTCGATCCACTCCGGCTCGATCTTCGCGATGCAGCGCGCGTACAGCCGGCTCGTCTCGACGAGTTCTGCGGCCATCGCCCACTTACCGGCTTTCTTTACCAGCGCCGAGCCCGGCCACAAATAGAACTTGATCCCGCGCGCGCCGAGGTAATACGGTTCGTCGTCGGCTTTGAGGCCGATGTTGCCGAGCAGGCCCGTCAGCAACGCGAGATGGATCTGCTCGAAAGTCGCTTCCGCTTCGTTCAGACGCCAGCCGTGCTCGCGCACCACCGTCAACAGTTGCGAATGCACGTCGCGCCATTCGCGCAGGCGCAGTTGCGACAGGAAGTTCTTGCGGCATTCCTCGTGCAGTTGCTTGTTCGACTTCTTGTGCGCGATCGCTTCTTCGAACCAGTTCCAGATTTTCAGCCACTGCAAAAATTCGGAGCGCTCGTCGGCGAACCGGCGATGCGCCTGATCGGCCTGCTCCTGCGCTTCGATCGGGCGGTCGCGCGGATCCTGCACGGACAACGCGCTCGCGATGATCAGCACTTCCTTCAACGCCTGCTGGTCGCGCGCGGCCAGAATCATCCGGCCGACCCGCGGGTCGAGCGGCAGCCGCGCGAGTTCGCGGCCGAGCGGCGTGAGCTGGTTGTCGTCGTCGACGGCGCCGAGTTCGTTGAGCAGTTGATAGCCGTCGGCGATCGCGCGGCCCGGCGGCGGCTCGATGAACGGGAACGTCTCGATCGCCGTCAGATGCAGCGACTTCATCCGCAGAATCACCGACGCCAGCGACGAACGCAGAATCTCCGGATCGGTGAAGCGCACGCGGCCCTGATAGTCGCTTTCCTCGTAGAGGCGAATGCAGATGCCGTCGGCGACGCGACCGCAACGCCCGGCCCGCTGATTCGCGGCGGCCTGCGAAATCGACTCGACCTGCAACTGCTCGACCTTGTTGCGATACGAGTAGCGCTTCACGCGCGCGAGGCCGGTGTCGACCACGTAGCGAATGCCCGGCACCGTCAGCGAGGTTTCGGCGACATTGGTGGCCAGCACGATGCGGCGCGCGTTCGAGGTGCGGAACACGCGCTCCTGTTCGGCCGCGGAAAGCCGCGCGAACAGCGGCAGAATTTCAGTATGCGGCGGGTGATGCTTGCGCAGCGCCTCGGCGGCGTCGCGGATTTCGCGCTCGCCGGGCAGGAACACGAGCACGTCGCCCGGGCCTTCGCGGCAGAGTTCGTCGACGGCGTCGACGATCGCGTCCATCAGATCGCGATCGGTTTCGCGCTGGGTTTTCGGCCGGTCGCCGCCGCGTTGCGCAGCAGGCGCGTCGCCTTGCGCGGCCTTCACGGCGGGGCTGTCTTCCGCGACGGGCCGGTAGCGCACCTCGACCGGATAAAGCCGCCCGCTCACCTCGATCACCGGCGCGGGCTTTTCTTCGCTGCCGAAGTGGCGCGCGAAACGATCCGCGTCGATCGTCGCCGAGGTCACGATCAGCTTGAGATCGGGACGCTTGACGAGAATTTCCTTCAGATAGCCGAGCAGAAAGTCGATGTTCAGGCTGCGCTCGTGCGCCTCGTCGATGATCAGCGTGTCGTACGCTTTCAGCAGCGGATCGGTTTGCGTTTCGGCGAGCAGAATGCCGTCGGTCATCAGCTTGACGGACGCGCCCGGCGACAGATTGTCGGTGAAGCGCACCTTGTAGCCGACCACTTCGCCGAACGGCGTGCCGAGTTCTTCGGCGATGCGGCGGCCCGTCGCCGACGCGGCGATCCGGCGCGGCTGCGTGTGGCCGATGAGACCCGAGCCGCCCGCGCCGAGACCGCGCCCGAGTTCGAGGCAGATTTTCGGCAGCTGGGTGGTTTTACCGGAGCCGGTTTCGCCGCAGACGATCACGACCTGATTCCGGGCGATGGCTTTGGCGATTTCCTCGCGACGGCCGGAAACCGGCAGCGCTTCCGGGTAGGTAATCGGCGGAATCGGGTTGGGAACGACCACACGCGGCGCGCGAGGTGCACGGGACGGCTGCTGCTCGCGCCGGCTGGCGCCGCGCCCGGCGTCGCTCGCTGACGGCGATGTTTGCCCAGACGCGCCACCGGACTCGCGCCGCGACTCCGCGCCTTGTGCGGTTGAGCGGCGCGGCTGATCGCCACGAGCGCCCGCTTTCTGCTGATTCGCGCCCGGCACATTCGCGGGCTGAGCACGCCGCTCGCCGTTTCGCGGCGGCTGCTGCCCCTGCGGCGCGTGCTGTTTCTGTGCACGTCCGGAACTGTGGCCCGCGCCTCGGTCTTCGCCGCCGTGCGACGGCTTCACTTCACCAGCTTCGGCGTGCTTCGGCTTCGCGTCACTCTCCCGAACACGCGCCTCGCGGCCCGGATTATTTTTCTGCGCCGGCGCCTGCGCATTTTCCGCGGCGCGACGCGGCTCGCGCGCCGTGTGCGACGTGTTGCGGTTCGGGTCCTGCGCATCGCGGCGTAGCGCGCCGCCGCCGTTCTTTTCATCGGCGGCCGGCGCCGGATTCTCGTTCGCCGCAGCGGGACTTTTGGGTACATTCGACATGGGGGCGCATTATAATCCCCGGCATGAATTCCCAAACCGACCTCGTCCCCGCGCCCGCGAGCGCTCCGGCCCCCGCCGGCGCAACGGAAGATCTCGCCCAGCACGCGCAATTCGTCGACTGGATGCGCTCAGTCGCCCCTTACATCCATGCGTTCCGTAACAAGACGTTCGTCGTCGGGTTCGGCGGCGAGGTGGTGCATCAGGGGCTCCTGAACGCGCTGGTCTCCGACATCGCGCTGCTGCAGGCCATGGGCATCCAGATCGTGCTGGTGCACGGCTCGCGCCCGCAGGTCGAAGAGCAAATGAGCCTGCACGGCGTGGAGTCCGAGTTTTCGCACGGCATGCGCATTACCGATGCACGCGCGCTCGAATCCGCGAAAGAAGCGGCCGGCGAAGTGCGTCTGGATATCGAGGCGGCGATCAGCCAGGGCTTGCCGAATACGCCGATGGCGCACGCGCACATCAGCGTGGTGTCGGGCAACTTCGTGACGGCGCGGCCGGTGGGGATTCTCGACGGGGTCGATTTCGCTCACACCGGCGTGGTGCGCAAGATCGACGCCGATTCGATCCGCCATTCTCTCGCAAGCCGCAAGCTGGTGCTGCTCTCGCCGCTCGGCTTCTCGCCCACCGGCGAGGCCTTCAATCTGGCCATGGAAGACGTGGCGTCCGCCGCGGCGATCGCGCTGCGCGCCGACAAGATCGTGTTCCTGACCGAAACGCCGGGCCTGATGGAAGCCGGCGAAGAAGGCCCCGTCCTGGTGCGCGAACTGTCGCTCGACGACGCCTACAAACTGCACGAAAGCGGTGAAGTCACCGGCGACGCGGGCTTCTACCTGAAGCACTCGATTCGCGCCTGCCGCGGCGGCGTGGCGCGGGCGCACATCATCCCTTACGCGCTCGACGGCAGCCTGCTGCTCGAACTGTTCCTGCACGACGGCGTGGGCACGATGATCTCGTACGAGAACCTCGAAAGCCTGCGCGAAGCCACACCGGACGACGTCGGCGGCATTCTCGCGCTGATCGAGCCGCTCGAATCGGACGGCACGCTGGTGCGGCGCGGGCGTCACCAGATCGAACGCGACATCGACCATTTCTCGGTGATCGAACACGATGGCGTGCTGTTCGGCTGCGCGGCGCTGTATCCGTACACGCAGGAGCGCATCGGCGAAATGGCGTGCCTGACGGTCGCGCCCGAAGCGCAAGGCACCGGCGACGGCGAACGGCTGTTGAAGCGCATCGAGCAACGCGCGCGGGCGCGCGGCCTGACGCGCATTTTCGTGCTCACCACGCGTACCGAACACTGGTTTCTCAAGCGCGGCTTCGTCAAGGTCACGGTCGACGACCTGCCGGAAGACCGCCGCCGACTCTATAACTGGCAGCGCAAGTCGCTCGTGCTGATGAAACAGCTCTGAGCGGCCCTATATAGCGACTGTCCGCCCCCACACCGATTTTAGGAGAAGCACAGCATGACTCGTATGGTTCAATGCGCGAAGCTCGGCAAGGAAGCCGAAGGCCTCGATTTCCCGCCGCTGCCCGGCGAACTCGGCAAGCGGATCTACGAAGGCATCTCGAAGGAAGCCTGGCAGGCCTGGTTGAAACAGCAAACCATGCTGATCAACGAAAACCGCCTGAACATGGCTGATCCGCGCGCGCGCCAATATCTGATGAAACAGACCGAAAAGTTCTTCTTCGGCGAGGGTGCGGATACGGCGCAGGGTTATGTGCCGCCGTCGGCTGAGTAACGGCTTTCGCGCTTTTAAACTGCATGACCGAAATCCGCGCCGCGTGCGCGGATTTTTTTCGTCTGTACGCACTGCCGGATTCGCCCAATCGAGACTGCCAGATAAGTGCCCCAGCACCGCCTGCAAAACTCTCCAAACGGTACATTTCCATGCGGTTTTAAGCCCCTTTTCCAGACCGCCAGGCTCCGCTCGATCCCCCGCCCCGCAAGGGATTGAGCACCCTCGCCAAGCTCCAGGGCGGACAGCTGGTTTGCACGATCCTCTGTTATCGTGCTATCATGTGCCTCGTTCCAACAGCATTTCACCTTCATTCACGTTCTCTTCAGTCTGGCGCGCAGTGCGTGTGCCATCCCGAATTGAACAGTTTTTATACAAGAAGGCTCGTCGGTCGTTTCCCCGTTTCGCGTCACGCGTGAGCGGCGAGTAAAGCACCGGCCTTTTTCGTTTCAAGCCTTCCAGCGGCGCATGGGCCAGCTTTCAGCCACCCCAGCGTCCTCATGCACCTGCCCCCCTTCCACGGCCACGCAGGTGCAACGTCAGCACAATCTAGACGAGTGTTTTTCGCGACCTGTCTCGCGAGGCACGGGCGTGGTGTTTCCCATCGCGCCCAGCTCCATCGCCCTTTGCGGCGACGGAGAGGCTTTCGCCTTGCTCGCGAAACTGCACTTCCCAGCAACCGTGGCGGAACGTTCATGCGCATCATGAGTTTCGTCGCAGTCATTGGAGTTTTCACCTTGACCGCTTCCAGCAACGGCTTCTGGCGACACCACAAAGAAGAACAACGCCTCTCTCTCGACGACATCACTGTCGTCGACAAATCTCTCCTCAAGCGGGCCGTCGGCGCCATGGCGCTCGGCAACGCGATGGAATGGTTCGATTTCGGCGTGTACAGCTACATCGCCGTCACGCTCGGCAAAGTGTTCTTCCCGTCGGCCAGTCCGGCTGCGCAGTTGATCGCCACGTTCGGCACGTTCGCCGCGGCGTTCCTCGTGCGGCCGGTGGGCGGCATGGTGTTCGGGCCGCTCGGCGACCGCATCGGCCGGCAACGTGTGCTCGCCATGACCATGATCATGATGGCGCTCGGCACTTTCGCGATCGGTCTGATCCCCAGCTACACGACGATCGGCATTTTCGCGCCCGTGCTGCTGCTGGTTGCGCGTCTGGTGCAAGGCTTCTCGACCGGCGGCGAGTATGGCGGCGCGGCCACCTTCATCGCCGAATTCTCGACCGACAAGCGCCGCGGCTTCATGGGCAGCTTCCTCGAGTTCGGTACGCTGATCGGCTACGTGCTCGGCGCGGGCACCGTTGCCGTGCTGACCGCGACGCTCTCGAACGACGCGCTGCTCTCGTGGGGCTGGCGTGTGCCGTTCCTGATCGCCGGCCCGCTGGGTCTGGTGGGTCTGTACATCCGCATGAAGCTCGAAGAAACGCCTGCGTTCAAGAAGCAGGCCGAGCAACGCGAAGCCGAGGACAAAGCCGTGCCGAAGCAGTCGTTCGGCCAGTTGCTCGCGCAGCAATGGAAGCCGCTGCTGCTGTGCGTCGGCCTCGTGCTGATCTTCAACGTGACCGACTACATGGCGCTCTCGTATCTGCCGAGCTATCTGTCGGCCACGCTGCACTTCAACGAAACGCACGGCCTGTTCCTCGTGCTGCTCGTGATGGTGCTGATGATGCCGATGACGCTCGCCGCCGGCCGTCTGTCCGACACGATCGGCCGCAAGCCGGTGATGCTGTTCGGTTGCGTGGGTCTGTTCGCGCTGTCGATTCCCGCGCTGCTGCTGATCCGCATGGGCACGGTGGTGCCGGTGTTCGGCGGCCTGATGATTCTCGGCGTGCTGCTGTCGTGCTTCACCGGTGTGATGCCGTCGGCGCTGCCGGCGCTGTTCCCGACCAAGATCCGCTACGGCGCGCTGGCGATCGGCTTCAATATTTCGGTGTCGCTGTTCGGCGGGACGACGCCGCTCGTGACCGCATGGCTGGTGAACAGCACCGGCAATCTGATGATGCCCGCGTACTACCTGATGGGCGCGTCGCTGATCGGTATCGTCTCGGTGATGGCGCTGCGCGAGACCGCCCGCAAGCCGCTGCTCGGCTCGGGCCCGTGCGTGGCGACGCGTGCCGAAGCGCATGCAGTGTTGCGCGGTGAGCGTGAAGCCGAAGAGATGGACGAAGGTTATGCGGCAACCGCAACGGCGCGTGCCTGAGCGCGGGTTGTTTGATGGTTAGCGCGGCTTGTCCGCGAGTAGTCTGAGAACGGGCCGGCAATTTTTTGCCGGCCCGTTTTTTTATGGCACCAGCGAATCGAAGCTCGCGCTGGCGTGCGTACCTTCGACAATCAGGATCCCGGCTGAAATCGGCAGCTTGAAACGCCGTGGCCCCGCACTGCCTGGATTGACGAACAGTACGCCGTCGCGTTCGCTGATCATTGGCTTGTGCGAATGGCCGGTCACCACCACGTCGATGCCCTGGCTGCGCGGATCGGCGCCCACGTCGGCGATGTCGTGCACGACGAGAATCGTCACTTGCTGCACGGTCAGCGTGATGTGCGTCGGCAGCGACGCGGCCCAGGCGCCGGTGTCGTTGTTGCCGCGCACCGCCGTGACCGGCGCGATCTGTGCGAGTGCATCGAGCACGGCTTCGTTGCAGATGTCGCCTGCGTGAATGATCGCGTCGCAACCGGCCAGATATTGCAACGCCTCCGGGCGCACGAGGTTGTGCGTGTCCGAGATCAGGCCGATTCGTGTGCGTGTGGGTTGTCGAGTGCGCGAAGTCATGTTGGAAGTATCGGGCAAATGAGCGGACGGCGGGGGCGATCGTTTCGGTGAGCGGGCATCTGCGCTCTTCGCGGTCTGCAGCACCGCGGCCGATCGCTTGGACACCCGGCATCCACCCACTCACTCCACCGACTGCTGCTCCGCGAGTTCACGCGACACGGCCTGCACCGGCCGTTTCGCGCCGAGCATCCGCTTAGTAGCGCCCTGCACGATCACCGAAACCACCGAGGCGCACGCGAAGCTGATCCACACGCCGTACTGCGGCAGCATCGTCGCCGTCACGGCGAAGAACGCCGCGAACGAGGCGCGGCCGATCACCATGCCGCGCATCAGCAACGCGACGAAGTCCGCGCCGTGCGCGCGCTGCGCCGACACCGCGAGCACGATGCCGAGCAAGGGAAAAACCGACAGCAGCCCACTCCACGTCGCGCCCATCGATGCGGAAAGCGTGGTGACCGCGACCGTCAGCAACGCCCCGGCGAGCATGCGCACGGCAAGATCGCCGAGTCCGAATCGCGCCGCGGGCACGTGGCCGGTCACGCGCGGCAAGCCGCTTTGCGACACCGCCACGGCCACACAGGCCGCCGCCACCGCCCATGCAAGTCCGGCGGGAAGCTGCGTGAGCACAATTGCAACGCCGACCCAACCGGCCATTCCAACGATCAGCGCGAGCGGCCACGCAACCCGCCGGCAAGTCCACGCATACGCAAAATTGAACGCTTCCGAGGCAGCAATCGCCGCGATCGAAGCCGCCGACGCCTGCGCCGCGAACGACGGCCCGCGCTCCAGCGCGAGCAGCAACACGATCGGCCCGGCGACCACCGGCAGCCCCGCCAGCCACCCCGCCACCGACGGCCCCCAAACGCGTCCCGCCACGATCAGCGCGGCGAGAAACGCCGGCACGAGCAGCAGCTTGAGCGCGAGCAGCACGCTTACGATTCCAGCACGTGTTCGATGCGCCGGTCCGGCACCAGCCACCACGCGGCAGCGAGCGTATAAAGCGCGGCCGAAACCCAAGGCACGACAAACGCCAGCGCGATACCCGCCAGATAGATCACGACCGAAACCTTGCCCTTGAAGTCGCTGCCGACCGCCCTGGCGAGCGTCGAGTCCTTGCCGTGCTCGCGGATCAACACGCCCATCAGAATGAAATACGCGATCGACGACATGAACAGCACCACGCCGTACATCGCGGTCGGCCAGGAGGCCAGATGGTTTTCGCCGACCCAATGCGTGACGGCCGGCAGCAGCGACAGCCAGAACAGCAGATGGAGGTTGGCCCACAGCACCGCGCCGTTGACCTTCTGCACGGCATGGAACATGTGATGATGATTGTTCCAGTAGATGCCCACGTAGACGAAGCTCAGCACGTACGCGCAGAACACGGGGAGCACCGGCCGCAGCGCGGCGAGATCGAAGCCTTCCGGCACCTTCAATTCGAGCACCATGATCGTGATGATGATGGCGATCACGCCATCGCTGAAGGCTTCGACACGTCCCTTGCCCATCGGTTGGATTCCTGAGGATGAATGCGGTTGCGCGCACCGTTCGCCCGCGTACCGCAGACGACCCACGCCGTTGCCGATTATCCGCGATGGCCCGACGCTTTGTCGATGCGCCTGATCGATCGCCAGTTTGCCGCGTCAGGTCGAAGCGTCGTCCGGGTAATAGACGGCGAGCCACACGCTGGGCTCCTGCTCGCTCGTCCATGCCACGCGATGCCGGCAATGCGCGTCGATCAGCACGTGATCGCCGGCTTTCATCTGGTGAGGCTCGGCCTCGCCTTCGAATTCCAGCGCCGCCGCGCCGCTCAGCAGCACGACCCACTCGGCGCGCGGACTGTCGTACCAGAAGCCCGGCGGGCTGGCGTGACCCATCGAGACGATCCGCTCGATGCTCACGCCGCCCTGCTCGACCAGCGTGTCGACCTGCTCGTCCGCGTTAGCGGATGCGTCGTGGTCGAACAGATTGCCGCTTCGGATTGCGCGCTTCATCGTACCTGCTTGGCTCGTGTGCGCCGCTCACTTCATCGCCTTGAGTCCATCGAGCAAGGTCGGAATAAGTTCGCTGATGGTGGGGTGGATATGCATCGCGTACTGCAAGGTCGGATACGGCGCGCCTGCCGTCATGATGTCGATGAACGTGTGAATCGCCTCATCGCCTTCGATGCCGTGAATCGCCGCCCCGAGAATCCGCTTGCTCTCCTTGTCGACCATCACCTTCATGAAGCCGTCGGTCTCGCCGCGTTCGCGCGCGCGGCCCACGCGCGTCATCGGCATGGTGGCGATCAGCGCGTCGCGGCCCGACTTGCGCACCTCGGCTTCCGAGGCGCCGACGCGTGCGAGCGGCGGATCGACGAACACCGCATACGCCATGATCCGCGTATCGACGCTGCGTGAACCGCCGTCGAGCAGATTGGCCGCGACGATCTGATAGTCGTCGTAGGAGGTGTGAGTGAAGGCCCCGCGTCCGTTGACGTCGCCGATTGCCCAGACGCCCGGCACGTTGGTGCGCAACTGGCCATCGACGGGAATCGTGCCGTGCTTGTCTACCGTGATGCCGGCGGCAGCAAGGCCGAGGTCGTCGGTATTCGGTTCACGGCCGGTTGCGAACAGCAGGTGCGACGCTTCGAGCGCCGGAATGTTCTGCTCGAAACCGATGCACACCTCGTTCTCGCGATGCGGATGCGGCTCGACGCGCGAAGGCTGCACATTGAAGCGAAATTCCACGCCCTCGCGCGCGAGCACCTTCTGCACGGAATCGGCGAAATCCGCATCCTCACGCGTGAGCAGGCGTTCACCGCGCACCAGCACGGTCACCTGGCTGCCGAAGCGGCGAAAGATCTGCGCGAATTCGAGCGCGATATAACTCGCGCCGACGATCACCAGATGACTCGGCAATTCCGTCAGATCGAGCAGGTTGGAGTTGGTGTAGTAGCGGATCCGCTCGAGCCCGTCGAGCAGCGGCACGACTGCGCGCGTGCCGGTATTGATGAAGACTTCGTCGGCGCTGATCTCGTCGAGCAGATTGCCGTCCGGTCCGCTGATAGCGAGTGCGTGCGGTCCGGTGAAACGCGCGTGGCCTTTGAACACGGTCATGTTCTTCGTGCCGCGCAGCCATTTCTCGACGCCGTCGCGCGACTGCCCGATGATCTTGTCCTTGCGTGCCTTGACCGCGGCCAGATCGACGCTGATCGCGCCGCTCACCTGCACGCCGAGTTCCGCGCAATGACGCGCGACATGCGCCGCGCGGGCGCTCGCCACATAAGATTTGGTCGGCGTGCAGCCGACGTTCACACAGGTGCCGCCAAAGGCAGCCCGTTCAATGACCGCCGTTTTGCGGCCGCTTTGAGCCAGACGCACGGCCAGCGGTGAGCCGCCTTGTCCCGTACCGATCACAACTGCGTCGAAGTGCTGTGGCATGGCAACTCTCCCGAGGCTGGGGTGCTGGTCGTAGCATCTTACGCTTCGCCCCTGGAATCGCCATGTTGTGCTGCTCACTACTGCCGCGGATTGTTGCGGCTTGTTACGGCTTGTTGCGGCTTGTTGCGGCTTGTTGCGGATGACTGCTATTTTCCGTCCGTTGTGCTCAGGCGTGGCAATGCACGGCGCAGATCAGTGCGCGCGAACGTTGCAGCGCGGCCTGCGCGCCGCGTGACGCCATCACCCAGCCGACCTGGCCGAGATTGAAGTCCTGCGACACCATCACCTGCATGAGGGCGACCATCGGTAAGACCACCGACGGCCGGTAAAGCTGGTCTCTGATTAAATCTGGCATGACAACTCCCATCGCACGACGCCGCTTCGGCATCGCGCTCAATTTACCTTTCGATGGGAGGATTTTAAGGAGAGAGGCCTCGCGGATAAATACCGCGAACGCGAAGGCACTTGTCCGGCAAACCGAACAATCCCGTCGGGATGTCCGCGCCGCGCGCCGTGCAAGCCCGCATTCGCAAGCCCGGAAAGGGTCCGGGCTTGCGTGCGGAACCGCCGGCAGGTTCAGGAGGCGTCGGCCACGTTGAGCTGCGCGTCCCACAAACCGCGCGCATACGCACTGGCTCCGACCGGGCGGCTGTACAGATAGCCCTGCTGCTTGTCGCAATCGATCGCGCGCAGGAACGCCGCCTGTTCGGCGGTTTCCACCCCTTCGGCGGTGACGTTCATGCCGAGCGAGTGCGCCATCGCCACCACCGCCTGGGTAATCGCAATCGAATCGCGATGATCCGGCAAACCCGCGACGAACGAGCGGTCGATTTTCAGGTTATGCAGCGGGAAGCGCTTCAGATACGACAGCGACGAATAGCCGGTGCCGAAGTCGTCGACGGAAATGCGCACGCCCATGGCGTTCAGCGCGCTCAGCATCGGCAGGACGGTTTCGCTGTCGCTCATCAGCAGACGTTCAGTGATCTCCAGTTCCAGCGCGGTCGGCTCGAGCCCGGACTGCGCGAGACAGCGTTCGATCCGCTCCACCAGGCCGTCGTTGAACTGCCGCGGCGACAGGTTCACCGCGACGATCAGCTCCGGCGCCAGCGTGCGCCGCCACTGCGCCACCTGCTCGCAGGCCCGCGCCAGAACGAAGTCGCCGATCTCGACGATCAGCCCGGCATCTTCGGCCACGGGGATGAATTCCCCCGGCGACACATTGCCCAGCTCGCTGTTGTACCAGCGCAGCAGCGCCTCCGCGCCGATCGTGCGGCCGTCGCGGCTGTCGACGATCGGCTGGTACACGAGGCTCAGTTCGTTGCCGGCGAGCGCGCGCCGCAGCGATTGCTCGATCGTGAAGCGGCGCTGCAGATGCTGATTCAGCTCGGCGGTGAAGAACTGGAAGTTATTGCGGCCGCGCTGCTTGGCGTGATACATCGCCGAATCGGCGTTGCGCATGAGCGTGGCGACGTCCTGGCCGTCTTCCGGAAAACGGCTGATGCCGATCGACGCGCCCAGGTAGTACTCGTTGTCCGCCACCGCGAACGGCACCGCGATCATGTCGAGAATGCGGCGCGCGAGGCCGATCAGATGCCCGGTGTTTTCATACGCGCTGATCACGATCACGAATTCGTCGCCGCCCACGCGCGCGAGCGTGTCCTCGGGCGAGATGCACGCCGAGAGGCGCTCCGCCACGCTGCAGAGCAGGGAGTCGCCGGCCTCGTGGCCCGCCGTGTCGTTGACCTTCTTGAAGCCGTCCAGGTCGACGAACAACACGGCGACGCTCGCCAGCTCGCCCATGCCGGACGACATGTCCGGCGTGAACAGGTCGCGCATCCGCTCGGTGAGATAGGCGCGGTTGTAAAGGCCGGTGAGCGAATCGCGGGTGGCGAGGAACTTGAGTTGGCGCTGCGCCTCGCGCACGGGTCCGATGTCGGTGAACGAGATCAGCACCGAACTGGGTTCGCTCTCGCCCGGCTTGATGATCGGCACGACGTTCTCGGTGATCCAGACAATGTCGCCGCCGATCAGCTCCACGCCGATCGTGACGCCGAGCACCGGTTTGCCGGTGCTCAACACCTGTGCGGTCGGGCGGGCAGCGTCGACGACGAGCGAGCCGTCTTCGTGATACGCGCGCACCATCACCGTATGAATACTGCGGCCGACGATCTGCGGGGTCGCCCGCAAAATACGCTGCGCGCTCGGATTGCAGGCGAGCACGATGCCGTCACGCGACTGCACGACGATCCCTTCGATCAGATGATCGACCACCAGCCGGTGATGCTCCTCGCTGTGCGCGAGGCGCTGGACCATGGTGTCCTGATGCACGGCGAGACCGACGCTGTGGCCGATGTCGCGCAGCATCGCTTCTTCCTCGGCGCTCGGGCGGCGCGGCACGCGGTAGTAGACCGCGAAGGCGCCGAGCACCACGCCGGAATCGTTTTCAAAGGGCACCGACCAGCAGGCCCGCAGGCCGATCGGCAATGCGAGGTGCCGGAAGTCGGCCCACAGCGGATCGGTTTCGATATCCTCGACGACGACGAGGCGCCGCTCGTACATCGCGGTGCCGCACGAGCCGACCTGTGGACCGATCGCCGTGCCGTCGATCGCCGCGCTGAAATGCGCCGGCAGCGACGGTGCGCCACCCACCCTGGCGTGCACGCCGTCGGGATCGAGCAACAGGATTGAACAGGACGCGCCTTCGCCCAGCAGCGCTTCCGCGCGGCGGCATACTTCGTCAAGCAATTCCGGCAGCGGCGTGTTGCGGGTGATCAACCGCAACACCGTGCGCTCCGACGCCACCACTCCTTCGGCGAGATTCGATCCATAGCGGCCTTCAGGCGCTGCTTCCAGCTTGTTTTCTGATGTCGCTTCGCAAGTCATATGTGCGCCCCCTAACCCGACATCGGCAACTTAGTGTACGCGGCACACCGGGGTTTACGCGAGGCCGGTGAATTTAATTCGTCGCGGATGGGAGACGGCTTGGCGAATTGGGCCGGTCGATGCCTTGGGGAAACGGCGTAAAGGCCTTGCTGGAGCGGGTGATGGCGCATTGGGCGGGCGCTGCGCGGGCAGCGCTGCGGGTTCCGCCGCCTCTTGCTCTGGCGGAACCCGAATCACGCGGGGACGCTTTGCTGCGACTCGCAGAAGCGGGTGATGGCACCCTTGGCGCGCGCAGCGCCGGCAGGGTTCCGGGCTCTGCCGCCGCCTATTGCGAGGCAGAAACCGAATCACGCGGGGAAGCTTCGCGGCGACTTGCCGGGATCGCGCTCAGCCGTGTTGATCCGGCGGGCGGCCACCGCCACCGCCGCCACCGCCGTGCCCTCCGCCGCCGTTGCCGCCATGGCCACCGCCCTCTCCCCCACCGCCGTTGCCGCCGCCCGGCGGCCTGCCTCCGCCGCCTTGCGGAGGACCGCCTTGAGGGCGGCCACCCGCGTTACCTTGTGGACCACCGGGAGGGCGCCCACCTGCGTTACCCGATGGCTGGCCGCCCGGCGGACGCCCGCCCGCATTGCCCGGTGGCTGACCGCCCGGCGGACGCCCGCCAACATTCCCCGGCGGCGGCCCACCCGGCGGTCTTCCTCCGCCGTGCCCCGGTGGCGGCCCGCCCGGCGGCCTTCCTCCGCCATGCCCCGGTGGCGGCCCACCCGGCGGACGTCCCCCGCCGTAGCCCGGCGGCCGTCCCGCGCCCGGACGCGGTGGTGGCGGCGGCGGATGATGCGCCCAGCGCGATTGCTGGCCGTACCAAGGCCGGCCGCGATAATAGTTGCCCCAATACGAACCGATTGAGAACGTCACGATCGGCAGCCCGATTACCGTGCCGTAGTTCATCACCGGCACATTGGCGCCCTGATACGGATAGCTGAGCGAGCCTGCATACACCCAGCCGCGCAAATTAGGCGCGGCGACATCGCACCATTGATAGTTGCTGATGCATCCCATCACGCTCAGCGGCACCCCACCCGGCAATTGCGTCACGACCGGGTAATCCGGCGCCGGGCCCGCGCGCACGTTGACAGTGGTGTTGGTATAGGCCTGCGACTGCGCGCAAGCCACGGCGGGCAAGGCCAATACGCCGGCCGCCGCATACAGACATCGAACGAGGTGTTGTTTCATTCTTTCTCCCGTTTCAAGCGCCGCGTGTCCTGCCGGCCGGTCCTGCTGATGTAGTGAGTGCTCGTGGTCCCTGCGCGGCACGCCGCATCGCCATGTATCGCCTCGCGGTGCGTCCGCTTACAGGCGAGTTGCACGGCACGTGCCTGAAAGCGTTCAGTTAATCGCCCGCGTCGATTCCCGCCCTCCCCGCAAGGCAAGATTTGGTAATCACCCACCTGAAGTCACGCGTTTTTCGGGCGTCCGTGTTCCGGCATCTCGGCCGATCATCCATTGCATGAAAAAGCCATGCACTGCCGGGACCGCAATGACCATCATCCGCCCACTTCTAATCGCCGCGCTCATGCTCGCGCATCCAGTCGCCCATGCCACCAGCTTCGACTGCAACCGGGGACGCTCGCTGACCGAAAAGATGATTTGCAACGACCCCGCGCTCTCGAAGCTCGACGACACGCTGGGGCAACTGTACTGGAAAGCGCGTCGGCGGGTCAGCAACCGGCGCGCCTTTCTCACCGACAGCGACAGCAAGTGGGCGTGGCGTGAAGCGAACTGCCGCGATGCGGCGTGTCTGGGGACGTGGTACGCGACGCGTATCGAGGAACTGCAGACGCTGATCGAAGGGATGCAAACCGGAACGCCGCCGCCATCTTCCACGCCGGTTGAGCCCGACACGCGACGCAGGCCGCTCGTGGCCCCCGCTCAACCCACCGACGTGGCGATGCGTCAGTGCACGGCAACGAATCCTGGGATCGTGGTGAACGAGCAGTGTTCCAGCGTGCTCAAAGAGAGCAGCGGACAGTGGAAACATCAGCCGCGCAGCGGCGACTGGTTCTGCGGCGTCGCGATGCTGGCGCCGGCGGAAATGCAGGCCGACGCCGCGCAATGACCAAAGCATACTTTGCATGCCGGCTCAGCGAGGCCGGGCACACAAGCAGGCGTGCGACCTCGCGATTCTCCCTCGCGCAAACGCACCAGGCACGGCTAACGGCTGCTCCAGAATCCGCGCTGCACCGCCATCACCTCGGCTTCCACTTCGGGCACCGGCCCGATCACCTCGACCGGTTTCTGGCAATGATCGAACACATACCGGCAGTCCACGCTCATGGTCGGATTCTCGGCGTGATCGCCGGTCGCCTCCAGCAAGCGCTTCTCGGTCATGCCGAACACGACCCGGCCGATGTTGGCCCAATACATCGTCCCGGCACACATGCAGCAGGGCTCGACCGACGTGTACAGCGTGCAGCTCCACAAATACTCAGGCGTGAAGTTCAACGCCGCCACGCGCGCCAGCACCGACTCGGCGTGATTCACCGTGTCGACGTTGCCCTGCTCCATCAGCACCGTCTCCTGGTCGGGTCCGACCAGCACCGCGCCGAACGGATGATGCCCTAGCAG
The DNA here is from genome assembly GCF_046028095.1 of Paraburkholderia phytofirmans. GTDB lineage: Bacteria > Pseudomonadota > Gammaproteobacteria > Burkholderiales > Burkholderiaceae > Paraburkholderia > Paraburkholderia phytofirmans_A. The sequence goes on from NZ_JAQQDJ010000002.1 coordinate 277,218, forward strand.
CGTCGCCCGCTCGGCCACCCGGCTCGAATGCCGCAGATGCCGCACGATCTGCTCGTGCGTAGGCGTCAAACCCTGCGGCGGATAGTTGGCGGCCGCTGCGGCGGCCTCCGTCGAAACCGTCAGACTCACGGGCGATCTCCTTGAATAATAGTTAGATTAGCGAAGCAAATTCTTACTTGGGCAGCGAGCCATCCACGCCCTGCACGAACCAGTTCAGACGCAGCAGTTCCGGATCGCTCAACGACTTGCCGGCGGCGACTTTCACCGCGCCGGACTGATCCATGATCGGACCGGCAAACGGATTGAACTTGCCGGAGATGATGTCATCGCGCTTCTGGCTCAAGGCCTTCTGCGCGGCCGGTGAAACGGCGTCGGTGTTGATGTCGGCGAGATCGATCGCTTTCTCTTTCAGCCCCCACCACACCGGCGAATTGTTCCATGTGCCCGCCATCACCTGATCGACCAGGTGCGTGTAGTACACGCCCCAGTTGCTCACGCAGGCGCCGAGTTGCGCGTTCGGCCCGAACTTCTTCATATCCGAGTCCCAGCCGAACGCATGCACCTTCTTCTGCTCGGCGGTCTGCATCGTCGCCGTCGAATCGGTGTTCTGGATCAGCACGTCGGCGCCCTGGCCGATCAGCGTTTCCGCGGCCTGCTTTTCGCGGCCCGGATCGAACCAGCTATTGATCCACACCACTTTCACGCGCGCATTCGGATTGACCGAGCGGGCGCCCATCGTGAACGCGTTGATGTTGCGCACCACCTCGGGCACCGGCACGGAGCCGACAAAGCCGAGCGTGTTCGACTTGGTCGTATAGCCTGCGACGAGACCGGCCAGGTAGGCGCTCTGATAGGTGCGCACGTCATAGGTAGCGAAGTTGGCCGCCTTCTTGTAGCCGGTGGCATGTTCGAACACGGCGTCGGGGAAGTCTTTGGCGACCTTCAGCTCGAAATCCTGAAAGCCGAAGCTCGAACCCACCACGATCTTGTTGCCCTTGGACGCCAGATCGCGGAACACGCGCTCCGAATCCGCCGACTCCGGCACGTTCTCGACGCGCGTCACCTTGATCTTGTCGCCGTATTTCGCCTCGAGCGCTTTCACGCCCTGTTCGTGCGCGTAGGTCCAGCCGGCGTCGCCCGGATTGCCGAGATAGACGAAGGCAATGCCGATCGGCTGCGTGGTGGCCGCCGACGCCCCCGCGACGCTAAATGCCAGCGTCGCGCCAAGCGCGGCAGCGAGGACGGTTCGGACGGTTTTGATGCGCAGTGAATGATGCAGCGCTCGCGCCAGCGTTGTTTTCATGGATTCTCCGAAGATGGTTGAAGGTGCCTGCCCCAGCGCTCGGGATAACCCGGGCAAGGCTCCAGCATAGGGGGCCATATTCGAAGGTCAATTTCAGCGGAAAAATTATTTCCCGTTATTCCGCCCATAACTAACCTCATATTTTGGTCCCGCCACAAAACATGTTCGACGCTTTCGAACGAGTGCGTCGGAGAAGTGGTACGGCAAGGGCGTCGCACAGGCGCAATATCAGTCTCACCAACCCGCAACACTCTTTCGGAGATTCAAAATGACTCGCTTCCAAGGTAAGTCGGTTCTCGTCACCGGCGGCAGCAGCGGCATCGGCTTCGCAGCCGCCAAGGCATTCGCCGATGAAGGCGCCCGTGTGGTCATCACCGGCCGCGACGCCGACGCCCTCGAAACGGCAAGAAAGGCGCTCGGCGCCGATGCCGTCGCGGTGCGCAACGACGCCGGTTCGGTGGCGTCGGCGCATGAACTGGCGGCTGCGATCAGCGCTGCCGGCATCCGCCTCGACGCGGTGTTCGTCAACGCCGGCACGGCGAAATTCGCGCCGTTCCCGGACGTCGACGAAGCCTTCTGGGACGCGATGTTCAACACCAACGTCAAGGGCGCCTACTTCCAGATTCAGGCGCTGCTGCCGTTGCTCAATCGCGGCGCCTCGATCGTGATCAACGGCTCGATCAATGCGCATATCGGCATGCCGGCGTCGTCCGTGTATGCGGCGAGCAAGGCCGCGGTGATTTCGCTGGCGAAGACGCTTTCGTCGGAACTGCTGCCGCAAGGCGTGCGCGTCAACGTGGTCAGTCCCGGACCGGTGCAAACGCCGCTGTACGGCAAGCTCGGCCTCGACGCCGCCGCGCTCGAAGCCACCGCCGCGCAGATTCTCGGCCAGGTGCCGGTGGGCCGCTTCGGCACGCCGGAAGAAATCGCCTCGACCGTGCTGCATCTGTCGGCGCCGGAGTCGGCGTTTATCGTCGGCACGGAAATCATCGCTGACGGCGGAATGAGTCAGCTTTAAAGCCACGCTCAGGCGAGCCGCGCTCGCGGCTCGTATCGTCTGCCTGCCTGAGCGCTCAGAGCTTCACCCTGCTATTCAAACCCGGGCCTCGCTTCATAGAGGCGCCCGGCGGAGCCCTTTTGTCCGAGACAAATCATGCGTCTTAAACTGACCTCCCTTCTGCTGGCCGCGGCGCTCTCGCTGACGGCCGCCGCACCGGCCGCACAAAGCGCCGAAACCCATGCAAACGCGAGCACCGAATCGCTCGCGCTCGCATCCACATCGCCGACGCTCGCCGCCGCCTCCGCCGCCGCCTCCGCCTCCGCCAGAATCCACGACGGCAAGATCGACGTGAACGGCGTGCGCTACCACTACCTTCTGGCGATGGGGCACGGCACGCCCATCGTGTTGCTGCACGGCTGGGGCTCGACTTCGTTCATGTGGCGCTTCGTGATGCCGCAACTGGTCGCGCGCGGCTACACCGTACTCGCACCGGATCTGCGCGGTCTCGGCGACACCGCCAAACCGGCCACCGGCTACGAGAAAGCCAACATCGCCGAAGACATTCACGCGCTGGTCGCGCAATTGAATCTCGGCCCGCAAGTGCATGTGATCGGCCACGACATGGGCGGCATGGTCGCTTATGCGTACGCCGCGCAACATCCGGACGAAGTGCGCTCGGTCGCGATTCTCGACGTGCCCTTGCCCGGCATCGAGCCGTGGGATCAGATCGTGCAGATGCCGCGCACGTGGCACTTCCGCTTCTACGCCGTGCAGGATTTGCCGGAAATGTTGATCGCGGGGCGCGAGCTGGAATACCTCAAGTGGTTCCACAATTCCGAGGCGGTCAACTCGCGCGCGTTCACGAACGACGTCGAGGAAACCTACGCGCGCGAATATGCGATGCCGGGTGCGTTGCGCGCGGGCTTCGAGTACTACCGCGCGTTTCCCGCCGACGCGAAACAGAACCGGCTCTTCGCGCAGCACAAGCTGACCATGCCGGTGCTCGGCATCGGTGGAGCGGGCAGTCTCGGGCCGATCGTCGGCGAAGAGTTGCGGCACGTTGCGCTCGACGTCCAGTCCGTGCAGATCGAAGGCGCCGGCCATTGGGTCGCCGAAGAGCAGCCACAGGCCGTTACCGACGCGCTGCTGAAATTCCTGCCGCCGGCCCGCTAACGCATCACGCTATTTAATGAAGCTTCGGCTGCGACTCCGCCTGATCCTCGTCGGGCGGGTTGCCGTCGCCGTCGCCATCGCCAAACAACTCGCCGCACAGACTTTGCCCCAGTTCGCTCAGGCGCGCCGTACCCGTGCCTTCCTCGTTGAACGTCGTGTCCACCAGCCCGCCGTCGGCGAGCGCCGTCAACTGACGCCGCAAGCCGCTCATCGGCACGCCCGCCTGCTTCGACAGCTTGGCGAGCGACCACGCGCCGCCCGGCGTTTCCCGATGCGCGCGCCACAATTGCGTCAAGATGGCGACCAGCACCGGATCGAGTTCGTCGTCTTCCATAGTCAGTGTCTCCTCCTTTTTTACGCCATCTGCGTGACCAGTTCGCCGAGCGTCTTCAAAGCCGCTTCGGTCTGCGCGGTCCACGGATAGCTGTAGTTGAGCCGGATGAAATGGCGGAAATCGTTGCGCGTCGAAAACATCATGCCTGGCCCGACCGTGATGCTGCGCGCGAGCGCCGCCTGGTAGAGCCGCATCGAATCGACGCGCTCGGGCAGTTCGACCCACAGCACGTAGCCGCCCTGCGGCGTCGACATGCGCGTGCCGACCGGAAAAAACCGCTGCACCATCGCCATCATGATGCTGGCCTGCTGCCGATAAACCTTGCGCACGTGCCGCAGATGCCGATCGTAGCCATCCTGCCGCAAATAATCGGCGACCGCGACTTGCGGCACCGACGGCGTGGTCAGCGTATTGAGAAACTTCAGCTTCTCCACCTGGGCGCGATAGCGTCCCGGCAGCGCCCAGCCGATGCGGTACGACGCGGTCAGACTCTTCGAAAACGACGCGCAGTGCAGCACCAAGCCTTTGGTGTCGAAACTCTTCAGTGTGGACGGCCGCGTCTCGCCGAAGTACAGCTCCTGATAGACGTCGTTCTCGATCACCGGTATCTCGTGCGCCGCCAGCAGTTCGACCAATTGCCGTTTGCGCGCATCGGGCATCTGGAAACCGAGCGGATTCTGGAAGTTGGGCATCACCATGCAGGCCGCGATCTTCTGTTCTTCGATCACCTGAGCAAGCGCCTCGATATCGATGCCGTGAACCGGATGCGTCGCCACCTCGATCGCGCGCATGCCGAGACGCTCGATGGCGTGCAGCATCGCGTAATAGGTCGGCGATTCGACGGCTACCGTGTCGCCGGGTTTGGCGACCGCCTGCAGGCTCAGGTTGATCGCTTCGGTCGCGCCGAGGGTGATGACGATTTCGTCGGGGTCCACCGGCAAGCCGTTCTCGGCATAGCGCCGGGCGATCTGCCGGATCAGCTCGGGGTTGCCCGGCGGCAGGTCGTCGATCAGATTCCAGCTCGCGTGACGTCGCGCGATCGCGTTCGCGTACTGGTTGATGCGCCGCCACGGGAACAGCGACGGATCGGGATACGGCGAGCCGAACGGCACGGCGTCGTGCGCGCGGATGCTGCGCAACGTCGACAGCACGAGGCGGCTCACGTCCACCGCCGCGGCCACCGGCGGTGTTTGCGGCGTTTGCGGCGTCAAAGGGCGGCCAGGCTGCGGCTCGTTGAGCGCCACGGCCCGCGCCGCGGCGTCGCGCACAAAATAGCCCGACTGCGGACGCGTTTCGACAATCCCCCGGCTTTCCAGCAACGCGTACGCGTGCAGCACGGTCTTAATACTCACGCCATGCTGCTGGCTCGCCTGCCGCACCGACGGAATGCGCTCACCCGCCGCGAACACGCCGCGGCGCACGGCTTCGGTCATTTCATCGGCGAGTTTTTCGTACAGTTTCAAGGACTTGAGTCGAGCAGAAGCGTGGACTGAAGCGCCAGTCTAAGGGAAAACCCACAAACTGTATCCCTTCCTTTTCCAATTTTCTGTATGCTGCGCCCTTTTTGGAACACAGTAGGCTTGCACCTATCGGCTCAACAGCCTCGTTCAAGCCCGATCCGGCGGCAACATCATGAAGAAACCCGAAGCTCGCATCGAACCCTATACGCACCCCGCCGCTGGCTGGGGCGCGCTCAAGTACGTCGCCATCAACCTGATCAAGGAAAAGGTGACGGGCGGCGACTACCGCATGCTGTTCAAGCAGAATCAGCCGAACGGCTTCGACTGCCCCGGCTGCGCGTGGCCGGATCGCGAGCACGCGTCCACCTTCGAGTTCTGCGAAAACGGCGTGAAAGCCGTGGCCGCCGAAGCGACCAGCAAGCGCGTGACGCCGGCGTTCTTCGAAAAGCATACGATCGCCGAACTGATGACGCAGTCGGACTTCGAACTCGAACAGCACGGCCGCCTGACCGACCCGCTCGTCTACGACGCCGTGCGCGACCGTTACGTGCCGATCGGCTGGGACGAAGCCTTCGACCTGATCGCCGATCGCCTGAAGCGGCTGGACGATCCCGACCGCGCCGCCTTCTACACCTCAGGCCGTGCGAGCAACGAAGCCGCCTTCCTGTATCAGTTGTTCGTGCGCATGTACGGCACCAACAACTTCCCCGACTGCTCGAACATGTGCCACGAGGCGACCAGCCGCGGCTTGCCGCATACGGTCGGCATCGGCAAAGGCACGGTCACGCTCGACGACTTCGAACACGCCGACACGCTGCTGATCTTCGGCCAGAATCCGGCCACCAACCATCCGCGGATGCTCGGCGAACTGCGCGAGTGCGCCAAGCGCGGCGCGACCATCGTGTCGATCAATCCGCTGAAGGAGCGCGGCTTGGAACGCTTTGCGAGCCCGCAGCACCCGGTGGAAATGCTGACGATGGGCAGCACGAAGATCAGCTCCGTGTTCATTCGCCCGAAGGTCGGCGGCGATTTCGCGCTGATCAAGGGCGTCGCCAAGCGCGTGATCGAGCTCGACGACGAAGCGCTGGCGTCGGGCCTGGAACGCGTTCTGGACGTCGCGTTCATCGCCGAACATACCGTCGGCTTCGACGCTTTCGCCGATGACTTGCGCGCCGAGAACTGGGACACGATCGTCGCCGAAGCCGGCGTGCCGTTCGAAGACGTGCTGCAACTCGCCGACATCTATGTGAAGGGGCGCGCCGTGATTTCGACGTGGGGCATGGGCCTCACGCAGCATAAGAACTCGGTGCCGACCGTGCAGATCCTGTCGAACCTGATGATGATGCGCGGCAATATCGGCCGGCGCGGCGCGGGCCTGTGCCCGGTGCGCGGACACTCGAACGTGCAAGGCGACCGCACGGTCGGCATCGAAGAACGGCCTACGCAGGCGTTTCTCGACAAACTCGGCGAAGTCTACGATTTCGAACCGCCGCGCGAGCACGGACTCGACGTCGTCAATACGATTCAGGCGATGCTCGACGGCAAGGTGAAAGTGTTCATCGGCCTCGGCGGCAATTTCTCGATCGCGACGCCCGACACGCCGCGCACGTGGGAAGCGATGCGCTCGTGCGACCTTACCGTGCACATCACGACCAAGCTGAACCGCAGCCATCTCGTGCATGGCCGCGACGCGCTGATTCTGCCCACGCTCGGCCGCACCGAAATCGACTTGCAGAACGGCGTGGCGCAAGGCGTGAGCGTCGAGGATTCGATGAGCATGGTGCATATCTCGTACGGCATGAACAAACCGGCGTCGGAGAATCTGCTGTCGGAAATCGCGATCGTCGCGCGTATGGCACATGCGACGCTTGGCAGCGCGAAAGTGGACTGGCTCGCGCAAGCCGCGGATTATTCGCTGATCCGCGACGGCATCGCGCAAGTGATCGAAGGCTTCACAGACTACAACGAGCGCTTGAAGAATCCTGGCGGCTTCCATCTCGGCGTGGCGTCGCGCGAGCGGATCTGGAAAACGCCGAGCGGCAAAGCGCAGTTTCTGGTGCATGCAATCGATATGGCGACGCCGATCCATCAAGCACGCAAAGAACACGGCGAGCGGCTGATGACGTTGATGACGACGCGCTCGCACGATCAGTACAACACGACGATCTACGGTCTCGACGACCGTTATCGCGGCGTGTACGGACAGCGCCGCGTGCTGTTCGCCAACAAGGACGATCTCGCGATGCTCGGTTTCGCGGCGGGTCAGCGCGTGGATATCACGAGCGTGTGGGCCGACGGCATCGAGCGTCACGCGGATGGTTTTCTGCTCGTGGAATACGACATTCCGCGCGGCTGTCTCGGCGCTTATTATCCGGAGACGAATCCGCTCGTGCCGCTGTCGTCGGTCGCCGATGGCGCGGGCACGCCGACGTCGAAGTCGATTCCGGTTCTGTTGAAGGCTTCCGAAGTCGAGGCGATCGCGGCTTGATCGTTAAACGGTTTTTTTCGCCAGCTCGCGCTGCGTCAGATAAAGACGCAGATCGAACTCGATCTGGTGGTAACCCGGTTGCATGAACTCGCACAGGCGGTAAAACGCCTTGTTGTGGTCGCTTTCCTTCAGATGAGCGAGTTCGTGCACCACGATCATTTTCAGAAATTCCGGCGCCGCCGCTTTGAACAGCGACGCGATGCGGATTTCTTTTTTCGCCTTCAGCTTACCGCCTTGCACGCGGGAAATACTCGTGTGCAGACCGAGTGCGTGACGCACGACGTCGAGTTTGCTGTCGTAGGTGACCTTGTCGATCTGGTCCGCGCTGCGCAGGTGTTCGCGTTTCAGGTCTGCGCAGTAGGCGTACAGCGCCCGGTCTGTTTGCACGTCGTGCGTGTTCGGATAGCGCGCGGCGAGGTATTGGCCGAGCTGGTTGTCGGCGATCAGCTTTTTGACTTTCTCTTGAAGCGTGAGCGAGTAGCCGGTCAGGTATTTCAGATGGGACATGGTTCTGCTCGGCACTCGCTCAAACGCCGCGGCGATTGTCTTCGCAATCGTCCCAATACCGAAGCGGATCGCGGTGATCCGGGTATTCCTTGTCCAGCCAGTCTGACAGAATCTTCCACTGCGGATGGTTCGGGCCGCTGCGCGTATCCCAGAACGATTCCTTCAGCACGCTGTTGTTACGGCCGCGGTCCCGCACGACGATCCGGCAATGGTCGTTCGATTCATGGAATTCGGCCTTCAGGTAGTAGCGCGGAAAGATCTGCAATGCGGCGCCCGCCACGATGCGGCCCTGCGCACGAACGACGCCCGCGGATTCGATCCGCAAAACACCATCCACGGATTTGTCCGCGCGCCATCCAACTGGCAGCCTGACGACGCATTCGCCTTTGCCCACCTTGATCCAGTCCATGCGCCAGCTGCGTGCGAGCGCATCGCGCATGGCCGCCGCGTCTGCATAACCGGGCGGCAGTTCGAACTGGCCCGGCAGGACGACCAGTTCATCCCCGCCCGGCGTGACGCTGGCGGGATTGTCGAATGGGTCGTTGTCGAAGGGATTCGACGGCCGGCTGGCCTTGGTGTTGCTGCTGTTCGGCAAATCCCCGAAGAGACTTTCGGCGGCACGGCGTGCACGCTTTGATTTTTCGTTGGCCATTGATTTTCTCGGGTGGGGTTGGGTTGGCCTGGTGGGAAACACTCGTTATGCGATTGACATGCAGATTGGATCAACCGAGCCGATGGCTTGAACCCAGGACGTCGAATCGGCGCACTGGGTTCAAGCCATGCAGAAGCCGCTATTGTAGTTTTTCCGGCGGACGATCGTCGACGGCTCTGAAGGCAGAGCGATCAAACGCGCGGGAGGTCGTCGATGCATTTTTCGACGTGGTCGCCAGGGACATCCGTGTCGATGCCATCGTGGCCGTCGGTGTGGGAGACGGACACGATCTTGGGCCCTAGAAACCGCGTGCCGCCGAGCGTAAAAAGGGACCAAACAGCATCTCCCCGACGGATCGCGGCGACGACTTCGGGTATTTCGACAATCGCCGTGGGGGACAGCCAGTCACGCGTCGACGGGTCGACGGGAGCCCAACGCACGTGGGTGATCCGGTCGCTTGCCGGGTTGATGCGAACGGCGTCTATAGCAAAGGTAGTCACGTCGACCTCCATCATCCTGATAAATGGATTCCAGCATTATGCGCCGCTTAATCCGCCGGCGATCAGGTTGACGTGGCCTTGCTGTCCGTCAGGGTTATCGGTGCTCCTCGCCAGTGTGGCCGGCCGTATCGGCATCGACGTGCGGCAAGCTTCGCGCCAGCCGCGGGATCAACTCCATGACCGGCAGCCGCAGCGTTTGCGCCAATTCGTCGATCGCGATCGACTGATCGCCGTCCCGCCCCAGCAGCGTGACGACGCTTCCGGTCCGCGCCTGCTCGATCTCCGTAATATCGATCACGGTATGCTGGAAAGAGCGGCGCCCAAGAATACGCGCCGTCTGTCCGTGCACCAGCACGCGGCCTAGCGGCGGCACATGATTCAGCCCGTCCCAGAAGCCGATCGGCACCGCGCCGATGCGCACACAGCGTTCGAGCCGGATCGGCTCCGCGTAACCGATCCCCAGCATGGATCCGGCCGGATGCTCCTGAACGTGAATGATGCGGCCGCGAACAGCCCGCAACATCGGCCGCAGCGGAGCGCGCGCCATCCAGTCGGCGTCGAGCGCACCGTATAGAAACCGCCCGGGGTCGACCGCCTGATACGCGAGATGCGGATGCGCGAGCATCACGCGCGAACTCGCCAGCATCGTCGTCACGTCATCGAATCCCGCCGCGCGCGCATCGGCCAGCGCGGCATCGAACACGCCGGCCTGCCGGCACGTCACGTCATCGCTCTCCGGCGAACTCAGATGCGTGTACACGCCTTTGAGCCGCACGGTCGATTGATCGCGCAGCGCCTCGAACGCGGCTTGCCATTGCGACGGCAGAAAGCCGAAGCGCCCGAAGCCCGGATCGATCTCGAGGAACGCATCGACGGCGACGCCGGCATCGATAAACGCGCGCAGACTCTCGTGACTCTGGATCGTCACCGTCAGTCCCAACGCGGCGACCTGCGCCGCATCCTCCGGCAAGGTCGCGGCGAACAGCAGAATCTCGCGATCGATGCCGGCGTGGCGAATCGCGATACCCTCTTCCGGACTGCCGACGCAAAAGCCGTCGACACCCGCTTGTGCCGCGAGGCGCGCTACGTTCGCGGCACCGAAGCCGAAGCCGTCGCCCTTGCAAACGAAGTAGATTTTCGTGGCGCGTCCCACCTGTTCACGCGCGACCGCCAGGTTCGCCGCGATGGCGCCATAGTCGAGCTCGGCCCAACTGGGACGCAGCAAGCGCACACGTTGCGTCTCGCGGTCGGGCTCGATGATTGAAGCGGACATATATAACGCCCCGTCGTGGTCAGAGTTTGCCGATAGCCGCGGCATCGGCGCCGGTCGCTTGCAGGAACAGCGCCTCCTGCTTCGCGACGCGCTCCTGCCCGGAAAGCGTCTGGAGCCGCTCACGCATCTCGGCCGTGCGCGGCGCGTCGATGTCGCGCGCCGCGCCTTCGAACACGACGCCATAAACTTCGCGCGCCATCTGCTCCGTGATGCGCTCGTCCAGCACGTCCTCGCGCACGGCTTGCGGCGAGCGCGTCAACGGATCGCCATGGCCTGCGCCGCCCGCCGCGATATGGCAGAAGCGGTCGCCCTTGAGAAGCGCGGTCACGGTGCTCGGCATGGTCGGCAGCAACGTGCTTCGACCGTCGCGGGTCAGCAGATTGAGCGACGGCGATCCGCTCAACCCGCCATGCGAACCCGACGGCCGATGCGCGCGCCGGTCCGAGCGCAGTCCGAGCAACGCGTGGTCGCTGCGCAATTCATAAGCGCGGCGCATGGCGAGGCCGCCGCGATGCCGGCCCGCGCCGCCCGAATCGGTGACGAAGCCGTACTCGGTGATCTTGAGCGGCAGACGTGCCTCGATCAGTTCGACCGGCTGGTTCGACAGATTGCCGAGCGGATTCGCAATGCCTTCGCAGCCGTCGTTGCGACCGCCGCCCCAACTGCCGAGCACGCCATCTGTAATCAGCCAGTTGCCGCCGCGCGCGCCATCCTCGCCATCCGGGCTGCGCCCGGAAATCGACACGACCGACGGGCCGCCCTCACCCAGCGCCGGAATCGTATCCGGCACGATCTGCGCGAACGCGCCTTGCAACACGTCGAACATCCGGTACGCGATAATCCCGCGCGCCGCACAGGCCGCCGGCTCCACCGGATTCACAATCGAGCCGCTTTCCGCGTAGACCTGAACGGGTCGCGAGAAACCTTCGCAGTTCGGCACATCGACGCCGATCGCGCAGCGCACCGCCGCATACGCGACCGATTGCGTAGTCGCGAACGGACCGTTGATCGCGCCCTGCACCTGCGCATCGGTGCCGGTCCAGTCGATGCGGATCGTGTCGTCCGCCACCGTCACCTTGACGCGAAACGCGATCGGCACGGGCGTATCGCCCAAGCCGTCGATGAAATCCTCGTAACGGTATTCACCATTCGGCATCGTGCCGATGGCCTGGCGCGTGAGGCGCTCCGCATAATCGTGCAGCGCCTCGACCAGCCGTCCGAAACCGTCCGCGCCGTATTTGTCGAGCAATTGCACGAGCCCGCGCTCGCCTGCTTTGCACGACGCCACCTGCGCGCGCAGATCGCCGCGCAACTGCCCCGGCATGCGCGAGTTCGTTTCAAGCAGCGTGACGAGCGCGTCGTTGACAGCGCCGGCATCGGACAGCTTCATCAACGGAATGCGCAAGCCCTCCTGATAGATTTCCGTCGCGCCGATCGCCATGCTGCCCGGCGCCATGCCGCCGATATCGGCGTGGTGGACGATCGTCGCCACATAGCCTTCGACGCGCGACTCGTAAAACACCGGCTGAATCAGATACACGTCCGGCAGATGCATGCCGCCCGACGTATACGGATCGTTCATGATGTAGATGTCGCCTGGCTTGCCGGCCGTGCCGAAGCGGCGCACCACGTTGTCCATCGCGGCCGGAAACGCGCCGAGGTGAATCGGCAAGGTCAGCCCCTGCGCGATCACGCGGCCAGCGCGGTCGAACACCGCGGTGGAGAAGTCCATCGAATCGCGCACGATCGGCGAATACGCCGTGCGCAGCACGACGAGCGCCATTTCGTCGGCGATCGAGCCGAGCGCGTTCTTGACGATTTCAAGCGTGATGGCGTCGGTGCCCGCCGAAGCGGCCTGCTGGGTAGTCATACGGGTTGCTCCAGAAACGTGATGACGATGTTTTCGTGGGCATCGACGCGCGCGCCCGCATTCGGCGGCACGACGCAGGTCGAGTCGTACTCTTCGACGATCAACGGGCCGCTCATCGGCGCGGCGCGCAGATCGTCGCGCGAGATCACCGGGGTGTCGATAAAGCCGTGGATCTTGCCGAAATACGCCCGGCGCCGTACCGGCGCGCGCGCACCCGATGAACGCGCCCGGCTGCCGCCGGCGCGTTGCGCGTCGTAGGCGCGGTCTTTCTGCGAGCGCAGCGAACCGACCGCGCGCAGATTGACGAGTTCGATCACCTCGTCCGCGGATGCGTGGCCGTAGGTGCGTTCGTGCTCCGCATGAAACGCGGCGGCGATCGGCGCAATATCGAGCGGTTGACCGGCACGCCATTCGATCGGCACAGTCAGCTCGTAGGCCTGACCCGTGTAGCGCAAATCCAGTGCGCACGTCACGGCGATATCGTCGAACGCGTTACCCTCGGCCGTCATATCCGCGGTGGCGCGCGCCACCAGGTCTTCGAGCGTGTTGGCCAATGCCACTGCGGCCGAATGATCGAGGCGGCAGAACATCGTTTGCATGAACTCGTGTTGTGTCGACGAGAACAACAAGCCGAGCGCGCTGAACACGCCGGGGCTCGGCGGCACGATGACCGTCTTCATGTCGAGCAATTCGGCGATTGCATGAACGATCACCGGCCCGTTGCCGCCGAAAGCGAACAACGCAAATTCGCGCGGGTCGCGGCCGCGATACGTCGACACGGCTTTCACCGCGCGCGTCATCGTGGAGGCGGCGATCGAGAAAACGCCATAGGCCGCTTCGTAAAGATCCGTGTGCGTGGGCTCGGCGATCTGCGTGCGCATGGCCTCGAGCGACTTCTGCTGGTTGATGCGCAACTCGCCGCCCGCAAGGAACGACGGATTCAGATAGCCGAGCGTCAGCACGGCGTCGGTGAGCGTCGGAATCGTGCCGCCCGCGTCGTAGCACACGGGCCCGGGCACCGAGCCCGCCGAATCCGGGCCGACCTTCACCAGCCCGCCCGCGTCGATACGCACCAGACTCCCGCCGCCCGCGCCGATCTCCGAGACGTCGATGAACGGCAACTTGACGGCGTGCCCGCCGCCCTTGACGAGCTTGCTGCTGACGTTGATGCCCGCACCGACCTCGTATTCGGTGGTGCGCGCCGGCTCGCCCTTTTCGATGATGGCCGCCTTCGCCGTGGTCCCGCCCATGTCCACCGTAATGCAATCGGCGTAACCCGACGCGGCGGCCACCGAGGCACCAGCGATCACACCGGCCGCCGGCCCGGACTCGATGATCGTGGCCGGCTTCTGCATGACCATGGCCGCGCTCATCACGCCGCCGTTCGAATGCATGATCTGCACCGGGCCCGTCATGCCGATGCCACGCAGCTTGTCGATCAGCGAATGCAGATAGCTGACCACCACCGGCCCGAGATACGCGTTGACCACTGTCGTGCTGGTGCGTTCGTATTCGCGGATCTCCGGCAGGATTTCGTGCGAGCACGTCAGATACACGGCGTCGCCCAGCACGCCGCGCAGCAGATCGCGAATGCGGATCTCGTGTTCCGGATTCGCGTACGCATGAATCAGACTGATCGCCACCGCTTCGATTTTCTCGCCGGCGATACGTTGCGCGATGTCCAGCACCTGCGCGTCGTCGAGCGGCGTGTCGATCGAACCGTCGGCGAGCAGCCGTTCGTTGACTTCGTAGCGATGCCGGCGTTTCGCGAGCGGCTCCGGCTTCTGATACGCGAGGTTGTAGAGCATCGGCACGCGCAGGCGGCCGATCTCGACCACGTCGCGAAAACCGCGCGTGGTGATCAGCGCCGTGCGCGCGCCTTTGCCTTCGAGCACGGTATTCGTGGCGATGGTGGTTGCATGAACCAGCTCGGTGATCTGGCGCGGTTGCGCGTCGAGCGAGGCGAGCAATGCCTGCAAGCCCGCGACGATCGCAATGCCATAGTCCTGGGGCGTGGACGAAACCTTCCTCGTATGAATCACGCCGTCATCGCCGATCACGACGATATCCGTGAAGGTCCCGCCGATATCGACACCGGCCCGGTAAAGTCTTTCAGTCATTACACACCTTGCTTGTTAGTCGATGCGGCGCAAACGCGTAGCCCGTTTGCGTCGGTCAATACAGCGCTGCTAGAGCTAGAACTTGTGCACGAGTCCGACACTGACCACGGCCTGGTTCTGTCCCGAGGACGGCAACATGGTCTGAATCTGCGAAGCCAGCATGCCGTTCGACGTCGCCGGCAACGGTCCGCCCGTGGGCCGCGGAAAGCCGCCGCCCGCCGCGCGCAGATAGATCACCTCGGTATAGATGGAGGTCCGTTTGGAGAGGAACTTGTCGACCAGCAGATTGACCTGATGCCAGTGCACCTGCGTGGGGCCGCCAGGACCGCCGGTGATGTTGTCGCTCGTGTACGTGTAGGCCATGCCGAAGAACAGCGTCGGATCGAGCGTGAAGCGCGCATTCGCTTCATAGTTGTTGAAGCGGTAGTTGATGCCGCTTGTCAGCGTCGTGCCCACGTTGTTGTAGATCGCGTTGCTGTACATCAGGCTCAGCTTGGCCGGTCCGATCACATACGACGCACCGATGCCCGCAATCTGCTCGCGTTTGGACGTGATCGGCGCATCGCAGCAGGTGATCGCGCCGTTCGTATTCACGTTCGCCGTGGTGTTCACGCCCGGTTGGTCATAGAGCGAATATGCCGCCGCAATCGAAAAAGCGCCCTGTGAATAGATGCCGCCCACCGACCACATGCGATTGTTCGCAAACGCGCCGGGCGCGTTGCTGAACGCGTACATCGCCGTGCCGGTGAAGCCCTTCAGACTCGGCGAGACGTATTTGATCGAGTTGTTGACGCGCAAATAGTCGTCGGTGTTGTCGTTGTCGTACGGATGCGAAAACATCACGCCGCCCCATGCACCGTTGGACGTCATCGTCTGCAAGGTGCCGACAATCGCGTCGTACTGGCGGCCGAACGTCAGCGTGCCGTAGTCCGGATTCGAGAAACCCACGAACGCCTGGCGCCCGAACATGCGGTTGTTCTGACCGAGCGCGCCGTTGGTCGGGTTAAAGCCGTTCTCCAGCGTGAAGATCGCCTTGGTGTTGCCGCCGAGGTCTTCCGCGCCGCGCAGCCCCCAGCGGCTGCCGTACTCGCCGTTGCCGGTCAGTTGCACCGCGCTATGGCCGCCCTGATTCGACGAGTAAGTGATGGCCTCGTTGATGATCCCGTACAGCGTGACCGAACTCTGCGCATGAACGAGACCGCTCCCGCCCAGCAGAGCCGCCATGATGAATAACTTTTCCTTCACCGCTCTTCTCCAAACAAGGAATCGCGACACCCCGGTCGGCTAGCGATCGATTGATGATAGCAAATGAATCGATTCACCAAAGGTTTGAAAAAATATCCCAAGGTGGGCCGGCTCACTGCTTGACCCGGATCTTCTTCTCTACTGCTCGGACCGCCTCTCCTGTGTCGACCAGAGTTAGCGCTTTAGCACTTACTCTGGTGCCAGCCCTGTGAGGTGCCCGCCGATGCCTTTCGGGATCGCCGCGAGCAACTCCATCGTGTAGCGCTCGCGTGGTTCGAACAGCACCTGATCCACGGCTCCCGCTTCCACGACACGCCCTTCCCGCATGACCACCACCCGCTGGCACAGCTCGCCGACCAGCGCCAGATCGTGGCTGATCACGACCAGCGAGACGCCGGCGCTCTGGTGAAGCTCGCGCAGCAGCCGGATGATCTCCGCCTGGATCGATACGTCGAGCGCGGACGTGGGTTCATCGGCAACCACCAGTTCGGGACGGCGCGCAAGCGCCCGCGCAATGCCCACGCGTTGGCGCTGACCGCCCGACAGCTGATGCGGATAGCGCGCCAGCACGAAGGCCGGCAGCCGCACCATGTCGAGCAATTGACGCACCGGCACGCCGTCGTTGCCGATCGCTTCGCCCAGCGTCGTGGCAATCGTCTTGCGCGGGTTCAGCGAATTCGTCGTGCTCTGGAACACCATCTGTACACGCTGACGAAACGTCGCGTTCTGCGCGCGCGTCATCGTATTCAACGCGTCGCCTCTGAAACAGATCGAGCCGGCGGTCGGCGCAGTGAGGCCGACCATCATGCGCGCGACAGTCGATTTGCCGCTGCCGCTTTCGCCGACGATAGCGAGCGCGTCGCCCTTCGCCACCTCGAGCGTCACGCCGGACACCGCATGAAAGCGGCGCCGGTTGAACATGCGCTCGAGCGGGGAACGCGCCAGCGCATAGGATTTGCCGACTTCCTGCAGCGCGAATATCGGCTGCGCGGCCAGGGCGGCGTTCGGCACGTTAGCGGACATTGCGCGGCTCCTCAGGTTGATGTCGCCCCACGGCACGAGTAACCGGCAAACGCGGAATACTCGCGATCAGATGCCGCGTGTAGTCGTGCGAAGGCCGCAGAAAGATATCCTCCACGGGGCCGGCTTCGACCACGTATCCCTGTTTCAGCACGACAGCGCGCGAACATAGTTCCGCCATCAGGTCGAGGTTGTGCGTGATGAACACGAGGCCGAGATCCATCTCGTCCACCAGCGTTCGCAGTAACTCGACGATCTGCGCCTGCACGGTCACGTCGAGCGCGGTGGTGGGCTCGTCCGCGAGCAGCAGCGCCGGCTCGCAGACAATCGCGGCGGCAATCATCGCGCGTTGCTTCATGCCGCCGCTCAGTTCGTGCGGATACGCGCGCTCCGTGGCGCGCGGGTCTTTGAAACCCACACGTGCGAGCACGGCATGCACTTCGTCGCGTATCGCGCGGCCACGCAGCGGACGGTGCGCGCGGATCACGTCGGCGAGTTGCGCGCCGATCGTGAAGGCGGGGTTGAGCGCCGTTGCCGGATCCTGAAAGATCATGGAGATGCGCCGTCCGCGCAATGCCCGCATGCGCGCCTCCGACGCATGGCTCAAGTCTTCGCCGTCGAGCACGATCCGCCCGCCGCTGATGCGCCCCGCGTTGCCGAGCAAGCCGAGCACCGCCAGCGAGGCTACGCTCTTGCCCGAACCCGATTCGCCGACGAGACCGACCGCCTCGCCGCGTCCCACCTGCAAATCGAGCCCATGCAAGACTTCAGTCTGCGTCTTGCCCGAACCGAAGGTGACGCGCAGCTTTTCAATCGACAGCAGCGCTTCGTTCATAGCGACGCCCCCGGTACATTGGCCGTCTGCGCATTGCGCCGCCGCGGGTCGAGAATCGTGCGCATCGAGTCGCCGAACAGATTGAAGGCGAGCACGCTGATGAACACCGCCGCGCCCGGAAATACCGAGACCCACCAGTTGTCGGTGAAAATCAGTGCGCGCGCGTCGGAGAGCATCGCACCCCAACTCGGTGTAGGCGGTTGCACGCCGAGCCCGATGAAGCTGAGCGACGCTTCCACGATGATCGTCACGCCGAGCAGCAGCGTCGCCTGGATCAGCACCGGCGAAATGATGTTGGGCAGAACGTCGGAGAACATGATGCGCGCCCCGCTCGCGCCTTGCAGAACCCGTGCGGCAACATACTCCGCTTGCGACTCGGCCTTCGCGAGACTATGGGTGAGCCGCGCGAGACCCGGCGCGTACAGCACGCCGATCAGCAGCACCAGTTTGGTTTCATTCGAAATGGCGAGCATGCCGATGTGCAGCGTGTCGGTGCCGGTAATGCCGACGAGCGCGATCGCCCAGATCAACAGCGGAATCGACGCGAGCACTTCCATCGCTTTCATCAGCATTTCGTCGAGCCACGAGCCGGCCTTGTAGCCCGCCACGAGGCCGATGCCCGTGCCGAGCACGAGGCCGATCGCGACCGCGCACAGTCCAATGGAGAGCGACGCGCGAGCGCCCCAGATCGTGCGGCTCAGAATGTCACGGCCCACCTGGTCGGTGCCGAGCCAGAACGCCGCGCTTGGCGCTTCCAGTCGATGTTCGACATAGAGCTGCAGCGGATCTTTCAAGGGCAGCCACGGCGCGCACACTGCGATCACGACGAGCAGCACGATCGTCACGATACCGATCGCACCGGCCGGTTCGTGCATCAGCGCGCGCAGCAACCGGCCGGCCGATGCGAGCCATGTACCGAGCGCATGCGGTTTGTGTTGCACGTTCGGGAGAGATGAATCAGCCATCATGTTCTATTCGCCTTCGGGTCGAGATAACCATGCAGTACGTCGGCGCAGGTGTTCGACGCGATGAAGATCGTCGTGATCACGAGCACGATGGCCTGCACCGTCGGATAGTCGCGCTGGAAAATCGCCGTGAGCAACGCGCGCGAGACGCCCGGCAAATTGAAAATCTGCTCCACGATCAGTGCCCAGCCGAACATGTAGCCGTAACTCATCGCGGCCGTGCTCACCAGCGACGGCAACGCGTTCTTCAACGCATAAAGGCGAATACGCGACGGCGGCAAACCGAGCGCTCTGGCGGTTCGCACATAGTCCTGCGAAAGCGCGTCGACCATGTTCGCCCGCACCAGACGGCTCAGCACGGAAATGTAGTACACGGACATCGTCAGTACGGGCAGCACTAGCGCGAGCAGATGCGACGCCATGCCGTCGGACCAGGGCGTGAGCCCGCCCACCGGAAACCACCCGGTCTTCAAAGCGACATAGCGGATCAACAGCAACCCCAGCCAGAACGACGGCACCGATAAGCCGACAATCGCCACGGCTCGCAGCAAATGGTCCGTGCCGCTGTTCTCCTTCAATGCAGCGACGGTGCCGAGCACGATCGAGACGACGATCGTGAACACGAACGACAGCGTGACGAGTTCGACGGTATTGGGCAACGTATCGGCGATTTGCGGGCCGATCGGGTTGCCGGTCGCGTACGACTTGCCGAAGTCGAGCGCGAGCGCACCGTTCAGCCACCTGCCGTATTGCGCGGCGACAGGCCGGTCCAGTCCGTATTGATGATTGAACACGGCAATCTGTTCGACGCTGGCGTCGCTGCCCAAGGTCAGACGCGCGGGCGACACGGGCGTCGCGCGGCACATCGCGAACAGCAGCGCGCTCACCACCAGCAGCACGAGCACGGAGGAAAACAGCCTCGAAACGGCTTTCATATCGACCTCATGCCTTCGCGAGATAAACGTTGTCGAGCTTCAACGAGAAGCCGGTGTTCACCTGGAATTCCTTCACTTTGCTGCGCCACAGGTTTTGCACTTCCAGCGCGCCGATCCAGACGGCCGGACAGTCATGCGCCAGCACCTGCTGAATTTTCGCGAGGATCGGCTTGAGCGCAGCCGGATCGTCGACCAGATAGCTGTCGTCGATCAGCTTCAGCAGTTCGGCGCTCTCGTAGCCGCTCGCTTTCCAGAGACTCTCGCCGGGTCTGAAGAGCGCGTTGAGCAGATAGGTCGGCTCCGGTGGCGCGATGAAACCGGTCAACGCCGCCGCGTGGTTGCCGACCAGCACCTGCGAGATCATCTGCCCGAAATCGAGCGGACGCAGATTGACGCGCACGCCCAGCGACGCCAGTTGCGCCTGAATGAAAAGCGCCGTCGACGATGTATCGATCAGATACGCAGGCTGCACGTACAGCAGATCGAACGATGCGCCGCTCGCATACTTCGAGCTTTTCAACGCCGCTCGCGCCTGCTCCAGATTGAACGCCAGGCTTGCGGCCGAGCCCGCGTCGTACCACGAGGATTCCGGCGCAAACGGCATGCTGCTCGCTTTGACCGCGCCGTAGCACAGATCGCGGCAGACCTTGACCCGGTCCAGCACGAGCGATACCGCACGGCGAAACGCCGGATCGTCGAACGGCGCCTTGTGGTTGTTCAGACACATCATCAGCGGGCTGGTCGGCGAGGGACGGCTGTCGCCCGCGAGGCCCGCCGACGTGCGGATCTGCGCGAACGTCTGGGCCGGCGGCGCACTGATGATCTGCGTCTGGTCCGACATCAGCGAGGCAAGCCGCGACGACTCTTCCGGGATGATGCGAAACACGATCTTGTCCCAACGCGGCTCGCCCTTGCCCCAGTAAGCCGGATTGCGCTTCAGTTCGACGAAGTCGTTCGCCTTCGACTGCACGAAAATGGCCGGCCCCGTGCCGACACCGATCGGCGTCTGCTTGAAGTAGTCGGCCGGATGCTGCTCGCGGCTGCCTACTGGAAAAATACCCATGTACTTCGACATGTAGTCGAGTAGCGGTCGGTAAGGACGCTTGAGGCGGATCACCGCCGTGTGCGCATCCGGTGCGCTCACCGATTCGATCACGGTCCAGAACGGCCGGCGGAACGCCTTGTTCGTGGGATTCAGCACGTAGTCGAAGCTGTATTTCACGTCGGCGGATGTGAACGGCTGACCGTTCTGAAAACTCACGCCGCGCTGCAGATCGAACATGTACGTCAGCTTGTCCGGCGAAATCGTCCATGCGCGCGCCAGTTGCGGCACCCGCTGACCGCGCGCGTCGATGCCGACCAGATTCTCGAAGATCAACTGGTTGATCGCCATCACGTCGTGATTCGGCTGGTTGATCGGATCGAGCGTTTGCGGATTGCTCGGAATGGCGACCGACAGCACGCCGGCCTCGGCGGCGAAGACGCGGCCTTCGAATGCGAACGGCAGGGAAAGCCCCGCGATGCCCGCGGCGCCCGCACGGAGAACTTGTCGTCGCCTGCTGCTGAAAGTCATGAAATCGTCTGCTTTTTCAATGCCGCCCGATTCTCTACAGTTTAGTGAATCGATTCACAGACGATAGTGAGATTGGCGCGGCGAGTCAACTTTTTAAAAATATCGGAAACCCTGGCTGGCGGGTTCAGGACGCTCTCTGGCGGGCCTAGGCGAGCAGCAACGAGGCATCGGCGAGTGACAGCACCGTCGTGCGCGAATCGAATGCCGTGGAAAAAAGATGATCGTGCACGACCTGATCCGGGTCGTAACAGCAATCCTTGACGGTGTATAAGCGGAAGTCCGCGTCGCTCGCATAGGCGACCGACGACAGCACGACACCCGTCGACGCGATGCCGACCATGATCAGCGTGTCGATACCTTGCGCGGAAAGCCGCGCCTGCAGATCGGTGCCGAAAAACACGCTCACACGATGCCCGATGATGAGCGGTTCGCTAGCGCGCTGGCCGAGTTCCGGCGCGATTTTGTCGTCGATAAAAAGGCCGAGTTGCTTGAGCCCTTGCCCGTTCTTGTTCAACGGGCTGACTTCCGGATAGCCTGGACTGAACTGGATCTTGGCGAAATAGACGCTGACGCCCTTGGCCCGCGCGGCATCGCACAACTTGCGCGTGTTGGCGAGCAGCGTAGGCGCGACGGATGGAAAGAGCCCCAGGATGTCGGTCTGATAATGCATCACCACAAGCGCCGTTTGCGCCGGGACGATCACGGGCAGCGGCGCACCCACGCTCTGCGCGGACGCGGCGCTGATTCCGCCGTCTCCGCAGCCGTCGAGACCGAGTCCCGTCGCCACCGCGCCGGCCAGTGCGCCTGCCGTTTTCATAAACCGCCGACGGCCTGCGCGGCCTTGTTCCTCGCTGTCGCCCTGCCCCGATCGTAACGCGTTTCTCCTGTCGCCCATTTCACACCCTTCAATCTTGGTGAATCGATTCATTTAACGCATATGCGCAATGTCGGCGGCGAAAAAACCGCTGTCAAGCAACTTTGCGATCGGACAAACCCTGGGAACGGAACCGGGCTAGCGCTTTTTGCGGCGTGCCGGGCTGCGCGGCGCGCCGCACGACTCGCGCACGATCATCCGCATGGGATGTTTGGAGCGACGGATGCCGGAGGGCGCGCTGCCGTCGATCAGCTGCAACATCATGTCCGCGGCTTCCCGGCCGACGTCGCGCGGGTTTTGCGTCACCACGGTCAAGGCCGGCGACGCGATTCCCGAATACTCGTGCTCGCCGATGGAAATCACCGACAGGTCGGCCGGGATGGACAGCCCGGTTTCGCGCACGACTTCGAGCACGATAGCCACGTCATTCAACGTGGCGATGATTGCGGAAGGCGGCTGCTGAGCGCTGAGCAGCACCCGGCAGACGTCCTTGTTGAAGGCGCTGGTACGCAGCACGAGCGCCGGATCGCGCGCGATGCCGGCGGCCTCGCAAGCGGCCTGATAGCCACGCACCATCTCGCGGCCCACCCAGGTGTTTTCGTGGCCGGCCACGAGCGCAATCGCGCGATGCCCGAGCGACGCGAGATAGCGCACAGCCTGACGGCAGCCGTCGGCGTGATCGGTCAGCACGGAATTGAATTCGCCCTGGGCATCGCGCTCCCACAGCACGACGGGCATGTTCAGGGTATGCAGGAAGTTGAAATACGAAGGCGTCTCGTCGTCGGAAATCGCGCCGATGAATCCGTCGATGCGGCGCTGCTTCAGGCTCGACAGAATGGCCCGTTCGCGCTCGAGATCGTAATGCGAATTGGCGATCAGAATCTCGAAACCCCTTGCCCGCAGGCGCTCTTCGGCGGCGCTCACCATCTGTGCGGCGGTGTGCTGAGTGATGTCGGAGATCAGGCAGCCAATCGCGCTCGAACTGCCTTTGCGCATGCTGCGCGCCACCACGTTCGGCACGAAATTCAACTCGGCCACCGCGGCGCGCACCGCCTCCTGAATGGCCGGCGCGACATTCTCGCGGCCGTTCAACACACGCGACACCGAGCCGACCGACACCTTCGCGAGACGCGCGACGTCCTGCACGGTGGGCGAGCCCTGCGGAGACTTGCGGCTGCGCAAGGCGGGCTTGACGGGTTTGCTGGCTCTCTCTTTGGGCATGTCGGAAGGCGAAAAGGTCGTCGATCGATTCTCGATGAATCGATGCATCGGGGCGATTATAGTGCGTCCGGGCTACGGCCAATGTCGGCGCGGCTTTACGGCCTGAGTGGGTCACCGTCTGTGCATGAGGAAAACGAATTCCGGGCTATGCGAAAAACAGATACACGTGGATCGCCAGCTTCGATTCGATCGGTGCGTTGTCATTCTCATCGGCCCGCTCACGCCCTGCTTTCAACTCCCGCATGCATGAATGAGGAACTGCTGGAACGCAACCGCCGGCGTATCCAGCGTCGCGCCTTTGCGCCACAACATGCCGGCATCCATCTGCGGAATCGCGTTGAGAATGGGCCGCGCGTCGATCCGCTTGCCTTCCAGCGACCACGGGCGAAACACCATGTCAGACAGAATCGTCACGCCGAAACCATGCGCGACCAGACCGCGCAGCGCTTCCATTGAACCGGTGCGAAAGGCGATGTTCGGCTCGACATCGTTCTGCTTCCAGTAACGCAGCGTCGACTGTTCGCCTTCGTCCACCGTAATCAAAATATATGGATAACTCGCGATATCCGCGAGTGAAGGCGCATTGAGTTGCGCGAGAGGATGAGTGGGCGCGGTCCACAACTGCCGGCGCGAGCGGATCAGCACATGGTGCCGGAAACGCCTGATATTTTCGACGTTGGAGAGCAGAACGATACCGAGATCGACGTCGCCGGCAAGTACGGCCTGTTCGATCGACTCGCGATCCAGGTCGTGCAGATCGATCTCGATGTCAGGATACGTCGCGCGAAAACGCGCCATCAACTCGGGCAGAAAATAGCCCAGCACCGTATACGACGCCGCGATGCGCACGGCCCCTTTCAGATCGTGCGAGCGGAACGGCGCCTTGTAAACCGCGTCGCGCACCGAATCGAGTATGTGTCTCGCGTGATTCAGAAAATCGTGCCCGTCCGGCGTCAGCGTGACGCCTTGAGGCAGGCGTTCGAAGAGCCGCGTACCCAGGGTTTCCTCCAATGCGAGCACCGCATTGGTAATCGCCGATTGCGACACATGCTCGGCCGTCGCCGCCATCGAAAACTGCCCGTTCTGGGCTGCCGCCACGAAGTAGCGCATCTGCCGCAAGGTAACGTCTTTTGACATGTGTTTTTCGAATAGCAGGATTCGGTATTCGTGATTTTACGTTGGAAATTCAGCTTCCTATACTCCGCCTCTAATAAAAGCCGCCGGAGACTTCCCCATGAACGCCCCGCTGACGCCCCCGCTACGTGACGCGCTTGCCTCCGTATCGCTCGACGACAAATACACCCTCGAAAAGGGCCGCGTCTATATGAGCGGTACTCAGGCGCTGGTGCGCTTGCCGATGCTGCAGAAGGCGCGTGACCGCCGCGCCGGCCTCAATACCGCGGGCTACGTGTCCGGCTATCGCGGCTCGCCGCTCGGCGCGCTCGATCAGGGTCTCTGGAAAGCGAAACAGCATCTGAAGGAACACGACGTCGTGTTTCAACCAGGGGTTAACGAGGATCTCGCCGCGACTGCCGTGTGGGGCACACAGCAACTCAATCTCTGGCCGGGCGCCAAGGTCGACGGCGTATTCGGCATGTGGTACGGCAAGGGGCCGGGGGTGGATCGCACCGGCGACGTCTTCAAGCACGCGAATGCGGCCGGCACCGATCCGAACGGCGGCGTGCTGGTGCTGGCGGGCGACGACCATGCGGCGAAGTCGTCGTCGGTCGCGCATCAGTCGGAGCATATGTTCGTGGCAAGCGGCATTCCGGTGCTGTATCCGGCGAGCGTGCAGGAGTATCTCGACTACGGTCTGCACGGCTGGGCCATGAGCCGCTACGCGGGTCTGTGGGTGGCGATGAAATGCGTCACGGACGTGGTCGAATCGAGCGCGTCGATCGACATCGATCCGGACCATTTGCAGATCGTCCTGCCGGAAGATTTCGACATGCCCGCAGGCGGCCTGAACATCCGCTGGCCCGACCCGCCGCTCGCGCAGGAGGCGCGTCTGCTGAACTACAAGTGGTACGCCGCGCTCGCCTATGTTCGCGCGAACAAGCTGAACCGCGTGGTGATCGACAGCCCCAACCCACGCCTGGGCATCATGACCGCGGGCAAAGCGTATCTCGACGTGCGGCAGGCGCTCGCCGACCTCTCGCTCGACGACGAAACCTGCGCCCGCATCGGCATCCGCGTGCTGAAAGTAGGTTGCGTGTGGCCGCTCGATGCGCAGAACGCACGCGACTTCGCAACTGGCCTGGACGAGATTCTGGTGGTGGAAGAAAAACGCCAGATTCTCGAATATGCGCTCAAAGAAGAACTGTATAACTGGCGCGACGATGTGCGTCCGAAGGTGTTCGGCAAGTTCGATCAGCGCGACGACGAAGGCGGTGAATGGTCCGTACCGCGTGGGCAGACGCTGCTGCCCGCGCACTACGAACTGTCGCCCGCGTTGATCGCGAAAGCGATCGCCCGGCGCCTGGCTAAAGCCGATCTGCCCGCCGATCTGCGGGCGCGGATCGAAGCACGCGTTGCGGTGATCGAGGCCAAGGAACGCGAGGCGGCCACGCCGCGTTCCGTGACTGAGCGGCAACCGTGGTTCTGTTCGGGCTGCCCGCACAATACCTCCACGCGTGTGCCCGAAGGCTCTCGCGCATTGGCCGGCATTGGCTGCCACTACATGTCGATGTGGATGGACCGCAACACGGAGACCTTCAGCCAGATGGGCGGCGAAGGCGTCGCGTGGACCGGCCAGATGCACTTCACGAATGAGCGTCACGTGTTCGTCAATCTGGGCGACGGCACCTATTTTCATTCGGGTCTGCTCGCGATCCGGGCTTCGATTGCGGCCGGCGCGAACGTCACCTACAAGGTGCTGTACAACGACGCAGTTGCGATGACCGGCGGCCAACCGGTGGACGGCGTGCTCACCGTTCCGCAGATCGCGTTTCAGGTCGTTGCGGAAGGCGCGAAGCACGTGTTGATCGTGACCGACGAGCCGGAGAAATACGACGCGAACATTCGCCTTCCAGAAGGCGTGAAGGTGTATCACCGCGACGAACTCGACCGATTGCAGCGCGAATTGCGCGAGATAGCGGGCACCTCGATTCTGATCTACGACCAGACCTGTGCGACCGAAAAACGCCGGCGCCGCAAACGCGGCACGTATCCCGATCCGGCGAAGCGCGCCTTTATCAACGATGCGGTGTGCGAAGGTTGCGGCGACTGCTCGGTGCAGTCGAACTGTCTGTCGGTCGAGCCGTTGCAAACGTCGCTCGGCACCAAGCGCAAGATCAACCAGTCGTCGTGCAATAAGGATTTTTCGTGCGTGAACGGCTTCTGCCCGAGTTTCGTCACGGCGGAAGGCGCACAGGTTAAGAAGCCCGCTAAACCGACATCCGCGGCCGCGTTGCCCGATTTCGCCGCGCTGCCTCGGCCCACGATCGCATCACTCGCGAAGCCGTACGGCGTGCTGGTGACTGGCGTCGGCGGAACCGGCGTCGTGACGATCGGCGGCTTGCTGGGCATGGCGGCTCACCTCGAAAACAAAGGCGTCACCGTGCTCGACATGGCCGGGCTCGCACAGAAAGGCGGCGCCGTGCTCAGTCATGTGCAGATCGCCGCGGCACCCGACCAGTTGCACGCCACCCGGATCGCGGCCGGTGAAGCGCGGCTGATTCTCGGCTGCGATGCGATCGTCTCCGCTTCCGCTGAAGTGCTGGCACGCACGCAACGCGGCATCACGAAAGCGGCGATCAACAGCGGCGCCACGCCGACCGCGCAGTTCGTGCGGGATCCCCACTGGAGTTTTCCGGCCGATCAAACGCAACAGGATCTGCGCGCGAGCATCGGCGACGACTGCGATTTCATCGACGCCAATCGTCTCGCGCTCGCGCTGTTGGGCGATACGCTCTATGCCAATCCGCTGTTGCTCGGCTTTGTCTGGCAACGCGGCTGGCTGCCGCTCGGCTACGACAGCCTCGATCGCGCGATCGAACTGAATGGCGTAGCCGTCGAAAAGAATCGGCTGGCGTTCGAATGGGGCCGCTATGTCGCGCAGCACGGCGAAGCCGCCGTGGACGCTTTTACGCCGCAGTCCGCGAAACAGCAGGCCATTGTCGTGCAGATGCCGGAATCGCTGGACCGCCTGATCGAGCGCAACGTCGAGCGGTTGAGTGCCTACCAGAACCGTCGTTATGCGGCGCGCTATGTCGAAACCGTAGAACGGCTGCGCGCGAAGGAAACGGCGCTCATGGGCGGAGCAAAACCGCGCCTCACTCCAGTGGTCGCACGCAATCTGGCGAAACTGATGACCTATAAGGACGAATACGAAGTGGCCCGTCTCTACGCG
The DNA here is from genome assembly GCF_046028095.1 of Paraburkholderia phytofirmans. Classification (GTDB taxonomy): domain Bacteria; phylum Pseudomonadota; class Gammaproteobacteria; order Burkholderiales; family Burkholderiaceae; genus Paraburkholderia; species Paraburkholderia phytofirmans_A. The sequence continues at coordinate 304,917 of NZ_JAQQDJ010000002.1, forward strand.
GACCCGGTTTACATGGACAAGCTGCGGGCCCAGTTCGAAGGCGAGCCGGGTCGCGATTACAAGCTCGCGTTTCATCTCGCGCCGCCATTGCTCGCCAGACGCGACGAGCACGGCCACCTGAAGAAGCAGCGATTCGGACAATGGACGCTCTCGCTGTTCCGCGTGCTCGAAAAATTCAGGTTCCTGCGCGGCACGACGTTCGACGTATTCGGCAAGACGGAAGAACGGCGCAATGAACGCGAGCTGATCGCGCAGTATTTCGCGCTGATCGACGAATTCTGCGCAACGCTCGACACCGCCCGATTCGATACAGCAATGAAGCTCGCCAATCTGCCCGACGAGATTCGCGGCTTCGGTCACGTCAAGGAGCGCAACGTGCTCGCCGCGGCAGCGAAGCGCGAACGCTGGCTTGCCGAATACCGGGCCGGTACGGCCGGCACGCCGCCTGTTTCGTCTTCCCAACTTTTCGAACAAGCGCTATGAAAACGACAATGCACGACCGTGACGGGGTGATCTGGCTGGATGGCGAACTGGTGCAGTGGCGCGATGCGCAACTCCACTTCCTGACCCATTCGCTCCACTATGGCATGGCGGTATTCGAAGGCGTCAGGGCATACGAGACCGCGGCGGGGCCGGCGATCTTCCGGCTCGACGACCACACGAAAAGACTCTTCAATTCCGCGAAGATCCTCGAAATGGCCATACCCTTCAGCTTCGAAACGATTCGCGAAGCGCAACTGGAAGTGGTATGCCGCAATCAGCTGACGGCGTGCTATCTGCGCCCGCTCGTCTGGCTCGGCAGCGAGCAGATGGGGCTCGGTGCGCGCGGCAACACCGTTCACGTCGGCATCGCCGCGTGGCCTTGGGGCAGCTATCTTGGCGAGGAAGGACTCGCGCGCGGCATTCGTGTCAAGACATCGTCGCTGTCGCGGCATCACGTGAATGTGTCGCTGGTTCGCGCCAAGGCGAGCGGCTACTACATCAACTCGATCCTGGCCAATCGCGAAGTCACCCGCCATGGTTACGACGAAGCGCTGCTGCTCGACACGGAAGGCTATGTGTCCGAGGGCGCGGGCGAAAACGTCTTCATCGTGCGCAACGGCGTGTTGTACACGCCGGACCTGGCCTCCTGCCTCGACGGCATCACACGCGCGTCGGTCATTGAAATCGCGCGGGACCAGGGTCTTCAGGTTGTCGAAAAACGCATTACGCGCGACGAAATGTACTGCGCCGACGAAGCGTTTTTCACCGGCACGGCAGCCGAGGTCACGCCTATTCGTGAACTGGATGATCGCGTGATTGGCAATGGCGAGCGTGGCCCGGTCACCGCGTCATTGCAGGAAACGTTTTTTGCGGCGGTTGCCGGTAAGTCGGAGCGGTACGCGCACTGGCTGACGGGAGTGCCCCGCCCTTTGCCGCTTGATGAGGCCGTCGCGCAGACGTCTGTGGGCCGGATCGGCTAGAAGAGGTAATGCGACGGAATCCGGTTGAGGGAAGAAAAACCCACATCCCGAAGATGGGCGGTCAAGCCGCAAAAACAGACGAATCCCTTACTGGGACAGGTGGTGCCGGGGATCGGACTCGAACCGACAAGCCGTGAGGCGGCGGATTTTAAGTCCGCTATGTTTACCAATTTCATCACCCCGGCGGGGGTCGAAACGCGTGTGGACGCGAATTCTACCATTGCCCGCCGGGCGTACCAAACCGGTGCAAAACCGTCCCGCCGACACCCGCCCGCCTCCAGTTCCCCAAGCCGTATCCGCAAATACCGGCGTCATCCTCAAGTCACAAACCTTCCCGATAATCCGCTCACGAAAACGTTTACACCCGAGCGGAAACCATGATCCCGACGATCAAAGATGTCGCTGCCCACGCCGGCTTCTCCATCGCCACCGTGTCGCGCGCGATCAACGCGCCGCACACCGTCAACCCGGTCACGCTCGACAAGGTGCGTCAGTCCATCGACGCCCTGAACTTCCGCCCGAGCCCGCTCGGCCGGCAATTGCGCGGCGAACGCACGCGCCTGATCGGCGTGATCCTGCCGACGCTCGCCAATCCCGTGTTCGCCGAGTGCCTGCAAGGCATCGACGAACTCGCCTCGGCGCAAGGCTACCGGCTCATGCTGATGACCACGCAGTACGACGCCGATCGCGAACGCCACGCCATCGAAACGCTGCGCGAACACCGCGTCGAAGGCCTGATCCTGACGGTCGCCGATGCCGACACGCACCCGCTGCTCGACGAACTCGACCGCGCGGGGCTGCTCTACGTGCTGATGCATAACGACACGGTGCGTCGTCCGTCGGTCTCGGTGGACAATCGTCTCGCCGCGTACGACGGCGTGCGCATGCTGATCGCGCACGGCCATCGCCGCATCCTCATGCTCGCCGGCACACTGGCCGCTTCCGATCGCGCCCGCCAGCGGCATCTCGGCTATTCGCAGGCAATGCAGCAGGCCGGCCTCACGCCGGCGCCCGCGCTCGAAGTCGATTTCAACGCCGAAGAACTGTCGCCCTCGGTGCTCGCTCATCTGACGAGCGGCCCGAACCGCCCTAGCGCCCTCTTCTGCAGTAACGATCTGCTGGCGATGGTGGTCATGCGCGGCCTGCGCCGCGCGCGTCTGCAGATTCCTCACGACATGTCGATTCTCGGCTTTGACGGCCTTGCAATGGGCGAACTGCTGTCGCCCGCGCTCGCCAGCATCTGCGCGCCGAATCGCGCAATCGGCTGCGCGGCCTGGCAGCGTTTGCTGGCGCGCGTCACCGGCACTTACGAAGCGTTGAGCGAAACCTCGCTCACGCTGACCTTGCCGCACAGCTTGCGCCACGGCGCCACCATCGCGGCGATTTCGAACCGCGACGACGCAACGCCTGCGCGTACATCGATGTCCGCCGAGCGGCCGTTCGCCTGAAGCGCCGCGCAGCGCGCGCTGACCAACTTTAGCGCGACATGCGTCCACACATGCCGACATGAAAACGTTTAACCCGCTGCCCTGCAAGACGACTTTGAGTCACCCACCCCAAAACCCGAACCACCCGCTCGCTTCTTCTCCTGGAGACCCGCAGTGATCCGCTCTGCCAAACATTTCGCTTCGCCCATCAAACCGCTCCGACCGCTCTGGCATCGCCTCGCGCGCTCCACGGCCGCCGCGCTGTCGGCCGGCATGGTGGTCGCCGCCGCGCTCGCCGCGATCGCACCGCGAGCCGCGCACGCCGATGAATCCGCGATCTGCTACAACTGCCCGCCCGAATGGGCCGACTGGGCGAGCCAGATCAAGGCGATCCAGCAAAAGACCGGCATTCGCGTGCCGTTCGACAACAAGAACTCCGGACAGTCGATCGCGCAACTGATGGCCGAGCAGAAGAGCCCGGTCGCCGACGTCGTGTATCTCGGCGTCTCGTCCGCTTTCCAGGCCAAGGACAAGGGCGTGATCCAGCCGTATAAGCCCGCGCATTGGGACGACATTCCCGCCAACCTGAAAGACCCGCAAGGCTACTGGTTCTCGATTCACTCGGGCACGCTGGGCTTTTTCGTCAACAAGGATGCACTCGAAGGCAAGCCGGTGCCGCGCTCGTGGGCCGATCTGCTCAAGCCCGAGTACAAAGGCATGATCGGCTACCTCGATCCGTCGAGCGCGTTCGTCGGCTATGCGGGCGCGGTCGCGGTGAACCAGGCGCTCGGCGGCACGCTCGATAACTTCGAGCCGGGCCTCGACTGGTTTCGCAAGCTCAAGGCCAACGCGCCGATCGTGCCGAAGCAGACCGCCTATGCACGCGTGATGTCCGGTGAAATTCCCATCCTGCTCGACTACGATTTCGACGCCTACCGCGCGAAGTACAAGGATCACGCGAACGTCGAATTCGTGATTCCGAAGGAAGGCACGATCTCGGTGCCGTACGTGATGAGCCTCGTGAAGGGCGCGCCGCATGAAGCGAACGGCAAGAAGGTGCTCGATTTCGTACTCTCCGACGAAGGCCAGAAACTGTGGGCCGACGCTTACCTGCGTCCGGTGCGCGCGAATGCGATGAGCCCGGAAACCGCCGCGAAATTCCTGCCGGCCAGCGACTATGCGCGCGCCAAACCGGTGGACTTCGGCAAGATGGCCGAAAAGCAGTCGAGCTTCGGCGAGCGTTATCTGCAGGTGATGCATTGAACGACATCACGTTCCCGCTGCGCTGGCGCATCGCGTTGATCGCGCCGGCGCTGGCGGTGTTCATCGCCTTCTGGCTGCTGCCGATGGGCGCGCTCGCGCAGCTGAGCGGCGACGGCCACGCGTTCGCCACCTATCGCGCGATGCTGGCGAATCCGCGCTACATGTCGAGCCTCGGCGCAACCGTGCTGTTGTCCGCGGCGGTCACGGCGGCGACACTGGTGCTTTCGGTGATCGCGGGCCTGCTTCTGGCGCGGCGCGAATTTCCGTTGAAACGCACGCTGCTCGCGTTGCTCACGTTTCCGCTGGCGTTTCCGGGCGTGGTGGTCGGCTTCATGGTCATCATGCTGGCGGGACGCCAGGGGCTGATCGGCGCGCTTTCGCTGAAACTCACGGGCGACCGCTGGGTGTTCGCCTATTCGATGAGCGGGCTCTTTCTCGGCTACCTGTATTTCTCGATTCCGCGCGTGATCGTCACCGTAATGGCTTCGGCGACCAAGCTCGACGCATCGCTCGAAGAAGCCGCGCGTTCGCTCGGCGCGTCGCCGTGGCGCATCACGCGCGACATCGTGTTGCCCGCGCTTTCGCCGGGCCTGATCGCGGCCGGCGCCGTGTGCTTCGCCACTGCGATGGGCGCGTTCGGCACCGCCTTCACGCTCGCCACCGACATCGACGTGCTGCCGATGACCATCTACACCGAGTTCACCCTCAACGCGAACATGGTGACGGCCGCGGGCCTCTCGATCGTGCTCGGCATCGTGACGTGGGCCGTGCTGGCGTTGGCGCGCAGCGTAAGCGGCTCGGCCGTGGCGGCAAGCGCATGAATGGCGTTTCCGAACCGGGCGCTTCCAAAGCGGAGAACCATAATTCAATGAGTTCAATCACTACTTCTCTACAACCACCCGCCAAACCGCGTTCACACATGCGCTGGCCGGACGCAAGAACGTGGCTCGCAACCGGCCAATGGCTCGTCACGCTGCTGCTGTGCGCGTTCCTGATCGTGCCGGTCGTCATGTCGATCATGGCGGGCCTCACGGTCAACTACTTCAAGGGCGTGTCGAGCGGACTCACGCTGCGCTGGCTCGGCGAAGTGTGGACGCAGTATCACGGCTCGGTGTTTCTCTCGCTCGAAGTGGCGGCGGCCACCTTGCTCGTCACGCTGCTGACCGGCGTGCCGGCGGGTTATGTGCTCGCCCGCAGCAAGACGCGGCTCTCGCGCATCATCGAAGAGTTTCTGGTGTTGCCGATCGCACTGCCCGGTCTCGCGTCCGCGCTCGCGCTGCTGGTGGTGTACGGCGGCTTCACGATGTTCCGCATGAGCGTGGCGTTCATCGTGGTCGGGCACGTGGTGTTCACGCTGCCCTTCATGGTGCGCGCGGTCGCGGCGGTGTGCGCAAGCAGCGATCTGCGCACGCTCGAAGAAGGCGCCGCGAGTCTCGGCGCGAGCTTCCTGCAGCGCTTCGTGACGATCGTGCTGCCCAATGCGCGGCCCGGCATCGTGGCCGGCGCGCTGGCAGTGCTGACGCTTTCGATCGGCGAATTCAACCTCACGTGGATGCTGCACACGCCCGATACCAAGACGCTGCCGGTCGGTCTCGCGGACACCTACGCGTCGTTGCGCATCGAGATCGGCAGCGCCTACACCATTCTGTTTTTCATCATGACGATGCCCCTGCTTGTCGCGATGCAATGGCTCGGCGTCGATGCGACCGGCCAGCGCAGCGCGGCGAAAAAGCGCGTCGCGCGCTCTTCTTCAAAGGCCATCCAGCCATGAAACTCGCTTCCGTTCCCATCACGCTGACGCAATGCGCGAAAACGTTTCGCGGCACACGCGTGCTCGAACCGCTCGACCTGCATATCGACGCCGGCGAAACACTGGTGCTGCTCGGCCCGTCCGGCTGCGGCAAGACCACGACCCTGCGCATGATCGCGGGTCTGGAAACACCAGATGCCGGCGGCCGCATCGCGTTCGGCGACGACGACGTCACCGCCCTGCCGATCGAAAAGCGCCAGGTCGGGATGGTATTCCAGAGCTATGCGCTGTTTCCGAATCTGACGGTGCGCGGCAACATCGGCTACGGTTTGAAAATCAAACGCGTGCCCGCCGAAACGGCGCGGCAACGCGTCGACGAGTTGCTCGGCATGATGCGTCTCACCGCACACGCCGATAAGCCTATCGATCAGCTTTCCGGCGGTCAGCGTCAGCGGGTGGCGCTCGCTCGCGCACTCGCCGTGCAGCCGCGCGTGCTGCTGCTCGACGAACCGTTGACCGCCCTCGACGCCCGCTTGCGCGACACCCTACGCAGCGAAATGAACACGCTGCTGCGCGAGTTGGGGATCACGACCGTCTACGTCACGCACGATCAGGCCGAAGCGATGGAACTGGGCGACCGCATCGTCGTGATGAGCGCGGGACGTATCGAGCAGATCGGCTCGCCGCGCGAGATCTATTACCGTCCCGCCAATCGCACGGTCGCGCAGTTCGTCGGCACGATCAACCGGCTTGCGGGCGAGCGGCGCGACGGCATGCTGAGTACCACGGGCGGTGCCGTGCCGCTGCCCGCGGGCTCCGCGCACGTGAACTCGGCGCACGAAATTTTCTTCCGCCCGGAAGACGCTTATCTGGCCGATCCGGCTCATGCGCAATTGCGTGGACATATCGAAAGCACCGCGTTTCTCGGCGAACGCACGCGTCTGACGGTCGGCGGCGCCGCGCCGGACGCGTTGCTGATCGACGTAGCCGGCCGCGTGGAATTGGCGCGCGGCACGCCGGTCGGCATTTCCATCGCGCAGGACGCGCTGATTGCGCTATCGTAATGAAGCCGCGCTGTTTTAATAGCGCGCTATAAAAAGGACATCCCCATGCTGCTGGCTCAAATTAGCGACCTGCATATCAAACGCCCCGGCGCGCTCGCTTATCGCCGCGTCGACACCGGCGCCTATCTCGCACGCTGCGTCGCCGCGCTCAATGCGCTCGAGCCGCGTCCGGACGCGGTGATCATGACCGGCGACCTCGTCGATCAGGGTGATCCGGAACAGTACGAACACCTGAAAACACTGCTCGCGCCGCTAGAGATTCCCTACTTCATGCTGGTCGGCAATCACGACGAACGCGCCGCGTTGCGCGCCGCGTTTCCCGATCGCAAGGAATTGCAAAACGGTGGCGAGTTCGTGCAATACGCGGTCGATGTCGGACCGCTGCGGGTCATCGCGCTCGATTCGATGGTGCCGGGACAAAGCGCCGGCAATCTGTGCGATGCGCGGCTCGCGTGGCTCGCCACGCAACTCGATGCGGCGCAGGGCAAACCGACGGTAGTCGCGTTGCATCATCCGCCGTTCGTGTGCGGCATCGGGCATATGGACGAACTGCGGCTCGACCCCGCCGCCGCCGACAAGCTCGCGGCGTTGATCGCGCGTTATCCGAACGTGGAGCGGGTGATCTGCGGGCATGTGCACCGGCCCATGTTCGTGCGTTTCGGCGGCACGATCGCCTCTGCAGTGCCGGCGCCCGCGCATCAGGTCGCGCTCGATCTGCGCGGGGATGCGCCGTCCGCGTTCATGATGGAACCGCCCGCGTATGCGCTGCATCGCTACGATCCGGCGACCGGCATCGTCACGCATCACGCGTATGTTGAGAAAGCCGATGGCCCGTATCCGTTTTACGAGCCCGAGGGCGATCTGATCGATTGACCCGTGCGTGTCAGGCGTCGATGAAAGTCTCGCGAACGCGCCGGGAAAACCTGAAATACGGAATCCCGAGCGCGGCTGCCACGACAGCCTGAATGAAGCCGTCGAATGGAATGGCGATGTCGATGCCGATCGCGTGCGTCATGTGATCGCCGAGCAGATACGCGCCGGTGCGCATCGCGACGATCGCCAGCAGCCAGGCCTGAACGTGCGCGGTAAAGCGCGGCGACTTGCGCCATGCAAGCAGCGCCAGCCAGCCCATGCCCGCGACGATGAACACGCCCGTGAGCACGTCGCAGCCCACCATCACGATCACGGTGCGATACCAGCCGTGTGTTTCGGGCCGCGCGAACACGGCCAGCAGTTCCCATTCGAGCATCAGCTTGAGTGGATCGCGCATCGCGATCGCGGTATGGAGCGCCCAGGCCGCGAGGCAAATCAGCACGATGAGCAGCGAGCCGCCTAGGTGTCGAGGTTCATGTTTCGTGATCGGGGTCATGGGGTCGTTCTGATAATCGTCGGTCGGATAATGCGCGGCGATTCTACGAACGAAAGCCGAACGACCATCTCATTTTGTTGGCAAGGCGTTGTGAGGCCGCTGTGCCAACGTGCCGCTTCGCCTCGTAGCTGTCAGCACGATCCGCCGTGCTCCGGTATGATCGGCACGCTTGAGGACCGCGCATGGGCCGGTCCGTCGACTGCACCCTCTCATGTCCACTTCCAACGCGTCCACTCCCGCTTCCGCCGACCGGTCGTTGCGCGGCCTGCTGTTTCTGCTCGCCACCATCGCCGGTGTCTCGGTGGCTAACATCTATTACAACCAGCCGCTGCTCGACGACTTCCGCCAATCGTTTCCGCACAGCGCGTCGTGGGTCGGCGCGGTGCCGGCCGTCACGCAACTCGGCTACGCGGTCGGCATGCTGCTGCTCGCGCCGCTCGGCGACCGTTTCGACCGGCGCCGTCTGATCCTGTTGCAGATCGCCGCCATTTGCGTCGCGCTGGTCGTGGCAGCCGCGGCGCCGACGCTGACCGTGCTGATCGTCGCGAGTCTGGCGATCGGCGTGCTCGCCACCATCGCGCAGCAGGCGGTGCCGTTCGCGGCGGAAATCGCGCCGCCGTCCGAACGCGGCCACGCGGTCGGCACGGTGATGAGCGGTCTGCTGCTGGGGATTCTGCTGGCGCGAACCGCGTCGGGCGTCATCGCCGAATATTTCGGCTGGCGCGCGGTCTTCGGCGCGTCCGTGGTCGCGTTGCTGGTGCTGGCGGTCGTCATCATGTTGCGTCTGCCCAAGAGCCAGCCGACTTCCACGCTGCCCTACGGCAAGCTGCTGGTCTCGATGTGGCATCTGATCGTCGAGCATCGCGAGTTGCGCGAAGCGTCGCTCACCGGCGCGGCCCTGTTCGCGGGATTCAGCATTTTCTGGTCGGTGCTGGCCCTGCTGCTGGCCGGCGCGCCGTTTCATCTCGGGCCGCAGGCGGCCGGGTTATTCGGTATCGTCGGCGCGGCAGGCGCGATGGCCGCGCCGCTCGCCGGCAAGTTTTCCGATCGACGCGGACCGCGCGCGATCATCACCCTGTCGATCGTATTGGTGGCGATTTCGTTCGTCGTATTCGGCGTATCGGCGAAGAGCATCGCGGGGCTCGTGGTCGGCGTGATCATCCTGGATATCGGCGTGCAGGCCGCGCAGATTTCCAATCAGTCGCGCATCTACGCGCTCAAGCCGGACGCGCGCAGCCGCGTGAATACGGTGTACATGGTGGCGTATTTCATCGGCGGAGCACTCGGCTCCGGTGTCGGCGCAGTGGTGTGGCCGGCGTTTGGGTGGATTGGTGTGAGCGTGGCCGGGATCGTGTTCGCGGGGCTTGCGGCGTGGAATCATCTGGCGCTTCCCGCACGCGCGGAGAGCTAGGCCGCTATTTGCACAGCGCGAAGCGCTTACTTGCTGCTTCGCGCGTACGCGTATTCGTGCAGCGCGTCGATCACGCGATCGAATTCGAACGACTTGTCGTAAAAGTGCCGCACGCCATATTGCTCGCAGCGCTCCCGGTACGCAGGCAACGCGTGATTCGTCAGCACCGCGGCGAACACCCTGTCGATCAATCCTTCACGCTGCAAGTAGGCGAGCACCGGCACGCCCGAACCCTGCTTCAACTGCAAATCGACGATCACCGCGTCGAAGGACTCGTCGCTCAGGAGAGCAATGGCCTGATCCGCGGAATCCGCGTATGCGGCGACCTTGAGCAGCCCGGACGCGTCGATCGTTTCCACGAGGCTTCTGCGGATCAGCGGCGAATCCTCGATCAGCAGCACGCGCAACGGCGCGTGACGGGCTGGGTCGGCAACAGGGTTCGATTCGCTGTTCATCGGAATATCTCGATCGTCCATTATTCGATCAAGCCGTTCTTGATCGCGTAATAAGTCAGATCGGCATTGTTCGCCAACCGCATTTTCTCCAGCACGCGAGCCCGGTAAGTGCTCACGGTTTTCACGGACAGATGCAGTTCCTCCGCGATGTCAGTAGGAATCTGCCCCGCCGCGAGCTTGCAGAAAATCTGGAACTCGCGCTCGGAGAGCGCTTCGTGCGGACGCCCTGCCGCCGGTTTGTCGAGGTTGTCGGCGAGCGTGTCGGCGACCGCCTCGGAGAGGTAACGATGCCCGCGCGCCACCGCGCGAATCGCCCGCACGATTTCCTCCGGCTCGCAGTCCTTGTTCAGATAACCGTTCGCGCCCGCGCGCAGCAGATTGATTGCGTACTGGCTCTCCGGGTAGCCCGACAGAATCAGCACACCCTGTTCTGGGCGCACCTGCTTGATCACGCGCAAGGTGTCGATGCCGTTCTTGTCCGGCATCGCGATGTCGAGCAGCACCACGTCGAAGGCCTGTTCGCGCACGAGGCTGATGGTCTGGTCGCCGGTGGCCGCTTCGGCCGCGACGCACATATCCGGCTCGTCAGCGACGAACTGTTTGAAGCCACCTCGGACGATCGCATGGTCGTCAGCTATCAGCACTCGAATCATCGGTTTGGGTGTCCGTGCAATGGAACAGTGGAATCGCTCCAAAGCAGACATTGTAATGATCTCCGGCATGGCTTCTGCCGGATTGGGAAAACCGGGCGGCGCATGCCGGCGCGGGGAACCTTGTGGCCCACCCGCGCCCGCTGCGCAGTCCGCCACGCTGCCTGAACCGGCTGAGCGGGCCGCGATGTAGAGCGCTGCCGCTCGCCGTCGTGCTACGTTTCTTTAATGCGCTGTTCGCTTCTGCGTTTTTTCGCGCCGCCGCGCGCGGCGCCAGCTGCTTTTTACTCGCGGCCTTCGAGCAGATCCGCCATGTCGTCGGCATGCTCTTCTTCGACAGCGAGAATTTCTTCGAACATACGACGCGTCGTCACGTCCTTGTCGCCCAGATAACGGATGATCTCGCGGTACGTGTCGATCGCGATACGCTCGGCGATCAGGTTCTCCTTGATCATGTCCGTGAGGTTCTCGCCTTCCTTGTATTCCGAGTGCGAGCGCGTCTTCAGACCGTCCGGCGCGAAATCCGGCTCGCCGCCCAGTTGCACGATCCGTTCGGCGATGCTGTCGGCGTGTTGCTGTTCCTCGGCAGCATGCTCGGCGAACTCTGCGGCCACGGCTTCGGAGTTGATGCCCTTGGCCATGAAATGATGCCGCTTATAACGCAGCACGCAGACGATTTCCGTAGCCAGTGCATCGTTACACAGCTTCAGCACGGTCTCGCGATCCGCGCCATAGGTTTGCGTGACCGGACCATCCGACATGTGCTTGCGCGCGTCTTCGCGAATCTTTTTCAGATCCATCACGAACGGATCGCTGGATTGAGTCGGCGCACCCTGAGCGGTTAATGACTTCGACATTGAATTTCTCCTTTGTCCGGTATTAGGGGGAACTGCGCATCACGCACGAATCGCGCCTGATGCGCCGGCACAAGGAACCATGGCCGCGAATGACCACCCGTCTACGTTCGGAAGACGCCGAGCAGCAGCGTGACCACGAATACGACGAGGAAAATGTAGAACAGGATCTTGGCAATTTCGGCCGCGCCCGCTGCAATGCCGGTAAAACCGAACACGGCGGCGATGATCGCAATCACGAAAAAGACAATGGCATAGTGAAGCATGACGACTCTCCTTCTTGTTGTATCTGCGTGGCATGGGCGCACAACACTGATTGGCGAACCGTTCTCGCACCTGGGAAAGCGGCTCGCGACTTCCTCATCGAGCAGCGCTAATCGACGATCTTTTTCGTCACCACGAAGCCCAGCACGAGGAACACCACGCACAGAATCACGAACACGACGAACAGGAACTTCGCGATCGCCGCCGCGCCCGCCGCGACACCGGTAAAGCCAAGAAGGCCGGCGATCACCGCGATGACGGCGAAGAACAACGCCCATTTCAGCATGATGGCTTCCTCCCGAAACATTGATTGAACGATCAGGTCCATCCTATCGATCGGCCACGCGCGGCGCATTCCGACGCACGCCGGTTTTCGTGTGAGAATCCGCTTACATTGGATTACGGCAGCGTTACGGCGCTCACGTTCGGCTCGCCAGGCCGGCGTGCGGCGCGGTAACGGCAGCGCGATGGCGGCACCGTCGCCGAACGCAGCGGACGTTACACTGATGCCCCATCAGAGGAGCCGAATGTGCCAAATGTGCAGAACATGCCGGACGCGGGTGATGCGGGCCACGCGGGTCATGCGGGTCCCACCGCGCCTCGCGCCGCCGCCCGGCTGAGCGACTGGATGCGCAGCCGCAGTTGGGCGATCGCCATGACGGTCGCGATCGTCATTACCGTGGGCGGCCTCGTGATACTCGAGACCGCGCGCCAGCGCATTGCCGCCGAATACGAAACCGCGCTCGAAGCGCGCGACGTCACCGTGCAGCTGAGCACGCTGGCGAGCCAGCTGTCGCGCCTGAGCGCCCAGCAAAGCGACTTTCTTCTGACGAAGCAGGACGCTACCGCGCACGAGTTCTGCGCGACCGCAGTGCGCATCCGCCAGAGCGAACAGCAGTTGAACCGCTTCTACCGTGGCGGCAAAGCCGACAGCGCCGAGCTCGCCAGCTTCACGCAGATTCTTGCGCTGATCGAAGCGCGGATCGGCGCGGGCGCGTCCGCGCTGCAACGCGCGGCGCCGCATCCGCTCGATCTGTCCGCTTGCGGCGGCGCGAGCGAGGCCAGTCCGGCCGATGCGTCGCTGGTGGACAGCACGCTCTCGCTGCTGCGCGATAACGAGGAACGCCGCGCGCAACACGCGCTCACCGCGAGCCGCGGCGATCAGCGCATCTCCACGCTGTGCGCAGCGGGTCTGTCGGCGCTGAACATCGTGCTGTTCATTCTGCTGTTTCGCAATCTCGGCATTCAGATCGATCGTCAGGCACGCGTGCAGCGGCAATTGATCACGCAACAGGAAAGTCTCGACCAGCTCGTCACCGAACGCACCCGGCAGCTCGAGGCGCTCGGCTGGCACTTGCAGGCGGTCAGCGAAAACGAGAAGACCCAGCTCGCGCGCGAATTGCACGACGAACTCGGCGCGATTCTGACGGCGAGCAAAATGGATGTGGCATGGGCCAACCGCAAGCTGAAGGACAGCGAGCCGGACATCGCCGAGAAACTCAAACGGGCGCTCGCCAATCTCGACCAGGGCATCGCGCTCAAGCGCCGCATCATCGAAGATATGCGGCCTACGGTGCTGGCCAACTTCGGGCTCGTCACCGCCTTGCGCACGCTCGCCGACGAAGCCGCGCAGCGCAACAACTGGACACTCGACCTGCATCTGCCCGCCGACGACATCAAGCTCGACGAGCAAACCGAAATCGCGCTGTTCCGCGTCGCGCAGGAGTCGCTTACCAACGCGGCCAAGTACGCGCGAGCCTCGAAGGTATCGATTGCCTTGCAGGTCGGCGACGGCCAGGTGGCGCTGCATATCGCCGATAACGGCGTCGGCATCATGCCGGCCGATCTGAACCGCACGCACACCCACGGCCTCCTGGGCATGCGCCAGCGGGTCGCCGCGCATGGCGGGCGCTTCGATATCCGGCGCGGCGTGCCGAACGGCACCGACATCCACGTGGAAATGCCGAGCGTCAGCACCGCGACGCCGTCAGTCGATCTGCCGCCGGCGACGCCTTCGCGAACGTCCGTCTAGCAAGGGCTTGCGCAGGGTTGCGGCGCACTTGTAGGAGTGCGCCGACGCAAACACCGGAGCACGCCTACACGAAAATCGCAGCCCAGCCGACAGCGCCGCCCCCGCCCTTTTTTTACCATGCAATCAGACCGGATCGACTGGCGTAAGCCCCGGTCGGACGACAGCTAGCTCAGCTGGCGCGTGCCGTACAACATGGGCACGTCAACCAATGCATTCTCGACAAGGAGAACTTTCATGAATCGACTGATCGCTTTGCTTCTCATTGCAGGGACAGCTGCGCTCGCCGGTTGCAACACCGTAGCGGGGGCTGGGCAGGATATTTCGAAGGGTGGCGACGCCATCTCGAACTCGGCTGAGAAGGCCAAGTAAGCAGCGTATAACGAAGCAGATGTCGGGCGCTTTACAGCGTCCTGCATGAAGGACAGGGAGAGCCCGCCGCGGGAAACCGCGGCGGGTTTTTTTCGCGCGGTCGTTTTTAATTGTCTTCGCGGGCTACGCACCAGACAAAACGGCGATCCACTCACGTGGATCGCCGCTCCGTCCTCCCCAGGACGCACCGTCTATTGCATCCGCTCAGCCGGCGCTTTCGTCAGCGCTTATTGGCCGTTGAGCGTGTTCGTCAACTCGACGCTCGGTGTCTGCGTGTTGCCGTTCTGCGCGACCAGCAAATGGATCTGACCCGGCACGAGCTGGCTCAGCGCGCCCGCGATCGGCACCGACGTCACCAGCCAGTCGGCATTGTTCGACAGCGTGAAGGCCGGCGACTGGAAGATCGGCGTCTTGCTGCCGGCCGTGGTCGCGATCAGCACGTAGGTGCCGCCCGACACATAGATCGAATCCTGACCGCTCGCCGGCACTGCGTTCTTGAACGCCACGCCGGCCATCGTCGGCGAGACGTTGGTGATGTCGGTCGCGGTGGACTGGACCAGATACAGGTCGAGGTTGGTCGCGTTCGCCGACGCGTTGAAGCCGCGCAGGCGCGCGCTATTCGAGAGCAGCCCCTTGTCGAACGGATCGTCGATCAGGCCGATGTCCGGCGCGGCCAGACCCGGCAAGGCGAGCACCGTGTATTCGTGGCCCTTCGCGACATCCGGGAAGCTGCCACTCGCGAGCGCGGTCGTCGTGCCGGTCGCGGAGTAAGCGACCGTGGTCGCGCCCGTGTTGATATTGGTGAGGTTCGTCACACCCTTATAGCTGATGTTGGTCTGCCCCGAGGGCGCGCTGCCGTTCACGAGAAAGTCGACGGCCGGGCCGCTGGGAATGGCATGGATGAAATGGATCTCCGGGTTGGTCAGCCCGAGTTCCTTGCCGACGTCGTCGGAGCCGCCACCGCATGCGCTCAGAACGGATGCAACGGCAGCCATCGCCACCATGGTTCGGATCAGTTTCATTATGTTCACCTGTATCGATTTGTCGGGCTCACAGCCCATTGATTTTGTGGACTCCCGCTTCGCACAACACACCGTCTGACACTTGTTCGTCGGTCATACGAACGGTCAGGCCAGCTCTGCGAAACGGAGTGCCCCTCCTATCCCTGCTGCCATCGCGCGATTCGGTCGATGGACGCTCGCTTTGAGCAATGCGCGTGCCGCGGCTTTCGATATGTCTGGTGGCGACTGAGGAATGTCTTACGGAGCAACGAGTTACGTGGATTAGAATTTTTCCTCGGAGGGCTGGCATGCCGCGCGGTGTATCGTTCGTGCGCGCCCAATACTTACCTGGTCCTCCGCATGTCTTACCAACACTTACTCGCCGAACTCGACCTCGGCTTCACCCGCCTGCGCAATCGCGTGGTGATGGGTTCGATGCACACCGGCATGGAAGACCGCTTCTGGAATTACCCGAAGCTCGCCGCGTATTTCCGCGAGCGCGCGAAGGGCGGCGTCGGCCTGATCGTCACGGGCGGCATCTCGCCGAATCGCGAGGGCTGGCTGTTGCCGTTCGGCGGCACGCTCAATTCCGTGCTCGATCTGCGCAATCATCGCAAGCTGACCGAGGCCGTGCATGCCGAAGGCGGCAAGATCGCGCTGCAGATCCTGCATGCGGGCCGCTATGGCTATCAACCGTTCGTGGTCTCCGCGTCGGCGATCAAATCGCCGATCTCGAAGTTCAAGCCGCGCGCGTTGAGCATCGCCGGTATTACGAAGACCGTGCGCGACTACGCGCGCTGCGCGCGCCTCGCTCAACGCGCGGGCTACGACGGCATCGAGATCATGGGCAGCGAGGGCTATCTGCTCAACCAGTTCCTGTGTCCGCGCACCAATCACCGCACCGACGCCTACGGCGGCAGCATCGAAAACCGCATGCGGCTCGCGCGCGAGATCGTCGAGCGGGTGCGCGCGGTGTGCGGCGAACGCTTTATCGTCGTGTACCGGATCTCGCTGATCGATCTGGTGGAAGGCGGCAATACGTGGGACGAAACCGTGCAGGTCGCCCAGGCGCTCGAAGCGTCCGGCGTGACGATGTTCAATACCGGCATCGGCTGGCACGAAGCGCGGGTACCGACCATCGTGACCTCGGTGCCGCGCGCGGCCTTCGCCGAACTGAGCGCGCGATTGAAGGCGGCCGTCAAGGTGCCGGTGATCGTGTCGAACCGCATCAATACACCGGAGCTCGCCGAAGCACTGCTCGCGCAAGGTGCCGGCGATCTGGTTTCCATGGCGCGGCCGCTATTGGCCGATCCTGAGTTCGTCGTCAAGACCGCCGAGGGACGCGCGCATGAAATCAACACCTGTATCGCCTGCAATCAGGCCTGTCTCGATCACACGTTCAAGAACCAGCGCGCCACGTGCCTCGTCAATCCCCGTGCGGGACGCGAAACCGAACTGATCTACCGGCCGGTCGCCGGCGCGCAGGCCGCGCGTTCGATCGCGGTGGTCGGCGCGGGTCCGGCGGGATTGTCGGCGGCGACCGTGGCTGCCGCGCGCGGGCATCGCGTGACGCTGTTCGATGCCAGCGCAACGATCGGCGGCCAGTTCAATCTGGCGATGCGCGTGCCGGGCAAGGAAGAGTTCAGCGAGACGATCCGCTATTTTCAGAGCCAGTTGCAGCGCCATCGCGTCGACGTGCGGCTCGAGACGCGCGTCGATCCCGCGCTGCTCGCCGCCGGCGCTTACGACGACGTGATCGTCGCCACCGGCATCGTGCCGCGGCGGCCGGCGATTGCCGGCATCGACGGGCCGAACGTGCTGTCTTATGTCGATGTGCTGCGCGGTGCGCCGGTCGGCCAGCGCGTCGCCGTGATCGGCGCGGGCGGCATCGGCTTCGACGTCAGCGAGTTTCTGCTGCATCGCGCGGGCGAGCCGCTGCCCGTGCCGCGCGATGCGTGGCTCGACGAATGGGGTGTCGATCTGGCCGTGCGGGAACGCGGCGGGCTGAAACCGCCTGCGCCGGCGCAGCCGCCGCGGCAGATCTGGCTATTGCAGCGCAAGGCCGGCAAGCTCGGCATGGGACTCGGCAAGACCTCCGGCTGGGTGCATCGCGCGACGCTGGCGAGAAACGGCGTGAAGATGCTCGGCGGCGTGTCATATCGGGAGATCAGCGCGCGCGGCTTGAAGATCGCGCGTGAGGGCGTCGAGGAGTGGCTGGAGGTCGACACGATCGTCGTGTGCGCGGGGCAGGAATCGCTGCGCGATCTGCATCCGCAAACGGCGGCGGACGCGAAGGCGGACCACGCCGATGGCCCGCGCTATCACGTGATCGGCGGTGCGAAGGTGGCAACCGAGCTGGATGCGAAACGCGCGATTCGCGAAGGCGCGGAAGTGGCGGCGGCGTTGTGAAGCAAGCCGGTCGTCGCCCGCTTCGCGGGAAATTCAGGCGATCTGCTTCTTCCGGTAATCGAACCAGAAAGACAGCCCCACGCTCGCCAGAATCACGATAGTCGCGACCACCGTGGAATGAGTGACCGGCTCGCCGAGCAGCAGCGCGCCGAGCGCGACGGCCACCACCGGATTCACATACATGCAACTGCTGGCGATGATCGGACTGGTGTGCCGGATCAGAAAACCGTAGGCGACATAAGCGGCCATCGTCCCGATCAGCATCAGGTAGATGAACGCCAGCACCGGCAGGAAATGCACTTCGAGCATCCGCTCGCCCGAGACCCACGCGACCAGCGTCGACATCGCGCCGCCCAGGCCGATTTGCAGCGACGTCGAGAGAAACAGGTCCGAGGGCAGCTTCAGACGCCCGGCCAGATGCGCGCCGCCCGCCCAGAAAAGCGCGCCGCACAGAATCGCCAGGCTGCCGCCCGCGGAGCCGGGCGCGCTGTCGCCGTGGCTGAGAATCGCAATGCCGACCAGACCGAGCCCGACCGCGAACCACTCACCCCGGCCGATCTTACGCCCCGCCGCCGCCGCGATCACGGTGGCGAACAGCGGCACGGTCGCGACCATGACCGCCGCGGTGCCGGTGCCGACGGTGCGCATCCCATAAGCGAGCATGCCGCTCGACAAACCGACCAGCATGGTGCCGACGAGTCCGGCATTGCGGATTTCGGCGGCGCTCGGCCAGACCGGATTGCGGCGCGCGGCGAATATGAACAGCCCTACGCCGGCGAACAGGTTGCGCAGCCCGGAGAGCAGCAGCGGCGGAAACGAACCCAGCGCGACGTGTACGGCGAGATACGTCGAACCCCACACGAGATAGACGACGGCGAGCGCGAGCACGATCTGCCCGTTGCGCGATTGCGGCAAACGGATCGGGAAACCACGCGAAAAACGATTCAGGAATTGCAGCGACATGCGTTCAACCCGCCCATGCCGCTCGAGGTGCTGCGCCCCCGCTGAAGACCCTGAGGCGGGATGGCGGACACCGCATCGGCGATGCGGTCTGACGGGCGAGGCTGGCGGACATGTCGGTGGAACGGAAGGACGATAGATGGCCAAGGGCCACAACGCCGCGGCGATCGGGAGCGATCGAGCCACGGCGAACACGCGCCGAACGTTCGGCGCGCATCGCATTATGCAGTAAGCGCCCACCGCGCCGCTTGAAAGAATCGTAACTTTTTGGCGTACTTGCAACAGAAAGCCGGGGACGTGCCCCGGCTTTCTATCGTGCGGGCCGCCGGCGCGTTCGCGCTATCCGGGCCGCATAGTCAGGACGGCTCAGTTGGCCATTGCGCCCGACGCTTCGTGCTTCATGCCCATCGCGTCGCCCTTTTTCATCTTGTCATGCTTCATCGTGTCCTTCTTCATGCCGCCCTTCGACATACTGTCCTTGGACATGGCGTCTTTCGACATGGTGTCCTTCGCCATCGAATCGTTGGACATGGCGCCGCTTGCCTGGGCGAACGCGGCGCCGCCGCTGGTCAGGAGAGCGACGGTCAGTGCTGCAAGTGCGAACTTTTTCATGGGATGACTCCTTGGTTGTGGATGAATCTGTACCGGCCAGCGTGCCAGCCGGCTTACTTCCGAAGCTTCTGCCGCCCGGGGTCGGGGCCCCCCCCGAACCCGCCCCCCCCCCCCCCCCCCCCGGGCCCCCCCCCCCCCCCCCCCCCCCCCCCCCCCCCCCCCCCCCCCCCCCCCCCCCCCCCCCCCCCCCCCGCCCCCCCCCAACCCCCCCCCCCCCCCCCCCCCACCCCCCCCCCCCCCAAAAAAAAAACCCCCGGGGGGGGGGCCGTGGTGGGGGCCCCCCCCCCCCGGCACGTTGGAGTCAACCAGGAGGTGATATTCATGCAGGTGCGGAGCGATTTCTTCATTGACGGATGCTGGCAGCCGCCGGCCGGACGCGACACGCTCGACGTGATCAGTCCACACACGGAAGCGGTAATCGGGCGCGCGCCCGACGGAACGCCCGCCGACATCGACGCGGCAGTCGCGGCCGCCCGCCGGGCGTTCGACCGTGGCCCATGGCCGACGCTCGCCGCGCCCGCACGGGCCGCATACCTGCGCCGCTTCGCGCAGGGCCTGCGCGAACGCAGCGCCGAACTGGCCGCGGCGGTGTCCCGCGAAGGCGGTTTTCCTATCGCGACGTCGGAGCTTAGTCATGTGCTGCCGGCCGTGGCGTTCGTCGACTACTACGCAGACCTGATCGAACGGTCGCCGTTCGAGAGCGGGCGCGACGCGCTGCATTTCGACACGCTCGTGCGGCGCCTGCCGATCGGCGTCGTCGGTGCGATCGTGCCGTGGAACATTCCGATTCTCGGCGCGCTGTCGAAACTCGCCCCCGCGTTGGCCGCGGGCTGCACCGTCGTGCTCAAGCCGTCGCCGGAAACGCCGCTCAGCAGTTTCCTGCTCGCCGAAATCGCGCAGGCGGCAGAGTTTCCGGCCGGTGTGTTCAATCTCGTGTCGACCGGTATCGCGGGCAGCATGCGCCTCGTCGCGCATCCCGACGTCGACAAGATCGCGTTCACCGGCAGCACCGCCGTCGGCAAGCTGATCGCGCGCAATTGCGCGGATACGTTGAAGCGCTGTTCGCTGGAACTGGGCGGCAACGCCGCGGCGATCGTGCTGGACGATGCGCCGCTCGAGCTCGTCGCGCAAGGGCTGCTGCTGGCCAGCCTGATCTTCAACAACGGCGAGGCCTGCATCGCGCAGCGCCGGATTCTCGTGCCGAAGGCACTGCAGCCGCGCTTCGTCGATGCGCTGCATGCCGTCGCGCAGTCCGTGCGGATCGGCGACCCGGAGGATCCGCAAACGCAGCTTGGCCCACTCGTCACGAAGACGCATGCCGAACGCGTGCGCGGCTACATCGGGATCGGCAAGGACGAAGGCGCCACGCTCGTCAGCGGCGGCCCCACCGTGTCCGGACTCTCGCGCGGCTGGTATGTCGCGCCGACGATATTCACGAACGTACATCAACGGATGCGTATTGCCAGCGAGGAAATCTTCGGGCCGGTCGTGAACGTGATCGCCTATGACGACGAGGGCGATGCGTTGCGTATCGCCGGCGATACCGAGTACGGGTTGTCCGGGTCGGTGTGGAGCGCGGACGTCGAGCGCGCGACGGCGCTCGGCAAGCAACTGCGGGTCGGCTCCGTGTACGTCAACGGCAGCATGGCACTCGACCCCAACGTGCCGTTCGGCGGCTTCAGGCAATCCGGACTCGGGCGCGAACTCGGGCCGGAAGGACTGGGTGAATACCTCGAGACGCAGGCGATCCTGCGCCCGAAGGCGCATTGAACGAATCAGGAGACAGCGATGAAAATTATGGCGGCAGTCGTCGAAGAAAAAGGCAGACCGTTCGTGTTGCAGGAACTGGAACTCGAAGCGCCGCGACCGGACGAGATCCTCGTGCGGATGGTTGCGGCGGGCATCTGCCATTCCGACCTGAGCGTGCGTGATCAGTACGTGCCCGTTCCGTTGCCGATCGTGCTCGGCCACGAGGGCGCGGGCATCGTCGCGGCGGTCGGCGAGGCCGTGACGAACCTGCAGGTCGGCGATCGCGTGCTGCTAAGCCGCCTCACCTGTGGCGTGTGTCCCGATTGCCGCGGCGGTCATTCGAACTACTGCGGATCGCAGGGTGTGCTCAACCTGTCCGGTGGGCGGCCGGACGGCAGCACGGGCCTGTCCCGGCGCGGCCAGCCGGTCGCCGGGCATTTCTTCGGGCAGTCGAGCTTTGCCACCAACGTGCTCGCGCATCACAACAACGCGACGAAGATCACGCCCGATCTCGACCTGACGCTCGCGCCCGCGTTCGCCTGCGGCGTGATGACCGGCGCAGGCGCCGTGCTCAATGGCCTGAAACCGGAAGCGGGCACCAGCATCGCGGTGTTCGGCTGCGGGCCGGTCGGACTGGCAGCGATCATGGCCGCGCGCACGGTCGGCTGCACGACCATCGTCGCGATCGACCGCACGCCATCGCGGCTCGACATCGCGCGCGAGCTGGGCGCGACGCACGGGATCGACGCAGCGGCGGGGCGGCCGGCGGAGGCCGTGCACGCGCTCGTGCCGGGGGGCGTGCACTACAGCATCGACGCGACGGGCGTGGCCGCGGTGGCGCGGGATGCGGTTGAAAGCCTGCGCGCCGGCGGCCAGTGCGGCCTGCTCGGCGTGTCAGCGCAGGGCGCGGAGCTGACGCTGAGCCAGCCGCAAGTAGCGCTGACGGGCGTCGGCATTCGCGGATTCCCAAGCGGCCTGGCCGAGCCCGACGTGCTGATTCCCCGGCTGATCGACCTGTACCTGCAAGGGCGCTTCCCCGTCGACCGGATGGTCACGCACTTCCCGTTCGAGGCGATCGAGACCGCGGTGCAGGAAGCCGCGAGCGGGCGGGTGCTCAAGCCGATCCTGCTGTTCGATTGACGGCGGTTTGCCGATTTCGCGGGTGACGCGGATCGGCACCCGGAACAGGGCAGCGGCGCGCAGCGCTAGTCGGCTAGTCGATCAGCCCGAACCGGCGTCCGACCGCCACCGCGCTGGTCCGGTTGTGCACGTTCAGCTTCGCGTTGATGTTGCGCAGGTGCGTGCAGACCGTGCTGTACGACACGAACAGCTTCTCGGCCATCGCATTGTTCGAATAGCCTTGCGCGAGCAGTTGCAGTACGCGCCGCTCCTTGCGCGTCAGCGGCTCGAGCGGCTCGAGCGGCGCGGCGGCGTGCGCGGGCGGCTCGCCTTCGGCAAGCGCCGCCAGTTGCGCCGCATACGGTTCGATACACGCGCGCAGATAATCCTCCAGCAGCGGATCGCGAGCGCGCGTCGCGCCGCTTGCCTGGCAGCGCATCGCGAGCCGGGCCGCCAGAGGCCCCTCGTCGACCATCATGCGCACGAGGCCTTCCGCGCACAGCGTGTCGAGCAGTGGCCAGGCAGCGGCAAGCGCGTCCGGCTCGCGGCCGGCCTGCAGAAGCGCGAGACATTCGAGTAACTGCAGCTTCATCGCGCGCCAGCGGCGCCCGGCCGACGCGGCATCCGCGCGCGCCTGCGCGAGGGCGCGCGCCGCATCGCCGGCATCGCCGAAATGCAAGGCCCAGCGCAGCCGCGCGATTGTCAGCGAGTCGACCTCGTGGGCGAGAAAACGCAGCGCTTCGATACGCGTCCAGACCGCGGTGGCGCCCGCCGCGAGATCGAGCTCCGAGCGCGACGCCTCGGCATTGCCCTGCAGCAGCAACAGCCTCGCGCGTTCGAGTTTCGCGCTCGCGACCACGCGCGGCAGGCGGCGATCGTATCCGAGCCGCTCCAGTTGCGCGAGCAGCCGGAACGCGAGATCGACGTCGCCGCGCTGAAATGCAATCCGGGCCTGCATGGAATAGCCGGCGATCGCGTGATCGGGCAAGCCGATATCGCGTGCCAGCGGCACATAGATGTTGAGCAGCGGCTCCGCGTCGGCGACGCGGCCGGCCTCATAGAGCGCGCGCGCGTACAGCAGACCGGCCCACGCATTTCCATCGGTAAAACCGGCGGTCTCATGGCCGCCGGCGGTGCCCGCCGCGAGATGGAAGCGGGCGGTCGCGAGCCGCAGATGGCCCTCCTGCAAATCGATCAGCCCCTCGGCCGCCTCGGTGTACATCCTGTTGAGCGCGCTTTGTGCGCCGCCGATGGTGCGCGCCGTATCGAGAAGGCGGCGAGCTTCGTCGCGATGCCCCATCGTCGTCGCGAGGGTGGCCATCACGTTGACGAGCGTCGCATTCGCGAACGGATGAACGGCCGATGCCGCAGTGAGGCAGCGCCGGCCCGCTTCGTAGGCTTCTTCGACGCGATCGAGCGTCGCGAGCAGCACGACGTGGCAGGCGTCGGCTTGCGCGCGGATCTCGGCGGACGGCGCCGTGCGCCAGTTCGCCTGCTCGGCCAGCGCCATGGCCTCGAGCGGGCTGCGGGTCAGGCATATCGTCCATGCGTGAACGATGCCGATGGTCGGGTGGCAGTCGATGCCGTCCTGCGGCAGCCGTGCGAACCACCGAGCCAGCAGCCGCAGCCGTCCTTGCGCGAGGAAATCCACGGCGTGCGGAAGCAGCAGCCCGAGCGCGCGTTCGACATCACCCGCGTCGATCGCGTGATCGATGGCGGACACCGGATGGCCGTGCTGTTCGTGCCAGCGCGAGGCCGCAAGATGCAGCAAGGGCACCCGGTCCGGATGCCGGCGCGCCAGTTGCGCGCGCAGGAAATCCAAGAACAGACTGTGAAAGCGGTAGGCCGGTTCCGCCGCCTCGACGCGATTCACGAACAGTCCCGCCTGGTCGAGAGTACGCAGCATGGTTGCACTGTCCACGCCGGGATTGAGCGCGTCGCACACCGGCGCGCTGAGCTGGCGCAGCACGCTGCACTGAAGCAAAAACGTCTGGACCGGTTCGGGCTGCCCCGCGAGCACGTCTTCGGCGAGATAGTCCGCGAGCGGGTCGTGCGAACCGGAGAAGCGTTCGATGAAGGCACTCCTCTCGTCACGTTTTTCGAGTGCGAGCGATGCGAGCCACAGCGCGGCGGCCCAGCCCTCGGTGCGGCGCTGCAGTCGATCGAGATCGCGGCCGCCGAGCGCGAGATTCGCGTGCCCGTTCAGCATCCGCTCGGTTTCCGCAAGCGAGAACCGCAAGCGGTCGGCGTCGATTTCGAGCAGTTGACCGCGCGCGCGCAAGCGGCCGAGCGACAGGTGCGGCTGGCTGCGGGAACCGATCACGACAAAGCCGTGGCGGGGCAGCCGATCGACAATTTCATGCAGCAGCGCGATCACGCCCGGATCGTGGATCGTCTCGAACTCGTCGATGAAAAGCGCGAAGGGCGACTGGCGCGCGGCGATGCGGTCGAAGACGGCCAGCGTGACATCCGCTGCGGATCGCGGATCGTCGCCGGCCAGACGCTCGGCGTCCATATGCCGCAGCGCCAGTTGCAGGTAATGCAGGAAACGCGACGGATCGTTGTCGCCGTGGTCGAGCGTCAGCCACGCCGTCTCGAAGCCGAGCCGCGCGAGTTGCGCGCGGCACTGGCTCATCGCCGTCGTCTTGCCGAATCCCGCGGGAGCACGCACGAGCACGAGTTTCGCGGCGTGCGGCACGCAAACGAGATCGCGGATCGCATCGCGCGGGATGTCGGTCGTATGACTGGCGGGGGGCGCGATCTTCGCCGCGGCACGGGCACCGAGACGCACAGCCGGATGCGCGGAGGAGGCGCTTGCGGCGCAATCGGCGGTCAATGAGTCGGGTGAGGGCGAGGCCGCGTTTGGCAAGATCGGTGCATTCCTGAAGGCATTTCAGCGGGGCGCCATGCCGACAGGAAGGTCGCGAGGTTCACCCGGAATGAAGCGGCGCGCTGCTGGCCGCCGGAGAAACCGCATCTTCGCACGCATCGCTTCGTGTCGTCATCCTCATCATCCAGAATCTCGCGCGGCTCGCGCAGCGTTGCTTCATCGCCGAATGGCAAATCAGCCACCCACGCCGCGATCGCGATAAGCCGTATGCCGCACTTTCCCCCGCCGCATCACACCGCGTCCGACTCCCGGAAAACCCTGCCCGACACATCGCGCCTGCGCATAACTGTACTTTCGGACGGGGAATTTCAGCGGCGCTTTGATGAGAATGAATTCCGGCGACAAGCGACCAACACGCGAGCGCACCGCGTTTCCCGGAAACACGCGCACGCGTGTTCTCGTTCCGGAGGAAACAAACCGGCCCCGCAGCAGCGGCGCAGTTCAGTCGTCGGACGGTCCAGATGCCGACAGACGCTACCCCGTCCGTTTTGATACGTCATGCGAATCAAATGCCAATCCGAAGTAGCAGGAGACAAAGATGTTCGAAAGAAGGGCAATTGCAAAGGCAGCGTCGACCTGCCTGACTGGCCTGCTGGTGAATACCTGCGTCCATGCGCAAGGCAGCGTAACGCTTTACGGCGTTCTGGACGGCGGCCTGGCGTACTTCAGCAAGACGGCCAATCCGGCCACCGGACAGAATGAACGCAAGCAGTTCTCGTTTCTCGACAGCGGCAAGGCGCCGAGCGCATTCGGGCTGACTGGCACCGAGGACCTGGGCGGCGGCCTGAAAGCCACGTTCAGGCTGGTAAGCGGCATCAGCACGGCCAACGGTGCTTTCGACAATTCGAACGGGTTCGCGTTTGGCGGTCAGGCATGGATCGCGCTCGACGGGCGCTTCGGCCAGGTCAAGGCGGGGGTGCAGTATTCGCCATTCGGCCTCGCGGTTTACGAGGGCGATCCGCGCCAGTTATCGCCGTTCGGCAGCGGCCTGGTGATCTATGGCGACTCGGTGCTCGGCACCGGCGTCTTCGTCTCGAATGCCGTGAGCTATACGACGCCCCAGCTGTTCGGCCTCAAGGGCAGCGTGATGTACGCGCTTGGCGGAAAGGCCGGCGACTTCCAGGCCGGCCGCCAATATTCGGCGAGCCTGAACTACCAGCATGACGACCTGGTGGTGGTGGCCGGGATATACAGCGCCAATGCCGGCAGCCCGGCGCAGACGCCGGTTCCGACCGATGTGGCGTTCTTCGGACGCACGCTGGGCGTCTCTTACAAATGGGGCAATCTCACGGCAAAGGCGTCGTTTACGAACTACAAGACCGCTGGCTGGTTCAACAACAATGTCTACGCCGCGGGCCTGGACTACCTCGTGACGCCGTCCTTCGATCTCGACGGCGGCGTCTGGTTCACCAGCGACCGCAACGATACGGCCAATCACTCGCTGTTGTTCGCAATGGGCGGGCAATACTTCCTGTCGAAGGCGACGACGCTGTATGCGCAGGTCGCCGTGGTGAACAACCAAGGAGCGATGAACACCGGCCTGTCCGTCCACAACGCGCCTTACGGCACCTCGGGGACGACGACCGGCGTCAACGTCGGCATACGTCACATGTTCTGAACAGGCTTTCGCGGTTGACGCGTTGCCGGTGACCTCTCGCCCGTTCACGCAAGCATTCGCCCTGATCCACGGCTTGCCCATCACTCATGTTTTTTCCTCAGATGCCAACGACTATGACTGACTCTCCTTCGCCCGATGTCCGCGGCGCCCCGGAACTGCAAGTGCAGCGCGCCGCTGCGGTCGTTACGCTGACCTTCAACCGCCCGAGCGCGCTCAACGCGCTGGACGTGCCGATGGCCCGGGCATTGCTCGCCGCCGCCAAAGATCTGGCGGCTGACCCATCCGTGCGTGCCGTCGTGTTGCGTGGCGCCGGCAAGGGGTTCGTGGCGGGCGGAGATCTGGCGACGCTGCGAGCCGACCCCGTGCAAGGAGCAATCGATCTGATCACGCCGATTCATGAGGCGGTGGCGATCCTGGCTGCCATGAATGCGCCTGTGATCGCCCAGGTGCATGGCGTGGCCGCGGGCGCAGGCCTGAGCCTGATGCTGCAGGCCGACTTCGTGCTCGCAGCGGAGGGCACGCGTTTCAACTCCGCCTTCATCAACCTGGGCGCGAGCTGCGATTCGGGTACCTCGTGGGTGCTGCCGCGCCTGGTGGGGCTGCGCCGCGCGCTCGAAATCGCCATGCTGGGCGAGACGTTCGGAGTCGCGGATGCCGAGCGGCTCGGGTTGATCAACCGCGTCGTGCCGGCGGATCGGCTTCAGGAGGAAACCGACGCGCTGGCGCTGCGCCTCGCATCCGGACCGACTCTCGCCTACGGCGCCATCCGGCGCTTGATGCGCGAGTCGTTCGACCGCAGCCTCCCCGCGCAACTCGACGCCGAAGCGGAGGCTTTCCGCGCATGCGCGGGCACGCAGGACTTCGGCGCCGGGTTGGAGGCGTTCCATTCCAGACAGGTTGCCCGGTTTGCGGGCCGCTGATCCATCCAGTTCATCTTCCGGAGATTTATATGACCCAGCGTGACATCTATGTCGTCGGTACCGCGCGCACCGCGATCGGCACCTTCGGCGGCGCGCTCAAGGACGTGCCCAACACGCAGCTCGCGACCACCGTCGTCAGGGCCGCGATCGAACGCAGCGGCGTGCCGCCCGATGCGATCGGCCACGTGGTGATGGGCAACGTGATTCCTACCGAACCGAGCGACGCGTACCTGAGCCGCGTGGCAGCCCTCGATGCGGGTTGCCCGATCGAAACGCCTGCCTTCAACGTAAACCGGCTGTGCGGCTCGGGCCTGCAGGCCATCGTGTCGGCTGCGCAGGCCATCGGTCAGGGGGATTGCGAGATCGCCGTAGGCGGCGGCTCGGAGTCGATGAGCCGCGGCCCGTACTTCGATTCCGCGGCGCGCTACGGCGCGCGCATGGGCAATGCCGAGCTGATCGACTATATGGTCGGCATCCTGCACGATCCGTGGGAAAAGTTGCATATGGGCATCACGGCCGAGAACGTCGCTGCGCGCTACGGGATTTCGCGCGACGCGCAGGATCGCCTGGCCGCCGAAAGCCAGCGTCGCGCGGCGCTCGCGATTGCGCAGGGGCGTTTCAAGGAGCAGATCGTCCCGGTCGAGATCAGGACGCGCAAGGGCGTGGTCCGGTTCGATACCGACGAACACGTGCGCGCCGACACCACGCTGGAGACGCTGGCCGGCATGAAGCCTGTCTTCAGGAAGGACGGACTCGTGACCGCCGGCAATGCGTCGGGCATCAACGACGGTGCCAGCGCCGTGGTGCTGGCGACGGCGGAGCGGGTCAAGGCACTGGGCCTGCGGCCGCTCGCGCGTCTGGTCGGCTATGCCCACGCGGGCGTCGAGCCCGCGTACATGGGTATCGGACCGATTCCAGCCACGCGCAAGGTGCTCGAACGCACCGGGCTCAGGACGCAGGACATGGACGTGATCGAAGCCAACGAAGCATTTGCCGCCCAGGCGTGTGCGGTCGTTCAGGAACTGGGCCTGGATCCGGCTAAGGTCAATCCGAACGGATCGGGCATTTCGCTCGGCCACCCCGTGGGCGCCACGGGCGCGATCATCACCACGAAGGCGATTGCCGAACTGCATCGGACGGGCGGCCGTTACGCGTTGGTGACGCTTTGCATCGGCGGCGGACAGGGGATCTCGGCCATCTTCGAGCGGACCTGAATACGTTCGACGGCGGACGATTGGACTGCGCCGTGCGGCGCAGCATTTCAACTTTATCGTGAAGGAACAGACGGTTGTTCATGTCGTCCTTGCTTTCCCGATTTGTTTAACTATAGTGTTAAATATTAATCGTCACGTTTACAAAAGGAGACAGTCATGAGCGAGCCGCTTCATCGTCCTTCGTTGGGATCCGCGGTGTACTACAAGGACCCGTTTGCCGCGCTCGACTGGCTCGAGCGGGCGTTCGGCTTCGAGCGCCAGTTGGTCATCACGGACAACGACGGCCAGTTGGGCCACTCGGAAATGCGTTTCGGCGACAGCTACGTGATGATCTGCCGCGAATGGTCGGAAAACGCGGCCAGCCCGGCGTCGATCGGCGGCAAGAACACGCAGTCGGTGCACGTGCAATTGCGTGACGGCATCGACGAACATTGCGCCCGCGCGCGTGCCGCGGGCGCGGTGGTGACGCGCGAACCGGAAGATCAGTTTTACGGCGACCGCGTCTACGCGGTCCGCGATCCGGAGGGGCATGTGTGGAGCTTCGGCCAGACGGTGCGCACCGTGTCGCGCGAGGAAGCCGAGCGCGTCAGCGGCCTGAAGATCGAAGGATGGGTGTAACGCATGGCCCTGCCTGCCAGCGCCTCGCTCGACCGCACATTGGCCGCGCTAGCCGATCCGAACCGGCGTCAGGTGGTCGATCTGCTCAGCCGTCAGCCGATGCGCGCCGGCGAACTCGCGCAAGCCACTGGCCTGTCGCCTCAAGCGATGAGCCGGCACTTGCGTGTGCTGCGTTCGAGCCAGCTGATCGAGGAATCGCATGACGGCGTCGACGCGCGCGTGCGGCTTTACGTGTTGCGCTCCACGCCGATGAGCGAATTGAAGGCGTGGCTCGAACAGACCGAGGCCATGTGGGCCGGGCAATTGCTGTCGTTCAAAGCGCATCTGGAGGCCCGGGGATGAGTTCGCGCGTGCAGGTGTCGTTGCGCGTGGCCGCCTCGCCGCAACGCGCGTTCGACGTTTTTACGCGCGAGATCGGCGCATGGTGGCGGCCCAATCAGCTGTTTCAGTTCACGCCGCAAAGCGCCGGTGTGTTGTCGTTCGAACCGGCTGAGCAAGCGGGCGGGCAGGGCCGCCTGATCGAGACGCAGGCGGACGGCAGCGTCTTCGAGATTGGCCGCGTCACGGCCTGGGAGCCGGGCGAGCGTCTTGCGTTCGGCTGGCGTCAGGCCAGTTTCAGCGACGCGCAGCACACGCATGTCGACGTGCGTTTCGAAGCGGTGGGCGATGAAACGCGGGTGACCGTCGAACATCGTGGCTGGGATACCGTGCCGCAGGACCATGTGGCGCGTCACCATTTCCCCGATCGCGTGTTTCTGCTGCGGCACGGCGAATGGTGGCAGGCGTTGCTCGCTTCGCTGCGAACCGCGGTTCAGGTGTCCGGACCGACCGGCTGAGGAGCGCCACGGCGTGCAGGCGAGAAACGCTTCAGCGCGTGGCGATCGCGGCGGCGACGCCCGCCATCATCGTCGCGCTCGCGTGCCGCGACGCTCAGCGCGAGGGCGAAAACGAGCAAGGCAGACAGCGTCATGACGATCTCCACGAACGTCAGTGCGCGCGCAAGCGCCGGTTGACGAAGCGCCACACCGCACTCATGAGCAGCGAACCGACACCGAGCGCGACGCCTAACAGCACGATCGAACTCATGTGGTCGCGCACCAGCGGCACGTTGCCGAACAGATAGCCGGCCGCCACCAGCGACACGATCCACAACGCCGCGCCCGCCGTGACGAACGACACGAAACGCGCGAACGTCATGCGCGAAACGCCCGCGACGAACGGCGCGAAGGTGCGCACCACGGCGATGAACGGCGACAGCAGAAAGGTCAGTCCGCCGCGCGCTTCGTAAAACGCGTGCGCCTTGCGCAACGCGTTCTTGTCGAGCCAGCGATAGTCGGCGGTATAGACTTTCTCGCCGATCGCCCGCCCGATCGCGTAGTCGACGATGCTGCCGGCCACCGTCGCGGCGAACAGCACAGGAATCACGAGCCAGACGTTCAGCGCGCCGGTGGCCGCGAGACCGCCGCAAATGAAAATCAGCGGATCGCCGGGCAGGAAGAACAGCGGCAGAAAACCGATCTCGACGAACACGACGAGAAACAGCATCGCGTAGACGGCGGTGCCGTATTGCACGATCAGGCCGCTCAGGTGCTGGTCGAAGTGCAGGGCGACCTGCAGCACATGCATCAGATCCATCTTGGGTCGAAGGGGAATTCGGATCTTCAGGAGTTTAGTCCCGCGGCGGGGCGCTGACTTGTCTATTTCTCGGCGGTGATGTCAATATCGAGGCGTGTCGTCGAGAATAACCATCAGCACGAGCCTGCCAGAACGCCCATGCAACACGCTACCGGTATGACCTTCCGATTTGCCGAACAACACGATGCCAACGCGATCCGCGCGCTCGAATTCGAGGCGGGACAGCGTTTTCTCAGCGTCGATATGGCGGGTATCGCGGATGCGCCGCCGATGGATCTGGAAATCGTCGAGCGCAAGATCGCGGCGCGGGAAATCATCGTGGCCGTGGCTGCCGATGCGACGTGCGCCGGTTTCGTGATGTTCGAACCGCAACCCACGCGTATCTACGTGCAGGAACTCGACGTGCTCACCTCGCACGCGGGGCAGCGTATCGGTGCGGCGCTGATCGAGCAGGTCGCGCACATTGCGCGCGCGCAACGGCTCACGCAACTGATTCTGTCGACGTTTCGCGAGGTGCCGTGGAACGCGCCGTATTATCGGCGGCTCGGGTTTCGCGATATCGATGAGGCCGAACTCGACGCGGCGTTGATCGCGCGGCGCGACGCGCATATCGCGCGCGGACTCGACGAATCCAGGCGAGTGTTCATGAGGCGAGATCTTGCGTGATGTGTGAAGTGTGATGCGTGCGCTCGGGTGTCGAGCTATAAAAAACGCGGCGAGTAGGACTCGAGCGTTATGTTCCAGTCCTACCCACCGCGCGTTTTTCGGCGCACTGCCATGCATTCGGCTGCTTTTCAATCAGCAGCTCAACCTCCGCCAACGCTCCGCATAGCTTCGCCTTTTCCCGCCTGTTGCAAGCCTTATTCCACGGTTTCCAGCGTCGGATAGTCGACGTAGCCGGTTTCACCGCGTGCGTAATACGTCGCCGGGTTCGGCTTGTTCAACGGCGCATTCGTGGCGAAGCGGCGCACCAGATCCGGATTTGCGATGAACAACTGACCCCACGCCACCGCATCCGCTTCGCCTGCGTCGAGCACTTGCTGCGCGGTTTCTTTGGTGAACTTTTCGTTCGCGATGTACACGCCGCCGAAGGCTTTCTTCAGTTGCGGGCCGAGACGGTCGTCGCCGAGCGCTTCACGTGCGGCGATGAACGCGATCTTGCGCTTGCCGAGTTCGCGGGCCACATAGCCGAACGTGCCGGCCGGATCGGAATCGCCCATGGCGTGCGCGTCGCGGCGCGGTGCGAGGTGCACGCCGACGCGGTTCGCGCCCCACACGTCGATACATGCGTCGGTGATTTCGAGCAGCAGACGCGCGCGGTTTTCGATCGGGCCGCCGTAAGCGTCGGTACGCTGGTTGGTGCTGTCCTGCAGGAACTGGTCGAGCAGATAGCCGTTGGCGCCGTGCACTTCGACGCCGTCGAAACCGGCTGCCTTGGCGTTTTCCGCGCCTTTGCGGAAGGCTTCGACCACGCCGGCGATTTCATCGAGCGCGAGCGCGC
Source organism: Paraburkholderia phytofirmans (assembly GCF_046028095.1). Lineage (GTDB taxonomy): Bacteria > Pseudomonadota > Gammaproteobacteria > Burkholderiales > Burkholderiaceae > Paraburkholderia > Paraburkholderia phytofirmans_A. The sequence goes on from NZ_JAQQDJ010000002.1 coordinate 337,534, forward strand.
GCGGCGTCACATACGGACGCTCCGGACGCACCAGGCTCACGTTGCCGCGTGCGGCGATCGCGCTCGGCGCGACCGGCAGTTCGCCGTTCAGGAACAGCGGGTCCGAAATACGGCCCACATGCCACAGTTGCAGAAAGATCTTGCCGCCCGCGGCGTGCACGGCGCTCGTGACGAGTTTCCAGCCTTCGACCTGCTCCTGCGACCAGATGCCCGGCGTCTCGGCATAACCCACGCCTTGCGGCGTGACCGAAGTCGCTTCGCTGATGATCAGGCCCGCGCTCGCGCGTTCAGCGTAGTACTTCGCCATCAGCGCGTTCGGCACGCGGATTTCTTCGGCGCGCTGGCGCGTGAGCGGCGCCATGATGATGCGGTTCGACAGCGTGATGTCGCCAATTTGCAGCGGATCGAAAAGAGTCGGCATATGAGTTCACCTTTGGCCGAGGGCGCGCGGCCCGAGCCTGAAAAACTGTTTGAAGAAAGAAGCGTGGCAATGCGAATCACGGCGCCTAGAGCCTGGTGTTGATGTGCTCGAGGAACGCCTGGATAGCGGCTTCGTTGCGTTTGAAGAACACCCATTGACCCACCCGCTTCGACGTGACCAGCCCAGCGCGCTGCAAAGCCGCCAGGTGGGCCGACACGGAGGACTGCGACAAGCCGCACTGTCCCTCGATCTTGCCGGCGCATACGCCGTAATCGAGCGGCAGTTCCTGGTCGCCGAAATGCGCGTACGGCTCGCGCAGCCTGCTGAGAATCTCCCGGCGGACCGGATTGGCAAGCGCTTTGTGAATCGCGTCGATATCGAGCGTCATTGGGTAAGTTTCAGGGTCAACAAGAACAACTGGCAGGCGAGGGCGCCGGTCAGCGCCCTTGTGACTGCATCGCTACAACCCGAATCATATATCGTAATTTAACGATATGCTCGAAGTCACTACTGACAATGGGGGCGATAGGTGTGGGCGTACGGAATCGCGAGAATGTACTCTCTGAATCTGCTGATATACGTCGCAATTGAGTCGCAGATCAGCATAGTCCGCCAGGCCGGCGATTCCGTGTTTGGTCTACCAGACGTGTGCTAATTAAGCCACTGAGCTTCCAAGGTGGAACCGCCGCGAAGGTTAGCGCTTCAACAGGCATCCGCTAGCAAATTAAGGATTAACGACTGGGCGGCGCCCCTGCTCGGCGAACCTTTTCAATTCACAAACACGGTTCGTCCCCCTACGATACGCAATGTTGGCGATTTCCGACATAGTGGGACCGCGGCATCGGTCCGTCGAGGGGAACAAAGGCATGGAAGATTTTCAGGTGCTCGACCACATCACGGATGGGGTGATGTCGCTTGACCGCGAGTGGAAGTTTCGAAACATCAACCGCACCGCTGCGCGACTGCTGAAGCGCCGGCCGTCGGACCTGCTGGGTCACGAGATCTGGGCCGAGTACCCCGACATCATTGGGTCGAGCTACGAAACGGCCTATCGGCAGGCGGCCGAGACCGGTATGCCCAGCAGCGCGACCGACTTCTACGCGCCGCTCGGTACCTGGTTCGAAGTGCGGGCGTTTCCAGGCGAGGACGGCGTCACCGTGCTGGTTCGCGACGTCACCGAGGCGCGTGCGATCTCCGAACTCCTGTCGCGCCAGGCCACGCACGATGAACTGACCGGGCTCATCAACCGGCGCGAACTGCTGCTGCGCCTTAACCGTCTCGTCGACGAAGGCGTCGCAGATTCCGTCGATCTGCTCTTCATCGATCTCGACCGCTTCAAGGACATCAACGATTCGTTCGGTCACGCGGCGGGGGATGAAGTGCTGCGCGTCGTCGGCGAGCGTCTTTCGGACTTACTCACCGAACGCGCCCATGCATCGCGCATCGGCGGCGACGAATTCGTGATTTTCCTCGTCGACGCGCCCGAGGGCGAGGCCGCGCGTGTCGCGCGCGACGTCGTAGTACGCATGCGCGAACCTATCCAGACGCCTTCAGTGCGGGCGTCGGTGGGTGCGAGCATCGGCGTGGCGCGCTACCCCGTGTCGGCGTCGGACGCAGGCGAGTTGCTACGCAACGCGGACACCGCCATGTATCACGCGAAGCGCGCAGGCGGCTCGCGCGTGTGGTCGTTCGGTAAGGAGGATGCGCAGCGTCTTTCTCATCGCCTGCGGCTACGCGCGGATCTGGAAAGCGCGAGCGCCTCGCATCAGTTCGAACTGCACTACCAGCCGCAGCTGGATCTGGGCACGGGCCGTATCTACGGCGCCGAGGCGCTTTTGCGATGGAACCATCCCAAACTGGGCCTGCTCATGCCGGGCGACTTCCTCGACGTGCTGCTTGAATCGCCTGCCTATGAGGCGACGGGCGAATGGCTGATTCGTCGCGCGTTCCGCCAGGCGGCGCAATGGCAGGCACCGGACCACATGCCGTTGAAGATCGCCGTCAATCTCTCGGCCACGACGATCCAGAATTGCGATCTCGCCGCACTGGTTTCGGAGGCGGCCGAGGCGTCGGGCGTGAGCGCTTCCGTACTCGACATCGAAGTGACGGAGACTGCGGTCATGAGCGACTTTGTCGCGGCGTCGCGCTCGCTTTCGGCCGTGCGAAGGCTCGGCGTGACCGTCTCGCTCGACGACTTCGGCACCGGCTACTCGAGCCTCGCTTACCTCACACAACTGCCCGTCGATCGCATCAAGATCGACAAGTCGTTCGTGCAGGGACTCACCGTTGAGGAGACCTGTCACCAGTCCCGAGCGATGGTCGAAGCGATGGTGGCGCTCGCGCGCGCGCTGGGCATGGGAACGGTCGCGGAAGGCATTGAGACCGAAACGCAACTCGCGCTCGTTAGGGAACTCGGGTGTGATGCCGCGCAGGGATACTTCATCGGCCAGCCGATGTCGGCGGCGCGCATCGAACCTTTTGTAGACGCGTGGGCGCCGACTGCGCTTTCGTCGTCGCGGGACGCACGAAGCGGATCGCGCTAGCTTCGACGCGCGGTCGCCCGGTTCGCATTGCTTCTGTTTACGGCCGCCGAGCCGGCGTCTGCGTTCGCGCGTCTTCACGCGTGCGAAGGCCGGCAACCCGCTATCTAACGGCGATGCGCCGCAACTGAAGACGGCCCAATTGGCCCTCGGAAGGGGCTTTCGGCGCAGCAGGCGGGCGGCACCTCTACGGTTATCGGTATTCCATAATCGTATAGATGGAGCACTATTTTTCATTATTAAGGCATGTCAATCGTCGCTAGTATGCAGACTCCCAGGTGCGCGCCACGCGTAAACCCGCCAGGCGCACGGTCCAGACTCCGCCTCGCCGGGCTGGCTGATGCGTAAGGGCCGGACCGACCATTCATTGATGCGCTGCCTACGTCGAAGGCGAGACGAGCATGCGAAGAGGAGACTAGAACGTGAAAATGACCTTTCGCTGGTATGGCGACACGGACCCCGTGCCGCTCGCTTATATCCGCCAGATCCCCGGCATGGTCGGAGTCGTCTCGGCGGTCTACGACGTGCCCGTGGGCGACGTGTGGCCGATCGACAGGATCCTGTCGCTGAAAGAGAAGATCGAGGCTCACGGCCTGACACTAGAAGTGATCGAAAGCGTGCCGGTGCACGAGGACATCAAACTCGGCAAACCGACGCGCGACACGCTCATCGCCAATTACGGCCAGACGCTGCGTAATCTCGGCGCCTGCGGTGTGAAGGTGGTCTGCTACAACTTCATGCCGGTTTTCGACTGGACCCGCACCTCGCTGGAAATGCGCCTGCCCGACGGATCGACGACGCTCGCGTTCGACACGCAAGCGATCCGCGAGCTCGACGTCAGCGAGGGTATCCAGTTGCCCGGCTGGGACGCGAGCTATCGGCCCGAGCAATTGAAAGCCCTGCTGCGCGAGTACGAAGCGCTTGACGAAGCCGGTCTGTGGGCCAATCTCGACTACTTCCTGCGCGCGATCATTCCGGTGGCCAAAGAAGCCGGCATCAAGATGGCGATCCACCCCGACGATCCGCCGCGGCCGATTTTCGGACTGCCGCGCATCGTGAAGAATCGCGCGGACCTGCAGCGCGTGCTGGCTATCGTCGACGATCCCGCCAACGGCCTGACGCTGTGCTCGGGATCGCTGGGCGCGGACCTGCAGAACGATATTCCGGCACTGGTGCGCGAGTTCGGCGCACGTGGCCGGATTCATTTTGCCCACCTGCGTAACGTGCAAACCAATGCCGCGGGCGATTTTCATGAGACCTCGCATCGCTCGGCCGATGGCTCACTCGACATGGCCGAGATCGTCAAAGCCTATTTCGAAACCGGGTTTGACGGCTATGCGAGGCCGGACCATGGGCGAATGATCTGGGGCGAAACGGGCCGCGCCGGCTATGGGCTATTCGACCGCGCGCTCGGTGCGGTCTACCTGAACGGCATCTGGGAAGGTCTCGCCAAACATCCGGCCGATCATGCGGCTGAGTAATGCCGCGCTGGCTTCGCTCGCGGCGCGCGCTGCTGGCAAGGTCTTCGTTCCCGCCTACGATCGCGCGAGCCTTGCACCGGGCATTGTCCATCTGGGCCTCGGGGCGTTTCATCGTGCGCACCAGGCCGTCTACACCGAGCACACGTTGCGCGCCGGCGATCACCGGTGGGGTATCGTCGGCGTGTCGTTGCGGCGTGCGGATACGTCGGAGGCGCTCACTCCGCAAGATCATCTGTATGCCGTGGATGTGCGCGACGGCACGGCGGATTCGTTCCAGGTCATCGGTGCGCTGGTCGCTTCGCTGGTCGCGCCGCAGTCACCCGCCGCCGTGCTCGACGCGATGACGGATCCGCGCTGCCATATCGTCAGCCTGACGATCACCGAGAAGGGCTATTGCCGCAATCCGGCCAGCGGCGCATTGCAGTTCGATCATCCCGACATCGCCCATGATTTGCGCGAGGCCGCCGCGCCGCGAAGCGCGATCGGCTTCGTCGTGCGCGCGCTGGCGCTGCGGCGCGCGGCCGGTTTGAGCCCGTTCACCGTGCTGTCGTGCGACAACTTGCCGTCCAACGGCGACACGATGCGCGCGTTGACGCTGGCGTTCGCGCGCGAGACGGATCCTGTGCTGGCCGACTGGATCGAGCGGCAGGGCGCATTTCCCAACACCATGGTGGATCGGATCGTGCCACTGACCACCGACGCCGATCGCATGCGCGTCGCGAAGCAGCTCGGTGCCGACGATGCGTGGCCGGTGATGACCGAGCCGTTTTCGCAATGGGTGATCGAGGATCGCTTCGCGGGACCGCGGCCGGCGTGGGAGCGCGCAGGGGCGACGCTCGTGGATGACGCGCGTCCCTATGAGCAGGCCAAATTGCGGATGTTGAACGGCGCGCATTCGGCGCTCGCGTACCTCGGGTCGCTGATCGGCTATGACACCGTCGATCAGGCGATCGGCGCACCGCCGGTGCTGAACTTCGTCGAAAGCATGTTGCGCGACGAGGTGGAGCCGACGCTGTCGCGACCCGCTTTGGCCACCTATCGCGCTGAACTGTTCGCGCGTTTTCGCAACACCGCGCTCGATCATCGCTTGCAACAGATCGCGACCGACGGCTCGCAGAAACTGCCGCAGCGCTGGCTGGAAAGCGTGCGCGCCAACCTGAAAAGCGGCGCGCCGACCGAACGTCTCGCCTTTGCGCTGGCCGGCTGGATCGCGTACCTCGGCGGTCGGGACGAGACAGGGCGCATTTACGCGATCGCGGATCCTCTCGCCGACACACTGACCGAAGCGGTCCGCGCGACCTTGCACGCGGATGCCGTTGATGCGGTACGCACACTGTTCGAAATCGAGTCGATTTTTGGCTGTGACCTGCGCGCGCACTCGCGCTTCGTCGCGCAAATCGCACGCCATCTGGAGGCGATTCGTGCACAAGGCGTCGTCAAAGCGATGGACGCTTTTACCGCTTGAAGCCATGCATGTGGCCGCAGCAACCGCCGCGCTCTGCCGGCTAGTAGCCCTAAATAATTGGAGGAAGACATGAGCGACCTGCTCGTCAAACCGTCGAAGCATGCCGAAGACGGCCGGATCATCCATATCACGCCAGACAGCGCCGGCTGGAAATACGTCGGCTTCGATGTTTTCGATCTCATGCCCGGCGCGACAGTGACTCGGGAGACGGGCGATCGCGAAGTCGTGGTCGTGCTCGTCAAGGGGCACGCAATAGCCGGTTGCGAAGGACTCGCGAGCCGCGAGATCGGCGCACGGATGTCGCCGTTCGAAGGCGCGCCGTGGTCCATGTATGTGCCCCCGCATACGCGCTACACGATCGTGGCGACGGACGAGGTCGAACTCGGCATCTGCTCCGCGCCCGCGAAGGGCGGTCTGCCGCCGCGCTTCATTGCACCTGACGAGGTCAAGCAGGAAACCCGCGGCGCTGGCGCCAACCTGCGTCACGTGCGCCACATCCTGCCCGAAACCGAGCCGGCGGAGAGCTTGCTGGTGGTGGAATCGGTGACGCCCGCGGGCAACTGGTCGAGCTATCCGCCGCATCGTCACGATACCGACGATGGCGAGCAGCAGACCTATCTCGAGGAAACCTATTACCACCGCGTCTCGCCGCCGCAGGGCTTTGCGATTCAGCGCGTCTACACCGACGACCGCAGTCTCGACGAAACGCTCGCGGCGTACGACAAGCATGTCGTACTGGTGCCGCGCGGCTATCACCCGGTCGCCGCCGCGCACGGCTATAACCTCTACTACCTGAATGTGATGGCCGGTCCGCGTCGCACCTGGCACGTACACAACGAGCCGGCGCATGAGTGGTTGCTACAGTCCGGCGCAAGCGTCGCGGCGGACGGCGTGCGCTGAGTGCCGTCGCGGTAAGTCAGTCGCTGTCGGCGTCCGGGCCTTGGGTATCGAATCCGGCGGCCTCGCGCAGCGCTTGCAGCATCGCCCGCGCACCCGGTGAGAGCCGGTCGCCGCGTCGCGTGACGATGCCCGCCGGTCCGAGTTTCAGATCGAGTTCGAACGGCAGCGGTTCGAGCGCGCCGGCAATGCAATACGGACGCACCGGCTCGCGCGCAAGGGGCGCAATCATATCGCTCATTTGCAGCAGGCTCGTGATGACAGGCAGCGACGAGCTCTCGACCACATCCGTCGGCAACGCGAGATGCCGTTCGAGAAAAAGTTGCGTGAACTGATTGCGCATCACGTTGCCTTTCGGCGGCAGGATCCACGTTTGCGGCGCCAGCTCCTTCCAGCTCAGAGACTTGCGCTTGACGAGCGGATGGCCAACGCGTGCGAACAGCGCGTGCTGCGCTTCCGCGAGCGGGGCGTAGTGCAGTTCCGCCAGATCGTCCGGATTGCGGATTCGCGCGACGATCATATCCAGCTTGCCTTCCTGCAGACGCTGCACCAGCACCTCGCTGAATTCCATCTCGATGTTGACGCGAATCTGCGGAAAGCGCTTCTTGAGCGCCGCCACGGCTTGCGGCACGAGGTTGGTGGCCGCCGTGACCTCGGTGCCGATCATCGCTTGCCCGGTCAGGCCGGCTTTGAGCGCGGACACTTCGTCGTACGCATGCCGCAACTCCGCCAGCACGCTGCGCGCATGGCGGATCAGCACCTCGCCGTACCAGGTGGGCTCGACACCGCGCGGATGCCGTTCGAACAATGGCACACCCATCGTGTCTTCCAGTTCGCGCAGCAACTTGGTCGCGCCGGGTTGCGTCATGTGCGCGGCGTCCGCCGCGCGCAATACCGAGCGATGGATGTCGAGCTGAACGATTAGAGCCAATTGGCGTGTCTTAAGACGCGTGGGGTCGAAGCGGCTCGTCGCGATGGTCCCCGCGCCGTCCTCCGGATGAATTGCCGAAGTCACGATGTCGCCTCCATGTATTCCGTATCGATATAGATCTTGCGTTATTTTTCATTATAAAAGCATATCGATCGATTCTACTATGCAGCAGACGCCCTGCATTCCAGGGCGGCCGGTTTCCCATCATGGGCATCGAGAACGGGCTGCATCCAGCATCCGCGCATGCAGCCGCACAGGAGACGAAGAAGCAATGAACATCCGTACCGCAGACATCCCGCCGGAAGGCATCACGACCGACGAGTTCCTCGGCCGCGTCGCCAAGGTCCGCAGCGCACTCGACAAAGCGGGCCTGGTCGGCCTGCTGGCCTTCGGCGATTGCTGGCGTGGCGCGAACATCGGCTACTTCACCGAGTTCCGTCCGCTCGACGGCGTATCGGACATTGCCAACGCGATCCTGCTGCTGCCGGTGGACGGCGACCCCGTGCTGTTCGTGTCGGATCAATGCTTCGACTACGCGACGAGCGTGACCGCCTTCGAGGTGCGCAGCCTGCGAGAAGTCACGCAACAGGTGCAGGCATTTTCGGCGCGGCATCGCAGCGGCACGGTCGGCCTCGCCGGCGCCGCCTATATCCCCGCGGATTTGCTGCAGCGCCTGAACGCCGGTCTCGGCGAACTGAAGCTCGAACCGACGATGGTGCTGGCGGAAATCAAGGCGATCAAGAGTGACGCCGAAGTGGCGCTGATGCGCAAAGCCGCCGCCTTGACCGATTCGGCGATGGCCGCGATTCGCGACGCGCTCGCCGACGGCCGTCCCTACACCGAGCGTGAACTCGCGCTAATCGCCGACCGCGCGATGCTCGCGGGAGGAGCGGAGCGGACCGCGTTCGATTCGATGGTGCAATCCGGTCCGCGCTCGGCGTATAACCTGGCGCGTCCCACCGACCGTATCCTGCAACCGGGCGACCTGATCATGACCGACATCGGCGCGCGTTATCGTGGTTATGTCGCCGATGGCGGACGCGGTTTCACCTACGGTCCGGCGAATCCCGAGAAGATGGCGATCGTCGCGGCAGCGGCGCGCGCGGTCGAAGCGGGGCTGGCCGCCGCGCGTCCCGGCATGGCGGCCATGGAACTGAACGCGGTGATCCAGCAGGCGCTGGTGAAATCGAACTACGAGCAATACTCGAGCGAAGCGCGCGGCCATGGCACCGGTCACGGCACCGGCATGGATCCGGAAGAAGAGGCGCCGTGGATCGGGCCGGGCAACAAGACCGTGCTGCAGGAAAACATGGTCTTCACCCTGAAGGCGACGATCACGGTACCGAACGTCGGCGGTTTGCGCACGGAACGTATCGTGCGGTTGACCTCGGGCGGCGTCGAAACGCTCGACCAGTTCCCGATGGAACTGCACTGGTGAGCGCAGCGAATTTAACGTAACGTGCCGGCGAATCCGCGCCGCCGGCACGCAGCAGTTCAAGACATAGATTCCCAGAGAAGGGAGGAGACATGAATACATCGCCTGTTTCATCCGGCAACGCGCCGGTTATCAGCCGGTCGGCCGTCAACCGTGTGCTGGTCGCTTCGGTGGTCGGGACCGCCATCGAGTGGTACGACTTTTTTCTCTACGCCACCGCTTCGGCGCTGGTCTTCGCCAAGCTGTTCTTCCCCTCGTTCGATCCGGTGGTCGGCACCATCGCTGCGTTCGGCAGTTTTGCGGTCGGCTATCTCGCACGGCCTTTCGGCGCCGTGTTTTTCGGGCACTTTGGCGATCGTATCGGACGTAAGGCGACGCTCGTCGCGACGCTGACGATCATGGGCGTCAGCACCTTCGTGATCGGCCTGCTGCCGACTTACTCGTCGATCGGCGTCTGGGCGCCGATCCTGCTGGTGGCGATGCGCTTCATGCAAGGGCTCGGCGTCGGCGGCGAATGGGGCGGCGCGGTGCTGATGGTGGTCGAAACGGCGCCGGCCAGCAAGCGGGGCTTTTTCGGCGCGTTCCCGCAATTGGGCGTGCCGCTCGGGCTGATGCTCTCGACCGCAGTGTTCAAAGCCGTGTCGAGTATGCCGTCGGACGCGTTCTATTCATGGGGATGGCGCCTGCCGTTCCTGCTGAGCGTCGTGCTGATCGCGATCGGCCTGTTCATCCGCCTGCGCGTCATGGAGTCGCCGGTATTCGAACAGATCAAGGCTAGCAAGCAGGTCGTGAAGGCGCCGCTGGTCGAATTGCTGCGCCGGCATCCGAAAGACCTCGTGCTGACGATCGGCACGCGCTTCGCAGTCGACATCACCTTCAACGTGATCAACGTGTTCGTGCTGGTCTACGGAACGACGCGGCTCGGTTTGTCGCGGGGGCTGCTGCTGAACGCCATCATCGTGGGCTGCGCGTTTGCGCTGATCACGCTGCCGCTGTTCGGCAAACTGTCGGACGTGATCGGACGCCGGACTGTGTTCATGCTCGGCGCGGTGTTCGTCGCGATCTATGGATTCGCGTTCTTTCCATTGCTCGAGACGCGCAATCCGACCTTGATTTTCGTGGCGTACGTCTGCGGTATCGCGTTGAGCCAGGCGTCGGTGTACGGCGTGCAATCGACGTGGTTCGCGGAACTGTTCGGTACGCGGGTGCGCTATACGGGGGCGTCGCTGCCGTATCAGATCGCCGGCATTATCACGTCAGGGCCGACGCCGTTGATCGCCACCTATCTGTTCGCGACCTATGGCCAGACGCTGCCCATTTCGATCTATATCGCGGCAACGGGGTTGCTGAGCCTGGTGTGCGCGTTTTTCCTCGCGGAGACTTTCAGGCGGGATCTGTCGGCAGAGCCGGAAGATGAAGCGGCCGCGGCGCTGGGCGCGCGTGCGTCAGCGCACTCGCCGCGTCCTTTGACGCGCTGAGCGCAAATCGATCCGGTTGCGATGCCGTGTATCACCTGGCCGATTGCGGCGACGGAGCGGCGGCCGTCGAGTCGCAAACGAGGATGCGAATGGACGCCTCGTCGGCCAGGTCAGTCGCAGGGGCGCCGGTTTGGGACGGCGGCACGGCTCGACCCTGCGGCGTGCAGGTCCTGCGCTTGCTGCGCAGCGCTAAAAAGATTCCATGGTCGGTGAGCGGGAATCAGGCCGACGTTGACACTGCAAGAGGAATTCGCTATTGTCTGACAACCTGATGAAAACGAGATTCTGTTGATGCTTGAGCTTGAACGTCCCGATTCGCTTGTGCAACGTGTGGTAAGCGCACTTCGCGCGGAAATCGATGCTGGTCATTTTCCTGCCGAGTCGCGCCTGCCAACGGAGCAGCAACTGTCGGAACGGCTCAACGTGAGCCGCTCAGTCGTGCGCGAGGCAATCGCGCAGCTGAAATCGGACGGCGTCCTGGTTGCCCGGCGCGGCACAGGATCGTTCATTTCGCAAACGCCGTCGGGGACGGTTTTTCGGCTGCCGAGCGGCGGCAACCAGAAGCTCGATCTTGCGCAACTGTTCGAAATGCGTTTGTGGATCGAAACCCAGGCCGCGATGACCGCGGCGCGCCGACGTACCCCGGAAGATCTGAAGCGCATGAGCGACGCGATCCGCGAGATGGAAAAGAAACGCCTTGATTTCGACGCGGCTTCCGCGGCGGATGTCGCGTTTCACCGGGCCATCGCTGCAGCAACCAAGAACGAGTATTTCGTCGCGTTCCATGACTTCCTGCGCGGCCAACTGGTGGCGGTGCGTCGCGCGCAGTGGGCCAACACGGCGAGCCACGCGGGCGATTACGCGCGCCAGGAGCACGGCGAGCTATACGAGGCTATCGAGCGCGGCGACCATCGTGCCGCCGCCGAGTCCGCCGAGCGGCATCTGCGCGCCGCAGCCAAACGCCAGAAAATCGAGTTACCCCCTAGCGATTGACGGTAGCGGGCAGGCGGCGCGGACCTTGGCGGTCCGCGCTCACACCCGCGAGGCGATCTCTTTTTTTGACCACTTAGTCTGACAACCTGATAAGCGGACGAGACAGCGTTTAGCAAGCTGAACCGCGAGTAGAAGCGAACAAGAAAACATGATTTACGACTTTTGCATCATTGGTGGCGGCATTGTCGGTCTCGCGACGGCGATGGAGTTGCTGCAACGGGAGCCCACGGCTTCGCTGCTGCTGCTCGAGAAAGAGACCACGCTCGCGAAGCATCAGACCGGACACAACAGCGGCGTGATTCACGCGGGCATCTACTACCAGCCGGGCAGTCTGAAGGCGGAGTTGTGCAAGCGCGGCGCCGAGGCAACCAAGCAGTTTTGCGCGGAGCACGCAATTCCGTTCGACGTGTGCGGCAAGCTGCTGGTCGCGTCGAATCCGCTCGAACTATCGCGCATGGAAGCGCTTTACACGCGCTCGCAACAGAACGGTTTGCGCGTTGAGCGGCTCGACGCCGCCGAGTTGCAGCGTCGCGAGCCGAATATCGTCGGTATGGGCGGCTTGTTCCTCGATGCGACGGGGATCGTCGATTACCGTCAGGTATGCGAAGCGATGGCGCGCGTCATCAGGAAAGCGGGCGGCGAAATTCGCCTCGGCACGCAGGTCACGTCGATTGCCGAGTTGGACGATTACGTTGCCGTCGGCGCTTCGGACGAACAGCAATGGCGGGCAAAGAAGCTGGTGGTCTGCGGCGGCCTGCAATCGGACCGGCTAGCCCGGCTCGCGGGCGTGAAAATCGATCACCAGATCGTGCCGTTTCGCGGCGAGTACTACCGCCTCCCGGCCTCGAAGAATAACGTGGTGCGCCATCTGATCTATCCGATCCCCGACCCGGATCTGCCGTTTCTCGGCGTGCATCTGACGCGGATGATCGACGGCAGCGTGACAGTCGGACCGAATGCGGTGCTCGGGTTCGGCCGCGAAAACTATCCGAAGCTTTCCGTGAATCTGCGTGACGTCGCCGAATACGCCGCTTTTCCCGGTTTCTGGAAAACCATCTGGCGCAACCTGGGCTCCGGCATGGGCGAGATGAAGAACTCGCTGTTCAAGCGCGGTTATCTCGAGCAGTGCCGAAAATATTGCCCGTCGCTGACGGTCGACGATCTGTTGCCTTATGAAGCCGGCATTCGCGCGCAAGCCGTGATGCGCGACGGCACGCTGGTGCACGACTTCCTGTTCGCCGACACGCCGCGCATGGTGCACGTGTGCAACGCGCCTTCGCCGGCCGCGACCTCGGCCATGCCGATCGGCTCGATGATCGCCGATCGCATTCTGAAGGCCGCGTAACTGACTGGCGCCCATCGGCACGCCCATTGAACAACACCGTTTCCGCCGACGAGGCCAGTCATCGCCTCGTTGGATTTTCCGTTGTGTCCGCCGTGCATCGGCAAAGCGCAACTCTTCTCTGCATTGAAAAAAATGACTGGAGACCTCGCAGTGCATAAGTCCCTCGCAACCTCTTCGAAACCTCTCGCCGCACACGTGGCATTCGCATTCGCCGCGCTTGCCGCCGCGGGAGCGCCGGCAGCGGTTCACGCGCAAAGCAGCGTGACGCTATACGGCATCATTGACGAGGGCATCAACTACACGAGCAACGTACAAACGAGCCCGGGCCAGGGACACAGCCAGTACAGCCTGTCGAGTGGCATTCTGAGCGGCAGCCGTTGGGGTCTGCGCGGTAATGAAGATCTGGGCGGCGGTATGAAGGCGATCTTCGTGCTCGAAAGCGGTTTCGACGTGAACAGCGGCAAGATGGGCCAGGGTTCGCTGCTGTTCGGCCGCCAGGCGTATGTGGGGGTTTCGAGCCCGTACGGCACGGTCACGTTCGGCCGTCAGTACGATCCGGTGGTCGACTACATCCATCCGCTGATGCCGAGCGCGATGTTCTCGGGCAGCATCGGCGCGCATCCGGGCGACCTCGACAACCTCAACAACACCAATCGCGTGAACAACGCGGTCAAGTACCGCACGGCCAGCTATGGAGGCTTGACCGCGGAAGGCATGTATAGCTTCGGCGGCGTGCCGGGCAGCATGGCCGGCAACCAGATCTACTCGCTCGGCGCCGGTTACGCTCGCGGGCCGCTCACGGTCGGCGTCGGCTACCTGAATGCGCGCAATCCGAATGCCTCTTTCTTCGGTACGGCAGTCGGCGCGACGGCGGCCACCAACAACTTCGGCAGCTCGCCGGTGATCAATGGCTATGCCTCGGCGCAGAGCGAAGAGATCATCAGCGCCGGCGCCACCTACGTGATCGGCGCGGCGACCCTCGGCGGGATTTATTCGAACACGAAATTCAGGCATCTGAGCGGCGCGGTGTCGCCGCTCAATCCGGCCGGCGTGGGCGGCACCGCGAGCTTCAACAGCGCTGAAGTCAACTTGCAGTATCAGCTGACGCCGGCGCTCTCGTTCGGCGCGGCCTACAACTACACCGACGGCGGCGGGGCGAATCACGCGAAATATCAACAGGGCTCGCTGAGTGCCGACTACATCGTCTCCAAGCGCACCGATTTCTATCTGATCGGCGTTTTGCAGCACGCGTCGGGCACCGATTCGACCGGGCGCGCAGCGCGCGCCTCGCTTAATGGCCTGACGCCTGCATCGGGTAACCAGCAGGCGACAGTCCGTTTCGCGATTCGCCACAAGTTCTGACGCCCGGCCGGCCACCACTTCATCGAAACCAGGAGTAAATCTGTGACCTCAGCGACCGCAGCGACTATCCCGAGCCCGCTCACCGACGAGAACCGCGCCTGCCTGCGCAACGTCAGCACGGCGACCCTGACCACGGCGCTTTTCAAGCGCGGCCTTCACAACGTTTGCGTGCAAGGCGTGCTGCCGGTCAATCCGGCGGCCGCGCGCATGGTTGGCGAAGCCTATACGCTGCGCTACATTCCGGCCCGCGAGGACCTCGACCACATCGGCGTGTTCTCGGATCGCAGCCATCCGCAACGCCGCGGCGTCGAGGAGATTCCACCTGGTCACGTGATGGTGGTCGATTCGCGCAAGGACGCGCGCGCGGCCTCGGCGGGCGGCATTCTGATCACGCGGATGATGATGCGTGGCGTGGCCGGCGTCGTCACCGACGGCGGCTTTCGCGATACGCCGGATCTGCAGAAGCTCGACTTCCCATGCTATCAGGCGCGTCCGTCGGCGCCGACCAACCTGATTCATCACCATGCTATCGATCTGAACGTGCCGATCGCGTGCGGCGACGTGGCGGTGTATCCGGGCGACATTATCGTCGGCGATGCGGAAGCGGTCGTGGTGATTCCGGCGCATCTGGCCAACGAGATCGCTAAAGAAGCCGCGGCGATGACGGTATTCGAAGACTGGGTCGACGCCCAGGTGCGTGCTGGCCGCTCGACCTTCGGCCTGTACCCGCCGGACGAGGCGACGCGCGCCGACTTCGAAGCATGGAAAAAGAGCCCGTCTGCAAACGGGTCTGGACTATAAGCAGGGAAACGGTGACCTGTGCCGCGCAATGATGCAGTCGCGCGAGCGCAGGTGGCCGCTCTAACAAATGATTCTGTGCGGCGAGGCCGTACGAAACCACCCGCATCAGCATTTACGACGGACCGCGCAAAAGGCGGTCCGGCATGGAGACGACAGTGACCGATCGAAGCATTGAAGACCAACTTTTTACGCGCATAGCGTGGCGGCTCGTGCCGTTGCTGATTGCGATTTTCCTGGTCGCGTATATTGACCGCGCCAATATCGGCTTCGCCAAGCTGCAGATGCTGAGCAGCCTGAAGATGAGCGAGGCGTCGTACGGCTTTGCGTCGTCGCTGTTCTTCATCGGCTATCTGGTGTGCGAGGTACCGAGCAATCTGTTGATGCATCGCTTCGGCGCGCGCCGCTGGATCTCGCGGATCATGTTCACGTGGGGCGTCGCGACGCTGCTGCTCGCGTGGACGCCTTCGGCATTGGCCTTCCAGATCCTGCGCTTCCTGCTCGGCGCCGCGGAAGCCGGTCTTTATCCGGGGATCATCCTCTATCTCGGCATGTGGTTTCCTGAACGGCAGCGCACCGGCATCATCGGCTTGCTGACGCTCGGCAGCAGCATGGGTAACATGCTCGGCTCGCTGATCGGCGGCTTCTCGCTGGAACTGCATGGCGTGGCCGGCCTCGCAGGCTGGCAGTGGGTGTTCCTGACCACCGGCGCGCCTGCCGTGCTGCTCACCTTCGTCACGCTGTATTGCCTGCCAGATGGCCCGCAGTCTGCCAACTTTCTGACGGCCCGCGAGAAAGATGTCGTCGAAAGCCGGTTGCGCGCGGACCCGCCCGCCGCCCGCCTTGCCGGCGGCAGTGGCTGGTCAGTGGCCGCGCTCGTTACGGTGGCGCTCTTTAGCGTCGGGTACGGAACCATCTCTATCGCGATCTACGGCATCGCGTACTGGCTGCCGACCCTGGTCAAAGGCTTCGGCGTGACGAGCAGCGTCAACGGCATGCTCAACATGATTCCGTGGTTCATCACATCGCTGATGCTGCTGTGGTTGCCGCGTCGTCTGAAAACGCCGCGCCGCGTGCTGATCGCAGCGTTCTGTGCAGCACTGCTCGGCATTCTGTGTTTTATCGCCAGCGTGGGGCCGTTCAGCAACGCCGTGCGTTTCGCAGCGCTCTCGTTCGGCGCGCCGTGTCTGTATCTGATGATCCCGTGTTTCTGGGCATTGCCCCCGCGCTTGCTGCCGGCCTCGTTCATGAAGGGCGCGGGCGGCGCTGCGGCGCTCGCGGTGATTGCGGCGGGATCTAGCGTTGGCGGCTTCCTTGCACAAAACATCATGCCGTGGGTCGGCAAGGTAACGGGCAGCACCTCCGCGCCGATGCTCGTGCCCGCCGTTAGCCTGCTGCTGCTCGGCACCGGCGCGCTGGTGGTCTGGTTGCGGCTTGGTCTCGCGGGCCGCGGCGGACCGGAGGCCATGTCCACAGCGCAATAAGTTTTAACGCTCAACTTAACGCGACGCGTCGGCCATTTTTTTCAATTCAATTCTTTCGTTTAGCAGGTCAGTCATGGCAGACACTATGCCCCACGTCGGGGCCGCAATTGCACGGCAGCAAATCGAGGTCATTCTTGAAGCTTGGGGCATGTCGCCCGGGCAGGTCGCGGCTTCGGCCGACATCCTGATCGATTCCGATCTGAAGGGCATCGACTCGCACGGCATCTCGATGCTGATGTTCTACGACCAGTTGTATCGCGCCGGTCAGATCGACATGAAGGCGAGCGCGCGCATCGTGCGCGAGACCGCGACTACCGCGCTGATCGACGGCAATGCGGCGATGGGACACCCCACGTCGCGCATGGCGATGGAACTGGCTATAGAGAAAGCGCTGGCGTGCGATATGGGCGCGGTCTCCGTGTTCAACTCGCAGCATTTCGGCGCGGCGGGCTACTACGCGGAAATGGCGGCTGAACGCGGACTGATCGCGATGGTGTCGTGCTCGACCCGGCTTGCAACGGTGGTGCCGACTTTCGGGGCCGAGCCGATGCTCGGCACCAATCCGTTCGCCTTTGCCACGCCGGCCGGCCGTCATCCGCCGGTGATTCTCGATATGTCGACCAGCGTGGTCGCGTCGAACAAGGTCAAGGTGTACGCGTTGCAGGGCAAGCCGTTGCCACCGGGCTGGGCGCTCGACGCGAACGGCAATCCGCTGACCGATTCAGCCGAAGCTTACCGGCTGCTGTTCGAGCGCCTCGGTGGCGGCCTCGCGCCGTTGGGCGGCGACGGCAAGACACTCGGCGGTCACAAGGGCTACGGCCTCGGTTTGTTCGCGCAGATTCTCGGCAGTACGCTGGGCGGCGGTTCGTTCTCGCCCGTGCGCAACCGCACGCAAAAAAGCGCTGAGCCGGACAACATCGGCCATTTCTTCCTTGCCATGAATCCGGCGGCGTTCCGTCCCATCGAGGAATACCACGCTGACCTCGACGCGGTCATCGATGCGCTGCGCGAAAGCCAGCCCGCCGACCCGTCTCAGCCAGTATTGATCCCAGGGGATCCTGAGCGTCTCACGCGCGTCGCCCGCAGCGCGGAGGGCATTCCGATGCCCGATTCGTTGCGCGAGAAGATCCGCGAAGTCGCACAGTCCGCGGGCGCGCCTTTCCTGCTGACTGTTTGAGTTTGAGGCGCGGGCTGAATCTCGCGACCCTGACCATGGCGGCGTGCGCAGCGCGAAGACCTGCGAGCGCTGCCCACCACGCCAATTACAACGAGCACAACACCAAGTGACAGCACCCATTCTCGGCCACAACTACATCGGCGGCCAGCGCAGCGCGCGTGGCGATATTTCGTTGCACAGTCTCTCGGCATCGACCAGCGAAGCTTATCCGGTGGCTTTCTCTCAGGCGACCGACGCTGAAGTCGACGCAGCCGTCGAGGCCGCGGCGGCAGCATTCCCGCGTTATCGGGCGCTGCCCGCGAGCGCTCGTGCGGATTTCCTCGACGCAATCGCGGCGGAGATCGACGCATTCGGTGACGATTTCATCGCCGACGTGATGCGCGAAACCGCTTTGCCGAACGCGCGTATCGTCGGTGAACGGGCGCGTACCAGCAACCAGATGCGACTCTTCGCCAAGGTTTTGCGCCGGGGTGATTTCTACGGTGTGCGCATCGACCAGGCGTTGCCCGAGCGGCAACCGCTGCCGCGTCCCGATCTGCGGCAATACCGGATCGGCGTCGGCCCGGTCGCGGTGTTCGGCGCGAGCAATTTTCCGTTGGCGTTTTCCGTTGCCGGCGGCGATACCGCCTCCGCGCTGGCTGCCGGCTGTCCGGTCGTGGTCAAGGCGCACTCCGGCCATCTGGTGACGTCGGAGCGCATGGCGGACGCAATCGAGTGCGCGATTCGACGCACCGGCATGCCGGCAGGGACTTTCAACATGATCTATGGCGAGCGCGTCGGTGCGCGCCTCGTGCAGGCGCCTGGCATTCAGGCGGTTGGCTTCACCGGTTCGCTGAGCGGCGGCCGGGCGCTATGCGATCTTGCGGCAGCACGTGAACAACCCATTCCGGTGTTCGCGGAGATGTCGAGCGTGAATCCGGTGTTTGTGCTGGAGGGCGCGTTGCAAGAGCGCGGTGCGGCGCTTGCCAATGAACTCGCGGCCTCGGTCGCGACCGGTTGCGGCCAGCTGTGCACAAGCCCCGGCCTCGTGCTCGGCGTACGTTCGCCGCGCTTCGGCGCATTCATCAACAGCCTCGGCAAGGCGATCGAGCGGCAGGCGCCGCAGACTATGCTGAATCCCGGCATCTTCGCCAACTTCCGCGCAGGCCTCGAACGCGCGTCGAATCACGCAGGCATCACCTTGCACGCAGCCGCGCAAGGTGAAGCACAGCAAGCCGCCGCACAGCTGTTCGTCGCCGATGCCGCGTTGCTGTTCGATCCGCGCCGGCCGCTCGAAGAAGAAATCTTCGGACCGGCCACGGTCGTGGTCGAACTCGACAGCGCGGAACATCTGCTGCGCTTCGCGTCGGCGATGCGCGGCCAGTTGACGGCCACGCTGCTCGCGTCGCCCGGCGATTTGCTGTCGCACCGCAAGCTGATCGAACGGCTCGAGGAAAAGGCCGGGCGTCTGCTTGTGAACGGCTATCCGACCGGCGTCGAGGTGTCGAACGCGATCGTTCACGGCGGCCCCTGGCCTGCCACATCCGATGCGCGCGGCACCTCGGTCGGCACGCTCGCGATCGACCGTTTCCTGCGGCCGGTGTGCTACCAGAACTACCCGGACGAGTTGTTGCCCGACGCGCTGAAGAATGCCAATCCGCTCAAGCTGACGCGGCTCGTCGATGGAGAGATGACTCAGCGTTCTCTCGACTGTGCGGCCGCTCGCTAAGGACGTACGTGTGATGTCAAATCTGTCGATACGCACGCGTCTAGGCGCCGCGATACTTTTCCTGTGTGTGCTGCTCACGGCGATCGGCGCGCTCGGCGTAACGGGTATGGCGCGCAGCAACGACGCCAACCGCGAGACCTACACGAACCGGCTGGCCAGCACGCGGCTGATCGGCGATGCGGAACTCGCGATCAGCCGCGAACGCACCACCGTCGACCGGATCGCTTTCGATCCGGCCGCTCCGACGGTCGAGAAAGACATTGCCACTTACCGCATGCTCAAAGGGCAGGGTATGGATGCGTGGACGAAGTATCTGGCCTTGCCTGCCACGTCGGATGAAAACCGTCTTGCCGCCGCGGTCAGTGCCAGGCGAAGCCAGGTACAAAACCAGCTGGATGCTTTTGCGGATTCGGTCAAGGGCATGGATGACGCGGCAGTCAAAGTCGCGTTGAAGAAAATCGCGCTGGCCAATACGGACTATGTCACGGTGAGCGCAGATCTGAAGCAGTTTCAACGCGATCAGGCAAAGGCACAATACGATGACTCGGAAGCGAGTTTCCAACGCTTTCGTGCAATGACAATTGCCTCCATCGTATTTGGGCTGCTCGCCGGTGTCTTCACCTTCGTGTCGCTGCGCCGCGCGATCGGCCGTCCGCTCGCTGAGGCGCTCGGGCACTTCAACCGGATCGCGACGGGCGATCTGTCGCAGCGGATCGAAGTGCGATCGCACGATGAAATGGGCATGCTGCTGCACGGTCTTTCGCAAATGCGCGACGGCCTCGTTAGCACTGTCACAACCGTGCGTCAGGCTAGCGAGGCCATCGCCACGGCGGCCCAGCAGATCACCTCAGGCAATCTCCATCTGTCCGCCCGTACGGAACAGCAGGCGGCGTCGTTACAGGAAACCGCCGCCAGCATGGAAGAGCTGACCGGCACGGTGAGGCATAACGCCGAGAATGCACGTCAGGCGCAGGCTCTCGCTGCCAATGCGGCCAACATGGCCGATCACGGCAACTCCGTGGTGGGCGACGTGGTGACGACGATGAAAGAGATCGACCAAAGCTCGGGCCGTATCGGCGACATCATCGCGATTATCGACGCCATCGCGTTTCAGACCAATATTCTGGCGCTCAATGCAGCGGTCGAAGCTGCGCGCGCCGGAGAGCAGGGACGCGGTTTCGCGGTAGTGGCCACCGAGGTGCGCATGCTGGCGCAGCGCTCGTCGGCGGCCGCGAAAGAGATCAAGGAACTGATCGAGACATCGGGCGGAAAAGTACAGGCGGGCGGCACGCTGGTGACCGAGGCGGGCGGCCGCATGCAGGCGATCCTCGCCGGCGTGCGGCGCGTGGCGGACCTTATGGACGAGATATCGGCTGCATCGTCAGAGCAAAGCACGGGTATCGAGCAGGTATCTCGCGCCGTCGCGGAAATGGACTCGGTCACGCAGCACAACGCCGCGTTGGTCGAAGAGGCTGCGGCAGCGGCCCAGTCGCTCGAGGAACAGGCGCGAATGTTGAAAGAGACGGTGGCGGTGTTCAGGATTTAGGCCCGGGCTGGACTCAATTCCTGACGCTCAGTGCATAAGGGAATGCCCGCCGTCGAGTCAGAAGACGAGCAGCCATCGCACCCGATGCCCTGTTGCACATGCGGCTAGACGAACCGCTCGCGCTCGGCCCGGGATGGCGTCTCACGCTCGATGGGCGGCAGCCCGGCAATTTTTTCCGCGAGCATTCTTTCGTAGACGCCAAAATGCAGATCGACTTCCTCCTGCGTAACCACCGTCACGAAGATGCGGACCTGCCCGGGCAGCAACCCGAGCACGACAGCGATCGCCGCTTCGAGTTGCGGCACGCACAGCCGGTCGTCCGCGAAGGTCGTGCCGACCGAGAGCTCGTACGCTTTCTCTTCCCGCACTGCCACGTCCACGAGGCGGGCGCGGGCGCTCATATTGTTTTCGATGGCAAGGCGCATGACGTCTATTGCCGTGCGCATGCGCTCGGTCGGAAAACCCCTCGACGAGCGCAGACGCACGCGATGCCTGCCGAGCGTCAGCCAGTCTGAATCGAAGTCCATGAAAGTCCTCCAGCGGAACAGTTCTGCGCGGAGAGTAGGGTCCGGGATCGTATTTTCAAGAGCCAAAAAAATTTTCACGGCACCCTTGAAATCCTTGCGGCAAGGTCTATTTTTCATTTCGCTCAGGCAGTCGCGCGAACCGAGCATCGCGCGCTGCGTGTTTCGATTTGTTTGCCCGCAGTGGGGTAGACGGACTGGAGCGCGTAGGCCCGTCCGTCTCCTCCGCCGCATTTTTCCGAGGAAACGACCATGAGTGATCTCTACTTCACGACCGACCTGTTCAGCCAGTTCGATCGTCTGCATCAGCAGATGGCGGCGCTGTTCAGCGGCAACCCTTCGAGTATCCGGACCGATCGCCTGTCGGCCTTCCCGCAGGTCAACGTCGGCACGACCGATGACACCATCGAGATCGTCGCCTTCGCGCCCGGCATCGACCCGAAGCAACTGGAAGTATCCATCGACAAGGGTCTGCTTACCATTGCCGGCGAGCGGCCCTCAGCGGCGCGCGCAGACGGCGAGGCAACGCGTCATTACGCGCGGGAACGGTTCAGCGGGCAGTTCCGCCGGGTGATCGAGCTTCCCCAGCATGCTGATCCTGACCGGGTGGAGGCCCGTTATCTCAACGGCTGCCTGAGCATCAGTATCGGCAAGCGCGAGTCCTCGAAACCGCGTGCGATTACCGTCCAGTAACAGAGACAACGCAGAGGAGTTGATCATGAGCGATACCACCCAACTTACGCGCCCCGAGGCCAGGACGGCAAGCACCGCAGAGCCAGGCCGCGCGGAAAAACGTCTGACGTTGAATCCGGCCGTCGATGTCATCGAGGACGTACACGGCGTGACTTTGTGGGCGGATTTGCCGGGCGTGGAGAAAGATAATCTGGAGATCAGGGTGCAGGACGGCAATCTGCGTATCGAGGCATCCGCCAACGTGCCGACCCCGGCAGGGCTACGGCTACAGCACGCTGAAATTCGCGTGCCGGATTTTGCACGTTCATTCACTCTTGGGCCGGAGTTCGATACGTCGAAGATCGAAGCGAATCTCAAGGATGGTGTATTGAAGCTGGTCATTCCACGTCGCGAAGAGGCTCGGCCGCGACGCATTGAGGTTGCCGTAGGCTAGGCGTTCTGCAGGCCGCGGGGGGCGGGAATGTAACTCTATCGCACCGCCCCTGCGAGCCCTGAATGATGCAGCTTTATCAGGCGGCTGTCGCCTTCGCGTTAGCCGCCTTTTCTGCAAACTCGGAAAGCTTGAGGTCAGTTGCCTTTTCCTCTTCAAGGGTCGCCTGAAGCAGCTTGATTCCCTCGGTGAATCCAAGCTGCTTGCCGATCGCACACAGGCTGCCATAGGCCGCGATCTCGTAGTGCTCGACTTTCTGCGCTGCGGCTACCAGCCCCGCGTCCAGAACCGGGCCTTTTTCTATCTCGTCGATCAGCTCCGCTCCCTCCTCGATGAGTCCTTCCATAGCAACGCATTTCATTCTCTTAAGGCGGATGCCGCAGACGTCCACGACCTGATCGATGCGCTCGACCTGTCCCTGCGTTTCCTCCAGGTGCGTTTTGAACGCGTCGCTCAGCTTGGGATCTGACGCTGCCCGCGCCAGCTTGGCCAGTGCCTTGGTGAGTTGCTTTTCCGCGCTATAGATATCGGACAGCATGTGAACAAACAGATCGTCGACTGTCTTGCGTTGGACCATGATGGACTCCCTTCGGTTGTAGGAATCCCTGATTTCGCAACGGATGTGCCCGGGCAAGGCGGCCTCGATTGCCAGGCGCCGGCCCGCTCTTCGGGCACGACGCATGCGAAGCTGAAGGTCGCAGGCCTATTTCCGTTGCGTTCCTGTGCGCACGTTACGCCGGAGCGATCGCTCTGAGACCAGGGGACTGGGACATTCCGCGCATGCGTTCGTCATCGCCCTTGCCTGATTTCCAATGAGACAACCTGTCGGACGTCTTCCCTGCTGCGCGGGGAGGGTTGCTGACGGAATCCACATTACTTTTCGGAGAGATGCGATGTTTGTTCACAACAAGCGACTCCAATACACCGTCCGTGTAGCGGCACCAAATCCCGGCCTTGCGAATCTCCTGCTCGAACAGTTTGGCGGGCCGCAGGGCGAACTGGCCGCCGCGTGCAGATATTTCACGCAGGCAGTAAGCGAGGACGATCCGGGCCGGCGCGACATGTTGTTCGATATCGCGACCGAAGAACTCAGTCACCTTGAAATCATCGGCTCCATCGTCGCCATGCTTAACAAGGGCGCGAAGGGACAACTCGCAGAAGGCGTCGAGAAGGAAGCGGAACTCTATCGCTCACTGACGGGCGGCGGTAACGACTCGCATACGACCGCGCTGCTCTACGGTGGCGGCCCGGCGCTGACGAACTCGGCGGGCGTGCCATGGACCGCGGCGTATATCGACACCATCGGCGAGCCGACAGCGGATCTGCGATCGAACATTGCTGCGGAAGCCCGTGCAAAGATCGTCTACGAACGCCTGATCAATGTGACCGATGATCCGGGTATCAAGGAAGCGCTCGGCTTCCTGATGACGCGTGAGATTGCGCACCAGAAATCGTTTGAGAAAGCGCTGCATTCGATCCAGCCGAATTTTCCGCAAGGGAAATTGCCTGGCCTTCCTGAATTTACAAACGTTTATTACAACATGTCCGACGGCGGTGAGGACGCGCCGCGCGGTCCATGGAACGAAGGTCCGGGATGGGACTTTGTCGAGCAGCCGCAACCCGCGGTCGATGGTGGTGATGGCCTCGCCACCGTCCAGGTGTCACAGGACGATGTCGAGGTGCTGAGCGCGATGGCATCGCGGACAGCCTCTGCAACCCACATAGACCCGGTCACCGGCGCCGACCTTGGCGCGGGGCAGCAGGATGAGGCAGTCACGAAGTAAGGTAGTCCGCAGCGACTGGCGGATCGCCGGCGTCTTTTCGCCGGCGATCAACAGACCTCAAATCAGTCTGGATAACGCCATTCGAGTGCCCGGGACCGTGGCAAAACGCTGGCGTCTCGTCTGGAGGCAGACTCGCTACGGCTACGGACGGGTAGCGACGGGCGTCGCGTAGCGAGCCGATTTCATCGGAGGATCAGGCTCCGAGGTCTGACTTGCCCCGGGGATGATCGCTGCTGGCGTCGGGGCTGGTGTCCGGGTCAACCCCGTCGTGCTCCGGCACGTACGGACCTTCTTCGGGGTGGTCTTTTCCCTTTGGTACCAAGGTCTCGTCCATATTCCCGTGAGGACGCTGTTCGATAGTACCGTCGGGTTTCTGGGTGACGTCTCCGTCACCAAGTGCTTCCCGGCGTTGATCGGCACGCTCAACCGGGTCTGAAGGTTCGGACTTCATGGCTTTCTCCTTGTGTGTTCCTGCTACGCAGCAATGGCAGTGCCCGGCAAGCGGAGTTGTCCAGTTCGGCTGCATCAAGGAATGAAACCGGTTGCGACAGCCGCACACGAAGAGATCGATTCTTCTCAAGGTGCTTCGCGGCGGCGTATTGATCGTGCGGTTGAAGCGGCGCCGGCACGTCTGGCGCTCGAACATCGGCATGCGGACCGATGGGGATCCTTTGCAAAGAGCCGCCGCGAGTCTCGTGAACTCATGGCGTTTCTTTGACCATCGTCAGTGCGATCTATACGGCGACGGTTGATAGTCGATCATCGATCAGTAGTCCCACTGCACCGGCACGAAACGGAAGCTCTCACCGTTCTTTGCAATGTGACCAATAGACGGGAACGCGACATGCGCCGCGGCCAGCAGAGCGCCAGTTTCGGCGGCTTCGTTGAGCAGCGCGATACGCACATCCGCAGCCATCTCAGGCTCGTGCTCGAAGCCATTTTGCCATCGGGGATTGTCGAAGTTGACCTCGAAAATCGCGTCGCCTACGAACGTCAGCTTCTCGCCGTTCGATGCGATGTCCACGACGCAGTGCCCCGGCGTGTGTCCACCTGTCACGCGGGCCGACACGCCCGCTGCGACTTCCACGGTCTGATCGAAGCACACGATGTTTTCGCAATAGATTTCCGCGAATTTTGCAGCAGCCTTGCGGAGTGCGGGAGGAACCGTTTCCGGCATCACCGTCTTGCTGAAGTCCGGATTTTTCCAGAACTCCACTTCCGCGGCCGACACGTGAATGCGCACGTCCGGACGCAGCTTGGCCTTGACGCCATCGACGTTCAGCCCGCCGACGTGATCCATGTGCATATGCGTAATGACGATGTCGGTGATCGCAGCCAGGTCGATGCCAGCCGATTCCAGGCGCATCACCGACCGACCGGCGCGCGCGAAGTATTCGAAACCGTCGCCCACGCCCGAGTCGATCAGGATCAGGCGTTCGCCGCTGCGCACGAGCGCGACATTCAGCGCCCAGTCGAACATGTCACGTTGCAGGAAACGCCCATCGAACCATTCGTTGCGGTCCGCTTCGCTCACGTTGGTGGACATTGTGGAGGTCGGCAGCGGCAGGACGCCGTCGCTGATCAGCACCACATCCACCTCACCCACGCGCACGGCGTAGCGGGATGACGCGAGTTCGCCTGAACCTTCTTTGCCAAGCTTGGCGGTGACAGGGCGCACGTTACAGGTTGTTTCGCTCATGGCAATAGTCCTCTTGATCGGTGGGTAAGCAGCACTGGGCGGCGCGGTTACGAACACGAGCATGAATATCGCGTGCTTCGTGTTGCTCGCATTTCGACACGACCGTGAGACTGATTCTAGCCAGCGGGGGTGAACGCCAGTAGCGTCGCGAACGTGCTCAGCGTGTTGTCCGAACGGCAACAATCGACGACTTCGAGGAGAGTCTTGAATGTCAGCACGGCGCTCGAAACGGATATGCAGGCGCCGGAAGTGATGCAGCCAGCGGATGACCGGAAGCTGACGAGTCGTTTCACGATAGGCGTCAGCGCAAAGTGCGGATTGCGTTATTGATCTCGATGCGCTGCCTGTCTGCCGGTTCTCCGGCCGCTTTGGGGAGGCGCAGCGTCAACGCGCCGTTTTCGAATCTGGCCTCAGCCCGATCGAGATCGATACCCGCGGGCAGCGGGACGGCGCGTTGAAGCTGTCGGATCGCTATATCGCCGCCCGCTTCCTGCCCGACAAGGCCATCGACCTGCTCGACCAGGCTGCGGCTCGCGTGCGCATTTCGTCGAACTCGCGACCGCAGGCGCTGCAGGGAATCGAGGCCACTGTCCGTCGTCTGCGCCAGGCGCAGGACTCGGCGAGCGCGGCCAAACAGTTCGACAAGGCGAAGGAACTGCAGGAGAAAATCAAGGCCGGGCAAACGCGTCTGAATGAGTCGACCGAGGCCTGGAAGAAGGAACGTGGCACCAGTTCGCAGGAAGTCGGGGCGGAAGACATCGCGCAGATCGTGTCCTCGCTGACCGGCGTGCCGGTGTCCGAACTCACGGCCGAGGATCGCGAAAAGCTGCTGCGTCTGGAAGACCGTTTGAGGGAACGCGTTGTCGGCCAGGACGAAGCCGTAACGGCCGTATCGAAGGCCGTGCGACTTTCACGGGCGGGATTGACGGAAGCGGGCAAGCCGATCGCCAGCTTTCTCTTTCTCGGACCGACCGGCGTCGGCAAGACCGAACTCGCCAAGGCGCTCGCCGCCGCGGTTTTCGGCGACGAGAACGCGCTGGTGCGCATCGACATGAGCGAATACTCGGAACGCCACACGGTGGCCCGTCTCGTCGGCGCGCCTCCCGGCTATGTGGGCTACGAAGAAGGCGGCCAGTTGACCGAGCGCGTGCGGCGCCACCCATACAGTGTCGTGCTGCTCGACGAGATCGAAAAGGCCCATTCCGAAGTGCACAACATCCTGCTGCAACTATTCGACGAAGGACGTCTGACGGACGGCAAGGGACGGCTCGTGGATTTCACCAATACCGTGATCATCGCTACCAGCAACATCGGCTCGCAGATGATTCAGGACAACATGAAAGCCGATTCGAAACAGCTCGACTATCCCGCGCTGCGCGACCGGCTGATGGAAGTCCTGCGGCATCACTTCAAGCCGGAGTTCCTGAACCGTGTCGATGAAGTGGTTGTGTTCCATGCGCTCGGCAGGGACCAGATCCGCCGGATCGTCGACCTGCAGCTTCAGCGCGTGCAGCGCACGGCGGCAGCGCAGGGTATCGAGCTGTCGTTCGACGACGCGCTGCGCGATCATCTGGCGAGAGTTGGATACGATCCCGAGTTCGGCGCGCGGATGTTGAAGCGCAAGATCCGTCTGGAAGTGGAATCGGAACTCGCCGACTCGCTGTTGCGAGGGGATGTGCGCAGCGGCGATGCCGTCGAAATCCGCTGGGATGCCAGCGAAAACGCCGTACGCGTGAGGAAGCAGGCGGCGCAGGAATCGACCGAAGAAGAAGCCAGGAAAGCCGCCGAAGCCCCGGCCTGAGGCTCGGAAACGACGGCTACGGCCGGCGGAGTCGACACCGCCGGCCGTAACCGCTTACAGTGCCACTTCTCCCGCGATCATCTCGTCGCGATAGCACCATATCCACGCTTCGCCGGGTTCAATGGAACGCCTCATCGCGCGCCACGCCCACTTCTTTGGCCCACTCGGTCTGCGGCAGGCCGCCAATGCAAACGAAGAGCCAATTCGTCTTGACCGGTCGCGCTGCGCCGCTGCGCCGATCGGTCAGCGTGATTTCGCGCAGCACGTCGTCGCCGTGCAATGCGGTAACGGCCGTTCAGGTCAGCACCTCGATGTTCGACGCGGATGAAATACGGTCGATCAGGTACTGCGACAGTGTGCTTTTCAGCGACGTGTCGCGCACCACCATCGTGACGCGATTGCAGTACTGGGAAAAATGCATCGCGGCCTGCCCCGCCGAATTGCCGCCGCCCACGATGTACACGTCTTCGCCGCGGATCAGCGACGCCTCGCTCGCCCCCGCGCCGTAGTACACACCCGCGCCGCTGAAGCGCGCTTCGTCTGGCAATTCGAGCCGCCGGTACGCGACGCCTGTTGCGCACACCGACGTGCGTGCCGTGATCCGCGTACCGTCTTCCAGATAGACGATACCGTTGCCCGTCGAAAAATCCGCGCGCACGCCGGCACGGGCCAGCAGGATTTCCGCGCCGAAGCGGACTGCCTGATCGCGGGCTCGCTCGGCGAGCTCCGTTCCGCTGACGCCGTCCGGAAACCCCAGGTAGTTCTCGATCTTCGACGTGCTGCCGGCCTGTCCACCGACGGCCCAGCGCTCCACCAGCACCGTGCGCAATCCCTCGGAAGCACCGTAGACCGCGGCGCTCAGACCGGCCGGCCCGGCGCCATAGATCGCGAGATCGTATTCCGAACGTGACGGGCTGCGGAACCAGCCGAGCTTTTCGGTGATCTGCCGGACGGTCGGACATTCGAGTCGCGTGCCGTCGTGAAACTCGCATACCGGCAGGCGCGAGTCGCGACGGTGCTGCACGTGCGCGAGTTCCACCGCCTCTTCATCGCTGTTGAGTTCGATCCACTCGAAGGGAATGTCGCAACGATGCAGAAAATCGCGGATCGCATAGCCTTCCGCCGACCGCATGCGTCCATAGATCTTGACCATGTGTGCCTCGCCCATGTGTGTGTTCGGGGCATGTGTGTGGTCAACCGTCACGCACGTTCGCCTCAATCCGGCAAAACGAACTCAGTACGCATGTCCTCGATGACACGCCTGACCTGTCGAAGATAGTCGGTGCCGCTCTCACTGAGCGCGAGCATGTCCCAGTTGCGGCCGGAGGCGTCGGGCGGATGCCGTTCGGGCAGCGGCACGCGGACTCGCAGATGGTGGGGGGCGTCGGCGGCAAGCTGTTCGACGCGCCGTTGTGTTTCGTCGCGAATCTGTTCGGCCGTTTGAATGGACTTCGACATGGGCTTGCCCTCATAAGTGGCGAACGTAGTCACGGAGTCACGTCGCGTGAAAGTCTCGTACGGAGATCACGCACAGATGATTGCAGTCTAGTGCCTGTCCGACTAAAGAAAGGAGAATACGATGAGCATCCGTTGATCGGTGCTACGGCACGCAAGAACCTCCGCCTGGTGCGGAAAAATCGCGTGGTGCGGGCATTCCGTTGGGCTGTTGACGGGACGTATTCATCAATCAAGGTTAGGCTTCCGCCGACTGCGCTTCTTCCACGTTCCTGCCAGGACGTGTCGGATTTCTGCGATCGCGGCGAACACGTCGATGCGTGCCCGAAGAAGCGCACGGCTAAGCGCCGCGATGCAGACACCCATATATGCGGGAACCTGCTCGGGTGGCTTCGCGATGTACCGCATAGGCACGCCTTCCATCCCGCCGGCATCTGCGCATCAAACCATTACGGGTGGTTGTACATCGTGTCCCAGTCGGCCTTCGAAACGGCCGGGCGTTCCGCATCGGACGAGCCACTCCCGACGCCGCCGACGCCTGTTGCGCCGTTCTGCGCAGCGACCTTGGCCAGGGCGGCCCGGATGTCGTCCGGATAGATCGGCACCAGCAGCGGGCCGCCAGCCGGTCTGCTCAAGCTGAACGAGTTCAGCAAGCACTTGCGCACGGGTGAGAGGCTGGTTCGATTGAGCGAACCCGGCAAGCGGAGCAGCAAGGGCAACTGCCACAACAACAGCTTGAATCAGGGACTTCATGGTACTTACCTCCAGACTTTGTTTGGTCCTGCTACGAACAGCCCTGTTCGCGATCAGTGGCTACAGTCTAGGTAGGTAGAAGCTTGAGAATAAGGACCATGTCCGGAGGGGACTGTTGCAAGATTCGGTAACAGCGCCCAGTCATACCGCGCTGTGGGATACGCGGTTGATCATGTCGGCCTGACGCGCTTTCCGTCAGCTTGTACGAGTCCCCAGTTTGACACGACGTGTGTGATGAAATCCCGCGCTAAAGTTTTACGCTAACCGGTCGATAACGTCTACGGGAGCAAATTTCGTCGCGTTTCGAAAAGCGCCGCGATTTGCGGTAATCTGGGCCCGACTGGATGACTGACCAAATGGCTGAGACGGGTCAACTCGGTGAGGTGATGCCTCGCTTGGAGATAAAGTGAGCAATAAATTCGAAACGGTGCCGATAACAGAGCTTGTAGAGGCGGATGTTGAGTGGCTGGACGGGTTGCCATTCGGCGTTATAGGCTTTGCGCCGGATGCTATTGTCACGCTCTACAACGCCACCGAATCGGGGAATGCGGGATTGAGTCCGCAGCGAGTGTTAGGGAAACATTTCTTTGAAGAGGTAGCGCCGTGCATGAACAACTTCATGGTTGCGCAGCGCTTCGATGACGAGGACGTACTTGACGATATCGTTCCCTACGTCCTGACCTTGCGCATGCGCCCGACCCCGGTGCGGCTAAGGCTGCTAAAGGCGCGGGGCTGCGCGACCCGGTTCGTCCTGATTGAACGGAAGGCGACAAATTGAGCGCGCCGGACACAGACGCGAACGACCTCGAGTCCGAGTACGAGGCGTTACTCTCGTTCATGTATTTGTCCCCGGTCGGGATTGTCCGCAGCGACAAATCAGGCGCCGTTGACATGATGAATCCTCTTGCGGCCCAGCTGCTCATGCCTCTGGTAAAAACTGGGAGCATCGAGAACATATTCGACAGCCTGGCGTCGGTCGCCCCGGAGTTGCGTAACCTGGTAGCCAGTTTTGACGCTGAGCGCGGCCCTGTGTGTGAAAACCACCGGGTGTTTGTAACGCCAGCCGGGAACGGCGCGGTAGTTCTGGCATGTTCCATCATCAAGGTGGGCGCCAATCTGTTGATGACGGTTTTGACGGACATTTCCCGACAGGTCGCTGCCGAGCGTCGAGCGCGGCAGACGGAGTCATGGCTCGCTGGACTCTATACAAGTGTCAACGACTTTGCATTCTTTACGCTCGACGCCCAGGGCTGCGTCGAAAGCTGGAATTCATCGGTTGAACAGTTGACTGACTTCGGTGAGGCGGATGTCGTGGGCCGCACGCTCTCGCGTTTCTACGCTCGCGACGAGATTGTTCTGCACCGTTCCCCCGAGCACATCGCGCTAACGCGTGACGAGGGTTGGCATGTGGAGGAGTGCTGGTGCGAGACCCGCACCGGCCGACGCTACTGGGGGCAGGTGCTCGTCGCTGTACTGCGTGAGGAGGAGGGTGATATCACCGGGTATTCGGTGGTCCTGAGAGACGTCACGGAGCGCAAGGTAACCAGCGATAACCTAGAGCGTCTGCTTACGACCGACCATCTGACCGGCGTATCAAGCCGCGCGCACTTCTTCGAAAGTGCGGAAGTAGAAGTCGCTCGTGCCAAAAAACATAGTCGTCCATTGTCGGTCGTCATGCTGGACGCGGATCATTTCAAGCGTATAAACGATACGGCCGGGCATCAGGCCGGTGATGCCGTGTTGAAGCGGATTGCTGACGAAGCAAAGGGGCTGGTACGGGCGTCCGACACTGTCGCGAGGCTCGGTGGTGAGGAATTCATTCTGATGCTGCCGTCTACGGCGACCGGCGAGGCAATGGCGATCGCTGACCGACTGCGCGTTGCGGTCGAGCGGGCGCGAATCGACACAGCGGTTGGACAACTGAAAGCGACGATCAGTCTTGGCGTGGCAACGCTGAGCCAGGCAAACCCGACACTCCAAGGTTTGCTAGCCGCTGCTGACCGCGCGCTATATGACGCGAAAAGAGCCGGGCGGAACCGAGTCCGTGCTGAAGTTTTGGAGCCAGCGGACGCAGCCTGTACCGCCTGCGATGAAGGTAATGCGTCGCAAAATTGACAGCCGCCCGGCGACGGGACCAATGGACACAATTGCAATCAGCAAACCATGTACGCGTTAATTAGAAATGGATCCCTTCAAAATTCATAGCCACGACGACATGGCCGTACAATCTCAAAGATGTTCTGCGTGTAGGGATACAACGCCGTTGCCTGTTGAGATTGATTTCGCATTTCAGCCCATCGTCGACTTGAGCACCAGGGCCGTGTTCGCCTGTGAGGCGCTCGTGCGTGGTGCGAACGGGGAATCCGCGCATACGGTGCTGTCGCAAATCGATGACGCAAACAAATATCAGTTTGACCAACAGTGTCGGAAGGTTGCTATCGCTAGTGCAGCCGCGCTAGGTCTGGACACGTTCCTCTCCATAAATTTCATGCCTAACGCGGTGTACAAGCCAGAGGTATGCATAAGGAGCACCCTGGACGCTGCGCAGAAGCATGGCTTCCCGACTGAAAGAATCATCTTCGAGACGGTCGAGGGTGAGCATCTGGCCGACCGTACCCATCTGGTCGACATTTTCAAGGCATACAAGAAATTTGGATTCCTGACCGCGATTGATGATTTTGGCGCCGGTTATTCAGGACTTGCTCTACTGGTGGATTTCCAGCCTGACATCATCAAGCTCGACATGGGACTTCTTCGCGGCATCGACACGGATTCGGTGCGCCAGCGCATCGTGCGAGGCGTTCTTTCGATGTGTCACGACCTCGGCATCCGCGTGGTCGCAGAGGGCATCGAAACCAGAGGTGAGCGTGACTTCTTTGTTGCACATGATGTCAGCCTCATGCAAGGCTACTTCTTCGCGAAGCCCGGTTTCAAATCAATTCCGGAAATCGATAAGTCCGCGTATTTTCCGTAACCGCAAATACGGTCGTGCAGAAGCTTCAACCTATCCATTGCCCAGTGCGCGCAATGCATTTGGGTCGAGAACGCGGATACGGCGGCCCTCCCTGGCAATGAGACCTCGAAGTTCTAAAGACGAAAGCACCCGTGAAACTGTCTCACGGCTCACCTTTGCCATCGCAGCAATTGTCGCGTGACTTGGCGGTTCAGCCGACGCTGCATCCAAGTCAGCAGCCAGATCCAGTTCGTCAATGATTACCGCAGCTACGCGCGCAGCGGCGCGCGGGAATTCACGCCTGCTTTGGCAATGGACGAGACGTCCAACTAAAGACGCGAGAAGACCGTTCAGCGCGACTGACACTAGAGGCTCACAAAGTACTTGGCGAGCCAGCCTCCGGCCTATCATTGCTACCGTGCTCTCGCGATTGGCTATCACATTGACGTTACTTGGCCGGTTCGAAATGATTGGAACCGCTCCCGTAGATCCGCCAGCGGAAACAGTGCTGATGGGTGCTTCGTCGCCTTTCGCCGATAGCCGCGACACTCTCAGCTGCCCCGATAGAATGAGCAACAGCGGTGATTCGACCTCTCCTTGAAACGTCACATAGGCGCCGCTTTTGAAATTCACTACGCGCGCAGCGTTCGCAAGAAGCTCAATTGTTTTTCCGTCCGATGTAGCGAACAGCGTCTGTTGCGCCAGACTGGCCTTCAATTCTATTATCTTATTCATTTGCTTTTGGTAACTGCCGAAAGTTACCGAATTCAGGAGTTTGACACCGGGCATGTGTCATCCTCGTTCTCAGACCTGATCTTCCCCGACACCCACGGCTGGTCGATTGACTCGTCACACGCTTTCGCGGTTCGCAGTTTCGCGGTAAAAGATGACAAAAAATAGACACAGATCGATACGGAGAAACCGGATCAGCCACAGGCCGATTGACACATCCTATTTGCGTCGATCCAGTCTGCGAGGCTAGCGTTAGTTGATGTCTTCGGGTACCGCGGGAGGGAAACGCAGCTTCGCGCGGCGCAGAGGCGTCGTGAGCAGGCGAACGCTGCGGTGGTCAGTCAGACGATGCAGGTCGAGGCGAGGGCGGACCACTGGCCGACGTATGGCGGCCGTCCGTTTGATTCTGTTCGGCTTCGCTTGGATAGGGGCGTATTTCGTCATCCCGATCCTGCGCGGCTGGTGGCCGAACATCGTTCAGCCGAGCATCCCGCCAGAGGCATGGGTTGCGATCGGTGGCGTTCTCGGTGTGGCGAGCTTCTCCGGCGCAAGATGCAAAGTGATCCACGCGTACCCGGCGATAACCGGGGATAGGCTTCAGTCACCGAGCTTGCCGTGGGACTCAATGCCGACATCACCTTCGATGCCTGTCTCAGCGAGCCGTTCTACGTCCGAAGCGAGCACCGCCGCGCTCAGTTCGCGGATCATCTGGTGTGCCTGCTCCGGCGCCAGCCGGACGCCGTGTTCGCCAGCGGCGATAGAACCGTCCGATATCCGTTCGGCGGACAGACGCATCGCGACATGCTCGCTCGTCGAGGCCAACTGGCAGTCGTTGACCGGTACGGGCGAAGAAGCGTGGGCGTCTTCCGCCGCCGGTGTGAGGTTCGTTGCGTCTGACATGTTTATCCGGGAGCGATGACGGCGGCTATCCGGCGCCCTCGGCGCTCCGGGCCAAGTCGGCAGTTCGCTGCAGTTCGAGTTCCAGCAGCGCCAGATTCAGTCCGGAAATCAACTCCTGCGCCTGGTCTGGCGTCAACTGAACTTCGTGCCGGCTGACGTCGTTCGTGAGAGAGCCGGAAAGGGCCCGGCCAATCAAGCGAATGGCGGTCTGTTCGTTCGTTGATTCCGCGTGAACCTTCCAGCGCCCCGTAGGGATGAGTACCTGCGGCATCATGCGTTCTCCGGCATGCCAGGGACTGGTGCCTGTAGCGTCTGATTCATATTCGTTCGAGCGCCTCCTCGATGCGATTGAAGATGGCCCGCTGCTGCGGGTCGTCCACGGACAGACTCCTCTGAATGGTTTTCAGGGTGTCGATGAGAATCCAGTTCGTCTTCCATAGCGCCAGCAGATGCGCCTCGTAGTCAAGCGACTGGCTCCGGTTGAAGCTGTGCATATCGTGCATGAGGTGGAATGGTTATAGACGAAAGGGGTTGTTGCGGAAACTTTGCCTGGTTATTCAGGTTGGCCGGCAACTTCTCGTCCCGCAGCGCTTCGACGGTCCGTCAGTCTCGCCTGTCTCATTCGGCCTTGGCTTGGGGCTTGCGTGGCGAACGTGGCTTTTTCTCGGCGGCTCGCACCTCGGATGCTCCGCCCTTGACGGCAGACACCAGCGCGTTGCTGTAGGCATTGCGGGCGGTCTGCGCAATGGCCAGTTGCTGCTGCAGGCGGGCAATTTCGGTGTCGACGAGCTGGATGTTCTGGACCTGCGCGTGGGCTTCTGCCGACAGCTTGGCGGTGGTGTAGTTCGTGCCGTTCAGGGTGATGTATTCGGGTAGGGACATGGAATTACCTGGAAAGGATGCTTTCATTAAAGCGAAAAACCCCGCCTCCCTGTGGGAGACGGGGTTCGTCTAGCTTTTATCGACACCTTTCACTCACGTGAGAGGTGCATCTCCTTTGGGGGAGATTAGCCGATGAGGACTGCGTGAGCGCCTGCGGTCGTGGTCGACAGCGAGGTGACGCCGGTCACGCCGGTCAACTGAACAACGTGGTCGGCACCAGCGACGTACCCGCCCGTGTGGCCAGCCGTTTCTTCGACGACATACGTGTTGCCGTTGTACGTGAACGCAGCGACCTTGCCAGCATTCGCCACTCCGCCGTTTACCGCGTTGATTGCATCTTCGGTCGCTTGCACGAACTGAGCCAGCGTCGTGGTCGAAGCCGTCGCAGCCGAGCCGGAGAACGACACGATACCCTTCGACATCGTTGTGCTCAGACCAGTGACGCTGGACGCCGTAACAGCGGCTTGATCAGCGCTCACCGTCGCGCCACCGAACGCCAACTTGTCAGCAGCAGTGGTGCCCACGCCGAAGCCCTTGATCATCTCAATCTTGCCCGCGGTTACATCAGTGCCGCTTGCCGAGATGAGGGTGATCACGTCAGCCTTGGCAGCCGAGTTCGTCAGGTCAACCGAAGTTACGCCACCGTTGAAGGTGATCGTGTTCGCGCCGCTGCCGCCGACGAACGAGTTGTTGCCAGTGTTTGCAGCAAACGCCGCCGTCAGCGCGCCGGTGTAGTTAGCAGCGTTGAACGAGATGTTCTGACCGCCAATGCTGCTGATCGACAAATCAGCCGAGCCGGTCAGGTTGACCGTTGCATTCGTACCAACCAGCAAGCCGTAGCCGGCCGTTGCGCCCGTGCCGCCGGTCAAGGTGTCGACGCTTGTGCCGAGCGCCGTCAAGTTCACGGTTTCGAACGAACCGAGATCCACACCGTGACCGCCGTTACCAGCCACGCCGCCGGTGCCGGCTCCGCCACCGTTACCGCCGGTAAGGGTAATACCGGCCTTTGTTGCGGAACCGAGCGTCAAAGCAATCGTGTTGCTGCCGTTGTCGATCTGCGGAGCCACGAAGATTGCATCACCACCGTTGGCGCCGTTGATATTGCCGCTCGAAAAGCCTGCACCACCCACCCCACCGGTTTCGTTGGCGGCGATGGTGAACGTGTGGTTGTTCAGTTCACCGGTGAAGCTCACTGCTGCAACACTGGTCGCAGCCGCCGTTGCAGTTGCTGTGGCGCCTGCTGCACCGATGATCGCACCGGCCACCTTAAAGTCGGTGATCGACGTCAGGGCGTTAATCGCAACGCTGTCACCAGTTGCGGCTGTACCATCAAGTTCGAGTGTGTTGATATGCAGCGCGGCGTTGATGTTGGTGTCGAGGTTCGTCGTGCCCGTGCTGATCACTTGGTCGGTGATCCCCAGCGTGTTCGTGCCTGCGCCGCCATCGATCGTGTAGGTACCTGCAGCTGCCAGCGAGCCGAACTTCAGCACATCGTTACCTGCGCCACCCTTGACAGTAGCCGTCGATGTCAGCGTAGCGGTCGACAGATCGATGGTGACGTTGCCCGTGGAACCCGATGCGTCAAAGCTCTTGAACGCTGGGCTATTCAGACCGGCGATGGTCGATGTGCCCGTCAGGTTTGCGGTGACGGTAGTTGCAGACGAGTCAGAGATGCTGACATTGCCTGCGCCATTGATAACCAGTACGTTCGGTGCCACGTCTGCGCCCGCCGCAGCCGAGCCCGTCGTCAAAACGATGTTAGCAGCGGCTGTCGCGGTGGCGCCTTGTGCGCCCGACAGGTTCAACGTAACTGCATCGGTCTTCGCCAAGCCATTGTACTTGAACGTCGTGTTACCCACGTTCGAGCCCGTGACGTTAGCCATCGTGCCCTTCGACAAGTTGTCGAACGTAACTCCGGCAGCAGTCGAATTCGCGCTGGTAGCCGACTTCAAGCCTTGGAAGTTTGCGCCATTAACGGTGACGACGCTCGCGGCGGCATTGCTGTCCACGTTGCGGACAACGAGGTTGTCCACGCCCGAGACTTGAGCAGCCGCGAGAGTGAAAGGGAGGCCATTCGAGTTAGAGATCGTCAAGCTGACCGTGTCGCCGTTCGAGCCCTTGATTGTGTCGCCTGCATTGAACGAATTCTGTGCGTTCACAGAGTTCGACAGATCTACCACGCCGTTGACCACGGTGTTTGCACCAACCGTCAGCGTATCCACACCCGTAGTGAGCGTGAATGTCTGCGCGACCGTGCCCGTACCGATGTTCGCGATCGTCGTCGACAGAGCTGCGGTTGCCGTAGCTTGCGAAGTCGAGTCGACAACCGATGCCACTGCAGCGCGAGCGTTGTTCGCTGCTGCGTTGCCCGAGTAAGCGACTTGACCAGCAACCGACTGGCTCAGCGCTGCGGTGAACGAGTCAGCGTAGCCCAGCTTTGCAGTCAGTTCTGTTGCGTCCGTACCGGTTGCGCCGTTGTAGATGTTCAGAGCGACTGAAGCGAGCGTGAATTGACCGCTGACGATGCCTTTCACGTAGAAGTTCAGACCGGTCACGTCAGCAGCGCGACCGAACAGCGTTTGATAGATTGCGTTGACTTGCGCGGCCGTGCTCGAGCCGCCATAGAGAGCGGTCGACTCAGCCGAATTACCGAACGCGTTGATGATCGAATTCAGGTTGCCGTTCGCAGCGGTCAGCTGGTTAACCCAGTATTGCTGACCTGCCGGGTCAGCGGGGCGGCCGTAGTAGGCCAGATATGCTTGTTGTACTTGTTCGGCGTAGGACAATGCGGCCATTTGAACATTCCCATGAAAAAGTTTATCTAAATCACACGTGTGACGCGTCGGCAATTGCATGCTGTGGCAGGAGCCGACTTGCCTGCTACTGGCAATAAGTCCCTAGCCCACGGCACCGACAACGCATTCCGGATTCTCCATATCTCGCGCATGCAATGTGTGATGTGGCTCACAAACTCGCAAATACCCAATAAAAGTTGCGCACACAACGTATGAAATAGATCAGCGAACGATTCAGGTGAGGAAATGCAGTCTTCCGGACGGGCCGCGCGCCTGAAGAAATAGAGTTGGCAGGGGAAACAAGGCGGCAGAAAAACAGGAGCGCAACCAGTCTGACTTAGAGTAGATCCGCGCGGTGCTAGAGGGCTCTGACGGTCTAACCGCAGATCAAGCCGGCAAGGGGTGCTGCTATGGCCGCTTGTATCCGACAAGGGAGGCAAAAATAATGCATCGTGTCACGACAAGGTGTGACGGCTATCACAATTAGGGGGTCTTTGAAATTCTCTCCGCGGCAGCGTATTACTCGGGATCGGCGGGCGCCTTAACATGGGGCGGAAATAAAAAAAGCCCACGTGTGGTATACGTGGGCGCAAAACCTCGGTCCTGCTGAGAGTGCAGACAGGCGACCACTACGGTCAGTCGCCATTGAGGTAATCCGAGACCTCCCGGTTGACCAACCGGGGTGAACGTGGGCCGAAAGGCCCGCGTTCAGTGTTCATAGTAATTCAACGACCCTTTATTTCTTGTGATGGCTATCACAGATTGAAGAATTTGCTTGAGACGCAATCAAAAAGGCTCTCTCACCTGCGGCGAAGTTAACTGCCATGCGAAGCTGAAAAACGCGCCAATTACATGCATCCAGGAAACGTTCCGGGAACGCGATGTGGTCGTCGCAAAGCGATTTACGGGGAAAGCTGGAAGCCGACGAAGGCTGCGTGGCGCAAAGAGCGGCCGCTTAATAGATTCACCTGCGCGACTAGTTACCGACGAGGCCGTAGGCACCGAGGAGAAAGTGGCTAGGCAGTCCGGATGAGTCTTGCTCCCGAGCGTCTGGCTCAGAGGTCGGATCTGCCAGAACCTGTGAGCCGGCCCCAGGCGCCGGCTCCTCTAACAGCCGACTGGCGTTGGAGTGTTCCAGTGTACCGGTGAGTTCCCGGACCAGATCCACTATCCGCTCGCATTTCAACAGGTAATGTCGCGTGCTCGATGAACGGACGCCGTCACCTGACTGGCCAGCCACGGCGAACGACAGGCGCACATGGCCCGGCACTGAGGCCGGCTCAA
The DNA here is from genome assembly GCF_046028095.1 of Paraburkholderia phytofirmans. GTDB lineage: Bacteria > Pseudomonadota > Gammaproteobacteria > Burkholderiales > Burkholderiaceae > Paraburkholderia > Paraburkholderia phytofirmans_A. The sequence goes on from NZ_JAQQDJ010000002.1 coordinate 377,280, forward strand.
TGGTCCAGCCGACAATGCAGCATTGCGGACCACATCGCTTGCGTGTCGCTCTTTCCTTGGTGTTCGAATGAGATGCCATAGGTCTATTTCAATGAGTGTGCGCAGCAAGCTGACCAACTGCTTGGCTGATGCGCAAGAGGTCTCCTAATTTAGAGCAGACGACAAAGGAAGAGTGTGCGGGCAAGCACAATTTCAAGCGAAATGGCAGCGGCTGTCGGCTCAGTAATGCGGCAGTGCAAAGGTCCATGCCGAGGAGGGCGCTTGCATCCGACTTGGGTCCGTAGAAGACGTCGCCTGAGCAGATGAACCGATAGGCGGTCGCAAAACTGAGCCGGCAGGGTGTCGATGTCTAGTGTATGAGCGGCATTGACCTTGTAACATTCGCAATCTGGGCAGATGGAACGAACCACTGCGCGATTTCATACAGATCCTGTGGCATCAGTGTCCCTGCTGCACGTTTGAGTTGCAGTTCGGCCAGCAGGTACTGATAACGCGCGCGCGCCAGATCCCGCTTGGCCTGATATAGCTGCTGTGTCGCTGTCAGTACGTCTAGGTTCGTGCGCATGCCGGCCTGCACGCTTTTTTGCGTAGCCGTAATCTGCAGGGTGGCGGACTCTACTGCACTCTTGAGCGCATCGATGCGTGTCAGGCTGCTGACGCACAGGTTGTACTGCTTGCGTACGTCCAGTAACACCTTGTCGGTTTTGTCCTGCAACTCGAACTCCGCCCGCTCATAGTTAGCCTGAGCCTGTTGCGACGAGGCCTGCACAAGGCCGCCTGAATACAGCGGTATTGTCACTTCCACGCCGATCGCCTTGGTCAGGGAGCGCTGGCCGATGGTCTCCACTGTATTGGACTGGTTCTTGCCAATACTGGCGACCAGATCGACGCGCGGATAAAAGCCCGCCTTTACAATTTTCATCTGCTGCCCCGCGGCCTCCAGAGAGTGCCTTCCGGCGATCAGCTGGGCGTTGTTCTCAAGAGCAATATCCCGCCATTCGTCGAAGCTAACGGGCGACGGCAGCGTCGGCCGATAGTTATCCTTCAGACGGTCAAGACCGGCGATGTCGAGCGAAGCCGACAGGCCCGTCATTGCTTCGAGTGCATGTGCTGCATTGTCGACAGCGTCGCGTGCGTCGGCTACGTCTGCCTGTGCGAGTTCCGACTTCGACTTCGTCTCCAGGATGTCCGTGCGCGTGCCTTCGCCGTTCCGGAACATCGCCTGGTTGCCGGCAAACTGTTCATCAAACGCCTTTTTCTGAGCCGTTGCGAGTGATAGCTGCTCCTGAGCAAAGACGGTATCCGTATAGGCGCCCAGCACGCGTACGAGCAGTTCCTGCTTACGGTCATCGAAGGTCGCATCGCCAGCGAGAGCTGTTGCTTTGCCGTAACGATAACGCGCTATGCCTTCGAAGTTGATCAGGGATTGCCGCAGTGAAACACCCTCTGAATACGCCCCATAGACCTGGTGGACCGAAACGTCGCCCTGTGGCTGTCCAAAATACGTCGTACCGGTCACATCGCGGTACCTGGAGTAGTTCGCCGACACGTTCGGTAGCAGGTATGAGCGGCCAATCGCCACGTTGGCATCATCGGCCTCTTTCTGCTTTGCCGCTGCTGCGAACACCGGATCGTGAGCTAGCGCAGCGTCATAGACCTCTGCCAGACCGAGCGCGTGCGCTGTGCACGGTGCGATCAGCGCTGCACTGAATGATATTGCAAGCGCGATAGCATGCAGTTGGGGCGCCGTACGCATAGTCCGCCGCGAGCAGGTGGAGATCGACCTGCGTCCCGTCATGGTTATAAGCACACGTTGCACGTCAGTCCTCCGTCAACGCGGTGTGCGAGCGATCGATGAGCGGCTTGAGCAGATAGCTGAGCATGGAGCGCTGGCCGGCATTAACGAACATCTCAACAGGCATCCCAGGCCTCACGTTCAGATTCTGCAGCAGTTTCATGCCCTGCGGCGTAACCTTCGCGCGAACCCGGTAGTACGGTGCGCCCGTATGGTCATCCACCAGACGGTCCGCCGATACAAAGGTGAGGGCGCCCGGTATCTTCGGCGTACTGTTCTGGTTGAAGGCGGTAAACATCATGTCGACCGGCAAACCCTTGTGAACCTTGTCGATCAGGTTGACCTGCAACTGGCCTTCCACTTCGAGCGGTTCGCCGCTGGGCACCACCTCCATCAGCTTCGCGCCTGCTGCGACCGTGCCGCCGTTGGTGAACACGTTCACGCCCACGACCGTTCCGTCGACCGGGGAACGGACCTCGGTGTTGGCGAGTTCAAACTCGCTTTCAGCGAGACGGCTTTTCAGGGCCTCGGTGTCGCGCTGCACCTCGCTAAGCTGGGTGCGGACATCTTTCATGTAGTCTTCCTGCATCTGCGCGATGTGCAGGCGTGCTTCGGCCATCTGGCTTGCCAACTGTCCTGTGGTGCCCGCCTGTCTGGCGATGTCGCTATTGAGTGCGGCCTCCTGGCGTTCAAGGTCCTGAAGCTTGCTGCGCGGCACATACCCCTCGCCCGTGAGCTGCCGCACGCCGGCCAACTGGTCCTGCAGCGTCTTGCGCTCTGCCAGTTGCTGTACCTGGGAGTCGCTCTGGCCTGCCAGCTGGGCGCGATAGCCCGCAATGTTTTCCGCCAACGCGCCGACCGACGCTTTCAGTGCCAGCCGGCGTGTGATCAGCAGTTGCTGTTGCAGCCTGACATCATCTTCGGCCTCTTCGTCATGCGCTGCGACACGATCCATCAGCTCGGGCGGAAACGATATTTCTTTTGCGTTCGTCGCTTCCGCGATGAGGCGTGCCTTCGTTGCGAGCTCTGTCAGGTATTGCGAACGGACGGTGGCGGCCTGGGACTTCGTCTGAACGTCGTTCATCCTGACGAGTACCTGGCCTGCCTTCACTTCATCACCGTCCTGCACGAGAATCTCGCGGATGATGCCGCCCGTCGGATGCTGGATTGTCTTGCGGTTGCCGGTCACGACCACCGTACCCTGAACCGCAGTTCCCTTGCTGAGGGGAGCGAAGGACGCCCATAGCAGCGAACCCACGATGCCCACCAGGACGACTGTCCAGCCGAGTTTCACGTATCGCGATTCGTCGACATCAACCACGGGCGGCAATGCAGTGCCGAGCACCTCAACGGCGGGCACCGCCGCCTTCTTGCTTTGAAAATTGAACATGGAAACCCTGCAGGTCAGACGGTTGCCTCCGCCGTGTCAGCGGCGGACGGCTGGTGATGTTCGGGCTGGGTCGTCCCCGCGGCAGCAGGTTGTGCAGCTGCCGTGTGGGCAGCGGCTGTGTGTGCCGGAGCGTTCTGCAACGCGGCCAGGACGTGGGCCGTCGGGCCGTACATCCTGAGTTGCCCCTCCACCAGGAGCAGCAGCTTGGTGGTCGCCGCAATGATGCTCGTGCGGTGGGTGATCAGGACAACTGTCTTGCCCACGGCCTGCAAACGCTCGATCGCCTGCTTCAGTGCTGCCTCGCCCGTCTCGTCCAGATTCGAATTCGGTTCATCGAGTACGATGAATGACGGGTCGCCATATAACGCACGGGCCAGCCCGATACGCTGTTTCTGGCCGCCGGACAGTCCGGCTCCCCGGTCACCCACCAGCGTGTCATAGCCCTGTGGCAAACGCAGGATCATCTCGTGAACGCCCGCGAGCTTTGCCGCTTCGATGACCTTGTCAGATTCAATCTGGCCGAAGCGCGCAATGTTTTCGGCGATTGAGCCGCCAAACAGTTCGATGTCCTGCGGCAGGTAACCGATGTGCGGGCCCAACTGGTCCTTATCCCACTGGTAGATGTCGGCTCCGTCAAGTCGCACCGTTCCGACAGCTGCGGGCCATACGCCCACCATGAGCCGCGCGAGTGTGGACTTGCCGGAGGCGCTCGGCCCGATTACGCCCACGATGTCGCCCGCGTCGATGTTGAACGACAGGCCGTGTACCACAGGCAGACGTGAGCCCGGTGCCGCTGCGCTCACTGCGTCGAGCGTCAGGCGACCTGCCGGGGGCGGGAGACTCATGCCGATACGGCGCACCGGGTTGTTCTCAAGCAATTCGACGAGGCGGTCATATGCACTTCTTGCGCCACTCCACTGACGCCAGACGGAGATCACCAATTCCAGTGGGCCCAGGACCTTGCCCATCAGGATCGATCCGGCGATCATCATGCCCGGGGACACCTTGCCTTCAATCGCGAGCAGGGCGCCCAGTCCCAGGATCAGCGACTGCAGCGACAAGCGGACAAATTTGGTGACATTGCCGACCATCGCGGCTTTCTCGCTGGCTTCCGCCTGTCGGGCCAGAAACCCGGCGTTCAGTATCGACCAGCGCGACATCAGGTTGGGCAGCATGCCCATGGCTTCGATGATTTCGGCGTTTCGCAGGTTCGCGGTCGCGAGCGAACTCGAGCGGATCGACAGCGCGGTTGCTTCGGCCAGCGGACGGCGCGAGACCCGTTCGTTGGCAATAGCGAGCGCGATGAGAATGACGGACCCCACCAGCGAAAACACGCCAAGCCAGACGTTGAACAGGAAAATAACTGCCAGGTAGATGGGAAACCACGGCGCGTCAAAGAACGCGAACAGTGCGTTGCCCGTCACGAACTGCCGGATCGTGGTCAGATCGTTGAGCGACTGGCCGGCATTGACGCCCTGCTGCTTGAGGTTCGTCTCAAACGCCGCCGTGTACACGCGGCTGTTCAGATGCATGTCGAGTTTGCCGCCCACCCGTATCACGATGAAACTGCGTACGTACTCAAGCACGCTCGAGAACGCATACATGCCCAGCATCATCAGCGTGAGCATCGCGAGTGTGACGCCATTGCGGCTGGGCAGAACACGGTCGTAGACCTGCAGCATGTAGAGCGACGGCACGAGCATCAGCACGTTGATGAGCATGCTGAAGATTCCCACCGTGCGGAACACACGACGGTAACCCAGCAGCGCCTGAATGATTTCGTTCGACGGTACACGGATTTTTTTGGTCATTTGCTGTTGCCGCGCTGGCTGATCGCGACACCTCCCGACTGGTCTGCAATTCTGATCTGTTAGCTATTCGACACCGCAGCGTCGGCCTCTTGCGAAGGCGCTCATTCTGATCCATCGAGACCGGCAAAAATGTGACGGCTGTCACATCAATTCAGGAAAACAAGCCCGATACTTGCGCTGCTTCCAGAATCCCCTCTTTGCAGGCAGCAGATGCTCCAAAATCTTAATTCTGACGCGCAGCTCAATATCGCAATGGGAGGGCGTGCCTTGCTTACCCCTCTAACTGGCATTGGGCAATACGCGTCCCATCTCGCCCGCGAATTTGTTCAACGGGGCCATCAGGTGCGGCTTTTTTATGGAACGCACTGGTCTACATCGCGTGACAAGGATGCCGTCACATCCTCCGCCGGGGGGGCAGGGGCAAGGTCGTTGCGTACGGTGGCCGCGGGGAGCGCCAAGCGTTTTGCGCGCCGGTTCGTTCCCGGCATTTACCGTTTCATGCCGCATGTCGAACAGTACCGCTTTGATTCAGGAATCAGGCGGCAGCGTGTCCCGCAGGTCTATCACGATCCGAACTTCATTCCGTTCCGGTTTCGCGGCCCTACGGTTATCACTGCACATGACGTATCCTGGGTACGCTATCCCGAGTACCATCCGGCACATCGCCTCGCGCTCCTGCGTGCCAACTTTCCACGCGCTCTCGAGCAGTCCGACAGAATCATCGTGGTATCGGATTTTGTGCGCGATGAACTACAGGCCTGTTTTCCAGTCCCTGGCGATAAAATCAGGGTCGTGCATAACGGTGTCTCGACTCGGTTCCGGCCGCATTCTTCCGATGCGACCTCCGACGTGTTGGCACGGTATGGTCTCGTGCATGGCCACTACTTCGCTGCAGTGGGCACGCTCGAGCCGCGCAAGAACCTTCATACTGCGCTCACAGCACATGCGCGCCTGCCAGCCTCGGTGCGTTGCAGGTTCCCGCTTACTCTCATTGGCGTGGAGGGGTGGCTGACTGACTCCCTCCACCTCTCGCTGGAGCATGGCCTGCGCGAGGGTTCCGTACGCAGGCTGGGCTATGTATCCGACGATGACATCCCGGTCCTGACTGCGGGCGCACTCGCGATGGTATATCCGTCGATCTATGAGGGTTTTGGACTGCCGGTGGTGGAAGCAATGGCATCCGGCGTCCCGGTGCTGTGTTCGACGGCCCGCGCTTTGCAGGAAGTGGCGGGCAATGCAGCCATCATGCGCGACGCAGCCGATGTCGAGGGCTTTACTGAAGCCATGCGGGCTCTCATCGACGACCGCGCGTTGCGCGAACGGTTGATCTCGGCTGGAAGCGCTCGCGCGCGCAGCTTCAGCTGGCAGCGTACTGCCGACGAAACCCTTGCCGTCTATCGCCAGATCGTCGCCTGAGAACTTCAGGCGGGACAGGCGTATGCCCACTTTCAATCTGTTCATGCATACATTAAGAACCAGTCTTGCGCATGTGCTGCTCCTCGCGCGCCAGGATCTGATTGACCGGCACCGCGAAAACGCGCTCGGCGCCGCGTGGCTGCTGATCCAGCCTTTGACGTTTGTCGTGCTGTTCAGTACCGTGTTTTCCCGCTTCATGCGCACACGGATTGGCGCGGACGCGGACCCCTATCTCTATACGGTTTATCTGATCGGCGGACTTCTCACATGGAATCTCTTTGCTAACCTGCTGAACCGGCTGACGCCTGTCTACGGCTCAAAGGCGCACCTGATCCGTAAAATCAGCGTCGACCTATGGATCATGCCGCTTCATATCGTGCTCGCAGAGTGGGCTGTGTACGGCATTACCATGGGTTTTTTCGCCGTTTTCCTGATGATTATCGGTCACCCGATCGGTGTGCAATGGCTGGCACTCCCCGTCATCGCGCTATTGCTAAGCGCGTTCGCGTACGGGCTTGGCATCATCCTCGGTACCCTCGACGTTTTTATTCCTGACATCAAGAACGTCCTTAACATACTTCTGCAGTTCGGGTTCTGGCTGACACCGGTGGTCTATCTCGCCTCGATCCTGCCGCCTTGGGCCGCAAAGGCGATGCACCTGAGCCCGATCTTCTGGGCCATCGATGCCGTGCATGGCATCATCGTGTGGCATCAGTATCCGCCAGCAAAAGAGCTAATCGGACTCGCTCTGGCCGCGTGCATCAGTCTGCTCGCGAGCCGCCTGCTGCTGGACCGTCTGCAATCGGATTTGAGGGATACGCTGTGACGGGTCGTGTGCAGAGAGGTTCGCCGGTGCTGGAGGTCCAACGGCTATCGAAGCGCTTCAAAATCTACAACCGGACCGCTGACCGCCTTCTGGAGGGCCTTTTCGGAAAGGCGCGGCATCGCGTGCATGTTGCACTTGATGACATTTCGTTTTCGCTCGGTCAGGGCGAGGCGATTGGCGTGCTGGGGCAAAACGGTGCGGGCAAGTCCACGCTGCTCAAACTGGTGAGCGGTGTGCTGATGCCCGATGCTGGAACAATCGAACGCCGTGGACTCATCGCCGGCCTGCTGGAGTTGGGCACCGGTTTCGACGGCAGTCTGTCGGGTCGCGAAAACATTGCCGTGAACGCAAGACTGATTGGCATGACCAGCGCGGAGATCGAGGAACGATTCGACGCGATCGTTGCTTTTTCCGAGCTGGCCGGCTTCATTGACGCGCCGTTGCGGACCTATTCGTCCGGAATGATCATGCGGCTCGGGTTTGCAGTGGCCATTCACGCGGACCCCGTCTGCTTTATTGTCGACGAGGCACTGGCAGTGGGCGATGCACGCTTCCAGCAGAAATGTCTGAAGCGCATCCGCGAGTTTCGCGATAAGGGTGGCTCAATCCTATACGTGTCTCACGACATCAATTCGGTAAAGCTGCTCTGCGACCGGGCGATTCTGCTCTCGGAGGGCACCATCGCGTACGACGGGTTGCCTGACGAGGCCGCGCAGATCTACTACCGACTGATTGCCGGCATCGATGACGACGCGCCGCAGAAGGAGGAGTCCACGCCCGATTCGTACGGCGCGTTGCGCACGCGCATCCGGAACGTGGTGCTGTCAAACCGGCTTGGTCCCGCAATGCGCTTTGCATCGGGCGAAGAGATCACTATCGGACTCGAATGCGAGTCAAAACAGACTGCCACGCTATCCGTCGGGATTCTCATTCGCGACCGCTTTGGTCAGGACGTCTTCGGCACCAATACCGCCCTGCTGTGCGAGGCGGCACACTTTTCGGCAGGCGGCTGTGTAAATTGCCGCTTCTCGCTGCCGTTGAATTTCGCCCCTGGCAAATATACGGTGACCGTCGCACTGCATTCCGACGATACCCATATTCATGACTGCCAGCACTGGTGGGATGCCGCCGCGTCGTTCGAGATTGCCGGCTTCAGCAACGTGCCCTTTTCCGGACTGTGCTATGTGCCGGTCCATTTTGAGCAATCCCCGGTACGGGACATCGTAGAACCCACGTTACAAGAACCATGACCAAAGCGGTACTCCAAGATCTGATTGCGCGTGTCAAGGCCGAGGCGGCCGCTAATACCTCCACTGATGACGCAGGCACCACGCTCACCCCGGATCGTCCGGTCACCGCTTCCGAGCCGGTGACCGGTGCCGCCGACCTTGCAGGGCGGAATACCATCGAACACCTGCTCGTTGTGGACAACGCGGAGTTTGTGGACGGCGCGTACCGGCTCCTGCTAGCGCGTGAGACTGATGCAACGGGTCGCACCAATTATATGGAGCAGCTTGCGCGCGGAATTAGCCGGCTCGTCGTGCTGGCGAGGCTGCGCATGTCTGCGGAGGGGCGCCGCGTTGCAGTGCCGGTGTCGGGGTTAAGTGCCGTCATTGCCGTCGCGGCGGCAGACTGGCTGATGCGACGCGTGGGCCTGGGAGGGCTGGCCCGGCGTGCAGGGCGATATGCGGATGGACTCTATGCGCGCTATGTGCTGAGGCGTTCGCTGCCCGCATGGCGGGTTCGCTTTGAAAACACCGTCGGGGTCGTGCTGCGACACGGCCGGCAGGTCGAACAGCTATCGCGGCGCTTGCTCGATTTGCGCGATGAGCTCATACCGAGGCCCGCAGTGTCGCCAGAAACCATCGACACCTATTACCTTGCGTTCGAGGATGCCAATCGCGGCACCCGCGAAAGTGTGCTCGCAAAGCTCGCCATCTATCATGACTGGCTTGCGACGGACGTGCCACGAGCAGATGGCCTGACGCATGAGATCGTGGATATCGGCTGTGGTCGCGGTGAATGGCTGGCCTATGTCAGGCAGAACGGCCGCGACGCGTTTGGCATTGATGCGAACCGCGTGATGGTCGGTGCCTGCCTCGCACAGGGACTAAACGTGCGATGCACGGACGCACTGACCTTTCTGCGCAGCCTGCCCACAGGCTCGGTCGCCGCCGTTACCGGCTTTCATATCATCGAGCATCTGCCATTTGACTATCTGTTCGCGCTCGTGCAGGAGAGCTACCGGGTGCTGGTGGAGGGCGGCTCAGTCTTGTTCGAGACACCCAATCCGGAAAACGTGCTGGTAGGCAGCCACACCTTCTATCACGACTTCACGCACCGCAACCCTATAACACCAAGCGCGATCTCGTTCCTGCTGACGTATCACCGCTTTGAGGCAATTGACATCATTCGAAGTAGCCCTTACCCGGAAGAGGCGAAGGTGCCGGGCAACGATGCCCTTACCGAGCGCGTCAACGGGCATTTGTGCGGTCCGCAGGACTTCGCAGTACTGGGACGCAAGAGAGCACCAGAAGGGGGCGAAGCGTGAAGATTCTCGTGACGGCCAACCTTGTGCCGTTCGTGCACGGGGGCGCTTCCTACCACATCGCCGGTGTAGTGCGAGCGTTACAGCAGGCAGGGCATGATGTCGAGCTGTTACGCCTGCCGTTTCGGTTCTCGCCCGAACAGGACATTGTGCGGGCCATGGAACACGCAGCGTCACTTGATTTCGTGCGCCCCAACGGCGTGACGATCGATCAGGTCATCAGCTTGCAGTTCCCAAGCTATGGAGTGGTCCATCCCGATCACCGGGTATGGGTGATGCACCAGCACCGCGCTGTCTACGATCTGTACGACGCCGCGGAGGCCTCAGCGGAACTTACCCGGCTGCGCGCACAGGTGAGCGCGTTTGACAATGCGGCACTCTCACGTGCGAATCGCGTGTTCGCCAATTCCCGGCGCGTCGCTGCACGGCTGTCCGATTTCAACCGGATTACCGCGACGCCGCTCTATCATCCGCCGGCGCAGGCTGAGTCATTCCGGCGCGAAGCCGCTCTGCCTTACGTGTTCTTTCCCAGCCGTCTGGAAACGCTCAAGCGTCAGTCGTTACTGATCGAAGCGGCGCAACGCATGCGCTCGTCGCTGAAGATTGTGCTTGCTGGCGACGGTGGCCAGCGCGAAGCGCTTACCGCGTTAATCCAGCGCCACGGTGTCGGCGATCGCGTAGCGCTGATCGGCCATGTGACTGAAGCGGAAAAGCGCGCCTTTTACGCGCGCGCGCTGGCCGTTGCGTTTCCGGCTTTCGACGAAGACTACGGATACATCACGCTGGAAGCGATGCTGTCCTCAAAGCCTGTTATCACGTGTACCGACTCGGGCGGCCCGCTTGAGTTCGTTCGCCATAGTGAAACAGGCTGGGTGGAACGACCCGACGCTGACGCACTGGCCAGACGCCTGGACTGGCTCGCGGAGCATCCACGTGAAGCCGCCGAAGCGGGGCTTCGTGGCCGCGAAGCTTACCGGGCAGCGGATATCTCGTGGCATCACGTCGTCGATGCGCTTACCCAACCTCTTTGACCGGTTTTTTATGAGAATTGCCATTGTTGCGCCGAGCCCGGTGCCATTTGTGATCGGGGGCGCCGAGAACCTGTGGTGGGGGCTGCTCGAGGCGTTTAACGCGCGTCCGGGGATCCAGGCGGACCTGCTCAAAGTTCCGAGCCCTGAGCGAAGCATGGGCGAGTTGCTGGCCAGCTATCGCCACTTCTCTGAGCTCGACCTTGATCATTTCGACCTGGTCATCAGCACCAAGTATCCGGCATGGGCAATCCGGCACCGCAATCACGTCGTGTATCTTCAGCATACGCTGCGCGGACTCTACGACTGTTACCCGCCTGGCATGCCCACGCACTTCGACCAGGGCGACCTGCTCGCGCTCGGCATTCCGGCGCGGATCGTGAGCGCGCTCGCGAACTACCGCGCAGCCGATCTCGAGTTCAAGGATCTGCTCGATGCACTCGATGCCGCCTGGCAGCGCTCGCCGCAGGCATCGTGCTGGGCCTTTCCCGGGCCCGTGACACGCGCGGCTATCCGTCTGCTTGACGCAGTTGCGATGCGGCCGGACAAGATCGTGCACTACGCTGCGATCTCCCGGGTTGTCGCAGCGCGCGAGGGCTATTTCCCGCCCGGTGTGAAGGTTGCGGTCCATCACCATCCGACGGGTCTCAAAGGTCTTGCATCCGGGCCGCAGCAGACTCTTTTCAGCGCAAGCCGTCTTGACCAGGCGAAGCGGATCGATCTGCTCATCAAGGCGTATATGCAGAGCGGGGTAGACATGCCGTTCCGCATTGCTGGCAGCGGCCCCGATGAAGCACGGTTGCGTGAGGTGGCGGCCGGCCACAGCGGCATACATTTTCTCGGGCGCGTTCCTGATGCCGTGTTGGCGCAGGAGTACGCACGGGCCGTATGCGTGCCGTTCGTGCCACGTGACGAAGACTACGGCCTGATCACGCTGGAAGCGATGCTTTCGGCAAAACCGGTTCTGACCACAACGGATTCCGGCGGTCCGCTCGAACTGATCGAGCATGAGCGCTCGGGACTGATCGTCGAGCCGGATGTCGCCGCGCTGGCGGGCGCAATGCGACGCATCTGCACTGATTTGCCCCGGGCACTAAAAATGGGGCAGGTGGGCCGCGCGCGCGCGGCCCATCTCGACTGGGGCAGCCTGTGCGATGCGTTGCTCGCGGCCGGGCGGCAACCCGTAGCAGCCAACGATTCCGTTAATGCAGCGGGTGCCGTGAGGCAGGCGGCGCCCAGCGTCGTGACCCGGCAGGCAAAGCCCATTCTCGGCGTTATTAATACCTTCCCCATCGCGCCGGTAGTCAGTGGCGGCAAACTCCGCCTGCACGGGCTTTATTCGCGTGTTGCCGACCAGTTTCAGGTGCAGTTCGTCAATCTGGCGCCCTCACATCTAAGCGGCGTGCGCAGGCTTGCCACTGATTTCAGCGAGGAACTGGTGCCAAAGTCCCAGGCGTTCGCCGAGGCGGAGCAACAGCTGGAGGACACGCTGGGCGCTTCCGTCGAAGATCTGGCAGCGGCACTGCATCCGGACACTGCACCTCAGTGGCTCGACGCCATTGACGCGCTGGCACGGCGTGCGAACCTGATTGTGTGCTCCCATCCCTATTCCATGCCGGCGTTGCGTGCAGTTTCGTCGCGGGCTTTCGTATATGAGGCGCACAACGTCGAGGCCGATCTGAAGGTAGATATTTACGGCCCGCATCGATGGGCGATCGACCAGGTGTCGGAACTCGAACAGCGCGCCGTGCGGGAGGCGTCTCTCGTGACCGCCTGCTCGACTAAGGACCGCGAGCGCATGACTAGACTCTATGGCGTAGCAGACGACGCAAAGTTAGTTGTCGTGCCCAACGGGATCGATGTCGCCGCGACGCCTTTGCGTGCGGCCGCGCAAACACAGGACCGCCGCTCGGCGCTGCGCGTCGCGCACCCCCTCGCGCTCTTCATGGGCAGCGCTCACGGTCCGAATATCGATGCCGCCCGCCTCGTCGTGGAAGCTGCCGCGCAGCTGCCTTCGGTCCATTTCCTGCTGCTGGGTTCGGTCTGCAACGTCATGCAAGCATGGGAACGGCCCGCGAACGTTGGCCTTCTGGGTGTCGTGAGTGATGCTGAGAAGGCCACCTGGCTTGCGATTTGCGACCTGGGCCTGAACCCGGTCATTTCAGGATCAGGGACCAATCTGAAACTACTCGAATATGCAGCGGTCGGGCTGCCTGTGGTAAGTACGGAATTTGGTGCTCGCGGCCTGGGTTACTGTGCCGGACAGGACTATGTGTTGGCGGAAGCGCACGCTTTCGCACAAGGCATCAATGCGCTGCTGCAGCTGCCGCAGGCAGAACGCGATCGCATGGTGCGCAACGCGCGACGGCGCGTCGAAACGCACGGAGACTGGGCAGCGATTGCCGTAACCTACTCGCACGCGCTCATGCAGATTCTCGGATAAGCACCAGGAACAGGGCCAGTCGGACCGTCGTTACCCGTTCGGTCCGGGGCGCTGCTTCTTACAGCAGATAATGGCTGAGCGGCAGCAGCGCATCCGACTGGCCGATCACCGTGAGTTCCACCGTGGGTGCGTGACCCGCGGATTGCGCCGGCGTTGCGCGGGTGACCTCGTGCAACAGGCTGTCGACCGAGTCATACGAGTGATGCAGCGAACCTTGCCATTCCAGGCAGACAGACCTGTCTTCGGCGGCCGCTGGCGTTTGCGAAACACTGATCGAGCTTTTCATGGAATGGATGTGACGACGGAATCGACAATAGGGTTGTCGCTATTCTAGCGATTCACGCGGCGGTTGTCGCGTTAGTACTTCCAGGAAACACCAAGCGAGCCGTTGTACACGGTATATGCGAACAGTGAGATGGAACTGGAAACACGCTGAGCTGACATCTGCGCATAAACGGACCAGCCCGCCGTCACGGGGTAAGTGTAACGTAGCACTGCTACGCGGATTGTCTGCTGCTGGTTGAGACTGCCGAAGAACACGGGGTCGTAGGCGGTGGCGTCGTTCAACGTCCGTTGCTGCAGTATGGCTTCCAACTGACCATGGCGGTCCATGTCGTAGTCCAGTGACAGCCACGCCGAATAACCGCGCTGCATGCCACCCGGGCGACCGCCATGTGGCCTGTCCCAGGCAGGCCCGAAAAAGAACTGCATCGATGTGCGCTTACCCACGTGTACCTGGAAGGCGGCACGGACGGCGAGGTACATGGCATCGTAGAGCGAATTGCCAGGATAGGCGGAGTCCACGACCGTCAGGTCCAGCCCACCACGCATGAGCAAAGGGTGCCACGCCGCCGGCGGCAGCCAGAAGGCTCCGTGCCATGCCAGATCACGCTGATAGATGTGCGTGCCGAGCCACAGCACGTTCGTCGTGAACTGGTTATCCATCTCACCATGCATGAAGCGTGTTCTGTCAGTTACTCCAATGGTCACCGCGCGCTGGTCGAAATTGTGCAGACTGCGGTAATGGCGGTTGGAAAGTCCGCCTATCAGTTCCAGGCCGGGCACAGATGAAACGGGGAACTCGCCCTGAATGGCCGATTCGATGTACTGGTCCTTGTGAGGCAGGCTTTCGGGTGCCAGGGTCAGGGAGTTTAGTGGAGCGCCCGGTGCAAAGGTCACGATCGGATCAGAGGGGCCGAAGTTCGCATTTGATGTCACGCCGGCTCCCACGCTCACTGCGAGCTGCGGCCGCGATTCGACCGATGTGCAGGTGTTCGCCCTGTAGTAAAGGATGAGTTTCCCAATGGCGGGTGGCGCCTCATATTGTGCTTCGAGGCGGGCGAGCGCCCGGAGGGACAGGGCTCGTTCCCCTAACTCGCAGTACAGGATGGCAATATCGAGCAGGGCGCCGGCCTGGCGGGGATCGCGCTGCGCGAGTTCGTTAAGTAACGCGAGCGCGCGCATTCGATGCCCCTCGCTGATCGCAGCCTGCGCCTGGGACTGCAGGTCTTCGTTGATGATCTGCTCAAAAACGTTCTGCGGCGTTTGGGCTGCGGCATACAACGGAAGGATCAGCAGGACAGTCAGGTGTATTGCGCTCACTGCCAGCCTGAAGGCTGTGCTCCTCACGCGGCCCGACAGCAGCGCAGCACAGCGCTGCCTATTAAGCCGCATGAGGCTTCCCTTCGTTCAGCGTATAGAGCTGCTCAGCCGCATCGCGTCCGCGCAGTGTTGCCTGAGCGCATGCCTGCAGGCGATGACGTTTCGCCTGCCGTGCCGTTTCCTGTCCGATCAGCAAACTGGTTTCAAGAGTCCGGGCGTACTCCTGAAGTCGCGACGCTACGTTGACCGTATCGCCAATTGCGGTATAGGACTTGCGAAAGGTCGAGCCGATTTCACCAACCACAGCCGACCCACTATTGACCCCGATGCGCACGCGGATCGTCCTGCCCTCAAAAATGGGCAGTGCACTGCGGTTAAGCACTTCCAGTTCGCGCAGCATCGCCCGTGCGCAATCGAGTGCACGATCGGCATGATCGGGCTGAGCAAGGGGTGCCCCCCAGAACGCCATCAACGCGTCGCCCATGTACTTGTCCAGCGTGCCTTGCGACTTGTGTACACAATCCGTCAGCGTGCTCAGGATGACATCGGTCATCGCAACGAGCTCTTCAGGAGGCATCTGCTCGGCAAGGCGCGTGAAACCTTCAATATCGACAAAGAGGATTGAGATCTGCCGGCGCTCCGGTTTGAACGTGGCGAGCCCTCGCTGCTGGATAATTTCGCGCAGCACCGCTGGCGGCAGGTAACGACTGAAGCGACGTTCAAACGAGCGTATTGCCGCCTGCGAAAAGATCCATTCAACGGGCGCCTGAACAAACATGAACGCTGTGGCGGAAACCAGCGGCAACGCCGCCAGGCTCGCCGGCACCAAGCGCGTCGAAACGAGCAGCGCAAGCCATAACGACGTCGCCGCGACCAGTGCAACCAGCGCGATGCTCGCGCGTTGCGTGCGGAACAAGGCGGCAAATGCAACGATTGAACAGGCGGTCCACACCATCGGAAGCGATGCAGATGGCAGCGTGGCGCCTTTGCCTGATTCAAGATCCAGCATTTCGCCAAGCAGTTCCGCGTGGACGACGACCGCAGGCAACCAGGGATCGATGGGGGACGCGACGTGGTCTGTCAATCCAAGCGCCGACGAGCCGACCAGCACGTAACGTTTCGCGAGCAGCGCGGAGGGCGCCGTCTGGGCGAGCACATCGTAGGCCGATACCACGTCGAGTGACTGGACTGAATGTCTGAACTGCACGTGCATCAATCCATGCGAGTCCACGGGCAGGCTGCGGATCGGCACCCCAGGAGACTTGCCGTCGGCACGACAATGCATCAATTGCCACGCAAGCATGGGATAGGCAGCATTCGCATATTCGATAAGGGGGGCGATGGACCGTACAACGCCGTCCAGACTGGCGTGCGGGGTAACGTGTCCCACACAGACGTCGGCGGCGTCAAAGAAGTTGCCCACATAGCCTGAGGCCACCGGTGCGTGCGCCGTGTCCGTGCCCGCGGCAAGCGCGCCCCCCAGGTGACCCGCATGAGGGGCATTTGCGCTGCCGGGCAGGGCGAAAGCCTGAGCAAAAACTAGCGGAAACCTGTGCGCGACGGCGAGTAGCGCGTGATCGCCCTCGGGCGATCCGGCCTCAGGGAACATCACGTCGAGGCCGACAGCTCTCGCGTGATACTGCACGAACAGATTCTCCGCCAGCTGCGCGATGAGAGCACGCGGCCATGGCCACGGCCCGAGGACTTCCAGCGAGTGCTCGTCGATGTCGACGAGCGCGATGCGCGGATCCGGCTGGGCACTCAGCAATTGCACCTGCTGCCAGTCGTCAATCGCGTACCCGAGCCAGCGGTAAGGCTGGGGCAACCAGACGCCGCTCGCCAGCAGGTACGCGGTCAATGAAACCAGTCCGAATATCGTGAGGCGGATGCGGTCGAGCGTAATCAGGCCTGCTATCGGGACCACAGGGTGGCTCCAACTGCCGTACTTTTACCGTCGAGAGTCTGCAGGAACAGATAGCCGGCTTGCGTTGCATTCCTGCCTGCGAGCGCGCCCAGAACGGCGGCCTGCGAGCCATAGTCACTGCGCAGCTTACCGTCGGGGCCGACGCTACCCTGTGCCGACACCGCGTAGTTCATGCCGTTCGCACTGAGGCTCAGGCCCGTCTGGAAGGTACTGGCGCCGAAGTTGACTGACAGGAACGGATTGCTGATCTGCGCCTGCGTAGCTGCCCCGGTTGCCGTGTTCATCACGTAGGCGCTGGACGCCTGAAGTTCAAATGTAAAGGTGCCGAACGCGGGCATCACCATGTCCGCCTGCGGGGTACGTGTCATGGCGAATGGGGTAAGCAGTCCCAACTGGTCGCTGCCCTGCTGGAGCAGCGCAGCCAATGTCGTATCGCTCGGCGCCGACGCGAGCGGCGCAAAGCGCCCCCAGAAGATTTGTTGTGACTCGGGTGGTTGCGCCGGGGCCGGAACCGGCACAGGGGACGGTGCGACGGGCGGGGGTGCCGGTGTGGGTGCCGATGAGGCGGCAGGTGCTGTCAGTGGAAAATTCAGTTCTGTCGGCACAACGCCGGGATTGACCGGCTGCGTGGTTGCCGCCCGTGCGCTGTTTTCCTCATTCTTCAGTGTTGCGGCGACCTGCCCGGGTATCAGGCCCGGGAGTGCCGAGTCAACCACAACCGGGTGGGCGCTCCCACGGTAGACCTGCAGCACCGCGTTCGGCTGGCCGGCGAACAGTTGTGCTGCAGTCGGCCCTTCGCACGGGCCGATGCCCGTAGCTGCGCAACCTGCACCCAGCGGCGTCATCACAATGCCACCGCTGCGCACGTCGGCGCGTGTTACGTTGGCGTCGGTAAACACCGTGAAATCGGTGCCTCGCACGCCTAGCGCAGCGACAGGCGTATTCATGCGGTAGTGGTCCCGGGCCGCCTGGGCGCCGGCGCCAGATATTTCCCTCACCACGCCCTTATGCAGCGACACTTTGATCACTGTCTTTCTGGGTTCTGCGGGATCGTATTCGTACCGGTCAAACGTTAGCGACGAATCGGGACGTACGCTGATGAAGCCGTGATCGACCGTTGTAATGTACACATAGCCGTCAACTCCGGTCTCGACCGTATCACCCTGTGCAATGGCGGCGCCCCGGGAAAGAGGCACACAGTCTGCCTGACCGTGTCGCGCACACGCCTGGCCGATCACAACAACTGCATTGCCGAGCGTCACAGGCTCTGCGTTGGCACTCCCGTACAAGAACAAAGTTGCTCCCACAACGAATCGTAGTGCGGCGACTGGCCCCATCGTCATGCATTTTTGCATCTACTTTTTTTCCCCGATAACTGCAAGGCAGTGCGGTCCATTGTTCCTGCAATGATTAGCCATATTTTGGCTGGAAGATGTGACGGTCGTCACAGATATCCGCGCAAAGTGCGCCTATCTTCTCTGCGTGTCACAGCCGGGGAAAGCATTCGAGAGATGTCGACAGAACATGTAGCTACCAACACGGGCCCGCCGAAGGCTATCGATCTACTGAAGCAGCAGAAATTGCTACGTAACGTTGCAGATGAAGTCATTGAAGAGACGAGCCGCCATATCCGCTACCGCCGCTTCAGCAAACGGGAGTTCGTCGTCCATAAGGGCGATGCGGGTTCGTCCCTGCTGATGCTGATGTCTGGCCGCCTGCAGGTCATCGCGCTGTCGGAAGACGGCAGGGAGGTCGGTCTGAACTTCGTTGAGCCAGGCGACTACTTTGGCGAACTGTCCATTATCGATGGCGGACCCCGCTCCGCATCGATCGTCGCGACGGCCGAATCGGTTGTGGGGTTTCTGCCAAAAGCTGAAGCTCAAGCACTTTTTTTCCGGAATCCCGCGGTTGTCGAAGCCCTATTGCAACGGTTGTGCCGCACCATCCGCCAGGCCTCCAATTACCGGTCCATGCTGGGCCTCACCCGCGCGTACTCGAGAGTGTATTCGGTGCTTGAATCGTCGATGCGAAAGAGCGCCGGGGACCTGCTGACGATCGAGAACCTGCCAAACCAGCAGGCCATAGCGATCATGGCCAACGTGAGCCGGGAAACGGTGTCGCGAGCCATCCGCTCGCTTATCGACGGACAGGTAATCGAGCGTGACTATCGGCGCCTGATCGTCCGTAATGCGGCCTTGCTTACGAAGCTTGCAAGAGGGGAGGCCGAACTGCAGTTGCGTGCCAAAGCGATAAGCGAACGCGCCGGCGCCGAGCAGCCGCCCCTGCGCGGAAGCGCGGAGGCTGTTGTAGACAGCAGCAACCGGCTCAAAAAATTCAGGCGTCCGACAGGCGCCTTTAAGGCAGACTGATGCGCGTATTACACTTTTACCGGACCTATCTGCCGGACACGATTGGTGGGGCAGAGCAGTCGATCTACCATCTGTGCCGCGCTGGTGCGGACGTGGGGATCAGGAACACTTTGTTGACCTTGACGGCAGAGCGGGGAGGGGACCGCTTTCTGAGCATGCCAGGTCATGAAGTCGAGCGCGTCAGGAGCCGCTTCAAGGTCGCGTCGGTCGAACTGTCGTGGCGCGCGGTGCGGCGCTTTCGTGAGCTTAGCGAAGAGGCGGACATCCTGCATCTGCATTTTCCCTGGCCGATGGCAGACATCGCGTATCTCGCTGCGCGCACGCGCAAGCCGACGGTGGTCACCTATCACGCGGACATTCGGCGGCAACCGCGGCTGCTTGCCATGTATCGGCCGCTCATGCATCGCTTTCTCGGTAGCGTTGATCGCATTGTGGCGACGTCACCGCAATACGCCGCTACCAGTGAGGTGCTGAAGCTCTACCCGGAAAAAGTCGAAGTGGTGCCGCTGGGTCTCACATCGGCCTACTACCCCGTGCCCGATGATGCGCTGATGCGTAGCTGGAGTGAGCGCATCGGCGGTCCGTTCTTCCTGTTTGTCGGCGTCTTCCGTTATTACAAGGGACTGCCAGTCCTGATTGAGGCGATCCGGCAAACCGGTTATCCCCTCGTCCTGGTCGGCGACGGTCCCCTGACAGCCGGAATCCGTGCGCTGGTAGCGCAGTGCGGCGCAAACAGTGTCCATTTCGCCGGCCGCGTCTCTGAAGTCGACAAGGTGGCGCTCATCCGGCTCAGTCGTGCGTTAGTCATGCCATCGCCCAATCGTGCAGAGGCATTTGGCATATCGCTACTCGAAGCTGCAATGATGGGCAAGCCGATGATCACGTGCGAGATTGGCACGGGCACCAGCTTCGTGAACGCCCACGGAGAAACCGGACTGGTCGTTGCTCCGGATAATCCCGCTGAACTAGCGCAAGCGATGCACGAACTGTGGGGCGATTCACTGCTGCGCGAACGCATGGGACGGTGCGCGGCACTGCGCTTTGAAAACCTCTTTACCGCCCGTCGCACCGCGGCTGCATACCGTCTGATTTATCAGGCAGTGATTGACAAACGCAATTCAGACAGGCGCACAGTGATCCCCACGGAGCCACCGCATAACAGGCATATTGCGGCAGCCCCTTCGTCCGCACATCCCCATGCGGCACTGGAGAAACAATAATGGATATGACGCTCCCACGTTTCGGCGAGTCGCAACAGCGGTCGGTGGAAGATGACCTCGCTGCAGCGCCCAGCCACACACCGCTGATCCTCCCGGTAGTCCTGGCAGGTGGCTCCGGCACGCGGCTATGGCCGCTCTCCCGTGAGGGACACCCGAAGCAGATGATCGGTTTGCTCGGCGACGGTTCACTACTGGCTAACTCAGTGGCGCGGCTCGATTGCCTGGCAACCGATGCAGCCCATCAGGGACTGCTGGTCTGCGCAGAAGAACATCGCTTCCTTGCCACCGACGAGTTGAAGGCGAGTTCGCGAGACTGGCAGATGATAGTCGAACCGGTTAGCCGCAACACCGCGCCCGCACTCACGCTCGCCGCGCTTGCAGCCCGCTGTGGCAGTGACGATCCGGTGCTGGTCGTGACGCCTGCCGACCATGCGATTGCAGACGTGCCCGCGTTCGAACAGGCTGTCCGTGCGGCCGCGCGAATTGCCCAGACTGGCCAGATCGTGACGCTGGGCGTCGTGCCAGACCGTGCGGAATGCGGCTACGGTTATATTGA
The DNA here is from genome assembly GCF_046028095.1 of Paraburkholderia phytofirmans. GTDB lineage: Bacteria > Pseudomonadota > Gammaproteobacteria > Burkholderiales > Burkholderiaceae > Paraburkholderia > Paraburkholderia phytofirmans_A. Next base: position 398,208 of record NZ_JAQQDJ010000002.1, read on the forward strand.
ACTGGGTGATCCCATCAGCACCGAACCGGCAAGCGGCGCGCGCGCCCTTCAACGCTTCGTCGAAAAGCCCGATCAGGATGTGGCGGTGGCGTTCGTGGAAGGCAAGCGGCACTGGTGGAACAGCGGCATTTTCGTGATGCGTGCATCGGTGTGGTTGCGCGCAATCGACGCGTTGCGGCCCGACATTGCACAAGCGTGCGCGGCCGCGTTCCGGCACGGGAACGGCGATCTGAAGGCAATTCGGATAGGGCGGGATGCATTTGCGACCTGCCCGTCGGAGTCCATCGACTATGCGGTCATGGAGCGCCTCGAAGAAATCGGCCTCGCCGCCGCGGTCGTGCCGCTGAACGCGGGCTGGTCAGATGTGGGTTCCTGGGATGCGGTGTGGAGCGCCTTGCCCCAGGACGAATCGGGTAATGTCGTGCGGGGAGATGTTGTGCTCAAAGACTCCTCCGGCACCTACGTCCATTCGGAAGGCCGGCTCGTTGCCTGCATCGGTGCCAGGGACCTGATTGTTGTGGAGACAGCTGATGCGGTACTCGTTGCGGACAGGCATCATGCCCAGGAAGTCAAGGCGGTCGTCCGACACCTTAAGGATCGCGGCAGCAGTGAAGCGAAGCAACACCTCAAGGTTCACCGGCCATGGGGCCATTACGAATCGATCGAACACGGTCTGCGCTTCCAGGTCAAACGGATTATGGTCACGCCGGGCGCAGCTCTCTCTCTGCAGCTTCACTATCACCGTGCCGAGCACTGGATCGTGGTCAGCGGTACTGCGCGCGTGACCCGTGGCGACGAGACGTTTCTGCTCGCGGAAAACGAATCGACCTATGTACCACTGGGCATCAAACACCGGCTGGAAAACGTCGGACGGGTCCCGCTCGAGATGATCGAGGTTCAGTGTGGCAGCTATCTCGGCGAGGACGACATCATCCGTTTCGATGATCACTACGGTCGCGACGTAAGTGCAGCGAATACATCGGAAACTCGCGTTTCCACAGCCGCAGAAGGTTGATTCAGAATTAGGGGATCGCCGCCCGTCGTGGAGGCAACGCAGTGGTTTGTTCCGGGAGATCATCTCGCGGTTGTGCAGCGGGATGGCATCTGGTCCATCGGCACGGCCGAGGGATGCAGCAGGATCTCCGCGCCGAAGCGGAGTGATCGCGGGCCCGCTCGGCGAGCTCCGTTCCGCTGACGCCGTCCGGAAACCCCAGATAGTTCTCGATCTTCGACGTGCCGCCAGCTTGTTTACCGACGGCCCAGCGCTCCACCAGCACGTCGGCGGCAAGCTGTTCGACGCGCCGTTGTGTTTCGAACGTCGCGTGAAAGTCTCGTGCGGAGATCACGCACAGATGACTGAAGTCTAGTGCCTGTCCGGTTGAGGGTATAAGGAGATTAGGCTTGCGCTGACTACGCTTCTTTCACGTTCTTGCCAGGACATGTCGGATTTCTGCGGTTGTGTCGAAACTTGCGGCAGTCGTGCGCAACAACCGGAGCATGACTCGCCGGTCTGGAGCACCATGGTCTTGTAACGGATGTGTCCCTTCGCGCGGTAGTCCTTCCAGCGCGCAGACTTCCCCGCTTGTGACGGCAATCTGATACGTATGGTTTGATACTTAACTGCTACTCGTTTTCCAAACGCAGTCAGGTCATAGTACGCAACACAGATAACGGCGCGAAAGCAACGTCATGCGATTATTCCAACGCTGTACGGCACAAGTGCGCCGCCTGCGACCTGTATTCCGTGGGCATCCTGAAGTGGTAGTGGCTGTCACCGTTGCGTTGAGCGTGACTGGTTTCGTCGCGGCGAGCCTGATCGCATCTCGAGATGCCGTGGCGCTGGTTGTCACGCTATCAGCTTGCTCCGCGGTCGTGTTCGCTGGGTACCTGGTTCGCCCAAAAGCAGGATTGCGGCGCGCGGCGCGCACCGGCCTTCGCCGCGGGGAGTTCTATGTTGTCTATCAGCCCATTGTGGACACGCGCACGCGACATTGCGTCGGGATGGAAGCCTTGCTCCGGTGGGACCATCCAAAGTTCGGAGCTGGGGGCCCCGCGCAGTTCATCGGAGAACTCGAAGGCACGGGTCTGATCTGCGCGTTGACCCGTTTCGTACTGCGCGAGGCGGATAGCGCACTGACCCAACTGCCGTCCGCTCAGCACTGGCATATATCGGTGAATATCTGCGCCCGGCATCTGATGGAAGACCGCTTTGTCGAGGATATCAGTGAGTCCGCCGGTCCGATGCTGGAGCGCCTCGTTCTGGAACTCACCGAGCGCAGTTGCGTCGAGCGTACGCCGCGGGTTGTCAGGGCACTTAGCCATTTAAGGCAACGCGGGGTACGCCTGTCACTCGACGATTTCGGCACCGGCGTCAGCAATCTGGACTTACTCGCGGACTTTCGGTTCGATTACGTGAAAGTAGACCGGCGGTTTCTAGCCATGCGCGGCGAAGCGCGCATCCAGTTTCTCAAGTCGATAGCCGCATTAGTGCATGCACTTGGTGCGAAAGTTGTCGTGGAAGGCGTGGAGAGCGCTGCGGAACACGATGTGGTGCAGCGCTCGGGAATCGACCTCGCGCAGGGATACTGGTATGGAAAGCCGATGGCAATCGATCAGCTTCGTGCGTTTGCGTCCGAGAGGACGTTGATAAGCGCGTTACAGAATCTGACCGGAACGGAACATGTAGCGTGAAAGACGAAAGCATCATGGATGCGCAGCAGCAACAACGACAGCAACAACGATAACCGGCCAGCGCCACCATGCCACCAGAAACAGACTACGATCAGTACTTTGAGCGCGTGACCCGAGTCGCCGCGCGCGCGCTGAACTTACCAATATCCGCCGTGTGTCTCGACAGACTAGGCCAGCCAGAAGTCGTAGGCGCAAGCGGGTGCGAACGGGACGTCGTCTTCCATATTGAGTCGTACTATAACCGGACGCTCCAATGCGAGGAACCGTTCGTCGTCAGGGATGCGTTGTCCGATGCGGAGCTTGCGCGGGGGCCATTGGCAAGCAGCCAATTAGGGATCCGCTTTTTCGCGGGCATTGCGCTGCGTCTACCGTGCGGCAAACCGATCGGTATGCTATGCGTGATGCACTCGCTGCCGCGGCGCTTCACGCGCCAACAGCGTCAGATGCTGGTAGACCTGGGGCAGATGATCCAGCACGAAGTTGCCCTGCGCAAGCTGGACAGCTCCGATCGTTTGCAGGTACTTCAGGCGATCGACCGGCTTCAGGCCCAGCATGCGCTCTACGTCGAGACGTTCCATCGGACGCCGGTCGCTATCGCGCATATCGGAAGAGACTGGGAGTGGCGGCATCTGAATGATGCCTGCGTGAAATTCTTCGCGCACTCGCGCGCTCCGCTGACGAAAACGAACATACTCGATCTGCTGGATGCGAGCGACCGGACCAGGCTTGAACAGGTCGTGCAGGCACTCAGTCGTGACCGCGGGGTCGAGGTCCTGACGCTGGACGTAACGTTCCGCTTGCGCAACAAGCAATGTAAGCCGGCGCGAGTGCAGGTGGCACTTAAGCAGCCGGGGTCGACCCACGACGGAGGCTGGCTGTTTGTCATTCACGATACCCAGGCGGAGCAACGGGAAAAAGCCGCGCGCGATGCGCGGGAGGCTGCGTTGCATCAGGCAGCCCATGAGGCCTCGGAAGTTCTGCGCAGGTCGCATGAGCAGTTGACGACGGCCGAGCGGCAATTGGGAGCTACGCGCGTGGATTTGCGCGCCATCGCTGACAATCTGCCGGTGCTGGTCGCTTATGTCGACGGTGAGCGACGTTATCGGTTCGCCAACTCAACCTATCGCGAGTGGTTTGGGTTGGACCCGGAGGAGATCGTGGGGCGGCTCGCCCATGAAATTCTCGACGCTGGCTATTTTGCTGCCATCGAGCCGTACGTCCAACGCGCGCTCAATGGCGAAAGGGTCGAGTACGAGGTTGGAGCGACGCTTAACGGCAGTCAACGTGTGCTGCGTGGTGTGCTGGTGCCGCGTCGGGTCCACGATCAGGCGGTTGATGGGTACTACCTGCTGGTGCAGGACGTGACGGAGCGAACGGCATTGCTCGATCGCCTGCGGCATCAGGCGTTCCACGACGCGCTGACCGGCCTGCCGAACAGACGCTCGTTTCTCGAGAGGCTGGATGAGGCATGCGCGGCAGGCGGCGCCGGCCTGGCTGCCATCATGTTCATCGACCTGGACGGCTTCAAGGCCGTGAACGATACATTCGGGCACCAGTGCGGCGACGAAGTACTGATTGAAACAGCGCGCCGGATCAGCCGCTGCGTGCGTGGCGGGGATCTGGTTGCGCGGCATGCCGGAGATGAATTCACGGTGCTGCTGACCGGCCCTGAAATCGATCGTGCTGCACTGGAGAGAATTGCACGTGCAATCCTGCTGACATTGAGTCAGCCCATAACGTTCGGGGCGAAGGTCGTACGGCTATCGGCGAGTATCGGCATGCTACTGCGCGGCCAGGTAGAGTCATTGAGTGGGGAAGCCCTGTTACGCGCGGCGGATGCCGCGATGTATCGTGCGAAAGTCGCCGGCAAGGCACGCATCGTCGTGCATGAGCTTCACGATTCACCGGCCGGCGTGCCGGGTTGAGATCGACGCCCGTGTCATGCCGTCTGAACCGGACCAGCCAGCTTTGCGCCGCAACGCGATTCATCGGCGCACAGGGCGCCGAGTGTCGCGACCGCTTTATCGAACCGCGCCGACCATGGGTATCCATAGTTCAGACGCGCATGGTGTCGAAAAGCGCCATCCGCGGAGAAGATAGGTCCGGGCGCGATACTGATGCCACGGCTGAGCGCAGCCTGGAAGAGGTATATCGAGTCGACGTGATCCGGTAGCGCCACCCACGTGAAGTAACCGCCGTCAGCCCTCGTCGCCATCGTATTGGCCGGGAAGTACCGGGTAATCGCGTCGAGCATCTGCGATTGCTGCAGGGACAACTCGCGACGTAGTTTGTGCAGGAAGCGTTCATAGCCGCCGTGCTCCAGATAGTCCGCGATTGCGCGCTGCGCTGGCATGCTGGCCGATAGCGTGGTCATCCATTTCGCGTGTTCCAGCCTGCCCGCGAACCTGCCGGCAGCCGCCCAGCCGATACGATATCCGGGCGCAAGGCACTTCGCGAACGATCCACAATGGATGACAAGACCCTTCCGGTCGAAGAATTTGGCCGGACGCACCGGGTCCGGGCCAAAATGCAGCTCGTTGTAGACGTCATCTTCGATGAGCGGCACGTCGTGTCTGGCGAGCAGATCAACCAGTGCCTGCTTCCTGGAATCGTCCAGTGTCACCCCGGTCGGATTGTGGAACGAGGTCATGAACCAGCAGGCGCGAACCGGATGTTGCTGCAGTGCACGCGCGAGTGCATCCAGATCATGCCCCAGCACCGGGTCGACAGGAATCTCCACTACGTTCAGCCTCAGGCGCTCGATAGCCTGCAGTGCTGCATAAAACGTCGGCTTTTCGATCACGATCACATCACCTGGAGCGGCGAGCAACTGGGCGCTTAGGGTCAATGCTTCGAGTGCGCCGCTCGTAATGATTATCTCGTCGACAGGCACCGTCATCCCTGCCATCAGGTAACGCGACGAAATCTGCTGGCGCAATCCCTCGTGCCCTGGCGGCAATCCGCGAACCATGCTGGCGAGGTCCGTTGAACGATTGACCGTCGCGCATGACTTCCCGACGCGCGCCATCGGAAACAGCGAAGGGCTCAGGAACGCCGAACCAAGTGGAACAGTTTCGGCCTGCCTGGTCGTATTGAGGACTTCAAAGACAAGGTCGCTGATATTGACGGTCTTCGCGTCGGTGCCAGGCGAGGTCTCAGGCGTTGGCCGCGCCAATTCTATGGCAGTCGGCGACACGAAATAGCCAGAACGCGGGCGCGCTTTAATCAAGCCCCGACTTTCGAGCAGGTAGTAGGCGCGAAATACCGTCGCGGGGCTCACGCCCCAAGCCTTGCACGCCGCGCGCACCGAAGGGATGCGCGCGCCGGGTGGCAGATCACCGCGCTTGATGAGCCCACTGAGTTGGTCGGCCAGCCCCTCGTACCGTTTCAACTTGTACTCCTCAGGGATAACACCATTGCGGCCTCGGACCAGCCCCGGTAGCACACACACCCGATGTTAGAAGAATGCCCCTTTTTTAATCTGATACGGCCATTCTTTTGCAATCTGCTTCTATTGCGAACGCGCACACGCTGTCAAAGTGCGCCCCAGACAGCTTTCAGTCTTCCGATGTTTCGCCTGCGTGTAGCGGTCCAATCGATAGCGATTTCTAAGCCGAATTTTTAACGATAAATCAAATGGCATCTCGGTTCCCAGTTTCAACTGTCAGATGCAGCGCGTTCATCGCGTTCCGCCGGGCCTGGAGACGAGGTACGGCAATCATGCTCGTCACCTGCGCAGGCACCTCACTCGCTATTGCAGGTCCGGCCGACACGGGCTCGAGTCGCAGTCTTACGGTTGAAGGCAACGTCTGGCAACAATTGACGGACTTGCTTGCCGGACCACCGGCACCCCCGATTCGCTTCGGCTCAGCCTGCGCGTCCATTGCGCCGTTGCCCGTTATTCCTGCCGCCCTTGCCGGACCGGATGCCGGCCCGATGACTTTACTGACTGATACTTGCGACTCGCTCGACGACACGCGTGGCGAGGCGACCGGCAACGCTGCTGCGATGGCCAGTTCAGGGCCGAACGCGGTCAGGCTGCTCAGGGAAGTGAGATGGAATATCAGCGGCCACGCGGCGGCAGAACGAAACGGCCTTTTGGCCTCTGACGCAGTGGCCGGTACCTCGTCGTGGGTCGACCGCGCGGAACAGTCGCCGCAACCACCGGCGATGTCGCCTCCGGATTGCTCATTGGGTACGGGCTGTGAGAAAAAAGCAGTCTCACCTTCGATCGAAACCGACACACTCGTCTCGCCGCAGCCTTCGGCGAGCACTGCTACGCAGCGTACTTCAGTATGGACCATATTAGGATTTATATTGTGGCCAATTCTGTTGGCGGTCCTGGTCGTTCTTGTCGGTTGGGCCTTCAAAAGGTGGTTTCGCTACGATAAGTCCCTGCTGCGCGCAGCGCGTGCAGGGCTGCGTCGAGGCCGGTTCCATGTCGAGTATCAACCTGTCGTCGGCGTGCGGGGGGCCAAGTGTGTAGGCATCGATGCGTTACTGCGATGGGATAACGAGAAATATGGCGCACTGGGGCCGGCCCACTACATGACGTTCATTGAGAGCAGCAGCCTGATTGGGCCAATGACGCGATTCGTCCTGTCGCGTGCCGCAGAGGATCTGCGGGAAATCGGCGCTCCGAAATCGCTCTACCTGGGCGTAACCGCTCCCGCTTCTTACCTGGTAAGTTCCGCGTTCATTGCGGACATGGGTGACGTTGGCTCCCTCGGTCTTCCACCGCTCATATTGAAGATCGGGGCAGACAGCGCGAGGAAGTTCAAAAAACGTCTCATCCCGATGATGGCACAGGCGCGTGATAAAGGAATGCGTTTTGCCCTGTCGGGCTTGCGTTCCACCGATGTCGGATTTGAACTGCCGCCAGGCATGAGCTTTGAGATGGCGAAGATCGACAGGGATGTGCTGGGAATGGATCCCGGCGAGCGTTCCGGACATATCAACGCGTTGACAAGCATGGGCCATGAGATGGGCGCTGTGGTCGTGGTCGAAGGCATCGAGAACATCGCGCATCACAACGTTGCGCGGGCGAGTCGAGCCGAATTCGGTCAAGGTTTCTTTTACAGCCGTGCACTCGGCACCAGCCAGTTGAAGGCATTTCTCCAGACGGCAAACGCGCCGTCGTCAAAGTCGGGGGGAGCAGGAACCGTGCTTGGCTGGCGGGTCCGAAACTTCTGAATGAGGTATCCCGCCCGCAACCAGAATAACTCGAGTCGACTCCAAGTAATTAGCTCGACATAATATTAAAGTGCTAACTCCAACTAGCGGCAGAGTTCGAAAACCTGATTGCGAACGGTATGCGTGAGCCCGGCGTGCGGCTCCCGTCTGTGCGCCAGGCGATCAGTTCGTACCGCGTCATCCCTTCAACGGTTTTCCCAGGGTTGCTACACACTCGAACGACGCGGCCTGGTCGTAGCAAGACCTCGGTCGGGTTATTTCGTCGCAAGTCGGCCTGCGCTGACGAAACCACTACCCATCATTTCAAAGCGCGCTACTGCAGAAGCTCTACGCGTACGGATCGCACAACTCTGCGAAGAGCACCGCTCGACCCGAATTCGGGGCGAGCGCCGTTGACATGCCTGATCGACCGTTACCAGACGTCGACCAGCGGCGGCCCACCCCTCGGTCGTCAGGAATGACCTTTGCTTGAAGTCTCCGGATTGGCGTGTTTCATTCACAGGCGGGGCAGACAACACAGGCGCGCTGCCCGCACGCCTCGGTGGGCGGTGCGCGGCCGCCGTCATAAGCATCGCTTGCCAAACCCCGAAGCTCAACTGCACTGTGCAACAAATTTAGTTTATGACCGATCTCTGGCAGACGATGTTCGAAGGTGACGGCGAAGTTCGCGCGGTGCTGAGGCAACTTGACTGGGGCACATCGCCGCTCGGCAATCCTTCAGCCTGGCCGGCGCCGCTGACCACGGCAGTGAGCATGATGCTCAGTTCAGCGTTCCCGATGTTCGTCGCATGGGGACCCGACCTCGGCTTTCTTTACAACGACGCCTACGCAGTCATTATGGGTGAGAAGCACCCGGGCGCGCTGGGGGGCCGGTTTCAGCAGATATGGGCCGAGATCTGGCCAGACATCGCTCCCATCATCGACCGCGCTCTGTCGAACAGATCGGCGTATTTCGAGGACCTGCCGCTCACCGTGCTGCGCCGCGGCTATCCCGAGCAATGTTTCTTCACGTTCTCCTATTCGCCACTGCATAACAGCGACGGCCAGGTGGGCGGCATGTACTGCACGGTTATAGAAACTACCGACCGGGTAATGGAAGAGCGGCGCGCGGCGTTTGAGCTGAAGGTCTCTGACGCATTGCGCCCGCTGACCTCGCCTGAAGACGTCATCACCCGCGCGAGCGCGCTTCTTGGCGAGCAACTGAATCTGGCGCGGGTAATCTTCGGCGAATGCGACGCAATTCGAGGCACATTCCTTGTGCCGCGCGACTGGACCTCCCCGTCATTTCCAAGTCTCGCAGGAATGGAGTTTGTCCTGGATGATTTTGGCTTCGACATCACGACTCCAATGCGGGCAGGCAAGGTCGTCGTGTCCAGCGACAGCAGCACTGATCCCCGCACCGTGAACTTGAGCAATTTGTACGGAATGACCGGGATACGCTCGTTCCTCGCGGTGCCGCTGGTCAAGGCCGGCCAGCTGGTCGCTTTCCTCGGGCTGCACCGCTCCGACGTATACCACTGGACCGATGCCGATGTCCGCATGGCGCGCGACATGGCCGAGCGCACCTGGTCTGCGGTCGAAACCGCGCGAGCCCAAGCCGAACTGCGTGCCGAGCGGGACCGCAGCCGGTACATTTTTGACACCATCGGCGAGGGCTTCATGCTGATGGACCACGAGTGGAACGTCAGATACGTGAACGCGGAAGGGCTGCGAATCGCGCATCTGGAGAGCGCGCGGATCATCGGACGCAGCCACTGGGAAATCTGGCCAGAAGCGATCGACACTGACTGCGCGCGTATGTACCACCGGGTGATGGAAAGCGGCGAGGCGGGTACGTCCGAATACTGCCAGAGAAATCCGGGCGGCGATGATATCTGGGTCGAAGTGCGCGCCTACCCGGCGGGCGAAGGCGGTATTGCCTCGTTTTTCCGCGATATCACGCAGCGCAAGGTGGCCGATGAGAAGCTCAGAACGGCTGACCAGCGCAAGGACGAGTTTCTGGCCATGCTTGCGCACGAACTGCGCAATCCGCTGGCGCCGATTTCGGCCGCCGCGGAGTTGCTCAGGATCGGCAGGCTTGACGAGCAGCAGGTGCGCCATAGCAGCGCCATTATCGGGCGACAGGTCGCGCACATCACTGGGCTGGTGGACGACCTGCTGGATGTTTCTCGCGTCACACGTGGGCTTGTGACGTTGACGAAGGCTCCTGTCACGGTGCAGGCAGTCGTCGACGAAGCAATCGAGCAGGTCCGGCCGTTGATGCAACCTCGCCGGCAGCATCTTGCGGTACACCTGCCGATGGACGAGGTGACCGTCCTGGGCGACAAGGCGCGGCTGGTGCAGGTGGTAGCTAATCTGCTGAACAATGCCGCCAAGTTCACGCCTGATCAGCGTCACATCGAGATCCGCGCCGAGGTCGACGGCGAAGAGCTGGTAATGGCCGTGCGTGACGAGGGCATTGGTATGGATTCCGAGTTCAGCCCGCATGCGTTCGACCTGTTTGCACAGGCGCAGCGTTCTTCCGATCGCTCGCTTGGCGGCCTGGGGCTGGGGCTGGCGCTCGTCAAGCATCTGGTCGAGTTGCATGGCGGCGCAGCCTGCTGCTCCAGCGCTGGGCCCGGCAAAGGCAGTACGTTCGCATTCCGGCTGCCAGTGACGCACGCTCAGGCCGCGGTGCTCGAGCGACAGCCGGAAGCGCAATCACAGGTGGGCGACCGGCTCACGCTGCTGATCGTGGACGACAATGTTGATGCTGTTGAAGCGCTCGCTATGCTTCTGGAGTGCTGTGGACATGAAGTGATGGTCGAGCACGAATCGCGGCGCGGATTGGAGCGCGCGTTACGGGAGCGGCCTGATGCCTGCCTGCTTGACATCGGCTTGCCCGACATGGACGGCAACGAACTGGCGAGGCAACTGAGAAGCCATCCGGAAACGGCTGATGTCACTCTGATTGCAGTGACCGGCTATGGGCAGGAACAGGACCGCCAGCGCAGCATACGGGCCGGATTCGATCATCATCTGGTGAAGCCGATCGTCATGGAGCAGTTGGCCGGGCTGCTGGCAGGACTTAGGGCCAGTCCGGACTTCGACACAACAGGGCACGGATAGGCCGGTGTAGGAAGGGTGTTCATAAATCAGTTAGCGTTGACAACGACACCTTGTTTGGTAGGCCTACGCGACGATCCACTGCGCCTGCACGCATCGCACATACGCTCGTCGACTCCGGTGCGTTATTTCTGGGCAGCGAATGCGGCATTGATAAGCAGAAACTGTCGATGCTCACCTGCAGATCTGTTTGAATGCGGCTCTTTGCCGATCTCGCGTGGGCGTTGGGATCAGATTGCAAATCTGACGCGTATCCGTTGTATGCCACGTGCTGGAGACAACAGCAGGCCCGCGTTCGGACGCTATGGGCGGCTGCCGCTAGCAGGGCGAAGTCGCGGCATGAACGTTGCGCGCACATAGAAGGTTAGGCATCTACGTTGGCCGTGCGAATCAGCGCGAACCAAATCATCGAGTAATTACGCTCTGCGGCAGGGCGGCCGGTCTTCTCCACGAGCAGATTGTCTTCCGCCCGTGGCCGTCACAGGAGAAGTCATGGGTCGCGCATTCAATAAAGTCACTGGTTCCCCGAAAACTGCCGCGGCACTCGCAGTAGCGGCAACTGCCGCAGCCGCCAGTGCGCTGTGGGTTCAATATCGTGCGCGTAAAGCCGAGCGTGACAATCCGCCAATAGGGAAAATCGTCGAGGTCGACGGAATACCGCTTCATTATGTCGACAAAGGTGAAGGGCCTGCGGTCGTGCTACTGCATGGCAACGCGGTGCTACTTCAGGACTTCGTCGGCAGCGGCCTGCTCGATCGGTTAGCCGAGCGGCACAGAGTGATCGCGTTCGATCGGCCGGGCTTCGGTTACAGCGGCCGACCACGCGACCGTCTCTGGACCGCGCAAGCGCAGGCCGCTCTCATTCAGAATGCGCTGACGCTGCTGGGCGTCGAGCAACCCGTCGTTCTCGGACATTCGTGGGGCACGCTGGTCGCACTTGCCATGGCGGTCGGTGGCGCCGCTAGCGTGCGTGGGCTCGTGCTGGTGTCCGGCTATTACTATCCGACCGTGCGCGCTGACGTCGCCCTCGCCGCGCCGGCCGCGCTTCCCGTGCTCGGGGATGTCTTGCGTTACACAGTCTCGCCGCTGACCGCTCGCCTGTTGCTCAAGCGCAGCGTGGAAGCGATGTTCGCTCCGGCACCCATGCCAGCCGACTTCTTCGACGTTCTTCCGCGTGAAATGCTGCTGCGCCCCGTGCAGATCAGGGCCGAGGCCGAGGACGCCGCGTTCATGATCCCGGCTGCGGCGCAGTTAAGTGCTCATTATTCCGACCTGAAAATGCCGGTCAGTATTTTTGCGGGCGCGAAGGACAAGGTTGTCGACCCCGAATCGAATTCGACCCGGCTGCACCACGCGGTATCCCATAGCACACTCGTCGTTGCGCCCGAGGCGGGACATATGGTGCATTACGCGCTAGCCGGTGAGATTGTGGAGGCTGTCGATCTGATGACTGGCCGTGAGAATACGGAGTCCAATGCTGGCAATACCGCTATCAGCGATACGTCATCCGAAACTGAAATGATGGAGGATGCGCCGGCAACGACGTGACTCGCAGTCGACGCTCGTTGTCTGTAGCGAGCGTTAATGGAAGAGGGGGTGATACCCCTTGTGCTCGAGATGGAATCTTTTCAATGAGTGGTTCGATCGACTGTGTAATCGTAGGCGGAGGGCCGGCCGGCTTGACCGCGGCACTCTATCTTGCGCGCTATCGCCGAACGGCGAGAGTCTTTGACGCCGGCGAAAGTCGCGCGCGGCTTATTCCTGTTGCGCGCAATGTGCCGGGCTTTCCATCGGGAATCAATGGCGAGGCCTGGCTGGCGCACCTGCGCGAGCAACTCACGCAGTACGACGTGGCGCCAGAACATGCCCAGGTGGAGGCCATCGAGGCCGTCAGCGATGGTTTCCGGATCGACTATCGTCCGATGCGAGGCGGCGACGCGGAACCGGTGCGCGCGGTGCACGCCAGACGTGTTTTGCTCGCCGCGGGCATACGTGACGCACTGCCAACGGTGCCCAACGCCGATGATCTGACACGCGCCGGGCTGTTCCGGCTCTGTCCGATATGCGATGGTTACGAGACTGAAGGCAAGCGTATTGCAATGTTAGGACCAGCGAAGTGTGCGCTATTGCATGCGATTTTTATGCGGACATTTTCACGCGACGTGTCCGTGGTCGCCTCCGACCTCGACGCGTTATCGGGCATAGAAGTGGATTCGGCTGCCGCCAGCGGCGTCAGTTTGATCGCGCTATCGAAACTCGAAGCACCTCCGGGCGCTGACCAGGCTGTGCAAATCATCAGCCCTGGAGGGGCTATTCACGTTTTCGACTCGGTATATCCCGTCATGGGTTGCCATCCTCGCTCTGACGTATTGGGACTCGACGTGGAGCGCGACGAAGACGGAATGGTGAGAACTGAAAAGCACCAGCGTACTAGCATCGAACATCTCTACGCGGCTGGCGACATCGTCAATACCCTCAATCAGATCAGCGTCGCCTCAGGCGAAGCGGCCATTGCCGCGACGGCGATTCATAAGAGCCTTCCACACAACGCACGTTAGAGCGTTTTCGATCGCGCTGACCGGGGTATCACGCGTCAACTAGCATCGAAGTCCAGCGAGCCTGGCTTTCCATTCGCATGATCAATGCCCGTGCGCAGCCGGGTTAGTCATCAACGTCGGCGCGCGCAGCGTGTAAGTGACGAGTCAGCGGCGGGAGGCACACAGCTTGCGCCGTTCCATACATAGGTGGCAGCCGCCAGCCTGAAATACTGTCTTTGGGGGTAAGTGATGAAACATACAACCAGGTCGTTCGTCGCTTTGGCTCTTGCCATTGCATTGTCGTCTGCGGCAAGCGCGCAAGCTGCCGATAGCGCCGCGCGGATCGCATCGTCGGGCGCGGGCGCCGGTTCCGCGCAGGCCCCGAACCAGGAGGATTACGGTTCGCCGGGAGACTCGCGTACTGATGCAGGGTCGGGGGCCGGGGTTGGTTCCGGTTCTAACCGCTCCGCGAGCGCCAATTCCAGCAGCGGGAAGACCAACGGATTGAATATGGGTACAAACAGCGGCGCGAACAGCGACGTCAAAAGCGGACTTAGCCGTTCAAAACAAAACAGCCGTTAGGACTTCTCTTTCGACGCCAGGCGGAGGAACGGAAATGCAGGCTGAGCCTGCACAGAAGCTTCCGCCTCAATAGTTAAACGCGCTGCGGCACCGGGGCCAGCGCGCGGCTTTTCGACCGAGGTCTCAGAAGGATGAGTTCAGGCGAGGAGCGGTAGAAGCGCCGCACATTGGAGAGAGACTGCCTTCTCTTATGCACGTGCGGCGTTCCCGGCAGATCGGTTCAATCTACGGCCATCGCAACGACAGTTAGCTCCCGCCCGAAGCAGGGTTCGTCGCGGACGCTGGCGCGGCAACGCCGGACTTCTTGTGCATCATCTTCTTGTGCGTTGTCGTTCCCGATGTCGCCATGCTGTTTGTCCCGGACGCACCCGATACCGTGTCCGTTGAACCGTTTGCATTGGGCTTGCTCATGCCGGTTCCGCCTTGGCCCCCGGCTGCCCCTCCGCCCGTGCCCTGTGCATAGGCACCGCCAGAAATAGCTACAAATAAAGCCGAAATGAAAATGCCTTTTATAACTTTCATGAGAGTCTCCTCAAATATATAGCGATTGCTGAGTCGGAACGTGCGTCCGCTCCTCAGTCAGCGCAATTCCCGTGCCCTCCCATCGCCGGTAAGCGAGCGCCGGCTTGCGATCTCGACGGCTGACGTCGACGTGCGAGAGTCGGTCGGTCTCGACACGGGAATAGTTTTGCTTGAACGCTCGTGGTCGCCGATCATCGGGATACGCATCCGCTGAACGGCGACCAGCTGATCTCTAATGCCAGAAAAGCGCGATCAAAATAATGATTGGAATGGGTACTCCGAGCATGTAAAGAAGAATTGAGCGCATAACACCTCCTCCGGTAAATGTTTGAAGTTTCAATTAGAGTTGGCGTACACGGCCGCCATGGGTTGCCATCAGACTCGCTGTGAATGCACCCATCAGAAGCGAGATGAATAGCCATAAGGAAGCGCCGATCGCGACTTTGCGCGCTTTATCCGCGGCATCCTTGGCCGCAGCATCGAGGCCGTTGATCTTCTGAAGCAGGCGCGTGTAGGTGGTCACCACGCGAGCTTGTGCCGCTGACTGCGTTAGCCCCGTACGTTGCGCGACAAGCTGGCTCAAATAAGCGGTATCTTCCGGCGACAACTGATCGCCCGTTGCCGCACTGTTAAGGAATATCCGCGCCGTTTCCGCACGCGTGGCGTCGTTGCGGCCTTCCGCGGTGGCAGGCGCGGCAGGTGAAGCTACCGCGGGCATCCGGAACAGCGAATCGACGAAGTAGCCAAGCGGCCACGTGTTCGTCGCGAGCTCCGCATTGCCGCGTTGCATCGTTCCCATCGGAACCGGGCTGCCTGCTGCGGCTGCCGTCGCGGCGGCCTGCCCACCAACCCGCACGATGCCCGATACGCCCGATGTCAGTATGGCGGCAGTGAGGAGGGTTGCCACCGCCCAACTCAAGAAGCCATGCGCTGTGTCCCGGAAGTGAATTTCATCGGCGTCGACACCCAGCCAGCGGTTGCGCAGGCGCCCCGCAAGATAACCGCCTAGCCCGGACGTGAGAATCGACGTGACGCATACCCATATCACGGCGGCAAAGCCGAACGCCTTTGCATTCGAAGTCCCCGACGACCACGGGGATATGGACGTCAGCCCGAGGCCGGTGCCCAGCGTCAGCAGGATGAGCGCGAACGCGGTCGCGCCAGCGCCGCCGGCAAACACCGCTCCCCATGAGACGGCAGCTTCGTGTTGCCGGACTAACAGCGCAGGGTCTTTCGCTGCCAGCGCGTAGTCCGCGGGATCTCTTGTGTTGTTCATTTTAATAGCCTCCGTTGCCGTGTTGATCCGCCGTTGGTCGACGCAGACCCGTTTGCGTCAGCGCGATGCTGCGCGGGATGAATCGTCCGCGTAGCCAGCATGTTTTGTGCCGCCAGGCTCTCGCGGCAGAGAGCAGTCGTCGGGAACACTCGTTGCGCGCAAAGGTTCTCAGCCTGGTCCGCTACGCGAGAAACTGATTAATCCGCCGAAGCGACAGAAAACAACTGGGCATCGAGCGTGGGGCAGCGTGGCAGGCCGATGCTGCCCTCGCGTTAATCAATCAGGAGGCAATCATGAAAGCAACAAGTAGAGCGCTAGTTTGTTCGGCAATTCTGTTCGCGTTCGGCGGCACCGCGTTTGCGCAGGGCGCAGGGGGAGCCGGAGGCGGTGGAGCCGGTGGAGGCGGTGGCACTGCAGGACAAGGTGGCGCCGGCATGAGCACGCCTAACGCCGGCGGTACGACCGGCACGAGTTCCTCGTCGAAGGGCACGACGAATAAATCGCCCACTCGCATGCCGCAAAACGACCCGCACGCCAAGGGCGCATCGGACACGGCCGCGTCCGGCGCGCAATAACGCGAACTCTACGGGTTCGGGGACGAGTGCGCCGACGCGCGAGCACCACAGCAGGTTACGCGCCGTGCGCTTGCGAGCGCGGCGCTCAGGGTGAGTGCGAGAGAGCGCGCTCGTACCCGCAAAGCCGGACGCGGTCTTGCAATGCCAAATCGGTGACGGGATGCGCCACCGTGCCTGGCGTGCCGCGCAGAGCCGCCTTAATCTACTTGATCAGGACTGGCCCGCCTGGCGTTCGGTCGACGTGGTCATTTCGCCAGGGCGGCGCAGCATCTTGTCGACTTCGCCCGCATGCATCTCTTCGACATGAATCATCTGCCGGGCGAACTCCTCGAGTGCAACGGAGCGGTCCTCGACGAGCGCAAGCAGTTCGCGATAAAGCCCCAGCGCGAGGTTCTCGGCCTGCAGCGATTCGCGCAGGATCGACGCGATATCGAATGTGTGCGAGTCGAGGAGGGGGCCGATCGCAAGCGACGGATAGGCGCCCAGTGTGGTGATCCACTCACCGACCTGCTGTGCGTGCAACAGCGATTCGTCGGCCTGCTCACGCAGCCAGGACTGGATTGGAATGCGTCCGAATCCGAAAACAAGAAACGAGTAGTGCGTATATCGAACGACGCCGGCCAACTCGGATTCGAGAATCCGGTTCAGCACTGCAACGACGTCTTCCTTATCTATCTCTGCCATTGGTATCTCCTTTTATGTCATCGCAGCACACACGTCCGGCGATTCGCCGCCTTTGGTGCTCCACATCGTCTCGACGGATACTGATTAAATGTAGTCCCGCAAGACGATCTCGCAAAGCGTTAGTTCGCACGCACCCGTTTGCGTCGTCCGGCGGCGAGGGGACGTACTTTCCATGCAGAACCTCGCGAACCCGGAGTGCGGAGCCATAAACGTGGAGTGTGTGACATCACGCCGGCACCTGTCCCGGCGGACCGTCAAGAATACGGAGCTTGTCGGCGATGTCAGGAATATTGCGGCCGCCCGAGCGCGATTCGTTTTCTAGCCGATGCGCGGTTGCACGACAATGCGCCAGCGTGTCATGCAGCCGGGGTTCGGCCTGAAGGGCGGCCACCACCCGTTCCAGCTCAGCCGGGGACTCACTCAGAAGGGCGGGGACGACCTCTTCGGGCGGTATCAGAGAGCCGTTGCTTAGAAGCTGTGCGGTCCAGTCGCATCCGTACAGAAGCGCGCGTCGCTCGGCCCTTTGCGCTTCTTCCTGGTCGAGCGTGGCAAGGCTATGCCGGTTTTTGTGAAGGGAAGTGCGCCAGGTCGTGAGAATATCGGCGCGTAGTCTTGCAATGGCGTCGCCGAGCGGCGCATTCTGTCCACCCGCTGCGAGGCGGCGTTCATCGAGCCGGTCGACGTAGTCCCGATATCCATCGAGGAACGATTGCCAGTTCAGCGGCAGTTCGGTCGTTTGCGCGAACGAATGGCTGAGCTCACCAAGCTCGTTGCTGATTTCGTGAAGGGCCTGGCTGTCGGCAAGACGCGCTTCATAGACCTCATGCGCGGTCACCATCTGGCGGTGAAGAGGAAACAGGGGATTGCTGTGGCGTCGTTGCAGATGCCGCTCGGCAGCGCCGGGATGGGCGCCCCATTTCCAGTTCGATAGCGATTTCGCGTCGAATTCGACCTTGTCTATCATCGCCCGGAACACCGCCAGCGCCTCTTCGGTTGCATGACGAAAGCAGTCAGCGAGCTTGTAGTCGTTGCCTTGCAGACTGGCGCTCTCATTTGCTCCGGCATAAGGGGACTCGGGTGCGAGCCGGAGGAACCCTGTGGCGAGAAAGAATTCCATCGGCAATTCCACCGGCAGGCTCTCCAACTGGAACGTGCGCTCCCCGGAGGAAATGCCCTCGATAGAATGCGCAAGGCGATTTTCGAAGTCGAGGAGCGCATCGATCCTGTCGCCGGACGACGGTTGCGCTTCCTCGGCGAACAGGCAAAAGGACTCACGCACCATGCGTGCCGCGATGGTGCCGTGCTTCTCGGCAAAGAGCCAGAACCAGAGGGCGAGCTGATATCCCTGGACTCCGTTTCGCAATACCGGTTCGACTTCGGGCGTGAATGTGATGCCGGGTGCGGCCCACGCTGCGAACGGCGCTGCGTCGCTGCTCAGGTACATGCCCAGAAGCTGCTTTATCGACTGATTCGTATCGCTGGGCCAGCTTTGCGTCGCATCTTGCCGCTTCTCGGTTTTCCAGAGTCTCCAAACCATCCTGAACCTCGCAAAGGGATGTGGTGTACGCCTCGGCAACGATACTTGCACACTCGGCCGCCGATCACTGAACTTGTGCCGCCAAAAACAAGGCTTTTTCGGCCTGCTCCCGGGCGAAGGACAAGGCGGGGGAGAAACGGCGCAGCAAACATAGTCCGTTTTTTCTCGTTAATGCACCAGGACAATAGTTTCCATGCCCTATCTGGCGGCAATATCACGGCAGTGCGCTAACGCAGACCCGAAATTCGCGGAAGGCAACGGTGATCGAGCAGTAGCGGGAAGCCGTGCGCGCGGCTGCCACCGCATCGCGACGTCGCCGCGGAACTGGCGATCAGCGTGCAGACGGTCACGAAACGCTTATAAAGAGCTGGAGCGGCAAGGGCTGATCCGCTGCGAGGCGGGGCGCGGCAGGTCGACGCTCCCTCGGCCTGATGTGAAGCCGACGTGTGTCGCAGCCAGGCCGCCACGCCGCCGGACACGCTTCTGATCCTGTCTTGCACGGCTAACGCGGCATGCCGCGGCTTATCTCCATAGCGCTGACGGGCTAATATGGCGTGGATAACGTCAACTGCGAATTCCGCGATTCGAGATGATCGTCGCGCCGCTCGAGGCGCCGAAAGCGACGTCGACGAAGCCTGTCGCACATAGAGATGGTTGTGCGCGGCGGCCGTCGCGCAAACGGCGGCGAGAGACTCCGAATTGGCGCGGCATCGGTGCTGCGCGCGGTGCCGCGTTGCTGGCTAACATCATCAGTGGCGTCCAGACTCGATACATGTCTGGGCTGGATCATCCGATCGACATGGAGCGGGGCCGTGATTTGCCGCAAGCCGAGAGTTTACGCACTCGTATTCTGCGTTGCTGCCGCATTGTTGAACAGCGTCGCGGCATCGGCAGACGAAGTCAAGGTGATGATTTCGGGCGGGTTCGCGTCAGCCTATCGCGCGCTGGGTCGACAATTCGAGGAGGCGGCTGGCGATACGCTGGTCACCGTCTGGGGGCCTGTGGCGGGCACCGCCGCGAATGCCATCCCTGTGCGACTTGCGCGCGGCGAATGGGCAGACGTGCTGATCGTGGCCGGCTATGCGCTCGACGATCAGATCAACGCCGGCAAGGTCGTATCTGGGAGCAAGGTGGACTTCGCGCGCTCGGCAATCGGCATCGCGGCTCGCGAGGGGGCGCTGAAGCCGGATATCGGCTCGGTCGACGCATTGCGGCGCACGCTGCTCGCCGCGAAGTCGATCGTCTATCCGGACGACGCGAACGGAGTCTATATCGGCAGCGAACTATTCCGGCTTCTCGGTATCGAGGGACGGGTGGAGAGCAAAAGCCGCATGATCCCGGCCGAGCGGGTCGCCAGTGTCATCGCGAACGGCGAAGCGGAGCTCGGATTTCAGCAGGTCGTCGAACTGTTGCCGGTGGCCGGGGTGACTGTGATCGGCAGTTTGCCCGCGGAGGTACAAAGGTACACGGTGTTTTCCGGAGGCATCGCCACCAGCGCCAAAAATCCAGCGGGCGCAGCGGCCCTGATCCGTTTTCTGTCATCGCCGGCCGCAGCCCCCGCGATTGAGGGGACCGGGCTCGAACCGCTGACGCCGAAGACTACGAACTGAGCGAAGCTTCATCATTACCGGACTTCTGCTTTCGTCGAGCATTGTGGCCGCGATATACATGAAGATCGATGCCGCGGTGATCGCCGCATCGATCTCGCGAGCGGCGCGTTGCTTCAGGCTCGAACATGAGGTTCGTAGTTTGCGGCATCCGCTCTATGTGCGACCGCTGATCAACCGGAATCCGGAGCAAAGTAACCAGAATTACCGTATGGGCGTAGATATGCGCAGCGGCGCGTTCTAGCCGGTGGTGCTAGAAGCTTCGACGATGTTCTGCGCCTTCATTAGGGCCGTCAGTGCTTCATACGGGCGTGCTTTGAACGGGACGCCCGCATTAACCTGAGGAACGCTTGCAGAATCGGCGATGTATCTTCGCGCCGATAGAGGCAACTCAGTTCGATCTCCCGCAACTGCGATGATTTGAGCGGCCGGTACACCACTCCGGGCAAGCGCAGATTCACCGCTGACTCCGTCGTCACGCAAACCCCGAAACGGCTCGCAACCAGCGCGATGCATGTGACGACGTCCTCGACCTCCTGTTCGACACGCAGGCGCACACCCTCCGCGCGAAACGCGGCTGTCACCTCCTGCGCGAGTCCGTGCACCGGCGCGTTGGGATAGAGGATCATGCGCTCGTTATCGAGGTCTCGCAGCGTCACGGATTTCTTCTCGCACAGTGCATGCCCTTCGTACAGCGCAACGAGAAACGGTTCACGCTGTACCCAGTCGACCGCTATATCGCTTTCGTTCGGCACCAGCCGGTTGAAACCGATAGTGATGCGACGCTCACGAAGCGCCGCGATCTGCTCGGCCTTCGACATGTTGTGCAAGCCGATCTTTACCTCCGGACGTTCGGTATGGAAATCGGCAAGCAATCGCGGAATCACATTCAGGATGCCGGAACTGAAGATGCCGACGTCGAGCCGGCCCAGATAGCCTTGACCGGCGAGTTGGGTCTGCTCTTCGGCGCGGCGGGACAGCGCGAGAATGTTCGGCACTTCGTCGAGCAGGGCGCGCCCCGCTTCAGTCAGTTCCGCTCCTTTTGCTGTGCGGATGAAAAGCTGGGTGCCGAGTTCCTCTTCTAGGCCCCTGATATTCCGGGTAAGCGGTGGTTGCGCCATGTGCAGGCGCTCCGCCGCCCGGCCAAAGTTCAGCTCTTCCGCGAGGGCGAGGAAATAGCGCATCTGCTTCAGTTCCATGATCTATCTTTCCAGTCTGTACGCAACACCAAGGGGAGAATCCGCGGCTGCCTGTGTCATACCAAATCGGTATCAGAAGTTAAAAAATCGGTATTGGACGGTATGTTCTCATGGCGTGCATCATAGCTGCAACACATCGAGCCGCGCGTCGCCCGTGGAGTCCAATGCGACTGAACAGCCGGCGTAGCGCGCTCACGATTGGAGACACGCATGATCATCCGCAACCAGAAAGACGTCACTCAAGCGGTTCTCGCGGAACTCAGCCGCGCACCTGATCCGCGCTTTCGCGAAATCATGACCGCTGCGGTGCACCACCTGCACAACTTTGCACGCGACGCGAAACTTACCGAAGCTGAATTCCATCAGGCCTGTGGCTTCATTGCGAAGCTCGGGCAATTGTCGACCGCATCGCACAATGAAGTGGTGCTGGCGGCGGGCTCCATCGGCCTCTCATCGCTGGTTTGTTTGCTGAATAACGGTGATAACGGCCAGACCGAAACCACCGCGAACCTGATGGGGCCGTTCTGGCGCATGGATTCGCCCGCGACGCCGAAAGGCGGTTCGATTGTGCGTTCGCAGACGCCTGGCGTGCCGATTTTTGTCGATGCATGGGTGCACGATGCCGAAGGGAAGCCTGTGGAAGGCGCTGAAGTCGATGTGTGGCACACGTCGGCGGAAGGTTTCTACGAGAACCAGGACCCCGAGCAGGCCGACATGAATCTGCGCGGCAAACTGACGACGGATAGCGAAGGACATATCGCCTTTCGCAGCGTGAAGCCGGCGGGCTATCCGATTCCGCTATCGGGTCCAGTGGGTGAATTGCTGCGCGCGCAAGGGCGTCACAACATGCGTCCGGCACACATTCACTTCATGATCTACAAGCCGGGCTTCAAGACGCAGTTCTCGCAGGTCTATTCGAGCGACGATCCCAACCTCGACACCGACGTGCAGTTCGGCGTGACCCAGGCGCTTGTCGGGCAATACGTGTTGCACGAAAACGAAGCTGCGCCGTCGGGTGTTATTCAGGGACCGTGGTATTCGCTTGCGCATCACTTCAGGATCGAAGCAGGCGAGGCCAGACTGCCGAAGCCGCCGATTACCGGTAAGGCAGAAGGTCCGCGGCCGGTCTGGTCCGTGCTGGAGCGCAAGTCATGAGCGAAGCACAGCTCCAGCAGGCACTTCAGTTGGCGCGCGGACAGCTTGCCCCGGGCGGCGTGCTGCGCGCGGCCATCAATCTCGGCAATACGGTGCTCGCGCAACGCGGCGCAGACAATGGCGAACTCAGCGGCGAACTCAGCGGCGTTTCCGTCGACCTCGCGCGTGAACTCGCGGCAAGGCTCGGCGTCGAGGTGCAATTCGTCACGTTCGACGCAGCGGGCAAAGTCTTCGAAGCACTCGCCGGCAACGCGTGGGACGTCGCGTTTCTCGCGATCGATCCGACACGCGGCGAGCAGATCGCTTTCACCCCGCCGTATGTGTTGATAGAAGGCGCGTACATGGTGCGCGAAGCGTCGCCATTGCGACGGAGCGAACAGGTCGACCGCAGCGGCGTGCGCATCACGGTAGGTGCTGGCAGCGCGTACGACCTCTACCTGACGCGTACGCTCAAAGAGGCGCAAATCGAACGCTACGCCACCGCCGCCGAAGCGTTTGAAGTATTCGTGACTCAGGGCTTCGACGCAGCCGCGGGCGTTCGGCAAGTGGTGAGCCGTTATGCCTCGACGCATGAGGGCTTGCGCGTACTCGACGACAGCTTTATGACGATCCGCCAGGCGATGGGTGTGCCGAAGGGTCGCGCCGACGCGGCGTCCGCGCTCGCTGTTTTCATCGAAGACATGAAGGCGAACGGAAGCGTTGCCGATTCGCTCGCCCGTAGCGGGCAGACGGCGGCTGCGGTGGCTCCGCCCGCAGCACCGTAGTCCAACCCGGCGTCGCATCGCGCAGCATCACGCACACAGGAAAGCCATGCCCATCATTCACATTTCACTCGTCGAAGGACGTGACGATGCCGCGATCAAGGCGTGCGTCAAGGCCGTAGCCCGCACGGTGCACGAAACGCTGGGTGCGCCGCTCAACACCATCCGCGTGTACGCGACGGTCACGCCGGCTACGCATTGGGCCGTCGGCGATCAAACCAAGGACGAACTCGCCGCAGCCGCACAGGAGAAAGGACAATGACCCCTCAATGGATAGAACAGGCGGCGATCGCACTGGTCGAGGCCGAACGTAGCGGCAAGTACATCGCGCCGCTGCGCGAAACCTGCGAGCAACTGACGATCGAAGACGCCTATGCGATCCAGCGCGCCAACACGGACCGCCGTGTGGCCGAAGGACGGCGCATTGTCGGCTGCAAGATCGGGCTGACCTCGGCGGCCGTGCAGAAGCAACTCGGCGTCGATCAGCCGGACTTCGGCATGCTGTTCGACGACATGGGTTACGGCGACGGCGAACCCATTCCCAAATCGATTCTGACTCAACCGAAGATCGAAGCCGAAGTCGCCTTCGTGATCGGCCGCGATCTGCGCATGTCGAATCCCGGCCAGCTCGACGTGCTGAACGCCATCGATTACGCGCTGCCGGTGCTCGAGATTGTCGGCAGCCGGATTGCGAACTGGAATATCCGCATCACGGACACGATCGCGGACAACGCGTCGTCGTCGGCTTATGTACTCGGCAACAGCCCGCGCAAGTTGTCTGAATTCGACCTTCGATTGTGCGGCATGGTCATGGAGCGGCGCGGCGAGCCGGTGTCGGTCGGCGCGGGCGCGGCATGCCTGGGCAACCCGATTAATGCGGTTCTGTGGCTCGCGCGCAAGATGGCTGCGCTCGGCACGCCGCTTCTTGCCGGCGACCTGGTACTGTCCGGCGCGCTCGGACCGATGGTGGCCGTCACGCCCGGGGACATCTTCGAAACACGCATCAACGGATTGGGCTCGGTGCGCGCCGTGTTCGAAGCCGATTCCACGCAAACCGCGAGCGAGGCACGCTAATGAGCGCCATCACCGAATACGCGACGCTGCTCGACGATGCAGCGCGTAATGCAACCGAAGTCTCGCAGTTCGACCCTGAGGGACGCCTGTCGCTGGATCAGGCCTACGAGATTCAATCGGCGTCGATCAAACGTCGTGTCGAGCGGGGCGAGCGCCGCGTTGGCGTGAAGATGGGTTTCACCAGCCGCGCGAAGATGGTGCAGATGGGTCTCTCGGACGTGATCTGGGGCCGTCTCACCGCGGGCATGCAGATCGAAGAGGGCACGGCGATCGAGTTCTCGCGCTTCGTGCATCCGCGGGTCGAACCGGAAATCGCATTCGTGCTGAAGCATTCGCTCGAAGGCGACGTGACTGGACCGCAGGCGCTCGCCGCGGTCGAAGCGATTGCGCCGGCACTCGAAATCATCGACTCGCGCTACAAGGACTTCAAGTTCACGTTGCCCGAAGTGATCGCGGATAACGCATCTTCTAGCGGCTTCGTGATCGGCGCGTGGCGCGATCCGAAGATCGATTTCGCGAATCTGGGTCTCACGCTGAACATCGACGGCCGCGTCGTGCAGGTCGGCTCGACGGCGGCGCTGCTCGGTCATCCGCTGCGTTCGCTGGTCGCCGCCGCGCGTTTGTCGGCCCAGGCAGGCGAGCCGTTGCAGGCCGGCTGGATCGTGATGGCGGGTGGCGCGACGCCGGCCGAATGGATCAAGCCCGGCCAGTATGTATCGGTCGATATGGAACGGCTCGGTAGCGCGGGTTTTCACATCAAGGGGTAAGCCGATGCCGATCGCTCTGATCAAGATCCTCGAGGGCCGCAGCCCCGAGAAGAAACGGCGCCTGATCGAAAGCGTGTCGCAGGCAATGGCGGAAAGCCTCGACATGCCGATCGACGGCGTGCGCGTGCTGGTGGAAGAGGTGCCGCCCGATTGCTGGGGACGTGGCGGCAAGACTGTTGCTGACCGCGTCCTGGATGGCAGCGCGGCGCTTCCCAAAGCATGAAGCAATGATTCTGGAGTGGATATGACTGACAAGGTTAAGGTAGCGATCATCGGGCCTGGCAACATCGGCACCGATCTGATGATCAAGGTGATGCGCAACAGCAGGCACCTCGAAATGGGCGCGATGGTCGGGGTCGATCCAAAATCGGATGGCCTCGCGCGCGCCGAACGCATGGGCGTGGCAACGACCGCTGAAGGGATCGACGGCTTGCTGAAGCTCGACGTGTTCAAGGACATCGACATTGTGTTCGACGCCACCTCGGCAGGCGCGCACAAGCGTCACAACGATGTGCTTCAGCAGCACGGCGTGCAGGTAATCGACCTGACGCCTGCGGCGCTCGGCCCGTATGTGATTCCTGCGATCAACCTGGAAGCCGAAAACGCCAGCAACATGAACATGGTCACGTGTGGCGGCCAGGCGACGATTCCGATGGTCGCGGCGGTGTCTCGTGTGACGAAGGTGCATTACGCGGAAATCGTCGCATCGATCTCGAGCAAATCCGCCGGTCCGGGCACACGCGCCAACATCGACGAGTTCACCGAAACCACGCGCAGCGCGATTGAAATCCTTGGCGGCGCGACGCGCGGCAAGGCGATCATCGTGCTCAATCCGGCCGAGCCGCCGCTCATCATGCGCGACACGGTCTTCGTGTTGTCCGATCTGGTTGATACGAAGCTCATTGAAGACAGCATCGCGAAGATGGTGGCCGGCGTTCAGGCTTACGTGCCCGGCTACCGTCTCAAGCAGAAAGTGCAGTTCGACGTGATCTCATCGGAGCAGCCGCTCAACGTGCCTGGCATCGGTCCGAAGCATGGTCTGAAGACCTCGGTGTTCCTCGAAGTGGAAGGCGCCGCTCACTATCTGCCCTCGTATGCGGGCAATCTCGACATCATGACCTCGACCGCGCTCGCGTGCGGCGACATGATGGCGCGCCGCCGGGTGACTGCCGGCATCGCGCGTGGACACAAGGAGGCCGTGTAATGACAGCGCTCGACAAAAAACTCTATATCTCCGACGTCACGTTGCGCGACGGCAGTCATGCGATTCGTCACCAGTACAGCATCGCGAATGTGAAGGCGATTGCGTCGGCGCTGGACGAGGCGGGCGTCGACAGCATCGAAGTCGCGCACGGCGACGGTATTGAAGGATCGAGCTTCAATTACGGCTTTGGCGCGCATACGGATGTCGAGTGGATCGCGGCCGCGGCGGAAAGCGTCGAGACGACGAAGATCGCCACGTTGTTGATTCCCGGCATTGGCACCACGCACGATCTGCGCAATGCGTTCGACGCTGGCGCGCGCGTTGTGCGGGTCGCCACGCACTGCACCGAGGCGGACGTGTCGCGTCAGCATCTGGAATTCGCCCGTGATCTCGGCATGGACCCGGTCGGCTTCCTGATGATGAGCCATATGACCACGCCGCAGAAGCTCGCGGAACAAGCGAAGCTGATGGAGAGCTACGGCGCGACCTGCGTATATGTGGTGGATTCGGGCGGCGCACTCGGCATGAACGACATCCGCGATCGGTTCCGTGCGTTCAAGGATGTGCTGAAGCCGGAAACTCAGACCGGTATGCACGCGCATCACAACCTGAGTCTCGGCGTCGCTAATTCGCTGGTGGCGGTGGAAGAGGGTTGCGACCGCATCGATGCGAGCCTTGCGGGCATGGGCGCGGGTGCGGGGAACGCGCCTCTGGAAGTATTCATTGCCGCGGCGGAGCGTCAGGGTTGGAAGCACGGCTGCGATCTGTATCGCCTCATGGATGCCGCCGACGATCTGGTGCGTCCGTTGCAGGACCGCCCGGTACGCGTGGACCGCGAAACCCTCGCGCTCGGCTACGCGGGCGTATATTCGAGCTTCCTGCGTCACGCGGAAGTGGCGGCGAGCAAATACGGCCTCAAAACCGTCGACATTCTGGTCGAGCTCGGCCGGCGCAAGATGGTGGGCGGCCAGGAGGACATGATCGTCGACGTCGCGCTGGATCTGCTGAAACGGGTTGCCCACGAGCAGACGCATGCCGAGCCGACCATGAGCGAAGCGGGCTGATACAGGGGCGACGCGGTGACACGACTCTATTCTCTGGTACCGCTGACGGCTATCGAACTGACGCCGCCTGATCTGGTGGCGGCGGCGAGCCGGACCGGCTACGACGCGGTCAGTCTGCGCCTGAGCCCGTTTCGGGCCGGCGAAGCGCAGCATCCGATGTTCGACAACTCGCCGATGCTGCTCGAAACAGAAGCCCGTTTGCGCGATACGGGCCTTGAAGTGCTCGATATCGAAGTCATGCTTCTCACGCCTGAGCGCGACGTGCGCGACTTCAAGCGTGTGTTCGAGACGGCCAAGCGTCTCGGCGCGCGCAATGCGCTCACGCTGATCGATATTGCCGACCGTTCGCTAGCCGTCGGGAAATTCGCGCAACTGTGCGAACTGGCGGCGCCCTTCGGCATTTCGTGCGCGCTCGAATTTGCGGCGTGGCTCGGCGTCGGCAGCATTCAGGCTGCCAATGCAATTGTGAGCGAAGCGGCGCAGCCCAACGGTGCCATGCTGCTCGATCCGTTTCATCTGATACGCAGCGGCGGCGCGATTAGCGACATCGCGGCCATCGATCCCACCCGCATCCGGTATGCGCAGTTTTGCGACGCTAGCGCAACAGCGCCGGCGACCACGGCAGCTATTTCCGAAGAAGCGCGTTACGACCGTCTGTTGCCGGGCGAGGGCGGCTTGCCGCTGCACGAGTTCATCGCTGCCTTGCCAGCGGGCGTTTCATTCGGTCTGGAGGTGCCCAACCGAAAGCTCGCCGCAGCGCTCGAGCTTGACGACCGATTGCGGCGGACACTGGCAGCCGCGAAGCGTGTCGCCGGCGAGCTGAAGTAAGCAAACTCGCCATATCGCATCGGTATCGGCCTGATCGTGGCAAAAACCGGTTCGTTTTCTACGCGTTGGGTTATGTTGGCGTTGCGGCTTTGATCGGCACGCTTTCGTATATCTTCATCGTCGGCGATGTGCGGCGTGTCGAGATCGACGCCTGAATCCGGCACAATTGAAGGAGTCCAGCAATGATCAGCGGAAAGACCACCCTTATCGCCCACCTCGGCTATCCGACCGAGGCTTTTAAGGCGCCATTGATTTACAACCCGTGGTTCGACAAAAACGGTATCGATGCGGTCGTGATGCCGATGGGCGTGCTGCCGGACGACTACAAGGCGTTGCTGCCTCTGCTGTTCCGCATGACCAACATTCGTGGGGCGCTCGTCACCATGCCGCATAAGGTGACGACCGCTGGGCTCGTCGACGAAATGACGCCCACTGCGCGTATCGCGGGGGCGTGCAACGCGATCCTCAAGCGCGAAGACGGCACGCTTTTGGGCGACCAGTTCGATGGCGCAGGCTTCGTGCGCGGCGTGCTGCGAAAGGGCCGGGAGCTGAAGGGTGCGCGCGTGCTGGTGCTCGGCAGTGGCGGTGTGGGTTCGGCGATCGCGGCGTCGCTGGCCGGTGCGGGCGTCGGGGACATGGCGTTGTTCGATATGACGACGCCGTCGGTGGAAGCACTTGCCGGCCGGCTGCGCGAGCACTATCCGGCGCTCCGTGTGACCACTGGATCGAACGACCCGGCTGGTTTCGATCTGATCGTGAACGCGACGCCGCTCGGCATGAAAGACGGCGATCCGATTCCGTTCGATGTCGATCGCATTGCGCCCACGACCTTCGTTGGCGAAGTCGTGATGAAAGCCGAATACACGCCGTTGTTACGCGCGGCGAAAGATAAGGGCTGCGCGGTGCAAGTCGGCACCGACATGCTGTACGAAATGATTCCGGCCTATCTGGAGTTTTTCGGCTTCGGTACGGCCACGCCTGAAGAGTTACGCGCGGTTTCGAAGATCAAACAGTAGGCAATCAAGGTGACGTGCGTCAAAGGGTATGCGATCGCAATCGACGCGTCGGTTCAGGTGACGCAGACTCGATGATCCGGCGCGCCGCTCCGATACACGCGAACGAGGCCGCACGACTATAGGGGATACGGGTGGAGCGCCCGCGATACTTCAACCGTTCTTTCTTTCCCGCTGACAGTGTGGAAGCGGGTATTTTTTTCATGGTGCTCACGACCGCAGCTTTTGCGGGAAGTGACTCCATGACCAAGATCATCGGTTCGACAGTGCCGCTACTCGCACTGCTCTGGGTCCGATACGTCTTCCAGACCGTCGTGCTCGCGGTCTGGCTGGCGAAACGTGGAATGCGCGATTTTCGCGGCGCCCGGCCGTTCAGGCTGCAATTGCTGCGCGCTATCCTGTTGCTTCTCAATTCCGCGTCGACGTTTGCGGGGTTGCGCTACTTACCGCTTCCGGTGACGACGTCGCTCGCCATGATGGCGCCGCTGATCACCACGGTGCTGGCCGCCACACTGCTCAACGAGAGCGTGCCCGGAAGCAAATGGGCAATGGTCATTCTCGGCTTTATCGGCATGCTGATGGTCGTGCGGCCCGGCAGCGGCGAGTTCTCGTGGACGGTGTTCTTTCCAATCGCCGCGGCGACCACCTTCGCCTGCTTTCAGGTCGTGTCCAGCAAGTTGTCGAAGACCGGCGACGCGATGACTACCAACTTTCTGACCGCGCTGGTCGCAACCGTGACACTTTCCGCACTCTTATGGGCGGCGCAGGCCACTCTGCTTCCTCAGATCAGGAACGTCCGCTTTGGAAGCTGGTTGCTTGTCCTCATCATGGCGTCGCTCGCGACCCTCGGTCACATGTTGATGCTCCAGGCGCTTCGACGTGCGCCGCTGGCGGTGCTCACACCGTTTGGCTATGCGCAGCTGGCGTTCGCCACGCTGTTTAGTTGGGCTTTCTTTGGTCAGATACCGGACTTGTGGATGACGCTGGGTATGTTGGTGATTGCCCTCAGCGGGATCGGAACGGTGTTGTTGCACGCGCGCGCTCGCGGATCGTGATTCGGACCGGGGCGGTCAGTCGGTGCGTGATACGTGGTCGCGTTGCTAGACAATTCGGCGCTGTGCATCGTTTGATCAGCGAACGCCAGCACGCGTACCGCTGTAGCCCATGCCCGCAGGCCTACGTGCTTTTACATCACCGTCGAGCTTCGCTCGCAGCATTCAGATGACTCCTTCGGCACGAAAACCCCGTTAGACGCCTATGCGCCCCGTCTGCCCGAGGTGCGCGGTCCTCACGGCGCGAATTTGGACTAGACTTGGGGAACATCGCGTGCGGGCATGTCACCGGGCACACGATCGAGATTGCTCGCCATATAGGCGAGTTAAAACCTCTGAACTGGAGTGTCAGCCATGAGTGAACCATGCATTATCTCCGTTGCCATCACCGGTTCAGTTCCGCGCAAGAAGGACAATCCGGCTGTGCCGATCACGATCTCCGAACAGATTGAAAGCACGCACGAAGCATACGAAGCCGGAGCGTCGCTCGTTCATCTGCACGTGCGAGACGAGCAGGAAAACTCCAGCTCCGACCGGTCGAGTTTTGCCGCTCTCCAGGACGGCATCCGGAAGCACTGCCCCGACATCATTATTCAGTTTTCGACAGGCGGTCGCGGCCGTTCGTTCGAGCAACGCGGCGCGATGCTCGATTTGCGCCCGGATATGGCATCGCTCGCAACGGGATCCGTCAATTTCCCAACTACCGTCTATGAAAATCCGCCGGACTTCGTGCGTGCGCTTGCGAAAATGATGCTCGACTACGAGGTCAAACCGGAAATCGAAATCTTTGATCTTGCCATGTTGTATAGCACGGTGGACCTCGTTCAACAGGGACTGCTGAGCGCTCCCGTGCACGTTCAGTTCGTAATGGGCGTAAAAAACGCTTTGCCGGCGCGTCGCGAGATTCTCGAGTTCGAGGTGCAACAACTCAAGGCATTAATGCCGGATGCGACATGGACGGCCGCGGGTATCGGGCGGCATCAGTTGGAGGTCAATCACTGGACCCTCGAAATGGGCGGCCACTGCCGTACGGGTCTCGAAGACAATGTGCGCTGGGACAAGGACACACTGGCGAAGAGCAATGCGCAGCTGGTTGCCCGGGTGGTCGCGTTGTGCGGCGAATACGGGCGGCCGGTGGCGAGCGCCGCCAAAGCGCGAGAGATGCTGGCTATTCCGGCGAGATAGGGCCGCCGGCCACGAGGAGGGCGGCGCAAAACCGGGCGATTCCTCGACGGGTTACCGGCATGCTTTACGCTACAAAGCCGGTGAACATCGGCCGACATTTCTCTTTTCAACGAGCCTATGAAAGTCGCTGCGCCAATACGTGCCACTCGCGCATGGCATCACGTCACACGGACAGGCGGCGCAGCCGCAATGAATCCTTTACCTCGTTCTGCGGTCAACCCACGTAAGTCATTGATTACCTGGGTTGCTTCGTGCGATTGCCTGGTCTCTTTTGTCGCGACACAGCCTCTTATAAGGCTTGTCTTGCGGTCTGACGTTCAGCAACTGCGGGCAGGTCAGCTTCATACAGTTCTCCTCGACGGACAACTGCCATGAATTTCACCCGCAATTTACGCGCAAAACTCTCGGAGGCACGCTGATTACTCTGGATCAAATCGGATAGACCACCATAAACCGGATGGGCGGCCCTGGCGAACGCATAGAGTCTTAGCCACTCGCTGTAACCCTTCACCAAAAAGCCTCCGGAGCGATCGATGTATTGCTGCCGCGACGTTTCATAGACTTCCCGAAGCGCAAACCACGGCACATGCGGCAAGTCGTGATGCACCAGATGGTAGTTGTTGTTCAGAAACAGCAGACGCCAGAACCACGCGGCTTCGTTAATCACGCTGCGATGCTCATGCGCTTGCGCCTCGCGATGTTCCTGAAACGAACGGACCGAACTCAACGACAACGCTCCATAACCCGCGCCCACAATAAAGACCCACACCGGGATCCCGCACGCATGTTGCAGCCAGGCCGCGAGCGCGGCAACGGCGGCGAAGTGCGCAAGCCACAGCGGAACATCGCGCCAATCGCCGCTTTTGATCTTACGCAGCGCATCCACGCCCGTCGCGGCGATAGAGAACGCCGGCCCGACCAGCAGGCGCCCGATAAACGTATTACGGAAGGTCAGCAGCGCGCGAAGCGCCCAACCCGTGCGTCGCCATACGAGCGCGCTGACGAAGTAGCTTTCGGGGTCGCGCTCGGAATGCGTAAGATGCGGATCGTCGTGATGCTGAAGATGCGAATCGCGATAGATGCCATACGGAAACCACACGGCGAGCGGCGCGAAACCGAGCAGAGCGTTGACGAACGCCGAACGCGTAGGGTGACCGTGCAGCAACTCATGTTGCAACGACATGTACCACGTACCGAGCACGGCGAGCAGGAGCGTGGTGAACGGCAATCCGAGCTCGCGCGCATGCGTCGCCACGCCGTACCATCCCCCATAGATCGTTACGATCAACGCCCAGGTCGGCCATTGCGTGCGCCATGTCCAGCTCGTCGCCATGCGGGCGAGGGTGTTGCGTTGCGTGTCGTCGAGATAAATCGCCATGAACAGGATCGGTCGGAATGCAGGTTCAGACCGATCCTACGGACCCTCGCGCGTTGCCAG
Organism: Paraburkholderia phytofirmans; assembly: GCF_046028095.1. GTDB lineage: Bacteria > Pseudomonadota > Gammaproteobacteria > Burkholderiales > Burkholderiaceae > Paraburkholderia > Paraburkholderia phytofirmans_A. Next base: position 431,257 of record NZ_JAQQDJ010000002.1, read on the forward strand.
AACCAATTTGTTCAGCAATGCATCTGTGAAAACGTGAAAAGGCGGGCGGCCTCAAAGCGCCGGCGCGTCTTCCGGCCTTGCTGGTCGGGCGCTCAGGGCGCGTTCGCCACGCGGCAGGCGTGATCCTGGAGACCTTCGGCCGAGCCGCTGCCGTTGTCCGCGTCGATCCCGCTGTTGACGATCAGCCAGCCGTCCTTGTCAGCGGACGGCCCCGCGCCCGTCACGAGAATGGTTTGCCCGGCCATTGCCGCCGCGCCCTGGTTGTCTCGCGCGACGATGCGAAACGGGTTGTCGGCGCCCTCGAGCGAACTCACGCGCATGATGCGGTAGCGATTACCGTCGAGCGTCTCCCAGCGCCATTCATCCGGTGAATCTTTGGCGTGACGCGCGAGCGCTTCGCTGATATCCGCGCGCATGCAATCGATATGAATATGCAGCTGGTTTTGCGTGCGGCGATATTCCGAATTGATTTCGAGGCTCAGTTGATTGTCGGGCAGCGAGCGCTTGACCGATTTTTCGACGTAGGTGCGCGCGTCCCAGGCGTCGACCCAGTAATCCTGCGCATGCGGCGCAAGCACGAGCGGGCTTTCGATACCGGTGATGCGGTCGGTCGGAATCAACAGGTGCTGCGAGCGTCCGACGATATCCTTCAGGATGGCGTAGCGTTTGTTGAGGTCGACAAACGTGCATTGACCCGGCGTGCCGGTTGCCTGCTGGGACGGCACGCAACGCAGATCGACGATTTTCCACAGCGCATTCGAATCGACCGCGGCGAGGCGCGCGCATGCGCTGGCGGCCAGGGCGAGGGCCAACGCCGCGGCGATTCGCGCGCCGTGGCGCAAGAGGGCCCGCTGCGGGAGAGCGGGCGTTGGTGTTTTCATCGGCGTTCTGGTTGAGTTTATTCGAGGTTTTATAAAGGCGTTTCCGGTATCAAAGCACCGGCGCCGGCAACGCGCCAAGCAACTGCTCGAACGCAATGCCAATCGCAAGAAGACGTCGGTCCTCGCCGAGCGGGCCGTCCAGTTCGAGTCCGACCGGCAGGCCGCTCGCGGTCATGCCCGCGGGCAGCGAGAGCCCCGGAATGCCCGCGGTGCTGGCCGGATCGGTGTTGCGCAGGAAAGCGTCCATGGTGTCGATGGCCGCCGAACCGTCGATCGACACGACCGACGAACCGTTCACCTCGTCGATCGGCACAGCGGCTAAACGCGTGGTCGGAAACAGCAGCGCGTCGAGCCGCTCGTCGGCGAAGGTCGCGGCCATGTACTGCTGCAAGCGCGGCCGCCAATGATTCAGCGCGGCCTCGTAGCGGTCGCCGAGCACATCGGCGAGCACGCCGTCGTAGATCGCGCGCACGTCCGGGCTGGCAATGCGGGCCGCCATTTCGACAACGGTTTTAACGGGCGCGTCGTTGGCGACGAGCCAGCCGAGCACGTCGTCGCGTGGCTCATGGATCGCGATCGGGCCGCCCACCATGCCGTTCAGATCGTCCAGTTCGCTCATCGCCACCGGCACGAACACCACGCCCGCCGCTTCGAGTTGCTGCAACGCGGCCCGCGCGACGTCCTCCACCTGCCGCTCGAGTCCTTCCCAGAGCGGCGCGGGCAGGCCGATGCGCAAGCCGTTCAACGCGACGCCCGGCAATGCGCCGGCACCGGTGATCACGCCGTCGAGCAGCGCGATATCGGCGACGGTGCGCGCCATCGGCCCAACCGTGTCGCGCGTATGGCTGATCGGCACGACGGCGTCCGGGTCGTGATAGCGCCGTTCGGCGCCGCCGTTGCCGACCGACGGACGAAACCCCGCCGTGCCCGTCAACGCGGCCGGAATGCGGGTCGAGCCGCCGGTGTCGGTGCCTAGGCCAGCGGGTACGATGCGCGCGGCAATCGCCGCCGCGGTGCCGCCCGACGAACCGCCCGGAATCAGCGAGGGATCGTAGGGATTGCGCACCGGGCCCGCGTGCGTGGCGAGATTCGTACTCGTGATGCCGAACGCCAGTTCATGCATGTTCGCCTTGCCGAGCACGATCGCGCCGGCGTCGATGAGGCGCTGCACCGAGGGCGCATTCGTCTTCGCTATGAAGCCCTCGAGCGCCGGCGTGCCCGCCGAAGTCTGCATGCCCGCCGTGTTGATGTTGTCCTTCACGACGATGGCCAAACCCGCGAGCGGCAAGCGGGCTTTCTCGGCGGCGGGCAAGGCGTCGATGCGCCGCGCCGCGGCGAGTGCGCCGTCGAGGTCGAGCGTGGTGAGCGCATTGAGGCTCGAGAGCGCCGCCGCGCGCGCGAGCAGGGTGGCCACGTAGTCGGCGGCCTTCAGGCGGCCGGACTGGATCGCGGCGACGGCTTCGGTAGCGCTCAACGCGAGTTGTTCATCGACGGTCCATGTCATGGCCGGCGTCTCCTTGTCCTGATGGGGTGTCGCGGTGCGAGGGTTTCATGAAGCGCAGGGCGAAGCGCGCCAGCGTGGGCACGAGCTTCGGTCGTAGCAGCCTTGCATCGTAACCGCTCATGCGCCGCTCGTTTTCCGCAAGGCAGAGCGCGAACAGGTCGGGCGCGTTCATGGCCTCGCCGATCACACCGCTGCTCGCGGGCAGAAAATTCGAATCGTGCGCCATGCCTTTCGCGTCGATGCCTCGCGCGATCGCGAGGCGCTGCCAGACCAGCACCACCCAGATCGCGGCCACGCGCAGCGAATGCCATGGTCTGCGCCAGAGCGGCATGGTGCGCCGATACCAGGCGACCCAGTTGATAAAGAACAGAATGTGGCGCGCTTCTTCCTGAATCACCGGCTCGAAAGTCTCGACGAGCGCCTCGGGAAAAAAGCCCGACTGCTGCGCCGAGCGGAACAGCCCGAACGCAAAGAAACTGTCGATGCACTCGCTGTAGCCCGTGCGCATCCATTCCCATTCGGGGTCGCGCGGCGGCAGATAGTCGGGCTCGGGCGCGATCTCGATGCCGTAGGCGGCGATCAGCCGGGAGAGCACGTGCTTGTGACGCGCTTCTTCGTCGCCATCCATGGTGATGGCTTCACGCAGCAGGGGATCGCGCAATTGCGCGGCGTAGGTATGGACAGCGATCGACGCGCGCCCTTCGGTTTGCACCGCGATGTCCCAGATGGGCAACGAACACAGCCGCTCGAGTGCATCGGGCGGCAAGGGTGGCCAATCGAGCACGGCCGGCTTGTAAGGGTTGTGCGTTTCAAGCAGCATGCGGCAAAACATCTGCTTGTGCGCCTCGGAACCGATCTTCACGCGAGCGGGGTCGCGGAATGTCCAGTGGCGCAGGGTACGGTCTTCGGCAACATCTGTCAGTGTATCGGACATGGCAGGCGTACAGAGGGCGAACTCGATGTGTCGCCCATTCTGGCACAACCGTTCAAAATCCGATGCCAAGCGGCGCAAGCTCGCTCGCGCCGCTCCCAACTCACATGACGCGAATGACGCGATCGGCGGCTTTACTGGTGGTTATCGATCCACATGCGTCCCCAACGAAATGCGTAGGCCAGTGCGTGCTCTTCGTCGAAGAAATAATCGAGCGCGTCGAATGAATAATGCTGCTCGTGATTCGCGGAAGTTTTCTCGATGGTCAAATTGGCGGCGAACAGGCCGTTGGGGAGTTGTTGTGCGGCCGGTGCAACTTCGTAACCCTTGTAGCGAATATGTGCGTTCATGATTTTTTGGCAGTCGTTATGCCCCGCTTGCGTCGAAAAGGCCGGCACCTCGGACGCAACCCGTAGCGTCACGCGGCCGGTAAATCAGCGGGCAAGGTCAAGCCTAGGCCGCGCTGCGCAGCGGGTGAACCAATCTTTAGTCGTAAGCAAATCAGAAGGGATGTGTGCGGAAGCCCCGATCGGATCATATTCGCTGTGTTCAAACACACTATCCGGGGTTGCGGAATACGGGTCTGTTATGTGGCGCACGGTTCGCGCGAACGACCGCGCCGTGGGCCGCCCAGGCGGGTCCACGGCGTCGTGAGACGATCGGTGAAGAGGGGATTAAACCGCGTGCAGCAGGCGTGCGGGTTGTGCGTCCTTGAGCGCGTTGCCGAGCGGCGCGGCGTCCGGCACGCGGTGCGCGTTGAACGCCAGCGCGAATTGCGCGGCCTGCTGGCCGACGGTGGCGAGCTGATCGACGACCTTCGCGTCCGAACAGGTGTCGACGGTGTCGAAGCGTGTTTCCAGCGTATTGATGCCGGCGCCGAACGGCGTGGGCCAGCCGCGCAACGCGTGGACGATCGAGCGCAACGACGTCAGCACTGAGCCCGCGGCCTGCCAGCCATACGCCGTGACGATACAGCCGACCGCGCGGCCATCCAGATACGGGCGCTCGTCGGCGCGCAATTCCTCGAGCGTGTCGAGCGCGTTCTTGACGAGACCGGACACGCCGCCGTGATAGCCGGGCGTGGCGATGATCAGCGCGTCGGCATGGCGCACCGCCTCGATCAGTTCAAGCTGCTCGTCCGTGCGGTGGGACTGTTCCGGCGCGTAGTGGGGCAGGCTATGCAGGAAGGTGCCGCCGAACAGGCGGGTATTCGCTCCAGCGTCCTGCGCGCCGCGCAACGCGAAGCCGAGCGCGCGCTCGGTCGACGAAGCGGCGCGTGTCGTGCCGCCAATGCCGATGACGAGCGGCCGGCGATGATGATCGAAACTGGTCAACGAAATGCTCCTTCGGTAGCGGCTCACGGTGCGCCGGCACGGGGCTGCGCGCGGCGGACCGGGGCGAACCGGACTTTGAAGCGTTATCTTAATCAGCGCTGGGCGCCGCACGAAGCGACTTTTTGTTCTAACGATATAACCGCGCGGCGTTTGCCGGCGCGGCGGCGCGGCCGCCTTCAGCGTAGCGGAGCCTATGCCGCGTGCGCTGCAATGCACTTGAAGCCGCGCCGGATAAGCATATGGCGAAGCATTGTTTGGGGGCGCGATGACACGCGACTATGATCGAATCGTCTCCTCCATGACACCTCCTTGACATGGGACTCGGCCCCGCCACGCACATGGCGGGGCCTTTTTTTATCCGCTGACCGGGCGTCTTGTGGCCGGGCCACTTCACGATAAAGCCGTTTTCTGCATGTTACGATCGTCCGCAAAGCCAATCACGGCGAGGTCGAGCAAGCAATGGCAACTCTTTATGACACCCTCGGCGTGCCCACGCACGCCACCGACGAAGAAATCAAGCGGGCCTATCGCAAGGCCGCGATGAAGTGGCATCCCGACCGCAACAGCGGCGCCGAAGACGTCGCGCGCGCCACCTTCCAGGAAATCAAGGACGCGTACGCGATCCTCTCCGACGCCGCGCAGCGCAAGGTGTACGACGCCGTCTACGCCGAGCAGATGCGCAGCTGGGAAGCGCAGCACGCGCGCCGGCAGAAGGCGCAAGCCGAGCGCGAAGCGGCCGCGCGCGCCGCCGACGAAGCCGCGTACGCGGAGATGGTCTCGCTCGCCATGCGTTTCGCCGACGAAGGCCACAACCGCGATGTGCTGTTCGGCGTGCTGCTCGGGCGTCGATGCGAGGCGGGGCGAGCCGCGCAGATCGCGGACAGCGTGTCGGCGTTGCAGGCCGCGCGGCGTGAAACGGCCAAGGCCGAGGCGGAACCAGTCGCGGCGCAGGCGCCTGAGAGTGTCGATCGATCGGTCAGGACGGAAGCGACTTCGGCGAAAGATAATGCCGCCGCGCAGGGTTCGCCAGGGCACCGCGCGAATCAGGACAAGCGCGAAGAACCCGCCGGCGATATGCATCCGGCCGGCGCACTGAGCGGCCTCTGGTTCCAGTTTCTCAATGGCTTGCGGCTCTGACGCGTCACGCCGGTTGTCCGGCGATCCGCGCGAGTTCGGCGGTGAGTTCGGCGACGAGTTCGTCGATATAGGCATCGTTCAGGCCGCAGTCCGCGAGCGCGCTTTGCAGCTTGAACACGTACTCCGCATTCGTGCCGAACAGACCGCTCGCCACGGCCATCAATGGTGCGATCAGCGGCGCTCGCGCGTCGCCTTCGTATTGCGAATTCCCGTGATCCGCCACGAAGGCGATCGCGGATAGTTCGGTGCCGTCCTCGAGCGTGACCGGCGCCCACGTCGGACGATACGCACCCGTCACCATCTCGCGAATCCAGAGTATGCGCAGTTCTTCTTCGAGCGTCTCGCCGCACAGGCGCAACGCGACGCCTTGCGTGCTGCCGCCTTGCTCGAGCGAGAGCATGCGGCCCGGCTGCTGCGGCGTGCCGCGTCCGGCGATCATGCGGATGCAGAAGCTGCGATGCCAGCCGTGCAGGGTCGCGATGCGGCGGCTGTTGAAGTCCGAGATCGGATTCCACATCAGCGAGCCATAGGCGAAGACCCAGACATCGCCATTGCCCGGACGCTGCCCCAACGTGTGCGCAAGCGACGCGTCGATTTGCGCCTGCGTCCACAGCACGTCTTTGGGCAGCGATTCAAAACTTTCGAGGTAGGCGCCCGAGCTAATGGCGTTTCTGTTCAGCATCCCGTGATTTCCGTCGTGGGGTGGCGCTTGGCGATCGCCGTCGACATGGCGCGCGCATAAAAACTCAGCACCAGTATGCGGGCGGGACTGCCCGGAATAAATCCGTCTGGGGGAAATAGTGCATCGCCACCAGCAGCACAATCGGCTGGCGCACAAAGCGCCGTGTCCTTGCTGCGAGCTGCGCTGCAAGACCATCGAACCCGCAGCCGTGTGACGAATGACGCCCTGGCCGGTAGACCATACAGGTAGACCGATTTGATATAGAGAGCAGGCTTTAGCGTTCGAATTTGCACTTCTAGAATCAAGGACAACGTCCGCAGCATGGGTCGCCGGGGTCGCCCGAGCGCCGCCATAAGAGCGACGCCTGCTCATTGCCATGCGGTCCTGCTTCGTTTGACTTCCACGCAGTCAATCCAGAGAGGCACGACGGCCATGTTCACTTTCATCGTAGTAGTCGCGGTGGCGGCGTTTGTTCCCTACGTCGCGGCACCCGGCATTGCCAATGGCGTCAAGGCGATCAGCACGCCGCCCGCTGCCATGAGGCTCGATACATCGCCCGCCGCGGCATCGGACGGAAGCGACGCGGCCAACCGCATCGTGTCCGGCCGAAGCGGGAGCGACGCTTCGGTGTGACGCGCCCGATCCCGGCGCGACTCTATTGAAGGCTGAATGAAAGCATGACGCGTGCGCTGGTACACTTCGGCGCACGCGATTCGCGGTGCCCGTAAGTGAGCAAGCCCTGGTAAAAATTCTCGTGGCGCAACAAATTTGAACATCGTAGTGTCACGAGGGCGCAAGACTGAGCCGGCAGAATTGCACACAGAAACAAACAAAAAAACACGGGTACGGGGTAAGCGTGACCAGAAAATACAAGGTGCTGTTTCTCTGTCGCGAGAATTCAGCACGCAGCATCATTGCCGAAGCTTTATTGCGGGAACTGGCTGGACACCGGTTCGATGCGTTCAGCGCGGGACCGGAACCGGCCGCGCGGGTTCATCCATGCGCGGTCGCGCAATTGCGGCCAGGCATCTCGGACCTCGGGATTCTCAGTCCGAAAAGCTGGCTGGAATTCACCGGTGAATGGGCGCCGCGTATGGACTTGGTCGTCGCGCTGGACGAATCCGTCGACACCCGCCACGCGCCCGCGTTTCCCGGCGAGCCTGCGTCATGCACCTGGACCTTCACCGATCCGCTCGCCGACGACATCGCCGAGTCTGACCGCGCGCGCCTGTTCGAGAAGGTGTTCTGGCAAATCGTGCGGCAGATGAGCGCGTTTATCGAATTGCCGCAATATGCGACGCCGGCCGGCGCTGTGGCAAAGGCTGCGATTCCCGCATTGAATGCCTCGTCGCAGCGTGTCACGACATGCGACGCGTGAACGCATTGCGCGAGCGCTCGGGATGCAACGCGCCTTAGTGCTTGGTGTTTAGTGCTGCTCCGTCCGGATATAACGCGCGCACAGGCGGCCGGATGCAAATAAGCACAGCGGAACACAGCGAGGACAAAGCAGGCCAAGCGCACACGACAACGCATCACATCTGTGCATGGCACAGGTACATGTGTGCTTGCGGACGCGCCGAACGGCGGTTTCCACGGAGGAAGCGCGGGGTGATTTCTCTACGCTAGCGGCTGAATGATACGGTGGTCTATCGATTGTTCGAACGCGCGAGCGGACTTCCGGCGAACGGGTCGTTCTGCCAGTCCACGCGTTTTTTCGGCTGCGGGGCAGGCGCCGGCGCGGCCGACAATTCAAAGTGGTCGATGGATTGACCTGCGCTGATTGCCTGTTTGAGCCATTGAGGCATTTCGCCCTGGCCGTCCCAGCTATCTCCAGTAGCGCTACGGTAGCGTCCGGCCTTTTGCGCGGACGGCTCTGATGCCAGCACTGCCGCAAGGTCTTCTGGTTTGATGCCAAACTCTTCCATGCGATGGCGGAGATACGCAATCATGCTATCTCGCTTCCTTTCGTCCATAAGATATTCGTCCTTCTAAAACGTCCGGCGTTCTGTCAATTACAGATTGCAAGGGAGATCCGCGAAAGCATCGATCCATATAAATGGGGACGGCCCGCGGTGTGGTTATCGATTGAAGGAAACTCTAAAGGCAGCGTTTAGAAAACGTCGCTCCATATATCGCGGCGCAGCAATTAGCCGACACGGCGTCAATCAGATTCAAGGGTGTCGATCAGTGAATATTCAAGCGCTTCGCCGCGCGGCAAGGATGGCTGCGGGTGTCTCGCGCCAGGCCTCATGCCCACAAGGGAAAAAACGGTATTGACGATGCACTGATTGCGGCAGGCCGGTTTCATCTCCACGCTCCGTCTCTCGCCGGTACTTCGCGCGCGGGGCCGATTATTGACGTTATGTCAGCATCATAACGCACTGTGCGGCTAAAGCACGTACCGGTTTGGGTGATTTTGTACAAATCTCTTCTATCCAACTACTTCGGGTGCGGCAAACGGGCCGGGTGTTCCGCGATTGAATTCCTGAGTGGCCGAGCTATAAAGAAAACAGCGGAGCCAAAATCCGCGCTTCCAGCCTGCGGCGACTGATTCCGGTCAGCCGCGAGAGCGCGTCCGACATCGGTTGCAGGTCTGGCAAATCATTACTCGTTTAGTTCGATGACTCGCCGCAGCAGTTGGCATCGGCATCGACTCGTCCGTCAGCCCATTGGGCAACCTCGCTTTTTTCGCGGATCAATTCTTTGGAGGACGAGAACTGCTGCGCCGGATTCAAGGAGTCTGGACATGAAACTACGATTATGGATGGCGCTGGCCAGCGCCGTGTTCCTGCTGGCGCCGAAAACAGCGGGCGCGCTGGATATGGAAGGCCAGCAGGGCGCCGGCATGTCGGGCCGCGCGCTGATGCAACAGAACGCGAACGAATCGGCGCAAGCCACGACCGACATGTCGTTCAGTGAATCGGGACAGGGCATGCCCGGCGCCCAGCCGGTGCAGAACGTGTCCTACGGCGGCGTAGCCGCGGGGCAATCGCAGGCGGGAGGTCCGCAAAACCAGCCCTGCACGTCTTCCGCGCCGCAATGCAGAATCTATTTTGGCCAATGACCGGTCTGTCTTTGGGAATGCGGTGCGCATTTATGGGCACCGCTTCCCGTCAAGTGCCGTTATGCGAGAGCCATCGTGTTTAGCGGATGATCGGCGCGCTCGGTGAAACGGCCCACCATCGTGTCGAAACTATGCCCTTCCACGGCGGCGCCCTCAGTGAATCCACGCAATTCGTCCAGCAGTGCGCGCCACGACGCATGCCAGCGCGTTTCCTTGATGCAGGCCCCCAACGAGTCCGCGATGCGCAACACGCCGTTGTCCGGATAGAAGGTGACGGTGAGCGGCATGCCGTCGATCACGCAAGTGGCGGTGCAAGGGCGGGTAGTAAGCATGGGCGATGTCCTCTTTTATTGTGAGCGGATAAGCGCGTGTTAAAAACGCTGACGTGCGCTTCAGCAAACGTTGTGCCCAACTGACGCTTGCGCTTCGCGGCACCTGCCGCGACATTCCCGCGCCGGGAATGGAGCACGAAATCCGCACCAATAACCCCACGCCCGACTGCAATTTTTCGGAGTCGTCAGCGAGCGATTTAATACGATGTTATGGTGTGGTCTATTCGGGTTTTCACCCGCTGATTCTCCAGATCGCAATCGCATCACCTCCGGCAAGCAGGCCCATATGGCCTGCTTTTTCAATCGTGCCGGCCGATCTGCGAATGGATTAGCGCGGTGCGGCCGCTCCAATCTCACCCGTTGTTAATAGACTCGCAAACAATACTATGTTGATTGAAGACAATCTGCCCGCGAGCACGGCCTCGCTGGACGATGGCGCCTCGTCGTCCCTGCGTTCATGGCTGGCTGTCATGGCTGTCGCCATCGGCGCTTTCGCTTTCGTGACGACGGAGTTCTTGCCGGTCGGACTGCTGCCGCGCGTCGCCGCGGACCTGGGCGTGTTGCCCGGCACCGCCGGCCTGATGGTCACCGTGCCCGGCGTCATCGCGGCCATTTCCGCGCCGGGTCTGATGCTGGTGGCCGGGCGCATGGATCGCCGGCGAGTATTTCTTTTGCTCACGGCTTTGCTGCTGGCGTCGAATCTGATCTCCGCTTTCGCGCCGAATTTTCTCTGCATGCTGCTTGGCCGTGCATTGCTCGGCGCCGCGTTGGGCGGATTCTGGACGCTGGCCACGGCGGCTTCGGGGCGTCTCGTGAAACCGAAGGATTCGGCGCGGGCCATGGCCACGATTCTCACCGGCGTGACGTGCGCCACGGTGATCGGCGTGCCGCTCGGCACGTTCATCGCGAGCTTCGCATCATGGCGCGTGTCGTTCATGGCGACCGGCGTGCTGGTCGCGGTCGCGCTGGTCGCACAGTTCTTCTTCGTGCCGTCCTTGCCGTCCACCGCCGCGCTGCGTCTGCGCGATCTGGTGGCGCTGCTGCGCCGGCCGCATCCGCGCCGCAGCATGCTGATGGTGGCGCTCGTCTTCGGCGCGCATTTTTCCTCGTACACGTACGTCACGCCTTTCCTCCTGCACAACGCGAATCTCGACATGTCGACCATCACGTGGCTGCTGCTTGGATTCGGCATAATCGGGTTCTTCTCGAACTTTGCGGTTTCGTCGACGGTGACGCGCAACCTGAAAGTGTCGGTCGGCGCAATGGTTTCGCTGTTGATGTTCGCACTGGTCTTGCTGCCGCTATTGCAGCATTCGACAATCGGCGTGGTGGCGCTGGTGCTTGCATGGGGCATTTCCTTCGGCGCGTTGCCGCTGTGTTTCAGCATCTGGATTCAGCGCGCCACGCCGGATTCGCCCGAGGCCGGCTCGGCATTGTTCGTGAGCATCATTCAGGTGGCGATTGCGCTGGGGTCGCTGGTGGGCGGCGTGGTGGTCGACCATGTGGGGATTTCCGCCGACTTTCTGCTCGGTAGCGGCCTCGCATTGTTGGGGCTCGCCGCGCTGGCGAGCTTCGGCCGCAGCAAGCAGAAGGTCGCCGCCGAAGCAGTGGCTTGCCCCGCGTGCACGGAATAATTGCCGGGCACCGGTTTGGCCGTTCAGACCATGCTCGCGGCAATTCAACCGGAACGCAAAAGAGCGATGAATCGACTACGCAATCAAGCCATCAAACGTCGCTTGCGGTGCGCGCTGTTCGCAATGGTTATGCTCAGTTCCGCTACTGCATTTGCTGCCAGCTTCGACTGCGGCCGGGCGCGATTGCCGGATGAAAAGGCCATCTGCGCGTCACGGCAACTGAGCGAGATGGACGTCGAAATGGCCGTGCGCTACCAGATGCTGACGGGCCTGGTTGCGATGGGCGCGCGGGGCAATATGCAGGACGAGCAACAGGTGTGGCTGAAGTCCAGAAAAGCATGCGGCGGTCATCAGTCGTGTCTGCTCGACGCGTACCGGCGACGCATCGGAACGCTCAAGGACGAGTACGCGAACCTCGCGAGTCGCGGACCGTTCTGAGTGCGCTGGCTGTCTTCCAGAAACGGATGCGGGACAAAGAGCCGCGAAGGCAAGCCGAATTCGATCCATCAGTGAGCGGAGGAAGCGCCCGGCGCGCTCCTTCCGCACGCGACCGAACGTATCGCTCACGTCGCAGCCTCAACGCGTTACCATGAAAAGCTTCCGCTGCTTATCCCCCGATTCAGGTCCCGATGCGCTCAACTTTCACCAAATGGCTTTTTATCGTCTACCTCCTCGGTAGCGGCACGCTGTATTCGATCATCATCCTGCTTCTGTTTCCGTTTGTCGGACGTGCGGGCCGATACTGGCTCGCGAGGCAATGGTGTCGCGCACTGGTCTTCGTCATGCGTTGGCTACCCGGCGTTTCGTGTTCTATAGACGGGCTCGACAACCTTCCCGACGGTCCTGCGATCATCCTGTCCCGTCATGAATCGACATGGGAAACGCTGGCGTTTCTCGCTATCTTTCCGCGCCGCGTCAGTTTCGTGTTCAAGGAAGAGCTGCTGCGCATTCCGTTCTTCGGCTGGGTGTTGCGTGGCCTCGACATGGTCAGCCTGAACCGCGGCTCCGCTCGACAGGCTCACCAGGCGGTGACGAAAGAAAGCGCGGAGCGCCTCGCCAAGGGCGATGTCGTCGTCATTTTTCCGGAGGGCACCCGGGTCGCGCACGATGCACCGTTGCGGATGACGTCCGGCGGCGTCCGGCTGGCGTGCGCGACCGGCGTGCCGGCCGTTCCCGTGGTCCTGAACGCGGGCAAGGTCTGGCCGACGAAAGGCTGGCCGGATGGCCGCGGGCATATTCGCGTGGTGGTCGGGCCGCCGCTGTCTCCGCAGGACATGACTCAGCAGGAATTGAGTCACGCGGTCCACGAATGGATGAAAAACGAACTGCTGCGGCTTTGACATTTGTCGAGCCCACATGTGACGCGGCGGACCGTTTGCCAATGCCATAGCCTGGCGTACCGCTCGATTGAACTGGAACCCAATTGAGCATATGGTGATTGCTCCCTAGTCCAATCGGAGTTCGGTATGCGACGTCTTGCAATGACTGCGGCCGCATTGATGGCCGCTGGTTTCACCCTGTCCACGAGTGCCCAGGTTGTCGTCACCATCGGTCATTCGGCGCCGCTCACCGGTCCGCAGGCGCCGAACGGCAAGGACAACGAGAACGGCGCACGGCTCGCCATCGACGAGCTGAACAAGTCGGGCGTCACCGTCGCGGGTCAGAAGGTCACCTTCAAACTGGACTCGGAAGACGACCAGGCGGACCCGAAAATCGGCGTGCAAGTCGCGCAGAAACTGGTCGACAGCGGCGTGGTCGCCGTGGTCGGGCCGTATAACTCGGGCGTGGCGATTCCGGCATCGCGCGTCTACAACACCGGCAATGTGCCGATGCTGCCGGTCGCCTCGAACCCGGCGCTCACGAAGCAGGGCTTCAAGAACATCTTCCGGATCGGCGCGAGCGATGAGCAACTCGGCGGCACGATGGGCCAGTTCGCCGCGAAGACGTTGAAGGCCAAAACGGCCGCCGTCATCGACGACCGCACGGCGTACGGTCAGGGTGTCGCCGAGCAGTTCGTGAAGGTCGCCAAGGCGAACGGCATCCAGATTATCCAGCAGGAGTTCACCAACTCGTCGGCGACGGATTTCCTCAGCATTCTGACGACCATCAAGGCCAAAAACCCCGACGTGATTTTCTTCGGCGGCTATGCGGCGCAGGGCGCGCCGATGGCCAAACAGATGCGCCAGCGCGGACTCAGGGCGAAGCTGCTCGGCGGCGACGGCATCTGCTCGGCCGACATGGGCAAGGTGGCGGGCGAGGCAGCCTCGATCGTCTATTGCGCGCAGGGCGGCATTGCGCTGGAGAAAACCGCGGCCGGCCGCGAGTTCCTGCAGAAGTACAAGGCGGCCTACAACATCGACACGCAGGTCTACGCCGTCAGCTACTACGATGGCGTCAAGTTGCTGGCCGACGCCATGGTGAACGCGGGCACGACAACGGACAAGGCCAAGCTGACCGCGCAGCTCGCGAAGGAAAACTATAAGGGCGTCGCAGGCACTTATTCGTTCGACGAGTTCGGCGACCTGAAGGGCGCGCCGACTACGGTGTATGTCATCAAGAACGGCTTGCCGACGCCCTACGGCCAGTAAAGGCAACCGGCCCATCCACTTCTCGAAGCAGACATGAAAATTTCACGCACCATTCAGACCGTTGAAGTTCACACTGGCGGCGAGGCATTCCGCATTGTCACCAGCGGTTTGCCGCGTCTGCCTGGCGACACGATCGTCAAGCGGCGCGCATGGCTGAAGGAAAACGCCGACGATATCCGCCGGGCGTTGATGTTCGAACCGCGTGGGCATGCCGATATGTACGGCGGGTATCTGACGGAACCGGTCAGCCCCAATGCCGACTTCGGCATCATCTTCCTTCACAACGAAGGGTATAGCGACCATTGCGGCCACGGTGTCATCGCGCTGTCGACGGCGGCGGTCGAACTGGGTTGGGTTCAGCGTGAGATACCCGAAACGCGCATCGGCATCGACGCGCCGTGCGGGTTCATCGAAGCATTCGTAAAGTGGGATGGCGAGCACGCCGGCAATGTTCGCTTCGTCAACGTGCCGTCGTTTATCTGGAAGCAGGACGTGACCGTCGAGACGCCGTCGTTCGGTACGGTGACGGGCGATATCGCGTTCGGCGGCGCGTTCTACTTTTACACCGACGGCGAGCCGCATGATCTCGCGGTGCGGGAGTCGTCGGTGGAGGAACTCGTCCGCTTCGGCGCTGAGGTCAAGCAGGCGGCCAATAAGGCGTTTCCTGTCGAGCATCCCTACATTCCCGAGATCAACCACATCTACGGCACCATCATCGCGAATGCGCCGCGGCATGCGGGTTCGACGCAAGCCAACTGCTGCGTGTTCGCCGATCGTGAGGTGGACCGTTCACCGACCGGCTCCGGAACGGGCGGCCGGGTCGCGCAGCTTTATTTGCGTGGAAAACTCGGCAAGGACGACACGCTCGTGAACGAGTCCATTATCGGCACCGTGTTCAAAGGGCGTGTCCTGAGCGAAACGACGGTGGGTGATTTCAAGGCCGTCATTCCGGAAGTCGAAGGCAATGCTTTTGTCTGCGGCTTCGCGACCTGGATCATCGACGAGCGGGATCCGCTCGCCTACGGGTTTCTCGTTCGGTAGGCCAGACAAGCCACGACGCCTAGAACCGCTCGACCCACGGGCGGAGTTCGACTTCCCACGTCCACGCGCTGCGGTGCTGACGATGAATGTGCAGGTACTCTCTCGCAATCGCGTCGGGGTCCAGCCATTTGTCGTCGGCATCGCCGTCTTCCGGACCTCTCGCGCTGCTGGCGATGCCGCCGTCGATGACGAAATGCGCGACGTGAATATTCTTCGGCGCCAACTCGCGCGCCATGCATTGGGCCATGCCTCGCAGCGCGAATTTGCCCATGGCGAACGGGGTCGAGCCGGGCAGTCCCTTCACGCTGGCCGTTGCGCCGGTCAGCAGGACGGTGCCGTGGCCGCGCGCCAGCATCCGCACCGCTGCGGCCTGGGCGACGAGAAAGCCGCCGAGGGCGGTGATTTTAAAGGCGTCTTCGAGCTTCTGCGGCTCGATGGCTTCGAGTGGCGCGCGATAGCGGCCGCTCGCGTTGTAGACCACGAGATCGGGGGCGCCGAATGCTTTCTCCACGCGCTCGAAGAGGGCAGTGACCCGGTCCGGCTGACTGGCGTCGCAAGCCACGGGCAGGGCGCCTGTCTCGTTGACCAACTCCGTCAGCTTGCTGGTGTCGCGGGCGGCGAGCGCGACCTGCATGCCCTCCGCCGCGAACAGGCGCGCGAGCGAGGCGCTCAAGCCCTTGCCCGCGCCGACAATCAATGCAGTCTCAGTTCGACTCATGGTTCCTCCGGAATCAACAGGGAAGCGTCGCGGCGTGGGTGTGCCGCGTCATGCCTGCTGATTGTAGGCGTTCACCGTGAATTGCACTGCCGTCGATGGATGGCCGGACCGATGGCTCAATGAGCCGTTTCGATGACGCTCCAGATCCGTTCGTTAGGGTCGCCCGTGAATTGTCTGGCGATCACGGCCCGGCATTTGTCGCAGCGATAGTGCTCCAGCACGAGCGTGCCATTGCACTCCGCGACACCGATTAGCGTGAGGTTTTCCTGCCGTTGCACATCGACTGGCAAGCCGACGATATCGGAGCATCCATTGCAGACTTCCATGGCGCCTCCTGATGTTCGCATCCATCGTTCAAAAGAGCCCGCGTGAGACGGGCGAAGACTGATGCACCCGCAGCAGAGAACGCGGGCCAAACCAGTATCGGACGCGATGCAGCGGTTGTGCAAGTGCAAAAAAATAAACTAAACGGGGTTGGATAGGGCGTCTTCGATCCGGCACGTATGACAGGGCGAGTTGAAAACGAGCGCGTCGGCAAGCTCTGATGAGATAGTTGCCAGCCCTCTGCTGGGTCGCCTTGTCGATCCACTTTTGTTATCGCCCCCTCCGATACTCGAATTGTTAGCGCATCGCACGGCTCGTATATTGGCTGGACCGTCAGCACGAGCAGCATGGAAAGTACTGACACCACAACCAGCCGGCATACAACAACACAAGGCGAGCCGCTCAGGCCTGCCACAGGAGCACAGCGATGAATCGAATCGATCTGGAGGGGCGCGTCGTCGCCATTACCGGCGGCGCGCGCGGCATCGGCTACGCAGTGGCGCAACGGGCGCTGAACTCGGGCGCGTCGGTCGCGCTATGGGACGTGGACGCCGAACGCCTCGCGCGCAGCCAGCGTGAGCTCAGCGAACTGGGCAAAGTCACGGCGGTCTCCGTCGAACTCACGCAGGAAGCCGCCGTCGCGCAGGCCGTGGCGCAAACCGTCGCCGACCACGGTGCGATCGACGTGCTGATCAATTGCGCCGGCATCACCGGCGGCAACGGCACCACGTGGGAACTGGAACCCGACGTCTGGCGCCGCGTGATCGACGTCAACCTGATCGGCCCGTATCTCACCTGCCGAGCGGTCGTGCCGCAAATGCTCAAGCAGGGCTATGGCCGGATCGTCAATATCGCGTCGGTGGCCGGCAAGGAAGGCAACCCGAACGCCTCGCATTACAGTGCCTCCAAGGCAGGGCTCATCGGCCTGACCAAATCGCTCGGCAAGGAACTCGCGACGAAGAACATTCTCGTCAATGCCGTCACGCCCGCCGCGGCCAAAACCGAGATCTTCGACTCGATGTCGCAGCAGCATATCGACTACATGCTCTCGAAGATTCCGATGAACCGCTTTCTGATGCCCGAAGAAGCGGCGTCGCTGATTCTGTGGCTCTCGTCCGAGGACTGCGCGTTCAGCACGGGTTCGGTATTCGATCTGTCCGGCGGACGCGCAACGTACTGAGGCGCTGAGGCATCACGCGCGCCTGAACTCGGCAGCGGTACACAAGATAAGAAAACGCAGAGCCGCCGACCGCGCGCGCTCTGCGAAGGAGACGACATGGAAACGCAGGCGCCCGTTTCACTCGAGGCGATCAACAGCAAGGTCATGCGACGGCTGCTGCCGTTTCTGCTGCTGATGTACGTGCTGGCGTTTCTCGATCGCGCCAATATCGGTTTCGCACAGAAGGCCTTGCAGCACGATACCGGCCTGTCGAATGCGGCGTTTGCGTTCGGTGCGGGCGTGTTCTTCATCGGCTATGCATTATTCGAAGTCCCGAGCAATCTGCTGCTGCATCGGGTCGGCGCGCGTGCATGGATGTGCCGGATCATGGTGACATGGGGGCTCGTGTCGGCAGCGATGTGCCTCGCTCATACGCCCACGGCTTTCTATACGCTGCGGTTTCTGCTCGGCGTCGCCGAGGCGGGTTTCTTTCCCGGCGTGATCTATTACCTCACGCACTGGTTTCCGCAATCGGCCCGGGCGCGCGCCGTGGGCGTGTTTTATTTCGGTGCGCCGCTGGCGTTTATTTTCGGCAGCCCATTGTCGGGCTCGCTCCTCGAATTGCACGGTGCACTCGGCCTGACCGGCTGGCAATGGCTCTTTCTGGTGGAAGGCGCGCTGGCTTCGGTGGTGGGCGTGTGGGCCTTCTGGTACCTCGACAATCGTCCCGAAGACGCGCGTTGGCTCGAACCGCAAGAGCGCGCCAGCTTGCGCGCGGCGCTCGACGAGGACGCGCTGCTCGCATCCGCTCACGGCCCGCATCGCATTCTCGCCGCGCTGGTGGATCGCCGCGTGTTGTTGCTGTCGGCGATCTATCTGCTGATCCAGATGAGCGTGTACGGCGTGATCTTCTATTTGCCGCAACAGGTGGCGGCATTCCTCGGCACGACGGTCGGCTTGCGTGTGGGACTCGTCGCCGCGTTGCCGTGGCTGTGCGCGCTGGCCGTGACCTGGTATGTGCCGCGGCGCGCGGATCGCACGGGTGCGCATCGGCGTTGGGCGGTGGCATTGCTGATCGTCGCCGGACTCGGCATCGGCGTGTCGGGACTCGTGCATAGCCCGCTGTTCGGCCTGCTCGCGCTGTGCTGCGCGGCGAGCGGTTTCATCGCGGCGCAGCCGCTCTTCTGGACCTTCCCCACGCGCTATCTCACAGGCGCCGCCGCGGCGGGCGGCATTGCATTGATCAATTCGCTCGGCGGACTTGGCGGCTTCATTGCGCCGAGCCTGCGCACCGCGGCGGAACACGCGTTTGCGTCGAGCTCGGCGGGACTGGTCGTGCTGGGCGTGTCGAGTCTGCTCGCCGCGCTGCTGATCGGCACGCTCCTGCGCCGCGATCCGGCCCAGTCGCACACAACTTTCGAAACCTTACTGCATCGCGCCCGCTAGGCGCTCGCTCGACGCACTCATAACGGAGCCCCATTCATGGCCATGCCTACCATCCGGCACGTGCGTGCCTTCATCGTCCGCGGCGGCGGTGCGGATTATCACGACCAACCCGGCGGACACTGGATCGACGATCACATCTCCACGCCAATGGCGCGTTATCCGGAGTATCGCCAGAGCCGCCAGTCATTCGGTATCAACGTGCTCGGCACGCTCGTGGTGGAGATCGAAGCAAGCGACGGCACCGTCGGTTTCGCGGTGACCACGGGCGGCGAGATCGGCGCGTTCATCGTCGAGAAACATCTCGCGCGTTTTCTCGAAGGTCAACTCGTGACCGACATCGAGAAGATGTGGGATCAGATGTACTTTTCGACTTTGTACTACGGCCGCAAAGGCGTGGTGCTGAATACGATCTCGGGCGTCGATCTCGCGTTGTGGGATCTGCTCGCGAAAGTGCGCAAGGAGCCGGTGTACCAGCTATTGGGAGGTCCGGTGCGCGACGAACTCGTGTTCTATGCAACCGGCGCGCGGCCCGATCTTGCGAAGGAAATGGGTTTCATCGGCGGCAAGCTGCCGCTGCAGCATGGTCCGGCCGAAGGCGAGGCGGGCCTCAAACAGAATCTGGAAAAGCTCGCGGACATGCGCAGCCGCGTCGGCGACGACTTCTGGCTGATGTACGACTGCTGGATGAGCCTCGACGTGCCGTATGCAACGCGGCTTGCGCAGGCGGCGCACGAATACGGCCTGAAATGGATCGAAGAATGCCTGCCGCCCGATGACTACTGGGGTTACGCCGAACTGCGCCGCAACGTGCCACGCGGCATGATGGTGTCGACCGGCGAACACGAAGCGACACGCTGGGGCTTTCGCATGCTGCTGGAAATGCAATGCTGCGATCTGATTCAACCGGATGTCGGCTGGTGCGGCGGCATTACCGAATTGATCAAGATCTCCGCGCTCGCTGACGCACACAATGTGATGGTGGTGCCGCACGGTTCATCGGTGTATAGCTATCACTTCGTGGTCACGCGGCACAACTCGCCGTTCGCCGAATTTCTGATGATGGCGCCGAAGGCCGACGAAGTCGTGCCGATGTTCACGCCGTTGCTGCTCGACGAACCGGTGCCTATAAATGGACGCATGAAGGTGCCGGACACACCGGGTTTTGGCGTGCGGCTGAATCCGGAATGCGCGTTGGTGCGGCCGTATCCGCGGTGATCGCGGGTAACCCGTCGCAAGGTAGAAACATAAAAGGAGAATGACGTGCTGCTCAAGGACAAGGTCGTGATCGTCACCGGCGGCTCGCGTGGTATCGGGCGCGCGATAGCGGTTGCATGCGCAAGCGAAGGCGCGGACGTGGCGATCAACTACTGGGGCGATAACGACGCATCGTATGGACGCCGTTCCGCGGTCGCGGAAGTGGTCGCCGAAATCGAGGCGCTGGGGCGGCGCGTGATTGCGATCGAAGGCAACGTCGCCGCGCGCGAAACCGGTCAGCAGTTAGTGCGCCATACGGTCGAAGCTTTCGGCAAAGTCGACGTGCTCGCCAGCAACGCCGGCATCTGTCCGTTCCACGCGTTTCTCGACATGCCGCCGGAGGTGCTGGAGTCGACGGTGGCAGTCAATCTGAACGGCGCGTTTTACGTCACGCAAGCCGCCGCGCAACAGATGAAGTTGCAGGGCACGGGCGGCGCGATCGTGGCGACGAGTTCGATCAGCGCGCTAGTGGGCGGCGGCATGCAAACGCATTACACGCCGACCAAGGCCGGCGTGCATTCGCTGATGCAATCCTGCGCGGTGGCTTTGGGACCGTACGGCATTCGCTGCAACTCGGTGATGCCGGGCACCATCGCCACCGACCTGAACGCGGAAGACCTCGCTGACGAAGCGAAGAAAGCCTACTTCGAAAAGCGTATACCGCTCGGCAGCCTGGGCCGTCCGGAAGATGTCGCCGATTGCGTGACGTTCCTCGCTTCCGACCGCGCGCGTTATGTGACGGGCGCGGCGTTGCTGGTGGACGGTGGTCTCTTCGTCAACCTGCAGTAACGCGCCGATGCCGATTTCAGTTCACGGGAGCCGAAGACACGATCACGCGTTCGACAGCGGCCGCGGTGGTGTCATCGGGCTTGAGCTTGCGCGAGAAACCGCGCAACAGGTCGATGAAACGCAGCGCCGGTTCGGCGAGCGGTTCTTCCTTGCGCGTGAGAATGCCGAAACCGGAGAGAGACTTGCCGATTTCGAGCGGCAATGCGACGAGCAATTTGCCGCGCAAATGATCGCGCACCACCGACTCGGGCAGCATCGCCACCGCATCGTAATTCTCGAGCAATTGCAGCGTGGCGAAGATCGACGCGCATTCGGTCAGATTCACCGGCGTGGCCAAGCCCGCGCGCGCGAGTTCTTCTTCGAACAGCACGCGCGCCGGACTGGTGACGGGCTGCGCCACCCACGGCCAGTCGATCAGTTCACGCAAGCTGAGGCGCGAACGCTGCGCAAGCGGATGCACCGACCGCACCACCAGCAACAACGTCTCGCGCGCGAGCGGCTCAAAACTGAAATCGTTGTGTTGCAGGGGACTTGTCAGCCGCCCGAGCGCCAGGTCGACTTCGCGGCGATGCAGCAATTGCACGACCTGGTCGCTGGTTTCGCCGAGAATGCGCACGTTCAGCAGCGGGCTCTCGGTTTTCAGCGCGGCGACCGCCATGGCGAGCAGATCAGGAGCGGCGCCCATGATCGCGCCGACCGTCAGTTGGCCGTGACCGCCGCGCCGTTTCACGTCGAGGTCTTCGGCGAAACGGGTCAGTTCGGCGAGCGCGCGCCGCGCGTAAGCCAGCGTGACGACGCCGAGCGGCGTGGGCGTCATGCCGCGCGCGTTGCGCTCGAACAGCAGAAAGCCGAACGCTTCTTCGATATCGCCGAGCATGCGGCTCGCGCTCGGCTGGGCCACGTTGACGGCCTCGGCGGCCTGATGGAGATTGCGCGCGTCGTCGAGCGCGACGAGCAGCGCGAGGTGTTTGAACTTGAGCCGATTGACGAGTGCGACGGTGGCTGAGTGTTGGCTCATGGGGCAGGTGCGATTCGGTTTGTGGATCGCCCAATCCCAACTTCGGATTGAGATGCTATCGACGCAGGAATTATAGTCGCATCAGACGCTTCCACGTTTCGCTGGAAAAGCGCCCGGATACGACGGGAGACAGGCCGCAATGGAGACAATCGCTTTCCGGATGGTGCTCAACCCCGGCATGCGCGAGGAATACGAACGACGTCATGCGCAAATCTGGCCTGAACTGGTTGACGCGTTGCACAACGCCGGCGTGCGCGACTATCGGATTTTCTTCGATCCCGACTCGAATCATCTGTTCGCCATCCTCACGCGGAACAGCCATCACACCATGGACGAACTGCCGCAACTCGACGTGATGCGCAAATGGTGGGATTACATGGCCGACATCATGCACACGGCCCCGGATCACACGCCGGTGCAGCAGCCGCTCGAACCGGTGTTCCATTTGAACTCGCTGAGTTGAATCGAGCTGATCCGATCCGACTGGATCTCAAACCTAGAAACGATTTTCACCGGACGGAGGATGTCGCATGCAGGTGGTCGATTCGCATATGCACTTGTGGGATCTGAAAACGCATCGCTATCCGTGGCTGGAAAACCCGGGCGTGTCGTTCGTGGGTGATGCGCGCGATCTGAAACACGACTACCTGCTCGACGATCTGCTCGGCGAAGCGGGCGATATTGAAGTACTGAAACTGGTGCACGTCGAAGCGAATCACGATCCCGCCGATCCGGTGGAAGAAACGCGCTGGCTGCAGTCGATTGCCGATCGCAAGGAATCGCGTGGCATGCCGAACGCGATCGTCGCCGCGGTGGATCTGTCCGCGTCGAATGCGCCGGCCGTGCTCGAAGCGCATGCGTCGTTCGCCAATACGCGTGGCATACGGCAGATTCTGAACGTGCATGAAAACAAGCTGTTCGATTACGTCGGCCGTCATTTCATGCGCGAGCCGCAGTGGCGCGAGCATTTCTCGTTGCTGCGCCGTTATGACATGTCGTTCGATCTGCAACTGTACCCGTCACAGATGGAAGAGGCGGCAGCGCTGGCGCGTACGCATGGCGATACGCAGTTCGTGATCAATCACGCGGGCATGTTCGTCGACCGCAGCAGCGTGGCCGGCTATCGCGCATGGCGCGAAGGCATGCGCTTGCTCGCGGACTGCCCGAATGTCGCCGTAAAAATCAGCGGACTCGCGATGTTCGATCATCGGTGGACTGTTGAAAGCCTGCGGCCTTACGTGCTCGAAACGATCGATACGTTCGGCGTCGAGCGCGCGATGTTCGCGTCGAACTTTCCGGTCGACCGGCTGTTCGGCTCTTACGCGGATTTGTGGCATGCGTATGCGTCGATTGTCGAGGGCGCGAGCGTCGCCGAAAAAGAAGCCTTGTTTTGCCGCAACGCGGAACGTTGCTACCGGATTTAGAAAGAAGGAGACACGCAGTGCAGCAACCCACATCCGCTGTGCCGAGGCTCGAATTGCGGCATGCGAGTAAATCATTCGGGCGGGTTCGCGCGCTATCCGACGGCGATCTCGCGCTCTGGCCCGGCGAAGTGCATGCGTTGCTCGGCGAAAACGGCGCGGGCAAATCGACGCTCGTGAAGATTCTCGCGGGCGTGCATCAACCGGACACCGGCGAGCTGCTGGTGGACGGCGAGGCGCGCCGCTTCGCGACGCCCGCCGAGGCACGCGACGCCGGGCTCGCGGTCATCTATCAGGAACCGACGCTGTTCTTCGACCTGTCGATCGCGGAGAACATCTTCATGGGACGGCAGCCGGTGGACCGCATCGGCCGGATTCAGTACGACGCGATGCGCCGCGAAGTGGACGGCTTGCTGGCGTCGCTCGGTGTCGATCTGCGCGCCGATCAACTGGTGCGCGGTTTGTCGATTGCCGATCAGCAGGTGATTGAAATTGCCAAGGCGTTGTCGCTGAACGCGAACGTGCTGATCATGGACGAACCCACGGCGGCGTTGTCGCTGCCGGAAGTGGAGCGGCTCTTCACCATCGTGCGCAAACTGCGCGAGCGTGATGTGGCGATCCTTTTCATCACGCACCGTCTCGACGAAGTATTCGCGCTGACACAACGCGTCACGATCATGCGCGACGGCGCAAAAGTATTCGACGGTTTGACCGCCGATCTCAACACGGAAGCGATCGTTGCCAAAATGGTCGGCCGCGATCTGGAGACGTTCTATCCCAAGGCCGAACGGCCGCCTGGCGAAGTACGGCTGTCGGTGCGCGGCCTCACGCGCGTCGGTGTTTTCAAGGACATTTCCTTCGACGTCCGCGCAGGCGAAATCGTCGCGCTCGCCGGACTGGTCGGCGCGGGGCGCAGTGAAGTCGCGCGGGCGATCTTCGGCATCGATCCGCTCGATTCGGGCGAAATCTGGATCGCCGGCAAACGTCTCACCGCGGGGCGGCCTGCAGCCGCCGTGCGCGCCGGGCTCGCACTGGTGCCGGAAGATCGCCGGCAGCAAGGGCTCGCGCTGGAATTGAGCATTGCGCGCAATGCGTCGATGACGGTGCTCGGCCGGCTCGTCAAACACGGGCTCATCTCCACGCGCAGCGAGACGCAGCTCGCCAATCAATGGGGCACGCGCCTGCGTCTGAAGGCGGGCGATCCCAGCGCGCCGGTCGGTACATTGTCGGGCGGCAATCAGCAGAAGGTCGTGCTCGGCAAATGGCTGGCCACCGGACCGAAAGTATTGATCATCGACGAACCCACGCGCGGCATCGACGTCGGCGCCAAGGCCGAGGTGTATAGCGCGCTCGCTGAACTGGTGCGCGACGGCATGGCAGTGCTGATGATTTCGAGCGAATTGCCGGAAGTGCTCGGGATGGCAGACCGCGTGCTGGTGATGCACGAGGGGCGTATCAGCGCGGATATAGCGCGCGCCGACGCCGACGAAGAACGCATCATGGGCGCCGCGCTCGGCCAACCCATTCCACCGCTGGGGCACGCCGCATGATGCGCCATTCTTCCACTCATCCCGCGCCGGTACAGGCGCCGGTCCCGAAGCGCGCGGCGAGTTCGCCGGGCGGCTTCGCGGCGAGCATCGCGAAGAGCCGCGAGACGACGCTCTTCGTCGTGCTGGTTCTGTTGATCGTGGGCACGGGGCTCGCGAAGCCGCAGTTCCTGAATCTGCAGAATCTGCGCGACGTGCTGTTGAACGTGTCGATCATCAGCTTGCTGACGGCCGGCATGACCGTCGTGATCCTGATGCGCCACATCGATCTCTCCGTCGGCTCGACGGTCGGCATCAGCGCGTATGCGGTCGGCAGTCTGTATGTCGCGTTTCCGCATATGCCGGTGCTCGTCGCGTTGGCGGCGGGGCTCGCAATCGGTCTCGTGGCGGGCACCATCAACGCGCTGCTCGTTGCGGTGGGGCGCGTGCCATCGCTCGTCGCCACGCTGTCCACGCTGTACATTTTTCGCGGCGCGGACTACGCGTGGGTGCACGGCGGACAGATCAACGCAACCAGTTTGCCCGATGCGTTTTCCCGTCTAGCCACCGGCACCTTGCTCGGCATCCCGACGCTCGCGCTGATCGCGGTCGTCGTGCTGATCGGTCTCGCTGTCTATCTCAAGCAGTTTCGCGGCGGCCGCGAACACTACGCGATCGGCTCGAATCCGGAGGCGGCGCGTCTGGCCGGCGTGAACGTCGAACGTCGCGTGATGGCGGGTTTCCTGCTGTCCGGTGCGATTGCCGGCTTTGCCGGCGCATTGTGGCTGGCCCGCTTCGGCACCGTGGATGCGAGCACCGCGAAGGGCATCGAGTTGCAGGTGGTGGCCGCCGCCGTGGTAGGCAGCGTCGCGATCACGGGCGGTGTCGGTACGATACTCGGCGCGACGCTCGGCGCGCTCGTGCTCGGCGTGATCAGCATCGCGCTAGTGGTGCTGCACGTGTCGCCGTTCTGGGAGCAGGCTATCGAAGGCGCGCTGATCGTCGCCGCGATTACCGCGGATACCTTGCTGGCCCGCTCCGTCGCCAAACGCATGATGAGGAAACGCGATCATGGCTAAACCCGATTCCGCGCTGCTCACGCGCAAACGCGAAACGCCGCTGCAATGGGAAGTGCTGCTGGTGATCGTGCTGATTCTCTCGCTCGCACTCGGACGCTTGCTGTCGCCGGTGTTTCTGACCGGCGCGAATCTGAGCAACGTGCTAGCCGATTTGACTGAGATCGCGTTGATGGCGCTGCCGATGACGCTGATCATCGTCGCCGCAGAAATCGATCTGTCGGTGGCGTCGGTGCTCGGCGCATCCAGTGCGCTGATGGGCGTGCTGTGGCACATGGGCTTGCCGATGCCGCTCGTGATCGTGCTGGTGCTGGTGGCCGGCGCGTTGGCCGGCTTGCTGAACGGCCTCGTGATCGTCAAGCTCAATCTGCCTTCGCTCGCGGTCACGATCGGCACGCTGGCGCTGTTTCGCGGCCTCGCCTATGTATTGCTCGGCGATCAGGCGGTGGCGGATTTCCCGCCCGCTTATACCGCGTTCGGCATGGACACGCTGGGCGGGAGTTTTATTCCGTTGCCGTTTGTCATCGTGATCGTCGGCGCGATTGTGTTTACCGTGCTGCTGCAATCCACGGCGTTCGGCCGTAGTCTCTACGCGATCGGTGCGAATCCGACCGCCGCGGCATTCTCCGGTATCGAAGTAGCGAAGATCCGCTTGCGGCTATTCGTGCTGTCCGGCGCAATGAGCGCGCTGGCAGGCGTCGTCTATACGCTGCGCTTCACCAGCGCGCGCGGCGACAACGGCGAAGGTTTCGAATTGTCGGTGATCGCGGCGGTGCTGTTCGGCGGCGTGAGTATTTTCGGCGGACGCGGTTCGATGATCGGCGTGCTGCTGTCGCTTCTGATTATCGGCGTGCTGAAAAATGCGCTCACGCTCGACGACGTATCCAGCGAAACGCTCACCATCGTCACCGGCGTGCTGCTGCTTGCGTCGGTGCTGATACCGAATCTGGTGGCCCGCTGGCGCGCGGCGCGCGACCGGCGTTTCATCGCGAAGTCCGCTTCTTCCCTTTAACGTCCTTAGCAATGCCTGTGTCTGAAAAGAGAAAGTCCAACAACCGATAACCCGGACAACACCACGTCCAACAACAAGGCAGGAGACACTCTATGTTCAAACCTCTACGTCACACCGGCACCGCGGCGCTGTGCGTCGCGTTGCTCGCGATCAGTTGCGCCGCGTCCGCCGCGGACCTGAAAAGCGGGCTGAAAATCGCATTCGTGCCGAAGCAGATCAACAACCCCTACGAAGTGATCGCCGACGAGGGCGGCATGGCCGCAATCAAGGAGTTCAAGGGCGTGGGCAAAGCGGTGGGGCCGTCGGACGCGGGTGCTTCGTCGCAGGTTCAATACATCAACACGCTGATCACGCAGCGGCAGGACGCGATCGTGATCGCCGCCAACGACGCCAACGCGGTCGTGCCGTATCTGAAGAAAGCGATGTCGCAAGGCATCAAGGTCGTGACCTTCGATTCGGACACGGCGCCCGAGGGCCGTCAACTGTTCGTCAACCAGGCGAACGCGGAAGGCATCGGCCGGGGGCAGGTTCAACTGGTCGCGAAGCTGATGGGCGGCGAGGGCGAATTCGCGGTGCTGTCAGCCACGCCCAACGCGACGAATCAGAACACCTGGATCAAGTGGATGCAGGAGGAGCTGAAAAAGCCCGAGTATTCGAAGATCAAACTCGTGAAGATCGCTTACGGTAACGACGACGATCAGAAGTCGTTCACCGAAACTCAGGGCCTGTTGCAGGCGTATCCGAATCTGAAGGCGATCGTCGCGCCGACCACGGTGGGTATTGCGGCTGCCGCGCGTTATATCTCGACTTCGTCGAGCAAAGGCAAGGTGGCGGTGACCGGTCTCGGCACGCCGAACCAGATGCGCGCGTTCGTGAAAAATGGCACGGTGAAGGCATTCCAGTTGTGGGATCCGGGCCAACTCGGTTACCTGGCTGCGTATGCAGCGGCAGCGCTGTCGTCGGGCACGATCAGCGGCAAGGAAGGCGAGTCGTTCGACGCCGGCAAGCTCGGTAAACGCACCATTGGGCCGCAAGGCGAAATCATTCTCGGACCGCCGACCACGTTCGATTCGAGCAATATCGATAACTTTAATTTCTGAGCGGTCTGGCAAAGCAGGAAACGCGAGGCGCGTGGGCGATGCAACCGTCCATGCGCCTCGCGTTTTTTTCAGCGTGTCTTGATTCGAGAAAACCCTGCTTTGCAGGTAGGGGAATTCATCACGCGCCCGCTTCGCCTCCACCCGACCTGGCGAGCGAAAAACTTCAGAAGCGCTGCTGTATCCCCACCGTAACCCCCGCCTGCGTATCCGCCGCGCCGGTCAAATCGCGCGACACACTCACTGCGTTGCCATGCTTCGCCATCGCATAGCCACCCGCCAGGTACAGCGACGTGCGTTTCGACAGTGCGTACTGTGCGCGCAGCGAGAACAGCGTCGGATCGGCATCGCTCGCGTCCTTGATGTCCTGGTGATAGATCGCGGCGCTCAGCGTGAGCGCCGGCGTTATTTCGTATTGCCCGCCGATCCAGTACATCTCGCTACGTAGCGCCGGCGTGGCGGTACGGAACGCACGCCGGTAGTTTCGATAGCCGGCCATCGCCTTGACCTGGCCGAAGTCATAGCTCAGACCCGCATGCATGCCCTGAATGTAGTCAGTGGTGTCCGCCGGCGTGACGCTGTTGTTCGCGCCGTTCTGCCGGTCGAAAGTGGCGACCGCAGCGAACGGCCCGTTTTCGTAGCCGAGACCGAAATCATATTTGGCACTCGTCTTCATGCTGCCGGGCACATTGCCGAACCCGTACATCGCACCGAACTTGAAGCCGGAGAACGTGCCGTCGTAACGCACCGCGTTGGTCGAGCGCACGAATATGAGGTCTCGCCGGCCGCCCGTTGCCGTCGATGAAATGACCCACGAGTAGTTTGGCCCGTAACCCATCGGGTCGAACGGCAACACGTAGTCGAACGTGGTGGTGAAATTGCGGCCGAGCGTGACTTGCCCGAAGCGGTTTTTCAGACCGATGAGCGCGCGGCGGGCGAAGATCGCGCCAGGGCCATCGTCGAACTGACCGTTCGCGGCGTTGATGCCGCTCTCCAGTTGAAACAACGCCTTGAGTCCACCACCGAGATCCTCGACGCCGCGCAAACCCCAGCGCGAGTTGTTCCGGCCGCCCGACACGAAACGCACGGCGTCGCTGCCGGGGATGGCATGGTTCACATATTCGATGCCCGTGTCGACGATGCCGTAAATGGTCACGCTCGACTGCGCCTGTGCGCCGCCGGCGGCAATGCCGGCGAATCCAGCGCAGGTCACGCCGAAAGTCGCTTTCTTCATGCTTATGTTCATCACCCGTCTCCTGCGGTTAGTTCTTTTTGCTTCGGTCCGGTTGCGGCGCGCGCTCAACTCGCCTGTGCGAACGCCCAGCAGTCGTTGGCGGGGAACTCGATCCAGTGCCGGCCGGCCGCGCGCGGCACATGGCCGAAGGCGCGCAGACGCAACTCGCCGCAATGGAACAGGTATTCCCAGCGGTCGCCGAGATACATCGACGTGACGAGTTCGGCTTCGAGCCGGTTCGCGCCTGGACCGTCGGCGACCTGCACGCGTTCGAGGCGAATCACGGCATGCGCGTGCTGTCCGGCAGTCAGCGCTTCGCGCGCTTGCGCCTGCAGTTGCCAGCCGTCGCCGGCAAGCGTCACGCGCTCGCCGTCGACGGCCGCCACGCGTGCCTCGATGCGGTTGTTGCTGCCCATGAATTCGGCGGTGTAGAGCGAGCGGGGCGCGCCGTACAGTTCGGCTGGCGTGCCTTCCTGTTCGATGCGGCCGTTGCGCAGCAACAGGATGCGGTCGGACATCGCCATCGCTTCGGTCTGGTCGTGCGTCACGCACAACGCCGAAAGCCCCAGTGACACGATCAGCTCGCGCAACCACGCGCGCGCTTCTTCGCGCAGCTTGGCGTCGAGATTGGAGAGCGGCTCGTCGAGCAGAATCACCGGCGGGTTGTAGACGAGCGCCCGCGCAATCGCGACACGCTGTTGCTGGCCGCCGGAGAGCTGGTACGGATAGCGCGCGGCAAGATGGCCAAGACCGAGCTGGTCGAGCGCGGCCTGGACGCGCTTCTTCTGTTCAGCGGCGGTGACGCGCCGCAGCTTCAATCCATAGCCGACGTTCTCGGCCACCGTGCGATGCGGCCACAGTGCATACGACTGGAACACGAGCCCGAGCGAGCGCTGCTCGACCGGCAGATCGACACGCGTGGCGGCGTCGAAAAACGCCTTGCCGTCCAGTTCGATGCGTCCCGCCGACGGTTGTTCGAGACCGGCCACCGCGCGCAGCAGCGTGGTCTTGCCGCTGCCCGACGCGCCCAGCAGGCAGACCACTTCACCGGGGTTCAGCTCGAAAGACACGCCCTTGAGAATCGGGTTGTCGCCGTAGCTTAGAAAGAGATTGTCGACCGAGAGCTTATCCATGCAATTTCACTCCGAAGCGCAGCGCGACGCCGAGCCCGGCGCCGACCATCGCGATGTTGATGACAGAAAGCGCCGCGACCTGATCGACCGCGCCGGTCGCCCACAGCGACACCAGCAGCGCGCCGATCACTTCGGTGCCGGGCGAGAGCAGATAGACGGCGGTCGAGTACTCGCGCTCGAAGATCATGAAAATCAGCAGCCATGCCGCGAGCAAACCGAAGCGCACGAGCGGCAGCGTCACATCGAGACTCACGCGTGCACGTGTGCCGCCGACGCTGCGTCCCGCTTCTTCGAGTTCGGGGCCGACCTGCAGCAGCGCGCTCTGAATCAGACGCATGCCGTACGCGAGCCACACGACCGTGTACGCGATCCAGATGCTCCACATGGAGTTCTTCAGTTCCTTCAGTCCCGGCACGAAGAGAAAGATCCACAGGAACGCGAGACCGGCGAGCAACCCCGGTACCGCGCGCGGCAACAGCACGAGGTAATCGAGCAGACGCGTGGCCCAGTCGTTGCGGCGATGGCCAGCAAATGCCACCAGCGAATAGAAGCCCACCGCCAGCGCCCCGCCGATCACGCCGATGCCGAGCGTGTTCAGAATCGCGCGCACCAGGTTGTCCTGCTCGAACAGTTCGATGAAGTTGGCGAGCGTGAGCACTTCGGCGAGATGCACGCCTTGCCCCCAGTTGGTGACGAACGCGCGCAACGTGATGCCGGAGATCGGCACGAAGACCGTCAGCAGCAGCCATAGCGCCACGATAGCGAGCGCGACCCAGCGCCACGCGCCGAGCGGCAGCACGGTCTGGCGTCCCGCCTTGCCCTTGACCGTGACGAAGCGGTTCGCGCTCTTCAGGAGCCGCCGTTGCAGCAGCACGAGCGGGAATGTGATCGCGACGATGCACATCGCGACCGCGGCCATCAGGTGATAGGAAGGCACGCCGAGCTTGTTGGTGAGCTTGTAGAGATACGTGGCCAGCACGAGGTGTCCTTCGGGATCGCCGAGCACGAGCGGCAGGCCGAACACTTCGAAGCCCAGGAAAAACACCAGCACGCCGGCGAATAGCAGCGCGGGCAGCGTCATCGGCAGACTGACGTCGAGCGCGACGCGAAACGGCCGCGCGTCGGCGACACGCGCCGCTTCCTCGACGTCCGAGCCGAGATTGCGCAGCGCCGCCGATGAATACAGATACACATGCGGCACATGCGTGAGGCCGACGATCACCGTGATGGCGAACACCGAGTAGACGGTCCACGGCGCTTCGGCGGTGCCGAACAGCTCCATCCACCAGACCGAATAGAAGCCGACCGGGCCGGCCGCGACGACGTAGCCGAAGGCGAGCACCATCGGCGAGACGAACACGGGTGTGAGCAGCAGCGGTTCGAGCCAGCGACGGCCGGGCAGGTCGGTGCGCACCATCAGGAACGCGAGAATGCCGCCGAGGGGAATCGAGATGAAGAGCATTCCGGCTGCAATGACAAACGAGTTTTTCAGTGCGGACCAGAAGTCCGGGTCGCTGAAAATGAATCCGAAACCGGCGAGGCCGAAGCTGCGCTTCGCGTCGAAGAACGGCGCGTTCAGCACGCTCTGCAACAGGATGAAGCCGAGCGGCAGCGCCACCGCCACGGTCAGCACCGCGATGACGAGCCAGCGCAGCAGCCCCATGAACGGCTCAAGTGCGCCGCGCGGTATCGCTTCGTTGGAGCGGCCGTTTGCCGCGTGTGATTGCGCGGCGCGGTGTCCGGTTGCGCTAGTGGAAGGCATGAGGGTCCCCCTGCGGCACGCTGGCCGCATATCGACAGGTATGGAAAGAAGGGCCGCCGCGCGTCAGTGCGGCCGCGTGCGTGTCAAACGCAAATGGCTAGCGCTTGATCGACTGTTGCCACTGCTTGAGGAATTCGAGCCGCTTCGACTGATCGAGATAGACCAGCAGGTCCGCGCCGATCGGGACTGGTTTGAGCGAATTGCCGAGTTGCTTCGTGAGGCCCGCCATCGACGTTTCGCCTTCCATGTCGGCGCGAATCGAGAACAGGTTCGCCTGTTTCGCCAGCAACGTCTGGCCGCGTTGCGAGAGCAGGTAGTCGACCCACAGCTTCGCGGCGTTCGGGCTTTGCGCTTTCTTCGAAATCGTCACGAGCCGGCTCGCCACCAGCGTGTAGTCCTTCGGGTAGACATAACCGATCGACGGATCTTTCTTCGCCTTGGTCAGCGCATACGAGCCGAGAATGTTGTAGCCGATCAGGTTCTCGCCCGAGGAGATGCGCTCCATCATCGCGCCCGTGCTCGATTGCAGCTTCGGACCGGTGGCACCGATGGCCTTGACCAGATCCCACGTAACCCGCGGGTTGACGCGTGCGTCCTGGGTCAGATAGTTGAAGCCGACGCCGGACTTTTCGATGTCGTAAGTTGTGACGCGGCCTTTGAACTTGTCGGGTTTGGCTTGCAGCAGTTTGATCAGATCGGCGCGCGTTTGCGGCACGTCGCCGGCCGGCACGAGGCGTTTGTTGTAGACGATCGCGAGCGGCTCGTACGTGGTGCCGTACGCCTGCTTCTGATACTGCGCCCACTGCGGCAACTGCTTTGCTTCGGGCGATTCGTAAGTGGTCATCAGGCCGTCGTTGACGAGCTTGATCTGCAGGTCCATGGCCGAGCTCCACAGCACGTCGGCGCTAGTGCTGCTGGCCGCGTTTTCGCTGATATAGCGGTTGTACAGCTCGGTGCTGTTCATGTCGTTGTATTCGACTTTGACGCCGTAGAGGCTTTCAAAATCCTTGATGAGTGAACGCACCAGCGCGGTGTCGGTGACCGAGTAGACGATCAGCTTGCCTTCCTTTTTCGCGCCGTCGATCGTGGCCTGGTAATCGTTGGGGTAACCGGATGGAAGGGCCGCCCACGCTGAATTTGCTGCGAATGCGACAGCGACGGTTAGGGCCTTGAAGATGGTTTGCACGTCGTCCTCCAGATAATTTGGTGTTGGTTTTGTGTAGGTGAATGAAGACAGTCCGATCACGTCCCGCTTGCTCACCAGCGCGCTGACCAGCGAGACACTCGCCGTCGACTGCATGCACGAACGCGAATCCGCCGGCCACGGGTTGCGCACTCAGGACTATGCGCTGGTGATTCTCGACATCGGCTTGTCGAGGCTTGACGGAACTGGAAGTGCTGCGCCGTTTTCATTCACGTCGCAATGCAGTGCGACGTGCTGATACTCAACGCGCACGGCTCGGTGGGAGAGCGCGTGCGCGCTCTCGATCCCGGTACCGACGACTGTTTTCGCCAAGCCATTCTCGCTCACGAACCTGGGTGCGCGCGCACGTGCGCTGCTACGTCGCAGCCACGGCGATATCGATGTCGCGATGGATAGGGTGACTAACGATCGCCAGAGAGAGGGGGCATTCAAGGCGGCTGAATCGCGCTTTGCAGCAGGCGGGGCGTAGCGTGCGGTGGTTGCTCTTGCTGTCGCGGCTCGATGCGGACAGAGGCTATACACTCGGGCATGCGGCGGTGCCGCTTCATATGGTCACGCGCAGCGTGACGCTCGACTGATTGCCGCTTAGCACGCTCGCTCGGTATCGGTCCCGTTTTCGAGCAGGACGTGCGTGTGGAAGTGGCAGCCAGATCAATCTGCTAGCTGCTAGCGGAACGGGGCGGCGCGGCAATCTGATCGATAACGCCATGCGGCGTTACTCAGCCACTTAACGACCCAACCACTCAGCGGCGAATCGAAAAGCGCTGTGCGTAAGCAGTCGGTGACGTACCGTCGCCCCACGTTTCGCCGTCAATCAAAACCTGAGAAACACCTCGTTCCGGCACAGCCACGTTCACAGCGACGGCCGCCTCGCGATACAACTGCGTCTGGTTGATTCGCGCGGCAATGTCCGCATAATCCGCGCGCGCGTCGATCATGCCCCAGCGTTCGAACTGCGTGAGAAACCACGCGCCTTCGAACTTATGCGGGTAGTTGACAGCGCCGTTGTCGAAGAAGCGCATGGGTAGACCACCCGGCGCGGAAGCGGCAATCTGCTTGCCCAGACGCGCCGCAATTAACGTTTCGTCGATGCCGACATACTCGGGCCGCGCGAGCCAGCGCGCGATTTCCTCGCGATGCCCCGCGCCGTCGAGCCAGCGGCACGCTTCGAGCATGGTCTGCACGAGCGCGCGCGCGGTATTCGGATTCGCGCTGACAAAATCGCGCCGGCATGCCAGCACTTTGTCGGGATGATCCGGCCACACTTCGCTCGTATAAGCGATCGTTCTGCCGACACCTAACGCTTCCGCCTGCGCGTTCCAGGGATCGCCGACACAGAGGCCGTCGAGTCTGTCTTCGGCGAGCGCCGCGACCATTTGCGGCGGCGGAATCGCCACGCTCTCGATCTCGCGCAACGGATCCACGCCTTGTGACGCGAGCCAGTAGTACAGCCACATCGCGTGCGTGCCGGTCGGGAAGGTTTGCGCGAAGACCGGTTTGCGGCCGAGCGTCGCGAGCGCCTTGGGCAGCGTGCCGTGTTCTGCGAGCGCATCGGCGAGACGGTTCGACAGCGTGATGGCCTGGCCGTTGCGGTTCAGCACCATCAGCACGGCCATCTCCGTTTGCGGTCCGCCAAGGCCGAGTTGCACGCCGTAGACGAGTCCGTAGAGCGCGTGGGCCGCATCCAGATCGCCTGACAGCAGTTTGTCCCGCACGGCGGCCCACGACGGCTGACGCGACAACTCCAGCGTGAGGCCGTGCGCATGACCGAATTCGAGCAGCTTGGCGGCGACGAGCGGCGCGGCGTCCGAAAGCGCTACGAAACCGAGCCGTAAATGAGTCTTCTCGAGTGGCCCCGATGCGGACGTGGTGGCGAGTGAAGTAGGAGAGTTCATGGACGGCGCTTCATTTGAGCGAGTCAGCCGCCGCGACGATGGCGCGCGCGACCTCGGCGAGTTTGACGCCCTGGTTCATCGCGCGTTTGCGCAGGTTGGCGTAGGCGGCGTGTTCGGTGATTTTCTGCTGATCCATCAGGATGCGTTTGGCCCGATCGATCAGCTTGCGCTCGGCGAGTTCGTTCTCGACTTGCGCGAGACGTTCGCGCAACTGCGATTCCTGTGCAAAACGCGCGAGCGCGACTTCGAGGATCGGCGCGAGACGCTCGGTCGCGAGACCTTCGACGAGATAGGCCGTGACGCCCGCGCCGACGGCGTCGCGAATCAATTGCTGGTTGGCGTCGTGGCTGAACATCAGCACCGGACGCGGCGCGGTGGCGTTCATCACGGCAAGCTGTTCGAGCGTGTCGCGCGACGGCGATTCCGTATCGATGATGATGACGTCCGGCCGCTCGCTCTGCACCACCCGATGCAGCGCTTGTGGCGTGGCTGTGCTCGCCAGCATCTCGTAGCCGAGGCGGGCAAGGGCGTCGCGGAGGTCGCCG
Organism: Paraburkholderia phytofirmans; assembly: GCF_046028095.1. Classification (GTDB taxonomy): domain Bacteria; phylum Pseudomonadota; class Gammaproteobacteria; order Burkholderiales; family Burkholderiaceae; genus Paraburkholderia; species Paraburkholderia phytofirmans_A. Next base: position 466,998 of record NZ_JAQQDJ010000002.1, read on the forward strand.
ATGGGCTTATCGGTGTCGGTTACGAGGAGAACGCGCAGCATGGAGTGGGATTTTATCGACGGCTAGCTAACCATAAAGCAACGGTTATGCCAAGCGACCCATGCGACGGCGAAACGAAAGCAATCACAGACTTAGCGGCTGCACGGACAGCCGCCGCTGCACCTGCGCGGGGCACGCCCGGCCGATGCACCGAAGCGGCGCATGGCGGCGCGGCTCACCTCATCAGTGCCACTCGCCGTAACTGCGGGGCGAGAACAGAAAACCGACCGCGATCATCGCGACGACGCAGCCGGCCAGCATGATCCACGCGACGCTGAAGCTCCCGCTCCAACCTCGCGCGACGCCGGCCACGACCGGCGCGATAGCCGCCACGATGAAGCCGACGCCCTGGGTGAACGCGACGAGCTTGCCGGCCACACGATGGTCGGCCGAATGATCCATGGCGGTCACGAGCGTCAACGAGAAAGTCCCGCCCAGTCCCGCGCCAGCCAGGCCGACCCACAGCAAAGGCGCGGCGTCGGGCCAGACGATCAAGCCGAGCAGACCGGCCAGTTGCACGGCGAGGCCGAGCGTGAGCCACGGCCGGCGATCGCGGAACGACGCCGCCGCGAGCGGCAGCAACATGGCCGCGGCGGCCTGGAACACCGTCATGCCTGCCAGCAGCGAACCGCTTGCCGCGACGCTCACGCCGCGCTGCTGGTAAAACGCCGGCAGCCACGCGACGAGACTCGTATAGCCGCCGTTGACGATGCCGAAGTAGAGGCCGAGTGTCCATGCACGCCGCGTGCGCCACAGCGAAAGGGTGGCGGCATTCGTGGAAGCAGCGTGAGCGGCGGCGCTGTTCGAAGAGGACTGCCGGTTCAACGCCCCCCAGCAGAGCAGCGCGACGCAAGCCGGAAGCGCCCACACCGCGAGCCCCGCATGCCATGACTGCGCCGCGCGACTCACCCACGGACTCAAACTCGCGCCCAGGCCGCCGCCGCCCATCATGGACGCGGAGAACACGCCCATGGCGAGCGGCACGCGCGCATGAAAGCGCTGCTTCATCACGACGGGCAGCAGCGCCTGGATCGCCGCGACGCCCACGCCAGCGAGCAACGCCGTGGCGAGCAGCGCCGCGCCGCTCGACGCCGTCCACCGCGCCGCGCAGGCCAGCGCGATGGCCAGCAAGCCGAGCGCGACACCGCGTGTTTCGCCGATCGTGCGAGTCAGCGCACCCGCGCCGAATGCACCGATGCCCATCGCGACGACCGGCAGGCTGGTCAGCAACGACGCGCCGTAGAAGCTGAGGCCGGTTGCGGCGCGGATCGTCGTCATCAAAGGGCTGATCGATGTGAGCAGCGGGCGCAGATTGATGCCGATCACGACGATCGCCGCCAGCCAGACAACGTCCTGCCACTTCAGCGCCGTGGCGGCGTGGCGAGCGGGAGTGCGGGTCGGGTTGGCGCTGGAGGGCGAATTCACAATGGTCCTGGTGGAGAGGGATGGCAGCGTTAAAAACCGTGCGAGGCCCGGTTTTGGTCAACCATAATAACAAAAAATGGTTAACCATTTTCGTGATGCCCGGTATAACGCGAAGCCCTTTGCGAGCGCTCGCCGCTCTACCTTCCACCCGGATAGCTATTGCAGATACCGCACGATGAGCCGCGTGGCCTCGTCGACGAGCGCTGCGAACGCTTCGTTCGAAAGACTTTCGGCATGGTGCACGACCGCTGTATGCGTCGCTCCATGACGGCGCTCATGAGCGCCTCTTTGCCAAAGAAACCCCTGAGACGAGTGTGTCCTGAATCTCGGTATGACTGGCGCGTGCGTTCATGGCTGCAGGTCAAGCGTTAGCTGAAACTCGATTTGTTCCTGCTACGCAAGACTGTTTGTCGGACGAGGGTGTTCGAAATCCTAATCAATGCGCCTACATTGGCGTCTATCGGAGCGGTCGGCGCGATCGGTATTGCAGCCGGACAACCCACGTTCGAAGACATGAGGGTGCGCGGCGCGAACAGCGCCCGTATCCCGCGATAGGAGCAGACATGAGCGAAGGAAATCAAGGCGCTGTGCGCGAGTTGAGCCATTTCATCGACGGCCGACGTGCCGCTGGCGCGAGCGGGCGGTTCGGCGACGTATACGATCCGGCGCAAGGCCGCGTGGCGGCTCGCGTGCCGGTCGCAAGCTCAGCGGAAGTCGACGCGGCCGTCGCCGCCGCGAAGGCCGCGTTCCCGGCCTGGAGCGAAACCGCGCCGCTCAAGCGCGCCCGTTTGATGTTCAAGTTCAAGGAACTGCTCGAAGCGCATTCGGACGAACTCGCCGAGCTCATTACGCGCGATCACGGCAAGCTGCTTTCGGACGCGAAGGGCGAGGTAGTGCGCGGCATCGAAATCGTCGAATTCGCGTGTGGCATTCCGAGCCTGCTCAAGACCGACTTCACCGATCAGATCAGCGGCGGCATCGACAACTGGAACCTACGTCAGCCGCTCGGCGTGGCGGCCGGCGTCACGCCCTTCAATTTCCCGATGGTGGTGCCGTGCTGGATGTTCGTGATGGCAGCGGCATGCGGCAACACGTTCGTGCTCAAGCCCTCGGAGCGCACGCCGTCGGCATCGATCCGGCTGGCCGAGCTGTTCATCGAGGCGGGCTTTCCCAAAGGCGTCTTCAATGTCGTGCATGGCGGCAAGGCCGTCGTCGATGCGCTGATCGAACATCCCGACGTGGCCGCGATATCTGTCGTCGGCTCGACGCCGGTCGCGGAATACATCTACAGCGAAAGCGCAAAGCGTGGCAAGCGGGTGCAGGCGTTGGGCAGTGCGAAAAACCATCTGGTGGTCATGCCAGATGCCGATCTCGATCAGGCGGTCGATGCGCTGATCGCGTCGTCGTACGGCTCGGCGGGCGAGCGCTGCATGGCGACCTCGGTCGCGGTGGCGGTAGGGCGTATTGGCGACGAGCTGATCGAGCGACTCGCGCCGCGCGTGCGCTCGCTCAGGATCGGCGGCGGCATGGAGCCGGATCTGGACATGGGGCCGCTCATCAGCGCCGCGCATCGCGCCAAGGTGTTGGGCTATATCGATGCGGGCGTGGCGGCGGGCGCGAGACTCGTCGTCGATGGTCGCGGCCATAGCGTGCCCGGCCACGAAGAAGGCTTCTTTCTCGGCGGCTCGCTGTTCGACGACGTGAAACCCGATATGAGCATCTATCGGGAAGAGATTTTCGGGCCGGTCCTGTCGGTTGTCCGCGTGCCGGATCTCGCGAGCGCGATAGCACTCGTCAATGCGCACGAACTGGGGAACTGCGTATCGCTCTTTACATCCGACGGCGGCGCGGCGCGCGCATTCTCCCGGCAGATTCAGATCGGCATGGTGGGCATCAACGTGCCGAGTCCGGTGCCGCCGGCGTGGCATTCGTTCGGCGGCTGGAAGCGCTCGCTGTTCGGGGATCATCACGCATACGGCGAGGAAGCCGTGCGTTTTTATACGCACTACAAGAGCGTCATGCAGCGCTGGCCGGACAGCATCGCCAAAGGCGCGGAATTCGCGATGCCTGTGGCGCATTAAGCCGGTCTGGGCGTTGCGACGCCTCTCTCTACTGCATTGGCAAGCCGCTCGCCGACGGGCTCCCTCGCCCGCGCGACGAGCGGGGCCCGAAGAGGGCGGTTGCCGAGCTTCAGCCCTGCCAATCATCATGCCGTAGAAATTTTCAGCGTAAAATGCCGCTGCCACCGCGATATGCCGGTGTAAAGCTCTCCCGTCAGCGATGCATGTCGATCTCCTTACCCTCTATTTCCTCGCCATCGGAACGCTCCTCGCCAGTTCCGCGATGACCCTCTGGGAGCATCGAACTCATCCCCGCCGAAGCAGGGAATTAAGGATACTGGCAGCCGGCTACGCCACTCTCGCAATCGGCTGTGCCTTCGCTTTGTTTCGTCGCGATCTGCCCGGCGCGATGGGCTCGGGCTTGAGCAACTTCGTGATTGTCGGCGGCTATCTGTTGATCCTGCGCGGCGTTGCATCCCTGAATGGCCGGAAATACGATGCGGCTTCGATTGCCATGCTCCTTCTGGTCGCGCTGACATGGGCCGTATGGGGCGCGCGCTGGCAGGACGTCTTATGGAACTACGTGAGTGCGATTCCAATCGCGGTGGCTTCCTGCCTGACCTCGCGCGAACTGCTGCGAAGCGACGGGATGAAATCGCTGAAGTCGCGGCACATCGCCGTGATGGTGTCGGGCGGGCATGGGCTCTTCTATGCCGCCAGAGCATTCGTGTTGCCCTGGTTGGGGACGTCGTATGGGCAAGATCTGCTGTCCGTCGTCAGCAAAATCACGATGTACGAGGGCGTGCTGTATTCGGTCGTTCTGCCGATGACCTTGCTGACGCTCATTCGCGAAGAAACGCATGGCCGGCTGCTGCAGGAATCGCAAACGGATTATCTGACCGGTCTTGGCAATCGCCGATGGTTTTTCGAAGAGGGCGCGCGCGTCATGCGCGAAGTTGGCGTATCGCGGCCCGTTTCACTGCTTGCCTTGGATCTCGATCACTTCAAGCGGATCAATGATCGATACGGTCACGAGACGGGTGACGCGGTTCTGAAGTCGTTCGCGGCAATTACGCGCAGCGTGACGGGGCCCGAAGCGATGCTTGCCCGCATCGGCGGAGAAGAGTTTGCTGCCTTGCTGCCTGGCCATGACAGCCTGCGTGCCGAAGAAGTGGGCGATGCCATTGTTCGACGTTTCGCGGGAACCGTCTTGCACAGGATTAACGACGTCGACATACGAGCCACGGTCAGCATCGGCCTCGCGCAGCAGTCTGGAAGCGAAGCGCCCACGCTCGCGGACCTGCTGGCAGCCGCCGACCAGGCGTTATACCGCGCGAAGTCGCTGGGCGGTAACCGGCTTGAAATGGTGCGGACCGCCGTGCGCGGCACGGCCACCTGCTGATGGCGTTGCCTAATGCGTCGCGCTTCCCGACTTAAGTGTCTTTGAGTAAGCCAATCATGAAAAGTAGTTCGAAAGGCGGCCTTGTCTATTCCACCGACAGTGGGCGAATGTGTCCCGAATGCAGCCGGGCACTCGCGCAATGTGTCTGCAAGACGGTCGCCAAAACACGGGTGATGGGCGATGGCGTGGTGCGAGTGTCTCGGGAAACCAAGGGCCGCGGCGGGAAAAGCGTGACGCTCGTGAAGGGGCTCGCGCTCGATCCTCTAGCCCTGGCCTCGCTAGGCAAGCAGTTGCGCACGGCCTGCGGTTCAGGCGGGACGGTCAAGGATGGCGTGATCGAAGTGCAGGGCGATCATTGCGAGCGAGTCGTCGAGGCACTAAAGAAGGCTGGCCACGACGCGAAGCGGGCCGGGGGTTAAAACCCAGCGCTTGAACGAGCTTCGCCACCTGCGGATCGATTTCCGAATTGAGTGCTCGCGCCCGCGCCCACAGCCACAGGCTGGCACCCGACGCGGTTCGCAGACCTGGAAAGCGGCTTTTTTTAACGCCAATCACGTTGAACTCGCCCACCCCGATTCCGATTGCACGACCCGTTCCAAACAGACTCAACGCCGCTCGCAAGATCGGCGAGGCCGGGTCGCGCCGCCGAAAATTTGGCGTAAGCTGAGCGCTTGACCGGAGGGCGACGTCGAAGGCAAATCTGCGAACCGGGCTCGGTCAACTCGCGTTCGTCTCTTGCATAAGGAGGAAAGCGATGCGGACGATGAAGGCAGTGCAGGTGGCAAAGGCTGGCGGGCCCCTGGAACTCGTCGAACGGGACGTGCCGGAACCGGGCGCCGGACAGGTGCTCATCAAAATCCAGGCGTGCGGTATTTGCCACAGTGACGTGTTGACGAAAGAAGGGCAGTGGCCGGGTCTCGAATATCCGCGGGTGCCTGGACACGAGATTGCAGGCGTCATCGATACGGTCGGCGCGGGCGTGGAAGGATGGACGGCGGGGCAGCGCGTCGGCGTCGGCTGGCACGGCGGACATTGCGGCCGGTGCGAGCATTGCCGTCGCGGCGATTTTGTTTTGTGTAAGCACGCACTCGTGCCTGGCATCAGCTACGACGGCGGCTATGCCGAGTTCATGGTGGCCCCGGTCGAAGCGCTGGCGCGCATTCCAGATGATCTTTCCGATGTCGATGCCGCACCGCTTCTGTGCGCAGGCATCACGACATTCAACGCGCTGCGCAACAGCGGCGCGCGCGCCGGGGATGTAGTCGCCGTGCTCGGCATCGGCGGACTCGGCCACCTCGGCGTGCAGTTCGCGCGAAAGATGGGATTCGTCACGGTCGCCATCGCGCGCGGGCAGGACAAGGCAAGTCTCGCGAAAGAGCTGGGCGCTCATCACTACATCGACAGCACGGCGGCGAACGTCGCAGAAGCGCTGCAGGCGCTGGGCGGCGCTCGCATCATTCTTGCAACCGTCACCAGCGGCAAGGCAATGAGCGCCGTGGTGGGCGGCCTGGGATTGAACGGCAAGCTGATCATGGTCGGTCTCTCCGAAGAGCCCGTCGAGGTGCCGATCGCGCAGTTCATCATGGGGCGCAATTCGGTGCAAGGCTGGCCGTCTGGTACGTCAGCGGATTCTCAGGACACGCTCGCCTTCAGCGCCCTATCGGGCATCAAGCCGATGATCGAAGAATTCCCGCTAACCAAAGCCGCCGACGCCTACGACCGGATGATGAGCGGCGCTGCACGATTCAGGGTTGTGCTCAACACGGGCCAATAAGAGCGCGACTGACGGCCGGAGCCGATGCCGCTAGAATGCCTGCCGATATCGCTCCGTTCCCGACCACTGAATTCATGGCTCCACGTCCCCGCCGTTCGTCGCCTGCCGACACCGAAACGCCCGTTCAAGCCGCACGCGACGACGATGCGGTCAGCGTCGAAGAGCGCATTTATGCGTCCATTACCGCGGCGTTGTTGCAAGGGCGGTTGCGGCCGGGGGCGCAACTCGTCGAACGCGATCTCGCTGCCGCGTTCGGCTGCACGCGTGGCGCGCTGCGCAAGGTGCTGGCGAGGCTGGGCTTCGAGGGTAAGCTGGTGCTGGAGGCGAATCGCGGGGCGTTCGTGCCGTCGCCGTCGGAAGAGGACATTCGCCAGGTGTATCGCGCGCGGCAGATCGTCGAGGCGGGCATCGTCGCGGCTCTGTGCGGGGCGTTGAGCGCGTCGCGCAAGCGGCGCTTGCGCGCGCACGTGCGCAGCGAGGAGAAGGCAACGAGCGCGGGCGCCGTCGAAGAATCCGTGCGCCTTGCCGGCCAGTTTCATGTGCTGCTGACGGAGCTGGCGGGCGGCACGGAATTGCTCGGGCTGGTCGGCCAACTGGTCGCCAAGACCGAGTTGTATAAAGCGCTGTTCGACCCCTCAAAGGGCTCGACCTGCTCCGCGGACGAACACACGCAAATCATCGACGCACTCGATGCGGGCGACCTCGATGTTGCCCTGTCGGCTATGCGCGAACATCTGGCGGAACTGGAGGAGCGGGTAGTCGAGCAGGTGCGCAAAAACGCCGCCGGAGAAGATCTCGGTGCGGTGTTCGGGCGTTAAGCGTGCTTATGGGGAAGCGAGGACGGGGTGAAACCCCGCTGGCAACAGAAAGCGCCAGTGCCAGAGAAATTCAAGCAAAACCAGGCTGCGGCAAAGCGATGCCGCAGCGCGCCGCTCAGGCTCGAATCAATGGATCAGCGAGTCAAGCCGGAGAAGGCGCGCGAATGGCTTCGCGTACAACTCATCGCAATGGGTCACGCCAGGACCGTGCAGGGCGCGGTCAGCGTGCCGCCGGACTTAACGGCGACGGAATTGCGTGTTGCGAGCACCGCCGCCACCGGTGGCGCGCTCGTCTTTGTGGCGGAAATTGATCCGGCCTTTGGTCAGGTCGTAGACCGACAGTTCAAGCGTCACGCGGTCGCCCGCGAGAATACGGATGTGGTTCTTGCGCATGCGTCCGGACGCGTAAGCGCCAACCACGACGCCGTTGTCGAGCGTCACGCGGTAACGGCTGTCCGGAAGTACTTCGTCGACGATACCGTCAAGTTCAAGCAGTTCTTCTTTCGCCATGCATAACTCCTGGTCGATGGGATAAGGGGTGTTGGTCGCCCACGCCGGGCAGCACAACATCAGATGGGGGCAAAAGCGGGCTTTTCGAGCCCGCCGTAGTGCGGTACCGGCCTATGTGCCGATAATACCGCTCAAAGATCGGCGACGGACTGGCCGTCTACACGGCCGTCGATCAATTGTTCGGCGTGGGCCATGCACGCAATGCGCGCCTTGCCCGTGCCGTCGAACGGAAACAGGTACTGCAGACGGAACACACGCCCGTCGGCGGACGCATTGGCGCCCACGCGGCAGATGCGCACCGACGCGTCGTAGCCGGCGTCCGCATTGCGGCTCGTCTGACCGTCCGCCGGGCGGCGCGGATAGACGAGCGGGTGAATCTCATATCCCTTGTACGTCTTGACAACTGAATTCATGAAGCACGTGTCCTGTAATACGTGGCCGGCGTGTCACGCGTGTTACGCGCGACACGACAGGCCGGGCAGCGCAGCACCCTGGGGCGCGCCGCCATGGAAAAAGATTGGCACAGGCCCACTGGCAAGGGCTTGAGCGCGGCCGCGCAAAATCGCGGATTCGATGGAGAAGAAACACGCTGATGTCGCGCGGACACCGGGCGCGTAAATGCTGAACACTCAGCTGCACAACTCGCGACGGCTAATGCATGCGACGCATTGCCGGAGTGACGGGATCGCCGACAGGCGGCGGTCGAACAGTCGGGGGTGGTGCGCAGACGCCGGTTTGGGACTATCCAGCGTTGCCTGATGTTGCCTGGTCAAGCCGGTTGCTGCCTGGTAATGCGAATGCGGGGCACAGCTATTCCAATATGATGCACTAAATGGGGCTAATTGGATAGCAAAAAGTTCCACGCAGGGGCAAACCGCCCGGCAGGCGGGGCTTCGAGGGCGACTCAGCGGTCGCGGCCGGCATGCCGGAGTATGAGCGGCACGCCGGGTGAGGGGTTGCGCCGTCACGGCGCGGGCACTGGACGATCAACAGACTCTTGCTTCAGCGGGAAGTTTCGGCGACACGCTTCTGCAGCTCGCGCGACGCAGCCAGCGGAATGCGGGCGTCATCCCAGCCGGCCAGCCATTCGACTTCCTTCGACGTGAAGATCTGTCCGTGATTGCGCAGCGTGTATTGCAGCGAATCGATGATGTGATTGCGGATGATTTCCGGCGTGCCTTCGTCATCGAGCACGGCGCGAAACGCTTCAAGCGTGGCCATCTGTTGCTCCGTGAAATAGATGGGTCTGTTATCGCACGAAAAAAATTCGCTCGCCAAGCGGACAAAATTCGCCGCGTGAAGAAGCGCATCAGCGTTCGTTTTTTGCGGGCGTGCCCGGCGTCATGGTCGCCGTGCTCGGGCCGGGTGGCTACAATGGCGAGTTGCCGCATCCTTCGAACACTGCGACTGCTCCATGCGCAACCCAAACGTGTCTCCTGTGAAAGACCTGCTGCTCGAGCGCTACGCTCCCATTGCCGATGGCATCGCGGCGCTTTTCTACCCGTGTGCCGAAGTGGTGATTCACGACCTGCGCGATCAGACCATCGCCTACCTCGTGAACAACCTGTCCAAGCTCGAAGTCGGCGGGCCGTCGGTGCTGGACGAAGTCCATTACGCGGCGCGCGGCCGGACCATCGGCCCGTACGAAAAGCTCAACTGGGACGGCCGGCGCATGCGTTGCGTGAGCAACATCCTGTTCGACGACGACGGCAAGCCGGCCGGCATGCTGTGCATCAACTTCAATATCGCGGTGTTCGAAGACGTGCGTTCCACGCTCGATCTGTTCATCAAAGGCGGCAATCTGACGGACGCGCCCGCGGAGGAACTGTTCCGCGACGACTGGCAGGACCGCATCAACACGTATCTGCACACGTGGCTGCGCGAGCGGCAGATCGGCATCAATGCGCTCACGCGGGAGCACAAGCGGGAAATCGTCGAGGCGCTGCACGCACAAGGCGCGTTTCGCGGCCGCAGTTCCGCGAACTACGTGGCCGCCGTGCTGACGATGGGGCGCGCAACTGTCTACAAAATTCTCAAGCAGATGAAAGAGAGCGGCTGACGGTTCAGCCGTTGCCGTGCTTTTTCGTCGAGATGGGTCGATTCAGGGAGAAAGGAATGGTGCGTTACCGGCACTACAAAGGTGGGCTTTACGAACTGGTTTGCGAGGCCACGCTCGAGTCGGATCCGACGGTCACGATGATCGTCTACAAAGCGGCCAATGGTACGATCTGGACGCGTCCGGCTTCGGTATTTTTCGAAATGGTCGAAGTCGACGGCGCCAAGGTGCCGCGCTTCGCACCGATCAACTAATCGCTATCAACAACAGGAAATCTGCATGCGTCTTCTGCTTGCCATCATTCTGCCGTGGTTCCAGTTTTTCACGATCGGCCGCCCGATCGCGGGCATCATCTGCCTGATCCTGCAGATCACGTTGATCGGCTGGATTCCGGCCGCGATCTGGTCGGTGTATGCGCTGAGCCAGTACAACACCGACAGAAAAATCGCCCGGGCGATGGGTAATGGGCGGTAAGACTGGGTGCGCGGCGCGGATGCGCCGCGTTCTACTTGAGCGGCGGTAGTTCGGCCGCGTCTGGTGCTTCGATCACTACATCCGATTCCGCGATCGCTACGCACGGCAGAATATAGCCTTCCTGTTTTTCTTCCCGGCTGAGTCCGGGCCACTCGATCGTGTAGCGCACGCGTCCCGCCGTCATTTTGCACAAACACGTACGGCACGTCCCATTGCGGCACGAGCGCGGCAAACGCAGATTCGCAAAGCCGGCGGCTTCGAGAATCGTCAGCGAATCGGGCGCTTCGAAGCTGTAGCCGAGCGGCTCGACACGAACGAGAGGCGGGCGGGTGGAGTCGGACATCGTGTGAGTCTGTGACGGATTGCGATTGCGCCACACTTTACACGTTGCCGCTTCAGTTGCCTTTCCCGCCGCGTCTTCAATGAGTCGAGCTGCCACGCCGCAAATACCGGTACACCGTATTGCGCGCCAGGCCCAACTCACGCGCCGCCGCCGACACATTGCCGTCGAGCCGTTCGAGCGTTTGCGCAATCAGCGTGGCCTGCCATGCCTCCATCTTGCTGGTCGCCGGCTGCCCTTGTGTCTGCGCCGCGGCGCGGACCTCATCGCAGAACCGAGAGCCCGCACGCGTTGCCGGCGACTGCGCGCACGGCTCAGCCGCGGTGTCGATGCAATCCTGCAAAAAGTCCTCGGGCAAATCATCGAGTTCGATCTGGTCAGCGCCTTCGGCCATGATGCTCGCGGTGCGCAACACGTTGGCCAGTTGCCGCAGATTGCCCGGCCAGCGGCATTGCGCGAAGCGTTCGAGCACGTCGGCGGACACGCGACGCGGCAAGCGTTCGCCATCGGGCTGCAATTCCAGCATGCGCGTGACGAGCGCGCGAAGATCGGTGCGCTCGCGCAGCGCCGGCAAGGTCAGGACGAGTCCGTTGATCCGGTAATACAGATCTTCGCGGAACGTGCCGGCTTCGATCATTGCGCGCAGGTTGCGGTGCGTTGCGCAGACGATGCGCAGATCCACCGGAATCGCCCGCGTCCCGCCGAGCGGTACGACGTTGCGCTCCTGCAGCACGCGCATGAGGCGCACCTGCTGGGCGAGCGGCATGTCGCCGATTTCGTCGAGGAACAGCGTGCCGCCGTCGGCCTGCACGATCTTGCCGACGCTGCCGCGTTTCTTCGCGCCGGTGAACGCGCCGTCTTCGTAGCCGAACAACTCCGCCTCGATCAGCGTCTCGGGCAACGACGCGCAATTCAGCGCGATGAAGGGCGCGGCCCGGCGCGGCGAGTCGTGATGGATGGCGCGCGCGAGCCACTCCTTGCCGGTGCCGGTCTTGCCGAGCACCAGAATCGGAATATCGCGGCCGCGCAGCTTGGCGACGCGCCGCAGGATCGCGGCGACTTGCGCGTCGCCGGTATCGAGCGTTTCTAAAGTGGCAAGGGGCGCGGGATCGCCGTAGCGCGACGTGTGACGCACGTCGCCGGACAATGGCGCGCGTGCCGCCGTGCCGGCCAAACTCTCCGACGGCGCGACATAACGCGGCAGCGCATATTCGCCGCGCGCCACCACGCGCACGCCGCTTGGCAGCGTCAACAGAATGTTTTCACCGGGTGCGCGCGCGATCTGCTGCAATAGCCTCGAGAAGGCCATGCCGAACAGCGCATCGAACGGCTGCCGTTGCAGTTCGCCGAGCGGTTGCCCGAATTGAAACAGCGCACTGCGATTGGCCGACAGAAACGTGCCGTCCGGCGCGAACGCCGCGAGCCCTTCGAACAGCGTGCCGATGAATTCCCCGCGCGCGTGAAAGTGCACGCGGATCGCGTCGGCGAATTGATTGGAGAACAGATGATTTTCGATCATCTGCGCCGACATTCTCACGAGCGCGAGCGTGTGTTTGTGAAAGCCGCGCGTGTCGCCGCTCACGTCGAGCGCGCCGATGGTGCGTCCGAACGGATCGGCAATCGGCGCGCACGAGCAGGTGAGAATCCGGTTGGCGTGCAGGAAGTGCTCTCCCGCGTGCACGACGGTCGGCTGCGCATCGACCAGCGCGGTGCCGATCGCATTGGTGCCGCGATCCGCCTCGGCCCACGACACGCCCGGACACAGCGCGACGCGATTGGCCTTTTCGACGAAGTCGCTGTCGCCGAGACTATGCAGGATCACGCCGTGATTGTCGGTGAGCAGCACCATGCTTTGCGTATCGACGATCTGCGCATGCAGCGTCTCCATGACCGGAAGCGCATGCGTAAACAGCGATTGATTGCGCTCGACGAGTTCACGCAGCGCCGGCCGCGGCAGCGGATGAAAGTCCGGCGTCTCCGACGCGCGCAAGCCGATTTCGAGCGAGCGGGCGTGAGCTTGCGCGATGACAGCGGGCCGGCCGACAGCGGGCGGCGTGACGGAACGTTGGGTCAAGGCATGTCTCCGGTGAATCGGATACGGCGGGTACATAGCCCTCCGCTCGATGCCGCAGCGCAACATGCGCGCGCACGGCCGAACACCGATATTACAGGACGAATCGTGCTGCACACGGCAGGGAAAAAACGGAGGCGCCGGCGCGGCATGCCTCAAAAAAACGCGCACGGCACCAAAATCAGGCAAACGGAAAGGAAAACTTGCGCCGTGGCCGAACTCGTCTAAAGTGAATCAAATCACCTCCGCGGGCCGCGAACTATTGCGCTGCCCCATTCAGGTGACGAGCCCGCGTCGTCGGCATTGGACAAGGAGGTTGACGCTAGCGACGCGATCAGACGCAACCGGCGTGCGCACTACCCGGCTACACCATGCGCAGCACCTACCTTCCAGGTGAACACCCATGCAGATCCTATTCCCGAATGAAACTCCTGAATATTCAGGTCGCGAACTCACCTTGGCGTTCCCGGCGATGGTCGATGGGCAGAGGGTGGAATGCATGATCACGGCGGAGGCACTGGAAGACCATTACGGCGCCGCATCGCCGCGTCTGGAGGACATGGTCGGCGCATTCGACACGCATCGCGCCCGGATCGAAGCCGCTACGCGCCGCCTGATCTCGGAAACGAGAGCGCAATGTCTCGTGCTGAGAAGCGGCTATGTGCGCTTTTACGAGGCCAACTGGCGTAATTGACTGAAGGCGTTTCCAACCTCCAGTCGGTCAACGCCGCAAGCAGGGAAAGCCGCGCAAGAAGCAGAAGCCCGGGAAACCAACGCGCGGCACCGAACCCTTTCAAAGCGTCCGCGGCCATGTACGCCGCCGATGTGCGAATTTGAGCGCATTCGCGCTCAAATCATCCGCCGCAGCGTCCGATCCTTGAGCACCACGTGATGCGCGATCGCCGCCAGCGCGTGCAAGCCAATCACCCAATAGAACGCATTGCCGAGCCACTCATGCGCCGTCTTGAGCAACGGACGCGCAACAGGATCCGCGCCGACCAGCGTGTAATTGATGTTGACCCACGCCAGCGTGACCGGATGTCCGCCGGTGTTGATCATCAGAATGCCGAGCAACGGCTGAACGAAGATAAAAACGTACAACGCGAGATGCGCGGCCCGCGCCAGAAAGGCGAGCAGCCGGTTGCTGTCCACTTCGGCGGGCGCGCCGGCCCACAATCGCCACAGCAGACGCAATGAGGCCAGTCCCAGCACCAGCGTGCCGCACCAGAAATGCACGCTGCTCCAGAACGCGCGGCTGTCGCTGCCCTTTGGCCCGCGAATCTCGATCGCCAGATAAGCCAGCGCGATCAGCAGAAACATCGCCCAGTGGAAGAAAATTGCGGGCGCCGTATAGCGGTCCGAGGTGCGGCTGTAAGACATGTAGGGGACTCCCGTGTCCAGGTCGATCGTTTTTATGAATCATCGGATGATAAACGGTGCCCGACCCGAATGGGCACCGTCAATAAACCGCCGTTGATCCAGACCGGAGTTCGGCTCACGGGCGCCCGTGTTCCTATTCGCTGCCGAGATAGAAATAGCGGAACAGGAAAATCGCCGCGATGATCCACACCACCAGCTTCACTTTGCGCGCCTGGCCGGTCAACAGCTTCAGGCCCGCATACGAGATGAAGCCGAACGCGACGCCATTGGCGATCGAATAGGTGAAGGGCATCAGCAGCGCGGTGAGCGCGGCCGGCACGACTTCGGTGGCGTCGTCCCACGGCAGGTCGAGCATTTCGCGCAGCATCAGGCACGACACGTACAGCAGCGCCGGCGCCGTCGCATAGCCGGGCACCACGCCTGCCAGCGGCGCGAAAAACAGCGCCGCGAGAAACAGCACGGCAACGGTGATCGCCGTCACGCCCGTGCGGCCGCCGGCCTGCACGCCGGACGCGCTTTCAATATAAGCGGTGGTCGACGACGTACCCAGCATCGAGCCGGCCAGAATGGCGGTGCTGTCGGCGAGCAGCGCGCGGTTCAGCCGATGCATCTTGCCTTCCACCAGCAACCCCGCGCGATTGGCCACGCCCATCAGCGTGCCGGTCGCATCGAACAGTTCAACGAGGAAGAACACGAGGATCACGTTCAGCACGCCGCCCGAGAGCGCGCCGCGAATATCGAGCTGGAACAGCGTCGGCGAGATGGACGGCGGCGCGGAGACGATGCCGTGAAACTGATTGCCCCCGAAGAAAAAGCTCAGCACGGTCACGCCGACGATGCCGATCAGGATCGAACCACGCACCCGCAGATGGTCCAGCGTGACGATCGCGAAGAAGCCGATCACCGCGAGAATCACGTGCGGGTTGTGCAGGTCGCCGAGCGTCACGAGCGTCGCGGGATTACCCACCACCACGCCCGCCGACTTCAGCGAAATGATCGCGAGAAAGAGGCCGATGCCGCCGGTGATGGCAATGCGTATCGAATGCGGAATGCCGTTGACGATCACCTCGCGCACGCGAAACAGCGTGACGATCAGGAACAGGCAGCCGGAAATGAACACCGCGCCGAGCGCGGCCTGCCAGGTGAAGCCCATGCCTTTAACGACGGTGTACGCGAAGTACGCGTTCAGCCCCATGCCCGGCGCGAGCGCGATCGGATAGTTCGCGTAGAGACCCATGATCAGCGAAGCAAGCGCGGCCACGATGCAGGTCGCGACGAACACCGCGTCTTTCGGCATGCCGGCGTCGCCGAGAATCGCCGGGTTGACGAAGATGATGTAAGCCATCGTCAGGAAGGTGGTCAGTCCGGCGAGCACTTCGGTGCGCAGGTTGGTGCCGGCGGCTTCGAAGCCGAAGTAGCGTTTTATGGAGTCCATGAGGCGGGTCTCTCGTCGTTCAGAAAGCGTTTGTTGTGATTGGAGCGATGAAGGCGCCGCGTCGCCGGGCTAGGGCGCGGGGCCACGGCCGGATTGTAGTCAGGATTGGCGGCGGCGTGCCGCATTGTGTGGCTCGGCGGCCGTGTAAAGGCTCATTCGACGGGCGGTTCGTCGGGAGATTGTGGCGCCGATGCATCAGGCTGCGGCCGTTGGCGCGCGAGCCAGCGGTCCAGTTCGCCCGCGAAGCTTTTGCTGTCGCGCTGGCTGAAGGCCGCAGGCCCGCCGGTATCGACGCCGCTGCTGCGCAACTGGTCGAGCATCGAGCGCATGCGCAGCCGTTCTTCGATCGTGCCGGGCGTGTACCAGTTGCCGCGCGGGTCGAGCGCCTGCGCGTTTTTGGCCAGCACGGCGGCGGCGAGCGGAATGTCGGCGGTAATCACGAGATCGCCCGCGACGACGCGTTCGGCGATGAGATCGTCGGCAGCGTCGAAGCCGGCCGGCACCTGGATCGCGCGGATCAGCGGCGACGGCGGCACGCGCAGAAACGAATTGGCGACCAGCGTCAGCGTCGTGTTGGTGCGGCGCGCGGCACGGTACAGCATGTCCTTGATCACGACGGGGCAGGCGTCGGCGTCAACCCAGATTGACATGGTTGGGATTCCGGCAGCGGGTTGTCGAAGGGGCGAGATGATACCTTGCCAGCGCGCAGAGCGGCGCGGCAAGCGAATTTACGATGTTGCGGGGAAGGGGTAAAGCAGAAAACCAGGAAAGGCATGCGAGCCCGACCACGCCCGCGACCGTTGCGGTCGCAGGCAGCCCCGCATGCCGCGCGGTGGCTCGCGTTACTGCGTCATCGTCCCACCCGATTCCTGCGCGCGCCGTGCCGCGACGATGCGGCCCGCGCGTTGCGCGTTATCCGGATAGTTGATCCAGTCGAGCGGATCGTAGCCGGCGGCACGCCATTCGGCCAGATCGGCTTTCACCTGGGCGCGCGTTTTCGGCGCCGACGGATCGTAAGGGCGCGCCGACTGCGCAAACGCGGTGCTCATACTCACGGCGGCCAACAGCGCGCCGAGTCCAGCTAAAGAAACGATTTTCATGACGAGCTCCTATGGAGCGGTTAAAAACGACCCCGACATTCTAGTTTTGCTATGCATTTCGAGTAAGGCGATTGAAGGCAATGCACCATTTCGCCCAGTGAATCAAACCGGGCTGAATGATCCTGCGGCTTACGGTGCCGACGGCTTGCTGAATCGGTCCAACACAGCGCTCAGCAGGTCGATCGGCAGCGGGAAGACGATCGTCGAGTTCTTGTCGGCGGCAATCGTCGTGAGGGTTTGCAGGTAGCGCAACTGCATGGCCTGGGGCTGGCGCGACAGCGTCTGCGCCGCTTCCAGCAGGTGCTGCGAGGCCTGCAATTCGCCCTCCGCGTGAATCACCTTGGCGCGCCGCTCGCGCTCGGCTTCGGCCTGGCGGGCAATCGCGCGGATCATCGTTTCATTGATATCCACGTGCTTGATTTCCACGATCGACACCTTGATGCCCCACGCATCCGTCTGGGTATCGAGCACTTTCTGGATATCGGCGTTCAGTTGCTCGCGATCCGCGAGCAGTTCGTCGAGTTCGTGTTTACCGAGCACCGCGCGCAAGGTCGTCTGCGATAACTGGCTGGTCGCCTCGAAGTAGCGCGCCACCTGGATCACGGCTTTCTCCGGATCGACCACACGGAAATACACCACCGCGTTGACCTTCACCGAGACGTTGTCGCGCGTGATCACGTCTTGCGGCGGCACGTCGAACACGACGGTGCGCAGATCCATGCGCACGGCCTGCTGCACGATAGGAATGATCAGCACGAGGCCGGGCCCCTTGACCTTCCAGAAACGCCCGAGCATGAACACGACGCCGCGTTCGTACTCCCGAAAAATCCGTATCGATGAAGCAATCAGCGCGGCCACCAGCAGAATCAGAATGCTGGTGAAGCCGAATGTGAAACCGATCATGAGCTTTCTCCTTGTTGTCGTGCTTCCGTGGGCACCACGGTCAACGTCAGGCCGCGCCGCGCGGTGACGCGCACCGCATGGCCCGCCGCGACCGGGGCCGTGCTGGACACCCGCCAGCGTTCCCCATGCACTTGTGCCCAACCGCCCAGCGCGCCGTCCGCCGTGAGGTCCGCAGGCGAGAGGCCGCCGTCGAGCACCACGCCCACACTGCCGATCATTGCTTCCGAACCCGTCACCACCGGACGGCGCCGCGCACTCAGCGCGAGCCGCGAAACGCCCAGCACGAACACCACGCTGAACACGGTCACGGCGGCGATCATCGGCAGAGGGATGCCGTAGCCGGGCACGTCGGTATCGATCAGCATCAGCGCGCCGATCACGAACGCGACCACGCCGCCGAAGCCGAGCGAGCCGAAAGTCGGCAGAAACGCCTCGCCGATCAGGAAAGCGATGCCGAGAAAGATCAGGCCGAGGCCGACGTAGTTGATGGGCATCATCTGCATCGCGAACAGCCCGAGCAGCAGGCTGATCGCGCCGACCACGCCGGGCAGCACGAAGCCCGGATTGGCGAATTCGAAGAACAGGCCGTACATGCCGATCATCAGCAGGATCAGCGCGACGTTGGGATCGGTGATTACCGCGAGAAAGTGACTGCGCCAGTCGGCTTCCAGCGTGACGATCGGGGCGTTGGCTGTGTTGAGCTTGACGTTGCCCGCGCTCGTGACGAGCGTGCGGCCGTCGACCTGGCGCAGCAGGTCGGGCACATCGCGCGCATTCAGATCGACGACGTGTTGCGCGAGCGCATCCGCCGCCGACAGGCTCACGGCTTCGCGAACCGCGCGCTCGGCCCAGTCGGCGTTGCGTCCGCGCATCTGCGCGAGGCCGCGGATGTAGGCGGCGGCGTCGTGGACCTGCTTGCGCATTTCGGTCGATTGGGTGTCGAGCGGCAGGGCGCTGGCGGAGCCAGCGGGCGCGGATGCTGCGGGTTTCGTTGGGTTGCCGGCGCCGGTATCGCCAGCGCCGTTACCCGCAGCGCCGGCATTACCACCGCCCGCACCACCGCCAACACCCGGCAACCCCGGCGTTGCGCCGCCCCCCGGCGGTTCGGCGCCGCCGATGCCCATCTGGATCGGCGTCGCCGCGCCGAGATTGGTGCCCGGCGCCATCGCCGCAATGTGGCTTGCATAGACGATATACGTGCCGGCGCTCGCCGCGCGCGCGCCGCTCGGGGCGATGAAGGTGGCGACCGGCACCGGCGAGCCGAGAATCGCCTTGATGATCTGCCGCATCGACGTGTCGAGCCCGCCCGGTGTGTCCAGTTGCAGCACGGCAAGCTGCGCGCGATCTTCAGCGGCGCGCTGCAGGCTGCGCACGATGAAGTCGGCGCTGGCCGGACTGACCGCGCCGTTCACCGGAATGACGACGACGCTGTTGGGGGCGACGGCGGCGCGCAGCGGCACATTCGATTCGCACGACGCGAACCCAAACGCCAAAAGCATGCCGAGCACGGTCATGCCGCGCATCAACCGGCCCACCATATCGCCGCGGATAAGCGACATGCGCGAGCCGGACTGCCGGAACGGGAGACGTGGATACGTGCTCATCGCTGACGGCTGCCGCGCCCTGCCGACATGTATCGGCTGACGCGGGCCGATACCCCAAAGAAGGCTGGCCTGCTCCTTACAGCTTAGTCCGATTCCGCCTTGCGCGTGAAATCCGCGCGCGCCGGCCGGTAGTCGGTCGGCCGCATGCCGGTCCACTTGCGAAACGCGCGATGAAACGCGCTCGGTTCGGCAAACCCAACGGAGGTCGCGATGTCGGCGATGGTGCGGTCGGTGTCCTGCAGCTCACCGATCGCGATATCGCGCCGCAGGTCGTCCTTGATCGACTGGTAGGTATAGCCTTCCTGTTTCAAACGCCGCCGCATGGTGGCCTCGGCGACGTGCAGGCGTTCGGCCATCTGATCGGCGGCGGGCCAGCCGGCCATCGGCATGGCGCGCAGCATCTTGCGCACGCGCGCCGCGAGCGAGCCGGGATTGCGGTACTTGACGATGAAGCTGCCGGGCGCGTCGCGCAGGAAGGGTTTGACGGACTTGGTCGTCTGGATCACGGGCAACTCGAGAAACGCCGGCGCGAGATCGACGTACGACTCGGCCTGCTCGAAGCTCATGTGATCGCAGAACATCAGCCGGTACTCGTGCGCGGCGGATGGTTCGGCGCAGCGAAAGCGCGCCTCGAGCAGCGGAATGCGCCGCCCGACCAGCCAGCACAACAGCCCATACACGAGGATGAAGTAGGTCGCATAGGCGAACATGGCCGGCGGCGGCGCGTCGTTGTTTTCGACGAAGCGCAGACGGACGCGCTGCGCATCGGTTTCGATCTGCACGCCTAGATCGTCCAGCACCAGCCGCATGAAGCCGACCGCGCGCGCCAGCGCCTGCGCGCCGTGACGCGCGGTGAGCGCGGTCTGCGTCATGGCGATGAAACTGCCGCTTTTCATGCGATGCGAATCCTGGCCGAAGAACTCGTCATCGAGCGCGCGGGCAATGGCGGCCCACAGCGCGCCGTATTGCGCCGACGACACGCGGCTTTTCGGCGACGCCAGCATCGGTGCGGCGATGCCGGCGGCTTCGGCGAGCGGCAGCGCGTCGAGGCCGCGCGAGCGCGCCAGCGCGAGCGCTTCCTCGACCATGCTGACGGAAATCGTCCCTTTATCGTTTTTCATGCGTATCCGGTTTGACGGTGAAGCTGGCAAAAGCGCTCAACATTTTCCTTGTGGCAATTCGCCAAGTGCCTGAAATCGTGTACTTATGTGGATTCATATCGTACCAGTATGGCAAATGCGCTCAGTGAGAATGATCGGGCTGAGCATCGAACCTGCCGGTCGGCTTGCCTACACTGGGCCTCGACCGATCGCGCTCCGCCTGGCCTCACAGACCCGAACGTGGGGCGGCCAACCAGCCGCGATCAAACGCACAGCACAGGACCGAGCGCCATGGACAGCTTCTACACCGACGAACAACGGATGATCCGCGACGCGGCTCGCGACTTCGCCACCGAACAGCTCGCGCCGCACGCGGGCCAATGGGATCGCGACGCGCAACTGCCCGCCGAGGTCGTCAGGCAGATGGGCGAACTCGGTTTTCTCGGCATGATCGTTCCGGCGCAATGGGGCGGCTCCTACACGGACTACGTGGCCTATGCGCTCGCGCTCGAAGAGATCGCCGCCGGCTGCGCCGCCTGCGCCACGCTGATGAGCGTGCATAACTCGGTCGGCTGCGGGCCGATCCTCAACTTCGGCACCGAAGCGCAAAAAGACCGCTATCTGCAGGATCTTGCAACCGGCCGCCGCATCGGCGCGTTCTGCCTGACCGAGCCGCAGGCCGGTTCAGAGGCGAACAATCTGCGCACCCGCGCCGTGCTGCGCGACGGCAAGTGGATTCTCAACGGCAGCAAGCAGTTCGTGACCAACGGCTCGCGCGCCGACCTCGCCATCGTCTTCGCTGTGACCGATCCCGACCGTGGCAAGCGCGGTCTGTCGGCCTTCATCGTGCCGACCGATACGCCGGGTTTCAACGTCGGCAAGCCTGAGCATAAGCTCGGCATTCGCGCTTCGGACACCTGTCCGATTTCGCTCGACGACTGCGCCGTGCCGGAAGCCAATCTGCTCGGCGAACCGGGCGAGGGCTTGCGCATCGCGCTGTCGAATCTGGAAGGCGGGCGCATCGGCATTGCCGCGCAGGCGGTCGGCATCGCGCGCGCCGCGTTCGATGCCGCGCGTCTCTATGCAAACGAACGCATCCAGTTCGGCAAAGCGTTGAAGGAGCATCAGACCATCGCCAACATGCTCGCCGATATGGCCACGCGTTTGAATGCAGCGCGCCTGCTCGTGCATCACGCGGCGCGGCTGCGCACGGAGGGCAAGCCGTGTTTGTCGGAGGCTTCGCAGGCGAAGCTGTTCGCGTCGGAACTGGCCGAGGAAATCTGCTCGAACGCGATCCAGATTCACGGCGGCTATGGTTATCTGGAGGACTACGCGGTGGAACGTCATTATCGCGATGCACGTATCACGCAGATTTACGAAGGAACCAGCGAGGTGCAGCGGATGGTGATCGCGCGGCATGTGTAAATGCAAATGAAGCGGCATTTGAGTGCAAAATAGCCTGGCCGCCGGGTAGATAGCAGTGCAGCAGCGGGACAAAAAAGCGAAGCGGATACACCGCGCCAACTGGAGACGACGATGACTGCAGCGAAGGCCTTTTTCGACGCGCGTGACCTGTTATTGCGCCATCGAACCGACTACGACCGCGCCTACCGCGAATTCGCGTGGCCGGCACTAGGCGAGTTCAACTGGGCGCTCGACTACTTCGACGTGATCGCGCGCGATAACGACAACCCGGCGCTGTGGATCGTCGACGATCCCGCCACCGACGGCCTGCGTCTCTCCTACGCGCAGATGTCGGAGCGCTCGGCGCGCATGGCGAATTTCCTGCGCGGCGTGGGCGTGGGCCGCGGCGACCGCCTGCTGCTGATGCTGCCGAACCGCGTCGAACTGTGGGACGTGATGCTCGCGGCGATGAAGCTCGGCGCGATCGTGCTGCCCGCCACCACCCAGCTTTCCGCCGATGACGTGCGCGATCGCGTGCAGATCGGCGGCGCGAATTTCGCCGTGGTCGATAGCGCGGAGCTGGGCAAATTCGATGCGCTCGAAGCGCCGCTCACGCGCCTGTCGGTGGGCACGCCGCGCGACGGCTGGATCGACCTGGCCGCAGCCTATGACGCATCGCCGCAATTCACGCCCGAAGGCGTCACGCTCGCCACCGACCCGATGTTGCTGTACTTCACATCAGGCACCACCTCGAAGCCCAAGCTGGTCGAACACACGCATCAAAGCTATCCGGTCGGCCATCTGTCGACCATGTACTGGATCGGTCTGCAACCGAACGACATCCATTGGAATATCAGCTCGCCGGGCTGGGCCAAGCACGCGTGGAGCTGCTTCTTCGCGCCGTGGAATGCGCAGGCCTGTGTGTTCGTTTTCAACTTTCCGCGCTTCGTGGCGAAAGACACGCTGAACGCGCTGGTGCGTTTCAACATCACCACGCTGTGCGCGCCGCCGACCGTCTGGCGCATGCTGGTGCAGGAGCATCTGAGCGACTATCCGGTCAAGCTGCGCGAAATCGTCGGTGCCGGCGAGCCGTTGAATCCCGAGGTCATCGAGCGTGTGAAGCACGCGTGGGGCATTACGATTCGCGACGGCTTCGGCCAGACCGAGACCACCTGCCAGATCGGCAACTCGCCGGGCCAGCCGGTGGTGGCCGGTTCGATGGGGCGTCCGCTGCCAGGCTACACGATCGAGCTCATCGATGCCGATGACCAGCCCGTCACCGAAGGCGAAATCGCGCTGCCACTTGCGCAACGGCCGCTCGGTCTGATGACCGGCTATGCGAACAACGCCAACGCCACCGCGCAAGCCATGCGCAACGGTTTCTACCGCACGTCCGACGTGGCGCTGCGCCGTGACGACGGCTACTACGTCTATGTCGGCCGCGCCGACGACGTCTTCAAATCATCCGATTACCGACTCAGTCCGTTCGAGCTCGAAAGCGTGCTGATCGAACACGAGGCGATCGGCGAGGCCGCCGTGGTGCCGAGCGCCGACGCGCTGCGTCTGTCGGTGCCCAAGGCGTTCGTCACCGTGCGCCAGGGTTACGAAGCCGGCCCCGAACTCGCGCGCGCCGTCTTCGCGTTCTCGCGCGAAAAGCTCGCGCCGTACAAGCGGATTCGGCGCCTGCAATTCAGCGAATTACCCAAGACCATCTCCGGCAAGATTCGCCGCGTCGAATTGCGACGCCGCGAAATGGAGCGCGAGGCCGAACCCGCGCGCCTGCCCGACGAGTATTGGGAAGAAGATTTCCCGGATCTGCGCTGATTCTCTGCGTCGATCGTTTTTGTTTCCAGTCACTGTCCGGCCGCTTCGCGGCCATCGCAGAGGAGTTCCAGCATGAGCGCAAATGCAGCCGTTGCCACCGTCAAGTTGCTGATCAACGGCGAGTTCGTCGAATCGAAGACCACCGAATGGCGCGACATCGTCAATCCCGCCACGCAAGAGGTGCTGGCGCGCGTGCCGTTCGCCACCGCCGATGAAGTGAACGAAGCCATCCGTTCCGCTCACACCGCGTTCAAGAGCTGGAAGGACACGCCGATCGGCGCGCGCATGCGCATCATGCTGAAGTACCAGGCGCTGATTCGCGAGCATTCGCCGCGTATCGCCAAAACGTTGAGCGCGGAGCAGGGCAAGACGATTCCCGATGCCGAAGGCGATATCTTCCGCGGCCTCGAAGTGGTCGAGCATGCATGCTCGATCGGCACCTTGCAGCAGGGCGAGTTCGCGGAGAACGTGGCGGGCGGCGTGGATACCTATACGCTGCGCCAGCCGATCGGCGTATGCGCCGGCATCACGCCGTTCAACTTCCCGGCGATGATCCCGCTGTGGATGTTCCCGATGGCGATTGTCTGCGGCAATACGTTCGTGCTGAAGCCTTCCGAACAGGACCCGCTGTCGACCATGCAACTGGTCGAACTCGCGCTCGAAGCCGGTGTGCCGAAGGGCGTGCTGAATGTTGTGCACGGCGGCAAGGAAGTGGTCGACGCGCTCTGCACGCACGAACTCGTGAAGGCTGTTTCGTTCGTCGGCTCGACGGCGGTCGGTACGCACGTGTACCGCCTCGGCAGCGAACACGGCAAGCGCGTGCAATCGATGATGGGCGCAAAGAATCACGCGGTGGTGCTGCCCGATGCGAACCGCGAGCAGACCTTGAACGCGCTGGCTGGCGCCGGTTTTGGCGCGGCGGGGCAGCGTTGCATGGCGACCTCGGTGGTCGTGCTGGTGGGCGCCGCGCAGCAATGGTTGCCTGACCTGGTGGCGAAGGCGAAGACGCTCAAGGTCAACGCCGGCAACGAACCGAAGACGGACATCGGCCCGGTGGTTTCGCGCGCGGCGAAGCAGCGCATTCTCGGCTTGATCGAAGCGGGCGTGAAAGAAGGCGCGACACTCGCGCTCGACGGCCGCGACGTGAAGGTACCGGGCTACGAACAAGGCAACTTCATCGGCCCGACGGTTTTTTCCGATGTCACCACCGAGATGGAAATCTATCGCCAGGAGATTTTCGGCCCGGTGCTGGTGGTGCTGAACGCGGCCACGCTCGATGACGCCATCGCGCTGGTCAACCGCAATCCGTTCGGCAACGGCGTGGGCCTGTTCACGCAGAGCGGCGCGGCGGCGCGCAAATTCCAGAGCGAGATCGATATCGGCCAGGTCGGCATCAACATTCCGATTCCGGTGCCGGTGCCGTCCTTCAGCTTTACCGGCTCGCGCGGCTCGAAACTCGGCGACCTCGGCCCCTATGGCAAACAGGTCGTGCAGTTCTACACGCAGACCAAGACCGTCACCGCGCGCTGGTTCGACGACGACACCGTCAACGACGGCGTCAACACGACCATCAGCCTGCGCTGAGTTCAAGAGCCCACGGGAGACATCATGAAAATAGGCTTTATCGGACTCGGCAACATGGGCGCGCCGATGGCGCACAACCTGCTCAAGGCGGGTCACGCGGTCAACGTATTCGACCTCAACGCGCAAGCCGTGCAGGCGCTCGTGGATGCGGGCGCGAAAGCGGCCGGTTCGCCAAAAGCCGCGGTAACCGACGCGGAATGCGTGATCACCATGTTGCCCGCTGCGGCGCATGTGCGCAGCGTACTGAGCGCGGACGACGGCGTCTTCGCCGGCATCGCGAAGGGCGTGACGATCATCGATTCGAGCACGATCGATCCCGCGAGCGTCAAGGCGTTCGCCGAACTCGCGCAGCAGAACGGCAACACTTTCGTCGATGCGCCCGTTTCAGGCGGCACCGGCGGCGCGGCGGCGGGCACGCTGACCTTCATGGTCGGCGGCAGCGCGAGCGCGTATGAGCAGGTCAAGCCGGTGCTTTCGGCGATGGGCAAGAACATCGTGCATTGCGGCGACACCGGCACGGGCCAGGTCGCGAAGATCTGCAACAACCTCGTGCTCGGCATCACGATGGCGGGCGTCGCCGAAGCCATGTCGCTCGGCGAGGCGCTCGGCATCGACGCGAAAGTGCTGGGTGGCATCATCAATACATCGACGGGGCGTTGCTGGAGTTCAGACACCTACAATCCGATGCCCGGCGTGATCGAGACGGCGCCGTCCACGCGCGGTTACACGGGCGGCTTCGGCACGGATCTGATGCTCAAAGATCTCGGCCTCGCCACCGACGCCGCCAAAACCGCGCGTCAACCGGTCTATCTCGGCGCGCTGGCGCAACAGCTTTATCAGACGATGAGCGCGAAAGGCGCGGGACGTCTCGACTTTTCCGCGGTCATCAAGCTGTATCGTCAGGACGGCCAGGGCGGCAAGGACGGAGGCGCGGCATGATCGAACTCGACTATGTTCATGACGGCGCCGTCGCGCAACTCACGCTCAAGCGGCAGCCGGCCAACGCGTTTACGCCCGAAGGCTTGCTGCAATTGCAGCAGACCGTCGAGCGCCTGAACGGCGAGGCGCGCGTGCGCGCCATCGTGATTACCGGCGACGGCCCCAAGTTCTTCAGCGCGGGCGCCGACCTGAACACCTTCGCCGACGGTAATCGCGACGTCGCGCGCACGGCGGCGGCGCGCTTCGGCGCGGCGTTCGAGACCTTGCAGAACGCGCGGCCCGTGGTGATCGCGGCGATCAACGGTTATGCGATGGGCGGCGGTCTCGAATGCGCGCTGGCCTGCGATATCCGCATCGCCGAACAGCATGCGTTGCTGGCGTTGCCCGAGACCGCGGTCGGCTTGCTGCCCTGCGGTTGCGGCACGCAGACGCTGCCGTGGCTGGTCGGCGAAGGCTGGGCCAAGCGGATGATTCTGACCGGCGAGCGCGTCGATGCGGCGACGGCGTTGCGCATCGGTCTGGTCGAAGAAGTGGTGGAAAAGGGCGCGGCGCGCGAGGCGGCGTTGGTCATGGCCGCGCGCGTCGCCACCTTGAGTCCGCAGGCGGTCGGCTTCAGCAAGACGTTGATTCATCAGGGCCGCAACGGCGTGCCGCGCGCGGCGGCGCTGGCGCTGGAGCGCGAGCGCTTCGTCGATCTGTTCGACGGCGCGGATCAGCGCGAAGGCGTGAATGCGTTCCTCGAAAAGCGCCCGCCGCGCTGGCAGGTGACGCAGGGCGCGCAGACCGACGCCTCGCAACCGGAGACGCGTCGATGAGCGCCTTGCAAAGCGTTGCGCACGACACGAGCGTCGAAGCGGAACGCGAGATTCTGTTTCGCGTGGTGAACCGCGTGGCGATCATCACGCTGAACCGGCCGGCCGCGCTCAATGCGCTTTCGCATGCGATGGTGCGCGAACTCGCCGTGCTGGTCGAACATTGCCGCACCGACGACGGCATCGTCGCGCTCGTGCTGAAAGGCGCGGGCGCCAAAGGTTTCTGCGCCGGCGGCGACGTGCGCGAAGTGCAGCGGCTCGCGAAGAACAGCGACAGCCGCTGGCTCGCATTTTTCGTCGACGAATACCGGCTGGACTATGCGTTGCACACGTTCCCGAAGCCGGTGGTCGCGTTGCTCGACGGCATTACGATGGGCGGCGGCATGGGGCTCGGCCAGGGGGCGCGGCTGCGCATCGTGACCGAGCGCAGCAAGATCGCCATGCCGGAGACGCGCATCGGCTTTCTGCCGGACGTCGGCGCGACGCGTTTTCTGAGCGTCATGCCGGCGGAGCTCGAGCTGTATGTCGGGCTGACCGGCGCGACCTTGTCCGGCGCCGACGCGTTGCGGCTGCAACTGGCGGATCTGTGCGTGCCGACCGAATGGCTCGCCAGTTTCGAAGAGCGTCTGCAGCGCATGCCGCTCGAAGGCGATCTGATGGCCGCCTTGCGCGGCGTGTTCGAACCCCCGTGCAACATCATTCCGCACGCGCCGCTGGCGGCGTTCACGCAACTGATCTTGCGGCATTTCGATCGGCGTTCGAGCATCGACCGGATGGTCGCGACGGTGCGCCATGATTTGCTGCGCGAGCCGCCGCGCGAGGTGAAGCAGTGGTTGCAGTCCACCTACGACGCGCTGACCGGTCATTCGCCCACCATGCTCTACGTCACGCGTGAGGCGCTTTTGCGCGGCCGGCAGATGACCTTGGCGGAGTGCTTCCGCATGGAGTTGGGCATCGTCAAACGCGTGATCGAGGAGGGTGACTTCTGCGAAGGCGTGCGAGCCCAGTTGATCGACAAGGATCGCAAAGCCCGCTGGGCGCCTGCTACGCTCGCCGAGGTGCGGCCGGAGCGCGTGAGGCATTTTCTCGCCTCGCCGTGGAAGAGCGACGCGCATCCGCTGGCTGCGTTGGGCGCGGAGCAGGGCTGAAGTGGCATTGCGCTAAAGCGGGGCCAGCCGCTGCGCCGGCTCCCCGCATGCAAGCCGACGAACCGGGCGCCATGCCGCTCGACAACGACAACGTTCTGCGCTCGCAGACGGACCGGCACGAGTTGCCGCAGATCTTTTCACTCATTGCCGGCGATCTTTTCTACCCCATGCCCGGCGCCGCGCCGCACAGCCTCAAGGTCTGGAAGCGTCGAAACCTCCCGCTCTCCGGGCTCGAAGTCCCCAATCTCCAGTCTCCAAACTGGCCTTTACGCCGCTTTTCGCACGGTTTTTAACAAGCGGACGGCGCTCGGGAACGAACCATGCTGATGAGTTCCGGCTGACCCGACGCGGCCGGCGTCTTTCGTGCAATTCAACCATTTCAAGGAAACCGTCATGGACAGGAATCGTGTCGAAGGTGCGGCGAAACAGGTCAAGGGTTCCGTGCGAGAAACGATCGGCAAGGTCACCGGCAACCGGACGACGCAGGCCAGTGGCGCGGCGGAAAAGTTGACGGGCAAGGTGCAGTCGAAAGTAGGCAAGTTCGCCGATGCCGTACGCGCTCGCGTGAAGTGGTAACAGTATCGACGGTAAGCAGGATCGAGCGCCGGCTTCCGCCGGCGACAGCTTGTTGACCCGGTTCAAAGGAGAAGATCGATGAATTCAAATCAGTTCGAAGGTACGGTGAAGGATGCAGCGGGCAAGGTGCAGGACGCCGTCGGCGGCCTGACCGGAGATGCGGAACTGCAGGCCGAAGGCAAGGTCCGCCAGTTCGCCGGCAAGGCGCAGGCGAAATACGGCGAGAGCGTCGATCAGGTTGCCGAAACGACGCGCAACAATCCGATCGGCGCGCTGCTGATCGCGGTCGGCGTGGGCTTTCTGCTCGGCAAGCTGATCTGATTAAGTCGCCCGCCGCGCCTTGCGTTTATTGGGCGAGTGGGCGTCGGCGCGTCATTTCTACCCTGCGTTTACGCTGCTTTCATTGCACGGGCGCCCTGGGACACCAGGGCGCGCTGTGTCTGCGATACCTGTCCGATGTTCCCGGCGCGTTCGAGGCGCCGGATCTCATCGTCTATTCGAGGAAGGTTCATGCTGGGATTCGACGTTCGCACGGCCAGACAGGTCTGGACCGCGCTGCTGATCGCGCTGCTGTTTTTCTGCATCTATATGGCGTCGTCCACCGTGCTGGTGGTGGTGTTCGCGGTCTTCTTCAGCTATCTGATCTATCCGATGGTCGATCTCGTCGAGCGCATCCGGCCGCGTCGTATGCCGCGGGTGGCGTCGATTGCGCTGGTGTTCGTCGTGGTCGTCGCGGTGATCGCGGTGGTCGGATCGATCTTCGGCGTGCAGTTGCAGGACGAGGCGACACATCTGCTCGCGCAACTGCCTCAGTTGATGAAGTCCGATGTGCCCAACCGCTTTCCGTTGCCGCATTTTCTGGAGCCGCTGCGCGAGCGGATCGTCGATTTCGTGCGCGGCCAGATCGAGACCGGTTCCGACAAGGCCGTGCCGATGGCGCGCAGCGTCGGCCTCGGCGTGATGCACGCGGCCAGCAATCTGATCTACCTCGTGCTGATTCCGATTCTGAGCTTCCTGTTGATCAAGGAAGGTCCGCAGATGCGCGAAGACTTTCTCGATCTGCTGAACGACCGGCATCGCACGTTGTGGGCCGAGATCGTGACGGATCTGAACGTGCTGTTGTCGAAGTACGTGCGCGCGTTGCTGTTTCTGTCGCTGGCTACGCTGATCTGCTATGGCGTGGCGTTCTCGCTGCTCGGCGTGCCTTACGCGTTTCTGCTGGCGGTGAGCGCCGGTTTGCTTGAGTTCGTGCCGTTTGCCGGACCGCTCGCCGCAGTCGCCATCACGTTGATCGTGGCTGTGTTCAGCGGCTATGCGCATCTGCTCTGGCTGGTGATCTTTATCGCGCTGTACCGGCTGTTTCAGGACTACGTGCTCAATCCGTATCTGATGAGCGAAGGCGTGGAGGTCAGTCCGTTTCTCGTCATCGTCGGCTTGCTTGCCGGCGATCAGCTGGGCGGCGTGGCGGGGATTTTCCTGGCCGTGCCGGTGATTGCCATGCTGAAAATCATCATCGGGCGGGCGCGCGTGTTCTATGCGGCTTCACACGATGAAGGCGAAGCCGCGCGCCGCGCGCTGACCGGCAAAACCGACTGACGCATGAGTCGCGCGCGGCGCTTTGCAAGACAGCGCCGCGCGCGACGTGCGATCAAGACGTGCGATCAACTTTCGCCGATCGCTTCACCGTGCATCATGCCCGGCGCGGGCGCATCGCCTTGCGCGCCGCGCACGCGGGAAACCCACAACACGCCGGCCAGCGCGACCGCAACCGAGGCCCAGCCGACAGCCCCGTACCCCACGATCTGACCGCCCGGCGAACTGCTGAGCATCAAGCCGCCGATCCACGCGCCGCAGCCCGTGCCCAATGCCTGGAGCGCGCTGTTCGCGCTGAGAAAAGCGCCGCGCCGCGCAGGCTCGGGCACGGTGGTCAACAGAGCCTGCATCGGCACCATGCGTCCCGACATCAGCACCATGAAAACCGGGAAGAACATCACCAGCGCGTAGAACGGCAGATTCGGCAGATGCGTGACGAACAGCACCGGCAGAAACGCGAGCACCGCTGCGATTCTGAAGATGCGCCGCGTGCCGTACTTGTCAGCGAGCTTGCCCACGCGACGCGAAGTAAAGAACGTCGCCGCGCCGCCGGCCATATAGAGCCATGACAATTGCTCGGGCGCCACGCCGTGATTGGCGACCAGCACCGGCGAAATGAACGGAATCACCAGCATGTGAGCGACCATCATCATGAAGGTCAGCGCAAATGCATTCAGATGCCGCGGGTTGCTCAGGAGCCGCCACAAATCCGGCAAGACCTCCGCGAGCGGCGGCTGATGACGGCTCAAATGCTCTGCCAGCGACGGCACCAGTTGCCGTCCGGCAGTCCACACGAGCAGCGACAGCGCCACCAGCAGGAAGAACGGTGCCGCCCAGCCGAAGTGCGCGCCCAGCATCACGCCGGCCGGCACGCCCGCGATCGCCGCGAGCGAGAACGCCGTCATGATCGTGCCGGTGGCGGCGCCACGGCGCTGAACCGGGATCACGTCGCCGACGATCGCCATGATCACCGAGCCCAACACGCCGCCCGTGATGCCGGCGAACGCGCGTGCGGCGAGCAGCAGCGGAAAACTGCTCGCCAATGCGCACGCCAGGTTCGACAGCGCGAACAGCGCATACATGGTCAGCAGCAGACGGCGCCGGTCAAAGCGGTCGATATAGGTTGCCGCGAACAGGCCCGACAGTCCCGAGCACCACGAATACGCCGACACGGCCGTCGCGAATGCGGCCGGCGTGATGGCGAACGCGTGCATGATCTGCGGGCCGAGCGGCATCATCACCATGAAGTCCATGATGATGGTGAACTGCGTCAGCGCGAGCAGCCACAGCAGGCGGCGTTCGTGCTTTGGGCCTATTGAGTACATCGATCGATTCCTTGTTGTTGTTTTTTGGAAGCACGGTGCTCGCGCGATTCGCGCCGCCGCCGGACCGCACACGCCCCGCGGCGTATGCGATCACGCAGACGGTCGACGCTCAATCGTCGAGCGTTTCGTGCACCGCCTCGGCGCCCTGTTTCCAGTAGCTGGCCGCGCGAATGCGTGATTTGGCGACGCCGCGTTCCGTGCACAGGTGATAGCGCACCGCACGCATGGTCGCGGATTCGCCGGCTGCCCACACGTAGCCTTCGCCGTCCGCGGGCAGGTAGGTGTCGCGCACCGCCTGCAGCAAGGCCTCGCCGCGCACACCCGCTTCGCTGCGATAGCGCCAGACCAGATGCAACTCGGCTTGCGTCGTGAATTCGATCCGAGCCGACGGATCGGCCACTTCGATCACCGCCGCGACGCGCGTGCCGGCCGGCAGCTCTTCGAGACGCCGGGCAATGGCGGGCAACGCGGTATCGTCGCCGATCAGCAGATGCCAGTCGAAACCCTTAGGTATCACGAGCGAACCGCGCGGGCCGCCGATACCGAGATACTGGCCCACTTTGGCTTGCGCCGCCCACGTCGCCGCGGGGCCCGCTTCGTGCATCGCAAACTCGATGTCGAGTTCGCGCGCCTCGCGATCGAAGCGGCGCGGCGTGAAATCGCGTGCGACCGGACGCGGCTGGCCGGCGGGAAAGACCGGACCGTCGGGGCCCGCTTCCGGCAGCACCGGTTTGTCCGCGCCGGGTTCGGGGAAGAACACCTTGAGGTGGTCGTCGAACGACGCGGAAACGAAGTCGTGCAGATCGTCGCCCGTGAATGTGACGCGGATAAGATGCGGAGTCAGCGCGCGCACCTGCTTGACTTGCAGCAGACGGAATTTCAGTGGATGGCGCACGCGGCGGACGGCGAGGTCCGTTTGGCTGTCGGGTTGGTTCGCGGCTTGTTGGTCTTTGTCTTTAGTCAGCATGAGAGTACTTTTCCTGTTCGTTCGATAGGCGAGCGTTCACGCGCGCAAGCGGGGCTCGCGGCGCGCATGAGCGCGCCGGCAACGGGCGGTGCGAGGTCAGGCGGCCGGCTCGACGTTGTCGCCGTTTTCGCTGCTGTCCGGTTTGATTTCGCTTTCGATTTCTTTGGCCGCGCGCAGCAGAATTTCAGCGATGCGGCGCTGTTCCGCCGCCGGCGCGTTGTCACGGCGCAGCAACGCATGCTTCAGCGCGCGGCGCGCTTCGCTCAGCTCGGGCAACCAGCCGCCTTCGCTGATGTCGGCCGGCTCTTCGCCGGCAAACGCGCGGCGCACCGAATCCATCTTGCGGGCGATATGGCTCAGCTTGGCCAGCATCAATTCGACTCGGTCGCGGTTGGCGGCCAGATATTCGCGGCCCGTTTCCGACAGTTCGTAGCGCTTGCGGTTGCCTTCGAGCTGCACGGTTACGTAGCCGAGTTCTTCCAGATACGTGAGGGCCGGGTAGACCATGCCCGGGCTCGGGCTGTAGAAACCGTTCGAGCGCGTTTCGAGCGCCTTGATCAGTTCGTAGCCGTGGCTCGGCTGCGAGCCGATCATCGACAGAAGCAGCAATTGCAAGTCGTCGGAGCTGAATTTGCGGCCGCGCGGAAAACCGTCCCCATCGCCGCCGAAGCCGCCCGGGCCGCCGCCAAAGCGCCCGCCACGCCCGCCGCCGCGATGCTCGTGATGTCGGCCGATGGCGTGCCACAGCGCGTGCAGGGCGAAGCGGTCGTTGTCGTGACGGGCTGGGCCGCCATGGGGGGCAGCACGGAATTCGTCGCGGAATTCGGCGCGGGCATCGCGGCCGCGTTCGCCGCGTTCTCCGCGGTAGTCGTAGCGGTGGGCAAAGGCATGCCAAAACGCATGGAGTGTGCCGCGGTCGTGGCCGGCGGGGAGACTGTCGTCCGCCATGCGCGGACGGGAAAAACGGTGGTGATGACGCATCTGGACTCTCGCTTGTGTCTTAAGATGTGTCTTAAGATATATATCTAAAGATAGTTTGTCAAATTCCTTTTTTGCGATGTATCGCGGGCATCAGGGTCTGCGGGAGGTGGCAGAACGCCGGTTCAGCGCAAAAAGTCTGCAGCAACACGATTTTTTTCGGTGAGCGACGCACAGATTTTTGAGCGGTGATTGGCCTGTCGTGCGCTTTGCGGAAAGACAAGATCCGAGCTAGCTGAAGCGTGTGCCAGAGTCAATCGAACATGCCAGGTAACACGACGACAACGCAAAGCAGCGAAGTATTCGATATCAATCCAGGTTTTATTGCGGTTGGACGTGTGGAACTTCTCCAATCTTTCTAGTCAGGCCGAACCAGGAAATCGATCTACCCGGAGACATGCCGGTGCTGATGTGTCCAGTTGCAGGTTCCTATACGCATCGCTTCGCAACGAAAGGGGGAGCGGCCGGTGCATGCGATTTGCCTGAGCCACTGATCGGCCAACTGGGGACATTAGACGAACCCCCGTACTTATTCGACGATTCTGACTTCTGGACACGAATTAGCCATTCCGCAGAGCGCGCAAATTGAATTTCTTCACCAACGGCGAGAAAGCAACGAAGCCGTCGCACATCCATGACGTGCTCTATTTGTGCTCCCCGCCGGCTGCTAACAAAGTTTATCGACTTAGCTTCTCATCAAATTGCTCTCGGATAATCCGCATATCCACGAGAGCCACCCTGATAGTACGTATCCGGGTCTCCCGACGATAGCGCGATGCCTTGCTGGAAGCGTTCTACAAGGTCGGGGTTTGCGATGTAAGGGGCACCAAACGAAACAAGATCGGCAGCGCCGGAACTGATAACAGCCTGTGCAGACTCCTCCGTCAAACCACCGTTGGCGATGATCAGGCCATCGTAGAACTTGCGGAAGTACTGAACGGTTCCGCCTCCGAGTGCTTCGATTGGCGTGCCGGTCAAGTCACCAGGGGGATGGTAGAACTGCAGGTATGCGATCTTCAGCTTCAAGACCTGCGAAACCAGGTATTCGTATGTGGGCAGTGTCTGCTCGGTTGGCTGAAACTTGCCCGAGCGAAACGCGGGGCTGAGCTTGAAGCCGATCCGACCCGGTCGCCATTCGGAGATCATCGCTTCGAGAACATCGAGCGCAAACCGAGCCCGGTTTTCGATACTGCCACCGTAGCGATCTTCACGCAGGTTGAAGCCATCGTGCAGAAATTCCGGGAGCAGATAGGTGGCAATTCCGTGCAACTCGACTCCATCGAAGCCTGCATCCCGCGCGAGCCGTGTCCCACGCGCGTAGTCGCTGATCGTGCGCGCGATGTCGCCGAGAGTCATCGCCTTCGGCGTTGGCGACGTCTGGAAGCCAGTGGGTGTGAACACCTGCTGTTCGAGGCTGACTGCCGACGGAGCAAGAGGCAGCGCGCCGCCGAGCAGATCCGGGTGCGAGGCCGCTCCAAGGTGGCCGAGCTGCACGAAGATCCGGCCGCCAGCATCATGGACGGCATCTGTTACGCGCTTCCAGCCTTCGGCTTGCTTTTCGTTGAATAAGCCAGGTACGTGAATCGCACCGATTGCCTCATCGCTCGGCCAGGTGCCTTCGCTCATGATCAGCCCCGCCGATGCGCGCTGGCGGTAATACTCAGCCTGCAGAGGAACCGGAACCAGTTCCGGATTTTCCGTCCGCGCTCGCGATAGCGAAGCCATGACAATGCGGTTCGGCAACTCAATATCGCCTAACTTGATTGGCTGAAACAAAATACTGCTGGATAATTTCATTGCTACTCCGAATTAGAATTTGAGAAGGACGGTTACCAGCGCCGAAGCCATTAATCGAATCGATGAGGATCTGTCCGCGCCACGGCGGCAGTTTGCGAAGGACAGTTTCAACCCGAGGCCAGGAAAGAGTGAGCAGAACAACTAAATGATTCACTGCATCCCGAAGCGTCCCCTCGCATGCCAATGGTCCAAACTCTCCTGCAAGCGATGCGCGGCTGTACGGCCCATGACTATTGCGGAAGACATGTTGTGTCCGGCATCGACAGCCTTGCGGGCGGATGACTGTGCCGCCTGCCCGGCACCGATAAGACCTATCTGCATGTCGCGTCCTGAACCGGTAGACCACGTCTTACCAGGATGTTAACCTTGGGACAGTTTATGTTCCAGTACGCACTATTTGGTAAGTATAGAAAGGCGAGGGTCAAATGCGCGAAGTTTCGTTCAGTTGCGGCATGGAAGCGGTGCTCGACCTGGTTGGCGGCAAGTGGAAGCTTCTGATCCTCTACCACTTGATGCATAGCAAGCAGTTGCGTTTTGGTGAATTGAGGCGACTTGTCGGCAATGTGAGCGAGAAGATGCTAAGCCAGCAGCTCAAAGAAATGACCAGCGATGGCTTGGTTCGGCGTATCGACTTCCGCACGGTCCCACCCCATGTCGAATACGAATTGACCGCGTTCGGCAAGGATTTTGGCAAGAACCTCCAGCCTATCTGTGAATGGGGCAGCCAGAACATGGAAGAGATCAGCGCAATTTCGGCCGCTCGCGCCATTCGCAACACGTAGTTCACTTACTTCATGCGGTCCTGAGAAGAAATAGCGACCTGGTACTTACTTTTAGGTAAGTACCAAGGCAAGCGTCACTGTGTTAGCGCCAAATGTCTTTAGTGCGCATGCCTGTTGATATTGCCTCGATGTACACAGAGCGTGCGCGAGCCGAACCCGCGGATGTGCGCGTCTTATCCGGGCAGACATTGCGGTGGGCCATCGCAGTCAAGTAAGCAGGGCGGAGGCTGACTGAGGCATCTGGGAGTTGTCTGGCTTTCGATCGCAGACGCATCGCGCGCGGCTTACAGCGCGCGGAGTGGCAGAACGCTCGTCGGAACGGATTAGCGACTTTCTCACCGTGCGTAAGTTGGCTAAGACCGTGCCGAAGTGAAATAGCTTTCGATTTTGATCTGCCAAACTACGAACGCCAGCAGGTTGGCCGTCGACGACAACTGCCTTGCAGGAGCGTGCGCGATATTTGGGGCCGGTCAGCAACGCGCAGGCGTTAGCCTGACCACCGGCGGCCGATCGGACAACCATGGCACGCATGGGAGCATTTTCATGAGCAAGCCAGCCGTTCCCCCGTCGCCAGGATGGGATCTCGAACGTTCACCTTTCCATCGCGGCGAAATCGCAATTCAGGAGCGAGTCGGTGTTCGCGAGAAAATAAACGCACAGGGCAGACACGCCGTTCGTCGCTACCTGACACCGCAGCAAAAGGAGTTTTTTCCGATGCTGCCGTATGTGTTCATGGCTTCAGTCGATTCGCAAGGGCGGCCGTGGGCTTCGATGCTGCTCGGTGAGCCTGGATTCGTTAACCCGACCGGTGATGTCGCCGTTGTCGTCCGCGCGCGTCCCTTGTATGCCGACCCGCTCAACGAATCACTAGTTCCAGGTGCTGAGGCCGCATTGCTGGGTGTCCAGTTCCATACTCGCCGCCGCAATCGAATAATCGGCACTGTCGGTGCTTTGACGTCCGATGGATTCACGATTGACGTCCGTCAGACTCTGGGTATCTGCCCGCAATATATTCAGGGCCGCGAAGTAACGTTCGATCGTGATCCGCTCTTGCCCGAACCTCGCCCGGTTCACCGGGCTACGCGACTTGACGCTGCTGCGCAAGCGATCATCGCTAAAGCGGACACCTATTTTGTCGCAAGCGTTGCTCCGAAAGAGGAGGACGACATCGCAGCGGGCGCTGATATCTCGCATCGTGGGGGCCGTCCCGGCTTCGTCCGCATCGACGACGACTGCACTTTGACCGCACCGGAATTCGTTGGCAATTTTATCTTTAACACCCTTGGCAACTGGCAGCTCGACAATCATGCAGGCCTGATGTTCATTGATTTTGACAACGGCGATATGTTGTATATCGCTGCGCATGCGGAAGTAATCTGGGAGGCGCCCGAGATTCGGGCCTTTACGGGTGCACAGCGTCTCTTCCGATACCACATCGATGAAGTCTTCCGTGTCGAGGCAAGTCTGCCCGGCCATTTTTCTGCACCCGACTACTCGCCGCTGCTAGAGCGCACCGGACACTGGGATGAAGTAGCGAAAACGCTCGAGGCAGAGCGCCTTCGCACTATTTGGCGACCGTTCAAGCTTATCGAGACGATCGACGAAAGCGCAGTGATTCGTTCATTTGTTTTTGCGCCTGCGGATGGCGGCGGCCTGGTCACCCACCAGGCGGGTCAATATCTGCCGATTCGAGTGCAGCCTGGGGGCTGGGCGGAGCCGACGACGCGCACCTACACACTTTCTGACGCACCCAACGGCCGGACGTACAGGATCAGCGTCAAGCGCGAAGGCAAGGGCGGCGTTTCTGACTGGCTGCACGACCACCTAAGTGTTGGAGACAACGTCGAAGCACTGGCGCCGCGAGGCACGTTTGTGTTCAACGAGTCTGCAGGCCGTGCCGTCGTGCTGGTATCCGCTGGTGTTGGAATCACGCCCATGATAGCCATGCTTAACAGCCAGCTCGTCAACGATGGTCGTACCCTCCTGCACAAGCCAATTCGCTTTATCCATGCCGCAATCGACAGCAAGAATAGGGCGTTTGCAGCCCATCTTGCCAAGAAAGCAGAACTTCACGGAAACCTTAATCTGCACATGGTGCTCAGCCGGCCATCGGCAGACGACGTGCTCGGCAAGACTCATCATAGCGTTGGCCACATCGACCGCCTGCTGCTACAGAGGCTATTGCCGCTCGACGACTACGAGTTTTATCTTTGTGGTCCGGCACCCTTCATGCAAAGCGTGTATGACGCGATTTTGTCGCTCGGAGTGCCGGATAAGCGTATTCATCTTGAGACCTTCGGCCCTGCATCGATTTCAAGGCGGATCGAAAAGACAGTTGAACAGGACTCTAGCGAAGGCGTCGTGGTCGAGTTCGTCAAGAGTCGCAAGACCGTTGTGTGGCGCCCCAAAAGCGGCAGCCTGCTCGAATTGGCTGAGACCAATGGCATCCAGCCGCTCTACTCGTGTCGGTCAGGAAGTTGCGGCACCTGCGCGACGCGGGTTGTGAAAGGGACGGTCGACTATGCCGAGGATCCAATTCATGAAGTAGGGCCGGGCGAAGCGCTGATCTGTGTTGGTCATCCTCACCCCGGTCTCCATCTCGAAGATGGCACGCTCAACCGTGAGGGCGTCACGCTTGACCTCTGAGACGGCGACCGAAAGACAGAGTGCCCCGTCAGAGATCGCTCGCTCCGTGCAATCGTGAAATACATGGAGATTGCCGCCGTGCATCCTGGATTCGACAACTTTTTCAAGCATGCCAACTGTCCGCTTAACTTTGGACTATGAGGATTTGCGCCATGGATCAAGTTTTCGAGAGGGTAGACGCCTGGCAGGGCATCTTGAGGCAGCTGCGAGCGATGACCGGCGATCTTTGCGACGAGTTTCGAAAAGCAGATAACGCTGGCTTTCGGCCCGCGCCGCCCGGAAGCTGTGTTGAGGAGCCGAACTTCGCTGCCCGCTCGGAGGCAGCCCAGACAGGTCAATCCGCCAGCGTCAGGATCGTCGAATGGTCAGACAAAAATTTGACCATCGTGTGGCACGATCCCACAGCGTGCAGCTATGACGACCAGCGTTGGCGACGTGCCAAATCTAGCAGGGCGGGCGTGTGCG
Source organism: Paraburkholderia phytofirmans (assembly GCF_046028095.1). GTDB lineage: Bacteria > Pseudomonadota > Gammaproteobacteria > Burkholderiales > Burkholderiaceae > Paraburkholderia > Paraburkholderia phytofirmans_A. The sequence goes on from NZ_JAQQDJ010000002.1 coordinate 506,329, forward strand.
CCCTGACTGGTATGGCCATTCACAAAGGTCAGGAAATTTTTAAACCGGGGCGCACCAAGCCCCCGCCCGCAAACGCTGATGCCATGATTCTGGTAAGTGCATTAGCGGTCGCCCTAACGGCCCCTTGGCCATTCGAACGCGTGAACAACGAGATTGCCTGGCCGCCGCATAACGCCCTGACGTCAAAGGTGCCCGATGCGCGATAAGTTCGCGGCGATTCTGGTATTACGGGGTCATCGTCTAACGAATCGCGACGGCGTACTAGTGCACCCGGTTTTGATGTGGAGATTTCGCGCGCGCATGCCGCTCACATAGATGCGGTGTTTGTTCATTCGGATGTGGCAGCGGCGGCCTCTTCGATAACCCTTGCGACGGCGTCGGGGTGTGAAATCATGACGACGTGGGAAGCGCCCGGGATTTCGACTATCTTCCTGGCATGCGCTCGCTCCGCCATAAAAGGCTGAAGTGCGGGTGGAATGTTCTTGTCGCGACTACCGTATATGAAGTATGAGGGAATGGTCTTCCATGCAGGTGCGCCAGAAGGCTCCTTGAGTGCTGCCTCGGTGATCGGCCGCTGGGCAACCGCCATTTGGGCAGCCTGTGCGGGCGGCACGTCGGCGGCAAACTGCGCGTGGAAATTCTGTTGCTTGATGTATAAGTCTTTTCCACCATCTGCAAGGGGGACCGGGGGGGCGAGCGTCGGCCCCAAAGTGCTTCCTGGATATTTTCCCGACAAAGTTGCGGCGCTTTCGCCCAAATCTGGTGCGAGGCCGGCAACAAAGACGAGAGCCTTTACATTGCTTTTGCCGGCAGCCGCGTTGGTGATGACATTTCCGCCGTAAGAGTGTCCCACGAGGATCACCGGGCCGTGAACGGAGTCCAACACTCCTGCGACGTATTTACCGTCGCTCTCAACGCCTCGCAACGGATTAGCGACGGCGACAACCGTATATCCCTTCGCAAGAAGCCGGCTCGCCACTCCGTTCCAACTCGAGGAGTCAGCGAAGGCGCCATGCACGAGGACCACTGTCGGCTTTTCTGAAGACGGCGCTGCGCGGACATGCTGTGCCAGGCCGGTAAAAAACAGAGATGCCATCGCGAGGAAACAAAGGGCGATGGTGCGAGCTTTCGGGAAAACAGCGTAATTGGCGAGGCGGCTCACTGGGCGCATGACGGAATCCTGTGGGTGATGTTTGCTGAGCCGGGGACGCCTCGCCGCCATCGGGATCGCAGTTGATGGTTCGCTAATGACGAAATCTTGCGGCAGTTTGCGGGCAGCGATTTTTTCGAAGAGATTTGCGGTCGCGATTCGCCGCCTTGGCGGCCATATCGACTATTGCGTAATTGCGACGTTGATCAAGCGCTAACGTTTGTTTAAAGAACATACCGGGATCAATTATCTGTCGCCCGCTACAGCGGTGCTATGTCCCGTAGCATGCAGTGGAGACGCTATTGACGAGTCGGCCGTCGGGCTCTCGCATTCGATTTAGAGCTACATAGTCTTTGCGAGAGTATTCGTCTTCGTCCAGGTATCGCGATGCTGCGAGTGAGCGACAACATCGCGAGATGGGGGCTAAGCGTCTACTGCCAGGCCGACTGGTGTCTTCTTGAACTCGACAAAGCCAGGCAATTCCTCTATCCGGCGTAGCCAGGCGTTAACGTTTGGATATTCGGACAGGTCGACGTTTCCTTCTGGAGCGCGGGCGATGTAGCTGTACAGCGCAACATCTGCAACCGTCGGGCCGTTCATCGCGATAAATTTTCGTCCTTCGAGTTCTGCATCGATAAGCTTGAGCACACCATGGGCCCGTGTTATCACTTCCTCTGGATTTCGATTTGCGCCAAAGACTGTGATCAACCGAGCTGCGGCCGGCCCATAAGCGATTTCGCCGGCGGCAACAGAAAGCCAGCGTTGGATCGTTGCAGCTGCCTCCGGCTCTTCTGGCAACCAATCGGTTTTGCCGAGTTTTTTTGACAAATAGACAAGAATCGCGTTTGAGTCGGCGATCTTCTTTTCACCGTCGACAAGTACCGGCACTTGCCCGAAGCGATTGAGCTTGAGATACTCGGGAGACTTATGTTGCGCGGTCATCAAGTCGACTTCAATAAGCTCGTGGTCGATGCCCAGTAACGAAAGGAATAGACGCGCGCGGTGCGAGTGGCCCGAAAGCGGATGATAGTAAAGTTTCACGGCAGTGCTCCTTCTAGTGGGTTTCAGGATGTTGCGACATGGCCGGCAATTTCATGTGTGTCAATTTGGGCTTGGGGCTACAGTCCCAGACTACTCAAACTTGGGTGGTCATCCGGGCGTCGCCCTAAGGGCCAGTGAAACAATCGGTCTGATTCCCTAATCGGAAGGTCATTGATGCATGCATAGCGATACATCATCAAACCGTCTGGATTGAACTCCCAGTTTTCATTTCCGTATGATCGGTACCAGTTGCTCGAATCATCATGAAACTCGTAGGCAAATCGCACGGCGATCCTGTTCCCGGTAAATGCCCATAGCTCCTTGATCAGGCGGTAATCGAGTTCTCGTCGCCATTTTCTTGTTAATAGTGCGACGATTTCACTGCGCCCGTTAGCGAACTCCGCCCGGTTGCGCCAGCGGGAGTCGACTGAATAGGCTAGGGAGACACGCTCTGGATCGCGAGTATTCCACCCGTCTTCGGCGAGACGAACCTTCTGGGTGGCGGATTCCGCAGTAAACGGTGGAAAAGGTGGTCGTGATTCGGATGGCATGATCGATCTCTTCTGCGCGCGTTCAGGACTTGACGAATGCCAGCAGGTCAGCATTCACCTTATCGGCCAACGTCGTGCACATTCCATGGGGCGCGCCGGGATACACCTTTAGCGTGGCCCCTTTGATGATCTTGGACGAAAGCATGGCGGAGTCGGATATCGGGACAATCTGATCGTCGTCGCCGTGCAGAATGAGTGTTGGGATGTCGACTTTCTTAAGATCTTCGGTGAAGTTGGTTTCAGAAAATTGCTTCACGCAATCATATTGGCCCTTGATGCCTCCCAGCATTCCCTGGAGCCAGAACGCGTCTATCACCCCTTGCTTGGGCGTGCTGCCTTGGCGATTGTAGCCATAGAAAGGCATCGCAAGATCCTTGTAGAATTGCGCGCGGTCCAGTACTCCTGTACGGATTTTGTCGAACACGTCAAGCGATAGTCCGCCGGGATTTTCGGCAGTCTTCAGCATGGTCGGAGGTACCGCGCCGATCAGTACCGCTTTTGAGAGCCGCTTTGTTCCGTGTCGTCCGATATAGCGGACTACTTCGCCGCCGCCGGTCGAATGGCCCACCAGCATCGCATCTTTTACGTCGAGCATGTCCAGAAGTCCGGCGAGGTCATCGGCGTACGTGTCCATATCGTTGCCGTCCCACGACTGACTGGAGCGGCCGTGGGAGCGCCGATCATGAGCAATAACGCGATACCCTTGGAGGCCCAGAAAGAGCATCTGCGGGTCCCATGCATCGGCATCGAGAGGCCAGCCGTGCGAAAAAACTATTGGTTTGCCTTTGCCCCAATCTTTAAAAAAAATCTGTGTACCGTCCTTCGAGTTGAATTCATGCATTGCTTCTGCTCCCGGGCGTTTGGTGCGGTTCGCCGCACTACCTGCAATCGAACCAGTGGCGGCGAATGAGATTGCCGGGAGGCTGGCAACTGCTGCACTAACAGCCATAACGCGACGGCGAATTGCCGAAAACTCGCGGGTTTGGTTCGTTCCGTTCACGGTTAGCTCTCGGTAACTATGGAGATGACGAGTCAACGCCTTGCGACTCGCAGGACGCAAGACGACCTCCTAGGTCATTGCCTTGACGACTTCATCGGTGGACAGTACGGCGTGGGCGAGGAATTGGTAGTTGACCATGGCTGCTTTGTAGCCGTCGCCCCACACAGGATGTCGTGGTCCGGCTGTTGCGTCCTTAACCACAGACACCTCGAACCCCTGCTCAAGGAGCTCGCGTAAATGAGATTCGACGCACATGTTGGCGAGCATTCCGCCGAGCACGATTTTGCTGATTTGACGCTTGCGCAGTTGGAGAGTCAGGTCGTTGGTCTGATTGCCAAAGACTTTATGTGGACTAACAACGATCGTCTTTCCGTCTTCGATGTAAGGTTTAAACGTGTTGAGCCAGTCCGCACCTGAGTTTTCAAACCCATCCAACGTCAACGCTCCGGTGCGGCCGAACGTGCCGGTCTCGAACTCCATTGCCTCCAGCGGGCCATTCATCTTCCAACCTTTGTCTGTTGGAAAGAAATAGTGCGGGGAGATGAACACCTCAAAGCCGCCGGCCTTGGCCGCCTTAAAAATGCGTTCCATGTTCTCAACCGTGTGATTCTCAGTGACGCTCGCGCCGACAACTCCCCAATTCAGACCCGTTTTACTAAGGACATCGTTTTGCGGATCGATAAATACCACTGCAGTGTCACTCTTATTGATGTCCATCTCGTGCTCCATGGCGTAATGGTGAACTGAAGAAGACAGATCGCCGAAGCGCTGCTGCATAGCAATCGATAGCTGACCCACGTGGTCTTGAGCAGACGCTAAACATGGGAATGGCTTTCGCTACTCGCCATCTCATCTGTGTAGCGAGAGGTCGCCTGTCGGATCGGCGCAGTTGAACTCCGTGACGCAACTATCTGCTTTGCGTGTCGGGAGGTCTTACAGTTTCGCACTAGGCTCTGTTGAAATGGCACGGAGAATACGAAGATGGAGGCTTCGTATGTGAGCGTGCGGAGAATTTACCTGCAGAAGCAACATGGCGGAGTGCACTTTCCGAGTGCACTATCCAGTTTTTATCAGGTGAACCGTCTGCTTCCGGAGCAGGGGAGATGGGCTGCCTGAACCGTCGCAACGTGTGGCGCTGCACCCGGTCGGACTTAAGATTCAGATGACTTGCCTGTGAGCGGGGGACTTAAGATGCAAGATATCGGCGATTCGTTGCAGGCAACCATCCAGGTCTGCACGTGTGTCCGGCGCGCCCAGGCACAGACGGACGCCTTGAGGTGCTTCGGAAACGGAAAACGCCTCGCTACCGGCGATCGAAATGCCGGCAATCCGCAATTGGGTAGTGAATGTGCTTAGTGTCCAATGTGAGGGCATTTGCAGCCAAAGATGGAATCCTTGAGTTTGCGAGTTGGTCAAATCTGGCCCTAACCATTGCGAAGCGATTGCCTGTCGTGCATCGCTTTCAGCACGTATCGCGTCGAGCATAGCGTCGGCGACTCCGTTCTCTATCCAGTAAGACGCTAGTGCCGCGCTGAGTGGAGCGGCCATTGATGCTGTGGCCCGAATCATGACGTCGGCTCGATCCGCCATTTGTTGGTTGGGTACAGCAAGGTAAGCGATTCGAAGTGCAGGGGAGACGCACTTTGCCAAGCCCCCAACGTAATAGACAAGTTCTGGGGCAAGTGAGGCCAAGCTTGGAAATTGCGCGAGAGCATCTACCGCATCGCCGCGCGAGGCAAACAGCGGCCAATAGTTGTCGTCTTCGATGACCGGAAGCTTATGGCGGCGGGCAACCTCCAGGAGCGCGAGACGTCGCTCCAGCGGCATAGTGACTGTCGTTGGATTGTGCAGAATGGGTGTGCAGTAGAACGCCTTGGGTTGTTCCTTGCGGCAAACAAAGTCGAGCGCGTCAGGCAAAACACCATGCTCGTCCATCTTTACTGGGACAAGCCGTATCCCTAATTCTCTGGCTAATAATATATATCCCGGGTAAGTCAGTTCCTCAATGCAAACGGTATCGCCGGCGTTTGCGAGCATCATTGTCGTGGCTAAAAGCGCCCCTTGCGCGCCCGGGCAAACGAGAAGCCGTTCAGGGCCAAGACCGGGCAACCGCCGCGCGAGCCAGTTAGCGCCAATGGCGCGATCCTGCATCGCTCCGCTAGGGACCTGGTAACGCATCAGCATATCCAGTCCGCGCTGTGAAAGGGCAGTTGGAATGCCGCTCCAGATTCGTTCCTCGAGCGTGGCGTTGATAAAGCGGGGAGGGTGATTGATTAACATGTCGATAGGCGTCGACGCGTTGGACGTCGCCAACCTTAGTTTTGCCGCTTTGACATAAGTGCCTCTCCCTACGCGAGCCTCGATCAGGCCCCGCCGTTGCGCCTCCGCGTAGCCTCTGCTCACTGTTGTGAAATCAATCTCTAGCGCGGCCGCCAATGTGCGTTGTGGCGGTAGGCGATCGCCAGCACGCAAATTTCCTTGGGCGATGCTTTCTGCGAGGGAGTCGGCAATGGCCAGATAGGTTGGGCCACTGACTTCCTCGAGGTTCGGTTTCCAGTTTGAAGTGCGCATTGTGTTCCCCTGTTCGCGGGAGCGATTTTTCATTGTATGCACAAAATCCATTCACCGGACAGATATCGCGCGAATGCACGTTGGCGTTGGGAAGTTTAGCATCCATGCATTTGGAAGTGCGGTGGGACGGCAAATGGCGCCTGATCGCGTCTGAGTGGCTTTTCTGCAGACATGCAAGCTGATTCCCGTGCTGGCTCAGCCGTCGGCAGCCGAGCGCACTCCAGATCCTCCGCAGGATTTACGCTTTTATAGAAAGACTTAATTCGTCTGCTCATATTTGTTTTTATTGAATGTATGGTTCTTTTAAGTCATGAAATCCAATCAAGATGCGATCATTAAAAAATTGTTTGTACATTTTAAAAATTGTTTGTATTGTATGGATATGGGTTCGAGCTGCTTGTAGCCAAGGTACGGGAACGACTGAAAGATGTGCCGACGTGTACGAGAACTCGGTGCGCCGGAGCTCGACCAGCGCATGAAAGAAGCCGAGTGCGGCGGCCCAGATGGTTGTTCCGAGGATGTGTGACCTGGCACTCGCAAGCGCACATCAGAGGTCCTGTGGAGGCATTGCAATGCGACATAAGCGATGTTGGTCTGACCCAACTCACCTATTAGCCGGATGACGGCAATGCTTGCACTGTACTGCGACCGACTGCGAGCGACGCCAAGGAGCGACGGATTTTAATTGGCAACCGTTATTTCCTGCAGTTCGGAGTTAGGCCTCTTCATGAAAATCGCTTTAAAAGCGGAGTTTCTACACCGGGGGGCGGACTTGTTTCGCGTCGCGCACAGTTTTAATTTTATTCTTCGAAATGGTAGATTAAAGATGAGGTTGCGTAATTTTAATGCTTCTGCAGTCGGATTAAAGGATTTAAAGATAGGCCGGGTTTATTTGAATGGAATTCAATCGTGATAGGTGACGACTATGCCTTATAGAGGCGAATGTTCCGGTGGACGAAACGTGAGAGTGATTAACGGCGATCCGCCGGTTGAGGACGAGGTTTCGTGGCGCAATTGTTCGCGACTTGGTGAAACGACTACGACTTCGTGCATCGCTATTGCGCACTGGCGTGACAACAGAGAGACCGATCGAGAAATGGTTGCGCCGGTCTTCGAAAATCATTATGTCATTGAGGTCATGCTGAGGAACACGGTCGTTGAATGTTTCAGAGGAGGACGTCGTATTAGTAAGGGATCAGTCGGTTTCGGCGGGACACAAATCTGTGCGCCTGGAAACCGGATTACATGTCGTTTCAAGAAGCAGGTAGAGGCGATACATATTTATGTGCCGGCAGCAGAGGTGCTTAGAATATATACCGAGCTTCATCGACAGTCAGACGCGACTGAATTTCAATTGATAGATCCAGCATTTTCCGCGGATCCGATCATGGGAAAACTGGCATGGACTCTGCTGGAAACGAACGGGTTGCGGAGTCCGTTCTCGAGATTGTATTGCGAGAGCCTTGCGATGGCGGTCTTAGCCCGTGCAATGGAGTTCAAAGACGGTGAATTGGCGGTGGTCGGCAGCCGATCCGGGCTCTTGCCCTGGCGCTTACGGCGGTGCATCGAATACATTGAAGACAATCTGGGAGCGGCACTCACTCTTAATGATATCGCGGAGCATGCTGGCCTGAGTCGCATGCATTTTGCGGCGCAATTCAAGCAAGCAACGGGACTGAGCCCGCATGCGTATCTAATGAACAAGCGCCTTGAGATGGCCAAGGCAATGCTCCTCGAAGAGGAGGTCCCGATCGTTCAAATTGCGTTTTCGGTCGGGTTTCGTTCTCAAGCCCATTTTACGAGTGTATTCCGCAAGGTTACCGGAACAACCCCAGCGCGCTGGAGAAAGCAGGCGGTACTGGCGGCGTCGCTGGTTTCCCCGCCAGAATGAAGGCTCGGGTTCGCTAGCCTGGATAATCACGATGAAAATCGAGTCGAGATTCGACGGTCCTGCAGCATGAGCCACTTTTATCATGTCGATATCGGCTGTTGAGCATAGGGTTCAGTGCGAGTGCTTGATGGCAGCCAGTTATTTCCGGGTATATAGGCTATTTTCGGGCTCACCGTTGGCACGCGGCCCACTGTCTGTATAGAACGTTTTTGCGCTTCATGGTGCGCAGTGCGTGACTATCTAAAGACGTGTATCCTCGGGAGCGATTTGCTCTGCGGCATGCCAGGAAAACCAGCCAGTGCGTACCGCACGACCCGGTGGAATCAGTTGTCGCGCGGCGCTATCTTGGCCATCCAGTGATGGGTTTGTGAGAATTTTTTTATTATGAACATCCACAGAAAGCAACCTTCGTCGTCGGAGTTTGCGCGATTCGGCTACTTTGAGGAGTCGCTTCGAGTTGAAGTTCTTCACGCGAAGTTTGATCAACATGTATTCGCGACTCACACACACGACACGTGGGCCATAGGCGCAGTCCTGTCGGGTGCAAAGGATATCTCCGCAAAGCGGGACCCCAAGCAGATTGTGAGCGCGGACGAATGCTACTCCGTGCCTCCATTCCGGCCGCACGCGGGAAAATCCGCTGCGGACCACACCGAATATGTGATGCTGTACGTGCCGGATGTGGAATGGCGGGAACAATGTTCGGTCTACGGCGTCGATCCGATGCTACTTTCGAACGCTGCATGGAAGCAACCTCGGTTAGCGAAGAACCTGGCGTCGTTTGTCAGTCTCGTGCTTGCGCATCCAGAAATGCTCGCCAGATGGGTTGGCGAATGGGCGGTTTTCTGTGAGGCAATCTTGTCGCCGTACAGGCATGTCGAATCTCCCCGGTATTCTCTCCCTCACGGTCGTGTAAGGAACGACCCAGCGATATCACGCGCGCATGAATATCTACGACAATTCTGGGATAAAAACGTGACCTTGAACGATCTCGCTCGCGAGGCGTCGATGTCCACCTACGAATTATGTCGGCGATTCCCCATTGCCTACGGATTGACCCCGCACCGTTACCAACTTGTTCTTCGAGTGATGAAAGCAAAGGCCGCGTTGCTACAGGGTGCAGGTATCTCGGAGGTCGCAAGCGACACTGGATTTTCAGACCAAAGCCATCTTGGCCGGCACTTCAAATCTGTGTTTGGTTTAACTCCAGGTGCAGTTTTAAAAGAAGTGGAGCGCACCAAAAAGAGATAGCGTCGTACTGTTGCAGTCTGGTCTTTGCGAGCTTGGGACTGGACCGTACTTTCGTGAAAAAAACGTCTCCTTTGGCAACATCAGCACTAAGCATCGTCGACTGCCGCACAAGAGCCGCGTCGAAGTCCGTGCAGAAAAGTCCGTCGTGCTTTAGTACGCAGCGATAGTGCGAAACTGATAGACCGGTTTGTCAGCGCAGGTGCATTCTGGCTTCGAATCAGTTCGACAGTCGGAATGTGTTGTTCTGTGTGCGGACATGTTTTGGGTCCAAACTCTGTACTACGCGGAGATAGTCACGATGCCTGAGATAACGAGGTTGGAGGCTGGAGGCGCAGAAGGGGGCACAATTGCGCCACGGCTTCATTGTGCGGGGTCCGGTGGGTTGTTCGCAGCCGTCCCTGCTGCATCGCGAGGGAAAGCTCCAGGACCTGAAGGGTACGTGCTTGAGGAAATAAAGCCGGGAATCTTCTGGATCAGCGCTGGTGGCTACGACACTATCTTCATGCCTACCGGCATGGGCGTGATTGTCGTGGATGCGCCACCTGCGCTGGGGCCACACATGCTAAGTGCAATCAGATCGAAAACCGCAGAGCCTATCAAATACGTTATTTATAGCCATTCTCATTTCGATCATATCGGCTCAGGAGACATCTATCCAGACACGGCCATTCGAATCGCTCATGCTGCGACTGCAGAGTTGCTGGCAGGGTATGCTGATCGGCGCAGACCGATGCCTAACGTCGTTTTCAAGGACGAGTATCTGCTGGAAGTCGGCGATAAGAAGCTTGAGTTGCGTTATCGCGGCAACATTCATCAGCCAGGAAATATCTTTATCTTCGAATCGACCCAGCGGGTCTTGATGCTGGTTGACGTAATTTTTCCGGGGTGGGTACCCTTCAGGAATCTGGCGGTCGCGAACGATGTTCATGAATTTATAAACGCCCACGACACTATTCTTGCGTATGACTTCGAGGTTCTGGTTTGCGGCCATTTAACGCGTCCGGGTAACCGCGGTGATGTCGAAGCACAGCGTGAATATGTACTTAATCTTCGGGACGCATCGAAGTCAGCACTTGCAACGGTCAAAATAGAAGACGTCGGCGCAAGAACCGGATTCGATAACTTGTGGGGGCTTATGGATGGCTATCTTAACGACATGATCGAGATGGCTACTCAAACTGTCCTTACAGTTCCGACGTCGAACGGGCAACTGTGGACTGAACGCCTGGGCGGTGCAGACGTGTGGACGAAGCATCATGCGTTTTCTATGATTCAGGCATTGCGAGCGGAGAATCCTGACTGAAGCGTCGCCCGGTAGTCAGAATGCCGGGCGACATGTCGCAGTACTATGCCGTCGCCTTAAGGGCCGCAACCGAGTTACGTAGCGCAGTACGAAGCCCCTCCTCAACTACCGGGTGATAGAACGGCATTTCCAATATCGCATCTACGGTCAACTTCATTTGCAAGGCCCACGCTAGAAGATGAGCGATATGTTCGGCGTCGGGTCCAATCCATTCGGCCCCCAACAGCTTGCGAGTCGTCTTGTCCACGTACACGTGCATCAACCCACGATTGCGGAGCATCACGCGGCTGCGGCCCTGATCCTCGAAGCTGACCTCGCCCGTCACAAAGCTTCCCGGTGCGAGATCGGCGTGACGTGCTCCAACCATCGCAATACCCGGGTCGGAGAAAACTATTGTTATGGGAGCGCGGCGAATCAGCGGAAACACCTTGGGAAAGTTAGCCGCATTTGTACCTGCGGCGCGTCCTTCATCACTGGCCTCATGCTGTATTGGCAGCACGCCATTTGCGTCTCCGGCAATGAAAATAGGGTGGTCACCTACTTGCAGCGTATGCGGATCAAAAATAGGATTTCCCTGAGGATCAAGTTTGATGGACGTGTTCTTTAGCCCCAATCGGTCGAAGTTCGGCTTGCGACCTGCCGCAACCAATACGTAGTCGAAAGAGTCGTCTACGATTTTGCCAGCGTCTGTGCGGAATCGAATGTGAACACTATCGCCAATACGATCGGCGGCTTCGACTTCGGCGTTTTTTTCGAAACGGAAGGAAGTGCTAAATATTCTTGCAGCGTAATCCTTGATGTCCGGATCGCTAAGAGGACCGACTCGTCCGCGCGCTCCGATCACTGTTACGTCGACGCCGAGATAGGCAAGTGCCTGACCGAGTTCGAGGCCAATGACGCCAGCACCCAGGACCGCGACTTTGCGTGGCAAATCGGTCCATTCAAATACATCGTCGTTGATAATTGCCCGATTGCCAAGTGCACGATACTTCTGCGGGATGACCGGTGAGGATCCGGTAGCAATCACAATGCTACGAGCTCGAACTCGAGTATGGTCGCCGACCTGAAGAAGACCGTCGTCGATGAAGTGAGCATATCCAGTGAGTTTTTCGTGAGCAGGAATTGCATCTACGCTATCGAGCACGAAACCAACAAGCCGATCGCGTTCACTTCTAACCCGGCGCATGACTTCCCGTCCATCGATACGGATTGTCCCATCTACGTGCACGCCAAACGGCGCAGTGTGAGACGCAGCATGTGCCGCTTCGGCGGCTGCAATGAGAAGTTTCGATGGCATACAGCCGACACGAGCACATGTGGTGCCGTGGGGGCCGCCTTCAATCAGAATGACCGACGCGCCTGCCGCTTTCGCCGCACGGTATGCAGGGAGCCCAGCACTGCCGGCGCCGATTATCGCTACATCGATTTGAACCGTGTTCATGACTTGCTCCAAATTGTTAGCGCATTGACTCACGATAGGCTGGGCGGCAGCGTAATAGACCTTCGGGCGCTCAGGTAGTATCGTGTTGACTACGTTGTCGTTACTTTATGCGTCGGTGGCGGCCGTGCGAATTCTCGAACGGCGCACAAACCTGCTCAATCGGCTCAAATGGATTTGCTCAGTCGAGTTCTTTCGCTTATTCCCGTCAGTGGGCGCCTTGACGTGCGCTGTCATTTCGGAGCGCCGTGGGCTATTTCACAGGGGCCTGCGGCTGAGCGCGAGATTCCCTATCACGTTTTGCTGTCCGGTGATGCGGTGCTCGATCACGGTGTCGGGGCCCCGGAGAGGTTGGTCGCCGGCGACATCATTGTTTTTCCGGCGGGTGGCCCGCATCGCATTCATGACGGTGGCGGAGAGGCGGTACGGCCACACATCGAACGCCGCAACGTGTCTTTGACGATTGCGGAAAATGACGGCGTCGGTGCGCAAGCGGACGTCCTTTGCGGGCGCTTCCTGGTCGGCGCAGTGCCAGACCGCCTATTGCGCGATCACTTGCCAGACCGACTCGTGGTGCGCACCAGGCCACGTACAGGTATGGCTCCAGCTACGAGCACCGCGGATTCGCGGCTTACGCGGCTGATCGAGCTCATGAGAGAGGAGTCGATTGAGGAAGGGCCGGGCAGTGAGACGCTGGTAAATCATTTATCCGCAGCCCTATTTGCATTGACGTTGCGCTTTGCCAGCGAGGGGCCTCAGGCGCCGCACGGGTTGCTTTCGCTGGCATCGCGACCGCGCTTACAGGCCGCCGTGTCGGCAATGTTTGAGTCGCCGGAGAAGCAATGGACGCTGGAGCAGTTTGCTGCACTCTGCAATATGTCGCGTGCGACATTTGTTCGCCAGTTCCAGGATGCCATCGGCCGTTCGGCGACCGATGTGCTGACGGAGGTTCGCATGACGATTGCAGGTCGCATGCTAGTACAGTCGGCCCTACCTGTTGCCGACATCGGTGAAAAGGTCGGTTATCAGTCTGACGCTGCGTTTCAAAGGATATTTAAGCGTCTCATAGGCGCAACGCCTGCGCGGTATCGTGCATCACGCGGAAAATCGAACGCCGGCTAGACGGGAAGCTTCCGTATTCCGTCCGCGACTTCGGATCCAGTCCGTGGCGTCGACTGGGTTAAATCTCAGGCGGTATCCCTCAAGATACAGTCGGTGACCCGAGTGTGATTGATCCGAACGAGCATGTTGCTGATCCGTTTGGTCATTAACGCGGCAAGGTGGGGGTTCTATAGTTTGGTCACCCCGTCGATGACGGCGACCATCTAAGGAGCTTCATCATGAAACGCATCTACCTTGCTGCGATCGCGGCAACAGTGCTGACACTTCCGCTGCTGAGCCACGCTGAAACAACCGGCACGCCTGCAACACGCGCTCAGGTGCGCGTCGAGCTTATTGCGGCAGAGCGAGCCGGCGAATACCCACAGAGCGAAGCACATTACCCTGACGCAGCTCCGGACGCCGGGCTGGAATATGTCGCCGACCGTGCAGCTGCTCGAGCCGCGGTTGGCGGATCTTACGGCTCGGTCGGCTCCGGCCGAATCGAATCAGGGGTGGGTCATTTCCGTCATCATTTTGCCGTTCGCGTGCAGCCGGACAATTTCGATATCTATCGCGGACAGTAATTCAGCTTGTCCTGGATTCTGGCATCTGACCAAACAGACATTTTTTGGTGAACACCATGAGCACTGTAACGATTTACACGACGCCGACTTGCCCGTACTGTATTGCTGCCAAAGCGCTTTTACGCCGTAAGGGCATAGTCTTCACGGAAATCGGCATCCAGGGCGATCGCGCAGCCGCATTTGCGCTCGCAGGCCGAACTGGCCGGGGCACGGTGCCACAAATTTTCGTCGGCGCCACGTATGTGGGAGGTTTTGACGACCTGAACGCACTTGAGCAGGCAGGTCATCTCGATGAGATGCTCAATCGGACCAGTCAATAACAGTGACGCAATGCTCCGGAAAATCGTCATTTGAAAACGAAGCGTCGCACGCATGTCGAAGGTGCTAGTCAGTGCATAGAGAGCTAAGCTGCACGACTCGTCTTCAGCTTTGCGTGCGAAAATTCAGGCTCGCACCTTCATCTTTCTATTTTCCAGATTGCCCCGGACGCTGCTGCAGCAGCGCACACCACAGCCGCGGCGACTGAGGCGAATGCGGTAACCGCAAAGAGAAGGTACATATTTGCACCGAAATGCGCGACTAACGTCCAGCCGACGCATCCCGCAATGAGTAGTCGAAGCGTGCCGGCCAACGTGGGCCACTTTGGCCGTCCCGCTCCCTGTGCCGCAAATCCCAGAATGAAGGTCGCTCCGACCGCGCCGTAAAACGGCCCCACGATGTGGAGGTATGCCGCGCCAGTTTCTGCAACTGACGGATCTTTGCTGAACAAACCTATCCATAGCCGGGGGAATATCGCAACGAATGCACCGATTGTCTCCATGAAAATGCCGCCCGTCAGGACTCCGGTCCACGCGATGCGTCTTGCTCTCGCGAGGTTCCCTGCGCCGCTGTTGATGCCGACCATTGTAAGGACCGAGGTTCCGAGACCAAACAACACTGGGATCAGAGCGTAATCAAGACGCGCGGCCATACCATACCCGGCCAGCGCAGTCGTGCCGAAATGACCTACGGCAGCAGTAACGACGATAACCATTGAATTCAGTTGAACCGTACTGATCGAGGCCAGAGCGCCTACGCGCAGGATGTCCCGGAACAGCCGCCGTTCGATCTTCGACCGTCGCAAATGGAGTTCTGATCTGCCTCTCAACAGGTGGCGGACGAGTACGAGACCGGCAATCGTGTAGTAAAGGCCGATCGACATTCCTGCACCCGCAATGCCAAGTCGAGGGATCGGCCCAAATCCGAAGATCAGTGCCGGAGACAGAAAGATGAGAAGGACGGAACCCGTCAGCGTGGTGATAGCGGGCAGCCTGACATTACCGGAGCCTCGAAGTGCAGCGGAGCACAGATTAACAATCCAGACCGGCACTGACGCCGCGAAAACATAGTTTGAATATTGCAGCGCCGCGCGATGCGCCTCTGGGCTTCCTCCGAAAGTGCGGTATAGCGCTGGCCCCCCAAGCAATGCAGCGGCAGTAAATAGAAGACCAAAAACGACAGCCAATACGAGCGCATGCATCACCAAAGCGTTCAAGTCGTCACTTCGCCCTGCACCCTTTGCCCTTGCGATCGCCGATGCTACGCCACCTCCTATTCCGCCGTTCGACATCATGGTCATTAACATCGAAAACGGGAACACCAGCGCAACGCCCACGAGTGCCTCGGTACCAAGAAACCCGACGTAGTAGGTTTCCACGACACCGACTAGCGTTTGCGCGAGCAGCACTACGATAGTGGGAATCGCCAGTCGCATCATCGTGGGCAGAATAGGGCCCTCGAGCAATGTCGTGGAGAGAGATGATCTTTGTGTCAATTTGTCCAGGCGCGGGTGGGCGGCCCGGTCTTCTAGTGCTACTTGCGGGGTGACATGTTTTTCTGGTCGACGTGACGTGACAGGGCGTCCTGCTTCAATATTTTCCACTTGAGATTTTTAGAACCAGAATGCTTTGCGTGGATGGATAACGCGGTTTCTGTTAGTTCGCGTAACGTGTACCTCGGAAACCCCATGAAGCCCGAGGGCATCAGAGGAATTTGAATCCTTGCCACGGGGGAATAAATGGCGCAGGCGATGCCTTCTTCAATGCCACCCGGAAGGCCCCGAGATGCTCACGCCTGCCCTCAAGTTGACTCAGAGTAGAACAATCAATGGCACAGATATAGAACGTTTTTGCTCAGTTGGTGCAAGGATGCTATTCCGACAAACCTGTTGAAGTCATCCGGCCGCTCAAGGTATGGTAGGTTTGCGCAATCGCGCATAACCATGATCTCCGACAGAGTCAGGCGACCAGAAACATAGCTTGCGCAGTATGCTGATACAAGATGGTCGGCTTCACCTGTTATTTGCAAGGCGCCGGTTCTGGATGGACAATTGATCAGACAGTGTATGCATTCGGAGATACATACAATGTTTGGCTAAGGTAGGCGAAGCGGTCGAAGAGGCGTCGGCGCGCCGCGCCGCCCTCAATTTCTGGAAGATCAAAAATGAAGCGCTTACTCGGTGTGTTACTCGGAACGCTTTGCTTGTCCGTTACGTTAGGAATCCCAATGCATGCGGACGCTGCCGGGCAAGTCGTTAAGATCGGCTTTGCGGCGCCCTTGACCGGTCCGTCAGCATCGGATGGCAAGGAAATGGAGAACGCAGTCCGCCTGGCGATTGACGATGCGAATCGTCGGAACCCGACGATTGACGGGCAACCCGTGAGATTTGAAATTGATGCCCAGGATGACCAAGGGGATCCTCGTCTCGCGACCCAAATTGCACAGCGCTTTGCGGACCTGGGGGTGGCGGGGGTGGTGGGGCACTTTAACTCGAGCTGCAGTATCGCAGCGTCAAAAACATACGACGGTGCGAGTATTGCTGAAGTAAGCCCCAGTTCAACAAACGCTTCCTATACACAGCAAGGCCTCAATACAACATTCCGCGTGGTCGGCCAGGATGCAATAGCAGGCGAGTCGCTTGGAAATTACCTGGTAGATGTACTCGGCGCCAAACGAATCGCGATCATTGACGACCGGACCGATTTCGGTCAGGGCCTTGCGGACCGCGTTCAGGGTGCAATTGTCAAACGGCACGGCGCGATCGTTGCACGTGAATACGTAACGGACAAGACGGTAGATTTTAGTGCCGTCCTGACTTCCATTCGCGCAAAGAACCCAGATGTCATTGTTTTTGGCGGGTTCGATGCACAGGCGGGTCAACTCGTCCGCCGTATGCGCAGCCTCGGGATTAAGGCGCCGCTCGTGGGCGAAGGATTCAACAACAACATCTTTGTCGATCTCTCCCATGGCGATGGAGAGGGAACGATCACAATTCAGCCGGGACTGCCATTGGAGAAATTGCCGGGGAAAGATTTTGGCGCACGGTACGCTGGCCGCTTCAACGCAAAACTGCAAGGTTTCCAGGGGCCGTACGCCTATGACGCGGCAAATGTCATCATTCAGGGAGTGCTGAAGGCTCAGTCCGCGAAACCATCGAAAGTGCTCGCGGCCGTTAAGACGCTGCGAATCGACGGGATGACAGGTCCGATTTCCTTTGATAAAAACGGAGATCTCGCAGACTCACCGTATACGGTCTATCGTCTGAACGGCGGTCGGTGGGAAGGCGTGAGCGTGATTACCGCCAAAAAGTGACGAAGATGCATTCTGGAGTGGCGTCGCCGTCGAGCTGGCAAATCGCATCGACTTTCCGGGGAGTTGTTTTCCCGACAAAGCTGGCGGCCGCGGATAAGTCATTTGGTAACCGGGTATCGTGGGGAGGGACCGGCACCTGTTGTAAATCGCAGCACAAGTCGAGATGGCGCTCGTTTCCACTCAAACCTTTCTTGGGAGCACAACTGTGATTGTTCGCGATGTTGAATCGACTAAGGGCACGGGCCGCCACGCGAGTGGCGAAGGCTGGGATAGCAAGCGGCTGATCGTGGCCGGCGACGGCGTAGGCTTCTCTGTGCACGACACCACCGTGCCAGAGGGCAGTGTGCTCGAGATGGAATACAAGCACCATATTGAAGCGAATTACTGCTACGCGGGCGAAGGAGACGTCACCGAGGTGTCCACCGGGAGGCGTCATCAGCTCAAACCTGGAACGATTTATGTTCTAGACAAACATGATCGTCATGTTCTGCGCGCGATCAAAGGTGACCTGAGGCTGGTGTGTGTTTTCAACCCGCCGCTTGGCGGCAATGAAACGCATCAGGATGACGGAAGCTTTCCACCTTTGGACAGCGTCAAATAAGTCGAACGTTTGTGGCTTGCAACGGTCCCGCTCAGCTAGTGCGCTGTAAACCGTGCGCAAGTCGCGAAAAAAAACCGGAAAGGATTTTGCTTTTGATATTCACTGATTGCTTTTCCGCTACCTATGCGTCCGCACGAAACAAATTTGTGGACGCAGCTCAAGCGGCAGGGGCCACGCTGTCCCAATACATTCATCCTTCAGCTGTGGGCAAGATTGGCGAGGCTCTCACTATTGATGTCGCGCACCTGGGAAACCGGAGCGCGGATCGCCAGCTTCTCGTTATCTCTGGCACGCACGGCCAGGAAGGTTATGCAGGCTCCGCTGCTCAGGTCGGCTGGCTATTGTCGAGCCCGGCCAAGCCGGTGCTTGGTGACGTCGGTGTTCTGCTCGTGCATGGTTTAAACCCGTATGGCTTTTCACATGGCTCGCGCACTAATGAGAACAACGTAGACCTCAATCGCAACTTTGTCGACCACACTCAACCCTATCCTGAGAATCCAGGCTACGACAAGCTTCATCAAGCGCTGACACCGTTGGTGTGGAACCGGGAATCATTCGACTCGGTTTCGCGTGCAGAAGCTGATTTCCTTGCGGAGGAGGGCGCTGATGCGTTGTTCAGTGCGCTTGTCGCGGGACAGTACAACCATCCGGACGGTCTTATGTACGGCGGCAACGGGCGCGAGTGGTCGAACCTCACGCTCGAGCGGATTCTCTGCGAGCACATTGGACATGCTTCCAAAGTCGGGTTTATTGAGTGGCATACCGGGATCGGTGAATACGGTAAGCCGTTTTTCCTTTCGTTCAATGAACTGCACTCCGACGAAAGGCGTCAGGCGGAAAACTGGTGGGGAGAGGGCGTCTCGGATGCACGTCCTCATGGCATGGAGCGACCGACCTATAGCGGACTCGTCTTCTACGGCGTGCAGGAATTTCTTTCCAATTCGCGAGTTGCAGGCGCTGTCATCGAGTTCGGCACACGGGGCCCGGAAGCGGGTGCAGTGGCAATGCGTCAAGACCGCTGGCTGCGCTTCCACGGAGAGGCCGTTAATGCAGAAATACAGACCTTGATGAGGGCGGACCTCCGAGACTCGCTCAACCCGGCGTCTTATTTATGGCGGCATGCAGTACTCGACCACGCCGTGGCCCTTACCGATTCCGCTGTCTGCGGGTTGGCGCGGTGGTAAAACTTCGAACGGGAAGAACCAGTGACTTCTGAACTTCAGCTTGATCACTTTGTCATTGCGGTGGCGGATCTGACTGGTGCTGTGGCCGACTACAGCGCACTTGGTTTCAAGGTCCTTCCCGGTGGGAAACATCAGCACGCGCCGACTCAAAATGCGCTCGTTGTCTTCGAAGATGGGACTTACTTCGAACTCATCGAATGGACGCGCGCTGATCCTGGCGACCGCTGGTATCGAGAGCTATCGGAGCACGGCGAGGGCCTTGTGGATTTCGCCCTGGTGCCGCGTGACATCAAGGAGGTGCTCGCACAAGCAGAAGCTCATCAACTCGGATACAAAGGGCCCATTGATGGTTCGCGCGTGACTCCAAAGGGCGATCTCCTTGAATGGCAACTCGGGCGACCGGAGTCTGCCGAACTTCCGTTCTTTTGTGCGGATATTACGCCACGTTCGCTGCGAGTCGCGGGAGGCGAGATACGAATCCAGCCAAACCGGGTGCAAGGAATCGTATCGGTGGCGGTGGCTGTCGCCGATGCGGCGACAGCGCTTGCCCGCTACCGGCAACTGCTCGCTTCGCAAGCTGAGTCAGTCGCTTTTGCGGATGCCAGGTCAGTTGGCCGTCTCGGTGTGGATGCATCCATCATAACGATCAATGGCGCCGAGATAATTCTTGTGTCTTCACAGCGATCCGCGACCACGCCCGCCGCCGAGTGGATCAACTCGCTCCTCACCAGGCGCGGCCCCGGAGCGTACGCGTTGGCGTTGCGCATTCCGGATGGGACGGCACCTCGCCTGTACGGTCCAGAGAAGGCACGAGGAGTCTATATCGAACTTTCAGTTGATGACGTGCCGCTTGCGCGCCGAGTCTTTCCAGCAGGCGCATAGGAATTATCGGTGGCGAAGCAATGACTAAGACGCCTCATCGAGAATGTCAATTGAACGGTTCATTGTCCGCTGCATAAAATCGGAATAGGGTGCGACGAACGCACAAGATCGTTCTAGACCAAGCTGACCGCTGCCAATAGGCTAGACACTGATCGCAGTTGCTTGTTCACCGGCGAACGGCGGAACTCTAACGAGCAGCCAGTTCAATGTGACTGTCAATAGACATGCACGAGTTTCGTTGGATGAGCAGCTTTGCGATAAGTCAAACGTCACTTGAGAGCCTTCTATGAGCCAGATTCAAATTCCGACCGATCACGAACACGTTCAGGTCAAGCCCGGCCGCCGCACTGGTTTGCCTGTCATGATCGCTGTCCACTCCACCGTTCTTGGGCCGGCAATCGGCGGGTTGCGCATCAAACACTATGAACATGCGTCGGATGGTTTGACAGACTGTCTGCGTCTCTCGCATGCCATGACGTATAAGGCGGCTGCGGTCGACAATGGAACAGGCGGCGGAAAGGCTGTCGTGCCGTTGCCGGGCGGCGTGACGTTGAGCCCTTCGCAGCGCTCCGCTTTGCTGCTGGATATCGCCGAGCATATCCAGTCGCTCGACGGGGCCTACCTTGCGGGCCCTGACGTTGGCACCGGCCCCGAGGACATGGACTTCATGTACCGCCGTACGCGCTGGACCGGCGGACGGTCGAAAGCTGCTGGTGGGGCAGGCGGCACGACGTATGGGACGTTCGTGGGCTTGTTGAGCGCGATCAACACAGCAATCGAGGTTACGCTCGGTAGAAACTCTGTGGCCGGCTTGCGCTTCAGCATTGTGGGGTTGGGCGGGATAGGTGCTTTGCTAGCAAAGACTCTTAAAGAGCAGGGCGCCGAACTCATCGTGTCGGACATCGATCCGACCAAAGAAGCAACTGCCAGAGAACTGGGTGCGCAATGGCTGCAGCCTGAGGAAGCGTTGCTTGCGAAGTGCGATGTGCTTGTCCCTTGTGCGCTGGGCGGTGTTTTCACGATCCAGAACATCAGCAGCTTGCGTTGCAAACTGATCTGCGGGGCCGCCAACAATCAGCTGGCCGTGGATAGCGTGGCGACTGCGCTCCTTGAGCGCGAAATCGTCTACGTTCCTGACTTCATCGCCAGTGCCGGCGGCCTGATGTACGCTTCCGGTGTCGAAGTGCATAACCGCTCGGAAGAAGCAGCAGAAAAGCATGTGCGTGAGGGTATCGCACAGAACGTGCGCATGGTCTTGCTGGAGTCGAGGGAAATCGAGATTCCGACGGTTGACGTTGCGCTTACACTGGGCCAGCGCAGGCTTGACGCCGCCCACGCACGTCTGGCAGTTGCATAAGTGCGGAGGTGGCACATAAGCGCCTAATCCTGCGGAGAGCGCCGGCAACGTGTGGTTAGCGATCGAGAGTTCGGTCGGCTTAGGTCAAGCTGGGTCGATCTGTGCTGCCGTTTCTTGGAAGCGGCAGCCTCCCTGGAGCAGACTGAATAGTCGATGTCCGAAACCGCGCGGCTGCGGCTGCGAAGATAATCTATACGTTATGGCATGTACTACGGAAAAACACGATCTGGAGCCGTCGTGCGCAAGCGGGCAGTGTTCGTGCAAACATGAAAGAACGTCGCGCGAAAAAAGCGCAGCATTTCTTTGCGCGACGCTCGCCTGTAATGGATGGATGGAATAGGTCTTTGACGGGCTACTCGGAAAAATGACGGCATGATTTTCCGGCGCAATCTACGCATCCAGGAAACTCGCGATGTCGCAAGCTCGTACAGCGTCAGGGTGTGACGCAACTGACAAACAGAAAAATCGTCAAACTATTTAAAATTGATTGTGTACGCGCGCATCAATTTTGGAGAATCGTGATGAACGGAAAGGTGTTTTTCCTCGCCTCAATGTCGACTGTTCTCTGTGCAGCAATGGCTCTATCAGTTACAGCTGAGGAAACTACGGAACCGATTTCCAGCACGCAAGCCTCCCCGGTGTTCGGCGTGACTCTTCCACCAGGATACCGAGAGTGGCAGTTCATCAGCGTTGCTCATGAAGCCGGAAACAATAACGACATTCGCGGGATTCTGGGTAACAGCATTGCGATGAAAGCGCTAAGGGAAGGAACGCTGCCCTTTCCGGACGGATCGATCATTGTGCGGCTCGCGTATGAGTATGTGCCGTCTGCTGAGAACAATGCTATTTTTGGTCGGGAGCAGTCGTTTATTGCGGGAGCACCAACTAATGTTCAGGTTGAAGTCAAGGACTCCAGGCGCTACGCCAGCACGGGTGGATGGGGATATGGCCAGTTTGAAAACGGTAAGGCTAATCCGAGTCTAAAAATAATTAATAGCTGCTTTGCCTGCCACGCAAAATTACCGGCGGCTGCGGATATGATTTTCACCAAATATTCCCCGTAGTGTTGTG
Source organism: Paraburkholderia phytofirmans (assembly GCF_046028095.1). Taxonomy (GTDB): domain Bacteria; phylum Pseudomonadota; class Gammaproteobacteria; order Burkholderiales; family Burkholderiaceae; genus Paraburkholderia; species Paraburkholderia phytofirmans_A. The sequence continues at coordinate 528,935 of NZ_JAQQDJ010000002.1, forward strand.
GTTGAAACTGCACGGCTTGCGTAGCAGTTCCTTTATTTGGGGGCAGCGACACCATGGCGGGATGCGCGGGGAAGTGGCACCGGCGCGCTAAGCGACGGTTCGCTGGACCGGCCGGAACGGCTAGGAAGGTCTCGGACAAAGGTCTTGCCCGCCCATCACCCTCAAAAAATCGACTGCCCCGTATAAGTCGTCAACCACTCTAGCGCCAGCACCCCCGCCGCCGAGTTGCCATTGCTATCCAGCGCCGGCGACCACACGCACGCCGCCATCTCGCCCGGCAGCACGGCGACGATCCCGCCACCCACGCCGCTTTTCGCCGGCAAGCCGACCCGGTAGACGAAATCGCCCGCCGCGTCGTAGGTGCCGCACGTCAGCATCAGCGCGGAAAGGCGTTTGGCCGAACTCGTGTCGAGAATCCGTTCGCCGGTGGCCGGCGCCACGCCGTGATTGGTCAGGAATAGCGCCGCCTTCGCCAGCTCGACGCAACTCATCGAGATCGCGCATTGACGGCAATAAGCATCGACCACCACTTCCGGCGGCATCTCCATGTTGCCGAAGCTCGCCATGAAGTGCGCCATCGCGCGGTTGCGGTGGGCGTGCTGCAGTTCCGACTGAGCGACGCGCGAATCGTAGTCGATGCCCGTTTCGCCCGTCAGCCGTCGCATGAATTCGACTAGCGCGGTCTCGGCCTGCACGAAGCGGCGGCACAGCACATCGGTGACGACCAGCGCGCCGGCGTTGATGAACGGATTGCGCGGCTTGCCGCGCTCGCTTTCAAGCTGGACGAGCGAATTGAACGCCGTGCCCGACGGCTCCCGGCCGACGCGTTCCCACAGTGCGTCGCCGAGCAACTGGAACGCGAGCGTGCAGGCGAACAGTTTGGAAATGCTCTGAATGGAAAAGCGCGTGTCGGCGTCGCCGGTGCGAAAGACCTCGCCGGATGCCGTGACAATCGCCATGCCGAAACTGTCGGCGGGCACCGTGGCGAGTTCGGGAATGTAATCGGCCACCTTGCCGGTGCCCAGATAAGGCTGCAGATCGCCGCGGATCTGTTCGAGGATGGATGCGTAGTTCATTGGGCTCGGACCGTTGGAGCCGCAATTCTACTGGCAAGCCGGAGCGAATTGCTGGTGCGGCACATTGCCGTGCGCCGCAATCTGGCACGAGCGACGTTCGGCGAGCGCCTCGACCGGCTATGCTAATCTTGCTGCCTTTCCGGCAACAACCGGGCAAAACGGACTCCCCGATGGAGACTTTTGATCCAGACGGCGTCGAACAACCGGTCTTCGTGACCGGCGAGCGGTACGAGACGCTGGACGAACCGTTGGCCGCCTATCGTCGCGCACGGCTGATCCACGTGAGCGCCGGGGTGCTGATCGTGCGCACCGAAACCGAGCGCTGGGTGGTGCCGCCGGGTCACGCGGTCTGGATGCCCGCGGGTCTGCTGCACCGCTTGTCCGCCGCCAGTCCCGTCGAATTTCATTCGCTCCATGTCGCGCCGGACGCCGCGCCGCTTCCGCCGCACAGCGGCGCCGTGGTGCCCGACGCGCTGGTGGCGGCGTTGCTGATCGCCGCGGCCGAACTGCCGCACGACCACCCGTTCGATGAACCGGCCGCCCGTCTCGTGCAAGTGTTGCTGGACCGGCTGCCGGGTCTGCGCACTGCGCCGCTAGGCTTGAACTGGCCGCGCGATCCACGCGCCCAGCGGATCGCCGACGCGCTGAGCGCCAATCCGGCCGACGCCGCGGTGCTCGAAGAGCTGGCCGCGGCCGCCGGCGTAACGGCGCGCACGGCGGCGCGCCTGTTCGTCAAGGAAACGGGGCAAACCTTCGGGCAGTGGCGCCAGCAACTTCGCCTGCTGGTCGCATTGGAACACCTCGGCGGCGGCGCAAGCGTCACGCAGGTGGCGCTCGAAGTGGGCTACAGCGACGTGTCGTCGTTCATTGCGGTGTTCCGGGACGCGTTCGGCGACACACCCGCGCGTTATTTCCGCTAACGCATCGCCATAGCCCACCTTGCGGTCACCGTCGCGCTCAATGCGCGCCGGCCGCATCCGGACCACCACCGCCCTTGGACGGCCGCGTAATCCAGATCAGCGGAATGATCAGAATGAAGATGACCGCCGAGACGAAGAAGATATCGTTCAGGCCCATCATGGCCGCCTGCGTGTTCACGGTGAAATCGAACAACGCATGGGCCGATTGCGGATTCAGATGCAGCAGCGACTGGCTCGAGTCGATCTGCTGATTGAACGTCGGGTTGTTGATGGAGGCCTGCTCGGTGAGCCGCGCGTGGTGCAGCACGGTGCGGTTGTTCCATTCGTTGCCGGCGATCGAAGTGCCCACCGCGCCGCAAAACACACGGGCGAAATTCGACAGACCCGCCGCCGCGGGAATCTTGCCCGGCGGCTGGCCGGACAGGATGATCGCGGTCAGCGGCACGAAGAACAGCGCCATCGGAATGCCTTGCAGCAGCGTCGGTATCACCAGATGCCACGTGTCGATCTCGATCACGTACTTCGAGCGCATGTAGAACACGATCGCGAAGCCGACGAACGCCATCGTGGCGATCACGCGCGCGTCCGAGCGTGGCAGCACGCGGCCCATCACCGGCGCGAGGATCACCGCGAATATGCCGAGCGGGGCGGTCACGAGACCGGCGTCGACGGAGCGGTAATTCAGATACTCCTGCATCCATTGCGGCAGCAGCACGAGATTGCCGAAGAACACGCCATACGCGACCGAAATCGCAATCGTGCCGCCGAGAAAATTGCGCTGTTGAAACAGCCGCAAATCGACGATCGGATTTTCTTCGGTCAATTCCCACACGAGGAAGAACGCGAAGCTGATGAGCGCGGTGATGCCGAGAATCACGATCACCGGCGACGAGAACCAGTCGAGATCCTTGCCCTTGTCCAGCATGATCTGCAGCGAGGCGACCCACGTGATCAGCAGACCGAGCCCGACCACGTCGATGGGCGGCTTGCGGGTCGGCGATTCGCGGGTCCGATAGATCATCCACGTGACGCCGGCCGCGAAAATGCCGACCGGAATGTTGATGTAGAAGATCCATGACCAGCTGTAACTATCCGTGATCCAGCCGCCGAGCGCCGGGCCCGCAATCGGGCCGACGGTCGCGGTCATCGCCCATAAGGAAAGCGCGGTCGAGGATTTCTCCTTCGGATACGAGCCGAGCAGAATGGCTTGCGACAGCGGAATCAGCGGGCCGGCCACGGCGCCCTGGAAGACCCGCGCGAGCAGCAGAATCGGCAGCGTCGGCGCAATGCCGCACAACCACGATGCCAGCACGAACATCAGGATCGCGCCGACGAACAGCTTCACCTGGCCGATGCGTTGCGTGAGCCAACCGGTGAGCGGGATCGACACGGCATTGGCCGCGGCGAACACGGTGATGACCCACGTGCCTTCATCGACCGAGACGCCGAGGTTGCCCGAAATGGTCGGAATCGCAACGTTCGCGATCGACGTGTCCAGCACATTCATGAAGGTGGCGAGCGCGACGGCAATCGTGGCCAGCACCAGTTGGCCGCCCTTCAGCGGCGGCGGTGGTGCGGGCGGCGCCGCGGCGGGCGAGGGAGTGGGTTGGCTCAAGCGGTTCTCCGGATCGGTGTGCCGCGGACTGGCTGCGTTGAGGTTTTGTTTCATGCCCGCGCGATGCGCCAGGCCGCAGGTCCGCTGAATGCTCGCAAAAGCATACCTGTATTCGCGTTTGGACGTCGTCGGCGCGCGCAAAGGCGGCGGCGAAAACAAATCCGGCAGCGTATGCTCGCGGCTGAGGCTGCACGCATCGCCACGGCGCGATCCATTGCCGCGCGTCGTGCAGCGCGGGTGCGGGACGACCATTCACGAATCGACAGAGAAAAGGAACCAATATGGCCTGGGAGCAATTCGAACACGGCTGGCGGCGCGCGCCGGTGAGCGCGCCTGCCAAAGGGCTGGTGGTGCTGATGCACGGCGTCGGCAGCAATGCGCGCGACCTGATGCCGCTGGCGGACATCTGGAGCGAGAGCCTGCCCGATGTGGCCTTCACCTCGCTCGACGGCACCGACGCCTTCGACGGCGGCTTCGGCGGACGCCAGTGGTTCAGCCTGCGCGACGTCAACGAAGGCAACCGTGAGGCCCGCGTCGCCGCGGCTTATCCGGCGTTGCGACGCACGCTCGAAACCGAACTGGCGCACTGGCAGGTGTCGTTCGGGCGCCTCGCGCTGGTCGGATTCTCGCAAGGCTCGATCATGGCGATGCACCACGTGGCGACCAGCGCGGAAGGCGCGGCCGGTGTGGTCGCATATTCGGGGCGGCTCGCCTCGGTGATCGTCGCGCAAAACGGCACGGCGCTCACGCTGATCCACGGCGAGGACGACGAAGTGATCCCGGTGCAGGAACTCGAATCCGCCGCCGACGCCTTAAGCGGCGCCGGCTATACCGTCGACGCCTATGCGCTGCCCGGCATTGGCCACACGATCAACGCCGACGGTGTCGCGCTCGGCCAGGAGGCGCTGGAACACGCGCTGGGCGCTTTGTCGCGCGGCTGACACGCTCCGCTCGAAAAGCGGCGCTAAAGATTCTGATCTGCTTGCCGTTAACTGCTCATAAGCATGAAAATCACCCCCGCCGCGCGGACCGCGGAACGCCCGACAGGGCGGCCCAAGCGGCTCGGGTGACCGGGGGCGCATTTTCCAGACTGCCCGGTACGGGCGGATAACGACACATCAGAGCCTTCCTATGGCCAGACCGACGCCGCATTACCCGCTTTTCGATCGCTTGTTCCGTCAATCCGTGACGGTGGACCTCGGCACGGCCAACACCCTGATCTATACCGACGACGGCGGCATCGTGCTGAATCAGCCGTCCGTCGTGTGCTTCCAGAAAGACACCGCCGACCGGCCGAAACGCGTCGCCGCGGTCGGCACCCAGGCGCGCCAGATGCTGGGCCGCGCGCCGATCAACCTCGAAGCGGTGCGGCCGATGCGCCACGGCGTGATCGCCAACTTCTCCGCCGCCGAACACATGATCAAGCAATTCGTCGAGATGGCGCGCCCTCGGCCGCTGTTCAGCCGCCGCGCGGCGTTCACCTTGTGCGTGCCGGCCGGCGCGACCCAGGTCGAACGCCGCGCGATCAAGGAAGCGGCCGTGGCGGCCGGCGCTTGGAAGGTGAGCCTGATCGGCGAATCGCTGGCGTCGGCGGTCGGCGCCGGTTTGCCGGTGTCGGAGGCGACCGGTTCGATGGTGGTCGATATCGGCGGCGGCACGACGGAAGTCGGCGTGATCGCGCTCGGCGGCATGGCGTATAGCGGCTCGATCCGCGTGGGCGGCGACAGTTTCGACATGGCGATCGTGAGCTACGTGCGCAATCTGTACGGCGTGCTGCTCGGCGAACAGACCGCTGAGCACGTCAAGAAAAGCATCGGCTCGGCCATGCGCGACGTGCCGCGCGAGCATATGAACGCGACCGGCCGCAGCGTCGACGACGGCCTGCCGCGCACGGTTCAGCTGAGCAACCACGATATCGCCGATGCGATCGAGGGACCGCTGCGTCAGATGATCGGCGCGGTCAAACGCGGCCTCGAAGAAGCGCCGGCCGAACTGGTGACCGACATCGCCAACAACGGCATTGTGCTGACGGGCGGTGGTGCGCTGCTCGGCAACCTGAGCCGCCGCCTGACGGACGAAATCGGCCTCGACGTGCGCGTCGCCGATGAACCGCTGACCTGCGCGGTGCGCGGCGCGGGCACGGCGGCCGCCGCCGGTCTGCTGGACGAATTCGCTTACGAATGATTTTGCGCGCGGCGCTTGCCGCGTTGCTGCCGCGCTGCTGCTATCGACATGCTCGCGTCCGGCCACTGAAGCAGGCTGCCACGCCGATCGACCGGCTATGTGACAATACGCATCACGTCCCAGATGCAGGGACGTTTACGCGTTTTCCTTTTCCCCATTCCATGTCGAGCCGACAGCGCTGCACTCAGGCGTTGCCGCGCTACCCGTAACTACTCGTGAATCCATCTGCGCGCGCTTCGTCTTCTTCGGCATCTTTCATCGAATTGCGAAGCGGTTTGCGCATGCCTTACGTTGAAGCCGGCGAGGGTGAATTGCTGCTGTTCGTGCATGGCTCGTTGTGCGACTACCGCTACTGGCAACCACAACTGGCGGGCCTATCGAAGCACTATCGTTGTGTCGCGGTGAGTCTCACGCACTACTGGCCGGCGGCCGATACCGAGCCCGGCCTGCCGTTCAGCTGGAGCGAGCACGCGAACGAAGTGGCGGAATTCATCGAGCGGTTCGGCGTTGGGCCGGCGCACGTGGTCGGACATTCGCGCGGCGGTTGCGTGGCGTTTCATTGCACGCGGCGTCATCCTCAACACGTGCGGACGTTGACGCTCGCCGACCCGGGTGGTCCGTTGCAGATTGCCGGACGCCCGCCCGCGAGTTTGCCGGAGACGGTCAATGCGTTGCGCGCGAAAGCGGCGCAACTGATCGAAAGCGGTGAAGTGGAGGCCGGCCTGCAACTGTTCGTCGACTCGGTTAGCCGGCCCGGATTCTGGGCAATGAGCACGCCGGGTTTTCGCAGGATGGCGACCGACAATGCACACACGCTCGCGCGTCAATTCCGCGATCCGTTGCCCGCCTATGTTCCCGAGCAAGCCGCCGAGGTGCGTTGCCCGGTTCTGCTGATCGACGGAGAAAAGAGTCCCGACATGTTTCGCCGTACCGCGGCCGCGCTGCAAAACTGGCTGCCGGATGCGCGCCGCGAAACGGTGCGTGGCGCATCGCACGGAATGAACCTCGCGCATCCGTCGGCGTTCAATCGCTATGTCGACGAATTCATTCGCTCAGTGAGCGGGCAATGAGCAGGCAATGAGCAGGCAATGAGCAGGCAATGAGCGGGCAATGAGCGCAATGAGCGCAATGAGCGCAATGAGCGCAATGAGCGCAATGAGCGCAATGAGCGCAATGAGCGCGTAATAAACGTGCAATCAATGCACGCCAGCACCGCGCCGGGTGGCTCGCGCTCGCGGCGATGATCCGCAAGCTGGCTCGATCCCGGCAACACTTCAAACGCTCGACCTCATGCCTTGCGATGCGCGTCTTTATCGAGCGCGCGTTCCGCCGCTTCGCCAACGAGGCCGTGATAGTACAGATGCACGCCGATCGCGAGCGAGTCGTTGCGAATTTCGTGGAACGCTTTCCACGCTTTCACGGGGTCTTTGAACAGCAGATAGTGCGCTTCCTGCGCGATCAGATCGGCGACTTCATGCAGGCCGTGACCATGCAGCACATCCACGAGCGCATCGAGGCTGCGATGCGTGCGCGCGTCGGTACGCGGGTAGAGCATATGCAACACCGCCACGTCCTGCGTCTTCAGCGCTGCCGAGAGCGCGACGACGATGTCCTGGTGATTCAGCGCGGTGACGATGTTCTCGTCGGTGTGGACGTGATCCGGAAACAGCGTTTCGAGCGAGGCGTTCATGTGGTCCTTCCTGTTCTTCTGGCTGATTAAAAAAGCCCGCCGCAGAACGGCGGGCCAAACACAGCGATGTGTTCGCAGGGGAAGCAAAACACGAATGCAGTATCGCAGATGGACCGTTGCCTTCGCAGCCTGACTGCCGCAAAACATTGTTGCAGTAAGTGCTCAGCTTTCATTTTGCTGGCAGTTTGCGCAGGCGGGCGGGCGGCTGATTTTCCCGCGACGCCGAGCCTTGTAGGAGGAAATACCGTTAATGAATGTTGCGCCAGCCGAGATGCATTGTTGCGGTCAATCGTCGCAATGGGAGGGCCGCGGGACTTTAAAATGCCGAGCGGAGCCTGAGCATGCCAACGCGCTTATGACGATCGAGCATGCCGGCACGTGTGCGATGTGAAAGTAAAAGGAACGTGTAGATGAACTCGAAGACACACGCAACGCTGAGCTTTTCCGACAGCGACCAGACTATTGATTTGCCGATTTATCAGGGCACGCTCGGACCGGATGTGATCGACATCCGCAAGCTATATGGCCAGACCGGCAAGTTCACGTACGACCCGGGCTTCATGTCGACGGCGGCATGCAACTCCGAAATTACCTATATCGACGGCGACAAAGGCGAGCTGCTGTACCGCGGTTATCCGATCGACAATCTGGCGCAGAACGCCGACTTCCTCGAAACCTGCTACCTGCTGCTGAAGGGCGAATTGCCGAACGCGCAGCAGAAGGAAGAGTTCGTCAAGACCGTCACGCAGCATACGATGGTGCACGACCAGATGCACTTCTTCTTCCGCGGCTTCCGTCGCGACGCGCACCCGATGGCGATTCTGGTCGCCGCGGTCGGCGCATTGTCGGCGTTCTATCACGACTCGCTCGACATCAGCAATCCGCTGCACCGCGATATCTCCGCGATCCGCATGATCGCGAAGCTGCCCACGCTGGTGGCGATGGCTTACAAATACACCGTGGGTCAGCCGTTCGTTTATCCGAAGAACGACCTGTCGTACAGCGCGAATTTCATGCGCATGATGTTCTCGAACCCGGCGGAAGAGTACAAGGTCAACGACGTGCTGGTGCGCGCGCTGGACCGTATCCTGATCCTGCATGCGGACCACGAACAGAATGCATCGACCTCGACCGTGCGTCTCGCCGGTTCGTCGGGCGCGAATCCGTTCGCGTGTATCGCAGCCGGTATCGCATGTTTGTGGGGCCCGGCGCATGGCGGCGCGAATGAAGCCGCGCTGAACATGCTGGAAGAAATCGGCTCGGTGGACAACATCCCCGAATTCATCGCGAAGGTGAAGGACAAGGATTCCGGCGTGAAGCTGATGGGCTTCGGTCACCGCGTCTACAAAAACTACGATCCGCGCGCGAAGCTGATGCGCGAGACCTGCCACGAAGTGCTGGAAGAGTTGGGCCTGCACGACGATCCGCTGTTCAAGCTCGCCATGGCGCTCGAAAAGATCGCGCTGGAAGACGAATACTTCGTGTCGCGCAAGCTGTACCCGAACGTCGACTTCTATTCGGGTATCGTGCAGCGCGCGCTCGGTATTCCGACTGCCATGTTCACGTGTATCTTCGCAATGGCGCGCACGGTCGGCTGGATTGCGCAGTGGAACGAAATGATCGCCGATCCGGAACAGAAGATCGGCCGTCCGCGTCAGCTGTTCGTCGGCGAATCGCAACGCGAAGCCACGCCGCTGGCCAAGCGCTAAAGCGTCGAGGCGCTCACCGCCTCACGCCCGCGCGGCGCTCTCACGAGGAGCGCCGCGCCCTTCCTCTGCACGTCCTGTGCCACTGAAAAAAAACCGAAACTCCTCTGTGATAAGTTCGTCTGACGCGGACAGACCCTCTACAATCGGAAGCGACTCAGGTAGCAACCGGATATAGACCGAACGCAACAGCGTGAACGCAACAGCGAACCCATAGGAGTGACCCTGATGCAGCAGCCAGAAGCCCTCGGCGGCCTTTCGGGCGGAATCGATCACCGCGAACCCGAGCCGGACGGCGTATTCATCCCGACAGAAAACCTCAATGTGGCGAGCGCCACTCAGCACGTGCTGAAGTCGGGCGACACCTTCATCGTCAACGATCCGCTTGGCGATATCACCGGTCACGACGACGGCCTGTTCGTCAACGACACCCGTGTTCTCTCGCAACTGCGCCTCACTTTCGGCGGACGTGCGCCGTCGCTGTTGTCGGGCAGTGTCAGCAGCGACAACACTTCATTCACCGCGCATCTGACCAATCGTCCGTTGCCGCCGCTCGGCGGCGACAGCACGCCTGAAGGCGTGATCCACGTCGAGCGCGTGCGGGTGCTGTCGGGCACCGTGCTCAACGAAGCCATCGAACTCACCAACTACGGCACGAGCGACGCCATCGTGCCGCTGTCCATCTCGTTCGCCAGCGACTTCCGCGACATGTTCGAAGTGCGTGGCCTGAAGCGCGAAAAGCAGGGCCGTGTCGAACCGGCGCGCGTCGAGAATCGGGAAGTGCTGCTCGGCTATGTGGGCCTGGATGACGTGGCGCGCAATGTGCAGATCGCTTTCTCGCCCGAACCGGACAAACTGTTCGCTGACCGCGCCGACTACACCGTCAAGCTGCCGGCTCAGGCGTGCGTGTCGATTTATCTGTCGGTGTCGGTGCAGGTCGTCGCGCAATCGAACAAGCTCAGCGCCGACGTCTCGCAGCCCACGCTTGCATTGAGCGAAGCGCACCTTTCGCAGATCGGCGCCGAGCGTCCGCGTGTCGGCCGCGCGGCCGTCCGCGCCGCGCTCGTCGACGCCCACCTCGTGATGCGCGAGCGCCGTCGCGTTACCGCGCGCGTGCGTTCGAGCAATCCGCTTTTCAATGCGTGGATCGACCGCTCGCTCGCCGACCTTGGTCTGCTGACCACGGACCTCGTGACCGGCCCGTATCCGTACGCCGGCATTCCGTGGTTCTCCACGCCGTTCGGCCGCGACGCCGTCATCACATCGCTTCAAACGCTATGGCTGCAGCCGCAATTGGCCGCGGGCGTATTGCGCTTTCTCGCCGAGCATCAGGCGCGCGAGAACTCGCCGTTTCGCGATGCCGCGCCCGGCAAGATCATGCACGAGATGCGCAAGGGCGAAATGGCCGCCACCGGCGAAGTGCCGTTCGCGCTGTACTACGGCGGCGTCGACACCACGCCGTTGTTCATCGTGCTGGCCGGGGCCTATGCGGCCCGCACAGCCGACCACGCATTGATCGACGAATTGTGGCCGGCGCTGGAGCGCGCGGCGCAGTGGGTCGCGGGCGTGTGCGACAAGAATCGCTACGGCCTGCTGGACTATCAGCGCGAGTCCGATGGCGGTCTCGCGAATCAAGGCTGGAAGGACAGCCACGACTCCGTCTTTCACGCCGACGGCCGCTTCCCCGACGGCCCGATTGCGCTCGTCGAAGTGCAAGCCTATGCGAGCGCCGCCTTCGACACCATGGCGCACTTCGCGAAGCTGCGCGGCCTGCATGACGCAGCGGCGCAATACAGCGAGCGCGCGAAGAAAATCCGCGAGTGCGTCGAAGAAAAGTACTGGATGAAAGAGGCCGGCTTCTATGGCATCGCGCTCGACGGACACGGCGAACTGTGCCGCGTGATGGCCTCGAACGCGGGACACCTGCTGGCCTTCGGTCTGCCTTCGCGCGAGCGTGGCGAATCGGTGGTGCGCGCGCTCGACTCCACGCTGTTCCACACCGGCTGGGGCGTGCGCACGCTGGCCGCGAGCCAGTCGCGTTTCAACCCCATGGCGTATCACAACGGCTCAGTCTGGCCGCACGACAACGCGCTCTGCGCGCGCGGCCTGTCGCGCTATGGCGGCAAGGCGGCGGCGGTGCGTCTGTTGCAGGCGCTGTTCCAGGCGGCGGTCAACTTCGACATGCGCTTGCCTGAACTCTTCTGCGGCTTCCCACGGCGGCGCGGCGAGCCGCCCACCGCGTATCCGGTCGCCTGTCTGCCGCAAGCATGGGCGGCAGGCTCGCCGTTCATGATGCTCGAAGCATGTCTGGGCATCACGATCGACGCCGAGCGGCGCGAAGTGCTGATCGAGCAGCCGATGCTGCCCGAAGGCATCGACTGGCTCGAAGTGGGTGATCTGCGGGTTGGGGATGCCTCGGTGTCGATCACGTTCCGACGCATCGGCGATAAGGTCGTGGCCTCGGCGGAGCAGGGCGACGTGCGGGTGATCGCGCTTCTTTAAACAGGCGCTGAAAGCGCGCCGAGCCTGCCGGAACTGCTGTTGGATGCGAGGTGCCGGGTGGTAACATTTGTTGTCATCCTTATCGACCGTTCGCCCGGTACCTCCGCATGCCAGACAGTTTCGACCAGCTCGCCGCCCTGATCCGGGCGCGCTTTTCCGAACTGAGTCCGCAGTTCCAGATGGGAGCGGGTTTCCTGCTCGATCATCCCGACGAGGTCGCGGTCTCGTCCATGCGCAAAGTGGCGGAAAGGGCGCAGGTGCAACCGGCTTCGCTGGTGCGCCTGTCGCAGCAACTCGGTTTCCCCGGCTGGAACGAATTGCGTAACCTGTTCGTGGCGCGCGTGCGCACGCGGCCCGAGCCGCTCACGAGCCGCGCCCGTTCGCTCGTCAAATCGAAAGACGCGCTGGCGAACGACCTGCTGGTCGCGCAGCAGCACAATCTCGAGGTCACCGCCGCGCATAACGGCCGCGTGATCGTGGAAGCCGCGCGTTTGTTGCGGCGCGCGCCGCATGTGCATGTGGCCGGCTTTCGCTCCTGTTACGCGGTGGCGTTCGGTCTCGTGTACGGTTACCGGCTGTTCCGTTCGTCGGTGTCCTTGCTCAACGGCGAGGCCGGCACGCTGGAAATGCAATTGCGCACCATCGAGCGTGACAGCGCGACCATCGTGATCAGTTTCGCGCCGTATTCGGTGGAGGCCGCGCGCGTGGCCGAAGCCGCGCTGGAAAAGGGCAGCAAGCTGATTGCCATCACCGACAGCGCCGTCTCGCCGATCGCCTTGAACGCCGACAAGGTGCTGATCTTCTCGCACGAGAGTCCTTCCTTCTTTCCGTCGCTGGTGGCGGCTACGGCGCTGGCCGAGTCGCTGGTCGCGCATCTGCTCGCGCTGGAAGGCGCGGGTGCGGTCGAACAGCTCGCCATCGCGGAGCAGTCGCTGCATGCGAAGGGCGCATACGTGCCTTGAACATTCCTGTCTGATTGGCCGAGGTCTTGTGTGAAAGCAGGACCGCTCGATCTGGATCGGCGTTACATCGTTTGACAACAAATGTTGTTTTAACGTATAAATACGTACCGATTGTTGAGGTAGTGCGAGCGGTGGCGTCGAAGCATGAACGAGCCGGCGCTTGAGCGCTTGCCGCCATCACAGGAAACCGAAACACCATGTCCACCGTTTTTCATCGATCGCCCAAACAGGCGCTGCCGGTTGCCGTCGCGGGCGACGGCATCGAGATCATCGATTCCACCGGCAAGCGCTATATCGACGCGTCCGGCGGCGCCGCCGTCTCGTGTCTCGGTCACAGCAACCAGCGCGTGATTGACGCGATCAAACGGCAAGCGCAGCAGTTGCCGTATGCGCACACGTCGTTTTTCACCACCGCGCCTGCCGAAGAACTCGCCGACCGGCTGGTCGCGAGCGCGCCGCAGGGGCTCGAACACGTGTATTTCGTGTCGGGCGGTTCGGAGGCAATCGAGGCTGCGCTGAAACTCGCGCGCCAGTATTTCGTGGAGAAGGGCGAGCCGCAGCGCCGCCATTTCATCGCGCGTCGGCAGAGTTATCACGGCAACACGCTCGGCGCTCTGGCGATCGGCGGCAATGCATGGCGCCGCGAGCCGTTCCTGCCGATTCTGATCGAAGCGCATCACGTGAGTCCGTGTTACGCGTATCGCGAGCAGCGCGCCGACGAAACCGAAGAGACTTTCGCGCAGCGTCTCGCCGATGAACTCGAACAAAAGATTCTCGAACTCGGCGCGGATACGGTCGCGGCCTTCGTCGCGGAAACGGTGGTCGGCGCGACGGCCGGCGCCGTGCCGCCGGTGCGCGAGTACTTCCGCAAGATTCGCGCGGTGTGCGATCGCTACGGCGTGCTGCTGATTCTCGACGAGATCATGTCGGGCATGGGCCGCACCGGCTACCTGTACGCCTGCGAGGAAGACGGCGTGGCGCCGGACATCCTGACCATCGCCAAAGGGCTCGGCGCGGGGTATCAGCCGATCGGCGCGACGCTCGTGAGCGACCGGATCTATCAGGCGATCGTCGGCGGCTCGGGGTTCTTTCAGCATGGCCATACCTATATCGGCCACGCCACCGCTTGCGCTGCGGCGCTCGAAGTGCAGCGCGTGATCGAGGAAGACAAACTTCTGCCCAACGTGCTGGCGCGCGGCGAACAGTTGCGTGGCCAACTACGCGAGCATTACGCGCAGCATCCGCATATCGGCGACGTGCGCGGCCGGGGGCTGTTCGTCGGCGTCGAGCTGGTCAAGGACCGTGCGAGCAAAGCGCCGTTCGACGCCCGGCTCAAGCTGCACGCGGCGATCCGGCGCGAGGCGTTCGCGCGTGGTTTGATGGTGTATCCGATGGGCGGCACCGTCGACGGCCAGATCGGCGATCATGTGCTGCTGGCGCCGCCGTTCATCTGCACCGGGCGCGACATCGACGAGATCGTCAGCCGGTTCGCGGATGCGGTTAGCGGCGCGCTCGCCGCCGTTTGAACATTCCGACACCATCACTCAAGAGAACGATCATGACCGAGCGTTTGCCTCACTTCGACCCGTCCGCCGCCACGCCCGAACAGAAGGCGGTGCTCGACGAAATTCTGTCCGGCCCGCGCGGCAATCTGAACGGGCCGTTTCTCGGCTGGATTCATAGTCCGGAACTGGCGCAGCAGGCGCAACGTCTGGGCGCGTTCTGCCGTTATCGGACGGGTTTGCCGCTGCGCTTGTCGGAGCTGGCGATTCTGGTGACCGCGGTGCGCTGGCAGGCGCAGGCGGAGTGGTACATCCACTATCCGATCGCGTTGCAAGCCGGTGTGTCCGAAGCGGATGCCGAGACGATTCGCCAAGGAAAGCGCCCGGATTTCGCGGACGCCGACGACGCGTTGATCCACGACTTCGCGAGCGAGCTGTACGACACCAGGCGCGTTTCGGACGCGATCTATGCGAAGGCGGTCGAACGCTTCGGGCATCAGGTGGTCATCAACCTGGTGGGTCTGCTCGGCTATTACGCGTTGGTGGCCATGACGCTGAACGTGTTCGGCATGCGCGCGCTCGGGCAGGAGAGCTTGCCGTTCGCTGAATAGGCGGGCAGTTATGGCGGCGCCGTTGTGCAAATGCGCGCGTGCTGCGAGAGGCAGCTTCGGCGTGGCCGGACTCGGCATCGAACGCCGCCTCTTGTACGACAGTCGCCCCACTTTTCCGCCGCACAGTACGCACAATGCAAAGCGCCCCGATTTACGAACTTCGCAAATCGGGGCGCTTTTTTACTGCGACTACAGCTTCACCTTCCGTCCACTACCTGCATCGATAAGAGCCACACCGCGAACCGTGCGGCTTACCGGCTTACTGACCGCGATACGTCGAGAACAGGCCCTGCTGCACCGAATCCCGCGCGCCGGCATCCGACGAAACCGCCTTGACGCCGCCGACGTCCTGCGAACCCTGCGCCACGGCGGCCACGGTCGTGGCACTTTGCGGCGCGGTCTTCGGATAGTCGGTGTCGTTCTGGTTCAGGAGGCCCGCTTTTTGCGCGGCAACCAGTTCGGCGCGCACTTGCGCGCGGCTCACCGGACCATTCGCCTGCTGGGCGAACGAAACAGCCGGGACGATCAGCGCCGAAGCGATAACGATTGCGGAAATAAGCGATTTCATGATGACCTCCAGTATTCGAGTGTTGGTGAGATCGGTTGAGTGCTGTGTGCCGATCCGTTGAGGCGAATCTATTTCTTACGAGGTCGGTGAAAAAGCCGCTTTCGAGGTAAAGATTATTACCGTTACTGAAATAGTTTCCGAGGCGGCTTCTGTTTGGCCGATTGCCGGCATCGTCACGACGCTGGCACACGGAAGCGCCTATGATGAAGTTCGGTCCACGCCCGCGCCGGCGACGCCGCGCGACACTCGCGACCGATGCCCAAACCGCAAACCACCCGGGCGGGACCATTGCGGCAGGCATCAGATTCGGTCGTGCAGCGCGCGAAGCAGGCACAAACAGGAGAGAGCGATGAAGCGCAAGGCATCAGCAGTCTGGCAAGGCGGCCTGCAAGACGGCAAGGGCTCGATTTCCACCGACAGCGGCGTCCTCAAGGAGACCCAATACTCGTTTTCGACACGCTTCGCGGACGGCATCGGCACGAATCCGGAAGAGCTGATTGCGGCTGCGCATGCGGGGTGTTTCTCGATGGCGCTGTCGGCGGAACTGGGCAAGGCCGGCATTACGCCCGAACGCATCGGCACGACGGCCACCGTCACGCTCGACAAGGACGGCGGCGGTTTCGCGATCACCGCGGTGCATCTCGACGTGGCCGTGAAAATCCCCGGCGGCGACAAAGCGGCCTTCGACAAAGCGACCGCCGACGCCAAGGCCGGTTGCCCGGTGTCGAAAGTGTTGAACGCCACGATTACGATGGACGCGAAGCTCGAAACCTGAGTTCGGGATTTTCCGTGGTGATTGACAAGCGATAAAGCCGGCGTACGGGTCAAACCCTGCGCCGGTTTTTGTTTGCCGGCCTTGGAGCGGGACGCCTATGCCGTCGCACCTTGGCCTTCTCGCAGCGCTACGAAGCAAAGCCTTGGCGCGAAGACGAGCCGCCTTCCTCCGGCTCGATCAGATAAGCCGCCTCAAACCGTTTTACCCTCGGCCTGCTGAACGGTGCGCATCGCGGCAGGCGTTCCTTTGACCCGGTTCCTCACGAGCTTGTCGAGATCGAAAGTGGAGGTCTTGCCGACGCTCGGCAGGCAATCGCGCACCCATGTGTCGGCGGCGGCGTGGCCCGCCTCGCGCAACGCGCGGAAAAATTCGATGGAGGGCGTGTTCTTCGATGCCGCGCCGATTTCGTCCATGAAGCGGTCGGCGCGAATCACGTGAAAGCGCTTGGGCAAGTACGGCTTTCCGTGGTGCTCGAGGCCAGGGTTTTCGGCGGCGAGTTCGTTGATCAACTGGATCTGACGGACTTCCGCGACCCACGACGCGCCGAAGCTGATTTCGTTGATCCGGTTGTTGATCTCGCTGGGGCGCTCGGGCGGCCCATGCTTCGTGCAGAGCGGATCGATGAGAACGCTCAGGATGTCGTCGGCCCAGTCGACGAGCGGAGCGAGTGCCGGATTGGCCAGGTAGCCGCCGTCCCAATAGAACTCGCCGTCGATTTTCACCGCCTCGAAGAGCGTGGGAAAGCAGGCGGAGGCCATCAGCGCCTTCGCTGAAATTTCGCCCGGCCCGAAGATACGCAGCGCGGTCAGGTTGACGTTGGTCGCCGCCACGTAGAGTTGGGGCACGGCGTCTTTCGGATGATTGACGACCCCGAAATCCGGTATCACCGTTTCCATGATGGAGCCGAGCGAATTGGTCAGCCACGGCATTGCGTACGGAGAACTCAACGGCTCGAGCATGCTTTGGGCGAGCACTACCGGATTGAGATCCACATTCCAGCGCTCGGGCGACTTCAGCAGATTCGTGGGGAAGTTGTAGAACGGCTGCCATTTCGACGCGGCGCCGACCAGCGTCCAGAGTTGTTCGAGCGCCCGTTTGGCATCGGTCGGACTTCTGCTCAGGCCGTACGTGCAGGCCGCGGCGTTGAGCGCTCCGCCGCTCGCGCCGCTGATCGCGAGAATCGACAGCTTTCCGCGCCCGGCTTCGTCGAGCAGGCGGTCGAGCACGCCCCACGTGAACGCCGCGTGCGCGCCGCCGCCCTGGAGGGCGAGACCGATCGTGGGAATGTCTTTCGTCGTCGCCATCCTGACCTCCGTTGTGCGGTCGCGCAGCAGTCGTCGAACTCATAGGGGAAAACGAAAGTGCCGACGCGGTTTTAACCGTTGTACTGCACCGCACGAATTTCCGCCATGGCGCGTTCTGGACGCACCTTTGCACTGCCTCCTACGGAAACTCGTCTTGCTTTCTTGAACGGTTAGTCATAATATCCGCTGCATGAAGCAATCAGGCGATTCGAAACAATCCGCGAAGAAAGCCGGCGAGGTCTGCTCGCGGGGCCGGCCGCGCGAGTTCGACACGGACACGGTATTGGCGAGCGCGAGCCAGGTGTTCTGGAACCACGGCTACCACGCCACCTCGATCGACGACCTGTGCAAAGCCACCGGTCTGCTGCGCGGCAGCCTGTACGGCGTGTTCGGCGACAAGCACGGCATCATGCTGGCCGCGCTGGATCACTACGCGGAAGGGTCGGTCGCGCGGCTCGCCGAACGGCTGAATGCACCCGTGCCGCCGGAAGAGTCGCTGCGCAACGCTTTGCTGCATTACGCGCGGGTCGCGTGCGCCCTGACCGGCGAGCGTAGCTGTTTCATCACCAACACCACGCTTGAAATGCAACCGGGCGACGAAGAACTGCGCACCCGCGTCGCCGCGATCCAGCGCCGCATGGCCACGCTGCTGGCGGCGTCGGTGATACGCGGGCAGGCGAGCGGCGCCTTCAACTCCACGCTCGACGAAAAAGCCGTCGGCGATTTTCTGCTCTGCGTCATGCAAGGTCTGCGCGTGCTGGGGCGGGTCGCCCACAAAGAAGACGCGCTGACCGGAATCGTGGACGTCGCCATGCGCGCGCTCGTCTAAATTTTTTTGCCGAATTTTTGAACGATCAGTCATGAAAAGCGAAGCGATCAAGTCCGCTCCGGCGGCATTCGTTGGACCTCAAGGCGCCGCAGCCTCAGCGGTGATCTGTCCTGGCACTGCGGCCGCGAGTCTGGCAACGGGTTCGGCAAAGGGCGTGGCAAACGGCGTGGAAACTTCGGCCGACAAGACCCAGCCGCGCTTCGAACGGCAAGGGCTTGCGCTGGCGGTGCTGTTCGTCGGCGCTTTCCTTGCGCCGCTCGACTACTTCATCGTCAATCTCGCGCTGCCCTCGATTCACACCGGCCTGAACGCCACCGACGCGCAATTGCAACTCGTCGTTTCCGCCTATGCGTCGGCGTACGCGGTGCTGCTGATCACGGGCGGGCGGCTCGGCGACCTGTTCGGCCGCCGCCGCATGTTCATGACGGGCATGGCGGCGTTCGTGGTCGCCTCGGCGCTGTGCGGCTTCGCGACCAGCGGGCACATGCTGGTGATCTCGCGGATCGTGCAGGGCATCGCCGCCGCCGTCATGGCGCCGCAAGTGCTTGCCACGATTCGCGCGGTCGTGCCGCTGCATCAGCAGACCAAGGTGATGAGCCTGTATGGTTTCGTGTTCGGCTTGTCGTCGATCGTCGGTCAGTTGGGCGGCGGCGCGCTGATCACGTATCGCCCGTTCGGGCTCGACTGGCGCATCATCTTTCTGATCAACATTCCGATCGGCATCGCCGCGTTTCTCGGCACATGGAAGTTCGTGCCGGAAAATCAGCCGGCCACGCGAACCGGCATCGACGTGAAGGGCGTGGCGCTGCTGTCCGCCGTGCTGCTGCTGGTCATCTACCCGATGACGCACGGCCGCGAAGCGGGCTGGCCGGCGTGGACCTTCGTGATGTTCGCGCTTGCCGTGCCGGCGTTCGCGCTCTTCGTGATGACCGAGCAACGCGTGGAGCGCGGCGGCGGCCATCCGCTGGTGGACCTGCAATTGTTCCGCAACCGGGCCTTCGCGCTAGGTCTCGTGCTCGCCTTCCTGTTCTACTGCAATAGCGCGTTTTTCCTCACCTACGGGATCTTCCTGCAAACCGGCTTGCACTGGACGCCGCTCGCCTCGGGCATGGCGATCATGCCGTTCGCGATCGGTTTCGTCGTCGGGCCGCTGACCTCGCCGGCGGTGGTCAAGCGCATCGGTGGCCATGTGCTTACGCTCGGTTTTTCGATGATGACGGTCGGCTTCACGGTCACGGGCTGGTCCGCCACCCAGTCGGCCACGCCGGATCTGCTTTTCTATTGCGGACTGGTGTGCGCGGGCGTCGGTCATGGCCTGCTGCTGCCGTCGATCATGCGCACCGTGTTGCTCGAGGTGGTGCCGGAGAAAGCCGGGCTTGCTTCCGGCGTGGTGTCGTCGACGCTGCAGATCGGCTCGGCATTCGGCACGGCGGCCATCAGCGGTGCGTTCTTCGGCGCGATCGGCGGCCGCGCGGCACCGGGCGACTACGCGCACGCGTTCCAGATCAGCCTCGCCATCAACGCGCTGCTGATGTTCGTATGCATCGGCTTGAGTGTGCTGCTCGTGCGGCACCAGCAACTCGCGTTGCGCCGCGCCGCGCAGCCGGTTTGAAAATCCGGCGACGGCAATCGTTTTCAACAAAGTTGCCGAAGTTATTAGGCATTTTTTTAACGAGACCGATTTCAAGCAATTCGCATTTACCGGTGAGTTCGTTATTCACAGGTAATTCTGCTATGGCGGGTCGGAATAAACCCTGAATATCTGTCTGCTGGCGCATTAGATATGACGAAACCGCGATCGCATTTTCGACTTGCGGCGCAGGCGTTCCGGAGTAACTCCTGCGATCGTGCAGTGCGGCATGAAGCGTCGGCCTGACGGCGCATTTGAGGGTTTTCCCGGTTTTTACCCTTCCACAGCCGGCGGTGGAAACCATTCCACTGCCGATGAAAACGGTATCAATTAAAAATGCTTGCAGCCATTAATTTCGATTGTTAATCTTGCCTGACCTTTTCAGCGTTTTCTTTCAGCAGGTCCAAAGTCGAAAAATCCGGCGCAATGACTTAAATACCGTACAACGGTTCCGTAGGGGGTTGAATATGCTGACCGCTACCATTGACGCATTCCAGACACCGCTTACCGCCCAGTTCAATGTCGGCGACGTCGTCACCTTGAAGGAAGGCGGCTCGCGCATGACGGTCACCTACGCAGGCCCGGTGGCGCTCAATCCCGGCGACTGGCTGATTTGCGAATGGTTTGATGAACACGGCGAACTGCGCCGCGAGATGTTTTCACCCGCGAGCGTGCGCGTCGAGCCGCGCTCCATTCCCGCTGGTTCCGTCTTGTGGAACCGCATGAGCCGCGCGGCCTGAACGGCCCGCAGCAATGGTCGGCCGCGACCTTAGCCGACCAGCCCTGTTCCGCCTCGCCACACCACGCCTGATTTACTTGTCCGAGCGATCCCGCGCGCTCGCGCGACGTTGCACGCGCACCAGCAGCGCGGACGAAAACGCCCGCATCCTCACGATCTTGCGCGTCTCCACGACCTCGCCCGCGATGTTCTTCGGCGGGTTCGGTTGCAACGACCAGTAGAGCGCGAGCAGCCAGCCGAACACGGTCCAGCCGAGACAGGCGTTGAAGAGCGCCAGCGTCAGCACGTCATGACGCTTGCGCCGGTCCGCCACTACGGCCGGCAGGAAATAGAGCGCCAGCGCCAGCACCGCGGCGATGGCCTGCACGACGACGTTGCCCCCCATGAAGCGGCTCCCTCCCGATAGGCGACCTATGCCGCGATTGTCGCGCGATTGTTTTGTTTGCGTAAGCTCGCCGCAAAGGCGTTGCCACGCGCGCGAGATCGCCGCAACCCGGAGTTACGCCCCGGGCGATTAACGAGCGGATGCACTGCAAGGGGTTCAGCCAATCCCGCATCGGGACTATCATGATCGTTTCGACAGAACAGATCCCCACGGACCGCCATCATGATCTCCGACGATACCCAGCAGGCTCAACGCATCAACCCCGAGACGCTACGCGAATTCGTGGACCGCAAGTGGAACGACGAGATCGTGCCCGCGTTGACGGACTACATCGCCGTACCGGCCAAGAGTCCGGCGTTCGACTCCGAGTGGGTCAAGCACGGCTATCTGGAGCGCGTGATCACCGACGCGGCGCAATGGGCCGAACAGCAACCGGTGCGCGGACTGAAACTTGAAATCATCCGCTTGCCGGGCCGCACGCCGGTGATCTTCTTCGAGTCGGCGGCGACGCGTTCGGGCAGCGAGGAAACCATCGTGCTGTACGGGCACCTCGACAAGCAGCCCGAGTTCGACGGCTGGCGCAACGACCTCGGACCGTGGACACCCAAGCTCGAGAACGACAAGCTCTACGGCCGCGGCGGCGCCGACGACGGTTACGCGATCTACGCGAGCATCACCGCGCTCGCCGCATTGGACGCGCAAGGTGTCGAGCGTCCGCGTTGCGTCGGTCTGATCGAAACGTGCGAGGAGTCGGGCAGCTACGATCTGCTGCCTTATGTCGACGCGCTGCGCGAGCGGCTCGGCAAGGTGGGTCTGGTGGTGTGCCTGGATTCGGGCGCGGGCAACTACGATCAGCTGTGGCTCACTACGTCGTTGCGTGGACTCGTCGCCGGCGATCTCGAAGTGCAGGTGCTCGACGAAGGCATTCACTCGGGCGGCTATGGCGGCATCGCGCCGTCGAGTTTCCGCATCATGCGGCAACTGTTCGACCGGCTGGAGGACTCCGCCAACGGCACGCTGCTGCCGAAGGGCTTCCATATCGACATCCCCGCGGACCGTCTGCGCGAAGCGGAAGCCACCGCCAGAATTCTCGGCGACGACGTCTGGAAGAAGTTGCCGTGGGCGTGCGGCCAGGACGGCCGCCAGGTGCTGCCCACCACCACCGATCCGAAGGAGGCCTTGCTCAATTCCACATGGCGTCCGTCGCTCTCGGTGACCGGCGCGGCCGGCTTGCCCGCGCTCGCTGACGCCGGCAACGTGCTGCGTCCGCGCACGGCGTTCAAGCTGTCGCTGCGTCTGCCGCCGATGATCGAAGCAGAGAAGGCCGTCGCCGAACTGAAGGCGCTGCTCGAAGTCGATCCGCCGTACAACGCCAAGGTGACGTTCAAGCCGGACGCGGGCGCGGCAAGCGGCTGGAGCGCGCCGGATCTCGCCCCGTGGCTCGCCACCGCGCTCAACGACGCGTCGCGCCAACACTACGGTGCCGACGTCGCGTATATGGGGCAGGGCGGCACCATCCCGCTGATGAACGTACTGAAGGCAGGCTTCCCGAAATCGCAGTTCATGGTGTGCGGCGTGCTCGGACCGAAGTCGAATGCGCACGGGCCGAACGAGTTCCTGCACGTGCCATACGGCAAGAAGCTCACGGCCGCGGTTGCCGAGGTGATCGCCGCCGCGCCCTGAACGTTTCCTTCAACTATCGCTTGCCCTGAATCCGTCACGTCCGCCGACTTTGTGAATGACCGATAACTCGACCGCTCAACCCGTCACGCCCCGGATTCCGGCCGATCAATTGCACGCCTATGTGAGGGCGATCTGGGAGCAGGCGGGCAGCACGCCACGCGAAGCCGAACTGGTCGCCGATCATCTGGTGGCGGCGAATCTGACGGGTCACGATTCGCATGGCGTGGGGATGATTCCGCGCTATGTGGCGTCGCTCGCCGACGGCGAGCTTCAACTGAACCTGCACGCCGACGTGGTCAAAGACGCGGGCGCCGTGCTGACCGTCGAAGGCGGCCGAGGCTTCGGCCAGGTGGTGGCGTTCGAGGCCATGGAGCAGGGCATCGAGCGCGCCAAACGCCTCGGCATCTGCGCGGTCGGCTTGCGCGGCGCGCATCACATCGGGCGTATCGGTCATTGGGCTGAACAGTGCGCGCGTGCGGGTCTCGTGTCGTTCCACTTCGTCAACGTGGCCGGAGATCCGCTCGTCGCGCCGTTTGGCGGCGCGGATCGGCGCATCGGCACGAATCCGTTTTGCGCGGCTTATCCGCGGCCCGGCAAACCGCCGCTCGTGCTCGACTTCGCGACCAGCACGGTGGCCTATGGCAAGACGCGCGTCGCCTATAACCAGGGCAAGCAGGTGCAACCCGGCGCGCTGATCGATCACGAGGGCCGGGCCACGCTCGAACCCAAAGTCATGCACGAAGCGCCGTTCGGTTCGCTGACGCCGTTCGGCGGCCATAAGGGCTTCGGGCTCGCGGCCATGTGCGAGATCTTCGGCGGCGCGCTGTCGGGCGGCTTCACCACGCACTCGACCACGCTCGGCACGACCAACGCGATCATCAACTGCATGCTGTCGGTGATCATCGATCCGGCCGCGTTCGACGCGCCCGACGCACAAGCCGAAGCCGACGCGTTCATCGACTGGGTGAAGGCCTCGCCGCTCGCGGCGGGCGCCGACCGTATCTATGAGCCCGGCGAACCCGAGCGCGTGACGCGCGCGCAGCGCGAGGCCGAGGGTATTCCCGTGGATGCGGCCACGTGGGCGCAGATTCTCGCCGCGGCGCTCGCCGTCGGCATGAGCGCGGAAGAAGCCGGCCGCTGGTCCGCGCGTTTGCAATAAACGACTCTGATAGAACGGCGCGGGCGCGATGGGTCGCCCGCGTTCCGCGTTCGATCATGCGTAGCGGATATACCGTCTGTTAGCCCACCCACTCACAGAAAAACCTATTCGCCGCTCAGCATTTTCGATTGCATTTTCTAATCGAAGCATATTTCTTTCTCTTCCCCTATCCCCCAAGGAATTACATCCTGCGCCGCGTTTGAATTGATTGCCGCCGCGCGCCTTTTTATGGGTCAATTTCGCCCATCTTCGGTGCGCAAGCGTTTGCGTCGATGCGACATGCCGCCGAACGTACTCTTACGCGCAGAAGCCCGGCTGGCGGGCTTTTGAACGCGGCTTGCATTCATCTGTTGGTTACCCCGCTCCCATCCGATTCCGGTCTGCTTTAGGCTCGCATAGCAATACCAGTGTTTAACCTTAAAAGGACCGTTCAAAATGAATCTGCATAACCATCACGCCTGCCGCCCGTTCCTCGAAGCCGGCAATCTTTCGCAAATTTCGGCTTACTACGAAGAAGGCCGCAACGTCATGTGGATGATGTTGCGGGCGCAGCCGCGTCCCTGTTTCAATCTCGATCTGGTCCATGACATCCTGGAACTCGCGCAGGCAGCACGAGAGTCGGGATTGCCGATCGATTTCTGGGTCACCGGTTCGTTGATTCCGACCATGTACAACGTCGGCGGCGATCTGGACTTTTTCGCGGACGCGATCCGCGCCGGCAAGCGTCAGGCGCTGATGTCGTATGCGCGCGCATGTGTGGATTGCGTGCACGCGGCGTCGCGGGGATTCGACACGGGGGCAATTTCGATCGCGATGGTGGAGGGCACGGCACTCGGTGGGGGCTTCGAGGCCGCGCTCGCGCATCATTTCCTGCTCGCGCAGAGCGACGCACGCATGGGCTTCCCGGAGATCGCGTTCAATCTGTTCCCGGGCATGGGCGGTTATTCACTGGTGGCGCGCAAGGCCGGCATGCGGCTCGCGGAGGAGTTGATCGGCGTCGGCGAATCGCATACGGCCGAATGGCACTACGGCAAGGGTCTGGTCGATCAACTGTTCGAACCCGGCGAAGCGTATATGGCGACCCGCACTTTCATCGACACGCTCAAGCCGAAAATGAACGGCATCCGGGCGATGCTGCGGGCGCGCCAGCGCGTGCTGCAACTCTCGCGCGCCGAGCTGATGGAAATCACCGAGGATTGGGTGGACGCCGCCTTCACGATCGAGGAGAAGGATCTCGCCTTCATGGAGCGGCTGGTGATGCTGCAGAACCGCCGTACCTCGAACCTGCGTCAGACGGCCAGCACGGCGAATTTCGCCTGAACTGACCGGAGGTCGGCCACGGGCTCAGCCACGGGTTTGGCCACGGGTTTGACCACAATAAGCCGCAAGGGGGGCGGCGCCGGAAGCTCAGGCAATCAGCCTGAGCTTCTGTCTATCCTGCAACCAGCGTTCGAATTCAGCCGCCGGCATGGCCTGACCGTACAGGAAGCCCTGCACGTAATCCACGCCCAGGCCCTTCATGAACACTTCTTCCGACTCGGTCTCGATCCCTTCGGCGACCACCTTGAAATTCAATTCCTGCGCGACGGCCACCATGGAGCGCACCAGTGCCTGCGCTTTGGTGTCGGCGTTGATCGAGCGCACGAAACTGCGGTCGAGCTTGATGACGTCGAGCGGAATCCGGCCGAGCTGCGACAACGACGAATAACCCGTGCCGAAATCGTCCAGATGAACCTGCGCGCCGAGCTGGCGGAACTGCTTGATCAGATCGATCGCGGCCGTTTCGTCTTCGATCAGGCAGCTCTCGGTCAGTTCGAGATCGATCAGGCAAGGGTCGAGCCTGGCGTTCTGCAGTGCCTCGCTGAAATGGCGGACCACGGCCGTATCGACCAGTTGCCGCGCCGACACGTTGATCGCGATGCGCAGGTTGTAGCCGTCCGCCTTCCATTTGGCGGCCTGTTTCGCGGCCGTTTCCATGACCCAGCGGCCCAGCACGCCGATCAGCCCGGACTCTTCCGCGTAACGGATGAACTCGCTCGGCATGATCTGCCCGCGCTCCGGCGAATTCCAGCGCACCAGCGCTTCGACGCCCTGCACCACGCCGGTGGCGAGCGACAGTTTCGGCTGGTAGTGCAGCGTCAGCTGACCTTCTTCGAGCCCGCGCCGCAGGTTGGTGTCGAGCCACATGTATTCGGCGACGCGGCGGTTCATTTCCGGCGAGAACACGCGGTGCGTGCGTTTGCCTTCGTCTTTGGCGACGTACATAGCCGTATCCGCCGAACGGATCAGCGATTCGAGGCTGTCGCCGTGTTCCGGATACAGCGCGATGCCGATCGAGCATCCCGTGTAGACCTCCACGAGCCCGAGGGCGAACGGCGTGCGCATGCGTTCGAGAATGCGCTGCGCGGTGGCTTCGAGTTCGTGCGCCGTGCCCTTGGCGGCGAGCACGATGAATTCGTCGCCGCCGAGCCGCGCGAGCGTATCGCCTTCGTTCAGGCACTCGCTGATGGCCGCCGACACATCGCGAATCAGGCGGTCGCCGAAGACGTGGCCGTAGTGGTCGTTGACCTTCTTGAAGTTGTCGAGATCGAGGAACAGCACGCCGACCGCTTCGCCCGGCGCTGCGTCTTCGATAGCGGTGCGGATTTTGTCCTGGATCGCGTTGCGGTTCGCGAGGCCGGTGAGCGAGTCGGTGTTCGCCAGTTCGGTGAGGCGTTGCTGCGCGAGCCGTTCCTCGGTGATGTCGGTGCCTGAG
The DNA here is from genome assembly GCF_046028095.1 of Paraburkholderia phytofirmans. GTDB lineage: Bacteria > Pseudomonadota > Gammaproteobacteria > Burkholderiales > Burkholderiaceae > Paraburkholderia > Paraburkholderia phytofirmans_A. Next base: position 555,530 of record NZ_JAQQDJ010000002.1, read on the forward strand.
CAGATCAGGAATTGTTCGTCGATGCCGCTGCCGCTCTGCACGAACTTATTGCGGAACAGAAACAGCCGCTCGCCATGCACCGTCTTGACGCGCCGCTCGACCTCGTACGACACGCCGCGATTGAAGAAGCCTGCAATGTTCTGGCTGGAGGCCGCGCCGTCTTCGGTGGACATGAACAAAGCCCAGACGTTGCGGCCGACGATGTTCTCTTCCTTGACGCCCGTAAGTTCCTCGGCAAGACGGTTGAAGCGCTGTATTCGGCCGTGACGGTCGACGATCACGACGACCGAATTCACTTCGGACACGACCTGTTCGGCAAACGAGAGGCCGTGGACCAGATCGCGGGCGACGGATTCGGTGTCGTCATACGCCGACGCGGTGCCGGCCCAGCTGTTGCTGCTGAGCTTTTTACCGACCAGATGCAAACGCAACGGTTCGCCGAACAGCCGCACGTCGAGGACGAGGTGCGAGGTCACGCCAGTGAGGCAGCGGATTTGCGAAGCCTGCTGAGGATTCAGCGGAATGGCGACATTGGCCGGCACGTCGCCGGTTACGGGCGTGAGTTCGAGCGCGTTGCTGTCGTTCGACAGACGCCAGCATGGGCTGCTTGTGCCGAACTGGGCAAATAGCACCTGCTCGTGTTGGTCGTCGTTCATGAGATCCCCGGGCGGTGTGTGCCGGTGGCCGCCTTGAAGGCGGAGTCGGCAAACAGTCTTCATCATACTTAAGACTGTCCCCATTGTAGCGAAGCGTTTGGAATTAAGGCTTATAAAGATTAACGGTTAGTAAGCCTTGTGCCTTTAGCCTTTTCTACGCCTTTTTTACATGCTCTTTTTCGGCCATACGGAGGTAATTTACGGCAATCCGTGGACATTCTTAACGCTAAAACCGCCGCGCCAGCCACGAGCGAGCCTTTTCCCTTTCGACGGGAACCGCTTCCAGCGACGCTTCGAACCAGAAAGTCCCCGCCACGAGCGTGGCCGCCACGACGCCGTCGCGATACAGAATCCGGTTTCCCGCTACTGCGGGCACGCGTTCGCCGACCAGCAACGTGCCCGCGAGATTCAACGGATCGGTCCCGGCGACGCAGACAAAAGCACCGTCGTTCGCATGCCGCCGAACTTCTCGCAGCACGGGAATCGCTTCGGGCAGCGCAAATTGCTCGCCGGCGAGGCCATTTACAAAGCGTCCGCCGCGAATCACGCCACGCGCTTCGAGGCGCTGAAAAACGCGCAGCAGGTCTCGCCACGGCGGCAGCCACTCGGCTTCGCGTTCGAGCAGACGCCAGAACACCACGCCATAACGGCGCAATAGCGTCATCGCGACATGTTCCAGCACTTCAGGCGGCAATTGCCGGCGGCGCTCCGGCACATTCTCCGCCGCGGCAGCGGTGGAGGGGCGATTGACCAGCGCCCAGCGTCCCGCGTCGTCCATGCCACCGATCAGCGCGCTCGAGCGCGCGCGCCGGTTGCTGGAAAATGCGTTGCGTTTGGCGACGGGCTTCAGCAAGGCGCGCAAGCCCGCGAAACTGTCGGAGTTCACGAGACCCGCCGCCACCAGCTCGCCCAGCGCGCTCTCCAGTTCCATACGCAATACGCGAACTTCGGCGAGCAATTCGTCGAAGAACATCGCGCCGTGTTGCACGAGCGTTTCATACACGCTTTGTGCGCGCACCGACAACTCCGGTTGTTTCGACGGATCCAGCAACGCGCTCCACACGCGCACTTGCGCCCGGGGCAGCAGCACGATCGGCGTACTGCGGATCGGCCCGGCGGCGCCGCGCGCGCGTTCCGTCAGGCGCGTCCAGACGATTTTGCCGGCCCGGCATAGTTCGTCGAGCGAAGTATTCGCGTAGGCCTTCACGCGCGCGGGCAGGATGTCGTCCTCCCACGCTGCCGCCGCGGCCTGGAAGCCTTCGAGCTGTTCGAGGACCGCGGCTAGCGCGTCGCGCCCCTCGCTGCGCGTGTCCGGCGTCAGATGCTGCCACTCGAACAGAAAGCGCATGAAGTCGTGCCGTTCCACCGGCTCGATTTCGCGCCGCAAGCGTTTCACGGTGTAACGGTGAATCCGCGCGAGCAGATGCCGTTCGCACCATTCTTCTTCGGCGGCTTGCGGCGTGAAGCGGCCGCGCATCACGTAGCCTTCGGCTTCGAGGCGCGTGAGACTCTGTTCGACCGATGCGGCCGGCAGCTTCAGCGCTTCCGCAATCGCGCCGACAGGCAGCGGGCCGAAACCGGTCAGACGCGCACGCAGCACGTCGATCAGGGCGTCTTCGGCGTCCCAGCTTTCTGTGTAGCCTTTCGGCGCGGCGAGCGGCGGCGCGAATTCAGCGTGCGGATACAGCGCCTGAAAGCAGGTGACGCGTTCGACCGGCAGCCACAGCGCGCAATCGTGGGCGAACTGCAAGCGGGTGGCGCGCCCGGATTCGGCCAACGACGCGAGCCAGGCCGGCCAGCCTTCGTTGCGGCGCGCTTCGGTCTCGGTGATGCAGGCAAGGCCCGTCAACGCTTCATGCATTTCATCGGCGTTGCGCGCCAGCGGCCACGCTTCGTCGCGTACGCTTTCGATCGCTTCCGCGTCGAGCGCGCCGAGATCGTCGGCACTCGACGGGTCGGTCCAGCGGCGGTTCAGCACGGCTTGTGTGCGGCGTTCCTCGATCGGCGCGTCGTCGAGATACGCGTACGGTTTCGCGTTGAGGATTTCGGCGGCGAGCGGCGAGGGCGTCGGCAAATCGCGCGCGACCAGCTGCACGTCGCCCTGTTCGATACGGCGCAGCAGCGCGATCCAGCGTTCGCTGTCCATCGCTTCGTGCAAACAGTCGTCGACGGTTTGGTCCACTAAAGGATGATGCGGCAGTTCCCGTTCGCCGACCACGTTCTCAAGACACGCGGCCTGTTCCGGAAACACGTTCGCCAGTAAATCCTCGCTGCGCATGCGCTGCAATTGCGGCGCGGTTTTGCGCCCGCCGGTGTAGCGCGGCAGGCCGAGCGCGGTGGTCGCGTTCCAGCGCCAGCGCACGCCGAACAGCGGCGCATCGAGCAGCGCCTGAATCAGCAGATGCTCGGCGCTGTTCGAATGCAGATAACGCCACACTTCGTCGAGCACGAAGGAATGGCTGCCGGTCAGCGACAGCACGATCGCATCTTCGGTGGCGGCGGCTTGCAGCTCGAAGTTGAAAGTGCGGCAAAAGCGTTTGCGCAGCGCGAGGCCCCAGGCGCGGTTCACCCGGCTGCCGAACGGCGCGTGGATCACGAGCTGCGTGCCGCCGGATTCGTCGAAGAAACGCTCCATGACCAGCGTATTCTGCGTGGGCAGCACGCTGAGCGCGGCGCGCGCGCGGGCGAGGTAGTCGACGATCTGGCGCGCGGCGGCTTCGTCGAGATGCAGGTTGTCGACCAGCCAGTCGATCGCGTGGTCGATTCGGGCGGCAAGCATTTCGGCTTCGGTGCCGGTTTCGTCCGTTGCCTTTTTATCGTCGAGAAGACGCCCGATCTGTTCGCGCAAACGCGCGACGCCGAACGACAATTCGTCGCTGCGCCCCGGCGCTTCGCCGAGCCAGAAAGGAATATTCGGCGGCTGTCCTTGCGCGTCCTCGACCCGCACACGCCCGCTCTCTATCCGCAGAATCCGGTACGACGCGTTGCCGAGCTGAAACACGTCGCCGGCCAGACTTTCGACGGCGAAATCCTCGTTGACCGTGCCGATATTGATTGCCTGCGGTTCGAGCACGACGGCGTAGTCGGCGTTTTCGGGAATCGTGCCGCCCGACGTGACCGCGACCAGCTTGCCGCCGCGCCGGCCGCGCAGCGTGCCGCTCACCACGTCGCGATGAACGTAAGCGCCGCGCGGACCGTTGCGGCTCGTGTAGCCTTCGGCGAGCATGCGCAGCACGGCGTCGTACTGCTCGCGCGTCAGGTCGGCGTATGGGGCGGCGTGCCGCATCAGTTCGAACAGCGCGTCTTCGTTCCATTCGGCGCTCGATACTTCCGCGACGATCTGCTGGGCCAGCACATCGAGCGGCGCGCGCGGAATCCGCAGCGCGTCGAGTTCGCCGCGCCGCACGCAATCGAGCAGCGCGGCGCATTCGATCAGATCGTCGCGCGAATTCGGAAACAGCCTGCCTTTCGGCATGCCGCCGACATGGTGGCCCGAGCGTCCGACCCGTTGCAGGAACGGCGCGATCGCGCGGGGCGAACCCATCTGGCAGACCAGATCGACGTCGCCGATATCGATGCCGAGTTCCAGCGAAGCCGTGGCGATCAGCACGCGCAGTTCGCCGCGTTTCAGGCGCTGTTCGGCATCGAAACGATGCTCTTTCGCGAGGCTGCCGTGATGCGCGGCGACCACGTCCTTGCCCAGCCGTTCGGTCAGATGACGCGCGGCGCGTTCGGCCATGCGGCGCGTGTTGACGAAAATCAGCGTGGTGCGATGCATCGCCACCAGTTCGGCGAGACGATCGTAGACGCGCTCCCACACTTCGTTGGGCATGACCGCTTCGAGCGGCACCGGCGGAATCTCGAGCGCCAGATCGCGTTCGCGAATATGTCCTACGTCGACGATCGCGCAATCGGCGGGAATGCCGCTATCGATGCTGCCGCCGCCCACCAGAAAGCGCGCGACCGCGCTCACCGGCTTTTGCGTCGCCGACAGGCCGATCCGCGGCAAGCGCCGCTGGCACAGCGCGTCGAGCCGCTCCAGGCTGAGCGCCAGATGGCTGCCGCGCTTGCCGCCGGCGAGTGCGTGAATTTCATCGACGATCACTGTGCGCACGGTCGACAGCATGCGGCGGCCGGAGTCCGAACCGAGCAGCACGTAAAGCGATTCCGGCGTGGTAACGAGAATATGCGGCGCGCGCTTTTTCAACGCGTTGCGTTCTTGTTGCGTGGTGTCGCCGGTGCGCACGGCGGTGCGGATATCCAGCGGCGGCAAGCCGCGCGCGTCGAGTTCCGCGGCGATACCTTGCAACGGCAGTTGCAGATTGAGGCGGATGTCGTTGGAGAGCGCCTTTAGCGGCGACACGTAGACCACCAGCGTTTCGTCCGGCAGTGCGCCGCCGTTGGCGAGGCCTTGCTGGACCAGGTCGTCGAGCGCGGACAGGAAGGCGGTGAGGGTCTTGCCCGAACCTGTGGGTGCTGCCACCAGCGTCGAGCGGCCGCGACGAATCTGCGGCCACGCGGCGGCCTGGGCGTCGGTCGGCGCGGGGAAGGTTTTGAGAAACCAGCTCGCGACCGCGGGATGGAAATCGGCGAGCGCGCCGGCCGTCGAGAGCCCGATGGCGGGCGTCGCGACGGATGTGGCGGCAGGCGCCGCGCCCAGGGCAGCAGTAGTGGAAGCCGAAGTCATGCCTGCGTAGTTGGGGGCGGGGCGTGCCATATCCAGAGGGGCGGCGAATGCAGCCGGTTGCAAGGTTCAGGAATCAGTCTGGCAGGTTTACTCCGCTTTTGCCGAAGGCTATATGTCGGCATTTTTGTCGCAATTGAAAGCCGAGTTGCGGGAATTCTTGCCGCGTGACACGCGCCTGAGTCGCTCGCTGCCGGATTCAGCCGATTGCAGTACTCTCTACGCCTCACCCATCCACGAACCACGTTGGAGTCTCGACGATGCGATACAACCAGTTGGGCCGTACCGGTGTGTTTGTTTCAGAGCTTTGTTTGGGCACGATGACCTTCGGCGGCGGCGGGGGCATGTGGAAGCAGATCGGCGATCTGCAGCAGGCGGACGCGGAGCGGCTGATCGGCCGGGCGCTCGACGCGGGCATCAATTTCATCGATACAGCCGACGTCTACTCAGAGGGCCTGTCCGAACAGATCACGGGCCAGGCGCTGAAAAACCTCAAGGTGCCGCGCGACAAAGTCGTGGTGGCCACCAAGGTCTTCGGCCAGACGGGCGAGTTTCCCAATGCGCGCGGCGCCTCGCGTTATCACATCATCGACGGTGTGAAGGCGAGTTTGAAGCGTCTGCAACTCGATCACGTCGACCTGTATCAGATCCACGGTTTCGATCCGGCCACGCCGATCGAGGAAACCATGCGCGCGCTCGACACGCTGGTGCAGCACGGCCATGTGCGCTACGTGGGCGTGTCGAACTGGGCCGCGTGGCAGATCGTGAAAGCGCTCGGCATTTCCGAGCGCCTCGGGCTCGCGCGCTTCGAAACGCTGCAGGCGTATTACACGCTGGCGGGCCGCGACCTCGAACGGGAACTCGTGCCGATGCTGCACAGCGAAGGCCTCGGCCTGATGGTGTGGAGTCCGCTCGCGGGCGGCTTGCTGAGCGGCAAGTATGGACGTGAGCAGCAGGGCGAGGCGGGCAGCCGCCGCACGACGTTCGATTTTCCGCCGGTCAATCGCGAGCGCGCTTATGACTGTATCGACGTGATGCGCGGTATCGCCGAGGCGAAGCAGGTGTCGGTCGCGCAGATCGCGCTCGCGTGGCTGCTGCATCAGCGGGTGGTGACCACGGTGATCGTCGGCGCGAAGAAGGTCGAGCAGCTCGACGACAATATCGCCGCGACGGGCGTCTCGCTCACCGCGGATGAGCTTGCGAAGCTCGATCAGGTCAGCGCGCTGCCCGCGGAATATCCGGGCTGGATGCTGGAGCGTCAGGGCGAGCCGCGCCGCAAGCAGCTTGAAGAGGCGCGGCATCCGGCGGCGTAGCGGCGGCGGTTGGCGCAAGCGGCTACAGCCGGCCGCTTACACCGCTTCAATTACCGCAAGCATCTCGCGATGCCGCCGCTCATTGTGCGGCGGCCTGCGCTGCGTCAGCGGCCTGCGCCGTATAAGCCGCGGCGGCATCGATCGTGCGAGCCGAGTACACCATCGCGGCCCCGGCATTGACGGCGATCGCCACGCCCAGCGCTTCGGCGATTTCCTCGCGCGTCGCGCCGTGCTTGAGCGCTTCAGCGGTGTGCACGGTAATACAGCCGTCACAACGCAGGCTGACTGCCACCGCGATTGCGATCAGTTCGCGCGTCTTGGCGCCGAGCAGATCCTTCTTCTGACCGGCGCTCGAGAGCGCCTGATAGCCCCTGACGGTATCCGGCGACAGTTTGGCGATCTCGCCGATACGGCCGAAAAGTTCTTGACGGTAATCGATCCAGTTCAACATGGCGGTGCTCCTTGGTCTGATGCGCGCTGGCGGGTGCCGGCGTCGTGAGACAAGTATTGCGCCGCGCCGCGATATCCTGAATACTCGATTCGCTCAACTTTTAGCGCGAACGTCTCATGGATACGCTCAGCCGACTGATCGACCTCGCCCGGCCTCAGGCGACCCTCGATCTGCGTTGCCTGCTTTCGGGCGCCTTCGATATCGACCATGATGCGCTGGAAGCGGGCATTGCGCCGTTTCACCTGGTGCTGGACGGCGCGTGTGTCGTCGAAACCGCCGACGGCGCGCAGCGTGAGTTGCGCGCGGGCGACTTCATGCTGTTTCCGCGCGGTGCGGCGCATCGCGTGCGCGATGTGCAGCGTTCGGCCGCCACTGCGCCTTTGACGTTAAGCCATGACGGCATGCTGCCGCTGCGACGCAACGACGGCAACGACGGCCAAGACAGCGCGCGCATCCCCGCCGACCTCGATCTTCTTTGCGGCCGCTTCGTTTATTCGCCCGGTTCGTCGGCCTTGCTGCTGAACGCGCTGCCCGATCCGTTGCATGTCTCGCTGAGCGGCATGGAAACGCTGGGGTCGTTGCAAACGGTGATCGCGCTGATGCGCAGCGAGGCCGAACGGCGCCAGGCGGGCGCGCTCGCCATAGTCACCGCCTTGAGCCACGCGCTGCTCGCCATCGCGCTGAGGGTGCACGGCGAGCAGAACGCGTCGGCCTCGGGCGTGCTCGCGCTGCTTGCCGACGCGCGCCTCGGCGCTTCTGTGCAGGCCATGCTGAGCGCGCCCGAACGGGCGTGGACCATCGCCGAACTCGGCGATCTCGCCGCCATGTCGCGCGCCACTTACGCACGCCATTTCAACGAGCGCGCGGGCATGACGGTGATGGACTTTCTTACGCAGATCCGCATGACCATCGCGTGCGATCTGCTGCGCCGCACGCAGCGCAGCGCGGCCGAGATCGGCGAGGCGGTGGGCTATCAATCGGAAGCCGCTTTCGGCAAGGCGTTCCAGCAAAGTGTCGGTGTGCCGCCGGGACGCTACCGGCGTCGTCCGCAAGAGAACGATGGAGCGGAAAACTAGCTACGGCTTGCCCGGTTTGCCGAACCAGCGATGCTCGATCCACGACATCAGGAAGGCCACCAGCAGCGCGCAGATCGTGCCGAGCGTCACTTCGCCGAGGCGCATGAGGGCTTTGTCCCACGCGGGCCCTATACCCGGCACCAGCAGCATGATCGTCGCCGTGATGCCGCCCAGACGCGCCGCGCTGCCCACATTCAGAATCCAGCACAGGGCGATCGCCACGCCCACCGTGGCCGCGTAAGCCGCGAAATAGCCGGCGCCGAACGTGGCGCCCAGCAGTCCGCACAAGCCGCCCACCATCGCGCCGATGAATTGATCGCGCGACAGATTGCGGGTGTCGACATAGCTGTGCTGGCTGACCGCGATCGCCGTGATGGCGGCCCAGAAACTCTGCTCCGTATGCAGCAGCCGGCCGATAGCTACCGCGAGGCTCGCGCCGGCGACCGCCTGCACAGCCATGAAGCTGCCCTCGACCAGGCGCTCGCCGAGCGGCAACGACTTGAGAAAGGCAAACAGCGAGTTGGCGGCGCTCGTCCGTGCCGCGCGTCGGGAATCGTCGGGTGGGGTCATCGAATGGGAGAAGCCTGGTTGCGGCATGAAGGTCCCGTATTCTAGCGACTCCAGTTGACGGTCGAGCTAGCCTTCACGACTGCGCAACCGGCGATACCAGCTCATCAACGGCGTCGCCGAAACACCGTGAATCACCACCGACGCCGCGATCACCGCCAGCGTGAGCGGCACGAGCGCGGCGACGTCCGCAGCGCCGCGATTTTCGAGCGCGTACGCCAGGTAGTAAAACGAACCGATGCCGCGTATGCCGAACCAGCTCATCAAACGGCGCTGCGTCGGCGTCGCGCTCGACCCGAGCAGCGACAACTCCACCGATACCGGCCTCACGAGCACGAACAGCGCCGTGGTCAGCGCGACGGTGTGCCAGGTGAAGAGCGGCGTGTGCATCGTGGCGAGCACATTGCCCACCATCGCCATAACGGCGACCTCGGCGATGCGTTCGAGTTCGATCGTGAAGCCGAGCACGGATTCCGTCATATACGCGTGCGCTTTGCTTGGATTGGCCGCGGTCGCGTCGACGTCTTCGGAATCGACGGTGCCCAGGGTTTCGCGAGGCGACTGGCCGCCGCTCGCGCGGTGTTCGACCCGGCGCATCGCGACGCCGGCCGCGAACACGGCCAGAAAACCATATGTATGCGCGAGCTGCGCGGCGCCGAAGGACAGCACGATCAAACCCAACGCAAAAAAACCTTCGAGTCCGAGTGCCTGCGCGTGGCGCGTGCGCAGCCATGTCACCGCGTGGGTCGTGAACCAGCCGAGCGCACCGCCGATCGCGATTCCGCCCGCCGCGCCCCACACGATGCTGCCCGCGAGCGCCAGGTTCAACAGATCGCCCGCTTCGGCGGCGGGTGCCGCGCATAGCGCGAGGCCGAGCATCGCAAAGGGCAGCGCGATCCCGTCGTTCAGTCCGCCTTCGCCGGAGAGCGCGAAGCGCAGCAGATCGTGGTCGCCGGGGTTGTGCACCTGCACGTCGTGGGCCAAAACCGGATCGGTCGGCGCGAGGATCGCCGCCAGCAGCAAGGCCGGGCCCCAGCCGAGATGCAACACGTACACGCCGAACAGCATCAGCAGCGGAATGGTCGCGAGCATCGCAAGAAAGCCGAGACGCAGCGGCACGGTCCAGAGTTTTTCGAGCATACCGAGCCGAAGCCGCAGGCCGATGGCGAACAGCGAGACGAGCAGGGCGACTTCGGTGACGATACGCAGCAGATGCGCGTCGGCGATCATATCGAGGCGCAACAGGCCGACACCGGGCGGCCCGAGAAAATAGCCGATCGCGAGATAAAACATCGCGGCGCTGATAGGCAGCCGCCGCAGTGTCGTCGCCGCCAGGCCCATAAAGACGAGCACGGCGCCAACGATGAGAAACCACAAAGTTTCTTGCATGAGCATCCGGTGAATGCCTGCCTGCGCATGCGGCATGCGTGGCCGGTTGTAGAAAGATGCGCCCGGACGCGTCAGTGACTGACGCGTCACTTCAAGGCGCGCGTCCGAATGCTTCGCGCAGCTTGCGCTTGGCCTGCTGCAAGGTGTCGCGGCGCGCTTTCGGCAGGTTTTTGCCGGCGCGATTGATATAGAAGTTCAGCATCGACATGGCCGACTGGAACGGCGTGCCTTTGCGGCGGCGGCTTTTCGTGGACGACTGTTTGAGCGATTGCGCGATCGACTCCGCGCTGCCGGTCTTGAACACATCGTGCTCGATATCCATCGCGTCACTGGTTTCCATCACGTGATGCGACCACTTCTGCGGGCTTTTCGCGCGATGCGCCGCGTGGGCCTGCGCATGCCGCTGGCGCGGCGGGCGGCCTGACTTGCCGCGCGAGACTGGGCGTTTGGACTTGCCGGGGGATTTTCGAGTGGCCATGCTGCCGCTCCTTATCAAGTCGTGCGCGCGCTGATTGCGCTTATTGTGCGCTCAAAGTGAAACGCGCCGGCTGCCGCGATGGCGGCATGCCGGCGCATGGGTGTCGGCACGCGTACCAGCTGATGGCCACGCGTGCCCACAGCGAGCACGCGTTACAACTTCAGCCCGCCAGCCTCCGGCGCGTCCGACGACGCGGGCGGAATGTCGCCCACGCCGTAGTCGTCGCGACGCAAAGCCGTGTCGCGACCCCAGTAAGGTTCGCTGCCGTAGTACTGGTGCACGGACGTGGCCCACGTCTGGTCGGCCATGGATGGCCAGTGGTCTTTGTCGAAGCCCGGTGCGTTCTTCACGCGTTCCGCGGTCATGTTCAGCACGAAGCACTTGCGGCCGGTATCGAGCGTCAACGCATGCCATGGAATGGCGAGCAGCTTGTCGCCGATGCCGAGAAAGCCGCCGCTCGAGAGCACGGCATACGCCACGCGGCCCGAGCCGACGTCGAGCATGATGTCCTTGATCTTGCCGATGTCCTCGCCGTCGCTGCTGAGCACCTTGTTGCCGTCGAGCGTGGCGGCGGCCATCACGTCCGGGCCGGGGCCGTCCGCGCTCGCGCTGCCCTTGCCGACGATCCGGGCGCCTTGATCCTGGCGCATGCCGGCTTGCGTTTGTGTCTGGTTCAGCATGATGAGGCTCCTCTACAGGTTGGGTGTGAAGGATTGAGCAACCGGCGTTCCTTCATGAGCCGGAAGGCATGCAGGCGATAACGCGGCGGGTGATCCATGCATCGCCGATGCGTGCGTTTTGCGCGAAGCGCGTGCGCAACGTTGTGCCGACCGCGTAAAGCGTGCTGACGCGATTGAAAATATTTCGTCTGGAGAGAGGAGGGCCGCTGACGAGCAGGCGCCGACAGGCTAGCGATGACCAGTTACGCGATCAGGATGGCGACATGCCCTTGCCATGAGCATGAGGCATAGCCCTTGCGGAATGTTCGACCAGCAGCGCGATCAATCACATACGCGCGCTGTCCATCTATCCTCGGAGACTTTGATGAAACATACAAAAGCATTGCTGGTGTCGGCACTCATTGCCATGTCGGGCGCAGCGTTCGCACAAGCGGGCGGTGGCAACGGCAACGGCGGCAACAGTGGCTCCGGCGGCTCGGGTAACGCTCACGGCGCGGCGACCGCGGCACCGACCGCGGACGGACAACCCACGTCGGGAGCGATGAGTTCCAGCGGCTCCAAATCGCAGCACATGTCCAAGTCGAAGACGAAGAAGCCGAAGACCGACTCGACCAATATGCCGGGCGCGGACGCGAGCAGCGATACGAAAGGTCAGTGAAAACGTCAATGAGCGCGCGGTAAAGCGGCGGGGCTAACGCGACAAGTCGAGAAGCGCGAAGCGCCCTGAGCTGCGAGCTCTCCAGGTCCAGGTTCCAACGTTCTAAGGCGCGGTCTGTTTCACTGCACGTGATGCAGCGGCTGCGCGCGCGCGCGCAGCCCGAGGTGCGGCCGCTCGCCGTTCGGTTTGCGCACCGGACTTCGCATCGACCTTCGCGGCTGCCGCCTTGCGCACCACGCGCGACTTCTTCAGCAAACTCGTAATCGAATCGTCGATGCTTTCCGCCACCGCCGTTTCACGCGCCCGGCGACCTTTCGCGCCGGCCTGCCGCGCGAGTTTCGCCGCGCGCTTTTCCGCCTGCGCCAGCAGCGTGGCGAAGGCGACTTCATCCACTCTTAATCCGCGACGCGATTCCGCGGGTGCAAGACGTTGCAATTCGTCCGCTTCGAACGAGCTGATCACGGCGGGATGGATGTAGCAACGCCTGCACACGGCCGGCGTATTACGCAGTAACGCCGCCACGTCCTTTACGGTCGCGACGATATGCCGGCGGGCTTCCGCCGCACTGCTGCACATCAGCCGTCGCAGCGCGGCGAGCGCATAGACGCTGCCGGCCCACGTGCGATAGTCCTTGGCCGTGAAATCCGCACCGCTCGCGCGGCGCAGATAGTCGTTGATATCCGCGGACCCGACGGTGCGGCGCGCGCCGTCTTCGTCGAGATACTGGAACAGGTCGTGGCCCGGCAGTTCGGCGCAACGCCGCACGATGCGCTTGATGCGCGGGTTGTTTACCGTCACGTCGTGCTCGATGCCGCTCTTGCCGCGAAACTTGAAGCGCAACTGGCCGGCTTCGATCTTCACGTGCTTCTTGCGCAGCGTCGTCAAACCGTACGACTGGTTATCGCGCGCGTATTCGACGCTGCCGATCCGGATCAGCGTCGAATCGAGCAACTGCACGATCGCGGCGATGACTTTGTCGCGCGGCATGCCCGGCAGAATCAAATCGCGCGCGACACGGGCGCGGATCTTCGGCAACGCGCGGCCGAACTCAGACAGGCGCTCGTACTTGTCGGCGTCGCGCGTTTCACGCCAGCGCGGGTGATAGCGGTATTGCTTGCGGCCGCGCGCATCGCGACCCGTCGCCTGAATATGGCCGCGCGGATCCGGACAGATCCACACGCTTTCATACGCCGGCGGAATCGCGAGCGCGTTGATGCGTTTGATTTCGTCTTCATCGTCGATGCGTTTGCCTGCCGCGTCGAAATACGCGAAGCCGTCTTTTTCGCGCTGACGCGTGATACCGGGCTTCGTGTCGTCGGCGTGGCGCAAGCCCGGCGGCATGGCGGTGGGCGTGGGCTGCTTCGCGCTGTCGTCGTCCGTGCGTGCAGGGCGGCGTTGAATCGGGGTGGTTGTGGCAGCCATCGTCGAAGGTAGAAATTTCAAGCAGAAGGCGCATGGCGCCGGTGACCGTCCCTGCAAGCAAAGGCAGTGCCCAGCACTGGCGCTGGCGCAGGGGGATGGGGGGTGACGGGTCGCTTCACGGCTGAGCGGAACAGTCCTTGCGAACTCTCCCTGTGCGTAACGAACGAAGCGAGTCAACCAAGGAGAGCGCCATGAGCAGCACCCTGAATCCCGATGAAGAGCCGCAACAGGTCGTCAAGCAAACCGCCGGCACCACCGGCGCGCTTGGACCAAGCGATTCGTCCGACAGCGGCAGCGATGTCGCCGGCGCGAAGCGTCATGAGTTCGACGTGGATACCGAACTGGACAATCACGCGCTCGAAACCGGCGACACCGAACTCGGCAGCGATACGGATCGTGCCGGCACGGGCGAGCGCGCCGCGGCCGACGGCGATTCCACGCTGGTGCCGGACGCCGATATCGAGCCCGACCGCGTGATCGATCCACTAGCTAACGACGATGACGGCCTCGACGACGACCCGCAAGGTCTTTGAAGCGCAGTCGGGCAGCAGACGTTTAATGAGCATGTGAAGCGATTGCGCGACCCGGCTGCATGGGCACGTACTTTGCTCACAACCAGTTAATCGAAGGGCCGGTCAGGCAGCACCGGCCCAGCAATGAAATGATGGAGATCAGGCATGGCAAGCACGCTGAATGGTTACAAGGTGGCAGTACTCGCGGTGGACGGATTCGAGCAGGCCGAACTGATCGAACCGCAACGCGCGCTCGTCGAGGCGGGCGCAACGGTGCATGTCGTTTCAGCGAAGCCCGGCAAGATTCAGGGTTTCCAACACGTGGATAAGGGCGACGCCGTCGAGGTGGACGTGACGTTCGACAAGGCAAGCGCAGACGACTACGACGCGGTGGTGTTGCCGGGCGGCGTGGTCAACGGCGACGCGATCCGTCTGTTGCCGCAGGCGCAAGCCTTCGTCAAGTCCGCCGACAGCGCGAAGAAGCCGATCGCGGTGATCTGCCATGGCGGCTGGTTGCCGGTGTCGGCTGGAATCATCAAGGGCCGCACGCTGACGAGCTGGCCGAGCCTGCAGGACGACATTCGCAACGCGGGCGGCACGTGGGTGGACCAGGAAGTTGTCGAGGACGGCAATCTGATCAGTAGCCGCAAACCCGACGATCTCCCGGCCTTTAACAAAACGCTGATTGCGCAATTGTCCAAGCGCAAGGCGGCATGACTGCGGTGATGAACCGCTCGCGCAGTTTGAATGAAGGCTGCGCTCCGTCTTATCGGTTCCGCTTCGGCGTATCCGTCGACCTGGGAGAAAATGCATGAAATTCCGGTATTCCCTACAAGCGATGACTGTCGCGCTGAGTTTGAGCGCGGCGTCCATCGGCATGGTCTACGCGCAAGCGAGCGACGCGCCGGCGAGCGATGCGCCGGTCAGCGGCACGAAGCTTTCGCCCGCGGATCAGCAATTCGTGCAGGACGCCTCGAAGTCCGACGCCACCGAAATCGCGGCCAGCAAGGTCGCGCTGAAGAATTCCAGCGATCCGCACGTGAAGAAATTCGCGCAGCAGATGGTTACGGATCACACGAAACTTTCGCACGCCATGGCGGCGCTCGTTTCGAAGAAGGGGTTCACCCCGACGCCGTCGGCGGATTCCGCGCTGGTCGGCAAACTGCAGACGCTCAAGGGCAAGGAATTCGATCAGGCCTACGTCGAGCAGGTTGGGGTAGAAGCGCACCAGCGAGCGGTCGATCTGTTCCAGCAGGAAAGCACCAGCGGCACCGACGCGCAACTCAAGGCCGCGGCCCAGCATGCGCTGCCGACCATCAAACATCATCTCGCGATGGCGCAGCAACTCGCCGGCGCAATGAAGGGTTCGCCATGAATGCGATCCTGCCGCGGCCGGCCTATGAGGACTCTCTTATGCAGATCACTTTCCCCGACGACAAGCCGGTCTTCGACGGAGCGAATCTGACCGTGCGCTTCATGGCGCGGGTGGACGGCGAACCGGTCGTTTGCACGATTACCGCCGAGGCGCTCGAGGATCATTTCGGCGCCGATTCCGCTCTGGAAGCCACGTTGATGTCGGCCTTCGACAAAGGCCGTCAACGTATCCGCTCGGTTTGCGCCGAAGCACTCGACCTGAACGCCGGTGAAGGCGTAGTGTTGCATAGCGGACTGTTCAGAGTGGAAGGCATGGAACCGGATCGCGGCACCACGGCGTAGGGCCGGCGCGTGCTGTCGCTCGCGCGCGCTGTGCAAGCGCGGCGAAATGCGGCGGCATGGTCCGCAAACGCTATCCAACGATGCAAGGAGGCCTCATGTCACTCATCGTCGCAGCACGCTTTACGACTTTTCCCGCCGCTGAAGACGCGGCAGCCAAGCTATTCAACGCGGGTTTCGTCGAGGAAGACGTCACGCTGTTCTTCGTCAATCCGCGCGGTCAGCACGCGCGTTATCCGATCGGCGGCGACACCGGCACCGATGCCGGCGCGAAGGATGCGCCCAAAGGTGCCGGCATGGGCGTCACGATCGGTGCGGTAGCCGGCGCCGTGGTGGGCGTCGGGATCTTCGCGGCGTTTTCCGCGCCGATCATCGTGTCGTTGATTGCCGCGGGCGTCGGCGCATATGTCGGCTCCCTGGTCGGGGCTATGTCGCGCACGCGCGACGCCGGCCATACTGGTCATCGTTCGGCATTCCATGAAGAGACGCGCGATTCCGGCGTGCTGGTCGCCGTGCACGTCTCGCCGGACAATCAGTTCGATGCCGCGCGCGTGCTGCGCGAAGCCGGCGGCACGGCGATCGAGCGGGCGAGCGGACGCTGGCAGCAGGGGCGCTGGGCCGACTTCGATCCGTTGAAGAAACCGGTGCCGCTCAGCGAGTTCAGCGAGAAGAGCGCTTGAGCCGCTGAACGTTTTTATCGCGGTAATCGGCAGAGCGGCCCGACATCGATCGGGCCGTTTTTTTTGAGCGCTGTTTGCCAGTACTCAAACAGCGCTCAGAGCGCTGCTTAAACCCAGATCTGCGACGTATTGCGCGGCGGTTGAGGTGCGCGATCGACCTGACGTTTGTCGTGCGTCGGTTCGCAGGCGGCCGACACCAGGCCGTCATGCGTCGAGCCACACGAAGGCGACGTAGCCTGCGCTTGCGAAGCCGGTGCTTGCTGCGCCAGGACATGCTCACGAATCTGCAACACAGTCGCCGAGCTGATGATCGCGACGGCGGCCAGAAATTCTGCGCTCCTGATCTTCATGGTGATTCTCCCTGTCGTTGTTGCCTGCCCATTCTTTTCAATCCGTTGGCACGTCTTGCAGTGTGTTGTTGCGCTGCATGCGTGCTGGGGCGGCACATATTAAGCAACCGCTGTGCCATCCGGCAGAAGCCCGCTGCGTGGGCCTTTGCCGCCAATCGAGCCGCCTTGCCGCGGGCAACATTTACGCGTGTTGGCAAGAACGGACGCGCGTGCTTCGGCGCGGCGCGCAAACGTCCACGGCGAGGTGTACCGGGCACGCCCCGTGCGAATAGATGCATGAACTCCGTCGCCGGAGGGCGAGTGCCTCGCACGAGGCAGCTCACTTCTATCGGCGGATTCCATGACTAACGAAACCCTTGGAGGTATTGGATGGCTACGAACGTTGTTTCCGTGCTGAACGATCTGGTCGAAACGTCGAAGGATGGCGAGAAGGGCTTTCGCAAGGCAGCCGAAGATGCGCACGACGCACAGTTGAAGACGCTATTCCTGTCGCGTGCCGAGGACTGCTCGCGCGGCGCGCGTGAGCTGCAGGACGCGGTACAGGCATTGGGCGGCAAACCCGAAACGGGCGGCAGCATGAGCGGCGCGCTGCATCGCGGTTGGGTGGACGTGAAGTCGGCCGTGACGGATCGCAGCGACCACGAAATTCTGGCCGAGTGCGAGAAGGGCGAGGACGTCGCAAAGAAGCGCTATCACGATGCACTCGAAAAGGAATTGCCGGCCGATGTGCGGGCAATTGTCGAGCGGCAGTATCAAGGTGTGCTGCAGAACCATGACCGCGTGCGTGATCTGCGCGATCAATATGCGGCGGCAAAGCCTTAAAAGCAGGTGAGTAATCGGCGCCCTGCGGGGCGTCGATTGTTTGCTGCTCGTATTCGAGATTGCAAGCGGCTCGATTCCCTAGTGAGCTACACATGGCTACACGTAAAAAAGCCATCCGCAATACGGATGGCTTTTCTCTTTCCTGAAACGGTAGCATCAGGAAGCGCCAACCGAAGTCGGCGCTCCCCGCACAGACCCGCCGGTTTTATTCGGCCGCGATCTTCAGATGGTTCTTCACGCTCGACACGCCCTTCACGGCTTCGACGACTTCGCCAGCCGCTGCCTTGTCGTCGGCCGAAGGCACCGTGCCCGTGAGCCACACCACGCCCTTGCGGGTCTTCACGTGGATATGCGTCGACTTGACGTTCTTCGCGGCCAGCAGATCAGCCTTGGCCTTGGTGGTGATCGCGCCGTCGTCGACGTGCTGGCCGACGGTTTCCGACGCCGCCGACGGAGCGCTGCTTTGCGCCATGGCGTTCGTCGCGTTCAGTGCGAAAGCGACACAAGCGATGCTACCTGCGGTCTTCAGAAGTTGGATGGTCTTCATGGTTTCTCCTTCGGGTGTTGATCAAAATTGCGGTCTTGTTGCCTGCGGTCGATCGCGGTCGAAACCGCTGATGACACGCGTGGGATCGTTGCCGCTACGGTTCCGTCAGGGCCCGTTATCGACACCGGCCGACGGTCTGTGCATGCGTTGCGCCTGAGGTTGCTTCGGCGTCTCGCATGCATGGACCGGCGTCCGTCCACATAGTGCAAGGACGCAAGCGGTGTGCCCGGTATGGCGTGAAAAGCCTGGGCGTCACAGGAAAGCCGTTACGGCACAGGTATTTAGGCTGAGGAATAAGACGCCGCGATGCATCGACGCGAGGCTCGACGGCTCGCCGCGGCAGGGACCGGAATTTGCCGGGTACTTGTAAAAAAGCGCCAGGCGGCCTGCGCAATTGGTGGGCCTGAAAACACAAAGCGTAGAAAAAACAGGGCTTTGCGCGAGTTGGTACGACAGTTGCTCTAGAGAGGCTGCTCACCATTTTTCGGCTTTCAAAGGGACCTAACTCCAATGCCTTCTATTGAACTACGCACAAGGCAGTCTCTCGCACTCACGCCGCGTCTTCAGCAATCAGTGCGACTGTTGCAGTTGTCGTCTCTGGAGTTCCAGCAGGAACTGCGTACCGCGCTCGACACCAATCCGTTCCTCGAATACGACTCGTCGGAGACGGAAGATGTGGCGCTGGCAACCGCGACCTCTGGCGAAGACGGCGGCGCGCTGCCCGCCACCGACACTGTTGCGACCGCTGAACCCGATTCGCTGCCGGCTGAATCCGGCAACAACGACACGCTGGAAGGTGCGGGCCAGGACGATATGCCCGGCGACTTCTCCGGCGACTACAGCAGCCGCAGTTCGACCCGCCAGAACGGCGACTCGGACAGCAGCGACCCCGCCGAATGGGCACGCTCGCAGCCGACCTTGCGCGAGCAGTTGCACGATTCGCTGCGCCTCTACCGACTCGACGACCGTGACCGCGCGGTGGCCCGCTTCATCATCGAAGCGCTCGACGACGACGGCTATCTGCGGCAGGAACTCTCCGATCTCGCGGACAGCGTCGATCTCGAACCCGAACTGACGGAAGAAGAATTGCTGGTGGCGCTGCGGCTCGTCCAATCGCTCGACCGTCCGGGTCTGGGCGCGCGCTCGTTGTCGGAATGCCTTTTGCTGCAGGTGAATGCGCTGCCCGCCGACACGCCGGGGCGCGATGTGGCGCGGCAAGTCGTCGAACATCATCTGGAGCGCCTGGCGCGCCGCGAGCAGGCCGAACTGCAAAAGCAGATCGGCTGCAGCGCCGAAGAATTGCGCGTGGCCTGCGCGCTGGTGCGCAAGCTCGACCCGAAGCCGGGCAACAGCTACGGCCGCACCGAAGACAACTACGTGGTGCCGGACGTGATCGTGCGTCAGGTCCGCAACAAGTGGGTCGTGGCGATCAATCCGGCGGTGCAGCCGCGTGCGCGCATCCATCGCATGTACGCGGAACTGTTCGCGCAGTCGGCTGGCGCAAGCCGCTCGCCGCTCGCGCAACAATTGCAGGAAGCCCGCTGGCTGATCCGTAACGCACAGCAACGCTTCGATACGATTCAGCGCGTGGCCGAGTGCATCGTCGCGCATCAGAAGGCCTTCTTCCAGTACGGAGAAATCGCGCTCAAGCCGATGGTGCTGCGCGATGTCGCCGACGAACTCGGCTTGCACGAATCCACCATCTCGCGCGCCACCGGCAACAAATATATGGCCACGCCGCGCGGTATTTTCGAGTTCAAGCATTTCTTCCCACGCGAACTGGGCACGGAAAGCGGCGGCACCTGTTCAGCCGCGGCCGTACGCGCGCTGCTCAAGGAAATGATCGCCGCGGAAAACACTCACGATCCGCTCTCGGACGTGACGCTCGCCAAAATGCTCGCCGATCAGGGCGTGCTGGTGGCGCGCCGCACCGTGGCGAAATACCGGCATCTGATGAAGGTGCCGCCGGCGGAGTTGCGCCGCCAGATCTAAACGCGCCGCGCCCCGCGAATAAGGGGCAGCGCTTGAGCGCCACGCGAGACTGTCCGTTCGCGTGGCGCTTTTTCGTATCTGGACGTTTCGCGCGCGCCCCTTTACATTGGCGGGTCCATGGGAAACAGGGCGCAGTCAATGAAGTACTCGAATCTGGTCGAACGCCTGCAAGGCCGGCGCACCTCCGCGTGGGAAATTCATCGTGTCGCGCAGCAGGCGGAGGCGAGAGGTGAAGACGTCATCGTCCTGAGCGTGGGCGACCCCGACTTTGCCACGCCCGCGCCGATCGTCGAGCGTGCCATCGAGGCCTTGCGCGGCGGCGATACGCATTACAGCGCCGTGTCCGGTCGCGAACCGGTGCGCGCGGCGATCGCCGCGGAACACACGCGCATGACCGGCTGCGCCGCGAGCGCCGCCAACGTGATCCTGACCGCGGGGGCGCAGAACGGCGTGTTCGCCGCGTCGCTGTGCCTGCTGGAAGCGGGCGATGAAGTGATCGTCCCCGAGCCCATGTATCTGACCTACGAGGCCTGCGTGCGCGCGGCCGGCGCCACGCTCGTGACGGTGCCGGTCGATCGGGCGCGGGCGTTTCACGTCGACTGCGACGCGCTCGAAGCCGCCGTTACGTCGCGCACCAAAGCCATCTTCTTCGCGACGCCTTGCAATCCGACCGGCGTGGTCATGCAACGCGCCGATCTCGAACGGATCGCGCGGCTCGCGTGCCGGCACGACCTGTGGGTGCTCTCCGACGAGGTCTACGCCGAGCTGACGTTCGAACGCGAGCACGTGAGTATTGCTTCACTGCCCGGCATGGCGGAGCGCACCGTGACGCTCGGCAGTCTGTCGAAATCGCATGCCATGGCGGGTTGGCGCGTGGGCTGGGCGATCGGGCCCACGGAGCTGATCGAGCACATGGGGCGGCTCGCGCTGGCCATGCTCTACGGCTTGCCGGGCTTCATCCAGCAGGCCGCATTGACGGCTGTGCAGCACAAGGCGCGGATCGCCGCCGAGATGCGCGAGATCTACCGGCGCCGCCGCGACGTGGTGTTCGAGCGTTTGCATCGTGTGCCGGGTTTGCGATGCCTGTTGCCCGAGGCGGGCATGTTCATGATGGTCGACGTGAGCGGCACCGGCCTCGATACGGTCGACTTCACCTGGCAGCTGTTTCGCGCGCACGGCGTGTCGCTGCTCGACGCGAGCGCTTTCGGCGAGACGGCGAACGGTTTCGTGCGGCTGGGTTTCGTCGTCGACGAAGCGCGTCTGATCGATGCGTGCGAACGTATCGCAGCGTTCGTCGGCGGGTTGCCGGGTCGTTGAGTCTTTCGCCAACGTTTCGTTTGCTTTTCGATTGGCGTAACGCGGCGATGCGTCGTGGGAGGAATGGGCGTCGTCGCCAGTTTTAGATTGACGCCGCAAATGCTTGCGTCAAAAATCGAGCGCCGGGTTTGTCTTCCGCTTTGACCTTCAGGACATCGGCGCCTATCGACTCCCGGTTGAAATCCCATGGGCCTTCGCTACACCATCTGGTTGCGTCAATCCTCGATGGCGCTCGTGCTTATCGCGCTTGCCACGTTCAGCACGATGTGCGCGGCGGCTGAACCAGACGACTCGCCACAAGCCGCCGCGAGCGCCGAAACCGCGGCATCGGCGCCGGAGGCGCCCCGTGTCTTGAGCGGTCAGCCCAGCCAACGTGCGGAGCCGAACGGGCAACCGCTGCAGGACTCGCACGCGGCGCCAACACGCACTCCTCGGCAGTCACGCACGGCCGCGCCGGCGCAGAACGAAGCGTCGGGCAGCGCGGCGCAGCGCAACGCGAAAGCGGAGCCGGCGGCGATTCCCTTACCGCCGGAAACCTCGTCGGTCACGCAGCATTCCATCCGGCTCGACGGCCGCAAGCTCGACTACACGGCCACCGCCGGCAACCTGCTGTTGCGCGACAAGACGGGGCAGGCCAACGCGAGCGTCTTTTACGTCGCCTATACCGTCGCCAGTAAAACGCCGCAGACGCGGCCGGTCACGTTTCTGTTCAACGGCGGTCCGGGCGCCGGCACCGTGTTTCTGATGATCGGCTCATTCGGGCCGAAGCGGGTGCGCACCGCGAGTCCCGATATCACGCCGCCCGCACCGTATACGCTCGCCGACAATCCCGACAGCCTGCTCGATAGCACCGACCTCGTCTTCATCGACGCCGTCGGCGCGGGCTTGTCGCGCGTCGTTGGTCATGGCACGGGCAAAGACTTCTGGGGCGTCGACAAGGACGTCGACGCGTTCTCGCAATTCATCGACCGCTATCTGACGGTGAACCAGCGCTGGAATTCGCCGAAGTACCTGCTCGGCGAATCGTATGGGACCGCGCGCGCCGCAATGCTCGCGTATCAGTTGGGGCAGGACAATATCGCGCTCAACGGCGTGATCCTGATGTCGTCGGTGCTCAATTCGGCCGCGTTTTCGGCGGGCTCGGATTTCAAAAGCGAAAGCTATCTGCCGAGCTTCGCGGCGATCGCCTGGTATCACGACAAGATCGTGCCGAAGCCGGCCAGTCTGCCGGCTTTCCTCGACGAAGCCCGCGCATTTGCACGCGGGCCTTATGCGCAAGCCCTCGCGCAAGGCGATGCGCTGCCCGACGCCGAGCGCGATGCGATCGCCGCGCGCGTCGCGCAATTCACCGGACTCGATGTCGCCTATGTGAAGCGCAGCCGCCTGCGTCTCTATCCGTCGCGTTATCGCAGTGAATTGCTGCGGGATCAGGCTCGCAGTGTCGGCCGTTACGACGCGCGCTTTGAAGGCATCGACTTCGACAGCGTTGCCGATCGCCCTGATTACGATGCTTCGGTGAGCAGCGTGTCGAGTGCTTTCGACGCCGCGTTGCATCAGCATTTCGCCGAGGACTTGCACTTCACGCCGGCCGACCGCTACCGCGTCTTCAACGACGAAGCGTTGACGCAATGGGACTGGAAGCATCGCGAATGGTGGGGCGAGCGTTTGCCCGTACCGTATGCGGCGGGCGATCTGGCTGAAGCGATGCGGCAGAATCCGCAATTGCGCGTGATGTCGGTGAACGGCTATTTCGATCTGGCGACGCCGTTCTATGCAACCGAATATGCGCTCGCGCATCTGGGCGTGGACGGCCCGCTGCGCGCCAACGTGCGCATCGCCTACTATCCGACCGGTCACATGATCTATCTCGACGACGCGGCCTTGCACACGCTCAGGCGCGATCTGGCGAGTTTCTATGCGGCGGGTGCGCGCTAGCCGGTTCCGAGCAACGCGCAGCGCGGCCGGGCTTGGCTGGCAACCGGATTCGGCGTGTTCCGTTGAACGGTATAATTCGCTGTAACGTTCAAGCGTGACTGCAACGTTGCAATGCATCGTGTTTGGACACTCTCCCATGGCCTGAAAACCGCTCGCTCAACCGGCTTCACTTACCGCTGCCCATGCCATTTCTCCCGATCCAGTCCTTCACGCGCAAACGGCTCTCCGACGTGGTGTCCGACCAGATCAAGCAACTGATCTCGGACGGTACGCTGATGCCCGGCGACCGCTTGCCGGCCGAACGCGATCTGGCGACGCAGCTCGGCGTGTCGCGGCCGTCGTTGCGGGAAGCGCTGATTCGGCTCGAAGCGGACGGCTACATCGAGACATCGGGGCGGGGCGGTTTTACGGTGGTCGATGTCACGGCGCCGATCATCTCCAAGCCGCTCGCCGAGTTGCTGCTGCAGAATCCGCGCACCAGTGCCGATATTCTTGAATTGCGTCAGGGGCTCGAATCGATTTCGACGGTGTATGCCGCGGAGCGCGCCACGGCCGCCGACCTGAAAAAGATCAGCGTGGCGTTCGAGGCTTTGAAGGCCGGCTCGCAGTCGCAGGACCGCGTGAATCTGGCGGAACTGGACGCCGCGTTCCACCTCGCGATCGCCGACTCCACGCACAACATTGCG
The DNA here is from genome assembly GCF_046028095.1 of Paraburkholderia phytofirmans. Lineage (GTDB taxonomy): Bacteria > Pseudomonadota > Gammaproteobacteria > Burkholderiales > Burkholderiaceae > Paraburkholderia > Paraburkholderia phytofirmans_A. The sequence continues at coordinate 579,458 of NZ_JAQQDJ010000002.1, forward strand.
CTCGCGCATGTGATGCACGGCATCCATACGCTGATTCGCGAGGGCATGCGCCAGTACCATCGGCTGATCGATTACGACGACGCGATGGAAAAGCAGCTGATGAGCCAGCATCAGGCCATCTACGACGCCGTCATGGCACGCGACGCGCAAAAGGCGCGCAAGGCCGCCGAGCGTCATCTCACGTTCGTGCGCGAGATGTACAAGGAAGACGCGGCGAAGCCTTCGTCGAGTGTGGTTTCCTGATTGGGCGGCCGCCACAAGTGGCCGCCGTTTATTGCCTTTAGTCATCGCGCTCAATCATCGTTGCCCCGCGCGGCGGCCCATCAACGCGCGACGTGACGCGCCTGGACCCTCCCTCCCTGCCTGCTGATGCATGACCGACCCTTCCCTGAAGGGTCAGGCGTTTGGCTCCCGCCAGTTGCGGTCAGTGCAAAAGGAAACCGGCACCGCCGTCACGGCGGCTGACGTGGTCAAGCGGCATCTTAATGTGTCTTATAAGTTACATTAACAGGCAAAGTCACGTTAAAGTGCAATATACGGAACATAATTTCCAATTAATAAAGTGTCGCTTGGGATACAATATGAACTTGACTGCCCTTAACGTATCGCAGGTGGCACATGGACCTCTTCGAACTTGGAGAAACATTTCGCCTCGCCCGGATAGCCGCAAACAAGACTCAGCAGCAGGTTGCCGAGCAAAGCGGCGTCACTCGCGCGCGCATCAGCCGGTTTGAGACCGGACTGCTTCCGGAACTCGGCACGGTCAAGCTGCTGAGTCTCTTCGAGGCAGTGGGGCTCGAGCTTCTGGCTCGTCCAATAGGCCATCGGCGGACGCTTGACGACGTTCTGACCGAGCAGCGAACGCTCGCTGTTTCCGTCGACGAAACCCGGCGGCGCGTTCGGCTCCCGCGCTCTGAAGCCAGTGTCAGGACTACCGGGAAGGGCGACTAGCTCATGGCCGTACTCGACATCTACTGCAACTCCACGCTGGTTGGGACGCTGACGGAAGAAGCGCACAGTGGCGTCTTCACCTATCTGCCCGGTACGCCCACGGCCGATGTCGTCTCGCTTCTCATGCCGGTGCGAAACGGGTCGTACACCTGGCCCGGAGGCATCATGCCTTCGTTTCCGATGAATCTGCCGGAAGGTTTCAAGAAGGACCTGATTCGTCAACATCTCGGCCCTCACGCGGACGTGAGCGATATGGGGCTTCTCGCACTAACGGGAGCAAACACCATCGGGCGGGTAAGAGCAATCCCGCACGGGGCGCCGCTTGATACTGCGAGGTCCAGGTTCGACATGGCGACACTTCTCGCGAGTCCGAACTCCAGAGATAACCTGCTCAAGCACCTTGAGGCGGGCATCAGCGAGGGTGTTTCGGGGGTCATGCCCAAAACACTGGCTTCCGGTGACGAGAAGGCGACCGTCTGGACGGACGAGTACATTTTGAAGACTGGCCCGGCTGACCTGCCGGGGCTCAGCATCAACGAATACCTCTGCCTGGAGGTCGCGAGGAACACGGACCTGAATGTTCCGGAAACACACCTTTCAGACGACGGCCGTGTGCTCGCGATACGGCGTTTCGATCTGGAAGCGGGTGGCACGCGCGTCGGGGTCGAAGATTTTTGCGCGTTGAAGGGCTTTGATCCTGTACGCAAATACCAGGGCACCGTCGAAGACCTGGCGAAACTCTGTAATCAGTATCTCGGCGTGGATCACCGGAAAGACAGCAAGCGCAAGCTGTTCCTGCTGTTGCTGCTGAACTATGCGCTGCGTAACGCTGACGCGCACATGAAGAACTACGCGCTGACGTACACGACCGAGCGGGACGCTCGCCTTTCTCCTGTGTACGACATCGTAACTGTCACCGCCTACCCTCGCTATCAGGATGACGCACCGGCGTTGTCGCTGAAAGGCAAAAAACTGTGGTGCTCCGGTAAAGCGCTGTTCGAATACGGCGGTGCGCGACTGAGTCTCTCGCCCACGGATATGAACGCAGCACTCGAGCAGGTGGTGAGCGCGGTGCAGAAAGTGCTTCCGCTGGTCAGCGCATACACGGACCGCTATCCCGAGTTCAGGAATATCGGCAAGCGAATGCTTGAAGTCTGGGCGCGAGGGCTCGAGGACATCAAGCCGGATGCCAAGCCTGGAAAGGGCGTGCCCGCGCCTTTGCGGGAACAGGCGGGATTGTCCGAAACGCAGTCGGACGTGAGGCGAGAAACCGATAACCCGTATATCGACCCGAACGACCGTTTGGCCACAAGTCGCGATAACTGGGCGTAGCGCGTCCGATTCCCGCGACGCCATTGACACGCTTTCGCGACTTCCTTATATTCTTGGTCAGACCAACCTTACCAGTCTGGCTAAAGCGGCTGAAACTCTGTCAAATGGCAGACGCCTTCACCGCGCCACACTCGTTTTCCAACGCGATTCCGCAGTAGAGTAGGTGAATCGCCGGCTGCTGCTTTTTCTTTCAAAGAGCCTATGAAAGTCGCCCTGTTCATCCCATGCTTCATCGACGCGTTCTATCCCGAAGTGGGGATCGCCACGCTCGAATTGCTCGAACGCTTCGGCATCGAGGTCGACTATCCGCAGGAGCAAACCTGCTGCGGCCAGCCGATGGCCAACAGCGGCGCGCATGCCGAGGCCGCCGGCACTGAGCGTGTGTTCGCGCGCAACTTCGCGGGATACGACTACATCGTCGGGCCGTCGGCGAGTTGCATCCATCATGTGCGCGAGCATTTGACCGCGCTCGAACAAACCGACGAGGTGAAGCAGGTCCGCGCGAACGCGTATGAACTCGTCGAGTTTCTGCACGACGTGGTCGGCGCGCGTGAATTTCCGTGGGCCGAGTTTCCGCATCGCGTGGGCTTGCATAACAGTTGCAGCGCGTTGCGGCATCTGAAGGAAGCATCGATTTCGGAAGTGGCGGGTACGCCGTTTTCGAAGCCGCGTACCTTGCTCGAAGGCGTGAAGGGCATCGAGTTCGTCAAGCCGGCGCGGCCCGACGAATGCTGCGGTTTCGGCGGCACGTTCTCCGTCACCGAAGAGCCGGTGTCGGTGCGCATGGGGCAGGACAAGGTGCGCGATCATCTGAACGCCGGCGCCGAATACATCGTCTCGGGCGACATGTCGTGCCTGATGCATCAGCAAGGCTGCGCGGAACGCATGAAAGCCGACGCGCGCTTCATCCATATCGCGCAGGTTCTCAATGGAGCACGCGCATGAGCAACCGGATCGATCACGCGAAAGCCGCGGGCGCTTTCATCGAGAAAACCGAGCACGTGGCGTTTCATGACAAACGTCTGTGGGATTTGCGTGAGAAGCGCGACGTGCAGGCGCACGGCATCGCCGAATGGGAGACGATGCGCGAGCTCGCATCCGGTATTAAAGAGCACACGCTCTCGAACCTCTCGCAGTATCTCGAACAGTTCGCGGCGGCCGCCGAGGCGAACGGCGTGACGGTCCATTGGGCCGCCACCGCCGAAGAGCACAACGCGCTCGTGCATAAGATCATGTCGGAGCACGGCATGACCACGCTCGTCAAAAGCAAGTCGATGCTCACCGACGAATGCAAGATGCGCGAGTATCTCGAACCGCGCGGCATCACGGTGATGGAAACGGATCTGGGCGAACGCATTCAGCAACTCGATCATCAGGACCCGAGCCATATGGTGGTGCCCGCGGTCCATAAACTGCGCGCTGATGTCGCCGAACTGTTCGGCCGCACCATCGGCACCGATCCGAAGAACAGTGACATCCACTATCTCGCGGAAAGCCAGCGGATGAACACGCGGCCGTATTTCGTGCGCGAGAAAACCGCCGGCATGACCGGCTGCAATTTCGCGGTGGCGGAGACCGGCACGGTCGTGGTGTGTACGAACGAAGGCAATGCGGATCTGTCGGCGAATGTGCCGCCGTTGCATATCGCGTCGATCGGGATCGAGAAGCTGATTCCGAAAGTGTCGGACCTCGGCGTGTTCATCCGCATGCTGTCGCGCAGCGCGCTCGGCTCGCCGATCACGCAATACACCTCGCATTTCCGCGCGCCGCGTCCGGGCACGGAGATGCATTTCATCCTCGTCGATCACGGCCGCTCGGAGCGGCTCGCGATGGAGGACTTCTGGTACTCGCTCAAATGCATCCGCTGCGGCGCGTGTATGAATACCTGTCCTGTGTACCGGCGCAGCGGCGGCCTGTCGTACGGCGGCACGTACTCGGGGCCGATCGGCGCAATCATCAATCCGACTTTCGATCTGAAGCGCTATAGCGCGTTGCCGTTTGCGTCGACGCTCAATGGCAGTTGCACCAACGTGTGTCCGGTGAAAATCAATATTCACGAGCAGATCTATAAGTGGCGCACGGTGATCGCCGAGCGCCATGAAGTGCCGTTCGTGAAGCAGGAAGTGCTGAAAATGGCGGGGCGTTTGCTGGCGAGTCCAACGTTGTATCGCGCGACGGTGTCGTCGATGGGCAGCGCGCTGCGGCGGCTGCCGAATTTCGTGCTGTATAACCCGCTCAACATCTGGGGCAAGCAACGCGAGTTGCCGGAGGCGCCGAAGCTGACCTTCCACGCCTGGTACAAAAAGAATCGTGGAGACGGCAATGGCAACGCGTGAGGCTTTTCTGGACAAGGTGCGGCAGGCACAGCCACCGTCGCGGCCACGGCCCGAGGTGCCGCTCTTCGATGCGGCGGGTGGCGACCTGCGCGCGCGCTTTACGGCCGCTTTGCAGGCGATGGGTGGCACCTGCGTCGAAGCCATGTCCGCGACCGATGTGAGCGGGCTGATTCGCGAACGCTTCGGCGCTGAGGCGTCGGTGGCCTCGGCGACCGCTGAGGTGCCGGGCACGCGCGCGCTCACCGCCGACACGGAACCCGCATCGCTACAGGATATCGACGTCGGCGTGGTGCGGGCGCGCTTCGGCGTCGCCGAAACCGGCTCGGTGTGGTTCAGCGAACGCGAGTACGTGGTCAACGCGCTGGGCTACATCGTGCAGCATCTGGTCGTGCTGCTCGATCCGGCGCAACTGATCGACGGCTTGCAGGACGTGTACCGGCGTGACGATTTCCGCGACGCGCGTTACGCGGCGCTCGTCACCGGACCGTCGGCGACGGCGGATATCGAAGGCGTGCTGATTCGCGGTGCGCAAGGCGTGCGTTCATTGACGGTAGTGTGGCTCGCGGCGGTATGAAAATGCAGTAGCGGCGGCACGATCGAATGGCACAATGCGGCATCCCGTTCGATAAGCCTGCCACTCTGCTGACATGGAACTCCGGCATCTCCGATACTTCGTCGCCGTTGCGGAGCACGCGAGCGTACGCGGCGCCTCCGAGCAGCTTCACGTGACCCAGCCGGCCATTTCGCGGCAAATCCAGGACCTCGAGGAAACCTTGGGCGTCGCGCTATTCGAGCGCACGCCGCGCGGCCTCAAGCTGACGCTCGCGGGCGACGCCTATTTGCGCGAGGCGCGCGGCATTCTGCGGCAGGTCGAGTCGGCCGCGCGCGTCGCGCAACGAATCGCGGCGGGCGTCTCGGGTCACGTGCGCATGGGGTTCGTCGAAAACGCGGTGTGGGGCGGCCTCGTGCCGAATGCGCTGCAAGCATTTCAGCAGACGGCGCCGCAAGTCGCCATCGAACTCACGCCGATGAACACGCCCGAGCAACTGGACGCGATCGAAGCGGGCCAACTCGACGGCGGCTTTATCTATCACTTCGGCGCGCTGCCCGAGCAGTTCGTCAGCTTGCCTTTGCTCGAAAACGGCGTAGTGCTGGCCGCGCCGGCCGCATGGTCGTTCGGCCGGCGCAAGACGGTGCGCGCCGCGCAACTGGCCGGCAAGCCTTTCATCACGTTTCCTCGCCATGTCTATCCCGCTTATTACGACCGCCTGATCGGCGCGTGCGAGCGCGCCGGTTTGACGCTCGATGTCGTGCAGGAAGTGTCGACGGAAGCCGCGATTCTCTCGCTGGTCTCGGCGGGCGTGGGCGCGGCGATCGTCAACTCGGCCAATCGCGAGCGGCCGCCGGCGCTGGTGCAATTCCTTGCGCTGTCCGATCTGTCGATCGCGCTGCCGCTGCATTTTGCGTATCACGAGCAGCACCGCAATCCCGCGCTCGCGCAGTTCATCGCCTTGCTCAAGGCGCAGAAGTGAACCGCTGCAATGCGTCGCCGCGATGCCTTTAAGGCATCGGCTTCCCTAAAAATCGGCATTGGCGCTGGTTTTTTGCCTCGACGATATTGAATGCACGACCTCGGCGCGTCATCCGACGACAGCGCCGTGGCCCGCTTTCTTATCGGGAGACAACCATGCCGTCCACACAATCGCTGATTTCCACCGACATCGACTACGAGCGCCCCGGCCTGCAAAACGGCACGTTGCGCGTGCCGTATTCGCACGACCGCTCCGCGTACGGGCACATCCCGATTCCGATCACCGTGCTCAAGGGCGGTGACGGCCCCACGGTGCTGCTCACCGGCGGCAATCACGGCGACGAATACGAAGGCCCCGTCGCGCTGATGAAACTGCTCCGGCGCTTGCCGTCGATGTCGATCAAAGGCCGGTTGATCGTCGTGCCGGCGCTGAATTTCCCGGCTTTTATCAACGGCTCGCGCACCTCGCCGATCGACAAGGGCAATCTGAACCGCGTTTTCCCCGGCGCGCGCAACGGCCACATCACCGAGATGATCGCGCACTATGCGGACACCGAACTGTTTCCGCGCGCCGACGTGGTGATCGATCTGCACGCGGGCGGCGCGTCGTTCAATCATCTGCCGACCTTGCTCGCGGCGCCGCCTGCCGACGCCTCGCGCCGCGCCGAATACCGGCGCCTCGTGCAGGCGTTTGCCGCGCCGCAAACCATGCTCATGGACCTGCTCGGCGAGGACCGTACATATGGCGCGGCCGTCGAACGGCACGGCAAGCTGTTCCTGTGCGGCGAATTCGGCGGCTATGCGGCCTGCGATCCGGACGGCGTCGCGATTGTCGAGGACGGTCTGCGGCGTGTGCTGCACACGCTGGGTGTCACGCCCGACGATCGCCCGCCCGCGCCGCGGCACGACACGCGCTGGTTGAAAGTGGAAGGCGCGCGGCATTACGTGTTCGCCTCGCGGGCGGGCGTGGCCGAACCGGTGTTCGGGCTCGGCGATCAGGTCAAAAAAGATCAACTGGCCGCGCGGGTATTCGATCCATACGCGCCGTGGAGCGAACCGCAGGAAATCCGTTTTGCGGGCGACGGCGTGGTGGTGTGCATGCGTTCGTTTGCACGCGTCGAGCCGGGCGACTGCATCGCCGTGCTGGCCGCGGATGCGCAATGGCAATGACCCCGTCCATCGAACCGAAACCAGCCGGAGATTCGCCATGAATGCAGTCACCACCGTGTCCACTGCCGACGACGCCGATGCGCGCCGTGGCCACAGCTACGTCGTCGTCCTGTTCTTCGTCTGCTTTGCGTTTTCGTATCTCGACCGGCAGATCGTGAGCATTCTCGTGCAGCCGATCAAGGAAACGCTGGCGCTCACCGATACGCAAATCGGCTTGCTGCAAGGGTTTTCGTTCACGCTGTGCTATGCGACGGCGGGTGTGTTCATCGCGCGGCTGATCGACCGTTCGAATCGCGTGCGGTTGATCGCCGTGTGCGTGGCGATCTGGGCCGTGTCGACGGCGCTTTGCGGGTTCGCGCACAACTTCGGCGAACTGCTCGCGGCGCGCGCGGGCACGGCGATCGCGGAAGCGGGCTTGAGCCCGGCCGCGCTGTCGATCTTCAGCGATCTGTATCCGCCGCGCAAAGTCACGCGGGCAAGCAGCGTGTTCATGCTGGGACCGTATATCGGCGGTGGCGTCGCGCTGTTCGGCGGCGGCATGCTGCTCGGTTCGATCGAGCACGGCGCGGGCGCTGCGTGGCTCGCGGGCACCGGTTTGAGCGGATGGCAGGCGGTGTTCGTCGCGGTCGGATTGCCGGGGCTCGCGCTTGCGGCGATCGTTGCGTTGTCGGTGCGGGAGCCGCAACGGCGGGGCTTGTCTTCCTCGGTTGGGGCGAGCGCCGTCGAGCCGGCCGCGCGTGGTGTCGTTTCGACTGACCATGTGTCATCGGCCGCTTTCGTAGCGGAGGCCGCGCAGGACAGTACGCCGCCGCTGAAAGACGTGCTGCGCGAACTGTTCGTGAAGAACCGCTTCTGTCTCCCGTACTTCGCCGCTTATGTCGCGCTGATCACGTTGTTCTACTCGCACGCGGCGTGGTTTCCGACGCTGCTGATCCGTCATTTTCATCTGACGCCGCGCGTAGTCGGACAGATGGCGGCGCCGGCCTATATGTTCGGCGGCATACTCGGTGTGCTGAGCGCGGGCTGGCTGGCAGGGCGCGTCAGCGATGCCGCCGCCGTGCGCAAGGTGCTGGCGCTGTCGGCGTCGGCGGCTGTGTTGCTGGTGCCGGCCGCGATTGCGATGCCGCTCGTCGGCGACGTGCATATCGCCGTGGTCCTGTACGGCGCCTGCGCGTTTGCGGCGAGTGTCGCGATGGCGTTGGCGCCGGTGCCGATCCAGATCGCGATTCCGAATCGTATGCGCGGGCGTTCGATTGCCTTGCTGGTGTTCCTCACCAACGCGATCAGCGGCGGAGTCGGGCCGTTCGCGGTCGGCTTCATCAACGAGCGGCTCGGCGGGCAGAGCGAAGGTTTGGGCGTGGCGCTGGCGTGCGTCGGCGGCGTGGCGGCCGCGCTTAGCGCGCTGCTTTACGGAGTAGCGGCTCGCCGGACGCCTGGGTTGGCTCGCGCATGATGCAGTTTGCGTCGCGATGTCTGCGTGAACCGGAGCATAGTGCGGCTTGCGTCGCGATGTCTGCGTGAACCGGAGCATGAAGCAAGCTTGCATGGTAGCGCCCGAGTGGACCGGTGCATAACGGAGCTCGCATCCCGATGCCCGCAAGGCATCGCCGCACGCAGAAAACGGCATTGGCCGGCAAGCCATGGATTTGCGATAGTAAAGCCATTCATCGCGGCAGCGTGACATAACCACCCATTCGCTGCCGCGGCACTTTTCACGGAGTCACATCATGCCGACCGAGGTTGTTACGCACCGGGTAGGCGACGCGCGCATCACCCGCGTCAGCGAAACCTGTTTTCCGTTGGCGCCCGCCGTGCTTTATCCCGAGTGGGCGCCGTCCGCGGCCGATGAATTGAGCCGCCGTCTGTCGAAGGCGAGCCTCGATCTCGAACGCAACGAAGTGACGCTGAGCGTGCACACCTGGGTCGTGCAGATGGACGGCCTGACGGTGCTGATCGACACGGGCATCGGCAATTTCAAGGAGAGGCCGTTCAGCAAGCTGTTCCATCAGCTCAACAACCCATACCTGGAGCGCCTCGCCGACGCGGGTATCCTGCCGACGCAGGTGGACGAGGTGCTGCTCACGCATCTGCACGCGGACCACGTCGGCTGGAACACGCAGTGGCTCGACGGCCGCTGGCAGCCGACTTTCCCGAACGCGAAATACGTGTTTCCGCAGGTAGAGCAGGATTTCTTCGCGACCCCGGCGGGCGATAGCCGCCGCATGGTCTTCGAAGACAGCGTCGTGCCGGTGATCGAATCAGGCCAAGCCGTGACGATTCCCGCCGAGGGCGGCACGTGGCGCGAAGGTATCGTGTTTCATCCCACGCCGGGGCATAGCGCCGGCCATATGTCGATCTCGATCCGCTCGCGCGGCGAGGAGGCGCTTTTTACCGGCGATGTGATGCATAACCCCATCCAGGTCTACCGGCCGGAATGGAACTCGACGTTCTGCCTCGATGCGGCATCGGCGCGCGACTCGCGGCGGTGGGTGCTGAACTACGCGGCCGATCGCGACGCCACACTCTTCACCGCGCATTTCCCGCAGACATCGGCTGGGCGGGTGAGGCGGGCCGCCGGCGGATTCGAATGGGAGTACGTCGGCGCCGCGCCATGACGTTGCCTTCGGGCAATCTGGCCGGCCTCGCCACGGATTTTGCTATCATCACTGTATAAACATACAGGTTTCATGAAAGTCCGTGGCAACAGCTGCATCTCCTTACGCTCTCTACTATCTGCTGAACTTCGAGCGCGCCCTCGCGTGGCTCGCGCAGCGTTACGACGATCTGTTCGACGCGCATGAGCAAGCGTTTCTGCGCGAGTTCGCCGCGTTGCCGCAGTCATCGCGCGCGCTGCTGGTTCGCATGCTGATGCGCAAAGGCACGCTGTTTCGCGCAAGCCGCCTGTCTTACGACGAGATCGGCTGCCCGTTGCAGGCGGCCGCGCCGATCGCGGCGCTCGGCTGGGTCGACACCGAACCGGGACTCACGCTCGACGAACTGTTCGCGCTTACCACGCGTCCCGAGTTGATGGAGATTTTCGCGGATGCCATCGCGATGATTCCGGGCGCAAAGAGCCTGCGCAAGCCGGATCTGCTGGAAACATTGCGCCCGTTTTATGCAAGCGAAAGCGACGAGCAAGACGCCATGGCGCGTCCACTTTCGGCATGGCACGGCCAAACCGAAGACCGCGTTTTTCACGTGGCGATCGCGCCGCTTTGCGAACGCTTGCGGTTGATGTTCTTCGGCAATTTGCAGCAGGAGTGGTCGGAGTTCGTGCTCGCCGATCTCGGTGTGTTCCAGTACGAGAAAGTGGCGTTCGCGCCTTCGTCGCGCGCGTTTCAGCAGCGCGCGGACGTCGACGTCTATCTCGCGTTGCACGCGTGCCGTGAGGCGCTCGAATGGCTACCCGGTGGCGAGACGGAAGCCGTCGCAATCGACGAGCTCGTCGCCACTGTCGCCGCCATTGAAACTGCCAACCCCTGGCTTGAAACACGACGCGCGAAACTGCTGTTCCGCATCGGTCACCTGTGCGAGCGTCGGCAGAACTGGGCGGCCGCGCTCGCCGTTTATGAGCGTTGCGGGTGGCCCGGCGCGCGTCATCGGCGCATGCGCGTGCTGGAACGCAGCGAGCGTTTCGACGATGCTTTCGCGCTGGCCTCGCAAGCCGCCGCCGCGCCGGAGAGCGAAGAAGAGGCGCAACGCGTCGCGCGCATGCTGCCGCGTTTGCAGCGCAAGCGCGGCGAACCGGTCGCGCGCGTGCCTGCCGCTCGCCCGGTCGAGCGCAGCACGCTCGTGTTGCCGCGACCCGAGGCGCCGATGCCGGTCGAATACGTGACCCGCGATCATTTGACGTGCGAGACCGCGCCGGTGCACTACGTCGAGAACGCGCTGATCAACTCGCTGTTCGGGTTGTTGTGTTGGGAGCCGGTTTTCGCGGCGTTGCCCGGCGCGTTTTTTCATCCGTTCCAGCGCGGACCAGCCGATCTGCACGCGCCGGACTTTCATGCGCGCCGCGCTGAGCAGTTCGCCGCGTGTCTCGAACAACTCGATAGCGGTGTTTATCGCGAGACGATTGTGCGGCATCTGCATGGCAAGGCAGGGCTGCAATCGCCGTTCGTGTTCTGGGGGCTGCTCACGCCGGAACTCGTTGCATTGGCGCTCGACTGTCTGCCGGCCGCGCATCTGAAGCTGTGGTTCGAACGCTTGCTGTGCGACGTGCGCGGCAACCGGTCCGGTTTGCCGGACCTGATTCGCTTCTGGCCGGCCGAACGCCGCTATGAGTTGATCGAAGTGAAGGGCCCGGGCGATCGCTTGCAGGACAACCAGATTCGCTGGCTCGCGTATTGCGCGCAGCACGGCATACCAGTGCGCGTGCTCGATGTGCGCTGGGTCGATGAAGCGGCAGTCGCGGAAGGTGGCGCGGCGGAAGATGCCGCCGAAGTCGCCGCCGAGGCAACTATCGAGGTCGCCACCAAGCCCGCCACCAAAACCAGCATCACCCCCACCCCCGAGGCCCGCGCATGACCTACACGGTCGCCGTGCGGGCGATGTGCGAGTTCACCGCGAGGCGTGGCGATCTGGATCTGCGCTTCACGCCGGCGCCGACCTTGCTCGAAGGCATGGCGGGCCACGTGACCGTCGCGGGCCGGCGCGCGAGCGGCTACGAAACCGAGATCACGCTGACCGGCACGCACCGCAACCTTACCGTGCGCGGGCGCGCCGACGGCTACGATCCCGTCGCGAACCGCGTGGAAGAGGTCAAGACGCATCGCGGCGATCTCGAACGCATGCCGGCCAATCACCGCACGCTGCACTGGGCGCAGGCGCTCGTCTACGGTCATCTGCTGTGCCGGACGCGCGAGCTGACGGAGCTGACCGTAGCGCTGGTGTATTTCGATATCGGCACGCAAAAAGAGGTACTGCTGACGCAAACGCACACCGCGCGCGACCTGGAAATTTTCTTCGTCGAGCAATGCGAGTGCTTTCTCGATTGGGCGGCGCAGGAAGAAGCGCATCGGGCCGCGCGCAACGCGGCGCTCGGCGCGCTGCAGTTTCCGCACGGGCAGTTTCGCAGTGGGCAGCGCGAGCTGGCGGTGTCGGTGTATCGCGCGGCGCGTGACGGCAAGCCTCTGATGGCGCAGGCGCCGACCGGCATCGGCAAAACGCTCGCGACGATTTTCCCCTTGCTCAAAGCATGCGCTTCGGACCAGATCGAGCGAATATTCTTTCTGACCGCCAAGACGCCGGGCCGCGCGCTGGCCTTGGACGCGATCGAAACACTCCATCGAGGCGCCGCGCGTCTGCCGTTGAGAACCCTCGAACTGGTCGCGCGCGACAAAGCCTGCGAGCATCCCGACAAAGCCTGCAACGGCGAATCCTGTCCGCTCGCGCGCGGCTTCTACGACCGGCTCGACGCGGCCCGCAGCGCGGCGCTGGCCGGTCCGCGGCTCGACCGCGCGGCGGTGCGCGAAGCGGCGCTCGCCAACGAGGTCTGTCCGTACTATCTGGCGCAGGAACTGGCGCGTTGGGCCGACGTGGTGGTCGGCGATTACAACTACTACTACGACAGCAGCGCCATGCTGTACGCGCTGACGCAGATCAACCAGTGGCGTGTCGGCGTGCTGGTGGACGAGGCGCACAACCTGCTCGACCGCGCGCGGCGCATGTATAGCGCGTCGCTCGATCAGGCCGCGTTCCGGCTCGCGCGCAAGACGGCGCCGGCCACCTTGCGCAAGCCGCTCGAGCGGCTGCAACGCGAGTGGAGCGCCGTCAAACGCGCACAGACCGCGACCTATCAGGTCTACGCCGAGGTCCCCGGCAAACTGCTCTCGGCCGCGCAGAATCTGATCGGCGCCGTCACGGATCAACTGGCGGAAGCACCGCTTTCCATCGACGAAGCGTCGCTGCGTTTTTTCTTCGATGCGATGCATTTCGTCGCGCTGGCCGAGCAGTTCGGCGAGCATTCGATCTTCGATATCACGCTCGCCACAGACCGTTACGCGCCGCGCGACAAAACGAACGCTACGCTGTGCGTGCGCAACGTGATTCCCGCGCCGTTTCTCGCGCCTCGTTACGCGGCCGCGCGCACCACGGTGATGTTCTCCGGCACGCTGAACCCGCATCATTTCTATCGCGACACGCTGGGCCTGCCCGAACAGACTCAATGGCTCGACGTGGAAGGGCCCTTTCGCGCCGAGCAGTTGCAGGTGCGCGTGGCCGGCAACGTATCGACGCGTTGGCGCGACCGCGAGCGTTCCCTGATGCCGATTGTCGATCTGATCGCGAAGCAATACGCCGCGCAACCGGGCAACTATCTGGGCTTTCTGAGCAGCTTCGAGTATCTGCAGCGCGTGGTCGCGCTGATGCGTGAGCGCCATCCGGAGTTGCCGGTCTGGGCGCAGGAACCCGGCATGGACGAAACGGCGCGCGACGCGTTTCTCGCGCGCTTTCGCACCATGAACCAGGGCGTGGGCTTCGCGGTGCTCGGCGGCGCGTTTTCGGAAGGCGTCGATCTGGTCGGCCAGCAATTGATCGGCGCGTTCATCGCCACGCTCGGTTTGCCGCAGATGAACGAGATCAACGAACAGATGCGTCGCACGATGGAGACGAGGTTCGGCAACGGCTACGACTACATGTATCTGTACCCCGGCTTGCAGAAAGTGGTGCAGGCGGCCGGGCGCGTGATCCGCACGGAGCAGGACCAGGGTGTGGTGCATCTGATCGACGACCGTTATCGGCGGCCAGAGGTGCGGCGCTTGCTGCCGCGCTGGTGGGACGTGCAATAAATAGCGCGAAAGCTTTGCGCTTCAGCAGCGCCTCTTTACCTCTCAGGTAATCGACCTGCCTACCGCCGCCCGGCACAGTGGCGGCACGGCATCACGATTCCCACCACAGGCAACGAGGCTTCCATGAACGCAACCGCCCCCTATCTCGCCGACGAACCGAACACCATCCGCACCGCCGACAACACGCGCCTTTTCTACCGCGACTGGGGGCAGGGCACGCCGCTCGTCTTCCTCTCAGGCTGGACGCTCAATTCCGACATGTGGGCATACCAGATGGAACCGCTGTCGCGCCTCGATTGCCGCTGCATCGCGTACGACCGGCGCGGGCATGGCCGTTCGAGCGACCCCGGCCGCGGCTACGACTTCGACACGCTCGCCGACGATCTGGAAAGCGTGCTGAGCGCGCTCGATCTGAGCGGCGTCACGCTGGTCGCACATTCGATTGCAAGCGGTGAAGCGGTCCGCCACCTGACGCGTTACGGTTCGGCGCGCGTCGCCCGGGTCGCGTTCGTCGCGCCCGCGGCGACGCCGTATCTGCTGAAGACCGACGACAACCCGAACGGCATCGACGCCGCCTTGTTCGAGCAGGGCGGCCGCGCGCTGAGCCGCTCGTTTCCCGACTGGATCGAGGCGAATGCGGCGCCGTATTTCGGGCCCGGCGTGTCGCGCGCGCCGATGGACTGGACGATCCGCATGATGCTGCAAACCTCGCATCAGGCGATGCTCGAACTGGCCCGCGTGCAGACCATCACCGATTTTCGCGCGGAACTGGCGCGGATCGAGGTGCCGTCGCTGGTCCTGCATGGCGATCGCGATGCGTCGGCGCCGCTCGAACTGACCGGGCGGCCCACCGCCGCGCTAATACCCGGCGCGTCACTGCATGTCTACGAAGGCGCCGGTCACGGCTTTTACTTCACTCATGCGGAGAGGTTGAACCAGGATTTGCTGGCGTTCCTGGGCCGCCAGCCGGCTTAGGATCGACGGGCAACTGGTCTTCCACCGGCGCGTCGGCTTTGGTGGGGGCATCGGCGGCGTCGGCGGACGGCGCCGCAGCGGGCGGTTCGTCCTGCGTTGCGTTAGATGAGCCGGGTGCGTCTTTGTGCACGTCATCCGCTTCGATCCTGGCCGGTGCGCTTTCCGGATCCCACGTCAACAGATTGCGCTGGGGATTCGCGATCTCGATGCCGCGCTCCTGGAACTGGAACAGGATGCGCCGGTTGAATTCGCGCTGCACGCCCCAGCGCGCGCTGTCGCGGCACTGAATCTGGCCGGCCAGCGTGATGGCGGAGCCGTCGAGCGCATCGACGCCCCAGAAGCTGAAGTCCGACAGAATGCCGTCCTTGAACTTGTCGTCTTCGCGCAAGGCGGCGCCGATTTCCTTCAAGGTGTCGATGGCGAGATCGACATCCTGGCCGAACACGATGTTGACCTTCACCGCCGCATTGCCGATGCCGCGATTCGTGTTGTTCACCGTCGACACCGAACTGAACGGCACGGTGTAGAGCGAGCCGTCGCCGCCGCGCAGCCGCACGGTGCGGATCGACAGATATTCGACGGTGCCGGACACGCCCGCGAGCGTGACCCAGTCGCCGACCTGCATCGCGTTTTCCATCAACAGGAAAATGCCGGTGATGAAATCCTGCACCAGTTTCTGCGAGCCGAAACCGAGCGCCACGCCGAAGATACTCGCGCCCGCCAGCAGCGGCCCGATGTTCACGCCGAGTTCGCTCAAACCGGTCAACACCACTACCAGAGCGATCGCGCAGAAGAGCGCGCTGCGCAGCATCGGCAGCAGGGTGCGCAAGCGCGCGGCGCGCACCAGGTCGCCGCTGGTGGTCCAGCGGTCCAGCCGCTGTTCGACGGAGACATTGACGCCTTCCCACACCAGCAGCGCGATCACGGCGGCCACGCCGATCGTGATGATCGCCGATGCGAGCCGGTGCCCGATCGTGCCCGTACGGAACAGGTCGACCACATGCACGCCCCACACCTGCAATAGCGCGAGCGCGGTCACGATGCCGATGATCCACGCCACCGCCCGGCGCAGCAGCGGGTAATAGCGGTACGCGTGCTGATGCACGAGCGACTTCGTTGCGTCGTCCTGCACATTGAAGAGCCGGGCGAGCGCACCGAACACCACGATCGACACGACCCGCGCGCCCACCAGCACCGCCAGCGAAATGCCGCCGAGGTGCAGCAGCGTGTGATAACCGTTCTGCACGTCGAGCGCCCAGATGAACCACAGCGCCATCACGACGAACACGGTGGCCCACGCCCAGACTTCGGCGAAGACGTTGCCGAACATCTCCAGCGATTTGCGCTCGGCGACGCGCTTGCGGATCAGTTCACCGACCGGGGTCGCGCATTGCAGCACCAGGATCGAGATCATGACGTGGCCGGCGAGCGCGACCACTTTCATCAGGGCGAGATGCGCCGCGTCGTTCAGGCCGAGCGACTGCGCGATCTCCGCGACAGCGGAACCCGCGCCCACCACGCTGACGATCCGCACGACCCAGCGCTGCACGAAGGCGGCCCACGCATCGCTCATGCGCAGCAGGCGCAGACGCGGCGCGGCCGGTTGCAGGAAGAAACCGCTGACGATCACGATCACCCGGCACAGCACGTAGATGTCGACCAGCGAATCGAGCGCGCGGTCTTGCGGCGTGCCGTCGTCGGTGAAGATCGACATCAGCGCGCTCGCCGCGCCGACGAACACCACCAGCGGCAACAGCCGCAGCACCATCGTCAGGAGCGCGCGCGGCAGGCGGCGCAGGAGCGTCCAGTGATGTTTGGCGTTCTGTTTGCCTTTGGCTTCGGTGACCTTGCCTTTGGCCTTCGTGGCGGCCGAGGTGCCCGGCGGCACGGCCTCGGCTTGTGCCTGCGCCGCGCTTACCGGCGATGCCGGCGAAACGGGCAAGGGTGGCGCGGCGTTCGGCGCGTCGGCGGGTTGGGGCGCGACGTCGACGGGGAGGTCGGCGCGCGCGGCGTCGTCTTCGTCTTCCAGTTCGCGGCGCGCGGCCAGCGCCCGGTAGGCGCGACGCAGCAGGCGGCGCGCGAGCCATTCGAGCACGAGCGCGGGAATCAGCGCGGCCAGCAGCGACCAGGCGACGTGGCCGAGCACGGCGCGCGCTTGCGGGTTGGTCGATTGCCAGTTCCACCAGGCGCGGACCGATGCGACGTCGAGCAGCGCGGCGATCGAACTGCGCAACGACGTACCGAGGTGGACGGCCCAGTGTGCGCCCTGACGGGCCAGTTGCGAGGCGAGGCCGTTGGACTTGAACGCCGCCGGCACGAGCGCGGCGGCGCCGCTTGCCGCAGCGGGCGCCGAGGCGGCCGCGGGCGCGGAAGCGGGCGGCGCGCTCAGCGCGCCGGCGGCGGCGATGGCCTGCAGCGTGTCGGCGACTTGCGCGCGGCGCTTGGGATCATTGAGAACGGCGAGCGCCTGGCGGGCCTGCTCGGGCGTCAGCGTGACGCCGACGCCGGAAGCCGACGATGCGGGCGTGGCCGGCGCGGTGGCGGCGAAAACCGGCGCGGCGACGAAAGCGAGAAGGAAGAAAAGCCAGATTGGGAATAGTTTGCGCATAGGGTGTAAAGCGGGGGACAGATGCGGAAGGCTGGGCCGATACATACGGACAGGTTCGGCGGCGTGACCATGAACCGACACGCGTTGCGTCGCACAAGTTCCTTGGGCGGCCTTGGCGCGAGGTGCCGGAAAACCGGCAAGCCCCCGTGCGGCGGCATCTTGCGGTAGCAAAAAACCTGCCTGTCGGAAAGAGCCGCATTGTCCCATGCCGGCCGCGACGCGCCGGAATTCCCGCTCATCTCGCCTCTGCGAAGGAGCGCTTGCGCGATTGCAAACTTCTCTGCAATCGCACTCGCACCCGCTCCACCCGCGCAAATGCCGCTGCCGCCGCTACGACCACCGCCTCGCCATCACTCCGTCGCCGCCGTCATGCGCACCGGCGGCACACCCAAGGTGCCTTCCACGACTTCGGTGAAGGTGCGCTCCTCGCGCAGAATGAAGCGCTTCGTTTGGGCCAGCTTGAAATTGTCGCGTGCCTCGGCATCGGCGCGCAGTCTCACCCGATACGCTTCATAGGCCGCGAGACTGTCGAACGCGATCAAGCCCCACGCAATGTCGTTGGTTCCTTCGTGCGGTAGGAAATAGCCGATCAGATGGCCGCCGCAGCGCGGGATAATGCGACCCCAGTTGCGGGCGTACTCGTCGAAGGCATCGCGCTGAAACGGATCGATCTGATAGCGGATGAAGCAGGTAATTGCCATGTACAAGCTCCCGGTTTAGTCGAAGGTCGTGGTGTGAAGCACCGTGACTGCAGTATGGAGCGCGCCGGGCAGCGATGTTTCAGCGCGGTCTGAACTGTGGATGGGTGACCGTGCGCGAGGCGTGAATCAGGCGCCGCGCAGCTAACGCGGCCGTTGCGAGCGGATCGTCAAGAACGCAAGCGCCGCCCCGGCCAGCGCGCACAACGCCGACACCAGCGCCACCGCGCGCAATGCCGCGCCTAGGGCGTCGGCTTGTGCCCGCGCCACTTCGGGCTGCGTCCGTGTTGTATCCACGTTTGTGTGGACCGCGTCGGTTTCGGTGTGCGCCGCAGTCACATCTGCGCCGCTCAGTTTCCCTTCCGGCGCACCGGTCCCAGCGGCCGGCGACGCCGCGCCCGCATCCATGCCGATCTGCGCCAGGCTCGCCGCCTCGCGCGCTGCCTGCGGCACATGCAGCGCATCGAGCCGCGCGTCGAGTGCCGCGTCGTGCGACCACACGAACACGATTCCCAGCACCGCGATCGCCAGCAGGCTCGCCACCCGCGCCACCGCGTTGTTGATGCCCGAAGCGACGCCCGTGCGCGCGGCGGACACCGAGGTCATCACGGTCGTCGTCAGCGGCGCGACGGTGACGGTCATGCCGAGCCCGAGCACGGCCAGCGCAGGCAGAAAGCCGCGCCAGTAGTCGCCGCGTACCCACGGCAGCGCGAGCATCGCGAAGCCGGCCGCGGCGACGACCGGGCCCGCGGTCAGCAAGGCCCGCGCGCCGTAGCGGCTCGTCAGGCCGCCGGTGAAGCGCGACAGCAGGCCGATGATTACCGGCACCGGCAGCAACGCCGCGCCCGCCTGAGTCGCGCTGTACCCGTAAGCGCGGATGAGCGTGAACGGCAGGAAGAACAGCGCACCGCCCAAGCCGAAGTAGAGCAGCAGCGTGACGAGATTGGCGCCGACGAAGTCGCGTGAACGGAACACGTCGAGCGGCATCATCGGATTGCGGGTTCTCGCTTCGAGCGCGACGAAGGCGATCAGCACCAGCAGGCCGCCGAGGATCGACGCCAGCACCCAGCGGTCGCCGAAGCCGCGCGCCGAGGCAAGGGTCAGGCCGTAAGTCAGGGCGGCGAGTCCGGCGGTGGCCGTAGCCGCGCCCGGCCAGTCGAGTCCGGCCGCCGCGTGTCCGGTGGTCGCGCCGGCAAGCGTGGACGGATTTCCCTCATCGTCCTGCCGGCTATCCGGCACGGCCATGACCGCCAGCGCCACCGTTGCGCACGCAATCGGCACGTTCAGGAAGAAGATGGCTCGCCACGAAAACGCATCGACCAGCCAGCCGCCCGCCACCGGCCCGAGCGCCGAGGTGATCGCGCCGACGCCGGCCCAGGTGCCGATCGCCTGGCCGCGCTCCTTGTCGTCGAACACCGCGCCGATGATCGAGAGGCTGCTCGGCACCAGCAGCGCCGCGCCCACGCCTTGCACGGCGCGCGCCGCGATCAGGGCGGCGGCGCCCGGCGCGAGGCCGCAGCCGATCGAGGCCAGCGTGAACAGCCCGATTCCCGCGATGAACACCGTGCGCCGGCCGAGCTTGTCGCCGAGCGAGCCGCCCACCAGTACCAGCGCGCCGAGAAACAGCAGATAGGCGTCGACGACCCACTGGATCGCCGCCACGCTCGCGCCCAGTTCGCTCTGGATGGACGGCAACGCGACGTTGACCACGGAGCCGTCGATGAAGGCCATGCTCGAACCGAGGATGGTCGCGGCCAGCGCGAGTTTTTTACGCCGGCACGGGTGGACGAGATTGGTAGGTTGCGCGCGGATGACGAGCGCATCGCACGGGCTGGCCTGCGCGGGCAGCACGGACGGGGAACGGCGCTGTGGCGCCGGTGCGTGCGGGTCGGCCAAGTCCGCTCCCGGAGGATGGATGAACGGCCTTCAGCATAGCAATGCCGACGCATCGGCGAAAGGCGCGAGGGATGCGGGCGATGCTGCCGACGGATCGAGTCGCGCCATTGCGCGCCATGGTGCGCGTGGAGTGGCGGCGTGCGCAGCCCTTGACCTCCAGCCGGCGGGGTCCGCACCGGGCCCGCAAGAACAGGCAACGCGAAAGCCGACGCCGAACTTACCCGCTCACACCAGCGAAGGCGCCCGCCGCTCCGCCTCGCCATCGGCATCCGCTCCGCCGGCCGTGTTGGAAGCGCGCCCGGCCGCCGGCTCCTGATGCAGCCGGTTGGCGTGCATCAGCCGATACAGCGTGGCCCGCGAAATGCCGAGTTCGGCCGCCGCTTCGGACAACTTGTAGCCATGCCGCTGCAAAGCGTGTTCGATCGCGTCTTTCTCGGCCTTGCTGCGGATTTCCGCCAGCGTCACGGCCGGCCCGTTGTCGGCTTCCGGCAGACCCAGATCGCTGGCCGTGATAAAGCGGCCCTCGCTCATCACCACGGCGCGGCGCACGCAGTTGATCAGCTCGCGCACGTTGCCCGGCCACGGATAGTTCGACATGGCGACGATCGCATCGCTCGACAGGCCGCGCAGTTTGCGCGCGCCGTCCTGTTTGTACATGCTCAGTGCATAGTTGGCGAGCAGCTTGATGTCGCCGCCACGCTCGCGCAACGGCGGCTCGACCAGACGCAGCACGCATAGGCGGTGATACAGGTCGGAGCGGAAGCGCCCGTCTTCGACCGCCTTGTCCAGATCAACGTGGGTCGCCGAAATCACCCGCGCATTGACGTTGATCGGGCCGTTGCCGCCCAGCCGTTCGATCGTGCCTTCCTGCAGGAAGCGCAACAGGACCGCCTGGCATTCATGCGGCATATCGCCGATTTCATCGAGAAAGAGCGTGCCTTCGTGCGCGCTCTCGATCCGGCCGATCTTGCGCTGGAGCGCGCCGGTAAACGCGCCGCGTTCATGGCCGAACAGTTCGGCTTGCAGCAGGCTTGGCGGAATGGCCGCGCAATTGATCGCGACGAAGGGGCGGCCGGCGCGCGGCGAGCGTTCGTGAATCGCCTTGGCCGTCAGTTCCTTACCCGTGCCGGATTCGCCGGCGACGAACACCGGCGCGTCGGTCACGCCGCATTTGTCGATGCGCCGGTACAACTGCTGCATCGCCTCGCATTGTCCGACCATGCCGTGCCGGCCGGCCGAAGGCTCCGGCGCGACTTCCACATGCCGCAGGCTCGACAGGCCATGCGCATGGCCGAGCGCGAATACGAGCCGCTCGTTGAGCCACGGCCGCGTCACGAAGTCGAAGCAGTAGTCGAGGATGAAGCGGCTGACCAGTTCGTTTTCCGCCTGACCCGGAGCGATCTGGGCGACCCAGTTGGTTTCGACGCGCCGCATGCAGGACGCCAGCGCGGACAGATGTTGGGACGTGCAGTCGCCAGGCAGTTCGACCAGGCCGACCTTGATGTTGCCGCGCTCGAGCATACGCTCGGCGACGGCCGTGCTCTTGGCATGCACCGCTTGCCAGCCAGAAGCCGCCAGGAAAGCGGCGAGTTTCTGATCCGGCGAATTCGACACATACAGAACGGTGCGTTCCGTGTCGACAGGCGTGCAAGTCGTGTTCATGTTACCCCCGGTTTGATGCAACTCTCAGGACTGTTCTGCGACGTACGCGACAGACCGGCAAGACGCCGGCTTCCGGCCAACGGAGCCAGCCGGTCCGCTTGCGCGGGCCCGGACATGGATTGATCCACCGCTTTGGGGTTCTGCTCCTCCCAGCCCGGCGGTCACGATTCACGATAGCGGCAATCTCGGGGGGCATGGAGCAGGCGGCGCAAACCGCGAGGTGCTACATATCGGACGAATGGCGGAAACGGTGTTCACCGTTGTAACCGTCACGCGATCTTTTCCCCGAATCACTCAAACCGTTTTTAACCTCGTTGGCCTGATACAGGCGCTCTTGTTGGCGCATGGGCTTAACGATAAGCGAAACCGCATTGGAGCGCCATACAAACAAGTCTGGATTCAGAAACGTTTTTTACGATACGCCTATGTCCTTGCGGGTCAAAAATGTACGGTCAAGTCCTGCTATGCGTGGCATCCAACATAGCGCCTCAATTCGTTTTACGGCAAATGTCAAACGGAACTGTAGGTCGGGATTTGCCTTGTCTCACGCGTGCGACACATTGGGCATAGGTGCGTACGCCACCAGGTAGGGTTCCGAAGCGTCGGCCTATTTGCCGGGATGCGACGCAACGCCCGGCCACGCGTGGGACGTGCTGCCTGCCCGGCGTGCAGACGGCCGCGCATACCTTGCTACGGCGCATCGCAGGGCTCCAGAACACGTGTCGAATTCGAATCAACGCGTGCTGCGAAGGAGGCCCCAACCTAGTGCGCCGCAGCGACTATCACGGCGCCATAAGGGTTTGAGGGTGCATGGCATAGCCGTTGCAATATGCTCTGCACAGCGAAAGCTGGTGCCGCCCGGTCCCTGGGTTCAGGGAAGCCACAATAAGAAGAGACCGGCGGCAAAAAGACTTCGTAGGCGCGGCCGGGGAAGCCAATGCGTTCTACGAGGGTGCGGCGGGGCCACTGAAAAACAGATGTCATAAAAGAACGGCGCAATGGTCGGTACAACGTACCGGTCATTGCGACCGGACGATGTAAAGGTTGACCTCGCCACTTTTTCCGTCTGTTCCGGCGGATATGAAGGGGATGGCAAAACAACACGTACCGCGCTAGCGGAGTTGGCGAGCGAACGGTATGCACAACAACAAGAAAACAGCGAAAGAACAGCGACGGGGCAGCGCGCGGTCGAGGACCAACCGGGCGCGATGAAGCGGGGAGGAAAGGCCAGAGTCTCCATAGAGAGGCGGGGTTACGAGGTGGACCGGGCGCCGTGTCCGCGAAGTTGCGGACACGGCTCACCTGGACAGAGCAGTAGAAGAAGCACCTTTTTTTCGGGGGTTGTCATGACCAGACAGATCACCAAACCGGTCGGCGCAGCACGGTCGGATCGACAAACCACGACTCGCTCAGTGAGCGTCTCCTACCAACGGCATATCGCCGCGCCGCGTGCCTTGTTCGCCGCGCCGCCGGTCGATCTGACGACGCTGGTGATCGCCGAG
Source organism: Paraburkholderia phytofirmans (assembly GCF_046028095.1). Classification (GTDB taxonomy): domain Bacteria; phylum Pseudomonadota; class Gammaproteobacteria; order Burkholderiales; family Burkholderiaceae; genus Paraburkholderia; species Paraburkholderia phytofirmans_A. The sequence goes on from NZ_JAQQDJ010000002.1 coordinate 602,904, forward strand.
GCGATCAGGCGCCGGGCGCAAGCGGAAATCCAGCGCGAGGCGCTGCGCGACTCGGTGTATGAAATGCCGGTGTCGCAGGAACGAAACTACGAACGCGGTGCGGACACTTACCCGTCCGATGCCGACGAATAAAAAGAACATTGACTGCTATCGAGGTGGCCTCGCCAACCGAACGGCGTCAGACCGGCGGAGAGCCGACATGATCGACATCTTCCTGATTTCATCCAGCCTGGAGCGTGCGCCGCAAATCGTCGCTCGCCTCGAAGCAAGCGGCGTGGCTTACCGGTTGCGGACCGCTCACGGCACGGCCCGGCAAGTGCGCTCGCACGACCGTGCGATTCGGAGCGCCGATATGCTGATCGTCGACGACGCCGATCTGGGCACACGCGATCTGGACGGCGTCGAGGAAGCGCTGGCTTGCACGCCGGCCCTGCATTGCGTGCTGATGACAGCGGCGCCGTCCACCGCTTTGCTGGGCGTCGCGATGCGCGTCGGCGTACGGCACGTGCTGTCGTGGCCGGCCGACGCGGACGAGATCAGCACCATTCTCATCCAGGCAGACGCGCGGAAAAACGCCGTGAGCCGCCGCGTCGGCCGCGTCGTCTCGCTTGCTTCGAGCAAGGGCGGCAGCGGCACCACGCTGATCGCCGTGAATCTTGCGTATTCGCTTGCCGCGCTGAGCAACCGGCGTGTGCTGCTGATCGACCTGAGCCAGCAATTCGGCGACGCCAGTCTGCTCATGGCCGACAAACCGCCGCCCACCACGCTTGCCGATCTCTGCTCCCAGGCGGAGCGCCTCGACGCCGCACTACTCGAATCATGCGTGATGCACGTCCACGCGAATCTCGATGTGCTGGCGGGTGCGGGCGATCCGCTCAAGGCTGCCGAACTGCTGCCCGCGCAGTTGGAGCGCATTCTCGCGCTGGCGCGCGAGCGCTATGACGCGGTGCTGATCGACGTCGGGCAGAGCCTGAATCCGATGACGATCCACGCGCTCGATCGCAGCGACGCGATCTGCATGGTGGTGCGTCAGAACCTGCTCTACCTGCACGGCGGGCGCCGCATGCTCGATATTTTCAGGGAACTGGGCTATCCGGCCAGCAAGGTGCGGGTGGTGGTGAATCACTACGACAAGAACGCCCAGATCAACCTGTCGAAGCTCGAACAGACGCTCGGCGCGAAGGTGGCGCATCAGCTTCCGCGCGACGACAAGCAGGCCAACGACGCGCTCAGCCGCGGTGTGCCGCTGGTGACGTCGGCGAGAGACAGCACGCTTGCGCAAGGCATCAGCCTGCTGGCGGACATGCTGTGGCCGTGCAGCGCCGAGCGCCGCAAAGGCGTGCTCGGCCGGCTGTTCGCGTCGCGGCCGAACGTGCCGCCGCAGCTCAAGCCGGGGCATTGAAACCATCCTGTCGAGCGGGACAGACTCGTTGGAAGCGAATCCGCACGTCCGTGGCCTGATCTGGACAGCGGACCCGTGCCGCTGCTACGCTGCCACACTGGCAGGCCGGCAGCCCGTGGCGTAGCCGGCTCGAATAATAATTCGCATATCGAAACGAGTCTGCAATGACATGGACCACTCCGCCGCCAGAGCGTCATGGCGAGCATTGTCCCGCGAAAAACAAGAGCGGTGAACCGGACAGTGCGGTGGCTCGCCACGACGCGCAGCCGCGCGCGATCACGGCGAGCGGCATGCGTGCGGCCTCGGTGGAAGTGCTCGCGCGTTGCGCCGCCGTGCTATCGCGCTTATCGATGCAAGGTGCGATTCCGCGTGATTCCCGGCGTGTTTTGACGGTGTATCGTGTCGATGTGGCCGGCTGGATGCGCGGCCCGTCTGCCTACTTTCCAGCGCGCCCTTGAGCGCGGCATCGCCCATGCAAAACGAGTCCAGCGGTCTCAACGATATCGCGTCGATCCTGTCCAATCCGATCCTCAACACGGATTCGTACAAGGCGTCGCACTACCTGCAATATCCGCCCGAAGCGTCGGCGATGTTTTCATACATCGAATCGCGCGGCGGGCGCTACGACCGCACGCTGTTCTTCGGCCTGCAGATGCTGATCAAGGAATATCTGTGCCGCCCCATCACGCCGGCCATGATCGAGCAAGCCAAGGCGTTTTTCACGGCGCACGGCGAGCCGTTCAACGAAGCGGGCTGGCGCTACATCGTCGAACATCACGGCGGCTATCTGCCGGTGCGCATCCGCGCGGTGCCTGAAGGCTCGGTCGTGCCGACGCACAACGTGCTCGTCACGGTGGAATGCGACGACCCGCAGGTGTTCTGGCTGGCGTCGTATCTGGAGACCATGCTGCTGCGCGTGTGGTATCCGATTACGGTCGCGACGCAAAGCTGGCATCTGCGCGAGACGATCCGCGTCTATCTGCTCAAGAGCAGCGACGACCTCGCGCAGTTGCCGTTCAAGCTGCACGACTTCGGCGCGCGTGGCGTGTCGAGCGCGGAGTCGGCGGCGATCGGCGGCGCGGCGCATCTTGTCAGCTTCATGGGCTCGGATACCGTGCTCGGCGTGGTCGCGGCGAACCACTACTACAACGAGACGATGGCGGCGTTTTCCGTGCCGGCGGCGGAACACAGCACGATCACCTCGTGGGGCCGCGAGCGCGAAACCGACGCGTTTCGCAACATGATCGCGCGCTTCGGCAAGCCGGGCGCGATCGTGTCGGTGGTGTCCGACTCCTACGATCTGTTCGCCGCGCTGAACGCCTGGGGCACGGAGTTGAAGCAGGCCGTGCTCGACTCCGGCGGCACGCTGGTGATCCGGCCCGACTCCGGCGATCCGCAAACCATCGTGCTGCAAACGCTGCGGGCATTGGAGGCGTCGTTCGGATCGGTGGTGAACGGCAAAGGGCGGCGCGTGCTCAACAACGTGCGGGTGATCCAGGGCGACGGCGTCAATCCCGATTCGATCGAAGCGATTCTCGCCGCCATGGACCAAGCCGGTTTCGCCGCGGACAACATCGTGTTCGGCATGGGCGGCGCGCTATTGCAGCAGATCAATCGCGACACGCAGCGCTTCGCGATGAAATGTTCGGCGATCCGGTTAGGCGACGAGTGGCACGACGTGCTCAAGGACCCGGTCACGGACGCAGGGAAGCGCTCGATGAAGGGCCGGCTAACGCTGCTGAAGAATCGCCACACGGGCGAGTATCGAACGACGACGCTGCCCGTTGCCGTAGAAGGCGATTGGGAAGAAGCGTTGGTGACCGTGTTCGATTCCGGCAAGCTGCTGGTCGATATGTCGCTTGCCGAAATCAGGAGCCGCGCACACGCGCACGAAGGCTAATGCGCCGCATTGCTCGCCGGCCATACCGCAACGCCCGAAGCGCGGATATCGATGCGGCACGGTGCGCCTTCGCGCAGGAGGTTATCTTCATTGGCAATGTCGAAGCGGACGCCGGCGATATTCACGCGGACATAGCGCTCGCCGCGTCGTAGTTCGACTGCGTCGACCACACCGGCATGCGTGCCGTCCTGCTCGACAACAATCGCATGTGACGATACGCGCCACATGACGCGCTCGCCGGCGCGCAAATCGAGCCCACTGTCGCCGGTTCCGATCACGAAGCCCGGCGCGATCTCGAGCTGGCCCGACGCGCTCATCACGCCTTCGCCGACGTTATGCAAGCCGAGCAGGCCGGCCACGCGCATCGACGCCGGCCGTTCGAACACCGCGTCGATAAACCCCGCTTGCAACACGCGGCCCTGTTCGACCACCAGCACTTCATCAGCCAGCAACGCAGCTTCGTCCGGATCGTGCGTGACGATGATCGTCACCGCGGCGATCTCGCGCTGCAAAGCGCGCAACGACTGCTGCAGGCGGCGCCGACGCGGCGTATCCAGCGCGGCGAACGGCTCGTCGAACAGCAGCAGTTCGCTATGCCGTGTCAGCGCGCGGGCAAGCGCGACGCGCTGCCGCTGGCCAAACGACAGTTGATGCGGCAGTCGCGCGACCAGTTGCGCGAGACCCAGGTGATCGAGCCAGTAACGCGCGCTCGCCGGATCGGCATCGACGGGAAAGGCCAGTTGCTGCGCGACCGTCATGTGCGGAAACAGGCCGTAGTCTTGCGGCATATAACCGATCTGCCGACGCTCCGGCGGCAGCGTATTCAACGGCGTCGCGCCGAGCGTCACGTTGCTCGTCGCGTTGGATTCGAGTCCCGCGATCAGACGCAGCGCCAGCGACTTACCCGAACCCGACGGTCCGATGATCGCGAGGCGCCGCGTGGCCGGCGTCCATGCGAGGTCGAGATCGAATGCGCCCAGTTGTCGTTGCAAATGGAAAGCGAGGCGCAGGTCCGCTGTTTCGCTGCCATTCGAAGCCGTCAGATTTGCGCCCGGTTCGAGCGCGTCGTCGCCGTGTTCGGTCTGCTCGAGCGTGGTCTTTTGCCGAAGGCTATAAATCGACAAAGCCGCGCAGACGATCGCGATGGCGAGCGTCGGCAGCAGCAGGGGCATCATCGCCGGCAGCCCCTGGCCGCCGAATACGACGTACGTATAGACCGGCAACGAATACGGGTGATAGGCGACCATCACGGTCGCGCCGAATTCGCCGAATGCGCGCAGCCACGCGAGCGCGAGTCCCGCGCGAATCGCCGGCCACGCGACTGGCAGCATGACGCGGAAAAAGCGGCTGCCGGCGTGATGGCCGAGCGTCGCGGCGACGTCGTCGAGCACCGGATCGACGGCGGTAAACGCGGACTTGGCGGCAATGATCAGAAAGGGCGCGGCGACGAAGACTTCCGCGAGCACGATGCCGGCGAACGAATCCGTCAGCACGCCGTTGGTGAAGCGGCCGACCCAGCTATACGGGCCGAGCAGAAACAGCAGCAGCACGCCGCTGGTGAGCGGCGGCAGCGCCAGCGGCAACTGCACGACAAAGCCGAGCAGCGCCACCTTGCGCGACTGTGAACGCGCGAGGAAATAGCCGAGCGGCACGCCGCCCAGCAGAATCGCGAGCGAGGCCACGCTGGCGCTTGCGGCCGAGATACCGACCGCCGACCATGTCGCGCGCCAGTCGACGTTCGCCCAGTCCGCCGCGCCGAGTTGCGGCACGCTCGCGACAAACGGAGCGCACAGATAGACGGCCAGCAGCGCCGCCAGCCACAGCAGCGGACGCGCCGCGGTACGTTTCACCGCGCTTACTGCGTGGCGGCGTCGATCACGGCCTGCACCGAAGGCGGCATGGCTTGCCCGTTGCCGCTCACGGTCGGTTTGATGACGTCGACACCATGTTGCTTGAGCAGCGCGCGGCCTTTCGTGCTCAACAGGAAGTCGACGAAGCTGCTCGCACCTTCACGATTCGGCGCGTCGCTGAGAATGGTCAGCGTGTAGCTGGCCTTGGCCTGCAATTCGGGCGCGGGGCGGATCGCCGGAATCTTCAGGTCGGACGTTTCGGTGGAATAGAAAAAGCCGGCGTCGAGCTGGCCGGATTGCAGACGGCCCACCAGCGTTTCCTCAGGCAACACCTGTTCGGGGTTTTCCGCGGCGCCGAGCGTTTTCTCGACGAGATCCGGCTGATGGTAGAGCTCAGCCGCCCTGGTCACCATCTCGACGGTGAACGCGCCCTTCGGGTCGAGCTTCGGATCGGTCCGGCCGATGCGGATGCCCGGCTCCTGCAACACCTGATCCCAGCGCTTGCTCCTGAACTGCGGCGCGAATTTGCTCTGCGGGTTGTAGCCGATCATCAACGGCGATTCGGCGAAGTTCACATACCACGTGACGTGATCGCCGTTCGCCGCGCCCGTCAGGCTGTCATTCACCTTGGGGCTCGCGCTGATGAACACGTCGCCGCGACGCAGCTTGCCCTTGATCTCGTTGGCGATCTTGTTCGAGCCCGCCGCGTAGCCGCGGAAATGCTGGCCGGTGGCTTTCTCGAATGCCGGGCCGATGCTGCGCTCCATCAGATTGACGAGCGAGCCGGCGTACAGCACGTTGACCGTGTTGTCCTGCGCGAAGGCGGGCGCGGCCGTCACGATGCCGGTAACGACCGCGACAGGCGCGACGAGAGAAGCGAGCAGCTTGCGAATCATGCGATAACCCCGATGCGTTATTAAGAGCGCTATATTACGACGTCATCGCGTTGTCTTGTGTGACGACGACGTCGTTACGCTTCAGTTGAGTGGGAAGCTGCGCACGTAGCTGGTGCCGCTCGCGCTGGCGGCGCGGTCGATCGCGTAGAGCTTGCTGCGTGGCGTGTCGACGGCTACGCCGCGGGCGTCCTGAAAGTCGTTTGCAAGCACGCTGATCGTGCCGTCCGGCGCGATGCGGCAGAGGCCGGTTGCATTGCATTTGGTGTACAGCTTGCCGCTCGCGTCGACGGCCATCAGGTCCGGGCTGTTGATCTGCACGAACACGCCGCTCGGCGCCACGGGCTGCGATCCGCCGAGCAACGCGCTCAGGCTTGCTTTGACGATGTCGTTGTTGGCCTGGTCCGACACGTAGACCGAGTCGCCCGACACGGCGATGCCGACCGGCTTGCCGAGTCCGTTCAGCAAGTCGCGCTCCACCGCCGTGTGAGCGGCCGGATCGTACGTGATCAGGCTCAGTCCACCTTGCAACGGATTGCTGCCGATCTTGACGAACCACGTCGAGAGCAATCGGTTCGAGCCGATCGAGATCAGGCCAAGGCGCCGGCGCGCCGGATCGGGGCCGCTCAGCGCCGCGATCGCATTGACGCCCGTGATGCTGAACACCGCGCTCGCCGTGCCGAAACCGAAGCGTTCGATCATCAGCGTGGACGCGTCGGCGAAGCTCAATTGGCTCAGGCTGTTCGACTGGCCGGCCACCACCGGCACGCTCGCGTAATGCGCGAAGCTACGGCCGTCGGGCGAGGAGAGCACGCTGTTGGTCTGGTCGTCGGTGATGAAGACGGCGCCGTCCGCGGCGCGTACCGCGATGCCGTTCGGCGACGCGTTAACCGCGTTCTTTTGCGGCGTGGCGGTGACCTCGTCGCCGCCGCAGCCGGCGAGCGCCACGATCAGGCCAAGGGAAATGAAAGCGAGACGCGTGCTGCGTTGCCAGGCGGGTGAGAAGCGCATGTGATCTCCTGAGTGGGCCGCCTGCGCACCGGCTGGACGCCGGCGCGCCCACGCGTGCCGTGATTGTTATGAGTGTGGATGTGGCCGGCCGCTTGGCCGATTCGTCCGATATGTCCGGCGATATAGTGCGTATCGGCGCAGTTTCGTGCGCAAGCCGCCGTCGCAGCGTAATATACACATGGATATAACGTGTGAACAAGCCGCTCAGGCACACATGCTGGAGATAATCGGAAATGGATAGTGTGAATGTGATTAACGCGCCCGCCGTCGACTGCGCGCTCGTCCTGAGCGGACGATTCCAGCGGCCGCTTTCATTCGGCCTCGACGAACTCAAGCGCTACGAAAGCGTGACAGCGACGCCGTTCGATCTGCGTTGCTACACGACCAACCGTTTTATCCGCAGCGTCGAGCCGTACCGCGGCGTGCGCCTGACGACGCTCATCAAGGAAGCCGGCCTGCCGGATAGCGTGCCGGGCGAATTCAAGCGCACGGTGTTCGTCGCGGTGGGGCACGACGGCTATGTCGTGACGTTCTCGTGGCACGAACTCTTCAACACGCTGATCGGCGAGAGCGTGATGGTCGCCTATGAATGCGGCGGCCGCGCGCTCGACGCTGAAGACGGCGCGCCGATTCTGTTTTCCGGTGCGGATATCCTGCCTGCGCCGCGTCATGTCAAACGGCTCGCGCGGATCGAGGCGCATGTGTTGAGACCGTTGGTGTAAGCGGACGCGAGACGCGGCCGGCAGGCGTAACATGATCCGCTGGTCCACGCCGCATTGACGCCCATGTCTGACGATCCGCTTGCACGCGCTACGGGTATTGCCGCATCGGACGCGGGAGCGCCGCTGTGGGCGCTGTCGTTGCCGCGGGATGTGCAAACCTCGGCGCGCATGGCCCACTGGCTGGATGCTGCCGCGAACCCCGCATCGCCCGATACGCAACTCTTCGCCAAACTGATCGCCGAGCGCGACGCGCGCAACGAACTTGCGCTGCTCGGGCTCGAACAAGCGGCGTGGCGCGCGCTGCTGGCGCGGCACTTTGCGCGCGCCACAGTTTCTGTCGCGTCGCCGTTCGCGGTCACTTCAAGCGAACACGCGGAATTCGTCCGCACGCTCCACGCGCTTCTGCTCACGCACGCCAGCGCCACGGTTCATGCGGACGACGCGCAGTGTCTCGCGGCGATCATCGCTCATGCCTGTTTGCGCCCGGATCACCTGTGGCGCGATCTCGGTCTCGCCGGCCGCGACGAAGTCACGTGGATGCTGACGCGCTATTTCCCCACGCTCGTTGCATTGAACACCGCTAACTTGCGGTGGAAGAAATTCCTCGCTGAACAACGCGCGCTGTCATTGGGTTTGCAACCCGGCCCGGCGCCAGGTTGTCCGGGCTGCGAAGACTACGGGCATTGCTTCCCGGATCTTCAACGAGGACCGTGACGGCCATTCGGCCAGGGTGGCAGCGCGAGGCGGTTCGTGTATGCTTTCGCGCATGGCTGACACCCCCAAAACCACATCCGCGCCCGCGGCAAAAAAAGCCGCGAAGACGCGCCCCGAAGTGCGCTTCAGAATGCGCATCCGTAGCGGAGACGCGGTCGCGCTCGGGCCGGGCAAAGTCGAACTGCTCGAAGCCGTGCGCGAATTCGGCTCGATCTCGGCGGCGGCGCGCAGCCTCGATATGTCGTACCGGCGCGCCTGGCTTTTGATCGACGAACTGAACCGCTCGCTCAAGTCGCCTGCCACGCATTCGGAGCAGGGCGGTCAGAGCGGCGGCGGCTGCACGCTCACGCCGGTGGGCGAAACCATCATTCGCCTTTACCGCGACGTCGAAGTCGAAGCGCAGCGCAGTTGCGCGAAACAGATCGCCGAGTTGACCAGGCTAATCCGCTCCTGAGCTGCCAGGTTCCTGAACAGAGCGCGCTCAGCCGTGCCGCAGGCAAAACGCCGAAGGCGGCGGATTGCCGAGTTGCGCGAGATGCTCCGGGTGCAGGCGGGCCATCAATTCGACGAAGCTCGCCACGCTCGCCGTGCGCAGCGGGAAATAACCGATCTGATGGCGCTCGCAGACGCGCTTGAGCGTATTCATCGAATCGTGGTCGATGCAGTCGACCGGAAACACGACGAGATCCGCGCCCGGCAACGCCGCGGCAAGCAGCCCCTTGCGATCTTCCACGCCGCCGTCGTGCACGATGAGTTCGCCGCCCGCGGCTTCCACCAGCCGCTTGAGCGCGGCGTTCGAGCCCGGCCTGCCGCCTACGTACACGATCCGTTTGCTTTGCACGCTGTCGAGACTCGCCCGGCGCGTGCCGGTTCCGCTCGCCGCGTCGGCTGCATCCAACGTCGCGCGTTCGAGGGCGTCGCATTCGCTTTGCACCAGCTTGAGCAGCGTCAGCGTCTGATCGTGGCTCCGGCGTAGCGCGAATGCCGCGTCCTGTTCCTGCAGCGCGCGCTGTTCCGCGGCCTCGCGGCGGATCGTGTGCAAGGCGACGCGCTGATCCGCGTCGGTCAGTTTGTCGCGCAACCGTTGCGCTTCGGCTTCGAGGCCGGCGGCGTCGGCGGGGATCTGGCGGGTTGCCTGCGCCGTGAGCTGGGCGATCTGCTCATTGAGCGCCGCAATCGTCGCGTCGCGTTGCACGCTGAGTTCGTGCAATCGACTCTGCTGACGCTCGATTTTCTCCTTCAGCGCGGCGTTTTCCTCTTCCAGCGCGACGAGGCGGCGAATGTCCGCGCGATTGGCCGCGCCCACCAGATGCGACAGCATGTGCAGTTCGCCGAATGCTTTCTGGCGCACGGGTAGGGTCGCGAACGGATGCGTCATCAACGCCCAATAGGCCGGCGGGATGTCGCCGCTTTTCAGCGCTTCGTCCCAGAGCTTGAGCAGATCGACGTCGTCGGTGGCTTTGTCGAAGCGGCGAATTGCACTCGCATAGTGTTCGTCGAGCAGCTTGTGCAGCGCCTTGGCGGCCGCGCCGCCTTCAATCGCGAGTTCGACCGCCGCGTGATGAATCTCGAGATCGCTCGCGTCGCGGCGGTCGAGTCCTTTGAATTTGGGCACCAACTTGCGCAATTCATGCGTGCTCAGACACGTGCCGATGATCGAGCAATGCAGATGACTGTCGAGTTCGGCGAGACGCGCGCGCCGTTTGGTATTCGAGAACGATACTTTGGCGGGCGCGCAGCACGCGTCGGCGGCGTGCATGCCGGCGCCGGCGAACTCGTCGCCGGACAGTTTCAGACGCGTGGGCTGGGCGAGGCGAAACGGGGGCGTGTGCATGGGAATCTCGAATCCGGTTCGGTGTCAGGCGGGTTGAACGCGCCCGTTAAGCGCATGGCGCACGTTCGCCGCGCGAGCGCAGTCGTCGACATATTCGGAAAGATATAACGAAGGACGAAAGAGAACGTTCATCTGCGGTTGTCGCGAATCAGTCGGTGAACGCGGCGAGGGTGGATTCGGCGACGCGCGCTTTGCGCCGGGGCGCCGTGCCGTCCGCCGGGCTTCGACCAGTGGCGACCCGCTGGCCGGCCGCGGGGCTCGTCTCGCTCGCCGCGCGTGCGTGCTGTTCGAGCACATGCCCGACGCACAGGCCCACGAAAGCGGCGTCGAGCCGTTCGAGTTCGGCGACCACCTTGCGCAGAGCAGTCAGGTCATTGCTGAACGTGTCGGAAAAGATCGCGTCGCGCAGTTGTTCGGCGGAGCGCGCTTCTTCGATCGCCGCTTTCAGGTCGCGCAGACGCGAGAGCGCCGCGGCTCTCGCGCGCTCGGCAAGTATCGACAGCAACTGGTTCAGCGAATGCGAGCCGGACGTGCCGACCGAGGCGAAATTCAACTGGTCGTCGGTGAGCATCAGCACGAAACGCTGCACGCTGCCGTAGAGACGCCGGTAGGCGTCGACGACATCGCGGATCGATTCGGCGCGGCCGCGCTCGGACGCCGACTTCACCGCGACGATGGTCGACGAAAGCTCGTTCGGCAAGCGCCCGGGGCGTCCTGCCGGGGCGGATGAAATGGGTCGACTGCGCACCGCTACTGGCTCCTGCTGGCTTGTTTGACCTCATCGCGCGTGGCTCACGAACGCGCCGAAAGACGCGCAGCCAGACACCACGAAGCCTACCGTGATATTCGGCAGGATATAACGAAACGCGTGCCGCGTGTTAAACAGAAGCCGTTTCCCGGCCCGTTGCGCCGCTGTCAGACCGTTGTCACTTGCGCCGCGCGAAGTCGAGAAACGCCTTGACGGCCGGGGCACGCTCGTACTTGCGGAAGGCAATCGCGATCTCCGACGCGATGGATGGCCCGGCGATATCGCGGTACACCACACCCGGCAACGCGATGCAGTCAGCCAGCGTATGCGGCACGACGGCGACGTAGCCGCCCAGCGACACGCAGGCCAGCACCGAGGCGAGCGTGCCGGGGCGCGGTCCGAGGCGCGCGGAGAAGCGTCCGCGGCGCGCGACTTCGAAGGTGCCGGCTTCCTGTTCCGGCAGCACGAAGCACTGGTCGCGCAGTTGCGCCGGTTTGATGCTCGCCGAGGCCGCCAGCGCGGAATCGGCCGGCAGCGCGAGCACGAACTGGTCGCGATGCACGGTCGTGGCCTGAATGCCGTCAGCGAGCAGCATGGGCGGGCGCACGTAGGCGGCGTCGAGCAGGCCGTCGCGCAGCATGGCGGCAATGTTGTCCATGGGCACCTCGCGGATCGAGATATCGACGCCCGGATGCGTGCCGCGAAATCCGCCGACGTCGCGCTGCAATACGCCCGCATACGCCGCCGACGCCACATAGCCGACTTCGACGCGCCCGAGCTCGCCACGCTCGGCCAGCACCGCGCGCTCCTCGCCGCGCGCGAGGTGATCGAGCGCAACCAGCGCCTCGGCGAGATAGGCGCTGCCCGCCGCGCTCAGCGTGACCGAGCGCTTGGTGCGATGAAAGAGCCGCACGCCGAGCAGCCGTTCCGCTTCCTGGATCAGCTTGGTCAGCGACGGCGCGGCGATCCCGAGTTCGTCCGCGGCGCGCGAGAAATGAAGCTGTTTCGCGACGCAAACGAAGGCGTGGATGTGACGGAGTTCGAGTTGTCGCATGATTTTCTGTATTGCAATTCAGGTTAATTATTTTGTGATTTTATGCCAATGACAGGCAATACACGGATCGCTACGATGAGGTGACTTCGACCCACCGCTATCTCACCGCCATTTGCCTCGCTATGCCGCCTCCTTCCCCAAATCAGCGCCCAACACCCGTCAATCCCGCATTCGTGCTGGCCACCGCCTCGGCCACTTGCGCGCTGATCGTGCTGGACACCAATGTCGTAGCGGTCTCGCTGCCGTCGATCGCGCGCTCGTTCCACGCGAGTTTCGCCGACGTCGAATGGGTCGTCAGCGCGTACATGGTCGCGTTCGCGTCGTGCCTGCTGCCCGCGGGCGGTCTCGCCGACCGCGTCGGCCGCAAGAAAATGCTGCTGCTCGGGCTCGCAGTGTTCTTTCTGGCGTCGCTCGGTTGCGGCGCGGCGCCCACGGCGACGGCGCTGAACATCGCGCGGGCGGTCAAGGGCGTCGGCGCCGCGATGCTGCTCACCGCCGCGCTCGCCGTGATCGCGAACACGTTTCACGAAGGCCCCGCCCGTGTGCGCGCGTGGGCCGTATGGGGCACCTGCATGGGCCTCGCGACCACGGTGGCGCCGCTGGTCGGCGGCGTCATCACGCAATGGTTCGGCTGGCGCTGGATCTTTCTGCTGAATCTGCCGGTGTGCGCGGTGCTCGCGTGGTGCGCGTCGCGCGCGATCGTCGAGTCGCGCAATCCGAAAGCCGGTCCGCTCGATCTCGCCGGCAGCGTGTTGTTCGGCAGCGCCCTCGCGCTCGGCATCTGGGCGTTGATCGAAGTGCCGGCCGACGGCCTCGCGGGCTGGCCGACCGTCGCGCGGCTCATGGCCTGTGTGCTGCTGTTCGCCGCCTTCGTTCAGGTGCAACGAGTACGGGCACATGCGATGGTCGATCTCGCGCTGTTCCGGCAACCGCGCTTTGTCGCCGCCGTGCTCGCCATGTTCGGCTACGCCGCCTGCGCGCAAGTGATGATGACGTTCCTGCCGTTGTATCTGCAGAACGCGTTCGGTTTGTCCGCGGTGGCGGCGGGCGTCGGTATGTTGCCGTTCGCGCTGTCGATGGTGGTCGGACCGTACATCGGCGCCGCGCTCGGCAGGCGTGTGTCGGGCATGGCGGTGCTGTCGGCGGGCCTGGTGCTGATCGCCATCGGCAATCTGCTGACGGCGTTGGTTGCGGGCGACGAACGCTATGCGCTGGTCGCGTTCGGCATGATCGTGACGGGGCTCGGCGCCGGGATTCTGAACGGCGACACGCAGAAGGCGATCATGGCCTGCGTGCCGCCGGATCGGACCGGCATGGCCTCCGGCATCAGCACGACGACGCGCTTCACTGCTATCGTCACGTCGGTGGGGGTGCTCGGCGCGGTGCTCGCGGCGCGCACGCACACGGCATTTCTCGCGGCGACGCCGCTCACACCCGAGGTGAAAACCGCGCTCGATGCCGGCTTCATGTCGCGTGTGCTGGCCGGCGATACGGCGCAGGCCACGACTGGTTTGCCGGCCGCGGTCCGAACCACGCTGATGTCGGCCGCGCACGCGAGCTTTGCGAGTGGTTTTGCCGCCGCGCTCGGTCTGGCCGCGCTCATTGCGGTGTCGATTGCGGCGGGCGTGTGGTTGCTGGCCGGCCGAAGCGAGGCCGCGCGGATGCGTAGCTCGGCCTCGAACGGATAGGTGCGCCGCGTCGCCCGTTGGGCCCGGTTTTCCGATATCGTGTGCGGCGTGCCCGCCGTCGAATGATCGCCGGGCGCTTTTCCGGATCGACTTCAAAAACGGCCGACGCACCGCATCAAAACAATGAGCCATCCCAACGCCAACACCAACACCGAACTGATCCGACGTTTCTACACAGCGTTCCAGCAACGCGACGCCGAAACCATGGTGGCCTGTTACGCGGACGACGTCGTCTTCAGCGACCCCGCGTTCGGCGAGCTGCGCGGCGAGGAAGCGCGCGATATGTGGCGCATGCTGGTGGCGCGCGCGCAGGATTTCTCGCTGACGTTCGAGGGCGTCGAAGCGGACGACCGCAGCGGCCGCGCCCGCTGGGTTGCAAGTTATCTCTTCAGCCAGACAGGGCGCGCGGTGGTCAATCGCATCGACGCCCGTTTCGTGTTTCGCGACGGCCGCATCGTCGAACATCGCGACAGCTTCGATTTGTGGAGCTGGACGCGCCAGGCGCTGGGCCTCAAGGGGACGCTGCTCGGCTGGTCGCCGCTCGTGCAGCGCGCTATCCGGGCGCAGGCGAGAAAGGGCCTCGAACTCTACCGGCGCCGTCAACAGCGCACTTGAGCAGCGTGTCGCGCAGTCAGGCCTATGACCGCCTGCTTGCTATCATTCAGCCACGTGATGCTGAATTTCTTCAAGCGGACGAATGAGGAATGCTATGCCAGTAGTGGATGCCGCATGGGAAGAGTGGCTGAGCAGCAACGTGGCGCGCGGCTGCAGTCCCGATTCGATGGTGGACGCGATGGTGCAGGCCGGTTTTGCCACCGACGCCGCGCGCGCGGCCGTGCACAAGACCTTCGGGCAAGACCCGGCTAAACTCGCGAATCCGGCCTTTGCCGCAGCGGCCGCGACCGAGGCGGCCCTCGCCAAAGCCGCGCCACGAACATATGACTACGACGATCCGCCCGTCGCGCGCGGCAATCTGATCCGCGCGCACGATCGCGACGTGCGGGTGCTGATGCGCTGCGAGCGTCCTCAGGTGATCGTGTTCGGCGACGTGTTGTCGCCGGACGAATGTGCCGAGATGATCGAGCGCTCGCGTCATCGGTTGAAGCGCTCCACCACGGTCAATCCCGATACCGGCAAGGAAGACGTGATCCGCAATCGCACCAGCGAAGGCATCTGGTATCAGCGCGGCGAAGACGCGTTCATCGAACGGATGGATCGGCGCATTTCGAGCCTGATGAACTGGCCGGTCGAAAACGGCGAAGGGCTGCAGATTCTGCACTACGGCACGACCGGCGAATACCGCCCGCATTTCGACTACTTCCCGCCCGATCAACCCGGCAGCGCGGTGCATACCGCGCAGGGCGGCCAGCGCGTCGCCACGCTGGTGATCTATCTGAACGACGTGCCGGACGGCGGCGAAACCATCTTCCCCGAAGCGGGCATTTCGGTCGCGGCAAGACAGGGCGGGGCGGTGTATTTCCGCTATATGAACGGTCAGCGCCAACTCGATCCACTGACCTTGCATGGCGGCGCGCCGGTGCTCGGCGGCGACAAATGGATCATGACGAAGTGGATGCGCGAACGCGCCTACGGCTGACGCACACCGACTTCAGATGCTATTCAGCCGGCTGGCCGGCGGTGGCAGTCGCGTTGCCCGGCGAGCCGGCGAATAGCTGCTTGAACGCGCCGCGCCCGCTTACGTAACCCATCCGCATGATCATCAGGCCGATCGCCGCACCGGCGATGTGATCCAGCATCGGCATGCCGGCCAGACTGCCGGCGAGGCCCAACGTCGCCACCAGCGCCGACACCGCATCGACGCGCGCGTGCCACGCGCTGGCCAGCAGAATCGCCGAGCCGGTGCGGGCGCCTTCGGCGCGCATATAGCGAAACAGGGCTTCTTTGGCGAGCATCACGAAGCCACTGACGGCCAGCGCACCGATATGCATCGCGGTGCCGCCGCTCAGTGTCGAGGTCTGCGCGACGCTGGTCCAGAGCATTTCGGCGGCGGTGATCATCAGGATGGCGGCGATGAACAGCGCGGCCAGCGCCTGTTCGATGCCGGTCTCAGCGCTGGTTTCGGCAGCGCGCGGGTGTCTTGTGGTGAGGTAAAGCACGATCAGCACGACGCCGTCGGCGGCGAGGTCGCTCAAGGTATGGACGCCGTCGGCAAAGAGCCCGTCCGAATGCGCTATCAGGCCGATGGCGATCTGCATTGCCGAAAGGAACGCATTGAGCAGCGCGCTGGCGGAGGCGGCCTTAAACAAGGCGGCCGCCGTCGACGGAATCGCTGCGGGGCGCGCGCGCGGAATGCTGTGGCATGGGCTGGGGACGGTTTTTGCTGTTGTGCGGTTTCTGTTCCCGCAGCAAATTAACCGTCCAACGTGGCACGCCGATGACAGCGTCGCGAGGGTTCGCGGCGCCAGCGCGCCGTGGCCTGCCCTTGCGATTCGCTATCAGGTCTTTTTGTCCGGAAGTGCCACATGCCTGACGCGAGTTTGTGCTCGCCCTTGGTCGCTATTGTTGTACTTCGCGTGCGCCGCGCTCAAGTCGTTTTATAGACGTCAGGGTTGTGCACCTGCATGAAGAGCTCCGGATTCGTGAGCCCCTTGAAACCATGCGACGCATATACGTGGTGCGCATCGGTCGTCGCCAGCATGATTCTGCGCAGGCCCTGCAGCGAGCGGCTCGCGAAAACGTGCTTCATTAAAGCGGACGCGTATCCGTTGCCGCGATACGCCGGCAGCACGAACACGTCGCACAGGTACGCGAAAGTCGCCTCGTCAGTGATCACACGCGCGAACGCGATCTGCGTGCCTTCGATATACCCGCCGAAACACAGCGAACCCGCGACCGCCCGCTCGAACGTCTCGCGTGGCATGCCCTTGGCCCACGGCGTTTCTTGCGACAGGAACGTGTAGACCATCTCGATGTCGAGATCGGCCTTGTCATGCGAAATCGTTAGCTCTCGTGCTTGCACCGCGTATCTCCGCCCGTGTTATCAGCGTGCTTCGCCGTCAACCCTTCGCCGGATCTTCGCTGCCGCGCGAACCGCCGCCGATGCTCTGGCCGGCATCGCGTGCGAGACCCATGTAGCCGATCACGGATGCCAGCGTCACTACGCCCGCGAACAGAAACGCGAGACGGAAATCGTCGAGCGTGAACACGCGGCCCGTGACCTCGCCGTTGAAGAACGCCGCCGCGCGCAGCGACACCGCGCCGAACGCGATGCCGAGGCCGATCGTCATCTGCGCGGCCGCGCTCCATAGCGTGCTGGCCGCGCTCATCTGCGGTTGCGCGACGTCGGCATAGGCGAGCGTGGCGAGGGTCGAAAATTGCATCGAACGCGCCACGCCGTAGATGAACACGACGAACAGCACCAGCGCGAGCGGCACGTTCGGGCTCAGCAAGCCGCACGCGATGATGAACACGCCGGCCACCGTCACATCGACGATCGACACCATGCGAAAACCGTAACGCTGCAGGATGCGTGTGGTCAGCGCCTTCATGCCGAGGTTGCCGAGCGCGCTCGCGAGCAGCAACAGCCCCGACCTGAACGCCGACAAGCCGAAGCCCACCTGGAACAGCAGCGGCATCAGATAAGGCACCGCGCCGATGCCGATGCGCGTGAACGAGCCCGTCACCACCGTCACGGAAAAAGTGGGGATTTTCAACGTCGAGACGTCGATGAGCGGATGCGGATGACGCTTCGCATGCTGAAACGCCACCACGCCCGCAAGCAAACCGCCGAGGATGATCGCCCCGGCGATCCACGGATTCTCGCCGGGCTGGCTTGCCAGCTCCGCGCCGTAGAGAATCGCCGTCAACGCCGCGCCGCTCAGCAGCAGGCCGACCACGTCGAGCGGCTTGCGTTCGGTGCCGCGCAGGTTCGGCACCAGCGCGAGCGCAACGGCCATGGCCGCGAGGCCGAATGGCACGTTGAGCAGAAAGATCCAGCGCCACGACGCGTAAGTCGTGATGAAGCCGCCGATCGGCGGCCCGACCACCGGCGCGGCAATCGCCGGCCACGTGATGGTCGAGATCGCCTGCATCATGCGGCTTTTTTCGGTGCTGCGGACCACGATCAGCCGGCCCACCGGCACCATCATCGCGCCGCCTATGCCTTGCAGCAAACGGGCGGCGGTGAACTCGACGACGTTCTGCGACAGGCCGCACAGCACGGAAGCCACGGTGAACACGCCGATCGCGCTGAAGAACACCGTGCGCGAGCCGCAGCGGTCGGCGACCCAGCCGCTCGCGGGGATGAAGATCGCCAGCGCCAGCATGTAGGCCGTCATGCCGAGACTGAGGCTGTTGGGGCCGACGCCGAACGAGTGCGCCATCTGCGGCAACGCGGTGGCGATCACCGTGGTGTCGAGGTATTCCATGAAGAAGGTGGCCGCGACGATATACGGCAGCCAGCCGACGTGCGCGTTGCGTGTCTCGGTGCCGCTCATTGCGCGGCTCCCGTCGCGCTGCTTGCGGTGTCGTGCGAGCGCGTTCCAGCGCCGATGCTGTGCCGGCGCCTGGCGCGCGATGGTTGGGCCTTCATGTTCTTGCGACTACCTTTTGAAAACGTGTTTCCGGCATCCGGACGAGGCGGACGAGCGACGGGATCGTGGCCGCGGTTGGGGCGAATCGGCGCAGCCATCGAGGATGGCGTGCCGATGATGGCCAAACGACTGCTAGCCCTAAATCCTAACGCAATAAGTGGCGCCATATCGGTGACGACGGCAGGTGGGGTAGGTGGAGCGTCCGCGGGGGTGGACGCTCCACCGGGCCGCTAAACCACCTACCCAAAACACAGTTTCCCTCCACCGCTCACTCTTTAGCGGCGTACTCCCGATCCAGCTTGTCATACAGCGGCTTGTTGACCAGCCGCTGGCGTTCGCTGAACGGCGCGACGAGCGTGGCATCTTCATCGAGACGACCATTGCTCTTGAGCGTGCCGAGCGCGCGCTGCATGCCGAGCACCGCGCCTTGCAGCGCCGCATTCGCATACAGCACGATGCCGTAGCCGAGCTTGGCGAGCGCCTCGCGCGATTGCACCGGCGTCTTGCCGCCGATCACGATATTGATCAGCTGCGGCTTGTCGAACAGGCCCGGCAAACGTTCGATGTCGGCCAGCGATTCGGTCGCCTCGATGAACAGAATGTCGGCGCCGGCTTCGATGAAGCGATGGCCGCGCTCGATCGCGTCCTCGATGCCGTGAACCGCGGCCGCGTCGGTGCGCGCCATGATCTGCAGATTGCCGTCTTCGCGGGCATCGACGGCCGCGCGGATCTTGCCGACCATCTCGCTCGCGCTCACCACTTCCTTGCCGGAAAAGTGGCCGCATTTCTTCGGCATGATCTGGTCTTCGAACTGGATCACGTCGGCGCCGCTGCGCTCCAGCACGCGCACCGTCTGGCGCACGTTCAGCGCATTGCCGAAGCCGGTGTCGGCGTCGACGATCAGCGGCAGCGCGACCGCGTCGCGAATCCGCGCCGTATGTTCGGCGACTTCGGCAAGGCCGATGAAGCCGAGGTCGGGCAGACCGAGCGACATATTGGTGACGCCCGCGCCCGTGATGTAGATCGCCTCGAAGCCCGCGTCCTCGATCACGCGGGCGCTCATCGCATTGAAGGCGCCGGGCACGAGCAGGCCCTGGCGTTCGTTGACTTTGGCGCGGAAGGCTGCGCGGCGGGTGACGGATGTGGTCATGACGGTGTGTCTCCTTTCAGGAAAGTCGGATAAATAGCGCGAGCGAGAGTTTGCAGGAAGCGTGCCATTTTGCGAGCTCGGCGGTTTGTCCCAGACAATCAGCAAGTTAGCTAGCAAACGGCGGCGCGGCGTTCCGTGGCACAATGGGAAGACCGTTCCATGAAACGTTTCGTGGAACGTTTCAACGTAAACCGGAGCGTTGCGTGTCCACTTTCACGTCGTCCTTTGCGAATCCCGATCCAGGCCGCCCAGGCATTGCATTGGTGAGTATCAGCCGGTTGCAGTCACTTTGCGAGACCGTCGCACCGCGCTACGCCGGGCGCGCGAAAATCTTCTCGGTCCGGGAAGGCTACGGCGCGGCTGTCGCCGCCTTGCAGGCTTACGTGGACGCAGGTTCGGTCGACGTCGTGCTGGCCGCCGGTTCGAACGGCGCTTACCTGCGCGACAACCTGAACGTGCCGGTCGTGATGGTGAAGGTGAACGGCTTCGACGTGCTGAGCGCGATTACCCGCGCCACGACCACGTGGCCCAACGCGCAGATCGGCCTCGTGCTGCACGAAGCGATCTCGCACGAACTGGCCGACCTGAGCGCGTGGCTGAAAGTCAGCCTGAAACAGCGCGCCTACCGTTCGATCGACGAAGTGCGGCTCGCGGTCGACAGCCTCGCCGCCGAAGGCTGCAGCGTCATCATCGGCCCCGGCATGGCTTGCGACTTCGCCCAGCAGGCCGGCCTCGCGAGCGTTTTCCTGTACTCGCTCGGCGCGGTCGAAGAAGCGTTCGAGCGCTCGGTCGAACTGGCGCGCGTGAGCCGCCAGAAGGAATCGAAGCGCGTGCGCCTGAACACGATCGTGGCGCACCTGCGCGACGGCGTCGCCGCTTTTGACGACGCCGGCCAGGTCGAAGCCGTCAATCCCGCCATGCTCGACTTGCTCGGCCTGGATCGCGAGCAGGACGTGTCGGCGCAAGTCGAGCGCGCTGTCGGGCCGTTGCTGCGTGAGACCGTCGAGCACGACCTGCCGATCGAGGAGCGTGTCGAGCAGATCGGAGGGCGTGCGCTGATCGTCAATTGCGTGCCGATCGTGGAGCAGGGCGTGCGCTCCGGCTCGGTGATCACGTTGCAGGACGCGCTGGTCGCGCAGCGGATCGACCGCTCGCTGCGCACCAGCCAGCGGCCGAAGCATCTGGTCGCGCGGCATCAACTGGACGATCTGGTCGGCAACTCGGCGGCGCTCGAGCGCGTGCGGCGGCTGGCGCGCGCGGGCGCCGCGCACGACGCCACCGTGCTCCTGAGCGGGGAAAGCGGAACCGGCAAAGAACTGGTCGCCCAAGGCATCCACAATGCGAGCCGGCGGCGCGGCAATCCGTTCGTCGCGTTCAATTGCGCGGCGTTGCCCGAAGGGCTGATCGAAAGCGAACTGTTCGGCCACGAGGAAGGCGCATTCACGGGCGCGCGGCGCGGCGGCAAGCCGGGGCTGTTCGAAATCGCCCACACGGGGACGATTTTCCTCGACGAAATCGGCGAGATGCCGGCGGCGCTGCAAAGTCGCCTGCTGCGGGTTCTGCAGGAGCGCGAGGTGATGAAGCTCGGCTCAGGGCGCGCCACGCCGGTCGACGTGCGGGTGATCGCCGCCACGCACCGCGATCTGCACGCGCTGGTCGAGCAGGGCGCGTTTCGAGCGGATTTGTATTTTCGACTGAATCTGCTTCAGCTAAAATTGCCGCCGCTGCGCGAACGGCGTGACGATGTGCCGCAACTGGCGCGTTACCTGTTGAGCCGCAGTGCGCTCCAATTTGGCTTGTCGGAAGGCGCGTTCGAGCGGGTGCTGGCGTTTCTCGCGCCCCTGTTCGAGCACTACGCGTGGCCCGGCAACGTGAGGGAGCTGGAAAATCTGCTGACGCGCGCCGCGATCTATTGCGGCGATGCAGCAGGCGACGCCGGTCAGGATTGGCAGGCGATGTTTCCGGAATTCGGGCGCACGAAGGCGGCGGCCGTGAAGGCGAACGTACACGGCATGAGCCGGACAAAAAACGGCGCAAACGGCGTGAATGCCGCCGCTGAGCCCGCCCCGGGCCGCATCAGCCCGACCCGCGAGGACGTGCTTCACGCCCTCCAACGGGCCGGCGGCAACCGCGCTGCGGCGAGCCGGGCGCTGGGCATTGGCCGTACTACCCTCTGGCGGCTGCTGAAAGACTGAGCCACAGCGCGATAGTCTTCCGCAGTGCGATAAATAGTGTCAGACTATCGCCATCATTAAAACACTCCGCTTTACCTATTAAGCGTCGTCTGACATACTGACTCCACTTTCCAACCACTCCGAAAGAGGACTCAGCAAATGCCGATCATCAACAGTCAAGTCAAACCGTTCAAGGCGCAGGCTTATCACAACGGCGATTTTCATACCGTCACGGAAGAAAGCCTGAAGGGCAAGTGGTCGGTGTTCGTTTTCTACCCGGCTGACTTCACGTTCGTGTGCCCGACCGAACTGGGTGACCTGGCCGACCGTTACGACGAATTCAAGAAGCTCGGCGTCGAAATCTACAGCGTGTCGACCGATACGCACTTCACGCACAAGGCATGGCACGACACGTCGGACACGATCCAGAAGATCAAGTACCCGATGATCGCTGACCCGACGCTGGCAATCTCGCGCAACTTCGACGTGCTGATCGAAGAAGAAGGCCTGGCACTGCGCGGCACGTTCGTGATCAACCCGGAAGGCGAAATCAAGCTGGCCGAAATTCACGACAACGGCATTGGCCGTGACGCCGGCGAACTGCTGCGCAAGGTGCAAGCTGCGCAATACATCGCGGCTCACCCGGGTGAAGTGTGCCCCGCCAAGTGGACGCCGGGCGCAGAAACGCTGACCCCGTCGCTCGACCTGATCGGCAAGATCTAAGGTCTCACGACCTTTCGTAGTCGGCGCCTCGCGGCGCATCACCGTGCGGATCGCTTTTTACAGGGATTCGCACGTGCCCGGGCCGCACCCGTCCTATCCGGATGCGTGCGGCGCCGGGAACCCAACACCCATCGTCACGGAATCGAATAGCCATGCTTGATGCCAATCTCAAGACTCAGTTGAAAACGTACCTCGAAAAGGTTAGCAGGCCTATCGAGATCGTCGCGTCGCTCGACGACAGCGCAAAATCGCAAGAGCTGCTGGCATTGCTGAACGATATCGCGACGTTGTCGGAGCGCGTCAACGTGATCGAGCGTCGTGGCGACGCCGAGCGTAAGCCGTCGTTTTCGATCGGCGAGCCGGGCAAGGACACGGGCATCCGTTTCGCCGGTATTCCGATGGGTCATGAATTCACATCGCTCGTGCTTGCGTTGTTGCAGGTGGGTGGTCATCCGGTCAAGCTCGAAGACGCCGTGATCGAACAGATCCGCAATCTCGACGGCGACTATCAATTCGAAACGTATTTTTCGCTGTCATGCCAGAACTGCCCGGAAGTCGTCCAGGCACTGAACGTGATGGCGCTGATCAATCCGCGCATCCGCCACGTGGCGATCGACGGCGCGCTGTTCCAGAACGAAGTCGAAGCGCGCCAGATCATGGCGGTACCGACCATGTTCATGAACGGCGAAGTGTTCGGCCAGGGCCGCAGCGGCGTGAAGGAAATTCTCGCGAAGCTCGACACCAACGCCAGCGCGCGTGCCGCGAAGGAACTGGAAAAGAAGCCGGTGTTCGATACGCTGATCGTCGGCGGCGGCCCCGCGGGCGCGGCTGCGGCGATCTACTCGGCGCGCAAGGGTATCGCGACGGGCGTGGTGGCGGAGCGCTTCGGCGGTCAGGTGCTGGACACGCTGGCCATCGAAAACTTCGTCTCCGTGACGGAAACCGAAGGACCGAAGTTCGCCACGGCGCTCGAGCAGCACGTGAAGACTTATGAAGTCGACATCATGGACGTGCAGCGTGCTGAAGCGCTGATCCCGGGCCGCATCAACGAAGTGCGTCTGGCGAACGGCGCGGTGCTCAAGGCCAAAACGATCATTCTGGCGACGGGCGCACGCTGGCGCGAAATCAACGTGCCGGGCGAGCGCGAGTACCGCAATCATGGCGTGGCGTACTGCCCGCACTGCGACGGTCCGTTGTTCAAGGGCAAGCGCGTTGCGGTGATCGGCGGCGGCAATTCCGGTGTCGAAGCGGCGATCGATCTGGCGGGTATCGTGCGTGAAGTGACGCTGCTCGAATTCGGCGCCACGCTGCGTGCCGACGAAGTGCTGCAACGCAAGCTGCGCAGCCTCCCGAATGTGACCGTCATCACGCAGGCCCAAACCACGGAAATCACCGGCGACGGCAAGAAGGTCAACGGTCTGGTCTACAAGGATCTGCGTTCGGGTGAAGTGAAGCAGATCGAACTGGAAGGCGTGTTCGTGCAGATCGGTCTCGTGCCGAACACGGAATGGCTCAAGGGCACGGTCGAGTTGTCGAAGCACGGCGAGATCGTCGTGGATGCACGCGGCGCGACGTCGGTGCCGGGTGTGTTCGCCGCCGGCGACGTGACCACGGTGCCGTTCAAGCAGATCGTGATCGCCGTGGGCGAAGGCGCGAAGGCATCGCTCTCCGCGTTCGATCACCTGATCCGCAATAGTGAAGAAGTGGAAGTGGTTGGTGAAGCTGAGGTTGCAGTATCGGTTTGATGCAGTTGTGTGAGTAGTGGAAGTAGACGGCGGCCTTTGGGCCGCCGTTTTTATTTGGCCTTGGCGCCGCCTCAAAACAGCCGTTTCATTCATCCGCTCGACCCCATACCGCGCCTGTCGCGCCCGTGCTCCCTCCGTTTGGAGACTTCCGCCTGGCCAGATTCCTTGGCTATCCAGCCAATCAGGCCATATAAATCCGGGAGTCGGAAAGAAGAACAGTCCCGCCGGCCCATGCGCGCACGATACCGCCATGCGCAGGCACTGGGCGGGCTACACAAAAAAAGGAGAGAGACAATGGCAACATCGCAAGCGGCCCCCGCGCGCTGGGTCGACGGCAAGCGCTATCTTTGGCTGCTCGGCGCGCTGACAATCACGCTGCCGCTGCACGCCGCAAACCTTGCCCTGCAAACCGGCTGGCACATTTTCTGGTGGTTCGGCCCGATCTTCGTGTTCGGCATCATTCCGGTACTCGACCACCTGATCGGCGACGACCCCGGCAATCCGCCCGAGCACATCGTCTCCACGCTCGAAAAAGAGCGCTATTACCGCCGCGTCGTGTATCTCGCCACGTTCATCGAATATGTGTCGTTCTTCGGCGCGGTATGGATCGTGGGCACGCATGCAATGACGTGGTACGACTATCTGGGCTTCGCGCTCTCGCTCGGCGCGGCGACCGGCGTGTCGATCAACACGGCGCACGAACTCGGCCACAAGACGGACCGCTTCGAGCGCTGGCTCGCCAAAATCACGCTGGCGCCGGTCGCTTACGGCCACTTCTTCGTCGAACACAATCGCGGGCATCACGTGCGGGTGGCGACGCCGCACGATCCCGCCAGCGCGCGCTACGGCGAATCGTTCTGGGCCTTTTTGCCGCGCACGGTATTCGGCAGCATCGCGTCCGCATGGCGGCTCGAAAAGCAGCGCCTGGCGCGTCTCGGCAAGTCGCCGTGGACGTGGCGCAACGAGGTGCTGCATTCGTGGGCCATGACCGTGGTGTTGTGGGGCGCCATGATCGCGCTATTCGGCACGACCGTGGTTCCGTTCCTGCTGATCCAGGCGGTGTACGGTGCGTCGCTGCTGGAAGTGGTCAACTATCTGGAGCACTACGGTCTCGGCCGCAAACAACTCGCGAGCGGCCGTTACGAGCGTTGCCAGCCGCAGCACTCGTGGAACAGCAATCGCATCGTCACCAATCTCTTTCTGTATCAGCTGCAGCGTCACGCCGATCATCACGCGAATCCGACGCGTTCATATCAGGCGCTGCGTCACTTTGACGGCGCGCCGCAACTGCCGTCGGGCTATGCCACGATGATCATGCTCGCGTACGTGCCGCCGCTCTGGTTTCGCGTGATGAATCCGCGCGTCGTCGCGCACTACGGTGGCGACATGGCGCAGTCCAATATTCGACCGGCCATTCGCGAGCGCGTCCTCGCGCAGTTCGCGGGCTAGTGCGAACGGTTCGACGCGAAAAAAAGCCGCCCGCCATCGAACCGGGCGGCTTTCTTGGTGGCGCACCGAACCGCCTCGCACCGCTCAATACAGCAACATCAGCGCCGATCGATCGAATACTTCCCGGCGCCCGTCACACACAACAGCAACAGTCCGCCGATGATGCTGATGTTCTTGTAGAAATGAATCATATTGTCGTACTGCACCGCGCCAGTCATGTTCCAGTAATGATGGCCAATAAACGCGGTGCCGAGCGTATAAACCGCGAGCAGCAACGCAAGCGGCCGCGTAAAGAAACCGACCAGCAGCGCGATACCCACGACTAACTCCATCACCACGGCGATCGCCGCCGACAACTCGGGAACCGGCGCGCCGCTCGACGTCATGTAAGCCACGGTGCCGGAGAAACCGGTGAGCTTGGACCAGCCGAACATGACGAACAGCACCATCAACAGAACGCGGGCGACGAGAATCACCGCGTCTTTCTGATTTTCAAACAGCGTATAGCGCATGATTTTCTCTCAGCAGGTAGGTGGCGGCTCGCCGGACTGTTTCCGGCGAGCCCGTACTTAGCTCATTCGGCCGTTCAAGCCCACAATTCCGACATCTCGATGTTGCGCAAGTCGAACACGAGGACTTCCGCATCGTGGCCGTGCGTAAAGGTTAGCGCTTCTTCGCCGCGCACACGCGCTCCATCGCCTTCCTTGAACTCGACGCCGTTCACAGTCACGCTGCCGCGCGCCACGTGGACATACGCATAGCGGTCGCTCGCCAGTTCGAGCCGCGCCGTTTCATCGCCGTCGAAGAGACCCGCATAGACCCGCGCGTCCTGCTGCACAGTCAACGAATCGTCCGCACCGTCCGGCGAGATCACGAGGCGCAACACACCGCGCTTCTGGTCCGCGCCGAAGTGACGCTGCTGGTAACGCGGCGTCGTACCTTTTTGCCCCGGCGCGATCCAGATTTGCAGAAAGTGCACCGGGTCGCTCTTCGAATGGTTGTATTCGCTGTGCGCGACGCCGGTTCCCGCGCTCATCAACTGGATGTCGCCGGGCACGATCACCGAGCCGGTGCCCATCGTGTCCTTGTGCTCCAGCGCGCCTTCCAGCACGTACGAAAAGATTTCCATGTCGCGGTGCGGGTGCTTGCCGAAGCCCTGCGCCGGCGCGACGCGGTCGTCGTTGATCACGAGCAGGTCGGAGAAGCCGTTCTGCTTCGGATCGTGATAGTTAGCGAAGGAAAACGTATGACGCGAGCTGAGCCAGCCGTGCTCCGCGCGGCCGCGTTGATTGGCGTGTCTGATTTCAAGCATCTTTTTTCTCCTTGGGTTGTGCGATCCGGCCAGATGTTTGTCCGCGATCCATGAATGAGAGTGTAGGTCAATCCACACCGGTATAATCGCCGTGGAATCGGAAACACTGTCACTGTGGAGTGGACAATACGATGCAGCTCGATGATATGCGGATCTTCGTCGCCACCGTCGACGCGCACAACTTCACGGCCGCCGCCAACCGGCTGTCGCTGTCGAAGCAGTTCGTCAGCCGCCGGGTGATGGCGCTGGAAGAAACGCTCGGCGTGCAGTTGCTGATCCGCAATACGCGCAAGCTGGCGGTGACCGACCTCGGGCAGGAGTTTTACGAGCGCGCCAAACGTATCCTCGGTGAAGTGGAAGACGCCGAGCAGGCCATGTCGCTGCGGCGCGCCGGGCCGCGCGGGCTGCTGCGCGTGAGCGCGCCGATGTCGTTCGGCATGGCGCATCTGTCGCCGCTGGTGGCGATGTTTCTGCGCGAGCACGGCGACGTGCGCTTCGAGATGGAATTAAGCGACCGCACTGTGGACGTGGTCGGCGAGGGCTTCGACATGGCGATCCGGATCGGCGCGTTGCCGGATTCCACGCTGATCGGGCAGAAGCTCGTGGATATCCGGATGGTCGCCTGCTGCAGTCCCGGTTATGTGCGGCGGCGTGGCGCGCCCAAGGCGCCCGGCGATCTGGAGCGCCATGCGTGTCTGTTATACGGGCACGGCGGGGCGGTGAGCTGGGAGTTCGTCGTCGATGGCGTGACGAAGGGCGTCGAGGTCCACGGTCCGCTACGCGCCAACAATGGCGAACTGGTGCGCGATGCGGCCGTTGCCGGCCTGGGGATTGTTCGGCTTCCTGATTTCATCGTCGCCGATGCACTCAGAAGCGGCCAGCTCGTGCCGGTGCTCGAAGCATTCCTGCCCACCGCCACGAGCGTCTACGCGGTGTATCCGCAGCACAGGCAAAGCTCCCTCACGATTCGCGCGTTCGTGGAATTCCTGAGGGAGCGCCTGAGGAAGCGCCTGGCTTAGCCGTTGCGGAAAATGAAGCTGTAGCCGTTCAGCGCGGGCACGCCGCCGAGGTGCGCGTACAGCACGCGTGAACCTTCGGGGAATTCGCCGTTGCGCACCATCTCGCTCATGCCGTGCATGGATTTGCCTTCGTAGACGGGATCGGTCAGCACGCCTTCCAGGCGCGCGCACAAGCGAATCGCTTCCAGCGTGCCGTCATTCGGCAAGCCGTATTCCGGGCCGCCGAAGCGCTCGTCGAGCACCACGTCCTTGCTGGTGATATCGCGTCCAAGACCGACCTGTTCCGCGGTTTCCTTCGCGATGCGGGTGATCTGCTCGCGCGTCTGCGCGGGCTTCGCCGAAGCGTCGATACCGATCACACGCTCGGCGCGGCCGTCATCGGCGAAACCCACCACCATGCCTGCCTGCGTGCTGCCGGTCACGGAACACACGACGATGTAGTCGAACTTGAAGCCCAATTCCGCTTCCTGCTGGCGAACCTCCTCCGCGAAACCGACGAAACCGAGTCCGCCGAGCGGATGGTCGGAGCAGCCGGCCGGAATCGCATACGGCTTGCCGCCGGCGGCCCGCACGCTTTCCAGCGCATCTTCCCAGCTCTTGCGAAAACCGATGTCGAAGCCGTCCGCGACGAGGCGTACGTCGGCGCCGAGAATGCGCGACATCTGGATGTTGCCGACCCGGTCGTAGACCGCATCCGAGTAGTTCACCCAGTTCTCCTGCACCAGCACGCACTTCATGCCCAGATGCGCCGCCACGGCGGCCACCTGGCGGGTCTGGTTCGACTGGATCCCGCCGATCGACACGAGCGTGTCGCAACCCTGCGCGAGCGCTTCGGGGATCAGATATTCGAGCTTGCGCGTCTTGTTGCCGCCGAAAGCAAAGCCGCTGTTGCAGTCTTCGCGCTTCGCATACAGATGCACTTTGCCGCCGAGGTGGTCGCTCAGGCGCTTGAGCGGCTGGATCGGCGTCAGCCCGAAGGTCAGCGGGTAACGAGGGAATCGTTGCAGGTTCATGGCAGCTCCGTGGTCGGGTAGGTGGGACGCGAACGGCATCCGGTCGCGTTCA
This sequence comes from Paraburkholderia phytofirmans, assembly GCF_046028095.1. Taxonomy (GTDB): domain Bacteria; phylum Pseudomonadota; class Gammaproteobacteria; order Burkholderiales; family Burkholderiaceae; genus Paraburkholderia; species Paraburkholderia phytofirmans_A. The sequence continues at coordinate 631,910 of NZ_JAQQDJ010000002.1, forward strand.
ACAAATGGTAGGGAAAACAGCTGGAAATGAGCTTGCAAAAAAATTGGCTTAGACATACTTTTGAAACACCAAAACCGTGATGCGCTTAAGAAAGCGACCGTATAGGAACCCATGAACGCAACAAAAATTCGCAGCACCCCGACAGTGGTCGCAACCGCCGCGGTCCCGGCCGATCCGCTGCAGGCGCTCGACCGCATCGACCGCGCGATCCTGCGGCAGTTGCAAACCGATGCGTCGATATCGAACGTCGCGCTCGCGGCGAAGGTCAAGCTGAGCGCGCCGGCGTGTTTGCGGCGGGTGGAGCGGCTCAAGGAGTCCGGGCTGATCCGCGGTGTCGTCGCATTGATCGACCCGAAGGCGGCGGGGGCGGGCATGCTGGTGATCATCGGCGTGGTGCTGGACCGCTCCACGCCAGAGTCGTTCGCCGAGTTCGAGAAAGCGGCGCAGAAGGTGGCCGGCTGCATGGAATGCCACGTGGTCACCGGCGAATTCGACTACTTCATGACGATCCGCACGCGCGACAGCGACAGCTTCAACCGCCTGCACGCGGAGCAGTTGCTCTATCTGCCGGGAGTCCGGCAGATCCGCTCGTTCATGGTGCTCAAGGAAATCCTCTCGACCACGAAATTTCCGCTGTGATTGTGATTGTGATTGCGATTGCCATTGCGGCAGCCACCGTGACACGAAAAGACGCGCATGCTGTCATTTATCCCGCTCTCGTGCGACCAAGCATCGGACCACTCGCGGGCGGCGCGGTCAGCGCCGGAACGGGTGAACGGTACGCATTTTCCGGAGCGATCATCATGGATTGCAACAGACGGATATTCTTCAGGTTGATCGGCGCACTGTCGTTGACCGGCGGCGCCTCGATGTGGCGCACGGCGCGCGCGGCACAGCCAGTGCAAGGGGCGCAACCAGCTCAAGCGCCAAACGGCAGCGCGGCAGCCGCCTACGAGGTCACGCACAGCGACGCCGAGTGGCGCAAATTGTTGACCGACGCGCAATACCGCGTGCTGCGCGACGCGGGCACGGAGCGCCCGTTCACCAGTCCTTTGAACGACGAGCACCGCGCCGGCACGTTTGCCTGCGCAGGGTGCAAACTGCAGCTCTTCTCGTCGAAGACCAAGTTCGACAGCGGCACGGGTTGGCCGAGTTTCTGGCAACCGCTCGATCACGCGGTCATCACGCATACCGACAAGTCTTTCGGCATGACGCGCGACGAAGTGCTATGCCGGCGCTGCGGCGGCCACCTCGGCCACGTGTTCGACGACGGCCCCAAGCCGACCGGTCTGCGCTACTGCATGAACGGTCTGGCGATGACATTTACGCCCGCATCGGGCGCGTGAGTTCAGCGAAGCAGGGTGACCCATATGATGAAGTTCGAAAAACGCATTGACGGCAAGCCGGCGCGCTCGCGCGTGGCGGCGATTTCACTCTCGGTCGGATTCGGCGCGCTCGCGCTGCTGCTGGCACAGCGCGTGGCGTTTTCATCGGAGGCCGCCGTCGTGATCGCGCCGCCGGCGCTCGACGAACCGGTGTCCGCCACGACCGCGCACGAAGAAACCGCGGTCTTCGCGGGCGGCTGCTTCTGGGGCGTGCAGGGCGTGTTCCAGCACGTGCGTGGCGTCACGAAGGCCGTCTCGGGATACTCGGGCGGCCAGCGCGACACCGCGCAGTACGAAACGGTCAGCGGCGGCGAGACGGGGCACGCGGAGTCGGTGCAAGTCACGTTCGACCCGACCAAGGTCACTTACGGCCAGTTGCTGCAGGTGTATTTCTCCGTGATTCAGGACCCGACGCAATTGAACCGCCAGGGACCGGATAGCGGCACGCAATACCGCTCGGCGGTGTTTCCGCTGAACGACACGCAGCGGCGCGTCGCGCAAGGCTATATCGCGCAACTCGACAAGGCGCGCGCCTTCCCGGCGCCGATCGTCACGAAGACCGAGCCGTTCAAGGGCTTTTATCCGGCCGAGTCGTATCACCAGAACTATCTGACGCTGCATCCCAACTCAGCGTATATCGCGATCAACGACATGCCGAAGGTCGCCAACCTGAAACGTCTGTTCCCGAATCTGTATCGCGACAAGCCGGTGCTGGTCGAAGCATCGCAGTAGGCCACGTGTGTGCCGGCGCCGCTTCGTACGGTGCCGGACGTGTCTTGTTCATTGCATCCGCATCTGGATCCGCGCATTTGCGCCCTTGTCTTCCGCCAATCCGAGCCCGTTCTCCAGCGACTAGGCCCGCATTTTGCACTAGTGCGTCCATCGGCAAATCTTTCGTACCGCTCTGTTCAGACAAATGCCCCTATTTACAGGCTTCTGATCAAAGTGGGTCGTGTGATTCGCCGAGCAGTGCGTGTCAATCACTGAAAAAATTACATGCCGTAAGTAGCAACGCGGTGGTCGCCCGGGTGCTTTTTGTCCCTAGCGGATCCCGGGGCGAGAACATAACCCCTTCGCGATATGCGAGATCGGAGGCTTCTGGTGTTTAACAGCCGTAGAAAGCGGGGCGGCAAGCTCCGCAATAAACAAACAGGCATCGCGGCAACTTCTCTCGTCGCCGTAGCCATCGGCGGCATCGCCGTCGTACCGGAACCGGCCTCGGCGCAAACGCCCTCGCCACTGGGCGAATGGCAGTACTCGGTCGGCATTCCACTCCAGAAGATGTGGCAGCCCAATGTGCCGGACTGGCAGGTGCGGGTTGGCGCGGCGACGTCGTTCCAGCCGCGCTATGAGGGTTCCGACCGGTATCACCTGATGGCGGGACCGAGCATCGACGTGCGCTACAAGGATCTGTTCTTCTTCTCGAGCGGCGAGGGTCTCGGGGTCAACTTCGCGCAAGGCGAGAACTGGCGCGCAAGTCTTGCCGCCGTCTACGATCTCGGACGCCGCGGTCACGACGACCCGCAAGAGTTGGACGGCCTCGGCAATATCAACCTGGCGCCGGGCGTCAAATTGTCCGGCGAGTATGTGGTCTCGAAGGATTTCCCGCTCGTGCTGCGTGCGGACGTCAGGCGCTATTTCGGCGGCTCGAACGGCTGGATCGGCGATCTTGGCGCCTATATGCCGATGCCGGGCAGCACCAGGAAGTTCTTCTGGTTCGCCGGTCCGAACGTGACGCTGGCGGACTCCACTTACATGAATAGCTGGTTCGGCGTGAATCAGACTCAGGCGGCGAATTCGAAATACTCGCAGTACCACGCGAGCGCGGGCTTCAAGTCGGTGGGCTTCGGCATTAGCGCCGTGTGGCTGTTCGACAAGCACTGGTTCGCCACCGCGGACGGCGCCTTCCAGCAACTGGTGGGCAGCGCGGGCAATAGTCCGGTCACGCACCGCAAAGCCAATGGCGTAGCCGATATTTCGGTCAACTACCGCTTCTGATCGCGCGCTTTGGCGCTTCCATGAATGACGGCGGCGCGCGTTCCGCGGCGTGCCCGCCGCTTCGCGCGTCCGGCATCGCTCATATATCAGCAAGCGTGAATAACGACGAACCAACGCGGGTATATCGATTGCTGCCTTGTTTCGGTGCGTCAGCCCGGATTTCCCCACCGGCACGCCCCCGAACGCAAGGAGCAGATTCTCATGGCAGGTAAAACGACTACACAGAAGCCCGCAGCGAAGAACGCGCAGGCGACGAACCCGCAAGCCGATCCGAAATCGAAGGATCTCGAACAGTTTCGAGTCAGTCCGGAAGGCCAGGCGCTGAGAACCAATCAGGGCGTCAAGATCTCCGACAACCAGAACAGCCTGCGCGCCGGTCCACGCGGCCCCTCGCTGCTCGAAGACTTCATCATGCGTGAGAAGATCACGCACTTCGACCACGAACGCATTCCCGAGCGCATCGTGCATGCGCGCGGGTCGGCGGCGCACGGCGTGTTTCAGGTGTACGAGTCGATGAAGGAATACACCAAGGCCGCGTTCCTGCAGGACCCCGCTGTCCAGACGCCGGTCTATGTGCGCTTTTCCACGGTGCAGGGTCCGCGCGGTTCCGCCGACACGGTGCGCGACGTGCGCGGCTTCGCCGTGAAGTTCTACACGCAGGAAGGCAATTACGATCTGGTCGGCAACAACATGCCGGTGTTCTTCATTCAGGACGCCATCAAGTTTCCCGACTTCGTGCACGCGGTCAAACCGGAAGCCCCGAACGAAATGCCGACCGGCGGCTCCGCGCACGACACCTTCTGGGACTTCGTCTCGCTGGTGCCCGAGTCCGCGCATATGGTGTTGTGGACCATGTCGGACCGCGCAATTCCGCGCAGCCTGCGCACCATGGAAGGCTTCGGCATTCACACGTTCCGTTTCGTGAATGCGCAAGGCAAGGGACGCTTCGTCAAATTCCACTGGCGCCCGGTGCTGGGCTCGTATTCGCTGCTGTGGGACGAAGCGCAGAAACTGGCCGGCAAGGATCCTGACTTTCATCGGCGCGATCTGTGGGAGTCGATCGAAGCGGGCAACTTCCCCGAGTTCGAACTCGGCGTGCAGATCATCGAGGAAGCCGACGAGCACAAATTCGATTTCGATCTGCTCGATCCAACCAAGCTGATTCCGGAAGAACTCGTGCCGGTCAAGATCATCGGCAAGATGACGCTTAACCGTAACCCGGACAACTTCTTCGCCGAGACCGAACAGGTGGCGTTCCATCCGGGGCATATCGTCCCGGGCATCGATTTCTCGAACGATCCGCTGTTGCAAGGCCGTTTGTTCTCTTACACGGACACGCAGATCAGCCGGCTGGGCGGCCCGAACTTCCACGAAATTCCGATCAACCGGCCGGTGTGCCCGTTCAATAACAACCAGCGCGACGCGATGCACCGCCAGACGATCAATGTCGGCCAGGCCTCGTATGAGCCGAATTCGCTGAGCGGCGGCTGGCCGAAGGAAACCGATCCGGCGCCCTCCGACGGCGGTTTCGAAAGTTATCAGGAGCGGGTGGAAGGCACCAAGATCCGTGTGCGCAGCGAATCATTCGCCGATCATTTCTCGCAGGCCGCGCTGTTCTACAACAGCATGTCGCAGCCTGAGAAAGACCACATCGCCGCGGCCTATCAGTTCGAACTCGGCAAGGTGACGAAGCCCGAGATTCGCGCGCGCGTGGTGAACGAGATTCTCGCCAACTTCGACGCGGGACTCGCGGCGCAGGTGGCCGAAGGGCTCGGCTTGCCGGCGCCGAAGAAAGGCACGGCCAAGCTGACCGGGCCCAAGGAATCGCCGCGCTGAGCTTGCTCAACCGGGTGCAGCCGGGCATCAAGACTCGCAAGATCGCGTTGCTGGCCGCGCCGGGTTCCGATGGCGCCGCCATCAAGAAACTTCAGCAGGCGCTGCAAGGCGAGGGCGCGACACCCATGCTGATTGCACCGACGCTCGCCGCGATCGACGGCATGGCGCCGGACGCCACGATTGCCGGCTTGCCGTCGATCATGTTCGACGCGGTGATCGTCGTGGGCGGCGACAAGGGCGCGAAGACGCTCGCGCAGTCCGGCGACGCACGGCATTTCGTGCTCGAGGCGTTCAAGCATCTGAAGGCGATTGCGGCGATCGGCGCGGGACGTGACGTGCTCGCTGCCGCGCACTTGCCTGACAACGCCGACGGCGTTGCCACCGGCGACGACAAGCAATCCGCCGACGTGCTGAAGGCCTTCATCAAGACGGCCGAGCAGCATCGCGTGTGGTCGCGGGCGAAGCAGGCCGAGACCGTGCCGGCCTGAGCGTGCGGTGAGTCGTTAAAAGACCTGGCCGGTTCGCACCGGCCAGGTCTTTTTTATGTTGCAGCGGAAAGAGCCTAAAGAACGTAGAGAACGTTAAGGATCTACCCGCGCGCCATGCAGCCGATGCGTATTCGTCGGCGCGGCGGCGGAAGCGGCGGAAGCGGCGGAAACGGCAGCCGCCGACACGCCCGCCAAACCTTCGGGAATATCCCACCTTCAGCCGATCTGCCCGGCCTTTTTGAAGTGGCCTCCTAGCGTACTTTGCGATTCGTTTTCTGAGGCGTCCCCCTTATTCGGCGAAGCTTCGTGGGTGGATGCGGACCTTGAGCAGTCACGGCACGACAGGCCGCGACCATCGCCAGTTTATGTGCGATGACGGAGCATCACCGTGACGCTATCGGGTGACGTACGCTGGACCTGCAATGGACGTGCGTACAACGCGTGCTTTTCAAGGAGAACGCATCATGCAGGTAAGCGGACGGTCTTTATACATACCGGTTGTTTCGCGTGAGGAGTCAGACATTCAGCGCGATTGGCTCTCCCCCGAACAGCCTCAGGCAGATTCTGCACCTTCGGTGCCGGACAAGATGTCTCTGCGGTCCGGGGCGAAGATGGGAGTGACTCGGGAACGGCGACATGCTGCACCCCCAGGAGAGCGAAGGCCGGATTCACCTTCGCAGCAAGTGCCGGCAGGCGGTGGTGCCGGGACGGCCGGGGACACACAGACTTCCCAATCGATCGGGCCATTGACCGATCACGGTCAGGGCGTCTTCACCCGGCGAACAGCCAATGGTCATTACGTGTACGTCAAAGGAGGTACGTGGCTCAACCTCGATCCCGCTCAAGTCACGCAGATCATCACGGACCGCTTCGCACGGCTCGGACACACCGTTCTCGCCATAGAGACGAAGCTGCGGTCCGGAAAGCAGCTCACGACAGACGAGGTCACCGCGCTCAGGCGATTCGGCCTGATAGCCGGTTACCTTGCCTTTATCGACCCGGCAATGATGCGGATGCTGATCGATCCTGCTCCCGGCAACGACGACGTGCAGATACAGTACATCGGCGGCGTGAAGGTCAGGACCGACTATACGCTGAAAGAGGTGGCCGAAATTACTTCGGACGCCTTAAGAAAGCCGTTTTCTTCCTTCGTCAAGAGCGCGCAGGACATGGCCAAAAAACTCAACGAAGGGGAGGCGCTCACGGCCGAGGAAGCTGAAAACGTCGAGCGATACGCGGGGCTGGTCGATCAGTTTACTGGATTGACGCCGCAGGGCCAGGCCATGCGCAGTGCGGGCACGCTCATAGATGGGCTCATCGAAACAGTCGAAGGCCGGCCGCTAACAGCCGAACTATCGGAGGGAATAATGAATACCCTGAACACACGGCCTGCCATGACTGGGGCGCTCGGAAGCGGGACACGGACGGTCCCCGTCAAGGGGCGTCCTGCGTCAGTTCCTCCCGTCAGGCCGGGAAAGAGATTCAAGGATCCTGTGCGGTTGCCCGACGGTCGTACTGGGTATTTTTTGGGTCCAACGAAGCCGCCTCGTCTGGCAGTGCCAGGGCGGGCCGGCACTTCGGGAGTCGGAAGAATCCGCGGGGATGCTCGGCCTGGTAGCCGCGAGGCCAAAAAGCTGGCCGGGAAAGGGCCGATCAACCTTCGCCCGTTATCGGATTCGCCGGTAAATCAGGAACGCATTCGCAACCTGCGTATTCCATTCGGATACTATCGGAACGACAGGGACGTGCATATGAACGAACCGCGCGACGTCACCGAATCCACCTATGAGGATCGACGCGACGTTGTGACGGTTGGTACGCCTGAGGAAGTCACCTCATGCGACAGCAAATCACGGCTCAATACCGGCAAGGCATGGGACAGAAAGGGCAAGTCCCTTAAGAGAACGGACGAAATAATCAAGATCGATAATGGCCGGGAGGGGGTTGGAGCGATTGCGGTGCCGTTTTCGAAGATTCCGCCCGGCGGGTCCGTTATCGTGACGTCTGGAATGCTGAGCGGGTGCTCCGTCGTGATGGCGGCGGATCGAGATGGCTTCTACGTCTACCATGCGGGATCCGATCGCGGTGGTCCGGGCTGGCAAACCGCCACCGATGGCGCGGTGGCAATCGCTACCGCCCATAACGCGATGCGGCCCGACAGGCGTGTGCCGGTGGCGCCGACAGCAGGCAGTGAGAATCTTGTTGCTGTGGGGGACGCCTATCCGTTCTCGGTGATTGTCCACAATAGTGAGTCCCCGATAGTGCAACCGGGAACATCCAGCAGCCGCGTCAACAATATGACGACCTTCAATTATCACGAGTCCGACCCGAAGAAGTCGACAATCGGCACAGCTGAAGCCGTCATAACGAAGGACATGAACGGCGATGTGTTTGTGCACGTATGGGCTGAGAAGGGAACACTGGGTAAGTCGAAGTCTTCGGGTAATGCGATGGAAGTCGCGTACAAGATGGACTACGGGCACTCGAGTCAATATTCGACCGCCGCGCCTCAACCCAATTGATGCGCGTCCGGAACGTTCGATGCCGTTACGCGGGGAGTCCTGCAAAACGGGCTATCGCCTGAAGCGATCTGCGCAATTTTCCTCAATGTGTTTTCGATGGCGCTGCAACTCGTCGTGCGCCGTCGAAAACCGAGGCCGCGCTTGCGGTAGCGAACCGGCAGCGCTCCGACATGAAAAGTGCTCGTGGATGAACTCGTTGAAGCGCGATAGTTCTGCGTATCGGGATAGGTATAGCGACTTGAATTCTAAACCGTCGGCCCTTGCAACCGACGCGGTTTCCTACTCGGATTAACCGCAACTGACGCCGCGCAGATCGACAATACGCGGACGGCAGCGGCAGCAGCGAGAACACGGACTCGTGGTCGCACCCGGGTCGCGGCGCAGCACGCGGATTTGCATTCCTCGCGCGATGACCCACATGGGTGGCGCAAAGGTGCGCGAGTCGGCAACAGGCCCGTCCAGCAAGCCTAAACTGCCATGTACACGTCTCAAAAACAAACCCATCCTGTATGATTACGCGCGTCGCTTCGCGAGAGAATGAATCACGCGAAATACCCGAAAAATATTCCGAATCGACTTGATTCGCCACGCCGAAGACAGAAAAAATGACCGGATCCCAGGCCGTCGACCAGAATCGTTTTCGCAGCATCCTTCGTCGCAATATTGCCTTGCCCCTGGGTGTCGGCCTGGTCACGATGGCCGTCTTCGTCGGCCTGATTGCCTACCTTGTCTCGACCATGAACTGGGCCGAGCATTCCGAGCGAGTGATCGGCCAGGCCAATGAAATGCTGCGTCTCGCGGTCGATCGAGAATCGTCGATGCGCGGCTTCCTGATCACGGGCGACGAAACTTTCCTCACGCCGTACGAAACCGGCGGCCCGCGCTTCAAGACGCAGATTGAAGCCTTGCAGGAGATGGTCGCCGACAACCCGCCGCAAGTCGAAAAGCTCAAGCAGATCCAGGCGATCCAGCAACGCTGGAGCCGTTTCGCTGAAGAGATGATCGACGCGCGCCGTCGCAATCAGAACTTCGAGGCCGCAGTGGCGAGCGGGCGCGGCAAGATCGAATTCGACGAAACGCGCCGTGAATTCGGCGATTTTCTCGATGTCGAGTTGCGCCTGCGCCAGGAGCGCAGCGAAGCCACGCGCCGCGTCACCACCACGCTGGTGAGCGTGTTCCTGCTCTTCAGCCTGGGCGTGAGCGGCCTGCTCGCATGGATGGGCCGCCGCGAATTGATGAGCCTGTCGGCCTCCTATGACGGCGCGTTGCGCCAGCAGGCCGAACAGACCGAGATGCTGCAGGAGCAGGTGTGGTTGCGCTCCGGGCAGCGCCTGCTTGCTGAAAAGGTAGTCGGTCAAACCACCTCGCCGATGGTCGGCCGCGCCATGCTCGACTTTCTCGCGCAATATCTGGACGCCGTCGTGGCCGCGCTCTATGTGCGCGATAAGCAGCACGGCACGCTGCGCCGCATCGCAACTTACGGTTTTAGCCGCGAAAGCGAGCAGGCCGCCGCGCGCAGTTTCGCCGAGGGCGAGACACTGGTCGGCCAGGCGGCTTTGGCGCGCCGCACGCTGGTCTTGCGCGACGTGCCGGCGGATTACGTGCAGGTGGTGTCCGCGACCGGCAAGAGCGCGCCGAAGAACCTGCTCGTCATGCCGATTGAAAACGACGGCCAGGTCAACGGGGTCGTCGAACTGGGCTTCATTCGCGAGCTGGGCGTGCGCGACCAGGAATTCATGGAACTGATCGCCAGCAGCATGGGCGACTTCGTCGAAGCCGCGTTGTACCGCGAGCGTCTGCAGGACGCGCTGGCCGAAACGCAGCAGTTGAACGAAGAACTGCAGGTGCAGCAGGAAGAATTGCGCGTCTCCAATGAAGGACTCGAAGAGCGCGGCCGTGCGCTGATGGAATCGCAGACGCGTCTGGAAGCGCAGCAAGCCGAGCTCGAACAGACCAATGTGCAACTCGAAGAATACGCGCAGCGTCTCGAGCGGCAGAAGTCCGATTTGCTGCGCGCGCAGGACGATCTCGCCGCCAACGCGGCGCGCCTCGAACAGTCGAGCCGCTACAAGTCCGAGTTTCTCGCCAATATGTCGCACGAACTGCGCACGCCGCTCAATAGCTCGCTGATTCTCGCCAAGCTGTTGCAGCAGAATCGCACCGGCAATCTGACCGAAGAGCAGGTGCGCTACGCGGAAACGATCCACGCGTCGAACAGCGACTTGCTGGTGCTGATCAACGACATTCTCGATCTGTCGAAGGTCGAAGCCGGTCAGGTAACGGTCGAACTCGAAACCGTGTCGATCGACGCGACCCTGCAGGCGCTCGAGGAAACCTTCAAGCCGTTGGCCGGCGCCAAGCATTTGAGCCTTGCGTTCGACCGCTTGCCGGGCACGCCGGACACCTTCATCACCGACGGCCAGCGTGTCACGCAGATTCTGCGCAACCTGCTTTCGAACGCGGTGAAATTCACCGAGCGCGGTGAGGTGGCGCTGTCCGTTGCGCCGGCTGAAGGCGGCACGCTGCGCTTCGACGTGCGCGATTCCGGCATCGGCATCGCGGCCGACAAGCTCGATATGATCTTCGAAGCGTTCCAGCAGGCCGACGGTTCCACCAGCCGTCAATACGGCGGAAGCGGGTTGGGTTTGTCGATTTCGCGGGAGTTTTCGCGTTTGCTGGGCGGCCGCATCACCGTCGCCAGCGAAGTCGGCAAGGGCAGTGTGTTCACGCTGTGGTTGCCGCTCGATGCGGAGGCGGCGCTGAGCGCAAGCCAGGACGCGCACCACGCAGCGGCGCCGGCGTTAGCTCCGGCTCAGACACCGGCTGGCGCGCAGGCCGTGGCCGAACCGCTGCTGGCGCACCCACCTTCGGGCCGCAGCCAGCCCACCGTGATCACGCCGGCCAACGGCCTGACTAACGGCTTAACCAGCGGCAACTCGCCCGAAGCTACGCACGGCCCGATTGCCGACGACCGCGACAACCGCACCCGCGCCGGCCGCTTGATCGTCGCCGTGGAAGACGATCTCGCCTTCGCCGAAATCCTGCGCGATCTGACGCATGAGCTCGATTTCGACTTCGTCCACGCCAGCAGTGCCGCCACCGGTCTCGCCCTCGTGCGCGACATGCGTCCCGCGGCGGTGCTGCTCGACGTCGGCCTGCCTGACCGTTCCGGCCTGACCGTGCTGGAGTGGCTGAAGAACGATCCGCTCACGCGCCACATTCCGATCCACATCGTCTCGGCCACCGATCACGCCGACAAGGCGCTGCACCTCGGCGCCATCGGCTATACGCTCAAGCCGACCGCGCGCAGCACGATGGAAGCCGCGATCCGCCGCCTCGAAGCGCGTCTGCAACAGCGCCTCAAACGCGTGCTCGTGATCGAGGACGACGCGCCGATGCGCGAGAGCATCCGCGCATTGCTGCAAAGCGAAAACACCGAGATCGTTGCAGTCGCAACCTTGGCCGAAGCGCTGGAGTACTTGGCGAAGTTCAGCTTCGACTGCGTGGTGACCGATCTCGCGCTGCCCGACGGCACCGGCTACGATCTGCTCGAACGGCTTGCCGCGAACACCGCGCATGCCGCGTTGCCGGTGATCGTCTACACGGGCCGCATGCTGTCCGACGAGGAAGAGCACCGCCTGCGCCGCTATTCGAAATCGATCATCATCAAGGGTGCGAAGTCGCCGGAGCGCCTGCTCGACGAAGTGACGCTGTTCCTGCACAGCGTGGAGTCGTCGCTCGCGCCCGAGCAGCAGCGCATGCTGCGCACGGTGCGTCAGCGCGACAATGCCTTCGAGGGCCGCACGATCCTGCTGGCCGAAGACGACGTCCGCAATATTTTCGCGCTCTCGCACGTGCTGGAGCCGCTCGGTGCGAAACTGCAGATTGCGCGCAACGGCCGCGAAGCGCTCGAAGCGCTGGAAAGCGGCCCCGAAGTGCATCTGATCCTGATGGACATCATGATGCCGGAGATGGACGGGTTGACCGCGATGGGCGAGATTCGCCGCGATCCGCGTTTTGCTCATCTGCCGATCATCGCGCTGACGGCGAAGGCCATGGCGAACGACCGCACGCGCTGCCTCGAAGCCGGCGCGGACGACTACGTCTCGAAGCCGATCGACGTGGACAAGCTGGTGGCGCTGTGCCGCGTCTGGTTGCGGCAACGGTAGAAGGAACACGGGAACACGATGAGCCAGTCCGAATTCGACGCACCGCAGCGCATCAGCGACTTCGACATCGAGTTGAAGCTGCTGCTGGAGGCGGTTTACCTCAAGTATCAGCACGACTTCCGCCATTACGCGATGTCGTCGCTGCGGCGCCGGCTGTCGCAGGCGCTCGAGGAATTCGGGCTGAAGACGCTGTCGCAGCTGCAGGACCGCATCATGCGCAACGGCGACGAGTTCTCGCGGCTGTTCCAGTACCTCACGGTGCAGGTCAGCGAGATGTTTCGCGACCCGGCGTATTTCCTCGCGCTGCGCGAACACGTGCTGCCGCGTCTGCGCACCTATCCGTCGATCAAGGTGTGGGTGGCGGGGTGCAGCACGGGCGAGGAACTCTGGTCGCTGAAAATCCTCTTCGACGAGGAAGGCCTCACCGAACGCACGCTGTTCTACGCGACCGACATCAACCCGGACGCGCTCGCGCGCGCCGAGTCCGGCATCTACGCGCTGGAGCGGATTCAGGGCTTCACGCAAAACTATCTGGCGGCCGGCGGCAAGCGTTCGCTGTCCGACTACTATCATGCGGCCTATGGCGGCGCGCGCTTTGCGGGCTCGCTGAAAGAGCGCGTGGTGTTCGCCGACCACAGCCTGTCCACCGACGAAGTCTTTCTCGAAGCGCATCTGGTGTCGTGCCGCAACGTGCTGATCTATTTCGATCGCGGCTTGCAGGATCGCGCGCTGGGGCTGTTCGAGAACGCGCTCGTGCGGCGCGGTTTTCTCGGCTTGGGCAGCAAGGAAAGTTTGCGGTTTTCCAAACACTACGAAGCGTTCGACGAATTCCGTCCGAGCGAACGCATTTATCAGAAGCGCTAGACCGGTCATCATGTCACGCTCAACTGTCCAGCCCAATGTCGATGCCGAAGCGGCGCGCGGCTATGAGCTCGTCGTGATCGGCGGCTCGGCGGGCGGCATCGAAGTGCTGAATGTGCTGCTCAGTGCGCTGCCCGCGGACTTTGCGCCGGCGGTGATAATCGTCACGCACCTGCCGCCGGATCCGCGCAGCTATCTGGTGGATGCGTTCGCGCATCGTTGCGTGCTGCCGGTGCTCGAACCCGACGCGGGCGAGCGCATCATGCCGGGCCGCGTGCACATTGCGCCGCCGGGCTATCACATGCTGGTGGAAGTGGACCGCACCGTCGCGCTCTCGACCGACGCCGCCGTGCGCTTTTCGCGTCCCTCGATCGACGTGCTGTTCGAATCGGCGGCCGCCGTGTACGGCGAACGCCTGCTGGCGGTGCTGCTGTCCGGCGCCAACGACGACGGCGCGCAAGGCCTGAAGCGCGTGCGCGCGTTGGGCGGCACCGCTTGGGTGCAGGCGCCGGACACCGCTGCTTCCCCCGAAATGCCGCGCGCCGCGATTGAACGCGGCGCGGCGGATTCTATCTACACTCCCGAAACCATGGCCCGGCGGCTTGCTGCATTGCCGGCCACTTTCTGACGCGATGCCATGACGAACTCACCCGTGAACATTCTGATCGTCGACGACATCGTCCACAACATCACGGCGCTCGAAGCCTTGCTGGCGCGGCCGGATCTCGCCGTGCTGGTGGCCGACTCGGGCACGGCGGCGCTCGACCTGCTGCTCAAGCACGAAGTCGCGCTAGCGATTCTCGACGTCAACATGCCCGGCATGAACGGCTTCGAACTGGCCGCGCTGATGCGTGGCAGCCCGCGCACCTCGCACGTGCCGATCATCTTTCTGACGGCGACCGCGCAGGACGCGTCGCGCACGTTCCGCGGCTATGAGGCCGGCGCGGTCGACTTTCTCTACAAGCCGTTCGATCCGCGGATCCTGCAATCCAAGGTCGATGTGTTCGTGCAGCTCGAACAGCAGAAGCGTCAGCTCGCGGCGCAACTCGTCACCACGCGGCAGATGCTCGAAGCCAACGAAATGCTGATGGCCGTGCTGAGTCACGATCTGCGCACGCCGCTCGGCGCGGTGCTGGCGTCGGCGGAATACCTGATGCGTACGGCGGCCGACGAACAGTCGGCCACCGTCGCCGCGCGCGTGAAGAACAGCTCGCTGCGCATGGCGCGCATGGTCGACCAACTACTCAACCTCGCGCGCTTGCAGGGCGGGCGCTTGCCGCTGCAGCCGCGCTCGATCGAACTGGCGACGCTATGCCGCTCGGTGATCGACGAATTTGCTTCGCGCGAGAACGGCAAGCAGATCGTGTTCGCTAGCCGCGGCAATACGTCGGGCGCGTGGGACACCGACCTCGTCTGGCAAGCCGTGTCGAATCTGGTGAGCAATGCACTGCATCATGGCGCGCCGGGCGGCGATATCGGCGTCGAGGTGGATGGCGAGGCGGTCGAATCCGTGCGTCTGAAAGTCGCCAATCGCGGCACGATTCCGGCCGAGGTATTTCCGCATCTGTTCAAGGCGTTCGGCCCGAACAACAGCGGTGGGCGCTCGCGCGAGGGGCTGGGGTTGGGCCTGCATATCGTGCAGGAAATCGCGCGCATGCATGGCGGCAGCGTCAGCGTGAATTCCGACGAAGCCGTAGGCACGGTCTTTACGATCGAGTTGCCGAGAATGGTGACGTTCCAGCGCGGGTCGTTTACGGGGAAGTAGGCTGCGAGCGTCTCGCGCAGCGTTGGACGGGCCCCCGCAACTAACGCGCGAGGTGCGTCGCGAGAAACTGCCTCATCAGATCGGCGACCTGATCGGCTGCTTCGTCCAGCACGAAGTGACCGCCTTCCAGCAGATGGACTTCGGCGCCGGGCACGTCGCCGCGATACGCGTGAGCGCCCGCGACTTCGAAGGACGGGTCGTACTGTCCCCACAGCACCAGCGTCGGCGGCTGATGCTCGCGCAAGTACCGCTGCCACAGCGGATAGCTCGCGACATTGGTCCGATAGTCGTAGAACAGTTCGGTCTGGATATCGATCTGACCCGGCCGCGATAAAAATGCGAATTCGTCAGTCCAGGTATCGGGATCGTAGCGATCCGGATTCGGACTGCGGCCGACATGCCGCAAGCGCGTCGCCTCGAACGAGAGCAGATTGGCGCGCAGCGCCGCTTCGTGCGTCGCGCGGTCTTTCCAGAAAGCCTTGCGCGTTTCCCATAACGGACCGAGCCCCGCTTCGTGAGCGACGGCGTTTTGCACGATCAGTGCCTCGATTCGTTCCGGTCTGGACAATGCCACCCGGAAACCGACGGGGCCGCCGTAGTCCTGCATCATCAGCGTATAGCGCTGCAATCCCAAGGCGTCCGTGAAACGCAAGGTCACGTCGGCGAGGTGGTTGAAGGTGTACTCGAATGCGTCGGGCGAGGGCGCGCTGCTGTGGCCGAAACCGGGGTAGTCCGGCGCGATTAGCCGGTAGTCGGTTGCGAGCAGCGGCATCAGCGTTTCGTACATGCGCGATGAGGACGGGAATCCGTGCAGCAGCAGAATCACCGGCGCGTCGCGCGGGCCGGCCGCGCGGTAGAAAATATTCAGGCCGTCAATCTCGATGCTGCGATAGCGCATGTCCGCGCGCGTGGAAGTCATGGCAATCCTCCTTGATCAGTCTGAGAGTCGATCATGCGTTCTCGACAACTGTAGGCGTTTTCGCAGACCACCGGAAACAGTCTCCTGTTCCGCTGTGCTACGCTTGCCGGACCGAACCACAGCACGGCGACCCGAATTTCATCATGCGTTCCTGGCGCATTTCTCCACCGCATCGCAGCGAACAGATCAGCACTTCGCGTGCGACCGAGCTCGTCATGTCGATTTCGCACGCGGATGCCGACGCGCTCGCGGCCAGCATTTTAAGGACTGTCGGCGATACGCTGCCGGTCTCGCAGTGCACCATCTTCGCCTATGAATTCGACGCGCGGCCGCGCACGGTTTCGGCCGCCGATCATCGCGGCGGCCGCTTTCTGCGCGACGTCGCCGATCGCTACACCACGCATTTCTATGCGCTCGACGGCAATCGCGCGATCATCGGCCGTCCACACGACAAACCGGCGCGCGATGCGTTGGTGCTGCATCAGCAGCAAAGCGAAGAGATCGAAAACGAAGCCTATCGCGCGGCCTGTTATGCGCAGCCGAACGTGTCCGACCGGCTATCGCTGCTCGTGCAGCCCATGGAAAGCGTCTGGCTGTCGATCAATCTGTATCGCGACCGTGCCTATGGCGTGTTTCAGCCGGGCGAACTGGAACGCGTGGAAAGCCTCGCGCATTTGTTCGCGCACGCGGCGAAGGGCCATTACGCGTTGATTGGACAGCATCAGCAGGGTTCGGCCGCCGCGATGCTGGCGCGGGTCAGGCGCGCTTGCCCGGCACTCACGCCGCGCGAACTCGATGTGCTGCGCGGCACGCTCGAAGGCGCCAGCGCCGCTGAAATCGCGGTGCAGATGGGCGTCAAGCCGGCGAGTGTGGTCACGTACCAGAAGCGCGCTTACTCGCGGCTCGGGATTTCGAGCCAGAGGCAGTTGTTCGCGTTGTGCATGGCGCCCGAGCGGGCTTGATCCTGAAACGGAGCGCGGCCGGCTTGCAGGATTCACGTTAAGGCGGAGCGGCTGTCACTGGCGTTTGTCTTTTGAACGCAGCCACCGCTCATCGCAGCCACCCCGCAGCGCAACTACCCCTCACCGCAGCCACCAATTACGCACGCTTGCCCCGTGCCTGCGCCTGCGTCTCGCGATCCCAGCGCTTTAACCACGGCATGATGAAATCCGCGAAACCGTCGGCGGGCGGCGACAGCGCGCGCTCGGTGGAGCGATACACGCACACCTCGCGGATCGTTTCGGGATCGACGATGCGCTTCATTACAAGCCCGAAGGTGCGCGCCAACGGCGCGACGTAGGCGGGCGCGAGCGTGACGGCCAGCCCGTGTGAGGCGAGGCCGAACGCCGTGGTGACGTTGTCCACCACGTCCACCGGAATGATGCGGGCTTCCACCGGCAGATTGGCTAGCATCTGCCCGACCGCGCGTTCATGGTCGCGGCCGGTGGCGACGATCGGCACGTCGCGCAAATGCGGCCACAACACGCGGCGGCGCGCGTTCAACGGATGGCTCGGCGCGCACCACATCACCCACGGACTCGCGAACGCCGGATCGGAACGCACGCGCGTGCCACTGGGCCGGTCAGGGCCGATCGCGAGATCCACGTCGCCGCTTTCCACGCGCTCTACCAGCTGCTCGACCACGGTATCGCAAACGCGCACGACCACCTTGGGCTTGTCGCGCGCATATTCGGCGATAGCCGCGGGCAGCGCGGTCGCCGCCAGCACCAGCGGTGCACCGATCCGCACGATGCCGGCGGCACGGTTGCGGATATCGTCGGCGGATTGCGCGGCGGCGCGCACGTGCCGCAACACCGATTCCGCCGACGCCAGAAAATCCTGCCCCGCGCTCGACAGATTCACGCGCCGCGTGGTCCGGTCGAAGAGGCGAAAGCCGAGTTCCGTTTCGAGATCGGCGAGCAACTGGCTGACCGCCGACGAAGTCAGGCCGAGCCGTTCCGCCGCCGCGCCGATGCTATGCAGATCGACGATGGCGAGAAACGCTTCGAACTGACGGATGGTGACGCGTGTGAGTGGCATTGGGCGATTCTAAAGAAAAACTAACGAATCGTGAAAAATCGATTGATTGTGTAGCGTGCCGCATGCGGGGAGACTTGTCCCAATCGACGCACCCGGCCAAACCCGCTTAGACTTCCGTCTCGCCAGTCTGAGACAAGCCGGTTCACGCGGGCTGTCGCTACAGCTAAATCACACTGAGCGCCTGACGAGCGCCACCCGAGGCCGCGCTGCGGCCACATTCAAGGAATTGCCATGTTCGACCACATTCCCGCTTATCCAGGCGACCCGATTCTGAGCCTGAACGAAGACTTTCAACTCGACCCGCGCACCAACAAAGTCAATCTGAGCATCGGCATCTATTTCGACGACGCCGGCAAGCTGCCCGTAATGGACGCCGTGCGCCGCGCCGAAACCGCGCTGCTCGATTCGATCGGCCCGCGCTCCTATCTGCCGATGGCGGGCCTCCCGCTCTATCGCGACGCAGCGCAAGCACTCGTATTCGGCGCGGACAGCGAGGCGCGCAAGGCGGGGCGGATCGCGACGCTGCAAACCATCGGCGGATCGGGCGCGCTCAAGGTGGGCGCCGATTTCCTGAAGCGTTATTTCCCCGGGTCGCAGATCTGGATCAGCGACCCGAGCTGGGAAAACCATCGCGTCGTGTTCGAAGGCGCGGGGCTGACGGTCAACACCTATCCGTATTACGACGAACACACCGGCGGCTTGCGTTTTGCCGACATGATCGAAACGATCGGCCGCTTGCCGGAAAAAAGCGTCGTGCTGCTGCACGCGTGCTGCCACAACCCGACCGGCGTGGATCTGAGCCCGGCCCAATGGGCCGAGCTGGTGCCGGTTTTGCAGCGCCGCAAGCTGATCGCGTTCGTCGATATGGCTTATCAGGGTTTCGGCGCCGGTCTTGAAGAAGACGCCGCTTGCGTGCGTCTGCTGGCCGACGCGGGCATTCCGTTGATCGCCGCGAATTCGTTCTCGAAGAATTTCTCGCTGTACGGCGAGCGCGTCGGTGCGTTGAGCGTGGTCTGCAGGAGCGCGGAAGAGGCCGGCCGCGTACTCGGTCAATTGATGTCGACGGTGCGCGCGAACTACAGCAATCCGCCGACGCACGGCGCGCGGCTCGTCGCCAACGTGCTCGCGGATGCGTCGTTGCGCGCCTCGTGGGAAGCTGAACTCGCTACCATGCGCGAGCGGATTCTCGCCATGCGCGGCACGATTTACACCGGACTCGCGGGCCGTGTGGATGAAGTGATGCGCGCGCGCTACGTCGCACAGCGCGGCATGTTCACCTACACCGGCTTGAGCGAAAGCCAGGTAGAGCGTCTGCGCAGCGAATACGCGGTGTATGTGCTGCGCTCCGGGCGCATGTGCGTGGCCGGTCTGAACGAACGCAATGCGGAGTATGTGGCTTCGTCGATCGCGGCCGTGGTGTCGGGCGCGTAGAGTCGGACGTTTGATCGACACAACGATAACCAGGGAGACCCAAATGACCACCCTCGATATACCAGCGCCGAGCGCGCCGAAGGCCCACGCAATGCATCCGGACGAATGGCATGCGCGCGTGCAGCTTGCGGCGTGCTACCGGATCTTCGACATGCTCGGCTGGACCGAGATGATCTACAACCACATCACGCTGCGCGTTCCCGCCAGCGTGAGCGGCGGCGAGCGGCAGTTCCTGATCAATCCGTTCGGGCTGCATTACAGCGAAGTGACCGCGAGCAATCTCGTGAAGATCGATGCACAGGGGCGCGTGCTCGATCACTCGCCGTATCCGGTGAATCCGGCCGGCTTCGTCGTGCATGCGGCGATTCATGAAGGCTTGCCCGACGCGCACTGCGTGATGCATACGCACACCACGGCGGGCGTCGCCGTGGCCTGTCTGGAAGACGGTCTGCAGCAGACCAACTTCTACAGCGCGCAATTGCACGACCGCATTGCGTATCACGACTTCGAAGGCATCACCGTGCACGCGGAAGAAGGCCCGCGTCTGCTGGAACATATCGGCAACCGGCAGGCGGTGATCTTGCGCAACCATGGGCTGCTTGCGTGGGGCCACACCTTGCCGCAAACTTTCGCGGTCCTGTGGACGCTCAACCGCGCCTGCGAAATCCAGATGGCGACATTCGCGATGGGCCGCGCGCGGCCGGTTCCGGAAGACGTCGCGATTCGCTGCTCGCGCGACGCGCTGCAGTTCGATCCGCGTCACGGCGCGGGCCAGGATGTGTTCGACGCGTTGGTGCGGCGAGTGGACCGCATCGACGCCAGTTACAAGGATTGAAACGATGAAAGCAGCAATCTACGGTGCGGGCGCGATTGGCGGCTGGATGGGCGTGAAGCTCGCGCAGGCCGGTCATGACGTGAGCGTGGTGGCGCGCGGCGAGACGCTGAACGCGTTGCGCGAGCACGGCCTGCGTTTGATCGAAGGCGGCGCGACGCATGCCGTGAAAGTGAATGCGAGCGAGAATCCCGCGGATCTCGGCGTGCAGGATCTCGTCGTGGTCGCCGTCAAAGGTCCGGCAATGGCGTCGGTGGCCGCGCGGATCGCGCCGCTGCTTGACGCGCAAACCATCGTCTTGACCGCGATGAACGGCGTGCCCTGGTGGTTCTGCGACGGACTCGGCGCGGACTTCGCCGGCAAGCGCCTGAAGTCGATCGATCCGGACGGCGCGATTGCCGCCGCGATTCCGAGCGCGCAAACGGTGGGTTGCGTGGTGCACGCCAGTTGCCTCGTCGAAGCGCCGGGCGTCATCCGGCATCATCAGGGTAATGGGCTGATTATCGGCGAGGCGTCGGGGCGGGCGAGCGAGCGTGTCGCGGCGCTCACGGCCACGCTCGTGGCGGCCGGCTTCAATGCGTCGGGGTCGGCGCAGATTCAGCGCGACGTCTGGTACAAGCTGTGGGGCAATATGACGATGAATCCGATCAGCGCCATCACCGGCGCGACCACCGACCGGATTCTCAGCGACGAACTGGTGCGCAACTTCGTCACGAGCATCATGCTGGAAGCGAAGGAAATCGGCGCACGCTTCGGCATTCCGATTGATCAGGACCCGGAGGACCGCCACGCAGTCACGCTGAAACTCGGCACGATGAAAACCTCGATGCTGCAGGACGTGCAGGCGGGTAAAGCAGTCGAGCTTGACGCGCTGGTGGCCGCGGTGCGCGAACTGGGACAACTGACAGGCGTCGCTACGCCGTATACGGATGCGTTGCTCGGTCTCGCGCGCCTGCATGCGAGGACGCTGGGTTTGTATCCGAAGCAGTAACAGTAACCTCAAGCGAAAGCCGCCGCGCCTCACATGGCGTGGCGGCTTTTTTACGCCTTATGCCGTCACCGCAGTCGAAGCCGGCAGCCGTGCCGCTTCGATCAGAGACAACGCGCGCCGCGGGTTGTCGAGTTCGGTCAGACACAGCATCGCGAGGCGGGCCAGATACAACGGCGCCTGAGCCTCGCCTTCGTTCGTGAGCGTCTTGCAGAGCGTCGTGTAGACGAGGTCGAGATCGCTATCGGTCATGTTGTTTGTCTCCTTTGTATTAGATCGTCAGCGCCGCGTTGATGGCGCGTTGCGTGGCTTCTGCGCGGCCGTCGCGCCAGCGGGCGAGTACATGGCCATCGGGACGAATCAGATAGACCGTGCCGGGCGTGGCGTCGAGCATGTCGTGCAAACGGCTGGTGTGATCGATCACGTCTGAGTTCGCGACGTTATGCGTGTCGTTCCTGACCAGCTTGACGGCTTTGAACGGGATACGTTGTTCGGCAAGCGTGTCATGCAACCGCTGCCACGCTGTGTCTTGCGCGGAGTCGTCTTTCGCGTTCGCACCGAAGCGCAACGCAGTGAAGCGTGCCCCGAGCAGATCCGTCAGATGGATATCGACCAAGACGCCTTCGTCGCTATGTTTGAGTCTGCATTCCGGAAGCACAGTGCCAGGCGCGGGGCCTTGCGCAAAAGCGTCGCTCGCTTCACCAGCGGCGTCGTTCAGCGGTGACTGCACATAGGCAATCGCATGCGTCTGCCGCGGATTGATCAACGGACGCACCGCCGCATGATGCTCAGCGAGACCAAGCACGGCCTGGCGCATCAGATCGAAGGCGAACGAGGGCGGCGCCATGAACTCCGTGCTCTTCATGCCGTAACTCAGATTCTCGCGCGCGGCGAACACGCGCTCGTCGCTGTAGCTATCGAGCAGACGCGGCGACGCCACGCCGTTCACCACGCAGCCCAGTTTCCAGCCGAGGTTGTCCGCGTCGTCGATACCGGAATTAGCGCCGCGCACGCCGAAAATCGGCACGAGATGCGCGGCGTCGCCTGCGAACAGCACCGGGCCGTGCCGGTAGCGTTCGAGCGTCAATGCGTTGGCCTTGTAGACGGTGATCCAGATCGGCGACCATGCGCCGGTTTCGCCCATCGAATCGAGCACGCTCTGCACGCGTGGCATGACGTTCTCGGGCTGCACGGCGGCGTCCGGGTCTTCGTCGTCGCGAAGCTGGTAGTCGATGCGCCAGACGTTGTCGGGCTGCTTGTGCACCAGCACCGTCGAGCCGGGATTGGACGGCGGATCGAAATAGGCGAGGCGCTCGGTGGCGCGCGCGCTGTCCAGTTCGATATCCACGATCACATAGCGGCCTTCGTACGTCGTGCCTGTGAGCTTGAGGCCGAGCGCCTCGCGAATCGTGCTGCGGCCGCCGTCGCAGGCCACCACCCAGTCGGCGTGCATCTGCCATGCGGTGTCGCCGGTGCGCAGGGCGAGCGTCGCGCCGCCCGCGTTGTCGAGGTTGGCGCGACCGCCTTCGTCCGTATGTTGCTCAATGCCGGTCACGCGCGTCTGCCAACGGATATCGATCAGGTCGGCATGCCGTTCCACTTCGTCGAGCAGCAACTGCTCGATCTGATATTGCGCGATGTTGATCATCGGCGGCAGCGATTGCTCGTCGTCCTGATGCATGGCGAAGCGGAACACTTCGGCATCGCGGTAGAAGCTGCGGCCACCGGTCCACGGCAAGCCTTTTTGCAGGAAGCGTTGCACGACGCCGAGCCGTTTGAAGATTTCCAGGCTGCGCCGCGAAATGCAGATCGCGCGGCTGCCGGTGCAGACGCCGTCGTCGGCTTCGATCAGCACCGAGCGCACGCCCTGGCGAGCCAGCGCGAGCGCCAGCGTCATGCCGACCGGGCCGCCGCCGACAATCGCCACCGGCCGCCTGACAGGATCGCGCCCATCGACGAGTGGTGGCGCCACGCCTTCATAGTGACGAGGCGAAAACGGATAGGGTTTAAAGGGGCGGCTCATGCGGGTCTCCTGGAGCTTCGATGCCGGGATCGACCGCCGGGGCTGGTTAGCTCTTCGAGGCGGTGCGAATCGATAGCGAAGTATGAAGGAGGGTGCGCGCGCGGCTGTCCTCATTTTGGGTACAGCGATGCCGCCGGGCGGCTGTACCCACGGCGAAGGCGCCTAGTCCGCTCCGCCCACGTGCGAAGCGTTGCGCGCGTGCGCCACGCTCGAAGCCGCCTGGCATTCCTCGACCATCGCGCGGAAGGTGGGCGCCGCGTGCGAAGCGCCGGTCGCGCCCATCTCCGGGGCGCCTTCCGGCGCGCCGCCCACGCCGACCACCAGCGTCGCGCGCGGCCGCCACTCGCGCGTGCGCCGCAGCATGTTGCGCAGATACGGCGGCGATTCCGGCGCATCGAGCGAGACGATGCAGATGATCGGCGCGTCCTTGAAGCTCGGTTCGTCGGCGCGTGCGCTGCGATAGCCCGAATGCGTCGCCATCATCGGCGCGAGGCCCTGGCGGGCGAGCAGTTGCACCGCGATCGCGGTGGTGACTTCGTCGAACGAACCGCGTCCGGGTACGCACAGCACCGAGGTTTTTTCTGCTTCGCGGCGCATCTGCGGGTGCGCCGAAATGTGGCTGTCGTGCCGCTCGGACAGATCGGCCGAGGCCGAAGCGAGCAGCGCGCTCGCGGTATCGGCGGGTTCGCTGCGCGCCAGGCGGTCCGGCAAACCGTCCGCGATTTCCAGGTTTTCGACGATGTCCACCAGCGCGTCGTTGATGCGCTGTAACTGGTCCGGCATCAGCACGCCGCGCATTGCATCGTTGCGGGCGAGCTTGAGCCCTTCGAGCGCGACCTTGTCGTAGTAGTCGATCAGCGACATCTCGCGCAACAGGCGCTCCGCCTGCACGATGGCCTCATGCGGATCGTCCGCCAGCAGCCGCTGATAGAAGTTCTGCGCGGGCGTGAGCGCGGGCTGATCGCCCAGCAGCACCGTGAGAAAGTTCAGCCGGTCGGCGTAGCGGCCGAGCGTGACCACGCACAACGTGAGCGGCGTCGAAAGCACGAGGCCGATCGGCCCCCACAGCCAGCTCCAGAAAATCGCCGCCACCACCACCGCGAGCGGCGACAGGCCGGAGCGGTGGCCGTAAAGCAGCGGCTCGGCGATCTGCCCGGCCACCACGTCGACGACGATGAACAGGATGAGCGTATAGACCGCCATGGTCCATTGCGGCTGGATCGCGGCCGCGAGGAACACGGCGAGAATCGCGGCGATCCAGATGCCGATATACGGCACGAAGCGCAGCAGCGCGGCGATCACGCCGAACAGCAGCGCACCCGGCACGCCGATGATCGCGAGCCCTATCGCGATCACACCACCCGCACTCAGATTCACACCGAGTTGCGCGACGAAGTAGCGGGACAGACGCACGGCGGCGTCGTTGATCGCGGTGGTGGTGCGGTGCAGATCGCGCGAGCCGAACAGGCTGATCAAGCGGTCGCGCAAATCCTCGCGTTGCAGCAGGATAAAGATCGTCACGACCAGCACGATAAAGGTCGTTTCGATCGGCGCGATGGCCGGCGACAACGCGCGCTGCGCGAGCTGCATCGGCGTGGGCGAGGGTTCGTGCACTTCGACTGGCTGAGGCACGGCGGGCGCGTTGCGCGCGGCGCGTCCGGTGGGACGCGGCGGGTTCGGCTTGGGCGGGGACACGCGCTGCAACGCGACGGCGGCGCGGCTCATCAGCGAATCGGCGCGGCCGACGGTTTTCTCCTGCACCGTCTCGATCTTCTGCTCGATCGCCTCCTGATACTGCGGCAGGTCGGCAGCGAGTTGCACGAGTTGCGCGGTGATCAGCGCACCGACGGCGAGTAAGCTGGCCAACGCGAACAACACGGCGATGAAGATCGACGGCAATTGCCCCATATGGAAACGCCGCAGCATCTGTACGAGCGGAGCGAGCAGGAAGCTGAGCAACACCGACAGCGTGATCGGGATCAACACCGCGCGGCCGAAGTACAAGCCGCACACCACCACCACGCCGGTAATCACCGACGCTAAGCCGTGCAGACTCGGCGTGCCCGGCGGGTAAACGCGGTTCGGCCGCCCTGACGGCGGTAACGAGATTTTCATGAGCACACTTTCCGATTGAGACGCGCTGTCGTTTTTATAAGGGCCGCTCGCGGACAGGGTGAGGGTGTCCGGGCACAGCGCATGAGCAATTCATATGCCCGGATTGTAGGCGCTTTGAAGCAGGGCGGCCTATCGCTCATCCCATGTGCAGACGCAGCAAGCCCAGCAATTGCGAGCTCGCGTACAGCAGCAGGCCGATAAAGCCGCCCACAATCGTCCCGTTGATGCGGATGTATTGCAGATCCTTACCAATGTTCAGTTCGATCTGCCGTGACATCTCATGCGAATCCCAGTTCTTCACGGTGTCGCTGATATGGCGCGTCAGGAAACGCGCGAAGTCCGGCGCCATGGTGCGCGCGGCCTCTTCGAGGTGATCGTTGAGCGACTGGCGCAACGCCGGATCGTGCGCGAGTTCGCGGCCGACCCATTGGCCCATCGCCACCACGCGTGCGTGCAGGGCCGAGTCGGTGCTTTGCAGATCGCGCTTGAGCCACGCCCGCAATTCGCCCCACATGTCCTTCACATACGAACTGAGCGCGTCGCCTTCCACCAGATAGCGCTTCAGTTCCTCGCCTTTTTGCAGGAACGCGGGATCGGTTTTGAGTTTGACGATCAGCTTGTGCGCGGCGTCGTCGAACTTCTGACGCAGCTCGTGCGTGGGATTTTCGCTGATCTGTTCGAGCATGCGATTCACCGCGTTGGCGATTGTTTCGGCGCCTTTGTCGCCCAGCCACGCAGAAAACGTCGAGGGCAAAATCTTTTCCATCTTCGGGTATTCGCTCTTCACCCATTCGACGATCCGCTCAGCGATGAACTCGCGCGCGTGCGGTTCGCGCAGCAGCGCCACGACCTGTTCGATGCCGGCGTCGAGCAGCTCCTGATGGCGGCCGTCCTTGGTGAGCGTGTCGAGAATCGAGCCCATCGATTGCGACAGGTCCACCTTGGCGAGCACGTCGCGCAGCGCGTCCTTGATGAAAACCTGAATGCGCACGTCGTCGGTCAGTTCGAGAATGCCGCTGGTGAGCTTGACGACGTAGTCGCCTAAACGAGCGGTGTTTTCCGGCTGCGTCAGCCACGCGGTGATGCTGCGCGCCGGGTCGTGCTTCTGGATCAGACCGACCAGCGATGGCACATCCAGGAACTTGTCCTGCACGAACACCGCGAGGTTGTCGGCGATCTTATGCTTGTTCCTCGGAATGATCGCGGTGTGCGCGGAGACGACCGGGATCGGCACGCGGCGAAACAGGGCGGCCACCGCGAACCAGTCGGCGAGCGCGCCCACCATCGCGGCCTCGGCGACCGCCTTGATGCCGTCCACCCAGATGCCGCGCGGCATGAACGCGGTCACCACGAAAACGCAGGCGGCGGCGAACAACAGCAGGAGCGGGGTGCGCTTGGCCTTCTTCAGTTCGATTGCTTTGTTCATCGGCGGCAGGCAACGGGTCCAGGTCGATTGAAATCATGCGGCGCGCTCAGCGAGCGCAGCCGGAAACCACGAGTGTAGCGCCGCTCGCGGGCGCATGGGCCAGGCCCCGCTCGCCGTCGAGGACTAGCTTTGCCGCGCGGGCACGGTAACATCTGCGGTTAGACTGCGCTGCCTTGCCTGGCGAGGCAGCTTGCAATTGAACGGAATGAAACGGAAGGGAGGCACAGTGATCAGGTTTCTGCACACCGCGGACTGGCAGATCGGCACGCAATTCGGCCAGTTCGAGCCGGACGAGGCGGCGCATCTTGCCGAGGCGCGCTTCGAGACCGTGCGCCGGATCGCGGCAGAAGCCGCCGCGCGCAATGTGGATGCGGTGCTCGTGGCCGGCGACGTCTTCGATCTGCAAACCGTCTCCGACACGGTGATCCGCCGTCTGTTCGGCGCGCTGCAAGCGTTCGCGGGGCCGTGGATCATGTTGCCGGGCAATCACGACGCCGCGCTCGTCGAGAGCGTGTGGACGCGCGCGCAGCGCCTGAACTGCATCGCGCCGAATGTGCGCGTGGTGCTCGAACCCGGCGTGGTGCTGCTGGACGACTGCCGCTGCGCGCTCTTGTGCGCGCCGCTCACGCAGCGCATCACGTATGACGACACCACCGGTTTCTTCGACAGTGCGGAGACGCCGCCCGGCTATCACCGCGTCGGACTCGCGCACGGCAGCGTGAGCGGGATTCTGCAGGAAGGCATCGACTCGTCGAATCCCATCGCGCCGACGCGGGCCGCGAGCGCGCGTCTCGACTATCTGGCGCTCGGCGACTGGCACGGGCATCTGCGTGTCGATGAGCGTATCTGGTACGCGGGCACGCATGAGCAGGACCGCTTCCGCGCCAACGATCCTGGCTTCATGCTCGACGTCACGCTGAGCGAGCCGGGCGCGTCGCCGGTGGTCGAGCCGGTGCGGGTCGGTCAATATCAATGGCATCGGTGGGAGGAAACCATCGGCGTTCCGACCGATGTGGATTCGCTCAAGGCGCGCCTCGCCACGCTAGGCAGCCATGACGTGCTGCGCGTGTCAGTCGGCGGCACGGCAGCGCTGGCCGACGCCGAAGCGCTTCGCGTCGCCGTGGAAGAAGCCCGCGCGCGCGTGCGAGCTTTGCGCGTCGACCTGAGCGGCCTGCAAGTGCTCCCCACCGACGACGATCTCGCCGAACTCGGCGCGCAAAGCGGCTACCTCGCGAAAGTGGTGGCGCGTCTGCGTGGCTTGCAGGAGGACCCGCAGTCCGACCCGCAAGAGGTCAAGCGCGCGGCCGAGGCATTGCTGCTTCTGGCGCGTTTCCAACGTGAACTGCCGCGCGAAGCGAGGTCCGCATGAAGCTGCAAAGTATTGCGATTCAGGAGTTCAAGCAGTTCACCGGCAAGCTCGTCATCGACGATCTGCAGCCCGGTCTGAATCTTTTTGTCGGTCCGAACGAAGCGGGCAAGAGCACCATTGCCGAAGCGGTGCGCGCGGTGTTTCTGGAGCGCTACAAGGCCTCGCATCTGAAAGACCTGTTGCCGTGGGGCAAGGCGAGCGGGCAGCCGTCGGTCGAAGTGAGCTTCGAGCTGGATGGCATGGCGTGCCGCTTGTCCAAGCAGTTCGTCACACGGCAGCGCTGTGAACTGAGAATTGGCCAGAGCGCGTTCGGTGAAGATGAAGCGGAAGACAAGCTCGCGGCCTTGCTCGGTTTTTCGCGCCCCGCGCGCGGGCCGTTGAAGGCGGAGAACGCGGGCGTCCCCGGTTTGTTGTGGGTGCAGCAAGGCGGCACGCAGGAGATGCGCGATTCCACCGGCCACGCGGCGCAGTATCTGCGCGATGCGCTGTCGCAACTCTCGGGCGGCCGCGAATCGGCAGGCGAGGATGCGTTGATCGCCGCCGTGCAGCGCGAGCTTCGGCAACTGCTCACCGCGCGCACGCAGAAGTCGACTGGGCCGCTCGCCGAGGCCGAACAGACTCTCACGCGCCTGATCGAGGAGCGGGCTGATCTCGAACAGCAGCGTCAACAGTTCGAGGCGAACATTGCCAGTCTCGCCACGCAGCAGCAAACCTTCGACGATACGCAGCGCAAACGCCCGTGGGAAATCCACGAGCAGAAGGCGCTGCAGGCGCAATTACGCGCCGATGCCGTCGTGCAACTCGAGAGCAGCCTGAAGGGACTTGAGCAGTCAGTGAAGGCGAGCGAAGCCGAACTGGCTTTGCCATTGCAGCAGGAGCAGAACGCGCTCGACCTGGAAGCGGCCGTCGCGCGCGAGCGCCAGCAACTCGATGCGTTGCGGGCGAGTGTGGCGGCGGTCCAGGCCGAGCACGCGGATGCCGCGGCCAGCGTCGCGCAATTCGAGCAGGCGTCCGCGAATGCCAACCGCGCGCTCGAACTGGCTAACGCAGCCGTGACCGCGGCCGATCTGCGCAGCCAGATCGGACTCTTTCGCGCGGAAAGCGAGCGGCTCGAAGCGTCGATTGCCGCAGCCAGCAAGGCGAACGATGCCGTGCTCGAAGCCGCGCGCGAAGCGGCCACGCTCGAAATCGACGAGGCGAAGCTGAAGCGGCTCGCCGCGCTCGGCGGCGAGTTGAGCGTGTTGCGTGCTCGCACCGAAGCCGCGATGACCCGCATTGAATATCGCCTGAACGGCGCGATTACCGTTGACGAAAAACCGGTAAGCGGCGAGGGCGTGCTGCGTGTGGACGAAGAAAAGCGGATCGGCCTCGGCGCGCTAGGCGAATTGCGGGTGATTCCCGGTGTCTCGGATCTGCCGGCGCGTTTGTCCGAACTCGCGTCGCTCGAAGCCCAGCATGCGCAGTTGTTGCAGGCGCTCGGCGTCGCGTCGCTCGGCGAGGGCGAAGCGCGGCACGAGTGCTGGAAGGCGGCGCTCGCGCAGCAGAAAAGCCAGGCGAAGATTCTCGACGTGCACGCGCCGCAGGGCATCGAAGCGTTGCGCGCAGCGTCGGCGACGGCCGTGGCGCGCATGCAGGCCGCCAATGAGCGGCTCGCGGGTCTGCCCGACGTATCGGCGGCGGCGCCGCTCGACGAAGCGCGCCGCAACGCCGAGATCGCGCGCGACGCGTTGGAAGCCGCGCGGAAAGTGCTGACGCAGGCGGCCGATAAAAAATCGACCGGCATGGCGAACGCGGAATCGCTCGCTGATCAATTGCAGCGCAAGCAGGCGCAACTGGACGACGAAGCGTTCCGCCGCAACCGTGCGCAATGGCAGGCGAAGATCGTCGAACAACGCGTGCAGGTCGAGGCACTGCGCAAGCAGCGCGAAGGGCGCGAGCGCGAACTGGAAGCGGCACGGCTCGACGACCCGGCGGCTGAGGCGAAGCGCTATCGCGCGTCGGCGGAACTCGCGCGCGGCGAGCAGAACGATCGCCAGGTGAAGATCGCCGCGTTGCGCAGTCAACTGGAGACGGTCGGCGCGTCCGGTCTCGGCGAGCGTCTGGCGGCGGTGCAGGCCAAGGTCGAACAGGCGACGCGGCGCAAGGACGAACTCGGCTTGCGCGCGAGCGCGTTGAGCCTGCTCGACGAAGTGCTGGTCGACGAACGCGACGCCGCGGTCGCGCAATTGCGCGCGCCGTTGACCGAGCGGCTCGGGCATTATCTGAAGCGGATTTTTCCGCAATCCACGATCGCGCTCGGCGACGATCTGAGTCCCGCGACGTTGGACCGCTTTGGCCGCGCGGACACGCTCGAGGCGCTCAGCTTCGGCACGCGCGAACAACTCGGCATTCTGACGCGGCTCGCTTACGCGGATCTGTTGAAGGCGTCAGGCCGGCCGACCTTGCTCATGCTCGACGACGCCGCGGTGCATACCGATGCCGCGCGGCGCGACGCGATCAAGCGCGCGCTGATCGACGCGGCCACGCGCCATCAGATTCTGGTGTTCACTTGCCACCCGGAGTTGTGGGATGACCTGGGCGTGCGGCAGCGGGCGATTGAGGATTTGAAGGTGGCGGCTTAGCGTTCTTCAAACGCTTCTCTTCGACGAACGGTTCAGGGACATCATGAGCGAGCTTTTCCGAGGCATGGATCAAACGGCGCTGCGCGCCGCCTACGACAACGTGGCAGCGGTCGAGGATGTCGCCGAGCGCATGCTCGGGTTTCAGGCGCGCAGTGCGGCGTTATATGAAAGCGTGCCATGCAGGCGCGATATCGCTTATGGACCGCGTCCTCGTCAGCGCTTCGACTGGTTGCCGTGCGGCAAGCCCGATGCGCCGATTTTCGTGTTCATTCACGGCGGTTACTGGCAGGCGCGCAGCAAGGAAGATTTTGCGTTCGTGGCAAGCGGGCCGCTCGCTTGCGGTTTCAATGTCGTGCTGGCCGAGTACACATTGGCGCCGGAGGCATCGATGACGGAAATCGTCGGTGAAATCGAGGCGTTGCTGGCAGCACTTGCCGACGATCTTAATGGTCTCGGCACGCGCGCTCCCATCTGCCTCGCGGGACATTCAGCGGGTGGGCAACTGAGCGCGCATTTTCGCGCGCACGAAGCGCTCGTGCATGCCATGCCGATCAGCGCGCTGGTCGATCTAGAGCCTATCGCGATGTCGTGGCTGAACGACAAGCTGCAACTTATGCCGCTCGAAATCGACGCTTATAGTCCGATGCGGCATATCGGCCGCGGCGTGCCGATGACAATCAGCGTCGGCACGGCGGAATTGCCGGAACTGATTCGCCACTCGGAGGAATATGCGGCGGCGTGTCGGCAGGCGGGCGAGCGGGTGGAATTCGTGCCTTTGCCCGGATGCAATCACTTCACGATTCTGGAAGACCTGGCGCGGCCGGATGGCGTGCAGTTGCGAGCACTGGTCACGGCCATGAACATGCAGCGCGCAGGCTGAGGTCAGCCTGCCCACTCATTCATTCATACCACCGCGGCGTGTAAACCCACTCACCGCCTTCGGCCGCGTTGCCGAACCGCCGCGTCGTGGACGACCCCACGATCACCATCGTGCGCATATCCACATCGGACGAACGCAGTTCGCCTAGCGTGAGCGTGCGCAGCGTGCCGCCTGGGCGACCTATATCGCGGCCGAGCACCACCTGAGTCTGCGTCGCACGATACTCCCGCACGATATCCAGCGCTTTATCCAGCTGCCACGGCCGTGCGCGCGAAATCGGGTTGTAGAACGCCATCACCAGATCCGCTTCGGCGGCATGCTTCAGACGCTTTTCGATGATCGCCCAGGGCTTCAGATTATCGGACAGCGACAGCATGCAGAAGTCGTGGCCCAGCGGCGCGCCCGCTTGCGCCGCCGTTGCCAGCGCCGCCGATACACCCGGCACGATCGCCAGTTCGACCGCAGCCCACTCCGCGTTATCCGACGCCTCCAGCGCTTCGAGCACCGCCGCCGCCATCGCGAACACCCCCGGATCGCCCGACGACACCATCACCACGAAACGTCCCTCGCTCGCCAGTTCGAATGCGTGCCGCGCGCGCTGCATTTCCTCGCGATTGTCCGTGCCGTGCACGCGCTGGCTGGCGCGCAATGGGCCGGCCATTTTCACGTAGGTGTCGTAGCCGAGAATATCGGTGGCTTCGTTGAGCGCCGTGCGCGCGGCCGGCACCATCAGATCGGCGCTGCCGGGGCCGAGGCCGATCACGGTCAGGCGGCCACGCGCGCGGCCGATCGTGTCGGGATCGATGGCGAGCGGCGCCAACGCGAGCGCGACGCCTGCCGCCGCATCGTTGTGCAGCGTCTTGTACGGAATGCGCAGCGCGGCATGCAGCAGATTGGCCGGCGGCTCGCCATCTTCGGGACGTGTCAGCGCGAAACGCAACGGCACGTTCAGGTTCGCCGCGGCCTCTGCAAGCGCCGGGTCGGCCATGCGTTCAGAAGAGGCCAGCAATGCCGCGAGCGACAGCGGCGCGAGACCCTGCGCGTCCAGCGCCTCGCGCACGCGTGTCGCGATCTCCACATCCACGGCCGTCACCGCCGCGACCACGCTGCGCGGATGAATCACCAACTCTTCGTCGCGCCCGTCCCACGCCCGCGGCGTGACGCGGATCGCGAGACGCGCCGAGTCGGAGCGGGGCAGTTGCGCGTCATCGAGCCACGGCGCTTCGCCTTCGATGCGCGTGCTCTCGCCGGCCAGCAGATCCGAAACAAAGCGCTTGCCTTGGCCGATATCGGCGAGCGTGTAGCCCTCGGGCGGATTCAGCACGCAGGTGCCGAAACGCAATTCGCCGCTCGTCGTGATGGCCGGCGGCACGGCCAGCAGCGCGGCAATCTCGCGCGCCATCAGGTTGACGCCGGCAAGACCGCCGAGCAGCGGCACGACCGCGCTGCCATCCTCAGCGACGGCCAGCACAGGCGGCTCGACGCCCTTGTTCGACAACGACGGAGCCAGACAGCGAATCACGATCCCCGCCGCGCACAACGCGACGATCGGCGTGCCGCGCGCATACAGTTCCCGCAGATGCGCGCCGAGTTCGCTGTACGACACGTCCGCCTCGACGCGTCCCTGCAATGCATGCACCTGGCTATCCGCATACAGCGCCTGAATGCGCCGCGCCGTCGCCAATGCGCCCGCGCCCAGAATCACGATCGCGGGTGCGCTCATCCTTGCCATTTTTCCCCCGGCACCACGAGCAGCGAAAAATACGGCGACGCCATCGGATCGACTTCGGCGAGCGGCACGATGCGCTGATTGCCCATCGTCGCGCGTTCGACGTAGAGCGCGCGGTCCGCGAGACCGAGTTCGCCGAGCACGCGCCGCACCTTGTCGAAGTTGCGGCCGAGTTTCATCACGACGGCGGCGTCGGCATCGGCCAGACGGCGGCGCAATTCGTCTTCGGGCAACACGCCCGAAAGGACCGAGAGGCTCTGGTTGCGATACACCAGCGGCGCGCCGAGCACGGCGGCGCCGCCGAGCATCGAGCACACGCCGGGCACCACTTCGCTTTCGTAGCGCGCCGCGAGCCGGTCGTGCAGATACATGTACGAGCCATAGAAGAACGGATCGCCCTCGCAGATCACGGCGACGTCGCGGCCCGCATCGAGATGCGCGGCGACGACTTGCGCGGCGGTGTCGTAGAAGTCGGCGATGATCGCTTCATACGAAAGCGGCGGTTCGAGCGCTTCGGTGGTGACGGGATAAACGAGCGGCAGATGCTGCTGGGCATCGTGCAAATGCGCTTCGATGATGCTGAACGCGTTGCCTTTCTTGCCCTTGGCGACGAAATACGCGACCACCGGCGACGCCTTCAGCAAGCGCAGCGCCTTCAGCGTGATGAGTTCCGGGTCGCCGGGGCCGACGCCGAGTCCGAACAAACGTCCTTGCGCCGTCATTTATTCGACCTCCGTGGCGAGCGCGTTCACGGCGGCCGCCGCCATCGCGCTGCCGCCGCGCCGGCCATGCACCACCACGAAGGGCACGCCGCAGCTGTCGTCCGCGAGCATCGCCTTCGATTCGGCCGCGCCGACAAAACCCACGGGAAAGCCGAGAATCAGCGCGGGCTTTGGAGCGCCGGCGTCGAGCATATCGAGCAGATGAAAGAGGGCGGTCGGCGCATTGCCGATCACGACGACGCTGCCCGCCAGATGCGGCCGCCACAATTCGAGCGCGGCCGCC
Source organism: Paraburkholderia phytofirmans (assembly GCF_046028095.1). Classification (GTDB taxonomy): domain Bacteria; phylum Pseudomonadota; class Gammaproteobacteria; order Burkholderiales; family Burkholderiaceae; genus Paraburkholderia; species Paraburkholderia phytofirmans_A. The sequence continues at coordinate 666,312 of NZ_JAQQDJ010000002.1, forward strand.
GAGCGCGTATTGCCGAGTTCGCGTGCGAGCGACGGCACGTCTGGATGCGTAAGCGTGCAGATGACCTCGTTGTTCGCCGGCAGCCGCGCGCGCGTGATGCCTTGCGCGACCATGCCGGCGTCGCACAGGATCGGCGCGCCTTGCGCGAGCGCCGCACGGCCCGCCGCGCCCGCGCCCGCGGAAAATTGCAGATCCTCGATCACATCGACCATGCCGCATGCGTGAATCACGCGCACCGCGAGTTTTTCGAGGTCGGCGGGTATGCGCGACAAGTCGGCCTCCGCGCGGATCGTCGCGAAGGATTGGCGATAGATCTCCTGACCGTCGCGAATGTAATCAAGCATCGGTGTCACTCCGGGCGAGGCGTTCGAGCATGTCGAGGGCCTCGCCGATCGTCAGTTGGCGCGCGACGCACTGGCCGAAGCCGGGCCGGCCGTCGCGTCGATAAAGGTCGTAGAGGCCGGGCGCCGCGGCCAGCAGCGTGTACGGCGCGCAATGCGCGGCGGCGCACGAGCGCGAGCAGCCGCTCAGATGCACGTCGACGCCGGCGGGCAGGCGAGCCGCGAGGCGCAACGCGTCGGTCTTGGTGTCGGCGAGGCCCTTCGCGCAGCCGCTCGATCCGGCGCACGCGATCAGGTGCGTGATCGCTTGTGCGGGATCGCAGGCGAGACCGAGCGTGGTCATCGCGGTTAGCACGGTCGGTCCGGCTTGTGTGGCGATGTCGGTTAAGAGCACGCTTTGCCACGGGGTGACATGCAGCGTGCCGTTGCCATGCTGCTGCGAAAGCGCGGCGAGACCGTTAAGGGTGTCGGCGTCGACGCGTCCCAGCGGTGGCTGGCCGCCGACGTGCGAGGTTCCGGGCACGCGTTGGGCGTGGGTGCCGAGGCGGAGGTTGGCGTCGGCTGGCGTGGCGCGATGCCAGTTGCTCAGTTTCGCGTTCTGGGTGAGCGGGAAGTCGAGATATTGCTCGGCGTGATGCAGTATTGCTTCGACGGAATGCGTGGTCAGCAGGTGGCGCATGCGTGTGGCGTCGGCGGCGGCGAGGTCGAGGAACGTGAGGAGCAGCGCGCGTACTAGTGCCGGGACTTGTGAAGGCAGGATCGCGGCTACTGCGCCTGTGTCGTTCACGCCCGGTTTTCCAGGCGCGGTGCTTTGGCTTTGCGTAAGCGCGCCCGCATAGGCGCCCACAGGCGGACAACCCGCCACCCCGAACACGAACCGCACGCCGTCCGCCTCTTGCGATGCCGCCAGCCACACATCGTGCGGATGATCCACTCTCGCGAGCCGCTCGCCCCCGTCCAGCAGCAGCGCGAATTTCGGCGACAGCGCCGCGAAACGCGTTTCGCTTTGCAGCATCGCGAGTAGTTCGGCGCACAGCGGGCGGGTGTCGAATAGCGCGGATGGATCGCGCCCGGCTGCGGGGCTGATCATGACGTTGCGGACGTCGTCGGCGGTGGCTGCCGCTGCGGCGGAGAGTGCGTCGGCAATGCACGCCTGCTGCGCTGCTGCGTCTGCGGCGTTCGAAGCCCATTCATTCACTGCGTTGGCAGCCCCGGCATCCGCAGCGTTCTCCGCAGCCGTCGTGTTCGCATGGCTCGCCACGCCGTTCGCCGGCATCGGCCCAAGACCCGCATCGATCAACGCTGCGATCAACGCCGCCTCTTCACCGCGCTTCACGCCACGCACCTGCACATTCGCGCGATTGGTCAACTCGATCACCCCGGCCGCGTGCCGCGCGCTAGCGTCCGCGATCGCCCGAGCCTGCGCGGCGCTCAATTCACCGCCGGGCAGTTTGATCCGGCAAATCCCGCCGTCGCGCGCGGCGACGATGCGCAGCAGCCCCGGACACGCCGAGGGCCGCAGCGTGGCGGCCGCGTCGGATAAAACGGAGGAAGGCGAAACTTGATTCAAGACGGACACCGGGTTGAGCGTCGCGCGACGGCCCGAGCATGCCGTGAGGCGGGCATGGCTGCGGCATCGGTACACCCCGCCCGATGTTGGCTGGCACGAACAGTCTTGCCGGCAGGTCTCCTGGCTGGCAGGTCATGGTCCGCTGCGGCCTTCCCGGTCGAACCAGTGGCGTGGAGCGCAGGCGGACTCGCTGCATACAGTTGCGGGGGCAGCCACAGCGACACTGTGTTCCCTCTTCGGCCCCGAAGGGCACCGGCGGCTGTATTATGCCTTTTTTCGAACAGCACAACGAGGCTGGACGCTTTGACCGGCGTGGCACAGCGCATTATTTGAAGACACAGAATGAGGATGGATGCATGCCCGCGTGGCTGACGGTGGTGGGCATAGGCGACGACGGCTTTGCCGGTTTGGGGCGGCCCGCGCGGCGCGCTTTGCTGGAAGCGTCGGTGGTGTACGGCGGCGAGCGTCATCTGGCGATGCTGCCCGCGCGTCTCGGCGCGCGCCGTGCCGCCTGGCCGCGTCCGTTCGATCTCGCGCCCTTGCTGGCCGAGCGCGGCGCCGCCGTGTGCGTGCTGGCGAGCGGCGACCCGATGCTGTTCGGCGTCGGCGCGATGCTCGCGCGGCAATTGCCGGCGGGGGAATTGCGGGTGCTGCCCGCGCCGTCGTCGCTGTCGCTGGCGGCCGCGCGGCTCGGCTGGCCGTTGCAGGATGTCGCGACGGTGTCGCTGGTGGGGCGGCCGTTGCCCACGCTGAACGCGCATCTGCACGACGGCGCGCGCGTGTTCGTGCTGAGCGCGGACGGGCGCACGCCCGCGGCGCTCGCCGAGCTGCTGAACGCGCGCGGTTTCGGGGCGACCCGCATGAGCGTGCTGGAGCACCTGGGCGGCGAACTGGAGCGGCGCATCGACGGCCGTGCGGATCACTGGTCCGCGGGCGACGTGGCCGCGCTGAACCTGATCGCGCTCGATTGCCGTGCCACCGAAGGCGCGCCGCGTCTGCCGCTGACCTGCGGTTTGCCCGACGATGCGTTTCGTCACGACGGCCAGTTGACCAAGCGCGACGTGCGCGCGATCACGCTCGCGCGCCTCGCGCCGACGCCCGGCGAATTGCTGTGGGATGTGGGCGCGGGCAGCGGCTCGATCGGCATCGAATGGATGCGCGCGCATTCCAGCTGTCGCGCGATTGCGATTGAAGGGCATGCGGAGCGGCAACGCTTTATCGAACACAATCGCGATGCGTTGGGCGTGCCGGGGTTGCAACTCGTGGCGGGGCGCGCGCCTGAAGCGCTGCAGGGATTGCCGGTGCCGGATGCTGTGTTCATCGGCGGCGGGGTGACTGTGCCGGGCGTGCTGGAGGCCTGCTGGGCCAGTCTGCGCGAGGGTGGGCGGCTGGTTGCTAACGCGGTCACGTTGCAAGGCGAGGCGGTGCTGGCGGCATGGCGCGAGCGGCATGGCGGGACGTTGACACGGATCGCGTTGGCGGACGCGCAACCGCTTGGCGGTTTCGATACGTGGCGGCAGGCGTTGCCGATCACGCTGCTGGAGGTGACGAAGCAGGCAAGCGGCGTGGGTGTCGACGCGATTCGAGCGAACAAGCTGGCTAACGCTACGAGTGATATGAGCGCCCCGAGTGCCATGAGCGGGATGAATGATGTGCGCGCTGGGAGTGTCACGCCGAACACGCCGAACACGACCAACGCCACCACCACCGACCCATCCCCCGAACCCTGATGCGCGAAGAAACCCCCGACCACCCCGCGCCGCTGCGTAGCGGCTACACGACCGGCAGTTGCGCCACCGCGACGTCGCTGGCGGCGGCGCGTCTGTTGCTCGCGGGTGTCGTCAGCGAAGTGGCGGAGATCGTGTTGCCGAAAGGCCAGCATGTGCCGATGCCGCTGGTGTTCTGCCGCCTGATCGGGAATGGCGATGAAGGCGCTGAAGCCGGCACGGTCAAGGACGCCGGCGACGATCCCGACGTCACGCACGGCGCGGTGGTCTTCGCCCGCGTGCGGCTCGTCGCCGAACCGGGCGTGATATTTCGTGCGGGGCCGGGCGTCGGCACGGTGACGCGCGCGGGGCTGACGCTGCCGGTCGGCGAACCCGCCATCAACCCGGTGCCGCGCAGAATGATGACCGAGCATCTGGCCGAACTCGCGGCGGAGCACGCGTACGGCGGCGGCTTCGAAGTGACGATCGGCGTGGAAGGCGGCGAAGCGCTCGCGCTGAAAACGATGAACCCGCGGCTCGGTATTCTCGGCGGCCTGTCGATCCTCGGCACCACCGGCATCGTGCGTCCGTTTTCGTGCTCGGCGTATATCGCGTCGATTCACCAGGGGATCGACGTCGCGCGCGCGAACGGCTACACGCATCTCGCCGCCTGCACCGGCAACGCGAGCGAGGACGCGATGCGCGCGCACTACGGCCTGCCGGATATCGCGCTGATCGAAATGGGCGACTTCGTCGGCGCGGTGCTCAAGCATATGAAGCGCGCACCGGTCGAACGCCTGAGCGTGTGCGGCGGTTTCGGCAAGCTCAGCAAGCTGGCGGCGGGTCATCTCGACCTGCATAGCCGCAATTCGAGCATCGACCTCGAACGGCTCGCGCAATGGGCCGCCGAACAGGGTGCCGACGACGCGCTTCAAGCGTCGATCCGCGCGGCCAATACGAGTCAGCAGGCGGTCGCGTTGGCGCACGCGCAGCAGGTGCCGCTCGGCGATATCGTCTGCCGGCATGCACTGGCGGTCGCGCGCGAGATCGTGCCGCCGCAGGTCAACGTCGAAATGTTCGCGATCGACCGGCAGGGCAAGCTGATCGGAGCCGCGCAATGAAAATGAAGCGGATTCTGCTGCTCGGCGGCACTGGCGACGCGCTGCGGATCGCGCGGCAACTCGGCCCTGAGCACGTGTATAGTCTCGCCGGCCTCGGCAAGGTGCCGGAGGATCTGGCGTGCACGGTGCGCGTCGGCGGCTTCGGCGGCAGTGAAGGTATGGCGCGCTACATCGTCGATGAAAGTATCGACCTCGTGATCGACGCGACACATCCCTATGCCGCGCAAATCAGCGCGAACGCGGCGCAGGCGAGCCTCGCCGCACGGGTGCCGTATTGGGCACTGCATCGCCCGGCGTGGCAACCGCAAGCCGGCGACGATTGGCGCATGGTCGGCGGCTGGGACGAACTCATCGATGCGCTGGCGCCGTTCAGAAAGCCGCTCTTCACGCTCGGCCGCGAACCGCTCGCGCATCTCGACGAGATCCCGCCGCATCAGTTCTGGGTCGTGCGTTGTCTTGAAGCGCACGAAGACACAGCACGTGCGCGGATACTCGCGGCGCGCGGTCCATTCACGCTCGAAGGCGAACGAGCGCTATTCGCTCTGCAAGCCTTCGACGTCGTGGTCAGCAAAAATAGCGGCGGCCAGGCGACCGAAGCGAAGCTCGAAGTCGCGCGTGAACGCGGTTTGCCGGTCGTGATGCTGCGTCGTCCTGAGTTGCCGGCGGCAGAGAGGGAATTCGAGAACGTGGCCGACCTGCTCGATGCGCTGCAAGTCGCCGATTGAACCCGCGCCCGAACGGATTACGCATGCATGCCATGCCGCCTCAACGAATCATGGAGTAACGAATGACGGTGTTTTTTATCGGCGCGGGTCCGGGCGACCCTGAACTGATCACGGTGAAAGGGCAGCGCCTCGTGCGCAGTTGTCCGGTGATCCTGTACGCGGGTTCGCTCGTGCCGGCTGCCGTGCTCGAAGGTCACGCGGCGCAGCAGGTCATCAATACCGCCGAACTCGACCTCGATCAGATCATCGCGTTGCTTGCGGCCGCGCATGCCAAAGGCTACGACGTGGCGCGCGTGCATTCCGGCGATCCATCGTTGTACGGCGCGATCGGCGAACAGATCCGCAGACTGCGCGAACTGGACATTCCCTACGAAATCGTGCCGGGCGTTACCGCCACTGCGGCATGCGCGGCGACGCTGGGTTGCGAACTGACGTTGCCGGATATTTCGCAGACGCTGATCCTCACGCGCTTCGCCGCCAAAACCAGCATGCCCGAAGGCGAACAACTGGCCGACCTCGCCCGGCATCGCGCGACGATGGCGATTCACCTCGGCGTGCGGCACCTTGCGCGCATCGTCGATGAATTGCGGCCGCATTACGGCGGTGCGTGTCCGATCGCGGTGATCTATCGCGCGAGCTGGCCCGACGAGGAGAAGATCACCGGTACGCTCGACGATATTGTCGGCAAGGTGCAATCGACATCCATCGAGCGGACCGCGCTGATTCTGGTCGGACAGGTGCTGGCCGCCGAAGGTTTCGCCGACTCGACGCTGTACGCGAAAGACTGAACCCGTCTACGTGAAAAAGCTCGTCCGCGCACCAAGACACAGTGCGCGGATGGGCGATCAACACCAGATCAACATCAGATCAACGGTCGATCCTCTCACGCCGTCACTTCATCCCGCTGCTTCGCAGCCAGCTTCGCACGCAATGCCCTGGCGGCCCGAACCATGTTCGTCAGCGCCGCTTCGGTCTCCGGCCAGCCGCGCGTCTTCAGCCCGCAATCCGGATTGACCCACAAGCGTTCAGCGGGAATCACTTCGCACGCACGTTCCAGCAGACGTTGCATGGCTTGCGCATCCGGCACGCGCGGCGAGTGGATATCGTAGACACCCGGGCCGATTTCGTTCGGATACGCGAAGGCGCCGAAGCCGTCGAGCAGTTCCATCGCCGAGCGCGAGGTCTCGATGGTGATCACGTCGGCATCCATGGCGGCGATCGACGGCAAAATATCGTTGAACTCCGAATAGCACATATGCGTGTGAATCTGCGTTTGATCGGCGACGCCCGCGGCTGAAATGCGGAACACGCGCGTGGCCCATTCCAGATACGCGGCCCAATCGGCGCGACGCAACGGCAAGCCTTCGCGGAAAGCCGGTTCGTCGATCTGGATGATGCGAATGCCGGCCTTTTCCAGATCCACCACCTCGTCGCGGATCGCGAGCGCGAGTTGCAGCGCGGTGGTCGAGCGCGGCTGGTCGTCACGCACGAACGACCATTGCAGCATCGTCACCGGACCGGTCAGCATGCCTTTCATCAGACGCTGCGTGAGCGATTGCGCGTAGCGTGTGGTTTCGACCGTCATCGGTTCGGGACGATACACGTCGCCGTAAATGATCGGCGGTTTCACGCAACGCGAGCCGTAGCTCTGCACCCAGCCGTTTTCCGTGAACGCATAGCCCCACAACTGTTCGCCGAAATATTCGACCATGTCGTTGCGTTCGGCTTCACCGTGCACGAGTACGTCGAGGCCCAGTTCTTCCTGTTTGCGGACGGCGATTTCGATCTCGGCGCGCATGCGCTGCAGATAGTCGAGCGCGCGCAGTTCACCGCGCTTGGAGGCGGCGCGCGCCTGGCGGATCGCCGGCGTTTGCGGGAACGAGCCGATCGTGGTGGTCGGCAGGAGCGGCAGGCCGAGCGCTTCGCGTTGCAGGCGATTGCGTTCGGCGAACGGGCTTTGCCGGTCGGCCATCGCGCTGCTCACCGCGGCCACGCGTTTTTGCACGAGCGCGTTGACCACTGCGCTTGAGTTGCGGCGCGCTGCGAGCGCGCGGTCGGCGGCGGCGAGTGTTGCTTCGGCCGCGGCGGGGTCACGCAAGGCGAGGGCGAGCGTGGCGACTTCGTCGAGTTTTTCGGTGGCGAAGGCGAGCCATGATTTCAGATCGGCGTCGAGTTTCTTTTCCGCGTTGAGCGAGACCGGCACGTGCAGCAGCGAGCACGACGACGAAACCCACAGCCGTTCGCCGAATTCCGCATGCAAGGCCTGCAGCGATTCGACGATCTCGCCGAGATTCGCCCGCCAGATATTGCGGCCATCGATCACGCCGGCCGACAACACCGCGTGCTTAGGCAAGGCCGCGCGCCACGCGTCGAGTTGTTGCGGGGCGCGCACCAGGTCGAGATGCACACCGGCGACCGGCAGCGCAGCCACGCGCGGCGCGTGCTCCGCGGCGCTTTCGAAGTACGTGGCCAGCAGCACTTTCACACCCGATGCGCCGAGCACGTCATACGCGGCGGAAAACGCGTCGAGCCATTCAGCGGGCAGATCGACGCACAGGGCCGGCTCGTCCAGTTGCACCCATTCGATGCCGCGTTGCTTGAGCTTGTCCAGCAAACGGCTGTAGCGGATCACGAGCTTCGGCAGCAACGACAAACGGTCGAAGCCGGCAACATGGCTCTTCGACAGCCATAGATAAGTGATCGGCCCGATCAGCACGGGCTTGACCGGCAGATTCAGCGCGAGCGCTTCGTCGATCTCGTCGAACAGCCACTCGACGCCGCCGTCGAAACTCGTCTGCGGGCCCAGTTCCGGGACGAGGTAGTGGTAGTTCGTGTCGAACCATTTGGTCATTTCCATGGCCGGTTGCGCGGCGTTTCCTCGCGCGAGCTCGTAGTACTGGGCAAGCGACAACGTCTTCGCATCGAAGCCGAAACGCTGCGGCAAAGCGCCGAGCAGCGCGCTCAGATTGAGCATCTGATCGTAGTAGGCAAAATCGCCGACGGTGACGAAGTCCAGTTTGGCATGCTGCTGCAATTGCCAATGACGGGCGCGCAGTTCGCGCGCGACGCCGCGCAGATACAGTTCGTCGGATTCGCCGCGCCAGAACGATTCCTGCGCGAATTTCAGTTCGCGCTGCGCGCCGATGCGAGGAAAGCCGGGAATATGCGTGCGGGCCATGTGATGTCCTGTTGTTCGTTGTGTGAATTGACGCCCAGTGTGAAAGTCACGCTATGATTCATCAAGCGACATGTTTTCACCAATGTATGAGCCACATTCATATCAAGCTTTATTCGTTCAATGCGGAGCCATTCCATGCTTGAGCTTCGCCACCTGCGTTCGCTGATCGCCATTGCCGAGTCGGGCAAGCTGGTGGCGGCCGCCGAGCGCGTGCATCTGAGCCAGTCCGCGCTCTCGCATCAGATCCGCGATATCGAGGCGCATTACGAGGTGTCGCTGTTCGAGCGCACCAAGCAGGGGTTGCGCTTCACTGCCGCCGGCGAGCGACTGCTTGCGCTCGGCCGCGAAACGATCGCGGCGGTGAGCGCGGCGGAGCGCGATCTCGTGCGGTTGAAAGGCGACACGCGCGGCGAGTTGCGCATCGTGCTCGAATGCCATACCTGCTTCGACTGGCTGATGCCGGTCATGGACGAATTCCGCCGGCGCTGGCCGGAAGTCGAAGTGGACCTCGTCGCGGGCTTCCATGCGGATCCGTTGCGTTTGCTGAGCGACGGCAAGGCCGATGTGGTGATCGGCTCGAAACCGGCGACGCGGCGCAACCTGCATATCGCGCCGCTGTTCCGCTTCGAGATTCTGGTGGTGATGGCAAACGAGCATCGGTTGCGCAACAAGCGTCGCGTGAGCTCGGAAGATCTGCGCGACGAGACATTGATTACCTATCCGGTGCCCGAGGCGCGCATCGATCTGATCCGGCAGGTGCTGGAGCCGGCCGGCATCAAACTCGAACGGCGCACGGCGGAACTGACCATCGCCATCATGCAGCTGGTGGCGAGCCGCCGCGGGATCGCGGCGCTGCCGAACTGGGGCGTGAAAAACTACGTCGATCACGATTACGTGCTGGCCAAGCGCGTCGGCACCCAGGGACTGTGGAGCGAGCTGTACGCGGTGGCCGGGAAAGGCCTGGCGAGCCGGCCTTATTTCGACGATTTCGTCAGGATCGTTCGCGATACCTGCGCGGCGCAACTCGACGGCATCGAGCTGCTGACGGAAGACGGCCAGACGTCGTGACGAATGCGCGGCTCATTCAACGACGCTTCACGAACCCGACTTCAACTGCGCCCACAAGCGGCCTTCCAGACGCTTGATCTGCGCGGGCAAAGGCTTGAGCAGAAACAGCGTCTTCAGTACGGGCTCAGGCGGATACACGGTCGGGTCATTGAGAATTTCGGGCCGCACGAATTTGCGCGCGGCGGCATCCGCGTTCGGATAGAACACCGTGTTGGTGATGTCCGCGTGCACTTCGGGGCGCTCGATATAGTTGATCCAGTTGAGCGCCGCTTCGGGATGCGGCGCATCTTTCGGGATCGCCATCATGTCGAACCAGACCGGCGCGCCGCCTTGCGGAATGAAGTACTTGACCTCGTAGCTCTTGCCGGCTTCACGCGCGCGATGGCTCGCCATCGAGACATCGCCTGACCAGCTCAGCGCGAAGCAGATATCGTCGCCCGCCAGATCGTTGATGTAGCTCGTCGCGTTGAACTGCGTGATATACGGGCGGATCTTTTTCAGCGCGTCGTACGCGGCCTGATAGTCGGCGGGGTTCTCGCTGTTTGGGTCGCGGCCGAGATAGTGCAGCGCGACCGCGAACACATCGGACGGTGCATCGAGCACGGAGACGCCGCAACTCTTCAGCTTGCTCAGGTACTCGGGCTTGAACAGGATGTCCCAGTTATCGAGCGGTGCTTCGCTGCCAAGAATCTTCTTCACGCGGGTGACGTTGTAGCCGAGCCCCGTCGTGCCCCATGCCCACGGCACCGCGTACTGATTGCCGGGGTCCGCGTCGGCAACCAGCTTCAGCAGATTGCGGTCGAGGTTTGCCAGATTTGGCAGCTTCGATTTGTCGAGCTTCTGATAGATGCCGGCTTCGATCTGTTTGGCGAGAAAGTTCGAGGTCGGCACCACGACGTCGTAGCCGGTCGAACCGGTCAGCAGTTTGGCCTGCAAGGTTTCGTCGCCGTCGTACACGTCGTAGCGCACGTGGATGCCGGACTCTTTTTCGAAGTTCGGCACCGTGTCTTTCGCGATGTAGTCAGCCCAGTTGTACAGGTTGAGTTGTTTTTCGTCGGCGTGCGAGGCGGCACTGAATGCGCCGAGCAGCAAGGCGGCCAGAAGCGGTTTCATCGTGGTGCGGGGCATGGTGGGTCATCTCGTCGGGAAAGGGTTCAACGGGTCGCGGGCTTATAGATTCGTGAGGCGTTGCAGCTTCTGATTGCGCATCAGGCACAGCATGTCCGACGCGAGATGCGCGGCGGCGAGGGCGGTCACGTCGCTGTGGTCGTAGGGCGGCGACACTTCCACCACGTCCGCGCCCACCAGGTTCACGGCGCCGAGCGCGCGCACGATCTCCAACGCTTGCGCCGAACTCAGGCCGCCCGCTACCGGCGTGCCCGTGCCGGGCGCGAACGCCGGGTCGAGGCAGTCGATGTCGAAGGTCAGGTAAGTGGGCGCGCTGCCGACAATCGACAGCACTTCGTCGATCGTGGCTTGCGTGCCGTTGCGGTGGACCCACGGCGCGTCGAGAATGCGCATGCCCATGAAGTCGTCGTTCCATGTGCGAATGCCGATCTGCACCGAGCGCGCGGGATCGATCAGCCCTTCACGGATCGCCTTGTAGAACATCGTGCCGTGGTTCAGCGAGTCGGGGTTATCGTCCGGCCAGGTATCGCAATGCGCGTCGAAATGGATCAGGCTCAGCGGCTTGCCGTATTTCTCGGCATGCGCGATCAGCAGCGGATACGTGATGTAGTGGTCGCCGCCGAACGTCAGCATGCGCGCGCCGCTGGCGAGTATGCCGCGGGCGTGCGCGACGATCGCGTCGCGAATACCGGACGGGTTGTGCGCGTCGAACCAGCAGTCGCCGTAGTCGACCACGTTCAGATGATCGAAAGGATCGACGCCCCACGGAAACGCGCCGAGTTCCGCCAGTTGTACCGAGGCGGCGCGCACGCCCGCCGGGCCGAAGCGCGTGCCGGGGCGGAAGGTCGTGGCGAGATCGAGCGGAATGCCGGAGACGGCGACGTCCACGCCGGCGAGATCCCGCGAGTAAGGGCGGCGCATGAAAGACAGCACGCCAGCATAGGTCGGCGCGGCTGGCTGGCCGCCGTCCTGGGCGGGGCTTTTTAAATACGGGTGCGGCGCGTTCAGATTCAGGGTCATACGGAGCAGTCCAGTCGGTTTGAATGAGGCGCCGTCACACAAATATTTCTCATGTCTGCCGGCATGGCGCCAGCGCGGTGAGTGATGCGTAACGGGCAACTGGCGCTATGATTGCGGGGAAAAATTCTTGCGAAAAGCGAAGAATTTTGCTGGAAGTATCGATATTTCTAATATCTCACCCAACCAGTCCCATGCGCAGACTTCCACCTTTGCAAGCCTTGCTCGCATTCGATGCCGCAGCGCGTCTGGGCAGCTTCACGCGCGCCGCGCAGGAACTGGCGCTGACGCAGTCGGCGATCAGCCATCAGATCCAGCAACTCGAGGAATGGACCGGGCAGCCGCTGTTTCGCCGCATCGGCCGAGGCGTGGCGCTGACGGCCGCCGGCACGCTGTACGCGCAAACCGTGACGACGGCGCTCGCCACGCTCGCCGACGGGCGCGATCGCATCGAGCCGTACGGCAATCCGGATTCGGTAATTCTCGTGTGCGCGCCGCAGTTCGCTTCAGGCTGGCTGATGCCGCGCATGCGGGCGTTCGCGGAGGCATTGCCCGCGCTGGAGCTTTGGCTCGTGACCGGCGAAGAAGTCAACGAGATCGACCGCGTCGATGTCGATCTGGTCGTGTCGTCGAAGGCCATCCGAACGCCGGAAGTCGTGTGCGAGCCATTGCTGGAAGAAGCGGCCGTGGCGATTTGCGGACCGCTGACGGCGCGCCGTCTGCGTGACGCGCCGTTTCCCGATGTCTTGACGCAAGCGCCGTTGCTGGTGCACGAGGCGCATCCCGAATGGGCGCCGTGGCTGCCCGAATTGAAGCGCGGCGGCTTGCGCACGCGCCGGGCGATCACGGTCAGCGATCCACGTTTTCTCGTAGCCGCCGCAGAGCAGGAAGCGGGCATCGCGATGGTGTCGCGACTCGACGCGAGCGACGCGTTGACGAGCGGCCGTGTCGAAGTTCTGCCGCAAGTGCCGGGCTTCGCGCTCGCGCCGCTCTGGTTGATGCGCTCGGCGCAACCGGCGCGCTCGGCCGCGGTGGATGCGGTGCACGCGTGGATCATTGCGTTGTGCCGCGATGAGCAAGGAGCGCAATGAGGCAATGAGCGCAGTAAGCGCAGTAAGCGCAATGAGGATGCTCGCGATCGCCGGCGCGACCGGCAAAGAGCATGCGGCATCGCCGGCGCGAGCGACAAAGAGCATGCCGCATCGCACTGCACACACCGCCTAAATTCGGCAAGCTCTGCACCGTCTTGCAGCCGCGACGCCGCTATCCTAGCGCCATGATGAAGCCCAGCACCGAACGTGATTACCGCCGACGGATCGCCCGCGTGGTCGAGGCGATTCTGCTCGAACCCGGCGCGCACCATACGCTGGAGAGCCTCGCCGCGGTCGCGCATCTGTCGCCGTTTCATTTCCATCGGGTCTACCGGGCGTTGACGGGCGAGAGCGTCGTCGAGACCGTGCAACGCCTGCGGCTTGCGCAAGCGGCGCAACGGCTGACCGATGCCGCCGCGTCGGTCACCACGGTCGCGCACGATGCCGGCTACAACAGCCCGCAAGCCTTCGCGCGTGCGTTTCGCGGCTTCACCGGCGTCTCGCCGAGCGAGTTCAAGGCGCGGCAGAAACGTCTGGCCGCGCCGTGCATGGGCCGGGCGGCGGAGGCACAACTCGTTGCTTCAAGGAACAATGCCCCGGCTCCGGCGTTGCCTGCCGTCGAACTCACGGAGATCGCGCCGTTCGATGTGCTCAGTCTTCGGCACGACGGGCCGGTCGCAACTATCGGCCAAACCTTTCGCTCGCTCATGACGATGCTGCGCTGCGACGAAAACGCCGTGATGGATCAGCGCGTGGGGATCTGCGTGCGCGATTCCGCAGTGAAGGACAGCTTCAGCTATCGCGCGGCGATTGTCGCGGGAGCGCATGACGTGCCGGTCGAAGCGAGCGGTGTAGTCGAACCGTTGCGGCTCGAAGGCGGGTTGTATGCGGTGCATCGGCTGATCGGGCCGTATGCGCTGATCTCGCCGACCTTTCGCGCACTTTACGGCGGCTGGCTGCCGCAAAGCGGTTATCTGCGCGACCGGCGTCCCGCACTCGAGCTGTATCGCAATCCGCTGGTCGCCGGCTTGCAGCAGACGTGCGTGACCGACCTGATGATTCCTATCCGCAAGGACTGACCATGTTTCGTGTGAGCTGTGCCGTCATCGCCAGATTGGCGTGCGCGGCGGCGTTGTGCTGCGCGGGCGCCGCGTCGGCGGATCAGGCCGACCTGCATGTGGGCGAGACGATGCGCGTATTCCATCCCGCCGTGGTTCGCCATTGGCGTGGCGCGAAAACCGAGGCGCTGGTCACGCGCATCTGGTATCCGGTCGATGCGTCGGTGCCGCAGACGCCACGCGAGATCGGCGCGCCCGGTCAGCCGATCTTTCACGGCCATGCCGCGGCCGACGATGCGCCGCTTTCCACCGCGCGCGCAAGCTACCCGCTGCTGGTGCTCTCGCACGGCACGGGCGGCACCGCCGACAGTCTCGACTGGCTGGCCGCGGCGCTCGCCGCGCAAGGCTATATCGTGGCGGGCGCCAATCATCCGGGCAACAGCGCGGCGGCGCCGATGACGCGCGACGGCTTCATGCTCTGGTGGGAGCGCGCCACCGACGCGAGCGAAGTGCTCGACGGCGTGCTCGCCGATCCGCTGCTCGGGCCGCATGTGGACCGCGAGCGGATCGGCGCGGTGGGTTTTTCGCTGGGCGGTTATACGGTGCTCGAACTGGCGGGCGCGCGGACCGATCTGCAGGCGTTCGAGCGTTTCTGCGCATCGCCCGAGGCCGACGCGATCTGTCATCCACCGGAAGCGGCGCGGATCCGTGATGCATCGGGCGCGGCACCTTTGACGCTCGACGATCTTTCACCGGCAACGAAGGCGTCGCGCGCACGGTCGGGCGCGTCGTATCGCGATCCGCGCGTCAAAGCCGTGTTCGCGATTGCGCCCGCGTTGGGCGAGGCATTCGATAAAAACTCGTTTGCCGACGTGACGATTCCCGTCTCGCTGCTCGCGGGCGAGGCCGATGTCACCGCGCCGGTGGCTACCAACATTCACCGCATCGCGGGCTTGCTGCCCAACGCGCATGTGGAGATGGTGCCGGGCGCGTCGCATTACACGTTCCTGGACACCTGTCTCGCCGACGTGGTCGCGCATCTCGCGGGCATCTGCCAGGACGGACCGGGCGTCGATCGTGATACGGTGCATGCGCTGGCAACGGATCGGGCGATCCGCTTTTTCGCGGCGACCTTACCGGCGCGCTGACGCTAACAGTAGTGCGTCAGCGTTATCGAACCGAGCGTGGCAGCGCGCAGTACGCCGCCACGCATCTCAATCCTCCAGCGGCGCCAACGCTTCGATCGGCATCTTCTTCTCGCCGCCGATCTTGATGGCCGGCACGAACATCAGCAGCACGACCACGAAGATCGCGATGACGAAGAGCGAAATGAACGTGAGGTGCAGCGATTGATGCAGGACAGAGCGGATCATGTCGCTGTCACCGAGACTCGCGGCCTGATTCTGCAGCAGCGCCCTCAACTGATCCGACGTGACCACGGCCACGCCCTTCGAGTGACTGAGCCCGAAGTTGAGCACCGCGCCGAACAGCGTCGCGCCCAACGTGCTGCCGAGATTGCGCGAAAACAGATTCGACGCGGTGGCGCTGCCGCGTTCGTCCATGCGAACGATTTCCTGAATCAGGATCAGGCAACTGACGCTCGACGTGCCCATGCCGAAGCCCATGATCAGCGAGCCGAACGCCGCGACGAGCGGCGAGCCGCCGGGCGACAGGAACAGCAGCAACAGCGCGCCGAGCGGAATGAACGCGCTGCCGCCGATCAGAATGCGCCGCAAGCCGAGGCGATGAAACGACTTCGCGGCGAGCGTCGCGCCGGTCGGCCAGCCCACCATCATCATCGTCAAGGCGAGGCCGGCGATCACCGGCGAGCGATGCAGCACGCCCTGCACGTACATCGGCAAAAACGTGGTCGCGCCCATCAGGATCATGCCGGACAGCAGCGTAGAGCCGTTGGACGCCGCGATCGGCCGGCGGCTCCAGAGCGCGAACGAGATCATCGGTTCGGCCGCGCGGCGCTCCTGCCACACGAACAGCAGCACGCACAGCGCGAACACGCCGCCCGCCATCGACGCTTGCGCGACCTGGTCGTCGCCGGCGTAGGTGAGCGCCATCATGAGCGCGGCGATCGCCGCCATGAACAGCGCCGCGCCGCCGAAATCGATCGAAGGGCGCGCACGCCGTTCCGATTCGCGCAGGAACGCGATGAAGCCCGCCGCGGAGGCGAGGCCGATCGGCACGTTCATCCAGAAGATCCATGCCCACGACATGTTGTGAATGATGAAGCCGCCGACCATCGGGCCCACCACTGCGGAAATCGCCCAGACGCTGGCGAGGTAGCCTTGCACCTTGCCGCGTTCGCGCGCGGGATAGAGATCGGCGACGATGGTCAGCGTGACTGGCTGGATCGCGCCCGCGCCGACGCCCTGAATCAGGCGGAACGCGATCATGGCCGGCATCGACCAGGCGAAGCCGGCCAGCACCGAGCCGATCAGAAAGATCGCGATGCCGGCCAGCATGACGGGCTTGCGGCCGTACAGGTCGGCGAGTTTGCCGAACACCACGGTCATCGCGGTCTGAGTGAGCAGGAACGACGAGAAGACCCAGCTATACAGATGAAGATCGCCGAGCTGCGCGACGATCTGAGGCATGGCGGTGGAAACGATGGTGGCTTCGATGGCGACCATCGCCATGGACGCCATCACGGCGGCAATGACGAGAGGACGCGACGATTGCGGGTTGCGGGACATGGGCCAGAAGTTAGTATTAGGATATAAGGCGCGTCAGGCAGCGTGGCCATGGGCGGCCAGCCGTGACGCATCAGCACGACCGTACGAGGACGGCCGGTGTCGAGTATGCACCCTGCTGAGAATGCGCGCTCAGCCCCGGTCGGCCTTGCGGACCACGCCGCCGTGGCACAGCGTTTGCGCGTTCGAAGCTTTCTTTCGACAAATGGAGGGTCATCATGAGGATCGAATTCACCGGACGCCGTGAAGTGGTTGCAGCGGCACGCGTCGCCTTCGAAGCCAATGTCGACGGGGCCGACGTCTGGTGCAGCGTGTCGCTCGATGCGCTGAACGACCATTTCGGCAACGACGGCCCATCGGCCCATAACCTTGTCAACACGTTCGAGGCGAATCGCGCGCAGATTGAAAACGCTACACGCAAAGTCCTCGAAAAAAACGGCGGGCAGTCCGTGGAACTCGAGACTGGCGACTTCAACAGAAGCTAAGCGGCCCGGTTTCTGATTGAGAATGAGTCCGGCGCACACGCCGGGCTCGCAAGCGGCTCTCAACTGCTGTTGTTCACACACAACCCGTTCATCGCGCGCAGACCCATGGTCGCGCGTCTTCAGCTTTCAAAATACCTCGTCGAAGCGCGGCGCATCGCGATTGCTGCGTTTAGATGACGGATTCTTCCAGATTCCATAAAGGACTGCTCCAGAGCACGGGCATTCGTTCTCGATGCCCGCGTTTCTATACTCGCGTCGCTGTTCAACCCGACATTCCAGCTACGCAGGAGCATTGACGTGAAAAAGATTTCCGCCGCGGTCGCGGCGTTCGCAGGACTTGCCGCCGCCACGGCGCATGCGCAAAGTTCAGTCACGCTGTACGGCCTCATCGACGCCGGGGTGATGTACACCAACAACGTGAAGAAGGGCGGTTCGCAGGGCGCCCTGGTTCAGGCGACGAGCGGCAACATCAACGGCAGCCGCTTCGGCTTGCGCGGCGCGGAAGATCTCGGCGGCGGATTGCAGGCGATCTTCGTGCTGGAGAACGGCTACAACGTGCAGAACGGCAAGCTCGGCCAGAACAACCGGCTGTTCGGCCGTCAGGCGTTTGTCGGCTTGAGCAGCAAGCAGTACGGCACATTCACGCTGGGCCGCCAGTACGATTCGCTGGTCGATTTCGTCGCGCCGCTCTCCGGCACGGCGGGCACGTTCGGCGATACCGGTTTCGCGCATCCGTTCGACAACGACAATCTGAATCACTCGGTGCGCATGAGCAACGCCGTGAAGTACACGAGCGCGAACTACGCCGGTCTGAAGTTCGGCGGCATGTACGCGTTCTCGAACAACACGGATTCCGCGGTCAATCGTGCCTATAGCGCGGGCGTGAGCTACGCCAACGGTCCGTTCAAGGCGGCTGCCGGCTATTTGCAGATCAACGGTTCGAACTCGACCGCCAACACGGCCGGCGCGGTCGATCTCGGCGAATCCGCCGCCAACAGCACGGGCGGCTTCCAGCTCGGCGCCGATGTGCAGCGCACCGCCGGCGCCGCGTTGAGCTATGGTTTCGGTCCCGTGACGGCGGGCTTCGTCTATACGCATAGCCAGTTCGAGAACACCGCGTCGTTCGGCGCCACGCATGGCTCGATGCGCTTCGATAACTACGAAGTGAACGGCAAGTACGCCGTGACGCCCGCGCTGAGCCTTGGCGCGGCCTACACGTATACGGACGTGCATGTGGGCGGCACCTCGAGCTTCGGCTCGGATCCGAAATGGAATCAGGTGAACCTGCAGGCCGTCTATGCGCTGTCGTTGCGCACCGACGTGTATGCCGAAGCGATGTATCAGCACGTGAGCGGCAAGGGCTACACCGCGTTTATCAACACGGCGGGCGGCGCGTCGTCGACGGGTAATCAGGTGGTCGGCACGGTGGGGATCCGCACGCGCTTCTGAGCGTGATTTCTCCAGATTCAGGAACAATCCCTTCGACGGGCGGCCATTATTCTCTGGGGAATCGGCGCCTATATTGAATTCAACGGTGGCGCGAACAGTGATTCGAAGCGCCGCCGATCACCAATTATCGGAGGTTGTTTCTATCATGAAGTCCCTCATCAAGGCTGTCGTTATCGTCGCTTCGCTGGCTGCTTCGGCCACTGTATTCGCCCAATCGAATTCCGGCATCACGCGCGAGCAGGTGCGCGCGGAACTGGTTCAACTGCAAGCGGCCGGCTATCACGTCGGCGACGGCGATCAGGCGCGCTACCCGGAAGCGATTCAGGCCGCGCAAGCGCGCGTCGCCGCGCGCAGCGGTGAGACCAGCGGCTATGGCGGCAGCGTGGCGGGTTCGTCGCAAAGTGGCCGCCCGGCTGTGTCCGCCGCCGACTGGAATTCGATGTATAGCCGTTGATCCCACGGGCCGCGCGTAGTGTGGGGCGGGCCGCGCTGGAAGGGACTCTTCCAGCATGGCGTATATATCCGCTTCGGCGGTATCGGTAAAGTAGTCAGGCACGCACGGTTTCCGGTGTGCGAGCGAGAGAGTTGGCCCCGGCTGGTGACAGCCGGGGCTTTTTTTATTTCGCCGCGCATGCGTGAAAATGTTCTGACGACGGCGCCTCGGCGGCGCTCGCGCCCTGCATGTTTGTCCAGTTCGCGGAGCGGTTGAGGCTGCGGTATAGTCGCGCCAATAGATCGCATGTATGCTCGCGGGTTTCATATTATCGTGAGCACTGCAGGCTCAGGCTTCGATTTATCTGGAGAACAACCGTGCAGGAAATCATCGAAGGTCTCATCCGCTTTCAACGCGAAGTCTTTCCGCAGCAAAGCGCATTGTTCAAGCGTCTGTCGATGGCGCAAAGTCCCAGTACGCTTTTCGTGACGTGCTCGGATAGCCGTGTCGTGCCGGAGTTGCTGACGCAGACCGAACCCGGTTCGCTTTTCGTGATCCGCAATGCGGGCAACATCGTGCCGTCTTATGGCCCGGAGCCGGGCGGCGTGTCGGCGACCGTCGAGTACGCCGTGGCCGTGCTGGGCGTGCGCGACATCGTGATTTGCGGCCACTCCAATTGCGGCGCGATGACGGCGATCTCGACCTGCAAGAATCTCGACCATCTGCCGGCGGTGGCGGGTTGGCTGCGTCACGCGGATGCGGCCAAGGCCATCAACGCATCACGCACTTACCATTCGGACGCCGAGTGCCTTTCCGCGCTGGTCAAGGACAACGTGATTGCGCAACTTGCGAACATCCGCACGCATCCTTCGGTGGCAGTCGGGCTCGCGAACAAAGCGCTGCGGCTGCACGGCTGGATCTTCGATATCGAAAGCGGCACGATGCTCGCGCTCGACGGAGCTAGCGGCAAATTCTTGCCGCTAGTGGACAACCCGGACATCTACGCCGTCTAACTTGATGTTTGAACGTGAGAGGCGCACGATGAGACGTCGCGTGCGCGGCCAACTTTCACGGCTCATGCCGGCTCGAACGGCACCGCTGGGGGCGTTGCTCATGACATAGGAGGCGAGCCATGTGCGGCCGTCATCTGTCTTCCCCCATGCGGCGCAATCTGCTGCTGGCCGGTGCATCGTCGATCACGCTGGCGGGTTTGTCGCAGCGCGTTGCGGTGGCGGCGGAACCCGTGTCCGCGAATGCGCCGAATTCGATTCCACCTTCTGAAGCGCTCGACCGCCTGATGCAAGGCAACGCCCGCTACGCCGCGAATACCCCTTCAAACAAGGACTATTCTGCTGACCGCGCGGCGCGTGTTTCGGCGCAGTATCCGATTGCCGCGATCGTAGGCTGCGCGGATTCGCGGGTCGCGCCGGAGCTTGCCTTCGATCAGGGACCGGGCGATCTGTTCGTGGTGCGCGTGGCCGGCAATTTCGTCAACGACGATATTCTCGCGAGCCTCGAATACGGCGTCGAGTTCCTCGGCGTGCCGCTCATCATGGTGCTCGGGCATACGCAGTGTGGCGCGGTGACCGCTACCGTCAAGGCGCTCAAGGATGGCGTTCATTTGCCCGGCCATCTGCCCGAACTGGTTCGCGCGATCAAGCCCGCCATGCAGATGGCGAAAGTGGCGAAAGGAGATCGAGGCGAAGATCTCGTCATGCAAACCACGATCGAAAACGTCAGGTTGAATGCCAACCGGCTGATCGTATCCCGACCGATGATCGGGCCGTATGTGAAGAGCGGGAAGGTCAAGATTGTCGGCGGTATCTACGATCTGGCGACGGGGAAGGTCACGTTGCTCTGACGCGCCTCTCGCCTGGATGTCACGCCGACTGATTCCGTGCATGTCCGGAATGGGCGGTTCGAAGCCGTTAAGCCCGAACCGCTGCTCGCGTTCGTCAACCGCTGAAGCAGCGAAACGCGAGGCTGATGCGCGGCTCCGTTACGCCGGCCAGCTTGGGAATGCCGTGCTCATGCGTGAATTGCGACGCATAGCTCATGACCAGACAACTGCCGGGCTCCAGTTCGACATGCACGATGCGTCCGGCGCCGGCGCCCGCCTTTGGCCTGATGGACATGCGGCGGCTCGCGCCGAGCGAAATGATGGCGATCGGCTGAGCGGGCACCAGCTTCTCCGTCTTGTCGCTGTGCGGCGCGACGCTGTCGCCGCCGTCGCGATAGAGATTGAGACCGACGCGATTGAACGGCGCGCCCACGAGCGCGCGCACGGCTTCGAATGCTTCATCAAGCGGCGCGGGCAGATCGCCAGCGTCGCGTGCGAAGGTGGCGAGCAGACGCGGCACGGCGACTTCACGGTCGTACATCATGCGCTGCTGACTGAGCCAGCCGACATTGCGCAGCGCCGTCTCGAACCACGCTTGCGCCTTGGCAGCCGGGATCGACTCGGGCAAATAGCGGATGCCGCCTTTTTCGTCATGGAGAAGGGCTACGGGCTCGGGCGCGAATAGGGCTTGCTGGGACACCATGATTCCGACGTGGACTAGGTGCCGCGCGGTCGGAAAACGAAGGGCGGCTCGGGCAGCCATTATACTGTGTTTTTATACAGTGTTATGGGCTGCCCTGACGTGGAACCGCCCTCCGTGCAGACTCACTCGCCCGGGCTATACAGGTCGAGCAGCTTGAGCGTCACGCCATTGGTCCAGCCGAAGCCGTCCTGCAGCGGATATTCGCCACCTCCGCCGCCACCCGTTCCCGCGCCTTCCACCACGTACTTCTCGACCAGTTTCTGATCGGACGCATAGACGCCTTTCACGTCGGTAAGAAAGCGCGTGCCGATCTGTTGCGCGAGCGCGTCCTGCCCATAACGCTTCAAGCCCTGAATGGCGGCCCAGTGCAGCGGCGCCCAGCCGTTCGGCGCGTCCCACTGCTGCGTCGTGTTGTAGGTCGTCGTGACGAGGCCGCCCGGTTGCAGCAAGGTGGACTGCACCTGCTTCGCCGTCCTGAGCGCGCGATCCGGCCACGCCGCGCCGACGAACAGCGGAAACACCATCGCCGCCGTCTTGTTGTCGCGCGGCTTGGCAAGTTGCCAGTCATAGTCGCCGTAATAGCCGTTGGGACACTGACGGTGGCATGCGCCGAGGTCTTCTTGTCGATGATTTTCACGCCGTTGATCCACCGGCGCGCAACGTTATCGCTGTCGATCGAGAACGTATAGAGGCCGTTCTGCGCCGCCTGAAAAGAGCCCGTCCAACGCACACCGTAGTTCGTTGCGTCGATCCTTCACGGCGCCGCAGGCATAATCCGTTTTCCACCGGTGCGAGCCGCGCAGCCGGCACGCGAGACCGGGGCGACGCGTCGTTTCGCGCACTCCCAGGAAAGTCCATGCCGCCCATCACCGCCGTCCGCACGAGCGCCGTGCCCCTGCGCAGCGTTGCGCTGATCCTTGTGTCGATGTTCTGTTTCGCGCTGGTCGATGCGCTCGCCAAATCCGTGGCGCTCGCTTATCCGGCCAACGAAGTGACGTTCTTTCGGATGCTGTTCGGCCTGGTGCCGGCTGTCGCGGTGTGCCTGCGCGGCAAGCCGATCGTCGAGCGGATCCGACACATGGACGTGCGCGGGCAGACCCTTCGCGCGCTGACGTTGCTCGGCGCGTCGGGACTCTTCTTCGCCGGTTTGCCGTACATGCCGCTCAGTGAAGCGGTGGCGATCGTCTACTCGGAGACTTTGCTGGTGATCGTGCTCGCGCCGCTGTTGCTGAAGGAAGCGTTGAAGCCGCGCGATGCGCTCGCCGCCGCGGTCGGCTTTGCCGGCGTGCTGTTCGTGGTGCGTCCGGACGGCTCGCATTCGAGTTGGCTCGGTCCTGTCCTGCTGATGTCGAGCGCCTTCTTCGGCGCGCTATCGATCATTCAGATCAAGCGCATTCGCGCCTCGGACGATTCGGGCACGACGGTGCTGTATTTCACGGTGATCGGCACGCTCGTCACCAGCGCTTCGCTGTTTTTCGCGTGGCGCGCGCCCACGCTCCAGGCGCTCGGGGTGATGGCCTTGCTCGGCGGCTTCGCAACGGCCGGGCAATTGCTGATGACCATGGCGTTTCGCCAGGCCGATGCCGGCGCGCTCGCGCCGTACAACTACACGAGCATCGTGTGGGCGGCGCTGTTCGGTTATGTGGCGTGGGGCGAGACCATCGGCGCCATGTCGCTGCTCGGCATTGCATTGATTGTCGGCAGTTCGATTGCCGTTGCGATGCGTGGGAAGCAGCAAGAAGGGCCGCTCGTTTAGATACGTGTGGTGAATCCGCGAGTACGGTCCGGTCTTGCCGGATTGCCTGGTAGTTCCAACCATCGTCGGGAAGAAATACACGTTGAAACTGGCTTTTTCGGCCAAGGTGGCATGCGCAATCCGACGATTCGACGCCTGAAGAATATAAATAGAAAATGAGCGCATCCAGTTCCCGTGCGCCTCACGTACGTAACTTGATCGGCCGAACTCGCGGTCATCGTAGCGGCGTCGGATAGACACATTCGCCGCTAACCTTCCGATGAATCAGCGCATGTTTGCGAAGCCGCGGACGCGCACGTAACACGACTGGAAGGGAAAGACGTCATGTATAGCGAACTCAGGAAGATCGTTTTCGCAAGTCTTGTAATCAGCGCTGTTGCAATCGCTGCGTATGTGTCGCAGGCCGGCAGACCCTGGCAGTCGACGGACGAATTCGGTTCCGCGCGAGGTGATGCGGCGGCTTACCGCACGCGCGGCGACACTATCAGCGGCGCGGTCATATCCGCTCCGGTCACCGCCCGCGACGATTCGAGCAGTGCTTCGGCCAGCAGCCTGCAGGCGGCGCGCAATAGTCTGCAACGCAACGATCTTGCCGCCGCGCAGGCGCAACTGGACGCGGTCCGTTCCGCTCATCAGGACGACGATCAGGTGCGCGCGTTGCAAAAGGAAGTGCAGGCGCGCGCGGATAACGAGCTGCGCGCAGTGAACACGGCGCGAGTCGAGAAGACGCCGCAACCGGCTGCGAAGCCGATGCGGATGTCTTCGTCGGCGAAACATGGCCGGTCGCGTGAAAGCCGCGCTGTGGCCCGCGAAGAGACGCACCGCGAGACGAACCGCGAGACGAGCTATGCGAAGAGTCAGGCGGCGTTGGACAACCTGGTAGCGAGCGTCGACAGCAATAGCGCGCCGGGCGCGAGAACGCCGGTCAGCGATGGAACGGCTATGGCGAGGCAACCTTCATCTATGCAGGCCGGGCTGAAAGCGGTGCAGAGCGCGAGCAGCGCACCGGGCGTCGTGACGCCGCCGCTGGTCCAGCAAGCACCGCAGAAACCGCCGGTGGTTTCAACAGTGCCGACGGAGCCGCAAGCCGAGCTGACCACGCAAGCCACGCTGTCGTCACCGCCGTTGGTGCAAGCCATGCCGTCCGGCGGCACGGTGGCGAGAACGGACGACGGCCCAAAAACACGCTCGCAGGTGCGCGCCGAAATCGCCCGTGCCCGGCAAAACGGCAGCCTTCCCGCGTTCGGCAATCCCGACCCCGCGGGGCCGGGCGGGGCGCCGAGTCTCACCGCCGCGCCGCGTCCGTAACGCCGGGCAAACCGACCGGCGCCTGGCAGAAGCGCCGGTCACAGTTTCAACTCAGCGAAGCAGCGAGCCGCGCGAAGGTGGGCTCGTCGGTGCGATCGAAAGCAAGCGGCGTGACCGACACGCGCCCCGACGCCACCACGGCCGTCTCGCTATCGGGATCGTTCGCGCGTGCGCCGCGTTGAAAGCGCAACCAGTGATACGCCATGCCGCGCGGATCGACCTGCGGCAACACGTCGATATCTTCGACAAGTCCAACGCCCTGGCGAGTCGGCGTGAGCGGACCGGCAAGTGCCGCGTCGACATCGGGAAAGTTGATGTTCAGGCACGTGGGCGCCGCCTGCTCGATTGCAAGCAACTGACGGATCACGCCGGGCGCGAGTGCGCGCGCGGTGTCCCAGCGCACGTTGTCGCGATTGCTGAAAGTCTGGCTCAGCGCGAACGACGGCAAGCCGAGCAGCAGGCCCGTCATGGCGGCGCCGACGGTGCCTGAAAACATCGTTTCCACACCGAGATTGCCGCCGCGATTGATGCCGGAAAGAATCAGCGTGGGCGGCGTGTCGCGCATCAGATGGCGCACGCCCATCACGACGCAATCGCCGGGCGTGCCGGCCACGCCGAAACGCCGCTCGCCCTGGCGGCTCACGCGCAACGGCGAATGCAGGCTGATCGAATGCGACGTGCCGCTCTGATCGTGCTCGGGCGCAACCACCCAGACTTCATGCGCGAGCTCGGCGGCCACGGCTTCGAGTACGGCGAGGCCGGGCGTCGATACCGTCGTCGTTCGTCAACAGTACTCGCGGCACTTTGGATTCGTAGGCAGACATCGCGGCAAACTCCTCTGGGTGGGTAGGGGAAGGGATGCGTCATTATCCAGCCATCGGCCAACTCGTGCCTCGATGCAATCCGCCCAGCGCTTTTATCCGACTGAGACAATCTGCTTTACGCGCTTTTTTGAAGCCTTTTAAAATAAGAAAAGAGTAATTGCGATTCGAGCAATAATTGCTGAATTGATTTCCATTGCTGACGCCTTATTACTTACTCTCTCGGGCGGAAATTATATGCAATCGAAAATTGAGATTTGCGATCTGTACGGGTCAGGGTGGCGTGCTATTATTCGCCCGTCTGGCTCTCCGGGAGCGTTATCAAATCAGGCACTTGGGGCGTACTCGCGAGAGGAGTACGCCCCATTTCATTTTCGCGGCGTCTACAACGCAAAATTCCATATAAAGCGAAATGATCGGAAAGCTAAAATTATCCGACGTCGCATAAACACAACGCTGTAATTAACTGAAAAACAGTCTTTCGCTTTGTGGGCTATTCTCCGCCGCTCGATAGCATTCGCTATTCGAGTTAGGAGAGAAACCAATGAACAAATTCGTCCTGTCGAGCCTCTCGCTCGCTCTTATCGGCACCGCGAGTGCCGCTCACGCACAAAGCTCGGTCACGCTGTACGGCCTGATCGACACCGGGCTGACCTACACCAGCAATTCGGGTGGCAGCAGCAACTTCCAGCAAGCGAGCGGCATGCTGAACGGCAACCGCTGGGGCCTGCGCGGTTCGGAAGATCTGGGCAGCGGCCTGAAGGCGATCTTCGTCCTCGAAAACGGCTTCAACCTCTCGACCGGCAAGTTGGGTCAGAACAGCCGCGAGTTCGGCCGCCAGGCGTTCGTCGGCCTGTCGAGCGACCAGTACGGCGCGGTCACGCTCGGCCGCCAGTACGACAGCGTGGTCGACTATCTCGGCCCGCTCGCGCTGAACGGCACGCAATACGGCGGCACGCTCGCCTCGCATCCGTACGACAACGACAACCTGAACAACTCGGTGCGTATCAACAATGCCGTGAAGTTCCAGAGCGTCAATTACGGCGGTTTCAAGGTCGGCGCGCTGTATGGCTTCTCGAATGAAGCGGGCGGCTTCGCGGACAGCCGCGCCTATAGCGTCGGTGCATCGTATGTGTTCGGCGGCCTGAAGGTTGCGGCAGGCTATCTGCAACTGAACGGCGGCGGTTCGAGCACCAACACGAGCGGCGCCGTGGCAAGCGGCGACTCCACCTTCAACGCGGCGCGTCAACGCACCTATGGCGCGGGCGTCAACTATGCGTTCGGCGCGGCCAACGTCGGGCTCGTGTTCACGCAAACGCAGTTGAATGGCGCGACGGCGATCGGCTCGAGCGCATCGGGCACGACGAGCGGCTTGACGCTGAACAGCGGCAGCGCACGTTTCACGAACTATGAAGTGAACGGCCGTTACGCGTTCACACCGGCATGGACCGTGTCGGGCGCTTATACGTTCACGGACGCGCGTCTCGACGGCGCCAGCCCGAAGTATCATCAGATCACGTTGCAGACGGACTATGCGTTGTCCAAGCGCACCGACGTCTATGCTGAAGCGGCTTATCAGCATGTCGGCAGCACGGGCAACTCGGGTATCACGGCTGACATCGTCGGCGTGAGCGCTTCGTCGACCGACTCGCAAGTGGTCGGCACGGTGGGTATCCGCCACCGCTTCTAAGCGGACGGTTTGAGCAGCACGCAGTAGAAAGGCCCGCAATTTGCGGGCCTTTCTGTTGCTGCGATGATGTCGATCAGCCCGTCAGCGCGTCAGCCCGTCAGCCAGCGCGCCGCGAGCGGCATCAACACCGGTACGACGAACGCGGTGAACACACCGTTCAGGCCCATGCCGAGGCCGGCGAACGCGCCCATTTCCTCGCTCACCTGAAACGCGCGCGCCGTGCCGATGCCATGTGACGCGATGCCCAGCGCGAAACCGCGCACCTCGGGTTCGGCGATGCGCAGCGCGTTGAGAATCGCACGCGCGAATACGGCGCCGAATACGCCGGTCGAAATGACGAGCACGGCGGTCAACGACGGAATGCCGCCGATCTCCGAAGCGACCGCCATCGCGATCGGCGTGGTCGCCGATTTGGGTGCGAGCGACGCGAGCGTTTGATGCGACGCGCCGAACAGCGCCGCCACGCCGACTGCGGAAATGATGGCCGTCAACGATCCCGCGACGAGCCCGCCGATCAGCGGCAACGCGGAGCGGCGCAGCTTCGGCCATTGCCGGTAGAGCGGCAGCGCGAGCGCCACGGTCGCGGGGCCCAGCAGAAAGTGAACGAATTGCGCGCCTTCAAAGTACGTCGCATACGGCGTGCCGGTGATCTCGAGCAGCACGACCAGCAGCGCCACCGCGATCAGCACGGGGTTGGCAAGCGGATTGAAGCGCGCCTTCGCGTAGATCGTCTGGGCGATGAGGTAGGCGATCAGCGTGATCGTCAGCCCGAGCAAGGGACTCGCGGCGAGATATACCCAGATGGCGCCGAGCTTAGGAATGGCGGTCATGACGCGGACTCCGTCGCGGAGGGCTCATGGCGCTGGCGGCGCATCAACGCGCGCGTGACGAGCGCGGCCACCGCAATCGCGAGCGTCGTGCTGACCGCGATGGAGACGATCACCGCGACTGCGTCGCCGCGAATCCGGCTCGCCGACACCATGATCCCGACACCCGCTGGAACGAACAGCAAGGACAGATGGCGGAGCAATTCGAGCGCGGTCGGCTCGATAGCATCGGCGGTTTGTGGGCGCAGCATGAGGAAGCCGAACAACAGCAGCATGCCGATCACCGGACCCGGCACGGGCAAATGGAACACGTACGACACACCTTCGCCGAGGCACTGAAAAGTGAGCAGGGCGGCAAGCGCTTGAAGCATGGCAGTCTCCAGAACGCGAAACGGAAAATGCGCCATTGTGTACCATGCGGAGTGCCTCGTGCCGGCTCGCTGCCCGAGCGAGGCGCGGTCTTTGCTGTATGAGGTAGATGCGCACGTCAACCAACATACCGTCGCGGACGAGTTGCCATGCAGATACAACCATTTCAGATTGCAATCGACGACCACGAGATCGACGATCTTCGCCGGCGTATTCGCGCGACCCGCTGGGCACCAGCGACGCCGTCAGCAGCCTGGCAACAGGGCGCCGATGCCACATGGCT
Source organism: Paraburkholderia phytofirmans (assembly GCF_046028095.1). Taxonomy (GTDB): domain Bacteria; phylum Pseudomonadota; class Gammaproteobacteria; order Burkholderiales; family Burkholderiaceae; genus Paraburkholderia; species Paraburkholderia phytofirmans_A. Next base: position 694,984 of record NZ_JAQQDJ010000002.1, read on the forward strand.
GCGCGAACTGGCTGAGTATTGGGCCGAGCGTTTCGACTGGCGCGCAGCCGAGCGCGGCTTGAATCAGCAGCCGCAATTTCTCGCCGATGTACAAGGGCAGCGCGTGCATTTCGTCCATCGGCGCGGTGTAGGGCCGGCGCCGTATCCGCTCGTGATCACCCATGGCTGGCCCGGCTCGTTCTTCGAGTTTCACGCGTTGCTCCAGCGCTTATGCGACCCGGCGGCGTCCGGCGGCGATCCTGCCGATGCGTTCGATGTCGTCGTGCCGTCGCTGCCCGGTTTCGCGTTTTCGCAGGCGCCCGCGCAACCCGGCACATCCGCATGGCAAGTGGCCGATTTGTGGGCCTCGCTGATGCGAGGCCTCGGCTATGAGCGCTTCGGCGCGCAAGGCGGCGATCTCGGCGCGGGCGTGTCGATCGCGCTCGCCGCGCGGCATCCGCAAGCCGTCGGAGGCATTCATCTCAACTTCCTGCCGAGCTCGTATGAGCCGGCCATCGGCGCGGCGCAAAAACCGCTTACGCCGGCCGAGGAAAATTTCTTGCGGGAGAAAAACGAGTGGGCCGCGCAGGAGGGCGGCTATGCGCACATGCACAGCACCAAGCCGCAAACGCTGGCTGCATCGCTCAACGACTCACCGGTGGGACTCGCTGCATGGATCGGCGAGAAGTTTCGCGCATGGAGCGATTGCGAAGGCGACGTGGAGCGTGTGTTTTCGAAAGACGATCTGCTGACCAACATCTCGCTTTACTGGTACACGCAGTGTATCGGCCCGGCGATCCAGATGTACTGGGAAAACCGCTTGCAGCCGATGCGTTTCGCCGAAGGACAACGCGTCGCGCCGCCGGTCGGCTTCGCGCACTTTCCGAAGGAGATCAATCATCCGCCGCGCAGTTGGCTCGAAAGAACGTTCGACGTCGTGCAATGGGCCGACATGCCGGCCGGCGGACATTTCGCCGCAATGGAAAAGCCCGGTCTGCTCGCCGAGGAAATTCGACAGTTCTTCCGGCCGCTGCGCGATTTGTCTAGACAACAGATCGTATAAATAGCGGTCACGGTTGAACTATTAAATTTGTTCAGACCGTGCCGCCGTCCTCACGCCAGCACGTATGATTTGAAGGTCGCACGGATTCACCGGAACACCGCAGCGGCGAGGCGTCTCTTCGCAATACGGTTCAGGGCAGGTGCTGCGGGACAAACAAGAAACGACGATGCAGAAGACCAAAGCCATCACGCGACGCGTGATCTACTTCACACGCGATCCCGCGCCGGGACTGCTGGCGAGCTTTCGGGAGCGCGAGTGGGACGTCGAGGTCGTCGGCTCGGTGCGTGCAGTCCGGCAATTCGCGCACGACGGCTCGCTGGCGGGCGGTCTCGTCGATCTGTCGAGCGTGTTCGAGCCACGCGAGGCCGCCGCGCTGGAAGCCTGTCTCGCCATGCCCAACATCGGCTGGGTGGCGATGGCGGCCGCCACGCACCTCGACGACGCGAGCACGCGCCGGCTGGTGCGCGACTACTGCTTCGACTACGTGACACTCCCCGCTGCGAATGAGCGGATCGTCGACACCGTGGGCCACGCCTGCGGCATGATTTCACTCGGCGAGCCCGCCTGTGTCGGCACGTCCACCGCCGAAGGCCAGATGATCGGCACGTGCGATGCCATGTACGCGCTGTTCCGGGCGGTTCGCAAAGTTGCGACGACCAATGCGCCCGTTTTCATCTCCGGCGAATCCGGCACCGGCAAGGAACTGACCGCGGCAGCGATTCACGCGCGTTCGCCGCGCCGCGACGCGCCGTTCGTCGCCATCAATTGCGGCGCGATTCCCGCGCAGTTGCTGCAATCCGAATTGTTCGGCTACGAGCGCGGCGCGTTCACCGGCGCGAATCAACGCCGGGTCGGTCGCGTCGAAGCAGCGAATGGCGGCACGCTGTTTCTCGACGAAATCGGCGATCTGCCATTCGAGAGTCAAGCGAGCCTGCTGCGGTTTCTGCAGGACAGCACGATCAATCGGTTAGGTGGCGACGGCTCGATCGATGTCGACGTGCGCATCATCTCCGCGACTCACGTCGATATGGAAGCGGCGATCGAAGACGGCCGCTTTCGCGCGGACCTGTACCACCGCCTGTGCGTGCTGCGGATCGACGAGCCGCCGCTGCGCGCGCGCGGCAAGGACATCGAACTGCTCGCGCTCTACACGCTGGACCGCTACCGCAAGGACGCGAGCCGCCGCCTCTACGGCTTCGCGCCGGACGCGATCACGGCGATGCATCGATACGACTGGCCCGGCAACGTGCGGGAGTTGATCAACCGGGTTCGGCGCGCGATCGTGATGACGGAGGCGCGCACCATCACCGCGGACGACCTCGAACTGTCGAGCTATGTCACGGCCGTGCCCGTGACGCTCGCGCGGGCGCGCGAAACCGCCGAACGCCAGGCAATCGAGCTCGCACTGCTGCGCCATCGCGGCCGCCCCGGCGACGCCGCGCGCGAGCTCAGCATCTCGCGCACCACGCTTTACCGTCTGCTGACTTCACATGGCATGCGCTACGGCGATGAACCGGACGTGGCGGAATAGCGCTTTGTCTGTCGCGAAGTTGCGAACGCGTAGGCATGCAAATGATGTGTCAGCCAATCGCAAGCGTATCGACACACGCGCAATGAGTAAGTTATGCGCGACGCTGAATAACGAATCCGCAATTATTGCGCGATGCCGATGGTTTGCATGAGCGTGCGACAGCGCTACGTCAATCGCTCTGCGTTTTGGCGGAAAGGCGATGCAAGGACATGAAACGATAGACCAACACTGATGCCTGCGCCCCGGTTCATCCGACTCCATCGCCGCAGATCAGCGTGCCCGGCTCGATTGTGACGCCACGACGGCACGATTCGCGATTTTCATACGTCGCGCACCTTGCGGGTGCTTCCGCGCCCCAGGCAAGAACATGTGGATCAACCTCCGGCAGTCACGGCATCGCTCAAAAGGCGATCCGTCGCTCACGCGTGCTGAGGAGCAACGTGAATCTTTTTCCGTGCACTCTCGTTTATGTCGATGTCGATGCGAAGCCGGGTCCCAACTCGACGAATCGCGATCCGCTCTCGTATGTGAGTCAGGCGATCTGCCTGAATAACAGCTTGCGGCGCGTGGGCCTGCCGACCTTGACGATCATGACCAACGCGCCGGAGCTGGTCGCGCGCCGGCTCGAACCTGTGCCGACGGAGCATCGCCCGGTCGTGACGCCGCTCACCGCGACGATCGAGTTGCCGAAGAACACGCCGTTCTACGCCGCGCATTTCAAACTCGACCTGATGGACCAGGTTGCGGAGAGCCTGCCCGCCGACACGATGATGTTGCTGCTCGACGCCGACATGGTGGCGCTGCTGCCGCTCGACCCCGATCTGATCGAACGATGCGCGCAAGCCGGCCTCGGTGTCTTCGATATTTCGGATCAGGTTTTTCCGGCTTACGGCAGCGAGCGCGTGGTCGCGGATCTGGAAATCGTGGCCGACCGGCGCCTGATGAATCCGCGCTGGTACGGCGGCGAATTTCTGATCGCGACACCCGCCGCGTTGCGCCGGCTAATGCCGCGCGCCCGAGCCAGTTACGCACGCTATCTCAGCGAAAGCGAGCGTCTGCGGCATCACGGCGACGAAGCGTTCATCTCGGCCGCGCTCAATGCGCTCAGCGACGAAGGACAAGTGCTGATCGAAGTCGGGGCGTATCAGGCTGTGGGGCGCCATTGGGCCGGCAACAACTATCGGGATTTGCGCTGGTTCCGCTGCTGTTCGTTCGTCCATTTACCCGGCGGCAAGGCGCTGCTCGAAAAAGAAGCGCGCTTCGACGACTTCGCGCCGGACCGCTTCTGGCGCACCATGCGCGCGGCGCATTTGCGTGGCCGCGTGCGTCACGCGGTGAAGCGGATCGTGAGGATGCTGAACGTGGAGCGGCTCGCGGCGCGCATGCGCTGCGCGGCGTGAAGAGGCCGCCGCGCAAGTCACCCACGCATGGCGGCGAGCGCCCGCAACGGCCGTTCCTCTGTCAGTTTTTCACGTCGATACGTCCATAGACGCCGTTCGCTTCGTCATTTGGCCCGGCGGCGAAAAACAGCGTATTGACCGGCTGATTGCTGAGCCCGTTGCCGAACGCGATCCCCCACAGGCCGTGCTGCACGAACGGCGTGTTGTCGGGCAAGTTGATGGCGCCGAGAGACTGGCCGCTCGCCGGATCGAAGGCGTTGATCGTGCCGTCGCCGAAATTGCCGATCAGCACGTCGCCACTGAAGCGGCCAAAATTGGCCGGCGCCTGCGTGATGCCCCACGGCGCATTCAGCACGCCCCCCGAGGCGAAACGCTGCAGCAGGTTGCCCGCCGTGTCGTAGACATCCACGAAGCCGAGGCCGGCGCCGTCGACGTTGTCGTGCGCCTCCGCGTCCTGTTTCGCGTAGGTCACGAAGAGCTTTGCGCCGATCGCCTGAATGCCGAACGGCGCGAAGCCCGCCGGGAGCGACGCATCCTGGAACTTGCCGGGCGTCGATACCTTCGCGAAGCTCTTGTCGAAGACGTCGATTCTGTTGTTGTGAAAGTCGGCGGCGTAGAGGAAGTTGGCTCCGCCGTTGCTGGCCAGCGCGAGGCCCTTGTAGACCGCGGCGGCGCTGCCGCTGTCGAATACGACGAAGGCGTTGGTAGGCCCGACCGCCGGCGCCCACGCGGTGATCGTGCCGCCTTCGCCGGCAAAGATAAATGCGCCCACGCCGGATTTGCCGCCCTGAGTCACGACGAAATCTGTCGTGCCGTTGAACACGATGCCGGTCGGATTCGCCGGCCCGTTGATTCCGTTCGGAATGCTGACGACAAGCGATTGCGGCGTGCCGTTGCCGTCATAGAGCGTTGCCCGCGAAGTGGCGTTGTCGGCCACCCAGACGAAGCCTTTTGGATTGAACGCAACGCCCCATGCGTTTTTCAGATTCGGGTCCGTGTGCGCCGCCGCGACGGCGCCGTCCGATACGAGCGCCGTCGACGTAAACGACTGGTTATTGACCGAATCGGAACCGCCGCACGACGCGACAAGACTCACCAACGCCGCGCCGCCCACGACGACGCCCAATACCTTAAGCACAGATTTCATGGCCGAACCCCTCTGTCATGACCGATGGTCATTGCGCCTATTGAACGCACGGCGTCGCGGCTTTATTCCTTGGGCAGAGAAGTTTTTTTGATCGATGTGGAGCGGCGAGTTGGGCGGTGCCACGTTGTTCCAGGTTGAGCAGGGCCAGTGGAAAAGCGTCAAAACGGTAGGCGGCAGCGGCGCGTGATGGCCTATTTGAAAACGGGCCGTATTGCGCTGCCGCTTTGCTGACCGCTGTGGAGAAAACCGTGACGCCGGTCGATGCTGTTGCCGTTGCCGGCAGTTATGGTTTTGTCGAGGCACAATAGAAACAGGCAACCGTTCGGCGTCATCGCGTCGCGCGGTTGCTTCATTTCTGAAAGCTTTCGACGCGAGGCCGACAGCATGACCGCATCCATCACGCTGGTTCTGTTCGACATGGAAGGTGTTTTGTCCCACTACGACCGCGCCGCGCGTGTCGATCATCTGGCGGCAACCGCCGGTTGCGCAGCGGACGCCGTGCGTCACGCGATCTGGGGTTCGGGGCTCGAAGCGCGCGCGGACGCCGGCGAAATCAGCGATGACGAGTATCTGCGCGAGTTAGGCATGCTGCTGAACTACCCCATCAGCCGCGACGACTGGCTGGCCGACCGTCAGGCGTCGATTACGCCGAACCAGGACGCGCTCGCGCTTGCCGCCCAGGTCGCCGGGCGGCACCGCATCGCGGTGCTGACCAACAACTGCCGCCTGTTGACCGATCACATCGCTTATCTGAATCCGCCGGTCGCGCGGCTTTCGGGCCGCACGTCTACTCGTCGGCGGCTTTTGGCGCCGCGAAGCCGGCGGCGCAAACGTATCTGCGTTGTGTGGAGCAACTCGGCGTGCCCGCGGCCCAAACGCTTTTCGTCGACGACACGGCCGCCAACGTGAACGGCGCGATCGATGCGGGACTGCAAGGGCACATGTTCGTCAGCGCCGGCGCATTGTCGGACGACTTGCAGCGTCGCGGTTTGATCTAGCGGCCGTGGCCGTTTTCAAAGTTTCTAGTCGCAGAAGTCCGGATTCTGCTGCACCAGTTCATGCACCCACTCGCTGAACACCCGCACGGACATGCTCAAACGACGGTGCGGATAAAGAATCGAGAGCGGCAACGGCGCGCAATGGCAGTCGCGCAAAATCTCACGCAACGCGCCGGATTCGATTTCCTTCGCCGCCATGAAACGCGGCGTCTGAATCAGGCCCAGGCCTTCCACCGCTGACGCCACATAGACCAGTCCTTCATTGACCGCGAGTTTGCCCTCGATCGGTCTTTTGATGAGGACGCCGTCCGCTTCGAACTCCATCGGATAGACGCGCCCGGTGCGCGCGGAAAAGTAATTCACCGCGTGGTGCCGGTCGAGATCGTCGGGCGTGGCGGGCTCGCCCATCTGCTCGAGATACGCAGGCGAGGCGCAGATCGTCATGCGCACGCTGCCGAGCGAGCGCGCCACCAGGTTCGAATCGTCGAGCACGCCGATGCGGATCACGCAATCGACGCCTTCCTGCACGAGATCCACGTTGCGGTCAGCCAGTCCCAGCTTCACCGTGATGTCGGGATAGCGCGCGTTGAAATCGCGCATCACGGGAATCAGCACGTGAGCCGCGAAGGTGGCGGACGTGTCGACGCGGACCGTGCCGCGCGGACTTTGGCGTTTGCTCGATAGCGCCGACTCGGCGTCGGAGACCTCGGCGAGAATGCGTGCGCAGTATTCGTAGTAAAGCGCGCCGTCGTCGGTCACCTGCACGCGGCGCGTCGTGCGGTTGAGCAGGCGCACGCCGAGATGACTCTCCAGATTCTGCACGACCGTCGACACGGAAGCGCGCGGCATCTCCAGCGAATCCGCCGCTTTCGAGAAACTGGACGCGTCCACGACGCGCTTGAACACTGCCATGCCTTGAAGAAGATCCATAAGGTGCTGTCCTCTCGACGCTGAGCGAATCCGTGATCGCGACTCGTTGGAATGATAGCGGTGGCGCGTCAGTGACGGACAGTGCAATACGGCCTACGGGTTCACGGAGTCGGCCGCAAAAAACCTTGACTCCCGGAGTGCGCGGCCTATAGTTCACCATATGGCAAAGTCTCCAGTCAGTCAACTCGATCGCACGTTTTCCGCCCTCGTGGACCCCACGCGGCGGGCCATCCTCGCGCGTCTCGAGCGCGAGCCGGGCTTGTCGGTCACGGAAATCGCGCGTCCGTTGCCGCTCAAACTGCCCGCCGTCATGAAGCATCTCGATGTGCTGAGCGAAGCGGGTCTGGTGGCGCGCACAAAGAATGGCCGGACCGTGTCGGTCGAACTGGTCGCCGGTCCGATGGAAGAGGCGATGGCGTGGCTGCGACGCTACGAACGCTTCTGGTCCGCGAGTCTCGACCGGCTCGCCGATTTTGTGGAGAGGAACGACGAATGAGCGAAAAGCCCAGCCTGACCATCATTCGGCGCATCAAGGCGCCGCCTGCGAAAGTCTACGCAGCATGGACGCGGCCGGAACTGATGGCGCGCTGGTGGGGACCGGACGCCGGGCCGGTGCTGAGCGTCGAAGCCGATCCGCGCGTGGGCGGCCGCTTTCGCGTGGTGTTTCAGACGCTGGACGGCGAAACGCACGACTGCCGCGGCGAGTACCAGGAAGTCGAAGCGGAGCGCAAGCTCGTCTTCACATGGGAATGGGTCACGCTGCCCGAGCGCCGGTCGCTGGTGACGATCCGGTTTCGTCCGATAGAAGAGGGCACGGAACTGTATTTCACTCACGCACGGTTCTTCGACGAGGCCGCGCGCGACGGTCATCAAACCGGCTGGACCGGTGCATTCGAGAAGTTGGACGCACTGATTGCCGAGCTGGAAAACGAAGCCAAATGAAGCACATCCCACCGAAGTCAACGCATACTGAGGTCGACCATGAAGCTTTACTATGCTGAAACGCTGTCTCCCAGAAAAACCTGCGCATTGGCCCAATACTTAGGGTTACCAATCGACTATGCCTTTGTCGATCTGCGCAAAGGCGAGCATACCCGTTCGGATTATCTGGCGATCAATCCGAACGGCAAGGTGCCTTGTCTCGTCGACGGCGAAAAAATCATCTGGGAGGCCGACGCGATCCTGTGCCATCTCGCGCAGCGCGCGGAATCCCCGCTCTGGCCGCGGGGCGCGCAGCAGCAGATCGACGTCGTGCGCTGGTTCAGCTGGAATAGCCAGCATCTGCTAAGACATGCCGGCGCGCTGTACTTCGAATACCTGATCAAGCCGTGGGCCGGACTGGGCGAGCCCGACGCTTCGAAGGTCGCCGAGGCGCAAGGGTTTTTCCGCAAGCATGCCACCGTGCTCGATCAGCATCTGAAGGGACGCAAGTGGTTGCTTGGCGATGACCTGTCGGTCGCGGATTTCTCGGTCGGCATCTCGCTGCCGTACGCGAAAAGCGCGGCGATGCCGCTTGAAGAGTTTCCAGAAGTGGTGCGCTGGCACGATCAGCTGAACGCGCTCGACGCATGGCGCGATCCGTTTCCCGCGCGGCACGAGCGCGCCGCGGCGAACGCCTGAGGAGGAGTCATGTGCTGCGCGATAGTTGCACTCACGATGACCTTGCTGGCCAGCTGGCGCAGCGTGTCGGGCCCGCTCGCCGGCCGCGTCGGACGGCTGCGCCGGATTGCGATCGCGGTTATCGCGATCGGTGCGGCGGCGGGGTCCGCCATGGCGGCGGACCAGTTTGCGGTGGCGGGTGGCGGACAACAGTCGTCGTTGATCTCGCGGCTGCATAGTATGCCGATTTGCGGGCACTTTATCCGCTAGTGCGCGTCGCGTCTTGCGTGGCTTCAACGTGCTGCGCCGATTTGCCGTATCGTACGAAGTCACTGTACTGCGCGCGAATCGAGGGCACGTCATGGCACTTTCGTCGAAAAACGCTGTGGGGATTTCGGGCAGGCGCCGTTTTCTGCGCGCTGCAGGACACACTGCGGTCGGCTTGTCGGCGTCGCTCGCATTGCCGCGGATGGCGGCGGCTCAAACGCAAACGCCAACGCCTAAGTCGCAAACCGAATCCGCCACCACGCCGCTCCCACGCATGTCGCAACGCGTGATTCCCGCCACGGGCGAACGCTTGCCGGTGGTCGGCTGCGGCACGTGGCGCACCTTCGATGTCGGCACCGATCCCACCGGCCGCGCACAACTCGCCGACGTGCTGCGCATTCTGTTCGAAGCCGGTGGTTCGGTGATCGATTCTTCACCGATGTACGGCTCGTCGGAAGCCGTGGCCGGTGCTTTGCTCACGCAACTGGATGCGCACAACAAAGCCTTCGTCGCCACCAAGGTCTGGACCGAAGGGCGCGAAGCGGGCATCGCGCAGATGGAAGAATCGCTGCGCCGCTTTCAGCAGCCGCGCATCGATCTGATGCAGGTTCACAACCTGCTCGACTGGCGCACGCAACTGGCCACGCTGCGCGACTGGAAAGCGCGCGGCCGGATTCGCTATATCGGCATCACGCACTACACGTCGAGTGCGTTCGACGAAGTCGCGTCTGTCATGCGCAGCGAGAAGCCGGACTTCGTGCAGATCAACTACGCCGCGGACGACCGCGCCGCCGAAACGCGCATCTTGCCGCTCGCGGCGGAATTGGGCATCGGCGTCGTGATCAATCAGCCTTTCGGCGGCGGCGGGTTGCTGGCACGGGTCGGCAAGACGCCGCTGCCTGCGTGGGCGGCGGAAATCGGCTGCACGAGTTGGGCGCAGATTCTCTTGAAGTTCGTGCTCGCGCAGCCGGCGGTGACGGTCGTGATTCCCGGCACGGGGCGTCCGCAATACATGGCGGACAACGTTCGGGCCGGTTCGGGCCCATTACCCGACAAGGCGATGTGCGCACGAATCGTGGCGACGGTGAATGGCTAACCGATCGTTTGCGTATTATTCGCGCTAATTCCTTAGTGAACTCTCCAGCTAGTTCAAATTGAAACCTCACTCGAGTTAATTCTCTCGCCCTAACGCGCTATAGCACAATCCCGCATAAATAAATAAAGTTTCCCGTAGTCATCCGCGATATCGCCGATCTTTAGAGGATTAACTCAGCTTCGTTACCGAAACCATTCGATTTGCATGCGAATCGCACGAGTTAAAGAAAGTTTGTGAAAGGAAGTTGACACGGGAACGTTTGCCAAACTAGGCTACGCACTGTCGTCAAAAACTGATCCGGTTTAATCCACCTGCCCGGAGACGCAGGTAAGCCGCCGCTTTGCCGGTCAGCCAGACGTCGAATAACAGCCGGGGAAAATCCTCTGGCTGTCGATATGAAAGCATTGTAATAAACGTGTGTCGCAATTCTAAAATCAGCCACAAGTGCTGAGGCGCCAACACGTCCTTATATTCTCGCTAGCAATTCGGTGCTAGTGCGGGAGACCTTTTTCGCTGAAAAAAAGAGAAAACCAGCTTAAGCACTCAACGCACATTCTTTTGCCGATATTGTCAGTCGAGGATTAATCATGCGTATAAATTTCCGATTGCAGATGCAGTGCCTCGCACTAGCCGGAATTGCGATTCTGGCGGGATGCGGCGGCAGCGACGGCTCGTCTTCGTTGACGAGCAAATCCGCGCAGGCGCCCGCCGCCGCGTCAGGCGCCTCCGAAGTAGCGCTGGCCCCGCCCGCCGCGCCGGTCGTGGCAGACACCTCGATCAACAAGACCGTGCCGCCGGTCGAGTTGCCCGACACGGTCACGCCGGTCAACTACAAGCTGTGGTTCCGGCCAAACCCCGCGCTGTCTTCGTTCGACGGCCGCGCCGACGTGCAGATCAAGGTGCAGAAGGCCGTCAACGCGATCACGATCGCCGGGCATCGGGTCAAGTTCACCAACGGCACGATCACGCTTCAGCCGGGCAACATTCAACTGATCGCTACGCCGCAGGACGACGGCGACTTCTATCAACTGCGCCCCGTGAGCGGGCAGATCGCCGCCGGCAACTACTCGTTGCATATGGAGTGGAGCGGCATCATCAACTTCAAGACTTATGACGATCCGGTCGCGAAAACCGGCGGGAGTTGCGGCGACGATCCGTATCCGGGTTGCTCCGCGGCCGAAGGCGTGTTCCGCGTCGATCTGAAATCGACCGACGGCTCGACGAGCGGCGCGATCCTCACGCAAGGCGAATCGAACCTCGCGCGCCAATGGTTCCCCGGCTGGGACGAGCCGGCTTTCCGGCCCACCTACGAGGTGAGCGCGGAGGTCCCGCAGAACTGGAACGTGGTCTCGAACGCGGCCGAGAAACCGGCGGTGATCGTGGATAGCGGCTACAAGCTGGTGTCGTTCGAGAAGACGCCGCCTATGCCGTCGTATCTGCTGTTCTTCGGCGGCGGCCAGTTCGACATTCTCGAAGACGACTTCACGAGCCCGCTGCCTGACGGCAAAGGGCTGCATCTGCGGATTTTCACGCCGCCCGGCATGCGTGACTGGGCCAAACCGGCCATGCAGCAGACCAAGCAGGCACTCGATTACTACTATCGCTACACCGGCATTCCGTTGCCGCTCACCAAGTTCGACACGATTGCTGCCAACGACGCGTTCAAGGAGCAGAAGGACCTGAACTTCGGCGGCATGGAGAACTGGGGCGCCATTCTCGAATTCGCCGACGACATTCTGCCGGCGCCGGGCACGACCATGTCCGACTACGGCGTGACGGTGCTCACGCACGAAGCCGCGCACCAATGGTTCGGCGATCTCGTCACGCTCGACTGGTGGGACGATGTCTGGCTGAACGAGTCGTTCGCGACGTTCTTCGAGAACAAGACCAAAGTGCGCTTCTTCCCGGACCGCTTCAGCTGGGTCGACGACGTGAAGAACAAGTACGCCGTGATCAACGCTGACCTGAAGTCCACCGCGTTCCCGGTGCAGCCGAACTTCAACGGCTGGGCGTCGAACGACTTCGTGCTGAGCGCGAGCGCCTTCACGTACGACAAAGGCGGTCACGTTCTGAAGATGCTGGAAAACTACCTCGGCGAAGAAGTGATGCGCAAGGGCCTGCAGTCGTATCTCGCCGACTACGCCCTCGGCAACGTTACGCCCAAGCGTCTGTGGGACGAACTGGCGAAGGCGAGCGGCCAGCCGATGGTGGCGATCGGCGACAGCTTCGTGCGGCAAACAGGTGTGCCGCTGATTTCGCTCGACACGCAGTGCGATCTGACGACTAACCAGACCGTAGTCACGCTGAAACAGTCGCCGTTCCCGAATCAGAATCAGTATCCGGGCACGCAGTGGACCATCCCGTTGACACTCGCATACGGCGACGGCCTCACCTCGCGCAAGACGCTGGCGATGAAGGACACGCAAACGCAGGTGCGTTTGAACGGCTGTTCCGCGGTGCTCGCCGATCCGAGCGGACTCGACTACTATGTGACCAACTACAGCAACAACGCGTGGAGCCAGTTGCTCGCGCAGGGTAATGCGCTGAAGGATCCGGTCCTGCTGACGAGTCTGCAACTCGAGGCGAAGCTGCTGGTGAACAACGGTCTCGCGGACCCGTCGCGCGTCACCAGTATCGGTTCGCTGAGCCCGGCGGCCACACCGCTTGCACGCCAGTTGCTGATGACGGCGCCGACCACGCAATCGCAGCGTCCGACAATCCGCTATCAGGGCAAGTTCAAACTGAAGCCGCAGGCGCAGCAGGGCCAATAAGCGGTGCTACGAGGTAATTCAGCGGCCTCCGCTGCCGCGACAGGTCACGCCGTACTGCTGGGCCGCGATGACACCGCGTCGTACCAACGCCTGAGCGATTGCAGATCAACCGGCACTTGCAAGTCGATGGCTTTCGCGGCGAAGTCGATCGTCACCAGCGCGGTAATGTCGGCGACCGAGAAATGCTCGCCTGCCACGAACGCAGAGTGTTTCAGGTGCTCGTCGAGGTCCGCCATAAAATTGGCGACCCGTTGCCGGCTGCGTTCGGCGAGCGCCGCAATCTGCTCGTAGTCGTGCGGGCCGGCAATCGCACGGCCCTTCAAACCGGGCGCGGTGTTGCGGATCGCTTCCATCACCGAGGCAAAGCCTTCCTGTTCCGCGCGGCGCTCCCACATCGTGATCAGCGCTTTGTCTTTCGGCGTGGTGCCGAAAAGGGGTGTGTCCGGAGAGACGTCCTCGATGTAGCGCTGGATGGCGGGCACCTCGCCAATCGACGTGCCGTCTTCGAGCACCAGCGTCGGCACGACGCGCCGGGGATTGATCGCGCGATAGGCGTCGCCGTGCTGTTCGCGCTGGCCGAGGTCGATCGCCACGAGCGTCGCCGTCACGCCTTTTTCAGCGAGAAAGATGCGCACGCGCCGCGAGTTCGGCGACGCGGTGGAATGGTAAAGCGTCAGTGTTTCGGTAGTCATGTTCAGAGTCCTTTGAATGATGTTTCGAGGCGCGCGCGTTGCCGCGCCTCCGCGATCGGGCGACGATCAGCCGGCCGTCTTGCCGCCATCGACGGTCCAGATCTGCCCTGTCACGAACGACGCCGCCTCCGACGCCAGGAACACGATGGCGCGCGCCACTTCGTCGGGCTTGCCAACGCGGCCGAGCGGCACTCCGGCGGCGAGCGCGGCCTTGTTCTCCGGCGTGCCGGTGAAGCGGTCGAGCATGCCGGTATCGGTCGGCCCCGGCGCGACGGCGTTGACCCGCACGCCGGTAGACGCCACTTCGAGCGCCGCCGACTTGGTCATGCCTTCCACCGCATGCTTGCTGCCGGCGTACACAGAAGCGAAGGCCGCGCCTTCGTGGCCGTACGTCGATGAAACGTTCACCACGCTGCCGCTTTTTTGCGCCGACATCACGCGCAGTTCGTGCTTCATGCTGAGCAGCGTGCCAAGCACGTTGGTGTCGAACGTCGCGCTGTAGCTCTCGACGGTTTGATTCGTGATCGCGCCGGGCTGCCCTTCGGTGCCGGCGTTGTTCACGGCGGCGTCGATGCGGCCGAAGCGTGCGACCGTCTGGTCGACGAGGTTCGCGACTTCCTCGTCGCGACGCACGTCGGCCTGGATGAAGTGGGCGTCCGCGCCGAGTTCGCGCAGTTCTTTTTCGAGCGCCTTGCCTTCGGCTTCGCGACGGCCGGAGACGACGAGACGGGCGCCGCTGTCAGCGAAGGCGAGGGCGGTGGCGCGACCGATGCCGGTGAGTGCGCCGGTGATCAGAATGACGGGCTGGCTCATTTCAAAACTCCTGAAGGGTATGTATTTGCGGTATGGGGGCGAAGCAGGCCGCGGCTGGTTGAGCGGGTGTGATCTGCTTTGATTCATTGCCTTGACTGCAATTTAGTGACTTCCCGGCGGGAGTAAAAAGACTTTATAAGCTGGCTGGCATGCTTGACAGGCATGGGCCGCCTGCAAAGCGCAAGGGCTCGACGCGGGCCTGGCCTTCGCCCGCCGCGACGTAAGACCCTCCATCAGCCCGTCAACGCCGCAATGCGATTCATCTGCCCATTGATCGAAGCTGGAATAAAACGGGAGCCGGTTCAGTCATGCCTGACGAACGACTCGCGAGGGCCGCCGGATGATCCACGGCTCGACTGCGACTCTCAATCGTGAGGTCAACATGTCATCACATGATTCATTCAACGCGTCGCGGCGCGGCGCACTCAAGTGTCTTGCGTTCGGTGGTCTCGGCACGGTGTTCGTTCTGACGGGTGGGGTTCTCACACCCGTGGAGCTGGCCCTCGCGGCCGACCCGAACTCGTCCGCTGCAAAAGGCGGTGTGCCGCTTTTCCTGCAGATCAGCGACTCGCATATCGGCTTTAACAAGGAAGCCAATCCCGATGTGGCGGGCACGCTGAAACAGACCATCGAGTACGTCAACGCGATGCCGGTCAAGCCCGCGTTGACCATTCATACCGGCGATATCACGCATCTTTCCAAGGCATCGGAGTTCGATCTGGCCGCCCAGTTGATGTCCGGTCTGAAGATCACGGAGTTGCACACCGTGCCCGGCGAGCATGACGTGACGGACGGCCCCGGAACCGAATACTTCAGCCGCTTCGGCAAGGCCTCGGACAACAAGGGCTATTACAGCTTCGACCATCAGGGCGTGCATTTCATCGGTCTCGTCAACGTGATGCATTTCAAGCCGAACGGCCTGGGCGGCCTCGGCGACGAACAGCTCGAGTGGCTCGAAAACGATCTGAAAGGGCGCTCGTCCAGCACGCCGATCGTCGTGTTCGCGCACATGCCGATGTGGACGATCTACGAGCCGTGGGGTTGGGGCACCGGCGATGCGGGCCAGGCGATGAGCTATCTGAAACGCTTCGGCTCGGTGACCGTTCTGAACGGCCACATTCATCAGATCGTGTCGAAGGTGGAGGGCAACATCACGTTCCACACGGCGCGTTCGACCGCTTATCCGCAGCCGACCGCCGGCAACGGCACGGGTCCTGGACCGTTGACCGTGGCCAGCGACCAGCTTCCGAAAATGCTCGGGGTGACCAGCATTAAGATCGCACAGCACCCGCTCAAGGCCACCCTCAACGACACCACGCTGGTTTAAACGGTCAGTTTTCTTTATTGCAGGAGATCAGTGATGCAAACTAAAAACATTCGCCGCGTTGTGCTCGCACTGGCCGCAAGTTCAGCATTGTTCGCGACATCGGCCGGGTTGTCTGTTGCGCGTGCGGAGACGCCGAACACAGTCACCATCAAGAATTTCATGTTCATGCCGATGGAGATGACGGTCAAAGCGGGTTCGACCGTGACCTGGAAGAATCTCGACGGCGAGCCGCACACGGTAGTGAACGACTCGGGCATGTTCCGCTCCGCAGCGCTCGACCAGAACGACACGTATCAGTTCAAGTTCGACAAGCCGGGCGTGTACAAGGTGTTCTGCGGCATTCATCCGAATATGAAGGAGACCATCACGGTGCAGTGAGCGTGAGCGTCGCGGGAGACCCCTCTACAGACTGCGGCCAGGGCGCTCGCGCATTGCATGCAGATCGGTTGCATGCCTTGCCTGAAGCGCCTTGAGCGCACGCAGCAGCGATTCGATGTCGAGCGATTTGCGGTAGTCCACGTCGACGTGTACCAGCGCGGCGCTGCCGTCGCGATCGAGCAGAAACGTGGCCGGAATCGGAACCAGCCAGCGGCTTGCCTCGCTGGCCGCCGGCCGCGTGTAACCCAGCCGTTCATACGTAGCGCGCAGACGCAGCGGCAGTTCGAATGCAACGCCATAAGCGCGTGCGACCTGCAGGTCCACGTCGAGCAGTTCAGGTAGATGGCCGGGAGCGCGATGCACCGCGGCCTGGCACGGCGGCGCAATGGCGACGGCGCTCGCGCCGAGTGCGAGCACATCCTCGTAGCCCGCCGCGAAATTGGCCAGACTCGACTCGGCGAAGGTGCACCAGCCGCCTCTGAAAAAATGCAGCACGACCGGTCCGGCGCTCAGCAGTTCGTCGAGACCCACGCGTCGGCCGGTGCGATCGGACAACGTGAAAAGCGGCGCGCGCGAGCCTGCCCGCAAGGCGTTCGACGCCGCCGCGGCCGCAGCGCTGAGTGCCAGCTCGGCGTCGCGATCCGACAGCCGCGACTGCCGAATTGCGGCGCTCTCATCGGTTTGTACGTCTGCCATGTTTCCCTCCTTGTCCCTGCGACCCATTTATTCATTCCACTGTCCGTGCGAAAGGTGCAAAATCGGCTGCACTTATTCCACGGGAGTCGTGCGATGGACCGCCTGGCGGCAATCGAAATTTTCATACGCGTGGTCGACACCGGCTCGTTTTCAGCCGCCGCGCGCCATTTCGATGTCGGTCAGCCGGCGGTGTCGAAAGCGATCGCGCAACTCGAGGAATGGCTCGGCGTCAAGCTCCTGCTTCGCACCACGCGCACCCTCACGCCGACCGAAGCCGGCACCAGCTTCTACCAGCGCGCGAAACGCGCGGTGGAGGAAACCGACGAAGCCGTGATTGCCGCGCGTGGCTCGGCGGCCGGCCTCTCGGGCAAACTGCGGGTCTCGGCGGCGGTGTGTTTCGCGCGGCTGCATATCGTGCCGCGTCTGCCGGCGTTTCTCGATGAGCATCCGAACCTCGAACTCGAACTGGTGCTCGACGATCGCAATATCGACCTCGTCGAGGAAGGCATCGACGTCGCCTTGCGCATGGGTGTGCTCGCCGATTCCAACATGACCGCGCGCCGCATTGCCGAGGCACGCCGCCGCGTGATCGCCACGCCGGCGTACTTCAGCCGTCACGGCATTCCCACGGCACCGGCCGATCTGCTCGCGCACAAGTGCCTGATCTACACGCGCGACGGCGGCGGCGAAGACTGGAAGTTCCGCAAGGAAACCGCGGAAGTCTCGGTGCGCATGCAAGGGCGCCTCAGGATCACCGCGACCGAAGGCCTGCGCGCGGCCGTCTTCGCCGACATGGGTGTCGCCGTGGCCTCCGAATGGGCCTTTACGCCGGAGCTGAAGTCGGGCGCGGTGGTGGCGGTCATGGACGACTGGATGCTGCCCACCATCAGTCTGTCGGCCGTCTATCCGACCGGACGCCTCGCGAGCACCAAGGCGAGACAGTTCACCGCGTTCGTGGAAAACTGCCTCGCCGACGAAACCGCTCCCGCTTCACGCGCGGCGAACCCGGCGCTCGAATCCGCGAGGCCGGTCTAGAGCGTCACGACGATCTTGCCGAACTGGCCGTTCTCTTCCAGATAGCGGTGCGCCTCCACCATGTCGTCGAACTTGAAGGTGCGGTCGATCACCGGCTTGAGCGCGCCGCTCGCGAAGCCTTTGAGCACGTAGTCCACCGCGGCCTTCTGCCGTACCGGATCGCCGCTCGTCACCCAGATGTTGTGAGCCTTCACGGTCAGCACCTTGGCGATCATGTCGAGCAACGGCAAGGTCGTGGGCTGCTCGCTCAGCGCGCCGTAGATGTAGGCGATGCCCTGAAACGACAGCGCCGCGAGCAGTTTCGCGAAGCTCGGCCCGCCGACCGGATCGAACGCCACGCGCGCCCCTGTGCCGTTCGTAATGCGCATGACTTCCGCCACAAGATCCGTTTCGCCGGTCGCGATCACGTGCGCGGCGCCGGCTTGCAGCAGCCGCTCGCGTTTCGCCGAAGTGCGCGTAAGCGCAATCGACGTCGCGCCGGCGTAGTTGGCGATCTGAATGGCCGCGAGGCCGACGCTGCTCGACGCGGCGGGCACGATGACGAAGTCGCCTTGGCCTACCTTCGCGTCTTCGACCAGCGCGCCGTAGGCCGTCACGAACATCATCCAGACCGATGCCGCCTCGGCGGACGAGAGCGACTCGGGATGCTTCACGACAGCGCTGTCTGGCACGACGATGACTTCGCCGTACGTAAAGTACTGGTTCATCGAGAACGAGGGCATCACGTTGACCTTGTCGCCGGGCGCGATGCCGGTGACGTCGGCGCCGACCGCATCGACGACACCCGCGGCTTCATAGCCGAGTCCGGCGGGGAACTTGACGGGCTCGATATAGGCGTCGCTGCGCCACATCGACTCGGCGCGATTCAGGCCGATGGCCTCGACCTTGATGCGAACTTCGTGCGGACCGGGCGTGGCCACCGGCGTCTCGATGAATTCGAGCACTTCAGGGCCACCGGCTTTTGCGAACATGATGGTGCGTGACATTAACAGTCTCCGGGTTGGGCGCCCCCGCCACAAACGAGCAAGCGAGGCCAGCAAGGCGAGGGCGCGTGCGCTCAGGCAGTTTCAGCGGTTTGTTCAGCGGCTTCTACAGTAGGCGAATAAACCGGAAAATCCGAGTAGTGCTTTTCGTCGCCGCCCCAGAATGCCGCGCGGACATACGGCGTGAGCGGCAGTTTGTGCTGCAGCCGGTACGGCAGGTCCGGATTCGACGAAAAGTGGCGGCCAAAGGCGACCAGGTCCGCGTCGCCGGACGCGACGATGGCTTCCGCGCTGTCGCCGTCGAATCCGCCGGCGGCGATGATCGGGCCGGAGAAGTGCGGTCGCAGATACTTCACGGCGACCGGCGCGTGGCCTTCGTGCAGCGTGTCGTCGCCCTTCACGCGCGGTTCGATCACATGCAGGTAGGCAATGCCGTAGCCGTCGAGCACGCGGGCGACGTGGCTGAAGGTAGCTTCCGGATCGCTATCGGAGATGCCGCCCCATTCGCCGGACGGCGAGATGCGCACGCCGACTCGGTCCGCGCCCCAGACGGAAATCAGCGCCTCGACGGTTTCGCGCAGGAAACGCACGCGGTTTTCGATCGGGCCGCCGTAGGCGTCGGTGCGGTGGTTCGTGCCGTCCTGAATGAACTGGTCGACGAGGTAGCCGTTCGCGCCATGCAATTCCACGCCGTCGAAGCCCGCATCGAGCGCCCGCTGCGCGGCCACCCGAAACTCTTCGACGATGCCCGGAATTTCCTCGATGCCGAGCGCCCGATGCGGCGAGGTCGGCACGAAGCCGTTTTTCGTCAGCGCCACGCCATCGAACGGGACGACCGAGGGCGCGAGCGGCGCGACACCGCCGGTCATCTCGACGTGGCTTTGGCGGCCGCCGTGAATCAACTGCATGAAGACGCGGCCGCCTTTGGCGTGGACCGCATTGGCGATCGCTTTCCAGCCTTCCACCTGGCCGTCGTGATAGAAGCTCGCGGCGCCCAGATACGAGCGGGCGGGAATCGAAATGCTGACGCCTTCGACGATCTCGAGGCCGCCTTGCGAGGCGCGCTGGCCGTAGAAGTCGGCCATCATCGGGCTGGGAATGTCGCCGGGCTGAATGGTGCGCAGGCGGGTCATCGGTGCGAGCACGACGCGATGCGCGAGGGTGTAAGCGCCGACCTTCTTCGTGGTGAACAGGTGAGCCATGATCTTTCCTTTACCGGGTAGTGAGTTCGGAGACGTTCAGCGAGTTGCCGATTCGTTGATGAAGAATTTATCCATTCCGATATGCCCCGGGAAGGCGCGCGACGGCATATGAATCATTCCAGAGCGGGATCAATGGCCACGCGCGTTGCGTGCGACCGCTCGATCGCAAGTGCGCCGCGATGGACGCGCGTCTGATGCATTAAAAATGCTGGGGCATTGCGGGCGAAGTGCCGACTACATGGCGATCAACCAGCAATGGATGTAGCCGCGTGCCGCCGAAATCGAGCTGTCGGGCGCCAGCTCAAGCGCCAAAAAAGCGGCCACTAAAAAGGCGATCCCCGCGGCGCAAGGGCAGGCCAGGCGCGCACAAAATCGATTCGACGCAACCACCCCGGCACCCGTCCCAGTGAACCAGGACGGTCAAACGCGCACACTTCGCCCATGTGCGGGAACGGCACTT
Source organism: Paraburkholderia phytofirmans (assembly GCF_046028095.1). Classification (GTDB taxonomy): domain Bacteria; phylum Pseudomonadota; class Gammaproteobacteria; order Burkholderiales; family Burkholderiaceae; genus Paraburkholderia; species Paraburkholderia phytofirmans_A. The sequence goes on from NZ_JAQQDJ010000002.1 coordinate 715,351, forward strand.
GCGTTTTAAGCTAGCTGCGACGAGTCGCGCGCGAATTGCCGCGCTCACGCATGGTGGTCGCACGAACATAGCCGCCCGCTCGATGCCCGCCGTGCGCCGCCTTTACAGCCCGCCCACGCGTCTTGCGAAACACTCCCGACCTTGTGCATCACTACCCGCGCATGGAAGGTTTTACCCGTTTTCCCGGCGTAGACATGCCACGCAAGCTGGCGTTTAAAGCGCAGCATGTCCGGGTTGCTATCGCACGGGCGGCGGAGTACATGTTTTGGAGCGACTTTGCATCGACCTCGAAAATCGTGTGAATAAAGTCGGCCATCAGTTCAGACATAAGGATTCCGGAGAGTATTGCGATGTACAACGATATCGATTCGCCAAATGCGGCGCTCGATGGCCAGAGTACCGGCGGCCAGATGAACGGCCTGCCGATTCCCGCCATGCCGCCAAGGTTTGGACGCCTCGCCATGTGCGTGGCCGCGGCCAGCGCGCTCGCCATCGGCGTGATGGGTACGGTGGCGTACGGCGTCTGGTTCAATCAGGATCAACAGACCTACGCCAACGCCATGGCCGGCGCGCGGCAAGCGCTTGGCAACGGCGCGTCGGCGAGCGGGGCCGTCGTGGCGAACACCGCCGCGGTGCCGACGTTGCCGGTAGCCGCGGCGCGGCCAAACGCGCCGCAAGCGTCGCTGACGTCATCGACATCCAACGCCGATGCAACCACGGCGGCGGCGCCGGCCGCCTCGGATCCGGAAGCGGGCGGGCAACTCGCGTCCTGGTATGGTGAGGTCAAGCCAACGACGGTGCAGGCTAACGCTGTTGCGGTTTCGGCACCGGTCACGCCGGCGCCTGCCGCCACGTCCGCCCGCCGTCCGGCAAGCGCGGCCAATCCGCCAACGCAGCAACTGGTCGCGTCGCGCGCGGGTAAAGATGGCCGCGCCGCGCCGCAGGAACGCCGCGGCGCCGCCGAGACCGCGCGGCACAAAGACACCTTGTTCGCCCGCATGGGGCTCTTCTTTCGTCGTGTGAATTACCGGCAGCATGGCAACTCAAATCGGCAAGACATCTACTCCCACCCCTGAGCGGCACCGACTCGGGCGCGCCGTTGCAAACGGCGCTTTCATGAATCGCTTCAAGCGGGCTCCGGCCATGCTGGCCGGCGCATCCTTGCTTTGTCTGCTGGTCGGCCTGCTCTATCTCGCCTTGCAGATCCGGACGATTTTCTCCGATCAGTTGAAGCAGGAATATGCCGCGCTCGTGCTCGAAGCGGCCGAGCGCGCGGACAGTGCTCGCGCGATTGTCGGTGTATGGCAGCAACGCTCCGCCGACAATCCGACGCAATCGCAGGGTTACCGGCGTGCGCGCATTGAACTCGCCGATCGTCTCAACGCGCTCGCGGCATTGGTGAATGCGAGTCCGTCCGAGGCGCCGCGGGTGCCGGCATCGGCGTTGACGCCCGATGCCAGTCTGGCCGGCACCGATGCGCTGCTTGCCACGATCCCGCCGTACTGGCGCGCGCAGCGCGATGCCGATGGCGCCGACGTGCGCCTGCGCATTGGCCATGTCGCGAATGTATTGATCGCGCTGGCCGCGCTGCTGTTCTGCATGTTGCTCACCGCGCTCGGCATGTACGCGAAACGCAATCGTCAGCTGATGGGTGAGTCGCACGAGTTCGAGCACGCTGCGTTGCACGATCCCATGACGGGCTTGCCGAACCGCCGCAAGCTATTCGCCACGCTCGACGAAACCGCGGCGAGTCTGCAAGCCGGTTCGACGGCTCGCAAATTCGCGGTGCTGTATGTGGATCTGGACGGCTTCAAGCAGGTCAACGACACGCTCGGCCATCGCGTCGGCGATGAATTCCTGATTGCGGTGTCGCGGTCTTTTCGCGAGTCGGTGCGCAAAGTGGACGTTGTCGCGCGCATTGGCGGCGACGAATTCGCGGTGCTGGTTCGCGAGTATTCGACGCCGGATGAATTGGCCGAAATTGCCCAACGGTTGATTGCGTGCGTGGTCGAGACCGACGCGGAGATGGGCATCGGCGTGGTGCGCGCGAGCATCGGCATTGCCAGCTATCCCGATCTCGTCAGCGATTATCAGCGCCTCGTCGCCGCAGCCGACGACGCGATGTATCGCGTCAAGCGCGGCGGCAAGAACGGCTACGCGTTCGCGGCTCAGGTTGATTGAGCGGCGAGCTCAGGACGTTTGAGTCTCGGATGTTGTTTGCGCCGCTTGCGCTGCTGTTTCCGTTTCCGTTTCCGTTTCTGTTTCTGTTTCCGATTTCAGTATCGCTTCCCGGCCTGGCCGTTCTTTGATGACCGCGAGGCGCATGTCGTCGCTCATGGTCTTCCACGCGCGTATTTCGTCGCGCGTACGCAGACAGCCGAGGCAGAAGCCGGTTTTACCATCGAGTTTGCAAATGTCGATACAGGGTGACTGGATTGTCATGATCCGACCAGCGGTTCCGTGGGGTTGACCTCGACGGCGATGGGCGAGAGTCGGTTAGAAAATGCTGCAGCATTGTAGGGGAGAAGCGCGCTTCGCGGGCCGAAGCGCGCGCACCGTCGCGCACGCGCAGTCCTGTTTCGTGTTACAAAATCGAGGCTTGCGCGGGCGCGCCGATTCGTGCGATGGCACAGCCGCAGTCGTCCGGGTTCATCCACAGCGGAAAGATCCATGTTCAGATATTCGTTGATGCGCGCCATCAGGCGCTTGAGCCAGCCTGAGTGGATCGTCGGCGTTATGGCCGCGGCGCTGGCCGCGTGTGCGCCGGTGCCGCCGGCCAGCAGTCAGGCCGCCGCTCCGCCTGCCGTTATTCGGCCCGCTGTTCAGCCCGGTCTTCAGCGCGCTGTCCAGTCAGATAGCGAGGCCTCCGCACGCCCGGCCGACGGCCCGCTGGCAGTGCCGCCGAACCTCGTCGCGCTGGCGCAGCCGGCCGGTCAGAAACGCCTGACGAGCGCCACCTCCAACCAGTCGTACTGGCCGCTCTCGCAATATTTCGAAACGCAGCGCAACCAGGCCTATTGCTCTGTCGCGACCTCGGTCATGGCGCTCAACGCATTGGGCATCCGCCGGCCGCAGTCGACCCTGTACCCCGACTTTCCGTTCTTCTCGCAGGAAGATTTCTTCCACGGCATCGATCCGCAGGTGGCTAACGCCGCCAAGGTCTCGCAGGAGGGCATGACGCTCGATCAGCTCAGCACGGCCTTGAAGGCCTTTCCGGTCGAGGTCTGGAAATATCACGCGGCGGATCTGTCGCTCGGCCAGTTCCGCGACCTTGTGCGCGCGACCACGGGCCACAGCGACCGCTTCGTGCTGTTGAATTTCAGGCGGGTGGAAATCGGCGAGACGGGCGGCGGACACTGGTCGCCGCTCGCCGCCTACGATTCGGCGAGCGACAGCGCGTTGCTGCTCGACGTGGCGCGCTACAAATATCCGGCGGTGTGGGTGCCGATCGCGCAGTTGTATGCAGGCGCATTGGCGGTGGATAGCGTAAGCGGAATTTCACGCGGGATCGTGATCATCGGCAAGCGGCCGGGTTGATGACTGCTTGTCGAGGCGGCCGCCACATTCAATCGTGCGACACGTAAGACGGTTCACGCGAGTGCGGCCACGGCAAACAGGCGCCCGGGCGCTCCCGATCAAGCGCGCGTCACGCTTCTTCGTTACGCCATTCCGTCAGCCCTTCGCGCGCATTCAATTCGATGAACGAAGGCAGCGCACGTAGCTGTCGGATATAGCGGGCAAGATTCGGCCAGCCGAGCGCCGGCCGCGGCATATTGCGGGTCCAGCGCATCAACATGATGGCCATGAAGTCGGCGGTGCTGAGCTTGGCGCCGATCAGATAGTCGTGGCTTTCGCCGAGATGTGCATCGAGCTTGTCCCACGCCGCGTCGAGACGACGGCAGGCAAGAGCGCGAACCGCTTCGGCGCCGGCAGGGTCGCCGTCGGAGTCCGCATAGAACCAGTCGCGCATGGCGGGCAGAATCGTGTTGGCGAGATAGACCATCATTTCGAGCCACGCGGCGCGATCGGCGGAACCCGGCTCGGGGGCGAGCGCGGCCTCGGGATGCCGCTCGGCCAGCAGGATCAGCAACGCGGCCGACTCGTGGCGCGGCGTGCCGTCGACCATCAGCGTGGGCACGCGTCCCGCGGGATTGAGCCGCAGATACGCCGGGTCGTGCTGCCGGCCTGCGTCGATGTCGATCAACTGGGATTCGAACGAGATGCCGAGTTCGATCAGCATCCAGTGCACGGCCATGCTTGCCGCGCCGGGCGAATAGTAAAGCACGTAAGGGGTGGAATCGCGGGGCATAGTGGCTTGAGTCCGGTTTCGATCCGGCGGACAGTCTACCGCCGTTCCTGACGCGTGCCTATGCGCAAACGACGAGGGAACGCGCCGTCATCGACTCGGCAGCGCTGGCGTGGCACCGACCAGAATGCATCGGCTGCTGGCTGCGTGCCTCGTCATCACCACGCCGCATTCTGCAAAACGATCCGATACCCGTCCGGATCTTCGAACGTTTTGCCTTGACGGTCCCAGTAGGGATTCTCCGATTCGCACGCCGATATGCCGAGCGCTTCCAGCCGTTCGACGGTCGCGCTCCATGCATCGCGTTCCGGGAGATAGAGCACGAGCAGGTGCTCGGTGGTCGGCGCGCGTTCGACGGTCACGCCGCGTTGATGGGTGAACTCGATGTGCCATGGACAGTCCCGCCGCCCAACGATGATGCCATCGAAGCCTTCATGATTCTCGAAGCTCGCGAGGACCTCGAAGCCCAATCCCCGCGTATAGAAATCAGCGACCTTATGCAGATCGTTGGTAGGGCGGGCGACTCGGAGAACGGGCGGCTGCATCGGCAACTCCACGAAACACGGATGTGCCGCAAAGCATAACGTGCCGCGCGCGCCGCAGCGCGCCCGAATGCGTCAAAACGGTTCAGGCGCTTCGCGCCATCTCCCCAATGCCCGCGTTGAACTCTTCCCGGTGTGTACCCGCAGCGACCGTACGCGACCGAACCGGAGTCTTGCGAACTCGCGTATCGCGCAGTGCCGGACGTGCATCGACCAGATCCGCGTACAACGCGAGATAGTTCGCGGTGGACGCGTCCCAGCCGAAGTCGCGGCTCATTGCATTGCGCTGAAGCACATGCCACGACGACGGTTGCACGAACGCGGCCAGCGCGCGGCCGAGCGCATCCATCACGTCGTCCGGGCTTTCGCCGTCGAACAGGAAACCCGTTGCCTTCTGGTCGGCACGAGGATCGTGCGGTACATAGTCGACGATCGTATCGGCCAGACCGCCGACGCGCGAGGCCACCGGAATCGTGCCGTAGCGCATCGCGTAAAGCTGCGTGAGGCCGCACGGTTCGAAGCGGCTGCCATGCAGCAGAATGTCCGCGCCCGCGTGCAGCATGTGCGCGCGCCGCTCGTCATAGCCGATCTGCACGCCGACGCGTCCCGGCCACGCGGCCGCGACGTCCTGCAAGGCCTGTTCGAGCCCGTGCTCGCCCTGGCCGAGAATCGCGAACTGCAGCCGCGGATGCCGTTCGAGCAGCGCCGGCAGCGTATGCACGACGACATCGGCGAGCTTCTGTTCCGTCAGGCGGCTGCCGATGGCGACCAGCGGCGCGAACGGATCGCGCGTCAGACCGAAGGCCTGTTGCAGTTCACGCTTGCAGGCCTGCTTGCCGGCGGTGTCGTCGACGGAGTAGGGGCGCGCGATGAGTTTGTCCGTGGCCGGATTCCACACGCTCGTGTCGATACCGTTGACGATGCCAGACAGCTTGCCGGCCTGTGCCTGCAACACGCCTTCCATGCCGTGTCCGAAGTGCGGCGTCAGGATCTCGCGTGCATAGCGCCGGCTGACCGTGGTGACGCGATCCGAATGGACGATGCCCGCTTTCATCATGCTCAGCGAGCCGTAGAACTCGATGCTGCGTTCGTCGGAGAGCGCCGGCGCCAGCAGTTCCGGCGGCATGCCGATCCAGCCGCCCATGGCGAGCGGATGATTGCCCTGGAACGCCAGGTTGTGAATCGTGAAGACGCTTTTCGCGGCGACGCCCGCGAGTCGCAGGTACAGCGGCGTGAGTCCTGCATGCCAATCGTGCGCGTGCACGATGTCGGGGCGCTTCACGTTGCGCACGCCGCGCGCGACTCGCGCGGCCGCTGCCGCAAGCGAGGCGAAGCGCGTGAGGTTGTCCAGGTAGTCGCGCCCTTGCGGATCGCGATACAGGCCTTCGCGCGCGAACAGGTGATCCATCTGCAGAAGCAGCACCGGCACGCCGGTATCGGGCATCTGGCCGCGCAGCAGCCGCGCGTCGCCGCCGGGCAGGCCCGTCATGCGCGCGACCGGCTCGACGTCGACCGCGCGTTCGAGCGCGGCCGGATAAGCGGGCATCAGGATCGAGACATCGACGCCGGCATCGCGCAGCGCGGCGGCATAGGCGCTGACCATGTCGCCGAGACCGCCGGATTTGGCGAGCGGCAGGGCTTCGGAAGCGACGAGAAGAACGTTAAGCGGCAAAGTGGCCCCCAAGGACGGGTTTTTTGCACTTGCACAGTGCGGTGGGATTCGCGGACGCGTCAGTTCAGCAAGCGGTGTGCCTGACTTCAGCGATTTTGCAGGGGGCGCGAGGAGGGTTTGTGCTGCAGTGCGGGAGGGCGATTCTTTGGCTTGAAAGGCCTATTTATCTGGCTTGACGCGTGGCCGCCCGCAGCGCCGTTTTTTCATTGGTGTGTAGGTTTGACACTTGTTTCCAGAAGCCGGCGCGGCGTCGGAAAAATAAAAAGGGCTGTCGCCGGAACGACAGCCCTTCATTCACTATGCAGACAGCAAAGCCTGAATCAATGCACCGGCGCGTGCGTCTGCTCGACCGGGCGCGGCTGCGTCATCGCGCTCACCACCGCGAACACGATGACGTTCACCGCCAACGCCAGGAAGCCGATATTGATGTCCTTCAACGCATCGGGCAGGAACGGCATCAACTGACCGATGCTCAGGTGCATCGTGGTCGTCACGGCCACCACCGCGACGCCGGCCAGAATCCCGCAAAACGCGCCTTGCTTGGTCGCGCGGTTATGCGGACGCAGGCTGCAGATCACCGCCGGAAAGAGCTGGGTCACGAAGCTGTAGCCCATCAGCAGCAACGCGACGATGGTTTCGCCGCCTTGCAGCGTGAAGCCGACCGCCACCAGCGCCACCACCGGCACGAGGAAGCGCGCGAGCTTCGCCACCGTGGCGTCCGACGCGTTGCGGCTCACCATGCCGCGATACACGTCGTTGGCGAGCAGCGTCGATGCGGACGTGAGGATCATCGATCCCGGCACGAGCGCGGTCAGAATCCCGGCCGCGCCGATCACGCCGACGAACCACGGGTCGAAGGTCTGCAACGACAGGCGGAACAGCGACAGGTCGATGTCGCCGCCCTTCAGACCCGGCACCTTCAGCGTCGCCGCGAAGCCGACGAAAAACACGAACAGCAGAATCAGCTGATAGAGCGGCAGCACCATCGCGTTGCGGCGGAAAATGCGTTCGTCCTTCGCCGTGAAAATCGAACCGAACGTATGCGGCCACATGAAGAAGCCCAGCGCCGTCAGCAGCACGGTCGACTGGAACCATGTGACGCTCGAACCCTTGGCCGGGAAGGTCAGGAAGCCGGGGCGCGCGGCATCGATCGCGCGGAACATGTCGCCGAAGCCGCCGTAATAGTGCAGCGGCAAATAGATGCCGAGGAACAGCACGATCGCGAGAATCAGCATGTCCTTCACCACCGAATTCCACGCGGAGCCGCGCACGCCGGAGACGATCACATAGGCCGTCACGACACAGGCGCCGATCCACACGGCCGCCGTCGACGAAATCGCGCCGTACGAGGCCGTTGCGACGATAATGCCCAGCCCCTTCAACTGCAGCACGAGGTAGGGAATCAACGCGGCCACGCCGACCAGTGCGACGAGCGTGCCGAGCGCCGGGCTGTCGTATTTGCGCGTGAAGAAGTGCGGTTGCGAGACGAGGCGGTGATTCTTCGCGTAACGCCAGATGGGCGGCAGCATCCAGTACGAGAGGATGTACGCGAGCGTGCCGTACGCCAGGATGTAATAGACGGGCGCGCCCTTGCCATAAGCAAAGCCGCTGCCGCCGAGGAACGTGAAGGTCGTATAGATTTCACCGGCCATCAGCAGGAACACGAAGGCGGTGCCGAAGCTGCGGCCGCCCACGGTCCATTGCTCGAGGCTCATGTCGTGGCCGCGCTTCGCGCGCACGCCCAGGTAAAGCGCAAACAGCGTGATTGCCGCAATGATGACGAGTGCGCTCATGAACTGACCTCCTCGCCATCGGCGGCGAGTTGACGGTTGGACGGATCCAGACGGTAGACGATCGCCATGATGATTGAACTGAGCACCACCCACATGACGATCCAGGCCAGCACGAACGGCATGCCGAGCATCAGCGGCTCGACACGATTCACAAACGGGACACCGAGCAGAATGCCGATGAACGGCAGCGCGGCGAGTACACGAAGCAACATGGGGGCAACTCCTCGAACTGGTAAGTACGTCTCGTTGAAAGTGCGGCTTCGCTGGGGACTGTATGCCGGATGCTTTGGTCCCGTAAAGCTGGTCAAAAAAGTGTAGGCTTTCTGAAAGTTGCGGACGCATCTTTATAGGGCCGGTTGCTGCGCTGCAAGGCGGCGTGCATAGCGTGGCGCGCTGCCGCAAGCCAGCCGGAGCCTGGCTTTTTTACGGCTTTGGCTGGCGCGGCGCGATATCATCTCGCCACGCAACGCGAGCAACTTCCTGGCAACAGCCGGAGCGCCGGAGAGTGTCCGGTTTCATCAACATGGCGCGGCGTGCCGGGTGCGCAGTAGAGCCGCCCGAGCCGCCGCTCGACACGGAACGCATATGGTCGAAAGTCTGATCTCGGACATTCTGTTTGGCTTTACCGGGTTGATCAGCATCATCAACCCAATCGGCATTGCTTTCGTCTTCCTGGACCGGACTGCTTCGTTGACCACGGAGGAGCGCACCGCGCTCGCCCGCAAGATCGCCATCAACGTGATGTGCGTGCTGCTGGTGGCGTTTTTCATCGGCACGCCGATCCTGCATTTCTTCGGCATCTCCATGCAGGCGCTGCGCATCGGCGGCGGGCTCGCGGTCGCGGTGGGCGGCTGGCAGATGCTCAATGCGCCCGACACGCAGCCGGCCGAAAAGCCGGCGGTCAAGCGGGTGGACGCGGACAACGCGATGTCGAAGGCATTTTTCCCGTTCACCATTCCGCTGACCACCGGGCCGGGCTCGATCGCCACGGCTGTCGCGCTGACCGCGAACCGCACGCATAAGCTCTCGGAGTTCGTGATTTCGAGCATCGCGTCGGTGGTGATCTCGCTGGCGGTGGCCGTCACCGTCTATCTGATCTACAGCCGCGCGGTGGTGTTCGCCAAGTACCTCGGCGTGGAAGGCACCAAGGTCGCCATGCGTGTATCTTCCTTTTTGCTGCTGTGCATCGGCGTGCAGATCATGTTGACCGGCTTCTCCGAATTCCTGATTCCGATCGCGACGATGCAGCCGGTAGTCAAGTAGACGCGCACCCGACAGTCATTGTCTTGCGTGGAACCGAACAGGAGAGAAGTTCATGTGCCGCTGGCTCGCTTATACGGGCAACCCGATTCAACTCGAAACGGTGTTGTTCAACGCAAAGCATTCCCTGATCGACCAGAGCCTGCATTCGCGGCTCGGCCAGACCACGACCAACGGCGATGGCTTCGGCATCGGCTGGTACGGCCAACCGACCGATATTCCGTTTCGCTACCGCTGCATCCAGCCGGCGTGGAGCGACCGCAATCTGCGCGAGGCCGCGCGGGCGATCCGCGCGCCGCTGTTCGTCGCGCATATCCGCGCGGCGACGGATACGCCTTCGCAGGAAACCAACTGCCATCCGTTCCGTTATGGCCGCTGGCTCTTCGCGCATAACGGGCTGATCCGCAACTATCCGTCCGTGCGCCGCGATCTGATGCTGGCGATCGACTCCGATCTGTTTCCGTCCATTGAAGGCTCGACCGACTCCGAGGTGATGTTTTTCCTCGCGCTGAGCTTCGGTCTCGAACTGGCGCCGGTCACCGCGCTCGAGCGGATGGTGGCGTTCGTCGAGGAGACCGCCCACAAGCACGGTGTGGATGAACCGCTGAACATGACCGTGTGCGCCACCGACGGCGAGCAGATCGTCGCGGTGCGCTATTCGAGCGAAGGGCAGTCGCGCTCGCTCTTTCACAGCAGCTCGTTTCAGCAGTTGCACGCGTTGTATCCGGACGATCCGCGTATCGCGGCGGCCGGCGAGAACGCGTTTCTGGTGTTGTCCGAGCCGCTCGCCGACCTGCCCGGCTGGTGGCAGGAGATTCCCGAGAGCACGGCGGTGGTGGCACGCGGTGGCGACATCGAACAGTATCCGTTCAAGCCGCACGCGGCGTGACTTGCGTGAACTGGGTCAGCCCCGGCGTCACCGCGTGAGCAGCATCGAGCTCAGCACGGAGAACACGGTCGACGGCAATTCGGCAAGGCGGCTGACCACCACGTTGTGCGGATAGAAGTCCTCGACCGCGTCGGTCAGCACGCCGATCCCGACCAGCTCGATGCCGCGCTTGCCGATGGCCGCGACGCGCTCGCGCAGGTCGCTGCGCAATACCTGCGGGTCGCCGTCGCCGGTGGAGGGATAGCCGTCGGAGAACATCATCAGAATGCGCCGTTCGGCCTGATGGTCGGCAAGGCGCGTCGCGGCCCAGGCCAGCGCCTCGCCGTCCGGATTCTCATGGCCGCAATCGATCGCGGCGATCCCGCTCAGATCCGTCGCGCCGAAGCGTTTATAGACCTTCAGGTCGAGCCGTTCGACGAAGCGGTTGTAGCGCCGTAGATCCGCGCCGCCAGCGAGTTGCCGCTCGTAGAGCTGCTTCATGGGCGCCGATTCGACCGAGCAATAACCGAGCACTTCGCAATCGAACGACAGTTGTGTCAGCGCATCGCACAAGGCGGCCGCGCACTGGCGCGCGAGTTCGATCTTGCGGCCGGCCATCGAGCCGCTGCGGTCGATCAGCAGCGTCACGGCCACGTCGCGTCCTTTGGCGGGCCGCTGCGTGCGAAACGGCGTACGGTAACCGGGCGAGGTCGCGAGCTTCGCCAGCGCGGTGCGATCGATCTCGCCGCGCTCCTGCTCGCGGCGCCAGCGCGTGCGTTCGTCGGCGCTCAGCGCGCGTTCGAGCTTTTCCTTGAGCGGCGCGGTGTCCGCGCGAGCCTGCGCGCGCAGTTCGCGCCACGCGGCGCTGTCGCCCTGGCCCGTGAGATCGCGGATCTCGTCGAATTCGGTGGCGAGCGGGATCGACAGTGTGGCTTTGAACGCATGCGTATCCGCGCGGCCCGCTTTGCTTTCTGAAGAACGCGTGGACGGCTGCTGCGCGTCCGCCAGCGATTGACCCATGCCGACTGCGTTGTCCGCCTGCGCGCCACCGCTTCGATCGGATGGCGGCGAGTTCGCGCTGTCCTGATCGGGCAGCACGGTGTCGTCATCGTCGATTGGCGCGGACGATGAAGCCGCCGTTTCCGTATCGATGTCCTCGACCGGATCCGCGGTGAACATCATGCTGTTCGCCTCACCCGTCGACAGCGCGCGTACGCGCGCCACCAGCGCCTGCGCTGCCGCGATGCTCTGCGCGCTCGAGCGGCTCGCGCGCGCCTCGTGCAGCAGATCCTCCGCGGCATGCAAGGCGGCGAGCAGCGAATGACTCGCTTCGATCCGGGTGGGCGGTTCGTCCCACAACGCGCGCTCGACCAGCCAGACCAGCCGGTCGCGCCAGTGCAGCTTCGGCCAGCGCTGCTGCACGCGCTCGGCCGCATGCAGACGCAGCTTGCCGATGAACCAGCGCGCGCCCGGATATTCGTCGAGCAATTGCGCACAGACGCGGCGGTCGTCGATCACTTGCGCGAGCTTCGCGGCGACGCCCGCGGGCAGCGCGTCGAGCTGCGCGAGCGACGCATGCTTGGCGCGCGCGACCAGCAGATCCAGATAACCGATCAGCACGTCGCGCTCGACTTCGCCATCCAACTCGTAGTCGGGAATCACAATGCGGCCCGGCTCCACGCGCGGGCCGTCCGGACTGAACACGACCGTCACGCCGTATTGCCCGGTCAGTACACGGGCCACCTTGCTGAGCGTGGATTCGAATGCGAAGCCGCGCGTGTCGCGGGTTGCATGCATCGCGCTCACGCTTGTGGGGTCGGCGCGATGTGATGACGAACGATGCCGCGAATCAACGCGGCGTCTTCCGGGCTTACCTTCGCGTAGATGGCCGGTCCGGCGGCGCGTTCGGGGTCTCCCGTGCGCAGCATCAGTTCGGCCCAGTCGAGCAGGCGCCGGGTGGAGAACGCGCTCGAGAGATCCTCGCGCGCGAACGCCGCGCGGCAGTCGGCGGCGATTGCGGCGAGCGTGGTGGCGAGCGCGCGCGTCATATGCGGGGCGAGGGTGGCGATCAGTACGTCGGCTTCTTCGGCGGGCGTCAGATAGTCGAGCAGATACACGCGCCAGCGATCCAGAAACGCCTCGTTCATCAGATTGGCGCCCTGATACAGGTGCCGGAACTGGCTCATCGCGCCGACCGCATTCGCCGTGGCGAACAGGCGGAAGGCCGGATGCGGCGCGACGATCTCGTTGCCTTTCTCCTTCAGCACGAGGCGGCCGTGCGGTTCGAGCACGGCGGTGAGGGCGGCGAGAATCGACGGTTCGGCGAAATCGATTTCGTCGACGATCAGCCAGAGTCCCTCGCGCATGGCCGTGGGCAGCACGCCGTCGACCCACAGCGTCTCGCCGCCCTTGACGGTCCAGAAGCCGACGAAGTCGCCGACGGTGGTCTGCCCGTTCATGTTCGAGCGCAGCACGCCGTGCCGCGAACGCGCCGCGACCTGTTCGATCAGGCTCGTCTTGCCGGCGCCGGTATGGCCGATCAGCATCACGCGACGGTTCTCGACGATGTCCTCGACAATGTCATTGAAGCGCTCGGAGAACAGATAGGCCGGATTGATGCGCGGCACGAGCGAATTGCCGACGCCACACGGCACGTCCACATGCCCGATGCGCACGGTCCCGGCCGTGCCTTCCGGCTGCCGGTGTTTCGCCGCCGAAGCCCGCGCCGCGACGCGCTGCAATTCCGCCATGAAGGCGACGCGGCCGGCTGCGGACTGCTCGCTCGCGGCGTCGGCTGTATCCATCGCAAAGCCTTCGCGGCGCCATTTCTTCAGCTTCGCGCGCAGATTTTCCGCGTCGACCACGAGATCGATATCGACCGCGCCAGGGCCGCCGCCGTTGTCGACACCATGTTCGAGCCGATAGTTTTCCGGCCGGTCGGCCACGCTGACGCGCCACCATTCCGCGCCGTTCTCCGTTGCGCGTTGGTAAAGGCCAAGGTTTTCGTCTTCGGTCAGTTCGGGCGCGTTCATGGCAGAGGTTGAATAGTCAATAACGAATCATGCATTGCAATTTGGCTGAGGCCGAATGACCGACTATCTTATCTTGAGTGCCTTTCGATCTTCCTTTGCATTGGCAAGCGGGCTTTGTCGAGCGCATGCCGGGCAAATATTTATTGCGTCAATCGAATAGGCCATGAAGCGCCGCTCGCCTATAGTTCGTCGGACCTGGCGCTGCGGCGTTACCGACATCTTTCTCGCCGATCGTGTTTGAAAGCATCCGCAGTCCGCTTTGGTCTGCATCGCGACACAAAAAATTGACGGCAAAACAATGAGACTACATACAAAATTAATGGCGGCCCTCGCCGTCGCAAGTCCGCTGGCATACGGTCAAACCAGCGTGAGCTTATATGGCCGCCTCGATGCCGGCCTTGAATACCTGAATCACATCAATAATGGCGCGGGCGGCAGTTCGAGCCGCTGGAGCGCCGAAGGCGGCGACTGGGGCACCAGCATGCTCGGCCTCAAAGGCAACGAAGATCTGGGCGGCGGCCTCAATGCGATCTTCAACCTCGAAACCGGTTTGCAGGTCATGAACGGTACGACGAGCGGCGGGCGGCTCTGGTCGCGGCGCGCGTTCGTCGGTTTGAAGAGCGAGCAGTGGGGCACGTTGCAAGCTGGCCGTAATCTGTTTATCGACAGCGACGGCGTATGGGAATTCGATCCGTTCGTGCAGCAGGCGTTTTCGTCGGCCTCGCTCGTGCGCGGGCGCAACTGGCAGCAAACCAGCAACAACGTCGAGTACCACAGCCCGGTGTTCTGGGGTTTCGATGTGCAGGCGCAATATGCGTTCGGCAATCAGGCGGGCGCTTTCAACAGCGGCGCGGCAGGCGAGTTCGGCCGCTCGGACGGCATCATGCTGACCTATCACTCGCCGCTCTTCGACGTGCGCGGCATCTACGACGAGCTGCGCGACAACAACGGCCGCTTCAGCAACATCTTCCAGGCATCCCGCGAATATTTCGCCGGCGTCAACGTGCATTTCGACTCGGTGAAGATCCAGGGCGCCTACACGCATTACTCGGCGCCGGATTCACCGGTCGGCGTCGCCGACTCGGCCGATCATTACTGGCTCGGCGCCACCTACAACTTCCTGCCGCGCTGGGCGATGACGGCGGGCGGTTTCTATGTGAAGGTCGGCGACGGCTCGGGCGATGCCGCGCACGACCCCTCCGGCCACGCGATGATGTACGTGCTCGGCACCACCTACAACCTGTCCAAGCGCACCTTCCTGTACGGCACCGTGGGCTACGTGCGCAACGGCAGCAACTCGAATTTCTCGCTGGAAGCGTCGCCGCGCGACGCGACCAACAATACGAGTCCGCTGGTGGGCGAATCGCAAACCGGTGCGTATGTTGGGATGCTGCATCAGTTCTGAAGAGCGGTTAAAAAGCGGATGGTTAAAGGGCGCGCCGGTTCGCATCGGCGCGCCCTTTGCGCAGTCTTACGCCGCCAGATCCTCGCTCACCGCCGACTTGCGCAGCCGCACCGGAATCGACTTCGACGCCGGCACCTGACTCGATTCCGCGTGATGCGAGAGCGGAATCAGGCGATTGCATTCCGGGTAGTAACCCATGATGCAGCCGGGCGGAATGTCGAACGCGTGGACATGCATGCCGTCTACTTCGCGCGTTACGTCGTCGTTCGAGACGGTGGAGATGCACACCGCGTCGCCCTCCGCGAAGCCGCGCTGTGTCATGTCGTCCTGATGCATGAGCAGCACGTTGCGGCTGCCGTACACGCCGCGGAAGCGGTCGTCGAGACCGTAGACGGTTGTGTTGAACTGGCTGTCGCCGCGGGTCGTCATCAGGCGCAGCACGTCGGGGCCTCGCGACGGCATGTCGGCGTCTTCGTCGAGCGTCTCGGGCGCGATGAAATTCGCCTTGCCGCTTTCCGTGTTCCATTTGCGCTCGCAAGCCGCGAGCGGCCGGTGAAAGCCGCCGGCTTGCCTGAAGCGCTCGTTGAAGTCCTTGAACTGATCCGGATAGGTACGTTCGATTGCGTCGCGCACCAGTGAGTAGTCGTCGACCCAGGCATCCCAGTCGATCTTCGGATTTCGCGGCAGCAGTGCCTTTGCAAGACCCGCGACGATGGCGGGCTCCGACAGCAGCATGTCGCCGGCCGGCTCGGCGAGCCCGTGCGAGCCGTGCACGCAGGCCGTGCTGTCCTCCACGCTGACCCATTGCTCGCCGCTCGCCTGACGGTCGATCTCGATGCGCCCGAGGCACGGCAGCAGATACGCGACCTCGCCGTGCAGCAGATGGCTGCGATTGAGTTTGGTGGCGATCTGCACCGTGAGCCGCAAACGCTGCCACGCGGGGTCCATCACATGATGATCGGGAATCGCCACCTGGAAATTGCCGCCCAGGCCGATGAACGCTTTGACCTTGCCGTCGAGCACGCCGCGGCAGGCTTCGACCGTGGTCATGCCTTTGTCGCGCGGCGGCTCGAAGCCGTAGAGTTCCTTCAGCTTGTCGAGCGGCGCGAGTTCAGGCTTCTCCGTGATGCCGACCGTGCGCTGTCCCTGCACGTTCGAATGACCGCGAATCGGGCAGATGCCTGCACCCGGCCGGCCGATATTGCCGCGCAGAAGCAGCAGGTTCGACAGCATCTGCACGTTGTGCACGCCGCTGCGATGCTGGGTGATGCCCATCCCGTAAAGCACCATCGCGGCATTCGCTTTCGCGTAGACACGTGCCGCGTCTTCGAGCGCGGCGCGGCTGAGTTGCGAGTGGCGTTCGATCTCTTCCCATGAAATGGCGCGCATCGCGTCGGCGAACTCGTCGAAGCCATGCGTATGCTCCGCGATGAAGGCGGCGTCGAGCACGCGTGGCTCACCGTCGCGTTGCGCGGCGTCGTCCCACTCGATCAGCAGCTTGCAGAGTCCGGCAATCGCCGCCGCGTCGCCGCCGATCTTCACCTGATGATATTGCGTGCTGATCCGCGTGTCGGACGGGGTGAGCATGTCGAGCGGCGACTGCGGGTTCGCGAAGGTGACGAGCCCGCGTTCCTTGAGCGGATTGAAGGTGATGATCTCTACGCCACGTTTGCGTGCATCCTGCAACTGATGCAGCATGCGCGGCGCGTTGGTGCCGGTGTTGTGGCCGAAGAACAGCATGCAGTCGGTGTGCTCGAAATCTTCGAGTTGCACGGTTCCGACCGGCACGCCGATCGTCTTCGGCAAGCCGACCGAAGTGCTTTCGTGGCACATGTTCGAACTGTCCGGCAGGTTGTTGGTGCCGTAGAGGCGCGCCAACAGGGCATACATGTAAGAGGTTTCCAGCGACGCGCGGCCCGACGCGTAGAACACCGCTTCGTTCGGTTCCATTGCTTGCAGTTCGCTCGCGATTTCGGTGAACGCATGTTGCCAGGTGGTCTGCACGTAGCGGTCGGTCGCGGCGTCCCAGCGCATCGGCGTGGTTAGCCGGCCGCGCGATTCGAGTTCCAGCCCGCTCCATGAGCGCAATTCACTCAGCGTGTGGTCGGCGAAGAAGTCCGCGTCGACCCGTTTACTGGTGATTTCCCACGCGGTCGCCTTCGCGCCGTTCTCACAGAATTCGAAAAGATGCGGGTCCGCGGGTTTGGCCCACGAACAGCTCACGCAGGCAAATCCGTCAGCCTTGTTCTGCCTGGCGAGAATGCGGCTGCCATTCAACGTCACGTGTTCCTGCACGAGGATCGACGCGACCGCTTTCACTGAGCCCCAGCCTCCGGCGGCGTTGCGATATGGCTTGATGGGCGCGCTATCCGGTGCGTCGGGTGTGCCTTTCGCGCCGCTCTCGGGCGCGGTGTCGACGGTGTGGTCAATGCTCATGGTGACTCCTGGCGGGTTGCCGGTCCTTGCACACCGGTTTGCCCGAAGAGTCCGCAATTACCGGACCACTGGATTAATTTGCGCTTACAACGAACCAGACTCGCTTTCACTGTGCGCGATCTCGTTGGCCAAGGTCACGCGGCGCTGACCGGCGGCGGCCTGGCAGGCGGATCGCCTTCGGGCGCACGATCCGGATCATTGGGCGGTACATCGTCAGGCGGCGGCGATGGATCGGGATCGCTGGTCGGGGGCGGCGCGTCCGGGTCGATTTCCGGTGGCATCGGCGTGTGTAGATGCAAACGCGGCATCCAGGGCGTGTTCGTCGTTAGCGTCATCGTGGTCTCCGTCATGTGCGTGCATGTGAATCGCAACCGGCATGCCACCGGCTCGAGCCGCCCCCAACGCAGCGCGTACCGTGTGGAACGGCTATTGCTCGACCACGGCAAGCGCGTCCGCCACTGCGGCGGTAAGCGCCGCGATATCACACGGAACATGACGCACTGAAGTGCAGGGATAAGGGAAAGACAAAATGGCGCGACATAAGGCCGACGTTGCCGACGACAACTTCGAGATTTTCGCCAGCTATCACGGAACAGGCGACGGCCGTTACGTAGGTGGACTGAAGGTCGTCAGGAAAGCGGACAGAAAAATTCTGTTTCCATTCGATGGCGCGCCCGAAATCGGGCCTTACGCGACCGCCGACGAAGCGCGCCGCGCCGCGATCGACTATGGGCGGGAGATCGTGGCAGCGGATCGTGCGAGCCCTGAGAAGTGAGGGCTGAGAATTGAGGGTATTGACGGATGGCGGCGCATGCGCGCCGCCGGAAAGACCGATTTACTTATGGCATCCCGCCGAGCGACGGAGAAATCGTGCTGCCGCGGGCCGGGTCGTCGGGCTGTTCGTCCGGCATGGTCGGCTGTGCCGAGAGCGGCGGATGGGTGCGGTAGCAACTGTCGATCGAGGAATCGGCGAGGCAGCGCTGGAATGCGTCCGCGTCGTTCTTTTGCGCGAATGTGTACAAAGTGCGTTCGACTTGCACTTCGGTATCGGACACGCGAATCGTCGTCATCGTCATGAGGTTCTCCTTTTTTTACAAATGTCGGTCCAGACCTTCAGCACACTTGGCGCAACGGCCGTGCCCAGCCTGCCGCTCACGTGCAGCGACGCGCTTTGACAGGGAGGGTCCGGATGTTGCTGCATCGAAGCTATATCCGACGTCACGAGGAGAGCGACATGCAGGACATCAAATCACAGGACGAGCTGGACGCATTGGTCACGGACGAGGTCAAACAGCGCAACAAGCCGAGCGGCACGCACTATATCGAACCCAGCCCGCTCGGCATCGAGCCCGTGGAGCAGACCGGCGTCGATAAGGCAACCAATCCGCCGCGTTCGAACGAGCGCCCGGCACAAACCGCCGAAGTGCCGCTCGGCACCGACACGCATGCGGAGCCGCCCGGAGGCGGCGGACGCGAAACGCAGCACAAGGAATGATGCAGCGTGCGCGGCACTCGACCCTCGCGGCCGATGCCACGCAAGCCGGCGTAACCAGCGAGCAATACCTCATATGTTTGCAAAATTCGTCCACCGTCACGGCAGCGCGTACAAACACGCCCGAAAAGAAGCCGATGCCAAGGCAGGCGCGCTTTATGCGGCGCTGAAAAGATCGCCCGAGCCGACGAGCACAGTGTCTTCTACGCCGGCTTCAACGGAGCACTGCGATCTTCAGGACGCCAGGGAGCAAACCATGTTCAACGATTCAAAGCATGGCTTCGACGCCGCCAAAACCGAGTACGAAGCGTTCATGCTCAAGCCGCACGACTGGGTACCGAATAATCGCCACCTGCCCGTCGTGATCTACCGGCGCGCGCTCATGCCGGAGAGCGGCGACCTCGCGGCCGCCTTCGAAATCCTCTTCGAACGCAACGCGTGGCCGCCGCAATGGCGCGACGGCATCTTCGACTATCACCATTTCCACGCCACGGCGCACGAGATACTCGGCGTAACGGACGGCTCCGCGCAGGTGATCATCGGCGGTCCGGGTGGCAAAGTGGTGACGCTATCCGCCGGCGACGCGATCCTGCTGCCGGCCGGCACCGGCCACTGCCTGCAATCGTTCGCGCGGCATTTTCGGGTTGTCGCCGGCTATCCGGAGGGCCAACAGTGGGACATCCGCCGCGAAGCGCTTACGCCGGACGAACTGGCGGCCATGGAGGCGTTGCCTTTTCCGCCGCTGGATCCGATCGACGGCAAGCATGGTCCTCTGGTCGAGCATTGGCTGCGCGCGGCTTGATGCTGGCGCACGCCGTTTCATTTTGTGTGTCCGCGCCGGTCTGAGCGGGTTCGAATCGCAAGCCCGCTGAAAGATCCGCATCCCGCTGCAAGCCCGCCCGAATGCCGCGTGTAACGCTCCGTGCAGATTTGCGCGCATCGGCGCATCATCGTTGAGCCTCGCAGCGGTTCCTCATGCGTTCTTCCACGTAACACGGTTCGCCGGGTGCGCCGACACGGTGCGTTCCGGCTTTATCTTCAACCGCCGAACAAGGAGTGTCCCATGCAAAACGATCCCGCCCTCGATCAGCTGTGTATCAACACGATCCGCACGCTGTCGATGGACGCTGTGCAAAAGGCCAATTCCGGTCACCCCGGCACGCCGATGGCACTGGCACCCGTGGCCTATCATCTGTGGCAAAACCATCTTGTGTACGATCCCGACGAGCCGTTGTGGCCGAACCGCGATCGCTTCGTGCTCTCGGTGGGGCATGCGTCGATGCTGCTGTATTCGCTGCTGCATCTGGCCAGCGTGAAAGCGGTGGATGACGACGGCAAGCCGACCGCCAGGCCCGCCGTCTCGCTCGACGACATCGAGCATTTCCGCCAGATCGGCAGCAACACGCCGGGGCACCCCGAATACCGCATGACCACCGGCGTCGAGACCACCACCGGCCCGCTCGGCCAGGGACTCGGCAACAGCGTCGGCATGGCGATGGCGGGGCGCTGGTGCGAGAGCCACTTCAACAAGCCGGATGCGCCGCTCTTCGACCATCGCGTCTACGCGCTATGCGGCGACGGCGACATGATGGAAGGCATCTCGCACGAAGCGGCATCGCTCGCCGGGCATCTGAAACTGTCCAATCTGATCTGGATCTACGACAGCAACCGCGTGACGATCGAGGGCCACACGGACCTCGCGTACAGCGACGACGTGGAAAGCCGGTTCCGCGGCTACAACTGGCACACACTGCGCGTGAACGACGCCAACGACGCCGCCGCGCTCGAAGCCGCTTTCGTCGAGGCAAAGAGCATCACCGACAGGCCGACGCTGATCGTCGTGCATAGCATCATCGGCTGGGGCTCGCCGCACAAGCAGGACAGTTCGTCGGCGCATGGCGAAGCGCTCGGCGTCGAAGAAGTCGCGCTCACCAAGAAGGCGTATGGCTGGCCCGAGGATAAATTCTTCTATGTGCCGGACGGCGTGCACGAGCGCTTCGCGGCCGGCATCGGCGCGCGCGGCAAGGCGGCGCGCGAGGCATGGCAGGCGCAATACGACGCTTACAACAAGAAGTACCCGGAACTCGCGCGTGAATTCGCGCAGATGGAAGCACACGAATTGCCGGCGGGCTGGGACAGCGACATCCCCACGTTCGATGCCGACCCGAAGGGCGTCGCGTCACGCGATTCGTCGGGCAAGGTGCTCAACGCGATTGCCGCGCGCGTACCGTGGATGATCGGCGGCGCGGCCGATCTCTCGCCGTCCACCAAAACCAATCTGAAATTCGAGGGCGCGGGCAGCTTCGAGCACGATAGCTACGGCGGCTGCAATCTGCACTTCGGCATCCGCGAACATGCGATGGGCGCGGCGGTAAACGGCCTCGCGTTGTCGAATCTGCGGCCGTTCGGCTCCACGTTCCTGATTTTCAGCGACTACATGAAGCCGCCGATCCGCCTCTCGGCCATCATGGAAGTCCCGTCCATCTTCGTGTTCACGCACGATTCGATCGGCGTGGGCGAAGACGGTCCGACCCATCAGCCGATCGAGCAACTGGCCTCGCTGCGCGGCGTGCCGGGCCTCACCGTGCTGCGTCCGGGCGATGCCAACGAAGTCGCCGAGGCCTGGCGTGTGGCGCTGACCGATCCGCGGCGGCCGTCGTGCATCGTGGTGTCGCGTCAGGCGTTGCCCACCTTGGACCGCAGCCGCTATGCCGCCGCCAGCGGCACGCAGAAGGGCGCTTATGTGCTCGCCGATGCAGCCGATGGACAGAAGCCGCAAGTGATCCTGATGGCGACGGGCAGCGAACTCTCGGTGTGCGTCGACGTGTACGAAAAGCTCAAAGGAGAGGGGATCGCGGCGCGTGTGGTGTCGATGCCGTCGTGGGACATCTTCGAGCGCCAGGACGAGGCGTATCAGGAATCGGTGTTGCCGTCGGACGTCGACGCGCGCGTCGCCGTCGAACAGGCTGCCTCGCTTGGCTGGGACCGCTATGTGGGCCGTCTCGGCGCGCAGGTGGTGATGCATACGTTCGGCGCATCCGCGCCGCTCGCCGATCTGAAGAAGAAGTTCGGCTTCACGCCGGAGCATGTGTATGAAGCGGCGAAGCAGCAGATCGAGCGGGTGAAGTCGAAGACCAGTCAGGAATAAAAGGTACGGAAAGGTGCGCAATGAGAAACCGGTGGTTCGAT
The DNA here is from genome assembly GCF_046028095.1 of Paraburkholderia phytofirmans. Classification (GTDB taxonomy): domain Bacteria; phylum Pseudomonadota; class Gammaproteobacteria; order Burkholderiales; family Burkholderiaceae; genus Paraburkholderia; species Paraburkholderia phytofirmans_A. Next base: position 737,346 of record NZ_JAQQDJ010000002.1, read on the forward strand.
GAGAGCCGCCGGTTTTTTATGGCACGCGGCGAATCCGCAAATCCCTAAGCCGCTGCTATCGCACGATCAATTCGCCGGAATCGTCACCACCGGCGCCTTGCTGCTGGTATCGGCTTCAGCCAGCGCCATCAGATTCTGCACGACCGTAAAGGCATATTTCGAGTCGAAGTCGTTGCGATCGACCCAGTACGTCGACGGTCCATACGCGATCATCACGTAGGCGTTCTCTGGCGGTGTCTTGCCCGAATGCACGATGATGGTCGGCCGCGTCTCGCCGCCGATCAGGCCGACGGTCGGTTTGGTCGAGCCGTCGCTGATGCGCTCGACGGGCACCTGCACCTGGGCGCCCAGGTCGGAGAGGATGCCGAGCACCGAGCGTGTCACCATCGGAATCCGGTCGCCCTTTTGCGATGCCGAGGACGGCCCATAGACGATCTCATAGGTACGTGTATTCGACGACAGATGCAGCAGTTTGCGCACGCGGGCGAGATCGGCCGCCGTGGCCGGCGACTCGCCGCTGGTGGTGGCGCCCATCACCAGATACACGCCCATCGCGCCGCTTTTGCCGTCCGTCTGACGCGACTCGACGTTCAGTTCGCCGGCCAGTTGCAGACGTCGCAAGGCTCGCAGCAATTCGAAGAACCCCGGCGCGCCCGCGCTGTTTTCGCCGCCGAGCGCATTGCCGTTCTGCAAGCCGCCCACTGATTGCGCGGTGATGCGCAACAGCAGATCGATCGGAATGCCGCCTTCGGCAAGCGGTAAAACAAGCGACGGCGCCAGCGGGCGAATGTACGCCGAGGCGAAGGCTTCGCCCGTGGTCGGTGTGAAGGTGAACGTGGGGTGATTCGAATAGGACACGCCGCTTGTGGCGAGCGCGTAGTTTGGCTGACTGCCCGAGCCGACGTTGACCGTAGCGCCCGCGGTGGCATCGAACGTATAGGCGGCGATGATGCTGCTGACCGTCAGGAACGCGGGCGCGTCGCCGTAACGCAACCCGACCACGGCGGCCAGAATCTCGCGTTTCTTCGCATCGCCGAGAGCGCGCGCATAGTCGACCTGGTCGGCTTTGAGGCGCGATGGTCCGATATGCACGCAGGCGGAAGTAAGGCAGGCCGCGCACAATGCCGCGGCAACAGAAGCGGTTCTGATCATGAGAACGGGAAGAGCGGTGCGTTATCCGCTGAAGAATGGGCTCGCAACGGCGGCAGCAGGTCCTATTCCCGAATTGCGGCGCATGGGCGCTTTTTACTGTTTCATCCTATGAATAGCGGCCTTTTCTAGAAGACGGTGATTCACTGAGGTGCGCAGGATTTGCGATTGTTTTGCAAGATTTGCAGAAAACGCGCCCTTGGTCGCCTGGCTTACGCGGAACCGTCCAGCGCATTTGTGGGCGTGTCCGCCGAAACCTCGCGCGTTCCGTCTAGTGTGTTGCGATAGGCGCGCGATTGCATTTCGGCGAGCCGGCTCAGCGTGCGCGACAAATCGTGCGCGCCTTCCAGACCGCTGAGCGCGGTCTCGATCGGTTCATCGGACGCGATGAACAGCGCACGCTTGCGGTCGTAGAAAATATCGACCAGCCAGACAAGCCGCTGCAGCGTGTGAGATTTAGCCAGCCACCCGGTGCGCAGATTGTCGAGAATCAGCCCATGCCATTGCTCGGCGAGATCCAGATAGTCCAGATGCGAGCGGCTCGCCACGCACAGATTCTCGAAGTCCGCCCATAGCAAGGCCGCGCCCGCCGCGCGTGCGGCGAGTGGGCGGCCCGCCGCGCTCACCGTGACCGGTTCCAGCGTTTCGCTGCCTTCGTAGCGCACGAAAATCCGCAGCAAGGTTTCGCCGGTAGTCGCATCGAGCGGCGCGAAGAAATGCGGCACTTGCGCTTCTTCGCCGCCGAAACGGTAGTCGCGCGCGCCGTCGAAATGAATCACGGTGAAGCAACGTTTGATCTGCTCGATGGTCGGCAGAAAACGCTCGTGAAACTCCGGGTCGGACAGCAGGCCCTCCGGCGCGTAGTTCGAGGTGAGGACGATGCGTGTGCCGAGACCGATTGCGGTATCGAGAAAGCGGCCCATCAGGAATGCATCGGCGATATCGTGCACGTGGAATTCGTCGAAGCACAGCAACTCGATACCGTCGAGCCATTGCCGCGACACCGAGCCGAGGCGGTCGTCGCCGCGCGGCTCGCTCACGAGCCGCCGGTTCATCTCACGCAAAAATTCGTGGAAGTGCAGACGCCGCTTGCGGCAGGTCGCCAACTCGAACACGGTATCGACCACCAGACTCTTGCCACGCCCAGGCAGCCCGTAGCAATACACGCCTTGATGCGGCGGTGTCTCGCCGGATCGCGCGCGGCGGGCGTTCGCAGCGAGCAAGGCGACGAGCGCGGCAATCGCTTCGCGCTGGCTCGCGTCGGGCACGATGCCGCGCGCGGCGAGGGCGCGTGTGACCTGAGCGTCGTCAAGCATGGGCAGGCGTGCCAACGCGTGACGAAACGGTTTCGCAAGAGAGGACGGCGAATGCGGAAGCGGTGTCGATGGACATAAAGGGCGGGCGGCGGGCGGAAATCGCGTCAGTTTATCAAGGCGCGTTCGTCGCTCATACCCGCTGCCGGCTCAACACCCGCTGCAACTCGCCTGGATCGACCGGCTTCGTGAAGTGGTGATCGAAGCCCGCGGCGAGAGCCGTCTGCTTGTCCTGCTGCTGGCCCCAGCCGGTAACGGCGATCAGCACTATGCCGGCTTCCGGGTAATCCTGGCGAATCCGCCGCGCCACTTCATAGCCGTTCAGTCGCGGCAAGCCGATGTCGAGAATCACCGCCTGCGGTTCGAACGCGCCGATCAGTTCGAGACCGGCGATACCGTCGCCAGCCGTGCGCACTTCGTGGCCTTCGAGTTCGAGCACCATTGCGAGGCTGTCGGCGGCGTCCGCATTGTCGTCGACGATCACGACACGCAGGCCGCCCGAGTGCGGCGCCTCGACCGGCGCGATGTCGGACGGCACCGACGCGGTTTTCGTCACCGGCAGCCGGATTACGAATTCGCTGCCTTTGCCGGGACCGTCGCTAAAGGCCGCGACCGTGCCGCCATGCAGTTCCGCAAGGCCGCGCACCAGCGCGAGGCCGATACCGAGGCCGCCTTGCGAGCGGTCCAACGCGGGCGCGAGTTGCGAGAACATTTCGAACACGCTGTCCAGATGCTCGGATGGAATGCCGATGCCGGAATCGCGCACGACGATCACCGCTTCGTCGCCTTCGCGTTCCGCCGCGAGTGAAATGGTGCCGCCGGGCGGCGTGTACTTGGTGGCGTTGTTCAGCAGATTCAGGATCATTTGCGACAGGCGCGTGGGATCGGCGACCAGATAGAGCGGCTCGCGTGGCAGCGTCACGCTCAGATGATGCGACGAGGCCTGCACGGTCGGCCGCGCTGCTTCCGTAGCCGACTGCATCGCGCGCGCCAGTTCGAGCCGTTGCATGCGCAACTCGAGCTTGCCCTGAGTGATGCGCGAGACTTCCAGCAGATCGTCGACCAGATGTGTCATGTGTTGGAGTTGCCGGTCGAACACGTCGCGCGACCAGCTTAACTGCGGATCGGCGAACTCTTTCAGACGCAGAATTTCGAGCACGTTGCGCATCGGTGCGAGCGGATTGCGCAGTTCGTGCGCGAGCGTGGCGAGGAATTCGTCCTTGCGGCGATCGGCCTTCGAGAGTTCGAGGTTCAGCCGCGTGAGTTGCTGTTCGGCATGGCGGCGCCCGGTAATGTCGCGATTGATGCTGACCGCGCCGTAGACATCGCCGCGCGCGTTGGCGAGCGGCTTGATCACGGTTTCGCACACCCCGCGCGAGCCGTCGCGCCGAACGAACGGCAATTCGCCGCGCCACGTGCCTTCGGCGGCAAGTGCCGCGAGGGCTTCGCGGCGAATATTCAGCGCCTCTTCCGGCGGCAGGAAGAGCGCTACCGGCTTGCCGAGAATCTCACGCATGCGATAACCCAGCATGCGTTCGCCGCCCACGTTGAAGTCGGTGATATTGCCGCGCAGATCGGTGATCACGATCGCGTCGCTCAGGTGTTCGAAGATCGCCGCCTGGCGCAGCAGGACCGTCTGCGCTTCCTTGCGCTCGGTGATGTCGATGCCGAGGCCGTAGATCGTCGTCGGCTCGCCGTGGCGGTCGTAAGTGGCGCGCCCGCGGCCTTCCATCCAGCACCAGTCGCCGCTCGCATGCAGAAAGCGGAACTCGGCGACATAGTCGTCACCGCTTTCCACCGCGTGGTCCACCGCCTCGTTCAGCGCGATCAGATCGCCCGGATGAATCAGTTCGAAAAAGCCGCCGGGCGTGTTGGCAAAGCGGCCTTCGGCGTAGCCCGCGAGCGCTTCGAGTTCGCGGCTCCACCAGAACTTGCCCGACTTCGGCTCGTGTGACCACGCGCCCATGCGCGCGCCGCGCATGGCGAGACTCAGCACGTCGCGGCTTTCCTGCAACTCGCGCTGCGCGCGCTGATGCGCGGCCACGGAGGCCTCGGCATTGCGCCGCGCGAGCAGCAACTCCTGCTCGTACTTGTGACGGTCGGCGACGATCAGCACCGCCACTTCGAGGTAAGTCGCGTCGCCATGACGGCGGCGCACCGCGTTGAGCAGCATCGGCACCATGCGGCCGTCGCGATGCACCACGTTCAGCTTGACCTCGGCCACCGAACCCTGCATTTGCAGAAGCGGCGCCCAATGCGTCTGATAGAACACTTTGCCTCCAGCGGTCAGCAGATCCTGGATTTGCCTCGCCCCGGCGAGCTCCGCGGTCTCATAGCCGAGCCAGCCGCAGAAGGTCGCGTTCACGCGCAGGATGCGGCCGTCGGCATCGGTGACGAGCAGGCCGCAGGCGGCGTGCTCGAACAACGTGTCGGCTGAGGGCAGCGGGCGGTCCATGCTGTGCATCGTGCTACAGGCTCATCGGCCCGAGAAAGGCGTTCATCGCGTCCGCGCTCGCGCTCGGTGAGCTCAGATGCGGACAATGGCCGACGTTCTCGATGATATGCAGCGTGCTGCCGGGGATCATGCGGTGCAGGTATTCGCCGACCACGCAAGGCGCGATGATGTCGTCGCTGCATTGCAGAATCAGCGTGGGCGTGGTGGTGCGCGAGAGTATCGCGCGATGGTCGGAGAGGAACGTGACGCGCGCGAATTGCCGCGCGATCTCGGGATCGGTGCGGCAGAAACTGTTGGTCAGTTCGACGCCGAGTTCCGGCTGCTCCGGCGCGCCCATGATGGCCGGCGCCATGGTGCTCGACCAGCCGAGGTAGTTGCTTTCCAGCGTGCGCAGCAGATCTTCGATGTCTTCGCGCGAGAAGCCGCCGACGTAGTCGCCGTCGTTCACGTAACAGGGCGACGGGCCAACCATGATCAGAGCGGAGAAAAGCTCCGGCGCCTTGAGGCTCGCGATCAGGCCGATCATCGCGCTGACCGAGTGGCCGACGAACACCACCGGGCCCTCGGCAACTTCACGGATGATCTCGATCAGGTCGCTGGCGTAGCCATACAGCGAGTCGTACTTGTCGATGTCGTAGGCGCTCAGATCCGACGAGCCGCTGCCGACGTGATCGAAGACCACGGTCCGGTAATCGTCATGAAACGACGGTGCGAGTAAGCGCCACATGCTTTGATCGCAGCCGAAGCCGTGCGCCAGGACCATGGTCCGCTTGCCGTTGCCGGAAATATGTATGTTGTTGCGCTGGGTAATGCTCATTTTGGATCCTGAAGCCTGCCGGGTCGAAGCGGCGGTTATGCCAGGCGTGCGCCTCGGCCGGTATTCAACGGAATGTTACAGCAGTCTTGCCGCGAGACCTCGTTGCCGAGCCATAACGCGCATCGCGGCGAGCTCTCAACCGGTCTTGATGTCAGGCTGTGGCGCCTGAAGCGGCTCGAGCCCGAAGCGTTCGTATTGGGAAATCACCTGAGCCCCGAGCAGCAGCAAGGTCGCAAGCCATTCCAGGCTGAACAGGATGACGATGGCCATGGTTAGCGACCCATACACCACGCTGACCTGCGAGAGCGTAGCGAAGTACCAGACCAGTACGTGCCGCGTGATCTCCCACAGCACGGCGGCGACCACGCCGCCGAATAGCGCGTGTTTGAGCGAAGGGCGACCGACCGGCATCACCATATAGATCGAGGTCAGCACGAAGACCTCGCCCGCGAGGCCGAGCAGATACAACACGATGCGCGAGAGTCCCTGCAACGAAACATGCAGGCCGAACAGATCGATGCCTTCGGCGCCGATCGCTTCAAGCCCGCTCGACACGAAGGTGACGATCAGGATGCCGACGCCGAGACAGAGAATGTAGCAATACGGCAGCAACGCCGAGAGCAGGAAGTGCCGCCGCCGGACCACCACACGGTGGACGAAAATCAGCGACATCGCGTTCTCGAGCACGGTGAAGGCCAGCGAACTGAAGAAGATCATCGTCAGCAGCAAGACCCAGCCGATCACCGCGCGATGCGAGAGAAAATTGGCCAGCTCGCGCACCAGCGCGTTCGACTGGCCCGGCACCAGCCATTGCAACAGATGCGCGAGCGCCGCGAGCAATACATGCTGCGGCACGAAGCGCGACAGGGCGATCACGATCAGGATCATGAGCGGTACGATCGACAACAGCGCGTAATACGCGACCGCGCCCGCAAGCAGCAAGCCCTGGTTGGCGCGAAACGCCTTCAAGGTTTGCAGCGCGAATGCACCGGGATGTTTCGCCACATATAACGCGTGGTCGTCGATGATGGTTTGCATGGGACCTCACAGCGCGCGTGGCTGGCCTGCCGGACTGCTGGCTTTGCCGATGCGCTTGCCTTGTTGCTCATGCATACTCAAGCAAGAATGCAGCCACGCCGACATTGCCGTCTCTCTTGCTGTTTCTCTTTGGCATGCCGGGTCGCCAGCACATGCCAGGAATGCAGTTTGCTTGGCGGCTGTATCGAGGTTGCATCGACCTGCTGCAATACGCGCGCTTTTCATCGGAACCACCATTGACTATAGCCTCTGACGAAGCAGATCTCGCGGACCTCGTGGTGGCACGGCCGGAGGGTTTGTATTGTCCGCCTGGCGACTTCTATATCGATCCGTGGCGTCCCGTCGAACGGGCGGTGATCACGCATGCACATTCCGACCACGCGCGCTTCGGGCATCGGCACTACCTCGCGTCGCAAGCAGGGGCGGACGTACTGCTGTCGCGTTTGCCCGGCATATCACTGCAAACCCTGCCGTATGGCGAGCGCATCGATATCAACGGCACGACCGTGTCGCTGCATCCCGCAGGGCACGTGCTCGGCTCGGCGCAAGTGCGGATCGAACATCGTGGTCGCGTGTGGGTCGCCTCGGGCGACTACAAGCTCGACCCCGACCCGACCTGCGATGCCTTCGAGCCGGTGCGCTGCGACACCTTCATAACCGAGTCGACCTTCGGCCTGCCGATCTATCGGTGGGACGCGCCGCAATCCGTATTCGATGGCGTCGATTCGTGGTGGCGACATAACGCGGCCGAAGGACGCGCGTCCGTGCTGTTCTGCTATTCGTTCGGTAAGGCGCAGCGCGTGCTCGCGAGTGTCGATGCCGGCATTGGGCCGATTTTCTGTCACGGCGCCGTGGAGCCGCTCAATCGCGCGTATCGGGACGCCGGCGTGCATTTGCCGCCGGTGCGGCCTGTCAGCGAGATACCGGTCAAGGACAAGGCGGCGTTCCGCCAGGCATTGATCGTGGCGCCGCCGTCCGCACAGGGCAGCGCATGGCTCAAGCGCTTCGGCGACTATAGCGATGCGTTCGCGTCGGGCTGGATGCGTCTGCGTGGCGCGCGCCGCAGGCGCGGTGTCGACCGTGGCTTCGTACTGTCGGATCACGCCGATTGGCCGAGCCTGCAAACCGCCATTCAGGCGACGGGCGCCCAACGCGTGATCGTCACGCACGGTTCGGTCGAGCCGATGGTGCGCTGGTTGCGCGAGCAAGGCCTCGAGGCGGGCGCGTTTGAAACGCAATATGGCGACGATACGGTCGAGGCCGATGCCGCGGGTGCGGATGAAACCGCCGCGACTGGCAGCGTGCCGCTCGAGTTCGATCAGGCCGCCGGGCGCGATGCGTCCACGGATGACACGGCCAACGCGGCCAACCCGTCGAGCCGCGCATGAAACGCTTCGCGGCCCTCTACACCGCGCTCGACGCGACCACGTCCACGCACGACAAACTCGAAGCGCTTACCAGCTACTTCGCCGTGGCCGAACCGGAAGACGCAGCGTGGGCGTCGTATTTTCTCGCCGGCGGCAAACCGCGCCAATCGGTGCCGACGCGTCTACTGACCGAGATCGCCCGCGAGCGTGCCGGCCTGCCCGCGTGGTTATTCGAGGAGTCTTATCACGCAGTGGGCGATCTGGCCGAAACCATCGCCCATATCCTGCCGCCCGCGCAACGCAGTTCGGAACTGGGTCTCACGCAATGGATCGAGCAACGCGTGCTCACTTTGCGTGGCGTGGCGCCGGAAGAGCTGCGTACGCGTTTGCTCAGCTACTGGGACGAACTCGACTGGGGCGGGCGTTTCCTGCTGACCAAACTGATCGGCGGCGGGTTTCGGGTGGGCGTTGCGCGGCAACTGGTGGTGAGGGCGCTGGCGGAAGTCGCGGGCGTCGATCATAAACGGATCGCGCAACGCATGGTCGGTTGGACCGACTCGCAACAAAAACCCGATGCCCCGCGCTATCTGCGTTTGATCGCACCGGAAGCGACAGGCGACGAAACGCAAACCGGCGACCATCCGCATGAGAGCGACCTCGGCCTGCCGTATCCATTCTTTCTCGCGCATCCATTGCAAGCCGATCCGGCAACGCTCGGCGATCCATCGCAATGGCAGATCGAATGGAAGTGGGACGGCATTCGCGCGCAACTCGTCAAACGTGGTGGGCGTGTCTGGTTATGGTCACGCGGCGAGGATCTGATCACGGATCGATTTCCCGAAGTGGCGGCGTTGGGCGAAGCCTTGCCGGATGGTTTCGTGGTCGACGGAGAGATTCTCGCGTGGGAACCCGGCGACATGGCGCCATTACCGTTCGCGCGCCTGCAACCGCGCATTGCCCGCAAAACGCTGACTAAAAAAATCCTCGCCGATTCGCCGGCCACGCTGCTTGCCTACGATCTGCTCGAAGCGCACGGCCAGGACCTGCGCATGACGCCGCTCATCGAGCGGCGCGCGCAACTGGAAGCGCTGGCCGTTTCAATCGAAGGCACACTCGCGCAAGATCTGCTGCGCGTATCGCCACAAGTTCATGCAGCGGACTGGCAGGCGCTTGCTGCGTTACGTGACGAGAGCCGTGCGCGTGGCGTGGAAGGGCTCATGGTCAAGCAACGCGAATCGATGTACGGCGTGGGCCGCACGAAAGCCTCCGGCACATGGTGGAAATGGAAGATCGATCCGTATGCTGTCGATGCGGTGCTGCTCTACGCACAACGCGGCCACGGCCGCCGTGCGAGTCTCTATACGGATTTCACCTTCGCGGTGTGGGACGAAGCGAATGGCGTACGCACATTGGTGCCCTTCGCGAAGGCTTATTCCGGTCTAACCGACGAAGAAATGCGTCAGGTGGACGCGATCGTGCGCAAGACCACGATCGAAAAGTTCGGCCCCGTGCGCAGCGTCACACCCACACTGGTCTTCGAAATCGGCTTCGAAGGCATTCAGGCGAGTCCCCGTCATAAGTCGGGCGTGGCGGTGCGTTTTCCACGCATGCTGCGCTGGCGGACCGATAAACACATCGACGACGCCGATACGCTGGCAATGCTAAAGGGCTTCATCGACGATCGTGCGGGATAACCCGCTGAGTACAAATCCCTAAAAAGGTGCAGGGTTTTTAGCCAGCGGCATTTTATTGCCTGAGCTAAGGTGATGAGGTGAGGGCGTACGCTGCGAACGCGCACGCAACCGGAAGGCCATCGTCTGGCGAACGATGAGTTTTGTCCGCGTGACAGGAGCGAATCTTGCGCGCAGGTTCCGAAGTGCCCGCGAGTGGCACGCGCAAAAAGCCAAGGAGAGAATGGTGACGTTCGACGACCGGATGGACGATAACGAAGACGTCGTGGTGTGGCGGCCTATCCAGTACGCGATGGCATCGCACCGGCGTGTCCTCGTGGTGGACGACTACCGGGAAGCGGCAGAAGCACTGCAAATGTTGCTGGTTGCCGACGGCTTCGAGTGCCGCGCGCTCGAGGATCCATTTGCCGTCTGCGAGATGGCGCGTGAATGGCAGCCATTCGCGGTGGTGCTGGACATCAAGATGCCGGGCCTGGATGGCCTTGAACTGGCCCGGCGCCTGCGCGCCCATCCTTCGACTTCGCATATGTTGCTGGTGGCGTGTACAGCGTTTGCCTCACGCGACGACCGGGTACGTGCGAAAGCCGCTGGTTTCGATGCGCACTGTGCGAAACCGCTGACGCCCGAGCGTCTGTTGCGGGTGCTCGAATCGGCGGCGGCGCTGCACGCGGCCGGCCCGTCGTAAAGGTGCGGGCGGTTTGAAAGAAATTCTCCATGCAGCAATAGTGGAATTCGCGGCAGACTGAAGCAGACGCACAGTGTTGAGGGCATGACTTCAATTACTGTTTTGCTGAATCGAGCGCTAAACGGCACGCAGATTATTTAGGTAAATTGAATATATCGTCGTGCCGAACAGATTTGCCGATCATATTGCGGACGCCAGCGCGATAAACCAGTCTGCAAGGCTAGTCCCTTGCAGCTGGTCAATGGAATCAGGACCCTCGATCAGTCCGGCGCGTACTTGAATTCTGGTAGCGCCTCGAGCGATTTTTTGGTGGCTTCGGGCAGCACCACACGGCGGTTATTGATCTGCAGATCGTTGAACGGCACAGCAACCAGATGTTTGCCCATGCCGAGGAATCCCCCTACCGACAGGATCGCGTAAGTGCTGCGATCGCCGCTCGGCGAGACGATCAGATCGTCCAATGTGCCGATCGTATCCTTGGTCTTGTTATAGACATCGGCGCCACTCAACTTCGACGCGCGGTAGCCGCTTGCGAGTTGCACCACGTCCGTACGCTTTTCGGTAATCGCCTGAGGCGCGCCCTGAGCGTACGCATGGCCATAAGAGGCCAGCGTGGCGAGGAGCAGGGCGGTGGCGGCCAGCGGCTTGAGCTGTATTCGTTGCATGATGATTTTCTCCCTGATGACATGTGCAGCGCTTCTTATGCCGCGCCGCTTCACTGAGTCAGCCTTCACCATGCCGGCTGCAAGAGTTGTGCCGCGGCACGCAAATACTCTGGCCAGTTCTCCCAGGTCCGGAATTTGCTAGATCAGCGGGATTGCCGTTTAAAGCTCCGAACGCGCATTCCATGCGGACGGAGACTCCTGCATAGACTGATCCACCCTTAAACTAAAACACGCGCGCCAGCGCTCTCTTGCTTCCACAGGAACCACTATGTCATTCCAGGCCAACTACTCGACGCGCATCGCGGAAGGCACCCCTTTTCCGCTCGGCGCGACATGGAACGGAAGCGGTGTCAACTTCGCGCTGTTCTCGGCGCACGCCACCAAGGTCGAACTGTGTCTTTTCGATGAGACGGGCGAAAACGAAATCGAACGCATCGAACTGCCGGAATATACAGACGAAGTTTGGCACGTGTTCGTGCCGAACCTCAAACCGGGCGCGGTATACGGCTATCGCGTGCATGGACCTTATGAACCCGAGAAGGGCCATCGCTTCAATCCGAACAAGCTGCTGCTCGATCCGTATGCGAAGGCGCATATCGGCGAGCTCAAATGGGCGCCGGAAATCTTCGGCTATACGCTCGATTCCGAAGAGGGCGACCTGTCTTTCGACGAGCGCGACAGCGCACCCTTCGTGCCCAAGTGCAAGGTGGTCGACGCCAATTTTTCGTGGAGTCATCCCGAGCGCAATGCACTGCCATGGGAGCGCGTGATTTTTTATGAAGCCCATGTGCGCGGATTTACCAAACGGCATCCAGAAGTACCGGAAAACCTGCGCGGCACGTTCGCCGGACTCGGGCAACAGGTCGTGCTCGACTACATCAAGAACCTCGGCGTGACGTCGGTCGAACTCATGCCGGTCCAGACCTTCGTGAACGACAGTTATCTGCTCGATAAGGGCCTCACCAACTACTGGGGCTACAACACCATCGGTTTCTTCGCGGCCGATCCACGTTTTTTCGCGTCGTCGATCGACTCGGTGGGCGAGTTCAAGGAGATGGTTGACCGCTTTCACAACAGCAATCTCGAAGTCATTCTCGACGTGGTCTACAACCACACCGCGGAAGGCAACGAGCGCGGCCCGACGATCTCGTTCAAGGGCATCGACAACGCGTCGTACTATCGCCTGATGCCCGACGAGCCGCGCTATTACATCAACGATACCGGCACTGGCAACACGCTGAACCTGTCGCATCCGCGCGTGCTGCAGATGGTGACCGACAGCCTGCGCTACTGGGTGACGGAAATGAAGGTGGACGGTTTCCGTTTCGATCTCGCCACGATTCTCGGCCGTGAACTGCACGGCTTCGACGAGGGCGGCGGTTTCCTCGACAGTTGCCGGCAGGACCCGGTGCTCTCGAGCGTGCGGCTGGTTGCCGAGCCGTGGGACTGCGGGCCAGGCGGCTATCAGGTCGGCGGCTTTCCGCCCGGCTGGGCCGAGTGGAACGACCGCTTTCGCGACACCGTGCGCGAATACTGGAAGGGCGATGAAGGCAAGGTCGCCGATCTCGCCAAGCGCCTCACCGGTTCGGGCGACAGGTTCAATCGCCGCGGGCGCCGCCCGTGGGCCAGCGTGAATTTCATCGCCGCGCACGACGGCTTCACGCTCAACGATCTGGTTTCATACAACGACAAACACAACGAAGCCAACGGCGAGGACAACAAGGACGGCCACTCGGACAACAAGTCCTGGAACATGGGTGTGGAAGGTCCGACCGACGACCCGGACATTCGTCAACAGCGCGAGCGTCAGAAACGCAATCTGCTGGCCACGTTGCTGCTCTCGCAAGGCACACCGATGATTCTCGCGGGCGACGAATTCGGCCGCACGCAGAAGGGTAACAACAACGCCTATTGCCAGGACAACGAGATCAGTTGGGTGGATTGGGAAGCCATCGACGACGACGGCCGCGCGCTCATTGAGTTCGTCAAGAATCTGACCACGCTGCGCCACCGTCTGCCGGTGTTGCGGCGTGGCCGCTTTATCATCGGCGAATACAACGAGGAGCTGGACGTGACCGACGCGCGTTGGCTCTCGCCGGACGGCACGGATCTCTCGCAAGAGCAGTGGGATGATCCTTCCATGCGCTGCTTCGGCCTCGTGATCGACGGCCGCGCGCAGGCGAGCGGCATTCGCCGGCCGGCCTCGGACGCGACCTTGCTGCTTGTGTTGAATGCGCATCACGATGTCGTCAACTTCACGCTGCCGGACGTTCCCGAAGGCGATCGCTGGACCTGCCTGCTCGACACCAACATGCCGGTGCGTTCCGAATTGCCGCTGTTCGGCGCCGGCGACGCGTATCAGGTGACGGGACGCTCACTCCTGCTGTTCGCCCTCGACGCACCGAACCGCGCGACGCAGCGTGTATTCGACCGCCTCGAAGAGCAGCTCACCACTGACGAAAGCGAACCCTCCGCCGGAGCCTGACGAACCCGGGCGTAAGCAGTCGAGCTCGCGCTGCCGGGTATAGCGCTTGCTCGATTGCAGGGAACTGCACGCAAGCCGCTGTTTTTGCAGCGGCCTGCGCGCAGTGCAGCCAATATCGGCCCACGCCAGGTTCAACCGAGGTGATCAAATGGGACAGGAACAAACCTCTCAAGAGGAACAGATTCGCATGCGCGCTTATTACCTGTGGGAGCAGGCTGACGATCCCAAGGGTACGCCCGACGAGTATTGGGATCAGGCACGCGCCGAGATAGAGAAAGAAGCGCCACCGATGGAAAGTGGGCCGGATTCCGGTGAGCCTTCGAAGTAAGTGCGCTATCGCGACGGGAGATGAGGTTGAAAGAGAGTGCGAGGCACGATGGCACGTCGCTACAGTCGACGTGCGCAACTCCCCTCGCACGTCTCGCCTGACAGGAACGGGAACCGAACACAACCGGACAGATTTGCGCAAATGAAGGACATCCCCGAACCGCGCGGCGTGAGGCCGGCCACTCATATTCGAGCGCCCGCCACGGCCTTCAGCCTCGACAGCCTGATCTCACTCGCGGTGGGCGTGACGGTGGTTGCTTGCCTTTACTTCGCGAGCGCCGTGCTGATCCCGATTACGCTCGCGATCCTGCTCAGCTTTCTCGTCGCGCCGCTCGCCAATGCGTTGATGCGTTTGCGGCTCGGGCACGTGGCGTCGGTGTTCGCCGCCGTGGTGATTTCGATATCGGTGATCGGGATGCTCGGGGCGGTGATCGCCACGCAACTGACCGATCTCGCGGCCGGCATGCCACGCTATCAGGCGACCATCGAGCAGAAGATGGAGACGGCGCACAGCCTGACCATCGGCAAACTGAACCGGTTTGCGAGTGCGGCAGGCCAGGCGCTGCAACGCGCGACGGTCGAGCCGCCGCAACCTGTGCCGCAGCATGGCCCGGCGTCTCGCGGCAATGCGCATTCCACAGCTAGCGAGCCCGCTGCCGTGCCCGTCGAAGTGCGCGAGCCGGTGCCCACGCCGTTCGAACTCGCGAGACGTGTGCTGTCGCCGGCGATCAGTCCGCTCGAAACGGCGTTTATCGTTTTCGTCGTGATGGTGGTGATCCTGTTGCAACGCGACGATCTGCGCGACCGCGCCATCCGTCTGTTCGGCTCGCGCGACCTGCACCGCACGACCACGGTGATGGACGAAGCCGCGCGGCGTTTGAGCCGTTACTTCGTTTCGCAACTTGGCCTGAACGCGGGCGTCGGCGTGATCATCGGCACGGGCCTGTTCCTGATCGGTGTGCCGAGTCCGATTCTGTGGGGCATTCTCGCGGCGCTGCTGCGGCTCGTGCCTTACGTCGGCATATGGATCTCAGCGACGCTGGCCACTGCGCTCGCCGCCGCCGTGAGTCCAGGCTGGGCGATGGCGATCTGGTCGCTGGCGCTATTCGTCAGCGTGGAAGTACTGGTGGGGCAGATCGTCGAGCCGCTGCTGTATGGACGCAGCACGGGGCTCTCGCCGTTCTCGGTCGTGGTGGCCGCGATTTTCTGGAGCTGGATCTGGGGGCCGATAGGCTTGATTCTGTCCACGCCGTTGACGCTTTGCCTGCTCGTGCTCGGCAGGCATGTGCGGCGCCTCGAGTTTCTCGACGTGCTGCTGGGCGACCAGCCTGCGCTCACGCCCGTGGAAAACTTTTATCAGCGTGCGTTGGCGGGCGACCCGGACGAAGCGATCGAGCAAGCGGAACTCCTGCTGCGCGAGCGCTCCTTGTCGTCGTACTACGACGAGGTCGCGATCAAGGGCCTGCAGCTCGCGGCCAACGACGTCGTGCGCGGCAGCGTCACGGCGACGCAGCTTGCGCGCATCGAGGCGACGACCAACGACCTCGTGGACGGTCTCGACGGTTATGACGACCGCGAGCCGCCTACCTCTGCCGCGGACGAAAACTGGAGTGCGGCAGGGCCGTTGGCGCCTTCAGCTTCCGACGCGTCCGATGTTGCACAACCTGAAGCAGCGAATCCACGGCCCGTTGCGCCAGGCAATTCGGGAGAAGCACGTGCCGCGAACCAGTCGCCGCTCGACGCGACGAGCCGCGTGCTGTGCATTCCCGGACGCGGCCCGCTCGACGCATTAGCGACCACTATCCTGTTGCAACTACTGGGCAAGCACGGGTTCACGTCGCGTGCGTTGCCGCATGAGGCCGCATCGCGCGCGTCGATCGATCAGCTCGACGCGGACGATGTCGGCATCGTCTGTATTCTCTACTTGCAGATCGACGGCATTCCGTCGCATTTGCGCTATCTGGTCAGACGCATTCGCGCACGTTTGCCGAACGTGTCGATCGTGGTCGGTTTGTGGGCGGCGGAGGATACGGACAAGTGGAGCGCGGATCTGCAAAGCGCAATGGGGGCGGAGTGTTATGCGAGCACGCTGCAGGAGATTCTCGCGGCTTGCCGGCGTGTCGACGCGGCGAAAAGCCGGACCGAGGAAGAACTACCCATCGTGGTCAATGGTTAAGTCGCCACGATTCCATTGAAAGTTGTTCTGTTACAGCACGTCTGCACGGTGCGTTACATCATTGAAAAACCGCCCGCCGGCAAAGCGGCAAGGCGGTTCATCTCCGCTTGACGCGGCTCATCGAGGTCTAATGCGCAGCCGGCTTCTTTGCAGACGACTTGTCCTTCGAAGCGGCGTCGTTGTCGGGGACGATCTTCGTGGTGCCGCCGGTGGAAGGCGGATCGCTCGCAGGAAAGCTGTCTTCGACTTCCTTGTCGATCTGCTTTTCGCTCTTGTCCGAGTGCGGGTGCTTTTCCTTGTGTTCTGTCATCGTGTTTCTCCTTCAGGTTACCGGTTGTTCATTTCGTGACGCACGAAGCGCCGCCGACGATTGCCAGCGCGTCCGCGCGCGACACACCGTTTCTCATTGCATCGATCAGCCGCGCGGTCTGCGCTTCGCGTTCGCAGGCGAGCACGGCGACCACCTTGTCGTCCTTCAAATACAGCGAGAGGAATTGCTGGCGATCGAGCTCGCCGTCTGTCACGATCTCGTCCCACTCGCCTGCATGGCCAAGATATTCGAAGTTCTTGCCGAAGTGATAGGTCCAGAAATACGGCACGCCGACATAGCGATAACGCGCGCCGCACATGTTTTGCGCGGCAATGCGCGCATGCTGCTGGGCGACGCGCCAATGTTCGATACGCACCGGTTCCTGATCTTCATGCAGCGGAAAGACGGCGATATCGCCCGCCGCGTAGAGACCGCACGCGGCCTGCATGCCCGCGTTGACGAGCACGCCGCCGTCTTTCTGCAACGGCAGGCCTTCGACGAAGCCGGTGGCCGGCGTAACTCCGGTGCCTAACAGCACGATGTCGGCGGCGACATGCTCACCGTTTTCGAGCATCACCTGATGCACGTTGCCTTCTTCGCCTTCGAGCGATGCGACCTTCGCTTCCAGATGGAACACCACGCCATTGCGCTCATGAAGCGCGCGGAACATCGCGCCCGCGCGCTCGCCGAACTGCTTGGCGAACGGCACTTTCTCCGGCGAAATGACGGTGACTGGCGTGCCGCGTTTGCGCAGCGCGGCAGCCGTTTCGAGTCCGATGAAGCTGCTGCCGAGAATGACGACCTGGGTCTCGCTGGCATCGTCGCCGACGGCGTCGACGAGCGCGGCGGCATCGTCGAGACTGCGCAGCACATGTACGCCGCCGAGTTCCACACCGGGAATGTGGGGAAGCTTCGGCACACTGCCGGTCGCAAGCAAGGCAGTGTCGTAAGTCAGCGCGTCGCCGCTTTCGAAATGAATCGTGCGGCCGGGCACATCGAGCCGCGCAACCTTCTGGACGATGCGTTCGACGTCATGCTGCTCGAGCCAGTCCGGCGCGAGAAGCGGCGGTACATCGGCGGGCGCCATTTCACCGGATGGGACGAATTTGCTCAGCGAAGTGCGGTCGTAGGGCGCATGCGGTTCACTGCCGACGAGCGTGATGCGGCCGCCAAAGTCAGACTCGCGAAGGGCCGCGCAGGCGGCGGCGCCTGCCGCGCCCGCGCCGATCACTACGTAATGCGGTTCTTTGGCCTTGGCGTTGCGCGCCGGCTGTGGGATTTTTTCCGGCGTGACCATCACGTCGTCGCCCGTCACCACCACCGGATAGCGATCGAGCCCGACCAGCGCGGGCGGTTCGAGCACGTTGCCGGTGGCCACGTCGAACGTCCCTTTGTGCCACGGACAGATGATCCGGCCGTGGCAGAGCGCGCCTTCTTCGAGCGGCGCACCCGCGTGCGGGCAATCGGCGGAATAGGCGTGCACGGTATCGCCATCGCGCACCAGCAGAATCTTTTCGTCGTTCACCACGACACGTTCAGCGCGGTCGGTTCGCAATTGCGAGAGCTGAGCGACGCATCGGGCAGTCGTAAGCATGGACGGTTCCTCGCGGTCGGTGGAGTGAGAAAGCAGAGCGGTGAGAAAGCACAGCGCAAAACAACGCAAGCAGCGCAGCGCGCCCGAGCACGCCGCAATGCAGCAAGCTTTCAGGTCGCAGAACCCCAATAGTTCAGCAATCCATGTGCCCACATGTGCGCACCGGCATAAGCGCGGTTTCCTCGCCTGGCGCACTATGGAGAACCGCTGAAGTGCGGTAAATTCCGGGAAAAGGAAATAGCGCACGAACATGCGGCGAGCCCGCCATGCCATGCGTTCCTGACCTGTGTTGACCTTTATGGAGATCGTGACCGTGCAACGTGCGGAACGTGCAGCAGTCGATTTCCCCATGCCGTCGCGCAATTTCGCGGCGACGCGGCGCATGCTGCTGATCGTCCTCGCCGTGTCGATTGTGTTTCCTCTGATCTGCCTTGCGGGCTACGGCTACTTCGACTACCAGCGCCGGATCGCCGATTCGAACGACGTGATCGACCGGCTCGCGCGCGTCGCCGAGGAACAGGCCGTCAAGGTGATGGATCTGAACCAGCAGATGTCCTCGCGCATCGTCGAACTGCTCGGCAATGACGACGACGCGCAGATCCGCGCGCGCGAAGCGATGCTGCACGACCGTCTGCACGGAATCGGCGGCGACTTTCCGCAGGTCTCGTCGATTTATCTGCTTGGCGCGCAAGGCGATCTGCTGGTGTCGAGCCGCACGTTTCCCGCGCCCGCCCTGTCGATCGCGCAGCGCGAGGACTTCACCAGCGCGAAAGCGTTGCGCCCACAGCCGTATTTTTCGCTGCCCATGTTCGGCCCGCTCTCGCAGACCAATGTGTTCACCACCGCGACCGGCCGCTCGGGCGCCAACGGCGAGTTCCTCGGCGTGGTCTCGGTGGCGTTGCGCAACGAGTACTTTTCGCGCTTCTATCGTGAGCTGACCAACGGCGATCCTTCGCTGGCGCTGGGCCTGTATCGCCAGGACGGCAGCTTGCTGGTGCGTTATCCGCCGTGGCCGGCGGGCGCTAACCCCAGTCCGCGAAGCAAATTCACGCAGGCGTTGCGCGACCGACAACTGTCCGGCCACGTCCGTCTGAATTCGACGGTGGACGGCGTGGAGCGTCTGCTGGCGTTTCGCCGCGTCGGCGACTATCCGCTCTATGTGATGAGCGCCTACGCCACTGCGTCGATCGGCGAAGCATGGCGGCAGCACTTCCTCATGATCGCGGCGCTCACGGCCGTACCCTGCATCGCCATCTGGCTGCTGGTGTTTTACTCGCTGCGTCAACTGGAAGGCGAGCGCCTCGCGTGGGAACGCTGGCAGGGCGAAGTGGCGATGCGTCTTTCCGCCGAAGCCTCGAGCCGGCAACTGCAGCGCATGGGCGCGCTCGGCAACCTCGTCGCCAACGTCGCGCACGATTTCAACAATCTGCTGATGGTCGTTTCCGCCAACACGGAGCTCGCGCGGCTCAAGCGTTTCAACAACGTCGAGAAAGAAGTGCTCGCGGTGGAGCGCGCCACCGCCAGCGCTGAATCGCTCACGCGGCGCCTGCTGAGCGTGGCGCGCAAGCAGCCGCTCAAACAGCAGCCGCTCGATCTCGCCACGTGGCTGCCCGCCGCCGCGCCACTGATCGACGCCGCGCTCGGCGACAACGTGGAGCTCGCCTTGAACATGGTCGAGAACGTCTGGCAGGTGCTGGCCGATCCGACCGACCTCGAATTCGCGATCATGAATCTGGCCGTCAACGCGCGCGACGCGATGCCGCGCGGCGGCCGCTTCGTGATTCGTTGCCAGAACAACCGGCTGGTCGGCAGCGACACCTTGCTGCCCGACGGCGAATACGTGCTGATCGCCTGTACCGACGACGGCGAGGGCATGCCCGAGGCCGTCGCGCGGCGCGCCTTCGAGCCGCTGTTCACGACCAAGCTGCGTGGCTCGGGCACCGGCCTCGGCCTTGCACAGGTGCTGTCCATGTGCGAACAGGCGGGCGGCACGGCGAAGATCGACAGCGTGCCGGGCAGCGGCACGACGGTGAGGTTGTATTTGCCGCGCTATCGCGACCGCCGGAAGACAGCGGTCGTGCAAGCCGAAACAGTGCCAGCGCCGGTGCCGGCGCCGAGCGGGGTCGTGCTGCTGGTGGAAGACAACGAAGAAGTCGCGGCAGGCGTGGCGGCGGTGCTGGAGACCTTCGGCTGCGAGGTGCGCCACGAGCCGACCGCCGACCAGGCGCTCGACGTCCTCACGGGCGGCGCACGCTTCGAACTGGTGCTGTCCGACATCCAGATGCCGGGCAAGCTCAACGGCATCGACCTCGCGGAGAAGGTGCGCAGCGCGTGGCCGTCGCAGAAGATCGCGTTGATGACCGGCTACGCGGACGAACTGGAACGCGCGCGCCGCCTGGGCGTGGCGATACTCGCCAAGCCATTCAACATCGACGAACTGCACGCACTCGTGGCGTGTGAACCGTAAGGTTCGCCATTCGCAGCGCGCGGCCCGGGATGTTCGAAGTGCTCCATGATTTGCGGCACACCCCTTGCTGAGAGAAAGACGAGGTATGCGTATTTGGCCGCACCGGCCGGCGCAACCCACTTCTTTTCGGACAGGAGAAAGTCATGAACTTCAGAACCAAGACTCGCAGCGCAATTCTCATCTCGGCCTTGCTCGCCGCTTCGTCGATGGCGATGGCGCAAGGCAGCGGTGGCGGTGGCGGCGGTCCGGCCGGCAACGACCCGAACGCGGGCACCAATGCCGGCGCGACGCGTGAAGGCGGCGACATGCAGGCATCCGGCGCGATGGCGCATTCGAAGTCGACCAAAAAGCATCACATGAAGTCGTCGAAAACGAAGCCGGCAACCGACTCGACCAATATGCCGGGCGCGGACGCGAGCAGCGATACGAAGGGGCAGTGATGCAGCCGTAGCCGGCGTTGCATGCCATTCACAGGTATAGCGCTTGCTGAAATTGACCGCATGCACGGTTGTCGAGCGCCGGTCCTGAAAGCCTCCGATGAATCCGTGCCCCTCATTTTCCGCAGGAGCATGGACATGACACTCGGCGATACGATCAAAGGCATGGTCGGCATGGATCCAACGGGACATGCCGATCCCGACATGAAAGCGGTGCTCGACGCGCTCAAGAGTCTCAACCCGAAGCCCATCGAAGATTGCACGGTGGAGGAGGCGAGGCAGCAGCCCACGCCCGCCGACGCCGTCAAAAAACTCATGCAGGACCCGGCATTCAGCGCGCGGCCCGCGCTGGAACTGGAAGCGGTGCGCACCCAGGACATCATGATTCCGGGCGCGGCCGGCAGCATTGCGGCGCGCGTCTACACGCCGCAAGGCGAGGGGCCGTTCCCGCTGATTCTGTATTTTCACGGCGGCGGCTGGGTGATCGCCGATCTCGATACCTACGACGCCACGCCGCGCTCGATGGCCGCGCAGAGCCGGGCCATCGTGGTGTCCGCGCACTACCGGCAGGCGCCCGAACACCGCTTGCCGGCCGCCCATGACGACGCGTTCGCCGCATGGGGCTGGCTGATCGGCAATGCGACGAGCCTCGGCGGCAACCCGGACAGGATCGCGATCATGGGCGAGAGCGCCGGCGCCAATCTGGCGATCAACGTATCGATCCGCGCACGCAATACCGGCATCCGCATGCCGATGCATCAGGCGCTCATCTATCCGGTGGCGAGCAACAACATCGTGTCGATCTCTTATGAAGAGAACCGCAACGCCAAACCCCTGAACAAGCCGATGATGCTGTGGTTCATGCATAACGTGATCAACAGCGAGAGCGATCTCACCAGTCCATTGATCGACGTGGTGAGCGCGGATCTGTCACGCTTGCCGCCGGCCGTGATCGTGACGGCCGGCATCGATCCGCTGCGCTCGGATGGCGAGAAGCTCGCGCAGAAACTGCACAGCGCGGGCGTGCCGGTCGAGCATCGCAATTATCGGGGCGCGACGCACGAGTTCTTCGGCATGGCAGCGGTGGTGCAGGCGGCGCGCGACGCGCAGGCCTTCGTGTCGCTCGCGCAGCGCCAGGCGTTCGGTGGGGCGCCGCTGTGAGGCGGTGAGCCGGCCGTCATTCGCCGATCAGATGCAGCACGATGTCCCGCTGCTGCGTATGACGGCGATGCTCGAACAGATACAAGCCTTGCCATGTGCCGAGCACCATCTGCCCGTGTTCGACCGGCACCGACAATTGCACTTGCGTGAGCGCGGTGCGCAAATGGGCCGGCATGTCATCCGGGCCTTCGGCGTCGTGTTCGTAGCGCTCGGCGTCTTCGGGCGCGAGGCTCGCGAAGTAGCGTTCAAGATCGCGCTGCACCGAAGGGTCGGCATTCTCCTGAATCAGCAATGAAGCGGACGTATGGCGGCAAAACAGCGTCAGCAGGCCGATGTCGATGGTCTGCGCGGCGACGAAGCGGCGCGCTTCGTCGGTGAATTCGACGAGGCCGCGGCTGCGAGCCTTGACGCTCAGATGGTGGATGGCTTGTCGCATGATAGTTGGCGGGTGGACATGGCGCGGCGCACGAGACGCGGCATCCGCCGCTAGAGCTCAGAGCGACGTCAGAACGTCCGCCACTGCCGCGGCGCTGGCCGGGCGGACCACGCGCGCGACTTCCGCGCCGTCGCGCATCAGGATCAGCGTGGGCCACAGTTTGACCTTGAACGAGCGGCCGAGCGGCCGGCCCGGGCCGTCTTCGATCTTCAGATGCCTGAGGCCGTCGTGCGGTTCGAGGGCCTGGGCAATCGACGCCTGCGCGCCCTGGCAGTAGCCGCACCAGTCCGTGCCGAATTCGACGAGAGTGGCGCCCGGCAGGGCGTCGAGTTGGGCTCGTGAGGGGGCTTTGGAAGAATAGGCTGTCTGGGTTGCCATGCGTGCTCCGGAGCGGTTTAACCTGTGCAGGCAGGAGTTTGCGCCGTCGTGGCGTCCCCTGCGGATGGATTTGCCAAGAGTAGCAGCTATGCGCGGCATCGTCAGTGAACGTGGCTTCGCCCGAATGCGCGGTGCGGTACGGGGCGGCTTAGTGCGCGGCGGTGTGATTTCACGCAAACTCATATTCTTGCCGGCATGGCGTGTTAAACATTCGTCCGGGTGTCGCCGTCGCGCGGCGAATCATCGAGGACGGAAAGAAAAGAAATGGGCGAAAAGATTTATCTGCGGTATCCCGGCAAGGACGAAACGGTCGCGGTGGCCACCGGCTTCAGCTGGGGCGCTTGCCTGTTGGGTTTCGTGTGGGCGTTGTCGAAGAAGATGTGGTTTGCCGCTTTCGTCATGCTGGCGATCAACCTGCTGCTTTTCTGCTCGGGTCTATGGGGCGAAACTGCCGACCTGATCGGACTCGTGCTGTCGGTGCTGTTCGGTATCGCTTGCGGGATGTATGGCAATCAGTGGCATCGCTGGACGTTGGAGAAACGCGGTTATGTCGTGCTGTAAGCCGCGGTCGGGAGCGTCGCGCGGGAGTGGATATTGCTTGTTCCACGCCGCACGTGCAGGCACCGAAACCAAACAAAGAGATCGAAGCGAGCGCCGTCAAACAGATTCCCAAACCGCGTCATGGAGGCACCCATGCCCAATGCAGTTGCTCCACGCCGTTGCACCTTGTTGTCCAGCCTGCTGCGCCGCAACCTGACCGGCGCGGCGCTGGCCGTGTCGCTCGGCATTGCGCCGCTTGCATATGGCGCCGACCCGAATGCAGCGCCAGGCGCCGGCATGAGCGGCGCACCCGGCGCGTCGAGCGCCACCGCAGCGGCGACGTCCGCACCGGCAGCACCCGCGGCGTCGGCACCCGACGACACCTTCCTGCTCACCATCTTCCTGCGTCACGACGAGTCCAAGCCGCTGCCGAAGATCAACGACCAGTTGCGCGCACAAGGTTTCTTCAAGACCTTTCCGCCGCCCGGCATCGAAGTGGTGTCGTGGTACGTGATGATGGGCATCGGCCAGGTGGTCACGCTGCGCGTGCCCGCGAGCCGTCTGCGCGAAGTCAACCGGGCGATCGAAACAACCGCATGGGGCGGCTATCGCACCGAGTTTTATCCGACCTACGACTACAAGGCGCAAGCGCAGCAAATGCGCGCAACGGAAGGCAAGTAGCGTGCTCCACGCCGTCAGCCTTGCGGCGACCTTGTGGCCTTTAATTTTGGGATGCGGTGGCGCGGGTTTACGCGCCCGCGAGCTAAGCCGATAATGCCCCGGTCGTTCCGGCCACGAAGTGTGCGGCGTGCATCGCGCGTCGCAGGCTCGCTTTCCCTGACCCACCGCCCCTCGTGTTAAAGACCTCACGTTTTTTCGATCTACTGCGCATTCCCGGCTTCAAGCCGCTCGCCGCCGCGACGCTCATGCTCGGCGTGGCGATGTCGTTCACCGCTCCCTATCTCTCCCTGTTCGGCGTCGAACGCGCGGGCATGACGCCGTTCAGGCTCGGCGTGTTCATGACGCTGATCGCGGCGAGCGGGGTGCTCGCCAGCACCTTCGCGGGCCGCTGGAGCGACGCGAGCGGACGGCACCGGCCCTTGCTGCTGGCCGCGCTGATCGCCGCGGCGCTCGGCTATCTGTGTTTGTGCGTCGTGCGTGATTACCGGCTGCTGCTGGTGGTCGGCATTGTCTTTATCGGCGCGGGCGGTTCGGCCATTTCGATGGTGTTCTCGTTCAGCCGCGCGGCCTTGCCGGTCGCGGACCCGGCGGAGCGGGTGTTCGCCAGCGCGACTTTGCGGACCATTCTGTCGGCGGCGTGGGTGTTCGGGCCGTCGGTGGGCGCGCTGGTGCTCGCCGCCAGCAGCTTTTACGGGCTCTTCCTGTTCGCCGCGGCCAGTTTCGGCGCGTGCGCGACGATCGTCTGGCGCATGCGCGAGCCGCAAGGCCATCTCGGCGATCACACGGTGGAAGACACCGCGTCGGAGCCGTCGGCCTCGATCACCGTGCCGCCGCTGACCACGCCCGGCGAAGAGGCGCACGAGAATCTGCCGGGCGTCGCCTCGGCCAACGACATCGGCCGCGCGGTCGCCGCGCTCACGCTGCTCGGCCTCGCCGCGAACGCGACCATGATCGTGCTGCCGCTCTATATCGTGCACGGGCTGAACGGCACGCATCTGGATGTATCGATCATGCTCGGCCTCGGCGCCTTGATGGAGATTCCGATGATGCTCGCGCTCGGCGCGAAGTCGTCGGCGCTGCACAAGCCCAACTGGCTCGCCGCCTGCGCCGCGGTGCACGCGGTGTATTTCGTCGGCATGTCGCTGGCGGGCGGCGTCCATGTGCTGATCCCGATGCAGATGCTCAACGCCTTCGTGGTCGCCGTGACTTCGTGCCTCGGCATGACCTATGTGCAGGACCTGATGCCGCACGCGCCGGGCCGCGCCACCGCGCTGTTCTTCAACGCGGCGCGCGTCGGCTCGATTCTCTCGGGCGTGCTGTCGGGTTTGCTGGTGCAGGCGTTCAGCTATCGCGGCACGTTTCTGTTCTGCGGCCTGCTGGCGCTGTGCGCGCTGGTGCTGTTCGCCGTGCCGGGCTATCGTTATCCGTTGATGTGGGAAGCCGTGAAGCGTTTTGCGCGTTCGCAATACGGCAAGCTCCAGGCCAGACAACGGCAGCGCTAGGCGCACCGGCTGCATTCACATAACGAACTGTAAGAAGGCGGTCAGCCGAATCGAAGCCTGTGCGCGCGCCTCGCCTGGCAATCCAGCGCAACCGCAACCGCAACCGCAACCGCAACCGCAACCGCAACCGCCAGGAACTTTACGCCGCGCAAAACCTCTGCAAAAGGGCGTATCGTCTTTCGATGCATACGGCGGCTGCCCGCTTCGCTGCAAGAGCGCTTCAGGGCTGCTACCGTGTGTCCGGCGCACGCGAAAAAATACCACTACAGTGAGCTTAGCCACGCGCGAAACCTGGCGCCGCGACTGAAGCGCTCAGCGAAAACGCAGCAGAGCCGCAGTAGAACGAAGCAAATCGTCGAAGCACATCCAGCAGCGCAACGAGGCACTTTCCGGAGCGAGATATGCAGCTAGGCATGATTGGATTGGGACGCATGGGCGCCGACATGGTGCGGCGCCTGACGAAGGGCGGTCAGCAGTGCATCGCCTACGACGTGCAGCCGGCGGCGGTCGAGAAACTGAAACAGGACGGCGTGGCGGGCGCGGCGTCGCTGGAAGACCTCGTCGCGCAGCTCGACAAGCCGCGCGCCGTGTGGCTGATGGTGCCGGCCGCCGTGGTCGACATGACGCTGGAGAAACTCGTGCCCTTGCTGGAGCCGGGCGACATCGTGATCGACGGCGGCAACTCCTATTACCACGACGACATCCGCCGCGGCACCGAACTGGCCGAGCGCAAGCTTCACTATGT
Organism: Paraburkholderia phytofirmans; assembly: GCF_046028095.1. Taxonomy (GTDB): domain Bacteria; phylum Pseudomonadota; class Gammaproteobacteria; order Burkholderiales; family Burkholderiaceae; genus Paraburkholderia; species Paraburkholderia phytofirmans_A. The sequence goes on from NZ_JAQQDJ010000002.1 coordinate 763,765, forward strand.
GGACGTCGGCACGAGCGGCGGCGTGGCGGGCCGCGAGCGCGGCTACTGCCTGATGATCGGCGGCGAGCCGGAAATCGTGAAGCGGCTCGAACCGATCTTCGCGACGCTCGCGCCCGGCGCCGGCTCGGAGCCCACTACACCGGGCCGGTCCGCCGGATCGAGCACCGCGGAGCAGGGCTTCCTGCATTGCGGGCCGCAGGGTGCGGGGCACTTCGTCAAGATGGTCCACAACGGCATCGAGTACGGCATGATGGCCGCGTATGCCGAGGGCCTGAATATTCTGCATCACGCCGACGCCGGCAAGCACGCGCGCGAGGCCGACGCCGAAACCTCGCCGCTGCGCCGTCCCGAGTTGTATCAATACGATCTGAATCTCGCCGACGTCACCGAGGTCTGGCGGCGCGGCAGCGTGATCAGTTCCTGGCTGCTCGATCTGATCGCCGGGTCGCTCGTCAGCGACGTCGATCTGAAGAACTACGCAGGACGCGTATCGGATTCGGGCGAGGGGCGCTGGACCGTGGCGGCCGCCATCGACGAGGGTGTGCCTACGCCGGTGCTGAGCGCGGCGCTGTTTGCGCGTTTCAGCTCGCGCGGCGAGGCGGATTTCGCGAACCGGGTGCTTTCGGCCATGCGCGCTGATTTCGGTGGCCACGCCGAGAAAGCGGCCACGCCGGCCGATAAGCCGAAAAGCTGATTCCAGGGAGCCGCGATGCCAGCCACTACCTCTACGCCGCACGACGTCGTATTTCTGTTCGATTGCGACAACACCCTGCTGGACAACGACCATGTGCTCGCGGATCTGCGCGCGCACATGATGCGCGAGTTCGGCGCGGAGAACAGCGCGCGGTACTGGGAAATCTTCGAGAACCTGCGCGCCGAGCTCGGCTATGCCGATTACCTGGGCGCCTTGCAGCGGTATCGCTCGGAGCGTCCACGGGACACGCGGCTGCTGTTGATGTCGTCGTTCCTGATCGAGTATCCGTTTGCGAACCGCTTGTATCCGGGCGCGCTGGATGCGCTCAATCATGTGGGCAAGCGCGGCCCCACGGTGATCCTCTCCGACGGCGACGTGGTATTCCAGCCGCGCAAGATCGCCCGCTCGGGGCTATGGGACGAGGTCGAAGGGCGGGTGCTGATCTACATCCACAAAGAGTTGATGCTCGATCAGGTGATGGAGTGCTATCCCGCGCGCCACTATGTGATGGTCGACGACAAGCTGCGCATTCTGACGGCGATGAAAAAGGCGTGGGGCGCAAAACTGACGACGGTGTTTCCCCGCCAGGGGCATTATGCGTTCGATCCGAAAGAGCTCGCCAGCAATCCACCGGCGGACGTGACGGTGGAGCGGATCGGCGAGTTGGCGGAGATCGACGTGGAGTCTTTATTGGCGGAGAAAGGCTAGCAGTTCGCGGCGCTTGCGCATCTCCATGTGCTGTCACGCATAGGGAGATGCGAGAGCGCCGCGTGCCAATGACGGTTCGTTTTATGAACCGAGCTCCTTCAGGCGCGCTTGTGCATCGCCGGCGCCCATGCGGCCGGCCGCATCCATTGCCGTCACGCCGTTCGCGTCGCGAGCCTTCGGGTTGGCGCCATGCGCAATCAGCAACTCCATGATCGCCGTGCGATTGAACATTGCCGCAATCATCAACGCGGTGCGCCCGTCCGGCGACGCGCCTTCCACATCCGCGCCATGCGCGAGCAAGGTTTCGATCACCTTGTCGAAGCCCTTGAAGGCCGCGCCCGCAATCGGCGTCTGGCCGTTGTCGTTACGCAGATTCGGATCGGCGCCGCGTTCGAGCAGCGTTCGCACGGCATCCGCGTGACCGTGGTAGCTGGCGAGCATGACAAGGCTGTCGCCTTTGTCGTTGCGCAGATTCGGCGGCACGCCTTTTTCGATCACTGCCGCAAGCATGGCGGCATCGCCGCTGCGCGCAAGGTCGAAAACCTGATGCGCCAGTTCGAGCAACTCCGGATCGATCGGCTGGCCGGAGGGCGGGGAAGTATCAGCGTGGTCCGTCAATGGAAACTCCTTGCAATGAAGCCGGACGCCCCAGGACTCGGGAAGGCAGGAGAACCTGTGTGAAGGCGCCGGGAAGATTGCTCAGGATACACATTTTGCGCCGGCGACGCCCACGCAGCGGCACTCAGGCGTGGCCGAACAGTTTGACCAGCAAGCCGAACACGCCGATCAGGATGGCGACGCCCCCGAACAGGATCACGAAGGTCAGAACGAGGATCAACGGCGCTTTGAGGCGGCTGGGTGTCGGCATGATTGAGCGTTAGGGTAAGAGGCGAGCAAGGGGGGGGCGCCAGATGCGGTCCGCCGTTGCGCATGCAGCATCAGGAGCTTAAAGGCATTCACTTAATATGCGCTTAAAGTCTAGCGCATGCGGTGTGAGGCCGACGGTTGCGGCTGTCGCGAAGTCGTAGTTGGATCAAGCTTTGGGCGATTGCGTCGAACCATGCGGCGCGCTTCCTGTCACACTGAGGCTCATCGGACAAGGGCGCTCACGCCCGCCGCCAACACGGGACGCTACCCGTACGCTTTTCTAGTGTCGTTCGCGTGACAGCATGACCGGCGTTGCTGATTGCTTTCACGCCGGCCGCCTCGCGAACCACCATTGCCGCATTCGCCAACCTGCCTGACAGTCCTTTTCAAGGAGTGACACCATGGCTGAAGCAACCTCCCAACCCACGCCGCCGCAAACTCTAGACGCCGACACGCTGCGCAACATGGATCGCTACTGGCGGGCCTGCAACTACCTCTCGGCCGGCATGATCTATCTGCGCGACAATCCGCTGCTGCGCGAACCGCTGAAGCCCGAACACATCAAGAACCGCCTGCTGGGCCACTGGGGTTCGGACCCGGGGCAGAGTTTCCTGCTCGTGCACCTGAACCGGCTGATCAAAAAGCTCGATCTGAATGTGATCTACGTAGCCGGTCCAGGTCATGGCGCACCGGCCACGCTGGCCAACTGTTATCTGGAAGGCCACTACTCGGAAATCTATCCGGACCGCAGCCAGGACGTAGCCGGCATGCAGCGCTTCTTCCGGCAGTTCTCGTTTCCCGGCGGCATCGGTTCGCATTGCACGCCGGAGACGCCGGGCTCGATTCACGAAGGCGGCGAACTCGGCTACAGCCTCTCACATGGCTACGGCGCCGCGTTCGACAATCCCGATCTGATCGTCGCGGTGATGATCGGCGATGGCGAAGCGGAGACCGGTCCGCTCGCTACTTCGTGGCACTCGAACAAGTTCCTCAATCCGATCCGCGACGGCGCGGTGTTGCCGGTGCTGCATCTGAACGGCTACAAGATCGCCAATCCGACCATTCTCGCGCGCATTCCCCGTGAAGAACTCGAGGCCTTGCTGACCGGTTACGGCCACAAGCCGTATTTCGTCGAAGGCGACGATCCCGCCGTCATGCATCAGCAGATGGCCGCGACTTTGGAGCAGTGCATCGGCGAAATCCGCGCGATCCAGCAGCATGCGCGTGAGAACAACGACGCGTCGCGGCCGCGCTGGCCGATGATCGTACTGCGTTCGCCCAAAGGCTGGACCGGTCCGAAGGAAGTCGACGGACACAAGGTGGAAGGCTCGTGGCGCGCGCACCAGGTGCCCGTGCTCGATCCGGCGACCAATGGCAAGAGTCTGAAACTGGTCGAGAGCTGGCTGCGCAGTTACGAGCCCGAGACGCTGTTCGACGAAGCAGGGCGCCTCGTGAAAGAGCTGCGCGAACTCGCGCCCGAAGGCGCGCGCCGCATCAGCGCCAATCCACATGCGAACGGCGGTGTGCTGTGCAAGACGCTCGCCATGCCGCCGTTTCGCGATTACGCGGTGGCAGTGAAAAAGCCAGGCGGCTCGTACACTTCGCCGACCGAGGTGCTCGGCAAGTTCCTGCGCGATGTGATGCGCAACAACATGACGAACTTCCGCGTGTTCGGTCCCGATGAGACTTCGAGCAACAAGCTGACGGCGATCTATGAGGCGTCGGAAAAAACCTGGCTCGCGCAAACCGTGCCGAGCGACGCGGACGGCGGCGAACTCGCGGTAGACGGCCGCGTGATGGAAATGCTCAGCGAACACACGCTCGAAGGCTGGTTCGAAGGCTACGTGCTGACCGGCCGCCACGGCCTGTTCGCCACGTACGAAGCGTTCGTCCACGTGATCGATTCGATGTTCAACCAGCACGCCAAGTGGCTGGAGAAATCCAAACGCGATCTCGGCTGGCGTCAACCGGTGCCGTCGATCAACCTGCTGATCACGTCGCTCGTGTGGCGTCAGGATCACAACGGCTTCACGCACCAGGACCCCGGCTTTCTGGATGTCGTCACGAATAAAAGCCCGGACGTGGTGCGCATTTATCTGCCGCCGGACGCGAACTGCCTGCTGAGCGTCGCCGACCATTGCCTGCGTTCGCGCGATTACGTCAACGTGATCGTCGCCGACAAGCAGCCGCATCTGCAGTATCTCGATATGGACGCGGCTGTTACGCATTGCACCAAGGGCATCGGCATCTGGGATTGGGCGTCGACGGATCAAGGCGTCGAGCCTGACGTGGTGATGGCCTGCGCGGGCGACATCGCGACCATGGAGGCGCTCGCCGCGGTGCAGATTCTGAAAGAGCAGTTCGCCGATCTGAAGATCCGTTTCGTCAATGTGGTCGATCTGTTTCGCCTGATGCCCGAGCATGCGCATCCGCACGGTTTGTCCAACCGCGATTTCGATTCGTTGTTTACCGCTGACAAGCCGGTGATTTTCAACTTCCACTCGTATGCTTCGCTGGTTCACAAGCTGACCTATAACCGCACGAATCACGACAACCTGCATGTGCACGGCTATCACGAGAAGGGCAACATCAACACACCGCTGGAGTTGGCGATCATCAACCAGGTCGACCGTTTTTCGCTGGCGATCGACGTGATCGATCGCGTGCCGAAGCTGCGCGGTGTCGGCGACCATGCGAAGGAATGGCTGCGCGGCCAGATCATCGAGCATCTGGCTTATGCGCACGCCGAGGGCATCGATAAGGAAGAGATCCGCAACTGGACGTGGAAAGGCTGAGCGAGGCATGGCCATGCAAACTCAAGGCTTCACACAGGACCAAACGATTCTGGTGTTGAACAGCGGTTCGTCGTCGCTGAAGTTCGGACTGTTCCGGCACGCGGGCGATGACGAATCCCTGCTGCTGGAAGGCAGTGCCGAAGGTATCGGGCGCGACGACGGCAGTTTGCGGATCAAGTCGCCCGAAGGCCGCGTGCTGGTGCAGCAGGAGCGCGTGCTCGAATCGCAGATCGACGCGTTGCAAAAGCTCGCGCAGGTGCTCAAAGAACAGCACCATGCCCGGCCTGCGGCGGTGGGGCATCGGGTGGTGCATGGCGGACCGCATTTGCGCGCGCATCAGCGCATTACCGCCGACGTGCGCCGTCAACTGCATGATGCCGTGCACTTCGCGCCGCTGCATATTCCGCCGGCGCTTGCGTTAATCGACGAGGCTGAAAAGATTTTCGACGACGCACCGCATTTCGCCTGTTTCGACACGGCGTTTCACGCGACGCTGCCACCGCGCGCGGCACACCTTGCGTTGCCGCGCCGTTACGCGGAGGCCGGCGTGATGCGCTACGGCTTTCACGGGCTCTCGTACGAATCGCTGGTGACGCGGCTCGGCGCCGACTTGCCCGCGCGCGCGGTGTTCGCACATCTCGGCAACGGTTCGAGCGTATGCGCATTGCGCGACGGTAGATCGATCGATACGTCGATGGGTTTGACGCCGACCGGCGGCGTGCCGATGGGCACGCGCAGCGGCGATCTCGATCCGGGCGTGCTGCTGTATCTGATGCGCGTGGAGAAGCTCGATGCCGCCGCATTGGAGACGCTGCTGAATCGCCAGAGCGGTCTCGCCGGTTACGCAGACGGCGAAAGCGATATGCAAGCGCTGGAAAAACGCGCCGCGACGGGCGATGCGAATGCGTCGCTGGCGCTCGATGCATTCGCGACCGCCGTGCGCAAGACGATCGGCGGTTATGCGGCGTTGCTGGGCGGAATCGATTTGCTGGTGTTTACCGGCGGCATCGGCGAACACAGCCAGGAGATTCGCAAGCGCGTATGCGACGGGCTGGCTTTCATGGGGCTGACGGAAAGCGATCCGGCCGGCAAGGTGAGAGCGATTCACACCGAAGAGGAAAAGCAGATCGCGCGGCATTGCCACACGCTGCTGCATCAGGCAACGCAGGGCTGACCTTCATTTAGCCTTGACGACGGTGTGATCCGATACGCCGGTTACGCCGAACAGGCGTGTCACGTCTTCGAGCGCCGCGGTGCGTTGCTGGTCGCGTTCTAGCTCGCCACGCAGTGTGATGCGACCGCGCGAGACGTGGACTTTTACGGCGTGTTCGGGGACCGCGGCGTCCCAGGCAAGACGCCGAGTCGCCTCCGCGGCGATCTGCGCGTCGCTCAAACGTGCGCTGTCTGCCTTGTGTTTCTCTGCTCGGGCGTGAGGCATGGGTTTCTCCGCTGTGCTGATATGTATGCCGAGAACACTAGCAGAACTACGGGATTTTGTAGCCGGCAACAGCAGCCATGCCGAGGCATGGCCAATGCCTGGATCGGCTATATTCGACGCCACTGCCCAACTTCCGCTCACAAAGGAGAACGCCGTGCCCGCCTTCACAACGCTGCTCGCCTTCGGCCTGGTCTCGCTCGGCATGGTGCTCACGCCGGGTCCGAACATGATCTATCTGATCTCGCGATCGCTCTGCCAGGGGCGGCGCGCGGGTCTTATCTCGCTTGGCGGCGTCGCGCTCGGCTTCGTGTTCTACATGTTCTGCGCCGCGTTCGGCATCACCGCGCTGCTGTTGACGGTGCCGTACGCGTACGACGCGTTGCGCTTCGGCGGCGCGCTCTATCTGTTGTATCTGGCATGGCAGGCGGTCAAGCCGGGTGGCCGCTCGCCGTTCCAGGTCCGCGATCTGCCGCACGACAGCCGCCGCAAGCTCTTCACCATGGGCCTCGTGACCAACCTCGCGAATCCGAAGATCGCGGTGATGTACCTGTCGCTGCTGCCGCAGTTCATTTCGCCGGGGCACGGCAGTGTGCTTGCACAATCTATCGCGCTTGGCTGCGTGCAGATCGTCATCAGCGTGACGGTCAATGCGCTGATCGCGAGCATGGCGGGTTCGATCGCCGTGTTTCTCGGCGGGCGGCCGGTGTGGCTGCAGGTGCAGCGCTGGCTGATGGGCACCGTGCTCGCCGGACTCGCGGTGCGCATCGCGCTCGATTCGCGTCGCTGAGCTGTCTCGAGGCGCGCTATCCGTTGCGCGCCCTGAACACCCAGCCATTGAACAGCGCCCCGCAAAGCATCAACGCGCTGGTGATGAGAAACACCGACGGCATGCCGAGATGCGCGCCGGCAAAGCCGCCCGCGAGCGGCCCCGCCACCTGTCCCGCGTAATTCGCCGAGGTCGCATAGCCGAGTATGTAGCCGGCCGAGCGGTCGGGCACGTTGTGGCGGATCACGCTCGTGATCGACGGCAGCAAGCCGGCCAGCGCGAGACCCATCAGAAAGCGCAGCGCCACCAGTTGCCAGCCGCTCGTGACGAACGCTTGCGGCACCAGCAAAGCCGCGCACACCGCGAGACACGCCACGATCACCTTAGGCGCGCCGATGCGGTCGGCGAGACGGCCGACACGCGAAGCCGCCAGCACGCTGCCCAGCGCCGAGGCCGACATCACGAAGCCCGACACCAGCGTGACATGCCGTGCGTCGTGCACCAGTTGGCTGACATACACGGTGATGATCGGCTCGATCGACATGTTGGCGAACATCAGCAAGCCGGAGGTGAACAGCATCGCCAGCACGGGCCGCAGATCGGGCACGCTGGCCCAGCCGGTCGCCGCGTCCGCGTGGTGCGCCTTGCCGCGCGTGCGATCCACGGGTTGCTCCTTGACGAGCAGCGTGGTCGCGATGAACGAGCAGAAGATCATCGCGCCGGCAATGAAAAACGTGTTGCGGATGCCGATCAGCGGCGGCAGCGCGCCGCCCACCAGCGGACCGACCAGACTGCCCGCCATCACACCGGAGGCCAGCGTGCCGAGCGCCCAGCCGGTGCGCGAGCGCGGCGTCTGCGTGGCGATCATCACGGTCGCGCCCGACGCATAACCGCCGACCAGCCCCGCCAGAAACCGCAGCCCCACCAGTTGCCAGACATTCTGCGCAAGCCCGAGCAGGGACATCACGATGGCCATGCCGAGGCTCGCGCGAATCAGGATCAGCTTGCGTCCGTAGCGGTCGGCCATGCGCCCCCACAGCGGCGACACCAGCGCGGCGGCGAGGAAGGTTGCGCCGAATGCGACGCCGGACCATTGCACGGCGGCGGCGGCCGAATGGACGCCGAGTTGCTGCACATAGAGCGGCAGAAAGGGCAGCAGCAGGGTCATCGCCACGATGGTCGTGAACGAGCCGAACAGACAGACATAGAGATTGCGCTGCCAGTGCGGCGCGCCGTCGGCGGGAGTGGTCGAACTCATCGAGGCAGGATGGGATGCGGGCGAATGACGTCGGGCCGCGGCGAGCGGCGAAGAACCGATTGTGCCTGAGAGCGGGCAACTGGATCGACCAGGCGGGCAGGGGCACAGCCGATCAAAGAGCCTTGGAGCGACGCAAAGAGAGCAGGTTGATAACGCCGGCCGGCGCAGTCGCGGTTCTGACCTGAAAGTCGGCTAACCATGAACCGGGTATGCTGACTGCTCATGTTTGGCCGCGCGGCACGCGCGCCCGCTGCATTCTTATCTCGAACACAAAGGCCCGCCCATGTCCGACTTTCCTATTGACAACCCGTTTCTCGAATCGCTCGGCGTTCGCCTCACGCAATGGCGCGATGGCTACGCCGAACTGCTCATGCCGATCGATGCGAGCAAGCTCAATCGCCAGGGCGTGCTGCAAGGCGGCGCGATCGCGACGCTGCTCGATGCGGCGGCGGGCTATGCGGGAATCTTTGCGGAAAGCGGCGCACCGGCGCGGCATGCTTTCACGCTCTCGCTGACCACTAACTATCTCGACAAGGGACTCGGCGAGTCCGTCACCGCGAAGGGTTTTCTGGAGCGCGCGGGCCGTTCGATTTTCTTCTCACGCGGCGAGGCCTGGGTGGACGGCAAGCTGCTGATCGCCAGCGCGCAGGGCACGTTCAAGTATTCACGGACGACTTGAGGCGCACACGCTTATAGCGCCTTGTACATGATGGTGGTCGCATCGAACTCATGGGTGTGCGTGCCGCGCGCGTATCCGGGGATCACACCGGCCGTGCGATAGCCGAGGTCCGAGTAAAGCGGCTCCGCGTGATCGCCGGTGCGGGTGTCGAGCGTGAGCAGGCTGCGTTGCAGCACAGCAGCATGGCGTTCGAGCTCCGTCATCAGCGCCCGCGCGATGCCCTGGCGGCGGAAGCCCGGATGGACCAGCAGCTTGCGCACTTCGGCGCGATGCCGCTGATTCGGCATCGTGTCGTAGTCGAGTTGCACGGTGCCGGCGATCGTCTCGCCTTGACGCGCGACCAACAGCACCAAACCGCCGGCATGCAGCGAAGGCAATACTTTGCCGCGCCAGAATGCTTCACTTTCCTCGACATCGCACGGCATCACAAAGCCGACGCTCGCGCCGTCATGCACGCAGGCGCGCAGCAGCGCGCCGAGTTCGGGAAGATGACGCACGAGGTCGTCGGCGGTAAAGGTGGTGATGTTGGTGATGGCGGTCTCACGCATGCTCTGGCTCACACGATGAAGAGAAGGTAGCGGGCGCCGCTGTGCGCGGGCGTCTCGAACGCGCTGGGGCCGAACAGTTGATAGCGCAGGCAGTCGCCCGGTTGCATGTCGTGGCTCTGCCCGTCGACGGTGATGTGTAGTTGCCCGTCGAGCAGGATCAGATGATGTTCGAGCCCAGGACGCGGCGACGCGTCGTAGGTGATCTGCACGCCCGCGTCGAGTTCGCATTCCAGCGCCTCGCCGCTTAGCGCCTGCGCGGGCGGCGACACGGAGCGCCGCCGAAAGCCGACGCTGGCGTCGGTCCAGAGCGGTTGGGCAGCGCGTGGCACGAGCGGCGCGAAGTCTTCCTCGACCATGTGCATCAGGCGCGACATCGGCAGGCCGTAGGCCACGCAGAGCTTGCCGAGCACGCTCGCCGTCGGGCTCACGGCGGCGTTTTCGAGGCGTGACAAGGTCGCGCGGCTCACGCCGCTGAGTTTGGCGAGATCGTCGAGCGACCAGTTGCGCTCGGCGCGCAACGCCCGCAGCCGTTGCGCGATGCGGCGGTCGATGGCGTTGTCGTCGGAGAGTGTGGTTTCCATATTCGGGAAATTATCTCGAATATGGAAACGAGTCAAGCGGGAGAAAAATGTTGGCCGCTCGACGGAAGCCGCGCGCCAGACTTACTCGTGCCGGGTCATGCGCAGCATCGACGTGTCGTAGCCGAGCGCGCGAACCCGCTCGACCAGCGCGTCCTTCACGCTCGCAGCGGGAACGGCCTCGCGCGTGAGAATCCATAGATAACGGCCGCTCGGCTCGCCGACGATCGACCAGCTATAGTCGTCAGCGTGATCGAGCACCCAGTAGTTGCCGAAGAAGAACGGCCCGAAGAACGACACCTTCAGTCTGGCATTCTCCGAGCCGGCGACCACTTTCGCTCGGCCTTTCGACACGTCGAGCGCTCCATTCACGCCGCCTTTATGGCAACTGTTGGTGACGTCGATCAGCCCGTCGTCGCGCGTGGCGTAGTCGGCGGTGACGGCTTCGCAATCGCGTTCGAAGCCGTTTTCATAGCGCGCCAGTTCGTACCATCGGCCGAGGTAGCGGCTCAGGTCGACGGGCTTGGCGGGCTCGGGCACGTGCGCGTTGCCGCTCTTGCCGGCGGGGCTCAGCGCGCAGGCGCCGAGCAGGCATACCGCGCCGAGCGCAAGTGAAAGGGCGCTCACGCGCAGCACCGATTGTCGGCGTAGGGCCATCGATTGACTCCATGAATAAAGGACTTCCTGTGGCAGCACGCGACATGCCAGGTGTGGCCACGCGCGTCACGACGCAGCCGAGATTCGCACACTCGCGCGCCTTGGGCCGTTTATCATAGTGCCCACAAACCAGAAAACGCCGGCCGGCTGTGCAACGGTAAGGCACCTCATCCACGAGACCCGGCGGCATTTGCCGCGACATCACTTATGAATTCCACTACCGACGCTTCTTCCCGTCCTTCGATCCGCGCGTTGACCTTGCTCGAAGGACGCGTGCTCGGCGTGCTCGTCGAGAAGCAGCACACGGTGCCCGACAGCTACCCGCTTTCGCTGAACGCGCTGACCTTGGGCTGCAACCAGAAAACCGGCCGCGCGCCGGTCATGAACGCCACTGAAGCCGAGGTGCTGACCGCCGTCGACGGCCTGAAGCGGCTGAGCCTCGTGATGGAAGGCAGCAGCAGCCGTGTGCCGCGCTTCGAGCACAACATGAACCGCGTGCTGGGACTGCCGAGCCAGTCGGCGGCGTTGCTCACCATCTTGCTGCTGCGCGGTCCGCAAACCGCGGCCGAATTGCGCCTGAACAGCGCGCGTCTGCATGGCTTCGCGGATATCTCATCGGTCGAGGCGTTTCTCGACGAACTCGCGGCCAACGACCCGCCACGCGTCGTGAAACTCGCCCGCGTGCCGGGCGAGCGCGAGAACCGCTGGACGCATCTGCTGTGCGGTGAACTGAGCGTGAGCGAATTGGCGCAGCCGGGCGAAGAAGACGACTCGGTGCCGCTGTCCGCGTTCGAAGCAGTCAAGGCCGAACAGAAGCGTCTCGCCGACGAAGTGAGCCGGCTGCAGACCGTGGTCCGCCGGATGGCGGCGGAACTGGGCATCGACGCTGCCGATCTCACAGCAGGCGAATAGAGTTCGCATGGCCTGCCGCGCATGACCTCACGCGCGGCAGGCGAGAAAGCGGCAAGCCTAGAACTTGTAGTTCACGGAAGCGAGCGTATTGAGTTCGAAGCGCTTTTCGGTGATCGGGCTGTTCGCGGCATCATGCTGAAGACGCCCGAAGGTCGCGGCGACCGAACCATTCCAGTGGCGCGAAAAATCATACGTCGCCATCGCGTTCATATGAATGTCCCGCACGCCCGCGCTCGTGCTGTAGGCGGGCAGTCCCGACGCGGCGCTTTGCTGGTCCGACACGCCGAAGAAGGTCCGTGTATACGTGCCGTTCGCCCACGTGAACCCCGGACCCACTGAAAACAGCCAGCCGCCCACCGGCGCCGACGCCAGCAAATCCGTGCTGACCGTCGTCCCTTGATGATGTCCGGCGATGTCCTGATACAACGCGACCGAGCCGGTGAATGCCCACCACGTGTAGTCGGCGAACAGCTTGAGCTTGGGGCCGCCGTCCACGTCGCCGAGACCGTGCAGGCGCGCATCGTCCGACTCCTTGCGCGACTGGAAATCGAAACTCAGCGCGGCGCCCAGGTGATACGCGGGGCTGCGCAGCACGTTCACGCCGAGCACGTCCGGGCCTTGTGAGAAGAAGCGGTCGTCGTAAGAGATATCGAGCGCCGGGAAGGGGATGTAGCTCAACTGCCGCGAGCCCGGATATTTCGGCGTTATGACGACGCCGGGGCCGGCGCCGATCTTCCATTTGCTGTCGGCGGCGGTGCTCATGCCAGCATCTGCACCAGCATTCGCGTTTGAAGCGGCGTCGTCCGCGTGAGCGGTTTGCGCCGCCGAAACACCCAGCGCCGCAACGAGCAGAAACGATACTCTCATTGGCTTCAAAAGTTTGCGCGCCGCCGTCATACGCGCTCCTTGCCGAGCGCCGCGAGTTGCCTGAGGCGGCGCGCCAGCGCCTTCGAGACGACCTGTTGTTTGCCGCCTTCGTCGCCGCTGTGAGCGGCTTCGCTTTCGCGCAAAAACAGCGCGGTTTCGCGCGCGACGATCTCGCGCTCGTTGTCCGACGTAATCATGTGATACGAATCATCCAGCCAGATCGTGCGCAGGAAAGCCGCGCCGATATGTCCGGCGACGAAGCGGGCATTGCGCGGGCTCGAGGTTTCATCGTCGATCGCATGGACGATCAGGCAATCGGTCTTGATGTCGCGCACCAGCGTGCGCACGTTCGACGCGAGGCGGCTCGCTTCGTGTAACGCAGGCAACGAGATCGTCGACGGCCCGACTTCGCTGAAATCGCTGCGCTGCATGGCGCGGGCGATCTTCGCCCGGAGCGCTTCGTTGCGCAAGCCGAACGGCGCGGCTTCGCGATAGCGCCAGCGTTTGCGCAGCGGCGTGTAGTACGCCCAGTTGAGCAGGAAGCGATACCACGGAATCGCCCAGCCGTCGTACGAGAGCGTGAGCGAAAGCAGCACCAGCGACTGCGCCTGCGGCCGGCGCTGCGCCAGCGCGAGCGCCAACGCCGCGCCGATCGACAGGCCGCAGATCGACACGCGCGCGAAACGCGCGGCCAGCGCGTCGTACTCGCGCACGGCGGCCTCGATCCACGTTTCCATCGCGGCTTCGTCGGAACCGGCGCTATAGCCGGGCAACAGCGGCGCGCAGGTGGTGAAGCCTTCGGCGTTCAGAAAGCGCGCAAGGAACCGCAATTCGAGCGGCGAACTCGAGAGGCCGTGCAACATCAGCACGGCGTGATCGTCGCCGGGGAAGAACAGGGCGCTCGGCTGGGCGGTGGGCTGGGCGGTGGGCTGGCTGGTCGGCTTGCTGGTCGGGTGGCTCACGGTTCAGGCTCCGATCCGCAACACGAGGAAGTCGCCGGCGTGCGTCGTGAAGCGCTCGCACACGCATTCGGTGAGCTTCGGCGCGCCGTCGCCGCTTTTCATGCGTACGCGATGGCTGCCCGGCCACATTCCCTTGCCAAGCCGCTGAATGTCGTCGGGATCGACATCGGCAAAGCGCGGGCCCGGAGCGATTTCATTGGGCAAACGCGGTAGCGCGCCTGGCGCCTTGACGTCGTCCACCTGCTGCAAGGCATTGCGCTCGAGCGCCTGAATAAAAATGAAGGTCTTGTGATGATGCGACAGATGCCGCAGCAGCCGATGCGTTTCATCGACGGCGCGCCGTGCCAGCATGCGTTCGTTATCGTGACGCAGCAGCATTTCATAACGCGACTGCGCGACCGAGGCGATGAGTTCCGCGCGAAACTGCGAGCGCCGCAAACGCTCGATCAGAACGATCACCAGCAGCGTGACGAGCGGATAGGAAATCAGCAGCGCCAGGTCCGCGCGATCGAATACGGTAATGTCCGCGTAAGGCGGCACGAATAGATAGTCGGCAACACACAGGCCGAGCAGCATGACCGTCAATGCCGGCGCCAGCCCGAAAAAATACTCGACCAGCGACGCCGCGATACAAAAGGCGGAGCCCGGCAGAAATGGGCCGATGAATGGGTGGAGCAACAGACGCACACCGGCGGCAATCGCCAATGCGGCAGCGGCGGTAAGCCAGGCGCGCGTTCCCCGTGGTGCCCAGCGTCGGGCGTTCTGAACTTCCATGATATGTATTTATAGGGAGCGACGGCGCTTCCCGATTGAGTGTGGCGTGCGCATTCAAGCGCAGGCCGGACAATACCATAAGCGCGCTGACTCAAAATCAGGCAAATGTAAAATTTGAATGTTCGGGCGCAAATGTTGTATTTCGATTGGCTGACAGAATAGACGCTGGTAAAGCGGACTATTTTCAACGTGCTGAATGATGAGGTATTCGAGCTTAAGTTTTGCTTAAGCGCAATTGGGGGCTTTGCGAGGGTTTTGGGCAGCACCCTTAAAATCGTGCGCGGCGCTTTCGCATCTAAGGTGCATGAACAGCGACGCAAGCCGGCACTTCCGCATTCGTAACGTACTTGTATTCGGTGTGTGCCGATTCGAGTTAAGGCTATTTACACATGACACAAAACATTTACGACGATCCGGTTCCGCATTAGTCGCCGCGCTTGCGTTGCGGATCCGCGGACAGCGTGCGCTGCGTGCGGTAGAAAACGCGCGGCGGCACGTTGGGCGAATCTTCGGCGAGCCGGTCGAGTTCGTCGCGGATAGCGGTGAGGTAGTGGCCGTCGCGCGCATCGGCATCGCCCGCGAAAATCGCTTCGAGCCGGCGGCGCACCGCGCCATAGCGTGCGCCGGCCGCGCGATGTTTCTCGGCGCGCTCGGCGTAGCGCAGGAACGTCTGCAACGCGGCGGAGACCGCGGCCGTCACGCTCACGAGGCCCACGAAGATCCTGAGTCCCGGCGAAACCGCCGACAGATTCAGCGACGCAAACACCGCCGTGCCCACGAAAGCGGTCAAGGCGGTCACTAGCCAGCCGACCTTGCGGTCGCGCGCCGACAGCAGATCGGCCATGTCGTAGTGGCTCATCTGGGATTCGCGCGCGCGCCGGATCCATTTCAACAGAAGCTGGTTCTCGTCGACCGGCGGCTCGTAGGCAGGCAAGTTCTTCATGTCGCTCGTCAGGGCTGTTCGGTTGCGCAAGCTTAGCGCATGCGTCTGACGATACTGTGCCACATGAAGCGGGCGCCCCCCGGCGGCAGTGGTCCTTATGCCGTTGCCGTGGCCGCTTCGGTTGCCAACACCGCTTCCCGCGCCACGCCGAAGCGCTCGTTATGCGCGTTGCCGTTCAGGTAAAAATCACCGATCGCGGCCTCGCGAATGATCGCGGGATTGTGCGACGCCAGCACACGTGCATTGCGCCAGTAGCGATCGAAACGGCGCGTCTCGCTGGTCGCCGATGCGCCGCCTACTTCGAACAGCAGCGTCGCCGCCTGCAATGTCTGCTCGATGACGATCTGTTGCGCCTGGAAGGTCTGGATGTCGAGGTTGATGTAAGTCTGTTCGGTGGTGCGGCCTTCCTGCCGCGCCACCGAGACGTCGTCGATGACACGCGCTAGCGACGCGCTGATGCTCTGCGTCGAGTAAGCCAGACTCGCGAGCCGCCCAACCACGCGATGCACGAGCGGATTGTCGCGCGGACTCGATTCGCCCGGCACACCGAAGGTGCGCGTTTTAGCTTGGGTGAACGCGACCGCGTCGCGCAGCGCCGCGCGGCTGATGCCCGCGAGGTTCGCGACATGTAGCGCCTGGTAGTAAGCCGTCAGCAGACTATTGCGACGCGGCTCGGAGGCGTTATAGCGGCGGTAAAGATTGTCGAGCGACACCGGCACGTGGGTGAAGCGCGCCGTGCCGCTGCCCGTGAGCCTTTGCCCGAAACCATCCCAATCGTCGATGCGTTCGACACCTGGCGTGTCGGCTTTGACGAGCACGCGCACATCGCTCTGGCCGTCGTGCGCGGTGACGTCCACCCAGTCCGCGTAGAGCGTGCCGGTGGTGTAGTACTTCTCGCCGTCGAGATGCCATGCGCCGTCGGTTTGCGTAAGACGCACGCTGTTGTTGGTGACGCCAGTGCGCTCCGACACCGCACCACCGACAATCTGACCTTGCGCAACACGTGTGAGCCAGCGGTCGCGCAGCGAGTCGTCGCTGTTTTCCAGCAGCGATTCGATAAAGCCGCCATGCACGCGCAGGATTTGCGGCAGATTCGAATCCGCTTCGCCGAGGCGCGTAACCAGCGCGAAGAACTGCGTGAGCGAGATGCCTTCGCCGCCGTATTGTTTGGGCACGCGCAGTTTGGTGTAGCCGGCTTCGCGCAGCCACTCGATGGGCGCATAGGCGAGTTCGCGATGCTGTTCGCGCTCGACCGCGCCCTCGGCGATACGCGCGAAAACCGGCGCGAAGCGGCGGGTCAGCGGGTCGTCGCCGAAGAGTTGCGCGGCGTCGGCAATGCTGTGATGCGGGTTTGTTGCTAGCTCAACTGCGGACATGGGTTCTCCGAAACGGGATGCGCGCGAGGCGCAATCAGAGAACGGTAAGGGACGCTGCCGGGTGCTAGCAACGAAGTATTTGGCCGATTCTTAGCAGCAGGAGTGAAATGGTTGCGACGCGCGCCGCGATAAGCGGCGCGGCTTATTTCAGTGCCGCCACCGCGCGCCTGCGCGCCAGCAATCGCACGGCAAGCAGACACACGCCCATCACGGTCAGCGACAACACCGTCGTCATGGTGCCCAGCGCGTAGATCACGGGCGTGGTCACCGACGTGGTGAGACCCTGAAGCTCGAGCGGCAAGGTGTTCTGATCGCCGATCGCCTGCGAGGTGCGGGCAATTTCGTCCCATGAGAGCGTGAAGCCGAACATGGCGACACCCACCACCGACGGTCCGATGATCGGCAACACGACATGCCGGAAGCTTTGCCAGGGCGTGGCGCCCAGATCGCGCGAGGCTTCTTCGTAAGCGGGATTGAAGCGGTTGAACACCGCGAACATGACGAGCAAACCGAACGGCAGCGTCCACGTCAGATGCGCGCCGAGTGCCGAAGTGAACAGGCCCATCGACGTGGTGTAGCTGTCGGCGAAAGACTGATAGCCCCACGCGGTAGCGAAGTACTTCACGCCGTTATCCAGCAGACGGAACGTCAAGCCGATGCCGAGCGACACGATAATGGACGGCATGATCAGACTGGCCACGGAAACATAAAACACCGCTGTATCGCCGCGAAATTTTCTGCGAAACGCGAGACCCGCCGCGACTGAAAACAGCACCGTCAGCACCGTGACCGCCAACGCGAGCCGCACGGAGCGCCCGAACGCACCCCAGATATCGACATCGCCCACACCGTTGCGCAGCATGGCGAACCAGTGCAGCGACACACCGCGCATCGGAAACGTGAGGCCGCCTTCGGGGCCCTGAAACGACAGAATGAAAATCGTGATCACAGGTCCGTAGAGAAACAGCACGAACAGGCCGAACAGCAGCGCGAGCCAATAGAAACTCGCCGGACGGCGCTCCCGATGTTTGACGCGACTGGCCTGCATTTTCACAGCTCCTTGCGAATATCGACGACCCGCGTCAAGCCCCATACGATCATCAGCACCACAGCCAGCAGCATGATCGCGTTAGCGGCCGCTGCGGGGAATTGCAGGTAGCCTGTCTGCACCTGAATGATCTTGCCCACCGACGCGATCTGCTGGCCGCCCATCACGCCGACGGTCAGGAAGTCGCCCATCACGATCGTGATGACGAAGATCGAACCGATCACGATGCCGGTTTTCGACAGCGGCAAGACCACGTCACGCACCACCTGCCAGCCGCTCGCGCCGGCATCACGCGCGGCTTCGAGGAGTGAGCGGTCGATGCGCATCATCGCGTTGAAGATCGGCACGATCATGAAGAACGTGTAGAGGTGAACGAAGGCGAGCACCACCGAAAAGTTCGAATACAGCAGCCATTCCAGCGGCTGATCGATCAGATGCGCGCCTATTAAGGCCTGATTGACGAGGCCGTTGCGTCCGAGCAGCGGCATCCACGAAATCATGCGGATCACGTTCGAGGTCCAGAACGGAATCGTGCAGACGAGGAACAGCACGGTCTGCATGCTCGTGGTGCGCACGTGGAACGCGAGAAAGTACGCGATCGAAAACCCCAGCAGCAAGGTCACCGCCCACACGATCGCGCAGAACTTGAGCGTCGACCAGTATGTCTTGAAGGTGACGCATACATCAGTCAGCGACGAACAGCCATTGAAGATCGCCGCGTAATTCTTCAGTGTGAACGCGGGAATGATCTGGTATTCGTTGAAGTCCCAGAAACTGACGATCAGCGTGATGACCAGCGGCACGATAAAAAACAGCAGGAAGGTCAGCGAGAGCGGTGTCGCCTGCAACCACGCCGGTGCGCGGCGGTGTTTGACGGGCTCGTCCTGCGCGTGCGAGGGAAGGTCGATCGTTGCCATGGGCGTATTTCTAAAGAATGGACTATGCGTTCATTCGGACAGGTAGTGACAACCGGCGTGTCGCGCGCCGGCTGTCATATCGAACCGCGGCGCCAATCAGGCCGCGATGAACTCGTTCCACTTCTGGACCATATAGATGTTCTCGTCCATCACCGCGTTCCAGCAGGCAATCGCGCCCATGCGCTGGTTGTACGAGCCGCCGTCGCGCACGGTACCGGTCTTTTCGAGCAACTGGCCGTCCGGCGCCTTGATGTCCTGCGCGGCCGGTTTGCCTTCGATCCAGTAGTCCCATTCGTAGGGCTGCATGTGCGTTTTTGCGGTCTCAAGCACGCCCGAGTAATAGCCTTGACGCATCAGGTACGCGCCGGCCCAGCCGTCCTGGAACCAGTTAACGAACTCATAGGCGGCGTCGAGCTTCTTGCCTTGCAGCGAACGCGGGAAGCCGAAGCCGGACGCCCACGAACGGTAGCCTTCCTTGAGCGGCTGAAACTTACAGGCAACGCCCATGGTTCGCACTTTCGTAACTGCCGGCGACCACATCGACTGGATCACCACTTCGCCCGAGGCCATCAGGTTCACGCTCTCGTTGAAGTCCTTCCAGAACGCGCGGAACTGGCCGGCGCGTTTTGCTTCGATCAGCATCTTGATGGTCTGATCGATCTCGGCTTTGGTCATGTTGCCTTTGTCGCCGTATTTCATGTGACCCATCGCCTCGATCGCCATGGCCGAGTCCATGATGCCGATCGCGGGAATGTTCAGCAGCGCCGCCTTGCCCTTGAACTGCGGATTGAGCAGTTCCGCCCAACTGTCGACGGGCCGCTTGATCAGGTCGGGCCGAATGCCGAGCGTATCCGCGTTGTAGGTGGTGGGAATCAGCGTCATCCATTCGGTCGGCGTCGCGGAGAATTCCGTGGAGCGCGGGCCGGTGAGGAACATCACTTTCTTCGGCGCGGTGCCTTGATCGCCGATCTTCTTGCCGTTGACTTCGCCGCGCGTAAGCACCGGCGTGATCTTGTCGGCGAGTTTGATGCGCTTCGCGTCCATGCCGGCCAGCGTGCCGGCCGGAATCAGCTTCTTGAGCGCGAAATATTCGGTGTCGACGATGTCGAACGAGTTTGGTTGCGTGATGATGCGTTTGGCGACGTCGTCGGTGGTCACCGGCACGTATTGAATCTCGATGCCGGTGTCTTCCTTGAATTTCTTCGCGATGTCGGCGCTCTGATTGACCGCCGTGCCGAGGTAGCGCAACGTGATTTTTTCCTGCGCGTGCACGTACGGAAAACCGGCAATGCCGGCCGCCGCCACCGCGCCCTTGATGAACGTGCGGCGCGACAGGCCTTTTTCCTTCACATCGGTTGCGGCCGCTGCCGGGCTTTCGTTCGCTTCACTCATTGCTTTCTCCTCAGTTGACGTTCGATTGACGTTTGGTTATTGCTTGTTCAGTGCGTGGGAACGCGATACTCACGCCGCGAGCGGATGCGCGTCCCGCTCTTCCCACCAGACCACCACGCGCGCCTCCGGACCGAGCCGCGCCGGGTCGTAATCGCCGTCGCTCACGAGCGAGACGAGTTCGGGCGAACCGTCGAGCGGGTCGAGCGTCACGCGCAGATGCGTGCCTTGATATTCGGCTTCACGCACGGTGCAGGGCACGCCGCCGATGCGCGTCATGCCGCTGTCGCCGCTCGCGTTCTGCACCGGCGTAATGCCATGCGGCACGACGCGCAGATGATCGGCGCGCACGGTAAACGAGCGGCCATTGGTATTGAAGACGTTGTGGCCGCCGAGGAATCGCGCGACGAACTCAGTGCGCGGACGGTTGAACACTTCATGCGGCGTGCCGCTCTGCTCGATACGTCCATGGCTCATCACCACGACGAGATCGGCCAGCGCCATCGCTTCTTCCTGCGAATGCGTGACGTGCACGAAAGTGATGCCGAGTTCTTTCTGCCAGCGCTTGAGTTCGGCGCGCATCTGCACGCGCAGGAACGGGTCGAGAGCGGAGAGCGGTTCGTCGAGCAACAGGCAGCCTGGCTGATTCAGCAACGCGCGGGCGAGCGCGACCCGTTGCTGCTGACCGCCGGATAGCTGCGCCGGTTTGCGTTCCGCGTACGCCGACATGGCGACCAGTTCGAGCAGTTCGCGAGCGCGTTTGCGTCGCGCGTCTTTAGCGATGCCGCGCATCTTCAGGCTGAACGCGACGTTGTCGAGCGCGCTCAGATGCGGGAACAGCGCGTAGTTCTGGAACACCATGGCCGTGCCGCGAGCGGCGGGTTCGGCGCGCGTGACGTTGCGGCCGGCAATCAGAATGTCACCGTCGGTGACCGATTCATGCCCGGCGATCATGCGCAAGGTCGAGGTCTTGCCGCATCCCGATGGCCCGAGCAGGCAGCAATACTGGCCACCGTCGATGCGCAGATCGATCGCGTCGACGGCGAGCGAGTCGCCATATTGCTTCGACACGTGCACCAGTTCGATGTCGGCAGCTTTGGTTTCGAGCACCGTTGAAGCAGGCTGAATCATGAAAGGGTGTCCTCGTGAGCGACGATAAAGCAAGGCGCAGAAAAAGCAATGCGGCGCCTGAACGAGACCAGGCAAATGCAAGACATGTGCCATCGTTTGCATCGCGATGCCCGATTGATTGCCGACGTGCCGGTGTGCTTAACGTCTACGAGTTGGCTCGCATATTGCAAACGATCCGCAGCGTCGATCGTTAGCGATTCCAACGATTTCTTTTGCGCGATCGCGGTGCGTGCCGGGTCCGTCACGGGGCATGAACTGTTCATTCCGGTTCATGCGCTCACGCGGCGCGGCGCTTTTTCTCACCCACGGCTTCTTCAAATGAACGACATACGGAACATGCCCGCCGCAGAGAGTCGCGCGCGTCAATTGCTTGCCACGCATGGCCGCTTCGCATACCGCCCGATTACCGACAGCGACGCGTACCGCTGGCCCGGCGGCAGCGGACTCGCGGTCTATCTGGGTTTCAACATCGAACACTTTGCCTTTGGCGAGGGGCTCGGCGCCGCGCTCGGTCCGATCTCGCCGCAGCCGGATGTGCTGAACCATAGCTGGCGCGAATACGGCAATCGCGTCGGCGCGTGGCGCTGTATCGAGTTGTTCGATCAACTCGCGTTGCCTGCCGGCACACTCATCAACACCGCGCTCTACGATCATTGCCCGGAGTTGATCGCGGCCTGCGTGGCGCGCGGTGACGAACTGATCGGTCACGGCCACACGAACGCGCACCGCCAGAGCGATCTCGACGAAACCGGCGAACGCGAACTGCTTTTGCATTGCCGCGAAAGGATCGCTGAAGTGTCCGGCATAGCGCCGCACGGCTGGCTGTCGCCGTGGATTTCCGAATCCCATCTGACGCCCGATCTGCTCGCGGAAACCGGCTATCGCTACACGCTGAACTGGTGTCACGACGACCGTCCCGTGCGGATGGCCACACGCGGCGCGCCACTCTGGTCGATTCCGTATCCGCAGGAACTCAACGATCTGCCGATGATGGTGGGCCGCCATATGGATGGCCGCGCGTTCGCCGACATGATCGTCGACCAGTTCGACGAGATGCTCGAACAGGCCAATCGCGGCGCGCAGCCGCAGGCACTGGTGATGGGTATCGCGCTGCATCCGTATCTGGTGGGGCAGCCTTATCGCTTGCGGCATCTGCGCCGCGCGCTCAAACATATCGCCGCGGCGCGCGCCCGAGGCGACGTGTGGATCACGACGCCAGGCGCCATTGCAGATCATATGGACGTGCTGGAGCGGGACGGCGTCGTGCGCCCGGCCATCGCATGAACGCGAAAGCCGGCGCGGCTACCGCGAAAAAGCCCTTGAAAGACGATGCCGATCTCGACGCGCGCATCTATCAATCGATCTTCGACGGCGTGCTGAATCATCGTCTGACGCCGGGCACGAAGCTGCCGGAACCCGAGTTGTGCCAGTTGTTCGGCGTGGGCCGCGCGGTGGTGCGGCGCGTGCTGGAAAAGCTCGCGTATGACGGCATCGTCGTATTGCGGCCGAACAAGGGCGCGGTGATTGCCGAACCCACGCCCGATGAAACGCGCGAGATCTTCGAAGCGCGCCGCTCCGTCGAACGGATGCTGGTCGAGCTCGCCGTGCAGCGGGCGAACGCCAAAGACATCAAGGCGTTGCGTCAACAGCTCGCGAGCGAACATGAGGCGATGCATCGCTTCGACCAGCCTTCGTGGGCGACGCTCGCCAGCGGCTTTCATATGCGAATCGCCGCGCTAGCCGGCAATTCGATTCTGCAAAACTATCTGAAAGAACTGGTCTCGCGCTGCTCGCTGATCGTCGGCGTGTATGAGCCGCCGGGGCATGCGCCGTGCGAACACGCGGAGCACGCGGCGATCGTCGACTGCATCGAGGCGCGCGATGCGGCAGGCGCGATGGCCCATATGGAAGCGCACTTGCGCGACCTCGAAGAACGGATCGAAACCTCACGGATGCGCGGCGAAAAGAGCCTCGGCCAGTTGCTCGGCATCACCGCATCCGTTACTCCCCACCAGGCGTCGACATGGAAATAGATTTCGAAGCGATCACCGAATACCAGCGTTACAAGCTGATGGCGAGCCTGATCGTGCCGCGTCCGATCGCGCTCGTCACCACGCTCGGCGCCGACGGCACGATCAACGCGGCGCCGTTCTCGATGTTCAACATGCTCGGCGAGGAGCCGCCGATCGTGATGATCAGCGTCAACCGCGTGGCCGACGGCACGCTCAAGGACACGGCGGTGAACATCGTGCGCACCGGCGAATTCGTAGTGCATCTCGCGGACGAAGCCATCGCGGACAAAATGCACCGATGCGGCGAAAGACTGCCGCCGAACGTGAGCGAACTCGCCGAGGTCGGCTTGACGCCGGTGCCGAGTTCGCACGTCAAGCCGCCGCGTATTGCCGAAGCGCCCGTCGCGTTCGAGTGCACGACATGGGAGACGCTGGAGACGACGAGCCGGCAGATTTTCATTGGACGCGTGCATCGGCTGCACGCGCGGGACGAGTTGATCGACACGGAAACGTGGCGTGTTCGGCTGCAGCATTATTTCCCGGTGGGCCGCTTCGGCGCGAGCGATTATGTGACGACGCGGGATCGCTTTACGCTGGGCTGATACGGCATCACACCGCGAGCGCACGACCGTCACTGCGAGGATCATGCGCGCCCGATACCGATCCGTCAGCCTCGATGCGAATCACGCCCGGATGCCCCGCCAACGGACTTTGCGCATCGATCGCGCTCACTTCATGTCCGCGTGCGGCGAGCGCCGCGAACACGTCGGCGCCGGCGTCCGCTTCGAGTTTCAACGCGTCGCGCGTATCGGAGAACGTCTTGCCGAGCAGAAAACGCGGACGGGCGAGGGCGGTCAGCGGGTCCATGCCGTAGTCGATGAGCCGCGTGAGAATCGCCGCCAGCGTTTGCGGCTGACCGTCCGCGCCTTGCGTGCCGAACAGCAGTTGCGGGCGGCCGTCTTTCAGATACATGCCGGGGTTGAGCGTATGGAAAGGCCGCTTGCCCGGCTGCACGGCATTGTGATGCGCGGGGTTCGTGCTGAACGACGCGCCGCGGTTGTGCCACAGAATGCCGGTGTCGCCCGCCACCACGCCGCTGCCCCAATCGAAGTAGACCGTTTGCAGCACGCTCACGCTGCGGCCTTCGCAATCCGTCGCGCCGATGAACACCGTATCGCCCGGGCGGAACACATGCGGCCATGCGCGCGCTTTACGCGGATGGATTGAGCGGGCGTGGGCGTCGAGCGTAGCGGGCGAGAGCATCTCGTCGACCGGCACGATATTGAACTCCGGGTCGCAGACGAAGCGGTCACGATCCACGAACGCGCATTTGACCGCTTCCACCAGCAGGTGATAGTAGTCGGCGCTGCCTTCTGGAATTGCGGCAAGATCGAAGCGTTCCAGCGTGCCCATGATCTGCAAAGTCGTCACGCCTTGTGTGGGCGGCCGCAAGCTCACCAGTTCGCCGCCGCGATAAGCTACCCGCAGCGGCGCTTCGTCGCGCGCATGCGTGCGGGCCAGGTCGCTCGCACTGAGCGGTGAACCCGCTTGCTGCAGACCGATGGCGATGCGCTCGGCCAGATCGCCTTCATAAAACTCACGCGCGCCGAAACGCGCAATACGGTCGATGCTTTTCGCCAACGCCGGTTGCACGAAGCGCTCGTCGATCGCGGGAATACGGCCGTGCGGCGCGAAGGTCTCCGCGAAGCGGGGCAACGCCTGCAATTCGCCGGCGCGCAGGGTTTGCCAGAAATGCTGCGATGGCGTGACAGGGAAACCGTCGGCGGCAAGCTCGAGCGCACGGTCGAACAGCGACGACCACGACTGCTCGCCGCCCCAAACGCTTTGACTGATCTCGTAAGCCTGATTCCAAGTATCGACGGTCGCGGCGGTGGTGATCGCAGAAGCCGGACCGCGCAGTGGAATCGCACCGTCGAATGCGGGCAGTTGCGCCGCGGCCTGGCCGATGCCCGATAGCGTGCGCAACGTCCCTTGCCGGTCGCCGATCACCCAGAAGGCGTCGCCGCCCAGGCCCGTGAAGTGCGGGTACGTCACGCACAGCGCGGCGCCGATCGCGATTGCCGCTTCGATGGCGTTGCCGCCCGCGCGCAGGACATCGCGGCCGGCCTCGCTGGCTAACGCATGCGGACTGGTGACCATGCCGCCATGAGTGCCGGCGGGTTGTGGATTGTGCATCGATGCTCCGCTACTGAGGGTGCGCGAAAACGTGTCGCGAGTATAGATCGCGCGCGAGGCTCAGCAACGCGCGATCGCTGCCGCGCGCGCCGATCAGCGACAGCGCGAGCGGCCGGTCGAGTGCGTCGGTGAACGGGAGCGTGATCTGCGGCAGGCCGCCGAACGCGGCGAGTGAGTTCATGGTGAGCGAGTCTGCGTAGAAGCGGCCGATTACTTCGCCCGAGGTGCCTTTCCGCAATAACGAAACGGGTGTGGTGGGCATGACCAGTACCGGGTTTTCCTCTTCTTTGAACAACGAGTCCAACGCGCTGCGTAACTCCTGAAGAACCGCGCGCCATTGCGTTGCCTGCTGTCTGTCGAGTGTTTCCAGCCGCGCGAAACGCGGCGCAATGGATGGCCCGAAGCGCGGCTGCGTCGAACGAATCCATTCGCCCAGCGAGGCGTCGATTTCGAGGTCTTGCACAGCCTGATAGCATGCGAGCCAGCGAGCGCCGCCACCGCTGAACACATTGCGCGAGCTTTGCGCGCCGAGCGATTCAGCCAGCGCGGTGAGCCGCGCCGCGTCGTCGGGTTCGTTGCGCTCACGAGTCACGAACGCTTCGGCGACGCGCGTGAGGCGAACCGGCCTGTCTAAAGAAGCGCCATCACCGCACGACATCACCGGCAACAACACATCGCCCACTGCCTGCAATACATCGATCGATCGCGCGAACCAGCCAACCGTATCGAAGCACGGCGCGAACGGCAGCACGCCGTCGAGCGCAATCGCGCCATGACTTGGCCGCATGCCGAACAGACCGCAGAACGCGGCGGGTACGCGCACCGAGCCGCCGGTATCTGTGCCTAACGCAAAGTCCACGTCGCCATTCGCCACCGCCGACGCCGATCCGCTCGACGATCCGCCCGGCAGCGCTCGCGGCCAGCGCGGATTGAGCGGCGTGCCGTAGTGATGATTCCCGCCTTCGAGGCTATAGGCGAGTTCGTCAGTGATCGTCTTGCCGTCGAGCATCGCGCCGGCGGCCAGCAACGCGTCGACACATGGCGCGTGAACGCGAGCCGGCGAGTGAATCGAGAGCCAGTCGGGATTGCCGCCGCCGGTCGTCACGCCGGCGACGTCGATCAGATCCTTGACTGCAAAGCGCAAGCCGTCCAGTGGCCCGCTCGCCGTCGCGGCGAGCTGCACGCGCGGGCCCGGAATGAACGCGCTCATGCGGCGTCCGACAAGGCATCGACGATTCGCGTGGAATCCGTGACGAAGCCAAAGCATTTCTTCACGTTCCAGACAGCCGCTTCCGTGCAGAAGTCCGGCGACGACGTCGCGCAGCAGTCTTCCACCAGCACGCAGCCGTAGCCGAGGAAGTTGGCGTCGGTGAGCGAATGCAGCACGCACTGATCGGTATTCACGCCCGCGAACAGCACGGTGCGAATGCCGAGGTTGCGCAGGATGCTGTCGAGCGGCGTGTCCCAGAAGCCGCTGATCCGGTACTTGTCCACGCAGATGTCTTGCGGCAGCGGCGCGAGTTCATCGACCACCGCCGCGGCCCACGAATCTTTTTCGAGCACGTGCGAACCGTTGCTCGCGAGCGGCTCGCCGAGACCGGTGCCTGCACCGGTCGGCTTATATAGATGCAACTGATTCGGCGGCATGTTGGCGAGGTCGGGCCGGTTGCCCCAATTGACCCAGATGACCGGCACGCCGCTTTTGCGCAGCACCGGCAGCAAGCGCTGCAATGGTGCAATCGGCGCGCGGTCGACCGCGAAATCGCCCCCAATCTGGGCAACCCAACCTCCGTTGGTGCAGAAGTCGTTTTGCATGTCGATCACGATAATGGCCGTGCTGCGCAGATCGATGCGGACATTTTGCGGCTCGCACGGCAGGGTCGCGACGACCGGTTCAGGCGCGGGCAACGACATGTCGACGAGCGTTTCACTCGCGCTCCAGCGGGGCCGCCCGTCGCGGCCCAACTGACCGGAAACGCTTGTGCCGTATGCGTCGTGCTGTTTCATTGAGACTTCTCCATCGGGTTTGGATCGCTAAGGAAAGCGGGTTGCGTGGATGGCGCCACGTACTGCTTGTGTGTGCTTCGAATCGCTTCAGCAGGCAGGTTGAAAACAAGGAACACGTGCCGCAAAACCGATCACATGGCATCGAAGTTGCATTGGTTTCGTTCATGAATAACCTACTTACCCAAACCAAACGCAAAAGGAATGCCAGAATGTCGATCGCCAAGTTCAAGACCCTCGCGACCTGCGTCGTCGCGCTCGCCGCATCCACCAGTGCGATCCATGCCGTGGCCGCGGATCCGCTGCGCGTCGGCGTGCTGATTCCCGGTTCGAAGTCGGACAAAGGCTGGATGGAATCCGGCTACGACGGCCTCGTCGCGGCGCAGAAGGAACTCGGCCCGAAGCTCAAGACGCAGATGATCGAGAACATCAACTACGCCGACATGGAACAGGCGCTGACCAATCTCGCGTCGAAGAACCAGTTGGTGATCGGCGTGGGCGGGCAGACCCAGGCGTCGGTGCTGAAGATCGCGAAGCGTTTTCCCAATGTGAAGTTCGCGATCGTCGGCGGCAACAAGGGGCAGGACATGCCGCCGAACGTGGCCGGCTATGACGTCAAGCAGGCGGAGATCGCCTACGTCGCCGGCGCGGCCGCGGCGATGCTGTCGAAGAACGGCGCGGTGAGTTACGTGGGCGGCATGGAGATTCCGTCCATCGTCAACGCCGGCAAGGAGTTCGGCAACGGCGCGCGCTCCATCAATCCGAAGATCAAATACTTCGAAAGCTATACGGGCGACTTCGACAACGTGTCGAAGGCCAAGGAAGCGACGCTCGCGGCGATCTCGCAAGGCGCGGACGTCCACTATCACATTCTCAATCTCGGCTTGCGCGGCATGGAGCAGGCGGCCAACGAGAAGCACACGCACGTGATCGGCAGCTATACGGACCGCTGCGGCACCGACCCGCTGTATATCGCGTATTCGATCACCGGCGTCGGTTATCAGGTGCAGTACGCGATCGACCAGATGGCGGCCGGCACCTGGCAGCCGGGCTATAAGGCCTTTGGCCTGGCAATGGGGCCGAAAGCGTCGGGCATGGTGGTGTGCACGCCGACGCCGCAGATGTCGACGAAGATCAAGCAGATCGAACAGGACATCGAAAGCGGCAAGATCAAGGTCTCCGAAGGCTGACATGGACGCGACTTCCGCTTCTGCCACCGTGCGCGCCGACGCGCGCGTGACTGCCGGCACGCCACGCGCCGCGGTGCTGCGCATGCACGGCATCGTCAAACGCTTCGGCGCGTTTCAGGCGCTCACCGATGTCTCGCTCGAACTCTTCGCCGGCGAAGTGCATTGCCTGCTCGGCGAAAACGGCGCGGGCAAGTCGACGCTATGCAACGTGATGTTCGGCGTGCATCAGCCCGACGCGGGCGCGATGTGGCTCGACGGCGCGCCGTACCAGCCGCATAGTCCGCGCGACGCGCTCACGCACGGCATCGCGATGGTTCATCAGCACTTCAGCCTCGTGGAAGACGTGAGCGTGCTCGATAACCTGCTGCTCGGGCAGGCGCGCGGCTGGCTCGATCGCAAAGGCGAGGCGCAGCGCGTGCGTGCGTTGGTGGCGGAACTCGGGCTCGCGCTCGATCCGGATGCGCGGGTCGCCGATCTCTCTGTGGGTGAAAAGCAGCGCGTCGAGATCGTCAAATGTCTGATTCGCGAGCCGCGTCTGCTGGTGCTGGATGAACCGACGGCCGTGCTGTTGCCCGCCGAAATCGATGCGTTGCTCGACACCTGCGCACGTGTCGTCGCGCGCGGCTGCGCGGTCGTGCTGGTGACGCACAAGCTGGCCGAGATCCGGCGTATCGCGAGCCGCGCGACGGTGTTGCAAAGCGGCCGCGTGGTGGCCCGTTCGAGCACGCCGTCCGCCGATGTCGACGCACTCGTGCGGGCGATGATTCAACGTCCGGACAGTGCGAATCAAGGCGCCGCTGCGGATTCCAATGCGACGGCCACGCCGCGTTCAGCAACCCGCAGCGCGTCGCCCTACACCCGTCCGCTGGCCGACGAAGCCTTGCAGATCGACGGCCTCACGGTGCGCGACGCCGACGGTGTGACGCGCCTCGAAGACTGCACGCTGGTGGTCAACCGCGGTGAAATCGTCGGCATTGCGGGCGTGGAGGGTAATGGGCAGAGCGAACTCGGCGCGGTGCTCGCGGGCATGCAGAAGGCGAGTGCGGGGCGCTTCTTCGTGCAGGGCAAGGATTGCACTCAGGCCGCACCGCAAACCTTGACGAAGGCGGGTGTCGGCGTCGTGCCGGAAGATCGCCACGCGGTCGGTTGCGTGCCCGACATGAGCCTGACTGAGAACCTCTTTCTCAACCGGCTCGACGACTACGCGCGGCGTGGCTTCATGCGACGTCGCGCGATGCGCCGCGATGCGCGCGCGCTGATGCAGCGCTTCGACGTGCGCGCCGCGAGCCCCGATGTCGCGTTTCGCGGCCTCTCCGGCGGCAATCAGCAGAAAGCGGTGCTGGCGCGCGAACTCACGCTCGACGGCCTCGCCGTGCTGGTGGCCGCGCAGCCCACGCGCGGGCTCGATGTCGGCGCGGTGGCCGCGGTCTACGACCATATCCGCGCGGCACGCGACGAAGGCGTCGGCGTGCTGCTGATCTCGTCCGAACTCGACGAACTGATGGCGGTGGCCGACCGCGTCCTCGTCATGTATCGCGGCCGCATCATGGGCACTTGCGTGCCGGAGGCGTCGCAACTCAATCTTCAACGCGAGCGCATTGGCGCATGGATGGCAGGGCAGACAGCATGAGCACATTATCGAGTCCATTTCCCCGCGCCGCATGGCGCGATTCGCGGCGCCTGAGAACGGCGGCGGTGTTGAGCGGCGCCGCGCTCGTCGCGATCGTGGCGGCCATGGCGCTGATTGCGCTCGTCCACGTGCCGCTCGGCGACGCCATGGCCGCGTTCGCCGACGGTGCGTGGGGCTCGCCGTACGCGATCGGCGCGTCGATCAATCGCAGCCTGGTGTTCGCGCTCGTCGGCAGCGGCTTCGTGCTGGCCAATCGCGCGCAGCTGACCAATGTGGGCGGCGAAGGACAGATCGCGATGGGCGGCATCGCCGCCACGGCGGTCAGTCTTTATGGCCACGTCGCGCATCTGCCGCTCGGCTTGGCGTTCATCGTGCCGATGCTGGCGGCCGCATTGGCGGGCGCCGCGTGGGGCGCGATTCCCGGCTGGCTGAAATCGCGCGCCGGCACCAACGAGGTGATCAGCACACTGCTGCTGACGTTCATCGCCGTATGGCTTCTCTACTGGTGCGTGCAATCGGAAGCGCTGCTGCGCCAGCCGATGAGCAACGCGGCCACGCTGCCCGAATCGCTGGATATTCCCGACTCGACCAAACTGCCGTTGCTCGCCAGTTCGAGTTCGACGGGACTGCATATCGGCCTGCCGATCACCATCGTGCTGTGCATCGCGGTGGCGCTCGTGCTGGTGTATAGCCGCTTCGGCATGCATCTGCGCGCGGTCGGTCTGAACGCGCTGGCCGCGCGCCGCGCCGGCATGCCGATTACCTCCACCATCGTCGGCGCGCTGGCGCTGGCCGGCGCGCTCGGCGGACTCGCCGGTGCGTTGATGCTGCAAGGCGATCAGTACTCGCTGAAAGCGGGCTTTTCCTCGGGCTATGGGTTCGACGGCCTCGTGGTCGGTTTGCTCGCGCGCGGCTCGATCACCGGCGTGTGCGCGGCGGCGCTGCTGTTCGGCTTTCTGCGCTCGGGCGGCATCAATATGGAAATGGTCGCGTCGGTGCCGTCGGCGCTGGTGCTGGTGGTGCAGGGCATCGTGATCGTCGCGCTGGCGGGCGGCTCGTTGTGGCTCGAACCGAAAGGAGCACGTTGATGAACGCGGAATTCGTAGCGGTTTTCGTCGGCTCGTCGATCCGTTTTGCGGCGCCGTTGATGCTGGCATCGACCGGCGAGTTGATCAGCGAGCGGGCCGGTGTGCTCAACATGAGCGTGGAAGGCATGATGCTCTCCGGGGCGTTTCTCGGCGCGGCCGGCGCATGGGCGACCGGCAACGCAACGCTCGGGCTCGCGATCGGCATGCTCGGCGTGCTGCCGATCGCGTTGCTGCAAGCGTTCCTTAGCGTGACGCTGCGCGCCAATCAGATCGTGACCGGCATCGGCATCAACATTCTTGCGCTCGGCGCGACCACGCTCGCCTATCGCGAGTTGTTCGGCGAGCGTTCGAGCGCGGTGATCCCTGGGCTCGCGCGCTGGTCGCCGCCGGGACTCGGCGCGCTGCCCGTGATCGGCGAGCCAGTGTTTCATCAGGTGTGGCTGGTTTATCTCGGCCTCGCGATTCTGCTCGCGACTTCGCTCGTCATGCGGCGTACCGCGCTCGGCGTCGCGCTGCATGCGGTCGGCGCGGCGCCCAGGTCGGTCGATCAATCGGGCCTCTCGGTGACGCGCCTGCGTTATGGCGCGGTGCTGTTTTCCGGCGTCATGTCCGGCGCGGCGGGTTGCTTCATTTCGATCGGCGACATTCATACCTTCACCGAAGGGATGACGAGCGGAGCCGGCTATCTGGCGATTGCCGCGATCATCTTCGGTAACTGGAAGATCGGCCGCACGGTGGGCGCGTGTCTGCTGTTCGGCGCCGCGAGCGCGTTGCAGTTCCAATTGCCGTTGATCGGCGTGCAGGTGCCGACCGCGCTGCTGGTGATGCTGCCTTATTTGCTCGCGCTGATCGCGGTGGCCGGGCTGATCGGTCGGCAAACCGCGCCGCTCGCGCTCACCCAGCCGTTTCGCCGCTGAGGCCGCGCTTACAATGCCGGTAGTCATGCATCGCCACGCATCCACTTGACGCCACGCTTTCCCTCCTTATGACACGTGCTTCAGCCCGATCGGTTTCCGCTGTACCCGCCGTTGCTTCGACAGAGCCCACGACCCAGCGTCAAAAGCTCGCGGCGGCGACCCGTCAGCGCATCTTCAGGATTGCGATCGCGGAGTTCTCGGACAAAGGCCTGAGCGGCGCGCGAGTGGAGACGATCGCGAGCCGCTCGAAGGTCAACATCCGGATGATCTATCACTACTTCGGCGGCAAGGAAGCGCTCTATCTGGAAGTGCTCGAGTTCGTGCTGGGACGGCTGCGCGAAGCCGAGTTGAAGCTCAAGCTCGATGTCGACCAGATCGATCCGGTCACGGCCATCGTGCAGCTTTACGATTTCATCGAAGGACACTTCGCGGCGCATCCCGAACTATCGAAGCTGCTCTCGTTCGAGAACCTGAACCGCGCCCGCGTGATGAAACGTTCGAGCGCGATTCCGGAAATGTCGTCGCCGGTGCTGACCCTGTTGCGTACGGTGATCGCGCGCGGCGAGGACGACGGCTCGTTGCGCAAGGGTATGGACCCGTTGCATCTGTACGTGGCGCTGGTCAGTCTGTGCTCGTTCCACAAGTCGAATGCTTATACGTTGTCGCGCATTTTCAACACCGACATGCTCGCCGCGCAGTGGCAGGGAGATCACAAAGCGCAGGCGCATGAGATGGTGCGCGCGTTCGTGGTGGCTCCGGCATCGCAGCCGGCGTTGCCGAAGCGCGCGTTGGCGCGAATCCAGGGCGCGTGAGCCCCGAGTTGGTGAGCGCTGCACCACGGTCAGCGTGGGGCGGGGCGTTTTCGGCGGTGCCTGGCGCGCGGCCGGACCGGGCGGAGAACCAAGCCCAGCAGGGGTTCGAAGCGGTTTATCGACACTGAATAAGCACTTGGCATAGCTCCTGCTAATTTGAGTCCAAACTTGTATTCAAGATTGAACTCAAGGAAAAACAGGTGCCAATTTCTTCACCCATGACGGTCAAAGGCTTGCTCGCGGCATACGCGGCAGGCAGCGTGACGCCGACCGAAGCCGTGTCGTCGGCGCTGGCGCGAATCGAAGCCAGCGACCGACCGGAAGCCTGGATTCTGCGTGTGCCGGCAGCCGACGTGCAGGCCCGCGCGAAGGCGCTCGAAGCGTTATACGACGCGCAGGGCAGCGCCGTCTTCGAACAGATGCCGCTGTTCGGCGTGCCGTTCGCGGTCAAGGACAACATCGACGTCGCCGGCTTGCCGACTACGGCCGCTTGCGACTCTTTCGCCTACACGCCGGACACGTCGGCGTTCGCCGTGCAGCGGCTCATCGACGCCGGCGCCATCCTGATCGGCAAGACCAATCTCGATCAGTTCGCCACCGGCCTCGTCGGCACGCGTTCGCCGTATGGCGCCGTGCGGCACAGCGAGTCGCCGCTGCGCGTGTCGGGTGGTTCCAGTTCGGGCTCGGCGGTCGCGGTGGCGGCGGGTTGCGTGGCGTTTTCGCTCGGCACCGACACCGCGGGTTCCGGCCGCGTGCCTGCCGGATTCAACGGGCTGGTTGGTCTGAAACCGTCGCTGGGACTGGTCAGCAAACGCGGCGTGGTGCCCGCGTGCCGAAGCCTCGATACGATCTCCGTGTTCGCGCATGACGTCGACGATGCCTGGCGCGTGCTCTGCGAAATCGCCTGCTTCGATTCGCTCGACGGCTACTCGCGCAAGGTGCCGAGCCTTGGCCTGCTGCGTTCGGCTCCACGCATCGGCGTGCCGGAGCGACTGGAGTTCTATGGCGACACTATCGCCAGCCGGGCGTTTGCAACCGCGCTCGACACGCTCACCACGCATCTGCATCTGCCGACGCAAGCAATCGACTTCGAGCCGCTCAAGGCGGTCTCCGCCTTGCTCTACGACGGCCCGTGGGTCGCGGAACGGCGCGCGGCGCTCGGCGCGTTTTTCGAAACCCATCATCAGGCGATCGATGCGGTCGTGGCCAAGGTGATCGGCAAGGCCGAGCAGTTCAGCGCCGCCGATGCCTTCAACGGCCAGTACGCGCTGGCCGATCTGAAGCGTCACGCCGAAGCGCTCTTTGAAACCATCGACATCCTGATCGTGCCCACCACGCCGACGCATCCTTTGATCGCCGACGTGCAGGCCAATCCCGTCGAGTTGAACAGTCAGCTCGGCTACTACACCAACTTCGTCAACCTGCTCGATCTATGCGCGCTGGCCGTGCCCTGTCAGCGGCGCAGCGACGGCTTGCCGGCCGGCGTGACGCTGATCGCGCCGAGCGGCGCGGATCGGCGCCTCGCCGAATTGGGCGCACGGATTCAGGCGTTGTTCGCGAATGGCGCCGAAACCGCGGAGGCCGTAACAACCACCACGCTCATCCAGCCGTTGCCGTTTCAAGAGCCCACCGTGACCCTCGCGGTGGTCGGCGCGCATCTGCGCGGCCAGCCGTTGAACTGGCAACTCCAGCAGGCCGGCGCGCGTTTCGTGAAAGCGACGCACAGCGCACCCGGCTACAAGCTCTACGCACTCGCCAACACCCAGCCGCCGAAGCCCGGCCTCGTGCGTTCGACGGAACAGCAAGGCCAGCCGATCGACATCGAACTTTGGGAAGTGCCGCTGCGCAGCTTCGGCCAATTCGTCGCCGACGTGCCCGCGCCGCTCGGCATCGGCACGTTGCAACTCGCCGACGGCCACAGCGTGAAAGGCTTCATCTGCGAGCCGTCGGCGGTAAGCGAGGACAGCGGCGCGCTCGACATCACGTCGTTCGGCGGCTGGCTCGCGTATCTCGCCAGCATCAAGGCCAACCCGCAAGCCGATACCCAGGCCAACGCTCTTTAACCTTCGATCAGGAATTGGACACCATGACCAGCCGCCGCCATTTCATCAAGAGCGCCAGCCTGTTGACGCTCGGCAATATTCTGCCCATCCAGTCGGTGTTCGCCGCGCCGAAGACGACAGTCGGCGTGATCTACGTCGGCGCGCGCGGCGACTACGGCTACAACCAGGCGCAGGCGCAAGCCGCCGCGGTGATCAAGAAAATGCCTGACGTGAAGGTGGTGGAAGAAGAGAACGTGCCCGAGACCATCGCCGTGCAGAAGACCATGGAAGCGATGATCGAACAGGACGGCGCCACGCTCATTTTCGCGACCTCGTTCGGCTACTTCGACCCGCACGTGCTGAAGATGGCGGCGAAGTATCCGAAGGTGCGATTCGCCCATTGCGGCGGTTTGTGGAAGCAGGGCAACCCGTCGAACATCACCAGCTACTTCGGCTATATCGACGAATGCCAGTACCTGAACGGCGTGGTCGCCGGGCATATGACGAAGAGCAAGAAGCTCGGCTTCGTCGCGGCCAAGCCGATTCCGCAGGTGCTGCGCAATATCAATTCGTTCACGCTCGGCGCGCAGTCGGTCGATCCGTCCATCACCACGCAGGTGATTTTCACGGGCGACTGGTCGATGCCGGTGAAGGAGGCCGAAGCCACCAACAGCCTCGTCGATCAGGGCTGCGATGTGCTGACCTGTCACGTCGACGGTCCGAAGGTCGTAGTCGAGACCGCGGAAAAACGCGGCGCGATGAGCTGCGGCTACCACGCAAGCCAGGCCGCGCTCGCGCCCAAGGGTTATCTGACCGGCGCGGAATGGGATTGGGCGACGCCGTACAGGCAACTGGTGACGGGTGCGCAAGCCGGCACGCCGCAACCCAACGTCTTGCGCGGCGGCCTGAAAGAAGGCTTCGTGAAGATGTCGCCGTACGGCGCGAAGGTCACGGCCGCCGCGAAGCAGAACGCCGACTCGATCAGAAGCAGCATGGTGGCCGGCAATTTCGTGATCTTCAAAGGCCCGATGAAGGACAACAAGGGCGGCACGGCGATCGCCTCGGGCGCGAGTCACGCTCAGACCGACTACACGCTGGAAAGCATGAACTATCTGGTCGCGGGCGTCGTCGGCCAGATCTGATTCCGATGACGGCGATGTTTGCTTCAATCAAGGAGCCGTGATGCGTCCCAATGCCTCTGCCGCGAGAGTGATGCTCTCGCTCCTGCCCGCGCTGCCGACCGTGCTGGCGGTGCTCGGCACCTTGCTGCTGTTCTCGCTGTTTCTGCTGGTGCAGGGACAGCCGGCGCCCGACGCGATCGCGCTGATTTTCCAGGGCGCGTTCGGTTCGTCGTTCGCGTGGCAAAGCACGTTGCTGCGCGCCGCGCCGCTGATGCTCACGGCTTTGTGTGTCGCGTTGCCCGCACAGGTCGGCCTGATCGTGATCGGCGGCGAGGGCGCACTCGCGCTCGGCGGCATGTGCGCCGCCATCGTCCCGCAGATGCTGCCGCATAACACGCCCTGGCTCATCGCCACACCGTTGATGGCGCTCGCCGGCATGCTCGCCGGCGGCGTCTGGATCGGCGCGGTCGGCGCGTTGCGGCAATGGCGCGGTGTCAACGAGACGATCAGCAGCCTGTTGATGTCGTATATCGCGATCGCGGTATTCAAGCATCTGGTGGAAGGGCCGCTGCGCGATCCGGCAAGCCTGAACAAACCGTCGACGCTGCCGGTGCCCGACGCGATGATGATCGGTTCGATCCCCGGACTCGAAACACATTGGGGCCTGTTCTGGGGCGTCGTTGCATGCATCGCGGCATGGGTGTTCGTGAAGTTCAGCACTAAAGGCTTTGCGATGCGCGTGGTCGGCGGCAGCAATCGCGCGGCGCGTCTGGTCGGTTTGCCGGTCAATATGCTCGCGCTGACGGCGTGCGTGCTGGGCGGCGCCGCGGCCGGCCTCGGCGGCATGTTCGAAGTGGCGGCGGTGCAGGGCAGCGCGAACGCGTCGCTGCTCGCGGGCTACGGTTACGCGGGCATTCTCGTCGCTTTCGCCGCGCGCCAGAATCCGCTCGCGATCATCGCGTGCGCGCTGATGATCGGCGGCATCGAGGCGAGCGGCAGTCTGCTGCAACGGCGCCTCGATTTGCCCGATGCCACCACGCTCGTCCTGCAAGGGCTGCTGTTCGCCAACCTGCTCGCGTGGGAAGCGCTCGGCGGCCGCATCGCCGCATGGCGCGTGAAGTTGCAAGCCGTCGCGCAAACCGATCTTCCCGTGCAACTGGAGCAGACCCATGCCTGATATGCACTCGCCCATCGTCATTCTTTTGCTGTCGCTGTTCGCGGGAGCGATCCGCGTCAGCACGCCTTATCTGTTCGTCAGTCTCGGCGAGTGTCTGACCGAGAAGGGCGGCCGCGTGAATCTCGGCCTGGAAGGCATTCTCGTGTCCGGCGCGATGAGCGGTTACGCGGGCGCGTTTCTGAGCGGCTCGCCGTGGATGGGTGTGCTTGCCGCAGGTTTGGTCGGCTTGCTGCTCGGCTGCCTGCACGGTCTCGTGTGTTCGTTGCCGCGCGTGTCGGATATCGCGTTCGGCATTGCGTTGATGCTGCTCGGCACCGGACTCGCGTTCTATCTCGGCAAGCCGTTTATCGAACCGCAGGCGCCGATGCTGCCGTTCATCGATCTCGGCGCGTGGAGTTCGTCGCCGCAATTGCATAACGCGCTGCATCTGAACCTGCTGTTCGTGATCGGCGTGGCGCTCGCGTTCGTTCTGCAATGGGGCTTGCGCAATACGCGCTGGGGCATGGTGCTGCGGCTCGTCGGCGATCACGCGGAAACGGCGCGCGCGATGGGCTATCCGCTCACGCGTGTGCGTATCGCGGCGACGGCGGTGGGCGGCGTTTTTGCGGGCGTCGGCGGTGCGTATCTGTCGTTGGTGTATCCGGGGAGCTGGAACGAAGGGCTCTCCAGCGGCCAGGGGCTGATGGCGGTCGCGCTGGTGATCTTCGCGCGCTGGCAGCCGCTGCGCTGTTTGTGGGCCGCGTTGCTGTTCGGTGCCGCGGGCGCGCTCGGACCGGCGTTGCAGGCGATCGGCGTGACAAGCGGCTACTACCTCTATAACGCCGCGCCTTATGTGCTGACGCTCGTGATCATGATCATCAACTGCCGTCCGGATCGCACGCTGGCGGGCGCGCCTGGCGAGCTGAGCCTGACGCGCTGACACGGGCGCTGACACGGGCGCTGACACGCTCGCCCATTCACGGACCTTGCCGATATTCACGAACCCAAACCAGGACACCCAGACCATGACCCGATTCATCGAAGCGAGACCCTACCCGTGGCCCTACGACGGCGACCTGCGCCCGGAGAACACCGCGCTCGTGATCATCGACATGCAGACGGATTTCTGCGGCCACGGCGGCTACGTCGACAAGATGGGCTACGACCTCTCGCTCACGCGCGCGCCGATCGAGCCGATCAAACGCGTGCTGAAGACGATGCGTGAGCAGGGCTTCACGATCATTCACACGCGCGAAGGCCATCGCCCGGATCTTTCCGATCTGCCCGCCAACAAGCGCTGGCGCAGCCGCCGCGCGGGCACCAACGGCGTGGGCATCGGCGACGATGGTCCGTGCGGCAAGATCCTCGTGCGCGGCGAACCGGGCTGGGACATCATCGACGAACTGAAGCCACTTGCGGGCGAGATCGTGATCGACAAGCCCGGCAAGGGCTCGTTCTGCGCGACCGATCTCGAACTGATCCTGCGCACGCGTGGCATCGAGAATCTGATTCTGACCGGCATCACGACCGACGTCTGCGTGCACACGACCATGCGCGAAGCGAACGACCGCGGTTTCGAATGCACGGTGCTCGCCGACTGCTGCGGGGCGACCGACAAGAGCAATCACGACGCCGCCTTGCACATGATCACGATGCAAGGCGGGGTGTTCGGCACGGTGTCGGACTCCGGCGCTTTGCTGCTAACGCTAGGTGGATGATCATGTCGACCGTACGGCAAGCCCTCGGCATTGAAGTCATGCATGCGAGCAAATCGTTCGGTGCTTTTCGCGCGCTGGACGACGTGTCGATCAAGGTCAAGGCCGGCACGATTCACGCGCTGCTCGGCGAGAACGGCGCGGGCAAGAGCACGCTCGTGAAGGGCCTGGTCGGCTACGGCGTGCTCGACGACGGACAGATCGCCGCCGACAGCCGCGAAGTGCACATCCACTCGCCGCGTGATGCACAAGCGCTCGGCATCGGCATGGTGTATCAGCATTTCACGCTGGCCTCGGGGTTGTCTGTCGAAGAAAACCTGCTGCTCGCGCGCGGGCAGATGCAATGGAAAATCGACTGGAAAGCGGAACGCGCCGCACTCGC
This sequence comes from Paraburkholderia phytofirmans, assembly GCF_046028095.1. Classification (GTDB taxonomy): domain Bacteria; phylum Pseudomonadota; class Gammaproteobacteria; order Burkholderiales; family Burkholderiaceae; genus Paraburkholderia; species Paraburkholderia phytofirmans_A. Next base: position 803,337 of record NZ_JAQQDJ010000002.1, read on the forward strand.
CGCGTTCATGCAGCGCATGCCGTTCCGCTTGCCACTCGACGCGCCCGTCGCGGCACTCGCTGCGGGTGAAAAGCAGAAGCTCGAAATCCTGAAGCAACTCTACTTGCAGCAACGCTTCCTGATACTCGACGAACCAACTTCCGTGCTGACGCCGCAGGAAGCCGACGAAGTTCTCGGCCTGATGCGCGACCTGACCACACGCGGCGAGCTGACCGTGCTGATGATCACGCACAAGTTCCGCGAAGTGATGGCCTACGCCGACGACGTCACCGTGTTGCGCAAGGGACGCCAGGTTGGCACCAGCGCGGTGGCGAACACCAGCCGCGACGAACTCGCCGCGTGGATGATGGGCACAGTGGCAACGAGCGACGCGCCTGTCATGGCCGTGGTGACGGAAGAGCGCGTCCAGCGCAAACCGCTCGATGAATCGGCCCAGGTGCGCCTTGCACTACGCGATGTATCCGTGGAAGACGATCGCGGCCACACCGCAGTGAAGCACGCGACGCTGTCCGTGCGCGCGGGCGAAATCCTCGGGCTCGCGGGCGTCTCCGGCAACGGTCAGAAGGAACTGGTAGAAGCACTGGTCGGCCAGCGTCGCGTGAAGACAGGCGACATGCAGGTGGCCGGCAAGCCATACCAGGCGACGCGCGAGCAGATGACGCAACGGCGGGTCTTCGCGATCCCCGAAGAGCCGCTGAAAAACGCCTGCGTCGGCGCGATGAGCGTGGCGCAGAATCTCGCGCTGCGCGACTTCGACCGCGAGCCGTTGCGGCGCGGCGGCTGGTGGCTCGATCGCCGCGCCATGCGCGCGCGTGCCACGCAGTTGATCGGCGAATTCAACGTGCGCCCGCCGGTGCCGGAGCGCGCGATCGGCACGCTCTCGGGCGGCAACGTGCAACGCGCTGTGCTGGCGCGTGAACTCGGACAGCCGGTGGATGTGCTGATCGTCGCCAATCCCGTGTTCGGGCTCGACTTCGCATCCGTGGCCGATATCCATGCACGTCTGATGGCCGCGCGCGATGAGGGCGCGGCCGTACTGCTGGTCAGCGAAGACCTCGACGAACTGCTCGAACTCGCTGACCGCATCATGGTGATCGCCGAGGGCGAGCTGGTGTACGAAACCCCGGCGACACGCGCGGATCGCACCGTGCTCGGCCAGCATATGGCCGGCCACGGCGACACGCCGGTGCAACCCGCCGCGCCCGCCGAAAAACTCAGGGAAGCCATTGGATGACATCGACTAACACGCTGACCATCGACGCCCAACCCGGCCCGTTCAGCTTCGACTCCGCGAAAACCGCGCTGGTCGTAATCGACATGCAGCGCGATTTCATCGAGCCGGGCGGCTTCGGCGAATCGCTCGGCAACGATGTCTCGCTGCTCGCGGACATCGTGCCGACAGTAGCCGAGTTGCTCGCCTTCGCGCGCAAGCACCACTGGTTCGTCGTGCATACGCGTGAATCGCATGCTCCGGATCTGTCCGACTGTCCGCCGGCCAAACGTCTGCGCGGCGCGCCGAATGCGCGCATCGGCGACGCCGGGCCGATGGGCCGCATCCTCATTCGCGGCGAGCCCGGCAATGCGATCAGCGAACCGCTCGCGCCGCTTGCTGGCGAACTGGTGATCGATAAACCGGGAAAAGGCGCGTTCTATGCGACCCGCCTCGGCGAAGAACTCGCGATGCGCGGCGTCACGCATCTGGTGTTCGCCGGCGTGACCACCGAAGTGTGCGTGCAAACATCGATGCGCGAAGCCAACGACCGCGGCTACGACAGCCTGCTGATCGAGGACGCCACCGCGAGCTATTTCCCCGCCTTCAAACAGGCGACGCTCGAGATGGTGCGCTCGCAGGGCGGCATTGTCGGCTGGACCGCGCCCTTTGCTTCATTGATCAAAACCGACGAGACGACCCAAGCATGGAAGTAAATCAGCCCGAAATCGTGGCACAGGTCCACGCGGCGTTCATCGAATACGAGCGCGCGCTGGTCGATAACGATGTCGCGGCGATGAACGCGCTGTTCTGGCACACGCCGGAAACGGTGCGCTATGGCATCGCCGAAATCCAGCACGGCGGCGATGCGATCCGTGCGTGGCGCGAGCACTGCGAGCCGGTGCCGAAGTCGCGCAAGCTGCATCGCACCGTGGTGACGACCTTCGGCACCGACTTCGCCACCGTCAGCACCGAGTTCACCAGCGACGCCACGCATCTGCTCGGCCGCCAGATGCAAACCTGGGCAAGACTCAGTCCCGACGAAGGCTGGAAAATCGTCGCCGCGCACGTGAGCCTGATCAATTCGCCGGCCGGCCCATGAAACGCCGATAATAAGAAAAAAGGGACCCTGGCATCATGAACGACGACCCGACGAATCTGCTGGAGACGCCTGCCGCGCCGGCCGCGGCCAATCCGCTTGCCGAGCAGGTGTACCAGCAGCTCAAGACCGATATCTTCAGCTTTCGCCTGTTTCCCGGTGACCGCTTTTCCGAGAACGGCATCGCGCAGCACTACGGCGTGTCACGCACGCCGATGCGCGACGGCCTGTTTCGTCTGCAACGCGAAGGCTACCTGGAAGTCGGTTTCCGGCGCGGCTGGAAAGTCTCGCCGATCAACTTCGATCAGCTCGATCAGCTCTACGATTTGCGCATCGTGCTGGAAGTCGCGGCGGTGGAGCGGGTGGGCACGGGCGGTGACGTCGCGCATGCGGCCGTCGAGGAATTGAAGGCGGTCTGGTGCGTCGCGCCCCAATTGCGCGAGAGCGATCCGGTGAAAATGTTCGGCATGGACGAAAACTTTCACCGGCAACTCGTCGCCGCCACGGGCAATATGGAAATGCTGCGCGTGCATAACGAAGTGACCGAGCGCATCCGCATTGTGCGGCGGCTCGATTTTCTGAAACCGCACCGCACCAGCGCCACTTACGACGAGCATTCCACCATGCTCAACCTGATCGAACGCAACCGCCTGACTGAGGCGATCATTCTGCTGCGCGCGCATATCACGCAGAGCAAGCTGGAAGTGCGCAAGATCACACTGTCGATGCTCGCCGCGGCGCGCGATAGCAAACTGCCGTTCGTTTCCTGAGCGGCTTGAACGGCCTAAGCGGATCGATCCGCTGCAAAGCTCAATCGTAAGAGAACGCGCCGCCGAACTTGTCGATGCGTTCGAGCGCCATGCCCGAACCGCGCACCACGCACGTAAGCGGCGCTTCGGCGACGAACACCGGCAAGCCGGTTTCCTCGGCGAGCAACCGGTCGAGATCGCGCAGCAGCGCGCCGCCCCCCGCCAGCATGATGCCGCGCTCGGCGATATCCGCGCCCAGTTCCGGCGGCGTCTGCTCCAGCGCGATCTTCACGGCCGAGACGATCTGGTTGAGCGGATCGGTCAGCGCTTCGAGAATCTCGTTGCTCGACACCGTGAAACTGCGCGGAATCCCTTCGGACATATTGCGGCCCTTGACTTCCATCTCCTTGACCTCGGAGCCCGGAAACGCGGAGCCGATTTCCTTCTTGATCGCTTCGGCCGTTTGCTCGCCGATCAGCATGCCGTAGTTGCGGCGGATGTAGTTGACGATGGCGTCGTCGAACTTGTCGCCGCCCACGCGCACCGAGCCTTTATAGACGATGCCGCCGAGCGAGATAACGCCCACTTCCGTCGTGCCGCCGCCGATATCGACCACCATCGAGCCGGTCGGGTCCGACACCGGCAGGCCCGCGCCGGTGGCCGCGGCCATCGGCTCCTCGATCAGATAGACCTGCGAGGCGCCGGCGCTGTGCGCCGCTTCCTTGATCGCGCGCCGCTCCACCTGGGTCGAACCGCAAGGCACGCAGATGATAATGCGCGGCGACGGCGCGAACATACGCGACTCGTGCGCCATCTGAATGAAGCGCTTGATCATCTGCTGGGTGATGTTGAAGTCGGCGATCACGCCGTCCTTCATCGGGCGGATCGCCTCGATATTGCCCGGCACCTTGCCGAGCATCTGTTTTGCTTCCTTGCCGACGGCCAGAATGATCTTCTTGCCGTTCGGACCGCCTTCCTGGCGAATCGACACCACCGAGGGTTCGTCGAGCACGATGCCCTTGCCGCGCATGTAAATCAGGGTGTTCGACGTGCCGAGGTCGATTGCCAGGTCATTGGAAAAATAGCCGCGCAGAAAACCGAACATGCAAATTCCTGTCTCTCGGAAGTCGGGCGCAAAGCGCCGCTTGGAGTGCCGCCCGAAGGCGGCAGGCGACCAGTTGACGGTCGGGAGAGACGCAAGAATAACAGTTTCGGGTCCGCGGGCTGTCTAGCGGTTGTGATTGCGGCGCCTGGCGGGCCGCTTACTGCGCGTTGGCAAGCGTCGGATCGATATAGGCGCTCACGTTCTGCGACTGTTTGTACACGGCGTTGCGCACGTTGAACTTGTCGGCGTTCACGCTCGAACCGTACACGGAGTCGAGTCCGTCACCCTTGGTGAAGGCCTTTTTCGCCGCCGCCGAGTCGAGCAGATGCGTGCCTTTCAGCAAGGGCAGGTACTGCGCCGGCGTGAGGCCGACCCGCGCGGACATGATCTTGACCGCGTCCGGTTGCGTCTTCGGATCGTTGATATAGGCTACGCAGCGATACCAGACCTTGATCACCTTGGCCCAGTCGGCCTTGCGCGATTGCAGGCTGACGGGATTGACCGTGATTGCGTCGTAGATCAGGCCGGGGGCGTCGGCGGAGGTGAAGATCGGGCGCGAGCCCGGCACGCGCTTGAGCGCTTCGCCGGCGTTCGGTTGCCAGGCGCCGACCGCGGCGACGTCGCCGGATGAGGCGAGCACTTGCGGCAATTCGTTGGTCTTCGCGTTGACGAGGGTGAGGTCCGATTCCTTCAGCGCATGTTTTTCGAGCGCGGTGTCGAGCAGCAGGTGATCGACGAGGCCCATTTCGACACCGACCTTCTTGCCCTTCAATCCTTCCACCGTGCGCACCGGCGGCTTGGCGACGATCATGTCGTTGCCGCTCGAATAGTCGGTGAGCAGGATCATCACGTTCTTCGCGCCGCTTGCGCCGGTCACGAGCGCGTCGCCGTTGGTCGCGCCGACCGCGTCGAGCTTGCCGGCAGAAAATGCATCGAGCGACGCGGAGTAGTCGAACCATTGAAAATTGACGTCCACGCCGGCTTCCTTGAACCAGCCTTTTTCGATGGCGATCTGGAACGCGACGAAGCCGGGCCAGTCGCTATAGCCGATGGCGAGCGGTGCGGCCGCGGCTTGCGCCGGGCTGGCGGCGGGACCCGCGGCAAGACCGACAGCGAGCGCGGCGGCGGCCACAGCAAGGGCGCCGCGCGCGCGCAGGGCCGAAGCGAAGCGGGCAGGCGAGGCGAGCGAAGCGCGGGAAGTGCGAGACGTCAGGGCGGATTCGAAGCGTTTCATCGTTTTCTCCAGGAGACCGGTCAATTGCGATTGTTGAGTTGGATCGCGCGGCGACTGCGCGATGAAACAACATGACCGGTTCCCGCGAGAGAACGAGCAACAGAGCTCGAACGACAAAGCGCGGAAACTGCGGGAGACAAACACCGGCCACGGAGAGGCACGATAGACATTGCTATCGCCAATCTCCCGGGCTTTTGTCCCGCCGTGTAGTGCGGCCGGCGGTTCGTGCTTGCAATGAAAAACTCGCAATCGAACCGCCGGCGCACCGGGCTGCTCTCGGACCAGACATTCTCGCGAACCGGAACCCTAGCATCCCTAAGATGCGACGCTGCCGCACCTCTCGGTGAGTTATCTAGCGAGAAATATGCCAGCGGGTTGCGACGTCAATCCAACGCCGCGAACCGTTGATGCACATAGGCAAGAAACTGCTCCAGGCGTTCCTCGATCGACGCCGCGAGACTCACCTGCTTGATACGGCGATCCTCGGCGGAACTCGTTTCCAGCAGCCAGCCGCTGTCGATCAACTCCTGCACGTACCGCACGGCGGTGCGGCGGCTCACGCCCGGCATGAATTCATAGAGCGCGGTCTTGGCGAAGTAATCGCCCTGATCCACCCACATGCGACAGAACAGGTCGCTGTAGTTCAGGTCGTTCAGGCCGAGATCGCCGAAATGCGCCGACCACTGCCAGTCCATGTCGAGAATGGCGCGCGCGACGGCTTGCCCCTTGGTACGCGCAATTTTCTTCTTCATCGATTCACCACGAGGAGGAGGGCTGCACAGTTTAAGTGCTAATTGAGCCGGAAATCGGGCGCGCGAAAATAATCCGCGACTCTGTATGGATAGTTTATTGACTCGCACATTTCATGTGTACTATTGCATGCAATTTTGCATGTAAATGGAGAGGCGATGAAATTCGAATTGTTCAAGACGTTCTGGGGATTCGACGGCGGTCCTCGCGATGCCGCGCCGCTCGTGCGGGCGGCGGGCTTCGATGGTATCGAAGCGCCGGTGCCGGCCGGCGGCGAAGCGCGCGACGCGTTTGCGCAGGCGATTGCCGACGAAGGCCTGGCATTCATCGCGGAGATCACGACGGCCGGCAGCTATGTGCCGGAGCGCTCGGCGACGCCGGCCGATCATCTGCGGGACTTCGAGGAGAAGATCGTGTGGGGCAAGCCGCTCGAGCCGCGCTTCTTCAACGTGATGGCCGGTTGCGACGCGTGGCCGGCCGCGACCCAGGTGGACTTCTTCGCGCGCGCGGTGGAGATCGCCGCGAAGCACGACGTGACGTGCAGCTTCGAAACGCATCGCGGGCGCTCGTTCTTCAACCCCTGGATTACTCGTGACGTCGCGCGCGCCGTGCCCTCGCTCAAGCTGACCTGCGATTTCAGCCATTGGGTGTCGGTGTGCGAGCGGCTGCTCGACGGCGAGTGGGACACGATCCTCGAATTGGCGCCGCATGCGCATCATCTGCATGGGCGTGTCGGCTATCCGCAAGGTCCGCAGGTGCCGCATCCGGCGGCGCCCGAGTACGCGGACTGCGTGGCCTCGCATCAGCGGATCTGGGAAGCGCTATGGAGCGCGCAGATCGAGCAGGGCTACACCGTCACGACGATGACACCGGAGTTCGGTCCCGACGGTTATCTGCATACGCTGCCGTTTACTAACGCGCCGGTGGCCGATCTGTGGGAGATCAATACATGGATGGGGCGCGAGGAGCGGCGCCATCTGGCTGAGTTCCTTGCCGAGCGCGAAGGGCGCGGCGGGCGCGGCGGGCAAAATGAGCAAACGCAATCTCAAACCATCTCGCAGCTTGTCTAGGCACCTCTCATGAACTCAACCCATACGAGCTTTCAGCAACTACCCATTGTCGACGTGAGCGGCCTGTTCAGCGATGACGACGCCCAGCGCCTCGCCACCGCGCGCGAACTCGATCGCGCGGCACGCGAGGCCGGCTTCTTTTATGTCACCGGCCACCAGGTGTCACGCGCGCAACAAAGCGCGTTGATCGAGCAGGCCAAACGCTTTTTCGCGGCCGAACACGAATGGAAGATGCGCTACTACATCGGCAAGTCTACGGCGCATCGCGGCTATGTGCCCGAAGGCGAGGAAGTCTTCGCGGGCGGCAAACGCGACAGGAAAGAAGCCTTCGACACCGGCCGCGAACTGCCCGCCGACGACCCCGACGTGCGCGCCGGCACGCCGATGCTCGGCCCGAATAGCTGGCCGGAACAAGCGGGGTTTCGCGAAGCGGTGGGCGGCTACTACGAAGCGGCGTTCGAACTCGGCCGCGCGCTGTTTCGAGGTTTCTCGCTCGCGCTCGGCTTGCCTGAACAGCACTTCGATCAGTATCTGCGCAAGCCGCCGAGCCAGTTGCGTTTGATCCACTATCCGCTCGATCCGTCGGCGGAAGACCGGCCCGGCATCGGCGCGCATACCGACTACGAGTGCTTCACGATCCTGCTGCCGACCGCGCCAGGACTCGAAGTGATGAACGGCGAGGGCGAGTGGATCGATGCGCCGCCGGTCGAGAACGCGTTCGTCGTGAATATCGGCGACATGCTGGAAGTGTGGACGGGCGGGACCTATGTCGCGACGTCGCATCGCGTGCGCAAGGTGCGGGAAGAGCGCTACTCGTTTCCGCTCTTCTTTGCCTGCGACTATCACACGGTCGTCGCGCCGCTGCCGCAATTCGCGACGCCCGAAGCGGTGGCGAAATACCCGCCTGTCTCGGCGGGCGACCATCTGTTCGCGCAGACGGCGCAGAGCTTTACGTATCTGAAGGAACGTCTTGAACGAGGAGAACTAATGTTGCCCGATGGTTCGAAAGCGTTGGCAAGCTTCGGGCAACAGGCGCGCTATGCGAGCGCGGAGCTGGATGTTCAAGACTGAACGCTGAAGGCTGAGCGAAAAGGCGCTGTGATCGAATAAGCAAATGCCGGGATGCGCAGCATCACGACAACAGCGCCGCTCCAGTTACGAGCGGCGCTGTTGTTTTTGCAACTCGATGAAACGTGCCGACATCAAGGTGTATAGCGCGCGTCGAATGGCAGCAAGCGTCGGCATGGTCGTGTGAGGAAGGGAGTGGACGTGGCGCATTGTTACGCACACACCATGCCATCGTTCGGAGCCATGTACCGCGGTTGCGCACGCCTGGTTCGAGCCCAATCGTGGTGCCCGGCGCATCCATGTGGTGCGGATTCACATGCGGCGCTGGTGCGCAAGCGATCGGCCCACACATGTCTACCGGCCACGCGCATCGCATCCAATCCCTTGCCACGTCACACTTGCTGCATGTTCACCACATCCCTGGCACACAACTCGCTTAGCTACGCAGCGAGAGGTGCGAAGTAATTTGCATCATCTTCAGGATCGCTAGGGTTCCGGTCGTGCGAGTTTCAATGCGCATGATGCCTGGTCCGAGAGCAATCCGGTCTTGCCGTTCACCTTCTTTCAAGGCGCCGGCGAGGCTCCACGGAGGGATAAAAGCCCGGGAGGTCGCGATGTCGGTCAATCGCCCTCTCATGCTTATTCCCAACCGATACCTGGAGCCTCCATGTCGACGCAATCCTCTGTCGATCTCGCACCGATCCCGCACGCTGCATGGGAAACGGTGATTCCCGCCGGCACGCACTGGTCCGGCGTGCTGCGCCGTGGCATGGCGTTGCGCGTCGTCGATAGCGAAGGTGGCGCGAATCTGGCCGCCGTGTTCTACCGGCACGACGCACCGCTCGAACGCTACAACATGGCCGATACGCTGAAGGCGCAGCACACCGCGCATCTGACGCGCGGCCACGTGCTCTACTCGGACATGGGGCGCGTGCTGGCCTCGATCACCGCCGACACGCTCGGCTGGCACGATCCGCTCGGCGGCATTGGCGACGCGGAACTGTTCGCCGCGAAATACGGCGAGGCCCGCTATCAGCAGCATCGCAATGCAATGATCCGCAACGGCCGCGACAGCCTGCTGCTCGAGCTGGCGAAGCATGGGCTCGGCACACGCGACCTCGTCGCCAATATCAACTTCTTCAGCAAACTCGCGATCGCCGAAGACGGCGCGCTGAGCTTCGTGGCGGGCCATTCGCCGGCCGGCGCCGCGTTCGATCTGCGCTTCGAAATGGACACGCTCGCCGTGTTCTCGACCGCGCCGCATCCGCTCGACCCTTCATCCGAATACAAGCCTCGGCCCGTCAAGCTGATCGCGTACCGCGCGTATGCGGCCGACGCCTGCGTGCCGTCCGACGATCCGTGCCGTTCCGCATGCCCCGAGAACGGGCGCGGTTTCGTCAACACCGACCGTCTGTTCGTTTAAGGAGACCCGCGATGCCTATCATCGAAAGCAAGCTCGAACTCCGTCATGCGGTCTACGACCTCACGCTGCCCTCGGGCGAGCCGTGGCTGCATGAAGTCAAGCGCGGCCAGGTGTTCCGCATTCTCGACCTGGAAGGCAATCAGGCGGTCGACACGCTGTTCTACAACAGCGCCGATCCGCTCGAACGCTATAGCGCGCAGGACACGATCCGCGCGCAGCGCAATCTCTATCTGTCCGCCGGCAGCGTGCTGATGTCGAACCTCGGCAAGCCGATGCTGAGCATCGTGGCCGACACGTGCGGGCGCCACGACACGCTCGGCGGTGCTTGCGCGGCCGAGAGCAACACCGTGCGTTACTCGCTCGACAAGCGCCATATGCATAGCTGCCGCGACAGCTTCCTGCATGCGCTCACGCATTGCACGTGCGGTGTGGGCGCGCAACTCGGCAAGCGGGACATTGTCAGCAACATCAACTTCTTCATGAACGTGCCGGTTACGCCGCTCGGCAAACTGACGTTCGAAGACGGTATCTCCGCACCGGGCAAGTATGTCGAGATGCGCGCCGAAATGGATGTCACGGTGCTCATCTCCAACTGCCCGCAGTTGAACAATCCGTGCAACGGCTACAACCCGACGCCGGTGCGACTGACGATCTGGGATGCCCAATGAGATTCCACAAAGTCCTGATCGCCAATCGCGGCGAGATTGCCTGCCGCGTGATTCGCACGCTCAAGCGGCTGGGCATCGCGTCGGTCGCGGTGTATTCCGAAGCCGACCGCCACGCCATGCATGTGATGCTTGCCGACGAAGCCGTGTGCATCGGCCCGGCGCTCGCGGCGCAGAGCTATCTGAACAGCGCGGCCATTCTTGAAGCGGCGCGCGCGTGCGGTGCCGACGCCGTGCATCCCGGCTACGGTTTCCTGTCCGAAAACGCGGCCTTTGCGCAAGCGTGCGACGAGGCAGGCATCCGCTTCATCGGGCCGACTCCGCAGCACATGCGCGAGTTCGGCCTGAAGCATACGGCGCGCGAACTCGCGCAAGCCAACGACGTTGCCTTGCTGCCCGGCACCGGCTTGCTGCCCGACGTCAGCGCGGCGTTGCGCGAGGCGGAGTCGATCGGCTATCCGGTGATGCTGAAAAGCACCGCGGGTGGTGGCGGAATCGGCATGTCGCTGTGCCGCGACGCGGCGCAACTTGAAGGCGTGTTTGCATCGGTCGCGCGGCTCGGCGCAGCGAACTTTGCCAATGCGGGTGTGTACGTCGAGAAGTTCGTCGAAAACGCACGCCACATCGAAGTGCAGATTTTCGGCGACGGCAAAGGCGGCGTGATCTCGCTCGGCGAACGCGATTGCTCGGTGCAGCGGCGCAACCAGAAGGTGATCGAGGAGACGCCCGCGCCGGGACTTACCCACGCGGAACGCAGCGCGCTGCATGCGAGCGCCGTGCGTCTCGCTCAAGCCGTGAAGTACAAATCGGCGGGCACTGTCGAGTTCGTTTTCGATGCCGACACGCGCCGTTTCTATTTCCTCGAAGTGAATACGCGATTGCAGGTCGAGCACTGCGTGACGGAAGAAGTCACCGGTATCGATCTGGTCGAGTGGATGATTCGTGAAGCCGCGGGCGAGCTCGCGCCGCTCGATACGCTTGCGCCCTTGGCGAAAGGCGCGAGCATCCAAGTGCGGCTGTACGCGGAAGACCCGCACAAACAGTTTCAACCGAGTGCGGGCGTCCTCACGCATGTCGCATTCGCCGCCGATGCGCGGGTCGATACATGGGTCGATTCCGGCACGGAAGTCAGCGCGTTCTACGATCCGTTGCTCGCCAAGCTGATCGTCAAGGGCGAAACGCGCGAAGCCGCGCTCGCAGCGCTGCGAGCCGCGCTGGAACAAACGCAGTTGTACGGCATCGAGACCAACCTCGACTATCTGCGCGCCATTGCCGGCTCGGCGACGTTTGCGCGCGGTGAGCAGACCACCGCGTTCCTCGGACGCTTCATGTTCGCGCCGCACACGATCGACGTGCTCGACGGCGGCGTACAGACCACCGTCCAGCAGACGCCGGGACGCACCGGCTATTGGGACATCGGCGTGCCGCCGTCGGGCCCGATGGACGATCTGTCGTTCCGCCTCGCCAACGAACTGCTCGGCAATCCCGCCGACGCCGCGGGGCTCGAATGCGCGATGGTCGGCGCGACGCTGCGCTTCAATACCGCGACGCTTTTCGTGCTCGGCGGCGCGCCGCTCGCCGCCACGCTCGACGGCGCGCCGGTCACGCTCTGGCAAGTCACGCGCGCACCGGCGGGCGCCGTGCTCAAGCTTGGCGGCGTGACGGGCGCCGGCATGCGCGCGTGTCTCGCGTTGAAGGGCGGCCTGCAGGTGCCGGACTATCTGGGCAGCAAGGCGACCTTCACGCTCGGCCAGTTCGGCGGCCACGCGGGGCGCGCGCTGCGCAAGGGCGACGTGCTGCATCTCGCCGACGACGCGGGCAACGGCGAAGCAGGCGCGCAACTGGATAGAGCGCGCGTGCCGGTCCTGACGCACGACTGGACGCTCGGCGTGCTCGACGGCCCGCACGGCGCGCCCGACTTTTTCACGCCCGACGACATCGCGATGCTCTACGGCACGCGCTGGACCGTGCACTACAACTCCAGCCGCACGGGTGTGCGCCTGATCGGCCCGAAGCCGCAATGGGCGCGCACGGACGGCGGCGAGGCGGGGCTGCATCCGTCGAATATTCACGACAACGCGTATGCGGTCGGCGCGGTGGACTTCACCGGCGACATGCCTGTGATTCTCGGTCCCGATGGTCCGAGCCTCGGCGGTTTCGTGTGTCCGGTGACGGTGGTGGGCGAGGAGTTGTGGAAGCTCGGTCAACTGCGTCCGGGCGATACGGTGCGCTTCGAACGGGTGCCGGTCAAAGCGGTGCTTGCGTCGCCCGAGCACGCTATGCAGGCCAGCGAAGCGGCGGCTCACGATTGCATCCTTTATCGCGACCCGACGGCGGGCGAGGGCACCGGCGTGGTCTATCGCCGCTCCGGCGATCAGAACGTGCTGATCGAATACGGTCCGCTCGTGCTCGACCTGAACCTGCGCTTTCGCGTGCATGCGTTGATGAACTGGCTCGACGCGCACCGCTTGCCGGGCATTATCGATCTGACGCCGGGCATCCGTTCGCTGCAGGTGCATTTCGATCGCCGCGTGCTGTCGCACGACGCGTTGCTCGCGCATCTGCAGCAAGCCGAGCGCGAACTGCCCGCCGTGGACGCGATGCGCGTGCCGAACCGCATCGTGCATCTGCCGCTCTCCTGGGACGACCCGTCGACACGTATTGCAATCGAGCGCTACATGCAATCGGTGCGTCCCGACGCACCGTGGTGCCCGAGCAATATCGAGTTCATTCGCCGCATCAACGGACTGAATAGCATCGACGACGTGAAGCGCATTGTGTTCGACGCGCGCTACCTCGTCATGGGTCTCGGCGACGTGTACCTCGGCGCGCCGGTCGCGACGCCGCTCGACCCGCGTCACCGGCTCGTCACCACCAAATACAACCCGGCGCGCACGTGGACACCGGAGAACGCGGTGGGCATCGGCGGTGCGTATCTGTGCGTGTACGGCATGGAAGGGCCCGGCGGTTATCAGTTCGTCGGCCGCACCGTGCAGATGTGGAACCGCTATCGCACCACGCGCGAGTTCGAAGCGGGCAAGCCGTGGCTGCTGCGCTTCTTCGATGAGATCCGTTTCTACGAAGTCAGCGAGTCCGAACTGGCCGAGTTGCGCACGGATTTCATCGCGGGCCGCGCGAGCCTGAAGATCGAGGAGTCCGTGTTCGATCTGGGCGCGTACAACCGCTTCCTGAAGGACGAAGCCGAGTCGATCGCCGCGTTCAAAAGCACTCAGCAAGCCGCGTTCGACGCGGAACGCGAGCGCTGGGACGCGGCTGGGCATGCCGCGTACGTCGGCGAAACGGATGGCGATGCAGCCGCTGCCGGCAACCCGGCAAACGACACACTCGCGACTGGCCAGCAAGGTATCGTCGCCGACGTGTCGGGCAGCGTGTGGAAGCTGCTCGTCAAGGAGGGCGAACGGGTCGGCGACGGCCAGGTGCTCGCGATCGTCGAGTCGATGAAGATGGAAATCTCCGTTACCGCGAGCGGCGACGGCGTGATCGAAACGATCGATTGCGCGGAAGGCGCGCCGGTCGTCGCGGGTCAACGATTGATGGTGATGCGCGCCGGCATTGCAGCCGACGCCACCGAGGAGGCTACGTGCAAATGAAATCCCACGACGATCTGTTCGAGTCCATGTCGATCGAAGCACTGCGGACGCGCTACCGCGCCGGCAGCCTCACGCCGGCGCAACTGGTGGAAGCCATCGCCGCTCGCACGTCGGGCGACGATCCGCATCACGCATGGATCCGCCCGTTGAGCCGCAACGAGATGATGCGTTACGCCGATGCGCTCGAAAGCCGCGACATCGACACGTTGCCGCTCTACGGCGTGCCGTTCGCCATCAAGGACAATATCGACCTGGCCGGCATTCCGACCACCGCCGGGTGCCCCGCTTATGCGTACACGCCCGAGGCCAGCGCGCCCGTAGTAGCGCGCCTGATCGCCGCCGGTGCGATTCCGATCGGCAAGACCAATCTCGATCAGTTCGCGACCGGTTTGTCCGGCCAGCGCTCGCCGCACGGTGCGTGTCGAAATGCGCTCGACCCGCGCTACGCATCGGGCGGCTCGAGTTCCGGTTCGGCGGTATCGGTCGCACTCGGGCTGGCGGCGTTTTCGCTGGGCACCGACACGGCCGGATCCGGTCGCGTGCCCGCGGCATTCCACGGCCTGCTCGGACTGAAGCCGACCAAGGGCGTGCTGAGCACGCTCGGCGTGGTGCCGGCGTGCAAGTCGCTCGACTGCGTGTCGATCTTCGCGCACTCGGCCGACGACGCGCAGTGCGTGTTCGACGCCGCTCGCGGTGTAGCGCCGAGCGATCCGTATGCGCGCGAATTCCAGCCGCCGCCGGCCGCCGCGCAGCTTGGCGCGCAACCGTCGCTGCGCGGTGTGCGGTTCGGCGTGCCGCGCGCGAACCAGCTCGAATTTTTCGGCGACACCTCGTACGCGCACGCTTTCGATGCCGCGCTGACGCGCTTGCGTGCAGCCGGCGCCGAACTAGTCGAGATCGACTTCGAGCCGTTCCTCGCCACCGCGCGGCTGCTCTACGAAGGGCCGTGGGTGGCCGAGCGGCTCGCGGCGATCCGCGAGTTCGTGGAGACGCAGCCCGACGCGCTGCATCCGGTGATCCGCGAGATCATCGGCGGCGCGGCGCGCTGGAGCGCGGCCGATGCGTTCGCCGCGTTCGACCGCCTCGCGTTCCTGCGCATGCAGGCGGCGCAAGTCTGGCAGCGGATCGACGCCATCGTCACGCCGACTTCGGCGACGACCGCCACCGTCGACGAACTGGAAGCGGACCCGATCCGCGTGAATTCGCGCTTCGGCTACTACACGAACTTCGTCAACCTGCTCGATCTGGCCGCGCTGGCGGTGCCGGCCGGCGTCTGCACGGTGGGCAAGCACGCGGGCTTGCCGTTCGGCGTGACCTTTGTCGCGCGCGCGCATGAAGACATCGTGCTGCTCGATCTGGCGCGCGCGTGGCTCGACGAAACGACCGCCGCTTCAGGGTCCGCATACGACGCAACCGCAGTCCGCCTCGGAGAATCACATGGCCGTCATTGACAGAACCGAATGGTTCGCGGTGCGCCGCGAACTCTCCGCGCGCGGCAAATGGTTCTTAGGGGCGGGCTCGTTCCTGTTGCCGCTCTTTGTCTGGTGTCTGGTCAGCTACGTGCCGTTCATCTGGCATCCGCAGGTGCTGATCGACACGCCGGGCAGCGTCGACTATTTCCAGCCGGGCATGCGCGTCGACAAAGACGTGTTCGCCGACGAACTCGCCCACGCGCGCGAGGCCCATGCGGCCTTGCCGGTCGGCGAGCCGGTCAATCCGGTCTATCTGCCCGCGCCGCATGAAGTGCTGCGCGCGTTCTACACCGCGTTCACCACGCCGCCCGCGTCGCGCGACGGCGTCTGGCTGCATCAGAGTCTGTGGCACAGCATTCAGGTGATTTTCTGGGGCTTCGTGCTGTCGTCGGTGATCGGCGTGCCGATCGGCATCGTGTGCGGCACGTACAGCGCGATCGCGCGCTTGCAGGAGCCGTTCTTCGAGTTCTTCCGCTACTTGCCGGCGCCCGCGTTCGGCGCGCTGATGGTGGCGATTCTCGGCATCTACGACGGCCCGAAGATCGCGATCATCGTGATCGGCACGTTGTTCCAGCAGGTGCTGATCGTGGCCAACACCACCCGCAAGCTCGAGTACGGCCTGTTCGAAGCCGCCATGACGCTCGGCACGAAGAAGCTCAAGCTGCTCACTCATGTGGTGATTCCGGGCATCCTGCCGGACCTGTACCGCGACCAGCGCATTCTGCTCGGCTGGGCCTGGACGTATCTGATCGTGGCGGAGCTGGTCGGCACCAGCTCCGGCATCACCTGGTACATCACCCAGCAGGCGCGCTACGAGCATTTCGACAACGTCTACGCCGCGATCATGATGATCGGCATCATCGGCCTGGGCACCGATCTCGTGCTGGCCTGGCTTGGCCGCAAGCTGTTTCCGTGGGACCGCACGCTCAAGGCGTAGCGGACGGCTTCGTGACACGGCTTATCGCATGCACCGCACCGCACCGCATTCAAAGGATTCCACTATGTTAAATCCGCAACCCGTTCCGTCGTACCTGATCCAGTCCGAAGCGGTACGCGAGCGTTTCGACCGTCTGAAATCGCGCGAGGTGATTCTGGAGGTGAAAGACCTCGGCAAGCGCTTCAAGGCAGCGCAAGGCGAGTGCACGGCGCTCGACGGCATCAGCTTCAAGACACACCGGCGCGAGTTCGTCTGCGTGATCGGACCGTCGGGGTGCGGCAAGTCCACGCTGATCCGCATTCTCGCCGGCCTGGAGGCGCAGACGAGCGGCAGCGTGCTGCTCGACGGCAAGCCGGTGCAAGGGCCGGGCGCCGACCGCGGCATGGTGTTTCAGGGCTACACGCTGTTTCCGTGGCTGACGGTCAAGAAGAACGTCATGTTCGGTCTCAAGATGAACGGCCACAGCACCCTGCATGCGGAACGCGAGGCGTTGCAATGGCTCGATCTGGTCGGTCTGACGAAATTCGCCAATGCGTATCCGCATCAGTTGTCGGGCGGCATGAAGCAGCGCGTGGCGATAGCCCGCGCGCTCGCGAACCGGCCGCGCATTCTGCTGATGGACGAACCCTTCGGCGCACTCGACGCGCAAACGCGCGCGAAAATGCAGACGCATCTGCTCGATATCTGGCGCAACATCGACGTGACCGTGCTGTTCATCACGCACGATCTGGACGAAGCGATCTTTCTCGCCGATCGCATCCTGGTGCTGAAGGCGAATCCCGGCGAGGTGCAGGAGTTGATCGAAGTGCCGGTACCGCGTCCGCGTGACTATTCGCAGGTCACGTCGCCCGAGTTTCTGGCGACCAAGGCGCGGCTCGAAGCCTTGATCCATCCGCCCACGGAGACCCGCGACGACGAGGACGACGTCGTCAAACCGCACATGATCCGTATGACCGATGTGGCGGATAACGTCGAGTAGAGCGCAGCGGGTGCGGCTTTTTTATGAGCGCGTGGCGACGTATCGGCACCGAAGCCGAAACCGCCGATACGTCGCATTGCGGCATGTGCGCCGCCCGCAACCCTTTCGCCCCGATTCTCGGCACACCGCTGTTGCGGTGCCGCATGGAGAAGGCGGCGCGACGCTGGCTCTGCAAAGTTCGTCGGCGACGCGCGCCGCACCTGCCGAGCGCAACGCATCAACATTACCGGATCGTAATCACCCGCCCGAGTGCTTGACGGTATGATTTCACCGTCAACGCCAAGCGGAGCAACCGATGCGAATCCTGGTGATCGAGGACGAGCTGAAAACAGCGGCCTACCTCAAGAAAGGCCTGGAAGAATCCGGCTATGCGGTCGATGTGGCCAACGACGGCCCGCAAGGGCTGATCCTCGCGCTGGAAGAAGAGTACGACGTGATCGTGCTGGACGTGATGCTGCCCGGCATGGACGGCTGGACCGTCGTCAAGACCTTGCGCGCGAAACGCACCACGCCCGTGCTGTTCCTTACCGCGCGCGACGACGTCGACGACCGTGTGCGCGGCCTCGAACTCGGCGCGGACGATTACCTCGTCAAACCCTTTGCCTTCGTCGAATTGCTGGCGCGCGTGCGCACGCTGGCGCGCCGTGGCCCGCCGCGCGAGAGCGAACTGATCAAGGTGGGCGATCTGGAAATGGACGTGAACCGCCGTCGCGTGAAGCGTGGCGGCACGCGTATCGACCTCACGCCGCGCGAATTCTCGCTGCTGCAACTGCTCGCGCGCCGTCAGGGCGAAGTGCTGAGCCGCACGCAGATCGCGTCGTATGTGTGGGACATGAATTTCGACAGCGACACCAATGTGGTCGAAGTCGCGATCCGCCGCTTGCGCACCAAGATCGACGACAACTTTCCCATCAAGCTGATTCACACCGTGCGCGGCGTGGGTTACGTGCTCGAACTGAAGGACGCCGCTTGATGCGCGGCCGCTCGCTTGCCGCGGCGCTCGCGCTGGCGTTCGGCGCCACTACGCTGACGGTTTTCGTGCTGGTCGGCAGTTTCCTGTATATCGCGCTCGAAAAGCAGATCAAGGCGCAGGACAATCTCGACATCGTGCTCGCCGCGCGTCACGCACGGAGGCTCGCTGAGGAACTGGAATCGGCGCAAAGCATTCGCGACCACAGCGAGCGCTTGACCAGCGTCGTGCTCGGCAACGAAGCGCTGTCGATGGAAGTGTTCGATCCCGACGGCAAGCGGGCGATCGAACACAATATCGCCGGCGCGCTCGCCGTGCCGGATGCGGCGAGCGGCGCCGCGACCATTGCGGCGTTGCCGCCGCTCACGCGTGTTGCCGCGACGACGCGCATCACGGAAGCCGATATCGGCGACTGGACCAGCCGCAACGGCGCACCGATCCGCGGCATTTTCACGGACGCGCGGCTGCGTAACGGCGACACGGCGAGCCTGCTGGTAGCGCGCAACATGAGCGACCGCTGGCTGCTGCTGGACCGCTATCGAGACAAGCTCACGCTCGCCGGCGTGGCCGGCGTGGTGCTGGCCATGCTGCTCGGTTACCTGCTGATTCGCGCCGCGCTGCGGCCGTTGCGCGATATGGCGGCGAGCGCGAGCCTCGTCACGGTGAATCGGCTCGATACGCGCATCGCGGTGGCGCGCGTGCCGAGCGAACTTGAAGCTCTGGTGGCCGCGCTGAACGCGATGCTCGAACGCGTCGAGCAGGGTTTCCAGCGTCTGTCGCGTTTCACCGCCGACCTCGCGCACGACATGCGCACGCCGCTCAGCAACATGCGCGGCGCCGCCGAAGTCGCGCTCGCGCGGCCGCGTTCCGTCGATGAATACGAAGCGCTGCTCGCGTCGAATCTGGAAGAGTGCGACCGGCTCTCGCGCATGATCGAGAGCGTGCTGTTTCTGGCGCGCGCCGAGCATCCGCAGTTCGTCAAGCAATTGCGCGCGTTCGACGCGGGGCAGGAGTTGACCCATATCGCCGAGTATTTCGAAGGAATTGCCGACGATGCGAATGTGCGTTTGCGCGTGAGCGGCACGGCTGCCGTGACTGCCGATCTCGAGCTGTTTCGTCGCGCCGTGAGCAATCTGCTCGCCAACGCCATTCGCTATACGCCGCCGGGCGGCGAGATCGTGCTGGACGCCAGCGAGTCGGCCGACGCGGTGCGCGTGAGCGTGGAGAACCCGGGACAGCCGATTCCCGCCGAGCATCTCGAACGGATTTTCGACCGCTTCTATCGGGTCGATCCGTCGCGCAGTTCGCTGCCGTCGGCGGGGCTGTCGCAAGGGTCCACGGGTTCGACCGGGCTCGGGCTCGCCATCGTGCGCGCGATCATGGAGCTGCACGGCGGTTCGGTGCATGCTGAGAGCGATGCGCGCGGGACGCGGTTCGTGTTGAGGTTTGCGCGGGTTGGGTGAGGGTGGGGAACGGCTCCCGCCGCTCCCGCCGCACTCTTCCCATCCTCACCCCAAGCCCCACCCAACGCCTTCAGCAGCAACACACTCGACTCCAGTTGCCGCGCGGCGATCTGATCCGCGATGCGCTGGTTCGTCAGCGCAATCGTCTGCGCGGTCACCACGTCGAGATAGCTGACCGCGCCCGCGTTGAAGCGGTTCGTCGTGAGCCGCAACGACAGGTCCGCGGCCGTGGTGGCGCGCTGCTGGCTGGCGGCTTCGTCGGCGAGGGAATGCAGGGCGGACAGGTTGTCCTCGACCTGCTGGAACGCCACCAGCACCGACTGTCGATAGTCGGCCACCGCGCCGTCGTACTGCGCGGTCGCGCCGTGCAGGGCGGCTTTGCGCTTGCCGCCGTCGAACAGCGTGCCGGCCAGTTGCGGACCGAGCGACCAGAACAGACTCGGCGCGCTCAGCCATGGCGCGAAAAACGTGCTTTCGAGACCCGCGCTCGCAGACAACACCAGATCCGGAAAAAACGCCGCATGCGCCACGCCGATCTGCGCATTCGCGGAAGCCACGCGCCGTTCGGCGGCGGCGATATCGGGGCGCCGTTCCAGCAGCTGCGAGGGGACACCAACTGGAATCGCAGGCGGTGCTACGGCCGAACCGTTCGGCGGCAGCGTGAAAGTCGATGCCGGTTCGCCGATCAGCGTCGCAATCGCGTGCTGCATCTGCGCGCGCGTCACGTCGATGTCGGTGACCTGTGTGCGCGTCGCTTCGAGTTGCGTCGTGGCCTGGGCGACGGCGGAGGCATCGATCGCACCGTTCTTCAGCTGCTGCTGCAACAGCTTCAACGCGGCGGCGTAGGCGTTCACGCTGTCGTCGAGCAGCTTCTTCTGCGTGTCGAGCGAGCGCAGGGAGAAGTAATCGGCGGCGAGGTCCGCGCTCATCGACAGGCGCACGCCTTCGAGGTCCGCCTCGCTCGCCTGAGCGTCGGCCTGCGCGCCGTTCACGCTGTCGCGCACGCGCCCGAACAGATCCGGCTCCCAACTCGCCGACACGCCCGCCGAGTAGTCCGGCACCGTCTTGCCCGCGAGCGATTTTCCTTCGACGTTCTGCGAGGTCCGGTAGCGGTCCTGCGCGACTCCGGCGGTGATGGTCGGGAAGAAACCGGCGCGCTGATAGTCCACCATCGAGCGTGCCTGCTGAACCTGCGCGACGGCCTTGCGCACGGTCTGGTTCGACACGTCGATGCGCGACTCCAGTTCGTTCAGCACGGGATCGTCGAAGATCGTCCACCAGGGACCGCGCGGAGTGGAGTCAGCCGGCGCGGCCTGCGCCCAGCCTGGCGCGTCGCTCGCTTGCACGGCGCCCGTATGCACGGCGCCCGCGTACTGCGCCGGAATGTCGGCGCTCGGGCGCTGATACGCAGGCATGGTCGAGCACGCGCTGAGCAGCGCGCCGATCAGCGTTGCCGCCAGCGCGCGGCGCGGCAAAGACCGGGGAAGAGACAGCTTGATCATCGGAAAATCCTTTTTCTGACGAAACACTCAGCCGCGCATGGCCGGCATGATCTGAACCATCTGGCCAGTGGAGATCGAATCGCCGGGGTTGTCGATCACGCGGTCGGTGGCGGCGAGTCCGGTCGTGATTTCCACGTGCGTGCCGAAATCGCGGCCGATATGCACGGTCTTGAGCAGCGCCCGGCCGTTGCTGTCGACGACGGCGACCGTCACGCCGTCCGGCCTGAACAGCAACGCGCTGACCGGCAGATCGAGCGCCGGCGTGGTCGACTGCAATTGCAGATGCACCTGCGTGTAAGCGCCGGGCAGCAGCGCGCCGTCCTTGTTGTCCACGTCGACCTCGACGCGCAACGTGCGGCTCGAAGGATCGATCGAACCAGTGCTGCGCGCCACCTTCGCCGCGATGCGGCGGCCCGGATACTGCTGTGCGGTCAGATACACGCCCGTGGCCGGCGTGACGTACGGCGCGTCGTTCTGCGGCACATCGACGAACACGCGCAGCACGCCGTTCTGCTGGATATGGAACAGTTCGCCCGACATGCCCGCGGCGCCGGGCGTGCCGCCCGCCGTCACCAGCGCGCCGACATCGACGTTGCGCGCGGTGATCACGCCGTCGAACGGCGCGGTGATCTTTTCGTACGAGACGAGTTCGGCGAGATGCGCGACGTTGGCCTGCGCCGACGCCAGCATCGCGCGGCGCGCTTCCATGTCGCTGACCTTGGTGTCGACGTCCTGCTGCGCGACCGATTGGGTCTTCAGCATGTCCTGCCAGCGCTGCGCGGTGGTCTTCGCGTAGTCGAAATTGGCTTGCGCGGTGGCTTCGTCGGCGCGGGCCTGGCGCAGTTGCGCGTCCAGATCGGGGGCTTCGATCGTCGCGAGCACCTGGCCGCTTTTCACCTGCGCGCCGATGTCGATGTTCCAGTGCGCGAGGTAGCCGCTGGTGCGCGCATAGATGGAGGCTTCGGCGAACGGCGTGACGGCGCCGGGCAGCAGCAGTTCGTTGACGGCCGGCGCAGCGCGCGGCGCGACCACCGACACGCTGAGCATGCTTCGCGCTTGCGTTTGCTCAGTCAGCGCGGCGCTCGCATGCAAGCGCGGCACGATGCCGATGATCAGCAAGACTGCTGCAAGTCCGCTCAGCGCGAACGGCCAGAGACGGCGGCGCGGTTCGGCGTGCGTGTCGCGGTGCGAAACGGCGTCAGCGGCCGTTCTGTCACGCGTGGATTCGGCGGCATGCGCGCGCGCGCCGCGGTCTGATTCCCGCGCGGGCGAAGCTGCCGGCGCGGGGGCAGCGGCATGAGCGACGTCTAGCGCGCGAGTTTCAGCGGCGTTGGCTGCCTGTTCGGCCTGCCCACCCAACTCCGGCGGAAGTGATGAATCGTTCATATAAAAGGTCTCGTCGAAATCAAAGAGTGCGGGCGATGGCTGTGGATTCGTGTTGTTCGCTGCGTGCCGCGCGGCGTTTGTCGAGCCACGTATGCACCATCCCGTAGACGACCGGGACGAACAGCAAGGTCGACACCGTGCCGAGCGCGAGGCCGCCGATCACGGCGCGACCGAGTGGCGCGTTCTGTTCGCCGCCGTCGCCGAGGCCGAGCGCCATCGGCAGCATGCCGATCAGCATGGCGAGGGCGGTCATCAGCACCGGACGGAAGCGGCTGAAGCCGGCTTCGAGTGCGGCCCGCAACGGGGGTTTGCCGCCGTGGTGAAGTTCACGCGCGGTGTTGACGACCAGGATGCTATTGGCCGTGGCAATGCCGATGCACAGAATGGTGCCGGTGAGCGCCGGCACGCTCAGGCGAGTGCCCGTGCTGAACAGCATCCACGCGATGCCGGCGAGCGAACCCGGCAAGCCGCTGATCGTGATGAACGGGTCGAGCCACGACTGGAAGTTGACCACCATCAGCAGATAAACGAGGCCGATGGCGAACACGAGACCGCTCGCGAGACCGCTGAACGAATCGTGCATGGCCTGCACCTGGCCACGTACGACGATGGACGCGCCCGGCGGCAATTGCGGCCTGATCTGTTCGACCAGCCGGTTGACGTCCGCCGCCACGCCGCCGAGATCGCGCCCTTGCGCCGACGCGAAGATATCGAGCACCGGCTGCACGTTGTAGTGCGAGACGACGGCTTGCTGGGTGCCGCGTGTCAGCGTGCTCAACGCGCCGAGCAGATTTTGCGGCGCGGGGCCGGAGCCGTTCGCCGAGGCCGTCGCGCTCGTGCCGGACTTGATGGCGCCGTTCTGCGCGACCGGAATATTGGCAAGCGCCTGCAACGAGTTGACGTCGTACTGCGGCATCATCGCCATCAACGGATAGCTCACGCCGTTGCGCGGATCGAGCCAGAAATTCGGCGTGGTCTGCGAACTGCCGGAGAGCGCGATCAGCAGATTCTGCGACACGTCGCGTTGCTGCAGACCGGCCTGAATC
Organism: Paraburkholderia phytofirmans; assembly: GCF_046028095.1. Lineage (GTDB taxonomy): Bacteria > Pseudomonadota > Gammaproteobacteria > Burkholderiales > Burkholderiaceae > Paraburkholderia > Paraburkholderia phytofirmans_A. The sequence goes on from NZ_JAQQDJ010000002.1 coordinate 827,076, forward strand.
GCCCGTGTCCGGTCCACGTTGACGTTGATCGCGGGCGCGTCGCCGGGTTGTTGAATGCGCGCATCGACGAGGCCGCGCACGCCGCGCAGTTGCGCGAGCAGGCGGTTCGCCACCGCGCGGTTGGCGTCGAGCTTGTTGCCGACGATCTGGATATCGATCGGCGCGGGCAGTCCGAAGTTGAGAATCTGGCTGACGATGTCGGCGGGCAGGAAGGCGAACGTGACGCCGGGGAAATCCTTGGTCAGCGTGTTGCGCAGCGTTGCCACGTATTGCGCGGTCGGCTTGTGTTTCGGCGCGAGCGTGATCATCACGTCGGCATCTTCGGGGCCGATCGGGTCCGACGAGTCGTAGGTCAGATTGATGCCGCTCACCGGCACGCCGATGTTGTCGAGCACCGCCGCGAGCTCCTGCTTCGGAATCACGTCGCGCACGCGGGCTTCGACCTGGTCGGTAATGCTCGCGGTGTCTTCGATGCGCGTGCCGGTCGGCGCGCGCAGATGCAGGCGGATCTCGCCGGTGTCCACAGCGGGGAAAAAGTCGCGGCCGGTGAACGGCACCAGCGCGAGCGAGCCGAGGCAAAGCACGAGGAAGATTGCGATGAAGCGCTTCGGGCTCGCTATCGCCGCGCCGAGCACGCCGCGATAACGCTCGCGCAGCGCTTCGAAGCGCTGCTCGAACCCGGCCTGAAATCGGATCAGCCGCGCAATCGGCCCGTTGCCGTTGACCGGCGCTTTGCTGCGCGCGCGCATCAGATACATCGCGAGCGTCGGCACCAGCGTGCGCGAGAAGAAGTACGACGCGATCATCGCGAATACCACCGCTTCGGCGAGCGGCACGAACAGATAGCGAGCGACGCCGGAGAGCAGGAACATCGGCACGAACACGATACAGATCGAGAGCGTCGAGACGAAGGTCGGCACGGCGATTTCGCCGGAGCCGTTCAGGATCGCGTCCTGCAACGCTTCGCCGTTCTCCAGGTGATGCGTGATGTTTTCGATAGCGACAGTGGCGTCGTCGACGAGTATCCCCACGGCGAGCGCAAGCCCGCCGAGCGTCATGATGTTGATGGTCTGGCCGAGCGCGGACAGTGCGATCAGCGAGGTCAGCACGGCTAGCGGAATCGACACCGCGATGATGAGCGTGGCGCGCCAGCTGCCGAGAAACAGCAGGATCATCACGGCGGTGAGGGCGGCGGCGATGAGCGCCTCGCGCGCCACGCCCACCACGGCCGACTTCACGAACACGGATTGATCGGACAGCGCCGTGATATGCAGCGCGCTCGGCAGGCCGGCTGCGATATGCGGCAACATCGCCTTGACCTGCTGGATGATGGTCAGCGTCGAGGTGCTGCCGGATTTTTCGATTGTCAGAAGCGCGGCGCGTTTGCCGTCGCTGCGCACGATGTTGGTCTGCGGCGCATAGCCGTCGCGCACATGGGCGACGTCGCGCACGTACACCACGCCGCCGGCCACGGTCTTGATCGGCAGATCGTTGAGCGCGGCCACCGTGTCGGTGCTGCCGTTCATCTGAACGTTGTATTCCTTCGTGCCGATCTTCGCCGTGCCGCCCGGCAGAATCAGGTTCTGCGCGTTGACGGCGTTGACCACGTCGAGCGGGGCGAGTCCCTTGGCCTGCAGCGCGCGCGGATCGATATCCACCATGATCTGCCGCACCTTGCCGCCGAACGGCAGCGGCACCGACGCGCCTTGCACCGTCGCCAGTTGCGTGCGGATCTGGCTGTTGCCGAGGTCGTAGAGTTGCTGTTCGGAGAGCGTGTCGCTCGAGAGGCCGAGCTGCAGGATCGGCACCGTGGAAGCGTTATACGTAATGATGTTCGGCGGCAGCGTGCCGGGCGGCAGCACGCGCAGGATCGACGCCGAATTGGACGCCGCCTCCGCGATCGCGCGATTGATGTCCGCACCCGGATGAAAAAAGATCTTCACCACGGAGACGCCGTTCAGCGATTGCGACTCGATGTGCTCGATATCGTCCACGTCCGAGGTCAGCGCGCGCTCGTAGTTCGACGTGATGCGACTGGCCATGTCTTGCGCGGAGAAGCCGTTATAGCTCCAGACGATGCTGACCACCGGGATATCGATATTCGGAAAGATATCGGTCGGCGTGCGCAGTATCGCGAGCGGGCCGACGATAAAGATCAGCACGGCGAGCACCACGAAGGTATAAGGGCGGCGCAGCGCCAGCCTGACAATCCACATGACGGGTTCCTGAAAAAAGGCCGAAGGAGGCACGCGTCGCTGCAGTGCTGCGGAGCGCGTGACGCGGGCTTCGTGAGTCAGGAGTGTGGCGGGGCGGCGCTGACGGACTGCCGTCGGTTAGATTACCGTTCTGTTATGTCGATGCTGATTCGAAGGAACTGGGAGGTGGCATCGCCTCGCGTGGTGGTTCGCCGGGCGTGCATAGATAACAAAACGGTAATCTGAAGGTCAGTGCCCGGACAGGGGAAATGACAAGAATGGGAGGCGTGTTGCTACCCAGTCATTGCCTGCCCCTACCGGAGAGACATCATGAAATTGCTTAACGCTGTTGCCGTCACCGCGCTCAGCCTGGCGTTCGGCGCGAATGCCTTTGCGCAAACCAGCACGTCAGGTCTGACGCGCGCCGATGTGATGGCGCAGTTGAAACAGGCCCAAGCCGAAGGGTTGGTGCCGTCACATGATGACGACTATCCGCTGACGGATGCCGAAATAGCGCGAAATCGGGAGGTCTATGCGATCGAGCACCGCGCGGACAATGCCGCAACGGTGCGCACCGCGCAAATGCCGGCGGCGAATCGGGAGTCGGTATCGAATTGAGCCAATTCACCGCCGTATCAAACAGGCTGCTTCCGGCCGGCGAAAGATTGCCGACGCTATGACCGGTCGCGGTTGCGTGCCCGCGTCGCGCCGGTAATGACGGCAACGCCGAGCAGAATGACCGCCACGATGGCAATCGTATGTTGCGCGACGTGCATGGCCATCAATCCCCATGACACGCCGCCGATCAGAATGATCCAGCCAACCAGGTAAATAAGCAGGGTCATCTTTTCTCCTCGTTCGAATCGACGTAATGGCCTATCGAGTAGCAGGATTCGCGCCCGACGCCGGCTTGTTGCGCCGGCGTCCGCAAGCTGAAGGAGAGAGATGCGATACGAAGCGCGGCTCGTCCGCCTCAACCGCAAGCCGGCGCGGCCTTCTTGCACGCATCCGCCAGTTGCGGCGGCGGATCTTTCTTGAACACGGTCTTATAAGACTCGAGCACGTTCGACTGAACCACCGGCAACGATTGCACACCGATCCACGCCGGCGGTGTCTGGCCGATCAGCGCCTTCATCATCGCCATGGCCTCGGCGACGCCCTGATCGTACGGACGCTGCGAACCGGTTGCCTTCAGCGGTCCGCCCTTGGCGATTTCGATCGCGGATTGCAGGCCGAGATCGACCGTCGTCATTGGAATCGTCACGCCTTGCGCGCGCATCGACGTGAGTGTGTCGAGAGCCGGCTGGTCCCATACGGCGAACAGACCCTTCACGTCCGGATTCCCGGTGAGGAAGTCGCCCGCGATCTGGCCGACTTTAGACGGGTCCGTGAAGGCGACCTGCTTGATCTTGATGTCCGGACGGTTTTTCTTCAGCCAGTCGTTGACGGCCTTGGTGCGCTCCGTCGTGCTGAAATAATCCACGCCGAAATTCACGAGCCCGACCGTCGCGCCTTGCGGCACGCACGAGGCGAGCACCTTCGCCGCGATCTGGCCGTTGCCTTCGCTGTCCGCCGAGATCATCGCCGAATATTCCTCTGGATGCTTCAGGCCGGTCGGCACGTTGTCCATGAACACGAGCTTGATGCCGGCCGCGGACACTTTCTTGTAGGTGGCGGCCGTCGCCGTACCGTCGACTGGAATCGAGATGATGCCGTTCGGGTGGCGCTGGATCGTGTTCTCGATGTCGGCGATCTGCTTGTCGACCTGATATTCCGCCGACGCCGTGCCGATCACTTCCACGCCGTATTTCTTCAGCGTATCGGTAATGCCCGCCACCTGGAGCTGCGACCAGTCGAGATTCATGGTCTGCATCGAAATGCCGACCTTGAACTTGCCGGCCTTGATCTTGGCGATGTCGGCGTCGGTCAGTTTCACGGCATCCACCGAGGCGGCTTTCTCGCCGTTCGGTCCTTGCCCGACAATGCCCTTCGGGCCGATCGAGCCCGCGGGTATGCCGGTCACGCATTGCGCGTAAGCACCCGGGGAAGCCAGACAAGCGACGGCGGCCGCCGCCATGACACCGGCTAACGCTATTCTTGAACCACGACGTTGTTTCATGTTTCTCCTCCGTTGGTCTTCATGTCTGTGCTTCACGTCTTCACTTCCGGACTGCCTCGCTTCTTGCCTCGCGTCTTGCTACTTCCTGGTAAAGGCAACCGCCGCCACGATGATCACGCCTTTAATCACCAGTTGCAGCGATGAACTCACGCCGAGCAGCACCAGCCCGTTATTGAGCGTGCCGATGATCAGACTGCCGAGCAGCGTCCCCAGCACGAAGCCGCGTCCGCCGAACAGACTGCAGCCGCCGAGCGTGACCGATGCGATCACATCCAGCTCCATGCCTTGCACGACGTCGGGTCGCGCCGCATGCGAGCGCGCGGAGAGCACGAGCGCGGCGAGTCCGGCCAGCATGCCGGTGAGAATGAAGGCGAGGGTGGTCACGCGCCGCGTGTTGATGCCCGAATACAGCGCGGCGGTCGGATTGCCGCCCGCCGCGTAGATCTGCCGGCCGAATACGCTGTAGTGCAGCAGCAGAATGCCTGCGATCACGGCGAGCAGTGTCCAGATGATCGGCACCGGCACGCCGAAAATATCGCCCTCGCCGAAGATCGAGATGAACGAGTCGTTGTCGATGATCACGGGCTTGGTGGTCGTGACCATCAGCGCAAGTCCGCGCGCGGCGCTCAGCGTGCCGAGCGTGACGAGAAACGAAGGAATATTCACGCGCGTGGTCACGATCCCGTTGATCGCGCCGACGATCGCGCCGGTGCCGATACCGGCAATCGCGCCGATCACCCAGTTGTTGCCCACATACGCCATGGCGAGCGCCGCGGACATACCCGATAGCGCCAGCGTCGACCCCACGGAAAGATCGATCTGCCGCGCGATGATCACGAAGGTCATGCCGATCGCGATGATCGAGACGAGCGCGGTCTGCCGGCCGATATTCAGGAAGTTATCGATGGACAGGAACCACGGCGACGCGAAGCTGAACACCACCAGCAGAATCGCGAACGCGGCATACAGCGCATAAGGCCGGTCGCCTTGCAGCAGGGCTTGCGCGATGCGCCGCATACGGCTTTTTTGCGGCGGCGATGCCTGCCGTTCGGCCGTCAGCGGCGAGACAGATTCATTCATGTTGCTAACGCCTCGAGGGAAGAACGGGAAAGTTGGATCAGGTGATGCAGCGCTTCGGCGTTGGCGAGTTCCGCGCGCTCGACGGTGTTGACAATGCAGCCGTCCGCGACAATCGAAATGCGGTCGCACAGGCGCAGCAGTTCGTCGAGATCCGACGAGACCACGAGCACGCCGGTGCCGGCTTGCGCGGCGTCGTTCACCACGCCGTAGATTTCCTCGCGCGCGCCGACATCCACGCCGACGGTCGGTTCGTCGAGCATCAGCAGCTTAGGGCGCGGATGATTCCACTTCGCGAAGACCACTTTCTGCTGATTGCCGCCAGATAGAAACTTGACCGCGGTGGAGGAGTTGGGCGCTTTCACGGCCAGCTCTTTCATGGAACGCTTCGCCTGCTGAACGGCGGCCTGGCTGCGCAACCATCCCCAGCGGGAAAAATGCGGCAAGCGCGGCAGCGTCAGATTGCGTTCGATCGAATGATCGAGCACGAGCCCTTCGAGGTGACGATCCTCCGGCACTAGCGCCACGCCGAGTTGAATAGCCTCGGCGGGTGTGATGCGCGAGCGCGTTCGACCATCGAATTCGATGCTGCCGGCGTCGACGGAGCGAAGGCCAAAGACGGTTTGCAGAATTTCGGTGCGTCCGCTGCCGATCAATCCCGCGAGCCCGTGGACTTCGCCGCGGCGAACCACGAGATCGATGTGATGCAAGCGGTCGTTGCTGACGTTCGATAACTTGAGCACGGGCGCGGTGTCGGCATTGGACGCTTGTCCCGATGCCGGCAACGCGCTTACGGTAGTGGCAACCACTGCAGCGCCATCGCCCACCGCCGTTTTCTGCCGCGCCTGCAACGCGGCATGAGCCGGACCGACAATCGCCGCCACCAATTGCTTCATATCCGTTTGCGCCGTCTGGAATGTGCCGGCATTCGCGCCATCGCGGAACACGGTCACGCGCTGCGAAATCCTGAACACCTCGTTCAACCGATGCGTCACATAGATCACGCCGACGCCGCGAGCCGTGACCGCGCGAATCGCGTCGAACAGAATCTGCTCTTCGCCGCCGGTCAACGCGGAAGTGGGTTCATCGAGAATCAGCACGCGCACTTCGCCCATCAGCGCCTTGCAGATCTCGGTCATTTGCCGGTAAGCGAAGGGCAGTGAGCCGACCGACACTTTCGGATCGAGTGGAATGCCATGCGAACGCAGGAACTCGCCGACCGTTGCCATGAGCTGGCGATTCTTCACGAAGCCCAGACGCGTGCGCGGCTCGCGTCCCAACATGAGATTGGCGCCGACCGAGAGTGATTCGACGAGACTCAAGTCCTGATAGACCACGGCGACACCCGCATCGCGCGATTGCGCGGGGGAGTCGAACGCGACTTTCTGTCCGGCGATTTCGATGACGCCGTCGTCATACGCATGCACACCGCTCAGGATCTTGATCAGCGTGGATTTGCCCGCGCCGTTTTCGCCGAGCAGTGCGTGGACTTCGCCGGGCAACACTTCGAGGTTGACGCCGCGCAGCGCGTGCACGCCACCAAATCGTTTGGTGACGCCAGCAACACGGATCAATGGAACCTGAGGCGATGACGCGGCCGCAACCGCAACCGGCTCACTCATCTGGCATGTCTCCTTCGTCCACGCGACGAAATTCTTTTCTTTGTATAACGCTGTCCGGCCGAAACCGTGTTGTGATCTTCGCATCATGAATATGGTGCGTCAATAACATTCACGGGCGTTCACCGGGCTCAACGCTTGATGATGTAACGATTGCTCGCAAAGTTTGTTATGATTCTATCAATCGTTGTAGCATAAGTGCGAACAAATTGTCGGCGGCTGTTGTGCGTCGCATCATATTTTCGGATGTCTTATGCCAGAAGCCCCATTGCAGTCTTCATCGGTCGTCGCGCTGCGCGGCACACCGATCGTTCATCCCGAGCGCAATCCCGGCATGCCGTTCGACGCCTCCTGGCTCGACGGCTTGCGCGTCAACCAGTCGGCGGTTGAACGGCGCACCGCCACACTCGGCACGCGCCGCAGCGTCAAGAAAGATGCGCAGGCGGCCTGGCTGCTCAAAGCCGTCACCTGCATCGATCTCACCACGCTCAACGGCGACGATACCGAAGGCCGCGTGCGGCGGCTCTGCGCGAAGGCGCGGCAACCGGTGCGCGCCGATCTGCTCGAAGCGCTCGGCCTCGCGCCGCAAGGCATCACGACCGGCGCGGTGTGCGTGTATCACCGCTTCGTCGCGGCGGCGGTCGATGCGCTGCACGGCAGCGGCATTCCGGTAGCTGCGGTCTCTACGGGTTTTCCTGCGGGCTTGATTCCGCATCCGCTGAAGCTCAAAGAGATCGAAGCCTCGGTTGCGGACGGCGCGCAGGAAATCGACATCGTCGTCACGCGTGAATATGTGCTGACCGGCAACTGGCAGGCGCTTTACGACGAAGTGCGCGACTTCCGCGCGGCGTGCGGCCCGGCGCATCTGAAAACCATTCTTGCCACCGGCGACATCCGAACGCTCTCGAACGTGGCGCGCGCGTCGATGGTCTGCATGATGGCCGGCGCAGACTTCATCAAGACATCCACCGGCAAGGAAGGCGTGAACGCGACGCTCGACGTGTCGCTCGTGATGGTGCGCATGATCCGCGAATACCAGGAACGCACCGGCGTGCTGATCGGCTTCAAGCCGGCGGGCGGCGTATCGACTGCGAAGTCCGTCCTGTCGTATCAGATTCTGATGAAAGAAGAACTCGGCCGTGCGTGGCTCGAACCGGAGCTGTTCCGGATCGGCGCGTCGAGCCTGCTGGCCGATATCGAACGCCAGCTCGAACATTACGTGAGCGGCCGTTACTCCGCTTTCAACCGTCACCCCGTAGCCTGAACAGAAGACCGATCCCATGAGCGTAGCCGAGTATTTTTCATCGATGGAGTACGGTCCCGCACCCGAGGACGATCAACCCGCGCGCGCCTGGCTGGCGCAGCATGAGGATGGCTTCGGGCATTTCATCGGCGGTGCGTGGCATGCGCCGGCGGCGGGAGAGCGCTTCGCTTCGAACGCGCCCGCGACGGGCGAGCAGCTCGCACAGGTCGCTCAGGGCGACGCGGCCGATGTCGACGCCGCCGTAGCCGCCGCGCGCGCCGCGCAACCGGGCTGGCTCGCGTTGGGCGGTGCCGGACGGGCGCGGCATCTGTATGCGCTTGCCCGCATGGTGCAGCGTCATAGCCGGCTGTTCGCTGTGCTCGAAGCGCTCGACAACGGCAAGCCGATCCGCGAAACGCGCGATATCGATGTGCCGCTCGTCGCGCGTCACTTTCTGCATCACGCGGGGTGGGCGCAGTTGCAGGAGAGCGAGTTCGCGGATTACGCGCCGCTCGGCGTGGTCGGTCAGATCGTGCCGTGGAATTTCCCGCTGTTGATGCTCGCGTGGAAGATCGCGCCTGCAATTGCAACGGGCAACTGCGTCGTGTTGAAGCCTGCTGAGTACACGCCGCTCACCGCGTTGCTGTTCGCCGAACTTGCGCATCGCGCAGGCTTGCCGGCCGGCGTACTGAATGTAGTTACCGGCGACGGGCGCACCGGCGCGGCTTTGGTCGACCATCCGCAAGTCGACAAGATCGCCTTTACCGGCTCGACCGAAGTAGGCCGGCTGATCCGTTCGGCCACGGCTGGTTCGGGCAAGTCGCTGACGCTCGAACTCGGCGGCAAGTCGCCCTTCATCGTGTTCGACGACGCGGACCTGGATGGCGCGGTCGAAGGCGTCGTCGACGCCATCTGGTTCAACCAGGGGCAAGTCTGCTGCGCGGGCTCGCGGCTGCTCGTGCAGGAAGGCATCGAAGCGCGCTTCATCGCCAAGCTGAAACGGCGCATGGAGACGCTGCGCGTGGGCACGTCGCTCGATAAGAGCATCGATCTCGGCGCGATCGTCGATCCGGTGCAGCTCGAACGTATTCAATCGCTGGTGGAAACCGGCCGGCGTGAAGGTTGCTCGGTGTGGCAGTCGCCTGATACGACGATCCCTTCCGGCGGCTGCTTTTTCCCGCCGACGCTCGTCACCGGCGTAGCCCCCGCTTCCACGCTGGCGCAGGAAGAAATCTTCGGCCCGGTGCTGGTCACGATGAGCTTCCGCACGCCCGACGAAGCGATCGCGCTCGCCAACAACTCGCGTTACGGACTCGCCGCGAGCGTGTGGAGCGAAACCATCGGCCGCGCGCTCGATGTCGCGCCGCGCCTCGCCAGCGGCGTCGTCTGGATCAACGCGACGAATCTGTTCGACGCGGCGGTCGGCTTCGGCGGTTACCGCGAATCGGGCTATGGCCGTGAAGGTGGGCGTGAGGGCATCTACGAATATCTGAAACCCCGGGCGTGGCTCAAGCTTGCGGAGCGTCGGACGGCGCCTGCCGTTGCGAGCAACGCGGCGACGCTCGATCCGTTGTCGAACGTCACGTCGATCGATCGCACCGCGAAGCTGTTTATCGGCGGCAAGCAGGCGCGCCCGGACAGCGGCTATTCGCTGCCGGTGCATGCGCCGGACGGCACACCCGTTGGCGAAGTCGCCGCGGGCAATCGCAAGGACATCCGCAACGCAGTCGAAGCGGCGCGCGCGGCGCAGAAATGGTCGCAGGCGAGCACGCACAACCGCGCGCAAGTGCTGTTCTATCTGGCGGAAAACCTCGCCGTGCGCGCGGACGAATTCGTGCGCCAGCTCGTGGTGCGCAACGGTGCGACCGAAGCCGCGGCTCGTGCCGAAGTGGATGCCTCCGTGCAGCGTCTGTTCACGTACGCGGCGTGGGCCGACAAGTTCGACGGCGCCGTCCATACGCCGCCGTTGCGGGGCGTCGCGCTGGCCATGAACGAGCCGCTCGGTGTGATCGGAATCGCCTGTCCGGACGAAGCGCCGCTGCTCGGCTTCGTTTCGCTGGCGGCGCCCGCGCTGGCGATGGGCAATCGCGTGGTGGTCTTGCCGAGCGAAGCGTCGCCGCTCACGGTCACCGACTTCTATCAGGTGGCCGAGACGTCCGATGTGCCCGGCGGCGTGCTGAACATCGTCACGGGTGAACGCGGCGCGTTGCTGCCCGCGCTCGTCAAACACGACGACGTCGACGCGGTCTGGTGCTTCGGCAGCGCGGCGGATTCGACGCTGGTCGAACGCGAATCGGTCGGCAATCTGAAGCGAACGTTCGTCGATTACGGCCGCCAGTTCGACTGGTTCGACCGTGCGAGCGAAGGCCGGCCGTTCCTGCGCCAGGCGGTGCAGGTGAAGAACATCTGGATACCGTACGGAGACTGACCGGCTGATCCGGCAACCGTACCGACGTCTTAAAGTAAAGACACGCACGCCAACCAGAAAATGGAGGAGACAACGTGCTGAAGAATCTGGATTTGCTGTTGCAGTCAGCGGTGTTGTGCGCATGTGAAGCAGCGACTCAAAACCCCTTGAATCAGGCTGTTTTGCAACGAGGGCAACGCACATGAACACGCCTGCGCAATCAAACGGAAAGGGACGCGTCGTCATTCTCGGCATCTATGTGACCGATCTGACGTTTCGCGCGGGACGCATGCCGCAGATCGGCGAAACGATCGCGGGCACGGCGTTCGCCATGGGGCCGGGCGGCAAGGGCTCGAATCAGGCGGTCGCGGCCGCGCGGGTCGGCGCGGACGTAGTGTTCTGCACCCGCATCGGCAACGACGCGTTCGGCTCCATTGCACGCGCTACGTGGGCCGCTGAAGGCATCACGGCGCGCGCGTCGGTGATCGACGGCGTTTCGACGGGCGCGGCGCATATCTTCGTCGACGACAACACCGGCATGAACGCGATCATCGTCGCATCCGGCGCGGCCGGCACGATGGAAGCCGCCGACGTCGACGCGATCGAAGCGGACATCGCCGCCGCCCGCGTGTTCGTCACGCAACTCGAACAGCCGCTCGCAGCCGCGCGCCGCGGGCTGGAAGTGGCGCGCAAGCATGGCGTGATCACCGTGTTCAACCCGGCGCCCGCCATGCCGCTCGACGACGCCATCTTCCCCTTGTGCGACTACATCACCCCGAATGAAACCGAAGCGACCGCGCTGACCGGCGTGCCGATCGCGAACGCCGACGACGCCCGCCGCGCCGCCGACGTATTGCTCGCCAAAGGCGTCGGCACGGCGATCATCACGTTGGGCGAGGGCGGTGCGCTGCTGCACTCGGCGAATCAATCGCTGCTCGTGCCCGCATATCACTGCGGCCGCGTGGTGGAAACCGCCGGCGCCGGCGACGGCTTCACGGGCGGCTTCGCGGCAGCGCTCGCACGTGGCGACGATGCGATCACGGCATTGCGTTTCGGTTGCGCACTCGCGGGGATTTCCGTGACGCGTCCGGGCACGGCGCCATCCATGCCGACGCTCGACGAAGTGAACCAGGTGCTGAACCAGCCGGCCGGCGTATCCCAGCCATCCTGATCTGACCGTTTGCGTAGCCTGAAGGAGCGTGTCGTCACCATGAAGTCTGCGTTCACCGCTGGAAAACTGTTCGGCGACCGGCAACTGAATTTTCTGCTGATCGTCAACGTGCTCGTCGTGCTGGTCGCGACGTGGCTCTCGCGCGGCCAATTCGTCGATATCGACAATCTGCAGTCGATGGGCGGCCAGTTGCCCGAACTCGGCCTGCTCGCGCTCGGCATCATGCTCTCGATGGTGTCGGGCAACGGCGGCATCGATCTCTCGGGCGTCGGGCTTGCCAATCTGTCGGGCATGGTGGCCGCGCTGGTCGTGCCGCGCTTCGTCAATGGCGACGACTCGCCCGCGCTTTATACGTCGCTCTTCTGCGTGATCGTAGTGGCGATGGGTTTGCTCGGCGGACTGCTGAACGGCGTGGTGATTGCGCGCCTCAGACTCACGCCGATTCTCTGCACGCTCGGCACGCAGTTGCTGTTCACCGGCTTTGCAGTGGTGCTCAGCAACGGCGCCTCGGTGCATGTCGATTACGTGGACCCGCTGTCGAACATCGGCAACGGTACGGTGTTTCAGGTGCCGATCGCGTTCTGCATCTTTATCGCGGCGGTGATCGTGCTCGGCTGGCTGCTCAAGCGCAGTCCATTCGGCTTGCGTCTCTATCTGATGGGTACGAATCCGAAGGCGGCGTTCTATGCCGGGATTCCGCGAGCGCGCATGCTGATCACGACGTATGCGATGTGCGGCGTGCTCGCGTCGCTGGCTGGGCTGATCAGCGCGACGCATACGTCCAGCGCGAAGTGGGACTACGGCAACTCCTATCTGCTGATCGCGATCCTGATCGCGGTGATGGGCGGGGTGAATCCCGCGGGCGGTCATGGCCGCATCATCTGCGTGTTCTTCGCTGCGACGGTGCTGCAGTTTCTCTCCAGCCTGTTCAATCTGATGGGCGTGTCGCAGTTTTTCGGCGACTGCGCGTGGGGTTTTCTGTTGCTGCTGTCGCTGGCGTTTGCGGGCGGCGAACGGGTGCGCGCGATCTTCGGCTTTCGCGGCGGAAGCAACGCGGGTGCTTCAAGTGCGGCGCCTAAGCGTTAGCGGCGCACGATAAGGTTTCAGTACGCGGCGGACAACGAGCCCAGGCTGTCCGTGACGGTGAAGTGGGCGACATCGAACGATAAAGGAGACATCGCATGAAATTGACTCGACTGGGTGCCGCGCTCGCGGCAGGCGCGCTGACGGTAGGCGTGATCGCCGCCGCGCAGGCTGCCACGAACGAAACGATCGTCACGGTCGTCAAGGTGACCGGCATCAACTGGTTCAACCGCATGGACGACGGCGTCAAGCAGTTCGCCAAGGACAACCCCAACATCAACGCGTATCAGACCGGCCCAGGCCGTGCCGATGCCGCGCAGCAACTGAAGATCATCGAAGACCTGATCGCCAAGAAGGTCACGGCCATCGCCGTGGTCCCCTACGATCCGCCGACGCTCGAACCCGCGCTGAAGAAGGCGATGGATCGCGGCATCAAGGTGGTCACGCATGAAGCGGACAACGCCAAGAACACGATGGTCGACATCGAGGCGTTCGATAACACCGCTTACGGTGCGGGCTTGAACGAGCGGCTCGCCTCGTGCATGCACGACGACGGTAAGTGGGCCGTGCTGGTCGGCTCGCTCGGCAGCCGCTCGCAGGTGCAATGGGCGGACGGCGGCATCGGCAACGCCAAGGCCAAGTATCCGAAGATGAACCTGGTCGAGCCGAAGCTCGAAACCAATAACGACGGTGAGCGCGCCTATGAAGTCGCGAAGGAAGTGCTGCGCAAGCATCCGGACCTGAAGGGCTTCCAGGGTTCTTCGTCGCTCGACGTGATCGGCATTGGCCGCGCGGTGGAAGAGGCCGGCATGCAGGGCAAGATCTGCGTCTACGGCACGGGTCTGCCGACGGAAGCCGGCAAGTTCCTCGAAAGCGGCGCGATCAACGGCATCGCGTTCTGGGATCCGAAGCTCGCGGGCATCGCGATGAACAAGGTCGCGCAGATGCTGGTGGACGGCAAGACGGTTGAAAACGGCGCCGACCTCGGCATTCCGGGCTACACGAAGGTGACGGTCGCTAAAGGTCCGGGCAAGGGCATCATCGTGCGCGGGCAGGGCTGGGTGAACGTCGACAAGTCGAACTACAAGCAGTATCCGTTCTGAACTTTTTTGCGGCTTCCAGTTTTTGTTTCATGTGTCATGGCGTCCTCGCAAGGGGACGCCTCAACCTGTGACTCGCTACAATGAATCAAGACGCAATCTCACCGAAGTCATCGCAGTCTGAAGCGTCGCAGCCGTTTCTGCAGGTTGTCGGCGTGCACAAACGCTTTACCGGTGTGCATGCATTACGCGGCGTGAGCCTGTCGTTCGAGCGCGGTCAGATCTATCACCTGCTCGGCGAAAACGGTTGCGGCAAGAGCACGCTCATCAAGATCATTTCCGGCGCGCAGCCGCCCGACGAAGGCGAGCTCGTGATCGAAGGCGTGCGGCATGCGCGGCTCTCCGCGCTCGAATCGCTCGCCGCCGGCATCGAGACCGTGTATCAGGATCTCTCGTTGCTGCCGAACATGAACGTGGCCGAAAACGTCGCGCTCACGTCGGAACTGGCCACGCATCAAGGCAAGCTGGCCCGCACCTTCGACCGCCGCGAACTGGCGCGCACGGCCGCACGCGCGCTCGAAGCGGTCGGCCTGCCCGGCAGCGCGGAGTTTCAGGCCACGCTGATCGAACAATTGCCGCTCGCCACGCGGCAGCTCGTGGCGATTGCCCGCGCGATCGCCAGCGAGGCGAAGTTCGTCATCATGGACGAGCCCACCACGTCGCTCACGCAGAAGGAAGTCGACAATCTGATTGCCGTGCTCGCCAATCTGCGCGCGCAGGGCGTGACCGTGCTGTTCGTCAGCCACAAGCTCGACGAATGCTATGCGATCGGCGGCGAAGTGATCGTGCTGCGCGACGGCCAGAAAATGGCGGAAGGACCGATCGCGCAATTCACCAAGGCGCAGATCAGCGAGTTGATGACAGGGCGGCATCTGTCGAATGAGCGCTATCGCGAAGGCGCACACGAGCCCAACGTCGTGCTCGACGTGCGCGGTTATACGCGCGCCGGCCAGTTCAGCGATGTGTCGTTCGCTCTGCACGGCGGCGAGATTCTCGGCATTACCGGTCTGCTCGACTCGGGCCGCAACGAACTCGCCCGTGCGCTCGCGGGTGTCGCTCCGGCCCAATCGGGGCAAGTGACGCTCGACGGCAAGTCGATTTCACTGCGCACCCCCTCGGACGCGAAGAATCATCGCATCGGCTATGTGCCGGAAGACCGCCTGAACGAAGGGCTTTTTCTCGACAAACCGATTCGCGACAACGTGATCACCGCGATGATCTCCAGCTTGCGCGACCGCTTCGGCCAGATCGACCGCGTCCGCGCGCAGGCGCTTGCGGAGCAGACAGTGAAGGATTTGCAGATCGCCACGCCGGGTGTCGACAAGCCGGTGCAATCGCTGTCGGGCGGCAATCAGCAGCGCGTGCTGATCGGCCGCTGGCTCGCCATCGACCCGCGCGTGCTGATCCTGCATGGACCGACGGTCGGCGTCGACGTGGGATCGAAGGACATCATTTACCGCATCATGCAGCGCCTCTCGCAACGCGGCATCGGCATCATTCTGATCAGCGACGACCTGCCCGAACTGCTGCAGAACTGCGACCGCATCCTGATGATGAAGAAAGGGCGTGTGGCCAGCGAATACCAGGCCGACACGTTGAGCGAAGCCGATCTGTATCACGCGCTGCTTTCGGAAGCCGCATAAAGGACGTTCCCATTTATGAACTCGCGCATCGATTCGCGCCTGAACCAGACCATGACCACCCCGACCGTTGTCGAAGTCGCCCCCGAGGTCAAGCCGCCGAGCTTACGGACCAGGCTCGCGCGCAATCCCGAATGGTTCACCCTGGCATTGATCGTGGTGACGTGCCTGATTGTCGGTGCGATCAATCCGCGTTTCTTCCAGCTGGCGACGCTGTTCGACCTGTTGCATTCCGCGACCACCATGTCGCTGTTCGCGCTGGGCACGCTCGTGGTGCTGGCCTCCGGCGGGATCGACGTGTCCTTCACCGCGATTGCCGCGCTGACGATGTACGGCATCACCAAGGCCGTGTTCGCATGGTGGCCGGATGCGCCGTTCGCGCTGATCCTCATCACGGGCGCGCTCGGCGGCGTCGTGCTCGGCATTGTGAATGGGCTGCTGGTGCATCGGCTGAAGGCGCCTTCGCTGATCGTCACGATCGGCACGCAGTATCTGTATCGCGGGCTGTTGCTGACGTTCATCGGCACGACGTTCTTCATGAACATTCCGCACAGCATGGATCGTTTCGGCCGCATTCCGCTGTTTTTCTATCACACCGCCGACGGCTTGCGCGCGGTGCTGCCGGTGTCGGTGGTGGCGTTGGTGGCGGCCGCGGTGGTCACGTGGTGGCTGCTGAATCGCACGATGATGGGACGCGGCGTCTATGCGATGGGCGGCAGCCTCGCGATTGCCGAGCGGCTCGGCTACAACCTGCGCGCAATCCATCTGTTCGTGTTCGGCTATACCGGCATGCTGGCCGGCATCGCGGGCATTCTGCACGTGTCCAACAACCGGCTCGCCAATCCGTTCGATCTGGTGGGCACGGAACTCGATGTGATCGCCGCTGTGATTCTGGGCGGCGCGCGCATTACGGGCGGCACGGGAACGGTGGCCGGCACGTTGCTCGGCGTGGTGCTGGTCACGCTGATCAATAGCGTGCTGATTCTGGTGGGCGTGCCGAGCACCTGGCAGAAGGTGATTATCGGCGCGTTCATTCTGATCGCCGGAACGCTGTTCGCCTTGCAGCGCAAGAACTGAAGATTGAAGCTGCGGCCTCCGCGTTGTAAGCGGGGCCGCAAATGCGGAGGCAAGCAAGCGCGCCTAGCGGCGCTTGCGATGCTCCTGGCCTTTCTCGGTGATGATGGAGTCGAAGTCGTCCACTTGCGAGAAACGCACGGCTTTCACCACGCCGAACTTGCTCTGGTCCACCACCAGATGCCGCTCGACCGCGCTCGCCATGGCCGCCTGTTTCAGCGCGACCTCATGAAAATTCCAGCACGTCACGCCGCGCGCCGCGTCCACGCCGCCGGCTGAAATGAACGCCTTGTTGATACCCATGCGGCGCAACATCTCCAGACTTTCTTCGCCCGCGAACGAATCGGAAGAGGGCACATAGACGCCGCCCAGCAGAATCATCCGCACATTGGGTTTGCGCCGCAAAATCTCCGCGACGTTCAGCGAATAGCACACCACCGTGACATGCCGCTCGACAGGAATCAGCCGGGCCAGTGTGGTCAAAGTCGTGCCGCAGTCGATGAACAGCGTCTCGTTGTTCCCGATGAGTCCCGCCGCAATCGCCGACGCTTCAGCCTTGGCCTGCGCGAAGTGATCTTTCTCTTCTTCGAGCGAGTAGCCGGCGTTATTGGGGACGTCGGTCGCGCTGACGATATAGCCGCCGAGATACGTGAATCGCTCGGGACTGCCGGCGATGTCGCGCCGCACAGTCATTTCCGAAACGCCCAGCAGGCCGGCGGCGTCGCGCAGGCGCATCACGTTTTGCCTGCCCAGTGCATCGGCAAGGGCGCGGAGGCGGTCGGGTTTCAGCATGAAGCTCCTGTCGCGCAGTGTGTGGAAGGGCGTTATGTTTTGTTCGATTTGGTGAAAGAATTATAACAAGAGGTGGTGCGCACGGCGAGCGGGATATCGGTTGTTTGGGAGGATTGGAGGCATACGTTTCACGGTTTCGGCGCTGTCGTGCTCGGGGATGTTGCCGAAGTCAATCGACGGATAGCTCTCTTGCGGGAGGTTAGCCGCACAGCTACTGAATCTCATTGCGCCAATTTGTTAAATGAAGCGAGGCATTTATTGTTAAGCCGCGTGGATCACCGCGGAACACGATTGCATTCAGAAACGATGCATCATTTTTTAATCCGAACCGCACTACGGCATTCATTCATTTACATTTCTGTAAGCCTCGTTATAATCCGAACGCTTACGTCACGGCTTTTTTGCGGCCGGAGAAAAACTGACAACGTCACATGCAAAACGGATCACGATAATGGCAGGCGGACAAAATATCAAAACCCTGTGCGAGAACCACTGGACGCGGTGGAAAGCCGATTGCAGCGGCTTCCTGAAGGCCGTCGCGGCGGACCTCGATATTACGCTGACGGGTGATGCGAATAGCATTATCGACACGATCGGCCGTGCACCATGGACTCAACTCGGCTCGGATGCCGATAAGGCCGTCGCTTATGCCGGGCTCGGCTATCTGGTGGTTGCCGGATTGAAGGCGACGCATCACGGTCATGTCGTGATTATCATGCCGGGCCAATCGAAACCTTATCCGCTCGCGTATTGGGGCCGATATGGCGGCGTCGGACGAAAAAACACCGCCATTGACTTTTCCTGGACGCATGCGGATCTCGCGAACGTCCAGTATTACGCTATCAAACCATGAAGCAGAGTCTTATCACGCGAGCGGTCATGGCCGTTGCCGGCCTGTTGATTGCGGCGCCGGTTGCCATCGCGCAACCGTGTCATTACAGCGAAGTGAATCCTGGCACGGGCAAGGTCAGCGTAGGCGACCTGTCCATCGATCTGGGCCAGAGCGACGGCACGGATAGTCCGACGGCCTGGCTCGGTCCGGTTACGCTAAGCCGTGCGGGCGGTGCATCGTGCTCCGTGGATCCGAACGTGAGCATCGTCGAGCGGCCGCTTTATACGAACGGCAAGCAGCTTCTCGTCTCCACGTATTCCGGCAGTGAGCAGGTGGTCTATGCGATCGATGCGTCGACCTGCAAGATCCAGTGGAAGAGCGGTTCGTTTTCCGGCAAGGTCAAACTGAGCGGCAACCGTTTGCAACTGGATAAGCGCAAGGTGAAGTTGGGCTCGAACTGCGCGCCTTGAGGTGGCTTGCGAGAGCACGCTGCACCATCAACTCGCTCAACTCACGCAAGTCGCGTCCGATGATCAGGCAGGCGCGACGCGCGACTCTTGCGAGTCCGCCGCGAGATATCGGCCCGGCGTGGTTCCCATTGCTTTGCGGAACATATCGATAAACGCGCTGACGTTGTCGTAACCCAATTCGAGTGCAATCGTCGTTACGGGTACGCTATCCGCGACGAGTTCAAGCGCGCGCAGCAACCGCGCCTGCTGACGCCATTGCGCGAATGACATGCCTGTCTCGCTCACGAAGCGGCGGCTCAGCGTGCGCGGCGCGAGACCGGCCCACGTCGCCCATTCTTCCAGACGCCGGTTATCGGACAGATCGCTAACCAGCGCATCCGTGATGCGCACCAGCCTCGGATCTTCCGGGCGCGGCAAATCGAGCGATTCCTCTTTCGACGCTATTAACTCGTCGATGATCACCTCTGCAATCCGCGTCTGCCCCTGATCGAGTTCGACACCCGGCCAGGTGGCGACGCGTCTCACCGCTTCGCGCAACAAAGGCGTGGTTTTGATCGCGCGCGGCTCACGCGGCAACTGCGCGCAGCGGTGCTCGGTAATGAAAACACTCCACCCCGAGAACGGACCATACGAGCGAACCGAGTGGACGCAATGCGGCGGAATCCAGATCGCGTGAGTGGCCGGCACGACCCAATGGCGCTTATCGAGCCCGACCGATACAAGCCCGCTCAACGCGCCCATGAGTTGCCCGCGTGCGTGACTGTGCGACGACGTCGCGCGCGCCTCGCTCTGCGTCAATTCCGCCGCGGCGAGGAACGGCCCTGCGGGCGATGTGACGAGATCCGGTCGGATTAAATGCTTCGGCATGGCTGGAACACCGTATTGAATGGCCTTTATACCGGAGACCGGCCGCTTTTGCACGCCTACACTCGCTTCCATTCTTTCAATGACTGGAGGGCAATGACATGCGAGCCGAACAGGTTCTCCCCGATTCCGCCGATCGAATCGAAATACGCGGCGCGACGATCCGCAAGGGCACGGTAGGCGCTTTCCTCGCCAACGCGCGGGTCTGGACCGACCCGCAAGCCAGTGAACAGGCCCGCGCCGAAGCCGAGACCGACATGCTCGACGCACTGCCCGCGCTACGCGCGATCGGCTTGTTCGACGTGCTCGACATTCGCGATGTCGCGCTGCGCGATTGGGTCGATGCGCACTGAGCGACGCCTCGCGGCAACCACACAGCAAGGAGTCACCATGAAAGCAGCAGTCGTGAAGGCAGCGGGCCAAGCGCCCGTGTATGCCGATTTCGAAGCACCCGTTGCAGCGGCCGGCGAGTGTGTCGTCGACGTGACGGCTTCCGCGCTCAGTCACGTGACGCGGTCGAGGGCAGCGGGTTCGCACTATTCGTCGACGGGGAGTTTTCCGTTCGTTGCGGGCGTCGACGGTACCGGGCGCCTGGAAGACGGACGGCGTGTCTACTTCTTCAAGCCGCAAGCGCCATTCGGCGCCATGGCCGAGCACAGTCTCGTGTCCGCCACGCATTGCATCGCATTACCCGACGCGCTCGACGATGTCACCGCGGCCGCCATCGCGATTCCCGGCATGTCGTCGTGGGCGGCGCTGATCGAGCGGGCGCGCTTCGTGGCCGGCGAGACGGTGTTCATCAACGGAGCAACGGGTACGTCGGGGCGATTGGCTGTGCAGATCGCGAAGCATCTCGGAGCAGGGCGCGTCATCGCAACCGGCCGCAATGCCGCGGCGCTCGAATCGCTGGCGCTTGCCGGTGCCGACAGCACGATCTCTCTCTCGCAGGACGAGAGCGGTCTCACGCGCGCATTCGAAAACACCTTCCGCAACGGCGTGGACGTGGTGCTCGATTACCTCTGGGGCTCCAGTGCGCAGTCGTTGCTTATCGCGGCAGCAAAGGCTTCACCGGACGACTATCCGGTGCGCTTCGTTCAGATCGGTTCGGTGAGCGGCGCGAATATCCAGTTGCCAGGCGCGGTGCTTCGTTCAGCGGCCATCACGCTGATGGGCAGCGGTATCGGCAGTATTCCTTTCGCGCGTCTACTCGACACGATGAACGCCGTATTCAATGCCGCCGTGCCCGCCGGATTGCAGGTCGCCACCCAAGCCATCCCGCTCGCGGAGTTGGGCTCACATTGGGAAAACGCAAACAGCGCGACGCGCACGGTCTTCATTCCCACACCATAAGATCGTCATGCGTGGACCACTCTGAATGAAGATCGACTGCGAACGCGTCGTCATCTTGCCGGTGAAAAATGCCCACGCTGTTCACCTCTACTTCGAACCGGATATCCGCCTGCGCCGGCGTGGCCTCAGGGAATTACCTGAGACGCGAAAGCCACGGTTTTCGTCTACCTTGTCCGATACGAATCGGTTTGCGCTGAATGCCAGGTGCACAAGGAGCTTCAATGACTGCTCTGGACCAGATTGACACCATCGTGATCGTCATGATGGAAAACCGTTCCTTCGATCACGCACTCGGCTATCTGAGCCTGAACGGCAGCCAGGTCAACGGCCTTTCCGCAGATCCGGCGTGGCAGGCGAACTTCACCAACGTATACAACGGCAAGCAATATCCCATCCATGCACTGGGTCCGACCGGACCTGCCATCTCGGATCCGCCTCACGACCGCGCCCCGATCGCCACGCAGATCAACACGCCGTGTGCGCCGGGAGGATGCCCGGAACTCGGCGGATTCGTGCAGAGCTATGCCACCCGCAAACCGGCAGCGTCGAATCTGGCCGACGTGATGGGTTATTACGACGCGCGCACCGTGCCCACTTTCGACTTTCTCGCGAAACACTTCACTGTGTGCGACAACTGGTTTGCTCCATTGCCCTCGGGAACTCAGGCGAATCGCCTGATGGCGATGGCGGGGACCAGCCTTATCAGCGACAACGTGCAAGGGCTGAGCTTTCTGCCCGATCAGCCACTTGCGTACGATTGGCTTCGCGAGCGCGGCATACCCTGGTGTGTCTACCAGTCGGGGAGCTTCTTTCCGTTCTTCAGCCTGATGAAGGAGTGGCTTCCGGAAATCCTGCTGTCGTTGACACTGCCGCTCAACGATGCCGGCGGAAACTTCCGGCGCTATTCGAGGTTTGCGCGTGACTGGCAAGGCAACAGCATTCTGCCGAAAGTGATTTTCATCGAACCGGAATATACCGACGGTCCTCATCACACCGCTAACGACGATCATTGTCCAACGGGGATGGCCGGAGGACAGGCGTTCGTTGCGGATATCTACCGGACCTTGATTTCGAACCCCGCCAGGTGGCAAGAGACGCTGTTGATCGTGACGTACGACGAGCACGGTGGTTTCTTCGATCATGTGGCGCCTTTGGACATTGCGGCCGACATCGCGGGATATTCTTTCAAGACCACCGGTCTGCGCGTGCCGGCATTGCTGGTGTCGCCTTATGTCACGCCGGGGGGCGTCTACTCGGGCAAACTCGACCACACTGCAGTGCTGCAGATGCTTGCGGAGAAGTTCGACTCGCAGAAGCAGTACTCCGTTGCTGTCAGCACGCGCAGCGCCCAGCTCGACCGGCTGGCGAGCGCTCTGAATAGTCAACCTGTGGTTCAGCCTCCTCCTGCGTTGGCCGGTGCGCCGATACAGACCACGGCGGCTGCATTCAACGCGACTGTGCAAGCGGGCGTGTCGGATACGACGCAGGGTTTTCATAATGTCGCGCTGCAGGTGGCAAGGGATCATCCGCAATTGCTGAGCTCGCCGCAGTGGACGGGACTGGCGGAATATCTGTCTGTGTATGGGAAGCATTGAAAGAGAACACGTGCAATAACGGAGCGCTTTCCGCGGCACGTCGAAACGAACGCTTCTTCGAAGCCGATAGCGCCGATAACGCCGATCGCGCCGACATTGCGCAGCGCTTCGCACTTTATTCAAGGCTGATCGGCCTCGGCTCTTATCGAGTGAGTGCCCGAGATGGACGAGATCGCAACGGTTTCGTCCCCCATGCCGTTTTGCCTATCTGCATTTGCCCACGTCCCCCGCAAAAAGTCTAAACGCGCAAGCCGGCATCGCGTGATCCGGTTCACTCCGATCTTTTTTATGCGTGCGCAGGAATCCAAATACGGAATTCTTTGTTCACTTCAATATGGCGTGCGGATAACGTATTTCACTTCTCGTAGCGACGCGGCGCAAAACCGCCCGCGCTTCATCGTGCAAGGTTTCAGGAGATCGGTCGTGAGCAGCACAGGCTATAGCTACCGGAGTGATGCATGTCGACAGAGCTGATTTCCGGGTCTGCGTCGTCGGGCGCAGGTCCACGCCAGTACGGGCGTCGTCCGCAGAATCCGGTTCGCCGCTACGCCGGCATCACCGTGGTCCTGCTGCTGCACGTCTTGTTCATCTGGGCGCTGACGAACGGCCTCGCGAATAAGGTCGTGCAGATCGTGCAGAAGCCGATCGAGACCAGGATCATCGAACCGGTAAAGCCGCCACCGCCGCCGCCGATCCCGACGGTGAAACTGCCACCGCCGAAATTCACGCCACCGCCGCCACCGCGACCATTCGTGCCGCCGCCCGAAGTGGCGGTCACGCCGCCGCCCGCGCCGACTATCACGCATCAGGCCACGCCTGAGCCGACTCCGGTTGCCCCGCCGCCCGCGCCCGTGGCGCCGCCGGCGCCCGCGCCAGCGAAGCCGGTTAGCCATGCGATCGGCGTGGTGTGTCCGAACTCGGACGAGATACGCCGCTCGATGGGCTATCCGCAGGAAGCGCAGGACAACAACATTACGGGCGACGTGACGATCTCTTTCGTGGTCGACCCGCAGGGGCACGTGACCGACGAGAAGGTCGAGCAGTCTGCCGATCCGATCCTCGATCGAGCGGCCTTCGTCGCGGTGAAGAAGTTCAACTGTATTTCGCAAGGGCAGCCGGTCCGCGTCCAGGTGCCGTTCTCGTTCAACCTGAACTGAATGCCGCGTGCGCGATCCTCGTCTGCCTCGATGCCAACTCACTCACTATCAAAGACGGCACCGTCTGGAGCATTTATGAAGAAGCGTTCTTTTGCCGCCGTGGCGGCCAGCTTGCTGATCGCGGCTGCGCCCGTCAGCTTTCTTGCAGCGCCGCAGGCCGTTTGGGCCCAGGCAAGCGCGTCCACTGCCTCTGTAGCGGCAACACCCGCTGCATCGGGTGTCGAGCATGCCCCGGCGACGTCGCAGCCGGGCGCAGCCTCGGACCAGCCGGTGCCGCCGCCACTCGCGGCGACCAGCACCGAAGTGACCAACCCGTACGGGCTCGGCGCGCTTTGGGCGAATGGCGACTTCGTCGCGCGTTTCGTGCTGATTCTGCTCGTGCTCATGTCGATGGGAAGCTGGTACATCATGATCACCAAGTTCTTCGAGCAACTGCGCGCGAACCATCGAGCGAAATCGGCCGACGAGCAACTATGGAGCGCGCCGTCGCTCGCCCAGGGCGCGCAGCAGCTCGACGAGAATTCGCCGTTCCGTTTCATCGCGCAAGTGGGCATCGAGGCCGGCAAGCACCACGACGAAGCTTTGCTCGAAGCGGTGGACCGCAACACCTGGATCGACGTGTCGATCGAGCGCGCCATTACCAACGTGTCGAACCGCTTGCAGGACGGCCTTGCATTCCTCGGCACAGTCGGCTCGACAGCGCCGTTCGTCGGCCTGTTCGGCACGGTATGGGGGATTTATCACGCGTTGACCGCGATCGGCATCGCCGGACAGGCGTCCATCGACAAAGTGGCGGGCCCGGTTGGCGAAGCGCTGATCATGACGGCGATCGGCCTCGCGGTCGCGGTGCCGGCCGTGCTGGGCTATAACTTCCTCGTGCGTCGCAACAAGTCGGTGATGGAACGCGTGCGAGCCTTCGGCGCGCAGTTGCACACCGTCCTGCTGCCGGGCACGAAGCGCCAGGTGCGCGCGGTCGCGAACGCGCATTGAGCCGCCCAATACGCGGAGCTAGAAGTCATGGCCATAAACGTTGGACAGGACGGTCAGGAGGACGAGGTCATCGCCGCCATCAACACGACGCCGCTCGTCGACGTGATGCTGGTGCTGCTGATCATCTTCCTGATCACGATTCCGGTCGTCACGCATACAGTGCCGGTGCAGTTGCCGAAAGAAACCGTGAATCCGTTGCAGTCCAAACCGGACAGCATCGAGATCGCGGTCAACAAGGACGGCGACCTGTTCTGGAACGAGAAGCTGGTCGATCGGCCAACCTTGCTCGCGCGGCTGAAGGTGGCGTCGGTGAAGCTGCCGCAGCCCGAGGTGCACGTACGCGGTGACCAGACCACGCGCTATGAATTCATCGGCCGTGTGGTCACAGCCTGCGAGCGTGCCGGGATTTCGAAGGTATCGTTTATTACGCAACCGCCGGCGCGCGGCGGCTAGATTTGCATGGGATCGGACCTGGTGCCAAAGCGCCGGGTCCGACAGGAGCCTACGATGGGAATGAACGTATCTTCGGGTGGCGGCAGCGAACCCGAGGTGATGGTGGACATCAACACCACGCCCTTGATCGACGTGATGCTGGTGTTGCTGATCATGTTGATCATCACGATTCCGATCCAGATGCACTCGGTGAAGATGAATCTGCCGGTCGGCAACCCGCCGCCACCAGCCGTGCCACCGCCGGTCGTGCAGGTCGATATCGATTTTGACGGCACAATCAGGTGGAACGGCGCGCCGGTTGCGGCCGGCGCTGATCTGGATAAGCATATGGCCGAGGTCGCGGCGCAAGGGGACCAGGCGGAGATTCATCTGTTGCCGAACAAGCTCGCGCCGTACAAGGACGTGGCCGCCGTACTGGCGGCCGCGCAGCGCGAAGGGGCGACGAAGATCGGGCTTATCGGCAACGAACAATCTATGCAGTGAGCGCGTCTGCGCAGTCGTCGCGTATCTGGAAGGAGATCCCATGAGTACGCTTCACAATGAAATCGACCTGGATGCCGACGGACGTCATGTCGGCTATCTGCGCTTACCTCACTCGGTTCATCGTTCCGCGTACGGCTGGATTCCGATTCCGATCGCCTCGGTGCGCAACGGCGACGGTCCCGTCGTGCTGCTCATGGGCGGCAATCACGGTGACGAATACGAAGGACAGGTACTCGTTTCCAGTCTGATCCGCGAGATCGAACCGCAATGGGTGCGCGGCCAGCTGATCTTTCTGCCGATGGCGAATTTTCCCGCCGCGGCCGCGGGCCTGCGGACTTCGCCGCTCGACGGCGGCAACCTGAACCGCAGTTTTCCAGGCGATCCGCAAGGCGCGCCGACCGCCGCGATTGCCGACTACATCGAGCACTCGCTGCTTGCGCGCGCGCAATATCTGATCGACCTGCATTCGGGCGGAAGTTCGCTTCTCTACCACGGCGCCAATATGCTGGCCATGGAGCCGCGCGACCCCGAAGAAGAGGAGCGGCTCAAAGCATTGCTTGCCGCGTTCGGGTTGCCGCGTGCATTTTTGCATCGGCCGAATCCGGTCCATGCGGCGAGCGCCGCGCGGCGGCAGGGCGCGATTTCCATTCTCACCGAACTCGGCGGCGGCGGCACCGTGCAGGCGAGCCTGCTGCGCGATGCGCGACACGGACTGCTGAATCTGCTCGGCTTCATCGGCGTGTTGCGCGGACCGCTCGTTCCGGACGGCCCGCCCGCGCGGACGCGCTTCTTCACGGTGTCCGGCTCGCGCCACTATGTGTATGCGTATGATCGCGGCGTGTACGAGCCGCTCGTCGAGTTGGGCGATCAGGTCGTGGCGGGGCAGCCTGCTGCACGGATCCATTTCCCCGACACGCCGCTACGGGAACCGGTCACCACCTTTTTCGCTAGCGCGGGCGAGGTCGTTTGCAAGCGTGTGCCTGCCGCCGTGGAGCGTGGCGACTGTCTCTTCCATCTCGCCGAGCCCGTTTGAAAACGAAGCGGTCAGGTGCAGTGCCGCTATCGTGGACAGATTGCACGTTTTATCGACGTGTCATTCCGCGTGCAATGAGATGAATAGCGACACGAAATGAATGATTCGAATTAGCCAGAAATAAAAATCCAAGACGCTATTCTGGAAATTTACACGCTTTATTAGACGTCCCGGACGTTCTGGTGCGATCTGCCCAATCAATCCCAATTCAATAATTGAAAGCAATTAGAAATAATCATGCAATTAGTGGACGTTAAACCCGAGAAATAAAATCATTGCAGGGCATATGTTTTCTGTGGGCCGGTCGGCGAAGCAACACAGGCGTGAAAGCAAGATGAAATAAACGTGCAATCAAGAAACAGCAAGCCGGCCTATATCACCCACATCCAGCACACTGCCGCTATAGCGAGATTAACGACGTCAATTAAATATACGAATTACACGGAATAACGATTCGTTAAATGTTTGGTTCATTCGGAATGGGTGGCCTGTTATCTTCTTTCTAGTTCGACGGCAATCAAAAGTCGGGCGGAAAAAAGAGTTCAACGACAGGAGCGGTAGGGATAAGAGCTATCCCCCTATTCAGCATGACCTACGAAATTATTGACACCACGCCGCTGGATCCGATTGCACGGCCGCTACTGGACGCGCTGAACGTCGAATACACGACACGCTATCGCGAGTTCCGGCCGGCAAGCGCGGCCTCGGTGAGTGAAGAGATGTTGCGTTATCCGGCCGAGTTGTTCGCGCCGCCCGATGGCGCGTTCATCGTCGTTGTACGCAATGGGGAAACGGTCGGCGGCGGTGCGTTCAAGCGCTATGACGCGACGACCGCGGAACTCAAGCGCATCTGGACACATGCGAGCCAGCGACGTCAGGGATTGGCTCGCCGCGTCGTGCAGGAACTCGAGGATCGAGCGCTGCGCCAGGGATATCGCCGCGTCTATCTGACCACCGGCTTCAAACAGCCGGAAGCAACCGGACTCTATTTCAATGCGGGCTATGAGCCGATGTTCGATCGCTCGATCGCACCGGAGATCCATTTTCGTCTTCCGTTCGGCAAGGATCTGCTGGAGCCGGGTCGCGTCGATTCATTACACGATCTGGTTGCGCCTGAGCCGCTCGGCCAACGGTAGTTACATGCGCAATGCAGCGCATCGATCAATTCGTTCATCTCATGGAGTACATCAAGTCATGAAGCAAAGCAGGGGAATTCGGGTAGCCGTGGCCGGGACTTTCGCCGCATTGGCGATGGGTGTAGCAGGCATCGCTCTGGCGGCAGGCAGCACCTTCAATCTGAGTCCGGATCAGCACGACCAGATCCGGACCACCGCCGACACCGCCGCCATCAAGGCGGTGCCGGCGACGTTTCCATTTGCCGCGAAGGACGAACTGGTCATCGGCATGACCGTAGCGTGGCCGCCGCTGGGCACGTATGCGACGGATAACAAAACGGTCGTCGGCTTCGACCCGGATCTCGCGCAACTGGTCGCGGACGGGTTGGGACGCAAGCTGAAAATCGTGGTGCTCGCATGGGAAGACTGGCCGCTCGCCGTGCAATCGGGCAAGGTCGACGCGGTTCTGTCGAATGTGACGGTCACCGAGCAGCGCAAGGAGAAATTCGATTTCTCGACCTACAGACGCGACGTGCTCGGGTTTTACGTAGCCAGTTCGAGCCCGATCAAGGCAATCCGCGAACCGAAGGATGTTGCCGGCCTTCGTGTCATTACCGATTCGGGAACGAATCAGGAAAAGATCCTGCTGGCGTGGGACAAAGAGAACATTGCGCACGGACTCAAGCCCGTGCAGATCCAGTACTACGACGACATCGCGGTCAGGGATGTGGCGCTGCGCTCGGGGCGCGCCGACGCGATTCTTAGCGTCAACTCGGCGCTCGCCTACGAGGCGGCGCAAAGAGGAGGAATACGCGCGGTCGGCACCATCAGCGGCGGCTGGCCGATCATGGCCGATGTCGCGATCACGACGAAGAAGGGCAGCGGACTCGCCGCGCCGCTCACGGTGCTGCTGAACGACCTCATTCGCAGCGGTAAATACACCCAGGTACTCGACCGCTGGAATCTCGGTTCCGAAGCGATCGACCAGGCCAAGACGAATCCTCCCGGGCTTCCCAGGAGTTAAATCGTCGGGGCAGTTGATTCTGCCTCGATAAGGTCGGTTTTCAATCACAAGTATTACTACAGAGTGGCTTTGCGCGTGGCTGAGATCGGCCACGTGCTGGAGCAGTGTGTCCGCCAATAACCAACGGAATAGTCGATGCGCGGGAAAGACAGGAATAATAGGGCCGTTCGGCCAATCATCGGGGTTCGCGGGAAAGTGCTGTCGGTCGCGGTTCTGGCAGCCACCTGCAATAGCGCGGCATGGGCACAGAGCGCGGCAGCGCCGGCGGAAGCGAGCGACGCTGCCGCCGTTGCACCGGGCGCCGCTCAACCGAATGCGGGAACGGCGTCCGCGAAGCAGTCCGGCGCAGTGAATACCGTGCAGCAGGATACGGTGGTCGTAACCGGTACGCGTACCGATACGAAGGCCAGCCAGAGCCTGACACCGGTGGACGTGATCAGCGGCGCTCAATTGCGCGCCACCGGTCAAAGCAATCTGCGCGACGCGCTCGTTCAGCTATCGCCGTCGATCTCGCGTGAGAACTACGCGGGCGACGCCGCCGTGCTGACCGACGCGCTGACGCTCCACGGACTGAGCCCGGACCACGTGCTCGTGCTGGTGAACGGCAAGCGCCGTCATACCACGGCGAATATCGCGCTCGACGGCGGCTTGAACCAGGGCTCCACCGGTGTCGATATCGACATGATTCCGGTCGGCCTGATCGATCACATCGAGGTGCTGCGTGACGGCGCGGCCGCGCAGTACGGGTCGGACGCCATCGCGGGCGTTATCAACATCATCCTGAAGAAAAGTTCGCACGGCGGAGAGTTGCAGACGACCAACGGCCAGACTTATGCGGGCGACGGCTTCAAGAACGGCGAGTCGGCCAATATCGGTTTGGACCTGGGCGGCAAAGGCTTTCTCGATCTGAGCGCGGAATACAACCGTCAGAACCATACGATCCGCACCGGCCCTGACGACTACTTCGGCTCGTTCCAACCGGGCCACGGTTACTACAACCCGATCGAGGGCGATCCGGCGAGCACGCGCACGTCGGTGGGTTACAACGCTGGCTACTACCTTGGCGACGATGTCGAACTCTATGGCTTCGGCACGTATGCGCATCGCGACGCGGAGTCGTATCAGAACTATCGTCCGCCCTCAGTGCTGCCGCAAATTTATCTGAACGGCTTCGTGCCGGTGGAAACGATCAACGAGAACGACTTCTCGGTGACGACGGGCATCAAAGGGCAGAATCTGTTCGGCTGGTCGTGGGATCTGAGTTCGACATACGGTGGCGACCATGACGTCGTGGGCTTGCGCAACTCGGCCAACACGGGGCTCTATGCCGCGCAGGGCTATACGCCGACCAGCTTCCACTTGTCCACCGTCAGCAACACGCAGCTGACGAACAACCTCGATTTCTCACGGGCTTTCCAGTTGCCGCTACTCCCGGCGCCGGTAAATGTTTCGTGGGGCGTGGAGCAGCGCCGCGAGACCTACTCGGTAGGGGCGGGCGATTACGCGTCGTATATCGACGGCGGCTCGCAGGCGCTGCCCGGCCTCGCGCCTGTGAGTGCGAGCGACAATTCTCGCAACGTGCTCGGCACCTATCTCGACCTGTCGACCCACGTGACGCCGAAATGGACGGTCGATCTGGCAGGACGCTTCGAGCATTACAGCGACGTGGGCAACACCACCAACGGAAAGCTATCGACACGTTACGACTTCACGCCGGCATTCGCGATTCGCGGCAGCGTCAGTACCGGTTTCCGTGCGCCGTCGCTCGCCGAGGAGTACTACAGCAATATCAACGAATCGCCTGCCTCCGTGTTCGGTCTGCTCGCGGCCAACTCATCGGCGGCGAAGCTGATCGGTGCGCAGCAACTGCAGTCGGAAAAATCGACCAACTACAACATCGGCTTCGTGCTGACGCCGGTCAAGAATCTGCACGTGACACTCGACGCTTATCAGATCGACATCCGCAACCGGATCGTCGAAGGCGGCACGGCGTCGGGCGCGGATGCCATCGCCGCAATGCAGGCGGCGGGCCTGTCGGTGCCCACTTCAGTGCCGGCCTCGGCGGTATCCGCGAGTTACTTCACCAACGGCGCCAGCACGCGCACCCGCGGGATCGATCTGACCGGCACGTACCACACGGGCTTTGGCCAATTCGGATGGGTCGACTGGGACCTGGGCGTGAACATCAATACGACCTCGGTCACGCATGTCGCGAACGGCGCGAACGGCAAGCCGGAACTCAATGCACAACAGGTCGCGTGGCTGAGCACGTCCACGCCGAAGAACAAGATCATCATCGGCGGCACGTGGCATCTCGACAAGTGGGGTGTGAGCCTGCACGAGACGCGTTATGGCGCCACGTCGAGCGAGGAAACCTACATTGTCGGGCCGAACGCGTTCTCGACGACACAGTTTCTCCATTTCGAGAATGCAGCCCGCTATATCACCGACGTCGAAGTCCGCTATGACGTGACGAAGAAATTCCAGATCGCGGTGGGCGCCAACAATCTCTTCAACGTCTATCCGAGCAAGCTGCCTTATGAAGCGCAACTCGAAGGCGTGCAGTACGACGCATTCGCTTCGACGACAGGCGTGAATGGCGGCTTCTACTACGCACGCGCCCGCTACGTGTTTTGATGTTTTCTTGATATGCATAGAAAAATTTGCTCGAACGGTTTTGCACCCCGATCGCCATAATGGGATCAGCAGAGTCGTTCGGCGAATTCCATCCATTTCTTTTCCCGTGTACCGCAGCGTGCATTGGGAGGGTTCGATATGTCCTACTCACTTTCGATTCTCGACAAGAGTCCGATCGCCGACGGAAAGAGTGCTCATGATGCGTTGCGCTTTACCGTGCGGCTCGCGCAACGCGCGGAAGCGCTGGGTTACAAGCGTTACTGGATCGCCGAGCATCATGGCGCACCAGGGCTCGCGAGTTCCGCGCCGGAGATCGTCGTGTCGCATCTGCTCGCGCACACCTCGCGCATTCGTGTCGGTTCGGGTGGCGTGATGCTGCAGCACTACAGTCCGTTCAAGGTCGCGGAAACGTTCCGGGTGCTCGCGTCACTCGCACCGGGGCGAGTCGACCTTGGCATCGGCAAGGCGCCGGGCGGACTGCCGTTGACGACGCGCGCGCTGCAGTGGTTTCACGACAAGGCGAAGAAGCCGGACTTCGCGCATCAGTTCGCCGAACTCGACGCGTTCCTGACGTGGGGCGTCGCGGAAGATCACCCGCTGGCCGGCGCGATCGCGTTGCCGACGCCGCCCGAAGCGCCCGAGCGCATTCTGCTTGGCGCGAGCGCCGAGAGTGCGGCGCTTGCCGCGCAGCATGGCTGGCAGTTCTGCTATGCCGGCCATTTCAACGGCGACGAAGCCAACATCGAGCGCTCGCTCGATGCCTATCGCAGCGTGACTGGACGCACGCCGCTGCTCGCGCTCTACGCGTTCGCGGCACCCTCGCGCGCCGAGGCGCAGCGCCAGGTCGGCGCACTGCGTATTTTCAAGCTTCAGCTTGCAACGGGGCAGAGCGTCAATCTCCCGAGTCCAGAAGCGGCAGCGGAATTCGCGCGGCAAACCGGCGTGACTGACTATCGTCTCGACGAGTTGCATCCACACGTGATCGCCGGCACCGCGGAAGACGTGCGCCAGCAACTCGACGCCTTGCACGAACGCTTCGGCATTGAAGAATTCGTGATCGACACCCCGATAACAGACTACGCGCAGCGCCTCGCTTCGGTCGAAGCGCTGGCCGGCGCGGAACAGACCGCACGCGTCTGATTAGCTCAATCTATTTACGGACCAGACTATGACTCAGCGAAATCTCACATTCGGCATCATGCTGCACGGCGCGGGCGGCCATATGAACGCGTGGAAGCATCCGGCCGGTCCCGCGGACGCCAGCGTCAACCTTGATTTCATCACCGGCGTTGCGCAGAAGGCCGAGGCCAACGGTGTCGCGTTTGCGTTCGTCGCCGATGGACTCTATATCAACGAGAAATCGATTCCTCACTTCCTGAACCGCTTCGAGCCCATCTCGATCCTGTCCGCACTCGCGACATCGACCTCGAAAATCGGTCTCGCCGGCACGCTGTCGACCTCGTATAGCCATCCGTTCACGGTGGCGCGGCAGTTCGCGTCGCTCGACCTGATCAGCGGCGGGCGCGCGGGATGGAATGTGGTGACTTCGCCGCTCGAAGGGTCCGCGAAGAATTACGGCGGCCAGCATCCGGACCATGAACTGCGCTACGAGATCGCCGACGAGTATCTGGAAGTCGTGCAGGGACTGTGGGATAGCTGGGACGACGACGCATTCATTCGCGAACGCGAGAGCGGCCGTTTCTTCGACCGCGACAAACTGCATACGCTCGATCACAAGGGGCGGTTCTTCGAAGTCGCCGGGCCGTTGAACATCCAGCGTTCGCCGCAGGGACAGCCGGTGATCTTCCAGGCCGGTGCGTCGGATTCGGGGATCGCGCTTGCCGGCAAATACGCGGACGCGGTGTTCACGCATTCGCCTTCGCTCGAAGAAACCAAGGCGTTCGCCGACCAGGTTCGCCAGAGCGCGGTCGAGCACGGCCGCGCGGCGACCGACGTGAAGATCTTTCCCGGCATCGGACCCATCGTCGGCGCGACGGCGGAAGAAGCCGAAGCGAAGTATCGCGCGATTCGCGACCTGCTGACGATCGACGACGCGCTCGCCTATCTCGGGCGCTTTTTCGAGCATCACGACTTCACGCAATATCCGCTCGATGAACCATTCCCCGAGTTGGGCGATCTCGGCTCGAACAGCTTCCGTTCGACGACCGACCGCATCAAGGCCGACGCGAAGCGTACCGGAGCAACGCTGCGCGAGGTCGCGCTGGAAGTGGCCACGCCGAAGACGCAATTCACCGGCACCGGCGAGCAGATTGCCGACGAGCTGATCCGCTGGTTCGACGCGGGCGCATCCGACGGCTTCATCCTCGGTTTTCCGGTGCAGGCAGAAGGGCTGGACGACTTCGTTCGATACGTGATCCCTGCGCTGGAAGCGCGCGGCCGTTACAGCCGCACCCTGGCCGGCACGACGCTGCGCGATCACCTGGGCCTGCCGCGCCGGGAAAGCCGCTACGTGACCGCGGAAACGGCCTGATGAACGGCATGCCACGCATGAGGACAGCATCATGAACGACACGACCCAGCTTGCCGGTCCCGCTCACGCGGTTCATGCAGCACACGCGATCGGCGCCGATGACGGTCACGGCTACGCGCACTATCGGATCGTGCCGGCGCGGCATCATGCGCGCACGGCCGGCACGGTGCTAGCCATCGTCGTGATCGGGCTCGTACTGAATTCGATATTCGGTAATCCGCGCTGGGGCTGGGGCGTTTTCGCGCAGTGGTTCTTCGCCGAACCGGTGCTCTCGGGGCTCGGCCGTACGCTGGTGCTGACGGCGCTCGGCGCGCTGTTCGGCTTTGCACTCGCGACGCCACTGGCCCTGGCGCGCGTATCGCGTTCTCCGCTACTGGCGGGCTGCGCGTGGGCCTTCATCTGGCTGTTCCGCTCGATCCCGCCGATCGTGCTGCTGCTCCTGCTGAACAACCTCGGCTATCTGTACGAGACGATCTGGATCGGCGTGCCGTTCACGCATTTCACGCTGCTCAACCAGTCGACCACTGATCTGATCAGCCCGTTTTTTGCGGCAGTGCTCGGCCTTACGCTGAACCACGCGGCGTTTTCGGCCGAGGCGATCCGCGGCGGGATTCTGTCCGTCGACCACGGACAACGTGAAGCGGCCGCCGCGCTCGGCTTGCCGGGCGCGCGCCAGGTCCGGCGTATCGTCCTGCCGCAGGCGATGCGCTCGATTCTGCCGACCGCCTTCAACGACGTGATCGGTCTCGCGAAAGGCACGTCGGTTGTCTATATCCTCGCAATGCCGGATCTGTTCTACACGGTGCAGATCATCTATCACCGCAACCTGGAGGTGATTCCACTGCTGATGGTCGCGACGGTCTGGTATCTGATCATCCTGACCGTGTTGTCGGCGCTCCAGGTTCACATCGAACGTTACTACGCCCGCGGCGCGACGCGCGAACAGGTGGCGGTGTCGCCGCTGACCGCGCTATTCGGGCGGTGGCGTACCGCGCGGGCTGCACGCAGCGATAGCTCCGATCCGTCGGACCGCCAGCAACGCACGCCGACGACAGGGGAAGCGGCAGCGGGAGGCTGGGCCCAGCGGCGCGTCGGCGGCCGGGTCGGCATCCACAACGTGTCGAAAAGCTTCGGCACGCTGAAGGTGCTCGACAACGTCTCATTGTCGGTCCCGTCGGGCAGCGTCACCGTGATTCTCGGCCAGTCCGGCTCGGGCAAGTCGACCTTGCTGCGCTCGATCAATCATCTTGAGCGTGTCGACGACGGCTTCATCGACATCGACGGCGAACTCGTTGGATACCGCCGCGAAGGGCGCACGCTCTATGAGCTCAAGGAGCGGGACATTCTTCAGCGCCGTCGCGACGATGTCGGGATGGTGTTCCAGAGCTTCAACCTGTTTCCGCATCTGAGCGTGCTCGACAACGTCGTCGAGGCGCCGCTCGCGGCGGGCGTGCCGCGGGCGCAGGCAGAAGCGGAGGCGCGCGCTCTGCTCGCGCGCGTTGGACTCACTGGCAAGGCCGATGCGTGGCCGCGCCAGCTATCCGGAGGCCAGCAGCAACGCGTGGCGATCGCGCGTGCGCTCGCGCTCAAGCCCAAGGTTCTGCTGTTCGACGAACCGACCTCGGCGCTCGATCCGGAACTCGTCAACGAGGTACTGGACGTGATCCGTCAGCTTGCGCGTTCCGGCACGACGCTGCTCATCGTCACGCACGAAATCGGCTTCGCGCGCGAGGTCGCCGACACGATCGTCTTCATGGACGGTGGCCGCATCGTGGAGTCCGGTCCGCCGTCGCGCGTGCTGCTTGACCCGGCCCATCCGCGTACCCGCGAATTCCTTTCGAAGGTGCTTTGAAACGCATGTCACGCAGACAATCCCAACCCCCGACTCGATCGATGACGAAACGCCGTACATTCCTCGGCAATATGGCCGCGCTTGCCGCCGTGCCGCTCGCATGGTCTTCCGGCCTCGCACGGGCCGCCACGCAGTCTTACGATTTCAGCCCGCAGCAGCAAGGCCGCGTGCATGCATCGAAAGATCCCGACGCGCTGCGCCAGCTGACGGACTATCGCTTCGTCACGCCAGGTGTGTTGACGGTCGCGGTCGCGCCATTTGCGGCGCCGATCGCCACGTACGCGACCGACGCCCGCAGCATCGTCGGCTCCGATCCCGATTACGCGCAGCTAATCGCCGACGCACTCGGCCTGCGGCTGCAAATCGTGCCCGTCGCCTGGCCGGACTGGCCGCTTGGTCTTGCCTCGGGCCGCTACGACGCGGTGATTTCGAACGTCGGCGTAACGGAGAAGCGCAAACAGAAATTCGATTTCACGACGTACAGGCTGGGCCTGCATGGCTTCTATGTGCGCGATGACAGCCCCATCAAGTCGATCAGCGAACCGAAGGACATCGCGGGGCTGCGCGTTATCACGGGCTCGGGGGCGATTCAGGAGCGCATTCTGCTCGAGTGGAACCGGCGCAACGCGGCGCAAGGGTTGAAGGAAGCTACGTTGCAGTACTACGACGACGGCGCTTCGGAGCGCCTTGCGCTGCTGTCGGGGCGCGCGGATGCGATCTTCAATCCGCACGCGCCGCTCGCCTATGAGGCCGCGACGCAGGGGCAGATCCGTCAGGTGGGCACGGTCAACGCCGGCTGGCCGTTCAAGGCCGATGTCGCGATCGCGACGCGCAAGGGCAGCGGACTCGCGCAGGCGCTGACCACGGCGACGAACGGCTTGATCCGTGGCGGGCAATATCGCACGGCGCTCGCACGCTGGGGTCTGCAAACGGAAGCAGTGGCTCACTCGGAAACGAATCCGCCCGGCTTTCCGGATGCCTGAACAAACCACGGTTCCTGCTGCAAACGCCGACCTCGGTTGGCGGCGCGGTCAGTCGGGTGCCATCGAAATCGCCAGAAACAACCATCAGGTCCGGTATGTGTGCCGTCCACATCGATCATCTTGCTTTCCTGACGCCGGGCAATTACCCGGACGACGCTCCGCTCGCGGGCTTCGAGCGGACCCTCGAACTCTTTCGCGTCGGCGAGGCGCTTGGTTATGACAGCGCTTGGGTGCGTCAACGGCACCTCGAGCGGGCGGTATCGTCCGCTGCGACCTTTCTCGCGGCCGCGAGCCAGCGCACGACGCGCATCGGACTCGGCGCGGCCGTGATCCAGATGGGTTACGAGAACCCGTTCCGTCTTGCCGAGGATCTTGCCACCGTCGACGTGCTGTCGCGCGGCCGCCTGAACATCGGCCTGAGCGCGGGCGCGCCCGCGCACGGCATTCTGCTCGGCGAGCGGCTCTTCGATGCCAATCCTGAACTGATTGATTTCTCGCATGCGCGCCTGGAGCGTCTGCGCCGCAATCTCGCGGAAGAATGGCTGGGCGACGAGGATACGTTCGTCGAATCGGCAGCGGGTCGTGTGCGCCCCCGTGTGACGCCGTATGCGCCGGGTCTGACCGAGCGGCTCTGGTACGGCGGCGGTTCGCGCCGTTCGATCGAATGGGCCGGCCGCAACGGTTTCAATCTGCTGATCGGCAATATCACGACGGGCGAGGGCACCGACGACTATCGCGAGGCGCAGTTACGCCAGCTCGATCTGTACCGGTCTCATTGGAGCGAAGCGCGGCCGCCGCGTGTTGCGCTAGGCCGCGTGATCGTGCCGACCGACGGCGCCGATGCCCAAACGCGGCAGCGCTACCGCGAGTTCGCCGAAGGGCGCCACGCGCGCACGCTGACGCCGCATGGCGAGCGGCGCACGCTGTTCGTACCCGATCTGGTCGGTACGGCTGACGAGATCGTCAGCCGCTTGCTGGCGGATCCGGTCGTCGGGCAGGTTCGTGAACTGCGCCTCGAATTGCCGTACGACCTGCCGTTCGAAAACTATCAGCAGATTCTCGAAGATGTCGTCACGCGCGTCGCGCCCGAACTGGGCTGGCGGCCCGAAGCCGCGCGCGAGGCCGTGGCCGCCTAGCAGCGGCGCACGGTCATTTTTCAGTCACTTTTTTATCAACAGGCAGAGGTAAGGCATGGTAGCTGTGTTCTCATCAGTCGTGCCGCAGGACCGTTTCGCTTACGTCTCGGTTCACGACCCGCTGGCCCGTCCTTTGTTCGATGAATTAGCCTACGAGTACGGCAGCCGCTACGCCGGGCTCATCAGTGCCGAGGAGATTTCATACGAACTGCGGCGCTATCCGGACGAGGCTTTCGCTGCGCCGCACGGCGCGTTCGTGCTGCTGCTGCGTGACGGGCAGGCGATAGCGGGTGGCGCGTTCATGCGCCATGAGGATGTCGGCACCGCCGAGTTCAAGCGCATATGGGTCAGTCGCAGCCGTCGTCGTCAGGGGCTTTCACGTCTCGTGCTGGCCGAGCTCGAGGCGCAGGCTGTTCGTCAGCGCTATACGCGCGTGTTTTTGAGCACCGGTCCCCGTCAGCCCGAAGCCATCGCGCTTTATCAGACGAGTGGCTATACGCTGTTGTCGGCCCATGATTTCGGTGAAGAGGAGCCGCCTGGCTATCTGTTCGAGAAGAATTTGCCGACGTTGTAGTCGGGCGCCGGCACGCGCCGCCTTCAACTGGTTTACTGGGCAGCAAGTTTCGAGCTTTGTTGTCGCAAGCCCTCAAAGATCCTGTCCGACACATCGTTGGGAAAAGCGGCCGGCAACAGCGCGTCAACCCTCGCGACGACGGCCTCCGTCATGTCCGTTAGCGTGGTGATCATCTCCTCGACATCAGCCGGGGCTAGCGTGACTCGTTGCCCTTGCGCAATCCCGTGGCGTCGCCGGATCTCATTGATAAGATAGTGAGCGTTGTTGCCCCGTACCGCCATTGCCAGTTTCACCCGGCGTGCGGAAAGCAGGTTCGGTCCGTTTCCAATGATCGGGTGCGCGGAGATAACGTCATAGATCGGCGTGGCCTCATAGCGGTTGGACTTCAGGTGGGCGATGCTGAAATTTTTCGCGTGCCCGTCGGTGGCTGCGAGCATCCAGAAGACGATCTGCGTCATGAAGAAATGGCGCTGATCGATCACGGAGCGCTCCGAACCAGCCAGAACTTCCATGACCTTCTGGATGCCGGGGCCGCCATCCGACTCATATTTGTCCGCTGCGGATGTTCCGGTCGCCTGGCACATGTCCTCCTGGGGAAGCCGTAGGATCCATGAGCCGTCGCTCGCATACCTGCGATCGAATCGTTCGACGACGAGTACTTTCTGGTCCTCGAAGCTTGCGATGTCGCAATTGGCGATGGGCAAACCATACGCGGCGACGATTTTCGAGCACAGCCACTCGTTTTCCACCGACGTGCGCATGTCGGCGCGCATGTTGCCGACGAGCCCAAGAGGGAGCTTCAGGATATGCGTGGTCGGGGTACTGCCTTCCGGAATGGCCCACTGGTCGTCGTGCCACAGAAGCGCGGTCTTTTCCTGCGCGCCGGCAATCGACAGGCGCAGGTCGTCGATGGGCTCATGCTGGCCCAAGACCGGCGGGGCCGTTGTCTCCCGCAATAGCCGCGCGATTTCCGCCTCGTTGAGGGGGCGCCCGCTGATCTGCTCGAGATCCACCGGCGTTTCATCCGGAGGCAGCATCTGGATAGCACCTACGCAGTCCCGTCCAAGCTTGGCCAGCAACTCGAAAGGGGATGTGCCGCCAGTTTTGTAGCGCCCTGCGATGCGCTCGCGGATAGCCCTGCTATCGGGCAGCAGGTTGTCAAAATAGTCCGAGACCACCTTGCCGCGATAGGGCTGATTGCCGGGCGTAAACGGCAGCGAGAGCGACAGGGGACGTCCTTGTTCGTCTGCGATCCAGTCTTCGAAGTAAGTGAGTTTTTCCCCGTCGCGGGTCGTCTCCCATGTGCCGACGGGCAACCCGTTCATCCAGAGGCTCAGGCTTTTGGCGTGTGCGCGGCGGCCCATTGTTACCAGTCCTCCCGCTTCCTGGGGGTCGCAGCCGTGGACGCCGCCCGCTTCCGTGCGAGCGGCTTGGGTGTGCGTTGCGTGCTAGCGCGCGCCGGTGTGGCGGCGGCTTTCCGGGTACCGGGCGTCTTCGCGGCCGAAGGAGTCGCGCGCTTTTTTGTCACGCTCTGCTTCGCCGCGGCTGGCGCCTTCGCTGTCCGCAGACGCGCGGATGGGCGGTCTTCGAGATCTGCCGGGGTCAACAACTGGGTCAGAACGATATCGACCTTGAGCACCTTCAAAACCTGGAATAGGCGGTCCATGCTCGCGGATTCGGGCTTTGCCTCGAGCTGGGCGTAGGTCTGCTGGGTGATCCCCAAGCGGCTCGCCACCTGAGCCTGCGTGAGTCCGGCGGCCTTGCGGAAGCCTATAAGAATGGGCCGCAACTGGTGAGGGGTTTTAACGGGGTAGCCCACGGTCGACCTCGGATAGTCGGGAAAAACAGTAATGAGCCTGTAAATGGCGAATACAGTATATATCCTGTATTCGACAAATATAAAGAATAGCCTGTAAATGGAAAATACAGGAAATAGCCTGTTAAACCGCCTCATCGGCTGCGCGCGGGTTGAGTCAGGTTCGTCGTTGACGATAGGCGGTGCGCGTGCCATCTTCGACACGCCGATCCGAGGGCCTTAATGCCATTCCGGCAATTGCATATCGATAGAAATTGGAAGGCGAGGCACACGGGTGGCGGTAGCATGGGCGTCCCTTCATGTGTCTCTTCCCGCGTATCAAATCGATGGCAACCAAATCTCCACGCTTCGGTATCTGGGCGCTCGTGCATGGCAGCCGCGCGGCGCTGCAGGATCCCGCGGAACCTTACGACGCCTCATGGGCGCGCAACAAGGCGCTCGTGCTCGAGGCCGAGCGCCTCGGCTACGACTCGGTGCTCGTCGCCCAACATACGGTCAATCCGCATGACGCCTCGCTCGACCAGCTCGAGGCATGGACGGCATCGGCTGCGTTGGCGGCGCTCACGTCGCGCATCGAGATCATCGCGGCCATCAAGCCCTATCTCTATCACCCGGTCGTACTCGCCAAGATGGCCCAGCAGATCGAGCACATTAGCGGCGGGCGCTTTGCGATCAACCTGGTGAACGCGTGGAATCGTCCGGAGCTGGAGCGCGCCGGCATCGGTTTTCCGGAACACGATGAACGCTACGTGTACGGCCGCGAATGGATCACGGTCGTCGATGCGCTATTGCGCGGCGAAGTGGTGAATCATCACGGCGACAACTTCCGCATCGACGAATATCAGTTGCGTCCCGCCGATCCGTTTCGCGCGCGTCCGCGCATCTATGTGGGCGGTGAGTCGGAGCCGGCGCGCGCGCTGGTAGCGGCGCATGGCGACGTGTGGTTCATCAACGGTCAACCGCACGACGACGTCGCGCGTCTGATCGCCGACGTCTCCGCTCGCGCTCGCCCCGCCGGGCAGAATGCTTTGCGTTTCGGTCTGTCGGCTTTCGTGATCGCACGCGAAACCCAGGCGCAGGCTGAGGCTCACCTTGAGCATCTGTTCGCGCTGGCCGAGCTGGACAAGCCGCTGCGCGAGCGGCAGAAAGCCAATATCGATCCGAACGTCGTGATGATCCAGACGTTTGCGCAGTCGCCTCGTGTCGGTTCGAACGGGGGCACGGCCGCAAACCTCGTCGGCGATTACGATACGGTCGCGCGGCGTATTGCCGGGTTTCACCGGGCGGGAATCGAACTCTTCATGCTGCAGTTCCAGCCGTTCGAGGCCGATATGCAGCGCTTTGCAGAAGAGGTCGCGCCGCGCGTTCGCCGTCTGCTTTCCAACTGAGCGCGAGAGTATCTCGCTGGTGGCTATCAAGTCTCGTCCCTGGCAGCAGGGACGACGGCCTTCGCGCTCAGAAGAACGCGCCTGTAGGCGGAAGACGCCCAGTGAGCAGGTTCTGGCCGAGCAGGCGCTCCTTGTAAAGTCGCGGATTATGCGACGCAATCACCTTGATGTTGCGCCAGTGCCGGTCCAGTGCGCCTACACGCGAGACGACCGAGCCGGACCCAAGGTCGATCAGCCAACTGGCGATCTGCGGAGCGAGATCGTCGATCACCACTTTGGCTTCTGCCGCCGAAAGCGTAGCGGCCAGTGTGGTCTCATATTCGTCGCTGGTGCCATAACTGTCCCACGCTCGTTGCAGCGCGCCGACAGCGCGGTCCACAGTCGCCTCGACGCTGGCCGCATACGCGCGGATACGACCGAGCAAGGTCTGTAGAACAGGTTCGTCGGCAGGATGCGCGGCTTCGCCATGATAGAAGTTGCGCCCCCTTGAGC
This sequence comes from Paraburkholderia phytofirmans, assembly GCF_046028095.1. GTDB lineage: Bacteria > Pseudomonadota > Gammaproteobacteria > Burkholderiales > Burkholderiaceae > Paraburkholderia > Paraburkholderia phytofirmans_A. The sequence goes on from NZ_JAQQDJ010000002.1 coordinate 869,331, forward strand.
GCAGCACCTCTATGGCGTCCAGAACGATCCGCCGCACGATGCCGGCGATGCAGTTGCTCAGATAGACCTGATGAAACGTGTATCCCCACGGCGCGGCTTCTTCAGCCTTCGGCGGATCCGGCGGATAAACATGGTCGGCAGGCACGATCACGGCGCGAAAGGTCGCCGTGCCTGAGCCTGTCAGGCGCTGGCCGAAGCCCTGCCAGTCGTCGTGGTCGCTGACCCCTTTGCCACGGTCGAGCACGTATTGCACTGTCCGGCCCGCACGGCTTTCCACAGCGAGGCCGATGAACGCGTCGTTGTAGAGGTTGCCCGTGGCATAGACTTTATCGCCGGAGCCGACGTAGGCATGCCGTGTCTCGTCCCATTCGAGCTTGCTCAACACACGGCTCGGACGGGCGCCGGCCGCCACCACGTCGGTCTCGGTAAAGCTGAGACCGACTGTCTTGTTCTGTCCGGTCAGGTCGAGAACATGCGCATGGAAAGGATGGCCTCGCTGTCTGAGCGACGCTTCGACTTGCCACAGATGGTTGCGAAAAGCATGCGCGATATTGGAATCGGCCGCTGCAACATCGCGGGCTACGACGAAGAGATCGGTCAGCGACACACCTCGTCCTCGCGACTCGGCGGGCAGGCGCAGCGCACCGAAGCCCAGCGCCTTGAGCCTCGCGATCTCATCGTACGGCAGACGATGCGTCACTTCCCGCTCGGCGGCGCTCGACGCGATATCGGCGAGCGCCTCCGAGAAGCCCAGAGTAGCGGACAGTGGCGAGACGAGCTTGGGCCTGCCGCTATCGACGATCGTTGCGTCAGACATGCTTATACCGATTGCAGATAGCTTCGTTGCGGCCACGGGCCTTCACATCGAAGCCCGGATGATTGTGTCGTGCGATCATCAAATGTGCCCCATCAAACCTTGATGCTGTAATCCGCGACCTTGATTCGCGAACGGATGATCTTGCGTTCCGCGAGCCAGTCGGCTGCCCGTTGAAGTTGCGCGATGAAAGCGGCGTCGTCGGGTTCATGGAATTGATTCACACGTTTCAGGCTGGCCAGATAGTCGCGCACCTGGTTCGGGTACCTGGCTTCGCCCTGTGCGAGTTGCTCCGCTTCGGCGGAATGCGTCGACTGCCAGGCGCCTTCCACGTAGTACGCGTCGATCACCGCGCGAATCAGCTCGGAGTTCTCTTCGGTGAATTTTCGGCGCGTCACCAGCGAGCTGTAATCGATCAGGAAATCGAGGTCGCGTCCCTCGTTGAAGATGTCCTTGGCGTCGTTCGAATTACGCGCGATGTCCACCGCCGGCGACCACATCGACCAGGCGTCGACTTTGCCCTGAGCAAACGCCGGTGCGGCATCGGGCGGATTCAGATAGACGAACTCCACCTTGTCGCGGTCCACATGATTCTTTTCCAGCGCTGCGATCAGCAGGAATTCGCCGAGCCCCGAGCGATTGATGGCGACCTTGCGGCCCGCCAGATCGGCGACCGAATTAATGCCGCTCGATTTCTTCACGATGATGGCAGTCGAGCGCGGCGAGTAGACGTCGAATGCATTGAAGACGATGGGTGAGCCGGCCAGCATGGCGGCCAATGCAGGCGTAGTCGATCCCCAGAAGCCGAAGTCCGCGCTGCCGCCGACCACGGCCTGAATCGATGGCGCATGGTTCGGGAACGGGCCGATCCATTCGACCTTGATGCCTTTTGCAGCGAGCGTCTTTTCGAACACGCCGCGTTGTTTGGCGATGTCCGGCAGGCTGCCGTAACCCCAGCCGATGCGCACCGTATCGGTGTTGCGTGTCAGCTTGCGCGGCTCGGCTGCGCGAGCCGGGAACAGGCTGCCGGCGGCGGCGCCGGCCAGCAGGCCACCAGCGGCGCGCAACAGCCGGCGGCGACTCAGCGAAGAATCATTCATTCTTTTTCAGGTCCTTGGAGTAATACAGGAAATCGATCAGTGAGACAGAACGCCCAGTTCTTCGAGCAGCGTGGATCGCAGTTCTTGTGGCGTGCCATTTTTTGGCCGGAAGGACGCCGCGATGCGCCCGGAGCGCATGACGAGAATCCTGTCGGCGAGCGTGAGCGCTTCGTCGACGTCATGCGTCACGAGCAGCACGCCCGGGTGATGTCTGGCGACGAGCTCCTTGACGAGTCCGTGCATCTTGATTCGCGTGAGCGCATCGAGCGCGGCAAACGGTTCGTCCAGCAGCAGAAGAGCGGGATCGCGAACGAGAGCTCGCGCCAACGCGACGCGTTGCGCCTGACCGCCCGACAGATTGCGCGGCCAGTCGCTCTCGCGGCCGGCAAGGCCGACTTCGGCCAGGGCGCGCGCCGCGCCGGCCCGGCCGACCGTTGTTTCATGACCGAGCGCGACGTTTTCCCACAGCGTTGCCCAAGGCAGCAGACGAGGCTCCTGGAACACGACAGAAGGGCGTTCGGGCGCACGGATCTGCCCGGCGTCAGGCAGATCGAGCCCAGCCAGCGCGCGCAGCAGAGTGGTCTTCCCGCAGCCGCTTTCACCTAGCAGGGCGACGAATTCGCCCTTATGTATATCGAGATCCAGCGCGTCGATGACAACACGCGTGCCGTAGCAGCGCCGCAAGCCGCGTATGGATACGCCGAGCGGGGATTGACTGGCTCGACCCTCGATGACGAGTGCCGAAACTTCAGGATCACGGGGCAGTGCGATGCTTCCGCTCACTTTTGCGCTCCTTTGGCGTAATTCGCGTGCCACGCGAGGAAACGTGTTTCAAGCAACCGCACCAGCGCGTCGGCCACGACGCCGATGATCGCGTAGATGATCATGGTCAGCAGAATGACATTGGTTTGCAGGAATTCGCGGGCATCCATGGCGAGGAAGCCGATGCCCTTTGTCGTCGCGAGCGTTTCGGCGATCACGAGCGCGAGCCAGGCGTGAGCGAGCGCATAACGTACGCCCGTGAGGATCGACGGCATTGCTCCCGGCAGAATGATTCGCCGCACGATCGCGGTCCAATCGAGCCCGATGACTTTGGCGAGTTCCATCAGCTTCGGATCGATCTGACGGATGCCCAACATGGTGTTGATATAGATGGGGAACAACACCGCGAGCGCGACCAGAAAAATTTTCGCCACCTCGCCCACGCCGAACCAGACGATGACGAGCGGCAGCATCGCGAGGAAAGGGATGGCGCGCACCATCTGGATCGAACGGTCGAAAAGCGCCTGCGCCAGCGGCGAGAAGCCGACCGTGACACCAAGCACGAGGCCGATCGCTCCGCCGACTATGAAGCCCGCCACGGCACGCAGCAGCGAAACGCCGAGGTGAACGAACAGATCGCCATTTCTGGCCAGATCCAGCGCGGTTTCGGCGACACTGCTCGGTGCCGGGAGGACCTGAGGCGCAATCAATCCAAGACGCGCCGCAGTCTCCCAAAGCACCAGAACCACAACGGGAACGAGCCACGAAAGCCAACTGTGGAGCGCGCCTTTCGAAACACCCGAACGCAGCCATTTCGAAGAGACACAGCTGTTGCGAGAAGAAGTTACGTCAGCCATGTCGGTTCCATATCAGCCATGAGAAAAAATGCTCGAGGTCGGCGCATCGCGAAGGCGAGCCTTCTATTAGAGGCCGGTTGACATGGCGATGACAAACAGTTTTTTATGCTTAGCTTTTCAGTTTCAGCGCGTTGATTCAGGGCAGCGCCGCCAGAGCGCAATCGGTCGTTGGGCGTGACGCCTCGTGCGCCGTCTCTGACACTGATGCGCTTATAAGTTCTGGAACCGGAATAAAGGCTTGTCGCTGCAATGCACCGCGCGAGAACATCAGGAGGTCGCCCGGGCGGCAGATGATCCACTCTTCGTCCGTCAACGGCGTAGTCGCGATCACCGTTGTGCGATCTTCCGGCTTGCCTCGCTCGGCAAAATCGATGGACAGATCCGCATCGACGAGTCGTGCGCTGGTGAACGGCCACGTTCGCGTCACATACGCGAGTCGCGTCGAGCAGTAGGCGAATTGCACTTCGCCGTTGGACAGCAGGAAATTGAAAGTCCCTCTCGGATTGAGGCCTTCCACGATCGCGATAAGCGCGTCGAACACGGCGTCGAACTGGATTGCAGCGCCATGAAAGCGTGCCGCCAATGTATTCATCATGCTGCAGAAAACGGCTTCGCTATCCGTGGTTCCCACGGGCGAAAACGGTCCCGAATTTAACGGCTCAAACGCATTGAGGTCGCCGTTGTGCGCAAAGACCCATTGCGAGCCCGATAATTCACGCATGAATGGATGGCAGTTCTCCACGCTCGGACGGCCCTGCGTTGCCTTGCGAATATGAGCGACCACATTGCGCGACTTCACCGGGTGCGCCTTGACGAATGCGGCGATCGGAGAAGTGTACGCCGGACGGTCATCGGCAAACAGACGGCATCCTTTTCCCTCATAAAACGCGATGCCCCGACCGTCCACGTGGTCGTCCGTCAAACCGCCGCGCGCCGCGAAGCCCGTGAAGGAAAAGGTGATGTCGGTAGGCTCGGCCGCATTAAGCGCAAAGAGTTGACACATGGACTACACGGGATTAATTGACAATCGGCGTCTGGAAATGGAATTTTAAATTTGCAGTACTGCGTTCGGATTGTATCTCCGCGTGATTGCGGTACAACGCGGATGTTCATCCTTGTTTAATCTTCGTCGCCCCATATGCTTAGATGTTTTTCTCCTAAGCCGGCGTCACATATCCTTCCCAGTTTTAAGCCTGTCACGATTGAGCCTTCCAGACGATGTCACGCACATTGACCTTCCTGGGAATGAGGCCTAGAGCGAATAGCCGGTCAGCAGTGTTCTGTTGCGCGTCCAGTAGCGATGCGTTCAGCACTGTGACGTCGAAACTGGCATTCCTGTTTACCGCCGCCATGATGTCGGGCGAGATGCCGGTGGCGACTGAAAGCGTGGAAGTGACTTCAGCGGGATGGGACTTCGCCCATTCGGCCGCCTCTTTCGAGCCGTCGATGTATTCGCGCACAAGGTCCGGATGCGCTGCGGCAAACGCGCTGTTCGCCAGCAGGAACCCCGAACTCGGTTTCACGTCGCCGGTATATGCCAGAACGCGCGAAGGCGTATGTCGTTGCGCGATCGTAAAGTAGGGATCCCAGATGACCCACGCGTCGATATTGCCGCCTTCATAGGCGAACGCGGCGTCCGCGGCGCCAAGGGAAATGCTATTGATCTCCGACAGTTTCACACCGGACTGCTCCAGCGCCGCCGCGATCAGATCATGTGAGCTCGAACCTTTTGCGTAGCCCACTTTCCTGCCGCGTAAATCAGCACGACTGTGTATGCCGGAATCCGCTCTGACGAGAATGCCTTCGCTTTTCGGCCCGGAGGGTTGAGCCGCTATGTAGTCGATATGGCCGCCTCCCGCTTGCAGAAAAATGCAGCCCACATTGCCGGAGTTGCCGAAGGAAATCGCCCCCATGTCGAGCGCCTGCAACAACGTGAGACCCGATGGAAACTCGATCCATTTGACGCGCAAGCCGCGCGGCTCGAAGCGTTTCTCGAACACTCCGAGCTGCTTGGCGACGAGCGGAATACCGGTCTTCTGGAAGCCCAGCGTGATCGTGTCGCGCTCTGTCGCAAGCGCGTTTGTCATTGGGGCGATGAGAGTCGAACCGGCAAGCGCGGCGACTCCCGCGGCAAGAAATCGACGACGTCCGGGCATGCGGATATCTCCTGAGCAAAAACAACTCTGGCAGCGATTGGCGACCGGTGCCATCTGACGGAATAGCGGCGTGCGGCGCGCGAGCGGTTGCGCGTGGGCTTACGTCTGCCCGGAGGTCGGCGGCCGCACGCCGTTAAGATAGAAGTTGCCGACTGCCGCGTATTTCCAGCGAACGGGATCGTGCAGCGTGTGAACGCGTGCGTTGCGCCAATGCCGGTCGAGATTGAATGACGGATGCGTCGAACGGGTGCCGGCTAATTCGAATAGCTTGTTGCTGGCGTCCATGGCAATTTCCGTCGTCAACGCCTTGGCTTCCGCCACGGCGATCGACGCCTCGGCAATCCTCTCGAGCCCAGGATCGGCGAGGCAACGATCGATCTCGCGGCCGGCGCGATCCATCATTGCTTCGGCCGCGTGCAGTCTCGTTTTCAATTCGCCAAGCTGGAAGATCACATACGGGTCTGCGCCGATTGGCGGTATGCCGCTCGACTGCGAAGCTGCATCGCGATCGCGAATGAATGAGATCGTCGCGTCGACGGCCGCACGCGCGATGCCAGCATCGATGCCCACGTGGCTTATCTGCGTGACCGCGTTTTGTGGCCATTCCGCGTAGCTTCGGTAAATCGGCAGTACGTTGAGTGCCGGCACCCAGACGTCGTCGAAAATGACGGTTCCGCTTGCGGTCGTTTTCTGGCCGAAACTCTGCCAGTCGTCGAGAATTCGCATTCCCGGATGGCCTGCCGGGACGATTGCGACGATTCGGCGACCCTGTTCGTCCTGGCCGATCGTCGACACATAGTCGGCAAAGAGCGCGCCGGTCGAATAGAGTTTGGTGCCGGACAAGCGGAAGCCGTCGCCGTCCGGCGCGATGGTCATTGTCGAGCCCGTTGGCCGTCGCCCGCCGACATCGACGTTGGCGTTGCCAAAGCGCGCGCCGCGCAGAATTTCACCGAGAAAGAACGCGCGCTGCTCATCGGTGCCGGTTTTGATAGCCAGAAAACCGCACTGTTGTGGTTCTGCTGAATCTGCGCGATAGACGGGTCGGCTGTTGCGAGAGTGGCGAATACGCGGCCAACCGTTGCGTAGGAAACCTGCGCGCCGCCGTAAGCAGCGGGTACGGTCATCGCCCACAGGCCAGCATCCGAACAGGCGTTAATCTCTTCATACGGCAAGATGCGTTCGCTATCGCGCCGCGCGGCGTCGATTGCGAAGCGTGCGGCCAACTCCTGCGCTACGCGAATCGCCTCGTCGTCCGAGCGGATGATATGTGCCGCGGAATACTTGCGCGGTGTAATTGGGGCGTTTCCGGCAAACGCAATGTCTGAAGCGTGGGCGCTCATTAATGGCTCAAGGGCGATCTATTCAGGACCAGGATTGGATGAGGGGTGTCTGTCGATCTTCGCAGACATGTCCGATGCTTCGACATGCAAAGCCTTTGCCGGCGCAGCGCAGGGTATCCGCTTAGGTAGGCAGCAGAAGTTAGCAGATATCGAACATCGTGGACAACCAACGAATGTAGCTATTCTTATCTGATCCGCTGGAAGAGGAGGACACTGAAAGAGCGGGGAAGTCAGCGAGATTCAGACGGTAAATGAAGCATCCGCCTATGCAAAGCTAATCACTTTTGCTTGTTTTTCGTTCCTTTCGGCGAGCTTTACTATCCGCTATTCAATAATAAAGAGGATAAGTATGAGCACGCAAAACGGACTGCGCGGAACCCTGTTTGCCGCGTTGATCGCTTTCACTCTGACCGGCGCCGGCCCTTCGCCCGCGCTGGCAGCGCCGAACCATGGCGGAACCCTGACATGGCTCGTCACGCCGGAACCGGCGTCGATCATTCCGTTGACCACCACCGCCGGGGGCAACGCGGAGATCGGCCCGAAAGTGGTGGAGGGCTTGCTGACTTACGACAAGGATCTCAATCCTCAACCTTTGCTGGCTAGCGCATGGTCGGTCAGCAAGGACGGGCTTCAATACCGTTTCACGTTGCGGCGCGGCGTGAAGTGGCACGACGGCAAACCGTTCACTTCCGCTGACGTTGCCTTTTCGATTCTGACGCTCAAGCAGGTTCATCCGCGTGGCCGAAGCACGTTCGCGAACGTGACCGACGTCAAGACACCCGATCCCTACACCGCGATCATCGAGTTGTCGAAGCCGGCGCCGTTTCTGATTACCGCGCTGTCGGGTTCCGAGTCGCCGATCATCCCCAAGCATCTGTACGAGGGAACGGACATCGTGTCCAACCCGTACAACAGCGCGCCGATCGGCACGGGTCCCTTCGTTTATAAGTCGTTCGTGCACGGCAGCTATATTCTTCTGGAGCGCAATCCGGACTACTGGGACAAACCCAAGCCATACGTCGACAAGATCATCGTGCGCTTCCTTCCTGACGGTGCGGCTCGGGCCGCCGCGCTCGAATCGGGCGCAGCCAATCTTGGCGACCAGGCCATTCCGTTGTCGGACGTCAAGCGGTTTGCAGCGTTGCCCAACTTCAATGTGGATACGACCAACTGGCCGTACGTGAGCAATCATCAACAGCTGATCTTCAATCTGGACACGCCCGTTCTCAAAGACAAGGCCGTGCGTAAGGCGATATCGCAGGCGATCGACGTCAACGCATTGAACCGTGTCGTTTGGTATAACTACGGTCAGGTTTCCGCCGCAGCCATCGGCGTGGCAAACACGAAGTATCACGACGCCGATATCCATTACTTTCCGTACGACATCGCTCAGGCCAACGCCGAGCTGGATGCAGCGGGCTTGAAACGTGGCGCGGACGGCAAGCGGTTCAAGCTGCGGTTGCTCTTCAATCCGTTCCAGGATCCAAGGGCCGCTGACTTCGTCCGGCAGTCCCTGGCGCGCATCGGAATAGACGGCGAGATCGAGAGCTATGATTTCGCAACTTACGTGAAGAAGGCATACACGGATCGCGCTTTCGACATTACGCTCGAAGCACTCGCAAACGTGTTCGATCCGACCGTGGGCGTGCAGCGCGTGTTCTGGTCGAAGAACTTCAAGATCGGATTGCCGTTTTCCAATGCGGCACACTATTCGAATCCTGAAGTGGACCGGCTGCTTGAAGCCGCCTCGGTGGAAACCGATGAGGTGAAGCGACGTCAGCTATTCATTCAGTTCCAGCAGATCGTGCATGACGACGTCCCGTCGATCGAGTTTGGCGCGAATCCGAATATCACGATCGTTTCGAAGAAGGTCAAGGACTATGCGCCGACTGGGGAGGGATTGAGGGGGAATTTTGCTGACCTCTATATTCAGCAATGAATTGAGGTTGGTTTGTTGACTGCGCCGCTTAGGGTGGATGATCGGCGCGAACGCGCCGACGAATGCTTGCGATGTACTCACGGCGGCATGATGACCTACGGCGAAGCCGTCAGTCTCGAGCTCGATATAAGCAACCTGAGTCAGGCGCGCATCGTGATAGGAGGCACGATCGACGGTTTTGTGAAAGTGGGTAATCCGCTGTCAGATCGCGTGAAAAGAATAGTCGCCCATCCCGCCGACGCTCGCGTAATTCCTGCAAGCGGGCAACAGGATCGCCCTTCCAGCCGAAGCAGTCCGAGATGGCGCGGTCGAGCGCAACGACGGATTCGTCCGACGCTGTCACCTGCAGGCCTTGGGCATCGCAGGCCATTATCGTGCTCCCGGGTGGTGATCGCGCCGTTGCTCACATCCTTCGACCGATTGGGTCATGGGCCGCGGCTGAACAGGATCGACATGAGATGGTGCAGGGTGTCGCTAGCATAGGCGGTCAGCGCGGAAAAGAGCGAGCCATCGCTCGCACCCGAAATTTCCCTGTGAATGCACGCCAGGATCGCGCCGACTAGCAACACCGTGCCTACCCGCTTAACGGACGCGCGCGGGAAATCAGCTGGCGCTGACGCGTTTTCTGTAGCGTCGTCGAGCGTTCGACGAGAAAGATATCCGAATCCCTTCATGATGGTCGGCGGATCGATTGAGAACATATCGAGTGTCTGCAATCACGCGACTGCATCGAACCAATTTTTTTGCATATAGATATGCAGAACAGCGGCTTGGCGTCGTAGCGCGTATTGATCTGCTGATTCGGTCCTGGTACAGGATACTGCCGGGATGAAATCGCACTTATGTTCTTTTTCTCTCTCATCAACGGACATATGTTTTCCTGGGCAATGTAGGTCAAGCAGCGTATTTCGGTCGATGCGCGTCACACGTTCGCATGGCCCTCTTGACGGGAAGCCCGCCGGTACCCGATCGAAACTCTCCCTTTCCATCTATGCAACGACGAATGAATACGGGTTTGCATTTGCCAAATGCTTATTTCTCCCGCCTCGAGAAGCCGGTTAACCTCGACTCATTGCTTTTAGTGGTCACGTATCGGAGGTCAATCGGGCATGCATTACAAAGGTTATGAAGTGGCGCCCGCGGCGCAAGCTCTACCCGGTGGACTGTTCGCGGCCAATCTCGTCATTCAGGACGAGGTGTCGCTGTTGAAGCCCGCTTTCGTGTTCGACGAGCTCGACTACTTCTTCGAGTCGGATCTTGCCTTGGCCTATGCGGCTCGCTGGGCACGCCTTTGGATCGATGAACAGCCGTCGCGCTGTTCATGAACGCGTAGGAATGCATCATGGCGACAGGTTTCAGGTCGCTGCAGGAGAATCAGAAGGTGAGTTTCGAGGTCAAGACTCACTATCCGGCACAACAGCGCGAGTGTGCGCGCGTGCGTTACCGGCAGAATCAAGCTTTCAAGGAGTGTGGAGTGAGTTTGAATTTCACCTGTCTTACGCCGGCGCTCGGTGCGTTGGTGGAGGGCATCGATCTGGCCCAGCCTATCGATAAGGACGTGCGGGACCAGATCCGCGAGGCGTTGACGCGCCATCAGGTATTGTTCTTTCGCAACCAGACTATCAGTCCGCTGCAACAGCGCGATTTCGCTGCGCAGTTCGGCGATCTGCACACTCATCCCATCTATCCGCAGCATCCCGAGGCGCGCGAGATCATGGTACTGGATACCGATACTCTCGACCTCAAAGACAACGCCATCTGGCACACCGACGTCACGTTCACCGCGACCCCACCGCTTGGCGCCGTACTCGTCGCGCGACTGTTGCCGGAAACCGGTGGCGACACACTGTGGGCGAGCAGCTTTGCCGCGTATGACGTGCTATCCGACAGGCTGAAGATCTTGCTGGAAGGACTGACGGCAACGCACGATTTCACTAAGAGCTTTCCGCTCAAGCGTTTTGGCCTGACCGAAGCGGACCGGCAGCGCTGGAATGAGACACGACTCAAGAACCCGCCGTTGAGTCATCCAGTTGTTCGCACTCATCCGGAGAGCGGCCGCAAGGGCCTCTTTGTCAACGAAGGCTTTACCACCGAGATCGATAACTTGCCCGAGGAAGAAGGCAAGGCGTTACTCAACTTCCTGTTCGCACACCAGTCGCGCCCGGAATTCAGCGTGCGCTGGCGGTGGGCGTTGGGTGACGTGGCCTTCTGGGACAATCGCTCGACCAGCCATTACGCGGTGGACGACTACCACCCAGCGCGGCGCGTCATGCACCGCGCCACCATTCTCGGCGACAAGCCATATTGAGCGACGTAATGCGGCATGCGCCATGTGCGCAGGACTCGCACAGTCACTCGATGCGGATCCGTCACTCCTGCTGATGGATGAGCCGCCTCGCGCATTCGATGCACTCACGCGAGAGCATGCGAGCCGACTGACACGCACGTAGCGACGTGTCGCGTTTCATAACCCGTTTCATATCCCGTTTCATAACCATATCGGAACTCGGTCTTTCCAAATTTTTGCGAAGCCTGCCATGCTTCCATTCAGGCCGCGCGCAGGTTCAGCGCGCGGCGTTCATTTCAAATCTGTAGTGGCCGACCTTGATGAGCATGAATCCGTTAATCGATAGTTTGATGCTGAAAATGCGACACAACCGTGTCTACACGACCGTGACTTTCGCCCGCCTGTTCGGCGTGTCGGAAAAGGCCGTCGAAGCCGCGCTCGCCACGCTGATCGACGCCGGTAAGGTACGAACCTGCATCAACGCCCGGCGCGACGTTGGCTACTGTCTGGCCGGCGCTACACCGGTGTCCGGTTCGACGGCGCTGTCCGATGCAACTACCATTGCCACGCCGCCTTTGCTACGCCGCGTCGATGGTGCGCTTGCCGGCTACGACCGGCAGCTCGACGCGCATCGCTCGCTTGCCATGCTGCTGCGCCGCTGAGGTTGTCGCGGCGCTATGTTGAAGCGCGCCGCGAGCTGTTCAGCCTGCGGCGCGCATCGATAGCGGGTGCGCCTCAATGTTGCGGCGCGCCTTCCCATGCCGGCAGCGTCGCACCGTGATAGACGGTCAGAATCGCCGTCGCGACGTTGGTCTGCTGATAGCTGTCCACGAGTGCCTTCACCCAAGGCGCCTTCGCATCTTTCGCGTTGACCGCGATGAAGTTGCGATACGGATTGCCCGGTACTTTCTCCTGCGCGATGCGCTCCTGCGGAATCTTGATACCGGCCTTGATCGCCCAGTCGGTATTGACCACGGCTGCATCCAGATCGCCGATCGCGCGGCCGACGATGCCCGCGTCGAGCTCCTTGATCTGCACGTGCTTAGGATTCTCCGCGATGTCGCGAGCGGTCGGCAGCAGGCCAACGTCAGGACGCAGCTTGAAGAGCCCATTCGCTTGCAGAAGCAGCAGCGCGCGGCCTTCGTTGCTCGGATCGTTCGGTACGCCGATCGTGGCATTCTGCGGGAGCGCGGCGACCGATTTCACCTTGCGCGAGTAAAGGCCGATCGGTTGCACATAGGTATAGCCGACCGGCACGATCTCATAGTGGCGCGCGGCAATCTGCGCGTCGAGGTAAGGTTTGTGCTGGAACGAATTGGCGTCGAGGTCGTGTTGCGCCAGTGCTTCGTTCGGCTGCGTGTAGTCGGAGAACGTCGTGACCTTGATGGTGAGGCCATGTTTGGCCGCGTTGAGCGCGACTGCGCGCCATACGTCCTCGTCTTCACCGGACATGATGCCGACACGCACCGTTTGATCGGCTGCCAGCGCCGACTGTGCGCTCATGATGCCGCAAGTCAGAAGAACGGATAGCAATGCACCTTTGAGCGTCGTGGTTGTTTTCATGTATTTCGAAGTGGTCAAGATGAAGAACAAGAGATGCTAGAGAGTGTGTCGTCATGACACAAACAATATCGAGCGCTATCGTTATATGCAGACGAGAGGAACGCCACCCGCCAGGTGCAGACAGACGCAGTGGTCAAACCTTTAGCGTACCCGGCTGTTTCGCCGATGGCCTACGTCGGGTAGCGGGTTCGCAAGAGATACCGCTGAAAGCATCGGGCGGGAAACTCGCCTCATCGAGAGAAGGGCGCACGAGCTGACGCTGTTGCGCTGGCCCGTACCCTCCGGCGCGGGTCCGCGTCGGAGGATACGAACGCGTCCTTAAAAAATCGTGCGAAGTCCGATTGCCACGCCCACCTGATTGGTGCGGCCAACAGTGTTAGTCGGAACGCCCTCGCCGTTGACCCCGCCGGGGTAGTCGGCGGAGAAGGCACCTGTGCCGCGCGCGAAGTCCGTGATCCCGTAGACTTCTGTGCGCCTCGTGAAGGAGTATTCGGCGAGAACGGTGGCCGATTGGTTCACCCCCTTGCCGAGCGTGCCGTCGAGCAGTTCAGCATTGCGCGTCTGCCCGTAGTAGTAGGCGAACGTAAACAGCAGCGCAGGCATGGCGTGCCAGTTCGCACCGACGTAATAGGTGTCGTCGATACGATTCGGGCTTCCACCCTTCAGCGTCGGCGCGCCGGATTGCTGCATGTAGCTGTCAGTCAAACCAGTGTGATCCTGCCCCCGCAGCCAGCCGGCCAGGAGGCGGATATCGTGGGTGACCTGAAACGCGCCGCTGATATGCAGGAAGTTGGTCTTGGCGCCGTTGACCAAGCTGCCGACACTCGTGCCGACCGAAGAACCAGGCGCAGATGTCGGAACGGAGACCTGCTGGAAGCCTGCGTTGAGCATGGCGGGGCCGTACGTGTATGTCAGTTCCACGGCATAGGTGGCGCCTAGACCGACCGTGCCCGGCTGGTTGCCAAAGCCGTAAAGGGCATCGACATCCAGGCCACGGAAGCTGCCCTTGTACTTAACCGAGTTGTTGACTTCGAGGTAAGGGCCGATGCCGTTATACATCCAGCTGTTTTGCCAATAGTTGCCAACGGTCAGCGGGTCGAAGATATCGCCCAAGGTGTCGTAGGCCGGCGCATATTGCCTGCCAAAGGTGAGCGAGCCCCACGTTTTGTTCGACAGGCCCACGAAAGCTTGCCGACTGAACAGTGTGCCAGGGACGTGTAGTTCCCCGTTAAAGGCTTCGAAGCCGTTTTCAAGGCGGAAGACTGCGGACCAGCCGTCGCCCAGATCCTCACTGCCTCTCAGGCCCCAGCGGCTGTGGGTTTCCGGGCCGGACGTCATGGCGACCTGGTCGTTGCCGCCCGGGCCCGCATTCGTCTGATACCGGATGGCTTCATCGACGATGCCGTACAGCGTGACCGAGCTCTGTGCGAATGCCGACGACGCCCCGGCAGCGAAAAGCACGCCAGCGGCACTGGAAATAAGCATTTTTTTCATTGGCAATCCACAGTAATTAGTAAGCTGACTGGGAAAGTTTTTTAACGCTCGAACCATAAGACCGTGAAGGGAGCGTAGCCTGTCATTTTATGGCGGCACAGAGATTAGTTACGGAGTGTTGTTCATTTTGCCGTGTTGGCCAGGTATGCGGAAATCGTCTGATGATTTTACGTGCAGGTTAACGACTTATCCGGCGGTAGTGTCTTGCGCAGCGTTTTGCCCGGTATGGCCGTCGTGGTCATGTCAATTTCGGTCGCCGAATCTTTATACGTTGGCCTTCGCCCGATAGAACTTTCAGGGAATGTAACGTTGCTCCCTGAGTTCGGTCAGCATCTCGATGTACATTTCCTCTGAATCGGCCAGGTTGTTGCTAATAGGGAATGGAATTCGGAGTAGACATGCTATGGCCTACATATTTCGAAATATAGATTTCTGAGGGGCCGAAAAGCGCCTGCGAGCAGGTATCTAATCAGCGCTTTCAAGGCCACCTGGAACGCCGCGATTTTCTGCTCATGGCGTATGCAATAGGTCCAACGGTCGATGCGTTGTGAGTGCGGTGCTGGCCAGAGAAATGGGGATGCTGAACAGACGTTGTGCACGTGGCGCCGACAGGCTAAAGGACAAGGACTGGCCGTGCAGGGCGAGGGGAAAATCCCGGCTTTGTCGAGAAGGCGGATTTGATGTCGTGATCAGCTCGCAGGGCTACACGCGGGCTAGCGCATCTCCAATAGGCACGTCTCCTCCTGCAAAACCAATTACCTTGTTCACCAGTCGCGCCTTGAGCGCATCGAGAACGACCTCGGCCACATCTTCACGCGCCACCGGGTCGCGCGGAGAATCGGCATCCGACACGATCTGGATGGTTCCAGTTCCCGGCTCCATTGTCAGCGTGCCGGGGCGCAGCACAAGGTAATCGAGCCCGCTGGCAATCACGTAGTCGTCCGATTCGCGTTTCATTCGCGCGTAGTGTTGCAGCGCTTGCTGCGAGCGTTCCGGCGCGTACGCAAGCAATGCACTGATGACGACAAAAAGACCCACGCTGCTTTGCTTTGCGTAATCGACCGACTTGATGATCGAGTCGCGGTCGATCAGGCGTTCCTGCTCCGCGCCCTCGGTTTCTGCCGAGCCGGCGGCATAAATAACAGTATGTATGCCGCTGAATACATGCGCGAAATCGCCAGACAGGTCGGCGATGAGCGGTCGGACGCCGAACCGTTCGAAAGCATCGCTTTTTGCCGCGTTGCGTATCAACGGGCGGAACGGGATGGCGGAGGCATGCAATTTTTCGGCGATCAGACGACCCGTTCGCCCGCTCGCGCCAATTAACAGAATGCTCATGGCTTTTCTCCTGGAACGATGTGGTGCGCCGTAGCGTGTTTTCACAGTCTAGTATCAGAACGCGAAAGTTCCTGCATCTATCAGGGTGGGGCAGGTTGCAACGGCGTGCCTAATCGATTGTCGCAATAAGGCGGCTATGCTGCAGTCGACAAAACGAACGGCGCGATCGATGATGTTGGCCATGAATGCGGCTGTGGCGCGCGTGCTCAAATGCCTGCATTACCCGCTTGATGTGATCCTGATGTGTATGCGCTGGTATGTGGCCTGTCCGTCGAGCCTGCGTCACCTGGGGCAATGATGGCTCTCACTGCGCTTGCCGCCTGGAGACGGACTCGAAGTTGCGCACGCCGAGGGGACCTTCGACACGGACTCAAGCTCGCTGCCGCACGTGACCGGGAAGTGCTCGAGGGATCGACGCTCGGACGTGCGGGGACAAACGGCAATCTAGAGGGCAACGCGCAGTTCGCGCATCGGATACGAACGCAAGCGCGTGCGACTGCGCGCATTCCGATCGCTTGTTACGCGAATATGACAAGCGAGCCGGTGCCACGGCGCATGTAATCCCGTGATAAGACCTGCGTCGCACTAGCGCGCCTCGAAAGGTGTTATTTGCTTCGCCGCGATCGACACGCCGGCGAACGTCACTCATTTTTTCGCGCTCGCGCGTCTGATCGCCGCGTGCTCCGGCAGTCTGCGATGAGGGCCTCGGACTGGGAATGCGAGTTGCGTAGTCAGATTCGGCAGCAGCGCTCCCGTGCCTCAGCCGTCTTGGCTTCTTCATCACCGGAGAATTGATATGTCTTACTCGTTACGCAGGATGCGAGCGGTGCGCAACGCGTTGCACCGGGCACTCGTGCCTTGTGCTGAGTACGCGATTGCGAAAGCGGTCAGCACATAAATCCGTCCATGCCTTTGCAGCATCGGGCATCCTGCCTCACTCCTTACCTTGTCCCACCAACGCCATGCCACATGCTAGTCACAGCCGGAACCTTCCCACTACACCGCCGGTGCGAATCGGATGCGCTGGATGGGGGCTGCCGACCAAAATAGCGTCGCAATTCCCTGCGCCGGGTAGCCATCTTGAGCGGTATGCGCAGATCTTCTCTTCGGTTGAAATCAACTCGTCGTTCTATCGTCCAGACCTCCCGAAAACCTATGCCAGGTGGGCAGCGAGCGTGCCGGATGCATTCCGGTTTTCTGTCAAGATTCCGCGGACGATTTCGCACGAGCTCAGGTTGAAGGACGCAGACGCCGCCGTCAGAAAATTCATGCTCGAGATCACGTCGCTGGGTGAAAAATTGGGGTGCCTGCTGCTGCAATTGCCACCCAGCTTTGCGCTGGATGTAACCATGGCACAAGATTTCTTTTCGCTGCTACGTGACTTCACGTCCGCGCATATCATCTGCGAACCGCGGCATGTCAGCTGGTTTAGCGAGGAGGGTGCAAAGGCGATGCAAGATGCCGGAGTTGCTTGTGTGCGCGCGCATCCAGCACCGGTCCCCGGCGTCGAACCGGCGGGTGACGCAGATACGCTTTATATTCGATTGCACGGTTCCCCGAAAATCTACTATTCGGCATACGACGAACCTTTCATCGAGGCAGTCGCAGGGCGGATCGTTGAAGCTCGGAGCTCAAACGTTGAGGTCTGGTGTATTTTCGACAATACCGCGCTTGGCGAAGCGGTGGCCAACGCCATGTCGCTGATGGATGAATTAAAGAAAATGGATAACTGAGCTGACTCGTTCATTGAGGACAGGGGGGCTTTTCTTGAAGCAGCTATCCGTGGCGAGGCGGGACGCCCCGCACTCGGCTAGCACATCCGGCACTGGACTATTACACGTTCTTGTCTTCGCGTTTCACTTCCTCCATCGCCTCGGGCTCTAATTCTTCCGCGGACCGATTCAGGTGGACGAACAGTCCCCAGGCGGCGAGAAGCAACGCTGTAGAAGCAATCAGCAACGCCGCATATCGAAGCTGCGATGAATCTTGGTGAAGCGCTTTGAACGTTGCCACGAGTCCTTCAATGGCAAGCGCGACGACGACAACCACCAGGAATCGCGACATGAAACGCCGCACCCGTGTCGGCGCGCTCACGTCGGCCTCACGTATGACTTCTTCCTCTACGACGGTCTCAGCGATCTGCAAGGCGACAACGGCCCCAGCCAGCACCCCCAGAGCTTCAATGACGGATAGTGCGCTTGCCGAGTCCCATGGACTCGCAAATGCAATCGATCCAATTCGAGCAGCAATCGCGATCAACATCAACGCCGCGCAGGTGAAAAGAATAGCCATCAGCCCATGGACGATCGTAAAGAAGCGCATAACAAACTTCAATTTGAGTTCCTCTCAGTGACAAGTGAGTGATCCATACCGTGTTCCATCAACTCCGAAAGCGCTGACGTAGCCCGCAATGTCTGTTGCCGCCCGGATCACTTTAAGGGCGCCACGCAGGAATCGCTGAACGCTCGCTGAACCAGGCTGCCGGCTGAGCGTGTTGCGATGGGCCTGCTGGGCAAGAGTTGGCAGGTGAATATGTGCACGCGGGATCATCTCGGGAAACAGTCGACGACTCTCTGCGGAAACCTGTAACTTGACATAATATAAATTATCAACATTTGAACATGACGGGGACAGCGTTAAAGGTGAACAATTAATTATGTCAAAGTAAACGACTCTCCGGCCTTAGCCCGCAACGCGGGACCCGACGGGACGGCAGGAGCCGCAGTCCAAGTTACTCTTGCGCGGTCGCACCTCAAATGTGCGCGCTAACTGGTGCGCCCCTGCCGGCGGAAACCTAAATTTGCTTCAACAGGACCGAACGGTCGTCGCTTTTGGCAGACAGCCTCAGCATCCTGATACGTGGGATTCCTAGATCTTCACGGTAAACGTTAAGCCGAACACACGCGGATCACCATACAGCACCGGGTAAGCACCGTACGACGGAATCAACTCCAGTTTCTTGTAGGCCTTGTTGGTCAGATTCGTCACGTACCCCGTCAGAATGTATTTCTGATTCGACGACGTATAAGCCACATGCGCGTTCATTACCGTATAGTCCGCCTGCCAAAATTGCGGCACGGCCTGACGTGTCGCGCTAAAGTACTCCCTGCTGCGATAGTTGATATTGAAGCTGAAGGCGCCGCTGTTCATCGGCATCGGCGCGAACGACGGGCTCGCGCCGCTAGAACTGTCACTGGCGAAAGATGCGTGCGCGGCAGGCACCACGGTCGAGGCGCATCTCTACGCAGACCGTGAGCACAATGGCACGGTGAATTCATCGCTGGAAGACTCGATTCCGTTCGTGAAGAAGGTGCTGGCAGGAAAGACGATCGCGTCTGTGTGTTCGCCGGTTGAGCAACCGCCCCGGCTCTGATTGGGAGACGCTGCCCGCGCATCGGAAGACTTCCTTTAACGGAGCGCGGGCGATTCGCTCCGATGCGGTACGGTCGTCCGCCCGTCCTCACCATTCAACCAGGCATAGAAGGTAGCTCCATCGGCATCCCGCTCGCTTCGAATCAGTGGAGATGTGAACTGACAGATCTCTAAATCTGTGAAGGTCCGTTGGATCGCTGCCACTACCCAGTGGGACCGTATGGATACGGCTCGCGCATGCCCCCTTTTAAACCGGATACAGTCCATCCACGGCTGCAGCCAAGCAAAATACATGAGGTCAAAAACTGGGTGGAATCGCCGCACCCCGGCCCCTTCGGAGCGTTTGCGCAAGCAGCAACAGCGCAGCAGCCGAAATAGCCGCGGACCCCACCATAAACCACGCAACCGACGCCCCCTTCCCGGTAGCCGACAATAGAGCCGTCGTGACGATCGGCGTCGCCGCGCTGCCCAACAGTCCGGACAGCATGTAGCTCACCGACAGGCCGGAGTACCGGACCTGAGCGTCGAACAGTTCCGCGAGAAAGGTGGCGATCGGCCCGTAATTGGCGGCGAATGCCGTCATCATCAGCAGGTACCCTAAAAGTGCGAAGGCATACTCGCGGGTGTCCAGTAGCCAGAAGAGCGGGAAAGCGAGCAAGGCTTCGCCGATGATGCCGCCGACAATCACAGGCTTGCGGCCGACCCGATCGGATAGCCGCCCGAAGACTGGGAGCATCACGATGCAAAGTGCGCAGGCCATCAGCGCGATAGACAGCATCGCGTTGCGCGAAAAGCCCAGCGTTTGCGTGCCGTAGGTCAGTCCAAACGCAACGATCAGGTTGAACGACGTACCGGTCGACATCGTCGCGATGCCTCCAAGCACCACCTGTTTCCAGCGCTTGCCCAGCAACTCGGCCAACGGCACCTTGACCTGGGCGCGCGCGCTCCTGATCTTGCGGAACGACGGTGTTTCCGACGTGTTCAGTCGAACGTACAGACCGACGCCGACCAGCATCACACTGACGAGGAACGGGATGCGCCAGCCCCACGCAAGCAGCGCACCATCGGGTAGCACCGCATTGCTCAGCAGAAAAACCAGGTTGGCGATCAACGTGCCCGCCGGCACGCCAATTTGCACCCAGGAACCGTAAAGACCACGCTTGTTCGCGGGTGCGTGTTCGACAGCCATCAATACCGCCCCGCCCCATTCCCCGCCCAGCGCGAGACCTTGCACGATGCGTAGCGTGAGCAGCAGCAGCGGCGCCCAGATTCCGATCGACGCATAGTCCGGCAAGAGTCCAATGCAAAACGTGGCGACTCCCATAATCAACAGTGACACCAGCAACATCGACTTGCGCCCCAACCGGTCGCCGAAATGACCGAACAGCGCTGCGCCGACGATACGTGCCAGATACGCCGACGCAAACGTGCCGAACGCGAGCAAAGTGCCGATCAATGGCACAAAGCCGGGAAAGAACACCTTATTGAACACGAGCGCCGAGGCGGTCGCGAAAACGAACAGGTCGTACCATTCGACCGTCGTGCCAATGACGCTAGCAACGGCGATCCTTTTCATGCTGTGCTCGATCTCATCCGGTTCGAGAGTACCGTCAACGGTGGGGGCCTGATTCATGGAATTCTCCACGGGAAATTGAGCGCGCAAGGGCTATCCAATCGCAGCCAACTGCGCTGGACGCTGTTCTGGACGGGGCGGTTTTATGGGCCGATACGGCCCATCGTTTTGCCGGGCGTTATTTCGTCGACTGCTTGATATAGGCAATCACTTCGTCTGCGCTCGACACGTCGGCGTAGCGTCGGCCGACATCGCGCAGGTTGTCGCGATGCGGGCCCTCCTCGATGTCGCCGACACAGTCTTCGGGAACGATCGTGCGGAAGCCCCACTGGAAACTGTCAATGGTCGATGCCCGAATACATCCGCTCGTATTGCAGCCCGTGATGATGACCGTCTCAACGCCCTCTCTGATGAAATACGGAACGACCGGCGTCTGGAAGAATATCGACGGACCGAACTTGCACACCACTACGTCGTATTCTTTATCGTATATGCGGGGGTCCAGTTCGGAGCTGGGATGATCAAGTCTGAATTGATCCCGAACCGCGGAAATTTTCCAGTGCGGCATGTCACGCTCGGTTTTGTAAGCGGTGAAACATGTCGCGATGGGTACGTTGTGCGCGCGAGCGACCCTTAAAAGACGGGCCGTGTTTTCCAGTCCACGCATCACCAACGGCGCGCCACCGAGCGGGTATTTCGACTCGGTGAAGGCGAGCTGATAGTCCACCACGACGATCCCCACCTTACCCTTCATGCCAATCTCGACGGCGCCATACGAGCGATTCTTGTAGTCGTCCATTTCCTTCTCCAAATCAACGGGTTAAATGTCATTGCACGTAGGAGTCTAGGAGTGCAAGATACGTATAACAATACGTATCAGTTACGTACGGAATCACCCTGACTTCGAGGAGGTTGTATGAAAGGAATGCCCGCGAGCGCACCCGGGTCCGAGCCGATCGATTACGAGCAGGTGTTCGCGCACGCGCCGGTTGCGCTGATGGTCACCCGTCAGCGGGTGATCTCCGCGTGCAACCGGCAATTCCTGGACATGTTTCGCGCCACGAGCGACGCATTGATCGGCCAGACGGTCCGAATCCTGTATCCGAATGACGTGGCATTCGAACGGTTCGGTGCGCGCGTGATTCCAGCGCTGAAGAAGTTCGGGCGAATCACCGAGCCGCGCGCCATGCAACGGACCGATGGCGAATTATTCTGGGTGAACGTGACGGGTGTGAGCGAACATCGGGACGATCCATATCGCGAGGCACTGTGGTTCTTCTCGGAGATGGATGTCACGGCGAGCCTGTCGGGCGGTGCAAGCTCCGCCAATAAATTGATCGCTGAAGCCAAGAATTCCATGACCAAGCGCGAGCGCGACGTGGCGGCCTTACTCATTCAGAAGCAGACCGCCAAGGAAATCGGCATAGCGTTGGGTATCAGTCCGCGTACTGTCGAGGTCTTTCGGGGAAAGCTGTTGAAGAAGTTCGACGCACCATCGACAAACGCGCTGGTTAAAACACTCCTTGCCTAGCGTCTCTCAGTGGGAAGGACAGTCTCAACTATATAGCCGGTGCCCATGCGAGACGCCCTATCGCTGTCCAGTTAGCACGCGAGAGCGACACTGAAAACGACGTCAGGTTGATCGCCGGTTTATCTATTACGCCGCAAGATGAGATGTGCTGGACCGAGATACCCGGTGACCCATCTAGCAAGAAGGCGGACGGTAGTTTCTACGGCCAATCAGACTTCCAGATCCACGCGTTAGTGCTCAGTCAGACCAGGTTCCGAAGTTGGCTCGAAATGCTTGGTCTATCCCTGCCCGGCTAGCCAGGGAGGCAGCAATTGCCTACGACTTGACGTCAACTTCGATGGCCCAACTCAAGCCCGAAGCGGACACGTCGTCAGGCTTCACCGACCCGGTTCGGTCGCTCACCGACAATATCTGACGGGCCGCTTACGGCATATTTGCGAGAGCCGAGTCGAGGTCGCAGCGGTTCAGCCGAGCATGGCTAACGCAGTCGTCAGAACGGCACGTTTGAATTCCTTCGGGCGCCGCGGCAAGGAAGAGAACGGACTCAGCACATGGCTATAGGCGACGGTTTTGCTGATGCCGTTGGCGAGCATCGTGAACATGATGTCGGGATCCTGCTGCGAAATCTCACCTGCGTCGATCGCATCGACGAGCAACGGCACGAACGCGTCATGAAACGGCCGCACCACCCGCTCGATCAGCAGGTTAAGGCGTTCGCCGGTTTCGGTTGCGGCGGTCGAAAAAAACATGCCAACGTCTGGCGTGAGAAACACCTGGTCGATCAGGATCGACACGGCGCTCTCGACGCGCGCTCGCGGTCCTAGACCTGGCGTCTCCCGCAAGGCTACGGTCTTCGCGATCATGGGAGCCGCTTCATTCGCGATCTGGTCCACGACGGCGATCCACAATGCCTCCTTCGAGCCGTAATGATGCGCGACCAGCGCGGGGTCGACACCCGACGCCCTGGCGATTTCGCGCACGCTCGTCGCCTCATAGCCGCTCCTCGCGAATGCCCCGCGGGCGCTGCGAAGCAATGCATCGGCACCGCCCGCGTCGCTGCACGCTGGACGGCCGCGCGACCGACGCGGCGTGGGAGTCGTCGTGGCGTACTTGGCCTGGTCGTTAGGGGGTTTCATCGGCGACGGTAGATGGTGTTCAAGGAGAACCAGAGATTTTAACGGGTGCCGCACCGCGAATGGCCGTGGCATCGGTTTGACATGAATCCGTCGGAACCGTAGCATTGCAATAATTCATCACTCGTAGAATATTTGACAATGCGCCAGACCACCCGGATCGTCATCGTCGGCGGCGGCATCGCTGGACTTCTGCTCGCAACCAGGCTGGGCAACACGCTTGGCCGCAGCGGCCGCGCTCAGGTCACGCTGATCGACAAAACTGCAACCCATATCTGGAAGCCCATGCTGCACACCATCGCGGCGGGCACTCGCGAGGTCCAGCAACAGCAGGTCATCTATCTCGCCCACGCCCGCGACCACGGCTTCAACTATCAGCCAGGCGAAATGGAGGGCCTGGACCGCGATACGCGCATCGTGAAGCTGGCTGCGCTGCGTTCGCCGTCGGGGGAAGTCGTGATCGGCCCGCGCACGGTCGAATACGATGTGCTGATTCTTGCGTTAGGCAGTCGCGCCAACGACTTCGGCACGCCAGGCGTACTCGATCATTGCCATTTCATTGACAGCCAGGCACAGGCTGAAGTCTTCAACGAAGCATTGCGAATCCGCATATTCCAGAGCGTTGTGACGAATAGCCCGTTGCGCGTGTCGATCGTCGGCGCCGGAGCGACCGGCGTCGAACTGGCAGCGGAATTGAGCCGCTTGCTCGAAGTGGCGTCGAGTTACGGCGACCCCGGCATCCGCTCACGTCTGAACCTCACCCTTTATGAAAGCGCACCGCGCGTACTGGCGGCATTTCCGCCGGCAGTGTCGGAGTCCAGCGAGGCACAGTTACGGCATATCGGTTTCACGGTGCGAACGGGCACGCGAGTGATCGCCGCCGAACCCGATGGACTCCGGTTGGGCGACGGCAGCAAGCAACCGGCGGATTTGATGGTATGGGCGGCGGGCGTCAAGGCCCCTGATTTTCTGAGCAAACTGAATGGGATCGAGAGCAATCGTTCCAATCAGATCACCGTCAGGCCAACCCTGCAGGCGCACGACGACGACGCACTATTTGCCCTCGGCGATTGCTCGACGTTGACGCTCGCCGGCAATGAACGTCCTCTCGCACCCACGGCGCAAGTCGCCACGCAACAGGCACAACACCTCGCGAAGCACTTGCCGGACTGGCTCGGCGGCGGTTCTTTGCCCGACTTTGCATTTCACGACTTCGGCGCGCTGGTGTCGCTGAGCGACTACAACGCTTTCGGCACGCTCGGGCAGTTCGGCTTCTTCCGTGGCGGGTTTATCAGGGGCCGATTTGCGCAACTCAGTCACGCCATGCTCTACCGGCAACATCAGCAGGCTTTGCACGGTTTCGGCAAGGCCATGATGCTGTGGACCGCCGAGCGGATTAACGGCTTCGTGCAGCCGAAGATACGGCTGAGCTGAATGCCACCTCACTTTTGACGGGAATACTGCCATTGATCAGTACGTGACTGCCGACATTGCATGGCAGCGTACTATCGGCCAACTCGAAACGGTTGTCGAGCTCGCCTTTACCGATCTATGTTGTTAGTTTTCGCAGGCGTGTTTCGCTGTTGATCCTGCCCGGATCAACACTGCGCGACAGCGCAGTCGCTACCGCGACCGATCAGTCAACTTGTGTCTTCGAGCCACAGACAGGAAGTCGCCGGCACGCGCGAATGTCGCTTAACATGCGTGCAAGTCATGTTTGCAAATCGTGCGCGAACGACTCGAAGTGGCCGGCCACTGTCTCATGCATCTGGCATATCCCGAACCCAAAGCGGACAGGCTGGCGAGACTCGCCACAGACTGCCCCGGAGATGTCGATTTTCGATCATCAGATTCGTCGTCAGGATATTCCCACCCAAAGGATCTCCCATGAAATACCTCGGCTTGGCCTACTTCACCCCCGAAAAATTCGCCGCGATGGCGCCAGACGACGTCAAGAAATTAGTCAGCCAATGCCCCGCATTGGACGCCAAAATGAGAGCTACCGGCAAGGTACTGATTTCCGCCTCGCTTGGCGATCTGGACACCTGGAGGACGCTCCGCCCGCGCAGTGGCAAGACGCAAGTCATCGATGGCCCGTACACCGAGTCGAAGGAAGTCGTGGGCGGCCTTTTCATCATCGAGGCAGATACCTATGAAGAGGCGCTGCGCATCGCCTCCATGCACCCGGCGGCCAAACTGGGCGAAGAAGGCGGATGGGTCGTCGAGCTTATCCCCCTGGATTCATATTTGACCCCATGAGGGCTTGGACGTGTGTCTCAAACACACGTTGGCGCTCCTGTCTCCACAGACACATTCACGGCTTCGTGCGAGGTTGTGGCGGTGCTATTCCGGGCCGTGCGGCGACACCTGTGATCGACCCGAAGCGGTCAACCGCGCTGTCACAATCAATGTCCGCTCAGACTCGATCAACAATCACTGTTGGCTTCGATCGGACTCTCGCTGCATCCGCAGTCGAGGTTTCGCGCCCGCCTGCTAACCGAGTTCAACCATCCGGAAAAAGCCGCCGCGCGCATCGAATCGTCGCTGAGAAACAGGAGCAACAGGAGCAACAGCAATGCGTCGTCAACGCGGCTGGGTCTATACTCCGTCCGAACTCACCCACTCTCCTTCCGATCACCTCGCATGCCACAGCCAGAGCATTCATTCGTCGGCCGGATCCGACTCCATCTGGATGAAATGCCCGCGACCGAACGAAGGCTCGCCGATTTCGTCCTCGAGTTTCCCGGCGATCTCGCGAGTTACACCGGCGCGGAACTCGCTCAACTCGCGAGCGTCTCGAAAGCGACCGTCAGCCGCTTTGTGCGTCGTCTGGGCTACGATACCTTCGAGGATGCGCGGCGCGACGCCCGCAACGAAAAGGAGCGTGGCTCGCCATTGTTCCTGTCGGCATCGTCGAAGTCATCGAGCGTGCTTGAGGCGCATATAAACCTGGGCATGCAAAATCTCACCGCGACGCTCGGGCGGCTCTCCGACGAACTCGTCGATGAGATCGCGCGGTCGGTCGTCGATGCGCGTCAGGTGCCGATCTTCGGATTCCGCAGCAGCCACGCGTTTGCCAGCTACTTTCGCTGGCAGATCCAGCAGGTCGTCGAGCGCGCTGTCACGCTCCCCGCTGCCGGCGAGACGCTCGGAGAACAACTCGCCGGTCTCGACGAGCGCGACATGGTTATCGTGTTCGGGATGCGCCGACGCGTGCCGCAAACGCAGGCGGTGCTCGATTACGTGACGGGTGCGGGCATCCGAACGCTGTATATCGCCGATCAACACGCGCCTGCGCATCGCGGCGCGACCTGGACCCTGCATTGCGATACAGCCGCGCCCGGCCCGCTCGACAGTCACGTCGCGGTAATGGGCCTGTGCAATGTGCTCATCACGCGCATCTTTGAGCGCGCCGGGAATCGTGGGAAGAAACGGCTGAGCGCGATCGAAGCGGCGCACGATCGGCTGGATGAGCTTTAAACGTGCTTTGACGACGCTTTGCGTGATGAAATTTTCGTTTCATCGCATCTTCAATGGCCGCGACCGATGTTGCACCGCGTTGGCGCAAACGACCACAGCCCAAGCGGCCACCCGCCGCTTTCCGGTGAAAGCGGCGAGTTCCCCGCACGTTGCTTGTGCCTCAAACCGTCTTCAACACGGGCCGTCGGTTCATGCTGGTGCAGTGCAATTGCCCGTCTGTCCGGCGTTAAAACCCCCTAAACTGAAACGGATCTGGTGAAATTTAAATTTCCTTGAAACCCGTAAATTGAAATCATAGGATCGTCTCATCCAAGCGCTGCTGCCCTCGCCGCGCTCCAACCCGGAGAAACGATCATGAGCGGTCCCGTGCAGTCTGACTCGTCGTTCGCAGGTTCCGCGCAGCTCGATCGCGCGCTCGATGGCATCGGCGTTACGCCGGCGCATAAAACCATCATCGGTCTGATTCTGATTGGCTGTCTGTTCGACAGCTTCGAGCAGAACTCCATCGGCCTGATCGCGCCGCTACTGCGCCAGCAATGGGGGCTGACGGCTACCGACATCGGCCTGCTGAACACCGTTACGTTCGCGGCGGCCGCGCTAGGGCGGCTCGTGTCGGGTTATATCGCCGATCGCTGGGGCCGCCGCATGATGCTGACGGCTGATCTGCTGCTCTTCACGCTGGGTGCGATCCTCTGCGCACTTGCGCCGTCGTTTCTGCTGCTGTGCGTCGGTCGCGCGATCGTCGGCTTCGGGCTGGGCGGCGAAGTGGCGGTGGCCGTGACCATGCTCGCGGAGTTCTGCTCACAGAAGTTTCGCGGCACGGCGGTGGGTCTCGTGAATGTCGGCGCGGGCGGCCTCGGCAACTTCCTCGCGCCCGCGTTCGGCTTGCTGGTGTTCGCGATCTTTCCGGGCGTCGATGGCTGGCGATGGCTCTTCGCCTGCCTCGTGCTGCCGGCGCTTCTCGGCGCGTTCTATCGCCGCCTGATTCCGGAGACGCCGCGCTTCCTGCTGTCCAAAGGCCGCATCGCCGAAACCAATCACGTGCTGTCGACGCTCGCAAGCGGCAAACTCTCCGGCACAGCGCCCGTCACCGCCTACATCTCCGGCGACGATCTGTCGGACCCGGCGACCTCGCGCGCCAACGTGCTCGACATCTTCCGCGGCAAGCTGCTGCGCCGCACCGCGTCGGTCGGCATCGCGATCTGGATGACCTACGGCGCGCAGATTTCCGTGCTCACGCTGATGCCGACCATCCTCGTCGCGCAGGGTTACACGATCACGCGGAGCCTCGTCTATACGCTGATCATGCAGGGCGGCAGCTTCGCCGGCACGCTCGCCGCGTCGCTGCTCGGCTATCACCTGCCGCGCAAGCGCGTGCTGACGATCGGCGCGGTGCTCGCGTGTCTGGCCGCGCTGGCGTTCGGATTTCTCGCGAAGAACATCGTGCTGGTGCTCGCCTGCGGCGCACTCTTCCAGTTCTTCGTGCTGATGCTCAATACAACCATCTGGATTTACGCGCCGGAACTCTTTCCGACTCGCGTGCGCGCCTTCGGCACGTCCTTCATTCTTGCGACCGGCACGACGGCCGGCGCGTTGATGCCGCTCATCTCGGGCCGCATGTTCGACACAAGCGGCGTGGCGGGCGTGTTCGGCATGATCGCGGTGATGTACGCAATCTTCACCGCCTGCATCCAGCTTGCGCCGGAAACCTATGGGCATCGCCTCGACGAAACGGCGGCCGAGCCGGAGCTCGGCTCGGGCACGGCGCCGAGCCACGCCTGAGTGCCACCTGAAACGGAGCCACCGCACAATGCACGACATCCTGCTGATCAACCCGAATACGTCGAAGGCGACCACCGCGATGATGGTCGACATCGCCCAGGCCGAAGCGCCGCACGGCTTCGTGGTACGCGGTGCGAGCGCGCCGCGCGGCGAACCGATGATCCTGACCGCGCCGCAACTCGAAGCCGCCGCAGCGGGCGTGGTGGAGAGCGGCCTCCAGTACCGAGGCTCCGCCCGGGGCATCGTGATCAGTGCGTTCGGCGATCCGGGCATCGATGCGCTGCGGGCGATCGTCGACGTGCCGGTGGTTGGCATATGCGAGGCGTCGATTCTGGAAGCGGCGCAGGGCGGCCGGCGCTTTGGCATCGCCACGGTGACGCCGGACCTGGTCGTGCCGATCGATGCAAAAGTGCACGCGCTCGGCGTCGGGGCGCAGTACACCGGCATCCGGCTGACGAGCGGCGATCCGCTCGCGCTCGCCGCGGATCCGGCGCGGTTGCTGGAAGCACTGGGGCTGGCCGTCGCCGCTTGCATCGACGACGATCGCGCGGAGGCGGTTGTTATCGGCGGCGGACCGTTGGGGCAGGCGGCAAAGGAACTCGAGATGCAGTTCCTGGTGCCAGTGATCGCGCCGATTCCCGCGGCGATGCGGCTGTTGTTGAAGAAGATTGCGCTATAGGTGCGCACTGGATATCGATTTGGGGGGCGCAGGACTTTCGCCTGTGGCCGGCTTAAAACACGCTAGCACATTGTCTCAAGCCAAAGCGGCTGTTGCGCCCGAAGCGGACATCCATCGTGCGTGATCGATCGACCGGTTCTGGCCGGTCAGAGCCCGACGACGGCCGGCTCAGTTCTACCCTTCGACGTGCCGAGTTCCAGGGTTTGCCTCTTCACTTGTAGAAAGCAATTAGCCTTTCGTAAAGGTGTTTGCGATTCTCGAAACATCGGAATTATTATTTTTAATCTGAAAGCCGCCACGTAGCGGTCGAACACCTGATCGGGGCTCGGCACCGCGCCGACAGCCGGGCCTACGAGGACGCTGGTCGACGCGGCAAGCAGCCGTGACTTCAACGTAGATTTCAATCCCAACCTGTTCCTCAAGGGCCGCCGATTATTCATCGGCCAGTGCGTTCTCAACGAGCATAGCCACCGTGCCGTCGTCCTGAAAGCCAGCCGCAATTGCACGATGATCGGTCATTGGAGGTTGACATCCAAACAGTCTTTCGAGCGCCGGCACGGGCGCATATTCGATCTGCGCTGAGCCGAAGCGGCGCACCAGTGCGTCGACCACCGCATCAACCTTCAAATGCAGCATCGGGGGCACCCAGACGCGTTCAGCATGCAGGCCCTCCGCGGCGAGGCGCGCGGCGTGCAGAAGGTTATCCACACAGCGGACGCGGGACATCCACCATGCGCTGGCCGATGACGATACCGGACAGGTGTAGGCTTGACCGCACTGTGCCGCGCGAAAGATGGCGCTCATGAAGGCGGAACCGTGTCCGGTGGACAGACCCGGGCGCGCCACAATGCCGGGCAAACGTAACGAACGCCCATCCAGCTTGCCCCGACGCGTCCAATCCGCCAGAATCAGTTCGCCGATCAGCTTATGCACACCGTAGCTGATCGTCGGGCGGGCAACCGTGTGCTCGTCCATTTGTGAAGGCAACTGCGTGCCATAGACCGCCACGCTGCTGGCAAAAACGACCCGCGCCACGCGTCCATGTCGAGTCTTCTGTTGCGCGAGCTGGTCGAAAAGTGCGAGCGTCCCCTGCAAATTGATACGATCGCCCAACGCAGGATCCGCTTCCGCTTGTGCACCCGGCACACTGGCCAGATGAAACACAAGATCGACCGGCTTCGACAGCAACGCATCGAGCGTCTCGTGGCATCCAAAATCGCCGTTGATTGCCGTCACGCGAGTATCGGCATACACCGCATCGAATTGCTTGTCGACTAACAGCAGTTCCGAAATATCACCCGCTCCGACAACACCTTCGCGCAATAGCCGCCGAACCAAGTCTGTACCAACGAATCCGTTGGCGCCCGTCACCATTATTCTCATGGCCGAGCCTCTTCGGCATTCGCCGTGCGCGCTTGTACGACACGCTGATCGATCGCACCGAATGGCGCTTCACCTTCTGCGGTACGAGCCGTCATGCTGACCCGGTCGCCGAAATGCATGAAGCCGGTTTTTACCTGGCCTTGGTCCAGAATCTCAATGACCCGCCGCTCGGCGATGCAGGCCGATCCTGCCGCGCGGACCACATTCGATACGGTGCCGGACCCGATGATAGTTCCGGCAGCCAGTCGCCGAGTGCGCGCGGCATGCGCAATCAGATCGCCAAAGCTGAAATTCATCTCACTGCCGCATGGGTGGCCGAACCAGCGCCCGTTCCAGTCCACGTGCAGGCGCAAATGCACGCGGGCGTCGCGCCACGCGGTCCCCAGTTCGTCTGGCGTGACGGCGACGGGTGCGAAGCTGGTAGACGGTTTGGCTTGCAGAAACCCAAAGCCGCTCTTCATTTCCCGCGGTCCGAACCCGCGCAGGCTCCAGTCGTTGATCTGCACGACGAGGCGAATATGCTTGATTGCGTCAGTTGTCGATACACCCATCGGCACTCCGTCGACTATCACGCCGAACTCGCCTTCGAAGTCGATGCCGTCGCGCTCGTCCGGCAGTGGCACGTCGTCGGTCGGACCGAGGAAGTCGTCGCTCGCGCCCTGGTACATGACCGGCACGGTGTCGAATTCGGGAATAGGCGGCGTGTTGAAGGCACGCTCCATCAAGCGGCCGTGATTCAGGAACGCAGAACCATCGCACCATTGAGGACTGCGCGGCAACGGCGCCGCGCACATACTTGCGTCGAACGCGAATGCGTCAGCCGCACGCCCGGCGTTCAGCTCTTCATAGAGTGCCTGCAATTGCGGTGCAACTTCCGGCCACCGTTCAATCGCTTCGAGCAAAGTTCCTGCAATGCCCGTTGCTTCCACGGCATGACGAAGGTCACGCGAGACGACGAGCAAAGCGCCGTCGCGCTGACCACGCAAGGTGGCGAATTTCATCGTGTTCGCGCCTCCACCGGCAGGTTGAGGGCTGCGGCAATCGCGCTGTCGTAAGTACCACCAACCAGCACGAACAACATCCGGCACACGCGGTTCGAGCGGTTGGCCCACGCGTGATTGGTGCCGCGCTGGATCACGACGCTCCCCGGCGCGAGCGCCACTTCCCCCTCGTCGAGAATCAACGTCATTTCGCCGTCGATCACGACGCCATAGTCAATCGACTCCGTGCGATGCATCAACGGATGCGGCGAATCCCCCTGCACTGTCGATACGTTCGCATCGCCCGTCTCGCTGAACGCAGCGTGCATCCTGGAGGCGCCGTCAGAGAGAAACTCCTGGGTGTCCGGCGGAATATCGACAAAGCGCAAACGCGTACCCTGTTTCGGTGGCGGCAACATCAGGGGGCCGGCAGTCGGATCCGGCCCGTTATCCACGCGAGCGGGGCTGCCCGCCGTCGACCACACCTCATGAAACACCGTGCCGGGAATGGCCTGAATTTCCACCACGGTCTGCAATGGACCATCTGACGCGACGACGGCACGTCCACGCGAGTCGTGGCACGTGACGATACGGCGAATCGGCGGCAAGCTCATTGTGTCACCTCATCGAATATCGCAACGGCGCGTGTCCAGCCGGCCGACGCGCCGCGAATCTTGTGGGGAAAACAACTGATGGTGAACCCATGCGGCGGCAGCGCTTCGAGGTTGTGTAACTTCTCGAGATGGCAATAGCCGATGTCCCGACCCGCCTTGTGGCCTTCCCAGATCAGCGAGATGTCGCCGGTCTCCGCGATCTTCTTCGCCGTGTACGAAAAAGGCGCATCCCAGCTCCATGCATCGGTGCCGGTCAATCGTACGCCGCGCTCGAGCAGGTACATAGTGGCCTCGTAGCCCATTCCGCAACCGGCATTGACGTAGTCACCATGTCCGTAGCGCAAACCGGCGCGCGTGTTCACGACCACGATGTCGAGCGGCTCGAGTCGATGGCCGATCCTTGCGAGTTCGTTTTCAACATCGGCAGCGGTCGCAACGTAGCCGTCCGGGAAGTGACGAAAGTCGAGCTTGACGCCCGGCTGAAAACACCATTCGAGCGGTACCTCGTCGATGGTTGTCGACGCTTTCGGATCACCGAGACTCGCATCCATCGTCGAATGGAAATGCCAGGGCGCGTCGAGGTGCGTGCCGCTGTGCGTCGTCAACGTGACCCATTCGGCCGCGGCCGCTTCGCCATCGGGGAAGTCTTCGACCTTCGTTCCCGGCAGCATCGCCATGAATTCGCTTACCGTGTCGGCGTGCTTCTGGTAGGTGATTTTCGGTGCGAGCGGCGGCGGATCGGAGAGCACGTCGTTCTCGAGGTAGATGGAAAGATCGATAAAACTGCGATTCGGCTTCATTCGGAAACTCCTGCGAGGCGTGCACCAGGGGCAAGCCGTGAAAAACAGGCGATTGCGACCGCCGCGATTGCCACGGCTGCCGCGCCGAGGCTGCCGTAACCAAACTGCTTGACGAGCGTGCCCCCAAGGATCGGGCCGATGGCAGCGCCCGTCATGAGCATTGCGGGTGTCGCCGCGACAGCACGCCCGGTCCTGTCGAGGCGCGCGAGGATGCCGAACGCAAAGGTGTGCGTGAAGATCATCACCGCCGCAAAGACCGCGGTAGCAGCCGCGTAGGGGGCGAAGGTGCCGCTCTGCGTGACCGTCAGCGCGATGACGGCCTGGGCGAGTGCCCCGCCCTGCACCACGCGCACGCCCGGCAAGCGCGCTTCGAGCAAGCCAGCGAGCGGCGCGGGGATCAGGTTGACCAGACCAAGAGCAATGAGCACACCCGTCACAGCGGAGAAGCCAAAGCCGCGATCGAGCCCGATGCGCTGCACGAAAGCGAACACCATGGCTTGCGTGAGCCCCATGCAGGCGACGCCGAGCATGCCGAACCAGACCGCGCGATCGAGCGGCGACTCGGCTCTCGCCGCGCCTGCATCGCACGAACGGGTGGTCGGGAAAGCTAACGCCGACATCAGCGCGGCGACGGCCATCACGCTGGCGAACACGTCGAAAAGCGCCTTGCCACCCTTGGCCGCGATCAACACCGGCGTTGCGCCGAGGAAAGCGACTGCAAAACATCCCAACGACAAGCCGGCGATTGCGAACAGGCGGTGCGGGCTCAGACTGCGCCCAATCGCGCCGTGCGTGACGCTCAGGCTGCTGCCGACGGCGAGCCCGGCCACAAGATGCAAACCGGCCATCCACTCATAACGATCGATTGCCGCGGTGACGGCAAACGCAGCGGCTGCGACAGCGAAGCCCGCCGGCGCGATAAGACGGGCCTGCAAACGGTTCATGCGGGGAGACAGAAACACGCTGCTCGCGACCGCGCCGGCCAGAAATAGCGTGGCCAACGAACCGGCCCGCTGCGGATCGAGATGATAGTCGCCGATCAGCGTGCCAACCCAGACAGGCAACGCGACGAGATCCACCATGCCGGCGCAATGTGCGACGAGCAGCGCCAGCACGCCAAATCCTCCGTATCGCGTACCCGCGTGAGCGCCGGCTTGCACGGCCGGTTCCTGCGCGGCATCCGCTGTGATGTTCTGTGCCATGTGTTCGTTTTCCTTCTCAGATCGACTGTGTTAGATCGGTTGGGCCAGGCTCATCAACGTCTCGCGCATGATCTGAGCGTGTTCTGCCTTGTCGCCGCCGCAAATCTCGATTTCACCGAGACGGCCGGAGTTTTCCACGACGATGCGGCAGCGTTCCCAACGGCGCGCCTGGTAGGCAAGCAAGGCCGCTTCGAGTGTCGCGCCCCGGCCGAGTTCTTCGGCGAGCACGATACCGTCCTCGACGCCAATGCCCGCTCCCGCAGCCATATGAGGTGTGGTCGCATGTACCGCATCGCCGACGAGCACCACACGCCCCGCAAACCACGGTTGCGGCACGAGCAGCCGTTCCAGCGGCCGGTAGATGACCATCGAATGCGAGCCGATCTGATCGCGGACTGCCTGCACCAGCGGCGCGCTGAAAGACGCCAGCAACTCGCGCAACATCTCCGGCCAGCGCTCAGGATCGACGCGCTCGTTGGTCGGACGATCCTCGGTAACGAAGACGTACATCTCGTCGTGTGAAACCGGATTCACGCCGGCCTTGACCCTGTGTCCCATCCACATCGTCGCGCAGGTGATCTCAGCCGGGCGCGGCACGACGGCTCGCCATATACCTTGCCCCGTATAGCGCGGCTGAGGCGAGTCGGGCAATATCGCTTGCCGCACTTGCGAGTACAGGCCATCGGCGCCGACCACGAGGTCATACGTGGCCCGCGTGCCGTCGGTCAGTGTGACCTCGACGCCATCGTTGCCCTGCACTATCTGCGAGAAAGTGCAGCCGAGGCGCACATGCACGCCCGCGGCTCTCGTCGCCTGGGCGAGGATCTCGGCCAGCACCGGCCGCATGATCGCGCCGCCGCCCGGCACGTCAGGGCCGGCCACCCGAGGTGTCGGCAGTTGTCCTAACGGCGCGCCAGTCGATGTGAAGAGGTTGACGCCGTCGCCACAGTAGCCGCGCTCCATCACCGCATCGACCACGCCGATCGTCTGCAACGCGCGCAGCGTCGGGCCACCGATGCTGATGCCGGCGCCATAGGCGCGCCACTCGCGGTCGATCTCCACGAGGTCGACCTTCAGCCCCTGCTTTGCGCATTGAATCGCGGTGGCCATGCCGGAAAAGCCGCCTCCGACTATGAGAATATGTCGAACGGAAGTCATGCTGAAGTCTCCTGATTTGATCTGGCGCCCGCGATCGTGATACGCAGGCGCGTTGTCTGTTTTTAAACGGTGTGCGCAAGGATGCCGATCCTCATTGGCCCGCGCACTTTTTTTCCCAAGCGATGTGCGTTATGTTTCGCCCGCGTTTTCGTCTTCGCCGTGCTGCGGTGCTGAACCCAACGGCATAAAGACGCATACGTCGCCGTCTTCCGTCACTGCCGCATCGAGCCGCGTCAACCGTTGACCTAGGCACGGTCCCACCAGGCACTCGCCGGTCGCAATGTCGAACTGCGCCCCGTGCGCGTGGCAGACGATGCGGGTGCCGTCGCCGTTCAGGTATGCGTCCTTGCGCCACGCCATCGGCGTGCTGCCGTAATGCGGACACGCATTCAGATATGCAAAGACCCCATCGCCACGGCGAACGATCAGCAACGTATCGCTCCCCTGCCCGGCAGGATCAAAGCCACGCGACCCGGGGTCGTCGAGGTCATCGAATCGGGCGAGGCGGATCGGCGAGGCGGCAACTGACATGACGGCGCCTCCTGTTAACCGGCTGGTGCAGCGGGAGGTCCGCCAGGCGCCCATTTCTCGCGATGCTGGAACAGGAACAACTGCGAAGCGTCCGCACCCATCGGCGCCGCGCGCGCGGTCCAGTCATCGTCGTGAAGGTCCATGTCCGCGTCGTACTCGACGTGGCAACCCAATGGGCTGTTGAAGTACCAGAACCAGTTCGAGCCGAACCGGTGGCGCCCCGGCCCCCAGAATGACTGATAGCCCTTCTCCACGAAGCGCGTGCCGGCTTGCATGACCTCGGTCGGTCCGCCCATATGAAAAGTGAAGTGCTCGCAGCCTTTCATGAACGGTGGCGTCTGGATTATGAACAGCGTGTGATGATCGAGCGTGCCTGCCGGCCGCAAAAACGGCCCGACACCGGTGAAGCGGTCCGAGCAGCGAAAGCCCAGACGTTCGACGTAAAACGCTTCCGCCTTGTCGGCGTCAGGCACGAAATAAACGACATGCGAAAGCGAGCGAGGCGTGAGATCCGTGTCGTCGTTCACGGCGACCACGTTCGGTCCTCGCTGCGCCGGTGCGCCCGGTGCGTTGACGGTTTCCGCTGGCAGCGCAAGCGAACGCCTCACCGTGACCTGGAAGCCGAGCGCAAAACCCATGTCGTCGACCGATTCGATCGATCCGTCCGCGAGCTGCCGCACTTCGCGGTCGCGTTGCAGTTCGGTCGCAATGGCGTGCAGCGTTGCGGCGTCGGCCACGCCATAGATCGTCTTGCGCAACATGCTTCCCGTGGCGAGTGCGGGCGGCAACTCCGGGTCGTGGGCGCGCCGGATTTCGATCGCGGTGCCGTCGAGCGCTTCGAAGCGGCCGCCGGACTCATCGGCGTGGACGGGCACAAGGCCGTAGTCGAGAAGGTACTGGTTGCAGCTTGCCACGTCGTCCACGCCGAAGACGAGCGTATCGGGTCCGATGATGTTCATGAGCTCGATTTCAAGTTAAGTGAAGTAGTCAGAAAGCGGTATGCCCGCCCAGGGTTTCGGCCACCCAGTCGGCGATGTAGTGACCTGCGTTGATCGAATTGTCGAAGCTTGAGTGCTGGACTCCGCCTTCCCGATCGGTAAAGATCTTCAGTTCGCGCTTCGGACTGTTCACGAGCTGATCGTAGGTGCGATGTGCCCACGCCACGGGAATCTGCGAATCCTTCTCGCCGTGCGTCACGAGGAATGGCACCTGGATGCGATCGAGCACGCCGTCGAGATGAACGTTTTCCGCGATCTGCATGAACTCGTCGGTGTCCTTCGCGCCCCAGACCCAGCAGACGTGGCTCCAGTAGTGCGGCACCGGGAAATTGCCTTCGCGCTGCAAACGCTTTTTCTGCACGTCGCGCCAGTCGTGATTCGCGCCCCACACCACACCGCACGCGAAGCGCGGCTCGAAAGCCACCGCGCGCGGGCAGTAGTAGCCGCCCAGCGAGACGCCCTCCATGCCGATGCGCTTGTGATCGACGTCGTCGCGCGTCTCGAGCCAGTCCACGATCCTGCTTGCCCACGACTCGGAGTTGTACACCGCACGCAGGCCGTCCAGACGCAGCGCCTCGCCGGTGCCCGGCTGATCCACGATTAGCGACGACACCCCGCGCGCCGCCAGCCATGCCGGCAACCCAACGAGGTATTTCATTTCCTTCGTCGAATCCAGGCCGTTCACCTGCACGAGCAACGGGCTGCGAGCTGCTGCCCCCTTCGCCTTGACGAGCAAGCCGGAAAGGCGGCTCTCGCCGTACGGAATCGTCACGCGCTCGCAGTCCTCGCCGAGCAGCCCGACGCCCTTTGCGAACGTATCGAGCGAGCGCCGGTACAGATCGATGCGTCCCGGCGCGTCATGCGCCTGCAGCCGTTCGCAGGTGATCAGATAGATGGCCGCGCGCCTGAGCTTTTCACCGGCCGACAACAGCCTGCCCTTCGCTTCGTCCTCGCTCGCGAGATCGCAAAGACGATCGGCCATGCTCGACCATGCTTGCCTGAAGGCGCGGGTTCCTTCC
Source organism: Paraburkholderia phytofirmans (assembly GCF_046028095.1). Taxonomy (GTDB): domain Bacteria; phylum Pseudomonadota; class Gammaproteobacteria; order Burkholderiales; family Burkholderiaceae; genus Paraburkholderia; species Paraburkholderia phytofirmans_A. Next base: position 907,216 of record NZ_JAQQDJ010000002.1, read on the forward strand.
GCATCGGGCTGCTTTGCGGCCTCCTGCAAAGGCGCGCACATGACCTCGATTTCGCCGATGCGCGCGCCCATCTCGATCGCGAGATCGACGGAGAGGTTCCAGACGTAATTGGTGGGAAAGTAACGAAACATGCAAGTCCTTCGGAGTGTGATTAGTTGCCCGCAGCAGGTCCGGGCGGTTTCGCCCACAATGGGATCGCGATGTTCAGCCAGATCGCGTTGCTCTTCGACGTGTTGGCCGCATAGAGGCCCTGCTGATAGTTGAGGCTGATATTGAACGCCCCGCCGTCGTACGCGATTGACGGGCCGAGTGCGAGCGTCTTCGCCCGGTTGTTGGCGATCACCGAACCGTTCTGGCGATCGTCGGTAAACTGGTTCAGGTACGCGCCGACGAGGCCGAGCTTCCACTTGCCGATATTCCATCCGGCCTCGAATTCGCTCACATTCGCCGTTCCGGACCGGTAACGCGTGTCGCCGTTTTCGCGATTGATCAGCAAGCGGTTGGCGAGGCCCACGTCGATACCGTTCGGCGCGTTGTAGCGCAGCGAGAGCACCGGTTGCAGGGACGTATAGCCCACAGCAACGCTCGCCTTCGTCGGGCTGTAGGAACCGGTCTCGAATGCAATATCGAAACCGCTGGTGAACGTCAGATTCTGCGCGAGCTTCCAGCTCAGAATGACAGGCGACAGCGTGATGTTCGAAAGTCCGTTCTGTGTATCCTTCTGCCCAAACACATTCGTATGCAGCGAGACGAACGGCAGCACGAGCTGCGAATACACATTGGCGCCCAGCACGGTAAACGGATATGAGGCGAGCAGACGCGTCGTCGCCGAGAATACGGAGGTCCGGAACGGAATCGGCAGCTTCTCGCCGTTGTTGCCGTACAGCCCATTGGAGAAGCTGTAATTGAACTGCTCGAGGGCGAACAGTCCGGGTATCGGCGGCATTTCCGCGATGTTCGTGCCGACCGCTCCCGCCGGATAGGGAGAAACCCCGCCCTCCAGGGCACAGGCGTTTTGCGATCCGAGCGCGACCAGCATCATGCAGCCTCCGGAAGCGGCGGCAGCCGCAGCAAATCTTCTACGCAATTTCGTCTCCTCATCGCCGACGCCTCGTTGGGCATGTCGGACATGTCTCTTATCGTTCAATGAATGCAGCGAAACACCGATACGGAAGCGTCAGCACTGCAAGCGGCATCCCGATGCACGTAGTTGAATTCAATCGTCCCGGGATTGGCTTTAGATTAAGATGCGCTCGAGTAACACTCAAATGGATTTCATCCATTTGGTGTATGGGCGGCATGAATACTTTTGGTAGAAACCCTAATGTCAGCGCTTGCTGCAGGGTATTGCCGCCCGCATTGAAGACAACGATGAACGGAGACCGCATCCATGCGCTTTAACAAGCTCGATCTGAATCTGCTCGTGGCGCTCGATGCTTTACTGACTGAAGAGAGCATCAGCCGGGCGGCCGAGAAAATTCACCTGAGCCAATCCGCCATGAGCAACGCGCTTGCGCGGCTGCGCGAATACTTCGACGACGAGTTGCTTGTGCAGGTCGGACGCAGGATGGAGCCGACCTCACGCGCAGAAGCGCTGAAAGACGCCGTGCGCGACATCCTCGTTCGGGTCGACGCGACAGTGGCGGCTCAGCCCGAGTACGTTCCCTCGCAATCGAACCGGCTTTTCCGGATGCTGGTATCCGACTACACGATGATGACGCTCATGCCCCACGTGCTGGAGCTCGCCTATCGGCAGGCGCCGGGTGTGCGCTTCGATTTACGGCCTCAGGTCTCCAACCCGCAACGCGTGCTCGAGCGCGGCGAAGCGGACCTGCTGATCATTCCCAAAGACTTCTGCTCGACGGAACATCCGTCGGAAATGTTGCTTGAAGAATCGTTCTGTTGCGTAGTGTGGGAGGAAAGCAACCTCGCAGACGGCGACATGACTGCTGAACGCTACATGGCTGCCGGCCACGTGGTCGTGCATCCCGGCGACGGCATTGCGCTCGAGGACTCGTTCATGCAACGACTTGGCATCATTCGCCGCGTCGAAGCGAGCACATTCAGTTTTCTGTCTCCTGCGCAGCTCGTTGTCGGGACACACCGTATCACGACGATGCATATCAGGCTCGCGAGGCAAGCCGCGCGCTCCTTGCCGATCGCCATCCGAGATATACCGGTGGCGATGCCGAAGATGGAGCAGTGCGTTCAATGGCACAAACATCGTACGTCCGACCAGGGCATCGCGTGGATGCGTACGATTCTGAAAGAGGCGGCTCTCACGATGGACCGCGCGTCGGTCGCAGCGAAATGAAAACTGTCGCAAGCAAAAAGCGCAGCGCGAGCACTAAACCCGGCGTACATCCCGCGCGTGTGGCTAACCTGAGTAGTATCAACATATCCGCCACCGCGCTCGACACCGCACCACCCGGATACGTTAGTCATTCGCGCCCAAACTCACACCATGTCCGACACACGGCCGAGCGAGATTTCTGGGCCGGCATGTTGCCGGCGGCAACCCAAACATGGCCGCCGAACGCGCATGCCGCCGCTCCCGGCAATCAACTGCGAAGCGCCGCCTTATCGACTATCGTCGCTGACTGCACGCCTCACCCCACGGCAAAGAGAGTCTCGAGAGGATAGTGTGTTCTGGCGATTGGCGAATTGATGATTACGTAGCTGAAGTAGTTCTCGATGCCGATATTGCGCTCCAGTAGTCCCTCCATCACGCTCTGGTAGTGGCTGAGGTTGCGCGTGACGAACTTCAGCAGATAGTCGTAGCCGCCCGTCGCGTGGTGGCACTCCATGATCTCGTCGACGCCGCGAATGGCTTCGATGAAGCGGACGAAATCATCGCGACGATGGTCTGCAAGCGTGATCTTGGTAAACACTACCTGGAAGTCACCGAGCTTCTCGACCTGGACCAGCGCACCGTAGCCCTTGATGAACCCAGCGTTCTCGAGCCGCCTGACGCGCGTCAGGCACGGGCTCGCCGAGAGTCCGACCGCATCGGCCAGTTCCACATTGGTAATGCGCCCGCGCTTCTGCAACTCGGTGAGAATGCGTAAGTCCAGCCGGTCGAGCGTGCAATCCGTTTTCATCTTCCCCTCCCTCCGTCCGTCCGGTCAGACTGGATCCTTGAGAGCGCCTTCGCGTCCTCGTCAATATGGATATCCCCCCCCTGAATACGACGACATTGCGGTGCGTGCGCGATGTTCTGCACTGGGAGATATTTACTCAGCAGTTCCTGCCGAGAGTTCCCTGATAAACGCTTCGAAATCCTCATTTTCATCGATCAATTCGGTGTCTGCGCGAAATTTTCCCTGATTAAACTTTCAACTACCGACATCGCTATCGGTGCTTGCTCCAGGTAGTTTCCGGCAAGCTCCCTCATTCAGCAATCCCTCGGGATTCTTAACTCATCGAGACTGAAGACATGATCGACTTCGAGCCGAAATTCATCACCTTCGATTGCTACGGCACCCTCGTCAAATTCCGCATGGCCGACATGGCGCGGGAAATCTACGGCGACCGCCTCCGCGGCGACGCGCTGGAAAGCTTCGTCAAACTGTTCGCCGCCTACCGTCGTGACGAAGTGCTTGGCGCGTGGAAGCCCTACCGCGATGTCGTCATCAATGCCGTGCGCCGCGCCTGCGAGCGCACCGGCGTAGCCTTCATCGAAGCCGAGGCCGAACAGTTCTACCTGGCCGTGCCAACCTGGGGGCCGCATCCCGACGTACCGGAAGGTCTCTCGCGCCTTGCGAAAAAATACAGGCTGGTCGGCCTGAGCAACGCAGCCAACGAGCAGATCATGAGCAACATCGAGAAGCTCGGCGCACCGTTCCATGCCGTCATCACAGCCGAAGAAGCCGGCGCCTACAAGCCGCGCATGCAAGGCTTCGAATACATGTTCAGGAAGCTTGAGGTGCAGCCTCACGAAATTCTGCATGTCTCGTCGAGCCCGCGTTACGACCTGATGACCGCGCACGACCTCGGCATTGTCCACAAGGCCCATGTGCTGCGTGGCCACGAACCGGAAGCACCGGAATACGGTTATACAGCGGTCACGAGCATCATCGAGTTGGCGGAACAGCTCGGTCTGTAAGTCATCTGCGCCATCCTGGCCGCCGTGTTCGACGTCGGCCAGGCGCTACGATCACGCCGTGCCGCTGACGCCTGTTTGAGGCCGATGGCGCGGCGCCTTTTTGTCGATCAGAACTCCGCTACCTTGCCGCGTACCGATGTGGCCAGGCGCTGCGGGCGATACGGTAACGGATCGACGATCGGCTGCGCGTTCGTCACAAGATCGGCTACCAGATGCCCGGCGCCCGGTCCGATTCCGAAGCCGTGGCCGCTGAAGCCGGCCGCAAGGAACAGCCCCGGGATCTCGTCCAGCTCTCCAATGGCTGGCACACCGTCGGGCGTGCTATCGATATACCCGGCCCACGCATGCGCAACAGCGACCGACGACAGGGCCGGCAACAGCCGGCGTGCGCGACGCAACGTCTCCTCGACGGCTTCGCGATCGGGCTTCGGATCGAGCACGCGGTTGCTTTCCATCGGCGTCGGCGCGTCGAGCCGCCATTTCGTCACCGTCTCGTGGCCCGAGCGCCAGCCGGTCAGGTCTCCCAACTTGAGGCTGCGCCGACGCTTGGCGAACATTGGCACGAAGTCCCGTGCATAGCGCAATTGTTGCAGTGTGGGATCGACCTTGGCACGCCCGCTGATCGCCAGCGTGTGGCCGCCGTCTCCTCGACGCGTAATTGACACTTCGGCCGTGTGCAACGCATCGGGAATCCCTTGCGCACCCGGCAGGACCGACAGGATCGACGCCCTGACGGACGCCTGCGGAAAGCGGACTCCGAGTTGCCGGCAGAACGACGACGCCCATGCGCCGCCGGCGAGCACCACGGTCCTGGCGCGAATGGTGCCAGCCTCGGTGACGACACCGCTTACGCGGCCGGCCTCGGTCTCGAGCCCACGCGCAGTGCATTGCTGATGCACCGTACCACCCGCCTGCATGATCCCCATTGCGATTACCGGGGCGGCGACCGCAGGATCGGCCGTTCCGTCCGATGGCGAGAACACCCCGCCCTTCCAAGCCTGTCCGGTCGCGGCGCCACGCTCGCTCGCCTCGCGTGCGTTCAGCATATGCGTCGTGACACCGACCGTGGTCGCAAAATCGCGCCACCGCGCCCAACCTTCAATCTCCTCCTCGCTATGGCTCAGGTACAGCAGCCCGCAGCGACGAAACCCCGTGTCGCGGCCGATCTCGCCAGCGAACTTTTCCCACAGCGCCAGGCTTCCGGTGGACATCGGTAACTCACGTGCGTCGCGATTCTGCTGGCGGCACCAGCCCCAGTTCCGGCTCGACTGCTCTGCGCCGATAAAACCTTTCTCGACCAGCGCGACACGCACGCCACGTCGCGCGAGATAGTACGCGGAACACACGCCCACGATCCCGCCACCGATGACGACAACATCGACCTCCGCCGGCACTGTCGGTGTCGTCTCGATTTTCAGCAGCGGTGCAGGCATGACACAACTCCAAAGTTGTTTGTAGAACAATAACAGGTAATCAACACGAGAAAAAAGCAATATTTGGGGTTTACAAGCAGAAATTGTCCAACAATAATTGATCAACCTCTGCTCACCCCAGCTCGCCGATGTCCGCCCCCATTACTTTCAGTGACGTATCCTCTGCGCCCTCATCGGCGCTCGACGCCCTGCTGGCCAGCAGCCTGTCGGCCACCTTCCTCCGTCTGGACACAACTGATGCCATTGACATTACGCGCCGTGTGTATGGCATAGATGGCGTAGCAACAAGGTTTTCGACCGAGAAGGACGACACCTTTCGCATCGATGCCGGTGACGGCTCGCGGTACGTACTGAAAATCTCGAACCCTGGCGAAACGGCTGAAGAACTCGACCTGCAGGTCGCCGCGATGCGGCACATTGCCGTCGTCGCGCCGCGGTTGCCGGTTCCGCGCGTGCTACCTGCTATTGATGGACAATTCGTCGTTCCGCTCGGATCATTGCGGCAACCGCATCGTACGGCGAGGCTCTACAGCTACCTCGAAGGCACGCCGCTCGAAACGCTGCACCCCAGCGCGCGCAATCGCCACGAGATCGGTGAGGTGCTGGCGAAGCTGCGACTGGCCATGGCCGGCTTTCGCCATCCGCACGAGCACCGGGTACTGGCCTGGGACGTGAAACACCTATTGAGTCTGAGAGGATTACAGGCACATATCGCCGACCCGTTGCACCGCTCGCTGATCGAGCAGGCATTCGCGCGCTTTGCGGCCATCGAGCCGGCTCTGCGGTGCTGTCCAACGCAAGTCGTGCACAACGACTTCAACCGCTCGAACATCGTTGTCGACCCGGACGGCCCGAACTTCGTCAGCGGCATCATCGACTTCGGCGACACCGTGCACACGGCGGTGGCCATCGACGTCGCCACGGCGGTCATGAACCAGTTCCCGCTCGACTTCGACGCCGACGGCCCGCACGACCTGTTCGTCGAGGCGCGCGACCTGCTGCGCGGCTATCTCGCGCACGCCCGGCTCAGCGACGACGAACTGCGGCTGATTCCTCACCTGGCCATGGCGCGCGTCGCGGCGCGTGCCTTGCTGACTTCATGGCGCGCAAAACTGTTCCCGGAAAACGAAGCCTACATCCTGCGTTTTACCCGGCCGGGATGGGAGCATCTGCGCTGGTTCATGCAACGCGACCATGACACTGTTTCCAATGCCTTGCTCGAATTCGTCGGCCGACCCACTCACCTTTCCTCTCCTGATCCCTCTATGAACGCCGCCCCCACGTCGCAGCCGCCAGTTCCTGACGAAGCTACGGATATCAGCAAACCCGATGACAGCCTGCGCGGAGACATGCCGAACGGCTTCAATCCGTCGGCGCTCTCGCACCTCGACGCCGCCGCGCAACAGCATGTCGCGCGGCGCGTACGGCTGCTCAGTCCATCGTATCGCCTGTTCTACGCCGAGCCGGTAAAAATCGTGCGCGGCGAGAAGGTCTATCTGTACGACGACCAGGGCAACGACTATCTCGACGCCTACAACAATGTCGTCTGCGTCGGGCACGCCAATCCACGCGTTGTCGACGCTGTTACCCGCCAGCTCTCGACCCTCTGCACGCATACGCGCTACATGCAGGAGCCGATCCTCGACTACGCGGAGGATCTGCTCTCGACGTTCAGCACGTCGATCCGCGAAGGCCAGATGATGTTCACCTGCACCGGTTCCGAGGCCAACGACCTGGCCATGCGCATCGCGATGCACCACACCGGCAAGACCGGCGTGATCGTGACCAGCGAGGCCTATCACGGCAACTCGCACCTGACCTCGAGCTTTTCGCCATCGCTGGGCCGAAAGGCCATGCTCGGCCCTTACGTGCGCACGGTGCCGGCTCCCGACTCTTACCGCATGACGCCGTCCGAGATCGGCCAGCGGATGGCCGAGCAGGTCTCGCTGCAGATCGAGGACATCCGTCGTCATGGCGGCGGCCTGGCGGCGTTCATCGCCGATTCTTTCTTCTCGTCGGACGGCGTGTTCGCCCACCCGACCGATGTGCTCGCGCCGGTTGCCGAGGTGGTGCGCCGCGCCGGCGGCCTGTTCATTGCTGACGAGGTACAGTCCGGCTTCGGGCGTAGTGGCACCCATATGTGGGGGCATGAGCGCCACGGCGTCGTGCCCGACATCGTCACGCTGGGCAAGCCGATGGGCAACGGCTATCCAGTGGCGGGTCTGGTCGTGCGCCCAGATGTCGTCGCCGGCTTCGGCCAGGACATGCGCTACTTCAATACCTTCGGTGGCAATTCAGTCGCGGTCGCTGCCGCGCAGGCCACGCTCGACGTGCTGCGGGACGAACACGTGCTGGACAACGCGCAACGGGTCGGCGCGATCATGCTCGAGGGCTTGAACGGGCTGGCAAAGAAATACGAATGCATCGGCGACGTACGCGGCACGGGTCTGTATTTCGGCGTGGAGATGGTGCATGATCGCGCGAAAAAGGACACCGACATCGCAACGGCGCTCAGAGTAGTCAATGGCCTGCGCCAGCGGCGCGTGCTGATTTCGGCGACCGGGCCGGACGCGAGCGTGCTGAAGATCCGACCACCGCTGGTGTTCGCGGCCAAAGACGCCGACCGCCTGCTGACGGAACTGGACGCCGTACTCGCCGAGCTGTGATCACCGATGGCCCGGCGCGCCAACCAGCCCGTCATCGACAGGGCATATTCGGGTGCATCCGCCGCATATAATCGTGGTACCCACGAGCTATCACGATATGAGTGCATCAATTTCCAAACCAGCAAGCGTCGCCGAGGCGGCCAGGCCCACAGCCGTCGAAGCGCTTGCCGAGAAGCTCAGGACCCGCATCCTGAACGGCGACTTCGCGCCGGGCGAGTACCTGCGTGACATCAGGATGGCCGAGGAGTACGAGGTTTCCCGCAATACGTTCCGCACGGCCGCACAGTTGCTGGTTGGGCGCCGCATCCTGCGTCAGGTGGTCAATCGCGGGTTCTTCGTACCGGAGTTCTCGGCCGACGACATCGTTGACGTGACGCGTTTTCGGGGCGTGCTCGAAGCCGAAGCGGTGAAGATGATCGTGCATACCGGGCAAATCCCGGTCGAGGCGATCAACGCTGTCGAGCGGCTGCGCCATGCCCCTGTCGACGCGCCGGTCTCGTTCATGGTGGCGGCGGATCGCGACTTCCATCGTGCGATTGTGTCGGCCAGCGGCAGCGAGCGGCTGCAACGCAGCTACGAGGCGATCGAAAGCGAGATCGAATTGCTGCTCGTACAGCAGCGCCAGCATTTCTACCAGAATCCCAAGGAAATCGTGCGCGAGCACGAGCATTTGATCGCCTGCCTGAAGACGCGCGACTTCGCGGCCGCGCGCGACGCTTTCCTCGAACACTGGGATGATTTGCGCGTCAAGCTGCTACGCGTCGAGGCGAACAAGTTGCGGGCGCGCTGAATTGGCCCTTGGCCGTGGGGCACCACGGCGCCTTCCATCGCGTTGTCACATTAATGTGTTCGTGTCGCCGTCATGCGATGAACGGGGTTATCCTCAAAAGCCGCCTGGAGCTTGGGCAAGTTCGGACCACGCATGCAGCGCTCGCGTTCAAGCGTTTAATGTGACTGCCTGCATCGCGGCACTCTAACCAAGTCGAGCAGTTCCCGCGACAACGCCAGTCCTGGCTATGAATTTTTGTACGTTATTGCAGATCATACTGCCCGGCAAGCAGCGCAATAGATACGCATACGAACTCCCGAGGCAGCACCAAAGAACGAGCACAATCAACTCTGCGGCTGAGCCGATGTAATATATGCATCTGCTGAGACGACGGCGTTCCTTCCTCTTCTTTTGGCCTCGTACAGCGCCAGATCAGCCGAATTCGTCAATTCATCCAGTGACAAAGGCCGTGAGCGTCGACCGGTCGCGGTCCCGATACTTACCGTGAAATGTGCGAGTGCTCCGGTGATTTCCGTCGGTCGCCCGTGATCGACTTCGTGCCGTATTGCTTCCGCGATCTGAGCCGCTCCTGCTTCATCCGTGTCGGGCAACACAACGACAAACTCTTCTCCACCATATCGGGCCGCGACATCACCGCGACGACGCACGTGCCGATTGATACACGCTGCGAGATGTCTCAGTGCAACATCGCCTTGAGCGTGACCGTGCCTGTCGTTGTACTGTTTGAAGTTATCCGCATCGACGAATAGCAGCGACAGGCACTCTTCGCTCCGTTGGAGTCTGCCCCACTCGTTTTCGAGCACCTCGTCGAGGGCGCGCCGGTTTTTGAGGCCGGTCAACGCATCGGTTTGCGTCAACTCCGTAAGCAGCAACTGCGCCTTTACATGGTCCCGCAGTGCAAACGCAAGTAACCAGACCGAAGCACAGAAAGCCAGGCTAACGGACGATGCGGAGATCCCGACCATCCATGACAACCTCCTCCAGGAGGACAGCACGTCGCTTTCCGCCGGTGCCACGACTGCAATCAGGGGGGTGCCTGGAATGCGCTGAAACGTATAAAGTCGAAGTTCCCCGTCGATAATAGAGGTCGAGGCATAGAACCCGGAGTCATGATTCACCATACGCGGAAACGCCTGTGACCTACCGAGATCGACCAGCCTGGTCTGGCTGATTGGGGGATTTCTGGCTACCAGCGTCCCATCGGTACGTACGACTGCCGTAATTCCATGCGGCCCTACGTCCAGTTTTGAAAGAAGTTGCCTGAAATAGTCGACGTCAATCGCGACTATCGCTACACCTCCGAACGACCCGTCGGGCCGGTTCATCCTTCTCGTGATCGCAATTGACTGCGCGCCCGGCCGCGACCGCGCCTGGTAAACTGATGACACATAGAGGCCGACATTCACCGAATGGCGATGAACCAGGAAATAGTCCCGGTCGCTGAAATCCCATTTATGCGAACTGGAACAGCAGCCGTCGATCAGACGACCCCGATCGTCCGTGACTCCCATGCCGGTGACATACTGGGCAGCGGTCCGGTCAAACAGCAGTTCGTGACGCAGCTGCGGATCCATGCTTTGGACCACAGGCTTGTCCAGCGCCGAAATCAAGGCGAGAAGCGAGTTATTCGACGTTTCAATCGTCCGGGCGATGTTGTTCACCAAAACGTCGGTGACGTTTCCAGACGTTTGATGAGCATGTTCCACAGCTGCATCACGAGAGGCCAGAAGTGTGATCAGGCTGATCGCCATCACGCCTAAAGCCATCAGACTACCTAGCGCGCCGACGATCAAAGGATGACGGCCTGCGAGAGCAGCTAGTTTTCCGGTGGTAATGGAAACAGACACTGTAACGTTCTGGTGGATAAGCTCGGTCCAAACGTCGTCGTCCCGCAGGTCGCGGCGAGACTCCCGACTTGGTCTAACAGGGGCTGCGGCAATCGATTGCCCGAGTGTCGCGCATAACCGTGACCGGGTTTACGGCAAAGGCAGCAAAAAATATAGGCCTCGCCCCTTCCACTTGACAGTGCTACCCCTGCAGTACGCATTTAGAGGAAGGCGGCGCGGCATTCACATGCCGAGTTGGTGTGGGCGCACCGCAGGCGGACCAAGCGTATCGATGTCTGAGCGATCGGCCTATTTCCTGGAGTGCAGCACGCCTGGCCGCCCTGTTTGGCTTGCGCACCACTCGCAATGCCAACGTTATCGGAGCCGCCCTTGGTGCCCAAAGTCGCCTCAGACATCCAGATGAATCTGCAAGCCCGACGCGGTGTACTGAGCCGTTACCTTGAAGCCATCCACCGTTACCGTCGAGAAGCGGCCTTGCAAACCGTTGCAGTCGATCAGCGCGATCGTATCGCCGACCTTCGGCGAATAGCCCGGCGCAAACTTCACGTGCAACGTTCCGCCCACGATGGACGTCTGGCCGCCCACGGCTAGCCGGCCCTGGTCGCCCAAGCCGCGATCGATCTCCAGCGTACCGCCCGACAGCTGGGTGTACCTGCCGGCAATCTGCACGCGTGTTGTCGCGTTCACGACCACCGTGCCGCCGCTCACGTAGACGTCCCCGGTACCGAATGCTTTCGCGGAAGCGGCAACAAGCGTACCGCCCTGCACCTGGCTCCCACCGCTATAAGCATTGGCGCCAGCGAGAGTGAGAGAACCCGTACCGCTAAGCGTCAGCTTGCCGCTGCCTCCAATGTCATTGCGCCATGTGTCGGCGGCATTGAATCCACCCTGCGTCGCGTCCATTGACACCATGACATTCCCTGCGAACGAGCCGTAGCCGTCGGCGGCCGCGAACAGATTCAGGCGTCCCCAGCCTTCGGCATCGTCGAGAACGGGAAAGCCTGATGTAAGCGCGGTGGTCTTGAGCACGACGCGCCGTTGGTCCGCGCTCAGATATGGCAGGCGGGTCTCGAGCAGAACTTCAGCACCTTTCGGCACCACTGGCAGAGCCGTCGTCGAGGCAATCGGCGCAAAGCTGAAGGTCAGTCGACGGGTGTAGTTCGCCTTGTTGGTTGCATAGTCCGCGAAGCGATCGGTAGCCGTCGTACCCGACTGGGCCAGCGTACGGAAAGTCGCAGCCGTAGTGTTTGTCAGCGAGTACAGCGTTGTATGCGCCTGAGTGAGCGCTGTCTGCTTGAGCGTGGCATTGGTCGGATCGACAAGATTGGCCGCTACCACCGCTTCGGCGAGGATACGCCCGCCAATGACATCGAGCGGCGAGTGCATGCCAGCGAGAATCCGGTTCTCGCCAAGCTCGAGCCCGCGGCTCAGCATTTCCTGATAGCGCTCGGGCACCGCGTAGGCCATCGCGAGGGCGTCGCGCATCGCTTCAGCGGAATGACCGCTCGGGAATCCGCCGTCTGTTGAAGGCGTTGTGCTTTCTGCGGGCACCAGCGTCGGTACAACCGCCACGCTGCTGCTCCAGCGGAACGGTCGCGCGTACTTGTAGAATCGCTTCGCAGGTTCCGTGGACGCATTAGTCCCCATAGCGTTGATGAAGTCGACGACCGATCCGAACTGCGCGTTCGCAGTACCGCCTACCCCGGTATTGTTGCCGGTGTCGTTATACAAAATGGTGGTGGCGTTCGCCGGAATACTGGTGATGCTGGTGGTTTGCTTTGTCGCGCTGCGCCACGCATCGGTGAGCGGGCCCATGCCATCGGTCACGCTATAGCCTTTGCCGCGCCGGTCATCGTAATAGGCTGCATCGGCCTGCGCCGCCGTACGTTGGGTGGTTGCGGACACCACATACTGGATGTTGGCGTTCAATACGGTGGGATTGAGTGCAGTACCGTTCGGCGTCCCGTCGCTGGGCACCCCTGTCCACGTCGACGCCACTACCGCGGGAAAGCTCCCAACCGCCGGTGCGGAGACGCCTGCGTCGACGAGATCGGTGAGCGGCTGCCACAACGTACGGAAACCGTTGAGAACGCGCACACCCGCGTTCGTGGACATGGTCGCGTACCGCGCATCACCGCGCTGATTGCTAAACGCGTTGTCGACGAATGCAGCGACTGAGGTCTGAACCGGTGCGCTATCGACAAAACCTGGATCAGCCGGCGCGGCCGGGACAGCTGTGACAGTCGCAGACGAACTGATGCCATCGTTGAGTTGACCGCCACAGGCCGCGAGCAGCAACGCAAAACTTGCGGCGACGAAAGGCTGGCTAAGTGAATGGAATTGCCGAAAACGCATGACGCCGTGCCCTCAAGAGGTTGCGTAAGAAAGCGCGCAGTCTATCGAAGCCACATGAAAGAAACATTACATTTTATGGGCTCAAATGAATCCCGATGAACTTACTTGAAGGCACCGACGGCGACCACGGCGACACTCGCATTCTGTGCGCACTGCTGCAGACAGGCGACCCTCCATCGAGAGCCCATATGTGATGAGAAGCTACTCGCCCGGTTAGATATAAACGATGCCAGGCGGCAAAGCGTGTGGTCCGTCGCGGGGGGCTTCGATGAAACTTAACCCATGTGTTTTGTTTCAGCCCGATACCGGCTGGGGCTTTGACCGAACATCTTTTTGAAAGTCGAACTGAAAGTGGTTTCGGATGCGTAGCCGACGGAAGCCGCAATGGTCGCGAGATTCTGGTTGTCCGTCCTCAAGGCATCTTTCGCAATCGTCATGCGCCAGCTAATCAGATATTCCATTGGCGGCAAACCCACGAGAGCTTTGAAGCGCTCAATGAACGCGGTGCGTGACATGCCGACCTTCGATGCCAACTCGTCGACTTTCCATCGATGCGCAATGTCTTCATGCACCATTCTTAGCGCGGCGCCGATCCTCGGATCCAACAGTGCGCCTAGCCAGCCCGATGACCTCGGACTAGCGGCAAGATGAGCCCGCAAGATGTTCACCAGCACAATGTTTGCGAGACTGCCCGCCATTGCGGCTTTGCCGGGCCGAACTGATTCTGTCTCTGCCCGGATCAATTCGAGCGTCGTGCCCAACGATCTCGCTTCCGGAGAATCAGCGCAAACGTGAACAAGCGGGGGCAGCAAATTGAGCAGCAGGCCGCTCTTGTCACCGTTGAACTCAAACATCCCTCCGACGCTAATCGTGCGCCTCTCTCCCCGACCATATCGAACAATTCCGTCCGCCCCAAGGTCATGGGCAAACACCTTCTCCCCGTCTTGTGGTTCGACGCCTGGATCGCTAGCAAAACAATACGGTGACCCGTCAGTGAGGAGACAGAAGTCCCCCTCCTTCATTTTTACGGGCGCGGTCACACCTTCAATCCACACCCATCTATTGCCTTTGATGATTCCGACGAATTTGACATGACGGTAGGCAGAAAACCTCAGGGCCCAAGGGTCGGCGGCCTCAAAGCGCGCCGAAAGTACGCTCTTCACCTTCAGCAAAGAAAACACGTCGGAAAGCGGATCCATACGAAAATGTACGATGCAATAAGAAATTTGGTCATTTGATTATGGATCGAACGAGGACGGTGAGCAAAAATATCTCCTCGCGGCTTCTTGGGGACACCGGGCGCCGTGATAGTACGACGCCCGTTTTTCCCTTTGCGCAAGCAACCTGGGCTATCGATCCGTTTCCCTTTGCCGTCGATCCCGGCGGGGCGCTTACGCGTCGCGCATCCGGGTGTCGCCGGCCCTCACACGTGTCATGCCACAAATGTCCCAGAGTCCATTCACAAATAGCAAAGCCGAACTTGTCGCCCGTTTTATCCCTCTGCTGCACGAGGTAAAAGACATGACGCCGGGCACCGAACTCGAGCAATGGTTAAATACGAAACACAGCGCTGAAAGCGAGTTATACAAGGAGCTCGCGCGATTGATTACCCTCGGCGTGCAGGACGGCTGGGCGGCCGACACCGAAGTTGCTGGTCCGCGTTATCGTCGCTCACGAATCTGTGCGCCCTGCGAGGAGACGTTCTTTTTCAGCAGCACGGCCGTGCTGCTGGACAGCACGCAGAACACGCAAAAGAATCCCGAAGGCAGCTTCCGCGCCGGCTACCACGCGCATCCGTACGGCGAGATTAATCTGGTGGTGCCACTGAATGAAGGCGCCGCTCTCGCAGGTCCGAACGGCTGGTGTTATAGCGGCTGGACGGCACCGGAGCCGGGCAGTCGCCACTTTTCGGAGGTCAAAGGCGGCGCAGTCATCTCGCTCACGTTTTTGCCCGCAGGACGGATTGCATTCGACGCCAAGCCGCCGCAATCGTGATACGCACAGGAGCGTCCGTATGAAAGCCTCAACACGCATCATGACGAGCTCCCGATCCGTGCACGCATCGGCAACACTCAGAGACCTTCAATTGCGGGAATCATCCGGATGGCAGACGGGTGACTATTGTCGAAGACTTGAGGTCGAACCAGGCGAAATTTGCGGATATCTCGCGAGCTGGCAAGCGAAGCTCCGGGTTGGTGCCGAACCGACACTAGACCGAGATCGCTTTCAGTTCGTCGGCAAGATAGGCAACGAGGGCTCGGGCGGCCGCGCTGGCGGCCCGGGCAGCGGGATAAACGGCATTGACGTCAAGTGGTTCGACCGCCCAATCCGGCAACAAAGGGATGAGCCGGCCATCGGACAGCTCGGCGCGGCACCCCCATGAGCCTGTGGCCAGAATCCCAAGGCCCGCAACGGCCGCAACTGTGGTTCCTTCGTTCAGGGAGATAGTCAGACGTCCCTCTCCCCGGACCGTGAGCCGGCGTCCACCCTTCTCAAAGGTCCAGCCGCGCACTCCGGCACCCGGTGGCCCCTTGACGAAGGTATGTTTGGCCAGGTCGCCCGGCTCGACCGGCATTCCCGCGCTGGCCAGATAGTCCGGAGAGGCGACCAGCATCCGCGGGCACCGCCCGAGCATCGTTGAAGTGGCATTCGAGTCCTTCAGTTGTCCAAAGCGGAACGCCACATCCACACCTTCAGCGATCAGATCCTGCCGGTCGTCTGCCATTCGCAGGTCAACGTGCAACGCCGGGTGCGCGCTCATGAACCGCCCGATCCGCGGGATAACCTCGTGCACCCCGAAACTGGTCGACAACGCAACGCGTAGATGGCCCCGCAGCTCCGCCGTTCCTCGCGCAGCGTGGTCTGCTTCATTTAGTGCGGAGAGAATCGCTTCAACGCGGGCGAGGTAATCGGTACCCGCATCCGTCAACGTGACGGCTCGCGTGCTTCTCACGAATAGCGCGGCGCCGACCTCCTCCTCGAGCTCCGAAATGCGCCGTGATGCCGACGGCTGGCTTAAGCCCAACTCCCGGCCGGCTTTGGTGAAACTCGATGTGTGGGCAACCCGTACAAATAGCTGCAGGGTCGACAGCTTGTCATTCATTTGCAGGGAGAATAACTGAAAGTCGTGTCGGCATTCTACCGCTGTCGGCGCAAATGAATCACTATTCGAATCAAGCAAGCATGAATGTCGCTACACAGAGCGGTATGGCAACTCTCTCAGTCGATTTGCCATTCGTTGCCGCCAGGCAAGACTGTTTGTCCGGCGCGTGTATCTGACAGCCGGCGCAATGCGACCGCATTGACGTTGCCGGCTCACTCGGCGTCACGCCAAACAACTACGTTTTTCTGGAGTAAAGCATGAGCACGTCCAAAAAGGTTGTCGTCGTTACCGGTGCATCGCAAGGAATTGGTGCCGACGTCGTCAAGGCATTTCGCAAACTCGACTACCGCGTCGTTGCGACGGCACGTTCGATCAAGCCGTCGGACGATCCGAGTATCCTGGCCGTCGCCGGTGATATCGGCAATCCAGACACCGCGCGACGTGTGATTTCCGAAAGTGTCGCAAAGTTCGGCCGGATCGACACTCTGGTAAACAACGCCGGCATCTACATTGGCAAGCCTTTCACGGAAAACACGAGCGAAGACTACGCCGCTGTAATGAACGTGAATATGGCGGGTTTCTATCACATCACGCAACTTGCCATCGCCGAGATGGAAAAGCAGGCGGGCGGCCATGTCGTCAGTGTGACCGCCAGCGTCGTGGACCAGGCGATCAGCGGCGTGTATTCGGTACTCGCCGCGCTGACAAAGGGTGGTCTGAACGCCGCAACGAAATCATTGGCGATTGAGTACGCCAAAAAAGGCATTCGTGTGAATGCTGTTGCACCTGGAATCATCAAGACTCCAATGCACCCGGCGCAATATCACGACACGCTCGATGCGCTCCATCCGCTCGGCCGCATGGGCGAGACCAGCGATATCACCAACGCTATTCTGTTCCTGGATTCGGCACCCTTCATTACGGGAGAAATCCTGCACGTGGATGGCGGCCAAAGCGCCGGCCGGTAAGCACCAGGACTATCGGCGACCAGCACAAAGTCTTCGTTGCTTCACGGCGGCTCGCAAATCTAAACAATACAGAGGTAAGACCGCTCCGCGCGCCAACCCGGCTCGCCTGCCTCGGCGATTGCCAGACTGGCGTACATGATCTGTTGCCGCAAGGCAATTCAATAACCTTTATAGAGGTGACTAAAATGGCATCTAGTGACATCCAGGAAATCAAGGCATTAAACGCAAAATACAACTTCTCGCTCGACGAGGGCAACGCTGATGCATGGGCAAGCTGCTTCACAGCCGACGGAGCCTTCAATGCTGCATTGGGTGGATCAAAACTAAAAGGTACCGAGCAGTTGAAGGCTTTCGTTCCTACGTGCATCGCGACGTTCGGGACTATGTATCACCTCACGACCAACGAAATTATTTCGGTCGACGGTGAAAATGCTCGTCAAAAGTGCTATCTGCAATTCTTCGCAAAAAAGGACGGTGCTCTTGACGGCTACATTTGCGTCTATGACGATTGGCTTGAGCGCGAGAACGGCGCCTGGAAGTACAGCCGTCGAGACGTAGCAACAAAAGACAAATTCACTCATCTGAAAGATTGATACACCACTCAACAAGCCGAGCGATCATTCACCAACGTGTCCCTCCGGGTTCCTGGCGTGTTGCCGCCTCATGGAATCCGGCCGGCCGATTCCGGGTGCCAGGCACTCGCTTCACGGTCCGATAGCCGAGCGCGGTGAACAACGCTGGTTGGCCGCTTGCCGAAGTCGTAGTTCAAGCACGGCGCAACTGCGGCGACCGCGCCGCGAACTTCGGCACTCGACCCTGAACAGCCGTTCAGGTCCGGCCATTGCAACGACTGCTTACGGACTTACATCTGCCGCGCTCGGGTAAAGGGCTCAAGCAGTAAACCCACCGTTGATATCGATGATCGATCCGGTGATGAAAGCCGCCTCGGGCCCCGCGAGGAATACGATCGCCGCAGCGACCTCGCGGACCTCCGCGAACCGCTGGATCGCGTGCGACTCCATGATGATCGGCGGCAGATTGTCCTTTGAGCCAGCCGCCATGTCAGTGTCCATCACGCCTGCCTGCACGACGTTCACGGTGATGTTGCGCCGACCGAGATCGCGTGCCGCCCCCTTGCTGTAGCCAATGACAGCGGCCTTCGTCGCCGCGTAATCGGTTGTGCCCGGAAAGGCGACCCGCGTGCCAAGACCCGACCCGACCGAGATGATGCGTCCTCCCTCCGGCAATACCTTGGCAGCGGCGCGGATGTTGGCGATCACACCCATCGTGTTGATCATCCACTGGCGATCCATCGCCGCATTGTCGATTTCCGGATCGTCAATGGTCTTGCCCTGCCAGGCGACAGCGGCGTTGTTGACCAGAATGTCCAGCTTGCCAAAGGTCGCGACCACCTTCCGGATCAACGGCTCGGATGCTGCGGGGTCGCCCTGATCAGCCTGCACCGCGACGACACGCACGCCCTTCGCCTTGAGCCCTTCGACAACGGCGGCCGCCTTTTCCTCGGACGCGACATAGCTGATTGCGACATCGGCCCCCTGGTCCGCTAACGCCGCTGCGATTGCGGCGCCGAGACCGCGCGAGCCGCCAGTAACGAGGGCCACCTTGCCCGAAAGTGTCTTGCTCATCGTGAACTCCTTTGCTGTATTGAAAGACATATGGTGCCCGCTGGCGATTGAAGTTCTCTGGCGCTTTCCACTGACTAAACACATCGAGGATTCGCTTCTGGGCATTCTCGTACTCGAGAGGCGAACCTTGTGTGCGTTCGAACCAGCTAATGATGTACTTCATGGCCATCCTCCTTTTACACATCGAGGTCGCCAGAACGCTCGCCGTTGGACGGGTTAGCGAATCAGCAAGCTACAACTGGAGCAGCGGCGACGAATGCCCATTGCTGTTCGCCCTTCTTATGCGCCGCTTCAACGCGGCCAGTGAGGGTCGTTTTACATGTCTAAAAATAGCTTAGCTCACAGCAGAAGACATTCGATGGAGATGTGACTGTGAGCGGCGATTCATGTTTGCGCGCCGGAGCCCGCTCAAGACGATGCGCTATTGCGCCTCGCTGCCTCGATTGCAGGCGAGGCAACCGGTAGCACGGCCCTCCGGTTTCCCTGCCAGACCCGCCAGGCGATCGCAGGGCTGAGCAGCGACGACGGCGGCATCATCAGATTGACGACCTTCAGAAACGCAATCGCCAGCGTGCTGTCGCGTGTCGCCGCACGGTGAAGCTTGCCGATATACCAGTTGATGAAACGCACCATCGGCGGGCGCGTGCCTTCGACTTGTGGATGGCGGAGGTCGTTGCCAACCGCGATGTCCCACGGAATATCGACGATCTTCGCGGCCGCCCTGAAGAATCGGCGCGCAAGATCGTGCGAACCCGTGCGCAGGCAGCGCTGCAGCGTCAGCGCTTCCTCTGCCGCGACCGTCATGCCCTGCCCGTAGACAGGGTTGAAGCTGCAGATGGCATCGCCGAAAACCAGATAATTTTTAGGGAAGCGTGCGAGCTTCTCGTACCGCCGACGCAGGTTGGAGACGTAGCGATAGCGCCTGAATTCGGTAAGCGGCTCCGCTCTAGCGACCAGGTCGTGAATCTCCATGGTCGGCAGCGTCGCCAGATAGGCGAGAAAGCCCTGGTCGTCGTCGGGTGCGTCGTCGCCGAGAAAACCGCCGGCGCTGACGATCCAGCTATCGTTTTCCTGCGCAAGCACGACGCCGTTGCGCCAGTTCGGCGCACTCCCGGCGACAACGATACCCTGCTTGCCGTCGAGATCATTTGGCCGACGTCGATAGCTACGGGTCATATAGCAGATGCCGATCTCGATCTCCTCTTTGACGGGCGGTACGTAGCCGAGCTCCTCGAGCCACGCCGCACTGGATGAGCCACGGCCAGTCGCATCGACGACAAGGTGCGCCTCAATGGTCTCTTCCGGCCTGCCGTCGACACATGCGCGCACACCGGTCACGCACCTGCGAGCGGAGTCGGTGGCAAGACCTCGCACAGCGCAATTTTCCACGATGCGCACGTTCGTCAATCCCAGCAGCCGCCGGCGTAGATGACCTTCGAGCACGGGGCGGCTCGCAAGCAGACCGCTCAGGTCGCTCGCGCCGTTGGCAAGCCTGACGTTGCGACCTATCCAGATCACGTCGTTGGCTACATCACCGATCAACCCGTTGCTTTGCGCGACAACCTCGTTGTTATATCCGGGGAAGAATTCGTCGAGTATCGCGCTGCCGCGCGCAAGCAGCCCATGGGTGTGACGGCCTTGCGGCACGCCCTTGCGCGGCGTGTCATCTGCCGGCAACGCATCGCGTTCGAGCACGGTGACGGTGGTGAAGAAATCCGACAATACGCGGGCGGCCAAAAGCCCACCCATGCTTGCGCCGATCACGATTGCATGTTCGCCCAGGTTCTTCATGGCAATTCTCCAGTTCAATCCAACGCGATGCGTCCGGTGACCATCGCTTGCACGGAATGGTAGGATTGCCTCGTCTCCTGAGCGTCCCCCGGACGCCATCATTGATGGGTCGCCTCGCCATGGCTCTGTTCAGCGTGCGGACGCTTGGATTTCCGGAGGTCCGCCGGGACGGCCGGCTCTGCCCATTACCCTTGCGCAAGGGCTTGGCGCTGCTGGTCTACCTGGCCGAAGCGAAGGGCCCAGTGGCGCGCGATGCCGTCGCTACGATGTTGTGGCCGGAAGGCGGCGAAGAGCTTGTAAGAGCGCGGCTGCGGCGTCTGTTGCATCGCCTCCAGCACACGCTCGGCGACGACGTTCTCGCAACAGACCGGTCAACCGTTCGGTGGTCGGCAGCAATCGGTCTGCAAGTGGATTCCCAACTGTTCGAGCAAGCCTGCGATCGTGGCGAATTCGAGCGAGCGTGCCGCCATTATTCCGGCGATTTTCTCGAGGGCTTTTCGCCCGGCGACTGCCCGCAGTTCGACGAGTGGGCTTTTTTTCGCCGGGAGGCTTTGCGAGGCCGGGCGATCCAGGCGCTCGAACGAGTGGTGCACGACAAGAACGCAGCCGGCGACTACGCAGCCGCGGCCGCGCACGCCGGCCGTCTTGTCGAGCTCGATCCGCTCAGCGAAGTGTACGGCCGGCACCTCGTCCGCAACCTTCTGCTCGCCGGAGACCGGGCCACGGCCCAGCGGCACCTCGCGGCCCTGACCCAACGTCTTCGCGACGAGCTCGATGTGGCGCCCGAATCCGAGACCCTCGCGCTGCTCGATGCCGGCGCGGCGTTGCCCTTCGACGACCCGCCGTCGACGCGCTACGTCAGCGGTGGCGGCGTCCATCTCGCATACCAGACCTACGGCGCCGGCCCCATTGATGTGCTTGTGCTGCCCGGTTTCGTGTCTCACGTCGAACGGGTGTGGGAGGAGCCCCGCTGCCGGGCCTTCCTGTCCTCTCTTGCCGGGATAGGCCGTCTGATCCTGCTCGATCGACGCGGCGTCGGGCTGTCCGACCGGGTCGGGTTCAATCCGGGCGTGGACGCCACCGCGCAGGACATCGGCACCGTGCTGGATGCGATCGGCAGCCGGAGGGTCGTGCTGTTCGGCGCGTCCGAAGGCGGACCGGCATGCATCAGGTTTGCTGTCGATCATCCCAATCGTGTCGCCGGACTCATTCTGTTCGCCTCGTTGGCGAAGGGAACCGCAACCCACGACTATCCCCACGCACTTCACGCCAGTCAGTACGACATGTGGCTGCAGCAGCTCGTCGCGGCCTGGGGCGGCCCCGCGGGCATCGAGACATTCGCGCCGAGCCTGTCCGGCGACCCACAGGCGAGAGCCTGGTGGGCAGGCCTGCTGCGGGCCGCGTCGAGCCCGGGCGCCATCAAGGGCGTGCTCGAGGCTTTGCGCGACATGGATGTGCGGCATCTGCTGGGCCGAATTTCCGTGCCGACCCTGGTGCTGCATCGTCACGACGATCGCGCCGTTCGCGTCGGCGCGGGCCGGCATCTCGCCAGCCACATCGCGCAGGCGCGATTCGTCGAACTCGACGGCGCCGATCACTGGGTCTTCGCGGGCGATCAGCAACCCGTCCTCGACCACATCAGACGATTTGTCGGCAGTCTCGCCGGGTAATCGCGACCGGGCGATGCGCCAGGAGACGTCCGTTCGCACACAGTGCGACTCAGCGGCGAATGCGGTACATCCACCGCGCTCGAACGAGTCGATATCCATCTGCACCTTCGTGCAACTCATCGGCGTTTTTGCTCCGACAAATCGCACGGTTCTGGACCGCACATGCACTGTTTGAGCGCAACGGGTTCGTACCGGCACGCTTACGTTGCCAAAGGCCAGACGACGCAACGGCACCCTTCATGGCCGTTTTGTGCGAATCGGACACATCCGGCCACCGACCCCGGCAGATCATGCCAACTAAGGCGCCGACTGGGACAGCTCGTCAAATGCGGCCCGGAAGTCGCTAAAGAGCATCCAACTTCGTTTGTATCGGCACGCAAAATCCGCGCGCCAAACGGTCGAACGACTCTAAAGGATGACAGCGATGCGACTCGGCAAAATCCCCGTGACGGTCATTACCGGCTTTCTCGGCGCGGGCAAGACCACACTCGTCAATCACATTCTCGATGCAACTCGGCCGATGCCGATCGGCATCATCGTCAATGAATTCGGCGAGGTGGGCATCGACGGCCAGTTGATCGTGGCCGACGAAGAAGCCGTGGTCGAGATCAACAACGGCTGCGTGTGCTGCACCGTGCGTACCGATCTGGTGGCCAGCGTGCGCGATCTACTGACACGCTACGGCGACCGGCTGGAGCGCTTGATCGTGGAAACCTCCGGGCTCGCCGATCCCGCACCGGTACTGCAAACCTTTCTCGCGGACCCCGACGTACGCGAGCGCGTGGAACTCGAAGCCGTCGTCGCGGTGGTCGATGCCTGTCATGCGCACGCGCAGCTTGGCGACGACATCGCACGAGAGCAGATCGTCTTTGCCGACCGCATCGTTATCAACAAGACGGATGCCGCTACGCACGCCCAACGCGCAGCGCTTGCTGACACTATCGCCACGCTGAACCCGACCGCGCGGCTCGAGTTCACGTCTCGCAGCGCGATCGACGTGAACGCGCTGCTCGGCGTGCGCAGCTTCTCGCTCGACAACCTGCTCTCGATCGAACCCGACCTGCTGGACGACGGCGCGCACGATCACGAACACGACAATTCGATCGCCTCTTGCGCGTTCGTCGTGCCGGGCGACGTGGACGCCGGGCGCTTCAACCGCTGGGCCAATCAGCTCGTGCAAACGCATGGACAGCAACTGCTGCGGATGAAGGGCGTGCTCAACATGCGTGGCGAGGCCCGGCGGCTCTATTTTCACAGCGTGCATATGTTGATGGACACGCGCTTTGGCAAAGCCTGGGCACGCGACGAAACGCGCGAAAGCCGCTTCGTCGTGATCGGCCGGGGCATCGATGCCGCCGTCATGCGCGACGGCCTGCTCGCTTGCATCGACGAACCCGTGCACGGCTGAATCCGGCCAACGCCACTTTCCCCTTTTCGCATCACCGCACTTCCATCCTTTATCGAGGAGCAGGCAAATGAAAAAACCAGAAGCGTACACCGTGAGCATCGGCGTTCTCGCCGTCGTCGATACATGGCTCACCGGCACCATTTTTCCGGTGCCCGTGTGGGTAACGTTCATTGCATGGGCGTCGTTCTTCGTGCTCGGCGGCGGCAATGCAGGGTTCGTCAAAAGCGTGGCGTCGAATCTGACGGGTCTTGTCATCAGTTCGCTCACGCTCCTCGGCATCGCGACGATGACCACCACGCCGTTCGGCATCGCGGTGGCGGTCGGCATCGGCAGCGCGCTGATGGTTCAGGCGTCGAAGATCCGGCTGCTCGACGTGCTGCCCGCAATCGTGTGGGGCTTCGCGTCGACCGTCGGCACCACGGTGGCCGGCGGCAGGCCGATCACCACGGCCGGCCTCGGCAATCCGGCGCTCGTAGCCGCCGCCGCGCTCGTGACCGGCGCGCTGTTCGGCTTCGTCTCCGAAAAACTCGGCGACGCGCTCTCGTTCAAGCGCACTCATCAACTCAGCTAATTCGATTCCTATCCGTCTGCGGAGCGTATCGTGAAACTACAGCATCACCTTGGCGGCATTGAAAATCTCGGACCTGTCAGCACGGAAACACGCGTGTTCGTCGAACCGTGGGAAAAACGCATCTTCGGCATTCATACGGCGATGATGGCGGAGAGCGCGCATCTCTCGAACGCCATCCATGCGTACCCGGTAAAGGAATTGCCAACGTCATTCAGGAACGACTGGACGTGGGCTTCGCTGCGAACCGGCGCCGAAGATATGCAGCCGTTCGAGTACTTCAAGTACCGCTATTACGAAAAATGGCTCGGCGGCATTTCGCAGTTCTTCATCGATCAGGGCTATATCAGCGCCGAGGAGTTGGGCGAAAAAACGGCCTTTTTCCGCGCCAACCCGGACGCCGCGCTGCCGGAAAAGCCGAATGAAGCAATCGGCGCGCAGATCGGCGCCTATCTGCAGAAAGGCGATTCGGGCGCTCACGCGCTGGAAGGCGCAACGCGTTTCAAGGCCGGCGACACCGTGCGTATTGCTGATCCGGATGCGGTCGACCATACGCGTCTGCCCGGCTATCTGCGCAACAAGACCGGTGTGGTCGACCTCGTCTATCCCGGCGCGTTTTCGTATTTCGTGTCGACGGGGCCGGACGGAATTGGCGAGCCGATGCCCGTGTACCGGATTGCGTTCGATGCCGCCCACATCTGGGGCTCCGGAAAAAGCGAGGAACACACGACGATTTACGCCGACCTGTACGAAGCATACGTCTTGCCCGCGCACTGAGATCATTGCGACGAAACCCGATTGCACAACGAGAGAGAACGATATGAGCAACCTGTTCCAGTTTCCCGACGACCGGGAAGCGTCGAGCGCCGCCAAAGTGCGCGCGCTCGAAGCACTGTTGATCGAGAAAGGCGTGATCGGCAGCGATTCCGTCGATGCCGTACTCGAACACTTCGCGACCATGGCGGGACCGTTCAACGGCGCGAAGATCGTGGCACGAGCATGGATCGATCCGGAGTTCAAGAAGCGCCTCGTCGCCGACACGCCGGCCGCGATCGCCGAACTCGATTTACCTGAAGGCATGGCGGGCGCCGAAGGCGAACACATGGCCGCCGTCGCCAATGACGAGGACGTGCACAACCTCATCATCTGCACATTGTGCTCGTGCTATCCGTGGCCGGTGCTCGGACTGCCGCCGTACTGGTACAAGGATCCGGTGTTCCGCGCGCGTGGCGTGCGCGAGCCGCGCGCTGTGCTGAAGGAATTCGGCGTCGAGGTGCCCCCCGGCAAAGCGGTGAAAGTGTGGGACAGCAGCGCGCAGATCCGCTGGTTCGTGGTCCCGGAACGGCCCGCGAACACCGAACATCTCAGCGAGGAAGAACTTGCCGCGCTCATCACGCCGGAATCGATGATGGGTGTGGCGCTCGTCGCCCCGCCCGCCGCCTGAAGGGAGCATGCGATGTTCACACGCTTCGAGGAATATGCCGCGACGTCGATGCTCGGTGCGATCGATTCGCCGCCCCGGCTCGACGGCAAGCTGTATTTCACCAATCGCTGGGAGCGGGATGCATTCGGCCTCGCATTGTCGCTCTCGAAAGCGGGGTGTTTCGAGTGGGAAGATTTTCGCCAGTGCCTGATCGCTTCGATCGCGCGTTGGGAAAACGCCCCGGCCGATTGCGCCGCACCGCCGCACTGGGATTACTACGAGCGCTTTCTGGAAGCGCTGCTGGACGTGGTCGAAGCGAGCGGCGTGCTGTCCCGCGAAGAACTCGCGAAGATCATGACCGCGCGCCGGCCCATGCAAGCCAATGCGCCGGCTTCGCACCTGCCGGCTCCATGAAACACGCCGCTTCAAACTCTTCTATTAACTTGACTCTCGATTTCAAAGGATGCCTGTCATGAGCGATGCTGTCCTCCACCCAACTGCCGAACTGACGCCGATTCCGCTGCGCGAGTTGCTTCCGTGGATCGTTTTCGGCGGTTTGCTAATGCTGCTCGCACTGTATTTCGTCGGTGCCGAAGAAGGCGCCACGTCGATCGTTCCCGGTATGTACGTGCATGAATTCGTCCACGACGGCCGCCATCTGCTCGGTTTCCCCTGCCACTAATCCGCGAGGTCGTCATGGTCGGAAAACTATTGGTGCGCGGCATGCTTGCCGGCATCGTCGCTGGATTGGTGACGTTCGGCTTTGCAAAGATCGCGGGCGAGCCGCGCGTGGATCAGGCCATATCGTTCGAAGAGCACGCGGCCGCGGCGCGCGGCGAGGCGCCCGAACCTGAACTCGTCAGCCGCGAAACGCAGGCGGGCCTTGGGCTGTTGACCGGCGTGGTGACTTACGGCGCGGCATTCGGAGGCCTGTTTGCGCTGACTTTCGCATTCGCATACGGCCGCGCTGGCCGACACGGCGTTCGGGCGCTGTCGGCGACGATCGCGCTGGCGGCTTTCGTCACGCTCTCCGTGGTGCCGAACCTGAAGTATCCGGCGAACCCGCCGTCGGTCGGTGACCCGGACACGATTGCCTATCGAACCGGACTCTACTTTCTGATGATTGCCGTGTCGATCGCCACGCTGGTCTTGTCGTTGCAGGTGAGACGATTGGCGAGTGCGCGACTGGGGTCATGGAATGCGTCGATCGCAGCGGGAGCCGTATTCGTCGCTATCATTGCCGCAGTGCAACTCGCGTTGCCGACCATTAACGAAGTGCCGGCGGCGTTTCCCGCCACCCTGCTGTGGCAGTTCCGGCTCGCGGCGCTCGGTATGCAGGCGATCCTCTGGACGACCATTGGCTTGCTGTTCGGCGCGCTGGCCGAACGCTGCGTGCCGGCGGGTCGCAAGCAGGACGCTCGTGCGCGCGTTTCGCGGGCTTTTATGGCGGATGGCCGGCTGTAATGTTTCTGGATAGACTGAATGCCACAACGGAGATGGGGTAATGAAACACATCAAGGTCGGCATGGTGGTCTTTCCCGGCTTCCAGCTGCTCGACATTGCCGGTCCGAAAGATGCCTTCGCCGAAGTCAAAATACTCAGCAAGGGTGAGTCGGAATACGAAATGCTGACCGTCGGCACCACGCGCGGCAGCCTGCAGTCTTCGAGCGGGCTCACCATCATGCCCGACCGTACCATTTTCGACGTCTGCCCGGAATTCGACACGATCATCGTGCCAGGCGGCCTCGGCATTTTCGAGGCCTTCGACGACCCCGCGCTGAGCGGCTGGCTCAAGGACCGGCACAAGCAGTGCCGACGCATGTCGGCGATCTGCAACGGCCTGTTCGCGCTCGGTTCGGCGGGGCTGCTCGATAACCGCGTGGTCACCACGCACTGGATGGACGTGCCGCGCCTCGCGGCCACCTTTCCGAAGGCGCGCATCGAGCCCGACCATATCTACGTGCAGGACGGCAGCATCTTCACAACGGCTGGCGTGACCGCCGGGATCGATTTGTCGCTCGCGATGATCGAAGCCGATTTCGGCCGGCAAATGGCGCTCGATGTCGCCAAATATCTCGTGGTCTATCTTCGCCGTGCGGGCGGCCAGTCACAATTCAGTCCGCTGCTCGAAGTGCAGGCCTCGCCGTCGACGCAAACGCTCTCGCTGCAGCAGTACATGCTCGACAATCTGCATGACGATCATACGGTGACTACGCTCGCGGAACGCGCGCACATGAGCGCGCGCAATCTGTCGCGGACCTTCATGAAAGAATGCGGCGTCACGCCAATGACATTCCTCAGCCACGCGCGAATCGACGCCGCACGGCATTATCTGGAAGCCACCACTTTGCCGTTGCGTGAAATCGCGCGCCGCTGCGGATTCGACAATACGGATGGGTTTCGCCGCATTTTTCAGCGGCGTCTGCAGATCAATCCGGCGGAGTATCGCGAACGTTTCAGGTCGAGCAATGGAACGTCCAGAACCGGTGTGGGCACGGTGGCCGGTGAAACGCGTCAGACGGATAGCGCGAGCCGCGTTCTGAATACGTCGATCAAGGCCCGCACTTTGGCCGAGGAATGACTCCGTTGCAACGTGGCGTATTCATTTCACGCGGCCCGCAGTCGAATCAGGCACGCACCTGGATACGATTGACCACGCCCCCGCTGCCATCCATGCACCAGGCGTCCTGTTCCGCCTGCCGTTTTTCGGCTTCGGTCGCCACCCAACCTGCCAGCGTGATCCTGTGGTTTTCCACACTGACGGTAATCTGCCCCGCGCGCACGCGCGGGTCGGTTTCGAGCACCAGGTGCAGGATCTCGGACATTTCATCGTCGCCGTCCGCTTCGGCCGGCACCAACTCCAGCAGGTTCACCACGTCGCGGCAGCCGCCGACCCACCAGGCGATCACACTCGCGAGGCGCCTGTGAGACAGGCTGATCACCTGCCCCGTCAAGGTCACTACACCGTCCTCGACCGTGATCTCGATGACGCCGCTGCCGTCGTTGCCCGCTTCGTCCATGGTGCCGCGCAGCACTTCGAGCTGGCCCTTCACGCGAGCACAGACCACACAGTTGCGGAAATCGACCGCCTGAGCCAGCCGTTCGCCGATACGTATGCGCAACTCGCCATCAGCGACCGGTGGGTTGGCGGTGACACGTAACCGGTCAACCAGGCGCTTGTCCTCGCTGTGTATCCGCGCCAACTGAAGAAGGTGTTTCCTGGATGCGACATCCGGCACCTCGCCTGCAACGATCAAGGCACCGTCGTCGAAACCGATATGAATGGGATGATTGTGAAGCTTCAGGTGTGTCTCGCGTTCGAAGGCTGCCATCACCTGCCTCAGGACCGTATCGCTGCGTTGCATGACCTGCCTCGCGCAAAGGTTGGGTGACGCAGCGCGCCTTATGCCGCGCTGCGCAAACCACGCCAGTCACATCGGCACACCCTGCATGCGACGGGCGAAGCGTGTCCGCTCGGCTCGGTCCATCAGATCCAGGAATTGATCCGTGCCCATGTGAATCAGCGCTTCATGGTCGCCGGCCTCGAAATACACGTCCGGCTGCAGGGCGAGGCTCTCGTCGAGATAGGTTTGCATGCCGTAGGCCGTGCAAACCGGCGGGAGCGCTCCCGCGTCGCAATCCTTGAACAACTCCCGCAAATCGGTCTCCTTGGCTAGCAGGAGGTGGCGTCCGGTCTTTGCCCAAAGCTCGGACAGTCGCACCGCGTAGGTCGACGGCAACACCGTTGCCACATAGCCGTGCTCGTCTTCGAAAAGCACTGTCTTGGCGAGGCGATCGCCGGGAATATGCGCTGCCGAAGCGGTTTCGACACTGGAATGACTGTACGGATGATGCACGATTTCGTACTGCGAGCCTTTGCTGCGCAGGCAGTCCTGGAGCGTGGCTGACATTGACATGACACACCTCCACTGGAAGCAGACCAGAAATTGCTCTCGCAAGGTTCTTTAAGAATAGTTCGCTTTCGCTAGCGCGTGAAAAACATGCGGACGGCAGCGCCGTCAGCAAAATTGCGGCGTTGATGCGAATGAAGATAGATCGGTATTGCAAGCCGGCATGCCGCCTGACTCGCTTATATCAACTCGCAGACGAGACTGCCTTTCTATGCCTCGCAGACCCGGTTACGCCCGGTTGACTTCGCTTCATATAGGGCCGAGTCGGCCATGTTCACCAGAGTCGCGCCATCATGAGCCACCCTGCGGTCTGATGTCACCAGGCCGATGCTCACGGTTACCCGACCATACCGGCTTTGGACGTGCTCGAGATTGAGATCGAATACGGCGCGCCGGATGGTCTCCGCGACATTCGTGGCGCCGGTCGCGTCGGTATCCGGAAGAGTCACCACGAACTCCTCGCCGCCATATCGCGCCACCTGGTCCGCCGATCGTAGAACGCACAGGCCCACACACTGGGCAACAGCTCTCAGTACCTCGTCGCCCGCCTGGTGACCATAGTAGTCGTTGTAAGCCTTGAACTGATCAATGTCGATGAACAGCAACGAGAGCGGACGGCCCGAGCGATTGGCTCGTTGCCACTCCTTTTGCAGCGTATCGTCGAAAGTGCCCCGATTGCTCAACCCCGTGAGCGCGTCCGTACGCGCCAGGTGTTGTAGTTTTGATTCTGCACGCTGCCGCCGCCGCAGTTCTCGCGACAACAGCAAAGATCCGGCCCCAAGGATGATGCTGAACACAGCCATCACGATCTCGAGCCGCAGGGCCCGGCGTCGCCATTCAGCGTAAACGTCGCTCTCCGCAGGCGCCACGTCGACGATAATCGGAAGCCCGGGCAAGTGCTTGTACACGTAGAGCCTGCGGATCCCGTCGATCGAGGCGGTGCCCGCGAAGGCACCTTCGTTCGTCGACATTGCCTGAATAAACACCGGAGCGTTTCGGATGTCGCGCCCGACCACTTTCGGATCGTAGGGCAAACGCGTGATCATGGCGCCGTTAGTCTCGATCACTGCCGCGGTGCCGCGCTCCCCCACGGACAGGCCGTCCAGCAAAGCGCGAAAATAGTCGATGCTTAGCGTGCCGACCACGACACCGCCGAAAGAGCCGTCCGCGCGCGCAATCCGACGGCTCAGGGCAATCGTGAGCGCGCCGTCCCGCAGTCGTGACGCGTAGGGCTTGCTGATGTAGAGGCCGGTGTTGCCGTTATCGCGGTGAAAGCGGAAATACTCACGATCGCCGAAATTACCCGGTCGCGCCGGTAAGAATCCGGAGTCCAGGATGATGTCCCCACGCTCATTCATCACGAAGATGGAGCCGAGGTACTTGCCTGAAGCGGCCCGGTCGAACAGCACCCCGTTGCGGATCTTCGCGGGGAGCGCCATCACCTGCGGATCCGCAACCCCTTCCACTACCGCCTGCAGCGACAGATCGTAGAGTTCGATGTTGCGAGCGATGTCCCGCTCGATAACGAGCATCAGATTCCGCGCGTTTTCCTCAGCGCGGTTGTAGGCATCTTTACGTGATTCGAAAAGCACCCAAGCGCAAAGACTGCACGTGAACAGTATCAGCAGAACGCCACAAACAATCACGCCAGATGGCGACAATACCCGCGACGCGGATGACGAAACGGATCGCCGCACAGAAAGCGGTAGTGACGAACGCATGGAGCCTCATGAAACGAATTCATACACACGGCCTGAAAAAACGTCGCCGGGCACTGGGGGCAACGAGTGCTGCCTGGCGATGAACCAGTTATCGCCATCCCCGCGACGCACGCAACCGCTGAAATGAATGCGATTTTCGCCGCCCAGGATCTGACAAAATCATTACTTGAGTAATTCAATGGAAAGCCAAAGACGCCTTTTCGTCTTTTCGCCTTCTCCAATATTTGAGGCGGCGCGCGCCCAGCACCGCCGGCTGGACGACTGGGCCGACTGAGCTTGCCCGTATGAGGCAGCGGTCGCGATTGGGAGTACTAGCACCTCCGGCCGACCGCTATGGTATCCGAGAATCACAACGCGCCCCGTTTGTCGAACGGCCAGCATCTTCGCGTGGACGGCGATCGTCGTCGTGAAAGCGATGAGAACGGCCGTTCAGACCAGTCGCTTTTCAAACCAGTGATGGGCATACGGTTCCGCGCTGAACGCCTCGACTTCGACGTATCCACACTGCCGGTATAGCGAAATCGCCTCGCGCAGAGTTCGATTTGTTTCCAAACGAATAACGCGCGCTTTGGCCTGTCGGGCACGTTTCTCCGCCTCTACGATCAAGCGGCGGCCTACACCCATCCCGCGAGCGGAAGGGCTCACCCACATTCTTTTGAGTTCGGCCGGAGACTTCTTGTGAAACTTCAGCGCGACGCAGCCCACCGGGCTTCCATAGAGTCTCGCGACAATCAACGCGCCTTCCGGCGCCGTCAGTTCGTGGGCGTCTGCCGACAGGCTCATGGACGGGTCGAATCCGCCGTCAAAGCGCTCATCGAGTTCGCTGAAATACTGTTCGAAGCACCACCGCGCGTCGTCGCTATCCGGCTCTTCAACCGCAAAATGCACAAGAGATGCCTGTAGCAAACGCTCGACCTCTGACATCGCCGCGACCAGTCTGCGACGCTGCTCGTCGCCGAGCGGTTCGAGCGCGCGTAGAGCGACCACGTCGGAGAGCCGTTCGAGTTCGGCCCTTTCCGTGAGGCCCTTTTGAGTCAGACAAGCGCGGCGTACCCGGCGGTCGTCCGGATGAGTGACGACCGCGACAAGTTTTTGCCGTTCAAGAGACGCCAGCGTGCGGCTGATATAGCCTGAATCGAGATTGAGCCGCGCGCGCAGGGTACGAATATCCGCACCTTCGACACCGATCTCCCATAGCAGGCGAGATTCACCCATCGGGCGGCCCCGGCCGAGGAAATGATCGTCGATAGCGCCAATGCTTTCGGCGACTACGCGGTTAAAGCGGCGAACCTGGAGAATGTCGGATGCGTCCATATCTCTGACTTTAGTCAGAGATATGGATTTCGTCAACGTTCAGTCGTGGGATCGCCTGATCACGGCAACTCGTTACCCGGCAATCCCCTCAAGGACCAGACGAGTGGTAGTGCCTGACAGGTTCTACCGGTCGCGAGCCACTCGTGCCACGCTCCTGCCAGAAAGTCGACGTAGCGGTGGCTGCGCGCGCGCATAGTCCGCGCGTGTCTAGGCCTTCGGACTGACGACGTCAGATACTATCCAGCAGGTCCAGCAACGCGTCGCCGTCGACAGGCTTTCTGAAGAAACCCAATGCGCCTCTTTGCAGATAGTAGTCAGCTGCATGCCCGCCCGGGTTCCCAGTGATAAGGATGACGGGCGTATGTGCGTTCGAATGAACCGTTCTTTCGAGTACTTGAATACCGTCGATGGGCCGCATCCCCAGGTCGGTGATAACGCATACCAGACCCGAGCAGCCATCGGCAAAGAAAACCAGTGGAGATTCGTAGAGCCGTGTTTCATACCCGCCAGAGGCGAGCAGGTTCGCAAGAGACATCAACACGCGCCGATCGTCGTCAATGACGGCAACGGTCCGAACCGAAGGCATGGGCATTTTTTTCTCCGGCCATCGCTTCTCACGAAGAATTAATCGACCTCAGAAATCGGAGGTGGTCGTCGACGATGTTTCGAGTTGCAGTTTGCTGGCTTGCCTGACGAGAGTAGCAAACGAATCCGCCTGCATTTTTCTCATGATGTGACCGCGATGTACTTGCACGGTGTATTCGGTGATGCCCAGAATTGCTGCCGCCTGCTTGTTCAGCAGACCGCTTGCGAGCAGCGGCAAAATCTCCTGCTCACGAGGCGTCAGGGATTGATAGCGCGACTGGAGTGTCGTCGCGTCCTCCGCTTGCTTGCGAAGAACATGTGCCCTGGCAATGGCCGCGTCGACCGAGTGCATCAACGCGTCTTCATTGACGGGTTTGGTGAGGAAATCAACTGCCCCGCCCTTCATGGCGAGGACCGCGGACGGCACATCGCCTCTTCCGGTAATGAAAATGACGGGAATTCGCGAGTCCGTGCGAAGCAGTTTCTGGACTTCCAGCCCGTTCATGTCCGGCATGCGCATGTCCAGGATCAGACATGCAACGACATTCTTTTGACGCGGCGTGGCCAGAAAGTCTCCACCGGAGCTGAACGCCTGAACGTTCCTGCCGTTTGCGCGCAGCAGCGCGGAGAGCGCTTCCCGCACCCTTCTTTCGTCGTCGACCACGTAGACTAATTCGCTTGCGGATTCCATGGAACGCCTCGGTTGCCAGGTGAAAGTCCCTCCTAACTTCGGCCAGTCGGCCCACACCAGTCGCGCGGAATGATCCTCTCACGGGGTCGTGCCGACAGAACACAGCCATGGGAAAACGTCATATGAGACCACGGACGGCTGCGTTGTGCATCACATGAATATGTAATGGCACCGCTCAATATGAAGTTGTAGGCTCGGCACCCGTTGAGAAATGACCCTTCGACCGCTCGATCGGAAGACTGAAGCTGAAGGTTACGCCGCGAGACACATTGCGCACGGCCCAGATCCGGCCGGTATGTGCCTCGATGATGGAGCGGCAGATTGCCAGTCCCATGCCCATGCCTGTTTCCTTCGTGGTGAAGAACGGCTCGAAAATCTTCTCGAAGTCCACCTGTCCCGTACCGTGATCCTCTACGTCGATCACCACGTTGTCCGCATCGCGATGTGAACGGATCACCAGCAGCCTCGGCCGTTCCTCCGATGCGGCTAACGCTTCGATTGCGTTGCGCACGAGATTCACGATCACCTGCTGAATCTGAACCGCGTCTGCGCTGATCTTCGGCACGTCTTCGCCCAATATTGTCTCCAGCGAAACCGCGTTGCGCTGGATGTCGTCGGCCATCAGCGTGCATACCTGAAGAATCAGCTTGTTGATATCGAGTTCGACCTTTTGCGGGGGCATATGCCTGAAGAGCGCCCGAATGCGGGACACGACGTCAGCTGCGGCATTCGCGTCGCGAAGCAACTGCTCGGCCGAATATCTGGCTTCGTCGATTCGGGGCGGCGTTGCGGCGAGCCATCGCACGCATGCGCGCCCATGCGCCACGATGGCCTGCAGCGGCTGGTTGAGTTCGTGGGCGATGGAGGCGGACAGTTCGGCAACGGCCGCGAGCCTGGACGCCTGCGCGAGTTGCTCCTGCGCATCGTGCAAGGCCTTCGACAAATTCGCGCCGTCGTCGATATCCACATCGAGGCCGAAGAACTTCATCACATGCGCCCCCAACTTTCTCTCAAGCCCAGGCTCAGCGCCTGATGGGGGTTCTGTAGCGCCACGCAATGATGCTCACGTCGTTGGCTGATTCCGCGGAAAACGTCCATGATATGTTTATCGGCGACATGCGCACGATTTCGACTGACAAAGGGGTGGGCTTCGATCGCAACCCGGTGCACGCATGATCCCCCGCCGCCGCGCCGCCCACCATCCCCCGTACAGGGGATGCCGGCAAGCGCGGCCACCAGCCGCGCACTCCGACACGGCCCCACTTTGTATCGCAACGTATCCAACGGGTGCAGCGATACCCGCGCATACAAAAACAGCGCTTACCGACACATGCGAGATACCCCCGCGCGCTCCAATACGTCCACCCTACGTCGAACACCGCCTCCCAACGGCGCGTGAAACCGCGAAACATGCCGCCGTTGATGGGTAAGCCTGGCTCATTGCCGATCGGAGAATTTATGTCAGACAAGCTCCCGCCCCAATCGCCCTCGCGCCGCCGCTTTGTCAGCGTGGCAGCGGCGGCCGTCGCTGCCGGCTCATTGGGCCAGCTCGCTTTTGCAGAAACGAATCAGGCGATTACTGAAGTTGCCCCGGCGACGGGCAGCGACAAGACCGCCATTCGCCCACTCCGCGTGCATGTGCCGGAATCGCAACTCATCGACCTGCGCCGGCGCATCAAGGCGACGAGATGGCCTGACCGGGAGACCGTCACCGACAATTCGCAAGGCGTGCAGCTTGCGATGATTCAGGAACTCGCGCGCCATTGGTCGACCGACTACGACTGGCGAAAGTGTGAAGCGAAGCTCAATTCGTTACCGAATTTCGTGACCGAGATCGACGGACTCGATATTCATTTCATTCACGTCCGTTCGAAACATGACAATGCGATGCCGCTCATCGTTACGCATGGGTGGCCGGGCTCGGTGATCGAGCAGTTCAAGATCATCGATCCGCTCACCAATCCGACCGCCTATGGCGCAAGTGCGTCCGACGCGTTTCATCTGGTCATTCCGTCATTGCCGGGCTACGGATTTTCAGGCAAGCCGACCACGACCGGCTGGGGTCCGGAGCGTACCGCGCGAGCGTGGGTCGTCCTGATGAAGCGCCTCGGATACGAGAAATTCGCCGCGCAAGGCGGCGATCTGGGTGGCGTTGTCTGCAACGTCATGGGCAAGCAGGCGCCGCCCGAATTGTTAGGCATCCATGTCAACTTCCCCGCGACGGTTCCGCCAGAAATCGCCAAGGCGCTCCAGGCCGGCGATCCACCGCCCGCCAACCTCTCTGCCGACGAAAAGCACGCTTACGAGCAACTGAGCTCAGCGGCCATGAAGCGACGCGCGTACGCATTGGAAATGGGCACGCGCCCGCAAACGCTCACTGGACTGTCGGACTCTCCCGTCGGCCTCGCGAGTTGGCTTCTCGATCACGGTGACGGGTATGAGCAGCCGGCGGCGGCATTGACCTCGGCTGTGTTCGGGCACGCGGTCAACGGGGAATCCGCTGGCGACATGACGCGCAACGACGTACTCGACGACATCACGCTCTACTGGTTGACGAATACGGGGATTTCCGCGGCGCGTTTCTACTGGGAGTCGCACTTCAACTTCCTGGCCGCCGCCGACGTATCCGTGCCTGCGGCGGTCAGTGTCTTTCCTCGCGAGAACTATCAGGCGCCGCGCAGTTGGACAGAGCGGGCATATCACAACCTGATCTACTACAACAGGCTCGACAAAGGCGGACACTTCGCGGCGTGGGAGCAACCGCAACTATTTGCCGAAGAGGTCCGCGCGGGATTGAGGCCGCTGCGGACATAGCTGACAAGCTGCCGCAGTATTCACAGGCCGCCGCCAGGATCGCGCAAATCGGAGTCTTAGCCGTTTATCGAAAGCCAGCCGCCGTCGATCACAGATCCAACGTCACACCCACGTCGCCGGCCACCGGATGCGCCATGCAAACCAGCGCCGCGCCGGCTTCGATTTGCGCCTCGACCTCGCCGTCGTACTTAACCTGGCCCGACAACAAACGCGTCGAACACGTCCCGCACATACCCGACCTGCAACTCGACGGCGCGTCGATGCCGTGCGCTTCGGCAAATTCAAGCAGGCTGCCGTCGCGCGGCAGCCATTGAATCGTGCGCTCGGAGCGCGCGAAAGTCACTGGCACAGCGTCCGGGTTTTGTGCCGACGCGTCCGCGGGCATCGGCTCACTTTTGACGGCAACCGCACGCTTGACGCTTGCCGGACCGAACGCTTCGAAACGAATCCGTTCGTCGGCGACATTCAATCCGCGCAGACCTTCATACAGGTCGCGCATGAACTGCACAGGGCCGCACAGATAGAAGTCGTAGTCATCGAACGGAAGCGCGCGCTTTAACGCGTCGATGCTCACACGACCGGCCGACACGCCTTCGGTGACTCCATCAGCGGCGCTATCGAAAAGATGCAGGGAAAGCGACGCGTTGTGCGCGGCAAGCTCTTTCAATTGCGTACTGAACGGACGTTCGCGATCGCTACGCGCGCCGTGAAAGAAGAACAACCGCTTCGCTTGCGCTCCCTCGGTGCGAGAAGCCGCCAACGCATGCCGAAGCATCGCCATCATCGGTGTGATGCCAATGCCAGCCGAGATAAACACGGCGGGCCGCGGGCTCTTTTCATCGAAGACGAAAGCGCCGCGCGGGTTCATCGCTTCGATCTGCGCTCCGGCAACCAGATGCTCATGCAGCCATTTCGACGCAACGCCTTCGCGCTTCACGCTGATTCGATACCGCTGCGGATCGTGCGCATCGGAAAGCGTATACGTCCGCGACAAAGGCGTGGTACAGCCTTCCACAGGCACGCGGATAGGCAGAAACTGCCCCGGCTTGTACGACGGCAACGGCGCACCGTCGACCGATTCAAAATAGAAAGAACGGATCGACGCAGTCTCCTCGACCACCGCCGCGACCTTCAGCTTGTGCCACGGCGATGCAGCCACCGGCTTTTGCACCGCCGCCGCAAACTGAGGCGCGTACTCGACGTCCGACCAGCGAAACGGCAACGCGCTCCGGCTGCGCCGCACTTCCTGCACGTGAAAACGCACGAGACGTTGCGCGCCTTCGAAGGCTGCCAGTTCGGCGCCGTCCCAGATGATTTCCGCGCGCGCCGCGATATACAGCAGATCGCCGCTGGCAAAGTCGATGAACAACAGCCCGGCACGCGGATCGTGGATCAGGTTGCCAATCGTGTTGAAGAAGTTGTTGCCGACAAAGTCCGGCGTCGTCAGCGTGTGTTCATCGTCGACACGCACAAAACCCGGTGCGCCGCCGCGATGTGAAACGTCGACGCCGCGCGCAAGGTCCGCGTCCTCCGCAAGATTCGCGCTCGCGATGAAAAACGTATCCGCCCGCGCCAGAAACGCGCGGTCGGCATCGCTGAGTTGCGCGGCTATTTCCGGCGGCATGGAAGGTTCGGACGCGCTCGGCTCCGCCCAGGTCGGTGTACGGCTCTGGATGTACTTGTTGCAGTTGCCGAAACTCTGACGAACCTCGAGCGTCAACGCCGCCCCGTCCGCAGATGTCACCATGCCGTTGATCCGGTTGCGCCTGCGAGTCTGCGGCTGCAGCCCGAGGCCGCCGATCATCGAACCCTTCTGCCAGCTATCCGCGAGCGGATCGCCGGGTAACGCGCCGCCCTCGATGCGCAAGGTCTTCGCATCCGGCGACGACACAAAACCCGGCAGGCCGGCGCGCACCGTCGCCCACGGCTGCCCGTGCGCGTCGACGCCTCCGAACACCATGAACGGCTGTTCGGCAAAAAACTTGCGATGCTGGTCCGGCATGTAGCGCCGAATCCCCCGGCGTCCCGACGCTTCCGCCACGCTTCTCACGCCCACGCGTTGCTGGGCGGCGAGTTCGGCGGCATGAAAAGGCGAGGTGTCGACGCCCCAGCCATTCAGAGGGATAACGGTGGACATGACCGGACTCCGGTGTCGTAAAGGATCAACCGCTCATTCGGCGAGCAGCCCCGCTTTTGTCGAGGGCATCGCGATGAACCGCGGCAACGCCTCGACGCGGCGCAGCCACGCACGAATGTTCGGATACGGGTCGAGCGACACGCCGCCTTCCGGCGCGTGCGCGATGTAGGTGTGCGCGGCGATATCGGCGATCGTCACCTGATTACCTGCCGCGAACGGCTTGTCCGCCAGTTCGCGGTCGAGCACGTCGAACAGCTTGACGGCCAGCTTCTTCGCGGTCTCGTGATCGTGCGGCGCACCAAACACGGTGACGAGCCGCGCCGCGCACGGCCCATACGCGATCTGACCCGCCGCGAGCGACAACCAGCGCTGCACTGCGGCCGCGCCGAGCGGGTCTTCCGGCAGCCACGAGGCGTCACCGTAACGCTTCGCCAGATACACGAGAATGGCGTTCGAATCGAACAGCGTGATGTCGCCGTCCTGAATCGTCGGCACCTGGCCGAACGGGTTGAGCGCCAGATAGTCAGGCTTGCGGTTGTCGCCGGCCTTCATGTCCAGTTCGACCACTTCGAACCGCAGATCCAGCAGGGTCAAGAACAGCTTCACCCGATGGCCGTGACCGGAAAGTAGGGTCGTATAGAGGCGGATCGGCTGGGCGGGTCGGGCAACGGGCATGAGAGGTTCCGGAAAGCGTGAAGGGATGGAGCGAGCATAATCCGCACGCGCCCCCTTGCAGAAGCCTGATAATCCGGGAAACACAGTCAATCGAAGATGGACAATCCACCATGGCCGACGTACGCGACGTAAACCTGAACCGGCTGGCGATCTTCGTCGCGGTCGTCGAGGCGGGCTCGCTGACCGCCGCGGCAGCGCGTCTGGGCCTCGCCAAGACGATGGTCAGCACGCACATGCAGCGGCTCGAGGCCGAGGTCGGCGCGAGCCTGCTGGTGCGCACGACGCGGCGGCTCGGTTTGACCGAGCCCGGCCGCGCGTTCTACGAAGCGAGCGTGAAAATCCTCCGCGCCACGGAAGACGCGCTGTCGGCAATCGGCGGCGAAACGGCGCCCGTGCGCGGCACGTTGCGCGTGAGCTCGCCGATCGATTACGGTTCGCTTGCAGTCGCGCCGGTGCTGGTCGAACTTCGCCGCACGCATCCGCAACTCAATGTCGAGTTGCTGTGCACCGATCGCTATGTGGACCTGATCGCGGACGGTATCGACGTCGCGATTCGCCTGGGCCGGCTTGCCGATTCCAATTTCCGCGCGGTGAAACTCGGCAGCTTCGTCAAATGGGTCGTGGCGAGCCCGGATTTCGTCGAGATCTGGGGGCAGCCGCAGACGCCCGCCGAATTGTCGGCGATGCCCTTTTGCGCGTTGACGGTATTGCCGCGTCCGCTGACGCTCGACCTGCAGCGTAACGGCGGCACGGGCGACGGCGACGCGGAAAGCGTGCGCTGTGAAAACGCGTTGCTGGTGAACACCGCCGACGCCTGCCGTGCAGCGACCCTCGCCGGCGGCGGCTTCGGCCTGTTGACGGACTTCTCGATCGGCGGCGATATTGCTGCCGGGCGGCTGATTCGCTTGCTGCCGGAATGGGCAACCGAGCCCGCGAGTATTCAGGCAATCTTTCCGCCCACCAGTCATCCTCCGCCCAAAGTGCGGGCGCTGATCGAGACATTCAAGAAGCAGCTCGAGCGCGCAGCGTAATGGCTATTGAAGAAGCCCCGTGAAAGGGGACACCTTCAAGCCTCCGCGTGTCAACGTCCGATCATCAGAACGAATGCCGCATGCCGATCCGCACATCGGTCTGCGTGTTCGACGTGGACGGCGTGAAGCTGTAGCCGATCACCGCATTCACGCCATCCGACGCGCGCAGATAGTCGCCGGAGATA
Source organism: Paraburkholderia phytofirmans (assembly GCF_046028095.1). Taxonomy (GTDB): domain Bacteria; phylum Pseudomonadota; class Gammaproteobacteria; order Burkholderiales; family Burkholderiaceae; genus Paraburkholderia; species Paraburkholderia phytofirmans_A. The sequence continues at coordinate 948,053 of NZ_JAQQDJ010000002.1, forward strand.
TAGACGTCCGTGCGCTTGGACAACAGGTAATGCAGTCCGAGCGAGCCCTGGTTCCAGTGATTGCCTTCGAAGCGCGTGTGCTGATAGCCGCCGTACAGCATCAACGCGGGCGTGAAGGTGTACGAGGCGCCCGCTTCATAAACCTGCATATGCGAGGTCTCGCCGAGTCCCTTGATCGTCGTGTAGGTGAAGTCGCCGCTCAGCATGACCTTGCCGATCGTATAGGCCGCGCCCACTGCGAACGCGCCTTGCTTGTCGACCGGAAACGACGACGAGCTATACAGATCCGTCACCGCGCCGGTCGCCGGATCGACGGACACGGTCGGCTTGCCGAGGAACGTGCGTGTGCCGATCATCGCGTACGGGTCGAACGCATAGATGCCGTTCGGATTGTTCAACTGCGTATAGGCCGCGCCCATGTTGAACGCGCTGTGCTCGTAACGCGCGCCCACGCTCCACGCGCTCTTGTTGTGAAAGTCGCCGGCCGTATTGCCGAACGAATACATGCCGCCGAATGAGAAGCCAGCATAGTCGTTGGAGAGGAACTTGATCGAATTCGGCAGCCGGTCGCCGTTCATCCGGTCGAAGTCGCCTTGATGGATCGCGTAACCGCTTGCCCACGCCGAGATGTTATAGAGGTAGACGAACTCCTCGGTCATGTCGAGCTGATTACCCAGCGAGAGTTGCCCCCAGTTGTTCTTCAGGCCCACATAAGCCTGACGTCCGAACTCGGCGCCGCCGAATGCATATTGCCCGTTGCCCACATGAAAACCCGATTCGAGCACGAACACTGCCTGCAAGCCGCCGCCGAGATCCTCGACGCCCTTGAAGCCGATCCGGTTGCCGTATGAAATACCGTCATCGAATTTGAACTGGTGAGCCCCGCCGGCATTGTTCACGTAGGTAATGCCGGCATCCAGAATGCCGTACAGGGTGACACTGCTTTGCGCATGGGCGGCGGTCGGCGCGCATACGGCGCTTGCCGCGATAGCGAGTCCCGAAAGGCTGACGGCATTTCTCTTCTTCATCTAATTCTCCCCTGCTCTTTGCCTGCGTATTTCGTTGGATAAAGCGATCCCTGCTGCGTGCTGTCGACCAACGCGCGGCGCTTCTCGCATGACGGGCAGTTCAGAAACCGGCTGAGACCGAGTGAAACGGATTGGAGCTATCTACGATGCATGCAATAAGCACTCGTGTCCGCATCGCCGGATCAAGAATACGGGTCCAGATTTAGGATGATTCGACCGGATGCGACATAAATCTGTCGCACCGCGACCTCATCGTTAGGATTGCGGCTGTTATTTCACGCCGAGCGCGGTTTGCACGGCTTTCAGACCATTGGCTCCGCTCGCGGTGTTCACACCGTCGAGCCACGACTTCAACAATTCGGGGTGACGCTTGAGCGCTTCCGCGGCGGCGACATCCACGCCCGTTTTCTTTTCGAGTACTTCGGTGATTACGCCATTCTCCAGATCGACGTTGAAAGTGAGTTGCCTGAAAAGCCGCCCGACATTCGGACACTGTGCGGCATAGCCGCTGCGCGCCACCGTATTGACCGTGGCGCCGCCGTAATTGGGCCCGAAGTACTTGTCGCCGCCGTCGAGATAGGTGAGTTTGAACTTCGTGTTCATCAAATGCGGCTCCCACGCAAGAAAGACAATCCACTTCTTCTCGCGCACCGCGCGCTCCACTTGCGTGAGCATGCCGGTTTCGCTCGATTCGACGAGCTTCCAGCTGCCGAGGCCGAACGCCTTGTCGTCGACCATTTTCTTGATGTTCTGATTGGCCGGCGCGCCAGGCTCGATGCCGTAAATCTTGCTATCGAACTTGTCGGCGTTCATCGCGAGGTCCGCGAACGAATGAATGCCGGCAGCGGCCACATAGTCGGGCACGGCCAGCGTGAACTTGGCGTTGCTCAGATTCGGATGCACGACCTCGATCGACTTTTCCTCCTCGAATGGTTTGACGACCGGCGCCTGCGCCGGCATCCAGTTGCCGAGGAACACGTCGATTTGCCCTTTCTTCAGGCCTTGATAGGTGATCGGCACCGACAGGTTCGCGATATTCTGCTTATAGCCGAGCGCCTTCAACAGTACACCGGTCATTGCATTGGTCGCGTCGATGTCGGTCCATCCCGGCCCCGCCATGTTGACCTGCGTGCATGACTGGGGCTCGGCGGCTGACGCGAAAGTGGCTGCCGCGCACAGCAACGCGACGCCGGTTAACGCCTGTTTGAAGAGTTTTTTCATCATGTCGGCTTCCTGCTGGTGGGGTGGATTGGATCGTGAACAGCGTGAGGATCAACGCGCGACGGCGGGAAAGCGCGCCATCGCTTCGAGCGTATCGAGATCGATGTGATTGCGCATATAACGCTGACTCGCATCGACGAGCGGTTGCCAGTCCCAGGACGCGACCGTGCCTTGTGTAGTTGACGCAAAGTGAAAATGGCGGCGCCGCTGGCTTTGCAGCACTTCATTGTGCAGCGCGGAGAGGTTCCAGCGTTGTGCGATTTCCTCACGGAATACCACGACCTGTGAAGCATATTCGTTGCGCGTAGCAAGGTTCTCGCGTTCCAGCGGATCGGCTGCGACATCATAGAATTGATCGGGATCGGCGGGTGTGTGAATGAACTTGAAGCGACCACGCCGCAGCATCACAATCGGCGCAATCGCGCCCTCGGCCAGATATTCGCCGATCGCTTCGTCATGGCCATCCTGTCTGCCCAGCAAATGCGGCACGAGGCTTTGTCCATCGAGCGAATCAGGCCACGCGGCTGGTTGTTCTCCGCGCGCCAGTTCGACCAGCGTCGGCAACAGATCGAGATGCGAGACCGAGGCCTTCACGCGATGTGCGTCGAATTGCTGCGGCGCGTGCACGATCAGCGGCACGCGGCAACCGCCTTCGAAGAAAGTCATCTTGTACCAGAGCCCACGCTCGCCAAGCATTTCGCCGTGATCTGACGTTACGACGATCACGGTGTCTTGCGCGAGCCCGGCCTGGTCGAGCGCTTCGAGGATCGCGCCGAACTGGTCGTCGACGTAGGAGATCGCGCCGTAGTAAGCGCGGCGCGCGTTGCGGATCTGCTGATCGGTAGGCGGCGTGCGATCTGCCTCATACACATGGCGCAGGCGCTTCGAGTGCGGGTCGGCATCTTCGAACGAATCGCGAAACGCGGGCATGTCGATCTCTTCGTCGCGATACATGTCCCAGTACTTTTGCGGAATCGCGTACGGGTCGTGCGGATGCGTCAGCGAGGCGACCATGCAGAACGGCCGTGCATCTTTGCCCGCATGACGTTCGCGCGCAATGTCGAAGAGTTTCTGGCGAGTGGTGAACGTGACTTCGTCGTCAAAGTCGAGCTGATTGGTGCGCACGCACGGACCCGCGTCGATGACCGAACTCATGTTGTGATACCACGTGGGACGTGCTTCGAAGTTGTCCCAGTCGGGTGTCCAGCCGAAATCGGCGGGATAGATGTCGGTGGTGAGCCGTTCTTCGAAGCCGTGCAACTGATCGGCGCCGCAGAAATGCATCTTGCCGGACAGAATGGTTCGATAACCTTCAGCGCGGAGATAATGCGCGAATGTCAGCGTTTGCGACGGAAATTCCGCTGCATTGTCATAGGCGCCGATTGCGGAAGGCAGCTTGCCCGATAAAAAAGAGAATCGCGAAGGCGCGCACAGCGGACTCGCGCAATAGGCCGATTCGAAGACAACGCCCTGTTTCGCGAGGCGATCGAGATTGGGCGTCTTCGTCAGACCGTGTCCGTATGCGGCCAGCGCGAACGGCGTCATCTGGTCGGCCATCAAGATGAGAATATTCTTTCTGGTGTCAAGCATGAGTGCGTGCCTCGAATAGAATCGCAAGTACGGGCTGCCGGCGTGCCGGGCCGGCCATGAGCACCACTATTGCCGTCCAATTCGCCGCTGTGAAGACGGCAATTCGTTATGTGCCTATAAGAGGGTGTTATACCTCCCCACGCTGTAACCCTGATAAACTAAGGGAACCCACGCCAGTTATAGCTTTCCGGCTTGCGTGAGTACACCACGTGGTACAGGGATATAAGATATGAGTGAACACGTCATTAGGCGAGGCGCACGGTATTACTACCGCCGCCGTGTGCCTGTCGAATTGGTAGAGAAGTTGAACGGTCAGCGGGAAATACAGCGGGCGCTAGGTACGTCCGACCCCAAGGAGGCAAAGATACTGGCCCGTCGCGTCGGGGTAGAGATTGATGACCTATTCGAGCGCGCCCGCCTCGGCACCGGCCCCGCTACTCCGCCGCGCCCCAAGGTGGACCCGTCTAGCCTTGCCTCGTCCCCTGAGGACGTGCTGTACCCACCTAAGGAGTCGGAGCTAGCGGCGCTCACCGATCAAGAGCGCCTTTTCCAAGAGCAACGGAGCGCAATTCGTTGGTTCAATGACGACCTGTCTTTGATCCTCGCCAGCGTTCACCAGCGGACCCGTCAAGCGGTCGCTCCCGGTCAGCCAATGGCAATCCATAGCCAGGCTCAAGGAACGCCAGGAGCGGGCCTCAATGAGGCTTTCGCAGCATGGGACCGGATTCGCAAGCCTACGCCCGCAACGCGGGACACTATGCTCCGAGTCATCCAGCGTTTCCGTGAGGTCAGAGGCCCCGCAAAGCTCGTAGACATTCAGCGCGCACACATAACCGCCCTCGTCAAAACAATGGAGTCCTCCGCGCTGACAACTCAGCGGACCTATCTCTCTATGTTTAAGGCCCTGCTATCCGCCGCCGTAAGTGCGGAGTTGATAAGCCATAGCGTAGCGGCCAACTACAGGATTGAGGGTAAGCAACGGGGTAAGGCTCGCATCCCCTTTACGGTCAGCGACGTACAGGGAATCATTGATAAGTTACCCGCAACGGGCGCGGCCCATTGGTTACCTATCATCGCGCTTTACACGGGCGCACGTAGAGAGGAAATAGGCCAGCTACGGCGGGAGGACATTAAACAGGAAACCTACCGGGACGCTAACGGTAAGGCTCAAAAGGCACATTTCCTGTATATAACTGACGATGACGACACACAGCGCATAAAGAATCAATCCAGCCGTAGGCGTGTGCCTGTGCATGCTGAGCTTATCCGTATGGGATTCATGGATTACGTTCGCAAGCAATCCGGCCCGATCTTTCCTGACCTTAAGCCAGATAAAAACGGCCGCGTTACCTCCGCATTCGGCAAAGTGTTCAGTAAAGCGCTACGGACCACCTACGGCGTAAGTGATAGCCGCAAGACGTTCCACAGTTTCCGCCATTTGTTCAAAGAAGTTTTGCGAGAGCATGACGTACCCAAGGCGGTAAATGACGCGCTTACGGGCCACTCCGCCGGGGACGCCGCAGAGGACTACGGCGGGGAGTTTTACCCTATTCGCCCGCTGGTGGAGGCTATGCAAAAGTACGAGTTACACGGCCTCACCTTACCGTAACTTTGCCACTAGTGGTTGTCAGTATCTACGCTAGGCGGTAGGTAGCTAGATTTTTCAATATCCGTCGAATGCTTGAGTAGGTCTAAAATTTTCTCCACCTCCCCAAGCATCGTGTATATCTGTGTTCGTGCTACCCTCGCCGCCGACACTCGCATGCGAATCGCGTGATACTTCTCTAGCTCGTCAAGCAACTTATCCGTACGCGGGCTCACTGTCGTTCGTAGCTGCTCAAAAACCGGGTCCGTCTCCGACACGTACTTTTTATCAAGCTTACGCCTAACGCTAGTGTAGGCCTCCGAAAGCGGCTGATAGATAGACCAAATTTCCTGTAGCTGAGCTTTGGTTACTTGGAATGCTTGATCGTTTTTAAGTATCTTATATCGGTCCAGCGGAGGCTGGGCCTTCAAGGCCGCTACCGCTTGTTTGAGCGTCTTAGGGTTAAACAGTGTGAAGTCTATTTCATCGTTGGTAGCCATGGCATCTCCCTAGAAACAACTAAGTTTATCCAACGATGCCACAACACGTAAATTATTTATATGGAGTACATATAATTAGTCAGTGGTTTTGGGAGTAGGCTGACAAGGTAGGCTAAGAGTCGTTACGAGTTATTCCCGTTTGGCTAGTCGCAAATACGTCCAAGCTGTTTAGTTCTGCCTCTTGAGCCGCACTAGCCTCAGCCTGTACAGCCTTGACATCTAGCGACGCTTGCGCCGCCCGCGCTTGCTCGATTAATTCCCGCTGTTGCCCGCGCGTCTTTGCGTAGTCCCCCAACAATCTCCATACCGAGCTTTTGGTACGGCCACATTGAGGGTAGTCTCCGCGCCAAGTGACCTTGATACGCTCACCGGCGTACCACAGCGTCTTACCATCGGTCCAACGGGGCGCTTTGGCGTCCTCTGTGGCGATCGGTCTACGTCCCGCATGTATCCGCTTAAGGAAGTGACCTAACGTCTCGTCTGAGTCCTCCCAAGTGTATCCATGAGACTCGATACGCTGACGCATGCGGGCTACCTTTGCCTTGTGTTGCGGCTTGTTCCATATGGCCTCCTTTACCTCCTCGTCATGGGCCGCGCCAATAGCCCGCAACGCCAACGGTATTAGCAACGCATGCCGATCCACTGTTTTCATTTTTGGGTCCGCGCCCTTACCGGCCAACAAGAGGTCTAGCAGCGCCTCAGGGAGCTTACCGGCATGTTCAAAAGCGGGTTGAGCGAACATCGGCCCGTTGTGTATCCGGACCAACTTGGTGTTGTGGGTCAATTCAAACTGTCGGCGTAACTCGTCCGCCCGCTGCTGTATTTCTCGGTTAAGCTCCGCGAGTGCGCTTTTCCGCTGCGCGCGACGCACCGCCTTGGCTTGGTTCGGGAGCGGTTTTGGTGTATCCACAGTATTTCCTCTACTACCCTACTACGTAGGGAGATAAAAACGGTGTATCTACACCATCAGGCCACGGATCATAGCACACTGGAATCCCTGTATCGGACCAAGGGTGTACCCACACCACTATCATTCCCTACCCTACTACGTAGGGAGACAAAAACGGTGTATCTACACCATCAAGCCACCGTCAATCGGGTATCCATCAGGCCCGAATCTACGTTTAACCTTGTGACCTAAGTCCTGTGCTGTCTTTACCTTGTGACACTCAACGCATAGATACTGGAGGTTTTCCATATCGTCATTACCTCCGTTCTCCAACGCTTTAATGTGGTCTACCTCACCTGAGGCTGTAGCAATACCGCACCTAGCACAGCAATAGTTAGCCGCCTCTTTAACCTTAAGGTTGCGCCGCTGTCGTGGTCTGCCTGATAGGCGTAGGTGAGCATTCCCACCAGCGTTAGCCCTACCCTTGGTCCGTTGGGAACTCAATGATTAGTCCTCCGAAGTTGTAATATTAGTGTTAAGCCATTGAAATCCGGCCAGCTTAGGGCTAACCATGAGAATCTAGGCGGGGGGTGTGCTCAAATTATGAGCAACTCGGCTGGACACCGACAGGTTCCATCTGTTTTATCGCTAACTGCAAATAAACGCTCCCGTAACACGCATTAGCTCTCATATCTGGCCCATACCTTAAAATCATGGCGAGACCACGGACCACGGGTAAACAATGAGCGATACAAACGCCGCTCTGATAGCGTTCCTAGGTGTACTAGCAGGTGGATACGTCAACAACTTCTTGGGCGAGGACTTCCGGCGCTTTCGGGATGGGCAAGCGTTGGCCGGTGCGTTAGCCGGAGAGTTGAATTCGCACGCCACCGCAATACCTCTGCTACGCCATTTCATTGGGGAAATGGTGGACGCGTTGCGATCACCAGAGGGGAAAGTGACGCTAGGTGAGTTCGATGCGCCGAACAGCCCCGTGTTCGATGCGGGAGTAGCAAAGTTAGGGGTACTCGGCCCCGCACTCGCTCAAGAGGTAACCTTCGTATATGAACAGATTCGTGCGTTTCGAATCACGTTCGAACGACTCTCAAGGCAACACAAGAGCATGTCTAATGACCAATTCGCCCATAGTCTTGAGTTCTGCCTTATGCTGATAAATACCGCTTACGAGCGTGGTACCAAGTTGATAGCCGATCTTCAGAGCTACGCCAAAGACGGATACTGGATCACCCGGCCTTGGCTGAGTTGGCTCCGTACCATCGGCTAGCGTCCGCGTTGTGGGCGCGCGCGTGTGAGGCTATGACGGGCCGGGATACCCTCCGGCTACCTCTCTATACCCTCGCTGGCCGGAGCGGATTCTAGGTGCAAACGGAGCAGCATTCCAAACGCTTTCGTGATCCACAGGCCCCGCCTATTCCGCTGCATACCATCGGCTAGCATTTCCTCCGACGACTTGCACCGGCGGTTGGCCGGTAGGTAGGTTGCATTAGGTCCGCTCCGCCCATACTCACCCGTGCGGTGTGCATCAAAGCCCCGCGAGGAGCGGAAACGCTCCCCACAGGACGGACACACATTGTTATCGTTAGACTGCCGCAACGTCGCTACCTTGGTCCGCAACCGCAAAGCCGTGTAGTTGGCCTAACAAGCCCTCGATAGCCTTAAGCTCAAACTCACGGGCCTTTACCGGGTCCACCTTGGCTATCTTCTGGATAGACCTATTAACGTCATATGCCGCCATGCTAGCCTTACGCATAGCCTCGCCCAACTCAAATAGCTTACTTGCTTGCTTCATGTGCACTCCTATTAGATTTGTCCATATTTTTGTTGATAGGCGTATCCGCCCTGGCCCCTCATTTTCTGGTCCATGCGCTTGTCGATCATTGCCTGAAACACCGGGAGCAATTCCTTGGCGTCCTGTGCGGTCAAGCCGCCCTTTCCGCTCCCGTCTAGGTGAAAGTGCAAATCACCACCGGAGCCGCTATCACTAGACGAGGAGGAGCTAGCCGGAGCGTCACCAACCGCACCGCCTGAGGCAAAGTGAGCGGCTTGTCCATTGTTGATAGACTCAAGCAAACTACGGTGTTGATTAGCCGCCGTAGCGTTGACCACAAACTCACCATTGGAGAGCATGGCCGGGATACTATCGCTACGTCCCGTACCGGGTCCGCTGATAGAGCCGCCGTCCGCGTAGTGACCAACAGAGCCGCCGTTAGCGAACCCGGACCAACCACTCGTAATGCTTTGGAAAATTTGCATTTCCGCAGCGTGGAGCGCGATCTTAGCCATATCCGCAATGACGCTACTAGCGAACTGGCTAAAGTTGAGTTTGCCCGTGGTAACGAATTGGTCAAGCGCGTTGGACATACTCCCCCAAACGGAGGTAAAGGCCTCGCCAACGTATTGCGCGTTAGTCTTGCCAGCACCGCCGATGCCAACGAGGGCTAACTTGATTTGAGCCTGATAGCTCTCTCGGATAGCTTGCTCGTTCGCTAGGTGTTGCTTGTAAAGAGTCTCCCGGTCCACGTAGGCTTGAGCCGCAATCCGCGTCCTATCATCGTAGGATTGTTGGTCAATTTGCCTAGAGTCGAATTGCTCTCGCAGCTTATCGACGTCCTGATAGTACGTGTTGAGTAGCTTAAGCTCGCCCGTATAGTCTGTCCTTTGCTGAGGCGTCATAAAGCGCTGAGCGTCGCCGTTCGCGTAGCTTTGCATGAGAGCGCGAGTAGCCGCTTGCTCTTGGTCCGCGTACTTTGTCGTGGCCTCAGCGCGCTTTTGCCACTCCTTACCCAAATCAGTAGATGCTTTTTGCGCGGCAAGCACGCGCTCATGCTCGATACGGTTTAGCTCTTGCTGTGCGCTCTGCGCCGCCGCAATGTTTCTCTTTTGTTTGGCAAGCTCGATACGCTTTTCCTGTATCCCCTCCTCTTGCTTAAAGTAGTCCTCGTTAGTCGCAATAACCTGGACGTAGTAATCCCGGTAATCTAAGAGGCCCTTATCAAAGTCAGATTTGAGGCTATCAAGGTGTTCCTTGCGGCTATCATCAATGCCCTTGAGTTGCGTACTAAGCTCAGCAATTTGGCCGTTAAGCTCATTCTCGTTACCCTTGGGCGCTTTCTCACCCTTGGCGTACTGGATTTGCTTATGACCTGTAGCGCCCAATTTGGGAGCCTGCATAGAGCTTTGATCGGCCCACAGCTTTTTAGTAAAAGCCGCGTAAGACTCACCCTCTTGCTTAATCTCAGCATAGCCCTTTTTAGCGTCCTCAACCACGGCGGACCAACTACCCTTGCCTAGGTCGTTAGCCATCTGACTAACCATATTCAAAGCGGACCCGGTTTGCTTGAGGCCCGTAACGACCGTAGCCGCCGCAGTGGTAACGCTTCGGAACACGTCAACCACGCCAGCATAGAAGTCGTCAATGATCGGCCCCATAGAGGCATTGTCACTAAACGCGCTCGTAATGGCGGAGATAGCCGGGAGGAGTTGCGCCTTGGCGTGCATGGTCATTGCTTCCCATTCCGCGTGGGCCTCCTCCGTGTGTTCCTTCATTGAGGCTAGCTGTTTGATAGTGTTATCAGAGAGAATGCCGCCAAGCTGATTAGCCTTGTCCGCGTAATCCTTGATACCCGCGCTACCTTTGTCTAGCAACGGGATTAACTTCTCTCCGGCCTCGCCAAACAACTCGTGGGCCACGGCGGCTTTAGCTGCGCCGTCCTCCGATTGCTGGAAAGCGTTTGCAACGTCTAGTAGCATGTCGTGCGGAGACTCGCTCTTAACCTGTTGCATACTGATGCCGAGGGCGTTAAACGCGTTGACTGCGTTTTTATTTCCGGCTACGGCCTTATTCTGTGCGTCCCCTAACGCCTCGATAGCCTTGGCTGAGTCCTTAGCATCAAGGCCCACGGATTGAGTCGCATACGACCACTCTTGAATTTGCTTGGTACTTTGGCCGGTCTGTTGGGAAAGCTTTTGGATTCCGTCCGCGTAGGTCTCCATTTGCTCCGCTGCCTTATGAACCACCTCAGCAGACAGAGCCGCCGTACCGACAACCGCGCCGATACCCAAAGCTACCGGGTTGAGAATGAGGCTCATAGCGTTGGCCTGGTTAGCTAGCACCATAAGCGAGCCGCCAAACTTCTTAAAGTTGCCTTGTGACAACTCATGAGCCAACACTAACAACTCACGTTGCGCGCTGGCGTTAGCGAGACTAAAGCTATGAGTGTGGCTCGTAGCCGCGTCAATGTCGCTAATGTAGCTTTTCATTGCGGAGGAGATACCCAAGCTCTCCGCTTTCATTGAGGCCAACTCCGCGCGGGTCTTACCCGCCGTGCTAGCCATTTTGTCCATTTGCATAACCGCTTGCGCGATTTGCTGGACTTGCTTACCCGTTGCCGCGCCTGACTCGTCTAGAGCGGTTTGGAAATTATCCAACACCTCTTTAGCGCGGCCCGTACTAGCAGCGTACGCGGAGATACGCTGATTAGCCTTGTCCACCGCAGCGGTAAAGCCGGAGGAGTCAGCGGTAAACTTTGTCTTTACCTCGTTGTTACTTGCCATGTTCCTCCTCGTACATCTGTTGATATCGACGGGCTTCTACGAAGTAGTCACGGGCCGCTTGTAGACGGCTCATTACGTAAGCGTGCGGTTTGCCTCGGGCGTGCGCTGCCCGCGCCCCCGTCATCGCCCACTTCCCGGCCTTGATAAGCGCTTGGGCGGCGGACAAGTTAAATCCATTGCGCATTTCCAGTGTCTCTACCATGCCGCCTAGCATTTGGTCGAATGTGACCGCGTTCTTATCGTCCGTGCACGGTCCCCAATCCGGACCGAGGCAAGCATCGTGAATCCCAACCCGCAATTCATCGTTCGAGAGCGGGAGCTTGCGCGTGGGGCCTTGCCTGGAGAACGGGAGACCAAGCGCACGGGTAAGGCGGCTAAGGTGTCTGCGCTGCGCGTGATAATCCTTGAGGTACGAACTCATTCCGCGTCCTCCGAGATATGGGTACAGACCAACTCACCAATGCACGCAACAGGTACGCCAAGGCGTTTAGTAAGGTCCACAAGGCCCGTATATACGTTAGGGTGCACGCCTGCGGTAAAGATCCGCTCCAGGTTTCCACCTGAGAGGCGGAATTCCGGCTTTCTAGCCCGCGCAGCGGCGTAAGCCTTGCGGCGGAATGCTGCGCCAACAGGTAAGCCCATGCGCCGCGCCTCGTCGTGCAATTTCGTCAATGCGTCCCGCGAGAGCATGAATTGGGAGTCTGCATTCATTCGCGTTCTCCCTCTTGAATTTCACGGTTCAAAAGTTGCAACCGAGCAGAATCTCGAATCTGCTCAAGCTGTGCCACGGCCTTACGGTGACCAATGATTTGCGCCTCGGCGGCGGACACAAGGCGGTTAAGCTCCTCGTCGGAGCGGTTAGCGTCAATGACAAATCTCATCTTAGTTATCCTTAGTAAGTTGCAGGCGGAGAGGTCTGCCCGCGAATGTGTTAGTTACAGCTTGTGTGGCTGAAGTGTCTTAAAGCCCAACCAGCGCTAGAAGCTCAGCCCGCAATTCCGCTTTGCGCGCCTCGGTCGGTTGGTTAAACAATACCTCCCTCCAAATTGCTGCGGCCCGATACCCTACGCTTTCCGCCGCCTGCGCCTCTGTTTGGCGAGGCGGGACAATACGCACGCCCACTTTTGTAACGTCCGGTACTTTTGGAACAAATAATTTGCTCATGCTTAGCTATCCTTACAGTTATAGGAGAAGCATTAGCTCCTCCGCCGTGTTCTACTTGACTTCTAGCGAGGCCTCACAGAATCGGAGGCCACCCTGTGAGGTAGACAATGAAATCGTAAGCACCCATATTGCGCACTACCGGATTTCCCTGCGCATCCTTAGCCGTGATAGTTACGTTTCTGGAACCCTTGCCTACGGCGTATCGCCACGCGTCGAAACGCTCCGCGCGCGTCATGTTGGCGGCGTCAGTCTTACCAATTGCAAAATAGTCCATATACTCTCTCCTTAAGCAACGTTCAACGCAACAGGATTAACCAGCAGCTTAGCGTCCGCATACTTGGTGATACGGAATGCGGTGGTGTTAGTGGTGAACATCGAATGCGCCGCCATTGCACTGGTAGGTGCACTATCCATAACGATATCGCCGTGCGGAGTCGACTCAATCACCAACGTCCCGTTATACACAGCAGTACGCTTAACGTCCGCGAGCAACATAGTACCGTTAGGCGCGGCAAGTACTGGCAAAGCGGGCAAGCCGTTATAGAACCCACCGTTAGGTCCAACCTGCGTTTCAGCAGCGGAGCGCAAACCGCCAAGGGTTTCCGGATTGCCAACCCATACCGCACTCCTCAAATCACCTCGGAACATGGCGTAAGCGGCCTTAACGGTTGTCTGCGCGGTACCCGATGCGGCAACCATCGCATTGATTACAGCGGTGTCCACCGCGTTGTTAGCCGCGTTGGTAAGGTTGCTCTCAACCCACGCCAACACTTCGGCGCTAGCGAGTGCCAACAGTTCATTGTTCATTGCAACGATAAGCCCAAACTTACGCTTGCTGTCCAACACAAAATCGCTAGCAGGGGCGGCGGCTGGATACATACCGCCCTCAGGAATCTCCACAGCCGACAACATGGCGTTTTGAGTCACCGCACGAACGTTAGGCGGGATATTCGGCGCACCCATCGCAGCAAACATTTCCACCAGCGAACGAGTAACGACAGGGGCCAGCACTTGAACGCCAGCGGCCTGCGAGACGTACGCAACACCCGTGGTCTGTGAAACGCCTACAGCGCCAGTACCCGCAACCGTATACGGTGCGACAGCGGACTTAGTAATATCGGCCTGAATGGCCCGCATCTCCGTAAGCGAGTCATAAACCGATTTGCCCGGTACGCCCGCGTAGTTCTTAGCTACTGCGTCACGCATATACAGCGGCAATTTGCTAGCTCCCAAGGCCTTGGCAATAGCGAGGCTGATTTGTTCGCTATGTGTCAGCGCGGCCGGGTTAAGCGAGTTGAGGTCAATCTCGTGCGACTCCAGGGTAGCGGCGAGTTCGATAGCGTTTTTAAGATGCGTCATATAAAGTATTCCTTATTAAATTGTTGTCAAGGTAGCCTAGATTCTTACCGCAAGACGGATTAGGCAAATCGGCCCGTCTGCTACATTTGATACTGTTATTTGTTCTTTATGCTCGGCAGGATCACCAAACCCGTACGGCGTCGTATTGCTTGTTCCGCTTGCACTTGCTCACTAG
>NZ_JAQQDJ010000020.1:0-107714 GCF_046028095.1 Paraburkholderia phytofirmans
ACACGCGTAAAAATCCCGCGTGATAAACTAACTGGCGGAAAAAAGCTTCGGCTTGCTATCCGCCGCCGCAATCGCTGCAACACTCCATCAAACGGCCATTTGCATTGTGCAGACACCCGCACAGCACAGCCGCAGCCGCAGCCGCAGCCACACCCAAGCGCAGCCGGCGGCACCCAACACTCCAGCTGTAACTCACCGCATCGCTACATCCCCACCGCTGCTCGCGCTCACCGGCACCTCGCCATCGCCAGTCTGCGCTTCGCTGACTTCCGCAAGCAACGCCACATCGCGTGCAATGACTTTTGGCAGATGGGTGCGCAGGAACTCGACCCAAGTCCGCGTCTTCGCATCGATGAACTTACGCGATGGATACAGCGCGTAAACATTCATTTTCTGTGCGGTATATTCCGGCAACACGCGCACTAGCGTGCCGTCACGCAATCCGGAAATGGCCGCGTACAGCGGCAGCATGCCAATGCCCATTCCTTCGCGAATCGCGACAATCAGCGATTCGGCGATGTTCACGTGCACCGGCCCATTCACCTCCATCGTTTCGCTGCCATTCGGCCCATCGAGCACCCAGTCGTGCGGCGGAAACGCCGGCGTGTGCAGGATCAGACATTCGTGGTGCGCCAGATCGGCCGGCTGCTGCGGCGCGCCGTGTGCACGCACGTAAGCCGGCGATGCGCACATGATGCTAAAGGTCGTCCCCAGTGGAAACGACACGAGTTCCGAATCAGGCAAGGTGGAAGCGCCGATCACCGCGACATCCGCGCTACCTTCGAAAAGATCCGGCATGCGCTGCGACAATGTCAGCTCGACCGTCACCTCCGGATACAGCGCGCGATAACGCGAAATGGCCGGCAAAACATAGTGCTGGCCGATGCTGGCAAAGCTGTGCATCCGCAACGCGCCGCTCGGGCGTTCGTGCGCACAACTGGCTTCTTCTTCCGCCGTGTCCACATCTATCAGTATCTGCTGGCATCGTTTCAGATAACGCTCGCCCGCGGTGGTGAGCGCAAGTCGTCGCGTGGAGCGATTGAGCAAACGCGTGCGCAAATGAGCTTCGAGTTCCGAGACCGCGCGGGACATTGCGCCGGTCGTTGAATTGAGCGACTGCGCGGCGGCCGTAAAACTACCGGCTTCGACCACGCGCACGAACACTCGCATATTTTGTAACGTATCCATCGATCCTTCTATTTCACGGCTGAAGCCGTATTGTCCGCCTGTCCCGCGTCCGCATTGTTGTTCGTTCTGGAAGGGACGTTCCGCGCCTGTCCTGTTAATGCACGCATAGCATGCTCCTAAAATCGGCAGCTTGCGTGCCGGTGTCAGCAGTCTTCTTCGCCGGTGCTTCCTTAGCTACCAACCGGGGCGCCCAGTTTTCAGATGAAACGCGAACATGCGATCGAACCGACGGCAGATTCCCGCCGGCGGTGGGACGTCATCTTGCGAACGCTGAGCCCGGCCGTCCGGGACTGGACGACCAGCGAGGGTCTGATCTGGCTGCATCTGCTGAAAACAGTCACGGCGGGCTTGCTGGCGCTGAGCATTGCGATGCTGCTGGATCTGCCGCAGCCGCGCATCGCGATGACTACGGTGTTCGTACTGATGCAGCCGTTCAGCGGCATGGTGCTGGCAAAAAGTTTCTATCGGATTCTCGGGACCGCGGTGGGCACGGTCGCCGCGCTGGTGCTCGGTGCGCTGTTCGTCCAGCAGCCCGAGTTGTACATGCTCGGCATGATCGGCTGGGTGAGCGCCTGCATTGCGGCAGCGGTCCGGTATCGGCATTTCAGATGGTACGGCTTTGTGCTCGCGGGTTATACCGCTGCGCTGATCGGCATCCCGAATGTGACGGCGCCTCACGACCTGTTTCTCGCGGCGCTCACGCGCGCGGCGGAAGTGGCGGTCGGCATCGTATCTTCGAGCGCGGTGAGCGCGCTGATCGTGCCGCAGCGCTCCAGCCTCGCACTGCGGCGCGCGCTACAAATTCGGTACGGAAATTTTACTGCGTTCGCTGCCGACGTCTTGGCTCGCGGCATCAAGCGGGGCCAATTCGAGCGGCGCTTCGCGGATCTCGTCGACGAGATCGTCGGTTTCGAGGCGACGCGCACTTTCGCCGTCTTCGAAGACCCGGCCATGCGTTCACGCAATCAGCATCTCGGTCGTCTGAACGGCGAGTTCATGGATGCCTGTGCGCGGCTGCATGCGCTGCATCAACTGCTCAAGCGACTGCGCGTGAACGGCTCGGCGCCGATCGTCGCGGCCATCAAACCGTATTTCGACGAACTGGCCGCGCTAATGGCGCCACAGTCCGAGGCCCCGGTGGATGCATCGCGCACGGCCGCCCGTTTGCAACATTTCCAGGCGAGCTTGCCACGGCGTGTGCGCGAGACGAGACGGCCGATAGAAGCCATGCCCGCCGAATCGCTGGCTGACTTCGATACGGCGGCGGAACTGCTGTACCGGTTCGTCGACGAATGGATCCGCTACTCGCTGACCTACGCATCCGTGATGCAGCGCAAGCGTGACGACAGCCATCCGCGGACGAAAAGCCGCTACGTCAGCAAAACCAACACTTTTGTCGTTGCGCTGACGTTTATCCGCTCGGCTGTGGTCATGGCGATCGCGGGCTGGTCCTGGATCATGACCGACTGGCCGAGCGGCGGCCTCGCGGTGATCGGCGCAGCGCTGGCGTGCGCGCTGACGTCGACTGCGCCGAACCCGTCGAAGATGGCCGTGCAGATGGCTGTCGGCGCCGTGCTGGCCACCATGACCGGCTACCTGTTCACGTGCTACGTGTATCCGAACATCGACGGCTTTCCGCTGCTGTGCACGACGCTGGCGCCTGTGCTCGCGCTCGGCGCATTCATCGCCACGCGCAAGCTGGCGGCGGGATATGGGATCGGATTCTCAGTGTTCTTCTGCCTGCTCGCCGGACCCGACAACGTCGTCACTTACGCGCCGGATCTGCTGATCAACAACGGCATGGCGCTCACCGCGTCGATGCTGTTGGCGGCGCTCGTTTTCGCGGTGGTCTTCCCGACCGACATGCCTTGGCTCATCGGGAAAATCATGGGCGATTTACGTGCGCAAGTCGTATCCGCGTGTAAGGACGAACTGCCAGGTCTCAATCAGCGCTTTCAGTCGAGCACGCACGACCTGACTTCACAGTTGCGCATGCTGTTGACGCGACGTTCCCGACGCCGCCGAGACGCGCTGCGCTGGACACTCGCGACGCTCGAAGTGGGCCACGCCGTGATCGACCTGCGCAACGAAACGGCGCGCGCCGACTACGCGCACGCGCTCCATCCGCGCTGGACCAGCACCGTCGAGCATGCGCGCGACGACCTCGCGCGGCTCTTCGAGCGGCCCGATGCGCGTGGTCTCGAGCAGGCGCTGCTATCCGTGCGCGCGGCCACGTGGCTTGCGCAGGACGTGCTGCAAACTGTTCATGCCGATCGCGACAAGCGTCACGACCTGCAGCGCATCCTGAGTTGCCTGCACTTCATCCGCACGGCGTTGCTCGACAAGGACGCGCCGTTCAATCCGCATTGACCCATGCGCGCGACGACGGACTCTGTGCATCGATCCTTCTGCAAGATGGAAGGATCACTTCCGGCCCGCCCCATTTATCCGCGGGGCGGGCGGCCATATAGTTTGATCACTGCCACGCGGTGCCCCAAAAGGGTTCGCTACGGGGCAGCACCGTAAGTCCTGGAGAACGAAATGAATGTGTTGAAGATTGCCCTGATTGCCTGCTGTTTGTCCGCTGTCGTCGCTCACGCACAAACGGCGCCGGCCGCCCCGGAACAACCGGTCGCCCAAGGGAATGCGCCGCGCGCTAAGAGTGCCGAACCGCAAAGCCGCACGATCACACCGGCAGTCAAAGCTGAAGAGTGCGTCGGTCCTGTGAGCTTCTGCAACATCTACTTCGGCAGCTAAGCAGCACCACTCGTTATATCTGAAGTACGTGCAAGACCTGTCGCGAACGTTCGACGCGCGACGAATCACCCGGCCGCGGCGCCGTTCCATCGTGACGCCGCGGCGGGTGCGACAATCCGGCTACTGAGCGAAGCACCGCAGACGTGCGCACCGGTAGTCTGGACTGGTGACTATGGAGAGACTCAGTTTCATGTACCACGACCGGATTCGCTGCGCTGAGCTGCGCGCAAAAATCACTTCAGCCGCCGAAGCGGCGCTTCTGATTCAGGACGGCATGTGCGTCGGCGCCAGCGGCTTCACGCGCGCGGGCGACGCCAAAGCAGTCCCCGTTGCGCTTGCCGAGCGCGCGCGTCAGGAAGGCAAGCCGCTGCGCATCACGTTGATGACCGGTGCGTCGCTGGGTCACGACGTGGACCGCGCGCTCACCGAGGCGCATGTGCTGGCTCGCCGCTTGCCGTTTCAGGTGGACAAGACGCTGCGCGACGCGATCAATCGCGGCGAAGTCATGTTCGTCGATCAGCATTTGTCCGAAACGGTCGAGATGCTGCGCGCGAACCAACTCGGCAAACTCGACGTCGCCATTATCGAGGCCACCGCAATCACCGAGACGGGCGGCATCGTGCCGACCACGTCGGTGGGCAACTCGGCGAGCTTTGCGATTCTCGCCGAGAAGGTCATCGTCGAAATCAATCTTGCGCAGCCGCTCGCGCTCGAGGGTCTGCACGACATCTGGATTCCGGGCCGCAGGCCGAACCGCGAGCCGCTGCCGATCGTGCGTCCGCAAGACCGGGTCGGCACGCCGGCTATCGAAATTCCGCTCGAGAAAATCGCGGCGATCGTCATCACCGATATGGCGGACAGTTCGTCCACGGTGCTGCCCGCGGATGCCGAGACCGAATCGATCGCGGGTCATCTGATCGAGTTTTTCAAGCACGAAGTATCACGCGGGCGTATGCCGAAGCGCTTGCCGCCGTTGCAGGCCGGCATCGGCACAATTGCCAATGCCGTGCTGGCCGGGTTCGTCGATTCGCCGTTCGACGCGTTTGAAATCTATTCAGAAGTGCTGCAGGATTCGACCTTCGACCTGATGGATGCCGGCAAGGTGACGTTCGCCTCCGGCGCGTCGATCACGCTGTCGGCAGCGCGCCAGGCGCAGGTGTTCGGCGAACTCGAACGCTATCGCGATCGACTCGTGCTGCGTCCGCAAGAAGTCAGCAACCATCCTGAGGTGATTCGCCGGCTCGGACTGATCGCGTTGAATACCGCGCTCGAATTCGACATCTACGGCAACGTGAATTCGACGCACGTGGGCGGCACGCACATGATGAACGGCATCGGCGGTTCAGGCGACTTCGCGCGCAACGCATCGTGCGCGATCTTCGCGACCAAGTCGATGGCAAAAGGCGGCCGCATTTCGAGCATCGTGCCGATGGTGCCGCATTGCGATCACAACGAACACGACGTGGACGTGGTCGTGACGGAGCAGGGACTCGCCGACTTGCGCGGTCTCGCGCCGCGGGAACGTGCCACGCTGATCATCGACAATTGCGTGCATCCGCTGTATCGCGATCTTTTGCGCGACTACTATAGGGAAGCGTTGAAGGGAGGCGGGCAAACGCCGCATCAGTTGGATCAGGCCTTCGCCTGGCATACGCGGCTGCGGGACACCGGCTCGATGTTGCCGGCGGTGGAGACAACGCTTTAAACGCGGGGGCTGTCAGTTCAAGCCGGCGTCAGGTGGCGTTCGCCCCTGACGCCGTAAGACATCAGGTGCTACGCTCAGGTGCCTCGTCGGATGAGGCGGATAAGAAACAATAGAATGACCGCGCCGATCACCGCCGTGATGATCGAGCCGATCCAGCCTCCGCCCAGCGAAATGTGCAGCACGCCGGCGAGCCAGCCGCCGATGAACGCGCCGACAATCCCGACGATGATGTCGACGATCAGGCCGAAGCCGCCGCCCTTGACGAGCACGCCTGCCAGCCAGCCAGCGATCGCGCCGATGATGAGCCATGCAATGATGCCGTGTTCCATAATCGAGACTCCCTTGTTGAGTGTGAAAAATTCACGGTGACAGAGCTTAGTCGATGGTTATGGGACAGTCCATATTCAGGACGCGGAATTAACATTGTCTAAATCTATTGCAGATCAAGTGTAGACGATGCGCGCGCAGATAGGGAACTTACACGTCACGCTTACTCCGGCGTCGGCTCCGCTTCTCTGGCCGTCCAACTGACGCTGGAGACACTCTTTTCCATGCTGATGCGGCTGGCCATCTGTTCGAGCTTCGACTGATCCTTGGGGTGCATCTTCAACGTTGCCGTAACACGAATGCGTCCTGGCTCGTTTTCGACGTCCTCGCTCGTCAGGCTCTGAAACGACAGCGGCGTCGAATACATGGAGTTGGAGACGGCGGTACGAATGTGAATCTCGTCAGCTTCCCGGCAGACGATTGTCAATACGTATTCACGGACCAGGTCGGCGTTCGATACCGGCGTCGCGTTGATCGTACGGCTGACTTCGCGCAGCACGGTGTTGGTCAGTAGCACGACCAGGGTGCCGGCGAGCGCCGGCCCGTAATGGCCCGCGCCGCACAACACGCCCACCGCGGCCGAGCACCACAAGGTCGCCGCCGTGTTGATCCCCTGAATGGAACCCTTGTCGCGCATGATCACGCCGCCGCCGAGAAAGCCGACGCCGGAGACCACATACGCGGCGATCTGGGTGATGCCCGCGGTGCCGTTGCCGGTCAGTACGCCGAGCGTGACGAACAGGCACGCTCCGCTCGCGACCAGCGTGATGGTGCGCAGGCCCGCATTGCGCTGACGGATCTGCCGTTCGAGGCCGATCGCGACGCCGCAGGCGAAGGCGGCGAGAAGCCGCCAGACGAATTCAATGGTCATCGTTAAGCAAGGTTGAGGCGCGAATTCGCACAGTGTGAGCAGTACGCGTGACAGCGGCAGGTCCGTCTCGATGGAACGCGGGCGCGTTCGGGCGTGGCGCACCGTGAACGAAAGGTTCACGAGGCCGACAGGCGAGCAAGGTCGGCAGGGCATGGAGCCATGCGGCGCTTCACTGCAGTTTCACTGCTGATTTCGCTGGTAAAAAAGTGGGTATCAACGACGTGCACCGCCGGCCCGAAGGCAAGACGGCGACAGACCAGGGCTGGCGCGGAAATCTTGCCGTTCAGGCGATCGGGCGAATCGAAGCTCGACGTGTACTACTGCTACTGTCCAAGATCGTGATTCCGGGTAAATGAACTGGGCGGATTTTAGGCAACTCTGCAAAGTTAAGTCAAGTCGGATCAGGCAAGGCGACGAATGAATTGCACGCCATCTTTGGGGAAGTTTCCGCGCGCATGGAGGGGCTATTCCCACATAAATACGGACTCCGAATATTGACGGAGTTCATCCCGGAAAACACACTGGTTGCATCGTCAAAAACACGTCGCGCGGCCTTGGCGCTCAAATGCGCGGTTTTATTTGTCGGGGTTTTCGCTCTTGCATTGTTCAGCGGCGTTGCGCCGCGATGCGTGCGACGTCGTCGTTTCCGCCGCACATCCGAATTGAGGAATTTATGAAAGTTAAAGTTCTTGGCGTCATCGTAGGCGCATTGATCGCTGCTGCTCCGCTCGTGTCGTCTGCCGCAAGTCTACCCGCGCCGTTTGAAGGCAGCAGCACGCTGCAGGCAGACGGTGTCGTGAAGTCGGTCGATCAGGCCAACCATTCGGTCACTGTGCTCGACGCACGAGGCGGTGAGGCATCGTTCACCATTACCGACACGCGCAATCTCTCGCAGATCAAGCAAGGCGGCAAGGTTCACGTCCGCATGATGCGCAATGCCGTGATCAGCGTCACGCAGGGTGCGAACGGGCAAGCGGCAGCGGCTCAGATTGCCCAGTCGAACACGGGGCAGAGCGTGAGCGCCCTGGTCGAATCCGTTGACCATGTTTCCGGCATCATGGCGCTCAAAGGCGCGAATGGGTCCGTGTTTCATATCCAGGGCCGCGATCCCGCCAAGATCACCGGGCTGACACCGGGCATGCAAGTGGTGGTGGCGTTCGCACCGCAAGTCAGCGTGGCCGTGGCGCCCGTGCAGTAACGGGCGGCTTCATCGGGCCTTCATTGGGCCTTCATTGGGCCTTAATCGGGCCTTAATCGGGCCCTAATCGGGCTCGCCGGGTACAAGGCGCAAGCGCGTGATTTCGGACGGTGCGCCCAGGCGTTTCGGTGGCCCCCAGTAGCCTGTGCCGCGGCTCGTGTACACCCAGAGTCCGTTCAGCCGCGCGAGGCCGGCGGTGAACGGCTGCTGAAGGCGCACGAAGAAATTCCACGGGAAGAACTGGCCGCCATGCGTGTGGCCGGATAGCTGCAGCGTGAAGCCCGCTGCGGCGGCGGCTTCGGCTGAGCGCGGCTGGTGGGCGAGCAGCACCTTGATCAGTACGTCGCCAGGTGCGCCGGCCAGCGCCGCGACTGGATCGCTGCGGTGCGCCGGGTCGTGATGGCCCGCTGAATAATCGGTCACGCCGGCGATCACAGCGCGTGCGCCGTCGTGATCGACGATCACGTGCTCGTTCATCAGGACGTTCAGTCCCAGGCGCCGGAATTCGTCGATCCAGGCGTTGGCGCCGGCGTAATACTCGTGATTGCCGGTAACGAGAAAAGCGCCATGGCGCGCGCTCAACCGTGACAGCGGCTGCGTATGGCTGGTCAGTTGCGGCACGCTGCCGTCCACGACATCGCCGGTGACAGCGATCAGATCCGGCTTGAGGCGATTCACCGCGTCGACGATTGCATCGACATAGCGTCGTTTGATGGTCGGACCGACGTGAATATCGCTGATCTGCACGATCGTGAAGCCGTCGAGCGCGGCGGGCAAATCGTCGATCGGCACTTCGATCGTCACCACCTTGGCGCGGCGGCGAGCGTTGAACAGGCCGACGAGCGTGGAAAGCAGCGCGAGCAGAGGCACGGCCGCGGCGGAGCCGGTTCGCCAGTGCGGGATGGCAATGCTGTTCGGCCAGATTGCATCGACGGTAAGAAGCGAAGCGAGCACGAGGTCGCGCGCGAAAGTCAGGACCAGCAGCGACGAGAAGAAGCCCATCGCCAGCAGGCCGACCCATGCAAGCCGGTCGCCGAGCGGTTGTTGTTTGATCGTGCGCGCCAGCATGCCGAGCGGAATCAGAAAGATCGACAGCACGAGCCACAACGCACACAGCCAGCGGCCGGTCATATCGATCGGCATGTCTGGAATCAGACGCAAGCCCACGTAGATATGCAGGAGAATGCCAATCAGGATGAAGCGAACAAGAAACGATGAGCGGCGCATAGAGAGGATCAGGGCGGGAAGGGGCCGGCACAGACAGAGGAGCGGCGGCGGCTCGCCTACCGCGGATTGCCACAGCGAACGAGCCGATCCATTCTACCGAGATGTGCAACTGCCTGCCTGCCGCGCCAAATTGACGCCGCTGTGTCGACCCGTTCAATGCTAAAAAAGGCACTCGCAGGGTATTGCATCGCAGCAACCCACGTGGCTGCAGGTAAGCCGTCCAGGCTACCGATATGGTCGAATTAAATGGGCTTTGAATTGTGTTCGAGCGTGGACTATTCTCAAATAGAACCGGCTTGTATCACAGTCAGGGCAAGGGCCGCAGTGAGGGCCGTCGCAGTGCGCTAGCGGTTCGTACTGTCGCCGGCAGAGGGCAAAGCAGGAGGCACATATGAAGCTGCTCAGATCAGGCAACCAGTTCCGGCACGCGCATCACGTCGGACACGAGGGCAGCCACGTCATGCTGCCACTCGTGGTCATTTCGGTGATGGCGATTGCCTTGTACTTCGGCGTGCGCAACATCGATTTTTCTGAGTTGGGCAAAAGCGCGCTGTTCTATGTCGTGATGCTTAGTGTCGCTCTTGGTATCGCGGGATTGTTCGGCGTCGTTGGGGCGTGGGTGAGGTCCAACGGCGACGACGCCGAAGAGGGCTTCTGCTTCATCGGCGCGTTGATCGGCGCCGTGGTCTTCTACGTGGCGATCTTGACTTGACCGCACGCAACGGCGTGTCAGGCGCCGTGCGTCAGACGATCCGCGCGGCCTCGTTGAAAGCGAAGCGCGGGCTGCGCGGGAACAGTTTCGACGGGTCGCCGTAGCCCAGATTGATCAGGAAGTTCGACCTCACGGTCGTGCCGGCAAAGAACGCTTCGTCGACCTTGGCGGCATCGAACCCCGACATTGGGCCCGTGTCCAGGCCGAGCGCGCGCGCGGCAAGAATCAGATAACCGCCCTGCAGCGTCGAATTGCGAAATGCCGTGTCGGCAATCGCCTTGTCGTTACCGGCAAACCAGCTGCGCGCATCGGCATGCGGAAACAGCTTCGGAAGGTGCTCGTAAAACGCCATGTCCATGCCGACGATCGCCGTGACCGGCGCTGCCATCGTCTTCTCGAGATTGCCTGGCGACAAAGCCGGGCGCAGCTTCTCCTTGCCCTCCGGCGTTCTGACGAAGACGAAGCGGCCCGGACTCGAATTGGCCGAGGTCGGGCCGAGCAGTACGAGCTCGACGAGTTGCTTGAGCACGGCGTCGTCGACCGGTTTTTGCTGCCAGCCGTTATGTGTGCGCGCTTCGCGGAAAAGCTGATCTAGCGCCTGGTCGGAAAGAATCATTTGATTGTTCCTTGAAGGTGACGTGTGTGAAATGAAAAGGACGGCGCCGGATCAAACCGCAAGCCACGCATAGGAGCGTCGTCGTTGCCGCCATAATAGCCAAGGTTCTAATCCGGTCGCGCCTCGCGCGCGCGATTGTACTCAGGCATTCTCATGACGGATCTTTTTGCGGATTTTTCCGATGCTCTGCCGGCGCCCGATGTCGACTGGTATCCGGATTGGCTGCCGCCTGAAATGGCGGCACGGGCGTTGACGCAACTCATCGACGAAGTCGAATGGCGTCAGGACATGATGGGCACGCCTGCCGGGCGTGTGCCGCTGCCACGGCTGACCGCGTGGCAAGGCGAGCCTGACGCCGTTTATGTCTACTCGGGTATTCGCAACGTCCCACAAGCGTGGACGCCGACCGTCGCCGAACTGAAGTCCGGCGTCGAGTCGATTTGCAACGCGCATTTTAATAGCGTGCTGATCAACCGCTACCGCAGCGGCACGGACAGCATGGGCTGGCATGCGGATCGTGAGCCCGAACTCGGCGCGCAACCGGTGATCGCCTCGGTGAGCCTGGGCGTCGCACGCACGTTTGATCTGCGGCATAACAAGACCGGCGTCGTGCAGTCTTTTTCGCTCAAGGGTGGCAGCTTGCTGGTGATGAAGGGCAACACGCAGGCGGATTGGCGGCATCGGGTGCCGAAGGAGCCGCGCGTGGCGGGCGAGCGCATCAATCTGACGTTTCGATGGGTGACCCCGCGCGTCGGTGTCCGCTGATGGAGCGCGCTCCTGGCGGCGGCGTCTAGCCTACCAAGCCAACCAAGTCACCAACCCACAGAACACGTAAGCGCATAAAAAAGCGCAAAACACATCCTAACGCCAGGCAACGCGCCCCAGCCGCACCAAAATCACGCCCCACGTCCAGCCAACAACCGCCGCCGCCCGCTATACCAAAATTGATATCGCCGACGCGAATCATATGATTGGACGGTTAACGCCCCACACACTACGCTACATCACGATCCACGCACCGTGAGAGCCGCAACGGCTGGGCGGATTCGATGGGTCGCCTACACAACAACGATCAGGAGACAGTCATGGCGAATACACGACGCGCCGCATGTCGTGCGTTGGGCGCGCTCGCACTCTGCGCGGGCTTCGGTGCGCTGACGCTGGCCACGCCGGGCGCTTACGCGCAGGACAAACAGATTACGCTGGGTTTTGCGCAGGTCGGCGCGGAAAGCGCATGGCGAACCGCTAACACTGAGTCGATCAAGTCCGCGGCGGCTGACGCGAAGATCAAGCTCAAATTCTCCGACGCCCAGCAGAAGCAGGAAAACCAGATCAAGGCGATCCGCTCATACATCGCGCAGAAAGTCGACGTGATCGCGTTTTCGCCGGTCGTCGAGTCGGGCTGGGAACCGGTACTGCGCGAGGCTAAAGCCGCGAAGATTCCGGTGATCCTCACCGACCGCAACATCGATACAAAAGACACCTCGCTCTACGTGACGATGATCGGCTCGGACTTCATGGAAGAAGGTCGGCGTGGTGGTCATTGGCTCGCAGATCACTTTAAAAACGATCAAGGCCCGGTCAACATCGCTGAACTTCAGGGAACGGTCGGATCGGCGCCTGCCAACGACCGGCACTCGGGTCTCATCGAAGTGATCAAGAGCGATCCCAAGTTCAAGATCATTGCTTCGCAAAGCGGCGACTTCACGCTTGCCGGCGGCAAGCAGGTCATGGAAGCGTTTATAAAGACATACGGAAATAAAATAAATGTAGTTTATGCGCATAACGACGATATGGCGCTCGGCGCCATTCAGGCGATGGAAGAGGCCGGCATGCATCCGGGCAAGGACATCACCGTCGTTTCGTTCGATGCGACCAAGGGCGGCTTCCAGGCCATGGCTGCGGGCAAGATGAACGTCGATGTGGAGTGCAGTCCGCTGCTCGGTCCGCAATTGATGTCGGCGGTGAAAGATGTGGTGGCCGGCAAGTCGCTGCCCAAGCGCATCCTGACGGAAGAGACGGTCTTCCCGATGAGCGTCGCCGCGCAGACACTGCCGACGCGCAAGTACTGACGCCAATTGATGAGGCTTCCTGACTGTCCTGAGTTGAGATGAACTCGCGAACATAGCGCGGAAGAAAGCGCATCCGGGAAGCGCAGTACCGACACACGAAAAAAGGTTTCTCCAGTGGTGCCTGGCCGTCCGACTGCTTGGGCAGCGGGCGGCCTCTTTTCCGCGCACTGCCGGCTTGAGGCCGCTTTGAGGCCGCTGGAGGCCGCCGAACCACGCACCGCCGATCGAGCGAGGCCTATGACGCATCCCGCTTCCGAACCGAATCCGTCAACTGGCGGCACCGGCAACGTCCAAACCATCGGCATCACCGGCGCCGCTGCAATGCATGCCGACGGCACCACGAACAGCGTCGAACCCATTCTCGCCACCGCCGGCGTGAGCAAGACATTCCCCGGCGTGAAGGCGCTGCAGCGGGTCGATTTCCGCCTCTTTCCCGGCGAGATTCATACGCTGATGGGGCAGAACGGCGCGGGCAAATCCACTTTGATCAATGTGCTCACCGGTGTGTTGGCGCCGGATGCCGGCACGATCCGCCTCGCTGGCGAGGTGGTGGCGTTCGCCTCGCCGCAGGAAGCCGAAGCGGCCGGTGTGCGCACGCTGTATCAGGAAGTGAACCTGTGCCCGAACCTCTCCGTGGCAGAGAACATTTTCGCGGGCCGGCAACCGCGACGCTTCGGCGCGATCGACTGGCCCGACATCAAGCGGCGCGCCCAGGCCGCGCTGGCGCGCCTCGACGTGACACTCGACGTCACCCGTTCGCTCGACGCCTATCCGATCGCCGTGCAGCAGATGGTCGCCATCGCGCGAGCGCTTTCCGTCGACGCGCGCGTCCTGATCCTCGATGAACCGACCTCGAGCCTCGATGACGGCGAAGTGAGCCAGCTTTTCAAAATACTTCGGCATCTTAAGCAATCCGGCATTGCGATTCTCTTCGTCACGCACTTCATCGAGCAGACGTACGCGATTTCCGATCGTATTACGGTAATGCGCAATGGCGAGCGCGAAGGCGAATATCTCGCGCGCGATCTGCCGGCCGATCAACTCGTGTCGAAGATGGTCGGCCACGAGCGCATGAGCGCGCGTTTGCGAGAAGCCGCGCATGACGGGCACGAAGCCCATGAAGGGCCGCAAGCCGCGCAGGCCGTCCAGCCGTTCGTCGAACTGCGTGGCGTCGGACGGCGCGGCACGATGCAGCCGATCGACCTCGACGTGCAGCCAGGCCAGATCCTCGGCCTTGCCGGTTTGCTCGGTTCGGGCCGCACGGAAACCGCGCGCCTGTTGTTCGGCGCGGACCGTGCCGACAGCGGCACGATCCTGGTTGAAGGGCGCCCAGTGCGGCTGCGTTCGCCGCGCGACGCGGTGCGCCACGGCATCGGCTATTGCGCGGAAGACCGCAAGAAAGAGGGCATCGTCGCCGAACTGTCGATCCGCGACAACATCCTGCTGGCGTTGCAGGCGCGCCGCGGCTGGTGGCGCAAGATCAGCCGGCAACGCGCGCGCGAACTGGCCGATCTATGGATCGAGCGGCTCGGCATCAAGGCGGCGGATGCGGACCAGCCGATCGGCCTGCTGTCCGGCGGCAATCAGCAGAAAGCGCTGCTGGCGCGCTGGCTCGCCACCGATCCCAAACTGCTGATCCTCGACGAACCGACGCGCGGCATCGACGTCGCGGCCAAGTTCGACATCATGGATCGGCTGCTGGCGTTATGCGCGAGCGGGTTGAGCATCCTGTTCATTTCGTCGGAGATTAGCGAGGTGCTGCGCGTCAGCCATCGCGTGGCGGTGTTGCGCGACCGTCGCAAGATCGCCGAAGTGGCGGGCAAAGCGTCGAACGAAGACAATATCTATCGACTCATCGCGGGGAGCGGCGAATGAAGCTATCGAACTGGTTCGTGCGCGACGGCGCCGAGCGTCCGTTGATCTGGCCGTGCGTCACTCTGGTGTTGTTGTGCGGGCTGAACCTGTGGGTCAATCCGCATTTCCTGTCGCTGCGCATGCTCGACGGCCACCTGTTCGGCGCGCCGATCGATGTGCTGAATCGCGCCGCGCCGCTGGTGCTCGTCGCCACCGGCATGACGCTGGTGATCGCGACACGCGGCATCGATATTTCGGTCGGCGCGGTGGTGGCGATCGCGGGCGCCACGGCGGCGACGATCCTGGCGACTCAGCCGGAACCATCAAGCGGACTGATTGCGCAGGCGCTGCTGGCGGCGTTGATCGTCGGCGTGTTGAGCGGTATGTGGAACGGCTTGCTGGTGTCCTTCGTCGGCATGCAGCCGATCATCGCCACCTTGATCCTGATGGTCGCCGGGCGTGGCATCGCGCAATTGCTGACGGCGGGGCAGATCATTCCGATCGGCGCGCCTGGCTATCTGTTCGTAGGCGGCGGCTACTGGCTCGGCATGCCGTGTTCGGTGTGGATCGCCACGGTGGCGGTGCTGGCGACCGCCGCGCTCGTCGAAGGCACCGCGCTCGGGCTGTTCATTCGCGCGATCGGCGTCAATCCGGTCGCCACGCGTCTGGTCGGCTTGCGCTCCAAGGCGCTTGTTTTCGCGGTGTACGGCTTCTCGGGACTGACCGCGGCGATGGCGGGCATTCTCATCAGCTCGAACGTACGCAGCGCCGACGGCAACAACGCCGGCCTGTTGCTCGAACTCGATGCGATCCTCGCGGTCACGCTCGGCGGCACGTCTCTGCTCGGCGGCCGCTTCAGCCTCGCGGGCACGGTGCTGGGCGCGCTGATCATCCAGACGCTCACGTACACCACCTATTCGATCGGCGTGCCGCCGGAAGCCACGCTCGTCGTCAAGGCGGCCGTCGTGCTCGCGGTGAGTGTGATCCAGTCGCCGTCGGCGCGCGCGCTCGGTATGTCGCTTGTCACGCAACGGAGGGTGGCGCGATGAGACGCATCCTCGAAACCTGGGCTCATATCGTCGATCCGCGCACGCTGCCGATCGCCGTCACCATCCTGCTGTTCTGCGCGCTGTTCGGATTCGGCTCGGTGATGTACACCGGTTTCTTCTCGTGGCAAGTGCTGCTCGATCTGCTGGTCGACAACGCGTTCCTGCTGATCGTGGCGATCGGCATGACGTTCGTGATCGTGTCCGGCGGCATCGACCTGTCGGTGGGGTCGGTCGTCGCGCTGACGACCATCGTCGAGGCGGTGCTGTCCGAACATCTGCATTGGCCGGTCTGGGTGATCCTGCCGACCGTGCTGCTGATGGGCACCGTGTTCGGCGCGGTGCAGGGCGCGTTGATTCACTTCTTCCGCTTGCAGGCCTTTATCGTTACGCTGGCCGGCATGTTCTTCGCGCGTGGCCTGTGCTTTCTGATCACGACGCAGTCGATCACCATCACCGATCCGACCTTCCAGAAGATCTCGGCGTTCCGTCTCGACATCGGCGTCGGCTCGGTGACGGCGAATGTGCTGATCGCGTTCGTCGCGCTGCTGGCGGCGATCTACGTCGCGCATTTCACGCGCTTCGGCCGCAACGTCTACGCGATCGGCGGCAACGCGCGCTCGGCTTTGCTGATGGGCTTGCCGGTGGCGCACACGCGCATCGGCGTGTATGCGCTGAGCGGCTTCTGTTCGGCGCTCGGCGGCGCGGTCTTCACGTTCTATGTGCTGTCGGGCTACGGCCTGCAAGGGCAGGGCATGGAGCTCGATGCGATCGCCGCGACCGTGATCGGCGGCACGCTGCTGACGGGCGGCGTGGGCTATGTGATCGGCTCGCTGTTCGGCGTCGGCATTCTCGGCACGATCCAGGCGCTGATCACGTTCGACGGCACGCTCAGTTCGTGGTGGACCCGCATCGTGATCGGCGCCTTGCTGTGCGCGTTCTGTCTGTTGCAACGGCTGATCGAGCGTCATGCGAAGTCAGTGGGCCGTCCGGGCGGCACCGGCGCGGTCGTGACCGCGGGACGCGAGCGCGGGCACGCGGACGGATCGGCGGCGTCGGACTCGCATGTAATCGGACGCGCGCCTGAGCAGGCTTGAACACACATGCGCATTGCGGCGGCTCACGCGCTGAGCTGCCGCCCTCTGGTTTCCGGCAGCGTTAGTGCGGCGAGGATCACTATGCCGTACGCCGCCGCAGCGAACACGCCGATCGCGTGGCCGAGCGACATGGTTTGCGACACGTAGCCGATCAGGAACGGAAACGTCGCGCCGACCGCTCGCCCGAAGTTGTAGCAGAAGCCTTGGCCGGAGCCGCGAATTCGCGTGGGAAACAGCTCGGTGAGGAACGCGCCCATGCCCGAGAAAATGCCGGACGCGCAGAAGCCGAGCGGGAAACCGAGTACGAGCATCGAGAGATTGTCGAGCGGCAATTGCGTGTAGATCAGCGCAATCGCGCACGACGCCAGAGCGAACGCGATGAAAGCGCGCTTGCGGCCGATTCTGTCGCTGACATAAGCGCCCGTCAGATAGCCGCAATACGAACCGACGATCACCACGCCAAGATAACTGCCAGTGCCGATCACGCTCAGATGCCGTTCGGTTTTCAGATACGTCGGCAGCCAGGTGGTCACTGCGTAGTAGCCGCCTTGCACGCCGGTTGCCAGCACGGACGCGCGCAACGTCGTCCAGACGATCTCGCCGCGAAAAATATCGAGCAGCGAAGCGCGCGTTTGCGTGGCGGCCTGCGCCGCTTTCTGCTGCCGATGCACCTCGGGCTCGTCGACGAAGCGGCGGATCCAGATCACGAACGGCGCCGGCGCAATGCCGATCGCGAACAGCACGCGCCACGCGTAATCGGCGGGCACCAGCGAGAACACGGCCATGAAGAGCAGCGTCGAGATGCCCCAGCCGATCGCCCAGCCCGCCTGCACGAGTCCCACCGCCTTGCCGCGATCGCGCGCGCGGATCACTTCGCCGATCAGCACCGCGCCCGCCGTCCACTCGCCGCCGAAGCCGAGACCCATCAACCCGCGCGCCCATAGCAACTGCGAGAAATTCTGCGCCAGCGCGCAAGCCAGCGTGAAGACCGCGAACCAGAGAATCGTGATCTGCAAGGTTTTCACCCGGCCGATGCGATCCGACAGCACGCCGGCAGCCCAGCCGCCGAGCGCCGAACTCAGCAGCGTGACGGTGCCGATCAGACCGGCGTCGCCGCGCGTGATGCCCCACGTCGCGATCAGCGTCGGAATCACGAAGCTCAGGAACTGCGTGTCCATGGCGTCGAGCACGTAGCCGATCTTGCAACTCCAGAAGGCGCGCTTCTCGCTGGCGGAGATCTGCCGATACCACGCGAACGGGCCTTGTCCTGCACCGGACTCGCCATAATGCTCGGCGTCGGCGGTCAACTGCGCTTCGGTTTCCATGCTTGTACTCCGGTCGTCGTTGGCCGCGTCTCGTCGCACGGCGGGTGAGGGCACAAACGCGGCGGCTACAGCACCGCTAGCGTGGTGTTGGGAATATCGGTGACGAGCATGTGCCCCGGCTTGTGCGCGATCGCGAACGGCAGACGCGCACTTTCAATGGCGGCTTGCGGTGTCACGCCGCAAGCCCAGAACACAGGCAGCTCGTCGCTGCGTACTTCGACGGCGTCGCCGAAATCGGGACGCGCCAGATCGCGAATGCCGATCAGCGACGGATCGCCGATATGAACCGGCGCGCCGTGCACGGCGGGAAAGCGACTGGTGATCTGGATCGCGCGGATGGCGTCGGCGGCTTTCATCGGCCGCATCGACACGACGCGGTTGCCGCCGAATACGCCGGCCGCCACGTTGCGCTCGCGAGTCCGATACATCGGCACGTTGACCTGCTGTTCGATGTGACGCAGTGCGATGCCTTCACGCCGCAACATCTCTTCGAAAGAAAACGAGCAGCCGATCGCGAACACCACCAGGTCGTCGCGCCACAATTCGTCGAGACTGCGCACTTCCTCGGCGCGCTCGCCATGCCGGTACACGTAAAACGCAGGCACGTCGTTGCGGATGTCGAGATCTGCGCCGAGCGCGGGCACGCGCCAGTCGCCCGGTTCACCGATGCCCAGCAGCGGACACGCTTTCGGATTCAGCGTGCAGAAGCGCAGGAAATCGTCGGCGTGCTGTTTGGGCAGGATGGCGAGATTGGCTTGCGCATAGTCGCCGCAATAGCCCGCAGTGGGACCGGAAAGACGGCGGGTTCGTATCTGCTGACGAAACTCGGATGGCGTGTAGGACATGGACTGCTCGGCTCCAGGTAGATCGCGTGACTGAAACACTTCAGCGATGCAAACCAGATTAGTAACGTCAAAAATATCCATCCAGCGAGTTTTTATTGCGTTTCGTTAAATTAAACTTAACAGCGCCGTGGCCCGTTTACGGCGATGATCGCGTGCATCCGACGATGTTGAGAGAGCTCCGCCATGAACACCCGCTTTGTCGAAACGTTTCTGACGCTCGCCCGCCTGGGCAGTTTTCGCGCGACCGCCGCCGCCATGCACGCGACGCCCGCGGCGATTTCACTGCGCATCAAGACGCTCGAAGCGGAGTTGGGCGTCGAGTTGATCGAGCGCGATGCCGCGGAATTTCAGCTCACTGCGAATGGCGAGCGGCTGCTCGCGCATGCGCGCTCGGTGGTGCAGGCCACGCGTTCGCTGCAACTGGCCGCGCAGGACGAGACGCAAGTGGCGACGCGTTTGCGCCTCGGCGTGATCGAGACGGTGGTGCACAGCTGGCTGCCGGACTACATCCGGATGCTGAACCTCGAGTACAACCGCATCGTCGTGGACCTCACGGTCGATTCGAGCGCGATACTCGGCCCGCGTTTGCGGGCGGGCGAACTGGACCTGGTGATTCAGGTGGAAGAAACCGCGGAGCATGAGGCGTCGATCGTGTCGACCTTATTGGCGAGCTATCCCGTGCGCTGGATCGCGCGCAGCGATCTGATTCCGGCCAGCCGCGCGAAACATGTGCAGACGGTGTTGAGCAAACCCGTGTTGACATTTGGCCGTGGCACCGCGCCGCAAGTCGCCGTCGACGCGATCGTGCAGGCGCTCGCCAAGCGCGCCGGTGTGCCGCTCGCGCAGACTCAGGTGACTTGCATGCCGTCGGTCGCGGTGATCGTGAAACTGCTGCGCGACGGCTATGGAATCGCGGCGGTGCCCGCGCTATTCGTCGAGCCTTATCTGAGCAATGGTGAACTGGGGCAATTGCAGGTGCGTCCGCTGCCGCCGCCGATCGACGTCGCGATGTACTACCGCGACGATGCCGATGTCGGCGTGCTCGCGGCATCACGTGTCGCGCGTAACGCGTGCGATCAGTATGCGAAGGCGATGGGGCGGCAGTTGATCGAGAAACGCTGAGGCATGCTGCATATCATTCAATGCGCGTCGAGACGCCGCCGCGCGGTTGCCACGAGTCGATCGAACGAGAAAGTGCTGGCGGCGAGCGCGGCGGTCTCCGGCAAGTATTCGCGCGCAATGTCGGTCAAGACCTGACCCGGCGGCGCTTCGATCAGCACGTGCGCGCCCATTTCCTGCATGACCGTGAGCGCGTCGAACCAGCGCACCGTGTAGCGGATATTGGTGGCAAGGTCATTGCGGATCGCGTCCGCCGAATACAACGGACGGCCGCCGCGATTGCCGACATAGATGCTTTGCGGCGTGTGAAAGGGCACGTCCTGCGCGTAGGCGACCAGTTCGTCCGAGGCCTGCGCGAGCAATTCGCAATGCGACGGCACGCTCACCGCGAGGCGAGTGGCCTTGCGCGCGCCGGCGGCCAACGCGCGTTTGATGAAGGCGTCCAGTGCGTCATTCGCACCCGCTACGACAATCTGGCGCGGCGCGTTCACGTTGCCGATATAGACATGCTGATGGACTTCATCGGCGTGGCGCGCAGCGAGCGTTTCCACTTGATGCTCGGTCAAACCCGAGATTGCGGCAAGACCGTAGCCGGACGGGTACGCGGTCTCCATCAGTTCGGCACGGCGGCGCACCATCTTCAGTGCGTCTTCGAAGTGAATCGCGCCGCAACTCACGGCTGCTGGATAGGCGCCGACCGACAAGCCCGCGCTGATCTCCGGCATGAACCGTTCACCGGCCAACGCGCGCGTAAGCGCCACGCCCGCAACCGTCAAGCCGATTTGCACGGCGACGGTCGAGCGCAAGGCGTCCGGCGTATCGAGTGTGAGCACATCGACGCCGAGCACCTGGGACGCTTCATCGAGCGTGTCGCGCACCGCATGATGCTCCGGCAGACGATGCAGGAACCCATCGGTCTGCGCGCCCTGGCCGGGGAAAAGCAGCGCTAGCATCAGGCGTCGTCGCCGTGAGACGCGGAGCCCCACGGATCGGCGATCAGTTGCGGGCCGCCCTCGTGGCGGGCCAGCACACGCGGTTTGCCCGCTGCCCATTCGGCCAGCGCCACGCCGCCGGCTGGCGTATCGAGTTGCGCGTCGACGCGAACGCCAACGCACTGCGCGAGCGCTTGCAGATAGTTCAGCAATTCGCGCGCAACGTCTTGCGCGAGCGGTTTGTCGTGCGCTCGGATGAGCAGATCGAGATCGCTCGATACCGAGACCGTCGGCACGTATGTCGCCAGTTCGAAACCAGCGCTGCCGGTCGGTCCCCAGACCAATGCATTCAACGGGCCGGTCGCGTCGTTTTGCAATGCGGCGAGTGCGGCAAAGGCGGGCAATGCATCACGGCCGGCGAGCGGTGTGCGTGAAAGAGCTTCCGGCGACACGGCGCTCACCACATCCGCCGACGATGCCCACGTGCCGTAACGCTCCGACCGCCCAACACCGCGCATACCGATCGCGACAAACCCATCCGCCGCGAGCGCTCGCCGGACGACCGCATACGGCGCGCGTTCGAAAGCCTCGCGCACCCACGACGGTTCATTGTCGAATGCTTGCAGGCGTTGCAGACGCAGCAAGTCGTGCGGCCGCCATCGCGCATCGCACGACGACGCGTGGTCGATTGCAAAGGGCGGCGCGGCACACACTTGCATCACACGGCGTCCCATTGTTCGGCGAGACGCCGGCGCACTTCGATCGACGCCGCGCGATTCTTCTGCGCCGTCGCCGATTCCAGCCGATGCGCGAGATTGCGGCGGCCATCGTCGCGCACGCTGCGAATCTGCTCGCTCAACACCTGGCGCACGCGCTCGATCTGCGCGGCGTCCGGCGCATCGGCATCGACGCCATCGATCAACTGATCGAGCAGGCCGAGTTTGGCGAACGACGCCATCGAGTACGACATCGGCACGATGGTTTCGCCGAGCGCATCGAGCGCTTCGACCGTGCGGCGCGTCACGCGCGCGGCGGCTTCTTTGCCCATCGCATGAACCATCGTGCCGGGCGCGTCGAGCGCGACGATGCGATTGCCTTGATAGCCGTGCGCGAGGAACGCGCCCGACATGGCCGGTCCGACGATCAGCGCGATCACCGGATGACCCGCGTCGCGCGCGGCGGCGTACGCGTCGACGGCCGCGGCGCAGGCGAGGTGAATGCCGAGCATCTCCTCGCGATAGCCGTACGCCTGGCTTTTCACGTCGACGATCGCGACGATCGGGCGGCGCGTGCCGCTCGCTTCGTCACGCGCAATGGCGTCGCGCACGGCGCGCGCGAGCCGCCAGCCCTGTTCGAGGCCGACCACGTTACCGGTCGCGCGCGGAAAGCGGTTGGCGGGATCGGGCACGACCGAGAAGAAGTGCGCGGTCTCGCCGCCGAGCGGCGCGTCGCCGCTCAACACAGGCGCCTGAGTGATTGATCCACCGGCCAGCGCCTGGAACCAGCGCGCGCCGCGGCTAAGTTGTGCGTCGCTCATGCTTGCTCCTTGCGCGATTCGTTTTGCGTTTGACGGTTGAACACGTCACGCATGTTTTCGGGCGTGACGCTGGCGGGATCGATCCGCGCGAGCCGGTCGAGGAACACGTCGACCTGTTCGGTGCGATGCGCGGCTGGCACGCCTTGCTCGAAGGCGGAACGCACGGCGGCGCGCACCGCGTCGGCATCGTCGTCGACCAGTTGATCGGCGAGCGCCGTCGTCGCGCGCTGTTCGCCGCCGATCAGCTGCCACACGCGGCGGCGGTCGCTGGCGTCGAGTTCGTCGATGCCGGCTTCCTGCTCGATCACTTCGGGTCCATTCATACCGAGCCGCCCTTGCTTCGTGACGACCAGGTACGAACACAACGCGGCCGCCAGCGACATGCCGCCAAAACAGCCGACCATGCCCGCGATCACGCCGACCACCGGCACATGCCGCCGCAACGCGACGATCGCCGCCTGAATCTCCGCGATCACCGCGAGGCCGAGATTGGCTTCCTGAAGCCGCACGCCGCCGGTTTCGAACAGCACGACCGGCCGCACGATCTTGCCGTGTTCGCAGTCGCGCAAGGCCAGTTCGAGCGCCGCGGCGATCTTGCTGCCCGACACTTCGCCGATGCTGCCGCCCTGGAACGCGGATTCGATCGCGGCGACCACGGCGGGCTCGCCGTCGATGGTGCCGCGCGCGATCACGCAGCCGTCATCCGCCTGGCAGACCACGCCTTGCAACGGCAGCCACGGCGATTCGATCTTGTCGAACGGGCCGAGCAGTTCGCGGAAAGTGCCCGCATCCAGCAGCGAGCGGGCGCGCTCGCGCGCCGGCATTTCGATGAAACTCTCGCGCAACATCGGCGCGGGTTGAGCGGTCGCAAGCGTATTCATGCGTCGTCTCCCTGTTCGGCGGCTTCGACGGCTTCGGCGAGGCGCAACGCCACCACACCGGGCGTCGCGCCGAAGTCGTTGATTTCGATTTGCGCGGCGCCGTCGTAGCGCGTGAAAAAGCGGTCGAACACGCTCTTCCAGATGTGGCTGTAGCCGTCGACGCTGGTGCGCACGACTACGTGCGCCGACAGCGCGCTAGCCGGATCGGCGGGTGAGAGCAGCACTTCCAGATCGCCCGAGCCCACCACGCCGACATGCGCGCGGGTCTTGACGGCGCGTTTGGCCGGATAGTCGAAAGTCAGATGTTCCATGAGTCGGGGCTCCTGTCGGCGTCGTGATGCGCCAGCATGTCGAGAAAGAGGGTGGCGGCGAGCAGATCGGCTGCGCCGCCGGGCGATGCGTTGAGCGTCAGCAAGTCGTGTTCGAGCGCGGCGAGCGCGGCGCGGCCCGCGGGCGTCGAGCTGCCGCCCGCGTCCAGCACGCGTTGCGCGCCGTGTTGTCCGGCATGCAAACCGGGCAAGCCCGCGCGATGCAGCAGGCAGGTGTCGTCGAGCGTGGCCATGATCGAGAGCAGGGCGTCGACGCGCGCGGCGTTTTCGTCGATGCCTCGCTGACGCGCCGCGAGCAACGCGGGCAGGCCCACGTCGATCACATGCGGGAAGCCGTCTTGCGCTTCGCGGCGTGCGCCACCGACCTGGTAGCGCTGGCGCGCGCGTTCGCCGTGACTGTCGGAAGGCGCGGCGAAGCGATCCGGGAAGCAGGCGATCTGCGCGGCGCGCGTGCCGATCCGCGCTGCGTTCGCACGCATGGCGCCTGCGGGCAGCGCAGCCCCCGCGACCAGCAGGCCGACGATCCAGATCGCACCGCGATGCGCGTTGCTGCCGCCTGTGGCGTTCAGCATGTCGAGTTCGCCGGCGCGGCCGATCTGCGCGAGTTCGGTACGCAGCAACGCGGACGGTTCGACGCGGCGGCGCGCCGCGCGGGCGAGCGCCGCGAAGGTCGGCTCGAGCGCGTGCGCCGAGCGCAGCATGGTGTCGAGATCGAGGTCGCGATGCGCGCCGCTGCCGCGCCGGTCGACCAGCGCGGGCTTGGGCGTGAGCTGGGCTTCGTCGATCAGCGCGGTGATGGCGTAATGGGCGAGTTGCGCGTCCGAAAGCGGCCGCACAGCGTCAGCGCAGCGCGCCTGCGCTTCTTCTCGCGCGAGCAAGGCAGGGGGCGTCATGCTCACCAGCTCCTGAAGCGCGCCGGCGGTTCGTACAGGCCGCCCGACCACGTCACCAGATCGTCGATGCTGCGTGCCGCCAGCAGCGAGCGCTTGGCCTCGCCACGCCGGATGCCGAGATCCTCGGGATACGCGACGATGCCGCGCCGGCGCAACTCCGCCGTCTTCTCCGGCTTTGCGCGCAGCCCGATCGGCGTCACGCCGGCCACGGCGGCGATCGCCGCGCGCCGTTCGTCGATGCCTTCGGCCTTATGCAGATGCGCGATGCCTTCCTCGGTGACCACATGGCTGACGTCGTCGCCGTAGATCATCACGGGCGCGATCGGCATGCCGCTTTTCGCGCCGACCGCGACGGCGTCGAGTTCATCGACGAAGGTCGGCTCGCCGCCTTTCTTGTAGGTCTCGGCCATCTGCACGACCAGCTTGTGGCCACGCGACACCGGACCTTCATCGCGCAGCAGCTTGAGCCACGCTTCGCTCGAATGACGCCGGCCGCGCGGATCGTGGCCCATGTTCGGCGCCCCGCCGAAGCCGGCCAGACGCCCGCGCGTGACCGTCGACGAATTGGCGTCGGCATCGATCTGCAAGGTCGAGCCGATGAACAGATCGACGCCGTATTGCCCGGCCAGCTGGCACAGCACGCGGTTCGAGCGCAGGCTGCCGTCGTTGCCGGTGAAGAACACGTCCGGACGCGCCTCGATATACGCCTCCATGCCGACCTCGCTGCCGAAACAATGGATGCTGTCGACCCAGCCCGATTCGATCGCGGGGATCATGGTGGGATGCGGATTGAGCGTCCAGTTGCGGCAGATCTTGCCCTTCAGGCCGAGCGATTCGCCGTAGGTGGGCAAGAGCAATTCGATCGCGGCCGTATCGAAGCCAATGCCGTGATTCAGCGACGTCACGCCGTAGGGCTCGTAGATGCCGCGGATCACCATCATCGCGGTCAGCACCTGCAGATCGCCGATGTGGCGCGGATCGCGCGTGAACAGCGGCTCGACGGCGAACGGCCGGTCCGCCTGCACGACCACGTCGACCCATGAACCCGGAATGTCGACGCGCGGCAGTTCGTCGACGATCTCGTTGACCTGCACGATCACGATGCCATGCCGGAAGGCCGCGGCCTCGGCGATGGTGGGCGTGTCTTCGGTATTCGCGCCGGTGTACAGATTGCCGTGCCGGTCGGCCTTTTCAGCGCACAGCAGCGCGACGTGCGGCGTCAGATCCACGAACATGCGCGCGTACAACTCCACGTACGTATAGATCGCACCAATTTCCAGCTGGCCGTCTTCGAGCAGTTGCGCGACCCGCAGGCTTTGCGGGCCGGCAAACGAGAAGTCGACCTTATGCGCGATGCCACGCTCGAACAGCGTCAGATGCTCAGGGCGGCCGATGCTCGAAATCAGCAGATGCACATCGTGAATTTTCTGCGGATCGACCCTGGCGAACGAGCGGGAGAGAAAATCAGCCTGCTTCTGGTTGTCGCCTTCGAGGGCGACGCGATCGCCCGGCTGAATCAGCATTTCGAGCGCGTCGACGATGCGCTCCGGCGGCAGCACGCCGTCTTTGAGCCAAGGTGCAATGGCGGCGAGGCGGCGGTTCTTTTCGTCGCGGCGGGTGGTCCACGAACGGGCGGCGGTGGGTGTCGATGCTGCGTACGCAGCGGCTTGGGCGGGTCGGTTCATCGGCTTAGTCAGCTCCCGGTGGTGGCGCGCGGGCGTCTGCCGCGCGGCTTGGGTTGATTCGCAAGCGCGGCTTCGGCCTGCGCGCGTTCGGTGAGGAAACGATAAAGCAGGTCGCCCGTGCCCAGCAGATGTTCGACGACCAGTTTCTGTGCGGCGGGAATGTCGCGGCGTTCCACGGCGTCGAGCAGCGCGGCGTGTTCATTGTCCGACGCGCCCTTGTACGACGGCAAGCCGAACTTCAGACGCAGATATCGTTCACCACGCCGGTGCAGCGTGCCGATCATCTCCTCGAGTTGCGGACGGGCAGCGGGCGCGTACAGGCTCATGTGAAACGCGACATTGCGCGCGACGTAAAGCGATGGGTTCGCCTCGAGTTCGGCGGCGCGGCACAGGCTCGCGGATTCGCGCAACGTGGCGGCCGTGTGCCTGGGTATGGCGAGCCCGATGGCCAGACTCTCCAGCGCGGAACGGATCTCATAGATTTCGCGCGCTTCTTCCGCCGACAAAGGCGCAACCGTCGCGCCTTTGTGGACGGCGGCCTTCGCCCAGCCTTCGCTTTCCAACTGGCGCAAAGCTTCGCGCACGGGAATTGCGCTGACTGAAAAATGCCGCGCGATTGCGTCCTGCCGCAGCGGCGCGCCGGGCGCCAGCGTGCCGTCGACAATCGCCGCACGCAGCGCCTCCGCGATCACGCGGGACGTGCTTTCACGCGGCGCCGCGGCGGGTAAAAGCGGGCTGCGCGCCGGGGCGTCCAGGGGAAAACCATCTATTGTGTCACTCATAATATCAAATATTATATATGAAAAGACGAGAATTAAACTCGGACAAACCCGGAAAAATTCTCGCCTTCTGTGCGCGGAGCCCGCAGAGCGGCCGTGCAAGGAGACTGCCGTTCGTCAGAAATGCGCTATGTCGTCGTTCCAGTCACGTATGCCAACTGTTGGACCGGAGGAGCATGATGAATTCACTCACCGACCGCACGTCGGTCACGCGGCGCCGCACGCCGCTCAATCGTTCGCAGATCGCAGGTTTTTGGGGAGCGTGGGCAGGCTGGACGCTCGACGGGATGGACTCGTTCATCTACGCGCTCGTGTTGACGCCCGCGCTGACCGAGTTGCTGCCGCGCTCGGGTTATGCGGCGACGCCGGCGAACGTCGGCCTCGCCGGCTCGATCCTGTTCGCGCTGTTCCTGGTCGGGTGGGGGCTGTCGTTCATCTGGGGGCCGCTTGCCGACCGCTACGGCCGCACCAAGGTATTGGCCGGCACGATCTTCACGTTCGCCATTTTCACGGGACTAGCGGCGACCTCGCATAACGTGTGGGAACTCGGTATCTATCGCTTCATTGCGGGCGTCGGCAT
Organism: Paraburkholderia phytofirmans; assembly: GCF_046028095.1. Taxonomy (GTDB): domain Bacteria; phylum Pseudomonadota; class Gammaproteobacteria; order Burkholderiales; family Burkholderiaceae; genus Paraburkholderia; species Paraburkholderia phytofirmans_A. The sequence goes on from NZ_JAQQDJ010000020.1 coordinate 27,576, forward strand.
CGGCGGCGAGTGGGCGCTGGCCGGGACTTATGTGGCCGAAGCGTGGCCGGAGGATCGCCGCAAGATGGGCGCCGGTTACCTGCAAACGGGCTACTACGCCGGGTTCTTCCTCGCCGCGGCGTTGAATTACACGGTCGGCGTGCATTACGGCTGGCGCGCCATGTTCCTGACCGGCGCGGTGCCGGTGGTGGTCGCGATTCTGATCCTCTTGCGCGTGAAGGAGTCGGAGAAGTGGGAGAAGGCCGAGGCGGGCACCGTGCGCACCAGGCCGCTGCGCGAGATCATGGGACCGGCTTATCGGCGCCGCACGTGGGTCGCGTGCATTCTGCTGACGATCGCCATCATCGGGCTGTGGGCGGGCGCGGTGTACGAGCCGTCCGCCGTGATTCAGTTGGCGACCAAGGCCGGCATGGCGAAGAACGACGCGATCAGAACCGCTTCGCTGGCCACGGGGTTGCTGTCGATCGCGACGATCCTCGGCTGTCTCGCGCTGCCGCCGCTTGCTGAGCGCATCGGCCGCAAGAAGACGCTGGCGATTTACTTCCTCGGCATGGCGGTGGCGATCGTCGGCAGTTTCGGCTGGGCGTTTTATTTGCCGAATGGACTCGCGCCGTTTATTGCGTGGCTCTTCGTGCTGGGTTTCTTCGGCGGCAATTTCGCGCTGTTCAGCTTGTGGCTGCCGGAGCAGTTCGAAACCCGCGTGCGGGCGACGGCCTTCGCGTTCTGCACGTCGTTCGGGCGGTTCGTCGGCGCGGGCGTCAACTTTCTACTCGGCGCGGCGGTGCTGCATATGCATACGCTCGGGGTGCCGGTGGCGTTGACGGCGATCGCGTTTATCGTCGGACTGTTCGTGATTCCGTTCGCGCCGGAGACGAGGGGTGAGGTGTTGCCGCAGTGAGGTTGGCAGCTTAAGCGAAGAAGGTCGCGCCGGCACCTTGGACGTGCGGCGCGCCCCGCCTCAATCCACCTGCCGCCGCACCCGTCCGCCCGGCCGCAGCACCGAAAGCAACGGCCATCCGAGATTCACGCCGAGACTCGCCACCACGATCAACGCCATTCCCGCCAGTTGCGGCATCGACAACGCCCGTCCGTACACGAGCGCATCGACCACGATCGCCGTCAGCGGATACACGAACAGCAGCACGGCGATGATCGGCGTGCTCAGCTTGGGCAACGCGCCGTAGATCAGCACATACGAAAGCCCCGTATGCAGTACGCCCATGCCGACCAGCCAGAACCACTGCATCGGTCCGATATGCACGGCAGTGAGCGGCGCGATGAACGGCAGGCACACCACGCCGACCGCGCACTGCGCGAGCGTCAGCAGATGCGGCCGCAAATTGCCGAGCCCTTTGGCGATCAACGTAACGCTCGCGTATAGCACCGACCCCACCAGCGCCTCGCCGATGCCGATCAGATAGCTCGTATGACCCTGTAGATTCTCCGTGGCCGCGACGCCCGACGCGAGCACGAGTCCCACGAAAGCGGTCGCAATCCAGCCGAGCCGGTCCGCGCCGAGCCGCTCGTTGAACAACGCCGCGCCGATCAGCACGACCCAGAACGGCTGCACGTGGAACACCACGGTTGCAACCGCAATGCTGGTGCGATGAATCGCATCGAAGAAACCGACCCACTGCGTGACCATCAGCACGCCCGTAATCAGCGCCAGCGTGACGGTGCGTCGCGTGAAATGCGCGCGCGTGAAGAAGCCTTTGCACGCGCAATACGCGGCGAGCGAGAGAAAGCCGAACAGGCAGCGAAAGAATACGAGCGTCAGCGCGCCGAGCCGCGCTTCCTCGACGAAGATGCCTAGCGTGCCCATCAGAAGCCCGCCGCTGGCCAGCGTGATGGCGCCTTGTTGACGTTGGGTGAGGGACATGCGCAACGGCTCCGCGAATTGATCTGATGAGGTGATGTCCGGAGTATTGCGCGGCTTGCACGGCACCGACAAACGAATTAAATTGAGCAATTCCATAAGCTGGATTGATAAATCATGCACCCCGAATTCGACGTCGATCTGCTGCGCACCTTCGTCGCGGTGGCGGAAACGGGCAGCTTCACGAAGGCGTCGACGACCGTGCATCGTTCGCAGGCGGCGGTCAGCATGCAGATCAAGCGGCTCGAAACCATGCTCGGCACGACGCTGTTCGCCCGCAACACGCGCAATCTGTCGCTCACGCGGCCGGGCAATACGTTGCTCGAATACGCGCGGCGTGTGCTGGCGTTGCATGAGGAGGCGTGGTCGGCGATCGTGCGGCCGGAGGTGACAGGAAGAGTGGTGCTCGGCGCGCCGGACGATTACGTGTCGTCACTGCTGTCGCCCGTTTTGCGGCGTTTTTCGAATCTGTATCCGCACGTGGAAATCGAGATCGTCTGCGCGCAGAGCACGTCGCTCGCACCGATGCTCGCGGACAACAAGATCGATCTCGCCTTCGTCACGCGCGACCGCAAGCTGCGCGGCGAATTCGTGCGCAGCGAGCCGATGGTGTGGGTGGGCGCGTCGGTGGATACGCCGGTTCTGGCGGCGTCGCCGCTACCGGTGGGGCTCTATGAGCCGGGCTGCGTGGCGCGCCAGCATACGCTCGCCGCGCTCGACGGCGCGCGGATTCGTTATCGTGCCGCGTTCAGCAGCGCGAGCCTGATGGGGTTGGTGGCGACCGTGGATGCAGGCTTATCGGTGATTGCGCTCACGCGTTGCAGCGTGCCGCCGCGGCTCGCGATTCTCGGTGAAGCACAGGGCTTGCCGAAGATCGCGCCGCTGGAAATCGTGGTGGCGCGCAGCGCCAAATCGGATCGTCCGACCTGCGATTATCTGGCCGCGCAGATGATGCAGGATCTGTCGCAGCGGCCTCAGGCGCGTGGGGCTTCGGCTTAGCGGTGGGAAGAGGCGACTGTGCGGGTCGAGTTGCCGAAGGCGGCGTTCAAGTTCGCCTTCGCACCTTTGAATGTTCAAGCGCTGCGTTCAAGCACGCGCATAAGCCGTCACTTCTCCATCCACCGCCAGCCGCACCTCGTCGCCTGGACGCGGCGAAAGATAACCCGGCACTCGTGCGCGCACCAACGTCTGCGAGCCGGAGCGCAATTGCAGCGCGACGCCCGCGTCCTGCCCCTGAAAGATCACTTCCGTGACGACGGCGTCATACGCTGCCGCGCCGTTAGGCATCGTTTCTTCGGCACGCAACAGACGGATCTGCTCGGGCCGCACCATCACGTCCACAGCGCCCTGGCCGATCGGCCCGGACAACGACAACTCGCCGAGTTCGCAGCTCACGCGATCCCGCGTGGCCGTGCCCGGCAACAACACCGCCTCGCCGACGAACGATGCCAGCTCGCGCGTCACGGGCCGGCGATAGAGCGTCTCCGGCGTCGCCGTCTGGATCAGCCGGCCGTTCCACAACACGGCTACTTCATGCCCAAGCGACAACGCCTCGGATTGATCGTGCGTGACCAGCACGGCCGTCGCGCCGGTCGCGGCCAGCGCACTGGCCACGGCTTGCCGCGTTTCGAGCCGCAAGGCGGCGTCGAGCGACGAGAAGGGTTCGTCGAGCATCACCAGCGTTGGCGACGGCGCAAGCGCGCGCGCCAGCGCGACGCGCTGCTGCTGACCGCCCGACAACTGCTGCGGCGCGCGTTCGCCGAAGTTCGCCGGCAGGCCGACCAGCTCCAGCAACTCGGCCACGCGATGCCGCGCACGTCGCTGCGCGCGCGGCAAGCCGAACACGATGTTGTCCGCCACCGACAGATGCGGAAACAGCGCGCCTTCCTGCGGCACATAGCCGATGCGGCGCTGTTCGGAGGGCACATGCAGACCGTCGCCCGCCACGCGTCGGCCGTCGATTTCCACACTGCCGCTGTCCGCACGTTCGAAACCGCACAGCAAGCGCAGCAAGGTGGTCTTGCCGCTGCCCGACGGGCCGAGCAGCGCCAGCAGCGTGCCGCGTTCGACGGACAGATCGATGCCGTGCAGCACGGGCGTGCCGTCGAATGATTTTTGCAGCCCGCGGATACGAAGTTCGCTCATGAAAATCCGATGATAAAAGCGCGGCGCGTCAGCTGCGTTCGCCGAGTAGCGCCGATTTGCCGAGCAATGCGAACAGAAGGCCCGAGGCGAACAGCGAAATGCCGGTGAGCAACGCCGCGTAGGGCGCCGCCGCGGCGAACGCCATCGTCGAGGTGTCTGCCCAGACCTGGGTGGCGAGCGTTTGGGTGTCGAGCGGGGAGAGCAGCAGCGTCGCGTTCAGTTCGGTGACGACCGAGATGAACACCATCGCCGCGGCCGCGCCGAGCCCTGGCCCGGCGAGCGGCAACACCACGCGCAACAGCGTCTGCGACCAGTTCAGGCCGAGCGCGCGCGCGGTCTCTTCGAGGCGCGGCTGCGCCTGCATGAAGGCGGCGCGCACACTGACCAGCGCAAGCGGCATGAACAGCATGGAGTAGGCGATCACCAGCAGCGTCGCGCTCTGATAGAGCGGTTGCAGCGCGTGCACCGCGAGCGACACGATCGCCAGTGCGATCACCAGACCCGGCACGCCTTGCGCGAGAAACACCGTGCGTTCGAACAAGGTCGCGAAACGGGTCGGATAGCGCACCAGCAGGAACGCGAGCGGCACCACGAGCAAGGTGGTCAGCAGCGCCGCGGCAAGGCCGAAACCGAGCGACGAAATCGTGGCATTGAACAGCAGTTCGGGCGACACATCGGCCGGTGTGACGGCTGCAGCGCCAGGCTGTGTGAGCCAATAGCCGATCATGCCGAGCGGCACACCGAGCGTGGTGATCGACAGCAACGCAAAGCCGGCGACGACGATCCAGCGCCATACGCCGAGGTCGTAGCGCAAGACCGCGCGACGTGTGCCGCGATCGACGCGTTCATAACGCGCCGCGCCGCGCACGCGAAACTCGAATGCCAGCACGATCAGGCAGATCACGATCAGCAGGCACGCGAGCAGCGAAGCGCCGCCGCCATCGAAACTGGTGCGGAATTCCGCGTAAATCTGCGTGGTGAACGTGTGAAAACGCAGCAGCGTAAATGCGCCGAACTCGGATAGCACACCGAGCGCGACTAGCAGCATGCCGCCGAGCAACGCGGGGCGCAGTTGCGGCAGCACCACGCGAATGAACGTGGTCCACCGGTTGCAACCGAGTGCGCGCGCGCTTTCTTCGAGCGCCGGATCCATGCCGCGCAACGCGGCGGCAACCGGCAGATAGACGAGCGGAAAATACGCGCAGGTCAGCACGAGCAATGCGCCGTTGAAGTCCTGCAAATCCTGGCTTAGCGAGACCCAAGCATAGCTTGAAATGAAAGCCGGCATGGCGAGCGGCGCTGCGCTCAACACGGCCCACGCGCGGCGTCCGGGCAAATGCGTGCGTTCGACGAACCACGCGGCGGCCGTGCCGATCACGGCCGAGACCAGCGTGGTCGAGACAGTGATCGTCAACGTGTTGATCAGCAGTTCGCCGACCAGCGGCCGGAAGATCAGATCGACCGCCTCGCCGACGCCGAAGCTCGCGGCGCGCCAGAACGTAAACGCAATCGGCAGCAACACCAGCAATGCGCTGAGTGCCGCTGCCGCGAACAGCCCGCGCGGCGCGCGCGAACGGGCGCGCGCCGGGAGCGTGGAGACAGCCGGTGGCCCGGCTGACAATGCTTCGCTCATTACAGCAGGCCTGCCTGGCGCAGCAGCTTGCCGGCCTGGCTATCGTCGCCGAGTTGCTGGATCGTCAGCGGCGGCGGGCTCAGTTCGGCGAACGGCTTGAGGATCGGGTCCGGTGCGACGCCTGCATGCAGCGGATACTCGAACATCACGTGGCTCTTCGCCATCAATTCCTGTGCGCGGTCGCTGACCAGGTACGCGAGAAACTTCTGCGCGCCGTCCGTGTTGTGAGCGGACTTCAGCACCGCTGCGCCCGACACGTTCACGGCCGCGCCGGCGTCGCCGTTGCCGAAGTGATAGATCGCGCTGCGGGTTTTGCCGTCGCCGAGTTCGGCATGTAGACGCGCCCAGTAGTAGTTGTTGATCAGACCGGTCGCGACACCGCCGCGGTTCACGGCGGCGACTACGCCTTCGTCGTCGTCGAAAATCTGCGCGTTGGCTTTCAGGCCCTTGAGCCATTGCACCGTTTGCGCTTCGCCCTTCAGCGCGAGCACCGCGGAGACGAGCGGCAGGAAGTCGCCGTCGCTCGGGGCAATGCCGATCTTGCCTTTCCATTCCGGTTTGGCGAGATCGAACAGCGATTGCGGCAGTTGCGATGCCTGGACCTTGGTGGTGTTGTAGGCGAGCACGTTTTCACGCGCAGTCACCGCGACCCATGCGCCGGTGGGCGAACTGAAGCGGGCCGGCACGGTGGCGAGCGTCGAGGCGTCCACCTTGTTCAGCAGGCCTTTCTCTTCGAGCAGCATCAGCTCCGGCGAGTTTTCTGTGAAGTACACGTCGGCGGGCGTGGCGGCGCCTTCGGCGACGATCTGCGCGGCCATCGCCGGGCCTTCGCCGTTGCGGATCTTCACCGAGATGCCCGATTGCTTTTCGAAGTCCTTGGCGAGCAGATTGACGACCTGCTCGTGCTGCGCGTTATACAGCGTGATCGACGCGGCCTCGGCCGCGGACGGCACCGTCGCGAACGCGGTCAGCGTAAGCGCGGCCGCGCTGCCAAGAATCCGCAGACGAGTGCCAAACGAGTTGTAAGCCATGATCCAGAAGTCCGTTGTGATGTTGTAGTTGATCTGTGTTGTTGTCGACTGCGTGTGCTTTACGTCTCGAACAATCCCGCGCCGATATACGAACCCGGCTTCGCGCCCGGCGGCACGGCAAAAATCGCGCTGCCGACGTGCGTCGTGAACTGGTTCATCATGTCGAACTTCGCGAGCCTGTCGTTGATCGGAATGAAGCCGGTACGCGGGTCGCTCTGATGCGCAATGAAGATGAGTCCCGCGTCGTACTCGGTTTCCTGGCGCCATGGCGGCCAGCGCTCGATGTAGAAGTTGGTGCCGTCGTTGTACGAGTACGAACGGCGCAGAATCTGCGCGCCGTTGTTGCTCGCCTGATTCGACAGACGCACGTGCGAGTTCTCCGGAATCACCGGATTGCCGTCCTTGTCCTCTTCCTTCAGGTCGACGGCGTCGAACTCGTTCTTCTTGCCGATCGGCGCGCCGCTGTATTTGTGGCGCCCGAACACCTGTTCCTGGAAGTCCAGTTCGGTGTTGTCCCAGTGTTCCAGCGTGATGCGGATACGCCGCACGACGGTGTAGGTGCCGCCTTCCATCCACGGCGCGTCGGCGCTGGCGCCGGCCCACACGAACTGGTTCATCAACGGCTGTTTCGCGGTGGACGGATTGTTGGTGCCGTCCTTGAAGCCCATCAGATTGCGCGGCGTCTGACCGCGCGGACCCGACAGGAAACCGGCCTGGCCCCAGCGCATCGCCGCCGTGCCGTACGCCATGCGCGACAGTTGACGCACCGCGTGAAAAGCGACTTGTGCGTCGTTCGCGCAAGCCTGGATGTACAGGTCGCCGCCGGTCTTTTCCTTGATCAACTGGTCGCCGTTAAAGCGCGGCAGATCGACGAGCGCGGCGGGGCGGCGCGCGGCGAGACCGTAGCGATCCTTGCCTTCGTGCGTGAAAAGGCCGGGCCCGAAGCCGAACGTGATCGTCAGTCCGTTGGGGCCGAGACCGAGTACGTCGCCGGAATCGGGCGCGGCTTTATTCTGGTCCGCATCGCCGGTCGGCAGCGGCGCGGCCGTGCCGCCTTGCGTGAGTCGCGCGGCCGCGTCGGTCCAGGCGCGCAGCAGCGCGATCACGTCGTCGCGCTTCTCGGTGGTGAGATCGAGCGCGGCGACGTAGGTGTGACTTTGCTGCGGCGTGACGATGCCGCCCTGATGCACGCCATAGAACGGCTCGACGGCCATCTGCGGATCGGCGAGGGCATGCGGCTGCGTTTTGCCGAGCGCGTTCTGGGACGCTCCCAGACTCGCGCCGAGGCTCGCGCCGGCCGCGACGGCAGCGCCGCCCGCCTTGAGAAACCCGCGCCGCGAGGGGCACGGGGGTTGATCGTTTGCCATGGTTACTTCACCTTCATTCGGCTTTGAAGCATTCAATTTATTTCGCGAGCACCAGCGTGTTCACGTCGTCCTGCACGTAGTAGAAACCGTCGCCTTCAGGCGTCATTGCGAGGCCGAACAGATCGCCGTTGCCCGGCGGCGATTGCGCCTTGTCCGTGTCGATCCAGCGCGCGTAGATCTGCTTGCCGCTGGCCGGATCGATTTCGACGATCTGGCCGTTCAGCGCGTTGGTCACGAGCAGGTGGCCGTTGGGCGCGGTCACCATCGCGAGCGGCCGGTGCAGCAGGCCGTCGGCGGTCAGTTGACGGCCGACGCCCGCGCTCGTGTCGCGCGTCATCGGTTCGTCGATTTCGGTGATGCGGTTGCCGATCGCGTCGGACACGTACAGCAGTTTCTGATCGGCCGAGAGCGCGAGTCCGGTCGGGCCGACAAGGAACACGCCCTTGTCCGCCTGCGCGCCGAAGCCGCTGCCCACCACCGTTTCCTTCTTCACGACCGGCGGCTTGCCGGCCGGCACGTCGAGGTCCAGACGCAGCACGGTGGCCTGCTTGAACACCGGCGGATTGCCGTCCGCGCCGCCCACGCCGAAGCCGGCCATGCTGACGAACAGCGTCGCGCTCGTGCCGTTGTCGACGACCGCCATGTTGCCCCACGGATCGTTGATGTTCGGGCTGCTGATGGTCGAGGCGACCTTGCCTTGCGGATCGATCACGATCAGGCAGCCGGCGCCCTTGGTGCCGGTGGTGCCGTCGTTGCTCGGCGTGCTGCCGACGATCACGTAGCCCGACTTGAGCATGGTCATCGCCGTCGACAGGCCGATACCGCCCGGGCATTCCTTCAGATCGCGCGGCACCGTCGCGAACAGCGTCATTTCCCTGGTGTCCGGGTGATAGTTGATGATCGTGCTGCCGGTGCCCTGCAGATTGGTCGAGTTATTGAAGTTGCCGACCAGCACGTCGCCTTGCTTGACGGTGCCCGCCGTGACCGGCGCGACTACCACCGCGTAAGGATTCTGGTCGCCGTTGCCCGGCACGGTGTTGATCAGCGTGGTGTGGTGCTTGACGGTTTCGAGGAAACCTTGCGGCTCGGCCAGCGCGCTGCCGGCCGTCATGAAGGCCGCCGCGCTGACAGCGGCGGCGATCAGGGCCCGCGCGGCGCGCGGCGAAAACTTGCGCGAGGGATTGTTCACGATTGAGCCTCCGTGCCTGCGCACAAAGCGGTAATTGCGGTCATGATCGAAAGCATGGGATTCGATTTGGTCGGTAGCGTGTGAGTTGGGCGCGAAAGGCATCAGAAGTTGATGTTGGTCCGCACGCCGATGACGAACGTGTTGCGCAGCGGCTGCGTCGGATCGTTCGGATTCTGGCCGGCGCCGGCGTTGAACGTGTATTGCGCGTCGGCTTGCAGTTGCCACCACGGATTGACCTGGTACTGATAGGTCGCTTCGAGCGCGGTTTCACTGGTGCGCACGCCGTACGGGCCGTTGGTGAATGCGCGGGTATCCGCATCGAGGCCGTTCACATGATTGCCGACCTTGATGTAGGTGAGCGCGAGGCCCACGCTGTCGTTGTCGCGGCCGGCGAACGGCGCCTTCATCACTACGCCGAGGTTGGCGGCGAGGCTCACCAGGTTGCGGTCGCCGGGCGCGCCCATCACGCGGGCGAACACACCGATGCTGCGCGGCTCGTCCGGGTCGGGGCGCCAGATCATCTGGTCGGCCACGGCGTAGATGCTGTAGTCGCCGTGATGATTCTGGGCGGTGCCGCTCGTCGCCGGATTCGCGAGCGACAAGCCGGTGTTGTCGTAGCGCTGATCCGCGAAGCTACCGTTGTTGTACCAGACGCCGAGCTTGTAGGTGCCGGGCAAACCGCCGCCGCCCGCGCCGACCATCTCGCCGTCGGCCGGCTGGTTGATCGCGTACTGCAACTCGCCGATGAACAGCGTGCCGTTGTGCAGATTGAAGTTGGTGCCGCTCCTGTTGTCCGGGTTGTTGCCGAGCGGATCGCCGTCGAACACGCCGGCCAACGCGGTCAACGAAGGCGTGATCTGGCCGCGCACGCGCACGCCGAGATCGGACAGCGGATACGCCGGACCGCCTGACGGCATGTCGTACGAAGGCAGTGCGGGCCAGCCGAACATCGTGTTGACGAACAGCGCCGAGTATTGGCTCGTGATGAATTCCTGGTCGATACTTTGCTGACCGACCTTCACGTCGATGCGTTTGTTCAGGAACGACTGCTGGTACCACAATTCCCACAGACGGGTGGTGTCGTCCGCTTCGATGCCGCTCGCCGTGTTCAGCGTGCCGAGCTTGTTGGCGCTGAGATTCGCGCCATGGATCTGCAACGCGCTGACGTTGAACAGGCCGCCCGGCAGGCCGAACGCTTTTTGCGTGTCCAATTGCACGGTGGCGGTCGTCAGGCCGTCGTAGTCGGCGCCTTTCGCGAGACCGCCGCGCAGATTCGCGAGCACTTCGCTGGTCTCGGTGAGCGTGAAGGTCACACCGTATTTGCCGAGCCAGGGGCGCAGGCCGCCGATGTCGCCGAGCATCTGCTGTCGATTCCAGAAACCGGTCCACTGGTTCGTCTGGGTCGCCTGAATGTTCAGGTCGGCCTCGGGCGCTTCCGGCGCGGCGTCGGGATTGGCTTCGGCCATGGCGGCGCCGGCTGTCAGCGACGCCCAGGCGAACGCCGTGCAGAGCGCGACACGCCGCACCGAGGGCAAACGCGAACGGCGCGTGAGATCGGCGCGCGGCGCGGAATCGCGAAACGGACGCGCTTCTGCGCGAGGTCCGTTGAAATGGGCGAACTTCATCGAAATCCTTATTGGTGTTGTATCGACTGATTGAAACCATCGCGGCGCGTCGCCGCCTGCCCGCGATTTGCCATATCGGTTCGCGACGCCGATACGGCAGATGGCGAGATCGTACGCATGCGAATTTGGTGAGTCAACACAAATGAGAACGATTCGCATCAATATTACTGACATATAACTTTGTTCTTTACGGAGTGCTACTAAACGGCATTTGCACGTAATTTGCGGCGAATGTGAATGTAATGAAAACGTATGTATGTAGTCTGATCGAACCGGCGAGTTAGCCAAAACGCGAATTCAGAAAGAGGGGATGTGACGAAACGCAGTGGGCTACCGGCGTCGAACGGCAACTACGAAAACCGTTCAAGGCCGCCGCTGCGAGCTGACCGCAAAAGCGGCTATGATCGATTTCCAAAACCGCACGGTCGCACGCATCCACAAGCGACTAGCGCCCAAACCGATACCCATACCGGAACCCTGCCGATGTCTCACACAGTGAATCTGGATAACTACTTCGCCCGCATTGGCTACGACGGGCCGCGCGCGGCAACGCTGGAAGTGCTTCAGGCGCTTCACCGCTTGCACCCGCGCGCGATTCCGTTCGAGAACCTGAACCCGCTCACGCGGCGTCCGGTGAAACTGGACCTCGAATCGGTCGAGCGCAAACTCGTCACCGAACACCGCGGCGGCTACTGTTTCGAACAGAACGCGCTGTTCGCCGACGTGCTGACGCAGTTGGGCTTCACGGTCACGCCGCTGCTCGGGCGCGTGCTGTGGGGCCGGGAATCGGACGCGCCTGCGCCGCCGCGCACGCACATGGTGTTGCGCCTCGACATCGACAACGAAGCCTGGATCGCGGACGTCGGCTTCGGCAGCGTGACGCTGACCGCGCCGCTGCGCCTGACCGCGGGTCTCGCGCAGCCCACGGAACTCGGCACGTTCCGTCTCGCCGACGCATCGCGCGAGGCGCTCTATCTCGAAGTGCAGGCGCGCGACGAAAGCTGGGCGCGGGTCTATCGCTTCGATCTGCATCCGGTCGAGTGGATCGATTACGAAACCTCGAACTGGTACACGTCGACCTCGCCGGAAGCGATTTTTGCGAGCACGCTGATCGTGTGCCGCGTGTTGCCCGATGCGCGGCTCGCGCTGCTCAACGATCAACTGAGCGAGCGCGCGGCCGACGGCCGGCTCATCAGCGAACGGCAACTCAAAAGCGCCGGCGAACTCGCGGCATGTCTGCGCGATCAGTTCGGCATCGACACCGGCGAGCTCGACATCGCCGGGATATTCGACCGCGTGCGCACGCCGGCTCGAACCGCGTAGCAATCAACGGCCATGGTCGCGCGCCTCATCTTCCAAACGGTGGTCTGGCTGGTGGGCATGAGCGCGCTGCTGTTCGGCGCGGCGGGCACTTTCGCATGGCCGGCCGCGTGGTATGTGATCGAGCTGGGCGTGCTGAGCCTGTGGATCGGGTTGTGGCTGGCGCGTCACGATCCCGGCCTGCTCGCCGAGCGACTGTCGCCGTTCGTGCTACATGGCGCGCGTGCGTTATCGCTTCGTGCCGTTCATCTGGTAGGCGCATCACCCCGGCATCCGCGCCGCGGCTCTTTTGCTCAGCTTGCATCAACCTGTCTAGACAAAATAGATTGCGCTCGCCCGAGCTGCGAGGCGCTCCATGCCTCCTTCACGCATTAAGAACTCCCCGCAAAGCCGCGCTGCGCTGCATCGACTAGGGGCTTACCCGATGATTCCGCCAATTTCTCGCAAATTCTCTTGCGACCGCTTTTTGACTCATGCAGACTTGTCTATACAAATTAAGCAGCGATTAAACATCCGGTTCGATGGTGTCCTCAATCAAAGGAGTTTCGACGTGAAAGTGAAGCGCACGACGGCAGCAAAAACATTGATCGGCGCCGTTCTCGGCGCTGCGGCGATTTTCGCGGCACCGGTGCAGGCCAAAGACTGGAAGACGGTGACGATCGCGCTCGAAGGCGGCTACGCGCCGTGGAATCTGACCTTGCCGGGCGGCAAGCTGGGCGGCTTCGAACCCGAACTGGTCGCCAACCTGTGCGAGCGCATCAAGCTGCAATGCAATCTCGTGGCGCAAGACTGGGACGGCATGATTCCCGGTTTGCAAGCAGGCAAGTTCGACGTCCTGATGGACGCGATCTCGATCACGCCGGAGCGTGAAAAGATCATCGCCTTCTCGAAGCCGTACGCCGCCACGCCCGCCACGTTCGCCGTGACCGATGCGAAAGTGCTGCCCAAGGCCGCGCCGGGCGCCGGTGTCGTCAAGCTGTCCGGCGACCCGAAGGCCGACCAGCCGACCGTCGACGCTTTGCGCAAGCAGCTCAAGGGCAAGACCATCGGCATCCAGTCGGGCACGGTCTATACCAAGTTCATCAATGACGGCTTCAAGGACATCGCCACGATCCGCGTCTACAAGACCTCGCCCGAGCGCGATCTGGATCTGGCCAACGGCCGCATCGACGCCTCGTTCGACGACGTGACCTACTACGCCGCCAACATCGACAAGAAAGAAACCGCGTCGATCGTGATGGCCGGCCCGAAGATCGGCGGCCCGATCTGGGGCCCGGGCGAAGGCCTCGCGTTCCGCAAGCAGGACGCCGACCTGAAAGCGAAGTTCGACACCGCGATCAGCGCCGCGCTCGCCGACGGCACCGTCAAGAAGCTCTCCGCCAAGTGGTTCAAGACCGACGTCACGCCTTGATTCGTCAACACGTCGAGAGGCAACGGCAGGTGCGCATGGCGAAAGAGCCGCACGCGCCGGCCGGTTCGATCCGCCGTAACGGATAAGAGGTAGGAAATGGCTCTGATACAGATGCTCGGCTTCGGGCCGGAAGGCTGGGGCGGCGTATTGCTGCTCGCGGCGTTGATGACGGTGGCGCTCACGCTCGCGGCGCTCGCGGTCGGCGCCGTGTTCGGCGCGCTGGTGGCGGCCGCCAAGCTGTCGCGTTTTCGTACGCTGCGCGTGATCGGCGATATCTACACCACCGTGTTTCGCGGCGTGCCTGAACTGCTCGTCATCTATCTGTTCTATTTCGGCGGCTCGACGCTGGTTACGACCGTCGGCCAGCTGTTCGGCGCGGAAGGCTTCGTCGGCGTGCCGCCGTTCGTGGTCGGCGCGCTGGCCGTGGGCATGATTTCAGGCGCCTACCAGGCCGAGGTGTACCGCTCGGCGGTGCTGGCGGTGTCGCGCGGCGAACTCGAAGCCGCGCGCTCGATCGGCATGCCGACGCTGACCATGGCACGCCGCATCCTGATTCCGCAAGTGCTGCGTTTCGCGTTGCCCGGCATCGGTAACGTCTGGCAACTGAGCCTGAAGGACTCGGCGCTGATCTCCGTGACGGGGCTCGCCGAATTGCTGCGCACGAGCCAGGTGGCGGCGGGTTCCACGCATCAGTACTTCACGTTCTTCGTCGTGGGCGGCGCGCTCTATCTGCTCATGACCAGCATCTCGAACCGCGTCTTCAACCGTGCCGAAGCGCACGTGGGCCGGTCCTTCAAGCGCAACTTCGCGCGTAACTGACGAGGGCGGCCATCATGCATTTCGACTTCGACTTTCTGTTCGACACGCTCAAGCAACTGCTCGCGGCCGTGCCGACCACGCTCGGCCTGTTCTTCTGCTCGCTGATTCTCGGCGGCCTGCTTTCGCTCGTCATCGTCACGATGCGCGTGTCGCCGCACTGGCTGCCGAATCGCTTCGCGCGCGCTTATATCCTCGTGTTCCGCGGCTCGCCGCTGCTGATCCAGATGTTCCTCGTGTACTACGGCATGGGCCAGTTCGGCGTGATCCGCGAGAGCTTCCTGTGGCCGGTGCTGCGCGAGCCCTACATGTGCGCGGTGTTGTCGCTCGCGCTGTGCACGGCCGGCTATACCGCCGAGATCATTCGCGGCGGCTTGATGGCCGTGCCGGTCGGTCAGATCGAAGCCGGTTATTCGATCGGCCTGTCGGGTTTCGCGCTGCTGCGCCGCGTGATCGGCCCGATCGCCTTGCGCCAGTGTTTGCCGGCGTATTCGACTGAAGCGGTGCTGCTCGTCAAATCGACGGCGCTCGCGAGTCTCGTCACCGTGTGGGAAGTGACCGGCGTCGCGCAGCAGATCATTCAGCAAACCTATCGCACGACGGAAGTCTTCATCTGCGCCGCGCTGATCTATCTATTCCTGAATTTCGTCATCGTGCGGCTGCTCGGCATGCTCGAAACGCGTCTGTCGCACCATCTGCGCGCGGCGCGTCCGCAGGCCGCGGCGAACCGCCCGGTTTCGACCACCACCGAAGCACGCCGCGCCGCGCCTTGAACGGCCGCCCATCCTGGATGAATCTGGAGAATCCCATGAACGCTACGGCACCCGTTGCACTGTCGGTCAAGAACATTCACAAATCGTTCGGCGATCACCATGTGCTCAAAGGCATTTCGCTCGACGCCCATCAAGGCGACGTGATCTCGATTCTCGGCGCGAGCGGTTCGGGCAAGAGCACGTTCCTGCGCTGCCTGAACCTGCTCGAAACGCCTGATGACGGCTCGGTCTCGCTCGCCGGCGAAGAGCTGAAAATGAAGCGCCGCGGCGACGGCAAACTGCAACCGAGCGACCGCCGCCAGGTGGACCGGGTGCGCTCGCAACTCGGCATGGTGTTCCAGAACTTCAATCTCTGGTCGCACATGACGGTGCTGGAAAATCTGATCGAAGGGCCGATGCGCGTGCAAAAGCGCAGCCGCGCCGAATCGCTGGAAGAGGCGGAAGCGCTGCTGGCGAAAGTCGGTCTCGCGGAAAAGCGCGGCCACTATCCGGCGCATCTGTCGGGTGGCCAGCAACAACGCGTGGCGATTGCGCGCGCATTGGCCATGCATCCGAAAGTGATGCTGTTCGACGAGCCGACCTCGGCGCTCGATCCCGAACTGGTGGGCGAAGTGCTGCGCGTGATGCGCTCGTTGGCCGAAGAGGGCCGCACCATGCTGGTGGTCACGCACGAAATGGGTTTCGCGCGCCATGTATCGAATCGCGTGATGTTCCTGCATCAAGGGCAAGTGGAAGCCGACGGCACGCCCGACGAAGTGTTCGTCGAATGCAAGTCGGACCGTTTCCGGCAATTCGTGTCGAGCCACCAGGATCGCACCACCAACTAATCAGCATCACCAGGTAATTCACCTAGCAGAGCGTTCATATGGCCGTGATCCGTTCCAATCCTCCTCTCGACTGGGCTCAGGTGGCAGCGGTTGCCGCCGGTGAGCCGCTCGAGCTTTCCGCCGACGCCCGTGCGCGCATCGCCGCGGCGCGTGTACTCGTCGAACAGATCGTCGAGCGCGGGATTCGCGCCTATGGCGTGAATACTGGCGTCGGCGCGTTGTGCGACGTCATCGTCTCGCCGGGCGAGCAGCGCACGTTGTCGCGCAACATTCTGATGAGCCACGCGGTCGGCGTCGGCGCGCCGCTCGGCGCCGCCGAAACGCGCGCGGTCATGGCCGCGGCCGTCAACAACTTCGCGCACGGACACTCGGGGATTCGCCTCGAAGTCGCGGATCAGCTGGTGGCGCTGCTCAACGCGGATTGCCTGCCGGAAGTGCCGGCGTTCGGTTCGGTCGGTTATCTGAGTCATATGGCGCATATCGCGCTCGTCTGTATCGGTGAAGGCTATGCGCGCTTGCGCGGCGAGCGGCTCACAGGACGCGACGCGCTGCAACGCCTCGGGCTCGAACCGCTCGTGCTCGAAGCCAAGGAAGGGCTGAGTCTCGTCAACGGCACGCCGTGCGTCACAGGCCTTGCCGCGTTGGCTCTCGCGCGTGCCGAACGCCTGCTCGACTGGACCGATATGGTCGCCTCGATGAGCTTCGAGAATCTGCGCGGCCAGCTTGCGGCTTTCGACGAAGATTCGCTGGCCTTGCGTATCTCGCCGGGCCTGAATCTGGTCGGCGGGCGCATGCGCGCCGCGCTGGCCGACAGCGGCATTCTCGCTGCGGTGGTCGGTCAACGCACGCAGGACCCGCTGAGCATGCGGACCATTCCGCACGTTCACGGCGCCGCGCGCGACGTGCTCACCGCGACTGCCGACGTGGTCAATCGCGAACTCGCATCGATTACCGACAACCCGATCGTCGCCGGCACGCCGGAAGAGCCGCGCGTGTATTCGCAGGCGCACGCGGTGGGCGCCTCGATCGCGCTGGCCATGGACAGCCTCGCTACCGCGATCGCGCAAGTCGCCGCGATGGCCGAGCGGCGCCTCGACCGTCTCGTCAATCCGCTGGTGAGCGGCCTGCCGGCGTTTCTCGCCGAGCCGGGCGGTACCTGTTCCGGCTTCATGATCGCGCAGTACACGGCGGCCTCGCTGGTCGCGCAGAACCGGCGGCTCGCGCTGCCCGCAAGTCTCGACGGCGGCATCACCTCGGCCTTGCAGGAAGATCACCTGTGCCACGCGACGCCCGCCGCGCTGAAGGCGCTGGAAATCATCGACAACGCCGGACGCATCGTCGCGATCGAATTGCTGGCGGCGGCGCAAGCCTACGACCTGCAAAGTATCGACGCGCCACGCGCGCCGCACACCGGCGCGCTGTGGCAACGCGTGCGCCGCGTCGTGCCGACCTATCGCGACGACCGTCCACTTGCGGACGACATGAGCATCGCCTTTCGTATGATCGCCGACGAGGCGCCGCCGCCGTTGCCGAACCCTGGTAAGATTGGCCCTCGGCCGCTCACGTCCGCCGACGGCGCGGCCCTGGCGGCGCCTGCCACGCTCGCGAATCTGGCGGCCGCGGGCCACGTGCGCGCAGCCGCAGGCATCGCTGTCAACGACGCGCAGGCTGCCGCGCACATGGCATGACGCAGACGCCGCCGGTGAGCGGGCTATCCGCCGGCAAGCCGGCCAAGGTGTACCAACCAGGTACAACCGGCGTATCACCCACGAGGTCGGAGTGAACACAACTACAAGCACGCGAACCGCGGAGATGCAGGACCGCCCTGATCGCAGCCAGGAGACACCGGCGAAAGCCATGCCTGCGTATGAGCAGATCAAACGCTACGTGATCAGGCGCATCACCGAAGGCGACTGGAAGCCCGGCGGGTTGATCCCGTCCGAAACGGAACTGGTCAAGGAATTCGGCGTCGCGCGCATGACCGTGTCGCGTGCGCTGCGCGAATTGACCACCGAGCGCGTGCTCACGCGCGTGCAAGGTTCCGGCACGTTCGTCGCGCCGCAGCGTTATGAATCGACGGTGCTGGAAATCCGCAATATCGCCGACGAAATCGCCGCGCGCGGCCATCGCCATTCGGCACGCGTGCTGACGCTCGAGCCGAGCGACGACCCGCAGGCGCTCGAAGCGCTCGGTATCGCCAGCGGCCCGGCCTTTCATTCGTGCATCGTGCACAGCGAGGAGGGCGAGCCGATCCAGTACGAGGACCGCTACGTCAACCCGAAGGTGTTCCCCGATTATCTGAACCAGGATTTCACGATCGAAACGCCGAATCACTACATGGTGCGGCTCGCGCCGATTCAGCGCGCCGAGTTTCGCATCTATGCGCAGAAGCCCGACGCCTATGTGCGCCGGCATCTGCTGATGGATATCGGCGAGCCGTGCCTGCAACTCTGGCGCCGCACGTGGGTGGGCGACGATGTGGCGACGTCGGTGCAGTTGTGGCATCCGGCGTCGCGCTTCCATCTTGCGGGGAACGTGTAGCGCGGTTCAACACCCGCGCGTTTTCAACCCTGGCGTTGCGACGATTCCGGTGAGAAGCGGCAACCTAGCCGGTAGCGCGACCCAGGGTGCACGAACCGCGCGAACGTGACCGCCACGCCGCTCGTCCACGTGCGGCGCATCAGCGTGAGGCAGGGTTCCTCCGCGCGAATTTCAAGCAGTTCCGCTTCGGTGCGCGTAGGCAGGCCGGCGTCGACCACGTGCTCGACGTCGTGCGCCGGCACGATCTCGAACAGATATTCCGACGGCCGCATCGCCGAAAAATCCTGCAGCAGAAAATCCGGCGCGATGGCCGGATTCACATAGCGATCCTCGAGCTGCACCGGCAAGCCGTTCTCGCGATGCACGCAAATCACATGAAACACCGAAGCGCCCGGCGCGAGTCCTAGCGCGTTCGACACCATCACCGACGCCGTTTCGCGTTGCGAGAGAACCGTATCGCAGCGATATTCATGGCCCCGTGAGCGGATCTCGTCGCCGATATGGGCGATCATCAGCAGCGTGGATTGCGGCTTGCTTTGCGCGACGAACGTGCCGACGCCCGAGACGCGCGTCACGAGTCCTTCTTCGGCCAGTTCACGCAGCGCGCGATTGACCGTCATGCGCGATACGCCAAGTGTCGCGACCAGATCGAGTTCCGACGGCAGACGGTCGCCCGCGCGGCGTTCGCCCGATTCGATGATCTGCCGGATATGGCTCTTGACCTGTTCGTAGCGCGCGGCCGGCGCGTCGGCCACGGCGCGCGCGGCTTTCAGCGCCGATGCGGAAAGCGGCTTGTCGTGAGCGCGGCTGCGGACGGTGGAGGACATTGGCGGCCCTTGCGTCAGTGTCCGCGTGAGGCAGGAAGAAGCCGGCGGCGCGTGCTCATAGCGGCTGTGCGTCGTCGGGACCGCGCGTCCAGAACGCGTTGCGGTCGAAGTAGTTTTGCAGGAACTGCCGCAAGCGTGGCTGTCCCGCGTCGTGAAAGACATCGCGTGGTTTGCCTTGCACGGCGATCCGGCCTTGATCGATGAACATGACTTTGTCCGCGACCTGCGCGGCGAAGCCCATTTCGTGTGTGACGACCGCCATCGTCATGCCGTCGCGCGCGAGCTGCTTCATCACTTGCAGCACTTCGCCGACCAGTTCAGGATCGAGCGCCGAAGTCGGCTCGTCGAACAGCATGATGTGCGGTTCCATGGCGAGCGCTCGCGCAATCGCCACGCGCTGCTGCTGGCCGCCCGAGAGCTTGGCCGGATAGGCGTCGCCCTTGTGCGCGAGGCCGACGGTTTCGAGCATCGCGTTGGCGCGGCGGCGCGCTTCGTCGCGTGACAGATGCCGCACGCGCAGCAGCGATTCCATCACGTTGCCGAGCGCCGTCATATGCGGCCATAGATTGAACTGCTGAAACACCATGCCGACGTTGCGCCGCACGCGGTTGATTTCGCTTTGCGACGCGCGCACGCGTTTGCCGTTGCGCTCGCTGTAGCCGAGCAGTTCGCCTTCGATGCGCACATCGCCCTGATCGTAGGTTTCGAGCGCGGCGAGGCAACGCAGCAACGTGCTCTTGCCCGAGCCCGATGGCCCGATGATGCACACCACTTCCGAGCGCGCGATCTCGAGATCGACGCCGCGCAGCACCTCGACTTCGCCGAAGCGTTTGCGCAGATCGCGCACTTCGACCAGCGGCGCGCCGGAGGATGACCCGACCGTAGCGGAGGACGCGGAGGAGGGCATGTCGGCGATAGCGTTCATAAGAGAGTCCTCTTTCCGTTCATGCCATGAAGCGTGCGATGCGGGTTTCGGCCCACATGCCCGCGCGCGAAGTCAGTTCGACCAGCGCCAGATAGCACACGCACAGTACCAGCAGCGTTTCGACGAAAGCAAAAGTGGCCGAGCCGATGCCAGTCAGCACGAACGTGAGCTCGGGTACGGTGACAATCGACAACACAGCTGTTTCCTTGCTCAATACGATGATCAGATTGGTCAGCGCGGGCACGATCAGGACGAGCATTTGCGGCACCTGAATGCGCAACACCGCTTGCCAGCGCGTGAGGCCGAGACACGAAGCCGCTTCGAGATGACCCGGCGGCACGGATTGAAAACCGGAGCGAAAGGCTTCGGCGAAATACGCGCTGCCATAAAGGCCCAGGCCGAGCACGCCGGCGGTCATCGGTTCGAGCGTGAGGCCGAAAGACGGGCCGCCGTAGTACAGCAGAAAGAGTTGCACGAGAAACGGCGTGCCGCGAAACAGTTCGATATAAAAGCGCAACACGCCGCGCACCCAGCGTCCGCAAAAGAGTTGCAGCACCGCAATCAGAAAGCCGATCAGGATGCCGATCGCGACACCCGCGGCCCACGTGCCGAGCGTCGTGGCGAGGCCCGCGGCGATCGGCTGCAGGTTGTGGGTGATGACGGTGGGATCGAGCTTTTGCATGGCGTGGTGTCGATGTCGAACTCAGGCGTGCTGCAAGCGGTATTCGGCGGCGTGCGCGACGAGCGCGAGCGCGCCGCAGATCACGAAGTAGATCAGCCCGGCCGCGACGTACGCTTCGAGCGGCCGATAGGTGCTGGCCGCAATGTTCTGCGCGGTGCGCGTCAACTCGGCCACGCCCACCACCGAGATCAGCGACGAAGCCTTGATGAGCAGCACCATTTCATTGACGAGCGAGGGCAGTGTCAACCGGAACGCTTGCGGCACGAGAATGCGGCGCAGCATGTCGAACGGCGAAAGCCCGAGCATGCGCGCGGCTTCGAGATGCCCCGGCGGAACGCTGAGAAAACCGCCGCGCAGAATCTCGGCGATATATGAGGCTGAACACAGCGACACGGCACTAAGCGCCGCCACGATCGGCGACACGTTGATGCCCGCGAACGGCAACAGGTAATACACGAGCAGCAGTTGCACCAGCATCGGCACGCCGCGAAAGAAGAACACATAGGCGCCGCCGAACATGCGCGCCGCGTGGTTCGGCGAGAGCCGCGCCGCGCACACGCCGATCGCGACGAAAAAGCCGATCAGGAGACCCGCCAGCGAAATGCCGATGGTAGCGAGCGCCGCATGCAGCAGCAGCGGCAAGCCCTGGAGGAAAACGGTCGTGCTGAACATAAGCGTCGCACTCGCTGGAACGGGGAGGCGATGCGGGCCGTTGCAATGGCCGCATCGCGTGCATCAGGACATGTGCATCGAGATCGGAGCGCCGATCAATAGTTCGGCGTGGGCATGGTGGTCGGCGCGTCCATCGCGACGCCGAACCATTTTTTCTGCAACGTGGCGAGACGTCCGTCGTTATGCATTTTCACGAGCGCGGCGTTAAAGGCATCGGCGAGCGGCTTGCTGTCCGCTTCTTTACGCAGGCAGTAGGCGAAGTACACCTTCGCGCCGAATGGCGGCTGCACCACGGCGAAGGTTTCCGGGCGCTGCTTGGCCACGTACGCTATGTTGGTCATGGAGTTCGCGACCGCCGCGATGCGGCCGGCAGCGAGGTCGGCGTAGGCCTGATTGTTGTCGACGTATTCGCGGATTTCAGGCGGCTTCGGCAGCGTGGCCACATAGGCCTTCAACTGGTCGAGTTGCGCTGAGCCCTTGCCCGCGCCGACCGTCTTGCCCACGATATCCGACGATTGCTTGACGGACGAATCGTTCGCGCGTTTGAGCAGCGCGTCGGTGGCGTCCGCGACGGGCAGCGTGTACGTGTAGCGCTCCATGCGCGCCTTGGTGACGGTCAGCGGCCCGCCCACCATGTCGAACTTGCCGGCTTCAAGACCGGGCAGCACGCTCGGCCACGGCAAGTCGATAAAGCGCACCTTCACGCCCATTTCCTTGCCGACTTCGGCAAACAGGTCCTTGTTGAAGCCGGCCTGCTGACCGTTTTCGAGGAAGTCGAAGGGCGCGAACTGCATCTCGGTGCCGACCACCAGTTCGCCGGCTTTCTTCACTTTGGCGAGCTGGTCTTCCGCGTGGGCGGTGACGCTTGCCGCGCACAACGCCAGCATGACCATACGACACTTCCAGCCTGCAAGGATGCTCATGAGATTCTCCGGTTGGCAAAGCGGTGTCGCGCGAAAGTGGTGCATGAAAACGAGTCCGGTGCGAACTCGGCGCGAGTCATGCGAGGCAGTATATACCGCAGTTTTCGCGCGAAATAAATAAACACGCGAGTAGAGAAAAGCCCTTATGCGAAGCGCTGCGAAGCAACTTGCGGGTGTGCTTTTGGCGGTATATACAACTGCAATGCACGAGGCGGGAATGCCTCTTCCCGCCGACGATTGAACCGCCGCTTTCATCAGCCGATTCGGCCGATCAAGCGGCATCTTCAGGAGCAGCTCAATGCCCGTGACCCGCATTCCGATCATCGATCTCGCCGGAGTTCGCGCGGGCGACCCGCAGGCGTTGCAGCGCGTGGCGCAGGAAATCCGCGAAGCGTGCACGACGATCGGCTTCTTCTACATCGTCAATCACGGCGTGCCGCAAGATTCGATCGATGCCGCCGCGCAAGCCGCGCGACGCTTCTTCGCGTTTCCGGTGGAGACCAAGCGGCGCGCGGCGGTCAATCAGCGGCATCGCGGTTTCAACGCGCTCGGCGACGCGACCATGTATCAGGCCAAGCGTCCCGACTACAAGGAGTTCTTCAGCATCGGCCTCGAATTGCCAGAGGACGACCCCGACGTGCTCGCCGGCCAGGCGCTGCGCGGGCCGAACAACTGGCCGGACTTCATGCCGGAGTTGCGTCCCGCGCTGTATGGCTATTACGAGGCGGTGGCCGCATGCGGCGCCGATCTATTGCGCGCGGTGGCGGTGAGCCTCGGCGTCGACGAACACTTCTTCGCGCCGCGCTACACGAAGCGGATGCAGCGCACGCAGATGGTCTACTATCCGCCGCAGCCGCCCCAATCGGACGACGATCAGTTTGGCGTCGCGCCGCATACCGACTACGGCTGCATCACGCTGTTGTGGCAGGATCAGGTGGGCGGCCTGCAGGTGCGCGAAATCGCCAACGATACGTGGGTGGAGGCGCCGCCGGTGGAGGGCAGCTTCGTGGTCAACGTCGGCGATCTGCTCGCGCGCTGGACCAACGACCGCTTCCGCTCCACCTTGCATCGCGTGATCAATGCGTCGGGACGCGAGCGCTATTCGATCGCGACGTTTTATGATCCTACCTACGGCGCGCTAGTCGATCCGCGTGATCTTGGTACGAGTGACGCCGATCTCAAGTATCAGCCGGTCGCCGCGGGCGACTATATCCTCGGGCGTATCAACGACTCGATGGGCTATCGGAAGAAACGCGCCGCTGAAGGCGCGCAAGGAACCACTGCATGACAGACAACAGCACGGCGAATCAAGTCGCACCGCTTTCGGCGACACTCGACGCATTGCGCGCCGCACTCGGTGAAGACAGCGTACGCGTGGGCGAGCAGATCGGCGAACGTGCCATGACCGACTGGACGCGTCACGAACCGACGCGACCCGCCGCCTTGCTGCTGCCGCGCACCACGGAAGAGGTCTCGCGCGCGCTCGCTATCTGCCACGCGGCGCATCAGCCGGTGGTGCCGCAAGGCGGCATGACCGGCCTCGCGGGCGGCGCGATTGCGCGCGCCACGGATATTGCGTTGTCGCTCGAACGGCTAGCCGGTATCGAGGAAGTGGATAGTGCATCGGCCACGCTGACCGTGCGCGCGGGCACCACGTTGCAATCCGCCCAGGAAGCCGCCGCTGAGGCCGGCTTCGAACTCGCGCTCGATCTCGGCGCGCGCGGGTCTTGCCAGATCGGCGGCAATCTCGCGACCAATGCGGGCGGCAACCGTGTGATCCAATCGGGCACCGCGCGCGATCAGGTGCTCGGTCTCGAAGTCGTGCTGGCCAATGGCGACGTGCTCACGTCGCTCGGCAAGATGGTCAAGAACAATACCGGCTATGACCTGAAGCATTGGTTCATCGGCTCGGAGGGTACGCTCGGCGTGATCACGCGCGCGGTGTTGCGGCTGCATCCGCAGCGCGCCGCGCGTCATACCGCGCTGGTCGCGCTCGACGGCTACGACGCCGCCGTGAATCTGCTGCGCCGTTTGACGACGCGCTTCGGCAACGATATCGGCGCGTTCGAAATCATGTGGCCGGACTTCTACGACTTCGGCGTGAAGTTGACCTGCACGCGTTCGCCGTTCGCCGACGCGCATCCGCTCTATGCACTGATCGAACACGCGAGCTTCGACGCGGCCGACGACGGCGAGCGTTTCTCCGCCGCGCTAACCGAAGCGCTCGACGCGGGCGCGATCCGCGACGCCGTGATCGCGCAGTCGGTGGCCGACGTGCGCGCGCTATGGGCGATTCGCGAATGCACCGCGGAGTTTCCGATGCGGCTCGACGCGATCAACTTCGACGTGAGCCTGCCGATCGGCGAGATAGGCATCTTCGTGGACCATTGCCGTGCAGCGCTCGATCAGCGCTGGCCGGGCAACGCGTCGTATTTCTTCGGGCATATCGGCGATTCGAACCTGCATGTCACCGTGGATGGCCATTCGATTCCCGGCGTCGATCATCATGCGGTGTACGCGTTTGTCTATGACATGCTCGGACCGCTGCACGGTTCGGTGTCGGCGGAACACGGCATTGGTCTGCTCAAGCGCGAATTCTTGCCGATCTCGCGCTCATCGGCCGAGTTGGCGGCGATGGCCGCGATCAAACATGCGTTGGACCCGCACGGCATTCTGAATCCGGGCAAGCTGTTCTGAGCGCGCTACGCCGCCACGAGCTTCAATGCGCGGCGACGGAATCCAGCCCGGTCGATCTGACCGCGGCTTGCGCGCGCCCTCCCGATGCCGCGGACGCGCTACGTCAATGCGCGTCCAGATACTTCACGATCACCGGATAGACATCAACAGCGGCATTCTTCCCGAAGATGCAATCGATGTGTCCATAGCCGGGAATGATCGTCCGCTCATAGGGCTGCTCGGGGAAGTGCTTGACCAGCATGTCGTAGGTGAGTTGCGTGCTGATCGGCAGATAGGTTTCGTTTTTATCGCCGTGGATGAACCCGATCGGCCGGCGCATGCCTTCCAGTCCTTTCATGCCGTCCGCACCGGTCAGGTAGACATCTTTGCCTTCGGCATCGACCACTTTGCCTGCTCTCACCATCGCGGCCAGATGCTTGAATACGCCGACGTCGTGCACGCCGAGAATTTCCTGCAGGTTCGAGTGAAGCGTCTGGTTCAACTGCTCGTGTTCATACAGCAGGCCATACAGGAAGGTCGCGCGATGGCAGATCGGATTGCCGCAACCTTCCTTGTGATTGAGCGGGTAGAACTTCAGCGCTTCGTCGAGCAGGTTCTGCGGCCACGACTTGTGTTCCGTATAGGCGGTGACGTCCAGCAGGCCGAGATGTTCCATGAAGTCGGGAATATGCAGGCCGGCCTTGATCTTCTCCAGCGTGCCCGGCACCGGATGCGCCGACACCTGTGAAATGAACACCGAGCGCACGCCCTCGAGTCCATACAGCAGCGACATGGTCAGCGCCACGCCGCCCATGCAGTGTCCGAGCGCCTGAATCTCCGGCACGCCGGTCAATTCGCGGATCCTGGCGACCGCGGACGGAATGTCCTCGCGCGCCACCTTGTCGACGTTGGTCGGCACGAACACGCTCGGCATTTCGATGCTGACGCGCAGATCCACGAGCCACACGTCGTAGCCCGCGGCGAACAGATACTCGACCATGTTGGTCGCGATCAGGTCGGTGGAGTAGATGCGGCTCGATACGCCCGAGCCGTGAATCAGCAGCACCGGACGCGCCGCTTTGCGCGCGGGGTCGTGATAGCGCGTGAGCCTGAGCCTCGTGCCGTCGGGCGTATCGAAGAAGACGATTTGCGGCGCCGGCGCGCGCAACGCGCGCTTCACGCGCGGCTCCGCTTTCGGATCGAAATATTGCAAGGGTGCGGCCACGCCGCCATATTCGGTGAACAGCACGCCCGCGAAAAACTTGCCGAACTTCAGGGTCCATTCGAGACGCGTCTTCAGATCGGGCGCGTGGGTCACTTCGAGCGTGCGCTGCTGCTTGAGGAAGTTTTCCGGCGTGATGATCAGCGTCGCCTTGCCGAGCAGCGGCGCATCGGCTTGCGCCGACTCGCGGACTTCCGCATACAGCGTGTTGGTCTGCTCCCACAGATTGATCGGCGAAGTGCGCGTGATGATCTTCTTGCCGCTCAGGAAGTACGTTTTGCCTTCGGTGGCGTTGAGCGTCATGCGGTAATTCATGTTGCGCTCGTCCACGTCCGACTCGTTGACCACGAACAGGTTGAAGGTGCCGTTGGAGATCGTCATCGGCTGCGCCGAGAGCGCGGGGCAGGTCAGCGTGCCGGCCGTTTGCGCCAGATGCTGCGGATTGCTGATCATATCGGCGAGGTCTTCCGATTCGACGGTCAGCGTGAATTCCATCGGGCTCGTGGCCGCTTCGCCTGCAACGTTCGGCGTGTAGGTGCCGACCATCGTTTCGGTGAAATGCAGGCCGATCTTCTGCGGCGACGAAGGCGTCAACGACGAGGACGCGGCCTGCGGCGTCGGCGGAGGCGGCAGGTTCGGCGTTGCGGCCGCGCTTTCCGCCGGCGCGGCGTTTAGCGGATGCGTGGCGAGCAGCAACTCGCAATTGCGTTCGGCCAGCGCGGAAATCGTCAGCAGCGGATTGACGCCGAGCGACATCGGCATGACGGCGCCGTCCATCACGTACAGGCCGTCGTGTACCGCGTTGCCCGTGGCGCCGCTGAACACACGGCCCATGTGATCGACCACGCCATGCTCCGCATCTTCGCCCATGCCGCAGCCGCCGAGCGGATGCACGGTGACGGTGCGGTTGCCGAGAATATCGGTGGAAATCGGATTGCGCATGTATTTGCCGCCGAGCGGCACGGTCGCCTGCTTGAGGACCTCTTCGACCGCCTGGAAGATCGGCTGCTTGCCGGCGTTCTCCCATACGATGCGCGGCTGGCCCCTGCCGTCCACGTCGATCTCGCCGCTTTCGTCGTCATGCGCCATGACGAGGTAGCTTTGCGTGTGATGCAGCGCGCCGTGATACGGGCCGCGCAGAAAACTGGTCACCACGCGGGCGTCGTAAGCAAAATGTTCCTCGAAAGAACGTGGCGCGACATCCACGCCTTCAAGCGGCGCGGCGGCGCCGAGCAGGCCGACCAGCGCCGCGCCCACCGGACCGGCGAGCGAGCCTTCTTCGATCACGTAGCCGTCTCTGACGTTGGGAGTCTTGCGATGATCGATGAGGCCGGTAATCGTCGGCCCGACCGGAGGAATCTCGCCTTTTTCATGCGCGCCCCAGCCGACGCCGTTGATCACCGGCTCGGTGTTGTAGGCGAAGGCGAGCACGTCGCCATTGCCGGTGAAGTGTTTGCCGAGCATGTTGGAGACGCTCAAGCCCTGCTTGCGCGAGCGCAGCAGCAAGGCGGTCGAACCGACCGTGCCGGCCGATACGATGACGATATCGGCGCTCACGAACAGATCCGGCGCGCCGAAGCTTTCGCGGCCGAGGCTCACCAACTGGTAACCCACGATCCATTTCCCCGTGGCCGCGTCGCGCAACACCGAATGGACGGCGGTCCCCGTGAAAATCTGCGCGCCGTGCGCGACGGCGTCGGGCAGATAGTTCATATGCGTCGAATTCTTGGCGTCGTAATTGCAGCCGGAATTGCAGTCGCCGCAGCCGACGCAAGCCTTCTGCTCGACGCCCGCGGCATTCGTGCGGTCCTCGAAGGTGACGGTGATCTCCGGACGCGAGAACTGGTCTTCCATGCCGAGCGCCTGCGCCGATCTTTCGAGTGCCTGCAATTTCGGCAGCGTCGGATAGCTCTGCGGCACCGGCGACGGTTGCAGCATCGCTCGCGCGGACGCGTACCCTTTGTCGCGTCCAGCCTTGTCGGCGCGCAATGCGGCCGGCCAGCGCGGGTCGTCCCACAGGCGCGGGTCGGCTTCGAGCGCGACGTTCGCGTTGATCAGCGAGGTGCCGCCGAGACCGCAACCGACTACGGCGTTCACATCGTCGTTCACATGCACCTCGAGCAACGCCAGCGGCGAGCCGATATGCGCCAGCGCCGTGTTGTATTGCACTTCTTCGGCGCCCTGAAACGGCGTGCGGGGAAATTCGCCGGCCATGAACTCGCGCCCGCGTTCGAGCACGCACACGCGCCGCCCGGCGCGCGCCATACGGCTTGCGGCGATTCCGCCGCCATAGCCGGAACCCACCACAACCACGTCGTAATGCGCTTGGATTGCAGTCACGACGCTCGATAAGCGGTTCATCACGACCACCTCGTCTGGAATGGAATGCGGGGAAAGGCAACCAGGACTTCGGAAGCAAGACGGCGTGCGGCGACAGCTTTTTTATCCTAGGCGGTGCGCGCTCACAAAAAAAGGCGCATCGTATGTGGCGCGCGGGCCGGCCGTGCCGCGTACGGGACGTCGTGAGAGGGTGCCGAGGCGCCGCGGGCGCACGGCCGCGTGCTATTACGCGGCCGCTTCATTCATTTCGCTGTCGCTCGATTCGGCGGCGAGCAGGTTCAGCGCAAGCAGAATCGCCGGGCGATTGTCGACCTCGATTTCGATGCCGAGCACGTCCGTGAGCCAGCGGCCGATCTTGGTATTCGAAAAATCCTCGGCGCCAGCCGTCTTCTTCATGGTGACGCCGAGCTTGACGGCGCGATAGTGATACGAGGGCACACGATGCTGCGCTGCGACTGCCGACAAACCGCCTTTGCCTTCCGAGCACCAGCCGAGACTGCCGGCCAGCACGATCCGCTCCGGTTCGTCGAGGCTTTCGATAAAGGCGCGCGCCGAGCACCGCACGCGCTGTTCGTCGAGGCCGTATTGCAGCAGCACGCTTTCCACCGGATCTTCCAGCGCCTGCGCGTGCAGATCGATTTCCTGGGCCATGCCGTCGTTTTCCATCGATACGTTGCGCTGATGGCCGGCGCTGCGCAGACAGTCGATCAGGTAGCGGCGGAAATACGCGCACAATGCGTAGCCGTTGGACGGCGCGCTGTCGGCGCAGGCGTTAGTTTCGGTATGGCCCGGCGCGAGACGCAGCACCTTGGCGTAGATGAACTGGGCGACCAGTTCTTCCTTGTCCTCGCCGAGCGCCTGCAGTTCGAGCGGGTGATAGGTCCGCAAAGCCCGCTTGACCAGCTCGACCATCGACACCATTTCGTCGCCGGACAACCGGGTACGCCGGCGCCACAAATCCGGCAGGATTGCATCGTCGAGATTGCGGACGAACTCGTGGCTCGGAACTGCGCCCATGAAAACCTCCATAAGGGGAAAGGCAAGGAGCGCGGTGAGCCTGAACTACAGGCGGGGTGTGGATGTTGAAGCTTTAAGGCCGCGCTGGAATGTGAAGCCAGTATGGTTTCCAGCGGCGGCTTCGCCTATATGGATTAAGTGGTAGCTGATGGGTAAACTGCCGGGTAAACCATCCGGCAAAGTGCATCTTATTCGTCTGAAGTAAAACGGGCTTGCACTGGAAAATTGCATCGCACTGCGGCTACGCAGTTGCATCGCAGACGTAGAGCCACGCCGTATCCGAAGTGTCCGATGCGGTTCGCGCCGCTTGCGTCGCCGCGCTTCCGATCCACATAACCGAATTTGCCGAGTCCGAGGAGACCGCGTGATGCGGGCCGACCCGATCCAGCGTGCCATCGACGAAGACCTGGTGCGCGTGCTGTACGCGCAAGATCCGATCGCTTTCTTTTCGCACTGGTTTTCGATCGCGGTGCTGGTGTCGATCTACTGGCCGAACATACCGTCGCCGCCGCTGTTCGTCGCGTGCTTCGGTTTCTATGCCGCGGCCAATTGCGCCAGTCTCGCGCTGTGGGTCGTCAACCGCCGTTACCCGCAACTCGTCTCGCCGCGCGGCTGGATCATTCTTCACGCGGTACGCGGCATGCTGCTCTACAGCGGGCCGGGCATCGCCGTGTGGTTCGCGTTCCAGAGCCCGCAGTCGGACCTGCCGCTGCTGCACACGGTCATGCTCGTTACGCTGGCCGCCGGCGTGTTCATGTCGAATGGCTTCGACCTGCTGAATTTCTCGACCTCGATTCCGTTTCTGCTGTTTCCCTCGATCGTCATGCATTTCGGCACGCATACGTTCGACCGCACGCTGCTTGCCATCGTCCTCGCGTTTTTCTTTTGCGCGATCAACGTCTACGCGCTGAGTTACCGCAAGCTGTTCCAGCAGGTCGTGCAGGCGCGCGTCGATCAGCAGTATCTGGCGGAGTCGCTGGCCGCGCAAAAACGGGTGGCCGAAGAGGCGAGCCTCGCCAAGACGCGCTTTTTCGCGGCCGCCAGCCATGACTTGCGTCAGCCGCTGCATGCGATCGGCTTGCTCGCCGCCTCGCTGAACGACACGGCGGCGACGCCCGTGCAGCACGCGAAAACCGCCGAGCACATCGTCTACAACGTCGAGGCGCTGAACCAGTTGTTCAACCAGGTGCTCGATCTGGCGCGGCTCGAAAGCGGCGTGACCCAGGTGATCCGGCTGCATTTCCGGCTGTCCGAACTGTTCGAGCGGGTCGGCAGCCAGTACCGTCCGCAGGCGGCCGCCAAAGGGCTGGCGCTGCGCATCGCGCCGACTGCGATGGTGGTGCACGACGACCCGGTGCTGCTCGAACGGGTGCTGAGCAATCTGCTGTCGAACGCGGTGCGTTATACCGAGGACGGCGCGATCTGGTTGGGCTTGCGCCGCGCGGGGCGGCAGACGGGCGGCTTTATCGAAGTGCGCGACTCGGGCATCGGTATTCCCGCGGAAGAGCACGCGCGCATCTTCGAGGAGTTCTATCAGGTCGCCAATCCGCAACGCGACGCGCGCCAGGGGCACGGCCTGGGCTTGCCGACGGTCAAGCGGCTGGTCGAGATGCTCGGCGGCGAGTTGCAACTGCGTTCGGCGCCGGGCCGCGGTTCGGTGTTCCGTTTTCCGGTGCAGGCGGGCGACCCCGGCGGCGTCGTGGCGAGCCTGAACGAAGCCGTGGCCGGCGGTCCGTCGGCGAAGGGGCGGCACGTGCTGTGTATCGACGACGATCCGTCCATTCTCGAAGGCCTTGTGAGTCTGCTGGGCCGTTGGGGTTGCACCGTGCTCGGCGCGCGCGACGAGGCCAATGCGCTCGCGGCGCTCGAAGGCGGCTTCGTGCCGGATGCCGTGCTGTGCGACTACCAGTTGGCGAACCACCGTACCGGCGCGCAGGCGCTCACGGCCGTACGCAACGTGCTCGCGCGCGCGGGGCACGACAACGTGGTGACGCTGCTGATCACGGGCGACATGGCGTCGGCCGAACTGGCGGCGCTCGCCTTGCAGGGGATTCCCGTGCTTCATAAACCGGTCACGCCGGCGCGCTTGCGGCGCACGCTGGAGATGCTGTGGCAGCAGGCCGAGCTGGACAAGGGGCGGGCGGCCGCAGCGCTGGCATTACGGGTGGGTCAAGCGGGAAACGTAGTGGGAAATGAAGCGGGCGGGCGGGTGATGAGCGGTGCGATGGCCGCTGCTGGGAGCGCGCTGCAAGGGGACGCGAGAATGGGATCGAAGAGCCAGCCGCAAAGCGCTCTGACTCAAAGCGCCCAGTCGCAAAGCGAAGCGCAGAAGTAGAGGCGAATAGGGAAGGAGCAGGCGCACCGGAGATGGAGAGGCGCGCAGCAAAAAAGACAGGCGAACCGCAAGAGTAAAGTCGCGCCCGATCGACAGAGCGTCGCGCACGCCGCCGGTCGCCGTTCTCGCGCTACAGAGTTTTCCCGGCTTCCAGCCAGCCATTGATGACGGCGATCGCCGTCGACCGGTTATGCACACCGAGCGCCCGGAAGATCACCGACAAATGCACCTTTACCGTACCTTCCGCGACGCCCAGGTCGCGCGCGATCATCTTGTTGGTCCAGCCGCGATGCACGAGCCGCATGATGTCCTGCTGACGCGGCGACAGATTCTCCAGCAGATGCTGCTGGTGCGGCTGAAGTGCCTGGATCTGCTGCGTAAGGGGTTCGGTAAGCGCGGCTCCGCCGCTCTGGCTGGTGGCGTGCGCACCGACCGGAGCCGCATGCTGCGGCGCCGGCTCGGCGAGCGCTTCGGCACGCGCGGGCGCGGCTTGCGCATCGCGCGAGCCCAGCAGGCTGAGCGCTTCCATCGGCACATAAGCGCCGCCTGAGAGCACCAGCTCGATGGCCTTGAGCATGACGCTGGCGGGCTGGCGCTTCGGCACGAAACCGAGCGCGCCGGCGGCCAGCACCGCGCGCATTTCGTCGGGCGATTCTTCGGCGGAGAGAACCACGAGCGGCAGCGCGGGATTCGCCTTCAACAGCACTTCGAGCGATGAAGCGCCGCTCATGCCCGGCATATGCAGATCGACAATGGCGAGATCGTGATCGGCGTCGGGGCGCGCGAGCAGCGCAAGCGTCTCCCAGTTGTCGGCTTCGTCGAACTGGGCGTCGGGATCGAGGCCGCGCAGCATGCCTTTGACGCCTTGCCGGATCAGTTCATGGTCGTCGGCTACAAGAAACTTCATGATGTCTCCGCGAGTCGGGCCTGCCCGATGTGGGCTACCGCCGTTATAGGGTCTCGTTTTACTTCTAGCCTCGTGAATCGCATCATTGCCGCCCACCCCGCGATCATATGCCTGATCGGTGGCGCGGCGCATCTTCCGGCGAGTTCCTCGAGGGGACTTCCGCCGGGACGCCGCCAATTGCCAGTTTATTTGTTAAATCGCCGTTTGTTCCGATGCACCGCATGATGTCCAAGGCAGGTCTCTCGCACATAGGTTTTCGGCTTGCTTGGTAGACGAGCCGATTCGCCCTTTTTTGAAGGCGTCCATGCAGGATTCCGAAGGTTATGCGCGCCGGATCGAAGCGCGCTGAAACACACGCTATTTGACTGCAAATAACGTCGCATTCATCAGAATCTTGAATGCGAATCCGAGCGACATCGCCGAGCCCACGCCGAAGCACCACAGCGCGATGAACCAGAGCCAGCCCGGCAGTTTGCGCGCCGGCGCCACGGCCGCCGCCGATGCGCCGTGCGTCGCGCCGGAGTTCGTCTGCTTAGTGATAGTGATGTTGGTCGCCATGACGCACCTTGCCGCGAAATACCCAATAACCCATCGTCGTGTAGGCGATGATGATCGGCAGAATCACCGCTGCGCCGGCCAGCGTGAACATCTGGCTCGAACGCGGCGCGGCCGCTTCCCACAGCGTCATGCTCGACGGAATCGCATACGGCCACAAGCTCACCAGCAGCCCCGCGTAGCCGAGCAGCACCAGCAGCAGCGCGAGCGCGAACGGCGTGTTGTGATGCCGCTCACGCACTGCGCGATGCATGAGGAATGCCGCGACCGCCACGAGGAACGGTACCGGCAGCAGACGGTAGAACAGGCCGTCGTGGAACCAGCGTTGCGCGATATTCGGATCCTGCAGCGGCGTCCACAGGCTGACCATCGCGACGAAGCCGAGCAGCACGACCGTCAACGGCCAGACCACGCGATGCAGGCGGCGTTGCAGATCGCCTTCGGTCTTCGCCACCAGCCAGCAGCAGCCGAGCAGCGCGTACGTGACCACGAGTCCGAGGCCCGTGAGCAGGCTGAACGGCGTGAGCCAGCCGAAGGCGTCGCCGGCATAGGCGCCGTCGATCACGGGGATGCCTTGCAGGAACGCGCCCAGCGCGATGCCCTGAAAGAACGTCGCGCCCGCCGAACCGCCGATGAACGCGAGGTCCCACAGATGCTTCGTACGATTGGCCTTGGCGCGAATCTCGAACGACACGCCGCGAAAAATCAGACAGACGAGCATGAAGATCAGCGGCAGATACAGCGCCGACAGCACGGTCGAGTAAACCGCCGGAAACACGGCGAACAATCCGGCGCCGCCGAGCACCAGCCAGGTTTCGTTGCCGTCCCACACCGGCGCGACGGTGTTCATCATCAGGTCGCGTTCCTTCTCATCGGGGAAGAACGGGAAGACGATGCCGATGCCCAGATCGAAGCCGTCCAGCACCACATACATGAAAAGGCCCAGCGCGATGATCGCGGCCCACACTACGGTTACGTCCATGTTCTTTCTCTATCGCAAGTAGCTGCTGAAGCAGGGTGGATTCAGGCGGCGTCGATCATGTGATCGGCGGCGGAAAGCGGGCGGCGCGCGGTCTGGTTCGGTGAGTGCGCCGGCGCTTCATGCGGCGTGTGTCCGGGCAGCGCGGGACCCGCGCGCATCAGCTTGAGCATGTAGTACACGCCGGTGCCGAACACGAGGAAATACACGACCACGAAGGTCATCAGCGAAATGCCGACCTGCTGCGTGGTGAGCGGCGACACGGCCTGCGAGGTGCGCATCACGCCATACACGACCCACGGTTGACGGCCCGCTTCGGTGGTGACCCAGCCGGCCAGCAACGTGATGAAGCCCGTCGGTCCCATTGCCACGGCGACGCGCTGGAACCACTTCGATTCGAACAGGCGTCCACGGCGGCGCAGCACCCACGCGGCCACCGACATCACGATCATCAGCACGCCAAGGCCGGCCATGATGCGAAAGCTCCAGAACACCACCGTCGAGTTCGGCCGGTCCTGCGGCGGGAATTCTTTAAGGCCGCGAATTTCGCCGTCCCAGCTATGCGTGAGGATCAGGCTGCCCAGATGCGGAATCGACACGGCGTAACGCGTGGTTTCCGCCTGCATGTCGGGAATGCCGAACAGATTCAGCGCAGTGCCGCCTTTTTCGGTTTCCCACAGACCTTCGATCGCCGCGATCTTGGCGGGCTGATATTCGCGCGTGTTCAACCCATGCTGATCGCCGACGAACGCCTGGATCGGCGTCAGGATCAAGAGGAGCCAGAGCGCCATCGAGAACATCTTCTTGACGGCCGGATCGCGCCGTCCGCGCAGCAGATGCCATGCGCCCACCGCCGACACCACTAGCGCGGCGACAATGAACGCGGCGAGCGCCATATGCGCGAGCCGGTACGGGAACGACGGGTTGAACACGATCTTGAACCAGTCGAGCGGCACCACGCGGCCGTTGACGACTTCGAAGCCTTGCGGCGTTTGCATCCAGCTATTGGAGGCGAGAATCCAGAAGGTGGAGATCAGCGTGCCGATCGCCACCATCAGCGTGGCGCCGAAGTGCGCGCGCGGACTCACGCGCTGCCAGCCGAACAGCATGATGCCGAGGAAGCCCGCTTCGAGGAAGAATGCGGTCATCACTTCGTACATCAACAGCGGGCCGGTGACGGGGCCGGCGAAACTGGAGAAGCCCGACCAGTTGGTGCCGAACTGATAACTCATCACGACGCCGGAAACCACGCCCATGCCGAAGGCCACTGCGAAGATCTTCGACCAGAACAGGCAAAGGTCTTTGTAGTACGCCTTGCGGGTTTTCAGCCAGCGCCATTCGAGCACGGCGATGAAGCTGGCGAGGCCGATGCTGAGCGCCGGAAACACGATGTGGAACGAGACGGTGAACGCAAACTGGATGCGGGCGAGATCGAATGCCGATAGAGCGGAGTTCATGAGCGTGACGTGCTTGAAGTGCGTGGGGTCCGCGAGGGCGGACTACGCGCGTCGACCGTTGTCGGTGCGCACTGCGCTGGGCAGATGGCGCAAGAGTAGGGGATGGTCGATTTTTTTGCTGCGACGCGACGTGCGTCAAAAAACCACCTTGTTTTGTGGCGATTTTCTTTTTTGGGACGGCAAACCGTTGATGGATATCAAGTTTCTCTGATCAGCCTTGTGGGGCACATGGCGGGCGCCTCCGCGCTTCGGCTGTGCAACTGCGGCAATCGACCGCGCTGCAGCATTGTCGCGGGGATGGGTTCGCGTACGCGTCTGATCCGAGTCCGATGTTTTCCTGCGCAAGCCACGGCGCTGCATAGCGATTCAATCGGCAGGGCGATGTTCGGCAATTGGGATCGGCTCGTCATCAACCGACAATCGCTCCGTCCGAACCGACTTTCCATGCGCGCGGCGGCTAGCCAATCAGCCCGTTTGCTCATACCATGCAGTCAGCCAGACGGCAGCGTTTTTCAAAAGAGCGCATGCTCCTTACGCGTGCACGCCGTGTAGCCACTCCACTATTTTTTCCCGTTATCCGCTTCGAATAGTCATGCCGACGTACCGGCCGAACGGCCCGGCGCGTCGCGAATCCGTCATCAACATGTGGTGCAGCGCATGCGGTGCCTGAATGGGCTTCATGTCGCGTGCCGCGCGAATGCTTCGAGAAGCTACGCTTCATCCACCTGCCGGCAACGGCAGACTTCAACTACAAGGAGTCAGCAGATGAGCACGATCAAGACGAAAGACGGTACGAGCATTTTCTACAAGGACTGGGGCAAGGGCCGCCCGGTCGTTTTTTCGCACGGCTGGCCATTGAGCGCGGATGCCTGGGACGCGCAGATGCTGTTTCTCGGCAGCAAGGGCTTTCGCGTGATCGCGCATGACCGGCGCGGGCATGGCCGCTCGGAGCAGACGTGGGACGGCAACGAGATGGACACCTACGCCGACGATCTCGCGGCGCTGATCGAACACCTCGATCTGCAGGACGCCACGCTCGTCGGCCATTCGACGGGCGGCGGCGAAGTCGCGCATTACATCGGCCGCCATGGCACGCAACGCGTCGCGAAGGCCGTGCTGATCGGCGCGGTGCCGCCGTTGATGCTGAAGACCGGGAGCAATCCGAACGGCACGCCAATGGATGTGTTCGACGGTATCCGCAAGGGCGTGGAAGACGACCGCTCGCAGTTTTTCAAGGATCTCGCGCTGCCGTTTTACGGCTACAACCGGCCGGGCGCGAAGGTGTCGCAAGGCGTGATCGATTCGTTCTGGGTCCAGGGCATGGCCGGCTCGATCAAGGGGCTTTACGACTGCGTCAAGCAGTTCTCCGAAGTCGATTACACGGAAGACCTGAAGAAGATCGACGTGCCGACCCTGGTGCTGCACGGCGACGACGACCAGATCGTGCCGATCGATGCATCCGGCCGTCTGACCGCGAAGATCGTGAAGGACGCCACGCTGAAGGTCTATCCGGGTGGCCAGCACGGCATGTGCACCGTCGAGGCCGCCAAGGTGAACGGCGACCTGCTGGAGTTCATCGGGTCGTAATGCAATGCTTTGGTGATCTGTGTTGCTGCCGCGAGTGCGGCGGGTCGCGAGCAAGCACACGCGCCCGCTCGCACTTGAACCTGAACCGCGGGCCGTGTTCGCGCCCGCGGTTCGAGCCGCTTCAGGCGGTCGGCCAGCCGATCCGCGCCGCTCGCCGCAATGACGAGCGCACCACCAGCCGGTGGAACGGCGCGATCGCGAGAATATAGAAGCGGCCGAGCCGATTGTGGCAATGCACTACGGTCGACAGAATCAGATAGCGCGAGCGGTCTTCTCGTGTGACACGGGTCTGCTGAAGCACTGAAACCCGGAAGTCGAGATGACGGTCGTTCTCGCCGATGATGATCTCGTGCGCGCTGCGCGTGTAGATCCTGAAGATGTCGAGGCGCTCTCGAGCGGCGGCGGGATCCTTGATGCTGCGCAACTGCCTTGCAGTCTTCAGACCGACACGCGCGACGATCGCATCGCGCACGCTCATCAGCTTCGCGACCCAGCCCGCCTGATGCGCGAACACGAAGCGCGCGAGCAATTCCGGATCGTCGATGGCGTTCTCGGGCAGGCGGACGGCATACGCGTCGGCGAGGTCCGGCGCGTCGTACAAACGCGCGACGCCTGATTCAGCCGGCAGGGCGACGGGTTGCACGGAACAGTGGGCAGTGAGCATGGTGACGTGCGGCGCTAAGTAAGGAGTCGAAGAGGGGCGCTGCGCCGGATTAGGGCGGCAGTTCGGCTTAAGCGTGAGCGCATCAAGTCTACGCGCTTGTGGGCGTCTCGCGCGCGGCCGGCGGACGCGGTTCTCACATCGCAAATCTCACGCAAAACACGTGTTTCTAGTTATACGATGTCACATAAATAATGGAGGCATAGCTGCTTGTTTCATAAGGAAAATCTCGATATCAGTCTGTCCGAATAAGGGTAAGTGCCTAATTGAAATCCGGTCTCGCATCGCAGATAGTACGTTATCGTACAACTATCGCTAAATCGGCAGGCACTGCCGTCATGACAGAAGCGATTGCTGTACCCCAGTTCGATCGCGCGCGGCGCAGGAAAGGAACCTTATGAAGAAGATTGCTCTGAGTGGAGCCGGTGGCCAGCTAGGCTCGGTGGTGCGCGCCGCGTTGATCGCGCGCGGCACGCCGTTGCGTTCGGCGGCGGGCTCGAAGGCCCTCGTGCCGCTCGTGGACGGCGAGGACGTAATGCACGGCGACCTGCGCGATCCGGCGGTCGTGGATCGTCTGCTGGAAGGCGTCGACGTGCTGATCCATTTCGCCGGCACGAGCGTGGAGCGTCCGCTGCCCGAGATCATCGAAAACAATCTGCGCGGGCTGGTCGAAGTATACGAAGGCGCGCGCCGGCAAGGCGTAAAGCGCATCGTGTTCGCCAGCTCCAATCACGCGATCGGCATGTATCCGGTCACCGAGCATCTGAGCCTCGACTGCGAACTGCGCCCGGACGGCTTCTACGGACTGAGCAAGGTGTGGGGCGAAGCGCTCGCCAGAATGTATTGGGACAAGCACGGCATCGAGAGTGTTTGCGTGCGTATCGGCAGTTGTCTCGAACGGCCGACCGAGCCGCGGCATCTCAGCACCTGGTTCGGTCATCGCGATCTGCTGCATTTCCTCGATCGTTGTGTCGAAGCGGAGAACGTCGGCTTCCTGACCATCTGGGGCGTGTCGGCCAACACGCGCAGCTGGTGGGACAACAGCGGCGCCGAACGGCTGGGCTATCAGCCGACGCAGGACGCCGAGGTCTACGCCGAAGAAATTCTCGCGCGCCCGAATCCGCTCGACGCGCTGGGCCAGCGCTTCCAGGGCGGCAGCTTCGTGGGCATCGATTATTCGCGCGATGACGCCGCTCCGGACGGCTCGGCCGCTTCCGCTACGCGGCCTGTTTGAGCCGTTCAGGATTACGAGGAGACGCAGCAATGAAAATCAAGGGCATCCGCTGGTGGATGGTCAGTCTGGTCGCGGCCGGGCTCATTATCAATTACCTCGCGCGCAACACGCTGTCAGTCGCTGCGCCGACGTTGATGAAAGACCTTCACATCACCACCGAGCAGTATTCGCACGTGGTCGTGGCGTGGCAGCTTTGCTATGCATTCATGCAGCCGGTCGCGGGCTTCCTGCTCGACACGGTCGGCACCAAGATCGGGTTTGCGGCGTTCGCGCTTGCCTGGTCGCTGGCGTGCGCCGCGGCGGCGTGGTCGACGGGCTGGCGCAGTCTTGCGTTCTTCCGCGGCCTGCTCGGCATCGCGGAAGCGGCCGGCATTCCGGCCGGCGTCAAGGCGACGAGCGAGTGGTTCCCCGCCAAGGAGCGCTCGGTCGCGATCGGCTGGTTCAACATCGGCTCGTCGATCGGTGCGCTGCTGGCGCCGCCGCTGGTGGTGTGGGCGTTGTTGCGCGGCGAGTGGCAGCTGGCCTTTGTGATTGTCGGCGTGGCCGGGATCGTGTGGAGTCTGCTGTGGATGGTGCTCTACAAACATCCGCGCAATCAGAAGCTGTTGGGCGACGCTGAACGCGACTACATTCTCAGCGGCCAGGAAGCGAAGCACAGCGACGCCGGCGCCGCCAAGCGCAGCTGGCTTGCCATGCTCGGCAGCCGCGATTTCTGGGCGATCGGCATTCCGCGCATGCTGTCCGAGCCGGCCTGGCAGACCTTCAACGCGTGGATTCCGCTGTACATGATGACCGAGCGTCACATGAATCTGAAGGAAGTCGCGCTGTATGCATGGATGCCGTTTCTCGCAGCCGACATCGGCTGCGTGCTGGGCGGCTATCTCAGCCCGCTGTTTCACAAGTACGCGAAGGTGTCGCTGTTCACGTCGCGGAAAATGGTGTTCGTGGTCGGCGCGCTGTTCATGATCGGACCGGCTTGCGTGGGCCTCGTGGCGAGTCCTTATGTGGCGGTTGCGCTGCTGTGCGTCGGCGGTTTTGCGCATCAGACCTTGTCGGGTGCGCTGTACGCGATCACGTCCGATATGTTCGGCAAGAACGAAGTCGCGACCGCGACCGGCATGGGGGGCATGGCGGGCTATCTGGGCGCGGCTGCGTTCACTGCGCTGTTCGGCGTGCTGGTGACGCAGATCGGCTACAGCCCGCTGTTCGTGGTGCTGGCGGTGTTCGACATCATCGCGGCTGCTGTTGTGTGTCTGTTGGCGAAGAGCGCCGACAAGACGCCCGAGCCGCGCTGGACGCCGGTGAGCGCCGTGGCCAAATGAGTCTGGCCTGCTTGCGATGAATTCCGGACGCTGATCTGTCGAGCCGGAAAATAAAAATGGCGGCGCTTTCGGGCGTCGCCATTTTTTTTGCCTTGTTCACTGCGTGTCATGAATCTTCACGGCTGGACTAAGCCCAGCCGTTCAACCGCTTGCCGCTTAACGCTTGTCGACCACCGTCGTGTTATAGGTCGTCGCGCCGATCACCACGTTGCTCAACGTAATGCCGTTGACGTTGTACGCGTAGATCGGTCCGGGCGTGGTCGCGCTCGCGGGTCCGGCCGAAACCGCCGTGCCCAGATTGCAGTTCGAGATCGTCACGCCGGTGATCGGCGGAATGGTCGGCGTCGGGGCCGCGCCGTTGTAATCGAACGCGACGGGTCCTTGCGCGACGATCGCCTGAAAGCACGAACCGGTCACGCCGTTGAGCGTCACGTTGCTCGCCGTCACGTTCGAGATGTTCACGTTCTGCACGACTGCCGGCCGGATCCGAATGGCGTCGTTCGCCGGCTGGTAGTCGCAGTCGAACGTGATCAGGCCGCCCTGTGCCGCCGACGGATTGGCCGCGCTCGCCGTCACGACGCCGAGCGGCACCGTGGCGTTGATCGGGCTGCCGCTCAGCAACGCGCTGCCGTAGCCCCCGCCTTTCAGGGCGACGCCGTTGGGCAGCGTGACCTTATCGACATAGAAGTTCTTCACGAAGCCGCCGCGATTCATATTCGTCTTGATGCGAATCGCGATGTTCAGCGGATTGGTCGCCCAGTTCTGATTCAGCATCTGCAGGTTGCGGGCGTAGATGTTCTGCACGCCGCCGCCCATTTCGCTGCCGAGCGTGATGCCGCCGTGGCCGCTGTTCATGATGCAGTTCTGGATCACGTGATTCTGCGCGGGGCCGTATTGCGTATCCAGATCCTTGCCCGACTTGATCGCGATGCAGTCGTCGCCGGTGTTGAACGTGACGCTGTCGCACAACACGTTGTTGCACGCGTCCGGATCGAAGCCGTCGTTATTCGGGCCGATGCTATTGGTCGTCACGCCGCGAATCACGACGTTCTTGCAATCGGTCGGATGATGCTGCCAGAACGGCGTGTTGTTGGTGGTGTAGTTCTCCATCAACACATTCGTGCAGCCGAGGAACTCGACCATGCACGGGCGCAGGTAGTGGCCAATGCCGAAGACGCGCTGCGCGACAGGCACGCCGGCTTCGGAGAGAGCGGGCAGGTAGTTCTGGTCCTCCTGCCAGGGCGTCGTGGGACTGGTCAGTTGCGCGTAGAGCGCATCGGAAATGCCGGGCGCGGCGGTTTTCAGATCGACGTTCTTCGGATTCAGATACGCCTGCGACGGCGTCGACGAATTCACGCAACCGTACGCACCATTCGATCCCTTGAAGGTCCACCAGCACGTGGCGGTGTTGCCGCTGCCGGCGAACGGCGTCATGGCTTGCCCGTTGAGCACCGAGGTCGCGTCTTCGCCGGTCAGCGCGATGTTGGTCTGGTTGCGCGCGTACACCGGCGAGCCGTAGTTCAGGCAATCGTTTGCCTGCCAGCGGCTATAGAACAGATTGCCGTTGGCGCCGCACGCGACCGGGCCGTCCTTCGCGTAGTCGGCCGGGTTCGGGCTGAAGTAGATCGTGCAATTCGCGCTGAGGTGAAAGTTCACGTTGCTTAGCAGCACGATCGGTCCGGCGCAGTACCACGTGCCGGTCGGCACGACCACGCGTCCGCCGCCCGCTGCGTTGCAGGCCTGGATAGCGGCGAGAAACGCGGGGCGCGAGTCGAACGAAGCGGCGGCGTTGGTCTGGTTCGAACCAGGACTCGCGACCGATGCCGAGCCCGTGTACGGATCGCTCGCGGCGACGACGGTGCAAGGTACGGCGCCGTATTGCGTGACGACGAAGTCGCGTGCGGCAAACATCGACTGGGTGATGCCTTGCAGGGACGCGATGATCTGTGTCGCGGCGCCCGAGGTGCCCCAGATCGGATCCTGCACGACCGGCGGCGTGGTCGTCCCGCCGTTGACGGAGCCACCACAAGCGGACAGGCCGCCGAGCAGCGTCGCGCCCGCCGACGTTCCCGCCAGCACGATAAACGCGCGGCGAGCGGGCGAATTCGGTTCAGCCTGGCCGGGCGTTTTCGATGTTGCCCGTTTGCCGCTGGTTTTATCTATATTTGCCACGGATGTCTCCTTGCCCTTTGCGGGCGTTGTCAGTAATCGTTGCTACTTTGGGTATGCAGATGCAGCTCGTCGAAGCTGTTTTGTTTACGTAAGGTATCCTTAATATTTGTAAAGAAACGCCGCCGATGAAGACGATGCAACTTCGTCAACTCGCGACGAAGCGGGCGAACGCACGAATGCGCCGCTGCTTGCCTAACTTCCAGGGCAAGCGGAGCGGCGCATCAAAAAGCGGCGTGCGGCTTAAGCGGTTTTCTGGCCAATCTCGTGATCGGCGAGGAATTCGAGCGCGCGCACCATCGCCGAGTGGTCCCATGCCTTGCCGCCGTGCGCGACGCAGGCGTTGAACAGCGCCTGGCAGGTGGCGGTGTTCGGCAGGGACACGCCGAGCGATTGCGCGGTCGAGAGGGCGAGGTTCAGATCCTTCTGGTGCAATTCGATGCGGAAGCCCGGATCGAAGGTGCGTTTGGTCATGCGTTCGCCGTGCACTTCGAGAATGCGCGACGACGCGAAGCCGCCCATCAGCGCTTCACGCACGCGCGCCGGATCGACGCCGGCCTTGGAAGCGAGCAGCAGCGCTTCGCCCACAGCCTCGATCGTCGCGGCGACGATCACCTGGTTGGCCACTTTGCACACCTGGCCGGCGCCGACGCCGCCGATCAGCGTGACGTTCTTGCCCATCATGTCGAAGAGCGGCTTGACGGCATCGAAGGTCGCGGTTTCGCCGCCCACCATGATGGTCAGCGAGCCGGCCTTGGCGCCGACTTCGCCGCCGGAAACCGGCGCATCCAGATAGTCCGCGCCGCTCTCGCGCACTCGGGCCGCGAACTCGCGCGTGGCCATCGGCGAAATGGAGCTCATGTCGACCACGGTTTGTCCCGCGCGCAACACGCTCGCAAGACCCTGCTCGCCGAACAGCACGCGCTCGACGTCGGGGGTGTCCGGCACCATGATGAAAATCACGTCGGCCTGCGCGGCCACCGCGGCTGGGCTGTCGCACGCGACGGCGCCCGCCTGGACGAGATCGTCGGGCACGCCGCTGCGCGTGAACGCCGCCAGCGCGACGCCGTTCTTGAGAAGGTTCGCGGCCATGGGCTTGCCCATGATGCCGAGTCCGATAAAGCCTGCTTTTTGCATGGAATGCTCCGAAAATGTCATGGCGGCCGCGTTACTGCTGGCCAGCCTGTTTCTGCATGAAATGTTTTTGAACCGTCTGCGCGGCGCCTTTCAGCAGCCCCATGTCCGCGCACACCGCGACGACGCGGCAGCCCATGGAAATATAGCGCTCGGCGTCGGCCTGCACCGGGGCGAGGATGCCGCTCGGCTTGCCCGCGGCCTGCGCGCGTTCGAACACGTGCGCGATCGC
The DNA here is from genome assembly GCF_046028095.1 of Paraburkholderia phytofirmans. Classification (GTDB taxonomy): domain Bacteria; phylum Pseudomonadota; class Gammaproteobacteria; order Burkholderiales; family Burkholderiaceae; genus Paraburkholderia; species Paraburkholderia phytofirmans_A. Next base: position 71,986 of record NZ_JAQQDJ010000020.1, read on the forward strand.
CGCCTGCACGTCGGGGTGATTCGCGTTGCCGAGTTGGCCGTAGGCGGCCGCGAGGTCCGACGGGCCGACGAACACGGCGTCCACGCCGTCGACGGCGAGAATCTCGTCGATCGCGTCGACGGCCTTGCGGCTTTCTATCTGCACGATTACGCAGACATTGTCGTTGGCGACGCTAAAGTAGTCGGGAACGGTCGCATAGTGGTTGCCGCGATGACTCACCGACACGCCGCGAATGCCCTGCGGCGGGTAGCGCGTGGCGGCGACGGCGCGGGCCGCATCGTCGGCGCTTTCAACGAACGGCACAAGGAAGTTCGAGAAGCCGCTGTCGAGGAGCCGCTTGATGAACACGCTGTCGTTGGCGGGCGGCCGCACGACCGGCGCGCTGGCGCTGTCCTTGAGGGCCATCAGTTGAGGAATCAGCGTGAGCACGTCGTTCGGCGCGTGCTCGGCGTCCAGCAGCATCCAGTCGAAACCGACTATGCCGAGCAGCTCGGTGACGATCGGGCTGGCGAGCGACGCCCAGCAGCCGATCAGGGTTTCACCGCCGCAGACTGCGCGGCGGAAACTATTGGGTAAGGGCTGGTAAGGTGTGATGGCTGGCATGGGCTGGTTTCCTCGAACGGCAATGGATCGGGCAAGCTCCGACGACGGCGCAACACGAGTTATAGGTCGTCGTATGTCTTAATTGCAGAGTAGCACCGGCCTCGCCGATTGTAACGGTCACGTTAACCCGAATTCCTCGCCAGGCAAGCGTTTCAGGTTGCGCGCATGCCTCACAATGTTGTAGGATGACCTATATCTTAGGCCTTCACTCAAGGAAAGCAAATGACAATTACCGGCGAAATGCTGATCGGCCGCAAAGCGGTGCGCGGCGAGGAAAAACCATTGCATGCGTTCAATCCTGCCACGGGATCCGATATCGCGGAGCCGGTTTTCGGCAGCGGCTCGGTGGCCGTCGTTGGACAGGCGTGTGAGTTGGCGCAGCAAGCGTTCGATCCGTACCGTCAACTGCCGCTCTCAGTGCGCGCCGAGTTCCTCGAGCGTATCGCCGACGGCATCACCGCGCTGGGCGATGCGCTGATCGAACGGGCGCACCAGGAATCGGGTCTGCCGAAGGCGCGTCTTGAAGGCGAGCGCGGCCGTACCACCGGCCAGCTCAAGCTGTTCGCGCAAGTCGTGCGCGCCGGCCAGTGGCTTGCCGCCACACTCGACTCGCCGTTGCCGGAGCGCAAGCCGCTGCCGCGCTCCGACCTGCGCATGCAGAAGATTCCCCTCGGCCCGGTCGCGGTGTTCGGCGCCAGCAATTTCCCGCTCGCGTTTTCGGTGGCGGGCGGCGATACGGCGGCGGCGCTCGCGGCCGGCTGCCCGGTGGTGGTGAAGGCGCACCGTGCTCACCTCGGCACTTCGGAGATGGTCGGCCGCGTGATCCAGCGTGTCGCGCAGGAGATGGACTTGCCCGAAGGCGTGTTCTCGATGATCGTCGGCGCGGGCAATTCCGTCGGCGAAGCGCTGGTCGCGCATCCGGCGATCAAGGCGGTTGGTTTCACGGGCTCGCGCGCGGGCGGCACGTCGCTGATGCGCGTCGCGGCGGCGCGTGCCGAGCCGATTCCGGTCTACGCGGAAATGAGCAGCATCAACCCGGTGTTTCTGCTGTCGAATGCGCTGGCTGCGCGCGGCGAAAGCATCGCCCGTGGCTTCGTCGATTCGCTGGTGCTCGGCGCCGGTCAGTTCTGTACCAACCCGGGCCTCGCGATTGCCGTCGACAGCGACGCGCTCAAGACGTTTGTCGCCACTGCATCCGAAGCGCTGAGCGCCAAGCCCGCGCAGACCATGCTGACGTCCGGCATCTGCGCGGCCTATGCAGAAGGCGAGGGTAAGCTGACCGCGATCAAGGGCGTCGAAGCCGTGGCTCGCGGTGTCGATACAACCGGCCCGACTCAGGCGCGCGCGGCGTTGTTCGTGACCGATGCGCAGACGTTCCTCGCCACGCCGGCGCTGGAAGACGAAGTGTTCGGCCCGGCGTCGACCATCGTGCGTTGCAAGGACGAGCAGGAATTGCTGGCGGTCGCCGAGTACTTCGACGGCCAGTTGACCGCCACGGTGCAGATGGACAGCGCGGATCTGGCTTCGGCGAAGAAGCTGGTGCCGATTCTCGAACGCAAGGCCGGGCGGATTCTGGTGAACGGTTTCCCGACGGGCGTCGAGGTGTCGCACGCGATGGTGCACGGCGGCCCGTTCCCGGCAACATCTGATAGCCGCGCGACTTCGGTCGGCACGACGTCGATCGAGCGCTTCCTGCGTCCGGTGTGCTATCAGGATTTCCCGGCTGATCTGCTGCCGGAAGCGCTGGCTGACAGCAACCCGCTGGATCTGTGGCGCCGTCGTGATGGCGAGATCACGCGCAGCTAAATGGCGGGTGTTCGAGTGAAATGAAAAATGGCCGGGAGCGATCCCGGCCATTTTCTTTTGCGTCTAACCAGGTAAAGCGAATCAGCTATTCGCCTCAGCCGCTTCGTTCGCCCGCCGCAGACGTTCGCGGCTATTGGACAGATGCATGCGCATCGCCGCGCGCGCGCCTTCCGCGTCATGGCGCGTGATCGCTTCGAGAATGCTTTCGTGCTCGAGATTGACGAGCGACAGATACGCGTCCGGTTCCGCGCGCGCAATGCCCGCCGAGTCGAGCCGGTTGCGCGGAATCAGCGCGCTGCCCATTTGCGTGAGGATGTCGACGAAATAGCGGTTGCCGGTGGCGCGCGCCACCGAGATATGAAACTGCAGATCGGCGTCCACACTGTCCAGCCCGTTATGACGCGTGGCTTCGATCGCGTCGAGCGCGGTGCGCATGCGCGCGAGATCGTCCGGCTTGGCGCGCTGGGCCGCGAGGCCCGCGCATTCCGTTTCGAGGCTGATGCGCAGTTCGAGGATCGACAACACGTCGCGCAAGGTGGTGGCGGGCACCATGTCGATGCCGAGCTTTTCGCGCTGCGGTTCCAGCACGAAGCTGCCGATGCCGTGCCGTGTTTCGATGATCTTGCCCGCTTGCAAACGCGAAATCGCCTCGCGAATGACGGTGCGGCTCACGCTCAGCGTGACCATGAGTTGCGATTCGGTCGGCAGTTTGTCGCCGGGCTTCAGGGCGTTGGACGCAATTTGCTCGGTCACGTAGCTGACGACGAACTCGGCAAGATTACGCGCGCGTCGTGGCGGTGCCGCGGATGCCAGTGGTGTAGCCATCGAAAACGCCCCTTGAATCAGATAGTTGCAGACACTTGATGCGTTTCATTATACCGTCGTCTGACGACTGATTATAACCACGCCATATCATTTTGCGGACCGGCGTCTCATACGACGCCGAAGTCCCTTTCTAGCCTGCATTTCGCGCTGCGGCGGCGCTCATTTCGCAGTCCGCAGAGAAGTACGATAACCGCTACGCGATCAACTCGGGCGCAGTTCGACCCGCTTGATGTCTTTCACGATCACGAGATAGCTGAACACCGTGAGCAAGGCGTTGATGCCCACGAACACCAGCGCGCCGTTGAACGAGCCGGTCTTCGCCACGAGATAGCCGATCACGATCGGCGTCACGATGCCGGCCACATTGCCGAACATATTGAAGATCGCGCCGGACAGGCCGAGCGCTTCCCGCGGCGACGTATCGGCGACGACAGCCCAACCGAGCGCGCCGATGCCTTTGCCGAAGAACGCGAGCGACATAAGCGCGACGACGATCCAGTCGGTCGACACATAATTGCAGCCGATGATGCACACCGACAGCAGCATGCCGCCGACAATCGGCACCTTGCGCGCGACCGTGAGCGAGTGGCCGCGACGGATCAGCCCATCGGACAGAATGCCGCCGAGCACGCCGCCCGAGAATCCGCAGATCGCCGGCAGCGAAGCCACCAGACCCGCTTGCAGAATCGTCATGCCGCGCGCCTGCACGAGATAGATCGGAAACCACGTCAGGAAGAAGTAGGTCAGCACGTTGATGCAATACTGCGCGAGATAGACGCCGAGCAGCATGCGGTTGCTGAGCAGTTGGCGAACCAGAGACCAGCCGCCTGTGTTCTCGATCTTGTCGGTGGAGCGCGCTTTCTTCTGCCCGTTGACCACGCCGCCACCTTGCTCGATGTACTCGAGTTCCGAACGCGACACCCGCGGATGATCGGCGGGGTTCTTCATCACCTTCAACCAGGTGAGCGCGAGCAGAAGGCCCATCACGCCCATTACGACATAGACCATGTGCCAGCCGAACGCGTGGGTGAGCCACGCCATCAACGGCGTGAACACGACCGCCGCGAAGTATTGCGCCGAATTGAAAATGGCCGACGCCGTGCCGCGCTCGTTGGTCGGGAACCAGCTCGCCACCACCTTGGCATTGGCCGGAAACGCCGGCGATTCGGCCGCGCCCATCGCGAAGCGCAGCACGAACAGCGCGGTGACGGCCGCCGCTGCACTGCCCAGCAGGCCGATGGAGCTTTGCAGCAGTGTGAAGAGCGACCAGAAGAAAATGCTCGCCGCGTAAACGCGCCGCGCGCCGAAGCGGTCCAGCAGCCAGCCGGCCGGCAGTTGCGACAGCACGTAAGCCCAACTGAACGCGGAGAAGATGTAGCCCATGCGGATCGCGTCGAAGCCGAACTCGGCGCGCATCGCCGAGCCGGTCACCGACAGCGTGGCGCGGTCCGCATAGTTGAAGGTCGTGATCAGAAAGATCAGCAGCAGGATTCCGTAGCGGACTCGGGTGCGCTTTGCGACATGGGCGGCACTCGCCGTGCGGCTCATTTCCATGGTCATCTCCTGAAATTTCTTATGCGCGGGAGCGGACTCCCAGGCGTCGTGGCGCAGTGAGCGGCCACGGGCCTTTCGATACATGCTGGTGCGGCGATACAAAAAACGCCCGGCGACGTTGCCGTCCCGGGCGCTCTTTGCGGTGCCGTCAACGCGGCCGTCGTTCGCGCGGCCGCCGGGTGTCGATTGCTGCGGTTACGCCAGCCTGATTACTGCGGGCCGAGCGTCTTGATGAGCGCGTCCAGCTTGCCCATTTCTTCTTCCGTCAGATCGGTCAGTGGTGCTCGGACCGGACCGGCGCTATGCCCGACCAGCTTCGCGCCTGCCTTGACGATGCTGACCGCGTAGCCTGCGCGGCGATTGCGGATCGCCAGGTACGGCAGGAAGAATTCGTCGATCAGCTTGCCGACGGTCGCGTGGTCGTCCGCGGCAATCGCGCGGTAGAAGTCCATCGCGGTCTTCGGAATGAAGTTGAACACCGCCGACGAATACACCGGCACGCCCAGCGCCTTGTACGCCGCTGCATAGACTTCAGCGGTCGGCAAGCCGCCGAGATACGAGAAGCGCTCGCCGAGGCGGCGGCGGATCGACACCATGTTCTCGATCTCGCCCACGCCGTCCTTGAAGCCGATCAGGTTCGGGCAGCGCTCGGCCAGCCCTTCCAGCATATCGGCGTTAAGCTTGGAGTTCGCGCGGTTGTAGATGATCACGCCCATGTTCGGCACGGACTTGCAGACTTCTTCGGCGTGCGCGGCGATACCTTCCTGGCAGGCTTCCGTCAGGTAATGCGGCATCAGCAGAATGCCGTTTGCGCCATGGCGCTCGGCTTCCTGTGCGTAGGCGATCGCGACGCGCGTCGGGCCGCCCGCGCCGGCGAGAATCGGCACCTTGCCTTTGCAGACTTCGGTGGCCGTTTTCACGACGTTCGAATAGTCGTTGTGCGTGAGCGAGAAGAACTCGCCCGTGCCGCCGGCGACGAACAGCGCCGACGCGCCGTAAGGAGCAAGCCATTCGAGGCGCTCAGCATACGTATCGGCGCGGAAATCGCCTTGTTCGTCGAAGTCGGTCACGGGGAAGGACAGGAGGCCTTCGGAAACGATCTGCTTCAGTTCCTGCGGTGTCGTCATGATTAAGTATCCAGGGCGTCGAATGGTGTGTGGAAGCTCAATTAAGTGAGAATTGAGATTTCTTATACGTCATCGTACAACAACAAATCGGCTAACTCAACGATGTTTTCACGGCATAATGCGTGTCCTAGGGTAAATACGGAACGTCTGCGCGATATTTCATGTTGTAGGATGACGTATGAATAGCTGGCGCAGCAGGCGCACACCGCCATAAGGATCGATGCAATGGAACAATCTCCGCTCTACATTCGCGTTCACCCCAACGACAATGTCGCGATCGTCGTCAACGACGGCGGTCTGGGTGAGGGCGCGGTATTTCCCGATGGGCTGGCGTTGCGCGAGCGCGTGCCGCAAGGGCACAAGGTCGCGCTGGCCGACCTTGCCGAGGGCGACGAGGTCATCCGCTATAACGTGGTGATCGGCTATGCGCTGAAGGCGTTGCCGAAGGGCAGCTGGATCAACGAACACGTGATCCGCATGCCGAGCCCGCCGGGACTCGAAGATCTGCCGATCGCCACGATCAGGGCGCCGGAGATGCCGCCGCTCGAGGGCTATACGTTCGAGGGTTACCGCAACGCGGACGGCTCGGTCGGTTCGCGCAACATTCTCGCCATCACGACGACGGTGCAATGCGTGGCCGACGTGGTTCAACACGCGGTGACGCGCATCAAGGCCGAACTGCTGCCTCGCTATCCGAATGTCGACGACGTGGTGAGCCTCGGCCACACTTATGGCTGCGGCGTCGCGATCGACGCGCCCGACGCGATGGTGCCGATCCGTACCGTGCGCAACATCAGCCTGAACCCGAATTTTGGCGGCGAGGTGATGATGGTCAGCCTCGGTTGCGAGAAGCTGCAGCCCGAGCGCCTGATGCCGCCCGGCACGATTCCGATCGCCGCGGCCGCGAATGTCGCGGAGGTCGCGGACATCGGCGATATCGAGGCTGATCTGAACGGCGACGTGGTCGTGCTGCAGGACGAATCGCACGTCGGCTTCCAGTCGATGATCGAGTCGATCATGCGAATGGCCGACGGTCATCTGAAGCGGTTGAACAATCGTCGCCGCGAGACGTGTCCCGCGTCCGATCTCGTGATCGGCGTCCAATGCGGCGGCAGCGATGCATTTTCCGGTCTTACCGCGAACCCCGCGGTAGGTTACGCGACCGATTTGCTGGTGCGCGCCGGCGCCACGGTGATGTTCTCCGAAGTCACCGAAGTGCGCGACGGCGTCGATCAACTGACGGCGCGCGCGGCCAATCCGGAGGTCGCCGCGGCGATCATCCGCGAGATGCAGTGGTACGACGATTATCTAAGGCGCGGCGGCGCGGATCGCAGCGCCAACACCACGCCGGGCAACAAGAAGGGCGGCTTGTCGAACATCGTCGAAAAGGCGATGGGGTCGATCATCAAGTCGGGCAATTCGGCGATTTCCGGCGTGTTGTCGCCGGGCGAGAAGGTCAAACAGAAAGGCCTGATTTACGCGGCCACGCCGGCTAGCGACTTCATCTGCGGTACGCTGCAGGTCGCCGCGGGTATCAACCTGCACGTGTTCACCACCGGCCGCGGCACGCCGTACAGCCTCGCCGAAGTGCCCGTCATCAAGGTCGCGACGCGCTCGGATCTGGCGCGCCGCTGGCATGATCTGATGGACATCAACGCCGGCACCATCGCGACCGGTGCGTCGACGATCGAAGAGGTGGGCTGGGAACTGTTCCGGCTGATGCTCGACGTCGCCAGCGGCCGCAAGGAGACTTGCGCTGAGAAACTCAAGCTCCACAATGCGTTGACGCTGTTCAATCCGGCACCGGTGACCTGATCGATCCCGCCGGCTTGCCCGATCTGATCACACTCACACCAACATAGAAACATGACTGACTCGAACCTTGACCGCAGCGCGGCACAGAAACCCTTCCGCCGTCTGCTGCTCACCGGCGCGGCGGGCAACCTCGGCAAGCAGTTGCGCGGCGCGCTCGCCGCGTGGGCCGATATTGTGCGCATCACGGATATCGCGCCGCTCGGCGACGTGGCGGCACACGAGGAAGCCTCGATCGTCGACATCGCGGACGAAGCCGCGGTTCACGCTCTGCTCGAAGGCGTGGACGCAGTGGTTCACCTCGGCGGCATTTCCGTCGAGGCGCCGTTCGAAGACTTGCTCGAAGCGAATATCCGCGGCATGTACAACCTTTATTCGGCGGCGCAGAAGCAGGGCGTGAAGCGCATCGTCTACGCGAGCTCGAATCACGCGGTGGGTTTTCATCCGGTGACGGAGGTGGTCGACATCGACGCGCCGCTGCGTCCCGACAGCCTGTACGGCGTGACGAAGTGCTTCGGCGAATCGCTGTCGCGTTACTACTTCGATCGCTTCGGTCTGGAGACGGTGTGTCTGCGGATCGGTTCGTCGTTCGAGCAGCCGAAGAATCCGCGCATGCTCGTGACCTATCTGAGCTTTCGCGACCTCATCGAACTGGTGCGCTGCTCGCTGTTCACCAACCGCGTGGGTCACGCGATCGTCTACGGCGTGTCGGATAACCGCACCAAGTGGGTGGATAACACCAAGGCCGCGTTCCTCGGTTTTCGTCCCCAGGACAGTTCGGTCGAATTCGAGCATCTGTTTCCGGTCACGGCACCCACTGCCGATCTCGACGATCCGACCCAGCGTTTCCAGGGCGGCCCGTTCGTGCTCGCCGGCCCAATGGAGCCGAAGCGGTGAGCGCCGCGGCGAACCCGCGCGTAGAGCGGGTCGAAGCAGCGGGACAGGCGCCGGCTTCGGTCGGCGAGAGTCCGGTCTGGCGCGCTGCGGAGCAAGCCTTGTATTGGGTGGATATTCCGGCGCAGAAGATCGTGCGCTTGCGGATCGATTCGGGCGAGCGCTCTGAATGGCTGCTGCCTGAGAAAGTGGCATGCATCGCGTTCGATCATCGCGGTACGGTGCTGGCCGGCTGCGAGACCGGGCTGTTCGCGGTCACGCTGACTGAGTCCTCGGCCAACGGCGAACCTGTGCAGGTGACAGGGCGCAAACTCGCCGCACCGGACTTCGCTTGCGACGACATGCGTTTCAACGACGGCCGTTGCGACCGGCAAGGACGCTTCTGGGCCGGCACGATGGTGCAGGATATGGCGGCGGCCAAGCCGGCCGGCGCGCTCTATCGATTCGACGAGCGCGGCGTGCTGTCCGCGCCGGTCGTCGAAGAACTCATCACGCAAAACGGCCTCGCGTGGTCGCCGGACGGCACGACCATGTATCTGTCGGACTCGCATCCGTTGCGCAGGCAGATCTGGGCCTTCGATTACGACATCGAAACCGGCGAGCCGCGCAACCGTCGCGTGTTTGCCGATCTGAATCACCATGCGGGCCGTCCCGACGGCGCCGCGGTGGACGCCGACGGCTGCTACTGGATCTGCGCGAACGACGCGGGCCTGTTGCTGCGCTTCACACCCGAAGGCAAGCTGGACCGGCAGATTGCCGTGCCGGCCGTCAAGCCGGCCATGTGCGCATTCGGTGGACGCGAGTTGGATACGCTGTTCGTCACGTCGATTCGTCCCGCTGCGAACGCGAGCGAGCACGACGGCTATCTGTTCGCCGTGCGTCCTGGCGTCACCGGGTTACCCGAGCCGGAGTTTGCCGGCGAACTGTAAGCGAAGCTTGTATGAGAAGGGCGCCGGACATGTCGTGCATGTCCGGCGCCCTTTGTTTGTCCGCTCGGTATTCATAGGTCGTCGTACAACATTGTGGCGTAAAGGCGACGGCGTTGCCCAATTCTGCTACGAAAATCAGCGTGTTCGGGATGTGTCCGTGCAACCCCGACAGTGTGGTGCCAACTGGCGCAGGCACTCGCGGAGCGATAGATCGGTCATCGCTGCCGAACGCCTTTGCGGTGCGGGTAAATACCGTCTGTACAACTCAAACTGCGTTTTATAGACTTCATATGTCGTCGTACAACGTATAAGCCCAAACGAATTCCTTTCTTTGTAATTCGAATTTTCGGTTTGCACGAGACGCAGGCCGATGCAGTTGAAGCAAAAGTAAAAGAGTTGAGTTGGCTGACAGGAGTGCTGAGCATCTGCGCCGGGGACGTTGCACAGACCAGCATGGCAAAGCGCTCGTGACCGAAAACGGTGGTGAGCGCCGAGCCGGGAGACGCAGCAAACCATGTCGCATCCGCGGGTAGCACCCGCAAGCGGACCTTCCGCAATCGATTGGATGGTCAATTTTTCAAGGAATTTCACGATGAATAAGAAGTTTGCCTCTTCCCGTGTTTCGCTGATCGTCGCAGCTTCGGTGCTGGCCTTCAGCACCGTGTCGGCACAAGCGCGTGTGTTCCGCGTGTCCGACGTGCACGGCGACACGTACCCGACCAACATGGCCGTGAAATACATGGGGGAACAGATCAACAAGGCAACCGGCGGCAAAGACTCCGTGAAGGTCTTCGGCAATAGCGCGCTGGGTTCCGAAAACGACACGATCGATCAGGTGCGCATCGGCGCGCTGGACATGGCGCGTGCCAACGGCGCCGCGTTCAACGAGATCGTGCCCGAATCGATGATCCCGTCGCTGCCGTTCCTGTTCCGCGACATCGACCATTTCCGCAAAGTGATGTACGGCCCGGAAGGCCAGAAGATTCTCGACGCCTTCAAGGCGAAGGGCATGATCGCGCTGACGTTCTACGAGAGCGGCGCGCGTTCCATCTACACCAAGAAGCCGATTCACACGCCGGCTGACATGAAGGGCCTCAAGGTTCGCGTGCAGCCGTCCGATCTGATGGTCGACGAAATCCGCGCCATGGGCGGCACGCCCACGCCGATGCCGTTCGCCGAAGTCTATACGGGCCTGAAGACGGGTCTGGTGGACGCCGCTGAAAACAACCTGCCGTCGTACGAAGAAACCAAGCACTTCGAAGTCGCGCCCGTGTATTCCGAAACCCAGCATTCGATGACGCCGGAAGTGCTCGTGTTCTCGAAGAAAGTGTGGGACACGCTGACGCCGCAAGAGCAGGACATCATCAAGAAGGCTGCGGCGGACTCGGTGCCGTACTACCAGAAGCTGTGGACGGCGCGTGAAGCCGACGCGAGCAAGACGGTCACGAAGGGCGGCGCGACCATCGTCGCGTCGACGCAGATCGATCGCGCCGCGTTCGTCAAGGCGATGCAGCCGGTCTGGGCGAAGTACGAAAAGACCCCGCAAATGAAGCAACTCGTCGACGAAATTCAGGCAGTCAAATAAGGTTCGCCTGAACGGAAGCCGTGCAGCGGTGTGAAGGTGTGAAGGGCCTGCGAGAAGATTCGCAGGCCTTGCCGCTGTGCGCTTGCCGAACTGAAAAGTCGAACAGATTGCTGAATATTAAAGACAGGTCGGTCGAATGCAAGGATGGGTCCAATGAGATTCATGAAGCGCCCAAATGATTTTCTGTTCCGCGCGCTGGTTGTCGTGGCGTCGCTGAGTCTCGCGGTGCTGAGCGTGCTGGTGATCTACAGCGTCGTGATGCGCTACGTGTTCAGCGATGCACCGGATTTCGTCGAGCCCATCGCGCTTCTGCTGGTGATCGTGATCGCCATGTTCGGCGCCGCGCTCAAGGTCCGCGAAGGCGGCCATATCGGTCTCGATTCGCTCGTGAAGAAATTGCCGCCGAAAGGGCAGCTCATCGCCACGTCGTTTCAGCATATTTGCCTGATCGTGTTTGCGGTGATGGTTTTCTTCGGCTGCCTGCAGATGGTGGAGGCCACCGCTGAAGACCGGATTCCAATTATCGGTTTGCCTGAATCGTTGCGTTACTGCATCCCGGTTATTGCCAGCGTCTGCATTGCAATGTTCTCGATCGAGAACCTGCTCGCGCTTTTTGCACAGAAACAAAAATAGAGCAATCATGGAACTTGCCATCCTCTCCGTCAGTTTTCTTGTTTTCCTCCTTCTCGGCGTTCCTGTTTCCTTCGGGCTCGGGCTCTCGTGCGTCCTGACTTACCTGTACGAAGGCTTGCCGGCGGCCACCGCCATGCAGTCGATGATTTCGGGCATCAACGGCTTCTCGTTTCTCGCGGTGCCGTTCTTCATTCTGTCCGGTGAACTGATGCTGCACGGCGGCATCGCGGACCGCATCCTGCGTTTCGCGCAGGCCACGGTCGGGCATTTCCGCGGCGGCCTCGGCATGGCCAACGTGGTGGCGTGCACGCTGTTCGGCGGCGTCTCCGGCTCGCCCTCAGCGGATACGTCGGCCATGGGCGGCGTAGTGATTCCGCTGATGAAGCGTGAAGGCTACAGCGCGGCCTACGCGGTCAACGTGACGACGCACTCGTCGCTGGCCGGCGCGCTGATGCCGACGTCGACCAACATGATCATCTACGCATTCGCGGCCCAGGGCATCACCGGCACGTTGAATGGACACCCGATGAGCGGCGTGTCGATCGGCGATCTGTTGTTTTCTGGTCTCTTGCCGGTGTTGTGGGTGATGGGTTTCGTGCTGATCGCCGCGTACTGGCAAGCGGTCAAATTCGGCTATCCGCGTCGTGCCGACGGTTCGACGGAACTGCAGAAATTCCCCGGCTGGTACGCCGTGGCCCGCACGTTCCTTGGCGCATTGCCGGGCTTGATGGTCATCGCGATCATTCTGGTTTGCGTGGCGAAGGGCATTGCTACAGCGACGGAAGCCGCCGCTATCGCCGTGTTCTATTCGCTGGTGCTGACAATCGTCGTGTATCGCTCGATGACGATGAAGAAGCTGTTCCACGCGCTCTCCAAGGCCGCCAAAACCACTGGCGTGGTGCTGCTGCTGATCGGCGTGTCGAACATGCTGCGTTACCAGATGGCCTATCTGGAGATTCCGGATGCGATCGAACACATGCTGGACGGGGCGACCAGCTTGCCGTGGCTGATGCTGCTGTACATCAACCTGATCCAGATTTTCCTCGGCACCTTCGTCGACATGGCGGCGCACATCCTGATTACCACGCCGCTGTTCCTGCCGATGGCGATGCACGCCGGTGTCGGTCCCGTGCAGTTCGGCATCATGATCCTGCTGAATTGCGCATTGGGTCTCGTGCATCCGCCAATCGGCTCGGTGCAGTTTATTGGGTGCGCGATTGGCAATGTGTCGATTGGTGAAACTACCAAGGTGGCGTGGCCTTATTACCTGGCTATCTTCAGCGCGATCAACATCGTCACTTACGTACCGATGTTCTCGACATGGTTGCCTAGCCTGATCAATGGTCACCCGGTATTTTGAAATCCTTAATTAATGCCGGGGCATTCGAACAATATCCACACTCGGCGGCACTCGAAGGGTGCCGCGATCAAAGAAAAATCTTTTAAAGAGGAGCAGAAATGAAAAAGGTATTGGCAACTTCAGCGCTTGGCCTGGTCGCCCTCGGCGCACACGCTCAGAGCAGCGTGACGCTGTACGGGATCGTCGATACGGGTATCGGCTATCAGAGCAGCCAGACGTCGCTCGGTTCGACCAGCGGCGGCCGTTCGGTCGTGAAGATGATCAACGGCATCTGGGCCGGCAGCCGTTTCGGCCTGAAGGGCGCTGAGGACCTGGGCGGCGGCACCAAGGCGATCTTCCAGTTGGAAGAGGGCTTTAACAGCGCCACGGGCGCGCAGTCGGTTTCCGGTCTCGGCTTCAACCGCCAGGCTTATGTCGGTGTGACGAACAGCAGCTACGGTACGTTCACGGCGGGCCGCCAGTACACGTCTTACTATACGATGCTCTCGCCGTACAGCCCGACCACGTGGCTGACGGGCGCGTACGGTGCGCACCCGGGCGATATCGACTCTCTCGATACGCTGTACCGCGCCAACAACTCGCTGGTGTACACGTCGCCGAGCCTGTATGGCCTGACGGTGAGCGGTTCGTATTCGCTGGGCGGCGTGGCGGGCAGCTTCAACGCCGGCTCGACGTGGAGCGCAGGCGTGCAGTACCTGAACGGTCCGTTTGGCATTGCGGCGGGCTTCCAGCGCATCAACAACTCGACGCCTGGCGGTGGCGCATGGGGCGCGGACTCCACGACGTCGAACAATGGCGCTCAGGCTGGCGTGTCGGGCATCAACAACGGCTACCAGCGCGCGCAGGCTCAACAACGCTTTGCGGTGACGGGCGGCTATGCGTTCAGTCCGTCATGGGACGTGTCGTTCTCGTACTCGAACGTGCAATACATTCCGGGTATCAACTCGCCGTTCCGCACCACCGCGATCTTCAACACGGGCGGCGCCGTGCTGCACTTCAAGCCTTTGACGTCGCTGGACCTTGGCGCGGGCTATAGCTACACGCGTGCGACGGAAGCGAACGGCATTTCGAGCTCGGCTCGCTATCAGCAGTTCAACCTCTCGCAGTACTACAGCCTCTCCAAGCGCACCGGCCTGTACGCGCTCGAGGCGTATCAACGTGCAAGCGGTCAGACCCTGGGTACGAACGGCGTGAGCATCATCAACGCGACGGCTGATATCGGCGACGGCCAGAACGGTGCGCCGTCCTCGTCACGCAGCCAGTTTGCTGCCGGCGTGGGCATCATCCACAAGTTCTGATGACGTAAGTTCGTGGCGGTGTGTTGCTACGCCGCCACGGCGATGCGTTTTAATTACGCTTCGCCGAGCATCACAAGCTGCGCGCGCAACGCGCGCAGCTTCTTTAACGCCCGTTCCTCGGGCATTGCGCGTGTCGGCCCGATCAGCGCGTTCAGCCAGATAAACGTCCCCATCGGCAAATCGGCGATCCTCGCGTCCGCAGCGGTTTCCAGCATCGCGATGTTGGCAGGGCGCATGCTTCCCGACGCACCAGGCACCAATTCCTTCGTATTCAGTTCGCCCGCGATCGCGTACAAAAGGCCAGTTCGAGCAGCAGCCGTAGGCAGGCAAGCCGCTCGCTTCATTCGTTCAGGCGTCGGACCACAAACGCCCAGCCGTTGCCCAGTTTTCGCGTTTCACGTCGGTCAGAATAATGTCCACCGAATTCGGTTCAACGCCGAGCGATTCGCACGTTGCCTTGGTGATGGCTTCGACGAACTGGCGTTTCTGTTCCACCGAGCGGCCTTCGAAGAGTTCGATATGAAACGTGGGCATGGTGTGACTCCGTTAAAGATGAGAGTGGGATTGAAATGAGCGCGGCGCGAATTCAATCGCGATAGCCGCGATCGACGCGGTCGAGTTTGCGCAGCAAGGCAGGCCATTCGAGCGCGCCTTCAATGGCGCCGCCATCGTACAGTTGTTCCGCCGTGCGTGCGGCGACCGCATCGCTCGGCACCACGAGTTGCGCGCCACATGCTTGCGCCTGCAACTGGATCTCGCATGCCTTGAGCAGCGTTGCCATCAGCACATAGGCTTCGGCGACCGTGCGGCCGGCGGTCAGCGTGCCGTGATTGCGCAACAGCATGGCGGGCTTGTCGGCGAGATGCGCGACGAGGCGCTCGCCTTCCGCCGGCGAAAACGCGAGGCCTTCGTAATCGTGGTACGCGAGTTGGCCGTAAAAGCGCAGCGCATGCTGGGAGGCTGGCAGCAAGCCGGCCGGTTGCGCGGAGACCGCCACGCCCGCCGTATTGTGAAGATGCATCACGCAGAAAGCATCGGCGCGCGCCGCGTGGACCGCCGCGTGCAGCGCGAAGCCGGTCGCATTCACCGCATGTTCGCTCGCACCGACGACATTGCCCGCGATATCGATCTTCACGAGATTCGAGGCGCACACTTCATCGAAGGCGAGGCCGAATGGGTTGATCAGGAAGTGGCCGGGTTCGCCCGGCACGCTCGCCGAGATATGCGTGTAGATCAGATCGTCCCAACCGTTGAGCGCCGCGAGCCGGTAGGCGGCGGCCAGACCGACGCGGGTCTGCCGCTCCGCGTCGGACATTGGCCCTGTCTCCGCGACGCGGCCGGCAGGGGTGTGAGTGAACGACATGTCTGTCTCCTGAATCCTGAAGTTGCTCGATCGCCGAAACGCGTGCGTGTGTGCGTGTGGCGCGGGCGCGCTGCGATCCTGGCGGCCTGACTAGCTCTCGCGTCTGGCTGGAACCGGCGTCGTCGCGCGGCGTGTGGTGTCCATAGGTTGCGCCGGTTCAACAGCGTCCACGCCATGCGCCAGGCGCTGCTCGAGCCACTGCACGCTCCACGTCGCGAGGACGAAGGGCGCAGTCATGACCGGCCAGCCGAAGTATGCCGCCGCCGCTTGCAGCACAGTCGACCAGGCCACCCCGCCGAGCATCGTGACGAGGCCGCAGTCGGCTAATGCGAGCGCGGTCAGCACGCCGTTGAATCCTAACAGGCCGGCGTCGAACGACGCTATCGTTGCGCCGAGCAGCAGATGCGCAGCGCTGGCGAACCCCGCGCCGATCAATGCCCGCAGCGCATGCCTGCGCGACGCTGCTGCAATCCCGATCAACACCAGCAATCCGGGCAACGCCTCCGATGCAAAACCGGTTTGCGCGAAACCGGCGAGCAAGCCGCTGCCCGCTTGCGTCGCGCTCAGCGCGTGCGCCGGGGTCACGCTTGCTGACGGCGCGTTGACCGTCACCATGGGCAGCCAAAGCCACGTGACGATCAGGCACGGGCTCGAGAAAAAACCGAGTCCGCGCGCTCGCAGCCAGCGCGACCATGGCTCTGACAACCACGCCGTGCAGGTGGCGGCGAGAATCGCCACCGCGCCCGCTGTCGCATTGTCGGCGATGAAGTTGAAAGCGGCCAACCCCGCCAGCGCGCCGTTGAAACCGTGCAGCCCGGCGCGCGTGTCGTCCTCGCGATAGCCGGCCAATACCGCGCTCACGTTGGCCGCGACCGCGCCCATCAGCGCCGCGCAGGCGAGGCGCGGGTCGTAGAGCAGCCAGGCGGCGAGCAGGAATGCGCCGGTGAAGGCATTCGGTTGCAGCACGATCTGGCCGAGGCTGCGCAACAGCGTGCGCAAGGCGGCGGAATGAGCTTCAGTCGCGGCGGCGTGCATGATGGGAAGGCGGTTTGATTTGAATGATGCGCAATTGCGCTGCGCGAGCATTGGGCGCGCGTCGGGTCGGAGGATTGCGAACCGCGAGGATAGGCCAGCTAAGTCGCGTTGGGCGTCGCGTGCGTTAATAGTGGCTATTTGCGACATCTATCCGCGATACCACGCGTCGCCGGAACAAAAGCTTTCGCGCTACGATATGAACCCGGCGGAGCCAGGCAGAACCCGGCTGCGCCGTCCAAAGAGGAGCAGGCAGATGCGTGAATTGCGGTGGGCATCGGAAGAGGGCGACGGCATCGAACATCTGGCGTTCGACGCGCACGAGGACGGTTTCGCGGTGGAAAGCGTCGTGGTCGGCCAGCGCTACGGAAAGTCGTATGGCCTGCACTACAAGGTGCGCTGCGACGCGCAATGGCGCACGCACTACGCGTGGCTGAAGATCGTCGGCGGCGGCGAGCTGGAGTTGCATGGCGATGGCGCCGGCCATTGGCACGACGGACACGGCCTCGCGCTGAGCGCGATCGAAGGCTGCATCGACATCGATATCGCCGCTACGCCGTTCACCAACACGCTGCCTATCCGTCGTTTGCAACTGGCCGAAGGCGAGCGTCGGCCCATTTCCGTCGCGTATATTTCGACGCCCGATTTGCAGGTCACGCGTGTCGAACAGGCGTACTCATGCATCGAATTGCATCGCGAGTATCGCTACGAGGGCATCTTCCGCAACTTCACGGCTGACATGAAAGTGGACGACGACGGCCTCGTGATCGACTATCCGACGCTCTTCACACGCCTGCCGCGCGAGCGTTGAGCGTAGACGGCGCGGCCCAACCGCCGTGGTCCGTGCGGTGCCGCTCCACGAAGCGTTCGATGCTCGCCGAGATCCGTTCGGGTTCGCGCAGCACGACCCAATGGCCGGCATCGATCTCGTTGCGCTCATACGTGCCGAGCCAGCCCTCCAGCCCAAGCGAGAGCGCCGGGCCGACGTAGCGGTCACGCAGCGGCACGATGAATTGCACCGGCGCGTGCGCATGACGCGCGCGCGGGCGCAGCAGCTTGTCGATGAAATTGGCGCGGTAGAGATTCAGGCCGTTGAGCGCGTTGCGCAGCTGGGCCGGGTCGGGCGCGGGGCGCACGCGTTCGGTCACACGCAGCCACAACGGCCACAGGCGTGCGGCGCCCACCCGCCACACGAGTTCCGGCAGCCAGGGCAGATGAAAGAAAAAGATGTACCAGGACTTGAGCGTTTGCCGGACGCCGCTGCCGAACGGGCGCTTTGTTGTCGGCTGTGCGGTTCGAGCGGCGCCGTCGCGCTCGCCATCGCCCTCGCTCTCGCCGCGCAAGTCGAAAGACGCGTGATCGAGACACGGCCCCGAAATCGACGTGTACGAAGCAATGCGGCCTTTGAACGCCGGGTCGGTCACCGCTTCCCAGCTTTGAATCGAGCCCCAGTCGTGACCGACCAGGTGAAACGGCCGCGCGCCGCAGGTCGCGTCGGCGACTGCCGCAAGGTCGGCGGCGAGGCGTTCGAGCCGGTAAGCGTGGCGCGTGGCCGGCGCTTCGGAAGCGCCGGCGCCGCGCACGTCGTAGGCGATCACACGGTAGCGCGCGTCCAGATGCGCGCGCACCGGTTCCCACACGGCCGCCGAGTCGGGATAACCGTGCACCAGCACGATTGGCGGCGCGTCGCGCGGTCCGCTCACGTAGACCGCGAGCCGCACGTCGCCGGCCTCGACCGACAGCGTGTCGCGTATCACGCGGCCGCCTGCACGCCGCGTCGCGCGGCCTTGCGCGCGCTCGGCGTGAGCGCGTTGGTGGCATCGACCGCGGCGACGAGACCCTCGATGCGCGCCAGTTGCACACGGTTGTCGTGATCCCACGGATGAAAGCCGGGCCGGAAAAAGCTCAGCCACTCACCGGCGATGCGGGGAAACACGCCATGACGCGGGCCATACAGATACTTCACGACACGCCACATGCCGCGTAAATGACCGCCGCGTTTGCGATCGGCGATGAGCAACCGCACGTGGTAGTCGAACACGATCAGCCAGAACGTCAACGTGGTGGCGAGCATGGTGCCGGTGCGCAGCAGATAGCGGCCGAGCCCGGGTTTGAGCACGGCGTTCCATACGTCGTAGGAAACGGACTTGTGCTCGGTTTCCTCAAGCGCATGCCAGGTCCACATCTGCGTATAGCCTTCCACGGAACCGCCGATGCGCGACGCGTCTTCCAGCAGCAGGCCGGCGAGCATCGCCGTGTAGTGTTCGAGGCAGACGGTCACGGCGAGCTGGTACGAATGCGGCAGGATCTTGCGGCCGAAGTTGAGAATCGCCCACAGCCGTTTGTCGAGCTTGAGCGCGGGCAGGCCGGCTTCCTGCAGCAGATCGTTGTATTCGACATGCTCGCGCGTATGCATGGCTTCCTGGCCGATGAAGCCGAGCACCTGCTTCTTCAGCACAGGGTCGTCGATCTGATCGCGGTAGTTGCGCACGCTGTCCATGAAAAAACGCTCGCCTGCCGGAAACAGCAGCGAAAGCGCGTTGAAGAAGTGTGTCACATGCGAGCCCTGCACGTGCCAATCGCAGGCACGTTCCTGCGGCAAATTAAAACGTAGGTCGCGGCGAATCGGCATCATGGCCTTTCTCCTTGTGATTCTCGATGAGTTGCTGAGCGTGATCGAATGACGTGCGTGGCGTGGCGTGGCGTGGCGTGGCGTGGCGTGGCGTGGCGTGGCGTGACGCAGTGAAGGCCCGTGCATCAGGCGCGCTTGCCGTCCATCTGCGCGGCGCGCCGCGCGCGTTTTTCCGCGACGCGTTTCATCCGGCGTGTCTGCATCACCACAAGCGCCTGATAGGCCGCCGGCAGTGTGCGCGCCAGCCAGTCGGCGGCCCGCGCGTCGCGTCCGATCAGCACGCGCCGCCTGTTCCTGCGCACGCCGTCGAGAATCACGCGCGCGGCTTCGTCGGCGGTGGTGATGAAAAACTTTTCGAAGTCGTCCTTGCCTTGCTGTTCGGTCTCCAGCATGAAGCCGACCATGTTCGTCGCGATGCGGCTCGATTGCGCGATGCTCGTGCGGATGCCGCCCGGATGCACGCAGGTCGCCGAGACGCCGCACTTCATCAGGTCGAGTTCCTGGCGCAGCGCTTCGGTAAAGCCGCGCACGGCGAACTTGGTCGCGTTGTAGCCGCTCATGCCGGGCTGCGAAAACAACCCGAATACGCTCGACGTATTGACGATATGGCCGTCACCGGAGGCCTTGATGTACGGCAGAAACGCTTTCGTGCCGTGCACCACGCCCCAGAAGTTGATGCCGACGATCCACTCCAGATCCGCGTAATCCATCCCTTCGATCGTGCTCGACAGCGCGACGCCCGCGTTGTTGAACACAAGATTGACGCCCTGATGCTGCGCGGCCGTTTCGGCGGCCCAGTCGAACATCGCGGCGCGGTCGGCAACATCGAGCACGCGCGTGGTGATGCGCAATGGCGAGCCGACGATCTGCGGCGCGGCGGCTTGCGCAAGCTGCGCGGTTTCGGCGAGGCTCGCGGCATTGCGGTCGGCGAGCGCGAGGTGGCAGCCTTCGCGCGCCAGCTGGATCGCGAGCGAGCGGCCCATGCCCGAGCCTGCGCCAGTGATCGCGGCGACTTTGTCGGTAAAGTTTTTCATTGGTTTATCTCCGGTTCTCCCTGAACGGTGCGTTGTCGTTGTCGTTGTCGTTATGTCTTGTCAGGTCGCTTCCGCCGATGCTGCAACACCATGACCATGCGTGCCATGCGGCGAAGCGACCGGCGCGCCAGCCACATGAGGCGCAGCCGAATACGCGAGGTAATCGTCCATGCTGAAGGTGCCGGTGGCCTGGCGGAATTTGTAGGCAAATCCCGGCCACAGCGTGGTGTTCTTGCCGGTCGCCGGATCGAGATACCAGCTCTTGCAGCCACCGGTGGACCAGATCGCGCGGCCGAGCTTCTGCTGGATCTGCTCGTTGTACGCGCGCTCCACTTGCGGGCGCACTTCGATGGCGTCGGCGCGTTCGGCATGCATCGTCTTCAGCGCACGCAAGATGTACTCGACCTGCGACTCGATCATGAACACCATCGAGTTGTGGCCCAGACCCGTGTTCGGTCCAACCACCATGAAGAAGTTTGGATAACCAGGCAATGCCGTACCGAGGTAAGCATGCGCGCCGTCGCGCCACGTATCGACGATATCGACGCCGCCGCGTCCGCGCACCACGCCGCGCGGAAACGGATCGGCCACCTGGAAGCCGGTGCCGAAGATCAGGCAGTCGGCGCGATGACGCGCGCCGTCGGTGGTGACGACCGCGTCTTCCTCGATGCGCGCGATGCCGGTGGTCGTCACCGAAACGTTCTGGCGCGACAGGGCGGGGAAGTAGTCGTTCGAGATCAGCACGCGCTTGCAGCCCATCGTGTAATTGGGCGTGAGCGCGGCGCGCAATTGCGGATCGCGCACCTGGCGGCGCAGATGCCGCTCCGCGGCTTTCTGCGCGGTCTTCATCAGCGAAGGATGAATCGCGAAGCCCAAGGCGCGCGATTCGAGCATGCAGTAGAGCGCCGAGCGCATGATCTTCTGCGTGAACGGCAGGTGTTTGAACAGCCATTGCTCCAGCGGTCTCACGGCGCGGTCGGCTTTCGGCATGATCCACGGCGGCGTGCGCTGGAACAGGTCGAGATGCGCGACCCGCGGCGCGATCTGCGGAACGAACTGGATCGCGCTCGCTCCCGTGCCGATCACGGCGACGCGTTTGCCTTCGAGCGAATAGCTGTGATCCCACTGCTGCGAGTGGAACGTCTTGCCCTTGAATTTTTCGAGGCCGGGAATGCTCGGCATGGCCGCGCGCGACAGGCCGCCCATACCCGAGATCAACACGCGTGCCGACCATTGCTGGCCGTTCGCAAAGGTCAGTTGCCAGCGGTGGCGCGCTTCGTCGTAGATCGCGCTGGCCAGTTCATGGCCGAAACGCAGATGCCGCTCGACGCCGAAGCGCTGCGTGCAGTCCTCCAGGTAAGCGCGGATTTCCGGCTGGCGCGCGAACATGCGGGTCCAGCGCGGATTCGGGGCAAAGGAGAACGAGTAGACGTGCGATTGGACGTCGCATGCGCAACCGGGGTAATGGTTGTCGCGCCACGTGCCGCCGACCGAATCGGCCTTCTCGGCGACGATGAAGTCCGTGATGCCGGACTGGCGCAGGCGGATCGCCATGCCGAGGCCCGCAAATCCGGACCCGATGATGGCGATATCGGTCTCGACAGGCGCCAACGCGTCGGGCGCCGCGGCTTCGTGGGGCATCATGCGTGCGTTCATCCGATCCGTCTCCTTTTTACCTTCTTAACTGTTACATTGGTTGATGTAACAATAGAGGCTGGTAACGGATGACGCAAGCGGGCGGTTAGACGCCCGCCTCTAGGCTCGGAGGCCCGCCGCTAGCTACTTCGCGGCCAGCGCGGACGTGACTTCGCGGTTTTGCCAGACGCTGTCTTTGACGGTGATCTTCGCCGGGATAAGGTTGGCGCCGTAGAACGCATCGGCGACGATCTGCTGCGAGCGCACGATCTCGTCGGTGACGGCGGTGGTGCCGTACGGATAGCGGCGCACCCATGTTTCGACCAGCTTCTGATCGAGACCGACCTTCGGCGCGATCAGCGCGGCGGTTTCTACCGGATGCGCGTTGACCCACAGCCCGGCGGTGCGCAACTGTCCGAGAATCGCGCCGATCACGTCGGGATGTTGCTGCGCGAAGTCGCGCGTCGCTTCGTAGAAGTTGTACGGGGCGTTGAGTTCGGTGTAGTCGGCCAGCGTGCGCGCCTTCAGCGCCTGCTGCGCGGACGCGTAGTACGGATCCCAGATCACCCATGCGTCGACGCTGCCGCTTTCGAAGGCGGCGCGCGCGTCGGCGGGCGGCAGATACACCGGACGAATATCCTCGTAGCGCAGGCCCGCTTTCTTGAGCGCTTCGAGTATCAGATAGTTCGAGCTCGAGCCTTTTTGCAGCGCGACGCGTTTGCCTTTCAGATCGGCCACGCTGTGCAGCGGCGAGTCGCCTTTGACGAGGATCGCTTCGGCGTGGCGTCCCGATGGCTCGGCGCCGACGTACACGAAGCCCACGCCACTCGCTTGAGCGAACACCGGCGGCGGCGCGCCCGTGTAGCCGAAGTCGATGCTGTTCGCGTTCAACGCTTCGAGCAGTTGCGGTCCCGCCGGGAATTCGAACCACTTGATGCTGTAGCCGAGCGGTTTGAGTTTTTCGTCGAGCGAGCCTTGCGCTTTGAGTATCGCCAGCAGGCCCGATTTCTGGTAGCCGATGCGCAGCACCTTGGCCGGCTCGCTGCCGTTGCCGCCGGTCTGCGCAGTGGCGCTCAGGGTGGTGAATGCCGCGAGCAAGGCGGCGGCGAGTTGAAGCGAATAACGGGCGTGACGGACCATCCTGCGAATCTCCATTGCGTTCGATTGGTGTGGCCGCCGTGGGTTGTCTGCGGGCTTCGTTCGGGTCCGCCAAAAGCATGGCGTGGACTCGCGGATGCGGCAGAAAACGCGTTGCGGCGACGTTCGGGGATCGTCGCATGGAGCTCGCGCCGTTCAAACGAAGCAATGCAGATTTGAATATGACGCGGGACGGATGTGGCGCGGCGGCGTATGCGTCTGGCCGCGCATGCGGGCGTGGGCATAGCACAAGTGGACGCGAAGGCCGGGACGCGTGCGAAGGCGCACGTGAAAGCGGAGGCGAGCGCGCGACTACGCGCGCAGACTACTTCTTCGTTTTGTCTTTCTTCGCCGCACCCGCGGCGCCTTCGGCCGGATGCTTCAATTTCTTTTCCATGATCGCCGCGACACGGTCGCCGAGGTAATCGCCCGAAGCTTCTTCGAGCGCCCGGTTCATTTCGCTTTCCACCAGCACCATCGCGAGCGGCCGCACGCGCCAGATGGCGTCGACGAGAGCCGGCACGTCGGCGGGTGGCGGCAGCGCGTCGGCGTCGTAACGGTCCAGTTGGCGGACCACCAGATCGACCAGCGCTTTGGCGACCGCGTTGAAATGCGGCCGCGCGATGCCCACGGCGTCGAGCAGGTCGGCAAGCGGAATGCCTTCCTTCGCCATGGTCGCGCCGGCGGCCAGCGCCGTCGGGCTGCCCGACACGAACGAGAGGCCGTCGCGCTCCAGCAGACCGAGGTCGACCGCCTTGCCGAGCGCGCTCGGCGAAGCCTTGTCGCCGAACATGTGCAGCAGTTCGATCAGCGAGTATTTTTTCGGCCGCTCGCGCGACCAGCGGCCGCCGATCGCCGTTTCCAGGCCGAGGATGGAGCGCAGATCGTGGCCTTCGTCGACGGCCATGATCAGGTCCTGGATGTTCGCGAGCGTGTAGCCGCGTGCGAGCAGATGGTTGATCAGCTTGAGACGCGAAGCGTGCGTGTCGTCGTACACGCCGACGCGGCCGCGTTTTTCCGGCGGCGCGAGCAGGCCGCGGTCCTGATACGCGCGTACATTGCGCACGGTGGTGTCGGTGACGCGCGCGAGTTCGTCGACGGTGTATTCGTTGCGCGGCGTGGTGCCGGCGGCGTCGTGCGAGTCGGCGGACAAGGGCGGGACGGGAGGCGGCGTGTTGGGCATGGGAGGGATTTTAACGCGGCGGCGCGCGCGGCCGCCAACGCGCTCGCCGGCTTCAGTCGCGTGCTGCCGACACGTCGTCCGGCACGCTCGAGTCACCCTTGCCGAGCGTGCGCTGCATCAGTGTCGTGTCGAGCCAGCGGCCGTGTTTGAAGCCCACCGCCTTCAACGTCCCCGTCAATGCGAAACCTAGCTGCGTATGCAGCGACAGCGAGCCGCCGCTGCCGCCGTCCGCGATCACGGCGACCATCTGACGCCAAGGCCCGGTTTCGCAGCGCTCGATCAGCGCCTGGAGCAGCACGCGTCCCAGACCTCGGCCGCGATAGGCGTCGTTCACATAGATCGAATCTTCGATGGTGTTGCGATACGCGGCGCGCGGCCGGTAAGGCGTCGCATAGCAATAGCCGGCGACTTCGCCGTCGATCTCCGCCACCATGTACGGCAGCCCGTGGCTGCGCACCGACGCGAGCCGCGTGCGCAGGTCATCGACGGAGGGCGGGGTTTCTTCGAACGAGGCGACGCCAGTCAGCACATGGTGGGCATAGATCGCCTGAATTGCCGGAAGGTCGGCTTCGGTGGCGTCGCGGATCAGCGGGGCGGCCGTGTTCGTTGATCCAGAAGCGGTGGGCGCGGCGTGCGTCATGCTCATACGTGTTCCTGTCGTGGCGATAAATCGGCGGATACGTTTTACTATGCCCGCCGCGCGCGCGAATTTGAAGCGAGTCAAAAATCGCCACGACGTATGGCGGGTATTCAGCTTTGCCCCATACGCGCGAACAGGCGTGCTTCAGCAATCACCCGCTCCAGCGAAGAGGACGCGCACCACGCTCACCCGTCTGGCACCGCTCAGCTATGCGAGTACGTATCCGGCTGCGTCACATGCCCACGATGATGCCGGTGATACTTAGCCTTATGTTTCGGCTTGGCCTCGGACGTCGGCGCATGCTGTTCGGCGGATTGCTGCGGAGCTTGCCCCTGTTGGGCCTGCGCGCGAGGCGCGGGCGTGGGCTGCGCATGACCCGACGGCAGCGAGCTTTGGCCCTCGCCGAAGCGGAAGGTTTGCGCGGTCTGCGCGTAAGCGCCGGCAGATACCGTCAGGGCGGCAATCGCCAGGCAAATTGAAAACTTCATGGACCCTCCTTCTGAACGAGCCGGTGAGGATACCTGTTTTCCTGACAGCCGATTGGTCACATCGGGCGCAGGGGCCCGCTCGCGCTGTTGTCGATCGGCGGCAACTGAATCGACGGTCGGTCATGAGTCGAAGCACCTGGCCTGCATCAGAGGTCGTCGAATTGATCGAATTCGCTTTGCAGTTCCCGGTTGCGCGCGACGCGTTCGTCGATACGCGGTCCGAGTCTTTCGACGATCGCCGAGATGAGCAGATTAAAAAGGCAGGTAAGCGGTGCGAGCGAATCCCAGAACTGGCCGACGTCGGTTTTCACCTGCAGCAGATCGCCGTCGAATTCGCGCGCCCACGGACAGTAAATGTCGGTGATGAGCGCGAAGGGCAGGCCGCGGCGCGTGGCGGCTTCGCAATAGCGGCGCGCGACCTTCGAGTAAGCGCGCGTGTCGGTGACGATCAGATAAGGCGATTCGAAGCCGGAGTTCAGTGAATCGACGTACGAGCCCGACATGCCGTCGGAATAGAACACGCGCGGACGGATGTATTCGAGGTAGCTGTAGAACGCGTTGCTGATGCCGCGCGTGGACTGAATGCCGAGAATGTAGACAGCATCCGCGTTCGAGATGCGTTCGGCCACGCGCGCGAACACCGGCGACTGCGCGAGCTGGTAGACATGCTGGATCGCGCCGATTTCGAGTTCGAGCGAATGAGCGAGCGCGGGGTTGGGCACGACAGGCGAATCGGCGGCCGGCGAGGCTTCATCGTGTTGGCCGGCGGCGCGGCGGAACGCGTCGAGCCGGTCCGTGATCAGCCATGGACGTTCCTGAGCGCCGCGCAGTTCGCGCTTCAGGTCGTCGAGATTCTGATAGCCGATGCTGCGCAGGAAGCGGCCGACCGAAATGCCGCTCGTGCCGGCTTGCTGGGCGATCTGGTCGGCGGTTTCGAGGCCGAGCCGGTCGAGATTGGCCAGCATGTAGCTGGCGACGCGCTTGGAAGTGGGCGTGAGTTCGGCAAAGCGGGCTTCGACGGTTTGAGCAAAAGCAGTCGGCATCGTAATCGCGGCGCGGGGTGGTGGTTAGTCGATCGTGGGAATGATGACATATTCAACCGGCCGCCCGCGCCGCGCGCGAGAAGTGCCGTGCGCCCGCCACGCATCCCACCACGACGACGGTAACCAGAATCATCGCGGGCGGCACCTGCTCGTGCAGCAGCAGTCCCGCGAGCAGCAGGCCGAAGAACGGCTGCAGCAACTGCAACTGCCCGACGCCCGCAATGCCGCCGAGCGCGAGGCCGCGATACCAGAACACGAAACCGATCAGCATGCTGAAGAGCGACACATAGGCGAGACCCCAGAGCGACGCCTGACTGACGCCGTCGAACGACACGGGCCGCGTCCATACCGCGAGCGGCAGCATGAGCGGCAGCGACAGCACGAGCGCCCACGAAATCACCTGCCAGCCGCCCAAGTGGCGCGACAGGCGCGCGCCTTCGGCATAACCCAGCCCGCACGCGGCGATGGCGGCCAGCATCAACGCGTCGCCGATCGGCGATGCTTCGAGGCCGTGACGCAGGGCGAACGCCACCACCGCGCCGCTGCCGAGCGCCGAGAACAGCCAGAAAGCCGGTTGCGGACGCTCGCCGCCGCGCAGCACGCCGAAGATCGCCGTGGCGAGCGGCAGCAGTCCGACGAACACCACGGCATGCGCCGCGCTCACGTGGCGCAGCGCCAGTGCCGTCAGTAGCGGAAAGCCGATTACCACGCCGATTGCGACGATCACCAGCGGAATCAGATCATGGCGGGACGGCCGCGCCTGCCGGAATACGAGAAGGAGCAGCAGACCGAGCGTGCCGGCGATCGTCGCGCGGGCGACCGTCAGGAATAGCGGGTCGAGGCCTTGCACGGCGACGCGAGTGGCCGGCAACGAGCCGCTGAAGATCAACACCCCTATGAAGCCGCTCAGCCAGCCGTTTGTCGTTTTGTCCATCGGGAGAGCCCATGCGCAGGAGGAGGTTGATAGCATCCGCTATCCGGGCATGGACGTTAAGGTACGGATCGTTGCAAATCGTCCAAACTGTACCGAGGAATGGGGCGGTACAGCGGTCAGGCCGACGCAACGCGGACCGCGGGCGTCGGGCATCTCGCGATCAACGCATGCAGTCTTGCTGAGCGTGATGAAGTCGGCAATGCGACGAACTTACTTGCACAGCAGAAGCAAGCGTTCCTGATCCGTACACGTCGGGCGCGGTTTCGCCGTGCCCTGCTGTGCCGCCGTAGCGCTCATCGCGGCGCTCTTGTTCGTGAGACACGCGCGCAGATGCTTCTCGACCGGCGAGTAGTACTTCCACCCGCGCACGAGCGGCGGCAACTCAAGCTTCACCTGCTTCCATTTCGGATGCCCGTGCTCCTGGAGATTGTCGAAGTTGGCGCAGAGCGAGTCGGCAAAGTGATTCAGATTGCCGACGGTATCGCGCAGGCCATAGTCGTAGGTGACGAGAAATGCTTTGACGGTCAGCGCGGGCACATCTTCCTTGAGCCAGGTCGGATAACTGCTCGCGCGGATCGTCGTGGGGAAATAGGTTTGTTTGGCGCGGGTGGTTTCGGGGGCGCCCGGATCGGCCTTTAGAAGACGGATCTGCTGCAACAGGTCGGGATTCATGTCGTTAAATAGTTTCGCCGGCTGTCCGACCACGATGATCGCGACATCCACTTTCTTCACGATCAAAGCGGCCAACGCATCTTCGTTGCTCAGATGCTGGATGTTCTGCTCGGGAATCGCCTGGCCGAACATCAGGTGATAGAGCGTCGTGGCCGACTGCGCGGTACCGCTGCCGATCAGGCCGACGCTAATGCTTTTGTCCTTGATATCGGCGAGGGTTTTCAGCGGCGAGTCCGCGCGCACCACGACGTTAATTTCCTCGTCGTAAAGCGGCATGATGAGCCGCAGCGGACGGATCGCCGTGCCGGCGTCGGCGTTGCCGGCGTTGGCCATGTCGATGTAAGCCTGGTACACGTCGGATTGCACGAGCGCCAGTTTTACCCCCGGCTCGAAGCGCATGCGTTGCACGTTTTCAGCCGAGCCCTTCGACGCCATCACTTCCAGGTCGATGCCCGCTGGCTGCGCAACCCATTTCGACAGATCCTGGCCGATCTGGATATACGTGCCCCGTTCCGGACCGGTGACGATCTTGTAATGCGCCGGCTCCGCGCAGGCCAGTGAAGACACGACCATCAGCGCCAGCCCCAGCCATCCCGCGAGAAGTCTCTTCAGCATGGTCTCTCTACCTATCGGTCAGGTTCGTATGACTTCGCGCGTCGATGCACGTGAAGCACCAGTGAGCCGGATTGCCATGTCATGTTCTATGTGCCGCGCCTGCCACGTCCGTCTGTTACCTCTCAAACCAAACGCGCTGATACGTGTGATTCTCTGGCAGATTCGTTATGCGATTCGGTATCCAAACTATCTGTCACTGGCTCGGTGAACCGCCCGCGGTGGGCTTCGCGGCGTTGGTCGCCGGACGTTTCCAGCCGGAGTCCTTGATGGCGCGTTCGCGCGCCTCGACGCTATTGCCGTCGGGCGCCGCGGTGGTGGACCGCGGGGCGGCCGCCACGACTTCGCCGTTCGGCGGCATGCCTTTGGGCAGTGGAGTCTGCAGTTGAGCCGCCTGCTGTGACGACAAAGCGGCTTGCGCCTGCGCCGACGGTTTGCCTTGTGGCGGCGCGCCTGCCGCGCCACGCGGGTTGAGCGGCGCCCAGCCGGTCTCACGAATCACGCGTTCAAGTATGGACTTGGCCGTGTCGCTGCCGGTGTCGATCGCGAGCGCTTCGTTGGCGTACTGGCGTGCGCAGGACCACGACTGCTGCGCGGCGCAAGTTTGCGCGGCTTGCAACGCGGCGTCGCGGCGGGCGGTCAACGGCTTCAATTCTGTCGCGAGGTCTTCTACGTCGGAATTGCGCGGTTGCATCGTTTGCGCGACGCCGAGAGCGGCTTGCGCCGCAGAGAGATCGTTGGCGCGGGAGGCGAGACGCGCCGCCTGCACGGCTTGCGCGACATCGCGGAACTGCGGCGCGGGCTTGGCGGGCACAGCGGCCGCCGGCGGCGCGACGGGCGTCGCCGGGATCACCGGTGCCGGCTTCGCGGGATTGACGGACGTAGCGGGTTTGCCCACGGCGCCGGCCTGGTTGGCCGACTGGGTTGGCGAATACAGTGCGATCGTGCCGGTCGTCGTTCTGGCATCCTGAGTAGTTTCACTTTCGGCGGACTGGTCGCCATTGCCGCTCGACAAATCGTGATCGCTGAATAGCGCATATCCGACATACGCCAGGCCGATTACGACAACCGCCCCAATGGCATACAGCATTTTACGAAGCGAGATTGCGCCGCGGCCCGCCGCATTGGGCAGTGCGGGAAGAGGCGGAATCGGCCTGTCCGTCGAAACGAGTGCGGACGCGGGCATCGCTGCCTCGGCATGAGCAGGTTCGCCCATGAACGCGGCACGCGTCGTGGGGTCGGTTTCATCGGCTGTCGCCGGGTCGAGGCTGTTCTTCTGCGCTACTTTATTCATGGCGCTCGCACGGCTGCCGGGAATTACGGTGCGTTTGTGCGGACCCGCGTCGAGTGGATGCACCGCGCCGCAATACGGGCAATAGTCGACTTGCCGGTACAGTGCGCCGCCACACCGTTTGCAAGGCGTCGGAAAACTGTGGCCGAGTAGTGTCTGGGTGGACATGCTGTGGACCCACCTTTGGAAAACGATGCCATTACGGCATGTTCCGGATCATGTTGAAGCGGGAGCGATGTCCGCGGAAATCACGATCCACATGCGCCGGAGAGTCTTGGGCGACCAGCCCACGCTTGCGCTGCCGCTGGTTGCAATATGTGGGGTTTCAATGAGAACGTCAATCGCCGTTGCTACCTATCTTATGTGCGCTAGCGAACATTTGTAGGTAGGACGAAATAGCCGCTACATCGGCAGGACGAACAGGCACAGAGGTTTTTTCACACGAATCGAGCGAAGCCGAAAACAGAACGAGGTCGGCGCGCATGGCGTCCGACCTCGTCATTAAGCGCTTGCATCAAGCGCCTGAAGAAAGCGGGAAAGAGTCAATGTTTGCGCAGCGGATGATCCTTCAGCAGCCATGCGAGCGCAAAGGCCAGCACCACCACGCAAGCAGCCGACAGGTACACCGTGTGCAACGCGCCCGCGAATGCTTGCAGATAGTCGTCGCGCAACGCTTGCGGCAACGCGTGGATCGCGGCAGGGCCGAGCGCGTGCGGCAACTCGGTGTCGGGCGGGATCAACTTTTCAAGGCGCGCGGCGAGGCCGTTGGAAAACACGGCGCCGAAGCTGGCCACGCCGATCGACCCGCCGATCGAGCGGAACAGCGTCGCGCCTGAAGTGGCCACGCCCAAATGCTTGAACTCGACGGTGTTCTGCACCGCGAGAATCAGCACCTGCATCACCATGCCGAGCCCGCAGCCGAGAATGCCCATATCGATATACATCACATGAATCGGCGTGCTGATCTGCAGGCGTGCGAGCAGCAGCATTGCGACCGCCACGAGAAACGTGCCCGCGATCGGAAACATGCGGTACTTGCCGATCTTGCTGATCACCCGGCCCGTCACCATCGACATCAGGAACAGACCGCCCATCATCGGCAGCATCTGCATGCCGGCTTCCGTGGGCGTCGAACCTTTGACTACCTGCAAATACAACGGCAGGAAGGTGACCGAGCCGAACAGCGATACGCCGATGATGAAGCCGATCAGGCTGCTCAGCAAAAACGTGCGCTGTTTGAAGAGTTCGAGCGGCATGATCGGTTCGACCGCGCTGCGTTCTTCGTGGATGAAACCCCAGATCGCTACAAGCCCCATGCCCAGCGTGAACCAGAGTTGCGGCGACGACCACGGCAGGATCGTGCCACCCTGGCTCGTGAACAGGATGATGCAGGTGAGGGCGCCGGCGAGGAACGCGGCGCCCATGTAGTCGATGGTGTGCTTCACGTGGCGAACGTGCGGCTTGAAGACCGCGCCGATCACGACGAGCGAGATGATGCCGAGCGGCAGATTGATGTAGAAGATCCAGCGCCACGAGAGATGCTCGACGAGAAAGCCGCCGAGCAGCGGGCCGATCACGGTTGCAAGACCGAACACGCCGCCGAACACGCCTTGATAGCGGCCGCGTTCGGCGGGCGGAATCACATCGGCGATGGCGGCCATCGTTACCACCAGCAAGCCGCCGCCGCCGAGGCCTTGCAGCGCGCGCAGCACGATGAGCTGCGTCATGTTCTGCGCGACGCCGCACAACGCGGAGCCGACCAGGAACACGATGATCGCCGTTTGCAGGACGATCTTGCGGCCGAACAGATCGCCGAATTTGCCGTACAGCGGCACGACGATGGTCGAACTGAGCAGGTAGGCCGTCACGACCCATGAGAGATTATTGAGGCCGCCCAGTTCGCCGACGATAGTCGGCAGCGCTGTTGAAACGATGGTTTGATCGAGCGCTGCGAGCAGCATGACCAGCAGCAACGCTGGAAACAGCAGGCGGATCGGCGGATGATCGGCTGCCTGGGCGGGCGCGGTTGCCTGCGCGTGCGTCAGTTCGGCGGGGCGTGTCGTGGTCGATTGGTCCATGGCGTCACGGGTTGAAATTAATTAATTCGGAGATTAATATATGCGACATCGCGTCACCAGTCAAATTGAATGCAATGGCAAGGATTCCGTCAGATGGTCGAAAGGTGAAGAGCACGCTGCCTGATACGGCTGCGGTGAAGGTTCGCAAGGCGCGTTCCGCGCCCGGCCGCGCTCTTGAAACCCGCGCGGGCGCATCGTCGGAAAAACCGGAGGCGGGTGCCGCGCCCGCGCGGCGCCCGGGCAGACCTTCCGGCGCCGCGCGCGGACCGGAGCAGCGCAATCGTCTGCTCGACGCCGCGCTCGTGCTGTTCGCGCGGCAGGGCATCGTCGACACCACGCTCGGCGAGATTGCCCGCGAGGCCGGTTTTACGCCGGCGATGATGCATTACTACTTCAAGACGCGCGATCAACTGCTCGACGTGTTGATCGACGAACGTTTCGCGCCGCTGCGCGCGGGGCTCGGCGTGCCTTTCCAGGAAAATCCCGACGACCCGGTCGCGGCCATCACGCAGCTCGCGCAGCGGCTCGTGCAAGCGGCCGCCGAGCATCCGTGGTTTCCGTCATTGTGGGTTCGCGAAGTGATCAGCGACGGCGGCCTGTTGCGCCAACGTATGCACGAGCGCTTCGGCAACGCGCATCAGAAGGCGTCGCTGTCGGCCATCGCCCGGTGGCAGAAGGAAGGGCGGCTGAACGCGGAGCTGGAACCCGCGCTCGTCTTCGTCACGCTACTTGGACTGACGATTTTGCCGCTGGCCACGTCGAAACTGTGGTGCAACGATCCGCTTCGCCGCAATATCGGCGGCGCGGAAATCGCGCGGCATGCCGTGGCTTTGCTGGTGCAGGGTATCGGCCCGAAGAAGGCCGGTTGATGGCCGGCGACGCTCTCTAACCGTACTTGTGCCGCGCGGGTGCGATCAACTACCAGCCATCGTCCATCGCCGCCACACCGTCTCACGCTTTCCGCTTTTCTTTCCACGCCTCATAAGCGGCCTTGGTCGCTTCGTTCGGCGGGTAAGTGCCGGGCAATGCGGCGCCGTCACGAATCCGCTCGGTCAGAAACACTTCGAGTTGCTCCTGTTCGGCAGCGGCTTGCGCGACCTCTGCCGCCATCTTGAGCGGAATCACCACCACGCCGTCCGCATCGCCGACGATCACGTCGCCTGGAAACACCGCGACACCGCCGCAGCCGATCGGCACATTGATATCCACCGCGTGATGGCGAATCAGATTGGGCGGCGCGCTCGCCCCCGCGCAGAACACGGGAATGCCGAGCGCGGCGATCGTCGTGCTGTCCCGCACCGGGCCGTCGGACACCATGCCCGCCACGCCGCGAACCTGCAAGCGTTGCGTCAGGATCGAACCGAACGACGCGCTGCTGCGCTCGCCGCGGCAATCCTGCACGAGCACATGGCCGGCCGGAATCGTTTCGACACACTTGCGCTGCGCGTACTCGGGATCGGCAAACAGTTCGAGCACGTCGATGTCTTCACGCGATGGAATGTTGCGCAGTGTGAACGCCGGACCGACCAGATTCGCGCCGCTGTGCGCGGTGAGCGGCGCGACGCCTTGCATAAAAGTATTGCGCAAGCCGTGCTTGAACAGTTGGGTAGTCAGTGTAGCGGTGCTGACCTGGCGGAGTGCTTCGAGTGTGGCGGAGTCGAGATCGGACATGGTGTCGGACGGCCTCAAGGTTGGGAGCGCAAACGGGTCATGGCAACCGCATGCCGCGCGGTGCCGCAGCGACGCAAAGTTCGATGCGTCGCGCGCACACGATGATAGCGCCCCACGCAGCGAGCACAGCCAATCTGCGCGCGCGGCACATTCGTACGATGCTGAAAACGGCGAGGCACGCAACATGCTACTGGTGGAGTGGATGTGAATGCAGGCGGCATCAATCAGGCTGCCGGCATCGCACACGAACAGGAATTGGAAAAGAAACGTCGGGCGGGAAGGTCGTGCGAACCGGGGTTTGCGCGATCCGCCGCGGCGAATCGGGTCGGCATCGGAGAGCCGTGACTGTGGCACCGATGGCCGGTTTTTCATCGGCGTGCAATTTTGGCGCGTTACTGTGCGCGCGCGTTTGGCGCCCGGGCCATGCTTTACAATCTTGGGCCTGGTTGCAACTCCGCGCATGAAATCGAGTCGGAACCATGAACAGCAATAGCGCAGCCGCGCAAATCGGCGGCAAGCAGCAGGGCGAAACGTTGGCCAAGTCGGACGGCCTAACCGGTTTTTTAGAGCAACAACGCAAAATGAACGGAGCATTGAGACTCGATCAGGCCACGATCGTGCTCGTAGAAGACGACCCGGACAGTCGGGAATCGTTGACCTTATTACTCGAAGCAGAAGGTGCGCATGTCGTCGCGGTGGCGGATGCGGAAGAGGGCGTGGAGGCGGCGTTGCGATTGTTGCCCGATGCCGTGGTGTGCGACCTGGAACTGCCCGCCATGGACGGTTTCTACCTGATCCAGCGCTTGCGCGATCACGAGATTCGCGGCGACCATCCGCCGTCGGTTGCGGTGGCGCTCACCGGGCACACTGACGACGCTTATCGCTTACGCAGCATCGGCGAAGGCTTCCAGCATTTCATGACCAAGCCGGCTTTGCCCGAAGATCTCGTGACGCTGCTGCACGATGCGATTGACGCTCGCGCAGCGGGCTGACCTAGCGCTTCGATTTAGCTGACGAATTCGCGGCGCGGCTTGACAGCCTCGCCGTGAGACACTGCTTCTTCAGATGCCTGGCTTGATGGCAAGAGCGGGGCGCAGTGCGGTTCGCGATCGTTGCCGAAAGTTACTTGACGGCGACGGGCGTTCCCGACTCCTTGCTCGACGCCGCGGCTTCCAGCGCCTGACAGGCCGCACACAATCCCTTCAATTCGATTTCATCGCTCGCGAGACGATAGCCCGAGTCTTCGATTTGCGCGACTAGCGCTTGGCGCAGTTTCGGCTGATGCAATTCGGTGACGTTGCCGCATTGCTGGCATACCACCAGGATGCCGTGCTGGCATTGCGTCAGATCGTGGCAGACGGTGAAGGCATTGATCGATTCGATCCGATGCACGAGCCCCGCCGAGAGCAGAAAGTCCAACGCCCGGTACACCGTGGGCGGCGCGGAGCCGGGATGGATCTGGCGCATCTCGTCGAGCAGCGAATACGCTTTGGTGGCGCGCCCGGAATTCAGCAGCAATTCGAGCACTTTGCGGCGGATCGGCGTGAGTTTTTCGCCGCGTTCGCGGCAATATTCTTCCGCGAGTGTCAGTGCGGCTTCCTGCGAAACACCGTGCGTGTGCCCCGGCTCATGGGAGTGAGCGGAGGCGGCGGAGGTGGCTTTGTCAGCGGTCGCGGCGGGCTTGGCGGTCTTCATGCGTCGATTATAAAGGCCATCGCGTCTCGCTGTGCCGGGCGCGCAATTCGTCCGGCTCCCGCCTTGGCCTTGCGCCGCTTGAGCAGCCAGTGGGGCGCGTGGCCGGAGCACGGGCCACGCGCCCCGCGGAGTCTAAGGTGAGTGGGGAATAGGCGGTGTTATT